>CAWITT010000001.1:0-50271 GCA_963839025.1 uncultured Acidobacteriaceae bacterium
GAGGACGTCAAGGCGAGCCTTGCAACCCTTTCCGATTATGAGTAAGGGCATATAGCTGAGTTAGCTTGTTGGGGCGGGCAGGCCGGAACACCGCACAATCCCGATCGCTGGGCACCTTCGCAGTGGCATGCAGTGTACTGGCCACGCACCAAGAACCTGGACAAGGGGATAGGTGGACAGGATCGTAACCCCGAGTGCTATCCCCAGCGATGCCACGCGAGCGGCCCGCGAAACCCCGGCAGACACTCTACTCGACAGCGTGGATGTGCGTCTGCTGCGGGAATCGTCTCTCTCATTGAGACGCGATGCATCTCCTGGGGTGGATGGCATGACGTGGGAGGAATTGCAACCGTTGCGGAGGATGATGATCCCCAAAAGGGAACGGAAAGCAGCGCCCGCTAGCAATCGCTGCGCTGGAAGACAAGATCGTCCAGAAGGCGACGCTGGCCGTGCTGAACTGTGTTTATGAGGAAGACTTCCTCGGATTCAGCTACGATTTTCGGCCGGGACGTAGTCAACACGATGCGCTGGTGGTGGGGATATCGGTCGCAAAGTAAATTTCATCCTGGATGCCGATATCCAAAGTTTCTTTGACTCTGTCGACCAGCAATGGCTGATCAGGTTCATGGAACATCGGATTGGGGATGCGATGCCGACGATGTTGTCCAGGGCGTCGAACACGAAGCTGATGCGAAGCGCTTCCTGGAGGCTATGAAAGCCCGGCTGGAGAAGTTCTCGCTCGCACTCACTTGGGGGACACGCCACTTGGGCGTCGGCTCACGACTACCGCCCTTACCGGACCATCTCGTCGAGATTCGTTAACCGGTCGGACGTCGTCCTCGGGCTTCGAGCGCTACGAATCTTTTGTGACCACGAATCTTTGACCACAAATCTTTTGTCTGACCACAAATCTTTCTTCACCGTCCCTGTCTGGCTTCATGACCCGCATCTTTCAAAAATCTTTCATGGTCATCAGCGAGTCCGGCCGGATTCTCCCCTATGATCCGGCTTATGCGTGGTCGAGGTCTACGTAACTTTTTCCTGGTGCTGGTGACCCTGGGGTGGCTGCTGTCCCTCAGTGCCTGTTCGTACTACTTCATGACGATTTCCGATGACGACTACAACCTCCCGCCCGCGTCGCGCAGGCTCGCGCCCGTAGCCGTGCAACGGATCCATGGCGCGGTCACTTCGTCCGGCGAGATGCTGGGCGGGGGGACGACGACGCTCAACGGCAAGGGGAGCTATGTCGTCTTGGACTTTGGCAGGGAGGTCGGTGGCATCCCATCCCTGCAGTTCGGCGCGGCGAGCGACAACGCACAAAGCGTGTTCATGGCGTTCAGTGAATCGGTGCTCTATACGGGGCCGCAGAGCGATCGCTCCGACGGAGGACGCAGCGAAGACGGCAATCTGAGCATTCCCGTCACAGCCCACGGGACGTATACCGTGCCTGCGGAAAAGCTGCGGGGCGGCTTCCGTTATCTCACGGTCGGTTTGCAGACCAGCGGGCCGGTAGAGTTGACAGGAGTCACGCTCAATTTCACCCCTGCTCCTGCGCTTGCGGATGTGCGCGCCTATAGTGGCTCGTTCCACTCGAATGACGATTTGGTGAATCGTGTGTGGTACGCAGGCGCCTATACGGTGCAGATGAATACCATCGATCCGAACCAGGGCCGCATCTGGCCGCCACCCGCTTCGAGCTGGTTTAACAATGGGGTGAGTGGATCGGGCACAACGATCCTGGTCGATGGTGCGAAGCGCGACCGCCTGATCTGGAGCGGCGATCTTGGGATCTCCTCGCTCACGGCTTACGTGTCCACGGGCGATACGGTCTCCGTGAAAAACGATCTCGATACGCTCTTCGCTCATCAGGACAGCGCAGGAGGTCTTCCCTGCAATGGTCCGGAAGCTAACTTCGGCATCATCTCCGATACGTATCATTTGTGGGCTCTGCAGGTGGCGATCAACTATTACCTGTATTCCGGTGATCGTTCCTGGGTAATCGCTCATTGGCCGCAGATCAAGAAAGCAGTTGCTTTTTCCACTGCGAAGATCGGAGCCCATGGGCTGCTCGCGGTCAATTTGAAGTTTGACTGGGGGCGGTCTGTTCCCGGCGGAGAGGAGATCTCTGCCAATGCGCTGCTCTTCAAAGTCCTGCAAGGTGCGAGTTTTCTGGCTTCGATGGCAGGAGACAGCACGGCTCAGTCTGTTTACAGCGACACCGCAGCTTCCGTACGCTCGGCAATCAATCTCTACCTTTGGGATGCAGGAGCGGGCATGTATGTGGATGTTCCGGGCAGCTCGCTTCACCCGCAGGATGGAAATTCTCTTGCCGTCTGGTTCGAGGTTCCGGATTCGACGGCCAAGAGCGTCTCCATCTCTACCGGGTTGAAGCGGCGCTGGAACGGGTTTGGCGCCTTGACGCCTGAACGCTCGAACCACATCGCGAATTTTCCTGGTTCCATGGAAGTGCTGGCCCACTTCGCTGCGGGCGAGGATGTCACTGCTCTCAGCCTGATTCGTCTGCAGTGGGGATATATGCTGTCGAATCCGTACGGCACAGGCGGCACATTCTGGGAAGGGTATCTTCAGGATGGCGAATTCGATGGCGGCAACTATACGAGTCTCGCCCACGGATGGGCAACCGGGCCCACCTCGGGTCTGACGAATTATGTTGCCGGCATCGGTCCGGAGTTGTCCTCCACCGTGCCGTTCCATGTCATCCCTCATCTAGGGGATTTGACGCAGGTGTCGGCGACGGTTCCTCTGCCGCAAGGGACGGTATCCATCCATTGGACACAAAATGGCGGTTCCTTTGTTGAAGCCATCACCGCACCGTCCGGCGTCGCAGGGCGCTACGGGATCCCGACGGGAGGGCAGCCGATCACCATCTCGATCGATGGGCAGATGGTGTGGAATGGCTGTCGCGCGGGAGACCCGGTGGTTCCCGGCATGAACGCGGGAAATATCGCTCTCGATGGAAACTATATTTATCTAAGCAGCGTAGTTGGGAGTCACACGGTGACGGCGGCCATCGGATGCGGTGGCGCTTCGGCCTAAGGCCGAGATAGAAAGTAGCGCTGTGTTTTTGAATAAACGGCTCGCTCCCTGCCGCATCCCGGATTAACCGAGAGGATGATGTTCAGGTCAGTGCACAGAGATACCCATGAAAAATCCGCTTAAATCGTCAGGTTGGACCCGCCGCCAATTCGTATACGCGAGCTTGGCTATCAGCAGCCGATGCGCTCTTTTGCTCTTTCGCTTCAAACCGACGCTTTACCGCCGAAACTGCCGTCTTGGACTTTCGGCGAGCTCGAAATCCATCAGATAGATACTGGTCGTGGTAACGCTGCCTTCCTGCTGACTCCTGACGGAACAACCATGTTGATAGACTGCGGATCCACCAGCGACCCCTTGGAGACTTCCGCGCCCCCAAGGCCTAACGGGTCACGACAGCCCGGTGAGTGGGTCGCCCGGTATGCGTTGAGACGGGCGCAGGCAGCAAACCGCACAACGCTCGACTACATGATTGCCACTCACGTCCATCCGGACCACGTTGGGGACTTGCCGACTGGCAAGTCAGTTCCTGAGGACGGGACTTATATTCCTACCGGCTTGAGTGAAGTGGATCATTGGATGCCGGCAGAAAGAGTGATCGACCGCAGCTTCCCCGATTATGGTCAGCTTCCTCCCGTTGCAGGCGGGTTTGCGACCAACTACCTCGCATGGCTTGCGGACCGTCGTCGCAGAGGCAAGCCAGTAGAGCGTTTGGATGTCGGATCGATTCATCAGATTCGGCTACGCACTTCTTTCAAAGGCCCAACATTTTCCGTGCGTGGACTCGCGGCCAATGGGCGTGTCTGGACCGGCAAAGAATTCGGGAGTCGTTCGATATTCCCTGATGGGGGTGGGGCTCCCAGCGAAGATCGACCACCGGAAAACTCGTGTTCCATCGCTCTTCGGATCAACTTCGGTCACTTTTCCTATTTCACGGGCGGAGACTTGAACGCGGATACACATGACGGCAGGCAGCCATTCATCGACGTTGAGACCCCTACCGTCAAAGTCTGCGGCCGAGTCGAAGTTGCCGTTGCCGATCATCACGCATATTTCGATTCGTGTGGCCCACAGTTTGTAAGAAGCCTCGATGCTCAGGCCTATATCATTCCGTCCTGGCATCTTACCCATCCAGGTCAAGCCCAGCTGGAGCGCCTGGTCGGGGCGTGGCCCCGCGAGAAACACCATGATGTGTTTGCTACCGAAATGCTGACCGCAAACGAGTTATTTAATTCGCGTTGGGTCAAGGACATGCGAAGCAACCACGGTCACGTTGTCGTGCGCGTAGCCTCCGACGGGCTAAGCTATAAGATCTTCGTGTTGGACAGCACAAATGAACTCGGCTTGGTGAAGACAGTTGTTGGACCATACACCTGCCGCGCCTAAGTGGAATAAGTGCCTTAAGGTGCACAGTTCTGCTTTTCGATCGCAGTGTCGGCTGTGAGGATGTTTTGTTCAGCACGGATGGCCTGGGTACATTCAAACAAGGCGGCCCCCTTACACGTGGGACCGCTTCTTGCCGCTTCCAATTTCGCGAGTTGCGCTTGATCTGCCGCAACCTGCTTTTGCGAGTCCGTGCAAAGTGGGTTTGGGCAAACATAGCTCGCGTGCGGTGCATTCGATTCCTTGAAACTCAAGAACGGGCCCAGCACGCATGGAGGATTCACCAGATCAAGATTGTTGGTTTCGCCTGTCGTTCCACCTACGCCAGCCGATAGTGGCTTTGCCGCCGCATCATTCGCAAATGTCAGAGCCTGGTTGACCACGATCGAGCTGTTCGGATTGAACCTCGCTTGGTGCCAGGTCAAATCGCCGAAAACGTTAAACTCCGACTGTGTCCAATGGGCCCCGAGGTCCAACTTACTATCCTGGCTGTACGCTGCGGCTTGTATGACCCCGTCGTTCCATCCAAGGTAAACCGTATCTTTACTAGAGCTGGTAACTCCCTCCATCCAAACAGACTCGAGAGTCAGAATATTGCTGATGATGGCTGGGTTGGCCGTCTTGCCGTTGTAAAAACAATCAGGACCGGAGCCAAAAAGTTGCCATCCAGCAGGGCAGGAATTGCCGTAGTCCAAAAGCCAGTCTTGAATCCACAGCAGTCCAGGAGGAGTCCCCGGATCATTCGAAAGCTCGAACTGTTCCCACCCCTGGCATATCCCCGTAGTGGAACCGCTGCATGCCGCCGCGTCAAACATGTTGGAGTTGATCTGCAGCGCGAACTGATTGTTCCGGCTTGTGGTCAGGCCATCGGCGGTGACATTTATCTCGCCAGTTGTGATCACAGACGAAAACGTGCCGGTTGCCGAGACGATCGTTCCTTCCGTGGCCTCGGCAAGGAAGTCTACGCCGTTACCAGCATCTGCAGACGGTCCGTGCGCCGGGGTCCGTGCGCCGCGTTGCGGCCGCCTTAGCTTTGGAGGAATGGGCAATTGCTTGATATTTGCGGGTAATGGTACGCAGGGGACAGCTACCCATTCCAGCGACGGGTACACGACTTTGGAACAGCCTGTCGTTAAGAGTTGTTTTCCCACCAAGGCTTTGCGCCAGGCGAGTTGTGCTTCGTCCACTGGCTGCGGCGCGCTTTGCGTGGTCGCCTGCTTAGTTGCGTTTGCCGGTTGTTGCGCCTGCGCAAGACCAGGCAAGCAACAGACTACACCTAGGACTACTCCCCAAGAGGCTCGCATCCTGTCTCCTTGTAACGATGACCGTATGTGAAACGAAAGCGCCTCTCGTTACAACCCACTTACAGGCAAATAGGGGAGTTACCCATTCGCGGTCCCCATGCCGGCCTCATCTCCGGCCCCTCATCTATCTCGTCCCAAGCTCCTGTGTTTCGATACCATACCGAATACTGGTATAGACTATGGTGTGGAGCGTTCAGGATGGAAGCGACGAGAAAAATCACGGTTGAGATACGGGCGGACCTTCTGCGAAAGGCACAGGAGGCCAGCGGTTCCGGAATAACAGAGACCGTCCGCGCCGGTCTTGAACTTATGGCTGCTTCCCGCGCTTATGCGCATTTGCTGCGACTTAAGGGAAAGGTTCCCTTTTCACGTTCGCTTGCCGATCTCAAGGCCGATAGATGATCGCATTCGACACCAGCACCTGGATCGCGTTCTTTGCAGCCCACAGCGGTGATGATGTCGAGATGCTCACCAAGGCACTCGGGGACCGCCAGGTCGTGATGGCGCCTGCAGTTCTGACCGAATTGCTCAGTGACCCGGAGCTGCCCTCGTCTGCGGCAAATTCCCTGTCAGACTTGCCGCTGATTGACATCCGCCCGGGCTATTGGCAGCGCGCGGGCAGCCTGAGAGCCCAAGTGCTGGCAAAGAAACGCAAGGCGCGTCTTGGTGACGCACTCATCGCCCAGAGCTGTATCGACGGCGAAGTCCCGCTTATCACCAGAGACCGTGACTTCCAGGCGTTCGCCGAGACTGCTGGGCTTAACCTGATCCTCTAATGAGTGGACGTTCGAAGATCGCTCACGGGGTTACATGTCCCTGCCCGCGCAGCACCTTTCCCGGCAGAACGCCGGTCATTCTACCTTCCGTGATCACCGGCACACCATTCACGAGAACATACTCCATACCTTGAGAAGGCTGGTTGGGCTGCTCGAAGGTGGCCAGATCTCGAATGGTCGCCGGATCAAATATCACCATATCCGCCCACATGCCCTGCTTCAGCACGCCGCGATCCGTCAAACGCATCCGTTGCGCCGGGAGAGCGGTGAACTTGCGCACGGCATCTTGCAGCGTGAGCGTGTGATCCTCTCGTACGTATTTGCGCAGGATGCGGGGAAAGGTGCCGTAGGCGCGGGGATGAGGATGCTCGTGACCAAGAAGCCCGTCGGGGGAGGTGCCCTGCGAATCGTTGTCGATCGAAACCCAGGGCTGCTTCAGAGCCAGGAGGACATCCGGCTCACTCATGCCGAACACTGCGACGTCGGTGAAGGCCTTGTCTTTTATGAGCAGGTCACACAGCGCGTCGATCGGGTCTTCATGCCACATGGCCGCCACTTCCGAGAGCCGCTTGCCCTGCAGCGCGAGAAGCTCCGGATTTTGAACCACCGCAATCTGGATCGCCTCCGGGCCGGGAATTTCCTGCCATTCATTGTCCCAATCACTGCTGCGGCTAAGCATGTCTTTACGAATTCGCGCACGCGTGGCAGGGTCCTTCAGCCGCTCAATGAGTTTGGCCTCGCCGCCATCGTGTGCCCAAGGTGGGATGAACGCGGAAAAGGTGTTGAACCATGCGGTATAGGCGTAAGTGTCAGCGCTGATGTCCACGCCCGAAGCACGGGCCGCATCGATCCGGGCGACAATCTGCGGCATGTGACCCCAGTTGGCCTTACCGGCTGTCTTAAGATGCCAGATCTCGACCGGTATGTGCGCTTCGCGGCCAATGCGCACCGCCTCGTCGATCGCCGCAGACTCGGTGTCGCCCTCGCTACGCATGTGCGTGGCGTAGATGCCGCCATACTTCGCCGCCTCACTGGCCAGCGCGATCAGCTCCTCGGTTTTGGCGTAAGGTGCGGGGGCATATTGCAAGGCGGTGGAGAGTCCCACCGCTCCATCCTGCATAGCCTGCCTCACCAGCGCCTGCATATCGGCCAACTGTGAGGCGTTCGGCGGCACGTCCCCGTCACCCAGAACCATCCGCCGTACACTGGTTGCCCCGACGTAGCTGGCCAGGTTGATACCCATGCCTTGCCGCTCCAGGCGGGCAAAATATTCGCGGAACGTAGTCCAGTCGGGGGCGATTTTCAGGTGATCGTAGCCGGCTTGGTCGGCTCGGATCATCGCTTGATTGAGCGGCGCAACGGACTCGCCTTCGCCCGTGATCTCGGTTGTAATTCCCTGATAAATCTTGGAAGGCAGCCGCGGATCCACCATCATCGTCAGCTCAGACTGGCCGAGCATGTCGATAAAGCCGGGCGCAACCACCATGCCTTTGGCGTCGATGGTCTTGCCGCGCGGTGCACTCTGCAGGTTGCCGATTGCCGCGATCCGGCCCGCGCGAATCCCCACCTCACCGGAATACCACGGCGAACCAGTGCCATCGATGATCCGCCCGTTCACGATCACGATGTCGTAGTACGCGCCGGTCGGCCCCTGCGCCAAAAGGGAGACAGCAGAGGAGAGCATCAACAGGCAAATGACCACAGCACCCATGGAATTCCTTATCCGCAAGAAAATCGGCCAGCAGCAGGTTTGCTATTGTTCCCGCATCCTAGCACACAGGCCTTCGTGAGCAGACGCGGTACAGATCCGGGGAAACTCGGGGACGGGATCGTTCAGTATCATGAGGAGAGTCGGTCAGAGACGCGGCCCAGGATTGAGAAAAATTTGACAAGCAAGAAGGCTTCTCCTGAAGCCACTCCCGATCAAGCGAAATCACGCCGGAATCGGGGAAAGACAGTCCGGCGGACTCTCGTCGAGGCAAGTGCGGCGCAGGACGCGGCACTTCTCGCCCGCGAACTGCGCACCTCGCAAACTCAGCGGGAACTTGCTGTGCTGGTCGTGGTCGAATTCACCGGAGATTTCCGCAAACGCTCGCACCCTACCGCATCTGCTCGACTGGCTCGCGCCGCGACCGCCGCCGTGGCGGGAGAAGAAGATCTCACTAGCCATGCAGAGGGCAACCTCGATTTCGAAGCTGGCCGCATAGAATTCGAGGAACTCGCCCGATCAGCCGGCGCGACCATTGCCGCTACGCTGGTCCAACGCCGCCAGAAGCCCGATCCCTCAAGCCTGGTCGGCCAGGGCAAGCTTGAAGAAATTGTTGGCGTTGTGGCCAGCACCAACGCGTCGCTTGTTCTCTTCGACCACGACCTCACTCCGTCGCAGCTTCGCAACATCGAATCCCGGCTACCATGCCACGTCATTGATCGTTCTCAGCTCATACTCGACATCTTCGCCCGTCATGCCAAGACCCGCGAGGGCCAGCTCCAGGTGGAACTCGCGCAGCTGGAATACCAACTGCCTCGTCTCGCCGGGCGCGGGCGCGCCATGTCGCAGCTCGGTGGGGGCATCGGAACCCGCGGCCCGGGAGAAACCCAGCTCGAAACCGATCGGCGCAAGATCAACCTTCGCATCGACGAAATCAAGACCCAACTTCACGCCGTCCGCCGCATCCGCCATCAGCAGCGGCAGCGCCGTGAAGCGGTCCCGGTCCCCGTTGTGGCCCTGGTCGGTTATACCAACGCGGGCAAGAGTACCCTGTTCAACGCCCTCACCAAGGCAGGCGTGCTTGAATCGGCCCGCATGTTCGCTACGCTCGACCCCAAACTACGCCGACTGCAGCTTCCTTCCCGTCGAATGATCCTGCTTTCTGATACCGTCGGCTTCATCCGCAACCTTCCTCCTACACTCGTTACCAGCTTTCGCGCCACCCTCGAAGAGGTGGAACGGGCCGAAGTTCTTCTCCACGTCCAGGACGCAGCCAGCCCAGTGCGCGAAGAGCAGAAGACTCAGGTTGACAAAGTCTTGGTGGAGCTTGCAGTCTCGACCAAGCCCATCATCCAGGTGTTGAACAAGGTCGATCTCGTCCCGGCCCAGGACCTCGCCCACATCTCCAGCGACCGCGAGGCAATTCCTGTCTCATCGCTTCAGCACACCGGCCTGGAGCAACTCCTGATTGCCATCGACGCCGCGCTGGTCGTCGACCCGCTGGTCGAATTGAGCTTTCGGCTTCCGCAGTCCGAGGGTTCCATCCTCGCCTCGCTCGAAGGCGGAGCCATCATCGACGCGAAACGCTTCGAAGGGAACCTCGTCTTTCTACGAGCCCGCGGACCAGCTTCTCTTCTTAACCGGTACCGGCGTTTCCGTGTGAAACCTGATCTCTCTTGCTCAAAATCACTGTGAGGCGCTTAGCGATGCTATGTAGGCTATTTCCTCGCTAAAAGCCTGTACTTTTCGACTCTGATTGGCGCAGTGATGTCGAGGAAGTTATAGGGGTTTTTGTGGTCAGGGAATTTGCGGTCAGACGTAGCTGCCGGGATTGGCATAGTTCGTGACAATTGAGCATAAATAGCTTAATCTTGAGCAAGATACCGAACGAGCGCATGGAAGTGACCGTACATATTCCCGATGATCTAGTCAGCCGCATGAACAGGACCGGTGCGGATCTGTCGCGCCGTGCTCTTGAGGGATTAGCGCTCGAGGAATATCGCAACGGTCATATTTCGGAACCCGACCTGCTGCGTTTGCTGGGTTTCCAGACACGTTACGAACTCGACGGCTTTCTGAAGGCTCACGGCTTGTATGAGAATGTCACCATGGCTGATATCGACCGCGATCTCGCCGACCTCAAAAGCCTGGGAATGTAACGGTTGGCGCTGTTGGTCATCGCCGACACCGGTCCGGTTAATTACCTCATTCTGATCGGCTGCATAGACCTGCTGCCTGTTCTTTCCAGCCCGTCATCAGTCTCTGTCCCCGGCACCTTTAAAATCTCACTGGATGGCAACTCCTGAAGCCGCCGCGCGGCCTGAAGAATCTAAGTAGAACGTAGTTTCCACGAGCAATTGAGGGCACAGGAATGGCGACCGTCGAAATGGATTTTCTGCGCGGCCAATTGGAGGAGCGAAAGCACCGCCTTGAGACCGTTCTCGCGCACACCCCGGGCGAGCCTAAGCTCGAAGCCCTGTTGGGCGAAGTGGACTCCGCGCTCGCTCGATTTGCAGCCGGGACCTACGGCCGGTGTGAAATTTGCCACGACACAGTGGAAAGGGATCGGCTGCTGGCCGATCCCCTGATTCGCTATTGCCTCGACCATCTCACCGATGGTGAGCGCGCCGCACTGCAGCGCGATCTGGACTTGGCCTCCGAACTGCAGCGGGGCCTTTTGCCACCGGCGGATCTCTCGGTGCACGGGTGGGAAACCAGCTATCACTACGCGCCCCTGGGTCCGGTCAGCGGCGACTATTGCGACCTTTACCCCTGCCATGGGCGGCTCTTCTTCATGCTCGGCGATGTCGCCGGCAAGGGCGTGGCGGCATCGATGCGGATGACGCAGCTCCACGCGCTCTTCCGCAGCCTCATCGGCATGGGTCTTCCGCTGGCGGAGATCGTGGTTCACATCAACCGCTTCCTCTGCGACAGCGGGCTCGGGGGAAAATACGCGACCCTTGTCTGTGGGTGCGCCGAACCGGGCGGCGAAGTCGAGCTCTTCAATGCGGGCCATCTGCCAGTGATTGCCGTCGAGCAGGCTGGTGTGCGGCTGGTGGAGTCAACTGGGTTTCCGCTGGGAATGTTTCGCGACGCCTCGTTCCCGTCCGCCGTACTCCAGTTGTGTGCCGGCGATCTGTTATTCCTCTACACCGATGGACTTTCGGAAGCCGCCAACGAGGAGGGCGAATACGGCATCGATCGCCTCAAGCATCTCGTCGGCCGGCAAACGTCGTCCTGTGCGGCTGCCGTCATCTCCACCTGTCTCGAGGACCTGCGCCGATTCGCGGGCGCGACACCTGGCCTGGACGATGTCACGCTGCTTGCCATTCGTCATGGCGTATCAGCGGCCGCCTGACCGACTATTCTGCGACCGGGGAATTGCGGACAGCTTACCAATTAACCCTCAAAGATTTGTGCTGGCGGTATTAGGTTTGCTGTCCCGCAATGGCCACAAATTAAGTTCCGAAGGGAGGGTGAGGCTAGTTCATTTTCCCGTCTAGTCCCGCATGGGTTATCTTGCCTGCTGCAAGAACCGTATCCATCCAGAAACCCCGCCCTACGCCGGTCTATCCAACAAACCTCGAAGAAGCTAAGGCACCTTCACCGCGAAGATCGCAGAACGGCTACGGATCACTTTGGAAGTGAGCAGCCGGGTCCCATCCGGCGAAACGTCAAAGTTTTGCGCCGCGGAGAGCGGAGCTCCCTCGTAGGCCGGGATTCGCCACACCGTGTGGGCGTGTCCGGTGGATGGATCGATGCGCTCAATGCGCGGCGTAGCGCTCCCCTGGTCCGCAAGCGCCAGGTAGACGCCCTCCCGGGTGACAGCCAGACTGTCCAACAGAGCAGGCCGTGCATTGGTACGGTAGACCAGTTGTGTGGCGCCGTCCTCAAGATTCAGGCGGTAGAGGGAAAGGGGCTGCTGGCTGTCCAGGTAGTAAAGCCATCGTCCGTCGGCCGAGCAGAGGAAGTTGCTGACTGCCTGGGTAAATAGCGGCTCTGCGTGGTGACTCCCTTCCAGCCCCATCCGCCACAACCGTGGCGTGCCGTCCTCATTGGAAGAATAGATAATGTATCTGCCATCGTGGCTGAAAACCGGGTTGTAATCTCTCCCGCTGGTGTGAGTTAATTTCTCAACCGCCCGGCTCTTCCGATGCAGCAGATATATGTCGGTAAGGCCGCGTTTGCGCACGCAGAAGGCCAGCAACTCGCCGTTCGGAGACCAGCGGGGCGTTGCCAGCAGCAAGCCGTCGCCACCAAGTTGAGTGAGCTGCTCCGGGGCCGGCTGCCCTTGGCCCAGGTACCAGACCTCCTCTGTTCCGCTGCGATTGCTGAAAAACGCGATGCCGTCTCCCGACGGGGAATAACTCGCCGAATGATCTGCCCAATTTCCGCCTGGCAGTGATACCGGGCTCATGCCATCGCCACGCATCTCCATTAATTGCGTGCTCCATTCGGCATGGAGAAAGGCAACCTCATCCTGTGCAATGAGGACCGGCTGGGTCGCATCGAAGTTCCTGGCTGTGACGCGCTCGGGGGCTCCACCCGAAACCGGGATCCGCGAAATCCCGAATCCATCCCGCACCGGACTGGCCGTGCCGAACAAAATGCTTTTTCCATCAGGCGAGAACGCCATACCGCGTACTCCCGGATTATCAAACGTGAGCTGGCGCGCCTTATGATCGCGTTCGCCGCCGGCGTCCACTACATAGAGGTCGCCGTGTCCTCCGCGGTGAAACGCCACCAGACGGCCATCCGGCGAGAACTTACCCTCGACGTCCCCGGCAGATTCGATCGGGGGAGAAGTGAGAAAGCTGCGCGTGTCATCCCGCACCCGTACCAAAATGAGGCGCATCGGAACGCCCGGCGAAACCTGCTCAGCCGTTAAGAAATATTGCCCGTCAGGGGACCAGTCAAGCGTTGGACGAACAAAGCGGGCAGGGATGTAGGCGACGAAGGGCCGGCTCACCCGCTCCACCCCTGTTGCCAGCTCATGACGCACGATCACGAAGTGCACGCCATCCACCATGCGCACGAAGGCGACTTGCCGATCGTCGGGCGACCAGACCGGCTCGTATTCCTCACCGGCGCCCTCCGAAACTCGCCTCGGTTTCTCACCGCTTCCAGCCGGCACGATATAGACCCAGGATGGATGCTGGGGACCGCTCTGCGCATAGGCAACGGTTTTGTCGTCATGCGACCACGCGGCTTCAGACACGTTTGCCGGCAGCCAGTCCATGAGGCGGGGCTGGGAGGCGGCCGATTGCGGGATTGCGGCACGCCGGTCAGGCCACTTTTTCACCAGCAGCAAGAGCGCCGCGGCCGCCACGATGAGCACGAGCAAGGCGGCGATCCCGGCCCTGTGCCCACGGCGCGCCGGGGCCGCTACAATTATCGGCTCGACCGGAGGAAGGGCAGGAGCCGCTGGCGAGGCAATCAATTCCTTCAAAGGTCCGGGAGCCGGTTCGACCACAGGTGCGCTGCGCGAGTATTGCGGCACGTAGGTGCCCTTGGGCAGCACGATCATGATGGGGTCGGCGGATCCGGCCGTGCGGTAGTAGAGGTGCAGCTTCTCCCGCACCCGCCGCGCGTGGACACGGACAATCGGGTCGGCCTTCGGGTCGTACGTCGCGTCCCGTTGAAAAACTGCGACCGCGATCGTGGTTTCTTTCAGGTGCGAGCGGTCCCCGCGCAGGGCCGACGTCACGCAGAAGGATAGAAACTGCCGCGAGCGGGCTGCGTTCACAAATGGAGTCGAGAGCAGTATCCGGTCTAACTGGGCCAGAATCTCATCTTCCTGCACCATGACTACAGGTTAATTATGGCGCGTTAACACACGTTGAAACCGTTTAACCCCACGTAACCCCGGCTTTACGACGATTTCGCCGCGGCTGGCTGTCATTTTGTAGGCATGATCCCGCGCAGGTTTTCCTTTCTCCTTGTGTTTCTCGGCTTGGTGTTTCCCGTGTTACCGCCGTGCGAACCGGCCGCCCTGGCTCAGAATGCTGCCGTCAGCGGACATGTGGTGGACGGTGCGGGCAAAGCCATCGTCAGCGCAGGGGTCAGCATGACCAACGCGGCCACCAACCAGGTATTTACGACCACCACCAACGGCGATGGCTACTTCCAGTTTCCGCCGCTGGTGCCCGCCTCCTATACGGCGCACGTCACCGCACCCGGCTTCGCCCCGTACACCGTCGACGCGGTGGTGCTCGAGGTGGGAACGGCACGCCTGCTCGACATGACTCTGTCGCCCGCTGCCGAGGTGCAGGTTGTCGAGGTGCAAGCGACGGCGCCCGAACTGGTGACCGAACAGCCGGACCGCGGCAATGTGATCGAAGACAAGTTTGTCCAGGGCATCCCGCTGAATATCCGCAACCCGCTGCAAATGGTCAACTTCGCCGCCGGCGTCACCGCGCTCAACCCCGATTCCGGCAATAACGACGCCAGCCAGGTCTACACCAACACCTTTATGATCAACGGCGCCAAGATCACCACCACCGAAAGCCTGCTCGATGGCGGCCTGAACACCACGCCCTACGATCTCAACGCCATCGCGGCCGTGCCTCAGGTCGATTCCATTCAGGAGTTCAAAGTCATCTCCATTGCCTATGCGCCGGAGTACGGCCGTACTAGCGGTGGCGTGGTGACCTTCGCCACCAAGCCAGGCAGCGACCAGTTCCACGGCAGCGTATATGACTACGTCCGCAACAGCGAGACCGACGCCAACAGCTTTAACGCCGATGGCACCACACCGCCCACCAAAAAGCCGCACTTTCAGCGCAACCAATTCGGCGCGGTCGCGGGCGGCCCGATTGTGCTACCCGGGCATCTCCAAGACGCCACCCACAAGAGTTTCTTCTTTGTCACCTATGAGGGTCTACGCCAAAGTCAGGCATCGAACACCTTCTACACGGTGCCGACGGCCCTGGAGCGCACCGGCGACTTTACCCAGTCCATCGCCAGCGACGGCAAGCCGATCATCCTCTACGATCCCAGCTCTTCGGTACTGCAGCCGGCAGGCAGTGTGAATCCCCCCTGCACCACGAGTGCCGTGGCCGCCGGCGCCACCGTGTACTGCCGCACTTCCTACCTGGCGGAGACGGGATTCAATAAGGTTCCGGGAACGCTCGACCCCGCCGGCAAAGCCATCATGGCCAAGTATCCCCTGCCCAACACCACCGGCACCAATGGCAGCGACGTGAACAACTACTACTCCAACGCGCCGACCAGCAGCAACCAAAACACGGTGAATGTGCGTATCGATCATCGCTTCAGCGACAAGCATTCCATCTACGGCCACTTTGACTGGTTCCAGCGCTTCAACAATTTCGGCGATCCCTACCGCAACGGCCTCTCCCCGGTGTCGAACAATCAACGGCTGCCGGGCGATAACGTCATGCTCGACCACACCTGGGTGATTTCCCCGAGCCTCGTGTTCGATCATCATTTCGTCCGCGTGCACCAGGAGTCGAACCGCATTCCCCCATCGCTCGGCTTCGACCCCACCACCATTGGCTTCAACGCCAACGTGATCAACGGGCTGCAGACCACGACCTTTCCCTACGTTTCGAGCGCTACCGGCGTCAGCGCCATCGGCCCCACCGGAGGCAATGAGCGGGATGGCGGCACCGGCTACGAATACGCTGCCTCGCTCTCCCAGCTGAAGGGTAAGCACATGTTCAAGTATGGCGTCACGTACCGGATGATGTCGCTGGATCTCCGGGTGAACCAATTGGTGACATTGACAGCGACGAATCATTTCACCGGTGGCCCCAATGTGCAGAACGTCACCGCGGAACCGGACTCGGGCAGCGGCATCGCTGATCTGCTGCTGGGTTCCGGCCAGGTCACCAGCGGCATCGTGCCTGGCTTCCATAGTTACCAGCCCTACTGGGCCTTTTATGCGCAGGATCAATATCACGTGCTGCCGTCGCTTACCTTGACCTACGGCCTGCGCTATTCGATCGATTTTCCGGTCACGGAAGGCCACAATCAGTTCCAGTACCTCGACCTGACCTCGGTTTCCCCCTTGAATGCGCAGGTGAGCTCACTAGGCACCCTCACCGGCGGCCCCGGGTTTGTCGGTGTCAATGGAATTGGCCGCCGGCTGCAGAATCCGCAGTATGCGAACTTCGATCCGCGCCTAGGCTTTGCCGAACAGTTAAATAAAAAGACCGTAGTGCGCGGCGGTTTCGGCATCTTTCATCAACCGTCGTATCCGTTGCTAAGCTCGGCGGTATCGCAGGGTTTCTCCGCCGTAACCACCTCAACCGCGACGATCAACGGTGCGCTGCCCCTCTACAACATGGATAATCCTTTCCCCAGCGGCCTGGTGCAGCCGAGTGGCAGCAACCTGGGCCTGGCCACGAATGCCGGTACCGCCATCAGCGGTTTACCGCGCAAGCAAAACATCAGCTACTCCGAAGTGTGGTCATTCGATGTGCAGCGCCAGCTGCCTTTCAACAATGTGCTGACCATCGGCTACGTGGGCAATCGCGGGCTGCATCTCTACGCCCCGCTCAACTATAACCAGTTGCCCGATGCCTCACTGTCCCGGGGCTCGGCGCTGAACGCCCAGGTGGCGAACCCCTTTTATGGGGTGATATCGAATGCCGCGTCCGCGCTGAGCCACAGCACGGTGGCGGCGTATCAATTGTTGCTGCCGCATCCGCAATTCACCACCGTGAACAGCATCTATTCGAGCGGAGCCGCTTCCAACTACAACGCGCTGCAGGCGACCCTCGAGCACCGCTTCTCCGACGGACTCTCTCTGCTCTTCAACTACACCCATAGCAAGTCGATGGACGACACCGGCAACCAGCTCGATTTTGTGCAGGCGCTGGGTGCTTACCAGGACAACTATTGCCCCAGTTGCGACTGGTCTGTTTCTGCGCAGGACCTGCGCGACGTGCTCCGCCTGGCCGTGCAGTATCAATTGCCGTTCGGCCGCGGAAAGGCGTATCTGCAGCATGGTCCGTTGGCCTATGCGCTGGGCAACTGGAGCCTGGGTGGCTTCTTCACCTACGACAACGGGTTGCCGCAGACCATCACCGAGTCCACCAGCACCAGCAGCACCGCCAACACGCCCAACATTTTCGGCGGAGGCAAAGTGCGGCCGAATGTGACCGGCGTTTCCACCGCGGTGCCGGGCGGCCGCAAGATCGTTCACAACGCCAAGACAATCAGCCAGTTTTTCAATGGCGCGGCCTTCACCGTCGCCGCGCCGTACTCTTTTGGCAATGCGGCCCGGTATCAGTCCTCGATCCGGCTGCCGGGCACGGAAAATCTCGATTCGCTGCTTGAGAAGACCTTCCCTATCCACGAGCAGATCGCGCTGAACTTCCGCCTGGAGCTGTTCAACAGTCTCAACCACGTGCAGTTGAGCGGTTTGAACACCACCTATGGCACCGCCAACTTCGGCTACCTGACGCCCACGCAGTACAACAGCCCGCGCAGCATGCAGTACAGCCTGCGTTTGAACTTCTAAGGAGAGCCGATTTTATGCTGCTGCGCCATCTATTCCTCGCAACTTGTGCTTCTGTGGCGGTAACCGCGCACGCCGATGTGGTGAACCTGGCTTGCGTGGAAACCAGCCCTGCGCACTATCAGCTCACGTGGCAGTACACCGGCGGGACCCACTCGGTGAAAATTCTCGCCGGCTCCGAGGCGAACCAGGTGCCGGCGTCGGCGCCGCTCCAAACCACGACCGCCACTACGGCTGCGCTCGAAGCCGGTAAGCCGGGTGACCGGATGTACTTTTACCTGCAGGCAGACACGGGTGAGGTCCGCGAGGTTTCGATTCGGCATCTGCCGCTCGAGGGCACGCCCAACTTTCGCGACCTGGGTGGCTACCGCACCACGGACGGCCGGGTGACGCGCTGGGGCCTGATGTATCGGTCCGGCGTGCTTACCTATCTCACACCGTCGGACTATGCCTATCTATCGCATCTTGGCATCCGGGTGGTCTGCGATTTTCGCACGGAGGAAGAGAACAAGGTTGCTCCGGAGAAGTGGATCCCGGGCAGCGAAGCCCAGCACATCAGCGTGCCTATTGGCGGCGGATCGCAGGGTGCGAACAAGCAGCCGTCGGTGCAGTCGATCTTTCAGCCCGGCGATACGGCAGAGCAGACACGCACCCGCATGGCGAATGTGTATGGGGATTTTGCGTTTCGTGCCTCCGATCAGTTTGCGACGGTGTTCCAGCAGCTCAAGAGCGACCATCTTCCGCTCCTGTATCACTGCACGGCCGGCAAGGACCGCACGGGTGTCTTCAGTGCGTTGTTGTTATTGACGCTGGGCGTGCCGAAGCAGACCGTGCTCGAGGATTACGCGTTGACCAACCAATATCTGGGTACCGACCCGAACAGCCCGGCCATGCAGAAAATGATGAAGGCATCCGGCAGCAGCGGTGCGAGCGCGATGGCGCAACTGACGCCGGAGCAGCGGAAAGCCGCGATGATGGCTGACCCTATGTACCTGGACACGACATTGCATCACATCGATGAGAAGTACGGCACCTTCGAGAAATATCGCAGAGATGTGCTGCACGTATCGGACGCGGACGTGGAGGCGCTCCGGGCGCGCTTGACCGAATGACAAAAGATCCGCGACGAAACCCGCCCGTCAGTCCCCGCCCGCCCGCGACATGATCCAAATGTTGCCGCTATTCTCGGTAAGCACGATGACAATTCGGCTGCTCCCGGACAATGGCGCCAGACAATGGTGCCGACAATGGCGTCTGGACGGAACTGACCCCAAAGCGGTGCCCCAGCTCGTTCTCTTCGGCCCCAAATGACCAGTTGCTGGTCACGCAAGGATACGTGCATGGTTGAAGTCCCTCAGGAATATAATTACAGGGGAGGGCACGCTTTTAAGGGCATGAAGGATGACCGTCGATAAGACAGTTCGCATAGTCGCAACGCCCGAACAACAGCAAAGGGAAACCTACCTCTATTGGCAAAGCCTCTCCGTCGGAGAACGACTCTCCGCAGTGTGGGATGCCAGCGAGGCCGCCTATGCCTTTGCTGCCGCTTTCAAGGGGGTTCCCGTCGATGATGCCCAAGGATCTGAAAGAGCTATTAAGCGCGTTCAACGATCACGGCGTTAAATACCTTGTGGTCGGAGGCTACGCTTTTGGCGTTCACGCGGAACCCCGAGCGACGAAGGATTTGGACCTCTTCGTCCGCCCCGACAAAGAAAACAGCGAAGCGGTATTTCGGGCGCTCGCCCAGTACGGCGCGCCCCTCGCTGGCCTGAGTCCGGCCGATTTTCTGGACGAGACGGTTTTCCAGATCGGACAGCCCCCGGCCCGTATCGATATCTTGCAGCACATTGACGGTATCAGTTTCGATGAAGCCTGGGAGAACCGCATCGAGGGCCTTTTGGATGGGGAAACCCGCACTAGCATTATTTCCAAAGATGACCTCATCCGAAACAAGCTCGCGAGTGGAAGGGAACAGGACATTCTTGATGTTAAGAAGCTGCGAGCAGCAGCTTTGACCCCATAAGCCAGGGACGCGTACCACTCGCCCCGTCCTCGGGGCGTCAGAATAAATCCGGTTCGACACGAGTGCGTGCGAGTCGATGTGGATCTCCTAAGTTAGCCTGAAGATCCGCGACAACGAACTTATCCCGCCTAATCACGTGGGACTTTGCGATGACATCCATGATAGTTACAAGTCAAGCTAAGTTGGATAGCTGAACTGGCGCCGTTTTCTGCCCAACAGATCAAAATTTTAGGGCCAAACTTCTCCGGCTCTCTCCCCTCGCTCGCCCAATTGCTAGACGAGACCCGCCAGGATCAGACCACGTCTCGCTGCAGATATAGAGATCATTGCAGGCCGAGCCGGCATCGGTTTGAACGCCACGCATGCGGCTTTCCCTAAAGAGAGACGCAGAAACTTCATCAACGCCACAAACTCGACAGGAAATCCGGGGGAGCGTAGTGGAGAGATCTACGGTTTTGCTAGTTCTCACGCAGACTCTTCAGCCCTCCGTCTAGCATTGCAAATAGTTGCGGCTTTCGCTGAGGGACCAAATCTCACACCGCTCAGGACCTTTGCCGCATCCTGCCACGCCCGCCAGGGGACACCGATCCTGGGAGTACCTTTGAAGTAATGAGCGCATTGCCTCCTTCGGCGCTTTCGGAGAACCTTGTCTCCCTCCGCTCTGCTACAAAAGCAGGATGCGTGCTGTCCTCTCTTGCCTGTTGCTGCTTTCATCGTGCGCCCCCAAACTCATCCTTGCGCAAGTAAGCCCTTCGTGGACCACTCCGATTTCCCCCTTTCAAATTGCAGACAACCTCTACTACGTAGGAAGCCAGGACCTTGCCAGTTACCTCGTCGTCACGGCAAAGGGAAATATCCTCATCAATCCAAACCTCGCCACCTCACCCCCGCAGATCCGGGCAAGTGTGGAGAAGCTGGGCTTTCACTGGAGCGACACCAGAATCTTGCTGAACAGCCAAGCGCACTTCGATCACATGGGCGGCGCAGCGGAAGTGGTTCGCGAGACCCATGCCAAGAACATGGTGATGGATGGCGACGTAAGCGTGGCCGAAACCGGCGGACGCACAGACTTCTTATCGCCATCACCAAACATCATCCGCTATGCTCCTGTTCATGTGGATCGTGTTCTCCATGACGGGGACACGGTAACCCTGGGGACTGTAACTCTGACCGCCCACAAAACCGCTGGCCACACGCGCGGGTGTACGACATGGACGATGGTCTCTCATCTTCCGGGAGAGCCGGCGGGAGCGACGCGAAACATCGTCATTGTTGGAGGCGTGGGTTTCTGGTCGGAGTACCACTTCGTTGCCGTCCCCGGCCATCCCGTAAGCTACCCCGGCATCGCCCAGGATTTCCAGCATACGTTTTCGGCGCTGCTTGCTTTGCCCTGCGACGTATTTCTAGGAGCCCATGGCGGGTACTTCGACATGCTCGCGAAACTGAAGCGCTATCCGAAGGCTGGTCCCCGAGTCTTTATCGACCCGGCCGGTTATAAAGAGTTCGTCGCCGACGCGCAAGAGACCTTCACCAAGGAACTCAGCAAGCAGGAAGCCGCGGCAGGTCACTGACGCTCCCTTTAAGGCCAGCGGACGTTAGATCGGTCATATGCTCACTCCATGCACACCGTTCCAAACAGCAAGCCCGTCTTCGTGCGCAGCGTTGGAGTTATGGCGCGCCGTCAACTGAGCGGACTCTAGCGGCTGCGGAAAAACTCGGTTTTGTATCAGGGCACGACTTTAGTCGTGCCGCAAATCTTGAAAATGGTGGAAGCCCCTGCCACAGCCGGGGCTTCCACCAATACGACCTTTTCAGCAGCATCTTTAGTCGACCCTGCCGGCGACAAAGTAGAACCGTCTTCAGCGTGCCATGTTCTGTCGTCGTCGCTGCTCACTTGCCTTCATGATTTCGCTCATGTCTCCTGTCGGCCGAATCTCGAAAATGTTGCCATACGTCATCGCCGGATGCTGCGACATGAGCTGTACAGCATGACTCATGTCCCGCGCCTCGAGGACAAGGATGCCGCCGAGCTGTTCCTTGGTTTCCGCATAGGGACCGTCGGTGGTCGCAACTTTACCGTTCCTCCAATACAAGGTCAACGCGTTTTCAGCAGGCTGAAGACCCTCTCCACCGGCAAAGTATCCGTTGGCGCGTAAATAGTCGTCATACTCAAAACATTTGTCGAACATGGCGTTGCGCTCGCCCTCGGTCATGGCGTCGAATTTGTCTTTGTCGTAGTACCCCAAACAGATGTATTTCATGGTTCTTCTCCTTTTCGGTTGGAACTGAGCAGCCGCCGCCGCAGAGTTTTGCATCACTGCTTCAAGTAGCGAAGCGCAACACTTCCTGACTTAAAAACCTTTGACTCAACAAGTTTTAATTCCAACTTCTCCGGCAGGCTGACACCTTGCAACAAACGTCTCCCTTCTCCTGCAATAATGGGCGCAACGACAAAACGATATTCGTCCACCAGACCAAGCTCGATAAGTTGTGAAGGAATATCGACACCGCCAACCATAATATTTTTGCCTGGTTCTCGTTTCAATTTAAGTATTTCGTCGTGAGGGTTCGTACGGACGATTCTCGTGTGTCGATCTTCGGCGCTGTCTAAGGATCGTGAAAAAACAACCTTGTCGATGGAGTCGAATGTATCGGCAAATTCGTTCGCGGCTTTTGCCTTGGAATGGTCTTTGGCCACTTCAGGCCAATAAGGAACCATCAATTGATAGGTTTTACGCCCATAGACGAGGAGGTCAACATCCCGCAGAAGATCCGTAAAGTATTCATAGATTTCTGACGGGGGCCCCCCTTGCCCCACAACCGTTTTGGTGTGGTCACAGCAGCCATCCACGGTGAGGTTGATGGCGTAGATCACGTTTCTCATTGGATTGTCCTGACCCTTTTCTTATGTACGGGCGGTTCACGCTCGCCACCGTTCATCCTATAGTCGTGGGGAACACGGAAAATCGACAGGGGAACGAACTTTTTTTATTTCAACTCTTCGAGCCGCCGAGCGAGAAAACGGCGCTCCGGTTCGTGCCGACCATCAGGCACAAGCAGGGCAAGCGCTTTCTCATAGGAAGCACGGGCCTCCGGAATCCGCCCTAACCTGCGACACATATCCGCACGGGCAGAGTGCGCGAGGTGATAGCGGGCGAGCTCCTGGCGCGCCAGCAAGTCATCGATGAGACGAAGACCCTGGTCCGGACCTTCGCACATGGCGACGGCCACCGCGCGGTTGAGTTCGACAACCGGAGATGGCTGAATCCGCAGCAGTTGCTCATAGAGCAGCGTAATCTCGCGCCAGTCCGTGGAGGTCGCGGACCCACTCCCGGCGTGAACAGCCGCAATGGCGGCCTGCAGGGTGTAGGCGCCGAAGCGGCGCGATCGAAGCGCGCTTTCGGTGAGCGAGGTGCCTTCGGCGATCTGATCGCGGTTCCACAACGACCGGTCCTGCTGCTCCAACAGGATCAGGTCGCCGTCGGGAGAGGTTCTGGCCGCGCGGCGTGACTCCTGAAGCAGCATCAGCCCCAACAGGCCCATCCCCTCGGGTTCGGGAAGCAAGTCGAGCAGGAGTCTGCCCAGACGGATCGCCTCGCGGCTGAGTTCGGCGCCTGTCGTTTCGGCCGAATATCCCTCGTTGAAGATCAGATATACGACGTGGAGGACAGGTCCCAACCGCGCCGGTAATTCCTGGGCCACCGGCACCTGGTAGGGAATTGCCTTATCGAGGATGAGAGCCTTGGCGCGCACGATGCGTTGGGCGAGCGTTGCCGGCGTAACGAGAAATGCCCGGGCAATCTCCTCCGTGGTCAAGCCGCAGATCTCGCGCAAGGTGAGCGCGACCTGTCCCTCAGGAGGCAGAGCGGGATGACAGCAGGTGAAGATCAGACGGAGGCGATCGTCTTCGATCTCCGTGTCCTCTTCGCCGGTAGACGCTTCCATAATGCGCGTTTCGATGTGGGCAATCAGGTCCTTCTCTACTCCGTCGAAGCGCGCGCGCCGGCGCATGGCGTCGATGGCCTTGAAGCGTGCGGTGGAAATCAGCCACGGGCGTGGTTTTTCCGGTATGCCGGTCTGTGGCCAGGTATCCAATGCGACGGCAAAAGCCTCATGCATGGCCTCTTCGGCGAGATCGAGATCTCCGAGGAGGCGCACGAGCGTCGCCAGAACCCGGCCCGATTCCGACCGGTAAAGAGCCTCAATGGTCTGGCTGAGTTGTTCGGGCGCAGGCGGCGGCATCTACGCCAAATTAGCAAGCGGAGTGGCTCGACACAACTGCCCAGTTGCGGGCCGGCGAAGAGACCTGAAGTGCCAACCAGATCTTGCCGATTTGTTAATCGGCGCAGTGTCTACATGGTGTTGACTGCGCCATTTCAAAAGTAATACTTATGTTCCGCCCTTCCAATCCGCGGCGATGGAATGCTCGGTTTTGGGCAGTTCTATTCGCTTGGCTTCACGCGACCTGACCGAGCGAAGGAAAGCGGAAGACGCGGTTGCGCAGGCGCAGAAGGGGCAGCTAAGAATCAAAGACCAGGTCCTCGCGCACGTTTCTCACGAGCTGCGAACGCCGGTTGCGGCGATTACCTGGTTCACCGGCAACCTGCAGGAGGGTCTGCTGGGTCCACTGACCCTGGAACAGCTCCGATCACCTCGAGGGGATCGAACGCAACGCCGCGCAATTGGGCAAGATGGTCGAAGACATTCTCAGCTCCTCACACGTTGAGGAGGGCAAGCTGAGTGTCGAAGCGCATGCGATCAACGTGGGTCACTTGATCGAAGAAATATTGGCCACTGCGCGGCAAGCGCAAAAGCCAAGTCGATTTCCACTCACTGCGAATTCCCCCCGGATCTTCCTATGGAGTGGGCCGATCCGCAGCGCACGGGGCAGGTCATCATCAACCTGGTCAATAACGCGATCAAGTTTACGCCTGAGAACGGTTCCGTGGCCGTCATCGCTTCTCCTGATGAGCATGCTCCGGAGATGCTGCGCATTACGGTAAAGGATACCGGGCCGGGTATTTCTGCAGCGGATCAGGAACGTGTTTTCTCCCGGCTTGTTCAACTCGGGGGTACCGACGACGCGGGACGCAAGGGTCTTGGTTTAGGCCTTTTCATCTCCCGCGAATTCGTGGTCCGGCAGGGTGGGACCATCAGTATTGAGAGCGAACTTGGCCAGGGCGCTGCTTTTTCCTTCACCGTTCCCATCGCCTCGCTGCGGCGTGTGGTAGCTGAGCTTCTTGCTTTTTCGGAGCTCGATGAAGTCGGGCTGATTTTCGTGGATCTGTTGGGCGCCGGCGATGTTGTTCACAAGAACCTTCTGCTGGCCGAAGTACGACGGGCCATCGAGGAGTGCGTTCACAGTGGACAAGACGCGCTGTTGCCTGGACCCTCAGACTCGTTCTTTATCCTCACCGGTGGCGATCCGTCTGCCGTGGACGCTATGTGCCTCCGTATTCAACAGGAATTGGAACTGAACAGTGTGCTGATGGATGCCGGGGTGGACACAAAGATAGCAACGCAACGGATCGCGATATTGCCGGCAAGCAGCGAAGACGAGCGAGTGGATCGAATCACGGCTGAAGTGCACGACAGGGTTTACCTGCAAAGCCAAGCAATGGAAAGGGAGAAGGATGGCGAAAAAGATATTGCTGGTCGACGATGATGTGGATCTTCTCAAAGGTATCAGCCTCGCGCTCCGCAGCGCGGGCTACGAGGTTGTCATCGCGGAGGATTCGATTACTGCCGTCAGCGTGGCGGTCAAGGAGAAGCCCGATCTGGCCGTGCTCGACCTTGGACTTCCCGGTGGTGACGGGTTTGTTCTGATGAGTCGCCTGCGCAACCTTCCCGACCTTGCGGCCAAACCCATCATCGTGGTCAGTGCCCGGCCCGCCATTCCAACCCGCGACGAGGCGACGAAAGCCGGCGCATTGGCATTTTTTCAAAAGCCCGTAGACAGAAAGAAATTTGTGGCCGTCGTGCGTCTGGCCCTGGCCGGAAAATAAGTAACCGCGATCCTTCCTGACCACGGGCCGAGGGTGCGTTTGGCGCCATTTGACGCCGAGTCAATCTCCCTTCATCTCGCATCCAACCCACGTCGACGAAATCACAGTGCTCGCGTCGGACTCGCTGAGAAAGTAAAGCACCGGCTGCCAGGATGCGAACTCCCCCTCTTCGCGGAGCGGAGTGGAGAGATCTGCGGTTCGACGGATTCCTGGTGGACAAGTAGTTCTCAAGCAAACTCAAAGCCCCGCTGATTTGCAAGACTTACCGAACGGGCCGAACAGGCTGCAGAAAACTCCACGAACAGCTTTGAGGCTCTGCAGGCGTAGGCCTCGAATCTCCAAACCCATGTACGGAGAAACATTATGAATGAACTTTTGCAGTTAGCCGTCGACGCGCACGGCGGTCTTAAGCGCTGGAACGAGATCAACTCGATTACAGTAGCTGCGTCACTCACAGGAGCAATTTGGTTCGTCAAGAGCCAAGGGGACTACCTGAAGGATGTGGTCATGACCGTCGACACCACGAACGAGCGGCTCGTCACGGACTTCCCAGGACAGGACAAACGCTTCATCTTCGAACCCAAACACCTTGTCATGGAGCGCCGGGATGGAACGCTCGTGCAGGAGCGTGATAATCCCGAGGAATCCTTCATCGGCCAGGAGCGCCAGACACCGTGGGATGACCTCCAGGTCGCCTACTTTCAGGGCGAGGCTCTGTGGACATACCTGAACACGCCCTTCCTGTACACCAAGCCAGGCTTTGTGACGGAAGAGATTGCTCCGATCCAAGTCGATGGGGAGCAGTGGCGGCGACTGAAGGTGACGTTTCCGGACTATATCAAGAGCCATACACGGGAACAGATCTCGTGCTTTGGCCCGGATGGGCTGTTGCGACGTCACGACTACACCGTCGACATCCTCGGCGGCGCGACGGGATTGAACTACGCATCCGCTTACCGAGATGTTGATGGGATCATCTTTCCCACGAAACGCAGAATCTACGCCTACGATGGGGACTATCAGCTGGTGCCCGAACCTCTGCTGGTGAAGATTGACATGGGCGAGATCACTCTCCAATAACGATTCCCAAGCGAATTTCTACCAGCGACAGATGGATGGACATCTCATTGAAATCTTCACTCTTGTTCGAACCACTCCGCCTCGGAGCGATCACCATTGCGAACCGCATCGTGATGGCTCCGCTCACACGCATGCGCGCGGGTGAGGGCAACGCTCCTACTGAACTGAATGCGCTGTACTATGCCCAACGAGCCTCTGCCGGGTTGATCATTACAGAAGGTACCGCCGTGAGCCAACCGGGCCAGGGATACCCAGCTGCACCTGGCATCTACACCCAGGGTCAAGTCGAAGGGTGGAAAAGAGTGGCCGAGGCCGTACACGGGCGCGGCGGCAAGATCTTCCTCCAACTCGCTCACAACGGAAGAAACTCGCACTCCTCATTCATGCCCGATGGTGGCGTCCCTTTTGCCCCTTCTCCGATCCCTCCGAATCTCCCCGGCTTTACTCGCGAATTTCAGCAGGTTTCGATCGAAATCCCTCGGGCGCTCACAGCTCTGGAAATTCGCGACATCATCGGAAGCTTTGCCAACGCAGCTCGAAACGCTATCGAGGCGGGTTTCGACGGAGTGGAGCTACAAGCGGCGAATAGCCATCTCATCGATCAATTTCTGCAAGATGGCTCAAACCAACGGACGGACTGCTACGGAGGGTCAATCTCCAACCGCATGCGATTCTTGATGGAGGTCGTGGAAAGTGTTTCGGCAGTGATAGGCGCGCAGCGCCTTGGCGTGCGTTTGTCACCGTTCGGCCAATACGGCGGAATCTGCGACAGTGACCCCATGCGCCTCTTTAGCTCTGTGATCGAGCAGCTAAGTGGGTGTCATCTCGCCTACTTGCACCTGATCGAAGGTCGAGGTTCCGAGATTGGTCTCGGGGATGATCTCCACATGGATGCTCTCAACAACGCCAGGATCTTTCGCCCGCGCTACGCAGGCAACCTCATCTCAGCCGCTGCCTACACGCCGGCGACGGGCCTGGAAACGGTGGAAGCCGGCTACGCGGATGCGATTGCCTTTGGACGCCTTTTCATATCCAATCCGGATTTAGTGGAGCGCATAGCGCATGGCGAGCCACTCAATGCTTATGACCGCTCCACCTTCTATGGCGGCGACAAACACGGCTACACGGATTACCCAAGACTTCTGGAGGTGGCGTCCGCGAAGAATAACTGACTTTTCCGGAAACCGTTCGAGTCCGGCAACTGCTCTCGATGTAAGAGCTGCTCTCCCCTTTGTCATCCCGAGCAAGCGACTTGGCTGGGGCAAGTTAAGGGAGCAATGAACAGTACGGGCCACCGCGCACTCGACGGGTGCCCCATGTTCGCACCAGCTAACGTGGGCCGAAAAAGGCGGGCGAAGCCCCTCGAACGCTTTTGGTCGGTCCAGGGTACGGTTATTCATTAGGAGGAGCCGACTTGCCTGCGGCAAGTTAAGGGAGCAATGGACAGCACGGGTCACCGCGCACTCGACGGGTGCCCCATGTTCGCACCAGCGTACGTGGGCCGAAAAAGCCGGGCGAAGCCCCTCAAACGCTCTTGGTCGGTCCAGGGTACCGTTGTTCATTAGGAGCAAGCGACTTGGCTGGGGCAAGTTAAGGGAGCAATGAACAGTACGGGCCACCGCGGACCAAGCCGCTCTCGATCCCAAGAACCAATGCTTCCTGGAAGAACCGCCCTCTCCTTGTCATCCCGACCAAAGCGCAGCGAAGTGGAGGGACCTGCAGTTCAACGGAACCCTTCCCCGGAAGTGTTTTTCCACAGTTCTCCCAATGGTGGCCCATTTCACCAAGGGATTCCGCATTAGGAGTCAAGAGATGAGAACTCAACACCCGTGAATGGACGTGAATGCAAAGGAAGTCATCTTTATGAATACACCGGTTTCGCCTAGACGCACCCAGAGCCGATTCAATAGCCCTTTCGAGGAAACGCTGGAACACGCGTGGCAAAAAATATCCTCGATTCACAATGGATCCAAATCCTTTGGCTCCGCTGTACGCTACGGCAAGTTTGCGGGTACTGAAGTTCTCGGCACGGACTTTCTGGATATCGCCGGAGCCCGCGGTTGGGTATTTGCCTTCTGGTCCGAGAGCGATCCCCTGGTCCGAATCTGCTTTGCTTCGCGCGGAGAGCTGCCGGAGCACATCACCTGGCCAGCTAGGGAGAACTTGCAGAGCGCCAGAACTGCCTGGGAAGCCGTTACGGGAACCATGCCCAATTGATTGGGCGCCCGCAACCTTTTCGCTTCTAACCAGTGAGCTAACTCGACGACCGGCTCCATTGCAACACCGCGTTGAGAATGCTGGCTCCCATCGCAGTGTCGATGTCCTTCGCCGGTCCTCCGATAACAAAACGGCTCTGATGGTCCCAAGGCGGGGCGGTCTCAAACTCCACGCTGTATATTTGTCCGTGCCGAACCCAGCATTCATAGGGTAGATCCCCATCCTGTTTCATGATCGTGATTCGCCATCCCACCACACGCGAGTCGATGGCAAAGCTGGTACCGCGTATACGAAAGCCGCCAAAGATGCCGAAGTTGCTGGTTCTTTTCTCGTCTGGGGGCAGAATTGTGTCCAGGGTTTTTCGCGCTTTCCTTTTCGATCGAGGGCGGCCTGCGGTATCGTTCATGTTCCTCCCGGGTTTCGAATGGATCTTTAGGTTCTCGCAAACCGTCGCCGTTCCCATGCAGATGGAACGCGGCATCGAGCCGCATTGCGGTGATCGGGGAGCTTGCTGATGAAGAAGACAACGGGCCTGACGCAAAAGTCACATTTTGCCAAAGCGCTCTTGTCAGGACGAACGATCCGCCGGCCTGGAGGGGTGATTCGTTGGCTGGCCGGGGATTGGGCGAAGAACGCAAGCAGGGTCTGAAGTTGGTTCTCGCCGAAGCGCACCGCGAGGAGCAAACACCCAGCGCTTGTCTGAGTGATTGTTCCTCGCGTTCGCTGTCAGAAGCCCGAAGAGATCCGGTGACTGAACCCATTCACCGTCGGCGCGAATAAAAAGGCGCGCTTAGTCGAAGAAGCCCCGATCCTCTTCCGCCAAATGGGCCTTAGCGGCTTTGATATTGAAGGTGACACCCAGCCCCGGTTTATCCCAGACTTCGATGAAGCCGTTTTTGACGATCGGGTCGGGCAGCCCCTCCACGATGTCGTACCACCAGGCCGGCTGGCCCTTGGCATATTCGAACGCGATGTAATTCTGCGGGCAGGCCGCCCCGAGATGAACTTGCGCGGCAATGCCGAAGAGGCCGTCGAAGATGCCGTGCGGCGCCATCAGGATGCCGTGCAGATCGGCGTACTCCGCGATCCACTTCAACTCGGCAATACCGCCCACATCCTCCGGATCAGGTCCCAGCACGTTCACTGCCTGGGTCTCGATCAGCTCCATGCAGTTCTCCCGCAGATAAAGCTCTTCGCCCGTGTGGATGGGGGTCGCTGTGCTATCGGTGAGTTGCTTGTAGAGCTGCGCCTTGGGATTGGGCTCGTAGTCGCCGGTCAGAATGTCTTCGAGCCAGGCCAGGTGGTAGGGCTCGACGGCGCGGGCAAATTGAATCGCATCCTTGAGCACCCAGCCGGGGCCGCAGTCGAACGCCAGGCCGATGTCTTTGCCCAGCACTTTTTTCGCGGCCGCGACGCAGGCAATACAGTTCTCCAGGCCACGCTCGGTCATGAGCCCGCGGTTCATGTACGGCGCCGCCGGTCCAGTGCCCGCCCAGTTCCGGCCGTACCAGGAGTTGGGGATGGCGTCCATCATCGGCCCGTTGTGAAAGCCGATAGGCATCTTCACCAGGGTGTAGCCTTCCTTGGCCTCTTTCATGCGGGCGGCAAATTCGCCGTAGCTCTGGGGATTCAGAGGGAAAGCCATTTTGTCACCGAAATTGTTTTCCACGTTTCCGTAGGGACGAACGCGGTCGCGGATTTTGCCCCCCAGCAGCTGATGCACAGGCAAGCCGGCGGCCTGGCCGGCTACGTCCCACAGGGCGATCTCGATGGTGCTGACGCCCGCACCCCAGGGCTTGGACGCGCCGAGGCGGCGAATCTTGAGCATGATGCGGGCGATGTTGGTCGGGTCTTCGCCGATGAGATACGGCTTGTAATAGGCGATCATTGCCTTGACGTTGCGCTTTCCGTTTTCCGCCTGCCCGTAGCCCGAGAGGCCCTGATCGGTAACGATCCGCACGGTGGGATTGCTGCCAATCACGGCACAGCGAACATCGGTGATCTTGATGCGTGCGCGGCCGGCTGTGTTTTGTGGCGTATTGGCCATCTGCGCCCGCGCCCCGCCGGCAAATACCGCAGCCGCTGCGCCGGAAAGGGAACCCACAAAATTTCTACGCGTCCATTTACCCATCAATTTTTCCTCCTCGTCATTTCGAGTTCCTGTGGTCGCGAGCCCATGCTGTTAATAACGGCGCGCAAGAAACTCTTCCGAGATTGATTCGTAGCCGTTGGAGCGATCCATCTATTGATGGTAGCAAGCCGTCCAACCGGTCTCACGAAGCGAGGCAGACAGGAGTCTGGTGATGGGAATTGGTTATACGGGCCGTTGGGACACAACAAGCGGCAGCGCAAACCAAACACGATGGCAGCCACCTAAAGCGCAAAGCGTCTTACTCGCCTTAGGGATGGCTGCCATCGAGCTCGATGACTCCACGAATAGCAAAATCTGTTCACGCCGGTTGTGCGATTTCGTCCAACTTCTCTATTTCCTTTAACCGGCGGCCGGCCCGCGAACTCCAATTAGGATTAGGTCCTTTGCGCCGAGTGCCTACGATGTGCCTGGCGGCGGCGAAAACTTGCTTATCGCCTCCCCATTTGCTGATGATCTGGTAGTTACCACCGTGTCCGGGCGCAGTTTGGAGCGGGCCAGGGGGCGCTACGGCACCGGCAAGCTTCGCAGAAGACATGTAGTCATACGGACCCGGCGCCCCAGGAGCGAACCACGCTCGAAGCAGCCAATTCGAGACCTGAACTACGGTACCGTCCTTGCAGGTTTTGCCGTATGTCTGAACCTCCACGGCGTCGCACATCTCCAGCGCGTGCAGTGAACCTTTGTTATCGTTGGCAAACTGGTTGGCACCCTCATCCCCTGCTGTTTCGAGAATCTCGTGAGAGGCATCGACACTCACACCGTTCGGACCCAGGAGACTGTCGCAGGTGGTAACAGCGCACAGGGCAAAGGGGACACCCTTTTTATTGATGTCATGGTAGGCACTGGCGCCGGGCGCATCTGGAAGTTCTGGCACAAAACCATAGGCCCACTCGCCAGGTTGAATGTCATCCGCGGTGCCCACGCGTATCGCGGCTTGCGCACCCCACTCCGCGGCGAACTCCTGGTTGACCTGATTTTGGACGGCCTCGGCAATATGCTTGAGGACGGCAGGCGAGAGCTTCGAGCCGTCCGTCGTGGTAGCACCCTTGGTTTGGTCAATAAGAACCCATTTGAATGCGTTCATTGCTGCTCCTTTCCGAAGGAAAAGTGTTTGTACAAGACAAACTAGTAGTGAATCATGCAGGGTTTTCGTATCAAGGCAGGATTCCCGCGGATGCAGCGAACTATGCGTACAGTTTCGAGAACACTTGTCTCGTGGTCTCGTAGCACAGGCAGGCCATAGCGCGCAGGCCGGTGCGATCTAGAATCTGTATGCTTCCCCGCCGATGCCCCACTAGCCCCGCCTTCTCGAACGATCTGGCCACGATATTGAGTGTCGGCCTTCCGATGCCGAGCATCTGAGCGAGAAATTCCTGGGTAAGAGAAAACTCCGCAACGCGCGTCCGGTCCTGCACCGTGAGTAGCCACCGGGCGAAACGAGGAGCAGCATCGTGAACCCGATTGCACGCCGCGGTTTGCGCAAGGTGGGCGATCTGATGTTGCACGTATTTCAAAATTCCATTTCTCAGGTCCGCTGAACTGGCGAAGAGTTCTTCGAGATCCGGGAAGGGAATCTCATAGGCCGCTCCCTTCGTTTGCACAAAACAGTGATGCAGCGATGAAGAAGGGCCTAGAAGATAGTAGCTGCCGGTGACCCCTTCGTTTCCAACCAGGCCTATCTCGACGAAATCTCCATCGGCCAGCTGCACAACTTCTGACGCAAATCCAGAGAGCGGGAAAAAGGCTGATTCTGGAGTGCCACCCGCTTCCGACAAGGTTTGCCGAACAGCCAGTTCTACCACCCTGGACCGCGAGATCACAGCCTGGCGGCTCTTGTGATTCAGAGATTCCAGAAGCCGATTCGTAGATGTCTTTGACATTCTTGTATCAGAATACTCCCCAAAAAAATAATCGGATTTCCTCCGTCGCGGAGAAGTGTTCGGCATCATACATTTCTGTGGGCGGACGCTGCAGGTATCGATCCGAAGGCGCCCCCCAACAATCTTCGGCTTCGCCACGGCGTTCGGGCCGAAGAAACTTCGTGATCGAAGCAACCAACCGTCCGGCGAAATGAGATGACAAGGTTGGCAACTCCCGGTCGCCCGCTCATGAAATGAGCGGAGGCGGGTGAGTTGAGGCTCGCTGTCGCAACCAATCAACCGTAATTACAAAACACACAAGGGGGATACAGGATGTTTATTATCTGGTGGATCATCGTAGGTCTGATTGCGGGCTTTCTCACTGGGAAGCTTATGAAAGGCAGCGGCTTTGGTCCGCTGATGGACATTGTGGTTGGTATAGTCGGCGCTATCCTCGGCGGTTTCATCATGCGCGCGCTGGGCTTTGCCAGCCAGGGTGGGATGATCTACACCATCCTGGTCGCTGTTCTTGGAGCGGTCGTTCTTACGTGGATCGTTCGACTTGTCAGCGGTGGAAGCCGGCGAAATTTGTGAAGCATCCTCGACTTATCCGCATAACGTCTTTGTTCCAGGAAGGAAATGACATGACCAGGTTTCACTCGAAGAAGACCGGCAGCCTGCTGCTGGCAAGTGCAGCATTCGCAGGTGCACTATTGTGCTCCGGCGTGTCGATAGCCCACGGCCAAGCGGTTGCTCCCGACAATTCGGGCACGAACAAGGCTCAGAACAGTACGGCAGACCAACAGTCCGAAGCTGCCTCTGACAGGATGCTCACTAAAAAAATCCGTCAGGCCTTGATTGCTGACAAGTCACTGTCAACCTACGGGCACAACGTTAAGATCATCACCAAAGACGGATCAGTGACGCTAAAAGGGCCTGTTCATTCCGAAGAGGAAAAGCAGGACATTGCTTCGAAAACGGAATCCATCGTCGGTAGCCCTGATAAGGTCACTAATCAACTCACCGTTAAACAGTAGGGTCAGCGTCGCTGACAAAAGGGGAATTTATCATGGCAGGGAAGAATACGGCAGCATTTGGCATTTATAAGAGCAGAGCGACTGCAGAAGTTGCAGTGGATCGGCTTAGGTCCGCGGGTTTTTCAAACGATGACGTCTCGGTGCTCATGGCGGATAGCCAGGGGTCGAAAGATTTTGCAGCCGAGAAAAACACCAAGGCTCCGGAAGGAGCAGTCACCGGCGTAGGGGTTGGAGGGACCGTTGGGGGAACGCTGGGATTGCTTGCAGGCATTGGTGCTTTGGCGATACCTGGAGTGGGTCCGCTGATTGCAGCCGGCCCCATCATGGGCGCGCTCGCGGGGCTGGGTGTAGGCGGTGCGGTTGGCGGCCTGGTAGGTGCTCTGGTCGGCATGGGCATTCCAGAGTATGAGGCGAAGCGCTACGAAGGGCGTGTCAAAGATGGTGGCATCCTGGTCTCGGTTCACTGCGATAGCTCTGAAGAGGTTTCCAGAGCCAAGGAAATCCTCAAGGCAACCGGTGCGGAAGACGTCGCGTCCTCCGGCGAGAAAGCCGTCACCACGCATGGAGTGGATTCCGGAACTTTGAATGATGACCATCTCAGCCCAGAACCTCGCCTGTCGACTCACCTATATAGCGACGAGCTTGATCGCGAAGTAACGGTCGATCCATTGAAAGTGAGATAACTCACAACGAAAAGGTGGTGGACCTGCACTGACTTAGTTGGTGCAGGTTTGCCGTTTTCGCAAGCTGCAGAACATTTGAGGGAATGCCACGCTCAATGATTCGTTTCCGACGGCCCGCTAGGAAGCGTCTGCAGGCAAAGGCGACCTGTCAAAAGAGACGGCCTTCCCCCTGGACACAAGCATCTGCGCATAATCAGGCCGTAGTTCATAAATATCCCCAGCCTCGAGCGCGTATGGCTCTTTGTAAAGGCGGCCGCCGCGGACACGCATTTCGAGCACTCTGGTTACGGATTGAAGCATGCGCAATGTCATGGAAATTCACCTCTGCCAGGAAAGGCGTAAAAGCGGCCGCGATGGGGCCAGCAAACCATGGGCCACCCCCTTGTCGTTATAACCGTGCGACCAATTCTGGCTCAGGCGATATAGGCAGACGACTTATCGGGCACCCGGTGGCTTGACTGTCTCGCGGTGGACCACAACCAGCTTGCCATCCGTGCGCTGACGAACGGTGTGAATGTACGATCCTGGCCGGCCGGCCACGGCCTTTTGTGTCTCCTCGCTCACCACGATCAGGTCATTGCCTTGGAAGGCATACTCTCGTTTTTCGAAGTCGAGTCCCGCCGGCCCGTTGCTGACGTAGCTGCTCAGCCGCTTGTGGGCCGCATCCACGCGCAACATCGGAAACTCGCCCAGATCCCGAAAGCGCTCAGTCGTCGGGTCGTATAGCCAATACTCCGCCTTGGCATTCGCGGCGCCCTGTTCGGTCATCAGCAACATGTCGAGCCAGCCGTCAAAATTGATATCCTGCCCACCGAAGAAAAAGGACTCGCCTTGGGCGAGAGGGGTCATCGAGGGAACAGTCAACTCCTGCACGAGGCGGCCGTTTCGCTCGAAGCGAATGGCCTGCACCACCCGGCCCTGCGGAACCGTCTCCAAGGTAAAACGAAAGTCCGCGGCCTCAGACCCGCTGCGCAGGGAGATGCGGCACGGATCGCATCCTTGGACATATTGCGGTCCTGCTGGAACTATCGCCGCAACACTTTGCAGAGCGAGGAGGACGACCGCTAAGGGATAAGCAAGCATTTAGCGATTTTCAGCCGGCGAGTGCGATCGTCAAGGCCGTTCGTGCCACCATTGATCCGCTTCGTAATCGCGAGTACATCGTCTTGGTCGGCCAGCTGATTCAGCTGCCGCGTTGCCCAGAACCAACCGGAACAATCCGCCGCGACGTTCGGATCCGTGGCCAGCAGAGTGGGGTTGGTACCGGTGATGTAATCCTTGCCCCGGGCGTTCCCATAGCTGGTGTAGTTGGCTCTGCCGGTAATCTGAATCAGCCCGCGGCCTTTGAAACGCGGTCCATCGCCGGGTTGCGTATTGCCGAGATCCGCGCGCCCTTCGTAGGCTGTGCCGCTTGCCAACTCGGACGTGTAGCGAAGACTGCCGCTCTCATGGCCAAGCTGCGCGAGAAAGTGGGCTTGACGAAGCGGGGTATTGATCTGGTTGGCCTGGAAGGCAGCCACGAGCGGCGCCGCGAACGTAGCGGCCACGTCTTGGGAACACAAGGGCATCAGGACTTGAAGCAAACTGGGGCTGAACTGGCCGTTAACAGCCGCCCGTAACGCGGTGAGAGTGACGGACCCGGGATCGATGACGCCGGAAGCGGATCCAGGCGTCGCGGCCAAGGTCTGGAATTGTTGGATGACCGCCTGCGAGTGCGGCCCCAAAACGCCATCTTCCATGAGGAAAGTGACGCCAGGCAGGAGAGGCAGGTTCAAATTCAACAATGCTTGAATCAAGGTGACATCATCATTCTGATTAGGAGCATTGAGCCCAACACTCTGGGAGATGCACATGTGTCTTCCTCATCCGGTCGCACCCGATTCTGCGCTGGCTCTGGCCAACGCCCGGATGATCGGCCGACCCATTCTAAAGCAAAAACGTATACCTAACGCTTTGACCCAACTCCCAAGTCCAGTCGCCACAACGCACCGATGTTACCAAAGTAACTTAAAGCAGGCTTCTCCACTTACAGCGGTTTGGGTGCCGTCTTTCTCCCGGCGCTGTCCGCGAACCAGAGCGTCACAGACCAAAACATCAAGATAAGCAGATAGACCGAGATGCGGAAGAAAGAGAAAAAAACATAGTCCCGCATCTGACGGCCGGTGGTGAAGTAGCCGCCCGCGGCCAGCAGGGCTGCGGAATAAGCCGCAAAGCCGAAAGTGATGGCGGCAACATGGCTGCGCCACGAGAGCCGCAAAGGTCGCAGTAAAAAGGCGAGCACGATGGCCCACTCCACCATAAGCACGGACAGCAGAAAGTGCAGCAAGGCCAGGATCGAGCGCAGAGAGTGGTGGCCGTGCGGCGCCAGGCGCATGACCATGAGCACGCCGCTCACAATCAAAAGCAACGGCAGAGTGAACCGGCGTACCGTGCCCAGCGGCTTCAAGGCGATCCAGGTGAGTTCTGCCAGAAGGGCGCATTGCAGCAGGACGTCCATGATGTCGAGGATCGTGGTCTCGAACAAGGATGCCGGATGACCGGAAACACGGAGCGCGACGGCCAGGCCGACCGACCTCACCACATAAAAGATGATGAGCAGCGTGAACCACGGAAAGGTGGCTACGCGCTTGCGTGCAAAAAGGACGGTCAGAAGCACCAGGTGTCCGAGAAGCCCAGCTACCCAAATGATCTCGTTGGTCATGAATCCAACTTGAAGATGATGACCGGACGGCCCCTGTATGTACCCAAATGCTTCTCCTCAAATCCACACTTTCTGGCGACCTTGATCGACGCCAGATTTTCCGGGTTGATGATGCAGGCAAAGTTGCCGGAGCCAAAATGCTCCCGCGCCCAGCCGATAGCCCCTTGGGCAGCTTCCGTTGCATAACCATATCCCTGTTTCGCAGGAGCCAGAACCCAGCCAAGCTCAGGAACAGGTCCCAGGGCGGGTTGCATGTCTCGCTTGAAATCGGCAAAACCAACCTCGCCCACAAACTCTCCTGTCTCTCTTTCCTCCACCAGCCAATAGCCAAAGCCGAGCAGAGGCCAATGACCGGCGTAGCGTAGCAGGCGTGCCCAGCATTCTTCCTGCGTTTGTGCCTTACCGCCCATATGTTGCATAACGGCAGCATCGCCCCAGAGGGCCCGGGTCTGGGCGAAATCGTTGAGCGTATGGCCGCGCAGCCTCAGCCGCTCTGTCTCAACGATCGGAATGTGGAAAGCACCGGTCATCTGTCCAGTCTAAGACGCGATCCTGGCTTTCTTTCAGGAATTCGTTTTCCTCAGGTGTGCAGCGCAACAGCTTTCGTCATCACACTAAAAGAGGAGTAGCTATGCTGCCCAGCCACACCGACCACGAGCCCACCGTCATTGGCCTCTTTCCCTACGCAAGCGACGCGCGCCATGCTTTGCGGGTGCTGCGGGAAAATCAATTCCAGGCGAATGAAGTCGTTGCCGCGTTCCGCGATCCCGAATCATCCGTGACAGACAACCATCAGGCGTCTGTGACAGGAAATCAACATTGGTTCGGCCACCTCAGACAGCTCTACCACGGAGACCGAGCTGACGAGATGCCAAGCCAATTCGACGCGATGCTTAGGCAACTCGATCTGCCTCCGGAAGATACTCTGGTTCTCGAGCGTGATCTCAAGCGCGGCGGGGCCATCGTGACCGTGCGGTCAGGCGCACGTAATCACGAGGCGCGAGTTCTCCTTGAGGAGCGCGGAGCACGCATCGTGCATGCGCGCGATCCGCAACAAACAGCCGCGACGGTGATCGCCTCCACTCCTTTCGCCCCACCACAGCCCGCAGAGCCGGGGCACCTTCAGTTGTTCGGCGAGGTATTGCGCGTGCACAAGGAAAAAATAAGCAGCGGCGATGTGCACGTGCGCAAGGAAACTGTCACCCACATGGAGACAGTTCAGGTGCCCGTAACCCAAGAGCATCTGGTGGTGGAGCACACTGACCATAACGGCCGCATCGACGCGGAAAATTCGATTCGGGTCCCGCTTAGCGAAGAGCGAGTCCACATTGATAAAGATACTGTCCTGCGGGAAGAGTACAAGGTAGGCAAGCGAGAAGTAACGCGGAACGAACCAGTCACTGACAGCGTTCGCAGAGAACGCCTGTTGATCGATGACGCGAGCGCGTAACGCAATAATCATTTGCGCTCTCGGAAAGCCTGCATCCTAATTGCAGCGAGTGAGTGAGAGTGCTCACACGGAACCTCCTAACCTGAGTAACAAAAGGAAATCCAATGGCATATGAAACAACCAACGCAGCCGGCGTCGGAAAGGCCACGCACGTAGTGGTAGGACTTTTCAACCATGCAAGCAACGCGCACCAGGCAGTGACAGAACTACGAGCGAGCGGATTCAGCACCAGCCAGATCGGCGCGGCTTTTCGCAATGAAACCACCACGGGGGTTGGCTATGAAAAAGAAAACTGGTGGGAGAAGGTAAAGGATGCCTTTCGTCCAGAGGCAGAGAAGGAAGCAAGCAGGGAAGCGGTAGCCCATACGCCCGTGAACGCGGACCCCTATGCGCGAGACGAGTACGAGCACGATTTCGCGGATGATGATTTCCAGCATTCGCTCGCCGGGACCGGCATTGCTCCCGCGCGTGCCGCGCACCTCACCCGCAGCCTCCGGGCAGGCGGCGCAATTGTCACCGTGCGTGATACGGATCGTGCGGCTGAGGCCGAGCAGATCCTGTCTGCCAACGGGGGCACCGTTCGCTACGAAGACGAAACTGAAATTGATGCCGCCGACTCCACCGGCCAGGAAGTCACCGACACCGGATACGTGGACACTGAGTACACCGACAAGCGCCCCGTAGGAACGGCAACGGGCGCGGTCGACCGGGTGCAACTCTTCGGCGAAGTCCTGCGCGTACATAAGGACCGGATCAACCGGGGTGAAGTGCGAATCCGCAAGGACGTCGTTACCGAAAATCAAACAATCGAGGTTCCAGTTACCCGGGAAGAATTGGTGCTGGAGCGGGTTCCGGTGGCGGGGAATATCCCAGCACCGAATGCCAGCATCGGTAGCGCCGAGGAGATTCGCGTGCCCTTGAGCGAGGACGTCGTCCGGCTGGAGAAGCAGGCGGTGGTCCGCGAGGAGGTTCTCGTAGGCAAGCGTGACGTCGAGGACGTGGCGACCGTAGGCGACGATGTTCGGCGCGAAGAGTTGCGCGTCGATTCGGATACCAGCACACCCAAGCGAACCGTGGCCGGCGAAGATATTGGCAATCTACGCCGTAGCGGATAGCACCCGTGGACGAACTAAAGCAGTAAAGAAGTTAACCAGCTGGCGATCGGAGTGGTGGCGGTGTCAACCGCCACCACCGCTTCTCAAGCCTGCGCTGCGCAGGCGCGAAGCGCGACCGCAGGCGCAGTCCAGCAGTCGCAGTAGCTAGAAAAGACAGGAGACACACGATGGCAGGTCACTCGATTTTTGGAATCTTCACCAGCCGCCAAGGCGTGGAGGCAGCGGTAGAAGCGTTGCGGGATGCAGGTTTTCGCGGCTCCGATATTTCGATCCTGGCCCCGGAAAACCTGGGGGACGTTCGTGATATCGGAACGGTCAAGAGCACCAAAGCCCCGGAAGGAGCAACCGCCGGAGGTACCTCGGGAGCCGTGCTGGGCGGGGTGCTGGGTTGGCTGGTAGGCATTGGAGCCCTGGCAATTCCTGGTATAGGGCCCTTTCTTGCCGCGGGTCCCATCATGGTCGCACTCGCCGGTGTGGGCGTAGGCGCGACCCTCGGCGGCATCACAGGAGCCTTGGTGGGATTCGGCGTCCCGGAGTTTGAGGCCAAGCGCTACGAAACCCGGCTCAAGAAGGGCGGCATTCTGCTTTCAGTGCATGCTGACAATGCAGACTGGATCTCCAAGGCGAAAACTATTCTGGATAAAAGCGGCGCGGAAGAAGTCTCGAGCGCAAGTGAGAGTAGAGTCGCCTGAGTTACTGATTTACACTCTCACGAGTGAGTGTGGGAGATCAGCATGGATTCAGTTCTGCGTCCGGTCGACTGGTCGCAGTTTGACGGAGTGGATATACACGCCGAGCACTTCTCGGAGTGTCGAGGGGGCGACTTCTTCGACGCCGTGTTGCTGGGCGATCGGGTACTGTTCCTGTTGACAGACATCGCCGGCCCTCGCCCGCACGCTCTCGAAGCAGCGGCAAAAGTCCAAAGTACCTTCCGCGAAAAGAGCGGAGAACTCTTCGGATCCTCAGTGGCGGGCGACGCCGAGGTGAACGAATCGGATGCAATGGCGGCCTTGGCCCATGCTGTCAATCTCTCCCTCATCGCGGCTGCAGACAGGGCACAGTTTGCGCCTACCTTCCTAGGCTGCTTTCAGAAGACTCTGGGGATTCTGACCTACTGCAACGCGGGCAACGTGCTCGCTCTTGCTCGTGAGGATGAGGAAGTCCGCACCCTGGAGTCAAGCGGAATGCCGCTTGGGCTCTTTAGCCACACCACCTTCGAAGCCATGTTTCTCGCTTTCCAGAAGGGGGAGACCTTGCTCCTGGTCACCAAGGGAGTAACTGAGAGCCGGCGAGCAGGAGCGGAGTTCGGAGCGGAACGCCTGGCGCGACTGCTGAAGAACTCGAGCCCAAAGTCCGCGTCTGGCCTTTGTTCTGACGTGTTGCGTGAGGCGTATGACTTCGGCAATCCCCCGTGGGCGAAGGCGCTTGCTTTCCTGAAGACCGGTGATCTTCGCCGCCGCGACGATTTGACAGCCCTGGCGCTGGTGCGGCGAAGTTAAATCAAGCGGACTTGAATGGGTTGCTTAGAGAGGATTCCGCCGAACCGCAGATCTCTCCACTACGCTACGCTCCGGTCGAGATGACAAATTCGTTGCGGAATCGCCGAATCTCCCGTCGTTTGCAGTTAATTGTCTAACGTATTTGTCATCTCGAGGAGCCTACTAGCCTGCGGCCAGTTAAAGGAGCAATGAACAGCACGGGCCACCGCGCACTCGACGGGTGCCCCATGTTCGCACCAGCGTACGTGGGCCGAAAAAGCCGGGCGAAGCCCATCAAACGCTTTTGGTCGGCCCAGGGTACGGTTGTTCATTAAGAGCTTGTGACTTTATTCGGTTGGCAGCGCGCTGCTCTCTCGATCCAACTAACAGCTCTCAAATGGAAGAGCCGCCCTCCCCTTGTCATCCCGAGGAGTCGACTTGCCTGCGGCAAGTTAAAGGAGCAATGAACAGTGCGGGCCACCGCGTACTCGACGGGTGCCCCATGTTCGCGCCAGCTAACGTGGGCCGAAAAAGCCGGGCGAAGCCCCATCCAATGCTTTTAGTCGGTCCAGGGTACGGTTGTTCATTAGGAGCGAAGCCGAGGGACCTGCAGTTCTACGGACCTTCCGGGGAAATGTTTTTCTGCCTTTCGGCCGGAGCGTAACTCAGTGGAGGTTCGGCGGAATCCCCCCTAAACCACCCGTCCAAGTCTCCTTGGCAGAAGGATCAGCTGCTACAGCCCACTAGACTTCACTGCCACGACTGCCGGTAAATCTGCTCGATCTCTTCAACAGTCGGAATACGGGGATTATTTTGCGGAGAACCTGAAGCCATCGCCTGCTGCGCCATTGCGGGGATCAGCGCCACATATCGTTCTTCCTCGATGCCGTATTGTTTGGGAGACGGCACCTCGAGCTCCCCATTGCGAAGATACAACCCCCGAATCAGCTGATCGACAGCACCTTGATCCGTGTCTCCCGCGTGAGCCAGGCCCATGGTCCGGGCGCATTCCGCATAGCGGTTGAGGGCGGCTTCGGCGGAGAAAGCGGTGACCGACGGCAGCAGCATGGCATTAGAGAGCCCGTGCGGAATATGGAAATGCGCCCCCAGAGGGCGGCTCATGCCATGTACCAGCGCTACGCTCGCATTGGAGAAGGCAAGACCGGCCTGGGTCGCAGCCAGCATCATCGCCTCGCGTGCCTGCTTGTTTCCCGGCTCACGAAAGCTTGTGGGCAGCTCTCTCCAGATGGTCTTCATAGCCGCCAAGGCAAAGGGGTCGGTCAGTGGATTCGCTTTCCGGCTGACAAACGACTCGATGGCATGGGTCAGCGAGTCAAGGCCGGTATCCGCGGTAAGCCTCGCCGGCATGGTCAAGGTCAATTCGTAATCCACCAGCGCGGCGGACGGGATAAGAGCCTCCCCGGCAATCAGCATCTTCTCTCCGGTCTCCGCGTCCGTAATTGCGGCGAACCGTGAGACCTCCGATCCCGTCCCGGCGGTGGTGGGAATCGCCAAGTGCGCCGGGCCGGCAACCGGGATGGGCCGCGGCACTCGATAATCCCGCACTTTCCCTTTATTCGCCGCCAGCATGCCGATGCCCTTGGCCGTGTCAATGGGGCTGCCGCCTCCAAGGCTGATCAGGCTGTCATGACCGCCGTACTCAAAAACGCGAACTCCTGCCTCGATGACTGTGGTGGTGGGGTCGCTCACGGTTTCATGGAAGACCTCACAACTGAGCCCCGTGTTCTCTATCTGGGCGACCAATCTTTGCACCAGCTGGTTCTTCATCAGAAACGGATCGGTCACGATCAAAGGCCGCCGGCACTGAAGCCGCAAAAGAGTCTCCGATGCTTCAGCGAAGCACCCTCCTCCGACTTTCAGAATGGATGGAATTCGGATCCCAGCGCTCATTCGTTTATTCCCGTTCCCTCATGCTATAGCTGGGCCGCCTGCGCCGGCTTCTTGCGGGTGAAGAATTCGAGCCCCGACTTCACAATGACATAGAGCACGGGGATGAACCCCAGGTTCAGGATGGTGGACACCAGCATGCCACCCACCACAGTCGTCCCCACAGAACGCCTGCCCACCGCTCCCGCGCCGGTGGCGAAGTAGAGCGGCAGCACGCCGAGGATAAACGCGAACGACGTCATCAGAATTGGCCGAAGACGCAGTTCGGCCGCCTCAATCGCAGCCTCAAGGATGGACTTGCCCTGGCCTCGAATCTGCTCGGCAAACTCCACAATCAAGATGGAATTTTTCGCCGAAAGCCCAATCAGCATCACCAGGCCGATCTGGCAATACACATCGTTCGGCATACCGCGCAGGCTCACCAATCCCAAGGCGCCCAGCACCGCCGTCGGCACTGCCAGAAGGATGATGAACGGAAGAACAAAGCTCTCATACTGGGCCGACAGAGTAAGGTAAACGACCAGAATGCCGAGGCCGAAGATGAGCACCGCCTTGCCACCGGCCTCAATCTCCTCCAGCGACAAGCCCGTCCACGAATAAGTCATGCCCTGGATCATGTTCTTCTTGGCCAACGCCACCATGTTCTGCAGGCCCTCTCCCGTGCTGTAACCAGGAGCAGCCGAGCCATCGATCTCCGCTGAGCGGAAGAGGTTGTAGTGACTGATGACCTGCGGACCAGACTGCTGTGCGATGGTCACCAGGTTATCGAGCGAGACCATTTGCCCGGAGTCCGAACGCACATAGAACTTGCGCAGATCGCCCGGGGTCATGCGCGCTCCTTGCCGGGCTTGCACGTACACGCGATAGGAGCGGTTGTTGTAATTGAAGTCGTTGACATACGCCGAGCCCATGAAGACGCTTAACGTGGAACTGATCTGGCTGAGCGAGACCCCGAGTGCCTTGGCCTTGACCCGGTCAATGGAAATCAGCAACTGCGGATCGTTTGCGGTGTAGCTGGTGTAGAGGCCAACCAGCTTATTATCCTGGCGGCTGGCGCCGATGATCTGGTGTGCGACGCGGTCCAGATCCTGCAGCGTGTTGCGGCCCAGGTCCTGCAACTCAAAAGCGAACCCCCCGAAGTTGCCCAGGCCTTGAATGGCCGGGGGCTCGAAGACCACCACCAACCCACCGGGTACGCCGAACAGTTGGGGCGAAAGCGTGCGGAAGATATCCGAGGCGGTATGCCCTGGGCCCTCTTTCTTTCGCACGTCTACCGAAGTAAGCGGAACAAAGATGAGGCCGTAATTGGAGGAACTGCCGCCGGCGAGACTGAAACCCATGACCGAAAAGGTGCCGTAGACGTCTTTATTCTGCCGGATCAGTTTTACCGCTTTGTCTGCCACATCCGCGGTGTACGTGAGCGATGCGCCAGGTGGAGTCTGCACCAGGCAGAGCAGATAATTCTGATCTTCGGTGGGCAGGAACGCAGACGGCACGTGGTTATAAAGATAAACCGTCCCGGCCAGGCCGGCGATGAAGAACACCAGCACCAGGTAGCGCACGCGCAAGGTGTTGCGAATCGCCTTCCCGTAGAAAACAGTGCTCCACACGATGCCGCGATCGATCAGCCCTAGCAGGCCGCGCTTGTGCTTCTCGCCGCGAAGGAAAATGGCCGCGAGCGCCGGTGACAGGGTCAGCGCGTTGAAGGCGGAAATGGCGATGGCGAAGGCAATCGTCAGAGAGAACTGCTTATAGAGAATGCCGGTGGTGCCGGGAAAAAATGAAACCGGGACAAATACAGAGATAAGCACGAGCGAAGTGGCGATGACGGCGCTCGTTACCTCGGCCATCGCCACGGAGGTAGCGGTGTGCGGATCGGAGTGATCCTCGTTGATGTGGCGCTGCACGTTCTCGATGACGACGATGGCATCGTCGACCACCAGGCCGGTGGCCAGCGTAATGCCGAACATGGTGAGCGAGTTAATGGAAAAATCGAAGATCTTGATGAAGGCAAAAGTCCCGACCAGAGAGACCGGGATGGTGATGGCGGGGATGATGGTTGCGCGCCAATCGAGCAGGAAGAGAAAGATGACCACAATGACGATGACGATTGCTTCGCCCAGCGTTCCTACAACTTCTCGAATCGAATCGCCGATAACTGTGGTGGTGTCAAAAGGTATTTGATACGTCAGGCCGGGCGGGAAGGACTTCGACAGTTCGTCCAACGCAGCTTTGGCCGCCCTATCCACTGCGAGCGCATTGGCATTGCTCAACTGCTGCACGCCTACACCCACCGCATCCTGCCCGTTGTAGTTGAGGTCAGTAGAGTAGGTTTCCGCGCCCAGTTCGGCGTACCCGACGTCTTTTAGTTGAACAATGCCGCCGGGGCTATTCTTGATGGTGATGTTGTCGAATTCCGCCGGCTCAGAAAGCCTGCCAATCACGCGCACTGGTATCTGATAGTTCTGTTTCTCATCGGAAGGCGGCTGGCCGACCTGTCCCGCGGGAATCTCAACGTTCTGCTCTGCCAGCGCATTGGTGACATCGGTGGTGGTAAGGCCGCGAGCAGCGAGGCGGGCGGGATCGAGCCATAAGCGCATCGCGTATCTACGCTCGCCAAAGATGACAACGTCACCCACGCCGGGAATACGCTTGAGCGCGTCTTTTACATAAACGTCGAGATAATTGCTGATGAAAAGATCGGAATAGCGTTTGTCGGGCGAGAAGAAGGAAGCGGCAAAAACAAAGTTCGAGTTCGCCTTGGTGATCGTGATGCCGGTGTTGTTCACCACCTGTGGCAGGCGGCCGGTGGCCGCGGACACGCGATTTTGTACGTCGACCGCGGCAATGTCGAGGCTGTAACCGGTCTGGAACGTCGTGGTGATGGCGCTGGTCCCATCATTGGAACTGGTAGAGGAGATGTAGCGCATCCCCTGCACGCCATTGATCTGCTGTTCGAGGGGAATGGTTACGGCGGACTCGACCGTTTGCGCATTGGCGCCGACATAATTGCTGGTTACGGTTACCTGCGGGGGCGCCAATGTGGGGTAGAGGGAAATAGGCAGCGTCGGGATGCAGACGGCGCCGGCAAGGATAATCAACAGCGCGCAGACAGTAGCGAAGACCGGCCGGCGGATAAAAAAATCAACCACGAGAACGCTCCCGGTTTATCAAGCTCAGAGATGGTTGCAGTTGGTCAGCCCAAAGGCTGGACGGGCGCGCCATCCATCAGGAACTGCGTTCCCGACACGATGACCTTCTCCCCATTCTGAAGCCCCTTCAGAACGGAGTAGTCGTTACCCACCGTGTCCCCGATAGTGATGGGCCGCTGCTTGGCGACATACTTGCCGCCCTCGCCGGTGGCGACGTAAACGAAAGCCTGCCCGCCCAGCCGCGTGACCGCCAACACGGGCACGACCGGGATGGACGAGGTGGTCCAGACCACGCGGGCCTTGATCTGTTGCAGGTTGCGCAGCTTGCCCAGGTCCGCATGGACGGGAGCCTTGGCCAAAATTCCCTGCAGGTTGTTATCTACCTGGGGCGAAATGAAATCGATTGCGGTGTGCTCCAGGACATTCTCCTGGTTATCGAGGATGATGACCTTGAGGCCCTTGCGGATCTGGGTAACGCGCTCGGTCGGAATGTAGATGTAGGCTTCGAGATCGCGATTTTCATCTACCGTGGTGAGCATGGTGGTGGAAGAGACGTAGTCGCCCAGGTGTACCGGCACATCGCCGACGATGCCGTCAAAAGGAGCGGCAATGTGGTAATACCCGAGCTGCTTCCTCTGGCTCTGAGTAGTCGCGACGGCCGACTCGTAGTCAGCCTGAGAGTTCTTGTACGACTGTTCCGCCTGGTCGAAGGCGTCGCGGCTGGAGACTCCCTGTTCGAACAGGTTGCGCTGCCGCTGAACCTCGATCTGGTTGTACTGAAACACGGCAAGCTTCTGCTGTTCGGTGGCTTTGGAGGAAGAAACCGTAGCCTCCTGCTTGGCGGGGTCGATCTCCATCAGGATCTGACCGGTGTGCACTCGGTCTCCGGAATGGACGTAAATCTTGACCAGGTTGCCATCAACCTGCGGATTGATGGTGGCCGAGCGCCGCGATTTGATGGTGGAAACATACTCATCGTATTGCGGGACAGGGGCAGTTGCGATGGTCTGGGTTTGCACCGGCATGGCTTGCGGCGCTGCTTGTGGGGGAGCGGACGACTTGGTGCAGGCGGTGAGTGCGAGCACGAAAAGGGGAATGCACTGCTGAATACAGACAGGAAGACTTCTCAAAACGGAACCCTCACGAACGGCCCGAAACACAGTTCATTTTTGCTCCTGATTCCGAACCGCACAGGAGCGACACCTTTAACCCGGACAGTGACCGTAGGATGTAATGGCAGCCGAGATTGCTTCAGAAAGTTTATCGCGTTGGCGAGTCGGTTATCCCATTCGCCAATTCATCTGTCCGATAGTGAACAGTATCTGCGTCTTCCCTCGGTGATCCAGAGGAACGATTGCCTGGGGAGGTTACCCGAGCCTCGCTTATGTCCGGTTTACGGAAAAATCGCCACCGCCGTGGTTTGACCGGTCAAGATCCACATTTGTGCCTTTGAAATGGCGGCATCTTCCACAATGTTTTGGGGGTTTGCCATGTGCCCACGAATCCTTGGCGCGCTCATCCTCACCGGCGCTGCGGCTGACACATGGGTAGATATAATGATGCGCTTCAAGCAGGGCGGCTATCAGCCCAAGCGCACCATCAAGCTGGCGCTGACCTGCGGCGAGGAGACCACGTAAGCCTTCAACGGCGCAGAGCGGGTGGCGAAGAATCTGCCCGAGCTCATCTCCGCGACTTTCGCGTTGAATGAGGGCGGTGGCGGCCGCACCGATGGCCACGGGAAGTTAGAGGTCATGTCGATCCAAGTGGGCGAGAAGGCGGATCAGAACAGCTCAGTCCACGACCAAGACGATTTTGCCGATATGGCTGCTGCTCTCCATCAGCCGGTGCGCCTCCGCGGCCTGGGCTAGCGGGAAGGTGGAGTCGATGATGGGGCGAAACTGGCCATTTGTGACCAGCGGCCAAACTTCCTGCTCGACCGCGCGCGCCAGCGAAGACTTTTCCTCGATGGAGCGGGATCGGAGCGTGGAACCGGTAACCACCAGCCGTTTCATCATGATGGAGCGCAAATCGAGCGTGACTTGGCTGCCGTGCGAAGTGGCGATGTGCACCAGCCGGCCTCTGGGCGCGAGCAGGCCTATATGGCGCGGGAAGTAGTCGCCGCCAATCATATCGAGTATGGCGTCGATGCCATGGGGATGGGCCCATCGGGCGAGCTCCGCCGCCCAATCCTGGGTGCGGTAGTTGACGGCTACTTCGGCGCCGAGGCCAAGGCAGAAGCTGCACTTTTCGTCGGAACCGGCGGTGGTGGCGACGCGCGCGCCGAACGCGCAGGCCATCTGAATCGCCGTAGTGCCGATGCCGCTGGATCCGCCTTGCACCAAAAAAAGGTCACCGGGAAAGATGCGTCGTGGCTCAAAAAGATTGGCCCAAACGGTGATCGTTGCCTCGGGAAGCGCGGCTGCGTCGCGGGTCGTAACACCTGTGGGCACAGCCAGGCACTGGCCTTCGGGCACGGCGCAATATTCCGCGTATCCTCCGCCGCCCAAAAGGGCGCAGACGGCGTCGCCCACCTTCCAGCGCGGGCTGGTGCCAGGCCCGAGCTCGGCGATGTGCCCTGAGAGCTCCATCCCGAGGATGGGGGAAGCGCCGGGAGGAGGGGGATAGTGCCCTTGCCGCTGCAGTAAATCGGCGCGATTGATCCCGGCCGCTGCGGTGCGGACGAGCACCTCACCGAGCCCAGGCCGGGGTGTGGGTCCGGAAGCCAGGCGGAGGACTTCTGGGCCGCCTGGAGCTGCGACCTCTATAGAGCGCATGGATGCGGGGAGGGTCATGGCGCTTTCGCTTCGTTGACGGCGGCGAGGGACCGCAGCGCGAAGGGGTTGAAGTTCGTTTGGGTATCGAAGGCGTCGACGCCCTCGCGCCTTTTGAGCCAGGCGACACCGACATAGGTAAGGGGTGTGGCGAGCGCTTCGTACACCACCTTGATGAGATACGACGACAGGATGAGCCGGATCAGCGTGTGCCGGGATACCGTGCCGGCGAAGGAGATGACCGTGACGAGAAAGGTGTCGAAGGCTTGGCCGATGATGGTGGATCCGATGGTGCGGGTCCACAGCCACCGTCCGCGGGTGAGGATCTTGAGTTGGGCCAGCGTGAAGGCGTTGGCGAACTCGCCCACCCAGTAGGCGATGAGGCTGGCGGCTACGAAACGGGGTACCAGGCCGAAGACGGTTTCGAAGGCCTGCTGATTATGCCACCCCGGATCGGCGGGGAGGGCGACCGCCATGGCGCCGGCGGCGCTGAGCAGGGCGGAGGCAAAAAAGCCGATCCAGATAGCGCGCCGGGATGCCTGGTAACCATACACTTCGGTGAACACGTCGGCAAAGATGTAGGTGATGGGGAAGAGCAATTCCGCGCCGCTAATGGTGAGCGGACCAAGGCGGCATACCTTTTGCGCGACCAGATTCGAGACCAGCAGAACGACAACGAAAACGATCACCAGGGTATCGAGGTATTTGAAGCGGGCCATAGGTTACTGCTTTTAGCCTACAACGGGATGGGGTGGATCGTGGTCGTGGGCTTTTTGACACAGGTTTGGTGACTTGCTAGAGTTGAAGTTGGCTATCCCCGCCCGGCCCAAGAGGCTGTGTGCCAAGTAGCGTCCCCGTCGTCTAGCCCGGCCTAGGACACCGCCCTTTCACGGCGATAACACGGGTTCAAATCCCGTCGGGGACGCCA
>CAWITT010000002.1:0-539860 GCA_963839025.1 uncultured Acidobacteriaceae bacterium
GAAATCCCCGGAAATCCCCCCGGCGCCTAAGCTCGTACATTAAGGCCGCTTCTCCGCCTAGATTTACTCTCGATGCAGCACCGGTGAGCAAACATCAGGCACGCTGATATTTTTATTGACAGCTATCTGTGGGTAACGTTAACTTAGAATATTGCCTCTACTCACAGAAGGGAATTGTTATGACGCAGTCACTTATTGGAGTCTACGAGGTCGCAGAGATCGCCAACGTAAGCGCCTCGGCTGTTGCCAACTGGCGCAAGAGGTTCCCCGATTTTCCTGTGCCGCTCGCCGAGCTGAAGTCAGGCCCGGTCTTCTCGGAAAGCGATGTGAAGCTTTGGCTGGCGAGGCGGCAAGCTTCAGACTCAACCGAGGTGGAGCTCTTTTACGATCAGCTTGCAGGTAAGCGGGCCGACCCCCCTGAGTTGCGCGAGGCAATCGAGGAGGTTGTGGAGCAACTTCAAAAGGAGGCGACGTCCACGCAGCGGCCGGGGATCCTGTTGGGTAGAGTTCAAAGCGGGAAAACCCGTGCGTTTCTGGGCGTCATTGCGCGTGCTTTCGATCGAGGCTATGAAGTCGCAATAATTTTAACGAAAGGTACAAAGTCGCTTGCAGAGCAGACGCTGAGCCGTGTGAAGGAAGACTTTCGCGACTTCATCAGCGCCGATCAAGTTGACGTATTCGACATCCTCGCAGTGCCCGATCTCACTCCGTACGAGTTGAATCGCAAGCTCATCCTCGTAGCAAAAAAAGAAGATGATAACCTTCGTCGGCTTCTAGTTCTGGTTCGAGAACAGTACCCCTCCCTTCGGGAAAAGTCAGTGTTGATCATCGACGATGAGGCTGATCTTGCCTCCGTCAGTTTCCGTAAGACTAACGGTGTTACTACCGCCGGCGTCATATCGCAACAGATTGATGAGCTTCGCGAATCGGTGACCAGGTCGGCGTTCCTGCAGGTTACTGCAACGCCATATGCCCTTTACTTGCAGCCGGAGGACGACGTTGTTCGTGGAGGGACGACACTTTTCAAGCCAAAGCGGCCGGCCTTTACCGTTTTGCTCCCCACGCACAATAAATACGCAGGTGGAGACGAATACTTTGAAAAAAGCACAGACCCTGACTCCTCTGCATTCTACTTTTACCGTGAAGTGCCTTTAGCAGAGCGTGACGCGCTCAAACAAGAAGACCGCCGAAGGCTACAAATCAGCAGGGTCCTTACCGAGAGGAATGCCGCTGTCCTTCGGGATGCTGTAGTAACGTTTCTTGTCGGGGGTGCCGTTCGTCGGCTGCAGCAGCGTGCAGTAGGGCAATGGCCTCAGAAGTATAGTTTCCTGTTTCACACCGAGCAGTCCCGCAGTTCACACGAATGGCAGGAGAAAGTCGCCATGGCGATCAGGGACTCGTTGGTTGACGAGGCTCGAGCGGAAAGCCCGCTTTTCCATGAGCTCGTTCGGGCGGCTTACGTTGACCTTCGGCGGTCAATCGAGCTCGAAGGCGTAGCAGTCCCGAGCATCGAGGATGTTACCAAATCCGTGGTTGATTCTCTGGAAACGGCTCAGCTGAGGATCACGAAGGTAAATTCAGATAACGACGTCAAAAAGCTGCTGGCCGATGACGGGCAGCTTAAATTGAGAACACCTTTCAATATGTTTATAGGCGGGCAAATCCTTGATCGTGGGATAACAATCAGCAACCTGATCGGATTCTACTACGGCCGCAACCCGAATCGATTTCAACAGGATACTGTGCTTCAGCACTCGCGCATGTACGGTGCCCGTTCCTCCGCCGATCTTGCGGTCACGAGATTCTATTCTCCTCAGAACGTCTACCAGGTGATGAAGCGGATACACGAATTTGATGTAGCTCTCAGGGAGGCTTATGAGGCAGGCGGTCCCGAGGGCGGTGTCCACTTTATTCGCAAGGATCCCTCGAACCGGCTGATCCCATGCTCGCCCAATAAGATATTGTTGTCGGACGTCGTAAGTATAAGGCCGGGCCGCCGCCTGGTGGTCTCGGGGTTCCAAACCGTCTCCAAAACGACCGGAGCCAAGAACCTCGAAACGCTCGATAAGAAGGTGCGCGAGTTGGTCGGTACGTCGCAGGAGCCAATTCTCGTCGAGGTTGCTAAAGCAGTTGAACTGCTAAAACTGGCGTACGCAAATCTCGAATTCGGCGACTTCATGGATGATGATCGGAAAGCTCATATCGCAGCACTAGAACATCTCTCGCGGGCGAGTCGGAACCCCTCTGAGAAGGGCAAGGTCTGGCGACTGATCGAAAGGGAAAAGGACAGAAGTATGCGCCGATATCGTGAAGAGGGGCGCTTTTCTAACGCCCCCGATACAAAGCAGCAGGGAATCGCCAGGGCTAAGGCAGAAGACACTCCAACACTGATGCTTTTGCGGCAGACCGGCGAGGAGGCAAAGGGTTGGCGCGGGCTGCCTTTCTGGTGGCCAGTCATTGTGACGCCGCGCTCGGCAGCAACTGCGATTTTCGCGACTGACGAACCCCTAGCGCTGACTGTCCCACCTGGTGCCGAAAGGTCGCTGTCTACGGAACAACAAGCCTAACAAAACGGAAGGAGAATTATGGCAGAGCATACAGTAGAGGTGAAGACGCCGGCACTGGAAGTAGGTAAGGTCGACGTAATTTTCACTGTCCATCGGGACGGCCAAACTTATGGCAGGCTAAAGATCTCAAGAGGGGGCGTCGAATGGATGCAGCGTGCAGGTCGCAAGAAAGCATTCCACATGTCGTGGAATAAATTCGACACCGTGTTCATGAAAGAGGGTGACAAAGGGCCCACACGCTCCGGCAAGCGCAGGCCCGGGCGATGAATACGGAGGTCTAATCTTGAAACATTGACTGTTCTCACCCGCGATTCAGAGGAGTACGGGGATCATACTGAGGAAGAGGATGACTCCAGAAAGATAAGAGCAGATTTGAAGCCCCGAAAAAACGCGCGTCGCGGTGCGGTGAACGTTGTAGACGCCCTGATGCTGAGCGCCGGCAATGGTCGACAGTACTACATACCCGGCCAATATCGACAAAACCAGTAGGCCCTCAGCCCAGGCGAATTGTGTCCATGGCATTACTGGCGCGACCTTGCCGTCGGGTTTGCGCAAAAAGGATAAGACAGCGGGCGGCGCGAGAACAAAGCCAGAGGCTAGAGTAATGAGGATCTTAGTCTGCTCGCTGAAGGTTCTAAGAGCCTCCTTTGGACCTTCTTCGAGACGGGCTCCGTCACAATCAGTCGGTTTACTCATTAGGCTTTCCTGAGCAGAATGGTGGAATATTGCAAAAATTCTTTACGTAAGCCCGAATCACCGCGATAGACGTTCTGAGTTGTCCTCGACCTTCGCTTGGCGAATGCGGCTCCTCACGCAAGGACTGAACGAGCAATCGCAGAGATTCGTCGGCCTGCTCTGCATCGTGAAACTCTGCCAACCCATATGCTTCAATCATCGGAATCCGAAGTAGCTCTCTTGCCCCCCAAGAAAGTTCGACGGAATCGGTAGTATTCCTGACTACCGCTAGGCGATTTTTGGCAAAGCGATTAGCCGCCGACCGGATTCGTTTATCGGAGAAATCTTCGGATACTGAAATCGCCCGCATTCTCTCGAAGTCCCTTCGCACACTGATCATCTCGGGTGTGAGTGAGGCACCAAGTGCATCGAAGAGCTGGAGAATCTCGTCCCCGAGTCTCGCTCGCTCTCTTTGGGATCGGGCCAATTTGTACTGAAGGAACAAAATTAGCAACTGCTGGATTGAAGTCTTCGTAAGCCATGGGCCTAGAACCCCGCCATTTAGGATAAAGCGCTTTTCACAGAAGGTAGCCGATGTGGAACCAGGAGTGATCGTTTAAGTCATGGTACTCGTTGTGATCTTTAACGGCTTATTCACTTAGCATATGGCCTAGAATGGCATCTTTGCGCTGCTTTGAACTGGAGGAGCCGCTAAAGCATTATGAGTCCGAAGAAAACCACGCCTGCGAAGATCCCAACCCGCAAAGCCCGTCATGCTGCTGCCCGAACCAAGTCTGCCCGAAGCGACGCCGGCTCGGCGCGGCATGCCGCTCCAAGTCGGGTTCCCGGCCAAGACTGCTCCACCCAAGGGGCGGAAGAAGTCGGACGCAAGCGACAAACTCGATCCTGTCGCCGAATACCGGCACGGCGAGGCTAAGCGCAAGAACAATCCTCCGGCCAAGATCGCGGCGGAGGGGACTGTCCCCGTGATGGGGAAGATTCGTTACGAGTACAGCCCGCGCCTGTCGCCGGTGCTGCGCTTCGACCCGACCGGCGCTCCCGATGCTCTGCCCGAACTGCTTGAAGAGGCTCAGCGGCGCACGCTGACAGCCGAGGAGACCAAGCTGCTGGCTGAGGCGCTGCGCAACCAGGAGCCGTGGCTGGAGTGGGCCTCGAAGCGGGAGAAGCGGCATTTCGAGGTGGACCCGGTTGCCTTGCACATCCATGAGCGGGTGAGTCCGCAGGCGATTCTGCGCGTGGCGGCGCGGCAGGATGTGGAGCGGTCGCTATTTGGCGATCCCGAACAGAGCTACAACGAGGCCGTGCAGTTCTACCGGCACGAGGTTCCATGGACGAACCGGCTCATCCTTGGGCGACAGCTTGCAGGTGATGACATCGCTGGCTCGAGCGCGAAGACCTCGCGGGCAAGGTCCAGATGATCTACATGGACCCGCCCTACGGCATCAAGTTCGGGTCAAACTTTCAGCCGGAGGTGGGCAAGCGGGACGTGAAGGATAAAGAGCAGGACCTAACCCGCGAGCCGGAGATGGTAAAAGCATACCGGGATACCTGGCATTTAGGCATCCATTCCTATCTTAAGCTATCTAGAGATCGTTTAATCGTCGCAAAAGAGTTGCTCACTGAAACTGGAAGCATTTTCGTTCAGATAAGCGACGAAAATCTGCATCGGGTTCGCGTCACCCTGGACGAGGTGTTCGGTATCGAGCACTTTGTCTCGGTGGTTGCTTTTAAGAAGACCTCTGGGGCAGGAGCCTTCTGGTGGAACTGACGTCTTGCCCTCGGTAGCCGACTTCTTGCTTTGGTATCGCAAAGACATCGAGAAGGTTAAATACCGTCAGCTGTTCTATGCCGAAAGCACAGCAGGAAACTGACTTGGTGCGTACCGTGGGTTGAGCTGCCTTCTGATTACGTAGAAAGATGAGTTCTGAAGAGCGGAATGATCTTTCCGCCATTCCGGTCGGGGGCTGAAAGATTTTTCGGGCTGACAATTTGACCTCGCAATCGGAGGGTGGATCAAGAAAGATTTCCGGTATCTTTCGAGGGAAAGACGTATTCGACCAGCCAAGGGCGTCTGGAAAACGGGCGAAGAGGGCATGAAGCGCGTGCAAGGTGACGAGACGGCTTAGTCCACTTAGGCGAGACCCTGTCATATCGTGCGCTACCTTGAAGACTTCCCCTTAAAGGCCTTCAATAACATTTGGGAAGACACCGCATGGCAGGATTTGGAGACCCCAAGATATATGTAGTTCAAACTTCTACAAAGGTCATCGAACGTTGTATTCTCATGTCTACTGATCCCGGCGATCTTGTCCTTGATCCAACATGCGGAAGCGGAACGACGGCATTCGTGGCAGAGCAGTGGGGGCGGCGGTGGATTACAACCGACACAAGCAGGGTTTCGATTGCGATTGCACGGCAGCGCTTGATGACCTCAAAGTTCGAGATGTTCAAACTCGTGAACGAAGGCACTGGCGTCGCCGGAGGTTTTCAGTTGAGAGCTGTTCCGCACATCACGCTCAAATCAATTGCTCAAAACCAGAATCTCGATCCCATCCTTGCCAAGCATCAGCCGATCCTTGACAACGCGCTTGTCCGGCTGTAGCAAGGCATCTGAACGGTGTCACATCCGCGCATTCGATCCGCGCTCTCCGCGAAGCTGCTCAGAAGCAGAAAGAACGAGGGCCGAAATGCCATTAATGAGGGCGATCGGCGACGCTGGGAATTGCCCGAATCTGGCAATGGATGGGAGCACTGGCAGAGTTCCCTTCGACACCGATCCCGACTGGCCGCAGGCGTTGCAGGATGCAGTGACGGCGTATCGCAAAGCATGGCGGGCGAAGATGGACGAGGTGAATGCCTGCATCGCCGCCAACGCCGAGCAGGAGGAGCTTGTCGATCAGCCCGAGGTGGTGCGGGGCGTGACGCGCGTGAGCGGTCCCTTCACGGTGGAGGCTGTGCAGCCGCCCGGAGATGTCCTTGGGCGATCCGACGATGGTCACCGATGAAGGCAAGTTCGACGGTGCACCCGAAGAGTTGGAGAGCTTTCCGCCCTTCGAGATGCGCATGGTGGAGACGCGGCTGGACCAGGAGGAGCAGAACCTGGAAGCGTATCTCGACCAGATGGTGCGCTACCTGAAGATGGACGGCGTGCGCTTCCCGAACAACAAGCAGATGAAGTTCCACCGTCTTGAGCCGGTGCTGGATGGCTCGACGATCCACGCCGAGGGCCGCTGGGCCAACGGGGACGCCGATCCCGATCCAGAGGGCCGCGCCAATGTGGCCGTAGTCTTTGGGCCGCAGTACGGGCCGGTTACAGCGAAGCAGGTGGAAGAGTCCATTCGCACAGCCAACCGGCACGGCTACGACCATCTGGTTGTGGCTGGATTCAGCTTTGACGGCGCGGCGACGGCGGTGATCTCCGAGGCCGGGCACCCGAAGCTGAAGATTCACCAGGCGCACATCCGCCCCGACGTGAATCCGGGGATGGACGGCCTGCTGAAGGAGCAGCCGGGTAGCCAGCTCTTCAGCGTCTTCGGCCTGCCACGCACGCGGGTGGAGGGACCGAACGCCGACGGCGAGTTTGTGGTGGAGATGGAGGGCGTGGACATCTACGACCCCGTAAAGAACCTGACCCTGCCGACGAATGCCGACAAAGTGGCGGCGTGGTTTCTGGACGGCGACTACGACGGGCGCTGCTTCTGCATTACGCAGGCCTTCTTCCCCGACAAATCAGCGTGGGAGAAGCTGAGCAAGGCGCTGACCGGCGTGGTAGACCCGGAGCGTTTTGAGGCGCTGAGCGGTACGCGCTCGTTGCCTTTCCCGGCAGGCAAGCACAGGTGCGTTGCGGTGAAGGTGATCGATCCGCGCGGCAACGAGGTGATGACGGTGAACAGGCTGGAGGCGAGCCGTGGCAGGTAAGACGAATTTGCAACAGCCACTGCCGATTCAGCCGGTCCCGAAGCCGATCCTGTGCAGCCCGTTCAAGAAGCCGGACAAGCACTGGCTCTACAATCCGGAGACAGGTCAACCAACGGAAAACCCCGGACGGCGCGACGCCGGTTACTGGTACAAGACAGAGCGCACGGGGGTGCAGCGCGGACTGTTCACGGAAGAGCAGCGCGACGATCTGCCGCTGATCAACGCGCTGCGCAAGGACGTGGACCGCTGGCGGGGGGCCGACTATCGCGGTGCGTCGAACGTAACCCGCGAACTACTGAAGCATTGGAGCCGAGAGGACCGGGGGCGACGGCTATTCTTCTGCCAAGTGGAAGCGGTCGAGACGATCATCTACCTGAGTGAGCTTCGCATTTCTGGGCGCTCGTCTCGGACAGGTTTCAAGAACTTCGAGGTGAGCGACGAGGATTTGACCGCTGATGCTGCGCGGGGACAAGCCACGGTTTTACACGGCAGAGGGCGATTACTTCCCACGGCTGGTGGACCCCTCGCCCGATGCGACGCAGATTGCGCTGCGCAGGCTGGGATGCAAGATGGCAACCGGCTCAGGCAAGACGGTGGTCATGTCGATGCTGATTGCCTGGGCCTTTTGCAATCGCGGCGTGAACCCGGAGAGCACGGAATTTCCGAACGGCGTGCTGGTGGTGTGCCCGAACCTGATGGTGAAGGAGCGGCTTCAGGTGTTGAAGCCCGAGCACGCGCAGAATTACTACGCGGAGTTCGACATTGTGCCGGTGAAGTATCGCCCGCTGATGCAGAAGGGCAAGGTGCATGTCACGAACTGGCACAACTTCAATCCGCGCTCGGAGCACGAGGAGGGCGGCAAGTCGTACGCGGTGGTGAATAAGGGACCAGATACGCCAGAGAGCTACGCCCGCTGGGTGCTGGGCGAGCTGTACGACCGGATGCCGGTGATGGTGCTGAACGACGAAGGACACCACTGCTGGCGCAGGCCAGTGGATAGCTGACGCTCCTGAGCCGAAGCTGACGGGCGAGGAAGGCCGAGACTTGAAGGAAGAGCTTGAGGAGGCGACGGTCTGGATTGAAGGCCTGGATAAGCTGAACAATGCGAACCCGCGCGACGCACAGAAGCCAGGGCTGGCGGTGTGCGTGGATCTGTCAGCGACGCCGTTCTATATCAGCGGAAGCGGCCACCCCGAAGGCAGGCCGTTCCCGTGGCTGGTGAGCGATTTTGGGCTCGTGGATGCCATCGAGAGCGGCATTGTGAAGATTCCGCGACTCCCGGTGATGGACACGACCGGGCTGCCCGACCCGAAGTATTTCAAGCTTTGGGAGCGAGCCAAGAGCGAGCTTGTGCCCTCGCAGTTCCACTCGGGCAAGAACGGAAGGCCGAAGGCGGGGCCGCTGTTCGACAAGATCCAGGGCGCACTGGTCCAGTTGTCCGGGCAATGGAAGACACGGTTTGAGGAGATTCAGAACGCCAAGCCAGGGCAGGAGTTCATTCCGCCGGTAATGATCGTTGTCTGCGACAACACGGAGATCGCTGAGGTCTGCTATCGCAAGATCAGCGGTGAGACCGAAGAAGACGAAGTGACGTTGCAAGATGTGGAGCAAGTTGCCGAGGAAGAGAACGGCGAAGAACCCGAGGCGCCTGCCGGCAAGAAGGGCAAGAAGCCAAAAAAACGGGTCGTCTATGGGCAGAGCGAGGTGCGGGAAGAGTTTGCCAACACGGCCACGCGGCAGCACTCCATCCGCATCGATACCAAGCGGCTCGATGAAGTGGACGAGGATTTGCGGGCCATTGTTTCGACGGTGGGACGAAAGGGGCAGCCGGGCGAGCACGTGCGCTGTGTTGTATCCGTCGGAATGTTGACAGAGGGGTGGGATGCGAACAACGTAACTAACATCCTGGGAATTCGAGCATTCGGGAGCCAACTGCTGTGTGAACAGGTTGTCGGGCGAGGGCTGCGCCGCATGGACTACACGCCGGACGACAACGGAATGTTCCGTGAAGAGTATGTCGATGTCTACGGGATCCCCTTCAGCGTTATTCCATTCAAGGGAAAGACCACCACGGGCGCACCAGGCGAAGACAAGCCGCTCAACCATATTCGCGCCCTTGAGGAGCGGGCGTCCCTCGAAATTCGTTTTCCCGTTGTTGAGGGCTTTGCCTTCGCGCTCAGCAAGAATTTAGTCGCCTGCGATGTGGACAGCATGGAGCCATTGCACGTCGAGCCCAGCCACGAACCGACGGGAACATTTCTATCGGCGCCCATCGGCTATCGGGCAGGCAGCACGGCGGTTTCAACGCCCTTTGATTTGCAGCTACAAGATCGGCAAGCCTACTACCGGGAAAACCATATCCAGACGATCAAGTTCCGTATTGCCCAGGTAGTAGTGGAGCAACTATCGCAAGCGTCCCACGATGGAGAGATCAAAAGGCGCGGGTCTTCCGTCTCCAATCCAAGCATCAACTCTTTCCGCAGGTGTTCCGCTTCGTCAACGAGTATGTCGAGCGCAAGGTGGATTTTCAGGGGGCTCATCCCTCAGAGTTGGGCCTCGCGCGCTACACAACTCGCATAGTCGAGCGGCTGATGTCGGCCATTCAACCAGATCAGAGCCAGGGCGAGCCTCCATTGATGCCGATCCTCAACCGCTACAAGCCGCAAGGTTCGACAGCGGAAGTTGAGTTTCCGACGACAAGACCGTGCTACCCGACAATGCATAGCCACATCAATCAGGTGGCGGCGGATACGACCCAGTGGGAGCAGAGCGCCGCATTTCATCTGGAAACTGCGGCGCTGCGCGGGCTCATCAAGTGCTATGCAAAAAACGATCATCTCGGGCTGACGATCCAATATGAGTATTTCGGCGTGCCGCACAATTACGAACCTGATTTCCTGGTTGGGCTGAGGAACGGGGTTACACTGCTACTCGAGATTAAGGGATACGAAGGTAATCAGGACCGAGCGAAGCATGATGCGGCGCAGCGGTGGGTTTCGGCAGTCAACAACTGGGGAAAGCTTGGTATCTGGGCGCTGCATGTTTGCAGAAATCCGAACCTGCTTGAGCGGGAGCTAGAGTACGTTCTGTCACATATGTCACCTTCCGTCGAGAAGGGAAATTTGGCGACAGAAACCAAATCATCTAGGGAAACTTGACAAATTTGCGTGCCCATTGCTGAGCGGCACGCGAGTCTCGCAAACCTAGCTATTGGCAAGTTAGCCACTTCTAATTGAAATCGGGCTCTGCCGTACAAACGGCCCCGCAACAGAGTCCGCCGCCGCCCCCATAGGAATACCCGTCAACCAAACCCGAACCCGCCGTCCGCGGTTTGGAAGCTCAGCCTGGTGGAACAGCCGCCCCCGTTTTGCCAACGATTCCCACGTACCCTGCGAGCAGGGGTAGACCAAACAGCACACGATATCGCCACCGCTCACGAGGTTGGCGTATGCCAGCACTTGGAGCAGATCCTCTCGATGCCGTTCCTGCCATTCCGCCCTTTCCTCCTGCCACCCTCCCTGCTGGAGTTCTTCCCAGTGCCGTTTGTATTTCGCATCAATGATGAACGACCTCCCGTCCAACTCCAGGATCATGTCGGGGACGAGCGAGCGCTGCGACCCGGTGTAGGGTGGGTCCCAGGCGAGGGGAGCCACCGTCTCTCGCCGCCGCCCGGCTTTGAGTGTGCCACCCATCTGGTGCGCCACGCGGCGCATCACTGTCTCCACCCAAGCTTCGAAGAATTGCTCCATCGGCATCGTCCAGGGTAGGCCTTCCAGATCGCTCAGCCCCGCGAGTCCTCGCTCGTCCACCGTCCAGTGAATGGCCTCCAGGCCCTCGACGAAGCTGTCCCCGCGCATCGGGCGTCGTAGCCACATCTGGGAATCCGACTTTTGTGGCCGGCGACTGGGGACGGCGTCCACTTTCCGCAAGAGGGACTCCGCCAGGGCCATCAGCCGGTGAACGAATGCCCCTTGCTCGTGCTGCGTTGCGAGGGAGCGCAACTGTTTTTCTATCGCGAAGCGGATGGCTCCCTTCAAGTGCCGGTCGTCGCGCAGGTCGGGAAAGGTGCAGGGCACTTGCAGGAACTCGCCCCTCGGCATTTCGCGGGTGGCGTATCGCGTCCAGTCAATGTTTCCTTTGGGGGCGGATCGCGTCTCGGTGATGAGCTCAAAGCGCCGTTCCAAACGGTCGAGCAGAGCCTTGAGCCGCGCCAACACCATAAAGGAGAGGACCCACGGCGGCACCCGCCGTTCCGAGCGCTTGAGCAGCGGCAGTCGCAGAGGGGTGGGGGTGATGAGCCATCCCATTTCGGCCAGCATCGGGCCGATGCCAGCCCACGGAAATCGGGGCTGCACCACCAGGCCGAAATCCTGTCTCCCGGTTAAGGGGGAGACCAGCGGCACCGCGCCGATCGCGCTCCCGGAATCGATGTGGAGCAGAACATCTCTCCCGTCGTAGTCCCGCTGGATGCTCACTTGGAGCAGTTGAAACAGCGCTGCGTTTTGCCGGATGAATTGGTCTGCGAGCCTCGCCGCCTGGGCTGCAGGGTCCGCGGAGGCTTTGCTTCCGAAGAAGGCGACCGCGGATTTCGTCACCCGCGTATGATCCCGGAGCTCCAGGCAGATATCGTTGGTCGGTCGAATCGTCTCGAGCGGCGTGCCGCTACGAGCAGGGGAAGCTCGACGACGTACGACCGGGTTCACAGGCTTTCGAGCCATTGCAGATAGGCACGAATCGGTTCCGCAAATCCACTTACGTAGCCCTGGGCCAGGTACTCCGTCAGCAGAGGCACGAGGCTGGTTTTGAGGTTCGTCCTGGCGAGGGCTTCGTCTTTGCCTAAAAAGTAGGAATGCCCAGGCACCAGGGGGAGCGCTTCCTCCGTTGCGTGCTCAATGAACGTCGACACCAGTTCGCGGAATGCCTTTTGGCTCAACGCGCAACCGTGCTCTTCCACTACCTTGAGGCTTGGCCAGAGGGACAAGAAAGCAAATCGCCGGCGAACCGCGACATCGAGGATGGCAATGCTGCGGTCAGCGCTGTTCATGGTGCCGAGCACGTGCAGGTTGTTCGGGAGCCGCAGCTTTTGAAAGAAGGGCGGGCCGAAGTCGTAGGTTAAGGAAAGTTCACGCGGCGATTCCGGGTCCGGCTCGAATAGATAGATCGCTTCGCCAAGAATTTTTCCCAGATCGGCTCGGTTGATTTCGTCGATGTGCAGCAGGTAGTTTCGTGTGGGATCTTCGGAGGCTTTGGCGGCGGCTTCCATCAGAAATCCGGGTTTGGGAGCGAAGCGAAATCCGAGCGCAGCTTGATGGCTGGTGTTCTCCTGAACGGGGGCCAGACCACCGACGAAGTTCTCATAGGTGGTATTCGGGTGGAATTGGATCGTCTGACCGAGGCCCGCGTAGTCCTCGTTGAGCAGCTCGCGGGCCATGCGGGTTTTGCCTGTTCCCGGCGGCCCTTGAATGATGACGTATCGACGGGTCTTCAATAGGTCAGCCACCTGGCGGCGGGTGGTAGCCGGCATCAAGTGCTCGAACCATGCGGACTCTATCGCGCTGGCATCGGCTTCGTACTCTTTCAGAGGTGTCTGGCCACGCTCCTCGAACATGATGTCGAGCATGGCCGTGACCGCGGCGAGGGTGCCTTTTCGATCACTTGCCGGTTGGTAGATTGCGTACAACCACTTTCCGTACTTTTTAAGCGCGGGCTCATAGGCCTGGAACGCTTTCTGAATGGAAGCAGGTACATCGATATCCACGCGCGTTGGGTCCTGTTTCGCCCAGGCTACTTGCGTGCCGGCGCCGAAGCTCTGATTCAGCCAAGTGCAAACCGCTTGAAGTTTTCGGGCATGGCCGGGGCGTCCTAGGATCGTCTCATCCGGTGCCAGCCCTTGGGTCCCAATCACCATGGCTACCAGACACGGCACTTCGTTCGCCGGAAAGATTACGAAGCTCATGCCACCATAAGCGCCGGAATCCGCGTTTGAGGGGTGAATGTAGGCGGCGTAGGGCACGCCCGAGTCGTTGCCCCCTTTCATCTCTGGCGCTCGGAGGGTTACCGACTTCTCCGCTGTCTTGCGATAGCGCGTACCGAAGAGCGCAGCTAGGGCTTTGCCGTTAAGGTCCCTCCAGGAATCTGTCGTGGCGGAGTGGATGATATTTATCAGTGGATCGAAGGGTGAGGCCATATTCCGGGCTCGCTTTGTTTGTCACTCACGATAACAACAAAAACGTCCCGTGACACGAGTCCGGTTGAAAGGCTTTGGGATGCACCACCGTTTCATCGGTATCGCTTGGTGAAGCGATGAGTTTTGTGGCGCTGATGAAGCTTGTGCGGCTCTCTTTACGGAGAGCCGCAGGCGTGGTCGTTGCCAGCCGCTGTGAGGTAGGAAATCCGGCTGCGCTCCGGTCCTAATGAACAACCGTACGTTCGATCGACTAGAAGCGTTTGAAGGGCTTCGCCCATCTTTTTCGGCCCACGTTAGCTGGTGCGAACATGGGGCACCCATCAAGTGCGCGGCGGCCCGTACCGTTCATTCCAGCCTTAACTTGCCGAAGGCAAGTTGTCTCGTCTAGATAACAAGGTTGTTGCACGGGGGCGGCGATTCCCACGGTTGCGGCAGCGGAGGGATGGTCTGGAAAACTAGGCAAAGATAACCACAGATCTCTCCACTCCGGTCCTAACGAACAACCGTACGTTCGATCGAGTAGAAGCGTTTGAAGGGCTTCGCCCATCTTTTTCGGCCCACGTACGCTGGTGCGAACATGGGGCACCCATCAAGTGCGCGGCGGCCCGTACCGTTCATTCCAGCCTTAAGTTGCCGCAGGCAAGTTGTCTCATCGAGATGAGAAAGTTGTTGCACGGGGGCGGCGATTCCCACGGTTGCGGCAGCGGGGGGATGGTCTGGAAAACAGCGCCTGAAGCGTTGGGTGGAAAACCAGGCAAAGATAACCATAGATCTCTCCACTCCGCTTCGGTCCTAATGAACAACCGTACGTTCGATCGACTAAAAGCGTTTGAAGGGCTTCGCCCATCTTTTTCGGCCCACGTACGCTGGTGCGAACATGGGGCACCCGTCAAGTGCGCGGTGGCCCGTAGTGTTCGTTCCAGCCTTAACTTGCCGAAGGTAAGTTGTCTCATCGAGATGACAAAGTTTGTTGCACGGGGCGGCGATTCCCACGGTTGCGGCAGCGGAGAGATGGTCTGGAAAACAGCGCCTGAAGCGTTTGGGTGGAAAACCAGGCAAAGATAACCACAGATCTCTCCGCTCCGCTTCGCTCCTCATGAACAACCGTCCATTCGATCGACTAAAAGCGTTTGAAGGGCTTCGCCCATCTTTTTCGGCCCACGTTAGCTGGTGCGAACATGGGGCACCCGTCAAGTGCGCGGCGGCCCGTAGTGTTCATTCCAGCCTTAACTTGCTGAAGGCAAGTCGTCTCATCGAGATGAGAAAGTTGTTGCACGGGGGCGGCGATTCCCACGGTTGCGGCAGCGGGGGGGGCTGGAAAACAGCGCCTGAAGCGTTGGGTGGAAAACCAGGTAAAGATAACCATCGATCTCTCCACTCGGGTCCTCATGAACAACCTTCCATTCGATCGACTAGAAGCGTTTGAAGGGCTTCGCCCATCTTTTTCGGCCCACGTTACGCTGGTGCGAACATGGGGCACCCGTTAAGTGCGCGGTGGCCCGTAGTGTTCATTCCAGCCTTAACTTGCTGAAGGCAAGTCGTCTCATCGAGATGACAAAGTTTGTTGCACGGGGGCGGCGATTCCCATGGTTGCGGTAGCGGAGGGATGGTCTGGAAAACAGCTCCTGAAGCGTTGGGTGGAAAACCAGGCAAAGATAACCACAGATCTCTCCACTCCCCTTCGGTCCTAATGAACAACCGTACGTTCGATCGACTAGAAGCGTTTGAAGGGCTTCGCCCATCTTTTTCGGCCCACGTACGCTGGTGCGAACATGGGGTACCCATCAAGTGCGCGGTGGCCCGTACGGTTCATTCCAGCCTTAACTTACTGAAGGCAAGTTGTCTCATCGAGATGACAAAGTTTGTTGCACGGGGGCGGCGATTCCCACGGTTGCGGCTGCGGAGAGATGGTCTGGAAAACAGCGCCTGAAGCGTTTGGGTGGAAAACCAGGCAAAGATAACCACAGATCTCTCCATCCCGCTTCGGTCCTAATGAACAACCGTACGTTCGATCGACTAAAAGCGTTTGAAGGGCTTCGCCCATCTTTTTCGGCCCACGTACGCTGGTGCGAACATGGGGCACCCGTCAAGTGCGCGGCGGCCCGTACCGTTCATTCCAGCCTTAAGTTGCCGCAGGCAAGTTGTCTCATCGAGATGACAAAGTTTGTTGCACAGGGGCGGCGATTCCCACGGTTGCGGCAGCGGAGAGATGGTTTGGAAAACTAGGCAAAGATAACCACAGGTCTCTCCACTCCGGTCCTAATGAACAACCGTACGTTCGATCGACTAGAAGCGTTTGAAGGGCTTCGCCCATTTTTTTCGGCCCACGTACGCTGGTGCGAACATGGGCACCCGTCAAGTGCGCGGCGGCCCGTACCGTTCATTCCAGCCTTAACTTGCCGCAGGTAAGTTGTTTATCGAGATGACAAAGTTGTTGCACGGGGGCGTCGATTCCCACGGGCGTAGGAATAATGGCCAGCATCGAGGCCAGTGAGATCCTCGCCAACCCTCGCGCCCTCCTCAGCGCTGAAGCGAAGATCCCACCCCGTGCGGATCAATCCGAGCTCATCGAGCCTACCTTCCAAGGTGTGCCCGGGATCGGTGGTCACCTAGCCAGACTTAAGGCCCGTGAGCGAAGGCACCGGAGGGCTGCGGCAGAAGCATCATCGGCACGGCACCTGGACTTCTCGCCTTCGACCTGCAAAACTCCGCTCGTGTCAGCACACCAGGCGCGAGCTGCGCGCGATACTCCGGCACTCCACGTAGAGTTTTCTTCAAAGCTTCCTCCTTTGCCTTTCACAGAATTCGTCGCGAACAGCGAGTGAAGGAGAAAGTAATTGCCATAGTTCCTTTGTGCCAGAGTACTAACGGGGTAGAACCGGCGATCAAAGACCGAAAGCTCGTCCGGCTACCGTGCGTTTCAGCCCTTACCCCCATTACCTCCGGCATCTCGGGCGGTCCCGGAAAGTTCACTTACCTTCTCAAAACCGACTCCCCAAACCGCAACAGCAACTCTGCCGGATCCTGGTAAACCTCCAGGCAGCCCGCCTCTAACAAGTCCCGCCGCTTCCAGCCGCCGCAAGTCAACCCAATCACCCGAATCCCCAGCGCCCCCGCCGCCTGCGCATCATATGGAGTGTCGCCCAAGGCAATCGCCTCCTCCGCGCCCACCCCGGCCTTTTGCAACGCCGCGCTAAAAATATCCGGCGCCGGCTTGGAGGCCTTCGCATCCTCGCTGGTGGCCTCTTCCTCCACCAGGTCCTCCATCCCTACGATCCTCTTATAAATCGCAAGGTCGCTCTGCTCCGAAGACGTCGCCAATACGATCCTCCGCCCGCTAGTCTTGACCCGCACCAGCATCTCCCGCGCCTTTGCAAAACTCACGACCCGCGGCTTGTTTTGTGAAGATCCCACGCCCCATTTCCGCTTCCTCAGACGCTCCGTTTCCCGGTGGTCCATCCACACGCTTCGCCTTGCCGAAAAACATTCCCGAGAGAGCATCAACACAGAGAACTCTCCACTCCGCTACGCTTCGGTCGAGATGACAAAGGGTGGGAGCGGCGCTTCGAGGGAGACAAGTTGATGAATGAACGGTTGTTTTTGCGCAGCCTGACCCGATCCTCCCATCCTGGAGGCAGGCCTCCCGAAACTTCAATCACTGCCCGAACCCGCCGATCCTCCACCCCAGCGCCATCGCCAGGTACCCGCCCAGCGAAACCCCCAGTACCCCAATCCGCCGTGCGTCGATCCCAGGCCGCTCCGTCACATAAGCCACCGCATCCCGCACCGCACCCAGCCACTGGGGAAAATGCTTGCCATCGAGAATCATTTGCGGAGTCGCCCGCTGCGACCCCGTCTTCTGCAAATAGTGCGGAGCATACGCAGCTACCCCAGACCTCGTGAGCGCGGGTGCAAACCGCTCCAGCCAATAGGACCCCGCCCCACCCGATCCATGCAGCACCAAAATCCCGGGGTGAGGAGCAGGCTGCGCTCCACTCGTCCCTGGCTCATGCTGTTCCATCTCCACCGCCACCGTCCCGCTCCGATATGTCCGCATGCCAAGGTAGATGCGTGTCGAGCGCCAGTGCGCTCCTCCGCCCTCTCCCGGCGCGCACCGTAGTGAACGGCAAAAGACCGCCGATAAGGTAACTGGTCTGTGTCGCAATCGACCGGACGAAGACCAGTTCCAAGTCGAGGTGTACAAATGTCGGTCTCCCTGTCGAAAAAAATCTGTCTCATGGGAATATGTCTCCTGGCCGTATGCGCTGGCCTGCATGCCCAGGCTCCCCTCTACCTCTCGTTCGAGGCGCCCGACAGCACGGCAACCTACCCCCAGAGCATCAACGACCTCAGGGTCGTCACCGGTTACTACATCACCACGTGGGCAGCCACCCGCGGCTTTGTGCGCGACGCTGATGGAACCATCACCACCTTCGCTGTTCCGGGAGCGCAGTCCACGCTGCCTGTGAGTATCAACCACGCCGGCGACATCACGGGGTACTACCTGCTTCCTCCACCGGCGGTCTATCAAGGATCTTTTTACGGGGCCGTGCCACAGGGATTCGTACGCGCCGCCGATGGAACCATCAGCACCTTCGGCAACACGGCGAACGGATACGGGGACACTCACGAGCTATGGGTTGAGCCGATCGCCATCAACGATGCGGGAGAAGTGGTTGGGAACGAGAATGACGGACCCGGTTCGGCGGGATTCATGCGCTCTGCCTCCGGGACTGTCGAGAAGTTTCCCCCAGGCGGCTCAGTGCCCGCTGACCTTGAGAGTGTGACCGGCTTGAATGCTTCCGGCGCCATCTTAGGGTTCACCACCCAAGGTTTCATAACCGAGCAAGGCTTTTTGTGGACGGGGAACGGTGTTCCCGGATTTCCCATCTCTCAGAGTGCGACCCCGATTATTGTCGACGGCAGCGTGTGGACCATGCCCACTGGCATCAACGCCGAGGGGACCATTGTCGGTTGCTATCAAAAAAAACTGGCTGACCTGTTGTACTTTATGCGCGACCGGGAGGGCGTCATCACCACGCTGGATATTCCCGGATCCGAGGAGTGCCATATAACCATCAACGATGCGGGTACGACGATGGGCACCTATCGCAACGCAGCCAACGTTCCCGTCACCTTTATCAAGCCTTTGCATGGCGAGCTCATGCCCTTCCAATACCCGGGGGCTACGAGCACAATGCCGCTCAGCCTTAACAACCTCAACATGGTCACCGGCTACTACATCAAGGGGACCAGTACCCAAGGCTTCATCTTCATACCGGGAAGCGAGTAACTTTACCGTCACGGATCTGGGTACATGAGCCGGGATCGCAAAAATCGGGACGTGACGGGAATGACCCTGATCTGGCCGCAAACCTCAAGAGAGGTGCAACCCAGATTAGAGTCACTTCCGTCCGATTTTCTGGTCTAGCTGCGTGACGGGAAGATCCCTTGTAAAGCGATGATGAAATTAATGGTCAGATAGGGCTGAATGTTAGCGTGGGGCTGGTTGCCTCCGGCCATGGATACCGTCGTCGGCGCCATCGTTCCGGTGGTGGCAGAGGTCGTAAATTGTGAAATCAACGACGGATTCCGGGGATCACCCGTAGCTGCCTCCGCCTGAAATTTGTTGGTCGCATCGGGAGAGGTGCCAGCAGCGTTGTTTATGTTGATCAAGTGGTTGTGCGACGGCATCTGCTGGGTGAGTAGGGTGACATTTTCCGTACCGCCGATGCTGCCAAGAACATAAGGACTCAAGCCGACGCCTTGCCCTTGATGAATAGGAACTCTGCCCTGCAGATTCGGAAGCGCAAAATTGGTTACGCCGTCGCCGCCGTAATACGTGCCAATCAGCGAGAACAAGGCTGTGTTCTGCGCGATTGACATAATTTGCCCATTGCACAGTGCCCAGCCAATCGGCGCAAAATTGAAACCAACCATCAGGATGGTGCCTATATACGGATCCATTACTCTCTTTCCTTTCTGTTAGGCACGGGATGTGGGCCGTGCCAAGGCCAGGATTGAGGTCGCGACGCATGGGCGTCCACTGCGCGCGGCCATGCCGCGGCCGACCCGACGACCGCCGCGATTACTGGCAGACCAGTCCCACCGTCACCATGTTGAAGGGGGCACTGTTCGTTTCCGTAAACCCGAGGGCAAGCGTGTCCCCCTGGACGACGGTGAAGGTGTGAGTCGAATCCGTGCATCCCAAACCGTTTCCGTCGGTGGTCACGGAACAGGTCATCGTAGTCGCGACCGTATTCTTGTAAACCTTGATCGTAGTGGTATCGGTGCCCGAAGCGTTGTAATTGTTGACCCCTACATTCAGCGCGGCCACGGTGCAGGCGACCGGCGAAGTTAGGAAGTTAGCCTGCGACGAATTTGCGATCGCGGTGTTCTTTGAGATATCGGTGCCGCCGCTGGGCGTGGTCGGCGAAGCGAAGAAGGTGGTGCCGGCGCCAGAGCCGGGATTGGTAAAGCTGGCGACGTAGGTCGCTCCGGATATGCCGCCGCCTGCAGGCCCGGCAGGTCCAGCGGGACCAGCAGGGCCTGCTGGTCCCGCAGCTCCAGAGGGGCCAGCGGGGCCTGCGGGTCCAACTGCGCCAGCGGCTCCCGGTGCGCCGGTTGGTCCGGCAGGTCCAGCAGGTCCAACTGCACCAGCGGGTCCAGCAGGTCCAACTGCACCAGCGGCTCCGGGTGCGCCGGTGGGTCCGGCAGGTCCGACGGAGCCAGCAGGTCCAGCCGGTCCAACAGCACCCGGTGCGCCGGTCGGCCCGGCAGGTCCGACAGAGCCCGCGGGTCCAGCCGGTCCAACTGCGCCAGCGGCTCCCGGTGCGCCGGTCGGTCCAGCAGGTCCGGGTGAACCGGCCGGTCCTTGAAGCCCAGGCGCGCCGGCAGGTCCCGCAGGTCCAGCGGGTCCAGTTGGTCCGATCTGTCCTATCGTTGCCGTAAACAACGTGAAGAGTCGTGTTTGCCCATTTTGAACGTCAAGCAGGTATGCTCCGGCGGGGGTGGCCGCTGGGATATTTGCGGTGATGCTGGTATCGCTGTGCGCGGTGACGGTGAGTGCGGCTGTGCCTAGCGACACATTGGGTTGTCTGTTCCCAAATCCAATTCCATTAATCGTGATTTGTGTTCCTTGCGCGTTCACCCTCGCATCGTAGACAACAGGGATGATCGATTCCTGCGCCATCAGAATCGCAGGTGACGCCAGGAGTAAGAAGATAAGAAAGGCTTTGCCTGAAAACATCGCGAACTAACTCCTCGTTTTACCGCAGGGTTCAGCGATCCGCGAACGGACCCGGTGGAGACTGAAATCGAGTTCAGTTGACCTTTGCAGACAGCGAAATTTCAGCCCGTGAAAGCCCGGCGATTATCGACAAACGTAATCGTCATGTCAACAAAAAATAAGAAAGTTTCGAAGATACATGGACGAAGGGGGCGATATTTGTGGTCGGCACTGATACGTATCCGGAAGCCTGCCGGCGTTGTTACTTGCAGTCTCTGCGGAGACACGGCGATAAAAGAGCCGTCGGATGAAGGCCCTGGGCATAACCCGGGGGAGAAGCGAGTGTTGGATAAGACGAGTGCCGTAGATACTCGCGCGAGTACATGAAAACTTTTTAATTATTAAGTGTTTCTGGACAGGGATCCGCGACAAGCGAAATAAATCCCAAATGGTGTGTGGTCCAAGCCGCCATCGGTCATCCTTCTTCGAGTGCAACCGTCGATGAACCGCAACGCGAAGATGAGTGCCAGAAGGAAACGAAGACACCGTCCTCTCCCAACCCCTGGGGACAAATTCCTCATCTTGTAACAATTGCTAGTCGATTACTCATGGAAGAACTTCCACAGGAGACTTCCAATGAAATCGCAGATCAAGACTGTAGTCCGGCACTACAGGAATTTGGCGCAGGTGACTTCAAACATGCTGTTGCCGACCAGAACGGCGATTGAATTAGGTGTGCGCTGCCGTATGACCTATCAGGATATTCATTTTCCCATTCCGAGTCTCTACCTCCGCGAGATGTTTCCGAGAATGCCGATTGATCCAGCAAGCGCAGTAAAATTGATGCCCGGAACAGCGCTGGATGGTGGTCCGAATATCATCGAGCAGTTTATCCTGTGCGCTTTGGTGAAAAAGATCAGACCGGCCACAATCCTGGAAATAGGTACGTATCGAGGGGGGACGACCTGGCATTTTTACGACAATGCTCCTGCGGACACCGTGATTTATACCCTTGATCTGCCGGATGATGAAAGCCCTGTGACTTGTAGCAGTGATTACGCGACGAACAAGAGCCGTCCATTTGTACCAAAATCCGATCGGGTACGGCAAATTCTAATTAACAGCAGGAATTGGGAGGGCGTTCTGGACCGGAAGGTGCAGTTGGCGTTCATCGACGCTGACCATTCTTACGAGGGAATACGCAACGACACCGAGAAGGCGCTCGTGAGTCTGGATAGCAGTGCCTGCCTATGCTGGCATGATTCGCTCGAAAGCGACTATGGCTTTGGAACGATGCCGTACCTCCTGGAACTGGTGGACAAGGGATGGAAGATCTTCCGCCTCCGGGGTATGCACGAGATTTCGAGTCTCACCATTTTCATGACAGAGGATCTGCGTAGAAAACTAGAGATCCCAGAACCCCACAGCGGTGCGTATCTCTTCAGAGACTATGTAGGGCGTTAGTAAAATGCCCTCGGATTATCGGATCTGGCTTACCGGCCTCCTGCCTCGAGCTTGCCCACCTTTGAAGGAGTTGTTCCCGAGAGGGCAGCTTCCGTGAACCACAGCGTGCCCGTCTTGTGATCGAGAGCGATGTTGTAATAGCCGCTATCCTGCGTGGGGATACTGTATTGCTGGAATACCGCAGTCAACGGATTCAGCACTCCGAGATAGCCAGTATCTCCTTCGTACCAAAGGCGTCCGTACGCATCCACGCGCATGTCTTCAGCTTCTGTTTTTGCGGTCGGGATGAAGTATTCGATCCAGCCAGGAGTGAGCTTTGGTTTCGCCGGGTTAACAACAGGATTCTCCGGGCTAGCGGCGCCTTTCTGGTGCCCCAACGGTGTGCGGGGAACTGCGGTTGAAACGCTGACACCCGCGTGCGAATGCGGGGCCGCTACCTCATCCGTATGCGGAGCCGTCCGGGGAGACAACAACGCGAAGGCATTGGCGAAGTATTCCGACACCCAGATCGTTCCATCGGAATTGGCGTACACTCCCGTCGGATTGCCGCCAAACGTCGGCACCAGGTAGGTACTCATGACGTTCTTCTTTGGATCGAAACGACGAACCTTGTTCGTTCCGGCTGGGCCGGTCCCGTCAAAATTGCGCTCGGTAAACCATATGTTGCCAAACGGATCGATGCTGAGCTGCTCGACGTTGTCATCAGGGTGTTCCAGAGTAATGGACCATTCCGAGGTTGTGCCGTCGGCCGCCAGCCGGCCGATTCCGGCTGTTTCGGTGAACCAGATGCTTCCGTCGGACGCGATCTGGAGAAACATAGGCTTAGAGCCGGAAGGAATAGCAAACTCCTGAATGTTGCCACTGGCCGGAGTCAGGCAGCCGATGGCGTTGTTCGCACTGTCTGTGAACCAGATGCTATCCGGGCCTGCCTTTAAGGTGAAGGGCTGTCCTCCGCGAGGCAGTGCATACTCCGCTGCGGTTTTGTCGCGCCGCAATAGAGCAATCTTCCCTGCGTTGGTTTCTGCATACCAGAGGTTGCCCTTGTTATCGACGTCCAGTCCTTGAGGAAGGCTCGCTTGGGACGCGGTGAGGTACTCCGTGACCACGGCGTGACCAATTGACCTTTGCTCCGTGGTGGAACCCCCTTGCGCCTGTACGTCGATGGTCCCCGCCGGTAATAGCACCATGATCGCCAATAAACTCAGGAAGCGGTTCATCCGAAACTCCTTTTGCCAATTCGTAACATTGAGGCCCGAAGGGATGTACTGAAAAGCTTATCAGCACAATGTCACCGCCAGGCATCCACAATGGTTTACATCAACACCCTTTTCAGCGAGCGTTGTTAGATACAATTGGTGTTACATATATATTGCCGCCGTGTCGCGGCCATCCAGGGAACCGCTCCGTCGACAGAGGTCGAGCCGCATTCTAGGCTGGCAGCATTTCCTGAGCTGAGGAGAAGCGTTGACCGGTGTGGGCGACCCGTGCGCATGATTACCAGCCCCACGGCCAGCGTGGCCGCACCCGGCCATAAGCAGACAGGAAATTCGGGGCATCTCGCGTTCTTTGCGAGATGTGGGAAGGATCTACAGGTTGAGGGCAGCTTTTCCCCTATCTCGCACCAAAACGTGCGAGATAGGGGGTGCCCAGGGCACCCCCTGTCGTTACAACCGGGGTTTTGAAGGGAAGGGAGGGCGTGGACCCCGGGGATTCGGGGCCCACTTGAATCAGGGTGGTCAAAGTTGCTGTCAGAAATACTTCATATTGGTCAGGTCCTCGATCAGGCTGGGTCCCTTTGGCTCCCAACCCAGCGTTTTGCGCGTCCACTCGCTTGAGGCCGGCATATCGGTGCCCGCAAAGTGTGCGAGCCAGCCAAAGTGCTCAGCCGCTTTGTCCGGTGCAATCGAAACCACCGGCACCTTCAGCCCCTTGCCAATCGTCTCGGCAATCTCACGCATGGACACGCCTTCTTCCTGCACCGCGTGATACACGGTCACGCCCTCGCCGGTCTTCTCGACCACCAGCCGGTAAAGATGCGCCACATCCTGCAGCGGAGCAGCGGCCCATCGATTCGCGCCATCGCCCACGTATACGGACACACCCTTCTCTCGCGCCGCTTGCGTCACATACGGCACCAGCCCTTGCTTGCGGGTGTCGTGCACCTGCGGCAAGCGGACAACTGCGAGACGTAACCCTCGCTCCGCCGCTACCTCGCGGGCCGCTTTCTCCGGACGCCGCGGTATCGCCGGCATGTCTACCGGCGGATCGCTCTCCGTGCGCACATGTCCCGGACCGCCGCTCGCCAACCCCGTGCCCGAAGTTACCACCAGCAGTTTGCCGGGCTCCAGCACCGAACCCAGAGCTCTGATGGCTTTGATTTCGTCTTCGGCGTTCTTCGCGAAGTTCGCAAAATCGTGGCTGAACGCCAGGTTCACCACCACATCCACACCCGTCGCTCCGGTGCGCAGGCTGTCCAGATCTGTAAGGTTGCCGTGATGCACTTCCGCGCCCACTGCTTTCAACTGCTCCGCACCCTCAACACTGCGCGTAAGCCCGCGCACTTGATGCCCTGCCGCAATCAACTCCTTCACCAACTCGGTTCCAATAAACCCCGTTGCTCCGGTCACAAATACTCGCATGGTCACCCCTCCGGTTGCGGCACGACCGGTAACGGCCTGGCCAATTGACATCTGGGCCTCCGCCAAATAAAACGGAGACAGTCCCCGTATAAGATAAACGGAGACAGTCCCCGGTTGCAGAAAATTTGCGAGTGCCGTTGCCATGCCGAAAAAGAAGCTGCCGCCAGCTCAACCCGCCCGCAGACCCCGCGCCGACGCGAAGCGCAACCGTGAACGCATCCTTGAGGTAGCGAAGGAGGTCTTCACCCGCGTTGGGGCAGCCGCGAGCCTCGACGACATCGCGCGCCGCTCCGGCATCGGTTCCGGCACCCTGTATCGGCACTTCCCAACGCGAGACGCCCTCATCGAAGCCGTTTACCGCAGTGAAGTCGAGAAACTCGCCGATGCCGGCCCGCGCTTCGCCGCCACGTTGCCTCCGCTCGAAGCCCTGCGTGCGTGGATGCTTCTCTTTATTGACCACGTTGCGCGAAAAATGCTCATCGTGCCCGCAATGGATACGGTTGCCGGCGGCTCCTCCCGGCTCATCATGGGATCCCGCGGTCTTATCCGCGACGCCTTTGCCGGGCTCGTCCAACGGGCCATCGCCAGTGGTGACCTCCGCCACGACACCGATCCGAACGACCTTGTTCGTGCCCTCGTAGGCATTTTTCATACGGCCTACGATCCTGGCTGGGAGCAAACCGCGCGCCGCCTGGTCGACATCCTGATAGCCGGCTCGCGCCGAACTCACTAGACGCCGGTGAGTGCTTAGCGGTCTGCACTATCGAAAGCACAACCTAAAAACCGCGCTATTGTGGATCTGGAGCCTGCCATGGAATCCCTATTTCAGGACTTGCGTTATGCGCTGCGGCGATTGGTCACGTCGCCAGGATTCACCTTAACCGCGATCCTGACGCTGGCCTTCGGCATCGGTGCAACCACCGCCATCTTTTCCATCGTCGAAGGCGTGTTGCTGCGGCCTATTCGCCTGGCTCTTGGTTCGCAACGCGTGAGCGTCATGCGGCTGATTCTCGTTTCTGGCGCCAGGCTTGGATTGGTTGGTTGTGCGATCGGCGCGATCGGTGCTATCTTTGCCGCCCGCCTGATGCGTTCCATGTTGTTCCAGGTCGACCCGGTCGATCCGGCCGTCATCGCACTTTCGGCAGTCTCCATCTTCCTGCTGGTGCTTGCGGCATCGGTCATCCCCGCCCGTCGCGCGGCTTCTGTCGAACCGATGGAGGCGCTGCGATCGGAATAATTCACAACCAACAACCGCCGCAGAGCGTCTCAACGGAGTGTGCTGGTTCCTGAGTCAGTACGCGAGTTCTTTCGTTGCCGGGTGCTGCGTCCGCTGCTTCGTCAACTACGCGGTGGGGTGACGCCTCGGCGTCTGGCGTGGAGCCTGGCGTTGGGGATGATCATCGGAATAAACCCATCCGTTGGGATTACCACACTGCTGGTCGTGATGCTTGCCTGGGCTTTCGGTCTCAACCAGCTCGCATCGCAAATCGGTTCTCATGCGGTGGCGCCGCTCCACCTGCTGCTTTTTATCCCGTTCATCGAATTGGGCGTACATCTTTTTCACACCCGACGGCTTCCCCTGGACAGGCGCCAACTCGAGCACCTGAGTCATCATCCACTGCATCTGGTCGAGGCAATTTGGCAGTGGGAATGGCATGCGCTTATTGTGTGGAGCCTTTTGGCGGCAATCGCAATGCCCCTGCTCGCCGCGATCATTAGGCGGGCTCTGGTGTTGTTTATGCGTCGCCACCGGACCCTGGTCCGTTCGCAGCCCCCGCTGCATTCCGCGGAATAGCCACGGTCCTTCACAGAAAGCCGCACACGTGGTCATTGGATGGGGCACCCGTCAGGTTCTGTTGGTCCTGAGATCCAGTTCCCGCCCAGACTATGAAGGCCGTAGCCCTCATACAACTCATGCTTTGTATCAGCCCACGACTTTCGTGATGGGCTAAAGAGGGTGCGTGGGAACTACAGGAAGGCTCCCCCTCCCTCGGTCGGCAGGACAGATCGCAAAACGTTGAGATAAGGTGATTGCATCGGGAGGTAGCGTGAAAAATCTGCTTACACCACTGGCTGCAGCATCGCTGACCTTAATAGCGCTCGCGGGATTCGGTAGCGGTAGCACTCACGCTAATGAACAGGCTGCCGTCAAGATTGTGCTCGTCGGCGACTCGACCGTCGCAACGGGAGGCGGATGGGGGCCGGGATTCTGCGCGGCAATGACGCCGAATGTTGCCTGCGTGGATGACGCACTCAATGGGCGCAGTTCGAAGAGCTTTATCGCAGAAGGAGCGTGGAGCAAGGCGCTTGCCGAAAAGGGCAATTACTATCTCATCCAGTTTGGCCACAATGATATGAAGGGGAAGGGCGTCGATCGGGAGACCGATCCCAACACAACCTTCGCGGAAAATCTGCGAAAGTACATCGCGGATGCACGGGCGATCGGGGCCCAAGCAGTGTTAGTCACTTCTTTGTCGCGTCGTACTTATAAAGATGGAGCCGTGGTGGAAGACTTGAAAGACTACGCGGAAAGTACGAGGAAAGTCGGTTTGGAGGAACACGTCAGCGTCATCGACTTAAATGCGATCTCAACCACTATGCTGAACCACATGACGCAGGCGGACGCAGATCGCTTTAACGCAGTGGACCAGGAAAAAGAACGGCTTGCCGTAGGCAAAACCGCAATCGACCGAACGCATCTGAACCCGATGGGCCAGAAGACTTTTGGACGGATTGTCGCACAGCAACTGGCCCAGAAGCAGCCGGAACTGCGCAAGTATATTTTGGCGGCCGCGACTGAATCGCGGTGATTGCGACTACCGATCGAGCATCCAGGCATTATCCGACGTGATCCGATTCAAGAACGCCACGCGGCGCCCATCGGGCGAAGGTACGGCCCAACCTGAAATGTCACCCAACGGACGGCTTTGACCGCCCGGCCACACATACAACAGCCGGTTCCCCACAGTCGTATTGAGGGACACGAACCAACCATTCCCACCAGGCGCCCAGACAAGACCCTTGAGATCCGTCAGGCCTTTGAGTTCGGTTGCGTGCTCACCTCTACCATCTAGATTCACGACGCGAATCTCTCCAACCCGCGCGCTGTGGTTCGGGATAGCCACCTGAGTGCCGTCGGGCGAAATATCCCAATCTCCTAATACTTCCGGAGTCCATTTTGTCCGCGCTAACTCGCGCCCCTTTCCACGGATGGGGTCCAAGTCGAAATAAGAGTAGTGGTCCCCCTGCGTGGTCGTCCTAAGAACACATCGCGCGCCCGGATTGAGTGCACAGCGAAATTCGTCGAGAGGTCCCCCAATCGCGACCTCCTCCGGAGTTCCTCCATCCACAGGCACCCGCATCAATTTTGCGTCTGAATAATTCGCGCCTGCCGGTCGCGCCAAATACAAAAGCCACTTCCCGCCGGGAGCTAACTGCGGCAGAACCTCGGTAAGCGGTGTCGCGACGATCGTCGCGGGCGTGCGTTTGTCGAACTGCTGCCTGAACAGGTCCCAGCTTCCATCACGATTCGACTGAAAAATGACTTCCTTGCTATCCGGGGTCCAGGCGTGCGGAAAGTCGGTGTGATCGTCAAAAGTCAAGCGGTGAATGTCGTCGACCTTCGGCGAAGACTCATGGAAGCGTCCCACGAAGATTGCGTTTTCGAAAGAATGCCTCAGCAGGAGAATGTGCTTCCCATCCGTGCTGGCAGTCATTCCGTCGATGTACAAACGTTCGTTTTGATCGATCGGGTTGCCAATCTTCCGCGGGCTCCCGATGAAAGCTCCGGTGAGCGGATTGGTTTTGACTTCCCACAACTGCAGGGCATCGGAGCCCGGAGGATCCCACCGGAGGAGCAGAATACGGCCGTCGGCCAATGCGGCGGCAGAATTCATCCAAAACTCGGGCACCTTGGCCGTCGTCTCTTTTGTGGCTAGATTTACCGACTCATAACTGCGGTCGTAATAAACGTCGAACTTCACCTTGGTCTCTGAAAAATTGGGACTGCGGCGCTCTGGGGTATAGTGGCGCCGCTGAAAAGTGAGCCGCTGCCCATCCGCCGACCAGAACACCAAGGGAAATGTGTCCTGGCTGGGCCCAGCCACAATCCGGTGTGCTTCCTCTCCGCTGGGTCCCATGGTCCAGATCTCCGACCGGTCCTCGGTGACAAATGCGATGTGGAGGCAGTCGGGTGAGGGAACGCCTGCGCGCGCGTGAAGCCGAACAACAGTTGCCCGGCCGCCTGTGACCGGCACAGTCCAGATGGCCGGTATGTAGCTTTGCGAAGAGAACCCGCTGGCCACGAGTTTGGTGCCATCGGAGAACCAGGCCAACTGGTCGGCTACAAAATCGGGAGGTCGCTGCAAAGCGGTCGTTTGGCCGCCCTTGGTTTTGACAAATATTCCATCCACGTTGGCGAAGGCGGTCAGGCTTCCATCAGCGGAAATGGCCGCGGCCGTCGCATGGTTTTCCGGCACCAGCGTAGTGACCTGCCGAAAGACAGGTTCGGGCTTCCTTTCCGTGCGCAGCGGCAGCGCGGACCATAGGGCGCCCCCGAGGGTTAACAACAATGCTGTGGAGAGGACCCACTTCGACATCCGGTCAGGCTGCGGCGCCGCTAAAGATTCATCCGCGCGCGGTTCTTCCGGGGTCGCAGAATCAGGTGCGTTGGATTCTTGCTGCTCGAGCGGCAAAACGGGCACAGGTGGCTCGGCTTCAACACACTCCACGTCCGCGATGAACCGATAGCCTTTGCCAACGACCGTCTCGATGAATCGAGGTTTTGCGACGTCGTCATTCAATACCGCCCGGACACGCTTCACGGCAGAGTTGATGCCTTGGGTGACATCCACTGAAACCTTGTCGGCCGGCCACAAGTGTGCCGCGATCGTTTCCCGTTCGACGAGCTTCCCGCGCTGCTCGACGAGCAGGATCAGGAACTCCATGGGAATTCGCGATAACCGCAACGGCCGGCCGCCGCGCCGCAGTTCATACCGTGGGATATCCAGCACATTGCGTTCGAAGCGGAATATTCGGGAGCCGTTTTTCAAGTAGAGGGCGATTATACCCCACGCCGGACAGCGACCCAACCTGTTCCAGAACGATTTATCTGCTTAATTATCAACAATATAGCTTTTCATGCCGATTTCACTTCTTTTTCCTCCTGCTTCCATTGCCTCTTCCACGAGCGTGGCCTAAGTTGGCTCCAACCTAAGAACTGAAAGGAGGCGAAAACATGAGTGCAAAGGGAAGATCGATCGACGCATGGCTTTGGTTTTTGATCGGAGGTCGCTGAAGACGCAGAAAGCGCGGAGTCTCCAGCTGCCTCTCCGCGCTTTTCTTGCCGCGGTACTAAGCATGACGGCCAGGTCGGTAAATCCACAGGAAAGGTCTTTCTCAATGCGTTTCGAGATGCTTGCCCTTGTTTCGCCAGTACGCGCGGCGGCGGTTGCCGCGGCCATGACACTAGCTTTATTGCCGGCTGCGCACGCGCAAACGACCCTCACCGTCACGAATCTGGCTGACGGCGGCAACGGCTCACTGCGGGCGGCGATCCTGCAGAGTGCTGCTACTCCTTCGGGCACGATCATCGACTTCGCTTCGGGGCTGAGCGGAACGATTCCGCTCGCCAGCACGCTGAGCATCTGCAATGGGCAGACGCTGGCGATTCAGGGCGCCTCGCAAATCGCCGTCAGTGGGCAGAACAATGGGCCGGTATTTAATACCTGCTCGGGGACAAACGTCACGCTTTCCGGCCTCACCATTGAGGACGGGGTGGTCTCGATCCAGCCCGCCCCGCCAGGTGGATCCGGCGGCGGCGGTATTCAGAACAATGGCACCTTGACGGTGACTAATAGCGCCTTCTCCGGCAATTCCTCGATCGCGCCCAGCGACGGCGGCGGCGCGATTGAGAATAACGGGACGCTGACGGTGAGCAACAGCACCTTCTCCGGTAATTCCGCGACGGCGGACGGCGGCAGCGGTATTTTAAACGTAGCCGTCGCGACGGTGATCAACAGCACATTCTCCGGCAACACCGGCATCGCCTTGGCCAACTTCGGTCAGTTGCTCGTGACCAACAGCACGATTTCCGGCAATACCGGGGGTGGTATTGCGGACGACACCCCTGACGGCAGCCCTGGCGCCCAACTCAAGAACACCCTGCTGGCAGGCAACACGGGGGGAAATTTAGTTGGTGTTTTTATCTCGCAGGGCTACAACCTGTCCGACGACGGGTCCGGCATCTTCGAGTTCGGCGACGGCAGCATGACTGGCAACCTGAGCAACACCCCCGCCGGTCTTGATCCGAAAGGTTTGCAAAACAACGGCGGCCCGACGCAGACCATTGCGCTACTGCCCACCAGCCCGGCGGTGGACGCAATCCCGCTGGCTAGTTGCACCGCCATAAACAGCAGTCCAGTCAGCACAGACCAACGTGGTGTGGGCCGTCCGCAAGGCAGGGGGTGCGATATCGGTGCGTATGAGCTGATCCAGAGCGTGCCTTTCGCATCGTTCAGCGCCCAGTTGGCTATCTTTACCCTGAAGCCCTATGGCTACGAGCTAACGGCGGTCTTGACGCCCGGCGCGAGCAGCGCGGCATTCAATCCAACGACGGAGGCGTTGACCCTGCAGATCGCCAGCTACACGGTGACCGTTCCGGCCGGTTCCCTCAAACAGATAGGCAAAGGGGCGAGCGCGATCTACACGTTTGAGGGAACTATCAACGGGGTGACTACGGGGGTGGTGATCACGCCCCTGGGTAGCAACCGATACGGTCTTGCCGCGGCAGGGGCGCCTGAGAACCTGACTGCGGCGACCAACCCGGTAGCGGTGACGATCACAATCGGCAGCAGCAGCGGAACAGCGGCGGTCAAGGCAAGCCGGCTGCCTTAACGGTGAAGGGGGAGACCGATTAACAATTTTTGAATTTGTTTGCCCCTTTTTGAGCGCCAGACCGCGTTCTCCAGTGAAGACGGTTAAATAAAGCCGCTTCCAAAAGGAGAACTACCATGAAAACCGAGATCCGCAACTTTTTCCTCCCCGCCGTCTCCGCAGTTTCCAAACGGCGTAAGGCAGCCCATCTACTTCTGCTGGCGGGGTTGATGTCCCCCTTGTCCAGCTTCGCCTCCTCGGGAGGCTACTGCATCTCGGTAGACGGCGGCTTCGGCGGGGGTGGGACGACGTTCGTCGGTCCTAGCTTCGCACTGCCGTCGGAAGGCAAATGCTCCGCGTGGGCGGGCTTCACCAAGACCGCTGACACCGTCATCTTAACGACGAGCGGTACCGGCTGCCTTTCGAGCGATGGCAAAGCGCTGACGGTCAGCGTTACCAGTGCCGACCCGTCGTTTTATAACATCGGCCAGCTGACGGCGGATTACATCAATTTGACCCGGGGGGATTCAACGGACCCGTTCACCGGCACAGACACCGGCGCCTTCGCTGGAAGCGCAAAAGCGGTAAGCTGCACGAGCAGTTTGGTAAGTCTCCCTTCGGTCCACGACTGAGTTGTTCAGGGAAATCAAGATGAGCGAAAGGAACAGACGGAACTCTCCGTTTGTTCCTTTCGCGTCTCATCTCGCTGGTGGAAAGTCTGAGCTTCGGTTGCACGAGCGAGATGTGGGCACCCTCGGTCCGTTGTCAGGACAGTGTCGCTTCGGTTCGGTCGGGATGAGTAACCGTAGCCTGGACCGACCAAAAGCGTTGGATGGGGCTTCGCCCGGCTTTTTCGGCCCACGTTAGCCGGCGCGAACATGGGGCACCCATCGAGTGCGCGGTGGCCCCTACTGTACATTGCTCCCATAACTTGCCGCAGGCATGTTGGCTCCTCGGGATGATAGGGGCAGGGTCGTGCTTCTATTCAACCTCGGTTTGTGGGATCGAGAGAACTGCAGGTCCCTCCACCATCGCCTTGTTCAGCCGTCCCATTGGGATTGGAGGTATTTCCCACTCTCCTAGTTTTTCTTCCGGGTTGCTTCTTCTCCGTGCGGCTTTTTATAAAGACCGATTCGAGTAGACGCATGACAGTCGCTAGATAGGCTTTGGAATCGAGAGCCGGTTCCCAGGCCTGCTGGAGAATGAAGCCTTGAAGAAGCCCGAGCAGCACTCTTGAGAGTGCGTCTACGTCCAAATCTTCTGGCAGTTGATTGGACGCTTGCGCTCGACGCAGCGCGGCAGTCAGGAGGTCGCGCTGCCGGATCCCTCGCTCGATGATGCTTCTTATGCGCTGATCTCGCAGGGATTCGGCCCATAGCTGGATGGTGACTTTTCGCCGCTCCATCTCTTTCGGGTCCTGCAAGATCTCGAAGAAGCTGGATGCCAGATGCGCAATAGCTTCCGCAACGCTTGCCATTGCCAGCGACTCGATCAAAAGCGCCGATTCACAAGCGTGCCTCTGTTCGGCAATTGCGGCGACGATTTCTTCTTTCCCGCGAAAGTAACAGTAGACTGCGCCTGGACTGGACCGCAGTTCAGAGATGATGTCCTCCATGGTTGTGCGGTGAAATCCCTGTCGTGCAAAGCAGCGAATCGCTACCTCACTAATTTCCTGGCGCCGCACCTGCTTTCTTTCTTCGCTGATTTTCGGCATGCTCTAGGCACCCGTCCGGACCATGCACGCGACTCTGTAGAATTCAGAGCCACTTTCGCGCCGGCCATGGGAGGCACGATACTGCCCGGCAGCATCGGCGGTGGAGAGGTCGCTTTGCAGGTGAAATCCATACCCCGCGAGCTTATTCGCTAAAGTGCCGGGATCGAATCCGGAGATGAAGGGTTCGCCGCCACGCCGAACCCACCAACGCCAACGGCGGGCCGTTCGAAACGCCACGGACCCGTCCAGAACACCTTGATGGACATACGTCAGAATCAATCGGCTCCCCGGAGCAAGCAGGTTGCGTAGCAGAACGAGGTTTGCATCAATAGCCGGCTCGGAGAGATAGCTGACCACGCCCTCCCACAACACGAGTGCCGGCTGGTTTTGGTCGAAGCCGGCGTTTTTTAGCTTTGAGTGCAGGTTATCTTTCTCAAAATCAGTTTCTACAAACAATACGTTCGCCGGTAGCGTCTTCATTCGCATTGCCAGCCTTTCCCGTTTCGCTTTTTGCGTCGCAGGATGATCGAGCTCAAACGTCTGTATGCTCGCAGCTTCCTCCAGACGATAAGGGCGACTATCGAACCCCGCCCCGAGAAGGACAAACTGGTGGATACCGGAACGCAGCGATTCTCGCACCAGATCGTCGATCCATCGCGTCCTCACGACTCCAGAACTTCTCGTGCCTGGCCATCCGAAGTCCAGGAAGGCTCTGACAACGCCTCCCAAGATCGGCAGGTATGCGAACTGGGCAAGAGCTCTCAATCTCCCGGCGAGTAACGGAACCGCGTACGAATCTTCGAACAGGCGTCGATTTGCCGGTTCAGAGGTTTCGACTGCGCGAAAGAGTGCCATGTATTCGGCGGTTCGACTTGGTTTATAGCCCTGCATGTAAAACAGAATAACCATTCTGTTTAGGTTTGGCAATGGACGGAATAGCCATCTCTTGTGGCAAGAAGAACTTCCAAAACAATTTTTAAATTTGTTTGCCCCTTTTTGAGCGCCAGACCGCGTTCTTCAGTGAGGGCGGTTAGAGCCGCTTCCAAAAAGGAGAACTACCATGAAAACCGAGATCCGCAACTTCTTCCTCCCCGCCGTCTCCGCAGTCTCTAAACGGCGTAAGGCAGCCCAGGTATTTCTGCTGCTGGGGCTGATGTCTCCCTTGTCCAGCTTCGCCTCCTCGGGAGGCTACTGCATCTCGGTAGACGGTGGCTTCGGCGGGGGCGGCACGACGTTCGTCGGTCCTAGCTTCGCACTGCCGTCGGAAGGCAAATGCTCCGCGTGGGCGGGCTTCACCAAGACCGCTGACACCGTCATCTTAACGACGAGCGGTACCGGCTGCCTTTCGAGCGATGGCAAAGCCCTGACGGTCAGCGTTACCAGTGCCGACCCGTCGTTTTATAACATCGGCCAGCTGACGGCGGATTACATCAATTTGAAACGGGGGGATTCGACGGATCCGTTCACCGGCACAGACACCGGCGCCTTCGCTGGAAGCGCAAAAGCGGTAAGCTGCACGAGCAGTTTGGTAAGTCTCCCTTCGGTCCACGACTGAGTTGTTCAGCGATGTCAAAATGCGCGAAGGGAACTGACAGGATTGGCTCCTACGAATTGCCAACGTATTTCGTGGTTGTCAATCCCGTCAGTTCTGCCGTCTTGTTTCCCCGACCCGCATCTCCATTCCTCAATTCGTCGTGAATGTTAGCGGAGCAGAAGTGCCTTGCGCCTGATTCGCCATAGTGATGGTATCCGACCCGGATAGGAGTTGGCGGGAGACGCGACCGGCCGGCCGCGTCTCCCGCCGCCCTGATCCTTAGAACGGAAAGTCACCGATCGGCGTCAGCACATACAGAGTGCCGTTCAGCCCACTGGCAACAATTTGTCCTTTGTCATTGATTCCGCCTGCGCTTGTCAGCAGAGGCAACACAGGGCTCACCAGGGCGTTCAAGTCCATCACTTTTCCATGATGATAAACAAACGCGTGATTCGCTCCACCGCTTCCTACGCTACTCGAGCCCACCACGTCACCTCCCAGATTGATCCCACTCGGCAAGCTGCTCGTTCCCCCCTCGAGCCCACGGAGACGTTCGAACCCGCCGTTCTGGTAGACAAATCCGATCGATGGGCCCGAGGGCGGACTTGCCTCGCCGATGATGTCGCCGCGGTCATTGATCGCCGTACCCTGGCTGCTGTAGCCGTGGAACATGCCCACATCATGAAACGAACCGTGACTGTACACAAATACATGATTCGGTCCACCGGCGGTTACATTGCTGCTGCCAACTACCTCTTCGTGCTGGTTGATGCCGGCTGCTGTACTGAAGTCTCCGCCCAGCGTGCCGATATCGTTGGGTCCCAGTCCAAGGTCCAGAAAGGCATGTGTGTCCCCCAGGCCGGCTGATCCATTGCACTGGTCTGTGAAAATGGGGGTACACGTACCGGTGGAGATTGATCCTGTAATATGTTGGGCATCGTTGATACCCGTCGCCGTGCTCTCTCCGCCGCCGCGCGTATCAAGCGAAAAGGTGACTCCCGGGTTTACGTATAGGTAAGACTTGGTCAAGAGAAGCTGGGGTCCGATAGGAACGCCTAAAAAGTTGCCAACGATCTCTGCTTTGTCGTTGAGCGCGTTGCCGGTGGTGATATTGGCGCCCGGGAAACCAAAGGCAGAGGTTGCAGTCCCGTCGTAAAGGAAAGCCGAACTCAGAGGCTCGCTCCCCAGGAACACGGCCGTCCCGGCGACCTCACCTAGATTGTTGATAGCCGAAGCCGTGAAGCTCTTATACGGGCCAAACATCCCCTGAGGGACCAGGGTTGCCGTAAACAAAGGATTGGCGCGCGGATGCGCAATTACGATCGTTGGAACTGAGCCGGCGGCCGCCAACGGCGAGCCGGGAAGTTCCGTCAGCACGCCGCTGCCGGCAGTGATCTTGAATCCTAGGAGGTCGCCGGTGTAATACGCCGCATAAGCAAAGGTGCCCGTGTAGTCCACCGCGACTGAAACCGGAAAAACGGCGGGACCCGGCGCGGGGCCGAAGGGTGAACCGGCGATCGCTGTCAACCCGCCGGCCTCATTGTTTATCCCCGTTGTGGTTTGTGCAATGGAGAAACCAGAAAGCCCCTGCAGGCCGGCGCTATAAAGGAACAGGCCCCTTGGATCCACCGCTTGTGACCCAACACTGCCGGTGTTATACGACGGAGGGACGAGCGGCAACAATGCACCCGTGGCCGAGTTGATGGCGAATGCCCACGTAGGTCCGCCCGCCTGGGTCACGTAGGCAAAGCGATCGAGGGAATCCATCGTGATCGACTGCGGGTCGGGCGCGACGGTGAAAGGCGATCCCGGAATCACGCTCAGCGTGCCGTTGGCCTGGTTAATACTGAATCCAGAGACTGTGTCAGAACTCTGGTTCGGCGTATAGACGAACTTCCCGAGCGGATCGACGGCGATCGAGCCCCCAGCCGGGAGGGGTGTTCCGGGTAGGAGGGAAAGCTGTCCCGTCCTCTGGTCGATGCAGTAGGCATAAATCGACGGGTTAGAAACACCTTCTTGCACCTGCACCGCGTAGGCGTATCGGCCCAAGGGGTCGATTGCCATGGACTCAACCTTTATTGGCTTCAGTGAACCACCGGATATGGGAGTCAGCCGGCCGGTGGACGGTTGAATCTTGTAACCAACGACGTTTCCTTCGCCGCCGACGACATAGACAAAGTTGCCTATCTGGTCGATGGCGACCTGGTTGTTCCCGAGTTGTCCGGTTGCGAACGGCGATCCGGGTACGGGTGTCAGGTCTCCGGTGACTGCATCGATCCTGTAACCCAGCAAATTGTCGTTATTCAAGCTGGCTACATAAGCGAATTGAGAGTTTTGTGCCAAGGCATGCCCGCACGCGATTACGCCTGCAAGCAAAGTGATCCAAACAAACACTCTGTACATGAAATTGTCTCCTGGTATTGAGCTCGGCGGGGGGAGTAACAGGCTCGGGCGGGATGCTAAGTCACCAGCACCAACAACGTCAAGTTAATTAAGTTCAAGCTTTTTTGTACAGAAGAAGTTGACACCGTCTATATCCCTGGCGAGTTATCGAGTGACCAGGGAGATAGTCGGCTACTGCTTATCGGGAAGTGCAAAGACTACGAACTGGTTGTGGATATCCGGTACCGCGGAGCCTTTGGCGGCTTTAGGAGCAACTCCGCCGGCAGCGGGCACCGCGATGTATTCACGGCCATGGACCGAATAGGCTGCGGGGATGCCGACCGCCTTTTGTGGCAGGTCGCCTTCCCACAGAGTCTTTCCTGTATCGGGGTCGACGGCCATCAGCTTCTGCAGACGTGGTTCAGGAACGAAGAGCAGATTGGGAGTCACGACGATGCCAAACTTGGTCAGATCGCCGGTTCCGGTCTTGATGGTTTTATCCGGGTAGTTTGGATCGCTGTCGACGGGGACCTGCCAGAGGATCTGGCCGGTGTTCATGTCATAGGCAGTTAGTACGGTCCACGGTGGGCGCATCACGCCGTCTCCAGTGGACTTGGAGAACCAGTAGCCGTAATCGGTACGCCATCTCGGCTCACCTTCCGCCAGGCCCTTCATGGCTTTACGCGCGGGAGCGTCGCTCGGAATGAAACCGTTGTTCACGTAGGTGAGCAGATCGGTCATCGATTGCCCCGTAATGTTGGGAAAGCCCGGCATGGGAGCCTTGCCATTATGAATGAAGTCGGTGAGTTCTTCCGGGTTCAAGCGGTTACCCACGCCGACAAGAGAAGGAAAGGTGGGCGGATGGCCTGTGCGATCAGGCCCATGACAGGTAGCGCAGTTTTGCTGGTAGAGCGCACGTCCCCGCTCCATGGGATTGTTGCCGGCGCCCGTCAGCGGCATGGACTTCTTGAGCTCGATCACGTCGGGAATATTGAAGCCCAGGACGTACACACGGCCGCGGACAGGGTCAGCCGCAGTCATCCCGAAATTTGCGCCGCCGTTGGAACTGGCCGCCTGCAGTGTGGGTTTTTCCGTTGGAGGAGTAAACATACCTTCCCAACGAACGCAGTGGAATCGCTGGATGATCTCGGACCGTTCCGGCTCGGGGATTGCGGGATCGATGTCAGCCGCGGTGTAGTTCTGGCGGATGAAGGGCTTGAGCACGGTAGGGAAGGGCTGGGTGGGGGAAAGCTTTTCGCCTTCCATGTGCTCCCCCTGTGGCACGGGACGCTCCTCTATGGGAAAGAGCGGCTTGCCGGTTACCCGGTCGAAGGCAAATAGGAAGCCTGTCTTACCGGCGATCGCGACAGCATCCACCACTTTGCCTTGACTCTTCGCGCTAAAAAGAACAGGCGTGGATGCAAAATCGTAATCCCATAAATCGTGGTGGATGTCCTGGAATGACCACAAGAGCTTGCCGGTAGGAATATCAATGGCCAGGAGGCTGTCGGCGTAGCGGTTGTCGCCGGGACGATCGACACCCCAGAAATCATAAGTGGGTGCGCCTGTGCCGGCGTAGAGGATACCTCGCGGCTCATCGACCGAAGCTTCTGACCAGTTGTTCGTTCCTCCGTTGAAAGCGCGCGGATTCGGACCCCATTCCTCCGCATGCAGCTCCCCTGGCGCGGGAATCGTATGAAATTGCCAGACGAGTTTGCCGGTATTGAGGTCATAGGCGCGAATATCGCCCACCGGCGAGCCGTACTCTTCGCCGGGGCTGGAGCCGACGAGCAGCGTGTCGTGCCAGACGCGGGGCGGAGAAGAATTCTGCACGTTGAAGATGGTTTCAGGATCGCGCTCTAGGCCCTGCTTCAGGTCGACGTTATAGGTGGTATCGAGTTTTCCGGTATTGGCGTCGATTTGCCGGATGCGGTTCATGAGGAAAAAGACGATACGTTTTTTAGTGTGGCCGGTGCTCTCCCAGAACGCGAGGCCGCGCTGGCGAGGGCTCACCATCTTGGGGTCGGAGACCCAGATTTCTTTACCGGTGGTTGCGTCGAGTGCGGCGATCGATCCGTTCTTTCCGATGACATACATGACGCCGTGGACGACCAGTGGATTGGCGGTAGAGAGGGAAGCGCCTATGTCGTAGGTCCAAGCCACCGTTAGCTGGTGAACGTTGTTCTGGTTGATGAGAGAAAGGGGTGTGTAGTGGTTTCCCGCGGGGCTGCCTTCGTAGCCGGGCCAGTCGACGTTGGCCGTGGTGGGAGCTGATTTTTTTGACGCTGCCAGCACTGCCAACCCGGGGGCGACCAGAGCCAGGGCAAGGATGATATTCGACGGAAGCCGGGGCCGTGACCTGGGACCGAAGCGATGGAGCGCTTTCATCTCGATACTTGCCTCACCGCGACACTTGAAATGAAAAATCCTCGCGTCCAGAAGGATATTCTATGCAAGGTACGGTGCGCTATACGCAAGTTGGTCGCGATGAGCAGGCGCTCATGAGCCTCGGTTGAGACCCATGCACGTCCCGCCCACATCTCCCCACAAAAAGCGCGGTGAGATATGGGGCCACCCCTGTTATGGTTCCGTTTGGCGCCGACGGGAGCTTGATTCGTTAGAAGCTGGCCCTGGGTTCGATATCAAGGGCTTTCCTAAGGCGAGGGGCTTAAGATAGGCGCAATCCATTCGGGAGTATGCGCATGGTTCCAAGACGACCGATTCCTGGAGCGCGGCTAGTCCGCAGGAAGTTGTTGGCCGGGATTGAATTGACCTTTCTCTTTGGGCTCAGTGCCCACGGCCAATCGAGTTCACTGCCGAACGCAAGCGCCGTGCAGCAAACGATGGCCTACGGGGAAGCCCGGCCATACATGAATTGCACGCTCCCTGAACTACAGAGGATAGTTTCTCCGCTGGAGGGGGTGAAACCGGATAAAGGAGGGCTGCCTTTGCAGTCGATCCTTAAGCAAACCGGGGAGGTCATCGAGGCGCAGCTGCCTAAGATGCCCGATTTGATCGCCAAAGAGAGTGTGGCCCAAGCGGACGTCAACAATGTTAAGAGTCCAGGAGCCGGCGGCTTCCACAGCACGGGCCGGGGATTCTCTGGGGGAGGAAGCATCCTTCAACAATATTCGCTGCAGTTCGGGATGAACGAGAAGCAGCTGGAGCAGAACCTTCACCTGACGCTGGTGACGGAAACGCCGTGGAAAGATTTCGACTACTTGATCGTGGTTCATCCTTCGAGCGAGGGTGCTCCGGTCTTCGAGGAGTCGCGAACCGATCTGAAGTCATCGAACGGCAAACGGCTAAAGCGCGAGCAGAAGATCCTGCACGGTATCGGTTTTGAGTACCTATGGTTGCTCCTGGCCTCAGCAAACGCCGCTCAATCGGACTACCGCCTTTTAGGGCAGCAAAAAATGTACGGACACGAGACGTATGTTATTGGATTTGCCCAGTCGCCGGCCCGGGTGATGACGCCGGGCCAGGTAACTCTTTCCGGGCAGACTTATCCGCTCCTTTACCAAGGGGTCGCGTGGATTGACGAGAGCACATTCAGGATTGTGCGCCTGAGGACTGATCTTCTCGCCCCTTTAGCCGCGATCCAGTTGGAGAGATTCAGCTCGGATCTTCGATTTGAACAAGTGGACATTGCAGGGCTAAAGCTGGCGCTTTGGCTACCATGGCAGGTCGAGCTCATCTGGACGCAGGCCGGCCAAATATCAGGCGAACTTCACTTGTATTCGAAGTACAGCATGTTCCACGCATCCGCCAGGATTTTGCCGCCGGAATAGTGGGTGCCGGGTGCTGGGTTTCTTGGGGGAGATCCGCAAACGTTTCCAGGCGTTTAAAGAAAGCATTCGAAGAATCCATATTCGGCCCACGTTAGCTGATGCGAACATGGGGCAGCCGTCAAGATCCCGGTTGGTGGGAGAGGCGATTTGTTTCTTAGGAGAAGAAGCTACAGGTTCTCCGTGATCGGCAACCATGCATGATTCTGTATACTTGTGGCCGCGTGGGGAGGGCTATGCGCGCTCGAGTCTCGTGGTGGATTTGTCTCGCCGTACCTCTCGTTACCATCGCGCAGACGACCCCCACGCTTCGCACCGGCACCCAGATCGTGACGGTCGATGTCATTGTTACCGGCGACCATGGCAACCCCGTCCGCAGCCTGCAGCAGCGGGATTTCAAAGTTTACGAGAACGGCATACAGCAAGAAGTTAGTCTTTTCGAGGAGCATTCCGCGGCTGCAGCGGCGACTCCTGTTGCGATGCCGAAACTGGCGCCCAACGTCTACACCAACTTTCCTGCGGTGACAGAAGATGGCCCGGAAAATCTACTGCTCTTCGATCTTCTGAATACCCCGGTGGACAGGCAAGCGTACGCGCGGCAGCAGTTGCTGGTTTTCCTCAAAACGATGAAGCCGGGAACCCGCCTTGCCCTGTTTACGCTCACCAGCCGGCTCAACTTAGTGGCGGGATTCACTTCCGATCCGGCGGTTCTTGTTGCTGCCGTGAACGCACTCGAAATCCATTCGTCGCCGATCCTTGCCGATCCCATAGGAACCATGGGTTTCGCCGACAGCGTTGCCCAGATGCCAATGGCTAACCCTACGATTGCTCGCCAGAATGAGAGCGAGCAATCTACGCAGCAGAACCATTTCCGGGCCGTGTACACGCTCAGCGCGATGAGCCAGATTGCGCATTATCTTTCCGGCATGGCCGGCCGCAAAAATCTGATTTGGTTCTCAAACTCTTTCCCAGCGGGATTCTTCAGCGGCACCGGTTCCCTGCAAACAGACTTCCGGAAGACGATGAATTTACTGGCTCGCAGCCAGGTGGCCGTGTATCCCGTTGGCTTGCGCGGCCTCGCGAACACGCCCTTTTCTGATGTCTCCGCTGCGAAGTACGCGCTCAACGGAGGTGCGGCGGTCAACGAGGACACGGATCTGTTCGGCTCCATGGTCCGCGATGAGCGCGCGACGAGCGAGCGAATGGCCAAGGCTACCGGAGGCAAAGCCTTTGCCAACGGAAACGATTTGGCGCAAGCGGTCACTCAGGCGATCGATGACGGTTCCCACTACTACACGCTGGTCTACAGCCCAAGCGATAAGCGGGAAGACGGCAGCTACCGCAAGATTTCTGTCGTTGCCGCGAGCGGTTACAGGCTTGCTTACCGCGACGGCTATTATGCCGATAGCCCGGACGGGCAGCCGGCATCCAGAGGAGTAGGTGATATCGCGCAGTCCGACGTTATGAGGACTGCCATGCAGCGCGGCGCGCCTGCACCGAGCGAGATCATATTCAATGCGATGGTTGTTGCGAATCCTACGACCAGCGATAAGCCAGCCGCGGGGAATAAGAGCTCGCCCAAATCGAAACCTCCTTATCGCCTTCTCACCGTCGCTTACGCCGTTAATCCTGGCGATATCACCATGCCGGAGCGGCCTGATGGTACGCGCCAGGTTGACCTCGATTTCGTTTCTCTCGTTTATGACCGCGAAGGTCAGCTGTTTACTCAGCAATCGAACCAGGTGAACGTTTTCGCGAAGCAAGCGGCTATTCAGCAGGTGCTCAAGGAAGGTGTTCGCTACCAACAGGAAATTGCCGTGCCCGCGAAAGGGGAGTACTACTTGCGAATCGGGGTTCACGACATGATTGGAGATAAGGTGGGAGTGATGGAGATCCCAGTCGTATCGCTTGGAATGATGGTTATTCAGCCTACGTCTCTACCGGGGAGATAGCGCGAAGCTATTATGATGCTGAATGGCGAAATAGTTAGGGGAGGCTTTGAGGTTGGGTGGACTTTCAGCTGTCCCTGCGGGAGTGTATCCGGGGGCGGACAGGTACCCAGCACTCCGTGGTGGGCTAAGTTCAACCAGACTTGTCCAAATTAGCGATTCGTCGAGATGATTATGTTGATTTCATGGAAGAAGCTACTGCTTCGACCAGCGTTGCGGAAGCCAGGTTGGGTTTGGGGTGATCGAAAAACCTGTGCTGCGCCGGGCGTTTTGTATGAGGGCTCGTTTCCCTCAGCCATATGGGGATTCCGAAGAGAACTGCAGGCCCCTCCCCTACGCTACCCCGGATTTCCTGTTGAGTGCAGTGGCGTTGATGAAGTGCGTGCGGCTCTCTTTATGGAGAGCCGCATCCGTGGTCGTTGCTGGCTCTGTGAGGTAGGAAATTCGGGTACGCTTCGGTCGGGATGACCAGGGGAGGGTGGTGTTTCCAGTCGGCATTGGTTCTTGGGAGCGATGGAACAGCAGGTCGCTCCCCTACGCTCCCCCAGGATTTCCTGTTGAGTGCCGTGGCGTTGATGAAGTGCGGGCGGCTCTCTTTCTGGAGAGCCGCATCCGTGGTCGTTGCTGGCTCTGTGAGGTAGGAAATTCGGGTACGCTTCGGTCGGGATGACCAGGGGAGGGCGGTGTTTCCAGTTAACATCGGTTTGTGGGATCGACAGATCTGCTGGTCCCTGCCTCCCACAGGCCGGCCTTGGATGGAAGCACCACTCCCCCCTTGTCGTCCCGACCGAAGGTACGGGCTTCACGGGCTGCATGAGAACAGCCCTCGGTCCGTTGTCAGGAAAGATCGCAACCATCCAGCGCGCCAGAAGGTTTGGGGTCGCGGTTGCTCGAAAGCCCATGCTCGGCGAAACACTTGTATAATTGCGCTGCTTCTGAAGTTGATAGCGCGCATCCACATCGGGCGCCCGGGCTTATTCCATACGAGGCGAGCGGAAATGAAATTTTTGAGCACGTGGTCCATACGGCCGGAAACCCGGCGCGAGGCGATTGATCTTTTCCTGGCGGGCAGAGGGGCTTTGCCGGCCAGCGTTACTTTGCTTGGAAGGTGGCATAAGGCGGATGGCAGCGGTGGCTTCACCCTTATGGAAACAGACGACCCAAAAGCCATCTACGAAAACGCTGTGTTCTGGTCTCAGTATCTGACGTATGACATCGCGCTGGTCGTCGACGAAGCGGATGCCGCTTCTATTTCGGGAAAGATTTTCAAAAAATAGTCCGACCGCGTAAGGGCGGCGACCGCCGCGCACTGGATAATTCTATTATCGGCGGGGTGATCCCGGCACTTCGGTCAAGCCGTTCGATTGCGTGTTGTCCGCGACGCGGGCAATGCCAGTCTTGCGGCCTGTGGCGGAGTTCGCCTTCTTTGCCCCTGGAGGTATCTGGATCGTTTTATCCCACCTCTTGATTCGAAAACCGTGGCACGCATAGCGCGCTAAACGGGAAGGCGGAACAGCAATTTGTGAGAACGAGGGGCCCCCGGATATCTCAACGAGCTAGGTAGAAGGTTACTTATGTCAGCCGGGGGTAACCATAACTCGGTGACCAAAATGCAGTAATGGCGCCGTGAACGCAGCCAGATTGTCGATTGCGCTGCGCGTCATCGAGGCTTCAAGGCGGCCTTGCTTAAAGCTTGTCTAGTCTCGCTGAACCGAATTGGAGGGAGGTTACCATTGCGCCTCAAGTTAGTAACTTGACGCAACATGAAGCATATTTTATTACCTATGGTCAGGGTGAACTTTGACCACTAACAAATCTTATCGAGCTGATATTGATGGTCTACGAGCAGTGGCTGTCCTCTTAGTGTTTGCCTATCACTTAGAGACATTCACGGTTGGATTTGCAGCTGCGTGGGGTGGGTTCATCGGAGTTGACGTCTTTTTTGTAATTTCCGGTTTCCTCATCAGCTCCGTCATTCTTCGCGAAATTGAGACTGAATCTTTCTCGCTCAAAGAGTTCTACCGGCGCCGGATCCGCCGTATTCTTCCCGCACTTATGGTGATGATGCTGGTCACCGCCGTCGTGAACTCCTATTACATGCTGCCGAGCCAGTTGTATGCGTTCGCCAAGTCCCTACTGGCGGCAACCTTCTCCCTGTCGAACTTCTATTTCTTATCGACCTCAGGATATTTTTCGAGCAACGCGGACAAGCCTCTTCTGCATACCTGGTCGCTGGCCGTCGAAGAGCAGTTCTATATCCTGTTCCCACTCTTCCTACTGTTTCTTAGACGGTTTTTCCCAAATAGGTTCAAGTCCGCTATTTTATCCGTGGCTGCCGCATCCTTTCTGCTTAGCGTATGGGTCGTGCACAAGTCTCCGACCGCCGCTTTTTACCTTCCAACCACCAGGGCCTGGGAACTCTTGTTGGGGACGATGCTCGCCATCGACGTCTTTCCCCGTGTGGAGACCGCGTTTGGGAGAAACCTGCTATCGGCGACCGGACTCCTGGCGATCCTGATTCCCGGCTTTACCTATACGGGTAGCGTTCCGTTTCCCGGCGCTTCCGCCCTGGTACCGTGCGCTGGGGCGGCCTTCATTATCGCTGCCGGGGAAACAGGAAGCTCGATCGTAGGGCGTCTGCTTTCTCTGAAGCCGATCGTCTTTATCGGTCTCATTTCGTACTCGCTGTACTTATGGCATTGGCCCATCATTCTCTTCCAACACATGGCGATGCTCCAGCCCCGCAACGCGTCCAACCACGCGATCAAGGGGAGCATCGTGATTGCCGCCTTTGTGTTGGCAACGCTCTCCTGGCGCTTTATCGAGACCCCTTTCCGCAAGGGCAAACTCATGCTTAAGGGGGCGTATGCCTTTCAGTTTGCGGCTGCCAGCGCTGCGGTTTTGGCGGTCTTTGCCAGCACGATCCTCGTCTCGCACGGTCTTCCGTCGAGATATTCACAGCGGCAGCTGGCGCTCGCCTCTTTCGTGGACTACACCGCGCCGGGACAGGAAGGGGTCTGCAGCATTGAGTCTGGGGGCGGGGCTAAATTCAATGTAGCGCATTGCCTACACCAGGACCCTTCTAAAAAGAACTATCTCCTGATCGGTGACAGCCATGCTGCCCACTTATGGTATGGGTTGCAAAAGACTTTTCCCGATATCAATTTTCAAGAAGCTTCGGCATCCGGTTGCGAGCCGTCGGCGCGGGCCAAGCCTGATGCAAGTCCTTTTCAGCGGCTCGACCGGCATCTCTTTCCTGAGTTTTGCCGTCCGTTGATGGACTATGTCTTTAATGATTATCTCAACACCCATCACCCCGACCGGATTCTGCTGGCAGCGCGGTGGGAAGAGGACGACTTACCCCGCCTCGACGACACGGTCCGAAGCCTGAAAGCGCGTCACTTCGATGTTTTGTTGTTCGGGCCCATTGTCCAATACGATTCTGACCTGCCTTGGTTGCTGGTCACGTCTCTTCGCAACGGGGACCCCGATCTACCGTTGAAGCACCGGCTCACGGACCTAGAGGGGCTCGACGAGCAGATGAGTGCGTTGGCGCAACGGTGGGGTGTCGAGTATGTTTCTTATTTCAAAATGTTCTGTCACGGCAGGGAATGTGCCGAGTATGCGAATGCCGACACGCCGCTGCAGTCAGACTACGGGCATCTGACGCCCGCGGGCTCGCTCCTGGTGTCAGCGCGGTTGAAGGCGGACCGGAGCATCTACGCTCCGGCTTATTGACGCACTCAATCCTCTGTCGATCTCTCCGCACGCGTATGATTCTATGTGCAGCCGGCGTAGACGTCACACACGTAGAGACTGGGAGGAATATGGACAAGGAAACGACGGATCGGCGAGATTTCCTGAAACAGGCGGGATGGATGGGATCGGCAACATTGATGGCCGCGATGGGCCACGGTGGGCTGGCCCTCGGAGAGTCGGGAACAAACGTAGTTGAAGACGCGGTACAGGCGCCGGCCGTCGAGCCGCCGAAATATCACATTAAATTTGGCGTGTGCGGCATGAGTCATGACCACATCAATGGAATGATCGGGGCGGTCACTCGCGGCGGCGGCGAGTTGGTGGCGGCGTGGGGCGATGAGGACGATAAGCTCGCAGCGTTTGCCAAGCGGTACCCCGACGTCAAGATGGTGAAGACGCAAGATGAGATCATTCATGACCCGACGATCCAACTCGTCCTAAGCTCGGAGAAAGCCAACCAGCGCGCCGGGATCGGTATCCGGTCGATGGAGGCGGGCAAGGATTTTCTCTCGGACAAACCAGGGATCACTACCCTGGAACAGCTTGCCGACGTGCGCAAGACGATCGAGAAAACCAAGAAGATTTACGCGATCATGTATAGCGAGCGCCTTGAGGTGAAGGCCGCTGTGTACGCGGGCGAACTGGTACAGAAGGGCGCCATCGGCAAGGTAATTCAGACGATCAACATCGCTCCCCACCAGATCAATCAACGGCCGGGAGACTGGGGCGGCGGGGCGGGAAGCCGGCCGGCATGGTTTTACGACGATGTTCAGTTTGGCGGCATTTTGTGCGACATTGGCTCGCACCAGTTGGACCAATTCCTCTTCTATACCGGATCAAAGTCGGCGGAAGTGGTTGCCTCCCAGGTCGCGAACGTGCGGCATCCGAACTTCCCTCACTTCCAGGATTTCGGTGACATGATGCTGCGGGGTGACGCCGGGCTGGGCTATGTCCGTTTGGACTGGTTTACGCCGTTCGGGTTGGGAACCTGGGGTGACGGGAGGTTGTTCATCCTGGGCACGGATGGCTATATCGAGATTCGCAAATATGTGGATGTCGCCGTTAAGAAGGAAGGAAATAATCTCTTCCTCGTGAACAACAAAGAGAGCCGGTATATCGATTGCAACTCTATGCCGCTGCCCTTCGGGCCGCAATTTGTGGCGGATATCGTGAACCGGACGCATACCGCCCAGGATCAGACTCAATGTCTGCTCGCCGCGGAGCTTTCGATCAAGGCGCAGAAGAACGCGACGCACGTAACGCTGAAGGCGTGATTTGAGGCAGAGGGCTTAGGAGGCTGCGGAAAAGGGCATATTTGTTGTAGTTCTGGTGGTGGCAGGGGCTAAACAGGCTGCGGAAAAACTCAGTTTTGCTGTGGTTCTAGCTGTGGCAGGGGCTAAAGCCCATCCTATTTTCAAGTGTTTACGGCACGACTAAAGTCGTGCCCTGATACAAAGCCGAGTTTTTCCGCAGCCTCTAAAGCCCATCTTATTTTCAAGCGTTTACGGCACGACTAAAGTGGTGCCCTGATACAAAACCGAGTTTTTCCGCAGCCTCTAAAGCCCATCTTATTTTCAAGTGTTTACGGCACGACTAAAGTCGTGCCCTGATACAAAGCCGAGTTTTTCCGCAGCCTCTAAAGCCCATCTTATTTTCAAGTGTTTACGGCACGACTAAAGTGGTGCCCTGATACAAAGCCGAGTTTTTCCGCAGCCTCTAAAGCCCATCTTATTTTCAAGTGTTTACGGCACGACTAAAGTGGTGCCCTGATACAAAGCCGAGTTTTTCCGCAGCCTCTAAAGCCCATCTTATTTTCAAGTGTTTACGGCACGACTAAAGTGGTGCCCTGATACAAAGCCGAGTTTTTCCGCAGCCTCTAAAGCCCATCTTATTTTCAAGCGTTTACGGCACGACTAAAGTGGTGCCCTGATACAAAAGCCGAGTTTTTCCGCAGCCTCTAACGCACGCCACGCCGGTTATGCCGTAAGTCAGAAGAAAAGGAAGCGCATTGAGGAATGCTTCGGCTGGATGAAAGATATCGCTCTGCTGCGGAAGCTGAAACATCGCGGCTTGCGCAAGGTGGGATGGATCTTCAGCTTTGCAGCCGCAGCTTACAACTTGGTACGGATGCGAAAGCTGCTCTCGGTTGCTGCTGCGGTCTGATAAGGCCGTAGTGTCTCTGCGAGCGCTAAAGTAGCTCACAGAGCACTGAAATCAACCGCGCTAGGCCACAAAATCAACTGAAAAAGACAACAAATGACCTACAAAATCAATTAAGTCGGCAAAACAAGCGCTTTTTCCGCAGCCTGCTAGGGAAAAAACCAACTTGTGAATGAGAAGAAGGCACTTTTGCCAGTGGCGGAGCCACGCTTCTTTTCTGATCCCGATGTTCATGATGCGAGTTTCATGTTCCCTTCTGAAAAGGGACGCAGGAAAGGCGTTTGCCCGTAAACCTGCATAAGACCAGATGCAGTCTGCCGTTCGGTGACCTTCTTGTCGCGGATTCGGAATATGATGTTGCGGTTCCCAATGCGAGTCGTGCGCGTTGATCGTCAGTCAGTTCCTGCAGACAGGAAAAACCGAATGCGGCGAAAACTCCTTCCTTTCTTGTTGATGGTCATGGCCTCCGTACTGGCGGCACAGCAGCCGCGGGAGACACTCACGAATGAAGCTATTATCCGGATGAGATCCATGGGCTTTCCTGAAGAAATGATCATCCGCGCAATCGATCGTTCCCCGGGCGCATACGACACGTCGGCAGATGGCTTACTCTCTCTCGAGGAGGAAGGGGTAAGCGAAAACGTGATAGCGGCCATGGTACAAAAAACGATCACAGCGGAACCGGGGAAAGAGTCAACCGCGAATCTGTCGCCGGCGGAGACCCGAGCCCCTTTGTTCTCTCCCTCCACAACGGTGACTGGCTCGTCTTCGCGAGCTGTACCGACTCTTCGTACTCCGAACTCCATGCCACCGACAGCGCACCCGGGCGGCGGTTCAGGTTATAGGCGAACGAATGGGCGAACGAATGGATTAAAGCCCAGGGTGTTCCTGGAGGCCAAGAGTCATAGCGATTCATGGACTGCAGGCCGCAATCAGTCGATGGAGATGAGCAAGGATTTCGGAGACGTTTGCCCCGGTGTCAGGGTATCGACAAAGCACGAGATATCCGATTACACAGTGTTCCTTAACCACACCGAACATGGGTTTTATCGCGACAATCAGCTTCAGGTGCTGAACAGGGCAGGGGATGTCGTTTCCGGAACCAAAGAGGGCGGAAGCATCAAGAGTCGCGTAAAGATCGCTTGCGCCGATATCGAGACCGATTGGGAGAGTTCCCGGAGATAGAAGTTTGGGCAACCCTCCTGTTTCGGTTCCGATATTCACTGCAGGCGGGCTAGGGCAACTGCCCAGTATTTCCTGGAACAGTCGACCTCGGCGCCGGAACGCAAGCGCAGCGTCAGTTCGTGTACCTCGCGGATCGCGTCGATGCGCACGATGGCGCTTCGGCTCACGCGGATGAACAGCTCCGGGTCAAGCCTCTGCTCCAGCGAGTCCATCGTCGTCCGCAACGCGAACTCTCCCATGGAGCTATATAGAAGGGCATAGTTGCGATCAGCGGCGATCCAGTCGATGGTGTCGACCGGCACCAGGCAAAGCGCTTTCAGGCGTTCGACCAGGAAACGCTTCGTATAGCGGGCTCCCGGCTCCTTCGGAGCTGGACGGGCAATTCGCTGCCGGACGCGCTGGAGGGCGTCCGCAAAGCGCTCCTGCGTGACCGGCTTCACCAGATAATCCAGCGCGGCGGCCTCGAAAGCGGCAAGGGCAAACTCATCATGCGCGGTTAGAAAGATGATCTCAAAGCTTCCCGGATCGTTCAGCGTCTGCAGGATTTCAAAGCCTGTCCCATCTGGCAGGCGGATGTCAAGAATAAGCAGGTCAGGCCTGGTTTCCACGATGCCCGCGACCGCATCCAGATAGGTCGATGCGGTTCCACAGATGGCGAAATCAGGCTGTGTCCCCATCATCCGCTCCAGCTTGCGCAGGGCCGGAGGCTCGTCCTCCACCAGAAAGACATGGATCATGCCGGTATCCGGATCTCCGCAATAGCGCCGCCTTGCGGGTGTTGCTCAAGGCGAAAGGTGGCATCACTGCGATAGGCCGTAGTCAATCGCTGGCGCGTGTTGGCCAGACCGTGTCCGCCATCACTGCGCTTGGGGCCGTGCCCGTGATCGCGGATCGAGATGGCAATGTGTCCATCTACCTTGTGGATGGCAATGTCGATGTTCAGTGCTCCCGAAGAATCCTTGCCGTGCTCCACGGCATTCTCCACGAGCGGTTGCAGGATCAGCGCGGGCACCAGCGCTGTTTCTGCCTGTGGATCGCAAGAGATGGCAAAGTTCAGACGGGACTCGAGCCGCGTTTGCATCACTTCGAGATATCGGCGCACCAGATCCAGTTCTGAAGACACGGGAATCGCCGGGGTCTCAGGAAGGCGCAGGGTAGCGCGAAGGAAATCACAGAGAAGGGCCAGCATGCGATCCGCCCGGGCAACATCCTCATACATCACGGCGGAAACGGCATTCAACGCGTTGAACAAAAAGTGCGGCTGCAGCTGACGGGTGAGATTTTGCAGCCGGGCAGTTGCGAGTTGTTGTTCAATTTCACGGGATCGCAGCCAGTTTTGGTAGACCATGTATGCTCCGATGCAGACCGAATACGAGACTGCATCGATGGGGAACTCCATGAGGAAGCGGATGCGCATGATGCCATAGTGGTAGTGGCCCATTCCGAGCGACAGGAAAAGCAGCCCACGCGTTCCCCAGTTCCAGAGCGTGTGCAGTATGGAAAAAACCAGCAGGGTGGCGAGGTGCCAGGAGATGCTGCCGAAGGAGAAACGCAAGCGACAACGCTGAGCACTCCACAAGATCAGCGGCAACAAAACCAGGAAGCCGTACACTCCGGTTCCTTGCTCGATGGAGATGACAGCCCAGTCTCCTGGATTTCCACGAGTCAACCGGTCCAACGAGTGATACAACACCTCGAGGATAGCCAGCGCCGTGAAATATAGGAAGACGTAGAGGCGAATGTGCTTCATGAGCATTCAGGGCAGAGCGTACGCAATGATGGCATCGCTCTGTGCCTCTTCCGTAATTTGAGCATGACCTCCGGCAGCGATCACTACATATTGTTTGCCGTGGATCTGGTACGTCATCGGAGTCGCATGACCGCTCGCTGGTAACGGCGCCTTCCATAGTTCTTTTCCCGTCTCAGCATCGAAAGCCCGGAAGAATGGGTCGTAGGTTCCGGCGATAAAGACGAGGCCTCCGGCAGTTACGATGGAGCCACCAAGGCTGATTGCTCCAGCAGGCGCGGCGGGACTGAATGCGCCAAGAGGAACCTGCCAAAGAATCTTGCCTGCGGTCATATCCACCGCTGTGAGCATGCCCCACGGCGGGGGAACACATGGCAGCTTGTTCGAAGACAGCAGGTATTGACGATACATCCCATAGGGAGCCCCTTGCTGCTCGGTATATTGGCCATCGTTGGCCTTCCGAGCCTCTTCAAACCGGGCCTGAGGAATCACTCGCACGACTGCGGGGAAGTTGTTGCTGTTCGCGAAGAGAATATTCCGTACTGGATCGAAGGAGTAGCCGCTCCAGGTCAGGCCGCCGATGTTGCCTGGAATGCTGAGCGAGCCGTTGATGCTGGGCGGGGTGAAGATGCCTTCGTTGCGCAACCCTGCGATCGTCTCGTGGCAGGCCTCACGATCCTGTGGCGTGGCGCCCCATGCATCTGCTGAAGAGATATGTTGCGGCGCTAGTGGCGGTGGCGCGGCAGGGAATGGCTGCGTCGGAGAAGTTACTTCTCCAGGAACATCGCTTTGAGGGACCGGGCGTTCTTCGACCGGGAAGACGGGCTTCCCGGTGTCGCGGTTGAGCACATAAAGAAATCCGGTTTTGTTGCCCTGAATGACCACCGGTACCTGGTGGCCGCCATGAGGTAAGGTGGCCAGCAAGGGAGGTGATGCGCTGTCATAGTCCCAGAGATCGTGATGCACTAACTGAAATCCCCAGGCAATTTTGCCCGTCCTGGCATGAAGGGCAACGACCGAGTTCGCCCACTTATCATCACCGGGACGCAAGCCGCCGTAGTAATCCGGGCTGGCGCTTCCCGTAGGCACGAAGACAAGGTCGCGCTCCTGGTCGACGGTCATGATCGACCAGGCGTTCGCGGCGCCGGTGGTCCAGGTTTTTGCCGAAGCCGTATTTGGGGGGATTGGATCCCAACTCCAGCGCAATGCGCCGGTGCGCGCGTCGAAGGCGCGGACTACTCCGCTGGGCATAAGGGCACGCGCGTTGTCGTCGATCGCGGAGCCGACGATGACGAGATCATCGATCACAGCAGGTGGAGAGGTGATGTGATACCAACCGGAGCGGAATCCAGGAACATCGCGGAGGCTTATCTGGCCCTGTTTGCCAAAATCCGCACAAGGGGATCCGGTGGCGGCATCGAGCGCGAGCAGACGGGCATCGATCGTCGCTTCAAAAATGCGTCGATGGCAGAGGCCTGGGGTTGAGTGGGCCGGATCGAGCCAGGTGGCGACGCCGCGATTGATCAGTCCGTCGCCGGACTGCCAGGTTCGATCGAGGTGTGGATCGTACGCCCACTTCTGTTTTCCGGTTTCCGGATCGAGTGCGAGTACACGGTTGAATCCGGTGGTCAGGTAGAGGGTGCCTTCGACCATCAGCGGGGTCGTTTCCAGCCCGCTTCGTCTTTCGCCATGCTTGCCGCCGGAGATGTCACCGGTGTGAAACGTCCAAGCGGGTTTCAGTTGCACCACATTGGATCGGTTGATCTGCGCCGCGGTGGAATAGCGCATTCCGCCTGGATCGTTGCCATAGTTCCGCCAATCGGATTCCTGCGCCGCCAGCGTGCCCGCTAAGACAAATAGGAGCGTGACAAAAGGTTTCATGAGCACCATCGTTACGCGGCGATTGCGTCAAGGCAATTGCGCTGGGACGAGTGCGGTATTTCCTGGGACCGGGCCGCCGATACGGTCATTGGTTAAGAGCGGAATGAACGGTACTGATTGAGTGAAAGCATTTGAAAGATTCATAATCGGCCCACGTACGCTGGTGCGAACATGGGGCACCCGTCGAGTCTAGTTTGGTCCTTTCGTTCCGGTTCGCGCGTAGACTGCGTTTCCAAAAAATGCGAATTACTGCGGACGCTTGACGGCGTCGCCTACCTTCGGAGTTCCCGCGCCTTCGAATTTTCCGACGGCGGAACCGCCATCCACGCTGGTGACCGTCAGCATGCCTACTGGCGAATCGATGGTGCGTAGGACCTTGCCGCTCGCAGGATCCTTGACCGTTCGAAGAACACGGGTCACCGCAAGCTTGTCGCCGACGCGCACACCGGCGCTCGATCCGACATTGATGATTATGTCTGCCGTGGATGCATCGGCAACCAAGCCATCAATGGGAGCCGCCGGAGGCGGTGCGCTCTGGGGAAGGCTGCTGGCACGCTGATCCAATCCATGGGCGGTATCGTTCACAGCCTGCTTCACAGCCTGGCCGAGGATACTCTGGCTAAAGTTGCTACTACCCATATCCAGCACCCCGCCACCCCCTTTCCAACCCGAGAACCCGGAGCCGCTGGTGGTGAGTCCCTTGCGCTCAGATTGTCCGTGGCCAGTGACGGAAGCAACGATCTCGCCGGTGTTCACGTCGACCATGCGGGCGGTGACTTCGACGATTGCCTTCGAGTCCTTAATGCCTAGCCCTCCCGCGCCGCCGGTCCAGATGCTTCCACCGCCCCCTCCGCCGCCATAGTGCTTGTCGTCGCGGCCGAATTGGGTGACATCGCCGATGATGATTGTGTCCACGCCGAGGAGGCCGCCGAGTTTGGCAGCAGTGGCCGGATTCGCCCGATCGCTGTTGGAGAAATTTTGCTCTTTCAGGATTTTATCGAGCGCGCTGCGCTCGATCACGCGATAACTGCCGTCGTTTACCAGCTCATTGATCAGCAGGTCGGAGATACCCTTCCCGACATCCTGGTTGGAACCAAAGATCGCTTGAACACTGGTCATAACTGTGCCGTATCCGAAGTCAAGGACGGCCACCCTGCGTTTTTCCTGCGCCACGACAGGCGACACGGCCAACAAAGTGAAGACCACCAGAAGAAGCTTACGCATGATCCTATTTCTCCTATTTCCCGAGGAAACTTTCCAGAGTTGAGATTTCTTTATCAGCTTTGTCCATGTGGTTGCCGGCCGCGGTGATGTTGCCGCTGTTTAGCTCGTCGCTCGCCGAGTGCAGATAAGTGTTCATGCGGGCATAGGCGGCGGCCATATCGCGGCGTAGTCCCAGCCCTTCGGCCTCCTGCTGTTTCTTGAGGGTTTCGAGGCTAGCGGAAACAGCACTGGCACGGGCATCGAGCCCAGCCATCTGCTCATGAGCCTGGTTCACTTCTGCCGCAGTGGGGCCGGCTGTTGCGGGCTGCTTGGCGACATCGGGTGGGGGCGCGGTAGTTACTTGTCCGTCGGGGTGATATTCCGGCCTTGGCAGTTTTGGCTTCTCTAAAGTTTGGGGCGGGGGCGCGCTGTCTGCTTTGGCAGGCGCCTGAGGAGGCTCGGCTGCCTGGGCCTGATTGGTCACGGGGGCGTCTGCCGGGGAAGAGTTCGCCGCGGGGACGGACGCATCTGGACTAGGGGACGCAGGGCTGTTTGAGGGAGGCGGCGCCGCCTGGGGGGTTGAGTCGCTGGTGCTGGCGGTTTTCGCGCTGGTGTGCAGCAGGCGTGGCAAGCCGACGGCAGCCAAAGCCAGAATGGCCAGCACGGCGAACGCGCCCAGGCTGATCCAGGCTCCGCGGTGGCTGGAGGTAGGCCGCGACAGAGCCGCAGGCGGAACAGGGTCAGGGACGACCACCGGGGCAAACGCAACGTTTTCTGCCTTGGGGGTACTAGTTTCTGCTTTCGGCGTTGTATTCTGCGCCGCGGTGACATGGCGCAGGGCATTGCTGATCGCATTTGCGTTCTGGAAGCGATGTGCCGGATCTTTGGCGAGCGCGCAGAGAATGATGTCGTTCAGCTCGGGAGACAACTGGGGATTGATTTCGATCGGGGGTTGAGGCGCGATGTTGCACTGCTGGTGGAGAATGTCGTAGGCCGAATCGGACACGAACGGCCGGCGGCCTGCCAGGAGTTCGTACATCGTGACCCCGACAGAGTAGATGTCGGAGCGGGCATCGACTGTGCCTCCGCGCACCTGTTCGGGAGACATATAGTAAAGCGATCCCAGGGTAGTGCCGGTCCGGGTGAGATCCTTTTCTACGCCCGATTTAGCAATGCCGAAATCCATAAGCTTCACAACGCCGTGGGAAGTGACCATGATGTTGGCAGGCTTGATGTCGCGGTGGATTACTCCGCGACCATGGGCGTAGCTCAGAGCAGAAAGCACCTGCTGCATATAGTTGATGATGTCGGTCTGCGGGATTGGACCTTTTTTGGCGAGGTCCTGGAGTGTGAAGCCCTCGACGAACTCCATCATCATGACTAACTGATTGTCCGACTGGAACGCCGTATGCAGTTGAGCGATGTTGGGGTGGTCGAATCCCGCGAGTATGCGGATTTCACTGGTAAAGCGCTCTGCCAGATCGGGTTCGGCCACCAGGTCGGGGAGTAGCACCTTCATGGCTTCGGTCCGGTCAGAAATCAGGTTACGCACGCGATAGACTCGTCCCATGCCGCCTACTCCCAGCATGCTGACGACCTCGTAGTCACCAACACGTTGACCTATCTCAAATGCCACAAAGTCACCTCGGCTTTCGTAACTCGGGATTGTGCGGGGAGGGCGTCTTTCGTATCATTGCGACCCAATGTGGTCCGCAGGAGGGCCGATAAAACCACGGATATCATAGGCTTGGCTGCTGAGGCTTGACAAGGTTAATCCGCGGGAGAGTGGGCACCCACAGGTGATTAAAGTTCTTTCGTGAACAGGTATTTAGGCGGTTAATAACCTGGGAAATGGTGGTTACCGGGATGGTCCGCGTGGTCACACTTCCCGCGCATCTCATGCGAACTCTACAGGATCCTGGGCGGATTTTAGTTCGTTGCGATGGGTGTTGCACAGTCATCGGGTAGCTCGAGTCGCCAACCGCTGTTTCAGCCGTCCCTTTTCAAACGCACCCGGCCGCACATTCAACCGCAGCTGTCCAAATTAGTGATTCGGTCGAGATGGTTACGTTGATTTCACGGAAGAAGCTAGTGCTTCAACCAGCATTGCGGAATCCAGTTGGGTTTGGGGTGATCGAAAAAGCTGCGTCGAGCGAGCGTTGTAGCTGGGCACGTTTCCCTCAGCCTCATGGGGATTCCGAAGAGAACTGCAGGTCCCTCACTCCGCTCCCCCGGATTTCCTGTTGAGTGCAGTGAAGCTGATGAAGTGCGTGCGGCTCTCTTTACGGAGAGCCGCATCCGTGGTCGTTGCTGGATCTGCGAGGTAAGGAAATGCGGGTACGCTTCGGTCGGTCAAACAAGGGGAGGGTGGTTTTTCCATGCAGCATCGGTTTGTGGGATCGACAGGACTGCAGGTCGCTCCGCAATAGAGCCGGCTCCTCCTCTTTTCCACAGTGGCTTTTCCACCCAATCTTGCCAAAATACAAAGTTAGAGATAGTCTAATTTCGGTGGACGTCGAGGCGATTAAACGGTCATTGGAAAGCAGCGGGCTGCGGTGCACTGCGCAACGCTACGCCGTAATGGCCTTCTTGATGGAACACAACAGGCACCCTACCGCCGTCGAGATCTTCAAGGCCGTGAATAGCAGGGATCCCCGCTCTTCTAAGGCCACCACTTATAACAATTTGCGTGACTTGGTGCAGGCAGGCTTGGTGCGTGAAGTGGCAGTCGAAGGTCGCGCCGCACGATTCGATGCCAAAGGTCTGCTGCATCACCACTTCATCTGCGACCGCTGCGGAAATGTTGAGGATATTGAGTGGTACGACGTCCCCAAGCCTGCCACGCACTCGCTGGGCAAGCGGATCGTGCGCGATTGCGAACTCATTTTCCGCGGACTTTGCGCCAAATGTGCGCCGAAGCACGGTACAGCTCAGCGAGCGCGGCCGGCGGCGCCCGGTCGATGAGTAACCGTCACAGTTTTTTATTTGGCAACTTCAACCAAAGACCAAATCCTATTTCGTCCTGTTCAAACTCTTAGACCCCCAACATCGAACACAATAACCCCCAAGGAGAGACTCGATGGCGACCAAAGGAACCGAATTCACATCCCCAGCGAAATCTGAAGTGAACGCGCAGGTAGCGTCCGAAGCGAAATGCCCGGTCGATCACGGGCAGTCAGTAGCCGGCCCGGGGGCCGCTCCGAGCGGCCCGCGTACCAACCGGGACTGGTGGCCAAACCATCTGAGGTTGGAGTTGCTGCATGCCCACTCCCAGCTTTCCGATCCCATGGGCCCGGAGTTCGACTATGCCCAGGAGTTCAAGACCATTGACTACGAAGGCCTCAAGAAAGATCTGGCTTTTGTCATGACCGACTCGCAGGATTGGTGGCCCGCCGACTTCGGCCACTATGGTCCGCTCTTTATCCGCATGGCGTGGCACTCCGCCGGCACCTACCGCACGTACGACGGCCGTGGCGGCGGCGGACGCGGTCAGCAGCGCTTCGCTCCGCTCAACAGCTGGCCTGACAATGTCAACCTCGACCGCGCGCGCCGGCTGCTGTGGCCGGTGAAGCAAAAGTACGGCAAGAAGATTTCCTGGGCCGACCTGATGATCCTGGCCGGGAATGTTGCGCTCGAAACGATGGGCTTCAAGACCTTCGGCTTTGCCGGTGGCCGGCCCGACACCTGGGAACCCGATCACGATGTCGACTTTGGCGCCGAAGCTACCTGGATGGGGACGGACAAGCGCTACTCCGGCGAGCGCGACCTGGCCGACCCGTATGGTGCGACTACCATGGGGCTCATCTATGTGAACCCGGAAGGCCCCGAGGGCAAGCCAAACCCCGCAGGTGCGGCCCACGACATCCGTGTCACGTTCGGCCGCATGGCCATGAACGACGTGGAGACGGTTGCGCTGATCGCGGGCGGCCACACCTTCGGTAAGACCCACGGCGCAGGTGCGGGCACCCACCTCGCGCACGAGCCCGAAGCAGCGCCGATTGAAAACCAGGGCCTCGGCTGGTCCAGCGCCTACAAGACCGGCATCGCCGGGGACGCTATCACCAGCGGTTTGGAGGTTACCTGGACCACCACGCCTACCAAGTGGTCCAACGGGTTCTTCGATCACCTCTTCAAATTTGAGTGGGAACTTACCCAGAGCCCCGGCGGCGCGAACCAGTGGAAACCCAAAGGGGACGCGGGCGCCAACACCATCCCCGACGCGCACGACCCCAACAAGAAGAAGCAGCCGGCCATGTTGACCACCGATGTGGCGCTGCTCGCGGATCCGTCGTACGCGAAAATTTCGCGTGAGTTCTACGAACATCCGGACAAGTTTGCCGATGCCTTCGCCCGCGCGTGGTTCAAGCTGACCCATCGCGACATGGGTCCGCGCGCCCGGTATCTCGGGCCCGAGGTTCCCGCCGAGGAGCTTATCTGGCAGGACCCCTTGCCCAAGGTCGACCACCCGCTGGTCGATGATCAGGATGTCGCCGCGCTCAAGGCGAAGGTGCTCGCGTCCGGCCTCTCGGTTTCCGAGCTGGTCTCGACCGCGTGGGCCTCGGCCGCGTCGTTCCGCGCCTCCGACAAGCGTGGCGGGGCAAATGGCGCCCGTATCCGCCTGGAACCGCAGAAGGACTGGGAGGTTAACCAGCCGGCCCAGTTGGCCCGCGTGCTGAAGACGCTCGAGAAGATCCAGGGCGAGTTCAACGCGTCGGCCGCAGGTGGCAAGAAGATCTCGCTGGCCGATCTGATTGTGCTCGCGGGTGGTGCGGGTGTCGAGAAGGCGGCGAAGGATGCCGGTATCGAGATCACCGTGCCCTTCCTCGCCGGCCGCACAGATGCCACGCAGGAACAAACGGACGCTGAGTCCTTTGCGCCGCTCGAGCCTAAGGTCGACGGTTTCCGCTCCTACGGGTACAAGAGCTCGGAGCCTGCCGAGGTCGCCCTTCTGGATAAGGCACAGTTACTGCGCTTGACTGCGCCGGAGCTGACCGTGCTGATCGGCGGTCTGCGCGTGCTCAACACCAACTTCGGGGGAACGAAGTTTGGCGTCTTCACCGAACGTCCGGAGACTCTGACCAACGACTTCTTCGTGAACCTGCTGGACATGAAGTACGAGTGGAAGCCCACCACGGACTCGAAGGACACCTTCGAGGGCCGCGAGCGGAAGAGCGGCGGTGCGAAGTGGAAGGCGACCCGCGCTGACCTCATCTTCGGCGCCAACTCCCAGCTACGCGCCACGGCGGAAGTTTATGCCTGTGCCGATTCGCACGAGCCGTTCGTCAAGGATTTCGTCGCCGCCTGGAACAAGGTGATGAACCTGGACCGCTACGACCTGTTGCCGTCCGTCGTTTAACTTTTCGTCAGCACCGCAGCCCGGCCTAGCCTGAGATCTCTCGGGCTAGGCCGGTTCGGTTTTGAATGGTTTTGACGTTCCGTGAGCCGGAGTCAGAGCGCAGTTTGGCTGGCTAGACCGACAGTGCCAGAAAGCTCATAAAACGATCGATCTTGCGTTTAGAGACCGCGATGGGCACGTCAGCATTCTGCTCGATGCAAAGCCCGGCGAAAAAAGTAAAAATCATATCTGTAAGAAGTCCAGGGTTCACAAGGCCTGGCAGCGCCGCTTTGAGATTGAGCGTGAGCAGACGCTTGAGTTTCGTGTCATTTTCTTCCACGATCTGCCGCGCTTCCGGCGGCAGTCTCGCGACATCACGCAAGGAATTGACCGAGAAACAGCCTCTTCTGCCGCTGTAGCAGGTATGGCCAATCTCGAGAAAGCGCCTGATGTTGTCGAGTCCCTTAGGTTCTTTGGAGAGAATGTCGAGGCCGCCCCGCGTCTGCAGGTAATAGCGCAGACTCTCAAGAAAAATTTCCTCTTTGTTCTTGAACTCCGCGTAGAGACCGGACTTGTTCACCCCGGTGGCCTCTTCAAGGTCGTGCAGACGAGTGTCGGTGAACCCTTTCTCCCAGAAAAGGGAGATGGCCTTCGTCAGCACGTCTTCCCGGGTGTAGCCTTTCGGTCTGCCCATCGCTAATGGATGTGGTAGGAACTCAGGCGACTCAGAATCCCTAGCCCAACCTCACATCATAATGCAGATGCGCAGTCCGTTCCTTCACAATCACTAGATCTACTTCGGGACCCTGTGCATTGGTCGATCCTGTAACGGCGGCACGAGGTGGTCTGTAACGGCGGCACGAGGTGGCAACCCGTGCCGCCGTTGGTCTTAATCCGTAACCATTTCTGTGGCGTAAGCCGGATAGTCCGTGTACCCGCGAGCATCGAAGGTGTAGAAGGTATCCCGATCGTACTGAGCGAGAGGCAGCCCTTCTTTGATCCGCCTCGGCAGATCGGGATTGGAGACGAAGTAGCGGCCAAAGGTGATGGCGGCTGCCATCCCTTTTTCAACGGTCTCCGCGGCGGTGTCGGGTTCGAAGCCGCCGGCCGCCACAATGGGACCGGTGAAGATTTTGCCCAGTCTTTCGGCTGCGACAGGCTCTTGTCCCTCATGGATAACGATGTTGCCCTTCACTCGGGGTTCGATGACGTGTAGATAGGCCAGCCCAAATTGATTGAGTTGCCCGGCAAGGTAAGGAAAGAGGATCTGGGGATTGCTATCCGACATGTCATTCCATGTGCCCCCAGGACCAATCCGAACCGCGACCCGATCGGAAGGCCAGACCGAGGTTAGCGCCTGGACGACTTCCAGCAAAAAGCGCGACCGGTTTTCGACAGAACCGCCATATTCGTCTGTGCGCTTGTTGCTGTTGTCTTGCAGAAACTGATCCATGAGATAGCCGTTGGCGGCGTGCAACTCTATACCGTCGAAGCCGGCCTGCCGGGCATGCTCGGCCGCCTTGCGATAGTCCTCCACTATGCCGGCGATCTCGGGTATGGTGAGCGCGCGGTGTGGGGAGGGTCGTACCCAGCCGTCTGTGGTAGAGGTCAGGTGGTCGGCGTTTTGCCAATACGAGGGAATCACCGAAGCGGACACGGGAGTTTCTCCGCCGGTAAGAGAGATATGCGACGATCGGCCTGTATGCCAAAGCTGGGCCATCATCTTGCCGCCTTTTTTATGAACGGAACTCACGATCTTGCTCCAACCCTGTACCTGCTGGCCGGAATAAAGACCGGGTGCTCCCAGCCAGCCTCGGCTGGTAATCGAAATGTTGGTAGCTTCGGCGATGATCAGGCCACCGTCAGAGGCTCGTTGGGTGTAGTACTCTGCCATGAGGTCGCCGGGCACAGAGTCAGGTTGAATCGAACGCGAGCGTGTCAGCGGAGCCATGACTACACGATGTTTGAGTTTGAGCGCGCCGAGTGCCACCGGGGTAAAGAGTACTGATCGATCCCTGCTCGTCATTGTGTTTCACTCCTTCTGGTTGTGTGGATACTGCTGACTAGCTTGCTGATTGCGGTTCGCGCAGCGATTTCATGTCGAGTACGAAACCGCATTTAATTTTCAGCCGTCCGTTCGGGACTCTCGCGGGGTTTTTCCCGCAGACTGTCAAGCCTGACTTGGCTGGATTGCGTCGCGTAGCCATGGGCGAAGTGCATCGGGGGCTCCTTTTGGGCTCTGTATCTTCTGCGTATCCTTGGATGGCAGTAATGAACCAGTGGGTTCAAAATAATCTGCATGGAAGAATGTCGCGCCCACCCGATATAGGCAGGTTAACTGGGAGTGCAGCCCATCGATAACCCCAATGGAGCCAAGGATTGCCAGTCCTTTTGAGGGGAGCAAGAACGGCGGGTTAAGTTTGCTCTATGCCGTCCGCGCAGGCGAAGTGTTCGCAGTGAATCCGAACAAGAGAGAAGTGCGGCGTTGCTTTTAATGGAGCTTGGTGTTGACGATGCCACTTGCCGTGAAAGCGGTCATGTCTCCCGCGTTCTTACCGGGCGCCACCATCAAGCGCACTCCGAGCGGCTTGTTCCACTTGAACGCGAGCCACGAGACATCGCCGATGATGCGAGCGATCTGATCCTCACTCGTGTTTCCGGGGAGCGGTACAGTGTCCACCCCGGCGGCACACACGGACGACCACGAGAGGATGGAGTCCAGAGAAAACGTTCCTTCCCGCCAGCGCTGCGCTAAAACCTTGTCTTCCATCACGGGGACCATCAGGCCGGAGTACCCGGTTCGCTTGACCGGAGTCGCTTGCACGGCGCGGGTGATGATGCCGGCGGCCGTCATCGAACCGTAGGATCCAATCGGAGCTTGCAGATAGTTCTCAAAGGCACGCCCTATCGAAAACTCATCGCTGGGCGCTGGTGTCGCATCGATCCCGTCATAGGTCCATCCCTTGTCCGCAGCCAACTTCTTTGCGACTGCTTCCGCTTTTTGAGTGTAGTGCGATAGCTCCTCGGTCAAGTGCGCCTGCGCCTCTACCGGATTGTGATAACGCTCAAAGACACGTTCCACGACATTCGCGGTCTCCATGGCGATGGCGAAGTGCTTGCCTGGGCCGTCATGCCAGGAGCTGGGGTAGTACGGGCCGTAGGGCTTGATCATGGCACTGGCAGCAAAGTAGAAGTTGCCGTTGCCATCGCGCGTGGTTACCCCCAGTTCGTGGATCACGTGCGCCGCCACCTTTACTGCATTCCAATGGATGCCCTTTTCATCCGCAACCACAAGACTCGCGTAGACCTTGCCGTCGCCAAGCACGATGGGCAGGAGGGTTGCGGCAGCCGGATCGTCGTGGTCGTTGCTCATAGCCGGGCCAATGTTCAACCGGACATGATCCTTGGCTGCTACCTGACTTAGGGCGTTCAGCAGCGAGATCGCTTCGCCCCGCTTCAATCCTTGGATGTATTGCGGAAAGGGTTGGGTCGTGACTCGTCCGGATGCGCCGGAAAAGCCCGCGTCGTGGAATGCTGTCTGCGCCGTACTCAAGAACTGAGCTGCCTCATCGATCTTAGCTGTATACGTGGACTTGTCCACGCGGACAAATGCTGTCACCGCGCGAATCGGCGGATAGTCCTGACCGCAAGCAAAGGAGCCACTGGCGATTCCAGCAAAACAGAGGAGCCGTAGCACTCCCGAGATCAAAGTCTTCATGGTGTGTCCCCGTTCGGAATCAAGTGTGGTTCTATCCTGTGGTGCAACCATCGTAACGACACAGAGTGGAAAGGTCACCCAAGGGGTGCTGGATTGGGGCCCACGCTATAATCCTCGGCATGACCGCCTATAAGAATCTAAAGGCGCCCGACACGAGGGCGGGGTGGTTTTCCCGGCTGTCACGGCGGACGCAGGCGTTGCTGCTGGCTCTGCTGATGCTGGCATTCAGCGCAGGGACGTTTTTGGTGGGATTGCATGGTTTGCATAGCGGCGAGCGGTTGGTCGTGATGGCCGGCAAAAGCGATTGGTCGGATGACTTTTTCTGGTCTGCGGTATCGTTCGTCCTCGGCGCATGTCTGTTGGCCGTTGCTTTGGGCTGGAAGCCGGAAGGTTCCGAGAGCCAGCCCCGGCCTTAGGGAACCCACCTTCCGAATCTCCGCAAAAAATCCCGCGTTAAGGAGTGGTCCATGACGATTCTTGAGGGTGTTCGCCGATGCGCCATCGCCATGCTCGTTTTTAGCCCGGCAACGCCAGTCATTCACGGTCAAGTATCTGCGCCCCCGGTGCTGCGAGCCACTACCTACAATTCTCACTTTCCAGCTTCGGCTGAGGGAGGGGAGGCCTGGAACGGCATCACCGTTGCCCACGACGGAAACGTGTACTACGTGCTTTCTTCGCCGGTATATAACGTCCCCGCGGAGATGTATGCGTTCCACCCCAAGACCCGCACAATCACTCACATTGCGAATCTCAACGATGCTGTGGGACAAGGCAATGCGAAGGAAGTTGCCCAGGGGAAAAGTCACGTGTCGTTTGTTGAGGACAATAGCAAGTTGTACTTTTCCACGCATCTCGGCTACTACGCCCACGCAGGAGGAGTCGAGACGACGGCCACCGCGCCGAATGGCTATGGAGCTTATCCTGGGGGGCATTTTGTTGCTTACGACATGAAGTCAGGAAAGTTCGACGATCTCGCCATCGCGCCGCGCGGGGAGGGGATTATTGCGTTTGCCATGGATGTCGAACGGGGGCGGATGTATGGAATTACCTGGCCGACCGGACACTTCCTGCGGTATGACCTGAAAACAAAACAGCTGAAAGATTTGGGAACCATGTTTCATGGCGGGGAGGCAGGCGTTCTCGGTGATTCCTACCGGGCGATTTGCCGCCGCATTGTGATTGATCCACGCGATGGCTCGGCTTATTTCACGACCGGGGAAGGATTGATCTTCCGGTATCGTTACGATGCTGACACGGTGGCTGTTGTCGGCGGCGTCAGTCTCAGGAAGGACTATTTTGGACAGCTCGATCCGACAAGGCATGGGATGGCTTACAACTGGCGGGCTGCTGTCTGGGACCCTTCGGAAAAGGCGATCTATGGGGTCAATGGCCAGTCGGGTTACTTGTTTCGCTTCGATCCCAAAGTTCCGTCTGTCGAGGTACTGGAACGGCTCACGTCCCTACCGTCCAAGAGAAGCGGCATGTTCGACATGTTCGCTTATGGGTACTTAGGGCTTGTTCTCGGCTCAGACGGACGTACGCTGTATTACTTGACCGGGTCTCCTCTTCCCCGGGTTGCGAACAGTGCTGCGTCGTTTAAGGCACGAGAGGGTTTTCATCTCATCACTTATGACGTGTCGAGTGCGAAATACGTGGATCACGGCCAGGTTGTGCTGGACAATGGCGAGGCTGCCACTGCTCCGCAAAGTCTCGCGGTTGGGCCGGATGGCACGGTTTATACGCTTTGTTATGTTGCTCGGAATGGTAAGCCGGGGATTGATTTGATCAGCTTTCATCCTTGAGGGTTGGGAGACTCCTAGGTGGTTGTGGGGGTACTGGCAGGGATTCCATCGCGGTTGGGGGAATCGACAAGATTGCAGATCGCTCGGAGGGTGTAACTTAATCGGCCTCCCTCAGTTCCGTGCGGTCGCGGGTATTCGCGTTTTGCTTCAGTCCCGCAGGGACGGCTGAACGTATGCTTGCTTGTCCACGGGATCGCGGAATAATTCAGCCGTCCCTGGCGGGACTTGATCTGTTGGCTATTGGTACCCACCACTGGGTGCTGGGCTAAGGTCAGCCCGTCCCTGCGGGACTAGACAGTTAAGTCACAGCCTCTCCTAATCAAGAAATCTACCGTTGATCGAGTGAAAGCTTTGGATGGGCTTCGCCCGTCTTTTTCGGCCCACGTTAGCTGGCGCGAACATGGGGCACCCGTCTGGTCCCGGTTAGTTCGGGGCTGTTCGTTCCGCTCTTAGCCTGCTGCAGAAGCGTTGGATGGGCTTCGCCCGTCTTTTTCGGCCCACGTACGCTGGCGCGAACATGGGGCACCCGTCTGGTCCCGGTTAGTTCTGGGCTGTTCGTTCCGCTCTTAGCCTGCTGCAGAAGCGTTGGATGGGCTTCGCCCGTCTTTTTCGGCCCACGTACGCTGGCGCGAACCTGGGGCACCCGTCTGGTCCCGGTTAGTTCTGGGCTGTTCGTTCCGCTCTTAACCTGCTGCAGAAGCGTTGGATGGGCTTCGCCCGTCTTTTTCGGCCCACGTACGCTGGCGCGAACATGGGGCACCCGTCTGGTCCCGGTTAGTTCTGGGCTGTTCGTTCCGCTCTTAACCTGCTGCAGAAGCGTTGGATGGGCTTCGCCCGTCTTTTTCGGCCCACGTACGCTGGCGCGAACATGGGGCACCCGTCTGGTCCCGGTTAGTTCTGGGCTGTTCGTTCCGCTCTTAACCTGCTGCAGAAGCGTTGGATGGGCTTCGCCCTTCTTTTTCGGCCCACGTACGCTGGTGCGAACATGGGGCACCCGTCAGGTGCAGCGGTGGCCCGTACTGTTAGTGGGATCGAGAGTGCCGCCGAGTAGTCTGGAAGGAGAATAGTCTATCCGAGTGCTGCACGGATGATTAGATTCAAGCCGATCATCAACAGCGCCGAGGCTGGAATCACTAGTAGAGCTTTCTTGAGTCGCTTTGGGTCGCCTCCGGCAATCGCGCCTATCAGGCGCGAACTCACGGCGAGGCCTACCCATCCGCAGGTAATTACGAAACCAATGGCGGTCCCGGTCATTCGCGGAAAGGCGTCGCCAACGATCGCCAGCGTCGTGGGAAAAACCGGGGCCATCGAAATCCCGGCGAGAAAAACAAGCGCGAATGCCGCCTTGGGCTGGTTTGTGCGCAGCATCAGGAAGGTCGTCACCGCCATGGTGACCGAAGCGCCCAGTAGGACTGTGATGGATGAGACATGAACGAGGATCGGAGAAACGCCGACTCGCCCGATCAGAAGGCCAAGCGCGAAGCCGAGAGAAAGAATATTGAGCGCCCTGGCTTCTGGAATGCCCTGAGCGATCAGGTGCCGCGTCAGCCAGTTCCAGACGCCGACCTCGCAGGAGACGTAAAGGAACAGAAAGAAGCCCAAAAGAAAAAGCAATGGGCGCCCTAGCACCGGACCTGCGTCTGCCAGGATGAATCGTCCAGCGCCGGCAGGCGGCGGCATTTTGGTCACAGCCTGGATCAGCAGCGTGATCACCGTGAGGACGGCGACGGTATAACAGAGCCGAACCCACTTGCCCGCGAAAAGATGAGCCGAGAGGAAGGGTGTGGCCAATCCACCGAGCCCAAAGAAAAGATTGACCATGTTCAGGGCGACGGCGCGGTGGGCCTCGCCCACATCGCTGATCAGCGCGTTGGCTCCGGTGACGACGATGCCTCCGCCTACCCCCAGAATGAACAGCAGAAATACGATGCTGCGGAATCCGCGCGAACGGGGCAGAGCAAAAAGGGCGACAGAGATAAATGCGAGCCCAAGAATGAGGCCGGCTTTTTTGCCTTCATCGTCGAGAAGAGGTCCAACAGCCAGCGAAGCAATAATCAACCCGAGCGCCTGGGCGAAGGCTATCGTTCCATTCTGCCTGGGGGTCAGCTGGAAACGATTCGACAGGTCAGGCAAGATGGTGCCGAGCGTGGCGGCGATCATTCCATAAATAAAAGTAGCGACGATAGCTGCGAAAATGAGCACGCGGGCGATTTCCTCTGTGGAACATTAAAACACTGATGAGCCGCATATACTTTTGTAAGCCGTTCCTATCGTGCGAGGCGTCGTGAGCACAACGACCTTCCCTAATCCGCAGCATGTATCCGTCGACGGAGCCGGAGAGGCGACCGTCACCCGCATCCAGTCCATCGATATTTTTCGTGGCATCACCCTGGCCGTAATGATTTTTGTGAATGACCTGGATGGCACCAAGGGTCTCCCCTGGTGGACCTTCCACGCCAAGGCCCGATGGGATGTGATGACCTACGTCGATATGGTTTTTCCGGTCTTCCTCTTCCTGGTGGGCATGTCCCTCCCCATCGCTATCAAGGCGCGTCTGCGCAAGAACCCCTCGCAGGTGGGCGCTTTGGATGCATGTGTTTATGCGTTCCGCTTCGCTTGTGATCCTGGGTCTTATCCTCGCGAACGGGGGAGCGGCCGATCCCAGGCACATGATCCTCGCGCGGCAAGTCTGGGTGCTGATTGCCCTCCTTGGCGCGTCCTTGTTCCTGAGCGTCTACCCTGGCAAGGGCGACAGCCCGAGGTGGCATAAGGCGCTCCGTTGGCTTGGAGCCATCCTGGTGATCGCCATGTACGCCATCTATCGCCGCACCGGACAGGACGGCCAGATCCACTGGATCGACGGCTCTTACCCGGAAATCCTGGGCTTGATCGGCTATGCCTACTTTGCGGTTTGCCTGCTCTATATTCCGTTTCGCCGGTGGCTGGTCGCCCCGGTCCTTTGGTTGATTGCGCTAGTCACCTTCAATGCGGTCACAACGGCACCCTTTATCGTCATGGTCGCGCCTCACTCTGCTGCGGTTGCTTACTGGCTGAGGTTCCAGTTCGGCCTGCGCGGGTATGAGTGGCCGTGGGGTAACGGATCATCGGCCAGTCTCATCATGGCTGGGGTGGTCACGACCGTGATCTTCCTGGAGTCGAAGCGCTTCCGGACTTTTCGGGAGAAGCTCCTGCCTGCGATGGTCTTCGCCCTATCCGCGCTGGCCGCTGGATACCTGCTGAAGCCGCTGGGGATTTCGAAGATCCGTGCCACTCCGACCTGGTGCCTTTACACTGTTGCGTTCGCTGTGGCCGCGTTCACTCTGCTTTATTGGGTTTGCGACATCAAGAAGAAGACGGGATGGGCTTTTGCTTTCCGCCCTGCAGGATCTAATACTCTGACGACCTATCTTCTTCCGGATTACTGGGACATCCTCCTGAGCCTGCTCGGCATTACCTACTTTGGTGAACACTTCGGCTACGGGTGGCATGGAGTCGCGAAGTCGTTCGTCTTCACCTGTTTTATGTTGGCCATCGCCGCCCTGTTTACGCGGATGAAAATACGCCTCGCCCTCTAAGGAATCTGTGGCCGTCGTGTACCCTATCTGCGCCGGTTGAATGTCTGAGCAGCCGCATCTATTCTGGACAGATTCATTGGAGGCACTGAGCATGAGGCGCCGGGACTTTATCGTTGGCGGAATCGCAGCAGGCATGGCTCGTTATGCCTATAGCGAGGTCCGCCCCAACCAGGCCAAGCTGGATCGTCTCGCCGTCATGACGCTTGCCTTCAGCTCGCTTTTGAAGGATCCAGCGCATCCGGAGGATCCCGAACGGAAGCTGGATATCCTGGATGTTCCGCAGATGATTGCCGATCGCTACGGTGTCCATCATGTGGAATTTCAGCACTCGCATTTCGCCTCCACCGAGGAACCCTACCTTAAGGAGGTTCGCGACCGCCTGAAGCAAGCGAAATCCAGCATGAACCAGATTTGCATGGAATTCGACACCTTGAACATCTCCGCGCCCTCACGCTATGTGCGTCTGGAAACGATTGATCTGACCAAGCAGTGGATTGACCATGCGGTGATCCTTGGCTGCCCGCGGGTGATGATCAACCAGGGTACGCTCGCTCCGGAAGTTCGGGAAACGGCCATCGCTACGTTGAAAACGATCGTGGACTATGGGAAATCCCGTAAGGTGTTCGTGACCATGGAAAACCGCGGCGACGGCGGACCACCCCACCAGCCGTGGGAGGTTGTGGTCGAAGTGATCAAGGCTTCCGGAGCCTACGCTAACCCTGATACGGGCAATTTTAAGGATGAGGCGTCACGCGCTGCAGGTTTACGGGCGATGTATCCACTCTCTTCGGGCAGCAGCCATGCCCACTATGCTCCGGAGCGTTTCGATGAGGCGGCGGCGATCAGGATCTCCAAAGAGGTCGGGTACAAAGGGCTGATTTCGGTCGAAGCGGGCAGGAACAATGGTGCCGATCCGTATGCAGCGGTACAGACTGTTCTCGATGAGCTAGTGAAAGACGTGTAAGAACCGTTAAGGGGCCTATGTCCATGATGAAGCTGGTTTGCCTAGTGATGTGTGCGCAGGTGATGGTCGCACAGGGGGTGGTCGCACAGGGGGCTGGGGACCAACCGAATACGGCCCATAAAACATGGTCCGACCATGGCGGGGGTCCGGATAACTCCCACTATCTGGACTTGAGCCAGATCACTAAAGAGAACGTGGGCAAACTCGCTGTGGCCTGGACTTATCCGAGCAATGACAGCATCTCCTATGTCTGGAACCCTCTGATCGCCGGCAATGTGATGTATGTGCTGGCGCGGAACGACTCGCTCGTGGCCCTGAATGCCGCCTCGGGAAAAGAGATCTGGGTGCATGAAGCGCTGCAGGGAATTGCGCCGCGGGGCATCAATTACTGGGAAAGTAAGGATCATCGGGACCGGCGGCTGATTTTCCAGAAGAACGATTTTCTCGAGGAGATCGATGCCGGCACAGGTAAATCGATATTGAGCTTCGGTACGCAGGGTCTGGTTGATCTGCGCCAAGGGCTCGGGCGGTATCCGACAACCGGCCCGCTGGGCAGAGTTCAATCGGGAACTCCAGGAAAGGTTTTTGAAAATCTGCTTCTCCTGGGTTCGTCGCCCGGGGAAGGGTTTCTTTCTCCGCCTGGAGATTTGCGCGCCTATGACGTGATCACTGGCGCCCTTGTCTGGCAGTTCCATACGATTCCCCATCCGGGCGAGTATGGCTATGACACCTGGAAGAAGGATGCGTGGCTCTACGTTGGCGGGGCGAATACCTGGGGCGAACTCACCGTGGATGCAAAGCGCGGCATTGCCTATTTCCCGACCGGTTCGGCAACCTACGATTTTTACGGAGCGGATCGCATCGGAGCCGACCTGTTCGGCGATTGCCTGCTGGCCCTGGATGCTCGCACAGGCAAGCGGCTCTGGCATTTCCAGATGGTTCACCACGATTTGTGGGACTACGACAATAACTCAGCTCCGCAGTTGATTACGGTACGGCATGAAGGGAAAAATGTAGATGCGGTTGCAATGGCCGGGAAGACGGGTTTTCTTTACGTCTTCGACCGGGTGACAGGCAAGCCGCTTTGGCCGATCGAAGAACGCGCGGTACCCAAGAGCGACATGCCCGGGGAACAAGCTTGGCCTACGCAACCATTCCCGACTCTGCCGCCTCCGTTCGCTGTGCAGAAGTTCACGGCCGATGACGTGAACCCTTACATTCTCACTCCCGAAGAGCGTGCCCATTGGAAGGCAGTGGTGGCCGCCGCGCGCAACCAGGGTATGTACACTCCTCCGGCCATGGAGGACACGGTCAGCATGCCGGGAAATCAAGGTGGATCCAATTGGGGAACGACCGCCGCGAACCCGGCCAAGGGCCTGGTTTACGTCATGGGCTTGAATGAACCGGCCATCCTAAAAATGTCACTTGCTCAGCCCCGCCGAACCGGGAGTGCGGCGGCCCGGGCGACTGGCCGGTTCCGCATTGCAGGGAAAAGCGATCTATGAACGAAATTGCCAGGGATGCCATGGGGCGGATTTGGGCGGGAACGGGAATTATCCATCGCTGGTCGACATCACGTCGCGGCTCGGAGCAGACGCGGTGCGATCGACCGTGAGCGGGGGACGAGGTCCGATGCCTGCTTTCGGCACGGATATCAAAGACGCTGATATGGATGCGCTGCTCGCTTACCTCAACAACCCCGCTGCGGCGGGCGGCGCAAACACGCAGCAGCCGGATAAGGCGCTAGGCGGCCCGGTGGTGGCCTCGGGCGGAGCGCCGATGGGGAAGATGATGGTGGCGCCGGTGGCTGCGGCGCGCGCCAATAGTCCCTATGGGCAGATGGATGGGCCGCCTTACCCGGAGGGATTGGATGTGCCCGCCGACCGCTATTACACCGGGTACAACATCATGGGGAGCATCATCAAGCCTCCCTATTCCACGCTGACTGCTTACGACCTGAACCAAGGGACAATCAAATGGCAGGTCCCGGTGGGTGACGATCTGCGCGCGCTCCAGGAAGGCATCCGAGGGACCGGCGCTATCGGTATTCGGGTCGGTATCGTCACGACTTCGACCGGATTGATATTCCTTGCCGGGGGTGACATGAAGGTGCGCGCTTACGATGAGGCGACGGGGCAGGTGCTTTGGACGGCGAAATTGCCTGCTGAGTCTGAGGGGATTCCCGCGATGTACGAGGTTGGTGGAAAACAGTATCTGGTGGTGAACGCCACTCTGGCTCCGGGTGCGCACACACCTGCTGCGGATATGGACGTGGCGCAACCGAGGGGGTACGTCGCTTTTGCGTTGCCTAGCAACTAAGCGAGTTTCGAGTGAGGTTTGAATGGGGAAAGAAATGCTGGGAATTGGAATTATTGGCAGTGGATTCATCACACGCTTTCATCTGCAGTCTTTTGTGGCGGTGCGCGACGCTGAGATTCGCGGCATATGGAGCCCGAATAGCAAGCACGCGGGTGAAGCTGCCGCGCTGGCGCGGTCACTGGACCTGGGCGACACTGTTACTTATGCTTCCGTCACAGAGATGGCCGCGGACCCGCGCATTGAGGCGATTTGGCTCTTAGGACCAAACCACAAACGCATCGAGAACCTGGAGGAGATTGTTGCCGGGGCTGCGAAGCGCGCCGTGCCGCTGAAAGGGGTCGCCTGCGAAAAGCCGCTCGCCCGCAATGTCCGCGAGGCGAAACAGATGGTTCAACTGGTGAAGCGCGCGAAAATTCCAAATGGCTACCTGGAAGATCAGGTGTTCGCGCCACCCGTCGACGTAGGGCGGAAAATTCTGTGGGCACGAGGCGCTGCTTCGGCTGGGCGGCCTTATCTTGCCCGTTCGGCGGAAGAGCATAGCGGACCGCACAGACCCTGGTTCTGGATCGGCGAACTGCAGGGTGGCGGAGTCCTCAATGACATGATGTGCCATTCGGTCATGGTGGTGCGGCACTTACTCACCAAGCCGGGCGATCCCTATTCGACGGTTCGTCCGGTGAGTATTAAGGCCCACATTGCAAGCTTGAAGTGGTCACGGCCGGAATATGTGCGGCAACTCGCGAAGTCCATGGGAAAGGCTGTGAACTATGCTACCCAGCCCTCTGAGGATTTCGCCTCTGCGACTATCGAGTTTGTAACGGATACCGGCACGGTTGCGATTGGCGAGGTTACCACTTCCTGGAGCTTTGTCGGGGCAGGCTTGCGGCTGTCTGCGGAGTGTCTGGGACCGGAGTACTCGATGACGTATAACTCGCTCGACACCGGGTTGAAAGTATTTATGAGTCGCGCCGTGCGTGGGAGCGAGGGCGAAGATCTGGTCGAGAAGCAGAATGCGGAGAGTGGCCAGATGCCTGTGCTGGCTGGGGAAGCGGCTGCTTATGGGTATGAAGGGGAGAATCGGCACTTCGTGCGCGCGTTCCTGCACGGTACTCCACCCGCACTCACCTTTGAGGATGGGCTTGAGGTGGTCCAATTGCTTATGGCTGCGTACAAGAGCGCCGAAGAGCGGCGGACGATTGCTCTGCCTGCGCGGGGATTGGATTCGTTTATTCCACTGGTCGCCCAAGGCAAATGGAATCCGACCGTCAAGTAGTTCGATTTCATTGAGATGAATGTCGCGGGCTGAAATAGCGCAATCAACATTTGCCCACTTATCCTCGTGGTATGGGACGTGAACGGTGATTGAATGAGCGGGGTCATTTTCATCAGCTAAAGGAGATCGGACGCGGAAGGCGAAGCGGGGCGGCTATACGACGATGTGGTCCGATTGTTCGGCTCCGGGTCCGTTTTATGGATGTCTCCGATATCCGGGCAAGGATTTCCGCCAGGTCCTCACCGATAACGTTTCCAAATGCACGGTCCTGCTGGCGATTATCGGACCCAACTGGACGTCCGTCACAGACGCATGGGGTGCGCGGCGGCTCGTACCGTTCATTGCTCTCTTAATTTGCCCCGCAAGCGCAAGTCAAAACCCCGAAAGGTCCGTAGAACTGCAGGTCCCTCGGCTTCGCTCCTAATGAACAACCGTACCCTGGACCGACTAAAAGCGTTTGAGGGGCTTCGCCCGGCTTTTTCGGCCCACGTACGCTGACGCGAACATGGGGCACCCATCGAGTGCGCGGTGGCCCGTGCTGTTCATTGCTCCCTTAACTTGCCGCAGGTAAGTTGGCTCCTCGGGATGACAAGGGGAGGGCGGCGCTTCCATTTGGGATCGGTTATTGGGATTGAGAGATGACAAAGGGGAGCGTGAGGCTTCATGGGGGAGTGGTCGTCGAACTGAAGGCGATTTCCGTCACCTTGGGTGGGCCGCAGGCATATGACCTCTCCGGTCCTAATGAACAACCGTAACCTGGATCGACTAAGAGCGTTTGATGGGCTTTCCCCGGATTTCCTGTTGGAGTTCGTGGCGTTGATAGAGTGCATGCGCCTTTCTTCGCGGAAAGGCGCACACGCGGTTCTGTCCAGTGCAGCGTAGCCGGAAATCCGGGTCGCCCGGCTTTTTCGGCCCACGTTAGCTAGCGCGAACATGGGGCACCCATCGAGTGCGCGGCGGCCCGTACTGTTCATTGCTCGACCGGAGCGAAGCGCAGTGGAGAGATCTGCGGTCTTCCTTACGAGTTCAGTTCGCTCATTTTCTTGCCGACCGCGCCGGGGCCGAAATTGATGTGAGCGTCTTTAATTGAGACTCCGACTACTTCGATACGCTTCAGGTCCCTCGTGCCGAGTCCGGCTTCTTCCGCTAGACGCAGGGAGTTGTCGCCTCGAATGAACGGCGAAGTGCCGCGCTCAGCGTACGGGTCGTAGCCCATTACGGCCATCCCGACGGCGTCCACGTTGACGGCGTTGCGGCCGGCTATGATCACGTTCGGGGTCATTTTTTCCAGGCCAGGTAGCCAGGGACCTTCACCGCCCCTCACCGTCTCGACGCCATCGATGATTGCAAGATCTACGGGTCGAATACCGTTTTGGTCCACCAGAATGCGCGGAACCCGATAGCCCGGATCGCGCGGCGAATCAGGATGCAACTCGGCGTCGACTCCGGCGGGTGCAGGCGTCGTTCCATCGTGCAGCACAGGCCCGCGCTCTTTCGTCGGCCGCTCGTTCCCGCTCGGTCCGCAGTCCCCGCCGTAGAGGGCGCAGGGCGTGTTGCCGAAGTTGTTCTTCATGGTCATGGTGACGCCGGCAATCCAATGGTTCTTCAGCTTTGCCATCGAGGCGTAGACATCGCACTGATAGAACGCCGGATTCAGGTGGTAGGCCGGATAGGCGTAGCCGCCCCACGGCACCTTCATGCGCACATATTGCTTGTAGTTGCCCAGGTTCTGAACGTTTTCCCAAACAATCGGCACACCCATGTTGTTGATCGCTTTTACATCCAAGCCGTAGCGTGCCCAGAGTGAGAGATCCTGGTCGGCGGGGAAGAAGCTTTCAATGAGACGAACACGCCGCGCACCCGCCTTGGCAAATAGATGTACCGTCGCCGCTACTGTCTGCGCATCGGTTCGATAGGGCAGGTCAGGGGTCAGCGGCCAGTTCTTCGGATTTCCCGTGAGATTCAGCTTGAGCGCAACGGTCTTCCCGCGGACCAGCTTGTCGATGCCGCCAATCTGGTCGAACGCGCTCGAGAGCTGCTGACCATACTGGGCGTAATCGCGGCAACGCACGATCGCAACCCGGTTGGCTGGAGCCGCGGCCATCAGCTTCGGCATGACAAGTGCCCCAAGCGTCGCAGAACCCGTAGTGGCCAACATCTCTCGTCTGTTCATGGGTTCCCCATCCTCGCGGCTATGCTACTCCGATATGATCAATTACGCATGCCTAATTTCGTGTCAAGACGGTCATTTGGTAAGCTGCTCGCGGCGGTCCCGCTCGCCAGGGCTTTCGCCTCTGAACGCAACATGTTCCTTGCTTTGAACAGTGTCCTGCTGCAAGGCCGTGTTCACTGGCCGGACTTCGCGCGCCTGGCCGCACAAACAGGCTTTCCCGGAACGGACATTATGCTGCACCCGGCCATGGATGCCGGCGCCAAAGCAACCAACGACCTGCTGGCAGGCCTTAAGATCCGTCCGGCCGTCATCGAGTTTCCGGTCGAATTCCGGAAAGACGACGCAACCTTCCAGGCCTCGCTCGCGCAGCTCGATGCGGCGGCCCAGTTCGCTGCCGCTATCCAGTGCCCGCGCATGATGACCTACATCCTGCCGTCGAGCGATACGCCCAAAGACGAACTGCGCCAAACCTATAAGCAGCGGTTTACCGAATGCGCCCGCATTTTGGCGCGCTCCAACGTCCGCCTCGGTCTTGAGTTTCTAGGTCCACTCGAACTGCGCAAAGCGCACAAATACGAGTTCATTTGGCGGATGAACGATATGCTCGCGTTCGCGAAGGAATGTGGTCCCAACGTCGGACTGCTTCTCGACTCCTGGCACTGGCACCACGCAGGGGCCACGCCTGACGACATCGTTGCCGCCGGCCGCGATCGCATCGTACACGTCCATTTCAACGACGCGCCGAACCTGCCTCCAGAGCAGATCCACGACAATCAGCGTTTGCTACCCGGCGAAGGCGTCATTAATCTGACCGGCTTCCTGCGGGCGTTGCATAGGATTGGTTACAACGATGCGCTTAGCGTAGAAGTGTTCGGGCGAACGAAAGACATGACACCGGAGGCAGCCGCCAAAGCCGGCCTCGACAGCGCACTTGCTGTCTTCCGTAAAGCCGGAGTTCCTCAAGGCTGAACCTGGTTTTGCATCCGAGGCTGATCCAGATTCATAGAAGATTTCAATCACAACCGTTGTAATTTCGATAACCAACCTCCTGCCGCCGCAAGTAGAATCTGCGCATCAAGGCAAAAAGTTTCCAGATAGCCTCAGCATTACAAACGGTTCACTTGGGCCCAGGTTCGCAACGGCGACAGAGCTCTGAGCCGTTGTGTATTTTCCCAAGCCAGGGTAGTGCGGTTTCGCTCAACGGTCTTCCAAGTAAAAGCCCAAAGCGTGCTTTCGCAGTCTTTTGTTCTCTTTTGAGGAGGCATTTATGTGCAAGTCCATCGTGGTTCGTATTCTGTGTGCGTTCGTTTTCTTTGCGCCGGTTACTTTAACAGCTCAGTCGTATCAAGGCGGTGTGCGAGGAACAGTCACCGATCCTGCCGGCTCCTCGATCACCGCCGCCACCGTATCTCTGACCGATGAAGCGACGACGCTGGTGCGCAATGCCGTCACCACTTCGTCGGGCGAATTCGTGTTTACGGCCGTCGAGCCCGCCACGTATACGCTTGCGGTCACCGCGGTCGGCTTCAAGAAGTATGAGCAAACTTCAATCAAAGTCGCCGCCCAGGAATTCAAGACCATTGACTTGTCTTTGGTTCTCGGGGCCAACGCCGAGGTGATCGAGGTCCGGGCAGAGAACCTGCTGATCGATAACACCACCGCTTCCAACGGGCAGGATATCGACACCCAGAAATTGGTCGACCTGCCGAATCTTGGCCGTAATCCGTTCCTGTTCGCCAAGCTCAGCAGCAATGTCGCCGCCGTCGGCGATCCGCGCTTTAATCGCTTTCAGGACCAGAGCGGCTCTTCCCAGATTTCCCTGGGAGGTGGCCCCGTCCGTGCTAACAACTACCTGGTGGACGGCATTCCGATCACCGACCTCAACAATCGCGCCGTCATCATACCCTCGCTCGAAGCTACGCAGGAAATGAAGCTCCAGGTCAACACCTACGATGCCGAAGTGGCGCGGACCGGCGGCGGCGTTTTTAACACGGTGCTGAAGTCGGGAACGAACCGGCTGCATGGAACGCTTTACGGGGAGACTCGCCAGACGGACTGGGCGGCACATAACTTCTTCTACACTAAGGGCGCCCCGTACAGCGCCACGTTTTATACTTATGCCGGTGCGGTGGGTGGACCGGTTGTGATCCCCCATATCTACAAAGGAATCGATAAGACGTTTTTTTGGATTACCGCAGAAGGATACCGGCAGCGCTCTCCCTTGAGCGGCACTTACTATCTGCCCACCGCCCAGGAGCGGGTTGGTAACTTTAGCGCCAGCATTCCCGGGGGCGGATCGCCGAACGGCTCTACCTGCCCGTCAGGGGTTACCTGCCTGGCTGACCCTCTCTATCCCACGGTCGCCGGCACCACTAAATATTTTGCCAACAACATCATCCCCACGAGCCGTATCAATCCCATCGGCCAGTCGATTATGAATGCCTATCCTATTCCGGGTGCGGTGTCCGGTCTGGCCGTCATGGCCCCCACCAGTTCCAGTTATGAATCGCCCAATGCCTCCGGTACTGACCTGCTCGGCGACCGGGCGGACGAGTTTGTCGGCAAGGTCGACCACCAGTTCTTTCCCTGGTGGTTCGCCAATTTTTCCTACATGCACTATGGGTCGAAGGAACCCGGCGGCGACCCTCTGCACTCCTTCGCCGGCGATGAGGTTCCGCAATCTTCATACCTGCTGTTTCGCAAGGTAGACGCCATATCGCAGCACAATACCATCACGCTCAATCCCACTACGCTGCTCACAGTGGGGTTCGGCTTCAATCGCTTCCCCAACAACACGCTTGACCTCAGCAACGGGTACAACGTCAGCAACCTCGGCTTTTCTTCCGGCTTTGCCAGCTCGCTGCAAAAGCAAGCCTTCCCGGCCGTTGTCATGTTGAACGCAGCCACGAACGGCACCAGCAATTCGGGTCCGGCGGTCTATTACTCGCGCAGCGTTCTCGCCGATCTGGCCAAGACTTTCGGCAAGCACAGCCTGAAGTTCGGCTATGACTTTCGCTCGGTGAGCGTTGATTTTACCGATATAACTTACGGCAACGGACAGCTCTACTTCGACAATAGCTATAGCGGGGTCGATCTCGCCAACCTGCTGCTCGGATATCCCACGAGCAAGACATCCAGCACTTCAACGACCACACAGTTCACGCAGGCTACTCGTCTGCAACTGAACTTGAGGTACAACGCCGTGTATGCCCAGGACAATTACCGCTTGGGTTCTAGAATCAGCATCGACTATGGCCTGCGTTATGAATACGAGCCCGGAATCCGCGAGCGTAATAACCACTATGTTGTGGGTTTCAATCGCACTGTGAGTAATCCGACGGCGACCTACCAGGCTGCCAAGGGGGGAGTGGAGTTTGCGGGCATTAATGGCTACCCATCCAATTGCTGCAACTTAAGCAACACCAAGTTTGCTCCCCGGTTTGGCATTGCCTATACTCCCTACAACAAGACTGTGGTTCGCGCCGGCTACGGTATCTACTTCGCTCCGCCGTATTACACCGCGAGTTCGTCCCTGGCGCCTGGCTATACCGCAACCAGCGTTTACAATCCCTTCACGCCGGCCACTGCCACGGGTAGCTCCGCGCCTCTCGGCGCACTTTACCCTTCCGGGCTGGCAGCCCCTACGGGGAACCAGCTTGGCTATGCGACGCAGCTTGGCAGTACTGTCACGTTTATTGACCAGCTCCGCCGCTACGCCTTTATCCAGCAGTACTCGTTTGATGTAGAGCGGGAACTGCCTTTCAAGAGCGCGCTCAAGATCGGTTATGTGGGAGCGAAAGGCCGGAACCTGCAAGTGAGCACTACGGGCACCACCGGCTATAACATCGATCAGTTGCCGGATCAGTACATGAATATGTACACGATAACGCAGCTCTCCAGCACCTGCTCCACGGCCATGGCTCAAGGGTTTGCACCTCCGCAATGCTCGTCGGCCGCAGGCACGGCAGTCGTCAACCAGGTACTGCGGCCATTCCAGGGATTCTCCTCCGTCACCGCGCTGGGCAGCCCGGCTAAGTCGCTCTATAACTCGCTGGTGGTCCGGCTGGAAAAGAGTACATCCTATGGGCTGGACTTCCTCACAACCTATACCTGGTCGAGCAACTGGGATTCGGTATTCGGTACGACCAGCACCATTAACTCCGGTTCGTCGGCGGCCCAGGATGCCAACAATCTGGGCGCGGAGTACGCCCGCTCCATCATCGACATCCCGCAGCGCTTCACGGTGGGCGCCAGTTACGAACTGCCGGTCGGTGTCGGCCGCACCTTCCTGAATCAGAACAGATGGCTTGATCTGGCGATCGGAGGCTGGACGATCAATGCGGTTGGGGTCAAGCAGAGCGGTTCGCCGCTGAGCATTTCCATGAATTCCAACGGCATCTCCGCCGTCGGATCGAGCATCCAGCATGCCAGCTGGGCGTCGGGCGGGGCGGCTTCCACTGCCGGCAAGACCGGGAAAGCTGAAAACCGTCTGAACGCCTACTTCGATAAAACCCAGTTCGTGGCCCCCAGCAACGGCAACTACTATGCGTACGGCAACGTACCGCGCACCATTGCTCCCCTTGGCCCCGGGCTCGATTCGTGGGATATCTCCATTTTCAAGACTAAGAAGATTAAGGAATTCATTGCTTTGCAGTTCCGTGCGGAGGCGTTGAATGCTTTCAATACTCCGCAGTTTGGGGCTCCCAATGTGAAGATCGGGAACGCCAGTGCAGGCGTGATCTCTTCGCAGGTGAACCTGCCGCGGTATCTCCAACTGGGTGGACGGCTTTCGTTCTAGTTCGGTATACAAGGCACCGTAACGCTCGTTGAGCGTTACGGTGGATCGGGAGGTTTGTCTGTTTCATTCAGGCTTTAGGGTTTGTCCCTGAAGTTGCTTGAAAGGGTCGACACGTTGAAGAACGGCCTTCGGGGCTTTAGAGGTTGTGTGAGAACCGGACAGAAGAAAACCGCAGATCTCTCCACTCCGCTCCCCCGGATTTCTTGTTGGGTTTTGTGGCGCTGATGAAGCGCGTGCGGCTTTTTTTACGGAGAGCCGCATCCGTGGTCACTGCTACCTCTGCGAGGCAGGAAATCCGGGGGAGCTCTGTCGAAAAACGGAAAAACATTTCCCCGAAAGGTCCGTAGAACTGCAGGCCCTCGGCTTCGCTCCTAATGAACAACCGCGCCTTGGACCGACAAAAAGCGTTGGATGGGCTTCGCCCGTCTTTTTCGGCCCACGTACGCTGGTGCGAACATGGGGCACCCGTCGAGTGCGCGGCGGCCGGTACTGTTCATTGCTCCCTTAACTTGCCGCAGGCAAGTCGGCTCCTCCTAATGAACAACCGTACCCTGGACCGACCAAAAGCGTTGGATGGGCTTCGCCCGTCTTTTTCGGCCCACGTAAGCTGGTGCGAACATGGGGCACCCGTCGAGTGCGCGGCGGCCGGTACTGTTCATTGCTCCCTTAACTTGCCGCAGGCAAGTCGGCTCCTAATGAACAACCGTACCTGGACCGACCAAAAGCGTTCGAGGGGCTTCGCCCCATAAGCGCTAACTTAAGGATTGCGATTGCCGGTCTCTCCCCGTATGCTTGCGGCATGGAGAACGCGTCGCAAGAGAATTGGCAGACTTTGTTGTCGTTATTTCCGGCCCGATGGCGCGAGCGCGCCGAAGAGAGCGGTGCGGTGGCACGGCTTCGCGGTTTTTCTTCAGCGGAGGCATTGCTGCGAACTCTGCTGATGCATATCGCGAGCGGGTTTTCACTGCGAGAAACGGCCGTGCAAGCCAAGTTAGCGCATCTGGCAGAAGTTTCCGATGTGGCTTTATTGAAGCGGCTACGCAACAGCGAGGAGTGGTTGCGGCAGCTGTGCCTGGATCTGCTGGATGAAAATGGGATTGCGTTTCCCGCCCATGCTCTGACAGGGCGGATGCGCTTAGTCGATGGCACCATCGTCAAGGAGCCCGGCAAGACAGGTAGCCAGTGGAGAATTCTCTACAGCTTGAAATTGCCGGCGATGAGCTGCGACTTTTTCCAGATCAGTGCCACCACGGGGCAAGGCACAAAGGAGTCTCTTCGCCATGTGCCCATACAGTCAGGGGAATTAGTTCTTGCCGATGCCGGTTATTGTTCCACCGCGGAGGTGGAATTGGTACGCAGCCGGGGAGCCGATATTCTGCTCCGAGTCAGCCCCCAGACCTTCATGGCTTACTCTCCAGCAGGACGGCGCGTGAACCTGCTGCGTCGACTTCAGGGTCTTCGGCAAGCCGGTCAGGTAGGCAACTGGAAGGTTCTCTTGCAGGGCGAAAACGGACCTATCGAGGGCCGCGTTTGCGCCATCCGCAAAAGCGAATATGCCATCCAGCAAGCCGTTCGCCGTCTCAAGCGCAAGGCCAGTAGAAACCAGAAAACGATCAGGCCCAGGACACTGCAATATGCCCAATATGTCATCGTCTTCACCACCCTCAGAGCAGAATCCACAGATCAGGTGCTGGAATGCTACCGCTTGCGCTGGCAGATCGAGCTTGTCTTCAAACGTCTCAAGACGTTGGCCCAACTAGGGCATCTTCCCAAGCAGGACGACCGAAGCGCGCGTGCTTGGCTTTATGGCAAATTGCTGGTCGCACTCTTAACACAAAAACTCATCCGCCTCGGACGCGATATTTCCCCCTGGGGATACACGCTCCCACTGGCGCCGGCCGATCAGTCATTGGCGTGAGTTCAGCTTCGCACTTCACCAAATTCAGCACGCCATACAACCCACCTTGTCTCTCACCGAACTGATGGCTCAATGGCGCCACATCGCAGGCGCACTCGCGGAACGACCGCGAAACCGCCTATCTCAATTCTTAAGTTAGCGCTTATGGGGCTTCGCCCGTCTTTTTCGGCCCACGTACGCTGGTGCGAACATGGGGCACCCGTCGAGTGCGCGGCGGCCGGTACTGTTCATTGCTCCCTTAACTTGCCGCAGGCAAGTCGGCTCCTAATGAACAACCGCACCTTGGACCGACCAAAAGCGTTGGATGGGCTTCGCCCGTCTTTTTCGGCCCACGTTAGCTGGTGCGAACATGGGGCACCCGTCGAGTGCGCGGTGGCCCGTACTGTTCATTGCTCCCTTAACTTACCTCAGGCAAGTCGGCTTCGCTCCTAATGAACAACCGCACCTTGGACCGACCGAAAGCGTTCGAGGGGCTTCGCCCGTCTTTTTCGGCCCACGTACGCTGGTGCGAACATGGGGCACCCGTCGAGTGCGCGGCGGCCGGTACTGTTCATTGCTCCCTTAGCTTGCCGCAGGCAAGTCGGCTCCTCGGGATGACAAGGGGAGGGTGGCGCTTCCATTTGGGATCGGTTATTGGGATTGAGAGATGACCAAGGGGAGCATGACGCTTCCATGGAGAGTGGTCGTCGGACGGAAGTCGATTTTCATCACCTTGCGCGGGCCGCAGGCGCATGACTTCTCCGGTCCTAATGAACAACCCTACCCTGGACCGATCAAAAGCGTTTGAGGGGCGCCCAGGGCTTCGCCCGTCTTTTTCGGCCCACGTACGCTGGCGCGAACATGCGGCACCCGTCGAGTGCGCGGTGGCCCGTGCTGTTCATTGCTCCCTTAACTTGCGCCAGGCAAGTTGGCTCCTCGAGATGACAAAGTTGTCAAGCAATTTCAATGGACTTCGGGGACAGGACACTAGGGCCTAGAAATATATTTTTGCGGCGAGCTGGATCTCCCTCGAGGTTCGTTGGAATAGAAATGGCTGTCCGGCTCCGGTGATGGTGCCGGCGGCGGTGCTGCCGATTTGCGCGTTGGGGTTGTTGAACTGCGGGGTGTTGAAGATGTTGAAGGTCTCAGCACGAAGTTGAAGGCGCCGGCTGCCGTCGCTGGTGAAGGCGAAGTCTTTGAAGAGTGATGCGTCGAACTGTCTTGTTCCGGGACCGTACAAAATGTTGCGGCCGGAGTTGCCAAACGTATATTGCCCGGGAGAAACAAAGTCGAGGAGATTGAACCATTCGTGGATGGACCGGTTCGCCAACTTGCCGGACCCGTTGCGGTTCGGCCACTGTACCGCGCTGCCGGCATTCAGGAGGCTGCTCGACATCACCGGCGTAAAGGGCGAGCCGGTGATAAACGAGTCGATGCTGTTGATCTGCCACCCGCCAATCAGTGCCTGCATGAGCGGACCCGCACCGGAACCAAACTTCATGTTTCGGCCGAAAGGAAACTTGTAAGACCAGCTCAGAACAGCATTGTGCCGGATGTCGAAATCGGAACTTCCTCGAAAGGTGGCGAGGTTGAAGGGATTTTGAGGGCCAACCAGATTGGCGTTGCCGCTGGAATTGTCGATGCTGTGGGCAAGAGTATAGACGCCCTGAAAGTCGAAGGTCGTAGAAATGCGGTTCAGGTAAGTAACTTGCAGGGATTGGAACGAAGAGTTCGCGCAATAGCAATTGAGAGTTCCATCAGAAAAATTGGGGAAAGGCCGCCGGCTCGCGGTAGCGCCTGTTCCCGGTGAAGGTTGATTAATATTTGGATTGATGAGGATGTGGACGCCCGTTTGACCCACATAGCCAATCGTTAGCACGTCGTGCGAGCTCAGTTGCCGTTGCAGGTTGAGATTAAACTCGTTCGCCGAGGGGTTCGGGTTGCGCCGCTGATAGGCCTGGAACGCTGCCCCGGCAGTGGGGAAGAGAGCGGGCCGCGCTACAGGGAAGCCCTGGGAAATGCGTTGGGCGGCGGCAAAGCCGGCCACATCGGTAGCATTGGTGGTGGCAAATGATCCGTTAAACGGGGCGTTCTTCGACATTGGATTGGAGTTGTAGGTCTCGTAAGCGTAGAAGATACCGAAGCCGCCACGCACGACGGTCTTAGCGCCCATGTTGTAGGCGAAGCCAATGCGTGGTGCGAAGTTGGTGTATCTTCCGTTGACGACCGAATCCCCGGGGAAGGATCCGGTTCCGACCACCACCAGACTGCCGCCGTTGGTTGGGTCCCAGCCCGCCAGGCGGTTCGCGCGCTCTACCCACGGAGTCACGAGATCGTCACGCAAGCCGACGTTGAGCGTCAGGTTGGGTGTCATGCGATAGCTGTCCTGAATATAGAAGCTGGGGCGGAATCGAATGAGGCTGAAAAACTTTGAAACGTCCAGCTGCGACGTGACGGGCGCCCCGTAGAGAAAATCCGCCAGGCCCAAGCCGGTGTAGGCTCCGGTAAAGCTCATGGTTCCGTTGGGATGCGCCGGCGAGAGAAAGGCAAACCGAGTGCTCATGAAATTGCCGCCCACCTTGATCTCGTGTTTGTTCTTGATCCACGTGAGCGCCTGGTCGATCTCCCATAGGTTGTTGACCTTGGTGATGTTGCCGTTGCCATCCCCCAGCGTGGCATTGCTGGAAATGACGAGGTTGGTAAAGCCGGGAGTAGCACCGCCGGCATTGGCGCCGGGAATGCCATGCTGTTCCGCAAAATTGCCCAGCGTCGCTCCCTCCGTGATAATGCTTTCGGTCAAACGCGAGTATCCCAGGCGAGCTTCGTAATATCGAGTCGGGCCGAAGGTGCGACCGTAGCCCAGCGCGATCTGTTTCCCGGGCGCCAGGGTGACGCCGGGATAACCCGGACCGCCGCCGATGGCGGGTGGAGGCAAGTATCCCGGATTGTTGGTGTCGGCCGCCTCCTGGCTGTAGCGGCCGAAGATCGAGGCTGTCTGCGTTTTGAAGTCGATACGCAGATCGCCTTGATCGATGGTGTTGATGAGAGGTCCGTTGTAGAGAAAGTTGCTGGTGATGGCCCCGGCAGCGCCGTAGTTAGGAAGCGGAAAGAGCGCTACGAGCTGCGCCGAGCTGGGATTGATGGCCTGTACCTGGTTGTTCGGGAGTGGAATCTGGGAGGCCGCGGCCAGGCCGGCGGTGCCCGGCACAAATAGCTTTTTGGGATACGCGGCAAAGTTACCGGCTCGAAACGCCACCGTGGGTACCGTACTGATCGAGGTCTGGCTTTGGGTCTGCCGCTTGCCTTCATAGTCGGCGAAGAAGAAGAGCTTATTCCGGCCGTTGAGCAAATGCGGAAGGATGACCGGGCCGCCAAGATTACCGCCAAACTGATTCAAATGGAAAGGCGGAATCGGATTGATTGCGGAATCGAAGTAGTTCTTGGCGTCGAAAGCTGAATTGCGGAGAAATTCGTACACCGCACCGTGAAATGCGTTGGTCCCGGAACGATAGGTGACGTTGATGATCGTAGGGCCGCCTCCATAGGCGGCGGGCGCGGCGCTGGTCTGGACTTTGAACTCCTGGATGGCATCCACCGGAGGATAGAAGAGCAGCACGTTGGCATCCGCATCGACGCTCTGGATGCCGTCGAAGAGGAAGATGCCCACGTCCGATGGATTGCCGTTGACCACGGAGCCGCTGGTTCCCCGGCCGGCCGTGTAGCCCCCGTTCGTGGAGTTGGTTCCGTTGCCCTTGTTATTGACTCCCGGGGCAAGCTGCACGAGCTGGGTGAAGTTGCGGCTATTGAGCGGGAGATCGACAACCTGCTGATTGGTGCGGATATTGCTGACGTCGGAGCTTGTCGTCTCCAGCATCAGGTTCGAAGCACTTACGGTCACGGTTTCCGTGGCCGTGCCGACGGACATGGCGATATCGACCTGGAGCTTCTGCCCTACGGCGAGTTCGAGCGAGCGCACTTCATCGCGCAGCCCGGTTTGTTTGACGGTGACGGTATATTTGCCGGGTTCGACTGCGGGAAAATCCCACTCTCCGTTACTGTCGCTGGCAGTCGTCCGGACCACATTGGTGGCAACGCTGGTGAGCTCAACGTGAGCGTTGGGGATGACGGCGCCCGTGGAATCCTTGACGGTTCCCAAGACTGAGCCCGCTTCAAACTGCGCTTGTGCAGGAGAGCCTGCGAGCACCACGAGGAATAGGAGCGCACCAATGGAAAATATTTTCGACATGCTGACTGCCCTCCGAAGCATTGAACGCGACGCGGACCCTCTTTCCCGGGAGAGCCACCAGCGTCTATCGGCTGGTTTTACAGGCTGGGATTCAGTCCCGTAATAAACCGCGGAAACGTTACCACACCGGGATATTGGCTGTCTTTTGGAAAAGTCGTGTCCTATTAAGAAGGAAAAGCGGCGGAAGGGGCTTCGCCCCGCTTTTTCGGCCCCCGTTCGCTGGTGCGAACATGGGGCCCTCGTCAAGATCGATTGGGCCTACAGATCCAGTTATGAAGCCGGGAGCATTACTCGTCTTTGCCCTCTGGATGGCTCCACTTCTGATACCGCAGTACGGCGGCATTGAGATGGGCGTCCATCGCCGCGCGCGCTTTTTGCGGGTTGCGCGCCAGGATGGGGGCGATGATATTGCGATGCTCCATAACGGAGCGGGGTATCGCATCCGGGGATCGCAAGACGCGTGCCACGCCTCGCTCCAACTGCCCCCGGATGAGGCTGATCAGGTCAAACAGAAGCTTGTTCTTCGAAACACGGGCCAGCGTCAAGTGGAATTCGGAATCCAAAACGGCAAAACGGCGGGGATCATCGACCGCGTTCTCCATTTTCGAAATCAAGGCCTTCAAGGTTTTAAAGTCGGCGTCGTCTCCATGGATGGCTGCCTCCGCCGAACTCAGCCCCTCAAGGGCGATTCGCACCTTCATCAGATCTTCGATGTTGTGCTGCTCCACACTCATTCGCCATTGCAGGACGGTATCGAGGAACTTGCTGCCATCCACGGCGACCGAGGTGCCATCCCCCACCCGAGCGGTGAGAACGCCCATGATCGAGAGGCAGCGAAGGCCCTCCCGCAAGGAAGAGCGTCCGGCGCCGAAACGCATACACAGGTCTCGCTCCGAAGGCAGGCGTTGACCGGGCGCCAACTCGCCGCTCGAAATGAGGTTGATAATTTGCGCCACGATATCGTCGCTGATCGATTTCTTGAGGACAGGCTTGAGCTTGAGCGGGCCGGTTTTTTTCAGAGGCATATTTGCACATCCATCATAGTGAAGTCTCGCGAGCGGATTGACAATGGTCTGATAGTATGACAACGTCATAGACAAATCATCCAGTTTTCTTCGCTCTGGTGGTTGCGCCCGGACGCAGTACATCTTCTGTAAGCAGAGAGTTCAGTTGTGGCGAATGTAGGTTTTTTGGGCCTCGGCATCATGGGCGCTCCGATGACGCTTCGGCTCATCCGGGCGGGACATCGCTTAACCGTGTGGTCCCATAACCGGGAAAAGGCAGCTCAGTTTGCTGCCGCGAACCCCTGCGCCTTGGTCGATACCCCCGCCCACGTCGCGCAGCAGAGCGAGGTCGTCTTTCTCTGTGTCGGCGATAGCGCCATGTCGCGAGAGGTGATCTTAGGCGAAAACGGCCTCATCCGAACGGCCAAGCCAGGATCGATGATCGTGGACTGCAGCACTATTTCTCCCATGGTGAGCAAAGAGATCGCCGCTGAACTCGCGCGCAAAGAGATTCGGTTCCTCGACGCGCCCTGTACCGGGTCAAAGGCCGGCGCAGAAACGGGAACGCTGTCGTTTATGGCCGGCGGAGACAGGGCGGTGTTTGAGGCGGCGCGGCCTCTGTTGGAGGCGATGGGGCGCCAGCTCTACTACTGCGGCGAGCAGGGCAAAGGGCTCCACGCCAAGATCACTCAGAACCTGATTCTCGGTAACATCCTGCAGGCTTTCAATGAGGGTTTGGTTCTTAGTACAAAGGGCGGAATTGCCCCTGAGCTGATGATCGACATTATCAACAATACCGGGGCCAAGTCAGGGTACGTGGCAGCCAAAGCGGAGTCTGTCTTGCGCGGGGATTTCACGCCGACCTTCTCAGTTCGCTGGTTGGAAAAGGATCTGGGTCTGGCGCTTGCGGTCGGCGCAAGCCTGGCCACCCCGCTGCCCGTTACCGCGGCCTCGCAACAGCAACTGCGTGCCGCGATCGCGATGGGGTACGGGGACGAAGATATCAGCGGTTCCATTCGTGCGTTGGAAGATGTTGCGGCCTGCAAGGTTCGCCAGGCAGAGCCGGTTAGCGGGCCATCTTAAAGATACTTACGCGGAGTCATACATGTTTCGTAAGCCCTTTTTTCTCATCCCCGCCGTGTTGTTTCTAGTTGTTTTTGCCTCCGCTCCCCAGGTGCTTGCCCAGAGCACGACTGCCTCGATGCTAGGGGTGGTGCGCGATTCGAGCGGCGCTGTGGTGCCGGGCGCCCAGGTGACGGTCACCAACACGGGTACCTCATTTACGCGCACGGTGACTACCGACAGCGAGGGCGGCTACCTCTTTACGGATCTGCCGATCGGCTCCTACCAGCTCAAGGCGACGATGAGCGGGTTCGAGAACTTCGTGCAGACGGGTATCACGCTGGTGGTGAATCAGAACGCGCGCGTCGACGTTCCGCTTACGCTGGGGTCGGCGTCGCAGACATTGCAGGTGAACGCACAGGTCACCAACGTCGATACCCACTCCGCCGTGATGGGCGAATTGGTCGACCGCACACGCATTCAGGAGCTGCCGCTGAATGGACGCAACGCCATGCAGCTCTCCGCGGTGGTGCCGGGTGTCACCAATATTCTCTCTGCCCCGACGGTGCAGACGCAAAGCCGCAGCGGCCCCAGCATTACCGTCGCCGGAGGACGCGACACGCAGAACGAATTTCGTTTCGACGGATCTTCCTGGAAGAACATTACGCAGAATACGGGGCTTAATTTGCCCAATCCCGATGCGCTGCAGGAGTTTCAGATCCTGACCTCGAGCCCGAGCGCGGAGTACGGTCGCAACTCGGGCGGCATCTTCATTGCGGTGACCCGGTCCGGTACCAACCAGTTTCACGGTTCCGCCTACGATTATTTGCGCAACACGGTGTTGAACTCACGCAACTTCTTCACTCGCGCTCCCAGCCCCAAGCCGACCCTGATTCAGAACCAGTTCGGCGGCACGCTGGGCGGCCCGATCCTGCGTAATAAGCTCTTCGGGTTCTTCTCTTACCAGGGCACGCGCATCCAGCAAAGCCAGATTTTGGCTCCGGCCTTTATCCCGACCCCTGCTGAACGCAATGGGACCTTCACGGATGCATCCGGGAACCCGTTGCTGATGGCTAACCCGATTCACGGCGGTGCATACAACGGCCAGATTCCCTCGACTGACTTCGATCCCACCGCGGTCAGTATTCTGAATCAGTTTGTGGGGTCGTCTCCGGGGGGCGCGCATATAAGTATCCAGGTTCCCAATCCTTCGGTCGATAACCAGTATGTTGGCCGCGGCGACTACAACGTGACCCAACGGGACTCTTTGTTCGTTCGCTATTTTCGCGAAAAGGGAACCTTGACCAACCAGGCCGGAACCTTTGCTCCCTATGCCACCAGCAATACCTCGCTGGACACGCAAAGCTGGGTGTTGGGAAGCACGCATACGTTCTCTGCTTCGCTTTTGAATGAACTGCGCCTCTCGGTGGCGCAGGTCGACTCCAACGTGGGCCAGCAGGACAAGCGGCAGCTTTCCGACTTCGGTGCGAACTTTCCCGGCGTGATCAATCCGCAATTACCGAACCTCAATATCAGCGGCTTTGTGAATCTCAACGTCACCGACTTGTTCAACGAGCACGACAACATCTATCAGGTGGGTGACACGTTTCGCTGGACCCGCGCCAAGCACTCGTTGAGCATCGGCGGCGAATTCGAACGTCTGGAGCTTTACAACTTTGGGTCTTCCGGCGACAACGGAACGTTTACCTTCAACGGAACGAGGACGGCGGGAACGGTTGCCAATCCTTCGAAACCAGGATCGACCGTTACGGTGACCGGCAATGCGTTCGCCGACTTTCTCATCGGCCGCCCGGCTACCCTGCTGCAGGCGAGCCCCTACCATCGCAACGCGAAGACGTTTGACGGCTATGTTTTCGCTGAAGACGACCTTCGTCTTACGCAACGGCTCACCGTAGACCTTGGCGTGCGCTACTCTGTTTTCCAACCCTTCGGCATTACCGGAAACCGCACCAACACGTATCGTGCGGGGCAGCAGTCCACGGTTGTGCCCACCGCTCCTTTGGGCATGGTGTTTCCCGGGGATAAGGGGATTCAGGACGGATTGGCGCCCACGGATTATCACAACTTCGCCCCTCGGGTGGGTGTCGCCTATGATCCGTTCGGCAATGGACGGATGAGCATCCGGGCTGCGTATGGATTGTTTTTTGAGGATCTTCGATCGGATATCTACACTTACGCGGCGGTCAATCAGCCTTTTGTCGTCTCCAACACGCTGAATGTGCCGTTCAGCTTAACCAATCCCTACCAGGGCGTCGTTGATCCTTTTCCCTATACTTACAACCCGGCTCACCCACGATTTACGTTTCCCATGAGCCTGTTCACCGTGCCCGCGCCCACGATGAATTCGCCTTACGTGCATGACATCAGCGTATCGATTCAGCAGGAGATCTTTGGGGGAATGCAGCTCAACGTCGGCTACGTAGGCAAGCTCGAGCATGGATTGGTGCGGATGACGCAAGCCAACCCCGCGGTTTATGGACCAACCGCGACGCTGGCCAACACGGACTCACGGCGGCCTTTGCTGCCTGGCGTCTACGCCAGTGTGCGGCAGATCTGCATGTGTTCTCCTGCAAATTACAACTCGATGCAGGCGTCGCTTTCTAAAAACTACGCGCGCGGTCTCACCTTCAAGCTGGCGTATACGTGGGGCAAGCTGATCGATCAGTATTCGGCAACCAATCTCGGCCAGTTCCCACAGAATCCGGCGAACCCTGCGGGCGATCGCGCGCGTTCGGACTACGATCGGCGCAGCGTATTCTCCGGGTCCATCGTTTACCAGATCCCGTTCTATAAAGACTCGAACTTTGCACTGCGGCAGGTCTTTTCCAATTGGTCAGTGGATAGTTTGGTGCAGTTGTCGAGCGGCTTACCGTTCAATGTGATTACCGGGCGGGATGCTTCGCTGACCGGCGTAGGCTATGACCGGCCTAATGTAGTTGGCATACCGTATCGCCCGAAATATGCTAACCGGGCCGACGAGTTGTCGCAGTTCTTCAATAAGAGCGCATACGTTGCGAATAATCCTGGCCAGTATGGGAACTCAGGCCGTAATTCGCTCAGCGGTCCCGGCCTCGCAACAGTCAACGTCTCGTTGGTGCGCAGCTTCCCGATTGGTGAGCGCTTTGGGAAACTCGAATTCCGCTCGGAGTTCTTCAATGCCCTGAACCATCCGAACTTCGGGCAGCCCGATCCCAATTACAACGACCTGTCTACGAGCTTTGCTTCCATTACCTCGACCGCGAGCTCGACGACCGCCGCTTCGGGGGGCGATCCTCGTATTGTGCAGTTTGCGCTGCGTTACCAGTTCTAAGAGGAAAAGCAATGGGCATCGTGACTCGTAGAGATTTTCTGCAGACCTCGGCCGCACTGGCCGCCTTTGCCATGGCTTCGCCAGGGGGAGCTGCCCCCTTCTCCTCCGGCGGGGAGTGGTTCGACCGACCGATGAGATGGGCGCAGCTCAACCTGAGTGAAGACGATGTCGCCAAGATGGACCGCGGGTATTGGCTGGACTACTTCCGCACCATCCACGCCGACGCGCTCTGTCTTTCGGCTGGAGGCGTGGTGGCGTTTTATCCCACGAAGATCCAGTATCACCATCGCAGCAAATGGCTCGACGGCCATGAGGATTTCTGGCCGGTGATGCTCGAGGGGTGTCGTAAGCAAAATATGGTGGTGCTTGCCCGCACCGACCCGCATGCCACGTATGACGACGTCGCCGAGGCTCACCCGGATTGGATATCGGTTGGGCCGGATGGGAAGAAGCGTCCTCATCCCGACTACCCGGGGATGTGGTTGACGTGCACGCTCGGGCCCTACAATCTCGATTTCATGACCGAGGTTACGCAGGAGATCGCCGAACTCTACGATGTCGATGGCATCTTTGCCAATCGATGGACCGGCAACGGGATGTGCTACTGCGAGCACTGCCGGCAGGATTTTCGCACTGCTTATGACCAGGATCTTCCACGCGATCATAACCCGCGGAATCCGGTGTATCGCAATTACCTCGCGTGGGAGCAGGGGCGGCGTTTCGAGATTTGGGAGAAATGGGACGGAGTCATTCGCAAAGCGCGTCCCAATGCCCGTTACATTGCGAACTCCGGCGGTGGAGCCACCAGTGGTCTGAACATGAAGAAGGTGGGGGAACTGGCTCCGACGCTTTTTGCCGACCGGCAATGCCGCGAGCGAGTGATGGTGCCCTGGGCCAATGGCAAGAATGCCAAGGAGTATCGCTCCACGCTGGGGATGAAGGCAATCGGCGGCATCTTCAACGTGGGCATCGTATCCCCGTATCGATGGCTCAACTCCAGCAAGAGCCCGGCGGAGACGCGGCTTTGGGTGCAGGATGGGATGGCGAATGGTCTGCGCCCGTGGTTCAACATGGTTTCGGGCCAGGTGCACGACAGGCGTGGGCAGAAGGTTATTCAAGACCTCTATGTCTGGCATTACAACAATGAAAAGTACTTCCGCAATACGGCTCCGGTAGCCCGGGTTGGCATTGTCTACTCGCAGCAAACGGCGCAGTTCTATGCCGGCGCCGCGGATTTGCACCGGCTGGTCGAAGACCCTCAATTGGGTATGTATCAGGCGCTGGTTGAGGCGCGCATCCCGTTCGAGATGGTGCACGAACTCAATTTGGATGCGGCCAACCTGAGCCGTTTCAAGACGCTCATCCTGCCCAACATTGCCGCGCTCTCCGATCAACAATGTCAGCAATTAAGGGCTTACGTAAAGAGCGGAGGCAGCCTGGTCGCCACTTATGAGACTTCGCTTTGTGATGAGCAGGGGAATCCTCGTAGTGATTTTGGCTTAGCCGACCTTTTCGGCGCTTCGTTTGTTTCCCGCGTGAATGGCAAGACGCCGCTGCAGAACACTTACCTCTATCCTGAAAAGTCCAGCCCGTATTATGCCGCTCTGCTTAAGGATCTGGAGGACGCGGATACTATCATCGGCGGCACATGGCAGATCGAAGTAAAGGCCCACGCCGGCGGTCAGCCACAGCCTCTGTTTCGTATTCCGGCGGTGGCCAATCTTCCTATGGAGAAGACGTTCTGGACGGTGGATAAGACAGACGTTCCGGAAGTGATGATGAACCAGGTGGGATCCGGGCGGGTGGTGTATTTCCCTTGGGATATCGATCGCGTGTACTGGGAGGTGATGGCCTACGATCACGCGCTGCTTTTACTCAATGCTATTCAGTGGGCCACGAATGAACCCGCTCCGTTGCGCGTTGAGGGGCAGGGGATGTTCGATGCTACTGCGTGGCTGCAGAAGGATTCCATGACGGTTCATTTGGTGAACCTGACCAATCCCATGGCGATGCGTCCGCAGATGCATGAGTTGATCGCTTCGCCGCCGCAGCGGGTCGAGGTTGAAATCCCTAAGGGTAAGCGGGTGACGAAAGTCCATGCCTTGATGAAAGCGGGCCCGGTCGAGCACACGAGGAGCGGGGATACGCTCAAGTTTCAGGTGCCCTCGGTGCTGGACTACGAGGTGATCGCCATTGACTTCGCCTAGCATGCGAAGGCCGTCGCGTGGGTCCTTAGTGTTGGGGCTGATCCCTTTTATCGGCATGTGCTTTTCTGTATCCCTGTGGGATCGGGTCGAGCCGATGATCTTCGGGCTGCCCTTCAATTTCTTCTGGCTGCTGGCGTGGATTGTTATCAGCAGCCTTTGCCTGGCGATGGCGAATTCCATCGAAGCTAGACGAGATCGAGAAATCATAAGATGACTCCGCCCGTGGTCGCGATGGGTTTGATCTTTCTGATCGTTTGCGCGGGTACGCTGGTCGGCTTGCGGGCTGGTTTTGGCCGAACCAAATCCCTGGAGGAATGGTCGGTCGCGGGGCGGAGTCTGGGGTTTGTCTTTGTTTGGCTGTTGATGGCGGGCGAGCTTTACACCACCTTCGCGTTTCTTGGAGCAAGCGGTTGGGCCTATTCCCGAGGCGGCCCGGCGCTGTACATCATGGCCTATATCACGCTGGGCTATGTGGTCTCGTTCTTCCTTCTTCCGTACATACGGCATCTGGGGCAGAAATACAGCCTGCAAACGCAATCGGATTTTTTTGAGAAACGATACAACAGCAAGGCCCTGTCCATTTTTACTTCGTTGATGGGGGTTTTGTTCCTGATTCCGTATCTGCAGATTCAGTTGGCTGGTCTCGGGATTATCGTGCAGGTCTGCAGCTTCGATCATATTCCTCGGGATCTTTCTGTTTTCATCGCTGTGTGTATCATTGCCGGATTTGTTTTTGCCGGGGGCATGCGGGCTGTGGCCTGGGTATCGGTGGTCAAAGACTTTCTTATGATTGTGGCCGCGCTGTCGATTGGAGTGTATGTTCCGTATCATTTCTTTGGCGGAGTGTCGCCTCTGTTTCATCAGCTGGCTGCGGCGCATCCTGGCCATCTCACCATGCCGGGCGCGACCAGGACGATGGGGCACTCGTGGTTTATATCGACAGTGATGCTGAGCGCTTGCGGTTTCTATATGTGGCCGCACACATTCGCCACGGCATTTACCGCCAGGAGCAGCGAGACGTTGCGCCGCAATGCGATCGTTACTCCGCTTTATACGCTTAGTCTCGCGTTCATCCTCATTGCGGGGTTTGCGGCGGTGTTGTTGATCCCGAATCTTTCCAATCCGGATATGTCTATGTTGCTGCTGGCGCGCAAGGCGTTCCCGGCTTGGTTCCTGGGGATCATCGGAGGCGCCGGCGCGCTGACCGCTATGGTGCCGGCGGCGATCATTATTCTTATTGCGTCTACGTTGTTTGCGAAGAATGTTTATCGTCCTTTGGTTGCGCCCCAGGCGACGGAGAAGGGAATTGCCGGGCTCGCCAAGGTTATGGTGTTGATTTTGGCGGGGGTGAGTTTTTATCTTGCGCTGCATAGTTCAGCCACGTTGGTGGCGCTGTTGTTGGTCGGCTATGCGGGGGTTACGCAGTTTTTTCCAGGTGTAGTTTTCGGTCTGTTCTGGCCGCGGGTCACGACCGCTGGTGTGGCGACAGGGTTGGTGGCCGGGTTGGTTTCGGTTGCGGTTCTTATGCTGTCGCACCGCGATCCTTTCCATGGAGTTAATGCCGGGTTTTTTTCCTTGGTGCTGAATGCGTGTTTCACGTGGGTGGTTAGTTTGTTGACCAAACCTCAGCCCAATCCGCTGGAGCTGTTCCGGGAGTTTTGAGGGTTCTGGGTTTTGCTTCGCGCAGAGGATTGCGGGCGATCTCATAGCGGGCCCTGGGGTGTTTTTCAGGCGTCCGTTTGGGACTTATCTCGTTTGTTGATGGTACCTAAGACTGCGTCCTGGGCTAACTTCAGACATAGTTTTCCGAAATTAGCGATTCGGTCGAGATGGTTGCGTTGATTTCATGGAAGAAGCTACTGCTTCAGACCAGCATTGCGGAAACAAGGTTGGGTTTTGGGGTGATTGAAAAAGCTGTGCTGAGCCGGGCGCCTTGGTATCAGGGTACGTTTCCTCAGCCTCGTGGGAATCCTTTAGAGAACTGCAGGTCCCTCCCTTCGGTCGGGATGACAAATGGAGGGGGCGTTTCCATGCAAGATCCGTTTGTGGGATCGACGGAACTGCAGATCCCTCCGCTACGCTGCGCTTCGGTCCTAATGAACAACCGTACCCCGGAACGACCAAAAAGCGTTTGATGGGCTTCGCCCGGCTTTTTCGGCCCACGTACGCTGGTGCGAACATGGGGCACCCGTCGAGTGCGCGGTGGCCCGTACGGTTGATTCCACCCTTAACTGGCCGCAGGCTAGTCTTCTCCTCGGGACGACAAGGGGAGGGTGGTGCTTCCATTGAACATCGGCTTATGGGATCGACAGAACTGCAGGTCCCTCCGTTACGCTGCGCTTCGGTCTCAATGAACAACCGTACTCCAGAACGACCAAAAAGCGTTTGATGGGCTTCGCCCGGCTTCTTCGGCCCACGTACGCTGGTGCGAACATGGGGCACCCGTCCGGTGCGCGTTGGCCCGTAGTGTTGATTCCACCCTTAACTGGCCGCAGGATAGTCGTCTCGACCGAGAGCGAAGGGCGACAGGATGGGCATTGTAAACTCGTCTAATTCTGCAGGCACGCGCTCAGCTGCGAATTTACGCGATGAGACGCTTGTGTGGGCGGAGATGGTGGCCGGCGCAGAGGCTCGAAGATGCGGAGGCTCCCGAATTGCGGAGGCACAAGGAGTAGGACCATGCTCGCGGCAGCGCCTCTCTTCATATCGTCAGACGCGACCGTCGAGATTCTGCTCGTGCACTCAGCCCTCGCCGCCATGGGGTTGGGCGTTACGGTGATCCTCCTGCGGACGCTGCTGGTGCTGCGCCGGACCGGCGAGGCGCTTCCGGGTCTGCTGGCCATGATGCTGTGCCTGCTGGTTACCGAGGTTCTGCGCGGAATATGGCTCGGCTTTCTGTGGGCTTCCAAGCCGGCGCCCTTGTCCCTCGATCTGTTGGCGTTCTTTATCTCGTTCGTCGCCCTGGCGGGGATCCCAATCACGGTCTCCGCCCGTTATTTGCCCAAGGAGAATGCGAGCCGTACAGCTCCCCGGTCATGGCGGTGGTTGCACCGAGCCATGGAGGTCATCGCCGTGCTCGGCTTTACTGTGCTCCTGCTGGCGATCCGTTTCCGCATCCGCGGGCCGATCGTGCTCGCTCCCGCCGCAAGCTACCTGCTCATTTCGCTTCTGTTCCTGGGCCGGGTTCTCTTCTATCGCCACCTGCAGGTGAGGCGGCGGCCTCTGCTTCTGTTTGCGGTGTTCATGGTGACCGGGCTGTCTGTGGTCTCGGTAAACGCCATCTATAGCGTCGTGAGCGGGGTGCGCATCCGGCAGTCCTCGCCGCTCTCCCTGCTGAATGCAGCCGGACTCACGTTCGTTGCATGCGCCGTCATCTTCCTGTTCGCGAACCTTCGCCTTGCGGATGTCGTGGTCAAACGTTGTTTGGGCATCGTTGTCTGCACATGCGCGAGTGTGATCACGTGGCTCGCCATGGCGCACTGCACGCTGTTGCCCTCGCGCAACCGGGGCGCTCCCCGCGAGCTTCTCTGCCTCGGTATCATCGGCGCGGTCATTGGGCTCGCTCCGGTCACGATGCGCCGCTTGAATTTGTGGATCGATGCCTGGGTTTTCCAGCAGCCCGATTTCTCTGCGGCCACCACGCGTATGTGGCGAGAGATTATCGATCTGCACGGCCAGGACGAGGTGTTTCGTTCAACGGAGAGACTGCTGCAGGAAGTGCTTGGACTGGCGGCGGTGAACATCCTTCCCACAGCCGGCAACGCCAAGGCTGAAAAGGGACGCGATTCTCCCACGCCGTCGCCGAATACCCTGGTCCCGATTTTTCTCGAAGGGAAGAGCGAGCACTCGATTGCGCTCCGTGTGGGCGCCGTGCGGCCTCCGTTGACCCAGGTTGAGCTTGATTTTGTCGAGCGCGTCGCGGGCAGGATCCAGATCCGGCTGGGAACCTTGCTCGCCGCCGAAAGGGCGCGCCGGGAGGCGCGTTTCCGCGAGGAACTCACCAGCGCAGAGCTACGGGCGCTGCGCGCGCAGGTGAACCCGCACTTCCTGTTCAACTCGCTCAACACCATTGCCGACCTCGCGGTGATCGCGCCTAACCGGGCCGAGGAGATGACGCTTCGCCTCTCGGCCGTGTTTCGGTACGTGCTGGTGAATACCGACAGGCACTTCGCCTCACTTAGCGAGGAGATTGAGTTTGCCCGAAGCTACCTCGATATTGAGCAAATGCGTTTCGGCGACCGGCTGCAAGTGCTGTTTGATATCGACGCGGCTACGCTGAGCCAGCCAATCCCGACGTTGCTGCTGCAGCCGCTGATCGAGAACGCGCTCAAGCATGGGTTGGCTCCGCGACGCGGGGGTGGAACGCTGGTGATCGCGAGCAGGAGCTCCGGGGATTCCGTCTCCATATCGATCTCGGACAACGGAGTGGGGCTGGGCGAGAAGAAGGTCCCGAGCGAGCGAAGCACGGGCGTCGGGGTCGAGAATGTCACCCACCGGTTGAAGATGGCTTATGGCGGGCGGGCTTCCTTTGTGCTGCCGCCACGCGAGAGCGGGGGCACGGAAGCGTTGATTGTTATTCCGAAAGGTCAAGAGGCATGAAGGTTCTGTTGGTCGACGATGAAGCGTCGGCGAGGCGCAGGCTGGCCCGCATGCTTTCTGCGTACTCCGATGTGGAGGTCGTGGGCGAGGCGCAGGATGGCCTCGAGGCGCTGCACCTGGCGGAAACACTGCAGCCTCAGGTAATGTTTTTGGATATCCAGATGCCGGAGCTGGATGGCTTCGGGGTGGTGCGGGCTATGGCTGGTTCTGCCGCGATGCCTCTGATTCTGTTTGCGACCAGCTTCGACCAACATGCCCTGCAGGCGTTCGAGGCGAATGCGATTGCTTATTTGCTTAAACCGATCGAGCCGGCGCGGCTGGAGGCTGCGGTGGAGCGAGCGCGGCGGCTTCTGGCGTCAGAAACGGACCGCAACCAGGAAGAACAGCGCGTGCAGGCGGCGGCTGGGGCGGGGAAGCGGCTGCAGCGCGTGGTGTGCCGCAAGGGCCATAGTGTTTTGCTGCTCGATCCGGATGACATTCTGTGGTTCTACATCGATGGCGGCATCGTGAAGGCGAAGACGACGACCGAGACTTATTGGGTCAACTACCAGCTGGCGCAGCTTGAGTCCGGGCTGGATGCGGAGACATTCTTTCGCGCGCGTCGCGAGTTGCTGGTGAATTTGCACCAGGTAAAGTCGATCAAGCCGTTTGACCGTAGTAGTTTCGCATTGACTATGAGCGATGCCTCGCAGACTGAGCTGCTGGTGAGCGAACGCCAGGCCAAGGAACTGCGGCAACGCTTGCCCGGATTGTAGATTGGCGCCGGCGTCAGCACAAAGCATTCGGTGCGCTCGCGCCGAACTAGATGCGCCGAACGAGATGCGCCGAAATCCGCGTTCGGTGCGCTGTACACGCGTTTAGCCGAGTCCATGTTCCTGCGTGGAGAAATGGAGGGATTCTTCCTTCGAGCCGCGATAGCGGCCTCGAACTGGTGGGAAAAAGGAAAGAGGTAACCATGAATCGCCGCGACTTTGTAAAATCCGCCGGAGCCGTTTGCGGAGCCGGATTGCTCAGCGGAGCAGGTGTCAGCCCAATGCTGGCTCAAGACAATACGGCCGTCCCCGGTCCACAACCAAACATTCTGTTCATTCTCGTCGACGAGCTGCGCTTTCCCAGTGTGTTTCCCGCCGGCACTCCCGATGCCGGCGCATTCCTGGCCAAATATATGCCGCACCTCCACTCGCTGTGGAAGAGCGGCGTGAAGTTCGGCAGCCACTACACCGCAGCCAACGCGTGCACACCCGCCCGCGGCACCCTGATCACCGGCCTCTACTCGCAACAAAGTTGGCTCATCACCACACTGCTGGGCAGGCCCACGGAGCAGCCGAGCGACGTGGAGCTGCTGATGCCCGCGCTCAACCCGGCATTCCCCACCTATGGCAGGATCCTGCGCGGCTTGGGTTACAGCACGCCGTATTGCGGGAAGTGGCACGTCTCCATTCCCGACCAAAACAACGGTGGACTCGAAGCTTTCGGCTTCGATTACAAGCTCTACCCCGATCCAACCGGCAGCAACTTGCAGGGCACCTATGGCGACGAGAATGTTCAGAGCACGAACGACAAGGGCGAGCCGGTTACGCTCATCTACCACAACGATGCGGACACAGTTGATTCGGCGATCCAGGTCATGGACGGCATCACCAGCGGGAGCCAGCCGTTCTGCCTGACCGTCTCACTCATCAATCCGCACGACCGCGAGTTCTTTCCCGCAGGCACGGAATACCAGACGGTCAACGAGGTTTTTGCCGCGCAAAGCTTGCCGCAGAATACTCCGTATCCGGGTGACGGCCCACAAGTTCCGTGGGATGAGAATGAGCTGAAGTCGCCGTCGCCGTATGGATATCCGGAACTGCCTCCGAATTGGGAGTCGCAAGCGGACTGGGACGCACAAGGCAAGCCCAGCACTCACACCTTCATCAAAGAGTTCTCGCAGCTGGTCTGGGGCGGCATCACGGAAGACTCGACGCAAACCACCTCCACCATTGCTCCTTACACCACGACCGGCGGACAGGAGTACGGAGTTATCAAGACTCCGTTCAGCTACTGGAGCCGCGGCCTCGACAGTTACACGCAGATCATGGGGGTCGTGGACAAGCAGATCGGCCGCGTACTGCGCAAGCTCCACTCACTTCCCAAGAATGTGGTGGAGAACACGGTCATCATCTTCGCGTCCGATCATGGCGAGTACTCCGGAGCCCACGGCTTGGTGCAGGGCAAGCTGGGGACGGTTTATGAGGAGGCGTGGCACATTCCTCTGATCGTGGTGGATCCCAGCGGCCGGTTCACCCACGACATCGACACGCTGCGGACGGGGCTCACATCTTCGGTCGATATGCTTCCTCTCTTCGCCAGCCTGGGAGCGAGGGGAACGAACGCCTGGATGACGCCGCAGTTGTCGAAAATCTACGGCGGACGGCACGACATGCTGTCGATGCTGGCGAGCTGCAAGGCTCCGGGAAGGAAGTACGTTCTGCACGCGACGGACGAGATCGCGCCCGCCTACTACAACTTCAACAATGCTCCGACGCACGTCCTGGGTCTGCGAACGCCGGAGTACAAGGTTGGGGTTTATGCGGAGTGGAAGACGGCGACCAGCACCATCGATCCCACGAACCTGCAGTTGGAGTTCTACGACTACGCGACCCAGGGAGGCCAGATGGAAACGATCAATACGCCCTCGGACCCCCGCGCAGCCGCAACCTTAAAGGCCCTGCAGCAAAACATCATTCCGCACGAACTGCAGGCCTTGATGCCACCAAGTCTGCTTCCCGCGCAGGTAGAGGCGAAGGTGGCGCACCTGCTGTTCCGCGCCCTCATCGAAAACATGCCGGAACAGACCTGGACAGCCGGCGGGCTCCGGAGCCTGCTGGGGTATGGCGGCTCTTTCTAAGCGGCCCACGGACTCGTGAGGCACGGTGGGTGCCTCACGAGTGCTTCTCCTTTCGTAAATTTTTGTTGCCGATCATTCAATGCACGGGCGGGCTTTACGGCCCGGCGGAAAGCGCGTTTGAAATCTGGGCGAGATGAGCGGCTGCATTCGCACTTGTCAACACGTACGCCGATCGATAAGCAGAGGTAGCTGCGACCAACGTACGACCACACTGCGATGGGAATAGAGCCTTCTTCATATACGCCCTCCATGTCGCTGATTACCAGGCATCGCTGCCGGCTTGGCGAGTGAACGAAAGGTAATTCTCTTGGTTCCCCTCACGCTAGAGTACGAACGTGGCATGACGGAAGGCTTGCCGGTTACCGGCCAAACAGTAAACACAGATTGCCGGCCTTCATTGACTGGCAATCGTGCTTTTAATAGGATTCTCTGGCTTGGCACATAGAGCGAAAGAGGATACCTATTGAAATTCAGAGCCGGCGTGGCCCAATTTTTGCTGACGGCCACGGCAGTGCTGTTCAGCTTGTCTCCCGTCGCTCAGGCAGCGGTATCGGCTAAGGCCGTGACGCCCGGCGAGATTGTTATCGATCCGCCCACGCTTATCAATCTGGGTTTTGAATGGCCCATCAGCGGCGACGAGAATCGCAACGCCAAGGTCGAAGTTTCCTTTCGTAAAAAGGGAACCACAGAATGGCACAAAGCGATGCCTCTCATGCGCCTGCAAGGCGAGCATGTCTACCAGGGCCGCGCCTCGGCCGGTGAATACATCTTCAACGTGGTCATGCCCAACATGTTCGCAGGCAGCATTCTCGACCTCGAACCGGGCACGGAGTACGAGGCACGCTTCGTGCTTACGGATCCCGATGGCGTGAATGGGAAGGCGACCCGGCTGGTGACCGTGAAAACCCGGCCCGATCCCAAACCGGCGGAGGGTGGCCATGTCTATCACGTCTACCCCGTGGGTTGGAAAGGGTCCAAAGAACCCAACTCCTTTACCGGTTTGAATTGTGCTTACAACTATTACTGCGGCGGAGGGGACACCTCGTTGACCGGCCGTCCCCGGGTGAAAGCGGGCGACATTATCCTGGTACACGCCGGCGTCTACTTGTCTCTGCACGATCGCTACGGCCGAGACAGCCTTACCCGCCCGGTGGAAGGTACGTATTATTTCTTCGGCAACGGTACGCCGGAAAAGCCTATTGTCATCAAGGCCGCCGGCGACGGCGAAGTGATCTTCGATGGTCTCGCCAATTTCACGCTGTTCAACCTGCAGGGTGCGAACTACAACTACTTCGAAGGCATTACTTTTCGCAATACGGATATCGCGATTCAGGCCGGGGTGCAATTCATTGCCGGCTCCAAAGGGCTGACGGTCAAGCATTGCCGCTTTGAAAACGTCAGCATCGGTATCAACACCAGCTATTCTGGATCCAGCGACTTCACCATCACCGACAACACGTTCCTCGGCCGCGACGATCCCAAACATCTGCAGGGGTGGAACGGAGATTTCTGGCTGCAGTTCAATGGCGTTGAGGGGCAGAAGTTTCCGGCTCCCCTGGTGTCGTATACGGCAGTGCGTGTTTATGGCGGAGGGCACGTGGTCGCCTACAACTACGTTGCCAACTTTCATGACGGGATCGATGTGGAGACTTACGGTAATCCGGATGGCTCCGACGCTGTGACCGGGCCTTATTACCCGCCGAAAAGCTATTGGGACCGGCGGCCGGTCAGCATCGATTTCTACAACAACTTCATGACCAACTTTCACGACAATGCCTTCGAGATCGACGGCTCGATGCACAATGTACGCGTGATGCGGAACATGATGCTTAACTCTGCTTCGCATCCTTTCTGCAACCAGCCGGCGATCGGCGGCCCGGTCTACTGGATCCGCAACATCGCGTACAACGCTCCCTTCGGAGCGGTGCGCATGACCGAGGGCGCGCCCGGCGTCGTGTTCCTCAATAACACGATCTTGAGCGAGTTCAATGCGCCGACGTCAGGGAATCTGCATTTGTTCAACAATCTGATTCTGGGCGAAAAGGCTTTGCCGGCGATTTTCTCGGTCACTACCTACACCGGGTACAGCGAGTCCGATTACAACGGTTTCCGGCCCAACCCCGGGGAGAAGGATTCGTTCCGTTGGAATTCTCCGGCCGAGGGCTTGGCGCAGGACTATCACGACCTTCTCCAAGGTGGCGGCGGTTATGGAGCGCCCATTCCTGCGGGCTTTAAGCGCACCCTGGTTGCGCGCGCTTACCCAACCCTCAGCGCTTACAGCGCCGGCACTCACCAGGATCAGCACAGCGTTCTGGTGGATTACGATGTCTTTGAAAACGTAAAGCAGCTCGACGCCAAAGATGTAAAGACCGTGCAGAATGTCTACAAGATCGAAGATCTCGATTTTCACCTGAAGCCTGGCTCGGCCGCGGTGGACAAGGGTGTGGTGATTCCCCAGGTCACGGACGGATATGCGGGCGCCGCGCCGGATCTGGGCGCGCTGGAATTGGGGCAGCCGTTGCCGCACTACGGACCGCGCGATAATTGAGGTTGTGCTAGCGGCGCTCATCCCCATCCTCGGTTTGGTCTTGCTCGTTCTTGCGCCCACAGCGCCCGTCGATCCCACCGCGCTGGTGCGCCGGGCCACGCAAAATCGACTGGATGCTGAGCGGACGCATCGCCCCCTTCGCTATCTTCTGCGCAAAAGCGGTGGCGAGCGCGACACTACGAAAGACATCGTCGAAACCAGTGAGGGCGACGTTGCCCGCCTGGTCGCGATCAACGGCCAACCGCTGAGCGCAGAGGCCAATCAGGCCGAGTTGGAGCGGCTCAACACCTTAGCCAATCACCCCGAAATTCAGGAGCATCGGCATCAGCGGGAGCAGAAGGATGCGGCTCGCGTGACCCGCCTGATGCGTCTGCTGCCGGACGCCTTTGTCTATCGCTTCGAAGGGATGGAGGATTGCGCCGCGGGGCCTTGTTACCGGCTGTCCTTTACTCCCAATCCGCAGTTCACGCCTCCCGATCTGGAGGCGTCGATTTTTCGCGGGATGGCCGGTGAGGTGTGGATCGATCAGGCGCAGGAGCGGCTGACTCGCCTGGATGCCCATCTGATTGGGAATGTCGATTTCGGCTGGGGAATTCTGGGCAAGCTCGACAAGGGCGGAACCGTCCTGCTCGAGCAGTCGGATATCGGCGGCCACGATTGGGAATTGACCACGTTGAAGGTGGATCTCAAGGGCAAGGCGGTGATGGTCAAAACTCTGAACATTCAGATTACGGAGCAAGCCACACATTTCTCTCCGGTCGCGCCGGGCGTGGATTACCGCGAGGCCATTCGGGTTCTGCAAAATAAAAATTAATGGCAATTCTCTGGTGGAGGGCCTGGACATGGTTCACCCCGCGAGTCAATCCGCGTATGATCCTCGGCAGTGCCATTTCTGTACAGGCCCCCTTAATAAAAGAAGGAGTAAGAGATGAACCAGCGAGTTGTTCATGGCGCGCTTATTGCGTCCTCATTGTTCGCTTTGTCCCAGATCGCTTCCGCAGCTACCGGTTGCGTCAATCCCGGAGGAACCTCGGGCTGTCATTCGACCATCAGCGCCGCGGTGGCGGCCGCGGCATGGGGAGATACGATCCTGGTCGCCCCAGGCGTGTACAAAGAAGATGTCATCATCACCAAAGCTGTCTCCTTGGTGGGGCGCGGCTTCAAGAGTACGGTCATCAATGCCAAGGGCCTATCGAACGGGATTTTCATTAACGGGTTGGGATCCGCGCCCAAAGCCGGCGTGACGGATGTCACCATCTCCGGCTTCACCATCAAGAACGCCAACTTCGAAGGCATCCTGGTCGCGAGCGGCTCGGGCATAACCATCACCCACAATCACGTGACCAAGAACAATCTCTCGCTCGCTTCGGGCATGTGCCCGGGCATACCGGACTTCGAGACCAATGAGCAGATGGATTGCGGTGAGGGAGTTCACCTCTTGGGCGCCGATCACAGCGTGGTCGCCTCGAATCTAATCGATTACAATTCCGGTGGCATTCTGGTTACGGATGAGACCAGCCCCACCTACGCCAACCTCATCACCGAAAACACGGTGAAGTGGAATGGAGAGGCATGCGGCATAACGCTTGCGTCCCATCCCGCATATCCCGCGGCGGCTTTGAGTTTCGGCGTCTATCAAAACACGGTGCTGAAAAATGAGTCGGATTACAACGGCCTCAACAACGGTGGAGGCGCCGGAGTCGGCATGTATGCGGCAGGTCCGGGCAACGTTAACTACGGCAATGTGGCGATTGGGAATGTGCTGATCGGGAATGGGCTACCTGGGGTCGCTATGCACAACCATGCGGTCCTGTCGCCCTGCGTTGCCTCCGGTGATCTTCCGCGACAACTCCGTCATTGGAAATTATTTCCGTGGCAATGGGGCAGATACGGGAGACGCCGCTACTGCGGGTCCTACCGGCATCAACGTCTTCAGCATGCTGCCGCTCAGTGGGCATCGTCATCACCAACAACGTGATGGAGGACGAAGCGATCGGCATCTCGTTTAACACGCCTGGCACCGCTGCCGTTGCGCCGCCGCAAATGCAGGCCCATCTCAACTTGTTCGAGCCAAAATCCATCGGTATTCAGATCCTGAACGCAGCTACCGTGGACGGAACCTTGAATTGGTGGGGCTGCGCGGAAGGTCCGGGAAAAGCATCCTGCGCAACTACCACTCCGGGTGTGTTGTACGAGCCTTGGCTGACCAGCAAACCTGACCCGGATGATGGCCACTTCGAGCCGTAGGGGTGTAGTAGCGTTCGTGTCCGACAGACTCCCGGTGTACAGCCGTGGTATCCCACATCTCGCAAAAAACGAGCGAGATGTGGGGCACCCTCGGTTCGTTGGCAGGGTAGGTTGCAAATGCCGGGCCCCGACTAAAGAGGCTGCGCTAGGTTTTGTTTTGGTTCTAGCTGTGACAGGGGCTAAAGCCCATCCTATTTTCAAGTGTTTACGGCACGACTAAAGTCGTGCCCTGATACAAAACTGAATTTTCGGCAGCCTCAAAAGTCATCCCCTGGTACAAACATGACTTTTTCCGCAAACTGTTTAGCCCGTATATCTAAGCCGCTAGGAATGCGCGGCTTTAGCCGCTGAGGGAAGCTCCCCTCAGGGGCTAAAGCACAAGTTAACTTGGGCCCCAAATTGTACGGGCTGAAGCCCGTACAATTCAAAAGCATGAGTTTTTTCGCAGCCTGTAAGGTCCGGGCTTGATACAAAGGATGAGTTCTTCCGCGGCCTGTAAAGTCGTGCCCTGATACAAAACTGAATTTTCGGCAGCCTCAAAAGTCATCCCCTGGTGCAGACATGACTTTTTCCGCAAACTGTTTAGCCCGTATATCTAAGGCACTAGGAATGAGTGGTTTTAGCCGCTGAGGGAAGGTACCCTCAGGGGCTAAGACCCAGTTAACTTGGGTACCAAAACGTACGGGCTGAAGCACCCTTCAAAAGCATGAGTTTTTCCGCGGCATCTAAGGTCGGGCCCTGAGACAGGGCATGACTTTTTCCGCAGCCTCTAAGGTCGAGGCTTGATACAAAGGATGAGTTTTTCTACAGCCTTTAACGTCGTGCCCTGATACAAAGGATGAGTTTTCTGCGGCATGTTTGGCCGGTCGTGAAATGATGATGACGTCAAGAAGAGAAGCGATCTTTGGTTTGGCGGCGGTTCTGGCTGGGGCGGCGCAGCGGCTGCCAGTCAACCGGAACGTCCAGTGGGCGCTGGGCACGAACCTCTGGAATTCGTTTCCCGGCACCACGTTTACTGACATTCTCGATGTCATGCACGATACCGGCTTTATCGGCGTGCGTCTGACGCAGTATCCCCAGATACTCAGCAAGTACAACATCACAGAGGAGCAAATGGAGCGGGAGCTCTCCCGGCGCGGTCTCCATGTTGTGACGATTTCCTTCAACGGGGCGGCGGACGATCCAGCGCAGCATGCCGCAGTTCTGTCTCAGGCTCGCGCGTCCATGACGTTTTTGCGCCGCTTTGGCGCCGATCGGTTGGTGGTTTTTTCGCCCTCGCGCAAGGGCAAATCAGCCGAGGCGTTCAACATCATGTGCCGTTTCTACAATCAACTCGGAGAAACAGCGGGTGAAATGGGATTCAAAGCCGGTTTGCACAATCACCTGGGGCAAATGGTCATGACTCCCGAGGAGATCGATCGATGCATGGCGATGACCGATCCCAAATTGTTTTACTTCTCGCCCGACACCGCTCACGTCTATCTTGGCGGCGGGGACCCGGCTGTGATCCTGAATAAATACAAGGCGCGCCTGATGATGGCGGATTACAAAGACGCGAAACGCGCCGGCTTGACGGAGAAGTACCTCACCAATACCTATGATCTCGGCGATGGGGAGATTGACTTTCCAGCGTGCCACCGGGTGCTGCGCAGCATCCACTTCAAGGGCTGGCTTTGTGCCGACCTCGACATTGCGAGGAACGGGCCGCGCGCCAGCTATGAGCGCTGCGACGCCTACATCGTCAAGACCCTGGAACCGATTTATGCCTGACATTACCCGGCGAAAGATGATGCAAATGACAGCGGCTGCGAGCATGTCGAGTTATCGGATTCTTGATCCTCATGTTCATGTCTGGAGTCATGATCCTCATTTCCCCTTTGCTTCCGGGGCGAAGGTTCCTGACTGGGATGCGACTCCGGAGATGCTGTTGGACTTGATGAAGGCCAACGGCATTCAGAAGACCGTGATCATTCAGGTTATCCACTACCGCTACGACAACAGCTATCTCGCGGCCGTGCTCAAGAAGTATCCCCAGTTTTTTCATGGGGTGTGCCGGGTCGATCCCCTTGATCCGGCGGCGCCCGATCATCTTGCGCAGCTTACGGAGCAGGGGTTTCGCGGGGTACGCCTGAGCCCGGCCGGCGATGCCAGCGGCGACTGGATTCGTGGGCCGCTGATGGCTCCGTTATGGAAGCGATGCGACAGCCTCAAGGTGCCCATGACGCTGCTGATCCCGATTGGCCGCGCGCCTGATGTGCAGAAGCTCATCGAGAAGTATCCCGATCTCACGGTGGTGATCGACCACATGGCTGACTGCCCGGTCGATCACCCCGAGCAGTTGGAAAGTCTTGTTGCCCTCCAGCGTTATCCCAAGGTATTTGTGAAGATTTCGCACACGTGGTCGTTGTCCAAGCAGGGTTATCCGTGGCTCGATTCCCAAAAGCTGGTGAAGCGTCTCTACGATACGTTTGGACCGCGGCGGCTGATGTGGGCAACGGACTGGCCGATTGCCAAGGAAAGAGCCACCTACGCGCAGAGACTGACGGTCGTTCGGGACGATATGGCCTTCCTCAATGCGGACGACAAGAGCTGGATCTTGAGCAAGACCGTAGAACGGGTATGGCCGTTCCATTAAGATGATTGGCATGGCGCCTACTACCGAAGCTTCCGTCAAAGCTACCTGCCGTGTCGTCCGCGGGGGCGAACCTTTCCAGGGCAAGCAAGGGCTCATGTATACTCCTGCGATTTCTGCGGAGACTGTCAGGTCACAGGGCATTCACATGCAGCTGGTCAACCTTCCTCCGGGCGGCCGCGCCAAGGCGCACAAACACGCGTCTCACGAGACTGCCATTTATATGCTCAGCGGCATCAGCGGCATGTGGTTCGGCGAAGAACTGGAGCAGCATGTCATGCTCAACCCCGGCGAATTTCTTTACATTCCCGCAGACATGCCCCATTTGCCCTATAACCCCAGCGAGACAGAGAATGCGGTCGCGGTCATCTCGCGGACTGATCCGAATGAGCAGGAGAGTGTCGTTCTGCTGCCCCACCTGGACGGCGTTCACGCCGGCACGAATCCTGCTTAAGCCCATGCGGCGGCGCTGGCCTTTGTGCTTGCTGGCCGCTGCGGTATGGCTGGGCGGCAGTAAGCAGTGTTTTTCTAAAGCGCCCGGGCACCGGTTTTTGATTGCGTCCGATATTCACTTCAATCCTTTTGCCGATCGCAGCCTGGTTGCCGATCTGGCGGCTGCTCCCCCTGAGCAATGGGAGGGGATTCTGGAGCGGTCCACACCGGCGGCTACCAGTCCTTATGGGCAAGACACGAATTGGTGGTTGTTGAAGTCTGCCCTGGACGCCATGCGGACGACGGAGCCGCATCCTGCGTTGGTGATGATTACCGGCGATTTGTTAGCCCACAATTTTCCCCAAACCTATGCCTCAGCGATCCATGACAGCGATCGAGAGCACTACCGGGCGTTTGTGCGCAAAACCGTCGTCTTTCTGGGTGCGGAGCTGCGGCAGCGATTCAAAAGGGCGCAGATACTGTTGACCCCCGGCAATAATGACAATGAGTGCGGCGACTACGATGTGGAGGCCGGGGGACCATTCCTGGACGACACGGGAGAGTTGGTTCAGAAGCTCGCGCGAGCCGGTGGCAGGTTGAAGAATGAGTGGAAGGCTCTGGGCAGCTATCGCTTGCAACCGGCGTCGATTCCTGGACTGCGCATTCTCTCCGTCAACACTGTCTTTTTCTCGAACAAGTACCAGGCTGCAAGCTTTGCCCATGGATGCTCGCCGGTTGATTCGAATGCGGCCGCGGAAACGTTCTCGTGGCTGGAATCGAATCTGGCCCAAGCCAAACAGGCGAACCAGAAGGTCTGGCTCATGTTTCATATTCCGCCGGGAATTGACGGATACGCGAGCATGACGCAAATGCAGCATGCGGGTCCGGGGCAATGCGCCAAAGCCATCGTTCCTATGTGGAAGCCGGTTTGGACTTCCCGCTTTGACGGGCTTATGGAGAAGTTTCAAGGCACCGTCATGGCTAGTTTTGCCGGGCATACGCATACTGATGACTTTCGCGTGTTGCCTGGTGGGGGCTTCGTTCTTATCGATCCTCCTATTTCGCCGGTGTATGGTCAGAATCCGGCCTTCCGGGTGGTCAGCTTCGCGCGCGATGGCCGAGTGACAGACCAGTCCACGTATTACTTGAATGAGCAGGTGTGGACACGGGAGTACGGCTTTGGTTCGGAATGGCATAGCCAGGGGATCGAGGCGGCCAGCCTGAAAAGTATCGATGGACGGATCAAGAATGATCCGGAGGTGCGCGGCCGGTGGCTCACCTTGCTTAATGTGTCGAGCACCCATGACGCGGTGCCGGCAAATGGGGTCGCGGCGCTTGACTGTGCCATTTCAGCCCTTGACCCTGCCACGTATCAAGCTTGTGCTTGCGCAACGACGGCGCCTTAGCGAGTTGCGGGAAGTGGCAAGTTTCCTCAGTCTCATGGGGATCCCGTAGAGAACTTACGCTACTCTTCGGTCCTAATGAACAACTGTACCGATGGACCAAAAGCATTGGATGGGCTTCGCCCGGCTTTTTCGGCCCACGTTAGCTGGTGCGAACATGGGGCACCCGTCGAGTGCGCGGCGGCCCGTACTGTTGATTCCATACTTGACTGGTCGCAGGCTAGTCGTCTCCTCGGGATGGCGTGCTTCGATTCGACATCGGTTTTGGGATCGATAGAGCTGCGGTTCCTCGACTACGCTTCGCTTCGGACCTAATGAACAACTGTAGCGACGGACCAAAAGCATTGGATGGGCTTCGCCCGTCTTTTTCGGCCCACGTACGCTGGTGCGAACATGGGGCACCCGTCAAGTGCGCGGCGGCCCGTACTGTTGATTCCATACTTGACTGGTCGCAGGCTAGTCGTCTCCTCGGGATGGCGTGCTTCGATTCGACATCGGTTTTGGGATCGATAGAGCTGCGGTTCCTCGACTACGCTTCGCTTCGGACCTAATGAACAACTGTAGCGACGGACCAAAAGCATTGGATGGGCTTCGCCCGTCTTTTTCGGCCCACGTACGCTGGTGCGAACATGGGGCACCCGTCAAGTGCGGTCGCGGACTCAGCTTGGGTTCTCGCGTGTAAATTGCGGTTGGTTGTAGTTCTCCTAAGGCTCATGTCCCTCTGAAATTTTCAGCAACGTGCTGGACGGTAGCATTTGCAATAATGCAATTGACCATGAGCAAGATCCTGTTAAAACGCGGAAAAGTGTTGCATCCCGAGGATGGGAATTTTGTGTCCGGATGCGATGTGCTGATCGAGGGTAAGTACATTACCCAGGTAGGGCCGAATCTTCAGCCGCCTGCGGGTGCGGAGATCCTCGACGTTGAGGGGATGACGGTGATGCCTGGCTTGATCGATTGCCACGTCCACGTGCTGGCGTCGAGTGCGGACATCGGCGCCAATGCGCAGCAACACGCCGCCTTGGCGATCGTCAAGGCGCTCCCCATCATGAAGGCTATGCTCTGGCGCGGGTTCACAACGGTGCGTGACGCCGGCGGGGCCGATTGGGGCCTGGCCCAGGCAGTCGAGCAGGAACTGGTTCTGGGGCCCCGCATCTTCTGCTCGGGCAAGGCCCTATCGCAGACGGGGGGCCACGGAGATTTTCGCAAACGCAGCGATGTGCTGGAGCCCTGCGCATGCAGCCTTCGAGCCGGCGCCCTCGCCCGCGTGGTGGATGGTGTAGACAACGTGCGCCTGGCTGTCCGGGAAGAGATTCAGAAGGGCGCCATGCAGATCAAGATCATGGCCTCGGGCGGCGTCGCCTCGCCGGTGGATCCCATTGCCAATACGCAATATTCTGAGGACGAAATCAAAGCGATCGTCCATGAAGCACGTGCGGCGAACACTTACGTGATGGCTCACGCCTATACGGCGCGCGCGATTGCGCGTTCTGTGCGGTGCGGGGTCAGGACGATCGAGCACGGCAACCTGGTGGACAAGGAGACCGCCGTTCTGATGGCCAAGGAGCGGGCCTACGCTGTGCCGACCCTGGTCACCTATGACGCATTGGCCGAGCACGGAGCTCGATTGGGGCTTCCGGCGGAGTCAATTCCCAAGATTGAAACCGTTCAAGTGGCCGGCAGACGTTCGCTTGAGATCTATGCGGAAGCGGGCGTCGTGATGGGGTTCGGAAGCGACTTGCTGGGTGAGATGCATGCCTATCAAAGCCAGGAATTCATTATTCGGTCACAGGTGCTGGGGAATCTTGACGCGATCCGCAGTGCCACCATTCACGCCGCCGAGATACTGGACCGGGTGGGGGTGCTCGGGACGATTCGTCCCGGAGCGCTGGCGGATGTCATCGTGTGCAACGGCAATCCGCTAGCCTCGATGGAGGTCCTGGCCGGTCAAGGGGAGCGGATTACTCACGTGATTCAGGGCGGCTATGTGAGAAAGCGGCCTTAATGGCAAATGTTGACGGGCTTCTAATCCGGCGGGCCGTACTAGCGGATGTTCCAGTGCTCGAGGAGCTCATACGCGCTTCTGTCCTGGAGTTGCAGACGGCCGACTACTCTCCGGAACAGCTGGAACGGGCACTCGAGTTGGTGTTCGGGGTAGACAGCCAATTGGTGGAAGACGGCACGTATTTTGTGGCGCAGGTCCAGAGAGACGGCGCCGCGGTGATCGCCGCCTGCGGAGGCTGGAGCAAACGCAAGACGCTCTATGGAAGTGACCATTGCGCCGGCCGCGAGGACGCGCTTCTCGATCCCCACCGGGATGCGGCGAAGATCAGAGCTTTCTTCGTACATCCCGCATGGGCCCGGCGAGGCATCGGCAGCAGGATTCTCGAGGTCTGTGAAGCCGCGGCTTTGACTGCCGGTTTTCGCCGCCTCGAAATGGGCGCGACGCTCACCGGAGTACCCTTGTATCGCGCTCGGGGTTATCTAGAAAGAGAACACCTCGCAGTGCCTCTCGGGCCGGACCTTTCTCTGCCCATCGTGCATATGGAAAAGCTGCTCTAGATTCGCACAGCCTTTATCGAGTTCCTACTTCATCACTTGCGATCCTCGGTACTGCCACCCCCCTTTGCCACCCGACCGTCTGCTTCGGCGGAGCTGCGTATTTGTTGAAGATGGGTGGGGGCGGAGACGTTTGCCGGAAATCCAGCGGTGGCGATTATGAAAAAAGCCTTAACAGAAACGTTTAGGTGTGCCGCAGATTTCACTTGACAGGGCTGTAGCGCGCGAATTCATATACTCGGCGAACTCAATCAGGTGCAGCTCACGTAGCTGTGTCGCAATTTTGAACGTTTTTGCTTCGTCTTTGGAGAGGTATGTCAGTGAGCGTACGCCAGTCGTTGCGGCTTGCCGCCTTCGTTTCCGTCTTTGTCTTCTGTTCACAATCCTTACTAGCTCAAGGTGTCTTTGCGACCCTCACCGGCGTGGTGTCGGATTCCACTGGCGCCGTCATTCCCAACGCAAAAATTGTGCTTACGGATGCGGGATCGGGTTCCGCGCGCGACACGGTCTCGGACGGTGACGGCTACTATACGTTCGCGTCGGTAGCGGTGGGTTCGTACAATCTTACGGTGGCCGCGGGAGGCTTCAAGGATTTTGCGGCAACAAACATCGCCCTTGGCGGCGGCGAGAAGCGCAATGTCAATGTAACGATGACCATCGGCGCGGCCGATCAGACGGTTTCAGTGAACGCGGAGAATGTCGCGCTGGCGGTTACTGACTCGGGCGAGCGGTCGTTTTCGCTGGGCACCAAGGAGCTGGAAAATTTCACCCAGGTGGGTAGTAACGCCGCCGAGTACGTCAAGATTGTGCCCGGTTTCAGCGTCATGAACGGCACCCAAAATAAGGCGAACTATAGCGGCCAGACGATCGGAATCAATGCCAACGGCGATTCAGGAAGCCAAAGTCCATTGAACGCTGCATCCTCGTACAATGGCCTGCCGAACAACTCCCTGGACATCGTCGCGGACGGTGCGCACGTTTCCGATCCTGGTTGCAATTGCGATACGCCGGTCAACCCCAACTCTGATTTCCTGCAGGAATTCAAGGTGCTGACCTCGAACTTCAGCGCAGAGGATCAGAAGGGGCCGGTTCTCATCACCTCCGTGACCAAGGCCGGCGGCAGTGACTTCCATGGCAGCGCGTTTTTCTCTGCCCGCAACCACGTGCTGAATGCCAATGACTGGTTGAACAACAACAGCAACGTAAAACAGCCGTCGAATGCTTTCTACTATCCCGGAGGCGCGATTGGCGGCCCGATTATCATCCCGGGAACTCGTTTCAACAAGAACCGCAACAAGCTGTTCTTTTTTGCCGGGTTTGAGTACTACTACCAGCTGCTCGACACGGGACTCCTGAAAGCGACGATGCCGACCCCCGGCGAATTGGCCGGCAATTTCTCGCCCGAGGAAATCGCCAAGGAAGGCGCTACTCTAGGTTCCACCGGAAAGGCTCCTGGCCAGCTCACCGGTCCAGCCGTAACGAAATTCGGAGGCACACAGCTAAGCCCTTGTACCGGTCCGGTCAACGGCGCATGTATCGATCCCAATATGCTTGCGTTGGCTAAGCTGTATCCCGCGCCGAACCAGAACCCAAACGCCACCGGCGGCTACAACTACACGCAGTCGGAGATTTTCAATCAAAACAACCGGCAATTTGTGATTCGCGGCGATTACAACATCAGCGAAGCGACCAAGGTATTTGTACGCTACAACTACCAGCGCGAGGTGCAGCAGTTCCCGGTCGGTCTGTGGTGGCGGCAAACCAACCAGGTGCCCTACCCAAGTCCGGTTGAGGGCAAGAACAAGTCAGATTCATGGTCGGGATCGATTACTCACGTCTTTAACGCGACCATGACCAATGAAACGGTCGTCGCGTACACTTTCGTTGGCTTCCCGAACGTGTTTGCGGATCCGACCAAGGTCTCGCGCACGACTGTCGGCTACGGCTATAAAGGTCTCTTCAATAACGGTGTCGCTCAGATTCCGTCGTTCGGCGGCAGCTCGAGCGAAGCAGGGCTGGTCTTCAACCCCGGCGGCTTCGAAGCTGGTGGAGCATCGCAAGGGCTGTATGCAAACAAATACATGCCCAGCATCAGCGATACCTTCACCAAAGTGATGGGAAATCACACCATCAAGGCCGGCTTCTTCTATGAGTGGATCCGCAACGCGCAGCCCGCGAATGACGACACCAACGGCGACATCACAGTTTCTTCAGGCAACACTTTTAGTTACGGTAACGAATACGCCGATTTGCTGACCGGCAATCTCTCTCAGTACGTAGAAGCGAATAAGAACCGCATCAACGATATCCACTACGGGACTACGGAGTTTTTTGCGCAGGACTCCTGGAAGGCAAATAAGAAGCTGACCCTGGAGTTTGGACTTCGGTTCACCCATTTTCAGCCTTGGCAAGATGCTCTGGGATTCGGCTACTCCATCTTTAACGTCGCCCAATTTGCGCCGAGTTGCGCGTCTGCACCCACTTACTGCGGCTTCGAGTGGCACGCCAAGAATGCATCGGTGCCGGTGAGCGGATTCCCGACGCGAGCTTTGTTCTATCAGCCTCGTGTCGGTGCAGCGTATGACGTACACGGCAACGGCTTTACCGTTGTCCGCGGTGGTTGGGGCCGGTTCTATTATCACTCCGGGCAGTTCACCAATGGCCTGGATGCATCGGCTGGTGTCGCCCAAGCTACGTTAAAACCGAGCAATTGGGTAGGGTCGACGGGTTGTCCGACTAATCCCTCTTCTGGATCGGCTCTCTTTATCGCGTACCTGTCGTGTCTGAACGTGGCGGCAACACCGGCTGCGCCTGCGGCTGTCAGCGCTACCGATGATAAGCAGCCCTATACCGATGGCTGGAGCGTGAACGTCGACCAGCAGACGCCGTTCCAGGGCTTGATGGAAATCAGTTATGTGGGCAATCGGAGCCGGGATCTGCAAAATTCCGGTGCAGGCGGCGCCGGCAGCAACATTAACCTAGTTCCTTACGGGTCGATGCTTAGCTCTCCGAACCCGGCGACAGCCAATCCCGACTTGTATCGGCCATTGCAGGGATATGAGGACATCAACGAGGCAAGCAACAACCTCTACAGCAACTACAACGCGCTGCAGGTGAGCTGGATTCGCCACGCCGGCCTCTATACCATTCAGGCCAACTACACCTTCCAGAAAGCGATGGGGATTGTTGCGCCGAATATCGATCCTTTCAGCTTGTCGGCTAACTATGGCGCTTTGCCCTCGGACCGCAGGAATTTGTTTAATGCTGCGTATTCGATCGACGTCGGGAACCGGGTCCATATAAATCCATTTGTGAACGGAGCTTTGAACGGCTGGCAATTCTCCGGGGTCACCCAGGTGGAGAGCGGCTCGAATCTTACGTTTGGCGGCAATGCCTTCAGCGGCGGTGCTCTCCACGGGCAGTGGAGCGCGGCTTACACTTGCGTGGCGACAGCCGCGGAGGTAGCGGCCGGGCACCCTTGCCCGCAATCGGCCGCGATCATTCCGGGTTCCATCAGCGCGGCAAACCCGACTGGTATTGCGATCAACAACCAATCCATTTTGGGAACGAGTAGCCAGGACTTGAACCCGCTGGTGACCTGCGGCCTCCGCGGCGGGTCGCGTCCGCATCAGTTCGTCAACGGAAATTGCCTTGCCCCGCCCACCGTGCGTGGCCAGAATGGCCCCAACCTCATGCCCGCGGTGTACGGGCCGGCATTTTTTGATTCAGACTTGGCGGTGTTCAAGAACTTCTCCATCGGAGAGACCAGGAAGTTGCAACTCCGGGCTCAAGCTTATAACTTCTTGAATCATCCACTGTGGTCGTTCCCAAGTGGCACCGGCAACCTGACTGCTCAGTTTACGCAAGATCCGGTCTCGCAGGTGATTACCCAGTCGAATGCGAACTTTGGGGTTACCACGCAGAAGCAGGGACAGCGTATTTTGGAGTTCGGGGCTAAGTTCTTCTTCTAATGCCGGCATTGAATCGAATGGCTTTCGAGTCGGGTGAAGACAGCATGTTTCGGGGAGGGCTCTGCTGAACTGCAGATCCCTCCCTTACGGTCGGGATGACAAGTGTAGGGTTGTTTTCCATTGAGCATTGGTCAAGGGGATTACGGAACTGCAGGTCCTTTTGCCAACGCTGCGCTTCGGTCGGAGCTTGTCACTTAATTCGGTTGCCCGTTTCAGCCGTCCCTACGGGACTACTCATTGTTTGTCGATTTTCCCAGGACTGTCGTCCTGGGCTATCTTCAGGCGTCCCTTCGGGACTCGGCTGGAATGGCAGACCAGTTCAGTCATAGCCTCTCCTAATGAACAACCGTACCTGTATCGATCAAAAGCGTTGGAGGGGCTTCCCCCGGATTTCCTGTTGGACTTCGTGGCGTTGATACAGTGCATGCGCCTTTCTTCGCGGAAAGGCGCACACGCGGTTCTGTCCAGTGCAGCGTGGCAGGGAATCCGGGTCGCCCGGCTTTCCTGGCCCACGTTAGCTGGTGCGAACATGGGGCACCCGTCGAGTGCGCGGCGGCCGGTACTGTTCATTGCTCCCTTAACTTGGCGCAGGCAGGTCGGCTCCTCCTAATGAACAACCGTACCCTGGACCGACCAAAAGCGTTGGATGGGCTTTGCCCGGCTTCTTCGGCCCACGTTAGCTAGCGCGAACATGGGGCACCCGTCGAGTGCGCGGTGGCCCGTACTGTTCATTGCTCCCTTAACTTGGCGCAGGCAAGTCGGCTCCTCCTAATGAACAACCGTACCCTGGACCGACCAAAGGCGTTTGAGGGGGCTTCGCCCGGCTTCTTCGGCCCACGTTAGCTAGCGCGAACATGGGGCACCCGTCGAGTGCGCGGTGGCCCGCACTGTTCATTGCTCCCTTAACTTGACGCAGGCAAGTCGGCTCCTCCTAATGAACAACCGTACCCTGGACCGACCAAAAGCGTTGGATGGGCTTTGCCCGGCTTCTTCGGCCCACGTTAGCTAGCGCGAACATGGGGCACCCGTCGAGTGCGCGGTGGCCCGTACTGTTCATTGCTCCCTTAACTTGACGCAGGCAAGTCGGCTCCTCGGAATGAACAACCGTACCCTGGACCGAGCAAAAGCGTTGGATGGGCTTCGCCCGGATTTCCTGTTGGACTTCGTGGCGTTGATACAGTGCATGCGCCTTTCTTCGCGGAAAGGCGCACACGCGGTTCTGTCCAGTGCAGCGTGGCAGGAAATCCGGGTCGCCCGGCTTTTTCGGCCCACGTTAGCTAGTGCGAACATGGGGCACCCGTCGAGTGCGCGGCGGCCCGCACTGTTCATTGCTCCCTTAACTTGCCGCAGGCAAGTCGGCTCCTCCTAATGAACAACCGCACCTTGGACCGACCAAAAGCGTTTGAGGGGGCTTCGCCCGTCTTTTTCGGCCCACGTACGCTGGTGCGAACATGGGGCACCCATCGAGTGCGCGGCGGCCGGTACTGTTCATTGCTCCTTTGACTTGCCGCAGGCAAGTCGGCTCCTCGGGACCGACCAAAAGCGTTGGAGGGGCTTCGCCCGGCTTTTTCGGCCCACGTACGCTGGTGCGAACATGGGGCACCCGTCGAGTGCGCGGTGGCCCGTACTGTTCATTGCTCCCTTAACTTGGCGCAGGCAAGTCGGCTCCTCGGGATGACAAAGGGGAGGGCGGCGCTTCCATTTGGGATCGGTTATTGGGGATCTTCGGTTTTGCTCGTTCTCATGCGGACTCGAATCCCGTACCTATATACTTTCTGGTATACAGAACCGTTGCCGGTATGCGGAAGCCCTCTCTCCTTCTGGTGTTAGCCATCCTCTCAGCCACTGCGCAGGCGCAGATGTCTCCCCAGCAATTGGTGCAGGACGCGATGCAGAAACAGCAGGCGGGCGACCTGGCGGGTGCGGTTACGGAATATAGGGAATTCCTCAAGCTTCATCCGGAGGCGGCTCCCATCCATACCAACCTGGGGGCCGCCCTGGCCGGATTGGGGCTCTACGAAGAGGCTCTCCCCGAGTACAAGATTGCACTCAAACAATCTCCCAACTTGAAGGGGGCGAGGCTCAACCTGGCCCTCGTGTATTACAAGATGGGCAAGCTCGATGATGCGGCGACGCAACTGGAAAAGCTTCACGCGATCGATCCCACAAATGAGCAGGCGGTGTTGTTGCTCGGAGATTGCTATCTCCGCATGGGTCGCGAAGAGGACGTCATTCGCATCCTCGAGCCGGCGGAACAGGCGCATCCCGATGACTTGGGTATTGCTTACATGCTGGGGACAGCCCTGATCCACCAGAAACGGGTGGAGGAAGGGCAGGTTTTGATCGACCGGATTATGCACAATGGCGACTCAGCCGAAGCGCATTTGATGTTGGGCACGGCGAAACTGAATGTTCAGGATTTTGCCGGGGCCCGGGATGAGTTTGCCAAGGCGGTTGCGCTCAACCCCAATCTCCCCGAGGTGCATGTTCTTTACGGCAAGGCGTTGATGTTTACCGGGGACTCCGACTTGTCAGTGAAAGAATACAAGGCGGAGTTGGCGGTCGATCCCTTCAACTTTGAGGCAAACCTGCAATTGGGGGTAGCAGCGCGGGAGGACAAAGACTTTGAACAGGCCGGCAAATTCTTCGCCCGCGCGGAAGAGACGAGACCCGGAGATCCTGGCGTTCGTTACCAGCTGGCGCTGATTGCTATCGACGAGGGCCGTCTTGCGGATGCCCAGCATCTTCTCGAAGGCCTGGTCAAGCAGTCTCCCCAATTTACGGAGGCGCACGTTTCGCTGGCGCTGGTTTACTATCGCCTCAAGCGGCCGGACGACAGCAAGCGCGAGCGGGAAATTGTTTTGAAGTTGACAGCAGAAGCGCAAGCCAAGCAGCCGGGCGCCAAGCTGCAGTAACGGTGGGCCTGATCTCACGATGAGAAACTATGGACTCTGGGCGTGTTTGCTTTTGCCCGCTGCGTTATTGGCTCAGACCGATTCGAAGCCGCCTGCTGCTTGTGCGAAGTGTCACGTGGAGGCTTTGACGCAACCTACAACTTTCATGGCCCACGCGCTGGAGGCGGTCACAACGTCCAAAGTGCTCACCGAGCATCCCATCCTCTCGACGACTGTAGGCAAGTACTCCTACCGCATCGAACGCAAGGGAAACGAGAGTGAATATTCGGTCACAGATGGAACAGATACGGTTACCATGCCGATCCGGTGGGCGCTGGGCGCTGACTTTTCCATCGGCCAAACGTACATTTTGGAGAAGGACGGGCAGCTGTTTGAGAGCCGCGTAAGCTGGTTCCGGGAGTTGAACGGCTTGGGGCCGACGATGGGGTATGTGGGATCGACGCCTGCGAATTTGCAGGACGCGGCGGGCAGATTGCTGGGCGTGGACGAAAAGCTGCGCTGCTTTGGGTGCCATTCGACCGATGCCGTCCATGGTAAGCAACTCAACCTGGAGCATCTGATCCCGGGCGTCCAATGCGCCCACTGTCATCAAGGGACCGAAACTCACTTGGCGGCCATGCAACAGGGGGACAAGCAGGCGCCGGTGCCGAAAGAGTTGTCCCGGTTGATGAAGTTTTCAGCAGAGGAGGCTTCCAATTTTTGCGGTCAGTGTCACCGGACGTGGGCGGAGATCGCAGGCGAGCCCAATCCGAGTATTGCCAACATTCGTTTTCAGCCCTACCGGCTAACGGGAAGCAAGTGCTACGATCCTGACGATGCGCGCATCAGTTGCCTGGCCTGTCACAATCCGCACCACGACTTCAACCCGCAGACCGTAAGTTTCGATAAAAAGTGTTTGACGTGTCACGCCGGGGGAAAACCCAGCGCCAAGGCGTGTCCGGTGGGGAAAGAGAAGTGCGTGTCGTGCCACATGCCTAAGCTTGAGCTGCCGGGGGCGCACTATAAGTTTACCGATCACCGTATCCGGATTGTGAAGCCCAATGAACCCTATCCAGGTTAGAGGCATTTCCAGGCGCGGGTTTTTGGAATGGGGCATCCTTGCCGGGGCTGCGAGCCTGGTTCGCGCTTACCCACAGGCGGCCAAGGAACCGTCGTTCCTCGAAGTGCCGGCGTCCAGCTCCGGCATCACCTGGGTGCATGAGAATGCCATGTCGCCCAGCCGGTTTTTGCCCGAGGCTCTCGGACCAGGCTGTGCCTTTCTGGACTACGACAACGACGGTTGGATGGATATCTTCCTGGTGAACAGCGGTCCCAGCGATTTTTACAAGCCTGCCAAACCTCTTCGTAACGCCCTTTACAAGAACAATCGCGATGGCACTTTTACCGATGTGACGGAAAAGGCAGGTGTGGGTGGGGCGTATTTCGGTATGGGGGTCGCGGTTGGCGATTATGACAACGACGGCTGGCCCGACATATTTGTCACTGCTTATGGACGATGCATGCTGTACAAGAACAATCACGATGGGACCTTCAGCGACGTGACGGAGCATGCAGGCTTGGCCACTCCCGGTTTCACCACCAGCGCGGTGTGGTTCGATTATGACAATGACGGCAGGCTCGATCTCTTCGTTTGCAATTTTGTGGACTACTCCGGGGTGCGCAAGCTGGAGTGCGGAAACAACGCGATCGGCAGGAACTACTACTGTGTGCCACGGGTGTTTAAGCCCAGCGTCAGTTTCCTGTACCACAACAACGGTGACGGCACTTTTACGGATGTGACGAAGGGAACAGCCATTGCGCAAGCGCTCGGTAAGGGCTTGGGAGTGGTGGCGACCGATATCAACAACGACGGCCGTATGGATCTTTTTGTAGCCAACGACACGGTGCAGAATTTCCTGTACGTGAACCGCGGGCCTGGAGCCAATGGCCAATGGAAGTGGGAGGAGATTGCTCTCCAGGCGGACGTCGGTTTTAGCGAAAGTGGACGGCCCCGCTCGGGTATGGGGGTGGATGCGGCGGACCTCAACGGAGACGGGTGGCAGGATTTGTTTGTCTCCAACGTAGACCACGAAATGTACTCGGTGTACACCAATAACAAAGACGAGTCGTTTAGCGATACCGCGCAGACCAATGGCGTGGCCAGGAGCACCCGGTTGATGAGCGGGTGGGGGTTGAAGTATTTCGACTACGACAACGATGGGTTGGTGGATCTTCTGCTGGCGAATGGCCATCCTGACGACATGATCGATTCGTATTCCATGCAAGTGAAATATAAAGAGCCACTGCTGTTGTTTCACCAAGGCCCGGACCACAAGCTGCACGATGTCAGCCAGGAGGCGGGGCCGGCATTTCAGAAGGATTGGCCTGCGCGCGGATTGGCTGTAGGCGATTATGACAACGACGGCGCGGTGGACGCGATTATTGGCGTCAATGGTGGAGCTCCGGTGCTGCTCAGGAATAACGCGGCCAAAGGCAATGGCTGGCTGGGGATTAAGCTGGAGGGAAGTGCGTGCAACCGGGACGCGATTGGCGCCCGTATTATCTGGAAAGCTGGGGGTAAGGTGCGGGAGCGGTTGCGAAACAATGGCGGCAGCTATCTTTCGTCGCACGATCCGCGCGAAGTGCTGGGGATCGGGGCTGCCACCCAGGTTGACGAACTGGAGATTCACTGGCCCGCCCCGAGCAAGCACGTCGAAAAACTCAGCAATCTCGCGGCTAACCGCTATATCCACATCCTGGAAGGGAAGGGTGTGGTCTGAGTTTCCGGTTTTTGATTTTGTTTGTCTTTGCTTGTGCCTCTACTTCGGGGGCCACCGGGCCGGTGCGGTCGGTCCCTATTTGCTCTGGAATTACTCTTTCGGCAAGCTACCTTGCGATGGTGGACCGCGATCACGGCTCGGGTTTTCACTTTGAGCTGACCAACCAGACCAACCATGAGATCAAACTGGCTGAGCCGGTCCCTTCGAGCGCACATTGGTACGCCCGAACTGGCGGCCGCTGGTTGTGGCGGGCATCCAACGGCTCGGGCGGGAGCTTGGTCGACGCTACCAACGAGCACGGCCGGGTGGCCGTGTATCCCGGCGCCGCGGGGAAGACGAAGGTGGTGACGGTGGGGCCGCACCAGTCGCGGGAATGGATCGAAAGCGTGCAGGAGAATCCTGTACTCGCCTATAATCCCGGCTGTGCCCAGTGTTCCTACCCGGGGGAGCATGAATACCGGGTGGTCTTTGCTTACGCCTATCTTGCCGGCTCCGGCGGGCCGGAGGGGTTACTGGCGTGTGGATTGCGCTCCGCACCCGTGCCCATGCCGCCGAAATCTTAGACCTGGCGCGAACTCCGGGCGCTTTAGCTTCGTCAGTCTCTAGTGAACTGGCAGCAACGATGTGCCGGACAACGTGTTCTTATAACCGAGGTAGATGTGCAGGAGAAACACTTATGAAGAACCAGATTTGTCGAATTGCCCTCAGTGGTCTTTTGGCCACCGGACTCGCCTTTGGCGCGGCAGCGGCCGTGGCCCAGGATGCTCCTCCTCCCGATGCAGCCCAGCAGGGTGGCGGTCGCATGGGCCGTGGTGGTATGAATCCCGATGAACAGCTTGCGCGCATGACGTCGCGCTACAACCTGACGGCGGACCAGCAGACTCAAATCAAGCCCATTCTCGCCAGCCAGCAGCAGCAGATGATGGCACTGCGCCAGGACACTTCCACGCCCCGGGAAGACAAGATGGCGAAGATGAAGAGTATTCGTGAGGATTCCAGCACCAAGATCCAGGCGATCCTGAACGACACGCAGAAAAAGCAGTTTGCCGACGATCAACAGAGGATGCAGGAGCGCATGCAGCAGCGGGGCGGCGGTCCCGGTGGTCCCCAGTAACCCTTGAACCTGCGCCGGCAAGTTCCCCCCCGGGACTTGCCGGTGATCAGTTTGCCGGTAGCAGATCAGCCACCGGCGTCCACTCCCGTCCTTGGGATTGCGCTACGGCCTTGTAGGTCAGGGCCCCGGCGTAGGTGTTCACTCCTTCGCACATTCCTGGATCTGCTTTGATTGCTGCGGCGGGGCCGTGTTGCGCCAGCCGGAAGACGTAAGGGAAAGTGGCATTGGTGAGGGCCAGAGTGGAGGTATTGGGAACGGCGGCCGGCATGTTGGTGACGCAGTAGTGGACTACTCCGTCGACCAGGTAAGACGGATCGCTATGGGTGGTGGGCTTGGCGGTTTCGATGCAGCCTCCCTGGTCGATGGCTACATCGACGACGACTGCTCCTTTTTTCATTCTTGAGACCATTTCCCGGGTCACGATTCGGGGGGCTGCGGCTCCGGGGATAAGTACTCCGCCGATGACCAGATCGGCGTTTTGTACGGTTCGCGCGACGTTATAGGAGTTGGAGGCGAGGGTGTAGACGCGGCCGTTGAAGATGTCGTCGAGTTCGCGGAGGCGATTGAGATTGAGATCCACGATGGTTACGTTTGCTCCCATACCCAGCGCGATTTTGGCGGCGTTGGTGCCTACGATGCCGCCGCCCAGGATGCAGACGGTGGCGGGGGGTACTCCGGGAACTCCTCCCAGGAGTACTCCTCGGCCGCCTTTTTCTTTTTCTAGGTAGGTCGCGCCTACTTGGACGGACATTCTTCCTGCTACTTCAGACATGGGGGTTAGGAGGGGGAGGGAGCCGGTGCGGTCTCGGATGGTTTCGTAGGCGATGCCGGTGACTTTGGCGGCTAGCAGGCGGTCGGTGAGTGCGGGGAGCGGCGCCAGGTGAAGGTAGGTGAAGAGGACCAGGCCTTCGCGGAAGAATACGTATTCCTGTTCCACCGGTTCTTTTACTTTGACGATCATGTCGGCGAGGCCCCAGACGTGGTGGGGGGCGCCTACGATTTCGGCGCCCGCTGCCTGGTATTCATCGTCGGAGAAGGCGGAGAGATCGCCGGCTTGGGTTTGCACCAGGACGGTGTGCTTGGCATCGACGAGCGCCTTCACGCCGGCAGGGGTGATGCCCACCCGGGATTCGTGGTCTTTGAGTTCTTTGGGGACGCCGATAATCATCGAAAATTTGCCCTCGCTAGTGAATGCTAGCAAATGAGGGGTTATTTACCCCGTGTCGCGGAGCTTTCGATCTGAGAAATCAATGAGTCGTGGAAACGCTGCGCTCAACTTTGTCATCCCGAAGCGGAGCGGAGGGATCTGATGTTTTTATCGTCCACGCTTCGCTCAAGTCAGCCCGGGAGGGGTTCGTCTGCTCGATGAGCTCGATTTTCTTGGCGCGTGTCCAGCGCTTGATTTCTTTTTCACGGTTAAGAGCGTTGTAAACGTATTGGTAGTGTTCGAACCATACCAGGCGTTCGCAGCGATACTTCGCGGTGAAACCGGGTATGCTGCCTAGCCGATGTTCCTCCACCCGACGCGCGACGCTATTTGTGACGCCACAATACAAAACGCGGGTTCGGCTTGCAACGATGTAAACGTAATAATGGTGTTCGCGCTTGCTCATTGGATTTGTTGCGACCCCGGCGAACTGCAGGTCCCTCCCTTCGGTCGGGATGACAAGTGGAGGGCGGCGTTTCCATTAAGCGCTGTTAGTGGGATCGGGAAAGCAGCGGGCTGCCAACCGAATTAAGTCACAACCTCTCCTAATGAACAACCGCATCTTGACCGAGCAAAAGCGTTGGAGGGGCTTCGCCCGGGGCGAAGCCCGTCTTTTTCGGCCCACGTACGCTGGTGCGAACATGGGGCACCCGTCGAGTGCGCGGTAGCCCGTACTGTTCATTGCTCCCTTAACGTGCCGCAGGCAAGTCGGCTCCTCCTAATGAACAACCGCACCCTGGACCGACGAAAAGCGTTTGAGGGACTTCGCCCGTCTTTTTCGGCCCACGTTAGCTAGCGCGAACATGGGGCACCCGTCGGGTCCGCGGTGGCCCGTACTGTTCATTGCTCCCTTAACTTGCCGCAGGCAAGTCGGCTCCTCCTAATGAACAACCGTAACCTGGACCGACCAAAGCATTTGATGGGCTTCGCCCGTCTTTTTCGGCCCACGTACGCTGGTGCGAACATGGGGCACCCGTCGAGTGCGCGGTGGCCCGTGCTGTTCATTGCTCTCTTAACTCGCGCCAGGCAAGTCGGCTCCTCGGGATGACAAATTTAGGGTGGCTAGTTTTGTCATGCTCCGCTACGGGGATGTTTGGCTACGCGGGTGTTTGACCTCCTGAAGGCTCCCAGACGGCCCCATCCAGGGCCAGATGGCGTGCCTTCGGCCGGTTTGATTACGCAGGTATTTCCGCAAAACAGGGTGGGGAAGGTTCCAGGTTCTTACAGGTCTGTCGTAGTCATTTGCGGAGCGTACCCTAAAAGTGGTGCGAAGACTCAAAAGAGTAGCGGTGCATGAAGGCAACCATGGCCGTACAATGATTGCGGGTCGTCAGGAAAAGTCCTGCATTCATGTCATCTTCTAACGGTTTCCATTCGCGTTCGTCGCGCACGCACGGGGTGCGTTCGCTGTTCAGCATTTTTTCAAGCGATCTGGCAATCGACTTAGGCACCGCCAACACCCTGGTGTACGCGCGCGGTAAGGGCATCGTCGTCAATGAGCCCTCCATCGTCGCCATCAATAAAAACACCGGCGAAGTGGAGGCAGTCGGCAAAGAGGCTAAGGAGATGCTTGGCCGCACCCCCGGCAATATCGTTGCCATCAAGCCCATGAAGGACGGCGTGATCGCCGACTTCAAAATTACCGAAAAGATGTTGAATTACTTCATCCAGAAGGCGCACAACCGCAAAATGCTGGTCCACCCGCGGATCGTGATCGGCGTGCCTTCCGAGATTACCCAGGTGGAAAAGCGGGCGGTCGAAGATTCCGCCTATCGCGCCAAAGCCAGCGAGGTGTTTCTGGTGGAGCAGGCCATGGTCGCCGCGATCGGCGCCGGTTTGCCCATTACCGAACCCAGCGGCAATATGGTGGTGGATATCGGTGGGGGCACCACCGATATCGCGGTGATTTCCCTTTCCGGCATCGTCTATTCGCGTTCCGTCCGCATGGCCGGCAACCAGATGGACGAGGCCATCATGAATTACCTCAAGCGCAAGTACAACCTGCTCATCGGCGAGCGCACGGCCGAGCAGATCAAGATCGACATTGGATCGGCCTACCCGCTGGATAAGCCGCTGACCATGGAGATCAAAGGCCGCAACCTGATCGAGGGCGTGCCCAAGACCATCACCATCGACGACAGCGAGATCCGGGAAGCGCTCACGGAGTGCATTTCGACCATTCTGAACGCCATCCGCGTCGCCCTGGAACGCACTCCTCCCGAACTGAGCGCCGACATCAGCGACCGCGGCATTGTTCTCACCGGCGGCGGCGCGTTGATCAAGAATCTTGACAAGCGCATCCGCGAAGAAACTGGTCTCCCGGTTTCGATTGCCGATGACCCCCTCGCCAGCGTCGTGCTGGGCACGGGCAAGATGCTGAGTGACTTCCGTTTGCTGCGCAAGATCAAGATCGACTAAGGGTGCGGCAAGCCGTTCTATAAAGAAATGGAAGCAGACCCTCGCTGTGGCCGCTATATAGATGACCCGCTATAAAAACATCCTCTTCCTGGTGGTTGTTCTGCTGGCCCAGATCTTTGGGTTGGCGGTGCAGGTGCGGCGGCCCAACCCCAACGGAGGGGATGCGCCGACAGTGCGGCTGATCCGTTATTGGGCCATCGCAGCGATGGCGCCGCCGGAGAAGGTGCTGCATGGCAGCGGTACCGGCATTCGCGGTTTGTGGTCGAACTATCTCGACCTTCGCCACGTGCGGCAGGAGAATCAGGATTTGAAAGCTCAGGTAGGCCGCCTGCAGCTGGAACAAGCGGCACTGCTCGAAGATGCGCGCCAAGGCCAACGTTTGCAGTCTCTGCTGGGCTTCAAAGAGCACTACATCTACGGTACCGTTCCCGCCCAGGTAATCGGAACCTCAGGAACCGATCAGTCGAGGCTGTTGTACATCGATAAAGGCGCAAAAGACGGACTCAGGCCCGATATGGCCGTCATTACCCCGGACGGGATTGTGGGTAAGTTGAAGGACGTGTTCGCGCACACCTCGCAGGTGTTGGTGATTTCGGATCAGACCAGCGGAGCCGGCGTGCTGCTGGAATCGACGCGGCTGCGGGGAGTTTTGCGGGGCAATGCCCTGGGCCAGCCGCAGATCATCAACATGCTTCCCGATGAGCGGGTCAAGGCGGGAGAGCGCGTTATCACCAGTGGCGGGGATCAGGTTTTTCCTCGCGGGCTGGCCGGTGGGGGTGGTGGACAAGGTGATCCCTGATGTCTCCAACCCGCCTTACGTGGACATCATCATCAAGCCGGCGGCGAACCTGGGCCATCTGGAAGAGTTGCTGGTGATCACCGAAGCTTCCGAGCACATGTCGAGGGCCCAGCAGCAGGATATGGCCCAAAGTGCCGCTGAGGCCACTGCGGTCAGTAAGCAGCGGGCCTCGGATATTCTCGCCGAGCGGCTTCCGGGGCTGACCGATCCCAGCGCGGTAGCCGATGGTCCGGGCGACAAGCCGGCTGCCCCTGCTGCGGCGAACCCTGCCGTGCCTCCGCCGTTGCACCCTCCGGCAACCCTGCACCCTGACCATTTCAGCCCGCAGGCGACGCCCCCGGCCAGTGCCTTGACCCCGGGCCAGACCGTGGTAGATCCGAAGTACGCGCCCGCTCCCAAAGCGCAAGCTTCCGAGTCCAAGCCTACCGAGTCCAAGTTAATGACCGGGCCGGTGCACAGCAGCCAGAGTAGCGCGGCAAAAACAGATTCGGAAACTCCGGCCAAGCCGAAGCGTGCTGCAACCAGCCCGGTAACGACTGGCGACGACGATTCCACCAGTCCGGCTAATCCGCCGGCGGCGAAGCCCAAGACTCCGAAGCCGGTCGTGCCGGATCATCCGGCAGCGACGGTTCCTGCGCCTGTACCCACCCCTGAGACACCGGCGAACCCAGTGGACGGGGGCCAACCCCGCTAGCGGGGGAGGAGAAGAGCACTATGGCAATGTCGGCATCACTCGCGAGGAGGGAACTGGATGTACAGCGCTACCCGCTCATCGTGGTGGTGCTGGTTCCCTTGCTGGCGATCTTTCTCCAGGCCCTGATCCCTCGTTTTCTGCCCAGGTTCGACATTATCGATCTTCCCTTGCTGGTGACCATCTATTTTTCGGTGGGCTGGCGCAATCCAATTGCCGGCACCATTACCGGGACAATCATTGGATTGATTCAGGATGCGCTAACCAGCCGTCCGCTGGGAATCAACGGGATCTCGCAGTGTGTGGTGGGGTTCTTTGCTGCTTCGCTGGGGGTCAAGATCGACGTTGAAAATCCCGGGACCCGGCTGCTGATCAACTTTGCATTCACCTTGCTCAACATCGGGATCTACCTCTTCATCATGCATCGCATGCTGGCTTTCCACGTAAGAACCAACTGGCTGCATGAAATCATCAAAGCAGTTATCAACTCGATCATAGGGGTGTTTTTCTTTGACATCCTGGATCGCATCCGTCCGCGGGACTAGAGAAGCTTTATGCAAGACCAATTGCTCAATCGGGAAGAACGGCTGCCAGCTTTCAAGCTGACGATCGTTCAGTATGTGATCGTCGGCGTCCTGCTGGTGCTGATCTCCGGGTTATGGAGGCTGCAGGTGGTGGGGGCGCAAAATTACCGCACCCTGGCAGAGCAGAACCGTATCCGGAAGGTGCCCATCCTGGCCCCGCGGGGCAAGCTGTTTGACCGCGAGGGCCGGCTCATGGTGGACAATTATCCCTCCGTTTCCTGCTTCCTGATCCGCGAGGCGGGGCGTGATCTGCGGGCCGATTTCCCCCTCATTTCACGGGGTCTGCATATGACCCCGGAGCAGCTGGAAAGTACCCTCGCCCACTACGCGCTGGCGCCGAAGTATCAGCCGATTCCGCTGAAGCAGGACATTACCCCGGATGAGCTCGAATTTATCGAGGCCCACCGGGACGAACTGCCTGAGTTGGAAACAATCGACGAGCAGCGGAGGCTTTATCCGCGGAATGGCTTTGCCGCCAACCTGATCGGGTATGTGGGTGAAGTGAGCGATGACATGTTGAACGATCCCCGCTACGCCTACTACGAGCCGGGCGATGTGGTGGGCAAATCCGGAGTGGAACAGTCGTACGATCAACTGCTTCGCGGGCAGGACGGTTCGCAGGACATCATCGTCGATAGCCATGGCAGGGAAGTGGGCATCCTGGGACGGGAAGCAGCGGTTCCCGGCCAGGGTCTCAAGATGACGATCGATCTGGATATCCAGCGCGCGGCCGAACAGGCGATGGGTGACCGCAATGGAGCGATTATCGCCATGGACCCGCACACCGGCGCGGTGCTGGCGCTGGTGTCCCGGCCTGCCTTCGATCCCAATGACTTCTCGGTGCGCGTTTCCCGGGACGAGTGGAACAAGCTCATCACGGACCCTCGCCACCCGCTGCTAGATAAAGCGATTCAGGCCCAGCTGGCTCCAGGATCCACGTTCAAGATCATCATGTCGCTGGCTGGCCTGGAAGACAATGTGGCGCAGGATCTGCGGGTGGTCTGCAACGGCGGCGCCGTATTCTACGGACGCTTTTTTGCCTGCGATAAGCGGCACGGGCCGGTCGACATTCTGCACGCCATCCCGCTTTCTTGCGATACCTACTATTACACCCTCGCCGAACGGCTGGGGATAGAGAAGATTGCCTATTGGGCTCATAAGGTAGGCATTGGGCAGAAGACGGGCATCGATCTGCCTGGGGAAGTCAGCGGCGTTATGCCCTCGGAAGAGTGGAAGATGAAGAACTTCCATGAGAAATGGTATGCGGGCGAAGCGATCTCGGTCGGGATCGGGCAAGGAGCGGTGGCTCTAAGTCCGGTTCAGTTGGTGCGGGCGATTTCGGGGATTGCTTCGGGCGGCGTCCTGAAGCGTCCCCATGTCGTCGAACCGGACCAGTTGCCGGCGGATTTTCGCCAGGCACTGTATGAATCCTATCCGGGCAGTGGCGATGAGACCATACCGATCAATCCCGCAGTGTGGCAGACGATCACGGACGGCATGGCGCTTACGACCAACAGCGGTACGGCAGCGGCGTCGCATTTGGAAAATATAGACTTTGCCGGGAAGACCGGGACGGCGCAGGTGGTGAATCACAGCGCCGGCATGAAGAGCCTGGGCACCGGTGCGGAGCGGGCCAACGCCTGGTTTGTGGGTATCGCCCCGCGGCGCAATCCGGATATCGCCGTGGTGGTTCTGGTGGAGCATGGCGGCTGGGGAGCGGAAGCGTCGGCTCCGCTGGCGGCTCGCGTCATCGAAGCCTTCGTCGATAAGCAGCGCCGCCTGGACAACAATCTCCAGGAAGCCAAGGCGCCTTCGAAGGTGGAGGTGGGCGCGGTGTGGTCGGAGAAGCCAGAACAGGGTGCTCCGGCCGAGACGACCACGGTCGCGGCGATGGCGCCATCATCGGTTAAGGGGGGACACTTCGAGGTTCCTGCCGCGGTTGCACAGCGTTAGAGAGATACAGTATGCGGAGATTTATCTCATTTCGCGATTTTGACTGGCTGCTGCTGGGGCTGGTATTGCTGCTTTCCGTCATCAGTATTCTCGAGATCTACAGCGCTACCCTGCACACCAAGTTTGTGGGGTTCGAGACCAAGCAGATCTTCTGGCTACTGGGCGGCCTGGCGGCGATGTTTGTGCTTTCGGTGATCAATTACCACCGCCTTTTGGAGGCCATCCATTGGATCTACGGCTTCTGCCTGGTCTCTCTGATTGCGGTGCTGGCGGTGGGGACCAAGGTCCTGGGAGCCAGGCGTTGGATCAAGCTTCCGGGCGGGATCCACTTTCAGCCTTCGGAATGGGTCAAGCTGGTGCTGATCGTTGCCGTGGCGCGGTATTTCTCCGGCCTGGCGGGGCGGGAGCTCACGTGGGGCGACATTTTCAAGTCCTTCCTGCTGGTCGGTGTGCCCATGCTGCTGGTTCTCAAGCAGCCCGACCTGGGAACCTCGCTTACCTATATCCCGGTGCTGATCATGGGACTTTTCCTCGGCGGCTTGCAGTGGAAGAAGGCGGTGATTCTGATCGTCGCCGGCTTGGTTCTGGTGGTTCCGGTATGGGCCAAGGTGCTGAAGCCGTACCAGAAGGCGCGGCTCACCAGCTTCCTGAACCCTGACAACGATCCCAAGGGCAGCGGCTACCAGGTGAAGCAGTCTCTGATCGCGGTGGGGGACGGCGGCCTCTGGGGGCGAGGAGCTACCAAGGGGACGCAGACCCAGGGTGATTTTCTGCCAATTCCCTATACGGACTTCATTTTTGCCGCGTTCTCCGAGGAGCACGGCTTCCTCGGCGCGGTGTTTGTTCTCCTGCTATACTTCCTGATATTGACGCGTTTAATTCAAAATGCTCAAACAGCTGCGGACATATCCGGCACGTTCCTGATCATGGGCGTGGTGGCTGTACTCATCTTTCAGATTGCAGTTAACGTCGGAATGGTCGTCGGTTTGATGCCGGTCACAGGTATTCCTCTACCTTTAATGAGTTACGGGGGATCCTCGGTGCTGTTCAGTTTTCTTGCTCTGGGCATGGCGATGAACGTTCGCATGAGCCGCTTTGTGAACTAGAGCGGTCATTAGGTTTAGGTTTTTCAGCAGTTAGATACGCCGGCCAGGTAAATCACCGGGGCCGGGCAGGATTTAGGAATGAGCTCGCAAAGAAGGGTAACGACCCCGCCTCGAAACAGGGCTGAAGTGGTCACCGACTCTTTGCGCCCGGATAGCCTTGGAACGCCAGCCGGCACAGATACCCTTGTTGCTGCGCCGGTCACCCCGCACAAAGAATTTCGCAGGATTCCGCCCCGTGGATCACGCGCCTTTGCCCAGGCTTTCTCTTCGTCTGACCTAATCCTTCCCAGCACTCCGGGAGTGGGATAGCAGCTTCCGCTCCGATCTGCCGCGCCGGCCGTCCGCCAGGTGAGACCTGGGGACAGGAAGAGGCAGCATGTCAAAAGAAATTTGTATTTCCAGCACGCCGCATGAGACGCGTCTGGCCATCCTTGAAGATGAACAACTCACCGAGGTCTATTACGAGCGCGAGAACGAGTACACTCTCGCCGGATCGATTTACAAGGGTCGCGTTACCCGTGTGCTCCCAGGAATGCAGTCCGCATTCGTCGATCTAGGACTGGAGCGGGATGCTTTTCTGTACGTCACCGATTTTATGGAGGAGCAGGAAGACTCCTCCGACTTTGAGCGCATTCCGGCGAGCGGGGAGGAACCGGTTCGAGCGAGCCGCGCCCCACAGCAGCCGCGCCCCGCAGCCGAACGCCCCGAACGCCCCGAAGAAGAGCCGAAACGGAATGGCGCGCCGGTAAATGGCGCTCCCGCGGCGGCGCCGGGCGGTGAGTTTGAGGATGGAACCCGGCGTTGGCGTGGGCGCCGCGGCCGCCGCAAGGGTTTTCGTCCACCGCAAGGCGGGCAGCAGCAGCCGGGTCAGGAGTCGACCGGGGCCAGCCGCCCGGAGGCTTCGCGGCCGGTAGAGCCAGTCATTGAACGGGAACGGGAACGGGAGTATGAACCAGAACCTGAGCCGGTCCAAGCTCGTACAGCGGCTCCTATGGCCTTTGCTCTGCCAGGGGAGTCCCTCTCCAAATACGGCGGCCAGCCCGCTGCCCGGACGCCCGCCGCGCCGGTAGAAAGCCGTGGTCCGGCATCCCGGGCGAATGTTGTTCTGGCAAAGCCGTCTACGCTGATCGAGACGCCCCTTGAATGGAATGGCGACGGCCTGTTGCCGGGAGAGTCCATCTCCCGGTATCGCGGTTCCGCGAACGAGAGCCCGGCAGCTTCTCATGCCAGCGTCCATGAACCGGAGCCGGTTGAGCCGGAGGCTGTTGTGGCGGAGGAAGCCGCGTCCGTTTCTGGTACGTTTCCGAGTGTTGTGGAACCTTCCGTAACGCATGAGGCGGTGGCGCCCGAGGTTGAGACTCACGAAGAAGTGGCCGCTTCCGTGGAATCCGCACCGGCCGAGGTTGCTGAGCAGCAGGATGCAGCTCCGGAAGTCCTCGCAGTGGAAGAGCTTCAGGTTGTTGTGGTGGAAGAGACGGTCGTGGTTGAGTTTGAGCCTGAGGAAGCTTCCGCTTCTTATCGGGTCGATCCTTCGGCGCCCAGCGAATTTCGTGTTGCCTCTCCGTCCTCGAGTTTGATGGAGGAAGAGCTAGTTTCCGAGCCGGAAGTTGCCCGGGAGGGGACCCGGGATCACGAACCGGTCGCCTTTGCCACAGCTGACGCAAACCTTGCGGAACTGGAGACGGAGTTCGACGACCTTCAGGAAGACGTGGACGATGGCACGCCCGAGGTTGGCTTGGTAGAGGAGGAAGAGGTCACTGACGAAGAGGAGTATGACTTTACCCCTCTCTATGTTGACAGCGAAGATCACGACCTGCAGGAGCTCGAGGAAGAGACGCTTGACCAGGAGGTCGCTGCGGGCGGCGAGCTCGGGGACCTGGTGCGGGACACGCACATCGACCAGCGTATTGAGAGCGACGCTTCCTCCCTCATCCTCGAGGAGGAAGTGGAAGAAGACGAGGCGGAGGAGGAACTGGAGTCCGCCGAGGGTATGGAGGAGACAGAGGCTGAGGAGGGCCAGGTGGCTGCCGTGGCAGGGCAGCCGGCTCGCCGGCCGCGCGACGACCAGCGTCGTGGGGGACGGGGGCAGCGGAATGACCACCGCCGCCGCCATAATGGCCGCCGGCAGAATGCCCAGACCAGCGATTTGCCGATTATCAGCGAGCTGCTGAAGCAGGGGCAGGAAATCCTGGTGCAGATTGCCAAGGAGCCGATCGCCAAGAAGGGCGCGCGCATCACCAGCCACATTGCGCTGCCGGGTCGTTTTCTGGTCTTCATGCCGACGGTGAATCATGTCGGTGTGTCGCGCAAGATTTCGTCTGATGAAGAGCGGCAGCGTTTGAAGCGCATCCTGATCAGCGAGAAGGGAACGGTGAGTGGCGGATTTATCGTTCGCACGGCGGCGGATGGGGCGAGCGAAGACGATCTTCGCGCGGATATTCGCTTCCTTATCAGTCTTTGGACTGAGATCAAGCAGCGTTCCGATGCGGCCAAAGCGCCGGCGCTTATCTACCATGATCTGAACCTGGTGGAACGCATTCTGCGTGACCAGGTGAGTGATAACTTCTCCACCATCTGGGTTGACACTGAGGTGGAGTACGAGCGCATTGTCCGCTTCCTGAACCGTTTTCAGCCCTCGCTGGTGCGGCGCGTCAAGCTGTATTCCAAGGAAACGCCGCTGTTTGAGCAGTTCGGCATCCAGGACGAGATCAGCAAGGCGCTCAAGTCAAAGGTCTGGCTCAAGTCTGGCGGGTCTATTGTCATCAATCAGACCGAAGCCCTGGTGGCGATCGACATCAACACCGGCAAGTATGTAGGCAAAACAGCGCGCCTCGAGGATACGATTCTCAAAACCAATCTCGATGCTATTCCCGAGATTGTTCGGCAGATTCGCCTTCGGGATCTGGGGGGCATCATCGTGATCGACTTCATCGACATGGATGAGCGCAAGAACCGGAACAAGGTGATGCAGGCTTTGGAAGAAGAGCTCAAGCTCGATCGTGCGCCATCCAAGGTACTTCAGTTTAACGATTTCGGTCTGGTGGCGATCACGCGTAAGCGGGTGAAGCAGTCGCTGGAGCGGACGCTAAGTATCCAGTGTTCGATCTGCGCCGGGACGGGGATGGTCAAGAGCCCGACCACGGTTTGCAACGAGATCTACATCGAGATGCGCAAGATGCAGAGTCATCTGGAGCGTCAGGATGTTCTGCTGAGGGTTCATCCCGAGGTGGTGAAGACGCTGAAGGTGGGCAACGCCCGTTGGCTCAACGAGCTGGAAGAAATGAGCGGGAAGACGATCATTGTCAAGAGTGATCCCACCCTTCATCCGGAGCAATTCGATATACATTAGCGCGGGAGGACTGCAAACCTTATCCGCATCAAAAGCGTCACACTAGTGTTAATAGGAAGAGAACGAAATCCATTTTCCTAAGGTGATGACTAGATGGTGTCGGGTTCCCGGGTCAGGTTTGCAGTGATCGTGTCGGCGTTTTGCTCGTGTTTTCTGGCTGCTTCTGCTCAGGTTAGTTCGAGCTTGGACAGTTCTATCGTGCAGGATCAGTATCCCAACCAGGGTGGGTATAACAGGAGCTACCACACCCACCCTAGCAATTCCATTTCAGATCATCTGGCGGTTGAATTCGGCGCCGGGTTGAATGTCGCGGCCGGGAATACGGCGACGTGGCAGGATGTCGGGTACAGCATCAACCTGGGCGGCGGTTGGATGTTCAACAACCGGTTGGGTGTGCTGGCCGAGTATGGCTTCAATCACGCTAATATCCCGCAGAATACGCTTACGAATGTGGGGGAGCCGAACGGGAATGTCCACGTTTGGTCGCTGACGCTGGATCCGATCTTCTATTACAAGACGAGCGGACACATTGGCGGATACGTGACTGGGGGTGGGGGCTTCTATCGTAAGCTCACCAGCTTCACGGAGCCGGTGTATGTGGGCGACTACTGCGATTACTTTTATGGTTGCTATCCGCAGTATTCGAACATCACGCTCAGCCATTTTTCCAGCAACCAGGGCGGTGTGAATATCGGGACGGGTGTCACGTTCAAGCCTAATGTGGATGGTAAGGGTAAGTTCTACGCCGAGGCGCGGTATGTGTGGGTTGACTCGCCGGCTACGTCGGGTAGTGCTGTCGGGACGGGGACGGTGGGGATGTTTCCGATAACGTTCGGGTTCCGGTGGTAGTCGGCGAAACCGATCGTGTGGGTGCTTCGTGGGCCGATTAGGAATTCCTAGTAGAAGTGGTTGATGGGCTTCGCCCGTCTTTTTCGGCCCACGTACGCTGGTGCGAACATGGGGCACCCGTCGAGTGTGCGGTAGTTCGAGCTTTAGGCTCCCGCACCGTTGCGTTTACTGCACCGTCAGATTGATGGTGAAGGACTGCACGGTGGCACCGGAGTTTGTGGCGATCACCTGGATGGCGGAGGTTCCGGGCGGAGTGCCTGTGTGCTGCCGAGCCAGGTTGGGCGCAGGGGTTGATGAGCCTCCTCCGCTACAGCCGGCGAGAATGAGGAGAAGCCCTCCAAGCCATAGCCTTCGTTTGCGCAGCGCCGGAAATAGACCAGCCGGCAGCCAGAAGGCTGCGGCGGGCAGCCACGGAACACCTTCAAAAGGAAGTGTCTGGCGCAGTGCGGTGGTACCGGTCGTCTGTATGGTCAGCAAGGTGGTTTGCTGAGTGCTCGAAGTGGTTAAGGTCACCGTCGCAGGCTGAAAAGTGCAAGTCGCATTCTGGGGCATGCCGGTGCAGGAAAATTGCAAAGCGCCAGTGTAGCCCGCTACGGGCGTTACTGTAATGGTGTCGGTTACGAATTCTCCAGGCGTCACAGTGAGCGTCGTGGTGGTGGGTGCGACGGTCACAGAGGGCGGCGTTTGGCTCACGGAAAAGATAAGAGTCGCGTTGCTATTGCCGAACCCGAGCCCACTGCTGGTATAGACCGCTGCGATAGTGTGCTGGCCGGATGCAAGTGCAATGGAGATCGATGCGGGCAACGGCGCAATTCCAGAGGAGTCGAGTGGAATGGCGGGCTCCGCCGTCCCGTCGACGGTAAAGACTACGGACCCGGCAGGAACGAGAGTTCCGGAAACAGCAGCAATCGTGGCACTGACTTGAGTTTGGCCGAAATAAGGCGTCGCGACATTGATCGCGGTGGTGGTGGCGATTGTCTGGCCCGCTGCGCCACTCAGCTGGACCGTCTGCGTCTGACTAGCGTTCAAGCTGTTGTCGGGAATGGATAGGGTGCCGGTCACGGCCGCGGTCGTTGCCGGTGTGTAATCAACCGCCAAGGAACAGCTTGCACCGGCGGATAATGACAGAGTCGGTTGGCAGGTACTGCTTTTGTCGAGCGTGAAGCCTGCCGTTACGGTAGGCACAGTCAGAACCAGAGGCGCATTGCCGGCGTTTGTCAGGGTCACGGATTGCGTAGCGCTCAACCCGATCTGCTGAGAAGAAAAAGTGAGCGCGCTCGATGACACGTTTGCTTCGGTGATGGGCCCGGGAACTCCAACAAAAAATCCTCCCCCTGCGAAGTAAAGATTGGCAGCACTGTCCAGCGCGATGCCGGTCTCCCCAACGTTCGCGCGGATGGTAGAGAAGTCCGCTGTGGTGGTGATGATTCCGGCCGAGTTCACTGTGCGAACCACGTTTCTCAGGCCGTCAAGAAAATAGATGTTCCCGGCCGCATCGGTTGTCAGGCTCACCAGTCCCTCTAATTCCGCGCTGGTGGCGGGTCCATTGTCCCCGGTGTAGCCTGAGGTTCCGTTCCCCGCTACGGTGGTGATGATCCCAGTGACCAAATTCAGCTTGCGAATGCGTGCGTTTCCGGAGTCGGCGATGTAGAGATTTCCCACGTTGTCCAAAGCCAGAGCAGAGGGACCAAGCAGTTGGGCCTGCACAGCCGGGCCGTTATCTCCTCCGTAACTGGAAGATCCGGTGCCAGCCACAGTGGTAATGACACCGCTTCCCACGGCTACCTTGCGGATCCGATTGTTGCCGGAGTCTGCGATGTAGATGTTGCCCGAAGTGTCCACTGCGACGGCTTTTGGGTCGTTAAGTTGCGCATTGGTAGCCAGACCATAGTCCCCGCTGTAGCTACCAGGGAGCCCCGGCTGCAGGCAACTACCGGCGACTACAGTTTGCGTTTGTAGTCCAGGTGCGAACTTGTAGATACACGAATTTTGCGGGCTTGCTGCATATACGTTTCCCGGGCTGTCCAGGGCCAAGCCAAATGAACCGGAATCCAAAGGAGCCGACATTGCGACAAGGTTGCCGGCGTTGAACTCGAGTACAATCTCGCCGGGGACATGGTAGTTCGGAATGACCACGGCAGCATATACGTTGCCACTGCTATCGACTGTTAGTCCTCCGGTCGCACTTTCCATTGCGTCTGATTCTTGCACAGTCACGTTGGCCCATTGCGAGAGGATGCCCGGAGAAAGGATGGCAAGGGGTGAGCTCCCGGTACCCGTCAATCCAAAATTAAATGTCCCGGCCGAGCTGGCCACCTGCAGCGGCGCGGGCCTTGATCCAGGGTAGGCCGGAGTGAAGGTGATCTGTACATTGCAGAGGGTACCGGCCGGCAGCGGTGTATTCAGCGCGCAGTTATTCGCGCCGATGGAGTATTCCTGCTTTGCGCCCTGCGAGGCCGGAACCGCCAGCGACGTGAGGCTCGTGCCTTCTGCATTTATCTGAAGGGGAACCGGAACAACTGTGCTTGCTGTTCCTACGGTTGTTGTGGGAAAGGAGATGCTTCCCACCGGCGTGTTTATCTCGCGGACCTGAGCGTTGTTGACGTCTGCGATGTAGAGATTTCCCTGGCTGTCTACGGTCAGGCCCTGGGGATGGTTGAAGGCGGCGAAGTTTTTGCCCGCGAAGGTGTTGATGATGCCTGTTGTGGAGACGATGCGGACGACATCGTTTCCGGTATCGGAGAGGTAAAGATTGCCCACCGCATCCAAAGTCAGGCCCATTGGATCGTTCAGGGTCGCGCTGGTTGCTGGACCATGATCTCCGTCGTAACCGGCGTTGCCATTGCCCGCGATGGTAGTGATCACCCCGGCAGAGCTCACTTGGCGTAACACGTTGTTACCCGAGTCGAGAATGTAGATTAGGCCTCCGCTTCCTACCAATACAGCGGAGGGATTGCTCAGGGTAGCGCTGGCGGCCGGTCCGTTGTCGCCGGTGTAGCCGGCAGTGCTGTTCCCGGCAAAGGTCGTGATGACTCCCGCGGTGTTCACCGCGCGAACGCGATTGTTGCCCGAGTCGGCGATGTAGAGGTTGCCGGCGCTGTCGACGGTTACTGCCGTTGGAGCATAGAGTGTGGCTTGGGTTGCCGGGCCGTTGTCGCCGCTGTAGCCCGTCTTGTTGTTTCCGGCTACGGTCGAAATGATGTTGGAGGCGGGAACTCGGCGAACCACATTGTTTCCCTGGTCTGCGATATACAGGTTGCCCGAGCTGTCGATCGTTACGCCGGTTGGAGACTGCAATTCGGCTGAGGTGGCTGGACCGTTGTCACCGCTATATCCGGCTGTGCCATTGCCAGCAAAGGTGGTGATGATGCCGGTACCGACGGCGATCTTGCGAATGCGGTTGTTGGCTGTATCCGCAATGTAGAGATTGCCGGCCTTATCGATCGCAACACCCGCAGGTGCGTTCAAGACCGCGCCTGTCGCAGCGCTGCCGTCGCCGCTATATCCGGGAGTGCCACCCCCGGCGAAAGTGGTGATCGTGGGAACACGGGAGATCGCTTGACCAGCCGCAACGACCACCATTAAAAACGCCATCAGGACGCCGGCGCCCGCTTTAGCCTGCCATCTTCCCTGGGAAATCAACACCCACCCCGTCTCAGATCAGGACACTTGCCTGCTGCCTGTATTATCCGCAGGCAAACGAGTGTTGACATCCACCGACGCGGGAAGGCGAAGCCGGGAAGTAATACGGCTGAGTTACTAAAGTGGCAAACGCCGGGTTAGATGCCCACGGGAAAGGGCTTGGGGGAGGATTCGTCCGGGTTGGCGGTCATGCGGAAACGGTCGAAGCGGCCCTCCAGCAGCGACATCAGGCCAGTGTAGGTGTAACCCAAGACAAAGAGCAGCAGGAATGGCACGGTGAAAAAGTTCTCGTTGACTATGGCATACCAGATCGTCAACGCAAAATAGCTACCAATTAAAAGCTCAATCCAAGGCACGATGCCGAGGCGCTTACGATACTTGCTGGCTTGCGCCACTTGACCACGCTTCTCTATACGGTACTTCGGGGTGCGCTTGAATGCGCTCTTGATGCCTAACAGCGCTTCCATGACGGCTTTGCTGTTGGTCACCGTCAGGCCAATCCCCAGCGCCATCAGGAAAGGCAGATATAAAAATGTACGGTACCATTTGCCGGGAAATAGCTCGCGCTGCGAAACCAGGTAGAAGGAGGAGATGGAGAGCGTCGACGCCATGAACAAGGGCACGTCAATCAGCAGCATCTGAAACCATCCCTGATAGAAACGGATGATCATCGCCGGCATCAACAATGTCGAAAGCACAATCATCAACGGATAGCTGATGTTTGCCGTTAGATGGTAGAAAGCTTCCAGCTTCACCTTGAACGGCGCGTTGCTGCGGAACATCAAGGGAAGTATCTTCTTCGAAGTCTGTATCAGACCCTTGGCCCAGCGCGCCTGCTGGGTCTTGAACGCAGTCATCTCAATCGGCAGTTCGGCGGGGCATTCCACGTCTTGCAGATAGATAAATTTCCAGCCCTGCAATTGCGCGCGATAGCTAAGGTCGGTGTCTTCGGTCAGTGTGTCGTGTTGCCAGCCTCCGGAATTGTCGATCGCCACACGCCGCCACATGCCGGCCGTTCCGTTGAAGTTGAAGAAGGAGTTGGTACGCGAGCGTCCACCGTGTTCCAAAACAAAGTGGCCATCAAGCAGGATGGCTTCCACTTGGGTCAGAAAACTGTAGTCGCGGTTGAGATGCGTCCAACGGGTCTGCACCATGCCGATCTTGGGGTCGGCAAAGTGATGGATCACTTTCATCAACCATTCACGCGGAGGCACAAAGTCGGCATCGAAAATAGCCACGAACTCTCCCGTGGCAACACGCATGCCCTCGTCCAACGCGCCGGCTTTGAAGCCACCGCGGTCGACCCGGTGAATATAGACAATATTGTGTCCCAGGGATTGATAGAGTTCAACCGCCGACCGGGCGACCTCGACGGTGGCGTCGGTGGAATCATCCAATACCTGAATTTGCAGCTTGTCCGACGGGTAGTCGAGGCTGCAACAGGCGTGAATCAGCCGGTCCACCACGAATTGCTCGTTGAAAATGGGTAGCTGTACGGTGATGCTGGGAAGCTCGGCGAAATGCGACTGAGGCGCCCGCACTGCGTTTTTGCGATTCCTGTAATAGCGGTAGACCAGCTGGTAGCGGTGAATGCCATAGAAGGCCAGAACCACCATCACCGCGAAGTAGGGAATCAGGAGCGCGGTGTCGAAAAGGTTTGCGTGATACAGATGCTCGAAGGTGGGGTCCGTCAGGTTCCTGAAAAAATGCTTCAGACTGTGCTGTGGGGCAGCCAGCAACATGCCTGCAACGGAAACAGACTTATTCGCTAATATCGACTGCAGGGCGCTGCCTCCGCTCGCGTTAATTGAGGAAGAACGTTGTGTAGAGCGTGTCCCGCTGCACCGGCCGGAAGCCCGCGCCGCGAATGATATGGCGCAGTTCTTCTTCCGTCGTGCAGTTTGAGGTTCCTGCGGCTTTCACCACATTCTCCTCTAACATCACCGAACCCACGTCGTTGCCGCCGAAGCGCAGGCCCAGCTGCAACACCTTCAATCCCTGCGTCACCCAGCTGGATTGCACGTTTTCGATATTGTCGAGGTAGAGACGTGAAATCGCCAACACTTTCAAATATTCGACCGAGGTCGCTTCCTCCCACTTGCGGCCGCCCAGGGCGGTGTTGGTGGGCTGAAAACTCCAGGGAATGAAGGCCGTAAAACCGCCGGTTTCTTCCTGCAATCGCCGCACTTGCTCGAAGTGGTTGATGCGCTGCTCAAAGGTCTCGCCAACGCCGAACATCATGGTGGCCGTGGTCCGCATGCCCAGTTCATGGGCGGTGCGGTGGACGTTGACCCAGTCCGCAGTGGAGCATTTCAAACGCGCGATGCGATAACGCACGTCGTCGTCCAGAATCTCCGCTCCTCCGCCGGGAATCGAAGACAATCCCGCATCGCGGAGGCGGGCAATGGTGTCCCGCACGGAGAGGTTGCTGTACTCCGCGATGGCCAGAATTTCGGAGGCGGAGAAACAATGCAGCCAGATCTGCGGGAAGCGCTGCTTAATGCCTTTCATCAAACGTTCAAACCATTCGATCTTGAGGTCGGGGTGGAGACCGCCCTGCATTAGGACGCCGGTCCCGCCCATTTCTACTGTCTCGGCAATTTTTGCGTAAATGGTGTCGAAGTCGAGAATGTAACCTTCGCTGGCGAGTTTGCCTTTCAGGGGGCGATAGAAGGCACAAAAGCTGCAGTACTCGGTGCAAAAATTTGTATAGTTGATGTTGCGGTCGATAATGTAAGTCACCACGCCCTCGGGATGCAGCTTACGGCGAAGCGCATCTGCTTCCATCCCCAGGCCAATGAGGTCGTCTGATCGGAAATAGTCGAGAGCTTGCGTCCTGGTAATCGCCACATCCGTATTTTACGGGTATAGCAGCAGACAATCCAGTGTTACGGGCTTGCCGCTCGGTGTCACTATAAAACAGGGCGTCCGTCGCCACCCATCTCCTTGAGAAAGGTTCTGTTTTTATGCCTCCATCCAGAGTGTGTTTCTTTGCGCGACTTCCCCTCTCCTGGCGCCTTCTACTGCCAGCGGCCCTCGGTCTCGCGTTCACGTTTCCGGGCCGCGCGCAGAGTGCTCCGGCCAAGCCCGCAGCGCCGGCTCCCGATGTCATCTTTTTTACCAATGGCGATCAGTTGACCGGCAAGCTGCTGCGGGCGGTCAACGGCAGCGTTACCTTCCACAGTGACATCGCGGGCGATGTCACCGTCACCTGGGACAAGATCAAGTCGATTCAGTCCTCGCAGCAGTTTGCGGTGATTGAGCAGGGCCAGCATGTCACGCGCAAGACCCCGGAGGCGGAGGTTGCCAAGGGGGCCGTCAAGATTGAAGATCAGCAGGTCAAAGTGACGGGCACCAACGGGGCCGGTAAAGATATCCCGGTCAAGAGCGCGCAATACGTGATTGACGAGCCTACTTACACTAAAGAAGTGCGGAGTAATCCGAGCTTCCGGTCCGGCTGGGGCGGTTCGGTCACTGCCGGCGCTGCGCTGATTGAGGCGACGCAGAACAGCCGCAACTTCACCGGATCCGCCGCGCTGGTACGAGCCGTTCCTAGTGTGACCTGGCTTGATCCGCGTAACCGCACGCTGTTTGATTTCTCCGGGGCGTATGGGACGGTCACCCAGCCAGGCACCGCGGGCACCAAAACAAACATCATTCATTTTGATGCGGAGCGCGACTGGTACTTCTCACCCCGCTTCTACTTCCTGGCGCTGGCCTCTTTTGACCACAACTACTCGCAAGGCTTGAATCTGCAGCAATCCTACGGTGGCGGATTGGGCTACACCGTCATCAAAACCCCGAAGCAGCAACTGGATGTAAAGTTCGACATCCACTTCGAGAAACAGCAATACTTTGTAACGCCGAACATTACGCCTCCTCCTCCGCTCACGCCCAGCAAAAATCTGATCGGAGCGGACTTCGGGGATACGTACATGCTGAAGCTTCCCCACGGTCTGATCTTTAACCAGACGGCATTGATCACGCCTGCGTTTAACAACACCAACGCCTATTCGGCCCTGGCTACGGCGGGCCTGACGTTCCCGGTGTACAAGCGAATCGGCTTCACGGTGGGAACGTTGGACGACTTCCTGAACGATCCGGCCGCCGGCAGCAAGAAGAACTCGTTCCAGTTCACGGCCGGAGTGACCTACACGCTTAAGTAGGGGCTATTGTGGGGCGCCGGGATCGAGGTCGAGGGGCTGTTTCAGCAGCGTCAATATGCCCTCCGGCAGCGGCTTGTCGGCATTGGCTAGCAGCTGCGACACCTGCCACATCTCGGTTTGACTGAGGATGGGGCTGAAGGCGGGCATACCTGAGAGCCGGATACCGTTCGCGATCTTCCAATATGTCTCGCCGGGTGGGTCGTCGCTGACGCCGACGACTCCATTGCGGTGGGGTTCCCAAAGCTGCGGGGCCTCGGGGTACATCCCTTTGGCGAAGCTTGCCGGGCGACCGTAGAGCCCGTGGCAGGCGGCACATTGCTGGCGATAGATATGGGCGCCGATTTGCAGGTTGGTGGGACTCGGCGAGACCGGCGGCGTCTTTACCAACTCACGGGCGATGCGCGAATGCAGGGGAACGTGGACGATCGCTTCTTCGAAAGGGAAAGCCGCATCGCTGGTCGCGACCGGTGGACTGCCCGCGGTGAGATAAATCCAGATCGCCAACGGAAAAATCAGCAGGCCGATGAGCAGACCGAGCAGGAATTTCATTTCGTTTTGCCTCTTTTTCTACGTGTGACGTCCTTGAGCAGGATATAGCAAGGGGAGAAATGCTCTAATACTAACCAGGACATCAACCGTATTTTCATCGCCGCAAACGGCGGCGGGCAGTGGAGGCTTTCAGGTTCATGCATCATCGCAAGCGTTTTGGATGCCACGTGTATCCGCTTATTTTTTTGATTTCTCTCGCGGTACCCGGGCTCATGGCGCAGAATACGGCTCCGGCTCAAACCCAGCAGCCGGAGAATCCGCAACAAAATCAAGTTCGTCTGGCCCAAGAGGCTCAGGCCCGAATCCGTGCGCGCCGCGAACAGCGGAAGCAGCGGGTGGTGCAGGACACCTACAGCCACAAGTTTGAGGTGTATGGGGGCGGCGGGTATACGCGTTTTCGTCCCGGTAGCTCGCTCCAGCACATCAACGAAGCTGCCTGGAACGCAGGGGTAACAGATTATCAATGGGGGCGGCTGGGGATCACGGCTGACCTGCGCGGGTATTATGGGACGGCGTTCATTCCTCCCAATACCTTCAACATCTTCAAGCCCAGTCTTAGCGAGTACTCGTTTATGGCGGGGCCGCAGTATCGCGTGGTGCGGCGAGAGCATTGGGCGATCAGTGGCCAGGTTCTGGTGGGTGGATCGAAGGGGAATTTTAATGCGAATGGGGCTGAGTTGCCCGGTACGCTGGTTGGGCTTTGGAGTAATGGAACCAACTTCAGCGCGGCGGCTGCGGTGCCAATCGACTACAACCTGGCTCCGGGGTTGGCGTTTCGGATTCAGCCGGGGTATTGGCTGACCAGTTTCAGCAATACGTTGCAGGTGAAGAATTTGGGGTTTAATACGGGGTTGGTGTTCCGGTTCGGGCGTCAGTAGAGAAGGGTTTCTAGTGAAGGGCTTCACGGTTGCGGAAGGGCTGAGTTTTGTTGCGGCTCGGGATGTGGCAGGGGCTCAACAGGCTGCGGAAAAACTCGGTTTTGCTGTGGTTCTAGCTGTGGCAGGGGCTAAAGCCCATCCTATTTTCGAGCGTTTACGGCACGACTAAAGTCGTGCCCTGATACAAAGCATGAGTTGCAAGGCCCTTGCCTGGCGCAGTGAGTCGAGCCACTTCATTTTTTCGCAGCCTGTTCAGCCGTGCGTTTGGGGAGCCTAGGGGAAATTCCGTTCGCGCCAGCGTGCGTGGGCTAACTATAAATTCTTCGAACGCTTTCACTTAATGATTGGAAGCAATGGAAGGGCTTCGCCCGTCTTTTTCGGCCCACGTACGCTGGCGCGAACATGGGGCACCCGTCAGGTTCTGATTGGTCCGTCGGGTTCTGATTGGTCCGTTGGGTTCTGATTGGTGCTCGGGTTCGGTTTGGTCTCGGATTCTGTTTGGTCTCGGATCCGGTTTGGTGCTCGGATCCGGTTCTTATGCAGACGCTTTAGGCCGTGCCGTTTATCTCTTTAGGCGGTGACTGCTTTGTCGCGTTCTTTTGCGGCGTCCAGTGGGTATTGGGGCTCGGTCATTCGGACTGGATCCAGGATTTCCGCGATTTCCTGTTCGGTTAGCAGCTTCTTGGTGCGGGCGATGTCGATGATTGACTTGCCGGTGGCTACTGATTCCTTCACAATTTCGGCTGCCTTGGCGTAGCCGATGTACGGGTTCAGCGCCGTCGCCAAGGATACTGTGCTCTGAGCGTAGGTTTGGCAGCGGGCTTCGTTCGCCATGATGCCCCGGACGCAGTAGACATCCAGCTGGCGCAGCATGTTGCCCAGGATGGTGATGCTCTGCAGGACGTTGTAGGCCATGGTCGGCATCATCACGTTCAGTTCCAATTGCCCGGCTTGCACGGCATATGCAACCGCCGTGTCGTTGCCGATGACCTGGAAGCTGACCATCGACGCAAGCTCCGGGATGACCGGGTTGATCTTGCCCGGCATGATCGATGAGCCCGGCTGCAGGCTCGGAAGGTAGATTTCCGCCAGGCCCGTGTTGGGCCCCGAGCTCAGCAAGCGAATGTCGTTGGTGATGCGGATGACTTCCAGCGCAATCCCGCGTAAGGCCGAACTCACATCCGCCATGCAGGCGTTGGATTGCATGGCCCAACGCATGTCCTGGGCCGGAACCACTTGCTGCCCGGATATGCTGGCCAAATGGGCGATCGCTTTCACCCGGTAGTCGGGATGCGTGTTGATGCCCGTGCCCACGGCGCTGCCGCCCAACCCAAGCTCACGGAGCGAGCCGGAAGCCATGCGTAAGAACTGGCCGCCCTTTTCCATGGCTATGCCGTAGGCGGCAAACTCCTGACCCAACCGCATGGGAACCGCGTCCTGCATGTGGGTGCGGCCGGACTTCATGATGTGGTGAAAGGCTTCCGCCTTCTCAGCAAAGGTCGCGGCGAGTTGATCGAGCACCGGGTAGAACGTTTCGAGCGCGAGCAGCGTGGCCAGACGCATGGCGGTGGGGAAAACGTCGTTGGTCGATTGCCCGTAGTTGACGTGGTCGTTGGGATGCAGGTGGGCATACTCCCCCAGCTTTCCTCCCAGGATCTCGTTGGCCCGGTTGGCAATGACCTCGTTGGAGTTCATGTGCAGGCTGACCCCCGCACCGGCCTGGAAAACGTCCACCACAAATTCGGCATTCCACTTGCCGTCGATGACCTCCTGGGCGGCCTCGATGATGGCATCAGCACGCTTCGCCTCGACCAGGCCGAGTTCTTTGTTGGCTTGCGCGGCGGCGCGCTTCACCATTCCCAGCGCACGGACGAGCTCGTCATGGGCCTGCATGCCGGATATCGGGAAATTATCCACGGCGCGCGCTGTTTGCGCTCCGTAATAAGCGTGCGTCGGCACTTCGACAAAACCCAGAGAGTCTTTTTCCTTGCGCATCTTGGACATAACCGTTGCTCCTGTGGAACGTTCGATTATAAGCGTTTTCACGATTACTGTGCCCTGTCCGGCCTCGGCGAGGTGGGGCTTTTCTTGGGAAAAAACCCCGTGGAGGGTATTTCCGCTGGATACATCAATCGTGAAACCGCTAACGCTATTTCCGTCATCGGCTGGGAACGGCGCATCGTCTAAGCTATATACATGGATCACAGCCGCGATGCCCTGAAGGAAAGCTTTGACGTTCTGGTGGTGGGCGCCGGGCCTACGGGTCTCGCTTGCGCCATCGAGGCCCAGCGCGCCGGTCTGCGTACCGTGCTGGTGGATAAAGGGTGCCTGTGCAACTCCTTGTTCCACTACCCGTCCAATATGACGTTCTTCACCACACCTGAGCTGCTGGAGATTGGCGACATGCCGTTCTCCAGTCCTAACCAGAAGCCCAGCCGCAATGAGGCGCTGGAGTACTATCGCAAGGTCGCCGAGCATTATCAGTTGGAGTTTCGTCAATATCAGAACGTAACTGGCGTGAGCGGCGAGGATGGCGATTTCACCGTCAGCACCGTGGACCGGTTTTCGCGAGGCCGGTTGTATGCTGCACGCAAAGTCATCGTCGCTACCGGCTACTACGACTTGCCGAACTACCTTGAGATTCCGGGCGAGCAACTCCCCAAGGTGCTCCACTATTACCACGACCCACACCCGTATTACGACCAGAAGGTGGTCGTGATCGGAGGTAAGAACTCGGCCGCCATCGCCGCGCTCGACCTGTGGCGCCACGGCGCGCATGTGACCCTCGTGCACCGGGGCGCGACCATGCATCACCACGTGAAGTACTGGATTCTGCCCGACATCAACAATCGCATCAAGAATGGGGAAGTCGCTGCCTACTTCTCGAGCTCAGTGGCCGGGATTGCGGAGGACTCGGTCGAACTGCGCACACCTAAGGGAGCGGTTACGCTGGAGAACGACTTTGTCTTCGCCTTAACGGGGTATCATCCCGACTTTGATTTTTTGGCTTCTCTTGGGGTGCGTATGGAAGGGGCGGACCGCTGTCCAGCGTGTGACCCGCAATCGCTGGAGAGCAATGTGCCCGGTGTCTACCTAGCCGGAGTGATCGTTGCCGGGGCGCGCACGAATGAGATTTTTATTGAGAATGGGCGGTTCCATGGCCGCCAAATCGCGCAGGATATCGAAGCCAAGCTGGCTGGCTCAGCCCCGGTGAAGGTTGGCTAAAGGCAGGGTGGGAGGAACGCTATGAGTTGGCTGAAGCCTCGCTCAATTCGAGGTCAACTCATTCTGCGGCTGATCCTTTTTGAAAGCCTGCTGGTGATTGCCTTCTCGGTTTTGCTGGTGCGCGAGCAGGCCTCCGAGATTCATGAACGGGCGCGCGAGCGGCTTGAGACAGAGGTAAATCTGCTGGCGCAGCAGAGCCAGGATTGGCTGGCCCAGGGGCAAGCCGGGTACCTGCTGCCGATGCTGCGCACGATGGTCAATGCGCCTGGTATCCGCGCAGCGGTGGTTACCGATGCCGATGGGCGGGTAATCGCCAGCAGCGATCCGGAAATGAGTGGCCAGGACCTGCTGACGCGCCTGGAAAAAAAGCAAATGGCGGATACCGCCGGCGCGGTGATTTTTCGCGCGCCGGGGGGCGCCCGGGAAGCCGTTCAGGCCATCCACATCGGTGGTCAGCTGAGCGGATATGCCTGGGTGTATGAAGATGCCACCGCGGCCTGGCAGCAGATTTCTTCGCTCATTCGCATCACTATTATTTTCGCCAGTCTGGGGGCTTTGGGCACAGCGGTCATCGCGGGCACGCTGGCGGGTTCCATCACTCGCCCGCTGCGCGCTTTGCTGACGGCGACGCGACGATTGATTCGGGATCCTGAATCCAAGGAGGGCTTTCCGCTGGAGGTTACCTCCACCAACGAGTCCGCCGACCTCACGCGGGCTTTCAACCTGATGGTGACTTCGATGGATGAGCAGCGAGCCGGGCTCAGCGATACCCTGGCGCTGCTGGACTCCATGCTGGAAAATGCGCCCATTGGTTTCGGCTTCTTCGATCGGAAATTTCGCTATGTGCGGGTGAACCAGTTTCTCGCCGAGATGAACCAGGCCCCGATCGGCCGGCACCTCGGACGCACGATTTCGGAAATGCTTCCCGCTCCCGCTGCTGAGACGCTGCAAGGCTGCGTTCAAAGTGTTTTCGAAACGGGGCAGCCGGTGGTTCAGTTCGAGCTGAATACGGCTCTCTCCGGCGACCCTGGCCAGGTGCGCACGTGGCTGATCAATGTATATCCGGTGAAGGCCACGTCGGAGGCGGTTCGTTGGGTGGGAGCGATTGTGGTGGAAGCGACTGAACGCAAGCGGGCGGAAGAGGCGTTACGGAAAACGGAAAAGCTTGCTGCCGCGGGACGCTTGGCGGCTTCGATTGCGCACGAAATCAATAATCCCCTGGAAGCGGTGACGAATCTGCTTTACCTGCTGCGCCACCAGCCGTCGCTCGATCAGGAGGCGATCGGGTACGCCGATCTGGCGCAGAAGGAAATTTCTCGCGTGGCCGAGATGACGCAGCAGACCCTGCGGTTTTATCGGCAATCGACGCTACCCACGATGGCCAACACGGGAGAGTTGCTGGATTCCGTTCTCACTCCCTATATGGGCCGGTTGACCGCGCAGCAGATTGAGGTTTCCCGCGACAATGGTCCGGATGTCGAGCTTTTCTGCTTTGCCGGGGAATTGCGCCAGTTGTTTGCCAACCTGATCGGCAATGCGATTGACGCTATCGGCCAAGGGGGGCATTTGTGGTTGTCGGTTCGCCGGTCGCGTTCGTGGGTGGACGGGACACCGGGAGTCCGGGTGTTTGTGGCGGATAGTGGCTGCGGCATGTCGAAAGAAACGCGGAAGCGGATTTTCGAGCCGTTCTTTACTACTAAGGAAACTGGTACAGGATTGGGTTTATGGGTGAGCGGCGAGATTATTGTCAAACACAACGCCACGTTACGGGTAGCCAGCCGCCGAGCCGAAGAGGGGAAGCGGCCGGGCACGGTCTTCATGTTGTTTTTCCCTGAGGGTGGGATTGGTTTGCCGGTGGTGAATGTCCCGGCCGGCGCTACGCTTGAGGTGTAATCGCCATCAAGGTTGCAGCAGAATTTGTTTGACCAGGGGAGAACAAACAGAACCTGACGGGTGCCCCATGTTCGCGCCAGCGTACGTGGGCCGAAAAAGACGGGCGAAGCCCACCCGTTGTTGTTACTCGTTGAGTGAAAGCATTCGAAGAATTCATAATCGGCCCACGTACGCTGGTGCGAACATGGGGCACCCATCAGGTTCTGTTTGGTCCGTCAGATCCGGTTCTCACGTGGACCCTTTAGCTCCTGCCCCGGCAAATTTGCTTGGTAAATGACAGGGGCAGGGCTAAAACGCCCGTACCCTTGAGAAGGGCGAGCTTTCCGACAGCCGGTTATGCCAGTCTTCATCATCATTTTGGATTGGCGATGGAGTCGGGGAACAGAGGGGCGCTCTCTGCGTAGGCGCGGACTTGGAGCGGGTAACGTGCAGCCGGTTGACGCGCAGGTAGCGGATGCGCAGGCCCCCGGCGAAATCGGGCATTGATTGCGGGGTCTTGGTCAGATCCACCAGCACCAACAAGGCCGCTTCGGCGGGGTTGTCGTAGCTTTGGGTCACCCCTACACCAAAGAACGCTGGATCCGCCATCAGCTGCTGAGCAAATTGGCGTTGGACGGCTCCGGCGTTCCGTAGGACCTCCACAGGTAAATGAATGCCTTCTACCTGGGGTAGGGTCGTGGGCTGAAGACCTGCGTTCAGGGTTGCCGCGTCGGTAGGGATGACCAGCGTGCGGAGGCCGGCGACCACCGCGGGAACCGTGACCCCCGGCTTGTTCTTGTCCACATAGACAATTACGGCGGCGTCGCCCGGGCTGTCGAGGCTTTTGCCGGCAGCCGTGCCTAGAATTCCGTTGTCGGGCTTCAACAGCAACGCGGCCGTCGAGTCAGCCGCCACCTTCGCCGCCGCCATTTTGACGGAGCTCACACTGGGGATTACCGGCGTGGTGTGTTCATCGTAGTTGGAACAGGTGATGGGGTGGGGAGCGCCTCCGGCGATGTGGAAGTCTTCTCCCTGGCTCGTCTGCGCCAGCTCACTGAGCACATCCTGAATGGGGTTGGCGACGCTGAAGCCATGGTTGCTGTCGTCGGCGCCGCTGGCAAAAAGTAGTCCTACGGGCTGCGCGTTGGCGGCGTCGAGCACTAACGACCCGGAGTCTCCACTATCCGCGAAGCTGGCTCCGGGCATACCTATCTGGTTGACATAGGTTTTGGTGTAGTAAGGCTGGGTCTCGGCGCAATCGTAGTAGTAGTCGACCTGCACGCTCAGGTCCACCGTGTTTACGGTGGAACAGGTCAAACCAGTGGTCCGCCCGCTTTTCACCACCCGGAGCTGGTTCAGCAAGCCGGCGGTGAGGGTTTCGCCTACGCCAGCTGCGGGGGCTCCTGCCGTCAGCACGCCATTCACCGAGGGTCCCAGCTGCAGGATCGCCCCGGTCCCATCAACGGCGGGCGTGGCGGCGGCCAGAGCCGCGTCTACGTTTGTCTGCGGGCTCTTGAGGGGCACCACGTAGCGCAAAGCTCCCACCGTGCGCCCGGCTTGGGGATTGCAATTCAGATCGATCAGAGCGGGCTGCACGATGGTGTCACCGGCGCGGGCCTGGTCCGATTCCGCCAGCACATGGTTGTTGCTCAGGATGAATAGGCCGCTGTTCTGGTCCTCTACCAAGGCGCCCAACGTTCCCCCGCAGCAGTCGTTGACGTACTCTGATCCGCTGCCGTTCTTTTTGGAGTCGTAATCGTTGGCATTGCCCCCGGAGGAGCCCAGTTCCACGTAACCGGATTGCGGTACCTGGTTTTGCAGGGCCGAGCTGTTGAATCCAGCCCCGTTCAGCAGAATGTGCAGCGAGGCGGCGGAGCGAGGGTTTCCCGCCGCCGCTCCCACGACAAAAAGCGCCGGGCTGCCGGAGGGCAGGGTGCGGGGGGCGGTGTAGGTGGCCGAGCAATAGGTATAGCTGCGGCTCGAGTGATAGCACTTGGTATCGCTGATGCTGCCGTAGCTGTCGCCCGGGTTCACCTCGCCGGCGGGGGTCGTCCCGAGCGACCAGTGAATCGACCCGGAATTGACTTCTGCGATCTGCCCGGTCACCCGGATGGTGGCCCCGGGAGCCAGGCTGGCGGTCTCAGGGCTTAAGACCTGAATGAATCCGGGGGTCACTGTGAGGAGATAGGCGGCGCTGGCCGCCGGATCCGTGCGTGAGGTGGCCACGATTTGGATCTGCACGCGATCGCGGGAGAGCAATGCGGGCGGGGTGTAGAGGCCGTTGGGGGTGATGGCGCCCTGGCCGAGAGAGGGGTTGTTTTCGCCGCCTGCGATGGTCCACTTTACGCTTGCCGGGCCGCCTGAGGACAGCTTGGCGCTCAGTTGGAGGTTGGCCGTGGTGTCGATGGCGGCCTTTTCGGCACTGATGGTGAGGCTGCCGATGCCGGCGGGGGAACTCATGGCTCCGCAGCCGGCGGCCAGGAGTAGGAGAGATGGCAGGGCCAACGAAAGGAGCTTTTGACTGGATTTGCGCATTGCAGCTCCCAACAGTGCCAGGCCCTCTGATTCAGACGGAACGGTAAGGCAAAGGTAAGGATATCGGGCTGAGGCGAGGATGTTTATGAAATTACGCGTTTCAGGGGGTTCGGGTGGGGATCTTCCCCAAAATGGTCATTCGTGCCAAAACGGGGAAGAAGGTGGGTGGCGCGTTTTGGTTTGGATGTTTATGCGTCCTGAAGAGCGCCTACATCTCGGGCAGGGTGCGAGATAGCCGGAATTTTTTATTCGCGGCTCTGGATAGGTGTGCGCCTTTTGTTAAGGGAAGGCGAATGAGCTTTATGGAAACTAATAAGATTCACAGGGAAGTCTTGGATATGGGGCCCCCCTGTTCTTGTTCCGATGAACTATTTTTTAAATAAAACTGTAATTGTTGCTGATATGAATATGGGTGAGCTTTCGCGCAAGAGAAAAGCTCCGTATCCGGCGGCATGCGTTGCGCCAAATGATACGGAGCTTCCAGCCACTGTGGCAGAGGAAAATCTACGCTGCTGCGTTTGACTTATTCGCACGCCGGGCGAACAAACTACCAGAAGGCATCGAAGGAGAAATCACGAGCGGGCCGTTGGCCGCAGCCTTCATGCGTCGCACTTCCCGTGCGCTTAGCGGGGTCATACGCTCCGTTGAGTAATAGATCTGCTTTCCGCAGTCGAGGCAAACCTTATAGGTTTGCTGGTCGAGCGTAAATGGCCTTGTCTGACTCCAGTGGCGGCAGCCAAAGATAATGTCGTAAAAAAAACCAAGCAGGTTTTGAATCCACTTCATAAAGGTCTCCCTCAATCGAACACCGAGTTGTCGTCCAAAAACGTACTGTTAAGATGCATTCTGCACGAAAATGTCGCGTTTGTCGTAGGGAAATTACAGCTTTTGTGCTATCGGATCACCCGAAAGTTACTGGTCTTTAGATACCCTAGCAGTTTCAATAAGTTAGGAGGTTTATATTTCGCCATAACGGTATCAAGCAACAACCTGGATTACGATTTTCTTTTAACGGAGCTGCTGTTTTCCCTGAATAGGAAGCGGGTTTACAGGTACGCTAAACTGCAGGTCCCTCCCTACGGTTGATGGGATAAACCGAAAGGCCCCAGTGGCCCCGGCGATAGACTTTGGTTGGAGACCTGGTCGCGCGCGGGAGCAAAGGAGCCTTATGAAGATTGTAGGCTGTGATTTTCACCCGAGCTACCAACAAATTGCGATTTTGGATACAGAGACAGAGGAGGTCCAGGAGAAGAAGCTGATGCATGCCAGTGGGGAGGCGGAGAAGTTTTACCGAGAGCTCGAAGCGCCGGCGCTGATTGGTATGGAAGCGACTGGGAATGCCCGCTGGTTTGAGCTGTTGGTAGACAAGTGCGGCCACACCCTGTGGGTTGGGGATGCGGCCAAGATTCGGGCCAGTTACGTTCGCAAGCAGAAGACGGACAAGCGAGATGCGGGCCATATTTTGACCTTGCTGGTGGAGCAGCGTTTCCCCCGCCTGTGGCTGCCAGATGCACAGCAACGCGATATCCGTCAGCTGCTCACCCATCGCCATAAGCTGGTCGGTGTGCGCACCCGGTTGAAGACAGAGCTCCAACATCTGGCCTTGAATCAGGGCGTACAGAAAAAACGCCAGCTATGGAATGAGAAGGGTCGAGTTCTGTTGCAGAGCCTTCCACTGCAGGGGTGGACACAGCAGCGGCGCAAGGACTTGCTCCAACTGCTGGCCGTCGTCGAGCCCCAGATCGAGCAACTGGACAAGGCCGTCGCTCAAGCCGCTAAGGCCAATTCCCAGGCCGTGCTGCTGATGAGTCAGCCAGGAGTTGGGCCCGTCACGGCACTCGCCTTTGCCGTCACCATCGGCGAGGTATCTCGATTTAAGCGCAGCAAACAGGTGAGCAGCTATCTCGGGCTGATCCCCTCAGAACACACCTCGGGCAACAAACGAAGATTGGGAAGCATTTCCAAACAAGGCAATGTCTTTCTGCGCACCCTGCTGGTGGAGTCGGCGCAGTCTGCCGTACGCCACGATCCGGGATTTCGCAAAGAGTATCAACACCGCTGCCACCACAAGCTAAAAGGCATCGCCAAGGTCGCAGCAGCTCGCAAATTAGCCGTACGGCTTTACTGGATGCTGAAGTCCAATAAGCCCTATCCGGAGGTTCTTCTCAACGGGGGCAGCCCGCGTCATCCCGTGGCGGCGAAAGCTAAAGCCGTTCAGTTGAATGGGCACCCCCGCATCTCGCAATAGGCGCGATGTTCGTAAAGTTAATCATGGACGCTTCGTTCGTCCGTATCGATGGCTGGTGGAAGATCTTTTTCCACTGAAAATGATTCCCTGAGAGGGCTCGCGTGCCGCCAGGTCTCCAAACTCATGGCAAACGAGTTGCTCACAGCAACTCTACGCATTTCTACGCCCTTGACAACACCTTTCGGTTTATCGAAGGGATGACAAAGTGGGGGGCGGACTTCCGTCGGGCAGTGGTTCCTGGGATCGACGGAAGTGCAGGTCCCTCGGCCTCGCCCGGGACGACAAGGGGAGGGTGGGGCTTTTATCGGGCAGCGTGTCCTGGGAGGGAAACAACTGCAGGTTTCTCGGCTTCGCTCTTAATGAACAAGCGTACCCTGGACCGACGAAAAGCGTTTGATGGGCTTCGCCCGTCTTTTTCGGCCCACGTACGCTGGTGCGAACATGGGGCACCCGTCGAGTGCGCGGTGGCCCGTACTGTTGATCGCACCCTTAACTGGCCGCAGGCTAGTCGGCTCCTCGGATGACAAAGTGAGCGGGTGGAGGCTTTCGACTCGAACAAGGTTCCTGGAGGGAAAGAGCTTCGCCCGTCTTTTTCGGCCCACGTACGCTGGTGCGAACATGGGGCACCCGTCGAGTGCGCGGCGGCCGGTACTGTTCATTGCTCCCTTAACTTGCCGCAGGCAAGTCGGCTCCTCGGGATGACAAAGTGGGGGGTGGCGCCTTCATCAGACCGTACTCACGGAATCGACAGAACTGCAGGTCCCTCCCTACGGTCGGGATGACAAGGTGGGGGTAGAGCTTCTATCGGGCAGCGGTTCCTGGGAGGGAAAGAACTGCAGGTTCCTCGGCTCCTCGGACAAAGTGGGGAGTGACGCTTCCATCAAATACTGCTTTATGGGATCGACGGAATAGTTCAGCCCGTCGCTGCGGGACTAGAGGGGAAGTGAGAAGGCGCGCTCCGGCCGCGCGGCCGAGGCAGACGCGGAGCGTGACGATTAAGTCACAGGCTCTTGATGACGATCTGTTGCTAGGGACGGGAGTTCACAATAGACGACTGTGGCAAATTGCAAGACAAGTTGTCAGCCTTACCGAGGCGTACCCGGATTTCCTGCATCGCGGAGCTAGCGGAGACCACGGATGCGGCTCTTCCTCTACGCCGCTACACTTAGCAGGAAATGCAGGGAACGGGAGTGGAGTGATCGGCTGTTCGGGATGTGGGATCCCCCCGCTTTGGTCCGAGGAGAGCAGGGAATTCGCCGGAGTTTCATATTTTGTGCCGTTGTTGAAGTACGATGGAGATATGGCGCGTGGATGGGAAAGCAAGTCTGTTGCCGATCAGCAATTGTCTGCCGATCCGGCTACGTCGGGAGCGGAGGCTTTTAAGCGCCAAGGCTTGGAACAAGCGAGTCGCGCACGGCAGAAGCAGGCACTCGATTTACAGCGCGAATGCATTCTGTCCGAGCGCACCTCCAGCCCGGTTCGCCGGGCTGCCCTGGAAGCGGCCTTGGCCGACATTGAAGCTCGCTTAGCCCTGCTCTCCTGAGATTGGGCCGGCTGCGGTTTGGGCCATCCGGTATTGGCCGACTGCCCAATCCTGGTCTTTCATGCCTGATTCTTCCGCCCGGTGAAATTGTTGCGCTATATACTCCGCGAGCGGCAGAAGTAGCGGACCGGCGGCGGCGCGGAATAGCGCCGTATCCTTGCTCCCCAGAGCCACCGTGCCTCCCGGAACTTCCGGTGGGTTGAGCATGGTTTGGCCATATTGGGCGTAGAAAGGGCTCTGAAAGAGAGCGCTGTTGACCGTCTCCAGAAACAGCGCGGGGTCGATCCCTTGGGATTGGGCGAAGACGAACCCTTCGCTCAAGGCCGCGATCATGGCGGAAATCATGTAATTGCCACCCAATTTGAGGGCATGCGCTCGCCAAGGCTGGTCAGAAACGACAGTCATGCCACGGCTGATCCCCTGAAGCAGGGGGCGGATTTTTTCCACCGCTGCAGGAACTCCCCCGACGGCAATCCACAATCTACCTTGCTCCGCAATGTGGGGTCTGCCGAATACCGGCGCAGCCACGAAGTGCTGCTGACGCTGCTGGTGCGATTCGCCCAGCAGCCGCGAGAGGTCGACGCTCAGCGTTGATAGAGAGACGTGAATCGCGTCCTCGTCCATTGCTCCCAGAATGCCGTTTGGGCCGAAGACCAGGGACTTGAGGGCGGCATCATCGGTCACCATGGTGAAGACCGCCGGCATTCCACTGACGGCCTCTGCGGCTGTGGCGGCTACGCGTGCTCCGGCCAAAGCTAAGGGCTCCGCGGCAGCAGCCGTGCGGTTCCATACAGTCAGGTCGTGCCCGCCCTCAAGCCACAGCCGGGCGAGGGCGGTTCCCATTTTTCCAAGTCCGAGCAGAGCAAGGCGCGTAGAGGTTCCTCCGGAGGCTGTAAGTATCTCATTACAGAGCCATAAGCACCCTGCAAGGGTGCTTATGGCCGCCGGGCTTTCGACTGGTTATTGGGGTGGGTTGCTGGTGCCTTGGGCGGGGGTCATGCCCGCCGGGGGCGCTTGGTTGGTGGCTGAGGGGGTGCTTTGTTGCACTCCGATGGCGTTACCGGAAACCACCATCTGCACCCGCCGGTTCTGGGCTCTTCCCGCGGCGGTTGAGTTGTCCGCGATCGGATTGCTCATGCCATAGCCGGTGGACGTAATGTTGTCCGGGCTGACTCCCTGGGAGATCAGGTAGGCGCGGACGCCGTCACCGCGCTGCTGCGATAGCGTCAGGTTATAGGCATCGCCGCCCACGTTGTCGGTGTACCCCTCTACTTGCACTTTCAAGTTCGGATAAGCAAGCAGGATTCCTGACACCTTAGCGAGCTTTTCCCGCGCTTCCGGCTTGAGCGTGTATTTCCCGGTGTCAAACAGAACATCGGACATATTCACGATCAATCCACGCGCCGTCTCCTGGGTTTGCAGAACCTGGCTCAACTGAGACCGCAAGCGCTCACGCATCTCTTCCGTTTGATTGGTGGCTTGCTGGGCGCTGTGTTCGGCTGCCGCCTGGGCGGCCCGGGCGTTCGCTGCCGCAGCTTCAGCCTGAGCGGCCTGGGCATCGGCTTGAGCCCGCTGCAGGGCCTGCTGCTGGGCCTCGATCTGTGCCTGTTGCGCCGCCGCCTGCGCCTGCTGGGCCGCTGTCTGGGCTTGCTGCATGGCCATTTGCTGCTGGCGCTGCTTCTCCTCGACGATCTTGCGCAGCGTGCTCACGCGGGCATCTTCTGCGTCCTGCACGGCTCCGCGGGCGTAGGTGATCATGACTTTGCGCTGACTCTTCTTATTGTCGAGATCCTGCGCGTTCTGCAGTTCCTGTTTGGCTTTGGCTAAGATGTCGGGGGCATATTTGGCCGCCCCGGTGGCTTCGGCGATCTGGACTGCATTGATCGCCTCGTAGAGCTGAAGAGGAGATTTGTCGCCCGGCTTGACCGGATTCAACACTGCGTGGGAACCGGCGGTCTGCTCTACATAGGCGCCGCGCGGCAGCAGGTTGAAGTGCACATTTACGGTATCGATAATGCCCGTGGTCTTATCCTTGTTCACCGTGTTCTGCAGGACTACGAGGTCACTGGGCGTGCTTACGGCGAAATAGGGTTCGGCGGTGATGATCAGCGCGAATTGCTGCAGGTTGGTCGTCACTTTCATGTCGGCTTTGCCGCCGCCGGGCATCACTTCGCCCAGGTTCGTCGGCCGGCCCTGGGGCGTAATCGCCCACAACACATAGGTCAAATATTCGGGCCCGAAGCTGTTGGCGGGTACGAAGCCCTGAAACTTGGCGTCAATGGACGTCTGTCCCTTGCTGGTGACGGAAGCCTCACCTTTTCCCTGGGGAAGGAGGCTGGTCCCGGCGAATCCGATTTTGGTGCTTCCGCTGCGATGCCAGTAGTTGATGGCCGGAATGTCACGGCCGACGACTTGAATCTTATAGAGCGGCACATTGTTGCTGGTTTCAGCCGGCATAATGGGCTGCTGTTTTTGAGGCTGGGCGGTTGGGTTAGGCTCCTGCCCGTAAACGGCGCTCGCGGCGGTGCAGAGCAGGGCAGCTAGGACCACTTTTTTATAAATCATCTGGTCGGACTCCGGTTTTCCAAGGTTCAGCTACGTTCAAAGTTGCAATCAGCAGCGCCACGGCCCACATATGGAGCCGCTTAATCTTACTGACGCAGTAAATCAGATGCAGACTTGGAAGGTTGCGTTCGGCGGAATCGCCGTCGTTTCCCGGAATGGAAGCCCCTTAGATACTGGGAATGCCTAAGTTTGCAGGGCGACTAGCTGGTGAGCGATGGCAAACAGCGCCAGTTCCAGGCGAGTGGAAACGCCGGTCTTATCGAAGATGTTGGAGAGATGCCTCTTCACCGTTTCTTCGCTGATGCTGAACTGTTTGGCAATGTCCCGGTTGCTGCAACCTTCGACGATGCAGCCCACGACTTCCAGTTCGCGGGGGGTGAGCCCATAGGTTTTACGCTCGGGAACGGCTGCCTGCTGCATCAGCTCGTGCAGGGCGCCCACCAGGTTCACCACGCGCTTGCCGCCGATCCAATAGTCGCCGGAGGAAACCGCGCGGATGGCGGTGGTGAGGTGATCGGCCAGTGCGTCTTTGAGCACGATGCCACGCGCGCCTATCTGTAGCGCCTCAATGATTTGCTGGGTGGTGATGGTGCTGGTGAGGAGCAGGATTTTGACCGTCGGGGAGCCGCTCATGATGGCCCGCATGGCCTCTAATCCGGGCAGACGGGGCATCTGCAGATCGAGGAGCAGGATGTCCGGCAGCAGTTCCAGCGTGGCCGTGATCGCCTCATCGCCGTCGGATGCCTCGCCCAGCACGTCGAGGCTGGGATCGCTCTGCAGCATGTTCTTCACGCCGATACGAACTACCGGGTGGTCGTCGGCAATGACGATACGAATCTGATGCAGTCGGTCGTTGGAATTCTTATTCGTCGACGCGGCGATCGTTGTTGTTGTCATGGTGGGGGGCCCTGGGTCTGAGTGAATTTTCCTGCAAAAAGCATACGCTCCAACTCGCCGCAGGCAGTGAGCAAATCCGTCAAAACGGCCGGGGTGGCCGCTTCTTTGCCACCCCCCGTTTCGAGGTCAGCAGCGAGTCCGGAAAGACGGGTGGCGCCGATCATGGATGCGGCTCCCTTGATCCGGTGGGCCAATGGACTTACGCGGGCGCCGTCTCCGCTCTGCACCTGGTTTTGAATCGCCTCCACGCAAGTGCGGCTATCCGCGATGCAAGCGGCCACGAGATCCTGGAGCGACTGCGCCGGCATCATGGCGAGCAGCTTGCGGACGACCGCCATGTCCACGGCGTCTTCTGCCGTCTTTAGGACTTTCCTGGGATGGGCGGTGCGGACCACCCGCTTGCGGTCCCGTCTTCGATTTGGGGGGGTGGGTTGGTGGAGCGCGCGGCGAAGGTCGCCGAGGGAAAGAGGTTTGAGCAAGAAGCCGTCAAAGGCCAGGAGCTGCTGTTGCTGGACCCCGGTGGCGCTCATCGCCAGCAGGAGAGGTCCGGGGCCTTTCATGGCGCGGACTCGCTCGGCTAACTGTCCGCCGGAGATGCCGGGCATCTGGAGATCCACCAACAGCACATCCGGCCGGCTCCCATTGTCCGATGTCAGCAGTTCCAGGGCGGCACCGGCGTCATTGGCGCGCAGTACCTGGTGACCCTCGTGGGCGAGAAGCAGAGCCATGAGGTCCAGGCTTACCGCGTCATCGTCTACCAGAAGAACCCTGTGGCGGGCCTCAAGTGGGGTGGAGCTGCTTATCAAACGGAGGCGCCTCCTTTAAGGGTTACTTTCCGCAGCTTAAGCCATTCTGAGCCGAATCGGAGCCCAAAGTGTTACCAGGGTACACCTAGGTAACATCCCGTGATGATCTACAGTCGTTAGCAATGGGTTCTGACGAAGATTTCCAGCGCCAACTGGCGGAATTATCGGCGCGCGTGGCCGCTCTGGAGGCGGAATTGCAGGCGCAAAAGGGGGTGCCTATCCCCTCAGTGCCGGTACCTAACATCTTTGTTGACAACAAGAAGGCTGTCGGCTCGGTTTCGCTGGAAAGCCGCATCGGGGCGCAACTCCTGAACCGTATCGGCATCCTGGTGGTTTTGGTCGGTGTGGCTTGGTTTCTAAAGCTGGCGTTTAACTACAACTGGATCGGACCCCCTGTCCGCGTTCTGATCGGCCTCGCCTGTTCAGCCGGACTGATGGTCTGGTCGCAGCAGTTTCGCCGGAAGGGGTTCTCCCCCTTTTCCTACAGCTTGCAGGCGATCGCCGGCAGTATTGCGTATTTATCGCTTTGGGCCTCGTTCAGCCTGTATCACCTGGCGTCGTCGTCTGTCGTTTTTCTTGCGATGACTGGGATTACTGTCGTGAACGCGTTGCTGGCCCGCCGCCAGGAGTCGGAAGTGCTGGCTATTTATGCCATGGCTGGCGGCTTGGTTACGCCTGCTCTCCTGTGGACGGCCCGCAGCGACCATTTCTTTCTGTTTTTCTATCTGGTTTTGTTGAATGGGGGCGGTTTACTTTTGCTCGCGCTGCATCCGTGGAAGCGCTTGGCTTGGGCGGCTTTGGTGGGAACGGCGGTCTACTATGTGGCCCTCAGCGAATATCAAGCGGCGAGTCTTCCATGGACGGTGTTTTTTCTGGCACTGTACTTCGCGATTTTTGCCAGCAGCCCTTTTCTAATCGCGCGCCGAGCGAGTGTGCGGTTGGACCCGGTTTTCCCGATTGCGTTTCCGATCACCAATGGGCTGGCCACGTTCCTGGCGTTCCTCTCCCTATTCGGTTCGCCCGGCCAGCATTCGTGGCGGCCTTGGGCTACGGCCGTTCTTGCCGGTGCGTGCTTGGTGATGGCTCGCCGCGGGCCCATGGTTCTCTCCCGCACCAACCTCGGGTTGGGCGTTTTGTTTCTCGCCATGGCCGTGCTGCTGGAATTCGATCGGCCGGTCGTGACGTTGTGGTGGTTGGGGGAAGGGCTGGTGCTGGTTGTCCTATCGAAGGCTCGTGGACATAGGGCCATGCACGCTTTTGGTGCTGCGGTGCTGATTGTGGCTGCCTGCTCTCTGGTGGTGGACTGGACCGCAGGGACGCGGCAGCCGCTGGCCGTCGTCACTAACCTGCACTTTGTCACGAACCTGGTAGCGGCGGCGGTATTTGCGGTGGTGACGCGTCTTAGCGCGGGTGAGGGCCGCGGAGAGCGCTACCTGGCCGGATTCTCGAGCATTGCTTTTAGCCTGACCATCCTGGTGGCTGTGAGCCTGGAAGTTCACCATTACTGGTTCTGTGGGGCGGGGTTTATGCGCGATTTTTGCGGCGGTTACGGGCAGCTGCAGCGCCGGTCCAATGCCGCCGGGTGGGACGATTGCGCGTGGTACATGGTTTACGGCGCGGCTCTTATGGGTGCGGGTTTTTATTTCCGGCGGGCGTTTTTGCGTTGGCAGGCTCTGGTTCTGCTGGCGTTCACGATCGCGAAGGTTTTCTTGAACGGCGTCAGCCAACAGAGCGAAGGGTACAGGGTGCTTAGCTTTCTCGCTTTGGGGGTGCTGCTGCTTGCGGTCAGTTTTGCTTATCAGAAGGATTGGCTTCGGCTGCGGGGGTAAATAAGGCCGGGAAAAACTGAGCTTTTGGGCTGATACGCATGCCCACGGTCCGCGCGAGAATCGGATCTGCAGGACCAAACCGACCTCGACGGGTGCCCCATGTTCGCACCAGCGTACGTGGGCCGATTATGGATTCTTCGAATGATTTCACTAAAGGCCTAGAAGCGTTTGATGGGCTTCGCCCGTCGTTTTCGGCCCACGTACGCTGGTGCGAACATGGGGCACCCATCAGGTTCTGTTTTGGCCTTCGAGTTTTGATTCTCGCGCGGGCTTCGAAGATGTTGCGGAAAAAATCAGGTTTGTTGAGACTCCGGCTGTGGCAGGGGCTAAAGCCCATCCTATTTTCAAGTGTTTACGGCACGACTAAAGTCGTGCCCTGATACAGAACATGAGTTTTTGAGCGGACTGTAAAGTTGTGCCCTGATACAGAACAGGAGTTTTTAGCCTGTTCGAAGGCCGGAACCCATCGTGAGGATGGGTTCCGGTTCTTTAGCGGAGGGCGGGTTCGACTTGGTTTAGCCAGTCGGGTGGTTTTAGGATTTCGCGGGGCTTTGAACCGTCGGCTGGGCCTACGATTCCGTCGCGCTCCATCATGTCGATCAGGTGCGCGGCTCGGCCGTAGCCTATGCGCAGCCGCCGCTGGAGCAGGGAAGTGGAGGCCTTGCCAAATTCCAGGACTAGACGGACCGCGTCCTCGAAGAGCTCGTCGTTGGAGTCGCCGTCCTCGGGTTCTGCATCCAGGTCGCGCCCCTTTTCATCCCTGGGAGACTCGAGGAAGCCCTGAACATATTCGGCTTCGCCCTGACTCTTCCAGAACTCGACCACAGCCGCGATCTCTTTTTCGGTGACGAAGGGGGCGTGCAGACGCTGCAGCCGCGAGGTTCCGGGGGGAAGGAACAGCATGTCGCCTCGCCCCAGCAGCGCCTCGGCTCCGTTGGAGTCGAGAATGGTCCGCGAGTCCACTTTGGTGGCGAGACGGAACGAGATGCGGGTGGGCACGTTGGCCTTGATGAGGCCGGTAATGACGTCGACGGAGGGCCTCTGCGTGGCCAGGACCAGGTGGATTCCGACGGCGCGGGCCATTTGCGCGAGGCGCGTGATGGCCTCTTCGACGTTGGCCTTGTCCAACATCATCAGGTCGGCAAGCTCGTCGATGATGATGATCATGTGGGGCAACGGCTGCTCCGCCTCTGCATCTTCGAAGAGGCTTGGGGTCTGGTTGTCGAACAGCTTGTTGTACTGCTCGATGTTCCTCACGCTCCGCGAAGCCAGAAGCTTGAGCCGGCGCTCCATTTCGCGGACCGCGTTGCGCAAGGCGTTGGCGGCCAGCTTGGGCTCCGTAATGATGGGCGTGAACAGATGGGGAATTCCCTCGTACATCCCCAGTTCCACGCGCTTGGGATCGACCAGGATCAGCCTCACCTGTTGCGGCGTCGCCTTGTAGAGCACGGACATGATCATGGCGTTGATGGCCACCGACTTGCCGGAGCCCGTAGAGCCGGCGATCAACACATGCGGCATGGTTGCCAGGTCGGCGGTCACGATTCGGCCGTTGATGTCTTTCCCCATGGCCAGGGTCAGCTTGGACTTGGTCTGGGTGAAGTTTTCCGCCTCGATGACCTCGCGCAGCCAGATGGTTTCGCGATCTTGGTTCGGCACCTGGATGCCGACTGTGCTCTTGCCCGCCATCCGCTCGATGAGGATGCTCTCGGCGCGAGTGGCCAGGCACAGATCTTCTGCCAGACCGGTGACGCGGCTGTACTTGACGCCGGCTTCCGGGCGGAACTCGAAGGTGGTGACCACAGGGCCGGGATTGATCTGGACCACCTGGCCGCGGACGTCAAACTCCGCGCATTTCTCTACGAGTATTTTGGCCTGCTCGCGGAGATCATCTTCCCGCACCACCTGGGACTCGTCGCTGCGGTGCAGCAGGGTGCTGGGCGGCAGGCGGAAGCCGCTGACGGCGCGGGGCGCGAGGGTAACCGGCTTGGCGTCCGCATCGGCCCGCTCCTTTACAGAAATGGCTTGGGGGATGGGCGGCGGAATTTTTGCCGTGACCGGTGGTACAAAAATCTCCTCGGGCTCTACCGGCAGATCCTCGTCGAAGTCGGGGACTGGGTCGGGGATGCTGGTCCGGGGCATCTGGTCCCAAAGGGACTGCGGGGGCGGCCCAGGAGCGGCCTTCGCGGGGATCTCCCTGGGAGGGACTTCCGCCACGGCGGTGCGGCGCGGAGCCTTTTTCTCCGGTTTCACCACCGGCTTCGCTGCCAGGGCGGCGGCCCGAGCCTTTGCCTTGGCTAGCCTCCAGTTACGCCAGCGGTCGCGCCACGCAAGGGTGAAGGCGAAGCGGATCGCCAACCACTCCTGAGCCGTACTGAAGCTGAAGGTGGTGGATAGGTAGAGGGCGATCACCACCATGCTGACGGTCACGATGGCAGCGCCGGGAAAATTCAGGTAGTGCACCAGGCTGTCGACCAGGAGCCGTCCGGTTACCCCTTCCAGGGGCAGCGCGTGCTTCCAGAGGAGGTGGCCAGGGATGAGACCGAAGACCGCCGGGGCAAAGATCAGCCAGAGGAGGACCCCCGATGCTTTGGCGGCCGGGGATCCGGCCGGGCGCGAGCGCAGCCACGTGCAGCCCACCGCGCCCAGCATCAGGGGCAGCATGAAGGCCGCAACGCCCTCCACCTGCAGCAGCAGGTCGCTGATGGCGGCGCCGATCAGACCGGTCCAGTTGTGGGCCTGCCGGCCCGCGGCATAGCCTCCCACGGTGTTTAGGGAGGGGTCCGTGGGAGTGTAGGAGGCAAGCGCAAGGAAGAGGAGGCTTGCGGCCACCAGCAACACCATGCCGGTTACTTCGTTCACGCGACGGTTGCGTGTTGGGGTAAGTGCCAGTACGAGTGGCTTCATCGGGGATACGCGGTGCTCACCGTCTGCGGGAAGGACCCACATCGGCCGCAAGTTCGAAACGCCAGAGTGGGTTCATTATCCCAGAGAAGGGTAGGGGAAAACAAAAAACAGTGTTTCCCGGGTTTGCGAGGAACCGCTGGTGATACTTGGTCTGGAACTGGTCTCATATATAGTTCGGCGGCTTCGGCGGACTGCATGAGCCCCGCTTTGATGGCGGGGCTCATATGAGGCATCACCGGCAGAGGCGGGTTTACGAGACCAGTTCTATTGGCGCGCCGCGGGGAGGGGGCTGCTGAGTTGAAGGCGCCAAATTCCGTTCCGCCGAATGAGCATGTGGAGCACATTTTCGCTGTAGGCGGCTTGGCTCCCGGGCTTGTTGTAGACCTTGGTGTAGGTCACGCATGCGGTATCGCCGAAGAGGTATTCCCGCATCGCGGTGGCGGTGACCAGATAGGGCGCCCGGCGGCGTTCATGACGCTCCAGGCGGCTCAGGACATCCGACTTGGTGGAGGTGGCGCCGTCTCCGCGGATTCCGACATAGTCGTCGGCCAGAATGGTTCCGGCGATGGCCGTGTCGTCTTCCACCTCGGCTCGCAGGTATTCTTCTTCTACTTGGCGCAGAACTTCCAGGTCTCTTTGTGGGGGGTTGGCCGATGCCTGGTAGGCTCGGCCGGGAGGCGAAAGGAGCAGGTGCAGGAGCAGGATGGCCCCGCTCCACCTACTTTTCGACTTCAACTCCGCGCCAAAAGGCTACGTGGTTCTTTACGTTACGGGCTGCTGGCTTGGGGTCCGGATAGTACCAGGCGGCATCCTGGTTTTCCTGGCCGTCGACCAGCAGGCTGTAGTACCTGGCCTGTCCCTTCCAGGGGCAGGTTGAGATGGTGGAGCTGGGGCGAAAGTATTCCCGCTTAAGGGAGCTTTCGGGAAAGTAGATATTGCCTTCCACCAGTTCCGTGGTTTCGCTCTCAGCAATTACTTTGCCGTTCCAGGTAGCCTTTGCCATAACTAAGGTTGATTCCTGCATTCACTCCTACTTTCCCACCTTAGCAGATTTATGAGCACAGCAACACGCCCCGCTAAAGGTGGGAAGCGGAGCGCGGCTGAAGTTGATTCGTTCTAGTGCATTTCGGAAGTGCTTGGCTTGCCTTGGTCGGCCAGCATCGACACCTTGGAGATATGAATGGTCTTATCAGCGTCGTTGACTTTGGCGACCACGCTGACGTGGTGCCCCTCGTGACCCTTGATGGATTCCGGATCATCGATGGTGTAGACCTCTTTTTTAGCGTCATCCACGAAAACCGGCTTGGAACCGCCGTCCAGGCACTTCTTGACGCAAGCCGCATTGGGAGCGCTGCCGTTGTGCTTCGCTCCGCACATGGAGTCACCGATGTAACCATCGACCTTCATGGCGTTCATATCCGCAGCCAGGGCGGGGACGGTCGAAAGGGCTAAAACGACTACGAAAAATTTCATGATTCGCTCCAGGTGGCAGGGGAAGGGCGAACTACCACCAAGGGCAGTTGTACGCTCCGGTCACGCTTTCTGGCAAGTTTGGCGTTGGACCCGGTGAACAACCCCACTCAAGCCAACAGCAGGCTTGACCCCGAACTCCCTTCTCAGGAAATCCGGGGGAATGGGGCACCGTCAGGCGACGGGAAGTTCCTCTGCTTTTGTCTGATAGCGCATTGCCTCGATCGACGGCTCCAGTGGGGGGTCGGCGATTTTTTTCTGGTAGGTGCAGGTGACCTGTTCCGCCGGCTCCTCGGCTGCGCCCTTTTTGGCCTTCTTCTTGGGGGCATCCTCTTCCGCGGCGGATTTGCGGTTGTTTGGGCACACCAGGTAGACCCCCGTGGTGCGGGTCTTCTCCAGCAGGTAGGGGCTACCGCATTCCGGGCATTTCTCCGGGACCGGCTTGGCGTTCGAGGTGAAGTCGCACTTGGGATAATTGGTGCAGCCGTAAAAGAGGTTGCCGCGACGCGCTTTCCGCTCAGCAATGTCCCCGTCGCCGCACTTGGGGCATTTCATCCCCTCAATTATGTTCTGCTTGATGTACTTGCACTTCGGATAGCCGCTGCAGGATACAAACTCTCCATATTGGCCATTGCGCAGCACCAGTTGCAGGCCGCACTTGGGACAGTTCTCGTCCAACGGCTGCGGAGCCTTTTGCTGCTGTTTCTGGGTCAGCTTGCGAGTGGTCTTGCAGGGCGGATCTTCGCTGTAGCCAGGGCAGGCCATGAAGGCGCCGAAGCGTCCCCGCTTCAATACCATCACCCGGCCACAGGCTTCGCAGTATTCCTCCGCCTGCTCCTCCCCTTCCTGGGCATTCATTTCCGGCTTGGCGGCGAAGTTCTCCTTGGTGAAGGTGCAGCTGGTGGGATCTTTCTTGTTGTAAGTGCTGCAGGCGAAGAAGCTGCCGAACTTACCCCACTTCAAGACCAGCGGAGAACCACAGACGTCGCACTTCTCGTCTGTGGGCTTTTCCATCCGCTTGATATTTTCCATGTGCTTGCTGGCATCTTCGAGCTCCTGTTCGAAATGCCCGTAGAAGGCGCCCAGCAAGGTGGTCCACTTTTCTTTGCCATCTTCGATATCGTCCAGCTCTTCCTCCAGCCGGGCGGTATAAGTGGGGTCGAAGATGTAGGGGAAATTCGCGACGAGTAGATCGGTCACCACAAAGCCGATCTCGGTGGCGACGAATTTCGCACCCCTGCCCTGGCCAACTTTCTGTACGTACTCGCGCTCTTGAATCGTATTAATGATAGTTGCGTATGTCGAAGGCCGGCCGATGCCGCGCTCTTCCAGCTCTTTTACCAGCGAGGCTTCATTGAAGCGGGGCCTGGGCTCGGTAAAGTGCTCCTCTGGCGCCAGACCAATCAATGACAGCGCCTGTCCGTTTTCGAGCGCGGGGAGCCGGTTCTTGAGCTCCTCGTCCTCATCGTCTTTCTTCTCTTTCGATTCCTCGTAGACCTTGAGGAAACCGTCGAACTTCATCACCGAGCCGGTGACGCGGAAGTTATAGTTGCGGGCGGCCTTGGCAACGATGTCCACCGTGGTTTGGTCAAACACCGCGGGCACCATCTGCGAAGCGACAAAGCGCTGCCAGATCAACCGGTACATACGATACTGCTCATCGCTGAGATACTGCTTGATCTCGTCGGGATGATACGCAACGCCCGTGGGACGAATCGCCTCGTGCGCATCCTGCGCGTCTTTCTTGCTCTTGAAGGTATTGGGCGCGGCGGGAAGATAGTCTTTGCCGTGGGTCTGCTCGATCCACTTACGTGCTTCGGTAATGGCATCGGGCGAGACGCGGGTCGAATCGGTGCGCATGTAGGTGATAAGACCGACCAATCCTTCGCTGCCCAATTCCACGCCTTCATACAAACGCTGCGCCACACCCATGGTGCGGCGGACGCTGAAGCCTAACTGGCGCGACGCGTCCTGCTGCAGTTTGCTGGTGGTGAAAGGCGCGGTGGGATTACGACGGCGCTCCTTCTTCTCGACGTTCTGTACGGACCACGCGGCTTTTTCGAGCGCGGCTACCACGGTGTCCATTTGCGGTTTGCCGGGTAAAGCTGGTGCGTCCACCGTCTCTACGACAGCTTTTTCGCCGTCGATGCCGAGAAAGCGCGCGGTGAACTCGGTTTTTTCTTTTGCCGGAGTGAGCTTCGCGTCTAAAGTCCAGTATTCAACGGGCACGAACGCCTTGATCTCGCGTTCGCGTTCTACGATCAGCCGCAAGGCGACGGTTTGTACCCGGCCGGCAGACAGGCCGCGGCGCACCTTATCCCAAAGCAATGGCGAAATCTGATAACCCACGATGCGATCGAGAACACGCCGCGTCTGCTGCGCATCTACCAGGTTCCGGTCAACGTCGCGGGTATGTTCGAAGGCGGCTTGCACCGCCTTCGCCGTGATCTCGTTAAACGTGACCCGGCGAATCGAGTTGCCCTTGGACAGCCCGCGCAGCTCATCTTCAAGATGCGCCGCGATGGCTTCTCCCTCGCGGTCGGGATCGGGGGCCAGATAGACAACGTTGGCTGACTTCGCCAACTTTTTCAGCCGGTCGACGACTTTTTCTTTTCCCGGGATGACGATCAGTTCGGGCTCAAAGCTACCATCGCTCAAGTCCACGCCGATTTTGTTCTTCGGCAAATCTTTAATGTGCCCGACGGAGGCTTCGACGGTGAAGTCTTTGCCGAGATATTTGCTGATCGTCTTTGCCTTGGCGGGCGATTCGACGATCACGAGTGATTTACTCATTGCTTTCCTTAAATCCGATGAATGCTCCGGACCAGGCCGAAGCGCTTCCTAATGGGACTGACTGTACCACCTGGAAGGTGCAGGCTTATTTACTGATCGTGATCCGCATGCCTGTTGAAGCGTTCACGGGGGCGGCTTTCTCCTGCCCTGTCTGCAACTTCCAGCTCTGCAACTTAAGGTGCAGCAGCTCACATTCGTCTGACGTAATTTTTACCCGGAAGTTGTTTTATCCGGCTGGCCAGCTCGAGTTCAAAGAGAGCGGTGAAGATTTCCGACGAGGTCAATTTGGACTCCAGCTTCTCCATGAGCTCGTCCAATTGCATCGCTTCGTCGTGGCGCAGCAAGCTGAGCACGACCTTCTCCGGTTCCTGCAGGGGAAGTTCTTCCACAATCGATGCAGTTTGCTGGGCCTGCGATGCAAAACCTAGTTCTCCCTCCAGCTGCAACCGCACCTGCGTGGGGAGTTCCTGCCACACATCCTCCCATGTGGCTACCAGCTTAGCGCCCTGTTTAATCAACGTGTTGGGACCCCAAGCGTTCTTGTTGGTGACGTTGCCGGGGACGGCGTAAACGTCGCGATCCTGCTCCAGCGCGCAGCGGGCGGTTACTCGCGTGCCGCTGTTCTCGCCCGCTTCCACCACCAACACCCCGATGCTTATGCCGCTGAGGATGCGGTTGCGCTTGGGAAAATTCTGCGGTGCGGGAAAGGTACCCAGTCTGTACTCCGACACGATGGTTCCTCCGGCTGCGAGGATGTTTTCGGCTAAACCCTTGTTTTCTTTAGGGTAGATCACATCGACGCCGGTGCCCCAGACGGCCACGGTGCTGCCGCCGGCCGCCAGTACACCACGGTGGGCTGCGGTATCAATGCCGCGCGCCATGCCGCTCAGGATGACCATCCTGCGGCTACCCAGATCGCGAGCCAGGATCTCCGCCATGCCCGTGCCGTAGGGCGAGGGATGGCGAGTGCCCACGATCGCGATGGCTGGGCGGGCCAAGAGTTTCACGTCCCCTAACACCCAGAGCACCGGCGGCGGATCGAAAATTTCCCGCAGCCGCTCGGGGTATTCGTCTTCCTCGTAGGTAAGGAGTGCGCCCTTAAGCTCGCGAATGCGCACCAATTCATGTTCCGCCTCGGTGCGCGCTTTTCCGGTAAAAAGATACTGCGCCGCGGGGGCTGGAAAATTCAGCCCCTCCAACTCGGTGAGGGAAAGGCGAAACAAGGATGACAGCGCCGGCATGGCCTGTGCCGCTTTAAGGATCCGCTTGGGTCCCAGACCCGGTGTCAGTGTCATGGCAAGCCAAGCGAGCCGGTTTTCGTCGGGCGAATTCATGGCTGAGTGCCAAGGTACACTAATAGGTGACCCACCCGCTTAAGCGCCGCATTCGTATGTCGGCCATCCATTTTCTTAATCCTGCTCCTCTGATGTGGGACTTCGAGCACGAGCCGGAGCGCAGCCGGCTGCGGGAACGCTACCAGATCGGTTACACAACGCCTGCCGGCTGTGCCGCGGAATTGGCGGCCGGCGAAGCGGATATCGGCCTGGTTCCCATCGCGGCTTATGCCACGACGGCCGCGTTAAGTATCGTCCCCGGCTGCACGATCGCGGCGCTCGATCGCGTACGCTCTATTCTCCTGGTGGTGCGGTCTCCGGAAGGTATCAGCGGGGTACGTAGTGTCGCCGCCGATACATCTTCGCTCACCTCGGCTACTTATACGCGCATCCTGTTCGCTTTGTTCTGGAAGGTGCCGGTGAGCTTCGTTGCGCAGCCGCCCGACCTTGAATCCATGCTCGCGGTCGCGGATGCGGCTTTGTTGATTGGGGATCCGGCTTTGCTGGCGCTTGAAGATAAGCAAGCTCGGGAGTTGCGCACAGGAGAGCGGCTACTGTATCTGGACTTGGCGCACGAGTGGCACACGTTTACCGGGCTACCCTGGATCTCCGCGGTGTGGGCGCTGCGTGCCGGGGCGCTTGAGGAAAGTGGCGCCTGCGCTCAGGAGATTGTCGAGGATTTACAAGCTTCACGGGACCATGGCTTGGCGCACGTAGAAGAGCTGGTGGAGGCGTGGTCGGGACGCATTGCTGTGCCGCGGGACACGATCCGCTTTTATCTGACGAACAATATCCATTACATATTGGATGAGGCGTGCCTGCGGGGAATGGAAGCGTTCTACTGCTATGCTGCTGAGTGCGGAGCGCTTCCGGCTGCTCCCCCGTTGACCCTTCTTTAGACATATTCTGCCGGGTCTGCATCGCCAAAGCCGAGTTTCGCGTCCAACTTGGCAATGATGCAGGCAAAGGCGGCCCGAACAGCTCAAAGTGCCCACGGATTGCGCTGGCTCATGGGCTTTGGCACCATGGGACTTTTTGTGGTGTCGGTGATTGATTCGTCGATCATTCCGCTGCCGGTGCCGGGCAGCACCGACTTGCTGCTGATCCTGTTGGTGGTTCATCGTGCCAACCCTGTGCTGGCAGCGATTTCCGCCACGGTGGGTTCCATCCTCGGTGGATATCTGACTTGGGCTAGCGGGTCAAAGGGGGGAGAGGCGGCGCTGCACCGGTATTTGCCGAAGAGGTTTTCGCGCAGGCTATCCGCGTGGGTGGAGAAGAGCGGCACGGTTGCCGTGACTGCCGCCGCTTTGCTTCCTCCGCCATTTCCGCTTATGCCGATTCTGCTGGCTGCGGGTGCGTTGGGAGTGTCGCGGAGGAGGTTTCTGGTTGCTTTCAGCCTGACCAGAACGTTCCGTTATGCCCTGGTGAGTTGGCTGGCGGTTGTTTATGGCCGCGTACTGGTTCGTGCCTTCCGCCGCTATTTGGCTGGTTGGAGCAGCACTATTATGTGGATTTACTTGGGCTTGGTGGTCGCCGGTGTGTTGTACGGAGTGTGGAAGTTCCGTCGGGAGAGGCGGCGTCCGGTTGAGTCTCGGGGTGCTGCGGTTAGCGCTTAAGGTTTGTGCGAGCGGATTAAAGGGTGCCGTCTTTTAGGCCGTACGTAACAAAAGCAAATCGATAGCTTCGAGCCGGTTTGGTTTTGAGGCAGTTACGTGCGGGCTAAAGAGTCTGCGGAAAAACACTGCGGAAGCCTGAAACCTACTAGCGGTGCGGTCTTAGGTAATTTTCAGCCGTCCCTTTGGGACTACTCTTATGACATGCGATTACCCAGGATTGCATCCTGGGCTATTCTCAGCTGTCCCTTCGGGACTCGGGCGGTGTTTTGCCTCAGCTTAAAATCTGTACTCTTCCTAGCGCCTGTACTTTTCCCAAAGCGTGTACCACAGCTTAAAGCGGGTAAACCTTCGGCTACATTTCCCAGCGGAGGAGGCAGGCTCCGGCGGTAAAGCCTGCGCCCACCGAGGCCAAGAGCACTAGACTTCCCCGCTCCAGGCGATGCTCGTCGAGCGCCGTCTGCATGGCCAGGGGGATGGTGGCCGCTGTGGTGTTGCCGAAACGATCGATATTGATGATGACGCGTTCCAGCGGCAAGCCCAAGCGTTCAGCAGTCGAAAGAATGATGCGTTTGTTGGCTTGGTGAGGGATGAAGGCGCTCAGATCCGTTGCCTTGATGTTGTTGGCCGTCAACACCTTGCTCGATGTTTCCACCATCTTGCGCACGGCATACTTGTAGACCGCCTGGCCGTCCTGGTGGACGTAATGCAGCCTGGCCGCGATGGTTTCCGGGGACGCCGGGCAGAGGCTGCCTCCCGCCGGCATGTTCAACGCGTTGGCTCCGGATCCGTCGATCTCGTGGCAGAAGTCGATGAGGCCGATTTCCCCTTCTTCCGCGGGTTCGACCAGAACCGCACCCGCACCATCGCCGAAAATGACGCAGGTGGTGCGGTCGGTGTAGTCGATGATCGACGACATGGTGTCCGCGCCGATTACCAAGACCTTGGAGTGAACGCCGGATTCGACCAGCTTGGCCCCAACCTGCAAGGCATAGAGAAAACCTGAGCACGCGGCGGAAAGGTCGAAGCCCCAAGCCCCGTAAGCGCCCAACTTGTCCTGCACCAGGCAGGCGGTTGCGGGAAAAAACATGTCGGGAGTGACGGTGGCCACGATGACTACCTCTACCTCGCTGGCCAGGATGCCTCGCTGAAGAAGGCAGCGCTTCGCCGCTTCCACAGCCATGTCGCTGGTGGCCATGCCCGGCTCAACCAGGTGGCGTTCGCGGATGCCCAGACGCTGCATAATCCAATCGTCAGAGGTGTCGACCATCTTCGACAAGTCGGCGTTGTCGAGGATGCGCGGCGGCACATACGTTCCCAGAGCGCTGATCTTGGCACGCTTTGGCGCACGCGGACGCAATTCGATGCTCAAAATTTTTCTCCGTAAATGGACAAGATTCGAATAGGAGCGATGTGGAGGAGATCAGTTGGAAGGATCACGGGCGATCATATGTACCGGGCAACCTACTGCGCACGCACTGACCCGTTACCGTTGCTTCCTTCCGGACCTGGCGGGGTTGGCGGGGTTGCGTCGCGTAGGACCCGGCACATGTTGATGATATCACCGGGATCAGTATCCGTTGGCCACCAGGTATTCGACGGTGAGCTCGAAGCGGGAGTCCTGTTCCCGCTGCTCCAGAAGGACGTCGCGCTGACGCTGCTCCAGAAGCGCGTCGCGCTGACGCTGCTCCAGATACTTGATCAGCACATCGGCTTCGATGTTGACGGGCTGGCCGATGGTCATGCTGTGAAGATTGGTTCTCGCGTAGGTGTGGGGGATGATGGCCACACTCACGACATCGCCCTCGGGCGTTCCCGGTTCCCAGCGGGCTATGGTCAGGCTGATCCCTTCGATGGCGATGGAGCCTTTTTCCACCATATAGCGGCTTACGTGGGCTGGAACGGCTACACGGAGCCACCAGTCTGTCCCGATGGGATCCAGGCTCAGAAGCGTGCCTGTGCCGTCAACGTGCCCCTGCACCACGTGGCCCCCCAGGGGAGTTCCGGCGGGGGTCGGGAGTTCCAGGTTGACGGTGGATCCCGGAGCGAGCAGGGAGAGCGAGGTGCGGGCTACGGTCTCGGCCGCGAGGTCTGCATGAAAGAGAGAGGGCTCGAGGTCCACCGCTGTCAGGCAGACTCCGCTGACGGCGATGCTGTCCCCCGTGCGTAGCGCGATGCCGGGTGCTGAGATGGCAACCCGGGTTGAATTTTCGGTCCGCTCTATGGCGAGGACGGTGCCCGTGGTTTCGATTAGTCCGGTAAACATGTCTTCTCAATTCAACCATGGATCTCGGAGATAGGCTTCTAATGCGAAATCCTGGCCGTAGCGTTTTACGTTGTAATCGCGGATCGGCGGGAGTGATTCGATGGAGCCCAGCATGGGCACAGCGCCGCCACCCAGGAAAGTGGGCGCGTAGAACAACACGAGTTTATCCACCAGGCCTTGGTTGAGCGCTGTGGTGTGGATCTCCGTTCCCCCTTCGAGGAGCAGGTTGGTGATTTTCATCTCTGCCAGGTGCGCTAGAACTTCCTTGAAGGGGATGCGGTTGTCTCCGAGCTGCAGCAGGCGAACGCCGCGTGCTTCGAGGGCTTGTTGCGTTGCTGCGTTGGCGTGGGTGAAAAAGATCAGCACGTCGTGGCTCGCGGTTTTTGCTAGCTGCGAGTCCGGAGGCGTGCGCAGGGTGGAATCGAGCACCACCCGCAGCAGGGGCCGGCGGCGGGGAAGGTTACTGCGATCTGAAAGCAGAGGATCATCGGCGAGGATTGTGCCCACCCCGGTCAATAGCGCGTCCGCGGCATGGCGCATGCGATGCACCTGGGCGCGGGCTTCGTCGCCGGTGATGCGCGCCGGCGCCCGCGATGCCGGTGCGATGCGCCCGTCCAGAGTAGATGCAACTTTCATGGTGACAAATGGGAGGGAGGTGGTGATGAACTTGGCGAATCCGTCGTTGAGTTCGCGCGCCGGATGCTCCAGCACTCCGGTGCGGACGTCCACGCCGGCGGCGCGAAGGCGGGCGATTCCGTTGCCGTGGACGAGCGGGTTGGGGTCTCCAGTGGCCACCACCACGCGGGCTAGGCCGGCGGCCAACAATGCGTCTGCGCAGGGTCCGGTTCGGCCGTGATGGCTGCAGGGTTCGAGGGTTACGTAGGCGGTTGCTCCTTTGGCCTGAGGGCCGGCGTTCTTTAGAGCTACGATTTCCGCGTGATCGTATTGGTCAAACTGATGGAAGCCTTCGCCTACCACGGTCTCGCCTTGCACCAGTACGCAGCCTACGGCCGGGTTGGGCGAGGCGAGGCCGACGGATAGTTCCGCTTGCGTTAGCGCGCGCTCCATCCAGTGCTCGTCAGTCATACGGGAAAAAGGAAACCGCAGATCTCTCCACTACGATTCGCTCCGGTCCTAATGAACAAACTCCACCGTTGATCGACCGAGAGCGTTTGATGGGCTTCGCCCGGCTTTTTCGGCCCACGTACGCCGGTGCGAACATGGGGCACCCGTCGAGCGCGCGGTGGCCCGTACTGTTGATTCCACCCTTAACTGGACGCAGGCTAGCCTTCTCTCCTAATGAACAACCGTACCCTAGACCGACTAAAAGCGTTTGATGGGCTTCGCCCGGCTTTTTCGGCCCACGTTAGCCGGTGCGAACATGGGGCACCCGTCCAGTGCGCGTGGCCCGTACTGTTGATTCCACCCTTAATTGGCCGCAGGCTACTTCTCCTCGAGATGACAAATCTATTGCAGGATCGGCGATTTCTCACGCTTTAAAGCCATTTGCATAACAAATTTGTCATCTCGACCGGAGCGAAGCGTAGTGGAGAGATCTGCGGTTTCGTTCTCTACACACTATGCGCCGAGCAGGGAATCGACGAAGGCTTTGCTGTCAAACGGCAGGAGGTCTTCGAGCTTTTCTCCCACTCCTACGTAGCGGACCGGTGTCTTGAGTTCCCGCGCTATAGCCACGGCGATTCCGCCTTTCGCGGTGCCGTCTAGCTTGGTGAGCACAATGCCTGTGACGCCCGCCGACTCGGTAAACAAGCGGGCTTGCTGCAAGCCGTTTTGCCCGGTGGTGGCGTCGATCACCAGCAGAACCTCGTGCGGGGCACTGGGAATGAACTTTTGAGCGGTCCTCTTCATCTTGCTCAGCTCCGCCATCAGGTTGTCTTTGGTGTGCAACCTGCCCGCGGTGTCTACGATCAGCACATCGATGTGCCGCGCTTGGGCCGCGCGCATGGCGTCGAATAAGACTGCGGAGGGGTCACCTCCTTGCTTGGTCTTGATCATCTCCACTCCGGTGCGCTGACCCCAGATCTCGAGCTGCTCGATGGCGGCGGCGCGGAAGGTGTCCGCAGCGCAGAGCAGACACCGTTTTGCCCTGGCGGCGGAAAAATGCGGCCAGCTTGCCCGTAGTTGTCGTCTTCCCAGTGCCGTTGACGCCCACCATCATGATGACTAAAGGCGGCTCCTTGTATTTGAGCTTGAAGAAGCTCTCTTCTTCGCGAGCGTCCAGAACGGCCTGGATCTCCTCCTTCAACAGCTGCTTCAACTCCGCCCCGTTGTGCACTTCATGGCGCTTCACTTTTGCTCGGAGGGCAGCAATGATCTCGCTTGAGGTTCCGACCCCGAGATCCGAGGCGAGAAGGATCATTTCCAGCTCTTCCAGAATCGATTCGTCGACCTCGTGAGTCAGGGTGACGATGGTCTCAATCCGCTCGGAGAGGGTCTCGCGGGTGCGCGAGACCGCCTGCTTCATGCGGCTGAAGATGCTTTTCTTTTCGGGTTCTTCGAGGCTGCCAAAAAGAGTCTGAATCATTACCCTGAGTTTACTCGTTCTATTCGTCGCGGCCGGGCCTGGCCATCAGTTCGCGGATCGCATCCTGGGGAGACTTGCCGTGTTCCAGGATGGAGGCCATCTGTTCAGTGATCGGCATCTCCACCTGGTGAGCCTGGGCCAGCCCAAGGGCGGCGGCGGTCGTCCTCACCCCTTCCGCGACTTTGCCTTCGAGCTGCGCCAGGATGGCGTCCAGCTTTTGACCCCGCCCGAGTTCCACGCCGACTGACCGGTTGCGGGAAAGTGGGCCGGTGCAGGTAAGCACCAGGTCGCCCACTCCGGAGAGCCCTGCCAGGGTCTCTCGCCGGCCTCCGCAAGCCACTGCGAGCCGGGTAATCTCGGCTATTCCGCGGGTGATGATGGCCGCGGCGCTGTTGTGTCCTAGACCCAGACCGGCGGCGACTCCGGCCGCGATGGCAATGACATTTTTGAGCGCGCCCCCAAGCTCCACGCCGATCACGTCGTCATTGGTGTAGAGCCGTAAGCCGGGGGCGGTGAGCTGGTCTTGCAGGAGATTGGCCACGCGGGTCTCGCTGTGGGCGACGGTAATGGCAGTGGGTGCGCCGGCCGCGACTTCCTGGGCGAACGATGGACCGCTCAGCGCGCCGGCCGGGCGGCCGGAGACCTGCTCGATGACCTGGGTCATGCGCAGCAAGGTGCCGTCTTCGATGCCTTTGGTGGCGCTGACAAGGAGTTGGCCCGGTTCGAGCAAGGGGATCATTTTTTCGTAGGTCGCGCGCACATGCTGCGAAGGCACGGCGCTGATCAGAATCTCGGCTCCCGCTACGGCCACGGCCAGGTTTGTCACCGGGGTCACTTGGGGAGGGATGGGAAACCCGGGCAGGTAGGCGCCCACCGGCGCCGAGTGCGACCACAAGGCGATGGAGTGGTCACCGCGGCGAGATAGGCTCAGGGCCAGTGCCGTGCCCCAGGATCCGCTGCCCACGATGGCGATGCGGCTCACGCGTTGGTCTTTCTCCCAAAGCCGTGCTCGGTGCCCTGCATCAGGCGCAGGATATTCTGCCGGTGCTTCACGACCACAATCCAGCAGCAGACGAAGACTGCCGTCCCGGAGGCATAGCCGTACCGGCCAGGCGAGAACCAAAGGGTGAGGAAGGGAAGCGCCGTTGCTGCCAGGATCGATCCCAGGGATACATAGCGGGTTAACAAGACGACCGCAGCCCATAATCCCAAGGCGCACAGTGCCGCCGGCCAGCAGAGCGCTACGAACGCGCCAAAGGCAGTCGCTACTCCTTTACCACCCTTGAAGCGCAGCCAGACGGGGAAGATATGACCGAGGACGACGCAGAGGCCGGCGGCGATCGCGAGATGGTGGAAGGTTTCAGGGTCTTTGCCGCGGGCCAGGTAATTTGCCACAGCTACTGCGGCATAACCCTTGGCTCCATCAAGCACAAAGGTCAGGATCCCCAAGCCCTTCGCGCCCGATCGCAGCACATTGGTGGCACCTATGTTGCCGCTGCCTTGAGTGCGGATATCCTGCTTGCGCACCACCCGCACCAGCAGGAACCCAAAAGGGATGGAACCCAGCAGATACGCCACGCAAACAACGATCACATACAGAGACATGGTTGCATCCGGTTTTGAGTGTAGCAGCGCATGGTAAATTAGGGTCCGATGTTCCTCCGATTGATCTACTTAGCTGCAGGGGTCACCGCGTTCGCGTTGACTGTGCCGGCGGGGGCAAGCAACCCGCTACTGATAAAGACAGACAAAGGCAAGGTCCAGGGAAAGATGAGTGCCGATGGGCAGGCGCGGGACTTTCTCGGCATCCCGTTCGCTGCTCCCCCCGTTGGCCCGCTGCGCTGGAAGCCACCGCAACCCGCTGCCAAGTGGCAGGGCGTGCGCCAGGCCGCCACCTTCGGATCGCGCTGTATGCAGCAGGAGCGTTTCAATGACATGGTGTTTCGCGACCCGGGCGAGAGCGAGGATTGCCTTACGCTCAATGTCTGGGCACCGGCTGCACCCTCCAAGGGCAAACTCCCGGTCATGGTCTGGATTTTTGGCGGTGGATTTAACGGCGGCGGCACCTCGGAGCCGCGCCAGGACGGCGAGCACCTCACCCGCAAAGGGGTCGTGGTGGTGTCGATGAATTACCGGCTGGGAATTTTCGGTTTCTTTGCCAGCCCGGAACTGGCCGCCGAGGATCCGCATCACGCCTCCGGCAACTATGGGCTGATGGACCAGTGGGCTTGCCTGCAGTGGGTGCGGCGCAATATCAAAGCCTTCGGCGGCGATCCGGAGAATGTCACCATTTTCGGCGAGTCGGCCGGCTCGTTTGCGGTAAGCGCGCAGATGGCGTCGCCGCTCGCGAAAGGGCTGTTTGCCCACGCCATCGGTGAGAGCGGCGGGGCGTTTGCGAGCAAAACATTGAACTTTCCTGCTCTTGAGAAGGCTGGCCAGCAGGATGCGGATTACTTCAAGAGCGTTCGCAGCGAGAGCAGCCTGGCCGCGCTGCGCGCCGCCAGCAGCGCTGAGATCCTGGAATTGGCCACGCGGAAAGTTCCGGGGAAGCCTCGGTTCGGGCCGGACATCGACGGGTACTTCCTGCCCCGAAGCATTCCTGCGATCTATGCCGCCGGCGAGCAGGCTCACGTGCCGCTGCTGGCTGGTTGGAACCAGGATGAACATCACACTACAGAGGAGCTGCGAGCGACGGCGGAGAAGGAGTTTGGCGTTCGTAGTGAAGACTTCCTCAAGCTTTACCACGGCGACGCGGACGTTGAGGCGCGCCGGGCGGCAAATGATTTTGCCGGCGATAACTTTCTGGTTTATTCCACCTGGGCTTGGCTGGAGGCCCAAGTCAAGACTGGGGGCTCTGCAGTCTACCGGTATTATTTTGCGCAGCCATCGCCGGGAGATCCATTTCATCCGGTCTCTGCCGGAGCGTTCCATTCGGATGAGATTGAATATGTTTTCGGCAACCTGGACTTACGGCGCGGAGCGGCGTTTCGGCCAGAAGACTACAGGCTTTCAGAATTAATGCAGACTTATTGGACGAATTTTGCGCGGACCGGAAATCCAAATGGGGGTGACTTGCCTCATTGGCCTGCTTACGATTCCGCAGGGAGTTGGCAGGTGATGCGGCTGAGCCCGGATCCTGGAGCGGCTCCAGATCAGCATCGCGAGCGATATTTGTTCCTACAACAGGTTTGGGGGCCATAGAGATGTTGGTCAGCTTGACGTTTGGGGCAGGATAGGTTGAATCTGGTCTCCGGAGATTGATGCGTGGATCTTGACGTTCGACAGAGTGGAAACATCTGCTACTTGAAGTTGAAGGGACCGCTCAAGTACGGAGAAGGTGTCAAGCAACTGGACGAGGCAGTCGAGGGCGCGCTCACCACAGGACACATCCAATTGCTGCTGGATCTTTCCGGGATGCCGTACATCGATTCGAGCGGCATCGGAGCAATTGTTGACGCTTTGCGTCAGGCGAAAAAAGCGGGCGGGGACGCGAAGCTGGTGAATCCTTCTTCGTTTGCGGCTAAGACTTTCAAGATGGTTGGGATTTTGACGCTGTTTAAGGTTTATGACAGCGAGGCTGAGGCTGTGGAGGCTTGCGCGGCCTGAAGTAGATCGATTTAAAAGCGTTGGAAGGGCTTCACCCGTCTTCTTCGGCCCACGTACGCTGGTGCGAACATGGGGCACCCGTCAAGGTCTGTTTGGGCCTGTATGCGGCATTTCGCGCCTAACTTACCGCTGGCAAGGCACTCACTTCAGCCGGCGGCGGACCATGTCCAGGGCTTGTTGGCTTGCCCAGGCGCGGATGTGCTCACGGTCGCCTCCGAAGCGGCGCTCCAACACTTCCGTTTCTTTTCCGTCGCTGACCGCAACGTACACCAAGCCCACGGGCTTCTCTTCGGAACCACCACCCGGACCGGCTATGCCGGTGATTCCCAAGCCAAAGGTAGCCGAAGTATTCTCGCGAATGCCCACAGCCAAGGCCGAGGCGACTTGCCTGCTGACGGCGCCGTTGGCTTCGATCAGCGCGGCTGGAACACCGGCGAACAGCGTCTTCAAGTGGTCGCTGTACACCACCGCGCCACCGAGGAAAGACCTTGAACTGCCGCTGATGCTGGTAAGGCGCTGGGCTACCAGGCCGCCGGTGCAGCTTTCGGCCACAGCCAGCGTTGCTCCGTGCATGCCCAGGTAGTAGAGAACGATTTGTTCGAGCGTATCCGCCTGCGTGGCGTAGACGAATTCTTCGAGCTCCTCCTCGATCTTGCTCGCCAGCTCGTCCACACGGGCTTGGGCGAACTCCATCTCGGGTTTCGCGCAGATGAGATTGAGGGTGATGTCGCCGGTATGCGCCAGGATGGTGGTGTCGATATCCTTGTACCTGGTGTAGATGGGTGCGATGCGCGCATCGGCCTGCGACTCTCCAATCATGGCGAGCTTCAGGGTTCGCATAGCGATGCTTCTCTTGGGAACAACGCCACGCAGCCGATCCATGCACTGGGCGTCGAACATGGCCTTTACTTCCGTCGGCGGACCGGGGAGAAGAATAATCAGTTTGCGATGGTCGCCGTAGACCGTGTCCAACCACTGCCCGGGGGCGGTGCCGCGAGGATTCTCGAGAATGACGGAACCCTCGAGCACATCCGCCTGGCGCGCGTTGTTGTCCGTCATCGTGATGCGGCGGGCAGCGAATCGAGCGTACAACGCGCCCACGATTTCGGGATTGCGGCGGAGGCGAATCCCCAGCGCTTCGGCCACTGCCTGGCGGGTCAAGTCGTCTTCCGTGGGTCCGAGCCCGCCCATTGTGATGACGATGTCGGCTCGCCCGAGCGCAACGCGAATGGCGCCGGCCAAATGCGACATCTTATCGCCGACGATGGTTTTGAAGTTGACATTCACGCCCAGCTGCAAGAGCCGTTCAGTGAGGAAGAGGGAGTTGGTATCCAGCCGGTAGGGGGTTAGCAGTTCTGAGCCAACTGCGATGATTTCACAATTCATTCTTGACTTTCGATCCTTCTAGAACAAACGCACGCCTTCTATGCCCAAAGCTACATCATAGACGGCGCCATTTGCCGCAAGAATCGCATTCCCGCCTGGTACAAAAGCGAGACCGACGATGCCCGAGCCCGCCAGCACGAGCGAAGCCTCTCCTGCTGGGGTGATGGACACGATGCCGCGAGTGCCACGGAGCGAAGCAGAGACATACACATTGCCGGCGACGTCGAAGGCGAGTCCCTGGGGCCTACCTAGCCCGCGGTAATAGACGCGCACGACTCCTGCGTGATCGATGGCATAGATCGAGTCGTAACTCGAAGTGCTGGGAGCGGTCACGAACAGCGTTCCGTCCAGGCCAAAAGCCAGGTGATACGCGGCAATGCTGGGTTCCAAGGTGGCAAAAACAAAAATCTGCCGGTCTTGGGAAATTTTGAAAATGGTTCCGCTCCGGTCGCCCACATAGAGATTTCCTGCGGAATCGAAGGCGATGCCGGTGGCGATTCCCATGCCTTCCGCGTAAATCGAAGACGCTCCTTGGGGAGAGACGCGGTGGACGGTTCCATCCAGGCGCGAGGAGACGTACAGATACCCCTGAGCGTCGAGCGCCAGGCCGGTAGCATTGGTGATCCCGCTGACCAGCGGCTGCATCTCGCCTGCCGGCGTGATGCGATAGACGGAAACGGCAGTTTTTTGCCCCCGGGGACCAGAGTCAGTGGAGTAGATATTGCCCTCGGCATCCACGGCGGGATTGCTCACGGGATGCAGGTTTCCGGTGATCAGGCGAGCAATCTTGATCCGGACGGTATTGCTCGACTGGCCGTTCTGCCGGACTTCCAGCCTCCCGGTTTGCACATCATCGGGGATACGGACGATCATTCGATCATTGCGGCTGAGCAGCACCGGAGCCGCAACCCCGTCGAGCACGGCCACGGGAAGGCGCGACCGCAGAACGCCCAGTTGGGCTCCGCGAACCTCGACTTCACCGCCCGGTAGCGCCGCATCCGGCAGCGCGACGTCGATGCGGGGTGGGTTCGGAGTAAGTGGATCCTTGGAGAATCGCATCGTTGGGTTCCTGAACGCTGGTGGTTAATCTGTTCGATGCACGCTTAGCCAATCCAGTGTTGCAGCGCGAGCATCAAGAGCAAAGCATACACGCCCGCAGCGACATCATCGAGCATGATTCCCCAACCTGCGGGCAGGCTCTCAAGCTGCCTGGCAGGCCAGGGTTTCACAATGTCAAACAAGCGAAAGAACAGAAACGCAGCCAGCAGATGACTCAAGTTTACCCGCGAATAGATCAGCGCAATCCATTGCCCGGCAACTTCATCGATGACGACATGGCCGGGATCCTCGCGATTACTCTCCCGTTCTACGATGGTAGCCGCCGGGATGCCAATCGCCAGCGCGACCAAGGCGGCCGCCAGCGTCACCCAGGCCAGAGAACCCGGAGCCAGATGCAGACCGGCAGCTGCCGCCAACCAGAGGAGGGCCGCTGCGGCTGATCCCCAGCTTCCCGGACCGGGGCGAAGCAGTCCGGCGCCCAGAAACGTGCCCACTGCCCAAGCCCAGACGGTCTTCTTCGCTGGCGCCTCACTCATCGCCGGGAGAGCGTGGCTGCATCCCTTCAATTTCTTCCAACAGTTCGGGATCGAGTACGGGGGATGAGATACGGTAGACCCCGCTGGCCCATTTCCCCAGGTCGATGGTCTTGCAATGATCACTGCAAAAGGGGAAGTCCTCATCCTTCGCGGTGACGATCTTCCGGCACGTAGGGCAACGCAGGCTCTTGGGTTTGCTCATATAATCCTGCCCACCAGATCGTAATCCTGAGATTCGGTAATTTCACATTGGTAAAACTGGCCGGGGGTCAACTGATCGAAGGGCCCGAAGTCGTTGATGTAGACCTTGCCGTCGATCTCGGGAGCTTGGTGCTGGGTGCGTCCTTCCCATAACAGGGGAGTTTCCTCGGAAGGCCCTTCGACCAATACATCGAAGCGGCGGCCGATCTGGGCGGCCCGGTTCTTGCGGCTGATCGATTGTTGCTGGCGCATCAGGGAGCGGCGGCGGGCCTCGATGGTCCGGGTGGGGACTTTGTCGCCCAGGTGGAAGGCGTGGGAACCTTCTTCATCGGAATAGCTGAAGACTCCAAGCCATTCGAGTTTGGCGGTGCGCACGAAATCGCTCAGGATGGCGAAGTCGGCTTCGCTTTCGCCGGGAAAGCCGGCGATGAAGGTGCTCCGGATGGCGATTCCGGGCACCGTCGAACGCGCGCGCTCTAAGGTCTTGAGGAAAATGTCGGCGTTCCCGCCTCGCCGCATGCTTTTCAACACGGCGGCCGAGGCGTGCTGGAGCGGCATGTCCAGGTATTTGCAGATGTTGTCATGCCGGGCGATGGTTTCAAGCAGGCGCGCCGTGACCTTGTTGGGATAGGCGTAGAGGAAGCGCAACCACTTCAGGTCAGGGATCCGGGCAAGGGTGTCCAGCAGCTGCGCCAGCCCATCCTTCATACCCAGGTCTTCGCCGTAGCAGGTGGTGTCCTGACCGATCAGGGTAAGCTCGCGCACTCCCTGGACCACCAGTTGCTCCGCTTCGGCGACCACTGATTCGAAGCGGCGGGAGCGGAATTTGCCGCGAAGATTGGGGATGACGCAGAAGCTGCAGGGATGGTCGCAGCCTTCCGCAATCTTGATGTAGGCCGACGATTTCTGGGTCGAGCGCAGGCGCGGAGTGGTGTGGTCGTAAAGATACTGCGGAAGGGCGGCCTGGGCGCCCTCCCACTGCTCCCGCCCGAAGCGTCCCTGACGCTCGCGCAGGTCGCCCTCAGCGCGTGAGGGGCCGTTGGGGAGGATGGAAAAAAGCTGCGGTTCCTGCGGCGGCGCGCTGGGTGAGGCCAAACCGGCGGCAGCCAGAATAGCCTCGAGCTCCCCGGTGCCCACTACGGCGTCCACTTCGGGGATATTCTTGCGGATTTCGTCCCGGTAGCGCTCCACTAGGCAGCCGGCCACGATCAGCCGCGTGGCCTTACCCGAAACCTTGTGTTGGGCCATCTGCAGGATGGTGTCGATCGATTCCTGCTTGGCCTTATCGATAAAGGAGCAGGTATTTACTACGAGGACGTCCGCCGTTTCGGGACGGTTTGTCATCTCTGCGCCAGCCTGGTCCAGGAGGCCCATCATGACTTCACTGTCAACCAGATTCTTCGGACATCCTAGGCTTACAAAACCAATGCGCTTCACCATTCTATTTTAGAGCAAAGCGCATGGTTACTTTAAGAGCACTATGTTTGCCGCTCACACAACTACATGAAGAGTCCCGGAGTCTATCCAGGTATGGAAGGGGTGTCCATGCCGGTTCCAATGTTGAGGGCAGCCGAGAAACAGATGCATCAGGCTGCTGTGAATGAGCCCATTAAGTGTGCTTTGGTTGAAAGGCCAAAGCACCCAAATGAGCCCTTGCGCTATGTTTTGGTCATCCTTGCCTGGCTAGCTGTGGGGCTCTTGATCGCCATCGCCCTCTATTACACCCTTCTCCCATCCGCCTGAATTCTGAGCAACCTGGGCTGGAAAACGGGGCATCTCAGTTGATTAAGGTGAGATCAATGAGCGAAGAGCATGTAAAGGGTGGGCTTGAAAAAGCCGGAGGGCGTATCAAGGAAGCGGCCGGTGCTTTGACCGGCAACGAGCGTTTAAAGTCTGAAGGGCAGATGGACCAAGTCAAGGGTAGCGCCCATCAGGTATGGGGCGATGTGAAGGATGCCGCGAAAGACCTGGTTGGTCAAACCAGGAAGAACGATGAAGAGCTTCCATAGATGAAACCGCTAGGGATTGTTCTTATTGTGTTCGGCGTGCTGGCGCTCGTTTACGGCGGCTTTACTTATACACACCAGAAGAAGGTAGTTGATTTGGGCCCGATTCAGGCGTCAAAGAAAGAAACCAGCACTGTGCCACTTCCTCCCATTTTGGGAGTTGTGGCCATCATCGGCGGCGGTGCGCTTCTTTTCACCGGGAAGCGGTAACAATTCGCTGTTTATTGAGGGGTGATGATGCCTCCGCCGCGATGCCGGTGAGGCAAAGTCATCCCGCGGTGGTCTTGGTCAGTCCCTTCAGGTTTCGATAAGGCTATAGCTAAGGCCGCGGTGGCTCTTTCACGGGGGATAGCGAGTCCCTCGCTGCGGGCCCATTCCACAAACGACTGCAATATTCGATCGTCTTTACGGTCCATCATCCCGAGCCTCCTTGTTGCGCAGTCCCAGGATAAGCGGGGTTGCGAGCTGCGGAAAGCACCACGGAAGTCCCGATGGGACGACTGAAGAGCAGTAGACATGCGGCGTTAGGTAATTTTCAGCCGTCCCTTTCGGGACTACTTTTATGACACGCGATTTCCCAGGATCTCATCCTGGGCTATCCTCAGCCGTCCCTTTCGGGACTCTCGTGGTGTTTCTCCGCAGCTTGTTTAGCCTGTAGGGTCTATCCAAAAATGAGTGGCTTTAGCCGCTTAGAGATGATGCACTCAAGGGCTAAGGATTCCGGGTGAGAACCAGATTCTATTTGGGCCGTTGGCTTCTGTTTTGTGCTTGGGGTCTGTTGGTCCTTAGGTCCGGTTCCCACGCAGACTCTAGAGGCTAGCTCAGCTGAAGCCTAAACTACGGGAACCGGCAACGGAAAAATTTGGTTTTGTTGCGGCCCCCGGCTGTGGCAAGGGGCTAAAGTCCATCCTATTTCAAGCATTTATGGCACGACTAAAGTCGTGCCCTGATACAAAGCATGAGTTTTTCCGCAACCTGTAAAGCCCATCAGATTTTCATGCCTTTACGGCACGACTAAAATCGTGCCCTGATACAAAACATGAGTTTTTCCCCCTGCGAAGCCGGCACCCCTTGAGCCGAAGCCCGTGCCCTTCAGCTTGGGCCCGCACTCCCCAGGGGGAATGCGTTTTTCCGCGTTGTAGGCCGATATCGCAGAACAAGTGCGTCCAGCTTGTTGAGGGCATAGGCTTTGCCCCGTTCGAGGCAGGCGACCATTGCCTAAAAGCGTGATAACTGATGGGTTTACATTTCATTGAGCCGACACATGGCGCTACGGGCAACGGGTAAAATGGGGTAGTGAGCATCCGGCTGATTGCAATCGATATCGATGGCACCCTTACGCCCTCGACCGGCCCCAAGATCAGCCCGCGCAATTGTGGTGCGTTGCGCGCGGCCGAGGCGGCGGGCATTGAAATTGTCATCTCCACTGGCCGCCGGCAGGCGTATGCGATGCCACTGATCGCGCAGGTCGGGCTGGGCGGCGAGTCTGTGATGATCTCCTCTAATGGGGCTGTGGTTCGCGGCTTCGATGGAGAATTGCTGGATCGCAGCTTTCTGCCGGTGGAAACAGCTCTTTCGCTCTGTGCCGCTTTGCGCAGCTACGGGACCCTTGTCTTTACCTTTGACCGGGGCGGCGCCGGCGGCATGGTGATTGAAAGTCTGCAGCAACTTCACGCGCGCATTGATCGCTGGGTAGAGGCGAATCGGCCCTATCTGCTCGAGATTGAGCCCCTCGAACGAGCTTTCGATAACGGGGAAGAACCCATTCAGGGCATGGTCTGCGGGACGGTCGCCGAAATGCTGGCGGCGGAGCAGCAGTTGCTGTTAAGCGACCTTGGCCGCCAGGTTGCCATGCACCGCACCGAGTATCCAGCGCGCAACCTGAGCATCCTCGACCTCCTGCCGCTCGGCTGCTCCAAGGGGGTGGCGCTCGACAGCGTGGCCCGCCTCCGCGGCCTCAAGCGGGACGAGATCATGGCGATCGGCGACAACCTCAATGACCTGGAAATGCTCGAATATGCCGGGACCGCCGTGGTGATGGCCAACGCGAATAGTGCGGTACTGGATTTGGCGCGGAGCCGAGGGTGGGAGATCACCGCCTCGAATGATGACGATGGTGTGGCCCTTGCCGTCGAAGAGTTACTGCGCCGGCAAGAGGGAATGCAAGATGCCGAAGGTAATAGGGACGCGGAAGATGCCGGAAGCACCGTGGTAGAGTTTGCCCAGTGAGCAAAGTGCACATCGTCGCGGGGTGCGTCGGGGTTCTTGCTTTGTTGGGGACGTTGTCGCGCTTGCACGCTGCTGAAGTGGTCACGTTAAAGAACGGTTATGAGCTGCAATGTGATCATCGCGAGCAGGCCGGCGACCGGGTACGGCTCTTTACCGGTCAGGACAACTTCGTGGAAGTGGATGCGGCGGAGATCGTCGCGGTCGACCTGGTGCCCGATCCGCCGCCCCAGTCCCATGCCATCCCTGAGCCAGCGCTGACGGAAACCGATGTTCACGAGTTGATCGCCCGGGCCGGCGCCAACCATAACCTGGACGTGGATCTGCTGGCCAGCGTGGTACGAGCGGAAAGTGGCGGCAATGTCCGCGCTGTCAGTCGAACCGGGGCCCAAGGGTTGATGCAGTTGATGCCCGGTACCGCGGCTGAATTAGGTGTTACCGACAGTTTTCGTGCGGATCAAAACATTAATGGCGGGACGGCTTACCTGGATGCCTTGCTAATCCGGTATCACGATCACCTCGCCCTGGCATTGGCAGCCTACAATGCTGGCCCGGCAGCGGTGGACAAGTACCACGGCGTGCCTCCCTATCGGGAAACCCGGGTGTACGTTGCGCGCGTGATCCGTGAATTCAACCGCAGGAAGCAATGGGAACGGCAACACCCGTCGGGGGTGGCAAATTGAAAAAGAATTCCTGGATCCTCTACCTGGTGGGTGCAGTTCTCCTGGTGGCCTTGGTGTGGGTGGTGCGTACCCGGGTTCATTTCCAATGGAGCGTCTTTTTCGAGCAGGTGCAGCATGTGGATTGGCGCCGCATCGCGCTGGCCGCGGTTCTGATTCTGGCTTGCTACTGGCTGCGGGCGACGCGTTGGGCGGTTTTGGTGAAGCCGCAAAAGAAGGTTACGACCTTTTCGCTGGTGGGCCCGCAGGTCATTGGATTTGCGGCGCTCGCTCTTTTCGGCCGCTTGGCGGATCTGGTGCGGCCTTACCTGGTGGCGCGGAAAACGCAGCTTTCGGTAAGTTCGCAAATTGCTGTCTACACCGTGGAGCGGATGTTCGATCTGGCGGCGTCGGCGCTGATCTTTTCGTGCGCGTTGCTGCTGGCTCCAGACCGCGCCACACTGCCCCATCATGAGGCGTTGCAACACGGAGCCATTGGCGGCTTGGCGCTTACCGTGATTCTGGCCGCGTTCGCCGTCAGCGTGCGGCTTTCCGGCAAGGCGGTTGCCGGCCTGGTGGAGAAGAGCCTGGGCTCGCTTTCGCCGAAACTGGGCCAGTCAGCGGGCGCCAAGATTCGCGCCTTCCGCGACGGGTTGGATTCCATTGCCACCCTGGGTGATTTTCTGCGCGCTCTCGGGCTTTCCCTCGTTATCTGGGGTTTGGTTACGACGTCTTATCTGCAGATCTGCTTATCGTTCGTCGCTGCACCGCCACTCGCTTCGATGACCCTCGCGCGCTGCCTGGTGCTGATGGCCGCGAGCATGGTGGGATCGGTGTTCCAGTTGCCGGTGTTGGGGTGGTTTACCCAGATCGGCATCACCACCGGAATGATGCAGCAGTTCTTCCAGGTGCAGTTTGAGCCGGCGCTGGCCTGCGGGACGATGCTACTGATCGTCACCTTCATGCTGGTCATTCCGTTTGGGCTGATATGGGCCCGGGTGGAACACGTCTCGCTTAAGAAGGTAGCGGAAGAATCGGAGCAGCTTGGCCACGATAGTGCTGAGCAAACGCCGGTCGCCAGCGAAGTTTAAGTTGAGGGTCGGACTCAATAGACTCGACGGGTGCCGATCGAGGTTGGGTCTCGCGCAGATTGCGCTGGGGGTTGGCTGCTATTCTAGTTACTGATGAGATGCCCCTATTGCGGTTTCGCGCAGGATCGTGTCGTGGATTCGCGCGAGAGCAAAGAGGGCGAGTCCATCCGCCGGCGTCGCGAGTGCGAGGGTTGCAATAAACGCTTTACTACCTACGAACGCATCGACGAAATCCCCTATATGGTCGTCAAGAAAGATGGGCGACGGGAGAAGTTCGAGCGCCAAAAAGTGCTGAGCGGTTTGCTCCGGGCTTGCGAAAAACGGCCCGTTTCCGCTGCCAAGCTGGAAGCCATCGTCGATGAAACAGAGGCGTTCCTGGTCGACTCTCCGGAACGCGAACGATCCACCAGCGCCATCGGCGAGCTGATCATGAACCATCTGCGGACCATCGATAAGGTCGCCTATATCCGCTTTGCCAGCGTTTACCGGGACTTCAAAGACGTGCGCGAGTTTAAGGAAGAGCTGGAACAGTTGCTCAACACCCGGGAAGCATCCAAAACCGCGAAACGATAGTCCAGGAGACAGAATGGCAACGCACACAATCACACTCCTTGCCGGAGACGGCATCGGACCGGAAGTTACGGATGCGGTGGTCCGCATATTGGAAGCGGCGGTTGCGGGAACCGGCGCGGAGTTTGCCTGGGAGCCCTTCCTGGTGGGCGCTACCGCGTTTGAAAAGTATGGCGAGTACATCCCGCAGGAGGTGTACCGTTCCATTGAACGGAACCGCCTGGCGCTGAAAGGGCCCGTAACTACGCCGATCGGCGGTGGGTTCGCGTCCATCAACGTGCACCTACGCAAGAAGTTTGAGCTTTTTGCCAACTTCCGGCCCATCAAGAACCTTCCGGGAATGGATACACGCTACCCCGGCGTGGATCTCATCATCGTGCGGGAGAATACGGAAGGGGAATACGTCGGGTTGGAACACGAAGTGGTTCCCGGGGTGGTGGAGTCGCTCAAGATCGTCACCGAGAAGGCTTCGACCCGCATCTCCAAGTTCGCTTTTGAATATGCGCGCAAGTTCAAGCGGCGCAAGATCCACGCCATCCATAAGGCGAACATCATGAAGATGTCCGATGGGCTTTTTCTGCGCTGCGCCCGCGAAGTGGCCAAGGGATATCCCGAGATCACCTATGGCGAGCACATCGTCGATAACACCTGCATGCAGCTGGTCATGAATCCGTATCAATACGACACTTTGCTGACCGAAAATCTGTATGGCGACATCGTCAGCGATCTTTGCGCCGCGTTTGTGGGCGGGTTGGGGTTGGTGCCGGGCGCGAATCTAGGGACCGATTGCGCCATTTTTGAAGCGGTGCACGGCTCGGCGCCTGATATTGCCGGCAAAGACCTAGCCAACCCTACGGCGCTGCTGCAATCGGCGATCCTGATGCTGCGCTACATCGGCGAAATCGGCTCCGCCGATCGGGTGCAGGCTGCGCTCGAGAAGGTCTACATAGCGAAGAAGACACTGACCCGGGATGTGGGTGGTAGCAGCGGGACCAAGGCGTTCGCCGCTGCAGTCATTGCTGCCCTTTAGGGTTGGGCATAGGAACAAAGCTGGCATCGGCCTATAGCCTTTTTCCCACATCTCGCAAAAAACGCGAGATATGGGCCACCCTCTGTTTTTTTCTCTGAGAAAGAGATGGCGCCCGAAACAGTGACGGGGCAGATGCTGTTGCCGCCGCAAGCCACGAAATAGTCTAAAATTAACGAGATATACTTCCATGCAAACACGACAGAAGATAGGCATTCTTGGCGCGACCGGCGTTATCGGCCAGCGCTTTATCCAGTTGCTTGAAGGTCACCCGTGGTTTGAAATCGCGTGGCTCGCGGCAAGCGATAAGTCCAGCGGCAAACCGTACGGCGAAGCGGCGAAATGGAAGCTGGACACTCCGCTCCCGGCTCACATTGCCTCCATGACGGTCTCCCCGGCGGATCCTGAAGGCGCGCCCGCCATCATCTTTGCCGCCCTCGACACCGACATCGCACGCGAACTGGAACCGAAATTTGCCGCAGCCGGCTGCGCCGTGATCTCCAACTCGAGCGCGTTCCGCATGCAGGCCGATGTTCCGCTGGTGATCCCCGAAGTGAACGCGAGCCACCTGGATTTAATCGAAACGCAGAGCTGGCGCAAGCAATCCGGCGGCTACATTGTAACCAACCCCAATTGCAGTGCTATCGGGCTGGTGCTGGCGCTGAAGCCGCTGGCCGACCGGTTTGGACTGGAAAGCGTGTTTGTCACCACCATGCAGGCCGTGAGCGGCGCCGGATATCCGGGTGTGCCTTCCCTCGACATTCTCGGCAACGTGGTCCCCTACATCCGTACCGAAGAAGAAAAGATGGAAGCGGAGACGATGAAGCTGCTGGGCAAGCTGAACGGCGGCCGGATTGAACCTCTGAATGCCAGGATGAGTGCGCATTGCAATCGGGTTCCGGTCGAAGATGGCCACACCGAAAGCGTCAGCATTAAGCTGGCTACGCGCGCATCGCGCGAGGAGGTTCTCGCCGCCTGGAGTGAGTTCTCACCGCTGGCAGGCTATGGGCTGCCCATTGCGCCGACACAGCCGATCGAGTGGACTGCCGCGGAAGATCGCCCCCAGCCACGGCTCGACCGCATGCGCGGTAAAGGCATGGCGGCTACGATCGGCCGTTTGCGGCCGTGCGGATTGTTGGACTGGAAGTTCACCGTTCTTTCCCACAACACCATCCGTGGTGGGGCGGGTGCTGCGGTGTTGAATGGAGAGTTCCTGGCCGCACTGGGTAAGCTTGCTCCCGCCGGCGATCAAGTGGCTGTCAACGCATGAAGCCCGTGGTCATGAAGTTTGGCGGCACCTCGGTTGAAGATGCCGTTGCCATCAACCGCACCGCGAAGATTGTCTTGAGCCGCTCGGCCCGGGGCCAGCGGCCGGTGGTCGTGGTGAGCGCCATGGCCAAGGTCACCGACCAGCTCCTGGCTTCGGCCAGTGCCGCGGCTCGTGGGGACCGCAGTGGGGCGCTGGCCATCAGCTCCCGCTTGCGTAACCGCCACTGCGACACTTCGGCCGCGCTGCTGCCGGCTCAATCCCAGGCGGAAATACAGAGTTGGATCCAGAAGGAATTCGATTCGATCGACGAGATTCTCCGCGGGCTCTCCGCGGTCGGCGAGCTCACCCTCAGAACGAATGACATGGTGGTCAGTTTTGGAGAACGTCTCTCCAGCCGGCTGGTGACCGAGGCTTTTCGCAACCAGGGCATTAACGCCGTACACGTCGACGCAAGGACTGTCATCGTCACCGACGGCCAGCACGGCAAGGCGACCCCGAACAATGCGCTGATTGAGGCCCGCTGCGAACAGCATCTGCGCCCGTTGGTGGATGCCGGGCAGGTGCCGATCCTGGGCGGGTTTATCGGATCCACGGTCGAGGGAGTCACCACCACCCTCGGGCGCGGCGGGTCGGACTACACGGCTGCGCTGATCGGCGGCGGCCTGGATGCCGAAGCCATCGAGATCTGGACCGACGTCAACGGCATCATGACCGCGGACCCGCGGGTGTGTCCGGATGCGCTGCGGGTCAAGACCATCAGCTTCGAAGAGGCGGCCGAGCTGGCCTACTTCGGCGCCAAGGTGCTGCATCCGGCAACCATTCTTCCTGCGGTGCAGAAGAATATTCCGGTGCTGGTGCTGAATTCCCGCAACGCGGAGAACGAAGGCACCCGGATCACGGCGCTCTCTACGGAGTGCCGCAGTCCTTTCAAGTCGATTGCCGCCAAGCGGAAGCTGACGATCATCGACCTGGTCGCGAGCCGCATGCTCATGTCGCATGGATACTTGCGAGCGGTTTTTGAAGTGTTCGACAAGCACAAGACGGCGGTGGATATGGTGTCTACCTCGGAGGTGAGCGTTTCCCTCACGGTCGATTCGAACGAGCAGTTGCCCGAGTTGGCCGCCGATCTGAGCAAGCTGGCGGACGTGACTTACGAGGGGCGCAAGGCGCTGATCTGCATGGTGGGCGGGAATATTCGCGGGCAGAACGGCATCGCCGCCCAGGTATTTCATGCCATCCGGCACATTAATGTGCGTATGATTTCCCAGGGCGCATCTGAAATCAACATGAGCTTCATGATTGACGAGGATGATGTGGATGAGGCGGTGCGGTCCTTGCACGCGGCCTTTTTTGTCGACCCCGATCCGGAGACCTTCGACGTCAGCGCGAGAAAAGCGAGAGAAAGCGTACATCAATAAACATGATTTTTCTGGTGTTGGGGCGAGGCAAAACAGGACAAGTGGTGGCCGATGTCGCCAGCCAGCGCGGGCACAGCGTCCGGGTTATCGGTGAAGAGGAAAATACCAATGCCTCGGCTCTCACCGCTCCGATGCTGGCTCAATTCGATGCGGTCATCGATTTCACCACACCCGCGGCGGTGATCCATAACATGCGCGCCTGCTTTGCCAATGGCGCCCGCATCGTTGTCGGTACGACCGGATGGTATGACAAGCTGGACGAGATGCGCGCCATCTGCGAACGGCGGAATGCTGCCCTGTTGTACGGCGCCAACTTCTCGGTGGGTGTGCAGGCGATGTACAAACTGGTGAGTCAGATGGTGCCGCTGGTCCATGGATATACGATCAGCATCAGCGAGACGCATCATGAGAGCAAGAAGGACGCGCCCTCGGGGACCGCGTTGGCGTTGAAGCAGACTTTGCTCGAGATCGATCCTTCGCTCAAGATAGAAATTGAGTCGCATCGTGAGGGGGATGCGGTGGGCATCCACACGGTCACCGCCAAGCTTGGCGACGATGTCATTCAAATCAGCCACAAGGCGATTTCTCGCCGCAGCTTCGCTGTCGGCGCAGTTCGGGCGGCGGAGTGGCTCGTCGGCAAGAGCGGCTGCTTCGACTTCAAGAAGATTTATCCCCAGCTCCAGTAGTAGACTCCATTTGGTATGACCCTCAGCGGCTGTGGCACAGCACTGGTGACTCCTTTTCGTGGCGACGGCAGCCTCGATGAGAAGACCCTCCGTAAATTAGTCGAGTGGCAGATTGAAAGCGGTATTCAGTTTCTGGTCGCTTGCGGAACGACTGCGGAAACACCTACGCTGACGCATGAGGAATGGCTGCGGGTGATTGGCATCGTAGCCGAGACCGCGGCAGGCCGGGTGCCGGTTCTGGCTGGGTGCACTCATAATTCCACTTCGGAAGCCGTGGCCATGGCCGGCGAAGCAGCTTCTGTGCCTGGTGTGAGCGGCGTGTTGACCGCGAATCCCTTCTACAACAAGCCGGGCCAGGAGGGGCAGTATCGTCACTTCCGCGCCATTGCTGAGGCGGTGCCGTGCCCGGTGGTGCTGTACAACATTCCCAGCCGCACGGGTACGAATCTGGAGCCGGCAACGATTTTGCGGCTGGCCGAGGATGTACCCAATATTGCGGGAGTGAAGGAGTCGAGCGGCAACGTGCAGCAGATTGCCGAACTGATCCACATCGCGCCCCCGCACTTCACGGTGTTGTCCGGGGACGATCTCATGGCGCTGCCGGTGATCGCGCTCGGTGGGACAGGGTTGATCTCGGTGGCATCGAATGAAATTCCGGCGGAGATGACGCGGATGGTGGCAGCGGCTATCGAGGGCGACTGGGTGACAGCGCGCGTGCTCCACCGCCGCTACTTCAAGCTGATGACCGCAAATTTTTGGGAGACGAGTCCGGGTCCGGTGAAGTGCGTGATGGCCATGATGAATCGGTTGGAAGAGGCCTATCGTCTCCCTATGGTGCCGGTGACCTCGGCGACGCGGCAGAAGCTGGCGGTTTTGGCTGGAGATTTGGGCCTGCTGGCGAAGAATTGAGATTTATTCCTCAAGGTGAAAAAGCAATGGAAGGGCTTCGCCCGTCTTTTTCGGCCCACGTACGCTGGCGCGAACATGGGGCACCCGTCCGGTTTTGTTTAGTCCTTGATTTCCGATTCTGACGCAGGCTCTTCAGCCCGTGCCCTTCAAAGCAGGATCAACTCAAGGTGAGGGAGTATTTGATGACCAAACTGCAAAAGAGTATTGAGAAATATTTTGCCGCTGGGGCTGAGGCCGTTGGCGATCCGGCGGCGCTGGATTCGTTTCTTGAACTGCGGACCCAACTGAGCGCGGGCGAGGTGCGGGCTGCCGAGCCCGACCCGAAGTCGCCCCTGGGATGGCGGGTCAATCCCTGGGTCAAGCAGGGAATTCTGCTCGGGTTTCGCTTAGGCACGCTGGTGGAGATGGGCGGCGACGAGTTCTCCTTCGTCGACAAGAGCACTTATCCTGCGCGCCGCTTCGAAGCGACGCTCGGTGTGCGCATCGTGCCGGGAGGCTCCGCTATTCGTGAGGGGGCATTCCTGGCTCGCGGAGTGGTGTGCATGCCGCCCATGTACGTCAATGCAGGCGCTTATGTGGACGAAGGGACAATGGTCGATTCCCACGCGCTGGTCGGCAGCTGCGCGCAGATTGGCAAGCGGGTGCATCTGAGCGCCGGGGCGCAGATCGGCGGCGTGCTCGAGCCGGTGAACGCCACCCCGGTGATCATTGAAGATGATGTGCTGGTGGGCGGCAATACGGGAGTCTACGAGGGCACAGTCGTGCGGCGGAGCGCGGTCTTGGCTGCCGGGACCATTCTGACCCGCGGCACTCCGGTTTACGATATTGTGCGCGGGGAGGTACTCAAAGCGTCCAGTGAGCAACCGTTGATTATTCCCGAGGGAGCAGTGGTTGTGCCCGGGGCCAGAGAGTTGAAGCGCGGAGCTGAGTGGGGTTTGAGCCTGTACGCTCCGGTTATCGTGAAGTATCGCGATGACAAGACAGATCTGAGCTCCACCCTCGAAGATCTGCTGCGCTGAATCTGGTAGCATTAAAATTTGATGTCTTCAGGCAAGTTACAAATCATCCCCCTAGGCGGGCTGGGCGAATTCGGAATGAACTGCCTAGCCATACGCTGGGCGGACGATATCATCGTCATCGATGCCGGTCTGATGTTTCCCGAGACCGAGTTGTTGGGCGTCGATATTGTCGTTCCCGATATTTCCTATCTCATCGAGAACCGCCAGCATGTCCGCGCTATTATTCTGACTCACGGCCACGAGGATCACATCGGTGGGCTGCCTTGGATTTTGAGTGAACTCAAAGTCCCGGTCTATGCCACCGAGTTCACCCTGGCCTACGTCGAAGGCAAGCTCGAAGAGCACAAGCTGCTCGACGACGCAGAGCTGATCGAGATCACGCCGCGGCAAAAGTTTCATCTGGGCGCCTTCACCGTCGAACCCATCCGGGTAACGCATAGTCTGGTGGATTGTGTCGCGCTGGCGGTGGAAACTCCGGCGGGAGTCATCGTGCATACCGGCGACTTCAAGATCGACCTTTCGCCTCCAGACGGCAAGCCTTTCGATTTGCACGCCTTCGCAGAGTACGGAAAGCGCGGCGTGCTGGCGCTGCTGCAGGATTCGACCAACGTCGACCGCGCCGGCTACACGCCCAGCGAGTGGGCAGTGAAGCCGCGGTTGGACGAGATTTTCTCCCGGACCAAACAGAAGTTATTTTTCAGCTGCTTCTCGTCGTCCATTTACCGCATCCGGATTGCTCTTGAACTGGCGCAGACGCATCGCCGCAAGGTGGCTGTGATCGGCCGGTCTATGGTGGAATCCTCAGAGATTGCGCAGGATCTTGGTTACCTCACGGTGCCTGCGGGGTTGATGATTCATCCGGGTCAGATGCGAGATTATCAGTCATCGGAGCTGTTGGTGCTGATCAGCGGCACGCAGGGGGAGCCGATGTCAGCCCTCTCCCGGGCTGCGGTCGACAACCATAAACATGCGCGTGTGGATCGCGGGGACACGGTGGTGTTGAGTTCCAGGGTTATTCCGGGCAACGAGAAGAGCATCTACCGGGTCATCGATCATCTTTGCCGTCGTGAGGCCAACGTGATTTACGACGATGGCGAGTCTGGATTGATCCATGTGAGCGGCCACGGCAGCCAGGAAGAGATGCGGCTGATGATCAACCTGCTGCGGCCCAAGTTTTTCATTCCCGTCCACGGAGATTATCGCCACCTGCAGAAGCACGTGCAGCTGGCCAAGAACACGGGTGTCGTGCACCAGGCGCTTCTGCTCGAAGATGGCGACGTTTTGGAGCTGGATGCGAATTCAGCCACCAAGGCGGGGAAGGTGACCACCGGCCGCATTTGTATCGATGCCGGTTCCACTACGGATGTAGTCGAGGACTTAATCATCCGCGACCGCAAGCACTTGAGTGAAGATGGTCTCGTGTTGGCCATCATCACTATCAACAAGCGCACCGGCAAGGTGGAGAGCGCGCCTGAAGTGGTGACTCGCGGCTTTGTGGCGGGCGAGATCGCGCTCGGCGATCAGGCTCGGGAGATTGTGAACCGCACGCTGGATGGTTCCTCGGCCGAGGAGAAGGCCGACTACGGAGTGATGAAGGAGAAGATACGTCTCGATCTCAAGCGCTACATCCAGAAGAGCACTTCGCGGCGGCCAATGATCATGCCCATCATCCTGGAGATCTGAGACTGGCGGAGTTAGTCACGCTGGATGAGTTGCGCGCGGCCCAGGAGCGGCTGCGGGGTGTGGCTGTGCATACGCCGCTGGTGGGTTTCGATTTTGGCTCGCTTTGGATCAAAGCGGAAGGGCTGCAGCCGATCGGGAGTTTCAAACTCCGCGGGGCGTTTAATAAGGTTGCTCAGCTATCTGCTGTCGAGCGCGGCCGTGGGGTGATTACTTATTCCAGCGGCAACCATGCGCAGGGGGTGGCTTATGCGGCTCGGACGCTGGGGGTTAAGGCCGTGATCGTGATGCCATCCAATGCGCCCCAGGTGAAGGTAACCGCGACTCGGGCGTTGGGAGCGGAGATTGTCACCGTGGGCCCAGCTAGTAGCGAGCGGAAAATCAAGGCCGAAGAGCTGGCTGCGGAGTTCGGGTATGTTGTGATTCCTCCCTACGACGATCGCGACATTATTGCCGGGCAGGGAAGTTGCGGGTTGGAGATTGTTGCGGATTTGCCCGAGGTTGAGCTGGTGTTGGCTCCGGTTGGTGGGGGTGGGCTGCTTAGTGGCGTTGCGGCGGCGGTTAAGTTGACTTCTCCCAAGGCGAGGGTGATTGGGGTTGAGCCGGAGCTGGCTTCCGATGCGGCTGAGAGTTTTAAGGCTGGGAGTGTTGTTTCGTTTACCGGTGAGCAGACAGCCCGGACCGCGGCGGATGGATTGAGGACGCAAAGTGTGGGGGGGCTGAATTTTGCTCATCTGCAGGCTTACGTCGATGACATCGTGACAGTGAGCGAGACGGAAATTCGCGAGGCTATGCGGCGGATGGTGTTTGGCGCACGATTGGTACCTGAGCCCAGCGGGGCGGTCGCTTTGGCTGCGGCGCTTTTCCATCGGGAGCAGCTTCCGCAGGTCCGGAATATGGTGGTTATCCAGAGCGGTGGGAATGTTGAGCCCAAGGTGCTGCGCAGTGTGTTGGAAGAAGACCTCTAGTCTGCGGACAAGAAGATGGATGGGATAACAATCCAATCTCCCGTTGCTGCTGCGCTTCGGTCCTGATGAACAACTGTGGCCTGGACCGACCAAAAGCGTTTGATGGGCTTCGCCCGTCTTTTTCGGCCCACGTACGCTGGTGCGAACATGGGGCACCCGTCGAGTGCGCGGTGGCCCGCACGGTTGATTGCTCCTTTAACTTGCCGCAGGCAATTCGGCTCGACCGGTAAGCAGCGGAGTGCAGAGATCTGCGGTTTGCCCGTGGCGCAGCGGAGACGGCTGGAGCGTATTCTAGATGGGGAAGATCCTCCGCCCTTATGCGCATCGGATTCACTGTTCTTTCTGCCCTTCTGCTGTTTGTTGTGCAAGCGACAGCGGCGCCAAAACCCCAACCGCCCAGCAATGGTCCCAAAGCTACCGTTATTCGCGATACCAACCTCTACGTGGCCCCGGATACTTCTTCGGCCCGATTGGCGGAAGTTTCGCCTGGCCGGGAAATGGTCATCGTGGAAAAAAATGGCCCTTGGGTGCGTGTCTTCGCCAATACCGATCAAGAAACCTCGCGGGCCCAGGATGCGCCGGTGTTCGGTCAAGATGCGGCGGCGGTTCCTATTTCAGGCTGGATGTCGGCCGCCGGAGTCATTAGTGCTGAGACGCCCAAGGGAGACGTCATTCTATTTGGCGCCGCCGCTACCCAGGAGGTCGACGCGATGCTGCCGCACGCCCCCCAGGGATTCGCCCAGGCCGCGCGGCTGCTCTACCAACGCATGGCCGACCTGTTCCCCCAATCGCAGTTGACCCCTGAGGCTGCCTGGCGTTCCGCAGATATCCGCTGGCAATTGCAAAAGGCCGATATCATGTCCCTGCCCTCGGCTCACGAAAAAGACGCCTACATGCGGGAGTCCATCGACGACGAGGAGCTGCACAAACTGAAGAAAACCTATCCGCGTACCAAATGGGCCGACCTGGCCGATTGGGACATGCTGGATAATAAGGTCTGCGGGGACTGGCAGGGCTCGACTAAATGCCCGGAAAAGGAAGCGGAGATGTACGAGAAATACGCCCAGGAACACCCGGATTCGCCCCGCGCACCTGAGGCCCTGTACAACGCTGTCTATCGTCAGGGCGCACTGCACGACATCTACGGCGCTAACGGGGATGACAAGAAAGCCGCTGCGGCTAAGGCGAGAGCCGTAACCTTAGCAGATACCATCGCGGGCAAATATCCCCAATCGGACTATGCCGCGCGCGCCGCCAGTCTGGTATACCAGTTGCAGGAATCAATTCCCATCTACGGCACGGATCACCCATAACGTTGCCGGAGGGCCCTTGAACGATTACTTTCTGTCGGTCTTGCTAGGCATTGTTGAGGGACTGACCGAGTTCCTCCCCGTCAGCTCAACCGCACACCTGAGACTGGCTGAGGCAATGCTCCACGTTGACCTGACCAGCCCCTATTGGAAGATGTACACCGTCGTGATCCAACTGGGCGCCATTCTCGCCCTGGTGTTGCTGTTCACGGGGCGGATTCTGGAGTTTTTCCGGACCTTTCCCGAGGGAGAGAATGGGGACCGCACCATCTTCACGCACCCCATCTCCTTGACCATGGTGGCGTTCGTCTGTACCGCCGTTCCATCGCTGCTGCTGACCAAGCTGATCGGGAAGCATCTGGAAAGCATCCGTTTGATGGCGTTCGCGCTGCTGATCGGTGGCATCGTGATGTGGGTGGTGGATTTCTTCAGCGTGCGCCGCGATCCTAAGACCAAGGATGTGGAGCAGATGACCCTCTTCCAGGCGGTCTGGATCGGCCTGTGGGAAGTCACTTCGGCTGTCTTCCCCGGCGTGTCCCGGTCTATGTCGACTATCGCCGCGGGCCAAGCCGTGGGTATGACGCGCACCGCGGCTCTCGAGTTCAGCTTTCTCTTGTCCATCCCTGTTATGTTCGCGGCTACCGGCTACGAGTTTCTCCGTACGATCCATCCCAAGCACGTTCCGGGAGAAGAGACGATCGTACCCCTGGTCATGACTTCCCACGGTTGGGTGCTGCTGGGTATCGGCTTTGTGGTTTCCTTTATCGTGGCCCTGGGTGTGGTGGAGTGGTTCCTGCTATGGGTGCGTCGCCACGGCTTCGTGGTCTTTGCCCTGTATCGGATTATTCTGGGATCATTGCTGTTGGCGATGGGCGCCCGGATTGTCGGGTCTTGAGCCGGAGGAGTTATGAGGTTCCATAAGACGTTGATTGTGGGTTTGGCGGGTGTGCTCGTTTCGACGGCCGCACTGGCGGACAGCATGGTCCAAACCGCGACTCTGAAAGATCTACAAACTGTGGGCAGCACCAGCAAAAAGCAGAAGCACCAGCAATATGATCTGGTGCTGGATACTCCGACCAATGAGTATGTATGCCGTACCAAGTTGGGCAGTTCGCTCAAGGCTACAGATTTTGTGGTGGGCTCCTCGCTCGAGTTCAAACTGAGCGGACAGAGCGGTGAAGCAACGACTGTTGCCGGGAAGCGCGCGAAGTGCGGTATCGTCCGCGTGGGCTCGCCGACGCCGCGATACTGAAGCAAAGAGTCCCGCAGGGACGGTTGAAAATTTTTCCCTTAGCCTCATGGGGATCCCGCAGAGAACTGCAGGTCCCTCGGCTGCGCTCGGGATGAACAACCGTACCCTGGACCGACCAAAAGCGTTCGAGGGGCTTCGCCCGGCTTTTTCGGCCCACGTTAGCTGGTGCGAACATGGGGCACCCGTCGAGTGCGCGGCGGCCCGTGCTGTTCATTGCTCCCTTAACTTGCAGCAGGCAGGTCGGCTCCTCGGGATGACAAGGGGAGGGTGGCGCTTCCATTGAACGTTGTTAGTGGGATCGAGAGAGCAGCGGGCCGCCAACCGAATAAAGTCACAAGCGCTCCTAATGAGCAACCGTACCCTGGACCAAGTAAAAGCGTTGGATGGGCTTCGCCCGGCTTTTTCGGCCCACGTTAGCTGGTGCGAACATGGGGCACCCATCGAGTGCGCGGTGGCCCGCACTGTTCATTGCTCCCTTAACTTGCCGCAGGCAAGTCGGCTCCTCCTAATGAACAACCGTACCCTGGACCGACCAAAAGCGTTCGAGGGGCTTCGCCCGTCTTTTTCGGCCCACGTACGCTGGTGCGAACACGGGGCACCCGTCGAGTGCGCGGTGGCCCGTGCTGTTCATTGCTCCCTTAACTTGCAGCAGGCAGGTCGGCTCCTCGGGATGACAAGGGGAGGGTGGCGCTTTTATTGAACGTTGTTAGTGGGATCGAGAGAGCAGCGGGCTTCCATTTGGGACCGATATTGGGGGGGAGGATCCGCCGTTCTGTCGATCCCACAAACCGATGTTTCAGCCGTCCCTTTGGGATTTCCGCGACGCGACCAGCCTAGTAGGCTTGGACTTGCTGCAGCGGTAGCCGGATCTGGAAGCAGGTGTCGCCGGGCTTGGATTGCACGGTTACAAATCCCCGATGCATTCGGACAATGCGGTTCACCACGTCCAGGCCTAGGCCCAGGCCGCTCCCTGGAGCCTTGGTGGTGAAGAAGGGCTCGAAGATGCGGGCCTGCAGTTCGGGCGGTATGCCGGGACCGTTATCCCATACCTCAACTAACATCATGTCGGCGGCCGTGCGCACCAGCAGCCGGATTTCTCCTTCATCCTGCACGGCGTCCAGTGCGTTCTCGATCAACGCGGTCCAGACCTGGTTGAGTTCCCGGCCGTAGGCGCCCACACAGGGAAGATTGGGTTCGTAGTTGCGGATCACCTTCACTTTGCGCAGACGCGAGGCCACCATGGCCAGCGTATTTTCCAGGCTCTGGGGGATATCGACCTCCTGGATGGGCATCTGGTCCATGTAGGAATAATCCTTGATGGCGCGGATGAGGTCGAAGATGCGCGCCGTCGAGTCCAACATGGCTTCGGCAATTCTTTCAGTGCGGAGCGACGAGGTGAATTGCGATAACACCACCGCAATGGCTCCTGGCTCCAGATACCCGGCCAGCGACTCGAGCTGACCCGGCACTACGCCAAACTCGGCCAGCTCCGGAGCGATATGCCAGGACTCGTGGATGTCGTGGTGATGAAGCCACTGGATAATTTCATCCTCGCGGCGAGTCTGCTCGGCCTCGACCGGCTTGCCTAGCCGCTTCGCCTCGGCTCGCACCTCTTCCTCCCACTCCTGGACCCGTTCGGTTTTCTCACTGCTCAGGCAGAGCCGTCCCAAATTGAGCCGCTCGTGTCCGTAAACGCGCAATTCCTCCAGGACGCCGGCGGCGGAGCGCTGGGCCGCGGACGCGGGATTGTTGAGCTCGTGGGCGAGATTACCAGCCAGCTTGCCGAGAGCGTTCAGCTTCTCGGACTGCTGCTCGATCCGCGTGACTTCGCGCACCCGGTCGAGGAGAATGGCGACCACCCGGTCTGACATCGACGGGATGGCTTTGAGCATTTCGGGAAATACGGAACGATCAAACTCCAAGCCCCAGGTGGGGGCAGAGGTGTAACCCAGGCCGCCGTAAGCCTTCATCCGGGAGTAGGGCAGCAGGCCGGTAATCTGTCCGGACCGGCCAATAAAGAAAGCGGGCGCTCCCTGCTCGCGGCGGACGTAGATCTCGCCGTGAAGCAGGATGGTCATCTTGGTGGCAGGGTCGCCTTCGCGAAACACGACCGCCCCAGACTCGGCGAAGATTTCCGTGCCGTGGGTCGCCAGCCACTCGTACTCCGCATCTTGCAGGCCCTGCAACGGGCCGACTTTCTTGAGCGCCTCCAGCAGTTCGGGAACGCGCGCCGGGTCGTAGGGGGCGCGATACGGGGGTGGGGCGGCAGTAAAACCGGGAATGGTGGCTTGGGTCGTCATGGCACCTCGCGGTGTTCTTTAGATGTTAGCTGATTCGGCGGTGGATCTATCGTTCGCCCGGTGTTTGTTGCCGCATCTCGCTCTTGCGCATGGGCATAGAATCAATCAACCGCTTGAGCCGATCCATCGTCACAGGAGTTGCGCTGTTCAGCTTTTCTTCTCCATCCTTGCCGATCAGGATCACCAGGAAATCTCCGGGCTCGACTTTGAAGCGGTGCCGCATGGCAGCCAATTCGTCTTCGCTGAGCCGGGCAGTCGGGACTTTGGTGCCCACGATGGGCTGGTTATGCCCTTCGGGAACGATGGGTACGTAGAGCAGGGCCCGGCTCTTCATATCCCCGATGCCGGCCTTCAGTTGATTCAGCTGGCCCACCATTTGCGGATTATTCAATGCCGGGCCGAAGACCAGCAGGGCTCGGTAACAATCCCGCATGGCCCGCAGGGTCGCCGGCAGAGCGGGGCACGCGCCGGTGGGCTGCTGCGGCTCTCCCCGATTTTGCCCGACCGCACACAGAGAGCTAGAAACGAGAGCCAGAACCCAAATGCGCGGACCCAGGGACAAGTGCATGGTGAGTAGACTCGAAAAGCCGGTCAAGAGGTGCGTAAAAACTTCACTAGGGTTGAGGTAGCACCCCACACAAGCCAACAGCGGGCTTGCATGGGGCACCCTCCAGATTGGCTACGGGTTAGGCGCCTACGGGCTCAGCTATGCGCGGCGCCGCGCCGGGACCATCCACAGTGACGGTGACGGGATCGAGGAACGGCATCGCCGCCCGCAGTTTGCTGCCTACTTCTTCGATGGAATGCACGGCTTCTTCGCTGCGCATCTGGTTGAACTGCGGCCGGCCGGTTTCGTTTTCCCGAATCCAGTTTTTGGCAAAGGTGCCGTCCTGGATTTCCGCCAGAATCTTCTTCATCTCCGCCCGGGTGGCGTCGGTGACCAGGCGCGGGCCGGCGGTGTAGTCGCCGTACTCGGCTGTGTCCGAAATGGAGTAGCGCATGTAGGCCAAGCCGCCGCGATACATCAGGTCGACAATCAGCTTGAGCTCATGCAAACACTCGAAGTAGGCGATTTCGGGTTGGTAGCCCGCGTCGACCAGGGTTTCAAAGCCGGCTTTCACCAGCGCGCTCACTCCGCCGCACAAAACTGTCTGCTCGCCGAAGAGATCGGTTTCAGTTTCTTCGGTGAAGGTGGTTTCGATCACGCCGGCGCGGGTGCTGCCGATCGCCTTGGCGTAAGAGAGAGCCAGGGCTTTGGCTTTGCCGGAGGCGTCCTGATGGATGGCGATCAGCGCGGGAACGCCGCCGCCCTCGACAAAGACTTCGCGAACGCGGTGGCCGGGGGCTTTGGGGGCAACCATGCTGACATCGATCTCGGGCGTGGGAACGATGGTGCCGTAGCGGATGTTGAAGCCGTGGGCAAACATCAGCGTCTTTCCCTTGCCCATGAAGGGAGCAATATGCTCGTTGTAAATAGACGCCTGGGCATGATCGGGAGCCAGGATCATGATGACGTCGGCCCACTTGGCGGCATCGGCTACGGAGAGGACTTCCAGCCCTACGGACTTGGCTTTATTGATAGACCGGCTGTTTGCAGGCAAGCCTACGCGCACATCCACGCCTGAATCCTTGAGGTTGAGCGAGTGGGCGTGGCCTTGCGATCCGTAGCCGATGATGGCTACCTTCTTGCCCTGGATCAGCAATAGGTCGGCATCCTGGTCGTGATAAGTCTTTGTCATTTAACTTTCCTTTATGGTTTTTGATGCGGAAGACCGCTATCGTTGTGAAACTCGTCGACTTCTTCTTCGTCCGGCAGCGCATCGCCGGTAGGCGGGCCTAGCGTGGTGCTCTGGGGTTCGACGTCACCCAGCGCCTCGAGCACGCGGCTGGTGTGGTGACCGCGGCGCATCACCATGCGGCCGGTGCGGGAAATTTCGAGCACGCGGTCCTGGTTTTCATTCAGCACTTGCAGCAGCCCCTCGATCTTGCTCTCACTGCCGGTGATCTCGATCATCAGCGAACCCGGGGCCAAATCGACGATCCGGGCGCGGAAAACATTTACCAGTTCGAAGATATGCGAACGGGTCTGGGGCGTGGCGGCCACCTTGATCAATGCCAGCTCACGGCTGAGCGAGGAGAAGCGGCCTACGTCATCCACTTCCACCACATTCTCCAGCTTATAAAGCGAAGCCATGATGCGATGACCTGCCGCCGGCGGAGCATCGGCAACCAGCGTCATGCGGGAGACGTTCGGCCGCTCGGAACCTCCCACGGTCACGGACGTGATATTGATGTTCAGCCGCCGGAACAAGGACGCTACGCGGGTCAGCACACCGGGCTTGTCTTCCACGTAGGCGACAAATGTATGCTGCATGGTTACCTTTCCACCAGCGGGTTCCCGGAGGGCCGGCGGATCATTTCGTGCAGGGCGGCCCCGGGCACGATCATCGGGTACACGGTGTCTTCCTGTTCCACCAGGAAATTGATCAGGAAGGGCCCTTTATGGCTGCGCGCTGCTTCGACCGCGTTCAGCACTTCGGCCCTCGTTTTCACCGCCACGGCGCGGATGCCGAAGGCTTCTGCCAGCTTGACGAAGTCGGGGGAAAAGATCGGCGAGCACTCGTAGTTCTTGTCATAAAAGGTCTCCTGCCACTGGCGAATCATGCCGAGGTAACCGTTGTTGATAATGGCGATATTAATATCCAACTTCTCCTGAACAATCGTTGCCAGCTCAGGACAGGTCATCTGAAAGCCGCCGTCGCCGGCGATGGCCCATACTTCTTTGTTTGGGCAGGCGATCTTGGCTCCGATGGCCGCAGGCAAGGCGAAACCCATGGTTCCCAGGCCGCCGGAAGTGATCAGAGAGCGCGGATCTTCATGTTTGTAATACTGCGCTTCCCACATCTGGTGCTGGCCTACGTCGGTTGCAATCACGGCATGTCCTGAGGTCGCATGCCAGAGATCGTGGATCACATGGGCCGCGTAAAGATGCCCGCTGTCAGGCAGGTTTTTGATATCCAGCACCGCGGCATCGCCCTTCACCCGGTCGATGGCTTCGAGCCAGGCGGCGCCGTTGCGGGTGCCGATCCGCGGCAAGAGCTGATCCAGTACTTCCGCCAGGTCGCCGATTAACGACACCTGCACGGGCACGTTCTTGTTGATTTCGGAAGGATCGATGTCGATGTGGATCTTCTTAGCCTTTTGCGCGTAGGTGGACAGCGTGCCGGTAACGCGGTCGTCAAAACGCATGCCGCAGGCGATCAGGAGATCCGCTTCCTGGATGGAGTGGTTCACCCACGACTCGCCGTGCATGCCCATCATGCCCAGGTTCAATTTGTGGGACGCGGGGAAGCTGCCCAATCCGAGCAGGGTGCAGGCTACGGGGATTTGCGCCCGCTCCGCCAACGCCAGCACGTGCCGGGTCGCGCCGGAATGGATGATACCGTGCCCGGCAAGAATCAAGGGCCGCTTGGCAGCCATGATCAGCTCTGCCGCCTCGGCAATGCTGGGTTCCAACACGCTTAGCATGGGGTGGCTGCGGGTTTTCTCCGGCGCAGCGGCCGCAAAGTCGAACTCCGCCGTGGCCTGCTGTGCGTCCTTGGTGATGTCTACCAGCACAGGTCCAGGGCGGCCGGAGGCGGCTACGCGGAAAGCATCGCGCAGTGCGGGGGCGACATCCTCGGCGCGGGTCACCACGTAGTTGTGCTTGGTGACTGGGAGGGTGATCCCGGTGATATCTACCTCCTGAAAGGCGTCTGTTCCCAGGAATTTGCTGCCGACCTGGCCAGTGATGCAGACCACGGGAATCGAGTCCAACATGGCGGTGGCGATGCCGGTCACCATGTTGGTGGCGCCTGGACCGGAGGTGGCAATCGCTACCCCAACCCGGCCGGAGGCGCGTGCATAGCCATCGGCCATGTGCACCGCACTCTGCTCATGACGGACGAGGATGTGGCGGATAGGGAACTTCCGCAGTGCGTCGTAGGCAGGCAGTATCGCGCCGCCGGGATAACCGAATACCTCGCGTACACCTTCGCCTTCAAGAGTTGCCCAGAGAATCTCTGCGCCCGTAAGCCGGGTCTTTTCGTGCATGCTCATATAGCTCCTTGGTACCGCGGGGCAAGCCAGAATTCCTGATCGTGGCGCTGTTCGAATTTTTCGAGCGCACCGCCATGTTTCAAGGACAACCCGATGTCGTCCAGACCCAAGAGCAGGCACTCGCGACGGAAGGGATCGATGGAGAAGCTGACGGAGAGTCCATGGTCATCGTGCAGCGTTTGATCTTCTAATGAGACCGTTAGTTCGTAGCGGGGAAGGGTGGCAGCACGTTCCATAATCGCCTGCACCTGGTCTTCGGGTAGGGTGACCAGCAAGAGCCCGTTCTTGCCGGCGTTCGAATGAAAAATGTCGGCGAACGAGGGAGCGATCACGCAGCGGAATCCATAGTCTGAGAGCGCCCAAGCCGCGTGTTCGCGGGAGGATCCGCAGCCGAAGTTCCGGCCTGCCACGAGGATGCCGGCATCCCGGTAGTCGGGATGATTGAGGATGAAATCCGGATGCGGGGAGCCCGCGTTGGGCCCTTCCTGGATGCGCCGCCAATCGTAGAAGAGAAAGTCTTCGTAGCCGGTGCGTTCGATCCGTTTGAGGAACTGCTTGGGAATGATCTGGTCGGTGTCGACGTTCTCGCGATTCAGGTGCGCGACGATCGCCTTGTGCTTGCGGAATGGCTTCATTGGATTGACTCCACTGCCTGCGGAATTGGATTGAAATGCCATTTACGGACATCCGTGAAGTGGCCGGATACTGCTGCTGCGGCGGCCATCATGGGGCTTACCAGGTGAGTGCGGCTCCCGCGTCCCTGGCGTCCTTCGAAGTTACGGTTGCTGGTCGAGGCACAGCGTTCGCCGGGCGCCAGGATGTCCGGGTTCATGCCCAGGCACATGGAGCAGCCGGGTTCGCGCCAGTCGAAACCAGCCGCCCGGAAGACCTCATCCAGTCCTTCGGCCTCTGCTTGGCGCTTCACCTGCTGTGAGCCCGGTACTACCATGGCACGCACCTGAGGATGCACGTGGTACCCGCTGACTACCTTGGCGGCAGAGCGCAGGTCTTCGATGCGGGCGTTGGTGCAGGAGCCGATGAAGACACGGTCGATGGCCACCTCTTCGATCGCCTTGCCTGGCTCCAGGGCCATGTATTCGAGGGCGCGCTCCCAAGCGCTGCGTTCTGCTGCCGAGGCGCTGGCGGCGGGATTGGGGACCCGGTCGGTGACAGGGATGACCATCCCGGGATTGGTGCCCCAGGTGACGAACGGCGCCAGGTCTTCGGCGTGGAGCAGCAATTCTCGATCAAAGACCGCGCCGGGATCGGTGGCTAGCGACTCCCACTCGGCTACGGCTTGGTCCCAGTCGGCGCCCGTGGGGCTGAATTTCCGGCCCTTCAGGTAGCGGAAGGTGGTTTGGTCGGGCGCGATCATGCCTGCCCGGGCACCTGCCTCAATGCTCATGTTGCATAGGGTCATGCGCCCTTCCATGGAGAGGGCGCGAATGGCGGATCCGGCGTACTCGATCACGCAGCCGGTGGCGCCGGCGGTTCCGATGTGGCCGATGATGCCTAATGCAATGTCTTTGGCAGTCACCGCTGGGGCGAGTTCGCCGTCGACCGTGATGCGAAAGGTCTTGGGCCGAGCTTGCGGGAGGCACTGGGTAGCCAGGACGTGCTCCACTTCGGAGGTGCCGATACCGAAGGCCAATGCGCCGAAGGCTCCGTGGGTGCTGGTGTGGCTGTCGCCGCAAACGATCGTCATGCCGGGTTTGGTGAGCCCCAACTCCGGGCCGATGACGTGCACGATCCCTTGTTCGGGGGATTCAACGTCGTAGAGGGGAATGCCAAAGTCGCGGCAGTTTGCGCGCAGGGCGTCCATTTGTTTGGCCGCGATTGCGTCGTCAATGACCAGCCGATTGGTTGTGGTGGGGACGTTGTGGTCCACCGTCGCCACCGCTCGATCGGGACGGCGCACGGTTCGTCCTGCCAGGCGCAGGCCCTCAAATGCCTGGGGCGAGGTGACCTCGTGCAGCAGGTGCAGATCGACGTACAGGAGTGCCGGCTCGCCTTCCGGCGCTATTACAACGTGTGAGTCCCAGACTTTCTCCAACATCGTTCTTGCGGTATGCGACATAGTGTTTTCCTTTAGATCTGTCCAGTTCCGGCTGTGGCAGGGGCTAAAGCCCATCATCATTTCAGGCATTTGCGGCACGACTAAAGTCGTGCCCTGATACAAAGCATTAGTTTTTCCGCAGCCTGTAAAGCCGGGCCTTGATGTAAAGCAACGTATCTCTGCAACCGGTAAAGCTACTCAAACCGAGCCATTGTTTCCTCAACTAATCCCTCAGGGGCTAAAGCCCTCGATATTGCGGCGTTTTGGCGGCACGACTAAAGTCGTGCCCTGATACAAAACATGAGCTTTTCCGCAGCTCGTAAAGTCGTGCCCTGATACAGGGCATTAGTTCTTCTGGAGCCTGTAAAGTCGTGCCCTGATATAAGGCAACGCATCTCCGCAACCGGTAAAGCTACTCAAACCGAGCCATGGTTTTATTTCCGAAACAAAGTCCTCAGGGGCTAAAGCCCTCGATATTCCTTCCTCTTACGTACGGGCTAAAGCCCGTACCCTTCAAGCGGTACTAGACAGCGTGCAGGGCTTGCCGGCGGTCGATGATTTCGTTTAGCGCCTGGTGCACCAGCTTGCCCATCTCCTGCGTGGATGTCTGCTGCCCGGATTGCTCTGCGCGGAGTAGGTCGGCGGTGCGGTGGCCCTGCTCCAGAACCTTGCGGACCGCCAGCTCGATCGCTTGCGCATCCTGCTCCAGGTTGGCGGAGTGGCGCAGCAGCATGGCCGCGGTCAGGATAGCGCCCAAAGGATTGGCTATCCCTTTGCCGGCTATGTCCGGAGCGGAGCCGTGGACCGGCTCATAAAGATTGACCGCGCCACCAATGGTCGCGGACGGCAGCATCCCGAGCGACCCGGTAATCACTGCGGCTTCGTCGCTGAGAATGTCTCCAAAGAGGTTTTCGGTCAGGACTACGTCGAAGTTGCGCGGGGTGTTCATCAGGTGCATCGCGCAGGCGTCGACATATTGGTGTTCCAACGTGATGCCGGGGTATTGCTGGGCGATCTCGATCACGGTGGCGCGCCATAGTTGCGACACCTCGAGCACATTCGCCTTGTCGACCGAGGTGACCTTTTTGCGCCGTTTTCCAGCCAAATCGAAGGCCACGCGGGCCACCCGGACGACCTCATCGCGGGTGTAGCGCATGGTGTTCCACGCCGCTCCGGTTTCGCGGTTCCAGGCGCGGGGTTCGCCAAAGTACAGGCCGCCAAGGAGTTCCCGGATAAATAGAATGTCGGCGCCGTCGGTCACCTCCGGGCGTAGCGGCGAGTTCGCCGATAGCGCCTTATAGGCGAACGAGGGACGCAGATTGGCAAACCCTCCCAGCGCCTGGCGCAGTTGGAGCAGGCCTGCTTCGGGCCGGCGGTCGGGGGGCAGGGCATTGAATTCATTACCGCCCACGGCGCCCAGAAGGACTGCGTCGCTTTCGAGCGCGGCATCGAGCGTGGCTGCAGGCAGCGGCGTGCCGGTCTGGCGGATGGCGATGCCGCCGATCAAGGCTTCGGTGAATTGGAAGTCGTAGCCGCCGAACTCCGCCACCGAGACCAGGACGCGCACCGCTTCCCGCGTTACTTCCGGTCCTATCCCGTCTCCTGCGCAGACCAGAACTTTCAATTTCATTTGTCGCTAATCTCCTGTAGCTCCGCTGTCCGCCGGTGATGTCCCGGCAGGAGGGAAATGAGGTCCTGGTCAAAGACGGCTTTTCTGCGATCCGCCAGTTCGTTGAAACGGTGGTAAACCTCATCCAACTCGGCGGCATCGAGGACATAGCCGAGTTCCTTGAGCCGGTGCGCCATGGCCCGGCGGCCGGAATGCTTGCCCAGGACCATGCGGTTGTTGGGGACGCCCACCGAGGCCGGGGTCATGATTTCGTAGGTCAAGGGATTGGCGAGCATGCCATGTTGGTGAATGCCCGCCTCATGCGCGAACGCGTTGCTGCCGACTACGGCTTTGTTCGGAGCCGGGGTGCAACTAATGAGTTCCGAAAGCAACTGGCTGGCTGGGTAGAGCTGATCCAGCACCAGCCCGTGCGTGTGGGGGAACTTATCCTTGCGGACCAACATGGCCGCAGCCAATTCTTCCAGGGCCGCATTCCCGGCGCGCTCACCGATGCCGTTGATGGTGCATTCGATCTGCCGCACCCCTGCCTCGACCGCTGCCAGGCTGTTCGCCACGGCCATGCCCAAGTCGTTATGGCAATGGGAAGAGAGGGTGATCCCGGCGACCTGGGGAACGCGTTCCCGCAACATGCGGAACATGGCGCCATACTCGTTCGGAACGCAATAGCCGACGGTGTCGGGCAGATTGATCACCGTTGCTCCGGCCTCGATGGCTACGGTGACCATTTTGCAGAGAAAGTCGGGGTCAGTTCGGGTCGCGTCTTCGGGCGAGAACTCCACGTCGTCTACGTAGGTGCAGGCCAGGCGAACGGCGGAACCGGTTTGATCCAGCGCCTCGGCGCGCGAGATTTTCAGCTTGTGCTCGAGGTGAATGTCCGAGCTCGCCAGGAACACATGGATCCGGGCGCGGTCGGCGTCTTCTATGGAATGGGCGGCGGCTTGGATATCCTCGCTACGGGCGCGGGCGAGCGAGGCGATGCGCGGGCCGCGGATTTCACGGCAGATTTCGCTGATCGCGGCGCGGTCGCCCGGAGAGGCAATCGCGAAGCCGGCCTCAATGATGTCTACGCCCAAGGCCTCCAGGGCGTGGGCCATGCGCAGCTTTTCCGGGATGTTCATGCTGCAGCCCGGCGACTGCTCGCCGTCGCGCAGCGTGGTATCGAAGAAGAAAACCCGATCCTGGTTCATCGAGGCGCCACCTGAAGTTATTCTCACGTATTCCGAGCTATAGATCAAATTTATATAACTTCTAAAAAGCATAAAAGATGCTTATAGTAGTGGGTGCGGGCGCGCAGGCTAGCTAGGAGGGCTTATGGATATTCATCAGTTGGAGACTTTTCTGGCCGTCGCCGATGAAAAGGGATTCTCCCGCGCCGCCAAGCGTTTGCATCGTACCCAGCCCGCGGTCAGCCAGGTTGTCCGGAAGTTGGAGGGTGATCTCGGAGAGGTGTTGTTTGAACGCAACGCACGGGACGGGACCTTGACTGCAGCCGGTGAGGTGCTGCGCGATTACGCGCGCCGCATGTTGACCCTTCGGACGGAAGCGGCCAGCGCGATGGAGGAGCTGAAATCGCTTGATCGCGGCCGGCTGCTGATTGCCGCCAATGAGTTTACCTGTCTTTATCTGCTTCCGGTGCTGGATCGGTTTCGTCGCCTTTGCCCGCAAATCGCGGTGAGTGTCCAGCGTTCGCTGGCGAGCAGGATTCCCGACGATCTGTTGGAGCGCTCGGTCGAGTTCGGTATCCTCTCTTTCCGTCCGGATGGTGATCTTTTCAAGTCCATTTCGGTCTATACAGATGAGCTAGCGTTTGTGGTGAACCCCGATCATCCCTTGGCGAAAGAGAAGACGGTGGCGATCGAGGATTTAGGGGCGGAAAGTTTCATCGCCCACAACGTGACGTCGCCGGTGCGCCGGCAGGTGGTCGCGGCCTTTGAAAAACATAAAACGCCGTTGAATATGGGAGTGGAGTTACCCAGCCTGGAGGCGGTCAAGCGTTTTGTGGCCATGGGGAACGGTGTGGCCCTGGTTCCCGGACTGACGGTCGGCAGGGAGCTCAGCAGTGGGGAGTTGGTTAAGGTGCCGGTGGAAGCGCTTCGTTTTGAGCGTCATCTTCGCCTCGTGCATCGTAAGCATGCCAATCTGTCTCACGCCGCAGTCGCGTTTCTGAAGGTGGTCCGGTCGCTTTCGCTGGAGCGCGGCGCGCCTTATGAGTTTCGTGTCGAACGAACAGGCTAACGGTCTCCCGGCAGGTGTGCTCCGGAGTCAAGGATACTTACGTGGCTTTCTCTCAAGGAAAAGCACACTAGGCGATCTCTGGTGGGGCAGAGTCGCTGGGAAACCGTTCTAGGCGCAGGTACAATTGCTGGAAGTGGCCCACAGGCGAGAGGTTGTCGAACGAATGAAGAAAACGTTGTTGTTGTTCCTGCTGCTGCCGTTCATGGCAGTGGCGAGTCAGGCTCAGGAAAGCCGCCAGGATATAAGTCTGAGCGTGACCGGCATTTTTCCCCCCTTCATCACCGGCAACGATGTCCAGCAGACCGGGACCTACGGACTGGGCGGCCTTATAAGCTATCGCTACATGCTGACTCCGCGGAGCGGACTCGAAGTCAACTATCAATATGCGCAGAATGCGCAGAAGTACTACACCAGTTTTAATAACGTGAGAGTGCACGACCGGATGCAGGAGTTTTCCGCAGCCTACGTGTTGAACCAGACGTTCAAGAACTGGAACCCGTTTCTTGAGGCGGGCCCGGCGGGCTTCATGTTTTCTCCGCTGGACGACGCGAGCACGACGCAACTCGATGTGAAGCAGCAGACGATCCTCGGGGCCATGTATGGGGGCGGGGTAGCGTACGAGATCAGCCCTAGTTGGGATATCCGTGCGGAGTATCGCGGATTGCTGATGAAGACGCCGAATTTTGGGTTGAATCCGCAGAAGACCGGGCGTTTCTATAATGTCTACAATCCCGTCATCGGCATCGCCTACCACTTCTAAACGGCTGAGAACTAGAGCTGTCCAAATTACGATTTTAGATGGGCTATTCCCTGTACGAAAGGCACGGCTTCAGGCCGTGCCTTATTTCTTTCAAATGAGGCGGCTTTAGCCGCTTGGGTACGGGTCCGTCCAGGGGAATACCTCAGGGGCTAAACAGGCTGCGGAAAAACTCATGTTTTGTATCAGGGCACGACTTTAGTCGTGCCGTAAAGGCTTAAAAGAACCTGGGCTTTAGCCCCTGACACGGCAGATTTGCTTGGCAAATGACGGAGGCAGGGGCTAAAGCCCATCAATTTTTAGCCCTCTACGGCACGACTAAAGTCGTGCCCTGATACAAAACATGGGTTTTTCCACAGCCTGTTTAGCCCTGACTGGCTGCGGCTGTGTGACGGCTTATGGAGCGTTCAGCCGTCCCTACGGGACTCGATCATATCTTCAAATTTACCCAGGACTGACGTCCATGGGCTACTCTCGGTCGTCCCTGCGGGACTTTGGAACAGTTTTCCTGGATAGAGAATGTTTCCTGGATTAGAAGATGCGGTAGGCGATGCCGGTGCTGAAGCCGTCCGGGGATAGGGACGTGTGCTGAAAATTGAACCAGTGCTGGTATTCATAGTCAACCGCCCGGACCGTGAAGCGGTGGATGTGGATGTCCAGGCCGCCCCCCGGCGCGAGCAGCAGGTAGCCTCCGTGACCGTAACTGAATGGGAAGTTGAATTGGCCGTTGCCCACCATAAACTTCGCGTACGGTTCGTAACGGCGAAAGCGCCAGCGGTATCTGGGACCGAGATTGTAGGTGTCCTGATGTACGTCATAGGTCTGACTGAACCGGAGAAAGCGAACCTCGCCTTCGACACCGAGATGCCCGCGCAGGTTCAGATCCACAAAGCCGCCTAGGCCGATCAGCCGATTCGGACCATAGTCCGGGCTGTAATCGGAGACAAAACCGCCGCCTACCAGATGAGCGCCACCGCGGGCAGCTGGAGTTGCTTGGGCATGTAGGGAACTCAACGAGGAGGAGAGCAAAAAGAAAATCAGGGTTGCCAGTAAATACTTTTTGATCATGCGCACCATACAAGGATCTCCCCTAAAAGCCAAGCGGGGTAGATCAAGTCTACCCCGCTGTGCACGTGCGTTAGGTTGAGGAAAATGCTGGTGATTTTCGTTGCGTACTACTGTGGGCTGGGTTGTGCCGAAGCGGCTTGAGCGGGAGCCGCGCTCTGCTGCGTTTCGACTGCGGGAGCGGTGTTTTCTGCGGCTCCTGCTGCCGGTGCGGTGGGCGCGACCACAGGGGCCGTGAAGCGAGTCAAGCGGAAGAAGACCGGCGTTACCTCGAACGGCATCTTGTCGCGGGCATTCATGATCGGTACCTGCTTGGAGTTCAGCCGGATCACCTTGTCGTCCCACGCATCGATTCTTAATTGGCTACCCAAGGGCAGGGCAGCGATTTGATCCAGCTTGTTTATGTCCAGCTTGGGCGCTTTGGAGATCAGCGCATTCAGCCAGGGCTCTCCGGACGGACGCAGCAGCGAATCGCCCATCCGCGGCGTATTGAGAGCTGTGAGTTGTTTGGAGCGATCGTTGAGTTGGGCCAGAAAGAGGCCCGGCTGCGAGAGCTGGTTGGCATACACGGAATGGTTTAACAGTTCGACGGCCTTCTTGGCGGCCAGTTCGTTGTCAGCATCCGAATGGGACATGTGAATGCGCTCAAAGGTCGCCTCGTCAGGGAAGAGAAGACGATCGTTGAAGGCGTAGCGGGTGTCGATGTGATGGCCTAAGACAACGTGCGCCAGTTGGAAGGAAAGCACGGCTGCCAGATCGGCTTCAAACGGCAGCACGTCGATCAAGCCCTTGCTCAGGATGATGGTGTTGCCGACCGCCAGCGATTCCAACGGGGCAGTCAGCAGGACACGGCAGCGAACCGTATCGGACATCTGAATGTTGTTGCCGATGACGATATTGTTGGTCACCTGCTCCAGGATTTTGTCGAAGTCGCTGGGCGGGGCCAGCAACCCAGCCTGCACCAAGCGATCGAGGACGTTCTCCTCGGCCTGGGTGATCCACTCCCGCTGGGCTTGCAGCGGGCTCAGGTCCTGGCTCTGTTCGCTCTGGTCCTGCACGTCGTCGATCTTGATCGACTCGTTGTCAGTTTCGTGGGTGGGCAGCTTCAGGCTGTATCCCCAGATGTAGGTCTGGGCTTTGAACGAAACCGGGTGTTCGGAGTTCTTCTGCGTCTCTTCGACGTAGACGCCCACGGGCAGCCACAATCCGGGCTGCAGATTTTCGCGCCAGCTGTCGAAGTGGAAGTAGCTGGAGCTATCGTCGTCCTGGTTGCCGCCGGTGTAAGTGCCGTTGAAGCGGACGATATTTCCGCCCTGATCTTCAACCCAGATACGGCCGGTGAAGCGGCCGCTGCCGGTGCCTGGCTTGGGGTGGACGTCAAAAACCAGGGTGCGCACGGCGCCCAGGAAATCGCGCCGCACGTAGGTGAAGTCGTAGTGTTGCTGGTCAAAGGAGATGGGATCCAGGAACATCATCTCCATGAAGCCGGCGGAGATGTACTGCATCTTGAACGCCTTGGTCAGGCCCGAAACGTACTTGAGCGAACCCTTGAACAGACCCTTGGAGCTTGGCTGCTCGGAGTAGGAGGTGTCGGTGATGGACTTACCGAAGTCAACCCGCCCCAGAAGGTACTGATCGGATTCCGGGACCGCGTAGAGCGTCTGGTCCGGCCGCATGTTTTGGATGTAGGTCTGCACCAGCGGAGAATGCTTCTGGATCTGCTTGATGGTGACCTTTTCCGCGGCGATCGCTTTCTGCACCAGCGCTGCCTGCTCTGGCGAGAGAGGCTGGGGGGGCTGATACTTGGTTTTGGCCTGTGCCACAGACGCGGTCAGCGTCAGCAGCAGACTGGTAATCCAAACTCGACGCAGGGTCATTTCCTGGCTCCTGTAACTTAACAACGATTTCCTGGTACTGAAAAACCTGTAAGACTTGGGCAAAAACGCCGGCTAGGCCAGCTGGAAGGTCACGTGGATCAAGGTCGTGTGATCAACCGGATGCCCATCTTTTTCCGCGGGCTTGAACCGGATCTGTTCGGCGACGCGCTTTGCCGCCTCATCGAGACCATGCCCTAGCCCGTTTACTACGCGCAATACCTCTACCTGACCACTTGCCAGAAAACGCACCTGCAAAGTTACCTCACCCTGGATGTGCAATTGCGCAGCTTCCGGCGTGTACTGCGGATGCGGCTCAGAGATCACCACCGGCGGAACGAACGCCGGTTCGGTGGTCTTGATGGCGACCTGGGTGGGTGCGTTGCCGATGTTGTTGGTGAAACCGGCGCTTGCCACGGTTCCCGTGGCGCCGGGCTTGCCGGTGCCGCCAACGACGCCGTTCGCGAACCCGGCGGAAGCCACCTTGCCCATATCGTGTCCGCCGGGAACTCCATTGGCCACTCCAGCGCCGAAGGAGGTACCGGAAACCGCGCCCTTACGGGCTGCGCCTGCGCCGGCGTCCGGGCCTGGGGCGGCGTTGAAGGATCCGGTAGCCACCAACTGCGATTTGGTGCTGTTGGGGTTAGGTTTAGCCCCGGTCGGATCGCCGAAGCCACCTGTTTTCAGGTCCGGTTTGACCTGGTTGTTGGCCACTTCGGTTGGTTTCGGACTGGCGAACAAACCAACTTTGGGCTGCGGTGGAGGCGCCACTGCCTTCGGTGGCGCCGGGGGCAGCTTCGGTTGCTCCTGTTCGAGCTTCACTGGTTTGGGAAGCTCCGGCGGCGGCTGGATCTTGGGCATCTGGATCTTCGGCGGATCCAGTTTCACCACCTGGGGCTGGGGTGGCGCAATCACCTTGATTTTGGGTGGCTGGATCTTGGGCGGCGGTGGTGGCGGAACTTCCTGGGGAAAAATCAGCGTCTGGTTATACTTCTGCTTCTCCACCTTATGGACCGCCGCGGTCAGCAGGATCAGCAGGGAGGCAACGATAACGTTGCCGACCATGCTAGCCCCAAAGGAGCCCCAACGGCCCTCCGGTTCAGGAAGGAGTCCGAAGCTTCCCAAGTTTTCGCGATTCTGAAGATCTTTCGGCATAATTGAAGTTCCCTAGTTCTCTCTAGTCGTACGGTTATGTGCGAGCCATCGGGGTAAAAAAAACAGCAGTTGAATCAACTCGAACATTCAAACAGACGCACACCCGAGACAAATGATTCGACCCCCGGGGCCCTGCCGAGAAACCTGCAGCCAGTAATGACCTCAGCAACTCGTAAAACCGCGGTACCAAAGTACTTGCGGCTAAAGTCACGATAGACGAGATTAGGCGGGGATGCAGTAACCCAAAGGTGGAGCGGTTGGAAACAGAAGTGTATGGATAGGGCGTGAAGAGAGCCATAGCGTCAAATCTCAACTTCGGGGGCAGAGCAAAAACTCGCAAAACCGCCACAGGCACTAGCTCACCCAACCGCTTTTGGGCACGCCATGATAAACCTGATGAGCGTGGCCCATACACCAGCACCGCTATCGTACGACGCAAACCTCACCGGGGCGCCATGTTAAACCTGATCAGCGGGCCCAAAAGTACCACAATGGTAGTTGCAGCGAGGAGACCCATTTTGACTCTTTCTCCAGAATATAAGAAGGAATAGCGAAGGCGTGAAGATTCTAGTTACGGGTGGTGCAGGTTATATCGGTGGTACTGTGACCCAGCTCCTGTTGGATCGAGGGCACACCGTTGTCGTTTACGACAACTTTTGTCATAGCCGGCCTTCCATGGTGCCGCAAGGAGCCACGTTGATCGAAGGCGATGTGGCTGATGGCCAGAGGCTTGACCAGGTATTGGCCGGGGAGGACTTCACCGGCGTGATGCACTTTGCCGCGCTCATCGAGGCGGGCGAGAGCATGAAAAAACCGGAGTTGTACTTCCGGAACAACACCGCGGCAACGCTGACCTTGCTGGAAGCAATGGTGAAGCATAATTTACGCCGGCTGGTTTTTTCTTCGACGGCCGCGGTATACGGAGAACCGGTGAGCACCCCGATCGTGGAGGATGCGGCGCTGATTCCGACCAACGCCTATGGGGAGTCGAAGCTGCTGGTGGAGCAGATGCTTTCCTGGATTCACCGTATCCACGGGTTGCGCTATGCCAGCTTGCGCTATTTCAACGTCGCCGGCGCTATTCCCGGCCGCGGAGAAGACCACGAGCCGGAATCCCACTTGATTCCGCTTATTCTCGACGTGGCTCTAGGGCGGCGGCAGAGTATAAAAATCTTTGGTCAGGACTATGCCACGCCGGACGGCACGTGTGTCCGCGATTACATCCATGTTCAGGATCTCGCCGAGGCCCACCTGTTGGCATTCCAGGGCCTCGAGCAGCGGGAGCGCATGATCTACAACCTGGGAAATGGACATGGCTTTACCGTCCGGCAAGTGGTGGAGTCGGCGCTCCGGGTGACCGGCCGCCCTATTCCGGTTGAGGAAATGCCACGCCGGCCCGGCGATCCCGCGGTTCTGATCGCGGGCTCGGCCAAGATAGAAAACGAGCTCGGCTGGAAGCCGAAATACACCCAGCTCGATGACATTGTGCGCAGCGCCTGGGAATGGCAGCAGCAGCGCTACCAAACGCACTGAAACGGAGCAGAGGCCATGGAAACCGGCACCATCCATCCCAATTTGAGTTCTATCCTGCGCGAGCATCGAGTCTTTCCGCCTCCGGCGGAGTTTGCCGCCCAGGCGCACGTGAAGAGTCTGGCGGAGTACGAGACCCTTTACCGTCGTTCGATTGCGGATCCTGAAGGCTTTTGGGCCGAGATTGCCCGCGAGTTGCATTGGTTTGCTCCCTGGACCAGCGTTTTGGAATGGGAGCTGCCAAATGCCAAGTGGTTCGGCGGCGGCAAAATCAACCTTTGCTACAACTGCGTCGACCGCCATGCTCTCAGCGGCCGCAAAGATAAAGTCGCCATTCTGTGGGAAGGGGAGCCGGGCGAAATTCGCAAGCTCACTTATGGAGACCTTCATCTCGAGGTGCAGAGATTCGCCAATGTGCTCAAGGGGCTGGGAATCCGCAAAGGCGACCGGGTTGCGGTGTACATGGGGATGACTCCGGAACTGGCCATAGCCCTGCTGGCCTGCGCTCGCATTGGCGCTGTGCATTCCGTTATTTTTGGGGGATTCGCGGCCAATGCCCTGGTAGACCGCATCAATGATGCCTCGTGCGTGGCGGTGATCACCCAGGATGGTTCTTTTCGCCGGGGGCAGGAAGTGCGGCTGAAGCCGATTGTCGACGAGGCCCTGGCCAACTGTCCCACGGTGAAGCATGTCGTGGTTTACCGGCGCACGGGCTCGCCGGTGAACATGAAGGACGGGCGCGATCAGTGGTGGGATCATCTCTCCAAAACTGCGCCGGCGGAGTGTCCGGCCGAACCGCTGGACTCGGAGGATCCGCTGTATATCCTTTACACCTCGGGGACCACGGGCAAGCCTAAGGGGCTGGTGCACACAACCGGGGGATATTCGGTGCAGACGTACCTCACCAGCAAGCTGATTTTCGATCTCAAGCCGGACGATGTTTACTGGTGTACGGCGGATATCGGCTGGGTGACCGGTCACTCCTACGTTCTGTATGGCGTTCTGCAGAACGGCGTCACGACGGTCATGTATGAAGGGGCGCCGAATTATCCGGAGTCGGATCGCCTGTGGAAGATTGTCGATGATCACAAGGTCACGGTTTTCTACACGGCTCCCACAGCGATTCGCGCGTGCATCAAGTGGGGTGACCACTATCCGCTGAAGCATTCGCTGGCCAGTCTTCGCCTTCTGGGTACGGTGGGGGAGCCGATTAATCCGGAGGCTTGGATCTGGTATCGCGAGATTATCGGCAAGGGCCGCTGCCCTATTGTCGACACCTGGTGGCAGACGGAGACTGGAGCCATTATGCTGGCGCCGCTGCCGGGCGCCGTTCCCACCAAGCCGGGTTCGGCCACGCGTCCGTTTCCTGGGATTGACGCGGCGATTGTGGATCGAGAGGGAGAAACTGTGCCTGCGGGGAGCGGGGGATTGCTGGTGATCCGCAAGCCCTGGCCCTCGATGGCGAGGACCATCTTCAACGATCCGGAACGCTATGCCAAGACGTATTGGTCTGAGATTCCCGGCTGCTACTTCAGCGGTGACGGCGCCCGCGTGGATGTGGACGGCGACTTCTGGTTGATGGGGCGGGTCGATGACGTCATCAACGTGAGCGGGCACCGGTTGGGGACCATGGAGGTGGAATCCGCTCTGGTGGCGCATCCCAAGGTGGCGGAGGCGGCCGTGGTGGGTCGTCCGCATGAATTGAAGGGGCAGGCGATTGCAGCGTTTGTTTCGCTGGAGAGCAGTCACTCGCCATCGCCGCAACTCAAGGAGGAGCTGCGGGAGTGGGTCGCGAAGGAAATTGGCTCGCTGGCTCGTCCGGATGATATCCGTTTCACGCAGGCTCTCCCCAAGACGCGGAGCGGCAAGATTATGCGCCGGCTGCTGCGCGAACTGGCTACGAATGGGGATATCAAAGGGGACACGACCACGCTGGAGGATTTCACGGTGATCGCCCAGTTGCGTGGTTCAGAAGAGTGAGCTGGTGGATTTGAGTTCTCAGGTGCTTTAAGTGGCGTCGGGGAAATTTGTATCAGGGCGCTTTCCTCAGCCTCATGGGGAATCCCGTAGAGAACTGCAGGTCCCTCACTCCGCTACGCTTCGGTCGGGATGACAAGGGGAGGGTGGCGCTTCCATGCGGCATTGGTTTTTGGGATCAAAGAGCCGCAGGTCCCTCCCCTGCGCTACGCTTCGGTCCTAATGAACAACCGTACCTTGGATCGACTAGAAGCGTTTGAAGGGCTTCGCCCGGCTTTTTCGGCCCACGTTAGCTGGTGCGAACATGGGGCACCCGTCAAGTGCGCGGTGGCCCGTACCGTTCATTCCACTCTTAACCGCCGCGGGCAAGTCGTTTCCTCGGGATGACAAGGGGAGGGCGGCGCTTCCATGCGGTATTGGTTTTTGGGAGCGACAGAGCTGCGGGTCCCTCAGCTCCGCTACGCTTCGGTCCTAATGAACAACCGTACATTGGATCGTCGAAAAGCGTTGGAAGGGCTTCGCCCATCTTTTTCGGCCCACGTACGCTGGCGCGAACATGGGGCACCCGTCGAGTGCGCGGCGGCCCGCACTGTTCAGTCCACTCTTAACTTGCCGGAGGCAAGTCGTCTGCTCGGGATGACAAGGGGAGGGCGGCGCTTCCATGCGGCATTGGTTTGTGGGGTCGAAAGAGCTTCAGGTCCATCGAATTTCTGAGGGCTTTGTCATCCGCAAAGACTGTACCGCTACAGAGCGGGCTCGGGGTCCGGAATGTGGCGCTCTACGGTGAAGCAGAGAGTGCTGCCGCCGTCTGGGTTGTTTTGTGCCCAGATGCGGCCGCCGTGCTGATTGACAATTCCGCGGCATAAGGCGAGGCCTAGGCCGGTGCCGCCACGCAGGCGCGAATCGGAGGCGTCGACCTGCTGGAAGCGCTCAAAGATGAAGTCCAGTTTTTCTGTGGGAATGCCTTCGCCCTGATCCTGGACTTCGAAGGTTACCTCGTGTTGTCCGCTGGTCCACGCGGCTAGACGGATCTCGCCGCCACTCTCAGAAAATTTGATCGCGTTCCGGATCAGGTTTCCCAGCACCTGCAAGATGCGGTCACCGTCTACCCTCACGTCGACCGGCTGCGCGTCGATCCGGAACGTGAGGCCCGCACGGGCAGCGCTCATCCGCTCCGGATCCATTGCGCGGCGTAATAGATCGATAGCGTTCCATTCGCTTTTGTGCAGAGGCAGATTGCCGCTGCCGATGCGCTCAAAGTCCACAATGTCATTGACGAGCCGAACCAGGCGGTCGCAGTTGCTCAGGGCGATATCCAGCATTTGCGGAACCTTCTCCGGATGCTTTTCGAGCGCGCCTCCGACCACCAAGCCCAGTGCAGCTCGCAGCGAAGTGAGCGGGGTGCGGAGTTCATGGCTCACAGTCGCGATGAATTCATCCTTCATGCGATCCAGCCGGCGCCGTTCGGTAACGTCCGCGAAGGCAACGACAATGCCACCCACCCGGCCATTGGCGATCAGAGGACAGGCAACATAGTCGACCGGCAGAGAGTTACCGTCTTTGCGCCAGAAAACATCGTCGTCCACGTGCAGAGGCGTTTCTCGCTGCACGCTGCCGAGGATGGGGCAGTCCTCTTTGGGATACGGCGAGCCGTCGGGACGCGAATGATGGATCAGGGTATGCATGTCCTGTCCCAGGAGGTCTTGCGGAGAATAGTCGAGCAGGCCCGCTCCGCTGCGATTGATGAAGGTGAGCCGGCCTTCCAGATCCATACCGAAAATGCCGTCGCCGACCGAGTCCAGGATTGACTGATGCTGGCGGGTCAGGGCGTTCAACTCCTCTTCGGCCTGGGTTTGTTCGGTGATGTCGATGCCATGGCTGAGCACAAAGGGATCGTTCCCAGGCACTTGCCGGTTGCGATAGGCGACGATCGAAAGCTGGCCTGACTTGCCGCGCAGATAAAAGCGACCCTGGTGATCCTGATCCGGTTCTTGCGCGAGGGCCGCAGAGTAGGAGTCGTAGTCGGCCAGATGTTCGGGGTCAACGTGATCGCGCAACGGAGTGCCGATCAGTTCCTCCGGCTGATACCCAAGTGTGGCGGCCGCATGCGAGTTGATGGAGAGAAGTGAGCCATTCAGATCGTGGGTGCAAATGAAACCCAGGCTGCTTTCGACCAGCTGGCGATACCGTTCTTCACTGGTGCGCAGAGCGGTTTCCGCGGTTCGTTGTTCGGTCACGTCGGCGCCGGTCATGATCACAAAGCTTGCCTCACCCTGCGCGTTGGTCAGCGAGGTAGCGGTCCAGGCGATGCGCCGCATTCTTCCGGACTTGGTTCGCCAGTTAATTTCATAGGACTCGGTCGCATTGCCGGCCCGCACTCGTTCGAAGATGCGGATGGCGGTTTGGCGGTCTTCCGGCGGGAAAAGGTCTTCGGGAAAGGAGCGGCCAGCCAGATCACCGAAACTGTAGCCGGAGATTGCTTCGCAGGCGCGATTGAAGCGGACGATGCGGCCTGCGGTGTCGAAAACCAGCACCAGCGCGCTGATGGTGTTGAGCACCGCGGCGACAAAATTTCGCTCCACGGTAAGCGCCTGCTCGGAGCGCTGACGCGAGCGCAGGACATTTTCCTGTACATGGCCGGTGGCGTAAAGCTCGAGACGGGTCGAGATCTGCCGGCCGAGAATCTGGAGTGTTTCCAGTTCGCGGCGGGTGAAGGCATTGGGCTCGCGAGAGCAAACTGCGATGGTCCCCAGAATTGCGCCCGCGGCGGAGAAGAGTGGAGCGGCCGCGTAGGAGCGGCACTTGACGGCGTCGGCAAGCACGATGCCCGGTGGCGCAAAGCGGTGATCCGTCAAGGCATCGTCGATGAGCAGGGGCTTGCCTTCGAGCAAAAGGAATTGGCAGGGCGATCCGGTGCGCCGGATTTGCCGGGAGGCGAACCCGACGGTAGATTTGAACCACACACGCGACCAGTCAACAAAGCCTATAAACGCGAAGGGGGCATTACAGACCGAAGCCGCCATGTACGCAATTTCGTCGAACGCGGGGTCAGGCAGCGTGTCGAGAATCTCGTAGTGCTGCAAAGACTTGAGTCGCTCGGATTCGTCGTGTTGCACAGGTGTGGAACTCAAAAGCATCGTGGTTCTCGGCATCTTTTAGAATGCGAACGAAGAGCACACAAAGTAATCGCGTTGGGGGGTAGGCGACAAGGACTGGGTTCATCCTAACCCGAGATCCGCCTTTCTCAACATAAGAGAACATGGCAGCCATGGTCCTAAGTTGCAGATTGAAGGTTACCGAAGTCTGGCCGGCTTTTTCTCTCCCCTTTAGGTAATGACCAGCGGTAATAGCCCGGTTAGATGGCGAGCACGAGGATAGAGGTGGTGATTGAATTTTCTGCGCAAGCATTGGATCGGCGCTGGCGGGATGATTGTCTATTGTGCCGGACTCTTCGCCCACGCGGTTGTGCACCTTGGGCTTCCCCTGCGGCTCGCAGGTTTGGTGCTGCTGGCAGGTGTGGCGTGGCGGCGGCGTTCGTTGATGGCCTGGATCTTCTGGGCCATGATCGCGGGCGCGGAGCTGGGCGCGGACGCGCCGGCGTTTGCCGTCAGCCTGCGTGTCTTCAGCGACATCTTCCTGCGTTTGATCAAGACCATCGTGGCGCCGTTGATTCTGGGCACCCTCATCACCGGCATCGCTGCGCACGGACAGATGCGCAGCGTAGGAAGGATGGGGCTGAAGGCTCTGGTCTATTTCGAAGTTCTCACCACCGTCGCCATGCTCGTCGGGTTGGCGGCCATCAATATCAGTCACGCGGGCGTGGGACTGTCGGTGCAATCACACGTGGCGGCGAGACTTCCCCAGCCGCAGACTCCGCTGCATTGGGACGAAGTTCTGCTGCACTCCTTCCCGGAAAACATTGCCAAGGCTGTGGCCGACAACCAGATCCTACAGGTCGCGGTGTTCGCGATTCTGTTTGGTGTGGCCATGGGGCGCCTCAGCATGCAGAATCGTGCGCCTCTCCTGCGGGTGATCGAATCGCTCACGGAAACCATGTTTGCCTTCACCAATGTTGTGATGTACTACGCTCCGGTGGGGGTGGGCGCGGCGATGGCCTACACGGTGGGGCAAATGGGAACGGGGGTGTTGTTCAACCTGGGCCGCCTGCTGCTGACACTCTATGCCGGGCTGCTGGCGTTCGGGTTGGTGGGCCTGCTGCCGGCCGCACTGCTCGCGGGCGTGCCTATTCGCAGATTTCTGCTCGCTGTCGCCGAGCCGGCAACCATTGCCTTCGCCACCAGCACTTCAGAAGCCGCGTTGCCCCGCGCCATGGAGGCGATGGAAGCTCTGGGCGTGCCACGCCGTATTGTGGGTTTTGTCATCCCGGCGGGGTACAGCTTTAATCTGGATGGTTCCACCCTTTACCTTGCCTTGGCGTCGGTGTTCGTCGCCCAGGCTGCCGGCATCACCATGGACTGGAAGCAGCAGCTCTTTATGGTCGGCACCCTCATGCTTACGAGCAAAGGTGTTGCCGGCGTGCCGCGCGCCACTTTGATCGTGCTGCTGGCGACGGCGGCCATGTTTCACTTGCCCGAAGAACCGATCTTTGTGATCCTGGGCATCGACGCATTAATGGACATGGCGCGTACCAGCGTGAATGTGGTGGGGAATTGCCTGGCGTCGGTGGTGATCGCCCGCTGGGAAGGGGAATTTGGCGTGGAGAAGCCGGCCGTTGAGACCATGGATGCTCTGCCCTAAAGATAATCCGGGTCCCCGGGCCAACATTGGTATACTACGTGTTTGAGAGTACGTTCAGCCGCGCCAGCAGGCCCCACATGGGGTCTTTTTTGATGGAGCGATGCGGAAGAGAGTACACGAGCAACCATGGGGAAATTACTCGATACGATTCACACGCCCGCGGATATCAAGAGCTTCACCGTGCCCGAACTGGAGGCACTGGCGCAAGAGATTCGCGAGCAGCTGATTCTCGTACTATCGAAGACGGGTGGCCACTTGGGGCCGAACCTCGGCGTTGTGGAATTGACGCTGGCCATGCACTACGTCTTCAACACTCCTTCCGACAAGTTCGTCTTTGACGTTAGCCATCAAGCTTACATTCACAAGTTGCTCACCGGCCGCCGTACGCGTTTCAACACCATGCGGCAGCCTGGCGGACTGAATGGGTTCACGCTGCGCACGGAAAGCGAGCACGATTGTTATGGTGCGGGCCATGCCGGCACTGCTCTTTCTGCGGCGCTGGGGATGGCCGTGGCGCGCGACCTGGCGGGCAGCAAAGAAAATGTGATCGCGTTTGCCGGCGATGCGGCATTTACCAACGGGATCAGTTTTGAGGCGCTCAACAACATTGCGCAGCAAACGAAGCGGCTCATCGTCGTGCTCAACGACAACGAGTGGTCGATTGACCGCAACGTGGGCGCTATTGCCAATTACCTGCACAAGATCGTTACCAACGAGCGCTACACCAATCTGCATGATTCGGCGGCGCGCCTGTTGGAAAAACTGGGCGGCAAGACTGCCCGGCAGATGGTGCGCAAAGCTGAAGAAGCGGCCAAGGGCATGCTGTGGCCGTCCATGTTATTTGAAGAGTTTGGGCTTACGTATTACGGGCCGCTGGACGGCCACAACATCAGCCTGCTGATTGAAACATTTCAGTTCCTCAAGACCCAGGAGCGGCCGGTCCTGCTGCACGCCATTACGCAGAAGGGCAGAGGTTTCCAGCCGGCGCTCGATAAGCAAAAGAAATTTCATGGCCTCGGGCCGTATGATCCGGATACCGGCGAGACCACACCGGCGGGTCAGCACACCTATTCCGAAGTGTTCGCGGAAACGCTGGTCAAACTCGCGGATGAGAATCCCAAAGTTGTGGCCATTACCGCCGCGATGCCCAATGGAACGGCGCTCGATCTGTTTCGCCCTCATCACCCGCGGAGGTATTTCGATGTAGGCATCGCCGAGGAGCACGGGGTCATCTTTGCGGCCGGGCTGGCGACGATGGGCTTCCGTCCCTTCTGTGCGATCTACTCCACGTTCTTGCAGCGGGCTTTTGATCCTATCGTGCACGACGTTTGCCTGCAGAATTTGCCGGTGGTCTTCTGTATGGACCGGGGTGGACTTTCCGGAGACGATGGCCCTACCCATCACGGGCTGTTCGACATCAGCTATCTGCGCGGGATTCCGAATATCATCCACATGGTTCCGAAAGATGAGGATGAGCTGGCGGACATGATGTACACGGCGTTGCAGCAGCCGGGCCCGACGGCGATTCGGTATCCCCGGGGCACGGGGCCGGGCGCTGCCGTCAAGGCTCACCCAGTCGCGTTGACGATTGGTAAGGCAGAGATCATCAGTGACGGCGATGAGGTGGCGATTTTCGGTTTGGGAGCCTTGTTGCCGTTGGCGCAGCAGCTCGCGTCTGAGCTCAACAAGCTGGGTTTCTCGGCGGCAGTCATCAATCCCCGCTTCGTTAAACCGTTAGATCGCGAGTTGCTGGCTGAGTATGCTCGCCGGGCCGGCGTGGTCGTCACCCTGGAAGACCATGTGTTGATGGGCGGATTTGGCAGCGCGGTTCTCGAAGCCCTGAGCGACATGCAGATCGAGGTGCCGGTGGTTCGCATCGGTTGGCCTGACCGTTTCATTGATCATGGGAAGGTGGATCAGCTGCGCGCGAAATACGGCATCAGTGTCGAGGGCGCGCTCGAGAAGCTGGCTCCGCACCTGCAGCAAAAGACGCGCAAGCGGTTAGTTGCCCGTTAGGAAAACTCTACTCGAGCCAAAACAGGGCTTGAGTGGCTGGGGAAAATTTCGGTTTTGTTGCGGCCCCAGCGGTGGCAGGGGCTAAAGCCCATCCTATTTTAAGGCGTTTACGGCACGACTAAAGTCGTGCCCTGATACAAAGCATGAGTTTTTCCGCGGCATGTAAAGCCGCTTTTTTTTAAAGCGCTACGGCCTCTTTAGTCGTGTCCCAATGAGCCTGCGGCTCACCCAAGGTGGTGAAGACCTGGAGGCTCGATATTCGCCTTCTTTTTCATGGTTTTCGACTGCCGCAACCAGAGCCTCCCCAAACTGGGCTTTAGAGCGTGTGTGAGAACTGGACTAAGGGTCCAAACAGCACTTGACGGGTGCCCCATGTTCGCGCCAGCTAACGTGGGCTGATTATGAATTCTTCGAATGCTTTCCCTCAAGGACTGAAGCGTTTGATGGGGTTTCGCCCATCTTTTCGGCCCACGTACGCTGGCGCGAACATGGGGCACCCCATCAAGTGCCGTTTGGACCCTCAGTCCAGTTCTCACGCAGACTGTTTAGCCCCTGCCGCGACAAGTCTGCTTTCAAATGACGGGGGCAGGGGCTAAACAGGCTCCTAGTTGTCTTTCGTGATCAACAGCTTGAGGAGCATCTTTTGCCGGTAACGGAAGAGTGCCTTTATCTGCCGTCTGACCGCTATACCATTGGCCAAGTCCCCCAGTACGCCCAGAGGGAGTTCGTATTCCACGGCATCGCTGACTATGCTGCCGTTTTCTTCTTCCAGGATGCGGTGACAATGGTGGAAGTAGCGAAAGGGCCCGCGCCGTTGCTCGTCGCAAAAGAAATCGTTCCAGCGGAATTTCGTGATGCAGGCATCCCACTCCAGGCGCCACGGAATTCCTGGAAGGGGTCGAAAACTGATGGTGATGATGGATCCTTCGCCGGCGGCAACATTGGCAGCGTCGGGAGCCGGAGGGGCGACGCGATGGATCCTCTCCAGCTTTGTCTGTTGCCAAGGGGGCATCAGCGGCGGAAGATTGGCCGGGTCGGCGAAGAAAGCGAATACCTGTTCCTTAGGGTAGGGAAGCCACTGTTTGGCGTGGAAGCTGTGGCGCATGTTGTTAAACTATCGCAGAAAAAGCAGGCGCCGGGGGCGCCTGCTTCTGAGAAGCAAGGTTGGGAATGAGTCAGTTCGGCATCAAAACCGTGTCCACTACGTGAATCACTCCGTTGGATTGGATCACGTTCGCTATCGTAACCGTTGAAGTTCCACCCTTCTCGTCGGTCAGCACGAGCTTGCCGCCCTGCATCATTGCCGTCAGAGTGCCGCCCTCCACTGTGGTCAGCATCGCCTTTCCGCCACCCGCCTTGATTTTCTTGGCGATGTCCTTCGAGGTCAGTTTTCCGGCGACGACGTGGTAGGTAAGAATCTTTTTCAGCTGCGCCAGGTTTTCCGGTTTCAGCAGGGTGTCGACCGTTCCCGCCGGGAGTTTGTCGAACGCTTCGTTGGTGGGCGCGAACACCGTGAAAGGCCCCGGCCCTTGCAACGTCTCGACCAGGCCGGCAGCCTTTACGGCGGCGACCAAGGTGGTGTGATCCTTGGAATTAACAGCGTTTTCAACAATGTTTTTGGTGGGATACATCGCTGCACCACCAACCATGGGATCTTTCTCTGCGGAGGCGCTGAGTGCGCATATTCCGAATGCCAAGGTCAGCGCAACGGCAATCACATTTCTCTTGTTCATCGTGTTCCTTCCACTTTCAACTGCGTTAGTTGCACTGTAAGTACGGGCCCGGAGGACACACCGGATTTCCGGGACAGTGCTGGGTGTATCATCGGCTTGCATGCATAGTGGATAAATGCATGGTTCCTAAAACGGTGTTTTGACAACGCACTCCCATCCAGACCGCAATCGCTGGCTCATCGCAATTGGCGTCTTGAAATTACTCAAGGCGGTCCTTTTTGTTTCCATGGGCTTCGGCGTCATCAGATTGCTGCACCGGGACATCGCGGAGGTTCTGTTGCGCGCGACGTTGGCGCTGCGCTTCGATCCCGAGAATCGATTCGTCAACGTGGTGTTGGAAAAGGCATCCATGTTGACGACCCACCGTCTCAAAGAAATCAGCATCGCAATTTTCCTGTATGCCGTGCTTGACGTGATCGAAGGCATTGGTCTGGTATTGGAGAAGGCTTGGGCGGAATACTTCACCTTGATCCTGACCGGCTCGTTTCTGCCGTGGGAGCTTTACGAGATCATTCGCCGGGTGACCGTATTCAAGATCGTGTTGACGGTTCTCAACCTGCTGGTATTTATTTATTTGGCGTATGTGGTCAACGGGAAGGTGCGGGGGCGCCAGGAGGCCCCCGTAGCGCGTCGCTGATTCTAAATGACTTATAATTTTAGGGTACTAAAGTGCTACGACTCCTAGCGTGATTGTCTCAGCTTGACAAGCATTACTCGCATTGCATGAATCAACGGGGTAAACACATTCTGTTGTGATAACTGGTAGCAAGGGTGCTACCTATTGTGTTTTTCCCGGCCAAACCTTAAAACCCCCTCACTCTTAATGATTTGCCGGAATTTCCCCTTTTGACAGCTTCCCACGGTGGGCTAAGATGTGGACAAAAGTGGTCCAAAGTGGGATCAAAGAAGCGATTTGAAGATGTTTCGAGGAAATCACCCAACGCGTGTGGACGAAAAAGGCCGCCTCAAGCTGCCTGCGGACTACAAGCGTTTGGTGGAAGAGAAGTACGGGGACGGAACGAAGTTCTTTATCACCAGCAAGACCGGGCTGACGGCTGAGATTTACCCGTTGCCGGAGTGGGAAGCGATCGAGGCGAAGCTGGCCCTGATTCCCAGCATGGATAAAGCGAAGAAGAAGTTTATGGACCGGGTGAGCTACTACGGGCAAATGGCGGAAATGGACGCGCAGGGGCGATTGCTTCTGCCCCAGATCTTGCGGGAAAAGGCCCGGCTGAACACGGATGTGGCGGTGATGGGGAAGCAGACATACCTGGAAGTCGAAAACAACGAGCAGCTCGTGAGCCGTATGGAGACCGAGCCGTTCACGGATGACGACGGCCAGGCGATGGCGAATTTTGGAATGTAGGACAAGCCCCCAAGGGGGAGCACATGGAACGCAGTAATGAGCGGCATGTGCCGGTTCTTTTACAAGATGCGATTCGATATCTGAATGTGCGGGCGGGTGGGACGTATGTGGACGCCACCTTGGGTTTGGCAGGGCACGCATCAGCCATCGCTCGGGAGTTGGGCGCGCAGGGCCGGTTGATCGGCTTCGACCGCGACCCCGACGCACTGGAGCTGGCGCGGGCAAGGCTGGAAGCATTGAGCGAAGAGTTGGGCGAGCGGATGCCGCAGTGGGTGCTTTATGGGGAGGCATTCTCCGCCATGAGCCACCACCTGGAAGAAGCAAGCCTCGATGGTTTGCTGGCTGACTTTGGCATGAGCTCGATGCAGCTGGATTCAGCGCACAGAGGATTTAGTTTTCAGGCGGACGGGCCACTCGATATGCGGATGGATCCGCGGAGGGGCACGACCGCCGAACAAGTGGTAAACCAGGCCGACGAAAAAGTTCTCGCCGACCTGATTTACGAATTCGGAGAGGAAAGGAGATCGCGGAGATTTGCCAGAGCCATTGTCAGGGCGCGGCCGATCAAGACCACGGCACAACTAGCCAAAGTCTTATTGGCCGTCGCCCCGGCGATGAAATCTGAGCGAGGCCGCCATCAGATCCATCCAGCGACCAGGATTTTCCAGGCGCTCCGAATTTATGTAAACGCCGAGCTGAGCGAGATCGAGGCTTTGTTGCAGGCAGCGCCGAAGCTGCTGAAGCCCGGAGGAAGGCTGGTGGTGATCAGCTTTCACTCTCTCGAAGACCGGCTGGCAAAAGACGCTTTGCGCGAGGGCGCGAGGCAAGGGGTTTTTGAAGTGCTGACGCGGAAGCCGGTGACGGCGAGCGCAGAGGAAACGGATCGCAACCCGCGGGCGCGCAGTGCTAAATTGCGCGCCGCGGAGAGAATTAAAAATTGAAGGCAATATAAGGGCGGACACAAATGGCAACGCAAACAATGGCGGCATACAACCTGAACTACGGATCGAAAAGCCAGCAGGTGGCGGAACGAAACCTCCGTTTATTTGCGGCGCAGCAGCGTGCCCGGCGAGGGCCCACGCCCGAAGTGTTTGTTGCCAAGCGGCTGGATAATTCCCGGCTGGTGAAGGCGGCGGATCCGGTGCGGGTGCGTGAGATGCGTATTTTTACCGCGGCCATGACGGTGCTGTTTGTATTTGTGATGTTTTATGGATGGCAGCATTTTAGTGCTATCGAGTATGGGTATAAGGTGGAGGCCGAGAAGCAGCAGCGGACTTTGCTCGAAGAGCAGAACCGGCAGTTACGGCTGAGCGAGGCGCAGCTTTGCGATCCGCACCGGATCGATCGGATGGCGCGGAAGTTGGGGTTGGATGCGCCGCGTCCTGGGCAGGTGGTTCGCCAGGAGAATGTGTTTGATCCCAGCACACCGGTCATGGCGCAGGCGTCGCCGATGCCTCCTCGTTTGCGGTAAGGACAAAACGTATCCATGAGGGTTTCGTAGAACTGCAGATCGCTCCCTGCGGTCGGGATGACACAAGGGAGTGTGGTGCTTGCATCGGGGACCGGTTATTGGGATGGAGAGAACTGCAGATCGCTTCGCTTCTAATGAACAACCGTACCTTGGATCGACTAAAAGCATTTGAGGGGCTTCGCCCGTCTTTTTCGGCCCACGTACGCTGGTGCGAACATGGGGCACCCGTCGAGCGCGCGGTGGCCCGTGGTGTTGAGTCGACCCTTAAGTGGCCGCAGGCTAGTTGGCTCCTCGGGATGATAAAGGGGAAGGTAGTGCTTGCATTGAGGCGCGCTATTGGGATGTGCGGTTTTCTTCAGGCGTGAACGATCCTATCGGTAGATACTGTGCAGATGCAGTTGACTCAGCTCCCTTTCTTTCGTCAGTCGAAGCGTGCTGAGCCGCCGGCTCAGCGGCCGGGTTCGTCGCCTTCGCGTCCGGTCAACGCGGGCCTGGTGCCGCGGCGGCTCGGCTTCCTGCACATTTCGCTTTTTTTTGCGTGCTGGGTCATGTTGATCTGTGGCCGGTTGATTTGGCTGCAGGTGGTCCACTACAAGGACTTCGTGGATCGTGCCGCCAGGCAGCAACAGCGCACGTTTGAGGTGGCGCCACGGCGCGGTGTTCTCTACGACCGCAATCTGCACGAGCTGGCGATGACCGTGTTGGCCGACTCCGTGTATGCAGTGCCGTCGGAAATCTCCGATCATGAGGCGACTGCGACAGCCCTCGCCAAGGTGGTGCACACCGACTCCACCGATCGCTTCACCAGCGCTCATCAGATTGCGGCCCGGTTGAATGCCTCGAGAAATTTCGCCTGGATTGCGCGCAAGCTTGACCCAGCGGAGATTGAGCGCGTGAAGGCCTTGAACCTCAAGGGGGTTTATTTCCAAAAGGAGTTCAAGCGCTTTTATCCCAACAGTCAGCTCGCTGCCCAGGTGCTGGGATACGTGGGCACGGACGACAACGGTCTTGGCGGGATGGAGCGCAAGTTTGACCACGACCTGCATGGCGTGTCCGGCCGCATGCTCACTGCGCTCGATGCACGCCGGCACGTGCTGGACAGCCAGGAGCGCGAACCCGATCCCGGGGAAAATCTGGTTCTTACCATCGACGAAAATATTCAGTTCATGGCCGAGCGCGCGCTTGACGCGGCGCTCGAACGTACGCATGCCGCGAATGGCACCATCGTCGTGCAAGACCCGCATACCGGCCAGATTCTCGCACTGGCGATTCGCCCCACCTTCAATCCCAACGATTTTCGCCACGCCACCACCAGCCTGCTCAAGAACCACGCGGTCAGCGATGTCTATGAGCCGGGTTCCACATTCAAGCTCGTGGCTTACTCGGCAGCCCTGGATCAGAAACTCACGAATCCCGACCAGATGATCGATTGCCAGGGAGGCAAGATCGAACTTGCGGGGCGGATCATTCACGATAACCAGGGCGAACACTACGGTGTCATTCCGGTTCACCAGGCGCTAGAAGTGTCGAGCGATGTGGCGGCGGTGAAGCTGGCGTTGCGGGTCGGCTCCGACAAGTTTTCCCAATATATTCACGATTTTGGTTTTGGCGCCCGCACAGGCGTGGAATTGCCCGCTGAAACCCGCGGCCTGCTTCGCCCAGTGCGCAAGTGGGGACCTTCTTCGATCGGCTCGATCGCCATTGGCCAGGAGATCGCGGTCACCCCGGTGCAATTGGTATCCATGGTTTCGACCATCGCGAATGGGGGCACCTATATGCCGCCTCATGTGCTCATTCCAGGGCGGGGTAAGTTGCACGCGTCTCCATTCAAGCCGGGCGGGGACATGCCCGACCCGCTACCGCCAGGCGCGCACCGCGTCATCTCCGAGATGGCCGCGGCGCAGATGCGCAAGATGATGCAAGGGGTGGTGCTGTATGGTTCGGGCAGGCCGGCGGCGCTGAACGGCTACTCCGCGGGCGGCAAGACCGGAACCGCGCAGAAGGTCGATCCGAGAACGCATCTTTATTCCAAGACCATGCACATCGCGTCGTTTGTGGGCATCGCGCCGATCAATAACCCGGTCGTCGCCATTGCCATCGTCATCGACAACCCGCAAAAAGGGCCGTCTTATTACGGAACCGCGGTGTCTGCGCCAGTATTTGCCGAGTTGGCCCAAAATGTTCTGGAATACCTGGGAGTACCCCACGATACGACCCTGGTCGCGCCACCGGACTTAGCGAAACAACATGCGGACCCGCAGATCAATGAGGATGCACCCTCCGAACACACGGGGGATTTGTCCGCCCTCTTTGCCGAAGTCAACAATCTGCCCGCGGACGATCCACTGCGCAATGAAGTAAACGGTCAGCAGCCCGCGCCGTCGGCGGCGAACGAGTTGGCTTCGAACGCAGTTCCTGCAGCGCCCATCCCACCAGTTGCTGCTCCGCATGCTGCCTCGCCTGGGCCCGCTGTGGAAGAGAAGAAGGAGCTACCATCGGAGGCCAGTGCGCATTTTCCTCAAGTTGCGGGGCACGGTGTCGTGGTCGACGCGCAGAGCAAGATCGGGGTGCCTTCTTTTGTGGGGGAACCGTTGCGGGTGGTGATTGAGACCGCCGGGACCGCGGGACTGGCCATACAAATTGTGGGCAGTGGCATTGCTCGGGAACAGGTTCCCGCGCCCGGGAGCATGGTGCCGCCAGGTACCGAAGTCGTGGTCCGCTTCAGCCGCTAGTAGACTGGGAGCCATGGGACGCGAAGCCAGATGTCACTGCAAGTGGGGTCAGGAGGAAGGAGACTGCAAAGTGCTCCTGGAAGGCAGCGAGCTCATCCTGCGTCAGGGCATCCGTCGCCGGATTTCGGTTTCTTGCATGGTGGGTGTTGCGGCTCGTGGTGGAGAGTTGATTTTCCACGTAGACCGGGAGCGTGTGGAACTAAGTCTTGGTCCAGAAGAGGCCCAGCGATGGGCCAAGTCCTTAACCTCTCCTCCCCCCAGCCTCGCCAGTAAACTCGGGATTACACCCAAGACGCGGCTTTCGATCATTGGGGAAGTTGAGAGTCCGGAGTTGAAGGCTGCCATTTCCGTGGCGGCTGCGGTCGGCGAAAAAGAGGCAGAGCTGGTCCTGATTTTGGTCAATGCGCAGACAGAACTCGATCGCGCGTTGAAGGAGTGCTTGCCTTGCTCTCTCCCTTTGTGGATTGTGTATCCAAAGGGGGAGGGGAAAGAATCGGGTGTGCGCGACTCGCTTCGCGCGCGGGGATTCGTCGACACCAAGATAGCGTCGGTGTCGTCGAAGCTTACAGCGATGCGTTTCCACCAACGTAAGAGCAGAGCCGGCTAGTGGAGCTGGACGTCGTTTTGCGCGGTGTCGATTTGATCCGGCGCGCGGGTCCCAGTCCTCAGGTGACAGGCGTCGAGTATGACTCGCGTCAAGTGTCTGGCGGCTCGCTGTTTGTTGCCTTTCGCGGCGGCACCACGGATGGCAATCGCTATATTCCGCAAGCGGTCGCGCAGGGAGCGCACGCGATCGTCACCGACTCCGCTGCCGGTTTCGCCGCCGCCACCGAATTTCCGTCCGTTGCCGTGATCGAAGTGGCCCATGGGCGTCGTGCCCTTGCCGCTCTTGCCGCCAATTTCTTCGGCCACCCGGAGGCCAAGCTCAAACTCAGCGGCGTCACTGGAACCAACGGCAAGACGACCACCGCATTTTTGCTGGAGGCGATGCTACGCCATCAGGGCCGCAAGACTGTTCTCGCCGGCACCATTGAGTACCATGCGGCCGGCAGAATTTTTCCCGCCCCCCATACCACTCCAGAGTCGCGTGACCTGCTGGAGCTATTTCGCGAAGGCGTGGACGGCGGGGCGACCGAGGCGGTGATGGAGGTATCCTCGCATGCGCTCGATCAGCAACGGGTGTTCGGTTTGCAATTCGACGTGGCGATTTTTACCAATCTCACCCGCGACCACCTGGATTATCACGGCAGCATGGAGAACTATTTTGCCGCCAAGCGCAGGCTGTTCGATGGCTCCGACGGGCCCCCGCCACGGGTCGCCGTCCTCAATTTGGATGATGCGCATGGTGAGCAGCTGAAGGCGCAAACGCGGGCCGAGGTTGTGTATACCTACGGTTTGCGTCAAGGGGACTTCCATGCCGAGGAACTCCATATGAGCCCGTCGGGCATGAGCTTTGTCATGGTTACGCCGCAGGGCGAAGTGCGGATTGCCACTCGCCTGACCGGCGGCGTGAATGTCTATAATCTGCTGGCTGCTGGCGCGGCTGCTGTTGCCCGGGGCCTCCCGGTGGAAGAGGTCTCCCGGGGTGCAGCTTCCCTGGACTTTGTGCCGGGTCGATTTCAAGCAGTGGATTGCGGCCAGAATTTTGCCGTAGTGGTGGACTACGCCCACACCGACGACGCGCTCCGCAATGTGATCGCGGTGGCCCGTGAGTTTGTGACTCAACGGGGCGGGCGGGTGATCACGATGTTCGGCTGCGGTGGCGATCGTGATCGCAGCAAACGTCCGTTGATGGGTCACGCGGCCGGCGCGGGCAGCGATGTGGTGGTGGTCACTTCGGATAATCCACGTTCCGAAGACCCCTTGGCCATCATTGAGCAGGTGCTTCCGGGGTTGCGTGGCACTTCCGCCAGGGTCATGGTCGAGCCGGATCGCCGTCATGCCATCGAGCTGGCAATCGCGGAAGCGCGGCCGGGGGACCTGGTACTTTTGGCCGGTAAAGGACATGAAAAAACTCAGACTGTCGGCGGGCAAGTGATACCGTTCGATGATGTGGCGGTGGCACGAGAGTGCCTGCTGGCCCGGGGAAAAAGTGAATGAAGCTGCAATTGCAGGACGTCGCGCAATGGATTGGGGCCGAGTTCCGGCGACGGGAGGGTGATCTGCCGGAGGAGCAGGTCACGGGGTATTCCATCGACACACGCACGCTCGCGCCCGGGGATTTATTTTTCGCCATTCGCGGGGAACGTTACGACGCTCATAGCTTCGTTTCTACTGCGTTTGAGCGTGGAGCTCGCGCTGCCGTTGTTTCGCGGAACAAGGTGACGGATCTTCTCGACATCGCTCATAGCCGCACACTGCTGATCGTGGAGGATCCGCTGCAGGCGCTGCAGACATTGGCGGCTGCGGTGCGCCGGCATTGGAATAAGCGGGTGATCGGGGTGACCGGGAGCGCGGGCAAGACAACCACCAAAGAGGCGGTTGCGGAGGTTCTGGGAGCACGCTTCAAGGTTCTCAAGTCGCAAGGAAACCTCAACAATGAATTCGGCATGCCGTTGCAGTTGCTGAAGCTGGAGCCGGAGCACGAGGTTGCGGTCATCGAAATGGGCATGTCGCACATCGGCGAGATTGCCGCGCTGGCTCGGATCGCTCATCCGGATTGGGGTGTCGTCACCAATGTCGGGAACGCCCACACGCAAAATTTTCCTGACGGAATTGCGGGCATCGCGCGCGCTAAATACGAGCTAGTACAGAGTCTTCCTGCCTCCGGTGTTGCCATTCTTAATTGTGACGATCCCTACGTCGGCCAATTCGGCCGCGACTTTCATGGGCGGTCGATTTATTTCGGGACTGGCCCGTGTGCCGATCCCAGCGCTGCGAACATCGAGGAGTTGGGTGCAGAGGGAGTGCGTTTTGAAGTCCATGCGGGCGACCAGCAGGCAACCGTGACCCTGGAGTTGCTGGGACGGCACAATATTTGCAATGCGTTGGCGGCGATCGCGGCGGGTTTGGAGGCGGGGATTCCGCTGGCTGAGTGTGCGGTGGCGGTTGGCCGGCTGCGTCCTCCCGATAAGCGGGGCGAAGTGCTGCGGATTGGTGGGGCCACGGTGATCAACGACTGCTACAACTCTAATCCGGAGGCGCTGAAGTCGATGATTGCCACGCTGGCTTCGATGGTGGCGGAACGACGCATTCTGGTGGCGGGGGAGATGTTGGAACTGGGGCTGGAGTCCATCCCGTTGCACCGTGAGTGTGGGAAAGTTGCTGCTGAAAAGGGCATCGACTTGATCGTGGGGGTTCGCGGGCATGCCCAATACCTTGTGGACGCTGCCCGCGATGCCGGCGCCTTGGCTATCTTTCTTCCCTCGGTGCGGGAGGCAGGCGATTGGTTGAAGGCCGAGTTACGACCAGGGGACGCCGTGTTGCTCAAGGCTTCTCGCGGTGTTGGGTTGGAGCAGGCGCTACGGGTTTTGCAGGAACCTTAAGATTTAAGGCCGGGGATGACCCGTTTGTCCCTTTGAAGGGTACGGGCTAAAGAGGGGTGCCGAAAAACACTGCGGAAGTCCCGAAGGGACGGTTGAGAGTATCCCAGGATGAAATCCTGGGTAGGTCTGAAAACATGATCCAGTCCCGTAGGGACGACTGAAACTAAATAACGATGCGGCCTTAGGTAGTTTTCAGCCGTCCCTTCGGGACTACTCGTCGGACGTACGATTTCCCAGGATTTCATCCTGGGCTATTCTCAGCCGTCCCTTCGGGACTACTTGTAGGAATACGATTTCCCAGGATTTCATCCTGGCGCTAAGCTTTCAGCCGTCCATTCGGGACTCGCTCAGAGTTTTTCTGCAGCCTGTGAAGCCCGTACTCTTCATTGCGGGTAGTTGGCGCTGTGGTTCTGCGTCTAAATGGCGATACAGACAGGCGTGCTTAGGCTTGTAAGATAGCCACGGATAATTTTTGTTGGGTGGCGGAGGAAGTTTGCTTTATTGGCTGCTTTATCAAAAACTTTTTCCCTACTTCAGACCCTTCCGCATCTTCCGGTATCTGACGTTTCGTACTGCGTTCGCCAGCCTCACGGCCATGCTCATCGCCCTGCTCATCGGGCCGTTCGTGATCGAGAAGCTGCGTGAATTTCAAATCGGCCAGTACATCCGCGAGGACGGCCCGAAGGACCACCAGAAAAAGGCCGGCACCCCAACCATGGGCGGGGTGCTCATCTGCATCGCCATCCTTTTGCCAACGCTGTTGTGGAGTGACCTCGCCAACCCGTTCGTGTGGTTAGTGATGTGCTCGACAATCGCCTTTGGCGCCATCGGCTTTGCCGATGATTACATCAAGGTCATCCAGCGGCGCAACCTCGGCCTTACTGCCGCCCAGAAGATGGGCCTGCAAATCATTACCGGTGTCGCGGTCGCGCTGGCACTGCTCGCCCTGCGCAGCGAAAGCATGTACTCCACGCATCTCATGGTGCCGTTTCTCAAGCGCTTTCGTCCCGACCTATCCATACATGCTCTGGGTGCGCTGCCTCATCTCGGAATACTCGCCTTGCTGCCCTTTGTTTTTTTCGTCACCCTGATCGTCGTGGGGTCCAGCAACGCCGTCAACCTCACCGATGGGCTGGACGGGCTGGCCATCGGCTGCACCATCATCGCCGCCGCGGCACTCACGGCGCTCACGTACGTCAGCGGAAATGCTGTCTTCTCGGATTACCTCGAACTGCAACGTATGCCCATGGTCGGCGAAATCAGCGTGTTCTGCGGAGCCATGGTCGGGGCCAGCATCGGATTCCTGTGGTACAACGCTCATCCCGCTGAAGTGTTCATGGGGGACGTGGGTTCCCTGGCATTAGGCGGAGCGATCGGCACCGTAGCGGTGGCCATCAAACAGGAGTTGCTGCTGCCCTTCATCGGCGGCGTTTTCGTTATCGAGGCCATTAGCGTCATACTGCAGGTAGGCAGCTACAAACTGCGTAAAAAGCGTATCTTCAGAATGGCTCCCCTGCATCATCATTTCGAGCTGATGGGCTGGTCGGAGTCAAAAGTGATTGTGCGCTTTTGGATTGCCGCGTTGGTGTTTGCTCTGCTCGCACTCACCACCCTGAAACTGCGCTGAACTCATGACAGGATCTGTGGATGGAACTAAAAGGCAAAAAAGTACTGGTCGTTGGGCTGGGCAAATCGGGCCTGGCCGCGGCCCTGTTTCTGCGCCGTCGCGGGGCCCAGGTTACCGTCTCCGATTTGCGTAGTGCTCAGGCGCTGAGCAAAGAGATCCCTTCTTTGCTGGAAGCAGGGATCCTGGTCGAAGCCGGAGGTCATGGATTGCTGACCTTTCGCCGGCAGGATCTGATTGTGGTTTCCCCGGGAGTTCCGCTGTCTACTCCAGAATTGGTGAAAGTGCGCCAGCTGGGACTGCCCATCATCGGCGAGCTGGAACTGGCCGCGCGTTTTCTGCAAGGAAATGTGCTGGCGATCACCGGCTCGAACGGAAAGACCACGACGACTACCTTGTGCGGTGAGATTTTTGCAGCCGGCGGTTTCGAGACACAAGTCGCTGGCAATATCGGCTTGCCGGTGATTGAAGTTGTGGATCAAAGTAAGCCCGGCAGCTGGACAGTGCTCGAGGTTTCAAGCTTTCAGCTCGAGACCACGCAGAGTTTTCATCCTCGCATCGCCGTGATCCTGAACATCACCCCAGACCACCTGGACCGGCATGGGACGTTCGAAAATTACCGGGCGATGAAGGAAAAAATCTTCGCCAACCAGACTGCGGAAGATTTCCTCGTCCTCAATGGCGATGATCCGGTTACGCAGCAGGCAGCGAGTCGCACCCGAGCTCAAATTTTTTGGTTTAGCCGCAGCAAAATTGTGCGCTGCGGCGCTTTCGTTATGAACGGCGTGGTGATGTTTCGTGCGGACGAGCAGGCCAAGCCCATACCAGTGATGCCGGTGGCAGATATTCCGCTCAAGGGCGAGCACAATGTCGAGAATGTTCTGGCGGCAGTTTGCGCTGCCTGCGTGGCGAAGATACCCCCCGCCGCCATTGCCGGCGCAGTCGCAGCTTTCCACGCGGTGGAACATCGTCTGGAATTTGTGACCTCCATCCATGGTGTGGATTACTACAACGATTCCAAGGCCACGAATGTCGACGCAACTGCTAAGGCAATTGCTTCCTTCCCGGGTAGTATTCACCTGATCCTGGGAGGGAAGGATAAAGACTCCGACTATACCCAGCTGCATGCCCTGCTGCGGGAACGGGTCAAAACCGTTTACACCATTGGCTCGGCAGCGGAAAAAATCGAAGGTCAGATTGCCGGTGTGATCCAAGTGATTCGGGCCGGAACACTCGAGGCGGCTGTGGACCAGGCGGCGACGCGGGCGGAGGCCGGCGATGTGGTCCTGTTGGCGCCAGCCTGCTCGAGCTTCGATCAATTTGAAAATTACGAACAACGGGGAAGGGTCTTCAAGAAAGCAGTCATGGCTCGTTCAGGAGCAGGCGTATGGCAAAGCGTGTAGGGGTCGACAAATGGCTCTTCGGGATCACGGTCCTGTTGACGTTCATCGGCCTGTTGATGATCTTCAGTGCCTCTGCGGTCATGGCGGAAGAGCGCTATGGTTCGCCCTATACGTTTGTCAGCAAGCAGATTATCTGGGCGGTCCTCGGTCTCATCGCAATGACGCTGTTGATGCGCGTCGATTACCGCAAATTCAACCGGCCCGGCGTGGTTTTTCCCGCGGTGGCCGTGACCACGCTGCTCCTGCTGGGCGTTTTTCTCCTGCGCGATTCGCATAATACTCATCGTTGGATCCGCTTCGGCAGCACGATTTCCTTCCAGCCGTCGGAGATTGCCAAGCCGGTGCTGGTGCTCTTTTTGGCGTGGTTTCTTCAGGACAAACTGCAATCCATCCGGGACTGGCGCAATACCGTGTTGCCGGCGGTTTTGCCTCCCATCCTGTTCATCCTGCTCATCGTCAAGGAGCCTGATTTGGGCACCGCGCTGGTTTGCGCCGCAGTCACGGGACTGATGTTCTATCTGGCCGGTGTGGAGGTGAAGTACTTTGTTTACGCGGCGGCGGCAGCGGCGCCCGTGCTCTACATCCTGCTCTTCCGGGTTGCGTGGAGACGAGCCAGGATGCTGGCCTTCCTCGATCCGGAGGCAGATCCGCAGGGCTCTGGGTTCCACACCATCCAATCGCTGATCGCCGTCGGGACCGGCGGATTGCATGGGCTAGGCTTTATGGAAGGCCGGCAAAAACTGTTTTACCTGCCCCAACCACATACTGATTTCATTTTTGCCAACATTGCCGAAGAGCTCGGTTTGATTGGCGCGCTGGCCATCATTGCCTTGTTTGTCGCTCTCGGTTATCGGGGTCTGCGGGCCGCCAGCCTGTCAAAAGATGTATTTGCCCGCTTTTTGGCTTTCGGCATTACCGCCACGATTCTCATCCAGGCGTTCTTTAACATCAGTGTCGTGCTGGCCCTCGTGCCCACAAAAGGCATCACCCTGCCGTTCGTCTCCTATGGCGGCACTTCGCTGTTCATTACCCTGGCGAGTATTGGCGTGTTGCTGAGTCTCACACGGGAGATTGACTGACGGTCATGCGGGTCATGATTGCCGGTGGGGGCACCGGGGGCCACGTCATTCCCGCCCTAGCGATTGCGAATGCCATCAAGTCCGCGTATTCAGCGGAAATATGCTTCGTGGGCACGGCACGGGGGATGGAAACTCGCCTGGTGCCGCAGGCAGGGTACGCCCTTGAGCTCATCGAGGTAGGCCAGCTCAATCGCGTCAGCCTGGCTACCCAATTGAAGACGCTGGTCGCGCTGCCCCGGGGGATTCTCCACTGCCTGGCATTTTTGCGCCGGTGGAATCCACAGGTGGTCGTCGGGGTGGGAGGGTATGCTTCGGGCCCGGCGATGCTGGCGGCGCTGTTGCGCCGGGTCCCTACGTTAGCCTTCGAACCAAACGCCGTGCCCGGGATGGCGAACCGCCTGATCGGCAAGCGGATCAGCGCCGCGGCGGTGAATTTTGCGCCCACTCTCGACTATTTTCGCAATGGTGAGATCACCGGCGTCCCGGTGCGCGCCGAGTTTTTCGCGCTATCGCCCCGGCCCGTGGAGGCGCCGCCCCGCCTGCTGGTTATGGGCGGCAGCCAGGGAGCGCGCGCGCTCAACCAGAGGATGCCAGAAGTTGTCCGGGATCTGCTCGAAGCGGTGCCCGGGCTCACCATTCTCCATCAAGCCGGAGCGCGGCACGCTGAGACCACGCAGGCCGCATACGCGGGTAGCGGCGCGGACCCAGCGCGTTGGCAGGTACAGGCTTTTCTCGACGACATGCCGCGGCAGTTTGCCGCGTCGGATCTGGTGCTTGCGCGCAGCGGAGCCAGCACGGTCGCCGAACTCGCGGCGGGCAGCAAGCCTTCGCTGCTGGTGCCCTTTCCTCAGGCGGCCGACGATCACCAGCGAAGGAATGCCGAGGTTTTTCAGGAGGGTGGGGCGGCGGTGATGCTGCTGGAGCAGGAGATGACGGCTCCAGCATTATTGAAGGCACTCCGCGGTCTGCTGACTGATCGAGAGAAGTTGGGCCAGATGGCAGCGCGGGCGCGTCATTTTGCCCATCCCCAAGCCGCCGCTCGCATCGCCGAGATGGCTGCGGGGCTAGCAGATACGAGTGAGGCAGGTACAAACGGGGCAAAATAAAAAACGGCTGGCGATTGCGCCAGCCGTTTTCCGCGGAGTTAATCGCATTTTACCGGTGTCCGCCGCCACCGCCGTGTCCACCACCACCGCCATGGAAGCCACCACCACCGCCACCGCCATGGAAGCCGCCGCCACCGCCACCACCATGGAAGCCGCCGCCACCACTAAAGCCACCACCACCGTGGAAGCCGCCGCTCGGGGCGCCAACTGAGTGTCCTACCCCACCGCCTGCGAATGCGTGTCCACCACCCGCGTAACCGGCACCCGCGTGACCATAGCCGTTACCTGGGTGAGCGTAGCCAACACCACCCCGATAGCCTACGCCGTAGCCGCCGCGATAGCCGTAACCGCCACGATAGCCGTAGCCGCCACGACCCCAATAACCGTGGTACCAGGGGCCGGCACCAATGAAGAGGCCTCCGACGAACCAGCTAGGTCCGTAATATCCGTAGGGTGCGCACGCGTAGGGAGCATATGGGTAATAGCCCCACGAACAGACTGGAGCTGCGGGATAGCCGTAACCGTAATCTCCGTAGCCACCACCGTCGCCAACGCCAATCCCAACACCGACCTGGGCGCTAGCAGTAGTGGAAAGAAGAGCTGCGGGAACCGCCACGGCGCCGAGCAGCAGTAGATATCTGAGAAATTTCATTGTGGACCTCCGCGCCAAGGCATCTGCATTGCGTAACCAACCGCCTTGGTGATACTTCCAGCACCCCTGGTTATCTTGCGGTGCCTACTACTTCTAACAACATTTTCTCGCTAAAGTTGCGCTGTCGCGAGGTGCTATGGCAAGCCAATTGCTATCTTTCGATATCGTACCGTTCGTCCGGTGGATAGCATTTCTTGACACACATGTTAGATGCGGCGCCCTGTCCGAGGGAAGCAGAACCGTACGCTTGATACATTAATGAGCGTGAGCCACACCACCTTGCCCATTCCCGCCATGTTTGCGAAAGCGCAACGCGTTCATTTTATTGGTATTGGCGGTATTGGGATGAGCGGCATCGCGGAGATCCTGCTGACCCTCGGTTACGCCGTTTCCGGGTCAGACCTGCGCCAGTCGAGCATTACGGACCGTTTGGTAGGCCTTGGGGCAACCATATTCGAGGGGCATGCGGCGGCCAATGTAGTCGGCTCTGGGGTGGTAGTGGCCAGTTCCGCCGTAAACGAGCAAAACCCTGAGGTGTTGGAGGCCCGGCACCGGAAGATTCCTGTTATCCAGCGGGCAGAGATGCTGGCTGAGCTCATGCGCCTCAAGTACGGGATCGCCGTTGCCGGAATGCACGGCAAAACGACTACGACCTCCATGATTGCGACGGTACTGGCTGCTGGAGGTCTTGATCCGACGGTAGTGGTGGGCGGCCGGGTGGATGCGTTGGGTTCGAACGCGCGCCTGGGGAAATCGCAGTACCTGGTTGCCGAGGCGGATGAGAGCGATCGGTCATTTCTTAAGCTTTCGCCCATTCTCTCCGTAGTCACGAATCTCGATCGGGAGCATATGGATTGCTATCGGGATATGGAGGATGTGGAGGCGGCGTTTCTGGAGTTCATGGATAAGGTGCCGTTTTATGGCGCGTGCACGGCGTGCATCGATAATCCTCAGTTGGCCGCATTGCTGCCGCGGGTGAAGCGCAGGGTGTTCACTTACGGTATGTCTCCGGTGGCGGATTATGTGCTGCGGATGCTTCCTCCCAGCGACGGGGTGCGCTCCCGGTTCGAGGTGGCGGCCGGCGGGGCAGTCTTGGGGCCCTTCTCGTTGCATGTGCCCGGGCGTCACAATGTGCTGAATGCCACCGCGGCGGTGGCTATTGCCATGCAGCTCGATGTGGCGGGGGTTGATATAGCGCAAGGCCTCAATGGTTTTCGCGGAGTGGACCGGCGGTTCCAGTTGAAGGGTTGTGCGCGGGGGGTGAGTGTGGTGGATGATTATGGCCATCACCCGACGGAGATCCGCGCTACGTTGAGCGCCGCGCGGGAGTCTGGGTATGGGCATATCCATGTGATTTTTCAGCCTCATCGCTTTAGCCGCACCCGGGATTTGATGAGTGAGTTCGCGACTGCGTTTGATGAGGCGGATACGGTGCAGGTGTTGGATATTTACGCCGCCAGCGAGGAGCCGATACCCGGGGTGGATGCTCGGGCGCTGGTTCGAGCAGTCGGGCGGAAAGAGGTTCAGTACGCGGCGTCGTTCGAAGAGGCGATTGGGCGCACCGTCGCCCAGGCTGTCGACGGGGATGTGATTGTCACCCTCGGCGCTGGGAGCGTGTCCCAGGCGGCGCCTCGGGTGCTCGATGCATTAGAGAGTGATGCGACTTAGTGGTCAGCTGTTACAAACCCAAGTCAACCTCGATTTTGACGGGACCACGGAATTAAAGGCCCAAACAAAACTCGACGGGTGCCCCATGTTCGCACCAGCGTACGTGGGCCGATTATGAATTCTTCGAATGATTTCACTAAAAGCCTAGAAGCGTTTGATGGGCTTCGCCCGTCTTTTTCGGCCCACGTACGCTGGTGCGAACATGGGGCACCCGTCGAGTTTTTGTTTGGGCCTTCAGTTCTGTGGTCGGGTGGAGTTCCGTGCCCGTCGAGTTTTGTATGGGCCTTCAGTTTCGTGGTCGGGTCGAGTTCCGTGGTCGGGTCGAGTCCTTACGCAGAAACTATAGGCCGGCGTACCAGTCGTAGCCTAGCTTGGTCCAGTAGTCGTCGGGTTGTTGGTCGGTGTAGGCTATGAGGCCGATTCGCTTGATTTGCTTGTAGCCGTATTTGGTTGGCGCGTGCAGGCGCAAAGGGGCGCCGTGGTATTGGGTCAGCGGGGTGCCGCCCATCTCGGTCACTAGCAAGGTCTGTGGGTGCAGGCAGACGTTCATGTCGTAGCCGACGTAGTAGTCCCCGTTTGGCGTCTCCATATATACGTAGCGCGGCAGCTTCCCTTCCGGGTTCCTTTGTGGGGGATAGGCGGCTATCAGGTCGCCCAGGCGAACGCCGCCCCAATGCACAATTTGGCTCCATCCCTCAATGCACTTGAATTGGGTCACCATTTCATGCTTCGGCAGCTTGAGAATGTCGGCCATCGTTAACAAGAGACCGGGTGTACCGGGCGCTAGCGTGGATCGGCTTTCACCCGCTTCCTCCCGGCCGCGCGGCATGCGCCCGGCACGCTCCTGGCGAATTTTTTCCCCGGCAAGCATGGACGCGGGCGCCATCTTCTCGGCTGTGTCAGCGCTGGGAGCTACTTTGGTGTCGTGGCCTGCGTCTTCTTGGGTTTTTACATCCGCGTACTTATATTCCCAGGCCGTCACGTCGTCGACATATTGGGGATAAGTGCGCGCGTTTGCCACACCGGTCATCTGCAGCCGCCAGCTTTCCGGAACCAGGGTCTGCTTCAGCCCGTAGACGCCATTGACGCGGAGATCCTCCGCGCGCTTGAGCGAGTAGGTTGGCGCCAGGGCCCGATCGTTGAAAATGGCGCGGGAAATGCCCGCATTGTTTTCAAAGGCGCGGCGGAAGGGCTCGGGCTGCATACTCAGCCGCTGGGTATGATCGATCCACCGGTACAGACCCCAGCCGGCGGCTGCGCCGAAGGCGGCCATGACGAAGCTGCGGCGAGTGTGTTTGCGGCTCTCTCGCAGTACGGCTGCGTCTGCCGCTTCCTGCTCCGCCTTTTCATCCAGATCGATCATCGCCAAGTCTTCCTCTCCGCTTCTAGCGAGGGCTGCTGTATGGGCTGCACTTCCAGGCCGCTCACCATGCTGCGGAAGTTGTTCCAGCCCGCCAGCACTACCTGGGTCACGTGAATTCCAAAAAATCCGACGAAGCCTATGGTGAGGAGAAAATGCTCCCACCGCGCCATCTCATACCCGCCCAATAACGTGGTTATCCAATGCAATTGGGTTGGCTTGTAGATGGACAAGCCGGTAATGAGACTCCCGGCGCCCATCAGAATTACCGAAGTGTAAGCGATTTTTTGTGCGCCGTTGTATTTGGTTTGCGGCGGGAGGTACTTGGACAGGTGGAGATCTTTAAGCGTCACCAGGATGGCCTGCGCCAGGCTCTTACGGTCGGGAACGACAAATCGCCATTCCCCGGAAAAGATGGTGAAGAGCACATAGACGAATCCGTTGATGGCAAAGATCCACATGAAGAAGAAGTGGTACCCCAGTCCCTGGGTCACGTGGTACGGCGCGTCCATGGCCTGCCAGAACCAGTGTGGGAAAAAGCGAAACACCGTGAGCGGGCCGAGGCCGACGCGATACACCGCGTGCGGATGTTTGTAGGCGTTGTCTGAGTCGTTCCAATAGATCAGCAGGCCGCTCCAGATCATGGTGAAGAGCACGGGAAAGTTGACCCAGTGCATCCAGCGGATGGCCAGCGGGTGTTTCTTGTCCAAACGAATGCTTGGCAAGACAGGCGGCTTTTGCTCAACAATTTCCGGATCGTTCACTGTTGCCGGCTCCTCCCATGCTTCTTGAGTTGAGACACCCATGGGATCTTAAAGGTTACAGGGGAAAGGTTACCTGTAGAATCGCGCCATGCGCACCCCCATCTTCCAGGTCGATGCTTTCACGATGCGCCGTTTCGCAGGGAACCCGGCCGCGGTGATGCCTATGAACTCCTTTCCGGCCGATGACACGATGCAGGCCGTCGCCGCTGAGAACAATCTTGCCGAGACCGCTTTCCTGGTGCGCGAAAATGGCGACTACCGGCTGCGCTGGTTTACGCCCGCCACCGAGGTGCCGCTTTGTGGCCACGCCACGCTTGCGAGCGCAGCAGTGGTCATGGAACGGCTGGAGCCGGGACGGACCCGGGTGGTGTTTCACTCCGCGAGCGGGCCGCTCACCGTCGATCGCGCAGGGGAGCGATACGTGATGGACTTTCCGGCTCGCCCGTCGGAGCAGATTCCCACGCCGCCGGGTTTGGCCGAAGCGCTGGGCGCGGTGCCGGCGGAAGTCTTCAGTAATAAGTTCAACCACCTGGCGGTATTCGAGAGCGGGGAAGCGTTACAGGCGCTGGCCCCTGACATGGCGGCAGTCGCTCGTCTGGACCGTCCCGGCATCATTACAACTGCGCCTGGAGATGGGGATTTCGATTTCTTGAGCCGCTACTTTGCACCTGCGAAGGGGATCCCGGAAGATCCCGTGACCGGGTCGGCTCATTGCATGCTGGCGCCGTACTGGGCCAAGCGTCTGGGCAGAACCAGCCTTCGCGCGTTCCAGTGCTCTCCCCGAGGGGGCGAGGTGATTTGCCGGGTGAAAGGGGATCGCGTGGAGTTGGAGGGTTCCTGTGTTTTTTACCTTGAGGGTGAGGTTGAGATTTAAATCCCACCCACGCCCTGTTTCTTCACCCGAAGAGCGTCGTGCGCGATCTGGCGGCTGTGCCAGGCATTCCTACTTCTCGCAAAATAAGGCGCCGGAGGCCGGAAGCACATTGTAAACAACAATTTGGAAGTCAACGACGGGCAGCCTTTAAAGGCTGCCCGTGAAGCATGCCTTAAAGGAGCATTAAAAAAACTTTTTTTCCTCAACAAATCTTGCTTGCAATCCCAAGAAGATATAGTACGCTCACTGAAGTAAGTCCTCGGGTGAAGAGCAGCCAGTCGTCAAGGTGCCATTTTTCCTTTCAGTAGGGCCCCGGTAAGTGTGTGTCTTTGGAGGAGTGTATGCAACGAGCTACCTTATGGGGCTTAGCCCTCGTATTGGTCTTTGGCGCTATTGGACTTAACCAACCCACGTGGGGTCAGCAAATCACCGCGTCGATTACAGGCACAGTTGAAGATGCGGCAGGTGCTGCGCTCAACGATGCCACGGTGACCGCAAGAGACACCCAGCGAGGCACCTCCTCCACCACCAAAACAACGCAAGGTGGTGTGTTTAATTTCAACAACCTTCCCATTGGCACCTACGAGGTGAAAGCGGAGGCGCCCGGTTTTGACACCGCGGTGCAGCCCCCGATCACCCTGGTTTTGAACCAGCGGGCGCGTGTCGAATTCAAAATGAAGGTGGGCGCCGTCAGCAACACGGTGCAGGTCAGCTCCCAGGCCCCGCAGCTGCAATCGGACACCACCCAGGTGAGTACCCTGATCGATGCCACTACGATCACAGGGATTCCGCTGGCCACGCGCAACTACGTGGAATTGACTTTGTTGGCCCCCGGTAGCGTCACGCCTGACAACTCCACCTTTAATAACGGCGATAACACCGCGTCCGGTGGCCGCCCCTCGATCGACGGGCATCGTGAGCAGTCCGATAATTTCATTTTGGACGGTATGGATAACAACCAGACGTCTGAAAATCAGTTGGGCTTTACGCCGTCTCCGGATGCCATCGAGGAATTCAATCTGATCACCTCGAATGCTCCTGCGGAATTCGGTAATTTCGCCGGCGGCATCATCAACGCCTCGATCAAGTCGGGCACCAATCAATTCCATGGCGATGCCTGGGAGTTCTTCCGCAACGACGTTCTGAATGCCAACCAGTGGGAGAATAAATTCCAGGGTCCGGGCAATTACTTGCCGCGGGCGGCTCTCCGCTGGAACATGTTCGGTGGAACCGTCGGCGGCCCTGTCCTGAAAGATAAGCTCTTCTTTTTCGTGGATTATCAAGGGCAGCGCTTTGACCACCCGACTACCACGAAGAACATGACTGTTTTCAGCAACGCGGAGCGGGCGGGCGATTTTTCCCAGCTTCTACCAACGAAGCTTAAGAACCCGATCACCGGCGCTGCTTATGTGAACAACCAGATTCCAATGAGTCAGCTCAACCCGGTGGCTGCGGCGCTGTTTGCTTCCAGTTTCTATCCCAAGCCGATCAATAACAGCCTCACCAACAACGCGACCTACCAGCAAAACCAGGCCTACAACACCGACCAGGGTGACGCCAAGGTAGATTGGAATATTACCCAGAAAGATCGTCTCAGCGCCCGTTACTCGCAGGAGTATCAGAACGATCCTCTGGTCAACTCGTTGGCGATTCTGGGCAATACCTCGACCCACGCCCCGGTACATAATGCGGTCGGCTCCTGGACCCACACCTTCGGCCCCAACATCCTGAACGAGGCTCGGTTCGGCGCCTCGTGGATTACCATCACCACGGCCACGTCCTTTCCTTCGAACATTGGCAACCTCGGCACGCAGCTTGGTATTGCCAACGCGAATGCGGTCGGTCCCGGCTTGCTGCTGTTGGGCTTCGATGGTGGCACGGCTCCTTCGCCTGGATCGTCCGGAACCCTTACCAACGTAGGCAACGCGGTTATCAACCAGAACTTCGCGGACACCGTGGTTCAGTTCGACGATGGCGTGACCATCACCCGCGGCAAGCATGTGTTCAAGACGGGCTTCCAGATGTGGCGGTTCCGGTTGAACACTTTCTATAGCGGCAATAGCGGTGAGTACGGCTCGATCCTCTTCGGTGGCGCGTTCACCGGCGATCCGGCGAGCGACTTCTTCACCGGGTATCCGGGCGCAACGGGTAAAGGCGTCAGCACGGGCGGCACGTGGCACCAGTTCGCCTGGAGATTCGGCGGGTACGGGCAGGACGACTGGCGCATCACTCCGACTTTGACTTTGAATCTCGGATTGCGCTACGAGGCGACGACTCCCTGGGTTGAACTGCATAACCTGCAAGACAACTTGAACCTGGTCACTGGTGCGATCGAATACGCCGGCCAGAATGGTAACAGCCGCGGTCTTTACAACTCGGAGTACGGTTTGCCGGATGTGCAACCTCGCGTAGGTTTCGCCTGGTCGCCCGCGAGTCTGCAAGGCAAGACCGTTTTCCGCGGTGCATACACCATCTCCTCCTACCTGGAAGGGACCGGTACTAATTTGCGGCTTGCCCGCAATCCTCCGTTCACTCCGACGGAAGTTACCGCTACCTACAACACCCCAACGGTCCAGACGCAGGCGGGCCCGGGCGGACAGGTCGCCGGCGATCCGTTTGCTGGAGCTGTGTTCTATGTGTGGGATAAGAAGGTTCAGCCGGAGATGGATCAGCAGTGGAACTTGGCCGTGCAGAGCGAGGCCAGCTCGACCACTACTTTCCAACTTGGCTATGTCGGCCAGCACGGAACGCACTTGATTGTTCCTACGCCGTATCTCCAGGGAACGCTGAACAATGGAGTGGTTGGGCCGACCCTGTACTTCCAGGGTAATCCCACCTTGATCAAGGATCTTTCGCAGGTATCCGGAACCTCTTCGACCGGCTTCGCAACTTACCACGCGATGCAGGCTGTGCTGCAAAAGCGGATTTCCAACGGCCTGGAAGGGCAAGTCGCCTACACCTGGTCGCATTGCATGACCAACAACAGTGGGTACTACGGTAGTTGGGGATCGGCGACCCAGGCGACGACAGGGTCACCTTATTACCAGAACCTGTACGATCCGCATGCGGATTATGCGAGCTGCTACTTTGACTCGAAGAACATCCTTGCCGCCTATGCTACGTACAACCTGCCGATCGGCAGGGGTAAGATGATCGGGAAGAACCTGAACCCGGTGGTCAACTCGGTTGTGGGTGGCTGGCAGGCTTCCACCATTGTTTCGCTCCACAGTGGCTTTCCTCTGGCCGTGTACCAATCAACCGACACGTCGGGAACCAACTCTCGCGGACCTCGGCCCAACTGTCTGGATACCCATATGCAGACGCTCGGCAGACAGCCCAGCTTCAGCGGGAGCTTCCAGGGTTATCAATATCTGAGTCCGGCTGGGTACTCGACGCCGGCGACTGGGAGCTTTGGCAATTGCCCACTGCAAGGACCTCAGATTGGGCCCGGTTACACGGATACGGATATCGGTTTATCGAAGAATTTCAACATAACCGAGGCCAAGTATTTCCAGTTCCGAGGCGACTTCCTGAATGCGTTCAACAACGTTCAATTGGGAGCACCGTCTACGACATTTCCTAGTGCAACGTTTGGGTTGATACAACATTCCCAACCGGCAAGGAACGTTCAGTTTGCTCTGAAGTTCTATTTCTAAAGGGCCTGATAAACTCTGGGGCAGACGCTTATGGCGTCTGCCCTTTGTTTTTTAGATTGGTGATGAAGGGTACAGGCTTTGCAGCCTGCGCGGGAACCGGGACTGAAGGACCAAACTGCACCGACGGGTGCCCCATGTTCGCACCAGCGTACGTGGGCCGAAAATGACGGGCGAAGCCCATCAAATGCTCTTAGGCCTTGAGTGAAAGCATTCGAAGAATTCATATTCGGCCCAAGTACGCTGGTGCGAACATAGGGCACCCGTCTAGTGCGGTTTGGTCCTTGAGTGCCGGTTCCCGGGCGGACTGTAAAGGCTGTACCCTTAGCTACTCATGATGCGTAGAATTTTGATGCTAGCTTCGCTGATTTTTATCGCCTTTGCGGCCCCTGCCATCGCGCAGGTCGCGAATAAGCCGGCAGCGGTAAGTCCGGCTGCCGCCGAGCACGCGGCGTCGCTGGCCGAGAGCGGGGCTTGCCCCGAGGCGCTGCCGCTGTTGGCAAAAGCTACGGCGCACGTGACTGGGAAAGAGCTGCAAAAAAGGATGGCGATCGATGGCGTGCGTTGCGCCACCGTGCTGCAGCAGCAGGAATCTCTGCTCCAATTTCTGCAGGTTTTGAGCCGGCAGTTTCCCCGTGATCCCGAAGTGCTGTATGTCCTGACCCACGCATATTCCGACCTGGCTTCCGGGACCGCGCGAGAATTGGCGATGACTGCCCCCACATCTATTCCCGCGCTCGAAATGGATGCCGATGCTAACGAGCAGCAGGGCAAATGGGAGGAGGCGGAAAAAGACTACCGCAAGATTCTGGAGCAAAACCCGCACTATCCTGGTATTCATTTTCGCTTGGGCCGCCTCATCCTTTCCAAGCCGAATCCCGCGCCCGATTTCGCCGAGCAGGCAAAAAAGGAACTACAGCAGGAGCTCGTAATCGATCCGGCGAACGCCGGCGCTGAGTATGTGTTGGGAGAACTGGCGCGCCAGGCGCAGGACCTGCCCGACGCGGTTCAGCATTTCTCGAAAGCCACCAAGCTCGAGACCAATTTCGCCGATGCTTACCTGGGTTTGGGCATGTCGCTGCTGGCCGAAAAGGAGTACGCGAATGCCGTGGTCCCGCTGGAGAAGGCAGTCAAACTGCAACCCGCGAACCCAGCAGCGCACTATAGCTTGGCAACCGCCTATGCGCGCACCGGACGAAAAGAAGAGGCAGAGCGGGAATTTGCCCTGCAACAGCAGGCCGCGGGAGCCCAGAAACCGCAGTGATCACCGACTTATCCCGCCGGCATTTTCTCTGGGCCATGGCGGGCACAATCGCTTCCTGGCCTCGCATGGCCGGAGCAGCGACGCAATATCCCTTCGAAGAGGTACCCGCTGCCGCCAGCCACATCAGCTGGGTCCACACTGCCGGCAAGTCTCCGCAAAAATACCTTCCGGAGACCACCGGCGCCGGTTGTGCTTTTCTTGATTACGACAATGACGGCTGGATGGACATTTACCTTGTCAACAGCGGCAAGTGCGACTTCTATAGTCCCGATCCGCCATTGCGGAACGCGTTCTACCGCAATAATCGCGATGGAACCTTCACCGACGTGACGGAGAAGGCCGGCGTCGCGGCCGGCGGTTACGGGCAAGGCGTGGCGGTCGGTGACTATGATGGTGACGGATTTCCGGATCTCTATGTGGCCCAGTACGGCAAGAGCATCCTATACCACAACAATGGCGACGGAACCTTCACCGATGTAACGGAGAAGGCAGGTGTTGCGGCGCCCGGATGGGCCTCGAGCGCGGTTTGGTTCGATTACGACAATGACGGGCGTCTCGACCTTTTTGTATGTAACTTCGTCGACTTCAGCAAAGCCAAAAATCTCAACTGCGTCGCTTACAATCAGCCCGGTTATTGCGTCCCCACTCTCTATAAGCCCTCCGCCAGTTGGCTCTTCCACAACAACGGCGATGGAACCTTCTCCGATGTGAGCCAATCTTCCGGTATCGCCAGACACCTGGGGAAGGCATGGGGTGTAGTGGCGACTGATCTAAACAACGACGGCAGGATGGATCTCTTCGTCGCCAACGACACGGTACAAAACTACCTCTACATGAATCGCGGCAAGGGTAAGTTCGATGAGATCGCTGCGCTCGCCGGGGTCGGCTTCGGCGAAACCGGCCGGGCCCGCTCGGGGATGGGAGTAGATTCTGTCGACCTGAATCAAGATGGTTGGATGGATCTATTCGTGGCGAATATCGATCATGAGCGATATTCTCTTTACCAGAACAATCGCGATGAAACGTTTGACGACCAGGCCAACGCGACCGCGATCGGCGCCGCTACCCGCCTGATGAGTGGTTGGGGATTGAAGTTCTTCGACTACGACAACGATGGGAACCTCGATCTCTTCCTGGCTAACGGAAATCCGGACGACATGATCGAGACCCTGCAGAAAGACGTGACCTACCGTGAGCCGCTGATGCTCTTTCACAGCGACGGTAAGGCGCTGCGCAACGTAAGCGCTGAGAGTGGGCCGGTTTTTGCCAGGAATCTTTCTGCCCGCGGACTGGCCGTAGGGGACTTCGACAATGACGGCGCCGTAGACGTGCTGGTCTCGGTAAATGATGGCGCCCCGCTGCTGCTGCGTAACCTGGCAGCCAAAGACAACCATTGGCTAGGCATTAAGCTGGTAGGCAAGAAGTCGAACCGCGATGCCATCGGGGCACGCGTCACCTACCAGGCGGGGGACCTCAAGCGAAGCAGAACCAAGGTGGGTGGTGGAAGCTATTTGTCGTCGCACGATCCGCGCATCGTGCTTGGCGTGGGTCAGCGGACAAAGATAGATTGGTTGGAAGTGAAGTGGCCCGAGCCCAGCGGTCTGACGGAAAGGTTTACCAATCTGCCCATCGACAAGTACATCTCCATCACCGAAGGTGACGGGGTCAAGAAGACGTGAAGCTGAGCCCGATCGATTTAGCTCTGGTGGCGATCTATCTGGCGGGTATCACTCTCTTTGGCCTGCAGTTTCGCAGCCGGGACCGTTCGTTAAAAAGCTACTTTCTTGCCGATCGAAAAATTCCCTGGTGGGCCATTGCCCTCTCCATCGTAGCTGCGGAAACCAGTACCCTCACCATCATCAGCGTGCCTGGTCTCGCTTACACCGGAGATTGGGGCTTTCTCCAGATTGTGCTCGGCTATCTTGTGGGCAGGATCGTGGTGTGCATCATTTTTCTACCCCGCTATTTTCGCGGGGAACTGCTCTCTGCGTATGAGGTGATCGGCCAGCGCTTTGGTCCCCGGCTGCATAAGCTCACAGCTTTTCTTTTCCTATTTCTGCGCGCGGCTGCGGAGGGAGTTCGCGTGTTCGCAGTGTCGATTGTGGTGGGCATGGCGATCGGAACCCGGGATGTTATTTCCATCGCCATCATTTGCGCCCTGACACTGATCTACACGCTCGAGGGAGGAATGGCCGCCGTGATCTGGACGGATGTGGTCCAGATGGGGCTGTATGTTGTGGGCACGATCGTGGCTGTCATCCTGCTGGGACACCGTGTTCCGGGCGGCTGGCATGCCATCCACGGTGTAGCGGGCGCCGCCGGCAAGCTCACTGTTTTTCATTTCGCCTTTCGCATGAGCGAAACCTATACCTTTTGGGCAGGGCTCATTGGGGGCTGTTTTCTCACCATGGCAAGCCATGGAGTCGATCAACTCACGGTGCAGCGCTTGCTGGCGGCGAGAAATCTACGCGAATCACGGATTGCTCTGCTCTCGAGCGGGGTCGTCGTTCTGGTTCAGTTCGCTCTCTTTCTAACCATCGGCACTGGTCTTTACTGTTTCTATGGAGGACGCGGCATTGTTCCCGATCGTGTGTTCCCGGCCTTTATCGTGACCGAGATGCCGCATGGGGTTGCCGGGCTGATGGTCGCAGCGATTCTTGCCGCCGCTATGTCAAACCTGAGTGCCGCGGTAAACTCGCTAAGTTCGAGTAGTATGGTGGATTTCTACATGGCATGGAAGCCCGACGCCGATGAACGTCAACGCGCCCGGCTCTCACGGGTCATGACTTTCTTCTGGGCCATGGTGCTGTTCGTGCTCGCACTGATGTCGCGCGGCGGCGGCCATGTGGTGGAGGTCGGCCTATCGATTGCTTCTGTGGCTTACGGCGCGCTGTTGGGCGTCTTCCTGCTCGGCACCCTCAGCAAAAGCGCCACCGAAACAGGCGCGATGATCGGCATGGCCGGCGGCTTGCTGGCCAACGTTCTGCTGTGGAAGCAGCCACCTCCCATTCCAAAAATTGCCTTCACCTGGTTCGTGCTGATCGGGTCTTTGCTGACCTTTGCCCTGGGATGGGTCATGAGTAAAATCCTGCCCCGGAAATCCGTGCTCTTGCTTTTCCTTCTTGTGGCCTTCCAGGTAAAGGCGCAGAACTCCGAATCGCAACAGATTGACCGTATTGTCGAAGCAGGAATTGCCGCCAAGAAGTTTCCCGGGGCGGTGGTGATCGCTGGCCACAACGGGCACGTCATCTTTCATAAGGCGTACGGGAACAAGTCCCTGACGCCGCTGGAGCCGATGACGGAAGACACCATCTTTGACCTGGCGTCGTTAACCAAGGTCTTAGCCACAGCGCCTTCGGTGATGCAGCTATACGAGCAGGGCCGGTTCCGGCTGAACGATCCGGTCGCGCTTTATCTACCCGAGTTCGCGGCGAATGGTAAGCAGGACATCACCATCCGCCAGTTGCTTACCCACTACTCCGGCCTGCCTCCCGATGTATCGCTCGATGATCCTTGGACCGGAAAAGAAGAGGGGCTGCGCCGCGCGTTTGCCGCGGTCCCGGTGACGGCGCCTGGCGTGCAATTCCGCTACAGCGACATCAACTTCATCCTGCTCGGCGCGTTGGTCGAGAAGCTTTCAGGGCTCACGCTCGATCAATACCAGCAGCAACACCTCGCGCAGCCGCTCCTCCTCCAGCACACGCGCTTCCTTCCTCCGGAATCGTGGCGCGAGGGAATTGCACCCACGCAATACGATAACGGGGTCATGCTTCGGGGGGTGGTCCATGATCCAACTTCCCGGCGTATGGGTGGGGTCGCCGGACACGCCGGGCTCTTCAGCACCGCGGGGGAAGTCGCGATCTATGCTCAGAATCTGCTCGACCGCCTGGCCGGCAGGCCGAGCCATTTCCCCCTGCGGCAGCTCACATTACAAAAGATGACCACGCCTGGCCAGCCGGCAACTGCCACCGCGCTTCGTGGGCTCGGGTGGGATATTGAATCACCGTTCTCCAGCAATCGAGGAGAGCTGTTCCCGGTCGGGTCTTTCGGTCATACAGGATTTACCGGAACCTCTGTCTGGATGGATCCTAGCAGCGACACCTATGTCGTGTTTATGTCCAATGCGGTTTATCCCAACGGTCCAACCGGCATCAACGCGATCCGCGGTTCCGTGGCAACCGTTGTGGCTCGGTGGGTACGAACGCAGCCTGATTCCGGAAAGCTCGTGGCCCGGCTGACGGGCTATAACGAATCGATCGCCGGAGAGCGACGCTGGCAGGACCGCAACGGAAAGGTCTCTACTGGAATTGACGTGCTCGAGCAGGACCATTTTGCGGCTCTGGCTGCGCTGAAGGCCAAGCATGGAGGTGCACTCCGCATCGGTCTGCTGACCAACCAGACCGGTGTGGATGCGCAGGGCCGATCCACGGTGGACGTCCTCGCCCATGACGCGGAAGCCGCTGTTCCTGGACTCAAACTCAAACTGCTTTTCAGTCCGGAACACGGCATCACCGGCGCGCTCGATCGGCCGGGTATTGAAGATGGCAAAGATCCGGCCACCGGCCTGCCGGTCATCAGCCTGTACGGCGCGCAGCGTCGTCCTTCGCTTGAAACCTTGCGATCGCTCGATGTTGTGCTCATCGATCTGCAGGATGCTGGGGTTCGGTTCTACACCTACGAGACGGTGGTCCGTTATTTGCTCGAGGCGGCAGGTAAGTCGGGCACGGACGTTGTGGTCCTGGACCGGCCTGATCCGGTGGGTGGTTCGTTTGTGCAGGGTCCGCTTTCCGACCCTGGGAAGGATAGCTACGTTGTTGTGGCGCCGATACCGGTGCGCCACGGGATGACGTTGGGTGAGCTGGCGCGGTACTTCAATGGGGAATTCAAACTGGGAGCGCCGCTGAGCGTGATTGCCATGAAGGGGTGGCAGCGGGGCGATTGGTTCGATGCCACCGGGCTTACCTGGATCAACCCCTCGCCTAATCTCCGCAGCTTGCAGGAGGCGATTGCTTATCCCGCGCTGGGGCTTATTGAGACTACGAATATTTCAGTCGGCCGCGGGACCGATACTCCCTTTGAGTATGTGGGAGCGCCTTGGATGGATGGTCCCGCGCTGGCGAATGCTTTGAACGCCAGATTTTTGCCCGGCGTGCGATTCGTGCCGGTGAACTTTACTCCGCGTGCTCCTTATCCTTATGCTGACCAACTCTGTCACGGAGTCGAGCTGTTGATCACGGATCGCAACGTGGTCGACTCCCCGGAACTCGGCCTTGAAATCGCGGCCGCGGTCCACAAGCTGTCAGGGGATAGATTTCAACTAAGCAAGATTGCGACGTTGCTGGCCAATCAGAGCGTGCTTGACGCGCTGCTGGCAGGCCGCGATCCGCAGCGGATTGCTGAAGACTGGCAGCAGCAGTTGCACGACTTCGAACTCAAGCGGAAGCCTTATCTGCTCTACTGACAAACGAGCGAAAGAATCTTCAGGAGGATGCCGTCGCCCGACCGCGCCCCTAATGAAAAGGTATTGTCAGGGCCGAACGGAAACCAGATGGGTGCTCCATGTTCGCATTAGCGTACGTGGGCCGAATATGAATTCTTCGAATGCTTTCACTCAATGAGAAAAGCGTTTGATGGGCTGCGCCCTGGGCTGCGCCCGTCTTTTTCGGCCCACGTACGCTGGTGCGAACATGGGGCACCCATCTGGTTTAGTTTGGACCTGCAGTGGTCGTTTCGGCCTTAACTTGCCGCTGGAAGGCCCTACCTGCTCTACTGGAACAAGGATGCCGTAAGCAGATTGCTCGATTGCGCTTCTAATGAAAAGGTAGTGTCAGGGCCATCGGGTTTGGTTTGGACGTGTAGTGGTCATTTCGGCCTCAACATGCCGCAGGCAAGTCGCTTTTGCGATTTGAAATAGAGCAAAAGCCTTTCTCCTCTACTGAACCCGACCGGTGTAAGTTGTTTCCGGGATTCCGGCTAGCAGGTAGCGCACCGCTTCCACTCCTTGCATGAAAGCGTGGTCCTGGTTCGAGACTTCGTAACGCCAACCGCCGAATCTTCCGCGGCTCCAAATGCCCAGCGGTTCCAATTGGCGATGAACGGCCGCGAGCAATTTGTCTCTGCCCAGGAACGGCAATGGATATCCGTGAGGGAGAACTTTCTCAAACCTCGAACATATCTGCGTGGCATCGTTTAACAGACCCACTCTCTGCAATCCATCTGCGACTGCCTCTCGCCTTGCGGCATCGATGTCCAGCCGCCCATTCGGTTCGCAGCTTGCCTCGCAGAGCACAGAGTAAGAGTGCTCCGGGTCAGGCACGTTTCCCGGCGACAAATTCGATGGTATGGTCACCCGCCAGAAAGGCAGGTGAGGCTCTGGACAATGAAATGAATGGACGCCGTGGAACCTTGCGGGTATCGCCCCCTTGATGCCGAAGCCGAGTAATACCGCACTCGATCTCCGAAGACCACGTGCGAGCCCTTGCAGGTGAGGCGCGTCTACGCAAAGGCCGAGAAGCACATCGAGCGGGATCGTCGACAGCAAATTCGAGTACGGGATATCTGCGCCGTCGGAGAGGTGTAGACGCTTTTTCGCGGTCTGGATTGCCGTGATGCGCGTGCCGAACCTGAAGTGGCCGCACCCAACCTGATCGAGCACTCTGCTCCAGATGGACCCCATGCCTCCGGCCGCTGGATAGCTGACCCTGGTCGACGCACACCACTGTGGATCGTCGGCGCCAAGGAGAGCGTGCTTCATGAGGCGTCGCAAACTGATTTGGGGTATGTTTTCCATTTGGGAACCGCTGCGGTGGCGAACCCACGCGCTGCTCATTTCCGAGGGATGCAGAGACCACATCTTCCGGTTGAGCGGCTCCAATACCTTGCTGGTCAATTCTCGTCCGAAGGCGTGATTCAAATAGTCCAAGAGCGATTCTTCCGTCTCCAGCCGGCTTGGTGTTTTCCTCGGCCTTCGCTTTCGAATCAAACGCTCGGCGAGCAGGTTCGAGAGGATCGTCATCGACTGCGAGGTTGGCAGCCTGTGTATGTTCCGTTGAATCGGAGTTGGGATCATGCGCCCGTGCATGTAAATGCCACGCACCGGGCACGAGCGGCTCCAATCCATGTCCAGGTCATCAAGAATCTTTCCAAATTCAACGTAATGCTGATGTGGGAAAAGGACGTGCCCCCCCAAATCGAAGGTAAAACCCTCGGGTGTTGTTTTCGAGGCGGCATACCCACCGCAGTGGGAGCCCTCATCGATCACCACAAATGGGTCGTTGGGGAGTTCGTGATGGAGAGTCCATGCGGCCCCGATTCCACATGGACCGGCGCCCGCGATCACGATGCCACTCTCGCTCGCAGGCAAAACGGGAACGGGTTTATTCATTCCGGGAACCAACTTATTTCTCAGCTTTGCGTGTCAGCTTACCTCTGCTCACACCCACCATACTTATTGTTATAAGGAGAATCGGATATGAACGCGGTGGTATTTGGAGGTTATGGTTTCATCGGTGCCGAAATAGTCCGCGCTTTACTGCACGATGGAGTAAGCGTAACTGTTGCCGATAAGTCGCACGCTTCGCGGCGATGCGATCAGCTCTTTGGATTTGGGGCTGTACGATCGGTGCAGGTCGACATATTGGACGCTCCAGCATTGCGCCGCCTCACGGAAGGCGTGGACCGCGTGTATCACCTTGCAGGCAAGTTGGGCACCTCGGAGCTTGATGAGAACGCGGTAGAGGGCATTCACGTCAACATCATCGGCGCTGTGAACGTCTTTGCCGCCTGCGTGGAGAATGGTGTTCCCGTCGTGTTCTACCCTTCCAAGCCCAACGTGTGGCTTAACACCTACACCATTACGAAACATGCCGCGGAACGATTCGCCCAACTCTACAGCAGCAATGGCGCCACAAGCATATGCAGCCTGAGATATTTCAACGCCTATGGCCCCTATCAGGCGATAGGACCGGTACGTAAAATTATCCCGTCCTTTGCCCAATGCGCGATGCGGGGGGTACCCATCGAAGTCTTCGGGAACGGAGAGCAGGTGGTGGATATGATCTTTTCCGCGGATCTCGCCCGAATTACTGTCGATTTCACCGAAGTTGCGCAGGACGATGTTCCGTTGGACTGTGGACGCGGTATTGGATTGACGGTCAATGAAGTTGCAGAGGCCGTGAACCGTCATTTCGGCAACCGTGCGGGAGTGCGCCACCTCCCAATGCGCCGGGGAGAGACGCCGGATACACGGTTGGTTGCCAATATCGAGCCATTGCGCGCACTGTTGGGCGGCCTGAGTTTTACGAGTTGGGAATCATCGCTGGCCGCAACACTCCAATGGTATGAGACCCAGGAAGCGGCATTGGTCGGAGCCACCGGATGAATGTTCTTGCAGTCGTAGCACATCCGGATGATGAGGTCATCGGGTGCGGTGGCACGCTGGCTAAACTGCGAGAGAATGGCAACGATGTACGGGTGGTGATGCCGCTAAAGCGGAATGACCCGCGAGGGGTTAAGAACTGGGACAGCTTGACGGAATCATTTATTGCGGCGTGCGTGCATCTTGGAGCAGTTCCGGTGATTCCACCGGAGTTGATAGACGAGCGTAGCGCGGAGAGCGATGTGGCTCGTCTTCATGATTCAGTGATCTCGTCGGTGGAATGGGCGGATATTATCTTTACCCATTTTCTAGGAGACGCGAATCAAGTGCATCGCGGCGTCGGGCGTGCGGTAGAGATTGCCACGCGCCCGTTCCGTAGACGCAAGGAGGTATACCTGTTCGAGGTGGCCACTTCGACCGATCAGACGTTTTCCCCCGCTTTTGCACCAAACTCGTTTTCGATACTCAGCGACGTTCATGCTGAAAAGAAGTCCGAGGCGATGTCTTTTTATCCTACAGAGATGGGCGGCGGCCGTACGCCGGCCGGGCTGTTGCGTAAGCTTCAGGTTCGAGGCGACGAGGTCGGAGTGCAGTTCGCGGAAGCGTTTTGTCTGGTCCGTCATTTCTTTTGAGCAAACCGTAGCGGTAAAATCGAAGTTGCAGCGCTGGTACCTGTGCGTCAAGCAACTTTAAATGAAATGGTGAACCGAGCTTTCACCAACCTCATCCTGCTTTTTCTTCCCGTACTCGCGTGGGCGCGGGACGGGTATATAGGCGACGACGCCTGCCGGTCATGTCACGCGGCCCAGGTTGATTCCTTCCATCAGACTCCGCACTACCTCACGTCCAGTTTGCCGAATGCGCACTCGATTCTGGGTAATTTCACGCCCGGCGACAATGTTTTGAAAACTGCGAACCCCAACCTTGTTTTTCGCATGGAGGCGAAACAGGGTGGTTTTTTCCAGACCGCTAACGCCCGTAGCGAACGCTTTGACTTTGTGGTGGGCTCCGGAGAAAAGGGGCAAACTTATCTGTACTGGGATGGAGATCAGCTTCTTGAACTGCCTGTCTCCTACTGGAAGGACGTTGGTTGGGTCAATAGCCCCGGTTACCGCGATGGATTTGCCGACTTCGAGCGCCCTGTCATTCCCCGTTGCCTGGAGTGTCACGCAACGTACTTCGAAGCGCTTCCACCGCCCTCCAACCGCTACAACCAAACCGGCTTTTCGCTGGGCATCCAGTGCGAGAAGTGTCATGGTCCCGGAAAGGAACACGTACAGCGGGAACAAGCCAAGCCAGCCGGAGACTCGGCCATCCTGAACCCGTCTCACTTTTCCCGTGACCGGCAAATGGATCTATGCGCGTGGTGCCATGGGGGACACGGCCAGCCATTGCAACCATCGTTTTCTTATCACCCCGGCGACCCGCTGGAGAAATCTATCAACCTACCCAAGCCCGCGCCAGACGCGCCGCTCGACGTGCATGGCAACCAGGTGGAGATGCTCAAGCAAAGCCGCTGCTTTTTGCAGTCCTCCATGACCTGCCTTACCTGCCACAATGTTCATGTCGCCCAGCACGATTTGGGGGAGTTTTCCCAACGCTGCCTTAGCTGCCACAAGCCGGACTCCGCAACCTTCTCAAAACCCAGTCACCCGGTTTCCAACAACTGCATCGATTGCCACATGCCCAGGCAGGAGACTAATCTGATTGTGTTCGACAACGCAGGCAAGCGGGTCCGTCCGCAAATGAGAAATCACTGGATAAAGGTTTATTCTGGACCCCTTTTCAACAGAGATACCCCTAAGATTCCCTGAAATTGCCTAAGAAATCCCTAAAAATCCACGATATAGTTTGGATGGCAAATCTCACGACCTGACTCGGGCGTGGCAAAAATCGACTCACAAGCAAACCGTGGAACGGCGTTCGTAGATGATGAAGCGGGAGAGCAGTATTTTCGCCCCGCTCCTTCGTCGACCGCGCGCACCAAATCTCAGGAGGGCGGCTCAAAGAAGAGCGCCGACTCCGGAGATGACGGATTTCTGCGTGCCAGGCGACGTGTGCCGGTGCGCCGCGGTTTGGTGCCCACTACCCGTGCGGGACGCATTGCGGTTGCCGCAGGAGCGATCGTTGCCTTGGCGGGGGTGGTGTGGTTGGGCATCTTGATACGAGACTTCTTTCGAGAGGATCCCCGCTTCCGCATTGCCTCGTCGGCTTCCATCCAGTTCATCGGCAACACCGAGGTGACCCGGTCCGAGCTCCTCTCCGTCTTCGGATCTGACCTGGGACGCAACATCTTCTTCATCCCCTTGAGCCAGCGCCGTACAGCTTTGCAACAGTTGCCTTGGGTAGAACATGCGACGGTGATGCGCCTGATGCCCGACCAACTGCGCGTGGCCATTGTGGAACGCACCCCGGTAGCCTTTGTACGCCAAGGCAATACCATCGGCCTGGTGGATGCTCAGGGCGTTCTGTTGCGCCTGCCGCCTGCGGCGATGGCTGCCAAGCATTACTCTTTCCCGGTGGTCACCGGCATTGCGGCGAGCGATCCACTTTCCGTCCGCGCCGCGCGGATGCATCTGTACCAGCAATTCATTAACGATCTCGACTCCGGCGGAAGCAAAGTCTCGAGCCAGCTGAGCGAAGTCGATATCTCCGATCCAGAAGATGTTTGGGCCCTTCTGCCCGCCCAGGGCACTGATATCCAGGTGCACTTTGGCGATTCCGATTTTCTTGCCCGCTACCGCAGCTACCAGCAGCACTTGCCCGAGTGGCGGCAACAGTATCCTCACTTGGCCTCCGTCGATATGCGCTACGAGAACCAGGTCGTGCTCGATATGGCGAAACAGGCGCCACCCGAGCGCACCGTGACCGCGAAGCGCCCACCAGTCAAGCAGCTGCCGGTGAAGCCGGTGGCAAAATCGCCGAAGCCGGCAAAGATGAGAGATTGATGAGCCGGGTATGAGCCAGAAGAGCGAAGACCTACTCACCGTACTGGATGCCGGTAGCAGCAAAATTCGCGTGCTGGTTGCGGAGCTGCACGAAGGCGCCCTGCGCTACCGCGCACACAGTGTGGTGAATGCCGAGGGCATGCGCAAAGGCCTCATCAGCGATCTGCAGCCCGCCAGCCGGGCGTTCAACCACGCTGCGACCGAAGCCGAGCGGATGGCTGGGGCCGTGATTGCGAGTTGTGTCGTAGGACTGGGCGGACCTCACGTGCGGGGGGTGAACAGTCAGGGAGGCATCAGCCTGGGTAACCGTCTGCGCGAGATCACGCGCGAGGATGTACGCGCCGCCGTGGAGCGCGCCCGCTCCGTCTCTCTGCCCGCCGATCGGGAAATCCTTCACCTGTTGCCGCAACAATTCATTCTGGACGAGCAGCCCGGAATTCACGACCCGGTCGGCATGATCGGCAACCGTCTGGAAGTGAATCTGCACATCGCAACCTGCTCCGCCAGCGCGGCGCAGAGCGTTATCACCTGCGCCAACAAGGCCGGCCTGGAAGTGACGGATACGGTATTTGAGGGCATTGCCGCCGCGGAAGCGACGGTGTCGGCGGACGAGCGAGAGCTTGGCGCCTGCCTCATCGAGATCGGCGCCGGCTCGACGGAGTTGGTCGTTTTCTTTGAAGGCGCGGTGGCGCACACCGCTGTCCTGCCGATCGGCGGAGATCACTTCACCAATGATTTGGCTGTTGGCCTGCACATGTCCGTTCAGGAGGCGGAAGCGCTCAAGCTGGACTACGGACACTGCGTTGTCACTTCGGTTCCTTCCTCCAACGAACTGGAATTAATTGCCGATGGAACTCAAGTGATCCGCACTATCAAGCAGCGGTCTTTGAGCGAAATTCTCGAGCCGAGGGCCCGCGAACTGTTTTCTTTGTTGCGCGAAAATCTGCGCCAAGGGGGCGTTCTGGGCGCGCTGGGAGCGGGTTGCGTGGTCACCGGAGGGGGCGCCCGCCTGGCCGGATTGCTGGAAGTAGCCGAAAGCGTGCTGCGGGTTCCCGCGCGATTGGGATATCCAGTACCACTTTCCCGCATGCCGGATGAGCTGATTCAACCGGAGTTTTCCACCGCCATCGGCATGCTGCTTTATACCCATCGCACCAGTGTGCTGCGAGCGGCCGAGGATCAAGGGCTACGGGCCAAGCTGAGAGCCATTTTCGCAGGAAGTTTATGAGATCCAAAATCACGCAACGAGAAACGGAGCAAAAGTAGATGAATCCTTCCGATGAAATCCGCATTCAATACAACGACGAAACCGCCCGCGGAGCCAAGATCAAAGTCATAGGCGTAGGTGGCGGCGGAGGCAACGCTGTGAATCGCATGATCGCGGCCAATCTTGAAGGTGTCGAGTTCATCGTCGCCAATACGGATGTTCAGGCGTTGCAGCTCTCCTCGGCGCCGGTCAAATTGCAGCTGGGGGTCAAGCTCACCAGCGGTTTGGGTGCCGGCGCCAACCCTGACGTGGGCCGGCGTGCAGCCTTGGAGGATTCAGAAAAAATCATCGAGGCCCTCGAAGGTGCCGATATGGTTTTTGTCACCGCCGGTCTCGGCGGCGGTACGGGCACCGGCGCGGCGCCGGTGATCGCCTCGCTGGCCAGCGAAATGGGTGCGCTCACGGTGGCGGTGGTCACCCGTCCTTTCGGGTTTGAGGGCAAACGGCGCATGAAGCAGGCAGAACGCGGAATGGAAGAGCTGCTCGAGGGAGTGGACACGATGATTGTCATTCCTAACGAAAAGCTGCTTGCCGTGGCTAAGGATGCCGGTTTCTTCGAGTCGTTCCGCGTCGCAGACGACGTGTTGCTGCAGGCGGTGCAAGGGATCTCGGACATCATTACCATCCCCGGCATCATCAACCGCGACTTCGCCGATGTAAAGACCACGATGGCCGGCATGGGCTACGCGGTGATGGGTACCGCCATACGCAGTGGGGACAACCGGGCGATTTCCGCCGCCCAGGCAGCCATGGCGTCGCCTCTGCTCGAAGCCGGCGCGATTGACGGTGCGCGCGGCATTCTTATCAATATCAGCGGGTCGAGTTCCCTTAAATTGAGCGAAGTGAACGCGGCGTCGACGCTCATTCAAAATTCGGCCCATGAAGATGCCAACATCATCTTCGGCGCTGTGCTCGACGAGCGCATGGGCGATGACGTGAAAATCACGGTGATCGCCACGGGCTTTCGTCAAGACCAGATCGGCCGGCAAAAGCACTCGGCGCACGACGCGCTGATCCCGCGCGTTTCGCTGCAGGCCTCCAATAGCCCTCGCTTTGCCAGCGAAGAGGTGGCGGAGCACGAATATACGCCAGTTCTGGAGTCCAGGAAGGTGCCGGCGCAGCCTTCGGCGCCGGTGATGCGGGAATCGGAGACGGCGCCGTTTGCGCTGCAGCCGCAGCCCGTTCTGACCGAAGAAACGGCTGACTCGCGCGCCTCGGTTCCGGTGCGAGCGTCTATCGGCAACGGCCACTTCGACGAGCCTTTTGAGGACGAGTACGCCCGGCTGGTGCCCGCGAATGCTGGCGGGGAACGCGGCCACGAGGGTGCCCGTGGTAACGAAAGTGAACAGCGTATGGAAAATTTGGATATCCCCGCTTTTTTGCGTCGTCAAATGAATTAGCGGAGATTCAACCCAGGGAACGCGATTTCGACCCACCGGTTACAGTGGTGTACCCAATTGTGGTACGGACATCGCTAATACTTGGAACGAATATGGAAATGCGGAAAGAAATATTGTTGAATAAGGGTTAGAGCAAATTAGTTTGAAAGAATGGGATCGCGCTTTCCAGTCTGGAAGGCGCAATCTCCTCACCTCGAGGGTTACCTGGGTACCCAAATCCTCGTGGATAGGTATGATTAGGTGTCAGCCCGAAAAATAAGAGCCTTGGTATCGAGAGGATGTTGCTCGGTGAACAGACAATCTATAAGACGTTTTTTTTATTTGATCCTGGCTTTTAGTCTGGGCTCTGCTGCCTTTGCAAAACCTGCTCATGCTGGTCCTACACACCCCACGCATCATGCCCGTGCCGCCCACGTGCAGGAAAGCGCGCATGCACGCCGGCACCTTGCGAGACTGAGCCACGCCCGGCCGGTGCTTGCCACCGCTGCGGTTACGGTTCGCAGTCGCTCCGGCGCGCGGGTTCGGCGCACCGTGGTGGTTCGCCATCGCTACTATGAGCATTTCTCGGCTAGTTCTTTTACCAATGAGGACATCACCCAGGGTGATGTGACGGCGGGGGAAGATCCCGTAGTGCGTCAGGCAGCGATTGACGCTTTGGGCAACATGTATGGCACTGTCGTCGCCATCGACCCCAGCAACGGACGCATCCTGGCCATGGTGAATCAAAAGCTGGCGTTGTCTAGCGGGGCTGAACCTTGTTCGACCATTAAGGTGTCGGTTGCGTTGGCCGCTTTGCAGGAAGGGATCGTTACCAAGGACACGCCGGTCAATCTGGGCGGCAGTTATCACGTGAATTTGACGGAAGCGCTCGCGAAGTCCAACAACCTTTATTTTGAGACACTTGGCCGTCGTCTCGGGTTTGAGCGTGTACGTCATTACGCCAATTCGTTTGGCTTAGGCGAACTGGCTGGGTGGAATATACAGGGCGAACAGCTTGGCATTTATCCGGAGCAGGTGTTGCCGGAGAAAGAGGGCGGGGTTGGCCGCATGTGTTCCTTCGGGCAGGGCATCTCCATGACGCCGCTACAGTTGGGCGCGCTGGTAGCCTCGATTGCCAATGGTGGCACCCTCTATTACTTGCAGCACCCCGTCACCCCGGAGGAGGCAGTCAATTTCCAGCCGCGGGTCAAGCGGACTTTGGACATTGCCCCTTTGATTCCTGAGGTGACGGTGGGCATGGAGGGAGCCGTCGATTACGGCACTGCCCGGTCATTGCATGCGAACTTCAACCAGCTACCCGTTCTGGGCAAGACCGGTACTTGCTCCAACAATGGCACGCGCTATGGCTGGTTTGCGTCCTTTGCGAACACCGCTCATGGGCGCATTGTCACCGTCTTCTTCCTAGAGGGTGGCCGTCCGACGTTTGGTCCCAAGGCTGCGGAGCTGACCGGTGTCTTCTATCACAATCTCTGGGACCACAGCTATTTTGCGGAGAAAGCGGAACCGGCATCGAACAGCGCATCTGCTACTCCGGTTAGCGTTAGCCAATAACGTTCCACCTATTGGCGGAAGGGCCTCCCCCTTGGGGAGGCCCTTCTTCTTTGCTGGCAACGCAGGTCGAGTTTTGAAGGACGGGCTTCACAGCCAGGCTTGGTATCAGGGCACGACTACGGAGGCTCGGTTTTGCGGTGGGTCTAGCTGTGGCAGGGGCTAAACAGGCTGCGGAAAAACCCATGTTTTGTATCAGGGCACGACTTTAGTCGTGCCGTAGAGGGCTAAAAATTGATGGGCTTTAGCCCTTGCCTCCGTCATTTGCCAAGCAAATCTGCCGTGTCAGGGGCTAAAAGCCCATCTTATTTTCAAGCGTTTACGGCACGACTAAAGTCGTGCCCTGATACAAAGCATGAGTTTTTCCGCAGACTATAAAGTCGTGCCCTGATACAAAGCCGAGCTTTTCCGCAGCCTCTGTTTAGCCCCGGTGCCTTTTGCTTACTTGGGAACGCGTTGGCAGGGACTAAACAGGTGCGGAAAACAGCTGTGCGAGTCTCGAATGGGTGGTTGAAGGGTCTGCGTGAGAACTGGGTCCCGGGACCAAGCTCCATTTGGTCCCGGAACCCAGTTCTCACGCGGGCTTTAGAGCCCAGATATTGTCAGACTCAAGAGGCTGCGGAAAAACTCATGCCTGGGCTACTTTCAGATGTCCCTTCGGGACTCCGTGGATTTTTCGCGGCTTCTTCAGCCCGTACGGAATCGAATGCATAGGAGCGGTCGCTTCCTCGGCCGATCGTCAGCTAGATTTGTTGATCGCCTCGTCGGCGAGATACGCTTCACCAAGGAATCCACCATGGCCCAGATCCGAAATTGTCCTCAGTGCGGGAAACCTAACCGTGTTCCTGCGAAACACCTGGCCGACACCGGAAAATGCGGCGCGTGCAAGGCACCACTCCCCGCTATGGCCGAGCCCATCGAGGTAGGGCCTGAGGAGTTTGACGAAATCATTCGCGACAGCAAAGTTCCCGTCCTGGTTGATTTCTGGGCGGCTTGGTGCGGCCCATGCCGCATTGCGGCGCCGCACGTGGCGCAGGTCGCCCGGGATCTGACCGGCCAAGCCGTTGTGCTTAAAGTAGATACGGAGCGGTTTCCGGAGCTTGCCCAACGCTACAAGGTGCAGGGAATCCCAAACTTTGCCGTGTTCGCTCGCGGCGGCCTGCAGTTCCAGCAAGCGGGTGTCGTCGACGCGAGCACTATGAAGGGTTGGCTCACGCGCGCTGCCTAGGCCGCTTCGATCGCGGCGACTTCCTCCGGGCTGAGGTCAATCTCCGCCGACGTAGTGTTTTCTTTCAGATGCTCGAGCGAGTAGGTCCCAGGGATGGGGAGCGTCATCGGCGATTTATGCAGCAGCCAGGCAAGCGACAGCTGAGTGGTGCTGACGTGCTTTGCCTTTGCCACGGCCGCAAGCGGCCCGCCAGTGCGGTGGAGTCTGCCTGCATCGACCGGATACCAGGGGATGAACGCTATGCTGGTTCTGAGTACAAAATTCCAGAACTCCCTCGTGCTTGCGCTCGCTTAGGTTGTACTTGTTCTGCACCGATACGATGGGGGTGATTTTCTGAGCCTCACGGATCTGCTCGACCGTTACTTCGGAAAGTCCGATGTGCTGGAGCTTTCCTTGCTCGCGCAACTCGACTAGCTTGCCCAGAGACTCTTCCACCGGTACCCGCGGATCGATCCGATGCAGCTGGTAGAGCGGAATGGTGTCCAGGTGCAGGCGGCGCAGACTCATCTCGACGCACTGGTGGAGATACTCCGGCCGTCCCACGGGAGCCGCTTTTGCGGGGCCCTGGCGAGTTATCCCGCCCTTGGTCGCGATGACCAAATCGGCGGGGTAGGGATGAAGGGCTTCATAGATCAGCTCTTCGGCGATGTCGGGACCGTAGGCATCGGCGGTGTCGATGAAGTTTACGCCTAAACTGACGGCTGCCTGAAGGACGCTATGGGCGTGGCTCCGGCTTTCCGGCTCTCCCCAGGCTCCTTCTCCGACCAGGCGCATGGTTCCGTAACCGAGACGACGAACGGAGAGGCCCGCAAGCGACAGAGTCTGATTGTTCATCCGAGATTAGATGCGGCCAGGGCGGCATCACCGAATGGTAGTCAGCGGAACCGGATAATCAAGTTTTGGATACCAATCGTGTCCTCGTCCCTCGGGCGTGAGATCGAGGATGGTCCATAGCGGATCGATGTCTGGAGCGCCGCGCGGATCCTGGCCAGGGTCTTCTGTACCGGGCCCCATCTCACCGCTCCAAAAATGACGGATCACGCCATCGCGGCGGGTGAACACATTCACCGCCGGGGTGTCGGCGTCCTGCGGGCTTACGTAGGCGCGAGTGTAATCGCCTTTGGTGTCGGAATAGAGCTGCAGATAATGCCAGCCGCTTTCTTCCTTGAAACTGACTAGCCGCTCGATGGGCGAGCGAGCCACCACAGCTAGCGCTATCAGCTGAGACACATTCTTCGCCGAGCCATTCCAGGCAGAAAGCAGCGATGTGCACACCGGGCACGGCCGTTCGCGCTGGGGCCCGAACATATAGCTGTAAACCACCAGAGTCCCCTTATCGCCGAAGAGATCGGCAAAGGTCGCTGATCCTTTCTCCCCCTGGAACAGGTAACCGTCCGGTACTATTCCGCCCGGCGGCAGCGAGCGACGCAACTCGGCGACACGCTCGATTTGACGCCTGAGTTCGATTTCCTCGGCCAGCAAAGCATTCCGTGCCCGTCGATATTCGTCGCTCTCATTGGGATAGTGCACGGGGTTTTTTGCTGCCAATTCCGTTGCCGGGGCGAGGATCGTATCGGTGGGCATTGCGGTTTCCTGCCTTCCATTCACAAATCTAAACACTTAGATGACAAATACGAGATTCTAGACTCCTGCGGGTCGCGCAGGTGAACATGAATTAGGAGACCTATTGTCGCAAAAATCTGTATTTCGCGAGCCATCGTACCTGCGCTTCTGGTTTGCCCGCATTTGTTCCACGGTTTCGTTCCAGGTGGCGGGTGTGGCGGTTGGCTGGCAAATGTACGCGCTGACGCACAGTACGTTTGCGCTCGGTATGGTCGGGTTAGTGCAGTTTCTGCCCATGCTCCTGCTCACGCTGGTGGTCGGCCAGGTCGCGGACCGGTTCAATCGCAAGACGGTGATCAGCCTCTGCCAGGTGGTCGAGGGTTCGACCCTTGCCCTGTTAGCGGCTGGGAGCTATTTTCACCGTCTGCATCCGTTCGGGATCTACTGCGCGGTGGCGGCGATCGGTGCGTCGCGGGCCTTCGAGGCGCCGTCGACGCAGGCCCTGGTTCCTAGCCTGGTGGAAGACGGCGAGTTGCCGCAGGCGATTGCGTTTTCCACGTCTGCCAACCAGACGGCCTCCATCGTAGGACCGGCACTGGGAGGGCTGCTGTATGTGTTCGGACCGCATGTGCCGTACGGGTTGTGTGCCTGCTTGTTTTGGACGGCGTCGCTGTTGTCCTCGACGATCGTTCCCAAACGGCCCATGTCCGGCAGATCGCCGGTGACCGGGCAGTCGATCTTAGCCGGAGTCCATTACATTTGGGAGCGCAGGAACATTCTCGGCGCTATCTCGCTCGACCTCTTCGTGGTGCTGTTAGGGGGCGCCACCGCGTTGCTGCCGGCGTTTACGCGCGACGTGCTGCACACCGGGCCGTGGGGTTTGGGACTGCTCCGCCTGTCTCCCGCGGTCGGGGCGTTGGGGACCGCGATCTTTCTCGCCCATCATCCGATCCGCCACCGGGCGGGCCACCGCATGTTCACGGCGGTGATTGTCTTCGGGCTGGCTACCGTCGCCTTTGCGCTTTCCCGCAACATCTGGCTGTCGATGGCCATCCTCTGCTTGTTGGGCGCCGCGGATGTGGTCAGCGTGGTGGTGCGCTCATCGCTGGTGCAACTGGAGACCCCGGACGCAATGCGCGGGCGGGTGAGCGCGGTCAATTCTCTTTTTATTGGTACTTCCAACCAGCTCGGCGAGTTTGAGTCGGGGGTTACGGCTTCGTGGTTCGGGCTCATTCCGGCGACCGTGTTTGGTGGCATTGGGAGTATCGCGATTGCGTTGGCGTGGATGGCGTTGTTTCCGGATCTAAGAAAGCTCGAAACCCTGGCGGGACCGGTTCTCGAGAAGAAGGCCGTTGCGGAGTCATGAACCGAGCCGGACAAATCGCTCTCATCCACCGGTACCCGGTTAAGAGCATGGCAGGTAACGCCGTGGAGCGATCTCACCTGACGGAGAACGGTTTGGAGGGTGACCGGCTTTACGCTTTCGAGAGTTCCGGTGCACCGCCGGGCATGCTTCGGCTTACTGGCCGGGAGCGGCGGCAAATGCTCCTTTACCAGCCTCATCTTTGCGCGGACGGACGCGTCGAGGTTCGTGTCCCGACCGGCGAGCGGTTTCCGGTGGGCTCCCCATCCATGGTGGCCTATTTGGAAACGCACATTCCGGATGCCGGCAAATTCACCCTCGTCCACGCAGCTACTCCGCAGACGGACGTTCGCCCGCTGTCGCTTATTTCTCTCCAGACGGTTCAGCAGCTATCGATGGAGATGGGGCTGGTTCTCGATCCACGCCGGTTTCGCGCAAATCTCTACCTGGATCTTCCTGGCGGCCCGTTTTCTGAAGACAGCTTCGTTGGCCGAACGCTGCGCATCGGGCCGACGGCCGAGGTTTTTGTTCTGGAGCGCGACCCGCGTTGCCGGTTCATTACCTACGATCCTGAGGATCCGCTTTCGGCTCCTCCCCTTTTTACTCTCATGAAACTTCTGGATCGCGACCACCAAGGGCGGGCTGGTGTCTACGCATCGGTCCGTTATCCTGGTCCCATCCAAGTGGGAGACTGCGTTTCCTGGTGAGTGGATGATGGTCTTCGTTAGCTTGACGCGCCTGAGAATCCGATCCATCCGCTTCCTGCCGCTGTTTGCGTTCCATACCTTTCGCTCGCTGGGCCAGGCCAGAAAAGCGGCTGGATTCCAAGGCGGTTCACTGTTGACGGACCGCAGTTGGACGTTCTGGACGATGACAGCCTGGGATAGCGAGGAGAGTATGCGGGCCTATAGGAATTCGGGCCCACACAAGGCAGCGATGCCGCACCTCTTGCACTGGTGTGATGAAGCTTCGGTCGCGCATTGGGTCCAGGCGGAGGCCGCCGTTCCATCATGGACGGAGGCGGATAAGAGAATGCGTGAGAGCGGCCGCGTGTCCAAAGTTCTCCATCCGAGTCCCGAGCACGCAAGCTTGAGCTATAGGACGCCGCGCACCATGGCGAGCGGCCCGATCAGGCCGTCAGGCGCCAAGCAAAAGTAAGGGGCTGGACTGCCGTCCTGGTGGCGGCGGCGTGCGTTGCCGGGGTGATCCCGGCGCGGCGCGCTGCATCCATTGACCCGGTTCAGGCGTTATGGATGGAATAATAGAGGGATGAGTCTATCCGGTGCTTGCACGGTCCAGTTTACGTTTGACAACTCCTATGCCCGGCTGCCGGAGCGCTTCTACGCCCGGGTGAACCCCACGCCGGTGCCGGCCCCGCGCCTGATCAAGATAAATACCGAGTTGGCACGGAACCTGGGCTTGGATCCGGAAGAACTGGCGAAGCCCCCAGGGGGTGGAGATTCTGGCCGGCAACCGGGTGGCTGAGGGATCAGAACCTTTGGCAGAGGCCTATGCCGGGCACCAGTTCGGGCACTTCGTGCCGCAGTTGGGCGACGGTCGCGCCAATCTGCTGGGTGAGGTGGTGGGCCGGGATGGCGTGCGCTACGACATCCAGCTCAAAGGGGCCGGTCCCACGCCGTTTTCCCGCGGCGGAGACGGAAGAGCCGCCGTCGGCCCGGTGCTGCGGGAATACATCGTCAGTGAGGCTATGGCGGCGCTAGGTGTGCCTACTACGCGGGCTCTGGCTGCGGTGGCTACCGGTAGCCGGGTGATGCGGGAGACGATCTTACCTGGAGCCGTGCTGACTCGCGTTGCATCCAGCCACCTTCGCGTGGGTACTTTCCAATATTTCGGCGCCCGGGGAGACACAGATGCGATTCGCGGCTTGGCGGACTATGCGATTGCCCGCCACTACCCCGCGGCTGGGCAGACGCAACAGCCCTACCGGGCTTTGCTGGATGGCGTCATCGGCCGCCAGGCGCGCCTGGTTGCGCAGTGGATGCTGCTCGGGTTTATCCACGGCGTGATGAACACCGACAACATGTCGATCTCGGGCGAGACCATCGATTACGGACCCTGCGCTTTTCTCGAAGCCTATAGTCCGGTCAAGGTGTACAGTTCCATCGACCATGGCGGACGCTACGCCTTTGGCAATCAGCCGCATGCCGCACTCTGGAACCTGGCGCGTCTGGCCGAAGCGTTGCTGCCGATTCTGGTGCAGGAGCAGGGCAGTGAAGACGCCGCGCTCGCCGCAGCCCACGAGGCGCTGGGCGCCTTCGCGACACAATGGCAGTCGGCTCACCAGGCTGGCTTGGCCCGGAAGCTCGGCTTCCTGAGCGAGCGCGAAGGGGACCCGGTTTTGGCTCAAGATCTACTCGACCGCATGGCCGCAAACCAGGCCGACTTCACCCTCACCTTCCGCCGGCTCGCGGCCGCCACGGCCGGACGGGAGGGTGACGAGGGTGTACGTGCGCTCTTTACCGATCCTGCCGCGTACGACGAATGGGCCGCTCGGTGGCGCCAGCGGCTGGCAGAAGAACCTCTCTCGCCGCAGGAGCGCGTGAGGGTCATGCGCGCAGTGAGTCCAGCGTTCATTCCACGCAATCACCTGGTGGAGGCGGTGATCCAGGCCGCCGTCCAACGGCAGGACTTTCAGCCCTTCGAGGATCTGCTGGACGCCGTTTCCCGCCCTTACGAGGATCGGCCAGAGATGGAGCGCTTCACTACACCTGCTCGTCCCGAGGAGTGTGTTCTGCAGACTTTCTGCGGGACGTGAGCCGAGAATCTGCTGTGTGAATATTTCTCCGCCCCTGGAATAATTCTTTCTCCCTCCAGTTTGCACACATAACCGCTTCCTGACTTCACTTACGTCTGCAAGCAGCACAGGCGGCCTGTGTCTTTTGGAGGAAACGCGCATGCCCATACTCCGTTCGATGAGGGTTCTGTTTTATTCATGCCTGCTCGCAACAGTCATTGTGGTGGGTGCCGGAATTGAGGGGACCGCGGCGCCATCAGCAACTGAAGCGCCGGCTGGTTTTAACACGCCCAGCTTTAACAGTGCAGCCAGCATCAACAATGGACTTATTGAACCAGCAGGCGACACATTTGCTCGCGATCAGCAAGTCTATGAGCAAAACGAGACGGTCGCGGGTGGACTCGGACCCGTCTACAACGCAACGTCCTGCGTCAGTTGCCATCAAAATCCCAATAGCGGAGCAGCCAGCCAAATTACAGAACTCCGCGTCGGACACAACGACGCCAACGGCAATTTTGTAAACCCGACCATCCTTATCAACGATGGGCAAAACACCATTACCGGCAGATCCATCGTTGATGACCGCGCCATCGGTCCTCAAGCTCAGGAGCGCATACCGGATACGGAAAACATCCGAACGTTGCGCGCCACCCTTAATACCCTCGGGGACGGATTCGTGGAGGCGATTGACGACACCACCTTGATCGCCATCGCCGCGGAACAGCCGGTGTTGAGCCAGGGGAGAGTTCACGGGGAAATCGTGGAGGCTCCTGTTTTTGAGGCTCCCGGACAGACCCGGGTCGGACGATTCGGGTGGAAAGACCAGCACAGCAGCCTGCTCTCATTTATCGCCGATGCGTACCTCAACGAAATGGGAATCACCAGCCGGCTGCGGCCCACGGACGTCACGACGGTTCTGAAGACGACTACGGACCCGGAAGATCAGCCGGACGAACTTGGCTTGGCCGACATCGACCACTTTGCGCAATTCGTTCGCGGGACCATGGTTCCACCCCGCGACACAACCCTGGCCGCGACCCCTGCAGCCCTTAAGGGCCAGCACCTTTTCCGGCGTATCGGCTGTAACCTCTGCCATGTAGAGGCCATGACCACGGCTCCCGTGGGGACGGTGATCGATGGCGGCATGTTTACCGTTCCGGAAGCTTTGGGGAATAAGGTCATCCACCCGTTCAGCGATTTTCTCCTGCACGATGTCGGAACCGGAGATGGCATCGTTCAGGTGGGTCCGCAAGACACGGCCAACAAACTGAGAACCGCGCCGCTGTGGGGCGTGCGCACCAAAGCCCGCTTTATGCATGATCTGGGATCGTTATCGCTGGCAAATGCGATCGCGCGTCACCAAGGGGAGGCCAGCGAGGCCGCAAGGCATTTTGGAGAGCTAAACGCGGCAGACCAGGAGGCGTTGATCACTTTCCTGAACTCCCTGTGACTATTCCGTCTTGTTGCTCGAGATGCGAAGCGTAACGAAGGAGACATGAAGTGGGACTTTGTCCCGGGCTGTGATATGTAACAGCACTTGCCAATTGGGTGGGGTCGAGCGATTCGGCGATGCAAGTTTGAGCTTCTCGAAGACCGGCCTCATCTCATTCGGATCGGCGAAAAAAGCGCCGACGCCGGCGGTCCCGGTACTGGTGAGGCCCGCCAAGACCAGCATCTGGGAGCCCGATGGCGACCGTGACATCCAAATGAGTCCATAGTCCTCAAGCACTTTGCCGTCGAACTTCCGCTGGTATACGGATTGTTCCCCGGGGAGTGGATGCAGATTGCGAATGACATTCTGATCCATAGTGAACGCTATGGTGGCGAGGTTGTTCTGGATCCATGTACTCATGTGGGGAGCGCCGAGGAAAATCAGGTGCTGATTCTGGGCCTGTTCCCAATTCAGGAACCGTGCTTCCGTCAAATTGGGGGAACGGTCCAAAGCGTCAAACAGTCTCTCCAGGTGCAAGGCCGTTTTCGCTTCTCCTAAGCCGGTGTAATCGGTCGTGTCCAAAGCCAGATAAGGATGGCTGAACTCCGGCTGCGGATCGGTGGCGCCGCTCTCCAACTGGCGCGCCAGAGTTTGCGTGATAGGTATCCTCTTTTCCCAGCCGTCGGGGTTGCTGTCCGCCGGCGGCGAATGGCTTCCTCGATAGAGATAAAGGATGGGATTGCTCAGGACAATATAAGTCGCCCGTTGTGAATCGGTAGCAAGCGGACCTAGCAGCTCCCGATAGAAGGAATATTCATTCCGCGCACGAGCGCCCGGGCGGTGAGTGACATTTCCCTCAAGCCTGCTGGCCGTCCACCCGATCACAAAAAAGACCAGGCAGAGCGAAATTGCCACCAGGCCGAACAGCCAGGGAAGCTTGAGAGCCCGCGGCCGGCGAAGCTCTCCTATGGCTGGTTTGTTCGAGGAATCATCGGTGGTTAGCAAAAGGCCGTGGTCAACGGCAGGCAAATCGGCAGGGCGTTGGCCCCCCGCAGGTTGGCCGGCGATCTCGCCGACAACGTGGTGAAATTCGGGAATGTAGGAGCCCGACTGCAATTCGATACGAAATTTGGATGGGCCTGAAGTTTTGTAGTACTGGAGGAGACGCTTGCGCACGTCACTTGCGGTGACTCGGACTATGGAGTCATCGCTGGTGTTGTATCCGGGATCGCGACTGAAAATGCGGATGCCAAGAACACGTTCCTTGAGTCCGCCAAAATCTCCGCTGAGAGCGTGTTCTACGACGTAACTAAGGAATTCCTGACAACGACGGCTGCCATGGAAAGCGTGGCTGGCGAGAACATGGCGCAGGTGTTCCTGAATCTCGCTTGCGTAAGGTCCGATGTCAGAGGCCTTCGCTACCGCCACCTCATGTGCCGCGTCATCGATTCTTCCCGCCACGGTCAGCTCTCCAGCAGACCTTTATACCAGAGATCGAATGCCCCCGGTCCCGGCTGCATTACGCGCTCCAAACGGAACCCGTAACGTTTTTAACGTGGTGGTTTTCCGGGTGTGTATGTCATCTGCTTCCAACAGCTTAACTCGGGATTGCATTTAGCAGCCGCTGCCACTACCGGGTTCACGTTTCTAGCCTTGTCAAAGCAACTTGCCGGATTTTAGTTTGCGGCTGCTCGTGCTGTCAGGGGAATTCGATGTTGAAAGTCGACGCGCACACGGGTTGGGGTGAGCAACCCCGCTCAAGCCAAAAGCAGGCTTGAATGGGGCACCCCTCAAGCTAAAGGAGGCTGTATGCGTTCAGTATTAGTTGCTATTTCCGCCGTGTTCCTCGCCATCCCCTGCTTCGGTCAAACTGACACGGGCACGATTCTCGGGTTAGTCACGGATGCCGGCGGCAGCCTCATCCCGGGAGCGAAGGTCGTCATCCAAAACCAAGGGACGGGGTTGACCGAGAACTTCACGACGGATTCGAATGGCGGCTTCACTTCCACGCCGCTCCCGGTGGGCCAGTACCAGGTATCGGTTTCGTCTGCCGGCTTCGAAACCGCGATCCGGCAGAGTCTCATCCTCCAGGTTTCTGACCGGATGCGGCTGGTGATCGGGCTTCGTCCCGGCGACGTCAAGCAGACCGTGGTGGTCACCGGGCAGACTCCACTGCTCGACAGCGCTTCCACGACGCTGGGAGGAGTGGTCAATAAAGAACAGGTCGCCGACCTTCCCGTGAATGGCCGCAGCGTGACCAGCCTGCTGGCCCTGGTGCCAGGTGTGGAGTTACGCGGGGGATCGAATCAGCTGAGTGTGGGCGGACAAGGCACCTTTACTAACGAAGGCGGCCTTCACTTTCTTCTGGATGGTGGAGATGCCAGCCGGGTGGATTTCGACGATGTGAACAACACATACGGATCCAGTGCCGGCCGCGTTTCCCGCGCCAGCATCGATGCGGTGGAAGAGTTCCGTGTCTACACCGATTCCTATTCCGCCGAATATGGCCAAACCCAGGGTGGGGTCATCAACCTCATTACCAAGTCGGGTACGAACAACCTGCATGGCAGCCTATTCGAGTACTTCCGCAATGAAATTCTCGACGCACGGGATTACTTCAACCCCGCGCCCGCGTATAAGCCGGCCTATCGGCTCAACCAGTTCGGAGGGACGCTGGGTGGCCCGATCGTTCATAACAAACTTTTCTTTTTCACCGACTATGAAGGTATTCGCCAGCGGAGCGGAAATATTCTTCTGGCAGTGGTTCCGACGGCCGCGGCTCGTGCCGCCGCGGTACCTGCCATGCAGCCGGCCTTGGCCTTCTTGCCGCTGCCGAACGGCCCGATCTCGACGTCGGATCCACGATTCGGCAACTACACGGAGGGCATCTCCAACCCGCTGAATGAGAATACCGGTCTGGGCAAGATCGATTGGAACATATCACCATCAGACCATCTTGTTGGCCGGTACAACATCAACCAGAATCACACGGACACGTACTTTGGAGTGGCCACGGGACAAGTTCAGGATGCCCCTGGCTTCATGCAGCTGGCGATGGTTGGGTATACGCACACGTTCACTCCCCAGATCCTCAACGAAGCAAATTTTTACTTCAACCGCTTCCACGTTGACCCTCGATCTTCCGATAACGCCGCTGTCCTCGTGTTTCCGATTATCAGTTTTGGCGAAGGGGCGGGTGTGGGTCCCGGCCTGTTCGACCTTCACGTGGCCAACAATTCCTTCACCTATCAGGACAATCTCACCTGGGTGCATGGGCGCCATCAAATCAAGATCGGCGGGGGCGCGATTCGCAACCAGGCGAATAAGCTGCTGGGTTTCCAGATGACGGTAAATTTTTTGACGTTCTCAAGCGCATTGGCGAACCAGGCATACTCCGACGGCACGCTTGGCAATCCCCGCGCCGGTATGCGCAACACGTACTATCACGCATTTATTCAGGACAATGTACAGGTCAGCCAAAGGCTTAGCCTCAACATGGGGCTTCGCTATCAGCTCGATACCTCGCCGACAGAGTCCCAAGGACGCATCGCCAACTTCAATTTCGCCACAGGAGCTCTGGATCCCGCGGGCAGTTCGGTTCTCAATGCGCCGACGCTGAATTTCGCTCCCCGCCTTGGGGTCGCTTACAGCCCGTTCGCTTCAGGAAATACGGTCCTGCGGGGAGGCTTTGGCATCTTCTTCTCTGACCTCAACGCTGGAAATCTGGCTCAGAATCTACCCGGAAATATTCCCGGGTTTGGGCAGGCCGCATCCGTCACCGACTTGCAGGTTCCCGGTCTCGTGGGACTACCTTTCCCTAATCTGAAAGCGTTTGCCGTACCCACAAAGAGCTTTTCGGCGATTGTGAAAGGTTACCAGGAGCCTTACGCAGAGAAATGGAACTTTAACGTCCAACAGGGATTCGGCCACAGTGCGATGGTTCAAGTCGGTTACAACGGCGCTCGCGGTCTGCACCTGATCGAGAGCTACGATGCCAACCGGCTGTTCCCCGGTGGCGCGAGCAGACCCTACACGCAATATGGAAGCATCAACACTGACACCACCAGTGCAATTTCGAATTACGACGCCTTCCAGGCTATCTTCCACAAGCGTTGGAATAACGGTCTCACCTTTAACGGGAGCTACACTCTCTCGCATTCTCTGGATGATGCGCCCACTGTGTTCGGCTCCTATCAGGATGACCATAATCCAATCGCGGATTATGGAAACTCGGATTTCGATGTGCGGCATAATATCGAACTGGATAGCAGCTATGCGATCCCGGGTATTCCCGCGATTCCCAAGGTTATTGGGTCAGGTTGGCAATTCAACGACATCACCGCGATTCGCAGCGGTTTTCCCTACGACGTCACGTGCGGATGCGACCCGTTGCATGTTGGCCAATCCAGCTCGCGAGCAGATCAGGTTCCGGGAGTCTCTCGAAAACCTGCGAACTTCAGCATACCCGGCAATCAACTCAACCTGGCGGCGTTCGCTATCCCTGTGGGCCACTTTGGAACGCTCGGCCGCAACGTGTTTTATGGTCCGGACGCGGTCAATTTTGACATGTCCCTGTTCAAGAACATACAGATCACGGAGAAGCAACAACTCGTGTTTCGAACCGAAATTTTTAATATCTTCAATCATCCGCAATTCAGCAACCCCAATGCCGGCCTCAACAACCTTCCGCAGTTTGGTCAAACCACGAGCACTCTCAGCACACTGGAAGGGTTCCACACTAACCGTCAAATACAATTTGCTTTGAAGTATTCCTTCTAACCAATGATCAATCGACGAGAATTTATCGAGGCTCTGGGGTTGAGTGCAGTGGGGAGTTCCACGCTGCACTCGGCCCTGGCCCAGGTGAAGGAGGCGAACCTCTACTACATGGATGGGTACCATGGCGGAGTGCGAGGGCACATGCCGCCGGGGTGCTGGCGCGACATCTTGTCCGCCATGGGAGAGTATCCGGCCTGGAAGCTGAGCTTCGACGTGGAACCGGCGTCGTGGCAAGTGCTTAGGCAGCAAGACCCACAGGCTTACGAAGAGCTGGGCAACTACCTTAAGAATAGTGGCGCCGGTGCTCGAATGGAGATGGTGGCCGGGACCTTTGCCCAACCGTACGGATGGGCGATCAGCGGCGAGAGCAATATTCGCCAGTTGCAGCGCGGCCTGGCCATCATTGGTGAACATTTTCCCCGGACCCGGGTCACCACATATGCAGTGCAAGAGCCTTGCTGGGCTTCCTGTTTGCCACAGGTACTGCGCTCGCTCGGTTTCGATGGTGCGGTGCTGAAGAATGCAAGCACTGCGTGGGGTGGTTACGCAGCAGGTTTCGACGCCGACCTGGTGCAATGGCAGGGACCGGATGGCACGACCGTCGCCACAGTGCCACGCTACGCGATGGAGAAATTGCAGAAGGTGTGGGAGACGGAGTCGATCGATGGGACGGAGGAGTTTGCCCGTCGATGTGTTGACCATGGGATCCCGCATCCGGCTGGTATGTGTTTTCAGGATCTCGGCTGGCCGGCCAAACCCCGGGTGAACGGGTCTTATATCCGGTTTGCCACATGGCGGGACTATATACACGACATTGCGGACCGGCCAAGCAAGACGTGGCGTTTCAGCATAGAAGACATATTGGTCACGCTTCCGTGGGGTGATCCCACGCTGCAGAAGGTGGCGCAGCAGGTTCGTTCTGCAGAAGATCGATTGGTGGTGGCGGAGAAGATTGCCGCCATAGCTGCCACCAAGTGCGGCGCCGCGTGGCCACGGCAACAGCTTTCCGATGCCTGGGACAAGGTGCTGCTGAGCCAGGCGCACGATGCATGGATCACGGCAACGACTCGCTCCGGACGGCAGGCGTGGGCGTTCCAGGTGGCTTCCGATACGCTGGCAGCGCAGCAGACTGCGGACGAGATCATTGCGGATGCTGCGTTCGCGTTGAGCAGCAGTGGCGCGGCAGGGCAGCCAGAGGTCCCTCTGGAATCGCAATCGGTGCGGGTTTTCAATCCGTTGGCGTTGGAACGGGATGATCTTGCGGAGGTGACCCTGGCGACGGATCCGGGAACTGCAACCATCGAAGTCAGGAATAGCAGCGGAAAGACCCTACCCGTTCAAGTGAGGGTGCAGCGTAAATACCTTCCGTCGCAGGTGCTCGATGAACTTAGCCGCGCTCGCGCCGTGACGCCCGATAAGAGCGCGACGGCAGCAACCTCTGGTCCGAGTATTAACACTGCTACGGTGTTATTTCGGGCGCTGGTGCCCTCCGTCGGCTATTCGACCTACCGCTTGCGTCCCGTTTATGATGGCGCGGCCAATGCTCCGCAGAGCAGCACGTTTGCGCGGATCGAGCCGGACGGGAGCGTGACTCTGGAGAGCGATCTCTACCGCCTGCGGCTTGATCCGAAAAGAGGAGGCGCGATCACCAGCCTCTACGCGAAGCAATTCGGAAAGGAATTTTCTTCTTCGGATTCCGATCGCCTGTTCAATGAGTATCGGGGCTACTTCATCGTGCAAAAGGCCTGGCTCAGCAGTACAGATAATCCCGCCCAGGTCGCGGTGTTTGAAACCGGTCCCCTGCGCGCGACGGTAGACATTCGCGGGAAGATTGGCGATGTGGCTTGCCAGACTCGCATTTCCGTCGCCGAAGGTCAACGCCGGATTGATTTTCACGTTCGCTTTCTGTTCGAGCAAGACACCTGGATCGGAGATCCGTGGGATATTCCTGCCGAAAACCGCAGAACCGAGCCAAGACGATCGCAAAACGATGGACGATGGAAGCTGCAAGCCTTCTTCCCGGTTGCTCTGACAGAGCCTGGACTGTACAAGAACGCGGCCTTCGATGTGTGCCGTAGCCGCAATGCAGATACCTTCTTCCAGCGATGGGACGAGATCAAACACAACATCATCGTGAACTGGGTGGACCTGGTCAACCACGACGAGAGCCTGGGAATGGCGATTATCTCCGATCGCACTACGGCTTACACCCACGGGCCATCGCACCCGTTGGCGCTGGTGCTGGGGTGGGCGTGGGAAGGAGGGTTCTGGTGGGGGAAACATCCGCTGAGGGGAGAACAGGAGGCGAGCTACGGGATCGTCCCCCACCAGGGATCATGGGACCAAGCCGGTGTTTCCGGGGAGAATAATCGCTATTCTCAGCCATTGATCACGCAGTTGGCGGATGGCCATCCCGGCGACAGCGTGTATTCCCTCCTGCAGGTGAGCAGCCCTGGATTGGAGGTCTCGACCATGTTGCTGGAAAAAGAAAGTTTGTTGGTCCGGTTGTTTAATGCAGAAAGTCTACGCGTAGATCATGTTGTGTCCTTCGCAACCCGTCCCCGCAAAGTCGAGATTGTCGAACTGGATGGCCGGGTCAGGCAAGACCTGAAGATTCAGGCAACCAGGGATGGCCGGCACGAAGTCAGCCTCGAAATACCGCGCTTCGGCATCCGCACCCTGAAGAGCGCTATGTAGCTGGAGCGGCTATGACAGATCGTCTTGCGAGGTTGATACTATTCGCCACTGTCGTTGTGTTGTTAACGATGCCTGTGGGACATGCGGCAAGCTCCGAAGGGTCGATTCCGGTTTTTCCTTATGAGCATGGATGGCTGGGAGCCGATGCTGCCTTTTCCATCCCGTTGGATGAGGGGAAGTCATTATGGCTGCTGGGAGATACCTTTGTGGGCGCTCCTGGGGCCAGGACCCGTACGCCAAGAACGGACATGCCGAGAAATTCGATTGCGATCTCTGAGTGCGCAGGCCACCGCTGCACGGTGAAGTATTTTTGGAATCGCATGTATCAGCCGGGGGCTCGCGCTTTCTTTGATATTTCTGGTCCCGATTGGTTTTGGCCGCTCGACGGCTTTATCGACCATGGCTCTCTGTACGTCATGCTGGAGGAAATGCATGCGGTGGGCACGGGCGCGTTCGGGTTTGGTTTCAGTGGGGTCACGCTCGCGACGATTGGAAACTATCTGGATTCGCCGGAGCGTTGGAAGATTCGTTATCAAAAAGTGGTGTCAGGCGATGCTGCGATTCCAGGAGTGTCGATCGTTGCCGGGCGCCCGGGGTTCAATCCATATCCGCGGGACCCCAAGGGTGATGGTTGGGTGTATTTTTTTACTGTCCGGAAATTGGCTCAAGGTAAGTCCGTGATGGCTTTGACCCGGCTCGCAAGAGCGGATCTCGCCCATGCCGGACAGGCAGCAGGGAAATGGCAATATCTCTCCGCGAGTCAAGGCTGGTTACCCTGGACCACGCCGGGGACCCTAACCGCCAATGCGAAAACTGTGCTGGACGATGGTTATACGGAATTTACGGTGCGCTATCATCCCGAAAGGCGGCAATGGCTGGCCGTTGCACCAGCGCGAGCTCTCACCGACAACCGGGCCGTTTACAGTTTGGCGCCGTCACTCGATGGCCCGTGGAGCCAGCCGCAAACGCTGCTGGAATATCCTGAGATGAAAAAGACCAACCCTGACTACACCGCGAAGGTGTTTTGCTATGCGGCAAAAGAGCATCTAGAGTTCGAGATGCCGGGGTCGATCGTTTTCACGTATGTCTGTAACTCGCTGGTAGAGGATGAAATCTTCAGAAACATGAATTTGTATCATCCAGTGGTGGTGGTTCAGCATGCGCCAGAGCAATAGCGGGGATTTATTGCGCGAAGGGAGGAGCCAAAAGTTCCTTCACCAGCTCTGACAATCTTCGAACGTCACTCTCGAGGTCGTTGGCCAAAGCCCTCACTTCCGAGCCGGATCCGCCGCCGGCGGCCAGATAGACCACATTGGTGATGCTTTGCAGGGGGTTGTTGATTTTGTGGGCAAGTTCGTTGGCCATCGCAGCCGCGGCGGCCGATCGTTCACGTTCCAGCAACCGTTGCTGCCGGCGTATCTGACGAAAGCCCATCGCAGCAAACTCGGCAAGCATCCGCATCATGCGCACGTCTTCGGTGTCGAAGGCCTCGTCTCGTCCATGAGCCATGACAAAGATGGTTCCTCGCATCCCATCGACTTCCCAGGGGAGCAGGATCCCGTCTGTGACCAGCGGCGCTTCCACACCAAGTATGTCGAAGAAGCGTTGAGAAACGCGGAAAAGCTGCGGGCGGCCACGCTCTAGGCAGACTCCGCAGGCACTGGGATATCTGGGTAGAACCGCGTTCAAAAAGCCGGAATAGTCCCCCGCGGTCGCGACCCAGTGGTAGTAATCCTTGTCGGTGCGGTCTTCTCTTTCAATGCTGATACCCGAGCTGTCCGCTCCGCACACGTCTACTGCCGCCTTGACCAGCTCTTGCAGAATCATTTCCGGCTGTTCGACGAAGACACAACCTAGCCGTTGCAGCGCGGCCATTTGCATGGCCGCATTCCGGACGTGCAATTTTCGCGCCTTGTACTCGGCATCACTAATGATATCAATGACTTCGAGGCCGGTGTCCTGCGGGCAAGGTGCGATAGAACCCATGGTAACCACCTGTTGAACTGGATCGGGGAGGTGTTCAGAATAAACCCAGAAACATGCCATCGCCAAGAATCATTTCGCCCGTTCTGAAACGAGACAGCGACGGGCGCGCTGGTAAGCTACTTGCAAATGCTGGAGACGTTTTCAGACCTGCTTGCAGAAGGTTACCGCGCCCAACGGGAGAATCGACTGCCCGCTGCCCGAGCGATTTTCCTGGATTGTGTGCGCAAAGCTTCGGAAGAGGCCGATCGCCCGGCTCTGGCTGAGGCATTTACCGGTTTGGCGGCGGCTGAAGACAAAATAGGGAACTGTGCCGCCGCGCGGCATCACTACGCGAACGCCGTTATGCTCTATCGAGCGATTGGACCCCCACAGATGTTGGCATCTGCACTCGGGCACGAGGCGGATCTGCTGTTGCAGATGAACCAGTATTCAGAGGCTGAGCCGCTTTATCTCGAAGCCGAGAAGTTTTACCGGCAGAACGGTGAAGAGAGCGCTCTTAACCTGGCAAACACGCTCCGAGGATTGGCTCGAGCCAAAGAGGCATCCGGCGAGTTGCAGGCCGCCGCCTCCCTTTGGCGGGAGGCCTGTGCGATCTACACCAGCAAAGACGTAGCGGAGGCGGTTGCGGAGTGCGGTAGAAAGCTTTCCCAGTTTTATAGTCCTGACCGCGGCAGGGGCTGAAAGAGGGTGCGGAAAACTCCTCGAAAGTTCCGAAGGGACGGTTGAAAGCGACCCAGGATGCTCTCTTAGGCAATTTTCAGCCGTCCCTACGGGACTGGATCATTTTTCCAGTCTACCCAGGACTGGGGTCCTGGGCTAAGGTCAGCCGTCCCTACGGGACTCTCGCCGACTTTTTCATTAGCCTGTAAAACCACACTCAGACCAACAGCGGGCTTGAATGCGGCACCGTCAGGTTTGTGGAGGCCGGGGTCAAGCGAAGCCGCATCATACCTTCGAGGTAGAAAGCAGGAGGTGGGACGATGAAATTGAAGTTCACGGCAGGGTTGTTTCTGGCAACACTGGTAACATTGAGCGCCGGTGCGCAGGACTGGTACCACGATCGGGATGCACGATTCCAGGGCCAGCAGTGGCGGCAACAGGTGTTTACCGAGGTACGATCAGACCTTGACCATATCTGGAGCGCTCGGGGAGCGAGTGAAAAAGAAAATACCCGTCTCGATAAGACCAAGGAAGAGCTGACTGTGTTGCAAGGCAAACTCGATCAGGGCCGGTTCGATAACGGCACCTTGAACGATGTAATCGATTCCTTGCGGAAATCTGCCAATGATGAGCGTTTGTCTCCTCGCGACCGGACGGTCTTGGCAGACGATGTGAGCCGCCTCAAGGATTATCAGAACAACCACAATAACTGGAAGCATTAGTTCGGGTTTCTCTTCCTGGTGACGGCCGGGTGCTGAGGATGGGGCACCCGGTCGTCGTTTGCGGGAAAATTAATTCTCAAGCTCTTATGAAAAAATCCCCAGTTTTCCGCACCTGACTCCTAGTTGCCAATAGCGGAAATTCCCCGCCGGATCGAGTTGTCATACCTCTGTAACAGGGTTGTTATATCTCCTTCTCATGGCTCTAAGACGCCGGCCAAACGCGGAAGGAAACAGCATGCAGGGTTTTCTCGAAGCTCTACGAGTTCAGCGATGGGACGACCACCGCTTTTACCACCACAGCCGCATCAACCAATCACTGCATCTTCTGAGCGCAGTCAGCTTCTTGCTCGCGTACGCTCTGATCTTCAAAAATCCTGCTGCCGCGGCGCTCATCGGCTGGTTAGTTTCGATGATCAGCCGTCAAGCCGGTCACTTCTTCTTCGAGCCCAGGGGCTACGACGAAGTCAACCAGACGACCCACGAACATAAAGAGGACATCAAGGTCGGCTACAACCTTCAGCGTAAGATTGTGCTGATGTTTGTCTGGGCGCTGTCGCCAGCCTTACTTTGGATTAGCCCGACACTGTGGGGCCTTTTCCCGCCGCACGCCGATCACGCTACATTCGTGCAGCATGTCGGCCAAATCTGGCTGGCAGTTGGTTTTGGCGCACTGCTGTTCCGGACCGTTCAGTTGTTCTTCATCCGGGACGTCCAAACCGGATTAGTCTGGATGACCAAGATCCTGACCGATCCGTTTCATGACTTTATGCTTTACTACCGATCGCCGTTTTACCTGCTTCGGGGCCAGCTGATCGATCCGATGTACGACGTACAAGAGTCCGAAACATTTCTGACGCCACGCGACGCTTAATGGCCCGGCTGGTGAGGGTATTCCCCTGCCACCACCAGCCGTCCTCCTTCATTTGCCGCGCCGCCGCTACAAACCGGTCGGCGACCGCGGCAAAGTCGGCGTCCGTGTAATTCAAGCTGAAGATAAGCCGGCCCGTACCTACCCAGCTCAGCGCCAGGTCTTCGGCGCGCAGGTAGTACTGGAACATCCAGTGATACCGCGACGGTTGCAGATAGCGCACAATCCAAACTGAAGAGAGATTAGCCACCCGCACGTTTACCCCGGCCTCGCTCAGACGCTCGTTCAGGCGGGCAGCCCGGCCGTCCCACACCGCGTCCAGATCGCGATAGCAGGCTTGGATCTCTGGCGAGTCCAGGCGCTCCAGGAACTCCGCCATCGCGCCCATGACATAAGGGTGGGAGTTGAACGTGCCGCGGGCAAAGCAGACGTCGGCAGGGCGATCCTCGCGAAAGCGCTTCATCAGAGGGGCGCGTCCGCACAACACTCCGACGGGAAGGCCGCCAGCCACGGTTTTGCCATAGGTGACCATATCGGCGCGGACGCCAAAGTATTCCTGAGGGCCACCGCGGGCCAGGCGAAATCCCATGAAAACTTCGTCGAAGATCAGCACGATGCCCCGCTCGGAACACACCTGGCGCAACTGTTTAAGCCAGGCCGTGTAGGCTTCCCGGTCAAAGGCGCCGCGGGGACCACCGTCCACCAGCGTCGAGTCGGATGGAGCAGCGGCGTTCGGGTGCAAGGCCTGCAGCGGGTTCACCAGCACACAGGCGATGTCCCGGCGGCTGCGCAGCACACCCAGGCTTCGCTCGCTCATATCTTTGAGCGTGAGCGTGTCGCGTTCGGTTACCGGGTTACCGACGCCAGGTTGCACCTCGCCCCACCAGCCGTGGTAGGCGCCGCAGAAACGCACCAGAAAGCGGCGCTTGGTGTGGTAGCGCGCCAGGCGGACGGCCTGCATCACTGCTTCGGTTCCGGACATGTGGAAGGAGACCTCGCCCATGCCTGATATTTCGCACAGCTTGTGGACGTTGTCTGCCATCACCGGATGGTAAGAGCCAAGAACAGGACCTAAATCGCGCACGCGCGCGCTGCCGCGCTCGATGCATTCCTTGTAGAAGTCGTAGCCGAATACGTTGACCCCGTAGGAGCCGGTCAAGTCGTAGCGCTGGTTGCCGTCCAAATCGGTGGTGGTCGTGCCGCTGGAGGAGACGACAAAGGACCCGGCGCTGAGGTGCCGGCTTACGAAGCGGCTGAACTGGAAGGGCACGCGATAGCGCGCGGTGAATTGCAGATCGGAGATTTCGTCCTGCACTTCCTGGGTTTGGCGGACCGTCTTGGCGAAGCGCTGCGCGTAAAGGGCGGCCATGCGCCGGAAGGCTGCTTTGCGTTGGTCGGCAACGTCGTCCGGGGCGTCATCGGCCCGGAAGAACTGCGCCTCGTCGTATTCATAGAAGGGTACGAGGCGGGCCAGCCGGCGGCTCATCTTGGCGTGGCCGGCCAGTGAGCGGTGCTTGGCACGAGAGAGCTGCAGGCGTAGGAGCAGCCGGGGAAGGACGAGCAGCAGGATGACGGAACACAGGACCCAGATCAAAATCTTTACTGACAAACGAGACCTCCGCGGGAACGTTGCAGGCTCATTACAAACCTAACGATTTGTTTTTGTGTGAATTTCCTGTTGCGGCCGCCGCGGAGATGGACTGAAGGAACCAATATTTTGAAGGGTACGGGCTAAGAATCCGTGTGGAAGCGGATCTGCAGGACCAAACTGACACCCGTCGAGCTCAGTTTGGTCTCAAAGATTCGGCTCTTCCGCTGGCATCGGCTTACTCGCTGCGCAGGGCCACCATTGGCTCCACGCCTGCTGCTCGCCGGGCCGGGATCAGCGACGCCAGCAGCGCAGCGAGCCCTAGCAACAACGTAGCCATGGTTAGCATGACCGGGTCCCAAGGCCGTACTCCGAATAGCTGGCGGGTCATGAGCCTGCCGGCCACAATAGCTGCTGGAATGCCCACCGCCAGCCCGATGCCCACTTGGGAGAAAGCCCCGCGCAGCACCATCCGCACCACGTGCCCGCGGTCGGCTCCCAGCGCCATGCGTACACCGATTTCGCTGGTTCTCTGCTCCACCATGTAGGCCATCACACCATAGAGCCCCACCGCAGCCAGTGCCAGCCCCAGCGCACCGAAGAGAGACGTCAAGGTCGCAATCATGTTTTCCTGCTGAAAATCGGCGCCCACGACTTTGGTGTAGGGATCCACTCCATAGAGAACGAAGTTGGGATCGATCTCAGCCAGTGCCTTCCGCACTCGCTCTTCCAGGCCCGGCGGACTGCCGGGCGCCCAGATGACGATGTTGTAGAGGTAGTGCGACCAGGTCTCTCCCGCGCGAAAGGCCGGATCGTCGTACTCGGTATTTTGTGCCTCGGGCAGCCAGAACATCGGCCGTATCGGATCTTTGTAGTCGTACGTCATGTACCGCATGTCTTCCGTAACACCGACGATTTCAAATGATCCGGAGTACTTGATTTTGTCTATCCCAAAATGTTGCCCGATCGGGTTCTGGCCTTTGAAGAAGCGTTTGGCGAAGGCCTGGTTGATGACTGCTACCTTGCGCGTGGTCGCCGTATCCTGCTCGGTAATGGACCGGCCGAGCGCCATCTTGGCGCCCAGGGCCTCGAAGAAGCCCGGCATCACCCGCACCCACCCGGCGCTGGTGTCTTCCTTGGCCGCGGGTTCCGGTCTGCCTTCCACGCGGATACCGTCATTCCAGCTATCGCCTGTCATCGGAGCGTAGAGGGCAGGAGCCACCATGCGCACCCCGGGTATTTCCCGCAGACGGTCATCGATTCGCCGGAACAGGGGCTCCATTTGCTCGGGTTGATAGTCGCCCAGCTTGGGATTAATCCAAGCGATATAGCGGTCCCGGGTCTCGAAGCCGAAATTCTGGTGCTCCAGGTTGCGCAGGCTCTGGCCCAGCAGCGCTGCCGCCGACAGCAGGACCAGCGACATGGCTGCCTGCGCGATCACCAGCGACTTCTGCGCCCAGGAGCGCTGGCCGCCGACCGAACGGTTCGCTCCGCGCAGGGCTTCGATCGGCTCGGCATTCGCGGCAACCCGCGCCGGCGCGATGCCAAAAATAATCCCGGTCAGCACCGATGTGGTCAGGGTAAAGAGCAGCACCGGCCAGGAGGGCGTCGCATCAATCGGCACGTAGTTTTGCGGGCCGCCCATCTGAAAGGCGAGGTACAGCACCAGCCGCGTCCCAGCGTAGGCTACGCCGATGCCCAGCACGCCGCCGATCACCGCCAGCAGGATGGATTCGACCAGCGCCTTGCGCACCAATCGCGGCCACGAAGCGCCCAGCGCCACCCGCACCGAGGTTTGCGCGCGTTCTTTCAGCCCACGCGCCAGCATGAGGTTAGCCAGATTTCCGCACGCCACCAGCAGCACACAAGCGGCCGCCACCAGCAGCAGCTTCAGCCCATCCTGGTATTGACTGCGCATGGCCGTGACCCCCGCGTCGCCGGGGACCAGGTGCAGCGTCTGCTGCTGCCATAGCTGCTTCTCGCCGGGCTGCATGTCCGCCACGTGGCTGGCTAGCCAGTCGTGCAGTTCCACTTTGAGTTTCGCTTCCAGGAGCTTCGGATTCGTTCCCGGGCGCACTCTCCCGAGCAGGTCCAGGAAGTTGCCGTCCGGCCGTTTCAGACGGGAGGTGGCGCCGTCGATCAGGAGCTCTGTCGTGAGAGGCATCCAAAAATCCGGCATGCCGCCGCCTGCCAGCTTGGCCCCATAAAATCCCGGAGGAGCGACTCCGATGACGGTAAAGGGGTGCCCGTTGATCTGATAGGTGGCGCCCACCACGGAGAGATCGGACCCGTAGTTCTCGCGCCAGATACGGTAGCTCATCACGGCCACCGATGGCGCGCCTTCCACATCGTCGGCGTCGATCGTCAGGCGCCCGATCCATGGCTGGACACCCATGGTCCGGAAGAAATTCCCCGATACGAACTCCCCGTTGCGTGTATCCACTGGAGCCTGCGAACCGGCTCTGCGCACGCCGAGCGCGGTGTTGCCGGCCTGCAGTGCCGCCAGGTCAACGAACTCCGGGGTGTGCGCTCGGAAGTGCTTGTACATCTCCCAGGAGAACAGGGAAAAATCCCCGTCTTCGCCCTGGTTGTATCCGCCCCAATTGCAGCAGCGGGTTTTGTCCCCGATGCGCCACAGTTCCTCCGGCTTGGTGACCGGGAGCGACTTCAACATCACCTTGTGTACCAGGGTAAAGATTGCCGTTGTGGCCCCGATCCCCAAGGCAAGGGTGATCACCGCCGTCGCGGTGAAGCCAGGCGCCTTCCGCAGTTGCCGCAGCGCATCACGCAAATCTGCCAGCATTCGTCCTCCCCCTGTGCATCTATCTCCTGTACGGATGGAAGCCTCTCGCGGTTCCAAGAGAGGTGTGGGCAATGTCAGCTTGGTTGGAATGCTCTACGATGTTAGGAATGAAGATATTGACCGCGGACGAGATGCGCGACGCCGATCGGGTCACAACCGAGCGCTTTGGAGTCTCCTCGCTGGAGTTGATGGAACACGCGGGGGGCGCCGTAAGCCGCTTCATTCTGCGCGAGTTGCCCCAGTGCCGGCGCATCGTGGTGCTGTGCGGCAAGGGAAACAACGGCGGCGACGGCCTGGTCGCTGCTCGCCATCTTGCGAAGTCCGGCTGCGCCGTGTCGGTGGTGATGCTGGGCGATCCTGCTGAGGCGCAGGGCGACCCCAGGGCGATGCTGGAGCGCCTTCCCATGGCGCCCATCGCCATCCAGCAGGAAGACGAACTCAATCAACATAGAGCGCTTCTGGATGCCGCGCAGCTTTTTGTGGACGCGGTCCTGGGCACCGGCTTTCATCCCCCGATGCGTGGTCTCGCGGTTGCGGGGCGGAAGCTGCTTGAGCGTTATCCTCAAACCCCCGTGGTTGCCGTTGACCTGCCTTCCGGCTGGGATGCGGACTCGCGGAAATTCTTCGCCCCCGAAAGCTATCGTGCCGATGCTGTGGTCACGTTTACCGCGCCGAAACTGGCCCACGTTTCGGGTATGCTTACCCGGGGACCGATCGTCGTGGCTCCCATTGGCTCTCCTGCTGAAGCGGTTGTGTCTGAGACTGGCCTCACCTGGGCCGGTTCCTCAAAAATCATCGCCGACCGTCCCCGTGCCGCCGATTCCAACAAAGGCCGCTTCGGACATGTTCTGGTGATCGGGGGAGCGAGAGGCAAGTCGGGTGCGCCCTCCATGAGTTCTGTGGCAGCACTGCGCACCGGCGCCGGCCTGGTGACCGCCGCGGTTGCGCAATCGATTTTGCCAACGGTCGCGGCAGTCACTCCGGAGCTGATGACCATGGCTCTGCTGGAAGGCGATAAAGGCGAGATTTCGAGCCGCAACCTCGAACCCACCCTGCTTGATCCTGTTCTGGAAAAAAAGTCGGTGATCGCGATCGGCCCCGGCCTGGGGCAGGAGGAGGAAGCGGTCAAGTTCTTCCTCGGGCTGTTGGAGCGGACCAAGGTTCCCATGGTCATCGATGCGGATGCGCTGAATGCGCTGGCCGCGCATCCTGACAAGTTGAATGGGCGGGGGCGACTGTTGGTGCTGACTCCGCATCCGGGCGAAATGGCCCGCTTGGTAGGAAAGAGTATTCCCGAGATCGAGGCGGATCGGGAGGGTATCGCCCGGGAGTTCGCTACCAGCCATGCTGTCACCCTGGTTCTTAAGGGCTGGCGCACCATCATCGCCCATCCTGACGGGAGGATGGCCCTCAGTACTACAGGTAATCCGGGAATGGCGAAAGGAGGCAGCGGAGACATTTTGACTGGTATCGTTGCCGCCATGATCGGCCAATATCCTGAGCAGGCCGCTGAGGCGGTGGAAGCCGCCGTCTATCTTCACGGGCTGGCCGCGGATTTCGCAGTGCGCCGGCAGGACCAACATACTCTTCTGGCCATGGACACTGTTTCGCATTTGTACGAGGCATTTCGCTTCCGGGCCGAGGACCAAGGAGGGTATTTTTGGTTGCAGGGGATTCCAGGCATGTTGAAGGAGAGGGAATGAGCGTTCGGCGCTTCGCCAGCAACAGCAGCAAGGAAACTATCGCCATCGGAGCAGAAATAGCGAATACGCTCTCATCTCCCACGTTGCTCTTTCTACGCGGGGACCTGGGCGCGGGCAAAACGACCCTGGTGAAGGGAATCGCGCAGGCGCTCGACGCCGCCGATCCCGATGAAGTGACCAGCCCCACGTTTACCCTGGTTCACGAGTATGACGGCAAGCGTCGCGTCGACGGCAAGGAAAAGGAAGTCAAGCTCTACCACATTGATCTTTATCGGATTGAAGATGAGCGGCAGTTGGAGACCATCGGCTTCGATGAGTTGGTCGCCGAGGATGCCATCCTGCTGGTGGAATGGGGAGAGAAATTTCCAAGCGTGGTGAAACGCAGCAGCGGGGAAATTCTGATTGAACACGCGGGTGGAGATACGCGCAACATTACACTCACAGTGAAGCCGAAGGAAAATCGCGGTTAAATGGGCTCTGGAAGCCGCGCGAGAACCAGAACCTAAGGGCCAAACAGAACTCGACGGGTGCCCCATGTTCGCACCAGCGTACGTGGGCCGAAAAAGACGGGCGAAGCCCATCAAACGCTTTTTACTCCTTGAGTGAAAGCATTCGAAGAATTCATAATCGGCCCACGTACGCTGGTGCGAACATGGGGCACCCGTCGAGTTCTGTTTGGCCTTTAGGTTCTGGTTCTCGCGCTGCTTCTTTAACCCGTGCCGCGGTTAACTTTAAAAAAGCTTTTTCGCAGCCCCGTGCAGCCCGTGCCCTTCATCGCGCCAACCGTCCTGAACCGCTTTCCCCCTAGAGCAAAAAAAGCCGGAGTTGGCAGAGCCAACTCCGGCGACAGCGAGTGCAGTTTATTCGTACCTGAATTTGAACAGGCTCATCAGGTCGTCGATGGCCGGGCTATTGACTGGCACGTAGACGTTATCCGAGGTGGAAATCGGGTTGGGATAATTGTCACGGCTGCGTTTGCTGACCGTTGGCAAGCCCCAGTTCGCTTCGATGAACTTCAGGATGGAGACGTGGTCAGCATACTCGTGAGCAATGTGACCCGGCTTGGTGTAAGGAGATACAACGATCAGCGGAATACGTGTACCGTCGCCGAAGTAGTCTAACGGCTGTACGTATCCGGAGTCATAGTATCCGCCGCCTTCATCTTCGGTGATCATGATCGCGGTGGTGGCCCAGAGGGACGGATTCGCCTTCACTTCATCAATGATCTTCTTGGTGAAGCCTTCGAACAAATCCAGCTTGGAGGAGGATGGGTGACCGTCGACCAATCCGCTCGGCTTGACGACCGAGACGGCGGGCAGGGTTCCAGCCTTGATGTCGTTGTAAAGGTCCGCAGTGTCCTTCATGTGGGCAGTGCGCACAGTGGCATTGGCCATGATGGAAGTGTCGTATTGGAAGGGGTTGCAGATGTTGCAGTACTCATCCGTAAGCGTTCCAACTGCGCTGTAGTTGAGCTGATACGGGTCGGGTACGTAGTTGTTCCACTGGTCGCCGTAATACTTCCAGGAGACGTTGTTGCTGATCAGGTCGTCACCGATGCTGGGGACAGACGACGGCGGAATTGTGAACACGGTGTTGGCCGCATTGGTATCGGTATAAGCATTGTTGCCATTGCCGAAGTACCCGGGATTGTAGTTGTTCAGCAGGTAGTAGTGGCCAGGCTCACAGTTGGGAGCAATCTTCAACGAAGAGAGGTAATTCACAATAGGAGCGACACCCGGCTGGGTGGTATCGGCGCAAGCGGAGTAGGAACCGCCGCCGTACGACGATGCGCCGAACGAGCCGCCGCCGTAACCGTCCTCCGTGTACCAGTTGTTGGTATTTGGAGCCGGGTTCGGGTTCTCCACCTCGTCCACAATACCCATATTGACTCCCGCCCCAGCGGATTGCATGTGAGGAGGAGTGGCCGCGTTGCCATTGCCATCGCTGAAGTAGATCATGTCGCCATGCCCGAACATGATGTGGTTGGCGCCAGTGCCGCCATTCACCGACTGGTGAAAGTTGTCACTCATGGCATAGTGATCGGCCAGATACTTGAAGTAAGGCGCGTCACCATTCTGTACGTTGTAGAAGCCCATGGCTGTGGAGCCTTCGCCCGTGGTTACGCCGCTGGCGGTGTAATCGGTGCTGAAGTTTGCGGGTGGCGTCAAGCCGTTATCGCCCGCGCCCACCGTCGTTTCAACCCAGGGAAACAATGCTGAATCACAGCCCGAAGGATTCTTTGCCGTAGCATGGCCGAGGTCGCAATCCAGCTGCTGCCACATCTGGTAGAAGCGATGCACCGGGCTGGCCGCGTAAGAGTTGTACGTGAAGGTGTCGCCGTTGGTCAGCTGAAATGGTCCGGGTTGAAGCGCGTTCACGTTCTTGATACGCGTGTCGGGAACTTTGCCCGTCAGACCCGAACCACCGGTTACCAGGTAGGCGTAATAATCAGCCGGCAAGCCGTTTTCCGATTGCTTCGCAAGTGTGAGGCTGTCGTTCTTCACATAGGAGTCGGTAGGGCCGCCATTGATGGGAGCGGGAAGTATGTTTCCGGGAAAGGGTGCGGTGCTGCCTGGGCTTAGCATGAAAGCGTCAGGCGCGGCGTCCGTCGCTGCTTTCTGTTTGAACTGATTGAAGCTGGGACCAGGTGTTCCGTCAGCATTCACAATTCCCTCAGAGAGAAGATTGTTGACCGACTCGCCCTTCTTGGGCACGTAGGTGGCGAAGATGTGATCGAAGGTCCGGTTCTCGCCAATGATGACGATCACGTGCTTGATCGGCGTGGCAGTATCGTTGTCCCTTGAGGGTGGTGTTGTGGTCTGGCCGTTCGCGAACGCGCCGCCAATGGCGAGCTGAAAAATCGCGGTCGATATTAGTCCCGTCCGTAGAGCCTTGGTGGCTACGGATGCGAGGTGCTTTGCAGTCATACTTCCTCCCGAGTTGGAGCTTATGGCTTCAACCCTATCGAGGAATAGGCGTCGCAAATTAACATCGCATCTTCAAACAATGAACACCCGGTGAATTCCCTCAGGTGTGCAAAAAATAATACAGGCTAAATTACCGTGAGCTCGCAACGTGATTTGATGGGGACAATGCTGGCTTCACCTCGATCGATCCCATCATTCCTTTATCTTCATGTTCCAGCAGATGACAGTGATAGACGAATGTGCCCACGGTATTGGGATCGCGGAAGTCCATGCGCAGGCGAACGCTGGGATAAGCCAAGGAATGGCCGTTAAAATACGGAACATTCACTGTATCTCTTAGGAAGTCCTCGTTGAGTTGCCGCCCCATGTAGTCAAGCAATAAGAAGTGCAGTTGATGAATGTGAAAGGCGTGCAACTCGGCCGAACGATTTTCGATGATCCAGTCTTCGACCGTTCCCTGTTGAACGACGATATTCGGGACGTTCGAATTCATGTCGAACATCTTTGGCTGCTCTCCGTCCACTGTCAGGTAAAACTCTATGGCGCTGGTGGGATCGTTGGGGTCGGTCAGCTTTTCAGAAAAATATAAATGACGTATTTTCACCGGAGCCACCGCGCCAAGCCAGGTTTCGCTTGCGGGAGGGAGCGGCTCTGGCGAGGCCGCCAACGTGGACCGGGACACGGGTGCATTCGCCGTAGCAACCACCTTCGCCAGCATGCGGTTGGGATCGTTTTCCCCACCGGGGCCGGTGTCCACGGTTCTGGTGACCAGCAAGCCGGCAACGCCCTCAGGAGGACCGGTGACAATAAACTCCACGCGTGCGCCCGGTGGCAAACCGATGTGGGTCTGGGTGTCGACGGAGTCTTTCAAGGAATCATTCTGGTTCATGGGCACTCCATCCATGGCGACCAGACCCAGCGCTTGCGGGACGCGATTATACAAAACGGAAAGATTGAGGTAGGTGATGGCCGATGCGTTCAGCACGCGCCACAACTGCTTTTCTCCGGGCCTTGTCTCGATCACAGCGGGAGTGTAGTCCGGGTAGGGAACGGGCACGTAATTAATGGACAGATCTTTCGCTGGCTTGCCGAAGCCGGTGCCGTTGTTGGCCGCGTCTCCGTCGCGGTCGATCATGAACTTGGGCACCACCGGTTCCGATTTTGCCGGAGGCGCATTGGGGTTCATGAGATCAAGGTCGCGGATGATGAGTACGCGCTCGGGTAATCCGGCGGTCGCCTTCTTTGCGCGCTCGATGCCTTCTACGATCAACGCGCCTGAGGCTCCGCCGAGCAGCTGTTCTTTGCTGAAGCCGTGGATATGAGGGTGGTACCAGTAGAGGCCCGGCGGTTCGTTCGCCGGCACGCGGAAGCGATATTCGAACGGAGCATCCCCAGGCTGCACAGACGTCTTCATCACGTCATCCTGATGGCACACCGGAGGGATCGTAAGGCCGTGAAAGTGGAGGTTGGTCGACACCGGGCTCATGATGCCGCTGGTGCAAGGATTTGCCGCTGCATGCATGTGCATATCCATGTGCATGGCCGCCGCGCTCTCGTGGTTTATGTCGGTTAGAGCGTTCTTCAGATGAAGAACAACCAAGTCGCCGGGATGAACACGCAAGGTTGGCGATTCGTGGCCGGCGGCATCGGTGTAGCAATAGCGCGTGGAACCGTTCGCCAGCTTGATGTTACTTGCGGTCAACTGCACTTCCAGAACACCATTCTGGCTACGCAAGTCTTCCGGTTCTTCGACGTTGCTCCCGGGGTCTGGGCGAGGACATACACTCTCAGCCCGTACACACCAGGGCGCCAGGCACAAAAAGGCCACGGCGGCCCATACTATTTTTCTCATCCTCGATCAGTCTTCGATACCAAGGTTAACCTGAAATGAATCGCAGAAAAGAAAAGCGGTGCTTTCCTACGCACGCAGATAGGGTTTTAGATATTTATCCAGGGAATCGCGAATGACCTGTTTCTGCGCTTCCTCCAGCTTCGCCTCGTGGCCGTTGCCCATACCTGGCGTTGGACGATGAGTGGTTGTTTCTTTGAAGACGCCGCGCGCGACGAGGATGTATTGGCTCACCCCCTGAATCGAGTCGAACGCGAGTATCCTGCCGAACATGTCGAACGATTCCTTAGGTTTTCCTGCGTGCCAAAGATCAAACGCCGCCTGGTAGAGATCGGACAACCCTGTGGTTGGACAATATCCCGAAAAGCCCAGCCTCATCTCATCGAGCATGATGCGAACGCCGTTGCCGGCAAACACGGCGAGTTTGTCGCCGGTTGCCTGCTGGATTTGCGAGATTCTGGCCAGCGGATTGCCCGCCTCATCCTTCACGCATTTCATCGTGGGGATTTGGTGAAACATCTGGACGACCAGGTCGACGCTCATGTCGCCCTTGGTCTGTACGATGAGCGGGAGAGGCGTGGCCGCGCCGATAGTCTTGTAATACTCGAGCATCGCCTGGTCCGTGGCTTTTTCAGGGGGCAGAGAGATGATCGCGTCGGCACCATGCTCGGCGGCATGGCGGGCGTAGCGTAGCGAGGTTGCCATGTCCCCGCCGATGGCTTGCACCCCGATCACCAGCGAGGTTCGCCCTCCTTTACCGGCCGCAAGGATGGCTTCCGCGCCGTCCAGACGCTCTTGTTCCGACAGAGTTGACCAACCGCTGGCGATCTGCGGCCAGACAAAACCGCTCACCCCGCCTCGATTGCAAAACTTGACCTCTTCCGCCAAGCATTCGAGATCGAGCTTGTTGTCTGCCGTAAAAGGCGTCTCGCCGATCGGGAAGAGTCCCAACATTGGTTTCCCGCCGGCTGACGTCGTGGCCTGGGAAGCGGGCAGGATCGCCAGCGAGACAGCCAACGCTCCGGCTGATTGGAGAAACGCTCGTCTGTCGGTTGTTTTTCCTGGCATGGCTAATGTCCTGTCCCTAACGTTCATTGAAAAATTCGACACGTCGAAGAACGGCCTCAGCGGCAAAACGTCTGCGGTTTTGCTAGTTCTCATACACCCTCGAAAGCCCATCATATTCCCAAGCATTTACGGCCCGACTAAAGTCGTGCCCTGATACAAAGCCAAAGAAGCTTTTTCCATGAGCTTCCGGGACGGGACACTAGCGGTCGATCCTTTTGGTGATATTCGCCAAGGCGTTCTGGTTGATCGGATAACCGATACCCGGGGCGGTTGGCGCGGTAATGTAACCGTCCTTGTCCGGACGGAACTTGTAGTCGAAATAGGGATGATCGGAAAGCTCCGCGGGAAACGGAACCTCAAACCAGGCGGCATTGGGCAAGGCGAGCTCGATATGGAAGTGAACCGCCAGGTCAAGCGTATTGCCCCAGTTATGAGGTGTACACTCCAGCCCGAATGCATCCGCCAGAAGTCCGACGCGCATGGACCCGCTGATGCCGCCCACATTGTCGGCGATCAGCCGCGCCACGTCCAGAGCACCCTTACAGATGTACTCGGCAAAGTCGGAGATGGAGTAAAGAAACTCGCCTACGTGAATCGGGAGGCTCAGCGCCGAACACAGTTCGATGAGGCCATCCATATCCGTGGTGCGGATGGGGTCTTCAAACCAGGCATAATTCAGCTCGTCCAGAAGGCGGCCCACCTTCATGGCCTCGTAGCGGTTGTACACCTGCACCGGATCGTGGGCCAGCATGAATTCATCGCCTGCCGCCTGGCGTACTTGCCTGATCTCCTCCATGTGGCCGATGTAGGAGGGAATGGCCGGGCCGTCGCGATGCTGCCCCGAGCCCGGGTGGATTTTGTATCCCTTGAAACCTTGCGCCTTTGCCTGCACGACTTCGGGAGCGTAGTCCTCGATTGCGGGATGATGGGTCGAGCTGGCGTAAGCCATAATCTTGTCTTTGCTGCCGCCGCATCCTCCATTGAGGAGCTTGTAGACGGGCCGGTTCACCGCTTTTCCCAGGATGTCCCACAGGCAAACGTCCGCTGCCGCGGTGTACCAGTTCGGCCATTGGCCTCCAGAGCGGGTGATGAGGCCACCCCCTACTCCCGGTGTGTCAAACGCGGAGCCGTAGCCCAGCGCGGGGGCGCGATGGAAAGTGCTGCCCCCTTGCAAATGGACTCCGGGTCCGTGGGGCCGCTCGCCATTCAGTCCGTAGGTCCCGCGCAGGCCGGACGTGGAGGTCAAGGTGGGAAGAAGATCGATGACGCTCTTACCGACGAGTGCGCCCTTGGCCCAGTCGAGCCATCCCACGGTAGGGTTGCGATTGCCCGGAGTGTAATTGCCTTCTATTCCGCTGTGAGTGACTACGGAGAAGAGTTCTCCCGTCTCTCCATTCAGGCTGTGATAGTTGCCGAGATCGGTGACATAGACCTTGACCTCTTTGATGGTCAGATCAGGCAGGTCATTGGTTTTTACCCCCACAGACTGTGCGGCGGCGGCGATTGGATTGGCGAGAGCTGCAAGTCCCGCGGCGCTGGCCGTGGCCCCGAAGAAGTGACGTCGCGATAGCTGTCGTTTCACTTGTGTCTTCGCTCCGGTAAAGTAATACATTTCAGTGAATGCGGTGGTCAAGAGCAAAATCGGAATCTAGTTTCAGTTTTTGACTTCTGCGCCCCTCGCTTCATATAATCGCCTGCATGTTTAGCCTAGATGGAAGAACTGCGATTGTGACCGGAGCGGCCACAGGCATCGGGAGAGCGATTGCGAGACGGCTCGCGGATGCGGGAGCAACGATTGCCGTTGCCGATCTGAACTTGTCGGGTGCGGAAGAGGTGGCCGCTGCGCTGCCCAATCGATCGTTTGCTGTGGAAGCCGATGTGGCGGATGCCGGCTCGGTTCGCCGGTGTGTGGAGCAGGTATTGCAGCACTCCGGTCAGATCGACATCCTCGTGAACAACGCCGGGATTGCCGGTCCCGCGGGCTATATCTGGGAGCAGACCGATGAAGACTGGCAACGCAATATCGCTATCAATTTGACGGGAGTGTTCAACTTTTGCCGGGCGGTGGTCCCTCACATGCGCAGCCGGTCGTATGGGCGCATTGTGAATATCGCTTCGATTGCAGGCAAGGAGGGGAACCCACGGATGATCCCTTATTCCGCAACCAAAGCCGGAGTCATCGGCCTCACCAAGTCATTGGGGAAGGAATTGGCCACGGACGGCATTTGTGTGAATGCTGTTTCTCCTGCTGTTGTCCAAACACAAATTTTGGACCAACTGACCGAACAGCAAATCGCTTATATGACGGATCGGATTCCGATGCGGCGTACGGGTAAGCCGGAGGAGATAGCCTACGTGGTTCATTTCCTGGCGAGCAGCGAGTGTTCGTTTGTCACCGCGCAGTGCTATGACGCTAGCGGTGGGCGCGCGACGTACTGACCGGCTCGGGCGTCTGGGAGGCGCGAAAATCGGCCGAGATATTTTCGGCGGTGGTGCGAAGCGCGGCGACGATGGCCTTTTCGTGAGCCTGGTCACGCACGCGCATTTTCGGGACCGAGGTGCTTAAGGCGACGTTCACTTCGCCGCCGGGACTGAAAACCGGAACTCCGAAGCAGATGCCGTCGGAAACAGACTCCTCGCGATCGGTGGCGAACTTCTCGGCCAGCACGCGGCTAAACTCCTCTTGTAATTTCACCGGGTCAATGATGCTGCGGTCGGTGAAGCGCCAGACCCCGTAACTGCGCAGCAGCTTCTCTCGCTGCTCCTGGGATTGGAAGGCGGCAATCACCTTTCCCAGGGAGCTGGCGTTGGGCGGCAGAATGTGTCCGACCACGTTGCTCATGCGGATGATTTGCGGGCTTTCGACCACAGCTACCACTTCGACCCGGTTATCAAACAGCGCGGCCAGACTGACCGTCTCTCTTAACTGGTTATTCACTTCCCGCATGCGAACCGATGCGCAACGGAGAAGACGAGCGAGCCACAGGGTAGGTACCACCGAGTAGATTCCGGGCGCCAGGCCATAAACCCCCGAACCGACGCAGACCAGGCAACCGGCCGCCTCCAGCGTGCGAAGGAGGCGAAACGTCGATGTCTTGGAGAGCTGAATGCGCCGCGCAATTTCTTGCAGACCCATGGGAGAACGAGCCGATTGCAGGAGTTCCAGAACTTTGAGGCTCTTGCTTACCGCGCGGGAAAGATACTGACTGCCGCTCGATTTCCTCCCGGGCGTGTCGGATTTCGGCATGCGAGCAGGGTACCATACCAAAACTGAAATCTCGTTTCATAAATGCATGCAACGGCATGTTGGTTGGGCGTGGCATCATACGTTGCATGAATCGACGGCAGTTCCTTGGTAGTACGGCAGCAACGTTGGTGACTGCGCCGCTTCCGGCGACAGCGCTGGCTCAGGATAAGCCGGCCGCCGCCCGGAAGAGCCTGCCCATTGGGGTGTTTGATCCTCCTTTCAATAAGCTTTCACTGGACGAGATGCTGGAGCGGTTTTCCACCTTGGGTATCGAGGCAGTCGAGGTTGGCGCGGCGGGTCCTAACGGCTCGCCGCATTGTCCTCGGCCGGAATTGGTAGCTGACCCCGCGAAGGCACGTGCCTGGAAGAAGAAGTTTGATGACCGCGGGATTCCGGTCATGACGCTGAGCTGCCATAACAATGCGCTGTATCCGGATGCGGCTAAAGCGCGCGAAGCCACGGAGCAGTTTCGCCAGACGCTGCAGTTGGCCGGCATGTTGGGGATACGCACGGTTGTGGGGTTTTCCGGTTGTCCCGGGGGCTCGCCGACCGATACGGTGCCGAATTGGGTGGTGTACCGGTGGCCGGATGAGCATGGTGCGGCGCTCGATTGGCAGTGGAAGGAGCGGGTGATTCCATATTGGAGGGAGACAGCGAAGTTTGCCAGGGAGCATGGAGTCCATCGCATTGCGCTCGAGATGCACCCTAACTTTGTTGTCTATAATCCGCGGACTCTGTTGCAACTACGCGAAGCGGTGGGCGAGGAGATCGGGGCCAATTGCGATTTGAGCCATCTGTTCTGGCAGCAATGTAACGCGGTTGAGGTGATTCGGTTTCTTGGCAAGCAGGGCGCGATCTACCACGCGCATATGAAGGACACAGCGTTCTTTCCCCAGAACGTCGACCGGTACGGGGTTTTGAACTTTGGCAAGAAGGATGATCACGAGGCTTCAGAGTTCTTTCGCGCTGTCGGGTATGGTCATAGCGCCAGCCAGTGGAAGGACATCATGACTGCTTACATGGATGTGGGCTACGACGGGATGCTCAGCATTGAGAATGAAGATCCGATTCTGAGCGGGGAAGTTGGAGTGCAGCGGTCGCTGGCGGTGCTGAAGAATGTCCGGGAAGAGATACTGACGAATCAGCCGAACCCCGGTTAACAAGCCGAATCAACCGCAATCTATACGCGAGAACCACCCTCCATCAGTCGAAAACCTCGATGGGTGCCCCATGTTCGCGCCAGCGTACGTGGGCCGAAAAGGACGGGCGAAGCCCTTCGAATGCTTCCGCTCCTCGAGTAAAAGCATTCGAAAGAATTCATATTCGGCCCGGGTACGCTGGTGCGAACATGGGGCACCCATCGAGATTTTCTGCTGATGGAGGGTGGTTCCCGCGTATGGATCGCGGTTTTCGGGCTTACCCTTTGATGTTTTGCAGCTCTGCGGTGCTGAAGGACACTACGTTGTAGCCGCAGTCGACGTAGAGCACTTCACCGCTGATCCCGGACGATAAATCGGAGGCCAGGAAAAGGGCTGCGCTGCCTACCTCGGACGGTTCTACATTCCGCCCCAGCGGGGAGCGCGCGGCGTGGACCTTCAGCATTTCCCCTAAACCGCCGATTCCGCGGGCCGCCAGGGTTTTGATTGGACCAGCGGAGATAGCATTCACCCGGATCTTCTCCCGGCCCAAATCGGCAGCGAGGTAGCGCACCGTGGCCTCAAGCGCAGCCTTGGCCACTCCCATCACGTTGTAGCGCGGCACTACCTTCTGTGAGCCGTAGTAGGTCAGGGTGATGATGCTGCCGCCTTCCGTCATCAGCGGGGCGGCGCCCCGGCTCAGCGCGATCAAGGAGTACACGCTGACCTCGTGAGCTATCCGGAAGCCCTCGCGGCTGGTCAAGAGAAAGTCGTTTTGCAGTTCGTGGGGAGGAGCAAATGCAACGGAGTGCACCACGGTGTGGAGCTTGCCGTAGCGCTCCTTGAGTTGCGCAAAAACTGCGTCGATTTCTTCGTCACTCGAAACATCGCACTGAAACACAGCCGCATCTGGCAGCTCGCCGGCAAGCGCTTCGGCTTCTGTTCTTAGACGTTCATTCTGATAGCAGATGGCAATCTGCGCTCCGGCTGCCGCAAGCTTCTGGGCAATGGCCCAGGCGATGCTGCGTTTGTTTGCCAGGCCGAATACCACCGCTGTCTGACCCTTGAGATCTATCATTTGGCTAGGATATATCAGCCACCCAGGTCGACCAGTTCGACCTCGTGGATCGGGCCGCCCAAAAAGCGAGTCCCCAACCCGCGAAACTTGATCACCGAGTCCGTTGCGAAAAAGCGGCAGCCGCACCCCACGGCGCGACCGGCGCTCAAGCCGGAATGCCCGGCCAGCATGCGCGCAGCTTGCGTCGCCGTCGCTTGAGCTGAGTCAATCACGCGAATCGCCGGAGCTACCGCTGCTTCCAACATCGGGCGCAGCAACGGATAGTGGGTGCAGCCCAGTACCAGCGTATCCGGATCCAGGTCCGCTTCCTGCGCCTGCTCCAGCAGTTCGGTGAGATAAATTCTTATCACCTCAGCCGTGACCGGATGATCGACCCAGCCCTCTTCCACCAGCGGCACCAGCAAAGGACAAGCTTTCTCGATGGTTCGGAGTCCTCGCTCCCTGCAGGCCGCAGCATAGGCGTGGCTCGAAATGGTGGCGTCGGTGCCGATCACCAGGATTTCCCTCGTCTTCGAGGTGCTCGCCGCCTCGCCGGCGCCGGTCTCGATCACGCCCAGAACCGGTACCTGGGTCGACGCGCGAATCTCCGCCAAGGCGAGGGCCGAGGCCGTATTGCAGGCAATTACCAGAAAGTCCGCGCCCTGGTCGAGCAGAAAGCGGGTGCTCGAAAGCGCGTAGCGCACGATGGTGGCGCGTGACTTGGATCCATAGGGCAGGCGAGCCGTGTCGCCAAGGTAAAGAAACTCCGCTCCAGGCAGAAGGGGCAGCAACGCGCGCAGCACGGTCAGGCCGCCAAAGCCTGAATCAAATACGCCGATCTTCAAGGTAGTCACAGATGCTTTACTCCAGGAGCATCGGACGCCACGTACACGCGGGTGAGATCGGCGTGCCCCGCCAGCGTATCGCGCTGTTGCCCATCCACTAGAAAACGGACCTGCGCAATTTGGGGAAAATTGGCGTGCAGAGTCCCGATGATGGATAGCAGGGTAAGCGTTTCCGGTTCGATTCCAGATGGGTGTGCGTCGACAAACGAGCCGCTCAAGTCGACGACCGCCAGAGTACCCGCGGAGACGTGGTTCGCATCCTGTGGCAGGCTCATGAAAAATATTTCGTTCACCCCTTTATTGGTCGCAATGGGGTGTTTGGAGTTGACCCGCGCGTAGTTGACGATCAGGTGCTGCAGAATTACGTGGGCCCGAGCGTTGGCGTCGACCGGTAGTGCGACATTCATGGTTGCCGGCTGGATGGACCCCGTCATGTCATTGGCAATCATCATGGTTACACTCTGAACAGGCCTTCCTGCCGGGGGATTGAGCGGCATGGTCTCCGCGGACGCGAGCAGGCGGTCCGTGGCTCGCTCCCGCATGCGCAGCAACACCACCGCCATCACCACCGAGGTGACCAGCAGGGTCCAGAACAAAATGCGCTGCCCGCGGGAGATCACGGCTGCTGCCTCCAGTCGCGCTGCCACTGTTCAACGGCCGCAGTCATCGCAGCAACGATCCGGTCCTGGTATCCAGGGTCGGAGAGCGGGGTCACCTTGCCGGAGTTGTTCAGAGGGGAGAATTCGACCACCACCGCGGGGCAAGTAAAGCTGTCCAGCGGCTGTAACGCCGTACGGCCCTGGGTCACGGGGATCTCCGCATGAATCATCGCGGAGTCCACCTCGGAGGACAGACGCAGGCTCTGCTCGGCGTAGGCGCCCTGGGCCGTATCCCAAGGGAGAAAACGGGTTATGGGAATCTGGGTCAGCGAAGAACTGAAGATGTGAACTCCATTCCCGCTAGTGGTGGCGTGCAGCGTGATACAAGCGGCGGCGTTCACGTGGTTTGCGGCCTCCGCGCGATTCAGCGCCGGGAGGGTGCTATCCGATTCCCTCGTGGTCACGACAAAAATGCCATGCGCCCCCAGCATGGAGCGCAGGCGTACGGACAGGGCCAGCGTCAGATCTTTCTCCAGGAGATGGTCCGACAATCGTGCGCCGCTGTCAGTTCCGCCATGGGCTGCATCAATCACTACCGCAAAGCGCACCGGGTGAGCCACTGGGGCAGCAGGCGGTGGCGCTGGAATGGCCTGGGCGCCGGCAAAAACAGGCGCCAGAGCAAAAGCCAGGGCCTCAATCCAGCGCATAGATGGCAAGGCCGCTGAGTAATTTGGGATAGAAATCGGTGGATTTCTGCGGCATGACATCGCCGGCAAAGGCGACTTCTCGCAACTGGCCCAAGGTGATGGGATTGGTCAGGAAGGCCACGTCTGCCTCCCCGCGGGAGACCTGTTCCATGGCTTCGCCCGCATCGCGCACGTAGCGCAGGTTGCGTTGCTCCCGAATCGCTTCCGGTGTGATGTCCAGCAGTTGCTCCAGGATGAGGGAGTGCAGCTGGGTCAGATCCAGGCGGCGTTGCCGTTCGGGGACCTTGGCCAGCGCTTGGGTGACAGCCTCAGGCTTGGCCGTCAGCAAATGGTACCCGAGGCTGGTGACGGCGATGAACGCTGTCCCGGGTTGCCGCGCCAGCAGCCGGGTCAACGCGACGGGATCCTCGGCGGTTACCAGGCGAATGTCGAAGAACTGCTTTGCCCGCTCCAGGAAAGCGGCGGGCGCAAAATCTGTGAGCCCAAAGACCACCCGGTGTGTGGGCAGGATCACGATGCCGCCTGAATCCATGTTGACGAACGTCATCATGACGGCAGCTTCCGGGAAACCAGGCTGCGGGATGGTATTGGCCAGATTGCGCTCCGTTCGGGCGACGGTTCGCGGGGTATGCTCGAGCGAATATGCCAAGGCGGTTTCGTAGCGGTGGTGGCCGTCGGCAATGATGAGCTTCTTGTCTTCCATCGCTCCCAAGAGGATGTTGATGGTGCTCATATCGCTGACCTTCCACACCCGGTGGGTCACGCCGTACTCGTCTGTCACTTCAATCTCAGGCGCTGTGGCGCCGGAAAACAGGATCTTTTCCGCGGTCAGCCCCGGGTCCGAATAAAGCATGAAAATTTGGCCAAAATGGGCCCGGGTGGCTCGCAACAGGTTCAGCCGGTCAGATTTCGGTTTGGAAAGCGTCTGTTCGTGACGGAAAACCACATGCTGGCCGTAGTCGCATAGCTCCCCCAGGGCGATAAAGGCTCGTCGCTCCTGGACTTCGCCATCGCTGCCCGGCACGGAAAAGCGCTGGGAGTAGGCGAACACGCAGGGGTCCTTTTCCTGGGCCAGGATTCCCATGTGCCGCCAGTCGGCAAAATCTCTGGCCGCCCGGCTGTAGACATCATTGCTGCCGGGTTCGTCAAAGAGCTCAGGGAGTCCCAAGATGATACGGACCAGGTTGTATATGCTGCGCTGGTAGTACGCTTGCTGCATGGCCGGAGAGATTTTGTCGTAGGGCTGGGTCACGACCTCTTCCACGCGAACCATGCTGGGGTTGTAACGTAACGCGCGAAAGGGGAAAATACGGGCCATACCCGGGCTCTAGCTCCAGACATCAGCAACCTCAGCCAGCGCTGCCAATTGCTTTGCTCTCTTATATCTGCCAGATTGTACCTGACTTAGGTGACGGGCTTCCGGCTCCCCCAAGCCCCCCGTCCCACAGAAGGCAACACCGTTAATGAGGTAGTTATAGTCGACCCCCCGTTTCGGGTGGGGGATGCGTTGGGGTAAATCTGGAGATAACAGCGGTGACAAGGTGGTTATCGCCAAACTCGGGTCTAATTTGCCGACAGGGGAGCGACGGACGTGCTACCATCCAGCACACGAGAACTGCGTTACGAGGGTTGGGATATGGCGCTCACCACCGAGCGCAGGCTGGGTTTTAAGCAGAGACCGTGGATGACGGTGAATACTGTCGTTGCATTGGGGCTTTGGCTAGTGCTCTCTCCTTTTTGCAGGGCGCAGGACCCGCTTAACGACGTTCACGTCAATCCTCCCGCGCCTGCGCCGACCGCGCCCATAGATCCAAATGCACCCAATGCCGCGGCCGCCCCAAATGCGTCCAAGCCGGCGAATGTCCCGGCGCCGCTCGAGGGCAAGAAGGCCCTGAGTGCCCGTCCCAACGAGCGCATGCGGGTCGACGTAAACCTGGTGCTGGTGCCGGTTACCGTCACCGACCCTCTGAATCGCCTGGTCACTGGTCTGGAGCGGCAGGATTTCTTCGTCTACGAAAACAACGCCCTGCAGAAGCTCAAGAGCTTCTCCTCTGAGGATGCGCCAGTCTCGATCGGGATCATTTTCGACCTTAGCGGCAGCATGACCGACAAGATTAACCGCGCCCGCAACTCGATCCTGGAATTCCTGCGCACGGCGAATCCGCAAGACGAGTTCTTCGTGATCGGATTCAATGACCGGCCTGAACTGATCTCGGACTTTACCTCGAGCGTCGACAACATCGAATCCCGGCTACTGACCGTCAAACCCGGCCATCGCACCGCGCTGTTGGACGCTATTTATTTTGGTTTGAACAAGATGAAACAGGCGAAAAACGAGCGTAAGGCGCTGCTGGTGGTTTCGGACGGGGGCGACAACCGCAGCCGCTACACCGAGAGTGAAGTGCGGGCCGTGGTCCGGGAGTCGGATGTGCAGATTTATTCCATTGGCATCTTCGACCAGTACGCGCCCACGCGCGAAGAGCAATTGGGGCCCATTCTGCTGCACGACGTGAGTGAGGAGACGGGCGGTCAGCTGTTCCGCGTGGACGATCTTGCCGATATGGCCGACATTGCCACCAAGATCAGTGCCGAGTTGCGCAACCAATATGTGCTTGGGTATAGGTCCGAGGACGCCAAACGGGACGGGAAGTGGCGTAAATTGAAGGTAAAGCTGGTTCCGCCCGAGGGGCTGCCCCAGCTCACTGTTCATGCCCGTACCGGATACTATGCGCCCTTGCAGTAAATGGCTGTTGTCCCTATCGATTAACCTGTTTTTGAGCGCTCAGGCCCTCGCTGTGGCGCAGGCCCCGAGTACGCCCGGCCAACTGCCTGTTTCCCAGCCGGAAAAGCAACAGCCGCTGAACGTTGATCGTGATCCGGTGCGCTCGCCCGACGGGGAGGCCGGAGGCCAGAGTCCGGCAATTGTCGGCCGCGATAATGGACGCTATACCCTGCAGCGCAATGTCGATGAGGTGGTCTTGAACGCCACCGTTCTGGACGACAAGCAGCACATGGTGACTACCCTGGCCAAAGACGACTTCAAGGTCTCTGAAGACGGAGTAGCGCAAACCATCACCTCATTTCAGCACCAGGACATCCCCATATCGCTGGGCATTCTGGTCGACAACTCCGGCTCCATGCGTACCAAGCGGCAGGCGGTCAACAATGCTGCTCTTGACCTGGTGCACTACTCAAACGCGGATGATGAGAGCTTCGTGGTGAATTTCTCCGATGAGGCTTACATCGATCAGGATTTCACCGCCAATGTGAGCAAGCTGCGAGACGGTCTGTCGCATATCGATTCCAAGGGCGGGACGGCCCTGTATGACGCCATCATGGCCTCGGCCGATTACCTGACCAAGAATGCCAAGCGCTCGAAGCAAGTGCTGCTGGTGATTACCGACGGCGAAGACAATGCCTCGAGCACCACGCTTGAGGAAACAGTGCGCCGCATCCAGGATCTGCAGGGTCCGATCGTCTATTCCATCGGGCTGCTGTACGACGACTCCGGGGGCGGCCGCGAGGCTCGCCGCGCCCGCCGGGCGCTTGAAATGCTGGCGAATGAGACCGGCGGCATCTCCTTCTTTCCCAAAAATCTCGGCCAGGTGGACGAAATTGCCGGGGAGGTCGCAAAGGACATCCGGGAACAATATACGATTGGCTATCACTCTACCAAGCCCATCAGCCAGGGAGGTTTCCGCATGGTTCACGTGGAGGCCCATGCCAAGGGCTACAGTAAGCTGATCGTTCGCACCAAGACCGGTTATTACCCCAACACCAAAAAGGCAGACGCTACGCGGCCCAATGGATTGCCGGCATCGCATTGAAATCTATGACTCGTTCGACACCTGAGGTTGCGGCACGCTTCTTGCGCGTGGCCGAAGACGTGACGGAGTTGATGGGGTCGACCCCCATGCTTCACCTTCACCGGGTCGTGCCCCAAGGCGCGGCCGAAGTTTACGCCAAGCTCGAGTTGTTTAATCCTGGGGGCAGCGTCAAAGACCGGGCGGCGCTGGGCATGATTCTGGACGCCGAGCATCGGGGTCTGCTGCAACCGGGCGGCACGATCTTTGAGGCGACTGCCGGCAACACCGGGATCGGACTGGCGCTGGTTGGGGTGCATCGGGGTTACAACGTCGTACTCTTTGTCCCCGAGGGCTTTGCGGAGGAGAAATGCATCCTGATGCGCGGCTTTGGGGCCACGGTGATTCGCACGCCCGAGGGGGAGGCTATGGCCGGCGCTATCCGTCGCTGCCGTGAAGCGTCGGCGGAACTCCCCGGCAGCTTTGCTGCGCTGCAGTTTGAGAATGTCGCTAACCCTGACTTCCACTATGGAACCACGGCTCGCGAGCTTTGGGAGCAGATGAAGGGACGTGTGGATGCCTTTGTCTGCGGTGTCGGGACCGGAGGCTCTTTTTCAGGTGTAGCCCGCTACCTCAAGGAACAGCATGCGGAGATTCTCACGGTAGCCGTCGAGACGCAAGGCTCTGTATTGCAGGGGGGAACGCCGAGTCACCACAAGGTAGAGGGAATTGGTGTTTCCATTGTTCCGCGGAATTTCGACCGCGAATATTGTGACGAGATCATTGCCGTCCACGACCCGGAAGCTTTCGCGATGGTCAACCGGCTGGCGGCTGAGGAAGGGGTGCTCTCCGGCTCGAGTGGGGGCGCCGCGGTCGATGCTGCCGTACGGATCGCGGTCCGGCTAGGGGAGGGGAAGCGGGTGGCCACCATCATTCCCGATTCCGCTGAGCGTTATCTTTCGAAAAAGATCTTTGAGGGCGGTTTATGAGCGGCCGTGGCTTTTCTACCCGGGCCGTTCACGATGGCCAGTCTCCCGATCCTGCGACCGGCGCTGTCAATGTGCCCATTTATGCTTCGTCCACTTACGCCCAGGAGGAGATCGGTAAGCACCACGGCTACGAATATTCCCGGGTTTCCAATCCAACCCGAACGGCGTTGGAGGAGAGCCTGGCCTCGCTGGAAGGGGGCGCATCGGCACATGTTTTTTCGAGCGGCATGGCGGCGATTGCGGCCCTGGTGGCAATGCTCAAGACGGGGGACCACGTCATTTGCGGCTCCAATGTGTATGGGGGAACTCCGAGGCTCTTTGACCAGATCATTGCCAATTACGGGATTCGCTTTACCTACGTCGATACCACCGACCCGGATCAGGTCCGCGGCGCGATCGAGGCCAACACCAGGCTGGTACATATCGAAACCCCGACCAATCCGTTGATGCAGATCACGGACATCCGCGCCATCGCCGATATTTGCCATGAGAGAGCGGGGCAGAGGATCGACCTGAGCGTTGACAACACGTTCATGTCACCGTATTTTCAGCGGCCGCTGGAGTTTGGCGCGGATCTTGTGATGCACTCGACCACCAAATTTCTCAATGGCCACAGTGACGGTCTGGGGGGTGTATTGGTGGCGACCACGCCGGAGCACAAAGAGACGTTTGCTTTTGTGCAGAAGTGCACCGGCGGAATTCTTTCTCCCTTTGAGTGCTTCCTGGTGTTGCGCGGGGTGAAGACGCTGGCGGTGCGCATGAAGCAGCACGAGGTGAATGGCCGTGCGGTGGCCGGCTACCTGGCTGGACATCCTAAAATTCCGGCGGTTTTGTATCCCGGGCTACCCGGGCATCCGCAACACGAGTTGGCCCAGCGGCAGATGTCGGGCTTCGGCTCGCTGATCACGTTCGAGGCCGGTTCTTTTGAGAACGCGAATGCGATCCTGCGGCGGCTGCGTGTGTGCATCGTGGGCGAATCCCTAGGTGGGGTGGAGACGCTGGTTTCGCACCCGGCGAGTATGACGCATGCGGCTCTGGGTGCGGAGGGCCGCGCAAAAATAGGCTTGACCGATGGAATGCTGCGCATCTCTGTGGGGATTGAAGATGCCGAGGATCTGCTCGAAGACCTGGAGCAGGCCCTGAGTGTGCTCAGATGAGCCATTCCTTCGCGCTGACTGACGAACAGGAGCAGTTGCGCAAGGAAATCCGCGATTTCGCGGCCGGTGAGATCGCTCCGCATGTCATGCGCTGGGACGAAGCCAGCGAATTCCCCTTAGAAGTGGTTAAAAAGTTAGGCGAGATGGGCCTGATGGGCGCCATTTTCCCGCTGGAGCTTGGGGGCTCGGGTCTCGGCTACGTCGATTATGCCTTGGCGGTCGAGGAGCTTTCCGCGGTCGATGGCTCCATCGGTATCATCGTCGCGTCCCACAACTCGCTCTGCACCAACCACATTTTTGTCGCGGGGAATGACGAGCAGAGGCGTAAGTACATTCCGTTGCTGGCTTCGGGCAAGTGGCTCGGGGCTTGGGGATTGACCGAGCCTGGTTCCGGCTCTGACGCCGGAAGCGCCCGCACGACTGCGGTTCGCAATGGCAGCGGCTGGGTGCTGAATGGGAATAAGACTTTTATCACCAACGGCCAGTATGCCGATGTTTCGGTGATCATCGCGGTCACGGATAAGAGTAAAGGCACGCGGGGCCTTTCGGCGTTTGTCGTGGAGAAGGGAACTCCCGGCTTTCGTGCGGGCAAGAAGGAAAACAAGCTTGGCTTGCGGGCCAGCGATACGTCGGAGCTTATTTTTGAGGACTGCGCCATTCCGGAGGAAAATTTGCTGGGCAAGGAGGGCGAGGGGTTTATCGACTCCATGCGCATCCTGGATGGTGGCCGAATTTCGATTGCTGCGCTTTCGCTGGGCATTGGGCGTGGCGCTTTCGACGCCGCCCGCAAATATGTTCAGCAGCGCCACCAGTTCGGTAAAGCGATCTCGGAGTTTCAGGGGATTCAGTGGAAATTGGCCGATATGGCGACTCAGCTGGATGCGGCGCGGTTGCTCACGCTACGGGCGGCGGTGATGAAGGATGCGGGGCAGAAGACGACGCTGGAGTCCTCGATGGCGAAGTTGATGGCCAGCGAGGTCGCGGTTAAGGTGTGTGATGAAGCGGTGCAGCTGCACGGCGGCTACGGTTTCATCAAGGACTATCCGGTGGAGAAGTTCTACCGCGACGTCAAGCTTTGTACCATTGGAGAGGGCACGAGCGAGATCCAGCGGCTGATCATCGCCCGCGAGATATTGAACAAGTAGAAGCCGTCAGGACCAAGTGACAAGGGGCTTTAAATGCTTTATCCTGATAAAGATAGAGGTCGACCATGAAGGTCATTGAACTTACCGACGATCAGGCAGCGGCGCTTGAAGCAAAGGCGGCGGCACAGGGTCTGACTCTCGAGGATTGGTTCAAAAGCCTTGTCGTCGAAACACCGGCTGGCCCTGGCGGAGTGCAGTCCGCCGCAGATATTGTGCTCGACGAAATGAGCAAGGTTCCGGCCGATCTCATGGCAGCTCTGCCGAGAGATGGTGCCGACCAGCATGACCACTATCTCTACGGATGGCCGAAGAAAGAGACATGACGGCCGTCTTTGCCGACAGCTTTCACTGGATTGCTCTGGCCGATTTTTCTGATAGCTTCCATGAGCACGCGCTGGCTTTGACGGCCGCGCACTCGGCGCAGGCACTCGTGACAACGGACGAGGTCCTAACCGAATACCTCAACTATTTCGGTGGAGAGCCGGAAGCTTTGCGTCGTTCTGTCGCCGCAAGTGTTCGGCGCATTATGGGGTCGTCAGCCGTTCGCGTGATTTCGCAAAGTCGAGCGTCATTTTTGGCCGGCCTTACCCTCTTTGAGAAGCGGGCCGACAAGGGGTACAGCCTAACTGATTGCATCTCGATGGAGACCATGCACCGCGAAGGCCTAACCGACGTTCTTACCAACGACCATCATTTCGAACAGGAAGGCTTCCGCGCGCTGTTCCGTTCCTGACGCCACGACCGGCCACAGCATCGAAGAGCAAGGAGAGCAAACATGGCTAAGATCGACCACCTCGGCATCGTGGTGAGAAGCATTCAGCAGGCTCGTTCCTTGTATGAGGCCTTGGGACTCACCGTGCTTGAAGAGGAAGAGGAACAGGAAGGCGTACGTAGCGTGATGATTCCCGTGGGAGAAAGCCGTCTGCGCCTGTTCGAACCGCTCGACAAGACGACAGCCATGGGCAAGCTTCTTGAGCAGCATGGCGAAGGTCTGCAGCACCTGGCACTGCACGTGGATGACATCTCGGCCGCGTTCGACGAGATGAAGCAAGCGGGCATCCCACTGCTCTCTGACGAAATCGAAATCGGCGCGGGCGGCCGCCTTCATTTCCAGGTCGACCCAGCGGCAGCGAACGGAGTGCTGTTGGAGATCTGCCAGGATCCTATTTCCGCGGTTTAAGAATTCGATGCTTCTATCCCTCAACACCTGCGGAAGTACGGCCAGCGTAGCTCTCGGGGTAGCTCACACGAATGAAGTCGAAATCGTCGACGGCGCCCAGCTTGCCATGCGCACCTATTCGGCACGCCTGATTCCTGAAATCGCAGCGCTGCTCGAGAGCCGGAAAGCGACGCCGCGCGATATCGAGGCCATTGTCGTGGTGAACGGGCCTGGCAGCTTTACCGGCATTCGCGTCGGCCTCAGCACCGCCAAGGGGCTTTCTGAAGGGGCCGGGATTCCCCTGATCGCTGTCTCCCGTTTGGCTGTCCTGGCCAATGCCAGCGGCCTGCCGCACGTGCTGGCCGCGGTGGCCGCGGGCCGGGGCGAGTACTACGTCGGTGAATATCGCAACGGCAAAAAAATTAGGGAAATGCTGCTGAGCGGAGAAGAAACGGTTGCGGCCGCCCAACAGCCAGGGGCAGCCATTTTGGTTTGCGATGAGAGCTCCGACGAGGATGGATCCGCCAGCGCCTGCTCTGCCCTGGCCATCTGCGGACCGGTCTACGTGCAACCCCCGGACGCCGCCGAGGCGCTCCGCTTTGCGCTGGGCCGTTTTCGCGCCGGCGACTTTGACGACCCAGAAACTCTGGACGCTAACTACCTCCGCCGCTCCGACGCCGAGGTTCTGCGATCTGCCAGAGCCCGGGTGTGAGTTTCCTGATCCGCGCTATGGAAGCGGCGGACATCGATCGTGTGTTGTTGCTCGCCAGAGAGGCTTCTGACGCCCCGCGTTGGGTTCGGGGCGACTACGAACACATGCTGCTTGAAGCCCCGGCCCCCTTGCTGATGCGCCACGCGCTGGTTGCCCAGAGTGGCGGCAACCTGGCCGGCTTTGCGGTAGCCAGCTGGTTGCGGCGGGAGACCGCGGCGGAATTGGAGGGCCTTTTTGTGGATCGCAGATTCCGCCGTCATGGCATCGGGGGCTCTCTGATGCGAGCCTGCATGACCTGGGCGGCAAACTGCGGCGCCACAACGGTTCGACTGGAGGTGCGCGCGTCGAATGACGCCGCCTTGGCGCTCTACCACCTGAGTGGCTTCTTCGACGTCGGGGTACGCCCAGCTTATTACTCCGCTCCTAAGGAAGACGCGCTCCTGCTAGAGGCCACCCTCCCTCTATAATCCATCAAGGGTTGAGTCGATACATGGTTCGTGACGGATATTTCTATGGTTTGGGCTTCATTGCGGCGGCGGTCCTGGTTCTGTTCGTAACCGGACAGTGGGTCTGGGCCGTGCTTCCCGTATTGCTGGCAGCCTTTTTTCTATGGTTTTTTCGCGACCCCAAACGTCCCGTGCCGATCGAGGCGGGTCTGGTGGTCTCACCGGCTGACGGCAAAATCACCGAGGTCGCGCGCATACAAACTCCGGATGGAGAGCGCATCCGCCTGAGCATTTTTCTCAGTGTCTTCGACGTTCATGTCAACCGCTCACCGATTGCCGGTAAGGTGCGTGAAATTCGCTACCAGGAGGGCAAGCATTTGAATGCCCTCAGCCGCCATTGCGCGGAGAAGAATGAGCAGAATGTGGTGACCGTGCAAGGCGATGAGTTCGACGTCACCTTCAAACAGATCGCAGGGGTACTCGCGCGCCGCATCGTCTTCAAATTCAAGGTCGGCGACTTTGTCCAACGCGGCGAACGCGTTGGCCTCATCAAATTCGGTTCCCGAGTGGACGTGGTGTTACCGGGCCATGCCCGGGTCCGGGTGGCTCTTGGGCAGCGGGTGAAAGGGCGGCGCTTCTGTACTGGCCGACATTCAATCCTCGCCGGATGAGGCTTCCCTCGACGTTCTGCAGGAGAGTTTCGCTTGAACGGTGATGCCAAGCAGAGGGGAAGGCTGCGCCGAGGCATGTATATCCTGCCTTCCCTGTTCACCTCAGGCAATATCGCGGCCGGTTATTTCGCCATCACGCAAAGCCTGCAAGGTTCGGTGCAGGAGCCGCGCCATTTCAACTATGCCGCGATGGCCATCGGGTTTGCCATTCCCTTTGACGCCATTGACGGACGCATCGCGCGCATGACCAACACGACCAGCGACTTTGGCCGGGAACTCGACTCGATGGCCGACGTGATTACGTTCGGAGTGGCACCCAGCCTGCTGGCGTACACCTGGGGTTTTCAGACGCTACCCACGGCCATGGATGCGATTCGCCGGCAGCACATCGTGGAGTGGGGCGCCTTCGTCTGCTTTCTTTTTCTCCTCTGCGGAGCTGGCCGCCTGGCGCGCTTTAACATCGCCACCAACGTGGTGCCCAGCAATCCCGGCCGCCCAGGGCGGAAATACTTCGTGGGAATGCCGATTCCGGCCGCCGCTGGAGTCATTGCCGCCGTGGTCCACTTCTTTGCCGGAACGCCCGTGCCCAACTGGCGGGTCGCGATCATGTGGATGGTGCTGGTTTTTATCGTTGGCCTGCTGATGGTCAGTACCTGGCGTTTCTGGAGCGGAAAAGAGATCAATCTCTCCGATCGCCATCCGTTCCAAAGCATTATCCTGATAGGCCTCTTGATCTATGCCATCATCGTCTTCTCGCAATACGTTCTGCTCGCGATTGCCTTTGTCTATATGTTTTCCGGCATCTTCGCCCGTGCGGCGTACTCCTGGCAGCGCAGCCACCGGGCACGGCATTTGATCGGCCCCGACGCACCATCTCACCCTTCGGTGCCGGGCAGTCGATGACCAATACTTACCGGATTGCTATTGTCGGCGCCGCTTCGATTCGCGGTAAACAGTTGAACGAAGCGCTGGCTGAGTCTAGTTTCGCTGCTGCGGAATTCCTGCTGATGGACGACCAGGACACTTTAGGACAACTGGAAGCGGTCGGCGATGAGATCACGTTCATTCAGCCCATAGCGGCCGATTCCTTTGAACGCATCGATTTCACTTTTTTTGCCGGGAGCGCGGAGTTAACCCGCCGTCACTGGCAGGCGGCGCAGAAGGCCGGTTCCAGCATCGTGGACCTTTCCGGAGGGTTAGAGGGTGTAGCCGGGGTGCTGGTGTACGCACCGTGGTTGCAGGAAGCTATGGGTGAGGCGGCCGTGGCCGGTGCGCCTAATCTCCATACTCCGGGGGTGGTTTCGGCTCACCCGGCGGCGCTGGTGCTGGCTCTCCTGACAGAGCGCTTGCAGCGCCTTGGGGCCATTCACAATGTTTCGGCGACCGTACTGGAGCCCGCCTCCGAGTATGGCCGGGCAGCGCTCGATGAGTTGCACCAGCAGACAGTCACGTTACTCTCGTTTCAGAGCATCCCTACAGCCGTGTACGACATACAAACCGCCTTCAACACCGTCGCCGCGTTTGGAGAAGGGGCCAAGATCAGCCTGGCGGAAAGCGAGGCGCACATCCGGCGCCACTATGCGCTGCTTTCCGGCGGCCGCCTGCCTCAACTGTCGCTGCAGCTCATTCACGTGCCTGTCTTCCACGGTCATACATTCTCGATCGCAGTGGAGTATGAGCGGCCAGTGGGGTTGCAGCAGGTGGAGGACGCGCTTACCGGTGCCCACGTGGAGTTGGTCCAGGGCGATGCCGATGCGCCCGGCAACCTCAACTCCATTGGCGACCAGGATGTTTCCGTCAGGGTTCGCCTGGATGAACAGGGAGTTCCGCAGTCACGACGGTTGTGGCTATGGGCCTCCGCCGACAACCTCGAGCTTGCGGCGTTAAATGCCGTGGAGTGCGCGCAGGAGCTGCGAAAGCTGCGACCGCAGGGCAAGGTTCAATAGCCGGCCGATGGCGGACGTGACTCGAGTGTGGAGGACCGTGCTGGGCATTTGTGCGGCCACGGGCATCTGTGTGGCGGCCGGCGTTGCGGGATGCGGGGTGAGCTACCTCCCACTGCCTCCGGGCTCTGTCATCGGTAGGGCTAGAGTGTATGACTACTCTCCGTCGGCAACTCTGTCCGGGAATACGCTGCAGGTGTGGTGGTGCGGCTCGGATGCAAACCTATACGACAGAACCCAGGTGACCGACACGATTCAGTACGAGTCCATTAATCTCAACACCAGCGGCCACGATGGCCCGGTGACGGTATTAGGCGAAACCCAGTTTGCATGGGATTCGGTCTTCACGTGCAATCCAAGGGTCATTCGGGGCGTGTTCACCAATCCTTTGGGCAACGGCCAGACTTATACCTACGCCATGTACTACGTGGCAACCGACTCCTTGCAAGGGAACGACAATCGGATTGGCGTAGCTTTTTCCAATAATGGCATTGCCTGGAAAAAATATCCCAAGCCCATCATTTTTCCCGATGTGACGATCGGCTACGGTGTGGCGCAACCCGCGTTGTATAACAGCGACCAGCATTCGGCTCTCCGCATGTTTTACGAGGTTGCCTACCCCGTCAGTTCCCATATCGAAGCCACTTCTACCGACGGAGTGAACTTTACCAAGGTGGGCACGCTCACGACCGCCGGTCTGGACCCTACGAACCCCAATCCGAGCTGGGGCGATATGGCCTATGACCCGCAGTCTGGTTATTGGTACGCCGCCTTCAACGAGCCCTTTCGTGGTAACTCGACGACCGGAGGGGTCGCCGAATATGGCCAGTACGGGATCCAGATGTACCGGATCCCGGATGCCTCTCTTTTGACCGGAGCTACTCCTTGGCAGCTGGTGACGACGGTCGATACCAACCTTACCGGGTACGAATCGAATTTTATTCCGTCATTTCTCCGCGATGGGTATGGCAACTTGAATGTCGGTCCGTATCCATCGATCACCATTTACACCTCTATCTCGAATCCGCCGCCACCGTGGAATGCGACTCCTGCTTTAGCCGGTGGCTACGGCAGTATCAGCAATTGGGATATCTCTTCGGCTACGTGGATTCCTGGCCAGCCAATGAAGGCGCTCAATCGATATAACAACGGGACCACGCACGAGGTCACGACGGGGTGGGTTGATCCCGGCGGCAAGTTTTCGTTCGAATCCACGCTGGGGCACCTTTACGAAAGTCCGCAGCAGGGTGCTACGGTCCCCTTTTATGGCTGCAAGAGCGGGGCGACGGACTACTTTGTTTCCACGGATATCTCCTGCGCGGGGACGCGTATTCTTGGCGTGAACGGTTACGGCTACTCTGCGCCTGCTCCCAAACTCGTACCGCTTTACCGATGCACCACGAGCACGGACCATTTCGTGAGCAATGATTCCGGCTGTGAAGGCAGAGGCGCCGGGCAGCTTCTGGGATATGCGCTTCCTTAAGAGGTAGCTTCGATGAAAGCCTTCTACTTGCTGGCTGTTGCTCTCGTCCTGACGGTTATATCTCGCGCGCAGGTTCCGGCATCCGTGCCGCCAGCGATTGATGAGACTGTTCCGGCTGAATCGAATAATTACCCGCCCGGACCGGATTCACAGGTCCAACCCGGCGTTGTGGTGGGAAAGGTTTTCACCTTCCAACTTGCGGATTCCAAAATCTTCCCCGGCACCACGCGCACGATCACGGTGTACGTGCCCGCTGCCTATCAAGGGGATAAGCCTGCTTGTGTTTACGTGGGTCTCGACGGCCTTGGTTTTCAGGCCGCGACGGTTTTCGATAACCTCATCGCCCAACACGCAATGCCGGTCACCATCGGCATTGGGGTTTCCCCCGGGGTCGTGGATTCTGCGAAAGCGCCTGAGAATCCGCGCTTCGACCGCAGTTTCGAGTTCGATAGCCGCAGTGACCGGCTGGCCCGTTTCCTGATCGACGAAGTCATGCCTGCTGTCGAGCGGCAGCCCGTTACTGAGGGACGCTCGATCAAGCTTTCGAGTGACCCCAACGATCGAGCCATCGGAGGGGGAAGTACCGGGGCCATCGCTGCGTTCACCGTGGCCTGGGAGCGTCCGGACGCGTTTCGCCGCGTCTTCAGCTCCATCGGCACCTATGTGGGCATGCGCGGCGGCGAGCAGTATTACGTTCTAGTTCGCAAGACCGAGCCGAAACCGCTGCGCATTTTTATGCAAGATGGGGTGCACGATGAATGGCCGGGAGGCCCGGAGATGGGCGACTGGTGGATGTCAAACCAGACGATGAATCGCGCGCTGGAGTTTGCCGGGTACGATGTACGCCATGTCTGGGGCGCGGGAAGCCACAACGGCAGCCAGGCGACTCTGTTGTTTCCTACCGCCATGCGCTGGTTGTGGAGAGACTATCCTGCGCCGATCCGCTCGCAGCCACCGGGTAATCCGGTGCTCAAGGCGATTCTGCAACCGGGGGAGGAATGGCAGGTGGTTGCCGATGGCTGTGCCGCGGGGCTGGCGGCGAACGTGCAGGGGCAGGTTTTTTATCCGGGGGCGCAGCCCTCTCCTTGCGGAGGGCAGGCTGGGGCGGCGCCGTTTGCGTTTGGTGCGGATGGGACGATGCATCACGCGGAGGTCGCGGGGGTTCGCGACCTTACGGTTCGCAACAACGGCGACGTGTATGCCGTAAACCAGAGTGAACTTTGGCTTATTCGGGCGACGGGGGAAAAGGTGAGGCTGGACCAGGATCTGAAGGGGGCCTCGGGTGTGGCTCTTTCTCCGGACGGCCTGTGGTTGTTTGTCTCCCAGAGCCTCTCACGGAGCGGTTTGAGCTACCGTGTCCGGACGGATGGAACGGTCGATGCGCGGGAACCATTTTACGATTTCTATGTTCCGGCTTGGGCCGACGACAGCGGGGCGGCCGGTATCGCCATGGACCACGACGGACGAGCTTACGTGGCCACGCGGGCCGGGGTGCAGGTTTTTGATCGGAATGGCCGGGTGGCGGCGATTCTTCCTTTGCCCGGCAATGCGGCGGCTACCAGCTTGTGTTTCGGCGGGCAGAATTTCGATACCCTCTACGTCGCGGGGGGCGGGAAGGTGTATCGCAGGAAACTGCACGTTGAGGGAGCCCCGCCCTGGGCTGCGCCTATCAAACTTCCACCTTGGGGCGCAGGGTAGAACAGAGGGAGAACTCGAACTAACCGCGATGTTCGCGCGTACATCCAACCTCGATCTGTGACAAATCTTGACGGGTGCCCCATGTTCGCGCCAGCTAACGTGGGCCGATTATGAATTCTTCGAATGCTTTCACTCAAGGAGTAGAAGCGTTTGATGGGCTTCGCCCGTCTTTCTCGGCCCACGTTAGCTGGCGCGAACATGGGGCACCCGTCAAGATTTGTTACAGCTCGAGGTTGGATGTCGCGTAAGACACGAGCCTATAAGGGCCCAACTTAAACTCTGCGTTGGCGGAAAAAGGAGCGCAGCAACTCACCGCTCTCTTCAGCCAGTTCTCCGCTTGTCACCTGCATTTGATGGTTCAGCCGGGGGTGATTCAGAACCTCGAGAACCGAGCCGGCGGCGCCTGCCTTGGGATCGGCGGCGGCATAGATGAGTCTTGCCAGCCGTGCGTGAATCATTGCTCCCGCGCACATGGCGCAGGGTTCCAGGGTGACAAAAAGTTCGCAGCCCGCGAGGCGGTAGTTACCCACAGCAAGAGCCGCCTGCCGCAACGCGACAATTTCAGCGTGCGCCGTGGGGTCGAGGTCGCGCAGAACGCGATTTTGTCCCCGGCCAACCACCACGCTGTTTTCCACCACGATCGCGCCCACCGGGACCTCGCCCGCCTCGGCTGCGGCGCGCGCCTCATCCAGCGCTAAGGTGAGGGCTTCTGCGTCCGTCATCCCGCCGGTTGCTGCTGGGTCATGCAGTGCAGCGTTCCCAGGCCCCAGACCAGATCGCCGGCGTGAATGCCCACTACCTGGCGGTCTGGGAAGAGATCGGCCAGCACGTTGAGGGCCTTGCGGTCATTCGGATCGTTGAAGGTGGGCGCCAGTACCAAGCCATTCGCGATATAGAAGTTGGCGTAGCTGGCGGGTAGCCTTTGGCCCTGAAACACGATCGGGGAAGGCATCGGCAATTCCACGATCGTGTAGGGTTGGCCCTCCGGGTTGCGGGCTTGACGCAAGCGCTCAAGGTTCTCCGCCAAAGGCAGGTGGTTGTCGTCGGCGGTATTTGGCTCCGTGACGGTGACGATCGTACTATTACCAACGAAACGGGTGATGTCGTCCACGTGGCCGTGTGTATCGTCCCCGGCGATGCCGCGATTCAACCACAGCACCTGGTCGATGCCCAGGTAGTCGTGAAAGACGTGCTCCAAGTCTTCCATGCGTAGGTTGGGGTTGCGCTGCTGTACGTGGCTCAGCAAGCATTCTTCGGTGGTGATCAGTGTGCCTCGGCCATTGACGTCGATACTGCCGCCCTCCAGCACCACGCGGTGGTTCGCGCATTCCGGCGCCCAGGCACGGAGATGGAGAAGTTCGCTCGCCTTCACCGGCAGCTGGTCGTCAAGCTGCCAGTCGTCGTATTTGGCCCACGCGTTGAAGCGCCAGTCGGTGATGGCGACTCCCGCGCTCCCAGTGACGAAGATAGGCCCCGAATCGCGCATCCAGATCCGATTGGTGGGCCACTGGTGGAAGTGCACGCGATTGAGGTGCGCGCCGGTGCGGGTCAGCATACCGCGGGCGCGCTGCTCGGCGGCGCTGTCCTGGACCAGGAGGTGTACGTCTTCCACCCGGGATAGATGGCGCACGATATCGCAATAGACCCACGGGATGGGGTGGAATCTGCCCGGCCAGTCTGCCGCGTTGTGGGGCCATGCCAGCCAGGTGGCGGCGTGGGGCTCCCACTCCGCCGGCATGCGATAGCCTAAGCTGCGCGGGGTTGCGTGTTCACTTGCCATCGTCTAGAAAACGAGCCGTAATCGGCGGGTAGGACTCGATGCGCCGGTCACGCAAGAAGGGCCAGTTGCGGCGCGTGTCTTCCAAGGTTTTAAGGTCCACTTCTTCGATCAGGATGGCTTCGCTGTCGTGCGGCGCCTGGGCGAGAATGCGGCCAAAGGGATCAGCGATAAACGACCCACCCCAGAACTCCAGTCCCACCCCAGGGGCGCGGTTGCCGCGTATGTCCCCATGTTCGTGGCCGACACGGTTCACGGAGGCGACGTACACGCCATTTGCAATCGCATGCGACCGTTGGATGATCTGCCACGCTTCGTACTGCGCCTTCCCGAACGGCTCCTTTTCCGCTGGATGCCACCCGATCGCGGTGGGATAAAAGAGCAAATTGGCTCCGCGCAGGGCGGTAATGCGTGCCGCTTCCGGATACCACTGGTCCCAACAGATGAGCGCGCCGATTTGTCCCACCGAAGTATCGAAGGCCTTGAAACCCAAGTCTCCGGGCGTGAAATAAAACTTCTCGTAGTAGAGCGGGTCGTCGGGGATATGCATCTTGCGGTAGATACCGCCCAATGCGCCGTCACTTTGCAGCAATGCTACGGTGTTGTGATACAGCCCGGGCGCCCGGCGCTCGAATAGGGAAGCCACGACGACTACTTTTTCCTCGCGCGCCACTGCCGATAGCCGCTCCGTGGATGGGCCGGGAATGGCCTCTGCCAAGTCGAAAAGCTCGGCGTCTTCGCGCTGGCAAAAATACTGGGCGCGGAACAGCTCCGGCAGGCAGACGATGTTGGCGCCGCCGCGGGCGGCTTCGCGCACCCGGTCAGCGGCTTTATCGAGATTGGCATCGGGGTCGGGGGAACACGACATCTGCACCAACCCAACGCGGTAATTAGTTTTGCTCGTCATTTCCTTACTCGAATATCAGGATCGCTGCGGCGATCACTGTGGTCCAAAGTCCACGCTTGTCGCCGACAGCCGACTGCGTGATGTTAGTGGTGCGCACGATCTTGTTAGAGATGCGATAGATTTCCTTCTTTTCGTCCCAGCTCTTGTCGGTATCAAATTCGACATTGAGCGTGGTGGCGAGCATTTCAGCGGCCAATTCTTCCGCGTATTCACCGGCCTGCTCTTCCGCTTCTCCGAAGCTGTGGTGCTCGCTCAGGTAACCGTAGGTGTTGCGATCTGTCGGGATGGCCACGCCGATGCTCGAAACTACCAGGCGATGCGGTTCGCGGGTGGAGTTTTCGGCGACTACGGCGAAGACTACCTCGCCGGGCGACAGATACTTCAGACCTTCTTTTCGGGTTATCAGCTTGCACTGCGGCGGGAAGATTGAAGACACCCGCACCAGGTTCTGGGCAGCGATTCCAGCGTCTCGAAGAGCCATCTCGAAAGACGTTAGCCGCTCCTTGTGCTTCCCCACGCCTTTGGTCAAAAACAGGCGCTTCGGGACCATGCTTTTGCCCAATGCTGAACCCTCCCAGACGAACCTAACACAAACATGTAAATGGATGCGGAAGCACCCCCGATCGATGGAAAAAGATGCACAATAGCAATGAGATGGCCTACCCGATTAAGGTGGAATTTGCAGAAGCGCGCAAGATGCGCGAGCGCAATACGAGACGCTACCGGCTGGCGCACTTGCCGATCTGGATTTGGGTGTTTTTTCTGGCGCCCGGGCCTTTAACGTTCGATTTGTTTGCCCACGGCGGGAGCAGCAGAAATGTGCTTTGGCTGTTGCTGGTGATTGCGGGTACCGCGGTTGCCGGCTACTTTGGGCAGCTCCCCGGAGTGGAGCCGCGACCGTATATTCTTCGCTTCACCGAGGACAAGCCGAATCCCTTGTACCGGAAGATTTGTTACACCTTCGCCTGGAATGCGGTGATCACGTTTACGCTGCTCAATTTGGCGGGACTGGTGATTGCCGTGGTGACCGGCCAGTGGGTCATGAAGCAGATCTATCTGCAGGCGTATTTTCCCCTGTGTGCCATTGTGTTGTTGCTGGGGTTGTTCGGCCTGCTTCCGCGGGTAGGGCGCTCGACCAAGGGTGAGGGCATTGAGCGGCGATATTTCTACGGAGCGGTGTGGGCCGCGGTGATTTCGCAGACTATCCTGCTGCTGCTATGGAAGACGCTGCCGCGGTCCGCGGCGACGAACCAGATTAAGCTTGTGGTCTTTGTGCTCAGCTTGTGCGCGGTGGGGGCGGCGGCTGGCTTGGGCATACTGCCTCGAACCCGCCCCATCGTCCCAGGTCAACTTATGGTTGCGGACTAGACTGCAGAGTCAACCGCGATCTGTCTGGGTGCCCCAAGTTCGGTTTTCCGTCGATTGCCGATTCGTCCTGCAGTTCCGGTATGCACTTGAGCTGGTACCGATTCAAGAGCGTTCTCAGGCGTGGGTAACGGTTGTCTTGGGCTTGCGGGAGAGCGCGTATAAGAGCGCCACCAGCATGAAGAGTGAGCCCATTGCGGCTAGACCCATCACCCGCAGGATCGAGACCGTGTACTTGCCGGCGCTGGGACTGTAATTGCAGCAATAGAGCAGGATCAAATCACTCACCGATCCGATATGGTGAGTGCTGGCTTGGATCACGGCCAACCGTACATCGCGTGGCTGGTAGTCGATACCGAAGAGATATTTCGACATGCGCCCGTCGGGCGTCGCGATCATGATCACGCTCGAGTGGGCAAATTGATCCATCTTGCCGTCCGGACCGGGCACCCGCACGTAGTTAAAACCGGTGGCCGTGGAGAGATCCGTAATCGATGCTTGGGGCCCGGTGAGGAAATGCACGCTCGATCCCGCTCCGGGAGCGCCGATGGAATCCAGAAACCGTGTCTTCTCGGCTGCTCCATCGGCAGGCGTGTCCATCGGATCGATGCTGGTAACCACAACGTCGTAGTCTTTGCCGGGCGTGAAACCTACTTCGCGTAGCGTCTTGGCGAGGCCACTCAGAACCTGAGGGCAAAGCATTTTGCACTTGTAGTAAACCAAGGCCATGACTACTGGACGATGCTCAAAATAGGCGCCCAAGGTCACGCCAGAGCCCGCCGAGTCGAGGAAGCGATCGCCCAGTGGAAGCTGATGGCCGAGATTCTGTTGAATACCGGCCTTCTTCAGATATTCAGGGGCCGACTGTGCCGCCGTTCCCACGGGCTTATCGGCGGAGTACTGCTGAGCCCCGGCGGGCATGACAAGCGTGAGAATGAAAATCGCGGCCCAGAGACGCATGCTTATAGACTACTCCGATTGCGCCTGCAATTCGCATGGTGTTAGCCTGACTATTCGTTCGGAGAGAAACGCATCCATGCAAAAAAGCTACAACGGTCTTCCTTTACCCGACGGGGGCGAAGCAATTCAATACGCTGACGGCAAATACCACATTCCCGACCATCCGATCATCCCTTTTATCGAGGGCGACGGGACCGGTCGCGACATCTGGCGCGCATCCCAGAGGGTCTTCGATGCCGCGGTGGAAAAGGCGTACGGCGGCCGCAAGTCGGTGAAGTGGTTCGAGATCTTTGCTGGGGAGAAGGCGTTTTCGCAGTTCTCCACCTGGTTGCCGGACGATTCAGTCAAGGCTGCGCTCGATTTGCGAGTTTCCATCAAGGGACCGCTCACCACACCGGTTGGCGGTGGAATTCGGTCTCTCAACGTCGCTCTGCGGCAGATCATGGACCTCTATTCCTGCGTGCGGCCGGTCAAGTATTACCAGGGAGTACCCAGCCCGGTAAAACATCCGGAGAAGCTCGATGTGGTGATCTTCCGTGAAAACACGGAAGACGTGTACGCCGGCATTGAATTCAAACAGGGCACACCGGAAGTCAAGAAGTTGATCGATTTTCTCAACAACGACATGCTCAAGGGCGGCAAGAAGAAGATTCGGGAAGATTCCGGCGTCGGGATCAAGCCGATCTCGATCACCGGCACCAAACGGCTGGTGCGCTACGCCATCAAGTATGCGCTTGAGAACGGACGCAAAAATCTCACCCTGGTGCACAAGGGGAACATCCAGAAATTCACCGAGGGTGCCTTTCGGGAGTGGGGCTACGAGGTCGCTACCGAGGAATTCCGCGATCAGACAGTGACGGAGACGGAGAGCTGGATTTTAGGCAACCTGGAAGCCAATCCCAAGTTAACAGTGGAAGAAAACGCTGCCCTGATCGAGCCCGGCATTGACTTCGGGTCAGACGAGTTCCGCGCCGAGCTTTACAAGAGTGTGAAGAGCGTGATCGATTCGATTGGTGAAACGCACGGGAACGGCAAATGGAAGAAGAAACTGTTGATCAAGGATAGGATCGCCGATTCCATCTTTCAGCAGGTGATCATCCGGCCTGAAGATTACGACGTCCTGGCTTGCCCCAACCTCAATGGCGACTACATCTCCGATGCTTGCGCGGCACAGGTGGGCGGTCTAGGCATTGCTCCTGGAGCGAACATTGGCGATGGCTACGCGGTATTCGAAGCCACCCACGGCACCGCGCCCAAGTACGCTGACAAGGACGTGATCAATCCCGGCTCGGTAATCCTGTCGGGCGTAATGATGTTCGAGTTTCTGGGCTGGAAAGAGGCGGCTAAACTGATTGAAACGTCGCTCGAGAAGACCATCCAGCAAAAGTATGTAACCTACGACTTTGAGCGGCAGTTGCCGGGATCGACTAAGGCTAAGACCAGCGAGTTCGCCACCCGAATGATCGAAAATATGGGTTAAAGCATTTTTCCTAACATGGTGAGGTGTTGAGATCGGTTATAGCATTAGGAAAATGCAAGGAGAGATATGCGGAAGAAAGTAACCATCGTAGGAGCAGGGAACGTAGGCGCGACTGCGGCGCACTGGATTGCGGCCAAAGAACTGGCTGACATCGTGCTGATTGACGTGGTGGAGGGTGTCCCCCAGGGCAAGGGCCTGGATTTGCTGGAAGCGCTCCCGATTGAGAAGCGGGACGTCCATGTCATTGGAACCAATGACTATGGGGATACGGCCAACTCCGACATCGTCGTGATCACCGCCGGTATTCCGCGCAAGCCGGGTATGAGCCGCGACGACCTGTTGCACACCAACTACAAGATCATGAGCGATGTGGTGGGCAAAGTGGTGGCCGCATCCCCCAATGCCATCCTGATCATTGTTTCGAATCCTCTGGACGCCATGGCCCAGGCGGCCTTCAAGCTCTCTAAGTTCAACCGCGAGCGAGTGATCGGCATGGCCGGCATCCTCGACTCCGCCCGCTATCGTACCTTCATTGCAGAAGAGTTGAAGGTCTCGGTCGAGAATGTAACCGCATTTGTGCTTGGCGGTCACGGAGACACAATGGTGCCGCTGCCGCGCTATTCGACGGTGGCCGGAATCCCGATCACCGAGTTGATGGATGCGGCCACGGTGGAGCGGCTCGTGCAAAGGACACGGGATGGCGGGGCCGAGATCGTGAAGCATCTGAAGACGGGGAGCGCCTACTATGCTCCGTCCGCGGCTGCGGTGGAAATGGTCGAAGCGATCCTGAAGGACAAGAAAAAGATTGTTCCTTGTGCCGCATATCTCGAGGGTGAGTATGGCATTCACGGACTGTATGTCGGCGTTCCCTGTAAATTGGGCGAGCGTGGTCTGGAACAGATTATTGAGATCAAGCTCACCAAGGAAGAGGATGCTGCGCTCAAGAGAAGCGCTGACGCGGTGAAGGAGTTGTGCGCCGTGATAGGGGTGTAACCGTGATCGACCGTGCCCGCCAGGTGGTGACCGCGAACCTCGCCGATGCCCAGGCAACGCTGCTGCAGTTGGCGAGTATGGAGGGGCAGATTGAAGCCGCTGCCACGATGATTGCCGACACCCTGCTTGCCGGGCATAAGCTGCTGGCGTGCGGAAACGGGGGCAGCGCTGCGGACGCCTCGCATTTGACCACGGAGTTTGTCTCCCGCTTCGACCAGGAACGCCGCCCCTACCCGGCGATCTCGCTCGCCACGCATGGTGGAGATCTGACTGCCATTGGGAACGACTACAGCTTTGCGGATCTTTTTGCCCGGCAAGTACAAGCCTATGGAAAGCCGGGCGATACGCTGGCAGCGTTTACGACCACCGGTAATAGCGAGAACGTCTTCCGTGCCTTGGTCGCGGCGAAGGACTTAGGGGTGAAGACCATCGCCTTCCTGGGACGCGACGGAGGCGAGTGCGCGGGATTCGCCGATATCGAGCTGCTGGTAGGGGGCAAGAAAACCGCACGCATCCAGGAAGGGCATAAGTTTCTGCTGCACACCATCTGCGAACTGGTCGAAGAGCGGCTAGCGGCTGAAGGTTAGAGTCTGACCGGGAGCGAAACCGCAGATCTGCGGTTTCGCTCCACCCCTGGAGAAGTGCTACACCCGTTCGATGACCACGGTCTCGATGGTCACGGGCTTGTTCGGCTTGTCCTGTGAGTTGCGGGGCACCTTGGAAATTTTCTCCACCACGTCGTAGCCTTCGACAACCTCGCCGAACACTGTGTGCTTGCCGGTAAGCCACTGCGTGGGCGCTACCGTAATGAAGAATTGGGATCCATTGGTGTTGGGTCCGGCGTTGGCCATCGCCAGCTTGCCCTTCGCGTCCAGCTTGTGGGGCGAACCCTTGGTCTCGTCCGCAAATTTGTAACCGGGACCGCCGAAGCCGGTACCTGCCGGGTCGCCGCCTTGAATCATAAAGTCGGGAATGACCCGGTGAAAGATCGTGCCGTCAAAAAGCTTGCTGGTGCTCTTTTTACCGCCGACAGGATGAGTCCACTCGCGTTTGCCTTCGGCGAGTTCGACAAAATTCTCTACTGTCTTTGGCGCGTCCTTTTCGAAGAGGCGAGCCACAATCGTACCTTCACTGGTGTTGAAGATGGCATAAGTTCCAGATTCACGGGACATGAAAGACTCCTGGTGTTGGTTTAGTTTTGCGTGGGTGCCGCGGGTGTCGGAGGCGCCGCGGGAGCAGGGGGCAGCGGTTGGCCCTCCTGCACGATGGTGACCTTGTTCAGCACCACGGGCTGGAGCGGCTTGTCGTCTGGATCACGCTGTACGCGCGCGATCGCAGCGACAACCGAGAGACTGGGCTGATCGCATTGCCCGAAGATCGTGTGCTTCTGATTCAGATGCGTGGTAGGCACTTCGGTGATGAAGAATTGCGATCCATTGGTCCCCGGCCCGGAGTTGGCCATCGCCATGCGCCCGGGAACGTCGAAGTTCAGGTTTGGATCGAATTCATCGGCGAACATATACCCCGGATCCCCGGTTCCGGTGCCTGTCGGATCGCCACCCTGAATCATGAATTCCGGAATGACACGATGAAAAGTCGTTCCATCGTAGAAACGCTTGGCCCTCATCTTCTTCTTGCTTACCGGGTCAGTCCAGGGTTTCGTTCCTTGAGCCAAAGCGATAAAGTTGGCAACCGTCTCAGGCGCTTGTTTGTCGAACAACCGGCAGGTGATGCGCCCCATGCTGGTGTCGAGGACTGCGGTAGGACCCGTTGGTTCCACAACCGGTGGCACTTGGCTGATTGGTGAGTCCGGTAGCTCGGCGGGAGCAGCGGGTTGGGCCGGAGGAGTGGTCTGCTGAGCAACTGCAAAGACTGCCGAAAACAGATACAAAACTGCAAAGCGACGTAGCAATTTCATTGATGGTTCCCAAGACAGACTAATACACCCGCCACCCGGGAGGCTATTTCCTGAGCGGTTAATCCTTGATTTGGAGCTGCTTCGAGACCTCCTGCACCTTGGCGAAGACACGCAGGAAGTTGCCGCCGAGAATCTTGTCCATGTCCGCGGCGCTGTAGCCGCGCGCCATGAGCGCCTGGGTGATCTTGGGCAAATCGGCAGCGGAATCCATGCCCTCAGGGGTGGAACTAATGCCATCGAAATCCGACCCCAGGCCGACGTGGTCGATGCCGGCAACCTTGGCGATGTGATCGATGTGGTCAATCAGGATACTGAACGGGGGCCGCGGTATCTTCGCCATGTAGCTCTTGGCGATCTGCTCCGCTAATTCGTTGGGCACCGGCTTGCCCTCGGCCTTGAGCTTGGCCGTAGCCTCTGCGACGTCGTGGTCGATAGCAGGTTGCTGCGCCATCGTTGCTTTGCGGTAGTCCTCGCTCAGAAAGGCGGAGTAAAAATTCACCATCACCACCCCACCGTGTTGGCCCATCGCGCGCAGCATATCGTCGTCCATGTTGCGGGGCGCATTGCACAGCGCCCGCGCCGAGGAGTGGGAGGCAATCACCGGGGCGCGGCTGAGGGTGATCGCGCGGTAGAAGGTTTTGTCCGAGACGTGCGAGATATCCACCATCATGCCCAGGCGATTCATCTCGTGAACCACGCTCTCGCCGAAGCCGTTTAAGCCGTCTTTGGTGTGGGCCACCTTGGGATCTGTGAAATCGCCGGAGGAATCGGCCCACCCATTCGAGTTGCTCCAGGTGAGCGTCATGTAACGCACGCCGAGGCGGTAGTAGTCACGCAACAGGCCCAGGCTGTTTTCAATGGAATGGCCGCCCTCAATCCCCATCAGCGCGGCCAGTTTGTGCTCGCGATGGGCGGCGATGATGTCTTCAGGCGAAAACGCCAGGCGCATCTGCTGCGGGTGCTTGGCAGTCTGCTGGTAGACGGCGTCAATCAACTCCAGCGTGCGGCGCGCCTCGTGGCCCTGAAAGGGGATCGGGTCTACCCAGATGGAGAAGAATTCAGCCCCCAGGTTGCCCGCGCGCGCCGACTCGAAATTAATGTAGCCGCCTTTGAGCGGATCCGTCAGGTCGTAACCCTCGTCGAGCAGCCGCTGGGTAGTGTCTGCGTGGGTGTCGATGACGATGGCGGATTGGTGTACAGCGAGCGGGTCTGTCTTTTGTGCGCTGAGCGAAGGAACGGCGGCGAGCAGAACGAGGGCTAGCGCAGTTTTCATCCCGCCCTATTCTTTTGCGGTAGGGGAGCTGAATTTCGCTCCGGTGCTCCACTCAGCGAACGGGCTGATGGTGGCGCCCAGGTCGTCGCGGCGGCGAATGCTGGCACGGAGGTAGTCGCGGTTCATGACAGCGATGACTTCCAACTTGATCTCTTTGGGGCAAACTCCGGTGCACTCGCCGATATTGGTGCAGCTGCCGAAGGCCTCGGTGTTCATTTGCCCCACCATTCCCAGCGCGCGGCGGTCGCGCTCCGGCTTGCCTTGGGGCAGGATGCCGAGATGGGCGATCTTGGCCCCGGTAAAGAGCGCAGCGGAGGCATTGGGGCAGGCCGCGACACAAGCTCCGCAACCAATACAGGCGGCCGCGTCCATGGCCCGGTCAGCGATTTCTTTGCCGATGAGGTGCGTGTTGCCGTCGACCGCGTTCCCGGTGGAGATCGAGATATAGCCGCCGGAGGCGATGATGCGATCGAAAGACCGGCGATCGACGACCAAGTCCTTGATCATGGGGAAAGCGGCGGCGCGCCAAGGCTCGATGACCAGCTCTTCTCCGTCTTTGAAGTGGCGCATGGTCAGCTGGCAAACCGTGGTGGCCGGCCTGGGGCCGTGGGCCACGCCGTTGATCATGAATCCGCAGGAGCCGCAGATACCCTCGCGGCAATCGTGCTCGAAGGCTACCGGCTCTTCGCCTTTTTCGATCAAGGTCTCGTTGAGCACGTCGAGAACCTCCAGCATCGACATTTCGGCGTTCTCGACATCTACCGGGTAGGTGACGAACTTGCCCGCTTCCTTGCGATTTTTCTGGCGCCAGATTTTCAGCGTGACTTTCATTACTTGTAGCTCCTCTGGCTCGGATGAACGTAGTGGAATTCCAGGGGTTCCTTGGTCAGCGTGGGCGTATTGCCGGGGCCGCGATAATCCCATGCGGCGACGTAGGAGTAATGCTCATCGTCACGCTGCGCCTCGCCCTCGGGCGTCTGATACTCCTCGCGGAAGTGGCCACCACAAGACTCGTTGCGGTTCAGGGCGTCGATGCACATGAGCTCGGCGAGCTCGAAGAAGTCAGCCACGCGGCCGGCTTTTTCCAGACTTTGATTCAAATCCTCGCCGCTGCCGGGGACGTTGACGTTCTTCCAGTACTCGTCTTGCAGGGTGCGGATCTGGCCGATCGCCGATTGCAGACCTTCCGCGGTGCGCGACATGCCGCAGTAGTCCCAAACAATTTTGCCCAGTTCGCGATGGAAAGAATCCACAGTCCGCTTGCCCTTGATGGAGAGCAAGAGCTCGATCGTCTTTTTGACACAGGCGACGGCCTCGCGAACCTCGGGCGCGGTCTCGAGCACCGCGGGAAATTTGTTGGTCGCCAGGTAGTTGCCCACGGTGTAGGGAACGACGAAGTAGCCATCCGATAGCCCCTGCATCAGTGCGCTGGCTCCCAGGCGGTTGGCGCCATGGTCGGAGAAGTTGGCCTCGCCGATCACGAACAGGCCAGGGATGGTGCTCTGCAGGTTGTAATCGACCCACAGACCGCCCATGGTGTAGTGGATGGCGGGATAAATGCGCATGGGAACCTTGTAGGGGTTCTCATCGGTGATGCGCTGGTACATATCGAAGAGGTTGTCGTAGCGATCACGGATGGTCTTCTCGCCCAGGCGCCGGATGGCATCAGTGAAGTCGAGGTAGACGCCGAGGCCGGTCTCGCCCACTCCCCGACCCTCATCACAGACCGACTTGGCGTTACGGGACGCTACGTCGCGCGGAACGAGATTGCCAAAGCTGGGGTAACGGCGTTCCAGGTAGTAGTCGCGCTCGGCATCAGGAATCTGGTCGGGAGAACGCTTGTCTCCCTTTTTCAGCGGCACCCAGATGCGGCCGTCATTACGCAGCGATTCGCTCATCAGGGTCAGCTTCGATTGATAGTCGCCGGAGACAGGAATGCAGGTGGGGTGAATCTGGGTGTAGCAGGGGTTGGCAAAGAGCGCGCCCCGCTTGTGCGCGCGCCAGATGGAGGTGACGTTCGAACCTTTGGCGTTGGTGGAGAGATAGTAGACGTTGCCGTAGCCGCCGGTGCCCAGGATAATCGCGTCGGCAAAGTGGGTGATGATGGTGCCCGTTACCAGGTGCCGGGTCACAATGCCGCGAGCCTTGCCGTCAATCACGATCAGGTCAAGCATCTCGGTCCGGGGATGCATGGTAACGTTACCGGCGTGTATCTGGCGTTCCAGGGCCTGGTAGGCGCCGAGCAGTAGCTGCTGTCCGGTCTGGCCACGAGCGTAGAAGGTGCGCGAGACCTGGGCGCCCCCGAAAGAGCGGTTGGTGAGGGCGCCGCCGTATTCACGGGCGAAGGGAACTCCCTGGGCTACGCACTGATCGATGATGTTGACGCTGATTTGCGCCAGTCGGTAGACGTTGGCCTCGCGGGCGCGGAAGTCTCCGCCCTTGACCGTGTCGTAGAAGAGGCGATAAACGCTGTCGCCGTCGTTCTGATAATTCTTGGCGGCATTGATACCGCCCTGCGCGGCGATGGAGTGCGCCCTGCGCGGCGAATCCTGAAAGCAGAAGCACTGCACTTTGTAGCCAAGCTCCCCCAGGGTGGCGGCGGCGGAGGCACCGGCGAGGCCGGATCCAACCACGATGATGGAATGCTTGCGCTTGTTTGCCGGGTTGACCAGCTTCACGTCGAAGCGAGTCTGGTCCCATGCCCGCTCGATGGGACCTGTCGGTGCTTTCGAATCGAGAATCATTTCACCAGCCCTAGTAGAACGCTTATGGGAATCGAGATGTAGCCGAGGACGATGAGCAGAGCAATGATCAGCGCCGCCTGCTTGAGAGCCGCAGTGTGGAGCGGTTGGTGGATGCCAAGGGTTTGAAACATGCTCCACAAGCCATGGCGCAGGTGCAGCCCCAACAGCGAAATGGCCACGATGTAGGACACCGAAACCCACCAGACCTGAAAGCCGGCAACCACGTTGTGGTAGACGTCGCCTTCGATATAAGCCGCGCCGGGATGGATGTAGCCCGCGGTGAGGTGGAGGAGGTGAAAGATGATGAAGGCGAGCACGATGGGGCCAGACCAGTACATCGTCCTCGAGGCATAGGAGGAGGCGATGGCTTGCTTTCGCGAGTACCCTACCGGGCGGCCGGCTTTGTTGCGCAGCGCCAGTTGAACCGTGGCAACAATGTGCAGGGCGATACAAATCAGCAGCACGATGCGCGCCGGCCAAAGCAATTCACCGATGCTGTGGAGAAAAGCCCCGTAGGCGTTCAGTTTTGCGGGGCCTTCATAGACCTGAAGATTGCCCAGGAGATGTGCGATCACGAAGCCGAACATGGTAACTCCCGTGACGGCCATCACGATCTTCTTGCCGATGGTGGACGCCCAGAAGTTCGGTGCGCGATTGTTCCGCGGGACGGCTGCGATTGTGCTCATTGATATTTTCCGATATGCAACCCTTTATTATTGGGGCGCGGGCGAACAGCGTCAAGGATGGGCGGTCCGCCACGACCCTGTCCGATTTGACCCGAGACATGATTTAGGTAATGCGTTGTAGCAGGGCGCGAAAGGCTTTTCCGCGGTGGTTCTGCTCCCATCTTGCCTCGTCGCTGAGTTCCGCCATGGTTCGTTCGAGCGTAGGCAGGTAAAAGAGCGGATCGTATCCGAAACCACCACTACCTCGGGGAGTAGCGACGATGCGTCCTTCGACCGTGCCCTCCGCGGTTTCGAGAATGGTTCCATCCCGCGCCACGGCCAATGTGCAGCGATAACGCGCGTTGCTCTCCACGCCGGCGAGCTGTTGCAACAGGAACTGATTATTGTCGACTTCCGCGCCGGCATCGGCAGCGAAGCGGGCTGATCGAACGCCAGGGGCGCCCTGAAGATGATCGACTTCCAGCCCGGAGTCATCGGCTAAGACCATTTCCCCAGGGAGATAACGGCTGTAGTAGACCGCTTTGTCGCGGGCATTGCCTTCAAAGGTCGGGGCGTCTTCTGGCGGGGGGTCGATCGCCTCGAGTCCCGGGAGGGGAAGAATGGCCAGGTTCTGGCGAGCCGCTGCCAAGGCAAAGTCGCGCAATTTTCCTGGGTTGCTGCTGGCTACGTACAGGGTGCGGGCCATCAGGGTCGTTGCAGCTGTTGTTTCCAGCCCAACAGCTTGGCTTTCAGCGCCTCGGCTTCTGCCTCGGCGATCAGTCCTTTGCGTTGGTACAGGATGGAGAGGCTGGTGTGGGCGAGAACTTCTTCGGGATCCAATTGGAGCAGGCGCTGGGCCACCTCGATGGCCGCGTCGAGGTCACCCTGTTCCTGCAGTGCGCGGATGAGCCCGTGCATAGCGTCCAGCATGCCAGGGTCTGCCTCGAGGCACCGGCGAAGGTTGTCGGCTGCTCCAGCGGGATCGCCTGCCTCGAGCTGGCCGAGTCCTTGGTGATAGAGATCTTCCGCCGAGGGTGAAGGAGTCGTCATGCCTGACTCCATGATAGCCGTTGCTTCTGGGATCTCTCCTTGTCAGCAGGGGCATGAAGGGTACGGGCTGAAGAGAACCCAACGGACCAAACAGAACTCGACGGGTGCCCCATGTTCGCACCAGCGTACGTGGGCCGATTATGAATTCTTCGAATGCTTTCACTCAACTAGTGGAAAATTTGGAGGGGCTTCGCCCAGGGCTTCGCCCGTCTTTTTCGGCCCACGTACGCTGGCGCGAACATGGGGCACCCGTCGAGTTCTGTTTGGTCCTACAGATCCGGTTCCCACGCAGCCTCTGCCCTTCATGAGCTCGCCGGCAAGGAGAGATCCCAAAACTGTTGCGGCACCTCGATCGTTAGCTCCTACGAAGAGCTCGACCCAGATCGACGGCTCGGACTGGATGGTCATTCATGTCAAGATGGACCGGGCCGTTCGCAGGGACAAACGAGGTGGAAAGAAGGTAATCGCTCGGACGGCAGGTCAGGATGACGATTTGAAACAGCTTGGCCTTTTCGTAGAGCAGCTCTTGAAACCATTGCATTCGCGGGCCGTCACTTTGCACAAGCTGGTCGTCGAGAACAACGGCGGTGGCCAAATATTCGGCGAGCGCCAAACGGAAAATTGTCGATAGCTGATCACGCGTTCCCAGAGACAAGGAGAAAGCCGATCTGACCGCGCCCCCCAGGACCACGCCGTCGGTTCCCAATTGCGCATTGAGTTTGATGTTCTGGTAGCGTTCCCGGGTCAGCGCTGTGAATCGGTCGGCGATCGCTGGGGTCAGCGCCATCCCAAGATTGCTGGCCTGGGCGGCATCGGCCTCTTTCATCTGTTCGAGAAGCAGCTTCCACGCTTCGGAATCAGCTTCGATTTCCTTTTCCCGGCGCTCCGCCAGCTCGAGCGCTTCCGTGGCTTCCGACAGCCGCTCTCGGGCTACCGCGCCGCCTATGTGTTCAAGCGCGCCCTTGGCTTGGTTGAATTCGTCGTTGAGGAAGCCCAGTTCCGATTGCAGCGCCGTTACTTCCGCCTTCGCGGCAATCGCCTCATCGTTGTCTACGATTCGGCTGGGGACAGGCAGCAGCTCGAATCGCTCCTTTGCCAGGCGAAGCGTGTCCTCCGCAGCAGCGAGATTTGTTGCATCCCGCAGATTGCGAAGCTCCTTCAACCGGCCTTCCTCGGAGGCGCGTTCAGCAATCGCCACCTCCCGTTCTTTCCGCGCAGATTCCATCGCGACGGCCGATTGATGAACCTCATATTCAGCCGCCTGTTCGGCCATGCGGAGCCGCTTGTCGCGCGCCGCGATCTTCTCCTGCAGGGAATCGAGCATCGCGGAGAGGCTTCGCATCCCGGCGACGTGCGTTTCGCGTTCCGCGCTCGCTGCCGTCAGCGCAGCATCGACACCTTGCGGAAAGGACTGCAAGGCAAGATCGCGGGATGCATTGGCGGAATGTAATGCCTGCTCTAAGTGCCGCGCTCGTTCTTCCGCGACTGTTCGATCTTTCCGAAACTGGTTGGCCTTCTTCCGAGCCTCGTCAAGGGTCGCAGCGAGCTGCTGACCTCGCCGGGTCAACTTGGTAGCCGCACCCGGCTCCAGCGCCGTCACTTCAGCGCCCATGCGCTCCAAATCGGCAAACCCGAGCGTGCGTTGGAGAGCCTCGGCAAATTCTGTCGCATCGCGCAGCTTTTCCGCTAAGCCCGACAGCGGAGAGAGCTGCTCCTCAAGAGACCTTAGATCCACATCGTGGTGCTTGATGGTGGCATCGAGGTGTCGCGCCTCCTCAATCTTGCCCGCCAACCCTTCCAAGTCGCTCACCGCTGCTGCCGACAGGTGCGGCAGCACCTCATTTTCCCAGCGCTCCTCCAGCGCCGCCACCTTGGCCTGTGCCTCACGCCGGCCGCCCTGTACACGGATCGTGGCAATCCCGGCAAGGGTGAGCTCGAACTCGGTGTTGGCTTCAATCTCCTGCGGTTGTGCGGTCGAGCGGGAAGTGGTATCCCCGGCGTCTGTCCGCAGCGCCAGTTCGACAGGGCGATACGGAGTCAGAGTCGCGACGAGGCCCACATTGAGTGCTCCGCGCGCGGCAGCCAGTTCCTCTGCAAGCCTGCGCATCGACGCGAGCGATCGATCCAGCGGGACGATGATTGCGGCCCTCTGGGCAACGAGACGGGCGCGTTCGTCAGAAGTGGCTTTCAGGCGTGTCTCTAGTTGAGATCGCCGGGCGACCTCGTCCTGAACTGCTTTCCTTTGCCGGATCGCGTTTTGCAATTCCAGGATTTTTTTGAGCAAGTCACAGTGGACGAGCTCGTCGTCCGCTTGTTTCTCACGTGCCTCTGCGTCGAGCAGCGCCTTCGCCTTATCTTTGACGACTCTTTCCTGCTCCTGTAGCTCACTCTGTTTTCGCGATGCGGCGTCGGCCAATCCTTTTGCCGCCAGGATCGTTTGAATATTCTGCTCGGCCTTTTGTAGCGCCCGTTCTGCCGCATTCTTGCCGAGCAAAATTTGTGTGTCGCTGAAAGCAGGGTCCGATTGCTCCAAACGGGCCGCCTCTCGTGTAGCCGCAAGCTGGGCCTGCGCCTGAGCGTGTCTCTGCTTCGTGTTTTCTACCGCTGAATCCGAATCTGCAGCCCGGCGGGTTATGTCTGTTAGTCTGCGCTCGCCCGCCTCCACATCACTGCGCAACTTGTGGATCCTGTTTAACTCGCCCTCTGCCTGGCGGACCCGCTCCTGGGAGACGAAACGATCCGCAGTTTGCCTCGCTAGGAGTTCCAGGCTTGCGTAATGAGCCGTCGCGTGCGCCAGCTTTTCCCGCTTGCTTTCCCTTCTGGCAGTCAAGTCTCGCAGTCTCGACTCCTCACCTTCGGACGCGTCCACCGTTTCCTGCCAGCGATCTTTTTCATACCTGGCCTCGTTGACCCGATCGGCGGCTTCCTTGAAGATGCTTCCCTTGGCAGTCTTCTTCGCGCCCTTTTCGGTGTATGCGGCATCCCGCCGTTCCTGTGTCTTCCTGAGCAATTCGATGAAGAGCGGATCCTGGGCGATGGCCTGCAGAGCCGCGGCGATTTGATCTTTGCCACTGCCCGTAGGGTCATCCTGCAGGGTGCTCCGGAGGATGCCGCTCACGTTCGCTTGCGTGGAGAGCAGCGCACTCGCGAGAAAGCTTTCCGGCAGGCCCTTGGGCGCGTTCATTCCACCGGGTTCCGGGATGCCCCAGCGCAGAATCTCCCGCAGCTTTCCATCCACGCCCCTCCCTCGCTCGACGTCTTCGAAGTCTTTGCCATTTTTTGAGAAGTCCAGCTGAGACGATCCCGTTCTGCCGAATTGCTTGCGGACACGCCAGATGCGCTGTTCCTCGGACGCAAAGGTCAATTCGACGAAGGGTTCGCCGCCCCCGCCCCACGCCACATAGGGCTGGGAGTGACTTGAGGTGTGCGGCAGCAGCAACGCCAAGCGGATGGATTCCGCAACCGTGGATTTGCCTAAATCGTTCGGGCCGTAAAGCACATTCAGCCCCGGGCCGAACTCGATCTCGGCCTGGCCGATGGCGCCAAAATTAGCAACTTGCAGGCGAATGAGCTGCATCACGCACCGCCGCTCGTTGTATCGCGGGTTTGCAGCAGCTCAAAGAGGTGAGCCAAAGCGCGCGTGGCTTTTTCCTTCTCCGCTTCCCCGGGCGCAGCGGAAATGAGGAGATCGAGCCGTGCGACGGTATCTTTAAGCACCGGCGGCAAGTCTTGCGAAAAGGCGCCGCCAGAGCCGGCATGCAGCCGCAGACCGGAACGATCGTCCACCAGGATGCCGGCCCTGCCATGGGTGGCATCGGTGCCGCGAAGGTCCCGCAGAATCCGCTCCACTTCGCTTTTCTCCGTAAGGGACACTGCCATGTCGAGCCGCAGGCGTACTACGTGCCGGTCTAGCTCAGCGCGGGTGAGCAGGTCTCGCAAATCGTTCATATTCTGACAGCGAACATCGAGCCAGCGCCAGAACGCGACCCGCTCCACATCGACGCGAGGGCGCAGGCCGCGGCGGAACATGGCCACCAATGCGACATTGCCGGCGTTGCTGTCGTCGAAAGCGGTGGGCTCGGGCGCCCCAGGATACACGGTCGGCACGGGGAGATTGCTGGTGACATCGCGAAAGGAGTGCGTATCGCCGATGGCGAGATAGTCGAGCCCACGATCGATGCCGGCGTTGCGGGCTATGGGGAAGTTTGTCTGGAAGCCGGGAATGTCGAACGTGCAACCGTGCACGCAGCCGATGCGCAAACGCTCATCGCCAGGTGCGCGCGCCGGCAATGCCAGCGCCAGATCGCTCTCGCCGGCCTTCGACCGGCAGGGCCGCGCATACAAAACCGCAGACGGGGAAAGTTCATACGTGAAGTCATCCCGGTCGACAACATGGACCCAATCGGGTAACTGAGCGCGAAAAGGGTGCTGCGGCGCCCACACCGAGTCGGACGTAAGCGGGTCGTGATTGCCCGGGACCAGGAACAACGGCGGATGAGAACCGCTGTGGGTACGAAATATCTTCACCAAGCCTTGCCAGAAGTCTTCTTGAGGGTTGGAGTCGTCGAAGATATCGCCCGCACACAGGATGGCATTGACTGTGTTGCGGCGCGCGACCTCGAGGATCCTTCCCACGACATCCATGCGTGCGCGTGACAGTTTCTTTTGCCCTTCGCTGGGGAAGGTAGGGAAGCGCCGGCCAAGGTGCCAATCCGCAGTGTGCAAGAGCCTTAGCACGACGTCTCCGGAGTCGAGGGCGCGATCTCGAATGCCGTCTGAAACAGCCTTCTCACGGCCGGCGCCTGGTAGTGAAGGGCGTAATACTTTTCGCGCCATTTTTGGTAGACCTCATCTTCCCTGGATTCGAGCGCTTCGACGCGCTGTTCCAGCGTTTCCGTCCTGGTGGCGAGCTGGGCGATTTCGTCCTCCACGCGCTCCCGGGCGGTGGCGCCCACAACCTGGTCGCGCCGGGACTTCGCGGAACGTAACCTCTGGTCGAGACTCGTTAATTCGCGACGGCAGACCAAAATCTTATCCTCGATGTAACGCTCCAACTGGCCGGTGGCGCGCTCGAAGTGTTTGTTCTCGTCCTGTTCCATGCGGCGCTGGTCAACAAATACCGCTTCCTCCACGGCGTCGTCCAGTGACTGTGCATCCTGCGCGGTGACGAATTCCTGAGTTGCGATCGCAGGCAGGCGAAGAATTTCTGTTGCCAGCGCGGGATCGATGGGCATGCCCTCCACCACCGCCGCCCCCAACAGACTCTGAACGGGCTCGAAGCCTTCGTACGTGACCATGACCGCGCACAGCAATCCCTTTTTGCCTGTTAGTCCCCGGAGCTCGGGGGATGCGGTGGGCGGTAGCAGCAGCCGGATCGCTCCGCCTCCCGGCCAGGCCCTGGCCTCTGCAATGGCGTGCTGCACGAGGGGATGCAGAAGATTCAACGCTTCCGCGTCCTTCAGGCGTCTGGCATCGCCGGTCGCGAATTTTCGGCCCAGGCCAAATTCGGGCGGCAGGACGGCGTTGTCTTCAAGGTCAAAGACGATGCGGCCGTCTTCGTTCGTACGCTGGAAAGGAATGGCCTCTGCCGTGAGGAAGCCATCTACGAGGTTGGCCAAGTCGCGATCGAGGCCAGCCAAACCGGTAGGGAGATCATCCCGCAGGCTCCTAAATACTTTCCGGACCTTGTCATCAAAGCGCGACTCGATGATTTGCGAGGTGCGCCTGTACTCTTTCTCGTAAGTGTCGCGGCGCTCGGAAATCTTGTCGCGCAACGCTGCGATCTCCCGCGTCATCTCCTCGACGGTGCGCGAGCGACTGTAGATGTTGCGCAGATCGGTTTCGAAGTCAGTAGACAGGGCGGATACGAAAATCTCGGGGCTGTCTGTCCGGGGTTCGTGCAAGACAGTATCGGAGGCATCGAGGACCTTGCCGAAAAGATCGAGCTTCTGGCTGAGAATTTCGAAGGTCAGCTGTTGCGCTTCGTTGTCGCGGGAAGTGAAGTTGATGACGGTGACATCGCGCTCCTGCCGGTAACGGTGACAGCGGCCGATACGTTGCTCAATGCGTTGCGGATTCCACGGGAGGTCGTAGTTGATCACGGTCTCGCAGAATTGCAGGTTGAGACCTTTCGCGCCGGCTTCGGTGGAAATAAAAATCCGGGATCGAGTGCGGAATTCGTGAACCAGCGCGAGGCGGACGGCCACGTCTCGACTGGGCATTGAGCTGGATGGCAAGCGTGGGAGTTCTTCTTCTTTCCAACGCGCATAGGCCTGCCGGGCGCGCTCGGAATCGTTCACGCCGCGGAACAAGGTTATTTCTTCGTCTTGAAGGCCAAAATTCAGCAGCAGTTGTCGCAAGTAATTCTGCGTCGTGATCGACTCGGTGAAGACGACCGCCTTGCCGGTTCCTTGGCCTTTCTTCCCCAGGTCGAGAATGACCTTAACGGCTTCCTGGAAGCGGCGGGCCTTGGTATCATCCGGCAACGATCGCGCCCGGGCAACAAATGACTCGACGCGGAGAAGTTCCTCGGCGACGGTTGCCGGCTCGATGTCCTGGGGAGCTTCGGGCGGATCCTGCTCCAACTCTTCCTCGTCTTCAAGGTCGCGGAAAAGTGTAAAGGCGGTGTCGTCGGTTTGCTGACCCGTTTGCATGCGGCGCAGGCGAGCGGCGACATTATCCAGGCTGGCGGCCAACGCTTCGATGGAGGAAGCCATCCGGCGGTGAAACCCAATGAGCATGAGTTTGCGCTGCGTTCCAGCGAACGCATTGAGAGCGGGCTCGAGCAGATATTCCGTGACGTCTTCATAGAGGGAGCGTTCGGCGGCGCTCATTCCGTACTCGTAGAGCCGGCACCTCCTCTGGGTAAAGGGGCGATCCAGGAATTCCTGGGCCTGGCGGCGCAAGGTTCTCTGCAGCACCATGGCGAGGCGGCGTTGCAGTTCGTGCTCCTGCCCGCGCACCAGAACGCGATCCCCTTCTTCGCAGAAGACCTTGCGAAAAGTGACCAGGTCGCCGAGGAGAGTTCCGGTCGGCTCCACGTACTGCACCAAGCCCCAGAGCTCGGCGAGCGAGTTTTGGATTGGGGTAGCGGTGAGCAGCAGCACCGGTGTGGTGCGCAGAAGGCCGCGCACGCGATGCGCGGTCATCGCCTCTTCTGAGGTCTCGTCGTAGAGTCCGTCGGGGCCATACCTGCGATAAAGCCCGGCGAAGATCTCGTGTGCCTCGTCGATGACTGCCAGATCGAAGGGAGGGGCAGTGCTGAGCAAGGCCGACCCGCGCTGCCCACCGGCGAATTCGCGTCCGACCAGGTAGACTCCCGGGGCGACAAAGCTCGAAGCCGCCTCCTGGCAGGGGATTCCGAAGAGTTCCAATAGTTCTGTTTGCCACTGGCCAAGCAGCGACTTCGGCACAATGAGCAGAATTCTTTGCGCACCTTCGGCGCGGCTTTGGGCAATGACCAGGCCGGCTTCTATCGTCTTGCCCAAGCCGACTTCGTCCGCGAGGATGCAGCCGCCTTCGCGCAGGCGGCGCAGCGCGAAGATGACCGCGTCTATCTGGTGTGGATTGGGATCGATGCGCGCCTGGCGTTGGGCCGCGGCGTATCTTTCCCGGTCGTCCGGCCGGCGAATGCGAATGAGATCTTCAGCCAGAACGCGTTGTTGGAAAGGGACCATGTGGGTTTGCAGTGAGGTGTTATGGGATGTCTTCCGGCCGTAACAATGCCCGGTATCGTCTATGCTAAGCCGGGCTAAAGCCGGTCATTCTTTGACTCAGCAACCTGGTCCGCAGGCCAAACGGATCTTGATGGGTGCCCCATGTTCGCACCAGCTAACGTGGGCCGAAAAAGACGGGCGAAGCCCTTCAAACGCTTCTAGGCCTTTAGCGAAAGCATTCGAAGAATTCATATTCGGCCCACGTACGCTGGTGCGAACATGGGGCACCCATCAAGATCCGTTTGGCCTGTGGACCTGGTTCTCACGCGGATTCTTCCACCCGTCCCCTGCACTGCTGTTAGTGTTTCGGTTCATAGCTCCCTCAGCGCTTTCGCAACCCATAGCGCGTGTTCATTCTAGCTCCGAACGATTGGGGAGGCTATTGTGGGCGAAAATTCTTGACGTATCCGCGAGCTTCCCATATAAGCCATCCAGAATCGCCGCAATCTTCAGATGGATGGTGCATCGTGCGAACCACCTTGATGTTTCTCGCTCTTTCCGCGGCAGCGCATGCGTTGGCCGCTACTCCGTCCACCACTGATAAGACTTCTGAATACCTTAAGTCGCTCCCTCCCGCGCAGCGCCCGATTTTCAACGATACCCAGATTGTGGCCATGGCTTCGCTGCCGCTCTCGTGCATCGATCATCCGCAGGCGCTGGAGGATCATCCGCAAACGTATCTGTGGGTGTACGACGATAAAGCTCATCCCGCCGAGGATTACACCCGGCATCGCGCCTTCTATGGCTGCTACGACTGGCACTCGGCTGTGAACTCAACCTGGACAGCGCTCGCATTACTGCGGCTGAACCCGAAGATGTTTCTGGCGCCAGTCATTCGCCAGCGGCTTACGGAGCACCTGGGCGCAGACAACATTGCCGGTGAGGTCAGCTTCTTCAGCTACGATCAGCCCGGCGATGCAGAAGGGAAGAACTTCGAGCGCCCATATGGATATACCTGGCTGCTGAAACTATACGGAGAACTCAAGTCGTGGGACGACTCGGATGCTCAGAAGCTGGCCGTGAATCTGCAACCGTTGGTCAAGCTGATGACAGGCAAATATGTCCAGTACCTTAACACTCTCCCCTATCCTATGCGGGTCGGAGTACACCCGAACACAGCGCTGACCATGAGCTTTGCTCTCGACTACGCCGACGCCACCGGCGACTCAACGATGAAGGCGGCCATCCATGATGCCGCGGTGCGTTTTTTTGGAAATGACAAGAACTGCCCAACAGCCTACGAGCCCAGCAATGGCGATTTCGCATCGCCTTGCCTGGCGGAAGCAATGCTCATGAGCCGGGTGCTGGAGCAAAAGAATTTTGTGAGCTGGCTCAACGAATTTTTGCCGCCTGTGTATTCCCCGGACTTCAAGGTCTATCAGGCAGAGATCGATACAGCCCGGGTGAAAGCGTCCGGTAGCAACGCGGATGCAGAGGATAAAGACGGTCTTCTCGGTTCAAAGTCTCACCTCATCGGGCTGGCCTTCCAACGGGCCGCGGACCTGCTTCGCATCGCGTCCGCATTGCCCCCGGATGATCCGCGCGTGCCGGTCTTTCAGCGCCTGGCTGATTTCAACGCGCAACAGGGATTTCGAAAATTCGGCGATGCCGGCTATCTCGGCCAGCACTGGCTCGCCACTTATGCGGTTCTCTACATGCAGGCGCAAGCCGCGGCAAGCAAAAAGTAAAGAGCTCACTGAATTGCCACTGAAAAATGTTCAGCTACGATGCGTATACAGCTCTCATACATGATTCGGAGCTTTCGAAGATGTCACTGGGCGGTTATCGGTGATTTTTATATAAAGCAATTGCAATCAATGAGATAAATCGTGAATTTGTTTTTCACTAAAAACTCTTGACCGCTTAACCGTTCGTTGATATAAACGGGTTACCCGCTGTCCGGTGCTTTCCGTTTTACGTCCAAAATCATTCCAAGCATGAGCCTTTGATGCTCATGCTGTTTCACTCGGAGGTTCCATGAGGCCCCTTAGGCTTTGTACTCTCAGTGTCTTCCTGTCGATGTTTTTGGCTTGTTCCATCTCCAGCGTGACGTATGGCCAAGGCGGCGAAGCAGATGTTGCGGGCGTGGTCACCGACCCATCGGGTGCAGTTCTCGCAGGCGTGCAGGTCACGCTGACGAACACCGACACCGGTGTCGTTCGCACCGTTTCCGCTCAAGGCTCCGGCGATTATCGCTTTACTGCGGTAGCTCCTGGCACGTATTCCCTGAACGTCCATGCGCAGGGCTTTAGCCCCGAGTCCATTACCGGACTCCACATCGCGCTGGGCGTCCATTTGCAGCAAAACATAACGCTGAAGACAGGCAGCGAGCAGCAGACGGTGTTGGTTTCCGGAGCAGTTCCGCTCATCGATTACCAGGACACCTCGGTGGGTGGTGTGATCGAGCAACGGCAGATAGAAAGCTTGCCTATCCCCAACCGGCAATACCTCAACTTGAGCCTGCTGTTACCCGGCACCACGCAGGATGCGACGCGTACCTTCTACAACAACGTGCAGTCTGGTGGCGGCGGCTACTTCTACGCGAACGGATTCATGCTCGATGGCGTAACGAATACCTGGGCAGAGCAAGGTGAACCGCGGCAGAACGTCCCTGAGGGTGCGGTGCAGGAATTCAAGGTGTACGTTTCACAGTTTCCCGCTGAATTCGGCCTGGCCATGGGCGGCATGACGACGGTTCAGACCAAGAGCGGCACCAACCAATTTCATGGCGAAATTTTCGAATACTTCCGAAACGAAGGGCTGAGCGCGGACAACAAATTTCAGCAGGCGGCGGAAGCAGCGAATGGCACTGGGCGGCCGCCGTTCTTGCGCAACCAATTTGGCGGCGATATCGGCGGGCCAATCATCCATGACCGCACCCATTTCTACGCAGCCTACGAGCGCACCCAGACCGACCAGGCCTATACACTCTCAGCGCCGGTCCAATACTACAGCTCTTTGAATGGGAGTTTTGATCAGCCCAGCCACGATCAGATGCTGACCGTTCGCGGCGATCACCAGATCAGCAATAACCAACAACTCTTCGCTCGCTATGCGCAGGAGTGGAACGAGCTTACCCGGCAAGGTTGCGGCGGAGCCAACACTCAGTACTGCTATGACGGGCTGATCCCCAGGCACTCCATCGTAATCGGGCACACCTGGCAGATTAATCCCGCCACGGTGAACGATGCCCATTTCCAATACTCGTACTCCTCGTATCAGCTTGGTCCGTATAACGGGAAAATTCCCACTGAACCCGGACAGTTGACAGCTTCGAACTTCAACGAGGTTTCTACCGGGTACGTTTTCCCCAGCTTTAGCTACGGCAAGATTTATGCCCAGGTGGGCATCGAAAAGCACATCGAATTAAACGACGCGGTCAGCTTGGAGCATAAGAACCATACCTTCAAGACGGGCGGCGACCTGATCTACGTTCCTTATATCGATAGCTCTGCATTGAACTCCCAGGGCACGTTCACCTTCAACACCGATCAGGTATTTGACCCCAACAATCCCGCAACGATTGCGGCGCTGAAAAATCCTGTCCTCTTCACCGCTTCGATTCCTCCCATCGTGACCAATCTGCCGTCGGCGCAGTTAGGATTGTTCGGGCAGGACGAGTGGAAGGTCCGCCCGCGGCTCAGCCTCAGTCTTGGGCTTCGGTACGATCGGGAGTACGGCTCCTCGTTCATGGCCACGCTGAACCCGGCCAACTACAACCCAAGAATTCCTTTCCAGGGCGACCCCAGCAAGCGCGGGGCCAAGCTGAACTTCGGTCCGCGCTTCGGGCTCACGTGGGATCCGTTGGGCCATGGCAACGATATCGTGCGCGCCGGGTACGGCATTTACTACAACAACATCCAGACCGAGTTGAATGAGGGCGAGAAGCAGAATTATCAGGTCTGCAATATCACCATCACCAACCCCAGCTATCCCAATCCCTATGGCGGCCTCAGCCCCAGCAGCTTCTGTTCCACCGCGCCGCCGAATGTTACGATCCTGTCGCCCGACTTCAGGAACTCGTATTCACAGCAATTCTCAGCGGGATACACGCACCAGTTCGGACCCAATCTTTCCATCATCGCGGATGGGGTCTATCAGCACATCCTGCGAGATTGGCGCATTCAGGACCTCAACTTCCCCGTCAATGGCGTTCGCCCCATCCCGACATTCGGACAGATCCTGCAACACGCTTCGATCGGGCGCGCCAAATACACGGCACTCTATCTGCGGCTCGACAAGCGCTTCAGCAACCGCTACCTGGCCACGGTTTCTTACACCCTCTCTTCGGCGAAGGATAACAATCCCCAGACCAACGTAGCGAACTATGCCAACTACAACCAGGATTACGGCCCCAGTAACATCGACCGGCGCCACGCCCTGGTGGCCAGCGGTTCGGTTCTTTTGCCGTATAAAATCACGCTCGGCGGTATTTGGACGGTGCGTTCCACGCTACCCTTCAACGCCTTAAGTGGAACCTACGATGCGGATGGTACGGCGCAGTATGTGCCCGGCACCACACGCAACCAAGGGAATCGCAATTTGAACCTCAGCCTCATCGGGGTGCCCGCCAGCCAGATTCAGTCCAGCAAGTACAACGACTTCGATATTCGCGTCTCGAAAACCGTATTTACGCATGAGCAGAAGAGCCTCGAGGTCATTGGTCAGGCATTCAACCTGTTCGGGCACCTCAACCTGTTGGGCGGTTCCAATGCCAATCAGGTTACCAACGCGACATCGAAAACATTCGGCGAGATTACCAATGCCAGCAACGCCCAGGAAGGGGAACTGGCGGCGATCTTCCGCTTCTGATTTATATGCCTTTTCCAGCGAATTTCATGCCAATCTTCGCGTTGACAAAGAACCTGAGCATCCCTGAGACTGGTCCGTTTGTATACTCTTCGTATATTGAGGCCAGCATGACCGAAGCAAGTCGCGTTTACTCGGAAATGAAGCAGGATGTTGCTACATGCGTACTCGCTCCGGGATCTTCCGTTTCCGAAGCCGAACTTTGCCGCCGCTACCAAACCAGCCGTACCCCGGTGAGAGAGGCCTGCCGGCGGCTCTGCGACGAGGGCATGGTCCAGATCATACCGTTCCGGGGTTACATTATCACCCCGCTCACCATCGAAGAATACCGCAATCTCTACGAGGTGCAGTCCATTCTCGATCCCATGATCGCCGGCCTGGCCGCCGAGCGAGCCACTCCCGATCAGATCAAGGAGATGGAGTATTGGGCGAGCTATGAATATCACCCCGGCCAGAAGAACAGCTATTACACGTTTCTGGAGTGGAATAAGCATTTCCACATCGCCATCGCGGAAGCGACCGGCAACCGTGCGTTTGTCGAGATCGTCACCAACATGCAGGCGCGGCTGGTGCGCTACTTCTACCTGGTCATCATCATGGATAGCTACGGCCAGCAGTTGGTAGAAGAGCACCACGAGATCGTGCGAGCGATACGCGCCGGGAATGCACAGGCGGCACGTGAGCATGCCATGGAACATGTAACCAAAACCGTCGGCCGGACTACCAATGTGGATGTGCGGTCGGTCAGCATGCAGCCCGGTCTCTCGACGGGCGCGAGCATGGAGTGGCTCTTTGAGTCGGCGCCGGTGCGCACAAAGGCGCGCCGGCCACGAAAGCAACTTACCCGCAAATAGCGGGGATTTTTTTCGCGAGATGGTACCCGGGGTAATCCCGGCGGGGACCTCGGTATCTGTATGCGCATAGCGATTGACACAGGTGGCACGTTCACCGACTGCGTTTATTTCAAGGACGGCCAACTCCAGGTTCTCAAGGTTTTCTCCACCCCCTCCGATCCCGGCCAGGCCGTCCTGGAGGCCTTAAGGCGCATTGGCGCCAACGGGGAAGTGCTGGTTCGTCACGGAACAACCGTCGGCACCAATGCCATGATTGAGCGCAAAGGAGCGCGGGTTGCGTTTGTGACCACCGCCGGCTTCGAAGATACGATTGCCATCGGCCGCCAGGCGCGGGGAAGGCTTTACGACTGGTTTCAGCCCCCGCCTATTTGCCTGGCTCCGGAGCAGCTTCGTTTCGGCGTCGATGAACGCATTACGGCCGAGGGAGAACTATTGCGAGCTCCCACGGAAACGGGGGTCACGCGGCTGGTGGAGCAGATTCGTGCTTCGGGCGCGGAGGCGATCGCGATCTCGCTGCTATTTTCCTTCGCCAATCCGGTCAACGAGCAGACGGTTGCGCAAGCTTTCGAGCAACTCGGCCTCCCCATCTCCATCTCCCATCGCGTATTGCCGGAGTTCCGTGAATACGAACGCGCGTCGACAGTGGTCGCCAACGCTTACCTTTCCCGCATCGTTGGCGGTTACATGGAGAAATTGGTCGCCGATGTTCAGAGCGAGTTCCGCGGGCGCCTGGATGTGATGCAGTCTTCCGGGGGCACGATCCCCGCTCGGCTGGCGGCGACGGAACCGGTGCGGACCATGCTCTCCGGACCTGCCGGTGGAGTGATGGGCGCCTACCAGATGGCGCGCCTGGCGGGCTTTGACCGCATCATTGGTTTTGATATGGGGGGCACCTCGACCGACGTTTGCCTGGTTGACTCCGATCTTGGCGGTCCGCAACTCACATCCGAAGCGGTCGTGTCGGATGTGCCCATCGGCGTTCCTATGCTCGACATCCATACTGCCGGGGCAGGTGGCGGTTCGATCGCGAGATATGACGCAGGCGGCATGCTTCGCGTGGGCCCGGAGTCCGCGGGAGCATCGCCGGGGCCGGTGTGCTTTGGCCGTGGCGAACAGGTAACGGTCACGGATGCAAATCTGATGCTGGGCCGGCTGGATTCCGAGAGCTTCCTCGGCGGCGCGGTTCGGCTCGACCGGGAGCGCGCCCGGGCGTACATGGAGAGGGCCCGAGGGACCATCGCGAGCGTGGAAGAGTACGCGGCGGGTATCCTGCGCGTGGTCGAGATTTCGATGGAGAAGGCCATCCGCGTGATCTCGGTGGAGCGGGGGTATGACCCCCGGGATTTCACCCTGGTCGCGTTCGGTGGAGGCGGGCCGCTGCACGCATGTTCGTTAGCGCATGCGCTCCGTATCCCGCGCGTGCTCGTGCCGGCGCTTCCCGGTGCGCTCTCCGCCGTTGGTATCCTGCTCGCCGACGCGGTCCGCGACTACTCCCGCACTGTTATGCTGCCGGCTCATGCCAGCCTCGAGGAAGTCTTCGTCGAACTCGAACAGCGCGGCCGAGCGGAGTTCGAGGCAGAGAGCTTGGATGGTTTTGCCTTGCGTTCGGTCGACTTGCGCTATCAAGGCCAGGGTTATGAGCTGAATGTGCCCCACGGCCCGGATGTGCTGACCGCTTTCCACGATCTTCATCGCCGTCGCTATGGTTTTACCAAGGAAGAGCATGCGGTGGAAGTCGTCAACGTGCGTGTTCGTATGGTTGCCGGTGGAGATCCCTTTGATCCTCGGCGCAAGCCTGTGGTTCCCGGCGATGGAAAACAGGCGATCACCGCTCACCGGTCCGTCTACTTCGATGGCGATTTCCATGACACCCCGGTCTATGCCCGCCAGGCGTTGGTCGCGGGCGATTGTGTTTGCGGTCCGGCAATCGTTACCGAATACAGCTCCGCTACCATCCTTCCGCCGGGCGACACGCTACGCGTCGATGCGCTGGACAACCTGATCATCGAGGTGCATTGATGGCAACCGCTGTCCGAGTCTCCGATCCGATTGCTTTGGCAATTTTTCAAAGCTCCATGCATTCGATTGCCGAAGAGATGGGTGCGGCCCTTCGGCGCACTTCTATCTCGCCGAACATCATCGAGCGCCGCGATTACTCCTGCGCCGTGTTCGATGCCCAGCGCAGAGTCATTGCCATGGGCGACCACATGCCGGTCCACCTCGGCTCCATGCCCATGTCGGTGAAGGTTGCGGTGGAAGCGCTGCCCCTGGAACGCGGGGATGTGGTGATTCTGAATGATCCGTATGCGGGCGGAACCCATTTGCCGGACATCACTCTGGTGCTTCCGGTTTTTGTTGACTCTAAGCCCGGCCCGGTGTTTTATGTCGCTGCGCGCGCCCATCATGCCGATGTTGGCGGCACCTTTGCGGGTTCTATGGGGCCGGGGCGTGAGATTTTTCAGGAGGGTATCCGCATCCCTCCAACCCGTCTTGTGCGCGGGGGCAAAATCGACCACGAAGTGCTTCAGCTCATCCTGCACAATGTGCGCACGCCGGTCGAGCGCGAAGGCGATCTGGTGGCGCAGATCGGGGCTTGCAAGGTAGGCGAAAGAAGACTTCACGAGATGGTGGCCAAGTATGGGCTCGACTCCATTGCGGATCTTACCGAGGAACTGCTCGATTATTCCGACCGCCTGATGCGTGCGGAGTTGCACCGTCTTCCCGCGGGGACGTTCAAAGCGGAAGATTTTCTTGACGACGACGGGATCAGTAGCGATCCGATCCGCATTGCAGTTTCGATCCAATTTCAACCGGACGAAGGCACGGTGGTGATCGACTTTGCCGGTTCTGATCCGCAGGTGGGCGGCAGTGTCAATGCGGTCTACGCCATCACCTATTCCGCTTGCTTTTATGTGCTGCGGTGCCTGCTGGCTGAGGATGCTCCGGCAACTGCGGGCCTGATGTACGCGGTGACTGTGCTGGCCCCTGAAGGTACGGTGGTGAATGCGCGTTCACCCGCCGCGGTAGCCGGTGGCAACGTGGAGGTATCGCAGCGCATTGTGGATGTGCTGCTGCGCGCATTGGCGCAGGCTATTCCGCAGAGGGTGCCGGCGGCAAGCTACGGGACTATGAGCAATTTGACGGTCGGTGGCTTCGATCACCGGACCGGCCGGCCTTTTACTTACTACGAGACGACCGCGGGTGGCATGGGTGCTCGGCCCGGTCTTGACGGGATCTCAGGGGTTCACTGCCACATGACGAATTCGCTGAACACGCCGATTGAGGCGCTCGAGTACGCGTATCCCTTTCGCGTGCGTTTCTACGGCTATCGTCGAGGTTCTGGGGGAGAGGGGCAATTTCGTGGTGGAGACGGACTCATTCGCGAGATAGAGTTGTTAGCCGATTCGCAGGTGACGCTCATTTGCGAGCGACGGAAGTTTCAGCCTTACGGTCTTGCCGGCGGGCAGCCGGGCGCCAGCGGCGCCGATTCGATCATCGACCCGGAAGGCAATGTACGGCTCCTGGGCTCGAAGAGCAGTGTTCAGTTGCGCAAAGGCCATCGCGTTCGTATCGAAACTCCAGGCGGGGGCGGGTGGGGCGAGTCATCGAAGCCGCCGTCGATCACTGGCTAACCCCATGGGTGGCAAGGTTCAGTTTGCGGAATAAGTTGTTTGGAAGGCTTGGGCCAACCGCGTTGTTGAAGGTCTTTTGCGTCGTATCAGGGCACGACTTTAGTCGTGCCGTAAAGGTTCAAAAAAAGATGGGGCTTTAGCCCCTGCCCGTGCCTTGTCAAGCAGACTCACCGTGGCAGGGGCTAAAGGCCCTCATCATGGCTCGCGTTGAATGGCACGACTAAAGTCGTGCCCTGATACAAAGCACTACCTTTTCGCAACGCGGTCAGCCCGTGCGTCTTGGGTTGCAAGGTCGAATTTTACATAACCAGAAGATTGTCCTGCGCGGATTAGGAGGTTCTTCCATGTATCTCTCCCGGCCTCTCGTCGTTGTTCTTGCATTAGCGTCCGGTTTGACTACGCTTGCTGTCGGCCAGTCTCAACCTCAACCGGCTGCGCCCGCACCCTCCCTGCTGGAAGACGCTTTCCATATAGGGCCGTTACTTCGCTGACACGAATGGCGATGCCATCGTTGATGCGGTTTGCGCGCACGTCGTCGTGCCCGATCATCCCGATGAAGGCGAGAACGCGGCAGCCGCCAACCTGGCGGCGCGGCTGGGCTACGAAACCAGCGGTATTACTTTGCCTATCGTGACCACTGCTGCCGGTAGCTCCGCATTCAAGGCGCAATGCTCGCCACAGGCGACCAGCTTGTGGGTCGGCCGGGGTGCGGTGCCCACGGCCCAAGGCAGTGAGCTAAGCAGCATGGTGGCGCAACTGCAGTTGGGGGAAGGCGGGGTTTTTTCTGTGGGCAACGGCCTAGCCTTTGTCGGCGCCGACTCGCTTGGGTTGCTGGCTGCGGCTAATGCTTATGCCGCCCGTGCTCCGTATCAGTGGTCAGTTCCTGGTCCTAAGCTGAATGGGCTCGCGGAGGCCATCAATACCAAGCTGGCCGCGGCCAAGCTGAACGCTCATGCCGAGCTGATCGGCCTTACGTACTTTAACGGCAAACAGGGCATTCAAAAGGCGATTCTTCGCGTCACTGGCAGTGCCGATGCAGCCGCTATCCGCACTGCATTGGTGCCTCCGGCTGACGCCTCCGTGAACGTGGCCACGGCAGCGAGTGTGTGGCAGATCATCCTTCCCAACGCTGCGCCTCTGGTCATTCCTACCGGCGCTTCGCCGCAGATTCCGCGCGCCGCTGTGCCTGAGACTCCAGCTGATGAAGTGCGCCTGCTCGACCTTGGCACTCTTTACAACTTCGATGGGCTTCTTTCCGGATCGCCAAAGAAGATGGTGCCCTCGTCTGTGGCGGCTCGTCTCTACGTTAGTGCCGGTGAGCCTGGAGTTGCGATGGCCAACCTGGCGGCACGTCTCGCGTTTGAAAGCGTTGGTGTCACCCTTCCTCTCGCGTTTCCGGCCGCAGGCGTTTCGCCGGCCCAGGCCGCCGGTATTCCTGTGATCGCCGATGATTCTCTGTTGGGGGAACACGGGCTCAACCTGCTCGGCGCACCGGGAGGGGCGGATCTCGAAAAAATCCTGCCCGGTCAATATATCCATGCGCAAGCGCCTGAGCTTGGCGCGATGCAGCCCGGCGAGGGTGAACTGCGCGTGGTGGATCGCGCCTTCGGCAAGGGCCCCGCTTTGCTGGTGCGAGGGGATGCTCAAGGCGAGGCAGCAGCCCTGCAGTATGGATCGAGTCGCCTTCCTTATCTTTGGGAGCCTTCGAAGAAATACGAATCCGTTGACGAAATGCGTTTGGACGTTCAGCGCTTCTTCTCTCTTCGCTCGAGCGCCGGGCAGGTAGCCGTGGGGCTCTTCCACCTCGATAGCTGGGCTTCGGAGCTCAAGGGAAAAAACGTATCGTCGGTTCGTGCCGAGGTGGACGTCGACGAATCCGATCCGAAGCTGAAAAAATTTATTCACGACCAGCTGGCGCAGAAACTTTCGACTTCAAACATTGAGGTCGTAACCGGCACACTGCACGCGGGCACAAAGTGTTGCGACAGCGATCCTGATCTGCACAACAATTCCAGCCTCATCCCGTTTAAACAGCACGAGCCGACGTTTGCAGAAGACATAACCATTCCCTGGGAAGGGAAGCGGCTTCTCGATGCAGTCAAGGCGGCGTGCGCGAAACTCGATAAGCAAGGGCCCGTAGTACTGGAAGCGCGAGTCAGCGAAAGTCCTGAGATGAGGGCCAAGCTGCGGGACCAGATCCTTGCCGAATTGAAAAGTGCAGGCGCGGATCCGCAGCAAGCCAACGTCCACGTGCTGAGTGCCTACAAGCAGGGCTATAGCTGGCTCGTCGACCAGGTCGAACCGGAACTCAAGACGAAGAATGCCGCGAAAATCAAGATCGAGTTTGCGCGCTATGAAGATCCGGCGAAGCAATCCACCATGGGCACCGTCTCCCGTTGGGGAGCAGAGCTATTTCCGGTTGACGAAGTACTTGCGCGTGATCTGAAGATGCCTCTGGCGAATATTGAGCTGGCCGAGAAGAGCAATGCGGAAGGGCCGACCTACACCGTGCACGCCTTTGATGCCGCGGGAGCGGAGGTCTTGAAGCAGGATTTCTCCGTGAAATCCGTCACCAGGCCGTATAGCGAGCAGTTTCCGCATTACGAGACGGTCCACGTGGCAACAGGCTGGGTGCTCCTGAAATCCGGCAAGAACACGCTGCTCGATGAGCGCGTCGAGACCGATCCGGAATACTTCTGGGACCACTACCAGACGGAAACCCTGCCACGCATCTTCAAGCTCATCATGCAGCAGAACGATGGCAAGCCAAAGGTGGAGTATCAGCCGCTATTCGACACACTGAAAATCAGTTTCAAGATGAGCGAACCGGATTACAAGATCGGGATCGACCAGGAGCGGATCTCCTCCCTCGAAGCGCTGCAGGAAGACACCTTCTTCTCCACGCAAAACTTCTTTTACATGATGGGCGACCTCATGTCGACCGCGAAAATGGACTACCAGGGCCGCGTCATTCCCGTTTCGTATCCCTCGATCGAAGGCCAGGATGGTCATGTGCGCGTCGAATACTACGCAAAAGATGCCGGCTTCCCCCAGGTGCGCTTGTCTTGGAAACTCGATGGCGCCGAGCATGAGAAGGTGCGTGAGCTTCCTGCTTTGAACGCCGGCAGCGCGCGCCTGGTGGCCGCTCGCGTTGCCTCTGGAACTGAGGGTGTGCAGTCGCTTCACTTGGCGCGTTGGAGCTGACTACCGGAACGACGATTATGACCGGTGGATCACGGAAACAGAAAAGGATACGGTCGAACACAATATTCTCTCTGTCCAGCAAGCCAACGCGCAGCTCGAATGGCTGGGCAGGATGCACACTGCCGGGATCTACACTGGCACGTTTGCTTATCCTCACATTAAGAACCTCAACTTCGAATTCGAGCTTCCCCTGGAGCCCGGGACCGGCGTGCACACCAAGAACCAAGTGGTTGCGGGGCAGTTCGCCATTACGGGCGCAGGCAGCCCGCGGCCGCAGATTGCGGATATTTCCCCCGAGCCGGTCGACGCCAGCGGCCACTTTGTCTCCTGGGATAAGCCCATCGACCCCGCGCAAAGTGAGCATCTGCTCAGCCGGCTGGCCACGTACCCAGGGGTAAACGTCTACTGGATGGGCAAGACCTACTTGGGCCGCGATATGTGGGCTGCGGATATGCTGCTGCCTTCGCCTTCCGAGCTGCGATCCCTAGCCAAGGAGACCACCTTGAAGGCGGTCATTATCTACTCCGGGCGTCAGCACGCGAACGAAGTCTCAAGCACCAGCCACCTGTTTCGTCTTGCCGAGCAGTTGGTGACGGACCCAGCCACGCGTGAGTCGCTCAAGAAGGTGAATGTCGTGATTCACCCCATCACCAATGTGGATGGAGCTCAGTTGTCGATCGATCTGGCCAGGATCACCCCGGACTTCATGCTGCATCCTGGCTATCACGCTGCGCTTACCGCGGATCTGACTACCGACCAGTGGAATCCGAACGCGATTTATCCCGAGTCGGCTACACGGCGTCTGCTCTGGCGGGCCTGGTTGCCGGATGCGTTTCTTAATCCGCATGGCTACCCAACCCACGAGTGGGTGCAGCCTTTCTCGGAGTACTCCGCTTGGGCAATCACCCGCACGGTGGCGGAATACGGGCATACCTACTGGGTTGCGCGTGGATGGTTCACCAGCCTCTCTTACCTCGGCGATGAGGAGCATAAAGAAACCAAGACGGTTGCTTATGCTTTGCGCGATCGCATCGTCGAAAACATGGCCAAAACCCCGGGCATTCTCGAGCTCAACGCGCGCATGAACGACCGCTATGCTCGCTTTCAACGATTCGATGTCTCTGCCTACCAGCAGCCGATTTACAAGGGCACGCGCATCTACATGGCACTCAAAGGCGCGAAGCCGGCCAAAGAATCGGAGGCTCTTGACAGCTTCCTGATGCGCTATCCCGACATCACCTACGATGACGGCTACACGGAGGCTCCCGACGAGACCGCGTATGGCTCGTTCCTGCATTTAGTAGCTTCCGCCGGGCTGGCATATGACCGCGCCCATCTCGAGTACTTCACCCAAGGGAAATACAAGATCACTCACACGCAGAAGGATTACTTCGACGGCGTTCAGTGGTCAGTCGATCGGGATCGCCCGGTGTTGCCGCCGAACATGTCCGACTCCAGCGCAGAGAGTCCCAAGGTCCAGTGAATTCAAACCGCGGGTGGATCCGGCAACTATCCGCGCCTGAGCGGGCCGCTTTTGTGGCTACCTTTGGCGGCTGGATGCTCGACGGCATGGACGTGATGGTCTACAGCCTGGTGCTGCCCACGATTCTGGTGGAGTGGCACATCACCAGGGGGCAGGCTGGCTTGCTCAGCACCGCGACTCTGCTGCTCTCCTCACTCGGCGGTTGGGTGGCCGGGTTTCTGGCGGACCGCTTCGGGCGTGTCCAGGTGCTGAAGCTGACCATCTTCTGGTTTGCTCTCTTCACCTTTCTCAGCGGCTTCACCCAGAATTTTCAGCAATTGTTGATTGTCCGGGGCTTGCAGGGCCTGGGGTTTGGCGGCGAGTGGGCGGTGGGCGCCGCGCTTATGGGAGAGACGATTAGTGCTCGCTTTCGTGGCCGGGCAGTGGGCACGGTTCAGGCGGGCTGGGCCATCGGCTGGGGAATCAGCGTATTGCTTTTTACCGTTCTCTTTTCTCGCCTGCCTTCACAGTTGGCATGGCGGGTGATGTTCTGGATTGGCATTCTTCCCGCGCTGCTCATTGTCTATATTCGAGGTAAAGTTCAGGAGCCGGAGATCTATCGCTCGACGAGCGAAAGGGCCAACCTTTTTGAGATATTTTCCTCCGGGCAACTAAGAACCACACTGCTGGCGGCGCTTATGGCTCTGGGAGCGCAGGGTGGCTACCATGCCGTCAGCACCTGGCTGCCGCTTTATTTGAGTGGCACCCGCCATCTTAGCGTTCTGCACACGGGCGGTTACTTGTCGGTGGTCATCGTGGGAGCGTTTCTGGGATATCTCACGGCCGCTCACCTGGCGGATGCGATCGGCCGAAAGTCCACCTTCATTGTGTTCGCGGCCGGTTCATTTTTGACGGTCATTGGCTACGCCGGTTTTCCCATATCCAACCATCTGATGCTGGTGCTTGGGTTTCCGCTGGGCTTCTTTCCTTCGGGATCGTTTAGTCCCATGGGCGCTTACTTCAGCGAGCTTTTCCCCACATCCATGCGCGCCGCGGGCTCGGGTTTCGCGTATAACTTCGGCCGCGGGGTGGGAGCGTTGTTTCCCGCTTTGGTTGGTTTTCTTAGCAGCCGAACTTCCCTGGGCGTTGCTATTTCAATCTTCGCGTCGGGTGCCTATCTGATCATGATCCTTGGCGTTGTGCTTCTCCCTGAAACGCGGGGCAGAGCACTTGAGGGCAGTGTGTAGAAAGAGGACTCCTGTGCCGAAAATGTTCGTGTAGCACGCAGAAATGCGTGCTACACTCCAATCAGGAGGGGTTTGCATGGGAGCCGTGGCAGATGAGCGAGTTTTGACCGTTTGGGCCGACCGTAGCGTGCTTGCCGAAGCGAAGCAACTCTTCTCGCATTTCGAAGCTGCGATACGTCCGATTCCCAAGGCATGTCGTTTCGAGGACGTCGCAAAAAGTAGGGTGTCTGTTGTCTATTTGAAGCACTCTGAACCGAACAAGGATCATGTTTCCTTTTTGGAGTGTTTCAAAAATCCGGAAGTAGAGTTTCTTTTGTTTTACATGCCCCAGAATTCTTCAGGTTTGGCCTTTCGGTGGGGGCAAGTGGTTGGCAAGGAATACCTCTCCAAGACAGACTGGGCCTTCAACTTCCAACATTTGAAGCAGATCCTGCGATTGAGAAATGTACTGGCCGATTCAGCGCATGATGCTGCTGACGAGTTCAACTTATCTCTCGCTCGAAAGCGATTGGGGCTTACTCAGGAGGAAATAGCGAAGGCTCTGAATGTTGTCCCGCGCACGGTTCAAAATTGGGAGAGTGGTGTCGGGACAAGCCTGATGGCCAAGAAGACTCAGGATCTAAAAGAACTTCTGCAATTGATGGACGAGTTTGTCATTGCTCCAAGAGAGCAGGAGTGGCTTCAGACTCCTCTGCCGGCACTTCGGAATCAAACGCCCATTCAAGCGATCGTAGCGGGGAAGATGCGTGACATTATCGTTGAACTCTTGCGGCTCAGAGAAGGTCAGCCTGTGTGAAGCTTAGCCAGCGTGAGCGCAACCTGATCGACTCTTGGACTGACAAGGCCAAGCCTCTCAGTGGCGTTTACTTTCGGAGTGTTGCCTATACCTTCATGAAACCTGAGTCCGTCCTTGACGGTGCAGGAGCCGCAGCGCACGGTGGTCGATTTGCTTCGCCAGGTACTCTTGCGGTGTATCTGTCGGAATCTGATGCGGTCGCCACCAGAGAGGTGACCGACCGAAAGAAGCGGTTGGGCGGGGACGCCCTCATCAGCATAGATAAATACCCTCGCGTCGTTTTCGCCGTCCGCTTCGACTTGAAGCGCGTGCTCGATCTGACCCGGCGCCGTCTCCCCGCTGGCCTGGCGGTCATCCGGGAAAAATGTCTCGGCGAAGATCTCTCCCCGTCACAATGCTTAGCCGATGTGTTGGTGTCGCGGGGTGTGGAGGGTTTGCGGTTTTCAAGCCGTGCTGGTCCTGGCGTCAATCTGGTTGTCTACAAAGAATGCTGTGCCCAGGACGCACTCAAGATCGAAAATGAGGCCGCGCTACGTGCCACGATTGCTGTCATCGCGAGTTCAAGACTGTTCTAATCCGATTCCGATTGGCCTTGCTAGATGTCTCATTTGCCGTCTGCGCCTAGGGCGCGCAAGTTGACCGGCCGGCTCCAGAAATACGGTTGAGGGGATATACTCTTGTAAGTATAATCATGACATGGATCGTTCTTGTCGGAGACGAATTCGAGGCGGAGTTCCTGGACCTGGCATTGGAGGTTCAGGATGAGATTTTGGCTCTCAGCCGCCTGCTCCAGCAGTTTGGACCGACCCTCGGCCGCCCGCGTGTCGATACACTTAAGGATTCCCGGCACGCGAACATGAAAGAGCTAAGGTTCGACGCGGTGGGTGGTGTCTGGCGAGTGGCTTTTGCGTTCGATCTGAAACGGCGAGCCATACTACTTGTGGCTGGTGACAAATCCGGCGGTAGCCAGAAGAAGTTTTATCCGAACTAATCCGGAAAGCCGATGACCGCTTCGACGCCTATCTTGTGCGTCTTAAACAGAAAAGGAACTAGACTATGGCCCGCAACATCAATGACGTCATCAAGGCCCTACCGGCCACTCGACGTCGGAAGATCGAGAAGCGTGCGGTCGAACTCATCGCTGAAGAAATGACCTTGCAAGAACTCCGGAAGGCTCGTGCCATGACGCAGGTGCGACTTGCGAAGAGCCTCGGCGTCGCTCAAAAGCAGATTTCCGAGATCGAAAAGCGCACCGACATGCACATCTCCACTCTCCGCCGCTCGATCGAAGCGATGGGCGGCAAGCTCTCTCTGATCGCCGAATTTCCTGGCCAAGCTCCCGTAATCCTCGCCGGAATCGCCGCGAGCGAAAAGACTCCTTCTAAGAAATAGCCCTACTTTTCCTATCTCGGTATCATTTGGAATCAGCACATAGGGCACGCAGGTGGGCGGGCAGAAAGGGACGAATCATATACTGATAAGCCGCCCCGCCCACGCATGCCCCTAGCATGGGGCCGGCAATTGGCACCCACCAGTAGTTTCCGGGCGAGGGGAAGGCGGCCGGTCCCCAGCCGGTGAGATAGCAGAAGATGCGTGGACCTAGGTCACGCGCAGGGTTGAGTGCCCACGCCTCGAGATAGCCCATCGAAGCCCCGATCAAAGCTATGAGCAGGCCAATCATCAGCGCACCCGAATTCGCCTGCGGCGCCATCTCGTTATATTGCTCGGTAATGGCAAAGATGCCGAAGATGAGAAACGCCGTCAAAACAATCTCATCCCCGAACGCGTGCATGGGAGTAATCGCCAGTCCTGGATGAGTAAAGAACACCCCGGCCGCGCCACCCGCTGCGCGCGTCAACTGCGCGGCGTTATTAAAGTGGTCGATCACCGGCCCGTACAACATGTAGACCAGGGCTGCCCCCAGCAGGCCGCCCACAACCTGCGCCACAAAATACGGGATGACCTTGCGCCAGGAGAATTTTCTGAAGAGCGCTAACGCCAGTGTGACCGCGGGATTGGCATGCGTGCCGGAGATGGATCCCGTGGCATAGATAGCGATCGTCACCGCCAGACCCCAAGAGATACACACGCCCCAATAGGCGTTCTGGTAAGGGCTGGGAGTGTACAGGGTGTACATGGCGGCGACCGAGTCCCCGAAGGCAATAATGATGAAGACCGCCAACGCCTCCGCCAGCAATTCTGCGAAATCTTGTCTCTTCATCGAAGTGCCCCTACGGTAGCAGGTATTTGTTCGCCAGGTCCCGGAATTGCTGCAACTGCTGGTCGATCCAATCTTGTCCTTCGCCCAACTCTTCGGCCATCAGGGTTGCGACCGCGGGCGCCATTTCGATTGCCGCCCTGGCATTCAGAAACAAAGCCCGCGTTCGCCGGGAGAGCATGTCGTCGACAGTGCGCGCCATCTCCTCCCTGACGCCCCAAATCACCTCCGCAGCAATATAAGGCAGCGCAGGATTGAGCTGCTTCCCGAGGCGCTCGTCGGCGGCTGCCAAGGCCAGGATCTTATCCGCATCAGACCCGTAAACCCCCAGGCTGGTCAGCGACTCCTCTTGCTTGTAGCCGTGGATCTTGAGGTCGTGTGTCTTGCTGGGCACATCGCGAAGTTCGCCCAAGGTGATGGCGTGGTTCACGCAGTCTTCGGCCATGTGCCGGTAGGTGGTCCATTTGCCGCCCACGATGGTAAGCAAACCCGAATTATCAATATGGATGGTGTGATCGCGCGAGAGCGAAGAGGTCTTGCTCGATGCGCCATTGGCTTTCACCAGCGGACGGATGCCTACGTACACGCTGAGCACGTCGCTCCGTTGCGGAGGACGGCTGAGATACTGGGCCGCGGTATCTAAAACAAACTGGATTTCTTCCTCGAAGGGAAGCGGGTTGTAGGAAGGTTCCTGGATCGGGGTGTCGGTGGTGCCCACCACCGTATGCTCATGCCAGGGAATGGCAAACAGCACTCGGCCGTCGCTGGTGTGGGGCACCATGATCGCGGTATTCCCGCGCAGAAACTCCCGTTCGAACACCAGGTGGATACCCTGGCTGGGCGCGATCATAGCTTGTACTTCAGGCTCCGCCAGCCGGCGAATATCGTCAGCGAAAATGCCGGCTGCATTCACCACCACGTGAGCCGGAATCGTCATGCGTTGGCCGGATTCGCGGTCGATGGCGATGACTCCATCGGCAAATCCGTCGGCCCCGCGGGTGATCTCGATTACCGGCGCGTAGTTGAGCAGCGTCGCGCCCTGGTCCGCCGCCGTGGCCGCCAGGTGGATGAGTAGCCGCGTGTCGTCAAATTGGCCGTCGTAGTAAATAACACCCCCACGCAGGCCATTGGTCTGTATGGTGGGCAGCTGTTCCAGCGTTTCCTCTCGCGACAACAGGCGAGACTTGCCGAAGCCGTATTTGCCGGCGAGCAGGTCATACACCTTCATGCCGATGCCGTAGAAAGGAGCTTCCCACCAGGAATAGTTGGGCACCACAAAACCCAAATCGTGAACCAGGTGAGGAGCGTTCTGGCGGAGCAGGCCGCGTTCCTTCAGGGCTTCCATTACCAGGGACACGTTACCTTGTTCCAGGTAACGGACCCCGCCGTGGACCAGCTTGGTGCTCCGGCTCGAGGTAGCCGAGCCGAAATCCACTCGCTCCAGCAGCAACACGTCAAAGCCGCGACTGGCCGCGTCGACGGCAACCCCTACGCCGGTGGCCCCGCCGCCAATCACCACGATGTCCCACGGAGTGGAACGTGCCGTCACGCGAGCCAGCATTGCCTGGCGATTCATCTACTCGTCTCCTTCATGCCAACCCCTGGAACGCTCCAGGGCCCGCTTCCAACGTTCTCGCCCTGCGGTGATTGTTTTCTGCCCGGGCCGCGGCGCAAACCGTGTATCGGCGGCGCGCAGCTTGCGAATTTCCCCCGGGCTATCCCAGAAGCCCACTGCCAGCCCCGCGAGATAGGCCGCACCGAGGGCGGTGGTCTCGTTGACAGCAGGCCGTACGACGGGCACACCGAGAAGGTCAGCTTGGAATTGCATCAGCAGATCGTCCACCGACGCGCCCCCATCCACTCGCAATTCCGTGAAGGGAAATTTGGTTTCAGCATTCATGGCTTCGATCACGTCGGCTACCTGGAAGGCGATGCTCTCTTCTGCTGCGCGAGCGATATGGCCGGGCTTGGTGCCGCGCCGCAGGCCGATCAAAAGGCCGGTCGCGTAGGGGTCCCAGTGGGGAGCCCCCAGGCCGACAAAGGCCGGTACCAGAACCACTCCATCCGAGTCTTCCACCGTTGCCGCCAACTGGTTGACTTCGGAGGAATGGCGAATCAGGTGCAGACTGTCACGCAGCCACTGCACGACCGCTCCACCGATGAAGATGCTGCCCTCAAGGGCGTATTCCAGTTTTTTATCCAGGCTGCAGATGAGGGTGGTGATCAGCCTGTTTTGCGAGAGCACAAACTGGTCGCCGATGTTCTGCAGCAGAAAGCAGCCGGTGCCATACGTGTTTTTGCCGTCGCCGGGCTGGATGCAGAGCTGCCCGAACAGCGCGGATTGCTGATCACCGGCGATTCCTGCGATCTCCGTCGCTTCCAGACCGAGCGTCGTGGTGACTTGCCCGACCCGTTCGCTCGACCACACGACTTCAGGCATCATGCTTGCGGGGATTCCCCATAATTTCAGCAGCTCTTCATCCCAACGGTCTTCGACGATGTTGTAGAGCATGGTTCGCGAAGCATTGGTTCGATCGGTGACGTGTTTCTTGCCGCTGGTCAGGTTCCAGATGAGCCAACTATCGACGGTTCCAAAAGCGAGCTTCCCCGCCTCGGCACTTTGCTTTGCGCCATCGACGTTTTCCAGGATCCAGGCGATTTTGCTGCTGGAGAAGTAGGGGTCGATCAACAGCCCGGTCTTTCGGCGAACGGTGTCTTCGGTACCGTTACCTTTCATCTGGTGGCAACGTTCGGCGGTGCGGCGATCCTGCCACACGATTGCGTTGTAGACCGGCTTACCGGTTTCGCGATCCCAGACGATGGTCGTCTCTCGCTGGTTGGTGATGCCCACGGCCGCCAAGTCCCGCGGGCGAATGCCTGCTTTCCCTAGGACCTCGACAACGGAGCTCATTTGCGAGGTCAGAATGTCGTAGGGGTCATGCTCGACCCAGCCGCCCTGGGGGTAAATCTGCTGGAATTCGCGATGCCCCTCGGCGACGATGTTGCCGTCTTTACCAAACAGAATAGAGCGAGAGCTCGTGGTCCCCTGGTCAAGCGAAAGTATGTAAGCCATGCCGCTCCTCTAGCTGCAAGAGTTTAGAGGAGCAGGGATAGGCGAGTCAAAGCAACCTGCTGTTTACTTTCTCAGGACGCAACGCCCGCATGCTGAGAAGACTCCGCTGACGCAAAATGCATTTCTTTCTTCCGGGCATCGCCCTTGCCTTCAAAGGCGCTGTACACCACCGGCAGCAGCAAAAGCGTAAGGGCCGTGGAACTCAGCAATCCCCCGATGACCACGATTGCCAGCGGGCGCTGGATCTCGGACCCCGGCCCAGTGGCAAACAGAAATGGAACCAGGCCCAAAGCCGCAACGGTAGCCGTCATCATGACCGGCCGGAAGCGTAACCTCGTGCCTTCGCGGATCGCGTTTGCCTGCGACATCCCTCCCTCGCGCAATTTACGGATGTACGACACCAGCACCACGCCGTTCAGCACCGCGATACCCCACAATGCAATAAACCCAACCGAAGCTGGTACCGACAGATACTCCCCAGAAAAAAAGAGCCCCAATATACCCCCGATTGAGGCAAGCGGCAACACAGTGATGATGAGTGCCGCAAAACGAACCGACTGAAACAAAATGAATAGCAAAAAGAAAATCGCCGCGATAGTGATGGGAACGATCACCATCAGATGGTGCAGCGCCCGCTCCATGTTGTGAAACTGGCCGCCCCATTCAATGTAGTAGCCTGCGGGCAGCGGGACCTGGCGCTCCACTTTTTCCTGCAGTTCTTTGACATAACCGCCCAGATCGCGGTCCTGCACATTCACGCCCACAACGATGCGGCGTTTGCCCATGCTGCGATTGATAAGAGCCGGTCCTTCCACTACCTTGACGGTGGATAGGTCTTTGAGCGGGACGCGCGGCCCATCGGGCGAACTGATCAGCAAGTCGCGAATATCCTCGACGCTATCGCGCAAGTCCTGCGGCAAACGCACCACCCCGGAAAATCGGCGCTCTCCTTCGTAAATCTCCGTTGCCGCTTTACCCGCGATCGCGGTCTCGATCACATCGTTCACGTCGGCCGCGTTCAGCCCGTATCGAGCAATTGACCCGCGATCGATGTCGATGGTGAGATATTGTTGGCCGCCAACCCGGTCAACGCGCGTATCCTGCGTGCCCTGGATGGTAGTGGCAACGCGCGCGATGTCATTGGCTCGCTGCACCAGCGTATCCAGATCGTCTCCGTAGAGCATCACCGCAACATCGGCGCGCACGCCGGAAACCATTTCGTCCACCCGGTCGCTGATGGGCTGAGACATCACCAGGTTGATTCCCGGAAGGGCGGCCAGCCGCTGGCGAATCTGTTCTGCAATCTTGTCCTGCGTCATCCCCTTCGGCCGTTTGTCGAACGGAGTCAGCGAAGCCAGCACGTCCGCCTCGTTTGGACCGGCGGGGTCAGCAGGAGATTCGCCCCGGCCGAGCCGGGAAACCACATTCTCGACCCCAGGGACCTGCAACATTAGCCGTTGCATTTCCTTCTCCATCTTTAACGACTCGTCGAGCGATATATTAGGCACCCGGTCTGCGTTCGGCGACAGCGTACCCTCCTGCATCTCGGGAATAAAGGAAGTGCCGAGAAAAGGAAACAGTGACAGCGCGCCAAAGAAGATGGCAATCACGCCCACGACCATGGTTTTGCGATGTGCGAGTGCCCAGTTCAACAGGTAATCGTAAGGCCGCCGCAGCGTGCGGACCAGCCAGGTGTCATCCTCTGAGCCGCCCTTCAGCAGGTAGGAAGAAAGCACCGGAGAAAGGGTGAGCGAGAGTAACAAAGAGATGGCCAGAGCGATGGCGATGGTGTAGGCCAGCGGCGCAAACATTTTGCCTTCCATGCCTTCCATCGTCATCAACGGCAAAAAGACAAGGATGATGATGGTCACGCCGAAGAACACGGGTGTGGCCACTTCCTTCACCGCTGAAAGCACCACGTGCAGTTTGGCGAACGTGTCTTCCGGTTGATGCTCGTGCCGGGCGTGGCTGAGCCTGGCGAAAACATTTTCCACCACTACCACGGATCCATCTACCATCAGGCCGATGGCAATTGCCAGACCGCCCAGCGACATCAGGTTGGCCGACAAGCCAATGTGATTCATCACTAGAAACGTGAGTAGCGGCGTCAGCACCAGGTTGGCGCTCACAATCAGGCTGGAACGCAGATCGCCGAGAAACAGGAACAATACCACTACCACCAGCAACACGCCTTCACCCAAAACCTCGGTCACGGTGTGGATCGCAGCGTCCACCAGTTGCGAGCGGTCGTAGTAGGGAACGATCTGCAGTCCCCCGGGAATCATGTTCTTGTGGTTGATCTCCGCAACGCGTTCCTTCACTCGGGACACGATTTCTTTGGCATTGCCGCCGGTGGCCATCAACACCACTCCGCCCACAGCCTCGGTGTAGCCGTTCTTGATCATCGCCCCGTAACGCACTTCCGTGCCGATGCGCACCTCGGCGACATCACGGATATAGACCGGCGTCCCCTTGGTTTCTGTGAGCACAATGTTGCGGATATCGTCGATGCCCCGCACCAGGCCGACGCTGCGGATCAGATACTGCTCCGCATGCTGGGGCAAGACGCCTCCCCCGGCATTGGCGTTATTCTGCGCCAGTGCGTCGCGGACGTTATTGATGGTCAGGTTGTAGTAGTGAAGTTTCTGCGGGTCTACCAGGGTTTCGTATTGCTTGACGAAGCCGCCCGTGGAATTGATCTCCGCCACTCCCGGGATGGATCGGAGCAGAGGCCGTACGACCCAATCCTCCAGCGTGCGCCGTTCGATCAGCTCTTCCCGCGTGAGTGGACGACGGGCATCCCCTTCATGCGGCAGCTCAAGTGTGTATTGATATACCTCGCCGAGAGCGTTGGTGATCGGGCCCAGGATCGGCGTAACGCCCTCCGGCATGCGGTCGCGCAGTTCCGACAGTCGTTCCGAGATCATCTGGCGCTCGCGGAACAGGTCGCTGCCATCTGCAAACACGAGGGTGATGAGCGAAAGACCAGGCTTGTTCAAGGACCGCATATCGGTCATCCCCGGCAAGCCCGTCATGGCGATTTCGATGGGGATGGTGACGAAGCGCTCCACCTCTTCAGGAGATTTCCCCGCCGCCTCAGTAGCGATCTGCACCTGCACATTGGCCACGTCGGGAAACGCATCCACAGACAACTGCTGCGCCGCGTGTATGCCGAAACCCGCCAACACCAGCGCCACCACGACCAGGATCAGCCGTTGCCGTAGTGCTCCCTGAATAATGGATGCCAGCATCTAAACGCCTCCTTTAATGGCGTTCTGCTTGCGCTGGTTATTCAGATGGAAAGCGCCGTCGGTGACGATACGGTCATTCTCCGCCACGCCGCTGACCACGATGCGGCGGTCGTTCTCTTCGTCGCCCAACGTGACCGGCCGCAATGCGTAGGTGTGCGCCGCTTGCTGGACGAATACGTAATCATGGTTGTCTTCACGCACGACGGCGGCGTTGGGGACAGAGAGCTTTCGGTCGGGCTGCCCGCTCAGCGTCATGGTGGCCAACTCATCGGGCTTGAGCAGCCCGCCGGGATTGGGCACGTCCATATGGACTTCGACCGTCCGTGTCGCCGGGTCGACGATCGGCGACACGTAAGACAAACGCCCGCTTATCTTGTGCTCGGGAAGAGCGGGGATGCGCACCTGCACCTCCATGTTCTTCTGCAACTGGCCGGCATCTTCTTCGGGCACGTTGGCCACGATCCAGATGCTGGAGAGGTCCGCGATGGTAAAGGCCGGGTCTGCCGGCTGCACGACCTGCCCGATCGTGATCTCGCGCTTCAGAACGGTCCCGCTCTTCGGGGTAATGATGGGGTAGTCAGCGCTAAGCTTCCGCGTCGTTTCCAATTGGTGTATCTGGTTCTCCGTCATCCCCAGCCCGCGCAGTTGGGTGCGGCACGACTCGACCTCAGTACTCGCCTGCAGCAATTCCGCCGTGCGCCGCTCCAGCTCTGCGCGGCCGATCACTTCCGCCTCCACCAGTTGCTCGGCGCGTTTTTCCGCCGCCGCGGCGAGGCCTCTTTGCGAGGAGGCTTTGATCAGCGCCAGTTGCGTATCCGACAAGATCGGTACTGTGCAGCATCGCCAGCACGGTGCCTGCGCTGACTCTCTGGCCCTCGAAGACGCGCAGGTCGAGAATGCGGCCGGATACAGGCGAGCCCACGCGGGCGATGCGGCGCGCATCGGTCTCGACGTGCGCCGAGACCTGCAATGTGCCGTCCACCTCCATCATTTCCGGAGTGCCAAATTTCAGGTTGTTTTCGAGTGCCGGGGTAATCGCCACCTGGTTCGGGTTGGCAGGGCGTTCGGCAGCATTCGCTCTTTGCTTTGTTTTGCAGCCCTGTGCGGTCAGCAATACTAAAGCCACCACAGCCAGCGTTTGCAATTTGTTGAGGGTCGTCATCACGGCTTCACTCCAGGCGCAATCGCGCCAAGTTCTTCCAGATCTACCAACGCCGACTGGCGTGCGAACTGCGCATCCACCAGGTCGTCGCGAACACTTTGCAGCACGCGCTGCGCGTCGAGCACTTCCATGATTCCGCGCTCCCCAAAGCGATAGGCGGCCTTAGCGGCTTCCACGGCGCTCTACCGCTGCGCGCAGGGAACCGGACTCGAGCGAAGTGGCCTGCTGGTCGGCCAGTTGATATTGCTCGTAGGCGCGTTCCAGGGCAGACAGCAGCTCCAGCGTTCGCTGGTAAAGCACGGACGCCGCTTGCGAGGTGTTGGCTTTGGCTTCGCCGATTTGTCCCTGGCGGCGGTCCCACAACGGGATGCGGCACGGTGACGCCGGTTCGCCAGAAGCGTAAATCTGGTTGGTTTTCGAATTCGGCAAAGGCCACTGGCTGGGGGATGCGGAGGGCGCGCTCGCGATCCAGCGTTGCCAGCGACGTGGCGATGTCGGCTCTGGATTGCGCCAGGAGAGGATGCGTGCCCAGCACCTGCTCCCGCAATTGTTTGATCGGCGGCAGGGAAATACGGCCTTCGAACTCACCTTGTGGGTCAAGTTCTACGCTTGCATCTCCGGCAATGGTTACCCGCAGCAGGGCGATCGCGTTGGCGAGTTCCAGCTGCGCACTCGTGACCGCGAAATGTGCTCGTCCCAGTTCTGCTTCTGCGCGCGTAAGTTCCAGCCGGCCCACTTCGCCCACATGGAACTGCACCTCGACGCGGCGATGCAGGTCTTCTACCAGTTGCAGGTTCTCGCGCGCATGATCGACTTCTTCCTGGCGACGCAGCACGCTGTAAAAGGCGTGTTTGGTATCTCCGATCACCGAAAGCCCGACCGTCTCTCCGGCGGCGCGGCTGCTATCGATCACCGAGTTCGCCGCTCGTTGCCGGGCGCGGCGCTCCGCGGGGATCTCGATCGGTTGGTAAGCGGCATAGTGCTGGAGCAGGCCGGGGAGTCCAGGAATTGCGACTGGACGCGCATACTGTTGCCCTTCATACACCTCCAGGCTGGGATTGCTGTATGCACGCGAAACGCGTGCCGCCGCCATGGCGTGCTGGGTGCCTGCCGCGGCTTCCTGCAGTCTCGGGCTATTGCGCCGGGCCATCGCCATGGCTTCAGCCAGCGTTAGCTTGCGTGGCTGATCGTGCCCCGCGAGCACCGAAATGGTGGGTGGTGCGGCCTGGGGTGCCTCGGGCAGGGGCTGGCCGAAAACAAGACAGCCTGGCAGCAACAATGAAAGTAGAACCGGTTTGAAAAGCGTCACGCTGCGGATTTAAGCAATCGGCTGGCCAATCCCAAATGCCGTGAAATACAGGCGATGCTGATTCCTAAGCCGCGCGGGGTGTTCCATAAGGTACACCCCGCTGTTCCGAAAGGTACAACGACGGCCAGAAGAATCTGCGGTTTTGGCTCGTTCCCACGCAGTAAATGCGCCTCCAACATGGCCATGGAAATGCACTCTGCTGTTTGTCATGCCTGCAAGGTCTACTTCCGCGCTATTGTTGCTGCCCGCTCTGGATAGGTATCCTTGGTCCACGTGGGAGAATGAAAGCATGTTTTCTCGTCCATCCAGCCTGCGCTCCTCGCGGGTAAAAGCGCTACTGATTGTGGCTCTGGTGATCGCGCTCGCGGTCTTCAGTTGGGTGGCGCCGGCACACAACGTCATCCTTCACAACGTCCTGCATCACCTGAATATTCTTCCGTTCATGCTGGCCGGCATGTTCTTTGGATGGCGTGGGGCGCTCAAGACAGTCTTACTGGCGACCGTGTTGCAGGCGCCATCCATTTACCGGCACTGGGCGCAAGAGCCGCTGGATGCTCAGGACCAGGTCGTGGAGCTCACCACTTTCGGTACGGCCGCGCTGATCGCGGGCCTCCTTGCCGATCGGGAGCGCACGCAGCGCAAACGTGTCGAGGCCACCAAGGTGGAGCTCGAACATGTCTACATGGAACTGCAACAGAATATTGATCACCTTAAGAAGACCGAGCGCCTTACGGCAGCCGGCCAATTGTCCGCGAGCCTGGCCCACGAAATAAGGAATCCGTTGGCCAGCATCAGCGGGGCTGCCGGAATCCTGGCGCGCGGGCAGGTTTCTGCGGATGCACGCGCTGAGTGCCTGGAGATTCTTACCAAAGAGTCGCAACGGCTGAACAAGCTGCTCACCAACTTTCTTGATTTCGCTCGTCCGCGCTTGCCCCGCCTGCAGCAAGCCGAGCCGTTGGAACTGGTCAAGTCCGTGACCGCGCTCGCCCAGCACACTGCGAGCCGGCAGGGGATCTCTATCGAGGTGCAGTCCGAGGGTACGCCGCTTGAAATTGAGTGCGACCCCGAGCAGATCAAGCAGGTATTGCTCAATCTTATTTTGAACGCCATCCAGGCCACGGATGGTCAAGGCACCGTGATTGTCCGCACCTTGTTCCTTGAGGATCGTCTCTGTGTGGACGTCTATGACCAAGGCGCCGGCATTGCGCCGGAAGACAGGGAACGCATTTTCGATCCTTTCTTCACTACCAAAGAGAATGGCACTGGCCTGGGGCTGGCGATTGCGTTGAACATCGCCACCCAACACGGCGGCAGGCTCACTTGCCGATCGAACGCCGCACGCGGGTGCATCTTCCGCATGGAGCTGCCCGCTTTCGCCGTTGCCAAACCCGTTGTGGCAGAAGCTCTATGAAGCGAAGCCAGATTCTGGTCGTCGATGACGATAGCAGCCTGCGCCGGGTGATGAGGATGCAGCTCGAAGAGGCTGGTTACGAGGTCTCCTTGGCGACGGATGGAGACCAGGCCTGGAAGATGCTGCACGACGTGGAACCCCAGCTGATCATCACCGATCTGCAAATGCCCACCACCGGCTTGGAGCTTCTCAGCCGCATCGCCAAAGCAGGCATGCAGATAACCGTCATTGTCGTCACCGCATTTGGAACCATTGAAACGGCCGTGGAAGCGATGAAGATGGGCGCCTACGACTATGTGACCAAGCCCATCGACTTCGAAGCCCTGAAGCTGATCGTGCATCGTGCCATGGAGCGTCAGAACCTGATTGAAGAGGTACGCACGTTGCGTTCCGCCATCGATCAACGCTATGGTTTTTCCGGTATAGTGGGTCATTCCAAAGGGTTCTTGCGGGTGCTTGATCAGGCCGCACGGGTATCGCAACGAAACACCAGTGTGCTGATTCAGGGTGAAACGGGCACCGGCAAAGAGCTGGTGGCGCGCGCGATTCATCACAACAGCCAGCGCAGCAGCCGTCCATTTGTGCCGATTAATTGCGGCGCCATCCCGCGAGACCTGGTGGAATCAGAATTGTTTGGTTATGTCCGCGGTGCGTTTACCGGCGCGCTGGCGAATAAGGTTGGCCGCTTTGAGGCAGCCGATGGCGGTACGATTTTTCTGGATGAGATCGGCGAGTTGCCGTTGGAAGCCCAGGTCAAGCTGTTGCGCGTGCTGCAGGAGGGCGAGGTACATCGGTTGGGTGCAACCAATCCGGTGAAGGTCGACGTGCGTATCATCGCGGCCACGCATCGTGATCTGTCCGCCATGGTGGAGGACGAAGCATTTCGTGAGGATTTGTACTATCGGCTGGCCGTGGTTGTTTTACGCATTCCTCCCTTGCGGGAACGGCGGGAGGACATTCCGGAAATGATCGACACCTTGTTTCAGCGGGCCAAGGAGAGCCATGGGCTGCTCGATGTGCGAATGGCTTCAGCGGTGCACCAGCGGCTGATTGCGTATTCGTGGCCGGGGAATGTGCGCCAACTCGAGAATGTATTGGAGCGCCTGCTGGTTCTCTCCTCCGACGACCTGATAACCGTGGAGGATTTGCCCGAGGATCTAACCCCTTCCCCCGCGGGCACTCCCACCCTCTGGCCGAACCTGCCTGAAGAAGGCATTAGCCTGGAGGCCGTGGAGCGCGATTTAATCAGCCGTGCGTTGGAGAGATTTGACGGCAATCAGACTCAGGCGGCGCGCTACCTCGATATCAGTCGCCGTACCCTGATCTATCGCATGGAAAAGCACGGTCTCGCGGTCGCCGGCTCAGAGATAGCAGAGAACTCTTAGCGCGTAATAATCACTGCAGGACCAAACAAAACTCGATGGGTGCCCCATGTTCGCACCAGCGTACGTGGGCCGAATATGAATTCTTCGAATGCTTTCACTAAAGGCCTAGAAGCGTTGGATGGGCTTCGCCCGTCTTTTTCGGCCCACGTACGCTGGTGCGAACATGGGGCACCCATCGAGTTTTGTTTGGTCCTGCAGTGATTACTACGCTCTAGTGATCCCAAATGGACTTGAGCTGCCAAAGTTTTCCGGTCGCGGCCCCATCCGGGAACAAGCGGATCGTGCTCCTCGGTGACGAGGGAAAAATAAGATTCGTCATCGCAATGGTTCCGTTTTGCGCATAGGCTTCTACCGAAGCCCTGTCCACAACCAGCGTCAAATCGTACGGCCGCCCGGGCACTAATGGCGCCGTCGTCCTTGCCGGGAAATGGGTATCGATGGCAGTGCCTGATTGAGTGCGATCGATGTAAAACTCTTTCTTCCCGACATCGAAACCGATCTCCGTCCAATGCTGAGCATCGGAATAAAGCCTCACACCGAATACAGGCACCGTTGGCCGCCCGAATTGAAGGTCCAGTTCGTAAGGCGCCACGGCAGAACCGGCGACCGGACGTGGCTCTCCGCGCAGCGGGGCAATCACGGGTTCCTGTTGCAAAGCCAACCCGGCTTGGTCCCGGACCAGCGAGAGCTGCCGGGGCAGGCTCATCTGTCCGCGCCACGGTGCGGTAGGCAACTTCGAAGCATATTGCCAGTTGTTCATCCATCCCAGCAGGACCGGCTTTTCCCCAGCAGGCAGACCATTGAAACTGATAGCGCAGTAGTCATCCTTCCCATAATTGGTCCAGCCGTGGGCGCCACGCTCCTGCGATGCCGCAAACGCCTTGCCGTCGAAACTTCCTAGGAAATACTGTTCGCCCGATCCACCCTGGGGAGCGCCCGGGTTGAGCCCAACCTTCAACGCCCACATGCCCTGTTTCCCATCCGCAGCAGGAATCTGCAACAGGTCAGGACACTCCCAATCACCAGCCACATCACCCGCCGGGCCAAAGTCGCTCAGCATGGTCCAGTCCTTCAGGTTCTTAGAAGCGTAAAAGCGGACCGTGTGCTCTTTCGGCAAAGAGACCGCCATCACCCACCGCTGCGTTGCGTCATTCCAGGAAACACTCGGGTCCCGGAAGTCTTTCAAATGCAGATCGAGCACCGGATTCTTCTCATACTTGGTCCAGGTGCGGCCGTTATCCCGGCTATAGGCGAGTTCCTGGGCCTGGCGCGAACCGTCGGCCTGGTGGCCGGTATAGATGGCCACCAGGCAGCTGGTTTTCGGAGCACAGAAGCCGCTGCTGTTCTCCCGGTCCACCACCACGCTGCCAGTAAAAATCATCGTCCCGTTCGCTTCAGGGATAGCCACCGGCAGTTCCTGCCAATGCAGCAAATCTTTGCTGACCGCGTGGCCCCAACTCATGTGTCCCCATTCATCGCCAAAGGGGTTGTATTGATAGAACAGGTGGTACTCGTGGTTGAAATAAACCAGGCCGTTGGGATCATTGGTCCAGTTTTTTTGCGGCGAGAAATGCACCTGCGGACGATACTGCTGGTCGTAAGCCGGGCTCTGTCCGTTTGCGCCCATGGTAGCCAGTAGACAAATCGCAACAAGCAGGATGCGCATGCGAACCTCCGTCTTATCCAAGGGCCATGCTAGACTAGCGCGAATTCAATGGCGAATTTGATCAATCGACGCGGCTTTCTTGCTCTGGGCACAGGGATGGCTGCCGCGTCTGCGTCCCGCCGGCTTTGGGGTGAAACATTGATTCCCGCGCCCGCTGGCAAGGATGCAGTCGAAGCGAAGCTGGATGCTTTCACCGCGGAGTACATGCGGAGGATGAACGCTCCGGGCATGACTCAGGCTCTCACCGATGCCACGGCCACGCTTCGGACCGCAAGCTACGGTTTTTCCAACCTCGACTTGAAAGCTCCGGTCGTCACAGAACACCTCTTTCAGATTGGATCGATCACCAAGTCGTTCACCGCTTTGATCCTGCTCCAACTGCACGATGAAGGCAAACTCGATCTCCATCGGCCGGTGCTCGACTACTTGCCCTGGCTCCCCGTCACCACGCCCTACGGGCCCATCACCGCGCATCATCTGCTGACGCATAGCTCTGGCCTTCCCGACGCCTCGTCTATTTTCCAAAGCGATCCGGCGGCCAGGCATGTGCAGGGCTTTGTGCCGGGTGGTCATTTCCACTACTGCAATCTGGGCTTCGCCATTCTTGGACAAGTCGTAGAGAAGCTCGATGGACGACCCTGGTACCAGTGCCTACGGGCTCGGATCTTGACACCGCTGGGGATGAAAGAGACCGCCCCGGTGATCACGATCGAATCAAGCGCTCGTAGTGCCATCGGCTATCAGTCCTACTTTGACGATCAAGTGTACCCGAGGCAGGGCAGGCTGGCGCCCAGGCCGCCCGAAGTCTTCGATAGTCCGGCAGGCAGCATTGCCGCACCGCCCGGGGATATGGCGATTTATCTGCGCATGTTGCTCAACCGCGGTCACGGCGTCGTGTCGGAAGACGCGTTCCGGCTGATGTCGACACCGTACATCAAGGCTGCGGAGTTCAGCCCGACGGCGTTTTACGGCTACGGCATTGCGGTCGACGTGCTGGACGGCCACAGAATTCTTCGCCACACTGGGGGGATGAACTGCTTCGCCTCCTCGATTCACGTCGATCTCGACGGAGGGGTCGCTGCCTTTGCTTCGATCAATGCCATGCAGGGTTATCGCCCCACACCGGTCACCCAATACGCGGTCCAGCTGTTACGGGCACAGCGCGAGAATAAGCCCCTGCCTGCGCCGTTCGCGCTTAACGATGCGACCAAAGTTGAGAATGCCGGGGAGTACGCAGGGGTGTTTCGCGGCAGCGACGGCCGGGAGCTGGTCTTCAAGGCGGAGAACAAGAGGCTCCTGCTCATAAACGCCGGCAAGGAGATCGTTCTCGAGCGCAAGGACGGAGATACATTTCTCTCCACCGTGCCAGGTGTTTTTTCAAATTACAGCTTGACCTTCGGGAGAGGAGTCGCGCCGGCTCCGACATCGCTGATCGTCGAAGTCGGCTACGGTCCGGACCGGTACGTCAACACGGCATACCTGGGCGATCACGATTTCCATGTTCCCGCCGCATACAGTGTGTTTGTGGGTCGCTATCGCAGTGATGGTGGTGATGACGTGCGCGTCTTTGTGCGCAAAGGGCGGTTATGGCTTGGCGATTCTCCTCTTACCGAGATTGGCTCATCCTTGTTTCGCGTGGGAGATGACGCTTGGATCCCGGACACCGTGGAGTTTTTGAGCATCGTGGATGGCCGTGCCAGACTACTGCGGGTAATCGACGATACCTGCTGGCGCATTGAGATCGGCCCTCAGTAGGCGCCGGCCGTGGCAGGGGCCAAAAAGTCCGCGTCGAAACTGAAACCCAAGGACCAAACCGAACCAGACGGGTGCCCCATGTTCGCACCAGCGTACGTGGGCCGAATATGAATTCTTCGAATGCTTTTACTTAAGGAGTAGAAACGTTTGATGGGCTTCGCCCGTCTTTTTCGGCCCACGTACGCTGGCGCGAACATGGGGCACCCGTCTGGTTCGGTTTGGTCCTTGGGTTTCAGCTTCCACGCAGAATCTTTAGCCCCGCGGCCTGCTAGTAGAGCCATTCATCAGGCGGTGTAGCTCCGCCCCAGACCAAGAGCAGCCAGCCCTTTCCGATAGGTGATCGAACTGCGATCGGCAGGGAAGTGCGCTTCCGCATGCAGGTCGAGGGGAAGGTCTTCCGGCCACTGCTGTTCGACAATCGCAATATCTTCGGCAAACACCTGGTTGTTGAAATCAAGCGTTTCTTCCAGAGGCGCATCTTTGTCGAAGTTGCGGCACAGCGGAACAAACAACTGCGTCTTCCGCGCTGAAACTGGCGATGCCGCATTCATGATGTGCAGCAAGCCGCCTTTCGGGAAATGAACAGTCAATTTCGCGGTGAACGGAAGAAATACCTCAAACCGACGATGCCATTGAAACCCCGGCGGATTGAGATGTTTGTAACCATGCCCGTAATTGCTCACCGAGCTGATGTAGTCGGCGACAAACCCGCGATCCGTCTTGCTCACTCGATAATCGGGAACCACCGGATTCTCCGGCTCCCCAAAGCTCTCAGGGTGGACGAAAGCAAAGTGGCTTACATCCAGGAATCCCTCTACCTGCCGCCCCGCCGCAGCTCCAATCGCTACAGTCTCGGGCAGCACTTGCAGGTACTCCGGGTCGTCCCACTCCTTCATCTCCGGCAGCGGGAGCGGGCCATTATCCACCAGACGAACCCATACCAGGCCATAGCGCTCCTGCACCAGAAACATCTTGAGCCGCAGCCGCGGAGAAATTAACCCCGTGGGATGAGCAGGGATGCAGACACATTTCCCCTCACGGTCGTAGCGCAACCCGTGATACCTGCAGATAATCTCGTCTCCTTCCACTGAGCCCATGCTGAGCGGGACCCCGCGGTGGAAACAGATATCTTTTGCCGCTGCAAGACTGCCGTCAGAAAGGCGGTAGACCACCAACCGTTCATCGAGCAGGCGCGCGGCGTAAGGCTTCTGCGTCACTGTGTGGCTAAAAGCGACCGGATACCAAAAAGGGGCGAGCGCCCGCCAGTCGGTCTCAGTAAAAGTGCATCCACGAGGGAGAGCGCCGGCTGCCTCGGAGGCAAGCTCAGACGCTGGAACGAAGGATGTAGGGGTCGCCATGAAGCATTATGAGCGCAGGCGACCCCATCAATCAATCGTGTCTAAGCTAGCTTCACGAAGTGCATGGCAGCCGAGTTCATGCAGTAGCGAAGACCCGTCGGGCGAGGGCCGTCATCGAAAACGTGCCCCAGATGAGCGTCGCACTGCCGGCACGAGACCGCCGTGCGCTCCATGCCAAAAGTGCTATCTGTAGTCTCCACCACATTCTCGTGGGCTATCGGCTGCCAGAAGCTCGGCCATCCGGTGCCGGACTCGAACTTGGTGTCCGAACTGAACAGCGCCGTGTCGCAGCAGACGCAACGGAAAAGACCGCGATCGTGCACGTTCAGCGTATCGCCGGTAAAGGGCCGCTCGGTGCCGGCGTGCCGCGCAACTTCATAGGAAATTGGGGACAGCTGCTGGCGCCACTCCGCGTCTGATTTGACGAGCTTTGGTACCGTTACCTTCCCGCTCGACTTGCCGCTCGCATCGAATTGAACGAGGGTCACCATGCCCGGAGTCTTCGTCCCGCTTCCCGCAGCCACTACGACCGTGGCCGGGGATCGAAACGACCAGAGTGCGAGCGCCCCGCACGCGCTGGCTGAGGTGACGAGGAATGCGCGCCGGCTAAGGCGCTGACGTTGCTGTTGTGAGTTGTTCATAGGTTTATTCCTTTAACCAAAAGTGAATGAATATGCCCGCACTCCCGGGGCTAGAAATGCGATGCGGAAAGTGCGGTCACGAATACTGCCTTGTTGACGAACCAGTTGATACAGCCGGTCTCCGGTCACCACACCGTAGCCTTCTGCATCGGTATCGACGCCATGGTCCGGGCCCGGCGCCTGGCCATCGATCGTAACCCGAAACCGGACCGGTTTGTCGCCGGCGTCCGGCCCTAGGACCAGGTGAAGATCGCGAGCATGAAAGCGATACGAGATACTGTCCTCCGCGGCCAGCGAAGTGGCCACCTGATCGTCGTCCTTCCATTGCCCACCCAGGGCCCATTGGTTGAGCTTGAGGGCCGCCGGCGTCTCGTAGAGCTGTGAACCCCGGCCCAATCCCTCGGGGGAGGAAAAGTTCTCCGCCCTGGCAATGCCAACATACGTTTCCGGAGAGCGGACGTCATCCGTATCGGAGGGAGCCTGCATCCCGCTGGCAGCGACCTTCGTGGCGGCTTGCGGAAGACGGGCGTGGTTTGCTTCCTCAAGCAGGGTCCGAATCTGTTTTTCCGTCTCCTCATAGTCGCCCTCGCCGAAGTGATGAAAGCGGACCTTCCCCGTGGCATCGATAAAGTAGTCAGCCGGCCAGTATTGATTGTTGAAACTGCGCCAGATCTTATAGTCGTTATCCATGGGCACCGGGTAAGTGACACCAAGATCTTTTACGGCTTTGCGGACATTCGACTCATCCTTTTCGAACGGGAACTCGGGCGTGTGAACGCCAATAATGACCAGTCCGCTGTCTTTGTACTTCTCATTCCAAGCCTTGACATACGGCAAGGTGCGCAGGCAATTGATGCAGGAGTAAGTCCAGAAATCCACCAGAACCACTTTTCCGCGCAGCGACGCGAGCGTCAGCGGGGGTGAATTAATCCACGCCGTGGCGCCGGAAAGACCGGGTGTGATGCTGTCGGAAATATCAATGGTTTGATTGAGCACGATCCTCTGCGGCTGGTTCGCAGGATGGATGCGGTCGACCAACCCCTGCTCCAGACCGCCCGTGCTGGCCAGGGAAAGACGAGTGAGCACACCACGGTCGAGGCCGAACGCGACCGCGACGACCGCCGCCAGCACCGCGATGCCGAGAGCGCGGCGAATCCATTCCTCAACGCCGAGGCTACGCTTCATGGCGGCGAATATTCGCCCGCCGGCGAACAGGGCAGCTGCCAGGGAGGTGGCCGCTCCTGCCGCATAGCTCAACAGCAAAATAGCGGTATGGGCGCTCGCCCCCTGCAGGGCTGCCCCGGTCAGAATCAGGCCCAGAATTGGTCCGGCGCAGGGCGCCCAGAGCAATCCGGTCCCGATCCCAAGCAGGAAGGAATTCAAAACACTCGCATCCGAATTATTAGACAGCCGATTGCCCAGCCGTACGAGCGGGCGGGAAAGCCGCTCCGCCAGCGACGAAAACAGCAACGTGAGGCCAAACAATCCAAACAGAACCAACGCTGCGATCCGGCCGAACTGATTCGCTCGTACCGCCCAGCCGCCGCCCACCGTTGCCAGGCTGGCAACCAGGACAAACGTAATGGCCATGCCAACCAGCAATGGCAAGCCACTCTTACGAAAAGGCTGGTCCGAGCGGGCAAACACGAACGGCAGCACCGGCAAGATGCACGGGCTGAGAATCGTGAGTACGCCGCCGAAATACGCTATCAACAGGAGCAACATGCTGCGAATGAGACTCCGGAAAAGCCAAAGAGGTTACGTGACCGCCGCAGCTTTGGTTTTCCGCCAAGTATGATAGAAGCGCTGTCAACCCGAAGGTCAGGTTACCGCCGTGATCAGCCGTCGCAAAGTCCTCCCCGCTCTCATTGCCATCGCCTTTCTCCTCCCGGCAACCCTGCCGGCGCAGAGCACGGCCACTCCCTCACGCCCCACCAGCACACCTTACGCCGGGGATCTCAGCATCTTTGAGACCCCTGACCGCGACAAGCGTCTCCAGATCGACCGCGTCATGGACCTGCTGAACCTCAAGCCGGGCGCCACGGTCGCCGACATCGGGGCCGGCAGCGGCTGGTTCAGTGTCCGGGCCGCCCGCCGCGTCGCTCCCAACGGCCGCGTCCTTGCCGAAGACATCAATCCCAAGGCCATCGCCTACATCCAGCAGCGCGCCCAGCGCGAGCACCTCGGCGATATAGAGACCATTCTGGGCACGCCCGACGACCCGAAGCTTCAGCCCGGCTCCCTCGACGCCGCCCTGATGCTGAAGGTCTATCACGAGATCGCTCATCCCGAGCTGGTGCTCGCCAACCTGCGGGCTGCGCTCAAGCCGGGTGCTCGGTTCGGCATCATCGACCGCAACGGAAATGGCGCTAACCACGGCCTGGACGAATCTATCGTCCGCACCGAGCTCAAGCATGCTGGTTTCCGCCAGGTCGCCCGCTACGACTTCACCAAGGCCGACGGCCAGGACTACTTTCTCATCTTTGAAAAGACAGGAACGCCTCCACGATAGCTGCCGGCAGCTCGTCGCGATTCTTGTTGGTCAGCAACTCATGACCGGCAGCATTGACGGGGAGCAGCGTGGTTGGCGCGGGAATGAGTGTCAAGGCTTCCGTCAATTCATCGATCGACCCGAAGCCGTCACGGACCCCGTGCACGAAGAGCGCCGGGGTTTGCAGGTGAGGGAAGTGTGCGGTGCGCAGCTCCTCCGGCCGCCGCGGCGGATGCAAAGGGTAGGAAAGCAACAGAAGCGAATCCGTGAGCCCCGGTTCAGCGGCTGCCAGCATGGACGCCTGCCTTCCTCCATAGGAATGTCCACCGAGGAAGACACGGCCTGAAGTCTGTTGCCGCGCGGCTGTGACTGCCGCGCGCAGTCCTTGTTGGTCACGTTCCGCGCTGCCTCGTGGCGGCGGTCCATGCGGCCGTTCCTGGCGAAACGGCAGATCGCACCGCAGAACCGTAATCCCGCCGGCGGCGAATGCATCTGCCAGAGCAACCAGCAAAGGAGCATTGCAGTTCGCTCCCGCACCGTGGGTCAGGATCAGCCAATCGTCCCCGGGCGCAGTGGAACGATGTAGATACCCGCGAACGGATTCCTTGCGAAACTCGGGGTAAGTCCTCGTCAGCTTTTCACCTGGCCGGCGATGCGTTCGATGGTGTGGTGCGCGGATAAGACGGCGCCCTCTTGCCACGCAACCAGGTGTGACAGGTAGTCTCCGGCAAAGTAAGTGCGGCCTTCGGGTTTCTCCAATTGTTTGTACGCCCCGAGGCTCTGCGGCAGGCGGTTGTTCGCGAAACAACCAAGGGAGTAGGGAATCTTCGCCCAACTCACGTACATCGGTTTGTCTAACAGGTGTGAGCGGCCGGGATGCAGCTTCTCGACCGCGGCCCGGGACGCGGCGAACTTTGCCTCCATCGAAGGTAAGGCCCCGAACGGCGTAAGCTCTCCGTCGCCGCCACCCATGTTTCTGGCCATGCCCGCCATGTCGTTGCGTTCCGTGCCGAAGCCGGCAATCACGACGCCCTTGGGGGAGAAGAGCTTGGCGCTGGGATACCACACGATGTCGATGATGTCCTGGAGGAACGAAATACCGCCGTAGATATGGTTGTCTTTTTCCCAGAACCGCGGGGATTCCCAGGCGATCTTGTAGGCCGCGGCCATCGGCATGGCGGCAAAGGCCTGATTGGCTTCGGGGGAGAAATTGTTCTTGGTCTTCGCCAGGATAGCGAGAGGCAAAGTGCAGATGCAATAGTCGGCGCTGATGGTCTTGGTGGCTCCGGCCTTGGAGTAGGCCACGGTGACCTTGTCGGCGCCGGTAGTAATCTCGCTCACCGGGCTCTCGTATTGGATCATCGTTTCCGGCAGCGCCCGGGCGAAACCGTAGGGAATGCGGTCCATGCCTCCGATCGGCTGGAACATCGTCGCTTGCCAGTCGATCTCATCATCGTAGAATTCGCCCTTGGCTAAGTCGGCCGCCAACAGCTCATGAAACTTCAAGGGCTGGTGCAGCACATGTTCAATCGGCCCTGCGCCCCGCGGCGTCACAAAGCCGGCGCGCATGGTGCCAGTGTATTTGCCGTTCTTATCCAGATCGCCGAAGTCTTCGAGGAAGCTCATCAGCAGCGACGTATCTTCTTTCGAGAGCGCGCTGTCCAGCGTGTCCGCATGGACGCATTTCGTGAGTAACTCTGCCAGGTAGCCGCGCGTATCGTGGACCACCTGGCGCTGCTCCACGGGCACACCCGAGTTCAGCTTCGCAGACTGCATTAGCGCGGAGCGGGACATGTTCACCTCGACCTCCAAAGGCACGCCCAGCTCCTGGCAATAGTTGAGCAGATGGGTATGGATGGAGGGGATGCGCGCGGGTCCCGGATTCATGTAGCTATCTTCCGACCAGGAGCAGTTCTGGACGGTTCCGTCGGTAAACTCCACCTTGGTTCCGTTACGAACCGACCAGCTACGGCCGCCGGGGCGGTTGCGCGCTTCAAGGATGGTACAGCTGAATCCCACCTTGCAAAGTTCGTAAGCAGAGACCAAGCCTGCTATGCCGGCGCCCAGGATGACGACACTTTTGCCCTTGCCGAAATCCGCGCTGAGCCGAGGCAGGGGAGACTTACCAACCTCAGGGGTCATTCCGAGGACATGCATAGTGCGGAACGCCGCCGAGTAGCCGCCAAGCTGGGCAATGCGCTCCAGGAAGACACGTCGAGTCAGACTCATTGAGTCGCCTCCCGGTGGAATTGTGACTGGATGGTTACGGGTCCCAACTTCAGTTTGTTACAGGTTGACGTGAGGCGCAAGGAGAAACGCGTGCTGGTAGGGCTCAAGACGCCGCATGAGAACCGGCATCAACGGCGCTCTCGACGCGGAACCAACCCCGATCATTAACAAATCTGACGGGTGCCCCATGTTCGCACCAGCGTACGTGTGCCGAAAAAGACGGGCGAAGCCCATCAAACGCTTCTAGCCCTTGAGTGAAAGCATTCGAAGAATTCATAATCGGCCCACGTACGCTGGTGCGAACATGGGGCACCCATCAAGATTTGTTACTGATCGGGGTTGATTGCCGTGTTTAAATCGCGGTTGATTTAGGTTCTTACGCAGATACACAAGCCGAGAACCATCGACGTCTATTGCCGCTGACCCTAACGGGCGACCGCTAGTTCTTCTTCCAGCAGTTGCTTCTGGAAGAGATCGGCATAGTAGCCGTTTTTGGCCAGCAGCTCCTCATGCGTACCCAACTCCGCGATGCGGCCGGCCACCAGCACGGCAATCTGATCCGCATGGCGAACCGTGGATATGCGGTGGGAAATGAATAAAGTGGTCCGCCCCTCCATCACCCGCTGCAATTCGCCCAGAATCTGCTCTTCGGTGTAAGTGTCAACACTCGCCAGTGCGTCGTCCAGAATCAGAATGCGGGGGTTGCGGATCACCGCCCGGGCGATGGCTGTCCGCTGCTTTTGTCCGCCGGAGAGGGTGATTCCACGCTCTCCCACGATGGTTTCGAAGCCGGCAGGGAACTCCTCGAATTCGCGGCGGATGTGCGCCGCCTCTGCGGCTCGCAGCACCTCGCTGTCCGTAGCCAAAGGAGCACCAAAGGCAATGTTGCCGCGAATGGTCTGGCTGAATAAAAACGTCTCCTGGGGAACGAATCCAATGTTCGATCGCAGCAGCTCCAGCGAATAATCCCTTATGGGTCTCCCGTCGATCAGCACCATACCCGGCTCGGCGTCATAAAGTCGCGGAATCAGGTTGACCAGGGTTGATTTCCCCGACCCGGTCGGCCCCACGATCGCGAGACTGCTGCCGGCGGGAACTTTGAGCGACAGCGAATGCAGTACCTCGGAGCGGCCGGAGTCTGCGCCAGAGTAGGAAAAGTTCAGATCGCGAAACTCGATGTCGCCGCTCAACTTCAGATCGCTGGGCAGAGAAGTATCGGCTATCGCGTCGTCGATCGTGGGCTTATCCGACAGCAACTCATCGATGCGCACCACCGACGCGGTGCCTCGCTGCCACAGGTTGACCACCCAGCCTAAGGCGATGACCGGCCACATCAGCATGACCATGTAGGTGTTGAAGGCCACAAAATCGCCGATGCTGATGCGATGTCCAAGCACTTCATGGCCGCCCACCAACAGCGTAATAGCCATCGCCAAACCCAACACGAACTCCAGCGTGGGCCACAGCATGCCCATCAGCTGAACCAGGCGCAGCCCCCGGCGAATGTTTTCCTGATTCGATTTTTCGAAAGCGGCAATCTGGGCTTCTTCCTGGGCAAAGGCGCGCACCAGCCGGGCGCCGGAGAAATTTTCCTGTGCCTGTGCGGAAATCTCCGAGTACATCGCCTGAATGCGCTCGAAGCGTTCATGGATCTTGCGCCCCAACACCTGCACCAGAATGCTCGCTAACGGCAAAGGAACCAGAGCGACCAAGGTCAGCCTGGGGCTGATGCGGAGCAGGAAATACAATGCCCCGATGGAGAACAAGATCGTGTTGGCGCTGTACATGATCGCCGGGCCCAGCAGTTGGCGCACGGCGTTCAAGTCGTTGGTCATCCGGGCCATGATGTCGCCGGTGCGATGCTGCTGGAAGTAAGCTGCCGGTTGCCGCTCCAAGTGGCGGAAGAGATCGTTGCGCAGGTCAAACTCGATCTCCCGCGAAATGCCGATGATGATCCAGCGGGTCAGAAAGAGAAAGACGCCTTTGGCGGCGGAGATCCCCACCAGCATCCCGGCATAAAGAAAGATCTTCTGCCGCGTCACACCATGGTTAAGGTCATCGATGGCGACGCGGAGAACTTGCGGGAAGAAAATCCAGATGATATTCGCAGCCACAGCGACCAGGCCGCCCCAAGCAAAATCGCGGCGATAGCGGTGTAGGTAGGGGAATAGAGGCCGGAGCGTGGCAAGCATGCTGGCTCTATTCTAAATGGCGCTTAGGTCGGCGTCCGCAGCAGCAGATAGGCTCCGGTGAGGCCGAAGAGCAGGTCCGGCGACCAGGCCGCCAGCAGCGTAGGCAACAGATTCACGTTGCCCAGGGCCTCAAACATGCCCTTCACGACCCAATAAGCGATCGCCAGTCCGATCGCGGTCGCAATGCCGGTAAGAGAGCCCCGTTTGCCCATGGATAAGGCGAAAGGAATAGCCAGAACTGCCATGACGAGGGTGACCAGCGGATAGGCAATCTTGAGGTTGAGCTGCACGCTGAGCTGTTTGGTGTCAAAGCCGCTTTGCCGCAGGTCGCGGATGTATCGTTGCAACTGGCCGAACGTCATCTCTTGGGATTGCAGGGCTTGCTTGGTGAAATATTGCGGCCGTTCGACAATTTCGGGAAAGCTTTCGACATTGAACTGGCTATAGCTGCTCACGGCTTCGCCATCGAAGCGGCGCTCCCACCCGTGCTCAAACACCCATTGCTGCAATTGCGGTTCCCAGTAGACGCTGGAGGCAAAGATGCGGCGCGAAAGAGAAAAATTCTCCGGATTGAATTCGAAAACTGTGAGATTAGCGAAGCGATCCTGTTCCGGGTCAAAAAACTGGTAGTAGTAAATCCGTCCAGGCTTTCCGGGCTCCTGCGTGCCGAAGATCCACTTCTGGTCAGGCCTCAAAAACGTTTGCGCCGGCCTGCCTTTGATGACGCTGCGCAGCGCCTCCTGCCGCCGGTTCGCGCTGGGCAGGTAGGACTCATCGAACAGGAACAGGATGACAGCGATCAGCGCCGACACCACCACGATGGGCACCATCACCCGGTACAGGCTGATACCCGTAGCCTTCATGGCGGTAAACTCGCTCGTCCGGGTGAGCACGCCAAAGGTCACCAGCACCGCCACCAGAACCCCCAGCGGTGCGATGTTGTAGATCATGCTGGGCGTCAGGTCGATCAGATATTCGCCTACGGTGACCAGCGGAGTGCGGTTGCGGATGATGTCACCCAGCAACTCAAAAAAGGTAAACACCAGCATCAGCAGCACGAAACTCACCAGCACCATGGCAAACGTGGTGAGAAACTCACGCAGCACGTAGTCGTCGAGAATGAGGGGAAACCGCCCCCTCTGGTGCTTGTTCGGCTCAGCCTGGCTGGGCTCGTTTCTCGGGCTCAGGAGCCGCGTGCTCTTGAGCTTGCTCCAAATCGCAGCGAATTGCGTGCCCATCGCTCCGCCCACTGCCATTTGCCGCAACAGCAGCAGCCCGAAAAACGCGAAGAGAAGGTTGGCCGACCATACCCCGATAAAGACTGAGACCTTGCCCTCCCGAGCCAAGGCGACACCCGTCGACGAGAAGAAGTAGTAAACAAATACAAGTGCGATGGTCACCACGAAACCGGCACTTTTCCCGCCCCGCCGCGACGAGAGGCCAAGCGGAATTCCGATCAGCATTAAGACCAGGCACGCTGCTGGATAAGCAAACCGCTTGTGCAGTTCGATCAGGTAGGGTCGACCGCCGGGTCCCTTGGTGTGTTCATAGAGCACCCGGTTGCTCATGGCGAGAATAGGGGTGTCATTGCGGCCGATGTGCGGATCTTCCTGGGCACTGATGGTCAACGGAATCGTAGATTCCAGGAAGGTGGAAACCTGGTATTGCGGGGTGCCGTTGTCGCTTACCTGCTCATGCTCGGTACCATTGCGCAGACGCATAACGATGGTATGCGCGCCGCTGTCGGCAACCACCGCGTCTTCGGCGGTGGTGACCTTGGGTGAGGTTGGGTCACTCAGGTCGGCGAGGAAAATCCGCTGCCACCGTGAGGCTCCCGTGCCGGGCCGGATATCCTGCACGTACAGCACATAGTTCTTGAAGTCTTCGTAGAAGACGCGCGGCTCCACCGCAAACGAGGCCTGTTCATTTTTGAGCGTGCTCTCCAGGTGCAACAGTGCGGCGGTGGCTTTGGGGGCGATGTAAAGCGAATCGGCCAGCGATACTCCCCAGCCAATAACGGCGATCACCGAGACCACCCGGACAAAAAACCAGACCCCGACGCCCACGGCCCGCATGGCAGTGATTTCGCTATCCGCGGCCAGCCGGCTCAGGCCCAGCAAAACGCCCACCAGCACCGCCATCGGAATCGTGAAGCTCAGAGTGTTCGGCAGCAGAAACAGGAAAATCTTGGCCACGCTGCCCAGAGAAGCACTGTTGCGCGCCGCCATCTCCAGCAGCTGCCCCAGGTATTTCATGATCAGGATGAAAGTGAACAGGGCGCCGCCGAGCAGGGCGTGCGACAGCACTTCCTTCCAGATATAGCGGGTAAAAAGGCGCACAGAAGAGTTCCCGATCTACTGGGTACAGTCTAGAGCATTCTGGGGAGAGAAGGGGTGCGCGAGGTAAAACCGCCGCGCGTAACGTCCGAGCGATATTCCACGACGTGGTGGAATGTATCGACCTTGCCGGCGCACCCAAAGGAGGGAGAGCATGCTGCTAGTAAGGAGTGTGCCCCGGGCGCCAAAGACCGGCAATGGCGAAAAGGTGTTACTCGGGCAGGAAGCGGTAGCCGACCCCGCGCACGGTTTCCAGAAACTTGGGCTCCGCCGGGTTGTCTTCGATGTAACGGCGTAGCCGGACCATGAAGTTATCGATGGCTCTGGTATCCGTGTCCTCGCGTACCCGCCACACCTGCTCCAGCAGTTCTTTTCTGGAAATGATGCGACCCTGATTTTGCACCAGGTAGCGCAGCAGGTCGCACTCCATCAAGGTAAGCCGAATGGTCTTGCTCGGCGTGGTGAGCACGAGCTTATCGAAGTCGATGGTCCGTTCGGAAAAAGTGAAGGTGGAAGGCGAACCGGCGGTGCGCGGAGGCTGGGGTGGTCTCGCGGAAACCTCGGTCCGCGCCCATTCCACGCGCCGCAGCAGGCCGTTGAGCCGCGCCAGAAGAATAGCTAGATCGAAGGGCTTGGACAGGTACTCGTCAGCCCCGGCGCTGAACCCGCTGAGCACATCCTCGGGGCGGCCGCGCGCGGTCAGCATCAGGATGGGAATAAAATTCTGCTGCGCCCGCAGTTCCGCGGCCACGGAGAACCCGTCCCGACCTGGAAGCATCACGTCCAGGATGACCGCGTCAATGGAGTCGGTGGCAATCATCTCCAGAGCGCTTTCACCGTCCACCGCCAGTTGCACGTGATAGCCCTCGGCGCGCAGGTTAAACAGCAGCCCCTGTGCCAGGTGAGCCTCATCTTCCACCACCAGGATGTTGGTGCTCATCGCGCATCTTTGCCGGCGGTCGACAGCGCCCGGGGAAGTTGCATCCGGATGGTGGCGCCCCGGCCTTCTCCCTCTGACTCGGCGACCACATCTCCCCCATGTTGGCGGGCAATGGAGCGGACCAGGAAAAGGCCAAGTCCGGTACCTTTGATGCGAAAGACATTGCGCGCCGGCACGCGGTAAAAGCGCCGGAAGATGCGATCCAGGTGCGGCGGCGCAATGCCCAGGCCGTGATCGGAGACTGTCAGCATCAGCCACGCGTCGCCGTCCAAACGGAGGCGTACTTCGAGTTGCGGCCCTTGGGGCGAGTACTTGACCGCGTTATCCAGGATGTTGAGAACCGCCGTGCGCAGATCCTCCGGGTTGCCGAGCACGGCGAGTTGCTCGGCTTTGGGGTCCACGGTCAGGTGGATTGTCGATTCGTCCAGGTGGTAGCGCAGCAGCGTGGTTCGGATACAGTCGCGCACCACGTCGTCGAACAGCAATTGCAATCGGACCTGGTTACGCGCCCGCTGGCCCACTTCTCCGGCTTTCAGCACCTGCTCCACGGTGGCCAGCAGGCGTTCGGTGTCGGAGAGCATGATTTGGTAAAACTCCTTCCGCTGCGCCTCCGGCATCTCTCGGCGCTGCAGGGTCTCCAGATAGAGGCGAATGGAGGTGATAGGGGTTTTCAGCTCGTGCGTGACCGCATTGAGAAAACTATCGTGGCGCTCGTTTCGTTTTACTTCACGCACCAGGAAAATGGTGTTCAGAATGAGGCCCGCGATCAACAGCAGGAAGAGGGGAATGCCGATCACCAGCAGGATCAGGCTGCGCCAGTTGATGATGACCCAGGCGACGTTGAAGGCGATCGTAACCGCCACCAGGCACGCGCCCAGCGTGATCGAAAGGACGATCGCATTTCTGCGTCTGGTAATCCGCATGACCGGCCGGCCCTTGGCTAAAGTATAACGGGCAGCAGAAAACCGCAGATCCCTCCACTCCGCTACGCTCCGGTCGAGATGACAAATTTGTTGCAAGGAGTCATTGCCAGTACCCCCACAAATTTGTCATCCCGACCGGAGCGTAGCGGAGTGGAGGGATCTGCGGTTTTCTGTCGATCCCAAAAGCCGATGCCGAACGGAAGCGCCGCTCTCCCCTTGTCATCGCGAGCGCAGTCGAGGGACCTGCAGTTCTTCCGGCCTACGACACACCCGCAGGACGGGGATCGTTGGGGTCGAACTGGGCCACCTTCACGTGGCTGGCGAGACCCAGCTTCTCCAGCACCCAGATGCCGTAGAAATTCAGGTCGTACTCCCACCAGGTGAGGCCGTGGCGGACGGAGACGGGGTGCGCATGGTGGTTGTTGTGCCAGCCTTCGCCACCGGTGACCAACGCCACCCACCAGTTATTGCGCGATTCGTCGCGTGTTGAAAAGCGCCGGGAGCCCCACATATGGGTGGCGGAATTGACCAGCCAGGTGGCGTGCAGCCCGAGGGTTACGCGCAGGAAAATCCCCCACATCACGCAAGACCATCCGCCAAACGCGAGCAGGGCCAACCCCACCACAACCAGGGGCACGTAGTGATATTTGCTCAGCCACACCTGAAAGCGGTCCTTCGCCAGATCGGGGGCATAGCGCGCCATCAGCGCGGTTTCGTGGTGCAGTGCGTCGCCGGAAAGAATCCAGCCTACGTGCGACCACCAGCCGCCATCATGCGGGGTGTGCGGGTCGCCTTCACGATCCGTGAGCTGGTGATGAACGCGGTGCGTGGCCACCCAGAAAATGGGTCCGCCCTCCAGCGCCAGCGTGCCGCAAATCGAAAGGATGTACTCCACCCACTTGGGCGTCCGGTAGCCGCGATGCGTGAGCAGCCGATGGTACCCCATGCCGATGCCCATATTGATCGCCACGAACCAAAGCCCGAGGAAGCAAAAAAAGGCCTTCCAGGTGAACATAAACAGGGCCGCTACGGCGAGTACGTGAAACGCCACCATGAAGCCGGTGGTCACCCAGTTGATCTGGTTCGCTTGCGTGGCGCGTCCGAGCACAGGGACGTCGTCTTGCTTCGGCGCGCGCCGGACTACTTCAGCCGGAGGAGCAATCGGGGAGGAGGAGGGTTCAACAATCTGTGTCGCCATGGTCTGGTGGGGAGTCCCTTTCGGGCTGCAATCGCCTAACCTCGAACCTAACAGGTGGTCCCATTTTTCGTGCGTAAGAGTTTTGTAATGGCAATCAGGAATACTGCTGCTTTCGTGGGGTAATGGCGACGAAGCGTTCCACGGCGCTTTTTGGCGCAATTTGGCCGGTTATGCGATTGCTACCCGACGAAATCCACCTGGACCGGATTGGGTATGATTCCCCGCTCGTGCCCCATGGCCAGCAGTTTGCGAATAGCCTCTTTGCCGTCTTCGCCATAGTTGAGTGTGCGTTCGTTCACGTACATGCTGACGAACCGGTTGGCCAGTTGCGGATCGAGGTCACGGGCAAATTGCATGGAGTACTCGAGCGCCGCTTCCCGATGGTCGAGTGCATGCTGGATGCTGTCGCGGAGCGCCTGGGTGACGGTGAGCATCACATCCTGGCCCAGGCTGCGGCGAATCGCATTGCCGCCCAGGGGCAAGGGAAGCCCGGTCTGTTCCCGCCACCAGCAGCCCAGATCGATCACCTTGTGCAGGCCGCTGGCTTTGTAGGTCAATTGCCCTTCATGGATGATGAGGCCGGCGTCAAAATTACCCGCCACGACCTCCGGAATGATCTTGTCAAAGGGAACAGTAACGGTTTCAATTTCCGGAGCAAACAGCTTTAGCGTGAGGTAGGCCGTGGTCAGAGTGCCCGGAACCGCGATCCGCACCCGCTTGATGTCGTCGGTCGTGATGCGCCGGCTGGCCACGATCATGGGGCCGTAGTTCTCCCCCACGCTGCCGCCGCAGGCCATCAACGCATAGTCCTTCTGAATATAGGGATAGGCATGAAAAGAGACCGCCGTCACGTCATAAAAGGCCTCGTCCATGGCCTTGTGATTCAGGGTCTCAATGTCGCAAAGCGTATGCGAGAACTTGTATCCGGGAACACGAATTTTGCAGGTAGCCAGGCCGTAGAACATGAAGGCGTCGTCAGAATCCGGACTGTGCGCGATGGATATCTCTCGGACTGCGCCTGGCGCCGGCTTGAGATCCTTGGCTGGGGCATCGGGCGGAAGCGAAATAGGCGTAGTTGTCACAAAATCCTTTCTAATGCGCGGATGCTTTCCCGCTAGAACCGATCCCTTGCATCGCTGATCTCTCCTTTACGGACGAGGCCATCGGGCTCCTGGGCTACGGAGTTGTGCCGCTGAATGTGCCGGGCCACGGAAAAGGCCACCCACACGAGTGCACAGAAGCTGATGGCAAAAGCCACGAACAAAAGCCGCATAGAGGACGACCGGGCTCGAGAACAACTTGAAGGATAACAAAAAACCGGGACCTCTACTCCAAACTCCCGCCCAGCCAGGCGAGATAGGCTTCTGAGCCGGCGGAGATGGGGAGCACCAGGAACTCTGGAACCTCGTAGGAGTGCAGGGCGGCGATTGTCGATTGCACCTTGCCGAGATGGGCTGGGCTGGTCTTGATCAGCATCAGCACTTCGGCCGCGCGTTCGACCGCGCCTTGCCAGCGATAAACCGACTGTACGCCGGGCAGAATGTTCACGCAGGCGGCCAAGCGCTGCTCGACCAGGGCTTGGGCGATGCGTTCGGCCTCTTCGCGATCGGCGCAGGTAGAGAGAACGATCTGAAAATCGGGCATATGTTTACCAACTAGGGTTCCTGTGCAAAACTTCCCTTGGCAAGAACCGGTTCACTGAAGAAGATAGGGCAGCAGCTATGAAGCAGAGCATCTCATTGTATCTTTCTCGTTCAGGTCGCCGGGTAGGGACCGCGGTCGCCTTTGCCATCGCCGTTTTGTTGGGCTACCACGCAATTTTTGGCGCGAACGGCCTCAGTGCCTATCAACAGAAGCTCAATCAGCACCGCGTGCTGCAGCAGGAGATTCAGCAGTTGCAGCAGGAGAACAGCCGCCTGCAGCAACATGTGGATCACCTGCAGTCAGATCCCACCGCCATCGAGCACGAGGCGCGGGTGATTCTGCGCTACGCCAAGCCGGGTGAAGTGATCTACGCCTTGAACGACAAGCCTCAATCGACGCAAGCCCCCAAATAAAGCCAGATGGCCGTTCGGTAAGCGACGGCTCAGTTTACCTGTCCGGGTGAGAAACGCATCTGCAGGAGCAAGCTACTCTCGACGGGTGCCCCATGTTCGCGCCAGCGTACGTGGGCCGAAAAAGACGGGCGAAGCCCTTCCATTGTTTTTATTCCTTAAGTAAAAGCATTTGAAGAATTCATAATCGGCCCACGTACGCTGGCGCGAACATGGGGCACCCATCGAGAGCTGTTTACCCGTCGAGAGCGGTTTGGTCCTGCAGATCGCCTTCACAGGCAGAGTCTTCAGACGCGAATCACTATTTCTCTTCCTGGACCGGAGTGAGGATGGAAACCGGCCCGTTGTCGCGCTCCATGGGAAAAAGAAACTTGAGCGGATTGCGCGCAATCTGCCGCAGGAGATAACGCAACAGCAGCAGCTGCTCCCGCCCCCGCACATCGTAGGCCCGCAGGGCCACAAACGAGGCAATCGAGAAGCTGACGCCCAGGTTCAGCACGAAGGTCACGCCAATTCCCGCCATCGCGTAGTAGAACCAGTCCTTGCCGAACGAACTGGTGCCGAAGCGAGCAGCGGCCAGCGCCAGGGTGCCGGTCGAAAGCGTCACGTGGCGCACATCAAACGGGATGCCAAAAAAACGGGCAATCACCGGCACAAAGCCCAGCAGGTAACCGAGCGCGATGCTGGTGCTCCAGCCCGCCAGGTTAAGCTCGATCCAGCCAGCCAGCCGGGTCATGCTGTTCTGCCCCACGCGCCGGCCGAAGGGATGCTGAGAAACGGCTTCCGTCAGCCGGTGAAACACCGCGAAATTCTCGCACCAGCCGCCGATCAGCGCGGCCAGCCACAAGATCACCCCCGTGCCGGCGGCATAAATGATGGTCCCGGAGGCAAAAGGATGAAGCGCTTCGTAGACATGGCGAGCGCTTTCCGCGGGCAGGTAGTGCTCGGCAAACATCACCCGCCACAACCGTTCCAAGGCAACCGACCCGATGCAGACGGCAGTCACGTTGCCGATCGCGGCCGCCAGTTGGGTGCGGCTGATGCGAGCGGTAAAGTCGGAAATCTTGCTCCAGCTTGCGCTGCCCGGATACTTGCGCACAATGCCGGCAAAGGTGGCGGCCGTCGCCGAGGGCTGCTTGGTGGCCAGCGCAAAGCCGAAGACCTGCAGCAGGATGAAGCTGATGGCGTAATTGGTGCCGGTAAAAAATCCCTCCACAAAGAGAGGAAATCCCTGCTCCACGATGCGCATCTTGATCGCTGCGGTCAGGACGGTCAACAGTCCTCCGCCGATCGCGGCCAGCCACATTTGCCAGTATTCCTTGCGGCTTTGCGCGATGTAGTGTTCGCCGCTATGCCCGGTCCGTTCCACTGTCTTGCGCGCCAGCAAATTGAGATTCTGCTTGAGCAGTGCGGAAACCCGCTTGTCCTCGAGCCGGCCTTCGATCAACTGGTTCAGCAGGTTGCGGGCGGCCGCGGTGTTGTCAGGCATTTCCGGGACGGGTTCACCCTTGAAGGTGAGCACGCGGGCCAGCCCGTGCATACGCATCAGCGCCAACTCAATACTCCGCAGGTCGAGCACCAGATCCGCACTGACCCCGGTCGTCTCCATGCCTAACCGCACTTGGCCCAATTCTTTGCGGCAATTGCTCACCGCCACCTTCCAGACCTCCAGCCGAGTCCCCGCGGTAGGCACATCCGGGGCGCTGGCCAGATCCTGAGTAGCAAAGATCAACTGGTAAAAGGGCGAGTCCTGCACCTCGGTTTGGCCTCCGCGCTCCCGCATGGCGGCGGTGACACCGCGGCCGGCAGTCCGGGTGGCGACCAGGCGAAGCGCCTGGCGCAAATCGGTTTGCCAGCGGCGAGACGAGCGCGGGCCACCCGCGGTGGGAGGAGGAGCCAGCAGCGCGCTAAGGCGCACGAAAAGCCCCGGCTGCAGGCTCAGGAAGCGCTCCACGTCGCGGGAATGGGCAAACAACGCGATCATGAGGCGCGAGCTGTCGGTCACGGCCATGGCGGAAGGCATCAGGCGATTGAAGAGCCGGCGCAGCCCTTCGGAAAAAACCGCATGATGTTTGGGCAAACCGGCTTCGGCCAGCAACGCCACCGAGTCCAACCTGTCCAGCATCGATTGAAACGCTTCCTGAAAATCCAGCCGCAGGAAATCGTCATGCTCCAACATCCGGATCCATGCCAGCAAGCGCACATGAAAGGCCCGTTCACTCGAGCTGTTCCAGATGCAATGGAAAAGGCGGATGAAGCTATCTGTCTGGTGATCGATCGTGACGGCGCTGGAAAACGCCTTGGTTCGGGCGCGAAGCTCGTCTTTCGCACGAGAAAAGGCCGGCCGCTGCCGGGAATGACGGCGCAGCCGAAAATATTTGCGAATGGATCGGCCCAGTTTCACGTTGCCTGACTCGCGCCTTGCCTCGATGCTAAAGCATTTACCTGCTCGACCCAGCGCTGGAGAATGTTCACCTCTGGATGCGGCTTTTCCTCAAGAAGAGCCGCACTTTCTGTGCAGCATAGAAGTGAAAAATGCTTTAGCTGCCGGCGTGCGCTGCCGGCCGGAGTTCCTCGACTGCAAGCGAGAGAGCGGCCTGCAGTTCTTGCTGGGTGGACTCGTCCAGTTTGGCGCCCTCGATCGTAAGATAGAAAACGTCGATGGCGATTTCCCCCTCGGTATCGATAAGCGCCACCTCGATATTGCAATCGTGGGCCGCCAGCGTGACCGCGATCTGGCGCAATAGCCCTGGGCCATCCTGGGCAACCACCTGCAGCAGGGTGCTATGGGTCGAAGCCGTGTTATCAAATTCAAGCCGGGTTGCTACCTTGACCATGATGGGGGCATTTTGCCGGCGCCGCAGCAGCACTTCGACCGGAGTCTTAAGCGAGATCACGTCCAGCAGGCTTTCGCGGAAGCGATCCACCTCCGAAGGATTGAGCTCCAGGGTGCGGAAGGGGTCGGAGAAGTGGAAGGTGTCGACGATGATGCCCGCATCGTCAGAAAACGCCTCGGCTTTCACGATGTTCATGCCCCAGGAAGAAAGCGCTCCCGCCATGTCAGCAAAGAGCAACGGCCGGTCCCGGGTAATGACGGCAAGTTCCCACAGCTGGCGCTGGCTGCGCAGATGGACCTGCGCGGCCGAGGTGGAAAGTCGCAGAGCCATCTGGAAATGCTCGTGAATCTGCTCCGGCAGGCGCGTTTGTAAATACCGCTGCGGCAAGCCCTCAAGAAAGCTGCGCAACTCCTCCGCACGCTGCGGGGCCAGGGTGAGGAGCCGCTTCAGCAAGCCGGGGTCTACATCGGCCCGATAGCGCTCCTGGTCGACGCTGCGGTCCATGAAGTTCGATGTGGCGATATAAAGCTGCCACAGGCTGTCTGCCTTCCACGGGGTCAGGGCGTCGGGGTTGACCGCTTTGATATCGGCATAGGTCATCAGGCAGAGCATCTTGAGGTTGCTGTGCGACGCCGCCTTTTCGGCAAAGGTGCGTATGGTTTCGGCGGCGAAGATGTCACGGCGCAAGGTCATCGACATTTCCAGGTGATTGCGAATCAGCCGCCGCACGATGTCGCGCTCTTCGGCATCCAGTTCCAGCCGCGCCAGCAGGCTGTCCGCCAGCTCTACGCTTTGCACCGTGTGCTCGCCGGTGCGCCGGGCCTTGCCGGTGTCGTGCATCAGAACCGCCAAAAAGAAAAGGTCCAGACGCTCGATTTCCGTCAGCAAGCTGGCGAAGCGACGTTCCCAGGCCAGATGCGGCTGGCGGAGCGCATGAACATTGTCGATGGCGAGGAAGGTATGCTCGTCGACGGTGTAGCGATGATAGGAATCGCGAATTACCAGGGCGTCGATGCCGTGGAATTCGGGGATCAGCAGCTCCAGGATGCCCAGGGCATGCATCGTGCGCAGAGCGTGAGCGGCGTGGGGCCCGAGCAGGATCTCGCGTAGGCCATTCCACAGGAACGGCCCCTCAGGGAGGTGAACGTCCAGGACCGGCAGCGCGTCCGCCACCCGGTCTTCGGCGTTTTGGGTCAGCCGGTAACCATGCGCCGCAACCATGGCAAACACGCGCAGAATCCCCTCCGGACCGGTCAGCAACTCCGCGTCCGAGACGTCGATGCGTCCATCCTGGACCACGAAGTCAGTTCCGGGAATCGGAATCCGCTTCCGCCGCTGCGGGCGATAGAACGATTGCCGCGCCGGGGGCAGGGCCTCCATCAACAGCACAGCGCGCCGGAAGACCGTCCGTGCGTGACGGTAGTAGGTCCGCATCCAGTACGCGGGATCGGAAGTGCCCTTGGTTTCGAGGCCAATGCTGAGCGCTGCCGCTTCGTCCTGGGCGTGCCAATCGAGGCTGTTGTCGTCGCGGCTGCTGCGCAGATGCAGAAAACAGCGGGTGGCGCTCAAAAATTCAAACGCCGACGCGTCGTCGTTATGCGCTGCGTAGAGCGAGTTGCCGAAGCTGGCGGGCCAAGCCTTGTGTTCCTGCACATGGTGTAACAAATTGAGCCAGTGGGCCAGTTGATGATCGCGCAGGCCGCCCGGGCACTCTTTGATATTGGGTTCCAGATGGAAAATGGTGTTGCCGAACCTTTGATGGCGCGCCCGGGCCAAGTCGGCAAGCTTGTGCACAATGCCGCTCCATTCCCGGAGCGCAACCTCGGGCAACGTCTGCGTCTGCAGCGTCTTGTACAGATCGTGGTCGCCGGCGATAAAGCGGCGGTCGAGCAGGGAGAGCGTGAATTCCACGTTGTCCGGATCGTAGCGGTCGCATTCCTTGAGCGTGCGGATCATGGGGCTGACCCGCAAGCCGAGGTCCCACATGGCTTGGCTACAGCCGCGAATCGTCTCCCGCAGCCGGGCTTCCACCTGCTCGTCCGCACAAAGATAGAGCAGGTCGACGTCGGAGCAGGGGTAGAGTTCCTTGCGGCCAAAGCCACCCACGGCGACCAGCGCCAGTCCGGCAGGCAGCGGCCCGCCGCTCTCGAAGCGCCAAAGGGGCTCGAGCAGGCAGTCGACCACCAGGGCGCGGCGCCGGATACAGATCACGCCATTGCCTGTGCGCTCGAACGACTGCCGCATGGCAGCCATCTCGGCCTGATAGTGCTCCCGTAACTGCTGGTGAGACGTGAAAGCAGCTTTCATGGCAGCAGGACTGACGGTTCCAGAGGCGTACGTTGCTTGAAGGGGACGGGCCTCAGCCCGTCCGTTTTGGGTCTGCACTCACCCGGGCTTTAGCCCCAGAGGGCGCCCAGCTTAGCGTGGCTTAAAGAGCGATCACACCGCGTTCGCCATTGCGGATGCGGATGGCCTCGTTGATTTCGGAAACGAAAATCTTGCCGTCTCCGATCTTCCCCGTCCGGGCCGCGGCGATGATGGCCTGCACCGCTTTTTCCAGCAATTCGTCCGCAACTACGGCTTCGATCTTGATCTTGGGCAAAAGATCGACGGTATATTCCCGGCCACGATAGAACTCGGTGTGGCCCTTTTGACGGCCGTGGCCTCGTGCTTCCAGGATGGTCATGCCCTCCACCCCGATAGCTAGCAAGGCATCCTTAACGGCGTCCAGCTTTGATGGTTGAATGACGGCTTCTATTTTTCTCATAATCCGCTTTCAAGAGTAGCAAGAGTATAGCTAAGGAAATGGCTTATAGTGTTAGGTATGAGCGGAATAGGCCAGGATCGGTATCTCTTTGGGTCTTTAGAGTCCATTGGCAAGAATCAGGACAAAGTCCGGGAAGTCAATTTCGGCTACGAGCAGCCCGAGGGCGTAGTCATGACCACCCTCGATTTCGCCGTGAACTGGATCCGTAAAAGCTCCGTATGGCCAATGACGTTTGGCTTGGCCTGCTGCGCCATCGAAATGATGTCCATGGGGGGAGCACGCTTTGACATCGCGCGCTTCGGTGCTGAAGTGTTTCGCCCTTCGCCGCGGCAATCTGACCTGATGGTGATCGCGGGTCGCGTATCCCAAAAAATGGCTCCCGTCATCCGCCGCCTGTATGAGCAGATGCCGGAGCCCAAATGGGTCATCTCCATGGGCGCCTGCGCCACTTCCGGCGGCGTCTTCAACAACTATGCTCTGGTTCAGGGCGTCAACCAGGTCATCCCGGTCGACGTCTACGTCCCCGGGTGCCCGCCGCGCCCAGAGCAGTTGATGTATGCCATCACGCTGCTCCAGGAAAAAATCTTGCGCGAGCGGGGAAGCGCAAAGCGAGCATTAAACTTCCAATAATTGTGCAGCTGTAATAACTTTGCTGGGCGGTTCCTTTGCGTGTGGGTGGATAGTCTGCTGAGCATCCCCGTTAACTAACAGCGCACTCCCTTCGCACCGCCGCCGTTAAGATGTTGAGAATTAAGGCTAGTCGAGATAAGAAATATGCTGTAGATTACCGGATGTGACTGTTTTGCATCCAACGGTCTGAATTGCGTGACACGAAATTATTTTGAACTCGAGCCGCGCCCCGTTGGCCCGATATTTTTTGGCACGACTTCCAGGTTATGAACGACTTTCCAGTGGTTGCGGAGGATAGACGCATGCATTCTCGCCCTTTGACTTCACTGGGCCGACTCCTGCTAGTTGCAGGTGCTGTGGGACTCGGCTCTGCGAGTCTCTTAGCGCAGGATTCGACCAGTACTGCCCCTAAGCCAGCGGCTCCGGCAGACGCCCCAGCTTCACGAATCGACATTTTCCTCGGCTACTCGTACTTGGCGCCGCATGGGACCCTTACGGTCCCTTCGGGCGCCAATATCGGAGTTACCGGCCCGGTCTCGTATTCGTCCATCAACTATGGTGCGATCGGGAGCTTTAACTACTTCTTCAACCGCTACGTGGGCGGACAGGTTGAGTACGCGAACCACCCCGACGGTAACAATGATGGAGCGTCTACCGGACAGCTCGGCTTGATTTTCCGCTATCCGACGGCCGAGATCACGCCGTTCGTGCACGCGGATGCCGGCTTCGTCAGACTGGGTGGACCAGTCCATGAGCCCTACACCTACGGTCCTGCACTGACGGTCGGTGGCGGTATGGATTACGCGCTCCCGTTCCTCGGTGGCAAGCTTGGGCTGCGCCTCTTCCAGGCTGACTACGAGTACTTTCACGCCAACTTCGGCCCCCAACCGCCTTACCCAACCGGCGGCCGGGCGAACCTGAAGGTGGCCCGCCTCAGCACCGGCCTCATTTATCACATGGGCAGCATTCTTCCGCCGCCTCCCGTCACCTACGCTTGCACCGCGGCGCCGTCCCCGGCATTTCCCGGCGACCCGATCACGGTCACCGGCACGGCGACGAATCTGAACCCCAAGAAGACCGCTACCTATAGCTGGACGGGAAGCGGGGGCGTCAAGGTGACCGGCGACAGTACCACTGGACAAGTGGACACTGGTAGCCTGGCTCCCGGCAACTACACCGTGACGGGCCACGTCTCCGAAGGACAGAAGGTTGGCCAGTTTGCGGATTGCACCGCAAACTTCACCATCAAACAGTTTGATCCACCGACCATCAGTTGCTCGGCGAATCCGACGACCGTTCCTTCCTCGGGTGGAACATCCACCATCACCGCACAAGGTGTAAGCCCCCAAAACCGGACGCTCACCTATACCTTTAGCGCGTCGGCCGGCCAGATCAGCGGCAGCGGCAACACCGCCACCCTCAGCACCACCGGAGCTCCTGCCGGTGCCATCACTATCACTTGCAACGTTCAAGACGATAAGGGCCAGACGGCTACCTCGACGACCTCGGTCAGCGTAGAACAGCCGCCGCCACCACCGCCTGCTCCCAAGACCAAGACGCTCTGCTCGATCAACTTCGATCGCGACAAGAAGCGTCCGGCTCGTGTGGACAACGAGGCTAAGGCTTGCCTCGATGACGTTGCTCTGAACCTGCAACAACAAACGGATGCCAGCGCAGTGGTGGTTGGCGAGGCGGCTCCTGACGAAAAGAAGGCCTCCACGCTGGCTGCACAACGCGCCGTCAATACGAAGGACTACCTGGTGAAGGAGAAGGGCATTGATGCTTCCCGGATCTCGGTACGCACTGGAACCCAAGGCAACAAGGAAGTGGAGAACTACCTTGTGCCTTCCGGCGCGACCTTCGATAACGACGTCCAAAGCACCACGGCAGTCGACGAGAGCACGGTGAAGGTGCAAGCAAGAACCGCACCTCCAGCTCGCCGGCACAAAGCGGCGCCCAAAGCGCAATAAGCGCTGAGGCAACTCAAACCGAAAAGGGTGGCCAATTAGTAATGGCCACCCTTTTCATTTGTGCTTGACCGTGTACCCCTCACAGGCGCACGGTGAATGCGGACAATCTCTTCGAGCTTTTCCGCATTCCAAGCACGCAGTACAAGAAAAAAATGACTTCATCCATTGGGCGTATTCTCTCCTCAGCTGTCCTCCTCCTTGCTCTCTTCCCCAGTCATCCGGCCTCGGCTCAGTCTGCTGCGTGGGTTCCCGTGGGGCCCACGGGTGGAGATGGGCGAAGTTTCGCTGCCGACCCTACCAATCCCCAGCACCTGTATCTGGGCACGACCAACAGCTGGATCTACCAAAGTAATGACGGCGGGGCGAGTTGGGCGCGCCTCGCCAAGCTAGCCAAGAGCGACGATCTGATCCTGGACAACATCTTGGTCGATCAATCCGACCCGAAAACGGTACTGGTCGGCGCTTGGGTTGTAGACCATCCCGATGGCGGCCTGTTTATCAGTCACGATTCCGGCAAAACATGGACGGCCGTCGAAGCCATGAACGGTCAATCGATTCGCGCCCTCACGCAGGCCCCCTCGGATTCCAAGACCATCATTGCGGGTACCTTGAAGGGCGTCTTCCGCAGCGAGGACGGCGGCGTCAAGTGGACCCAGATCACCCCCGCCGGCAGTATGGACCTCCATGAAGTTGAGTCCATCGCCATTGATCCCAGGGATCCGCACACGGTTTATGCCGGTACCTGGCACTTACCGTGGAAGACTACGGACGGCGGAGCCAACTGGCACAACATCAAACAGGGGCTGATCGATGACTCGGATGTGTTTTCCATCGTCATCGATCCCACGGCTCCCAGTGTGGTCTACACCAGCGCCTGCTCGGGTATTTATCGCAGCGACAGTGGCGGTGAGCTTTATCACAAGATCCAGGGAATCCCCATGACCGCGCGCAGAACGCGGGTCTTGATGATCGATCCCACCAACCACAACACGGTTTACGCGGGGACTACGGAAGGCTTGTACAAGACTCTGGACGGCGGGGCTAAATGGGAACGGATGACCGGACCGGACGTAATCGTAAACGACGTCTTTGTCGATCCCAAAAATCCCCAGCACGTGCTGTTGGCCACCGACCGTGGTGGAGTTCTGGAGAGCGATGACGCGGCTCTCAGTTTCAAGGCCTCCAATACCGGCTTTTCCCAGCGCCAGGTTTCGAGCTTGCTGGTCGATAGCAAAACGCCCGCAACGATCATGGCCGGGGTAGTCAACGATAAGACTTATGGCGGCGTCTTTGTAACCCACGATGACGGCTCCAGCTGGAGCCAGCAGAGCGGAGGGCTTCAGGGACGGGATGTCTTCAGTCTGTCGCAGTCCCCCGACGGAGTCATCGTGGCCGGGACCAATGCCGGCATCTTCCGCTGGGATGGAACCAACTGGCAGCCCACGGGCAAGATCGTCAAGAGTGAGACGAAGACGTCCTACGTCGTTCGCAAGGGCAAGCGCGTGAAGGTAGAAAAGACCGCAATTGTGCCTGCTGGGGAGATTAGCTACCGTATCAGTGACGTCGACGTTTCCGGAAGCACCTGGTATGCAGCCACCGCGAACGGAATCTTTTCGAGCGCCGATCAGGGCGCCACCTGGGAAGGCGGCCCGGTGCTGGGCCAGAAGGAATTTCGTCAGGTGATGGCGGCCGGCCCAATGGTCATTGCGACGCAGCGCAAGGCGCTGTCTGTTTCCCAGGACGGAGGAAAAAGTTGGCAGCCCATGGCCATGCCGCAAAAGCTGGTATGGTTGCAGTCCGTTGCGATTGCGGCCAACGGAAGCCTTTGGCTGGGCGGCCGGGAGGGCGTTTTCTATAGTGAAGATCACGGCCAGAGCTGGGCACAAATGTCGACCCTTCCCATCTCCGACATCAGTGGACTCAGCTACGATCCCGGCCTCAAGCGTGTGCTGGTGACGTCCTGGGGCTCCAATTGGGTCCTGGCTATCGACCCTGCGGATCGAACCTTCAAGTTCTGGGATACAGGGTGGAAGGTAAGGCGTGTGCACTCCTCGGGTGGACGCTTACTGGCCGCGACGTCCTATAACGGCGTGGTCCTCGAACCGCAAAAGTCGCCGGCCAAGGTAGCCGTTGCCCAACACCCATAGACGTTGAGTACATGATTCGCGACTTTCAAAGGCGGGACCTGTCTGGTTTGCACCAGCTTGACCAGCTATGTTTCCCGCCTGAGATTGCCTACTCCAAAACAGAATTGAAGTATTTCCTCACCCATCCCCGGTGTACCTGCTGGATTGCCGAGGAATCCAACCGGGGATTGGCGGGTTTCGTCATTCTGGAGCGCGCGAGGCGCAGCGGGCGTCCCACGGGCCACATCGTAACTCTCGATGTGGTCCCCGCCGAGCGACGCCGTGGTTTAGGCACCCTGCTCATGCGCACTGCCGAAAAACAAATGATGCAGGAAGGCGTAACCCTGATGAGCCTCGAGGTGGCGGAAAATAATACCGCTGCCCAAAGCTTCTATCGCGGCCTGGGTTTTATCACCAGCGGGAGAATCGCGAAATATTATGGGGGAAGGGTGGATGCTGAAGTTATGGAGAAGGCGATTTGATCCTTCTCCGGGTTGCTAGTGAAGCAGAAGCTTCCAACACAGAGCAATAGCAACTACCAAAGCTGCTTGAAATGCCAACGCGAAGACCACGCCGCGCGCGCATCCCAATTTGTCTTCGTAATAGAGTTGCTCTGGGTCATCGGCGCAAACGTCGGCGACATTCAGGGCAACGATCGATTCGGCTCTGCGGACGATGCGCAACTCCGGCCTCATTGTTTGCTCCGCTAAATGTGGAAATGCCTGCATGCCCATAATGTCCCCTTTCAGCTACTGAGTGTAGCGAGAAGATCGGCAGGTGTCTCAGCAGTTATCTACAACTTCTGTTGAATGCCGGCGTAGCTGGCCCTTATCGGTACCACAGCTGTGCCAAATTGGGACGACAGGGCGTCACCAACAGCACACTATGCCTCCGTGCTCATTACGGAGGTAAGCGTTCGGCGATTCCAAGGAGTAGACGAAAGATTAGGGCTAAGCTGCTACACCGTGCTGAACGATTTTTCCTGGTTCGAACAAGCCGCAGAACAACCCATGCCCTGTGTCAGGGCACGAGGGGCTTACAGACAGCTGAAAAACTCCGCGAGAGTCCCTACGAGGCTTAAAAAATGACGGGCTTTAAGAGTCTGCGCGGGAACCGGATCTCTAGGACCAAACAGAACCCTGATGGGTGCCCCATGTTCGCACCAGCGTACGTGGGCCGATTATGAATTCTTCGAATGCTTTGACTGAAGGAGTAAAAGCATTGGAAGGGCTTCGCCCTGGGCTTCGCCCGTCTTTTTCGGCCCACGTACGCTGGTGCGAACATGGGGCACCCATCAGGTTCTGTTTGGTCCTAGAGATTCGGTTCCCGCGCAGACGGCGTTCTGGAGTTCTCACACACCCACTAACTAAAGCTCAAGTCTTCTTTAGACATTTTCTTGCGGCCCGACTAGAAGTCGTGCCCTGATACAAAGCGTCAGTGTTTCCGCAGCCTCTTCAGTAGGGCTGTTCACGCAGACTCTAAAGCTCCTGCGTAAGATCTCCTCGCACCAAATCGAGTCTCGCAGGGACGGCTGCAAAATTCCCGAGCTACGGCATCAGCGTGATGACAGTAATCTCAGCCGGGCAACGGAAGCGAAAAGGCAAAGTCACTGCGCCGATGCCGCGGTTGACGTAGAGCTGCATGCCGTCCCCGAAACGGAAATGTCCATGCACATACTTCCTCCCCATCTCTGGCAGAAGAATGGGCGGCAAGAGGGGCAAAAGAATTTGCCCGCCATGGGTATGTCCCGAGAGGACTAAATCGACTTGCTGCCCCACCGCACGATCTGCGAAGTCCGGCTCGTGAGCCAGCAGAATTACCGGCTCGGATTTCCTGTCGCTGGGGAGAGCGGTATGCAGATCGGGTCGCTGTTGCAATACATCCCGGATGCCGGCCAGCCAGACGCGCTGCCCGTCACGCTCCAGGGGCACGAAACTGTTGGTAAGCACAGGAATGCCATGGGTCCGAAGTGCGTCGATGACGGCAGGCGCACCGACTAAGGCGTCGTGATTCCCCAAGACCGCATAGCGGAGCGGACAGGCTATCCGGCTAAGGAGTTCGGCGCAGTGGTAGGCCAGTCGAACGCTAAAGTGTCGTGGCAGTGGTTTCGTGCTGACAAAATCACCGGTCAGCACCACCAAGTCAGGCGCCGCCTCGTTCACCCTTCGCACCACTCGTTCAAGAAAATCGGCTTCGGTAAATTCCTCAAAGTGAAAATCGCTGATCTGGACAATCTTCATCCCCGCGAACGAATCCGGCAGACGCGGAATGTGGATCGTCAGATGGACGGTTTCCAGTTCGTGACGGGAAATCTCGCCGGCATACAACGCCAGACCGGCCGCGGAGCCAACCGCCGCCCGAAGAAAATTTCTGCGGGTGAGCACCGCCTGGCCAAGGGATACCGGCTTGGCCGGGGGAGCCACCAGGGTGGGTTCCATATTTCAAGTTTAAAGGGAGCCGCCCCTTTCAACTATTGGAAGGGAAGATATTCCGTAACGCGGGGTAGATGCGTCGATACTTGACATACGCCTCTTGCATGACGTTCACCGATCTCTGATCGGGGGGCGTCCGCTTGGCAACCCGCACCACCGCATCGCACGCGGCATCGACAGAGGCCCAAGCCCCGGCGCCTACGCCGGCCAGGAGCGCGGCTCCATAGGCGGCGCCTTCTTCCGCCTGGACGGTCTCGACGGTTTGCCCATAGACATCGGCCTGAATCTGCCGCCACAGAGCTGAGCGCGCCCCGCCGCCGCCGACACGAATGCCGCGCACGGGAATCGACAACTCCCGGAAGATGGTCAAGGTGTCCTTCAGGCTGAAGGCTACGCCCTCGAGCACAGCGCGAATCACATTTCCCCGGGAGTGGTCCGCAGCCAAGCCAACCAGTGCTGCCCGCACGTCAGGGTCTGGATAGGGAGTTCGTTCCCCCATGAGGTAAGGAGCCCAAAGTACTCCCTCGGAGCCGGCAGGAATCTTGGCCGCCTCGGCGCTCATCTGGTCGTAGTCGGTGAAGGTACCAAAGTTATCGCGAACCCAACGCAGCGAAAGACCCGCCGCCTGGGTCACACCCATGACATGCCAGCGGCCCGGCACGGCGTGGCAAAAGGTATGCAGCCGCCCCCTCGGGTCAGTAACCGGGGCGTCGGAGGCAGCAAAGACAACTCCAGAAGTGCCAATGGTCGCGCTTACATCGCCCGGACGAACGATGCCCATGCCCGTGGCGCCCGCAGCCTGGTCACCCGCGCCCGCCACCACGGGCGTGCCTGCCTTCAGACCGGTCTTGGCGGCTGCCGCTTCCGTCACTTGGCCTACGACGTCCTGCGATTCATAAAGGGCGGGCAGGCAGTCGGGGTTCAGGTCGACCGCATCGAGCATGGCGTCTGACCAGCGGCGGTGGGCCACGTCGAGCAGCAGCGTGCCGGAGGCGTCCGCCACATCGATGGCGCGCACTCCGGTGAGGCAGAGCCGGATGTAATCCTTGGGTAGGAGAAAACTATGAAATCTCCGCCAGATGCCGGGTTCATTGGTGCGCACCCACAGTAGCTTGGTAAGTGTGAAGTTGGTGAGCGCGGGATTGGAAGTCAGTTCCACCAGGCGCTGTGGGCCGATGGTTTCGTTGAGATAGCGGCATTCCGCCGCCGTGCGCTGATCGCACCAGATGAGGGCAGGCCGCAGCACCTCACCGTTCCGATCCAACAGCACAGCCCCGTGCATTTGACCGCTAAGGCCGATGCAAGCGATCTCCGAGGCTTCCACGTCGCTTTGCTGCAGCAGCTTACGTACGGCCCCCTGGCAGGCCTTCCACCAGTCCTGCGGATCCTGTTCCGCCCACCCGCTGCGCGGGGAAGCGAACGGCTGGTGTTCATGTATGGCGGAAGCGATGACCGCGCCCGATTCATCGATGAGCAGGGCGCGCGTCCCTCCTGTGCCGACATCAATACCTAGAAGCTTGATGGTGAGAACCCCCCGGTAAAGTGTAGCCGAGAAAAGCGGTATTTACTTTTCTCTCGTCCGGCCCGAACCCTCTGCAGGGTGGATCAAAACCAGGTTATCTCGTGACCGGGCCATTTTTCGCCCGTTGAAATAGCTTCGGTCACCGAATAGAAGATATGCTAAGTGGGCACATCACAAAGGAGCCACGATCATGCTTACGTCCACCGCACTGAGCAAGGGCACTACGTTTCCCATGGGATGGGCCATTCTATTGATTGTTGTCGGATTCTTCGCTTTGGCGTTGCCCTTCGAGGCCGGCATTGCGATCGCCATTGTCGTGGCTGTGCTGGTGATTGTGGCCGGCGTCGCCCATCTGGCAGCTACGCTCGCGGCACGCACGACCGGCGCCTTCTTCTGGCGCTTGCTGGTAGGTTGTGCCTACCTGATTGCCGGCGTTTACCTGCTGGTCAACCCCAAGCTAAGCCTGGTTTCGCTCACCCTGGCTCTGGCGGTCTTGTTCTTCGTAGAAGGCGTCTTCCACCTGGTGACGTGGTTCAACCTGCGCAGTGCTCCTGGTTCCGGTTGGCTGCTCTTCGACGGAATCGTGACCCTGATCCTGGCGGCCATGATCTTGCATAGCTGGCCGGGGAGCGCGGTGTGGGCGCTGGGTACGATTGTTGGCATCAACCTCTTGATGAGCGGCTTCACCCGCTTGATGTACTCCCGCGCGATACGAGCCCGGTTATAAGAGACCCATCATGACCCAGGATGAAGAGAAAGCAGCCGCTGCCCGCAAGAGCCTCGAATACATCAAGGATGGAATGGTGGTGGGGCTCGGGAGCGGCAGCACCGCGACCTTCGCCATCAGGTTTCTCGGCGAGCGGGTCCGCGAAGGATTGAAAATTCGCGGCATCCCCACGTCGCATGCCAGTGGTGAGCTGGCGCGTTCCTTGATGATCCCACTCACCAGTTTCGAGGAAGTGCCGTATACCGATGTAACCATAGACGGCGCCGACGAGGTAGCGCCCGGACTGGCATTGATCAAGGGCGGCGGCGGTGCGTTGTTGCATGAAAAAATCGTGGCTTCGGCGTCGCGCCTTTTGGTCATCGTGGCCGATGAACATAAAGTGGTGGAGCGGCTGGGCCGCTTCCCGCTACCCGTGGAGGTCATTCCCTTCGCCGCCCCGGCGGTCAAGGTGCAATTGGAAAAGATGGAGGCGCACCCGGTGCTGCGCGCTGCTCACGACGGCTCACCTTATATCACCGACGAGGGCAACTACATCTTTGATTGCCACTATGGACAGATTGCGGATCCGCCGGCCGTTGCTCACGCCCTCAAGAGCATGACCGGCGTGGTGGAGCACGGGCTGTTTCTCGGCTTGGCCTCGGTCGCGATCATCTCCGGCCCAAGTGGCTCGCAGCTGATGACCCCTTAGTGAAGGTGAGGCGTTAGGGTCACCACTAACTCCGACGTCTGCTGGTCCAGGCCGCTATCCGTAGGCACGAGACTGGCGAAGCCCTCAACGGTGTGCGCCTCGGTTCTGCTTAGATTGCTCACCACCACGGTGGTGACTCCGGCGGGCACGGAGAGGCTGCTGACGAACTCCTGGTTGTCGATGATGGGGATGCCGTTGAGGCTGGCGCCGGCCAGCGCGCGCATAGTCCCATGAATTTGCAGCAGCACCTCGCCTTCGCGTCGCACTTGGGGCTTGGCCTCGATGATCAAGCCAAGATCTTCATACTGGATCGACGGGGTTGTGGTCGTTGACGAGGTCGCTCCCAGGGCAGTGGTCGACGCCGTCTCGAGGGGATAGCGCTGCCCTATGCGCAGCTTCCCGGTCTCGTTGTTTCCCAGCCGAAGCATCACGCTCTGCAGTTGCTGGCTCGATGAGTTGGTGAGGCTTGCGTTTGCCGGCAGGGAACCGAACTGTACTTCGGTTGCTGTTAGGCCTCCGCCGAGAGTTACAAACGGACTACTTAGTACCGAGCTGCTTCCGTAGCCTTCGACAATCAGCGCCTCGGCAATGCCAATGGTATCTCCTGCAGCCACCACGCCTGAGGCGATCAGGGCCTCGACCACGGATGAGTTGCTCGCGATCAAGCTCGCTGCTTCCGTATCTAGATTGAATACCTTGATCTGTTGCGGCGGTTCGACTCCCAAGTTCCGGTTCTGATTTTTACTGACCACATAGGCCTTTATCTCCAGTAGGACTTGTGGAGGAGGCTCAAAGAGATGGTTGAGCACGTCCTCGACCTGAAGCAGGTCTCTCCTGTTCGCCCGAACGGTGAGGGTGCTTCCATGCAAGGTGGCTCGGGTGATGCCGAATACATTGTTCAGCAGTCCCTCCACTGCGCTTCGTTGCTCTGCGTTGCCCGGCTGCAGGTTCGGAATCTCGATGGCCTCTGTGAATAGACGCTCGTATTCCGAACGATGTTCGCGGTCATCCTGCACGGCCAGTACGGCATGGGCATTGACGGGAACGAAGAAGCACTGAGCAAGTAGATCGATAACCGACGCTGCTGTTGTCAGGTCCGCATCTTTCAGGTCCAACTCCAACGGCTGATCTAAACCTCGGATCGGCTTCACGAAGGTCACACTCACGTCGTAGAGGCGAAACGCATCTTCTATTACCGTGGCAGCGGGTCCTGCTAAGCGCATGCTGCGCAGGCGCGGCTTCCGCTGCGTCTGCGCGGAGCAGAGACTGGCGGTCAACAGTAACAAACAGCCGAGTCGTCGCATCGGAACACCTCACTCAATGCAATAGACGAGAAAACACCGCCTTTTGCGTACGTAATCACTCTGGACACATAACGTGACCGATTCCATTGACTCCTGCGTCTGATAGTAAGAATGAAGATCGCCGGGACCGTGATGCTTTTACTGTTTTTCGCGCACCCAGGCTGGGCGCGCGCCGAGTCAGCTAAGAGCCTCTATAAGAAGGGCGTCGTTGCCGAACAACGGGGCGACCTCGAAACCGCTTATAACGATTTCGGCCTTGCCTATAGCAAGGCCCCAACTGATATTCGCTACAAAATGGCGCTCGATCGCGTGCGCGCGACGTCCGCGGAAAAGCACGTCCGTCGTGGAGAGCAACTGCAAAAGGAAAATCAGCTGCAGCAAGCTCTCGTCGAATTTGTCCGCGCCCTCGAGATTGATCCCGGCTACGCCCTGGCCTCCCAGGACATGCAAAAAGTAAAGGAGGAGATGGACAAGAAGGATAAGAAGAAAGGTGCGGAGGACGATGCCGGCGCGGAGGATCTCGATAAGCCGGCGCCACCGGTCCGTCTGGATCCGCTGCCGGATCAACACGTCACATTGCACATGACGGAAGATACCCGTGTTCTTTATCAGACCATCGGCCGCATCGCCGGGATCAGCGTAATCGTGGATCCAGAGTATGCCTCGAAGCGAGTCACGATCGACCTTAAGGATGCGACGCCGGCAGAAGCCCTTCGCGTGCTCGGCGACGTCTCGAACACCTTCTGGAAGGCTTCTACCCATAACACGATCTTTGTGGCGGCCGATACTCGTGGCAAGCGGCAGCAGTTGGGGCAAATGGCGCTCAAGACCTTTTATCTCACCAATGTCGCTCAGCCTTCCGATCTGAATGATGTAGTGACGACTCTTCGCAACATCATCCCCAGCGTGAAGATATTCGCGGTCCCGGCGCAAAATGCCATCGTGCTGCGGGCCACGCCCGATGAGATCCTGCTGGCCGGCCAGTTGATCAGCAGCATCGACTTGGCCAAGCCGGAAGTGCTGGTGGATGTCTATGTGATGGAAGTCCGTCGTGACAAACTGCGCAATATAGGTGTCTCGCCGCCCACTTCGCTCACCGTTACCGCCAATAACTCGACCACCAGTACGACCCTCAATCAGCTTGGCCGGTCTTCTTCTTATAGCTACTCGATCGGTCAGGCGGCGGTCGAGATGTTGCTTACGGACTCTGACACCCGGATCCTTCAGAATCCCAGCATCCGCGCAGTGGATGGTCAAAAAGCATCGCTCAAGGTTGGACTGCGCATCCCGGTGGCGACTGGATCTTACACCACGGCTACCTCCACGACGACCTCTGCCGTACAGACACAGTTCCAATATATCGACACCGGCGTCGCGGTCGAGATGACGCCGACCATTCATCAGGATCGCGATGTAACGATGAAACTCGGCGTTGAGATCTCGTCGCAAAGCGGAACAGAAACGATCAGCGGTGTCGCCGAACCGATCATCAGCCAGGAAAAGGCCGAGCAGGTTATTCGCATCAAGGATGGAGAGGTGAGTATTCTGGCGGGGCTGGTGCAGGATGAACTCCTGCGTTCGATTGGTGGCTGGCCTGGTCTGGGAGAAGTTCCGGGCCTGAAGTACATGTTCAGCACCCAGCAGACCGAAAAAATCAAAGACGAATTGATCTTTATGCTGGTTCCTCACATAGTGAGGAAGTTCAACGCAAACACCGGCGCCGCGCACGAGATCGATACAGGCTCGGGAGATACGATCCGGCTTGACCGCATTCCTCCGCCAGCGCCGAACAAGCAAATGTAAGTGGTTGAGGAGATATACTGGTTGACATGAGTGACCTTGCCGAGGCCATCGTCGCAGCATTTGAAGCGCCGAGATCATCTGGACGACCGAAGGCCGTTCGGTGGCAATTGCTACCTTCACGCAGGGGCCCGCAAAGATCACGACGACGTTCTCTCAGCTCAGAGATGCAGAATGGCAGGTTGCGCTTGACGTCATGTCGGATCGCCAGTCGGCGAATGAGATCGTGCAGTCTTCCATTCGTGTCTTCAGCGGAGTTTTCCGGACGGTTCGGGAGTTTCTGGAAGTGCGGCAGCCGATGAAGTTGGTATTCGCCAGCAAGAGTCAATCGCTCGGCGAGTTATACGAGACCTACCTCCAACGGCAGAACACTACCCTTGCCCAACTGGGGTATGAGATGGAGCCGGTGATGGAGTCGTCCCCCTTGGCCGAATTTACAATTCGGAAGAAGACACCCTCCGCCTGGAGTAACTAGCGCTCAACCGTGGTCTCGACCGCTGACGGCGCCCCATGCAAACCCGGTTTTGGCTTGAGTGGGGTTATTCGCTGGTTGCCACGCATATTCTTTTCGCCGCGCACTCATTTTTCCCGTCTAGGTAATTGTTAGTAATTCTGTTGCCTTCACGGAGCTTAATAAAGATGTTCTTATCTCGGGTATACGTGTGCGCCACGATCTCAATCATACTGAGTCCACTCCTTCCCGGACCTTTGTTTGCCCAAGCGACTGCGCGCATCCATACTGAAATTAGCGACTCAGACCGCGCCACTATTCCCAACTCGCATCCTCCTCTGGCCAGAGCCGCGAACGATGCCGGCCGTCTCGCCTCGGGAACCCGTCTGCAGGGAATGAGTATTGTGTTTCGTCGCTCCAGCGCGCAAGAAGTAGCTCTCCAGACCTTGATTGCCGCACAGCAGGATCGCTCTTCCGGCCAATACCACAGCTGGCTTACCCCCGACGACTTCGCGGCCCGCTTCGGTATGGCAGACGCCGACATTGCCAAGGTCGAGTCCTGGCTGGAGCAACAAGGGTTTGCCGTAGAAACCGTGTCGCGCAGCAAAACCCGCATCACCTTCTCCGGCACGGCAGAGCAGGCCGAGGCCGCCTTCGGCACGGAGTTGCATAACTACAAGTCCTCGGATGGGTCGACGCATTACGCTCCTGCAGCCGATCTGACCCTTCCTTCAGCCCTCGCATCGGTCGTACAAACCGTGTCTAATCTGTCGAGCTTTCGACCGCACGCGCATGTTCGCGTCAGGTCACCGCAACCAAGGTTTACGTCGAGCCAATCCGGCAGCCATTACCTGACGCCAAAAGATGTTGATACCATCTACGACGTCACACCGGCGTATAACGCGGGTTATACCGGTGCCGGCCAATCGATTGCCATCGTCGGTCAGTCTTCCGTTGAGCTGTCGGACATCACCAATTTCCAGAGCGCTGCGGGGCTTACCACGAAAGACCCCGCCGAGGTCCTGGTGCCCAGTTCGGGCACCGCGGCTGTGAGTAGCGGCGACGAGTCAGAATCGGACCTCGACCTGGAGTACTCGGGCGCCATCGCCACGGGCGCGACCATCTACTTCGTCTACGTCGGCAACAACGCAAACTACAGTACCTTCGATGCGATTGAATACGCGGTCGATACCCGCATCGCACCGATCATAAGCAACAGTTACGGTGACTGCGAAACGGATCTGGCTGCGGCGGATTATGCGACTCTGAACGGGATCCTGGAGCAGGCGGCCTCCCAGGGGCAAAGCGTGATTTCCGCAGCGGGAGACAGCGGTTCGACCGATTGTTATGAGGATACGAACCTCACCACCGCACAGCGCACGGCCCTGGCGGTTGATTTTCCCGCCAGCAGCCAGTACGTCACCGGCATGGGTGGCACGGAGTTTCCGTCGGCGGATGTCTCCTCTTCGAGCACCACTTATTGGGAATCAGCGAGCGGCAGCGACGTCATCAGCTCGGCGCTCTCCTATATCCCCGAGCAGGTCTGGAATGATGACTCTTCCTCGGATGGGCTTTCTTCCGGTGGCGGTGGCGTGAGCACCTTTACCGCCAGACCGAGCTGGCAAACCGGAGTTACCGGCATCCCCTCCGGCAGCTATCGCTTGGTCCCGGATATTTCCCTTGACGCTTCTCCTAATAATGCAGGCTATCTTTATTGCTCCAGTGATTCCACCGCGAACGGCATCACCGGAAGCTGCTCCAACGGGTTTCGCGACAGCAGTGACGAGTACCTCACGGTCGCCGGGGGCACGAGCTTTGACGCACCCATCTTTTCCGGGATGCTGGCCATCATCAACCAGAAGCAGAACTCGACTGGGGAAGGAGTGGTCAATGCAACCCTGTACACGCTTGCCGCGAGTTCCTCGACGTATGCCTCGGTCTTTCATGACATTACCAGCGGCAGCAACGAATGCACCGCCGGTTCTACATACTGTTCGAGCACGGGCGAGTCGGAGTATCCCGCAGCAACCGGCTACGACCAGGCTTCCGGGCTAGGGTCGATTGATCTCTACAAACTGCTCACTGCCTGGCCGGCGACCACGGTCTCCGCATTGACCGCTTCGACCACTACACTTACCGCTGCCACCAGCACACCGGCTTCGGGAGCAAGCGACACCATCACCATCACGGTGGCGTCCGACTCCACTTCGCTCTCGACTACTCCCGGCGGCACCTTGACCATCACTGTCGACGGAACGACGCAGACGTCATCGCTTGCTCTTTCGGGCGGTTCTGCCACGTATTCCTTCTCTTCGGCCACCACGGGGTCGCATGTCATCGCAGCCACCTATTCGGGCGACTCTGCTTACGCCGGTTCTACGGGAACGGTGGTGGTCACGGTGGGATCTTCGACGACCACGTCTTCCAGCGGGTCTTTCACTTTATCCGCAAGCAACGTTACTGTCTCTGCCGGCAGCTCTGGTGCCTCGACCGTCACGATCACGCCTGGCAACGGCTACACCGGGACGATTGGCTTCACTGTTTCGAGCAGTTCGTCGCTTGCGGATGCCTGCTATACGCTGGCCGACGCCACGGTTTCCGGGACGAGTGCGGCCACTGCGACCATGACGATCTATACCAGTTCTTCTGGCTGTTCCAGTTCCTCGGTGACCGGTGCGGGCAACGCAAAGCGGAAGTTTGGGGGCAGCACAGGCGGTCGGGCAGCACTGGCCAGCTTATTGTTCGTCGGCCTATTCGGGTTCCGCTCCCGTAAGCAGCTCACTCGCAGGTTCTCCGCTGCATTCGTAGTCGCGACTGTGAGCTTGGCTGCATGGGGATGCGGCGGCTCATCCTCCTCTTCGTCGTCTTCCTCCTCGGAGGAGCAAGCAGCAAAAGGAACCTACACCCTACGCATAACGGGGAGCGACACCTCCTCCGCGCTCACAGCATCAACCACCATGACCTTGACGATCGACTAGGGCAGAGGGAGAAAACCGCAAATCTCTTCACTCCGCTACGCTCCGGTCGAGATGACAAATTTGTGGGGGTACTCGCGGCGAATTCCGCAACAGATTGTCATCTCGAGGAGCCGACTTGCCTGCGTCAAGTAAGGGAGCAATAAACAGTACGGGCCACCGCGCACTCGATGGGTGCCCCATGTTCGCGCCAGCGTACGTGGGCCGAAAAAGCCGTGCGAAGCCCTTCCAACGCTTTTGGTCGGTCCGGGGTAAGGCTGTTCATTAGGAGCGGAGTGGAGAGATCTGCAATTTTCTCTCTAGTCCGCTAAGGGGCGTTCGAAAGACGGACCGTGTCGTGGAAGCGTTTCATGTCGATGCCGGCCATTTTGCCCCCCGGGTCATAAATGAAAATGTCGCTGAACTTCGCGTCCCACACAACTTCATCGGCCCGATACGACGACCGGGCATTGACCACCTGCGAAAACGTCTCGTCCATGCCGGTAAGCAGAATCAGAAACTCCGCGCCGCTCGCGCACAACTCATCCTGCGTGACCCCGTACAGCGGGCTGTCCTGATCGATGTTGTGCACGATTGTCCAGGAGAGCGGAAAGAAAACCACGCCTTCCCGTTCCAGCTTGAGCGGGTAGTAGCGCCGCACCGAAATACCGCTGGCGTTTTGTTCAAACCGCGAAACCAGCAGCCTCACATGCAAGTCGATGATCTGGTTGTTGCGGGTGTTGATGATGCGGAACTGGAAGGAACGAAGATTGCCAATCCACGACATCACCGCCGTTCGGCTAAACAGAATGTCCGCCACCGGCCGCGAAAACCGGGCGAACACCAATCCCGTCACCACTGCTAAGCCAAGCAGGCTAACGACCGATTCGAGTGCAACCAGTACGTTGGTCGCCACTCCCACCGGCACGACACTCCCGTAGCCGATGGTAGCCGAGGTGTGAATGCTGAAAAAGAACGCCTTCCAAAACTGGGAACCAAGCCCGATATCGATCGTGCTCACCAGACCACCCGGTCCGCAGGCGGTGTAAAACACTGCGAAGCAGCCGTTGAGGGTAAGGTACACAGCCGCAACAAAGATAAAAAAACGGCTCCACGTGGTGCTGACCAGGTTGGAGTACGCCAAAAAGGCGTTCAGACCCCGGCCTCTCCGTTGCACATTGAAGCTGCCATCGCGATTCAGCAGCCGAAGCGCGCGCTGCTCCGACACCACCCGGCCGAATCCCAGGTCACTCGATGGATCGTCGACCGTCTTTACCCCCAATCGCTCACTCACAAGGCCAATTTCCGATGCAGCACAGCCAGCGCCATGTTGAGGCAGAGCGCCGCCAGCTCGGGATCATAACGGTACCCCTCGTCCCGCATGAACGCGTGGGCCCCGTTCACCTCCAGCCATTGAAAATTGGCGCCCACCTCTTCCAGCCGTGCCTTGATCAGGGTGCGTCCGGCCAACGGCACGTGCGGATCCTGGCGTCCCCAAATGTGCAGCAACTCGCCCTTGATGTCACCCGCCCGTTCGAGCGAGTCGTCCTGTTTGCCCAATCCCAGGCTGTGGCTATGAATGTCTGTGGCGTAGAAGCAGACGCTAGCCAGAACGTCCGGGTTCATCGCCGCGCGAAACGCCAGGTGACCGCCCAGGCAAATGCCGATCACGCCCAGCTTGCCGGTGCAATCGTCCCTCCCCTTGAGGTAATCCAGCGCAGCGCGAGCATCGCTGTCATAGGACGAAACCGGCTTCCCGAACTTGTCAGCATTGCCCTTGTCAGAACCGGCCTGGTCGTAAGGCAGCACAGTTCCTGCCGGTTCCAGTTCGTGATACACCTCAGGAACGGCCACAATGTAGCCGTGCCCGGCGATAAAGGCGGCAAAGCGTCGGATGGGCCCGGTGGCCTGGAAGATTTCAGAAAACAGCACCACTGCGGGATACTTACCCTCAGCCACAGGCCGAAGCATATAGGTCCGCATAGGCCCTGTCGGGGTGGGGAGGTCGACGGCTACTTCAGCTTGAAGGATCATGAAAACTCTCCCGCTCAGGGTAACTGATAATGGCTCCATATGGTGATTGGGCACCTGCAACAAGAGCCGGCGCCGACGGCAGCTTCCCCCTGGGCGAAAGTAGACGCCGCCCAGCGGAAAACAAATTCTCCCTGCCTTCTCGTGCCCCAACCGGCTCACGCGGTGCTTGCGGGCGAGTTGGCCGCCGCGTTGACTTGTTTCGGCGAACTACCCCCTGACATCAAACGGGCCATCCAGATGCACGACACCGGTTGGGCCTCGAGCGATGCCGAGCAGATCCAACGCCTGCGCTCCGGGCAAGGATCCAAAGCCGCCCCGGTTTCCTTCGTTGCCATTTCCCCCGCTGAGGCGGAGGAAGCTTGGGGGGCCTCAATCGATACCGTTGAGACCTTCTCAAAGACCGGCGCCGCGGTGGTCAGCAGGCACTTCAGTCTGATCGGCGGACACGACCCGGCGCACCGGCGTTTTCTGCAGGCGGAGAAGTCCCGCCAGCAAAGGCTCGGTGGAGATCCGAAGGATCTGGAACGTTGGACGGCAGCCTTGGGCTTCTGCGACCTGGTGTCGCTCTACCTGATAAGCGGGCTTCGCGGTCCGGACGATTTCCCCCTCGCCCACCCCTCCTCGCCCCAGGCGCAGACCGCGCCCCGGGTGAACCTGCAAATCGACGGGAAAACGATTCGCTTCGCCCCGAAGACAGCGCGCCCGGGGTCGGCTCTCTCGATCCAGGCGCTGACGCATCCTCTGCCGCCGCAAGGCCCGCGTGCCGAAACTCTCGCCTGGGAGGTGCAGTGAATGGACGTCATCGTCGTGGGGGCGGGAATCGCCGGACTGGCAGCCGCCCGGACATTGGCGGAGAAGGGGCTGCGGGTCGCACTCATCGAAGCCCGGGATCGCGTGGGAGGGCGGATATTCACTCTCCCTGCCGCCGAAGGCGGGTTACCCGTCGAGCTAGGCGCGGAGTTCATCCATGGATTGCCTCCGGAGCTGCTCGACTTGGTGGACGAGGCGGGCCTCACCCGCTTCGAATTGGACGGCGACAGCCGCTGCTATCATGACGGAAAGCTGGGCGCCTGCCCAAACCAGCCCGAGATTGAATCGCTTTTTGACCAACTCAGCCACCTCGAACCGCTTCCGGCAGATTTAAGCTTTGCTGAATTCGCGGCCCAGCGGGAATTTTCGCCTCAGGCCCTGGCTCGGGCGACAAACTATGTCGAAGGCTTTAACGCGGCAGATGCCGGAAGAATCAGCATCCTCGCGCTGGCGAAGCAGCAGGCGGCCGAGGATGCGATCTCGGGCGACCGCATGTTTCGGGTGGTGGAAGGCTACGCTGCGGTTCCGGAGTTTTTGCTGCGAAGGTTTCTTGCGGCAGGGGGTGAATTCTTCCCGTCTTCTCCGGTCCGCTCCATCTCTTGGAAACCGGGTCGGGTTGAGGTCGCCACCGATCGTGTCTTCCATGCCCCAGCAGCCGTCATCACCTTGCCCCTGGGGGTGTTACAGGCGAGAGGGGTCGCGTTTCTGCCCCAGCCGGAAGAAATCCTGGCTGCCGCCGACCGGCTCGCCATGGGCCCGGCCGCACGGGTGGTGTACGAATTTGACCGCCGCCTGTGGCCCGATGGGATGAGCTTTCTCTTCGCGCCGGACTCCGTTCCAACCACCTGGTGGACAACTGAACCCCACCCGACCTTCATGCTGACCGGCTGGTTGGCTGGCCGTAAAGCCAGCCAACTTCCGGTCGGGGATTTGCTACAGAAGGGTTTGGCCACCCTGACCGGTATTCTCGGGGCCTCGCCCAGCCAGCACCTGATTCGCTGGAGCCAGCATGACTGGCTGGCTGATACCCGAAGTCTGGGTGCGTACTGCTACGTTCCACGAGGAGCCATAAACGCCTCAGACGATCTAACGGTTCCAGTGCAGGCGACCCTATTTTTTGCCGGCGAACATACCGACATCAGCGGCCACTGGGGAACTGTTCATGGGGCGTTGCGCTCCGGTTATCGCGTGGCAGAACAAGTGCTTGCGCGCGAAACTTAAACCAGGTCTCCAACTTTGTCCGCGATGCTGCTGGCCGCGGAGCTGACGTTACCCGCCACCGAGCTAACCCGAGTAGCGACGTCCCCTGCCGCGTCTTTCGTGGCTTTGTACACCCGCGTAGCGTGCTTACCAATATCGTCGGTGGCTTCTTTGATGTAGTCGCTTGCGTCGTCAAAGTTACGTTTGAGCTGCTTGCGGGTCTTCTCCCCAGACTGCGGAGCATAAATCAGGGCCGCGGCCGCGCCTGCCGCCACTCCCAACGAGAAAACTGCCCAATACCGGACTACGCTCATGTACATCCACCTTTCAAGAAGTGCAAATTATCAACTTGGAGTGCACTGCGACCAGATAGGTTGCAGATAAGAGTAACCATCTAGCACGGTTTTGCTATTGATTTTTGGAGAAAAAATCCTTAAAATGAGAGCTTTGACATGTACCGACGGCGCTGACAGTTTAGAAATACAAAGCCGCCGGGCTGTGCAGGAACTGTTGCAAGCTTGTTGCTCATCTCCCTAGAGGATAACGGATCAAATGGCTAAACGTCGTGGTAATCCAAACTGGGGCAAGCCGGAGCCGATAGGCCCGGTCGTCCCAACTGTGACTTCTTTCGAGCAGGTCGTCAAAGAATTCAAATTGACGCCTGATCAATATGTGCGTTCCACCAGATTGCGGGAGTGGGCGCGGCGCAACAAGAACTCGAAGTATATCCCGGAAGCGCTACTCGAGGCGTGGGGTTTTGAGATCGAATCCACTTTGTAACCCGGAACGGGAACCCGCACAGAAAACGCCGCCCCGGGCGGCGTTTTCTGCTTCTAGAGGGAAATAAGTGATGCAGACGAAGTCGCCGTTTACCGATGTACCTGGGGCCCTAGCCGAGTTCAAAGCAGGCCGCATGATCGTCGTCGTCGACGATGAGGATCGCGAGAACGAGGGCGATCTCACGCTGGCAGCGGAATTTGTCACTCCCGAGGCGATCAACTTCATGTCCAAATTCGGGCGTGGGCTGATCTGCCTGAGTCTGACCGAAGAGCGGGCCGACTATCTTCGCCTCGGCCCCATGACCCAGCAGAATTCTTCGCGGTTCGGTACTGCATTCACCGAAAGCATCGAAGCGCGCGAGGGGGTGACGACCGGCATCTCGGCGTACGATCGCTCCCACACCATTCAGGTAGCCATCGATCCGCGCATGACCGCGGCCGACTTGGCGCGCCCGGGACACGTATTCCCCCTCCGCGCCCGGCGGGGCGGTGTGTTGGTGCGTGCCGGCCAGACGGAGGCATCGGTGGATTTGGCGCGCATGGCGGGGTTAATTCCCGCCGGCGTCATTTGCGAGATCATGAACGACGACGGCACCATGGCGCGGGTTCCGGACTTGGTGGAATTCTGCTACCGGCATGAGTTGAAAATGCTGACAGTAGCGGAGCTGATCCGTTTCCGCCTGCAGAACGAGCGTTACATCTTCCGCGTGGCGGAAACGGTGGTGCCGACCCGCTTCGGCGACTTCCGCATGATTGCCTATGAGAGTGAGGTCAATGGCGGAGAGAGCCACTTGGCGCTGGTTCGCGGTGACGTGAGTTCCGAGCTTAATCCGGAGCCTGTCCTGGTGCGGGTACACTCTCACTGCCTGGCGGGCGACGTTTTCGGAACGACGCTCTGCGACTGCCACCAGGTGGTCCAGCGTTCCCTGGAGATGATTGCCAAGGCCGGGCGGGGGGCGCTTGTCTACCTGCACAATACCAGTAAAGGCTTCGAAATCGACCGCAGCGTCGCTCCCCACCGGCTGTGCCTGCACCGCGAAGAGCGCACTGGCGAGCATCAACGGATTTTGCGCCAAGTTGGGTTAGGCGGCCAGATCTTGTCGGATCTGGATATCCGAAAGATTCGCCTGTTATCGAATACGCCGACCCATGTTCCAGCGTTGCACGGGTTCAACCTGGAGATTGTCGATCAGGTTGGTCTCACCCTAGCTAAGCCCGTGGTGCGTTAGCCGCCAAGAGCGCCCGCTTACTCAGATCCGGGGTAGCTTTTCCATCAAGGTTGGCTAGGGGGTCGAACGAACTGCAGTTCCCTCCCTTCGCTACGCTCTGTCGGGGTGACAAAGGGAGGGTAGAGTTTCCCCGAGGCACCGGCTATTGGGATCGGGGGAACTCCTGTCCGTCGATCCAACCCCGATCTTGAGTGGTGGCGCGCCGCCGTCGCTTTCTCATCGGGTGCAAGACCACTCGGAACCAGAGCACGGGTGGCCTAAATCTCGACCGGAGAGGTCCTGGGCCTGTGGCCCACCCAAGGTGATGAAACTCGACCTACTTCCGACGACCACGCTCCCCTTGTCATCCCGAGGAGCCGACTTGCCTGCGGCAAGTTAAGAGAGCAATGAACAGCACGGGCCACCGCGCACTCGACGGGTGCCCCATGTTCGCACCAGCGTACGTGGGCCGAAAAAGACGGGCGTAGCCCATCAAATGGCTTTGGTCGGTCCAGGTTACGGTTGTTCATTAGGAGCGCTTTTTAACTCGGTTTGCAGCCAGCTGCCCTCTCAATCCTACTAACAGCACTTCATGGAAGCGCCGCCCTCCACTTGTCATCAACCGAAGGGAGAGACCTGCAGTTTGCCGGGGATCGCAACGAAGTCCAATGAGCAAGCGCGAACACCCGCGTAGCCAAACATCCCCGTAGCGGAGCACGATAAAAGTAGCCACCCTAAATTTGTCATCCGAAGGGAGGGACCTGCAGTTCGCCGGGGGTCGCAACAAAGTCCAATGAGCAAGCGCGAACACCCGCGTAGCCAAAACATCCCCGTAGCGGAGCATGATGAAAGCAGCCACCCTCCCCTTGTCCTCCCGAGGAGCCGACTTGCCTGCGGCAAGTTAAGGGAGCAATGAACAGTACCGGCCGCCGCGCACTGGATGGGTGCCCCATGTTCGCACCAGCGTACGTGGGCCGAAAAAGACGGGCGAAGCCCATCCAACGCTTTTGGTCGGTCCAAGGCGCGGTTGTTCATCCCGAGGAGCCGACTTGCCTGCGTCAAGTTAAGGGAGCAATGAACAGTACGGGCCACCGCGCACTCGACGGGTGCCCCATGTTCGCACCAGCGTACGTGGGCCGAAAAAGACGGGCGAAGCCCATCGAACGCTTTTGGTCGGTCCAAGGCGCGGTTGTTCATTAGGATGAGCCGACTTGCCTGCGGCAAGTTAAGGGAGCAATGAACAGTACGGGTCACCGCGGACCCGACGGGTGCCCCATGTTCGCACCAGCGTACGTGGGCCGAAAAAGCCGGGCAAAGCCCATCGAACGCTTTTGGTCGGTCCAGGGTACGGTTGTTCATTAGGAGCGCAGCCGAGGGACCTGCAGTTCTACCGTCCTTTCGGGGAAAGGTTTTTCTGCTTTTCGACCGGGCGTAGCGTAGTGGAGAGATCTCCTGGTCACGGAACCCCATGGGAACGCTTTGTTAACCAGCGTAAGGTTCAAGCGGAGGTAGAGGAAATCCCCGGCGCGCCAGATCGCTCTGCAGCTGCTCCACATTCTCGAAAAGTGCAGCATGCAGACCCACCACCTCTGCTCCAACTATGTTCTTCTGCAGGTTATCGATGAACAAAGCTTGCTCAGGTGATACTTTCAGTTTCTTGACGGTATGCAGATAGATGGCGGGGTCGGGTTTCACCACCCCCAGTTCACAAGACCACGTGAGGTGGTCGAACTCGCTCAGCCAATGAAAACGCGACCGTATAAAACTCAGCACCCCGTAGCCCATATTCGACAGGATGCCGAGCCGGAAACCCGCCTGCTTGATCTTGGGTATCCAAGCCATCATCGCTGGATTCAGATCCATCCACATGGCAGCGTCCTGTTCCAGGAGCCCCTCAATCTGCTTTGCCGTGAACTTGACTCCGGTATCGCGGGCGACCGTCTCCCAGTAGGTTTGGCCATTCAAGATATCGGCATCGTAATCAAGCCGGTGAGCCCAATAGGCCTTCTCAAAAGCTTCCTCCCCCAGTCCTGTGATCGCCAGCATGTTCTTATGGGCCTGGGGGTCGGGCGGTCCGCTGAGAACCTCTCCATAGTCGAAGATCACGGCTTGCAGATCCATGCTGTAGAACTCCTAATGAGATGATCTGCCTTATTACAACATGCGACAGGGGAGAGAACCGGTGAGGCAGTGGTCGGTGCGAACCGAGTGGGATTTGACAGAAACGCCCTGGGCCCGTCACCTGGCTCGCTTGCGCGCCGCCGGCACTCAGCTATGGGACCTAACCGCTTCCAATCCCACCCGCTGCGGCTTCGATTATGAGCCTGACTCAATCCTGGCTCCGCTCAGCGACCCAGCGGCCCTGCGCTACGAGCCGGATCCAAGAGGCCTGCGCTCCGCTCGCGAGGCCGTCAGCCATTACTATCGTGACCATGCGGCCGCGGTTGATCCGGACCAGATCTTTCTCACCACCAGTACCAGCGAAGCCTACAGTTTCCTTTTCCGGCTGCTCTGCGACCCGGGCGATGAGGTTCTCATAGGGCAGCCGGGTTATCCGCTGTTTGATTTTCTGGCCCAGCTCGACGATGTGCGGCTTATGCCCTATGAGCTGTTCTACGACCATGGCTGGCATCTCGACATCGAGTCCTTGCGCCGCCGGGTCACCGGCCGCACCCGCGCCATCGCGCTCGTACACCCCAACAATCCCACCGGACACTTTACCCGCCAGGCGGAGCGTGCCGCACTGGAGGAGTTTTGCCGCGAATACGCCTTGGCACTGATTGTCGACGAGGTCTTTCTTGATTATGGCCTCCCCGGCAAGCCGCCCGGTGAAAGCTTCGCCACCGGCGCACACCCTGTGCCGACGTTCATACTCAGTGGCTTGAGTAAAGTGGCTGCGCTGCCACAGATGAAAGTTGCCTGGATCGCTTGCTTCGCAGAGGTTTTGGAGCGGCTGGAAGTGATCTCGGACACCTTTCTTTCCATGAGCGCTCCCACCCAGCTCGCGCTGCCGAGCTGGTTGCGCGGGCGGGCGGAGCTGCAACGGCAAATCAGAGAGCGTTTGGAACGGAACTTGAGGGTGTTGGACGAGTTACTGCTCCGCGGGCCTTTACTAACCAGGCTCGCGGTTGAGGCGGGCTGGTACGCCGTCCTTCGGGTTCCGGGGCTACAACCGGATGAGCTGTTGGCGATGGACCTCCTGCTGCAGCGAGCAGTGGTCGTGCATCCAGGAGGTTTCTTCGGCTTTTCCGGGCAGGGATGGCTGGTGGTAAGCCTTTTAGCGCCGGAAAACGAGTTCGAAGCAGGTATACGGGCGCTTTGTCTGCACTTCGCTCAAGTCGCCTAGCAATTTAAGGGCCATTACTTGCGCACCTGTGAACAAGGGAGGACTCAAGATTGATACTAACACTTCCGTGTCATTCATTTAAAGCTTCATCAAAGCACAGCAACCATATCATTATAAAAGACTTAATTATTAATGAATGTCCTGTTAAACCCCTTTAATGCCCAGTTACCGGTCGCCTCCAGGCGAAGTGTCGTCAAATGCTTCATGTATCACATTCGGAATTGTGGCTGAAGGAACGGATTAGATTGCTTTTCCTGACCAATCGTCGTTTGCGGCCCGTGGCCAGGCAACACCCTGATTTTGTCCGGCAAAACCAACAAACGCTCCCGTAACGAACGCAAGATGCGCCGTCCATCGCCACCGGGCAAGTCGGTCCTCCCGATCGACCCTGCGAACAGCGTATCGCCGGCAATCAACAAATCCTGACCATGGAACAGAAGACAGATGCTTCCCGGCGTATGTCCTGGGGTGTGGATGACCTCACCCGGCAACGTGGCCAAGCCAATGGTCAGTCCGTCTTCGGCGCTGGCGTCTGGAGGCGCTACCTGGGGCGTCGCTACACCCAGCCAGCCCGCCTGCATATCCATGGCGTCCAGCAAGGGGAGATCCTGCTGGTTGAGAAACACCGGCGCGCCGGTTGCTCTCTTCAGCAAGACTGCTCCGCCCACGTGGTCGATATGGGCGTGGGTGATGATGATCTGCCGCAGGGTCAGGCCGTGTTTTTGCAGCCGGGAGAGAATCTCGGGAATGTTGTCCCCAGGATCGACGACGATTGCCTCATGCGTTACTTCGTCGCCCAGGATGGTGCAATTACAGCGCAAGGGACCAACGGGGAAGGTCTCAAAGATCATGTTTAGATCTTAGAGGAGGCCTCCCGAGGTCGCTATTGGGCGTTGCTATTTGGCGGGAGCCGCGGGCTTAGCCGGGGCGGTGGTGTGCGGGGTAGCCATGCCGGAGAAGACGGAACGTCCGCCACTGCTCCGTTGGATCAGAACTGTGAGTCCAATCGAAGTAAACATGAATATGATTGCCGCCCAGGTAGTCACCTTGGTCAGCAGGTTGGCTGCACCACGGGGACCGAACGCAGTCTGCGAACCCTGGCCGCCGAAAGCTCCGGCGAGGTCGGCGCTCTTACCCTGCTGGAGAAGGACCACCCCAATCAGGATGAGGCAAACAATAACGTGGATAGTACCGACGAGCCAGATCATGGAAACCTCAATATATGGTGCGGAAGGGGGGACTTGAACCCCCATGCCTCTCGGCGCCACCCCCTCAAGATGGTGTGTCTGCCAATTTCACCACTTCCGCTCTGCAAACGATTCGCTAATACGTGCCGGGCAGCAATTGAGGGTTGAATCCAGCCGCACCGGACCCTGCGCCGCCATTCCGTAGCGCGTGGTCGAATTTAATGCTATCGTGACCGGCCAAGTACCGCAACGTCGCTCAACCGGGCGCGGTGTCCCAGATTCAGACAAATGCGAAGTCCATGTTAAGTCCCGCCGAATACCTTGGTGTTGTTTAGTAGCGGGATGACACATTGAAAAAGTTGATTTCGGTTCTACCTCTCAGTACCTCCCTGGTGTGGATTTTCCTCACGACCGCGAGTCTGTCGCAAGGACAGACAGTAGCCTCCGATTACACCCCGTATGACTTCGGCACCGTGAACGTGTGTGCGCCTTCCAAGACGCCGGCGGCGGGGTGCAGCGCGACCGCCTCGATACACTTCACCGTGACCGCGGGAGGGACCCTCGGCGAACCGAAAGTGTCGACCGTGGGCGCGCCCAACCAGGATTTCACCCTGGCAGGAAACACCTGCACTGGAAACGTGGCCGCGGGGGCGTCTTGTTCCGTCAAGGTAACCCTAGCGCCGAAGTTCCCCGGAATTCGTGAAGGCGCCGTGCAGATCACGGATCAGAACGGGAATATTCTGGCGACCAGACTGCTCCATGGCAAAGGACTTGGACCACAAATTGCCTTCAACAACCGAGTTGCGATCCCCATCGGCACCAGCATATTCCCCAGTGGTTTGTCGACCCAAATTGCGGTGGATGGAGCAGGGAACGTCGTATTACGATGACGGTTCGCTGGTGTACGAGGTGCCGGCTTCGGGAGGACCAAGAGTCACCGTCGGCGCCGGTTTTGATAGTCCTTGGGGGCTCTCATTCGATGGCGCGGGAAATCTCTACGTCTCCGACTGGCCCAACGATTATGTAGTGAAGGTTCCCCCGGGTTGTGTGAGCACCAGCTGCCAAACAATCCTGGTCGGCGGATTCACCCACCCGACATTCACAGCTATAGACTTCGCGGGTAATCTGTTTGTCGTTGACTCGTTTTACGCACGCATCTACGAGATGCCCGCAGGCTGCGTGAAGGCGAGTTGCACCATTCAAATTGGGAAGACCTGGAACGATCCCTATGCCATGGCCCCCGACAATGCCGGGAACCTGTTCGTCGCCGATGACGACGGAGTGGTGAAAATCAATATCTCGACCGGCATGCAAACCGCCGTAGTGGTGCCAGGCATTACTGCCTACGGGCTCGCTTTCGACGCGGCCGGGGACTTGTACTTCAGTGACATTTTCAATGACCAGATCCTGGAACTGCCCGCCGGAGGGGGGCCACTCACTACCTTGGCCCGGCCGGGCCTCCAGACCTGGGGCTTAGCGCTCGATAGCGCGGGGAACCTGTTCTTTGGGACGGTCGGTCCCCTGGTACTCAGCGAACTACGTCGCGCCCAGCCCTCTACCTACACCTTCGCGACCACTCCTGTCGATACGGCGAGTGCCGACAGTCCACAACCCTTTCTGGTGCAGAACACCGGCAGCGCCGCATTGTCTCTCCTGGGACTAACCGTGGACCCACTCAAGAATTTCGTTCAGGTCGCCGGTCCTGGCACGCCTGCCGACTGCAAAATCGGTCTCTCATTGACGCCCGGCGCCCTCTGCGACCTGAGCATCAGCTACATCCCGATGTCCGGTGGACCGGCCACGTTTTCGGCTGTCCTGCTCAACAATACGGGGAACGTGTCCTCGGCGCAGGTCATTCCGCTGGCAGGCATTGGAGGGCCCAGCGGACCGTCCATTCTCTTTCCGGGAGGCTTCTATCCCCCCGGCAACGACCCCAGCCAAAGTTTGGGTTTGATCTTCAACAGCGGCGCTACCTATGTCGACGACGTTTTGCAGCTTACCGACGGGGGATCGAACGAAAGCCGGAGCACCTTCTCCTCCACGCCCATCGGGTTGGAGTACTTCCAAACCTCCTTCGATTTTCAGTTGACGGGAAATAACACCCCCGACCCAGGTGCGGATGGAATCGCGTTCGTCCTCCAGGTAAACGGTCCGAACGCCCTCGGTACCTCTGGCGGGGGACTAGGCTATGGGCTGCCCTCGGTAAACCAGCCGGGAACGAAAATTACCAACAGCGTGGCGATCAAGTTCGATCTGCACGATAACGACGGCGAAGGAACCAGCTCCACCGGCTTTTACCTCAACGGGGCAGCGCCGACCGTTCCCTCGATCAATCTGTTACCCAGTGGCATTGACCTCCACAGCGGCCACGTCTTCCACGTGGTGCTCGTCTATGACGGCTCCGCCCTCAACCTCACCCTCACCGATCAGCAGACCAAGGCGTCTTTCTCCACCAGGTTCCCGGCCAACCTTGCCGCGCTGCTTGGCAGTGCGACCGCCTACGCAGGCTTTACCGGAGCCACCGGAACGCAGACCGCCGTCCAGAGCATCCTCAATTGGCAATTGACTTCCTCCTCTTGCTGCACCGCCGGCATGCCCACATTCCCCAACGGGTTCACCTCCACCTCTGACCTCAGCGTAAACGGTGATGCCACGGTCGCAGGGGGAAGCCTGCTGCTGGCCCCAGGCGGCGGGTCCGAAACCAACAGCGTCTACTACTCGACCGCCGTACCGGTGGGTAAGTTCACCAGCGACTTCGATTTCCAGTTCAGCCGCGGGGACGGGGACGGTTTGACCTTCGTCCTGCAGTCGGAGGGACTGAATGCGGTCGGCTCGCCGGGAGGTGGTTTGGGATACGGACCAGGTACGCCCGGAGGCGTCGGAGCCAAGATAACGAAAAGTGTCGCGGTCAAGTTTGATCTGTTCAGCGACGCCGGGGAGGGCTCAAATTCGACCGGCGTTTACCTCGGAGGCGCTTCGCCGACGGTGCCGGCGACGAACGTTCTCCCCAACGGCATCAACCTTCACAGCGGACATCCGTTTCACGCCCACCTGAACTACGACGGAGCGAAGCTCACCGTAAGCATCACGGACCTATCGCAGTATGCCGTGTTTACCGGGACCTACCTGGTGAACATTCCAGCTACCATAGGCACCCCGACTGCTTACGCCGGATTTACCGCGACCACCGGAGCTACAGGGGAATTGATAAAAATCCTCGACTGGCACATGACATCCTTCTGAGTAGCTGGGCAGGAATGGGCAATTGATTTCTGCCCATTCCCTTTTAAACAGCAAGCCATAGTCGTCATCGTCCACCACGCTGATGATGTCGGAACTGGAATTCACCGCAAAGAGCCTGGCGCCGTCAGGAGACAGCGTCATTCTGGAAGGGTGTAGCCCACCGCGATCTCCCGCACCTGCTCTCCCGATTCGAGATCGATCGCCGAGACAGTTCCTGTGGTCGGTATTCCATTCGACGCACCCACCACAACGTCTGTGCCCGAACTGTCGGCTGTTACGTCTCCAGGCTTGGCGCGACGTCCACCCCAATTCGAGACCTGGCCATATTTGCCTCTCACCACGATGCCTAAAGCCGGCAGATGAGCAGTTCACGCTCGTAGATCATCTCCGGAGGAAGATGATCATGGAGCAGGAGGAACAGTTCCTCGTGGCCGATCACTTCCCGCTTCCACGCTTCGCGATCCACGGCCTCGAGCTGTTGAAATTGCTCGTAGGAGAAGTCGAGGCCCTGCCACTGGATATCGTGGTATTCGGGAATCCACCCGATCGGTGTTTCCTTGCCTTGCACGCGCCCTCGCGTGCGGTCGACGATCCACTTGAGAATACGCATGTTTTCCGAATAGCCAGGCCACAGATACTCCCCATGCTCTCCCTTGCGAAACCAGTTGACGTGGAATAAGCGAGGAGTGGAGCTCAGGTTGCGCTGCATGCGCAGCCAGTGGCGAAAGTAATCGCCCATATGGTAGCCGCAGAAGGGCAGCATGGCGATCGGATCCCGGCGGACCTTGCCCACGGCGCCTCCCGCGGCAGCCGTCGTTTCCGAGCCCATCGTCGCCCCGATGTAGACCCCCGAACTCCAATTGAATGCCTGGTACACCAGCGGCATGGTGGTGGGTCGCCTACCACCGAAAAGGATGGCGGAGATCAGCACGCCGTCGGGGTCTTCCCAAGCCGGGTCGATCGAAGGACATTGTGCGGCCGGAGCCGTGAAGCGACCGTTCGGGTGCGCGGCGGGTGTACTCGAGGCCGGCGTCCACTTGTTGCCCCGCCAATCAAGAGCCTCGGCGGGTGGAGTATCCGTCATGCCCTCCCACCAGATATCGCCGGTGGGCACCCCGCCCTTGGTAATGAGCGCTACGTTGGTAAAGATCGTATTTGCCCGCAGGGTCGCCATGGCATTCGGGTTGGTCTTTTCAGACGTGCCAGGGGCTACGCCGAAGAAGCCGCTTTCGGGATTGATCGCCCGCAGCCGCCCGGTACCGTCCGGTTTGATCCAGGCGATATCGTCGCCCACCGTCCATACCTTCCAGCCCTCGAACCCGGCAGGCGGAATGAGCATGGCGAAGTTTGTCTTGCCGCAAGCGGAGGGGAAGGCAGCGGCAACGTAGGTCTTTTCCGTTTTGCCTTCTTTGTCGGCCGGGGATTCTATGCCCACGATGAGCATGTGTTCCGCCATCCAACCCTCGTCGCGAGCGATGTTGGAGGCGATCCGCAGGGCAAAGCACTTTTTGCCCAGAAGCGCATTGCCGCCATAGCCGGATCCGTACGACCAGATCTCGCGCGTCTCAGGAAAGTGGACGATGTACTTGGTGTCGTTTTGCGGCCAGGATACGTCCTTCTGTCCGGGTTTCAGCGGAGAGCCCACCGAGTGCAGGCAAGGCACGACGCGCTTCTCGTCCTTGTCAATTTCGGCATACACCGGTTTGCCGATGCGCGCCATGATGCGCATGTTCACGACAGCATAGGCGGAATCGGTCAGCTGGACGCCGATCTGCGACATGGGCGAACCGATCGGGCCCATGGAAAAGGGCATTACGTACATGGTTCGACCGTGCATGCTGCCTTTGAAGAGCTTCTTGAGCTTCTTGCGCATCACGAACGGGTCTTCCCAGTTGTTGGTCGGGCCGGCGTTGTCTTTGGAAAGCGAGCAGATAAAGGTACGGTCTTCCACCCGGGCAACGTCGTTCGGCGAGGACCGGGCGTAGTAGCAACCCGGCCAAAGTTTCTCGTCGAGCTTGACGAAGGTGCCGGCCTTGACGAGCGCTTGCTTCAGTCGCGCGTCCTCCTCCTCCGAGCCGTCGAGCCAGAGGATACGCGCCGGTTCGCACAGCTCCGCCATCTTCTCAACCCAACGGATCAGGTGCTTGTTCGTCGTGGGAATCGCAGGCGTCGTCTTAAGATTCGATTTCTGTTCCGGAGATACCACAGGCCCTTGTCTCATAGTTAGGAAGCAATCTTTTCCGCCGGTTGGCTGACTGCGGTTCGGGGTGCTGGGGTGCGGACTCCCACGAACTCGAGAAATCCCTCGACCTCGACACGTCCACCGATCACGAGAGGGGTTCGCTGGTGGATTGCCTCGGGAACCAGATCTAGAATTGGCGTTTCCCCATTGATTGCCATCCCTCCAGCTTGTTCCGCGATCATCGCCAGGGGATTGGCCTCGTACAACAACCGTAGTTTACCGTTCGGGTGGCTTGCGGTGGGCGGATAAAGAAATATCCCGCCCTTCAAAAGCGTCCGATGGAAGTCCGCGACTAACGATCCGATGTAACGGGACCCGTATAGCTCACCGGCACTGCGGTTCTGCAGACTGTGCAAATAAGCGCGGTAGTGATCGGGAAAAAGGCTGATGTTCCCCTCGTTGCAGGAATAGTACTTTCCTTTCGCGGGCATTTTCATCTGCTCGTGGCTTAAGACGAAGGCTCCAATGGAAGGGTCCAGGGTAAATCCGTAGACCCCGCGCCCAGCCGTGTAAACCAGCACCGTGGACGGCCCGTACAAAACATAGCCGGCCGCGAGTTGGCTGTTTCCTGGTTGCAGCACCGAGGCTTCGGCGCCGGAAAGGTGTTCCTCCTTGCGGCGAAAGACCGAGAAGATCGTGCCCACATTGACATTGACATCGATATTCGAACTTCCATCAAGGGGGTCGAAGACGATCACATACTTGCTGTCTCCCGGAGTTCGATCGAAGGCCACGGGTTGCTCGTTCTCCTCCGAAACCAGGGCCGCCACACAATCCCGAACGCCCAGGCAATGGAGCAGGGCCTCATTGGCATACACGTCGAGCTTCTGCTGGGTTTCGCCCTGCACGTTGGTATTGCCGGCCGTCCCGACGATGCCGGAAAGCCCGGCAGAACGGATCTTGGCTTCGATCATCTTGGCAGCCAGCGTGATCCCCGACAGCAGCCAGGAGAAATCGCCTGAAGCGTAGGGAACTTCACGTTGCTGCTGCAGGATGTGCTGCTGGAATGTCGTAATCATGTTCTTTCCTTGTCCCGGGGGAGCCACTGCGCCAGCCTGACTGTGGGAACCAGCTTAGGGTCCAGGCTGCGTGCCGGTCAATCTTTACGGTTCAGGCTCCCAAGCCTACGGTCAAGGGAGGGGAAGACACAGAGGCCCGGGGGAGGGGGAGGGCCGAAAAGGAGGAGCGTACCGTGTCGTTCAACAACACCCAAGCGCCGGATGGGGGAGTGTAGGGGAAGAACGTCTGACAGAATTGGGTGACAAAGTAGGCGTCATATCCCAACTTCTGCAATTTCTTCTCAAAGCTACGGTGATCCTGCTCGTTCCACCGCAAACCGTTTCGCGTCGCACTATGGCCAAAAGCAAGGCTCTTGGCGGGGAACCTGCTTTTCAAAACCGCGGCGAAGCGAGCTGCCTCGGAAAGGTCCGGCTCGTTGCTCCTGAAGCAGACAACGTCCGCGTGCGGCGCAAACCCCAACCCCCTGGCGATCGCCGCGTCCAGTCCGCCACAATAGGTATGAAAGCCCTCTGCGGTCCTCATCCCGCTCAGGAAATTGCGGTCGCGCCGGTCGGCATCGGTCGCCACGGCCGAGGCCATCCGCGCATCGGTGCAAGCAAACACGCGCAAAGAGACTTGCAGCGAATCAGCGGCGAATCGCGCGGACTCCAGCCGCTTTATGGCCTCTTGCATCGAAACTAGTGCAGGTTGAGGATCCCGATCATCGCTTCCCAGTTGGAAAGATCCTCCAAGATTCATTGCCACGGATTTGAGGTCCAAAAGCTGTCTGGCCAGATCGAACGAGTTGTCGAAGGCTGATCTTTCCGGTCGAAGATGGATGCGCGTGTGATTCACGGATCGTGTGGCCATGGAAGGTTTACCTCGGCAAGAGATATGCAGATTGATCTGAATCAAACGATAAAGGGTCTCTTCTGCTCGGGGCAAACAGCGTCAGTCCGCTTCGGACGAGTCCGCAAGGGCAATAGCATCCCGGCCGGGGCGTTATCTTTCCCGTTCGACTGCGGCTGACTTAGCCTGCGGTAGCGGAGCACGGTCGCCGGAGAAGTCCGAAATGGACGACTCGTTCTAAAATGAGTCATGCCCTTTTCACCCGCTCTGCTACAGAAGCTCAACCACGCACTCATTAACAGAAACATACAGGAGGGCTTTGAGTTACTGTCTCGTTCGGGTAAGGAACTGGCGGCGATATCTCCTCAGGAACCCAGGGCGGCCGAGTGTCTCCTCTGTGTCGCGCAGTGGGTTGACCTGGGATTTCGGAACATCGACTACCTGAATGAGCTGGCCGCCCGGTTTGCCGGTGTGTCTCGCGGCGGAATGGTCTTGCGCGAGTATCTCTGCTTGAGGATGGTCGAGGCTCACCTGGCCTTCGTATCGGAAGAGGCGGCGTCTGCCGCGGCGATTTTTGGGCTTGTGTTGCAAAGCGAGCCCGGGGTGGTCGAGCCGCACCTGGTGGTGCTCGCGCATTTCTGGAAATGCCGGGCCCATCGCCGGCAGGGGGAATATGAACTCGCCCTCCACCATATCCAGGAAGCCAAGCGATCGGCCCAACGGATGAACGCGCCCAGGCTGGTGGCTGTCACCAACATCCATGAGAGCTGGCTGTTATTTCAGCAGGGCCAGAGGCACGAGGCCTTTCGCCTCCTGGATGAAGCAGAGGCGGAGCTTAAGTCTACCGGGCACGCCCTATCCTTGGGAAACATTGAATCTGCGCGGGGAAGGTTTGTTCGCCGGTCTGGGGAATACACCAAAGCGCTCATGCATTTTGAGCGCGCCATCAAAATCTTCTCTGCCAGCATTCCCGATCACCCCAACCACGCCCGTGCGTTGGTCAATGCCGCCTATGTAAAACGGCTGATCGCCTTGGACCTGCGGCATCGGTCGACGTCGGGTAAGGCGAGGGGTGCCGATCATACCAAGTTTCTCGAGATATGCCAGGATGCGCTCCGGCTTCTGAGCCAGGCTGCCAAGATTTACTCCCGCCAGCATCATCAAGCCGGGACGGGATCTGTGCTGGTAAACGCTGGACACCTTCATCTTGATAGCGGTGACATTGATCGCGCCGAATCTGAGGCGCAGAAGGCGTACCAGCTGGGAGAAGAAAAGCAGGATCATATTCTGATGTCCCGCGCGCGCCTTCTTCAGTCCGCGATCCAAAACGAGCGGGCTGAGGAGCAGGTCGGTGAGTCATCGGATATAGCCATTCACGCTCACCAGGCTCGCGGTTACGCCGAGGCGGCCATCACCCTGGCGAAATTGACTCAGAACAGCCGGCTGCTGGCCGGGGCCTACGTGATGCGAAGTTCGGTTGCGGCCAACGAGTTTTTCCAGGATTGGGAAACGGCAAAACATTTCGCCGCGCTGGCGGGAGAGATGCTGGGCAAGGACGACTTGGACCACATTTCCAAGCAGTTGAACCTTCTCAAAGCACGCATCATGCGTGCTACCGGAGTCGATGAGATGTTGCGCGCCTGGTCGGAGGGGATCCTGGGAGAGAAAACCTTTCAGCAGGTCAGTGAAGAATTCGCCGAGTTGGTGATCCCCAAGGTGTGGATGCGAGAAGGCAAAAAAATCGCCCGCGTCGCCGAACAACTTTCTATCTCTCCCAAGAAGGTAAGAAGAATCCTCACCAACGTGAATCTCTTAAAGCAGGGATGAAGACCGCATCACTACAGTACGGTTTCCTTAATTCGGTTTGCAGCCGGCTGCCCTCTCCATCCCACTGACCAACGCCCACTGGAACCACTACCCCCCTTTGTCATCCCGAGCGTTTTGACTTGCCCCTGCGGGGCAGGATAAGGGAGCAATGAACAGTGCGGGCCACCGCGCACTGAACGGGTGCCCCATGTTCGCGCCAGCTAACGTGGGCCGAAAAAGCCGGGCGAAGCCCATCCAACGCTTTTGATCGGCCCAGGGTGCGGTTGTTCATTAAGAGAAGTTGTGACTTAATTCGGTTAGCAGCCGGCTACCCTCTCAATCCCACTAACAGCACTCGAACGAAGCGCCGCCCTCCCCTTGTCATCCCGACGAGCCGACTTGCCTGCAGCAAGTTAATGGAGCAATGAACAGTACCGGCCGCCGCGCACTCGACGGGTGCCCCATGTTCGCACCAGCGTACGTGGGCCGAAAAAGCCGGGCGGAGCCCCTCGAACGCTTTTGGTCGGTCCAAGTGCGGTTGTTCATAGGAGCGTAGCCGAGGGACCTGCAGTACAGCGGACCTTTCGTGGAAACGTTGTTCGCCAATACCCAAACAAATTTGTCATCTCGCGGAGACGACTAGCCCGCGGCCAGTTAAGGATGGAATCAACAGCACGGGCCACCGGGCACTGGACGGGTGCCCCATGTTCGCACCAGCGTACGTGGGCCGAAAAAGCCGGGCGAAGCCCCTCAAACGCTTTTTGGTCGTTTCCGGGTACGGTTGTTCATTAGGAGCGAAGCCGAGGGACCTGCAGTGCTCTCAATCAGCATCCGCTGCTAGGGAAGAAACTGCAGGTCCCTCGGCTTCGCTCCGGATGACAAAGGGGGGTAGTGTTTCCAGTGGTCATTGGTTAGTGGGATGGAAGAAACCGTTCGTCGCGTGTTCCCGGCATGTCAATTGCTCAAGGATCTGCGGTCTTCTTCGTGTCAATATAGTTCCAACTGAGGATCCAAATTGATGCTATTGCGCACCTCACTCTTGGCCCTGTCTCTCACCTTCACCTGCTCACTGTGTCGCGCCCAGGACCAAGTCGCACAGGAAACGACCTCCTTCCTCAAAGATCTCATTCGCATCGATACCCAGGACCCGCCGGGAAACGAATCGAAGGTCGCCGCCTACATTGCCGCAATCTTCAAGCGCGAGGGCATTCCCTACGAGATTCTCGAGCCGGTGCCTGGCCGCGCCAGTATCGTCGCGCGGCTGAAGGGGAACGGCAGCAAACGTCCTATCCTGCTGCTTGCGCATGAGGATGTTGTGCCGGTAGATCGTGCGCACTGGACGGTCGATCCGTTCGCAGCTGAGGTCAAGGGCACCACTCTCTACGGCCGCGGCGCTTCCGATGACAAGGGTCCTCTGGCAGCGCACATTGAAACGATGCTGCAGTTGCATCGCAGTGGGCGCCAGCTCTCCCGCGACGTCATCTTCCTCGCGGAGGCCAGCGAAGAAGCCAACTCCGAAGCCGGGATGCACACGATGGTCAGTCGCTACTGGGACAAAATTGCCTGCGAGTTCGCGATCAATGAAGGCGGAGCTGCGGAGGTCAAAGATGGCAAGATTGCCTACTTCGGGGTAGCGACGGGCGAAAAGCTACCCCGCGCTGTGCGTCTCATCGCAAAAGGTAAGAGCGGTCATGCCTCCGTCCCCGTGCTCGACAACCCCATCACCCATCTGGCGCAGGCCGTAACCCGCCTCGGCACCTGGGAAACGCCAACGCGTTTAAACGACACCACCCGCGAATTCTTCTCCAAACTCGCGAGCATCTCGCCACCCGACCAGGCCGCATTGTTCCGCACTCTCGACGATCCGGCCACCCAGAAAACCCTTCACGCAAAAATGCCGCAGTACTATTCCATGCTGCACACCACGGTCGTTCCGACAATGCTCAAGGGAGGGTTCAAAGTGAATGTAATCCCCCCGGAAGCCGAGGCCCAGATCGACATCCGTGCATTACCGGATGAGGACATGAAGGCCTTCTACGCTCAAATGGCCCAAATCGTGGACGACCCATCGGTCACCATCTTGCCGCCGGATCTGACCAACCTGATGCCCGCGGCGCCGGCGAGCTCGCTGCATACTCGCAATGTTTGCAGCATTCGCGTCGGCGCAGCAGAAGCTGATTCCCGGGGCCATCACCATCCCGGTAATGACGACGGGCGCCACCGACTCATCCTTTCTTCGCGCCAAGGGAGTGGATGCTTACGGCATCCGCATCCCGCGCACCTTCGAGGACAACGAGGGAGTGCATGGGAACGACGAAAGGATCGACCTGCATTACGTCGCTCTCTATCAGCAGCTCGTTCAGGAAGCGCTGGAGCAGGTCGCTCAGTGATTTGACTCGACGGCGGCGAGTCGACGAGCAGTGCTGGGAATGCGCATCAAACGGTGCTAATATTGGTGCTGGAGAGCGCGATGCGGACCACCATTGCTTTGGACGACGATCTCATCAGGACTGCGCAGGAATACACCGGTCTGATGGAGAAGAGCGCGCTCATGCGCGAAGCGCTCAAGGCATTGATCGAGCGGGAAGCCGCTCGCCGGTTGGCTGATTTAGGGGGTGCATCCCCTAACATGGCCTCCATCCCGCGCCGAAGAACCATGACCAAATGATTCTTGCGGATACGTCGGTGTGGATCGATCACTTTCGTAAAAGGGGCACCGAACTCTATCGCCAGCTTCAACGCAACAATGTTTCCATCCACCCGTTCGTGATTACGGAGCTGCTTCTCGGCAACTTGCCGGACCGGCGAAGGACCATTGCCACACTTGATCAGCTCTCGATCGTTAAGGTTGCTCAGGGGAGCGAAGTACGAAGCATGATCGAAACCCATTCCATGTTTCAGCGGGGCATCGGTTTCGTGGATGCGCATCTCCTGGCCTCGACCCTGATTACACCGCGAACGGTTTTATGGACGCGCGACAAACAGCTCCGTGCGATCGCGGAGCGACTCGGCCTGGATGCCGATCTTTCGTAAGAGACAACTTACCGCTTCGTAGCGCGTAGAGCCGGATTCGACGGCAGGCTAATCAGGTTCGCGAAGATGCGATAGGCGCCAGGAACCCCCAAAGGCAGTTCCCGGTAAAACGCGTAAGCGTCGTAAACCCAGACCCCTGAACCATAACGTGCAAACAGGAATCCGCCTTTCTGGGGATCCTGTTCCGGATCGTGCGTTTCGAGCGGCGCTTGATACCGGGGGTCCCAGGTAGCCATGAATTTCGACCCGCGCTCTTCAATCCATCCCGCAAAATCCTTGGCGGTTATTTTGTTGGGCCAAACAAGAGCGGGATTGGTTGGCTCCAAAAACGTCACCGTCGAAGCTTCGTCGGTAACTTCCTCCGGGTCAGAGGTCATGCTGTAGGGATAGGGACCGAAATTGTGGTCGAACTCCGGTGTTTGATACTGCACCACGACCGCCCCGCCCTTCTTGACATAATCGAGCAGGCGGCCGTTGTAAGTGACCAGGTCGTTGCGCACCGCGTAGGCCCTAACCCCCACCAGGATGACGTTGTACTTCGAGAGATCGCCGCCTGCCAGCTCTGCCTGGGTGAGGAAATGGACGTGGATCCCGAGGTTCTCGAGGGAAGTAGGTACATCGTCACCGCTGCCTTCGATGTAGCCGACCTGAAGATTCGGAGCCACTTTCACGTCCGTGCCGGTCGTCTGATACGCCGCCGCGCTATACAGGAAATAGGGCCGCAGGCCGGGATAACCCACCTGGGTATAGCCTTCTTTGTAATCGTGGTTGTGATAATTCGCAACCGCGGTCAGGTGATACGTCTGCTCTGTCAGTTGCACCGGGGAAACCTGAAGAGTGGCAATCTGCTCCTGGCCGTCCTGAGCGAAGGAGAAGGGCGCGGTCGCCGGGTTTGATTTCCAGCCGGGCGGCAGGTCAAGATGGAGGCTACCCTCCGCCGGGCCCTTCACGTTGCTATGAATCCGCACGCTCACGGGAAAAGATGGTTGCCCCAGCGGAACGACGCCTGCGCTCTGCAACATGGTCACCGATATCGCAGGGCCGATCGGCATGGGATGGAAAACGATGCCTGGACCTACTTCTCGGGCAACGGTCTGCACGACCTCGGCTAGTTCGATGGGAACGCCTTCGTAACTCGCGGTGACTCGCGCGATGAGAGGATAAGGCGCGAGCGGCTTCCCTCGATCGGCCGGAACGAGCACATCGTAATAGGGCTGCTCCAGGCCTGGCCGATCGAAATACGGCTTCGTGTACGCTGCATTTTCCGGCACCTGAACTTCAAAACGCGTGTTCAAGATCCCGCCGGCATCCAACTGTCCCGATGTTTGGCCGCTGGCCTGAATGCTGGAGCTGCCTCCGCCCTCCATTTCCAGCGCCACCTTGTCGATCGTGAGTGGGACCGCGCTGGCCTCGGCTAAATGCACCAGCACGGGAAAGTGCTGGCCCGGAATCGCCATTTGAAACGTCGGCCGATCTCCCATAAAGCGTGCAAAAGGGCCGGATGGCGGATGCTCTTGGGTGACATTCGCGCTCATGGAAAAACCCAGTGAGAGCACCAGCGCGTCATTGAACTCCGCCTGCTTTACTTTCAGCTCGTGCAGCACGTTGTACTTCGCATCGTCGGAAAGCTGGCTGGCGTTTACTTTGTCGATGAGCTCGTTGGTCGTCTTCAATCCCAAGGCCAGCGAAGGTGCGACGGCGCTCGGATCGGCAACCGAATAGTGATGCAACGCGTCCTCGACTAACGCGTTGATCGAACCGAGTTCTTGCGTCAAAAAGGTGTGCTCTCCGCTCCCGGCGAGAGCGGCAATCCCAACCAGAGAGATGTCGATACCGTCGAAGAAAGACTTTTCCTTCGGAGCTGCCGGGATCTGGGAACCGAACCGATGGTACGGCGAACTGGCAGGTCCCGACGCTGGAATTTCGGAACCCCCGTTCTGAGACTTCTGAAAGCCCAAACCCGTGCGCGAAATCTGCTGGTCGCTCAATCCATTGGCTGGACTGTAGGTTCCGACGGGTACTTCCACGGTTGCACTGACTGCTCCTGGTTCGAACTTGCCCGAGATGTAATTCTGCACGCCGGCGGGAGCCCAATGATGCGTGGCATAGTCATAAAGCCCCTTCGGAGAAATGCTCCCCTCCTCGAGAGAGAAAGGAACGCGCGCGTATTCTTTCACCGGGTTCCACGGGCGCAGACCATCTTTAAGTTGATCCGGAAACACCTTAGGATCGCCCGCGGCCAGAAATACCTTTTGCGCCCACATACCCGCGGCCGCATGATTTCCATGGCCGTCGGAGGGGCCGCCGACAAACACGGATGTGATCACCAGCGGACGCGCGATCCGCACCGCGCGAACCACATCGTAGAAAACCCGGTCTTCCCCCCATTTCTGCACCGCCTCCGCCAAGGTTTTAGAGAAACCGTAATCGTTAGCGATAGTGAAATACTGAGAGACGCAGTAATAGCGGTCGGCCTGCAGCAGCTCTTCCGTGCGCACCAACCCCAAGGCATCCCACAAATCGGACGACATGACATTCGCCCCGCCCTCGCCCCGATTGAGGGTCACGAGCGCGACCCGGGCACCCAGACTGCGGGAAGCGTAGGCCAGCGTCGCACCGTCTTCATCATCGGGATGAGCGGTGACCATCATCATGCTCGCCCGGGTATGAAGCTTTTGCAACGCCACCGAGAGCGCCGCGGCGCCGCGGTTCTCGGCAATCGCCTGGGCGTCCTGCCGTGCATTCCCTTCTACATGACAGGGAGTCTCTGCAAGCGCAGTGACGCTCACCAACCCAAGCCAAATCAGGGCCCATTTCACTGTCCCAATTATCATCATCACACTCTCATTCGCCCAAACCCTCAGCGAACACAGCCCTAGAAGAATATCTTCCCCGCAAACTGAATCTCGCGGGGATTGGTAGTGGTGCCCGTGCTCTTCCCGAACGCTCCTGGGGCCGAAATGCTCGCCGAAGGATTTTGGAAGCTGGGGTGGTTAAACGCATTGAAGAACTCCGTTCGAAACTCGAATCGCCGTCCCTCTCCCCACAAGGGAAAACTCTTGAACAGGCTAATATCCGACTCGTTCAGCCCTGGGCCGTGGAATGCGCGCGGACGGCAACTGCCGAAGCTCCCCGCAGCAGGCGCGGCAAACGCATTCACATTCAGAAAGAAGCCCGGAGCATTACTCCCCGCGTACTGCTTATGACCGGTGGAGGCTCCGGTGTAAGGATTTCCTACACAGTTCGCATACGACGCGTGATTCGATCCGGTGGAACTCGCATCGGGAGCAGTGACCGTAAACGGTATGCCGTTTTGCAGGCTTACAATCGCATTGACCTGCCAGTGCCCCAGGAGTGCCGCCGCTTTGCTGTCACTGTTCATCACCCAACCCCCTTGGCCGATGGGCAACTCCCAGGTTCCGCTACCCACCGCCCGGTTCCTCACATCCTGCTGCGAGTAGCTCATCTCGTGAGCATAATCGTAGGCGTTCTGCGGCGTAGACCCGCCGGTCAGGTTGTCAACATAGTCGGCCATGTTGTGCGAAAAGGAATAGCTGATGGAATACATCAAGCGATGGCTGAGCCGGCGTTGCAGATTCACTTCCAGCGCGTTGAAATCCGTGTTGCCGTCATTCGTTGCCAGCTCCAGAAAGGAATGCTGCCCCGCGCCCTGGACAGAAAGTGTCTGCGTGTTCAGGTTGGGGTAAGGGAAGCTGATCAGCGGTTTGCCCGCGCTGAAGCCGACCAGCTGGCCTTGGTTGGCATTGCGCAGCCGGTTTTCTTTGCGGCCCCAGTTTCCTACGTAGGTAAGGTTCAGCACCGTGTTGTTGCTGAGCTGAATCTGCGGCCCGAAGCTCACCTGCTCCACGTAGGTCGTGCGCTCATTGGGATCCTGTGCGCGAATTTGTAGCGAAGGCAGGTTGATGCCTTGCGCCTGCAATTGTGCTGCAGGAAATCCATTCTTCAGCTGAAACACGGGAGTCGTGCTCCCCAGCTGCTGGGCAAGCACAACGTTGAGCAACGCTGGAGGATTCAACTGCAGCATAGACTCCGACCCGATTCGATTGATGAACTGGTGGAAGATGCCGAACCCGCCGCGCCAGACAACCATCGGCGACATGTGATAGGCGAAGCCCACGCGGGGCGCGAAATTTGTGTAGTCGGGGTGGATCAGCGTACGGCCATAGTAGCCATTGTTGGTGGCGGTAACAATCTCTCCGCCATTCGCCGGGCTGAAGTTGGATGTCCGGTTGTCGCGGCTCATCCAAAACGGAGGATACAGCTCGTAGCGAACTCCATAGTTGACAGTAAGGTTGGGCCTGACCCGCCAGGTATCCTGCCCGTAGACCGAGTTTCCCCGGATGTAGTTGTTCACGTTCAGCGCGGTCTCGTAGATGGCCTCGCCCACATTGCCCATCAGGTAGTCGGCAGGGGCAAACCCGGAAGTGTTGCTGTAAATCCCAGTGGCGAGAATCACTCCCTGGGGCGCTTCAAGGTCAAAGAAGTTTAGAGCATTCTGGTGAAATTCGTAGCCAAACTGCAAGCTGTGGTTACCCACCAGCTTGTACACGTCGTCCACCACCTGAAATACCTGGGCCACCTGGAACTGCGGACGATAGATGGAAGAACCGATGGTCGTTAGCCCGGAGATGTAATTTGGCGGCAGGCCTGCCGTCTCCGGGCCCACCGGAATACCAGTTAAACCAAACTGCGGAGCTGCTGAAGTCCCAAGCGTAAGGCCTACGGGGTCGCTATGAGAAAAGTCACGCAGATACCCGAAGTGGGCGGTGTTCACCAGGGACGACGACGGAGTCAACGTCCACCCCAGCGCAAGCGATTGATCGTGAAGGATGTACTGGGTGGAGAAGGCGCCGTTCCCGGCGATTGGATTGCTCGTCCACAGCGGCGATTGATAATTCGAACGGTCGTAGGCGTACCGCCCAAAAATCTGGTTTTTCTTGTTAATCGTGTGGTCGATGCGGGCGTCAAGGGTCTGCGTGTCGTTAGGGACCGAAGTCGCAAACTGGTAGTTGGCGGCGCCGCTCCAGGCGTTAATGTTTCCTCCAGGAGAAAGCTGCGGGCTGGGATCGGGATACAGGTTTATGATCGCCTGGCCCACCGGGTCGATGCACGACGGCGAAACGATATTCGCCGTGATACAACCCTTCTGGTTTCCCGCCTCTGCTGTCATGGGATGTATGGACGACACCGCGCTAAAGTTGCCCGTTTTCATCTGTGGAGTGGGCACGGTGGAAAGTACCGTCTGTGCTGTGCTGCTCAGTAAAGCCTCGTAAGAAAAGAAGAAGAAGGTGCGATTGCGGATTACCGGACCGCCGATCGTACCCCCAAACTGGTTCTGGCTGAAGTGTCCCTTGCGCACGTGTCCATAATTGTTGAACCAGGTATTGGCGTTGAGTGCGCTGTTTTGCAGGTAGTCCCACACATTTCCGTGGAACTGGTTGGATCCGGACTTGGTGGAAACATTGACCACCGCGCCGGCAGAAGTCCCGAATTCGGTCGAGTAGGTTCTTGTCTGAATAACGAATTCCTGCAGCGCATCCGGTGGAGGAATCACCGCCTGGGCCGATTGCTCCTGCAGATTTTCCGATCCAGTGTTGTTGTCGATGCCGTCCAGCTGGTAGTAGTTCTGCAATTCCAAGTTGCCGTTGGAGCTAAAGCGCCCTTCCGCGGCGTTGGCGACTGAGACGCTTGCATCGTGAAAGACGCCTGGTTCCAGGAGTGCCAACTGATCGTAATCCCGGCCGTTGAGAGGGAGCTCATTGATTTGCTGCGAACTCAGCACCGCACCCACTTCCGCAGACTGGGTCTGTAGCAATTGCGAAGTGCCGGTGACCTCGACCTGCTGCTGCACCGTGCCCACCGCGAGCTTGAAGTCCACCTGTGCCCTGGTCTGCACGTTAACGGTCACGTTCGACTGCACCGCTACCGAATAACCCTCGCGGGTCGCCTTGACGTTGTACACGCCCGGAATAAGCTGCAGTGCCTGGTACACTCCATCGCCGTTCGTCACGAACGAGGTGGTCACATTGGTTGCCGTGTTTGTAATGTCCACCTGTGCGCCGGGGACCACCGAGCCGCTTGGGTCACGCACGCTTCCTACGATCGAGCCGGTATCAGTCTGGCTGAACGCTGGGGATCCTGTCAGCGACGCCAGCAGCGCAAGCGCACACCAAATTTGCGCGGTACGGCGGAAACGAGCTTTCAAAGAAGGAAATTGCATGACAATGCCTCCGGAAAGATAGTCTTGGTTTTGCTGGCTTGCTTGGGTTCAACTTCGATAAATCATTCCTTAGCGCTTATGCAAAGGAAATGTGCCAGACGCCGATCTACAACGCGAACGGTGCTTGAACTGGATTCATCAAAACGAATGTTGATGGACTGCAGGTGTTGCTTTTTAGTCCCGAAAAAATTACTCCTGCATCGTAGCTTAAAGTTAAAGCTTCATCAACAATAAGAGAAAGTTGAGCCATTTTTCGACAGCGTTCACCACGAACCCGATTAGCGGTTAGCGATTCAGTGGAATGCAGGTGTGATGGACAGGGGCGTCGATCTCAAAGGGGCCATATCGGCCAACGTTTTGAACATGGTCGGGGTCGGACCCTTTCTGACCATCCCTCTCGCTTTGGCCGCGATGGGTGGCCCGCAGGCGATGCTCGGCTGGATCCTCGGCGCATTGATTTCGCTCTGTGACGGTCTGGTCTGGGCTGAACTCGGCTCGGCGATGCCGCAATCCGGAGGCCCTTATCATTACCTTCTGGAAGCTTTCGGCCCGTCCAGTTTCGGACGCTTGGCCAGTTTTCTTTTCCTCTGGCAAGTCATCCTGATCGGACCCATCTCCATCGCCTCGGGTGCAGTCGGCTTCGCGCAATACGCCAAATATCTGGTGCCCTCGCTTCAAGGCTGGTGGCTGCCTGCGGTGGCCGCCGCGGTCTGTTTGCTCAACACGCTTTTGCTCCTGCGCACCATTCGTTCCATCAACGGTCTTTCAGTCACCATCGCGGCGATTGTGGTGGCGACCACCGCCTGGATCCTGGTGAGCGGAGTACTCCATTTCCACCCGTCCATGGCTTTCGATTTTCCCCCGCACGCCTTTCACCTGTCGCGCCAGTTCTTCCTCGGGTTGGGTGCCTCGACCCTCATCGCGGTATACGACTACGGCGGTTACTACAACGTCTGCATGATCGGGGAAGAGGTGCGCAATCCGCGCAAAACCATTCCGTACTCGATTCTGCTCTCCATCCTGTTGGTGGCCGTGCTCTACCTGGTCATGAACATATCGATTCTGGGCGTCGTCCCCTGGCGCGAAGCGATGCACTCTGACGCCATTGTCGCCTTGTTCATCGAGCGCTTGTATGGTCCGCTGGGCGCCAAAATAAGCTCGGTCCTTATCCTCATCGCCGCCTTCGGATCGGTCTTCGCCATACTCCTCGGTTTCTCCCGGGTCCCCTATGCCGCTGCGGCCGAAGGGGACTTTTTCTCCGTCTTTGCCAGGTTGCATCCCAAAGGGGGGTATCCGGTGGTGGCTGTCCTTACCATGGGTCTGCTTTCCGCCGTCGCCTGTGTCCTCTCTCTCAGCAATCTCATCAATCTTTTAATCGTGGTGCAGACCATGCTGCAGTTCATGGCGCAATGTGTCGCCGTGATCGTTCTGCGCAAGCGAGCCGTCGGCGGCCCGGCGTCGTTTCGCATGCCATTCTTTCCGTTACCGGCGCTCATTGCTCTTGCCGGCTGGACATATATCGTCTCCACCAGCGGCTTGCGCTACATTGGAGTTGGGTTCGCGCTGCTGGCTTGCGGAATCATCGCGTTCCTCCTCCGTTCCCGTCGGGCACACCAATGGCCATTCAAGACAGCCTGAACAAAACCTGGGATGTCGCGGTGGTGGGAGAGATTTTCGCCGACCACGTCTTCTCCGGTTTCGCCCAGTGGCCGCAGCCCGGCGAAGAGCATTTCACCGATCACTACATTCGCGAAGCCGGCGGGGGAGCTGCTATTACAGCTTGTGCGCTCGGCCGTTTAGGAAGAAGCGTAGCCCTCTTTGCAGTCATAGGAGAAGGGGATCCATGGCTCACGGAAAGGCTGCGCAGTTTTGCCGTCGACATTCAGGGAGTGCGAGTGGTGCAGACGCCGACGGCCGTCAGCGTAAGTATCTCTACCCGCGAAGACCGGTCTTTCCTCACTTGGCCAGGAGCGAATCGCGCCCTGCCTGCGTATCTAAGCGAACCCGGGACCGTTACCCGGCTAGCGCAGGCCAGGCACATTCATTTTGCGTTGCCCCTTACCCGTGAATCCGCTTTGCATCTTTTCCCCCCGCTCCGGGCAGCTGGCTGCAGCCTCTCCATCGACGTCGGCCATCAAGTGCAATGGCTGCAAGACCCGCAAAACTGGCTCACCTGCGGGGAAGTCGATTTTTTTCTGCCCAACGAAAAAGAGGGCCATCTCATGACCGGATGCGATCGGCCAGAGCAAGTGCTTGCCGAGCTTGTCGCCATGGGCATCCGGGGCACAGTGCTGAAGCTCGGCCCCGCCGGCGCCGTGACTTTGGTGTCCGGCGAACTCCACCGGGCACGGGCCCTGGACTTGTGGCCCGTCGACACCACGGGCGCCGGCGACGCTTTCGATGCCGGTCTCATCGACGCTCTGTTGGATCGTGCCGGGCTGTCTCAAATGCTCCACCGTGCGTGTGTGTGCGGTGGGTTATCCACGCGTCAGGCGGGTGCGCTCGCCGCCCTTCCAGGCCGAGAGGAGTTGAATAGATACAATGACCAGCAACCTTAAGATCGCGCTGATCGGTGGCGGCGGAGTACGTACGCCGCTCCTCGTCTTCGGCATCCAGGAATCAGCTCACATCCTTTCCGCCGGCGAGTTGGCGCTCTACGATCCCGACCCCGATCGCGTTCGCATCATGGCCGAATTGGGCCGCGCCCTGGTGGCGCGGGAAGGAGGGAGTCTGCGCATCCGTATCGCTTCCTCCGCTGAGGACGCGATTGACGGCGCCTCCTTTGTCCTGAACAGTATTCGGGTTGGAGGCGTCACCTCCCGTGCGCTCGACGAGCAAACCGCAGTGGCCCACGGATACCCAGGGCAGGAAACTACCGGGCCGGGGGGAATTGCCATGGCCCTGCGCACCGTTCCGGTCGCGCTGGCGTATGCGCGTATTGTCGAGCAGCGGAGTCCGGATGCGTGGCTGATCAACTTCACCAATCCCGCGGGGGTGATCACCCAGGCCATCTCGCAAAACACGGCCGCCCGCGTGGTCGGCATCTGCGACACTCCCGACGAGCTCTTCCATCGCATCGCCACAGCGCTCGATGCCTCCCCGGCGCGCGTGCGCTGCGATTATCTCGGCCTCAATCACTTGGGATGGGTGAGGCGGGTTTTCCTCGACGGTAAGGATGTGACGGCCACCCTGTTCGAGGACGATCGCGTTCTCGATCAGCTTTATACGGGGAGCCTGTTCGACCACCAGCTTCTGCGCTGCCTGGGCCTCTTTCCCACCGAATACCTTTATTTCTACTACTCCCGGCGCCGCGCCTTGGCCAACCAGCGTGCTGTCGGCGCCACTCGTGGCGAGGAAGTCGCCCGCCTCAGCGAGCAGCTACTTTCGGTGCTCTCGAAACATATCCAATCCGGGAGTGCCGGCGAAGCCCTGGCTGCTTACACCGCTTATCTCAACCAGAGATCCAATTCGTATATGAAGCTTGAGGCAGACCGAGGCTCGGCCTTCGCGGACGACAACAGCTTGGAAGGCGATCCTTTCCGTGCCGCAACCGGGTACCATCGCATCGCGCTGAACGTGATGAAGGCACTGCGTGGAACCGAACCGCAGCGCATTGTCGTGAACGTACCCAATCATGGCGCCATCACCGATATCGCCGAGTCCGGACATCGTGGAGGTCCCATGCACCATCTCCTCCAATTCGATTCAGCCGGAAGCCTGCGGCAGCTTACCCGAGGCGGTACGCGGCTTCGTGCTCGCCGTGAAGGCCTATGACCAGGCTGTGATCCAAGCCGCGATTTCGGGGTCGGTCCTCCAGGCTCGCAAGGCCATGCTTCTGTACCCTGCGGTCGGGGAGTGGGAGCCTTCGGAGAGTCTGCTGGAGGAGATGATTGCTCACAATCCCTCGCTGGAATATCTGCGCCCATGAGAGCCGATTGAGAGCCAGAGGCGTGCCAAGTCGCTGAATCCGTTGCGTAACGGCGCGTAACATACCCCTCGTCACTTGACCATCCGGCAACCGCCAGCCTTCTCTTGGTTCGCACCAGTTTTACCGAATGCGGGACCTTTGGGGAGGACAGTGTGAGAGCTGTAAATGAGAACGAAGCCGGGAATTTCAGACGTAAGAATTTTCTCCGCTGGATCGTCGTTTGTGTTTTGACGTTTGCCTTGGGGGGGCCCGGATCCAGCCAAAGAGCCTTGGCCCAACTTGGCACCGGCGTCGTTACCGGCACGGTTTCCGACTCATCCGGAAATGTTCTTCCCGGCGCGCAGGTCACACTTTCCAATGTCGCCACACGCGAGATCTTCACGACAACCACGAACGCCGCGGGAACCTTCAATTTCCCTCCCGCAATTCCGGGAACCTACCAGGTAGCCGCGACCCACGAAGGGTTCGAAAAACAAATTCAGGACCACGTGATCCTGCAAGTCGGAGGCCGGCTGGAGCTCACGATGACCCTCGTCGTGGGAACGGTAAGCCAATCCGTCACCGTGACCAGCCGTCCTCCCGATCTCAACACCACCACGGCTGGGCTGGGAGTAGCCTTTGACACTGCCCCCATCAGCCGCCTCCCGGTAAATTCCCGTGCTGCCCTCGCTTTAGCAGCCCTGACTCCCGGAGCGAGCAGCCCCTTCGGCTCCGATGTCGAAGGCCAGGGGGATCGCGGCGACGCAGTCTACTCCATCATGATCAATGGCGCCCCGCCCGGAACCGCGAATGTAGTGATGGACGGAGTCACCCTGACCCTCATCCCGTCGAACGGGGAAGTGAACATCAACCCCACCGTCGACTCGCTCTCCGAGTTCAAGGTCGAAAGCGGAACGCTCGGGGCTAGCTACGGCTTCACCACCGGAGGCGTCATCAACATGGTGTCCCGCTCGGGCACCGACTCATTTCACGGATCCCTCTACGAATACATCCGCAACGATGCTTTCGACGCCAAGAACTACTTCACGCCAACCAACACCAGAAGCCCCGAGTTCCGCTTCAACCAATTTGGCGGCAGCGCAGGGGGGCCAATCGTCCGCCAAAAAGCCTTCTTCTTCACCAATTTTGAGGAGTACCTCTACGTCAAAGGTGTGCCTGGCTACACCAGCGTCCCCACCCCCGCGCAGAGGGCCGGCGATTTCTCCCAGCTTTACACCAGTACCGGAGCTCCGATCCAGCTTTACGATCCCAGGACAACCGCTCCCAATCCAAACGGCTCAGGACAAATCCGGCAGCCCTTCGCAAAAAATAATGTCGCCAGTGAAATTGACCCCGTGGCGCTGAGTTATCAAAATACGTTTTACCCTCTGCCGAACATCACCCCCACGAACATCTATACGAACTCCAATAACTACGAAGGAATCATTCGCACCATCAACACCATGCGCCAGGCCGTCGGCCGCGTGGACTACCGGCTCTCGGACGCAAACAGCGTGTTCTTTCGCTACTGGTACTATCAGTTCCTAACCAACAATCCAAACATTCTTGCTTCCGCGATGTGGCGTCAGGACAATATGCGCAACCAAAACGCCGTTCTCGGAGACACCTATGTGTTCTCCCCCCGCCTCATCAACGATTTCAGGCTGGGCGGCACCTTGGCCATCTTCCACTTTGCCCCGGGAGGAGAAAACCAGAATTGGCCGCAAAAACTGGGGCTGCCCAGCAGCGTGCCTAACCTTGAACTGCCGATCATGAATAACGGTCTCCCCACGCCCAACACTAACGCAGGGCATCGTGGCCGGACGCGCGGAGAACTGGTAGACACCATCACCTGGAATCTAAAGTCCCAAGTCCTATCGTTCGGCGCAGACCTCAGGAGAAGTACCGACTCCTCTGACTACACCAGCGGGCAATCTGGAAATTACACCTTCGCGGCAACATCCACTGATAATCCACAGAATCCAGGACCGACAGGAAGTCAATATGCAAGCTTTCTGATCGGCGATGTCTCTTCTACCACCTTCGCAACCCTGCTAGGAGGGACAGACCGGCAAAACACCGTGGCCTTCTTCGTTCAGGACGACGTGAAGGCCTCGCCCAACCTGACCTTTAACCTCGGGCTTCGTTATGACTACCAGCAGCAGCCCTACGAACAAAATAATCACTACAGCAGTTGGAACCCCAACATTACCGATTCAGTGAACGGACTCAAGGGAGCCTATCAATTCGCCGGTGTCGGCGGCGTGGGGCGTAATTTTCTGAAGGAAAACTACCTGGACTTCGGGCCCAGAATAGGATTCGCGTGGGCGTTCGGACCCGGACGGAATAGTGTGATCCGCGGTGGCTATGCCATCTATTATTCGATGCAGGATGGATCCGGCTTCGCAGGCAGCCAGCAAGGCTTCACCAATTCGACCTCGTACGCATCGACGTCTCCTTATCAGATTTTCCAACTGTCCGGCGGAATTCCGTCCCCGCCGATTCCGCCGCTGGGGGCGGCACTGGGCCCTGCGGCTTTCCTGGGCCAAAGCGTTATCTCTACCGATCCACACGCGCCCTCTCCCTATTCCGAGCAGATGAATCTTACCGTTGAGCATCAATTGCCAGGGGGAGTTGTCTTGCAGGCGAGTGTGGTCAACAACCACGGCATGCACTTCCCGGTAAATCAGTACAACGTCAATGCTTTGAATCCGCAGTATTACAGTCTCGGGCTTGCCCTGCAGAATCAGGTGCCAAACCCCTACGTCGGAATCGTTCCCGCCAGCTCTTCCGTCGGAGGCGCCACCATCTCCCGGTTGCAGTCACTCCTGCCGTATCCTTACTACACTTCAATCAATGGAAACTATAACCACATAGGCTACTATCTGGCTCATCTAGGATCTTTCCAGGTGACCAGGAGAACGCAGGGTGGCCTGACCGTAATTGCCGGATATACGATCGGAAAAACGATCGATAACCCGATTAACTTCAACGCCGCCGATATAAGTAACGGCCTCGCCCCCAACTATGAGTCCACTAACTTTCAAAACGTCTACAACCTTGGGGCGGAGCGCTCTCTCGATGTTGCCGATGTATCACAACGAGCGACCATCAGCTTGCTTTACGATCTTCCCTTCGGCAGAGGTAGAAGGTTCTCCTCCCAGAGCACTTTGGTAAACGCGGTGGCCGGCGGATGGCAAATCAACGACATCACCATCCTGCAAACCGGAAATCCGATCTCCATCACCGGAGCCAGCAACAACCTTGCCACCAGGCCAAATTTTGTGCCCGGCGTATCCGCCACGGTGCCGCATCCTACGAAGTCGGAATGGTTCAATACCGCTGCCTTTATCAATCCTCCCCTTTACACCTTTGGCAACGTTCCTAGAACCTTGCCCAATGTCCGGGCTCCGGGAACCACGAACTTTAACACCTCCCTGTTCAGGGAGTTTCCTATCCACGAATCTATCCACCTCTCGTTCCGGGCCGAGGCATTCAACATATTCAATCACCCCAGCCTGGGCACTCCCGTCGGCGCATTTTCACCCGGATCCAACGGCTTGAATGCCAGCGGAACCTTCGGAACCATCACGCGCACGAATGTCGACAATCGTGAACTTCAATTCGCATTGAAACTGTTGTTTTAGGTCACGCCTATGAATCGAAGAAAATTTCTTGAGCGCCTGGGATTGGGCGCATCCACTTTCCCCTTTGCGTCCTCCTTCTTCGAAGCGCTTGCGCTCCCGGGCAGCGGTGTCGCTCCCAGCGCTCCTCCCGTCGAACTCAAGGCAGACGTCGCTATCATCGGTGGCGGCTTAGGCGGCGTCAGCGCGGCACTCGCCGCTGCCCGCAACGGGCTCACCGTCGTCGTCACCGAGGAGACGGATTGGATCGGAGGTCAGGTCACCCAGCAGGCCGTGCCCCTGGATGAACACAGCCACATCGAAGCCTACGGATCGACCCGAACCTATCGCAACTACCGCAACCGGGTTCGCGATTACTACCGCCGCAATTACCCCTTGACGGAAGCGGCGCGGGAGCGCTGGAACCTGAGTGTAGGCGACGGTAGCATGCCGTTCCCCCATGAGCCGCCGGTTTCACTTGCCGTCTTCTATGAAATGCTGGCGCCCTACATCGGCAGCACCCGCGTGACAATCCTGCTCAACACGAAAGCAGTCGCAGCGTCCATGAAGGGTGATCGCGTGGAATCGGTAACCGTTCATCAAGCCGATAACGCCCGCAATCTCCTGATCACTGCGCCTTACTTCCTCGATGCCACAGAACTTGGCGATCTTCTCCCGCTGACCCACACCGAATATGTCACCGGTTCCGACGCCCGTTCGGTTACAGGAGAACTTCACGCTGGCGAAAAAGCAGATCCAGCCAATGAACAGTCCGTGGTTTATTGCTTTGCGATGGACTATCTCGAAGGCGAAGACCATACCATCGAAAAACCCACGAGTTATGACGAGTGGAAAGACTTCGTTCCGCAGATGCGGCCTGCTTATACCGGAAAATTGCTGTCTTTCAACTCTCCCGTTCCCTCAGCGCCTTCGGAGATACGTCCTGGCTTTCTCGATCCATCCGATCGCTCTCCGAAACCCACCCGTAAATTTTCTCTCGATCTGTGGACCTATCGCCGCCTCATCCATAAGAAGAACTTCGTCGAAGGTACTTATCGCAGCGATATTACGCTCGTGAACTGGCCCCAGAACGACTACACGTTGGGCCGGTTCGTGGATGTTTCGCCCCAGGAATTCGAGCGTCAGGTGAACCGCTCCAAACAGCTCAGCTTCTCCCTTCTTTACTGGTTGCAGACCGCTGCTCCTCGTATGGACGGCGGCGTCGGCTTTCCTGGCTTGCGTTTACGTCCCGATCTGGTCGGAACCGTCGATGGGCTCGCCAAATACCCCTACATCCGCGAAGCCCGGCGCATCAAGGCGGAATTCACCGTTCTCGAACAGCACGTGGGCGAGGACATGAGAAAAAACCTCCCGTTTCCGGCGAACACCAAGGGAGAGAAGTTCTTCGATTCCGTCGGCGTGGGCTACTACCACATCGATCTCCATCCATCGACCGGTGGTGATAACTACATCGATGTTGGCTCCCTGCCATTTGAAATCCCGCTCGGCGCCATGATCCCGCAGCGCGTCGAGAATCTGCTGCCGGTCGCAAAGAATATTGGAACCACGCACATTTCCAACGGATGTTACCGGCTGCACCCAGTCGAGTGGGGAATCGGCGAAGCCGGCGGCATGCTGACTGCCTTCTGCTCCGCGCGCAAATTATCGCCGCGCCAGGTGCGCAACGACCGTGCATTGCTGAAGGAGTTCCAAGGCTTCCTGCAGAAGCAAGGTGTGGAACTCTCCTGGCCGGACTAGTTTCGATTGATTGCAGGAAAGGGCCGATCCTTTTGAAACCTCGCGAAATCTCCCGTCGTGAATTCGTTGCCGCGACATCCGCCATGGTTGCGCTCAACAGCGTCAAACCATTGGCCGCTTATGCTGGCCCAACCCATCTCGCCTGCGATGTGCTGATCTGCGCCGCAACGCCGGGCGGAATCGCGGCGGCCGTCACCGCCGCGCGACGCGGTCACAGCGTGATCCTGGTGGAATATGAGGATCACATCGGTGGCATTCTAAGCAACGGATTAACCAATACCGATCTGAACAAGGCTCGCCGCCAAGCGGTCGGCGGATTTTTCAACGAATTCACCAACCGCATCATCGCCCATTATCAACAGATCGACGCGGCCGATCCTGCCATGCCCAACGTAAAAGTATGCAGGAATGGGTTTGCCTACGAGCCCTCCGTCGCCGAGGCAATCTTCAATCAATTTGTGGCGGAACAATCGCCCCACCTGCGCGTCCTCTTTCGCCACGAGCTGAAACGATCCGTGATGGAAAAGAACCGTGTCACAGGAGCCGTGTTTGAGCAGCGCGACACCCCCGGCCACTTGGTCCAAATCATGGCCAAGGTCGTAGTCGATGCGACTTATGAAGGCGATCTGGCGGCGATGTGCAAAGTGAAGTTTCGCCTCGGCCGCGAAAGCCGGCAGGAATTCAACGAACCCCATGCCGGCAAAATCTACATGAAGTTTGGTCAGGTCGAACCGCTGCCCGGATCCACCGGCGCCGGCGACAAAGCCATCCAATCCTATTGCTTTCGCTTCTCCGCCACCAGCGACCCCGCCAACCTCGTGCCCGTCGAGAAGCCGGAAGGTTATGATCGCGGCGACTACCACTTTCTCCTGCAAGACATAGCGACCGGCAAACTAACCAACCTCGGGGAAGTATTCGGCGTGTATCCGATGCCCCGGGGCAAGGTGGAATTCAACAGCCAGAATCCGCTGCCGAAAAATGGACTCCCCAGCGAATCGCTCGACCTGGCCGAAGAGTGCTGGCCCTGGCCGGAGGCTACACCCACGAAGAGACGGAAAATCTACGAACGATACCTGACCCACAATGTAGGCATGCTGTGGCTGTTACAAAATGACCCGGAAATCCCCAACCCTCTACAGCAGGATGCGCGCCGCTACGGATGGTGCAAGGATGAGTTTGCCACGAACCGCCACCTGCCACGCCAGGTCTACGTGCGTGAGGGCCGCAGAATCGAAGGAGTCTATCTCCTCACCCAACACGACGGAGACCTCGCTCCAGGATGGCAGCGCACCCGAGTCCAACCCACCTCGATCGCCTTGGTGGAGTGGCCCTTCGACAGCCACGCCTGTCATCGCTTCGACCCCGCATATCCAGGAGTGCGCGAGGGCTACACATTCGTCGAGCATGGAGTATTCCAGGTTCCCTATGGCGTTCTCGTTCCCAACGCAGTAGACGGACTCTTGGTGCCCGTCGCCTGTTCGTGCACCCACATCGCCTACAACGCGCTTCGCATGGAGCCGGTCTTCATGGCGCTCGGCGAAGCGTGCGGACTAGCCGCGAATCTGGCCATTCAAAATGGAGTGGAGCTGCGATCCGTGCCCGTGGGACGCCTGCAACAAGGCCTGCTGGCAAACGGAGGTACCATTACCTATTTCGAAGACCTCCAGGGAACACCGGAAACGTTCACCGCTTTTCAGTGGCTGGGGGCCCGCGGCCTCAACAAGGGGTATCGCGCGGAGTTGGAGAAACAACTCTCCCGCGCCGACGGGGCCGAGCGACTGCGCCAGATCTTCGAGGTGATGGAGCGCAAATGGACCGAACCCAGCGATAGCAAGATGTCAGATCCGCTGCAAGCGGAGGAGGTAAAGCAATGGTTGCGCGCCGCGGGATTCAAAACCGAATCGGCAGACAGTCCTTCCTCCCCGAACGGCCTCACCTGCGAGGAGTTCGCCCTCCTCCTGTATCGCCATGTGGGCAGCGCCTAAGCGCAAGTCCTTTATTTGCCATCCGTTCTCAGCGAAAGCTATACTGGCGCAACCGTGTCAAACCCAGGGGCGATCACCACACTCGATAAGCCCGAAGTAGACCCCAACGACCTTCTAAAAATCGCAGCGATTCTAAACAGTGAGACCTTTGAGCGCAGTGACACCCTAAAAAAGCTGCTGGTTTATCTGTGGTCTCATCGCAACCAGGAATTTAGCGAATACGCAATCGCGACTGAGGCTTTAGGGAGAAGAACTGACTTCGACTCAAAGTTCGACGCCTCGGTTCGCGTTCAAATCGCCAGGCTTCGTCAGAAACTCAAAGACTTCTATGATCGCGAGGGCGCCGATTATCCGATCCTGATCAAAATTCCGGTGGGATCGCACTCCCTGGACATTCGCGAACGTGACACTCCGCAGCCCCCGGCTCCTCCGGTAAATGAAAAGCCAAGCCCCCAACCGCAAAGGCTGGTTTGGATCTTGGGAATAACCTGCATCGCCTTGGCGCTGTTTACCTCCTGGCTGCTTTGGAAGCAGCACCGATCGACCGTAAGCTCGGAACCTGAGGCCATCGAAGTACGAAGATTCTGGCAAACCTTTCTCGGTCCATCGAAGACTGTCATTGTCCTGCCCACGCCGGTCTTTCTGGGCTTCCAAGGTAAAACCCAGATCACGGTACGGGATGTTGCCGTCAACGACTTCGCCGAGTGGGCCAATTCTCCTGATCTGACGAGCATCGCCCAACGGCATGGTGCGCCTCGTCTCATCGAGGCCTACACCGTGACCTCCGATACGTTCGCTTCCATCACCCTGGCTCGCTATCTGGACGCGGAGGGAATGGGCGAAAACGTCACCTTCGTCGATAGCGGACGCACACCCATGGACGCTCTCGAGCACAACAACGAGGTCGCTTTTGGCACTCACTTCACCTTGTGGCCCTTTCAGGCAGTCCTGGACAGCATGACCTTCCATCTTGCAGTGGACGAGGTCTATGTTGAAAACAGTCATCCCGCCCCCCACGAGGCCGCTTTATTTCCACGTTTGACGGAGAATGGCGCGCACGTCATTGAACCGGGCATTATCGCCTTCCTTCCGGGCAAGAATCCGCGCACCCATTTGTTGATTCTGCAGAGCGAACGCACCGCCGCGTTGGTCGGATTTTTGACGTCCTCTTCAGGCGTCAGCTCGCTCGAAAAGATGTGGAAACAACACGGCTCACCTCCCTACTACGAAACGGTGGTTTACGCCGAGGTCAATGGAACCGAGATGATTCGAACCTGGCCGGTCGCCATGCACGCCTACCCATATGCGCAGAAATAAAGGCTACCCTTGTATGACCAGAGACCAACTTTTCTCGTCTAAGGGAGCGATGCGTGTCCCTCGGATTCTTGCCTTGCTTTGCGTCCTGCCCCTGGCCCCGGCCCTCGACTCTCAGAACTCGACCCCGCCGCCCCCGGCGACCGCGCCGGCTGCTCAGAGTCCGGCAGCCCCCGTCACCACGATGTCAGTCAACGTCAAGGTAGTCACTTTGCCGGTCACTGTCCGCGACAAGAAGGGCAAAATCGTAAAAGACCTGACCAAAGCCGATTTTGATCTGGAAGAGGATGGCAAGCCGCAGGAAATCCGCTATTTCAGCCAGGAAACGAACCTCCCTCTCACGGTAGGCCTGCTCGTCGACACCAGCATGAGCGAGCGCGACTACATGGACCGGGAGCGCAGCGCCAGCAGGGCCTTTCTTGACCAGATGATCACCCGGCCGCAGGATCGCGCCTTCGTGATCCACTTCGACCGCGAGGTGGAGTTGCTCCAAGACCTCACCTCAGACCACGGCAAGTTGGAGAAAGCCGTCGGCCTGATCGACACCCAGCCGTCGGTCGAGAACGTCCAAACTAACGACCAGGGTGGGGGACAGTCCCGGGGGAGGCGTGGCGGCGGAGGCACGGCCCTCTACGACGCAATTTTTCTCGCCTGCGATGAAATAACCGCGAAGCAGAAGGGCCGCAAGGCCATCGTGGTCCTTTCGGATGGAGAGGACCGCGGCAGCAAGGAGACGATGAACAGCGCCATCGAGTCCGCCCAGAAAGCTGAGACGGTCGTCTATACCATCTATATCGGTGGGCACCAGGACAACAGCGGATACAACCCAGGCATGGGCAGGCGCGGCGGTATGGGCGGTGGTTACCCTGGCGGTGGCGGCCGCTATCCCGGCGGTGGATATCCCGGTGGTGGGTATCCCGGAGGCGGCAACTATCCCCGTCAGCAGGAGAACCGGCCCAACGGCAAGAAGATCATGCAGGAAATCGCGGAGCAGACCGGCGGCCGCTTCTTCGAGGCAAAGAAGAAGGAGGCCGTGGACGACGACTATGCGCAAATCGCCGAGGAATTGCGCACCCAGTTCATGTTGGGGTACACGCCGCCCAAGGACCAATCCAGCGGTTACCACTCCATCCATCTGACCGCCAAGAAGAAGGACCTGATAGTACAGACTCGGGCGGGTTACTACTCAGGGCAGTGAATTGCTACCATCGGTAGCATGAGCCAAGTAGGGATCGCAGTGGACCCTGCGCCTGCACCACGGCCGCAGCCAGTGGTGCTTCCCGGACGTGTGGTCACGCTTCACCCTTTCGACCGCCCTGCGCACGCGGAGGCGCTGTACCAGGCCACCCACGGGCCACAGAAGGAGGACCTTTGGCGCTACATGAGCGAAGGGCCCTTCGCCAACCAGTCCGACTTCGACGCCGCGTTTGACAAGAAAGCCAGCTCCAGGGATCCGCTTTTTTGGGCCATCGTTGACAATGCCACCGGTCTCCCCGTCGGCCAGGCGTCTTACCTGCGGATCGATCCAACCCACCGCGTCATGGAAGTCGGCAATATCATCTTCACTCCGGCCCTGCAGCGGAGCAGCGGTGCGACCGAGGCGATGTACCTCATGGCGCGCCACGTCTTCGAAGACCTGGGTTACCGCCGCTACGAATGGAAGTGCAATGCGTTGAACGAGCCTTCGCGCCGCGCTGCATTTCGTCTCGGGTTCAACTTCGAGGGAGTCTTCCGCCAGCACATGATTATCAAGGGCCGCAACCGCGATACCGCATGGTTTGCCATGCTGGATTCGGAGTGGCCGCAGCGCCGGGCGAACTTCGAGCGGTGGTTGGCGCCCTCCAACTTCGACTCCGATGGCCGCCAGCGCCTTTCGCTCTCGATCTTGAATAGCGAATGAATGTCATCTGCGACGTTTCGGTGATTGCGAGCCCTCCATAAGGACCATAAAGTGGTTGCTAATCGGAGGGCATCAACATGAACAGTTCGGGGACGGTCGTCGGCAAGGGCATCTGCATTCGCGGAGAAGTGTCGGGAGAAGAGGATTTCTTTCTCGACGGCGTATTGGAAGGCAATATTACGTTGGCCGGGAAGCGGCTGACGGTGGGCGCCAACGGTATTATCCACGCCGACATTGTCGCCGGCGACCTGGTTGTCTTTGGCCGGGTTGAGGGCAGCGTCAAAGCCACCGGGCGCGCGGAGCTTAAGCACTCAGCCGTATTCATCGGAGACATTTCGGCTGCCCGATTGTCGATCGAAGACAACGCCACCCTGCAGGGCTACGTGGATCTCAGCGAAGCGGGTGCACCAGCGAAAAAGCAACCCGTTGCTCAAACCGAAGTCCCATCAGAAGAGCCGGCGGAATACGCCGAACAAGCAGTCTAGCCATCCACTCAAACTAATCGGCATCCATCTCCAAACCGTTCCCCGGATTGAGAGCGCCCCACCCTGCCTGGCAGGATGGGGCGCTCGTCTTTGTGCAGGCATGGCTAGAGACATTTACGTGAGAACACGAACCAAAAACTCATGCTTTGTATCAGGGCACGACTTTAGTGGGCCGTTCGGAGCAAAAAAGAGACGGGCTTTTAGCCCCTGTACGAGTCATTTGCAAAGCAGATTTGCCGTGGCAGGGGCTAAAGAGGGTGTGTGAGAACTATAGAAACGCAGTCTGCGCGCGAACCGAAACTAAGAGGACCAAACCAAACTTGATGGGTGCCCCATGTTCGCACCAGCGTACGTGGGCCGATTATGAATTCTTCGAATGCTTTCACTCATTGAGTAGAAACAATTGAGGGGCTTCGCCCGTCTTTTTCGGCCCACGTACGCTGGTGCGAACATGGGGCACCCATCAAGTTTAGTTGGTCCTTTAGGTCCGGTTCCTGTTCTCACACACCCTCTTCAGCCCCTGCCACTGCCGGTGCCTCAACAACATATACATCTCGGCATCGGCGAGAGTAGGCCTAGGGGGATGTGGAAAAACTCAGTTGTGTTCTCACGTAAATTTTCAGCGGGATTCTGGTGAAAGTGTTGCTTCCCCCAACCGGTCCAATTCCATATTCAGCAACAACACATTCACCCGCTCTTCGCCGAGAAACCCGAACTGGCGCTTCTCCACGTGGCGCTGCACCAAGTCCGCCACCGTTGACACCGGCAACTTGCGGGCGCCGGCCACGCGGGCCGTTTGGAACATCGCTGCCGCAGGAGAAATATCCGGATCCAGACCAGACCCGGAGGCGGTCACCAAATCAATCGGCACCGGCTGGCCCTTATTCTCCGAGGAATACCCTGCCACGTCGCCGTTAATCCGTGCGATCAGCTTCTGGTTTGACGCAGCGTAGTTCGAAGCGCCCGAGGACGTGGCGTCATAACCATTCCCCGCAGCCGAAGGGCGCCCATGAAAATATTGGTCGCCGGTAAAGTTTTGGCCAATCAGCCGTGAGCCCGTCACCTGCCCGTTCGCAACAATCAACTCCCCGTCCGCTTGGTGGGGGAGGGTCAGATGCGCAAACCAGGTAACTCCCAACGGATATAAAACCCCCAGCACCACCGTAGTCAGAATCGTGAAACGAACAGCAATCTTGAATTCATTGCGCAACATAACCAACTCCGCTCAGGACAAGCCCAGTCCGGTTAAACAAATGTCGATGAGTTTAATGCCGATGAAGGGGACGATCACCCCACCCACTCCATAAACCAGCAGATTCCGCCGCAGCAGAGCCTGAGCCGACCGGGGCTCGTACTTCACCCCGCGCAGCGCCAGCGGAATCAACGCCACGATGATCAAAGCATTAAAGATCACCGCGGAAAGAATCGCCGAGTGGGGTGTGCTGAGCCGCATGATGTTCAGCTTATTCAAAACCGGAAACACCCCCGCGAACATAGCCGGAATAATCGCGAAGTACTTGGCCACGTCGTTAGCAATCGAAAACGTCGTGAGCGCGCCGCGCGTCATCAGCAATTGCTTTCCAATCTGCACAATCTCAATCAGCTTGGTCGGGTTCGAATCCAGGTCGACCATGTTGCCGGCTTCCTTGGCCGCTTGTGTGCCGGAATTCATCGCCACGCCCACATCAGCCTGTGCCAGAGCCGGAGCATCATTCGTGCCGTCCCCCGTCATGGCAACCAGCTTCCCTTTGGCCTGTTCCCGCCGGATCAGGTCCATCTTGTCCTTAGGCTTCGCCTCGGCGAGAAAGTCATCCACCCCGGCCTCGCGCGCGATGACCGCCGCGGTCAGGGGATTATCTCCCGTGATCATGATGCTGCGAATGCCCATCTCCCGCAGCCGCGCCAGCCTCTCCTTCAAGCCGCCTTTCACAATGTCTTTGAGGTAAATCACGCCCAGCGCCGTCGAGTTCTCCGCCACCACCAGCGGCGTTCCCCCCTTACCCGCAATCTCTTCCACGCTCTCGCGCACCTTCTGCGGTAGGTTCGAGCCTTGTTCCACAAGAAAGCGGGAGATGGCGTCCACTGACCCTTTGCGAATAATGTGGCCGGCAAAATTCACGCCGGACATGCGGGTCTGAGCGCTGAAGGGAACGAACTCCGCGTGCAGGGAAGTAAGATCGCGGCCGCGCATACCGAAATTTTGCTTTGCCAGCACCACGATCGAGCGGCCCTCCGGCGTTTCGTCCGAAATAGAGGAAAGCTGTGCCGCGTCCGCCAGTCGTTCGGCGCTGACATCGGGCGCCGGGATGAACTCCGTCGCCTGGCGATTGCCCAGTGTGATGGTCCCGGTCTTATCCAGCAGAAGCGTGTCCACATCGCCCGCCGCCTCGACGGCACGGCCAGACATGGCCAGCACGTTGTACTGCACCAGCCGGTCCATGCCGGCAATGCCGATCGACGAGAGCAACCCACCGATGGTCGTCGGGATCAGGCACACCAGCAGCGACACCAGCACAAAGATCGTTTGCGGCGCTTGCGAATAAAGAGCAATGGGCTGCAAGGTCGCTACCGCCAGCAGAAAAATGATGGTGAGCCCGGAAAGCAGAATGCTGAGAGCAATCTCATTCGGCGTCTTCTGCCGCTGCGCGCCTTCCACCAGCGCGATCATGCGATCCAGGAACGTCTCCCCCGGATTGGAAGTGATCTTGACCACCAGCCAGTCGGAGAGGACCTTAGTCCCTCCCGTGACTGCAGAGCGATCACCCCCAGCCTCGCGGATCACCGGCGCCGACTCGCCGGTGATGGCCGATTCGTCCACCGAAGCCACTCCGTCGATAACCTCTCCATCCCCGGGAATATAGAGGCCGGCTTCGACATAAATAATGTCCCCTGAGCGCAAGGCGGAGCTGGACACTTCCTCTCGGGCGGAGTCTCTGCTCTCGCCCTTCAAGCGAAGCGCCTGGGTCTCCCCCTTGGCCTTGCGTAGCGTGTCGGCTTGGGCCTTGCCCCGGCCCTCCGCCATGGCTTCCGCGAAGTTGGCGAACAGCACCGTGAACCACAGCCACAAGGTGATCTGCAGGTTGAAGGCGAAGCTGCCCTGGTGAGCAATCACGCCTTGGATGAGCAGAACGGACGTAAGCACGCTGCCGATTTCCACCACCAGCATGACCGGGTTCTTGACCATCAGGCGCGGGTCGAGTTTCTTGAATGAATCAAGCGCCGCCTGGCGCAAGATCGCAGTGTTCCAAAGACTTTGTTTTTCTGCCATATCGTTCTACCGCTAAAATGTTTTTCCTGCATGTAACAGCAGGTGTTCCAGAATGGGTCCCAGGCTGAGTGCGGGGAAGAACGTCAGCGCGCCCACGATGACGATCACACCCACCAGCAACACCGTGAATAGAGTCGTATTTACGGGGAATGTTCCGGCCGACGGCGGAACACTTTTCTTCTGCGCCAGGTTACCGGCCAGGGCCATGATCGGAACCAACATGAGAAAACGCCCGGCCAGCATATTGAATGCGAGTGTCAGGTTGTACCAGTTGGTATTGGTCGTAAGGCCGCCGAAGGCGGAGCCATTATTCCCCGCGGTGGACACGTACGCGTAAAGAATCTCGGAAAAGCCATGCGGCCCCCCGTTGTTCAAGCCGGCCAGAGCGGTTGGTGAGAGCACCGAGACCCCAACCAACACCAGGATCAACAGGGGAAAGATGAGCACATACAGCATCGCCATCTTCACGTCGTAGCTTTCGATTTTCTTGCCCAGGTATTCCGGAGTCCGACCCACCATCAAACCTGCGATGAAGACTGACAGCACGACAAAGACCAACATTCCATAGAGCCCCGAGCCGACTCCGCCGAACACCACCTCACCCAGCATGATGTCGACCATGGGAATCATCCCTCCCAGCGGCATGAACGAATCATGTGCGGAGTTCACCGCGCCGCAACTGGTGTCGGTGGTAATGGTGGCAAACAGCGCGGATTGGGAGATGCCGAAGCGTACTTCCTTGCCCTCCATATTTCCGCCGGAATTGACCAAGGTCGTCTTCTGGTCCACGCCATGCAGCAGCGGATGGGGTTGGGCTTCCGCCCAATAACACACTGTGTACCCGGCAACAAACAAGATGGCCATGGCGGCAAAGACGGCCCAACCGTGCCCACGAGAGCCCGTCATCTTACCCAAGGTGACGGTCAGCGCCGAGGGGATGAGGAAGATCAACTCCATCTCGATGAAGTTGCTGAAGGGGGTCGGATTTTCAAATGGGTGCCCGCTGTTGGCGTTGAAAAATCCTCCGCCATTGGTGCCCAGTTCCTTAATCACCTCTTGCGAGGCAACCGGCCCTTGGGCGATCGTTTGCGAGCCATGCTGCAGCGTGGCGACCGTGGTGTAGGGCTGCAGGTTCTGGATCACTCCCTGGCCGATCAGCACCGGGGCGACCACCAGGCAGATGGGGAGCAAAATATAGAGAAGGATGCGCGTCGTATCCACCCAGAAGTTGCCGATGGTGGGAGACTGCCGGCGCGTAATGCCGCGCACCAGCGCGACTGCGACAGCGATCCCGATGGCCGCGCTGAGAAAGTTGTGGTATGCCAGGCCCGCCATCTGCGTGAAATAGCTCATGGTGGTCTCGGGAGTGTAGACCTGCCAGTTGGTATTGGTGGTGAACGATGCTGCGGTGTTGAAGGCGGTGGCGGGGGCAACGCCGCCCAGGTGCTGAGGGTTCCATGGAAGCAGTCCCTGCGCCCGTTCGATGATGTAGGTCACGAGCAGCGATACGAAGCTGAAGATCAGCATCGCGATGCTGTATTGCTGCCAAGTCATCTCCTGTTCTGCGTGGATGCCGCATGCACGGTAAAGAAGCAGTTCCAGGTTCCGGAGCAGCGGATCAAGAAACGTCTTTTCCCCTTCCAGCACGCGAGCGATATAAAGACCCAGGGGCCCCATCAGGAGCAACAACACAACAAAGAACGCGGCAAATTGCATCCACCCAGCGGCAGTCATTTCAAAATTTCTCCGGATATAACAGCGTGATCACCAGGTAGATCAGCGTCGCCGCCGTAAGCACCAGCACGATAATCGTGGTAGGAGACATAGGGCCTTTACCTCAACTTCTCGCAGCCGCGAACATAGAGCAGCGCAACCACGAAGAAAACGCAAGCAAACACAATCATCACTAGGTCCTGCATAAGGTCTAGTGGAACGCCGCTCTACTAAGGGCGCCGTAAGCGAGACATAAGGAATTCATAAAGAATCGGGAAGGAAATGGTTTTGGACGGGGGCACCGGCTAAACAGGTTGCGGAAAAAGTAACGTTTTGTATCACGTACAGAAACCACCCCCTGTCGTTACAACCCAAGGTGGGGAGCGTTTCTGTAGTTCTCAGATTTGCCGTGGCAGGGGCTTAAAGCCCGCGCGAGAACTGGATCTTAGGACCAAACAGAGCTGACGGGTGCCCCATGTTCGCGCCAGCGTACGTGGGCCGAAAAAGACGGGCGAAGCCCTTCTGCTTCTAGCCCTTGGGTGAAAGCATGCGAAGAGTTCGTAATCGGCCCACGTACGCTGGTGCGAACATAAGGCCGTCCAGTTCTGTTGGGTCCTTTAGTTCCATTTCTCTCTGGGACATCTACTTGCAGAAAGTCATGACAGGGACAGTCTCTTTACTCCGGGACCCCTTCGGGCAAAAACCGATACCCCACCCAAGGTTCGGTCTGGATATACTCCCGCGAACTCTCAGCCTCCAATTTCCGGCGGAGTTGGCCGATGAAGACCCTGAGGTACTCCGGTTGATGTGCCGACTGTCCGCCCCACACCGCCGTCAGCAGGGCGCGATGAGTGAGTGCCTTGCCCGCGTTGCGCGCCATATAAAGCAGCAGATCGAACTCTGTCGGCGTCAGGTGCAAACTCTTGCCGCCGACCGTTACCGTGTGGGCCCCGGCATCCACGACAAAGTCGCCAATCTCAATGGGCGCATCCACCGTCCGTTCCGGGGCGCGGCGCAGGTGTGCCCGCACCCGGGCCAACAGCTCCTGGATACTGAACGGTTTGGTCACATAGTCATCAGCGCCGGCATCGAGCGCTTCAATCTTCGATCGTTCCTGGTCACGCACCGACAACATGATGATGGGTGTCGCCGCCTTGCTCCGCACCCGGCGGCACAGTTCCACCCCGCTCATTCCCGGCATCATCAAATCGGTCACAATCAGGTCCGGGCTCCATTCCTCGAACAAACGAAAGGCTTCTTCCGGATCATTCGCTGCTCGCACGTCGTACCCTTGGGCGGAAAGGGCAGTGCGCAGTACCCGCGTGATCTGGGCCTCATCGTCTATTACCAGGACTCGTTCTGCCATCTCCATCCCCTGCGATCGAATCGCCGTATTTCCGCTACACTTCTCTGTGCTGCATAGAAAGCAACATCTTCCAGTCGTCGTTCGCAATGCGGCAATGGCCGCTGCCCCCCTGCTGGTGGTGCTGGTCTATCGCAGAATACTCCAAGTAAATCAGACCACGGTGGCTCTTACTTTTCTGGTGATGGTGCAGATAGCAGCCTTTCGTTTCGGGCTGATCTATTCCATCTGTTTCTCCATTCTTTGCACACTCTTGTACAACTATTTTTTCCTGCCCCCGATCGGCAGTTTCACCATCAACGATCCGCAAAATTGGATCGCCTTACTGGCATTTCTGGCCTCTGCCATCTTCATCAGCAAGATCTCGGAGAACGAACGGCGGCAGGCTGCGCTGAGTGAAAATCGACGCAGCGAACTGGAGCGGCTTTATGAATTCAGCAACCAGCTCCTGATGGAAGAGAACCTGCACGACGTCGCCAGCCACGCGCCGCGGATCGTCGCCGCGACCTTCGCTTTTGACGCCGTCACTCTATACCTCAGCGAAAGTGACTTGGCTTACTCCTCCGATCCGCGGCGTTCGCTCGTCTCGCTCGAGGATCTTCGCGCCGCCGCCCGGCCCAACGATGGCCCGCGGCCAATGCAAGATGGAGTCTTCCTCGTGCCCCTGGTGCTGGGTATGCGGATCAGTGGATCGATTGCCATGACCAAAGCAGGTTACTCCGAAGGTCTGTATGACGCCATCGGCGGTTTGCTGGCAATTGCCCTCGAGCGGGCGGCGGCCCTGGATCGTTTCAGCCGGGTAGAAGCGGCGCGCGAGGGAGAACGCTTGCGGAGCGCGTTGCTCGATTCAGTGACCCATGAATTGCGCACGCCGCTCACCGCGATACGTGCGGCCGCGACCAGCCTTGCGTCACAACCGTCGCTTGCGGAAAGCCAGCGGCGCGAACTTTTTCTCATACTTGACGAAGAGAGCGCACGCCTCGATCGCCTGATCGGGCAGGTAGTGGAAATGGCCCAGCTCGACACCGACGGTATTGAGGTGCGGCGGAAACCAGAGCACCTGCAGGAAGTGATTGAGCAAGCGCTGGAGGATTGCCGCGCAGTGCTGCGCGGACGCCCGCTGACGCTAGATCTGCCGCCCGCGATGCCCGCCATCCTGCTTGACCGGGAATTGATTCGCCGTGTGCTTCGCCATCTCTTGGAAAACGCCGCGCGCTACTCGCCTGCCGGGTCGCCGGTGCGCATTAGCGCAGTGCTTGAAGCGGACCGCCTATTGGTAAGCATCACTGATCAAGGGCAGGGAATCGATGAATCGGAGCAGGCTTACATCTTCGACAAGTTTTATCGTGGCCGCCGCCAACGCCTCTTGCACGGTACCGGCATGGGGCTGGCCATCGCCAAGGCGATCCTTCGCGCTCACGGTGGAGGCATCGAAGTGGTGAGCCGCCGCGACCAAGGGGCCACGTTTACCTTTTGGGTGCATGCAACGGTTGTCGGCGGCATCAATAGAAATCCAGGCGAAATCCCGGATTCTCGGGTCAGCCCGTAATCCCCGGCTTCGGGAACCACGTCAGTCGCTTGCGAGAGTTGCTCGTCTCTGTGAATATGGTTAGGCCTTAATGACCTTTTTCATCGGGCGCGTCTAAACCGATAACAGTGATAACCGTCTAAGTTTGCCAACGGGAGCTGCCTTTGAGCTCCGACCTCAGGAGAACTTCTCTTGCGTATATTTCGCAATACCCTCTGCGTGCTCTTCCTGCTGACTCTTGGTGTCGCTATCCTTTCGCGGGAATCCCAAGCCCAGATCGCCCTTCATGACAGAATTACCCAGCCCATCGAAAACGCCAACGTGATCCCGATGGTGGGCAGTGTGTCTCCCAAGGCGCAGGCCGAGTTTGACCGGGGTTTGGCGGACAACGCCAAGGTGCTTGCCTTGAACATCAGCTTCCAGCGGACCGAGGCGCAGGCAGCGAGCCTGAAAGCGCTCCTTGATGCACAGCTGGATCCGGCCTCGCCGAGCTACCACAAATGGCTCACCCAGTCGGAGTTTGGCCAGCAATTCGGCATGAGCGCGGCCGATCTCGCCAACGTCTCGGCGTGGCTTCAGCAAGAGGGATTCACTATAACCGGCGTCTCTGCCAGCAACAACTCCATCAGCTTCAGCGGCACTGTCGGAGCGGCCGAGAACGCGTTCCACACCCAGATTCACAATTACAACGTCAATGGCGAGACCCACTTTGCCAACGCCACCCAGATCTCGATTCCCTCCGCTTTGGCCGGCATGGTGATCGGCGTTCGCGGCCTGAACGACTTCAAGGTGAAACCGAAGGTGCAGTACGCTAAAGGCAGCTTCGCCTCGGTCAGCCATCCAAACTTTACCTCCGCCGTCTCCGGCTCGCACTATTTGGCCCCGGGCGACTTCGCGACCATTTATGACTTGAACCCGCTGAGCGGGGGCGCTGCCAACTCTTGGGGTGGCACCTATACCGGCAAAGGGGTGAGCATCGGCATCGTGGGTCAAACCGCAATCGTGCCCGCCGATATCGTCGATTTCCGCGGGGCGTCGGGCTTACCGGCCAATGCTCCAACCGTGGTTACGGTCCCCGGCACCACACCTTCCTCGGTGGCGGTGGGCGCAGCGGCGGGCGACCTCGACGAGACCGACCTGGACCTCGAGTGGTCAGGCGGAGTGGCCAGCGCAGCGAACGTTGTTCTTATCAATTCCGATGATGTATTCACCTCGCTGCAATATGTAATCCAGAACCCCGTCAACGGCCTCACGATTCCGATCATTAGCCAAAGCTACGGTCTCTGCGAAGCGGGTTTTCTGACTTCCGACTTGAATACGGTCCAGGGTTGGCTACAGCAGGCGAACGCCCAGGGACAAACCGTGATCCTGGCTGCCGGCGACACTGGCGCCGCTGACTGCGACGACACCTCGTCCACCGAAACGGCGGCGAGCTTCGGCCTGGCCGTAGATTATCCAGGAAGCAGTGTTTACGTGACCGACGTGGGCGGCTCCGAGTTCATGGGGGATGGAACGGCTGCTTCTCCCCAGACGGGCGCCGGGACCTACTGGAGCGCCGCGAACGGCTCGAGCGATACGATTACCTCCGTCAAGTCCTACATCCCTGAGATGGCGTGGAACGACACCACCTTCTCCATCGCGAACGGGGGCAGTTTCTCCTCGACCGGTGGCGGCGTAAGCTCGTTGTTCGCCAGGCCCTCCTGGCAGACCGGGGTACCGGGCATTCCCGCCGGCACCTTCCGCCTTGTGCCCGATATCGCCTTGGCGGCTTCCCCGGACCACGATGGTCTCCTCTACTGCACCCAGGTTTTAACGGATGCTAGTCCGAACAACTACGTATCCAGCTGTCAGCCGACGAGTTTCCGCCTGTCGGACCCCGGCCAGCAGGACAACAACATTCTCACTGTGGCTGGCGGAACGTCCTTCGCAGCCCCCTCTTTTGCCGGCATCCTTGCCATCATCGAACAGAAACTTGCTACGGGTGGCGGATTGGGGAACGTCAATCCCAGCCTCTACACCTTGGCTGCGAATGCAACTACCTATGCGTCCGCGTTTCACGACATAACCACCGGCAACAACCAGGTGCCCTGCGTCCCTGGCTCGACGAATTGCCCCACAGGCTCTAACCCGGTGATTGGTTACGTGGCGGGCACGGGTTACGACCAGACCACCGGCCTCGGGTCACTCGACGCCAACAACCTGGCGACCGCGTTCGCCGCCCTGGTCACCGCCACCGGTACCAAGACGACGCTCGCCGTTACCCCCGGTACCTCGGTAGAAATCAATCAGAATGTGACCGTCACCGCGACTGTAGCCCCGAACACCCTGTCGTCGGCGCCTGCGGGCACGGTCACGTTCACCATCGATGGGGTGGCGCAACCTGCGGTGACACTTGGCACCACGTCGCCCTACCAGGCGGTCCTCACCCACGCTTTCCCGACCGCGGGAACGCACATTATCTCGGCTACCTTCTCGTCGTCGAATTCCACCTACACCGGCTCGTCCAGCTCCAGCGTGACCGTGACGGTCGTCGCACAGGGAGCAGCAGCCACCACGACCACGCTTGTCACCAGTCCGACAAGCATTGCCTTGGGCAGCAGCATCATCCTGACCGCGACCGTCAACGGAACGACCGGGAGCGCGGGTACGCTCACCGGACCAGTGACATTTACCATCGGCGGGACCACCGTCGGCAAAGTCAACCAAGTAACTCTCAGCGGCAGCACGTCCGCAACCGCAACTCTGACGGTCACCTCTGCGGCGTCGCTTGGATTTACTCCGGGTACGGATACCATCACTGCGACCTACGGCGGAGACAGCTATAACGCGACCTCTTCCGGAACAGCAACCGTAACCGTGACCAACCCCGGCATCACCATTTCCGCAACCAACGTCACCATTTCCTCGCCGAACCCGAACAATAGCGGTACTTCTACGATCACCCTTACCTCCACCGGGGGCTACGCCGGAACGGCAGTGGTCTCGGCGTCTGGTTCGGTGAACGTTGCCGCTGGATTCGGCAGCACCGGTTCCCAAACAGCCAACGTGGCCCTGTCGGCAGGGGGCACGGGTTCCACCACGCTCACCATCACCACCGTCACTGCCGGCAGCAACGTGCAAAAGGGGGTTGGCGGCAATTTGCGTAAGATCGGGGCCGCGGGGGCAACGGTCCTAGGGTGCCTCTTCCTGCTTCTCGTGCCGGGGATCCGGAGAAAGAGATGGCCTGCTGCGCTGGTGATGTTGGTATTCCTCAGCGTCGGAGCAGGGCTTGGTTGCGGTGGTGGCGGCAGTGGCGGTGGTGCTCCGGCGGGAACCTATACGGTGACTATCTCCGCGCAAGATAGCAGCAACGCCAACATCACTGGTTCGACCACATTCACTCTAACCATTCAGTAAATCAGTTTGCCGTGACGGGCTGCCTCGACCAGGGGCAGCCCATTTTTTTGGCAAATCATCGACTAACCTGTTCGCGCGAAAACGGAACCGCAGGACGAATCCACCCTCGACGGGTGCCCCATGTTCGCATCAGCGTACGTGGGCCGATTATGAAATTTCTCGAATGCTTTCACTCGACGAACAGAAGAGATCGAGGGTTGGCCCGTTCCTCTCCTATGACGTGGGTCTCCGCCGCGCATACCATCCGCACCCCAGCAGGAACACAGCCCCACCTGCGTACCCCAGGGTGAACTCGGGCGCGGCCCACCACCCTATCAGGCTTTCCACTCCGTTGGGCGAAAGCTTATACGCATGAATAACACCCACTGCCGAAAGAACCGCGGCTGCCGCTAGCCACCCTGCCGCCGGCACAAACCGGCGTTGAATCATGAACGCCAACGCCGCAGACCAAACCATCGACGTCAGCAGTGAGCCCTGGCCCAGCGCAATCAGTCCTCCCAATGCCAGGTCACCTCCCATGCGCGGCGCAATTTCCATCAGGCTGCTGCCAGCTTTGCGTGCGACCGTATCCGCAATGCCGGTAGCCCATTGAGAGAGAGCGGGAACCAGCCCCAGGATCACGGCGATAGCCTGGTTGGGACCGACTTCGGTGACCGCCTGTGCGACCGTGATCAAACCGAACCAGACGACCACCGGGGCGGCCACGTCGATCGGCACAAACCGCAACACGACGGGCAGCGCTCCGGTGCAGCACAACACCAGCGTGACTACCCCATTCAGCACTGAGTATCCCGAACGGGCTCCGTTCGCCTTGTGCGCGGCGTGGCCCAGGTAGAGCGTGGTAGGGAAGGGGCTTCCCAGGCAGGCGGCGGCAATCGTGCCTAGTCCATTCATCAGCAGCGACGGCCGGGTAGCGAAGTGATCTCCAGCGAGGGCAACGCTCTCCAGAATCATCAGCGATGCCAATGTATCCAGCGCGGCCAAGGGAACAATGATGGCGAGATAGGGCCACAATGTCCGCTGGGTCATGAGGGCGAATGCGTTCACCGTCTGCGGCAGATACAACTTCACCCCCGGCAGCGCGGGCGTAGGAACGGTGTAGATATGGAACCAGCGCAGCACCGCCACCAGCAGTGCACCGATGCCAAGGGCAAGCAGAGCGGGCGGCAAACGGAAAGGCAGCTTCAAATGGGAGCCGTAAAGCGCAAACAGGACCACCATCGGCAACAGCGCAATGGCCGCCTGCTGAAACACCCCGAAGATGAATCCCAGGCAAAGAAACGCCAGCGCCAGTCCCGCCAGTGGGGATAGCAGCGCCGCGCGCGGGGTGTTGCGGCGAAGCCAATCGGTGCAATACGCTCCCGCGGTTTGGATCAAACCGCTAATCAGGCTTGCGAAGACGCCCGCGTGCCAAGCCAGGTTGGCGTCGTGGGTTCGCAGATAAACCGGGCCCATAATCAGGAAAATATAGGCGAAGATGGTGGGCGTATTGACCCCGAAGGGGATCGCCGTGACGTCGCTCCGGCCTTCCCTAAGCGCAAGGCGCCGTGCCTGCCACGCGTAGAAGAGATTTCCTGCCAGCACAGAAATGGCTACACCGGGCAGTATGCGGCTGGTGACAAAGCTCAGCGGGAAACCGCACACCGGCGCCAGTGCCACGATCAACAGAAGATCAGGAAAGCCGCTAAAGAATAGCCCGAAGAAGCCATCGAGGTCTCCGGGCGTGAACCACTCAGGCGGTTCCATAGGAAAAGCCGATCTCGCGCAGCCACTTGCGATAGGCGATCGCCATGCGGTCTGAGCGCAGGTGCAGCTCTGCTTGCAGGTCGAGAGGCAGCAGTTCGGGCCGCTGCGATTCCACCACTACTTTGTCCTGGGCGTTCACCTCGTCTTGAAAGCGAACGAACGTCTCTTCCGGGAGATCATGTGCATGGTTGATCGCCATCACCAGGCGCGATTCGCAGCTCAAAGCATCGAGCGGCGCTACCTGCGCAAGGATGCTGAAACGTTGCTCCCCATACACTTTTTCCAGGCCGACCGTGAGCGGTGCGGAGGCCCAGTAGTGATACGTGACCAGGGCGCCATGCCCCGTCCCGTCGGGATCCGGCTGCCAAATGCGAATCTCCCGAGCCTCGGGCCCGTGCGGTCCCATGCTCACCTCATAATCCTCGATTTCTCCATGCTGTGGATCGCCCAGCAAACCCGCATGCACGAAGCCGAGGTGAGCCACGTCGAGAAAGTTTTCGATCACGCGCGGCCCCTTGGCGCGAAAGAAATACGGGCCGGCGAGCATCAACCGGAACGATGGGTCGTCTCCCACCGCAAAGTGGGGAACATCCCCGGCCGGTTCCCCCACGCAGACCCAGACCATTCCATAGCGCTCGCGTACTACGTATGTCTGGGCATGTGCCTTGAGGGGCGGGGGCTGATTTGGCTGCGCAGGGATACGCACGCATTGGCCAGTCGAACTATATTCCCACGCATGATAAGGACACACCACGCGGTCCCCGCACACCTTGCCCAGCGAAAGCTGGGCCCCGCGATGGATACATAGATCGCGCCAGCAGTGAATCCCCTGCTCCGAGCGCCAGAGCACAATCTCCAGGCCCAGCAGCGTGCGCGCAACCAGCTTCCCTGGTTTTACTTCCCGCGACCACGCAACTGCGAACCACTCCCCGGTAAGCCGTGGATCCTCCAAGCCATTTGCCGGAATCGCCGCCATGTCACCTCTCGCGGTTCATTCTACGGGTTCGCGCGGCCCCAATGGTATGCTGCACCATGTCCGTTGCCCAGCCTCTGCCCATCGAGCATGCAGCTGGCCGTTCCGCGCTGCGTAAGGCCAGCCGGCGCTTGATCCCGCTCATCGCCCTCGGCTATGGCATCGCTTACATGGACCGCGTAAACATCAGCTTTGCCTCGCTGCAGATGAACCGCGACCTGCATTTCAGCGCATCGGTCTACGGCTTTGGGGCCGGCCTGTTTTTCGTAAGCTACGCTGCCTGCGAGGTTCCCTCTAACCTGCTCTTGTATCGTGTCGGCGCGCGCCGCTGGTTTGCCCGCATCATGGTCACTTGGGGCCTGTTGGCCATGGGCATGATGTTCGTCAAGACCCCACTGCAGTTCTATGTCGTGCGCTTCCTGCTGGGTATGGCGGAGGCGGGTTTCTTTCCCGGTGTCATCTTCTATCTCGCGCAATGGTTTCCCGCAGACATGCGCGCTCGCGCTATAAGCCGCTTTTATATCTCGTTACCCCTAGCATCTGTGTTCACGGGGAGTATTGCGGGAGTTCTTCTCGGCTTGGCAGGGAAAGCGGGCCTGGCCGGTTGGCAATGGCTGTTTCTGGTGGAGGGCCTGCCGGCGCTCGTGCTGGCCGTCGTCTTCCTGATCTACCTGCCTGCCGGTCCAGCGGAAGCCGGCTGGCTCACGGACGAGGAGCGGCTTTGGATTCTCCATCACGCCGGGAGGGCCGGCGATCAGGGGCACACCGGCAGTGTCGCCCGGTCCCTGCTCGACAGGCGTGTCCTGCAGATGAGTCTCCTCCTCCTATGTATGCTCACTTGCAGCTACGCCTACACTTTTTCCGCGCCCGCGATTCTCCAAGGCATTACCGGTTTCAGCGATCGCAACGTAGGTTTTCTGGTGGCGGCGATGGCTTTGTTGGGTGTGCCCGGCATGCTTCTGAACGCGATTCACTCCGATCGCTCCAAGGAACGCTATCTACATGTTGCCGTCCCGTTCCTGCTCATGAGCGCCGGGTATCTGATAAGTGGCCTTTCGATTGTGCCGCTGCTGGCGGTTCCCGCCCTAACCATAGCAACCGTCGCGTACTACTCCCTGCAAGGACCTCTGCTGGCGCTGGCGTCGAGCTTTCTTCATGGCAAGTCGGCCGCCGCCGGAATTGCGGCTATGAACACCATCGGCATCCTGGGCGGCTTCCTTGGGCCCTCCTGGATGGGCCTGGCAAAAGACTTCACCGGCGCCTACCAACCCGGCTTGCTCACCCTCATCCTCCCGAGTCTGCTGGGGGCGGCCATCGTTCTCTGGATGCGCAAAAGAACAATACAAGGCACGACTTCACACCCAGCGGAACCACTCCTCCGAAGTCCCGAAGGGACAGCCTGAAACTACTTCAGGATGCCAATCATGGAAGTGTCACACTCCCCTTGTCATCTCTCAATCCCAATAACCGATCCCAAATGGAAGCGCCGCCCTCTCCTTGTCATCCCGAGGAGCCGACTTGCCTGCGGCAAGTTAAGGGCGCAATGAACAGTGCGGGCCACCGCGCACTCGACGGGTGCCCCATGTTCGCACCAGCTAACGTGGGCCGAAAAAGACGGGCGAAGCCCCTCCAACGCTTTTGGTCGGTCAAGGTGCGGTTGTTCATTAGGAGGAGCCGACTTGCCTGCGGCCAGTTAAGGGAGCAATGAACAGTACCGGCCGCCGCGCACTGGACGGGTGCCCCATGTTCGCACCAGCGTACGTGGGCCGAAAAAGACGGGCGAAGTCCCTCCAACGCTCTTGGTCGTTCCAGGTGCGGTTGTTCATTAGGAGCGAAGCCGAGGGACCTGCAGTTCTGCGGACCTTTCGGGGAAATGTTTTTCTGCTTTTCGACCGGGCGTACCCGGATTTCCTACCTCGCACAGCCAGCAACGACCACGGATGCGGCTCTCCGTGGAGAGAGACGCAGGAACTCCATCAGCGCCACAAAACTCGACAGGAAATCCCGGGGAATGTAGTGGATCGACCTGCGGGCAATCGCCTAACAAATTTGTCATCTCTACCGGAGAGGTCATGGGCCTTGGGCCCACCCCAGGTGATGAAAAACGCCACCGAGTTAGCCACAAAATTTGTCATCTCGACCGGAGCGTAGCGGAGAGATCTGCGGTTTCTTTTGCTTAGTTCTCCCACAGGCTCTTTAGCCCCTGCCACGGCCAGAACTGCAACAAACAGGACTTTTTCCACAGCCCGTAAGGCCGCGCTCTTCGTTAAAAGACGCTTTCCCATCCGGCAAAGTACCGTCCGCTGCGCTAAGACTCTCAGCTATTAATGCAGCAGCGGCGCTCCTAAGCGGCAGGAGCCGGCCGTTCGGCTTCGTCCTCGGGCGCAATCGCACCATGCTTCTTCGCTCGAACAGGAAAAACAAATTGTAACGGTGAAGAGATCATTTGCCGGAACACATAGTGCAACAGCGATGCGCGCTCTTTGTGCCGCACGTCATAGGCGCGCAACGCGATAAACGAAGCGAGCGCAAAGCTGACACCCAGGTTCAATACAAACATGACCGCGACGCCGACGATTGCCGAGTAGAGCCACTCCTGCCTGAACGCCGAAGGCCCGAACCGAGCCGCCGCAAACGCGAACATCCCGGTATTGAGCGTTACGTGGCGGACATCCAACGGCAAACCGAAAAACTCCCAAAACACCGGCATAAACCCCAACAGGTAACCGAGCGAGATGCTCGTGCTCCAGGGACCGATATTGCGGTCAACCCCATTGGCAATCCGCTGCATTCTGTCCGCGCCAATAGTCTCCCGCAGCGGGTGTTGCGCAATCGACGCTGGAATGCTGTGGTAGACGGCGAAGTTCTCGCACCATCCCCCGATCAGGCCGGCGAGCCACAGCAACACCCCGGTGAGGGCAGCATCGATAGCGGTCGCCGAAGCCAAAGGACGAAGAGATAAGTAGACTTTCTGCGCCTGGGCGGCCGGTAAATAGGGATGATGGAACACTCGCAGCCAGATCAGGTTGAACAATATGGCCCCGGAAGACACCGCGAGAATATTGCCCAGCGCCGCGGCCAGCTGGGTCCGGCTGATGGATGCGCCAAATTCGGTGATCTCGCTGCGGCGCGACTCGCCCCGGTTGCGGCGGATAATATCGGCCAGCGCGGCCCCGGTCATCGCCGGCTGCTTGGTCGCCAGCGCCAGGCCGAATATCTGCAGCAACAGGAAGCTGACCGCATAGTTCGTCCCCGCCAGAAAGGCTTCCACGAACGGCGCCCAGTGCGTGCCGATGATGTGTAGTTTGATGGCCGCCGTAAAGACGGTAAGAAATCCGCCCCCGATGGCCGCACCCCACATTTGCCAATATTCTTTGCGGTTATGGGCGATATAGTGTTGCCCGCCGTGGCCCGTGCGTTCCACGGTCTTACGCGCCAGCAGGTTGAAATTCTGCCGGACCAGGGTAGAGACCCGCGTATCTTCAAGCAGGCCCCGCACCAGGGTATTCAACAACGCACGTGTGGCCGCCAAAGCCTCAGGGCCGCTATCCACCAGTACGGTGGCCAGCAATTCCATGCGATCGAGTGCCACCTCCATGGCCCCCAGGTCGAAGACCAGCGGAGCATTGGCGCCGGTGGCTTCCATGCTGATGCGCACCAAGCCAAGCTCGCCCCGGCAAGCGAAGACGGCATTCATCCAGGGATCGATACATTCGTTCGTGGGTTCGCACGCGATCAGTCGTTCGGTGGCAAATATCAACGCATATGTAGGAGATTGCTCCACTGACTCGGGTGCGCTGCGCCGGCGAACTGCATGGCTGGTGCCGCGCGCCGAGACCCGCGCCGCCGATAACCGAAGCGCTTCCTGCAGATCGTGTTGCAGGTGCGGATAGGTGGCCGCGCCGCCATCGCCGCGAAAAATCGCCGTCAGGCGGCCAAACACCTCGTTATCCAGATCCACAAAGCGCTGCACTGCGGTCGCCGAGCCAAACACCGCCGCAAACACCCGGGCCATGTCCGTTTCCGCGCGCGGCGGAGGAAGCCAATACTGGAAAAGCCGGCTGGTGATCTCCCCAAGCAGCGCATGCTGGGCGGGAATTCCTGCCTCCGCGAACAGGGAAACCGAATCGAGCGAGCCGGCCGTCTCCTTGCATCCCTCTAAAAAGCGCGACCGCAGGTCAGCATCTTGCTCGAGCATCGTGATCCAGCTCATCAGGCGGGACTCGTAGGCCCGCTCCGAGCGCTGACCCCAGATGCCGGAAAACAGCTCGATGAGGCAGCCGGTCTGGCTTCCCAAACTGCTGGCGCTGCAAAAGGACTCCGTCTGCCGGCGCAGCTCGGCTTCCATCCGCGGGGACGCTTGTGTCCCGCCGGACCCCAGCTCCCACAAATCTCGAAGATCGGAGATAAACGTCATGGAACGATTCAGGGGTGTGGAAACAGGATACCGGAAGGGGATTCCACTCCGGTAAAAATTGAGCGACGGGGCTTGAAAGCTCTTTTTTGCAGAAAGTGCTGAAAAGCCCTTAAACCCTGCACCGAAAAATTAAATTTTCAGCGATTGTCGAATTCATTCCACCTGGAACGTCGTAGATGCAGAAGCGGCTTGAATGAGATCCCCTCGGGTTCCAGATTTCAAGTGGACGCTGTACACATTTGCTGCTAAATTGAAAGCCATCATTCCCCATAGGGAGAAGCCATGTCGTTTCTTCGCGATCTGAAGGTAGCCGTACGTTCCCTGGCGCGGGCGCGCGCATTGTGGATAACCGTAGCAGTCACCCTGGCTCTCGGAATTGGCGCCAACGCCGCCATCTTCAGTATCGTGCGCGGCGTGCTGCTGCGCCCTCTGGCCAATCGCGACGAAGACCGCCTGCTCTACATTCGGCAGAGCGCCCCCGGGCTCGGCGAGTCAAATGCTCGCTTCTCCATTCCGGAAATCCAAGACTTCGGTACCGGGCTTAAAAACATCACGGAGCTGGGCACCTTCTCAGAGATAGACTTCACCATCGAAGGCCTCGGCGAGCCGCGCGAGATCCACGCCGGGGTTGTGGATGGCAACTACTTCGACGTGATGGGTCTGCACCCCATCATTGGGCGCTTGCTCAACGCGCACGACGACGGCAACAACGCCGCAGGCGCAGCGGTGCTCACCTACCGCTACTGGCACACTTCATTGAACTCGGATCCCAGCGTAATTGGCAAAACCGTCCGGCTGGGCAGCGACCAACAGACTCGCTCTGCAACCATCGTTGGCGTTTTACAGCCTGCGGTCCCTTACCCCGCGGATACCGAGATGATTGCGAATATCGTTACCAGCCCGCACCATTTATCCGCCACCATGGTGACCGGCCGCGAGCACCGCATGACCGAAGTGTTCGGGCGGCTTGCCCCTGGCTCCGACCTCGATTCGGCCCGAGCGGAGCTGCGCGCGGTCTACGCGCGCATGTTGCTGGCCCATCCCGAGGTATACAAGTCCCACGACCACTACCAGATCGAAGTCAAGCGCATGCATGATCAGATCAATGCCCGCGCCCAAACCGTCTTGTGGGTTTTGTTCGCGGCCTCACTTCTGCTGTTCGTGATTGCCTGTTCGAATGTCGCCAATCTTATCCTGGCACGGGCAGTACGCCGCGAACCTGAGATGGCCGTGTGCTCCGCTTTGGGGGCAAGCACGTCCGTGCTCCGCCGCTCGCTGCTGGCCGAAGGATTAGTCCTGTGCGGCACCGGTGCGTTCGCCGGCGTTCTCCTCGCCATTCCCATGGTGGCCGTGTTGGCCCGCTACGCGTCGCGCTTTTCCGTCCGCGCACTCGATCTCACCCTGGACTTCAGCATGGTCTGGATCGGGGTTGCGTTGGCTCTCATCGCTGCTGTTTTCCTGGCCTTTGTTCCCCGCCTGCCCTCCATGGATTCTTCCCGCGGCTTCGGCCTCACCAGCAGCGGGCTCCGGGCCACCCGGGGCAGCGGCCGGCGGCTGCGCGTCTTTGCCGTTACCCAGATCACCGCCTCCTTCCTATTGCTCGCGGGGGCCGGCGCCCTGTTAAAGACACTCTTCGTTCTGGAAAAGACCCGGCCGCCCTTCGACACCTCGCATGTGCTGGCGGTGAATCTACCCGTGATGTACTACGGCAGAACCCCGCAACAGGTGCGCGATTTCTATCGGGAAGTCCAACGGCGGGTCGGTGCGATATCCGGTGTGGAACACGTCGCGTCAGGCTTCGGTGTGCCGTGGCGCGATGCCGACGCTCTCAGCATCGGTATGACTTTTTCCGTCGAAGGCGCGCACCGCGAGAACGGCGCGGACGATCCCCGTGCTCGCTTCCGCTCCGTGTCGTCGGGCTTCTTCGACACCCTCGGGCTGCCGCTGATTGAGGGCCGCGATTTCAGGGATACCGATGAGGAAGGTGCAGAGCGAGTCGTCATCATCAGCCAAGGCCTCGCCCAGCAATTGTTTCCTGGCCGGGAAGCCGTTGGACGCCATCTGCAATGGACCGATAGCGTGATCAAGTTCATCGGTATAAGCCCCGAGCCCCGGCGCATCGTCGGTGTGGTGCCGGACATTGACGATGAAAACATCATTCCATCGCCCGCGATGACGATCTACCAGCCGGCCACCCAGGAAGGTTGGACTGGCCGCCTGTTCGTGCGCACACGCAACGATCCCAACGCGCTCGTTCCCGAGATCACCCGCACCATCCATGATATGGCGGCAAATCAGCCCGTGGAACGCGCCAGCACCCTTGAAGACATCCGTGCCGAAGTCATGGCGCCGGACCGCCTCAACGCCTTGGTGTTCGGAGGATTCGCGAGCCTCGCTCTGTTGATTTCCGTTGTAGGAGTGGCCGGCGTCCTGGCCTTTTCTGTCAGTGGCCGAACCCGTGAATTCGGCATCCGCATGGCCCTGGGTGAGGAGCCTCGCCGCATCCTCATGCACGTTCTATCCGACGGCTTGTCGATTGCCGGCATCGGCGTAACCGCAGGACTGCTCCTCGGTTTCATCGCGGCGCGCCTGATTGCCAAGTACACGGTCGCGGTGCAAGCGCCAGGGGTATTGCCGTTGATTGCCTCTGCGGCGGTCATTCTCGCGGCGGCGGTCGTTGCCTCGGCGCTGCCGGCCGCCCGCGCCGCCCGGGTCGACGCAGCCCAGGCGTTGCGTAACGAATAATGGAATCAACTCAACACGACGGAATCCGGAATTGGGCAAGTACCGCGTAGACCAGTTCGCGAACCAGCCGTATTTCGTTGTCCAAATGTTCCAGCTTCTTCTGAAAATGGTCAACTTTTCTCGCCACCTGCCCGGAAGGGCGAGAAAGTTCTTCAAAGCTCAACTCCAGACCCAGGTAATATCCCTGGATGGCTTCATCCAACCGCAGCAGCAAGTCTGCGGAAGACGCAGGCGCAAATCGCGACTGTGGCAGTGCGTTCACAATCGCGGCCGACTCCCTCTCTGCGGTGACATTCACCACAAAAAGACCCAGTTGCTGCACCCGATGCGAACTGTCGAAGATCGGGAAGCAGTAGTCGAACCAATGCCCGAACTCGACCGAATCACGCACATGGCCTGAAAGCCACACAGAGGATGGCTTTCCCGTGGATAAAACCTTCTCGTAGATGGGTTCGATCTGCCCTGCCAACTCACCCACAATTTCGCGCGAGGTTTTTCCCAGGTGTTCCTCGGTCGTAAGCCGTGTCTCGCAGGCCAGGGCGGAATTCACCCATTCAAAGCGCGTTTGAGAATCCATCAGACTGACGCCCAGATGCGAAGCACGGCAACCGGCGGCACACAATTCCTGCACGCATCCCGGCCGCTCAACTCTGCGGCGGATACTTGCGCCTATAGGTTCCAGCCACACAGCATTCACGAGAGACACGTCTTTTTGAGACATAGCCAGTCAGAGTCTATCAATGGCCGTGGTTGTGGATACTAGGTTCATGGAAACAATCTTTCGATGGATACTGCATTTCGTCTCCGCCGGCCTGCTCCTCTTTGTGATGACCCCGGCCCCCATGATGGCGGAACCTACGACGGAGGCCGTAGCTGGTTTCAATACCTATATCAAGGTCCTGGAGTCCAGGGTGGCCAAGCAGCACGAGTCACCGGATGGTTTTCTTACGCCCCTGGATCAAAAACTATTGCAGCGCGGAGAGTTGGTCATTGAGCCTGTCACGCCGGTGACAGCGACCAAATTACCTGGAGCGTTGCTGCATCATTGGCGCGGCACTGCTTTTGCTGCCGGCGCGAAGCCCGCGGACTTTGAACGCCTGATGAAGGACATCAGCGCCTACCCGCAACACTTCGCTCCACAAGTCCTGCAGGCCCGAATCTTGATGCAACGGGGCGATCACCTCCAGGCATTCATGCGCATCCGCCAGCAACACGTCATTACGGTGGTGCTGGACACTACCTACGACATCAATTTCGGGCATCTGGACGCGGATCATGGATACAGCCTCTCGCGAAGCCTGAGTATCTCGGAGGTAGGTTCCCCTGGCTCCAGCGCAGAGCATATTCTCAGCCCCGATCAGGAGCACGGCTTTTTGTGGCGATTAAACACTTATTGGAGCTATGAGGAGCGGGATGGTGGTCTGTACATGCAAATCGAATCGGTATCGCTGACGAGGTCCATCCCGGCCGGACTCAAATGGGTGGTTGAGCCTTTTGTGGAGAAAATTCCCCGCGACTCTTTGGAGTTCACCTTACGCGCAGTCTGCACGGCCCTTCGCAAATAGGAGGCGATTTCGATCGGTCTGCAACGCGCGTCCCGTGGCGGCATCTAAAAACCCTGAGGAGAAAAGAATGCCGAGTGCAGTCAGATTCGATAACTACGGTGGGATCGATGTATTGAAAGTTGTGGATGTGGACCGGCCGCTCATCGGGCCGGGCCAGGTTCTGGTGCGGGTCAAGGCAGCCGGCATTAATCCTGGCGAGGCATCGATCCGTAAAGGGCTTTTTGCCGACCGGTGGCCGTCGACGTTTCCTTCTGGACAGGGTTCTGATCTGGCGGGGGTCGTAGAAGAGATCGGCCCCGGGGTGGCCGGGGTCCACGCGGGGGACGAGATCATTGGGTTCACTGAAAAGCGCGCCAGCCAGGCCGAGTTGGTGGTGATCGAGTCAGACAATCTCGTGCCTCGTCCGGCAAACGTCTCGTGGGAGCAAGCAGGAGCACTGTTCGTGGCCGGCACCACCGCCTATGCCGCAGTGCGAGCCGTCTCCTTAAAACCGGGTGACACCGTGGTCATCTCCGGCGCTGCCGGTGGAGTAGGGTCGATTGCCGTGCAGTTGGCCGTCCATGCCGGAGCCAAAGTAATCGGCCTGGCCAGCGAGCGAAATCATCCCTGGCTCAAGGATCACGGCGCCGTGCCTGTTACGTATGGCGATGGCGTAGAAGACCGCATCCGTGCCGCCGCAACCGGAGGGAAAGTCGATGCCTTTGTCGATACCTTCGGCGGCGGATACGTCGAGTTGGCGCTTAAGCTGGGCGTAGCTCGCGATCGCATTGACACCATCATCGATTTTGCCGCCGCGGGGAAGTATGGAGTGAAGGCCGAAGGCAACAGCGTTGCAGCGACTGCCGAGGTATTAGGAGAGTTGGCAGACATGATGGCCGCCGGCCACCTCGAAATCCCCATCGCCAAGGTCTACCCTCTGAAGGACGTGCAGGAAGCCTATCGTGACTTGGAGCAGCGTCACACCCAGGGCAAAATCGTCCTCAAACCGTAAATCCACCGTAAAACTGTAGATCGCTCGCTCCCACTCACTGACGCCGAGTGGGAGCGCCGCCATCCATTTGTCATCCCGAGGAGCCGACTGGCCTGCGGCAAGTTAAGGGAGCAATGAACAGTACGGGCTACGCGCACTCGACGGGTGCCCCATGTTCGCGCCAGCTAACGTGGGCCGAAAAAGCCGGGCGAAGCCCATCCAACGCTCTTAGTCGTTCCAGGGTACGGTTGTTCATTAGGAGGAGCCGACTTGCCTGCGGCAAGTTAAGGGAGCAATGAACAGTACCGGCCGCCGCGCACTCGACGGGTGCCCCATGTTCGCACCAGCTAACGTGGGCCAAAAAGACGGGCGAAGCCCGGGGCGAAGCCCATCGAACGCTTTTGGTCGGTCCAGGGTACGGTTGTTCATTAGGACCGAAGTGGAGGGACCTGCAGTTCTGCGGACCTCTAATAGATATGTTTTTCCCACCCTTCCACTAAACTGATTGCGGGATCGCCGCAAAATGGAGTCGCAGCAAAAACTGAAATTTCTATCCCTGCTGTTGGCCGCTCCCCTGATGGTGTGGGCGCAGCGTCAATCCGCCGACGACGCCAGGAAAGACCTCGACAGTTGCCATATCCACCAAGTAAAAAACCTCCCGGGAAGCCATTACTTTGGCAGCGACTTTATCGAAGCCACGGCCGCGGATCGCAATATTCTCTGGGCCCTCACGGCAGACCTAAGTACTCGAGTTCCTGCGCCCGATCGGGCCATGTACATATCGAAGTCAGCCGACGGTGGAAAAACCTGGACCCAGGTAGCGCGCGTAGATTCCCGCTATTTCGATGCGGACATCGGCGAGGGCGAGCGTAACGGCTTAGCTGTTGCTCCCGGCGGAACAGAATTCGTGCTCACCACGCAAAGAGGAGCCTTTCAGGTAATTCCCCAGTCAGGCACAGCGGACACCGTGGTGAGATCGATCCCCGGGCCTCGGGTTATTCAACCCGATACAACCGTAACCATTCCCAAAAAAGTCGGCGACCCAGTCACCGCCAACGTCGTCAAGATCACCGCTGACGGAAAACGCTTGATGGTTGGCTACGGCTATTTCGACCTGAACCCGCAAATCCTCACCTACCGCAAAGCTGCCGACGGTTCATGGATCCAGTATGGGCACCTTCCCAAGTTGCCGACTGACATGGACCTTCTCTCCATGCAATTTGGCGCTGGCTCTCTCTATGTTGGGACCGGCGATCAAGCCTTCCGGCTAAAGGCCCACTCCAGGGCATGGACCCGCATCGAGGGAGTAGGGGACGACTCAGCGATACAATCCATCAGCACCGTGGGCGGCCCGCATCTGGCCGCCTGTTGGGGAGTCTATAACCCGACCGGTCCCGATTCCGTCGAGCGCGTCACTCATGCGCATTTCCTTCTGCATCGCGACGAAGATGAAGCGGGCTCCAACATCCGCGCTTTCAGTGTCGAGGTCGATCCAGCCCGGCCAAACCGCCAAATTGTAACCTCCCTCACCGGCGTCTACATCAGCAAAGATCGTGGGCAGCACTGGCAACGGCTCAACGATCTTCCTGACGGAGAATTCCGCACCGCCCAATTTAGCTCCGTAGATGGAACAGTCATTGTTTCAGGAATCGAAGGAACCTTCCTGGCCAATCCCTTTTCTCCACGCTGCACCGCTCGTCTGAAAACTCGCTGACTACTTGGAGGTAGGAGTGAGCGTCTGTAGGCGCGCTTTGTCGATGCTGAGCACCATTCCGGCGTTCCGGTCGGCCGCTTCGCTCACGTGGTAGCGGGCGGCGGTACCGAGAACCTGAGCCATCTCGGATGGCGTCAGTTGGTAGTCGTCTGCGAGCCACGCGGCCATATTCGAGGTGGCTTGGCGAAAGGCTTCTTCGATGGAACCGAGGCCCATGGCCATGATGGCAGTGGCGGTTTCAATCCGGGGCGCGGGTGGGCGTTTGTTGGGGAGCACGTCCACCGTAAATTCGACATCCATCGACGTCTCGAGTGCGTCGCCGTTCAGCTCGCCATCGCCTTGCGCAGCATGGGCATCGCCGAGATAGAGCAGCGCTCCCGGATTGGACACTGGGAGGTAGACGGTCGCTCCTTCCGTGATCTGATTGAAGTCCATGTTGCCTCCGTAATTGCCGGAGTCTCCAGTCCCGGGAGGCGCTTGTGCCGGCCCCGGCGCCGCGGCGATGCAGCCGAGCATGGGCCGCAAGGGAACAGTGTAATGAGCCAGGTGCCCGGTGGCCTTAGCGGGCGAGGCTGTGCCGTGGTCAAGGTCGAGATGCCAGATCACGGTCTTGCCGCCGTCCTTCATCTTTATAGCCAAGCCGCTGTCGGTGGACCGTTGAACCAGGTCGTCGTCGCTGAGGGCCCAGTCGCGGTTTAGACGCAGCCGAACAATGTGGACCACGAGCATGTCGCCGGGCATCGCAGATTCAATATAGAAAGGCCCGGTCTGAGGATTGCCGCCGAGCACGCGCCGGATGCTTGCGTGGTCATTGCCGCCGGCATCGACCGTCGTGGTGTGGATCGTGTCCCCGGGGTTAACGGTGAGCACAGGATTGTTGAAAGGTGAGAACTGGCGATAGAAGACGGTGGGGCTGAACTCGTGTCGTTGGGGGGAAGCAGTGGGACGCGCCGGACGCAGACGGGCGACAAAGGTGTAAGTGGCAGGATGCACCGGAGTGCCGGAGTCGGCCTCGACTACCTCGCCGTGCAGTGTATCGTTTTCAAACGTGCCTTTCACCTGCTGGGTGCCTCCGTCGCTGTCCTTCGCGAGAAAGTGGAAGGAGGCTCCGGCGGTCGATCCTTCGAGCGGGTCGCCACGAAATTTACCGCTGAGCTTTTCGCCCTGCTGATCGAGATCCAGGTTGAAGTAAAGGTGACTGCCGAAATAGTTAGCGTCCACGACCCAGTGTCCCGCAACGGACGCTTGGCCAAAGAGGGACGACGCAGAGAAGGCGAGGAGGGAGGCGAGTACCAGTCCACGTGCCATGTATGGGTCTCCTGGGCGGGACCAGTCTAATTGATTCGGCGGTGAATCTTCGCCTCAGGTGCGCTCATCCAAAGCAGTAAGACCACTACAGCAAATCGGAGAACAAACGACATGGCGGCTTTTTGTTCATGCTGCGGAGCAGAGATTACCTTGAAAACTGAAGCGTGTCCTGCCTGTGGTACCCCGCGTCACGGAATGTTACCGCCCAATCGCCAGCCCGCGTTGGACTCTGGTGCGGACGCGCCTCAAGCAAATGACGGAATCGGCCAAAAGACACGCAGGCCGCGTCTCTAGATCGTTGTCACTCAACCCCGAGCACCTTGACGATGACCCGTTTGGGCCGTTGCCCATCGAATTCCGCGTAGAACACGCGTTGCCAGGTTCCAAGGTCAAGTCGGCCTTTGGTCACGGGGAGCGTCGTTTCATGGTGCAGCAACAGGGCCTTTAAGTGGGCGTCGCCATTGTCCTCGCCGGTCTGATGATGTTTGTAGTCCGGGCGTGCCGGTGCTAGTTCCTCCAGCCACTTGCCGATATCTTCGATGAGCCCGCTTTCCAGGTCGTTCACGTAAATGGCAGCGGTAATGTGCATGGGCGATACAAAGCACAAACCGTCCTTCACACCGCTCTTGCGCACTACCTGTTCCACCTGGTCGGTGATGTGAACCATTTCCCTGCGCTTCTTGGTCTCGAAGACAAGATATTCGGTGTAGCTCTTCATCTCTCTTACCCCTCCTCTGCCCTTGGATGCTCCAAACCAGTCTCCGCAAGTGCGCATGGCTTGAGGGCATAGGTTTCAAGCGGAGGGACATGGCCGACGGGAGACATCCGGGCTGATTCTCAGAATCTGTACTGGGCTAAGCGCATCAAAAGCCTGGGAGACCCGATTGCCGAATTCGCCCCCAGCCGCCACTACAGAGCCTGCTACAACCAGCCCGTCGATCATACTTGCCATCTGTTGCATGAGCCTCTTGGTGGTCGGCATGGACGTCACCATCGTCAACGTGGCGTTGCCTGCCATTCAGCGCGATCTGCATGCCACACTCTCGGGCCTGCAATGGATCCTTGATGCCTACACACTAGTGGTCGCCAGCCTGCTAATGCTGGCCGGCTCCGTATCAGACCGCGTCGGCCGCCGCCGCGTCTTCCAGATTGGCTTGGTTGTCTTCACCACCGGATCGTTGCTCTGCAGCCTGGCGCACAGCATCGGGCAACTCATTGCTTTTCGCGCCCTGCAGGGGCTAGGCGCGTCGATGCTCAACCCGGTCGCCCTGTCCATCATCGCCAATGCCTTCCGCGAGCCAAAGGCCAGGGCACATGCCGTGGGTGTTTGGGGAGCGGTTGCCGGTGTGTCGCTGGCGATCGGACCGCTGCTAGGCGGTGCGTTGACCCAATCCATCGGCTGGCGCGCTATCTTCTGGATCAACTTGCCAATTTGTCTCACCGCCGTGGCCCTGGCGGCTCGATTTGTGCCAGAGTCGAAAGCGCCGCATCCCCGTGCGTTCGATCCCGGCGGACAGGTTCTGGTGTTTGCCGGGCTATCGTCACTCACCTACGCGGTCATCGAGGGACCACGCGCCGGCTGGGAATCTCCGGAAATCATCGGACTCTTCGTCCTTGCAGCCGTGGCCCTTGCGGGCTTTCTCCTGTACGAGCCGAGAGTCTCCCAACCGCTCCTGGATTTGCGTTTCTTTCACAGCGTGCCGTTCACCAGCGCTACCCTGCTTGCCGTCTGCGCCTTTGCTTCGTTCGCGGGTTTTCTATTCCTCACCGCTCTCTATCTCCAGCAGGTACGAGGAATCTCAGCCTTTCACACCGGCCTCTACACGCTGCCCTTGGCCATCATGATGATGATTTGCGCACCCATTTCCGGCAGGATGGTCGGCAGCTTGGGCTCACGCCCATCGTTGTTGGCATCGGGTGCAGGTTTTCTGCTCGCTACTTTGATACTCACGCGCCTGAGCGTAAGCACGCCCATCGTGCTGCTCATGTTGGCCTATGCTTTGTTCGGAATCGGCTTGGGTATGGTTAACCCGGCGATCACCAACAGCGCGGTCGCGGGCATGCCCTTGGCGCAAGCCGGAGTGGCGGCCGCCATCGCGTCGACTGGCCGCCAGGTAGGCGCTGCTCTGGGCGTAGCGATAGCCGGCACTATCGTCAACGTCCGCTACGCAAGAGATTTTACCCGCGCCACCCATCCCATCTGGTGGATCATGACTGCTTGCGGCGGACTCGTTCTACTGCTCGGTTGGCTTTCCAACACACCCTGGGCAAAAGCCAGCACTGGCCGGGTGGCCTTTCTCTTGGGCGATCACGGCCGGTAACCCGGGTCTACCGGCGTTCAAACACCACCGTCCCCTTGTACAGTGTCATCATGCACTTCATCCCCTTCAGCTCTGAGGTTGGCGCTGTATATGGATTGCGGTCCCACACCGCCAGGTCAGCCCACTTTCCGACTGCAACCGTGCCTGTTTCCTTTTCCAGAAAAAGCTGCCGCGCCGCCCACTCGGTGTAGCTTCTCAGCGCGGTGTGTACATCTACCGCCTCAGCGGTGCCGAAGGGATGCGGGCCGAACGTTCCTTTGAGCGGTTCCCGCGCAACAGTGGCCCACAGTCCAAGCGCCGGCGATAGCGGAGCGACGGGGAAGTCCGAGCCGCTGGCGAACACCATCCCTAACTTCCTGTACGTGGCCAACGGCATCAAGTGTTGCGACTGCGCCGGCCCAAACGCCGCGGGTAGGGAATCCCCCAGCCAGTAGAGAAAAATACTCTGCGTCTCGGGAATACCGGCGTCATACTTTTTTTGGAGTTCCTGCATGACCTGGAGGGCATGCGCCGTCGGCTCATGCGCATGGATCACTGAGTGCCGCAGCCCCATGTGCGGACTCTGGCTAAGCGCATCCGCGTAACTGTCCACCGCTAGGTCGATGGCGCGGTCGCCGATGGCATGGGTTCCCACGGGAACTCCGGCTGCATTGAGCAATTTCACCATCGCCCGATACTGCGCTGGGTCAACGATCGGATACCCTCGTCCGCTTGGCCCGGGCTGCCGCGGATTGGGCGCATAATCCTCATTGCGCCAGGCGGTCCGGCCCATCGCGCTGCCGTCGAGAAGAATCTTGGCCCCGCAGACACCAAGGTCCCGGCCCTTGATCGCGCTCGCCTCGATTCGCGCGCTCTTGATCGCAGCCAGGGTTACCTTCGCGGAATCCACGGTGGTTCCGGCCCACATGAGCGGACACAAGTGTGCGGTCAGCCCATCTGATTTCGCAAACGCCACATACGCCGCCCAACCATCCGGATAGACGATGTCCTTCGCCCCGGTGAGGCCCACTGCGTGCATTTGATCGAGCACCGCTTTCACGCCCCTGTGGTACTGTTCCGCGGTCAGCGGTGGTATGGCATTGAGTGCCAGGTTCTGCGCTGCCTCCTTCAGTACGCCCGTTGGCTTGCCGCTGGCATCGCGAGCGATTGTCCCGCCTGCCGGATCCTTGGTTCCCGCGTCAATCCCAAGCTTCGCCAATGCCGCTGAGTTCACGATGGTGTAGTGGTGGGTCACGTTCTCCAGCTGCACTGGGTGGCCTGCCGTCACGGCGTCCAACTCCTGGAGCGTTGGCCCACGATGCTCCGCGATCACGCCTTCATTCCAGCCGAAGCCTTCTACCCAATCACCGGCCGGAATCTTGTCCGCCTGTGCCTTCACCAGCCTCAGGATCTCCGCAACGCTCGAGGCCTGCCTCAGGTCGGCTTCATACATCCCCTCGGTAATGCCAGTCAGCACATGGGCGTGCGTATCAATCATTCCTGGGGTCACCGTCTTGCCCGCCAGATCGATCACCTTCGTATGCGGGCCTACCAGCTTTAACACCACCGCATCGCTTCCGATGGCGACCACACGTCCGTTGCGGATGGCGAGAGCGGCTGCGACTGTATCCTGGGCATCGACCGTCAACACCACGCCATTGCGTAATACGAGCTCAGCGGGTTCAGCAACCGTCTGCCCCCACGCGCACACGCCCAGCAGCGCCACGGCAGCGACCGAGCGCTGCACTCCTAATCTCCTTGCACGGCCAGCCAACAAGCAGGGATCCCCCTCAAGTCTGGTGAGCTTAACATAGAAAATAACCTGCTATTCTGTCGATCCACAAGCCGATGTTGCCTGGAAGCGCCACTCTTCCCCGTTGTCATCCCGAGCGTTTTGACTTGCCCCTGCGGGGCAAGATAAGGGAGCAATGAACAGTACGGGCCACCGCGCACTGGACGGGTGCCCCATGTTCGCACCAGCGTACGTGGGCCGAAAAAGACGGGCGAAGCCCATCAAACGCTTTTGGTCGGCCCAGGGTACGTTTGTTCATTAAGAGAGGTTGTGACTTAATTCGGCTAGCAGCCAGGTGCCCTCTCAATCCCACTAACAGCACTCAATCGAATCACCACCCTCCCCTTGTCATCCCGACCGAAGCGCAGCGGAGTGGAGGGCCCTGCAGTTCTGCCGATCCCAGAAACCGATGTTGCCTGGAATCACCACGCTCCCCTTGTCATCCCGAGGAGCCGACTTGCCTGCGTCAAGTTAAGGGAGCAATGAACAGTACGGGCCGCCGCGCACTCGACGGGTGCCCCATGTTCGCACCAGCGTACGTGGGCCGAAAAAGCCGGGCGAAGCCCCTCGAACGCTTTTGCTCGGTCCAGGGTACGGTTGTTCATCCCGACCGAAGCGTAGCGGAGTGGAGGGCCCTGCAGTTCTGCCGATCCCAGAAACCGATGTTGCCTGGAATCACCACCCTCCCCTTGTCATCGACCGAAGCGCAGCGGAGTGGAGGGACCTGCAGTTTCTCTTCGGAATCCCTATGAGTCTGAGGGAAATGTGCCCTAGAGCTAAGGCGCAGCAGCTCTGCAGTCGGGTGCCCCGGTCCTCACGCCCCCGCGTCCGCCGGCACGGCCGCTGGAGTTCCTACCCTGATCCACATCGGCTGACGCTTCCAATAAGTCAGGGAGCGCCACGCCCACTCCACTGGTCCGAACTCGAAGTAGCGCAGCCACAGGGAACTGAAAAGTATATTGAAAACCCACATCCCCGCCACGGCGTAGTAAATCTTGTAATACTCCACATACCCGTACAAATGCCAGGGTCCCCAAACATAGATCACCTGCATGGTGATACTCGTCAGCAGGTAATTCGACAGCGCCATCTGTCCGACCAAGGCCACTCGCTTCGACAACCACTTCAGGCTTCCCGACTTCAGCACTATCAGGATCAGCGCTGCAGTTCCCACTGCGCCTCCGGCCCGCGCGAAATCGTAGGTAGGTCCCATCCAAAGTGCGGTCTGGAACAGGTCAAAATGTCCCGCCCACGCCTTCCACGCGCCGAGACCGGTCACGCCCCAGCTCAGTGGCAGAGCAATGGCCGCGGTCCACGCGTACGTCTTCATCGTCAGCCGGCCCCCGAGAAATCCATTCTTGTAGAGCGCCATGCCGAGAAGCATCATCCCCAGCCAATCCCCAAATGCGAAGTACGAGCCTTTCAGCTCGCCCATTAGCACCTCCCTCGCGTTATGCATCTGGGCTTTCAAGTATCCTTGGTGCATTGCGGCAATATCTTCGTCCCTCTTCGCCGCACTCATCCGCCATTCTTCTTGCGCGTCACTCCAGGCTTTCAAATCCGCCTGTTCGTCTTTGGTTAAAATCTGGTGCTGGGTGAGCTTGGCATTCGCCTGATCCGCTGCCTCCTTCAGGCTGTGCGGATGGGCGTATAGATGGCCGAACATTAACGCGGTATTGATAAGCAGAATAATTCCCGCCGTCCAAATTAACTTCTTCACCCGGACCGTACGAAACGGAAACAGAAACAGCAGCCCAGCCAAGCCGTAGGAGAACAGGATGTCGCCGCTCCAAATCAGATATCCGTGCAGCATGCCGAAGAGCACCAGCCACATGTTTCGCCGGGTATAAATATCGGCGACCTTGATCCCTGCGCCGCGGGCCAGGCCACGTTCCGTCAGCAGAATCACGCCTGCGCCAAACAACATGGAGAACATGGCCCGCATCTTGCCTTCGGCAAAAATCCAGCGCAAAAACCAAACCGTGGTATTGATCTTCCAGTGGGGCCCATCGAACACCGGCTTCAACGTGCTGAGCGGATAGGTGTAATTCGCAAATCCGTAAGCAAAATCGCAGATGTTCATCACCAGGATGCCCATGAGCGAAAAGCCTCGCAGCACATCCATGCTGCTGACCCGCTCGGCTCGACTCACCGGTCCTACCGGATTAATAACCGCATGGGCAGGGCCCGCGAGCTCTTCGGCAGCTCCGGGCGCAATCACCTCATCTTCAGAACCGACTCCAGCCAAGCTCGCCAATAGGGACTCCGGGGCGCTCACGATTTTACCCGAAGTATCCCATCCGGTCCGTCGCAGCGCAACCGCAATAGTGGTCCCGTCGCGGGGATCGTTACAGCCATCACTTCTGAAAGAGCAAGGGCGCAAAGTGGATGAGATTATCGCGCCACACAGGCCATTGGTGATGGCCCGGCGTTTCGATCGCAGTTACCGGAAGACCTTCGCCTTTGAGGGCAGCGATTACGGCCTGGTTTGGTTTGAGCAGCGCGTCATCCACCCCACAGGCCATCCATAGCAGACGTAGATTCGCCTTCTGCGCAGTGAGCGGTGGTAGCTGGGCTACCACAGTGGCGTTGACCCCCGCGGAAAAAGTTCCAACCCAGGCGAAAAGCTCGGTATGGCTAAGACCGATCAGCAGGCTTTCGTGACCGCCCATCGAAAGACCTGCGATGGCGCGGTCCTCACGCTTCTTCGAAACGCGATAACCGGCCTCGATCTGAGGGATCACTTCGGTGAGCAGCGCCTTCTGATAGAGCTGGATGTTCTCCTCGCTCAGAGCCGGAGTGCGTCCTGGCTTCAGCACCGCCATGTTGCCATACCCCAGCGTCATCACGACGATCATTGGCTTCGCTTTGCCGGACGCGATAAGACTGTCGAGGATAAAATTCGCTTTCCCCACGGACGGCCATCCGTCGGCGGCATCGCTGTATCCGTGCAGAAGGTAGAGAACGGGATACGACCGCCGCGCCTTCGCGTTGTAACCCGGCGGTGTGTAGACATAGTAGTCGCTTTGATTATTGGGCAGGCCGAGGACCACCTGCGAGGTGTAGAAGTGGTGCTCAACGATGCCGTGCGGAATCGACTGCACTTCCCACGGCTCGGGCGGCGTGCCCGGCACCGTCAGATTGTTCCAAAGATCATGCAGGTTGTCGCGCACGTCCACGTTTTTGGTATCTAGTACCGGCGTGCCATCCACCACGAAGCGATAGGCGTAAATTTCGGGTGCGAGCACAGCCGTGGTTACGGACCATAGTCCTTCGCCATCCTGCTGCATCGGTGTCACCGCACCCTCGAGCACCACGTCCACCTTTTGCGCATTGGGCGCGCGAAGACGGAGAGTTACGCTGTCGTTGGCGTGGACCTCGGGCGAGAGGTACGCCGGAGGTGCGGTCGATGTTTGGGCAGCCGCCAACACCGGCAAGCAAATCGCGAGCACTGAGACTTTCACACCGGCCGGGAGCAATCTTCGTTTCATCCGCGCAAGTCTATCAAATATTCATGCGACCGGCGCTCACGGTCGCATTCGGACGTTTGGGTGATTGCATGCGGGCTCGAGATATCAAATCTCCTCTATTTTCCGGTCGTTGTCGCGAAGCGTGGTGAGCTCCGTCCAATCGAGGTGTTCCTGCAAGGCCAGGTAGGCATCCGCTCCTATCTGGTCGTTAATACGAAGGGTTTCCAATTCCTCACGCTCCGCTTCGATTGCCTTGAGTGTCAGTCCACGCAGACGCTCCAGGGCTTCCGAGCTGGTTTCCTTGAGACATGTGCTTTGTTTTAACGACAAGCGATACCTGAGATTCTCCACTTCGGGTCCCTGCTGCCCCGCCATACTTGCCAAACCCGCTTTGGCCAAGGCTGCGCGAGCCGATGACAGTTCGCGCTGGGCACCCTCACTCTGGTCAAGCTTGAGCACTTTGACCAAGGGAGCGAGGGTGAGGCCCTGAAGAACCAGCGTTGCCAGAACCACACAGAAAGCAGTCAGTACTACGGTGTCGCGTTGAGGAAACGAATCCGGCAACGCAAAAGCAGTAGCCATCGTGATGAACCCGCGCATACCGCACCACCCTACAAACAAAGCCTGGCTGATTGAGGCGGGTTCCGGTCTTTGTTTTCTGGTCGCCCACCACGCTTCCGCACGATTGAAGCTGACCACGACGATCAAGCGAGTGCATAAAACCGCAAGCACAACCAGGCCCGCAAATCCCAACGCTTCGTGGAGATGAGAAGCCGGCATCCTGCCTAGGATGGATCTCGCCTGCATACCCATCAGCAGGAAGGCGAACACGTTCAAAGTGAACACCACCGAGCTCCAAACCGCGAACGAGTGGACCCGCATCCGCGCATCGAGGGTATCGGCGCCGGTCGTGCTCGCCAGCGTCATGGCGAACGTAATCACGCACAGCACGGCAGAAACATGGAGATGATCGGCGGCGATCCACAACAGGTAAGCGAGGACGAACTGGAGAAGGTTGCCGCCCAGAGTATCCTTCACTACGCGGTTAACACGCCGCACCACGTAGGCGCTGATAAACCCGAGCAACACTCCGCCGGGGACGGCGAATCCGAGCCGCAGTCCAACGCCTAAGCTCATTCCACCGCTGTTGAGCACGATAAGGGAGCCGCCAAAAAGCAGCAGCGCCGTCGCATCATTGAAGAGACTTTCCCCTTTGAGAACGGCGTCTGTGCCGCGGGGCAGAGTGAAATTTCTCAAGACCGCGGTCGCTGCCGCAGCATCGGGGGGTGCGACAATGGCGCCGAGTGCAATGGCGGCGGCGACCGGCACTGCTAGAAATGCGGAAGCAATCCACGCCACGACAGCAGTGGTCACAATTACGGCGACCACCGCGAACATAAGCAGCGGAACCAGGAAGCGCTTGGTCGCTCCAGGAGGAAAGTCATACGCCGCATCGACCACCGCCGGGGCAACAAGGAGTGCGAGGTAGGTCGAAGGTTCAATCGGGATCGTCGGTGCCCCCGGGATCAGCGCCACAATGACGCCCGCCGCGGCAAGCATCGCCGGATAAGGCAGCGACAAGCGCCGGGCCACCTGCAGCAGCGCAACCGCTGCCAGCAAAAGCACCAGCAGACTTTCGAAAAATGTCATCGGAGTCTAACTTAGCGCAAGCTCTCGACCAAGGCCAATCGGCAACCGCGGAAGTTGGGCGTGAGAACTAGCAAGAACCGCAGATCTCTCCATTACACTCCCCCGGATTTCCTGTCGAGTTTTGTGGCGCTGATGAAGTTTCTGCGTCTCTCTACGGAGAGTCGCATGCGTGGTCGTGCCCAACCGCTGTGAGGTAGGAAATTCGGCTTCGCTCCGGTCGAGATGACGAATTTGTTAAGCAATCGACTGCAATCCTCGACAAAAATGAACGCTGTTTTGCCACAAAGTTGTCATCTCGTCCGGAGCGAAGCCGAGTGGAGAGATCGGCGGTTTTCTTTGCTGAGTTCTCACACACCCTGTTTTAGCCCCTGCCACACCCAGAGCTACAACAATTACGACTTTGTCCGCACTCTGCTGGTGGTAGAACTTGTCCTCGCAAACAAACTGACGGTGCCCCGCATCTCGCTCGTCCTTCGCGAGATGTGGGATACCACGGCTGCCGGCCGGGAGATTTTAGGACACAAGACGAGCACCTGAAGATCCGTCGACTCCCACATCTCCCGAGGTGTCACCAAGACTGTGCCATTACTACTCTGTATTACCTGAATTAGTCTCTGTGTTACTCAAGAATGATAGCCAATCCTGCGGGATCAGTTATGCTCTTTTCAAGCGGTGATTCTCCGCGGAACGTTGCATCGATTCTTTCGGGGGAGGGGATCGACACGACGCACCAAGGAGAGTCACCGTTCTTCTTTTTCAACCGCGACTCTCTATTCCTCTCAGCATCCAACCCCGTTCAACCGAAGGCGCCAGTAATTCGCGTTCGATAACGAACTGCGTCAAAATTCCAAAGTTTCGCACCACTCGACACCGTTGATACCGTCTCCGGGGGCTGGTTCCCGGTCCGTAAGCGAAACCAAGCAAAGCACTTGTGGTATTTTACCCTATGGCTACTCAGCCCTTCCGTCTGTATCGATGGCGTCCTCGAACATGAAATTCTCTGCCCGCGGCCTCGCTTGGGCGCAACGAATAGCCGCGCTGGCGATCGTCGGCTTTTGGATCTCGTTCTGGTTCGACCACAGCGACCTTCCAGCGAGCGTGGCGGATTTTGAATGGTGCTTCCTTTTGCCCGACATCCTGTGGATCGGGGGTGCATTTGCGGCCGCGAGCCACTGGCTCATCAAGCGCGATCCCCGTGCATCCATGGCCACGGCGGTGGCCGGCAGTGCGATGGTCTACCTCGGCCTGTTGGACACGGCCTGTAACTTCCGCCACGCCCAATACACGGGATCCTTCTCGAGGGGCGCGTTGAATGTGGCCGTTAACGCCGCCTGCCTGTTGTTTGGAGGCGCCAACATCTGGTACGCATCTACCCGAGGGCCCAACTGAAACCTCAAATGGGAAACCTCCCGAAGTAAAGTCACTCCTCTAAGGGCTGAACAGTCCACGGAAAGACTCATGCTTTTAAGCCATTTGCCTACCAAATTTGTCATCTCGACCGAAGCGTACCCGGATTTGCTACCTCACAGAGGCTGGCAAGGACCACGCCTGCGGCTCTCCGTAGAGAGACGCAGGGACTTTATCAGCGCCACAAAACTCGACAGGAAATCCGGGGCAGCGTAGTGAAGAGATCTGCGGTTTGTTTGGTGTTTGCCCGGCCTGGGCTTGATCTTGACGCAATTGGTCCAGCCTGGATGACAACCAGCCCAGCTTGGCCTAGCTTGGATAGGCAATGAAAAGGTTCAGATTTATTGCTTTAGCTGCTGGCCTCGTGGCATTCGCGACGGTCTTCCATACCCATGCCCAGCAGGAGCCGACCGCGGCAAGGCAGACATTCGAAACCAACTGCGCCGCCTGCCACGGGCCCGGCGGGGCGGGCGGGGATCGAGCGCCTGCTTTGATCGACAATCCAGATCTGCGCAAACTCTCTGCAGCGAACATCGAGAACATTATTCGAACTGGCACCTCGGGCGGCATGCCTGCCTTCTCATCGTTGCCGGCGACCGATGTAGCCGCGTTGGCGGGATGGATTCATTCCATGAACCTTCCCGCTTTCGTCAATGCGTCATCGGAACAGGTAGGGGCCGGCGAGAGATTTTTCTTTGGCGAAGGCGCCTGCTCTAGCTGTCACATGGTACACGGTCGCGGCGCTGTCAATGGGCCCGATCTTACCAACATCGCTGCCCGATCAACCTTGGCAGAAATGGAGAAGATACTGGATGATCCGACCTCCCAAATGGGAGGCCATTCGCTCGCCCTTTGTCCACCCTGGGCCTTTTGCCCAGACTTCTCCTGGGCAGTGCTGGACGTAACCCTCAAGAACGGCACCGTCCTCCGCGGCTTCGGACACAAGCGCACGGAGCATGAGCTGCAGCTTCAATCCTTCGACGGAAAGATGCGGTTGCTGGACGCCGGCGAATACACGCTTGTTCGGCAGGAAAAAGAATCGTCTATGCCGCACCTGAAGGCCACTCCGGCTCAGCGCCAGGACTTGCTCGCCTATCTCTCCAGCCTGGGTGGCATCGAAGCCGGTCCTCTGAGCGGACCGGTTCCATCAGTTTCACAGGCAGACATAGATACGGTAATGAAACCCAGGAGTGGCGAATGGCCCACCTACAACGGTCTGCTCAATGGTAATCGTTACAGTTCTCTCGATCAGGTAAACACCTCGAATGTGCAACAGCTGCAGCCCCAATTCCTCTTCTCGCCGGGTGGAACCGGCCTGCAAGTTACACCAGTGGTCGTGGACGGCGTGATGTACGTGACCGGCGCTTCGCAAACCTGTGCCATCAACGCGCGCACCGGCAGTTCCATCTGGTGCACCCCCCGCACCAATGGGCTCGGATCAGGAGTATCCAGCGATCAGAAAAGCCAAGCGAAATTGTCGGCCCCGAAAGGGCCGAATCGTGGAGTGGCGCTGCTTGGAGACCGCGTTTTTTACGTATCAGACGACGCGTTCATGGTTTGTCTCAACCGTCTCACAGGTGCGGTGATGTGGTCCCAACCGTTGCCGGAACCGGGCGCGATCGGCAAGTACTACAACAGCAGCGCGCCACTGGTGGCCGGCGATCTTGTGATCTCCGGGGTCGCGGGAGGAGACAGCCCGATGCGCGGTTTCATCGCGGCCTATCATGCCACGACCGGCAAGCTTGCCTGGCGCTTTTACACCATCCCGAAACCCGGCGAGCCTCCAGCCGAGACCTGGACAGGCCGGGCTTTGCCCACTGGCGGCGGCGGCACCTGGACCACTGGTTCTTATGATGTCGAGACCCACACGCTGTATTGGGCGGTTGGCAATCCTTATCCAGACACCGATCCTGACCAGCGCGAGGGCTCCAATCTCTACACCAATTCAGTCCTGGCGTTAGACGGAGCGACCGGCAAACTCAAATGGTATTTCCAGTTCATACCCCAGGACACGCATGACTGGGATGCGACCGAGCCCCTGCTGCTGGTGGATACGACCTGGCATGGCAAGCAGCGCAAGCTGCTGCTTTCGGCCCAGCGCAGCGGCATCTTCTATGTGTTGGACCGAACCAACGGACAGTTCCTCCTCGCGAAGCCGTTCGTAAAGAAGATGACTTGGGCGAGCGGATTTAATCCGGACGGCTCGCCTATCTTGATCCCCGGCCAAATCCCCACGATCAGCGGGACCAAAACCTGCCCCGGTGTGCGCGGCGCAACCAACTGGTACTCCACTGCGTTCGACCCAGGCACCAAGCTGTTCTATTTGATGGCTGCCGAGGATTGTGGCATCTATCGCAAGACAGGCCGTATCTGGGATAGGAATCCCGACCCCAGCGACGCCGGTACCCGCTATGTGCGCGCCCTCAACATAGAGACAGGAGACGTTGTCTGGGAAAAACTTCTGATCGGACCGCAGGAGACCAACTATACCGGTGTCCTCGCCACCGCGGGCGGACTGGTCTTTCACGGCGAAACCGGCGGAGACTTCGCGGCCGTCGATTCCAAATCAGGCAAGACCCTCTGGACCTTCCGCAGCAACGATTCGTGGCGTGCCTCGCCCATGACCTACATGGTCGATGGACGGCAGTATGTCGCTGGGGCAGTCGGCTCCAATGTTATCTCCTTCGCCCTCGGCTACAAGTGAACCAACGAGATCCACTTCTGACGCAAATGATTTCCAGTAATTGTCGACACGCCGGAGTTTAACCCTGATGAAATTCGGATCCGCGGTGTTCCCAATTCTTTTGTCGTTGTTGTCGCTTAGGGCGATTCCGCAACTCGCGGGTCGCCAACTCATCGACCCCCAGATTGCCAAGCTGGCAAACGGAGAGTGGCGGCCCGATCCCGCGCTGGGCGTCGAAGCTGCGTACTTGCCCATCCTTTACCCCAGTTCCCATGCTTCGAATCTGTATCAGTTGCGTAACGGGGACATCCTCTGCGTATGGTTTTCCGGGTCGTGGGAGGGGTCTTCCAATGTGGGGATTGTGATGTCCCGGCTGCGCAATGGTGAGCATCGCTGGGGTCCCACAATCTTGATCGATCGCCGGGAGGGATTTTCTTATCAGAACCCGGTGCTTTTTCAGGAACCTGACGGCACTGTGGATCTTTATCACTCGGAGCAAATGGCGGATGCCGGCGAGGCCAACGCGAAAGTCCTGCACCTGAGGTCGCGGGATAATGGCCAGACCTGGAGCCAGCCCGAGGTCCTTTTCGACAAGCCAGGATCCTTCACCCGCCATCCCTTGCTCGTGCTGCCCAATGGCAGGTGGATTTTGCCCATGGAAATCGTAAACAGTCCCGGCATCGGTGAGGGCGCGGAAAACAACTACTCCGTCACGCAGATTAGCTCCGATCAAGGGAAAACGTGGAAGGAGTGCTTGATGGCCGGCAGCAAGGGGTTGGTCCAGCCCACCGTGGTGCTGCTCGGCCCCGGAAATCTACTGGCTTTTTTGCGCAGCCGCGCCAGCGATTTCATCTATCGCAGCACCTCCAAAGATGGGTGCACCTGGACTCCCGCTGTTCCCACGCAGTTGCTCAACAACAATGCGTCGGTCCAGCTTTTTCGCCTGCAAGACGGGCACCTTGTGCTTGCCTTCGATAATTCCGATAAACTTCGCAAGCCGCTGGCGGTAGCGCTCTCCGAAGACGGCGGGCGCACCTGGCCATGGGTCCGCAATCTCGAGACCGGCCGCCCTGGGTTCGGCAGCGACGAACAGAAGCCCAAAGTCCCCGGACGCGAGGAATACTCCTACCCCACCGTCATGCAGGGCCGCGATGGCAAAATCTATGTGGCCTTCACGTTCAGGCGCCAGACCATCAAAGTCATGTCGTTTCGCGAAGATTGGATTCGGAAGCCGTAGCGTGGCCCTGGCTTCTTCGATCATTGAGCAGGCCCATGAAGGCGTCCTGGCGGCAGATCAGTGTTTCCACTCCGGTACCGCGAATGTCGGCCGATCCGCGAGAAGGAGATCGTGGCTTCTGTCGGGCAGACAGCCAGCCGCATCGTGGGTCTCCTGCAGTAGAAACCATAGCTTAGGCTCGTCGAAACCGCAGCGCCTGGTAGGGGCGGCCCGTAAGCTTGAGCTTGGCCGTGCCGCTGAATGTCCCGGGGATTGCGGACACTTTCATCTCCCAGGGATCCACCATCTCCGCGGTAAAGCTTCCCTCGGGCAGGGGAAAGTCGTAGTAGATCGGCTGATGAAAATCCATGTAGTAGAAGATCTCCGTCGCCTTGCCTGCCGAGTCGAGACTGGAAGCGTTCAGATAGTACTGGGCTGGGCCCGCGTCCAGTCCAGCGGTCTCTTCGATCAACTTGCGTAGGAACCCGATCCTGGCCGGACTTGTACCTTTCAGCGTTCCGCCGTGTGCCCACCAGAGAGTCGGGGTTGTATTCTCGTCCAGGGGTTGATTCGGATCCAGATAAGTTTCCCCATGGGTCACATAGCAGCCGGCGATAACCCCAAGCCAGAAGCGACGTGCATTCTCTTCGCCGGAGATGTTGCCCCAACGCTTATTCAAATTGCCCTCATACATGATTTCGTCATAAATGATGGGCTTGCGCCAGGCTTGGAGCCATGCGGCCGCGGCTTCAAAGTTGGTCGTCTGCAGACTTGCGTGCGTTACCCATGGCTGCGCGTAGTCGTACACAACTTTCGAGTAGTGCACCGAACGCAGATGGCCTACCGGATCGTACTGCTCCACGATGTGAAACAGGCGATCGAAGTCCTGTACCGATTTTGCCCGCATCAGGTCGAACTCGTTCGCCATTGACCACCAGACGTTGCGGTAAGCCGACAAGCGCGCGAGGATGTAGCGGAGATATCGATCGTCCGCTTCGGCCGGCATGGTCGCGTAACCCCAGCGGTCGTAAGGGTGAAAGAGGATTAAGTCCGCCTCAATTCCCAGGGCGCGCAAGTCTGTGATGCGTTGCTCGATATGCGCAAAAAACGCCGGGTTCGGCCGCGAAAAGTCACTTACGCCCGCCGCATTGCGGTGGAACGGATACAGCTCAGGTTCGTTGTGGTTGTACTCATAACTTTTGGGAAAGACACACATGCGAATTTTGTTGAACGGGGCTGACCGCAGGGTTTCGAGGGTCTGCCGCTGCAGGGAATCGCTCTGGTGCACCCAGGCATAGCACGTCGTGCCGAAGGGGAAATACGGCGTCCCGTCGGCGTACGCGAAGTGGTGCTGATTCCGCACCTTGACGGGACCGTGTGCTGTGGGCAGGGCAGCTACGCACGCAAACGCTCCGGACTTTTTATCCAGTTCTGGCGCATTGCTGCTAGTGGTGTAGCTCCATGCGCCTTCTGTATCCGGCATAAAGCGGATTTTGTAGTTTCCCGTTCCGTCGTAGAAGCCGCTTACTGGCACCAGCCTATGCCCGAGCACAAAAGTCGCCCCCAGTTGCACTTCAGTGAACGGATTCCCCGAGGACGGCCCGGATAGAGCGAGTTCAAAGACCTCCCACCGCCGAACCGGGGCGGGATGTGCTTCGGCGACTGCAGGAATGGCCGAAGCCATGGCAGCGAGCGAACCTGCGCCACCCAGCTTTAACAACTCACGGCGATTCATCGAACTCATGCAGGAAATCTACCAGAGGCTGCTAGGCTGGTGAATCTTGTATACATTATTGCGTTTTTACCTCGAATGGCGTCTACTCGCCTATGGGCCTAGCGCAAAACCGACAACGAAGGCTAGAGGATCGAATGGTCACCCGTCGTTCGCTACTGATTGCGAGTTCATTACTGGTTCCAGGCATTCGCTTATGGGACGCCCTTGCCTGGGCGTCGGATTTGCCGGCCGGCTACCCGGCACGCCCCGTGCCGTTCACAGAAGTCGATATCGAGGACGATTTCTGGGCGCCCCGAATCGAAGTCAATCGGGACGTTTCCATTTGGCATTGTTTCGAGCGGATGAAGAGATTTGAAGCCTTTGGCGCCTCAAAGCTCGTCGAAGCGGCCGCATACATGATCGCCAAGCGCCCCGATCCAAAGCTCGAAGAATATACCGATGGAGTGATCGACAAAATCGTCGCCGGCGTAGAGCCCCGCCTTGCCGATCCCGACAAGGCCGTTCGTATCCCCGGTCACTTCCTCGAAGCCGCCGTCGCCTATTACCAAGCTACCGGCAAGCGAAAAATGCTGGACGCAGCACTCGAAGACGCCAACGTGATCGACAAAAACTTCGGGCCGGGCAAAAAAACATATATCTCCCAGCACGAAGGTCAAAAGATTGGCCTCATCCAGCTCTACCAGCAGACTGGTGACGTCCGCTATCTCAACCTGGCCAAATTCTTCCTCGACGAACGCGGCAAAGAAGATTATCCCCGCGCAGGAGAATACGCGATCGATCGTACTTATGCTCAGGATCACGAGCCGGTCATCGCGCAAAAAGAAGCGGTAGGCCATTGCGTCCGGGCAACCTTCCTCTACATCCCTCTGACCGACCTCGCCGCGCTGACCGGTCGCCCGGAATACGCAGATGCCAGCCGTGCTATCTGGCAGGATCTGGTTTACAAAAAGACCTATTTGACCGGCAGCATTGGCTCGATCCGCTTTCACGAGCAGTTCGGAGCTGCCTACGAGCTCCCGAATCTAAGCGGCTGGAATGAGACCTGCGCCTCTTATGGAAACATCGTTTGGAACCACCGCATGTTCCTTTTGGATCGCGACGCGAAGTACATCGATGTGATGGAAAGGGTCCTCTACAACGGATTCGCCGACGGAGTCTCGTTGAAGGGCGACCGTTTTTTCTATCAGAATCCACTCAAGTCGTTCGGCAACTATGAACGCTTCGATTGGATTGATGTCCCCTGTTGTCCGCCCAATGTAGTGCGTCTGACCGCTTCGTTGGGTAGCTACATCTATGCGCGCTCCAACGATTCCATTTACGTAAATCTTTTCGTCGCCAGCAAAGCGAAGATCAAGCTCCAGAATGACACTACCGTCGTCCTGCGGCAGGAAACTCGATATCCATGGGACGGCTCGATAAAGATTCACGTAGAGCCAGAACGGGAGCAAGCATTCGCCGTGCAAGTTCGGATCCCGGGTTGGGCGCGAAACGAAGTCCTGCCGGGAAACCTTTATCGCTATGCCGACCACAACCACCAGGAGCCAACTCTCACCGTCAACGGCCGCCCGCACGAAATCAAATTGGACCGGGGTTACGTGCGCATAGAACGGAAGTGGAAGAAGAACGATGTCATCCAGCTCACTCTACCCATGCCCGTGCGCCGCGTGCAGGCGAACGACCTGGCCCTGGAGATTCGCGATATGGTCGCTTTGCAGCGCGGTCCCCTGGTCTATTGCGCGGAATGGCCGGATAACGACAACCACGCACTGAACCTGTTGTTGGCAGACAACGCAGCTCTCGGCAGCCAATGGCGGCCCGATTTGCTCAAGGGAGTGCAAGTGATCACGGGCAAAGTACAGGCCCTCGACGGCGACCACCTCGAAGTGCGGCCCCACGAGCTGGTGGCCATTCCCTACTACGCCTGGTCAAATCGCGGCATGGGAGAGATGGCAGTTTGGATGGCTCGCGATTCGAAACAAGCCTGGCTTTCACCAACGCCTCCAGAGCCGATCGCTTCGGTTGCAACTTCAGGAGGTGTTCCCAAGAAGTGGACCGGCTACAACGACCAGAACGACAATGTTTGCGCTTTGTACGACGGCAAGGATCCGGTCAGTTCGGCGGACGAGTCCTATCTCTATTTCAGAATGCGCCCAGAGCCCGGAACACAAAGTTGGGTAGAGTACGCCTTCAAAGCACCGACGCCCATATCAACAGTGAAAGTCTATTGGTACGACGACCGGCGGTTCTGTCGAGCACCGGCTTCCTGGCGCATTTTGTACAAGGACGGAAGTGAATGGAAGCCGGTGGAAACTCTGGATGCTTACAAAGTAGCAAAAGACGAGTTCAACGTCATGAAATTCAAATCCGTAACAACGTCTGCCGTGCGTCTAGAGGTGGAGCCGCAGACAAAACTCTACAAGGCTGGAGAAATCGGCCCGCCCGCAGCGAATTTCTTGAAGGAGGATACGTCCTGGCGCGAGTTCGGCCTTCTCGAATGGAGAGTATCCTGACAGGCTAATGAAAAACTCATGCTTTGTATCAGGGCACGACTTTAGTCGTGCCGTTACAGCTGGAGAAATGATGGGCTAAAGAGTCTGTGTGAGAACCTGATCTCTAGGACCAAACAGAACCTGACGGGTGCCCCATGTTCGCGCCAGCTAACGTGGGCCGAAAAAGACGGGCGAAGCCCCTCCATTGTTTTTATCCTTGAGTGAAAGCATTCGAAGAATTCATAATCGGCCCACGTTAGCTGGCGCGAACATGGGGCACCCGTCAGGTTCTGTTTGGTCCGTTGGGTTTTGGTGGTCCTCAGCTCAGGTTCCCGCACACTCTTTATCCCATCGTTTTTTCAAGCCCCAACGGCAAGACTAGTCGTGCCCTCATACAAAACATGAGTTTTTCCGCAACCTGTTTAGCCGGGCCGTTATGGCCGGAAAATAATGGGATTTAGAGTCTGCGTGAGTTCCGTTTGGTCCTTTGTTTGGTTTTCACGCAGACTCTTTAGTCCCTGCCACGACAGATCTGCAACAAATACGAGTTTTTGCGCAGCGCTAATTTACCGGTGCTGAAAAACTCACGTTTTGTATCAGGGCACGACTTTAGTCGTGCCGTAAACGCTTGAAAATAAGATGGGCTTTAGCCCCTGCCACCGCCAGAACTACAACAAATATGACCTTTTCCGCAGCTCACGAAACAGCAGCCTGTGAAGCCCTAACTGAACGCAAGATCCGTTAACACGGTTCGATTTCGACCGATCTTGGCCCGGTACAGCGCAATATCCGCGGCCGCAAGCACCTCCTCCGCCGAGGTGGAACCGACCGTAACCGCGGCGCCGATGCTGACGGTCACGGAAACCCTGGCATCATTCACGAAAATGGGTCCGTTATCCACTGCTGCGCGTACTCTCTCCGCGCCTTGGTCGATCTGTTCCCGGGTGCAACCAGGAAGCAGAACAAGAAATTCCTCCCCACCATAACGCCCTAACGAATCGTACGTGCGGACGGCCTTGGCAATGCGTCGCGTTACTTCCCTCAAGACCTCGTCTCCCGTCAAATGCCCATGCGTGTCATTGATCGTCTTGAAATGATCGAGGTCGAGCATCAGGAGCCCGGTGGAAGACTGAGAACGAGCCGCCCGCTCGAGCTCGCGGCGCAACATCTCCAGAATCTCTCCCCGGTTCCAGAAACCGGTCAGCGGATCATGGGTCGCCTGAAAATGAAGCTGCTCGTGAACCTTGATCTGCTCATCCTGCAGCGTGAGAATCCGGTTGCCTGCCCGCAGCCGCGCGCGTAATTCACTCTTGTCGAATGGCTTGGTGACATAGTCGTCCGCTCCCGCCTCCAATCCCATCACCAGGTCGCGTTTTGCATCTTTGGCCGTGGCCAGAAGCAGGTATTGGTAGGGGCTTCGGTTCTGCTCCCGAACTCTGCGACATAACTCCAGCCCATTGACCGCCGGCATCATCCAGTCCAAAATAATCAGCTGCGGCAGCGGCTCCTGCTGAAGAATGGTCCAGGCTTTCGCACCGTCTTCCGCCATCGTGAGATGGTATCCCCAGTTTTCCAGCCAGCTCTGAAGGATTCGGCGAAACATAGGATCGTCTTCAGCCACCAGCACCCGTTCGCAGGAACTCCCCGGCCGGTCAAACTTTATGTAATTACCATTTCCTTGTTCGTCTTGTGTCATGCGCGCTCCACCGCCCCACGGACGGAAGTAAGAATCTGCGAAAGCTCCACCTCGAAGACCTCGTATAACTTCTCCGCTGAGTGCAGGTCGGCGTTCCTTGCAGATTCCTCCAATTCGGCCGCCTTACGCGAAATTCCCGGGATTCCCAGGTAGCCCAACTCTCCTTTAAGCGTGTGAGAAATTTCCTGGGCAGTGCCGGCAGTTCCCTGGGTAATCGCCTGCTTTAACCCAGCCATGTGTCGAGGCACTTCCTGCAGGAAAATCTCCAGCACCTCCTGGAACAGCTTTTCATCGCCCCCCAATTTTTCCAGGGTCTCGGCCCGGTCCCAGACGTTCGGGCACAAGGCGGAGCTGCGCACTTCCGGGATTGCTGCGCCGGCCGCCACGGCTACGCCATTCCGATCTCGCATCACGGTGGCGATGGCCGCTTGGAGCAGGTCGTTGCTAATGGGCTTCGAAACATAGCCGTCCATTCCGGCTGCCTCGCAACGTTCGCGATCCCCCTTCATCGCGTGCGCCGTCATGGCGATGATCGGTAAGTGGTTTAACGTTCTCTTCTCGATCTCGCGAATTCTTCCCGTCGCGGTAAAACCATCCATCTCCGGCATTTGGACATCCATCAGCACCAGGTCAAAGGCTTGCTTTGTCAATAGCGACAGGGCGATGATGCCGTTATCCGCGACTGTCACGGCATGGCCCATCTTCTCCAACATCCGCGTGGCGACGATCTGGTTGACCCGGTTATCTTCTACCAGCAGGATCTGAAAAGCCGGGAGTGCGGCCGGTCGTTCCCTAGGCGCCTCGGCAGGGGACACGGGCGTAGGCTGCCCGAGCGCCGCCAAAATCGCGGCGAGCAACTCCCGCTTCTTAACCGGCTTATAAAGGTAGACCGAAACCCCGAGGCTCCGGCAACGCTCGCTATCGACCCGAGAGCTGCCTGAGGTGAGCATCATGACCGTAACCGGCGATAACTCGGGCCTGCGCCGGATTTCTTCCAGCAACTCGACACCGGTCATTTCCGGCATATACACATCCGTCAGCACCAGCTGGTAGGGCTCCTTCTCGCCGGCTGCGGAGACTAGTAACGACAAGGCCTCTCGTCCATCCTCGGCGCAGGTGATTTGTGCTCCCCACTGCATCAATAGACGCTCGAGTATTCGCCGGTTTGTCGGGTGATCGTCGGCCACTAAAATCTTGAGCCCGCGCAACGCTTCCACTGAAACACTGAGCCCGGATGCGGGCGCCTGCAGTAGCGTCTTCAGTCGCACCGTGAAATGAAACTGCGTACCCTTACCCACCTCGCTCTCGACCCAGATTCTGCCGCCCATCAGGGAGATGAGCTGGGACGAAATCGATAACCCCAGTCCGGTGCCCCCATACTTGCGGGTCGTGGATGAGTCGGCTTGGGTGAACGGAGAGAAGATGGACTTCAGCTTCGCGGCCGGAATGCCGATGCCGGTATCGGCTACAGTAAAGCGCACCATCCGGGACCCGGAATGGCCGTTAGACCCCTCAGCCTCCAGTTCCATCTTCAGCCCCACTTCGCCCCCATGGGTGAACTTGATGGCGTTGCTCACCAGGTTCAGAATGATCTGCCGCAGCTTTCCCGGATCCCCCTCCACCGCTTCGGGCACATCGTGCGCAATGTCACAAAGAAGCTCCAGACCTTTTTTATCGGCGGGCAAAGCGGATGCCTTCAGGGCCTCCTCCGCGCAATCCCGCAGGTTGAAGGCGATCGCTTCCAATTCGATCTTTCCCGCCTCGATCTTGGAGTAATCCAGAATGTCATTGATTACCGCGAGCAGGGAATCGGCGGACAGCTTTACCGTTTCCAGGCATTCGCGTTGTTCCGCGTTCAGCTGGGTGTCGAGAATGAGGTCGGTCATCCCGATGACGCCGTTGAGCGGCGTCCGGATCTCGTGGCTCATGTTGGCCAGAAATTCGCTCTTAGCCTGGTTCGCGACTTCCGCCGCATTCTTGGCCACCCGCATTTGGTCCTCGGCCCGCTTGCGCTCGGTCACCTCTACCTGTAAATCGGCCGTTCTTTGTTGAACCCGCTGCTCCAGTTCGTCTTTTGCGTTCTGCAACGCTAAGTCGCGTTGCTCGATTCGCTCCAGCATCTGGTTGAACGAGCTCACCAGCATTCCGCTTTCATCTTTCCCTTGGGGAACGGCCCGCAGGGAGTAGTTCTCTTCCGCGGTCACGCGGCCGGCAATTTCGGCCAGTTGGGCGATCGGATCGCTCACGATGCGCAGCAGCCGGGATGAGATCACAAAAGTAACAATGATGGATATGAACACCACCAGCACCGAGAGCTTGGTGTACTCCCAGTACCGGGCGATCGAGGCATTCAGGTCGGACATGATCGCGATCGAGCCGGTCTTGTCATTCTCCAGCTGAACACTGTGAAACAGGGTGAGGGTATTTTGCTCGAACTTGGCTCCGTCTTCCCGTAAGGGCGGCATTTTGAATCCACTGCCCAGGTTGGGCCGGCGATACTCGGCGAAAATGCGCCCCTGGTTGTCGTATAAGCAAGCAGCCAACACATTGTGTTCGGCGCGGAGTGCGCCCAGCGTTTCCTGTGCCGTCTTCTGGTCGTTAAAGGCCAGCGAAGCAGCGGTATTGGCGCCCAGAGTTTCTGCGAGCGCGGTCAACTCGCTGACACTGTAGGCCCAGAAATTCTGGCGCTCATAAATCGCAAATCCCACGCATGCGAGCATGACGGCAAAGACACTGGAAGTCAGCGTCAGCAAAGCCAATTTGCGCCGGATTGGAAGATCTCGGAAGTTCATGCTCTACCGGCCCCGGCCAAAGGGCGTCACGGCTGCCCGGCAGGTGCTCCAAAATGCAACATTCCTGATCCGTAATCGGTCTCGAAAGGGCCGGGGGACGCCTTCTGCGTCTGAGCGGGCCGAAGAATCAACCCGAAGCAGCTCCGCCTCGATAGCCATAGCTCGCATAGGCGCTGCCTTCAATTGGGCTCCATGTCCGCGTATGTCGTTGTGACCAGAACGACATAGACACTCAATCAGTCATATCGACAGACTTTGGGAGTTGCATCATGATTTTGGGCGGAGATAGAGAGAGGGAAACCCTGGTCGCCCGGGGTCTTAGGACCAGATCGACAACCCTGGGGCGTTGCTTTATTTTGCGGCGGCCGGTGGCTCTGCTTGGGGAGCGAGCGGAACTTCTTCCACAATGTCAATGCCGGCGCTGCGAAGCAGCTCCGTGACCACGTTCCGGTTGAGCCGCGTGAAATCGAATTCCACGCGCATCGTTTTCTGCTTCTCGTCCAGCGTTATTTTGCGAATGCCATAGACACCGCGGGCCTTTCCCAATGCAATCATGGCTGCTTCCGTCGGGTGTAGCTCGTATCGATAGAGAACATCAAGATTGGTGGTCATGCAGCCATGATAGCAAGACTCCCATCGGATCTGGATTGGTCCAGTCTTCGCCGGCGAGCACGTTCCATCCGTCACAGATGCGAGAGGTAATCCAATATCTCCGGCGACGTCCAGTCCTGGGCGCTGATGAACTTCCGCCGTATCCTTCCGTCGCGATCGATGACGTAGCTCTCCGGAAAACGGAAAGTTCCGTAAAGAGCATTGCTGTGCCGCTGCGCATCGCGGATCGTGGTGAAGTCCACCCGATGCTCAGCCATAAACTGGTGGTAGGCATCGGGATCCTCGTCCACGTCCACGCCCAGAACTACCAGTTGCGGCATCTGCTTCTGCAGCTGGTTGAGCGAGGGAATCTCCTCAATACAGGGTGCGCACCAGCTCGCCCAAAAGTTAAGCACCACAACCTTGCCGCGAAAACTTTTCAATTGCAGGCTTCGGCTACCCTCGTTCACGGTGAAATTCGGTGCAGGACGGTCGATCTGCGTCGGATGGTCCCCCCGATCGCACCCTGCCACAAATAGCAGCGAACACAAAACAACGAACGAGCTGATCCACTGGGTCACGCTCTCTATCATAATGAAATGCGTCTCACAGTGATTGTGCCCGCCCGTAATGAGGCCGACGTCCTGCGGCCCTGCCTCGAATCTCTCCTGGCCCAGTCCGAACCAGGTTTTGCCTTGGGCAACGAGTGGGAATTACTGGTAGTGGATGACGGCTCGACCGACGAAACCCGCTCCATCGCGCTGAGCCTGCCGGGAGTAACTCTGCTCGACCCGGACCCGCTCCAGCCGGGATGGACGGGCAAGGCCAACGCAGTCTGGACGGCGGCCGCCAAAGCGCGCGGAGAATGGCTCCTGTTCACAGACGCAGATACCGTACATATGCCCGGTGATCTAAGCCGGGCCCTCCACGAAGCCCAACACGCGCGGGTAGTGATGCTCTCCTACTCGCCGCGGCAAGTGGTGAGCGGTTTTTGGCAGCGAGCCCTGATGCCGCTCATCTTTTCTGAGCTGGCGCTGGCCTACCCCCCGGAGAAAATCTCCGACCCGTCGTCCCGGGCGGCAGCCGCGAATGGGCAGTTCCTGATGGTGGAGCGTGCGGCCTATTTCCAGGTGGGAGGCCACTCGGCGGTGGCCGGCTCCCTGTTGGAGGATGTCGACCTGGCATTGCTGCTCAAGCGGCGAAAGCATCCCATTCGCTTCCGGTACGCTCCCGATGCGGTCAGCACAAGAATGTATCGCAGCTTTGGGGCCATGATCGAGGGGTGGACCAAAAACCTGGCCCGCCTATTTGCCCTGCCTCTGATGATGGCGGCCTGGCGAATGCTTGACCTGCTCCTGATCTGCGGCCTGCCGCTGCTGGCATGGCATTTTTTTGCTATACCCGTGGCGCGCTATGCCTTGGGCGTCCTGTGGCTGAGAGTTCTGTGGAGGTTCTACGCGCGGGTGGCGAAATCGAATTTCTCGGCAGTGGACTGCGCGCTTTCCATCTTCGCGCTGCCGTTGTTTTGCCTCCTGCTGGCGAGCAGCTGGTGGCAACACACGGTGCGCAGCCAGGTGGAATGGAAGGGGCGGGCCTACTCCACCGCGAAACGGCGAAGCTAAGTCCCGTCAAATATTCAAGTTCCAAGTAATGAATAAGATAGGCTCGCACCTGCATCAAAAATAGTGGCGAAGTTGCCGATATAATGCAGTCCAGGTTGCACATGGTTTTGCTCACGCGAAAAGCGGAATTTTCGTCCTCTCACTACTACTGGTCAGAGCAGCTCTCGCCGGCCGAGAACCTGCGCGTGTTCGGTAAGTGCTCGAATCGAAACGGCCACGGCCACAACTACACCTTGGAAGTAACCGTCGAGGGGGAAGTAGACCCGGTTTCCGGCTTTGTGGTCGACCTCAAGAAGCTCAAAGACGTCATCAACACCCATGTCGTGGATGTGTATGACCATCGTCACCTCAACCTGGAAGTGCCCGAATTCAGGGCTGTGATGCCCACCACCGAGAACATCGCCATTGCGATCTGGAAGCGGCTCGAGAATCACCTCCACGGCGCCAGGCTGCTACCGCATCCGGGTGTACGAGATGCCGGATTTATTTGCCGATTACTACGGTGAAGCGTGAGGGCTTATTTGTCACGGCGATACCCCTTCAGCGCGTCGCACCGCCTCTACTCCGAGTCGTACAGCGAGGAAGAGAACCGCGAGGTCTACGGCAAATGCAGCAATCCCCATGGCCATGGCCACAATTACGTTGTGGAGGTGACGGTTGGGGGCCAGGTGGATCCGGTGACCGGCATGGTTTGCAACCTGGCTGACCTGGACAATTGCGTCCAAAAATTAGTCATCCAACGCTTTGATCACACCAACTTGAACTTTGATGAGCGCTTCACGAATGCCGTCCCGACCACTGAAAATTTATGCATAGCCATTCACAACCTGCTAGCGGAGCACTTTGTTCTCGCGGATCTGGAACGGGTGAGGGTGGAGGAGACGCAGAACAATTTCTTTGAGTATGCCGGAAAGGGAAAGCATGGCACACCCAGCAGTCGTACGTAAGCCCCCGGTCGCCCGGGGCTTGAGTGGATACTCCACCGAAGATCTTTACACCGAATTAATCACGCGCTTGGGCGAGGACCCGAACCGTGACGGCCTGCTCAAGACCCCCGAGCGGACCACGAAGGCCATGACGTTTCTGACCAAGGGGTACCAGGAGGACGCAGAGAAGATTCTGCGCGGTGCGCTCTTCGATGTCGACTACGACGAGATGGTGATCGTCCGGGATATTGAAGTTTTTTCCCTTTGCGAACATCACATGCTGCCTTTTTTCGGCAAGGTCCACGTCGCCTATATACCCAATGGCAAGGTGATCGGGCTGAGCAAGATACCGCGCCTGGTGGAAGTTTTTGCGCGGCGTCTGCAGGTACAGGAACGGCTGACCCGGCAGATTGCCGATGCCATTCAAGACGCCATCGAGCCCCAGGGCGTAGGGGTCGTAATCGAGGCCCGGCACCTTTGCATGATGATGCGGGGAGTCGAGAAGCAGCACTCCTCCACCGTGACCTCCGCCATGCAGGGAGTCTTTCACGAGCAGAATACGCGGGCGGAGTTCCTCTCCCTGGTCCGCTCGCGCGAGAACCACGGTCTGTAGACTAGAGGTGTGAATGGGCTCCTGGTGATCGATAAGCCGAGCGGGATGACGTCGCACGATGTCGTGTCGCAGGTACGGCGCGCGACCGGTGAGTCGATGATCGGGCATCTCGGCACGCTCGATCCCATGGCCACCGGCGTTTTGCCCTTGCTGCTGGGCAGATTCACACGCTTGGCGCAGTTCTTTGGGCCTATGCCCAAGACCTATACCGGTGCGATCCGCTTCGGGTTTGCCACCGATACCTACGACGCAGAAGGAACCCCGGCGGCGCAGGAAAACGGCCCGTTGCCGCCGGACCCGGAAATCCAAGCCGCCGCCGCGCTCTTTCGCGGCGACGTGCAGCAGACTCCGCCGCCGTTTTCCGCTAAAAAAGTGGATGGCAAACGCGCCTACAAGTCAGCCCGCCGCGGCGAGACCGTGGTGTTGAAGCCCGTACCGGTCCACATCGACGAATTTGTGGTGAACGAACGCGCCGGTGACTACGCGGAATTCACCATGCGCATCTCCTCGGGAGGCTATGTGCGCTCGGTCGCGCACGAACTAGGCAAGGTGCTGGGCTGCGGCGCGCACCTGGCTCGGTTACGCCGCGTGGCTGCAGGCCCTTTCACGCTGGGCCAGGCGCTTACGCTCGAAGAAGTCTGTGCGCAGACGGCTGCCGGCACTCTCGAGCAAAGACTCCCTCACCCCCGCACGCTGCTGCCCGATCTGCCCGCCACCACGGCGGATCTGTGGGTCGCCGGCCGGCTGAGGAATGGCAATGCGGTCAACCTTCCTGAGTACTCCGGGGCCCCGTTAGCCAAGGTATTTGCCGGCCAACGCGATCTGGTTGCCATTGTGCGCCGTGTCGCCGGCACACTGTTCCAGCCCATTGTGGTTCTCGGTTAATGCTGCGTCTTCTTGAGCAGCGGCGTAATCAGCGGCAGCAGATTCTTCGCCACCTGCGCATTGCCCTGATCCGTGGCGTGGATGCCATCGTTTTGCATTCCCCCCTCCACCCCGAATACGTCTTGAAGCAGAAAGGGCAGCAGCGGCACGTGATACTTGGCCGCCAGCAGCGAGTAGGTCTGGTTGAACTGGCGGATGTAATCGGGGCCATAGTTCGGGGGCAAGGTGATCCCGCCCAGAACGACCTTCGTCCCGGAATGCAGCAAAGTCGACACGATGCGATCAAGATTCTCCCGGGTGCTGGCGATGGGCAAGCCGCGGAGTCCGTCGTTGCCCCCAAACGCAACGATCACCAGGACTGGCTTCACGTTCAACACGTCCGCCAGCCGATCGACCCCGTCCTTGGACGTGTTTCCGCTGACGCCTTGATTGATGACCTGGTAGCGATAGCCGGCCTGGTTCAGGTCTTTCTCAAGGAAGTCGGGATAGCTGTTGCCGGTGTCGGCGCCGAAGCCTGCGGTGAGGCTGTCGCCAAAAGCGACGATCACCGGCCGTCCGTCCGGTCGTGCAGGCTCCGAGGAAGTTGGAACCGAAGCCGCCGGCTCAGGAGCCGCGCGTTCGGGAGCGGGCTCCTTCGATTTACATCCTGTAAACAGCGACCCAATAAGGCACAACAAGACCAGGCTTCGATAGTTCACAGCGTTAACTCTACCAAGTTCAGCTTCCGTTCCCTCAGCATTGCCCACCCTCTCTTGTTTTGTCCCTCGAGGGTGGTTTGGGAAAGGGACGCAAGTAGAGAGGGCAATTCGGGGAAGTTGAGGGATCTCTTGAATGATTGAAGTTCGCAAGCTGAAGAAATCGATTCGCAATGGCAATCGCACCATCGAGATCCTCAAGGGCATCGACCTGCTAGTCCCAGCCGGCCAGTTCGTCGCCATCATGGGAGCGTCTGGCAGCGGCAAGAGTACTCTGCTGGGGTTGCTTGCTGGACTGGACTCCCCCACCTCGGGCGAAGTTTTCATTGATGGAGCCGAGATCAGCCGTCTTCCGGAAGACAAGCTAGCAGAGGTTCGGGGGCGGAAGCTTGGCTTTGTTTTCCAGTCGTTCCAGTTGATACCGACGCTAACGGCCCTGGAAAATGTGCTCCTGCCTCACGAGCTAAACGGCACAGGCGATGGGCGTGCCGTAGCCAGCGATCTCCTGCGCAGCGTGGGCCTAGGCGATCGCATGCATCACTACCCCGTTCAGCTCTCCGGGGGAGAGCAGCAGCGCGTGGCCCTGGCCCGCGCCTTTGTGCTGCAACCGCCAATCATTTTTGCCGACGAGCCCACCGGCAACTTGGATTCCGCCAACGGGGCGCATGTGCTCGATCTGCTGTTGTCCCGCAATCGCGCCAGCGGAGCGACGTTGGTGCTGGTGACCCACGACGCGCAAGTCTCCGCCCACGCCGACCGCCGCGTGGTTCTACGCGACGGAGCAATCGTGGAAGACACGATGCAAAGGCAGGCCTGATTGACGGAGCAAATCTGTAACCAACCGACTTGTCGACGGTGTCGCCTCCAAAGATTCGCAAAAGCGACGTGGGCCGAAAAGCGCTATGGGCGCTGAAAGCCCTTCCAGCGTTTTCACTTCGTCATTGAGAGCGGAGAAGACTTCTATGGCAGGGTCACAAATCATTATCGCTTTGTACCCGGGGCACGACTTTAGAAGCTGCGTGAAAAACGTGCGTGTTTTGCTATCCAGGGCACTGTACTATTCAGCCGGGCAATAAAAACTTGCATAAAGTACACATCAGCAATTTGAGGGACTATTCCACGCGGGTCCGCAAACTAGGTGACGACTGATATGGAAACCAAGCAAAAACCCTCCCTAACCTGGAACTCGGCCGCAAAAATTGCCTGGCGCGAAGTACACGCCTCCCGCACGAAGTTCCTATTCGTAATCCTGTCGGTAGCCATAGGAGTGGCCGCGCTCACTGGAGTCCGCGGCTTCAGCGACTCCTTCCAGACCACTTTGCTGGGCGAAGCCCGCACCATCATGGCTGCCGATCTTTCCGCCCGCATGTTTCGCCAGCCGACCGCCGACGAAAAGCAGCAATTGGAGGCGCTAGCCTCCAACGGAATCCAGCGCACCCAGGTGGCCGAGACCATCTCCATGGTCTCCTCGCCAGGGGACCCAGTACCGCTGCTGGTATCTCTGAAAGCCGTGGACCCGCAAAAGTACCCCTTCTACGGCACGGTAGATCTGCAACCGGCAGGGAACCTGCGCCAAGTACTCAACGACGCAACCGTGGTGGTGGCAGAAGATCTGCTGATCCGCCTCCATACCCAAGTCGGCGCGAACCTTAAGATCGGAGACTCCACCTTCCGCATCGCGGCGATCCTGGTCCGCGAGCCGGACCGCATGAGTTCCGGCATGGGCCTGGGTCCGCGGGTCATGATGACCTACGCCGCCCTGCAAAAGAGCGGCCTGCTGCAGCAGGGAAGCCGCTCCGGCGAGCGCTTCCTCTTCAAGCTATCGCCGGCCAGCGGGAGCATCACCGCCGCCCGCACCCGCCTCGAGCGGATCCTGCCCGACGCCCAAGTCACCGACTTCCGGGAAAGCAATCCCGCCCTAACCGACGGCCTCAGGCGCTCGACTGGCCTGCTCAGCCTCATCTGCCTGGTAGCCATGGTCCTCGGGGCCATCGGAGTGGCCATGGCCATGCGCGCCCACCTCCAGCAGCGGGTGGAAGTGCTGGCCATCATGAAGTCGATCGGCGCCCGCTCGGCTGATATTTTGCGTATTTATCTATTGCAGACTGTTTTGCTGGGGCTGGTGGGGGGATTGATCGGCGTCCTCTGCGGCCTGGGTGTGGAGTACGTTTTCCCCACTTTGTTGGGCAAGTTCCTGCCTCTCCACCTGGATCTCCGCCTGCCCTGGCAATCCGCGCTGGCGGGGTTGGGGACGGGCATTCTCACCACCGTGCTCTTTTGCCTTCCACCGCTCCTGCAAATTCGTGCGGTGCGGCCCAACCTGGTGCTCCGCAGAAGCGTGGAGGAACCGGAAGCAAAGCGAAGCCTATGGTTGCGGCTCAGCGAAAGCCGAGCCCAATGGATCGTAGCCGTAATCATCCTGCTGGGGTTGGGAGCGATTGCTGCCGCGCTCTCCGATTCCGTAGTGGTCGGGCGCTGGTTCGCCGGGGCGTTGTGCGCGCTGCTGGCGGTTCTGCTCGCCGTGGCCTCGCTGACGCTGCGCGTGCTGCGAGCCTTTCTGGCGCGCACCCGGATGCATCTTCGTTCCTGGCTCCGCCACGGCCTGGCGAACTTATATCGGCCGGGCAATCAATCTGCGGCGGTGCTGGCGGCGTTGGGCATGGGAGTCATGCTGATCCTGACTGTCTTCCTCATGCAGCACGGGGTCATCAGCGAGATGAAGCTGACAGCGGGCATCAACCTGCCCAACATTTTTCTCATCGACATCAGCAGCAAAGAACTGGCCGGGGTCAAGAACCTCCTGGCGCGGGAACCCGAGGTTCGAGGCGATCTGGAGACCCTCCCGGTGGTCGCGGGAAGGATCGTTTCCGTGGATGGCACGCCAGCCGACCAACTCAATCTCAAGAATTTTCCGCGGCGTCTCCTGCAGACCGTATCGCTCACCTGGGCCAGGGGACTGCCCGAAGGCGCCACGATGGTGCGCGGAACCTGGTGGGACAGGGATGATGGGCAATCGCTGGTGGTGACCGAGCACATTGCCGACCGGCTGCATCTGCAACTCGGCTCCCAGCTGGTTCTATTTTCCAACGGAAGAACCATCCAGGCCAAGGTGACCGCTATTATTCGTCACAATGGCCAGCACGTATATGGGCGTAGCGAATTCATCCTCACGCCGAAGGCACTCGCCGGCCTGCCCGTGATCTGGTACGGAGCGGTGCACGTGGACCCGCAGCAAGTGGGAACCCTGCAGCGGGCGCTCTTCGCCGTCTACCCGACCGTGACGGTCATCAACATCGCGGACGTGATCGAAACGGTGCAGGGAGTGGTGCAACAGATCACCCTGGTAGTGCGTTTCCTGGCGGCCTTCTCGATTCTCGCGGGAGCGGTAATCCTGGCTTCGAGCATAGCCAGCACCCAATTCCGAAGAATCCGCGAGGTGGTAGTGCTGAAGACGCTGGGCGCGAAGCGCAACCACATAGCCGCGGTTTTCAGCGTGGAGTTCATCGTGCTAGGGCTGCTGGCGGGCTTCGTTGGAGTCATTTTCGCCAACCTGCTCTCCCGCATTCTGCTCCACCGGCTGGATGTGCCGTTCCACATAGAGTGGCTGGCGACTGCCGTGGCGTTGGTAGGGACCGCGGTTCTGGCCACCGTCACCGGTTGGGCGACAAGCTTCCGAATCCTCGGGCAAAAGCCGTTGCAAGTACTCAGGGAGGAGTAGGCAGTCTTTGCAGCCCCCTCCACTGCGCTCAGTCGAAAAACGCTGCCAGGAAAGGTCCGTTAGAACTGCGGAACCCCTCGACTGCGCTCAAGATGACAAATGCATGTCTTTGCCGCGTGCCCGGCTTCCGAATTTTCTCTGAGTCTGGGAGTATGGTGTTCTATGATTCATCGCTGGGGAGTGTGTCCCTGCGCGGATATTCTCTTAAAGCCCAAGACAAGGAGGCGGTTTGGAATCGACAGAGATTGCGATCCGGCAGGCGGAACTGGTGCTCAAACTCTACGAACTACGGCGAGAGCCAGTGATGCGGCAGGCGCGGAGCTATATCGGGGGCGCGTTCCTACCGGCTTCGGCGGACGACATGGTGGCGCTGGTCACTTCAGGCAGGCAAGAGGGGGCTTACATTCTGCAGGTGTTCGGCTACTGGGATATGGTGGCGGCATTTGCCCTCCATGGAGCGCTCGATCCTGCCCTGCTCTACGATGTCTGCCAGGAAATGTACTTTCAGTACGCGAAGATCCAGCCCCACCTGGCCGCCTTTCGCGAAAAGATGAACCTTCCCGAATGGATGCGGAACATCGAGCGCGTGGTCGAAAGATCGGCTGAGGGTCGGTCGCGGCTCGCAATGATGCGCCGGAATGTGGAAGAGATCGCCAGGCTCCGTGCGCAGCCTATAGCGGGCTAGATGTCTCTTGCGGCGAACGTCTCACTGCGGTTTTACGTAGGCGAGATTTTCATTGCTTGGAGCCCCGGGAGCGAGAACCTTTAGTCTTTCTGTAGCTTTTCCAGTCCTTCTCCACCATGCGGGCCACTTCCGTTGCTGCACCGCGCAGCCAGTTCGGGGTGCGCGCAAGCATGTCAACGTATAGATTGATATTCATGAAGAGCATGTCTTTTTGTTTGGCGGCGCTCGTCGCTGTTTGCTCAACTTCCGCAATGGCTGTCAACAAGCCTTGGCCTGTGAAGGTCGTGATCATAACGACCTACGAGGTGGGCGCCGACACAGGAGACAAGCCCGGAGAGCTTCAACTTTGGGCCGAACGCGAACCGCTGACGGAAAAGATAGACTTCCCCGGCGGCATTCATCCGTTGCTAACGAACCGTGACCATTCCATCGTCGTCATGGTCAGCGGCATCGGGCTCATCAATGCCGGCGCCTCGGTCATGGCTTTGGCGTTCGATCCTCGATTTGACGTCAAGAAAGCCTATTGGCTTCTGGCCGGCATTGCGGGTGTAGATCCGAAAGTTGGCGCGATCGGCGATGCTGCCTGGGCTGACTACGTCGTTGGGGATTTTGCCAAGTCAATGGATGCGCGCGAGGCGCCACCGGATTGGCCGTACGCGATCTATCCGTTTCAATCGAAGCTCGGCGCGGGCCATATGCCCGAACAATCCATGAGCTACGGTCCCTTTGACCATTATGCGCAGGTATTTCCACTCAACCAGGGACTTACCAAATGGGCGTATAACCTAACCAAAAATGTCGAGCTTGATAGCACTGCCGGCATATCGCAATTCGAGAAGGGCTGGTCGGAATTCCCGGCGGCGACACTGCCTCCAAAAGTCTTCATTGGCGCCAGTTTCTCATCAAATCATTTCTGGCATGGCAAGGCGCTCAATCAGTGGGCGAGAGACTGGGTAAGCATGTTCACGAACGGCAAGGGCCGATTTGCAATGAGTAACACCGAGGACGCTGCCGTGACAGAAGCAATGGCTCGCCTCGATCGAATGGGCGCAGTGGATGGGAAACGCCTCATGATCCTACGGACCGCGTCCAACTATACGATACCTGCCGCAGGTCAGACGACCTTTGAATCGGTAAATTCGCCATTCCCCTTCAATGGCGTCCCGGGGTTCGAGGCAGCCTATCGCGTCGGCAGCAAAGTTGTGCACGAATTGGCAAATAACTGGCCAAAATATGCCGACCACGTTCCGAGCGGAGACGCCCCATTCGGGTTCTGATGGGACACTACGGTCCGGCTGGCTCATTCCCGCTGAGACTCGAGCGATCGGCGAGTGATATGGGTGACGCGGCGCAACTCGACTTCCGCCTGATCGAGATACTGCTTCGTCTCTCCATGCAGCGCTTTATCCTTTCTTACCGAAGACAGCAAGCGAGTGATAGCTTCCAAAGGGTTGCTAAGTTCACGAGCAATCGATGCGGCTTGGCTTCCCAAACGGCCCAGGGTCTGCTCTTGAATAAGAGCAGCCTCCGCGTGCTTGAGGTCGGTAATATCGATCGCATACTTGCCGAGCGTTCCATCTCCCAGGTCACAGCCTGCGAACAGCATCCAGCGACGTGAGCCGTCCTTGCGAAAATATTCCTTATCGTAAGGCCCAATACGGCCCATCTTTTTGCACCGGCGCATTTGTTCTTCGCTGGCTCCCATCCACTCCGGCGGTGTCATTGTCCGCCAGGTCATGCATCCAGACGCAACATCCTCGCGGGTGTACCCCACCATTCGAAGGAATACATCGTTCGCGTTGACGACGGACCCGGTTTCGATGTCGAAGATAATCAAGCCGACACTGTCGGTCTCCATGATTCGCTTGAGCCGGGTGTCGGCAACGGACCGCGCAGTTTCTGCATCCTCCAGTAAACGCAGACGCGCCTGGTTTCGAAGAATGATCGTGGCAAAGTCCGCCAGACCACGCAGAAACTCATAATCGTCGAAATCGAAAGCCGCGGCCGAAGAGTGCGAAATGCACCAGAGGCTGCCCTTGAAATATTCGTTCGACCAGGGAATCAAAATGCCATCCGTGATCGGGTCTGCCGTCACTCCTAGAAAGTCATAGTAAGGCTGGGTAACACGAAAAAGCTGGGGCCGCCCGGTATCGAGGCATACCCCGCATGGACAGTGGTTTCTCGGCGTTCGAGCATCGAGGTACGGTTCAAAGGTGCCCGCAAGGGCCACCCAGCGAAACGTTTCTGTCTCGGATTCCTCGAGCGAGATACCTGCACTTTCCGCGCTGCAGAACTTCATCGCGGCATTCACTAATTCCTTAAGGACAGACTCCCTATCTTCGGCGAGCAGCTTTAGAAGATGACGAAATGCAATGGCCGTTCGATTGGGATCACGCGGCTGTTTGGGCCGATTTCTGAACGCAGTGTCGTTCAGAAGATCACGCAGGTCCATGCCCGAATCGGATTGTGAAGATTCGGAAGCCATTGCGCCAGTGTACTCCTGTGTGATACGACAGCGCTGGGGAATGAGCGATCCAACCCAAAACGAGGTTTGCCAGGGGGCGTGATGCGAACCTATCGCTGACGCAAGGCTCGGGAGAGCCGGATCAACCCCTCCTCAATGGCAGCCTCATCATATCCGGCAAACCCGATCACCAATGCCTTCGGATCAGGCCGTTTGAAGGTATATCGATCCGCCGCAAGAACCTCAACCCCCGCCGCCGCCGCCAGCTTTTCTGCCTGCCGGGAAGGCAGGCCATTCCTGAGAAATCCAATGGTATACAATCCTGCTCTCACATTGGAAATCTCGAGCACTCCACTTAGGTGCTCCCTCCCACCGTCGATCAACGCTGCCAGGCGGGCGGCGTACAAATTGCGCATGCGGCGCAAATGTCGCGCCAGATGTCCCTCGGCGATGAATTCGCAAAGCACCGCTTGATCGAAACTCGAGTTCCGAAAATCCGTCTTCGACCGAAAGGCGAGAAATTGGTCGACTAACCCCGGAGGCAACACAACATAGCCCATTCGTAAGGACGGAAACATCGTCTTGCTGAACGATCCAATGAAGATCACGTTGGAATGGGTATCGAGGCTTTGCAGCGCCGGCGCCGGCTGTCCTTCGAACCGGTACTCGCTGTCATAGTCATCTTCGATGATGAAGGCGCCGGCGCGGGAGGCCCAGTTCAGAACCGCAATGCGCCGCTCGAGCGACATGGTAACCCCCATCGGAAACTGGTGCGCCGGTGTGAGATAGACCCCCTTCGCGTGCATGCAGAGCTTTTTCCCGGCGGAGACGGAGAGGCCCTCCTCGTCTACGGGAACAGGAACTATCTTCGCTCCCACATTGCCGAAGGCGACGGTGGCTCCAAAATATCCTGGATCCTCCATCCATATCGGTTCGTCCCGCTTCAGAAGCAGGCGCGCTAACAGGTCGAGCCCCTGTTGTATTCCGGATACCACGACGATCTGTTCCGGACTGCATCGCACGCCGCGCGAGGCACGCAGATATTCGGCCATGGCCGCGCGCAACGGCCCATAACCACGCCTGTCCTCATCCGTGTTCAACCATGACCGGAAGTTGCGAGCCCGGTCGGCCGCAATGCGGCCCCAGAGTTCCGCTGGAAATTCCGCGATGTCCGGACTCCCAATGCGGAACGGCCGGTTGCCCTTGATGAAGGGCAAATCGACAAAAGGTTTTGGCCGGACATAGGCCGATACAACACGCCGAATGTATGCCGGAGGCTTCGTCATCTGCCGGTTCGGCGGAGGTGCGTCTACCCGGTTGACGCATGTTCCCACACCCACCCTGCTGGAGATGTACCCCTCCGCCTGCAAACGCTCGAACACACTCACCACTGTCCCACGCGAGAGCCCGTACTGGCCGGCAAAATCTCTGGATGCCGGCAGCCTCGCGCCCGGTCCAAGCCTGCCTTCCAGGATGGCGGCCCGCAACTCCGCGTACAACCAACTTGTGAGCGTCTGCCGCGGCTGCCGCTGATTGAGCGTTAGTTCGAACGAGCTGACGGTCTTAGGCATCCACCTTCTCCCGAATGGTCCAATAATATTTCCTAAAAATGGCTCTATTCAATGGACCAATGCCGACCTAGTATAAGCCTTGGAACGACAGGGAGAAGAAACAAATGAGAGTCGGAGTCTGGATCTATGGCCTAGCCACCATCATCACCGGGATTCTGGATATTATCTGGGGAGCGTTCGAGGCGTCCCACCAACCTATACAGGCACTCGGTGAACATATTCCCTTCATGCACTTATTCGCGTATGTTGCCGGCGTCTGGCTGGTTGTAAGCGGGATAGCGATCCTCTCGCAGCGAACGGAACGGATCGGCGTAGCAGGATCGGCAATCATCTATCTTGCCTTCGCTTTTCTCGGGGTGCCCCGGTTCTACACCGCCACGCATATGCTCGGTTTCCGGTTAGGTGTCCTGGTATACGTACTGTTCGGAATCGGTCAGCAACTGTTGCTGATGTCACCGGCATTGATCCTTTGCGCGGATGCACTGTCCGATCCGGTATGGCGGGAGCGGGCCGCCACCGCCGGCCGATGGACCCTCGGATTGGGACCGATCGTATTCGGATTGCTCCACCTCATCAGTCCTCACGTGCTCGCGCGCTTCGTTCCCCACTGGGTGCCGTTCCCGGTATTCTGGGCGGTGTTTGCCGGTGTCGCTTTCCTGCTCGCCGGGCTCGCGATTGTCTCCGGGATTCAAGACGTTTTGGCGGCGAGACTTCTCGGACTGATGTTGTTATTGTTTGAGGCGATCGTAGAAATACCTCCAGTGTTTGCTCAGCCGCATAGCCAGGTCGCATGGGGCGGGGCGGTCTACAACGTAACGGCGCTTGCAGCGTGCCTGATATTCTCCCAATTTGTCATCGGCCGCCGGCAAACAGATCGAAGGAAACACGATCTTGCGACGCAGAGCGCAACCCGTCATCCCGACTCGCTCATCGCATAGAGGTCACCAGCAAGGGAGTCATTCATGAACAACGCACAACTCTCTGGCAAACGCATTGTAAGCGGCCGCGTCCTAACCGGTCTCGCGGCCGCATTCCTGCTTCTCGACGCCGTCATGAAGCTGATCAAACCGGTTGCTGTGGTTCAAGCGACCGTCCAGCTCGGCTATCCCGAGTCAGCCATTTTTGGGACAGGGATCGCGCTCCTTCTGTCCACCCTGTTGTATATCGTCCCCCGCACCTCGATCCTGGGAGCGATTCTGGTGACCGGGTATATGGGCGGAGCTGTCGCCACCAACGTGCGCGCGCAGCAGCCGATGTTCAATATCATTTTCCCCGCGATCTTTGCCGCCATCGCCTGGGCAGGACTGTGGCTGCGGGACGCTCGCCTGGAACAGATTTTGCCTCTGAAACGGTGACCTGAAGGGAATTAGCCTTGCTTCGGCTCCATCCAGAACTTTCCCGCAGCCATGAGAACGAGGAGCATGACGGCGCACACGACGAACACCTGACGGACGCCAATGTGCTGGGTCAGCACCCCGGAGAGGATGAGCCCAGAAATCTGTGCGGCGAACACGATCGACATAAATGTGGACCCGACGCGGCCCATGAGTTCAGGCGGGGTCGCCTGCTGGAAAAGCGTCTGGGCTGGGACGATGATGCCGGCGACCGAGAAACCCACGATAAGGTTACCGAGGATGGTAGACCAGATGTGCGGCAGCAACGCAAGCACGACGAGCCCGCAGGCAATACCGCAGAGACCGCAATACACCAGCAGGGTGTTGCTTAGTTTCTTGCCGAAAGTGTTCAGGCCGTTGATGCCGATCAGCATCCCGAGGCCGATCATCGCCGCGACAATGCCGAAGGCTCGCGTTGAAGCGTGGAGCGAATCGCGCACATAGACGGCGATGAGCGGGCCAAAGCAGCCCAAAACGAACATCCCCGCGGCCATCGCAAGAATGACGAAGAGCAGCGCAGCATGATGGACGATGAAGTGGATGCCTTGCTTCATGTCCATCCAGATTTTGCCCATCCCCGACGAGCCTGCCTCTGGGGAGACTGCCTTAGGTTTCGACCGATCGGACGCGATGAACGGTATGGAAACGATGAGCATGGCGGAGCCAACAAAACTGGCGGAGTCCAGGGCGTAGCAGCTGACGGGGCCAAAAGAGGCGACCATGAAGGAAGCGATGGCCGGCCCGATGATACGCATGCCAAACATAACCTGCTGCATGAGCGCGTTTGCCGAGCGTAAGCCATGCAGCGGAACCGCGGAGCGGATCGCGACTCCCTGGGCCGGCGAGAAGAAGCTGGAGACAATGCTGATGGCCGCTAAGATCGCGTAGAAGTGCCAGGGCTGTCGAGCGAAGATGAGTAACAGCACCAGTCCGGCACGGAGCGAGTCGCTCGAAACCATGGTCGGCTTGAGCGGCCAACGATCGACAAAGACCCCGGCCAGGATCCCGAGCACGGCGATAGGAAGCATGTATGCGATTTGTACGCCGGTGACTTGTTGGGCGGTTGCGTGCAGTTTAAAGGTCAAGATACCGATAACTGCGTAGAGGGCGAGGAAATCACCAAAGACCGAGATGACCTGCGCATACCAAAGCCGCCGCAACATGGGGATGCGAAGCACCTCACCCATAGAAAGGGGCGCGGGGAGTTCGGGATCGATCACCGGGGAAGACGGACTGGCGGTTGTGCCCACGGCTTATTTTACCGGGCTGCGGGGAGGTTCCGAACGATGGAAACGGAGAGGACCGATTCCGCCATTAACTTACGGTTAAGCTTCTATTCCGGCATGCGGTTTATCAAGCTGGATAGTATAGGGGCATGACCACAAATATCGCGTTGTTTGGAGCCGGGGGAAAGATGGGTTATCGGTTGGCGGCCAACCTAAAAGGATCTGGGTTCGAAGTGCGCCATGTTGAGCGGAGCCCTGCCGGCCAGGAGCGCCTGAAGACGGGCCTCGGGCTCTCATGCGTCCAGGCCGGGGAAGCCCTGGTGGACGCCGATGTCGTGATTCTGGCGGTTCCCGACACTCTCATCGGCACGATAGCCGCGTCGATCGAGGGCGCTCTGAAACCGGGAACCATGGTCTTTGTGCTCGACGCTGCGGCCCCCTTCGCCGGCCACCTCCCCCAACGCGACGATCTGACCTATTTCGTTACGCATCCCTGCCATCCGCCGGTCTTCAACGACGAAACCGATCTCGAGGCCAAGCGCGATTACTTCGGCGGGATCTCCGCCAAACAACACATTGTCTGTGCCTTGATGCAGGGCCCCGAGAGCGCGTACGCCCTGGGGGAGCAGATCGCGAAAACCATTTGGGCTCCTGTTATGCGCTCCCACCGGGTAACCGTGGAACAGATGGCCTTGCTCGAGCCCGGGCTATCCGAAACGGTGTGTGCCACTCTCCTGGTGGTGATGCGTGAGGCGATGGATGAGGTCGTCGCGCGCGGCGTTCCGCCGCAGGCGGCCCGGGATTTTCTTCTCGGCCACATCAATGTGCTGGCCTCCGTGATCTTTAAAGAACGCGAGGGAGCCTTCTCCGACGCATGCAATAAGGCCATCGAATTCGGCATGCCCGCTTTGATGAAGCCTGATTGGAAGCGGGTTTTCGAACCAGGGGAAATTGTCGCCAGTGTCCAACGGATCACTTAGGCCGACCGCGGTTTAGTGTCCTGTCCCTGAAGTGCATTGAAAATTCGACACGTCGAAGAACGGCCCCAGGGGCTGATATGGGAAAAACACCACGGAAGTCCCGAAGGGACGGCTGAGTATTATTTAAGGCACGACTAAAGAGGCCGCGCAAAAACTCATGTTTTGTATCAGGGCACGACTAGTCGTGTCCCCGTGAGCCTGCGGCTCACCCAAGGTGATGAAAACCGGGTGAGCGCCTGTGCTCTATTGGCCGCATGGGAGAGGCGCTTCCAACGAAGGGTACGGGCTTGAGAGGCTGCGGAAAAACTCGGTTTTGTATCAGGGCACGACTTTAGTCGTGCCGTAAACACTTGAAAATAGGATGGGCTTGAGAGGCTGCGGAAAAATTCGGTTTTGTATCAGGGCACGACTTTAGTCGTGCCGTAAACATTTGAAAGTAGGATGGGCTTTAGAGGCTGCGGAAAAATTCGGTTTTGTATCAGGGCACGACTTTAGTCGTGCCGTAAACATTTGAAAGTAGGATGGGCTTTAGAGGCTGCGGAAAAACTCGGTTTTGTATCAGGGCACGACTTTAGTCGTGCCGTAAACACTTGAAAATAGGATGGGCTTTAGAGGCTGCGGAAAAACTCGGTTTTGTATCAGGGCACGACTTTAGTCGTGCCGTAAACACTTGAAAGTAGGATGGGCTTGAGAGGCTGCGGAAAAACTCGGTTTTGTATCAGGGCACGACTTTAGTCGTGCCGTAAACACTTGAAAGTAGGATGGGCTTTAGAGGCTGCGGAAAAACTCGGTTTTGTATCAGGGCACGACTTTAGTCGTGCCGTAAACACTTGAAAGTAGGATGGGCTTTAGAGGCTGCGGAAAAACTCGGTTTTGTATCAGGGCACGACTTTAGTCGTGCCGTAAACACTTGAAATAGGATGGGCTTTAGCCCCTGCCACAGCTAGAACCACAGCAAAACTGAGTTTTTCCGCAGCCTGTTGAGCCCGTACGTCAAGTGGTTAAAAGCAATCCGGCTTCAGCCGCTGAGGAGATGGATTGCTTCCTGGAACGGATTTTCCGCGCCCTGCCCGAGACATTCATCCTGCCGGCCACCCAAAATCCGCCCTATTCCGGAAACTTTGCCATTTTGACCATGCGGCATAGTGTCCTTAGGGATAATTGCCCGATGGCTGCGACCAATCTCACCCCAGAGCAATACATCGGCATTTCTCCAAACTCCACGCTCACTCTTGCGGAGTCGCCGAGAGGGGCTTACCACCGACAGCACAAATTTGTCATCACGACCGGAGCATATCCGAATTTCCTACCTCGCCCAGCTAGCAACGACCACGGATGTGGCTCTCCGTGGAGAGAGCCGCAGCAACTTCATCAGCGTCACAAAACTCGACAGGAAATCCGGGGGAGCGTAGTGCCGCGACCTGTGGTCAATCGCCTAACAAATTTGTCATCTCGACCGGAGCGTAGCGGAGTGGAGAGATCTGCGGTTTTGCTAGTTCTCGCGCACCCTCTAAAGCACGTTGTTCTTTCGGCTTGAGCTCAACGAAGGAATGCTCGACCTCGGGACTCAAGAGCAAAGCATTCAACTTGCGGGATAGTGCCACCAATTGATCCGGATAGGCAGATTTCACGATCCGCGCTTCCGGTAATCGCACCGCGCTTCAATGAGGCCGCGATCAATTGATCGCGGATAGTGATCGCGGAAGTGTACGGCGCGGTGGAGGCGCTTCAATGAGGCCGCGATCAATTGATCGCGGATAGGCTTGTAGCAGTATGGAACCGGAAGTGCCAGCCGCGGCGCGATGCTTCAATGAGGCCGCGATCAATTGATCGCGGATAGGGGGCTGCGCCGACGCAACGCAAGGCGAGCTGAGCTTCAATGAGGCCGCGATCAATTGATCGCGGATAGGCGGTTAGCGCTACGCAACGTAAGGCTTCAGAGCGCTTCAATGAGGCCGCGATCAATTGATCGCGGATAGGCGATCGGCTCACAAACGGTAAGCTACATAGCGGCTTCAATGAGGCCGCGATCAATTGATCGCGGATAGGCGATCGCATCGTGCCACGGCATGTACATCGTGATCTGGCTTCAATGAGGCCGCGATCAATTGATCGCGGATAGAGCCTGTCTGCGGCGGCACCGCAGTCCGCTATGGGTACAGCTTCAATGAGGCCGCGATCAATTGATCGCGGATAGGCCGTGCCGTCGTGCGATTCGACGTCGCTTATGCTGTCGATCTTGATGTCGGCTTCAATGAGGCCGCGATCAATTGATCGCGGATAGCGGCGGAATCGGAGCGGCAGTTCTTACGGGCATAGCTTCAATGAGGCCGCGATCAATTGATCGCGGATAGAATCTGCGGAGCGATGGAACCGCGCTCGGCAATAGCGCTTCAATGAGGCCGCGATCAATTGATCGCGGATAGCGATCTGTGCCCGGCTGGTCTCGCGTGGATGTGCGTCGCTTCAATGAGGCCGCGATCAATTGATCGCGGATAGCAGCCGGCGCCGAATGCTCATACCGTTATGCTGGTTGCTTCAATGAGGCCGCGATCAATTGATCGCGGATAGCGCTGGCACTCGGCGGATACGAGCGTCGCTACGAGTGGCTTCAATGAGGCCGCGATCAATTGATCGCGGATAGCGGCTTGATCTGGTGCGCAGCCATGAACGCGACGCTGCTTCAATGAGGCCGCGATCAATTGATCGCGGATAGCAGCTCGAGCGACGCGAAAGCCGACCTGCATTCAGTCAGCTTCAATGAGGCCGCGATCAATTGATCGCGGATAGGCCGCGCTTGGCCCGACACGCGCCATGCGATGCTCGTGGCTTCAATGAGGCCGCGATCAATTGATCGCGGATAGGTCGCGCGTTGGCACGCATACGCGCCAGCGATCGCGTGGCTTCAATGAGGCCGCGATCAATTGATCGCGGATAGCTAGGCGTTCTCAGCATCCTGTACGCACGAGGATCGCGCTGCTTCAATGAGGCCGCGATCAATTGATCGCGGATAGGCGACTTCGGATCCGCGCTCCTGCATCGGCTGCGTGCTTCAATGAGGCCGCGATCAATTGATCGCGGATAGAAGTCTGGCGTGCAGAGTTAAAAGGCAGATCAGTGTGCTTCAATGAGGCCGCGATCAATTGATCGCGGATAGTGCATCGCACGGTTCAGGCTCTGCGAATTCAGATCGCTTCAATGAGGCCGCGATCAATTGATCGCGGATAGCCGCGGGCGATAGCGATCAGTGCCGCACGTGCGATAGCTTCAATGAGGCCGCGATCAATTGATCGCGGATAGGACGCAGCGTGCATCATTTAGCACGCAGGGCAATTTCGCGCTTCAATGAGGCCGCGATCAATTGATCGCGGATAGGCAGATTCATGCTCGCGTAAGATGACTCGCAGTGCTTCGGCTTCAATGAGGCCGCGATCAATTGATCGCGGATAGATCCGCGCCGGTCGCAACGCAGGAACGTTGCCGTCGCTTCAATGAGGCCGCGATCAATTGATCGCGGATAGACCGACGTTGGCGCGTGGGAACGCGCCTACTCGTACGTGCTTCAATGAGGCCGCGATCAATTGATCGCGGATAGTCCGCTGATCCAATGGCAATCGCCCACTGTGCTTCAATGAGGCCGCGATCAATTGATCGCGGATAGCACTACGCGCGAGCCTGTCAGAGCCGTGACCAAGCGCTTCAATGAGGCCGCGATCAATTGATCGCGGATAGCGTCGCGATGATTCACGGCGTCCGAGCTTTACTCGCTTCAATGAGGCCGCGATCAATTGATCGCGGATAGGCCGATCGCGCCAGGATCGTCACTTGCAGTATTCTGGCTTCAATGAGGCCGCGATCAATTGATCGCGGATAGGTATTCGCTGCGAATCCAGCGGTCGCCGCATCGGTCGCTTCAATGAGGCCGCGATCAATTGATCGCGGATAGATAGCCTCAGCTCGATGCGCTTCGGCCCGAAGTATCCGCGCTTCAATGAGGCCGCGATCAATTGATCGCGGATAGTGACGCGTAGACTGATGCGGGTCATCAGCGAACGCTTGGCTTCAATGAGGCCGCGATCAATTGATCGCGGATAGAGTTCGCCATCCGATCAGACGACGATCAACTAGCAGATGCTTCAATGAGGCCGCGATCAATTGATCGCGGATAGGCATACGACCGTATCACTGCTGAAACGGCTATTGCACTGGCTTCAATGAGGCCGCGATCAATTGATCGCGGATAGGCTCGCCCGCGTACGACATCAGCCCGTGCGTGTGGCTGCTTCAATGAGGCCGCGATCAATTGATCGCGGATAGGAGCGCATCGAGGCGGAGGTCCGCGAGTGCGGCCAAGCTTCAATGAGGCCGCGATCAATTGATCGCGGATAGGTCGAACCGTCAGCTCTGCGAACCTCAGCTCTGCGAATGCTTCAATGAGGCCGCGATCAATTGATCGCGGATAGGTGTATGGCGGAAGTGATACGGCCTGGCGCTGAGGCGCGCTTCAATGAGGCCGCGATCAATTGATCGCGGATAGCGTCCCGGTTACGGCGATGACTACTGCGATCTGCGTGCTTCAATGAGGCCGCGATCAATTGATCGCGGATAGCACGCCACAACGTGTATCCGGACGCGGGAATCTGCCGGCTTCAATGAGGCCGCGATCAATTGATCGCGGATAGAAGTACGGGTTGTGTCTGGGTTAGCCGACTTAGCAAAGCTTCAATGAGGCCGCGATCAATTGATCGCGGATAGATCGGGTCCGGCGCAGGCGATCTTGCCCTGTTACTTGCTTCAATGAGGCCGCGATCAATTGATCGCGGATAGTGACCGTACGCGGCGCCCGAGTTGGTCGGATCGAGGTTGCTTCAATGAGGCCGCGATCAATTGATCGCGGATAGGAGGTCCGCGATCACAGTCACAGAGACGATCTGAAGCTTCAATGAGGCCGCGATCAATTGATCGCGGATAGGCTCGGTGGACCGACGAGCCAGACCAACAACGTGGTGCTTCAATGAGGCCGCGATCAATTGATCGCGGATAGTCCGAACCTGCTTGTCGGAGTGGTAAGCGTGGATTCGTCGCTTCAATGAGGCCGCGATCAATTGATCGCGGATAGGCCAATAACGCTGCTGGCCCGTCAATCCCGCCGAGGCTTCAATGAGGCCGCGATCAATTGATCGCGGATAGGTGCAGCAGGTCAATCGCCCTACGTCTCAACATCCGCTGGCTTCAATGAGGCCGCGATCAATTGATCGCGGATAGGGTTCCTGGATCCGCCGATAAGACAGCCTGCTATCCGGCTTCAATGAGGCCGCGATCAATTGATCGCGGATAGCAGCGGTGACTAAGTCAATGCAGTCACCGTCTGATCTGGCTTCAATGAGGCCGCGATCAATTGATCGCGGATAGTTGAGCTCGAGCGTCAGGACCGAGATTCGAGTGCTAGCTTCAATGAGGCCGCGATCAATTGATCGCGGATAGGGGTGTCAACCGGGTGTCGACAGATGTATCAACCGGGCTTCAATGAGGCCGCGATCAATTGATCGCGGATAGGCGATTGCGACTGCGCTACGGAAGAGATCGATTATGGCTTCAATGAGGCCGCGATCAATTGATCGCGGATAGGGGCGGATCACGCCGGTCAGCTATTTGGGAAGGGTTGCTTCAATGAGGCCGCGATCAATTGATCGCGGATAGGAGGGGCCGCCATGCTGCAACCGCTCTTCCCTCTCTCGCTTCAATGAGGCCGCGATCAATTGATCGCGGATAGCAG
>CAWITT010000003.1:0-318295 GCA_963839025.1 uncultured Acidobacteriaceae bacterium
TGCCACAGCGAGAACCACAGCAAAACTGAGTTTTTCCGCAGCCTGTTGAGCCCGTACGTCAAGTGGTTAAAAGCAATCCGGCTTCAGCCGCTGAGGAGATGGATTGTTTCCTGGAACGGATTTTCCGCGCCCTGCCCGAGACATTCATCCTGCCGGCCACCCAAAATCCGCCCTATTCCGGAAACTTTGCCAAACACAAGGCGCAGCACACTTTGGCAAACGCTGCCACCGAGTGGCCGTGTGAGGAAAAGCAAACAACCGATGGATAGCAGCCGACAACTCGATCAGACAGGTAGCAGCAGCCGAAGCAAGCAGGAGGAGAATCCTCTCAAATTGTTTGCTGGAAACCGGTTTTCGATGGACGAACTGAGACTCTAGCGCCCGGACTTATGTGCACAAAAATGTATGCGCAAGATGCTTTCTGCCCACTTTGGCTCATTGGCAAAACACCGAGTGAGCAGCTACGTGCCGTCAACAAGGGAAGAATGTCTCCCTCTTGAGCCGCGAAAGTTCCCAGATCGCATCGCCGGCGAGGGCAATGGCGGCGCATTTGCGCAGGCCAATGGGAGTGCTCTACGCCGTCCGTTAAGGTACGGCGGCTTCTGCCGCGCCCGGCTCTCCATATACGAATACGCCTAGGAGTTTGTGCCGGCGGTGCAACGATCGGGAGCGGGCCGACACCGGAAAAACAACGCCGAACTCCGGGTGGGTTCCCGAACGGGATCAGCATCCGCTGTCGCGGCTGTTGAGGCTACCTCGATCGATACCGTCCAAGCATTCAAGGACCCCGAAGTTCTCTTCAGACCGTATACTTTTCAGATAATGGCGACGAAAAAGAACACAGCCACTATCAGAGACTTCCCAAGCACCACCAAACACCTCGTCGTGGAGGGGGATGCCCGTAAGCTGTCCTTTTTGCATAGAGAGTCTGTCATTTCATCTGCACCTCTCCCCCGTACGCGGATCTCATCGAATACCCTGACCATCCTGATCAGCTTGGCAATATTGCGAGCTATGAAACATTTCTGAACGGCATGGATCAAGTTTGGGCAGAAGCCTTTAGAGTACTTGTTCCTGGCGGAAGAGTAGCGTGCGTTGTTGGTGATGTTTGCATATCCAGGAAGAAAGGAGGACGTCATTACACCCTTCCACTTTCAGCTGATCTACAGGTTCGAGCTAGAAAGATCGGGTTCGATGTGCTTACGCCAATTCGATGGCAAAAAGTGGCAAACATAAAGCTTCAGGCTTCGTCATCGAGCCGGTTTTTGGGAAAGCCGAATCTCCCAAATGGAATCATAAAGAATGACATCGAACACATCCTTTTTTTTTCGTAAAGGAACGGGCTATCGAAAGCCTACAAAGGAAATGGAGGCTCGTTCATTCATTAGCACTGAAGATTACATCAAGCTCTTTGCTCCAATATGGACTGATGTGACAGGCCAGCTTCGCAAAAATCATCCAGCTCCTTACCCTATTGACATCCCGCGCCGGTTAATTCGAATGTTCTCCTTCGCAGGCGATACAGTGCTCGACCCATTTGGGGGTCAAGCACCACTGCGGTAGCTGCTGCTAATTAGGGCGGGTTCCGCTCGGTTGAGATCGGGCCGAAGTATGTAGATCTAATAGAAGAACGATTTGGGAAGCAGGGTTCTGCTTTCACCAAAGTTGAATTTCGTCGTTTGAACCAGGAGCCCATTAAAGTACCTAAGCGTCAGCTAGGTCCACGCTGATGACTACCAAGAAGGCAAAGGCTGTCAAGAAGAAGGTTTTGCCACCAACTGGCATTGCTTCAATCGATGCGCTGATCACCTACCGGATTCGGCATGCACCATTGACACATACGTACATGCCGCCAGCGAGTACGTCAAAAAGGGTCGTACGCTTGCTGCAGGACCTAAGAAGGCCGGTCAGATTCGATTATCGAATGCTCTTGGAAGGGCATTGCTTCTAGACCTCAAGAAGCAGTGCCCGCAACTGGAGCGCGCTGTCGCGGGTGAGCGGAAAGTGTCCGGCGCACTCAGAACGGTGAACGCCGACGTGTCGGAGGTCCATCCTACAGATGGCCTTCGTCTGGCGGTGAAGTAAGCCAGTCAATCTCGCAGTTGGACGTGCAATCTGGAATAGGTTCGGAGACATCAGAACCTTTGCCGTCAATTTGCACCTAAAGTTGCCGCTTTGTGGGGTGGTGTGCTCGCAATCCCCACTTACGAAGAATTCGGAACGAAAGAAGCGAGAGAGGCATTGAAAGAAGAGGTCTTCGAGGCTGGCGACGATGCTAATATAGACGTGGAAGAAGTAGACGGTTCTGGTTCTAGCGCGGCAGAGGTCCTCACGCCAGGGAAACGTTCTACGCTGCATCTAATCGAGAGAGCTGTGTCTCGCTTAATGAGAGCTGGTGGTCGAAAGACGGAAGGTGATGCTCCGCACCTCCTTGAGGGCATCGCGGTAGTGATCTACGATCCTGATACCGGCACTGTACACACTACGGTACCACCGGTGGGTAGTGGTCTCCGCTGGGAAGAATTTGTTGAGGCGCTTGTATCCGGCTATCAAGGACGCTTTGAAGATTGACCTGTAAACTTTAAGTCGTTAGATGATGGCCAAATGGTCTTCCAGGACTCCCACTATTGCTGTGCCGAGGACCTGCAGCAAGTCACAATAAGCCCGAATTTCACTCGGGCTGGGAATGATCGCAGGTGTTCCAGTGTGAGCGCACTCATTCCGAACTGCTAGCAAACTATCTAGTTGGGTGATTAGCGTACTGCGCGACACTCCTGTACCAAGCAGCGTCACGCCAGCTATCTTACGCTCTATCTTGACCCACGGCTGGGTCACCCCGAAGCGCTTGAGAAAACTAGCGACTATCGTCGGCCCGGGATTTGCACCTGTATCAGCAAACGCCTCCCAGACCATCTCGTATGAAGACTTGACCTGGATGAATCTAAGCGCCGTGCCAAGTCAGCTGGGCTGGCGGAAACCCATTTGACTTTTCCTTTATTTCCGGCCTTGTTCGACAATACAGTTCCGCCGTGGGCGAAGTGAGCTGACTGTACTTCTTGGGGGAGCGATGCAAAAGGAATTTTCTTGGCGCAGATTGCGGTGACAAAGGTTTCAGCAACACTTTTCAGGGAAGACTCAAAGAAGCCGGTTAGTGTGACTGTCACTGCTGCTTGTATGGTGTTGTGTCGGGCCAAGGCAACTGCATCGTTGAGAGCGGCGATCGCAGTTGCGTCTATCTCGATAGTGACGAACCGGACGTTATCAAGGGCGGCTTCGAAGTTCGAGGGCTGGTCTCATGCTGTTACCGTATCTTCGGAGAATCACACCGCATTGGCAACGACGCGACTGAATAGGGTAATTCTGGATCCGATTGCTCGCTTTCCGTTGGTCCCTGTGCCGATAGCTTTCTGAAAGTCGGCTGATGTGGTGCAGAGGTTTACTAACCTTCACGAATCGCCGTGGCGACTTCGGGCGTAATTGAATGGTTGGGAAGTTCAGCGACCCCAATTGTGATCGCGTCTGAAAGGCGCGGACTTACGATCAGATAAACCGCCTTCCACGAGCGGACGCTTGAACGAGCTCTCGCCAAAGATAGACCAGGTGTTCTATATTGCTTCCAGAAAACGACTGCGATCCCCATCTATAAGCGTTGGTCCTGTCTGTATGAGGCATTGCGCTTCTCCATGAACTCCCCAAGGTAATCGCGGAAATTCATGTCCATCTTGCTAGGATCAGAAAGAGCGAAGAAACGCAGAATAATTTCAAGATCATCCATGCGCTTGAACGTAGGGTTATCTAATCGCTTGGTATTGTCAGTCGGAGAGATGTTCCAGAGCTGCCGAAAACGCTGCGAGTCCGCGAGCTCATGCAGAAGGGATGTAAATGATCCTCTGTAAATTGCATTTCGAATCTCCATCGGTTCCGCTTTGACTCCGCCGGTGTTAAGGCGGTCGAACACATTCGTATTTACCTGCGGCGTGGATTCGCGAAGCAACACTACAGCTGGAATGAAGCGTCGGGTGACAGCCGTCGCGAGCTTCTGCTTTTCAAGATCTAAAAATCGGAGACCATAGAGATCCGACCATACTGTCAAGCCTTTCAGAGCGTATCCATTTTTATTTTCAAAATCATTAACCGCGGTGAGCCTCTGTCTTCCGTCCAGTACGACATATTGCCGTGTTCCGTCCTCGCCCAAGAAAACGGGAGGAACTGGAACATTCATGATGATCGACTCTATAAATCTAGACTGCCGATCTTGATCCAAAATGCCGCCGTCGCTGGAAAGAGGGACTCAGGTCGATTTGGTTCTGGATCATGACCGTTAAGGTAGAGATTGGAAGTTCTATTTTCTGCGAGACAATCTGTCTCATTTGAGTGCGATACTTATCCTCGAGTTGGGAGAGAGGGATCGGAATCGTCATCGGTTCCTGCGTGGATTACTCGTGTGTCTTCTTCTTCTACAAATGCCATGTCACCCTCAATTCAGAAACTTCAGGCCCTTCAAGCGGAGCAGTATCTTCCTTGCGTCAAGTGAGAGCTCTCAGCTTATAGATTATAGTTGGTCACTTAATCAAGCCCTCTCGTTCGAACACACGCCGGACCTCCTCGAAGCTCCCCGAGATTTTGCCGGGAAAGAAACGGATTTGTCCCAGACCATCAATGTTTGAGAAGAGTTCACAGCCCTCTTCCACCAAGACGACAGCTCTTGAAAAGCCCAATCGTCCCTGGAATAGTCCGAACTTCGTGGATCACATTCATACGAGCGCGGACGGCACCGTGGATCTGTTCATCTTCAGACGTCATGACGATCAAAGCTATAGCGGCTGAATCTAGCATTTCACTGAGGCGGGCGATATTTGTGGTTCCTGCTATCGGAACACGATTGAATTCATCCCATGGCAGATGTAACCGGTCCTGGACGAAGTCTTTTATTTCTTTCCAGTCGGGCGACCTCCCATGACCAATAAATACATTTGTTCCGACACGTCCCATTGCCTCCGCCCTCTTTACAGTTCTTTCCAAATGCGAATATGCCTGCCGCGCGATCTTTGCAAGAATCTCACAAGTCGTGGAGGGTGCCTGGAGGGACATCATCTCTGTCATTACGGCCAGATGGGGCGGCGCCTGTAAACCCTGCGATGTTGCTGGATTCAAGATCGATACTCTTATTTCTTTCGGACATAAACTCAGAAGAAACATCCTAGCAGTCGGGAGCTCTATTGCCTCAGCGTTCTCTAATAGTGTTGTATAAAACGGATCTGATGTGGCGGCGCTGAGGCCTCTCAGAATCGAGACTACTATTTCCTTATCATTCTCGAAGTGCCTGCCGAGCTGCATGGACGCTTTTCGGCTTGGAAGAAGATCTGGGTTGTTCGCGCGCTTATGGATCTCCGCCTCAACCGTTTCGGCGGGATATTCTACCCACTCTCCCCTACTGTTCATCATGGATGAGAGATGGCTATGTCCGCCATCGAAGTAGCAACCGGGCGGAATCGGCTTAAGGCCCGCATAGTAGACGCGAGACTGGAAGCCGAGCCAAGAGCCACACCAAGCTTTCCCGACAACACTTGCGCTTTTCTGCACAGCGAGAATGGGACCGATGATACCCGGCTTGTCGAACTCTTCTCCCGCAGCTCGAAGGTGTTCCGCCAACTCGCGCAGTTCATCGGCTGGTGATCTATTCGCTTTGTCCGCTTATTCGCGTGCTTCTTTGATCGTTTGGGCATTTGAGCGGCTACAAGTTAAAGCATAACCGGTGCTGTAGAGTCGTGTCTCGACACGGCCCTCGGTAGTCCTGGCTTGCTGGATTTGGCAGTCGGAGGGGCTGCTGGAGTTCTTGGAGGATCGCTCACAGCCAAGCACTGCGCTGGGACCTCTCGGAGTCACTAAAAGGGTGTGACTTGCGCTTTTCCAGATTTCTCCACCAGTGTCTTCACGTCATCGCCGGGCAGGTTGTTGGATAATTGTGACGGTATTGGAACTAAACGTCGATGGGGATTGAGATCGAAAAGCGACTAACGCCAGAGGAAGAAGAGCTCGCTTTCAAGCGAGAGGAACTGGCCCGGCTTGAAGCAGAGCTTGCAGACCGTGAGCTTGTTCTCGCCAGCGTGAAAGCAGAATTGGCAGCGTTTGAAGGGGTTGCAACCTGAGCCGCGTTGGGGTTCTCTACGCTGAGCTTGACAGGAGGGTTCGGGGAGGGTTCGGGGACAGAGGGTTCGAAGAGGGTTCGGGGACAAGAGGGTTCGAGAGGGTTCGGGGACAAGAGGGGTTAGAGGGTTCGGGACAGACGAAAGAACCATCAAATATTTTTTGACGGTTATTTCGTCCCCGAACTCCAGATAGATAAATCATTTTTAATCTCACCGACCGGGAAACAGGCTTAGGCTTGGTGCTGCGGTCGCCCGACCGCGTCACCAGTTCGGGAGCTTAGTACGAAGAAATTTGCCAGCGCGATCATCGTATCTTTGTATTCGGTCCTGGCCTCGTTATGCCAGGATAAACGGCCCTTTGGCGTCACAACAGGGCGTTCCCTTGTCAGCCATGATCGACAGAATCAGACACTCTGTTGTTAAAATTACGTCCCTTTATGGCATGCCCCAGGTAGGTAGAGGGCCCGAAACTGGAACGGGTTTTATCGTTAGCTCGGACGGCTTGTGGTCACAGCGAAGCATGTGATTAGCCACCATTCGGACGCCCCGTGTGATACCTCACCTTTGAAGTCTTTACAGCCGCCCAGTTTTGGCGCAAATGCACCGACGCCTGTACAGGCCACCATGATCCTAGTCGGGTTGCCTGAGTCATCTAGACGTGGGACGGGTAGCGAGCAGTGGAAACTTCCGTGGCATACGTGCAAGAGTGCTTGCCTGTGACGATGCACACGATATTGCCGTGCTCGAACCCCAAGAAAATCCGCTGACCGGTAAGGGGCTTCGGCCGCTTATTGAGAAGAGTAAGGAACACCCGATCCCCGGCCCACCTGAAAGGCGCTCATCCGCCACCCTAAGCTCCCGAGAATTTCGCGATGGTGATCCGGTATTCACTTCTGGATATCCTTTGTCCAACTTCACGCTGATCACGACGTCCGGTTACATTGCCTCCTCGGCACCGATCGAGGTGAACGAACAGACGGGAAAATTTGATGACGTTTACTGGGCCGATCTCCATGTCAATCCGGGCAACAGCGGCGGCCCGGCTTTCTCTTTGGAAACGGGTGCTGTTCTCGGTATCGTTCTGGCATACCAAGGTGCACCAGTCTTTCTGGGATGATGGTTCTCAAGCTTGTTTCCCTTCTCAAGCGCCCGACCAGCGGGCGAAATGTCTCGAATCCAATTCAGGAATCGCACGAATCATCCCGGTGGAATTCATTAAGCGATTGCTGCGCGCCAACAAAGTCACGTTCGTGGAGCGTTAACCAGGGTTTCGTGGCCAGACGGACAGGGTGTCGAACTGAAATTTCCTTGTACGCAGAGTCAATAACTTACAAGCGGAATTTAGTTAGCGAGGCCTTGTAAGTTGTTGATTATAGGTTTGGCAAAAACTATCTCCGACACCCTGCGGAACTGGAACTTTAAATTGCAGCCGGGTCGCAAAAGCACCAGTTTCGTGGCCACAAAACTTCTGACCATTTGATAGGGGATGCTCCTGATGGGTCATGTTAAGCGAAGGGATGAACGCCGAAGAATGCTCCCTTCCGATAAGAAAGTCAAATCGACCCGCTACTCCAGATTCGCCAAGGGGTTGTACGAGTGATGAAGGAAGGCACCCACCACAATCCCGGTAGGTCCGGTTCCGGTAGGAAGGGTCGGCCCCGGGAGCGCCCGCAAAGCACCGCTGCGTTGATCGATGGAGTATCCCTTGATGGTACTGTCATCCAAGGTCACATAGACAAACCCCCCACTGGGGTCTACCGTCAAGCCGGTTGATTTTGTAGCGAGGGGGACGGGGGAACTGGGTATGGGGGTCAACGACCCGGTCAAGGGGTCGATGCAGAATCCCACTATCTCGTTCGAACCCTGGCCGTTTGTCACGACATTAACTCCGACATAAAGAAACCTGCCGCTCGGATCCACCACCGCCTCAGCAACGCCTACGGGTGCCGAAAACGGAGAATGAGGGGAGAGTGTGACTGCACCGGTGCGGTTGTTGATGAAATATTCGTTGATGTTCAGGCCACCACTACTGAAGTCTAGCTCGAAAGCGTATAGAAACCTGCCGGTCGGATCCACGGTCACCGGGCCGTAAACTCCTGCAAAGGGTGATCCTGGGATGGGTGTAAGCGTACCCGTGGCAGGACTGATTTTGAAGCCCAGAAGAGTTGACGGAAAGAAGTCCTCGACGTAAACAAACCTGCCGATGGGGTCTAGAATCAGTTGAGTCGTTGTGGTCCCGGCATCGAAAGGTGAGCCAGGCACTGGAGTCAACAGCCCGGTGGCAGCGTTAATGGAATATCCGGCAACGCCGGCCTCAAAACCGCCGGAACCATAAAGGAATCTGTTGCTGGCGTCCACGGCGAGGCTCTGGAAAGTCCCCAAACCCGCGACAGTCGGTAGGGGTGTTAAGGCACCGTTGGCCCCGATTGAGAACCCCAGGAACACATCAGGTGGAAGGCTCTCGCCACCGACGGCCGACGAATAGAGAAATCTATCTTTAGTATCGATCGCAATCCCACTCAGCACGCCATACTTGGGCAAGTAGGAACCCGGGGCGTAGGGCGAACCCGGTAAAGCGGTCAGCTCACCGGTGAATATATTGATCTGATATCCAGAAAAGTCAGTTCCATACTGACTATTCACGGTATAGGCAAACTCGCTGAAGGCCTGGTGGTCACCCTGATCGTGCGCGTCCTCTTGCCCTGCTGCAGACGCTCGGGGGCTTGCGATAAGCAGGCCGGTCATGATCGCAGCTGCGGCGACATAAGATTTCGTGCGGTGTATGGAGATTCCAAGGCTAGAAAGATATTCACACATTTCATTGATTCTCCTGATTGTCGAGTTAGCTACTTATGTAGCTGGGATTGCCAGCCTACCTTAAGAAGCGGCGCAACTGTACGCCGCCCTGCCAAGAGCTGTCAAGGTTCACATCTATAGGGTGGTGGAGTTTGCGGGTTCTCCAGTAGATGCACCAACTGGTGGTCAAGTGTAAGTGGCGCTTCAGCTATCTCAGATTTAGTAAGTCAGGACAAACGCAAAGTAGGACAAGACAGGCGGGAGTGCCCGGATGGGGCCTGTGAGAACCTGAAGATTCCAAAATCACTCGATTTTGCAAATGCCGTGTACACAGAATGCAGGCTCCCCCCGATCTCAGCAGCCGTATCAACTTACCGATAATGTGACTTTTCAGGAACCGGGTCTGGGCCGACGTCGCACAGTCTTGGCGAAATCCGCTACTTCGCCAGATGCACCAAAGGAAGGCGGCTCTTCCTTTCGGGACCCACTAACCTCGAGGGGAAGGCGGCGGATACTTGAAGTCGCCCGTTCGTGTATTGCCATATTTAGCCGCCAACGCAGGCATACGCGCGATGAGCGGCCGTGGGTCCTGGGGAGGAGGCGCGGCAGAATCCGGAATGGGCAGTCCTAATTCATAGAACATAGCCTCAAACCCGGACGGCGTGAACACGTTCATAATCCTGCCGCGGCTTGTTCCAACGTTCGTCCATCGATGTTGGATTTCTCTGGGGCCAAACGCGTAGGTGCCGGGTCCCCCGATCGACGTCTTATCGCCAACCGTGATCTCGAACGTTCCTTCCACAACCAGGAACGATTCATCCTCGTTCTTGTGCTTGTGAAACGGAACTCCCTGATGTGGACCGCTCTCCGCCATCATCCATGCGGATGTGCCGCCTGTATCCTTTCCCGTGGCCTTCATGCAGAAACTATGGCCCGGAAACCAGAACCAGGCGTTCGGATCGGCATTTGGAATCTCGGCCAGCGCATGAATGGGAACGATCGCTTCTGCCATCAGGAGTGGCGCCACGACAAGGGAAGAGCGAATCAATGAACGGCGGGATAGGGTCATGTTGGCTCCTCGAAGACGACCTGCGTTGGCACAGAATTACCAGACGGATTTCGCTCAGAAATAAACAGGCCGTCGCTGCCGATTCGCACACAAGAAGCTAAGGCTTCATTCCGCCGAACCACGCGTTTCCGCGTGAAGCCCGTGTCCCTGTCGAAACGGGATCATAGGCAACTTGACCCCGGAAGCTCCCACACATCGCATTAGCAGTCAACGGCCGGGGGCGCATTTTTGCCCAGGCTTTTTCATGCCTGCATTCGCTCCTGGGGCTCTAGCAAGCTCTCGCCGGCCTTTCGCTCACCCAAATGCCCCGGAAAATCGCTCAGAGACACTGATGCGCAGCACCGGGACTTGTAAGCGAGCGCCTGCCGGTGGCTCCGGTCATCCGCAGCAAATGCCCTATTTAGGCGGTTGGAACCGCCTACTGAGAGTGGGAAGTTCAGGGTGTAGTCAAAGGAGACCACCGTTACCGTTGACCAAACCGATGCCCTTGTCCTGGCCGCCTGCCGCCCCGTGGACGGTGCAATCGAGGATTGGGGAGAGCTACGGGGACATCTTACCTATCCCTTTTCCCGAAAGAGTCGGAATCGTCGCCGGATTCGTCACCTAGCGCCATCTAACGGCGGAATAAGCCTCAATGCCTCTTCTGCCAATGCCTGGAAACTTTTCCCTTCAGGCCGGTGACCAGCGGGGCACGAAAACAGAACGTAGGTCAGTCGTTGATGCACACGGTGATTGTTTCCGTCTTCCACAAACTGTTGTACGCTCTTACAGTGACGGATGAACCCAGCGGCACTGTCGTGTTGGTGATGAAGTAGCCTGAAAAAATCGTCACCGAATCCCATCAACCGCAGGGAGTCCATCGTTTTGCGACAATCTATTGGGTCTGCGCTAGCCTTCCTTGCTTCAATCACTAAACTGTCCATGGTTCAACTCATATCACGGCGCTGTGCCAGACACTCGGCACTAGCGACGGCACCTGATCACGAGGGACGGTCGGCACTCGGAGCGTCACGGGTTCCAGCGGTCTTTGCGTACCCCGTGCCGAAGAGCAGCGAGAGCCTTCCGGACCGAGATCCGCCGACAGGATACCTATCTCCCGAATCGTATCGCCGACGTCTACTAAGCAATTTTGCGTGTCTTCTTTCCGGACTCATGCCGAAGGGCCTTGATAACGGCCTTCGGATTCCTGTCGATAATGGTGAGCAGCGTCACGGCGCTGCGGTCGGGCACGCGCCGCCCAGTCTCCCAGTTCTTCACCGCATCGAGATTCAAGCCATACGCGCTAGCAAAGGCTGCTTGTGTAAGTCCAAGCTTACGGCGAATCCGCTTCACGTCGATCGACGCCGGTACGTGCGCCTTCGCGCCGGTCTTCTTCCCGGACATGAAGGCGTCCGCCTCTGCAAGCCCCTCTTTGAGATCCTCGAACATCCTCCCCATCCCTACCTCCCACGTTTTCGTTTGAACTCCTCTGAGAGCATTTTCAGCGCGTTCTTCTCGGCCGCGGTGATATTGGCCTTCTCGTTCTTCGCATAAACTTGGATCAGAAACACCGGTGCATTTGCGTCATAGAAGTAATAAACGACACGAGCGCCGCCGCTCTTTCCTCCTCCTTGAAGAGCGATGCGCACTTTGCGGAACCCTCCTGTTCCGGCAATCAGATCCCCCACCCGGGGATTCTCGGAAATCATCGTCGCCACTTCCTCCATCTCGCCCGCGCTCATCAGTTTGCTAGCCTTGCGAAGGTAGGCAGTGGTTTCAACGACGGTCTGCACAGGCATAAAGTACGCCAGAGAGATCTTCACGTGAAGCTGTAAAAGGTGTCAGTGACACCGGAAGATCTCCAGCGAAAAGAAGGCAGGTGGCAGCCTCGTTTGAGCGCCCCTCCGCTGCGGAAGTTCGCGCACCAATCCGGCGGCATGATGTGTGCTGCAGAAGCACGGAAGGAGCAGAAGTGAAGTGAAAGGCGTGAGACTGAGAGAACATGCCCATGAAGAATCCGCCCCACCCCGGAGATTTCATCCGGACGGAGATCATCGAAGCCTCCGGCTTGACCGTGACCGCAGCCACAGTAGCCTTGCGCGTCTCGCGCCCTACGTTGTCGAGTCTGCTCAACGGCAGGGGTAGTCTCTCCGGAGATATGGCGCTCCGTATCGAGAAAGCCTTCGGCGTGAAGATGGACACATGGATGCGTATGCAGTCGTCTTACGACATTGCCCAAACTCGCAAACGCGAGAAACAAATCAATGTGCCGCGTTTTTCCTCCTTGGCGGCTACGCATTAGTGTCGTCCGCTCCCCAACCAGCAGCTCCAGCAACCGAACCAGCGTTCACCGCGCCGATGGACTCTCTCGGGGCGGAAGTTGCGCAAACAAGGCGTCGAGTTCGCAGTAGATGGGACTGTCGGGAACGGTGAGGCGAGTCGCCAGAACCCAGGCATTCTCGATACACATACGACCGGTGCGAGACTTGGGGTCGATCAACCATACCGCTCGAATGCCCATTCCCAGGTAATCCTGAGCGCGTTCCTGCGTATCGGAATAACTGTCCTCTGGGGAAAGAATCTCCACCACCAGAACAGGTGGATCCACAAGCACCTCGGGTTGCGCCCCGGCGGGAACCAGAACGACATCGGGAATCCTGATCCGGCGAGGCGAGACCTGTATTCGCGATTCGGTCCCTACTTGAACCCCCCAGGCTGCCTCGTTTTGGCCAAGCCAAATAGCCAAAAGCGCCTGGATGCGTGCGTGTTCCCACTTCCCTACGTTTCGCTCCTTGAGTTCTCCGTCGATCCACTCTCGATCAGGGCGGTAACTGGATGCTAAATAATCCTCAATCGTGACAAGGGCAACCGTAGAAGCCATAGAGCCACCTTCAATGGGTTCCTCTCAGTTTACTCTCTCCTGCTCATCCAGTTTCGCCTGGCGAGATTAAGCCGCATAAAGTACGCCAGAGACACCTTCACGTCAAGCTGGTAAAGGTGTCATGACACCAAAAGATCTCCAGTAAAAGACAAGTAGTTGGTAGGCTCGCTTGAGCGCGAATACCTCTGCGGAAGGTTCGACATGGCCCGTCGGTCAAACATCGAAGAGCTTCCCCCAAGATCAACGACGAAGCGCAGAAAAACGCTCCCCGCAAAAAGCCTCAATTAAATTTGCTTAATGACTCTTCCATAGTCACTTTTAGCGCGTGACCTCCGCTCACAAGAACTCTCGACCCCCATGGTCGACTATCCAGAACCGTAATAGTGTCGAATCATGTTACGACAAACAATGACAGGCGTCCGTCGCCCCCATCTCCCCACGCTTGCCCAGATGCAACAACACAGAAACAGCCTGCTCACTGTTCCTGTGCCACTGCAGCCGGAACAGCACCCCCACCAACCCGAACTCACACCCGCGCAGATCCCGCCACCGGAATCACCGCACACCTCTGCGCTAACCCCAACCGCCACTCTCCACCTGAGCGAAGCCGCCCTCCACGGCCCAGCCGGCCGAGCCGTCCGCACCATCGCGCCCCACACCGAAGCCCACCCGGCCGCCCTCCTCCTCCAACTCCTAACCGTCTTCGGCAACCTCCTCGGCCGCGGACCCCACTGCCTGGTCGGCGCCACCCGCCACACCCTGAACCTCTACCTGATCCTCGTGGGCGATTCCAGCAAAGCCCGCAAAGGCACCAGCTGGAGCCAGATCGCCCGTCTCTTCGCCGAGGTGGACCAACCCTGGCTCACCACCCGCGTCACCACCGCGCGCCTGACCCCGACCGGACTCATCCAGGCTCTCCGCCCCCAACACCCGCCCACCGATCGCCGCCTGCTCGCACTCTCTGAGGAATTCGCCGCCGTCCTCCACACCCTCAAACGCGGCAACGGAAACTTATCCGCCCAGCTCCGCTGCGCCTGGGATAGCGGCCATCTCCCAACCCTCGAAACCCACCAGCCCCCGCAATCCACCGCGGCCCATCTCAGTCTCATCGCCCACATCACCCAGCGCGAGCTAGCCCAGAACCTGCCCCGCACCGAAGCCCACAACGGATTCGCCAACCGCTGTCTCTGGGCCTGGGTCCATCGCAGCAACTGTCTCCCCGAAGGCGGAGCCCTCACCACCGCCGATCTCCTCCCCATCGCCCGCGAACTCCGCACCGCTCTCGATTGGGCCGCCGCCTCGCCCGAAATCCTGTTCCGTCGCAACGCCGAGGCCCGCGACCTCTGGCACGAGCGCTATCCCGCGCTAAGCCATCTCGAGCCCGGCCTGCGAGGAGCCGCCACCAGCCGCGCCGAGGCCCAGGTCCTGCGTCTCAGCGCCATCTACGCCGCCCTCGACAGCACCTCCGTCATCGGCCTGCCCCACCTCCAAGCCGCCCTGGACGTGTGGGACTACTGCTCCGAGAGCGCCGCCCTCCTCTTCGGCATCTCCACCGGAGATCCCATCGCCGACCGCATCCGCGAAGCCATCGAGGCCAGCGCAAACGGACTGTCAAAGTATCAAATCCGGCGGCTCTTTCATGGTCACGTCGAAGCCAACCGCATCGACGCATCCCTCGAAACCCTCGTGGCCCTGGGCGCTCTGGCCACTCGCACGGAGCCCACCGGAGGCCGGCCCTCTACCCGCTGGTCGCTCGTCCAAACCGGCGAACCGGACGAAACCGAAACTGAGCAAAACGACGAAGGCACAGCGGAGGACCAGCCACCGGCGATCAACCAAAACAGCCAATAGCCCCTTTCAGCGCTTATAGCGCTTTTAGCGCATTCTTTCCGGCTGGATTGACCGCACTGGGTCCACCTCCTAAAGTGAAGAAAACCGCATTATCAGAAAGACACGGCACATGATCCTGAAGCAGTACTACCTGGGCTGCCTGGCCCACGCCTCCTATCTGCTGGGTGACGAGGCGAGCGCGACTGCGGTCATCGTCGACCCGCAACGCGACATCCAGCAGTATCTAACCGACGCCGAGACATTCGGCCTGACCATCCGCCACGTTTTTCTCACCCACTTCCATGCCGACTTCATAGCCGGGCACCTCGAACTGCGCGACCGCTGCGAGGCCATCATCCATCTAGGCGCCCCAGCCAAGGCGGAGTACTCCTTCGTGCCCATGAAAGACGGAGACACGCTGAGTTTCCCCGGAATGCGTCTGCAAGTCCTCGAAACCCCGGGCCACACCATCGAGTCCATCAGCATCTTGGTCTTCGATGAAAACAAAAACTCAACCGCCCCCCAAGCCGTGCTCACCGGGGACACGATGTTCATAGGCGATGTCGGGCGCCCGGACCTGCGAGCCTCGTTGGGCTGGACCGCCGAAGATTTAGGCGGCCGCCTCTACCACTCCCTGCACGACAAGCTCCTCAACCTTCCGGACGAAACCCTTGTCTACCCGGCGCATGGAGCAGGCTCCCTCTGCGGTAAGAAACTCTCCAGCGACACCGTCTCCTCATTAGGAGACCAGCGGCGCTTGAACTACGCGCTGCAGCCCATGACGAAGGAAGAATTCGTTCGCCTGGTCACGGCTGACCAACCCGACGCTCCGCCATACTTCACCTACGACGCCATCCTGAACACACACGAGCGCAGGACTCTGGACAGGAATCTGGCAGAGGTTCTCCAGCCAATCGAGCTGCGGGAGATACTCGAGCTAGGTGAGGCGGGAGCCCAAGTCCTGGATGTACGCGATCCAGTGGAGTACGCCAAAGGGCACCTGGCTGGAAGCATCAACATCGGCCTGGGCGGCCAATATGCGACGTGGGCGGGGACCGTCCTCGACCGCACCAAGCCGATCGTAATCATCGCCGAACCCGGGCGCGAGCAGGAAGCCGCCCTGCGCCTGGGCCGCATAGGATTCGACCACGTCCGCGGCTATTTAGGAGGAGGCATGCAAGCCTTGGCCGGCCGACCCGACCTGGTCTGGCCTACCGAACGCGTCACCCCGCAGATGGCGGCCGAGGAACTGGCGAGCCCCGCGCCGCCCCTGGTGCTCGACATTCGAAACCCCCGCGAGTGGGCCACGAGGCATATTACCCAAAGCATCAACATTCCGCTGAACCACCTGCAGGAGCGTATCGACGAGGTTCCCCGGGACCGCCGGATGGTCGTTCACTGCGCCGGCGGCTACCGCTCTTCGATCGCCGCCAGCATCCTGCATCACCATGGAATCACGAATCTTATAGAGTTGGCCGGCGGTCTGGCTGCCTGGGATGCGGCCAAGCTACCGGTAGTGGCCGAAAGCTAAACCACCGCGAACGGGGTTGAAGTTGACCAGAGTAGGTCCAACTTTTAGAATCAAAGAGCCGGTCAAATCCGTCGGCTTCATATTTCCCGCACTGCCCCCTCGTTCAATGGTAGGACAGCTGCCTCTGGAGCAGCCTATCGGGGTTCGAATCCCTGGGGGGCAGCCAAAGTCAAATCGAAGCGGCACGCTCAACTTCGGCCGTCCCAAGTGTCCTGTCCAGAAGTTCATTGAAAAAGTCTCTTTGGCTTTGTATAGGGCCCGACGTTAGAGGCTGCGGAGAAGCTCATGCTTTGTATCAGCGTACGATTTTAGACGCTGCGGAAAAGCTCATGCTTTTGTATCAGGGCCCGACGTTAGAGGCTGCGGAGAAGCTCATGCTTTGTATCAGCGTACGATTTTAGACGCTGCGGAAAAAGTCAGTTTTGTATCAGGGCACGACTTTAGTCGTGCCGTAAACGCCTGAAAATAGGATGGGCTTTAGCCCCTGCCACGGCTAGAACTACAACAAACCTAACCTTTTCCGCACCCTGTTTATCCCCTGAGGCCGTTCTTCGACGTGTCTGATTTTCAATGAACTTCAGGGACCGGATCCTAGCGCAGAACATCCGTTTTCTTGCAAGTCCCATCCACGTCGCCACCCGTCACCCTACAGCTTCTCACGCAGTGCCGCGATCGTTTGCGTGCGCGACAGCGCCAGAAGCTTCAGCTCATTGGTCAGGGATCCAGCCGCCGTGGCCAGCAGGGGCAGCTGTTCCTTAAGGTCAAAAGATTTCGGTAGGAGCGTCGGGAGCTGGTCGGAGTGAGTCAGCGCCACAAAAGCGCTCGCCGCTTGCGTGGCCCGCGCATCGATGGCCGCAAGCCGCTGGTCAAGATCGTAGAGCGCCTGTTGGGCTTGCTGCGTCAGTGAAAGTTGGCGCACCGCCGCGGCCGGAGCAGCCTCCGTAGGACGGAGCGCAGGGGCGTTGCCCGGGACTACGATCACACTTCCGGTTGGCACTTTGCTCATATCCTTCAGCTGCGGATTGGCTTGCAGCAGAGCATCGCCCGCCTGTTGTGCGGTTCCGTCCGGTAGCCGGAATAGCCGGTTCACCAGGTCCTTGATGTCCGTTTCACCTTTGAATATCGCGAAGCTCATAAAATTTCCCTTCTATGCCACGATGTTGAGAGGGGCCATCGCAGCGGGCATTCCAGAGGGCGATACGAGGATGCCGCTGCTGGTGATGTTGCCGATGACGGTAACCGGCGGAATGTTTCCGGCCGGAACGATAAGTTCCATCGACGGTGTCGAAACGGATGGAACCGCTTTGTCCACGGGGCCTTTGACCAGGTTGCCCATCGCAATGATCGATAGCTGAGACTGGATCGTAACCACCAGGCAGAACCCGCCGTCCGGATCATCGAGGAAGCATTGATTATTGCTGAAGGTGCAGGACTGCGCCGCGCTGATATCCACTGTCCCGGGAACAGTTCCGCTGCCGCCGAACGACTCAAACAAATTTCCTTGTACAGTGATGGTCTGACCTGCCGCCGCTAGCGCGAACCACTCACTTTGGTCGGGTTTCGAAGGCGGACTTGAGGCCCGCCGGACCTCGTTGTCGACGACGTCGAAACGCCCAAGAACGATACCGTAAATCCCTGTCGAGGCGAGGGTCGTAGGACCGATGTCGGCAATTTGGTTCCCGGCGACGCGCACCCCGAGGCCCAGGATAATCGAGATGGCCCTGCGCTGAGCCCCTGTATCTGTCAGGGGTCCCACTTGATCGATTCGATTCTCACTGATGTTTGTATTGAGCGCACTGCGCAGTTCAATCCCGGAGATGGTCGTACCGCGGGTAGCAAGCTGCCCGACGGAAAGCAGCGAATTCTGGATGATATCCAAATCCGAAGAATTGCCGCTAAGCACGATGCCGCCACCGCCGAGATTCAGCATCTGGTTTTGTGCGAGCAGCGTGGTCGACAGAACCGTATTCACCGGAGATACTATCCCGTTGCCCGTGAGTGCGTTGATGCGGTTGCCAATGACCTGCGTGCCGTAAATGGTAGAAGTGGCGGTAGGGGACCCAAGGACGATGCCGTCATTCTGCATTGCCGGGAACGGGTTCTTAAGACCGCCATCTGCCGCCGAGTCGTTATAAGTGATGGTTGCCGTGCCGTTCGGCGGCGTGCTGCCGTCGAGCAGTAACGTGGTGCCATTCGCAACCGAACGATACACGTTATAGCTGGTAGCGCCTGCAACCGCAGTCCACGCGAGCGTCGCATTCGATGGGCTGGCGACGGTTGCCGAGGCCGGCGTGGTGAGCAACGACTCCCGCCCGTTCACCACCGCGGTGACCACCCAGAGGTAGGTTCCTGCTGTGAGCCCTCCGTTGTTGTTGGCACTTGTGGTCACGGTAAGAGCGCTCGCACTGAGCGAGATCTCGTTGTTGACCACGCGTACCTGGGAGAGATTGCAGACGACGGCCGCATCGTACGGTGCAGTGTCGGACACCGACGCCGCCGAAATGACGAACGTGTTCTCTTCCACCGTCACGTCGAGCCCACTTCCCAACAAAACGAAACCGCTGGAACTCTGCACAAAATTCCCGGCGAATCGAACCTCCGATGCCACGATGCTTGCCGAGCCGGAGAGGAAGACAGCGCCGCTGCTGCAGAGCATCTGGTTCTCTTCCATCTTGAATTGCGTGAGCAGCAAACGCTTGGCACTCACCCCGACGCCAATTTGAACATTGCTGAATAGACATTCGCGGATCGTGCAGTCAATTACGGTGTAATCCGACAGCGAAATTGCCGGTGAGAGTTGAACTGTGTCGGTTGCTAATCCGAAGGCGCAGCGCTCGACGCGAACGTAGGTGACCTGGCCAATCGTCAATCCAGCAGGCGCGGCCGCCACTGTCCCGGCAACGGGAGCGGGAGAGCCGCACGAAAAGGCAAGCTCGTCGATATCGATATCGATAGCGTTGCGAACGAGCATGATCGTGTTGTCTGTGAACTTTGAGGTGGGCACCAGGGTGGGCAGGCCGTGGCCGACCACGGCCAGATTTATCGCGACCGAGTTCGCGCCAACGATGTTAATGGTGGCGTCGATGTTGTAGACGCCGGGCCCGAGACAGACCTTGCCGCCGCCTTCGCCGAGGACAAAGTCGATCGCCTGTTGAATCGTCCAGGTACCGCCGTTGTGGGTTTCGGCAGTCACGCACGAGGAGCAGTCACAGCCACTGTCGCCCCCCGGCTTCGGAGGCCACTCCACCCGGCAATCGGATGTTGTATCGGGAAGCGTGAGCATCGACAGCCGGGCGTAATGATGGTGAATGCCGCGCGGAGGAGCCTCCACGAGGTTCTCGATGGTTCCGTCCACAGTGCGCGCCGCGAAGTTCCAGTAGTCCGCTACGTGGAAAGTGCCGGTGGTGGGATCGAGATCAAACGAAACGGTGGCGCCATTCTCGAGGATCAGCGCGGTTGCTGGCGGTGGAACAGGAATGTCGCCGGTGCTGGCGGCGGCATCAAGATCCGTCCACACGGTCGTTCCGTCGCTCTTGTAAACCTTGCCGCTCTGGTCCCATTTGATGAGACGGGTATGACGATTGGGATTGGTCAGGTTGTTGGCGTCTACCGGGAAACTCGCGGCAGTTACGGCGTTGGATAGTTTGATGGTGTTGGCCGAATCCGTCACAAGTGCGACTTGGTGCAGCTCGCCATGCTGCCCATTCAACTCCAGCCAGTCATCCGTAATCTCGACCCAATCGTTGTTATTGAACCGCAGCACGTTGTCGCGCCCGGTGCTTTGTACTGTCAGTACGGTTCCACCGAGAGAGATGCCGGTGACCGGGGTGGCCACCGAGGCATTGTTGCGCGACCACTTGAAGGTCGCGGCCGAGGAGTCGCCGGGCTGATGTATCTCGACCCGGTAGAGTTGATTCTCCATCCCGGTGTAACCCGTGTTGGGTGCAAGACAGCACGGGCCGGCCGGGTTCGATTGCACCACGCCCGTGGTGAGGCGTCCCGCGGAAGGTTGAATGAGGGTCTCCCACGGCGCAATATCGTTGTCGGGCGTGCTGCACGTCACGGCGCCACTCGCGCTCACGTCGAGCAGGCGGACCTGCCACACGGTCTGCAGGCGGCCGGTGGTATCGACTCCGACCGCCTTTTCGATCAGGTCCGGATACTCAATAAAAGTGACGGAGCGCTGCCAGACGTCGAGGTAAACGAGGAAAGGTCCGCCCGTCGTAGGGAAGGGCGCCTGGGTGGCAACCCCGGGGAAGTATGGCTGGTGCAGGTAATCGAGGGCATTCGGCCCAACCAGTTCGTCCAGAGCTGGATCCCAGGTGGGCAGGCTGGAGGGAGCGGTGACGTTGGGCGGAATCCATCCGCCGGATGCGGGCGCGGGGAGGCCATGATTCTCAACCAGCAAGCCGTCGACATACATGCGGCCAACGCCGATGGTCATCGAGCCGCCGGCCACCGTGATCAGGAAGGCATTCGGCGTAGTCGAGGGATAGACGGCTCGACCGAAGGTGTCCAGCGTCCCGGCACGAATCCTGCGCGTTAGTTCAGCGAGCCATTCATTCCAGTCGGAATCGAGCTGTACGCGGCCTTGTTCCATGACCACGCTGCTGAAATCCTTCCACGGATCGAAGGTGACACGGCTGATGTCGAAACTCATGGCTGGTTCCTCTCAGTTCTCATAGAACACACCGAATTCCAGGCCCACGGGGAGGTACTCGCTCATCCGGGTGCGAAGGTCGGTTTCGCGTAACGGGGCGAGCACCGAGTGAAAAGCGCCCATCTCGCCGCCGTCATCGGCGCCACGGCGGATAGCATCCTCGGTAACGGAGTACAGCTTGCCATAGGCTGGATCGCCGTAGCGCAGGGAGTAGAACAACGGCTGCGGCTCGCCCTGGCCCTGGAACACGCACTGGAAGTTCCGGGGTACGATGGCTCCCGCCGGCAGATAACTGAAGCGCACGCATCCCTCTTGCTTGCGAACTGCCCACAGCGGCGCGCGCCATAGGGGCGGCGTGCCTGCGATATCTGCCGCGGAAAGTTCGGCCCAGAAGATGCAATCGGACACCAGGGTCAGGAGCGATGCGTAGACCTTGCCGATCACCGTGCAGCCCGTCATCGTCAGCGCTCCGCCGGGCTGAGGACGCTGCGAGACGGAATCGACGGTAGAGACATAGGCGGCCCCGGCAGACGACGTTGCGTCAACGATACTGTCAGCCACGGTGGTGGTGGCATTTATGCCCACCCACAACCCTCCAACGATCGAGTTTGCAATCTGAATTCCCAGTCCGGCCGACTCGGCCAGTAAGGCTGGCAGCCCCGCATAGGCAGGGTTCGGATCGCCGTTTGGAGTGAGCGCCCAACCGGGAACGACGGTGCAGTGGGTAAGGCCGAGATGCGTCAGCTCGTTGGTAACGGGGCCGGGAACGTGCAACAACGCAGCCGGCAACGTTCCGCCAGTTGGAGCAGCATAGGCGAACACGATCCCGTTGAGATCGACGGAGCTCTCGGCGGCTCCGTTGATCGCGAACTCCCCTCCCAGAAATATGGTCGGACGAACTCCATCCGCGGCGCGCAGTTCGACATGGCCGCCCGCTATAACAGCCAGGGTGAGTCCGGCCGGTTCGGCATAGTTCGCGTTGTCGGTGATCTCGATCACACCATCCCCGGCAATGGCGGTGAACGCTTCGTGCACAGTTGCGTAATCTCCCGGCACCCGTATCAATGGTTGGTTAGGCGATGCCGTAAAGGTCGCGGTGCGGGGATACTCGCCGCCTCCCATATCCGCATTGAAGCCGTAGTAAAACGATGCCTGCACGTTGGGCGAGGTACCCGTGGCGGGTGGAGGAAGTGCGATACGTCCCAGGTGAGGATCGATCGCGGGGAGGCCCCCCGGCAGGGGAAGATTATTCCAGCTTCCGTCGGTGCCTTCGAGGTCACACACCCGGATCTGGGAGATGAGTGCCCCATCGACGTAAAGCGCGAGGCTCAAACCAAACCCGTAGTACACCGCGGGGGTTCCGGCGAGCGAGTTCTGGATATCCTGGCACAGCACATGCCGGTGCAAGCGGTCGGGTACATTCTGCGGCTCAGCGGGGTCGGTGATGTCTTCGCCTTGCGAGACCGGATGGTTGAACAGGGGAAAATCGCGTCCCAGGGAACTGAAGCGGAAGCATTGCGGATTACCCGCCACTGGCGTCGCCGGCGCCATCGTCATCGGATACGCGTTCAGCGACCATAGAAAAATCCCGATGTTCTGGATGTTGTAGCGTCCGCGCTCCACGGCGATGCGCCGCACGTCGACTTTGTGTGCCGTGCGGTCGAAACCGGTGTTCATGTAAACGCCAGTCTGCCAACGGCGCAGATCTGGTGCGTAATGGTTGTGCTGGCGGACGTGATTCATGTACTGCGTATCGCCGAGCACCTTGAACATTTCGATCGCGTGGGCGCCCCAGCCAGTCACGTCCCGCGCTAATTGCTCCAGAACCAGCACCGTACCTTTGCGGCGACGGAAGGAAATTGTGTGGGCAACTTCTGCGCGCGGACTCGCCACCGACGGGGCAACGCCGCTTACCGCTTTATAGCCGATCAGATCGCCGATGTAAGGAATGACCCACGGCGCGCAGGTTTCGATGAACTGATCGTCGTAAAGTTGGTCCAAATTGTCGGCGACGATGGCCAGTTGTTCCGCCACCACCATCAACAACGATTGCAGAGGGCCACGAGTAGACTTGTCGAGAAGCGTATTGAGTCGCGCCTGCTGAATCGCCGTCAACGGAGGCGGGAGCGATTGCAGATTACTTAATTCCAGAAGCTCCGCGCTGGTAAGCAGAGGGAGAGACTGCGCCAGTTGCGCATCTTTGAGGCGATAGAGCGCCGGCATCAGGTCGAAGAGTTTCTGCGCTGGAGTGCTCATGCCATCTCCCCCAGTTTTACTGACTTAGGATCTGGATCGAGTACAAGCAGTTCCGCAGGCAGCGGTAACTCCGTCAGGCTGGGCACGGGCAGGTAGGCGCATATTCGGGTGGGCGAGTCAGAGAACGGCCGGACCAGCGTGATCTGGGCATTAAGCCACGCGTTGAGCCTCGGAATCGTAATCGGTCCACCGCTGCCGGCGAGATCTCCCGCGGTGCTGGTAGCGATCGTATGAATCTCTTTGACATTCACGGCGATCACACCGGGCACCGCCTGGATGATGCTGGCGACTTCGTCTATGGAAACTCCCTGACCGAAGTCTCGCGCGGCAAAGCAGTAGGCGTTAGTCAATGCAGCCTGTACCTGCGCCAGGACCGTGGGTTGGTCGTAGGCGGGGTCATACTTCAAATCTGCCGATAGACCAAACAGCGTCTCCAGGAACGACTTTGCCATGACTGGAATCAGAGGATTGCCGAAGGCCTGGAGCGAGCCGATGAGATAACCCAGGGTTGGGTTCGAGTCCGGCAGGGCTTCTCCATCCACTCCCGCGACGGTGAGGTACACGCCGCGAGCCGGTCCAGAAGGGATCCAGATGGCGTAGGCCTTCGAGATGCCGGCGAAGGTGGAGGCAAAGCTTTGGTAGTCGGCGATGGAGACCGCACGGCCAAGCGTCAACACCGTCTGCGGCGCATTGGTGCGGATGTCACCAATCGATTGCGGATCCTGGCCGCCGGTTGCGGATTGAGGGTTGGTGACCCCGCTTACCCCCAACGGCCGATCCACTAGAGTGGTCAGCGTGCCGGCATCGACATTTCCGGCTGTACCCGAACCAATGCGGTAATTCGCTTGCAGGTTGTTCTGGCCGGTGGGGAGGGTCGCTCCCTCCACACCGTCTCCAAACAAAACATCGGTGGTTGTGTCGAATTGGTTCAGCGTACTGAAGACGGAAGCGGACGGCTTCTGCTGATAGAGGGTTGGAACTTCCGTCCAGCCGACCCCGCTTACCTTTACCTCAAGGGTGCTCTGGCGCCCGGTCGGGGTTGCCGCTTGCACGTAGGTGACCGGAGACTGCTTGAGGGTGAATGTCTGGTTAGGCGTGGACGCGCTTCCGCTTCCCATCACTTCGCTGACCGACTGGCCGTTGGTCGCCATCGCCACGTTGGCGTTGACGCTGGTGGTCTTGCGCTCGTAGCAGTTGGCCAGCGCAGACGTAAGCGTGATGAGTGTATGGGCGGTCGATCCGGAGGTGCTGTCGATCTCCAACACCAGTGCGCACTCACTCACTTGGGGGTCTGTCTTGACCGATGGGGCTAATGCGAAATCTTTCAGATCGGCTTCGACTGTTCCAGCGCGTCCGGTCGCATCTTCCACGCTGAGCGTCAGCGTCCCGCTGCCGTTCTTCCACGCGGACGGAGACACAGCCAGCAAAGGCGCGGCATCGGTGATCGTCAATATGTCCCCAAGATCGAGAGCGACGGTGGTAGGGTCTTGGTCTGGCGCGAAGATGAGCCCGGTTGTTTGCACGGCGACCTTTTGCCGCTTTCCAGTGATGGCAATCACCGTCGCTTGGGAAAGATCGGGGCGTAGGTCCTGGAGGTCGACTGCGGATCCGTACAACGGATACAGCAATGGTTGCAATGGCACAACCAGGGATTCGCTCTGCGCCAGAACAGAGGTGTCGCGCGTTGCTGTGTAGTACCCGCTCAGGTCGGTGGCCGTGTCGACCACCGCACGCGTAATCTTACTGCTGACACCGTAGGACGAATGGGAGAGTGCGGTGATGGAACTGACCTGGTAGAGATAGATGAAACCGGCGGGAGAGCGAGAGATTGAGGCATCCGGCCGGACCAGCGCCATCCAACTGCCTGAGGTTATCTTGTTGTAAATCGCATCCAGGTCAATGATTGCGCCCGCGGCCTGCGCTTTGAAGGCCCACTCCGTTTGGCCTGTATTGAGGTAAGCCGCGAGTGCCGTTTTTGTCGCCGGTGGGAGCATGAGGGGATTGAGGGCGTTGTATCCGAACAGCGACGCGCGCTGGCGCATGGCAAAAAATAAGGGATGATCCTGCGCCGGCAGGACACTCGACGTGCCAAGACCCTCGCTCCACTCCACGTAGGTCACATTGTTTAATCCGTCCGCGACGACCTTGGTGACTTCGCGTAGATCCCAGTTCTCACTCGAAGGCAGCGTCTTGCGTTCGTTTCCCACAACCAGGATCAAATCGCCCGGCTGCAACTGGGTTGCGGTACCCTGCAAGTAAACGCTGGTGTCTTCCTTCTGTGGTACCCACGCCGTCCCGGTCTGCACCGGCAGTGCATTCCAGTCGGGTTTCGCCGGGATGTCTGCTGAGGTCTCAAAGGTCTGCGGTTTCGCGCCCTGCGCAGGGATGCTCTGCAGTTGTGTCCCTTGAGGAATCGTGATCGCCGGGGTCGAAGGGTTTGGCGTTTGCCCGGGCGCTGTCTTGAGTGAGAAGGCGACATAGCAGGCGGCGGAGACTCCCGGCGCGGGCTGGTAACCGATCAAGCGCGAGAGCTCGATCAACGAGCGCAATTGGCCCGCGGTGCGCAGGTAGCTTTCATTGACCAGCCGCTCCTGGTAGAACGTCAGCACGTCGAGGACGACGGAAGCAGCATCGAGAAACGCGATGGTGAAGTCATCGTCGGCACGGGTCTTCAGCGCCGTAAGCGCGGGAAAGTCCGAGCTGGAAAGGCGGGCCAGCATCGATTCTTTAAATGTCGCCCAGCTTCCCACCCGATACGCGACAGCGGGCAGGCCGGGGAGGTTTTGCTCCAATTGCGGAGTTTGTACGCTGGTGCCGGTGCAGCAACCGCAGACGCATCCAGTGGTTCCCGTGCAGCTCATTTGCCGCCCTCCAATACCAGTGAAAGCTGTCCATGATTGGGGAAGCTTCGGTCGTTGGCCAGGCGAGCGATTTGCAGGGGGCCGATGGGGATCTCGCCGGCATCGATGTAGACCGTCGTGGGAACGCCGCCTTGCGGCTGGAAGGTGCTGGCGCGTACCGCCACCACTCCCGCCACCGAGCGCGCGGCGGCATAGATGGGACTGAGATAGACCGTCTGGCCGAAGGTGAAGTTATCGGGGTAGAAGAGGCCCTTTTGTCCGGTGGAGGAAATGCCGCTACCCAGTACCTGAAACAACGATTGTTGCACATAGCTTTGGAAGTAATTTGGATCGACGCACACCTGGAGTTCGACCTGCAAGGGCACGTATTGCGGATTGTCGATTTCGAGGTCCTGGCCGGCGAGATGGTATCGTTCCACGTTTTTCTTTACCGCCCGTTGCAGCATGGTGGTCAAATTTCCCGCGCCTTGGGGTTCCACCGCGAGGAAAACTGTGTACCAGCTGCCCGTCCAGCGCAGGTTGGCGACGGCCTGGTCTACCTGCGTGTTCTGCTCAGCCACGGCCGCGTAGTCGGCCATGGTGACCGCTCTTTCCTGGGTCAGAAAAGCCTGGGGAGCGCGCCGCCGGATCTGGTCGTTGGTTTCGGGATCGGTCCCACCTGCGGCAGGCAACGGGTTGCGGCATTTCTGTATCCTTGGGTCGCCGGCGAAATAAGTCAAACTGTCGGCGCCGACGTTGCCGGCGGTTCCATTTCCGATGCGGTAGGTAGCCAGGAAGTCTGTTCCCGTTTCAGGCACCCTGCCGTTGGTGTTGTCCCCGAAGCGCAAGGTTGCCGTGCCGTCTGATTCCACTTCCACCACGAAGACCAGGTCCGATTCGCCGGCTTCCAATAGATCCTGCGCTGGTTGCCAAGTCTCGGTAGCCGGCTCGGAAGTACCGCTGAGGGTGATGGCCGGCAGCGCGTTCGCGGGAGCGAACGTCATCAGTGCTTGGGCTGAGAGACTCGTGTCCGCGGTGCTGGCGAAGCTCTCGATGACTACGAGGTTCGAATCGCCGTTCACCACACTGGCGGCAATTTCCAAAGACAGGTTGGTGAACGTTTCGAGTGTGACGGGCAGGGCCACTCCAACTGCGCCTGCCGCCGGGTTGTAGACCACATCGAGATCGAAGAACACCGGGTTGAGACTGGGCTGCGCCTCCACCCCAAGCAATACCGGCCACTTGGTGGGGTCGGTCGGCTGCAGCGTGAGGTAGGTCACGGCGCTTAGGTCCTTCAAGTTGACCGGAAGCGTATTCGACAGCAGGGTTGGAGTCAGGGGGAGGGCCGTGGGAGGCGCTACGGGGGGAACGTAGGAGGCCGGCACCGCGACGAGTTGGGAAGTGCCGTTGATACGCGTAACCACGTAGTTTGGGTCAGCGGAGTTGAGCGATACGCCAACGAATTTTTCCACTGCAACCAGTTTGTTGATCCCGGACCCTCCCGTGCTTGGGTCATACAGGACGGAAAGGTCGAGCTTCGACGGATCACCGCCATTGATAGCGGCGAGGATGCCAAACGCCTGCGGCCAGCCGCTTGAATTCGTGGTTTGCAGGGTGAGACAAGCGAAACCATCGGTGTTCTTGAGGCTCACGAAACCTGAATCGGGCAATGGCACGACCGCGCTGGTTACCGGATTTCCGAGTTCCCCGATGGAGATCTGGGAGAAGGGCACCAGTTGGGTGATCGGTTGATCGGGGACTTGGGGCCGGAAGCGTACTGGCAACTGGGTGGGAGAAGGGTTATCGCAGTGGTCCGCGGAGGGATTGGGCGGGAGATTAATGGAAGGAGCGGGCACCGTGCCGAGATCAGTGCCGGTAAGCGTGAGGCCATGGTCCGCAAGCACGTTGTTCCCATAGACCACGCTCACGCCGGTCAGGAACTGGGTGTCGCCGTTGGAGTCGACATACGAGGACGAGATGCAGACGGGGAAGGGTAGAGCGTCCTCCTGCGACCATTGCACCTCCGTTACAGGCGCCGGTTTCTGTGCCGGACTGGTGATCGGCAACCCGGTGCCTTCTTCAAACAGCGGATCCACCAATGGGTTGCCGCTCGAATCCTGGGTGGCGACGTTGGTGAGCCGCACCGCCCAACGGTGCCGGATATCCGCATCGGCGGCGAAGCCGGTCTTGGGGCCGACCATCTCCTCAAAGATCAGCACGTCGCCCGCAATCAGTTCTGGAAACGAACCCTGCAGTGTGGCCTCGGTGGCGCCTTGAGGCAGGCAGCAGTTCGCGTCTCCCCAGGTGTAGAAGGACATCTGGTTGTGTTCCGGGTAGAGAACCTCGTCCCACATCGGCTCGAATACCTGGGTCCCGCTGCGCAGCGCGGCTTCCTCGTTGCCCGCGCCGACGGCGAGACTTGCCGGCATCAACGGCGCATAGGTGTAAAAGCGGGTAAGCTTTCGGTCCAGGAAGACCTTGCTGCCTGTGGCTGCGATCTCAACGTGCATCCAGGTGCGGGCGTTGCAGCCGTCGCTCACGCGATAGTCGACCAGCAGCGCGTGCCGCCGCAACGACACCCGGCTGCGCGCTGTCTCCAGGTAGGCTTCGGTCGCGATCGCATCCTGTTGGTAGCTCATGCGGTCGGCGACAAAGGAGACCAATTCGGCGAGCGCGATGCCCATATCCGCTTCGCTGGTCGCGCCCCATCCCGGTAACAACTGGCTCATCCGGTCGAGCATGATGCCGCGGAAGGTGCCGTAATCCTTGGCGAGATAATTGATCGGCGGCGGAGGCGGCAAGTCCGGCGGGCAGTCGGGTGACTGCGGCGCACAGTCAAAGTTCGGTCCGCACTCCACCTTGAAGGAGAACGTTACTTCGGAAAGTTGGGGATCGAATCCGGGAAGGATGTCGGTGACTTCGAACGATGATTGCGTAGCGTTCGCGACGTCGTCCACCAGCCGGAGCACGTAAGGGGAGAAATCGCCGGCTACGCTGGTCCGGACCAGCAGCACCTTCGCAGCATCCGGCAGGGAAGTGAAGTAGGCTTGCTCGAGCGCATTGGTGAGCGCCACCGGCGGCGCGGAGGCCGGAGCTACCCAATCGATGCCGATATTGAGGATGCTTTCGCCACCGGTAATCATCACGTTGTCGCGCGTGATGGTGGCAGGAATGGCGCGCAGACAATGGATCAGTAACGTTCTTTGCCGCGGACTATTCAGCGGGATGGCGTCGTGATCGAGCACTTCCAGGTAATCGATCCCATTCGGGGCGCCTTGGATGTTCAGAGTGCATCCCGTGCCGGTCCCGCCGGTGGTGGGGACTCCGGTGGCGGTGAAGTAATTTGTTCCATTGGCTTGTAACGACACCGCGGTGACCGCTCCGGCGGTAACGGACTCGACTTTCACTTGCGCTGTTCCGCTGGAGCCCGGTTGCGCGATCGTGAGCACGTCCCCAGTCGCGTAGCCGCTGCCCGGCGCGTCCACGGTTGGCGTGGCCAGGAGGGCACTCGGACTATTGAGTACCGCGCTCTTCCGGTTTTCGTTACAGCAACTGTAGATCATGATCCGCTTCCGTAGACGAAGGTTTGTACCTGGGTCACGTCGGTGTTGAGGGCTGTATAAGAAACCGTGACGGTGAGCGTCTCGTCCTGCGCTGACGCCACGACGGACTGCACCTTCACGTAATTGCTGAGCCACTTTTGCAGGGCCGCCTGTACGGAGAATTGCGTGGCCGCCGCCATTTCCAGGCTGTTGGGCGCAAAGGGAAGCTGGAGCAGGCCGCTTCCGAAGTCGGGAAGATTGACGCGCTCTCCCGGTGAGGTGAATAGAACCTGTTCTACGAGCTGCTTGATGTAGTCATTGAGCGTAGCCTCTCGCGTGCGCCCTCGTCCGTCGAACTGGTATGGAAAGTAGATGTTCATGGCTCTCGTCTGCCTGACGCCTAGGTGGCAATGACTCGTGTTTGTGCGGCGACCGGCAACAGCGGCGTGCCGGTTGGGGCGCAGATCGATACGCCGGACTGGATGGCGATGGGTTGACCTTGCGACGTCACGCGAACCGTTCCCACGATCCATTGCCCGGTCACGCAAGGCCCATTCGCCGGGGGCACAAACGGACATCCAGCCACCGCATACGGCGCAGTGACGGTGGCGATTGGCATACCCGATACGAGCACCGCCGGGCTCGGCGCGGTTGGAATCGCCTGGCCCCCGTGGGTGCAGAGCACGGTCGCTCCCATATGCAGAATCGGTCCCGGCACAGTCTCTCCTTCAAACCACCGTCAATGCGCCCAGGTTGATATCGACCGTCGGGCCGACGAGCGTAATCGTGGCGCCTTGTCCGTTGCTGATATAAATTCCGGTTTCGTTCACTACGATCATGGCCCCACTGATGCTCTTGAGCACGATGCCACCCGTGGCCGGCGATGGTGGAGCGTCGCTCACCATGAGCATGTTTTGTCCGGTGGTCTGCAGCACGATGTTCTGCCCTGGCGGGATCGCGGGGGGCGCGGTGGCCAACGCCGGCACATCCCCTACAATCCCCCAGAACCCTCCGGTCCAGATCGGATAATCCGGATCGCCCTGCTCGAATTCGATCCAGACTTGCGAGCCGATCGGTGGAACGATAAAGCATCCGGACTGAATCCCGGCGGCAGGCACACAGGGCATCGCCCAGCTCGATGGAGTTTCGCCAAGCACATCCGGAACCTGCACCATGATGCGGCCGATCTGTTCGAGATCGATGTTGTCGATCACCAGGCCCCGGTACTTTCCGTAGTACTTGGTGGGGTTCGTGCCTGCGGTGGTGGGTTGCGGACTCATGAGGGCACCGTCGGTACTGTGGATACCAAGCCGTTCCGGCTCAGCTTGAAGCTCTGCTTGTACTCTCCGCGTTTGATCCTGTGGGTCACGCTCTTCACGTAATACAGGCCGTCAAAGGCTGGCCCCGCGCCACGCACGCCGACGAGTTTGCGGGCGCTCAAAATGCCGCCATAGCGAGTGACCTCCAATGTTCCTTCCCCGGTGACCGCGTCCGCCCACTGCGATGCCGCAGCAATGCCGATCATGATTGCCTGCGGAATGCTACGCTTCGAGAGGTCGTCGCGGATCGGTGAAAGGTCCGGCGGGATGTTCGAAGGCAACGGCGGAATCACTCCCAGCGGTGGGTTGAGCGGGGTAATCGGCGGAATCGGAATTGGGATGGAAACTCCGGTTTCCTGGTTGTAGATGTAGACGATCGGGACTTTGTTCTGCTGCTGGTCGAAGTTGAAGTGCAAAGACTCGACGTTCGTGTACGCATCCATATCTATGTTCAACGCCGGCTGCACCGGGCCAACCTTGATCTGCGGTCCCCAGTACGCCTTACTGACTCCCGGTACGGGGCCGGGATCGATGTAGAACACGTACCCGACGCGGTCAGCCAGCGCACGGATATAGGCAAGGTCAGTTCCTTGCTGGCAAGGTATCTGGTCCGTCGGCAGCGGAACGTCAATCAGCACGCTGGGAATGACAATCGGAACGACGCCGAACACTGAGTACTTGGCCACCAGCAATGCCACCCGCGCCTCTGCCGGACAAGCGGGGAACGGGAAGCCGCTCCAATCCGACTGGTTCATGAGAGCGGTCAGGTCTTCTCCTGTAATGGTCAGCGTGGAATTCGATCCCTTGTCTCCGGGCGCGATGTGATTGTTGGTTACCACGCCATCGATCAGCACATTGGCCACACCGTTCACGGTTGCGACCAGCACCACGCGCATGAAGAGCAGGGGAAGTCCGCCGGTGAGCAGGAAGAGGATCTGCAAGGGCGACTGCTTATCGATAAGAAACGTAAGCTGGAAGCCGCTGGCGCCTACGTCATTCACAGTGACCTCCGCTGCGTCCAACGAGTCCAGCACCGAGCGCGGCACGGTCAAGGGAACGAACGGTCCCATCATCAGGGTCAGCTGTACGCTACCAAGCATTCGGTATCCCCGGCACACCCAGCGGCGTGGTGATGTTGAGTACGGTGCCAGGCGTGGCAACAAGCTCTTCCGGCACGATTGCCCCGTTGGCATCGCAAATCAGCCAGAAAATCAGTGGATCGCCAAGGTATTTCGCGGCGATCAGGTCAAGGCGGTCGCCCTGGCGCACGGTGTGTTGGGCGACGGTAGCAAAGTTCGGAGGGCCGGGTTGGGGCACGAACCTCCGCGCGAGATAGGTGATGGTTTGGCCCGCCGGTGAGATGTACGTGAGGGTCTTGGAACCGTAGTAGCGGCTGTTGGTAGGGAAGGTGACCTGCGGCACCACGCCCATCTGGATCAAGCTTTGCAGTGGAGAGTTCATGGCAAGCCTCCCAACCCGAGTACTGAGATGGCCGCGCTGCCGGCCTTGGAAGCCAGTTGCTGTTTATTGGTCAGATAGGTCAGGAACATCCGGCCGCCGGGGTGCGAGAAGCCGAGATCGTCAATATTCAGCACCCGGAATCCCAGGCTGACCTTGGCGCGAATTGGATTCAGGTTGGTATCGAACGCTTCTTCTGTTATCGAGAACTCGGTGATGCGCACGGGCACCACACGGCTCTTGCTCCAGACAAACAGGGTGAGCGGCTGTTCCAGGGGGATGATCTCGAGCTGTCCGCTGTTTGCGAGGTTGTCGTCCGATATCAGGGTCTCTACCGTTGGATTGATCAGCATCTCCAACTGCGCGAGCTGCGGCTGCAATCCGAATTGCACGGCGATGGGGTTTTTGTTGGGGAACTCCAATTGATCGGTCGCGTCCAGTTCGATTTCGATCTTAATGGTCTCGACTGCCGGACCGCGCAGCCGAAGGGCATCCACGCGGGTGCCGTCCTGCGCGCCCTGGATCGCCTGGATCTGCAAAGTCCGGGTCAAGCTGTCCGGGTTGTACTGCAGCGCGATCACGCTTTGGAGCGCAGTCGTATCCGGGTCCATGGTGACGATGCCACCTTTGACCAGCCGCGGCGAAATGGGGGAAGTGCTCATAAATATTTCCAGTCAGTTCGGTTGCACTTGTTCGTAAGACACGACTTCAGATCCAAAGTCCTTGGGGTCAACCTCGCGCCGCACCTTCTGACCGGTGATGACATCCCGGCCTTCGATGACGATCTTGCCGCCGCCCTTGGTTGCCGTCTCCAACACTTTGCCCTCGACTCCGTGTTGCTTTCCGATTTTGCTCGAGGCAAGGAATTCCGCCTCTATCCTTGCGTCGTTGCCTTTGAGTCCGCCTGCGACGCTGCCCAGGAATTCTTCCGCCGACTTGATGTCTCCGGCAACAATCTTCGAGCCGCGGAATTCAACGTAATCGGGAATACGGCCGCTTCCCGCGATGGACTTGGAGGTCGTGACTTTGCCATCAGATCCCTTGACGCCGACGATCCTCGGTTGTTCGAGAATGGTGCGATCCGGATAGGCTTTCTGGCGCTTGGCGATCCACAGGCTTTCCTTGACATTCCAAATCTTTTTGCTCGGTCCGCCCTTCAGATTCTCGCCAGCCGCGGTTCTTTCTTCCTGGTACTTCAACGTCTTCTGGCGCGCGGGATTCAGTTCCGCTTCCGCTAACGCGATGCGCGCATCCAGCGCAGTTTCCTTGTGCTGGGCTGAGGAGGCTGCCGGCGTTTTCCCTCCGCCGGCGCGCGCCTCTTCCAGTGCGCCAATCAGCTTCGCGCTCTCGGCTGCTGCTCTGGCCGGATCGCTCTTGCGAAGTTTTCTGAGGGTCTTCTCCCACTGTTGCAGTTCCGGATTCTGCTTTAGCTCCTGCGCATACTCGAGATGAATGACCGGGCACGGGGAAGGACTGCATTTTCCAATGCCGTGTTCGGTGACAACCGCTTCATGTCCGTCTGCGGTCGCCTTCTTGGCCTTGGCTTCTTCTTTGATTACGGCGGGTGGGCCCTCATGCTCTCCGGTTGCCGCCTTTTGCTTTTCCAGGAATTTTTCTGCGGGCGGCTTCGCTGTGGGTTCACCCGGGTGGCCTGTGCCTGCTGGCACTGCTTCGTGAACCGGTGCGGCGGTCGCCTTGGCCTTCGTTTTCGCCTGTTCGGTGCCGGCGTGGCCGTGCGCCACAGCCGCTGACGTCAAAACGTTTTGCCCCGCGGCGAGCAAGGCTTCTTTGTTGCTTTGCCCGGAGAGGCGAGCATCCACATAGCCGACTCCTGCGCCGACCGCCAATTCGCTCGTCTTTCTCCCGGTCGCTCCTAACTTGGCTACGGGAACTCCGAGCACTCCACTCAGGCAGCCTGTCAGTGCCGCCCGCGCGGGCCCCGGGACGACCGGCTTGCGGCCTTCTGGTTCTTGCGCTGCGGCTTGGGTGCTCTTGTCGGAGAGCGCCGCGTCCAGAGCTTGCGTAGTGACTTCGCCGGCGAGGTTGACCCCGGCTTCCGTGAGGCATCGCCTGGCCGCGGATTGAACCAGGGGTTGAGCCAATTTCGCTCCGGTGCCGGCTGCGGCCAGGGAGCTTCCGAGTCCTGCCGTCAAGCCCGTTACTACTCCCTGCTTACCGAACTTAATCGCGTCTCTCTTCACCGCTTTGGTATCGACTTTGCCGGTGGCTGCCAGGCTTGCGACGGCCGTTGAGCCGCCGCCCAATACGGCCCCGCCGGTGCCGGTAACTATGGCGGTGCCACCCGCGGTCAATACAGTTGCGGTTGCTCCCGTAGCGCCCAACCCGGCGACGCCCGCAGCAATTACCGGTGCGGCGACGGCAGCGCCCGCCACCAGGGCAATTGCGAACGAGACGTCTCGCACCGTTTCGAGATCGCTGGCCACTGCCTCGGCGCCACCGATAGTGGCTTCGCGATAGGCGTTCCAGGCATGGATCGCGTCCCGGTAATCCGCGTCCGCCTGCTTTAATAGGCGCGCCGCTTCGCCGAGGTTGCCCGCGTTGCATGCCGCTATGCCCGACTCCGCAATGCGTTTGGGATGCGACCAGGCACCGATGTAGGGTGGCGTAACGCCCGCCTTGATGTCGGCTGCGATCCCGATCAGAGCCTTGGGCTTTTTCCAAATATCGCTGAAACTCTCAACTCCACCCTGATATTCGGCGAGCATCGACTCCTGGCTCTGGCGGCCGTTGTCCGCAAGCCCGGAGACGCGTCGCAAATCAGCACGCAGATTGTTGATCGACCGCCGTTTGTACTCGGCAAATTCTTCGGGCGTCAGCTGCTTCGTTCCTTCGGGCAGATGCACCTCGATCAGTTGCCGCTCGGAGGACGCCGGATCGCGGGCGATGCCGACCCCCGAATTCTGGCGTACGTTCAGGCGCGTGCCCGGCTCCTCGACGCGACGGGACAGATGCCCGGCCTCACCCTCGAGAGCCGCTTCGCCCGAAGCCTTGGGCTGCATTCCTCCGCGCGATTGCTGTACGACGTGCGTCAGTTCATGAGCCAGAAGGCGTCGTCCGCTTTGCGAATCCGGAGCATACTTGCCCTGGTTAAAGACAATTTTTTGTCCTACCGTGTAGGCATTCGCGGCAACGGACCGCGCTGAGGCTGCCGCCGTATCGTCGTGGAAAATCCGCACGCCGCTGAAGTTATATCCGAACCGCGATTCCATGAAACTGCGCGTGGCAGGCGCCATGGGTCGTCCAGGTGATTTCAGGACCTGGTGAACCATCGGCGGCGCCATGCCCGGCGTACCCGGCCCGGAGGGGCTGCGTTGTAGCAAGTTCTTTTCCCGGCATTCTTCGCACTCGCCGTCCGCGCCACCGGAGCCGCCGCATCCGCAACTTCTCTGGATCGTTGGTTGGAAATTCAGACTTGCCGGCTGCCATTGTCTTCGCCCGGCTCCGCCGGTCGATATCTCATCGGCCATCCGGTCTGCTTCGCGCTCGAAGTGATCGTGCGCCGCACCAATACGCAGGCCGGGGCCGGCCTTCGTCTCGGTGTTCTCCTTCGCCACCCGCGCGAGGCTCATGGCTTCAGCCCTCGTCCGATACCGCGCGCAATTTGGGCTCCGATTTTTCTGCCGCCGGAGCTTCCGGCTTCTATTGGGAGGCGCCCCAGCTTCAGCACCGGCGTGCGATGCGAGCGCGCCCATTCCGCGCGGGTGCCGCGATCTTTCAACATTTCAGCAAGCTGCGCGCGGAGGCTCTCTACTAGAGCTTTATCCTGTCCGGGTTGCAGGCCCTTCAAGACCAGCCGATCGATCGTCAGGTGGATGCGGCTCATGCCCACCCCCGTATCTCAGCTTCCGCCAGCTGGCGCTCGATCTTGTGGGCCTCTAACCGCGCTGCCTCCACCAAGTGGCTCATGGTCACCGAAGCGCCGCCGTTGGCGGCAAGAAATGCCGCGTTCAGCGCGATATTGCGAATGCTTCCGCCGGCCACGTTGAGTTGGGAAAGCTTCTTAAGGTTTAGTCCGTCGGTCGGTGTGGCACTGGGAAAGACCTTTCCCCATATCGCTTCGCGCTGCGCGGCGTCAGGGAAGGGGAAGGTCACCGTAAACCGCAGGCGGCGCTGGAAGGCACGATCGAGCGAGGCTTTCAAGTTTGTGGTTAGGATCGCGAGCCCGGCATACGACTCCATGCGCTGCAGCAAGTAGCCGACCTCGATGTTCGCGTAACGGTCGTGGCTATCTTTTACGTCTCCACGCTTGCCAAACAAGGCATCGGCCTCGTCGAAGAGCAGCAGAACGCCGCCCTCTTCCGCCGCATCGAAGACGATCTTCAGATTCTTCTCGGTCTCACCGATGTACTTACTCACGACCGATGCCAGATCAATGCGATAGAGATCCAGTCCCAACTCATTCGCCAATACCTCTGCCGCCAGCGTTTTTCCGGTTCCAGATTCGCCGCAAAAGAGCGCGCTCACGCCCAGTCCCCGGCGGCCTTGGGTGGCGAATCCCCAGGTTTCGTGTACCTGCATGCGGTGCCATACCTGGGCCGCGATCTGCCGGATCACCTGCATTTGCAGGTCAGGCAGCACCAGGTCGTCCCAACGGGCGGAGGGAACAATGCGTTGCGCCAAGTCTTCCAGCTTGGGCCGCGCCAGAGAACGGCAGGAATTCCACAGGACTTCCGGATTGATATCGCCTTCTTTGCCGGCTACCAGCGAGGCGGTGTTCAGGATCATTCGGGCACTGAGGCGGAAGTGCTGCGCAATCTCGCGGACCATGTTATCCAGCCGCGGCGCGCCATCGCCGAGAGTCTGCTTCCACAACTCTCTTTGTTCTGTCGAATCCGGCTTGTTTACATCGAAGCGAACGAATCCCCGCCGCAGGCGCACCGGTTCGGGGCTGCCGAGAAACAGCGGTATCGGCAATTTCTCGGCCAGTTGGCTAGCCGGCGGGGTGAGTCCAGCCGATCCGCACTGGAGCAGGAACAGTGCCGGCAACAGAAGCGACTCCCTTTCCAGAAGCACCATCAGCCGCTCTAATTCCGCGGGGGACGCAGGCAGGTCCTCGGCGCGAATACTGAACAACCGCAGGCCCAGCTGATCGGCCGCGGCGGCAGCGACATCCTCCTGTCCCAGCGGATCGTCGCCGCAGACGTGCACGATCGGACATAGTTGCAAATTCCCTTGTACGGTTCGTGCTGCGGCGTCGGCGATCGATTGGTGCTCCGCGGCTATCAACCGCGGAGGAGAAATCGCGGTGAGGAGTGACTCGAGCGAGGGTTCCACCAGGTTCATGCCCGCGAGGTAGTGCAGAACACGCTCGCTGATACGGACGGGCGCCGAGGTAAGCCCCCCCTCGCTACTCACCTCAAGCAGGCGGAAGCGCCGCAAGGGGCGAACCGGCGTGAAGGCGCTCCAGTGTGGATCGGCGAGGGCGGACATCGCGAGCCCAAAGGTTACGTTGGGGCGCTTGGCGTGAGGTTGAAGTTCTGCGCAACGCGCCGCTAACTCCGAATCCATTTCGGCGCCAGCGCACAGCAGAAGCACGTCTCGTTCAAAGGCACTCAAGCCAAAGAGAACGGTCAAACGGTCGATCGCCAATGGATAGTCAGCCGGCTCCTCCTGGTACTCGGAAGCCGGCGCCGCGCAATCAAGTCCGAACCGGACCTTAAGGCGGGCGAATTCCGCTACGAGATGAGCGTGGTTTGCATCGGTCCATTCCACTGGCAGTGTCGCAGTGCTCATCAGGTCACCTGTACGGAGGGCCCGGCGAACTTGGGCGGTGTGGACGTCATGTCAACAATGGGGCTATCGATCCCGTCCACCCGCAGCCTTACCGGTACTGGCTGGGCCGTGGGCACCAAGGGCACGAACGTGAACGATGGCGAATTTGTAGGCGTGGTGAATGCATCGGCCTGCGCCTCCTGGCTGCCGATGAGCAGCGACACCTGTTGGCTGGGGCGAAGGTATGGGGTACAGGGAACCGATACAGTGACAGTTGGACCGGAAGCGATCGTACCCGGCGCCCACGCGGAACCGATCTTGGGCGCGATCGCCAACGGAACTCCGTTGCTCTGCAACGTGTCAGTTCCGGATGCGATCAGGCCGGTCACGAGGTAAACGCCGACCGGGAAATCGGGTGGATTCGGCTGCGGAGGAGGCAGCACGGGATTCGGAATCGTGAATTGGAAGGAGGAATCGTTGGGACTGATGAGCGGTGTAAGGTTTTGCTGTATCCCACGCTGTTGGTTGGTGAGAATTACGCTGGTTGCGCCGTTCAGGTTGACACCCTGCACGGTAACGGTGTCGCCCAACGTAGCCACGGATTGCTGATTCGGAGGATCTGCCTCGATCAACGTTGGAAAGGGCGACAGGATATTCGGCTGCGCGGAGACCTTGCGCTGCAAAACCGGCAACGATGAGGCTAGCGGATTCTGGGGCTGCATCAGCACCACTGAGACCTGGAACGGGAACGTAGGACGATAGTCGGCTTTGAGGGCAGTCCAAAGCCAGGCGATCTCCTCGCGCCCGAGGGTCGCCGGCGTGATCTTGATCATCTCCAGTTGGTCCGCGAGGCCAGCAAGGCTCAGCGCATTGCCGAACGCGGCCGAGTACGTGGGTGGATACGGACCGGCAAGGGCGAGGTCGATGTCGTTCCGCGCGATGACTGGATTCTGATGAAGAAAGAAGACGCCGTACCCAAGTAGAGCCTCGGCTTGGCTGTCTTCTGCTGCGTACGCGGTTAAGAGGTAATGCAAGTCGAGGGCCAACGGCTGGTTCGACAGGCGGGTGCGTCCATCGGGCGAGAGCGACGGCATGTTGGAGTTTCGCCATGCCGCATTGAAGGTGACCTGGTGGAGGAAGAGATTTACCTGCAACTTCTCTTTCCCGCTGCCGATCCCGGTGCCCTGGATGATGTCGGGGGCTACGGCCGAAACCGCAACCGTACCTAACACGACCGTTGGGTGGTTATAGACGTTGTTCAGGTAGTGTTGCAGCACCGCCGTCACTCCCGCGATGGCAAGGGCGTTACTCACAACGTCCTCCGATCGCGGTGCTTCAGGTAGTCGTCCAGGCTTGGCGCCTTATGGGCCGACTTAGCTGGCCGCACGACCGGCGGGGCCGGAGGCACGGCCAGAACTTCAATCCTGCCGATGTGAATCTGGATATCGTCTGCTTCGTGCTCCCCACTACGAGGCGCTTCCACCTTACCTGGATCCCGTCTGGCCGACGCGGCCGGATGGGGCGCAATCTGCGGGATGACCTTGGGTATGAGCTTCGCTTCGGAGCGTACCTCGGTTATGGGCATCAGCGGCGCGTATACAGTTGGTTGCGTTGCTTCCCGCTCCTGGGCGAGAGGGGCCGCGAGCACGGGCTCGCGCTCGGGTGCAACCGAGTTGTTTTCGGGTGCCTTCACCGGTTGCGATGGGGTCGACGTTGCTTCGTTTGACGCCGGAAGTTGCTGCGCTGGACGAGGTAAATCGTCCGGCTTCATGAATGGCGAGGGATGCGGTTTCCCGACGTTCTGTTCTGGTTTTCGCTCGGGAGATTGCTGGTGTGGCGATCGCGCCGCTGGCCCGAACGAAAGAGTGCTCACCTCTGTTTCCCCCTGGTTCGCAGAGGCGGAGAACACCGATCCGACCATCGGATGAACTCTCTCGGAGGGTTGCATCACCGAGCGCGCCAACCGTTGTAGATAGCCGCTCATGCTTGCACCATCTCAACGTAGAGAGCCCGGCGCGCGGGGCTCAACGACAAGATCTCACTCTCCGCCCAACCGTACGCTCGCGCAAGCGCGTGTATTTCCCAGAACAAACGTTTTGCGCGCGCTTCGATCTCAGCCCAAAGAAAACTGATAATTTCAATCGTCTCTTCGGACTCATAGCCGCACTCCGGGCAGCAAAGAGCGATCCTGATCTCCGCCAGCGGATCGGCAGCCGCCAGTGCATTTCCCAATTCTTCCAGGTCGTCCTGTCTCCAATTGCGGGTCTCGCCCTCTATGCGGCAACGCTCGACCAAGCTGAGCGCGGCCGTCTCTGCGTCAGGATGCCGTGCCGCCTCCGCCAAATCACGACTTGTGGGAAGCCGAAAACTCTGGCCTTGGAAGCGAACGGTGTGCTCCGCGTGGATCGTGTGAGCGCCTGCAAGCTCCCGGCAACTGAGTTCGAATTCCATTTTCTCGCGGCAATGTTCGCAAGCCGTCCAGCCTGCGAGAGCTTGACCAAAGATCGACCCATGAAGATCGAGCAACGCCTGGTTACGGTGACCCAGTGGCCAATCCGCCAGGGCCTCCGCGGATACCTCGGGCATGGCCGTATGCAACGCGAGCAGACCACGATCTAATAAATGCAAACCTGCACCGGCCTCCCAAAGCCCGAGCAGGTCGGAAGTGGAAAGATTGCGCATGTCATGCCGTGACCGTGGTCAGGGTTGGCTCTTGCGGTTCGGTCACGCTGGTATCGCGTTCGAAGCCTTCGTTCTCGAGCTTGATATGTTCGATCGCGATCGCGTTGGCGTTGGCATCCAGGTCCGGCATGGCCTGGTATTCCGAAACCCAGCAGCGATAGATTTTGTACGCGATCACCAATTGCCCGGCCTCGTTGTAGAACTCCAGGTAAATGTCTTTGCGGAAGGTCGCCAGCGAGACCTCGGAACCGAGGCCGGAGCCGAAGTTCCACACCAGGCCTGCCCATTGGTGGAATTCCAGGTCTTGGGTCAAGCCGCGTTCCAGCGTGATGGCCTCGAACTTGGCGCGGCCCGGCGACTTGTGAGACGTGGAAGGATCGCCGCCACTGCGGTGCTCGACGACCTCTATGGTGCGTTTCAAGCCGGTCAGCTTGCTGCCGCCGTACACATATTTGCCGTCCCACTTAAGACGGAATTTGAAATTCTTGTACGGATCAAGACGCTTGGGATTTGCGGGAAAGGGAATGCCCATACGATTGCCTCCTTAGGATTGAAGCTGCCCGGCCATTTGCTGGATTTGAATGACGACGAACTCCGCCGGATAGAGCGGCGCAAAGCCCACAAGAACGGTCACGATGCCCTGGTCAATGCTCGACTGCGGATTATTGTCGGCGTCGCACTTTACGAAGTAGGCTTGCTGAGCTGTCGTGCCTTGAAATGCGCCTTGCAGGAACAGGCCCTGCATGAACACGCCGACGTTGAGCCTGATCTGTCCCCAAAGGGTCTCGTCATTGGGTTCGAACACCACCCACTGCGTGCCGTCGTATAAGCTGGATTCGATGAAAAGTGCGAGGCGGCGAATCGGGACGTACTTCCACTCCGAACCCACCTGGTTGTTGCCCCGCAGCGTGCGCGCGCCCCAGATGACGTCGCCATAGACCGGGAAGTTCCGTAGGCAGTTCACCGCGGCAATGTTCAAGGAACCGTTCTGGGCGTTCGTCATGTTGATCGCCAAGCCCGATTCGCCGGACAAGCTGGCGTCGATGCCCGCGGGCGCCTTCCACACTCCGCGTGCTGTGTCGGTCGCCGCATAGAGTCCAGCGACGAATCCGCATGGGGGAAACGGTCTCGTCAGGTTGAGCTGGGGGTCGAACTGATTGACCCAGGGAAAATACAAAGCGGAGTTGATCGCGTTGACGCCGGTGATCCCGGTAGGCCCATTCTGTAATGTTGTCACTGTGTCGATCGACTGGCTATCCACGATCAGGAAGGCCCGTTGGTTGAAGCAATAAGTCTGCAGATCGGAGATCACCGCTGCGGTACCCTCGCCGGGTACGCACAGCAGGTTGAATATGGGCACCGTATCGAGGAGGTGAACTCCCCCTCCGCTGGCGGTCGGATTGTGGTTGAGGATGGTTTCAAAGGCACCCGCGGTGTTGGCGGGATTCAATACTGTGCCGTCGACTCCCTTCACACTGGCATCCAGTCCAATGCTGCCCACGAGCGAGGGTGTTGGAGTGGTTGGCATGCTTCCTGTATAGGTGATCGTGAGGGCCGATGTTCCCATGCTGGCAGTGATCAAGTTCGATTGCTCATTGATGATGTTGACCACATACTGCGCCTGCGTGTCGGTTGGGTTCAGCGAGAGGTTCTGGTAGCTCTCCACTGGGGTTCTCGCCGAAGTTACCGGGTCGATGTACACAACCGACAGACTGAATCGCGTGTAGTCATCGATGCGAGGCTGTATTTCGATGTTGTAGTTTGTGCTCCAGATACCGGGGTTGGCGGCCGTAAGGGTCAGTCCGCCCGACGAACCACTGGTGACGGTCACGGTGCTCGGCGGGGTGGTGGCGTCAAAATTAAGCGCGGTGATCTCGACTGAGGAAGGGGTGGCTTTGGTGCTTCCTCCCGAGCCGTCGCATACCAACCGGACGATGTAGGCTTGCTGGCCGCCATTGGCAAAGAACTGGTTTACCGCGTAGCCAAGGTAGCTGCGTGCATCCAACCCTCCGTACTGGTTGGCGAAATCAGCCCAACTTTGCACGAGGACGGCTTCGGTAATGGAGCCCTGGGCAGCCCATCCGACAAATGCCGCGATCGACGTCGCGACCCCTGTGATGGTGTGAACTCCGCTCGGAATCTCTTCGATGTAGACGCCTGGAAAGGTAAATGTTGGCGGCATTACGGCATCCTCCTCAGGCCCAGACCTCGCGGATCAGGGCGGATTGTCACACAGGCCCACTTCATTCGCTGGTTAACACCCGAAACGTTCCCATCGGAAGCAGCACGGCTTGTTGCGGTGTTATGCGAACCACCGCGTAGGCACGTAGGTTACTCCCCGAATCGGAAAACTCGATGACGACTCCGGTGGCCTCCAGGTCGCCGGTTAAGTTGGCCAGCAGCTCGACAGGTTCCGGCAAGAACACATCGGAGATGCGGAAGGTAACGCGGTCTCCGATGTGGGCCGTGCTCGCAGAGCGCATTGAATGCCTCGGTGCCATGGTTGTTGCAATTCGGGTTCCAATCGCTTGGGCATAATTTTCGGATGGCTTTGCGGTGGGGAACGTCCTACAGTTGCAACAGTTGCGGGTTTTCGTAGTGGCGGCTTGGAGGAGCGTGGTGATCATCAGAGGTGCGCCAAATTTGGCAGCGGGGTTACGGGTTGCGGGTTGATCGTTTGTAAGAGGGGACGAATGAAGGGGGAAAATCGGATTCGCGTGGGTAGGTGTGAGACAGGGGTTTCATCAATAAACCGCCCACCCTCGGTTCGTTTTTGTGGACGAGGTTCTGCCACTGGCAGAGTGCGATCAAGTCATAATTGTTGTAGCTATGGTGGTGGCTTTGCCTGAAGGAGTAGAAGCAATTGAGTGGGCTTCGCCCGTCTTTTTCGGCCCACGTTAGCTGGTGCGAACATGGGGCACCCATCAAGTTTTGTTTGGTGCTTTAGCTCCGGTCCGCGCGCAGAATGCGCTTCTACAGTCTCACAATGCATTTATGGCCCGACTAAAGTCGTGCCCTGATACAAAAAAACGCGAATTTTCCCGCAGGCCGCTCGTTTCCGCGCGCGCAAGAAGCGCACCGCCCCAAGTGGTATCTCACAGTTCGCGAAAAACGGGGCGCGCTCAGGTCTGTTGACGGGACAGATGCCGAAGAATCGATACCATCACGGAAACGATTTGCATGAGCGAATGCGATCGGTCGGGATGACCCGTGTTCGCGTACGCAGATGTCGGCCGCTAGAGTTGGCACCGCCGACTGCAGGAAATGGCAGTGAACTTCAGGCGATGGGATTCGGGAGGCCGGGCCGGGGTTCACCCACGTGCGTGAGATAGCGCTGCAGGGACATGGTGGGAAACAGCCGGGCGTGCAAGAGTTTTCGTCCCTGGCTCGGGTTCGAGGCCAGGGGCTCCCCGATCGATAGGACGATTCCGCGGTGCGGGTAGATAAATTCGGACACTACGTATCCGGGGCTGAAGCTTTTATCTCGTAACTTCAGGTCCGGTGCACCCAGCGCAGCGAGCGTACGGTCGATGTTGGGGCAGGGCGGATCTTCTAACTCAATGATTGAGACTTCCTGCGATCCCACAACGTTCCACGCCTCGATGCTTGCCGGCGCCGTCGCCCGCTGAATCTCGCTCACGCGATATCGCGTGGCAATCCGGTTTTTCTCTTGTGTCGCATGGAGGACGGCGGGTCCGACCGACAATATCAATTCCTCTAGCGTCGGCTGCGGGACGAGGCCGGTCCAGCCTTCGTAGTGGCCTTGCAGAATGTCGCCGAACATCGTCTAGGGGCCGGCTTTATGGATTGGTATCAGGAGTTTGGTGCCCGCCGGGAACTTATTCTCTGGCGGAGTGTTTGGGGGCAGCGCATTCGCGACCGCAATTGCTTTCGGATCCGCGTGGTTTTGGGCGGCGACCGAGCCGAGCGTATCGGCTTCGATGGTGTAAACGTAGCGAATCCCTGGAATCTTCAAACGCGCGCCGGACGCCAGGGGCGCCGCCGGGTTTACCGCTTTCCCCGTGCTTTCGTTCAGGATGCCCGCGAGTGTTGCGCCGGTGCGCTGGCGAATCGTATCCAGGGTATCGCCGGCCTGCGCCACTACGATATCGTGGTCCTTTGCATCATTCGCGTGATAGTTGGCGACCGTGTCCAGTGGTGCTGCCGCGCCCCGTGTTCCCTCGCCAATTCCCAACAGGTCTGTGTGCCCCAGGAAGAAGGCCGCGCGGGCATTGGGCATTCCGACGCCCGGGCGTTTGCCGTCGCCGTTCACGATCTTACGCGCATCCACCTCATACGGATAATCGCGATGATAATTGACCAAGTCTTCCTGGTAGTCGAATTCTCCACCCTCGATCTGCGCCCGGGTCGCGTCGTAGGCGGACGTTGACAGCCGCTTCTTCAAATTGCCCTCGCCAAACCATAGATCCCGGCGCATTACGTCCGCCATTCCTTCCTTAAGAATCTCCTGCGCTGAACCAGTAAACAACTGGTAGGTTCGCCTATAGTTGGGGTGCTGAAGAATGTGCATCATCTCGTGCAGCAGCGTTGTGTAAATATCCCAGCGGACCCATCGCGCCTTGTCTTGCGTGCTGACATCGCGCATCAAGTCGAGGTTGAGTCCCCCCGATGCTTCCGCGGGCCATCCGTGAATTGTGTCGTCGATGTCGGACTGCAATGCCGCATCGCGCGCGAGCACATCCACTACGCGACTAAATTCCTGCTGGTCAGGTTCCCGTGTCGTCACGCAGTGAAACTTGTCGAGGATCGGCTTTCCTTTCTCTTGTGCCATCCAGTACTGCATCCAACCCAGACGCCCGGGATGACCGGTGGTTCCAGACAGGGAAATGGGCACCTCCGCCTGCGAATGGATCTCCGGTTTGATGTTATAACTCCCCGGGTGATAACTGCCCGTGGGGACTCGGCTGGCGACCTGGATGTAGGGACCGAAGTAGTCTTCTGTGCTTTTCTGCGCGACCGCTCCAATGTCGCGTGCCTTGTCAATAGGAAAAGTGCGGCCAGACTTTTTGGCGTCTCGAAATGCCTTGGCTCGCTCGTTCAGGTATTTCTTTATCACCGCCGACATCGCTTTCTCAAAGTCACCGGCCACGTTATTGGCAGGGTCCGGTGAGATGCCTGTCATCGGCGCCGCTTCCTTGAACTTTGGCGGGGGATCATCTTTAGGCGGCTCGTCTTTCTTTACTTCGTCTTTTTTCCCCTCCTCTTTCTTGGGTTCTTCCTTCTTTGGTTGGTCCTCTAAAGTGGAGCCCGGGTTGAGCACGGCTTCCGTCAACAGGTGTTGAGTCGGCGAGACTGCCTTGGTCTCCGCAAACCGATCGCTGTTTCGCCGGTTATATTGCAAGATCAGGTAATCGAACTGGACCTGGTTATCGCCGTCGATCTCTCCGCGCATTTCCTTGGGTGTCACCTGCTTGAAAATGGCGGTGAGGTCCGCATCCGTAGAATCCTCGAGGATCGTCAGCATCCCTTTCTCGTCGTCATCGAGGGTAGGGCCCGAAATCATTTCCTTCAGTAGCAGCACTTTTCGCGGAACGTTGAGCTCATAGCCCTTTTTGCCGGCGTGCCAGCGGCGAACAATCTCTCGCGCTTTATTGTCGCTGTCGTAGTTGTCTTCGATTTTCTTCTTTTCATCCAGGAACTTCAGGTACTTCTGCAACTCATCGTCTTCAAAGGTTCCTTCCGCGCCGAAGAAGCGGATGATTTTTTGCCAGATCGACACCCGCTGCACTTGCTGCAAGGCAAGCGGAGAAGTTCGCCCACTCCCCCACCCGCCGGACTCCGCTTCGCGTTCCAATGCAGTGTAAGGATTCCCGATGGAAAGCGTATCGCCTGCCGGACGGGCCGAAGTTTGCTGCGCCACATGGGCTAACTCGTGGCCCAGCAGTCCTCGCCCCGCTGGCGTCTCCGGAGCGAACTCACCTGCGCCAAACACGATCTGGCGTCCGACGGTGTAGGCCCGTGCCTCAACTGCCCTCGCCGACGCGGCGGCTTGTGCTCCTGTATGAATGCGTACGTCGCGAAAACTTTGACCGAAGCTCGATTCAAATCGGGTGCGTGTTGCCGGCGCCAACTGACCGCCGGGGGAACGCAACACGTGATGCACGATGTCTGGCGCCGCCTCGCTTGGCGCGGGGTCAACTCGCTTTGGTGGCGTTTCCTCTCCATTTTCTTCGCTGGCAAAGAGAGGCATGCCGGTGAGGGAAAAGCCAAAGCTTTGGGGTCCCCGCTCGGTCGTTCCTTCGGGGGAGAAGTACTCGGACTGTTGCCGCGACTGGGGAACCTTGGGCGCCGGAGCTTCCTTGACCGCGGATACCCGGGATTTCATGCCGGCCTACCTCACGCATCCCAGAGACGGATGTTTCAGCCCGATCATAGCAAGTCGCACTCCATGGTTGGAGTGCTGTTGGCACGCGCAGATCGGTTAACCGGCTTCTCGCCGCGGTCCGCCGCCGATACCATGCGCACTCATCTTGTGATAGAGGGTGCGCTCACTGGTGTGCAGTAATTTGGCAAGCTCGCGGCGAGTTTTTCCGCTGACCTGCAACGCGCGCCGCAGCAGTTCGCCTTCGATGTTTCGCATCAGTTCAGGGAAGGGAAGCTCATTTTTGAGCATGATCATCCACAACAGATTGGCCGCGCTGGTTATCTCGTCCTGCTGCATAATCTCGCCGCCCCCCTCCGACTCCTGGCGTAACCAATCCGCGCGGGTGAGGGAAGTGCCATCGTTCTTCATGAAGAGCATGCGTTGCACCGCGTTTTCCAACTCGCGGACATTGCCCTCGAAGCGGCAGACCTGCAGGTGTTGCAACAACTCCGGGTCAAGCGACTCAATCCGCTGGTAGAGGCTCGGATAGCGGCGCGCAAACTCCAGTACCAACGCGCCCAGATCGTCGGATCGATTTCGCAGCGGCGGCAGGGACAGCCTGATGACATTCAACCGGTGATAAAGATCGGCCCGGAATGCGCCTTCTGCCACCAGCGGTTCCAGCGGACGATTCGCGGCTGCAATGACCCGGACGTCCACCCGCAACTCCCGGTCCGCTCCCAGCGGTCGAACGCTTCCTCGTTGCAAGGCATCGAGCAACTTGGGCTGCAGCCGGAGGGGAAGATCATTTACATCGTCAAGAAATACGGTGCCGTGTTCCGCCGCCTGGAAGAGGCCGGATCTCGAGGCGACGGCGCCGGAAAACGATCCTTTCCGGTGGCCAAATAATTCGCTCTCGGCCAGGCTCTCGTTCACCGTACTGCAGTGAACGGTGACGAACGGAAACTTACCGCGCTTTTCATCGAGAGTGTGAATGGCGCGCGCGAGCACCTGCTTGCCGGTGCCGGTTTCGCCTTGCAGGAGCACCGTGGTGTCACTGGCTTGCGAGGCCTTGTAGGCGCACTGCAGCACGCTGGCCATTTTCGCCCCTGTGGTGACGAAACCGAGCGCCGAGAAAATTTCGCGGAGCCTGTCCGCTTCCTGCAGCTTTAGTTCCAAAACATCCTCACGGGGCGAGCAACGGCTAGTAAGAGATAGTACACACCGATGCAGGAACGTTTCACGCTGTGACGGTCTTTTAACGAACCGGCTCCAAAACCCACCATCGAGCGCCAACGATTCGCCGGCACCCAGGGCCCCAAAATTAAGTGACTTGCACTTTCCTGCATGGAGGGGGATGGTGCGGGTGCGTTATGCCGCTATCCTCTTTATTTTCAGTTGATTTGAATCCATCGAGGGCAGCTATTGTCGTCGGCTTCACGCTGGGTTCCGCAGATTTGGTGACCTCAGCGTCGTTTCCCACAGACCCATCACGGATTCTTCATTCTGCTGTCATCCTACTTCGAGTGGTATAACGCTAAGAAAGGGCCCGTTACGGCAACAACATCCCCACCGAAACTGGAGACAATCGATGTGGAAAGAACCCACCATTAGTGAACTACCCAAAACGACTGCCGCGCCCGCCACACCCAAGCCGATCACCGAAGATGAAATGCAAGGCATAGTGGATCGGTTGGACGCCACTCGCGACATTTTCCGCCAAAACCGGGAACTCCGCGAGGTTTTGTCCCGCCGGGAAGCCGAGACTCGCGTATTGCAGACCCGCAACGCGGAGTTGGAAGAGATGATGCGGAAATTCGCCCCGATGCTGTTGAACGTGGCAACGACCATGGGATTGGCGGCAAAAAACGGAAAGCCCGAGGGGAAGCCTCAACCGTAAGCGGTGTATGTAGGCTTCAAACATTTTCGTAAAGCGCCAAGAGCACCCAGACAATTGCCAACCTGCTTCCCTGACAATACCCTCAGGTTCCTGAGCTTTCGATAGCTCCGTAAATTACGGAGCTATACGAGAGAATCTCTCGCGGCGTTGCAGCCCAGGGGTCGCCCTGTTTCTTCTCCCGAGGCAGTGGGGTTAAGCCGGCACGGTTCGTTTTGCCCTTCCCACAACTGGCAAAAAGTGCGATGGTTGCCGGACCAGTTTTGCTTCTGCCACTCGGCAGTTGTTGCGCAATGGCCCCAGTTAAGAGCTGCGAAAAAACTCTGTTTTGTTGTGGTTCTCGCTGTGGCAGGGGCTAAAGCCCATCCTATTTTCAAGTGTTTACGGCACGACTAAAGTCGTGCCCTGATACAAAACCGAGTTTTTCCGCAACCTCTCAGCCGGGCCGTGAGAGGCCTGAAAATTCATGGGCTTTAAAGTCTGCGTGAGAACCGGATGTAGGACCAACAGAACCCAACGGACCAAACAGCACCTGACGGGTGCCCCATGTTCGCGCCAGCGTTCGTGGGCCGAAAAAGACGGGGGGCCCGGATTTCCTGCCACGCTGCACTGGACAGAGCCGCGTGTGCGCCTTTCCGTGAAGAAAGGCGCATGCAATGTATCGACGCCATGAAATCCAACAGGAAATCCGGGGGAAGCCCTTCCATTGTTGTTATTCGTTGAGTGAAAGCATTCGAAGAATTCATAATCGGCCCACGTACGCTGGTGCGAACATGGGGCACCCGTCGGGTGCTGTTTGGTGCTCAGATCCGGTTCCCACGCGGACTCTTTAGTCGTGGCCCTGATACAAAACATGAGTTTTCCGCAACCTGCTAAGGCGGCGCATTGAAGCGGCGCACGCAAAGAAGGCTTGACAGTGGACACATCAACGATGATAGTTCACTGCGTCAAACCGACAGCCGAACTAGCGGGGTCTGGATGTCAGGTGTCACTTCGCCAGGAAGCATGAACAGTGGTCCATCAAAGGGTCAAGCGCTTGGTTGTGCTTAGTCAACCTTTGCGTTGCCCGATGATTGCCGTGCCATTTTCGCGACGCGCTCCCCTGCTGCCACTCAAGACGTGAAACAGTAGACTGCGAACGAGTGGCATGACTGATTTTCGGTCTTTAGGGCTAAGGCGAGGAGTTATATGCCGGCACTGAGAATCCGTTCCATCTTGCATTGCAACTGGCCGCCCCAGGGCGCGCTCGTGCTGTGCACTTGTTGTCTCGGGATGTTGCTCGGTGCGGCCAAGCCGGTCGACACGACATTCCATTTTCGCCTCTCGCCGGGACCACGCTTAGTCGGTACACGGGCAGATACATCGGGCAGCGGTTCCGTCACGGCCACCCTGGAAGGGAGCAAGCTTTCGTTCAAAGGGTCGTTCGGAGGATTGCTGGGCGTTCCCACGAGCGCGCACCTTGCGATGGGTTCGCTGCCTGGCGTGCGGGGGCCGGTGATTAGCGACCTCACCGTCTCTTCGGCTACGAGCGGCACGCTGAGCGGGAGCGTCCAACTCACCCCAGAGCAGATCACGGCTCTACGCAAGGGCGATCTTTATGTCGAGATAGACAGTGACAAGGCACCTGAGGGCGATCTTTGGGGTTGGATTATGGAGCAATAGGCAGGTTACGACGGCGGCGCGCAGTGGCACTTGGGGGAGAATGATTTCGATGCTGTTTCGAACGAGTGAAATCGCGGTTGCGTTGAGCGCTTTCGCCTTGTGGAGTGGGAGCGCGGCCGCGCAGCAAGACGTCGGCCCTTTCACGTCGGCACAGGCTGCTCAAGGTCACGCGCAGTACTCGACCGCTTGCGCCTCGTGTCATCAGGAAAATCTATCTGGCGGTGGCGAAGCGCCCTCCCTTGCCGACGCTAATTTTCTCAAGTCTTGGGGCGGTCGTTCGACGCGAGAACTCTACGACTATCTCCATGCAGCCATGCCATTGGGGAAGGGCGGCAGCCTCAGCGACGAAACCTATCGAGACATCGTGGCTTTCCTGCTCGAAGCTAATGGCGCGACGGCGGGCGGAAAGCCTTTCACCAGCACCACCAATGTGAAGATCGGCAGTGTCGCCCATGGCCAGCTAACCGGACAGTTCGGGGCACTGACGAAGACGACGCCGGCGCCGCCCTATCACAGCGGTCTCAGCATCGCCGGGCAGGTGCCGGCTTACACGCCGGTGACCGATGCCATGCTCGAACATCCCGCAGATGGCGATTGGCTGATGTTTCGCCGCAATTATCAGGGTTGGAGCTTTAGCCCGCTGAAACAGATCGACGCCAGCAACGTAAAAAATCTGCAGCTCAAATGGGCTTGGGCGATGAACGAGGGCGGCGCCAACGAAGTGACCCCGATCGTCCATGACGGCATCATCTTCCTTTCCAACACCGACAACATTGTGCAGGCTCTTGATGCCAAAAGCGGGAAGCTGATCTGGGAATACCGCATCGGCCCGCGATCCCCCTACCTCTATGGCGGCAATCGAAGCATCGCACTTTATCAGGATAAGGTGTTCCTCGCGACCACCGACGCCCATGTGGTTGCGCTCGATGCGCGGAGCGGCAAGCTGGTGTGGAAAGTAGCCATGAGCGACAAGCGTCATAGCCAGACCGGCGGGGTGATGGTCATCCACGGAAAGGTGGTGGCCGGCCTCACAGGCTGCAGCTCCTACGCAAGCGAAAAATGCGCCATCATCGCCTACGACGCAAATACTGGCGCACAGGCTTGGCGATTTTCCACCATCGCTCTCACGGGCAAACCGGGAGGCGACACGTGGAATGGACTGGATGACCTTTATCGCGCCGGCGGCGAGGCCTGGATCGCCGGCACTTATGATCCCGAACTTAATCTCACTTATTGGGGCGTAGCCCAAGCTAAGCCCTGGATGCGGGCGAGCCGTGGCACCGCAAACGGCGCCGCACTGTATACCAGCAGTACGGTCGCACTCGATCCCGATACCGGGAAACTCAAATGGTATTACAGCCATGCACCCGGCGAATCACTCGATCTCGATGAGGTGTTCGAGCGCGTCCTGATCGATCACGGTGCACAGAAAACCGTGATGACGATCGGCAAGGCCGGCATATTGTGGAAGCTGGACCGGACAAACGGCGAGTTTATTGACTACAAAGAAACTGTGCTGCAAAACATCTTTACGCACATTGATCCGAAGACCGGCGTGCCGACTTATCGCGAAGAAATTGGCAACGGCAAGACCAATGAGTGGGTTCAGTCCTGTCCCAGCCCCGAGGGCGGCCATAACTGGCAGGCAATGAGCTATTACAAGCCGAGCGACCTGCTCATCATTCCGCTCTCGCAGAGTTGCGATGAGATGATCGGGCATGACGTGGAGATGAAGGCAGGCTCGGGCGGGGTGGCCGCCGCCGTGCGGGTTTATGAGATGCCGGGTACTAACGGCAATATGGGGAAGCTCGCTGCCTATGATTCCAAAACCATGAAGGAGGTGTGGTCGTTCCAGCAGCGAGCACCGTTTCTCACCGCGGTGCTTTCGACCGGAGGCGGAGTCGCCTTTGTGGGAGATTATGACCGTGGGTTCAAAGCGGTCGATGCCAGAACCGGCAAGACATTGTGGGAGACGCAGCTGGGCACCACCGTACAGGGCTATCCCGTTTCCTTCAGCGTCGACGGAAAACAATACATTGCGGTCACCACCGGGCTGGGCGGCGGCAGCCCGGAGAACATGCCCAACGTGATCCTCACCGATGTACATCGCCCGGACAACGGCCAGGCGCTCTATGTCTTCGCTCTGCCGGATAGCAAGTAACTGGTTTTGCGCATTGCGTCGCAGAGACCAAGTGCGCCGGGATATGGAAAGTAAGTCAAGGAGAACGTGGATGAAGATGAGGAGAAGGGATTTTCTTACTCGTAGCGCTGGGTTGGTCGCCGGTGCGGGATTATCGCGAATCCAAGCGCAGCAACCGACCTCCCCTATGCCGCCGCCGAAACGGGAGGTACCGCACCGCAAGGTGAAGACTAAGAATCTGTTCAAGGCGCCCCCAGGCTATCCCAATGCGGTCGCTATCGCGCCGGAAGGGGTATGGGTTGCGGAGCAGAAAAAGCAGAATTTCGGGAAGGGGGCTGAGCGCTCTCCGGAAGCCTGCTGGCTGCTCGACTGGAACGGGAAGCTGCTCAAGACGGTGCTCACAGAGTCTTCCAACACCAGTGGCATGGCCTATGGAGATGACTGTGTCTGGATGGGAGCGAATGGCGGAGCGGGTGGCGGGGAAGGCATCTACCAGACCGATATGAACTCCAAGACCGTTTCACACCGGCAGATTCCGTTGGGACCCATGGACGATGGGGGAGGATGCCACGGCCTGATGTGGCACGAGGAAAAGCTTTGGATTGTAGCCAACCGGCTGCGAGGTATCCTGCGGGTCGACCCTACGAGCTGGAAGCCGGAATTCATGATTCCGATCACGACTGGGCGCTGGCATGGAATTGCCTGGGACAATGGCGGAATTTGGATGGTCACGGGGACTTCCGACGTGGATCGCTATATCGAAAAGGACGGCAAGCTGGTCCACACCACCACGTCAGGACTGGTGAAATACGACGCAGCCACTGGGCAATTATTGGAAACGGCAGAATTCGTAGAAGGGTCGGCCGATCCGCATGGTCTGGCAATGCATAATGGCTCGCTCATCAGTTGCGATGCCGGCATCGGGCCTCCGGGCTTCGAACTGAGTAACAGTCCGAACGGCGGCTATATCTTTCAGATAGATTTCATTTGAGTAGTGACTGCGATGTCCGGACGTTGACCGTTTGTCTATCATCGTCCGCTAAGGCAGGGGGTCCAGCCCGTAATTGTTCGCTCTGGGAAGGAGGAACAGTCCTTGGCGAGGCTTGCCGTTTTGCATGGCATGCTGGATGATAGACAATCGCTCGGTTTTGCTGGTGTCTATGCAGACTGGTTTCGAGGTTTTCCGTGCCGATCTTTAGCGAAATTGAGCCGCGTTCTCTCAGTGATCGCGTTGTTGAAGCGCTTAAGGACGCATTGCTTTTCGGGCAGCTCAGGCCTGGCGATCCCATTGTTGAACGGGATCTTGCCGGGCAGATGACTTTACCGTAGTCGTCCCAACCAGCGGTGCTCGACTGACGGCGTCGATGGGCAGAGAACACTATGAATTAGTCGACGCACTTCAGACCTTGCGGGAACCCGGGTTTACGGCGGTTGTCCGCAAGAGGCACTCCGGATTTACGGTGCGGTGGCACTCCGCCTTCGAGAATAGAGGAAAACCCACGGCACAAGAGTAGGCCTTATTTTCGAGCGGCTCCTGGTGCTGTAGTGGTGGAATGCGCCGGTCGTCCCGACGGTAGCACAAACCGTCTAATTGGTTCCGTTCGCGGGCCCTCCGCGGCCGTTTTTCAAATTGAGCTTCGATCTACGGCACAGCTTGGCCAATCAGGACTGGTTGTGGTGCTTCTCTTCACAGGTCAATCAGTTGGGGGGCGAGTGCCGGGCATTTCGGCGACATGCGCTGGAAGTCAGGCAGTGACTTATCTCGCGCGGTTCTGCTCTTGTGGTATCTTCAATCCGGCGCGCGCCAAGAGGGTTCTCGAAGATGCCCGGATCAATACGAAATAGCTTCCTTGTTTGCCTGGTGTTGCTGTTTGCAACATCGTTGGTTGCAGAAGTCAAGGTACTTAAGAACTTTACGTTGATCGACGGTACCGGCCACGCCCCCGTGGCCCATGCCGCCATGATTCTCGACAACGGGCGCGTCCAATGGGTGGGCCCGGTTGCAGGGCTAAAGGCGCCTCCTTCGGCGCAGGTCATCGACCTGCAGGGCAAGTACGTGATGCCCGGCATCATTGACCTCCATACCCACCTCGGCGCCACTATCGGCCTGGAGCAAAACGCAAACTTCTTCACCCCGGAAAATGTGGAGAAGGATCTCCACACCTACGCTTCCTACGGTGTCACTACGGTTCTCAGCATGGGCACCGATAAAGACTCCATCTTCAAGATTCGGGATGCTCAGCGAGCCGGCCGGCCAAGTGAAACTCGCGTTTACACCACGGGACAGGGATTCGTCTTTAAAGGCGGCTACGGTGGATTGGAAGGCGTTAACCAGGGGATTGCCACCACCGCGGAGGTAGAGCCCGCCGTCGCGGCGCAGGCCGCCAAGCACGTCGACTTGATCAAGCTATGGTTGGACGACCATCTTGGGACCAAGAAGAAAATGCCCTACGACATGGCCCAGGCCATCATCGAGAGCGCGCACCGTCATCATCTGCGCGTGGTAGCGCACATCTTCTACCTGCAGGATGCACGCCAACTCGTCGATTACGGCGTGGATGGGCTAGCTCACAGCGTCCGCGACAAGCCCGTCGACCAGGCGTTCATTGACGATATGAAGAAGCATGGAACCTGGCAGATGGCGGCCACGCTTTCGCGCGAAGACTCCATGTTTGTGTATGGGCAAACGCCTCCCTTTGCCAGCGATCCTTTTTTTACCCGCGGTGTCTCAGCCGAGGTGCTGAGCCGGCTCAAGAGCCCTGCGTATCAGCAAACGATTCGGTCAGATCCGGATTTCAGTCAGTATCCCCCGTTTTTGCGCACCGCGGAACATAACCTGAAGTTGCTTGCGGATGCAGGCGTGCCCTATGGACTTGGCACCGATAGCGGTCCGCCGGGGCGATTTCCTGGCTACTTTGCTCATTGGGAAATGGAACTGATGGTGCAGGCAGGTCTGACTCCCATGCAGGTGATTACCGCAGGTACGGGAAATGCCGCCCGGTTCTTGCATGCTACAGATTTGGGGACTCTCGAGGTAGGCAAGTGGGGTGATCTGATTGTGCTCAGCCGGAGTCCGCTCGACGATATCAAGAACACGCGCAGCATTGAAGCGGTCTATATCGCGGGAAATCGGGTTCAACGCTAAGGAGCGCCAGTTCGTTGAGAAGCGAGAAAAGTCCACGAGAGTTCCGAAGGGACGTTGTCGTTGTCCGTGCTGAGACTCGTGGAAAATTTACCTCAGGGCCTAAAGAGTCTGCGTGAGAACCAGATCTCAAGGACCAAACAAAACCTGACGGGTGCCCATGTTTGCACCAGCTAACGTGGGCCGAATATGAATCCTTCGAATGCTTTCACTCAATGAGCAGAAACGTTTGATGGGCTTCGCCCGTCGTTTTCGGCCCACGTTAGCTGGTGCGAACATGGGGCACCCGTCAGGTTTTGTTTGGTCCTTGAGATTCGGTTTTCACGCGGACTCTAGAAGCCCCTACCCCGGATTGTTGGGTTCGGTCCGTTGTCAAAAAGACGCTGTCTTGGGCTAAGTTCAGCCGTCCCTTCGGACTCTAGTAGGCTTTTTCCGCAAGCTGTTAAGGGGACGAACGTTTTAGAGCCCAATTGTGTTGATGGCCCCTTGATACGTGATCTATCCTAGTCGCTACGATGCCCCACGAAAATAGGTTGATGGATCACTTGCGATTGCGAGCACCCCTAGTGCGGACAGGTTAACGGGGGAGCATGCCGAGCTTTGCAGAAATTGAACCCCTGTCTCTACGGGATCGGATCGTCAACGCGATTAAGAGCGCTTTCTTTTCAGGCGAGCTGAAGCCGGGTGATGCCATCGTCGAACGGGAACTGGCACGGCAAATGAAGGTTGGCACCCCCGTGATTCGCGAAGCGCTGATCTCCCTGCAAGCGCAGGGATTCGTCCGCAGAGTGATGAATACCGGCACGTTTGTTACTCAATTTTCAGTGGAAGAAGTAAAGCAGCTCTATAAGCTGCGGGTTGAACTGGAATTGCTGGCATTACAGTGGGCGAAGCCACGGGTGACGGAGAGCGATCTCAGGGAACTCAGCCGCCAGATCACGAAGATCGTGGACGCAGGGGAGAGAGGCGATCGACGCCAATTTCTGGAGTTCGACTATGCGTTTCACCGGCAGTGCTGGGCGTTGTCGGGAAATGCGTTCCTTACGGAGACCCTGGAGCGTCTGATGGCTCCGCTCTTCACTTTTGTCGTCCTGGCGAGCGGCGCTCCTCTGACCGCATCTATGGCCAGGGAGCACTATGAACTGGTCCACGCTCTGCAGAATACGGAGGAGCCGGAATTTTCGGTGGTTGTTCGCAAGCGGCTCTCAGGATTTACCTCCCGGTGGCTTCGCGCGTTTAGCAAAGCGGACGAGCCAGCATAATTGAGAACGCGAATGCTCTACCACCACGTTTCCGTCTGTACTCCATAGGTCATTCCACTCGTTCGATTCTGATAAGGCACACCGCCCACGTAACCACGAAGGTTGTCGGACCAGTTGGCATAGGTCACGAAGGCACGCAGCACCGGCCGGCCAAAGAACTTGCGAGTCGCTCCAATTTGCGGGGCCAGGGTAAACTTGCGCAGCCAGCCGTCGTACTGGCCAATGCCGCTGTCGACGTGGTCAAACCCTCCTTCGAAGGCAAGCGAAAGATGCTTGGTGAAAAACACAATAGGCCGCGCTCCAAAGGAGGCCCACTGGTTCCAGCCGTCCTGGGGGTTTCCGTCCTTGGTCCGCTGATAAAGGAAGATGGGCATAATCCCAAACCACTGGTTTGGTTGCAAGACCAGGTGCTCGGCGATAAGAAGCTGAGCCGAGTTATTGACGTACGCCGTCGGATTCGGGATAGTGACGCCGTTTCCGGGGTTGCTAAAGTTACTGGCCGCTCCGGTTCCGTATTGGATCGAAAATGTGTGATAGCCGTCGTGCCACTCGAGACGTGTATGGCGCATTCCGAACGCGTACCCATCTGTAGTGGGAATAGCTGTCCCGGAAGCCGTGCCGCCTTTCGAGGTAGCGTAATCGAACCACACCGCCCACAACCCCGCGGGTCCTTTCAGGTCGTAGAGACGGACATCGATGTTGCTCTTCGCGAGATTTCCATTCTGGGTGACAATGTCAGGGCGCGCCGCGTTGAGGAAAGCCAGGGCCAGCTTGCCGATCCCGACGTTGACGTTCTCAACCCCTCCGCCGTAGCCGCTCAAATCCAGCGTGTAAAAGTCGTCGATATCGATGTGTTGGCGGCGGTAGTATCGTTCCCCCGCCCAGAACTCGGCATGCGGTTGTGATTCGAAGACGTTGCCGGCTTGGACGAACGCTTCGCGCAGGCGGAACTGATCGTTTCCGAGGCCGTTGGGAAAGCTTGAGGAATTGGCGGAGTTGGTGGTGTTGGCCTCAATCATGACCTCAGTCTTCATCCAGGCCTTGTCGCCGCCGTGATCGGGATTCAACCAATTGTTGACGAAGATGAGCTCCCCGTAGGTTTCTGCTTCATTGCCCAAGCGGTATTTCGCGTCCGCACCGGGCGCCTCGAAGGCTACTTGTTGTCCGCCTTCGCTGTTCAGGCCATAGCCGGACCGCAAGTAGCCGTGAAATTCAAAGGCCCCGACCTGCTCCTTTAACTTTGCGATGGTCTCGTCGGCTTCTCGAAGCAGGTCATACGTCGGTTCTGCCGATATCGCGCCCTGGAACTTCGCCCCGACCTGATCCGAGGTCTGCCCGAGGACAGCCTGAGCCGCGCGCTCGGCCGCCAAGTCCGCTGTTGAGACGGTCGTTTGCTGCTCTTTCTCGGTGGTCTGCTTCTGACTTTGGATTTGCTGTTCGAGAACCGCCATGCGTAGCTGGAGCGCCCGCGTGGTCGTCTCGTACTCCTGTTTCAGCTCGTCGAACTGCTGTTGCAGCTGGCTCGCCTGTTGAGCAGCAGCCGGCAAAGTTCCGAAAAGAGTCAAGGCTATCGAACTGAGGAACAGCCTGGGCGGTCCCTTTCGATGAATCAGAGGAAAGATAGTCAAGAAACCAGTCCTAGTTATGCCTGCGTCGTCGCGCCCACAAACCGAGCTAGGCTATCGCCCGGGTAAGGGGGAGTCTTAGCTAAATCAATCACTTTTGTGCGTTTCTGACCATCGGGGGTGGCAGGTGAGTCTGAGTCCTATGCCGTTTGCCGCGACGACTCCCGACGACAGGTTTGCTTTCGGGTATGGAAATGACGGTTGGCCCATATCTCGCGTTTCTGCGAGATGTGGGTGGGATGTCTATTTTCAACAAAGATCTCGGGTTCTCTCACGACCTTCTTTTACCGACCTCTCCGAGCAGGGCTTGATTTGACTGCCAAACGGGCGTACATTGCGCGACTAGGTACGCAAACGCGCCAGTAGGAGAACCCCATGGATTCGAAGACAGATGCGGCATCGAAAAAGCTGGGTGGCTTGGCCAAGGCCAGCCGACGGAAATTTCTAACCTCGGGCGCCGCGGCTGCTGCGCTGGGCGCTGTGCCGGCCGCAACCCGCCAAGCGCCGGCTGCGGAAACAAAGTCGTTGAAGGACCTGGTTGCTTATGGCGACCGCTCCCACTACGTGACCTCAATTCGTGTGGCGGTCGACGAGAGACCATCGCCGGACGAATTTGGGATGACGTTTCATGTGCTGGCGCCACTGCAGGATTTTGTGGGTAGCATCACTCCGTCGTCGCTTCACTTCCTCGGGACCCATCGCGGGGCCATCGTGCCGGATATCGATCCCCAGAAGCACCGGGTGATGATCCACGGCATGGTCGACCGGCCGCTGGAGTTCAGCATGGACGATCTGAGGCGCTTTCCCTCGGTGTCGCGCGTTCACTTCATCGAGTGCTTGGGTAACCATTCCAAAGCATCCGCGAAAACGGTGCAGCAGACCCACGGGCTTACAAGTTCGAGCGAATGGACAGGAGTGCTGCTCTCGACTTTGCTCAAAGAGTGCGGGGTGCAGAAGGGCGCCTCTTGGGTCGTATCGGAAGGCTCGGAAGAAGTAAAAGGCGCCGGCAGCATCCGTTTGTCGAAGGCGATGGACGATTGCATCGTGGCCTATGGACAAAACGGCGAACCGATTCGTCCGCAGCAAGGGTTTCCAGTGCGCCTGCTGGTTCCGGGATTCGAGGGGATCTACAACACCAAATGGCTGCGGCGAATCAAGGTGGTCGACCGCTACTACATGACGTACAACGACTACGGGCACATCTCGAAGGATGAAGAAACGGCCGCGCTGACGTTCCAGTGGGGGCCAAAATCCGTGATCACGTTTCCGTCAGGAGGGCAGCATCTGCCCGGTCCTGGAACCTATCAGTTGTCAGGGTTGGCGTGGTCGGGCGGGGGTGCGGTGCGGCGCATCGAGGTTTCCGCGGACGGCGGGCAAACGTGGAAAGACGCGGAGATTCGGGGGCCGGTCCATCCGAAAGCGCATACGCGGTTTGGCATGGACTGGAAGTGGGACGGGCAGGAATGCGTTCTGCAGTCGCGCTGCACCGATGAACTGGGACAGGTGCAACCGTCGCGGGCGCAATTGGCCGCGTTTTTCAAGGTGCCCCTGGACCATTACAAGACTCATGGGGTCCAAGGTTCCGACAACACGATCCAGCCGTGGCGCGTAGCGGGTGATGGGAGCGTACACAATGCGATTTAGTCTCCTGCTTGCGGCGCTGACTTTAACCGCGTGCGGTGCTACGTGGGCTCAATCGCCTACTTATGGCGTTGGAAAGACACCGACACCCGAGGAGATTCGCGCCGAGGATATCACCATCAGCCCGGATGGGAAGAACCTGCCGCCGGGGAAGGGAACAGCAAAAGAGGGCGCGGTAGTTTTCGCCCAGAAGTGCGCCATGTGTCATGGAGCGGACGGCGCGAGCGGGCGGGCTCCGATGTTGATCAAACCCGAAACGCCGGTGAAGAACGCCTCGCCATGCCTTTCGCCATGCATTGGACCGGGAAGTGTCATGGCGTTACATTCGCCCTTCGCGACGGTCATCTGGGACTACATCAATCGCGGCATGCCGTTCATGATGGAGGGCTCACTCAAACCGGACGAGGTGTACTCGGTCACGGCGTTCCTGCTCTTTAAGAACGGTGTGATCCAGGAGGATGCAGTTCTCGACCAGACGACGCTGCCGCAAGTGAAAATGCCGAATCGCGACGGGTATGCTGTTCCCGATTGGAAGCCCGGGATGCCTCGGCCCTTTCCCAATAAGGGCCGGTAAGTCCCGGTTGCGGCTCACGGCAGGCGCAGCGGATTGCCTGCCACAATGTGCACGACCTTCAGCTTGGGGAAGAGCGAGCGGAGATCCTCTGCGCACTTCTCCATTCCTGGCTCCTCAGACACCTCGTGGCCCAGGAGGATGAGTGCCTTATGCCGTCCTTGGGCGCTAGCGTCGCGCACATACTCGACAGTTTCCCACTCAGACGCCTCTCCAGCGATGAGCAGCTCAATGTTGTCAGGCCTTAGCGCCGTCACCTGCCGTTCAAGACCAGCTGCCCCAGGAGCCAGTGCGATGTGGGTGACCATGAGGTTGGGATCTCCTTCCACGCGCAGGGTACCGGCCTGCAGCCTGGTTTGCAGATCCTTGGCCAAATCTTCCAAACGAGCGGGCGGAATGGTGACGTGGTAGGGGTCGCCTGCTTGCATGTAACTCTGCCACCCGAGTTTTTCCAACAGCCCAACGGGAAAGGGGTCCGGCGGGGTGGCATGGATCTCGTCGTGAAGCCGGAATACCACCATGTGGTGCTGCTCGATGAACGCCAATTTTTCCTTATAGACAGGATCATTGGCGAAAAGACTGGTGTTGTCGCGATGGTTGTAGAACGTGGGTTCGTGCGTGATCACCAGGTTGAGTCCCTGACGATTGGCCTCGCGTAAGACATCCATCGTATCCAGGAACGTCGTGACGATCCCGGTAACCGGTGTGGAGGGGTCGCCGGCCTTGATGGTATCTACGGTATCGGGCGACGGATGTGGATAACGCTGTTGAATGCGATGAATGGCCTCCGCAGCCGTCAACACCTGGGCCACTCCCGAGGGAGCAACCAGCATGCAACTCAATACCAAGATTGCAACGCGCATGCCAGCATCATGCACGCTTGAGCGGGTAGGAAACAAGTTTCGGGATTGCTGGGGTTTATCGATGAATGCAGGCAGGGAACAACCGGTGCGGTGACGAATAAGCGTCTCTCATGCGTCATTCGGGTGATTTGACCCAAGCTGGCCCCCTCATACCCTTAGGGAGTAACCCTGGACATTCGAATAGATAGGGCACCGAAGCACATTAGTCCATGGTTTCAAGCACGTTAACTGGGAGAGCTGAAAGGCGCAGCCTGGAGACCCATGTTGTAGCGAGGTACCAGACAGGACCCCCTCGATGCGCAAACGCACCATCATCGTCATTGTCTTTACTATCTTTTTTGCCGTGTTCATGGTGGGCCGGTCGGCCAGCCATGGTTTTGGCTCGTGGCAGCTCTTTGTCTGCTATCTTTTGCTTTGCCTGATCAGCGCCTGCTTCAAACTCGCTTTACCTGGCGGTCAAACCTCTCTTTCCTTCAACGTGCCCTACATCATGCTGGCGCTCGTGTGGCTGCCGTTGCCGGCCGCCCTCATCGTGGCAGCCGCCTCCGCGCTTGTCATCTGCACTTTCAGGGTTTCTCCGCCTAACACTCCGCTTCAGATCCTGTTCAATCTGGCCAACGCAGTCAACTCGACAGCGCTCGCCTGGTATCTCTATCAGGCCGCTTTCCGGTTCTCCGGTCAAACTCTTCCATCGCTGGTCGTGGCCTCGACGGTGTATTTCATCGTTAACTCCATATCCGTGGCGGCGGTTCTGGCAACCCTCCAGGAAAAATCACTCTTCGGGGTTTGGCGGCATTTCTTTTGGCCCTGGCCCTACTATCCCGTCGGAGCGCTTCTCGCCTCGCTTACGAACTATGTTGAAATCCATTTCGGTCGCTTCACTGCCCAGATGGTTTTGCCTTTGGCGTACCTCATTTACTGCATCTGCCGCAGTTATGCCGGCAGGCTCGCAGAGCGTGCCAAGCATGCGTCCGACATGGCTGAATTGCATTTGCGCACCATTGAAACACTCGCCCTGGCTATTGAGGCCAAGGACCAGAATACCCACGATCACCTTTGCCGCGTGCGCGTTTATGCTTCCGGCATCGCCTCCAGGTTGAAGCTGAGCGAGAACGAAACGGAGGCTCTCATGGCGGCCGCCTTGCTGCACGACATTGGCAAACTGGCGGTGCCGGAATACATCATCAACAAGCCCGGTAAGCTCACGCCCGATGAATTCGAGCGGATGAAGATTCATCCCGTGGTGGGAGCCCAAATCCTCGAACGGGTCTCCTTCCCCTATCCGGTCGTGCCGATTGTGCGATCTCACCACGAGCAGTGGAATGGCGGCGGTTATCCAGACGGGCTGAAGGGTGAAGAAATACCAATTGGGGCGCGCATTCTTTCGGCGGTCGACTGCTTCGATGCTCTCGCATCGGACCGTCCTTATCGCCGCGCCATGTCGCTTGCGGACGCAGCCGCATATGTTCAAAAGTTTGCAGGAGTGCAATTCGATCCGGAAGTAGTCCGCATTCTGTCGGAAGACTTCGAAGAGCTGGAGAGAAAGGCACGTGCGGAAAGCGGGAAACTCCAGCCCCTCAACACCGACATCACCGTGAGGAGAGGAGAAGCTCCGAAGGCGGGGCTCGCGGGCAGCGGAGCAGCGGCTTCCTGCGACCTCGATCCCGATGCGCGGCTAAAGGGGGAGCAGGAGATAACCCGCATCATCGCCGAGAGTCTCGACTCACCCCATATTGACGACACGCTCCCCTCAGTCGTGGCCGCGTTGGGAGCCGTGATTCCCTTTGACATGCTCATCCTTTACCGCCGTGACGGCGAGGTGCTTCGGCCCTATTACATAAGTGGGGCATTGGGCGCGTCCTGGAGTTCAACCGTGCTGTCCATCGGCTCCGGGTTGTGTGGTTGGGTGGCGCACACGCGGCAGACCATTCTCAATGGAAATCCTTCCGTGGAGCCACAACTGGCTGATCCGCGAATGGAAAGCATGCAGTCATGCGTTGCTTTGCCGTTGGTAGACGACGAGGATTTGGTGCTCGGTGTCTTCGCTCTTTACCACTCGCAACCGGATGCGTTCAGCTCAGCGGACCTGGCGTTGCTTTTGAGCCTTCAGGCTTCTTTCACATGTTTTCTGGTGGCAGCGCAACAGAGTGCAGGGAAGGGCAATCAAGGGTGCCCCGAAGCCTGGGTGGTGCGGGAGGCGGAGATCAGGGGGAATACGCCGCGCTTGATGGACCGGAGGATCGCACTCGCGACTTCGGGATGAGCTTCCTTTCCCATCTTCTTGGCCGGGTTGTGCCGCGGACCCTTATTCTTCTCACCGCCGCGGCCACAGGGACCATTGCGCTGGTGCAATGGGCGCCAGGGTACTGGAGTGATGTACGCGAACTCGACCTGCAAACCGGATCCTCGGTTCGACGCGCGCTCGATCAACAGCGAGCCGACCATCCCGGCGTATTCGTGGCAGCCTCGCAATGGATACGCTCCGCCGTTCGCGGCGACCTGGGGACGTCGCGGCAATTCGCCATCCCGGTCACCGCTCTTCTCGCGCAACGATCCAATGTTTCTCTGCATGTTCTGGCCGCAGGGCTGGCGGCTGGTTGGTCTGCCGCCTGCGCGCTGGCCTTCTGTTTGGCGTTGGTCAAGAACAGAGGTGCGGCGGCACTATGCATGATTCCCGCAGCGTGGCTTCTGGCCATCCCTGTTGGCGCGCTCTCCATGCTTTGTTTTATTACCGGGTACGGGGGCCCGGTGCTGGTGATGGCGCTGCTTATCGGCGCGCGGGAGTTGCAGTTTTTTGAGCGGCTGCTGAACGAAACCCTGCGAGAGCCTCACTTCCTCTATCTGCAGGCTGCGGGCGTGCCGGCCCGGCGCATTATTTTTGTCTTCGCCATGCCCCAACTTCTCTCCCAGTCGTTTGCCCTGCTCTTGCGTTCCATCCTCACCGCTATCGGTTTGCTGATTCCGGTCGAGGTCATTTTCGATTTGCCCGGGCTGGGCCAGCTTGCCTGGTCGGCCACCATGAACCGGGACCTGCCCGTGCTGCTGTCAGTCACCATGATCTTTGCCTGCAGCCTGGTACTGTGCGGAACCATAGCCGACCTCACCATGGAACCTGCCAACGCATGAGCCGGTCTAAGGGTGTCTGGGCCCTCGGGGTGCTCTTCCTATTGGCAACAGCGCTGGTGGCAAGGCCGCATGCCAGCTGGTCGGCGCAGGACCGCGTCCAGCTGCTGGCGCCTCCTTCCCATATGCATCCCGCGGGAACCGATACTTTGGGGCGCGATCGGCTTACCCGCATGAGCATGGCGTTCCTGCTCTCCTTGTCTGGCTCCGCCGTTGCTGCATGCCTGACCACCTTGCTGGCAGCCGTGGCTGGGGGATGGATTGGCCTCGCACCCTCGTATGCCCGGGCTCCGGCCTTGCTGGTTTGCGATCTGCTGCTTTGTCTTCCGCTGCTGTTTCTATTTCTGGTAGTCCGCAGCACGCTGCCGCTCAATCTTCCTCCCTGGCGTTGCGCTTTGATCACCTTGCTTCTCTTCGCCTTGCTCAGCTGGCCTTCGGGGGCACGGTTGCTGGCCGCGCGGGTGCTGGAGGCGCGCACTTCCCCATGGATGTTGCAGGCACAGGCGGCGGGCATCCCGGCGAGACGTCTCCTGTGGAGCTTTGTTGTGCCGTATCTCTCTCCTTTGGTGATCGCCGAATTCCTTACCTGCCTGCCGCTGTTCATCATCGCCGAGGCAAACCTGGGGCTACTCGGGCTTAGCGTGGGTGAACCTTTGCCCTCCTGGGGCGGTTTACTGCGCGAACTGGATAACTCTGCCGTGCTGGCCACTTCGTACTGGAGCATGCTTCCCCTGGCCTTCCTGATGGTGGTGATGGGTTTGCTCCAGAGCATCTCTCTTCGCAAGGAGCGCGCATGACTCTCCATCGTCTTCTCCGGTTGTCACTGCTCCTGCCTGGCTTGTTTGCGGCGGGACCTTTGCATGCTGCGGCGGCTCCCGAATTGAGCTGGGCCATCGGCGGAGATCCACGGTCCTTCGATCCGGCAAAAGTGGAGGACGAGACCGAAGAGACCATCCGCTATCTTAGCGGCGGCGTCCTGATCAGGTTGAACCGTCAGACTCAGGTCACCGAGCCTGCTCTCGCCGAAAAATGGAGTGTAACTCCCGACGGTCGAACCATTGTTTTTTCGCTGCGACCGGGCCTGCGTTTCTCTGACGGCACACCGCTTAGCGCGCGCGATGTTGTCTGGAGCATCCAGCACATCCTGGACAAGAAGACGGAGTCGGCGTTGGCGGAAGAATTTCTTAAGCCATCCGAGGTAACAGTCGAAACCTTGGGGCCGCAGACGGTTCGTGTGCATCTTCCGGCCCGCATCGTGACCTTGGCTTCGCTCTTCGATGAAATCGTGATTCAACCTGAAGGCAAGCCATGCGCCGCCCGCGTCAGCTCCGGTATTTACAGCGTCGACCAATACCAGGCAGGCCGATCCATTCATCTCGTTCGCAACAATTATTACTGGAAGCATTACAACGCCGGACTCGCGTTGCCGCAGGTGGAGGGTATTCGTTTGGATGTCATGCAGAACCGGGATGAAGAAGTTATGCGCTTCCGGCGCGGGCAGCTCTCCTTGATCGATGAGCTGCCACCCGAATACCTCGCAGTCATTAATCGGAGCGGCCCACCCAGCGCCCATGATATGGGTCCTTCGCTCGATACCGAACAACTGTGGTTTAACCAGGGGAGTGGGGCTCCGATTCCGGAGAAAGAAAAGGCCTGGTTCCGTAACCAGGATTTTCGTCTCGCCGTCGCCCAGGCAGTGCACCGTTCCGATCTGGTTCGCGTCGCCTTTGCGGGGCACGCGACGCCCGCCGACAGTTTCATTTCCCCTGCGAACGTGCCGTGGCGCAACGCCCATCTGCGCGTCCCTCAAGAAGACAAGCAGGCAGCCCTTGCCCGCCTGAATAAAGCCGGCTTCCGCATGCGCGCGGGGCTGCTCTACGATGCCGGCGGCGACCAGGTGACCTTTTCGTTGCTGACCAACGCCGGTAATGCTGCGCGGGAGAAGATGGCTGCTTTGATCCAGCAGGATCTGCTCGAGCTCGGCATGCGCGTCAACGTTGTCACCTTGGGCTTTCCGGAATTGATCGAGCGGCTGATGCACTCACAGAATTACGAAGCCTGCCTGCTGGGCGTGGTTAACGTGCAGCCGGATCCCTCGACGGGCGCTAATCTCTGGTTAAGCTCCTCGGAAGACCATCAGTGGAACCCTAAGGAGCCCCAACCAGCGACCCCCTGGGAGGCGGAGATCGATACCCTGATTCGAACCCAGGCGGCGGACGGCGACCGGGCGCGGCGAAAACAGGCGTGGGACCGGATTCAGCAGATCGTCGCTGACCAACAGCCCTTTATCTACCTGGTACACCGGGACATTACCTATGCCGCTTCCCCATCGATCCAGGGCATCTCGCCGGCTCCTTTGCGGCCGCAAGTCATCTGGAATATCGATACCTGGAAAGTCGCCCAAGCACAATGACGAAACCTCCGCTACTGGAAGTAAACCTTCGTGCCGGATATCGCAGTCAACCCGTTCTCGATGACCTCAGTTTCTCCCTGGACCGCGGGGAACGCCTGGGGCTAATCGGGGTCAGCGGGGCGGGGAAGAGTACGGTGCTGCTGGCGATCCTCGGTTTGCTGCCAGGCAAGAACGGTTGGCTGCGGGGCAGTGTGACGTTGGAGCAGCAGGAGCTTACGGCTTTGTCACAGTCACGGATGCGTAGTATCCGCGGCCGCTCCATTGCGCTGATTCCCCAAAGCCCTGCCGGCGCCCTGAGTCCGGTCCTGTCCCTGGCCACGCATTTCCGCGAAGCGTGGCGCGCCCACGAGGAAGGCAGCGAAGGGAAAATGAGGCTCAGGATCGAAGAAGTGTTGAGCAGTGTGCGCATGCCGGCTCATCCTGAATTTTTGCGCCGCCGGTCCACAGAGATAAGCGTCGGCCAGGCCCAGCGCGTGCTCATCGCTTTGGCTATGCTGCACCGTCCTAAACTCATCATTGCAGACGAGCCGACGAGCGCGCTCGATCCAGTCTCTCGTACGGAGATATTAAATCTCCTGGCGGAAGTGACGGGCCCGGGAAGGGCGAGTCTGCTCTATGTGTCGCACGACATGCTCTCCGTGCTTAGGTTGTGTGGCCGCATCGCCGTGCTCGAGGGTGGCAAGATCACGGAGACTCTGTCCCCGGCAGAAATTGCCCTTAGTCAAAGCCCTACGGCGAGACGTCTGCTGGAATCGCTGCCTGTTCCGTTGGACCTGCTTTTGGAACACTGGGCACGGTCTCCCTTGGAAAACCCGTGCCCAGCCATCAAGTAGTTGCTTGCGGCCTCAGTAGAGAGGGTTTGCCGTCGAACCGTTTGGACCGGCATCCCGCCCCCAGATGAAGGTATCGCCGGAAGGGTCGCTCCTTCCCCAGATGAACGTCGAGCCCGCCAGCGAAGCCCTTCCCCAGATGAATGTGGACCCGTTCACAGTTCCATTTGAACCGGGTTGAAATTGTGTCGCGCCATAGACTGCAGGCGGAGCCCAAGTCGTGTCGGACGTCCACAACGAATTTTGTGCAAACGAGAGGTACATCGATCCGCTGTTTGGGTCCAGGTTTACCGTGGGCGACAGCGCGTAACCGGCCGGAAGAGTTGCTGCGTTCGCCGTCGCATCGGTCACAGTAGCCTGGATGTCCAGATAGCCTGCTCCCACAGTAAGCAGGTCGTTATAGGAAGTATAGGAGCCGGTAGAGTCGGTCACCGTGCTCGATGGTGGGAAGACGGTCTTGGCCGCATCCCTCATCAGAAGGGCTTTCACTTGATCGGGTGTGAGGTTCGGCTGCGCCTGCAGCAGGAGAGCGCTCGCCCCACTGACTACTGCCGCCGCCATGCTCGTGCCGCTTAGAGGGAAGTAATATTTCGAGGGAGCCGGGCTGTTGTTCGCCATATAGTCCGATAGCTGCGTCACGAGCGTCGGATTCTGCCAGACCAGCGTAGAAAAGGGTGTCTTCAGGCTGGCTATCATGCTGCCGGGCGCCATCACGTCCGGCTTGGCTACGTCATCCACCAGGGAAGGCCCTTTGGAACTGTAGCTGGCTACCGTGTCATCTTGAATGGCCGCTGTGTTGTTGGTGTTTACAGCGCCGGCGGTAATGACGTACGGATCGTTGGCGGGCGCGTTGATCGTACCGTAGCCTTCTGAATTGAAGCTCTCGAGGCGGCCGTCATTGCCCGCGGCGACCACCACCACGATGCCCGCTTTCCAGGCTTGCTCTACCGCCTGGCAGAGCGGATCGACCGAGTAGCTCTCGTAGACACCTCGACCGAGAGACAAGTTGATAATGCGAATGTTGTATTTGCTCTGGAGCGAGATCGCCATCTCAATGGCTGCGATGACGTCCGACTCCACTCCTTGACCGTTTTGATCGAGAACCTGCAAGTCGATCAGGTTGGCGTTGGGTGCGATTCCTTTAAAGGTGCGGGTGTATTGCTGTCCAGTGGACATAGCGCCGTTCCCGCCGATAATGCCGGCTACGTGCGTCCCATGGCCATACTGATCGTTGGTGTTGCTTTGCCGCCAATTGCTGTTGGTGAGAAAATTGTGCGCAAAAACGACGCGATTGTTTCCGCCACCACCGCCTTGCCAGGAGTTAGGCGGCAAGGGAACGGGTAGCCACGGGTTGGGTAGCCAGGGACTTGGGAGCCAAGGACCGCCTGACGATTTGGTGGGCTGCGCATTTCCCAGATCTGCCATCGTGGCATTGATACCGCTGTCAATCACGGCTATTCCGATGCCGGTCCCATCCAGGCCGGTGGTCCACACGCTGGGCGCGTTGATTGGTTCGGCGTCGTACCATGCGGTCTTGGAGGCCACGGGACGATCCACACTTATGTAGGCAACATCCGGGTCGGCTGCGAGCGAGGAAACGGCGTTTCCGGGCACGGTGGCGGCAATGCCCTGTACGTTCGAGAAAACCTTCGAGACCGCGCCGCCGGCGTTCATGATCCGGCTTACATGGTCGGAGTTGGGACGTACCTTGTACTGGATGATGACCGGAACCGTCGAATGCCCCATGAGCGCCGGAAGATCGCTGGACATTGTGGGTCGTGCCTGTTGACCAAACGCTCCCAGTACAGAAGAGCTCATAAGTAGAACAGCGATGAGGATTCGCTGGGAGTATCTCATTTTCACCTCGGCTAAGTTAGGCAACTAAAACAATGCAACCGCATCGCTAAGGTAACTAGCAATCGCGTGAAAGGCGATGATACGAGGGTTGCAGTTACCGGCAGGAGTAATCAGTAAAAGGCGCTTCTGGTAACTACGGTCAAATCTGCGACTTATATTGAAATATGTAAGTGGAGACGAATATAAGTCTCGGTTAGTCCAGATCGATGGGATGGCCAATCATCTAGCGCTGGAAGACGGCATAGCGTCTTCCTGGCGATTTTTCGGCAGTTAGATCGGCAATTACTCGCAGGCCGGGGGTAGGTTAGTAACCCATGAATTGTAGTCACGGTCCCACGGTCGTGGGCGTATGAATTCCACTTATAGGTTACCCATTTTTAATGGGGACCTGGAGTTGCGGTGCTCCCGGGGGAGCCTGCCCTTGGGTGCATCTTTCCGGCGCTTTCGCTATTCTTCTGGCAGCTACAGCAGCGCCGCCGGCTATGCTGAGCGTGAAAAGGGGGGCGGTCATGGGTTCGTGCGCAGCGCAAACGTTCAGCGGCATTTCGGCCGGTCAATTTGCTTGCCTTCTCAAGAAGGTGAGCGACTCCGGGGTTTCGGTCTCCGGCAATTCAGGCTCAGCATCCAAAGACGGAATCACCATCAGTTGGGAGTTCGATCCGGTTTCCAGCACTTTGCAAATTCAATGCACATCGGCGCCATTCTTCGTGTCGTGCGGCATGATTAATTCGAAGATTCATGACTTTGTCGATGAATGTTCCGCAGTGCAGGGCAGCTAAACCGCCGATGAGAATCGTGCGTTTAGAAGACGCCAATGACGATGCACTGGCGATCCTGCAGGAGTATTACGACGCGATCCACGTCCAGCAGCGGGATACGCCCGCTAGCGTCCAAGAGATCATCGGCGAACCCGGCTCCGGGGTGTGGCTGGCCTACCTTGGCGAGGAAGCTGTGGGCTGCGTCGTGCTCCGTAAACTTCGATCCATCCCCGCGGCAAGCGAGTGCAAACGTCTGTATGTCAAGCCTGCCGCCCGCGGAAAGCACATCGCGGCCAGGTTGCTCGACGCGCAGGAGGACTATGCCCGCAGCCAGGGTGTTGAGTGGATCTACCTCGATAGCTTCGAGGATTTAAAGGAAGCTGTCGCTCTTTATCAAAGGCGTGGATATGAGCCTTGCGCGCGGTACAACGACAATCCGCAAGCGACGTTGTTTATGCGGAAGCGTCTCCCAGCGTACGAGGGCCGATTATGAATTTTTCGAATGCTTTCACTCAATGAATAAAAGCATTTGAAGGGCTTCGCCCATCTTTTTCGGCCCACGTTAGCTGGTGCGAACATGGGGCACCCGTCGGGTTCTGTTTGGTCCGTCGGTTATGTTGTCGCGCAGAATTTGGAAATCGTGCGCTCCAACGTCTTCACTTACTCAAGCGTGCCACTACGAGCACGGCGAAGAAGGAGTGACCAAACACGGTCGGATGCTCGGCGTCCCAGAACAGGGTGTGATCCGGGTCGGCGCAGACAGCACCCGTCACCGGATTCAAACAGGGTTGCGTGACGTTGACGAATCCGAAATGGAAGACATCCGCTGCTATGGAGTTGAAGAGCGAGAAGACCGGAAGGCGATAAATTTTTATGTTTTGCAGTAACATCTCAAACTGCAGCAGATTGTCGAGCGCAGTGTTGGCGGCGAGGGTGGCCGCCGTAGCAAAGGTTGCATTGGCTTGCCCGGCCGGCAGCAGGGCAATGTCCACGAGGTCGGGAATCAAGAAATTCCGGGCTCCCGCCTGGCGTAGCAAAAGCTCGCTCCCCGCTATCCCGGCGGCAATTTTCAGCCCGAGAGCCTTGGGCGATCCACCAGTCGCATTGAGGATGTCGTTGCCTCCGCCTTCCAAAATGTAAAGCGCATGCGGATCGGCGTGGCCGCCGTGGGCTTGAAGGTACTCCAACACCTGCTCGGGAACGCTGGGAATCGTCCCGCCGGGTTCGCTCACGCTGGTTGTGACCTCCGCTCCGCCCACCGCGTAATCCGTACCTCCAGCCAGCGAAGGACCGAGGGGCAGGCCCCATACGCTGGCTATGTGGTCGAGCCAGATGGGGCCATTGGAAAACCTGCCGTTGTAATAAGGGGGGGCCGGACTCGTGCCGCCGGTAGCAATGAAGATATTCCCCACATCGCAATAGCTGTCCCCGAATACGTAAATGGCGTCGTAGGGTGCCGCGGCAGCGGCCTGAAGGCCGAACAGCGGGGTGAGCAAGGCGGCAAAGGCGAACAGACGAAGGCTGTGGCGAAAGGTCATGGCTGGATTTCCTTTGAGCGCGGGGAGGAGGCCCATTGTGTCGCACCCGGGCACAAACAATTTACAGTTCGGATCCGTCCGGGGCAAGACCACAGTGCGCGATAAACTAAAAGCCCGTGGCTGGACGCTGGACGGGGCAATCCTGGAGAGATGCCGTTGCCTTGGGAGCTCTGCTCAACACCCGCGGTTTGGTGGAGTTGATTGTCCTCAATATCGCTTATTCGGTTGGGGCGTTTTCACCAATGCCTTTTACCATGCTGGTGGTGATGGCATTGCTCACCACGATGCTTACGACACCGATTCTCACGCTGCCGGGCATTCGCGGAACGAAAAAGGAGCCGCCTGGCTCAGCGCCGGTTTCTGTGAGCCAGACAAGACAAAAGTCTGCATGAGACGGGTGCCCACCCTTCGCGGAGAGCGCGAGGGATGGGCACCCGGGACCTTACAGCCGTTGGCCGGTAACCGTGGGGGCGAGGCCCGCCTGGCTTGCCGCCAGAGGTCCCACGATGGGCAGTTGGAAGGTTTTGCCCTGGTAGGCGGAGTACATGAGGTAGATCCAGAGGCACAGCCCGCCCAGAGCAATCAGCAGGTTGATGGGGGCGAGAATGATAAACAGGAAGCCGTGGGTAAAGGCTGCCAGGGTCAGCGTCACCACCTGCCAAACAATCCAGAATGCGATCCAGGCAAGATTGGCAAAGATCGACTGGAAAGCGTGGAAACGTACAAACCGGTCGGTCTTGAAGGGATCGATTACCAGGAACAGAATTCCAGTGATGAAGCCCAACAGGTAGGCCAGTGCGCCGGCAACATTGGGGGTAAGCCCGGCGGCAGGTATGGGGGCGCCAGCCGGCGGATAGGCACCAGGATAAGGGCCGGGTGTGGGGCCAGGATAGGCGCCAGGAATCGGGCCGGGTGTGGGGCCAGGAATAGGGCCTGGAATCGGGCCCGGCGCTACGCCTTGGGTGGCTCCGCAGGCGGTGCAGGTCGGGCTGCCATCAGGCAGACTGGTTCCGCAGGTTTGGCAAAAGCTCATCGTCTTCTCTCCTTGACAGCTTGGCAGGGGGTTGCCGACAGGGCGTTGTTGCCTGGGCAAGCAGTGTACACGATGCCGGGGACACTGTCTCTTTTTCTACGCAGAGTTTCTAAGCGCTCTGAGCCCGGGTATTTTATCGCCCGATTGTCTCGCAATTTTGTCCAGCAGTCCAAACATTTTGTAACAGTACTTTCAAGGAACAATTACGGCCGACCCGCGCTCGGTTTCTTCCTTCACTGCCAACAGGGCCCGGTTGGCCTCGTCCAAAGGAAAGACTGTCACTTGGGGATGAATTTTGAGCTGGGCAGCGATGGCCAGAAAATCGCGTGCATCCTGGCGAGTCATGTTGGCAACACTGCGAATCTGTCGTTCGCCCCAAAGCAGTTTGTCGTAATCGAAGGCAGGTATCTGGTCGAGGTGGATGGCGTTGATCGCCACCACTCCGCCCTTGCGCAGCGTCGAGAGGGCAGCCACCACGACCTTGCCGCTGGGGGCAAACGTTACGGCGCGATCGAGCTTCACCGGAGGCACGTCGTCCTCTTTGCCGACCCAGGTCGCGCCTAACGATGCTGCCGTTTGCCGATGGCTTTCCCCTCGGGTAGAAACATAGACCTCGCAGTTCCATGACTGCAGAACACGAATCGCCAGGCTGGCAGAGCTGCCAAAGCCAAAAAGGCCGACGCGCTCCCCTGGGGTGACTTCAGCCACGCGCAGGCTGCGAAAGCCGATGATTCCGGCACAGAGCAGGGGAGCGATGTGCTCGTTGTCGAGTCCTTCAGGCAGAGGATAGGCAAAGTCTGCGCGCGCCACGGCGTACTCGGCATAGCCTCCGTTGACGGTGTAGCCGGTAAACGCAAGCTGGTCGCATAGATTTTCCATCTGGTGGCGGCAGTACCAGCAGTCGCCGTCGATGCCGCCGATCCAGGAGACGCCGGCACGGGTCCCCAATGGCAACTCCGGCGTGGCGCCGCCGGCTACTTCTCCGACGATCTGATGACCGGGGATCAGTTGTGGGCGTATGGGCGGCAAATCTCCTTCGGCAATGTGGAGGTCAGTCCGGCAGACTCCGCACGCGAGCACGCGCAGCAGAACATAGCCTGGGGGTGGCTCGGGTTTGGGGACTTCTTTGATTTCGAGGAACGGATCGGGCACCGTGCGGCCGGGGATAAGGACGGCGGCTTTCATTTCAGCAACACCTCGCTCGGCTTGATTTCTGAGACAATACTCCTGCTGCACAGGAGGTAGAGCTGTGAATACCATCCATCCTAGAGCAGGGCAACTTGCTGCCGCCTCCGAACTTGTCGACCTGCCAAAGCTGATCACCGATTACTTTGCTTATCAGCCTGACCCGCGCGTGCCGGAGCAGCGCGTCTCTTTTGGTACTTCGGGGCACCGTGGTTCTTCCTTCGACTGCTCGTTCAATGAGTGGCACATTTTAGCGATCACGCAGGCGATTTGTTTGTATCGCCGGCAGCAGAAGGTCGACGGGCCGCTGTTCCTGGGCATCGATACCCATGCACTTTCCCGTCCGGCTCTGGCCAGCGCGATGGAAGTACTGGCGGCGAACGGTGTCGACGTGATGCTGTCCGACAGGACGGATTACACGCCGACACCGGCGATATCCCATGCCATCCTCACTTACAACCTTGGCCGCAAGACAGGCTTGGCCGATGGCATCGTGGTGACTCCTTCGCACAACCCACCGGAATCCGGCGGCTTCAAGTACAACCCTACCCATGGCGGACCGGCGGGGAGTGACATCACTTCCTGGGTTCAAGCCAAGGCGAATGAGTTTCTGGCGGCAAAACTCGATGGGGTGCAGCGGGTGCCGCTGGCCAAGGCTTTAGCGGCTTCGACGACCCACAAGCATGACTATCTGACGGCCTACGTTGAGGACCTTGGGAACATTATCGATATGGAGGCGATTCGTGCCTCCGGCATCCGGTTCGGTGTGAATCCCCTGGGCGGGGCGGGTGTGCACTACTGGGGACCGATTGCCGAACGCTATGGATTGCATCTCGAAGTGGTGAATGACGTGGTAGATCCCGCATTCCGCTTCATGACGCTTGATTGGGATGGAAGGATCCGCATGGATCCTTCCTCGAAGTATGCGATGCAGTCACTGATTGCGTTGAAGGATAAGTTCGATGTGGCCATGGCCTGCGACACTGACCATGATCGTCACGGCATCGTAACCCGCAGCGGGGGGTTGTTACCGGCTAATCATTACCTGGCAACGTGCATCCACTACCTGTTCGGGCATCGTGCGCATTGGGAAAAACACGTCTCGGTGGGGAAGACGGTGGTCAGCAGCAGCATGATCGATCGCGTCACTGCCGCGCTGGGCAGACAGCTTTTTGAAGTGCCTGTAGGTTTCAAGTTTTTTGTGGACGGACTCATCGAGGGCAAGCTCGGGTTTGTCGGTGAAGAGAGCGCCGGCGCGGCGTTCCTTCGCCGTGACGGGAGCGTGTGGACTACGGACAAGGATGGATTGATTGCGGCTTTGTTGGCGGCGGAGATCACCGCCACCATGAAGAAAGATCCGGGTGAGGTTTATCACGAGCTTACGCAGCAATATGGTGATCCGTTTTATGACCGCACGGATGCCCATGCGACCACGGAGCAGAAGGCGATTCTGGCGAAGTTGAGCAAGGAGAGTATCCAGAGCCCGACGTTGGCAGGGGAGAAAATTGAGACGATTCTCACCCACGCGCCTGGTGACGGTCAGGCGATCGGCGGAGTGAAAGTGATTGCTGAGAGCGGCTGGTTTGCTGCGCGTCCTTCGGGTACGGAAGAGATTTATAAGATCTACGCGGAAAGCTTTCGCAGCCAGCAACACCTGGAGCAAATCGAAGAGGAAGCTCAGACGATCGTGGGCCAAGCGCTTACCGCGGCGGTGGTGTAACGCCGAGATTTCGCAGACAAAACCGCAGATCTCTCCACTAAGCTCGTCTTAGGACTAAGCGGAACCAATCCGGGTGCCCCATGTTCGCACCAGCGTACGTGGGCCGATTATGAATTCTTCGAATGCTTTCACTAAAGGAGTAGAAGCGTTTGATGGGCTTCGCCCGTCTTTTTCGGCCCACGTACGCTGGTGCGAACATGGGGCACCCGTCGAGTTCTTTTTGGTCCCGGACTGTTCATTCCGCCCTTAACCTCAGGAAAAGGCAAAAAGCTTTTTTGCGGTGAGTCCGCGGATTTTCTTTCGTTCCGGCTCGGGCACGAAGTCAAACATCAGGTCGAACAATTGCGTTTCCTGTTGAAAGGCGGTCATGTTGCCGCCTAGTCCTCCCCAGATCATTTTGTCCGCGCCGTAGGCTTCGTAGACGCGCTTTACCAGCGGCTTGGCATCGCGATGCGGAAAGGGTTCCTTGGAGGCCGTTTCCACTCCTGTGGACGAATACTTCATATAAACGCGGGGTAATTTGGCCAGTTTTAGAACCTGTTCGTATTCCCCGGGCGTGCCCTGACCGGGACGCGCCAAATGATCCAAGATGATCGGCATGTCTGGGAATTTTGCAGCGAGTTCACCGATCGGTTCCGCGTAGTGGGGAATCAAGTGGACCTGAATCGCTAGCCCTAACTCATGCGCCGCGCGCCAGGTTACCGCCATCTGTGGATCTTTGAGATCACGGTCGCGGATGACTCCAGTCGTGGTGGAAGGGCTCCCGGCGGGATGCGTCTCGTGGATGCGCAGAGCCACAATCCGCCCCCGATTTCTTAGCATCAGGACTTCCATGCGTTTCGGGGTCTTCGGATCGATGGGGTCGAAGAGACAGGTCCCTTTGAAAAAGCGGCGCGAGGGCTCATGCGCGAAACAATATTCCAGATAGCGGTGGTCATCCTGGTAGGGCTCCGGATGCACGATGACGGTGTGATCGATGTGCGCCTGCGGGACGAACTTTACGTAGTCTTCCACGGGCAACGGGTTGGGCTTATAGGATCCGCTGTTGTAGGGGAAGCTGACCGGGTCGCCGGCGAACAGATGCATATGAGAGTCAATCAGTATGCCGTCCGTCCGGACATCCGCCAGCGCGCTTGCCGCAGTCGCTATCGCCCCCACCATCCACGCTCGTCTGGAAATCATGGTAACCAGCTTCTACGGAACGCGAAACTTTGTCACGTCTAGTTCCTTTACGGGCTTCTCCGCATGCGGTGTTCCTGCGGGAACCCAGTCGTAGGGCACTGGCTGGGCGCGATAGGTCAGGCTGTTCTGTAACGGCTTTCCAACATAAGGCGTGACGTATTCCCACACGATGTCGCCCTTCGGCGTGATCTGAAAGATCCGTCCGTTCATGCCTTCGTCGATCAGCGTATTGCCGTTCGGCAGCCGGGCCGCACTGCTCACAAACGAACTGAAGAAGGTCCAGACCGGACGCCCGGAATCTTCACCCGTGTACTGCCACACGATTTCTTTCTTGATGGGATCGATTTCGAGAATGCGCGATCCGGCATAGATTCCCAGGGCCGCCGGGGGAAAGCCCGCGCCGCCCTGGTCATCAAACAACAGCAGATTTCCGGCGCCCGGCAAGCCCTTGGCAATTAAATGCGCGTTGTGCTGGCCTGAAATTTGATCCACCGGCCGGGGCAGCTTCTTGTTGGTAATCCGCTGGTCGGGTGAATACTCGCTCCCGGGAAACACAGGCCCCAGTCTCCAAACAGCTCTGCCCGTCTTCTTGGATAGGATCAGCACCACATTGCCCTTGCGCGCATCGATCATGATGTTTTCCGGATCAAAGCGCGCATCCCCCGCGTCGAACCAGCGATTCGGTCCCAGCACCTGCATGTCGTTGATCTCGAGATAGCCATACGGCTCCGGTGGATTGCGCTTGATGCGCTCGCGCAGATAGGCGATTCCTTCCGGTGGAAAGCCAAACTCACTCAGGTGGTCGCCCGCAATCCACTTCCACACAATCTTGCCCGCCGGCGTGACCTCGTATATTCCCTGGTCGCCAATCACCTTGGGTCCGAGCCCGGGCACAGCACGCGGAACCGCCACCAGCAGCAGCGTATCGCCGTTTGGCAACCGGGCCCAGTCGTGGTTTTGGCGCGCCGCACCGCCCGGAGCCTGCTCTCCCCACTCCCAAACTTTGTTCCCGCTCCAATCGAACTCGCCCACGGTGCGATTGGTGAAGATTCCGCCGCGATCATCGTTGAGTGATTGCAACTGCAATAGCACGTGCCCACGCTGGCCGCCAGCTAATTTCGGGTCGATCACCTCTCCAGGAAGCCCAACATGGGGCCAGCGATGGACCTCGTTTCCATCCATGTCGATGAGGTGGGTGTTGCCATCGAGCGAACTGAATGCGACAAAGGAGTTGTACGTGCGCGAGGGGTCGTAGATGGTTACGCCCGTCGGATAGATGCGTGGGGAACTTACCGCGATCCCCGTCATCGCTGCTAACAACGCAACCGCGATCAGCGGCCCGCGAATGGACTTTGCGTGAGAACCAGCGGCACCGCAGATCTCTCCGCTCCTTTTCACTCTGTCGAAGAACGAAAAAACATTTCCCCGAAAGGTCCGTAGAACTGCAGGTCCCTCGGCTTCGCTCGGGATGACAAGGGGAGGGCGGCGCTTCCATTGGGGATCGGTTGTTGGGATTGAGAGATGACAGAGGGGAGCGTGACGCTTCCATGAAGAGTGGTTGTCGGACGGAGGGCGATTTTCATCGCCTTGGGTGAGCCCCGGGCCCATGACCTCCCCGGTCGAGAAGACAAATTTGCTACTTGGCATCCGGCATCGGCTCCGTCATCAGCTTCAGAAAGAGCGCGGTGAAGCGCGCCGTATCGAAGTTCCACGGTACGTTGGCTACTTTTGCATCCGGAGGCGGCACGGGCTTTTGCCGTTTGGGCTGGGGCTCAGAAGGCCACGGAATGCCTCCGTAGCCGACCGGCGTCTCATCCCAATAAATCGATGACCCGTAGCTCATACTCTGCATGATGTCGATGTCCACATAGTAGCGGCGCGTTTCGGTGATGATCGAAGGATCGATCAGATAGGCGGCCATCAGTTCATCCGGCATACGAAACCACTGCAGCGGCTTATGCGCGCGATAGGGCTTCATTACCAGCTCTTCATAGAGTCCCGCTTCGGCCTTGTTCTGTCCGTGCGCGATGGTGTCGGCCATCTCCGGAGTTTTATGGAGCTTCTCCGCCAGATCGACAGTGATCAGCGTGAGCTTGGGCCACGCCGCGTGCAGTACGATCGCAGCTGACTCCGGATCGTAGATCACGTTCACCGTTTTCGGCTGCATCTCCGGACTTGTGCCCATGAACACGATTTCTTTGGTCAACGCAACCATGCCTGGATCAAGGCTGATTGCCAGAGCGACGTTGGTGAGCGGCCCACCGCAGTAAAGCGTTACCTCGTGCGGATATTTGCGCACCTGTTGAATGATGAATTCTGCTGCCGGCCCCGGCGCAGGCTTGGTGCTTGGGAGCCCGCCTGCCGGCGGGACCACCACGTCTGGGCCTGGACTGAACTCCCCATAAGCGCCAAGGAACGGATCGGTGCGCGTTCCGCCATACATCTTCACCATGCGCACCGGTGTGTACCGCGATTGCACCAGGGGAAATTCCGCACCCATGTAGACGGGCACGTCGGTCCGGTGCAGGTCCTCGAGCAGCTTGAGCACATCGGCTGTTTCCTGTTTCAGCCAGCCGTTCCCGGTTACGACCGTCACCCCGAGCACTTGGATCTTTGGTGACTGCAGGAGCATCACGAGCGGGTCTTCGTTGTCTCCGATGATGCCATCGGTGTCCTGGTCGAAGATTACCTTGCTCTGCGCGAAGGCGCACTGTGCCAGCACGATCACCGCTACGAACAGAATCGATCTCATGGCTATCTCTCTAACCGCCGCTGGTCAACATGATGGCTTTTTCGAAGCGCGAGATGATGCCCGGATACCGCTCCTTCACCTCCGCCCGCATCTTTTCCATGTCGACCGTCTTGAATTCACGGTCCTTCATGACTACTTTGCCATTCACGATGGTGGAACGGACGTGATGCCCGACGACGTTTTGGCCCAGAGTGATGACCGGATCCATGCTGGTGAACTGATCGTAGTCATCGTGCCCGACGAGCACGATGTCGGCCAGCTTGCCCACCTCCAGGCTCCCCGTTTTGTCGCCCAGGTGTGCGGCGGCCGCGCCTCCCCGGCAGGCCTGCTTGATCATCTCCGAGTAGGTAATCGGCGCGACCGCGGAGTGCCAGGCGCTGCCATAGCCAATCTGCTGGCCAAGCACGGCGTAGTGACTTACCTGAAAAAGATCGAGCGTGCCGCGCGCGTTCGGTCCGTCGGTTCCCAGGCCAACCCGAATCTTTGCCCGGACCATTTCGAACATCCGCTGCGGACCCTGGTTGTAGTTGCCGAACGCGCAATGAGCCACCGACGCATCGTGCCTGGCGTAACAATCAATTTCCGGCGGCGTGAGGAAAATCGAGTGTGCGCAGTGCATCCTCTTGTTAAAGATGCCGATGTTCTCGAAGTACTCGGGCGGACGGAGATTGTAGTTATCCAGGGTGTAGTCGACTTCGTACGTTCCCTCGGAGAGATGGGTGTGAATGCCGACATCGAGTTCATCGGCGAGCTTAGACATGTTGACGCGCAGCTCTTCTGTATTGACTATGATTTGACGCAGCGAAAGCCACGCATTGACCCGGTCGTGTGTCTTCCAGCGTTTGACCAGCGCCTCGTTTTCTTTGAGCGCCTGGCTGGTGGTCATAAGGTGCGATTTCGGCAGTGGACCGCCCTGGCCATCCATGTCGCACGTATTGAGCGCGATCCTGCCGCGAATACCGACTTCATCGGCGGCACGGCCCATCTCATCCGGATGCGGCCCGCCGGCCTCGAGAAAGCACGTTGTCCCCGCGCTAATCATCGAGGTGTAGCCCACCATGCCGCTGTGGTACACGTCGACCGGCGCCAATCCGCTTTCAAAGGGAATCAGAACCTTCTTCCAGTTCGGGCCTATGCGGTGCGTCGTACGGTGAACTCCGCGCAGAAATTGCTGGGCGGTGTGGTAGTGGGTGTCGGTGAGGCCCGGCATCGCGATCTGCCCGGCGGCGTTGATCGTGTCTTTGGCGGTAAACAGCGAGGCGGCTTCGCTGGCCTTGCCGAGCCACACGATGGCGTTGCCTCGCACGGCAATCGCACCGTCGGTAATCACGGTGTCTTTGTCGTCAAACGTCACTACGTCGGGGCCTGAGATCAACAGGTCGATGGAACTGGGGGGCGCGGGCGGGGCCAACACTTCGGCGACGGCAAAGCCGGGTAGCGCGGTCGCGCCGGTGATGATCGTGGCGGCCAGAAAATCCCGGCGCGTCAGGCCCGCACTCCCGTTGTGCGCATTTTCCATGCACCCTCCTCGAACTCTGCTCAAAGGTTTCTAGAAATTGTCATATGCCAGGACGGAAGTCAATTTTCGTCGTCCGGAATCAGGTCGTCTGGAGTTTTTATTAGACAGCGGGCGCGGCTCGTGTTTTTATTGGCATAACCATAAGAGCTGAAGGCCCCCACCCCGTCGTCGCGGGCCATTCCCAGAAGCGCGCCGTAGCGCCGCAGTCGCCACTTACTTTCATGAGGTTTTGACCTATGCCAGTACGTAGACGTTCATGCCCCCGTGTATCTAGCCGGTTTGTTTTCTTTCTTTTGCTGTGTAGCCTTCTGCTGCTGGGCAGCGCTGCGTCCATGCACGGACAATCGCTTGCCGGTCTCGGCGCGCTCAATGGTAGCGTGGAAGATCCAGGTGGCGCGGCGATACCCAATGCCAGCGTCGAGGTTACCAACGCGAGCTTGGGCATCGACCGCAAGGTGACTGCCACGGGCGCCGGACTTTTCTTTGCACCCTCGCTTCCTCCTGCTCCGGGTTACGTGGTAACGGTCTCTGCTCCAGGCTTTAGCACCGCGAAAACCACCGACATCACCGTGCATGTCGGCGAGGAACTTGCCGTTCCGATCAAGCTGGCGCTGGCGAGCGCAAACCAGACCATCACCGTGTCGGAGAGCACAGCTTCCATGCTTGACCCGAGCAAGACGGAGGTCTCCGCACTCGTCAATCAGCAGCAGATCGCAAATCTACCCATCAATGGCCGCCGCGCCGACCAGTTCACGTTGCTCTCCCCGGGCGTCGTGCCAGACGCGACGAGCGGCGAGGTTGCTTTTCACGGCGTTCCTTCCGGGAATCTCTTCTTGCTGGATGGAGTCGATATCACACAGCAGTGGTTCATTCAGAACGCCGGCGGTGAGGCGCTTCTCTCGAATATCTCCATGGACGCCGTGCAGGAGTTCCGGACAGAACTTCTCGGCTATTCGGCTGAATTTGGCCGGGGCGCCGGCGGGGTCGTGAATCTCCTCACCAAGAGCGGTACGAACCAATTTCACGGGACGGGCTTCTGGTTCTTCCGCAACCGGACCCTCAACGCCACGGACCTGTTTTCGAAGCTCAACGGCAAGGCCTACAATCCGCCGGAATTCCGGCACCAGTATGGGGGAACGGTGGGCGGTCCCATCGTGAAAGACAAACTGTTCTTCTTCTCCAGCTATGAAGGCACCACGCGGAATTTTCCGTTGGTCAGCAGTCTGGCTTCTGATCCCACCATCGTGAACGTGACTACCGGGCAGTTGCTTGCCGGCCAGTGCAATGCCACAGCATCGCAGTGCGCCGCGGCACAGACCTTCCTCAACCGCCTTTCCGTACCTAGCACCGTGGCCAGAAAACTGCATCAAAATGCCGGCTTCGTCCGCTTCGACTACCGGCCCAGCGATAAGAGCACCTACAGCGCCAACTTCAACCTGGTAAATTATTCCGCAACTCACAACGGCACCAGTCTCGCGGCCACCACCGACGGCACCGGAGCCTCCGGCACCAACTACAACATCAACACCCACGTGCGCAACGCCCACATTGCGAACACGTATCTGATTTCGAATTCAATGGTGAACGAGGCGCGCTTCGGGTTTAACGCGGATCGCCGCTTCCAGGGTTTGCCCAGTGATCTGGCCCCGCCGGACAACGTGCGCTCTTCGCTGACGGTGGCCGGTATTTCAACGCTCGGCGTGTCTTTGAATCAGCTGCCCAACATTCAGCCCACGGAGAAGCGTTTCGACCTGAGCGATAACCTCTCGCAAAGCAAGGGCAAGCACCAGCTCAAATACGGCTTGGATCTTGCCTACTTGCGTAGCGTGGAAAACGCTGTCTTCAGCGGCCCCGGTGGATACACGTACACCACCTTCACCAACTTCGCCTACGACCTCACCCCTCAGGCTACCGATCCGGTCTCGACGGTTTCGCCTTACAGTTCTTCGGGTAAGCATTACTCCACGTTCGCTCAGGCCGTTGGTCATCCGCTTACCGGTATCTCGATCCGCGACTACGATTTCTTCGCCCAGGATCTGTACCAGATCACACCGAGTCTCTCGCTCAATCTCGGCCTGCGCTATGAGTACGCCAGCTTCACTCAGCCGCAGCTGCCTACCTACGCTGCCACCAAGCCCGGCGTGGGCAAAATCAACCAGCCCACAACCAACTTTGCTCCGCGTGTCGGTTTTGCTTACAAGATGAACCACGAGAGCACCATCCTCCGGGGCAGCTACGGCATCTTCTACAACCGGCTCCCGGGCGCAACCATCACGCGCTTGCAGCAGCTTGGCGGCAATATCCGAAAGTCCTTCACCTTGAGCAACACGAGTGCCACCCAGTTTGCCGTTGCGCCCACGTTTCCCAACACCTTTACCAGCTTGTCGCAGGTGAACTCGGTTTTGAGTCCTAGTTCCATCAACTCCGGGTTTGCGATCCCGTCGCTCGCTACGCCTTATGTACAGGAGTGGAACCTGAGTGTGGAGCAGTCCGTCGGTAGGAATATGAGTTTCGACGTCGGCTACATCGGCTCGCGCGGGCTCAAGTTCTTGCAACGTTCGGATTTGAACGCCGGGCCGCCTACCGGCACCGACACCTACGCCATCTACAACCAGTCGGGGCAGCGGACAGGCACCTTCAGCACGCCGGTCTACTTCAACGCTGCTAACGGCAACACTACTTATAACCCCGCTTATAGCAAGATTCTGCAAATCGACAACGGCGGGCGGCTCTGGTACGACGGACTCATTGCGGAGTTCCACCACCGCGAGACACAGTACCTGCAGACCAACTTCGCTTACACATTCTCCCACTCCGAGGATTTGGGACAAGGCACGTTTTCCAGCAACTACTACTTCTCGGATCAGGGTGACACTTACTTCAACGGTTCCTCCATCATCAACGGCAAAAGCGGGTACGCGTACGAGAAGGGGCGGTCGCTTGAGGATCAGCGCAATCGGCTAGTTATCTCAGCGGTGTTGAATTCGCCGGATTTGAGCTCCGGATCGATGTTTGCCAAGCAGGCCCTGAATGGCTGGCTTCTGGCTCCTATCTTCACCTTCGCCTCGTCTCAATACGTCGACTCTTATCTGACCGTTGGAGGGCTCACTTCCGCCACCGCTCCTGCGGGATCGATTCCGACGGGGCACACGACCACCGGCTCCGATCCTCGCCTATATGTTCCCACCCCGACGTTGAGCGGTATCGGCGCCGAGACTCCGGGCGGCAGCCGTGTTCCTTTTCTTCCTACCGCGAATCTACCGCTGGGGCAAACGGTTCAGCTGGATGGGCGCCTCACCAAGACGTTCAATGTCCACGAAGGACAGACGGTCCAGCTTTCGTTTGAAGCCATCAACGCCCTCAATCACATCCGCATTACTGGGGTGAACCAGACGGTGTACAAGTCTCTTTGGGACTCGACCAGCAACAGCGGGATCCTGCAGTTGCAGAACGGCTACGGCGCTGGAACCGCGTCGGGGGGCTTCCCCGATGGAACCAATGCCCGGCGCGCGCAGGCTTCGTTGCGGTATACGTTTTAGGGTTGTGCGTTCCTGAGGGTCCCGTAAAACTACGGGTCCCTCCACTACGCTCCCCCGGATTTCCTGTCGAGTTTTGTGGCGCTGATGAAGTTACTGCGTCTCTCTCTACGGAGAGCCGCACGAACCGAATCAAGGCCACCAAACTTAACAGGAAATCCGGGGAAGCGTAGCGGAGGGATCTGCAGTTCTACGGAACCCTTCGGGGAAATGTTTTTCTCGCGCGGCCTGTAAAGCGGCAAGTGATAATCAGAGTATGCGAAGATCCCTGCACGCGCTCGCGACCGCTTGTCTTTTTGGAGTGGTGCAGACCCTGGCCGCGCAGGACCGTTCGGTTTTGCCGATTGCGCCCGCGCCGTTTCGCGGTACGATTGGCGCCACTTACAAGGACTCGACTCCCGACTCCGTCCCTCCCATCAGCGCACCGGCCGGCGCGCCCAACGTGCTTCTCGTGTTGCTCGATGATCAGGGATATGGCCAATCCGGCACGTTTGGCGGCTTGATCCCCACGCCTACGCTGGACCGGCTAGCGGCCGGCGGCCTGCGCTATACCCGCTTCCACGTCAAGGCGCTCTGTTCTCCCAGCCGGGCAGCGCTGCTCACCGGTCGCAACCACCACGCTGTTGGTGTCGGGGTCATCACCAATCTCGCGACCGACTTTCCCGGATACACCGGTTCCATACCGAAGAGCGCCGCGCTTCTCCCCGAGGTGCTGCGCGACAATGGATATGCCACGGCGGCCTTCGGCAAGTGGCACTTGATTCCAGAGAAAGAGGACACGCCCTCTGGCCCCTATGACCATTGGCCAACCTACCAGGGCTTCGACTATTACTACGGCTTCCTTAACGGCGAAACCGATCAGTGGTACCCGGAACTCACACTGGGCACACAGCCGGTCCAGATGGCGGCGCCCCCAGGCCGCAGGGACGACTACACCCTCAACGAAGACCTGGCCGATAAGGCCATTGACTGGCTCAAGGGAGAGAAGTCGCTTGCGCCAGAGAAGCCCTTCTTCATCTACTACGCGCCCGGAGCCAGCCACGCTCCTCTGCAAGCTCCCAGGTCCTGGATCGAAAAATTCAAAGGCCAATTCGACATGGGTTGGGACCGATACCGCGAGCTTGTCCTCGAACGGCAGAAGAAGCTTGGAGTCGTTCCGCCCGAGACCCAACTCACTCCTCGTCCAGCCTCGATTCCAGCGTGGGACTCACTTAGCCCTGACCAGCAAAAGGTCGCCGCCCGGCTGATGGAGGTCTACGCCGGCTTCACCGCCCAGAGTGATCACGAGCTTGGCCGGGTCATCGACGCGATCGCCGAAACCGGCCAGCTCGACAACACGCTCATCATCTATATCGCCGGCGATAACGGCGCCAGTCTGGAGGGCGGCCTTTCCGGCACTTCGAACGGCATGGGACAGATCAACGGGGTCCACGAGACGACCGCTTCCATGCTTTCCAAGCTTGACGAGCTTGGGTCTCGGACTACGGAGCCTCACTACCCGGTCGGTTGGGCATGGGCCGGCAATACACCGTTTCAGTACGGCAAACGCTTCGCGTCGCACCTTGGCGGCACGCGTGATCCCATGGTTGCCTTCTGGCCCAAGCGGATCAAAGACGCCAATGGACTTCGTTACCAATTCGAGGACATCACCGATGTCGCGCCCACGATCCTCGAGGCTGCGGAGCTTCCCGAGCCTAAGGAAGTCAACGGCGTCAAGCAGCAGCGCGTTGACGGCATCAGCATGGTTTCCACCTTCGATTCCGCTTCCGCCCCAGGCAAGCGCACTACGCAGTATTTCGAAATGCTGGGAAACCGTGCCATCTACCACGACGGCTGGATCGCGGCCAGTCTCAGCGGCCAGATTACGTGGCTCCCACCTGCGCCCGACACCATGCTGCAACAACCGTGGGAGCTATATCACCTCAGCGAAGATTACTCCGAGGCCCGCAATGTGGCTGGTCAGTATCCCGGCAAGGTGACGGAACTGCAGTCGCTCTTTGCGGAGGAGGCCAAAAGGAACCAGGTGTATCCGCTGAATCCCTTGTGGTCTGGAAGGCAAGCGCGTCCCACCGGCAAACACTTCACCTACTGGGGACCGACCGGCCATCTTTATCTCTCGCTTACACCGGAGTACGAAAACCGCTCGCATACGATTACCGCTCACGTGACGATTCCCAAGGAAGGCGCGAATGGGGTCCTGATGGCCGATGGCGGCATTGGCGGCGGGTTTTCGTTGTACCTCAAAGACGGGAAGCCCACGTACACCTATAATTTCTTTCGCCAGCAGATCACGACGATTGCATCCCCCACCGCCCTTCCGCCAGGACCCGCAAAGATCACGCTCCAGTTTGCTTATAGCGGGGGCGGCAAGGGGAAAAGCGCTGTTGCCACGCTTTTCGTCAACGACCAACAGGTTGGCCAAGCCCATTTGCCACAGACCGTGCTCACTGGGTTCTCCTTCGAAGACACGTTTGACATTGGCGAGGACACCGCCTCCCCTGTGGGCGATTACGAGAGCCCTTTTCCGTTCACGGGCGTTTTGAATCGGATCAACCTCGATATTGACGGAGCACCATGAAGCAGGTTCTGAGAGTCGTTCCATTGGCAGCGTTGTGTGCGGCGTTACCGGTCGCGGCCCAGCAGCTTACGATCGAGGTCAAGGACTACGTGGCGATGCCAATCACCAGCGCGTTAGCGGGCAAAGGCATGAACAACGTTTATCTCTCGCGAGAGAATTTTCTGCGAGAAGAGCCCGGAGTCAACCGGCACAGATTCTTCATCAACGATCTGAACGGGCCGCTGTACATCTTCGATAAGAAGACCAAGACCTTTACTACCTACCTCAACTTGAATGGGCTGTTTCCGAAGATGACGACCGCGCGAGGTTACGCCAACGGATTCGTCAATTTCCTCTTCGATCCGGACTACGCGCACAACGGCAAGTTCTATACCATCCATATTGAGGATCCTGCGTTGCCAGGTTCCAATAGCCCCGACCGGGCAAAACTTCCAGGGTATACGGTCACCGCGGCGATCCCCACCCCGGGACCGTTACAACGGGAAGCAGTGGTTGTGGAATGGACGGATACGAACATCGCGAACGCGACCTTCGAGGGCACCGCGCGCGAATTGCTGCGAGTACAACTCAACACCACGTCGCATCCCATGGGCGAGTTTATCTTCGATCCCAGCGCAAAGCGGGGAACTCCCGATTGGCGGGTTCTCTATATCGCCTGCGGAGATGGCGGGTCTGGAGAATCCACGAATCCCGTCATGCGGCAGAATCCGCAGCGTCTGGATACGGTTGTGGGGAAGATTCTGCGCATCATCCCCGACCTTAATGAGCATAAAGATTCGAGCACCGTCAGCGACAATGGCCGGTATCGCATACCCAACGACAATCCCTTTGTTGCGGTTGCCGGTGCGCGCAAAGAAATTTGGGCCTATGGCTTTCGAAACCCCAACCGGATGAGTTGGTATGTCGATCCAGCCAATCCCGGCAAAAACAGTTTATTTGTCGCAGTGGTGGGACTGCACACGTGGGAGACGGTCGACATTGTCCATAAAGGCGCGAATTATGGCTATTCGTGGCGCGAGGGGAATGAACAGCTGAATGCCGACAATCACACCAGCAAATTGCCTGATCCTGACCAAATTCCGATTCGGGTGAGTGACAGCACGACTGCGGGCATGGTGACTCCGGCTTACCCGGTGGTGCAGTACGCTCATGTCAAGAGCGGCGGGGACGCGATCACCAGCGGTTATGTTTATCGGGGGAAGATCGCGGCGTTGCGCGGCAAGTACCTCTTCGGCGATATCACCACCGGCCGGCTCTGGTATGCCAACTATGACGATATGTTAGCCGCGGATGACGGCAACCCGGCCACCATGGCCGCCTTGCACGAGGTGAACATCGAATGGGAGAAGCCGGGAGGTGGCAAGGAGGAATATAGTACGATGTCGCCGATTACCGAGATTGCTTACCATGCCCGCGGCGGGTCGGCGGCGGGTTTGCCTGGACTAGCCGTTATTGCCGGAGGCCGCGCCGATATCCGCTTCTGCATGGATGGGGAAGGCGAGCTGTACATCCTAAGCAAGAGCGACGGTATGATCCGCGCAGTGGTGGGCGCCACGAGCAAGTGAGGGAACTAACCATGAATCGAAGGAAATTCATTACTGCCACCGGTGCAGCAGGACTATTAGCCGCGAATGAATTCGCCACTGCCGCTGTGCCCAAGGTGGCTTCCGCCAGGCCGGTGTTGATGAAGGTGGGGGATCAGACCGCGCCCACCAACGAAACCCACTTGAAGTACCTGGCGCGGTACAGCGTGAAGAATATCTGCGGCTACCCGGAAATCGAAGGCGACCGCATCTACGCGACCGTCGAAGAACTGAACCGCATGGTGGACCTCGCGGGCAAATGCGGCATCAGCATCGACTGCACCGCTCCTCCTTTTTTGGAGTCAAGCTACATCGACACGGAGAAGCATCCGTCCATCATGCTGGCGCAAAGTCCGGAGCGGGATCGCGATATTGAATCGCTGCAGATCCTGATCAAGAATTGCGCCCAGGCCGGCATTCCTTCGATTAAATACAACATGAGCATTTTGGGTGTGGTGCGCACCGGCCGCACACCGGGGCGGGGCGATGCGATGTATAGCACCTGGAAGTTGTCGGAAGCCCACCCCAAAACTCCGCTCACCAAGGCTGGGCATGTGGATGCGGACATGTTCTGGGAGCGGATCACCTACTTCCTGGACCACATCATTCCGGTCGCCAATGAGTACAAAATCCGCATGGCCTGCCATCCCCACGACCCCGGGATGCCGCCCGAAGGCTACCAGGGCGTGGATCGGGTGTTGGGCACCGTCGATGGGCTGAAGAAGTTCATCTCCATCCGGGAGAGCCCGTACCACGGCCTGAACTTTTGCCAGGGCACGGTATCCGAGATGCTGCAGGATCCGGGCACGGAGATTTTCGATGTCATCCGCTACTTCGGTACCCGGAACAAGATCTTCAACGTGCACTTCCGCAATATTCGCGGCCATCGCAACGAATTTTTGGAGGTTTATCCCGATGAGGGGGACGTTAACTTCGTAAAGGCGATTCGGGTGTACAAAGAAGTCGGCTATCCCTATATGCTGATGCCGGACCATGTTCCGGTGGCGCCGAACGACCCGAACGGTTTGCAGTCATTTGCTTATTGCTATGGCTACATCCGCGCGTTGATCCAGTCCCTGGAAAATGCGGGTTAAGAAATGGGGAGAGAACGATTGCCGGTTTGCGCTTTGGTCTTTCTGTGCATGCTTCTCGTTCCACCGGTTCTTTGGGGAGCGGCCACGGTGAAGGATGGCTTCTTTACCACCAGTGACGGGGCCAGGATCCATTATCTGGAGAGTGGCGCCGGGCCCACCATCCTCTTCGTTCCGGGATGGACGATGCCGGCGGAAATCTGGCAACCCCAGATTGACTACTTCAGCAAGGCATACCACGTCGTTGCTGTGGATCCGCGCTCACAGGGGTCCTCCGACAAGCCTGCTGAGGGGAACTATCCCGGCCGGCGAGCGCAGGATTATAAAGAGCTGATCGATCATCTGGGTGGCGCGCCGGTAGTGCTGGTGGGCTGGTCGCTGGCCGTGCATGAGGCGTTCACCTTCGTCGAGAGGTTTGGCACCGCTCAGTTGCACGGTCTGGTTCTGGTCGATATGACCCCTTACACCGTCTCCACTCAGGAAGAGCGTGACCGTCGCTCCACCATGCTGCACAACTTTCAGGCTGACCGTAAGCAGTTCGCACACGATTTTGTCCGCGGCATGTATCACAAGCCCCATTCGGAGGAATATCTGGAAAGCGTGACCACGGCTTCGCTTAAGACGCCCACCAACTCAGCGGTTGCCATGCTGGCCGAATTTGCGGTCAAGAATGACTTCCGCCCCCTGCTGCCAAAGATCAACATTCCGGTGCTTGCTGTCATGACAGAGAACAATCGCGCGGCGGTGCAGCTTGTCACCTCCTCGGTTCCCGGCGGCCAAGGTGAAGTCTTCGAAGATGCCGGCCACTGCTTGTTCGTGGATGACGCGGAGAGGTTTAACAATCTGCTGGAGAGCTTTTTAAAGAAGGCGGCACGATGAAATCGATGGGTCCAGGAGAAATGGCGAAAAAGGTGGGAGAAGGATTGCTGTCCTTTCCCGTCACGCATTTTGGTGAGAATTTCGAGTTTGAGCCTAAGCCGTACCAGGAGCACGTCGCCTGGCTGCTTTCCTACAAGCCCGCCGGCTTGTTTGTGGCCGGCGGCACAGGCGAGTTCTTCTCGCTCACTCCCAGCGAGTTCGCCGCGGTGGTACGCGCCGGTGTTGCCCAGAAAGCGGGCGAAGCACCCGTGATCGCGGGTTGTGGCTACGGCACCGCGATGGCCAAAGAATTCGCCAAGGCTGCTGAGGAGGCGGGGGCCGATGGAATCCTTCTCTTGCCGCCCTACCTGGTGGGCGCGGAGCAGGCAGGGCTAGCCGCCCACGTGGAGGCGGTGTGCGCTTCCACAAAATTGGGCGTGATCATGTACAACCGCGACAACGCCATTCTCGATGACGCTAGCCTGGCAAAGTTGTGTGATCGCTGCCCCAACCTGGTGGGCTTCAAAGATGGCGTCGGCGACATTGAGCGCATGACGCGGATCTACTCGAGACTCGGCGACCGCTTGATCTACATCGGCGGGTTGCCCACAGCGGAGACGTTTGCCCTGCCTTATCTGGAACTGGGCGTCACCACTTACTCGTCGGCCATCTTTAATTTTCTGCCCGAGTTTGCGCTTGCGTTCTATGCCGCGGTGCGGCGCCGCGATCATGCAACGGTCTATGCCAGTTTGCGCGATTTTGTCTTGCCCTATATTCAAATTCGCAATCGCCGCAGGGGATACGCGGTCTCGATTGTCAAAGCCGGGATGAAAGCCATAGGCCGTCCGGCCGGGCCGGTGCGTTCGCCGCTCACCGATCTTACCGAGGGCGAGCTGCAGGAGCTAGCGAAGCTGATCGCAGGACGGTCTTGACCTTGGGGGAGACCAAGAAGACTCGGGTACGGTACCTGATTGTTTCCATTCTCTTTGCCGTGAGCTGTTTCAGTTACGGTGACCGGGTGGCGCTTTCCATCGCCGGCACCGCGATGGCAAAGGACATTTCTCTTGACCCCCTGAAGATGGGCTATCTCTTCTCCGGATTCAGTTGGGCCTACGTGCTGGGCCAGTTGCCATCGGGAGCGATGCTCGACCGATTTGGATCGAAGCTGGTGTACGGCATCGGCATTGTCGTATGGTCTGTCTGCGCCCTGCTCACGGGTTTTGCCGGCTACCTTGCCGCGGGCGCCGCGTTTATTGTGATTTTTGGTTTGCGGCTGATCGCCGGGTTTGCTCAGGCGCCGGTTTTTCCCGGGAATGGCCGCATCGTCGCTTCCTGGTTTCCTGCCAATGAGCGCGGCCGGGCTTCCGCTATTTTCAATTCTTCGCAGTATTTTGCGCTGATGATCTTCGCTCCGATCCTGGGGTGGATTGCCCACTCGGCCGGTTGGCGGAGCTGTTTCTGGTTCATGGGCGGACTCGGATTTGTCTTTGCCCTGATCTGGGTGAAGGGCATTTACGAGGTCAAGGACCATCCCCTCATCTCCGCCGCGGAGATTGACTACATCGAGCAGGGCGGGGGATTGGTGAATGCCGACAGGCTGGCCAAAGGCACCCGGGCCCTGCTTACCTGGGCTGCGGTCAAGGAACTCCTGAGCCACCGGATGCTGGTTGGGATCTACCTCGGCCAGTACTGCATCACCACGTTGACCTGGTTTTTCCTGACCTGGTTTCCCGTTTATCTTTCCCAGGCGCGACACCTGTCGATCGTAAAGGTTGGCTTTGCGGCGGCGCTGCCGGCGCTTTGCGGTGGTACGGGGGGAATCCTCGGTGGAGTGGTCTCAGACCGCTTGTTGCGCGCAGGCCACTCGCTGAGTTTTGCCCGGAAGGCGCCAATCATGGCCGGCATGGTGCTGTCGGTGACCATGATCGGGTCTAACTATGCTCCGGCTCAGGGAGTGATGCTGTTGTTGATGTCGCTTTCGTTTTTCGGCAAGGGTTTCGGCTCGTTGGGCTGGACGGTCATTTCCGACACTTCGCCGAAAGGCATGGTGGGCCTGAACGGAGCGCTCTTCAATCTCATTGGGAATTTGGCCGGGATCACGACCCCGATCATCATCGGCTATCTGGTGAAAAAGACCGGGTCGTTCGATGACGTGCTGATTTTTGTAGGAGCGATTGCGCTATGCGCGATCATCGGCTTCGGTCCGATTGCGGGGGAGATCAAGCGGCTTGAATTTTCCCTGCCTGTCACAAAGCCCGCATGAGTCCCGAAGGGACGGTTGAACCTGGCCAGCACACAGTCCTGGGTTGGCGAACAGAGATGAGTCTGTCCCGTAGGGGACGGCTGAATACCGGCCAGCAAGTGTCAGCCGTCCCTGGCGGGACTGATCATCTCTCTGAGATAACCCAGGACTGCGTCCTGGGCTAAGTTCAGACGTCCCTTCGGGACTGCACCCGAACCTAAAACTTATTCCATAGGAATTGGTTGTAGACGTCGTGGTGAAACTGTACCTCGGGCGCTTTCACAATCGTGCCCAGGAGACGAGCACAACGGTCAGCGGAGGCTCTCTTCAAGTCCGCATAGCGCTCTTTGACGTCGGCTCCGAGCAGCGTGTCCGTCCATTTCGCAGCCTGGAAATTTTCGAGCGCAGTGTAGATGTTGTCAGGCAGGAACCGCTTGGCCTTGCGCAGACCTTCGATCTTCGCCGTCTCCCCATCGAGGCCGGTCTTGAATATCGAATACAGAACGAGGTAGGGGTTGGCGTCGGGGCTCACCGACCGCACTTCCACGCGCATGCTTCTGTGATTGCCGATCGGGATACGCACCATGGAACCGCGATCCGTCGCCGAAGCCATGATCTGGTTGGGAGCCTCAAAGTGGGGATCAAGGCGGCGAAACGCGTTGACGCTGGCATTTAGCAGGACGCAAATATCGTTGCCGTGGGTAAGAATGCGGTCGGTAAATTCCCAGCCCGCCTTGCTGAGCTTCTCTTCGCCGTTCTCATCCCAGAAAATGTTCTTGCCATTCTCGGTGATCGACACGTTGGTGTGCATGCCGCTGCCATTGACTCCGACCACGGGCTTCGGCAGGAAGGATGCGGTCATCCCCATCCTGGTCGCCACCTGGCGGCAGATGAGCTTGTAGAGCTGAATTTGATCGGCAGCGGTCAACACATCGCTGTAGCTGTAGTTGATCTCGAACTGGGAGGGAGCGACCTCGGGATGGTCCTTCTCGTTTTCAAACCCCATTGCCCGCTGTATTTCGGCGGTGGTGTCGATAAACGTGCGCAGCGGGTCGCCGGGAAGGGAGTGATAGTAACCGCCGGTGTTGACATACTCGAAACTGTGCGTCTCGTGGTAACGGCGCTCCGCGTCGGTGCCTTTGAATAGAAATCCCTCAATTTCATTGGCCGCGTTGAGCGTGTAACCCTTCTGCTCGAAAAGCTCGTTGGCATAGCTCTTGAGCACCCCGCGAATGTCCGCGTTGTACGGCTTGCCATCCTTCGCGATCACTTCGCCGAACACCAGCGCCTTGCCGGCGCCGAAATAATCGGACGGGACCCAGTAGAAGGAGCCCCAATCGATGCCCAGCCGCAAATCGCTCTCTCGCTGGGCGGTGAAGCCGCGGATGGAACTGCCGTCGAAGGTGAGATTGTCGTCGTTCTTGACGATGAACTTCTTGTCGTAGTCCAGCATATGCAGCCGGCCTTCCAGGTCGCTGAAGAGGACGGTGACTGCCTTGATATGCTTTTCGTCGGTGAGATATTTGAGGCGTTCCTCGCGGAGCGTGTCCGCTGGAACGCGGCGCCTGCGCTGGTCCTTAGCCGCCAGGTTGCGTTCTTCCATTTCAGAATATGGCATCTCAAGAAAGTTGCGAAGTACGTCTGACATGTCTCTCCTCAAGAAATCGTTTGTGTTTCTACTCTAAACTGCGCTGGAGCATTTTCACGTCCGGTGTCTATAGGGCAACCGCTCCCGACGCGGCTTTTCTTCAGAAAAAGCCGCACATAACTGAGCTTCCCCCGTGCCGGGTAGAAGGGAAAATGCTCTAGCTGGCGAGGTCGTATCCTTCTTCCTCGTGCTGCGACAAGTCGAGTCCCGTGCGTTCGTCTTCTTCACTCAACCGAAGCCCAATTACCTTATCCACAATAAACAGGATAACCAGGGTGCCGACAATCGAGAGACACCAGGCAATGGCCACGCCAATCGCCTGGTTCAGCAGCTGCCCGTGGTTGCCCTCGAGCATGCCGAGCGGTTTTCCCGCGCCGAAGATCGGATTGATGGCGCTGGTGGCAAATACCCCGGTCAGCAAAGCCCCCATTGTGCCCCCCGCGCCGTGGACGCCGAACGCATCGAGGGAATCGTCATAGCCGAAGACCGCCTTGACCTTCACCACCATCAGGTAGCAGAAGATCCCGGCGATGAGGCCGATCCACAAAGCGGAAATCGGGGTGACAAAACCGGAGGCCGGAGTGATGGCCACCAGCCCTGCCACGGCGCCTGAGATCGCGCCCAGGGCCGTGCAGTGGCGGTTGCGCAGGTATTCCGCCGCGCTCCATCCCACGGCCGCTGCCGCCGCTCCAAAATGAGTGGCCACAAACGCCGAGGTTGCCAACGTGCCCGCGCTCAAAGCGGAGCCGGCATTGAATCCGAACCACCCTACCCACAAGAGGCACGCGCCGATGAAGCTGAGTACCACGGAATGCGGCGCCATCGCCTCCTTGGGGTATCCCAGGCGCTTGCCGAGATACAGCGCCGTTACCAATGCAGACACGCCCGACGTCACGTGTACGACGGTGCCCCCGGCAAAATCCAGGCAGGGAAACCGCCCGCCCAGCGCCGCGTTGAGCAATCCGCCTTTGCCCCAGACCATGTGAGCCATGGGACTGTAAACCAGTATTGCCCAGAGCACCATGAACACCAGCATGGCGGAAAACTTCATGCGCTCCGCAAACGCCCCGGTGATCAGGGCGGGCGTAATGATGGCAAACATGAGCTGGAAGACCATGTAGGTCTGCAGGGGGATGGTGGCCGCGTACTTGGGATCCGGGTCCAGCCCGACGCCGTGCAGGAAGACGTTGTGCAGGCCGCCGATAAAGGCGCTTCCCTCGCCGAACGCCAGAGAATACGTCAGCAGCGCCCACAGGACGGTGATGACGGCCATCATGGCGAAGGTCTGCATCATGGTGCCGAGCACGTTCTTTCTGCGCACCAGGCCGCCATAAAACAGGGCCAATCCCGGCCCGCTCATCATCAGAACCAGCGCGGAGCTGGTCAGCATCCAGGCGTTATCACCGGATGTTTGGGCCGCCGCGATGGCCGCCGCCTGGGCCGCGGAACTCTTTTCGAGGGCCGCCAGGCGGTCCGTTGCCGGGGCTGCCTGGCTTACAGCCTGCGCTGTAGCCAAGCTTCCCGTGAAGCACGCCGCCGCAAGCAGCACAATAACGCGACACCCTACACCTATCCGACCGAAGACTCTCATCAATCCATCACCCTCTGTCAGCCCCGTTCCTATGTCTGTTCGCTTACTTTACACAAGGTGAGGGCCTAATCTGAAGTGATCTTTACGCCAGCTTCCCTCGGGCCGGGTCGCCCTCACGCTTCGGCGATAGCATCCGGCCGTCCGGACGGCACGAGAGGCGGGTGCGGGCGTTTACGGGCTGCAGAAAACTCGGGCCTCGTACGACGGCACGACTAAACGGGCTGCGGAAAACTCCGCGACAGTCCCGAAGGGACGGCTGAAAGCCGCCCAGATAATTTTCAGCCGTCCCTACGGGACTACTCGTACGGCATGCGATTTCCCAGGACTGTCGTCCTGGGCTAAGTTCAGCCGTCCCTTCGGGACTCTCGCGGAGTTTTTTCCGCCTAGCTAGGCGTGCCCTGATACAAAGCATGCGTTTTTGCCCATAGCCGCCAATGGAATAGCCCGCCGCTCTTAAAAGTGGTAAATGACGTCCCCGGCCAGTGTGAGCTGGCTCTTCTTGGTAGGGGCGCCGCTCACCCCGTTCACCGATGGTGAGTCATACGCCGGTACGTCGTACGCATGCTCGTAACGCAACTCCGGCCGGAAGGTCACTGTGCTCCCCAGCCAGAAGTTAAACCCCACCAGGTGCTCACTGTAGCGGGCCTTGTTGCCGGTGCGCTGCCCCCTGAGGTCATCGAAGTACTCGTTGCGGATGTTCAGCGAGCTGTGGTGATGGTTGAACTCGTGCTCGATGTAGTTCACCAGGGCATAATCCGGGGCGAAGCAATGCGTGGCCAGCGGATTGCACTGTGCCCCGTTGGCTCCCGTGATAAGAGACGGACCCACGATCTCGCCCGAGTTGGCCCCGATGTTCGCGCCGGAGCCGTAACTGATGCACGGGCTTAGCCCATAACATAAGTTGGGAACATCCTTCTCGTACTGATACCAGCCTTCGGTATCCATGTGCCAAGTCGCATTGATTTTATGATAGTAGGTCAAATAATAACCAGACACATTGTTGTAGGCATACTTAGCCGAATTGATAGAGTTAGCGCAGGCATACAAATTATCCCCGCCATCCTTCCAACTATAGGCTAGGCACACATCCCCGGTAAGCTTGGCATTTGAAATCCACGGAGCAGACTCACACCCGCCCGAGACACCGGCCTGCACGGTCCAATGGTCGCTCAGTTTCGTCGTGACATTGATGCCGTTCTGGGTATAGCAGTCATACGTGTAGAGGATCGAATGGCTATAAGTATAATTATTCGGCGCAAGCTGCGCTTCGATATCAGGAAGGGATATATAACGCCCGATCCGGATATCCGTGCCCTGGCCCACTCCAGGCACGTAGAAATCCAGGTAATACATAACCGGATCATAGCCGTACTGATTGTTATTGCGGAGGAGCTGCTGGCTGAAGATCCCCTTTGCCGTGGTGTAGCGGTAATCCAGCCCGTAGATGCTGGTAAAGCGGAATCCCCAATCGAAGTGGTCCTTCTGCACGGTATTCGGTAAGCGCTCGAAATAAAGCGCAACCTGGTCCAGCTGGATAGAATTGGGAATCACATCGTAGGAAGTTTCGTTGTTGGCGTATTTGCCTTTGTTGGATGTGCTGGCATTCCCGCCGATGTCGAACCAACCGTAGATTTTGACGCGGCTTTTGTTTTCGTTGATGGCCTGCATCAGCATGTAGCTGCCATAATCCGGGGCGCCAATGACGACGGTTCCACCGATGGGCCAGTCGGCCGAGGGAAACGGCGGAGAATTCAGCGGTGGCGGAGTTCCTCGCCGCGCCGGTACTTCGGGAGCCGGAGAACCATTGGAATCCACTGTCCAGTCATCCAGATACGCGTGACCCAGGCGAGTGAAGAGACCGCGTTGTGCAGCGGGCGGTTGAGCGGGTGCATCCGCGAACAATGTGTACAGCGAATCGGGAGCGGGCGAAGCCGGTTGAAGATTGGTTTCAGACAAAGCCCTCACACCGCCGGCAATGAGAAAGAAAACGAACGTCCATACGGAAATTCGTAGCTGAGATTGAGCAGATAATTTCACAGGGCCCCTCATGCGTTTATCACAGGACCTAGTAGAGAGCATCATGCGTAAAGAGTGCGTAAAGATCGCGTTGCCGGCACGGCACCTAAGACGCTTTTTCCTTTACGCATTCCTTATGCGGGAGGCGGTAAACTTGACTTAGCGCAGCTTGGCAGCGAGGGTGGAGTCCGATTAACATCGGGGATGGATGGTGCCAAGTTGAAGCGATTCATAAGCGTTGTGCTTTTCGTGGTTTATTCCCTGGCTGTACCCGCAATAGCACAACATCCCGCACTGCGACCCTGGATGAATACCGGGCTCTCTCCCGACCAACGAGCCGATTTGGTGCTCAAGGAGATGACGCTGGACGAGAAGATCATCCTCATGCACGGGCAGGGGATGCCGGGCTGGAGCCGGCCGATGCCGAAGACCTACCTCGGCAACCAGGGAGCGGGCTTCATCCTTGGCATACCGCGGCTGGGCATCCCGCAAGTGGAAATGAGCGACGCTGCCTACGGCGTTCGCATGAGTGCGCAGAATGGGCGCTACTCGACCGCGCTTCCTTCCAACATTGCCGCGGCGTCAAGCTGGGATCCTGAGAGTGCGTGTGAATATGGAGCCCTGATCGGGCGAGAGCTGCGCGCGCAGGGCTACAACATGAGCCTCGGCGGTGGCGTCAATCTGACCCGCGAGCCGCGCAATGGCAGAACGTTTGAGTACCAAGGCGAAGATCCGCTGCTTGCGGGGACGATGGTGGGCAACCGGATTAAGTGCGAACAGTCCCAGCATGTGATCGGTGATATCAAGCACTACGTGATGAACGACCAGGAAAACGGCCGCGATGAAGTCGATGTCATCATCGGCAAACGAGCCATGCAGGAGACGGACCTGCTTGCTTTCCATATCGGCATCGGCATTGGCGATCCGGCCGCGGTGATGTGCTCCTACAACTCCATCAACGGCGACTATGCCTGCCAGAACAAATACACGCTGACCGACGTGCTCAAGCGGGATTGGCAGTTCAAGGGCTTTGTCCTTTCCGACTGGGGTGGGACTCACAGCACGGTCAAGGCATCGGCAGCAGGCCTCGACCATGAGGAGCCCATGGATGATTTTTACGGCGAGAAGCTCAAGCACGCGGTGGAGGCGGGCAAGGTTCCCATGCCTGAGCTGGATGACCATGCGCACCGGATTTTGCGTTCGATGTTTCTGGCCGGGCTCTTCGACTATCCCACACAGAAAAGCGTAATCGACGTGGAGGGCGACCTGGCCATTGCTCGCCGCCTCGCGGAGCAGAGCATAGTGCTGCTGAAGAACAACAATGGTCTGCTGCCCCTAAATCCCGCCGCCGTACACTCCATTGCGGTGATTGGGCCGCACGCCGACACGGGCATGATCTCCGGTGGCGGGTCAGCACAGGTAGATCCACCGGGTGAGCCGGCTCATCCCTGGCAATCGCACGTCTGGTTTCCCACCTCGCCGTTGAAGGCGGTATCCGCCGCTGCGAACGGGGTTAAGGTGGAGTTCGATTCCGGCGCGGATCCGGCGTTGGCTGCGGCCTTGGCACGGCGGTCGGATGTCGCGATTGTCTTCGCGTATGAGTGGATGAGTGAGGGCACAGACCTGCCTAACCTTTCGTTGCCCGAGAAACAGGATGGATTGATTGAACAGGTGGCCGCAGCCAACCCGCGGACCATCGTGGTGCTCGAAACCGGAACCGCGGTCCTGATGCCATGGATCGATAAGGCCGGTGGGGTGATCGAGGCATGGTACGCCGGGAGCAAGGGGGCAGATGCGGTCGCCAACGTGCTGTTCGGCAGAGTAAACCCGAGCGCCAAGCTGCCCATGACCTTTCCCCGCAGTGAAGCGGATTTGCCCCATCCGGAGCTGGTGAAACCACCGGGCAGGGCAGAGGATGCGGGCGCCGTTTTGAAGCCGGAAGATTTTAAGGCGACGTTCAGCGTGCATTACGATGAGGGGCTCAAGGTGGGGTACAAGTGGTACGACGCGGAGAACAAACCGGTGCTTTTTCCGTTCGGGTACGGTCTTTCGTACACCACGTTTCAGTACTCCGGTTTGAAGGTCACGGCGGGCAAAGAGCCGTCGGTTAGATTTGTGCTGAAGAATAGCGGGGCTCGCGAGGGTGCTGAGGTTGCGCAGGTTTACGTAGCCCTGCCGTCCGCCGCTGGGGAACCGCCCAAGCGGCTTGCGGGTTGGAGCAAAGTGCGGCTAAAGGCGGGCGAGAGCAGGGAAGTTAGCCTGCCGATCAATCCTCGGGAGTTATCGGTTTACGACGAGCAAACCAGCGGATGGAAGCAGGTGCCTGGTGGTTATACGTTCATGGTCGGGGGCTCGTCGAAGGACCTGCCGCTGCGCCAGGAAGTGTCCCTTCCCTAACGCTGGCTTGGCAATAGACCTCCCGCCCACATCTCCCGCAAAAAGCGCGGTGAGATATGGCATGCTTTTCGAGCGACTACGCCTAGGCCCGGAGAGCCACGGTGGGAGGAACGTAGGGACGATGCGTTTCTGGAGGTAGGAAGTGGTTGGCCGCCGCGGCGCACTCCACTGCCACCCGGCGAAAGATGTTCAGCGCGGCAGAGTGATTTGACTCCATCGCCGCGATGCCTAATTGCACTTCCGGCAGCGTCTCGGTAAAGGGAATCGCCACGACATCAGGAAATCCACACTTCATCATGGACGCGGTGGCGAGCGCAACGCCTTCCCCCGCACCCGCATACGCAAGTTGAACCGCGCATGAGTGAGGGACATCCAGAATACGGGGTGCGATCCCGAAGGGCTCCAGTAAGCGCCACAAGTGCGGTTGCGCAATGATTTTCTTGTCGCGCAGATCATGCACGGAAATTGTCCTGCGCCTGGCCAGCGGAGAATGACGCGACACCATGGCCACAACCCTCTCCTTGCAAATCGGTTCGAACCGCATTCCGGGGATCGGTAGAGCATTCACCATGAAGAGAGCATCCAACCCGCCAGCGGGTAGTTTTATAATCTGTTCTTCCGTGGTCAATTCGCAGAGCTCAAGCTGGAAGTCCGGATCGTACTCGGCCAGCGAGCGCAGCACAGAGGAGAGCAGCACGTACTGTCCAACCGGCCCGCAGGAGACGCGCAGGCGCAATCCACTCTCCAGCGAGGCCAGGCGGGATCTCGCCTCCGCCACCGTCTTCAGGATCGACCCCGCGTAGTCACAAAACGCCAGGCCCGCTTCGGTCAGAGAGACCCGATGACGGTTGCGCTCGAACAACTTGACCCCCAATGCTTCTTCGAGTGATTTGATCTGAAATGTCAGTGTGGGTTGACTTACATACAGTGCCTGAGATGCCTTGCCATAGTTCAGCAACGCCGCTAGCGTTAAGAAGGACTGTAGCTGTTTGAGCCGGAAATCCATCGCCTGCCTCGCAGAACACGAAGAGACACATGCCATGCAACGGGGATGGTTGTGTTTTGAAACCCTGGGTGAAGTGCTGCTGAATGGGGAACCGACGAAACTCTAGGTAGATATTCATGCCGAATTAACGCGGTGTCAACTGCCAAAATCAGAAAAATCTATTACGGCTTAAATTATTTCAATTAGACAGGCCCGGCAAAAGACCGTAGGCTCACTTGCAACGAGGGCGAAAAGCTCGGGCAACGCTCCCCGTCGAGAGTGTCTAATCCTTTTCGAATCACACCCACACAATCCAGGGCATGTGTACGTCACTGATTTCCGCGAGGTCATGACGCTAGATGAGATCGTTCCGCAGCATTCAGTTCCTATCCGCCTTTCTTCTTGTTGTCATTCTGACCATTACCGCTCAAGCCCAACAGACCGGCATTACAGGCCGCGTGACCGATCTTTCAGGGGCGGCCATAGCCGATGCCGGAGTAACGGTGTACCAGTCGACCGGCGCCAGTTTTTCGACCAAGACCAATTCCGCCGGTGCCTACGAGTTTCCTGCTCTGAGCGCCGGCGATTATTTAGTGACCGTCACCCGGGAAGGATTCACCACCGTCAAGCGCAATGTGACCATGCTCATCGGGCAGCTGGTCGAGGTCGATGTCTCGCTGTCCGTAGGCAGCACCAATCAGTCCGTAATCGTGGAGGCCAACACCCTTGCCGTGGACACGACCTCATCGCAAGTAGGCGGCAACATTACTCCGCAAGACGTCGCCACCATCCCGATCAATGGCCGCAACTACATGGAACTCTCTACGCTGGTGCCCGGCGTCAGGGTCAACGCGATCACCAACGACACTCCGTTGGGCGGCGCAAACTCGGGCAAGTTTCAGATCGATCTGGATGGGCTGCAGGTAACGCAAGACACCGCCGACGCCAGCTTTGGTCAGCCTCGATTCAGCCCCGACGCCATCTCCCAGTTCCAGATCATCACCAATCGCTTCGATGCGACGGTGGGCCGGTCGTCAGGAATTTATGTGAATGTGCAGACCAAATCCGGGGGGAACCAGATACACGGTTCCGCATTCGGCTACTTCCGCAACGATGCCTTCAATGCCTCCGATCCCATTGCACACAAGGTGCTGCCGTTGTCAGATCAGCAATATGGAGGCACCTTCGGGGGACCGATCAAGAAAGACAAAATGTGGTATTTCGGGTCGTATGAAGGGGAGCACCAGGGAAGCGGCATCAACACCATATCCCTTTTGCCCGGCAGCAGCCTGCAGCAATTTTCCCAGACCCTCAGCACCAAAGAATACCTGGGCCGCGGCGACTACCAGATCAATCCCAACAACCACGTCATGGTGCGCGGCAACGGGTTCACCTTCGACAATAATCACGTGCTGGCCAGCGGCAGCGCCGACCCCAGTACTGCCTACCTGGCCACCAGGAATTACTACAGCATCATGGGGGACTGGAACAAGGTGTTCGGGCCCAAGCTGGTCAATGATCTCCGCGCCGGGTTCAGCCACTTCCAGTGGCAGAACCTGCCCTTGTACTCCAGCCTTCAGCTCGGTTTCGGCAGCGTGACCGTGGGAGGTCCTTACAATTATCCGCAGATTTTTTATCAGAATGTGCAGCAGTATCGCGATGACGTCTACTACCTCGCCGGCAAGCACGCCTTTAAGCTGGGCGGGGAGTATATGTTCACCAAGCACACCGGTTATTTCCAGCAGAATGTGCGCGGCACCGCCAGCGCTTGCGCGGGTGTGACCACGGCGGCTCAAGTGGCTTTGCTGTTTCCTAATGGCACCACCGATCCTTCCACATGGAACTACAGCAACGGCACCTACAACCTCGATTCCGTGTGTTCTCAGGGAACCTTCACCCTGGGCTCCGGTAATTTCAACGTGAATATCCCGCGCAACCAGATTGGGTTTTGGATCCAGGATGACTGGAAGATCTTCACCCGTCTCACGCTCAACCTGGGTGTGCGCTACGACAACGACCTTGGTGTTCTCAACGCCGGCCTCAAGCTCAACAACGGCCTGCTGACGCCCAGCCACAATGACAATCACCAGTTCGGCCCCCGCATCGGCTTTGCCTACGATCCCACGGGCACGGGGAAAACAGTACTGCGAGGGGGCGCCGGGATGTACTTCGCGGATATTGCCGCGAACCAGGTCATCGACGAGCAGATTTTTAATGGAGTCACGTCGGTTCAGGATTCGGTCACCGGTTCGTCGACCAGCCCGCTGAATCTGCAAAACCCATTTCCCAGTTCTGTAGTAGTTCCACGCCAGGCGGTGCAGCCGCTGGGGCCCAATGTGCATACTCCCTATGCGCTGCAACTTTCCGCGGGCGTGCAACGCGAACTGCCGTTACATACCCAAATTACTGGGGATTACGTCCACACGCGGGTTTATCATGACTGGGTTCGCCTCAATTCGAACTTGCTGGCAAATCCTTCCAATCCCGAGTTCAACCTGAGTCCCAGCACCAAGTACATTGCCGGGACCCAGGTGATTTGCCCCACCGGTGGAGTGACTCCGGACGCGGCCCAAGGCGCTTTCAATGTTTGCGCGCAAGCGTTTACCAATATCAACCAGTTCTTTACCCCGAATGCCGCCGGTTCCATCTACGACGCTTTACAACTTGGGGTACAGCAGAGAGTTCTTCATGGGGTCTCAAGCGGCGTGGCTTATACCTACTCGCGCTACAAGGATTCCAGCGAATCGCCTTTCTACTACCCCAACAAGCCTTTCGTGAACGGGATCAACGACGAGTGGGCCAACGCACAGGATGACCAGCGCCATACTCTTACCGTGAACGGGGATTATCAGTGGAAGTTTGGTCTTTCCCTTTCGGGCCTCTATCACTTCGGTTCCGGCAACGCGTTCCCGACCTACTTGAGCACGACCCAACCGACAGGCTATGTTCCCAGTTACAACCGGACCTTCGCTTCCCAACCGGTTGAGTACCAGGCAGCGTTCGGGTCGAAGACCTGCCCTCAGGCAACGGGTGATGCTGCTTGCACGTTTGTTTACAACCAGGCGTCGCACAACTACCTCGACCCTGCGACTGGTTATTACCTTACTCAGCGCGATGCGCTTTATGGAAGAAATATCCATCGCGTGGATAGCCGGCTGCAGGAGTCGCACAAAATCAACGAGCGATTTCATGTCGTGGTGGCGTTGGAAGCGTTCAATCTGTTCAATCACTCGAACTTTGGCACTTACAATGGCCTCGTGAACTCACCCACTTATGGGCAACCTCAAGCAACAACGGCCGCGGCTACCGGGATTCCGGTTGAATTCCGCTCGCGCTCGTTGCAATTCGTGGGACGGTTTGAGTTCTGATGTTCCCTCAGCGGCTCAACCACGCTCTCCGTGGTCCAAGGAGAAAGTAGTAATGCGGATGCAGTCGATTTCGGTCGCCATGTGCAGGGTGATCATCACCGTCTTTCTTTGTGCATCATCTTGCGCGGTGGCACAACAGAAGTGGATCACGGTCCACGAGGGGACGGACTTCTCCATCGCCCTGTCTCCTAACCATCAGACCATCGTGATGGACCTGCAGGGGCTCCTGTGGTCGCTGCCCATCGCTGGTGGCGAAGCCAAGCAGCTCACCGAGGCGCTCACCGAGGCGTCCCATCCCAGCTGGTCTCCCAAGGGCGATCTCATCGCACTGCAGTCTTACGCCGGCGGCACTTTCCATATCTGGACCATGAAGCCCGACGGCACCGGTCTGCGCCAGATCACCACTGGCCACGGAGACGACCGGGAACCCACCTTCTCACCCGACGGTAGCAAGATTGCGTTTTCGTCCGATCGGGCATTCAAAGGGAGCTACGACATTTGGACCGTCAATCTAGCTGACCAACGGCTGCAGCAATGGACCTCGAGCGAGGCCGATGAATACGAGCCTACGTGGTCGCCTGACAGCAAAGAAATTGCCTTTATCAGCGGAACCGGCCTCATGGGCAAGACGGTCGAGGCGATCAACGCCTCGGGCAAACAGCATACAGTTGCTACCCTTGGCGGCAGCGATGGCCGTTTGGAGGCCCCCTCGTATTCCCCTGACGGCGCCCATATTGCCTACACTCAGTTCAACGGCGCGGGTCTGTTCATGAATTCCGCCCATCTTATGGTTTCGGGAACCGCGGTCGGCAAGGAAGATGACGTCTTCCCCTTTCCTGCAGCGTGGGTCTCCCCGGATGAGCTGCTTTACACCGGCAATGGTCATCTGCTCAAAGTCAATCTGCAGACCAAGACCGAGATCCAGATCCCATTCACCGCGGCGATCAAGAGCGTCCGCCCGAAATACGCTGCGAAACACTACAGCTTCGATCCGGCAACCACTCATCCGGTGAAGGGCATTCTGGCGCCCGCACTCTCTCCAAGCGGCACCCAGGTCGCATTCATCGCGCTGAACCAGCTTTGGGTGATGGATATCGGGAAAGCACCCCGCCAGCTCACGCACGACGGATTCTATAAACAAGGCCCGCAATGGTCTCCGAATGGCAAGTCGCTCGCCTACGTATCCGACAAGGATGGACTTGAGAACATCTACGTCATGGATGTGGCTACGGGAAGCGATAAGCGAGTAGCGCCGGCGACGGATTACGCGCAAATCATGCCCTCATGGTCGCCTGATGGCAAGCGGCTGGCGTTCCAGGACAACACGAACGCCACGCGGATCGCGGATATTGCTAGCGGAGAAGTGGTTCCTCTTGCCGGTCCTACCTACTTTCCCGGCAGGCCGGCGTGGACCGTCGACGGCAAGACGATCGCGATGGCCGCGGTCAAGCCTTATACCAAACGCTATCGTGAAGGCACCAGCCAGATCCTCACCGTGGATGTCGCCACGCGGGCGCAGCACTACACCGAACCTGCACCTTTCGAATCCGTCACCACCCGCGGAGAAGATGGACCCGTCTACTCGCCCAACGGCAAGGAGATGGCCTTCATCATGGACGATCTCCTCTACGTGATGCCTGTCGATCAGGCCGGCCGGCCCAGCGGCAAGGCTGTTGCGCTCAATCATGAAACCAGCGACGCGCCGACCTGGAGCGGGGATTCGAAACAACTGCTCTACCTTTCCGATGGAAAATTGCGCCTGATTGCTCGTGATACGGGAAAGATCACCCCGGTCCCGGTTGACCTGAGCTACCACGATGTTGTGCCCCATCAGCGGCTGCTGATCCATGCCGGCCGCTTCTGGAAGGGGCAAGGCCCTGACGAGCAGAAGGACGTCGACATTCTCATCGTCGACAATCGGATCCAGAGTGTCGCTCCGCACAGCGAGGCGGCGCAGGCGAACATCACTGTGGTGAACGCGTCGAACTCGACCGTGATGCCCGGCCTTTGGGAGAGCCACGTTCACCCCAATTCGATCGCCTCCATCTACGACGGCAACCGCGATTCACGGCTGTGGCTGGCCTATGGCGTCACCGAGCTGCGGGATCTCGCCGACATGGCGTATCGCGCGAAAGAACGCCAAGAGGGCTATGACTCGGGCGGGGAAATGGGCCCGCGCCTCTTTCCGACCGGGGAAGCGGTGGATGGCGAGCGTGTTTACTACAGCATGATGATCCCCACCACCAGCGAAGCCCAGCTGGACCGCGAACTGAACCGCCTCAAAGATCTCGACTTTGATCTGGTCAAGCTTTATGTCCGGCTGCCGTATGCGTGGATGGTAAAGGCCGATCATTTCGCGCATGAGCAGATGGGCGTGCAGACTGCCTCGCACTATCTTCTGCCCGCCGTCGCGCTCGGCAATGACGGCATGAGCCACATCAGCGCCACGGCTCGTACGGGCTATGCCTACTCCCGCTCTTACACCGGGGCGAGTTACGAAGATGCGCGCAAGCTGTTGCTCGAGTCTGGTATGTGGACCATCTCCACTACCTTCAGCCCGGCGCTCTATGCGGAGGATCCCGGTATGGCGAACGATCCTCGCCACCGCGTCGCGCCGCCCTGGGACCAGAAGCGCCTGTCGCTCGCCGTCGCTAACGCCACCAAAGAAGACCAGAAGTACGCTTTGCAGCGCCTGGGCGATGAAGAGTCGACCATTGCCGGCGTACTGCGCGGTGGAGGCACGATCCTCGCAGGAACAGATTCGCCGCTCGATATTCCGGCAACGTCGTTGCATCTCAACCTGCGCGCGCAGGTGAAGTTCGGTATCCCTGCTTGGCAGGCGCTAGAGACGGCCACTTATATCCCGGCAAAAGCTTATGCTCTCGACAAGGACCTCGGTACACTCGAGCCCGGTAAACTGGCTGATCTGATCATCGTGGGCGGCGACCCGCTCACGGATATTAAAGCTGCCGCTGATGTACAGTGCACAATGAAGAATGGAGTGATCCATTCGGTTGGTGAAATCATCTCGCCGTTTGTCCCCGGGAGCACGATCGGCAAATCAATATGTGGAAGTAAGGAGACAGGAAAATGGGAATGACTCGGCGTGATTTACTGATGCGCGTAGGGCAGGCCGGCGGTTATGGGGCCGCCTTTGCTGTTATGCAAACCTTGGGGCTCATGCCTATCCCGAAAGCCGGAGCGATCACTTGGGATCCTTCGCCCGGAGCCGGCAAGGGAACCAAAGTTGTGATTTTGGGCGGAGGCATTGCCGGCATGGTGTCTGCCTACGAGATGGGCAAACTCGGTTACGACTGCACGGTGCTCGAGGCCCGCAGCCGTCCTGGCGGCCGCAATTGGACAATACGGAACGGCACCACGATTGAGTTCACCGACGGGACCAAGCAGACCGCCGCATGGCAACCGGACAGCTACTTCAACGCAGGTCCGGCGAGGCTGCCCTCGACCCACTACACGATGCTGGGATACTGCCGGGAATTGGGCGTTCCTTTGGAAGTGGAGGTGAACACCTCGCGCAGCACGCTGCTAGTGAAGGATGACGCCTTTGGCGGCAAGCCGATTCAGCAGCGGGAAGCGATTAACGACACCCGCGGCCACGTTTCGGAGTTGTTGGCCAAGTGCATCCAGCAGAATGCGCTCAGCCAGGAACTGACGGCCGACGACCGGGAGCGCATGCTTTCCTTCCTGAAAGAATATGGGGACCTCGCCAAAGACTTTACGTATAAGGGGTCCGAGCGTGCGGGCGCCCTTCGTCTTCCCGGCGCGGGGGATGTTACCGAAGAGCTGAAGCCACCTCTGGACATGCACGCCCTGCTCAACGCCGACTTCTGGCGCGGGTTGATGTTCGAAGAAATGCTCGACATGCAGGCGACGATGATGCAGCCGGTCGGAGGTATGGACCGCATCCCTTATGCGTTTGCGGACAAACTCGGCGACGTCATCTCTTTCAACTCGCAAGTGACCGAGATTCGCAAGACAGCCAAAGGGGTACGGATAAGCTACATGCAGAAGGGCGCCCCCAAGGTGATTGAGGGTGACTACTGTATTTGCGCTCTGCCCATCAGCATCCTGAAGAGTATTCCTAACGACTTTGCCCCGCGCATCAAGCAGGCAATCAACGAGACCGAGTACGACGACGCCTTCAAAGTTGCCTGGGAGTCCACCCGCTTCTGGGAGACAGACTTCCATATCTACGGGGGAATTTCCTATGTCTTTACAGGGCCGGTGAATCTGTTGTGGTACCCGAGCGCGAAGTTGTTCAGCGACACCGGCGTGGTGATTTCCGGCTACGGTGTCGAGCGCATGAGCGACCTTTCGAAACTGCCCAACATAGAAAAGAAATTCGATGCTTCGCGGGCTGCGGTAGAAAAACTTCACCCGGGTTACGGCAAGCTGCTGACCAATCCGATGTACATGAACTGGGGCAGGATTCCGTACAACCTTGGCTCCTGGGTCAGCCGGCGCAATGGCATCGTGGGCGCGGCCAACGCTGAATTCTACGAGGGTCCGTACCAGCAGTTCCTCGAACCCGACGGTCCATTCATCTTCGCCGGGGACCATTGCAGTCATATCGTCGCCTGGCAGGAGGGCGCGGCACTTTCGGCGCACCGGGCCTTGAAGCTGCTTGGAGAGCGGGTGAGCGCGGCGAAATCATAAGCAAAGCGGAAGCTTGAAGCGTTGTTCGACTGGACGCAGGATTGAGGTAGTCCGAAGTATGGGAGAAATCGTATGCCTCGACCTTCTCAGGTGACAATCAGCAGGCATGAAACCATTGTGCTTTCTGAACGCGACCGCGAGGTGTTTTTTAATGCCTTGGTCCATCCTCCGAAACCGGTGCCTCGTCTCCAACGTGCGTTCCGGCAGGAGCGGATTGGTACCTGATGGTGCTGTTGGGCGCGGTTGGTTCGCGTCACGCGGACTCTTCCAGGCCGTTCGGCAGGAGTTTGCAACAGACTGCCCGATCTCGTATCGTGATCTCGTGCCACGGAAAGGGACCCAACGAGATGTCTTCATCGCGCCGTGAATTCCTAAAATCAACAGTCGCCTTGGGCGCAGTTACTGCGCTTCCCACGTTTGCAGCCGACAGCTGTCCCTTCCATCTTGCCGTCATCAACGACGAGCTGACGCCAGACTTTGGCCGGGCCTGCGAGATCGCCTCCAAGGATTTCGGTTTGCATTGGATCGAATTGCGCTCCATGTGGAAGAAGAACGTTACCGACCTGGACGCGAAGGAAATCGAGGAATCTTGCAAGATCCTGGAAAAATACCAACTTCGGGTGACCGACATCGCCAGCCCGCTCTTTAAAGTGGATTGGCCCGGAGCCCCGCTCTCCAAGGAAAGCCCAAAGCGCGACCAGTTTCATGCCGGCTTCGACTTCAAGCAGCAGGACCAACTCCTCCTGCACTGCATAGAACTGGCAAAACAATTTCAAACCGACCGCATCCGCTGCTTCGATTTCTGGCGGCTGGAGAATCAGGCACCCTATCGGGCCGCCATCAACGACAAGCTGCGGGGCGCTGCCGAGGTTTGCGCCAAAAGCAACCTGATCCTGCTGCTGGAAAATGAGATGTCATGCAATACGGCCACGGGTGAGGAGTCGGCCGCCGTTCTCAAGGCGATCCCCAACAAGAACTTCATGCTGAACTGGGATCCGGGCAACGCCGCGGCCCTCGGAAGCACACCCTATCCGGATGGCTATCGGCTTTTACCGCACGAACGGATTGGCCACTGCCATGTAAAAGACGTGGTGCGCCCGGCGGGCAAGAAGTATGAGTGGGCACCCGTGGGTGGGGGTGTGGTCGACTGGGTAGGCCAGTTCCGCGCTCTGGCCAAGGACGGCTACCACCACGCCGTGAGTCTGGAAACGCATTGGCGCTCGGGTACGGCGGAGGCATCCACTCGCGTCAGCATGAAGGGGCTCAAGGACACTCTAGTCAAGGCTGGCATCCACTGCTGACGGCCCAGCTTTCGACTGCGCATCGCTCACTTCTTTGGCGTAGAACATATGCGAGATCCGGGGCTGCTCCTTGCCCCGGTGAAAACTCCAAACCTGCTCGCGAATCTGCAAATCGCTGGCAGTGAACCGCTCCCGCTGCCGCAGATACTCAAGCCACGACTCGGTGATAAAGGTTTCGTTCATGCGGCTGGGATCCGTTGCATCCTGGTACACCCCCCAGCGAATGGCGCCATCCCGCAGCCGCACATCCCTGAGCTGATGGGCGGCTTTGGTGAACGCTGCATAGTCAGCTGGATCGATCACATACTCGATGGACACCCGCACCGGGCCGGCACTGTCATCGCGCTCCGACGTCAACTTGGGTGCGGGTAGCGCGTAAAGGCGAGGAGTGAGGTCCGGCTGCACTCCCCGCAGAACATGAAAGCGGAGCGACCAGGGTAAGGTGAGCGCCAAGCCGGCCGCAGCGCACAGCAGCGACTTCGATGTAGAAGCGTGCTCCGCAACTAAGCCCCAAATTACACCGCCAAGGGCCATGCCTCCGGAAAAGATCATCTGGTAGGCACCCAGAGCCCGGGCCTGCACCCAGGCGGGAACGGATACTTGCACCGCCAGATTCAAAGTAGACATGCAGCTGGTCCAGGCAAAGCCACCCGCGATCAGCATGGGGATGATAATGAGCGGCGTTCTGACCAGGGCCAAGACTGCAAGCGTAGCGACAAAGACGCAGGTTGCCCCGGCGATGATGTTGTCGGCAGACAATACTCTGCGCACGCGGGGAAGATTGGTGGCTCCGATCACGGCTCCAAAGCCCATGCTGCCATTCAGAATGCCGTAGCCCATGGCGCCCTGTTTCAGATCGTTATGGGCCACGACGGCCAGCAAAGCCCATACCGCGCTGACAAAGAGGGTGAAAATGAACGTCCGTATGAAGGCCGCCTGCAGCATCGGAGCATAGCGCATATAGCGAATTCCGGAACGCATCGAACCGCGTATGCGCTCCGAGGGCAGCGCGCTCTTGAAGAGAGGAGTGCGCTTCCAGCGATACAGAACCAGGATCACGCCCACGAACGAAAGTGAATTGAGCGAGAACACGGAGGCCGAGCCGGTGGTGGCGCTGGCAAAGAGCGCCACGGCCAGGCCGCCGAGAGCTGGTCCCAAGGCGCGGGCCAGATTGAAGCCGGCGCTGTTGAGGGAGATCGCGTCGGGTAGCTGCGATCGGGGAATCACCTCCGGCACAATCGCCTGCCAGGCGGGGCTGTTCATGGCGGCGCCAATGTTCAGCAGGAAAGTCAGGATGAGCAGGATCCAGGGCGAGATGATGTCAAAAAAGGTGAGGACACTGAGGAGGGCGACTGCGGCCAGCATCCACCCTTGCCAGAAAATGAGGAGCCTGCGGCGGTCGAAGATATCGGCGGTGGCCCCGGCCGGGAGCCCCAGGACGACCACGGGCAGGCTGGCCGCGGTCTGCATGAGGGCGATCAGCAAGGGGGAAGAGGTGAGCACGGTCATCAGCCAGGTGCCGGCCGTGTCCTGCATCCAAGAGCCCACATTGGAGACGATGGAGGCCAACCAGAGATCCCGGAAGAGGGGAACTGAAAGCGGTTCGAAACCGTTGAGCTTAGGTGGCGTTTCCAGTTGATCTGTTTTTGAGGCCATCATTCGGGGAGGGTGTCCTTCCAATTATCCCAGAGTGTCGCGGTTCTCCGTCCAGGGGTGCCGGGGGTCGCAACACCACTGCGGGAAAAAAGACTCGGCCAACTTTCTCCGAGGATTCCCGTCTGAATGTGCAAGCGGGGGCAAAAACATGACAAACGCCGGTTTTTCAGTTGTCCGCGGGCAACAGGTGTTGGCCTTCCTGTTGGCCGTTGTCCCCCTGGCGGAGCGGATGCTGCTCTATAACCTGGTGATGTCGGCCGCTCTTATGCTTCCCCAGCGGGATAACGGTTAGAGTAGCGTATTCTAATCTTGTCGTGAGCCTTCGATTTCACTCTGCCGGGCAACGGATTGCACCCACGGTCACCGCGGTTGTATTGCTTATCCTGCTTGTAACGCAGGGAGCGTCTTCGGTTTGTACGGCACAGTGCATGGAGCATCAGCCCGGCGCCACCCCGATGGCCCCCTCCATGCCGATGACCGGTTGCCATTCGACGCAGCCCACGGTTCATAGCGCCGCGGTGGATTGTTGCCCAGCCGCGAGCGATGTGGTCTGCGCGGTTGTGCCACTCCAAAGCACCCAGACGACCGCGACTGCACCCCTGTTAAGCGAATCCAGATCGCGTCCAGACTTGCTGCCGGTCGTTCCGCAAGCTCCCTCAAGCGCCCATGCTTTCTCGGGTCTGCGAAGTAGCGTTGGCGATCCGCCTCTGATTACCCCTCTGCGCGTCTAAGCGTTTTCCCTCCTCGTGCCCGCGGGGGAAATCTGCGCCTGCCGATCCCTCGTCTCCCTCCCCAATCTTCACAGGAGTGAACATGAGTAACCGACGCACCTTTTTGGGGCGTGCTTTTGCTGCGGGCGCGGCTCTCTTCGCCGCGCGCGAACTTTCCGCCCAAACCATGCAGATGCCGATGCCAATGCCGCCGGCGGCCGCTGCCCCACCGCCTCCCCATACTGTCGCTCCGGCAAAGCACTCTCCATCGCTAGCAGCCCCATTTCTGCCGGTAGTAACCACGGACGTTGGCGATCTCGACTACACCCTGGAAGGATCCACCAAGGTCTTCCACCTGGTCGCAGAAGTAATCAAGCAAAAGATCCATCCCGGCAAAACAATCGACCTGTGGGGATTTAACGGCAGCGCGCCCGGTCCGACGATCCAGGTCCATCAGGGCGATCACGTTCGCGTTATCTTCGAAAACCATTTGCCGGAGCCGTGCTCGCTCCACTGGCATGGCTTCGAAGACATGATCGGCAATGACGGCATGCCCGGCATCAGCCAGGAACCGGTGAAACCCGGAGGCCGTTTCGTTTACGAGTTCGATATCCACCAGGCGGGCACTTACTTCTACCACTCCCACATGGCTATGCAGGAGATGGCAGGCATGCTGGGCGGCTTCATTATGCATCCCCGCACTCCCAACCAGCCCCACTGCGACAAGGACTTTCTGCTGCACTTGCAGGAGTATGCCGTTTTGCCCAACAACACCGTGCCCAACACCATGAACATGGAGTACAACTGGCTGCTGCTGAATGGGAAGGCGGGGCCGGCGTCCACTCCGCTGATCGTCCGGCAGGGCGACCGGGTGCGCATTCGCTTTGTCAACCTGGGCATGGATCATCACCCCATGCATATCCACGGATACACCTTCCAGGTCACGGGCACCGAAGGGGGCCGCATTCCGCAGACGGCCTGGTGGCCGGGAACGACAGTTCTCGTCGGCGTCGCCCAGGCACGCGATATTGAGATCACCGCCGACCGCGTGGGTGACTGGATGCTCCACTGCCACCTGCCGCACCACATGATGAACCAGATGTCTTCGAATGTGGGCAGCATGACGCGCCGCCCGGGCCAGCCTGCGGGTGTGGATATGAACACCGGCATGGGCATGCTGCAGGGATCCCCTGGGGCTCCTACTGGAGATGACTACGGAACCAGCCTGGGCCGCGGTATGGGCGTCGGCAGCACCTCGGACATGGCCACCGCGAATGGGCCGCTGGCGCAACACGGGATGGCGATGCCTGGAATGGCGGACATGGACATGGCGAGCGACGTCTCCGCAAACGCGAACTCGGTGCCGGGTTTCCCCCAGGATGCCTACATGGAAGGTCCCGCCATGGCCATGGATCAGATGGTCGAAAAGCCTGAGAACTACGGTCTTCGTCCCGGTTGGAGCGGCTACATGATGGGCATGATGACCTTCCTGCGCGTGCTGCCGCCGGACAAGTACGACGATGTGATCGCGCGCATGAAGCAGGCGCAAAGGCCGAATGATCCGTACGCATCGCTGTTGCAGCGCATTTCCTAACCGGAGAACACGATGTATAAGAGATTTGCGTCCGTACTATGGTTATGCGCTGCCCCGATTCTTGCTCAGAATCCGCCGCCGGCCGTGCCCCAGCCGCTGCAAGGTGTAAGCACACGCGCCCCGCTCAAGCTGGAAGACTTTCTGGCCTCCGCCGATAAAAACAACCCAACCCTGCAGCAGGCCGCGGCCATTATCCGGCGCTCCGAAGCGGAAGCCAAGCAGGCTGCGCTCTATCCCAATCCCACCGTCGGCTATGAAGGCGAGCAGATTCGTGGCGGCTCTTATGGGGGCGGGGAACAGGGTGGCTTCGTGGCGCAAACCATTGTGCTGGGGGGGAAGCTGGGCCTCCGCCGCGATATTTACCAGCAGCAAAAGCAATCCGATCAAATCGTGGCCGAGGCCCAGCTGGCGCGGGTACACAACGATGTGGCGCAGATGTTCTACGACGCGCTGAGCGCTCAGCGGCTCATGCAGGTCCGCGGCCGGCTCGTGGGGGTAGCAAAAGACGCCGTCGAAACCGCCCACCAGCTCGCCAACGTGGGCCAAGCGGATTCACCCGACGTTTTGCAAGCGGAAGTAGAAGCAGAACAGGCAGCCATCGACTATACCGTTGCCCAGCGTTTATTCATCGAGAAGTTCAAATCGCTGGCCGCTCTCGCCGGCACTCCTTCGATGGAGACCGCGCCCTTGGACGGTTCGCTCGACGCGCCGCCGCAGATCGATGCGGACCGGATTGTCGACACCATTGCGCAGCAAAGCCCCACTGTGAAGCAGGCGCAGCAGCAGGTGGCCATTGCCCAAGCCAGGTTGAAGGATGCCCGCCGGGAAATGGTGCCGGACCTGCAATTGAAGGCTGGCGAGCAGGCTAATCTGGAGTCGCTGGCCGGCGATCCGGGCAGAAAAACGGGGGCGCAAAGCTTCGCTAGTGTCGGCATCGAGCTTCCGCTGTGGAACCGCAATCAAGGCAATGTGCAGGCGGCGCAGGCTGAACTTGACGAGGCGCGCCAGGAGATAACCCGCACCCAATTGTCTTTGCGGCAGCAGGCGGAGGTGTTGGCGCAGAATTATCTTTCCGCCAAATCGGAGTCGGAGCGTTACCGCACCGCCTTGCTGCCCCGCGCCCGCCGCGCCTATGAGCTTTACCTCGACAAATACCGGAGTATGGCCCAGGCGTATCCTCAGGTCATCGTTTCGCAGCGCACCCTGTTTGAGCTCGAGGTTCGCTACATCGACTCCCTCGACCGCATCTGGCAGAATGCAATTGCGCTTCAAAATTTCACTCTGCAAGGCGGTCTGGAAAAGCCGCAGGCGAATCCAAGGTGAGAGGATGCCAGCTTGAATCTGCAACTGTGGTTGATTCGTCACGGGGAAACGGAGTGGAGCCTCTCCGGCGCTCACACCAGCAAGACCGACATTCCGCTAACTGCGCGGGGAGAGGAGCGCGCGGTGAAGATCCGCGATTACCTGGCGCATCGTAAGTTCAGCCTGGTGCTGACCAGCCCGATGCTGCGCGCTCGGGAAACTTGCCGCGTTGCCGGCTACGGCGATGTTGCGCAGACGGAAGAAAACCTGCGGGAATGGGACTACGGGGTTTATGAGGGGCGCACCACGGCGGAGATTCGCAAAGAGCAGCCGAACTGGTCCATCTGGGACGCACCTCCACCGGAAGGGGAGCCGGTGGAACATGTGGCTGCGCGAGCGCAGTTGGTGATTGATCGAGCGGCCAAGAGCGGTGGCGATGTTGCTTTGTTTGCGCATGCACACATCCTCAGAATCCTGGCTGCGACCTGGCTTGGTTTGCCGCCGCGTGCGGGCAGCCTGCTGGCTCTGGGAACGGGTTCAGTGAGTACATTAGGCTTCGAGCGGGAGACGAAAGTCATCTCTACCTGGAACCGGTCGTTGGAAGAGTGAACTAGAAGACAACCCTGGCCAATAGAGCCCCCAGCCACACTGCGACTAAACCCAGCAGGACGCTGAGCGACACATAGAGGGCGGCAATGAGGAATGCGCTTGACTGCAGAGAAGTAAAAATCTCCCATTCGAAAGTCGAGAAGGTGCTATAAGCGCCCACGAAGCCGATTGGGATCAAGAACCTCCAGGCCGGATCTAATCCTGCGCGTCGATTCAGCAAGGTGAGGGAAAAACCGATGATGACGCAGGCGGTCAGATTGATGACGAATGTGCCGTAGGGAAAGCGATTCCCTAGCCGTTGCATGACGGACATGCCAACCAGGTATCGCGCTAGCGAGCCAAAGGCCCCACCGAGGGCGATCAAAAGGTATTTCTGCAAGCTTGGTAAACCCCTTCCCCTCAGGATACCCGCTTGCCAACCTCTGATCGATCGTTGATCATTCAGACGTCCATGCGACTCGACGCCCACCAGCACTTCTGGCATTACAGCCCCACCGAGTACCGCTGGATATCGGACAACATGGGGATCCTTAAGCAGGATTTCCTGCCCCAGGATCTGGCTCCATTGCTGGCGGGCATTGGTTTCGACGGCTGCATCGCCGTGCAGGCGCGGCAAAGTCTCGAAGAAACTCGCTGGCTGCTGGAACTTGCCGAGCAGCACGCCTTTATCAAAGGCGTGGTCGGCTGGGTGGATCTGTGTTCGGATCGGCTATCGGCGCAGCTGGAGCGGTTTGCCAGCCACCCCAAGCTGGTAGGCGTACGCCATGTGGTGCAGGATGAAGCTGACGACAACTTCATGCTCCGCGCGGATTTTCGCTATGGCATCGCGCAGTTGCGGGACTTCAACCTGGCCTACGATCTTCTGCTTTTTCCCAAACACCTTCCGGTCGCGGTGCAGCTGGTAAAAGAATTTCCGGAGCAGCTATTCGTGCTCGACCACATTGCCAAGCCAGGAATCGCCGAGGGGCTGATTTCTCCGTGGCAGGAGGATCTCGAAACTCTTGCGGCTTCTCCGAACGTGTTCTGCAAGCTCTCCGGAATGGTGACCGAGGCGAAATGGAATCAATGGCACCCCGCCGACTTTCAACGCTATCTGGACATTGTGTTCGGGGCGTTCGGCCCCCGTCGGTTGATGATAGGTTCGGACTGGCCGGTGTGTACGCTTTCGGGACAGTACGGACCGGTGATGAAGCTGGTGCTGGACTACGTGGAGAAATTGCCCGTGGCGGTGCAGGCTGCGATACTCGGCGACAACTGCGCGCGGTTTTACCAGATTGATCAGTCGCCCACCTGACCGACCGAACCACGACATAGACGGGTGCCCCCATGTTCGCACCAGCGTACGTGGGCCGATTATGAATTGTTCGAATGCTTTTAGCCATATGAGTAGAAGCTCTTGATGGGCTTCGCCCGTCTTTTTCGGCCCACGTACGCTGGTGCGAACATGGGGCACCCGTCCAGGTCGCGGTTCGGTAGAGGGCATTCTTCGTTGGTAAACTTGTTAGGGAAATTGCTATGAGCTCAACGTCCAGACCCAAGTCGCCGCGTATGAAGGAGCCGGCGCATCCCGAGCCAATCAACATTTGGGCTGTTGATGTCCGCTCCCGTGCTTTCCGTTCAGAAGCCCATCGTCAATCGCTTGCCGTGGCAACCAGTTCCCAAGCTCTTGATGACCAGGCTTTCATTGACGCCATCTCTGTGTGGGTGGCCGGTTGAGGGCTATACGCTAAACCACAACTGGCCGCCGCTTGCCGATGTTCGTCGCCTGTTCGAAGGCGTATCCCAATTGCAGCACGCCCCAGTCGTCGTGATGGCGGCCGACAATTTGCATGCCGATCGGCAGCCCAGTCGAAGAGAATGCGCAGGGAACTGACATTGCCGGATTTCCCGCCGCCGAGATGTAGTATGCGGACTTCATCCAGGCGAGGTAGTTTTCCATTTTTACGCCCGCAATCTCGGTTGGGTAATGCGTGTTCACATCGAAGGGAAGAACCTGGTTCACCGGCAGAATAAAAAATTCGTATTCTCCCTTGAAATTGCATAGGCGCTGGTAGAGCGCCGTGCGCCGGGCTTCGATACGCGATAGGTAAGGGCCGGTCAGCTTGCGCCCTTCTTCCACATGCCAGTGAACATATTCGTTGAGCTGGTCCCCGTGGGTAGCCAGCAAATCGCCGTAGCTCAGCTCGACAGACCAATGCCGCCAGGCCAGAAAAGCCTCGTTCGCATCGCTGAAATCGGGTTCGGCATCCTCGACAATACAGCCCAGGGATTCGAAGACCTTGCGCTGCGCTTGCACGGCGGTCTTCACCTCAGGGTCCCACGGCAGCCCCATGTCCTTGAACATCGCTACCCGCACGCCCTTGAAGCTTCGTGCTCCCAGGGGTTGGGCAAACTGAGCGCCGGTCTGGTCGATCGAAATCGGAGAATGATAGTCGTAGCCAGCCAGCACGCTCAGGAAGTAGGCGCAGTCCGTCACGTTACGAGCCACTGGTCCAGGCACCGAAAGGGTGAACCAGCCTAACTTGGCAGGCACGTTGGGCACTCGTCCCGGTGAGGTGCGAATGCCGACCATGTTGCAGAAGTTGGGGGGATTGCGCAGGGACCCGCCCATGTCGCTGCCGTCCGCCAACGGAGCCATACCGCAAGCCACGGTCACAGCGCCGCCTCCGGTGCTTCCTCCGCATGTCTTGGTTGGGTCGTAGGGATTGCGGGTGGCGCCGAAAACAGGGTTGAAGGTCTGCGAGCCGAGACCCAGTTCCGGCACATTGGTCTTGCCCAGGATGATCGCTCCCGCCTCCTTTTCGCGTTGCACTATCCGGCAATCGAAATCCGGCACGTTGTTTTTCTGGAGCGGCGAGCCATAGGTGGTGCGGATGCCTTTTGTCTCGTGTAGATCTTTGACTGCGACCGGCAAACCGTGGAGCGGGCCAAGCCATTTGCCCTGGGCGAGCGCCTCGTCGGCCGCAGAGGCTTGTGCCATGAGTTGCTCTTCCTCAACCATGGTTACGATGGCATTCACTTGGTCGTTGACGCGGTGGATCTGTTTCACATGCGCCTGCATCACTTCCCGGGCCGAGAGCTTTTTGGAGCGGATCGCCTGCACGATATCCACTGCGCGCATGAAACAGACGTCGTCGCCCGCAACTGTAGACGGGGTGAACGATGAGGCGAATAAAGGTGGCGCTGCGGCGGAAAGCGCGGTGCCTGTGCCCAGCTTGAGGGCGTCACGACGGCTCATTTGGCTCCTCACACATTTCTCCTGGTTGATTACAACTTACACTGGTCTGGGTGGGAAATTTGCGGCCTTTATGCATTCAGTTGAACGCGCGGGATAATGTGGCGATTGTCGCCAATGAAGGTGGTCTGCCCGCGGGGGCGCAGTTCGAATCCGGCCTGACTTTGCTGGAGGCGGTTCCGGAAGCACACAAAGTGGCGTTGTCGGCGATCGCTAAGGGTGAGCCGGTTCTTCGATACGGGGTAACGATCGGATATGCCGCCGCCCGGATCGAAAAGGGCAGCTGGGTACACGAGGCGGTGATGACCTTGCCTGCGGCTCCGGCGCTCGATCAACTTCCGCTGGCGACAGCCGTGCCCGAACCTCTGCCGCGGCTTGAGGGATGTACCTTCGACGGTTTCCTCAACCAGGACGGTTCGGTAGGCACCAAAAATATCCTCGGCATCGCCACCACGGTGCAGTGCGTCTCAGCCACAGTGGAGTTTGCGGTCAAGCGTATCCGGGCAGAGATGCTGCCGCGATTCCCGAACGTCGACGATGTAGTGGCTATTACGCATCCTTACGGTTGCGGGATCGCCTTGAACGCTCCTGGGTCTGAGATACCCATTCGCACCCTGCGTAATTTGAGCCTGAACCCGAATCTGGGAGGCGCCCCGATGGTCGTTAGCCTGGGTTGCGAGAAGCTGCAGCCCTCGCAGATGCTACCGGCCAGCAGCCTGCCTATCTTGTCCAAGGTCCCATATGTGATCCGCTTGCAGGATGAGCAGCATCGCAGTTTCGGAGACATGATCACCGCCATCATGGAGATGGCGGAGCAGCGCCTGATCCAGCTGAATGCGCGAACCCGGGTAACCCGTCCGGCGGCGGATCTCGTGGTCGGCTTGCAATGTGGGGGAAGCGACGCATTCTCTGGAGTGACCGCGAATCCCGCCGTGGGCTACGCGGCTGATCTGCTGGTGCGCGCCGGCGCCACGGTGATGTTTTCCGAGGTCACGGAGGTTCGCGATGTCATCCATCTGCTAACTGCGCGTGCCGCTACTCCAGACGTTGCGCGTGGCCTGATACGAGAAATGGCCTGGTACGACGAGTACCTCAAGCATGGCGGAGCGGACCGGAGCGCCAACCCAACCCCTGGAAATAAGGCCGGCGGCCTGACCAACATTGTGGAGAAGGCGTTGGGCTCAAGCGCCAAGGCAGGTAGCAGTGCGCTGGCTGGTGTCTTCGGTCCGGGAGAACGTGTCACCAGCAAGGGACTCATCTTTGCCGCTACTCCAGCCAGTGACTTTGTCTGCGGAACGCTGCAGTTAGCCGCCGGGATGAACCTGCACGTATTCACCACTGGACGCGGGACCCCGTATGGGCTTGCCATGGCGCCGGTGATCAAAGTGGCTTCCCGCTCTGCGCTCGCCGAAAGATGGTCAGACCTGATTGATGTTGATGCCGGCCGAATCGCCACCGGAGAAGGCACCATTCAGGAGGTTGGGGAGCAAATCTTCCGGCTGATTCTCGAAGTGGCCAGCGGCCGCAAACAAACCTGGGCCGATCATTGGGGTTTGCACAACGAGTTTGCCCTCTTCAATCCCGCCCCGATTACCTAGAGATCGACGTATGAATCGTCACTAGCTAAGGTGAGCGAAAGGATTGACGACGTGAATACCTGCGATCTTCTGGCCGGCGTTCAAATCTTCAGAAAGAATTCGCTCTGCACCTCTTTTTAACGCGGCCGCACAGATGAGTGCGTCCCAAAAGCTGATTCGAGCCTCGTCCTCGATACGAAAAGCGACTGCGATCTCCGCAGGAGTTGTTTCCGTGCACCACGTGGCATATTGCTCTATAACGGCACGAGCAGACTTCTTCAGCAACGGCTTAGAGAGTCTCCGTGTCACATTGACATAGAATTCCTGCAGGACCTGTGTGCTGAGAAGGCCCGTTTTGTGGGCCCAAAGTTCCTGCAGGACCTGCGCTGCGACTCTCTGCTTCTCTTTGGCGTCGATATCGTGCGCGTAGACCAAGACATTCGTGTCGACAAAGGTCTTAACGCTCATGAAGTTCATCCCGGGAGACTGAATGAACGCCCCCTAGATGGAAACCCCGCTCCATGAGATCCAACGCCGCTCGATGAGCGCGCTCGTACGCATCGTCCTTTGCCACCAATGCCTCAATTTGCATCGCCACAAGACCACTTATGGATGTGGAGTGTTTCGCAGCCAGTAGCTTGGCTTTTTGCACTGTTTCCGGGGAAAGGCTCACGGTCAGATTTTGCTTCCGGTTTTGATGCATCATGAGCCCTCCACGTAATATACGTGCGACACCTATTTTACGTGCAATCATGTGGCTACGCAATTCCTAGCTTCCGCTGCAGCTGCTCGAGGGTAATCCCTTTGGTTTCCGGGTAAACGAACAGCACCACAAAGAACTGCAGCGTCGTCATGGCGGCAAAAAACGCGAAGGGCAGGCCCCCGGAGTACTTCGCCAGCACCGGGAAGATCAACGAGATGATCGCGTTCATAACCCAATGCGAAGACGACCCCAGGCTCTGGCCCTTCGAACGAACCCGGTTGGGAAACACCTCCGCGATGTAAACCCAGATCACAGCGCCTTGCGACACCGAGAAGAACCCGATGTAAGACACCAGCAGCCAAACGAGCGCCCCGGCGTGCGTCTGCGTGTAAAAGACAGCCGCCACCCCAGCCAGGCAAATCGTCATGCCGACGCTGCCGATCAGCAGCAGCGTTTTCCGCCCCAACTTGTCGATGAGCGACATACCCACCAACGTGGCCAGCAGATTCATCAGCCCGATCAGTACCGTTTGCAGCGAACTCGACACCTGGTTAAAGCCGGCGGACGCGAAGATGTAGTTCGAGTAATAGAGAATGGCGTTGATGCCCGCGAGCTGGTTAAAAAGCCCGATGCTGACAGCGAGAAAGATGGGCACGCGGTACTCGCGCTTGAACAGCGGCTCGGCCGCCATGCCGCGCTCCAAGTGAACGGAATCGATAATCTCCCGCAGTTCGGCTTCGGAATTCGGAGAGCCCATCATCTTCAGAATCTGCAGGGCCTCGTCGGTCTTGTTCTTGGTGACCAGCCAACGCGAGCTGCGGGGGATTCCATAGAGCATTACCAGAAACAAGAGCGAAGGAACGGCCGCCACACCCAACTGCCACCGCCACTGCAAGTCACCGAGATTACACAGCGAGATGAGGTAGTTGGAGAGGTACGCCAGCAGGATGCCCACCACGACATTGATTTGGAACAGACCCACCATTCTGCCCCGCCACTTGGCTGGCGCCAGTTCCGCGATGTAGACCGGGCCGAGCACAGAAGAGCCGCCAATGCCGATGCCGCCGATAAAGCGAAAAACCATCAGCGACGGCCAATTCCAGGCAAAGGCGCATCCCAGCGCGGATATGGTGTAGAGAATCGCCATGATGCGCAGCGCCTCGCGGCCGCCGATGCGCTGGCCGAGCACACCTGCGGTCATGGCGCCGATCACCGTGCCCGCCAGGCCAATAAAAACCGTCAGCCCGAGCGTGAAGGGCGTGAGGTGGTACACCGTCGTCAACTGCTGGGTGGTGCCCGCAATCACAGCCGTGTCAAAGCCGAATAACAGGCCGCCGAGCGCACCGACGATCGTACTTTTCAGAAGGTATGAGGTCATCGCCATGAACAGGATTCTCCGGAGCCCATAATATCTGTAGCCTCTCTTCCTGTAATCTGCTACTTGCGAAACATCAAGGGGGCTAGACAAGCGTGCACGCAATCAGGCATGGGCGGATCAAACAGTCACTCGCTTTCTGGTGTTTGAATGCCACGGAATGGAAATGGGACCTGGATCGGGTTTGCGTGACGGCCAAAAGTCTCGGCTGCCAAGTGGAACTGGTGCCCGCGGAGTTGTGGCCTACGCTCCGGCAGCACGGCCTAAAATGCGCGCTGGCGTTTAATGGCATGCCGGATCCGCCGTTCCGCAAAGGCTTGAACAATCCGCGCTATCAGGAAGAGGTCATCGCACGGACCAAGCACGCGATCGATCAGGCCGCGGATTTTGGCGTTCCGAACGTGATTGCTTTTACCGGCTATAAGTGGTGCGATCCGGAAGATCCGGGCAGCGGGGAAATCCCCTTGGCGGAAGGCGCGGCCAACACGGTCAAGGGCTTATCGGAGTTGGCAAGCTACGCGGCAAAAAAGCGAGTGACTCTGTGCCTGGAGCATCTAAATTCCCGCGACCACTCCGACCCCATGAAGGGGCACCCGGGCTATCAAGGGGATGATGTGGATTATTGTGCGGACATCATCCGGCGGGTCAACTCTGATTGGGTAAAGCTGTTGTTCGACATCTATCACGTGGAGATCATGAATGGCGACGTCATCCGGCGGCTGCGCCAGTATCACGACATCATCGGCCACGTGCACACCGCCGGTAATCCAGGCCGCGGTGAGCTCGACGATCGGCAGGAAATTAACTACCCGGCCATCATGCGGACGCTTTTAGAAGTCGGCTACACCGGTTATGTCGGTCAGGAATTCATACCTGTGCGCGATCCGCTGGAGGGTCTCGCGCAGGCGGTTTCGTTGTGCGATGTGGCTTGACGAATGAAAGGGAATCGTCGAATGCAGCGAGGATCCTGGTTATTGTGTCTGCTTGCGATGCTGTTGGTGTCTACCCTGTCAGCACACGCGGCTGAACCTGTCCTGGTTTTGCAGCCGCACGGTAAGGCAAAGGGTAAGCATATCGTTCTGGTCAGCGGGGATGAAGAGTATCGTTCCGAAGAACTACTCCCTCAACTGGCTAAGATTCTGGCCACGCACCACGGCTTTCAGTGCACGGTGCTGTTCGCCATTGACCCCAAGACCGGAAAGATCGACCCCGATCGACTGGATAATATTCCCGGGTTAGAGGCTCTGGATACTGCGGATCTGATGGTGATCATGACTCGGTTTCGTGACCTGCCGGACGATCAGATGAAGCACATCGTGGACTATGCCAATTCCGGGAAACCCATAGTAGGGCTGCGGACGGCTACACATGCATTTCAACTCAAATCGAGCCCGACGTATGCGCAATATAGCTGGAAGAGCCCGGAAGGTGGCTTCGGGCGCATGGTGCTCGGCGAAACCTGGATCAAGCATCACGGCGACCACGGCAAACAAAGCACCCTGGGCGTTCTGAATCCCGAAGGAAACAACCCATCCCGTTCTGACCGGCATTCATAACGGGGAACTGTGGAGTAAGACGGATGTGTATGAAGCACGCTTACCGCTTCCCGGCGACAGCAAGACGCTGGTATTCGGGCAGGTGCTCTCCGGCATGAATCCGAAAGATCCTCCGGTTACCGGTGCAGTGAATGATCCGATGATGCCCATTGCCTGGGTAAAGAGCTACACCGGAAACAGCGGAAAGACCGCCCGCGTCTTCACTACCACGCTCGGGACTTCCGAGGATTTGCTGACCGAAGCGAACCGCCGGCTGTTGGTGAATGCCTGCTATTGGGCGCTCGGTTTGGAGGACGAAATCAAAGCAACATCCAACGTCGGACTGGTGGGTGAGTATCATCCTCATCCCTTCGATTTTGCGGGCTATGTCAAAGGCATCTCGCCGTCGGATCTACGCTAATGAGGCTGCTCGCTCTTTTGCTTTTCGTGCTGCCGTCCCAGGTTCTTGCTCAGCAGGCTTCGCCGGAGGAACTATTCCATACTCACTGCGTTGGGTGCCACGGACCGAATGGACGCGGCACGGCGAAGGGGCCGGGCTTGGCCATGAACCCCAGGGTAGCGGAGCAATCCGCAGAGCAGTTGAGTGCTTTTCTGGAGCGCGGCAATCTCGCAGCCGGCATGCCTTCCTTCTCTGACTTATCTGCACATGATCGGGGCGCACTTGCCGCATATCTGCATCAACTGAACGCAGGATTGGTGGTTCGGCCAATCACCACCGGAGAGCCCACACGGAAAATCACATGGGGCTCTCCACGCCCCGGCGATTGGTTAAGCTACAACGGAAACGACTCGGGCAACCGGTATAGTCCGCTCACACAAATCAACACCAGCAATGTCTCCCTGCTGAAGCTGAAGTGGATGTTCCCCATCCAGGCATTTGGTCTGGAAACCACGCCGCTTGCTGCCGATGGTGTGCTTTATGTCACCGGCCCCAACCAGGTATTTGCACTCGACGCGCTGACCGGCAGTCCGATTTGGCGCTACGCGCGTCCCCCGAGTCCGGGCACGGTGGGCGATTCGAAACTTGGCACCAACCGCGGCGTGGCCATCTTGAGGGATAAGGTCTTCTTCGTTACCGACAACGCGCACCTGCTGGCGCTCGACCGTGCCAGCGGGAAATTGGCCTGGGAGATCGCCCTGGCTCCCGATGGGCAGGGCCAACACTACGGCGGCACCATGGTGCCGTTGATCGTGCACGATAGGGTGATCGCCGGTGTTTCCGGGGCCGACGAGGGTATTCGCGGCTTTGTGGCCGCTTACAAACCCGAGGACGGCAGTCTCATTTGGCGGCACTGGACAGTGCCACGCAGCGGCGAACCCGGCATAGAAACCTGGGGATCGAAGCCGCCGGTCACGGGCGGCGGTTCCACCTGGCTCACTGGGTCCTACGACGCCGCGAACGATACGCTCTACTGGCCGACCGGCAACCCCTGGCCAGACGATGAAGACCGCAGCCGGCCCGGCGACGACCTGTACACGGATTGCATTCTGGCCCTCAATCCCAAAACTGGCGAGCTTAAATGGTATTACCAATTCACTCCCCACGATGTCATGGATCGAGATGCCACAGAGCCCAACGTTTTGGTAGACACGGTTTATCAGGGGAAGCCGGCGAAATTGTTGCTGCACGCCGATCGCAATGGATTCTTCTATGTCATTGATCGGAGCAGCGGGAAGCTTCTTCTGGCGAAGCCGTTTTTGCGCCAGGTCGACTGGGCCTCCAGCATTGGAGCCGACGGCCGTCCCGTCGTAAAGGATCCAGAGGGCTGTCCCAGCGATGCCGCGAACTGGGACTCGACTGCGTTCTCGCCGCAAACGCGCCTCTACTACCTGATGGCGTTGGAGGAATGCACGGGTGAGAAGCCCAGCTACCCCGATCAGAAAGGCCAGCGCTTTCTCCGTGCGCTCAACATCGATACGGGACAGATTGCCTGGGAAATTGCACAACCGGGGAACGCACGCGCGAAAACCTGGAGCGGAGTGCTTGCCACCGCGGGAGGACTGCTCTTCTATGGCCAACCCAACGGCGGCTTCGCCGCGGTGGATCAGCGAAACGGGAAGACACTGTGGGAATTTCCAACCAATGTCTTTATGAAAGCGTCGCCCATGACGTTTATGGTCGATGGTAAGCAATACGTCGCCGTGGCCGCGGGTCCGAATATTCTGTGCTTCGGACTGTGATGCACTTCATGACTCGATTGACATTGAGCCAAGCAAAAGAAAACCGCAGATCTCTCCACTTCGCTACGCTCCGGCCGAGATGACAAATTTGTTAGGCAACTGGCAGCAATCGCTTCGGTCCTAATGAACAACCGTACCCTGGAGCTACCAAAAGTGTTTGATGGGCTTCGCCCGTCTTATTCGGCCCACGTTCGTTGGTCGAACATGGGCACCCGTCGAGTGCGCGGTGGCCCGTGCTGTTGATTCCACCCTTAAGTGGCCACAGGCTAGTCTTCTCCTCGAGATGGCCGATTTGTTACACGAAGCAGTTTTCCTTAACGAGGAATGCGGTCGGTTGCCTGACAAATTTGTCATCTCGACTGGAGCGTACCCGGATTTCCTACCTCACAGTGGCTGGCAACGACCACGCATGCGGCTCTCCGTAAAGAGAGACGCAGGAACTTCATCAACGCCACAAAACTCGGCAGGAATCCGGGGGAGCGTAGTGGAGAGATCTGCGGTTTTCTTTGCGATACTTATTTGATGGAGGCCACCGGGTCACCCAGCGCTTCCCATATCGGCTCGATGCCGAGCCCGGGCTTCTCGGAGGCCGCGAGGCGCCCGTCTTTTCGTCTCGGCGCACCCTCGGCAATGCTCACAGTGACGTAGCTGTTGAAATCGGTGGAGGAGAAAAGGTAGTCAGGCGGCGTGCTGTGGGCCAGATGCGCAATGGCCGCAGTCACAATATCTCCTCCCCAGGAGTCTTCGATGGTCAGCGCAATCCCCAGCGACACGCACAGGTCCCGTATCTGGCGCGCCTTCGTCAGCCCACCCACCTTGGAGATTTTCAGGTTCACAACGTCCATTGCCTGATCGTGTACGCCCTCGATCACGGCTGACACACTATCGATCACTTCGTCCAGGATGAAAGGCCTTCGCGTATTGCGCCGTACGACCAGACATTCTCGATAGCTGGCGCATGGTTGCTCGATATAAACATCCACGTCGCGGACTGCGTCGACAACCCGTAGCGCCTGATGCTGGCTCCAACCGGTGTTGGCATCCGCAACCAGGACGTCTCCCTTTTGCAGTACTTTGGCCACTTCCTGGATGCGGTCGATATCCACATCCGGCTGGCCGCCTACCTTGAGCTGGAATTTCGTATAGCCCTCGGCGCGATAACCCGATACCTTCTCCGCCATTTGAAACGGATCGCCCTGGGAAATGGCGCGATAGAGAGGAAATGTTTCTCCATATCGACCACCAAGCAGATTGACGATAGGCTGACCGGTGACCTTGCCCAAGATATCCCAACATGCGATGTCGAGCGCCGACTTTATGTAGGGATGCCCAAGGAGGCTGCGGTCCATCCGCTCGTTCACCAGCGAGAGTGCAGTGGGGTCAAGCCCGATGAGGGCTGGAGCAATTTCTTTAATACCAGCGCGGGCTCCGTTGGCGTACGCCGGCAGATAGGCGGGACCCAAGGGACAAACTTCACCGTACCCGGTGATCCCCGCATCGGTGTGGACAGCAACTACGGTAGAGTCAAAAACCTCGACACTCTTGCCACCCGACCATTTGTAGCTGCCGTCGTGCAGGGGTAGGTCCACCTGCAGAACCTCAATCCTGGAGATTTTCAATGGCATCGTTAACTTGACTCCGCCTTGGTGTTAGGCATCGCCCGTTCCTCTCTGAGGATGCGAAGCAAAGCCTCGCCCGCGGTGAGGATATGCGCCTTCAGCAGGATCGGCGCCTTTCGTTTTTCGCCTTTGCGGCAGGCATTGAGCAGGGCGCGATGCTCGCGTGCTGCGCGCTGCTCCCACTTCGTCAGCGATATCTGGATCCGCGCATAGCGCTGATTGAGACGATGCAGGTTCTGGAGGATCCCCATGGTGATGGGGCAATTTGCGGGCGAGTAGAGGGTGGAATGAAAACGCCAGTTGATCTCACCCCAAACCGAGATCTCGCCATTCTTAAAGGCGGTGTCGAACTGTTCCAGAATGCTCGCAGCTTCTTCGAGGACCGCGGGTGTGTGGTGGGGAATTGCCTTGGCAATCAGAACCGGCTCCAGATTTGCCCGCAGTTCCAGCACCTCCCAAATCTCATCCAGCGATAGGCTGGAGACCACCGCCCCTTTGCCGGGCTGAAACTCGAGCAAGCCTTCGGCTTCCAGCTGACGCATCGCCTCCCGCAGGGGAATGCGGCTGATAGCGTATTCGCGCGCGATGGTGACTTGGTTCAGCGGCTCGCCGTCTTGAAATTCACCACTGATGATTCTTTTGCGGAGTGCGCTGACGGCGGATCCGACCAAGGTTTGCCGAGGTAAAGCGGAAGAGGAAGGTGAGGGACGACGTTGAACAAGCACGGGTATGGGAGCTTTCATCTGGCTTCCTGTATACACACTAGCACAATAATCTTGCTTGCTTTTTTAAAGTGGCATCGTGTATACAGATAACCACCGAACCCAGGGCGGCCCCAAACATCCGAAAGACTTGAGGGGGACGTTAAAATGCAGCGTGCTCTCCGCCATCAAAATTCTCTGCGCGTGGTGCTGTCGTTGTGCCTGCTGGTCAGTGTGGCTCTCCAGGCCAGGGCGCAAAGCTCCGCTTCCGTGAGCGGCATCGTTACCGACCAATCCAAAGCTGCGGTCGCCGGCGCCAGCGTCGTCCTGCGAAATTCCGAAACGAATCTTGAGCGCTCCACCATCACCAGCGCATCCGGTACCTATGCGATCGTGAATGTGGTCCCCGGGAACTACTCCGTCATCGTGACCCGGCAAGGCTTCGATACAGCCGAGGAAACGCAGGTGGTTCTCGCCGTGGAGCAGGCCGCTACCTTCAATTTCGTTCTTCGGGTAGGCAGTGTCCAGCAGTCCGTCACGGTGTCGGCGGAGGCCAACGAGATTCAATCGTCCAGTGCCTCTCTGGGGGCCGTGATCACGACCCAGTCGGTCAATAATCTACCCCTGAATGGACGCAACTTCACAGAGCTACTGCAGCTTACGCCAGGGGTGAGCCGCATCAGCGTTTCGCAGAATGCCAACGCCGGCGGAACTGCTTCGAATCCGGTCGGACAATTTACCTTCCCTGCCGTGAACGGGCAGAGAAATCGCAGCAATCTGTTTTTCCTGGACGGTGTCAGCAACCTCGGTGGCTATACCGGCACGTACAACTACGAGCCGGTGATTGACTCCATCCAGGAGTTCAAGGTGCAGTCGCACAGTGATCTTGCGGAGTACGGCCAGGCGACGGGTGGCCTCGTGAGCGTGATCACGAAAGGCGGCACGAATGCGTTGCATGGATCTGTGTGGGAGTTTTTGCGCAACTCGGCTTTCGACGCGAGGAACTATTTCCTTACCAAAGTGAACCCTCTACGGCAGAATCAATTCGGCGTAACGGTCGGCGGCCCAGTCATGATTCCGCACCTTTACAACGGCAGGAATAAGACTTTCTTCTTCTTCGCCTATGAGGGCTTTCGCCAGAGCCAGGCAAACGGGGGATTGCTCATCACCCCGACCGCTGCGCAATTAGGAGGTGACTTCAGCAACCTGCTGGCCAAGGGAGTGGTTATCTACAACCCTTTCAGCACCCGGGCTGATCCGGCCAATCCTGGTCAGTACCTGCGGGATCCGTTTCCCAACAATCAGATTCCCTCAAACCTGATATCGCCCGCGGCGACGCTGTACGCGTCGTATGCTTATCCGGCCCCCAACAACACGGGAACCTCAAATTTGATAAACAACACCGGGTCGACGCTCAACAGCGGAAGCTATTCCGGTCGTATCGATCAGGCTTTCGGCCAACGTGATCTTTTGTATGGCCGCATCTCGCAATATAACCAACCCAGCAGCACTCCTTCCAACCCGTATCTGATCAATACCGCCACGCTCAACGGCTACAACATCGCCGTCCATGAGGTGCATACCTTCGGACCAACCGCGGTGCTCGAAGGGTACTTTGGCCGCAACACCGGCGTGAACGATATCCTGCTGGTCTTCAATCATGCCCCCAAGGATTTCGCTACCGCTCTGGAGGGAGCCGGGTTTTCGAGCGCATTCATTGGAGGTTATGCGGGTGGTCCTACGAGCACCATCGTGCCTGTGATTTCGGTGGCAGGTTATCTGGGGGGAAGCAGCGTCAATAACTACCAGGACCTGCAGTTTGCCGATACCTATCAATACGGCGGCTCGTTCAGCAAAATCTGGGGACGGCACAATATCAAGGTGGGCGGCATTATCGCGACCAATAACTTCACGATGCCGATCGCATCGGCGACGGAAGGCACGAGCGCATTCCAGACCTCGAACCTCGAGCACCCGACCAGTGCAACCGGCGCCAGCACCGGAGACGCCCTCGCATCATTTTTGTTAGGGGTTCCCAACAATGCGCAGATACGGAATACGAATGCGCTCGAGCACGATGGCTGGGCGAATGGCGCATATGCGCAGGACCAGATCCAGATAAGCTCCAAACTTACTCTCAACGTGGGTGTTCGGTGGGACGTGGCGGTGTGGGCCGTGAACGGATACCTGCAGAACGGGCGCGGCCAGGGTTATATCGGCACCATGGACTTGACCAACGGCACGTACGTGATCAGCGCGCAACCCCCCGCGTGTTCGAGCACCGTCGGAGCCCCGTGCATACCGGGCGGGGTTCTGCCGGCGAATGTCGTTGTGACTCCCTATGGCAACCACTCTTTGCACAACACTGACTATGGCAATTGGCAGCCCCGAGTCGGCTTCGCCTATCACCCTCTGAATAAGACAACCGTGCTGGGAGGTTATGGTCGGGTATTCGACACCTGGAACAGCACCACGCAGTATTCTCAAAACCTGGCGGGGACGTGGCCTTCTGTGGGACTACTCAACGTGAACTCTCTCAATCCGACGACGCCGACGGCGCTCATCGGCAATCCGCTAAACCAGGGGACGGGGAGCGTCGCCACGCCGGCCGCCACTCCATTCAACAATGCAACGTTCTATATCAATCCCAACTTCCGCACCACCTATTCGGATCAATGGAATGTGGCGGTAGAACAGGGATTCGGCGCGAGTACCGTATTCACCGTAGGCTATGCCGGCTCGCGCGATGGCAATGTGGATTTTGGCGCTTTGCAGAACACGGCTCAATATCCCGCAGCGGGCACGGCAGCCGATGTGGCCAGCCGGCGAAAATATCCCTACATCGTACCCACCAAGTGGGACAACAGCGTCGAGACCGCCGACTACAACTCGCTGCAGACAACCCTGCACAGAACGGGCTCCAACGGCTTGACGTATCTACTGTCGTACACCTGGTCCAAGTCGCTGGATGTGGGATGCTCCGATAGCTTTGGCGCCGGCTGCGTGGTGCAAAATCCCTACAATCCGCAGGCGGATCGCAGTGTCTCCGGCTTCGATTTGACCCACATCTTCTCCGGTTCGCTGGTCTATGAGATTCCCTTCGGAGTCGGCAGGACTTATAAGACCGGCAACTCCTGGGTGGATGTCGCTTTCGGTGGTTGGAATCTCAACTCGATTGCCACCATGACATCGGGAGCTCCCTTTAGCGTCGTGGTAAATTCCGACATTGCGAATATCGGCAATACTCTGGTGCAGGCCAATAAGGTAGGGAACCCGATGCCCCAGCAGCGGCGCGCCAGTCAATGGTTCAACCCGGCTGCGTTTCAAGCGCCGGCGCGTTACACCTTCGGCAATTTTGGCAGAAATGGGTTACGGTCAAATTGGTATCGCGATTGGGACCTTTCGGTCTTCAAGACGTTTCCTCTGGTGCGGGAGTCGCTACTCGAATTTCGCGCGGACGCTTTCAATCTCACCAATACGCCAGTGTTCGCGATACCGGACAACGGGGTAGGAGATCCTCTGTTTGGCGCATCCACTTCTACCGCCAATACCGAACGGCTGCTTCAGTTTGCGCTTAAAATTCAGTTCTGAAGGGGAGATGGAGATGCAGGGGGGAATATCGCGTCGCACCGCGCTGCAGTTGATGGCGGCTGTATCCGCAAGCAAGACTCTAGGCCTCGCGCAAGCGCAGAGCGCGCCTCCGAATGTTGTTCTGGTGCTGTTGGACGACGTTGGCTACGGTGATTTCGCCTGCCTCGGCAACCCGGTGATCAAAACTCCCAATATCGACAGCCTGCATGCTCGCTCAATCCGCTTCACCAACTTCCATGTAAGCCCAACCTGCTCTCCTACGCGCGCCGCCCTGATGACCGGTAGATACAACAATGCCACCGGGGTGTGGCACACCATTTGCGGGCGCAACCTGCTGGATCCCGCGAACGTGACCATGGCCCAGTGCTTCAAGGACTCAGGCTACAGCACCGGCATTTTCGGCAAGTGGCATTTGGGCGATAACTATCCCTCCCGGCCGATTGACCTTGGGTTCGATGAGGCGGTGATTTGCGGTGGGGGCGGCATCTCGCATGCCCCGGATTATTTCGGCAACGACGATGTCGACGACACCTACCTTCATAATGGCAAATGGCAAAAATATGAAGGGTTCAGTTCGGATATCTGGTTTCGCGAAGCCATGGAGTTTATGTCGGCGGCGAAGAAAAACAGCCAGCCCTTCTTCTGTTATTTGGCCACGACGGCCGCCCACGGCCCGTTCTGGGCGCAGGAGAAAGACACTGCTCCCTACGTCGGCGTGACCGGCCTCGCTGTTCCTGGTTTCTTTGGAATGATCGCCAATCTTGACGAGAACATCGGAAAACTCGTCGCCTACCTGGACGCACAGAATTTAAGTGACAACACGATCCTGTTGTTCTGCACCGACAACGGAACCACCGCCGGCCAGGATGTCTACAACGAGTCGATGCGCGGGATGAAAGGCTCGGCGTATGATGGCGGCCATCGCGTGCCGTTATTTATGTACTGGCCCATGGGAGGGCTCAAGGGAGGACGCGATGTCTCTACGCTGGCGGCGCACATCGATGTGCTTCCTACCTTGGCCGAGTTATGCAATTTGAAGAATCGGGGCAAAGATGTGGACGGGAAGTCGCTGCGTCCGCTCTTGACTGGTTCTGGGGAGTGGCCGGATCGAACCGTGGTGACGGATTCGCAGCGGGAGGATTTCCTCATCAAGTGGAAGGACACCGCGGTGATGACCCAACGTTGGCGGCTGGTCAACCCCACGGAGGTTGGCGACCCAAACAAGCTCGAGTTGTACGACATGCCGAAGGATCCTGGCCAGATGGTCGATGTGTCGGCTAAGTACCCGCAGGTGATGCAGTCGCTGGTCGCGCAATACGACGCATGGTGGACCCGGGTCTCGGCAAATGGCGGACAATATGTCCGCATTGTCTTGGGAAGCGACCGGGCAAGGACGTCATTTTTATCCTCCCATGATTGGCACGGAGACGATGAGGCGGAGAAGGTGTGGAATCAAAGGGAAATTCGCACCGCGCCTATTGCTTATGGATTTTGGACGGTAGAGGTCAGCCAGGCTGGCCGTTATCGATTTGAATTACGGCGCTGGCCGAGGGAAGTGGATCTGCCGATCAATGCTCCTTATACCAATACCAAGCCAAACCAGAGGGAAAAGACTCCCGGCGTGGCGATCGCCGCTGTGAGCGCGCGCCTCATGATCGGAGAGGTCGACGAGAAGAAACCGGTACACCCGACCGATAAATTTATCGAGTTCGTGGTCTCACTCCCGAAGGGCCCCGCAGGGCTGCGGCCAACCTTCTACGATGCCGACTTGAACGCGCGTGGAGCCTACTACGTCTACGTGGAGCGGTTATAGAGGCCCGCGTCCGGTCTAAGAAAGGAACCGCAGATCTCTCCACTCCGCTGCGCTCCGGTCGAGATCTGCGGTTCTTTTCTTAGACGTCGTTTCCTCACCCTACTCAATGATCTGGAACTGCTTGATCCGCTCCTCGTTGATCGTCAGCCCTAGACCCGGCAAATTGTCATCAAGATCGATGAACCCATCCTTGGCGCGTGGTTCGCCGTCGAAGATATACCAGAACAGCTCGTTGCCGACCTCAACATCCACCGGCGGAAAGAACTCCGCCATCGGTGAGTTCAGGCTCGCCATCACCACGTGGTAGTTGTGCATCTGTCCCGCATGCGGAATCACAGGGATCGAAAACGCTTCGGCCATAGCCGAAATCTTTCTAGCCTGGCTGATCCCACCGACGCGATTGATGTCAACCTGCAAGACATCGACCGCCCGCGCTTCCAGCATGTCCCGCACGCCATAGGAGGTGAACTCGTGCTCACCCCCGGCGATCGGGATCCGGCCATACGACTTCAACTCCGCATATCCGCGAACATCGTCCGGGATCACCGGTTCTTCCAACCAGCGTAGGTGGAAGGGTTCAAGCAAAGGCAGCATGCGCTTGGCGTAATCCAGGCTCCATCCCATGTAGGCATCCGCCATCACATCGATTTCATCGCCCACCGTTGACCGGACTGTTCGCACCAGCTCGAGGTTGCGCTGCATCCCGGCAGCGCCGTCTATCGGGCCCCAGCCGAAGCGCAGCTTCATCGCTTTGTATCCTTCGTCCTTGTAGCGTTTGGCTTCAAATGCGAGCTGTTCCAGCGGGCTCGAGTAGAGGCGGCTGGCATATACGGGAATACGCGGCTTGGTCCTGCCGCCGAGCAGGCGAAACACAGGCTGGCCTGCGGACTTTCCCAGCAGGTCCCAGAGCGCGATGTCCACCGCGCTGATGGCGGTCATACCAATGCCCTTGCGGCCGAAGGCCATGGTCTTGCGATACATGTGCTGCCACAAAAATTCGATATCCCAGGGGTCCGCCCCTATGAGAAGAGGCTTGAGGTGATGATCGATCACCTGCTTGGTGACCAGCGGCGTCAGAGCGGCGTTGCCTATTCCGACCAGGCCGTTGTCGCTCATGACTTCCACGATCAACCAGCTATGGAAGGCAAAGGTGCTCATCGTGGATGACTCGGGCAGCGCGAGCAAGTCCATCGGATTGGTGCAAAAATGGGGCCACAAAGGGGTCGTCTTTCCTGACCATTGAGCAACTCTCGTGCGAACCTCGCGGATCTTCATGACTGAACCAATTTCTCCCGTTCGATAAAAATATTTGGTGGATGTAGAACACCTGTAGTGAAGAGCAGGATGGTGAACGCGACGGCATGCAGGCTTCCCACGATGGCGAATACGGTGCCATAGCCCGCGCCGTAGGTGAGGAGTTGGCCGGCAGCGAGATTAAAGATAGCCCCTCCCATTGCCCCTCCAAAGCCGATCAATCCTGCGACCGAACCCACCGAGCTCAGCGGGAACACATCGGTGGGCAGCGTCATGATCAGCCCGGACCATGACTGCTGGCCGAAAAACGCAATGCTGAAGAGCAGCAGAGCCAAGCTCACCGGAACGTGCGGCACCAGGATCACTGCCGGCATCAGCGCGGCGCTCAGACCCAGCGGCAGCTTGCGCGATACGTTGAGTGAGTGCCCCTGCCGCAACAGCCGGCTCGAAAACCAGCCTCCCGCAAAGCTACCCAAGCCGGAGGCGGCGTAAGGAATCCACGCGAAATAGCTAACGCTCTTAACATCGAATCCGCGAGCGTCGTAGAGATATTTGGGCAGCCAGAAGAGGCAGAAGAACCACGCCGAGTCGCTCAGGAACTTCGCACTCACCATGCCGAGAACTCTGCGTGAAGACAGCAAGTGCAACCAGGGGATGCCGGGGTCGGGGTGCAACGAGGTCGCCGGCTTTTGTTGCCGGTAAAACAACAACCATCCAATTGCCCAGGTGAGTCCCAGGGAAGCGGCAAAGAAGAAAATGTATCGCCAACTGCCCCGCAGCAAGATGAGTCCGATGACCGGAGGAGCAAGCACGGAACCCAGGGCTGTGCCGGCATTGATGAGTCCCATGGCCGTAGCGCGTTCGGTCGCCGGCAGCCACTCCGCAATGACGCGTGTGGCCGCGGGGAAAGCTGCGCCCTCGCCCATCCCCAGCAGCAACCGAGCCAACACCAGGAGCGTAAGGCCCTGAGCAAAGCCGTGCAGAGCGCAGGCCAGGGACCACCAAGCCATGCTGACCGCGAATCCAACCTTGGTGCCGATGGTGTCTAGAAATTTGCCGCCGCCGGCGTAGGAGAGCGCATAGGTGGCCAGGAACGCTGCCTGCAACAACGCAAACTGCGCATTGGAAACAGGGATAAAGCGCTGGATTGCGGAAATGGCAACCGGCAGCGCCTGGCGATCGAAATAACTGATACCTATGGCTATCGTGACCAGGGCAACGAAGAACCATGGCTTCCCGCTTAACCGCATGTTCTTCCTTTCCCAAAAGGTCTCGCTTGCTCACCGGCAAGTGCTAAAGAGTCCGCGCGAGAATCGGAACTCAGGGACCAAACCGAATTGACGGGTGCCCCATGTTCGCGCCAGCTAACGCGGGCCGATTATGAATTCTTCGAATGCCTTTACTCAAGGAGTAGAAGCGTTTGATAGGCTTCGCCCGTCTTTTTCGGCCCACGTTAGCTGTCGCGAACATGGGGCACCCGTCTAGTTCGGTCGCACATTCAGGTTGGGTTCTCGCGTGTAGCTTGCGTCTGGTTGTGGTTCTCAACCAGACGCTAAAGCCCATCATTTTTGGTATCCATCTCAGTTGCCGCTCCAGGTTACTCGCAATAATGACAAGCCCTGCCGCGGCAGTTGCACATCCACCTTGATTACACCATTTTCGGGAGTGATCCACTTCGGAGAGTTGAGCAGCTGCAATTGCCCGGCAGCTTTCAGCTTGGCAAGTTGCTCCGGCGTTGGAGTCTGCGGCGACCCCATCTCCTTCCAAACGGTGTAGGCGTTGCTGTGATGATCGTCGATTCGATAATGCTGCAGCAGGACACGATGAACCGCGGAAGGAATGGATTTCACCGATACCGCGATCTCCGCCCCGCCGGCGGCCACGTCATCATCGTGATAATTCCACAGCAGCACGGAAGCCTCGCCGTTGGCGGTCGTGGCCAGTGCGTCGATATCCGGATCCTGACGTACGCCGTGCGCCATAATACTGGCGAGCGGAGCAGCCCCGGTGCTCATGACCACCACCCGATTTCCTTTCATCAATCCCGCCATGCGGAAGAAATTCAGCACCGGCTTATCCACCTGGTTGGTGGACAGGTCCCGATATCCTTCGAAATAGGGTTTGCCTTCAAACTCGAACGCCCAGGTGAGCATTGACAGCAGGTTCACGTGCTGCTGATCCGCCAGCTCGAACAGGCCCTTCATGGCCGCCGCGGTATAGCTCGCATACAGCGGCCCATTGCGATACGCGTTGGGCGGATAGAGCTTGGCCGAGCAAGCCGCGCAGCCTTCCGGATCGGCCTCGCTCAAAATAATGGGCAGCCTCTGGAACTGGGGAAACTGGCGGACAATCTTAAAGCCTTCGACGGCATTGTTGAGTTCATGGTCAAGGCCCATCTGCACATGACCCTCGATGACATTGGGGCGTCCTTTTACGTGGAAGGAGATAAAGTCCAGAGGGATCGCGGCCCCGGTCGCCGCGCTCTTGTTCTTGGCGCAATGCGCAAGAAAAGATTGCAAATAGTCGGAAGCCTTGCTCTGCGGGCCGCTGCCCGGACCCGTGGTTGCGGGTCCGCCCACGCGGCCGTTCGGGATGGCCTGGCGAACGCCCGCGACGCCGTAGTCGTACAACTGGTTGTACTCATCCTGCGTACCCTTCCAGTAGTACCGGCCATCCGGTTCGTTCCAAATCTCCCAATACCAGGTCGTGACCGTTTCCATGCCATACCGCGCGACCATATGCGCGGCTACCTGCCGGCACAACTCCTGCCACTTCTTGTAGTCTTTGGGAGGAAACGACCAGCCTTCTTCCTGTCCGGGCTTGAGCGGCCACCCGATGCGATAGGGGTCCGGATGGGTGGAAAGCGCTTTCGGCATAAAGCCGAGTTCCACCATCGGCCGCACATGTGCTGCCGCATAGGCGTCAAAAATCTGGTCAAGAATGGTCCAGCTATAGACTGGGTTCCCGCTCGCGTCCTCGGTGTACACATTCGAGGAACTCCATTTGAGATCGGGCTTTCCGTCGCCGGTGGCCAACAGGAAATGCGCGCGAATATAAACCGGGACCGGGGATAAATCGTGCAATTCGCCCAGCAACGCCTTGCCGTTCTCCGTGGACGTAAAGCCTGACTCGTCGTAGCCAAACCAGCTGTAGATCGGATTATATTTGCCTGCGTATTTCGCCAGGTCCACGTCGACACGGACCGGGGTTTGCGCCCTCGCCCACAGCGTGGAAAGCACAAGGCCAAGTAGGAAAAGACAGCGACGCGTCATGGCTTACCCCTCTATCACAAGGTCACGGGCCTGACTCCGGCCCGGCACGGATGGTAGTACCAATCACAAGGAGCTGTCAATCGCCGATATTTATGCGAAACGACAAATCTGCCCAAATTTTATGTTGACTGTCGTGAATTAAAGGTACTACCATCTCGCCCGCTTCGAAAAACCAAAAATATGCATCGCCAGAGTTTGTTTTGGAGGTCCGCCATGAAGTCAGGAAGTGTCCTGCAAGCCATAAGAGCTTACCTCGTAGTGGTCAGCCTGTTGTTACCCGCCGTCTTCGCCTCGGCTCAGGTGGAACAGGGCCGTTTTGTCGGCCGGGTGGTCGATTCCCAGGATGCTGCCGTGACCGGCGCCTCGGTAAAATTAACCAACACCGGTACCGGCATCGTTCAGACTGCCGTCACCAATGGCACCGGGGACTACGTGGTTACCCCGGTAGCGGCGGGCGCCTACTCGCTCGCCGTCACTGCTCCCGGTTTTGAAACCACGGCGGTCACAAACATCGAAGTCCAGGTCGGGCAGGTGGTTCGTGAAGACATCAAGTTGAGTGTTGGGGCTACCAACGTCACGGTCGAAGTGAATACCGTGCAGCCGCTCCTCAACACCGACACGGCCAGCGTCGGTCAGGTCATCACCAACCAACAACTCACAGACCTTCCGTTGAACGGCCGCGGCTTCTTTCGTTTGGCGGAACTCACTCCGGGCGCCTCGCTGTTGCCCGCAACCGGAAACTCCCTGGCCATTCGCCCGGAAATCGTCAATGGCAATACCATCAGCGGCATTCGTGGAAGCGCTGTTTCCTTCCTGCTCGACGGTGTGGACGTCAGCGAGCAGCACCAGGGGGGCACCTTTATCCAGACCTCGATCGATGCTCTGCAGGAGTTCAGCGTCCAGCAAAGTCCTTACTCGGCTGAGTTCAATCGTGGGGGCGCCTTCTTCAATGCCACCACGAAATCCGGCACCAACAGCTTTCACGGTGGAGTCTTCGAGTTTATCCGCAACGACAAGCTGGATGCCCGCAACTTCTTCTCCTTGACCCGGGCGATTCTAAAGCGCAATCAGTTCGGAGGCGACATTGGGGGCCCGCTCTCCATCCCGCATCTTTATAACGGCAAGGACAAGACGTTCTTCCTGGTTGACTATGAAGCGCAAAGGCTTCGCCAAGGCCTGGTTGAGAGCGGTACCGTCCCTACACTCGCCCAACGCGCTGGTAATTTCAGCGCGGCCGGATTGCACCCAATCTATGATCCTCTGACCACCACTACGGTGGGCTCCACAACCACTCGGCAACAGATCAACTGCAATGGTGTGCTCAATGTGATTTGTCCCACGCGACTCTCACCCCAGGCGCTCGCTGTGCTGGCGTACTATCCTGCTCCCGATTCGGGCGCCACGAGTTTTCAAGCGGTTCCGACCCAGGCAATCGATTGGGACCAGTTCACGATACGGATCGATCACCAGATCAATCATTCAAACCGTCTCTTCGGACGTTGGACCTACATTAACAATCGAGAGACTGATCCAAACTTTGCTCCGCTGCTAAAAACGGCTTCGTTGACTTCCAACGGACAAGACATTGCCGTCGGCTTGATCACCAACATCGGCCCCAATAAGGTCCAGGATTTCCGCTTTCACTACTTGCCCAGTCACGTGCGTCTGAGCGCTTTCCTTCAAGGCCCGGATTTCAATACAGCGAACGGAATCACCGGTTTTGCCCCTCTCCTGCGGCCCGACCTTGGAGGGTCCTTCCCGGACTTTGCTTTCAGTGGCTATGCCTCGCTACAAGGCTCGACGTTCGATCAGCGTCCAAAATCTCAGGATCGCGTCGCCTTCGAGCCCACCGACAACTTCACCATCCTGTCGGGCCGTCAATCGCTGAAATTTGGCGTCCTCGTCAGGTACTACCAATGGCTGGGCTATGACAGCGGGAACTACGCTGGAAACTTCACATTCTCCGGCATTGAGACGCAAAACCCTGCCAGCTCGAGTGGCACAGGCGACGCTTTTGCCGATTTCCTTCTGGGCTATCCTGCCTCGGTAGCGCGCGCCTATCCGGCGGAGAATTTTGGCGGACAGCGTTGGTACCATCAGTATTTTGCGCAGGACGACATCCGCGTAAATGACCGCCTTACCTTGAATGTGGGTTTGCGGTATGAGTATTCGCCCTGGATGAACGGTTACAAGGGACAGTTGGGAACATTCGTTCCCTCGCTGTCAAAACCGATTGTCATCGAGGGCAACGGCGCCACGCCGGATCTCTCCAGCCAACTGGTGGCGCCGATCGCTTACCAATACTTCGGGCAATACATCCAGACGACGGCCTCCGCGGGTCTGCCTTATTCCGTCTCTTACACCGACAAATTACAGTTCGCGCCTCGCTTCGGCTTTGCCTGGCGGCCTTTCGGCGAATCGACCGTGTTTCGCGGTGGATTCGGCATCTTCTACGAGCCTGAAGGAACCGGCGGCCGGGTCAACCACAATATGCTCCCCTATCTATTATCGGAGACGGTCAATCAGACGGCTGGAGTCGTTCCCAATAGAACCCTGGCGAATTTCTTTCTCGGATCGCAGCTCGGGTCCTCCACGTCCAATCCCGTCATATCGCCCACGCTGATCAACATTTCGGTCGGGCGCAATGAGCATTACAGTTTCGGTGTTCAGCGGCAGCTCACCTCGAAAGATGTCGCTGAAGTTTACTGGGTAGGGAATCACGGCTTGCATCTGCAGAGCACAGACGATTTCAATGACCCGTCGCCCGGCCCGGGCGCGGTCCAGGGACGGCGTCCCTACCAGCCCTGGGGAACCATCACCTTTCAGTCGCAGGACCTCACGGATACCTATCAATCCTTGCAGGCGAAGGTGGAACATCGCATGTCCAATGGTCTGAGCGGGCTGGTTTCCTACACCTGGTCGAAATTCCTTCAGTTCAACCAATCCCCAGCCGTTGGCGGCAATCTGGGCTATGAGAAGACCTACTCTCCGTACAACACGCCACAGAACCTGGCCATCAGCGGCACCTATCAGCTACCGTTCGGGAAAGGCAGGCAATTTTTGGGCAACAGCAACCGTCTGGTGGACGCAGCGCTTGGGGGATGGCAGGTGCAAACCATTATTGTTCTCCGCAGCGGTTGGCCCTTCACTCCAACGGTTGGCTCCGATGTCGCCAACACCGGCGTTTCCAACCAACGCCCGAATTTCAATCCCAACGGTGGAGTGCCTAACTTCCATCGCTCGCTGGCCAAGTGGATCGATCCGACACGCTATGTGGCTGCGCCGCAATATACCTACGGACAAGTGCGCGCCTACACCCTGAACTCGGATATTTACCGTCAGTACGATGCATCGATATTCAAGAACTTCGCGATGCCAGGAGAAACCGTGCTGTCATTCCGGGCGGAATTCTTTAATTTGCCCAACACCACCAGTTTCAACCCACCCGGGGCGGCGTCCGGCAGCTTCACCTCGACCGGCGCTCCGATTACCTCATCGTCGTGCTGCGCGGTGGTCTCTACTTCGGTCCCGTCGCGCGATATTCAATTTGCGCTCAAATACAACTTCTAACTATGAACAGACTCATTTTGTTGTTAGTCCTCAGCGTGCCTCTGGGCGCAGTCGCCCAGCAGGCGCTTTATCTCGACCCCGGGCAGCCGCTGGAGAAGCGTGTGGACGATCTTCTTCAGCGCCTCACCCCCGGCGAGAAAACTTCGTTATTGAGCACCACCGCGCCTGCCATCGAACGGCTGAAGGTTCCGGCGATGAACGGCTGGAATCAAAGCCTCCACGGCATTGTCTGGACCAAGCCGACCACCATGTTTCCCGTGCCCATCAGCATGGCGGCGACGTGGGACCCGGCATTGGTCCACGACGTGGCGTCGGCCATCGCCGATGAAGGCAGGGCAATCTACAACTACTGGCCGACCGTCTCGGGCAAAACTGAACTCTTCCGCGGACAAGCGGTAACCGTCACTGCGAGTGGGGAGAGGGTTTCGCACAACGGCCTCGTGTATCGCTCGCCGGTGGTCAACATGGACCGGGATCCGCGGTGGGGCAGGATATGGGAGGCGTTCGGCGAAGATTCACTCCTGGCTTCCCGCATCACTGTCGCCTACGTGCAGGGCACGCAGGGCGACGACCCCAAGTACATGAAGCTGGCGGCCACGCTCAAGCACTATGCCGTCTACAACGAGGAGAGGGATCGTGTCAGCACATCCACTGACCTGGTAAGCGAGCGCATGCTGCGCGAGTATTACCTGCCTCAATTCAAAGCGGGCATCATGATGGGGCATGCGGCTTCGATCATGTCGTCTTACAACGGCCTCAACGGCATGCCCAATGTAGAAAACAAGATGCTGTTGACGACCATCCTCCGCGACCAATGGAAATTCGATGGGTTCGTCGTGCCGGACAGTGGCGCGGTCGGGTACCTCGTGACCGCGCACAAAAAATATCCAACCATCGAAGAAGCCGCGGCAAAAACCATACTTGCCGGCAGCGACCTGGATGATGGGGCCTATGCGAGCGCTCTCCCCAAAGCCTTGGCGGAAGGCCTGCTGACGCAGAAGGACATCGATCAGTCCTTACGCCGCGTGCTCAACATCCGATTCCGGTTGGGGGAATTCGATCCGCCCGGGATGGTGCCCTTCAGCAAGTACGGGCCAGAGATGATCGACTCGCCGGCGCACCGGCAGTTGGCCTTGCGCACCGCGCAGGAATCGATCGTCCTGCTGACCAACCAGAATAACTTTCTACCGTTGGACAAGAGCCGCATCAAGACCCTCGCCGTAATCGGGCCCTTCGCAGATTTCGCCCAGACCGGGCCCAACTACACCGGGCAGTATTCGAAATTCGTGAAGCCGCTCGAAGGCATCGAGAAGAAGGTCGGGTCCGGAACCCAGGTGCTGTATGCGCGGGGCAGCGGCATCCTGGAATCTGACAATCCCGAGGCAAGCATCGCCGAAGCCGTGGCGGTAGCAAAGAAGGCTGAGGTTGCGATCCTTTTCGTGGGCATCAACCAGACGACGGAACGGGAAGGCATCGACCGCGATTCTCTCAGCCTCCCGCTGGTGCAAGTGAGATTGTTGCAGAGCGTTCTGGAGGCAAATCCAAAGACAGCCGTGGTGCTGCTGAACGGCGGTCCAGTATCACTGGCTCCCCCGCGCGCCAGCGGCGGAGTTCCCGCAATGCGAGCCACGGAAATTCCCGCGGTGCTCGACATGTTCTGGGCCGGCGAGGAGGGCGGCACCGCCGTGGCCGACGTACTTTTCGGCGACTACAACCCAGGTGGAAAGCTGCCTTATACGGTCTACGCCGGGGAGCGGGATCTGCCCCCAATGACCGAATATGACATCACCAAGGGATTTACCTATATGTATTTTGAGGGCAAGCCAGCCTATGCGTTTGGCCGCGGCCTCAGCTACACCACTTTCGACTACGGCAGCCTGAAGCTTTCGTCGAATCAAATCGGGAGCGACGGGCAAGTTACGGTGCAGGCGCAGATCAAAAACAGCGGCCAGCGGGCGGGCGATGAGGTGGTTCAACTGTACGTCCATCAAGCCGGCGAAAAGCGTCCAAGGGAACAGCTGGCGGGGTTTGCGCGGATCAGTCTCAAGCCTGGGGAAACCCGGACGGTCAGTTTTTCCCTGCCCGCGGAGCAGCTCGCTTACTGGGATAGCGATCAAGGCATGTTTGCTGTGAAACCGGGCAACGTAGACCTTATGGTAGGGAGCGCCTCCGACGACATTCGCCAGAAGGCGCAATTTCAGATCACCACCGCCGGCCAATGGCCCCCCAGCGAACTCACCACTCGGGTATCCCTGGGCAATACGTTACATTGAAGCATCGGTTCCATTGATGGACACGAACGAACCGGACAAGGGCGATCTTACAGATTGGTTGATCCTGCGCTTCAAGCAGCTGATCAGCGAGGGAACGCTCACGCCCGGCTATAAGCTTCCTTCTGAGCGTGAGCTCTCGCTTCATTTTGGTGTCAGCCGGACGTCTTTGCGCCCGGTCATGAAAATCCTCAAGATGATGGGGGTGGTCTCGCAGCGGGTTGGGGACGGGACTTATCTCAACGGCGATGCCTCGTCCGTTCTTGCCGAACCGATGGAGTTTCTGTTTCTTCTCGACGAAACCTCTTCTCAAGAGTTGGTGGAAACCCGCCTGATGGTGGAACCGACACTGGCAGCCAAGGCAGCCGAGCAGGCTTCGCGGGAGCAAATCCTGGTATTGCGGCAAACGATAGCTGAGATCGAGGCTGCCGGGGACGATCAATTCAGGATTATTGAAGCCGATTTGCTGTTTCACCGCACCATTCTGCAGAGTTCGGGCAATCGCCTTTGCGGGCGTCTTTTTCATGTGATTCATCGCTCGATGATGAACATGATGATGTTGACCGCGCAGCTTGTGGATCGGGACCACACCCTGGCCTTTCACCAGGCGATTTTCGAGGCGATCCAGCGCCGTGACGGGCCCGAGGCCGAGCGCCACATGCGAGATCACCTTATGGACGCGAGAGCTCTCCTGTTGCAGGCCAGGCAATCCGAGGCCGACGAGCGCCTACGCAAGAGCATCCGCAAAAACACAGCGCGAAAGCGGTTATCCGCAAAGACCATCCGCTAGGCTTGCTGGATGTCTGTATTGGCGAATCCAAAGTAGAGTTCTCAAGTAAATTCCATCCTTCGTAAGTAAGCCCCTGCGAGGGCAAGTCTGGTTACCAAATGACAGCGCACAGGGCGAAAGAGTCTGCGTGAGAACTGTGTCTGTAGGACTAAACGGAACCTGACGGGTGCCCCATGTTCGCACCAGCGTACGTGGGCCGATTATGAATTCTTCGAATGCTTTTACTCAACGAGTAACAACAATCGGAGGGCTTCTACCGTCTTTTTCCGGCCACGTACGCTGGCGCGAACACGGGCCACCCGTCAGGTTCTCTTTGGCCCTACAGATCAGGTTCTCGCGCAGACTCTTTCGCTCGTGCCCTAATACGAAGCATGATTTTCCCCTACCCGATGAGGCGTGTCCCTACTACAGGATCCTGGCCAGCAAAACCCTTGCCTCGGAAAATCAGCAGGAGTACCGTGTAGGTAGCCCGCGTACGAACCGGAGGCACAGATGAATCACGCCACCCTCCTACCCCTCGTTTTCCTGTGCGCAACCACCTGCACCGTCGCTCAAAGCACAGTAGACACCCAACACCTCTCGTTGACCCGCCCCCACGCCACCGGCGCCGCATGTCCAGTCGGCATGGAGGCAACTCACGGTCGTTCCCTGCCGGTCAGCATCAACGCGAGCCCCGTACCCCCGCCAGGACCCGCCATCAACGGCCGGTTGCTTGTACTGCCGCGTCCGACGCCCGTTATCAATCAGCAAATCCACTTGGTCATGACCAATTTCGGATCTCGCGACATCGTGAGCGCGCAATTCACCGCCTACGGTTTCAGTAACAAGAAGAGAGCGATTTATGCCGGCGGTGCCCCCGCCCCCGACCTTACCCGCACCGTCAACGTGGTGGTGGACGTGAAAGGCAACGGCCACGCTTCCAGCGATCTATCACTGAACGACTTCACCGCCGTAGCCTCCATCGACTTGAGCTCGATTACTTATGCGGACGGCTCCACGTGGCGGAGCTCGTCACCGGGCGCCTGCAGCGTAACACCCGACATGGTAATGCTCGTCGCCGCAACCAATTGACCACAGTACTCCGAACAGAGTTACTAGAATCCTCCCTGTGTATTACGGAAGGGCCGTAGTAAATTCGGCCCAAACCGGTATGCTCATGATCAAGCGGCGACTCTCCGAACCTCTGTGATCGATTCTTTCGGGGGAGGGACTCGATAGTGGAACAAGTTGAGTTGCCGCTCTTGCATCTGTTGTAGCGTTTTCCTCAAGACAAGAACTTCGCCACACCTTATAGAAAATGCTTTATTATTCGTAGCGTTCTTCCAGCCTTGGAAATATGGTAAAACCAACGAAAGCCTCAGGTAAGGTTTTGCAGTTTGTCACCCGCCAGCCCTCTCCGGAAGGCCGGCTGGAACAATGGTTTCTTGGCGTCATGCGAAGCAACCATGACCTCACGTCTACCCTGGAACAGCTGCGTGATTCCTACAAGATCCTCCTGGCTGACAAAGTGCCTGGAGAAGCCGATCTGGCGGTACTGCTGGCGGTGGAGATCACACTAAAGAACGCCAGGAACGCGCGAGCACTCTAATCCTCCGGCTCGGAGTCAGCACAATGGATCACGCGATCGACACCTACTGTCCCAGTTGTTTCGCCGTCCCCGGAGAACGGTGCCGAAGCAAATACCTTGTCCTCAACGGGGACGAGGTCCTACCTGTTGTATGTCCCACCCACACTGCGCGCAGTCTCGTGAGCGAGAGGCAATCGATGCGCCAAGCGTTGGCTCAGATGATTTGCGCGGTCGCTCTGCAGCGTCTTTGACCCAGCCATACAGGACCTGGTGGAGGCTTATAGTAACCGGGTTAGCGCTCCACCCAGGCAGGGAGACGAAATGCACAGTAATCGCGGCTATCATGGCCGTCGATCACCCAGTGTTCTTTTTTTATGCAAGCAGCCAAAGCCCCGCGGGCCCGTGTGCGGCCAGGATTACGGGGCCTATCCTGCGCCGGTCAATCTGGAACGACTTTGTTGGAGGGGTCGTTTGCTGACTGTAGTCTGGCTGCGAGGTCTGAGCAGGACTGCTGATACCAGTCGCCGCTATAGCTGCGCAGGTTAACGATGCCGCCAGGGTGTACCTTGCAGTAAGCCTTGGCAGCCTCCTCAGATTCTCCGGGAGTCGGTCCATGATTGGAAGTTTTAGTGTCAATGCGTTCACCTTCTCTCCCGCGCAGTTGCACCCATCCTTTGTACTCCCGGTCACTTGTGCAAAACCATCGGTCTCTGGTTTGAGTTGGAAGGTGAAAACCGATCAGGGGCGGTTGGACGGAGCGTGGCCGCTCCTCACCAAACCATCGGTAGTCACTTGTGCGTTCCAAATGGGGTGACTCTTTTCGTCGTTCACGCCCCGGGCAGAGAGCCGCACCTGGTCAAATCCAGCCTGGCACAGATAATCCTTGATCTCCGGGGAGGAGAAGTAGCCGTTGACAACGGAACTCACCTCTTTTACATGAACAGGGTTGTCCGGCCAGACCACAGGAAATTCCAGAGACAGGATATTAGCGTGATCCCCCAGAACATCCACGGTCAGCAGATTTGGATCGAAAGCACTGGTCATTCGATCGGCGTGGAGCAGACGCGCCTGCACCGCGTCGGCCTGTTGGCTGGCCGGACGGCGGCGCATGAAGGCATAGCAGGACTGCTCCACCGGCTTTTCGATTTCTTCAGTCAAATGCTGCAACGCGGAGTTGGCTGGGGAGGTCAACTCCGTGTCGACTGTGAGTCGGTGGACGGGAAGGGTCTTGTGCAAAGAAGGTGGATCCTGGTGAAAAACCGTCACCACGACGAGCAAGATAGTCACGAGGATGATTTTGGCTGCCATCTTGGATCGTCACGACGAGTGTTCCGTCTATCCGCTCAATAACTCTCCGCCGCGATAACGTGAAAAGATCAAGAGGTCGTCGCTCGTTGAGAGGATTAGCTCATCGAATAAGATTGCGCTATTACCTGTGAGTAACTCGCTCGTGCGAACTTAAGTAATCCATCTTCGCCTCGATCCGCGGTTTTGCTCCACTGCAAGTGCAATCAAGCGGGCCAAAACCATAGAAACTCCCGCGGATCGGTTACGCCTAAACCTTTACTCGTAGCTTTGAGAAGCTCCAGTTACTCAAAACCGGCGTCGCAAGTAATCTATCATCGGACACTTTAGTAACCAAAAACGGCAGCGATTCCACTGTGGTTCTAAAGTCCGCTTGGAGTTGCGGAAATGATTGATTTGTTAGGGATTTAAGTCAAAAACAAGGAGAATTCCCAGGGGGAACCCGGAAAGTAACCGAAATTCGCTTATGGGTGCGAATTTTGGCGTGCCCGCTAGGCACTGGCATTCGTTAATGATGGGCTCGGCACAGAGACTTCCACCTCTGTGCCGGCGCCGGGTTTGCTCCAGATGGTCAGTTTTGCCCCGATACTTTCCGCGCGCTCGCGCATGCCCAGTAGACCCCAGCGTGCATCTTTACCCTGGCGCGCTACCTCAGGGTCGATTCCGCAACCATTGTCCCGGACGACAAACCGGAAGCGCCGGGCCGAATATTCAATCTCCGCCTCGATGCAGGTGGCCCCGGAGTGGCTCAACGCGTTCGCGAATGCTTCCCGCCCGATCAATTTGATCTGCTCCTCGACTTCCGGCTTTAGTTCTCTGCGGTGGCCGGTCACGCTGATTTCGCAGCGCACTTTGCCGGATGGGATATTTTCCATAAAGCGAGAAAGGTCCTCTTCGATGGTCGCAGGCGAGAACCCTGGCGCCTGGGAACCTTGCAGAACCGCGTGGCCTTCCTCAAACACGCGAAGCACGAGACGCCAAGCGCTGCTAAGCAGTCCGCTCTCGGGTGATGGCGCAGGCATGGTTTGCGCCACATCTTGCAGCAGCATTTGGGCGCCACTAAAACCTTGAAATAGGTTGCGATCTACCGGGCGAGAATTCGCCCCCCGGTTCAAACGCTCATCGCGCTGAGCGAAGAGCGCACTCATATTCATGGTCGGTTCAATGCTACGGCTCATGCTGTTACCCTCTCCCTTTTTCAATCCACTCCCGGACATACGACGGGCAATTTCGCAACTCAATCCCGTCATCCTCGCATTTCAAAAGGAACTTGACCGCCTCCCGGTGCACCAACCTCACATCTGCCAAATCCAAAACAACTCCACCAGTTTCGCTTTCGAGCAGCGTCTTCAGATCTGATAGCTGCTCTTCCTCGATCCGGCCGCTGAGTGTGATGGTCGCCAGACCCCTCTCTACAGATCTGTGCATTTGGAACATTGACATGGATAAGAGCACGCCGAGCGCCATCGCAAACGTCACATACAAAAAGGTTTAATTCGGAGGCACGGTCGCGAAAATCGGGATTTCACGAAAATCGTGATTTTTCGGTGAGGGAGTTCAGGATGAAAACGTCTTGAACCGATGCTTATTTATCTTTAATGCTCTGATTTTCGAGTCGAGTGTGGAGGGAGGTACGCCTAGTTTGGCCGCCGCGCCGGAAGGACCGGACACCTGCCCTTGCGCCTCTGCCAGTGCCGCTTCGATCGCCTTCTTCTCTTCTGAGGCCGGCATCCGTAGGATCGCGCGCGGCGCTTGATCCGAATCGTTGCCGTCGACCGAGAGCCAGCTTTCATCCACCGTAAACGTCTGCGATTCGCAAAGGACGAGCGATCGTTCAATCACATTCTGCAACTCGCGTATGTTCCCCGGCCACGCGTACGACTTAAGCCGCTCCAGGGTCGACTTCTCGATTTCGCGTATTTTCTTCCCGGTCTTAATCGAATAGCGGGCGATGAAGTATTCCACCAACAGGGGAATGTCATCCCGTCGGAGCCGCAGGGGCGGCATTTCGATGGGAAAAACGTTGAGCCGATAATACAAATCGCCGCGAAAAGTCCCCTCCCGGATCATCCGCTGCAGGTCTCGATTGGTGGCCGCGATCACGCGCACGTTGGCTGTGATCACCTTGTTCCCGCCCACCCGCTCGAACTCCCGCTCCTGCAGAACACGCAGCAGAGTGATCTGCGTCTCCTGCGGCAGTTCGCCGACTTCGTCGAGGAAAATCGTTCCCCCCTCCGCCAATTCGAAGCGCCCCAGCCGCCGTTGGGTGGCGCCGGTGAACGCTCCCTTCTCGTGTCCAAACAATTCCGATGAAATCAGCGACGTGGGAATGGCCGCGCAATTGACACTCACAAAAGCCCGCGCCGTGCGCTGCGACCGTTTATGAATGGCCCGGGCGATCAGCTCCTTGCCGGTTCCTGTTTCCCCGGTGATGAGCGCAGTGGAATCGGTGGGCGCGACCTTGGTGACCCGGCTCAGCACTGTTTGCAGGGCCGGCGATTCCCCTACGATTTCTTCAAACATGGAGGTCTGCACGATTTCTTCGCGCAGGGCAATATTCTCTTTGTAGAGCAGGTCCTGAAGAGTTTTTATCTCGGCAAAGGCGGTTTCCAGGGCATTTCTTGCCGTACGTTGCTCGGTCACGTCCATCGCCGTTCCGACATATTCCAAGAGCTCGCCTGCCGGGTCGAACAACGGGTGACCGATGGAGCGAATGTATTTCACCGTTCCTTTAGGAAGGAGAATGCGAAACTCCACGTCATACTCCGAACGATCCTGCAGCATGGCCTTGCTAATAAGCTGTTCCAACCATTCGCGATCCTCGGGGTGGACGCGCTGATAAAAGGCTTCGTCGGTTGGTAGCCCCATATTCGGATCGAAGCCAAACAAACGGTAGTGTTCCTGGGACCAGTAGACCGCTTGCCCGGTAGCTTCGCTCCACGCCCAGCTGCCGGTATGCGTCAAGCGTTGCGCTTCCGTCAGGTAACTCTCGCTGCGACGCAGTGCCTTCTCCGCCAGCCGGGTCTCCGTGATATCGGTGACGGCGCCGACAAAAAGCAACCCGCCCGGTTCGCCACCCGGCAACCGGTTGGCGACAACCCGCACATATTTCACCGAACCGTCGTTCATCACCAGGCGCTGCTCTACATCGAAGCCATCCGCGCCGCCCGCGGCATCATCCATGACTTTGCGGACCTTTGGCCGGTCTTCGGGGTGGGTTCGTGCCAGGACCAATTCCAGAGTGGGTGGGGTCCCGGGATCGTATCCAAAGATCCTGTAGGTTTCGTCGGACCAGGAGTGCTCCGCACCCGTGATGTTCCAGCCGAAACTGCCCGTCCGGCTAAGTCTCTGCGCCTGGGCCAGGTAGGCTTCGCTGCGCCGCAGCGCTTGCTCGGTTCGCTTCCGATCGGCGACTTCTCTGGCTTCCCGCAGTGCGCGGTGCACCGAGGGGACGAGCCGTGATAAATGGGTTTTGAGAACGTAATCGGTTGCCCCGACTTTGAGCGCCTCAATGGCCACCTCCTCGCCCAAAGTGCCGGTGACGAAAATGAACGGCACGTCCGGGCGCAACGCCATTGCCAGCTTCAACGCGGAAAGGCCATCGAAACTGGGAAGCGTGTAGTCGGCCAGGATTAGATCCACACAGCCTTGCTCCAGGGAGGCGTGAAAGGCACTCTGGGTATCGACCCGCCATAGTGCGCAAGCCACTCCGTCCGCCTCGAGCAACTCGTGGATCAGCTCAGCGTCATTGGGGTCGTCTTCCAGGGAAAGCACCCGCAGGGGGTGGGCCGTGCTCACTGCTTTAGCTCCCGGGCGGGGGCGCGTTGATCACCGCCCAAAAGACGCCAAGTTCCTTGATGGCGTTGACGAACTGGTGAAAATCGACCGGCTTGACCACGTAGGCATTCACACCGAGCCTATAGCTGGCCACCAGGTCCTTCTCTTCGTGAGACGAGGTGAGCACCACCACTGGAATCAGCTTCAGCCGGTCATCGGCTTTGACTTGCCGCAGGACCTCCAACCCGTCCACTTTGGGCAGCTTCAAATCCAGCAGCATGACAGCGGGGTTGCCGCTGGTCCGCGAGGCGAATCCGTTGCGGCACTGCAGGTAATTCAAAGCTTCTTCCCCATCCCGAACCACCACCACTTCATTGGCAAGGTTGTAGTCTTCGAGGGCGGTCAGGGTCAGCTCCACGTCTTTGGGGTCGTCTTCCACCATCAAAATGCGTCCCAGTCGATCCATGTCTTCTTCCCCTCAGAATTCATCCCCTCAGAATTTGGGAACAGAGAAATAAAAGGTTGCGCCCTTGTCGATGGCGCCTTCTGCTCGAACCGCGCCCCCATGCCGGTGGACGATGCGCTGCACCGTTGCCAGCCCTATCCCGGTGCCTTCAAACGCGTCCATATGATGCAGGCGCTGAAATACGCCGAACAATTTGTCTACATATTTCATATCAAATCCCGCGCCGTTATCCCGCACAAATATCTCCACTTCCTCTGTGTCTCCCGGGGTCCAGCCAACTTCTATTTCCGCCTGCAATCGGGGGCGCGTAAATTTGACCGCGTTGGAAAGAAGATTGATCAGCACCAGCCGCAGCATGGAGCGGTCCCCATAGCAAACCGGCAGCTTGTCGACTCGCCAGACAATATCGCGCCCCGCCGCCTCCAGCTGTACCTCGCTCAAAGCCTCTTTTACCAAGTGGTCCAAATTCACCGGCGTCCTTTGTGTCTCGGCGCGGCCTATGCGGGAAAATGCCAGCAGATCGTCGATCAGCGTGCCCATCCGTTTGGCCGAGTCCAGGATGATCCGCATGTAGCGCTGGGATTTGTCATCGAGCCGGGTGGAAGCGGCTTTCTGCAGCAGCTCGGCAAACCCGACCATGTGGCGCAGAGGCGCGCGCAGGTCATGCGAAACCGAGTAAGCAAACGCCTCCAGTTCCTTGTTGCTGGCTTCGAGGGCGGCGGACCGTTTTCCCAATTCCTGATTGAGACCGCGGATCTCATCTTCCCGGCGCTTGCGGTCGGTGATGTCGTTGTTGGTTTCGAGCACGGCTGCCGGCTGTTTCTGGTCATCGCGTCGCAGCGACCAGCGGCTCGAAACCAGCACCTCCGTTCCGTCAGCTTTCACGTGCTTGAGTTCACCCTCCCAGCGACCGCTCCGCAGCAGCTGCGCGCTGATGCTTTCCATCGATTGGGGGAGGACCGTTCGCAGCAGCGCGCGTGAGGATTTGCCCACCGCCTCCTCCGCCGCGAAACCGTACAGCTCCTCCGCTCCTCGATTCCAGTAGGTGATCACGTCGTTCATGTCGCGGACGAAGATGGTGTCATGGGTGAGATTCAGCAGGCTGGCCTGCTGGGTACGCTCCACCACCTCAGCCTGAAGATTGTCGCGGGCTTGGAGGAGGTCTTGTTCGATTTGGCGCCGTACGGCGGCGAAGCGCGTAATCAGCACGGCGCAGCCGATCAGCACCAAAATTGCGGGGAAATCCGCAGGTGTGAGGACAAAGTGGTAGAGGGGCGGGGCGAAGAAATAATCGAAGCTAACGCTGGATAGCACGATCGCCAGCACGGCCGGCCCGGTTCCGGCATGCCAGGAGGTGAGGGCGACCGAGAACAGGAGCAGAGGAAGCTCTACGTCGTGGAACTGAAAATGTTGCAGCACGAGCGCCGGGAGCACGGCGAGAACAACGGAGAGGAGCGCATAACCGTAACGCTTGATGGCGGACATGCTGCTTTGGGAAAACAAGTTCGATCGCCTCCCGAGCCATACTACAGGCTGACTGAACCGCCAATAGGCTTTAACCCTCGAAAGAGGGGGGAGGCTTACTCAGTCCAACCCTCAGGAATCTTCTTCCTGGCCAGGTTCAGGATCGCCGAACCGTTTCATCCTCTTGTGCAGCCAGATCCGCGCCAACGCCCAATGGCGTTTTACGGACCGCGGAGACATTTCCAGCAGCTCCCCGATTTCCTCGACGGAAAAGCCCCCGAAATATCGCAACTCCACGACCTTAGCCTGTCGCGGATCCACTTTCTCAAGAGCCGTCAGTGCATCATGCAACGCGAGCACTTCGGCCGACTGCTCGCTCGTAACCATGAATCCTTCTTCCAGCTCAACTTTCTGCAGGCCTCCGGCTCTCATTTCGGCGTTATGGGCTCGTGCGTGGTCCACCAGTAAGCGGCGCATGACGTTGGCCGCGACCCCGATGAAATGCTGGCGGCTTTGCCAGTCGACGTTTTCCCGCGCCAGACGTATATAGGCCTCGTTGATCAGGGCGGTCGGCTGCAAGGTATGGTCGACCCGCTCCCTATGCATGTAGGAACGAGCCAACCGGTGAAGCTCGCTATAAACAAGAGGCAACAACTGCTCGGCGGCAGTCTTGTCTCCGGTTTTCATGGCCTTCAAAAGAAGGGTGACCTGCCCGCCATCAGTGCACATATGAGTTAACTCTTTTCGAAGATAACAGGCTAGGCTTTCCTGACCCGCATCGCAACCACGTTCGGCGCTAGCTGGTGTTGAGGCCTCACTCCACTCCGTCGGAGAGCAGAAAAACATTTCCCCGAAAGGTCCGTAGAACTGCAGGTCCCTCGGCTTCGCTCCTAATGAACAACCGTACCCTGGACCGAGTAAAAGCGTTCGAGGGGCTTCGCCCGGCTTTTTCGGCCCACGTACGCTGGTGCGAACATGGGGCACCCGTCCAGTGCGCGGCGGCCGGTACTGTTCATTGCTCCCTTAACTTGCCGCAGGCTAGTCGGCTCCTCGGGATGACAAGGGGAGGGCGGCGCTTCCATTTGGGATCGGTGATTGGGATGGAGAGAGGACAAAGGGGAGCGTGACGCTTCCATGGAGAGTGGTCGTCGGACGGCGATTCATCACCGCGCAGTGGAGAGATCTGCGGCTTCTCCTCTGGGACTACACCCTCCTGTTTTGATTTCTCTTCGTACCCTTCAACAACACTGTCCCACACCGGTGTCACGGCTATTCCTTTTTTTTGCGGTTTCTGCAGGAATTTGGCCCTTTTATTCCTCAACGTGCGCTTAACAGGTTGAAGGCAATCAAAGTTTGAACGCCTCATGGAAAGGAGAAACTATCATGAACCGGATTAAAGCAATCGTACTCATCGCCATCGCAAATTTTGCCCTGGCTGCTCCCTCGTTCGCCCAAGACCGCATGGTTCAAGCGACCATTCCGTTCGACTTTACCGTGAGCGGCAAACTGCTTCCTTCGGGGGTCTACACGTTCAAGAAGAGCGCGGAGAACATCCTCTTGATCAGACATCGCACCAAGGCCATCTCGTCGCTGGCAATGGTGACCCCGGACGGTCACACCGCTCCAGGGGGCGGCGTGCTCACCTTCCATCATTATGGCGATCAATACTTCCTGAGCCAGATTCTTAGCGACTCCGCGAATCTGAGCCTCAAGGTTCCTACTTCGAAAAAGGAGCGGAAGACTCAGCTCCAGCAAGCCAGGGTTACCTCGCCCGACTTGACGAATGTGACGTTAGTCGCTGCCCGATGAACACGGACGCAACGACGTAGGAGGCCGGGAGACAAAAGACTTCTGGCCTCCTCATTTGGGTTTTTACCCCTTGTTCATGGTGGTTACAAAGTAACTTATGGCGAATATGATACTTTTTACCGTTTCCATGCACTAAATCTCAGGCTGGAAACGGCATTATCGGATCCTGACCCCGGGCGTATCCCGGGCTGGGCTGCGGATCGGCCCTCTCAAAAATACGTTGCTCCGGCCTAAGTCGTTACGAATCTTAAAGTTTGTTGGACTGGGAAGTATGTCGACGCAAGAAGAATTCGTGGCTCAGCTATTCGAGGCCGCCTTGGCGCTTGAACCTGAAGAGCGGAAGCCCTTCCTTGTGAAGGTCTGCGGCGACCCGTGCATTCGGCAAGCGGTCGAGGAGCTTCTGGCTGATGATGAGCGGGCCGGCAGCTTCCTGGAGCATCCACCCTTCGGTTTTCGTGATCTGGCAGGGATGGAGTCTCCTCGCTCCCCGGGTACCACCATTTCATTGGATGCGGACGGGATTCCCTTTTCGCCGTCTCAGGGACGGTTCCAACCCGGACAGGTTTTGGATGGCCGTTTCATCATCATTCGCTTCATCGCAAAAGGTGGCATGGGCGAAGTCTATGAGGCGGAGGACCGCTTCCTGCAAGGCGCGCGTGTCGCCCTGAAAACAATTCTTCCTCATATCGCTGAGGATCCGGCCTTGCAACAACGCTTCAAACGGGAGGTACTGCTGGCGAGGGAAGTCAACCATCCGAATCTGTGCCCGATCTTTGACATCTTCCAGTGCGAGCAGCCGCCGCCATCCTTCCTGTTTTTGACCATGAAGCTTTTGCCGGGCGAGACGCTCGCGGCGCGGTTGCGGGGAGCCATGCCGATATCGACGGCGGAAGCCCTGGCGATCCTGAAGCAGATGGCCGCCGGCCTCGCTGCCATCCACGGCGCCGGCATCGTGCATCGGGACATCAAGCCGAACAACATTATCCTCGACGGGACTGGTCAGGATTTGCGGCTGGTGATCACCGATTTCGGCTTGGCCCGCGCCCATGAAGCCGAACCCTCTTTTTCAGGCGGGCAGATGGCGGGTACCCCGGACTATATGGCGCCGGAGCTTTATCAGAACCACCCGCCCACGCAAGCCAGCGATCTTTATGCTTTTGGCGTCGTTCTCCACCAGGTCTTTACCGGGCAGAAGCCGTCTCTGGCGCCGGACAGCTCCTCAGTGGTCGTTAGTCCCCGATTGAGTTCGTCGTGGGTGCCTTCGTTCTGCGTCCAGCTGGTTGAGGATTGCCTCCATCGCGATCCCAAACGGAGATGCCGGGCTTTCGAGCGCGCCTTGGAATCGCTGCAACTGAAGCCCCCAACCCGCGAGTTGTGGACGCGCCGTCGCTTCGCCGGCGCAGCCGCTGCGACGGTTTGTGCCATGGCCGGGGGCGCGTGGTGGAAGCGCGATGAATTGGAAGACCTGCTGCATCCGTTGCCCAGCAAGCGTTTCGTCGCATTGTTGAGCTGGCCCCAGACTTCCGATAGCCATGTCGCCCCCATGCTGACCAGCGTCTTGACCGCGATCAAGAGTGCGCTGACCCACGCTGAGACCATGGATAGGAATCTCTTCGTCATCTCGCCCGAAGACGCGAGTATCGACACTGCGCAGGCCATGCATTTAAAGGAGGTATGTGATCCTCTAGGGGCAAACCTGGTGTTGGCCGCCACGGGCGTGCCCGGGGCGAAACATTTTCAGCTGTTCCTGCGCTTGATCGATCCCGTCTCCAATCAGGCACTGCGGGAAAAGAGACTCACCTGTGCCCCGGCTGAAATAACGTCGCTCCCCGGCAAAGCGGTTAAAGCCGCCGCGTCGTTGCTTGATCTGCACAACGCTGAGCAAGCCGACCCCGGCACGCAGTCCGTCGAGGCTTTTACCGCTTTTCAATCCGCCGAGACTCTGATGCAACAGCCCAACGACAGCGGCCTCGATGCGGCAATTGAAAAGTATAAGCAGGCGGTGACCCTCGACTCACGCTATGCCATTGCTCATGCCAAGCTGGCCCATGCGTATGCCCGCTTATCTGTGGTGCGGCGCAACCCGGGTGCTCTTGATCTCGCTCGCGGCAACAGCGAGCACGCGCTGACGCTTGACCCAAGTTCGGTGGACGCCCATCTCGCGCGAGCGGCCATCTTCCTGGTTTCCGGCGACGAGAAATCCGCACTGCAGGAGATTGGCGTGGCGCTTTCGGTGGATCCAACCAATCCCAGGACGCTGGTATGGCAAGCCCAGATCTATACCCGCATCGATCGTTGGCCAGACGCCGAAAAGACCTTGCACCGGGTTCTGAATGAGCATCCGAACTTCTGGATGGCGTACAACGAACTTGGCTTTGGGTTGCACGGCCAAGCAAGGTATAAGGAGTCGATTCAGGCTTTTCGCGCTGCCAGCCTGGCCGCGCCCGGAAGCTCCTTGAGCTTGAGCAACCTGGGTGTGGAATATCTCCAGATCGGTGAGTTCGCCGATGGGACCGAAGCGTTGCGACGGGCATTCGCCATTGATCCAGCCTCGGGTGACACGGCGGCGAATCTTTCGCTCGCTTTGCGCTACCAGGGCAAGTTCAAGGAGGCGCTGGCGTTTGCTCGCCAAGCAGTCAAACTGAATCCGGCCTCGGATACCAGCTGGCTTGAGCTCGGTGACTGTTACTCTTCACTTCCCAACCACCAGCGAGCCGCGAAAGACGCCTATGTGCGAGCAGCCAAGGAGGCAGGAGAGCACCTTATCACGGACTATACGGATGGCCCAGGCTGGATGCTGCTTGCCCTCTACAACGTCAAGTCGGGTACTCCGCAGAGTGCTCTCTCGCTAGTGGATAGAGCCGAAGCACTTGGAGCCCATGATATGGACTCGCAGGTTTACAAAGCCAGGGTGTTGGAGGTCCTCGGACACCGGGACCAGGCGTTGACCACTCTGGCTGCGTGTTTCAGGAAGGGCGCCGGTGACCTCCAGGTCGTGCCGTGTCCTGATCTTCAATCGCTTCGCAAAGACTCCCGCTACGGGCAGATGCTACAGCCGGGAGCTGTTGCTAACCTTCACTTACGCGGGACCTCTCCTGCCGCGACCAACCTTTGACATGCAAGAATCCTTGGCATTCGCGAACGCGGATGGCCTTCTGAAATCAACCCTGTTTCACTTTCCCAGATAGAGAGCGTGAATATGGAAACTCTTATTAAAGAACATAACGTTGTAAAGCTTACCGTCCCCACTCCGGAGGAGTCCGCAGGTTCGATATCAGTCGGAGAGAAATCCATCGTGGAATGGTCCAACAATTCCAAGACCTTTCCCTTGTTCGAGATTGAATGGATCGGTCCTAGCCCGCTTACTCCCGATGCCAATCTCAAGGGGTCCATCCATCATCCGATCGTCGCGCAAGTGACCGGACCGGTGGGTGAATATAAATACAAAATCCACCACATGAGGCAAGTGGAAGCCCCTGTGCATACCACTGGAGGTCTGCCTTCACCTCCTCCACCACCCCATCTCCAGGGCCGCCACCTTCCGGACCCTTTGGGATGTCCGTACACCCCTGTACGATTTGCTAGAAGAATGGGGCGTCCCAGGTTTCGCCCTCTGAGACCTGGGACCAAGCATGCCATTTGGTTGATGGGTGAATACTAGGCGAGGTCTGCCGGCGGCTTCTTTCGCCGTTTGCGGGCAAGATCGATAAAAGACCGCACCACCGCGCTCTCGTGCTGTGGAGACCAGGCGATCACCAGGTCGACGAACGCCGATGGATTGGCGATAGGAACGAAGACCAGTTCTTCGGTACTGAGGATTCGCGAACCTTCCGGGAGGATCGCCAACCCTTCCCCCGCCTCCACCAGCGCAAGCGCACCCGAGGATACGCTGGCCGTGGCCCCAATCCGCGGAGAGAAACCCGCTTCGGAGCAAAGCGTAATCACTTTGTCGAAGACCACAGGCGAATACTTGCGGTCGTTCAAGACAAAACGTTCATCAGCCAGTTCTCTCATCGCGATGTTGCGCCGCTTGGCCAAGGGGTGGTTCCTGACCATGACGGCGTACAACCGCTCAGTCACGAAATGTTCAGAACGCAGATTGGCCGCTTCGGATGGCTGCAGTCCGCGGGTGAAACCAATATTGAGGGAACCCGCTTGCAAGGCTTGATGTTGCAACGCCGGCGCCATCTCCACCAGTCCAATCTGAACCTCGGGAAAGCGAACCCTGAACTCCTTCACGATTGCGGGTAGAAATCTTCCCGTGCCGCCAACGAAAAAGCCGATGGTCAGCGCGCCAATCTCGCCGTGCAGGGATTTCTGAACATTCGCCGCCGCCTTGGCGGCCAGGGCGAGAACCGCTTGTGCGTCGACCAAGAACTGCTCGCCTTCCGCCGTCAGCCGGATGTTTCGGTTATTGCGATCAAACAGCGCGGCTCCTAATTCCGATTCGAGATCGCGAATCTGCTCGCTGATCGCCGACTGAGCCACATGTAGCAGCTGCGCTGCGCGGCCAAACCCACCATTTTCCGCAACCGCGGTGAAGTAACGCAGGTGACGCAATTCCACAAGCCATTTTAACCCGGTTTTATCATCGTTTTTTCCGATGCTTCCCGTCGGAACAAAGTACGAATCGGGAACCCTCCCCCCGAGTCTTATAGATCGAGCGGTTATACCGGTGGCCGTGGGAGGAGCGCTCTCGAATGTGGATCGTCAAGCTAGCCCTGGATCGTCCCTACACCTTTATCATCCTGGCACTGCTCATCCTGATCATGAGCCCCGTGATCATCCTGCGGACGCCGACCGACATCTTTCCTAACATCAATATCCCGGTCGTCGCCGTGGCCTGGCAGTACACCGGCCTCGATCCCGAAGAGATGGAAGGCCGGCTGACCACTCCGTTCGAGAAGGCCGCCACCACCCTGGTCGACAACATTGAGCACATCGAGTCGACGACCTACAACGGCGTGGCTGTCATCAAGCTTTTCCTGCAGCCGGGCGCAAGCCTCGATACTGCGAACGCTCAGGTAACCGCAGTGTCGCAATATGAACTGCGCCAACTTCCCCCCGGCACCCTGCCGCCGGAAATTATCAATTTCAGCGCTTCCAGCGTGCCCATTCTGCAATTGGGGGTTTCCGGCAAGGGTCTTGACGAGCAGCAGTTGGCCGATTTGAGCCAGAACGCCGTTCGTCCCCAGTTAGTGACTGTACCGGGCGCCGTGCTGCCGTTGCCGTATGGCGGCAAGAGCCCGCAGATCAGCGTCAACATGGACGAGCACTTGATGCAGTCGAAAGGCGTTTCTCCCGGCGATCTGCTGGCGGCCCTCAGCGCTCAGAACGTGGTGATGCCTTCTGGAACAGCGAAGATCGGCCCCCTCGAGTACGACGTGCGCACCAACTCCGCGCCCCGAACCATCGAGGAGTTGGGCATGCTGCCGATTAAGAAGGTCAATGGGGCCGTCGTTTATGTTCGCGACGTTGCCACCGTCAGCAGCGGCTCTGCCTTCCAAACCAATATCGTGCGCCAGGACGGCCACCGGGGGGTGCTGATCACCGTCCTCAAGGCGGGCAACGCATCCACTTTAAGTGTGGTCAAAGGGATACGTGCGCTGCTTCCCCGCGTGCAGCAAATCGTTCCCCCCAACCTCAAAATCACTCCCTTGAGCGACCAGAGCGTATTTGTAAGGGCCGCGGTTTCCGGAGTGATCCGCGAAGCCGTCATCGCCGCCGCGCTCACCGCGCTCATGATCCTGCTTTTCCTGGGCAGTTGGCGCTCCACCGTCATCATCGCGATTTCCATTCCCCTCTCGATTCTCAGCTCGGTGATCGTCCTCAGCTTGATGGGAGAAACCATCAACACCATGACGTTGGGTGGTCTTGCGCTGGCGGTCGGCATCCTGGTCGATGATGCGACGGTGACCATCGAGAACATCGAACGGTTTCTGGAAAACGGTTACGAACTGCGGGAAGCGATTCTCGATGGCGCGGCGCAGATTGCGGTGCCTGCCCTGGTCTCTACGCTTTGTATCTGCATCGTCTTCCTACCCATGTTTTTCCTGCAGGGTGTGTCGCGCTATCTGTTCGCGCCCCTGGCAGAGGCGGTGATGTTTGCCATGATCGCCTCGTATATCCTCTCCCGCACCCTGGTGCCCACCATCGCTATGTACCTGCTTCGCCCGAAGGAGCACGGCGCGACCCGCAACCCGCTGGTTAAGTTCCAGCGTGCATTTGAATCCGGCTTCGAGCGGGTGCGCGCTGCTTATCAAATTCTTCTTACGCGGCTGGTCTTTGCCCGCAAATTCTTCGTGCCGGCGTTCCTCGGGGTTTGTCTTTGCGGGTTCCTTTTGCTGCCGTTCCTGGGGCAGGACTTTTTCCCCAGCACGGACTCAGGGGAATTCATTCTTCATTTCCGTGCCAAAACCGGAACCCGTATCGAAGAAACCGCGCGGCTCGCCGACCAGGTCGAGACCTCGATCCGCGGCAAGATCCCGGGCAGGGAAGTGAACAACATTCTCGACAACCTCGGCTTGCCCTACAGCCCTTACAACACCATGCACCTCACCTCCGGCATCGTGGGCGCTGAGGACGGAGACATCCTGGTCAGCTTGAATGAGGACCATCACCCAACGGCGAACTATGTTCGCCAATTGCGCCGGGATCTTCCCCGGGAATTCCCCGGCGCGCAGTTTTATTTTCTGCCCGCCGACATCACAACGCAGATCCTCAACTTCGGCCTGCCGGCGCCCATCGACATTCAATTTCAAAGCGACGATGTCACGGCCAGCACCAGCCAGGCAACGGCCATGCTGGATGAGTTACGGCAGGTTCCTGGCCTCGTCGATATCCGCATCCAGCAGCCCATGGATTATCCGACCCTCAACGTCAGCGTGGATCGGACCAAAGCGGAGCAGGGCGGCTACACTGCCCGCGACGTTGCCCAGAGCATGTTAAACAGCCTGAGCGGCAGCTTCCAGATCACGCCGATGTTCTTTCTCAACTATAAAAATGGGGTTGCCTACAATCTCGCTGCGCAAACTCCGCAGTACCACATGAGCACCCTCCAGGATATTGAGAACATCCCCATCAACTCCTCGCTGGCCGCGCCGCGCGCCACCCCTGAAGTGCTGGGAGACTTGACTTCGATCCAACGCGGCCACGAGATGGCGGTGGTGTCGCACTACAACATCCGCCGCGTTATCGACATTTATGGGTCAGTGCAAGGCCGCGACCTGGGCGCAGTGGCCAGAGATGTGGAAGCCATTGTTCACCGCCACGAAAAGACGCTGCCTCGCGGAATGTTCGTCTCCGTGCGTGGCCAGGTCCAGACCATGCGCACTTCTTACCTCTCGCTGCTGGGCGGTCTGGCCTTTGCGATCGTGCTGGTTTACATGCTCATTGTGGTGAACTTCCAGTCGTGGGTGGATCCGTTCATCATCATCACCGGGCTCCCGGCGGCGTTGGCGGGCATTGTCCTGTTTCTCTTTCTCACCCACACCACCCTCAGCGTACCCGCCCTCATGGGCGCCATCATGTGCATGGGGGTGGCGACGGCGAACAGTATCCTGGTGGTGTCTTTTGCCAAATCGCGCTTGGCCGACCACGGCGATGCTATCCTCGCCGCGATTGAGGCGGGGGCCACTCGTTTTCGCCCGGTGTGCATGACGGCGCTGGCCATGATCATCGGCATGGTGCCGATGGCACTCGGTATGGGCGATGGCGGCGAACAAAATGCGCCGCTGGGGCGAGCGGTAATCGGTGGCTTGCTGTGCGCAACCGTAGCCACCCTCGTATTCGTACCCGCGGTGTTCTCCATGCTTCATGGCGGTAAAGGGGAAGGCTCCGCCGCGCAGCACGAGCACGAACAACAGCCACAACACGCATAGCGAGATAGAAGAGGCCAAACGATGGGAACCAAAGACCAAGTGCATAATGGAGCAACCGCGACCATGGAAAGCGAAACCAGCGAGGCCGTTGTTCTTGATTCGCGCGGGAAACTCGGGCGCGGTCCGATCGTCGCCGGTGTTTTGGCGGCTCTGCTGCTCGGCATTCTGATCGCTGTAGGGATTCGCTCGCGATTGGATGCGGAAGCGGCTCTGGTCAACACCACCCGGCAGGACGCCGTGCTTTCGGTCGCCGTGACTACACCGATTCAGGGAGCCGCTGCGCAGGAGATCACGCTCCCGGCGAATACCCAAGCCTTCATCGACACCCCTATATATGCCCGCACCAGCGGTTACCTGCGCAAGTGGTACGCCGACATCGGCGCCCATGTTCACAAGGGGGAATTGCTGGCAGAAATCGAGACGCCGGAGCTCGACCAACAGGTACGGCAGGCCCAGTCGGAACTCTCCACCGCGCAGTCGAACCAGCAGATCGCCCAGATCACCGCCGAACGGTGGATCAAGCTGCTGGCCAAGAACGCGGTCTCAAAGCAGGAAACGGACCAGGCGCGCAGCGACCTCAGCGCCCGCCAGTCAGCGCTTTCGGCTGCCGAGGCGAACGTCGCGCGACTGCAGCAACTGCAGGGGTTTGAAAAAATCTACGCCCCCTTCGATGGCGTGATCACCGCGCGCAACATCGACATCGGATCGCTCATTCAAGCCGGGGACAGCGATTCGCCCAGGGCGGAGCTTTTCCACATGGCGAATACCGACAAGCTGCGTCTATTTGTACCTGTGCCTGAGGTATATACCAGCGAGGTGCATGCCGGCAGTCACGTCGTGGTCACCTCGGACGCCGTTCCCAACGCAAAGTTCACTGGGACCATCGTGCGCGATTCCGATGCCATCGATCTCTCCAGCCGAACTCTCAACGTCGAAGTTGATGTTCCGAATAGTGACCACAAGCTGTTGCCGGGCCAGTATGCTTTTGTCCATCTTCCCATTCCGCCGGCGGCTTCTTCGATGACATTACCTTCCGGTGCTCTGCTGTTCCGTGCCGAAGGCTTGCAGGCAGGCGTGGTTCGCGACGGTCGGGTGAAGCTGGTCCCGGTTGAGGTTGGGCACGACTATGGCGCCAAGGTGGAGATTATCTCGGGGCTCGCTCCTCACGACCAAGTTATCCTGAATCCGCCGGATTCACTTGCCGATGGCGAGCGGGTGAAGGTCGAGAAAGGCGATGCACAATGAGACGGCTACTTAGCTTCACACTCACGGCGGCCACGCTGTCGCTTGCGGGCTGTGTGGTCGGGCCCAATTACAAGACGCCGCCCGCGATTTTGGCGCCGTCTTTTAAGGAGACGACTCCGTCTTCCTTCGCCGAAAACGATGGATGGAAGCCCGGCCGGCCGAGCGACGCCGCGCTGAAGGGAGATTGGTGGACTCTGTTTCAGGATGCGCAGTTGAACCAGCTTGAGCCCCAGGTCGACACCGCGAACCAGACTCTCAAAGCGGCGGAGGCCAACTTTCGCGCAGCGCGGGCCCAGATCGGCTACGCTCGCTCCAATGAAGCACCGACCATCGGTGTGGGACCTGCCATTTCCGCGGTTCGGGATTCCGCGCATCAGCCCTATTTCAACAGCGCGCTGGCCAATAGCGGCGAGGGCAACTTCAGCCTGCCTGTCGACCTCAATTACGAAATAGACCTGTGGGGCCGGATACGGCGCGGCGTCACTTCCGCGCGTGAGCAGGCGCAGGCCAGCGATGCGGACCTGGAAAATGCCCGGCTCAGCCTGCATGCTGAGCTGGCCATCGATTACTTCGGCTTGCGCTCCGCGGACGCGCAGGAGAAACTGCTCGACGACACCGTTAAGGCGTATCAAGCAGCCGTGCAGCTTACCCAGGATCGATTCGAGGGAGGCGCTGCCCCGCAATCGGATCTTGCAGAAGCTAAAACCCAACTCGATCAAGCCCGGGTGCAGCGTACCGATATCGAAGTGCGGCGTACCCAATACGAGCATGCCATCGCGGTGTTGATTGGCAAGCCTCCGGCAGAACTCACCCAGGCGCCGCTACCGCTGGATCAGGCTTCGCAAGTTTTGCCCGATGTCCCTGGAGTGATGCCCGCTGTGCTGCTCGAGCGCCGCCCCGATATTGCCGCGGACGAGCGCAGAATGGCCTCCGCCAACGAACAGATCGGCATCGCCCAGGCGGCCTTTTATCCCACCCTCTCCTTGAGCGCGATCGCTGGTTTTCAGGGCACGTCCGCGCTCAACTGGTTCAATTGGCCAAGCCGCTTTTGGGCAGTGGGACCGGGAATGTCCGAGACACTCTTCGACGCCGGCCGCCGCCGCGCGGCCAAAAACATCACGGTCGACCAATATGACTCCACGGTAGCGACGTATCGGCAGACCGTTCTGAGTGCGTTCCAACAGGTAGAGGACAATTTGGCGGCTCTGCGCGTCCTCGAAAAGGAAGCGGGTCAGCAGCATGAGGCGACCGCATCCGCCGAGCAGTCACTCGATCTGTTTCAAACCCGCTACGAAGGCGGAGTGGATACTTACCTGCAGGTGGTCACCTGGCAAACCGCCGCGCTCAACAACCAGCGTAATGATCTCGACCTTCTGGAGCGCCGCCTCGATGCGAGCGTGCTGTTGGTGAAGGCGCTGGGCGGAGGGTGGGACAGGACGCAACTGCCGCGGATGTAATGTTCACCCCGCCTTGCGGAAGGTGAGATTGTACCGGTAGCTGCCCAGTAAGCGATGAATTCCGTCCTTGAGAGGCAACACGCCGTGATATCGCAGCCGCGACGGCCCGCCCCAAACCACCACATCGCCGTGGACCACCGCAACGCGTGCCGCCCTATCGCTACGCTTCTCGCCACCGAATAGGAAGGTGGCGCCCAGGCCGAGCGAAACCGAAACAATCGGCTGGCCGAAGTCGTGCTCGTCCTTATCCTGGTGGAGCGACATCTTGGCGCCTGGTTCATAGCGATTGATGAGGCAGGCATCGGGAACGAAGGACGCAAAACCTGCCTCTGCCGCTGCGCCTATGCCCAGCGCCAGAAAGCATGCAGGCATGGGTGGCCAAGGCGCCTGCGTTTCAGGATCATCCGAGGCGTAGCGATAGCCTTTTCGATCGGTGACCCAGCCCAGAGCGCCGCAGTTGGTCATGGCCACTGACATGCGGTAGCCTCCGGGCGTGACCATGTGGCGAAACGGCGATTGCGCGGCAACGTTTTGCATGGCCGCGAGCACTTCCGTTTCCCGCGGCAGGGCAAAGCCGCGCAGAATCGCCGCTCCTGCTCCCAGGCTCTCGGTCGAGTATCCGCCTTCTTCCATGCCGTCAAAGAGACCCAACGTCATAGCGCATCCTTGCTCATCCTATTTTTTCTATCATTTTTCCCGAGGTAAACTTAGGAAATGCGAGTCCCGGGGATGAACCAGCCTACTCTGCTACCGGGCATTTCGCCGGCATTTGACGAGGTTGAGCGAGACGCGGTCTATCGTGTGATCCGCGCCCGTCGCGACGTGCGCCGCGGCTTTCTGCCCACGCCGCTTCCGTCTGCCCTGCTCACCCGCCTGCTCACGGCGGCTCATGAAGCGCCATCGGTTGGACTGATGCAGCCGTCGCGCTTCATTGTGATCCGTTCACTTGAGGTGCGGCGGCGCGTGCACAAAGCTTTCCAGGAAGCGAACGAGCAAGCGCAAGCTGTTTATCACGGCGCCCGTCGGACGCAATATTCGGAGTTAAAACTCCAAGGCATCTTGGAAGCGCCGCAAAATCTCTGCATCCTGTGTGATGCGGAAAGCACACGGGGCCACGGCCTTGGCCGTCAGACTATGCCCCAGATGGCCGAGTACTCGACCGTCTGCGCGGTGCAGAATCTATGGTTGGCTGCGCGCGCAGAGGGCGTGGGAGTGGGTTGGGTCAGCATCCTTTCTCTGGATGCGCTTCGCTCCATACTGCGCATCCCTGCACACATCGTGCCCGTAGCCTACCTCTGCCTCGGGTACGTGGACAGCTTTGGGAGCGAACCGGAACTGGAGAGTGTCGGCTGGGAGCGGAGGGCGTCCCTGGAAAGCGCAATCTTCGAAGAAACCTACGATGCGGAAAGGAACCCTGATCAAGGTTGACGCTTGGCCTCAATACCTCCTTAGGTCGACGGGAGAGTCCGCAGTTCAAGCCCCTGCACCCGAGTCTTGGTTCTACAATCTCTGCATACAAGCGACTTTGTCTCCGGGAAGAAAGGGGCCGCGATTGGTCAAGTTCTTGCAAGCCCTCATCACTGCTGCGCTGTTGGTTGCGGGCTTCGCACACGCGCAGGACCTCGACGTAATACTCCGCAACGGCACGGTGATCGATGGATCCGGTTCTCCACCCGTCCACACGGACATTGGCATCTCCGGCGACCGTATCGTCTTCATTGGATCCAGTGCAGGCAAGAGGGCGAAACGCGTCATCGACGCGACCGCGCTGACCATCACACCCGGCTTCATCGATCCGCACACCCATACCGCCGGCGATCTTACCGATCCGAAGCGCAGCCAGAATGCGCCTTATCTCATGCAGGGAGTCACCACAGTCGCTACCGGTAACGATGGCGACAGTCCCGAGCACATCAGCGAGACCCTCGCCACTTGGGCAAGGCAGGGAATCGGCACCAATGCAGCGCTCTTCATCGGGCAAGGCACCGTGCGTCGACAAGTGATGGGTATGTCCGATGCTCCACCCACCCAGCAACAGCTGGAGAAGATGGAGGCGCTCGTCGATGCCGCAATGAGCCAGGGCGCGATCGGCCTCTCGACCGGGCTTTATTACGCTCCAGGAAGTTACTCGACGACGGATGAGGTGATCGCCCTCGCCCGCGTGGCCGCAAGGCACGGCGGCATTTATGACACGCACATGCGGGATGAAAGCACCTACAACATCGGTTTGATCAACTCCGTGCGCGAGACGTTACGCATCGGCAAAGAGGCGGATATTCCGGTGATGATCTCGCACATCAAGGCACTGGGAGCGGACGTCTGGGGCCAGAGCACCGAGGTGATCGCGCTGATCGGCGCTGCCCGGAAGGCGGGCATCCGAGCCACGGCCAGCCAATATCCATATGACGCCTCGGGAACCAGCGTGACCGCATCGCTCGTTCCCCGCTGGGCCGAGGCCAATGGAAATCTGCTGAAGAATATTGATGACCCCGCGTTGCATGGGCGCCTCGTCAAGGAGATGACGGAGAACCTGCGCCGCCGCGGAGGACCGCAGACTCTTCTGATGACTGCCGCGAAGGACAAAAGCATCGTTGGCAAGAACCTCGCGCAAATCGCGCAGCAGCGCAACATCTCGCCCATTGAGGCCGCGCTCGAGATCATTCGCGCCGGCGGTTCCGATGTCGCTTCCTTCAACATGAAGGAATCCGACATCGAGGCCTTCATGAAGCAACCATGGGTGATGACCTGCTCGGATGGCTCCGAAGGACACCCGCGTAAGTATGGGACCTTTCCGCGCAAGATGCACGAATATGTCTACGAGAAACGCGTGCTCTCTCTTGAGGCAGCGGTGCGCTCCAGCACCTCGTTGCCCGCGGAGACGTTGCACATCCAAGATCGCGGCCTACTCAAGCCGGGTTATTATGCGGATGTCCTGGTGTTCGATCCGAAGACGTTTATCGATCGCGCTACCTATGAACACCCAACGGTCCTGGCAACTGGCGTGCGGTATCTCCTCGTGAACGGGCAACTCGCCGTCGACAAAGGCGCGCTGACGTCAACCCTGGCGGGACGGCCGCTCAAGTGAGCACAGTCGACGCGCTCAAGAAACTAAGCTCGAATGCGGGGCTTAAGAGTCTGCGTGAGATCCGGATCTGTAGGACCAAACAGAAGCTGATGGGTGCCCCATGTTCGCGCTAGCGTACGTGGGCCGAAAAAGACGGGCGAAGCCCATCCATTGTTGTTACTCGTTGAGTGAAAGCATTCGAAGAATTCATGTTCGGCCCACGTACGCTAGCGCGAACATGGGGCACCCATCAGCTTCTGTTTGGTAATCCGCTTTCAGTTCCCGCGCGGACTCTGAAGCCCAATCTGTCTTAGAAGCGGAACCTACCGGCTGAACAGGCTGCGGAAAAACCGGCACTCCGTAAAGAGAGACGCAGGAACTTTATCAACAACAAAACAATCGACAGGGAATCTGCGGTTTTGCAAACCAACCTCGATCAACAATCGAGCGCGATCGCGAGTTGTTGGACGCCATGACGAATTTCCTTTGTAGTCACTGCTGCAAATCCGAGATGAAGACCCTCGCGCATGTGCGAGCCCTGGCAATACCGGCTGAGAGGAGTCACCTCCACTTTTTTCTTTGCCGCCAAAGCCGCCGCGGTCTCGCCGCTAAGTCCATTCGATAACCAGGCCGCCGTCTGCAATCCGGCTTCGACTCCTATGATCTCCAACCGCCCCGCGAGATGCTTTTGCGCACATTCCTGGAGCACAAACCGGCGCTCCGCATAGACCTGTCGCATGCGCCGCAGATGCCGGCTGAAGTGTCCCTCGGTGATGAAATCACAGAGTACCGCCTGTTCGAGCAGGGGCGCGTGCCGGTTGGTAACTGAGATGATTGCCGAAACCGCTTCGACCAAGTCGGCCGGGACCACCAGGTAGCCCAGTCTCAGGGATGGAAACAGCACCTTGCTGAAACTTCCAGTAAACAAGACCATTTGACGATGATCCAATGCCTGTAAGGCGGGTACAGGACGCCCCGAGTATCGGAACTCGCTGTCATAGTCGTCCTCAAGAATCATCGCACCCGACTTTGCCGCCCACTCCAGTAACTGCAAACGCCGCGGCAGGCTCATCGTGATTCCCAAGGGGAATTGATGCCCCGGCGTGACGTAGATCAAGCGCGCTCCCTGCAGCGCCTGCTTCGGTAGCGTGATTCCTTCGCCGTCCAAAGGCACTGCGGAAACCCTCGCGCCGGCAGCCTCGAAAACGGTCGCCGCTCCTGGATATCCGGGATCCTCCATGCAGACGCGGTCCCCGGAATTAAGCAGGAGACGAGCCACCAGGTCGAGTGCCTCCTGAACACCGGAAAGAATGGCCACCTGCTCAGGAACGCAATGCACGCCGCGGGACGTGGTCAGATAGGAAGCGACGGCCTCGCGAAGTGGCTGATATCCCATGGCATCGCAACCGAGCAGAAGGTTGGTGGAAGCCCGTCGCAGCCGGCGAGATGCGACTTGTGCCCATAAGGTGGTGGGGAACAAATCCAACGCCGGCAGATTGGTTCGGAAGGCGCGACTCTGGCGAACCTCAAAATTCTCAAAACGGCGGACGCGCCGGGCGTAGTTGGAAGTTTTTCGCTCCGCGCTCCCAGCCGCCTCCGGCTTCGTTCTATCCTTTCGACCTGCCTCAAGCAATTCGTCGGGAACTACGCTGCTCACATACGTGCCCGACCCCACGGTGCCTTCGAGGTAGCCTTCGGCCTTTAGTTGATCGAAGCTGTTCATGACGGTTCCGCGTGCGAGACCGTATTGTTTTGCCAACTCACGCGTTGCCGGCAATCGCGTCCCCGGACGGAGTCGTCCCTTCACGATCTCGTCGCGCAGAGCCGCATAGAGCCACTTGTAAGCGGCTATTTCAGGTGCCCGTTCCGGAATGGCAAGTTCGAACGAAGAGGCTGACTTGGTCATGGATAATGGCCCACTCTGAATATTGTAAATGGACCTTGTTATTGGGCCACTACGGGCTAGGCTAAACGGTAGAAGGAGTGGTGGATGAGCGTATCGGAAATGCGGGTAGCCGGATGGGCGGCAATTCTTGGGGTTGCCGTGGCGCTAAATCCAATTGGTCTCGCGCAGACGCAGAGCGCGAGCGTTACTCCGCTGGTAAAGCAGCGCGCCAGAGTGGCGTTTTCTCATGTTCTCCCAAAACTAAATGGCGATCGGCTCAAGGCAACGGTAGTCGAAGTCAGCTACGGCCCCGGCGAATCATCCAAGCCTCATAGCCATCCCTGCGCGGTCGTCGGCTACGTGATTCAGGGGTCGATCCGAATGCAGGTCAAGGGTCAGCCCGCAACCACCGTCAGGACGGGCGAGAGCTTTTACGAAGCGCCCAATGCCGTTCACCTGGTCTCGGCCAATGCAAGTCAGACAGATCCGGCGAGCTTTCTAGCATTCTTTGTCTGCGATCATGATGCTCCGCTAAGTTCGGATGTGCCGTCCACCGTGTTGCCGGGAGGAAATCATTGATCGTCGGGCGAAGAATGCGCAGCTTCCCGTGGGAGCGATGGGGCGTCCTCTACGCCCGGATTGCGCTCGGCTCCGCCTTCCTTTCCGCTGTGGCCTCGCGCTTCGGGTTGTGGGACAAGACGCTTGACCTGAAGCACTTCGCGAATTTTATTCAATACACCGCGCAGGTGCTTTCGTTCATGCCGGCAGCCTTCGTTCCCTTGCTCGCGTGGACTGCCACGGCTGCGGAGACAATCCTTGGAATCCTCTTGACCGTGGGGTTTTGGCTGCCATCGGTATCACTCGCCAGCGCCCTTCTGCTGGCCATGTTTGGAACTGCGATGGCGATTTCGTTCGGTGTGAAGTCCCCGATGGACTATTCGGTATTCTCTGCATCAGGCGCGGCCGCACTGCTGTCGCTTCACGCGTCTTTCCACTCGGCAAACAGGCCGGCTACCCGTTAAGGAGGACGAACGTGAAATCGAAGTGGATCGTCATCGTCACCACGTTCTTGATGGCAGGCCTGAGCAGCGCCAGGCTTTTTGCCCAGGCCCAGGCGGACAGTCAGTTGCTGCATGTACGCGATGCAGTTTGGCGCGCATGGTTTTCGAACGACCAAAAAACTCTTCACGCGTTGGTGCCGCCAGAAACCATCGTTATAAGCGGCGGCGAAGAGAAATGGAAGCATCAGGCCGAGGTGTTTCGCTCCGCTGCCGACTTTCAATCCGGCGGTAACAAATTGATCCGCCTCGAATTTCCTCATACCGAGATCCAGCACTTTGGCGATGTGGCAATTGTGTGGAGTAACTACGTCGTTGAGACCGAATCACACGGCAAACGCTCGGTTTCTTCCGGACGTGCGAGCGAAATCTTCGCTCGTCACAACGGTCAGTGGACCAACCCGGGCTGGCACACCGACTCAACCAAATAACCACGAACCATTGGATGGCCGCAGGCGGCTTTATATTCTCGGTGCACACACGAAAATCGAACTAGCCGCGATCTCGATGGGTGCCCCATGTTCGCGCCAGCGTACGTGGGCCGAAAAAGACGGGCTTCGCCCGGGCGAAGCCCTTCCATTGTTTTTAGGCCTGGAGTGAAAGCATTCGAAGAATTCATAATCGGCCCACGTACGCTGGTGCGAACATGGGGCACCCGTCCAGCTTTGTTTCGTCATTTAGGCCCAGTTGTCACGCGGACTTTAAGCCATATATACAGCTAATCTTTACAGATTACCTGTATATATGAGATATTGTCCTGGTGGGCGATCGAAAGTCTTCCCCTCCCGCCGGGCTTGCCTCGACGCTCGCTGCGGAGATGCGTACAGTATTCCGCAAGCTCAAGCTGCGTTTGCGCGAGCATGGCGGGCACAGTGATCTGACGCCGTCACAGATCTCCGTTGTTCTTCTATTGGAGAAGGACGGCTCCGCCACAGTTTCGAGCCTGGCGCGAACGGAAGGAATGCGCCCGCAGTCCATGAGCGCTGTGGTGACTCCGCTGCAGGAGTTGGGCCTGGTGCGAGGTGCACCTGACCCGGGTGACGGACGGCAAACCCTCATGTCTCTTACGCCCAAATGCCTGAACTGGCTCCGAGAGGGCAGAACCGCGCGGCAGGACTGGCTCACCACAAGGATCTCTGAGAAGCTGTCCGTTCCGGAGCAGGAAAAGCTTCAGGCGGCACTCGCACTGCTTACGCGGCTGGTTGAGGATTGATGGCTGCCCGGAAAAAGGAGTTCTGCACTATGAATTGGCTTCAGCTCGTGGCATATTTCTTCGGCGGCGTTTTTGCGACAAATGCGGTCCCTCACTTTGTCGCGGGCACAATGGGACGCCCCTTTCAAAGTCCCTTCGCCAAACCACCCGGCCAAGGGCTCTCCTCGGCAACGGTCAATGTTGTCTGGGGATTCTTCAACGCCGTGGTTGGATATCTGCTGGTTGCACACGTCGGTGTTTTCGATCCGCGCGTGACGGCTCACATCCTCGCGTTCGGTCTGGGCGCATTGCTCATCAGCATCTTTTCGGCACACCACTTCGGCCAGTTCCATGGGGGTAACAGTCCTTCGCGCCCATGAAGAACCTGGGCACCTTTCGCTCCCTGAGAAGCTTCAACTTCCGTTTATGGACTGCCGGCGCCTTGGTTTCCAACGTCGGGACATGGCTGCAGCGCATCGCTCAAGATTGGCTTGTACTGACGCAACTGACCCATCGGGATGCGTCCGCGCTGGGTATTGTGATGGGTTTGCAATTCGCCCCGCAACTTCTGCTCCTGCCTTGGACGGGATCGGCTGCGGACCGCCTCAACCAACGTAAGCTCCTGATGCTCACGCAGGCAACGATGGGCGTGCTTGCGCTCATCCTTGCAGTGCTCACGCTCGCTGGGACCATCCGGCTCTGGCACGTGTATGTGTTCGCCTTTCTGTCTGGCGCCGCCGCCGCGGTGGACGCGCCGGTGAGGCAGACCTTCGTGGCAGAGATGGTGGGCGATGCGGATCTCCCCAGTGCCGTGGCATTGAACTCAACCTCATTTACAGCGGCGCAGATGATTGGTCCTGCCGCAGCCGGTTTGCTGATCGCAAAGGTTGGCATCGGCTGGGCTTTTCTTCTCAACGGGCTCTCGTTCGCGGCAGTGCTGCTCTCGATGTGGTTCTTCCGTCTCTCTGAACTGCGTACAAGCGCCAGGGCGCATCGCACTGCGTCCGGATTTCGGGAAGGGTTTCGCTATGTGTGGAGTCGACCGGACCTCAGGGCGATCCTGTTCATGTTGTTTCTGATTGGCACCTTCGGATTTAACTTTCCGATATTCATCTCAACGATGGCTGTGAATGTCTTCCACTCCGGCGCACGTGCTTTCGGTCTGCTCTCCTCCATGATGGCCGCGGGTTCACTTCTGGGAGCGTTGTTTGCTGCTGGCCGAAAGAACCCCGGCTTGGCGTCTCTGTCGATGGGAGCCGGTATCTTCGGGCTCGGCTGTACTCTAGCCGCACTCGCTCCAGGATACTGGTGGTTTGCGGCCGCGCTCGCGGCCACTGGCGCAGCTGCCCTGAGCTTCACCAACGGCACGAACAGCATCATGCAGCTCTCGACCGAACCATCCATGAGGGGCCGGGTGATGGCGCTCCGGGTCGGCGTTGCCCTGGGAGGAATGACAATCGGCGCTCCGATCGTCGGTTGGGTTGCCAACCACTTTGGCCCCCGCTGGTCGCTTGCCATGGGTGCTGGGGCGGGCTTCAGCGCTGCCTTGGTCGCAGTCTACGTTCTGGCCCGCCGAGGAGAGCTACTGCTTACCCGTAACTAGTCCGGGATATCGGCAGGAGGAAGCTATCAGCTAACCTCAATGACAACGGAACCCGTGCGTTCGCTGCTGGCATACATCAAGGCAGTTCAAACGCGAGTAAGATCAGGCCCTCCGGTGAGCGCCAGATATTGATGGATGAACGCGATTGACATGCTGCCTTCGCCCACACCGCTGGCTACACGTTTGATCGAACCGTGACGAACGTCGCCGGCGCAAAATACGCCCGGAAGGCTCGTCTCCAAAGGAAACGGCTCTCGATCAAGAGGCCACGCGGTCAGGTCTCTTCCGGTGTAAATGTAACCTTTGGCATCACGCTCCAAGGCCGGTGGAAGCCAGGATGTGTTCGCGGTCGCGCCGATCATCAGCAACAACGCATCGGCAGTGCGCGTAGTGGAAATTCGTTCGCGAGTGGTGGTTACGATGTGCTCAAGCCGTTCTCCACCAGATACTTCTGTAACCTCGGTCCAGGGTTCGATCCGAATGTTGCCCTTTCCCGCGATCTGCGCGATCAGGTATTGTGACATGCTTGCGGCGAGACCAGCGCCACGCACCAGCATGATGACTTCAGCAGCATAGTGAGAAAAGAAAACCGCCGCCTGGCCAGCAGAGTTACCTCCTCCCACCACGAATACCGTCTTCCCCGCTACACTATGGGCCTCCTGGCGAGAGGCGCCGTAAAGTATTCCCCGGCCGAGCAGGCGATCCAGTCCCGGCACTTCGATCCGATGCCACTCGACGCCAGTCGAGAGCAACACGGCGGAAGCAAAAATGTGCTCTCCACCATCCAGGTCAAGGCGATAACCCGTATCCGTCATCCGTATCGCTTCGATGCTGCGGGTTACGGCGATCTCCGAGCCGAAATGAAATGCCTGCTTGAGCGCTCGCTCGGTCAGCTCAACACCGGAGATGCCGGAAGGAAACCCGAGGTAGTTTTCAATCCTGGAGGAGGTCCCTGCCTGCCCGCCGGCGGCCGAGCGTTCGACAATCAGCACCTTCAACCCTTCGGAGGCTCCATAGACTCCAGCCGCCATGCCTGCCGGCCCCGCACCAGCAACGACAACGTCATAACGCTTGTCCTTCGGTGCGGTTTGGAAACCCAGCGCATGTGCAACGTTGCGGACGGTCGGAGTCACCAGGCGAATCCCACCGTCTACGACGACTGTGGCTCCATCGTTAGTTCGTTCGCTATCCACCCAGTCATACTGCACCTGATTCGAAGAAAGGAAGCTACGGATAGCCCGGCAATGCATGTCATAGCGGGACCCCACCAAAAGAACTCGTGCGGAGGGGGTTTCCTTTGCGTACTGCGGCGCCATGGAGAGTCGATCCGTCATCGTCTGAAAAATGGTGGCGCCGCATGAGGAGTAGTCTCGAATCAACTCCTGAAGTTGCTGCCGGTCGAAACGCGCCAGGCGGGATCGAGATACGGCCAGCACGGAGACGATATTTGCGGTGCCCAGGAGAATTGGAATCTCACCGAAAAATTCGCCTGTCTTGAGTTGCTCAAGCTCCCGGCGTTGTCCGACAATATCTTTCACGACCTGCAGTAAGCCCTCCAGAACGACAAAAAAACGCGGTTCCTCGCCTTCGCGTATGACCCAATCGCCGCCTTCAAGGTGGATATCCGCAGCCTTTTGTGCAAGTCTTTGGCGCGCAGCTTCGTCCAGGACGGAGAAAAAAGGGATGGGCGCTAATTCTGCAGCAGTGATCAAGTAGTCTTTTCCCCGCTACGTCCAGGGTAGGCCTGCGGCAGGAGATAAAGTGCTTTTTCTTCAGAGTGTCTCGACTGTGCCTCGAGGCCGGGGGTAGGGCGTCTTCGCGGGTAGGGTTGTAGAATCCCGCCTCGATCTCCAGTGACGTGAGATTTGGCCGCGGGGTTATTCGACGTCGTGGGCGGCTGCAACTTAATCGGTCCTCTCCGTTCCCTCGAGTCCCGAAGGGACGGGCTGTCGAGCCCAGGACGATGTCCTGGGTAGCGCCAAGAAACAAGATCAGTCCCGAAAGGGACGACTGAAAAACGCCGCGATGGGGACGGCTTTAAATGCTAGGTAACGATGCCAGGGTCTGCAGGCGCGGTGGTCCCGATACGGTTTCAGCCGTCCCCGCGGGACTACGCGTGCAGTATCGTTTTCCCAGGACTATCGTCCTGGGCTATTTTCAGCCCGTCCCTTCGGGACTCAAGGGGAGCGGACAGAGAACCGATTAAGGCATAGCCTCTTGGGCGCAGCGGAAACCAAGAGTCCCCGACCGGTCATAGCCAGGCGCCATTAAGAGCAGCTTCCCGTGCTCATCATTTCGATAGGCCTCCGGAAAGTACCAAATGGAACCCTGTGGTTGATAGTGGTTCCCACCACGCAAAATACCGCCCCGCGTATGATCGTCGACATATTCGTCGGTCCATTGCCAGACGTTGCCAACCATATCGATGACACTGAAGGGACTCGCGCCTGCAGGATGAGCATCCACGTCATCGGGCGGCGTCAAAGTCCGCCCTTTATCAGGCACAGGAACATTCGCTGGGTTCCAGGTATTTCCCCAGGGATAAAGACGGTTCTGTTCACCACCCTGCGCGGCGTACTGCCACTCCCACTCGTGAGGCAATCGCTTGCCCGCCCATTTCGCGTAGGCGCGTGCATCGTCGAGCGATACCCACGTCACGGGCTTCTTCGCCCATCCCTCAGGATAGGCACCGTTCTTCCAGTCGCGAAGAAAGTTCAGGTCGTCCTGGGGATGATAGTGAGTCGTGTCGAGAAACTTCTTGAAGTCCGCATTCGTAACCGGGTACTTGTCGAGGTAGAACGTATCGAGGTGCATCCGATGCTCGTGAAAGCGTCGCGGCATGTCCTCCCAGGGATACTGCACGTCTACTCCAATATCATCCTGCCCTTCGATTTCGATGCCCTGCACTTTGAAGACATAATCCCCAGCCGGGATCTTCACCATTCCCTCAGGTGCAGCCGCTGCGGGCTTGGTTTTCTCAATTTCCACTAACTGCTGTCCCAGCGGCTTCCACTCATGCGCAAACGACGAGAGGGGTGCCGCGGTCATTTTCTTCATGCGCGACATCAGTTCATGGATGCCGGCTTCGGGCTCTCCGGGCACGGACATCACCGCGCCCATTCCGTGGGCTTCGAGGGAAAACGAAAGGACGGCCTGATCTCCTTCGCGCTCCGGTGTCAGTTCCACACCGTGGTAGAGGTCGAAATAGCGAACCCCGTCTTGCGCCGGGACCGACATCTGCCGCCCCTTCACGTCGTATTCATTGCGATTCACAATCGTCCAAAGGGTTCGATCCGCCAGCGGCCAACGGCTGGCAAACACTCCATACATGTGCATGGGAGCAAATGGCTCCCAGCCGGCGCTGGCAAAGAACGGCGCCACCGCGCGCTCGATGGTCGCCATGCGCCGGGTCGCTTCTGCGTCGCGAGGGGTCACACCGTTCCAAATGCCCCAGACGTTTTCCCAGCTTTCCCAACCTTCTCCATTGAAAAATGCAAATTGAAGGTCGTCCGTCTTATCGCGATTCCAGCGTCCCTGGATATTGACCTGGTGTTTGGGCTCCAGCCAGCGATAGCGATCAACGGTAGGCACGAATTGAAACTTATACTGGCCCCAGGTGAGCACGTCCCAGGCGAGCGCCTCGTCCGCAGGGCCGCCCTCCGGTTCAAACGCGAGCGGATGCCCCACAGCATCGGCGGCCAGGGAAAAGGCCAGCGGCACACCGTCCTGGGTATCCCCGTTGATGCCGTCGGCGTTTATCTCCTTCATTAGGCCGGCGATTTCCTGCGGCCAGGGCTTGTCCGGCTGACGGGTCCCCTGGTCCCACATCATCATGGGAAACAGCACGTGCACTCCACGCTTATGGAAGTCCTCCACCATTTGGCGAACCCCCGCCACGCCGCCGGGCATGGAACGAATCATGTCATGTTGATTGCGATCGTCGATGCCCATGTTCGGATAAGTGGGCCAGATCAACACCGCGTCGATGCCTCCGTATCGCTTGTCGAGGTCATCCAGATAGCGGTTGACGGTATATTTATGGGCCACGGGATCGTAGAAATACCGGTCCTGCACCATCATTTGGGGCTGGATAAATGCGGATTGAGCCCACTGCAGCGCAGGCAGGTGATAGCGCGCATCGTCATAGCCGATGCGAATCCGGCGTTCCGCCCGCCAATGCGTTACATCGGTTAGCCACAGTTGATGTGTCACGTCGGTGCAGGCGGTGTAGCCTCCCTCCGACGGACCCTTGATCGTGAGGCAGGTGGGCGGAGGAATCTGCTGGATGACCGGCTTGTACTGTGAATCCTGCGCCAGGGAGGGAATGGTCCATGCGACCGAGGCTAGAACAATCGTGGCAAGCTTTTTCATTCCGGTTGTCAGTCGCGAAACGCGATCTCTGCCGCCTTTGCCTGTATTTTATCCGGGCTAACGCCGGGCACGCTTTTGAGTTGGTCGAGACTCTTGATGTCGCCATTTTGCTCCCGGTAAGAGACGATTGCCTGCGCTTCTTTCTCGGTCAGACCTATCGCTTCCTCAAGCTGCGCAGGAGCGGCTTTGTTTACGTTCGTCTTGCCGAAGTTCTTCGCAAGATACGCGACCACGTCGGCAGTCTCCGGGTCTGATAGTTCCGCACCACGCTCTACCATCGTATTTACCATCTGGCGCCAGCCGGCTTCTGTGTACCGGTTTCTGGTCGCAACCTCGATTTCGTGACATTGCACACAAGCGCGTTGGAAAACCGCCTTACCTTTCCCTTCCGGCAGCCCATCGCTCTGGTTAACTTGCGCCAGGGTCAAACATGCCGCCCCCAGGACCGGAGCGGCTACAGCGATCATGTGTTTGAGTTTCATCTTTGCCCTACTTGGTTCCGAAGGCTACGATCCGGTCGGTTCCAACATAGACATCCCCATCGGCGACCGTTGGCGAGCTGTATTTTCCGCTGGCGTGCAGAAGCCCAGGATCGGTTTTCCAAAGGACCTTCAGCGTATCAGGATCGATTGCATAGAGAACCGGCTGCGGGGCCTTGGGTCCAGTCAGCAGCGCGCTGCGCGGTGCGTTCTCGTCCAACACCCATACGATCGCGTCCCTGGCGCCGTTGCTGCTGACCACCGGCGGGCCGGGGTTCTTCAGCACGAAGTCCATCGCCCGCCCGTCGACTCGAAGGTACGGATGGCTGCCCGCCGGGCGCAACAGTTGCAGCTTCATGAGGCTGGGCGCAACGCTAACCTGCGTGTCCTGCGGATCCTTGTTGTTGCCCGAGTAGAAGAGGTACTCGGCGCCGGAGCCATTGCGGAAGTAGGCGGGGGTAGCCCGATTCTTCGCCCGGTCGAGCATGCCTTCGGTGTCAGAATACGGACCAAAAATGTTGATCGGACCTGGCTTGCCAAACTGCGGTTGTGGTTCTGGCGGGAACAGAGAATGGTCGGTGCCGGAGTCCTCGCTACAGGGGCGGCGCTCATCGCCGGGGGCCGTGAAACTGGATTGGCCGAGGAGATACGCGTTGCCCTGCTTGCCTCCCACCGCGAGCAGCGGATCTTCGGAGACCGATTTGTTTTCAGGATCGGGCAGGATCGCCACGCCGCTGCTGCCGACATCCACATCTCCCGCCTCGGTGCGACAGTAGTTGAAAGGGGTGTAGACGCCCCGCAACGTCAAGCCGGCAGGCGAGAGCGGATCAAACTTCAGCACCGACTGCGCCCAGTTGTGCAAGGGGGGCGCGTGCCTCTGGCTGCCGCTTGCTCCGGTAACAGCATAGATGTTGCCGTGAGCGTCGATCGACACGCCGGTTGACCCCCATATCCCGCCGATGGAATCCTCGGTCAACGGCGTGGTGCTGAAGGCTGACACGAGAGTCTTGCTCTGCGTATCGACCGCCAATACCCAGCCTCGGCCTTGGCCAATGGTGGCGAAAACGTAGCGATCGTCGGGGCTGAGGTTGAGCGCGCCGCGCTGGATCGAAAACCGGCCCGGTCGCCAGGGCGCTGGCGGGGTGTCGCCATAGCGAGGGTTGCGATCGATCGACGGTTGTCCGAGTGTCTTCTCATCGATCGCCACCGGCCAACCGTCAAGCACCGTCCCCGTCGCCAGGTCGAGGGCATACATGCGGAAGCTGGTAGCCGCGCCGCAGCTTGCCACATAGAGATGTTTGCGGGCCTTGTCGATCACCGGCGTGCCGACGATCCCCATGGCGCTGGCGTCCCAACGCAGGATGCACGGATCATCCAAGTGTGTCTTCCAAAGGATGGAGCCGGGAGCAACCCCGTTCGATCGGGTCGCGTTGATGGCATAGACATAGCCAGTGCTGGTGGCGGCGATGACGACGCGGAAGGTCTTGCCGTTGTGCTCCTTGGTCTGAATCTTCAGCCCGTCCACATAGAGGGGTGAGGCGTACATGCGGGCCGGATATTTCCCGAACCCGTCGAGTTCCGGTGACTCCCACAGCTTGCCGAACCGCCCCGCGCTGAGCGCGGCCGGGGTAAGCTTACGCTCCTGGGAGAACCAGCCGGTGCGTTGGCGGTCGGCGTGCGCGGTTAACACGTCGGCCCGCGTCGCCGCTTCCGCTCCTGCCACCGACAGGCACAGGAGGGACAGGATAAGGCTGTACGCTGCCGACATCGTCAATTTTCTCCGACTGCGATCCGGTCGGGGGTGTTGTAGACAATCGACAGCACCGCGTCCTCTTTGCCGATGTTGCGCGCGTTATGCGGCATCCCTTCCGGGATGGTCACGGTGTCGCCGGCATGCATCTCGTATTCCTTGTCGCCTACCTTGTTCATGATCGTCCCCTGGAGGACGTGCAGGATCTCATCGCAATTCGGGTGGCGGTGGACCGGGTTTTCCATCCCGGGCTTAATGGTGGCCATGCCCACGGTCATAAAGGCAGAGTTCCCAAGCTCCCGCGAGGCGAACCACTCGAGCTTGCCCCAGGGCTGCGGCTGGACCACTGCGTCCGCCTGCGGTAGAAGCAAACGCCGGGGTATGGCCGAGTTGGAGGAGGCGCGGCTTCCGCCGCGGGGCATCGTTGGGGCGTCCGTGGTCGCTCCGGTGGGCGGCACGTCACGCTTGGCTGTCCAAAGGATCGCGTTCAGGAGCATGTCGCGCACCTGGGGCTGATCGAACGTCAACAGATAGTGGCCGCTGGTGAATCCGAACGACCGGCCGCCATTGGGCCGCTCGGCGGCCCACGCAATGACGTGCTCCGCGGAAGGCTCCTCAAAGACCGGCTTGTTGTTTCGGGTTTGGATATGCACCTTCGCGCTCAGTATCGGCGTAACTTTGTCGGTTTTGGAGAAAGTCAGAGTCGGATAATACTCGTCCAGAAGCTCGAATGGTTTGAGTCCATTGGCGATGGGATTTTTACCTGCTCCCGAGATCTGTATTTGCGCAATCTCGGTGGTGCGGTCCGCCATGCCGAAGCGGACAGCGCCGAGCCAATCGGCCATCGGGATGAGGCTGGTCTCGTTGGGAACTGTGGACGCCTGGTGCAGCGCGATGAGCCCTGCGCCCTTGGACATCAACTTCTCCATTGCCGCGCGACGCGGCTCGTTGTCCAGGACCTGGCTCATCTTTGAGTAGTCCATTCCGAAGTACAGAAGGATGACATCGGCGTCGGCGATCTGGGACAGGTCAGAGGGAAAGCCAGTCGGGAACGACTTGACGACCGGATTGAGCGCCTGGAGTTGGGGTGACCCCTTGATCAGCCGCTCGATCGCTTGGATTCCGTCAGGATAGTCGTGCTCGGTCCGCGGATAACCCTGTTTGTCTCCGCCGATCAGAACGATCGTCGGCCTGGATTGGGCCGCGGCGCCGGTGCAGAAAGCGATCACCGCCAAAAAGCACAAAGCCAGCATTGCGCCAGGCAACTGCGCGCTAAAAGCACGTGAAACAGCCAACCTCTCGATAGCTCTCAATTCAGTCCCTCAGCGGCTAAAGCCGCAACGTGTTTGGAATAGCTAATGGACGGGCTAAAGAGTGTGCGTAAGAACCCGTCTCCTTCATCAGCATGAGTTTTTCCGCGGCCTGCATGGTCGCGCCTTCCGCCGGGATGGCTTACTTAATACCGCAACTAACATCAGAACACCCAGTGATCAAAAAACGTATTTGATCGCGGCCTGCAAAATCCGTGGATTGTTCGCCGAGAGTATCTTCCCGAAATTACTCGACGTAAGAGTCACATTCGGATTATTAAATACCGGGTGGTTTAAAGCATTAAATGCCTCGAATCGTAGCTGCAAGGTTTGGCTCTCTCGTACCTTGAACGCGCGGGAAATCTCGGCGTCGAACGTAAAGCTCCCCGGCCCCAGGATCGAGTAACTTCCTGCATTTCCATACGTACCCGTGGCCTGCTTGACGTAGGCGGAGGTGTTAAACCATTCATGAATCGTCCTATTACTGAGACGGCTGTTCACGACCACATTAGGACGGTCATTGCCAACATTCGTCAGCGAAATGTCCTGGCCGTCCAACGGCGTTAACCAGACTCCATCCTGGGCTCCCATGATTCCCGCTTGTTGCCAATTGCTAAGGAGCTTGTTCATAAGCGAGTTCTCGAAATGCGGGGTCACCGCGAGGTACGACAAATTGAATATTTGCCTTACGTCGCTGATGCAATTCCCACGACTCGCCCGTATGTCCGCCGGATTCTGGATGGTTCCCCCGCCCCCTTCCGCATCTTGCTCTCCCTCGCTTAAGCAATGCGACCACGCGTAGTTTGCCAGGACACTGAAAGACCCGCTGAAACGACGGTTGGCCGAAATAAGAAGGGCATTGTAGTCAGCGTTGGCTCCATCGTAGTTGTAAGGGACGTTGCCAATCAGAGCCCCTGCGGTGGGATTTATGCGGCTCAGGACGCGCCTGGACTGCGTATTGCCAGTGGTGGAACAGGCGCTACTACCGCACGTGCCGGGTATATACACGGCGGGATCCAACTGAATTCCTACCCAGCGGTGAGTGGATTTGTTGCCGATATAAGACGCCGTGATCAGCAAATCTCCGCCCAACTGCCGCTGCACCGAAAGGTTCCACTGCTGTGTATTCGGCGGGTGCTGGTGCAAAGGCAACGTAAAGAACTCACCCGCGGCTACGAAGGGGATAGTGGAGGGCGGCGGAAAAGGCAGAGGAAACGGATTACCCCCGGCAACGCCCGCGTAGGGATTGGAGAGACCTCCTGCAGGACTGGTGAGTGAGATTTGATTTCCATAGGGGGCGATATAGGAATAGGTTTCAAAAAAGGCCATTTCCGGATCCGCGTAGAAAATGCCGTAGGAACTGCGCACACTCCAACGCCCCGAACCCGAAGGATCCCAGGCGAGACCGACCCGAGGCGCGAAGTTCCAGAGACGGCTATGCGCGCCGGCCCGGGGGAAGGCTCCGTGCCCGGGAATCGTGTCCCCGGGGAAGAAAACGCCCGGCGGTGCATTGACGAACTTTTGCGTGTGCAGCCCGGCAGTATAGTCTGCCTGGTCAAAGTACGACGCGCGGCCGTAGATGTCATACGGGACAAAGTAAGGGGACCAACGCAGCCCACCCATAAGTGTAAGCCGCTTGCTGGCGTGAAAGTTATCCTGCGCATACAGTCCTAACATGTTATCCCTGGCATCCCAGACTTGCGGCGAACCCTGGCTGAAGGAGATGTTGCGCCCCAGGAGAAAGTCGGCAAGTCCAAGGCCGGTGAACGACCCGTCAAATGAGTAACTCCCGGTAGAGAGGGTCGCGAAGTCTTCGTTCAACTGCGCGCGCTCATAAAGCCCTCCGAATGTAAGCTGATGGCGGCCGTGGATCCAGCTTATGTCATCTCGCACTTCCGCCTGGTTCCGGTTGACGTAGGCATTGGCGCAGGTGCCGCAACTGGTGGTAAACCCTCCGTTAATACTGAAGGACGGGGTATTGCCAGGAGATGGGGCGATATTCAGTCCCAGGCTGGAGGCCGAAGGAAGGTTTGCGGCCGGTCCCCGAGTCAGTGGCTCGCGGGTCCAGGTCAAGTGCAAACTGTTAATCATTTTTGGCGTAAGAGTGAAGGTATCGCCCATGGTGACCGCCTGGACCATCATGTCAATTCCAGCCCGGGTGGTCTGCAGGAGATTGCTTCCGTTGAAGAATGGGGGATTCTTGTAATGCGTATTGAAGTACCGGCCAAATACGCTATTCCGTGTGCCGGTAGTCCAGTCAACCCTTCCAATGAACTGATTTTCGTTACTCGGGTTCGGAATTCCGATCAGGAGCTTTCCGCACGGATCGGTGGTAGAAGGGATATATTTCTGTACCATTTGTACCGCCGAGGAATTAAAGAGAGCGGGATTGATCTGGTTTCCGGCAAACGTCCCGCCCGCGGGGTTGTTCAGGGTTACAGGTTTGCTGGTGCACGCGGTCGACTCGAGCGTGCTGAAATTCCCGTTGAGAGCGGCTGCCGTGGGGACAAAGAAGGTGGTCGTAGGTGGAGCTGTGCGGGTGATCGTCCCCTGATAGCCGCCAAAGAAGAAGAGCTTGTTCTTCACGATCGGGCCGCCGAGCGTGCCGCCAAATTGATTGCGCTTTAACGTATCTACTGTAGTGGCAAAATAGTTGGCGGAATTCACATAATAGTTGCGCAAGAACTCGAAGAGAACTCCGTGAAAACTATTGGTGCCCGACATGGTTACGAGATTGACGGCTCCTCCCGGATATCCGCCGTACTGCGCGGGAATCATGCTGGTTTGCACGCTAAATTCCTGCACCGCGTCCGGGAACGGTAAGGGCAGGTTAGAGCCCCCGTAGAGATCGTTATACGCGCCGCCGCCGTCCACCATCCATCCTGTTCCAGAGGCTTCACCCCCGGCCACGTTGATCGTGTGGGAGGTGGGATAGTTCTTACTGCTGATGGCATCGCCGTAATTCGTCTGCACGGCTGCACCGGAGAGGAGAACTAATTGCGACAGGTCCCTTCCATTCAGTGGGAGATCGACCACCCGCCTGTTTTCGATGACCGAGGACACGGAGGACGACTCGGTGTTAACCATCGACGCATTCGCACTGACAGCGACGCTCTCACTGGTCGCACCCACCTGGAGCGCGACGGCGACCGTTGCGTTGTCATTTACCTCGAGGACAATCCCTTTTTGCAAGTAGGTTTTGAACCCCGCGCGAACAACCTCGAGTTGATAAGGTCCGACGGTCAAATTAGGAAGAACGTAGGTCCCGTCTACCCCAGTAACAGCAGTCCGAGTAAAGCCGGTTTCTGTCTGGGTGGCCTTCACCTGGGCTTCCGGAACGACAGCGCCAGTGGAATCGGAAACCGACCCTGTTATCTGAGCGACCGCCCCAGTGGATGCTTGCGCAAACAATGGCGCGGACGTCGAACATGGCAATAGGATCAGCGCGATCCCGGTAAGATATGCGACTTGGCAGATAAGCTTCATACTGTTCTTACTCCTTCGCGAACAATTCATGAGTCGCTCCTATTCAGCTTGACGTGCACTCTGGTAACTACAGCTGAATTTTGTGCGATAACTTGTTCGCACTCAATTCTGGCCCGGTCTTAGTTATGCTGCGTGTAGCTTTAAGCTTCCGAACTTGACTCGTGATCGCCTGCTCAGTCGGGAGCCGTTCGACGCTCGATGCGCCGAAGAAACCCGCAACAGAGTGTGTTTGCCCGAGCACCTGCTCTACGTCGTCCGGTTCTGCTATGGGGCCGCCGTGGCAGAGCACAATCACATCCGAACGAACCGATTTGGCTGCATCACAGATCGATTGGACTCGAGAGACAGCCTGGTCGAGACTCATCGCCGTTTGGGCTCCGATGGCGCCCTTAGTCGTCAATCCCATGTGGGCGACGACAATATCCGCGCCCGCCGCGACCATAAGGCGCGCCTGCTCTTCGTCGAAGACATAAGGGCTCGTCAGCAGATTGAGTTCGTGTGCGGCAGCGATCATCTCCACCTCAAGCCCGAATCCCATTCCGGTCTCCTCGAGATTCTGGCGGAAGGTTCCATCAATCAGGCCGACGGTGGGGAAGTTTTGCACACCGGCGAATCCCATCTGCTTCAGCTTTTTGAGAAACCTGGGCATGCTCCGGAATGGATCGGTTCCGTTTACGCCAGCCAACACTGGAGTGTTCTTCACCACCGGTAGAACTTCGCGAGCCATACTGACGACGATGGCGTTGGCATCGCCGTAAGCGAGAAGACCCGCCAGCGATCCGTGTCCTGCCATCCGGTAGCGACCGGAGTTGTAAATGATGATGAGGTCCGCGCCACCTGCCTCGGCGCACTTGGCTGAAATTCCAGTGCCCGCGCCCGCCCCGATGATCGAGGTCCCGGCCGCTACGGCCGCCTGCAGCCGTTCGAGGTAGTCTTTTCGAGTTAACTCGGTTCTTTTATTTCCCATTGCGCTAAGTCCCGCTCCCTGTGATTGCGGTGGCGCCGACACTTAGTCCTGATAACGTTTCGGCGCATTTCAAAAATTCGTCCGCGATGGCTTCAGCAAACTCCGGGTCGTTGATGTGCCGATCCAGTTCCAACAGCTTTACGTTCGGGCCGATATTGGCGCGGAGAGCATCGAACAAGCTCTTGTCGGCAACCGGGTCAAAGAACGCCTTGCCGACACGATCGATGCCAGAGACGCCCTGAAGCGGCAGTAGTAAAACAACGGGACCCTTCGCCTGGTTTAACTTCCGGGCTAACATCTCGCCGAGTTCCTTGTTCTCCTGTGGTGTGGTACGCATGAGCGTGACCGCGGGGTTGTGCGGATAGAAGAGCCGGCCGGCGAAGCTGGGCGGTACGGTTTCGGGTGCGCCGAAATTGACCATATCGAGGCATCCGACGGAAACGATCTGGGGCACGCCTTGTCTTCCCGCCGCTTCCAGTCGGTCTGGCCCGGCGGTCAGAACACCTCCTACGAGCTCATCCGCAAGTTCCGTTGTCGTGATATCCAAAACGCCTTTCACGAAACCCTCGACGACCAAGCGTTCCATCGCCTGCCCTCCGGTTCCGGTCGCGTGAAAGACCAGAAGCTCGTAGCCGCGATCTTCCAGCAGTTCCTTGACGCGGTTTACACAAGGCGTCGTGTTGCCAAACATGGTCGCTGCCAACAGCGTTCGGTTGGATACTTGCGGCAAAGACGCGCGACGTCCGCACATCCCGGCCATCGCATCGGCTGCATTCGCGAGAATGGTGGAGGTAAGGCTATTCAGGCCGGTGAAATCGGCCACGGAGTACATCATGCAAAGATCGGAGGTCCCGACGTAGGGACGCACGTCGCCAGACGCCATGGTGGAAACCATTAATTTCGGAGCACCGATCGGAAGCTCGCGCATTCCGGCTGTGGCTATCGCCGTTCCCGCCGAGCCTCCGATCGCCATCATCCCCTCGCGAAGTCCCCGCTCGCGGCGTTCCCGCGCCCAGGCCGCTAGTCCTCGATGCATGGCGGCTGTCGCCCGCCCACGATCCTCGGCGGCGACCAACTCCGTGATACTTTCACCGGCAGCTCGCGCTATTTCCTCGCGGGGTACATCCGGCTCAAAAGCAGGAGGTCCCAAAACTCCGATGTCAACGACTGTCGTCGCCAATCCTGCGGCTACCAGGCGGTCCCGCAGAAACCGGACCTCGTTGCCTTTGGTGTCCAGAGTTCCCACGACGAGAATGGAGTACGGCTCAGTCAAAGAATTGTCCCTTAAATTGTTATCACTACAATTAGCCTACAAAGCAAATCAATGGCAAACTACGTGGCCCGGCCATCGACTGTCAAGCATAATTTTTAGTCCTGTTGACGATAACAATGCCGGTACAATTAGGGGATGTTGAGGCCGATCGAGAGGCTGGGGCAGTTTGCGTTTGAGGAGTTTGGACCGCCCCGTTATGAACAGTTGGCTGCTTTTTTTGAGCGCGCGATCCGGGCGGGCGAGATCAGTGCGGGAGATCGCCTCCCGACGGTGCGCCGACTCTCGAGCCTTATGAGCGTAAGCGCCACGACTATCAGCTCCGCGTTCGACCTGTTGGGGAGCCGCAAATTCGTTCGCGCCGAAGTGGGCCGCGGCACGTTCGTTGTTTCCGATTGGCAGGATACAAACGGGAATTCATCCAATTCGGGCAGCGCGATCAACCAGGCACCGCAACCCAAGCTGAGGGGAGCTCGAAGCCCTTGGCGGCGGAACGCCTTGATGCGCGCCAGCTCGCGACTCCGCGCCACGTACCCCAGTGCCATGGAATGCAGCACGGGGCGGCCGGATGCGAAGCTGCTACCACTGGAAGTTGTCCGCGGGGCTTGGGCAAATTGCATTCAGGAAGTCACATCCGCCGATCTGCAGTACGCCGGCACCGAACCTATCCGGCCTTTGGCAGACATCCTGATTCCGATCTTGGAAGGCGACTTTATTCCGGCGCGCACTCAGGATCTGATTATCGGCAGTTCGGCACAGCAGTTTTTCGCTCTTATTTACGAAGTCGTAAGCATGAAATCCGAAAAGGCCACGTTGTTGGTCGCAGTTGAGGAGCCTGGTTATCCGACCTTACTGGATACGTTAGAGCGTGCCGGTGGACGGTTGGTGGGCATCGCCGTGGACCGCTTTGGCGCAGTGCCGGCTTCGCTGGATGCGGCCTTGCATGATGGTGCAAGATTAGTGATCTTGACCCCACGCGCCCACAATCCAACCGGCGCTTCGTGGTCGAAAGAGCGCTTATCTGAGTTATCCGATGTACTGAAGGCTTATCCCGACGCAACCGTGGTGGAAGACGATCAAGTGGCAGGCATTGCTGCCACCAAGCCGGGCTCTTTGCTTTCCATTCCCGAGTTAGAGAATCGGGTTCTGCACGTGCGTTCGTTTTCTAAGTCCATAGCTCCGGATTTGAGAATGGCAGCGGCTGTCGCGCGCCCTTTTATACGCGAACCGCTGTCAGAGGCCAAAACATTCGCCGACGGCTGGAGTTCACGGTTGCTTCAGCGGGTTCTGGCCAAGACGCTACAAGCAGACGAGGTAAATGCGGCTTTGAAGAAAGCGCGCGATGCTTATCGTGACCGACGGCAAAGCGCCTGCTCCGCCTTGAATCAAATCGTAGCGCCACGCGGGGGTGGCTGCTGGTCCGGCTCCGATGGTGTCAACGTGTGGGTGCGGCTGCCCCCGGGCGTCGATTCCAAACATATTCAGGAGCGAAGCGCAGCGGCCGGTGTCCGCATCGCCGATGGGGAACCGTTCTTCATTGCTCCCGGCCAACACGACGTCGTGCGGCTGAACGCTGGCTCGGTGGAAGCAGAAGATGCTGCCAAGGCCGGCAAGATCGTGGGACAAGCGATTCTTGACTGTGGTTGGCAGAATCCCGGGCCGATTCACGTTTAGCATCGGTAAAAGTTACGTATTAACGAATCGCCCACGGCCAAGTTCGCGTCGTCCCTTAGTTAAACCCATAATCGACATAGCCTAGTGGACTCAGTTTTCGGTGGGGGTTTCCTCGATATGATCGATGACGAGGACCGGATAAGGACGTTTAGTCTTTTCCAGCTTAAGACCCAACTGCTTGTTGACGGCATCGAAGACGGAAAGCGCCCCATTGGGGTCGGAGGTGTTGGTGGCATCTCCGGTGGTGGGAAGAATTTTATCGGCGGAGCTGAAGCTGAGCGTGAAATCGTAGGAGCCCTTTAGTTCGGTGCCGTCCATCACCGTGTTGTAGATATAACCGTTGGCTACGTGCTGGAGCTCGTCGCCGATCTGTGCGACGGTCATGTTCTGGCAAGTGATGAGGCGGTTGAGGATGGGGTTGGCGATGCGGGGATCTTTGCCGTCGGGACCCGGTCCTTCCTTGCATTTGGTGCGTTCGGTGGGGTCGGTGGTGGGCTTGAGTTTGGGGTTGGCAGCTACCAGGGTATAAGCGGTGACGGGCCGATCCTCCATATGCGACTTCATCTGAAAGCGCTCACTGATCATGGCCCGCATCATGTTGCGGAGATCTTCGTAATTGATGAGAGTGCCGGAAGAAAACTTGTCTACTCGAACATTGGCTCCTGCCTTGGCGGTGATGTCGAACTGTTTGGTATCGAGCCATTTGGGTGCGTTGGCGATCCCTTCCTTATTGCCGGGGTTGAGGCCCCAGGCGAAGTTGATAAGGAACGTAAGCGGAATGGCGCGCGTTTCGATCTGGTTACCCGTGATGCGGCCATAACCCTTCTCGCCAGGGGCGCTGGGCTTGATGACGGTGACCTCGAAGGGGGCCGCAGGAGGCTCGGGAAGAGCTAAGTCGATATTGGCAACGTTGGGGGTAGGGCTTCGGTCAACGCTTGCCACTTGGAAGACGGGGCGGGGTGCGGTTTTGAGCTCCAGCTTGAGTCCTAACTGCTTTTCTACGGCAGCGAAGATGGAGATGGCGTCGGCGCCCTGCTTTTCCAGCAAATTGCGAGGCGTCCATTGGATGGTGAAGTCCCAGGCGCCCGCCAGTTTAGTTTCGTCGACAACAGGTTGATCGAGATACCCTCCGGCGAAGTTGTGGAGTGTGTCGGCGAGAGCGGGCATGGTGAGGTTCTTGCAGTTGACGGTTATGTAGGACGGTGCGCCGGGAGGAGAGTTTGCGGGCGGAGGAAGGGGGACGCAGGAGGCATCGCCAGAACCTTGCGACTCTGTCATCTTCGGCTTTCCGGCGCCGGCGGAGAGGATGTAGCTTGGCATCGGAGCGGTGGCGGTTTTGACAACAAGGTGAAAGCGATCAGCGAGGAGAGCGCGAAGCATCAGCTTGACATCCTCCTGTGTGGTCCCGGGCGGCACTTTAGCGCGGATGTCGTAGTGATCGCGCTCCAGCCAGGTGGGGCCTCCTCCCACATTGGCTACATCGACCCCGTAGGCGGTGGCAATGAGTTCGGCCATGGTGGCCTGGGTAAGGAAATACCGGTCGCCCTGGATAGAGTTGCCGTGCATAAAGGGGTTGGACGTGAATGGGCTGGTGTGGACGTCGGCGATGACGAAAGACTTGGGGGCGGCCGGGGTCTGAGCGAACGACGCGAGGGAGAGAATCGCGAGTAGGACAAATACTGTGCGCATCAGTGAAGCCTCAGGGTGGCGCTCAATGCACTTAGGTTAACGCGAAAAGAGAGTGGTGTTATTAAGAATGGAAAAAGGGAACCTTTGCCGCATCTTTTGCGTAGAACCTTGAACGGGAAATTCGCACGCTTCGACTGCGTCACCTTCCGGAGGGCACGGTGAATTCCTTTTCCAGCGAGCTAAGGCAGATCCTGCGGAGGCTTTGGCGCACCCCGGCGTTCACAGTAGTCACGCTGATTATGCTGACCGCCGGCATCGGCGCCAACACAGCCGTCTTCAGTGTGGTCGAAGGAGTGCTCCTGAAACCGTTGCCCTACCCGCATCCTGAGCTGCTGGTGGGCGTATGGCATACGGCTCCAGGACTGAACCTCGACGAGGTCAACATGGCGCCCTCGAACTACTTCATCTACCGCGAGCAAAATCGCGTGTTTGAAGACATAGGCATATATCAGGGAGATTCGGTGAGCGTGACAGGGAGAGGAAACCCTGAGCAGGTGCCGGCATTGGATGTGACCGAGGGCGTGCTCCCGACTCTCGGCCTCAAGCCGCACCTGGGCCGGTGGTTTCTTCGTGAAGATACCAGCCCGCATGGCCCCGACACCGTCATGGTGAGCTACTCCTTCTGGCAAAGCCACCTGGGTGGAAATCCGGCTGCCGTGGGACAAACGATCCGCGTGGATGGGAAGTCGAGGCAGATCATCGGGGTCCTGCCGAGGGAATTCCGCTTTCTCGATTGGGACCAGCCGGCTTTGTTCCTGCCACTGGTGCTTGACCGCAACAAGACGACCCTCGGCCAGTTCAGCTATGAGGGCGTTGCCCGCCTGCGGCCCGGTGTCACCATGCAGGCGGCCAATGAGGATGTAGCGCGGATGTGGCCGATCGTGATCCGCAGTTTCGCGGCGCCGCCGGGGTTCAACATCGACCTTTTTGTTAGGGCGCGGCTTGCGCCGAAAGTCCGGCCGCTCAGCCAGGATGTGATCGGCGACGTAGGGAGGCTGCTGTGGGTATTGATGGGCAGCATCGGCGTGGTGTTGCTGATTGCCTGCGCCAACGTCGCCAACCTGCTGCTGGTGCGGGCCGAAGGACGCCACCAGGAACTAGCCATACGTACTGCCCTGGGCGCCAGTCCCTGGCAGGTTGCCAGAGGGTTTCTGCTGGAGAGCGCGCTGCTGGGCCTGCTGGGGAGCGTGCTGGGGTTGGTGCTTGCCTGGGGCGCGCTACGCCTGCTGGTCGCGCTGGCGCCCGCCGGGCTGCCCCGCCTGCATGACATTGGCATCGATGGCAGCGTCCTCGTCTTCACGCTCGGGATTACCGTGTTGTCGAGCCTGCTTTTCGGATCTGTCCCCGCGGTGCGCTATGCGCGGGCGCGCGTGACCTCGGGTTTGCGGGGGAGCCGAACCGCCAGCGCGGGGCGAGAACGCCACCGCACGCGCAATACGCTCGTGATCATCCAGGTGAGCCTCGCGTTCCTGTTGTTGATCTGCTCCGGGCTCATGCTCCGGACCTTTCATGCGCTGGTCCATGTCGATACCGGGTACGATTCCGCCGCAAGGATTCAAACCGTGCAGCTCGGTATCCCCGAAGCTGAGGTACCTAAGAGCGAGGAGGCCCTGCGCAGGCAGCAGGCCATCCTCGAGAAGGTCGTAGCCATCCCGGGCGTGCAGTCGGCGAGTTTTGGGAATGCTGTCCCCATGGATAACAACGGATGGCGGGACCAGGTAGCCGCGCAGGACCATCCCGATGATGGCAACACCATGCCGCCGCTGCGTCGGTTTATTTTTGGCGCACCTGGCTTTCTGAAAACGCTTGGCATCCCGTTGGTTGCGGGGCGGGACTACACCTGGAACGAAATCTTTGCCCGGGTCCCGGTCGCGATGGTGAGCGAAAACTTCGCCCGCGAATACTGGGGCAGTGCGTCCCATGCGCTGGGGAAACGTATCCGCGTGTCGACCAAGGATGACTGGCGCGAGATCGTGGGGGTCATCGGCAACGTGCATTGGGAGGGTATCGACAAGGATGCGCCGTCGGTCGCTTACTGGCCGATTTTTCTATCTCATTTCGAAAGCAGCGAAACGAGTCTGAGGCGCTTCGTCACGTTTGTCATTCGCACTCCGCGAGCCGGCTCCGAAAGCCTGATGAAGGACTTGCGTCAGGCGGTCTGGTCAGTGGATGCCAATCTGCCGCTCACGAAGATGCGTACGCAAGAGTACTACTACCAAAAGTCGATCTCCCGCACCTCGTTCACTCTGGTCATGCTGGGGATTGCGTCGGCCATCGCACTGATGTTGGGTATCGTCGGGCTGTACGGCGTGATCGCCTATTCCGCTACGCAGCGCACGCGCGAGATCGGCATTCGCATTGCGCTTGGGGCGCAGCGCAGCGCCATCACCTCGATGTTTGTGCGCCAGGGACTGTTACTGACCGCCGGGGGCATCGCTTGCGGACTGGTGTTGGCGTTTGCCGCGAGCCGGCTGCTGCAGTCGTTGTTGTTCCACGTCAGCCCAGTGGATCCTGTCACGTACGTGGTGGCGGGCCTCGGCTTATGCGCAGCTGCATGGCTGGCCAGCTACATCCCTTCACGGCGAACCGCGACGGTGAACCCAGTGGACGCGCTGCGTGCGGAGTAGATGAATTGAACCTAGCCGGCAATTTCAAAATCGAATGCAATGACTGACTCAATTCGGCTGAGCAGTAGGTCGCGAACTCTTTCGTGCTCCGGATGAGGCAGGTATTTGTCCCTGCTGGCTGCGTCAACAAAAGTGACGATAAAGGCGTGGGTAAAACCCTGATTTGCTCCTTCGGGGCTTGCATATGGACCGCTGATGAAGTCTGTTATCCCGGGTATAAGTTCTTTGAGCGCTCCACATTGCTGGATCGTGTCTTCGATCTGTTGCGCCGTTATTTCCGGCTTAAACTTCGTCAACACAATGTGCTTGATCAATTCGATCTCCTCATCTGGTCAATTTGACTTCGCATCAGGGGATTTGAACAGAGTTAACTACCGGCCCGTCACCGCTTCCCCTGATTGATCTGTCCCCGCACAAAGTTCCAGTCACGTCTGACAACGAGACTCGAAAAAGAACTTCGTGACAGGGGCGGCGTGACGGGGCGGCGTGACAGACGGGGCGTGACAAGACGGGACGTTTTACCTGTTTTCCAAATCGAACAAGTGGTGAACTTGTCGTCTGTCACCGGTCTTTGTCGGTCTTTGTTCACCGGTCTTTGTCACGCGTGATCGCCAGAATGTGCGAGTCCAAAGCAGCTTATGGACTCGCGCTGCAAATTAATGAACCTTCTTAATGCCCGGGGGTATGTATGTGCCATCCAGAACGCTTCCCAGCGGGCCGTAGTCACGTAGCATCACATTGAAAGGCCCAGGCGGAATCGGAAGCCAATTAGCAGCAGGAACGCCTGGAGGGAGCTGCCTTGCTATATAAATTGAGATCGACCCGTCGTCGTTCTTCTGCAGGTCTGGGGTGTAACTCGCGACGAGGTATTTGTTAGCCGAATTGGGTACCAGTTCGATTGAGTTTGGCGTGTAGGCTGTCAAAGACCAGAAGCGGCTGGTCGCGGGAATCTCCTGAGAAGAAAAAGTCAGAACATAACCATTGCGATCGGTTCCATTCAACGGCAAACCGTCACCATCCTTGAAGGCGTGGAAATAGGCCGCTGCTTCATGGTCGTTTGCATACTGGATAAATTCTGTTATTGAGGACCGTTGGACGGCTAAAGAGGACCCTGGATCAGGGTTGGTGCAAGGATAAAAGTCATCGGGGTTGGGGCACCAATGACCAATGTTCTCGTAAGTGACCCAGTTTGTATCGCCGGTATGGTCGAGGTACTGGTTGATAATCTCATCGTGCCCTGTCCGCGCACCCCTCGCAAATTCTGACCTGTTATTTGCTGTCCCTCTTGCAAACAAAGCGTTGAAGTGGTCCGATAAGCCTTTCACCTCTGACGACAGCGGCGGAGTATTAGGAGAGTCCACCGCCGCCTGGAGCTGACGCAAGAAGGCAATTGGGTCTAGCGCGATCAAGTTGTCAGCGATCGTCTTGAACGGCAGTGCGAACTCGACTTCTGGCACGATCCTGGTAGGACCTCCAGCAGGCACACCGGCCGGGCAACTCTGGCCCAGATAGGCGCACAGCGGCATCGTGGACATCCCCCGCCTGAAGGCATCGGCCTCCGTAGACATGTCCTGTTCAACACCGTTGACCATCTTAAACCTATCCGCTCGGAAAATAATCGTCATGTAGTCGAATGGCAATGGAACCGGGGTAACTGTCGTAGGCAGACTGTCCGGGTCGAATCCGGGCCCGTAGAGCGCGTATGTTCCTGGTGTGTTCGTAGGGAGCGCGGAATGGAATATGTCGCAGTAGCGATCCAGCGTGAGCACCGAGTAGTTGGCAGGGGTCGACGGGATCGTCAGGATCACCGGCTCCATCGACAGGTCAAGAAACGAACTCGCGTAGATCGTGTCGTTATTGATGGCAACCACATAGTGGTATATGGGAGAGATCTTGTTGGGGCCGACCAGGCGATTGGGAGTGCCAAGCGAAGTCTGATAGTAGGTGAACCATAGCGGATAGAACTGCGAAACGTAATCCCGCGTCGTTGTAAATGCGTCTTGTGTCTTGACGCTTGCCGGCAATACGGTCGATGAGAGCGCCAAAAGAATACAGGCGAAGAGACGTTTCACCCAAATCTCCTTGGCGGTGGATTTCAAGAAACCTCTGCGCTTCATCTTGAACATATCTCCCTTACTCGTTCTGTTTGTTTGGTGAGCCGTTCCCAGCGATAAAAGGTGGAGGCTATACGATGCCGAATACGTTCGCAAAGCGCAGAGCCCATGGAGAGGGAGATTCGTTCGTTACGCAGGACGGCGGGTTTGACACGCGACGAAATCGTTGCATCCCCAAGGTGAAATTGTCAATAAACAAGAAGAAAAGATACTTGTTCACGACGCCCGCTTCGGCGACGGACATTGTCGGGATCTGGCAGGGGACCCTGCACACTCCAAAGGCGAGTCGGGATCTGCGATTGAGAACAAGATCAGCAAGGACGACAAGGGAGACCCGAGAGAGGTGGACTACAGCATCAACCTACTCCGCTAATTCCAATATCCGTTGAGCAGGCCCCAGTCGTAGCGATGCTGCTTCCACCAGATTGCGTTCTCTTCACTCCAGTATCTGGGTCCATAATGCACGTCCTGGTGTTCCAGTTGGCTTCGCATCGGCATGAGCAGGCTGTCCAGGCTGTTGAACGAGTTCAGCCCTCCACCGCTGTGACAATGGAGACACCTTTGCATGGTGGGCTCAAACTGCCGCGGCCGATCCGAGTCACTATCAATCTCATCTTCCGCGTGAGTCATGAAGGTTGAGGGCTCGCTATCGCCGGCGCCAGTTGCCTTCAGGCCACCGTGCGTGCCGGAGAACAGCAGCGACCGGCTGAGGGTGAACTCGAAGAAGTCCTGCCCACTGCGCCGGAGGGTTGCGGATGGAGTCGCGAAGCTGAAGTTCCTCGGCGTTGTCGTGATTTCGCGGTAGACCCGCATCTGCAGGCTTTCCACCACCGGCGAGACTACCAGGTTGCCTTGGTTGTCGAAGAGTATCATCTGGCGCACGAGTGCAAGCTGTGTACCAACGGGGAAAACGGGCAGATCTGGATTTGGCCCCGATTGCGTGGAGACTACCTTACTTGCCACCCACGGGTGGGGAAAATTCCATAAGGTCTGGAAGTAATCCAGCGTTGCCTGACGCCCCTGCGGCAGGCGCACAAAGACGAGAAATAACGAACGCCCCGAGAGACTCGCGAGATGGATCTTCGCCACTCCGCCATTGCCCGGCGAGTCCGGGCTGGGAGTGACGCAGACCCAGGGACCGCTTGGATCGAATAAATCGGGCGGCAAAAAAGGCTTCTGCGGCTGGGCCGGATCGTACTGCGCCGCGAACGCACCGGAGGCGACCGCCTGCGCGTAGTTGTCGGGCAGAGACTTGATCTGCGCGGGCGTGAGCGCGACGCGCCTGAGCACCTCGGCGAGGCGCGTCTGCAGTTCGCGTATCTCTTTCGCGTACCTCGGCGGCTTTATCGTTGATCGTGCGACCGACCAGTCGAACACGGCCCACACGTCGTGTTGCAAAAGTGCTTTTTTCAGCGGGTCCTGGATCTCGGTCTCCGCGTGGGTGCGCAGGAATTCATCCATCACACGCAGTGCAACCTCATGCGAGGGTTGTGACAGTAGCTGCTCCGATTTCTGCCACAGCATCGGGTCGAGCGAATCCGCGCCATAGATGTTTCCCTGCTGGTCGGCACGGACCCGTAACGCTATGTAAAGGCGGTTCCAGATCTGCGCAGGATTCTTATCGTATATAGGTAAGGAATTTGCAACCGTTTGTGATATCACCGCAACCGACAAGGCCATCAGCCCAACCGCCGGTCCTAGCCATGCGCTACGAAGACTCCATCTGCGCATTTGTACTCCCTCTGAGTCCGAATGAAATTGCGACCACTTTGGATGATAAACGGGGACGTCCGTAGGCCACCCTGTACGGACTTTGCGTCAGACTTCGGAACAAACCCACTCAAGTCAACGGGCGTTCTCCATCTGGCCACCTGACGCCATCTGGCCACCTCCAACCCACTAATCAATTTCTAGATGGGATGACAAAGTAATGGGTGGCGTTTCCAACGGGGTCTGTTATTGGGATCGAGAGGGAAGTGGTTGCAAACCGAAATTAGTGACAACCATCCTGGTGTCTGGACTGCACCCCTGAAGCTCATTGAAAGTTTCTTTGGCTTTGTATCAGGGCACGACTTTATTCGGGCCGTAAATGCTTGGAAATATTATGGGCTCTAGCCCCTGAGGCCGTTCTTCGACGTGTCGAATTTTCGATGAACTTCAGGGACCGGGCAAATCTGTCCTGACAATGGACCGAGGGCAAAGAAAACCGCAGATCTCTCCACTCCGCTTCGCTCCGGTCGAGATGACAATTCTGTGGGGGTACTGGCCGCGAACAGCCAGTTGATGCCAAATGGCGCTCTCCAGCCCACTAGATAATTCCTATTGGAAGCGCCCCCCGCACCTTGTTTGAATGTATAGGTGGGGCGGGGGCTGGGGAAATGAAGAAGGGTTCTCCCGGAGATTACCATGCTGAGACCAGCTGTTTCGAGCAACTGGCTCAGAAATCTCAATCAGGAGAACCCAATGACTGTTATTCACTATATCGGATTGGACGTACACAAGAAAACAATCAGCTATTGCATCAAGGCGGCGGATGGCCGAATTGTCCAGGAAGGCAAGTTGGCCGCTACACGGCCCGCGTTGCACGAATGGGCGAAGGCGCAGCGTGTTCCCTGGCATGGCGCCATGGAAGCCACACTATTCAGCGCCTGGATCTACGACACACTAAAGCCCTATGCCGAGCGGCTGGTGATGGGGCATCCTGCCAGGATGAAGGCCATCACCGCAGGCAAGAAGAAAAGCGATTCCAACTGAAAGGACGGATCTACAGCTAGCTGCTCGGCAGGGGATGATCCGCAACAACTGGGTCTGCGCAAAATAGGGTGCGATGTCAACAAACAGCCAATTTGAAACTTGAACGCGCCGGCAATGCCGGCGCGTTTTGCTTTACCTGCCGGTCTTGCGGCGCGAGTGGCCCGTAATGCAATGATTTCGCGCTTAAGTGTGTGAGGGGCGAGGGGCCGAAAGCAGCCGGCATACCCCAAATCAAAAGGAGCGATCACCATGAAAAACCTATTGCGCACGATTGTAAGTAGCTGGGTGCTTCTGAGCCCGGCTTTGTTGGTGGCGGCCCCCAGTTCTGGCGCCCCCACCTCTACCTCTTTCGACCGGCCGCTGGTATTCGAACCAAATCTTGGCCAGTCGCCGTCTCAGGTTTCCTGGACAGCTCGCGGTCAAGGCTATCAGCTCTATTTAACCGGATCGGGTGCCTCCATCGTGTTGGCAGAGCCGGTCCCGGCATCTGCAGCGGATTCTTCGATCAACTCCAAGCCTGGAGCCCTACCCCAGGGTCTGCCCAAGGCGCGGATGAGCGTAGTAGGCATGAACTTGGCCGGAAGTCACGCCTGGAGCTCGGTGGAGGGTCAGGAACCCACGGGCGGCGTCAGCAATTACCTGGTAGGCCCGCAAAAGGACTGGCACAAGGGAATTCCCCAATACAGCCGGGTCCGGGTGAAAGACGTCTACGACGGAATCGACCTGGTCTTCTACGGTCACGGGCACGAAATGGAATATGACTTTGTCGTCCGGCCTGGGGGCGATCCCAACCAGATTCGCCTGGCCTTCGACGGCGTGGACTCGATGAAGGTGGACGCCAAGAGCGGAGACCTGGTGATCAAGACCAGGAACGGGTCGGAGATGCGGCACGTTCAGCCCAAGGTCTATCAGCAGGAGGGCGACATAAAGGTGGAGGTCGCCGGCGGCTATCAGATTATGGACAATGGCCAGGCTGCCTTCCGGCTTGCGCAGTATGACCGCCGGAAAGCCCTCGTGGTCGACCCGACCGTTGAATTCACTACGTTCCTGGAAGGTAGCGGCCAAGACTACACCACGGGCGTGGCCATCCTGGGCGCCGGCACTACCTATGTCGTGGGACAGACCTACTCGACCGATTTTCCCACCACCACCTTTTATGCGGTGTCCAAGACCTGCCCCGGGAATGTCTGCCCTGCCTATATTTTTGTCACGGAACTCTCTCCGGAAGGCCACGTGATCGGTACTACATTGATCGGCGGGAGTAGCACAGACACGGCAACTGGAATTGCCGTGAATGACGATGGAGTGTGGGTTTCCGGCACGACCTATTCCCCGGAATTCGCCACCAACACTGACTACTCGCGCGGCTTGTGGAACGCGTTTGTGGCCAAACTCAGCCTGGATATCTCCAAGGTAGACTGGTGCACGGGCTTTGGTGGGTACGGTGACCAATACACCTTTCAAAGCGCCAACGCGATCGTGGTGGACGCAAACGACAACGCCTATGTAGCAGGGACTACGTATTCCAACAGCTTCCCGACATCCGAATCCCTGATCACAGGGGCGCATGCGTCAAAACAAAAGATCTTTGGCGGCGGCACACGGGACGCCTTCGTCGCCAAGATAGGCTCAAACGGAAAACTGGACTCTGGATATTCCACTTATCTCGGTGGAGCGAACGACGATGAAGCGTATGGCATCGCGATCGACGGCTCCGGGTACGCTTATGTGACCGGGTATACCGGGTCAAAGAATTTCCCCGTTACGTCAGCACCTTCCCACGGTTCGCTCGCCAACGGGGGCACCCTTGCTTTCATCACTGAGCTCTCCAAGGATGGATCCTCCTCCGTCTACTCAGTGGTGTTGGGAGGCACAAAGTCCGCTCAGCACAACTATCCACTCGACCAAGGCACCGCGATTGTGCTGGATTCGTCCAAGGAGGCGTATGTTACCGGGACTTCCTGCACTTCGGATTTCCCTACCAACTCCAGTTCTTTCCAGAAGACGCCGCCTTCGGCTTGCCTACCGCAGACTGGGCCGTACGACACCAGCGCGTTCGTAGCCAAGCTCAGTAGCACCGGATCGCTGCTTTACTCCACCTATCTCGGGGGCACCGGCGGCGCCGTCTCCGCCACCGCGATCGCGATTGACAGTTCGGAGAATATCTTTGTCGCGGGTATCACTTCGACCGGCGTCTTCCCCGGTGCGACGCCAATTACACTAAATCCGACAGCGGGTTTTCTAACCAAATTTCACCCCAAACTCTACACCATCGATTCCAGCATCTTCCTGGGAGCCGCGATCACGAGTATCGCTGAATATGAGCCGGAACTCTCCGTCGATCAGGCCCTGGTCGTTGTTCCAACCATCATGACGACCGGTTATCGGTATCGGCCGGGCTCACCCTCTCTCGCCAGCAAATACCTGGATGCGTTCATAGTCGACGTAGCCTATATACCCACCCTGTAGCCCCGTGAAGACGGTTAGAGCCGCGACGTGTAAGCGTCGCGGCTTTCTCCTTGGGATGAAAAGTTCTTTTTCCATTCACTTATCAGAGTGAATTTCAAATCGAGCATCATTCCAGTTGTCCATGCCCAAGGTTTTAGTTCTGTTCCAGCGTAAGGGCGTAGATATCGCTGGTTCCTACGTCGCGCAGCAAAAGCGGTGCGTCGGTGGGATCCAACCCAAGCCATACCGTGAAGTATCCCGTATAGTGAACACCCTTGAGATCGGCGACGCGCTCGGCAACTCCACCACTGGCTGGAATTCGAAGCACGCCCGGATTATCTTGAACCCTCAAAACGTAAATCGAGTGGCTATCTCTCGACCACGTTGGAAACCCCACGAATTCTTTGTATGGTGTCGACCACCGCTGCGTCCGGATGTCGAAGATATTCAGACCGAGTGATTTTGGACTTAGAGTAACGATGGCATGGGCATCCGGAGACCAGCGTGGCCCGTACATACCGACAGATCCGGGAAGGGTGGTGACGCGGTTGCTGTCGAGTTCGAGAATGCAGATGACGCTCTTTGGATCGTCGCCACCCTCTCTGCTCGTCGCAAATACAATCTTCCTACCGTCGGGCGACCAGTTCGGATCAGTCTCCGGCCCAGCTTCTCCTGGGAGAAGCAGCCTCGGAGTGCCGCCCTGAGATGACATCACGTAAGCTCGGGTGTTGCCACCCTGCGGGGGCGACGTCATGAATGTGATTTGTGTGCCGTCCGGCGACCACCTGGGCAGTCTCGGGTAATTCGTACCGTTGGTGAGTTGCAGAGGCGAGCTTCCATCTCCGTTCGCCCTCCACAGAATTCCGTCGGGATAGGAAACGTAGGCCACCGACTTACCGTCCCGTGAGAAGGACACAAAATCTGCGGAGATTCCCCCGAGGAAGGGTTGGAATTGCCGCGACTGGGCGTCGAAGCGGATCAGTTCTCCACGGGGGGTGACACCGGAAGCGAAGATGGTCTTCCCATCCTTACCAGGGATGGGCGAATCCCAACGGATGGGCCCTGAAGTCATTTGAAGGGGCTGACCGGGTGATCGCCGGAAGAGCGAGCGGCGTTCCGCCATCATCCATATCTGGCCGCTGGACACGAAGAAGAATCTCCCATCCTGAGCCCACAGTCCATAATCCTGGCCAGCCCACCCGGCGGGGAGCACCCGGTGCAGATCAGACCCGTTGGAAGACATTTCCCAGAGGGCCAGGTCCTTGGTAAATCGGATGGACTTGCCGTCGGGCGACCAACAGATCGAACTAACCAGGCTTCCAAGAGAAGCCAACCTCCGATCCTCCGCGCCATCGCTCGAAATGAGGTGAATATCGCCTTCCCCAGTTGAGTAGGCAACCGAGCTTCCGTCGGGACTCCAGGCCGCATCCGCGGCTTCCGACAGATGGCGGGCCGCACCACCCAGGATCCGGACACTCCACAGGGGATAGGCTTTCTGCAGGCCTCCCCCCGTTAGTGACTTGACGAGAAAAGTGGACCCATCCGGGGAAACATCCACCAGGGTCGGGCCAGATACCGCCACCGAGACTGGGGCGATCGCTCCGCCTGCAATCGCAACCTGGCCGAGGCCTGTAGGTTGTGGTTGATCCCGATCAAAGTAGAGCCTGCTTCCGTCGGTTCCCTTAAGCTGCTTCGGATGGCCATCGTGTGTGATCTGGGTGTACGCCGAGACTCGCAGCGGGGGGATACTATTCCGGCTGGCGAGCACGAGGTACGCAGCGGCCCCAAGCGTAAGCAGCGCGACCACGCCCCCCGGCCAAACCAGCATTTTGCTCCGCCGGCGTTGACCCGGTGCTCCGCTTAGGGCAATCCCGGCCTCACTGCCGCCATCGAGCGATCCAGACTTATCAGAAACAGACACTGCTGCAACCGGCGGCAGCTCCGCCTCCCGCTCCACATCCCCAATAAACCGGTAACCCTGCTTCGGCAGAGTGTCGATAAACTTCGGATTCGAAGCGCTATCATTCAACACCGAACGAATCTGCCGGACGCAGAAGTTCAAACTCTGCTCCAAATCGACATTTACCCCATTGCCCCAAACGGAATCGCTCAACTCCTCTCGCGTCACCACCTCGGGGGCCCGCGTCACCAGCAGTTCAAGCACCCGCAAGGGCTGCGGTTGAATCTTCAGCGGAGATCCCCCACGCGACAGCACCCCGCGCCTGGGGTCAAGCTCATAGCCCCCGAATCGGATAACGCCACCACTCGATTCGCGATGATTCTCCTCTGGCATCGGAGCACAATTATAGGTCGCCACCGCGCCGCAAGCTCAAAGCTCCCATGCGGGCCCTCGCAGGTGACTGTTTTTAAAGCCGGTTTCCGGCTCATCTGATCTGAGGAATAACTCAGAAGAACTCATGATCGATATCCACCCTTCAAGTGCTAGGTTCCTCCGGTCAGGCCTAAAGGAGAAGCTCATTGAAGACCAAATACAGCGCACTTACTGTGGTTCTCGCGGCCGTTGCCCTTAGCGCCACAGGCCGAACGCAAGCCCCGCATTCCATCGAGCCCGCGGCCAAACCCGTTATCCCGCGCACTTGGGACGATGCCGTCATGCCCACCCTCGAAGTCCCTCTCTCCCACCCGGTCGGCTCGCCCAAACCTGTTTCCGCTGACTACTATTACAAGATCCCCGTCCGGCCTATCTACAAGCAATATCCCGTCTACGCTCCCGGCCGCGAGCCAGCCGGCTACATGGAATGGCTCAGAAAACAAGACCCGGTCATCCTCTGGGACGACGCCAATCACAAGCCGAAACTCGAGACCGAAGCCGACTGGATCAAGGCTGGCGAGGATGTCTTCACCGCGCCTGTCTTCTCCGATGCGGGAGACCAAAGCGTCATCGCCCTGGCCGACATCAAAAGCACCGCGTGGTACGCGAAAGGCGGTATCCCCGTCTCCAAAGACGGTGTCCTCCCATTCGTGCACTACGTCATTCGGGAAAAAGGAAAGATCGAGCTGGGCAGCTTCTCCTGCGCCATGTGCCACACACGCGTAATGCCCAATGGAGATGTCATCCAAGGACCTCAGGGAAATTTTCCCTTCGAGCGAGCGATCGAATTTTCTCCCCGCCCTCCGCTTCCGACGCCCTTCGTACACGGGCTCAATCAGGCCCTTTTCGCCGCACCCTGGCTGCATCCAGATCCGACGGAGCGCGAGATGAGTATGTCCTCCGAACAAATTAGCAACGAAGTTCTCCAGACAATTCCACCGGGTGTCATCTCTCGCCACCGCACCAGCAACTTCGATCCTGTACAGGTTCCTGACCTGATCGGCGTCAAAGATCGCCGCTACCTTGATCGAACCGGCCTGCAGCCGCAAAACTCACTCGTCGATATGATGCGCTACGCTGCGCTCAATCAGGGTGCTGACATGCTCTCCAGCTTCGACGGCTTCATCCCCGCCGATATCCCTGAATTCAAGAAGCTCCCCGACCCCGCTGACCCCATCAAAGTGGGCGGCCGCTACAGCGACGAGCAACTCTACGCCCTCGCCCTCTATATCTATGCCCTCAGGCCTCCATCGAACCCCAACAAGTTCGACGCGGCGGCCGCGCGGGGCGAGAAAGTCTTCGCCAAGGAAGGCTGCAACCGATGCCACACCGCGCCGCTCTACACCAACAACAAGCTCACCCCCGCCCCCGGCTTCCACGTGCCCGAGGACGCGCGCGCGAAATATGACATCTCCCCCATCTCCGTGGGCACCGACCCATCCCTCACGATGAACACTCGCCGCGGAACCGGCTACTACAAAGTGCCCTCCCTCAAAGGCGTCTGGTACCGCAGCATGTTCGGCCACAGCGGCTGGTGCGCCACTCTGGAAGACTGGTTCGACTCAAAACGCCTCAACGACGGCTACGTCCCCACCGGCTTCAAACCCTACGGCGCCAAAACCTACCCCGTAAGAGGACACACCTTCGGCCTCGACCTAACTCCACAAGAAAAGCAGGACCTCATAGCGTTCCTGAAAACACTCTGACTCAGCTTGTCTGTAAATCCGTAAACCAGCCTCAATGGATCGAAATTTGATGTTGCCGGAACGGGTGAATCTTACAATGTTCCCAAGCCCGGCCAAGATGCGTAAACACGGCCGCGCCCACGTTTGGCGTCCGTTGAGAGTTCGTGGATGATGTCGTGCCTTCCTGGATCTGGATTCGATGACATCGCCCATGCCGCTACAATGGTGGCCACAGGAGATTTTCAGATGGAAAAAGAGAACGCTATCGATTCACAGATTAGACGCCTCGAAGATTACCTCTTAGGGAACAAGCAGATCGTGAACGCCCACGAGATCACCATCGAGCAAGCCTTAGCGCTGGCGTACATCGCCAGGGAACTTCGTGACCGGAAGGCTTGATTGCGTGAGGCGCATTGGCTCGCCGAATCACTGCTGTTACGGCAGAGACTATGAAGGACAACTCCTGTTTACCTGCTAACGCTTGCGAGGGCTAAAGAGGGCGTGCGAGAACCCGACGGAAGAAACCGCAGATCTCTTCACTACGCTGCCCTCCGGTCCAGATGACAAATTTGTTGCGGGACTGGCGATTTTTCACGCTTTACAGCCATTTGCCTAACAGATTTTTCATCTCGACCGGAGACGTCATGGGCCCGCGGCCAACCCAAGGTGATGAAAATCGCCTTCCGTCCGACGACCATTCCCCATGGAGCGTCACACTCCCCTTGGTCATCTCTCCATCCCAATAACCGATCCCAAATGAAAGCGTCACACTCCCCTTGGTCATCTCTCCATCCCAATAACCGATCCCAAATGAAAGCGCCGCGCTCCCCTTGTCATCCCGAGCGAAGCCGAGGGACCCGCAGTTCTACGGGCCTTTCGGGGAAGTCGCCGGTTTGAGCAGTAGCTTCATGAAGGAGGACTACTTCTGGCCTCCTCCTTCACCGACGTACTCCATTTTGAGGCTCTGGTGCCCGTAGTAGGAAACCGTATCGTCGATGCCGACTTTGTAATCAGTGCAGCCGGTCTTTCCACCGCAGCCGGTGTAGAAACCCTTCGCTGCCTTCGGAGCTTCGAAGTCGAAATCGAATTGCGGGTTGCTGTAGGGTTCACCATCGAGTTCGACCTTCATCGCATCGACCCAGGCGGTTCCGGCACCGGTCAAGACCACGCCGAAATTGATGTTGGAGGCGGTCTTGCCGACGGGTAGCTCGAACTCGTAGAGGGTCCATGGCCTGGTGCCAGTTGCCCCGCGAACGGTGCCATTGTTGTCGTCCGGCGTGCCATCGATGATCCGCGCCTGGGAGTTATCGAAAGCCAACACGGGACGATGGGTGCCTTCGCCGGGACCGTCGACGCGCCACCACAGGCCCGCATAGCCATTACGAACATTCTCGGTCTTGATCCAGGCGCTAAAGTGTACCGTCTTGCCCGAGGCGTCCTTCACGGGAAACGTGCCCGTAACGACACCAAACGAAGGACCACTCTGCTTCTGCGGTGTTGCCGAACGGAGCATCTGGTTGAGAACCGGCTCCGTGATGCCCGCCGCGTGCAGCGCCAGGACGCCCTCGGCTGAAACGTCGAACTTCACGGCTGTCTTCTGGATAGCGAGAAGGATCGTCGACTCAGGCACGCCGGCACGCCACATTTCAACAACATCAGCGTTGGTGAGCGGTTTGGGTGCCTTGCCGGTTTGCGCGAAAGCCGCGAGCCCAAGGAACAGGAGGAGCATCCCGCGTTTCATGGCGAAAATTCTAGTCCAATTTTGCGTGATCCGCCGCCACGGGGACTAACTATGCACCCAGGTATGAGGACGCGGCTCATGGGGAAGTAGAAATCAGCGCAGATGTCAGGGTTCAGAGATCAGGGACCAGAAATCAGGAATCACAAAATCCACATTTGACATTGGCCGGAAATCCACTACCATACGGTTGTGGATAAATTGGGTACAACGTTTGCGGCTCTGTCTGATCCAACCCGGCGGGCGATGATCGAGCGACTCTCCCGTGGGCCTGCCTCTGTGCATGGATTGACGGAACCGTTTGCGCTCTCACAGCAGATGATTTCAAAACATATTGCCTACCTGGTGCGAGCGCGGATTGTGATCAAGACGAAGCGTGGACGGGAGAGTGTGTGCACGCTTAGGCCAGAGGCGATTAAGGCAGTCAGCGAATGGGCGATTCGCTATCGCCGATTCTGGGAAGAGAGTTTCGACAAGCTGGACGTCGTTGTAAATCAAATGAAGAAAGACGAGGTCAGAAATGACAGAAAACACGGTTGACGGAATTGAGCGAATGGTCATTACAAGAGTGTTTGATGCCCCACGCGAGTTGGTTTGGAAGGCGTGGACAGACCCGAAGTACGTGATGCAGTGGTGGGGACCGAAGGGCTTTACTGCGCCCGTTTGCCGGATGGATTTTCGCGTCGGGGGAAAATCTCTCTACTGCATGAAAGCGCCGGATGGGCAGGAGTTCTGGAATGCAGTGGAATACCACGAGATTGTTCTGCACGAGAAGATCGTTTCCTCCATGTACTTTTCCGATTCGGAAGGAAACATGATTGATCCTGAGCAATTAGGAATAGAACATGAGGCCATAGACGGTGCGTACGACGTGACCATCTTTGAGGATCTCGGAAACGGCCAGACGAGACTCACCCACATTGGAAATGAACCCATGGAGAGCGCGAAAAATAGCGGTCAACTGGAGGGCTGGAACCAGATACTCGATAAAGTTGCTGCCGTTGTTGCGGAGTTAGCACAGGCTAAATAAGAAGTTGAAGTGTTGACAATGATCATGGGCGAGATACAGCTAAAAGTGGCGGCGGAGGCTTAGTTAGAACGGGCTTTCGCCGCTTCGCCAGAGGCGCCCTCGCGCTTCGATGTGGATGTTTAATTGACATAGTTCCAAAGCGGGGAAGAAGCAAAATTTCCACGACGATTTGTCGAATTCCGGTCCGGCCGTTCGACTATATCGTGAAGGCAGGGCACCGGCGGAAAAGGAGACCTAGCGATGAGCACGTCCACGAGAGAAAGAATGGTCAATCGGGCTGAGAGCATGTCATTCGTTCACGATCTGAAAGTTGCAGCCGTCTCGTTATCCCGGACTCCTGGGCTGGCTATCGCCGTGATTCTTACGCTGTCGCTCGGCATCGGCGCGAACGCTGCTATTTTCACGCTGGTGCGCGGAGTACTGCTCAAGCCTCTTGTCAACCGGGACGAGGACCGGTTGATCTATATCCGCCAAAGCGCGCCCGGCATCCGCGACGAAAACGCTGCGTTTTCCGTCCCCGAGATACAGGATTTGCGCGCGAGCGTGAAAACCCTGAGTGCATTTGGCGACTTCTCCACCATGGACTTCACCATGATCGGCCTCGGCCAGCCGCGTTCGATTCGAGGTGGCGTGGTCGGCGGCACATATTTCGACGTGATGGGCCTTCGTCCCGTGCTTGGTCGCCTCATCGGACCGCAAGACGACGGTCCCAACGCTGCCGGCGTCGTCGTGCTCACATACCGTTTCTGGACGACCGCTCTTCACAAGGATCCTAAGGTCCTGGGCAAAACTATTCGCCTCGGCAGCATCGGTGATCGCTCTGCGATAGTCATTGGCGTCCTCGAACCTTGCGTCCCCTATCCCCAGGACACGGAAATAATCGCCAACGTGGTCACCAGCCCACATCATCTTTCGGCAACCATGGTCACTGGCCGCATCCATCGCATGACTGAGCTTTTCGGACGCCTGGCTCCCGGAGTCACCCTCGATCAGGCTCGCGCTGAGTTGCGCTCCGCCTACTCCGCGATGAAGAAGGATCATCCCGAAGCCTATGCGCAGGAAGCGGACTTTCAGATCGGGGTGAAGTTGCTGCGTGACCAGATCACTTCGGGCGCCCGGACCGTGCTGCTGGTGCTGCTGGCAGCGTCAGGACTGGTCTTCATCATCGCGTGTGCCAATGTCGCCAACCTGATTTTGGCTCGGACAGTCCGCCGCGAAGGCGAACTGGCGATTCGCATGGCGCTGGGCGCAAGCACGGGCGCGTTGCGCCGCATGCTGTTGGCCGAAAGTCTTCTGCTCTGCGGAGCCGGCGCCGCCCTCGGGGTAATCAGCGCGAACCCGATGGTAGCCATCCTGGCCCGCTACGCCTCGCGCTTCTCCGTCCGGGCGCTTGATCTCAGAGTCGATTGGAGCTTGCTTTGGGTGGGAGCGACACTGGCCGTCGTCGCCGCGGTGATTCTTGCCTTCGTCCCACGACTGCCCTCTTCCGGCACGCCGGGTGGACTGAACTTGTCAGGCGGAGGTGTGCGGATCACCGCCAGCACGAACCGCCGCCAGCGGATCTTCGCAGTGACACAAATCGCCGCGTCGTTCGTGATGCTGGCCGGCGCTAGCACATTGATCACTACGTTGATCGCACTGCAAAGGGCGCAGTCAGGGCTGGATACACAGCACGTCCTCGCGATCGATGTTCCTGCGATGTCCTATGGGAGGACAGCGCAACAGGTGGCCGATTTCTACAAGGAAGCGATACGTCGCATTCATGCCCTGCCGGGCGTGAGTGAGACCGCATTCGGCGACGTCGTTCCCTGGCGCGATGGGGGCGGCAACACCGGTACCGGTCTCCAATTTTCCGCCGATGGACACGTACATGCCACCGGTTCAGAGGATCCCCGGGCGCAGCCGCGTGCTATTTCTCCCGGATTCTTTGCGGCGCTTGGCGTTCCTATCATTGCCGGCCGCGATTTCAATGCGCTCGATGACCAGGGTACGAATCAAGAGCCTGTCGTGATCGTCAGCGAAACTCTCGCAAAGCGTATGTTCCCCAATCAGGATGCGGTCAATCGGCATGTCTATTGGACCGATCCCGTGTTGCAATTCTCTCCCGGGAGCGATCTCGAAAAGGCGCGCATGATGGCGCCGCACCGGATCATCGGCGTCACCGCGGACATTGACGATGAACACGTCGTTCCTGAACCCACGCTCAGCGTTTACAGCCTGTTTGACGAGGGTACAATTTTTGGCGGTCGTCTCTTCATTCACACGGATGCAGATCCCTATGCGCTGGTCCCGCAGGTCACGCGCATTATTCGAGACATGTCTGCCGATCAGCCGGTCGAGAACGCCGCCACGCTTAAGGACATTCGGGCAGAGGTGCTCACGCCGGACCGTTTAAATTCGCTGGTGTTTGGCGTATTCGCGGCTGTCGCGCTGACGATCGCCGTGGTCGGTGTCGCGGGGGTGCTGGCGTTTTCAGTGAGCTCGAGGACACGGGAATTCGGCATTCGGCTGGCCCTCGGATCGGAGCCGCAGCGACTCCTCAAGGCCGTGATCGAGGAGGGAACATCGATGGCGGCGGCGGGCGTCGTTGCCGGCGCGGCATTCGGGTTCGTGCTGGCGCGTTTGGCGGGGAGATATTTCCCGGACGTCAGGATGCCGGATGCATTGCCCGTCTTTGTCTCTGCGTTCGTACTGATGGCGGTTGCGGTTATCGCGTCGGTGCTACCGGCGGCGCGCGCGGCGCGGGTGGATGTTGTGCAAGCGTTGCGCTCCGAGTGATCGCCGGACGGATGGTCAGGGTTACCGGCAAGTCCAAACCGTGGGATCCCTAATGCAGCAACACGCCTTGATTGGGCGAGTCCAGCGAGAACGTTGGTATTTCAATATCAAACCGTTCGCCACTCTCGCTTTCCATCTGGTAACTCCCACCCATCATCCCCCACGGCGTATTAAGTGGCGTACCGCTGGTGTAGGCATGACTCTCACCTGGCCTGAGGAACGGTTGCTTCCCAATTACCCCAGGTCCCTTGACCTCAATCAATTCGCCGCGCGCATTCGTGATCATCCAGTGCCGGCTTAGCAGTTGGACCGTTTCTCGTCCCTGATTTTCGATAAGCACGCGATAGGCCCAAAGATACTGCGAATTGGATGGCGATGAATCCGCCTCAAGGTAAGTAGGCTCAACGCTTACCGCTATACCCCTTGTGATTGCTTTGTACGGTGTCCGATTCGCCATAAAGAGAAGATTAAAGCAAAGTCGAGGGATGAGCCAGTATTGGGGATTCGAGTCCAGGCGCGCGCATACTTTCAGTTTCTTCCGATGGCGTTCCCAAACGCACACCTGACAAGTCTTGAGGGTTCTATCGGTGCATGTACGTAGGTAACCGGTGGTCACCGTAAAAGAGCGTAAGAAAAAGGTGGAGGGCAGCGCGGCCCAGCAACGCGGGCATCCAACCGGACATGAAGAAGATAATGGCACTTACTTTCCTCGCTCTCGTCACGGCTTCTGCTTACGCGCAGCCATACCATCATCGTCGGCACCATCACCACCATCATCATCACCGCACCGTCGTGGTTGTTCGGTGAGCCTTCGAACTAGGTAAAACGCGTGTCCTGTCTCTGAAGCTCATTGAAAAAGTTTCTTTGGCTTTGTATCAGGGCCCGACTAAAGTCGGGCCGTTAGGGAGTGAAAAAATGATGGGCTGAAGAGCCTGTGTGAGACCCCGACAGAAGAAACCGCAGATCTCTCCACTCCGCTCCCCCGGATTTCCGTGGCGTTGATGAAGTTCCTCCGTCTCTCATTTCGGAGAGCCGCATGCGTGGTCGTTGTCGGACGCGGTGAGGTGAGAAATCCGGGTACGCTCCGGTCGAGATCTGCGGTTTTCCTTGCTTAGTTATCGCACAGGCTCTAAACAGGTTGCGCAAAAACTCATGTTTTGTATCAGGGCACGACTTTAGCCGTAAACACTAGAAAATAGGATGGGCTAACTAAAGAGGCTGCGTGAGAACTAACAAAATGCAGGTCAGAAGCACCGAAGGTGCGGGTCATATCAGCCCAGGCCATCGGCCTGGGTTTGAGGAACGCTACCATTTCGCAGGGCTGTCGGCCCGATTCATCGTTTCAGCGTCACCGAACGCGATCAATTCATCAGGATGGATCGATCGGGCCTTCAGCCCTCACACGAAATCTGGGTTATCCGAACCCAGGCCGATGGCCCGGGCTGATATGCCCCGCACCTTCGGTGCTTCCAACCTGTATTTTGTTAGTTCTTACCCAGCATCTTTAGCCCCTGCCACTGCTAGAACCACAGCAAAACCAAATCGCGCGTCACGCAAAAGGAGGTCCGCCGCTCTGCAGCAGGGACCTCCTTATGTACGCAGGCCGCCGAAGTTCCTACGGCAGTTCCCACACCCACAGGACCGATGATTTCGAGCCGCGTACCGCAGCGACCTCAGGTGCGAGGTTCAATACAAAGTTGCCCTGGAGCCCGGGGTCGCCGGCTGGCATGGCAATATACTGCTTGCCATCCACCATATAAGTGATCGGAAAGGCGTTCGGGACGTCGTTCATTCGCGGACTCGTCCACAACACCTTGCCGTCCTTATCGTCCAACGCACGGAAATAGCGGTCCGGCGTTGCCGCAAACACCAGGCCCCCGGCAGTCGCCAGCACTGCGGACGATACCGGGACGCGGCTGCGAATATCCCACACCAGCTTCTGGGTATTCACGTCCAGCGCTATAAAGCGGGACGGTTCGTCGCCCGTCTTTCCCATGCAGTAATCTTCCATCGGCATGTAATACCGGTTTGTCAACGGACTGTACGCGCCGGCCGGGAAGCTTCGGATCCCCATGCCGGTCGGGCAGTTTTTCTGGCCGTCCGTTGCCGGTTCAGCGCGCGTCACCCTGACGCCCGTTACAGGATCGACCGACGTGAGATCATTCTGCGCGCCCGGATCGACTGCGAACAGGAACTTGCCCGTAGCGGCATCCATCGCCTCGAAGATTCCTGGCTTGCCGACCGTGATCACTGCCTTGTGGTGCTCTCCCCGCACGGTGAGAGGCACGATGATCCGCTCGAAGGGGTAGTCCTGATCGTACGGATCGTGCGGGACGTGCTGGTAGTACCAGACCAGCTTGCCGGTGTCGGGATTCAGCGCAATCGTGGAATTCACATAGAGCGCGTCCGCGCCGTAAGTCCCGCGGGTGATGGTCGACCACGGCGAAGGCGAGCCTGTACCCCAATAGGTCAGATTCAGCTCGGGATCGTACTGTCCGGCCACCCAGATAGCCGCGCCGTCGCGCTTATCATCGGGCAAATTATTCCAGGTGTCGCCCCCCGGCTCGTTTTTGTGCGCGGTTAGGTTGAACCGCCACAGCTCTTTTCCCGTCTCGAGATCGTGGCCGGTGATGAAGCATCCGCCCGGCGGGGAATAACCTGCCACTTTCCCCATATGTTGATTGGCGCTCCCCGGCCCGCAGTTGCCGGCCCCCATGAGCACCTTGTCTTTCACCACCAGCGGGCCGCTGTCGTACGTGCGCTCGGTCTTGTAGTCATCGGTCACGACGTCCCACAGCTTCTTGCCGGTCTTGGTGTCGAGCGCGATGACGTGCATGTCGATGGTTCCCACAATGAGTTTGTTGCCGGCGATCGCGAGGCTTCGCTTCGTCCGGTAGAAGCCCGGCAGCGACGGATAGTCATCCGGCAAATCCCAGGTGAACTTCCAGAGCAGGGTGCCGGTCTTCGCGTCGAGCGCATCAATCGTTTCGCCGAAGTTCCAAAGGAACATGATGCCGTCATGCACGATCGGCGTGGTCTCGTTGACTGCGTCGGGGCTTGAATCCATGCTGAACGTCCAAGCGACCTTCAGGTCTTTGACGTTTTCGCGATTGATCTGCTTCAGCGGGCTGTAACCCCATCCATCGTACGTGCGCCGCCAATGGAGCCAGTCGCCAGGAGGAGGATTGCGCAGCATCTCGTCGGTGACCGGCGTCAATTTATCGAGCGGCGCCTTCAACGCCGCAAACGCGGCCTTGGCATACGGTGTGTCAATCGGCCGTGGCGGTCGCGCGTGCTCCACCGCCTGCTGGGGCGATCCGGTGGCCGGGTTCACCTTGGGAGTCGTGGTCGTCTGCGCCAGGACGACGCTATCGACAAGAGTCAACGAGGCCAACAAGGCCAAACACACGCCGGCGGAGCGTGCCATTTTAAGTACCAAAGACTGCGACAAATGCATTCAGAAGTTCTCCTTGGAACTTTCCCCAAAAAAGTCGGGGTCTTTCGAACGCCCACTTATATCACCGGCAAGATTGGGGGGACAAGGTCAAAGACATGGAACGGGATCCGCTACCCAGCGTCCGTCCATCCTACAGCACTTATTTGTTGTTTATTTATCAACTGTTTAGGGAGCCGCCAGGCCCGGCGGAGAACCCAAGAAGCAACTCTAAAATAGCCAGGAATAAGTAGCCAAAACGTTCAAATTGGAACTTTCTAAGCCGAAAGTTCTTCTAGATCGTCGATGCAAGCGAATGTTACTTTCAAGTTCAGATAGGGCATGAATAGATAGATCAATTTTCTCAGGAAAGGAAATTCGGCTCCGATCGGCTAAACCGACTTGTCCGGAGAGTCGACTCGAGGCGACGTCACCGCTGGTCTACCAACAAACCAGCGAGCAGCAGCCTCTCCGAGTTCGTCGCGATCTGGGTCGGCGTCCGAGGCCCAAGCAATGATCCCATCCGGGCGGATCAGTGCAGCACTCAGGCCTAAGGTCTCTTTCATTCGACCTGAAACATACTGGATTCGGCCGTCATATTCACTGGTCAAAATTTTCATCGCAGCGTTCCCATCGAAATCAAGCAGCATCCCTTGGCCATCGTGCATGAGCTCGCCAACTGTCGACCCGTCTTCGAACTCGCAATTGGGAACGCTGTGGCCCACGAGAGGATGCCTGCCCCCGAGATCGTAAAGTGTGGAAACACCCCACACCCTCCCAGCAAAATAGGTGGCGCCATCGCGCGTGCTTATCAGATCGCGAACGATTGCATTCAGGGCGCGAGACGGAGGATCTGGTTTCATGAGGGCGACCTGGGCTCGCGACCAATCCAGAACCTGTGCGCCCAATGGGTGTCGTTCCGCTTGGTACGTGTCCAACAAGCCTTCCGGCGCTTGGTCTTGAATGGCGGCTGCGAGCTTCCAGCCCAGGTTCATGGCATCGCCTATCCCGAGGTTCAGCCCTTGGCCTCCCAGCGGTGAATGAATGTGCGCGGCGTCACCGGCTAAAAGCACTCGACCGTTACGGTAGGTTGCTACCTGCCGTGCACGGTCCGTCCATGTGGTTGCCGCGTGCAGGGCGCCGATCGTCACGTGGGCGTTCGAGACCCGGCGCAGCGTTGCCTGTATGTGTTCGAGCGTGGGTGGTTCCGGGCGGTGAGCGGCCCCGCCATCGAACTCCAGCATCACCAGGTACCCTGGTTGTGATTGGAAGTACATGCCTGTGGGTGTCAGGTTCCGGCCTGGACCGAGCTTCTCCGGGTCTGCAATGTCGACCTGGGCCGAGTAGCCGGTAAATTCCGGCTCCGTTCCGGCGAATTCAAAAGCCCCCGCTTTTCGAACGACGCTGCGGCTCCCATCGCAACCCACGAGCCATTTTGCTCCGAAAGAATGATCCCCCGCTCGAGCCGTCACGCCATCCGCGGTCTGCTGAAAGTCCGTAATCGCGAGCCCGCGCTTAATCTCGACCCCGAGTGCCTCTGCGCGGCGAGCCAGCACCGATTCAAGCTCCCCCATTTCAGAAAGCAAATTGGTTTCGGTCGAGCTTGGCAGGCGATACTTCCACCGCGAGAAGTCAATATTGCCGTCGAGAAATGGAATGCCGGCAAAGTGTCCTCCCTGCCGGCGTGGCCCTTCGGCGATCGAAGTGGTGTGAGGGTTTTTCAGGCGTTTATGGAGCTCAAGCGCGTCCAGCAACCCGCGACGGTAAAGCGCTTCGATCGTAGGCGCCGAAAGTCCCCGTATCCCGAAAGGGAGCTGCTTCAAAGGCGAATGCGGAGTCCCTGTCTTTTCCATTACCAGGACGGAGCATTTGGCCAATGCCAGTTCACAGGCGAGGAACAAACCTACAGGTCCTGCCCCGGAAATGATGACATCGTGGATCATGTGATTTTGTCCGGATTCCATGTCTTCCATACCTACCGTCAGCCGTCCGTAGAGCCGCACACGTCAAACCCAATCAGACGGCCGGACAGGCAGCGGAAAAACTCATGTTTTGTATCAGGGCCCGACTTTAGTCGTGCCGTAAAGGTTCAAAAGATGATGGGCTTTAGCCTCTGCTACAGCCGGAGCCGCAACAAAACTGAGTTTCTCCCTAACCTGCGAAGCCACTTTCAAAACGTCACTCCGCCTGCGGCGTGAATCAACTGCCCGGTGATCCAATACGATTCATCTGACGCCAGAAAGACCGCCACCTTGCCGATGTCGTCCGGCTGTCCTGCTCGCCCCAGCGGGGTCGCCTTGACCGCGTTATCGTACCTCTCGCCCTTCATGAAGCCCGCCGCCTGCAAACCTTCCGTCATTACCAGTCCCGGATTCAGCGCATTCACCCGGATCTGCTTCGGCCCCAGTTCCTTCGAAAGGGAAATCGAGAGGTTATTCACCGCGCCCTTCGTAGCTGAGTAGATCGTCCCGTACGCCGCCGGCATCGACCCCGCCAATGACCCGATATTGATCACCGATCCGCCCTCGCTCATCAGCTTCACGCCCGCCTGCGTCGATAGCAGCAGCCCCAACACATTCAGATCAAACAGCCGGTGGAACTCATCCGCCGTCACGCTCTCGAGCGGTCCAAACCCGGCCACACCTGCGTTATTCACCAGCACGTCCAGCTTCCCGTGCTTCTTCTCAATCTCCGCAAACGTCCGCGTGATCGCCTCGGGCTTCGAGAAGTCGCCTGGCACCGCCCACGCCTCGCCGCCGCCCTTCACAATCTCCATCACCGTCCGGTTCGCACCCTCGCGGTCCGTCGCATAGTTGACGACCACGGTCGCACCCTCAGCGCCAAGGTGCTTTGCGATACCGGCGCCAATGCCCTTCGAAGCGCCCGTCACGAGTGCGATCTTTGCTTTGAGCCTGTTCATTTCGTCTTCCTCGTTGCCCTTTAACTGCTGCTTACATCTAAAAATAATATACCGAACAGTCGGTTTTTAAATAAATTAAATACCGCTCAGTCGGTTTATGCTATTTTGGCTAGCGTGACGATCAAAAAACCGCGAAAGCCGCAGGAGCGAACCGCCATAACCCGAGGACCTGCTCTTGCGTGCCGCAGAGCTGGTGTTTGCGCGAGTGGGCTATGAAAAAGCGCAAGTGGAAGAGATTGCGGTAGCGGCGGGCTTCAGCAAAGGAGCTTTATACGCTCACTTCAAGAGCAAAGAAGAGCTGTTCCTGGCGTTGTACGAGAAGAAAACAGCCAGTTACCAGGCGAAACTTCGCAGCGCGTTGGACAGCGCCCCAACTCGCGAGGCCAAAATCGATGCATTCCGAAAGTTTTACATCGATCTGTCGAAGGAGAAAGATTGGGCGCTCATAGTCCTCGAAGTAAAGCTCCTTATTCGGCGGCATCCAGCGGCGAGAAAGAGGCTGCGTCAGATTGACGAGCACGTTGGAGACAGCATCGAGCGCGCCTTAACTCGACTTTTCGGCAACTCCTCTCTGGCGGCCGGAGAGGCCCTGGGGGGAATCTTCTCTGCGCTTGTGCTCGAGGCCGAGTTGGAACCCGATGTCCTTCCTGAGCGGAAGATGAGAGCCATGCTTGCTACCATCTTCGACGCCCTGTTGGGTTTACACGACCCAGCCGCTCAACCCAGGAAAGCCCTGTGAGTTGAGCCTGTTTCCGCGCAGTGCCGCTACGCAGCCGGACAGGTAGGACCCACCGGCGAGGACCCACCGGCGACTCAACGGGTTGCGGAAAAACACCGCATGAGTCCCGAAGGGGCGGCTGATTAGTAGCCCAGGATGAAATCCTGGGAAATCGCATGTCGTACGAGTAGTCCCGAAGGGACGGCTGAAAATTACCTAAGGCCACATCGTCATTTAGTCTCAGTCGTCCCTTCGGGACTTCCGTGTCCTTTTTCCGCAACCTGCAAAGCCAATAGTGATGGCCACCCGGTGTGCGCCGCACGGGTCGCGATATTCCCCTCCAGGTACCTCAACTCTAACCGGATTTCGCGAGCGGGGTTCTAGCGTCGGCCACGGCACCGCCGATGCTGAGGCTAGTGCGCGGTTCGCCCGAAAGACGGCGATCCATCCAACGGACGCCGCATGCCAGTTGTCGACCCGCTATCGGCAGGTACCGATGGTGGCACACCCCCATTTTCTGTTGCACAAAAGACTCGGAGTTTCCCCCTCGCTATCGAGCGCCATCCAGGAGGTAGTTTGTGAGATTGTCTGTCCGGTTTCGCCAGGCCCTTTGCGGTTTGCTGGGCGTCCTCTCTTTCGGTGTTTGCCAAAACGCCCACGCCACGTTCAGCCTCACGTTTCAAGGCCTGGTACAAACCCTCAATACCGGTGGCAGCATCTCTCTCAGTTCTCCAGCCGGCATTTTTGTCGATGCCTCCGGCGACACCTTCGTTGTCGATACCGGCAACAACCGGATCGTCGAAGTCAACGCGCAGGGCACAGCCTCGGTGTGGACCATCACCGGGCTGAGTCCCTCGCTGAGTTCTCCTTCGGCAATTACCAGCGGCAGCGGGGGCGTTCTCTATATCGCCGATACCGGCAACAATCGCATCGTGCAAATCAGCTCCGCGGGGGCGGGTGTTGTCATCTCAACGGGAAGCGTAACCCTCAGCTCCCCCCGAGGAGTCGCACTGGACCAGTCGGGCGATCTTTTCATCGCCGACACCGGCAACAACCGCATTGTGGAAGTGACCTCGGGTGGCTCTGCCGCTGTTCTCACCATCACTGTTTCCTCCGGCTCATCGACCCTGAGCAGTCCCAAGGGATTGTGGGTAAATCCCAGCGGCACGCTTTACGTCGCCGACTCGGGAAACAATCGTATCGTCAAGGTGGCCTCGGGTAGCACCACGGGTGTCGTGCAATCCATTCTCGGCGGGGTCACTCTTTCTAATCCCTCAGCCGTGGTTACAGATAACATAGGCAACGTTTATATCGCGGATACGGGCAACTCGCGCATTGCCGAAGTCGACACCAGCAGCAATGGCACGGTTCTGTATACAGACTCCGTCACCTTCAGCGCTCCACTTGCCATGTCTGTGGACCCGTTTGGCACGGTCTATGTCGCTGACACAGGGAACAGCCGTGGTGTGATCGTAGATCCACCGGTTAATGGGGACCTGACTCCCAGCAGCCAAACGTATTCCCTGAATCAATCGGTGGTTGGGTTTGGCCATGTTCAGCTCGGTTCTGTGAACGCCGTTACGCTCACCTTGCCCTTCACCACGGGATCCGTGGGCCTGGGCGCGGTGAAGGTATTTGCCTTCGGCACCCAGAACCTCGACTTCACCAACGGTCCCTCCACCACCTGCAACAGTTCGACCCCGTCCAGCACGGCCTGCTCCGTGCAGATCAGCTTCCTGCCCACCGGGCCGGGCTTGCGAAAGGGCGCCGTGGTGCTCTATGACACCTCGCAGAATCCGATTCTGACTATTCCCCTGTACGGGTACGCCGATACTCCAGTGGCCGCACTGAGCCCGGGTACGGCTGCGGTGATAAGCACCGGTTCCCAAGTCACCTCCAACCCCTACCAGGTCGTCCTCGACGGGTCAGGGAATATGTATGTCGGAGACTACACCGGGAAAAACGTAGTCAAGATTCCGGCCGGTGGTGGAAGCGCTTCCTTGGTGAGCCTCGGAACGCCTGCCAGTATCGCCGTGCAGAACATTACCGGCGCGGCCCTCGACGGAGCCGGCAACCTCTTCATTGGCGATCATCAGAATTCTCGCATCCTGGTCATGACTCCGGGCGGGGTCGTTTCCGTATTGAGCATCACGGGCCTCTCTCCATCACTGGGATTTCCCACCGCGCTGGCCTTCGATGCGGCGCAAAATCTCTACATCGCGGATTTTACCAACGGCAGGATCGTAAAAATCAGCTCTCTGGTCGTCGGAGGAACGACTTCCTCCGGCTTGGCCACAGTGATTGGTACAGGCAGCTACAGCTTCACCGGAAGCACCCTTACCGGCCTGACCGTCGACGGGAAGGGAACGATCTATGCTGCGGCGCGCACACAAAACAGCAGCAGCATTATCAAGATTACGAGATTCGGAGTGGTCTCGGCGTTGTCTATTCCGAGCAACATCACGCCTGCGATCAGTAACCCACAGGGCGTCACGGTAGATGCCAACGGGAATATTTACATCGTAGACACCGCCAACAGTCGCATTGTCGAAATCACCACCGCCGGGGTTGCGTCTGTGATCGGCATAACCGGGTTAACCGGTCCCGCCACCTTAAGCACACTTGTTTTCGGGACAACGGTTGACGCTTACGGAAATCTCTATATCTCGGACTGGACCAACAACCGGATTGTGTTCGTCAACGTTTCCGGTTCGGTGCTGACTTTTGCCAGCACAAATGTGGGCGCCACCAGCTCCGACAGCCCAAAGACCACAACGGTTACCAATCTGGGGAATCAGTCCCTGCTGATCTCCGCCAATCCCACCTATACGGCAAACTTTATCAATAATTCCGGCGACACCAATCCCTGTACCTCGTCCACGTCGCTCTCCGCCGGCATCGCTTGCGATGTATCGGTGAAATTCACGCCTCAGGCGTCGGGCAGCCTGACCGCCGGCATTATGGTTACCGATAACACTCTCAACATTCCCAGCAGTACGCAGCAGGTTTCTGTTTCAGGCACCGGTATCGTTACGGCCGACACGACGTCGACCGCGGTCACCGTCACTCCTACTTCCGTTACCAACGGCCAAACTGTCTCCATCACTGCGACCGTATCGGATACCACTACCGGCCACACTGCGACTATTCCCACCGGCCAGCTGAGCTTTACGGACACGGTTGGGACTACTACCATCACGCTGACCGGCTCTCCTGCCACGCTGAGCAGCAGCGGTGTCGCGACTTTGACCGGTGTGCAACTCACCGGCAGTGGCACCCATACCATCGCCGCCAACTATGCCGGTGTCAGCAACTCGTTTCAAGCCAGCACCAATTCGACGACTGTAGCCCTCACCAAGGCCTCGGTGACGGTCGCCGGCCCAACTGTACAGCCGGTGATGGTCACCCTGGGCCAAGCCGCCTCCGCCGTCGTTACGGTGACCGGCTCTGCTAACCTCGCGGCCCCTTCGGGCACCCTCAGCTATACCTTCCTCAATACATCCATGACGGCGGTTGCGACGGGAACGCCGGCGTTGACTGCGGCCACCAGCGGTTCGACCGCTTCCATTCCGATTCCCAGCACACTCTCGAGTGGCGCCTACACCATCAACGTCACCTACGCTGGAGACAGCAACTATCTTGCCGCCTCCACCCCCACCGTAATTCAGGTCAGCGTCGGTCAGATCGCTCCCACCATCAGCTGGTCTCCTGCAGCCACCTCGATCGCTTACGGCGCTTCGCTGAACGGAATTCTGGATGCGACAGCAACCAACGGAGGAACAGCACTCCCTGGAACCTTCGTCTATACGGCCGCTCTCGCCGGCGGAGGCGCCACCGTTGTGAACAGCGCAACCGTGCTTAGTGCAGGCAGCTATACCCTGACCGCGACCTTCACCCCAACTGACAACACGACCTACGCTGTGGGGATCAAAACCGTTTCTCTGTCAGTCGGTCAGATCACTCCTACCATCAGTTGGAATCCCGCAGCCAGCATCATCATCTATGGCACGTCGCTCAGCGGAATTCTCAATGCCGCGGCAACCAACGGAACCACAACCATCCCAGGTAACTTCACCTATACCGCGACTCCCGCTGGTGGAACCGCCGCGACGGTAACCAGCGCCAGCGTGCTCGCTGCCGGCAGCTATACCCTGACGGCCACCTTCACCCCGACGGACACCACATCGTACGCTTCGGTGACCAAGACGGCTTCTCTTACCGTCGGTCAGGCAACCCCCACCCTCAGCTGGACTCCTGCAACCAGCGCACTCACCTATAGCGTGTCGCTCAGCGGAATTCTCAATGCCACGGCGACCAACGGAACGGCCACCATCCCCGGAACCTTTACCTATACCGCCACGCTCTCCGGTGGAAGCACCGTGCCCGTAACCAGTGCGACGGTGTTAAGTCCCGGCAGCTACACCCTGACGGCGACCTTCACCCCGACCGACACCACGACGTACTCATCGGCCACCAAGACAGCTGCTCTCACCGTTAGCCAGGTAACCCCAACCATCGTCCTCGGCAGCAGTCTGAATCCTGTGTTGGTGACAAGCGCGGTTACATTTACGGCTGGTGTCTCCTCTTCTTCCGGTTCGCCAACGGGGACGATCAGTTTCTTCGACAGCACGGCACTTTTGGGAACAGTCGCTCTGTCGCAAAGTGCGGCTTCGTTCACGACCTCCGGCTTGTCGGTGGGAACGCATAGCATTACCGCGGTCTACAGTGGAGATACGAATTTCGCCACAGTGACCAGCACCGCCGTGGCCCAAGGGGTTCAGGACTTCAGCCTGGGTTCCTCCGGCGGTAGCGGCCCGGGTAGCGGATCCGGCAGCACCCCAACCCAAACCGTAGTTCCCGGAGGAACAGCCACTTATACTCTGGCGCTTGGTCCGGTCAGCGGAGTCGTATTTCCTGTCCCGGTGACCCTGAGCGTAAGTGGAGTTCCTCCAGGTGCTACGGCGACCGTCTCGCCCCAGGTAGTCCCTGCCGGATCTCCTCTCACGAATGTGACTTTGAGCGTCCAGCTTCCCTCGGTGGCGAGTCTGCACCCAACGGATAAGCCGTCGTCCAACCATCGCATACCTACCGCTGCCTGGGGTGTTCTCTTATTACCCTTCCTGGGAAGGTTGCGGCGCAGCGGACGGCGCATGAGACAAATGTTCAGCCTGTTCTTCGCCTGCGCGGCAGCCCTGGCGGTGACAGCAGGCCTGAGTGGTTGCGGCTCCAACAGCAGCGGATTCTTTGCCAACCCCCAACACACCTATTCCGTAGTGGTCACCGCAACCGCGGGTACAGTTTCGCGCTCCACCACCGTAACCCTCATCGTCCAGTAATCGAAGGAATGATCATGCCCGGAACCTTTCGCCATACCGTGCTTCTCCTGGTAGCGTTCAGCAGCCTGGCGGGGCTGGCGCAGCAACATACAGTGAAATCGGCCCCTGCCACGATCGACGTCGCCATCACCTACGTGGCGGAGCGAGCCAAAATTGCCTCCACACCGTGCGGATGCTTCTGGTTACAAGGGGGCGCCATGAATGCGGCGGTAACCTTCTATCGCGGTCTGGGGGTGGCTGCTAACCTTACGGGCGGCCATGCTTCCGCCGTTCAACCGGGAGTAGATCTGGACAAGGTTTCCTTCATGATGGGCCCCCGCTACACCTATCAACGCAAGAATTGGTTTGGCCACGATGTTGGCGACAACGGCGGATTCCGCATCTTCGGCGAGGGACTGATCGGGGGCGTTCACGCCTTCAATACAGTAGTTCCGTCTTCGGCCGGCATTGACGGCGCCGCCAGTTCCTTCGTCTTTCAGGTAGGGGGCGGAGTAGACCGAACTATCCACAAGAACATCGGCATTCGCATCGTGGAGGCAGACTTCGTCCGATCGACGTTGCCCAACGCCTCCAGCAATACACAGCACGATCTGCGCCTGGCAGCAGGAATTTCGTTTCGCTTCAAAAGCTATTGAGAGGGTTTAAGATATTCGAAAACTTTTCCTGAGTCATATCTGCGCGAGCAGGAGTCAAAGAATCGCGTGCAGATGGGAACTGTCTTGGAAAAAGCTCGGGAAGAGGTTCGTCCGCCAATTAGGGTGACGTCTGGATTCAAGAGCTATTCCTTGGCAGCGGCCATTTGCTTTGCGGCCGCCGTGCTGTCCTCGATTTTGCACGCCCCCTCCTCCTGTTTTCATCTGGCAATTGTGATATGCAGTCTCTATCTTGAGCGCCGTGCCGGTCTTCTAGCCGTCATTCTGTCCATATTGAGTTTCGACTATTTTTTCCTTCCTCCTCGCTTTCACTTCGTAGCCGAGCCTTCCTCCTATCCCCGGTTTGTGGCTTTCATCGCAACGGCAGTGAGTATCAACCTGGTAATTGCGGCCAAACAGCGAGGAGACAAGGCCCGCCTCCAGGCAATTGAGGAGCGCAAGTCAGCACGTGACTCTCTGCAAAAAGTGGAAGAGAGACTCGCCCGAGCAGCTCAGATAGCCACGTTGGGAGAGGTTTCCGCGTCCATTGCGCACGAAATCAACCAGCCGTTAACCGCGATCATCGCCAATGCTCATATGTGTTTCGAGGCGCTGTCTAGCGATCCTGTGGCTGTTGCGGATGCGCGCGGGCTCGTCCAGGAGATTCTCCACTGCGGTTATGGCGCGACCGATGTTGTGCGGCGGATGCGTACCCTTTTCAAAGGCGGCGCCTTTGAGAAGGCCCCCTTGGACATCAATGAAGTTGCCAGGGAAGTCATTCTCCTCATACGCAGCGAAGCCGAAAAGAGGGAAGTGAACCTGGAGGTCGATTTGGAAGACGGCCTGCCCACGATATTGGGCGACCGTGTACAGATTCAGCAGGTTTTGGTAAACCTCTGCATCAACGGCCTCGATGCGATGGATTCAGTGGTTGACCGCCGGCGAACGTTGTCTTTGAGAACAACAGCTCCTGATCCGAGTGCCGTCAGGGTCGAAGTGCAGGACACTGGTATTGGTTTACGGGATCAAGACAGAGTCTTCGAGGCCTTTTACACCACCAAGCGCAACGGAATGGGTATGGGCCTTCCCATAAGCCGTTCCATCATTGAGTCACATAGCGGCCGTCTTTGGCCGCAGGCCAGTAATAATCCCGGAACGACTTTTTGCTTCACATTGCCGGTGTGCGATGACTCGAAACCAGAAGCTCATAGCCTGAATTCTGGCTGCCCTTCGGATGAATGTGTATCCGCCACCTAGTGTTCTGACGGGAAAGCGGGGTACACCTCGGTCGGTATACCCGTACCCTTCAGAACTACTCTCAGACTACTTCGGCAACGGAATCGACACAGCCTTCCCGGCGCCACGCTCGGCGATCCAGAGAGTATCGCCCGCAGGCTCGACTCCGGTCGGAGTGTTGAGTCCTTCCTTGAGGACCGTGATGCTTGCCTTGTCTCCGTTCACCGTGATGGCGGAAATCTTGCCGCTGCCATTTTCGGCGACGATCAGCTTACCATTCGCCGCACGCATGCCGTCCGGTCCCTTAACCGGCTGATCCATCCAAATGTCGACAGGTGTTCCCGCCTTGCCGGAGCCATCGATAGGGATACGGTAGAGATTGTTCGAGATCACATTGTTCACGTAGAGGGTGCCGTCCAGGAAGGTGATCCCATCGATCCCCATAAGTGCCCGGGACTCCAGAAATAAGTCCGCGCTGGAGGCGCCCGCCGGCAGCTTGTAGATCCTGCCGTTTCCGGTGTCGGTGATATAAAGCGCCTTGTCCGGTCCGATCGAAAAATCATTGCAGGTGGTGTTATCCCCTGGCAGGTTCCACCGGAGTTTCTGCGCGCCGGTCTTGAGATCGAAGCCGCGCAAGGCGGTATGCCGTTGCACCGGTTTGGTGTTCGGGACCGGTGTCAGCTGACATGTCCACACGGTATTGGTGGAGGCATCCGCCAGCATCCCGAAGAAAAACGTTCCCGGGCCCTCGGCACTCGCGTCAACAAACTTCTCGGCGGTGGACGAACCCGCAGCCACCTTATAGACGAACGGAGAGCTGGCGCTGCCGACGATCAGCACACCACCCGGCGCCAGGGTCAAACTCTCCGGCTGGGATTTCGCATCGCCGATCAGAATCTCCGCGGCGGACGCGGCTTGCGCGAAGCCCACGACAAGAGCAACGCAGGCGGTGAGGCGTCGGGCAGTCGAAACACCTATCATCGAAATCTCCTCAAAATCAGTCTTTTCCCGCTATTGAACCACGATTCTACAGCTTTACCTGAAATCGGCGATAAAGGGTGCCATGCTTGAACAATGTAAATGAGAGCGCCTCAACCCACCAACACGGCCCCGCCGTTCACGTTCACCACCTCGCCGGAGATGAACCCGGCCCAAGGCGAACAGAGAAACACGATCGGCCCCGCGATCTCGGCCGTTGTGGCCACACGGCCTAGCGGGATGGTCGCGAAAATCTTGCTCCGGCCGGCTTCCGTGGCCAACGCCGGCGCCGACATGTCGGTGGCGATCCAGCCGGGAGCGACACAGTTCACCAGAATCCCAAGCTTGGCTAATTCGCTGGAAAGGCTCTTGGTCAGGGCAATGAGCGCCCCTTTCGACGCCGCGTAGTCCGCGTGGAAAGCCTCACCGCGCTGCGCTGCCGTTGAGGCCACAAATACAATGTGCGCCGGGCCAGGCCGCGCTTTGAAGTGGGCCACCGCAGCCTTCACCAGCCCGAATACGCTGTCTAAATTGATCCCCATGGTGTCCCGCCACTGGCCATTGTCCATCGTGTCGATGGGGGCGTCATGCGGCGGCCAAACCCCGTGGTTGGCCACCAGGACGTCCAGCTGCCCCCAAACGTGAATGGCGCTCTCCACCAGGGCGCGACCCTCTTCGGACGATCCCAAGTCCTGTTGCAATGCGCGGCAATGTTCAGGCCCGCCGCAGGCAGCCACCAATGCGGCCGCTGCTTCCCGCGAGCTCTTGTAACTGAAGACCACCCGCGCTCCTGCTCGCGCAAACAAGCGTACGGTTTCTGCCCCTACGCCGCGTGACCCTCCGGTCACCAGGACCACTTTCCCCGCCAATGAAATGTCTGCACCCATAGGCAGAGCGTACACCATCTATCGATGGCATTGAAAAGCAACATCCTGGCTGAGCTCGCGTGCGTTACAAAGATCAGTTGTGGTTACAAAGTAAATCGAGAGAGCATTTCAAGACTTTCAGTGAGCTCCACTTTTAATCCGCAGCCTCTAACCTAGTCGCGCGATGCGGATCATCGCCGCCACACTGCTTTCCACATCCTCATTTGTGGTCGCCCAACTCGATACGCTGATGCGCATCGCCGCGTGTCCGTGCCATTGCGTTCCTCCACACCAGCACGTGCCATCACTCTGAACAGCCGTGATCACTCGCCGGGTCTCCTCATCGCTCCCGAACGAGACCAGGACCTGGTTCAGAACCACATCGTTCAGGATAGAGAAGCCCGCCTCACGCAAGCGATCCGCAAACAGCTTTGCTTGGCGGCAGTTTTGCTCGATCAGCGCCTGCAGTCCGCTGCGTCCCAACCCGCGCAGCGCTGCCCATAATTCCACCGCACGCGCTCGCCGCGACGCTTCCGGTGCGAAGTGCCAAGGCTCGCGCCCGCCGCCCGGCGTGAGATAGGCGGCACTTATAGCCATGGCGGTTCTAAGGTATTCGGGTTCTCGAACCATGGCGACCGCGGAGTCATAGGGTACATTCAACCACTTATGGCAATCGATGGCCCAGGAATCGGCCGCACCGGCGCCCGCCAGCAACGGAGCATACTGCGGAGAAGCCGCCGCCCAGTAGCCAAATGCGCCGTCCACATGCACCCAGGAACCGGCCTCCTGCGCACGGGCGCAGATTTCTCCAGCCGGATCAAACGCGCCGCTATTCACGTTGCCCGCCTGCACGCAAACCAGCGTGCGGTCGTCGAGCACCGGCAGCGCTTCCGGCTTCATCCGTCCCTGGCTGTCGACCGCCACCCGGGTTACCCGCGAACGCCCCATGCCCAACATGGAGAGCGCCTTGAGCAGCGACACGTGCACTTCATCGCCCACTACAACCTGGATCGGAGGCGCGCCAAATAATCCGTCCTCCTCGACATTCCATCCCGCTCGCTGCAACAGGGCCGTCCGCGCGGCGGCCAGGGCGCTGAAGTTGGCCATGGTCGTGCCGGTAACGAACCCCGCCCCGGATCCGGAGGGAAGAGCGAACAAGTCCACCAGCCAGCCGAGGACAATCTCCTCCAACTTCGCCGCCACCGGGGACATGACTTGCAGGGCTGCGTTCTGGTCCCAGGCGCCGGCGAGCCAGTTGGCGGCGAGCGCCGCCGGGAGCGACCCGCCAATCACGAACCCGAAGTAACGGCCTCCGGCGGTGGCGACGGTTGCCGGCGATCCAATGTCGTCCAACAGCGCCAGAATCTCGGAAGGATCTGAAGGTCCCGCAGGCAGCGGTCCTCCGAGTGCTTCCAGTCGTGCCACGTTCTTTGGTGAGGGTGCGACGCTTCGATGGTCAAGCCCCGCGAGATAGCGCGCCGATCGATCGGCGGTTTCGGCTAACAGCTTCTTCATTTGCCGGATTATAAGGGAGCTATTTTATTCGCGTTGCCAATACTGGGTGCGGCCCAGCAGGGAAAGGCCAATGAAGCCGCGTACCTTCAGCTTCTTCCCACCGTCCTCCAGGGCCAGCAGACACTTGTAGGTCTTACCGCTTTCCGGGTCGAGAATCGAACCCCCAGTCCAGGTATCGCCTTCCTTGCGCAGGTCCCAGAGGATCTTCAAGCCGATTACCGGTTGGTCCTTCTGAGCGCCCGTGCAGTCTTTGCAACGTGGATTTGGGTCATGGACATCCGGATCCAGCAGCTTCTGGATCTTCCCGTACAGTTTGCTGTGCTCTTCCCAGATGACGACCACCGACTTAACCTTGCCGGTGACGTCGTCCACTGTCTTCCACCGGCCCACCGGCGTATTCCTGGACGAGTCCGCCATGCCGGCTTCCGGCTCCATGTGCGGCGTGAATACAAATCCGCACAACGTCCAAAAAGCTAGACACAGGATGAACGATATTCCCACGAGATCCTCACTTCCGTTCCAGACTGCCCGCCACGCGTTGCAATCCTTTATACATGAGGAGTTGGATGCTCCGGTCAGCTATGGGAGAGGATCCCTTTGGCAACCGATTGCAGGGGCAATATCTTGTCCACGCCACCCCGTTTGATTGCCTCATTCGGCATGCCGAAGACAACACTCGTTGCCTCGTCCTGGGCGATGGTGTAGGCGCCGGCCTGCTTCATCTCGAGCATGCCGTTGGCGCCGTCGTCGCCCATCCCGGTGAGGATGACCCCAACCGAGTTCTTCCCCGCGTAGCGCGCCGCGGAACGGAACAGCACGTCGACCGACGGACGGTGGCGGCAAACCAGCGGCCCGTCTTTAATCTCTACGAAGTAGCGGGCCCCGCTGCGTTTCAGCAGCATGTGATGATTGCCCGGTGCCAGCAGCGCGCGGCCGCGTATCACGGTATCGTTGGATTCCGCCTCCTTGACCGTGATCGCACACAGACTGTCCAACCGGCCGGCAAACGCCCGGGTGAAGAGTTCCGGCATATGCTGCACGATGACAATGCCGGGGCAGTCCGCAGGCAACGTCTCCAGCACGACTTTCAGCGCCTCCGTACCGCCGGTGGAAGCACCGATGACAATGACCTTCTCGGTGGTTTCGACCATGGCATTGCTGGGCGGCTTGGCTATGACCGAATCGGCATTGAGTTTAGGTTCGACGATGCGGCTGGCCGGCACCTTCGCCTTCACCTTGGAGGCAGCCTTCACCGCTTCACAGAGAATGATCTTCGACTCTTCCAGGAACTGCTTGGTCCCCATCTTGGGTTTAGCGATCACGTCCACGGCGCCGTAGTCGAGCGCTCGCAGAGTGCTTTCCGCGCCCTCCCCAACCAGGCTCGAACAGATCACCACCGGGATCGGATGTTGGGACATGATCTTCTGCAAGAATGTCAGTCCGTCCATCCGCGGCATCTCGATGTCGAGGGTGATCACGTCCGGCAGCTCCTCTTCGAGGCGCTCTGCGGCCACGAATGGATCTCCGGCCGTCCCAATCACCTCGATTTCCGGATCGGACGAGAGAACCTGTTGCAGTGTCTGACGCACCATCGCGGAGTCATCCACGATCAAGACTCGAATTTTAGGTTTACCCATGGGCTGTCATCCGTCGGTAGCTGAGTTGTTCGTTTCCTGTTATCGAGGGGCCCAGCATGCGAACCAATACCTCGCCGTTGCTGGTGTCGAATTCGATGACCCGGCCTTCCGGGCCACCGATGTCGAACGCGAGTATCTTCAAGCCTTCTTCGCGCAGGACGTCCTTTGCCCTCAGGCAATTTTGTGCGCCCACCGTCGGCCGCGTCGAAGAAGTAGCAAGGATGGCCATCACGTCCGCCCCTCCGAACACTTTGACCTCCATCTCACTGCGCCGCGCACCTAGCACTTCGAATCGCCGGATCAGATCGCGGATCGCGAAATCGACATAGCGGTAGCCTTCCTCACCCCCGATTGCCAGGGGGCAGGTGGGCATGATGCCATGGCAGAGCGCGCCCAGTTGGAGGCGCGCGCAGCGGAACGTCACTCCAACGCAAGAGCCGAGAATGGTCTTCAGCAGGCTGGGCTCGCGCACCAACTGCACTTCTCCGGGGTTCAGGTAGAGCTGGGGCAGTTCATCTACGATGGCGGTTCTCCCCCTTCCTGTAGATTGCAGGGGCAATCGACACCAGGGGCACATCCATGTGGTTCAGGCTCTCCGAGTGACCAATAAAGATGTAGCCATCATCGTTAAGCTGGCGGGCAAATTTCGCGAACAATCTTTCCTGAGTTTCCTTATCGAAATAGATGATCACGTTGCGGCAGAAAATGATGTCGGCCTTCTCGGGGAAGGAAAAATCTTCCATCAGGTTCACCCGCTGGAACTCGACCATCTCGCGTATCTCCGGGGCGACTCGCATGAGATTGGTCTCTTTGTTTTTATTACGCAGGAAGTATTTCTTGCGGAGTTCGGGAGCCACCGGACTCACCACCTCGGTGGTGTAGATCGCCTGCTTGGCTCTAGCCAGTACACCGGTGGAGATGTCGGTGGCCCGCACCTTGAACTGGAAGCCAGGGTGGGTTCGAGCGTATTCGTTCAGGACGATGGCCATGGTGTAGGGCTCCTCTCCTGTCGAACACCCGGCGCTCCAGATAACGATCTCGCGGTGGCGGTTCTCTATCAGCTCCGGCAGCGCTTTGGCCACCAGGTATTCGAAGTGATCGATTTCTCTGAAGAAATCTGTCTTGTTGGTGCTGACTGCATCAATCAGCAGAACCAGTTCCTCTGCTTCATGACGGCCATCCGAGAACAGATATTGAACGTAATTGTGATAGGTATCGATCTTGAGACTGGTCATGCGCCGCCTGAGCCGGCCTTCGAGCATGATCTTCTTGTCGACATCGAGCTTGATGCCGGCATTGTCGTAGATGAGGACTGCGACCCGATTCAAATCCTTGACGGACAGGCTATCGGTTTGGGAACTCATGAGAACCTCCGCGAAAGCTCACTCCAACGTCGTCCATTCTTAAGCAGTGGCTTCAGCCATGGCGCTCCCTTCGCGCGCCTCTCGAGCAGCCGCAAGTTGTTCCACCGAAAATACGCGGTCAATATCGAGGATCATGATGAATTGGTTTTCGCGCGTGCCCATACCCTTGATGAAATCTGTTCGGATCTGGGTGCCGATCTTGGGCGCAGGCTTTATCTGATCCGGTTCCAGATCGATCACCTCTTCGACCGAGTCGGCAAGCGCGCCGATGACCGTAGACTCCGACTCCAGCAACACCTCGACCACAACAATGCAGGTGTTTCTGGTACGCACCGTCTTCGACATATGGAAGCAGAGCCGCAAGTCGACCACGGGCACTACATTTCCACGCAGGTTGATCACGCCGCTCATGAACTCCGGCGTCCTCGGAATCTCTGTGATAGTGGTGAAGTCCAGTATCTCGCGCACTTTCGCGACGTCGATACCGAAAACCTCATTGCCTAACTTGAACGTCAGGTACTGTCGCATTTCAGAAACTTGTTCAACCGTCATCGGTCATCCTCTTTCGCTTCCCGGTCCACTCCGATTTCCCGTCCGATTGTTCTAGAAGCGTTCATAGTCCTTGTCCAGGTTCTCGTCGCTGTCGCTCATCTTGAGGCTCACGCCGCCGCCGCCGGCCTTGGAAGTAGACCTTGCGCTGACTCCGGCTGAGGCGGCCGGCGCTTTAGGGGCAGAATGTTGTGCCGGTCGCGGAGTGCTGCGCGGAGCTGCCGCCCGGGCGCTGCGGGAAGGCGTCTGGTCGCCGGTGCGGAAGAAGCCCAGCGCACTCATCAGCTGATCGGATTGCCCGGTCAACTGTTCGGTGGTCGAAGCCATTGCTTCTGAGGCGGAAGCGTTCTGCTGAATGACTTTTTCCAGCTGCTGCAAGGCCTTGTTGAGTTGCGATGCGCCGGTGTCCTGTTCGCGGCTGGCTGCGGTGATCTCCTGCACCAGTTCGCCGGTCTTCTGGATATCCGGGACCAACTTGTCGAGCATCTCGCCCGCTTTCTCCGAAACCTTGACCGTGGTCACAGAGAGCTGGTTGATTTCGCCCGCGGCCTTCTGGCTGCGTTCCGCCAGCTTGCGGACTTCCGCCGCCACTACAGCAAAGCCCTTACCATGCTCTCCTGCGCGCGCCGCCTCGATGGCCGCGTTCAGGGCCAGCAGGTTGGTTTGCCGGGCAATCTCTTCGATGATGGAAATCTTGCTTGCGATCTCCTTCATCGCGGTGACGGCCTCCACCACTGCGCGTCCGCTTTCTTGCGCATCCTTTGCCGACTTGGTCGCGATCTTGTCGGTCTGCTGCGCGTTGTCCGCATTTTGCTTGATGTTGGAAACCATCTCTTCCATGGAGGAAGAGGCTTCCTCCGCCGAGGCCGCCTGCGTGGTCGCGCCGCCTGACAACTCAACCGACGCCGTACTGATCTGCATGGACGCTGCCGTCACCTCGCCGGCAATGGTGCGTATCTCAGCCACCGTGCTGGTGAGGTCCCTCACCATGGCGGTCAGTGCCTGCATCAGTTTGTCCTGGGGAGAGCGTTCCTGGATGGAGACCGTGAGGTTGCCCTGAGAAATCTGGTCGGCCACATGAGTAATTTCAGTCATGGCAGCAATCAAACTGTTGAGGTTGTTCTTGAGCAGGTTAAAGTCGCCGTGATAGGTGTCTGTAATCGGCTCCGGAACATCGCCTCTGCTGATGCGAGATACGTACTCTGCCGAGACGTTGAGGGGCGCAATCACCGCGTCGAGGACGCTGTTGATGCCGCGAACGATGCCTGCGTAGGCGCCTTGGAACTGATCCGCTTTGCCGCGCTCCTTGAGCTGCCCTGCCTTCGCAGCCTCGGTTAACTCCGCCACGGACGTATCCAGCCTCTGCAACACTGTGCCCACGGTGTTGACGGCAATCTTCATTTTTTCGTGATCGCCCTTGTAGGTTTGGGCGATCAGCTCATCGACTTTGCCGTTCGAGATTTGGGCGAGGATGCGATTGCCCTCTCCGATGGGCAACAGGATGGCGTCTAACATGGTGTTCACACCGCGAACAATTTCGCCGTAAGCGCCGTGGAACTGTTCTGCTTTGCCCCGTTCCGAGAGCTGTCCGTTTTCCGAAGCCACTGTCAGGTGAGCCAGCTCTTTGTTGAGGTTCTGGAGCACCACGGCGATGTTGTTAACGGCACTCTTCATTTTTTCGTGGTCGCCCTTGTAGGTTTGGGCGATCAACTCATCGATTTTGCCGTTGGAGATTTGGGCCAGCACACGGTTGCCTTCTCCAATCGGGATCAGAATCGCATCCAGCATTTCGTTCACGCCTTCGATGACCTTGCGATAATCTCCGGAGTGCTTGCTGACATCGGCGCGGGTCGACAGTTTGCCTTCAACCGCGGCGGTCACCAGCATGCTTGCATCTGTCTGCATTGTGGCCAGCGCCGACTTCTGCGCCGTGATATCCGTGGCGTACTTCACCACTTTGAAGGGCTTGCCGTTGAGGTCCATGATCGGGTTGTAGGAAGCCTGAATCCAGACCTCTTTGCCGCCCTTGCCGATGCGCTTGAATTCCGCTACCTGGTACTCACCCCGGTTCAGCTTTGCCCAGAACTCGCGATACTCGCTGCTATTCCGGTAAGCGTCTTCCACGAAGATGCCGTGATGCCGGCCTTTCACCTCGTTCAATGTGTAGCCCACGGTGTTCAGGAAGTTGTCGTTGGCGGTGACGATGGTTCCATCCATCTTGAATTCGATGGTAGCCTGAGATTTGTCGATGGCCGCGAGTTGGCCCTGGTAGTCCGCGTTGGCCAACTTCTGCGCCGTCACGTCTGTGGCATACTTCACCACTTTGAAGGGCTTGCCGTTGAGGTCCATGATCGGGTTGTAGGAGGCCTGAATCCAGATCTCTTTGCCGCCCTTGCCGATACGCTTGAACTCGCCCGCCTGGTATTCGCCCCGGTTTAGTTTTGCCCAGAGCTCGCGATAGTCGCTGGTATGCCGATAATTTTCGTCCACGAACATGCTGTGATGCCGGCCTTTGATCTCGTCCAGCGAGTAGCCCACGGCGTTCAGGAAGTTATCGTTGGCATTCAGGATCGTTCCATCCATCTTGAACTCGATGGTGGCCTGAGATTTGCCGATGGCGGCGATCTGGCCCTGGTAGTCCATGGTGGCCAGCTGGATCGCATCGAGCAAGGTGTTGACGGCCTCCAGAATCTCCTTATAAACGCCGTTAAACTCGTCGGCGCTGCCGCGTTCCGTTAGACGGCCTTCCTTCGATGTCTCGGCCAGTCTCAATATTTCCTGGCAAACCGCTGCTGCTTCGTGGTCAGTGGCGCCATTCGAATGAGACTTTTTGGTATGCCCGTTCGGGGGAGGGACTTGATGTGCCTTCGGTTTGCCTACCGCAGTGACGCTTGCCATGACTTATTCTCCTTTTTCAATTCCTTTGTGTTGATGTCATTGCTGCTTCCCATCTCAGGCAACTGCCGAGGGGTGAGGTACAAGGGCGGGCTCACGTTTCTCCGCGGACGAGTTGCGAATGACGCTTTGCACCAGGCGATGCAGGTCCAGAATGAGAGCCACGCTTCCATCGCCGAGGATCGTGGCCCCCGAAATCACTTGAACATTCCGATAGAGCCGCCCCAGATTCTTGATCACTGTCTGGTGGTCCCCGAGTACCTGGTCGACCACAATGCCGAAGCGTCCATGCTCGGTTTCAGTCACCATTAATTGCTCTATCTCCGGCCTGGAAGTGCCAGTTTGCAGATACTCGCTGAGGCGGATGTAAGCGATGAGTTCTCCGCGAATATTGGCCAGGTGATTTCCGTGTGCGCTATCAATGTCCCGTTGGGTGAGCTCGACGCACTCGACGGTATTAGCGAGAGGCATAACAAATTTGGCTTCGCCGACGCGGACCAGGAGCCCGTCAATGATGGCGAGGGTGAGGGGCAGACGGAGGCTCACGGTAGAGCCTTGTCCGGGCTTGCTGGAGATCTCGATGCTCCCGCGCAGGGCCTCGACATTTTTCTTGACGACATCCATGCCGACGCCCCGCCCGGAGACGTCGGTGATCTCGCGCGCGGTGGAAAAGCCCGGCTCCATGATGAGCGCAAATACTTCGGAATCGCTTAGCCTCGCATCGGGGGCGATGAGTCCATTGGCAATCGCTTTGGCGCGTACTAATTCGCGGTCAATGCCCCGGCCGTCGTCGGTTACGCTGATGAGAACCTGGGCGCCGGCATGGCGTGCGGAGAGTTGAATGTTGGCGCTGGCCGGCTTACCCGCGGCCAAACGCTCAGCGGGCGGCTCGATGCCATGGTCCATGCTATTGCGGACTAGATGCATGAGTGGATCGTTCAACTGGTCGATCACACTCTTGTCCAGTTCCGTCTCCCCGCCGTCGAAGACGAGGTTCACATTCTTGTTCAGACTTCGGCCCAGGTCGAAGACCAGGCGGGTGAAGCGTTCGAAGGTCGACTTCAACGGCATGGTGCGCATGCTCATCGAGTTGTCGCGCAGTTCGCTCACCAGCGACTCGACTTCCTCCGCGACGGTCTGCAGATCGCGATCCTCGCTGCGGGCGGCGATCTCGCCCAGCCGTGCCTGCAAGGTCACCAACTGGCCGACCACCGCTACCAGGGTATCGAGCTTGGCTGCGGGAACGCGGATGTTTGCCGCCTGCATGGTGGCTTCCGCGCCGCGTCTCCCCGCAGCCGGGCCTCTTCCCGGCCGGGGGACGGCATCTGCCGTGTCACCTGTCTCCGCCGATGTGGGAGACGCCTCGATGACCAGGTCGCAATCGTCCTCTACAAAAATGAAGACATTGCGGATATCAAGCTGCGACGATGCGGTGGTGAGCTCTATCTCCCAGGAGACGAAGCATTGCTCCGGATCGAGCTCGTCGAATTCGGGAATATGGGAGGTGTCGGCCTTGGCCCGTAAGCTTCCGAGCTGCGCCAGATCCCTGATCACCAGCATCGGGTTCGAACCGGTCCGCATGAACTCGGGGTGAGGACTAAAGCGAACGATCCAATCACTGACCGGACCGGATGCGGCCTCTGGAGTGTGTGTCTCCGCGGGGTGGGCTTTATGTGTCGCTCCGGTGTCCAGTTCGCCCGTAAGCTTTTTGAGATCAGCCAGAATTTTAGCCGAGACAGCGACGTCCGCCTCGCCCTTGCCCGCGGCTTCATCGAGCATGGACTTGATTTGATCGGCGGCGGAGAGAGTCAGGCTGATGAGATCCGGGGTTGCGGGGAGGCGGCCATTGCGGACCTCGTCGAACGCGGTCTCGACGTGGTGGGTAAAGCCGGCCACGTCGTCGAAGCCGAACATGGACCCCGAGCCTTTGATGGTGTGCAGCGCGCGGAAGGCCCGGCTGATGAGTTCCATGTCCTCGGAACTTTCGTTCAGCATGAGCAGCGCCGACTCCAGTTCCTGGAGATTCTCGCGTGCCTCTTCCTGGAAACTTTCTCTAAACTGATCTTTCATTCGGCCCGATCTGTAATGGTGTCGGTGTCATTGTGTGGCTGCTCCTGCGGCTCAGATTCCATCGTCACCGGAAATTGTTCAAAGCCCGCGTCTCGCACGTCGCTTTGGATGGTCTCCGGCACGGAGGCTGCGGCAGTCAAGGCTATGTGTGTTTTCTCTGCGTGGTGAGCGGCCGACCAAAGTAATTGAATTGCTGCGATATCGAGCGTTGCGGCCTCCGAAAAGTCAAGTTGTACTCCGTTTCCGGTGGCGAACGCCTGCACGAGCAGCTGTTTGAGTTCGGCTGCGCCTGCGACATTGATGTCGCCGGCGAGGTGGAGCACAGCTTTTCCATCTTGCTCATCTAAAGTGGTGGTCAAGCTTTGACTGCCTTCCTGGTGTGTTATCGGCGGGGATGCATCCCAGCCATCTCACACTGGACTCGAAAGTTTGTTAGTACACCGCTAAAGTCCAGATCGATGCCATTGGTAACTATCACGAGCGCCATTGCGCAGACAGTGTTTCAGAGCATATTCGATCCTTACGATCCCAGTATCGTCATTCCCCGGATGGTTGTTCTTCTCTTTCGCGGAACAGGTCATCGCGGTGGACTGAAAAGCAGCAGCGGGGTTATTTTCCTTTCTGCCGATCTGGGTAGTGACTCGAAATGCTCTTGGGAGGCAGCGTTGAGTTCGACGGCGCCTGGTTCGAGCCTGGCGTTGGCATCGGTGTGGCGGTTTTGGTCCCGACAACAGGATTGTTATTCCAAGAGGGCGTGAGTGTGCCGGTCCAAGACAGAAGCGGAGCTACCTGCTGTTTTCTCTCCTCGAACAAAAGATGCGCTAAAAGCGCTATAAGCGCTAAAAGCCTGTTCGGCGATCCGGGGTGGCGAAGTGAGGTCGAGAATCCGGTGCAATGCCGGGTGGGATCGACGGCTGGGGAAAAGGACGTGTTGCCGGGAGAGCGCACCGCCCACAAATCAATTGTCAAAGATCTGTTACGCCAGCCCTGGGGCTGAAGCGGCGAGGAAATGCTGAGCGAAAAGCTTGATAAGGTTGTATCGCCCATTCGCTCCGCACTCCTGTACATGTATAGATGAGGTTTAGTGAGATTTAGCGTGGAGTTACTTTGGTTTTTAGGCAAGAATTTGCTCAATCCAAGACCGGGCTGCGGGGACGGAGTGGGTTTGTTGAATCCTACTGGTAGACGCGCATTCCGGACTTTTCATTGTGCCGGACACTGGGTTGCGTTCCAGCCTCAGAGCATTCTGCTGGGTAGCGCACATTGGCAGCGGCGAGTCGACGCAGGGTTGTCATGCACATACGATGAGATTCATGCAAACCTATTTCCGCTTTACGCTCACTCTTCTTGCCTGCATCGTGGAGGTATTCTTCCTCCCTGCCACGGCTGAGGTGCTCGATGCCGACCTCTCACTGCAATGCGTACCTTTGGGGGTGCCGTGCGGGTCGTAGGCACCAGACTGCCAGGGGGGCGAAGTAAGGGCGGAACCTACTGGACTTTAGCCCCGGCCGCGGAAACTGCAGAATTTCCACCCCGGCAAGCGGACTCATCGCTTATGTCGTCGACTAAGATCCGCCCATAAGTTATTGACTCTACGTAGAAGAATATTTCTCTCCGATACACTGCGGAAATGACCCTTCCTCTGGGGAAGTTATTATTAGATCCATTCGTTAGTGTCAGTGCCGTCTGGCCACTAATTTCACTGAAAAGCACAGTATCTGAGCATTTCAGCCGTCCCTGACGGGACTGGATCGTTAGGAACGAGTTACCCAGGACTGACGTCCTGGGCTACTCTCAGCCGTCCCTTCGGGACTCTCGCGGAGTTTTTTCCGCAACCTGTAAAGCCCATCTTAGTTTCAAGCGTCTACGGCACAGTCGAAACCCACCCGCAACCCTGGATGAAAAGCCGTACCTCAGCGGCTAAAGCCGGTCAATTTAGTAAGTTTGTGCGGCACGGCTAAACCCGTGCCCTTCGTTGGGAACCGCTCTCCCATGCAGCAAATAGAGCACAGGCGCTAACCCGGTTTTCATCACCTTGGGTGAGCCGCAGGCTCATGGGGACAAGGCTAAAGTGAGCATCGCCACCACCAGCTAACAGCGTAAAACCGGCATTCTCAACCCCACTGCTCTCCACATTTGTCGCCTGCCGCAGGCTGTTCGAGTTGCACTCGTCGGCACCGTGCCCCTGCGGGTCTTCTGGAGCGAAGAAAGATACGTTGTCCGCGACACCGCGAGGCGATCGCCCGTCAGTGGGCCAGGTGGTCTAAAGCGTATTGATGCCGGGCAGAGTGGGAGGTGCGGTTGTCCGGTCTTCCGCACAAAGCATCGGCGACGCAAGCATAGACGCCATACATCAGCCGACTTGCTTCATCGCGCTGATCGTCAATGTTGGTTCAAGCCCACCAGCGTCTGCGCCTGCGCAACCTGGTCTTTCGACGGGTTGGTACCCGTAACGAAGTCACCCAAGTTGAAGGTATGACCCTGGTTCAAGGCATACAAGGTTAGCAGTGCGTCCGGCAGCGCGCCGGCAGACCCCAGGGCCGCGGATGCCTCCACTAGCAGTAGCGGTCCAATCACGTCGTCTGGAACACTGCTGTAGATTGAACTGATTTTCGAATTGAAGGTGTTGGTCAACTGCGCCACAGCATTCGTCAGCAGCGACATCGCCTGTATAGGCACCGTTCCTGCGTCCGCAAGCGCCTGGTTGATGTCCGACAACGCCTTGGTAGCGCCTCCACCATGATCGAAAAGGCCGGGCTTCAAACCGATCATGGTTGACTCGGTGAAAAGAAGAGATCCAAGGTCGTCGTCCCCCACGCCACTGAGGACTTGTGTCACGAAACCATTCGTGTTGGACGGATCGAAATCATTCGCGTGCGGACTTCCAGCCTCGAGAAGTTGGCCCTTAATCAACTGCAGCTGGCCTCGTAGCGTTGTGGTTGTAGGCGCCGAGCCCGCAACGGCATGGCGCAGATTGTTGTCTACATGATCCCAAAAGAAGTCGCCGGCATCCCCTCCAGTAGACAACTGTAGAGTTCCGTCGCTGTTCAAAGTAATATCATTCGCAATCGGCAGGCACGACCATACGAGAAGAGCGGCCACTGAAGGGTTCGCAACATAGTTATCAAGGTTCTGGAAGAAGAGGGCCGGCAGCACGCGCCGCCACACGCGCTGCAAAGTCAGCGAAAGAGCCATCTGGCCGCTGTTGAGTTGGCTCTTGCTGCGCTGCAGAAACCAACCACTCAACGCTGACGCCGGCAGCGACAGCTGCAAGGACAGAGCCACATCTCCGAGCAGAGTGCCGGGGCTTTTTGTCGCAACGTTCAGCGATTTGTCCAGGTCGCCGTAGAATTTCGTGATCGCCGCATCTCCACTTGTGAACTGACTCGCAAGGTAGGTGTTTAGGAACGGCCGCGTACCCGCGTCCAGATCCACCGGCCGCATGCCTGCCTTCACCTGGCGCAACTCATAAGTGATCGATCCGTCGGAGTCGAGCACCGGCGCCTGTCCCGGCGCGACTTTGAGACTTGCAAGAATGGCAAGCTGGCTTGAAGCACGGGTCATCGTGACCGTATCCTGGCCCTTCACCTGATAATTGAGCACCAACCCGCTCCCCAGGCTTTCTGCCGTCAGCGTAGTCATCGCATCATTCACGCTGGTCTTGTTGAAATTGAAAAACGGCATGTTCAGGTCGACCGTGCTCTTGCGGTTGACGTCGTGCGTCATCATGGCCGTATTCAGCGTCACGCCCGTCGTCTTCGCAGTCAGCAACGCGGTAAGGTTCGAGTCCGCGACAACCTGGGCGAATAGCTGCGCCGCATTGTCATTGGACAGGTCGAAAACTACATCCATCAGCGCAGTATCCGTTGTCGTGCGCTGGTACGTGGCAGCGAAGGTCACGCTGTATTTGTTGGTTAGCGCCGTGACTGCCTTCGCATAGTAGCCGGCGATTTTCGTGTTCAGCGTCGTAATCGCTGTCTGAATGTCCTTCAAATCCGAAAGCTCAAGCGTATGGTCCAGGAAGTTTGCCAGACGATTCTGCAGCCATGCGCCAACCTTGCTGGGGTCGGCAGCGGCCACCGCTGCTGAGATTTGACTGAGGTCCAGCTTTTGATCGATGAACGTCTGCAGGTTTTGGATGATGTTGCCGTTCAGTACGTTCAACACATTGCCGGCCGCGGTCTGGATCGAGGTGATCGCTTTTTGCGCCGTAGCCGCGATGCTGGAAGTGACATCGTTAGCCAGGGCGAGCAGACCCTGATCCGCAATCGACTCCAGAAACTGCCCCTGGGCAGTGTTGCCGAAAATGGCCGTCTGCAAGGCAGTCGTAAACGCGGTTGCCGTCGCTCCGGGCGTTGGGTCGGCAAGACCGGTGAGGAAAGTCTTGAAATCCGCAGCGTCGCTTGGACTGGTTTGCTTTCCAATGAATGTCCAAAGGAACGACGAGAACTTCTCCGGCACCGCTGCCCATTGTGCCAGCGCGGCAGCAACCACACCCTTGGCCTTGGCGAAATCGGCCAGCACCGTAGCGATAGGTATGCCCGTAACGTTCTGCACCAACTCGGATTCCAGCGCCGTCGGATTCAAACTTCCGATCAAGCCCGCAATCTTTTGTCCAAGGTCGTTGTCGGGATCAGCCCACTGCTGGAGGTCGTTCAAGACCTGAAGCCCATGTACTCCGAAGGTTGCGCTGATGAAGTCGTTGAAGTCGGCCGGCAGCTGCGGGTCCGAACCTTGCACTCCAACATTCAGGTTTAGACCGAGCGTCAATCCATTGGTCCTCTGCTTCGACAGGATGACGTGAACATTGAGCGAGGCGTCTTCACGCGCCACAACCAGGATGTACTTTCCGCTCACATCGAAGCCGAAACTCGCTTGCAGACCGGCGTCGATCTTCGCGCTCAAATTGTGCGTGACCCCCAGAACGGTGAGATCTTTGGCAAAGTTCACTTCCCAGCCAAGCGTGGCCGCCAGCTGGATCGAAACCGATCCGTCCAACTCGACAATGATCCACGTTTCGGGTTTGATATTTAAATCGGAGCCAACCTTCGCTACCTGACGTGGGAGCCGCCAGCTGGCAAAGGACTCCGCCATGACGTCGAACGCCCCACGGGTCTGGTCGAACCGGTGCAATATTGCAAAGGTCTGGGCGACCGAGGCATCGACACCGAACGTAGCCGATCCGAGCACGCCGATCGGTTGTGTCGCCGAGGCCGATAGTTCCGCTGTGTATCCGAAGTCCATCAGGAGATATCGTTTGCCCGCCACGTCCGGTATCGTCAAGCTCGGTGGATCGACAAGGCTCAGAGCTGTAATTGCATCGCCGGATTTGCCGTAGACTCCGACTCCACTTTGGGCCGACACCTTGAGCTCGAACGTAACAGAGGTACCAACCGGTAGTGAGGCTGGCAGGACCGATACCGTTCCTGTGTCAACGCTCACCGAGATCTGGCCTACTGTGATATCGCCCGCGGGAAACGGTGTGTTCTGAGCGATTGCCAGGTCGGATGGAACGTCGGTAGATCCGGTGAACGTGACACTCGCGGAGGTGAAGATCCCACTATCGATCGAAATGCTCTTCGTGATGTCTGACATTGTGGCCTCTAAACTGCGGATTGATGGAGGGCCCAAGTTACAATCGCGACGCACCGCATTCTACATGAGCGGAAGTATCGGGCAAAGCCCGATACTTACATGACTGTCAACTAGGGGTCACACCGACATAGGACCATATTTTGCAAGTACACACTGAATGAGTAGCTTGCAAAACATGATGAGCACAAATTCACACGATCCGAACCCAACGACTTAGAGTTGATCCCCTGATGAACGTTCTTATTTGAAAGGCGGCCAACCCAGGTCAGAGATGGTGGCAAAATCGCGAAAGCATGACATGTTGGGCGAGATGCCATCTGCGTAAATGCCTCCAATGTTGCTCCATTTTAGGTTCATTGGTACGGACTTAGGTAAGGATGTATTGGTTGGCTCTACCAGAAAGCTGCAGAGAGACACGTTGACCTCGTGACTAGGATACGGGCGAAGTAATGGAATCTCTGCCCCAGTTCTGGTGCTCCTTGGAGGAGTCTTGACGAAAAAGGTCTTAGCGCAAAGAGGGCAGGGAACTGCACTTTCTTTCGTTATCGGAGGAGAGATCGCAGCACACGGAAGGCCCGGGAACGGGCAGTGACCTCGGCGACTTAAGAAATGCATCCCTCAATGAATCGCTGCAGGCAGTCGCTCGAGTTTGGGGCAGACGGTTCGACTGATGAGGCTGCGGAAAAACTCGGCTTTGCTGTGGTTCTAGCGATGGCAGCCTCTAAAGTCGTGCCCTGCTGCAAAGCATGAGTGTTTCTGCAACCTGTGAAGCCCATCATATTTCCAAGCATTTAAGGCACGGTCGAAAGCGCATTTAAGCCGATTAGAATCATCATGAAAAACTCGGGGCGTTTTCATCACCTTAGGTGAGCCGCAGGCTCATGGGGACACAGTCGAGAACCACCCGCAACCGTAGATGAAAAGCCGTACCTCAGCGGCTAAAAGCCGATCAATTAAGTAAGCTTGTGCGGCACGGCTAAACCGTGCCCTTCGTTGGTAACGGCTCTTCGATGCATCAAGGAGAGCACAGGCGCTAACCCGGTGTTCATCACTTTGGGTGAGCCGCGAGCTCATGGGACACGACTTAAGAGGCTGCGGAAAAGCTCGGGTTTTGCTGTGGGTTTAGCTGTGGCAGGGGCTAAAGCCCATTCTATTGTGAAGTGTTTACGGCACGACTAAAGTCGTGCCCTGATACAAAGCGCGAGTGTTTTGGCAGACTCTAAAGTCGTGCCCTGATACAAGGCATGAGGTTTTCGGCAGCCTCTAAAGTCGTGCCCTGATACAAGGCATGAGGTTTTCAGCAGACTCTAAAGTCGTGCCCTGATACAAGGCATGAGGTTTTCGGCAGACTCTAAAGTCGTGCCCTGATACAAAGCACGAGTGTTTTGGCAGCATCTAAAGTCGTGCGCTGATACAAGGCATGGGTTTTTCGGCAGCCTCTAAAGTCGTGCGCTGATACAAGGCATGAGGTTTTCGGCAGCCTCTACAGTCGTGCGCTGATACAAAGCATGAGTTTTTCGGCAACCTCTAAGGTCGTGCCCTGATACAAAACGTGAGTTTTTCGGCAGCCCCTGATGTGTCTGTTTCGAAGGGACAACTAACCGGCTTTGCGGAGATGCTAAAGTCTTTTTGCGAAGGTGCGTTTGCACAAGTCGCAGCATTTCAGTGGACGGTGAGCATTGTGGATCAGCAGCTGGAAGAGTTTTTCTCAAGATTTGAGAGGGCAAACCAATCTTCGGACATAGCAGCATTCGGTGAACTGTACGACGAGCGTTTCATGTTCGGAAACCCGAATGGCGTACAAACGGTCGAGCGAGACGCATTTCTGAAGGTCATCCCAAAGATGAAAGCCCACTTCTCTTCGATGGGACTGCTCGAGAGGAGCGTTCATACGGTCGATGCTCACGCACTTAGCCCAAAGTACCTTCTCGCAACGGTTGCATGGAGGATGGGGATTCAGACCTTGTCCGGGAGGACACACGTCGATGTGGTCGCAACTTACGTCCTTATGCGCGGATCGGAGGGCGCACTTACGATCGTCTTTCAGATCGATCACCAGGACTTGGCGACGGTCATAAAGGATCAGCTTGAGAATCAGTAGTCGAACGCCAGGGCGCTCAGTGAGGGCTGTATCTGGAACTTTTCCCGCTTCCACAAACCGCCGCGAGCGCGCCTCGTCATCTTGTGCACCGGCCCTGCGAATACCTCAGGCCCCGGGTGCGGGAAATGCTGTGGATCGAATCGACTGCGCCACGTGACCAAGTCCTGCTCCCCGAAATCAGTTTCCCTTGTCCCTGATGTCACACGGGAACAAATGCCATTACTTCCTTGTTGATCGATCCCGCGCGCGCATGGTTTTCAAGCCTCATGATCAAGGCGCTGGTCAGCTCCTGACCCTTGGCTACCAGAAGCACTCCCTGACCATTCCTGATCTCCTGATCGAGGACCATGCCGGCTACCAGCCTGGATGTCGAAATCTTGCGTAACTGCTTCGTAGCTTCAAGGGGTGTAAAGTCCGAGAGGGCGTCGATCAGACCAGGCTCGAACTCTTGTCTTCGCTCCCGAATGCGCAGCAGGGCGGCGCCCTTGGCCGGGTACTTGTCTCTTAAATGCTCGAACGCAACCGCCAGTTTGAGGAGTTTGGCGGCACGCGTCAAATCTGCCGCGGAAAAAGGCGGTAACGGTGATTCAGCTTCTGGGATCTCGCGCTTGAGTTGCTGGCCAATGATCCATGAAGTCGATTCCAGGCGGGGGATATTTTTCAGAATCTCCATGGCCGCGCTTGGGTGCGCATTGAAGTTCGCTTGCTCATCCTCGGTCAGCGTAGCGCCCGCATAGGCCCGCTGCATGAGTTCCGAGTCCAGAGTGATACAGCCGAGCTGCGAGAGGGTCGACGCAGCTTCGATACACCACGGCGAAGGAAGTACGACTTTTGCTAAAATTTGACGAACGCAATGCGCAACCCGTATCGAGCGTCCGAAGGTTGCGGGGCTGGCTGCACTCAACACGTCCGTTAATGCTTTGATGCTCCCCATCAGGGTTTTTTCGAGAAGTTCTCTTTCCGCGGTGATCAGCCGGTACAACTCAATGCCGGCGGTGATGGTGGTCGCGAGGACCTCCGTCTCGCATGGTTTGGTAAGAAAGCGAAAGATATTTCCCTGATTGATGGCCTGGATCGCAGCGTCCAGATCCGTGTAGCCAGTCAGGAGGATGCGTACAGTATCAGGAAAGCGTTCATGGAGTTTCCCCAGGAACTCAGCTCCGTTCATGATGGGCATGCGCATGTCCGAGACGACAACGGAATAGGCCCCATCTTTTTCCATGGCAGCGAACGCACTGGCCGCGCTTTCGGCTATGTCGATCGAAAAGTCGGGGTACAAGGTGCGTTTGTATCCTTCGAGCACAGCGGGTTCGTCGTCCACAAACAGTACTCTGTCGGCCATGATGCTCCTTGGGGCATACGGCGAGCCGCTCCCCCGGGGTAACTTATCGGCGCATCTCTGCAGGTGGTTACGAAGCGAACGTGCGTTTTTGCGACACCGGACCAGGAAGCGAACATGCGAGGCTCTCTATCGCCGATATGTCCTGCATGGGTACCCGTCTCTTCGCAGGAAGTAAATCAAGATGAGCCAACCGTCGCTCCTCCACGGCTCCTATGACTATCGCTTGGTGGCGCTCTCGCTCGTCATTGCCTTCCTCGCTTCCTATACGGCCATCGACATGGCGGGGCGCGTCACCGTACATCGTGGTTTCAGCCGCGTGAAGTGGCTGCTCGGCGGGTCTTTCGCGATGGGTAGCGGTATTTGGTGCATGCACTTTACGGGCATGCTGGCCTTTCGCTTGCCCATAGCCGTCTACTATGACCTATTCACGGTGGTGGTCTCCCTGCTGGCAGCCATTGTGGCGTCGGGAGTGGCGCTCTATGCCGTTAGCCGTCCACGCATGACGCGAGTTCACCTGGTAGCTGGAAGTGTGCTGATGGGAGCCGGCATCGCGACCATGCATTACACCGGGATGGCGGCCATGCGCCTGCGCGCGATGCACTCCTATAATCACGCGCTTTGGACCTTGTCTATAGTTCTTGCGGTGCTTATCTCCTTCGTGGGTCTGCTGGTTATCTACGATTCCGGCGGAAAGAATCGTAGCTGGAGGCACAAACTCGGAGCCTCCTTCGCACTGGGAATGGCGATTCCCCTGATGCACTATACCGGCATGGCAGCAGTCCGCTTTGTGCCGTCGGATATGCCACAAGACTTCTCGCACGCCTTGAGTCTTTCGGGTGAAGCCAGTTGGGGTATTTTCTTCATGTGTTCTCTGGTGTTAGGGTTAGCCCTGTTCACCTCGCTGGTGGACCAGCGACTCTCCAGCCAACTAGCTACGCTGGAGAGCGAGCGCGAGATACTGCGCGCGCTCATCGACAACATTCCTGACCTGATGTATGTGAAGGATACCGAAAGCCGCTTTGTTGTCGCTAATCGCCAGGTAGTCCGCACTCTGGGAGTTGCGAGTCAGCAGGATCTGGTCGGAAAGACGGAGTCTGACTTCCTTCCATCTGCATGGACGGCCGGCTCCTACGAAAATGAGCAGAGGGTCGTACGCTCCGGGGATGCGATCTTCAACCATGAAGAGGTGCTGTTAGACGCCCAGGGAAAGCAAATACCTGTCCTTACCACCGTCGTTCCTCTTCACGACAGCAGAGGTCAAATCACGGGTGTCGTAGGCGTGGGACGCAATCTCAGCGAACGAAAACAGGGTGAAGAGGCGCTCGCGGCGGCAGAAATAAAGTATCGGGGCATGTTCGACCAGGCACTCTTCGGGATTTTCCATGTTGATCCCGAAGGTCATCTCCTGGACGCGAACCAGGCAATGGCTAACATCCTGCTGTACTCGACACCCGATGAGATGCTCAAGACTATCAGCGATCCTCTGTGGACCACTTCAGTATTGCCGGACCGGACCGCGGAGTTCAGGGCAGAGATGGAAAAGTTCAGACATGTTCGGGCATTCGAGATAGAGGTTTATCGCAAGGATCGAAGCAAGATCTGGATCTCCGCGACGGTACGAGCGCTGATGAACGGCGGCAATCTCGCCGGCTTCGAAGGAATGTTCGAAGACATCACCGAGCGCCGATCATTACGTGATCAATTACTGCAGGCGCAGAAACTGGAATCCGTGGGCCAACTCGCCGCCGGCATCGCGCACGAGATAAATACTCCGACGCAGTACATCGGAGACAATATCCGCTTCCTCAAAAAGGCATTTGGCAAGCTATCCACCGCCCTTAGTGTTTACGACAGGCTTTGGAAAGAGATCTGTAGCGATGCTGTGACGTCAACCTCCAAAAACGAGATAGCTGTGGCCTTGCAGAAGATCGATCTTGGGTTTCTGCTCGAAGAGATTCCCAAATCGATCAACGATGGGTTGGAAGGGGTGATGCGGGTCTCCTCCCTGGTAAGTGCCATGAAGGAGTTCTCTCATCCCGGCACAAAGGAGAAAGTCGCTGTCGATTTGAACCGCGCCATCCAAAACAGCATTACGGTGGCCCGGAACGAGTGGAAATACGTTGCCGAAATGGAGACTGACTTTGAACCGACCTTGCCATTGGTTTCTTGTTTGCCGGGGGAGTTCAACCAGGTGATCCTCAATCTCATCGTCAACGCCGCCCACGCGATTGGAGATCGCAGTAAAGAAAGAGATGGAGAAAAAGGCAAGATCACGGTGCAAACAGCCCGGATCTCTACCGGCGTCGAGATCCGGATTGGAGATACTGGGGGCGGCATCCCCGTGGAGGTGAGGACCAAGATATTCGACCCCTTCTTCACGACCAAGGAGATAGGAAAGGGCACCGGGCAGGGGCTGGCCATTGCCCGTTCTGTCATAGTTGACAAGCACAATGGCAGCATCGACTTCGAAACTGTGTTGGGGGAGGGCACTACTTTCATTATTCGTCTTCCCCACGTGGGAAAGCCATCAGTGGAAGCGCCGGTGCGTGCATGAAACGCGTTCTGTTCGTGGATGATGAAAAGCAGATTCTGGATGGCATTCGCCGCATGTTGAGCGATCAGGGGGATGTTTGGGAAATGCGGTTCGCTCAAGGCGGTGAAGAAGCGCTCAAGCTTTGTCAGGCATCCAGCTTCGATGTGGTTGTCTCGGATATGAGGATGCCCGGCATGGACGGGGCGACGCTGCTGGGACACGTGAAAGGTCTCTTCCCCGATACGGCTCGTCTTATCCTTTCGGGTTATGCGGATGTTGCTCTGGCCACCCGTGCTATTCCTGTCGCGCACCGCGTGTTAGCGAAGCCTTGCGACGGAATGGAACTGCAAACAATCATCGAGAGCTTCTGCACCCTACAAGACCTTTTTTGCACATCGGAACTTCGCAGCGTCATTGGAACGATTGGTGAATTGCCCTCCCTATCGGGTACTTACCTGAAGCTTGCACAAGCGGCCCAGGATCCCAACAGCTCGTTGGACACGGTAACGGAAATTATGGGAAACGACATCGCCATGGTAGCCAGGGTTTTGCAGCTGGTGAACGGCGGCTTCTTTGGGTTGGCGCATAAGGTCACCAGCCTTAAGGAGGCTGTAGCCTACCTGGGAATGGATACGATTAAAAATCTAGCGCTGGCGACGGACACGTTCACAGTCTTTACGCCCGCATCGTGCATTGCGCCATCTCTGTGCGAGGACATACAGCGCCATACTGCGCGGACCGCCTCGATTGCGGGTGTACTTCCGTTGCCTGTCAAGCTGCGTGAAGTTTGCGTTATTTCCGCACTTCTTCATGATATTGGGGAACTGGTTCTGGCCTCCAAGTTGCCACGGGATTTTTCTGCAGCGCTTGAATGTACGAGGACGACCGGTCTAAGCCAGGTGGAAGCGGAGGAGCAAATTATCGGAACATCCCACGCAGAGATCGGAGCCTACCTGCTTGGATTATGGGGCATCGATAGTCTGATTGTGGAAGCTGTGGCCCATCATCATCGGCCTGACCGCATACCACACGTGTCCTTCGATGCCTCGACCGCTCTGTACGTGGCGGATCGTTTAGCTCTCGAACTGGAGAACCGCACAGATGGTGTCCAAGGTATTGCCTCGGGTGGGGCTGACGATTCGCTTATAGAAGCACTGGGACTATCGCAACAGTACCCCGTCTTCCGAGAGCGTGCGGTTGAACTTCTCGCGTAAGGAAATCGTGGTGGTGAGCGCCGGGTGAAAAGTCTCGGCAAGACACCGTGGCTTATGGCGTTGACCCCCCGTCGGATTTGGGTCATGTCTGTCAATTCTGGTTGTGCTGCCGAGGGCAGCATGGAAGATCCTCTTGAGGGAGAGTGGTCCGAGCAGGCGACCGGCCGGGGTCCGGTTCAATGGGTTCCAAGGGTTACGTCTCGTCTGTCAGCGGGTTTATGTCAGCGGGTTTAGTCCATAAGAGGATGCAGCCCTCCGGTGATATTGCATGAGCCTTAGTATTCCCGTACTCTTAGCGCATGGCCGTCACGCTCGACATACCCAAGGAGATAGAAGCGCAATTCATCGCCGCTGCCCAAGCGCGAGGCGTGCCGGTGGCAGACTACCTGCGAGACTTCATCGTTGAGCACTACAGGGAAGACGCGGAAGACCTTGGCACCGCGTTAGACCGTTTGGCCGACCCTCAGGCCGGCCTCACTCCTAGTCAGTTGCGCAAGAACCTTGGCTTGGACGGTTGAATACGACCCACGGGTTGAAAAAGACCTGAAGGGCATAGACCGCGCGATGCAGCGGGAACTTCTCGACTACATGGACCGGCGCGTTGCTACGGACGAAGACCCTCGCCGCTTCGGTAAGGCTTTGCGTCATGAACACCGTGGCCTATGGCGCTATCGTGTTCGAGACTATCGCGTGATTTGCGAGATCCGGGAGCAGGCCGGCGTGGTCTTCGTGCTGACCATCAAGCACCGCTCCGTCGCTTACGACTAAAAATGGACGCGCCCACCATGCAGATGAACCAGCTGCTGCAGAACGAGGACTGGACGGAGATTTGTAATGGCAACCGAACGCAAGTTCAAGAGTGATGCATTTGGGGCAATCCATTCCTCCGCCACGGTTTTACAGAAGGCCGGTGCGATCGACAAGACAACGATGATCCCTGGTGGAAACTTCTCAGCGCGAAAAGGGCAGAGGACTGCTTTTTTGCGCGTTACCAGGGGAGAGATCGCAGCGCATTTGCATCCTCACTTGGTTGCCTTGGCTTTGGGTTTGCCCCAGAAGATAAAGGTTCCTCGATTCGTGGAGGTCACGATGTCCACGGCGCCGTCCTGGTTCAGGTCGGTTGCCAGGATCGTGGATCCGGCTCCGGAGCGGTTGTGGATCAGCTCCGGCTTGAACTCCGCGCCTCCAGGCGCCTTAGGATTGCGCACGGTACGGAACCAGTACAGGACCGCAGGCCCCAATGGGTCAGGATCGACATAGCTCTCCAGATGCGAATACACACGCTTGCCCACGACTAAGTCCGGAATGCCGTCGCCATCCACATCGGCAGCAGTAGTAGCATGTGGCTCAGAGAAGGTTACGTTTTCCGGGTTCCTGGCAGAGTAGTCATCCGCGATCATGTGCTCGACGAAGGAGATCGCTCCGCTCTGATCGCGTTTCTGCTCGAACCAGGCGATGCCCCAGCCATGCGCTTCCAGGCTGGTGACGACGTCGTTGAGTCCGTCCCCGTTGACGTCATAGATTGCCATCTCGGCTCCCCCGACGCTTGCTCCCGCACGGGGCCAACGGCCCAGCTTCGCCGGGTGATACGGCCATGGCCCGTCGGGCGTTCCAGCCGGCGGCTGCTCCCACCAGCCGTGCGGAGAAACAATGTCCATCCGTCCGTCGCCATTGATGTCTCCCACCCCAATACCGTGCTGCGCAGCGATTCCGTAGCCCTCTTCTGAGACCTTGTGCACGATCCAGGGCGCGGTGGGGTTCTTGGGATCGGGTGTGGCCCAGCACACATATCCGCCTCCGACATACACCGCATCGGGAATACCGTCGCCGTTCACGTCCTTGAAGGCAACGATTTCTCCCCACACGGCAGGTAGAACGTCGTACTTCTGCCATCGCCTCGGCTCACCTTTTGGGTTTACAAAGAGCGAAAGCGACCTGCCGGTCGAGATCAAAACGTCGGGCCATCCGTCCCCCGTGTAGTCATAGGCGAAGTTGATCATGGCAGGTGTGTATTCCGAGGTCACATTGGAAGTCTTGCTGAGATAGATTTCGCGAGAAACCGTGAAATCGGGTCCGAGATAATAGAAAGGGCCGGAGATGATGTCGAGATGGCCGTCGCGGTTTACGTCGGCTGCCGTCGCCGACCAACCATAGTAGAAGTCGTTGATGTGCTGCATGCGGAAGCGGGGGGATAGTTGCTCGTCGGGCAGGACGCGGCGTCCCAGGTCTTTCGATTCGATATCCTTGAAGCGCACCTCGCCTCCGCCACCGACAAAGAGAGCCACGGGTCCAAAAGCAGCGACGTCGTCATCGGCTTGCCCATTCGTGGTTCCTCCCTCGGGGCCGTCGTTCATCCATACTCGGAGGATGTTGGCGTCGAGGATGATCTCGATCGGCGTCCATTCGCCGGGATGGTAGGAGTAGTCGGGCCGCGTGAAGGGCGAGTTGGGCGGAAGCGCGGTGTACAAACGCGGCGGCGGGCCTGACGGTCTGGGTGAAGGCGGGGCGGGCGGTGTCATCAGACGCACCATACCTCCGGCGTGTTTGAGCGGCTCGCGTGAGAGCTCACGGCCTTGCGCATCCAGCTTCAAAGCAAAGGCGCCGGCGGGGTTCAGGCCTTCAGGAAACGCAACGTAGGCGCCCTGTATGCCTTCTGCGGTCGTCTGCGCACGCAGCAGCACGCCGGCCTTACAGGCACCCGTACAGCGGAAGGTGGCTGCGAATTGCGTATCCTGCAAGGGCCTATCGAGAATTAGCCAGCCGCCTGCCGGGTTACGAGGGACACCGACGATCTCACCGTTTTCTGCCCGCCAGTCCACATCGCCCAGCGTTCGAAAGCCCCGCAGGGAGGATCCGTGAAAGGACCAGTCCGGCTGGAAGTTTTTGTTCGCTTGTGCTGGTCGTACGGACAGAATGGCGCTGACCGTGGTAAGGAGCGCTGCTGCCAGACCGAGTCGCTTCCACATTTTGATTTCCTCCACCGGAGCGGAATTTCCTGGTGCTCAGAAATAGCAATCCCATATCGCATCAGGATGCTCCGAGAAAGGTTTCCCCAGGTGGCATGAAGGATATCCAAAACTTCCAGCTGAGACAACGCGCTCCCCGGCTTCCCCCTGATTGATAGGAACCTCCGCCCAGACTGCCGAAATCCAGTCACCGTGCCGCCTACGGGGGATAAGGCGACATACTTAACTCAAGTAAGCTCACCCACAGGACAATATCCAATGAGCCCTCAGGAACGGCTGGATGAACTTCAACCGTTCTTTCGGATACATGCCAGTGAAAACTGGAGGAAGCAGATAGCCGCGAGATACCCGATGCTGGCCGCACAACAGACATACCAATAAGAACCGGGCCGATTCGAGGCATGGGTAGAACTCGCAAGCGCCATGACGTCGCCATGAACTTCGTCAGGCAGGTCGACTATGCAAACCCCGGAAAATGAACTCTCCTATATTCCAGCACCCTTTTTGGCGGATGAGGAGGCGCGCGATCGAGTCCTCAAAAGGTATCGCATCCTTGGCACCGAGGCCGAACAGTGCTACGACGATCTGACGGCGCTGGCAGCGACGATCTGTAATACTCCGAGCGCCAGCATTACCCTCATCGAGAAGGATCGCCAGTGGTTCAAGGCGCGGGTCGGTCTAGAGGGACAAAGCACACCGAGGGAGTGGTCTTTTTGTGCTCACTCGATTCTGTGCCCCCAGGACCTGATGGAAGTCCCCGATGCGCTGGAAGACCCGCGTTTCGCAGGAAATCCCCTGGTGCAGGGTGCTCCCCGGATTCGGTTTTATGCCGGCGCCCCCCTCGTCAACCCGGAAGGCATACCCTTCGGCGCGATTTGCGTGATTGATCAGACGCCAGGACGCCTCACCACCGGCCAGCGCCGCGCCCTGCGAAGTCTGGCAAGGCAAACCGTAGCCCAACTGGAGTTGCGCCTTGCCGTCTATGACTTAAATCAACAAAGCGCGAAAGAGGCGCTGTTGCGCGAGGAGAAGCAACGCGCTTTCGAGGCGCTGGAACAAAAAAATCAGGAACTTGCGGAGTCGCGGGCCGCCGCTCTTCGGGCCAGTCAGGCCAAATCTGACTTCTTAAGCCGTATGAGTCACGAAATACGCACGCCGATGAACGGAGTACTGGGCATAAATCAACTGCTCTCAGCCACAAGCCTGTCGCCGGAACAGCGGCGCTATGTCGAGGTCGTGCAGAGCAGCGGCCGTACTCTTCTGACGCTCCTCGACGACCTCCTGGACCTGGCCAAGATCGAAGCCGGCAAGCTTACGATTGAGTTCGGGGATTTCGATCTGCGCCAGACCGTCCGCGAGATCACCGATATGTGGGGCGTCCAGGCGAGCGTCAAAGGGCTGGTTTTCAAATTGAGCATCGCTGCGGAACTTCCACCGCTCGTGCGCGGCGATCAGAACCGCTTGCGCCAGGTCTTGAACAACCTCTCCAACAACGCTATAAAGTTCACCGCGCAGGGTGAGGTGAGCCTCCACGTGGAGGTCGGAGGTAAGCAGGAGGAACGCGTCATGGTTCGTTTCTCCATCATCGACACTGGGATCGGCATAACGGCGGATCAAGCCTCGTCTCTGTTCTCCCCGTTTGTGCAAGCCGATGTATCCACCACACGAAACTACGGTGGAACCGGTCTTGGCCTGGCTATCTGCAAACATCTGGTCGAGCTGATGGGGGGAACGATCGGGATCGAGAGCCAAGAGGGAAAAGGGTCCGTCTTCTGGTTCACTTTGAGCTTCGAAGTACCGAGGCGCACTGCAGGACTGCGCGCCGCCGCCGCCGCAGCGCAAGTGGTTAGCAGGCAATCCTTGCGCATCCTTGTCGCCGAGGATAACCAGATCAACCGGCTGGTCGTCTTGACGCAACTAAGAAAACTCGGACACCAGGCCGAAGCGGTAGTGAATGGAGTGGAGGCCGTGGAAAGGGCTACTGCCGAAGATTATGACCTGGTGCTGATGGATTGCCAGATGCCCCTGATGGATGGCTATGAAGCGACCCGCCGTATCCGCGAGGCGCGCCCGGATCGTACACCCATCATTGCGGTCACTGCGAACGCCATGTCCGGCGATCGAGACCGCTGTTTGGCTGCCGGCATGGATGACTTCATTTCCAAGCCCATCGACATGAAATTACTTTCCCGTTTGCTTGCCGTGTGGTGCCCCGCATTGCGTAAAGATCATGACGATGAAGCAAGGGCCCTGGGGGGCCCGGACGCCCTCCAGGGATTGCGTCACGGAGCCTAATGTCCTGCAAATAATATCGATCTATCGCCGAGAGCGCTAAGGATAGCCGCCTTCACCTCCTGAACATTGATGGGCTTGGTCAGATAACCGTCCATACCTGCGTCGAGACACCGGGTACGGTCAGCAGTCATGGCGTGTGCCGTGAGTGCAATGATTGGTATGTGATTATGGGTCGAGTGTTCGTGCTCCCGAATTGCTTTGGTGGCTGAAATTCCGTCCATCTCGGGCATCTGCACATCCATCAGTACAAGGTCGAAGGCCTGTTGCTCGAGCAGATTAAGGGCCTCGCGGCCATTATTGGCTATTGCGCTCGTGTAGCCAAGCTTTGCCAGAAATCGGGCTAGTACCATCTGGTTCACACGATTATCCTCAGCCACTAAGATGTGAACTAATCTGCCCGGCGGGATCTCCTCGGGGGGATTCACTTGTGCGATCCCAACCGTGGTGGGCCGGCAATCCACTAGTTTGCGGACCGCTGCGAGTAGCTCGTTTTTCCTGACGGGCTTAGATAGGGACGAACTGATACGCAGTTGGCGACAACGATCGGAATCTTCCCCGCGTGCCCCGGAAGAGAGCATCATGACGGGCATAAAGGCAATTCCGGAAGTGTCTCTAATTTTAGCCACCAGAGTAAAACCATCCATCTCCGGCATATTCTTGTCGGTGACGACCAAGTGGTATGGCTTTTCCGCTGCGGACGCTGATGCCAGTTCTGCCAGAGCGTGCCTACCACTTTCCACTGATTTGGTCTCAGCCCCCCATGCTTTCAATGTTTCTTGCAATATTTTCCTACTCGTCAAATTGTCATCGACAACAAGAATCCGAACATGAGAGGGCGGCTCGGACGCCGTGGTGATGCGTGGCTCTGCCGAAGTCTCAACTGCCTCCATGCACACGTTAAAGCAGAAGCGGGATCCGGCCCCGAGCCGGCTCTCCAGCCAGATTTTCCCCCCCAACATCGAGGCCAAGTGGGCTGATATCGTAAGACCAAGCCCCGTGCCACCATATTTGCGCGTCATCGATGAATCCGCTTGAGTGAAGGCCAAAAATATAGACTCTTGTTTTTCCGGCGCAATTCCGATGCCGGTGTCTGAGACCGTAAAGCGAAGGGTGAGTTTATCCTGGTTGCTACTTTCCACTTCAGCCTGCAACAGGACGTCGCCTGCATCCGTGAACTTAATCGCATTCCCCAACAAGTTTCCGACAATCTGTCGCAGGCGGCTGGAATCTCCTCGGACCAGCTCGGGCAGGTTCGGGGCCAATTCACACAGCAGCTCGATCTGCTTTTCGTCAGCTTGCAGGGCGAACGAGTTTACTGCATCTTGCACGCAGCCCGGGAGGTTGAACGTAACTGCTTCAAGATCCATCTTTCCGGATTCGAGTTTCGATAAATCAAGGATGTCGTTCACTACGGTGAGCAACGAATCAGCCGACGACTTGACCGTTTCCAGGCACTCACGCTGTTCGCAAGTGACATCCGTGTCGAGCACACTTCTGGTCAAGCCAATAACACCGTTGAGGGGCGTGCGCATCTCGTGACTCATGTTCGCGAGAAATTGGCTCTTTGCCTGGTTCGCTGCTTCTGCCGCCTCTTCTGCATGTTTGCGCTCAATAATCTCGGCCTGCAAACTTCTGGTTCGCTCAAGAACGAGTTTAGAATGACGATCTCGCTCCACGACTCGTCCCAACACAGTCCCGATCTGTGCCATTAGCTGCAAGAAGGACTTATCCGGAGCCTGCGATGAATGGGCGAAGAACTCAAGGACCGCCCCGACTTCACAACCCTCGACGACCGGAAAAGCAAAAGCTGCCCTGAGTCCTGTTTGCAGCGCGGGTAGGGCCCGCGGAAAATTAGTGTCTTTGGAAATGTCAAGGATGACGGCCGGCTGACCACTTGCAAGCACCCGTCCAGGCAGGCCGATGCCCGGATCAAACGTTAAGGCTTCGGATGCAATATAGAACGCGCTAGCCCGTTCAGTTTCCGCGCCGTACCACCTGCCTGTAGAGAATAGCCGAACGCCTTCTGTGACCGGCCGAACGATGTAGGCGTGGCCCAATGTCCAACCGGTTGTCTGGCATATCTTAGCGAGGGCCGTCTGCAGCAGATCATCTACGCAAGTAGATTCATTGGCGGCGACAGCGATGGCGCCCAGCAGCTCTATCTGCATTTTTGTTTCGTAGAGTGTGGCGATCCTTTCTTCCAGCTCTTCGTTGAGCTTGCGGATCTCCAATTCATCCGCTCTTCGCCGGGTGACGTCACGAAATGCGAGCACGCCACCACGCATGGCTCCACCCTTGTCGATTAAAGGGGAACCGGTGGTCTCAAGCCAGAGTCCCTGGCCGAGTCCGGGCTGACGCACAAATATCTCGCTGGTGCCGGACTCCCCGCGAAGCGTGCGTTCCAGAGGAGTTTCCCCGGGTGGTATGGGCGTGACGGTGTCGGACAAGAAGAGACCGTAATGTGCGCTCCACTCGCTCGGGGGCAGGTTAGCTGCGCCAAGACCCATGATTTTTTCCGCGGCCGGGTTCCAGAGGATGAATTTTCCGTGTTCATCGGCGGCGACCAATCCCTCGACCATGCTATCCAGCACGCTCTGCAGCATGTAGGAGTTTTTCTCCAGGGCCTGCCGGGAGTGCCGCAATTCCTCAGCCTGCACGGCTAGTTGCTCTTGCGTCCGTTTAAGTTCGCTTATATCGGTGTTCGTGCCGAACCAGCGAACCACGTGGCCGGCGGAATCTTTGAGCGGCATCACGCGAGTCAGGAATGCGCAAAACAATCCGTCCGCTCGGCGTAGAGGAAACTCCATTTCAAAGAGTTTGCCCTCGGAGATGGCGCTCTTCCATACTGAAAGTACTTTGGGTAGAAAATCGGGGTGCTGGACGCTTTGCCATCCCCAACCCCGCATCTGTTCAAGTGTCGTCCCGGTGAATTCATACCAGCGCTGGTTGTACCAAGAGATCGAGCCGTCGGCCTCCCCTATGAAGGCAAGCTGGGGTATACCGTTGGCCATTGCAAGGAGCTGCTCCTCGCTCGCGCGCAGCGCGGCTTCCACTTCCCTGCGCTCAGTAATATCCTGTGAAGTACCCACGAGCCGTATGGGGTTGTTGTCAGCGTCAAACTGCAATTCGCCGCGAAGACTGAAAACCCGAACGCTTCCATCGGGTAGCCTGAGGCAAAAAGTTGTATCGGTGGGGTTTTCTCCAGCCGCACAATCCGTCATCCATTTCTGAATGACAGATCGATCTTCGCTCATAATCAAGCTGAGAAGCGAGTCCATTGTAGGGACGAACGTGTCGGATGAGAGCCCGTAGAGTCGATACAACTCTTCGGACCACCCGAATTGGCCCGCCGGGTCCTTCAGCTCATAGCCCCAACTGCCAATATGTGCGATCCGCTGGGATTCAGAGAGACGGCGCTCTTTCTCCCGCAGCGCGTCTTCCGCATGTTTGCGCTGGGTGATGTCACGGGCAACTTTTGATGCGCCAACAATGGCGCCGTCGCCGTCCCGAATTGGCGAGATCGTGACCGAAACATGAATGGGGGTGCCGTCCTTCCTCACCCTAACGGTTTCGAAATGGTCAACGCTCTGGCCACGCCCAATGCGGTTGAGGATGTCTGCTTCCTCATCGATGCGGTCATCCGGCAATAGCACCCGAATTGATTTTCCCAATACCTCGGCCGCCGAGTAACCGAAGATATCCTCAGCGCCATGGTTCCAGGCGGTGATGTTCCCGTCCAGCGTTTTGCTGATAATTGCGTCCTCAGAAGATTCGACGATCGCGGCCAGCCGTGCCCGCAACTCGTCTGTCCGCTTGCGCTCTGTGATGTCCCGATTGAGCTCCAAAATCGCCGTGGGCGCACCTTGCTCATCCCGTTGCAGCGTCCAGCGGCTGGCCACGACAACTTCGACACCCTGGCAGGTGGTATGTCGCAACTCTCCCTCCCACTCGCCGTTGCTTGCCAGTGCCACCCCGATCGCCGCCAGCGGTATGGGAAAGTTTGTCCGCAGAAGCTCGTGGCTTACTCCACCACCCGCCTCTTCGGCAGACAGCCCGTACATCCGCTGCCCAGCCCTGTTGATGAAGATCACTCGACTTTCCGAATTACGCACGATGATGGCGTCGCTGGCTTGGTCCACCCAGGCCGCATAGCTTCTTAGTTTGTCTTCTGCTTGTTTACGATAGTCCCGGATTCCGTCGAGTAGCGATCGAGAGATTTCTTCGCTGGCGAGTAGCTTCGCTTCACTCTCTTTTAGTTCTGCCGTGCGCTGGTCCAGACTGGCGTTGACGGCCTCGATCTCGTCCCGTGCTCTGGCGCTGACGCTCATCTGCCGGATGACCGTGATCCCGGCAATGGACAGCAAGATCACACACAGCAGTGATCCGAGGCCGATGACAACAATCGAGAAATGCTGCGCGGCGCGGGCACGCTGCATGCGCAGCGCCAGAAGCCCTTTTTCTGCGACTCCCATCTGTTCGACCATGATGCGGACCGCACCCATGTCGTGTTTCCCGTGTTCAAACGGCGCCACGGATGGGATCGTCGCTATGTTCTGTCGTGTCGCAACAACCTCTTCGACGTTCTTTACCTGGCTGTTTATTTGCTCTTCGAGTACACGCGAGCGCTGAACTTGATTCCGAGTTGCCAGGAGAAGTTGCCATACGTGCCGATCCCGAGGGGCCGTCTTTCTCCCTGATGGCTCTAAGAATTGCACACTTCCAGTCTCGGCAAAACCGCGTCCTCCAGCCTCCAAGTCGAGCAAGGGCCTGTGCACGCTCTCCAACACAGTCTTCCCCGCATGACTGTGGGCAATCTGATTCGCCGTTTCCGTCGCTTGTCGCGCGCTGCGCCAGGAAAGAAGACCCACAAACATGGTCAGGATCCATGCAACGGCAACCGCTGCCTTCACCCACCGCCGTAACTTAGCTTCGGTCGGGGACTTTCCCGGCTCCTCGTAGAGCCTGTTTGGTAGCACTGGTTAGCTCCACCAACTCTTTTGACCTTCCTTGCCGTCACGGCGCCTAACTTGGATAATGCTCCTCCCAAGCATGGCGAAGGCGCGGTTATCAGCGAAATACATCCGATAAAGCGGAGTGAGCCTCACCCAGCCAGATCGAGATCGCAGAACCAGCAATGCTTCCGCCAGAGGGCAACAGCGAAGCCATCGCTCTGCGATTCCTATCGGTAAACTCACTCGGTACAGCGACGCCAAATGAGTCAACGAACACGACTAAAAGCCAAAAACCAAGACCACAATACAAAAGACCGACATTTCTATGATTTCACTTAGTGTTTCGGCCGATTTGTAATGAGCGGCATAACACCTTTTGGTCATAACTATCTTATATTCATAGGTCAAAGGTTTACGTTGGCGGTTCAGTCCGAATATCGTTATGGCTATTGTCGCGGAAAGCAGCATCGCCAGGAGCCTGGGCCGCCCGCCGCGAAGCAGGCCAGCTGTCTAGCCTCTGCGAGGCTTTTTCGGAACGTAAGCTAAGAAGCGGAGTGGATTGTCCACCATGATCGTATGGAGCTGCTCATCGGTGGCACCCGCCGCTTTGAGCTTGGGAACAAAGACAGACAACGTCTGCGCATAGCCCCGGCCGCCACCGTGCTTCGTCTGTGCAAGAAACGACAGGTCGGACGAGACCATCAGATTCTTCACGAAGCCGGCTTCGAGCAAAGCCATCACCATTGGCACCTGTTGCGCATCTCCCGGGTTGCCCTGGCGATCGAAGCCGATGAAGCATCCCCGCCGGCAGAGCGCCTTCTGCACTACGACCTTCGGGTCGACGAGGTTGCCCAGGTGCCCGATCGCAATTTGTTCGGGTCTCGCTCCAGCGTCTTGAAGCAGATCGAGTTGCTCAAGTGCCGATTTACCGGGAACGCCGGTATGGGTGAAGACCGGCATATTGGTCGGCAGCCTGTGCGCGGCCGGCGCGGAAAACCTTGCGCTCATCTGTGGTAATCCAGTCCCACGCACAGATCTCGCCCCACGCACCGATCGGCTCCGTATCCACCTGCTTCATCAGCGCGTCGAAAACCTGGTTCTCGCTCCAGGTCGAAATCTCCTCTTCCACTCCTTTGTACGAGCGGCGGTCTTTGGAGTGAACGCCGCCGACCAGAACGAACCGTCCTTCGAGTGGACAGTACGAAAAGCAATTGATTGCAGGATTCTCGGGTTCACGGACGGCACACAGGCTGTGAACTACATTACGTCGCACGACGTTGAAGGCAAGGGCCGGGAACGTCTCTTTACCACGTTTACCAAGTATTCAGGTTTCTCCGCAGGGGATGCGATACGCCGCATCAAGTTGGCCTTTACGTGCCTGCTAACTGCGGTGGGTGTGCCGATGATTCTTGCCGGCGACGAGTTCGCCGATCTGCACACGCGCTTCGACGTAAATGGAAATGTAACTCAGGACGGAGGCAAGCAGGTAAGCCCGGTACACTACGATCTGCTGAATGACGTCGACGATCCAAAGGATAACCCTGATCAACAGGCCCTGGGCGCGGCGCGATCTACTGCAGTACGTTGCCCGGCTGATTCACGCGCGCACCGGCGTGCTAGCACTGAGCGTGAACGACACTGACTTTATTCATGTGGACTTCAACGATGGCAAGCGTGTGCTTGCCTGGAAACGGGGACCTGGCCCGGATGGATCCCTGGCGGTTGTGGTCGCAAATTTTTCAGACTTCAGCTCGGTTACCGCCAACCAGACCGAATACGTCGTTAACAATTGGCCTGGCGGTCACACATGGAAAGAGATCACCCAAAATCGCACCATCCCTGCGGAATGGGCAGGCCGGGAAACCATCTTTCAGTGGGAAGCAAAGGTATACGTCTCGAGCTAGTAGATAGGCCATAATTTTGCCGGTGGGAGGAGTTTTGGGGACGAAGGAGTTTCGCAATTGACCGGTGACAGACGGGGCATGGCCCTCTTACAAGGGCTAACCGCCAGCAGGCAGTCATGCAGCCGGTGACCGTCGACGGCTGGCTCAGCTTCTCTCGCGGTGCAGGAAAACACATGACGTCTCTAGCCCCCGCTGATGGTCATGCCCCATCTGTCAACCATCAGGGCCGACACGCGTGCGCCATGTAATAATGCAGGGCGTGGTTTTTCCGACGCCCACATTAATTCGAATGGAGGGATTGTTCATGAGTGATCAGGACAAGATTCGGGAGATGATCAACGACAAACGCCACATGCCCATCGCAATTGAACGGGACAAATGTGCGCTGGTCATTGTGGATGTGCAACGGTACTTCACTCGCCCGGAGGCGGCTTTCGCGAAGGTCTTTCAGGCCGTCAAGCCTGGAGCAATTGATGGCTATTTCGAGCGAGTCGGGACGGTGCTGCCCAGGATTCAGGAATTGCAGCGGATCTTCCGTAGCCTGCACCTGCCTGTGATCTTTGTGGTTACCGGAACACATACCGGCGATGGGCGGGATCTTCCTGACTGGATCAAAGATTTTGATGTGCTAGCGAAGCAAGTGCTGGGCGAGCGTGCACATCCGACAATGAACGATTGGAGCTGGCAGGTGGACGACCTGATAAGCCCAGCTCCGGGCGAATTGGTGCTGAATAAGGCATCGAGCGGGGCGCTCGCCTCGACAAAGCTGGACCAGCTATTACACAACATGGGCATCAATTCCCTGGTTGTCTGCGGTTTGACTACTGCTATTTGTGTTGGGCAAACCGCGAGGGAGCATGCGGATCGAGGCTTTCGCGTGGTAATCGCGGAAGATGCCTGTACGGAGACGAGCCAGGAAATGCACGAGGCCTCGCTGTTGTCGTTCGCCTATGTCTTTGGTCAGGTTCGGGAGAGTAGGGAGATCATCGAGTTTCTTTCCGCGACGAGTGTTGCCGGGGTACATCTCGAAGCGGTGCCTGCGTAACTTGCCATAGCCGAGCGTTTTACCATTGAAATCGGCCATAAAAGTCCAGAGGGTTTAGAGGTTCAAAACCTGCCCCTCCATACATCCGCCGTCTGGTCGCCTTCAGCCTGTTGACCTGCCCTTCAATGGGACCATTGCTCCCTGGCGTTGTGATCGATAATGCCACTGCGTCCAGATCTCGGCCAGGCGTTTTGGCAAACTGAGCCATGAAGCGGAAGTCAGAAGCAGCGACTGATGCTATCCAAGCATTCAAGTTTCTGTTGCGGTCGAAGAGCGGCGCAAACCGACCGTAGGCTACAGCTCTGTGGAGGTCGCACATTTCCTGTTTTCTATCGAGTGATGCGGCATCCCAAGCAGGCTGCCATCTTATAGCAAGTAAATCTTTGGCCAGTCTCGACCAACTGGCCTCCCAGTATTCCGAGGCCAGCATGATCGTGAGGACACGGAAACACTGCGCCGGGTCTCCGGATGCTCCGCGCCCAGTGGCAGAGGCGGTCGGCGTAGTAATCAATTTTCCAGAAGATGCGATGGTCGTTGTGATCGAACGCGCCGAAGTCGCGTTCGCCGTGCGAAAACCCGGTGACGGGAGTTTTGGGGACAGGCTGCTTATCCGCCAGCAAGATCGGCAGTGGATCCGTCCCCTATTCCCCCCTCACTTTTTACTATTCGATGCTGGGATGGTCGTTAGATTAGAAGACGATCTTGCCACCAAGCTGCATATTGAAGGGTTCGCCCGGTCCGATGCCAGGGGCGCCAAAGTAATCGCCAATGGTATCGTTCAGGGTGCCGAAGCCGGCGCCGAGAGTGTTGACGGGGGCGGCAAAGTTGTTGCGGTTGAATACGTTGTACATTTCGATGCGGATCTGAACCTTAATCCCTTCCGTTATGGGCGTTGTCTTGAAGAAGGAAAGGTCTACATCGCTGTATCCGGGACCTCGCAGGGCATTGCGCTGCATCGTTCCCAGGGTTCCGGCAGGCGGCTCGGCAAACGCCGCAGGGTTGACCCACTGCTCCGTTGCTCCGCCGTTCGTGGCAGTAGCTTTGGTGAAGACATGGCGGACGCCGGCGAATGGATTGCCGATAAGATTGACGCGTTGCGCGTTCTCATCCGTGCCGGACGTATCTTCGCTGTTGTAAACGGTGAAAGGTTGGCCGCTGTGCAAGTTGATAAGGCTGTTTATCTGCCAACCGTTGGTGAGAAGCCTTGGTCCCATCGAGGTGTTTGGCAGGGAATAGGTGACGTAGGTTGAGAATGTGTGGGTTGTATCGAGATCAGTCTGGCCATAGTCGCCCAGGAAGTTGTTGCTGTTTTGCGGAAGGGTGCTTCGTGAGACTGAAACCTCGTCAAACGCATGGCTCCAGGTATAGCTAAGCTGCGTCGTGACGCCGTGATAGTCAGACATGCGAAGGGTGCTCTGGAGCGAGTTGTAGTTACCGGTGCCGAAGGTGCCAAGTTGATTGATGTTGCTGAGGGTTGGATACGCGTTGTAATAGGGCCGGGTCGTCTGATCGGCTGAACCCATCGTGTTAAAGGCGGCTTGGTTCGTATCGCGGGTAGCCAGAAGCTTGCGCGATCCGTTGCCTATGTAGCCAACCTGTGCGACGACCTTCGGTCCGAAGCTCTTCTGCACGTTCAGGTTGTAGCTCATGACATAAGGCGTTGAGAAGTTTTGCGAAACGGTGAAAGCACCGCAGGGGCTGGCAACCGTGCAAGTCGGAGCTGCTGAGTTGAAGATCTGTTGACCAGCGACGATGGTGATGGGAGACCCCTTGGTAAGCGTGAAGAAAGGGTTGTTGCCCGCGGGGTTGGCCTGAACGCCGATGGGAGAACTGTTGCTGGTGTGGTTGTTGAGAAAGGCCGCCGTAATGGGCTGGTCATAGTAGAGACCGAACCCTCCGCGCACGACGATATCAGCCCTGTCCCTTGGCTGGTAAGAGAATCCGACGCGCGGACTGAAGGCAGTCTTGTTCGCCGGGTAGAGAGCGCTGATATCACCGCCCTGGAAAACAAAACCACGGTTAGGCAGGAAGATGGAAAGATCTTTGTAGGGATCGTGCGGAGCCCCTTCATAGTCATAGCGAACACCGTAGTTCAGGGTCAGCCGTGAGGACCAACGCCATGCATCTTGTGCGAAGACGTCGAACGTGTTGATGAAGACCTGTCGCTTTGGATCGCCGGTAGCAAGCGTCGCTCCGCTCCTGATATACCCAGCCAGGAAGTCAGCAAGCGATTTGACGTTATTATCCGTCACTGTCGCGTCATTGGCCCATGGGCCGACACCACCACTGAACCGAAACAGGCCAGTTGAGTTTCCTGTGTTAAAAGCATCAATCTGTCCCTGACGGAATTCTCCGCCGAAACGGATATCGTGCTTGCCCTTGGTAAGCGATGCCGTGTCGGTGATGTGACCGACAATGTCGTTACGGCCTGAAGGAGCTACGATGCCAACACTGTCGAAACCGGAGATCCTGAAGTGCGGCGCGACGGTAGGATAGGTGCTGCCCGAGGCGAAGCCGGTAGATGCGAGATTAAAGTTCTTTTTGCTGTCGTTGAATGTCTGGTTGAAGTAGTTGACGCCCAGGAGTAGTTGATTGGACAGGCTGTTCAAGATCGTCGAGTTCAGGACGATCGCGTAGTTCTGAACGTGGATGGGAGCGACTTCGTAGTAGTAAATGAGCTGAGACCCTTCCGGAGCCTGCTGATTTCCTTCGCCCTGAAATGCGTGAAACGACAGATTGTTCTTGGAATTAATCGCGTAGTCAGCCTTAAAGAGTCCGTTATAGCTGTGACCGGCCTCGGGATCAGGGCTGGCGTAGTTCTCTCCCTGCGCCGGACCTGTGAGCGCGTGAGCGGGCCATAACGTATTAAGGAGATTCACCGAAACGGGATTGACGGCAACACGGTATTTCGCCAGCAGCGCAGTCGAAAGTGCCTGGTAAGCAACGGAGGGTTCCGTGGCCAGACCGGACTGTCCGATCTGGAAGACCTGTTTTTCGAAAGCGGCAAAGTAGAAGAGCTTGTCATGCCGCACTGGGCCGCCGACTGAGAAACCAAGATTATAGTTCCGATTTCTCAGTTTGCTATCGCCATAGCCAAGAAAGGGAGTGGCCTTGGCGTAGGCTTCGTTGCGGTTGAAGTAATAAGCGCTGCCATGAATCCTGTTGGTTCCGGATTTGAGGCCGAGGTTGACGATGCCTCCAGGGCTTCGGCCAGCTTCGGCGTTACCCTGAGTCTGGACGGAGAACTGATCGATAGCGTCGATAGGAAGAATGATGCCGGCGATACCAAGAACACCGCCCTGATTTACGGCTGGGATGTTAGCCCAGAGGTCGTTGTTGTCGATGCCGTCGATCTGCCAGTTGATCTGATCGAAGCGTGTGCCGTTCAGGGAACCGTCTCCGCCTGCGGAGTATCCCGCGAAGCCTGGGGTGAGCGCAACGAGCTGAGTGAAGTCACGTCCATTGAGCGGCATGGAATCGACGGCCTTGTCGCCGACGACCGTGGTCTGGGTGACGGTCGTTGTGTCGAGAGCAAGAGCCGATGCGGAGACAGAGACCTCTGTAAAACTACCGGCAACGCTGAGGTGGATCGGCGCGGTATAGACTGTGCCGGCCGAAACAGGAATTGCTTTTACGGTCTCAGTCGCGAATCCCGGGACGGTGACTACGATCGTGTAGTGGCCGAGGGGAAGGTCAGAGAAGGTAAAGTCACCGGCGCTCGATGAGAGGGTCGTGTGAACGATACCGGTCTCGTCATCGGTCGCGACAACCTGCGCTCCAGGTGCTGCGGCACCGCTGGCGTCAGACACAGTTCCATTGATGCCGCCGCGGAAGGTTTGGCCTTGAGAGACGGCCGCTCCCAGGATCAGAACGACGGCTAGGGGTATGAGTGGTTTGAGTCGCTTGGCGCTAGTGAACATTCTGGGCTCCTGGAGTGTTTCGAATAGCTTTGACAAAGACAAGGGTTCCACCTTGCGTCACGAGACATGTTCCGTGGCAAGTAGAACGGGCGTTCTCAATATGTAGGAATCCGGTGATCTGCGACGTGGCAGACGGATAAAGTGCTTTTTTGCGAAGAGTTCGATCGCTGGACCGAGATCACCTGCGCATTGCCCGGGGTAGGTACAATGTTAGATTGTAATACGATTAGCTTACAGGCATCCGAAGGGGAGCGCAATCGTTTTCGTGCGCCGATCAAAAAAGAAGCATTTGGAAAGGGATCGGAGGCGAAATCAGCCCTGATTACTGAGACGCGGGTTGCGCATCATTTTCTGGTTACCAAGGGCGGCACCTGGTTGAGACGCCAGCCCATTCTTATTTGAAGCTGACGTTGCCGGCCTCGGCACATGCCTTGAGATAATCCTCGACTATATTCACGTCGATTGGTCCGTATTCTGCGGAGACCACATCCCGGATCTGCCCAACATTTCGTTTGCGATTCAATAGATTGACGATTTCATAGGCATAGAGCGCGCCCCTGTTCTGCACTCGCAGGAGCCGGCTTGACCTGCCGCTCAACAGCTCGATCTTCGCCACACGTTCTCCGCCGCCGGTCTAGCAGCACATCATCGTTCTGATAAGTCAGTGACCCAAACTCTCCGATTCGGGTTGGAGTACGCTGCGCGGCTGCGCTCCCTGCCACGGTGCTTCCGGCTTTGTTCCGTGAACCCCTCGAATCGCCTCCGCTGCGTCGATCGATACACCGAACGCTGCCAGTTGCCGGTTGAGGTCCTCGTTCGCCCTTTCAAGTTGTTGCGGTTGACTGTCAGTGTAACGGGTCAGCGACTGCAAAGCCGCCTGCTCACGGCTCAGCATTTGTGCGATTAAATTGCGCGCATCATACCATGCATACCCAGGCTTCATGCTCGGGTCGTCGACCAGGGTAAGTGCGCGTTCAAAACCCTTGGCCGACCGTTGCTCGCTGCGCGCGGCAAAGACGGGCAGTGAGGCCGCTGCCTGCGAAGGGCTGAGATTGGCATAGGTATATCCGGAGGCCGCGCCCAGCACCACAACACGGCGCAGCTTGGCGGAGTCGATCTGCTCCGGCGTGTCGTGATCGGTGTGGATATAGATATCCGGCCAGTCGCGCAGATAGAGCGATGGAACCGCGATCGCTGTGTGGATACGTTGAGGTGACATTAGGCGGCAGATAAGAAACATTCACAAACAAAAAATGATGGATACCAAAACGTTCGAAAATCCTTTGAGCTGAATAGGAAAGAAATGATCGTGTGGCCTGAAAGCCGCTGGCTATCGTGACTAGCCAGGTACCGGCTGGCCGGCGCCGCGGCTCGCGCTGCTATTGTTATCCGCGTGAGCCGTATGAAGCTCAAACACGCGCGAGTTTCGCGTTGCGTCTGGCCTGGCACTTAACTGCACTTAGCACGGGAATGACCAGTGAAGAAATTAATCTTATCTGTATTTCTCTGCTGGTGTGGTCAAGGTAAATATCGCGAGCGGACAAAAAACAACCATATTGCCGGCATCCGTGAGCCTGGAAGTGCAGGGGATGGCAGTGGACGCTGCCGGCGACCTCTACGTTAGCTACTATGACAACCAGCAACAAGTTTCCAACCTCGGTACGAAGATCCTGGAGGTACCCGCCGGAGGTGGCCCGCCAATCTCCTTGGCCACATTCCTTGACCAGCCTTGGTATTTGGCTCTCGATGGCGGTGGCGACATCTTCGCGATTACCAACCCCCAAATATACGAGGTTCCCCGCGTCCAGGTTCCTACCTACACCTTCGCGTCTGCGCCTGTGGGTGCAGCGAGCGCGGATAGTCCACAAGCCTTTCCGGTACAGAATACCGGCAACGCAGATCTGTCTTTATCGCAGTTAGCACTCGACCCTCTCGATAACTTCGTTCAGGCTACCGCGCCAGAAGCACCGCCCGATTGCGCAACCGGTTTCGTCTTGTCCCCTGGAGCAATGTGCGATCTCAACATCGGTTTCACTCCCGAGTCCGCAGGCCTGCTCAAAGCTACAGGCGCCTTGGTCAGCAATAGTGGCAACACTACCTCGACGCAGAAAATTCCGGTAGCGGGCATTGGAGGGGCAACAGGAGCGTCCATTAGTTTTCCGGTCGGATTCATCACCTTGGACAACGTGCCCACGGGATTCACTGTGAATGGAAGCGCCGCCCTCCGCAACAACGCCCTGCTGCTTACTGACGGAGGAGCTTTCGAAGCCGGAAGCGCCTTTTTCAACACGCCGATCGGGACAGGGTACTTCCAGACATCATTCGATTTCCAGTTGACGGCGAACACTACCACGGCGCCGGACGCGGACGGAATCGCCTTCGTCTTGCAAAACCAAGGTCTGAACGCTCTCGGCACTCCGGGCGGTGGTCTCGGCTACGGGCTACCTTCGCTGAGCGAAGGGGGAACGCAAATTACGAACAGCGTGGCTGTGAAGTTCGATTTGTTCGACAATGACGGCGAAGGCACCAGTTCCACCGGGATCTATGTGAATGGTGCGGCTCCGACCGTGCCCGCGCTTGATCTGCTGCCCAGCGGCATCGACCTGCACAGCGGTGATGTATTCCACGTGGTGCTTGTCTATGATGGGTCGAACTTGAACCTCAGCATCACCGATAAGACGACCAAGGCCAGGTTCTCCACCCAATTTCCGGCTAACCTGCCTGAATTGCTTGGCGGCCCGACCGCCTACGCGGGCTTCACGGGAGGCACCGGAGGGTATACGGCAGGGCAGAACATTCTCAATTGGCAGTTGACTTCTTCCAATTGACTTCTCCACTTCTCCCGCATGGAGGAAGAGACTTTCGTTGTGGTGCGGGGTGGGTAGAGTTGGCCGCTGATCTCAACAGAGGGGTCCAGTCCAGCCTGTCCTGCCTTTCCGCTCCCGTTCCGTCCGACCAGGGACTTCAGGTAGTTATTTCGTCCGTCCCCTCATCTGCCATAAGTTACACGATTGGGAGATGCGGAAGATGTAGGACAAAATAACCTCAGGCACGGCGGAACCACTCGGCCAGCCGCCTGGTGAACGGGCAGGTGTTGGTCGCCGGGGGGTTCAGCACGCCGGTCGATCCGCTCAACAGTGCGGAAATCTACAACCCGGGCGACGGCAGGTTTGTGTTCACTGGAAGCATGCCGCTCGGCCGCAGGTCGCAAGCATCGACACTGATGCCGAACGGACAAGCATTGATCGACGGAGGATGGAACAGCCCGGACACGGGAGTCACCTTCGACGTGACCACCGGGATGTTCACGCAAAGCGAAAACTCGATGAGTGAGTTCCGCGATCTGCCCACTGCTACGCTCATCAGCAATACAGAAACTGCTGCCGATGGCAAAGTATTGCTTGCCGGAGGAGCCGTCCTTGAACTGAGCACAAAGGCGGGCAAGGGGCTGGACCTGTTCGATCCAGCTACTGGTTCCTTTGAGCCGGCAGGCAATATGAGTGCGGCGCGTAACGGTATGACCGCAACGGCGTTCGGGGAAAACCAGTAAGTCTGGCTAGCGGACATGGGGGAATGGGGTGGGAATGGGGGGATACGATACATATTTTTTGCTGTGCAAGCCGCTGAGGTAGAGCGAAAGAAATCTGTGTAAGCTGTCGCCCTATACCCCCAGGATGACGGATGGCGAGCAGCAGTGCATTGATGCCGCCGTCGCTCCACCCGATAATGTAGGCCGACGAGATGTGCATCGCGTCGAGTAAGGCTGCATAATCATCGGCCATCATTTCGAAAGTGAGGGGATGGCCGGGATCCACCGACCTGCCCTGCGAACGGCTGTCGGCGAGGATGACCTGGTAGTGCGTCGCGAAATACGGAACATTCCTGGCGAAGGCGCTCATGTCGCCGTGGTTGCCATGAATCATCAGCAACGGCGGTCCGCTGCCATAGACTTCCGTGTACATCTTGAAGCCGTGAATGTCGTAGAACCTGCCGGCGGCTTGATTGTGGTCGTAAGGGATGGGCGCCGCTTCCTGCGCTCACACCAGCCCGGCGCAGAACACGAGCGGAAGCCAGACCGCGGCAAGTATGCGCAAGCGGAGATATTGCAGCAAGTGCATCAGGAGTCTCCATGGCAGCGAAGTGCCTATCGTCATCGGATGATAAATCACTGCGCTGAGCCCCTCGCTGAGCCGGACCCAAACCGCCGGCGCTTCGATCCTTGACACTGCATTCGGAATTGCCTGTAATGGTCCACGCTCGTGCTTGGGGAAGCCTTCCAACCGATATGCGCTTCTGGCTTTACCTGATCGTTCTTGGTTTTTTGCTCACCCCGCTCACCTCATGCAAAAGGTCTGCGGCGGCGGCCGATGACGGCGCCAACTGGACGTCCTACGGCAGAACAAACGACGAACAGCGGTTCAGTCCCCTGCAACAGATCAACGAACAAACGATCAGTCAGCTCGGCCTCGCCTGGAGCAAAGAGTTGGGAACAACCGGAGGCCTGGAAGCAACACCGCTGGTCCTGAACGGCGTGATCTATGCGACCGGTCCGTGGAGCTCGGCGTTCGCGGTCGACGCGAAAGACGGCAGGATCCTGTGGACATTCGATCCTCATGTGTCCAGGGCGCGATCGCGGACCGTCTGTTGTGACACGGTCAATCGGGGAGTCGCCCTCGCCAACGGCAAAGTCTATCTCGGCACCATCGATGGCCGGCTGATTGCTCTCGACGCCGCATCGGGAAAGCCGATTTGGGATGTAGTCACCGTCGACCAATCGAAGCCCTACGCCATTACCGGCGCCCCGCGCATTGTCAAAGGGATGGTGCTGATCGGCAACGCGGGCTCGGAGTTTGGCGTGCGCGGGTACCTTTCCGCGTATGACGCGGAGAGCGGAAAGTTGCGCTGGCGTACTTACACCGTACCCGGAGATCCGGCGAAGGGTTTTGAAACCAAAGATCTGGAAGAAGCCGCCAAGACCTGGCATGGTCCTTACTGGGTCGCAGGAGGAGGCGGCAGTGTTTGGGATTCCATCGTGTACGACCCGGCGCTCGACCTGGTATATGCGGGTACGGGGAATGGAACGGCGTGGTATCGGGATTTGCGCAGCCCGGGAGGAGGCGACAATCTGTACCTCGCCTCCATTCTCGCGTTCCGTGCCGATAGCGGGGAGTTGGTCTGGCACTACCAGGTAACTCCGGGAGAAAACTGGGACTACGACGCGACGCAGCCCCTGATGCTTGCCGATCTGACGATTGGCGGCAGCCCGCGGAAAGTCATCATGCAGGCGTCGAAGAATGGATTCTTCTACGTACTCGATCGGCAAACGGGAGCCTTCGTCTCTGCCAAGCCGTTTGTCCGCGGAATTACCTGGGCCAGTGAAATCGACCCCAGGAGCGGCCGGCCCGTGGAGTCGCCAACGGCGTATGACGGGCTGAACGCCGTTCTGGTCTCTCCCGCTCCCGGAGGCGCGCACAACTGGTATCCCATGGCGTGGGATCCAACGACCGGCTTGGTGTATGTGCCCGCCCGTGAAGGGTCGCCGGCGCTGCATGCACCGGATAAACACTGGACCCTGGATAGCAAAAGCTGGAACCGCGGGGAAGACGTTGCCTACAATGGGCCGCTAATAGCGCGGGCAAACGCCTTGCCTCCCATGACTGGGACCTTGATCGCATGGGATCCTGCGCAGCAGCGTGAGAAGTGGCACGTCGGTCTGCCCCAGGTGGAAAGCGGCGGCGTGCTGGCGACGGCCGGGAACCTGGTTTTTCAGGGGCGGTCCGATGGAATCCTGTGCGCGTACCGGGCCAGTGACGGCAAGCCGCTTTGGCAGTTCGATGCCGGCACCGGGATCATGGCGCCCCCGGTCACCTACTTGCTGGGAGGCGTACAATACGTAACTGTCATGGTCGGCTGGGGCGGTTCCGCGGGCTTGAACAACATTCCCGGCAGCGGGCCTGTAAAGCCCGGCTATGGCCGCATCGTTACGTTCGCGCTGGGCGCTCATGGAAAACTCGAGGTACCTCCCTTTGGGCATGCGCAGCCTCCTTCTCCGGCCATCACCATGCACGCCTCGCCGGCGATGGTTCATGAGGGCAGCCTGCTGTTCGCCAAATACTGCTTCTACTGTCATGGGGTGGGGGCTGTTTCGAGCTCCAATGTGCCTGACTTGCGCTACGCCAGCGCAGCGACGCATCACCAGTTTGCATCGATTGTGCTGGGCGGCGCCCGGCAACAGTCTGGAATGCCATCGTTCCAGGACACGCTCAAACCGGACCAGGTGCGCATGATCGAAGCCTATGTCTTGTCGCGCGCGGCCGCGCATTAAGGTCGGCGTCGTCGAGTAATCGTATGCTGTCCCCGTATCCCCAAACCGGACCAGGTGCGTATGATCGAGCTAGTCGTCGCGCGCGGCCGCGCACTAAGGTCTGCGTCGTCGAGTAATCGATACTCCCATCTCCCCCCCGAAACCGACGCGACGTTCTCTCAATGAATGGCGGTCCACTCTGCTGTTATTGCTGCTGAGCATCCCTCTGCACTTGGTGCTAGCGCAAACGGACTTCACTCGGATTTATGGACCGGTCGACCGGGATGTCAGTGTGCCAGCAGCAACGGGCGTGTTCGGACACATCGATGCCGCGGCGTTAGCCGAGGTGGTCGATCAGCTCAAAGCTGTGCAAGTGTCCCCTTGGCATGACATGTCTGGCACTGGAAAGATCACCTATCCTCTGGGGGACAGTTCCGAAGTCGATGATGCCGCGCTGACCATTCTGAATGGCGACAGCTATCGATTGGATGTTACGAGGACCCAGGGAAGTGAGTCCACACGAATCATCGGAGAATATGGAGTCAGCAATACCGGCGACGGAAATAGACAATTCCTTTTCCCCGCAACAGCAGCACAAGGTCTCCTCGCTTTTCCCCAGCTACGCGTGTCCACTTTTCCCACTCCCCAGACTTCGGTTTACGAGAAAGGCATGCAGGTAGTGGATGGGAAGACGCTGCACCGCCTCTCAATAGAGCATCCTCTCGGCAAGCCTTCTGTGGCGTCTTCAACCGCCGAAGCGACCCACGCTCCGGTTGGGATAGTGACCGATCTTTACTTCGATCCGGTTTCGCACCTGCTCATCAAAAGCGTCGCGTCCATTAAGCTCTCCGGCGCACGAAGTGAACTCTTACAGTGCATCACCTACGGGGACTATAGAAACGTTGACGGCTCCCTCGTCCCCTTTCGCTTCGAGCAGTCACTCAATGGGCAGATCCAGTGGATCCTGCAACTCAGCGCGGTCGATCTGAACACGGGCGTCAAGCAGACGTTTTTTACCCTCTGAGGGCAGAGAAAGCCATGAAGCAGAAATGTCTCATCGTCACTTGGGCCATCGCGGTTCTCCTCAACGCGCTCAACCAGCACGCCCGGGCGCAGGATTATGTCTATGCGACCGGGAACCCAACCTTCGGCGTGAATATTCCAATTGATCATGGGTACATCAACCTGGCCAATGGCAACCTGCATATTGAGATTCCGATTGCTACGCAAGCCCAGCGCGGCAACCTAAAGCTGAACGAACGGCTTGTCTATGACAGTCGTATCTGGATGATTGGCCACTACAACCACCTCTACTGGTGGCCGAACAACGTTCCTGGCTCGATGGCCGGTTGGAGATTCGTGAGCGGACTAAACCCGGGCTCCATTGGTTTGACGATACTGAGCAGTTCGCTCATCGGATGTCCAGACGACGGCGGGAGTGGGACCCAAGTTGAATACGCGGTCAGCTACACGGATCCCGATGGCACGGTCCATGCCACAAATGCCGCGCTGTATTACGCTACCCCCGGATGTTCTGGCCAATCCTACGTATCCTCAGGAACTGCGCTCGACGCCAGCGGTTACTCTGTGAGCGACGATGGGACAGGCAACCCGCTTGTCAGGAATAACGATGGGGACGAGGTTTATCCAAACCAGGTTGATCGTTTTGGCAACTACTGGACCCAAGACCAAAACGGAAATCTTATCGACGACCTCAATCGTAAACCGGTAACCATGACTTCGAGCGGAAGCCAAATTACGTATGGCGTCCTTGGCTTCGGCGGTAGTCAATCCACCTACGTGATCACGACTACCCCCATCACCTTGAATACTCATTTCAATGAGCAGCCCGTGATCGAGGAATCTAACTACTCGGTCACAGCGATCCAAAGCATTCAGCTCCCGGACGGGTCCGCGTACTCCTTCACCTACGATAACGGCGGCTACGGGGAAATGACAAGTATGACGCTGCCGAGCGGTGGCGTGGTCAATTTTGGTTACAGCAACTATTTCGATTCGTATAACAATGCTAACCGGTGGTTGACATCTTACTCCGGGGGCATGGGCTCGCTTACCTTCTCGCCGCGTGTCCTTTCGGCCTGCAGCGGCTCGCAGTTGACGGGCTGTCAAGAGCAAGTAACCATGACAGATGGAACCTCGGACGACACCGTCTACACTCTAACATTGAATAATGGCGCGTGGAATACGACCACCGACCGTTACCAGGGGCCAGTGAGCAGTAATCAAAAACTCATCGGCACCGCGACCAATTACAACTTCTCCATTCCCTGTACTTCGGGTTTCTGCAATGGGTCGGACTATATCACCAAGCAGACGGAAGTTACGACCCTCAGTGACCTGGGCTATTCGACCCAAACAATTTACGGTTTCAATAACCCGGCATTGGGAAAGGTGACATCCGTTAAGCAATGGGATTATTACACTGGAACGCCGCCGACCGCCCCGACCGTTGACACGGAACTCGCGTACAATAACTACGATCTCTACACAAGCACAGTACTCGACGGCGCCGGTAACCGGATATCTCTCACTACTTACAACTTCAACACGACGGCCACCCCAAGCTCCACAACCGTCGGGCATAATGCCTCTCTCGGTACCTCCGGTCCCTACCTGTCTTCGGTAGTGCAATGGAATTCAGCCGGACAGGACCTAACTACATCGTTCACCAACGATGATGCCGGTTCGCAATTGACCAGCACCGACCCCAACGGCCAGGTTACCTTCACCTACGATGGAACGGATTCCTACGTGTCATCGGTAACGCCGCCAACGCCGTCAAGCGGGGTATCGTTTTCTACTGGAACCACCTACGATCCAAGCACTGGATGGACGTCTATAACAACAGATCCCAACCAACAGCCGACCACGTACACAAGCTACGACTGGGCCGGCCGACCTACGGGCATCACCTACCCCGATGGGGGCATCATGGTTGCCAGTTACGGAGCGACCCAGACCGGCGTCCTCCACTACATGACCGCCAGTACGTACACCAATACGCAAACGCTTTATGACGGCTATGGGCGAACCAGCCGTATTGCCGTCGCCAATGGCCAAGCCACCAACCCCTGGTACCAGACTGACTACTGTTACGACGCAAACGGGCGACTTCAATTTCAGTCGTATCCCTATCAGGGAAATGGTTGGTCTACGCCGAAAGTTTGCAGCGGGGCGGGAGACAGTTACACCTACGACGCCCTCGGCAGACCATTGACCACCGCACATAGCGATGGATCCACCTACGCCTACACCTACCAGGGAAGAGCGGTGCAAACGAAGGATGAAAACGGGGTGAAGCGGATCGTTTTGTACGGAGCTCTCGGACAAATCGATTATGTTTGTGAGGTCTCCTCCAATACTCAGATGCCGAATTCCGGGACCCCGGTGGACTGCGGTTTGGATATAGCCGGAACCGGCTTTCTGACCCAGTACGGATATGATTGGGCCAATCACAACACGATCGTGGTCCAGGGAAACCAGTCCCGCTCCTTTCAAACCGACTCTTTGGGTCGCGCCATTTGGGTCAACGAGCCCGAGCGGGGTCCAACTACCGGGTATTCTTATTCTTACAGCAGCCAACCTGGCCTCGGGCTAACGGTCCTCCGTGCGCAGGGGGTTGCGAATCAGGCGAACCCAAACATCCGTACCCTGACGAGCACGCAATATGACACGCTGGGCCGTGTGGTCAGCGTCACCTATTCCGACGGGACACCCACGAAGACGTTTGGCTATGATGCCCCCTCGGGTTGGACCGAAGCGGGCCAGCAGACCAACCTCAAAGGGCATCTTTCGTGGCACTATCGCAACACGGCCGCCGGGGGAGCGGGAGCGATCTACGGTTACGACGCGATGGGACGGGTAACGCTACAATATTCCTGCACACCGTGGGGTTGTCCAAACGATGCCTATGACCGCGGAGTCGGCTACGGTTACAACCTTGCCGGCATGCTGACGAGCGAGGGTGATGGCACAGGCCAGACTTACTCCTACCAGCGTTCGGCTGCCGCTGAGATCACCGGGATCACCGACTCCTCTTCGGCCAATCTGATCATTCCCGGTTCGGTCCAAAACACCCCCTTCGGTCCGACAAGCTACGTTTTGGGAAACAGTGTGGGGGTGGTGAACACCTACGATGGGATGGGAAGATTAAATGGCGGCTGGGCGTGTGCTGGTTCTCTGCAGCCCGGTTGTGCGGGGTCGGGTGCGGTGCAGATTTACGGGTACGATGTGCAGCGATCGGGGACCCATGTGACGCAGACCTGCGACACGGTGTTAAACCTCTGCAACAGCTTCGGCTATGATGAATTCAACCGGCTGAATGCGCGGACGGTGACCCAGGGCACGGTGCAGAACTTCACCTATACTTATGACCGGTATGGAAACCGGTGGGCGCAGAACGCGCCGCAGGGCGGTCCGGCGCTGAGCATCAGCATGAGTTCGGCCAGCAACATCATCAACACGCCGGGCTATGCCAATGATGTGCCGGGCAACATCACCTATGATGGCAGCCATAGTTACACATATGATGCGGACGGCAATGTGACTGCGGTGGATAACGGCCAGACGGCGAGCTACTATTACGACAGCCTGAACCAGAGGGTGCGGATTGTGGCTCCCCGGGGGACGTTCGAGTTCGTATTCGATGCGCAGGGCCGGCGACTGTCGAGCTGGTCGGGCCAAAGCCTGGTCTCGTCGAATATATACACGGATGCCGGTCCGCTGGCGATCCGGACGGGAGGGCAGACGGAGTACGAGGCGCAGAACTGGCTGGGTACGGAGCGGATGCGAATCGGCCTCAATGGCACGGTGGTGGCAACGATGAGCTCTCTGCCGTGGGGGGACGGTCTTACTCCCGACGTCGACAACGGAGACCAGCATGATTTCGCGCAGCTGGATCGTGATTTGGAAGACGAGACCGAGCATGCGCAGTACCGGCAATACTCGACTGGCCTGGGTCGCTGGCTAAGCCCGGATCAGTACACCGGCAGCTACGATTTCACCAACCCCCAGACCTTCAACCGCTACAGCTACGCCAACAACGACCCGGCCAATTTCGTGGATCCCAGCGGACTGGAAGGTAAGGCGTGCAGCAATCCGTTGCTGTGCGTGGAGATCGCGGTCGGAGCTGCAATCGGTTTGGACTGGTTGTTTGGCGGCCATCCGAGCTTCCACGGCTCACTTCACCCGCGCCCCTCTACTAACGTAGGCTGGGATGGAAACTTCGGCGAAAGCTTGGGCATCCCCACCACCATCCCGCAAGGCAATCTGGGACTCGGTATGGCGCTGGGCTTGCCAACACAAGGATGCGAGTTCGGAGCCTGTGGCGGTGGAGTTGGCTCGTTCCAGCAGGGGGCAGCAACAGCGCCGCTCGATTTTTGTGCCGAGTACCCCGCCGTATGCACAATTGGCATTGACCTGGGATCAATCCTCAAAAGCATACCGGTAGTCGCAGCGACCGTCGCAACGATGAGTATGGTCGGCGACAACAGCGGATGCGTCCCGCCAGCAGGTACGCAGTGTTACGAGACGCACACAGGACATCCTCATAACGGATGGGACCCTCACAGTCACATCTGGACTCAAAATCGAAATCCCTCAACGGGTCAATGTTTCTGGAACGCAGGTAACGGCCCCAGAGGAGCCACGCAATTTCCGCCCGCTGGAATGAACAGTTGCAGCTCTTACCCGACTTGGCCCGCAAACTGAGATATGGAAATGAAACGAATCAGCCTTGGGTTTGATCTACGTATCAATCCCTCTTTTCACGAGGAAATTTCTTCTCAGATTGGGCAGCGGCTTGTGCCTGAGAGATCAAGCCCAATTAGCGCCGACCCAAATGTCTGGCCTCAACCCGAAGAGGTAGCATCTCTGTGGCATGGGGTACTGCGCGAATTTTCCAACCCGCTGAATCTCGCAAGGAGTCTTGATCTCCTTCGCGATGCTTCTGGCCAGCGAGGGGGTTCAGCAGCTCTAATCCCACTGAGTTTGACGAGTTTTCAGACGAACATAATTGCCCTTGTCGAACGATTTGGGACTGGCTATTTCGATGATCAACCGAGCGAGGAAGCACTCCTGTCCAAAGGGTGGCAGTTTAGAGGTTTCGACGTGGTGGATTTAGACGGGTTGATCAGTGGGCTGAAAGGCTGTGGATATGCCGAGTCGACTCGACCCCAACTGCGTAGCCATTTCGGAGCATCTTTAAACGACCTTGGTTTGTTTGATGATTGGTCAGCGGCTTCTGAGTTCGCAGAGGTTCGAGGATTAGAGATACGTGAGCACGCTCCGTTCATCGTTGTTGGCATCCTTACCCATGACCCAGTGGATTAAGCATCGCCGTACGGCATCGTCTCAGCCCCAGAAATCCTTGCCCTCCCCAGCATCCTGAAAAGCACGGTGCTCTGCACCGGGTTGAGGGATGACACGTCACCCCGGCTCGGGTGCTGCAAGGTTGCCGGAGGTTCCTGCGGCGGGAACCTCTTCAAAGCATGGTGGTTGAGCGCAAAATGGGTTGCTCACGGTTACTGGCGGAGTAACCTGCTGCTGCCACTCGGGGAACCTGTTGAAAGCACAGAGTGAGAGGCCGAAACCTGCATCCCGGCGCGCTTGCGCGCGTGTAGCCTCCGCTCCGCCGTCCGTAAAGGCTCTCCGCTACGCTCCGACCGCTGGCGCGGCTCCCTTCGGTCAACCTTGACTGACGCCTCCGCTGCGGGTGTTTTGCAGCTATGAGAAAAATGTCTTTTTCTCATGTTCCACATGAGTGCACGACGGCGGCGTGTCGGGGTAGCATCGTGCCAGGAGCAGGGGGCATGGATTACAACCGCGACAAAGTAGACGAGATGGTGCTGGCGCTCTTGTGGCTGACTCCGGCGGGCGATGGCCGCGCGTGGAAGGGGCACGACTGGGACACGCTGGACCGGCTGCACGCCAAGGGGTACATCTCCGATCCGAAGAGCAAGGCGAAGTCTGTCGTGCTGAGCGAAGAGGGCGAGCGTCTGTCGCGGGAACTGTTCGAGCGGCACTTCGGAAGCAAGGGCTGAATCCCAGCCAGGAGCGGCGTCAGCACGGCCAGCAGCGCAGTGTTGAACGTAGACACCATCCCTAAGCCTGATGGCTTAGCGGGGCCGCGTTGCGGCCCGTCCTCGGATCAAAATCGAACGCAGCTCGCACGATGTCCGGCTCAGTTCGAGCCAGGTCCGGCCCGCGTCCGGGGCCGGATCGAGGCCGTTCAGCGGTAGGCTTCGGAGCGATGCAGGACGGCGTGAATGTAAAGAGTGCCGGGCGGGTTTTCGATGAAGCGGATGCGATAGTCGCCGACGCGCAGGCGCAGATCGTTGGTGTTGCCTTCGAGCTTCTTGATGTCGCCCTCGCCGGTGCGGGCGAAGCGGTCGAGCGCGGTGAGAATGCGCATGGCGGTGTCGCGGTCGATGCGGCGCACGTCGGCGCGCGCGGCTGGAGTGAAGATGATCTTTTTCACGCGCGGGAGCCTGTCAGCGGTGGAGGTCTTCGGGGTTGATGCCGAACTCGCGGAGCATCTCTTCGTGGGGGGTGCCTTCGCCCGGATGGTCGGCCAGCCAGGCCTTGGAAGCGGCGACGGCGCGGGTCTCTTCGTCGCCGATCTCCTCGTCCTCGAAAGGCGCGTTGGCGATGGCGCGATCCACCGGATCGAGCATGAGAGTTTCGGGGACAGCCGAAGTAATCACCATCATTTCGGAGCTGTAGAAACCGAAGGCAACGCGGACTAGACAAGCTCAGCCCGGGAGCGGTGTTATCGGGACGAAACCGCACCTAGGCGGCGGGCTCGGTCCGCAAATCGAAGGGCTTCAGATTAAAACCGCTTAATCTTTCGCACAAGCGAACTTCAGCTACGCTGAGGCATGATCGATGCGAGTGCGCCCTGAGCATGAGACGAGGGCGGAATTCAAGACGGATCCTCCATTAAAGGATCCCCGGAGCAGATAGTGGCCCGTCTCGCTCGCGTAATCGCGGTCGGAGTTCCCCATCACATCACCCAGCGCGGGAATGCGCGGCGTTTTATCCTGCAGGAGGAGGCGGAGCGAAAGGTTTATCTCGATCTACTGCGGCATGGCATGGAGTTGTGGGGGGTAGGGCTCATCGGCTATTGCCTGATGTCGAACCATATTCACCTTATCGCCGTCCCAGAGAGGGCCGATCGACTGGCCAGGGCACTGCAGGAGACACACGGCCGGTTTGCTTCCTACTGGAACGCACTCCACCACTCCACCGGGCATGTCTGGCAGGGCCGCTACTATTCCTGTCCCCTGGATGAGCCCCATCTAGGCGGCGGGCTCGGTCCGCAAATTAAAGGGCTTTGAGTTCGCTCATCTAAACTGGCCCACTTCGCTCATCTGAATTGGCCCACCTGTACAAGCCCGGATGTAAGCATTCGGGGATGGAAGTCTCGGGGACAGCCGAAGCAACCCCATCGTCGGATCTGTAGAAGCCGGAAGCAAAACGGAGTTTTCTCGTCGAGTTTTCCCGTCTGGCGAATCATCTCCGAAGACGTTTGGCTATGATGCCCCCTCGGGTTGGACCGAAGCGGGCCAGCAGACCAACCTCAAAGGGCATCTTTCGTGGCACTATCGCAACACGGCCGCCGGGGGTGCGGGAGCGATCTACGGTTACGACACGACGGGACGGGTAACGCTGCAATATTCCTGCACGCCGTCGGGCTGTGGGAATGCCGCCTCCGACCGCGGAGTCGGCTACGGTTACAACCTTGCCGGCATGCTGACGAGCCAAGGCGATGGCGCAGGCCAGACTTACTCCTACCAGCGTTCGGCTGCCGCTGAGATCACCGGGATCACCGACTCCTCTTCGGCCAATCTGATCATTCCCGGTTCGGTCCAAAACACCCCCTTCGGTCCGACAAGCTACGTTTTGGGAAACAGTGTGGGGGTGGTGAACACCTACGATGGGATGGGAAGATTAAATGGCGGCTGGGCCTGTGCTGGTTCTCTGCAGCCCGGTTGTGCGGGGTCGGGTGCGGTGCAGATTTACGGGTACGATGTGCAGCGATCGGGGACCCATGTGACGCAGACCTGCGACACGGTGTTAAACCTCTGCAACAGCTTCGGCTATGATGAATTCAACCGGCTGAATGCGCGGACGGTGACCCAGGGCACGGTGCAGAACTTCACCTATACTTATGACCGGTATGGCAACCGGTGGGCGCAGAACGCGCCGCAGGGCGGTCCGGCGCTGAGCATCAGCATGAGTTCGGCCAGCAACATCATCAACACGCCGGGCTATGCCAATGATGTGCCGGGCAACATCACCTATGATGGCAGCCATAGTTACACATATGATGCGGACGGCAATGTGACTGCGGTGGATAACGGCCAGACGGCGAGCTACTATTACGACAGCCTGAACCAGAGGGTGCGGATTGTGGCTCCCCGGGGGACGTTCGAGTTCGTATTCGATGCGCAGGGCCGGCGACTGTCGAGCTGGTCGGGCCAAAGCCTGGTCTCGTCGAATATATACACGGATGCCGGTCCGCTGGCGATCCGGACGGGAGGGCAGACGGAGTACGAGGCGCAGAACTGGCTGGGTACGGAGCGGATGCGAATCGGCCTCAATGGCACGGTGGTGGCAACGATGAGCTCTCTGCCGTGGGGGGACGGTCTTACTCCCGACGTCGACAACGGAGACCAGCATGATTTCGCGCAGCTGGATCGTGATTTGGAAGACGAGACCGAGCATGCGCAGTACCGGCAATACTCGACTGGCCTGGGTCGCTGGCTAAGCCCGGATCAGTACACCGGCAGCTACGATTTCACCAACCCCCAGACCTTCAACCGCTACAGCTACGCCAACAACGACCCGGCCAATTTCGTGGATCCCAGCGGACTGGAAGGTAAGGCGTGCAGCAATCCGTTGCTGTGCGTGGAGATCGCGGTCGGAGCTGCAATCGGTTTGGACTGGTTGTTTGGCGGCCATCCGAGCTTCCATGGCTCGCTCAAGACGCGCCCCTCTACCAACCTTGGCTGGGACGGGAACTTCGGCGAAAGCTTGGGTATTCCCTCCACAATCCCGCAAGGCAATTTAGGCCTCGGTATGGCTTTAGACTTACCTACACAAGGATGCGAGTTCGGCGCCTGCGGTGGCGGACCGAGTTCGTTTGGGCCGGGTGGACCCAGTGGAGGCTCAAACCCACTAGAAGTGACCTCTGGGGCAGTATCAGGAGGCTTCATTCTTCCCCTGTTCTTTGGGGTGTTAGGCCCAGCCGGGAGTTTTTCCTATGACCCCAAAAATCATCTCGTCTGCTACGGAGGAGGTATTGGTCTGTCCGCTGGACACACCGTTGGTGGCGGCCCGGTTGTTGTCCACGCCAAGCCGGGAAATACATCCGAAGACGTGCTGAGTGGTTGGAGCGTCAGCGGCGGCTATAACTGGACTCCCTGGTGGGGCTATCAAGGCTCTAAAGGATCGAGCGGCTACACTGCGGGATACTCGTTTGGTGTTCCAGGTGCTTCTGGGGCAATCACTTACTCTTCGTGCAAACACATAGGCGGCTAAGGGGAGGGATGATGAAGCATGGGTCTATTAATTGGTTTGCAGTATATGGTTCGCTCATCATGCTGATTTTCCTTGTTTCGGGAGCTACCTGGTGTATCTCGCCCGGTAGCTTCGTCAAGGCTCACCGAGCCCTTTTTCCTAAGAATCCGGTTTCCAGCACCGCGAAATGGGAATCAGCGGTCTGTAGTATCTCTGGTCGCGTGGTCGGCGCAATGTTCGTAGGATTTGCAGGCTTCATGCTCTATCAGTTGTGGCGCGGCGAGCTTCGCTAGACCACGCAACGAGGTGCAGAGGCGGTTCGGAGGGGGGTTATGAAGGACGGTCCTATCGGTTGGCTGTCGCTGCTCATGACGCTCATCTCGTTGATCTTCATTTTTTCGGGAGCGACTTGGTGCGTTTCGCCGAAGAGCTTCGTTAAGGTTCACCGAGCCATTTTCCCTAAGAGTGCGACTTCCAATACGGCGACTTGGGAATCTGAAGTCTGCAGCATTTCCGGTCGGGTACGCGGGGCTGTGTTCGCCGGCTTCGCCATGTTTATCCTCTATCAGGTGTGGAGCGGCACGTTTCGTTAGATCACGCGACTGCTTTCGGCGTCCGTACCGACCGAGAGAAAAGAGCACGCTGCTTCGCATCGGCTGGATAGGGACACGTCACCCCGGAATGGGTGCTGTAGAGCAACTTTAGGTTGCTGTACGGGAACCATCATGGAATCAGCGACTAAGGGGAAAACGGGCCTGAAAGGTTGCTGTAGAGCAACCTTGAAGTTCCTCTTGGGGAACCATCTGAAAACAAAGAAACAAAGCCCCTGAGCGTCGGTGGAATGAGTGTTCGAGGTTAGCGGTAGGCTTCGGAGCGGTGCCTCACCGAGTGGATGATGAGGGTGTCGTGGGGTTCTTCGGTGAAGCGGACGCGGTAGTCGCCGACGCGGAGGCGGAGTTCTTCGGAGTCGCCTTGCAGCTTCTTGATGTCGCCCTCGCCGGTCTGGGCGAAGCGGTGGAGGGCGGTGAGAATCCGCATGGCGTTGGTGCGGTCGATGCGGCGGACATCGGCGCGGGCGGGTGGCGTCCAGTCGATCAGCTTCATGCGTTCCGGGTCATCCCTTAAGGTCGTCGGCGGAGAGTCCGAACTCGGCCATCATCTCGGCGTGGGAGATGGTCTGGCCGGGATGCTGGGCCAGCCAAGCCTTAGACTCGGCGACGGCGCGGCGTTCGTCTTCGCTCTCCGGTTCGTCGTCGTAAGGGGCGTTGGCGATGGCGCGGGAGACGGGATCGAGAGTTTCGGGGACAGCCGGAGAGTTTCGGGGACAGCCGAAGTAATCACCATCATTTCGGAGCTGTAGAAACCGAAGGCAACGCGGACTAGACAAGCTCAGCCCGGGAGCGGTGTTATCGGGACGAAACCGCACCTAGGCGGCGGGCTCGGTCCGCAAATCGAAGGGCTTCAGATTAAAACCGCTTAATCTTTCGCACAAGCGAACTTCAGCCACGCTGAGGCATGATCGATGCGAGTGCGCCCTGAGCATGAGACGAGGGCGGAATTCAAGACGGATCCTCCATTAAAGGATCCCCGGAGCAGATAGTGGCCCGTCTCGCTCGCGTGATCGCGGTCGGAGTTCCCCATCACATCACCCAGCGCGGGAATGCGCGGCGTTTTATCCTGCAGGAGGAGGCGGAGCGAAAGGTTTATCTCGATCTACTGCGGCATGGCATGGAGTTGTGGGGGGTAGGGCTCATCGGCTATTGCCTGATGTCGAACCATATTCACCTTATCGCCGTCCCAGAGAGGGCCGATCGACTGGCCAGGGCACTGCAGGAGACACACGGCCGGTTTGCTTCCTACTGGAACGCACTCCACCACTCCACCGGGCATGTCTGGCAGGGCCGCTACTATTCCTGTCCCCTGGATGAGCCCCATCTGTGGGAGGCTTTACGCTACACGGAGCTGAATCCAGTGCGCGCTTCCCTCGTGGCCAAAGCCGAATGCTGGGACTGGTCTAGTGCGGCTACGCATTGTGGCGCAGGCGTGACAGAAACGTGGCTGGCGATGAACTTATGGAGTGGTCGATGGTCCGCAACCAGCTGGCGCGCTTATCTAGAGGAAGGCATAAGCGATTCGAACTTGGGTGCGATTCGTCGTAGCACCTATAGCGGCCGTCCGCTGGGCTCAGCGGAATTCACCCGTATGCTGGAAAAGGAAACCAAACGCCGCTTGACGCCCCAAAAACGTGGGCCGAAGAAGAAGACCGATACGTGCGACCGCCAGGAGACCTTTTCCTTCGATGCTTAGTAAATGATGTTGTCCTTGATCGAGCGCATTCCTGTCGTGTTTTCAGGCGTAAGGTGCTTCCAATGGTAGTTACTTCGCCTGTCCCCGAATCTCCGGAATCTCCGGAGGCGGCGAAGTAGAGCTGAATGTGGATGTCCGTCTTCTGTAACAGGTCCACAAGAGGCGCGCCGCAAAGCGCGCCTCTCATGGGTTTATGGGGCGGTTTATTTGGGAGTGAGCACGTAAAGGTTCCCGTTCACCCCGCTGGCCACAATCCTGCCATTGTTGCTGATGCCGCTAGCGGAAGTAAGGAAGGGAACCGATGGGTCGACGAGAAGATTCAGATCCTGCTGTGTGACGCCGCCGGAGAGAACGAACGCATGGCTGCTGCCGTTCTTGACTTGCTTCGCCCCGGCGATATCCCCATTGTCGTTGAGAGCGGCGGCAATGATGGGCAATTTCCTGAATCCCGGTCCCTGTTTGATATAGCTGGCGCCTCCCCCGGTTGAGTTCCCGGCTGTCCCGATAATCTCACCGTGGTTGTTGATGGCTGCGTGCACGAAAGACTCTCCGCTCGGGGCGCCCAAATCCTGCATTTGACCCTGGGCGTAGAGAAAGAGGTGATTCAGCGTGCTGTTCGCCGGAGTGCTGATACCGACGATCTGGTTCAGGTTGTTGATACTCATGCCCACACTGTATGTCCCGCCGAGCGTGCCAATATCCGTCAGGCCGCTGCCGGTGTAAATAAACGCATGCGTGTCCCCGAAGTTGCAACCGAACTCCGGCATCGGACACGTGCCGGTAGACAGCGATCCGGTGAGATGCCCGCCGTCATTGATCCCTAAGGCATTGCTTTGTCTGCCGGATACGTTATCGATGACAGTATTCGTGTTCGTGCTGTAGGTGTACACGAATGCCTGGTAGATCTGGGTAAAGCCGTTAGGAGGGAAGAGAGTGGTCTGGCCAACCACCTGCCCGCTCTGGTTAAGATCGTTACCTACGCTAAACCGGCTGAAGCCGAACGCGTTCAAGGTTCCTCCAGCGTAGATAAAGGCCGCACCGAAATGCTCGCCCGCCTCGGTCGACTGACCTGCCTCTATAGGGGCACCCTCCACACTGGTTACAGTGCCGCTGACCTCTCCTTTGTTGTTGATCGCCGACCCGGTAATGGACACGATACCCCCGAGGCCGTTCGAAACAGGAATCTCAGTCGCCGTGTAAATAGGATTCGTGCGCGGGCGCACCAAGGCAATGGACACGGGCCCAGAACCAGCGGGGAAGGGCGACGCGGCGATGGAGGTAAGGACGCCACGGCTCAGCGTGTAAGCCGAAACATCATTGGAAGACTTATTCGCCGCGTAGAGAAACGTTCCCGAGTAGTCGACGGCCGCGGAGCCCGGCGTGCCCCCACCGAAAGGCGAGCCGGTCACGGGCGTGAGCTGGCCATACAGCGGGATCACGAAAGGATACATGGGAGGAGTGATCGTTTCGTCGGCGGTAGGGTTCGTCTGAATCACGTATGCGGAAACGCCGCCGGAACCCGTCACATAGACAAACCAGCCGGTTGGGTCAAACCTCACCGAACTGACCCCGCCGGCAACCGGACCATAGGGCGAAGTGGCCAGCGCCGCAAGCGCGCCGCCGGGTAGAGTGATCGAAAATCCGGAAATATTATCGGAACCCTGGTTCGCTACATACACGAACCGGTCGTTGGGATCCACGGTCAGTGATACCGGGGAAGTCCCAGCGGCGAAAGGCGATCCGCTCATCGCCGTAAGTGCCCCGGTTGTGGAGCTAATCGTGTAACCGGAGACATTGTTCGACGACTTGTTGGTGACATACACAAACTCTCCCGACGAATCGACGGCTACCGACGACGGAGAGCTCCCCGCTGCAAACGGTGATCCGGACACCGGCATCAACCGCCCGCTGCCCGGATCGATCCGGAAGGCGGAAACGTTGTTAGACCCGGAGTTCGCCACGTAGGCGTAACTGCCGGAAGGATCGATGGCGATCGCGGAAGGTTGTGATCCCGCGGCAAAAGGCGATCCCGGGACCGGGGTCAATCTCCCGCTGTCGCAGTCGATACTAAAGCCGGCGACATCCTTATCCTTTGCACTCCGGTTGGTGACATATAGAAATGTGCCGGCTGGAGTTACCGCAACGGAAGTTGGACCCGACTTACCGCTGTAAAACGGCGATCCCTCCACGGGAGTCAGGTTACCGTTCGCATCATGGATGATGTATCCCGACACGTTGCTCCCCTCCTCATTTGCCACGTAGGCAAACTGGTGGGAGCCACACGGATACGCACTTTGCGCGGCTAGAAAGACGGGTGAGAGAGTGAGAGTCAGGCAGATAACGGATTTCAGGCAAGCGCCCGAAGTCCTAAGGCTGTGCAATACAGACATGGAACTGTTCCTCCTCGTTTGATCCCACGGAAGCTACCGGGGGAGCGTCTCGGGGGGAGGACTGGAGCTCCAGCGTAGGCGGATGGATTATATCTATCGCGACTAAGAAAAGGGAAGCGTCCCCGTTTTCTCTGTGGATATCTGTCGAAGTTAGTAAGGACTGATAACCGCGGCCTTCCTGCGATAAGTTCCTAAAGTTTTTTGGGGAAACCAGTGGGAAACCAGGACAGACGAAGATTACCCTAATGGTACCTGGGTCGGGGTGCAGGGTTAGGGCCATTTCCGTCTATTCTGTTCCCCCCTGTTCCCCTAAAGACCGAAATGTGGCGCCATCATGGGTGATTTCCGGCAAGACCTCCGTTACTCGCTTCGCCTGCTGGTCGCGGGACGACAATCCGGACAATTCGGGACCTGCTGCTGGTAATTACGTATAAGCTGTCACCCTATTCCCCCCCGGACCTTGTTAAAAGCGACCTCGGAATGGAAGCTGATATGCACCACACATAATCTCCTAAAGCTATTTCGCCATCGCAGAACTCTCGTTTACGTCTTAACGCGTCTGGTGGGGCCGATTATGCCGCCGCTCGCTTGCTGTGCGCGTTCGCTTCCACCAGGCTGGTTCCCCATTCCGCGTGCTCCCAATATCATTCCCTAGTATGCGTTCATCTGCGACGAGGATGAGGATCGATTGAAGCGAAGGGATTTTGTACGGATGGGATGGGCGACCTTGCTCGCAAGCAGGGCAGGAATGCTGCCAGCCGCGATGCCGGCGCCGTCAGAACCGAAATCCACCGGGCGCGCAGCCGACTTCAGCTTGCGGATCGCGCCGGTGACGGTCGAGTTGGCGCCTCAGGTGGTGCTCAGCACCATCGGCTACAACAATCAGGTCCCTGGTCCGCTGCTGCGCATGCGTGAGGGCAAGCCGGTCACCGTGGAGGTCGTGAACGACACCGACGTTCCCGAATACGTGCATTGGCACGGTCTTTTCGTTCCGCCCGAAGTGGACGGAGTGGAAGAAGAAGGGACGCCTCCGGTGCCGCCGCATGGCCGGCGCCGCTACCAGTTTGTGGCCAACCCGGCCGGCTCGCGGTGGTACCACTCGCATACCGAGGCTATGCTCGATTTGCATCGCGGCGCGTATACCGGCCAGTTCGGCTTTCTCATGATCGATGCCGCGAATAACCCGGGCCGCTACGACCAGGAAGTCTTTTTGGCCCTGCGTGAGTGGCAGTATTTCCTGAGCACCATGGACCCGGACGTGGATCCACCGGATCCCAACCGCCCGACGCCCGAAAAACCCGCTGCTCCCGATACGCGACCGAACGGGCTGGAAGTCAGCGCTCCTCTTTACTCGATCAACGACAAGATACTGGGCGCGGGTGAGCCCCTGCGCGTACGTTCCGGTGAGCGCGTGCTGATGCACTTCCTCAATGCCAGCCCCTCGCAGATTCATCGCATCGGTTTATTCGGTCACACGTTTCAGGTGATTGCCCTCGATGGCAACCCCGTGCCGGCACCGCAGCCGGTAGACGTGATCGAGATCGCCCCCGGTGAGCGGGTGGATGCGATTGTGGAGATGAATCTGCCGGGGGTCTGGATTTTAGGGGAACTGCGCAACGCTGCGCGGCAAGCCGGGATGGGCATCGTTGTGGAATACGCCAACCAGGCACAGCCGCGCGCCCAATGGCTTCCGCCCCGGCCGGCGCGCTGGGACTACACCCTCTTCGGCAAGACCGCGCCGCATCCCGCCCCGGACGAGACGATCGACATGGTCTTTGAAAGGATTCCGGGTGGCCCGCACGGGGTGGATCACTGGCATGTGAACGGCAAGGAGTATCCGCATGGCCGCGAATTCGTGTTTCGCCGAGGCTGCCGCTACCGGCTGGTCTTCCACAACCGCAGCGACGATTCTCACCCTTTGCATATTCACCGGCACCGCTTCGAACTCGTCGAGATCAACGGCAAGCCCACATCCGGGATCCTGAAAGATACCGTGATTGTTCCCGCATTTGGACGGGCAACAGTGGATCTTGTGGCCGACCAGCCGGGCCTCACACTCTTCCACTGCCATATTCAGCAGCACATGGATTTTGGCTTCAAGGCGCTGTTTCGCTACGCCTGAGAGAGGCATCGCACGTTCTCCTACGCCGCCAGGCTCGCGCGGCACGGATTCGGTCGCTTGCGGTGAGAGGGAACACCCTGGCCATTTCCCAGTCACATTCTTTTCACACAGTTGAAACATTGCAGAAATATCAAACCGCTACGGTTTTGTGGCTTGTGAAGTATAGAAACACCATTGGAACAGGAGATCTGCGTGACGCTTCAAGGCAAATTTCGAGCGGCAGTGCTCATGGGAGCGGGAGCCTCCATGCTGGCGTTTTCCGCGGCAGCGAAGGCTCAAGGCCCACAATCGAACGACAACAGATGGCCGTACCAAACGTCAGACGAAGCGCCTTTGCTGGCAGTGGTTGGCGATGTCTCCTGCCAGCCGGGCGAGGCGGAAACAGGTGAGGCGGCGAATGAAACCTGCGCCACCCCCAAGGCCCCCTACACCAGCACGACGCTGTGGCAATCGCAGGAGGCAACCGCGAACCAGATTGAGAAGATGAAGCCGAACGCCGTCGCGCTGCTCGGAGATCTGCAATACCAGGTAGCGAATTTCTACGACTTTCAGCAATCGTACGATTTGACCTATGGGGCCTTCAAAGGGATTACGCGGCCCGCGCCCGGCAACCACGAGTTTTACGATGAGCATGGCGCAACCGGCAATGCCGGGTACGGCTATTTCTCCTACTTTAACGGCTATCAGATTAATACCAGTGGTGCTCCGCTGGTCACTACGCTCGCGGATCCATGCCCATCCTCGCAGACAGGCTGCGGCTATCCGGCAAAAAGCACTCCCGTTCCCCAACCGGTGCCGCGGCCGGATGGGCAGGCCGGGCACTTCGAGGAATCAGGTGGCCTTGCCGCCACTGTTCCGGCGGGAGGTACGGTTGGGGTGGGAGACGGCTGGTATTCCTACAACCTGGGCACGTGGCACATTATCTCGCTCAACATCGAGTGTGAGACCCAGCCGGGTGGCTGCTCGGAGTCAGGCGCCTGGTTCGCCGCCGAACTGGAATGGCTGAAAAACGATCTCAGAGCCAATCATTCCGCCTGCACCGTCGCGTACTGGCACCAGCCCACGTTTAGCCCAGCCAACAGCATCAGCGAAGAGGGCATCACGGCTCAGGCCTTCTGGCAACTGCTCTACGACCACGGAGCTGACCTGGTGCTGAACGGGCACGACCACCTTTATGCCCGCTACCGGCCGCTTGATCCCTCAGGGAATTACGACCCTAAACGCGGCATCCGCGAATTCGTCGTGGGCACCGGCGGGGAGACGCTCGATGCGCTGGTCAACACGACGGTGACCTCCGGCACATCGGAGACCAACCTGGAAGATCCAGGCGGTCATCCGAACTTCAACGCGGTCAATCTCGAGGCGGGGACCGGCAACTACTGGGGTGTGATGGGCCTGAAGCTCGAACGGAAGGGATACTCCTGGAAATTCGAGTCGGTGCTGGAACTGCCTGGAGCGACCACTCCGTCACCGTATATCGACAAGGGAGTAGGCACTTGCCACGGTGCCTACTAACCAGTGGTAGAGGAATCGTCTTCGCAGTTTTGGGCTTAACTTAGTTTTCGAAAAGACCCCTTTCGCGGGTAATCGCGAAAGGGGATCTTTTTTAGGAGACTGGTGAGTTTGCGAGTTGCGGGGGTGGAGGGACATACCATTAGAAGCGATTCGGGCTGGGATCGCTATGCTACACGCTTCTTAGCTCAACCGGCGTACCCGAGGCAACCGCCCAAAGGCTTTATCGAAGGTGAGTATTTCCGTCACTCCTTCGGCGAACGATACCTCGGCAATCAGACGGTCGGCGAATCCTGCGCCGCCCGCGCGAGATTCCCTGAGTGCCCGTTCGGCAAAAGTGTGCGATTCCACAACCACTCCGTCCGTGCTGAAGATTTGCTCAAGGGTGTCGAGCACACGTTCTCTCTCCCACTCCCCATCGAGCAGCCAGAAGAGTTCCGCCAGAACGAGGAGCGGGACAAATATGCCTTCTCCCCCGCAGGCTGCTTCAATCGCCGCACGAGCCCGCTGGGCTTGCTTGGCATCGTCATTTAAGTAGGCCCGTGCCCACACGTTGGTGTCGGCGGCTACCGTCAACGTTTTCTCCGGGCTTTGGCCGCATTCATTTCTTCAAAGCTCATCACGCGTGTGGGCCTCGGCCCTGCGTCGGCCATCCGCCACAGATCTTGGATGACGTTGCGCACAGGCTCTACCTGTACGGGGCCGCTGGCCGGGATGCTGAACCGGATACGGCTGCCTTTCTTGATGCCGAGGCGCTTCCGCAGTTCGCTGGGAAGCGTGACCTGGCCCTTGGAGGTGACCGTAGCTTCCACCGTTGTCACCGCATTACGAAAAGTTGAAGACATCGCGACCCCACCTTACATTTTACTCGTTCGCTCCTTACTTAAGAAGGCCCATCCCAGTCCCTTCGGGACTAATCCTGCGGCGTGGGATTACCCAGGACCGGCGTCCTGGGCTAAGTTCAACCGTTCCTTCGGGACTCTGGCTCTAGCGTGGCGTCGTTGGCCGGGCAGGGCGGGTGAGAAGGTTGATGGGACGGACTTTGGAAGGAGGCTCCAGGCCTGAATCGTGACGAACCTCTGCGGGCACTTCGGTTCCTGACTTACTTATAACAGTGGATTTACCGGCTGGCCCAAACGGAAACACTGTCTTACGGCGCCGCGCCGCAAGATGATTCTGTATGTCGGCTTTCTTGATAAGGCTCACAGAGACTCCAGTCGTCCTGTTGCTTGCTTGAACGGTGCTCGTCTCAAGCGAAGCTTGAACAGCTGAAGGCGAGGAAAAACGTCGGGACCTACTCCTTTAAGAGTACGCTAACAACGACGACCGTGCCGCCAACGCCACATTCGGTCAGCAGCCTCTGCCAGAAGAATGGAATTGGTCCCTAAGTCGGCCCAGTCTTCGCCTCCGCCTTCCTCGAAGGACAATGGGTGACCGAGTTCCATTAGTGCTTGGCGTGGATAACATGGAGGCCGGCGTGTCCGGGCGCGAGTCCTTGAATCGCGTCGCCGAACCTGGACGCGATCTCCTGGAAATCGAGGTCTTCGATGGCACAAAATCCGTGCGCTGCCATCCCAGCCGGATCGAAACGGCTGACCGAACGTTCACCGATTTTCTTCAGCTGTTCGGTCCGCTCCTTTTCTATTTGCCTCCCGAATGGGCTGCCCCCAAGACCTTCTTCGGGCGGGCGGACAGAAGGAAACCTGCGGTAATGAGCCATAGGTAGCCCGGGAAGCGAGTCATCGGAATCAGTATGCCGAATGCTGGGAAGAGCATGGAGAGGAAGCTGAGTTCGCCCAACGCCGCGATTCCCAACCCGGTCCAGCCTAGCCAACGGGGCAGTAATCGGCCCATAAGCCCGGCTACCGCCAGACCGGCAAGCAACAGCCCAAGCGATCCCGCATACGCCGGGCCATCCAACATAAAGGCAAACAAGTAAAGCGCGCGAATGCCCTCTGCACCCGGTGCAGACAGGTTTGTTATGCCAGGCTGCGCGAGAATCCAAATCACTCCAGCCTCAAGTAAGGAAAGCAAGGCTGCGACCGCTCCGCCGAAGAAGGCAATTCGAGTGCCTATGCCACAGGCGCCGAGCGACTTCATGCGATTGGTAACGGCGGCGGTCACAATTCCCAGGGCAGTTGCCGATCCGCACTGGAGAAAAGCTCCGAGTTGCACCCGGGCTGCGGCCCGGGAGAAGTAATACGTCATGCTCGTTGTGGTGTCACCCGGGTAGGGAAAGTGCAGCCCATGCGCACTCTCAAAGAGAACAACGCTCACGCAGAACAACAACGCGGCCACGATCGCCACCATGCCGGAGTGAGGGCCACGCGAGACCGCGCGCGGAGAAGCAGGATATGTTGTAGCTGTCATGACAACCTCCGAGATTTCAGATTTTCTGGTCTGTAGAAAGTATAATTACAAATAATAATCGTTACTGTCAATAACGATATGCGTGATTTATCATCACGGCATGAGTACTGGTCCAGGGTCCACCCAGATGTCAGTAGCTTTTCTGCTGGCACAGATCGGGGCTGACGTGGCTTCGCGTTTCGCCGAGCGACTGACCTCGTTGGATCTGCAGCCCCAACATGCAGGCATTCTGCGCGTGCTTGGGCACAGCTCCGGAATTAGCCAACAGGACCTTGCCGAGAAACTGAACATGCATGCCAGCCGCTTGGTGGGGTTAGTGGATACGCTTGAGAAGCGGGGTCTTGTAGAAAGACGAACCAGTGCTGTGGATCGGCGTGTTTATGCGCTGCATCTTACGGAAGCCGGACAGCACACATTAAAGCAGTTGGCGACGATTGCACGCGCGCACGACGACGCCACTTGCGAAGGTCTCTCGCAAAAGGAGCGGGCTCAGTTATTCTCCCTGCTGGATCGGGTGGCACAGCGTCACGGCCTGACACGCGGAGTGCACCCCGGTTACCGCGCAAGCGGTCGAGGTGCGAACACATCTGGCGATGGATGATTATCTTCAAGGGTGAATGGACTGCGTTATCGTTAGTGGCGCAGATGAGGCGTGCGGCAGCTGCCATTTGTGCGGGTGGGGCGGCATGGGGGAAGCGCTCGACCCGTGAAAATTGCTGCGGGGGGCAGTAGTTTCAGCAAGGTGATCTGCGAAATATTCACCGGTGCGAGTTCCGGTCAGATTTGCATCATTTCCGTCTGGACTGGTTTTGGTGACCTGGCGTTCTGTCCCTGGTTTTCCCAGTAGTCACGAAGTCCGTAGCCGACCTGAATCATCAAGCGGTTGCCGCTCTCGGGATGCAGACCCTTATGAAAGCCGAATATGTCTTCGGCAAAGCCGTATCCCGCAGGTCCGCAGAAAAGGATTTGACGTTCCGATCCGTAGGACTTTTCAATTTCAGCGTCACTGCGCCTCTTATGGATACAAAACGAGTCTTTCCATAACTTCTTGGCGTGAGTTCCACGGACATACACATGGGCTCCGTTTGATGGTCCGACGTTTGTGAGATAAAAGAAAAATGTCAGGCCCCGATAGCCGTCGATGTCGTAATGAAAGCCCTGACCCGCCAATCTCTGTTCTTCGCCATCGGCCGGACCAGGAAAACTCCACCAAATGCGCGCTTGAATGGGCACCGGCACAGCGCCAAGATACTTGCGAGCAATGGCCAGCAATTGCGGATCCGATGTCAGGGCCTGTAGTAGGTGGGAGGAACGAAAAGCGTTGTTATACACACCGCGCGTGAATGGCCGCCCAGCCCGCTGCTCGGCAGTGCTCTTGTCACTATAGCGAAAAGGAAATTCAGCCTTGCCATCGCCGAAGCAAGTCGCCGCCGAACAAAACGACAGGAAGTCTTGAACCACTTCCTCGCGAAGACGCAGTCCGGGAAAGAAGCCATCATGGGAAATCCTTCGGACCGCGTCATGGACATCCACGTTATCGACCATTGTGGGACCGAAGTTTGACGACAATTCAGGCGTCGCCTGGCGATGCAGCCAGACCATGCATGTGCGCACCCCCGTAAAACGGCCGAGGGCAGACATCAATAAGTGCGATGTACCGTGATTCAGGTAGCCACCCCATCGACTGTGGGACTTCCCTGATTGAGTCAGCAAGTTCGTGATGGTCCCCATTTATAGCATCCTCCTCAAGCGCATCGCGCCTGTCTAACCTTTCTAAACAAAACACGGCCGGAGCCGTCATGGCATGTTGCTTGTCCCGCTCAACACTTATCCAGGAGCCCCGTCATTACTCCGTTTCTTCGTCCAGAGTAGGTCTTTTCTCAACGGATCTCGCGAGCAAAACAGTGGATAATCGCGCCGAAATAGCCAAGCCGGAATGCCGCAAACTGTACAGTGCCATAATGGTGTGGCGGAGCACCGATTCCAATTCACTTGGCTGGAGGTTATCTTGAAAAGCTTTGCGGCTTTATTCGTTGGTGCGGCTCTGCTTATCGCAGCGCAGGCCGGTTCGGCGCAATCGGACGACGCAGCGTTGATCGCCAAGGCGAGGCTGATTCACAGCCACGTGATTACGCTCGACACTCACAACGATATCGACCCTTCTAACTTCACGGCGGATTGCAACTACACCATGCGGCTGACCACGCAGGTGAATCTGCCCAAGATGGTGGAAGGAGGCATGGATGTCTCCTTCATGATCGTCTATGTCGGCCAGGGACCGCTCACGCCGGAGGGCTACGATCGCGCCTACAAGGAGGCAATCGCGAAGTTCGACGCTATCCACCGGCTGACGGAGCAGATCGCGCCCAAGCAGATCGGCCTGGCGCTGACGCCTGCTGACGTCATCGCGCTGCACAACAAGGGCCTGAAGGTTGCGGTGATCGGCGTGGAGAACGGATACCCGATCGGCACCGACATCAAGCACGTGCAGGAGTTTTACGACCGGGGCGCACGGTACATGTCGCTGGCGCACAACGGCAACAGCCAGCTTGCCGATTCCAATACCGGTGAGGTCCAAGGTTATTCGTACAACAACGCACTGTCGCCGCTAGGCCGCGAAGTGATCGCAGAGTTGAACCGGCTGGGGATCATGATCGACCTGTCGCATCCCGCGAAGGGTGCGAACCTGGAAGCTATCCGGCTTTCGAAAGCGCCGGTGATTGCATCGCATTCCGGCGTGCGCGCACTCACCGATGTGAGCCGGAATATGGATGACGAACAGTTGTTGGCTCTGAAGAAGAACGGCGGAGTCATCCAGGTGGTGGGCTTCTCCGCGTATCTCAGAACGGATTCGAAAGAGCGCAAGGCGGCTTTGGCGAAACTTCGTGAGGACTTCAAGCTTCCTCCCGCAACCGGCGCATTTGGCGGAGCGGCTACCCCCGGTGCGAGGGCAAATGCAGAAGGCGAAGGGTCACCGCACCCGTGCCCGGTGGAAGGGGCGGCAGGCGCGGCGGTCCGGGGCCGCGGATTCGGGCGCGGGGGCCTGGAGGCTCTTTCCCCCGAACAGCGCGCGGACTACGACAAACGCCTCGCCGCGATCGACGCCAGGTACCCGCCGCCCCCCAGGGCCACCGTGAAGGACCTGGGGGACCATATTGACTATGCGGTGAAGTTGATCGGGATCGATCACGTTGGCATCTCGTCGGATTTTGACGGCGGCGGGGGCATCGACGGCTGGAACAGTGCGGCGGAATCGTTCAACGTAACTTTGGAACTGGTGCGCCGCGGCTATACCGAAGAGCAGATCGCCAAGCTGTGGAGCGGCAATCTGCTGCGGGTTTGGGGAGAGGTCCAGAAGACCGCGCAAACGCTGCAGAAGGCCCAGAAGTGAAGCGGGCGGTGTATCGGGTGAACTCGGGGACGGAGATTCAGGTGTTACACAGATACACAGATATACAGGAGATTCAGGATACTCATCGACATACAGGGAAATACATGGCTTCCACAGTTCAGAGCTAAAACCACAGCAAAAACCACAAATGCTATCTCAAAGCTTTCGCGCCGGCTTCATCCGCAAACCATGGTCACTTCATGGGTCCGTAGCCGGCTAGCGATCTGGGAATCAAGAGCTTTTCCGGGTACCAGAGACTTTTTGCGTAGGGCGCGTTCAGCAAGACAATGGGCAGCGCCGGATTGAAGATGGAGGCCCAGGCAGAGAGAAAGGAAGTCGTTCGAATCAGCGCGCTGCAACGGGAGAGCAGCAGGCAATTGATAAGCGCCTCTTCGCCTTTGCGGTAATTTCCCTCGCCGAGATCTTGCTGGTAAAAGTTCTGGATGCTGGTGCTGCGGAACATGTCGTCGTGGCTCACTACCGGAAGGGCAGGGAAGGCATTCCGAAGATAAGGGATGAAGGACGCTTCATCGCTGGCTACGAACAGGCAGTCGATGGAGAGATTCTTCTGCAGAAAGCGCTCTATGGTTTGTTGAATGACTTCCCGCTCTACCCTGGGCGCCTCCAACGTTTTATCGGTTCCCCGGAAGTGAACGCCGAGCACATTGCGCCCAGCCATGTTCGCGTCGACAAAGGATTGCACCTTTTGCGCAATCTCCGGTCTGACGGGCAAATATTTTGCCCTCAGGGCGGCGCCTCTTTCAATGGTGGGAATCTCGCGACGGCCGTCAAAATTAAGTTGGCGTAAATCCCGAATAACGAAATCTGGCTTCCCGACTGGTTCAACGTCAAAGAAATAAGTAAGCCAATTTCGGGACCGCCCCGGGTCGCGATACTGAGGGCTGACGGCGCTGAGCAGAGGAATCAACTTATGTTGTTCGCAAAAGAACGCGATCTCGAGGCACCAGTTGAGTTGGGCGAAAAAGCCGACGGGGGGTGCGCAGATCTCCAGGGAAAGTGTCGATTTATGGAGAGGCAGCAAAAATAGCTTCAAGAGCCAATCGGGTCTTGGGGCCGTCCGCAGGTTGTCCTGAATCCTCTTTTGCAACACGCCTCCATGATATCAATGAGGCCTTCATCCATGGATTTTGAAAGCCCCGTGAAGACCCCAGCGGTGCGCACTTTGGCGTTGACCTGCCTCGTTGCGCCTCGACCTTTGAAATGGCTGGAGTTTGTCCGGTCAAGGGATCGGACCCTGTTTTCCTTTCCGTATTCATCTTCGCGCTTGGACTTTGCGCTCTTGCTTCGAGCATCATCCCGGCGCAACGGGCTGCCTCCATCAACCCGGTAAAGGCACTCCGGGTTGAAGAATCTCCGATCCTGTAATACAGCGTGTAATGCGAGGGCACAATGGCGATACGCACTGTCCGACTTGACGATGAGACCGAGGCTACGCTGCGGGAGATTCGCGAAGCTACCGGCTTGCCGATTTCGGAGGTGTTGAAGGAGGGGCTTCGGTGCCTGAAACAGCAGGTCCGGAACGCGGCCGAGCAGCGGCCCTATGACCTGTACGCGCGCCTCGATCTCGGGCCGGGGGGATATGCGAGCGCACCCTCGACGGAGACGCGTCGCGGCGTAACTGCGGCCATCCGTAAGAAGCTGCGGAAATGATCCTGGTGGATACCGGGGCTCTGGTCGCTCTCTTCGATCCCCAGGACGAGCAGACATCCGCTGCCGTGGCACGCTTAAGGACATCCGGGAATCTATCGTCACGACTATCCCCGTGCTCACCGAGGCGTTTCATATGCTCGGGCCGGACAGCATCGGCTCTGATCGATTGAGGGAATTCGTAGGAAACGGCGGGCTGTCAGTGTGGTTTCTGGATCGAGCATGGTTGACCCGTGCCTTCGAACTCATGGAGCTATACGCAGATCATCCAATGGATCTGGCAGACGCATCGCTCATTACCGCGGCGGAAGCGTTACGTACGCGGAGGATATTCACCATCGATCGCAAAGACTTCGAGACCTATCGCGTACTGCGCGGACACCGCTACTATCCGGTGGAGATCCTACGCTGACGCCGTCTGCGAGCCTCACGCCGTGGGTGATGGTTTGCCGGTCGATTTCATTCAGCGTGTTGGCGAGCCAACTCGCGGGACCGGCGATGCAGCTGTAGGGAATGAAAAAAGTCCTTGCTTTTGGGCGAACAATCAATTAGAAAAAAGCCAACCGGTCATCTGATATACTGTACACAACATATCCAAGGGATTCGCAAGCAGATTACGTTTTCCGGCAGTACGACCCGCCCATTGAACTAAAACACATTTGTAGCCAAGCGTTCGGTTTTTCTGAACGCCAAGGAGTGGTCTGCGCAACGAAAGCTCCTGCGCCTACCAGGGTAGTCGTGCCTATATTTTAGTAGGCTTGAAGTCACAGGGTTGTCATCGGCATTCTGATAAATTTTCCAAACACCTCGAGGGAGAAACCCATATGAAGCGCCGCGAATTTGTAAAGGCAGTAGGAGCTTTTGGCTTGGCCGGTCTCCATGCTGACGCGCGAGTACTCTCGCACGCACAGATCCATCCGGCTGCTTCCGGGCAAATGCCGTACCGGCAAGAGGTCCCGCTGTCGAAAGAAGACATTGAAACCGACAACCAGATTCGTAGGGAAAAGTTCGACCTTGTTCTTCCGGAGGTGATGAAGAAGAACGGTGTGGACATGTGGATCCATGTGATGAGGGAGACAATTCCGGACCCCTTCGGCGCCGAAGATCTGGGCAGCACTTCGGGAGTATTCGTGTTTACCGACCGCGGCGGGAACAGGATTGAGCGGGCGGTCATGGGACGTCGATGGGGCGATTCGTTCGCGTCCGCTACCTGGCGGGTAACCTGGGACACCAAAACCGTTGAGACCTGCGGCGCTTACGATATCGTCGAGCCGGCCATACTCGTCAAGGAGCCATCCGGCCCGGATCAACGGATGGAATACGACCTTCGCTTCAAGGGGCTGAGGAAGTTTGTTGAAGAGCGGGATCCGAAACGCATTGCTATCAATTTCAAGCTAAAACTCGGGCCCTATGAGACGACGACCAAGACCCTGCTGGCTTTCGACGGATTGTCCCACACCGACTACATCCTGCTGACCCAGGAGCTCGGTCCGAAATATACAGAACGCCTGGAGTCTTCGGAATCCGTGATGATGGATTACACCATCCGAATGACCAAGGCTGAGATTGAACAGCTCAAGTTGATTCGCTCGAGAGAGGACGAGGCAGTACAGAAAGCCTTCGCTGCCATCGTGCCCGGAGTGACCCGGAATCGCGACGTGGCGAGCCGTGGGACCTACGGACTGGAAGGCGGGGTAACCGTCTTCCGGCGAGAGGCGCCGGGGATTTCGCAAAGAGGGCGCACTCCAGGCTACGAAAACCTGGTGATTGAGGGAGGCGATATCATCGCCGCGCCCAGTCAGGGAACCTATGCGTATGTTTTGCGCAAAGGAGAGACTGAGCCGCCGGCGGAGATCAAAAAGTATTGGGAGCTGTATAGGAAGGTCGATGAAATCTTAAAAGAAACGATCAAGGTTGGGCTCACACCCCGTGAGATCGTGACGAGTTACAAGCCAAAATTTGAAGCGGCAGGGTTCATTGTAAAAGACGAGCAACTTCAGTTCTCGACTCCGCCGGAGGACTACCCGGCCTTTTCGAAAGGCCTGGACCCAACCAAGCCCATTCTCAACGTCGATTGCCACGGGATGGCGAAGGGCGCGCGGAAGAGAAAATACGAAAACTACTTTGGTCCGAGGATTGGGTCGAACGGTCCGCTATGGACGTGGGATGTTCCGCTTCCTCCGTATCATCACCATGTGATGGAGTACTTCTTCTATATGCCTTGGCCTTCCACCGAGTATAAGGATCAATATCTGTTCTTCTGGGATCACGAGCAGGTGCTGGTTCACCCCGATACCGGCATCGAGTATCTCTCACCGATGAAAAAGGAGCTTCAGGTTATTCCGTATCGGTCGTGATTATGCATGCCCCGGTGGCGGCGGTAGCTTGACGCCGAGCACGTTTCTTAGATAGTTGACGTTGGCCGCAAGATTGTCCTCGATGCTGCCCGTGCCGTCACCGGGGCGGGGCGCATCGAGATCGTAGACCACCCATCCCTTAAACTTCTGATCCCGTAGCAGCTTGAAAATGGCGGGGAAATCCACTCCGCCTGCTCCGAGATTGTGGTAGAGGCTTGCCTTGAGGTGTTCGGCCGGAGTCGGCGTCGCGCTGTTGCCGCGATACCTGGAGTAAGTGTCCTTCATGTGCACTTCGGCGATCCGGGGGAAATAATCGCGAAGGATGGTTACCGCATCCGCGCCACCCAGGGTGAGATGTGCCGTATCGGCGGTGAGCCAGACGTACTTTGCATCGGTAAGCTCCATGACTCGGCGTACTTCATGCTCACGCTCCATCGGTCCCCAGATATGGGGATGCGGAGAGAGTCTCACTCCGTGGGTGATGGTTTGCCGGCCGATTTCATTCAGCGTGTTGGCCAGCATTTTGAGCTGGTCGTCGCTGGGGCCAACGGGCGGACGGCTGCCCATGTTGGTCTTCCAATGATCGCAACCACAGGGGGCAAGAAAGTCGCGGGCGAAGGCCACCATCTGGGTGATGAGTTCGGCGTTGCCTTGTTTGGTGAGCCATGGACTTGAGGGGGGATTTGGTGGCGGATGAGACGGGCTGGGCTGCGCCGGCGGCAAATCTCCCACGTCGATCAGCTCTATGCCAGCCGCGTTGCACATTTGTTTAAGCGCCAGGGGCTGGTGAAGAAATCCTCCCACTTGCCTTCCGTAGGGCTCGATACCTTGCAAGCCAAAGCGCGCGGTGTCGGAGATGACCTGCTGGAGATCGGTGGACATGCGCAGATTTCCGTTGGGCCAATCACCCCATAACGCTCCGGTAATGCCAAAACGCATGCCGGCATCTATGGGATCGAGGGACTTGGAAGCTGCTCCCCACAGAAGAGAGCGGCCGAGGAGTCCAGCAACGGAAAAGGCCAGCGCGGAAGACGTGAAACTTCGCCTAGTGAGCATGTTTGAGTCCGAACGCGTAGACATGGGCATCGTGGGTAACGAGGAAAACTTTGCCAAGCGCCACGACAGGTTCGCTGAAATGCACCCAGTCGGAAACCAGTTTTTCACTGGAGTAGAGTTGTCTCCCGGTCTCCGCATCGAACGCGAACAGCGTGAGATTGTTGACCGGAGTGGAGCGATATTGGGCGGAGAGGGGATTGTGGTTGATTTCGTCCTGCGTGCCGTGAACGTAGGACGGGCTCTGCACCGTTTGCTCTCCTGTCTGGATGGCAAATAGGACCCCGTTGGCCACGACGGGCGGATCAGGCACGTGCATGTCGGGAGAGGTCCATTGCGGCAGGAGCGCTACTTTGTCGCCCTGGGCGACAACCTGGAAGGCCAGGATGCTGCCATTGGGCGCCGCTCCGCCGCTCGCGTTGAACTTTGGCGCGTGTTTCGAAGGAGGTCCCCAGATGGGGACATACAGGAAGCGCTTGCCGTCGGCTGTTTCAAAGGTGGTGATGGCTCCCCAGATTCCCTGGCCGGGATTCTTGCCTTCGGCAGCATCGTTGGCGAGCTGGGGTGATTGATACAGAGGAGCGGCATGGTTGGGTGGGCCGCCGCCAAGATCGGCTGCATCCAGCAGATAAAGGACACCCTCTTTGCCGGCCACCGCGATGAGCGTGCGCCTGCCGAAGGGAAAGACGGCTGAGCTGGCGGAACCTAGATCCAGGTCTTGCGTGTTCAAGAACTGCCAATTCGAGGGCGTGAACGAATCCAGGAGGCGCGTGGCACGGGGAGCCAGCTTCAAGACGGTCTCGCCAAAGATCCCCGCCGCCGGGTCGTATAAACCGTCGGCGGTTTGCGCAAGGATGGTGCCGTTCGGCCCTTTCGTGACTCCTCCGCGACCCCAGGGCCCTGCATATTTCGTGCCGCTGGTATAAAAGCGGGTTAGCTGTGGATGCTTGAGATCGCTGACGTCCATGGCCGAGACACTCCCGGGCACCACGGGTGGCTTTGCGCCTTGGGTTGCTGGTAACTGGCCGCAACCGCGTCCGCTCGTGGTGTAAACGACGTTGTCGATGAGGTTCAGGCTCCAGGCGCGGGCGTAGGGTTCGACCATGTTCGCCGCCGCCATGCGGTCGGCACCGTCGCTCAAATTCAGGCCGCGCAACTGACCGTCGCTGGTGATCAGAAAAAGGATGCCATTCTGCTTATCGATGACGGGCGTATCGTTCACGGTGTTGGAGCACAACCAGGTGGCAGGCCACAGAGGCGCGGCCGGGTTGGGGAAGGTCCTTTGCCAGACGGGCGTTCCCGTGTCTGCATCGAGCGCAAAGACCGTGTCGTCGGCGCCAAGCAGATAAACCAGGTTTTTCGCGCCTTGGGAGGTGGTGACTCCCTCGGCCACGAGCGGAGCGGTGAGGGTGGAAAGAACGATGCTTTTTGGCGGCGTGCTTAGTTGGGTCTTCCACAGCAAGGTGAGGTCCTTGACGTTGCCTGTGGTCAGCGAAGTTTCGCCCTTGTTCCAGCCGGTTCGTTCCTGATCGTAGCCCCAGGTTGTCCAATCACGCGGGGGTGTGAGGCTCTGAGTCGAAGCGGCCTGATCGAAGAGCGCAGGCGCCGGCGCCAAGGAAAGAAGTAATAGGGCAAGCCAGACCATAGGCGATTCAGCCACGCCGGAGTATACGCTTTTGTTGGCGGCTTGGGCCGCTTAAACCGCTTTTGCAGTGCACAAGAAATGCCCGTCCGCGAAGGGACGGGCCTCGAGGGGGGTTCCTTGCTGGGTTTAGTAATATTGGCGCAGAATAGAGGCATGGATAAGCGGTACGTCATCGAGAAGCTGAGAGATCACGAATCGGAGCTTCGTGCCGCCGGTATTGTCCACCTGCGTGTTTTCGGTTCTGTCGCCCGCGATCAATCATCGATTTCCTCGGATATCGATCTCCTAGCTGATTTCGACAAGTCCCAACGCCTGACACTTGTAAAAATCGGAAGCCTTCAAAGCCGCCTAAGCAAAATGCTAGGAGCTAACGTCGACCTCTCATCCGCAGAGTGGATGCGGGAGCCGGTACGTTCCAAGGCGTTGAGCGAGGCTGTGCTTGCCTTTTAGAGACAATTCAACTCACTTCCGCGACATCCTGGACGCTATCGATCACATTGATGAATTCCTCAACGGGATAGATTTCGAGGCCTATCAGGAAGACTTGAAAACCAAATCCGCAGTCGAACGGCAAATGCAGATCATCACGGAAGCGGCCTATCGACTCGGTGAGGATGGGGAGAAGATGGCCCCCGGCGTCAATTGGGAGGGTTTTCGCGGGATGGGCAATCTTCTAAGACATGCGTACCATCGTATCGATGATTCCATCATCTGGAACACAGTCAAGGATGAATTGCCCATCATGCACGAGGTTGTGGAGAAGGCGCTAAAGCGGAACGTTCAGGAGACCCTTCCGACTGACCGTTCTTAATCGTCCTGCAACGAGTCGGATATCAGTTAGTCGCCGACGGGTGTAGTCCATTGAATATAGTCCCATCATGCATCAGAGGTGAACTTTTCCTGCGGCTACCGCGCTACCGCGAAGAGTTCTCAGCTTTCATTGCTGCTGGGGGGCCGGGGTCTGGCGACTAGGACCGGTGCGAGACGACCGCGATTTGGATCATGTCCGTCTGGTTTTCCTGTCCTGGTTTTCCGCGACCGCCAGGAGACATTTCCCTTCGAAGCTTAGTGAGTGATTTTGTCCTTGATCGAGCGCATTCTTCGTCGCGTTTGCAGCCGCAAGGTGTTTCCAATGGTGGTTACTTCGCCCGTCCCCGAATCTTCCCGTCCCCGAATCTTCCGTCCCCGAATCTTCCGTCCACGAATCTTCCTGTTCTGGTTCCCCTAGTTGCCTTTAGGCGGTATCGAGCTCGGGCGGCCGTACAAGTTATCCCGGCATGACAGCTAAGAACAATGACACTGACAAAACCCAATCTGGGGAAAACAGGGAAAGCCTGTGACGCTTAATCCTCGCTGTTGCTTCCGGTCATTGGGCAATAAGTGAAACTGTTGCCGTTGCTTTGGTGGGGATCGAGGTAGATGCAGAGCTTCGTGGTATGTGGTTTCCGCCAAACGTCGAGATAGTCAACGCGAACAACGGCAACAATGAGAGGGTAAATCGCTCCGTCACCATACAACTTGAAGCCGGAAAAATCTCCTTTAACGGTCTGCTCAGGAATCAACACCCCCGGAGGATTTATAACTCCCATCCAACCGCGAGTGTCGAGCTTGTCGATATCGAATCCATGACTATCCCAGCCTTCTTTCCCCGTATATAACTTTCCCTGAAAGCTCTGTACCGCTGCTGGAGTCTTTCCCGTATTTTTGAGCACCAGATGGATTCCTTTTAGGTCTATCGACAGGGATCGTATTCGGGCTTGTCCGACCAGAGAATTGTCGATAGTGCCTGATCCTTCGCTTTCGACCTGTATGGACTGAACCCCAAGCCAGGCTCTTTGATCCAAGCGAAAATTATCTATGCTAGCCTGAAGAGCGTCACTAGAAGCTTTTTCAGTGGATTTGCGCGAAGCCTCCATCCGTTCAGCTTGTGTATGAAGCTGATCCACGGCGCTGGCCATCTTGTCCTTGATCTGGTCAGCGCTGGTAGAAAAGCTTTCAGCGGCTGTGGCGTTCCTCTTGGAAGCCTCCGCTATCTGCTTGGCCGCCTCAGCGTTGATGTTCGCCGCCTCAATCAATTTCTGTGTCTGGGGATTATCGGAGCCCATGATTCGGGCCTGCTGACGATAGACCAACCATTGGAGAATACCGATCCCGGCAATCACCAGAGTCAGAAACGCGGTTACCTTCTCAGCGAGGTTCGTCCGGACTCGCCAAGGATCATGCCACCGCTTGATGAACCATCTCCACATCGGTCAGCCCCTACCCCGGATACCTCCTCAGCAGCGCATCCAACAAGGTCCGCGCCAATCCTACACTGTTCGCGATTCGCGGCCAAGACTTTGGACGATGCGGGACGACGATGCGGACGAAACGACCCCGTCGTTGTAATACTGTGCGAGCGCTGAGCATACCTAGACGGAGTTTCGGGGACTGTCACTGCGTTTTCTTTCCGCCCTTTTCCCGTCGGTTTTCCTCAGCCCGAATCTCCTTCGCCATCTTGCACCGGTTGTGGGTCAGTTCCACACTTTGAGCAAGGGGTAGACCAGGATCGAAGGGTTGCGAAGGAAGTTTTCCGATTCTGTAAAGTTCACCGTGGGGCACTAAACACAAATCAGCCCCACTCCCATTCACCGTGACGCCCCGTATACATAGGGCAAACCTTCGTTCGATGCCAGTGAAAAATCGGCACTTCGTAGTCAATTACAATGGCCGCATCAATGTACTCCTGTGTTGGGTCCGGGTAGTTCGGGGTTGGCTGATAGCGAAATACGTTGTCGATCGGATACGAGAAATGCTGGTCTATACCCAGATCATGAGTTCCAAGCGCCTTTAGATCGAGTGAGAAGACCCCTTTTTCGTACCGGTTCGGTGGTGGAACGACCGGTGGATTGCACATCGGCGCGCCCCGTGTACACGCTCGCTTGAGAGCGAACCGTATCGTCACCGCTTTTAGCGGTATCAACCCGATATTTTTCGCTCCAACGCTCGCTGTGCTGGCATTGCGCGCTTCCCGAGGGTCCGATACGGTCCCTTCCACCCTAGGCCAAAAGATCAGGACTCCTAGCACCAGACCGACTACCGTAGTGACTCGGCCGGTCCAGCTTCCAAAGAATTTCCGCATCTTTGTCCAAGCGAAATCCCTCTCCCGATGAGAAACCAGACGGCAAAATCGCGTGTTGTTGACCGCGTTGTTTTTGCACTGCTCTCCATCCGGTTTTATGTAGGCGCATCGACCCATGCCGCCCAGCGTACCCCAGACCAATCACTGTTTAACAGAGAAAAAACGGCCTTGACCGGCAGCAAGCGCACGATCCCGAGCGTCATTCAGTCCTTGTTTCCTCAGGGGAATGGTGTAGGGGAATGGTGGGGGAATGGTGGACAGCCTGGCTGCCCACCATTTCACCAATGTAACCTCGGTTCCAGCACCAGGGTGCGCAAAATACCCAACCCGCCTCGACATGATTAAAAAACCGTCGGGGCGTTGCTGAAGTCTGGGCTCGGCAGATTAAACCACTTCATCTCGGTTCATTAAATTTACGCAGTTCAGGAGCGTGTCGGAGAGAAATACATAAGCACCAGATAACGCAGCATAGTTCGCGAATGGGGCTGAGTTATCTTAGGCTCCGCAGACGAGCGCGTAGACAACCACCAGCTGAGAGGCCCTCAGTGGCACAAAGAATCGCGTGGGTGCAGGCAGTCGCGTTCGATGGCGAAATAGTTTTAAGAGATTGTGCATGGCACAGATAAGCTTCCACTCCGCTGTGACCTTGGAAAATCCTCTTAGTCGGAATCTGCGAATGCCCCGCGCCTCTTTGATTTGGCCGAAGACTGGCTCTACTGTCGATTTTCGAAGAGCGTAGCGAGCTTTGGCCTGTTCGCAGAGCAGGAGTTCTCGCATGCGCATCGCCTCTTGGCTGCGCGGTGCGTTTTGGTGCAGGATCACACCCGGTGGTTGCGGTAAAGCGTCAGGGGGAATCAGGACTTCGATGCCCTCCAACGATGGATCCAGCAAGCTGCTCGTATCCCAGTAGCCTGTATCCGCGGTGATCGTTGTTGGGGCGCCTTCCGCGTTGTGGCGCAGGCTTTTCACCATGGGCAATAATTGCTGCCGATCCGTTGTTTGTTGAGTCAACTCTGCAGCCACAATGACCTGCGCGTGCGAGTCGACTGCGAGTTGGGCATTGTAGGCCTGCACAAAGGCTTTCTGCCCAGTGTCTTTCATCACCCGCGAGTCCGGGTCGACGAAGTTATATTGACGGCTTGGCCCCGCGGCATTTTTCTTGGCACGACGGCGCTGCTTCTTCTCCTTCTCGCGCTGCTGGCGATCTTTTGTCGGATGGCTTGCCTGCTCCGCCTTGCTTGGACGACCTCGTTTGCCAACAGGCAGGCTTTCCATGGCAGCTCGCAATTGTTGCTGTGCTTCTTGTTCTAGTTCAGCCTTGGCTTGCTGCAACCGCTCGAGACGCTTTTGCGCGTTCGCTAACTGTTCTGGCAACGGATCGGCAGCTTGACCCGGACCGAAATGCTTATCCTCTTGCTGATCTGTTTGCTGTGCCTGCTTGAGTAAGCGGTCAACCTCGTTTCGCCAATGCTGCTCCCGTGCGCTGATCTTTTCATAAGGTACCGAGCGTCGTGTGCTTGCGTTGGCCTTTATCTTGGTTCCGTCGATGGCCACATTGCCCAGCTTCACCAAGCCGGCCTTCTGGCATAACCTCAGGGCCTGTACAAACAAGCCAGCCAGCGCATCCAGATGCTCTTGACGAAAAGTAGCCAGGGTATCGTGGTCGGGATGCTGGTCGGCAGACAAATAGCGGAAAGCCAAATTGTCGTAGGTTGCTTTCTCGATCTTTCTGGAACTGGTGATCCCGATGCAATACCCGTACAGCAAAAGCCGCGTCATCAAAAGCGGATGGTAGGCAGATAGACCTCGCCCGTCACTTCGCTCGTACGCAGAATAGATCGTAGACAAATCTAGTTCGTTCATCACATCGGCTACAAAGCGCGCCAGGTGATCCTCTGGCAACCACTTCTGCAAGGAGGGCGGCAGTAGAAACTCTTGGTCAAGGCTGCATACGCGAAAGCGTTTATTCACAGGGTGATCATACGTAGTCTTCGCCCGTTTGGGCGGCTTTGGATCGATCTATCTCCGACACGCTCTCAGGCTGTCCCCCTTTCCCCCTCCCCTTTCCCCTATGTCGAAAATAGCTTTCTCTAGCCAGGTCAGTGATTGCGAATACACGACGATTTTGGTCATTACGGTCCCGTTTCACCAAACCTCGTTCCGCGAGATTCTTCCCCCTCCGACCAACCAACTGATGTGATTTGTCCAGTTCCGCAGCGATCTCCCCCGCATACATAGTGCGATCTTCTGTGTGAATGCACCGGCCATAGAGGCGAAAGTCAGCCAAAGCACTACGGACGTTCGCCCACGACTCCGTATGATTCGCCAGCAATGGCAGCTATCTCATCGAGAAGTTGAGGGACGGAGCGTCCGCCTTGCCAAGGATAGAAATGACCCGTCCTATCAATTTCGGACTTCTGACGGGCTGTTAAACGGAAGCCTCGTGATGCGGAAGAAGAGGTGGCTCAAACCCTGCGCGACTGTGCGATATGCGTTACCATTCCGTAATCTTCCGAGCACAGGTAATAGTTATGTCTCAACCGTTCTCGTCAATACTGGCCGCGGCCCCCGACCTTTCCACCCTGCGAAACTTTTTAGATGGTCAAGCTCCTCCCTCCGGATGCGTGTGGGTATACAGGGGGCAGGTAAGAGAGTATAATTCGCCGCTGATCCCTTCTGCATTTCGAGACAATAGCGTTTCCGCGGATCGATTCACCACCCAGGGAGTGACATTCGCTCCGGTGCTTTATCCAATCAACGTAATCCAAAGCCTCGCATTTCGGTTGCATCGCTGGAAGGCGAGTGGGCAGGAACCGTTTTCCTGCAGTGAATCCAATTGGGAAGTTTCGGGGACAGCCGAAGTAACCACCATCAATTCGGAGCTGTAGAAACCGAAGGCACCGCCGACTAGACAAGCTCAGCCTGGGAGCGGTTTTATCGAGACGAAACCGCACCTAGGCGGCGGGCTCGGTCCGCAAATCGAAGGGCTTCAGATTAAAACCGCTTAATCTTTCGCACAAGCGAACTTCAGCCACGCTGAGGCATGATCGATGCGAGTGCGCCCTGAGCATGCGACGAGGGCGAAGTTCAAGAGGGATCCTTTATTAAAGGATCCCCGGAGCAGATAGATGGCCCGTCTCGCTCGCGTGATCGCGGTCGGAGTTCCCCATCACATCACCCAGCGCGTAAACCCCTGGCGCGTAAACCCCCGGCCTCGCGGCCCCGACCAGCCTGGACGGTCTTTTTAACAGGGTGGTGGCGCAATTCGCGGATGAAGCCGTGTGATTCTTTGCCCCCGGCCTAGGGGGAAATCGTCAATTTTGGTAAAACGGGATCGACGCGGGATGGTGGCCGGTGAGAGTATCACGTGCATGGCCAACGCGCAGCCCAGTCGATACGAAAACTGGAAGGACTTTTTGTGGCCGCTAGGTGGCACCTTGCTCGGCCTCTTTGCGGTGCCAATCGCTATCGCGCAATACCCCTCGTTCTTTAACGAGAACAAGTATTTACTTCCGATATCTGTAGGGGCAGTCATCGCCTGTTGGCTGCTTCCGCTTGCCTTACATGACCGCACGAGAAAATGGTTTAGGACAATTGTCGCAATGCGTCGAGGTCAGTTGCTTGCGGCCCTAATCGTCGTCGCCATTTTTGTTGGGCTATTCTGCGGAGGAAGGGCGCTTTTTCGATTCCACGAGAAGCACCTAGAGCTTGCGATTGCCGCTGCAAATCAGGCCGTCAAGGGAACCTTGCCGCCGCAGCCTGCCGCTGGTGCCCAGAATCCTCCCTCAAAGAGTTCGTCACCCAAGCCGCAATCCAAACCGCGAATATCCAAGGGATCTCCGGACGCGGAGGTCAAAAGGCGATATGCGCTGCTGGATCACTTGCGCGACCAATACATTCTCAGCAATGCCGCCGCCAATCCCGATTTGCTGGCGAAGAAAATTTATCCTCCTACGGAGTGGGTAAACGAAAAACTAAAGGAGCTGGGAGAAACGTGGAGATTCGAGGATCGGGATCACCCTTTTCGTCTAAATGCGTACCAGGCGATGACGAACCAGGAGTTACAGGATGCTACTCTGAAGTTCGTTGAAAGCATCCACGCATGGATGGAATCGAATCCAGTCCCCGTACCACCGCCATCGTTGTCTTCGGAGTCCATGCCGCAAATGTTGCGTTCTGAGGAAATATACGAGACTTCATTTTTATCCAAGTTCTTAGGCGGGGCGAGAGCACTAAGGAAGGAACTTGAAGCCAGGGGCGCGCTCCCTCCACAGCAGACTCCAAAACAGTACATGAAGGATTCAATGGCAAAGGGTGAGTTGGATAGTGGGATGTTGACTGGACCCAGTCATGGCGCATCCATTGCAGACTATCTTGAAGAATTGGCCCAGGCGCTGCCGACTAAGTAAAGCGGGCTACTGGCCGAAACCCGGGCCGCAGCGCGGTATTGGACAAAGGCGGACTGACCCCCCGGGGCCGGGACATTCTGGACGTACTCCGCCATAACGGCGATGTTCTGCGTCTCTACAGAGCGTGCTTCCGCGACGATCCGGATCAATTGTTCGGCCTTTTGAGGAGTTAGGCTAAGGGTCGCCTCATTATTCCAGCCAGAGCATGGAAGCGGCTATATTCTCTTACGATTCCTCGTTCCGGGGACGGAAGAATCAGAAGTCCGCCCAAGCTTTGCCCATTGCTTATCACCTTCTATTTCTAGGCTGGCCCGGCGCTTGGCGAAGTCCTCTAAATCCGGATCTTTCGCGTATTTGAGCGAAACCGTGAGGGCGGTCAAGTTTGCGGAAAAGCCGAAATACCATAGGGATCGACCGCGAAAGTCGACAATTTTCTGGAGAGACGTGAAGGCTGCAGGAAGGGCGGCAAAAGCGCCAGCAACCCAGAGCTTTTCCTTGACTGAAGATACCAGTACCGTCGCCACGAGACTGCTTAGAACAGAAGCAATCGAGAGGCAGATGTCGGTGACGTTGTTGAGGCGGCCAGCTTCGAAACATTGCTTTTCATCTGACTCTAGTTCGGAAATTAGTTCGGAGCGCGTTGGAACGGCATCATTCATAAAGTTTCCTTCGCCCGTGAGTGTATATGAGGAATTCAGTCGCAGCTATAAAGCGCCTAGAAGATGGGGGCCAGACGAAACAACTTCCTATCTGACGCCGGCGAAGATCAGGGATTATTTCGTCTGGCCCGCATCTCCTTGGCCCCCATCTCCTGGCCCGCATCTCCGAGATCGCGGATAGCTGCTGAGCGTCACATTCTCCGGCAGAATGTCCGTCATGTTTCTCGCGTTGGTGTAGATCGAGGTTGGAGTCTGAGCATAGTCAGCGATTTGCCCGCCCAATACCGCTGTGTGCGCCAAGAACCCGGTGCCTATTTCTCGAGACGGGCCTCGAAGAACCGCACCATAAAATTGTCGGCTTCCTTCGATTCGGGAAGGTTCGGGTTGTACCAAAATGCATGGCTTAACCCATCGTAAACAATCAGGTGCGCGTCCACACCCGCGCGAAGAAAAGCACGATGCAGGTTCGATGTGTTGCTCAGCAGCAGGTCGCGGGTGCTCGTCACGAACAGTGTCGGTGGCATACCGCGGAGATCGGCATAAATAGGGGAGAGAACTGGGGAATAGGGGGACAGCTTACGTAATTACCAGCTGCAGCACGAAGGGCGGGCATGGGGTTTATGCGCCAGACGGGACTGGAACTTTACGAGAGCCATTTGCTCAAAGTACCGGTCCCGTCTGGCGCATAAACCCCATCCGGATTATGACCCAATGGTAATGGGCCCGATCTCGACTCATATATAAAGACAAGGTCTCCGGGAACCAACTGCTTAATGACGTCCCACTGGCCGTCCTTCACCCATACGTCCTTGTACGGTTCGCTGCTCGGTGTGTCTTGCTGACGTGGCCAATGGGTTGTGAGCCAATAATTCATCGTTCTGTCCGACACACTTCAAGGGGAATTGTTGACTATTGACAGCGATCATACTATCCAGAAGTTTCTGAAATCATGCAGATCGCTGATGCGCTCGTAGGCGCTAGGTAAGTCCTCATAGGTCGGCCAGTGTCCAGGAATTTTTATCTGGCCTCGACGCCGGGATACCGGGACCCTGGCGCGTTTATCGGTACCTATGCGCACACAAGAGCGGTCGACATCTCTTGCGTGCGCATAATCTCAAGCGGTGCGTAGCGGCGCAGGTGGAACCACGACCTCTGCCAGGCCGGTGGTGATGTCATATTTGACACCGGAAATCATCCACGAAGCAGGTAGTGCCGTAATTGCTCTGAGCGCCGCAACATCCATAGCAATGGCGCTGCGCGGATCGAGAACGGTCTTCGTCTCCACTTCACTTTCGGGTATCTGAAAGTAGTTCGCCAGCATAGCCGAGTCCTTGGCAAGGCGCGTGATGCCGCAATCTGTGTGCTGAAGGATCACGATGTGGAATTCTCCGCCGCCACCGGGAGTCGCTCCTGCGACCTGGCCGATGCGTCCTAGCATGCCGATCTGCTCGACCAGACCCGGCGTGATGCGTCCGCCAATGTTGCGCATGACGACCGCTTCGCCCGATTCGACGCCAAGCACATGAGCCGGGTCGACGCGCATATCGGCGCAGGTGATGATAAGCGCCTTTACGTCGGGAAGGGTCTCTGAAAGGGAAGGCATGGGTGTGCCTGCGGCGGAATCCTGGGCGGCAAAGTCTTTGTTACGAAACAGCATGTTGTCGAAGGCGCTCATAGTGGAGTTCTCCTGAAAAGTTTGGTTGTGCTGTCATTGCCGCGTGCGGAACGCCAGGTGCAACAAGAGATACATTAGTCCTCTTCGCGGTACAATAACATTGTCGCTAACGACAACTTTGAGGTCATTTACGCCATGCGGATAGTCATACTCGCTATCGAGGGGGTCTTCGATACAGGGCTGTCCGTTACGTTGGATGCGTTCTCCACGGCAAGCTGCTTATCTGCCAAGCTGTTCGGCGGAACCCCTCGCTTCGAAGTCACGACCGTTGGCGTTCGGCGAAACGTGCGTACCTCGCAGGGCTTCACGGTGCCTGTCCAATCCATCAAGCCTGATTCGAGGCCGGACTGGGTTCTCGTCCCTGCGGTGATCGCCGGAACACCGGATGAGCTCTTCGCCAAACTTGAGCGGGCGGACATGCGTGATGCGAAGTCACAACTGCTGAGGTGGAGCGCCAAGGGGACCCTGATCGGTGCGGCGTGCATGGGCACATTCATTCTCGCGGAAACAGGTCTTCTTGATCAGCAGGAATCCACCACCACCTGGTCGCTCGCGCCGTTCTTCCGACAGCGGTTTCCGTACGTGCAGCTAGACGAATCTCGTATGGTGGTTCCATGCACGATCGGCGTCACGGCCGGATCAGCCATGGGACATCTCGACTTGGCGCTCTGGATCATCCGACAGGCGAGCCCTGAACTGGCAGACACTGTGTCTCGCTACCTGACTGCCGATCTACGATCTTCCCAGGCACCGTTCATCATCCCGAATCACCTCGCCCAAGCAGATCCGATGATCCTGCGTTTCGAACGTTGGGCCCGGATTAATTTGAAGGATGGCTTTTCTCTGCAATCGTGTCCAAAGCACTCGCGACTAGCGCTCGAACCTTGCAGCGCCGTTGCCATGCCATATTGGGCAAGTCTCCGCTCGACTACTTCCAGGATCTGCGCGTGGAACACGCTCAGTCCCTTCTTCATCGCGACAGTTAGGATATCGAGGCCATCGCGGCGGCGGTTGGATATGCGGATGGCGCAACCCTCCGTACTCTTTTACGTGATCGCCTCGGGCGCGGTGTTAGAGAAATCCGCGCAGGTTTCCAATGAAGCGAAGCAGCGTTCGGTGTAACAAATAACAACCAGAACCAGCACGAGGGTTCTCATCCTGATTGCGTAGAGTTGAGACGCGAAGCAAGGACCAGTCCTGATAAGTCGCCAGTGTCCTGGAATTCTGATCGGGCCGCAACGCCGGCATACCGGACCCTGGGGCGTTTCCCGTTACTAATCGTGGGGGACACGGGTCTTCGGGAAATAGGGGGACAGCTTACGTAATTACCGCCGGCGGCGCGCGGGGCGGGGATGAGTAAGCTGTCCCGGGATCCCTCCGAGCGTCACATTCTCCGGCAGAATGTCCGCCATGTTTCTCGCGTTGGTGTAGATCGAGGTTGGAGTCTGAGCATAGTCAGCGATTTGCC
>CAWITT010000004.1:0-1601713 GCA_963839025.1 uncultured Acidobacteriaceae bacterium
CGACAAAAGTCGCGTGCAGCTTGGCGGTGCTGGCAGTCTTGGCCGCCACCGCATGGGCGCAGTATCCCGGACGTGTCGAAAGCAAAAAGAAAACGGCCCCCACTGTGCGTGCCGTGGCCGTACTCGAGTGGACCGGGGAAGTCGGGAAGCCTAGCGCCAGCCGGATCATTCCTATTTCCGTCTTTGACGGCGAAAAGTATCAGCCGGGTGGGCTGTACCTGGCTAAGCCGGAACCTCTGGCCCTGGAACCGGGAACGGAGTACGTGCTGCAGGATGCAGGGGTGGCCCGGGGGCTGTTCGATGTCAACACCGCCCAGGACGTGCAGGGCTACTGGTTCGGCTATGGCGCATGGAAACCTATGGCTGCTCCGGTCAAGCGGGCGGCGCGGCCTGCCAAGCAAGGCAAGAACACCCATGAGGTGACAGACGCGGCGACGGAAGCCTCATTTCAAGGGCCGCGATTCTAGCGGCGGTTCTGGGTCGTCGGACTCGTCTTCGTCCAATAGCTCGGGCTCCGGCAATTCGCAATCCTCAGACCCCGATCGCCCTACCCTGCGCAGACGCGCGGATTCGTCATCGGATTCCTCCTCATCCTCGTCTTCGACCAATACCTCAGCTTCCAGCAAGCCACCGTCCGACCCGGATCGTCCTACTCTGCATAAGCACTCCGACTCATCGAGTGGGGCCTCAACTGCCTCCAGCAACACAACCGGGCCGTCGCCCGAAACTCCTCTGGTGGGGCTGATCCGGATCGGCCGCACATGGCGCATGGCCAGCAGACGCCTAAGGACGAGTATCAACCTGCTCAGCTGACGGGCGTCCCATCGAGTCTGCAGCAAATGATCGCGGTTTCCGATACCGGGGAGGGCGAACCTCATCCGTTTTTGTATCTGTGGCCCGACCCGGGGGACGCGGCAAAAATGCAGCAGCAAATGGAGCTTGCCGCCGGGGACGCGGTCGCAGCCAGCGAGCCTCCAGCGAAAACCCCGGCCAAGCCGCATGCCGCCACGACATCGACCCCGCGAAAGAAGCCGAGCACAACGCCACCGCCAACCACCCCGAAGTATGTGTTTGCCAATGAGCGCTTTAAGGCCTATGAGCTGACTTATAGCGGCGGAGCGACGCTGGTGTTTTCCGGGGAAACACAGAATCGCGCGGGCAAGGTGAAATACGTCACCCTCATCGCGCAGCCGGATTTTAACGGGGTGCCTAAGGTGCTGTTCAAGTCGGTCACGGATGACGACCACTTGGATGTGACACCGAAAATGCGGTTGGTCGACGCTGTGGATGCGAGAGCGAATAATCGAGGAGATCTGATTTTCGAATTGCGCAGTAGCCGCGATCGCGAGTTTGTGATTTACCGTATCGCGGGCGGCCTGGCGGAACAGGTGTTTACTACCGGTTCGCTGCCGAATTCATAGGGTTGAATCGGAACTGAAGAACCAAACGAAACCTGATGGGTGCCCCATGTTCGCGCCAGCGTACGTGGGCCGAAAAGGACGGCGAAGCCTTTCCAATTTTTTGCTCGTCGAGTGAAAGCATTCGAAGAATTCGTAATCGGCCCACGTACGCTAATGCGAACATGGGGCACCCATCAGGTTTCGTTTCCGATTCTCGCGCAGACTCTAAAAGCTCTGCCCTTACCAATCAGGGGGTAGGCAGTTTTGTCGTGTCCCAGCCTCCGCCCAGCGCCTTGATGAGCTGTACGCTGGCGGCAAACTCGCGGGTGGTGATGTCAGCGGCGGTTCGCTCGTTCGACAACTGTGTTGTCTGTGCCGTGATCACCTCTAGATACGTGGTGACGCCGCCCTTGTAGCGGTTGGTCGAAATCTGCAGGGAACGCCGTGCCGAGTCTACTGCCCTTTGCTGCGCTACCGATTCGCCGTTGAGAATGCGCAGGCCGGAAAGACTGTCCTCAACTTCCTGGAAGGCCTGCAGCACGGTCTGCCGGTAATTGGCCACATTCTGCTCATAGGTGTCCTTAGCTTCTTCGGTCAGGGCATGACGGCGGCCGGCATCGAACAGCAACTCCACCGCCGAGCCTCCAAGTGACCAGAGCGAACTTGGCCCCTGGATCAGGGTGCTTGCGCTCCTACTCTCAAAGCCACCGGTGCCGGTGATATTGATGGTGGGGTAGTACGCTGCGATCGCGATCCCTATCTGGGCGTTGGCCGCGTTCGTGCGCCGTTCCGCAGCGGCCACGTCAGGACGACGCTCCAACAACTGCGAAGGCACACCCACCGGCACCTGGGGCAATGGCAAATCAAGCGGCGCAGGCGGCAATCCAAAACTGGAGGCCGGAGTTCCGGTAAGGGTGGCGATGGCATGCTCATACTGGGCCCGCGCGACCCCTACATCAATAGCCTGAGCCCGAGTCTGGTCAAGCTGGGTTTGCGCCAGTGCTACATCCGAGTCGGTGGCGACTCCGCCGGTGAAGCGGGTCTTGGTCAGCGGCAAATACTGATCGAATTGCTGCACGGTGTTGTCGAGCAGCCGTTGCTGGGTATCCAGGCCGCGCAACTCGAAGTAATCCATCGCCAGCTCCGAGCGCAGGCTCAAATCGACATTCGCCAAGTCAGCCGCTGTGGCCTGGGCAGTCGCCCGTTGCGCTTCTACCGCGCGGCGAATGCTTCCCCAGAGGTCTGGCTCCCATGCAACTTGGCCCTGCAAAAACAGATCGTTGTAAGTTGTCTTACTGCCCGGGACATACAGCGGGCGGTTCTGCGACTGGCGATCGCGCGAAGCCGAGGGCCCAACCTGCACCGTCGGATAGTACTGGGAGCGGTAATACTGGATCGCCGCCCGGGCCTGCATGTACTGCTCATACGAAGCTTTGAGCGTCTGGTTGGAGACCGCAACCTGCTGCTCTAGCTTGTCCAATTCCGGGTCCTGATAGATCTCCCACCAATTGGGCCGTATGGCGCTGTCGTTCGGAGTGACCTGCTTCCATCCGCCGTTGGGAAGGTCGGGCGGAGGCACGACAGCACTCTCTTTGAAGGCCGGGGCCGTCGGAGCATCGGGCCTATGATAATTGGGGCCGACGGTGCAACCAGCCAGCAAGGCAAGAAGGCTTCCCGCCAGCAAAAAACGGCCTTGCTTCATTCGGGCCCGCCCCCTGCTTTCGCTGGGTGCACCACACGTACCGGCTCCCCATCGATCAGCGAATCGGTCGGATTTTCGATAACGCGCGACTGAGCGTCGAGGCCATCGACGACCTGGACAGTCGACCCATCATCTTCGCCGAGCTTCACGGTGACGAGCTTGGACTGATCTCCGTTCGGTCCCGCGACGACCGTCCCCACCTGCAATCCAGAGCCGCGAAAGATCAGTGCGGAAACAGGAATGATGAAGGGGACAACGGCGTTTTGTACATCCAGGTGGACGGAGGTGTAGGCCCCAGGCAGCAGCTTGCCGTTGTGGTTATCTACATCGATTTCGACCAGCAGGGTGCGTGAACTGGGATCGATCGCCTTGGCCGTGCGCACCAGCTTGCCGGTAAAGATCTGCCCTGGAAATTCGGTGAGCGTAAGCCGCGCCTTGGTGCCCTGGACCGCGACCTGAGAATAGACTTGGGGAACATTCACGTACACACGCAGAGTGCTGATGTCGGAAATGCGAAACATCTGCGTGCCCGCGCCCGCGTTGATCAGCTGCCCCACATCGACCCCGCGCGCGGTAATCGTTCCGCTGAACGGGGCATAGATTTTTTCGAACGATTGCAGTTCCTGCAGCCGCTCCACATTCGCCTGGGCCGACTTGACCGCCGAGCTGGTGGAAGCCGCCTGGCTGACGAAGGTGTCGGTATCCTGCTTGGAAACCGCATTTTGCGTGAGCAAACCCTGATACCGGCTGGAGTTGGTTTTGGCCAGGCCCGCAGTAGCTTCCGCTGTCGCCAAATCTGCGCGTGCCTGCAGCAGCTGCTTGTCGACCTCAGGGGAACTGATCACCGCCAGCAACTGTCCCTTTTTGACATGGCTGCCGATGTCGAAATACCACTTGCTCAGATAACCATCGGTCCGGGCATAGAGCGAAGCATCGCTGAAGGCATACATGTTGCCGGGCAGAATGACTTCTCGCTCGACTTTACCCTGCTGTGGGGAAATCGTGATCACGGCAGGTGCGGCGAGCGTATTCGTCCGGTTCTCGAGGGTGGTGCGGGCGCGCACCCGGGGGACAATGCCGGCGATTCCCACCACCACCGACAGGATGACAAGAACCACGATCAAGATAACGGCTACGCGCCCGGACAGCGGCGGAGCATCAGGAATCGTACCGTGTTCCTGACCCGCCGTTTGCGCCTGCTCGTTTCTTCTTTCCTGATCCATTTCCACACTCTCTCCGGTGTTATTGCTAGTCTTCCAGATCTGTTGGGCCTGCGGCAGCCGCGGTCCGCTTTCTACGAGCTGCCAGCCATCCGTGGATGACGCTGAACAAAGTCGGCACGAAAAACAGGGTGGCCGCGGTCGCCAACAGCAATCCGCCGATGACCGCCCGGCCCAGCGGAGCATTTTGTTCGCCCCCGTCGCCCAAGCCGAGGGCCATGGGCACCATACCAATCATCATGGCTAACGCGGTCATCAGCACCGGCCGGAAGCGGGTATATCCCGCCTGCAGCGCGGCTGCGTGCGCATCGCCCGCATTTACTTCCATTTGCTCGCGGGCAAAACTGATCACCAGGATGGAATTTGCCGTCGCCACACCCATGGTCATGATGGAACCAGTCAGCGCCGGCACACTGATGTGGGTTCCGGTAATGAACAACATCCAAACGATGCCGCATAACGCGGCCGGCAGCGCGGCAATGATCATAAAGGGATCAAGCCAGGACTGAAAGTTCACCACGATGAGCAGGTAAACCAGCAGGATGGAAAAGGCCAGGCCGCTGGTCAGGCCGATAAATGAGGAGTTCATCGTCTCCACCTGGCCGCGGATTTGTATCTGCGAACCGCGGGGCAGTTCCTTGCGATGCTGGGCGACGATTTGGGCAATCTTTTCCGACACGCTACGCAAGTCGCTGTTCACCACGTTGCCATAAATATCCAGCGCCGGAGCGATGTTGTAGTGGCTGATAGTGGTGGGCTCTGCGCCGCGAACGATGTTGGACAGATTACCCAGAATCTGGATCGGCGCGACTCCAGAGGCGGTCGAAGGAGTGGCTCCGGTTCCCACCGGGGTGAGGCTGGCTGCGCCTACGGAGAGAAACGGGCTAGGGCTCACCGTGTTCAGAGTGCCGCTGCCCGTCACGGGAATGTTTTCCAGGTCTATCAGAGATTGCAAGTCGTACTGTGGAGTTTGGGCCGAAATGTTGTAACTGACGCCATTTCTCGGATCCAGCCAGAACGTAGGAGCGGTCTGATAGCTGCCGGCGGTGGAGGCGAGCAAGCTGCCGGCCACATCCCGCTGGGTCAACCCGATGTCCTGCGCTTTGGTCCGGTCGACATTCACCAGAAAATGTGGGGTGTTGAACGGCTGCTGAATCCGCAGATCGGCCGTACCTGGCACGTAGCTAACATCCTTCAGCAGGCGATCAATGAATTCGCGATTGCCCTGAACGTCATGCCCGACGACCTGGATATCGATCGGTGCGGGCAGACCGAAATTCAGGATCTGGGTCACCATATCCACCGGCAAGGTGTAGAAAATCGTGCCCGGGAACTCATCGTTGAGCTTGGCGCGGAGATCCTGCACATAGTCATCAGTCGGATGGTGCTTTTCGGTCAACTGCACCGTGATGTCGGCGTCGGCCGCGCTCACCACTCCGCTGCTGGTGTAGGAGAGATTTATTCCGGAGAACGGAATGCCGATGTTGTCGATGATGCTGACGACTTCTTGTTTGGGGATCTCGCGGCGAATAGCATTGTCGATTTGATCGCACAGGCGTGCCGTTTCTTCGATACGGGTGCCGGTAGGTGCGCGAACGTGGAGTTTAAATGAGCCGGCGTCCACGGAAGGAAAGAAGTCCTGTCCCAGCCAGGGGTAAAGCAGGGCAAACGAGCCGATCGTAAAAACGAAAAACAGGATAAGAAAGATCGTGCTGTGCCCGATGGCCAGCTGCAACACGCGAAAATAAAAAGTGCGAAGCTGCTCAAACCTGTGCTCGAACGCCAGCTGGGCGCGCACCAGCGGATTGCGGCTTTGATATTTCTGCTTCTCGCTCGCCGGGTCATGTTCCTGCAGCAGGTACTTGGCCATGGTCGGAACCACGGTGCGGGACAGGAAATACGAAGCCAGCATGGCAAAAATGACGGCTTCCGCCAACGGCACAAAGAGAAACTTGGCGACCCCTCCCATGAAGAACATGGGCACAAAGACAATGCAGATTGAAAGGGTGGAAACAAAAGCGGGAATGGCGATCTGCGCGGCGCCGTCCAGGATCGCCTGCTCCACCTCTTTGCCTTCTTCCAAATTTCGATTGATGTTCTCGATCTCTACCGTGGCGTCATCGACCAGGATGCCGACCGCCAGCGCCAGCCCACCCAGGGTCATGATGTTGATGGTCTCGCCCAGCGCGCTGAGCACAATCAAGGAGACAAGAATGGAAAGAGGGATGGAAACGGCAATGATGAGGGTGCTACGCCAGCTGCCCAGAAAGACCAGGATCATGACACCGGTGAGGCAGCCGGCGATAATGCCCTCGCGCACCACCCCCCCGATGGCGCCGCGCACAAAAATCGATTGATCGGACAACGGGGTTATCCTCAACTGCGGGGGCAGGGATGACGCAATGATCGGCAGGAGGGTCCGGATATGCGAAATGATGTCCAGGGTGGAAACGTTCCCGTTCTTCTGCACGGTCATCAGGCTGGCGCGCTGGCCATCCACGCGAACGATATTGGTTTGCGGCGGAAAACCATCGCGCACATGGGCCACGTCTTTGACATAGACGACTGCCCCATTGATGCTCTTGATGGGAATATCGTTCAGCCCCTCGATCGTCGTGGGGGCGCTGTTGGTAGCCAGTTGATACTCGAAATTGCCCACCTTCATGGTTCCCGAAGGCAAAATCAGATTCTGGACGCCGAGGGCATTCACGACATCGTTCGGGGATAGCCCCCGAGCCTGAAGCGCCTGAAGGTTCAGATCGACCATCACCTCTCTCTGCTTGCCGCCGTAGGGAAAGGGGCTGGAGGCGCCTTCGACGGTAGCCAGCTGAGTGCGGATGAAATTCAGGCCGAAATCGTTCAGTTGTTGTTCGGAGAGGCCCTCACCCGAGAGGCCAAGCTGCAGGATGGGTACGCTCGATGCGGTGTAGACGATAACGAGAGGCGGGGTGGTGCCTTGGGGAAGCTGCCGCAGCTGCGTCTGGGAGATCGCCGTGATCTGCGCGATGGCGGTGGCCACGTTCACGTGCGGCTGGAAGTAGACTTTTTCCACCGCCACGCCGTCCAGCGTTTGCGATTCGATGTGCTCGATATTGTCGACCGTGGTGGTCAACGTCCGTTCGGTCAGAGTGACGATGCGGTTAGCCAAATCCACGGCTGATAGGCCCTGGTACTGCCAGACAATGCTCACCACCGGAATATTAATGTTGGGAAAAATATCGACCGGGGTGTTCAGGATCGAGAGTGGCCCAAGGATCAGCAACAACAGCGCGAATACGGCGAAGGTATAAGGGCGCCGTAACGCGAGACGAACAATCCACATTTGCTACTCACTCCATAGGGCGGTTGGAATGCCCGGCAAAGACCTGGCAAGCCCAGGCGGAAGTACAGGCGAATAGGTTGTTAACGCGTCTTTCGGGCTTTCCAGGAAGTTTGCTGAACCCTCTTTGCGGAATGGGGCTTTGGGGCAAAATTCACGGCCACACTCAAATTATACGGTTTTGCACGACGAAAGTTGCATTCGAGGGGAAAACCGCTTTGCTCCCCACTCCCACAGTGTGGGATGTTCTGTGTGGGAAGTTGATTCAGAATCCGGAAGCGTAGATCCCTGTAACATTTTGTAGCCAAACGCTTCCCATCCGCTATTCTTTGCCAGTAGACGTAAAAAAGCCGGACAGGCTTGACCTGTCCGGCTTTTGAGGTGAACAGACCTACTTCGCGAGGGCGGACTCGAGCGCGTCGCTGGAGATGCTGACGTTCTTGTCCGGATAGTAGGCGTTTGAGATGTACTCCTGAAGCATGCGATGGGTGTTGAAGAATGAGCCATTGAGCGCAATCGTGGAACGCATGATGGTGCGCCATTGCTCCGGGTTGCCGTAATAGAGGGGAAGGATGGTTGACTCCAGTCGCTCGTAAAGGCTGGCGACCTCGTCTTCCGGTGAATCACTGTCGGGTATGGCCCAGCCAGTGACGCCTTCGATGCAGCCCTCCACCCACCAACCGTCAAGAACACTAAGGCTGGGGACACCGTTGAGCGCCGCCTTCATGCCGCTGGTGCCCGATGCCTCGAAGGGACGGCGCGGAGTGTTCAACCACAGATCGACACCCGCGGTGAGCATGGACGCCAACTTCCATTCGTAGTTTTCCAGGTACACAATCTTGAGCGCATCCGAATCCAAGCTGTTTGCCACCTGGAAAATCTCCTGGATGAGCTTTTTGCCTGGTTCATCGTGAGGATGGGCTTTGCCACTGAAGAGAATCTGCATGCCGCGGAATTTTTCCGCGAGGCGAACCAACCGCTCAGGATCGGTGAGCAGCAGATCGGCTCGCTTGTAGGTAGCCACGCGGCGGGCGAAACCGATAGTGAAGACGTTGCTGCGCAGGGTGATCCCGGTGCGCTCGGCAACCATGTCGATGAGGGTGCGCTTCGATTGCGCGTGTGCCCTCTCGATTTCGCGCAAGGGAACATCGATGGCATAACGAAATTGAAAGTTGTCTTTGCGCCAGCGCGAGATGCTGCGATCGAAGATGGCCTGCATAGGAGGAGCGGTCCAGGTGGCCGCGTGCACTCCGTTGGTGATGGCGTCGATCTCATAATCCGGGAACATCTCCCGCGAGATTTTGCCGTGCTGCATGGCAACACCGTTGACAAAGCGTGACGAGGCCAGCGCCACATACGTCATGTTGAGCATGCCGTCGTGGAAGCCACCCATCCGCTCCAAAAGGCTGGCAACTTGCGGGCCGAGAATCCGGTACGCCTGCTCCTTGGAAAAGCGATCGTGTCCGGCGGGCACCGGGGTGTGGGTCGTAAATACGCAGCGGTCGCGGACAGCCTGTTTGTCCCGCTCTTCAATGAGGCCGTTCCGCTGGCCACCCAGTTGAAGTTCCATCAGGCCCACCGTCAGCAGCGCGGCGTGGCCTTCGTTCATATGGTATACGTTTACCTCGTAATTCAAAGCTTCAAGGATGCGCACCCCGCCGATTCCCAGAACCGCTTCCTGGCGCAAGCGATAGTCGGTATCGCCACCATAGAGATGGTCGGTAAGCACCCGATCGCGAGAATCGTTTTCCGGCAGATCGGTATCGAGGAGGTAGATCGGGATGGTATGCCCGGTTACCCCCTCGAGATCGTATCGCCATGCACGAACGACGACAGGACGATCTTCAATCACTACCTCAACGGTGGCGTCTTCGAGCAGGAGCATTTTTTCGAGCGGCCAAGGTTGGTCTTCGGCGCTCTGTAATCCCCTGGCATCGAGATGCTGTTGAAAGTAGCCTTTGCGGTGAAGTAGGGTGACGGCGCACAGCCCTAAACCAAGGTCGGCTGCGGACCGCATGGTGTCTCCTGCGAGCACTCCGAGTCCGCCGCTGTAAGTGGGCATGTCGGGTGCGATGGCGATTTCCATGGAAAAGTACGCTACAACCCCTCCGCGTTCAGAGAGGCCCATCGAAGAAAAATCGCGCTGCTGGTTCGAAAAATGCATCCTGCGTCTCTCCCTGTTTGCCACTACGTGACCTGGCGCTAACTGAATTGAAGTGCAGGCCTACGCTGATTCTTTCCCGTCAACCGTGCCTATGGTTACTGCTTGTCCGAAAGTACGTCTATTCTAACCATCGACTGCCTGGCTTTTATCACCAATCAAACTGATACTTCTGTCGAATCCACTAGTGCTTCTGTGGGAGCGCATTTCGCTCGATTTAATTTTCAGCAAGCGCATTTTGCATTTATTGGGGGGTTCTTGGCCAGAACCTTATTTGTCACTTGGCTTAACTTGCTCCAGATGGTTTCCAGCCAATCGAGGTGTTGCGGCTTCATCAGCACAGAACGCAGGCAAGTGACGTTACCGGTTTGGTCAGGCCATGAACCAGGCGGGAAAAATCTTCCAGGTAGTTGCACCAGGGCGAGATGAAGATCTTCGCCGGCCGCGGCGGCGAAGATTTCCTGCGCCAGACGGGACGATGCGGCCACGCTGCCATCACGCACAGCCCAAACCAGGATGTCGAGCTGTGGCGCAAAGGCCGACACCCAGCGCTCATCCGCGCTTATTTTCTTGTGCATTCGCATCGCCGCCTCGCGGCTATCGCTCAGGCCCTGGGCAAACTCTCCGTCTTTGATGAGCGGCAACAACTGCTGCGTTGCCCACAATGCGACCGCCGATGCACCGGCGCGTGAGCACTCCAAACTAATTTCGCCCAAATGAAGATCGTGAGAAGTGAAGTAAGTATACGGCGAATCGTGTTTGTAAAAGCGGCCAATCGCCGGCTCGCGAAAAAGAATGCATCCACATCCGTACGGTTGTAGCCCGTGTTTGTGCGGGTCTACGACGATCGAGTCAGCCTGTTCCAGGCAAGCAAACGCGCGCGTGGCCTCCTCGTCCAAAGACGAGATGAGGGTGAAATATCCTCCGTAGGCGGCGTCCACATGCAAGCGAAACGAATAACGTTCGCGCAGCGCGAGCACTGCGTGCAGAGGATCGACAGCGCCGGTAGCAGTAGTACCCAGCGTCACCACAACGGTGCCAACGTCTCCTCTTTGAAGAGCAGACTCGAGCGCCGCCAAGTCCATCCGGCCCCTGTGATCGGACGCCACATTCGTGAAGGGCAAGCCCAGGACAGCGCTGATTCGGCCGTGAGTGTAGTGCGCCTGCTCAGAGGCGACGATGCGCTTGCCGGGAGCCAGTTGGCCTGCGACCCAGAGCGCCTCCAGGTTGGCAAAGGTTCCGCCGCTGGTGAGATGTCCCAGAAAATTTGTCCAGCCAAACATTGCGGCAATTGCGCGAACAGCTTCCACTTCCATGCGCGAGCTGGCACGGCCGCCGTCGAGTGCGTGATTGTTGGGATTGATGTGCATGGCCAACGCATAAGCGGCGCTGGCGAGCGGGTGAGGCGGCTTGAGCATCTGCCCGGCGTAAAGAGGATGGAAATAGGGATAGTTGTCTGCCATTCGCTCCGCCACCTGGCTCATAACCGAGGCCATGGCTTCGAAGGCGGGCGCCGGCTGCGCGCGGACGGGCAGATCCTGGAACGATGCTTGGAGCTGCGGGAGTGCGCCAGCTAGTAGCCGCAACGCTAGGTCTTCTTCAGCCATAGGTAATGCATTTAACCACGTTGTGCTGCTGTTCATCCTCTCGATCCACCGATCTCTCTTCGCTCTTCCGGAAAGGGACTGACTTTCCGGGTTGCGGAATAAGTTGCTGGGTGAGGTTCGCTCCCCAAAGCGCTTAGAATCCGTACCTGTTGGTAGCGACTTATATACAGACGAGGTTTTTGTCAGCTCGTTACTGCTGCTGGCTACGAATCTTTGCCCAGTGCTTCGAGCGCATCACAGGCAGCCTTCAATCCATCTTCCCTGCGCAACTGCTCACCGATCCTGGCTGCGCGCCGCCGCACGCGCCCCTTTTCCAGCAATGTCGCGATATGGCGCGCAGCCGTTTCGGCGGAGTAACGGCGGCGCCGTATCACGCGGGCCACGCCCAGGCGCCGCACGCGGCGCGCATTGTCCGGCTGGTCATGGCTGTAAGGCATCACCAGCATGGGCTTGCCGGACTTCAGTGCGTGCGCGGTTGTGCCCACGCCGCCCTGGTGAATGATCACCGAGGCGCGGGGGAAGAGCTTGGAATAGGGCGCGTAGTTGGCTACACACACATTCTCTGGAATCTCGCTGGGAAGATTCCGTGGGTCGCTGCCCACCAGCAACACAGCACGTTGGCCCGTCAACCCCGCGGCCAGCACGCTTTGCTGGTAAAAATCTCCAGCATCGAGAACCGCTGCCGAGCCCAGCGTAAAAACCAGCGGCGGTGGCCCCTGCTGCAGAAAGCTCTCTAGCTCCAGGGGCAGATCTCGATGGCCTGCGTCGCCATCGTAGAAAACGAAGCCGGTCACCTTGGTGGCAGCCGGCCAATCCGGCTGGGGCTCGCCCAACAGGGGCGAAAACATGGCCAGCACGAGAGAGGGCGAATGCTTGGCTTCGAAAATCGGATCCGGGCCACGGCCCAGTCCCAATTCGGAGCGTAGCTGATAGATCGGCTCCGGCCAGCTCCGCGTTACCCAACGGGCGAAGCGGGCGATGACCCTTCCCATTCCGGGCAAGGCTGGCTGTAAGCGTGCCAGCATGGGATAGGGCGGCAGCACAGGCGCATCGTAGCGGGAGAAAAACGATAGCGGCGCGAGTACATGAGAGGCCCAGGGGATACCCGTGACCTCGGCCACGATGGGGGCCTGGTAGACGAGTTCACCGGCGAGCATCAGGTCGGCGCCCCCCTTCGCTTCGACGGCTGCGAGCAATTCCTGATAGCTCTGCCGGATGGCAGGAAACAGTATCTCGCGGAGGGTACGCTCGGTCCCCTTGCGGATGTCCATCAACATGGCGACCAGTTGGTTGTCTTCTGGATCAAGAATGGGACCGACGGGGGCAAATTCGAAGCCCAGGGAAGCGATTTTCGGGCGGAAGAGTTCAGGGACTGCGAGAACGGGAAGATGACCTCGGCGCTGCAACTCGAATGCCAGGGCGATCAGGGGATGGATATCGCCAAGGGTGCCGAAGCTGGTGAGGACAATGCGCATGCGTCGCTTCTTGCAGTGTAAACGCGCGTTCCCGGAGGCGGCGCCTAGGGAGGCTGCTAGGCCGGAGGGGGAGGTTGCCAGGCCGGAGGGGGAGGTTGCTAGGCCGGAGGGGGAGGTTTTGCGCACCGCGAGACGATTGCTATACTGACTCTTGTTGCTTGTGCCGTGTCGCCACCCTGCGGGACTCAGACACAATGAGGCGGAAGCAGCGCCCTCGAGTTCCCCGAGGCCAGATAGCTCAGTGGTAGAGCGCGGCCCTGAAAAGGCCGGCGTCGGCGGTTCGATCCCGTCTCTGGCCACCATTTAGAATCAATGATTTACCAAAGGTTGCGGCCTGGATTCTCCGAGGCTATTTTTATTCGCTCTTTGTAAGTTGTTGAAAATGCTTAATTGTAGATGTTCCCGTATTGTTCCCAACCGGCCATCGATGCAGAAGGGTCAGAGATGCTCTACTGATTTTCTGATCACCTGCAACCCTGACGATGTCCCTAATGCCACCAGGGAACTCAGATTTGGAGATGTGGGAGAGTCTGCGAGGGAGTTGGCGTTCGTGCTTTCGTTGGACCTTGGACCATCAGGCTTTCTAAAGTTAGCCGGCGGCGGTAAGCAGCTTCGGCCCTCCAGCCGCGATGGAAGCAACAGGCTTCATTGAGTCATTGAGTTGGAGTATGGTCTATCTTCTATCGCGATGTCGACGGGAGAATAAACAGAACAAGCTTTTGGCGGATCATCGCCGAAGTCCGACGTGAACTCGTTCCTCGCTCAATAGATACGGCTCAACGTTAGCTACAAAGCCACTGTCCAGGAAGCCTGGTTCGGCTAGATGCGCAGACGACAGAGCGAGCTTGGTGGATGAGTGACCTGTCCCCGCATTCCCAAGATGTTTCCATGTTTTCCCGTCATTCGAGGAATCTAGCGGATACGTAAATCTTTCCAGTGTCGTGTGGCGTACAAGCTTGGAGGGGTTGTTTGCATGTAACGCGGCGAAGGGTTCTGCGGCAAATCAAAGAGCTCTCTTTAGCGAATTAATGACTTACCACTCGTCGAGAAGGCCGTAACGAGCCAATAGCAACCTTCACTTGGATTGATAGCCGTGATAGCCGGTTATCAATCCAAGTGGATTCAACCAGATTGGTGACCACTAACCGACTTATCGTTACCTAGACCTACGGTAGCTAACTCACCACTGGTTCATCTCTCATGGACGAAATACGTGACACGCCAAATGCACCTGCAACGGCGATTGCAGACATCCAGAGAGCCCAGCCAACGTATAAGCCATGATTGATCAAAATGCCTACCACCAGAGGTGCGATAACAGAAGCAATCGACATTACGGATTGATTGACTCCCATCACCAGACCCTGACGCCGTGGTGAAACACGTTTAGAGAGCCGCGCCGTGATCGTCGGCCTGAGTACCGCCGCACCACTGTGGCTCAGAGTAAGGAATACCAGCGTTACGAGGGCTGTATGGCTCAGCGAGAGCGCGCCAAATCCGATGGCCATCAGCAGGAAACCAGCGAAGACCAAGGTACGCTCCCGGAACCACCGTAAGAGGTGTCCCAGAGCGATTGCCTGGAAGAAAAAATTCAGGAGGCCGGCGTAAGCGAACATAAACCCAGCGGTCTGTGGTCCGATCGGCTTTCCTCCCCAGCTGACGCGTCCGGCTAGAAACAGGGCGAACCCCGATATGAATGTGTTGAAGACAAAATAGAAAAGAGACAAGAGAAAAAAGATTCCGCCGGTCGCTGGATCGCGGAAGCAATCCAGGATTGGTTTGACGGGAAACAGAGTCTCGGACGGTCCTTTGTGCTCAGCCTTTATCCCCTTTGGCAACAGTACGGCCGTCGCCACGATGCTGAGGGCCGAAAGAACGCAAGCTCCCCAAATCGGCGTCGTCAGGCTGTGCCTGGCCAGAAGCCCGCCGAGGCTTGGCCCAACGAGCATGCCTAGGCCGAAAGCAGCTCCGACGATACCGAATGCCTTTGTCCTCTGTTGCGGCTGAGTATTGTCCGAGACGTAGGCGTGCGCGACCGAAATGTTTCCCGCAGTCAAGCCGTCGATAATCCTCGCCAAGAAGATCAGCCATAGGGTGTTCGATAAGGCGAGCAGTATGTATCCCGCAAGTGTGCCGATCTGGCTAATCACCAATACAGGTTTCCTGCCAATTCGATCCGAGAGCTGACCGAGCGGAGGCCCAGCGAGCAACTGACAGAGAGCGAAAACCGATAGCAGCAGACCGACGGTGAAGGCCGAAGCTCCGAAATGCTCTGCGTAAAAAGGCAACAGAGGAATCATCAGGCCAAAGCCCATGATGTCTGTGAAGACGATGAGAAAGACCGGCACGAGTACTTTGCCGAGGAGAGGAGCGGACGGAGTGTTAGGAGTCTGCATCGCGCTTGTCATCATCTTGCGTCCCAGGCGGGAGTTTCGTACGGGTATACCAGGGTTGTGGAACTGTTCCGCTGCGTGTCTCTGCCTTCTACGTCATGGCAAGTGAAGCGGATCGTCCCAGCGCGCGGTCGCCCGCCCGTGCTCACGTCATGATCCAGAGCCTCACCCAACCGGTTGCCGCAAACGTCTTCGAGACGTTCCGAGACAACGAGGTTGTGCTCCAAGGCGCTCCACGGTTTGCTCGGGATAATCTGCGCTGTGGTTCCGTCTGGTGCGAGTGACACACTCGTCTGAATGACCTCGCCGGAAGCGGTCAGAACTCCGATTTCGTCCTCGCAAAGAACGGCATCCATCACCCTGTCGAAGTGCACGACCACGGGATTGCGGCTGCCTGGTGGCGGAGCGACGAGACGCCACCGGCTCTCTTCGACCGCCTCGAGCACTGGATCGCCTACGCGGAAGGTATGGCGTGCTGTCTGACCGAGCGCCGTGACGGCTAAGCTAAATGTCCGCCCGACAGAGAGCGCTGGCTCGTGAGCCGGGTCCGCCCCAAGACCGCGCTTGATTCTTCCTGGCTCCATCAACACTGTGAGGCGACGCCAGTCAGGTGACCAGAGCTCCTGCGGCAGGACGAGAAAAGGGTCACGTACCAGCTGTTCCTGGTCGTCCAGTAAGCAGAGTTGGTCACGCTCGAAGTGAGCTTCTGCGGGCCTTGAGAAATGGATGTAAAAACGCAGGGTGTTAGCGGGAAGCACCCTGGCTTGAGGAGAGATGCTGATCAGCATCTCTGGGAAAGTTTGAATCCGCATCTCTGTCGCCCTTAAAGGTCAAGCCGTTATGCTGTGTGCTTTCGCGGGAACTCGACGCCTGGGAAGTCGAACTCCACCCAGATCTTGTCCAGCCGTGCAGGAAGCGGGCTGACCATCAAAGTCTCGAGCGTCAGATCTCCGGTATCTGCGTAGCGGGTCAGAGAGACAAAGAACTTCTCGCTGAACAGGTCCGCCCGCAACGACGATCCGACGAACAGTACCTGTTTGCCGACTGGGCCGGCAGGCATGAAGGGTGATTGGTCCAGCATCGGGCCCTGGGCCGGCCGGTTCTCAGGCGTGAAGCCTTCGGCGGAGCGGATGCCGGAGAGCGGAACGATCATGGGGCCGCGACCGAGGTTGGTGATGAACAGCTTGTCCTCGTCTCCATCGCGGTAGGCGACCATGCTGATGGGCTGGCCGTTGCCCATGTCGCCGATCGTCTTGCCCCTCACCTTCGCACCGTGCTGCAGTTCTGAAACTGGAATGGTGACGAGTGGGCTGCAAGCGTAGGCGGCGATGAGCGTGTCTACGCCATCGAGCGTAGCGAACTGCATGGTGCGGATCGGCGCGCGCGTTTCGTAGCGGCCATGAGCGACGTGGTAAATCTCCAGTTGGGTCTCGCTGGCGGCGTCGGTAAATGGATAGGGGATTCGCCGCAGCGTGGAGGAGAACTCCCGGTTCGAGACGCCGGCGACGAACACCTCGCCGTCATGAAATTTCAGATCCACGATCGTCATGGAGCGGATCGGCGTACGTGCCTTCTCGTCGAAGTAGGACGCGGGTGGATATGGGAACGTACCAGCCCGCGACTTGAAGGTCGCGCTATCATCGGGAACATCGGAGAGTTGGTGCACCGTCACCTTCGACGATGAGAGGTCGAATGGGTAGACCTCGCCGGTAAGCGAGACGCGCACCATCGCGGGCTTCAGGCGGTCGCCATCGCGCACGACCACTGACAGATAGGGCTCGCGCGTCACGGGGTGGACGGCCATGCCGTTCATCACGAGGCTTTTTGCCGTTACGCCCAGCGCCGCTGCGATCTTTTCGTCCATCGACTCGAAGAGGAATGGGTCGAGTGAGGCTGGAGCCTGGCCGCGGTCCGTCTCAAAGGCAAAAACGGCTCCGAGCTTGCTGTCGCCTACGAAGAGGACCCCGTCGGGGTTGAAGGTAAGAGCCCCCGCCGATTGTGGAATGACTTGGTTGCTGGTGTTCATGATGGTCTCCAAGATCGTCCGCTCATGGCGGAGGTCAGGTTGATTGAGTGGAGATTGCGCTTGACGGGATCAGGCCGCGAAAGACAGTGCCTCGTCGAAGGGAAGCGTCGAGTTCCCGGGGTGACTACGCGACGGGCTGAGCGATTGCCTCCAGTGCCGCCACCACGGTCTCCGCCTCGACACGTCCGGTCATGTAATCCGCGTCGACGTTGGAAAACCGAATGATCCCCGAAGCGTCGATCACATACGTGGCGGGCACGGGGAGTTGGTAAGACCCTTCTCCATTGCGGAGTTCCAGATCGTTCTTGAAGCGAGTTTTTCCGAGTTCCTTCACACCATCTCCCACTTGAAAGACGATGCCGAATTGACGCGCCAGCTTGTTGTCGAAGTCGCTGAGGACTGGGAAGGTCAGTTGGTTTTTTTCGGTTGCGATCATTCCTCCATCCGGTTTCTCAGGAGAGATCGCGACCAGGTTCGCGCCGAGTGCCCGCATATTTGGCAAAGCCGCCTGCAGTTCACGCAGTTCGAGATTGCAGTACGGGCACCATTCGCCTCGGTAAAAACTGACGACAAGCGGCCCTTCAGCCAGAAGACTTTTGAGCGAGACCTCATGGCCGAATGCATCCGGCAAGGTAAACTCGGGCGCGACATCGCCGACTTTCAAAGCGTGATCCAGCACGTCGGACGAGCGGACGCGCTCCATGTCACTGGAAATGATGCTGAATTGGTCTCCAAGCGAAGCCTTGACCTTCGCCTGTAATGCCTCTGCCGCCTGCTTGTAAGCCATATGTATCTCCTTGGTGCAATGCGTTGACTATCTGTAGCACTCGATACATAATGAGAGGGTGGCTCCTCGTAGTCAAGCATTATTTTGTGGCACTCGCTACAAAATGGGAAAGGTTTCCATGGCGCGGACTTTAGAGTTCGATTACGACGCCACCCTGGATCGGGCGACGCGCCTCTTTTGGAAGAGTGGCTACGCTGGCACTTCGCTGCGCGATCTGCTCAAAGAAATGGGTATTGGGGAGAGTTCGTTTTACAACACCCTGAAAAGCAAGAAGCGAGCTTACCTGGAGTGCCTGAAGCACTACAACGACACGGTCGATCAAAAGCGTTCCAAGGAATTTCTTACGGCACCTACGGCCGCACTGGGCGTACGCGCGCTGTTTAAGGACATCTTGGAATCTCTTGATAATCCCGATACACCTTCGGTCATCTGCATGATGGCTGGCAGCTTGACGCACGAAGTGCTTGATGAGGCTGAACTGCGAGAGTACATCGAAGGGCGGATCTCCAAGCTTCAGGACACGATGATCGCTCGGATGAACGCCGACAAGCGAGATGGACTTCTCGCAGAGGACTTCGAGCCTGAGCTTGTTGTACCCGTAGTCAGTACTTATATGCAGGGCCTCTGGCGGATGGCTCTGGTGTCTTATGAGAGAACTCGCTTCGAGCGGCAGATCGAAGTCTTTCTCACTGGACTCGGACTTTGAAGCTTCTTTGAACGAAGCTGACAATTGGTGAGCGCTGGCATGTTGAAGCGGGTCCCAGTGGGTTTGTCGAGCGGTACCGAGAAACACACTAGTGTACGAGATTGAAAGTTGGATCATGCGGTTTTGCCACGGCTATGGAGGCCGTTCCTGTGGCAAAGAGCAAGATGAAATGTAAACGAGCGCCGAAGTCCGTCCTTAAGCTTCCCCGCGAACGAGACCTCGCAGGAGCCGACCTGTAGGCAGGACGTAACGCGCCGTGGCAACACATCGCGACATCGACTTCGAGCGGACCGGGGCTATGGTTCCAAAGATGAATCAGTTAGGGCATAAGGCCGCTTCGTTTCATTGGGAGTACATGTTTGCAAGATCGAAGTATCAAACCAAGAGCATGATGGGCCAGCATCGTTTGCTATCTGAGGTGGCGAAGATGGTCGACGAGGGGCGCCTTAAAACGACTGTCGGGCAAGCCCTCGGAGCCATTAACGCAACCAACCTGAAAACAGCGCATGCCATGCTGGAGTCAGGCAGGACTCGCGGAAAGATTGTTCTCAGCGGCTTTTGAGGTTCTTCCATAAACCCGGGCCATTTGGCGTAGGTTCTTCTCCGAATAACCGCGGCCGTGGTCCACCACCAATTGTCGGGACAGCGTCACGACAATCTGTTCGCCTAGGCGGCGCGTTCGCTGCCGAGCACCTCATGGTGGATGCGCCTGCCGATGCGCCAATAGAGAAGGGTGAGCCCTATGTTGACGGCAGCCGCAGTTTGCCGACGAGCCTCCTCGATCAAGGTACGGATCTCGATCAACAACTTGCGCGGTTCTTGGCTCTTCAGATCCAGATCTGGTTGCGTCATCGTTACCCTTTGAGTATGTCCACCCAACACGGTTGCCCGATGGGTTTTTTGATCATAGTCGCAATGGGGGTTTCTCGAAGGAGAGGGTCGACAGCTTCTCTCAGGACAAAACTGAGGTCGACCGTACACCGCAAAGGTCGAGACCGCTCATCTAGAAGAAAGATGAAACCCATGGCATACTCGAAATTGTGGCACGGAAGGACTTCCTCACCCTCCGGTGCTCGTACGAGTGGCGAGGACCCCGGGAACAATACGGGAACAACCTGGGGAGGAAAACAGCCCAGATAATCCCAGTTGATCCTAAATCGGCACTGCGCTAACAGCTTTCGTTTCAATCGGTTCCGCTGATTCCAAGCCACTTAGGTCCATTGGTAGGGGGCCCTGAAAAGGCCGGCGTCATCGGTTCGATCCCGTCTCTGGCCACCATTTAGAATCAATAGCTTACCAAAGATTGTGGCCTCGATTCTCCGAGGCTATTGTTATTCGCTCTTTGTAAGTAGTTGAAAACGCTCGATCGTCGATGTTCCCGTATTGTTCCCACCGGCATAAAAGAGGATTCGAGCTGCGTCCCCGGGGGAAGGCCCATCTACAACAGCGAGTCCAAAAATCCGCGCTGTTGTCACCGTGAAAGTCTCGCAACCGACCCTGCATCGTAGGCTCTTACGCGGCTCCAGGAGCCCCAGAAAAACGCCCCGGATACTTCGACTAATTGCCTTTGCGCCGAATAGGACGGCGCTAAGTCAGAGTAGAAGGCCCTTCCGACCCACACTGACCCTTGTCATCATGCCGCGGAAACCAGACGGCTCCTATCCTCCCGACTGCGCCGAAAACTCACCGGATCGCGAATGGTCGCGCTCTCAAGACGGCGGATATGATCTCCGCATCTGCGGCGAATGGATAGATCGGCATTTCCCTGGATGGCGGTGTGCTCTAGTGCTCACCCCGTTGGCATCGACTACTGCGAGAGTAGAGATGATGACGTCGAACGGACCCTCAATTATGAGGGGCGAGCGCACGCCCGAAGGGGTTCACACTCATGCCCGATAACCTCCTCATTTCCTATTGCTTGCCGATGGTCGGCTTGCTAATGGGTGTATTTGCACTGACAAGACAGAATCTTCACCGGCCCGCCTGCTCCGAAGCTCGACAAGTTACTTCGCATGGCTTGTGTCCGAATCAGGCGCGTCCTTAAAGGGCATCTCGAGACAGGCTCAGGCGTAGGCCGAACGGAATCCTCAATCAAATTCACGGGTATCTCAAATCAGAAACAGAACCGTGTTGCTCCAATCCTGCAAGTCACCCGCCCGCAGGTTCACAAGCACCAAGGAGAATGCCATGTCCGTATTGAACTCAGTGATTGCTATCTATAACACCCACGCCCAGGCGGAAGCGGCCATCAAGGAGCTGCAAAGAGGCTGGCGTGGATATGAAGACTTTGTCGATCGCCGGCAAAGACACCCATACAGATGAACACGTCATCGGCTACTACAACGCTGGGGATCGCATGAAGTATTGGGGCAAGATGGGAGCATTCTGGGGAGGTCTGGGCTGTTGTTCGGATCTGCCATGTTTGCGATACCCGGAATCGGCCCCATTCTCGTTGCTGGGCCGTTGGTCGCCTGGATCGTTGGAGCACTTGAAGGCGCGGTTGTGGTTGGTGGAGTCAGTGCTGTTGGGGCTGGCCTTTTCAGCATCGGGGTTCCCAAGGATAGCGTCATCAAGTACGACGTAGCCTTGAAAACAGATAAGTTCCTCCTCGCCGTCCACGGCACACCCGAAGCGGTTGAACATGCGAAACACATCATCGAGGGAACCGAGCATCTCTCGTACACCGTTCACGGGGAACTGGTCTCGGCGTAAACGCGCTTCTGAACGATACGTGGAGTCGCCTGGAGCATGACTCGGCAGAAAGGCTCCAGTGGCTCACGTAGTCAAACAGAGCGCTTGCAGCAACTAACGATGACCCACAGTGGTATCCCAAGCCGATAGTGCCGGCTGCAAACGGCGTCGCATATCCCACTTGAACCGTTTTGGAATCCAACGACTTCTCAACGCGAACCAGGAGTTCCCAGTGCCGAATACGAAGAAGGCTGTTTTTTCAGCTACGAAAATCCTATCGCCGATCGATTTCAGCCCTTCTTCCGAGGCTGCTTTAGAAGCGGCATCGGGTCTGGCTCAACAGTTCCATGCAGGCATACACCTCGTCCACATCATTCCGGAAATCCCTAACTTTACCGGCTCCGATTTCTTTGCTGAAACGGCAGTACTTCAGGAACGTAAGGAAACCATAGAACAGAAGCTCGATGCCTGCAGGCGGCAACTGATGCAGAAAGGCGTAGCAGCGTCCTTCAGTATCGAATCAGGCAATGACATCGTCGGGAGCTTGATGCGAGTCATTCAACAGGAACACACAGACCTGCTCGTGATATCGACCCATGGCATGTCTGGCTGGCATCCGTTGGTGTTTGGCTCCATCGCAGAACAGGTAATCAAACAGGTGCATTGCACTCTGCTCCTGCTGCAATCCGATCAAGCCCGCTTTGCTACGGAGGAAGTGGCAACCGAAGCTCCGGAGAACTCCTTTGTGCCGCAGGTACTGGAGACCGGACACCCTGGATCGGCTGTTTATGAGCCAGTGACCTCTTCGCAGAAACGAATCGATCGGATCGCAGATGATCTGGCTGAACGCGGTGCAAGGACAGAACACCAGTATGACCAGGATCACTCGCTCTTCACAAAGTAGTTGGTTGCCGGTCGAGTAAAAATGAAAAAGCCGCTGCCCATCACGACGCTGTTTGTAGATGTCGGCGGAGTACTGCTCACCAAGGGCTGGGATCATCTTGCGCGCAAGCGCTCCGCTAGACATTTCAAGCTTAATTGGGCCGAGATGGATCAGCGCCATCGCCTGGTGTTCGAGACCCACGAAGAGGGTAAGCTCTACTTCGAAGAATACCTGGGATGGGTGGTGTTCTTTGAGAAGCGGCCATTTACCCGCAACCAGTTTCGCGACTTCATGTTTGCTCAATCGAAACCGTATCCGAAGATGCTTGAGCTGGTTGCTCAACTTAAAGCCCAGCACGGCCTGAAGGTTGTCGTCATCAGCAATGAGTCGCGCGCGGTCAATGCCCATCGCATTCGTACCTTCGGGCTCGACAGGCTGGCGGACGCATTTATCTCGTCCTGTTTTGTTGGAATGCGGAAACCCGATGTCGAGATCTTCCGGCTCGCGATTGACCTTGCGCAGACGGCGCCGGAGGGAACTGTCTTCATCGACAACACTCCAATGTTCGTGCAGATCGCGAAGCGGCTGGGGATGCAAGGGCTTCATCACGTCGATTACAGGTCCACCCTCGCAAAGCTCACTTCACTTGGGTTGCAGACGAGCGACGCAAGTTAGCCCTGTCACCAGTTCAAAAGGAGATTTAAAATGCCGACCGATATACTCACGACCGTAGACTTGCTTCACGAACGTTCCGATGCAATCGCCAAAGAGGAGTCGCTCCAAGGCGGCGCAACCCTCACTCCGGACCTGCTTCGCAGGATGGACGCGTATTGGCGGGCAGCTAATTATGTGTCGGTGGGCCAGATCTATCTCTATGAAAATCCTCTGTTGAAGGAACCGCTGAAGCTTGAACACGTCAAGCCATTGGTGGTCTCCCATTGGGGAACAACCCCAGGGCAAAACTTTATCTACGTTCATCTGAACAGGATCATCAAGAAGTATGACCTGAACATGTTCTACATTGCCGGTCCTGGACATGGTGGCCCCGCGATCGTGGGCAACGTTTACCTTGAGGGCACCTGGAGCGAGGTGTATCCGGATGTCACGCAGGATGAAGCGGGACTAAAGAAACTTTTCAAACAGTTCTCCTTCCCCGGCGGAATCTCCAGCCACGTTGCGCCGACTACGCCTGGATCCATCCACGAAGGCGGCGAGCTCGGTTACTCGCTTAGCCATGCCTTTGGTGCGGCGTTCGACAATCCGGACCTGATCGTTGCCTGCGTGATCGGGGATGGAGAAGCAGAAACGGGCTCTCTCGCAACTTCCTGGCAGTCCAACAAGTTTCTCGATCCCAGAACAGATGGTGCGGTACTGCCGATCCTGCACCTCAATGGTTACAAAATAAGCAATCCGACCTTGCTCGCGCGCATTGAACATGAGGAGTTGGAGCAGTTTTTCAAAGGCTGTGGTTGGACCCCCTACTTCGTTGAAGGAGACGAGCCAGAGAAGATGCACGAGCTCATGGCGGCTACCATCGATAAGGCAATAGAAGATATCCGTCGCTTTCAGAGTAATGCACGTAGCGGCAACGACACGACGCGGCCTCGTTGGCCCATGATCGTTCTCAAATCGCCCAAAGGGTGGACGGGCCCAAAGGTAGTGGATGGTTTACAGATTGAGGGAACCTTCCGATCGCACCAGGTGCCGCTGCTCGTCGATCCGCAGCATCCCGATCACGTACAGCTTCTGGAAGCCTGGATGAAGAGCTACAAACCCGAGGAACTCTTCGACGAAAACGGCCGGCTTATGGCAGAACTCGCAGAGTTGGCGCCAGAGGGCGTCCGGAGGATGGGAGCCAATCCACATGCCAATGGTGGGATCCTCCTCCGCGATCTTGAAATGCCGGATTTCCACGATCATGCCGTAACAGTCGAATCACCAGGAGCGGTTGCCGTTGAAGACACGCTGGTGCTTGGGATCATTCCTGCGGGACGTCGCGAAGCTGAATCAGGACAAGCGAAATTTCCGGGTCTTTGGCCCGGATGAGACGGTCTCCAACCTGCTACAAGCAGTCTTTGAGGTTACCAACCGTCAGTGGGACGCGCGCGAATTCAGCAACGATGAGTTTCTTGCGCCGGCTGGCCGCGTGCTCGATTCCATGCTGAGTGAGAATCAGTGCGAAGGTTGGTTAGAAGGCTATCTCCTAACCGGCAGACATGGGCTCTTCAACAGTTATGAGGCGTTCATCCGCATCGTCGACTCGATGTTTAGCCAACATGCGAAATGGCTCAAAGTCTGCCGGGAACTGCCTTGGCGGCGCGACATCTCATCACTGAACTACCTGTTGGCTTCGCACGTCTGGCAGCAGGACCATAACGGGTTCACCCATCAGGACCCCGGTTTTTTGGATCACGTCATCAACAAGAAGGCCGATATCGTGCGCTGCTATCTGCCTGCCGACGCCAACTGTCTCCTCTCTGTTTTCGATCATTGCCTGCGCAGCCGGAACTACGTCAATGTGGTCGTCGCAGGCAAACATGCGCTTCCACAGTGGTTGACGATGGACCAGGCGGTCGTGCATTGCACGGAGGGAGTTGGCATCTGGCAGTGGGCAAGCAACGATCAGGAAAGCGAGCCCGACGTCGTGATGGCCTGCTGTGGAGACACGCCGACGCTTGAGATCCTTGCCTGCCGTCTCCATTCTTCGTGAACACCTGCCCCAGTTGAAGATCCGCGTGGTCAACGTGGTTGATCTGATGAAGCTGCAACCCAGCACCGAGCACCCCCACGGCTTGACGGAGCTGGCCTACGATTCACTCTTCACGAAAGACAAACACATCATTTTTGGATTTCATGGCTATCCCTGGCTCATCCATCGGCTCACCTACGCTCGGACCAACCGTAACCTGCATGTGCGTGGCTACAAGGAAGAAGGAACGATCACAACGCCCTTCGACATGCGCGTTCAGAACGACCTGGACCGTTTTCATCTGGTCATGGACGTGGTCGATCGTGTCCCGAATCTCGGCTCAAAGGGCGACTACCTGAAGCAGCAGATGCAGGACAAGCTCATCGAACACAAGCACTATATCAACGCTCATGGTCAGGACATGCCGGAGATCCAGAATTGGAAATGGAGCGCCACTCAGTGAACACAGAAACTCTGGAAGCAACGGCCAGGATGATGGTCACCGGGGGTAAGGGTCTGTTGGCGATCGACGAAAGCACCGAAACCTGCAATAAGCGATTTGCCCGGTGGGGCATTCCACAGACGGCGGAGGCTCACCGAAAATACCGGGAACTGATCGTCGACACGCCGGGTTTCAACGAATTTATCAGTGGCGTAATCCTCTATGACGAGACGATCCGGCAGAAAACGGACGACGGCACTCCTTTCGCGAAAGCGCTTGCGGCGGCCGGCATTATTCCAGGCATCAAAGTCGACCTCGGGGCCAAAGAGATGGCGTCCTTCCCGGGCGAAAAGGTTACAGAGGGTTTGGATGGCCTGCGCGCCCGTCTAGGCGAATATCTCTTGATGGGCGCACGCTTCGCGAAGTGGCGAGCGGTTTTTGCTATCGGCGATGGAATGCCCAACCGCGGGTGTATCGAAGCGAACGCACACGCGCTGGCTCGCTACGCCGGCTTGTGTCAGGAGGCTGGCCTTGTTCCAGTAGTCGAGCCGGAAGTCCTGATGGAGGGAGATCACACTCTGGACGTGTGCTCCGAAGCAACCGAGAGAGTTCTGCGAAGCGTCTTTCGAGAGCTTTACTCGCAACGCGTGAAGCTTGAGGCGATGATCCTGAAGCCAAATATGGTACTTCCGGGTCTCGCGTATATGCGACAGAACACGATTGAAGAAGTAGCCGATGCAACCGTGGGCTGTCTGCTGCGCTCGGTTCCAGCCGCCGTTCCGGGAGTTGTCTTCTTGTCAGGCGGTCAATCCGGTGAGCTTGCTTCAGCCCGTCTGAATGCAATGAATGTGCGGTACCGGTCTCGCCTTCCCTGGGAGTTGTCGTTCTCTTTTGGCCGGGCAATTCAGGAGCCAGCTTTGGAGATCTGGCATGGCGAGCAGACGAACGTGATTCCGGCACAGGAAGCTCTCTACCATCGCGCCAAGTGCGATGGGGCCGCTCGCCGCGGCGAATACACTGCGGCCGTAGAGGCACATCATCGTAAACCAGCAGCAAATCACACGGCGACCGGCGTCTACGCTGGGAGCGCGCAGTGACAACGCACGTACGTCAGAAATTCATCGTAGGAAATTGGAAGATGCATACGACTACCCTGGAAGCGGAGCAGTTGACCAAGGGCATCATCGATGGCCGTGCCGTCGCCGACCATGTCACAGTCATCCTCTGTCCTCCATTTCCCTATCTTGCTCTCGTTGGCGATTGCTTAAGGGTAGCGGGGTCACGCTCGGCGCTCAGAATATGTACCCGGAGGCCGAGGGCGCGTTCACAGGCGAGGTGAGCCCAATAATGTTGGTCGACCTCGGTTGCAAATACGTCCTTCTGGGACACAGCGAACGCCGGCACAAGCTGGGCGAGTCTGACCAATTTATCAACCTGAAGGTGGTGTGTGCCCTGGCCGCTGGATTGGACGTAATCCTTTGCATCGGAGAGACGCTGCAACAACGTGAAGCTAAGCAGACGGAAGCGGTACTGGACCGTCAACTTTCCACAGGATTAGCTGGCGTTCCTGGTGAGGCCCTGTCCCATCTCAGCATCGCCTATGAGCCAGTCTGGGCAATCGGCAACGAAGAACACCATGCCACTCCCAAGGAAGCGCACGATGCGCATTTGCTTATTCGGCAGAAGCTCAGGCAAATGCGTGGGGATATCTGGGCCCAAGAGATGACCGTCCAATACGGCGGTAGCGTAGAACCCGAGAATGCGCCGGCGTTCCTTGGTCAGCCTGGAATAGACGGTGTACTCATCGGAGGCGCCAGTCTGAACGCTGATGAGTTCCTCGCATGATTCACACCGGGATTGCGGAAACAAAAGCAGAGGTGCAGCCTGCATGAAGCAAACCGGTTCGTCATCCAGCGCATTTCAGATGCTCAAACTGTCAATTGCATTCCACACTTAACGGGTAAGTGGGACAACAACTCATCTCGGAGTGTCGTCGGGCGAAGCATAATGAAGCATTATCATCGAATGCGGATTGACGACATAGGTGGAACCCTTCACCTCTGAGCCTTCTTCCACTCCAGCGATATCATCGGGCGACGCGAGAGATGTATCGATCATTCGTACCCATCGCGAAGACGATCCCGGCAGCGGCGGAAGTTCGAATTCCAGGGTTTGCCAATAAGAATTGATCGCGATGTAGCGGATGTTGTTCTGTGCGTGGTTATGAAACGATACGGCGATAGAGTGTGAGTCAACACCCCAATCGGGCTTGTCCAGCGCCGTTCCATGCCACTGGATGTGCGCGCTGCCTAAGGTAATCCTCGAGCGGGATGGCGTCGCCGCTCGTTCCGTGATCGAAGTGCAGGCGAAGGCGAATCATCTCTTGGACAAAGCGGAAGATCTCGGAGTTGGTCTTGCAGAAGGCTCCAATCGAACCAGCTCACTTCATTGTCAAGGCAGTATGCGTTGTTGTTTCCTTGTTGCGTGCGCCTTACCTCGTCCCCCATCAGCAGCATCGGAGTGCCGACCGAAAGTAGGGTCAGCAGCGAAGAAATTCTTGATCTGGCGGATGCGGAGTTGTTCCACGTCAGAGTTAGTCGAAGGGCCTTCAGCACCGCAGTTCCAGCTCAAATTGGCATTCGTTCCATCGCTGTTCTGGCTTCGGTTTTGATCGTTATGCTTGGAGTTGAATGAAACGAGGTCGTTAAGAGTGAAACCATCGTGGCAAGTGATGTAATTGATGCTTTGGCCGGTAGGGCGATGGCCGCTCTTGTAGATGTCCGGACTGCCGATGATTCGCTCATGAAGTTTCCAGGCAGTGTTCGAATCGGCCTTCAAAAAACTTTTGACATCGTCGCGGAAGGCGCCGTTCCATTCCTTCCATTTGTCCTGACCGAAGCTTCCTACCTGGTATAGCCCCCCGGGATCCCATGCCTCTGCGATGAGCTTCGTTCCGGCCAACACGGGATCGGAATCGATCTCCCAGATGATCGGCGCATTGAGCTCGGGCGCCCCGGAATCGCTCCGAGAGAAGATGGAAGCAAGATCGAAGCGAAACCCGTCCACATGCATCTCTGAAACCCAATACCTGAGGCTATCGAGGATGAGCCGCTTCACCACGGAGTGATTGGACTTGAGAGTATTCCCGGTTCCCGTGAAGTCTGCATAATGCGAGCGGTCGTCCTCAAGAATGTAGTAAAAGTTGTTCTCAAGCCCTCGAAAGCAAAATGTCGGACCATGCTCATCGCCCTCGGCAGTATGGTTATACACGACATCGAGGATGACCTCGATACCGGCACGATGTAACGCCTTCACCATCGTGCGAAACTCATCGAGACACGCTAACGGATCATCGGATGTTGGTGCTGTAGGCGAGGTGTGGAGCGAAGAAGGAGACTGGGTCATAGCCCCAGTAGTTGGCCAGCCCAGATGGCGCGTCCGAAGAATCGAATTGGAAGACAGGCAGCAGCTCGACGGCTGTAATGCCAAGAGATTGAAGATAGGGAATCTTCTCGACGACGCCGAGATATGTTCCACGATGGGCGACGGCAACATCTGGATGATGGATGGCGCGTAAAACCAGCGACGTGCATTTCATAGATGACCGTGTCCCGGAAGAGCCGGTTGATTGGCTTGTCGTCCTCCCAATCAAACAGCGAGAGATCTGCGACCACACTCTTCATCGAGGTCGAAGCATTGTCACCGGGTATACAAGCGGCAGCACGGCTGTAGTTGTGTCCGACCGAAACACGCTTTGCCGTAAGGGTCGATCAGAACCTTTCTGAGCATCGAAGCGCTGTCCGGCCGCAGGATCACGCGGACCATCTGCGCGATATCCATACAGTTGCCCGGACTTGATTCCGGGAAGATAAGATATGCCAGTAGTGCGAGGTGCGATTGCGCACCGGATCGAGGGTGACGGTTCGAGCAGCAGCACGATCATCAGCGTGGTCGAACAAGACCAACTGCATGCTGGAGGCACTTGCCGAGAAGATGCTGAAGTTCGTTCCGTCCGGCGCAAACGGTCGCGCCTAACGGGTAGGGGCGACCGCTGCCTGTCTTCGGGTAGCTCATCGCTGCCAGAGAATCTGCCCGGCTTCGAGAGGGACGGAGGCGCCGGCGTGCGATGGAATGAGGCGTGCTGTGTAATCGGCGGCTGGACGCTTTGCTGGGCAGCAAACGGAATAGACGATAGTGCCAGAGCGTCTTCGCTGAGGATTTACATGCTAGCAAGAATTTCGGGCTTCGGTCGCATTGCCCCCGATTGGAGCCGGCATAGAGCTCTACCCTGAATTGAGCTGCATCGACGCTTCCCGGGGACGACCTGCTATTTGGAACCGATGCTGGCCATCCTTTGTCTCGACGCGTGACATCGCCGAAACGGAGTGTTCCCCACTGCTCGGTGATACTGCGCTGCCACTGCAGCACCTCGGCCCCGAGCTCGCCATCGTTCGCGGCGCGCGCGTTGTATCCAGCGGCCGCCGGCAGGTAATGATCATTTGTATATTCGCGGATTGCGCGGCTGGCCGAGAACTCAGGAGTGAGCGTCGCCATGCTCTCGCGGACGCGTCCAAGCCATCTGGAAGGCATTCCTTGCGCGTCTCGATCGTAGAATTCGGGAACAACCTGTTGCTCCAGCAAGATATAGAGACTTTCCACTTCAGAGGCGTCCCAGGCAGGATCGTCGCCGTGTTCTCTTCCGTCCCCAATGGCCCAGCCGATCTCAGGGGTATAGGCCTCCGCCCACCAGCCATCCAACTCGGAGATATTGAGACCTCCGTTGGCCAGCACCTTCATTCCGCTTGTTCCACAAGCCTCCCATGGCCGGCGCGGTGTATTGATCCAAAGGTCCATGCCTTTGACCAGTTCCTGCGCCATCTGCATGTCATAGTCGCTGAGGAAGACAACACGGCCGTGAACCTCGGGACGTTTGATGAAGTCGTTCCATCGCTTGATCAGCGCCTGGCCCGGGCATATCCTCGGGGTGGGCCTTGCCGGCGAGGATCAATTGCACTGGTCGCTCGCGAATCCGTGAGCAAGCGAATGAGCCGCTCAGGATCGTGAAGCAAGAGATCGGGCCGCTTATAGGTCGCAAAGCGGCGCGCGAACCCGATAGTGAGTAGGTTTTCCTTGAAGATTTCGGTGACGTTCACGTGAGAAGCGCCCTCGGCTGAGAGCTGACGCAAGTAGCGGGCACGCACCTGGGTGAGCATCGTCTTCCGTATCTCAGTACGCATCTGCCACAGCTCGCTGTCGGTCAAACTGACGGACGTCGTCCGCGAGTGGACGATCGGTCCCGCCAACGATCCGGCCCGCATACCTTGGTCCAAAGGGTATCGGCTTCCGCTGCATCCCAGGTCGGCACATGAATTCCGTTCGTGACGGAGCCGACGGGGACTTCTGCCTGGGGCCATCGAGGGAAGAGAGGCTGAAAGATCTGCCGGCTTACTTCTCCATGAAGCTTGCTGACACCACTGACCTGGCCGCTACCGCGAAGCGCAAGGTAGGCCATGTTGAAAGGCTCCGAGACATCTGCAGTGTTTTGTCGTCCCAGGGCGAGCAGTTCCTCCATCGGGAATTGCCAGTTCGTCCTTCGCGTAGTGCGTCAAGATACTTCCAACAGAGGTCCGGGCGAAAATCGATCGAATCCTGCTGGGACTGCCGTATGGGTCGTAAACATATTTCCTGCCCTGGTAATGGTCAGGGCGATCTCAAAGGAAACATGATGATCCGCCATATAGTACCGGGCACGTTCCAGCACAGCAAAGGCCGCGTGACCTTCGTTCAGATGGCAAACCTCAGGATGCAAGACCTAGCTCTCGCAGTAAGCGCCACCCGCCGATCCCGAGAACGATCTCCTGTTTCAGCCGCATTTCTGCGTCGCCGCCGTACAATTCGCTCGTGATTCCGCGATGAGCGGCAGTATTGGCGAAGTCATTCGCGTCAAGAAGAAAGAGCTTCGTTCTACCAACGAGCACCTGCCAGCAACGCAGCCAGATCATCGCACCCGGCAGCTGAATCTGGATTCGCAGCCATTCTCCGTTCGCACGCCGAAGCGGCTGAATGGGCAATTGTCCGGGATCGTTCATGGGATAAAGCGCACGTTGATTGCCGTCAGCGTCGAAGTCCTGACGGAAGTATCCTTGCCCCCAAAGCAGGCCGACTCCGACGACCGGCACACCAAGGTCGCTCGCCGCCTTCATCTGGTCGCCCGCGACATTGCCGAGGCCGCCAGAGTAAATCGGCAGAGCTTCGCGTCAGCATGAACTCCATGCTGAAGTAGGCAATCGTTGAAAGCAGTACACCGGGGTGCGTCTTCTGAAACCATGCATCAGCCGAAAAGAATTTGTGCTTGTGCTGCAATAAGGTGGAGAGGAGTTCCTGAAAGTCCGGTCGTCCCAAGAAGAGTATTGACTTTGTCTGTCTGAGACTGTTTGAAGAATGACCCAAGGGTTCTGGGTGGTTTGCCAGAGATAGCTATCGAGCGCTTCCCACAGCGGGTCCGCCATGTGGTTCCACGACCAGTGAAGATTCAGCGCCAACTCATTGAGGGCGTCAATTCCCAAAGCCGGCGCTGCATTTACCGTTGGTATCTTCTTACCTGGTGCTTCGCTCACTTTGTCTCCTGAAGCTCTGGGCTCTTCGTTGCTGGCGTCGCAGACGCAAATGCCTGGTTGGCGACGGTCTGCGCTTCCGCCTCGATCAGGGCTAGATGCGCTTCTCCACTGAAGCTTTCCGCATAAATCTTGTAAATGGCTTCGGTGCCCGATGGCCGTGCGGCGAACCATCCGTTTGCGGCGACAACCTTGATGCCGCCGATGGAATCGTCATCTCCAGCTGCTTTCGTCGTGATCGTTATCGGCTTCTCACCGGCAAGATCGGTTGCGTGGATGTCACTGGCGGTGATGTGTTCAAGAGCTGACTTCTGGTCGTTGGTCGCGGCGGCTTCTGATCGGCGATAGAGCGAGTCACCAAGTTCCGCGGTGAGTTGTGCATAGAGTTCGCCTGGGTCCTTGTTGCAGCCCGCAGTAATTTCGGCCGCGAGCAGCGCGGCGATGATGCCATCCTTGTCCGTCGTCCAAACGGATCCATCCATGCGAGCAAAGGAAGATCCGGCGCTCTCCTCACCCGCAAATCCAAGACTGCCGTGAAGCAGACCATCAACAAAATATTTGAAACCGACGGGGACTTCGTAAAGCTTTTTGCCCAGACGAGCCGCGACGCGATCAATCATGCTGCTGCTGACTACGGTCTTGCCGAAAGCCATATTCTTTGCCCAACGTGGACGATGCTGGAACAGATAATCAACGCATACTGCCAGATAGTGATTGGGCGGCAGCAATCCAACGCTGCGGGTCACGATTCCATGGCGGTCATGATCCGTGTCGCAGGCAATGGCGAGGTCAAATTTATCCTTCAGCGCAATCAGGGGGCGCATGGCGTACTCAGACGAAGGGTCCATGCGGATCTTGCCGTCCCAGTCCAGGGTCATGAATCGGAACGTGGGATCGACGGTCTCATTCACCACCTCCAGATTCAGGCCGTACCGCTTCGCGATTGGCTCCCAATAGTGCACGCCAGCTCCACCAAGCGGATTGACCCCTAAATGGATGCCAGATGCGCGGATGGCCTCCATATCGACGACGTTGTGCAGGTCTTCTACATAAGCGGTCAGATAATCGTGGCGATGTGTGGTGGATGCCTTTCGTGCCCTATCGATAGAGATTCGCTGAATACCCCTAAGTTGGCCCGCGAGATATTTGTTCGCTCGTTCTTCAATCCACGCAGTGATTGTTTCTTCTGCCGGGCCACCATGAGGCGGGTTGTACTTGAAGCCTCCGGTATTGGGAGGATTGTGAGAAGGCGTAATCACGATACCGTAGGCGAGGCATGCCGATCGTCTGCGATTGTGGGTGAGGATCGCGTGGGAGATGACGGGGGTCGGGGTGTATTCCTCGCGCCCGGCCACCATCACGTCGATACCATTTGCGGCCAGTACCTCAAGCGCGCTGTCCATTGCAGGCTGCGACAGCGCATGCGTGTCGGTCCCGAGGAACAGCGGCCCGTCAATCCTGGATTGCTTGCGATAGAGACAGATTGCCTGCGTAATTGGCAGGATGTGCCATTCATTAAACGTCTTCTCGAAAGAGCAACCGCGATGTCCCGACGTGCCGAAAATAACAAGCTGTTCAGGAGTGTTCGGATCGGGCCGCTCCTCAAAATACGCAGCGATGAGCTTCGGCACATCGACGAGATCACTGGCAATCGCTGGGTGACCGGCTCTTGGATCGATTTTCATTGGACTGCTCATTTCATGGACCGACGCTTGACGGGTCGGGCCTTACTTCACCAGGAGCTTGCGAATAGCCTTCAGTTCAGCCTCTCGCTTTGCTGTGGTCTTTGGATAAGACATCTTCAGATCTTTGAGTGCGTCCATCACAATCCTGGAAACGATCAGGCGAGCATTTTCTTTGTCGTCAGCCGGCACAACAAACCAGGGTGAGGTCCTCGTGCTCGTCGCATTCAGGCACTCTTCAAACGCGACAGCATATTGCTTCCAATACTTTCTCTCGTGAATATCGGCCAGGCTGAACTTCCAATTTTTTTCAGGCTGGTCGATCCGTTCGAGGAAACGCTTGCGCTGCTCTTCCTGCGAAAGATGGAGAAACATCTTTACGACACGCGTGCCATTGAGGTGGAGGTGGGTCTCGAAGTTCTCGATCGAACGATATCGCCCCTCCCATACAGTTTTCTCGTCGCGCAATTCGGCTGACAGTCCCTCGTTGCGCAGAATCTCCGGATGCACGCGGGCGACCAACACCTCTTCGTAGTAGGAACGATTAAAGATTCCGATTCGCCCACGCTCTGGAAGCCGGCATGTCGTGCGCCAGAGGAAATCGTGTTCCAGTTCCTCTTCGCTCGGCTGCTTGAAGCTATAGACTTCGCAGCCTTCTGGATTTACACCCGACATCACGTGCCGGATCGCTCCGTCTTTACCCGCTGCATCGATGCCCTGAAAGATCAGCAGCAGTGCATAACGATGGGAAGCGTAGTGCAATTGCTGGAGAGAACTTAGTTCCTCGACATGACTTTCCAGGGTCTTGTGGTACTGCTTTTTTGACTTGCAAAACGGTTTCATCACCGTCGGTCTGTCGCCGAGTTTGAATCCTTTGCCGGGATGAACTCGAAAGTCGTCTGATTTGATCTTCACATTCCTCCTTACATGGCCTGCCGAGGAGCCGATCCCCACGCTCTCGCTTTCATTGCCGATCAAGAAGCATGGGGGATCTCTGAGTGCTTCAACTGAACGATTCGCTCCGCTTCAAGCCAGTCCTGATCCTGCTGGCTTTCTCCTCGTGCGCGCTGCTGGAAGAGTTCGTACGCCTCTCTCGATATCTCAGGTCCGAGTTCGACCTGTTTCTTCGCCAGCAGCGGCAAAGCCGAGGGGTCGAGAATGCGATAAGCCAGCAGCTTGAGGCGATCGGTGAAGAGTGCCCAAACAATCGCATAGGCCCAGACAAAACCTGCAAATTTCCAGCCGAGCGGGGTCATGAAGAGACCGTAAACGGCGATGAGAGTGGCGATGATCTGCGTCCCAAGTACGGCTATCCACAGGGCCCTGGCGGGCCCGATTGTCCAGAACGGACCTCGTGTCCGCGTCAGGAAAATGGTCAAATGCCCGGCAACGGATAGTTTCAAGTAGATCAAGGTTTGAACATGGTCGCGGTCGAGGTGGAAGACACGCTCACCAAGCCAAAACAGCAGGAAGGCTGAGACGACGCCGACCACACCCAGCACGGTCGAAACACCCAGCACCCGCCGCATGTTCCAGGCTTCAGGCTTGTTGCTGTAGCGGACATTATCGTAGGCAATGGAAAGAATCGCTCCATCGTTCAGCAGGGCAATCATCACGATCATCACGGCCGTGACTGGGTAGAAGTTGAACCACAGTATCGCCACAGTCATGAACAGCACGACGCGGAGAGTCTCAGCGATGCGATACATGGAATAACTATTCATCCGCTGGAAGATCTTCCGGCTCTCCTTGATCGCGTCGATGATGACGGAGAGTCCGGGCGCCAACAAGACAATCGATGCTGCCGCGCGCGCTGCATCCGTTGCTCCAGAGACGGCGATCCCACAGTCTGCCTTCTTCAATGCAGGCGCGTCGTTGACGCCGTCCCCGGTCATGCCGACGATGTGACCGCTCTTCTGAAGCGCCTCGATAATGAAATATTTGTGTTCGGGAAACACCTCTGCGAAACCATCCGCCTTCTCGATAGCCTTGATGGTCTGCGAACCGGGTTGCTGCCTGGTGTCACCCAAAGCGTTCGCATCGACGATATTCGTGCCCAATCCCAGTTGTTTACTGGTCTCACGCGCGATAGCGGCCTGGTCTCCGGTTACCATCTTGACGTTGAGGCCCATTTGCCTGGCACTCGCGATGGTGGCTTTCGCCTGTTCTCGCGGTGGGTCAAACATCGGGATGACGCCGGCGAACTGCCAGTCGCCTTCCTCATCCGCGCGGCAGACGCCTAGAGAGCGGAAGCCGCGACCGGCAAATTCATTGACGGCCTCGTTTACGCCAGGTTTCACCGCATCGGCATTCTTCGACATAGCGAGAATGACCTGAGGCGCTCCCTTGGACACGAAGAACTGCCTGCCGTCGCCACCCTTCACTGTCGCCTCTGTGCGCTTGTGTACCGGGTCGAACGGCGTGAAATGCAGAACCTGAAAGGTCTTCAACGTATTTGTATCTTTAACGCCGCCAATCACTGCAAGGTCGATGGTGTCCTTATCTTCCGCCCTCGACGCGAGTGCTGCCCACATGACGACCTGATCTGCGGGAATGTTATTCACCGTAAATGGATCGCCCAGCGTTAGCTTGTTCTGCGTCAGTGTGCCTGTTTTGTCCGAACAAAGAACATCGACGCCGGCCAATTCCTCGATCGCCGAAAGGCGGGTAACGATTGCCTGACTCTTTGCCAGAAGGCGTGCACCGACGGCCATGGTGACTGAGAGAACGGTCGGCATGGCAACTGGAATGGAGGCAACCAGCAAGACGAGACAGAACTCCAGCGTATCGAGGACAGGATTATGGCGCAGAAGCGAGACTGTGAGAATGATCGCCACCAGTGCGACCGCCAGGACAATGAGGTAATCGCCAATCTTCAGGACAGCTCGCTGGAAGTGGCTGATTGTGTGCGCCTGCTGGACCAACTCAGCGGTCTTGCCGAAGTATGTGCGCGTGCCGGTGGCGTAAACCATGGCATCGATTTCACCCTGCCGTACAATCGAACCTGAGAAGACGGCCTCCCCCGGCTTACGCGTGACCGGCAGCGATTCACCCGTCAACGCTGACTGATCGACCTCGACTGGATCGCCGTCCAATAGCCGCGCATCCGCGGGAACAATGTCTCCGAGCCGCAAGCGAATCACGTCTCCGGCAACCAGCTCGCTCGCCTTGGGCGTCGCCCACTTTCCATCACGGAGAATGCGGGCGTTGTTCGCCAACTTCGCCTTGAGAGCTGCAATCTCATTCCCCGCCTGGTGTTCTTCCCAGAACGCCACCAGAGCATTTGAGAAGAGAAGCGCCAGAATGATGAAGAAGTCCAACCAGTGCCGCACGACCCCCGAAAGGATGACAGCCGCCTCAATCATCCAGGGAATTGGCCCCCAGAAGTAGGTCAGAAATTTCAGGAATGCGTTGGTCTTCTCAACCTTGAGAGCATTGGGTCCGTCGCTTGCCAGCCGTTTTGTGGCCTCGGCCTGAGTCAGGCCTGCAGGAGAGGAATGCAGCTTGGTTTGTAGATCGGCCATCGATATCGACTTCAAGTCATCCGCCGATGTCGGCTTTGCACCGGGCTTCAAGTCTTCTTTAACGTCAGCCTTCGGTTTGCCATTTGTAGGCTGTTTCGGATCAACCTTGAAACCGCTCGCTGCCTGGGGTTCTTCTGTTGTTGGACTCACGATAGACACACTCTCTTAATCGTTGGGGGCTTTCATGATGCTTGTTAAGACTTCACACACATCCTCCGTGTGAGTCCTCGGCTCCATAGTGATTGCCAGGTCTGCCGACCAATCGTCGTGGAATCGCTCGCTTTCGCGAAAGGAAGCCGCAACGATGACAAATCATCAGCGCATATGTTGAAGTATGGTCCCGCTGAGCGAGATAAGGTGTGCCGTTTTGCTCATGAAGCGAGGTGAGGTTTGCTTGCCGGGGTCAGGGATGCCTCAGTGCACGTTGCGGGAAAGCCCTGCTGGTTGCAGCTGCTTGAGGGTCACCAGAGACGGGTAAGGGTCACAGATTTGCAGGTTGTGGGTCGGGGTCTCTCGAACATCACGCGACCCTGGCCCGTTTCGCTTTCTTCGCGCGCACTTGTGACGATTCGAGCGCAACGGGCGGCTTCGTTCTGTGCTCTGGCAATTTATCGTGCAGCACGATATTGAGAAGAGACCTGTGGACATGAATCCGTCCGTTGTACGTGATGTATCCAAGCTTGCGAAAGCGGTTCATGAACTTGCTGACTCGTGAACGTGTTGTCCCAATCATTTCCGCAAGGGCTACCTGTGTCACCGGGGGAATCAATGTCTGCGGCTCGCCCGAATCACCAAATTGGGCCATGAGTAAAAGTGTCCGGGCGAGACGTTTTTCGCTGTTGTTGAAGAGCTGGTCGACGAGGTCATCCTGCGTTCTGATGGCCCTTAGCAGGACGAACTTCAGGAACATGTCGGAGAACGCGTGCTCATGATGCAGCATTTGGACCATCTCTTCTCTGTCCAGCCTCAGAGCCGTGCACGGCGTGATCGCAATAGCAGTGGCTGCGTGAAAGCCAGCTGTTCCCGCAAGCGACTCTTCTCCGATGAAATCGTGCGCCACCATTAAGGAAATGGTCGCTTCCTTGCCACGTTCGGAAACCACAACGAGTTTTGCTCTTCCGGATTCGAGATAGAAAATGGCGTCTGCGGGATCGCCCTGGGAGTAGAACACGTGGCCGGCCCGGGCGTGAACGGTCCTTCGCGTCAGCGAGGAGGCTGTCAGGTACTGAGCGGGATTGAATTTCACCTTTTTCGTTCCAGGCATCCCTATCCCCAATAGAAACAGAGCGATCTTCGATCACTTTGCGCAGTGCTGTAGAACTCAGACCGTACCTTTAGATTAACCTAGCAGGAAAGCTCGGTGGGGCGCCTTGTGGCGGCCAAATCAATATCTTGCGATAAAAGGGTCGATGTAAAAGTCGTCCCCGTCGAGTTGGATACGTTTTTGCCGAGCGACGAGAGAAAACCCGGCTCCCAGTTCCAGTAGGAAGATTTCGAGCTCACGCAGGATAGCGTCTTCCAGGTTATGCTCCAGAAAACGGTCGGTCGGCCCCAAAAAGTCCAGCACATAAGGGTCTTTCAGCATGAGCGCGTGGGTCACGTCGCCTTTGCTGGGGAGAATGGCCAACTCCTGCCGGATCAGCGTATTTGGTTGTTTTGAAAGCGCTGTGCGCTCGTAGAGCATAGAGTCGATCCGCACGCGTAGGGTGCGCACGCTCCAGCCCTCGATTTGGCACATCTCCGCGTAAACTTCAGGTTGGAAATCTGGCTGAGGGGCAAAAGCGCGCTGAAGTGGGACCCTCAATTGTCGCGACAGCGTCACGACAATCTGTCCGCTTTAGGCGGCGCGTTCGCTGCCAAGCACCTCATCGTGGATTCTCCCTGCCGATGCGCCAGTAGAGAAGGGTGAGCCCTATGTTGACGGCAACGGCAGTTTGCCGGCGAGCCTCCTCGATCAAGATACGGATCTCGATCAATAACATCTGGGGTTCTTGGCTCTTCAGATCCAGATCTCGCTGCGTCATCCTGTACCGTTTTATGTCCTCCCGATCACGGTTACCTCCTAGATCTTTGATCAATGCTCCCAATGGGGTTCTCGAAGGAAAGGGTCGATCGCTTCTCTGGGAACTAAAACTGAGGCCGACCGTAGACCTTAGAGGTCGACACCGTTCATCTAGAAGAAAGATGGAACCCATGGCATACTCGAAATCGTGTGACGGAAGGACTTTCCCCAGACTCGGGTGCTCGTACGAGTGGCGAGTACCCGGGAACAATACGGGAACAACCTGGGGAGGAAAACAGCCCAGATGATCCCAAGTGATCGCGAAATCTCTAGTGCCGTATCGACAGTGCTCCGCGTGCAGGAATCTCCGGTTGCCGATGTTGCAGATGCGGAGCATTGTCGATACGGCACTAGAGATTTCGCGCCAGATGCAATAAAGCTGGATTGTCAAAGGAGGAGCGCTTGGCATCGCCCACACCAAAGAGCAAAGCTCGAGCACGCACTGCTGAGCCGGCGGTTCAAGGATTGGTCTGTGATCCAGTTGTGCGCGACGGCTGGAATCGCACCCGAGTTGCCCAAATGGGCCACCCAAAGACAGCGCTACACTTACGTGGCCGCGAAATCAGGCTGCTAGTGGAGGCAATATCTTGCTTGCGTGGCAATCCCACCACTCTCCTGCATGACCTTGCCACCGCGTACAAGGTGAACACCGACGCTATCGCGCTCAAAGTGAAGCAGGAGTTCGCAGCCAAGGCCAATGCAAAGAAGGAGGCCACGCGCCAGTTCCCAAAGCCAAGAAAGCTGCCTACTACCACTGAAACCGAACGGCGAGAGACCTGCCGCTTTTTCGTTTCTTCCAATCTTCAAATCGCGCAGGGAGAATCCGCTTTGGTTCCTCCCTGCACCCTTATCCCGCTTTGTAACCGGCCCCCGCTCGTCGGCTAAGCGCCAGGGCGACGTTCCGAGATTGGCGCTCGTCGCCATACTTCAGTGACGCTCTGACGACATCTAAGCACTGCGAACCTGCTCCGAGGCTCGGAGTCCGTATTAATGTACAGAAAACGTGTATTGCATCATTCATCTGAGAATGTTCCAGTCTACGAGTTCGTTCCCGAAAGAGAGACTGTATTTCCGTATAGGGCAAGATGGAAGAAACTGGTTGAGACGAAGGCAAAACCTGGGGCCACAACACCTCACGCGAGTGAACGGCGCAGCACGGTTCGAGCACGCGACAACCGTGATTTTGTCGCGGCGACAGAGATTCCCGCAATCTCCGCGATCTTCTTAATTGGAATATCGTGAACTTGTTGAATCTCAACAATGGTGCGAAGCGCTGGACGTAATTGAGGAATCGCCTTCTTTAAGTGGTGCGCTCTTTCAGATCTTGCGTAGTGCTCTTCTGTATCGACCCGCCTGTCCGGCACCTCCCAGGGTTGCCACGTCTCGCCTTCGGAGCCTCCATCCATCGAGATCTCAGGATGAGCCCGCTTGCGACGCAAGATCATCAGTGCGGAGTTGATGGCGATGCGGGTGAGCCACGTTGAAAAAGAGGACCTGCCGTCGAAGTTCTTCAAATGAACGTAGGCTTTAAAAAAAGCCTCCTGGAGCGCGTCTTCTGCATCTTGCCGATTTCTCGTGATCCGATACATCGCGCTGAAGGTTTTCTTTGAATGACGATTCCAAAGCTCGGAGAAGGCCTGATGTTCTCCAGTCTTCGCAGCGGCAACCAACATCTCATCGTTAAAAGACTCGAGGATATTCTGTGTGCTTTGAGTCTCTGCTGAAGAATATGAGTTCATCGACTGCCCTTTCTAGAAGGCTATGAAGATTAAAAGCTGTTGTTAGATCGCAGTTATAAAGATTCCACGTCGCCTGACTACATAATTAAAGAATCAACTTCGATCTTGATAAAACAGTGGCGACAGTGGCGATACTATTTCGTTGTTGTTTAGCAACAAGCCTTGTAAATGAGAAATTCCGACTAGTCCAATGACTACAAAAACATCCGCTGGATGAGCACATCGGTCTCAGGATGCAAACATGCCGCTGGCCCGCAGCTTCAAATAAAACGTGAGGCTGCGGACCGTCGCGAGGGTGGTTATCGTGCCGGCAGTTCGGGATGCGCAATCACCGGGCAGTTGATGATTGCATCTGAAGGATGCAGGCCACCGACAAAAGCATTCGTTGGCGAAGAGGCATCTCCAGTTGCGCTCGTCAGATAGCCTTCAGCGATAAGTTGTTTCTGTTCATCCATAGAAAGAATGCGATGGATTTTGCCTTCTTGAATGGCTTTGGGCGTCCATGCACTAATATGTGCGTCCCACAGCGGGCTGTAATTGTTCGAGTCTGAGCTCTTGTCGTTTTCCGGTCCAAGCGGAAAGACATTGATGGGATCGATGCCACCGTTCGCGAGCGAAGCCGCGAATCCTTGCTCCTGGCCTGAATTAATGGTTGTAATGCCGTTGGCGTTCGGAGAGAAGCCGAGCAGCGCCGAGTCATCCGAAGCCTCAGATTTACCGAAGGCCGGCAGCATTGCAAGGCGGGGAGCAAAAACTCCTTTTTCAAGAACCGATGGAAGGCTGGCCGAAACGTCCGTTACCAAATGATAGAAATATTGCTTTCCGCCCTCGACGCCGTCGAGAATTGACAGCTTGACCGTGCGGTTCTCGATGTCGACGTTCAGCAGGCGATCGTGGGTGCCCGTCTTGTTGTCTACGATCTGGGCGTTGATCACTATGCCGCTCGGCAAAACGACGATCGAAGACCAGTCAGCATCGGCCACGGCACCAGGATCAGCCACCGTTGGAGGAAAGGGGTTCGGCGAACCCGGAACCACTTTGTAAACCGGGGAAAAATCGACCTTACCTTTGAAGGTGATCAGACCGTCCTTGATCGTTGCAGTCTGAGCGCCCGGGCTGCCGGCTGCTTTACGCAGTTTGGGTGCATAGTTGATGCCCATTGTGCGTGCGAAGTCGTAATCGGATGCATCGGTCAAGATGTAATACACCGAGTTACCACTTGAATCCAGACCGCGAAAGAGCGGCAGGACGACGCTTGCCTTGCGATAGGTGAAATCCACGGCGAGCGCGCTCTGAACAAACACGTGGTCGCTGGGCTTGAACTTCGAGGGAGCGTCAGGGTTGTACGCCGGACGATGACTTTCGCGCGCTTCAAACTTGGTGAGAGCCGCGGCTTCGGAGTGCGTTTGCGCAAGGCTGACGGCCGGCACACAGAGTGTCAGGAGGAGCAGGATCGATGTGCTGTTCATTATTATGACCTTTCTTCGTGTTCGGTCATTCCTTATGCAGAATGACGGGACTGTAACCACAATCAAGAAAGCTTCTTGATCGCTCGAATGAACTCTTCTCATGCGCTTGCATCCGTCCCAGCGAGTTAACGTCACTGGGCGAATGCGAAGGGCCACCTGCTGGAGTTGGCGAACCTACTTCTTCGACTTCTCGATAGTTTCCGAATCGAGATCGGATTGGCGGGAACAATTCAGCCGACGTTTGCTTTCTTACCCGTTGCCCCGACCGCGCCCCTTAGCGCAACGCCTGCCCCGAGGGGGGTGATGCAACGGGCTTTACGTTCTTCCCTTTGAACGACGCGAACGACGTAGTCCCTGCCTGCACATCGGCAGCCTTAGTATCCGTGTGCTCTATGTCCGGGGGTGGAAACATCCGGTTGCGTACCTTTTGGCTGAGGCGGTCCGCCCATGTCGCAGGAACCGGCACTGCATTTGCTTGCTTTTCTAAAAGGCCGTTCGCGCGGCGGCCGCCACCTTCTTTGCGAAGAACGCGATCGACAACCCGACGAACAGGGCGTGCCCAATGAGGCCATTGGCTAATGCCGCAGCCGGGATTGGGCTGTGACCAACCGCGGTGAGCGGCAACACCAATAGGTTCATAACTGCCCACACGGCAGCGCCATACAGCAGTCCCACGAGCACCCACTGCGTACGCAAAACAGCGATGCGTCGGCTCGCAAGGATATAGATCGCCGCGAATACCAGCGAAATGGCGAAATGCAGGAGGAGGCCAAGTCCCGCGCTTGCAAGCCCGCCCGAGAAGGACCTTGCGCCCAGCAGGCTGCTCGCGATGTACTGCAGCACCTGGATCGGGTTCTGGCCTTGCAGGCCGAGGAAGACAATGCCATCGGTTGCATCGAGCATTCCAACCACCAGCGTGGCATAGAGGATGGCGCGAGGGACGGGCAACGTGGGCGGCACCGGATGCGGCTCACTCTCAGGTGTCGGGTTCAGGGTAGCGGCGGTCATTTGCCCACCTCCTTCTTCTGCTTTCTTCCGTGAAAGTCGATGCAATACACTTCAGATCACCATGACCGCAGGCGGCGGCTCGTCGACTTTTTTGTTGATGATGAGCTTTTCCGGCCGGAAAACGTACCACAGCGCGAGCAGCACGATCGCGGCGAGGATCAGGATCAAGACTCGATACCAGCGAAACATTCGATTTCCTTTTTGCGGAGGATTCGTTGGTGCGGTGAATGAGAGGCGCGTACTCCATGGGCGCGCCTCTCATTTGGGTGTGCCTACTTGCTTTCGAGCGGCGCCGTGCCGAAGTTTGCATTGAAGCGTTCGCAGTAGATCGAAACGGTTTTGAATTTGGAGAGGTCTGTTCCTTCGGGGATCGCGTAGTTCTGGTTCCCCTGATTGCCCTTCAATTTGCCAAGCTCGACGCGCGCTACATTCTTGTCAAGAAAGTTCTCGTTGTCCTGTGCCTCACTCGCCGCAATCAGAACAACGTGGACGTCAGGCCCATTGGAGGTTTTGAAATCGCTCAGGCGTAGGGTCTTTTTGCCGTCTTTTGCGACGTACACCGAGGCGGTTCCAGATGTGGAGTGGGCTGCACCGTGAAACGTCCCGGTGTACGCTGGCTGCGCGCTTTGCGCGGAGGCAAGCGAAGCGGCCAACAGGGATGCAGTGAACAGGGTGGATGCGATACTGATCTTCATTAGAATTCCTTTCTTAGTGGGTTTCTCTGGTTCAGTGCTTAGGCCATGGGCCGAGACATAAGGCAGATTGCAAAGGTCTTTTTTATCTACCGAGAAGCGAATGGCGACCCAGCACCTGGTCGACGGTGACCACTTTCAAAAACGCTCAGGCCACTACTTTCTCGTAAAACCTGTGGATATGCTCAGCGATGTAGTCCAGGCAGTCCTCAGTGGCAAAGTGGCCCGCAGCTAACCGGTGCATCTCGGCTTTCGGCAGGTCGTTGAGGTATGCTTCGCCGCCTTCCGGTGTGAAGAAAATATCTCCTTGCCCCCAGAAGATGATCGTTTTCGGCTGCTGCTTTTTGAGAAACCCCTGCCACGTGGGATAGAGAGTGACGTTGTTTCGGTAGTCGTAAAACAGATCGAGTTGGAGTTGGCGACCATGTGGCCGTTGCAGGGTGTGGAAGTAGTCCATGTTCCAGGAATCAGGGCTAATAAGAGCGGGATTGGTTGAGCCGCCCAGGTAGGTAGCCTTAACCGTATCCAGTTCGAGCATGCCCGCGGCTCCTTGCTCGTTCTCTTTACTGCGATCAAGCCAGAGCGCATTCCGCAAGCCGGCCCACGCGGCACTGAAACCAACCTCGTAAGCATTCGTATTCTGAATGATCAGCCAGTCCAATGCGTCTGGATTCTTTGTCATGATCCTGAAGCCGATGGGACCGCCGTAATCCTGGATATAGAGACCATAGCGTTTGACGCCCTTTGCCTTCAGGAAGCCCTGAGTGATCTCTGCCAATCTGTCAAAGGTGTAAGGAAAGACAACCGGGTCGGGAGTATCACTGTTCCCGAAGCCTGGGTAGTCGGGGGCAATCACGTGGAAGCGCGAAGCCAGCGCCGGAATCAGCTCGCGGAACTGGTGTGACGATGCCGGCCAGCCGTGCAGCAGAACGAGCTTGGGACTGGAGGGATCGCCCGCTTCGCGATAAGCGATATTCAGACCATCGACGGTGACGGATCCGAACGTGACGGTGCGGGCGAGGACAGCTGGAGTATAAACAGTGCTCATAAAACCTCTGGGAAGTGCAAAGTGGCCGGACCTGCTGTCCGGGGTCGTATTGGGAGTTGCCACAGGAAAGCTCTCCTATGGCTTATGGTGCAGGCGTTCGCTGTGAGGCGCTTGCGTCGCCGTTCGGTATCAGCTACAGCCCTGCGGGCATCTGCGTGGTGACATTGTCGAAAGTGTAAGGAAAGCCGGTCGCTGCGGGGCATCGCTATAGCCGAAACCGAGGTAGTCAGGCACGACAACGTGAAAACGGCTGGCTAGCTGCGGAATCAGTTCCCGGAACATGTGCGACGACAAGGGAAAACCATGAAGCAAAACGATCGTCGGATTCGTGGTCGAGCCGGCCTCGCGGTAGAAGATCTTGTGGCCCTGTATGTCTGCATGCTGATACGTAGTCATGTGGTCCCCCTTTCAATAAATCCGCTTGTTTGCATCGAAGATGACCTGTTGCTCAGAGCAACGCGCTGGCGGCTTCCAGCACGAACTCTACGACGGTGGCTGGCTCCGAAATCTGAGGGGCGTGATCAACGTGGTGCGCACGGAGTTGTGCTCCCATGCGGTCGGCAACGAAACGTTGTGTTTTCGGGCTGAACATGCGATCGTCTTCAGCCAGCAGATACCACGACGGTATCGTCCTCCATGCTGGCGTCTTTATCGCTTCGCCAAGACACTTCATCGCTATCGGGCGCTGCGTCACCGTCATGATTGCGGTTTGCTCCGTTGTGGCTCGGTGGGCGACCGCATCCTTCATTCCTTCCTCCGACATCCATAAAAGACCATGACTGTCGGGCTCCAGATGGGGAGCTTTCTCGTGTGGAGGCTCTCGGAAGAACAAGTCCCCCACGGTTTCTCCCTCGTCCGGGGGCATGGCTGCCACATAGGCCAGCCCTCGGACACGGTCGTCACTTTCGAGTGCGGTGATCACCGCGCCGGAGTAAGAGTGAGAGGCAAGGAGGATTGGCCCCGCGCCCGCCCTTTCCAGAGCCACTTTCAAAGCAGCCACATCGTCGGACAGCGACGTCATTGGAATCTGGGCAGCGATAACCTTGATGCCCGCCTTGAGTAGTGGGCCGATCACGGCAGACCACGAGGATGCGTCCGCCCATGCGGCATGCACCAGAACAATGGTTGCATTAGAAGAACGTTTTTCCATAATTCACCTTTGCCGAGTCAAAACTTATTTGGTGGCCACTATCCGGAGGCTGAAGATCGGCACTTGAGTGCATCTTGTGCCAGCGGCCAGGTCACGCTCGGCCCGCTTGCTGGGCTCCTATTCAGCATAAGGATGGCGGGAAATCAAGAAAAGCGAGAAGTTCTAACGTGATCGGTGAGAGTATTTAAACTATGGTGTTGAACAATCTCAGCCTGGACAGCCTTCGAACGTTAGTAATCACGCAAGACCTGGGTGGTTTTGGCCGCGCTTCGGAGCGCCTCGGGCGCACACCATCTGCCATCAGTCTGCAGATGAAGCGCCTTCAAGAGGAGATAGGAGTACCGCTCTTTAAGAAGCAGGGCCGGAAGACCCTTCTCACCGAACAGGGAGAGATTGCTCTCCGATATGCCCGGAAGGTGCTGGAACTGAATGATGAAATGATCGATACTCTGCGCGGATCGTCCCTTACCGGCGCCATCCGAATCGGATTTGCGCAAGATTTCGCGGTCAATGTTTTGCCTCTGGTGATCGCGCGCTTCAGTGCGCTCTACCCGCTTGTAAAGCTCGAGGTGACAGTAGACCGGGGCCAGGTACTCATACAAGCGATCGACTCCGGGGACCTCGATCTTGCATTGACGTTAGGCGGCTCACAGAAGAAGACAGCGCAGCTGTTGAGCGATCTGCCGTTGTACTGGGTAGCGAGCCCAGGTTTCAGGGATCGTGCACAGCAGCCGTTACCGCTTGCTCTCTTCAACCCACCGTGCCAATGCCAGACGCGGGGGCTAGAAGCACTGGAAGATGCCGGACGCCCTTGGCGTGTAGCAATGACGAGCCCCAGCTTGACGGGCTTGTGGGCCGCTGTCAGTGCGGGGCTGGGACTGACCACACGAACTGAACTTAGCCTGCCCACAGACGTGCGGACCATCGACCTGGGCCTCCCCCCACTGGGAAACATACCCGTCGTCCTTCATCGCAGACGCAACCTCCGGGCTCCGAACGCGATGCGGTTCGCGGAAATCACAGAGGAGTTGGTAGGTATCTATCTCTCTTCCACACCGTCGAGACTGTTGACCGCCAAGCGGGCATAGCTTCCGCTTGATTACCATTCATCCCAACTCCGGCACTGGAAGGTAGGGTTCCAAGGTCAACTACTGCTCAGCCGGAAGCGAAGATGTATCCCTTGGGTGCTCCCGACAGAATCCTCATGTTGCCCTCGAAGGCAATCCTGGTGAAGGCTCACCTCTAGACTTCCGTGTTCCCGCAGATGCTGCCTCCAGGCCGCAGCAGGACCGATCGCGCTGCTGACTTGTGTTCGGCTCCTACCCACCCTGGGCATGGTCATCTCCGGTCCGCTTATCGGTGCAAGGTTCATTGAGTTCACGTGAATATGGTCGTGCTGAACCCGTCTGACCGCAGCCGGATATTCGTGACAAATACTCACTAACCAATTCAATATTTGGAACTTTTCTTTGTGCTTGCTCGGAACTACGTTACTGAATGGCCGTCCCAATGGGGCACGCCAACGACAAGGAGTTCTCATGGCATACCCAATATTGCAGGCGAAGTCGCACCTGACCCACTATCGTACGGCGACCGTCAACAGCCGCAAGGTCTTCTATCGCGAGGCCGGCGACCCAAGCTCTCCCACAATAGTCCTATTGCATGGACTTCCGACCAGCAGCCAGATGTTTCGCGAGCTGATTCCCGCTCTCGCCGACCAGTTTCACCTGATCGCTCCCGATTACGTTGGCTTTGGGCATTCTGATGCCCCATCGGGCAAGGATTTCGCGTACACCTTCGATAATCTTGCAGCACATGTGCGTGGTCTGCTCGATCAACTCGGTCTCACCTCGTACATTCTCTACATGCAGGATTACGGTGGCCCGGTCGGTTTCCGACTCTTCGCCGAAAAACCAGAGCAGGTGAGTGGCTTCATCATCCAGAACGCGAACGCCTACATCGACGGCGTAGGAGATGCGCCCAAGAAGGTGCTGCTGCCGCTGTGGGAGAAGCGCACGCCTGAGACGGAGAAGCCCGCGCGCGAGTTTGTCAGTTTGGAAGGCACGAAGTTCCATTGGCTGGTTGGCGCAAAGGATCCCGAGGCTATCAATCCGGACAACTGGGTGCTCGATCAAACACTGCTCGACCGGCCTGGGGTGCAGGACTACCAAGTTGACCTGCTAGAGGACTACAAATCCAACATCGCACTCTATCCTGAGTGGCAGGCTGCTTTCCGCGCGCACAAGCCCCGGACATTGATTGCCTGGGGAAAGAAGGACCCTTTCTTCGTGCCGCCCGGAGCGGAGGCATACCTGCGGGACCTTCCAAAAGCCAAACTCGTTTGGCTGGATGCAGGGCATTTTGTTCTGGACGAGAATGTGCAACCTGTGGCGGACGAAATCAAAGCTGTCTTCGGTCGCTGACAATCTCGCGTTCCCATTTCTCAGCGCAAGTTGAGAGTAATTAGCTGCGTGATGCTGAATACACCATCGCGCAGCATCGCTGTCGTATGCGGGTCGCGAAAGGGATGTATGCAACGCTTCAAAGACAAACGTGTACTCGTGACGGGCTCCGGAAGGGGGATCGGTGCGGCTATCGCGCGCCGATTTGCACTCGAAGGCGCCCGCGTATATCTCACAGCCCGTACCCATGAGGAGCTTTCCTCTACATGCGACGAGCTGCGATCGTTAACCTCCCAAGTTGAATTTGCTTCTCTCGACCTGACTCAGCCTGATGCCGCTACGAAGCTCGCCGCTTATGTGGAGCAATTGTGGGGCGGTCTCGACATTCTCGTCACCAATGCAGGCGCTGCGCCCCAAGGTGGCTTTCTGGAACTGAAGGACGAGGACTGGGCAACAGGGTTTGGGTTGAAGCTCTTCGCAAACCTCCGAGTCATCAAGAACACCTGGCCAATGTTAAAGGCTGCAAAAGGCCATCTGGTGATGATCGGCGGGGGCACGGCGCGAACACCGGAGCGCCCCCTCTCACTGATATCGGCGGTGAACGGCAGTATCGCGGCTCTGTCCAAGTCGGTTGCTGAACAGGGACTTGAGGATTGCATTCATGTCAACCTGGTCCAGCCGGGGACGATCCAGACCTCACGCCGCAGGAGCCTGATGGAAAAGCTCGCCGCACACGAAGGCATCGACTATGCCGCTTATCTTCTTGACTCTACCCGGCGTTTGAAAATCTCTCGTCTCGGCGAACCAGGAGATGTTGCGGAGCTCGTCGCGTTTTTAGCCACAGAAGAAGCGCGATGGGTTCACGGATCCATCATCGATGTCGATGGTGGACAGAACAAGGGCGTTTGAACCCTGGTGGTTTCGGTTATCGAGTGCTATCGGCAACTCTGATGATCGCGACGGGCTCGATGCAGCTTCTGCAGAATGGCTCAATCGTCATGGCGACGGTCGTCCTGCTCACCAGTGCTGGCTAACCCCAAAGAGGATGGAGACGGACTTAGAAACCAGCTGGCTCCAGAAGGCACTGCTATGGGCACCATAGCCACTGCTGCCACTGGTCCATCTATGGAGGTATGGAAGGTGAACGAACCGAAAGAAGAACTCACTGCAGCAGCCCAGGCTGTATCGCCTCAACCTCTGACTTCGTCGCACTCGGACGTTGAGTTCCGCCGTGACCTAGCCTTTCCCAGATTAAGCGACGAAATGCTTCAAAGACTCGCGTCCTACGGTCAGGAAGAGACCGTCCCGAAAGACACCTGTTTGTACATGTATGGTGATCGGGATACAGACATGTTCGTGGTCCTGACAGGGGAGATTGAGAGCCGACTTCTCGTGAAAGGAGGTGGCTCAAAATGTTTCCGCTTTTTGCGAGCCGGAGAATTTAGTGGCGAGCTAAACCTGTTAAACACGCAGAGATCCGTCGCCGAAGCACGAACGACATCGACGAGTCGGCTGGTGCGAGTCTCTCGAATGAACTTGCGGGCGTTGATGCGTGCTGAGGGCGATATCGCCAACATTATTGTCTCCGCTTGCATATGGCGTCGCATCAGCCTGTTTGGCGACCCGTCCATAGGAGTCGTACTTAGGGGATGCGAAGGTAATCCGGATCTACTAAGTCTCCGTCGCTTTCTTGTTCGCAACTACTATCCGCACCGAACAGAGGAGTTGCCGACGAACGATGAACCCGGTAAAGGCTTGGATGCGACAAACATGCCAGAGGTCGAGCTACTAAATGGTCGTGTCCTGGTTCGGCCTGCCATTTGCGATCTCGCTGACGAACTAGGCATCACTGAAATTCCTGAACCTCATACTGTCTATGATGTTGCCGTTGTCGGAGCCGGCCCCGCAGGTCTAGCCGCTGCCGTCTACGCAGCTTCCGAGGGGTTATCCACGATTGTGATCGAAGGGAATGCCCCTGGAGGACAGGCCGGTACCAGCTCAAAGATTGAGAACTACCTCGGATTTCCGACCGGAATTTCGGGGGCGCAATTGGCGAGCCGTGGCCATCTACAAGCGCTCAAGTTTGGGGTCCGCTTCGCCATCTCACGTGACGTTGTAAGCACAGCACAAGTGGATGGCCTGCATCGGTTGATCCTTGCTGGCGGTGCGGCTGTTTGCTCTCGCTCTGTTGTGATCGCAAGCGGTGCGCGGTATAGACGACTCAACGTGAAGAACCACGAAGGTTTCGAAAATAGGGGATTGTCTTACGCCGCGACCGCAATGGAAGCTCTGTTGTGCCGTGAACGAGAAATCATTGTCGTAGGAGGTGGAAATTCTGCCGGACAAGCCTCGATCTTCCTCTCCGGTGTCGCTAGACACGTACATCACGTAGTTCGTGGTGTCGCTTTGGAAAGTACAATGTCGCAATATTTAATTTCGCGAATCCAGCATTCTCCACACATCACTCTCTACACGGATACAGAAATCGACGAACTCGAAGGTAAGGCGTCTCTTGAGTTCGTCACGTGGACAAATCGGAAAACTGGCGAGTCAGTGCGAAAGCCAATATCCAGCGTCTTTGTCATGATTGGCGCAGAGCCAAACTCCGGTTGGGTGTATGGCGCCGTCAAGCTCAATGACAAGGGCTTTGTTCTCACCGGTACTAGGTGGGGATTCGAAGCCACACCTTACGCGACCAGTGTTCCTGGTGTATACGCTGTCGGCGACGTGAGAGCCGACTCGGTGAAACGTGTCGCATCGGCGGTTGGGGAGGGTTCGGTGGTGATAACGACTATCCATCGTTATTTGGCTCAGAACCGCATCGACTTCCCAGAGCAAGCGGGAGCAAACTGAAAGTTGCCAGCGAGTCGTCTTCTGGTTTCTGCAAACCATATCTAACCCGTGCACGACTTCAAATGAGCCGATCATGACACAGCAGCCTCTACGCAGCAGACGGCAACACTTCAGCTTTGCTTAAGTATGTGACAAGAATTTAGAACTATTCTTCTCGCTTACCGGACCTTACCCTGAAGAGACTGTACGCAGGGTCAACAAGCTCGCTTGATCGGAGCTTGCTCCTGGAAACGGCGGCTCACTACCGTCTCAACTTGGCAGATGACGTCTTGGCAAAGGAGAATGCGATGACAGCGCCAGTCGATACAGTACGCGATTTCTATGCAGCAATAGCAGCAGGTGACACCGGGAAGATGGTTGGCCTGATGGCTCCCGACATTGAGTGGATCTCAGTGGTTGATTTCAACATTCAGGACAGAGGTCCCGAGGAGGTTATGAAAAAAGTGTTCGTTCCACTCATGCAGGAGTGGGAAAGCTTTTCACCAGCTCCTTCAGAATTTCTTGTCGATGGCTCGACGGTGGTGTCATTGGGCCGCTTCGCATGCGTACACCGTGCTACGCACAAACGCGCCGACCTTGCATACGCGCATGTATGGGATGTACAGGATGGGAAGATCGAACGCCATCGTCAATACATCGATACCTTGGCGCTCGAACAAGTTAGACGCCCCTAGCGCTGCCAATGTACCTTCATGACGCACCACGCTTCCCTTACCGGGGGCAAGAAATGTTCGAAGAAAGAACATCGTAGTGAACCGCATAGCAAATTACGCTCTTGCCACCGCCCTTTCAGCAGGCGCGTTACACGCCGCGCCGCTCCCTTCGACCAACGCAACTACGACCTATCGTCGCGTGCAGGTCGACGGCATCGATATTTTTTACCGCGAAGCGGGTCCTGAGAACGCCCCGACCATCGTGCTCTTGCATGGCTTCCCGTCCTCTTCGCGTGAGTTTGACACGCTCATTCCCTTGCTCGCGACGAAATATCATCTGATCGCTCCGGATTATCCCGGATTTGGTCTGAGCGACGCTCCCTCGCCGACCGCCTACACTTACACGTTCGATCATCTTGCCCAGACGATGGTTGATTTTCTGAAGAAGCTGAAGGTCGCGCATTACACCGTATACCTTCACGATTACGGCGCCCCCATCGGCTTCCGCATCATTCTGGCGCACCCTGATCAACTGCATGCGCTCATCATTCAAAACGGCAACATCTACAAAGCAGGCCTTGGAGCCAAATGGACCAAGATCACGGAATACTGGGCGGATCCAAAGGCTCATCCTGAGGTGCTTAACGCTTTTCTTTCGTTCGAGGCCACCAAGGAGCGACACGTCGCTGGCACGTCCCATCCGGATCGCTACGATCCGGATACTTGGATCAGCGAGTATGCCGACCTGTCGCGGCCCGGTCAACGCGAGATCCAAGGAGACCTGCTCTACGACTACTGTACCAATGTCGCGTCCTACCCAAAATGGCAGGCCTGGCTCCGCGACCACCAGCCCCCGACCCTCGTGGTCTGGGGCGAGCACGACCCTTCCTTCATCGCGCCGGGCGCGGAAGCCTTCAAACAGGATCTACCGAATGCGCAAATCCGCCTGCTCGACGCCGGGCATTTCGCGCTGGACGAAAAAACGGACGAGATTGCGGACCTGATCTTCCAGTTCATGGCCAAGCATCCCGGATGAGGGCCGGGGTCGCGAGCATTGAGCACCATCTCGCGTCGTCAGCAGCGTCGAAACCAGGAATGCAACTATGCTAAAGCGCTCAACTGCTGGAAGGCTTGTCGGAAGTCCAGCAAATTAAATCCAGAGGAGCCCGGATAGCAGCCGAGTTCTCTGTGACCCATCTTCGTCAGATCATGCTTGAAGAACTGGAGCGTCGTAACTACGCTCCAGGAACCATCCGCTGCTATATCCGCACCGTCGAGCACTACTCTCGGCATTTCCACTGTTCCCCCGATCGATTAGGCCCAGAGCACATCCGCCAGTATCAGGCGCTCATGTTTCGCAAGTGGAAGTTGGCGCCGAACACCGTTGCGCAGCGGTTGGCAGCTCTGCGTTTCTTTTACATCCAGGTCTTGAAGCGGAGTTGGAGTGTAGCGGAGACGCCCTATCCGAAGAAGATCCTGCATCTGCCGCAGGTACTCAGCCAGCAGGAAGTCGCACGTCTTATCGATGCAGCGTTGACACCCTTTCATCGCATCCTGCTCATGACCCTTTATGCCACTGGTGGCCGGCGCGCCGAGGTGGCGCAGCTCAAGATCAGCGACGTCGACAGCCAACGGATGGTCATTCACATTCGGGGTGGCAAGGGGCGCAAGGACCGAGACGTTATGCTCAGCCCGGCGCTGCTGGATGCGCCGCGCGTGCACTGGCGAGGCCTGGACCGCAAGCCATCCCACTGGTTGTTCCCCGGCGGAGTCCGACATACGGCCAAGCGCCCTATCGACACCAAGGTCCTGTGGTGGGCCTGCCGGCACGCGGCCAAACGCGCAGGTCTTGAACACAAACACATCCATCCACACACTTTGCGGCATTGCTTTGCCACTCATCTGCTGGAAGCCGGTGCCGATCTGCGCACCATTCAGATGCTGCTCGGGCACCGCGATCTGGAAGAGACGACGATCTATCTGCATCTCTCACAACGGCACCTCAGCGCAACCGCCAGTCCGCTGGACGCCCTCACGCTTGGCAGACAAGGAGAACAGACGCAGAGCGCATGAACCGGCCTCCCTTGGAGGTGGCCGATATCGTTCGCTTGGCAGGACAGTCGTTCCTCGAACGGAGTCAGCGCTGGATCAACTGGCAACACCAGAAGGTTCTGCTGGCGATCACGCGCTGTCGCACCGCTGTGCTCGGAGGTCATCGCGACCGCTGTTCCGGCTGCGGACACACTGCCGTCTCGTACAACTCATGTCGTAACCGCCACTGTCCCAAGTGCCAGGGCAACGCGCGCTAACGCTGGCTCGAGGCGCGTGAACGGGAACTTCTGCCTACGCCTTACGTGCATGTCGTCTTCACGCTACCGCGTGAAGTGGCCCCGCTGGCCCAGCAGAACAAGCTGGTGATTTATAACCTGCTGTTTCAGGCCGGCGCTGAGACTCTGCTTGAGATCGCTCGCGATCCCCGGCATTTTGGCGCGGGGATCGGTTTCTTCAGCGTGCTCCACACCTGGAATCAGCGTTTGCAGCACCATCCCCATGTCCACTGCGTGCTGGCCGCAGGTGGACTGGCTCCAGACCACTCTCGCTGGATCTCCTCACACCGCTCCTTCTTTCTTCCCGTCAAGGTGCTCAGCCGGGTCTTTCGCGGTAAGTTTGTTGCCGGGCTAAGAACGGCGTTCCGCGAAGGCAAACTCCAGTTTCATGGCCACCTCATCCCACTCGCCCAACCCCGAACCTTCGCATCCTGCTCAGGCTGCTGCTCCGTCATGACTGGGTCGTTTACGCCAAACGACCCTTCGGCGGCCCGGAACATGCACTGCGCTACCTTGGCAACTATACCCATCGCGTTGCTATCTCCAATCATAGGCTCGCTGCTCTTGCCGGCCACGACGTCACCTTTCGCTGGCGAGATTCCGCGCACGGCAACAAGAAACGGTTGATGACTCTGTCGGTCGACGAGTTCCTGCGCCGTTTCCTGCTCCATCTACTCCCACGCGGCTTCGTCCGCATTCGCAACCTCGGCTTCCTTGCCAACCGACAACGTGCTCTGCTGTTACCGCTCTGCTTTCGCTTGCTTCAGGCCGCAGAGAGCGTCCCAGTTGCAGCCGTAGCGCTTTCAGCAGATCGCGTTCACTCAGCCTGGAAGTGCCCCGTGTGCAGCCAACCATGCATGTCGTCGAGCGGCTCTCAGCATCTCAACTCTTGCTCCGTTCTCCGCCAGCCATCCACTCCCAGGTATCTGGAGCGCCCAGCAGACCAACTCGAAGCCCAGCCTCTGCTCGTGGGCGCTCCAGATACAGCCCTAAGACTTTTCAGGGCACTTTCCGAGGAGCCGGTGTGTCTGCGCTGCAAAGAATCGTGCTTACCCTGATGCTCCTGTTCACCGGTCTGCTAGCGGGGCTGCACGTGCTGATGGGTGTGCTTCCGGCGATCACGCGTATGCCGCTCGCGACCTATGCCGGTATGTAGCAGGCGCCGGATCACTTTATGGCTGCGCGCCTGCCCGTCTTCGCGAACGGCACCCTGCTGCTTTACGTTGTTGGGATTGACTGTTTCCCGCGGTCTCCGCAGAGATGGATATTCCGGACTTTGTCGGCAGTCTGCTCCTGTCGTTGGCAGAAACGGTCTTCACGGTGACCAAACAGCTGCGAATCAACCGCGCTCTGCAAGCTCTCAATGCAACTCACCTTACTAATCAGACACGGGCACAACAGTTGCGCGACGCAATCGTGTCTTGCAAATGCGGCTGAATCAGCGACAACGCGACCTCGCAACCTCATGAGCTGCTCCGGAAGATCCGCTCAGATCCTGCATGCGACAAACCCATTGATTCTGAAACACTACGCCAAATGAAAGCTCCCCTGAGGCTTTGCGGGGTCGAAGCTTATATTCAGCGACGTGAGGCCACGCAAGCCGGCGTTGTCTCTCCATTCCAGTTTTTGATCGTCCAACCGCGGTGATGAAAGCCGTCGCAACAGCGTATTGAAGGCGATCTGTCCCTCCATGCGCGTCAACGGTGCGCCAAAGCAAAAGTGAGCGCCCCATCCAAACGCAAGGTGCCGGTTGTCCGCTCGCAGCAGATCCAGGCGGTCTGGATCGGCAAAGCGGCCTGGGTCGCGATTAGCCGCCGCGAGCACGGCTACCATCTTTGCGCCTTTGAGGATCTTCTTACCCGCAAGTTCCGTGTCCGCTAATGCGATGCGGGCAGTGTGCTGCACCGGCGATTCAAAGCGAAGCAACTCTTCGACCGCCGAGCCGGCAATCTCGGGATGGCTCCGCAGCTGTTCAAGCGCGCCAGGATTGCGCAATAGCGCCAGAAAACCGCTCGCGATCAGATTGGTCGTGGTTTCGTGGCCGCCGATAATGGTAACGATGGTGGTGGCGATAACTTCATCATCGGACAGCCGCTGACCCTCCAATTCGGCGTTCATCAACGAACAGATCAGGCCACTGTTGGGGCGCTTGCGCAGCTCCTCCATCCGGGTAGCGATATAGGCCCTCAAGTCCTCGAGGCTTTGCAGAATTTCCTTCAGCCTAACCGGGTGATGCTGGAAATTGCCGTGCACTTCCGCAATGTCCACCACCCATTTGCTTAGCTGCCGATGATCTTCCGTAGGCACGCCCATCAACTTTGAGGTGACGATCGCGGGTAACGGGTGGGCGAAGTCTTTCATGAGATCCAGGCGGCCGGAGGCGATCACCTCGTCGATCAGTTGGTTGGCGATCGAATGGATATCGGTCCGCAGCTCGTCAACTTTGCGTGGGGTAAAGGCCACCGAGCAAAGACCGCGCAGACGGGAGTGCTTGGGAGCGTCCAGGAACAACATCTGCTGCAGCATCATCGCGGCAAAGGGCTTCATAAATGAAAGCCCAAGGCTATCGAGATAATCCAGGGGAGGTGTGCGTTCGGAAGAATAATTCATCAGAACATGCATCACTTCCGGGTAACTGGTGACTACCCAGGCATGCATATACGGATCCCAGTGCACCGGATGATGGCCGCGCATGGCATGGTAAAAAACATGGGGCTGCGCCGCTACGTCAGGATCCAGCAGCATCAGAAGGCTCAGCGTTTCATTCTTTCCTACCACGCCCGCACGCGACTGGAACTCTGCATCCGATTTCCTTAGCATCTCAGAGCGATTTCCGACGCGAGGTGAGCGTGAATCGCCTCTGCCACCCGCTGGGCACCGTCCACGGTGGTCATGTCGTCCTGATATCCATCGAAATACCCGACATGCAAGTTGTTTGGGATGACCTTCTGCCATGCCGGTAAAAAGTCAAGATGAGGGGCTCGTTCGGAAGGCAGGATTAAAAGCACACTGCCATCGTAGCGCTTGGGCTCGTACGCCGCTGTTGCAGTTGTAAGCATCCGCTGTGCGATCTCTACCTCTGTCTTTGAGGATTCCGGCTTCAACAATGGGGTCACTCGTGTCACTCGATCGAGAACCCTGGACAAGGTTGCCTTCACGCCCAACCGGGCTGCTCTTTTGAAGGCGTAAAGTGGCTGGTTCCACTTGGGCCCCTTGGCGCCGTTTACATCGGACGGGTTCGGCGGATCCAGCAAAATCAGCGACACTTCGTTTCCTGTGGATCGAAGTTGCTGCGCCACCTCGAAGGCGAGCACCGCACCAAGACAGATACCACCTACGGTATAGGGGCCACACCTTTGCGTCGAAAGTATCTTATTTGTGTGGCAGGCGGCGATGGTCTCAAGGCTGGGATTTTCGCCAAGCGAAGGAAAGTCTTCCGCCATGACGCGCACAACCAGAAATGGTTGATCTTCTCCGGCGGCGTTCGATAAGCCAAGATGGATATAGTGCATCCAAAAAAAACTAGGACCCGCTCCCTTCGGCTGAAGGGCGATCACTCCCGGAGGGAGCGTCGGCTGCGTTTCTGGTGCGACGCTCATCATTTCTGCTTGCTCACGCACCGTAGGGTTTGCCGCCAATTGATCAATTGGAATCTGGCGACCGAACTGCACGGCGATTCGCCTCTGTAAAGCGGGGAGCAACTCTAATTCTCCGCCAAGGGCGAAAAAGTTGTCGTCGAACGGGACTTCGCTTCGGCCAAGTATCTCGGCCCAGACCTGGGCAAGCCGTGGTAGACGCAGCAGTTTCTCGACCAGCTCAGCGAGATCCTCGACCGTCGGCGACTCAAACAGCTGTCTTAACGTGACATCGATGCCAAATTCGCGGCGCAGCCGCAACAGGAGCTGGGTGGCGAGCAACGAGTGTCCCCCTGCCAGGAAAAAGTTGTCCCCTGTCCCTACCTCGTTATTTTTGAGAAGGCCCCGCACCATGGCGAGCACCTTTTCCTCCACCGAAGAAGCCGGCGCCCTAACCGCAACCGCTACCGTTTCCTGCACCCGTCTGCTGGTACATTGCTCAAGACGCGAGAGATCGAGCTTTCCGTTAGTTGACAGCGGAACCGCATCGAGCTGGAAAAACGCGGATGGAACCATGTAATCGGGCAAGCTTTTAAGCAGATGTCGCTGCAGCTCAATGTCCGTCGGCACGGCCTCTTTCTCTTTTAGCGTCACATAAGCAACCAGCTGCGCCTCCCCCGTCTCGGTCAGCTTGGTGACCGCGATTGCAAAGTCAACCGCACTATGGCGACGGAGGATGCTGCCGATCTCATCCAGTTCGATGCGAAATCCGCGCATCTTTATCTGCCGATCAAGTCGCCCGCGGAACTCTATCTCGCCATCAGGCCGTCGAACCCCCCGATCGCCCGTTCGATACATGCGAGCAAACGGTGTTCCTGCAAACGGATCGTGCAAAAACCTTTCCCGGGTAAGATCCGGGAGATTGCGATAACCGCGTCCGACGCCGTCACCCCCAATGTAAATCTCGCCGGTCTCGCCATCGGCAACCGGTTCACCCTGTTCGTCCATCAGATAGACGCTGGTGCCGGTAATGGCGCGGCCGATCGGTGGCGCTCCCAGCGTTTCGGGCACAAGCACCGAGTACGTCGCGGACACGGTGCATTCGGTAGGCCCGTAATTATTAACGACCGCAAACGGAAGCGGAAGAGCAGGACCGCGTTGGAGTACATCTCCTCCAATGATCAACAGGCGCAGCGTTGTTGTTGCCGGCCATTGCATCGTGATCAGCCGTTCGCCCAGCATGGTCGGCATGAGGGAGATAGTGACTCTCTCGCGGAGAATCCACTCTTGAATCAAATCCGGCGATGTTCGCACTGCCTCATTCGCAAGGCACAACGTTGCACCCGCCGAAAGGTGTGGCCAAATTTCCATAACAGCCGCATCAAACCCGAGTCCCAACAGATGACTTGCGCGATCTTTACGGGTAACGCCGAATGTCGTTCGGTGCCAACTCACAAGGTGATTCAGGTTGGCGTGGGTAATCTCCACCCCTTTAGGCATCCCGGTTGAGCCAGACGTATAAATTACGTACGCCAAGTCTTCGGGCGCGAGAATCCTGCGCGGCAGCAGTAGCGGGGCAGCCGCAATCGCATCGGCATCCCGCGCCGGATCCACACCCTTCTCCCTTGACACTAGGCGACGCAGAAGAGCCTGGCGTGCTACCAGTGCAGTTGCCCCCGAGTCTTCCACTGCGAAACTCAGCCTTGCATCTGGCCACGATGGTTCCAAAGGAACATAGGCTGCCCCGGCGCGCATGATGCCAAGAGCCGCGACAATCCAGTCGAACGACCGCTCCATGCAAAGCGCCACAGCATCACCAGGCACAACCCCATACTCGCTAAGGTACCCGGCAAACTGATCCGCTCTGCGATTGAGCTCCTGATAGGTAAGCTGTTGTTCGCCATCGCTCACGGCGATGCTGCGCGGACTCACATCCAACAGATCCGCAATCTGATCAGGAACAGGGCGTATATCCAACATCACACTGTGCACGCGGGCTTTTCTCTCTGTTGGGCGGAGTGATAGAACCAGCCGGGCAGGATTCCATCTCCGTTTCACCGTCGGGTCGCTTCCCACTCTGCCCTAAACCCAAGAAAATCGCGAGCCTTACTTAAGTAACCGGAGCGGAATCTCGTCTCCTTGAGCGAACGAGAAGAAGCGCGTGGCGTGGAACCCGAACTTGCAAATTGAAACTTCCATGGCTGAGAGCGGTGTGCCCCGGGCTCAATCGCAAACCAGCGCGCGCGTTGTACTGCGGGGTAACCTTTTGCGCAGGTTACGTAAGTTTGCTTTACTCGATCATGTAGCTAAGTTAAAACAGTCATGCTTCAAGCGCAGCTTTTGTCTCGCGGATTTTTCACGCGTGCTTCATTGCATGTCGATGTGACGAAAAGGCTGCTTCTAAAGTGCAAGACAATTGTTCGTCCAGCATTTTGCAATCGGGCCACGCACAAAACCCTGAAAGAGAAATTCGTCGGGTTCGCGGTTGTTACGCGAGAGGGCGGTAGCCTGTCCAAAAACTCCATCCATCACCCAATCGGTTGTCTCATGAGGCCCTCAGATTGTATTCGACGTGGTATGCTCTGCGCGTGAAGCCGCGGCACGAAAAGCGCGTTGCTGAACATTTGACAGGTCGTGGATACGAAACACTGCTTCCTGTGACCCGTAGTACTCGGGTTTGGGGACGCCGATCATCGGCCGCATCTCTCCCTATTTTCGAAGGTTATGTCTTTTGTCAATTCGACGTGCATCGCCGGCTGCCGGTGCTGACCACGCCGGGAGTTCTGTATGTGCTGGGAAGCTCAGGAGGCCCAGTTCCGATCCCGGAAGCGGAACTGTCTTCCTTGCGGATTCTTGTGCACTCCTATCTGCCGTTGACGGCGTGGCGAGACATTGTCCCCGGCACAGATGTCTCGGTCGTCGCGGGTCCGTTGATGGGTGCAAGCGGAGTAGTGCTCGCAACAGCAGACGATCGCAAGTTGATCGTTTCTATATCGCTTTTGCAGCGGTCGGTTGCAGTGACACTGGATAGCAATTGGCTCTGTGCGGAGCACGCGCAAACGAGCGGAAAAATGCCGCCGAGTTCCTCGGGCATTGGGGCTTTGCCCGTCCCAGTTGCGTCGTAAACTTCACGGACTCAACGCACCGGAATCCGGTGCCATAGTGCAGAAAGATCGTCGAAGTTGACTGCTTTCAATTCCGAAGTAAGGCATGACCGTTCCACCCCGGGCCTGACACATTCCGCGCAGGCCATCCTGAGCGGCGCGGTCAAGCCTCAGGATCACGCTCCTGCGGCAGGCTTATCCTGGCTGTTAGGCTCATCTCTGAGCCATGGCGACCGGCAGCGGCGATCTGTGGCGCTTACGTTTGACGATGGGCCGAGCGAGTCGACGCCCGCGCTCCTTGATTTCCTTGCTGCTCACGATGTCGTGGCAACGTTCTTTCAATGTGGAATGAATGTCGAACGTCATCCCAGGATCGCTCGTCAGGTTGCGGCAGCGGGGCATGAGATCGGCAATCATACCTACTCCCACGCGCGGCTTTGCCCACGGCTCAGCCGCAAACCTAACATCCTATCCCCCAGGCAAATCTGCGCAGAACTCGCGCGAACGCAGCAAACGATCGCCTCTGAAACGGGGGTTACGCCTCGCGTTTTCCGCGCTCCATACGGAATGCGCTGGATCGGACTTGGCAGCGCATTGCGCCGCCTCCATCTGCTTGGCGTGAGGTGGACTGTGATCGGGCACGACTGGGAGTGGCCAGCCGAAAAGATTGCAAACCTCATTTTGAGCAACGTAACTCCGGGCAGCATCATCTGCCTCCACGACGGGCGCGACGTGCGACCACGACCAGACATCTCCGAGATGCTCGTGGCCGTGCGGCGCATCGTGCCGGAAATAAAGCGACGCGAATATAGATTTGAGACGGTGAGCGGCATTCTCCGCCCCCTTTCGGATTCTCAAGGAGCCATCGCATGAGAATTATCATTACCGGCGGAGCGGGATTCATCGGTTCTCATCTTGCAGAAGCGTGCATAGCACAGGGCGCAACGGTCACGGTCATCGACGATCTCTCGACCGGCAACTGCGCCAACCTGAAAAACCTTGAGACACTGAAGCGATTCCGGCTCTTGGTGGCTTCCGCCTCGGATCGCGTGCTGCTGGACCGGGAAGTCGCACGGCATGATTTCGTTTACCATCTGGCGAGTTCAGTCGGAGTTAAGCTGATTCTCGACCGTCCGGTTTCGACCGTGCAGAACATCTTCGACTCAACAGATGCCGTTCTACATGCCTGCTCAAAATATCGCAGGCCGGTTCTGATCACGTCGACCAGTGAGGTGTATGGGCGTTCCGAGCAGCTACCGTTTCGCGAAGACGCTGACGTCGTCATGGGCTCAACCTCCAAGCGGCGCTGGGCTTATGCCTGTGCGAAGGCACTCGATGAGTTCCTGGCGCTCGCTCACTTCTATGAAACGAATCTGCCCGTATTTGTGGTGCGGCTGTTCAACACCGTGGGACCGAGGCAGTCGGGCCGTTACGGCATGGTGCTGCCTACGCTGCTTCGGCAAGCGATCTCAGGCGAGGCGTTGACCGTGTATGGAACGGGCACGCAAAGCCGGTGCTTCTGTTCCGTGCATGACGTCGTAGAGGCTTTGGTGCGATTCCCGAGTCATCCCGAAGGGAGCGGCACGGTGATGAACCTGGGATCGCAGGAGGAGATTTCAATCATGGATCTGGCCAGAACGGTGAAACATCTCACCGGCTCGGACTCGGAGATTCGACTGATCTCCTACGAACAGGCATACGGTCCTGGCTTCGATGACATGTACCGGAGGGTCCCCGATTTAACCCGCGCAGCCAAGTATCTTGACTGGGTTCCGAAACGCCGTTTGGAATCCATCATTCTCGAAATGATCGCCGCTGAACAGCATCGAACTTTCCCGACGCTCCAGGCAGTTCCGGTGGCAAGCTAGAGTCGCGTAACCGGTTCGGTCGCCGACAATCTGATGAGGTTAGCGTAAGGCCAATAACGGCGATCACGTTTCATCAGATTGGCTGTACCCAGATCAGACCTTGTTGGTCCTCGGTCTTAATCTTTCTGGGTAGCCACAGATATAAAGACCGTCAACTAAAGAAAGCAGAATACCTGCTGCACCGTCGATAGTTTTACGCCACCACCTGCGAAGCGGTGCCCGATCGGCTCAGCTGTAGATGAGGAGAAACATGAAGCCCACCACCGCTCTCTATGCGAAGGGGCGAGGCGATTCCGCCGCCGCCCGCAGTCTGCCGCCCCGCCATGAACCCCCAACTTCCCGGGGTGTAAATGCGCAGGATGAGACCGCCACGTATAACGAGTACATCCGGATACTCTCCCGTTGGTGGTCGGTCATCCTCGGATGCGCGCTCGGCGGCGCATGCCTGAGCTTCTTGTTCACGCTTCCCGTGTTGCCCGTCTATCAGGCGCGGACCTCTTTGGATATCGAGAGCATCAACGGCGACTTCTTAAACATGAAAGATGTCGCACCCGTCGGAAATAACGACTCATCGTCCAGCGAATCCTATATTGGGACCGAGATCAAGCTTTTGCAGAGCCGCACCGTTCTCGATCAGACGATTGCGCAGATGAAAGCGCGGCCTCATCCGAACGCCATGGATCGCGGCGACCTGATATCCAAGTGGAAGCGTGCCCTGCATATTTCCCAAGCCGGCGATTTACCCTACACCGCTCTTCTGGAAGACACAGCGAAGAGGGTGAAGATCAAGCCGTTGGGGGTGACAAGAATCGTTGAGATCACCTGCGGTTCCTGGGATGCAAAGTTCGCGGCCGCCTTCTGTAATGAAATGACGCGACAGTTCAAGGCGATCGATCTTGAGACAAGGAGTTCGGAAGCGGCGAAAACCAGCGAGTTCCTCACGCGCCAGGTCGCAGATGTACGTGAAAAAGCAGAGCAGGTGGAGCAGAAGCTGGAGCAATCGACCGGTGGAGACGCTCTCGCACTTTCGAAGGAGAGCAACAGACTTGGGGAAGATCATCTCCGTCAGCTTGAAAGTGAGATCGTGCGCGCGCAGGCCGAGCGCATTCAGCGCCAGTCAGAGTTGGATATCGCTAGTACCGCCCGGCCTGAGTCGGTTCCTGCTTCCCTGGGTAGTACTGTCTATCGCGATTACCAGCAAAAACTTGCAGACCTGAACTCAAAGATTGCTGAGCTGATGCCTCCTCTGACCGAGGAGCACCCGAAGATCGTTCATCTTCGATCGGAGATCAAGGAGGTGCAGGCCGCGATGGATGGGGAACATGCGGCCATGCTGCAAAGGCTGACGAATAACTATCAGGCGGCGCGCAGCTATGAGGACCGCCTGAATGCCGTTTATTCGGCGGCTCACTCGAATGTATCGAGTGAGATGAGCAAGACCGAACGCGTCGACCTGTTACGGCGCGAGGTAGACAGTGAAACTCAGCTCTACCAGACTTTGTTGCAGCGCGCGAAGGAGGCAGGTTTCGCTTCTGCGATGGAAACCACCACGATGCGCATCGTCGATGCGGCTGCTGCACCCAAAGAGCCGATCTCCCCTAGCCGGGGAACTGCGGCAATGAGCGGCTTACTGCTCGGTTTGCTGTGCGGTATCGGGTTCGCCTTCTATAAGAGTCGGACGATGAAGGTGTTCGTAACTCCTGGGGATTCCGAACGCTTCCTGAACGTCTATGAGTTGGGCGCTATACCCTCGGCTTCCTTCGTGCGTAGTAGAGCACTGCACTCCATGCTGCGCCTTAAGAGCTCGAATACCTCGGCTGAGGAGCAGCCCTCCGCACTGGCGACATGGGAGGAGACGATATCGATCGTTACCGAGGCCTTTCGGAACGCAACCCACTCCATCCTGCTTTCGGGGCCGATCATTCGCCGCTCACGGATCTACACGGTGGTAAGTCCCAACTCGGGAGAGGGTAAGTCGGTGGTGACTTCCAATCTCGGGATCGCTTTCAGCAAGTCGAATATGAAGGTTGTTGTAGTCGACGCAGATATGCGCAAGCCCAGTCAGCATAAAAATCTCGGGGTCGAGAACGGCTTCGGCCTTCGCAATATGCTGCAGGATGATTTCGATGTTGCCGGAGCGCCCGTCGAAAGCTTCTGCAAAAAGACAATCATCCCCAACCTTTGGGTCGTGGCTGCGGGTGAAAGTGATGGGCACCCGGTGGAACTGCTTCACTCGAAAACGGTGGCTTCCGTGCTGAAGCGGCTGACAGCAGATTTCGATGTCGTGCTGATCGATACTCCGCCGATGCTACATATGGCCGATGCTCGTATTCTTTCGGCTCAGGCCGACGGAGCGATCCTGGTGTTTCGCGCAGGGGTCACCTATCGGGAGGATGCGGCGGATGTATGCGCCCGAATTCGAAATGACAACATTAATCTTGTGGGAACCATCCTGAATGACTTCAATGCCCGCCGAGATGGCAGGCGAGGTTACTATTCCTCCTATCTCGAGTACGCGAAGCAGGTTCGCTCCGCCGGGACCACAGTCTGAACATGCTTCCTGCTGTCATTCCTGATATCTCTGAATCGGAGCCGGAGCTCCGGGCCGCAACGGGTCCCAGTGTCGAAGCTTCGCCTTCACAGCCGAGTGAGGTGACCCGGCACCTGGTCAGCCGCACCTCTAGTCTCGGCTTGGGAGTCATCATCGAGCGGGGCGGTGGCTTTGCCGCCAATATACTCGCCGCGCGCCTTGGAGGCGCGGCTACCTTTGGCACATATTCGCTCGCCCTCAGCACGGCTGGGAACATCGCCACCTACGCCGGAGCGGGGATCGGCTCCACGGCAGCCAGGTTTTCCGGCAAGTACCAGTACGGCAGCGCAGGATACGCCATGCTGGCCCGGGTACTTATGCTGATATCCCTGGTATCCGCATTTGCCGCCGCCGCCGGGCTATGGTTAGCGGCAGGACCGCTCGCGCGGCTGATGGGACAAGGCCGCCTCATTCACCTATTGCACTGGGCAGCTCTGTCAGCGGGAGGGCTAATCCTTCTGGAATGCGCACGAGGGTTCTTTGTTGGGCAGAAGCGGTTGGCTGCTCTGATACTGATGTCCCTCATCGTTGGCGCTGGACTTCTTACTCTCCTACCGGTCGCGGCGTGGAAACACAACCCCACCGCGATGATCACGTCCCAGGGATGCATCACAATCGGCGCCGTTGTGATCTGCTTACTGCTCGCGCGCTATCTAAATCTATACAGTCCGGTTACAGAAGGCGAGCATCCGGAAATGGCCGGCATGCTCAAGGAAGTATGGGGCTTCGGATTCGTTCAGTTCGCTGGCCTGGTCGGGACTAATCTTGCAGGCTGGTGGTTGATTACCTTGCTGGCTCGTGCGGATACATCCTTAGTTCAAATGGGCTTTTTCACTATCGCGAGTCAGCTCCGCAACATTGTGGGGCTCACTCCCAGTTTGCTGACGGAGGGTAGCTATGCGTTGATGGCTGATCCTGAAGGTGAGGTTCTTCGTACACCGCAGAGTGTATTGGGGTGGATCACCTTTGCCTCGGCCGTGGTCACCTCTATCTCCGCTGCGGTAGGGATTATTGTGATCCCCTGGCTACTCCGAATGCTGTATAGCTCAGCCTATTCTCATGCGGCAGTGGCGGTGGCGTTTGGCCTTGCGGTTGCCGCAATGTCCACGGCAAATGGGCCGGCGGCGGCACGATTGAGCATTCTGTCGGTGAAAGCAACGGGAATCATGAATGCCGCTTGGGCGGCATTTGTCGCACTTTCAGGTTTGATATTCATGGTTCACGGGGGAGACGCCGCTACGGTAATGATGATCTTTCTCGGCGGCCATACCCTCACATCTATATTCGTATTAACCGCTCTTCATCGCAGGAATTCACTGCCCCGCGGCATGGTGGGAGTTTGCGCGATAGCCACAGGCTCCACGATTGCTCTCGCCATCCTTTCGACATGGCGAGCGGCGCATCCCGAGAGGACGATGCCGCTCACCGCGGCCATGATTTTGCTCGCTGCCGCCAGCATGGCTGCCTTGATTGGGATGGGTCGCCGGTACGGCTGGATTCCCACGAGAGCTGCGCTAGGGGAACTAGTTGGTTATATGAAGCGCTCGAGCTATCGCATTGTGCGGAGACAGTCACATGCAGTGTGAGCCCATTATTCAGAAAGTGGAGCAAGCTCCATGCAGAATCTCTACAGCCCGTAGGATACGCGTGCTGGCCTATGTGCACCTGCGCAACATTCACGGCTCTACGGGCGCCGGGCGCGTTGCCCGCCAGATCACCGAACATCTCGCCAATCGCTCGGACATAGAAGTGCGCATCCTGGCTGACCGGGGAGACGCGTCCCGCATCCTTCCCCTCGTCGGTAAGCCGTGGACCGGATACTCTTACCATCTCTTCACGGCCGATACTTCGAAGCAGCAGGCACGGTGGCTGGCACTGAACAGTCCGGCGGCGGAGCGATTCTGGCCGCAGGCGGACATTGTTTATTGTGCGGGCGAATCGTATGTCCCGGTTGTGAAGTCTCGATTGGTGGTAACTGCCCACGACGCTGTTTACTTCGAAGAAGGCGCCTACCGCCGAAACCAGGCATATTGGCGCCAGCGCTTGAAGTGGAAAATACTGTTCCGTAAAGTAGAGGCGCGCGCGGATATGATTCACACCGTCTCCAACTTCTCCGCTGAACGCCTCATGCATTACTACCCGAGGCTGGCGAATCGGGTCAGAGTCGTGCCAAACGCGGTCACACCCTGCTTCTTTCGACCGCAAACCCAGGAGAACGTCCGTTATTTGAGGGAAATGAATCTGCTCGGCCGGCGCTATATCCTGGTACCGGGAGGTCTGCATTATAGAAAGAATGCGGAACTCATCCTTCAGGCTGCACCTCGAATCCTGAAACATGATTTGAAACTGACCCTGGTTATCGCCGGTCACTGTCAGCCGGTCTATCGCCAAAAAGCCGCGGAAACCAGCGATCGGATCCTACTGACTGGTTTCGTCGACGACGTAGCACTCCATGCGCTCTATGGGCACGCATCTGCTGTTTGGTACCCGTCGCGATTCGAAGGTTTCGGTCTGCCGGTACTTGAGGCCATGGCATCGGGAGCCCCCGTGGTGGCGAGCCAGGCTTCATCGATCCCCGAAATAGCTGGCCAAGCGGCCCTACTCGCCAATCCAGACGACCCCATGGATCATGTCGATAAGCTTGTTGCCCTCCTGGACCACCCGGCGTTGTGTTTCGAGTTCATCCAGGCAGGCCATGCAAGAGCCTCTCAATTCACCTGGGAGCGATCGGCTGCCCAGCTTAGTAACTATTTCGATCAAATCCTGTAACAAGTCAGAGTGCGAACATGCACACCGTTGTAAGTGACGAACCCGAGGTGCGGAGTGGGCGCGCATCTGTCAAAAGCCCTGGAGTTGTTGTCGTCCATGCGGGCGCCCGTGATTCTTACCAGTTGGCAGTGGCGATGGCGGAAGCAGGAATGCTCGAAGCCCTGGTCACCGATGTCTTCTGGGCTGCCGGGAATCCATGGGCGCAAAAAATCGCCTCGATGCTTCCCTCAAGGATTCGCGAAATGCTTGCGCACCGCAGCGAACCGCGTCTTCCGTCTGCACGCGTGAACTGTTGTTCCGTTACGGGTGCTGCCGCTCTTGCCGTAGATAAGTTCCCCCGCGTTCCACTCCAAATTCGCAACAGGATGATGCGTCATGGCGACAAGGTGCTCGGCACAACAGCGGGAAAGATGGCGCGCCGCAAGGGCTGCAACCTTGTGAGCTACAGCTACTACGGGCACGCGGCGTTCTCCCGGTTTGGCGGAGACGGCATTCTGTTTCAACTGCACCCACATCCTGCAAGCATGCGAGCCATTCTCCTGAAAGAGCTGCTGCGCTACCCGGAGTGTGCTGCGTCTCTCCAACAGGAATGGGAACTTGCATTGTGTGAAGGGGACTATCAGCGGTTGGTGCAGGAATCCTCCATGGCTCGGCACCTGATCGCCGCCTCTTCTTTCACCCGGTCAACCCTGGTCGAGCACGGAGTGCCTTATGGAGCGGTAGCAGTGATCCCCTACGGGGTTGACAGCAGCAAATTCAAACCTGTTCCTCACCGCTCGCAGAACAGTTCGAAACTTCAGTTGCTTTTTGTCGGAAGAATCAATCAGCGAAAGGGCATTCGCGACCTGGTCGAAGCTATGCGCCTGGTTGGGAGTGAACGCGTCGAATTGACGGTCTGCGGGCGAGTGGTCGACGATCTTTCCATCTTCCGCCAGTTCGGTGCTCGCATCAGAATCTTACCCAACGTAAGCGACGATAGGCTGATCGCCGCCTACCAGTCGGCGGACCTATTTGTCTTCCCCTCGCTTGCCGAAGGGTTTGGGCAAGTTTTGCTGGAGGCGCTTGCATCGGGGCTGCCCATTCTCTCGACTACTCGAACCGCTGCCCCGGATCTGATCGAGAGCGACCGCCAGGGTTTCATCGTTGAACCGGGAAAGCCTGAAGACCTGGCTGCCCGCATCGAGTGGGCGCTAGCCAATCGCTCTCAGTTACGCGAGATGGGGCACGAGGCGCGGCGCGTGGCTGAGCACTTCACCTGGCAGAGGTTCCGATCGAGCCTGGCTGCCACCATCCTCGGCATGACGGCCTGCCGGCATACGACTCCGGTGGACTCGAAGGCGTCTTCCCATGCTGTTTGAATATCTGTTAGTTGCTGTCGCAATGATTGCCGTCTTGGGCATATTGATCGCGCTCGATGGCAGCCGGGATGTCTTCCATCCGCTGACCTTCATCGGATCGATGCTGACCTTCTTGTACTTCTGGGTGCCTTGGCAGCTATATCGCTCCGGCGAGATGGATGCGTTTCTCGATCCCCAACAGCTGGTTCATGTACAGACGTTGTATATGCTCGGAGTTCTCGCCTTTGTCCTGGGATGCCTCTCCGCGGGTGTAAAGGTGCGAAGCCTGAATGCGAACCGAGGCGATGTTGCGGCTGCTCCTCAGTCAGTGGCCAGGCGCCTGATGATTGGAGGTGCTCTTGTCGGGCTCGTGGGCACGACGTGCTGGGCTGTCACCATTTACAACGTGGGTGGCTTTGTCGAAGCCTATAGCTCCTCGTACTCAGGCGGCTGGGACACCAGCGGGTACATACGAGATGGAACCCTCCTGCTGCTCTCCAGCATCGTGCTGCTGATTGCAGCAGTTTCAGCAGGCGCGCCGAAGTTCTGGTGCTGGTTTTTCATCGCCGTCGTTAGCATTCCGTGGCTCTCGCAGTCCTTGCTTGTGGCGCGCCGCGGCCCGACGTTTGCATACGCAGTTGTCGTCCTCATGTCGTGGTATTTTAATCGCGGTAAGCGACCGCCCATTTTGCTGCTGGTCATATTAGGAGCCGGTCTCGGGTATCTGACCCTCTTTTTAGTCACCAACCGCAGCTCGATTTATCTGGGCTCCGATTTGAATGTAAGCACGGAGGTCGGCGATATTGTCTTCAAAGCAGGCAATGGGAACGAGTATATCTACGGATCTGGCGGCGTGCTTGCGGCAGAGCAGACGGATCACTACTTTTGGCTTCGCCGCTATCTTGCCTACGTCCTTGTGCGGCCGATACCTTCATCCATTTGGCCGACGAAGTACGAAGATTTCGGCGTCCCTGAAATTCTGGTAAATGCCGGGACGGATCCCGGCATTGCAGATGTGCTTGGCTGGACCGGTGCTCCGGGTGCAGCCCCCGGCATTATCGCTGACTTGTTCCTGGAAGTATGGTGGTTCGCAGTCCCTGCCATGGCTCTGCTCGGCTACGGATACGGGTGGGTGTGGCGAAGGGCTGCTGCTCTCGGCGGTGCCTGGACCAGCCAGTACGTCATCATTTCCGCGCTTTCGATGTACCTGGTCATGCAGACGATGGAGGCTGTTATCTTTCGCACTCTACTCCTGTCCGTGCCTTGCTGGATCACATGGCGATGGTCTGAAAAAGCGGCCGTGCTGCCTGAGCCCCGAATCCAAACCTCGCTCCTTACGCTTGAGCGTTCCTCCGCTGGGCACATCCATCATGCCTGATCAGCCTGTACCGCCGCGCCTGGCAGTCATTTGGATCGATTGGTATGCGTATCACATCGCGCGGCTGCAGGGGCTGCTGTCCGTTCCACGACTTGCCGGTCGGGTAGTTGGAATCGAACTCGTGGGCGGAGTTGGCGTACATTCGGGGTTGCGATTTCGAGAGCCGGCGCGTGAGCAGTTACCCATTCACACGCTTCTCCCGGATTGCGATTGGCAGCAGGCGGGACAGTTGCGATTAGCCCGGCTGTTGTGGGAGCGACTGACCCAGCTCAAGCCGGCTGCCGTGATGATCCCGGGCTATGCTACTCTGCCCGCCATCGCCGCTGCTTTCTGGGCGCGGCTACACAAAAGGACCAGCATCCTGATGACAGAGAGCACCGCGGCCGACCACGTGCGCGTTGCCTGGAAAGAGCTCATCAAAGCCAGGTTGTTGCGTCTTCTTTTCGATTTCGCAGTTACAGGCGGTGCAGCGCATCGCCGCTATCTCGAGCGTTTGGGATTTCCTATGGCCAGGGTCGGCCGTTATTACGACGTGGTAGACAATGAAGCACTCGAGGCGAAGACGTCTGAGTTGCGCCGAACGGGACCAGATTCTCTCGGGCTGCCAATGCTGCCGTATTTCCTCTACGTAGGGAGAATGTCTCCTGAAAAAAATGTTGAGGGTTTGCTTCGAGCATGGCTCACCTATCGGGAGCAAGGGGGCGAGTGGGCGCTCGTTCTCGTCGGCGATGGGCCAACTCTCCGCGAACTTAAAGCCCTTGCCGCAAAATCTCAGCACGGCGGCGAAGTACATTTTGCAGGCCTGCGGGCTTCGCGCGAGCTGCCTGCGTTCTATGCTTTCGCCGGGTGTTTTGTACTCCCAAGCATTCGGGAACCTTGGGGCTTAGTCGTGAACGAGGCGATGGCCAGCGGCCTTCCAGTCCTTGTGTCATCTCGCTGCGGGTCAGCGGAAGATCTGGTTGAAGAGGGGCAGAACGGGTTCACCTTCGATCCCCACGCTCACGAGCTTACGGCCAGGCTGCACTCGATCGCTTCGCTTTCCGGCGATCAGCTGCGGACGATGGGCCGGCGCTCCAGTCAGATCATCACTGCGTATTCTCCCCGGAACTTCGGATCTCAGGTCCAGTCCATTCTTGAGATGACAGGAATGAGTTATGTCTAGCCGCGGCGGGTACTCGCTCAACGTTCATGGCTCCTTAGCCGAAATTGCGGGCGCAGATAGAACTGCGCGCTGGCTTAATGTGGTGACGCACCTTGACCCTTCCTTTGGCGGATTAAGTGCGGCGGTTCCCGCTCTCAGTGCGGGCGTGGCAGCACTGGATCGGCATAGCGTCTCGATCGGGGCATTCTGCGTACCGCACGAGACGTTCTCACGCGAGGCTCAAGCAAACGTCACGATTGTGGAGTGGCCGGCAATGCGATGGAACTGGATAAAAGATCGCAACCTGCGTTCCGCGTTCTCCGACACCGTGAAAGGGTCGGACGGAGTTCACATTCATGGTCTTTGGGATCAAAGCACGTTCGCGGCAGCCGCAGCGGCGCGAAAGCATAAGCGTCCCTATATCGTCTCGGCGCATGGAATGCTCGACGCCTGGGCACTCGCCAATCGCCGGGTTAAAAAAGCGATTTACTCCGCACTGGTAGAAAAAGCCAATGTGTCCGGGGCTGCATGTCTGCATGCCCTCACGCGCGCCGAAGCGCAGAACTATTTCGCCTACGGAGCCAGGCAGCCGGTTGCCGTCATTCCCAACGGCGTAGAGGTCCCAAAGGATATATCGCCAATGTCATTCCTGCAGCGGTTTCCAGACCTTCAAAGCAAGAAATTGGTGCTGTTTCTCGGACGGATCCATCTCAAGAAGGGGCTCGATGGGCTGGCGAGTGCCTGGAAATCCATCGCGAGGGACTATCCGGAAGCTCAGTTGGTTCTTGCCGGCCCCGATTGCGAAGGCACGCAAGAAGTGATCGAGCACCTGATCCGCGATGCTTCGCTTGAATCGCGAGTCACCTTCACCGGCATGCTCCGAGGCGAGATGAAATGGAGCGCTCTTGCCGCGGCCGAGTGTTTCGTCCTTCCGTCCTATTCCGAGGGACTGAGCGTGGCAATGCTGGAAGCGATGGGCTCAGGACTGCCAGTCATTGTCTCGCAAGCATGCAATGTTCCGGAGATAGCGGGTAGAGGGGCAGGCTGGGTTATCCGCCCCGAAGCTAACTCCCTCTCGGATGCATTGCGCGAATGTCTGTCCAACCCCTGGGCAGCAAACCAGCAGATGGGGAATAACGGGAGGAAATTCGTGCGGGAAGAATTTTCATGGCCGAGCGTAGCCAGGCGAATGAGTGACTTATATACCTGGGTTCTGGAAGGCGGGTCCCCGCCAACCTCCTTCGAAATGTTATCGCGGGAGAGATTGTTATGAGCGGGGTTCATCTTCGCCAGTTTGAGAACAGCTGGTACCAGCCCGGACGATCTACGGCTTGGCGGGCTCTGTGGATGTTCCTCGGCCAGCCGCTGTTTCGTTCGCTATGGTTCCCATCGTCGAACCTGCGCTGTCGCCTGTTGCGCCTGTTCGGCGCACAGATAGGGGAGCGTGTGGTCATCCGCCAGGGCGTCATCGTGAAATATCCTTGGCACCTGATCGTTGGCAACGACTGTTGGATCGGCGAACAGGTCTGGATCGACAATCTCACCACCGTTCGATTGGGGAGTGATGTCTGCCTGTCCCAGGGAGTGTACCTGTGCACAGGCAATCACGATTGGACCGATCCCGCGTTCGGCTTGAGGACTTCCGGGATAGAGATTAACGACGGCGGATGGGCTGGCGCAAAATCGATCCTCATGCCGGGCTCCATTTTGAAAGAGGCAGCCATTTGTGCCGCCGGCAGCGTTGTTTCAGGAACGGTTCCCCCTTATCACATCGTCGCGGGCAATCCCGCACGCCTGGTCCGCACTCGAAAGATTCGCGAAGTGGAGTCCTCTTATTCGATTCTGCAGGACGTGGCGCAATGAGGATACTTTTGCTGAATCAATTCTTCTGGCCCGACAGTGCCGCCACAAGTCAATTGTTGACCGACCTGGCCCGGTCGTTGGCTGGGGACGGGCACGACGTGGTAGCAATTTGCTCAGGGACAGGAGGCTACACGGTTCCCGATGGATCCGGAGATGCTCCTTCCGTTCATATTCACCGCGTCCAGGGACTTGCGTTCTCACGCGGGCGCATCGGCAGAATCCTCTCTTATTTGAGCTTTTATATTGCCGCATCCTTTCGTGCGCTTCTCGTGCCCACGCCCGACGTCGTGCTCACCCTTACCACGCCGCCCCTGATCTGCCTCCTGGGGAGAGTGTTGAAGCTGGTCCGCGGGTGCCGATTCTATATATGGGAGATGGATGTCTATCCCGACGTCGCTACGGATCTGAACTACTTCAAGGCCGGGGGAGCCATCGATAGGATCGTCGGAATTCTTGCAGACCATTCACGTAAACAAGCCGATGGAGTTATCGTGCTCGGCGAGTGCATGAAAGAACGGCTCCTGCGGCGTTCGATTCCTGCATCACGCATCTTTGTTTCGGATAACTGGGCGGATGGAAATGCGATCAAGCCGCTACCAAGGCCCGGAGACCCAGCAAAGCTCGTCGTGCTCTACTCAGGCAACCTGGGGCTTGCTCACGACCTGGAGACGTTCAAGGGGGCACTCAAGGGACTTGAAACGGACGATCGCTTCCAATTTATTTTCTCGGGAAGCGGAGCCCTCATGAACGAACTCAAGCGCTTCAAAGAAGAGCGCAAAATCGAATGCATTGAGTTCAGGGCATTCGTGAAAAGGGAAAGCCTTTCAGAAAATCTTTCGCTCGGCGACGTCGGCTTGGTGACCCAGAACGATAGGTGCTGCGGTTCGGTTGTACCCAGCAAGGTCTATGGCCTGCTGGCCGCGGGCCGTCCCATACTCTTCATCGGTCCCGAGCAAGCCACGCCGGCGCGCATTATCCGCAAGTTCAACTGTGGATGGAATGTTCCCGTCGGAGATGTGCGCGGATTGACCGAATTGTTAGATCGTCTTGCGAGTGACCGGCGGGAAGTAGCGCTTGCGGGCGCACGTGGCCGTCAGGCGCTGCTCGAACACTTTGATACGCCATTAGGGCTTGCGCGGCTCACACCCTTCTTAATTGGAACTTCGGTACCTGTCGATATTCAACGTTTGTCAGGATCCACACTCGCCCCTCAGTCAACTTTGTAGAGGCTGACTGATCCAACCAACATGAAGGAGATTGTTCATGCGTGCCCTCGTTGTGCTTACCGGGGTCTCCTTTCTGCTATGCATGGTAGCCACACCACTGGTGCGCGACTGGTGCGCGCGTTTTGGATTCGTGGATCGTCCAGACGTGCAGCGAAAGTTCCACAGTAAAGCGGTTCCCCGCATAGGTGGCATCCCGATTCTGCTGTCCTATGCCGGAGCGCTTCTGTTAATGCTCATGTTTGCGCCGCGCTGGGCGGGAGTCACGGTCCAACACCCCCGCCTGGTACTGGAGCTATGCCCCGCGGTGGCGGTGGTCTTCTTGACCGGATTGTTAGATGATCTACTCACCCTCAAGCCGTGGCAGAAACTGGCTGGCCAGTTTGTCGCCGCCGTACTCGCAGTCTCGTGCGGGGCAACGATTTCTCTGGCAAGCCGGCACCCTCTCGCCCTTCTGTTCACGATTCCGCTCAGCCTGTTGTGGCTAATCGGGTGCACCAACGCGTTTAATCTCATCGACGGCATGGACGGTCTCGCTGCTGGCATCGGCCTGTTGGCGACCGTAACGACAGCGGCCGTTGCAGTCTTCCAGGGTGATATGGGTCTTGCCATGGCGACAGCTCCGCTCGCCGGCTGCCTGCTCGCTTTTCTGAGATATAACTTCAACCCGGCGTCTATCTTTCTGGGCGATAGCGGAAGTCTTACGATCGGATTCATGATCGGGTGCTTCAGCTTAGTTTGGGGGCAGCACTCGGGAAATCTGCTGGGGCTTGCGGCGCCTTCGATGGTAATGGCTCTCCCGCTGCTTGACGTTGCGCTTGCGATTGCGCGCCGTGGTTTGCGGCGCAAACCCATATTCCAGGGCGACCGCAGGCACATCCATCACATGATGCTGGCACGCGGATTCAGGACCCGGGAAGCAGCCCTTGTTCTTTACGGAGTCTGCGCACTTTGTGCAGCACTAGCCTTGTTGCAGATGATGACTCGCGTCCACGTGCGCGCGTTCGTCCTATTGATTTTCCTCACTCTCATTGCGATCGGCATCAACGCTCTTGGTTATGTCGAGGTCACTGCCGCAAGGAAAACCGGCTCTCGTCTCGTCCACCACCTGCGGGAAGAGATCTTTCTGCAGGATCTGAGTCATTCGCTTGCCAAAGTAAAGTCCGAGGACGATTGTTGGGAGGTCATTCACAATACCTGCCGGGAACTGAGCTTTGCCTCTGTGCACATGCAATTAAACGAGCGCACATATGAGGCTAAATTTCTTGCCAGTGTGGATGCCGTCGCGCCCTGGCAACTCACCATGGGACTCGGCCGTAAAGGCCAACTCACCCTCACGCGCTTACAGCATCCAGGTTCCCCTCCGCAGTTGTTTGCAGCTCTTGAGAAGTTGCAGCAAGCGGTCATCGCTCAACGCATCGTCGATCGCGAATTGGTTCAGGTCATCCATCAGGTTCCGCGGGTAAAACGGTGAATCTCAAGACGATCATCCTTGCCGTTCCCCTGGCCCTCATGATAGTTCCGGGATGCGAAGGCACGCCGCAAACACAGCTCAAGGTCACCTACGGAGCCTCAGGCATTGAGACGATTGCCTATCGTGGCGTGGCTCTCGCGGACCTTAAACAATATCCGGCTGATGCTTTTCAGATCGGGCACATGAAGATGACCAACCTGGCGGGTACTCCGAAGACCACAGGCGGCTATGCGTGGGGCGAGAACAACACCGGCAAGAAGTGGAACCGGGAAGAAAAAACCTGGGAATATCTTTACCCATGGGGCAGCATCCAGGTGCAATTGAGGCAGGATGGCGACACTCTCAATGTAAATGTTACGGAGAGCAATCGCGCGGATTCGGGTGTCATCTTATACGGAGTTTCAGTAGTTCCTTTCGTTCTACATTTTGGCCAAACCCCCGCCGGCTTTTCCCCTGGCCCCTACCCTGCAATCAGCGATAACTACACCTCGCCCGGTGTTGTACTTGCAGATTACGGAAAGGGCATAGCGGCGCTGGTCATTCCTGATGCCGGTAAACCGCTCTATGCCGCGTTCCAGAGGTTGCCGGCTCCCGGCTCGTTCGCCGCGGTCGTGAGTAGTACCTCTCCCGATCAACTCGCGACCTTTCAGCGGCATCTGGATCGTCCCGTATTGCCCGGTCAGAAAGACCGGTTCACCGTGTCTCTGCGCTTTTGTGGTGACGGGGAGCCGCTTCAGACAATCGCAGCGGATGCATTGAGCAGTTGGCATCGGCGATGGCCTTCTACCCTCGACTGGAAAGACCGCAGAGCCATCGGGGCAGTGTATCTCGCGAGCTCTCCGTCCGCGGGGGCTGCTCCAGATCCAAATAATCCACGGCGCTATTTTGACCTTGATACATCGAGTGGGGTCGACATCAGAACACCCGGCGGCCTCAGTAAATTTCAACAGCGGATTCTGGACTACGCGAATTCCGTCGTGGAGAACCTGCGCAGATTGGATGCACAGGGAGTTGTGACCTGGGACATCGAGGGGGAGCAGTATCCGCAAGACACGAGTTACGTGTGCTCTCCGGATCAGATTGCGTCCATCGCCCCGGAAATGGAGAGCAGGATACGCGCTGGCTCTTCGCCCTATGCCGGGATGAAGTTGGATGATGCCTACTTCAAGATCATTCGAAGCCAGGGATTTCGAGTGGGGGTCTGTATTCGGCCCCAGCAGTTCACCCAGATGGTTGGATCCGCGGCCGAACAGGTGCAGCTTCCTCCGGATCAAATCGCAAACGAGCTGCAACGGAAGATCAAATTCGCCCATGACCGGTGGGGAGCAACCCTCTTCTATGTGGACTCGACCGTGGGCCGCATCGGTGACGTGCTCGACCCGGCGATTCTGGAAGCTGTCGCTCGAGCGTTTCCAGATTCCTTGTTGATTCCAGAGGAGACCACTCCGCGGTACTACGGCTTCAGTGCAGCTCTCATGAGCTTTCTCTTTCACGGCGATACGGGAACGCCACTCGCGACCTACAACTACTATCCCCACGCGTTCAGTGTCGTCATGATCAATGACGTCAACCCGAACAAGCTGCAGGCCGCACGCAAGCAGCTGCTTGACTCGGCGAGTCGTGGGGACATCCTCATGGTGCACGCCGCCTTTTGGCAAGCCAACAATCCAGTAGTGCGGCAAATCTATGCCGAAGCCGCTAAAAAAGACAACAATGCGCGGGCAAGCGTCGCCCGCTAGAACCGAAAAGATGGAGAGACAAGCGGGTGCAACTATGTTGACTGATCAGCCCTGGCAAGTTCTCGATGTCGGCAGTATCTGGATGAAAGAGTTTGCCTCGGCACTGCGCAAAATCGTCCCCGCTGTCTGTTGGGAGCCTCGCATCTCGAAGCTCGGTGCCGTCAGGCGTTGGCAGCGATCGGAATACCTCTCCGACCCTCCGCTTTTGGTCGAGCGGTTTCCAATGCAGGCTGGCTATGCGAGGCAGCCCATCGCATCGCTCTTGCGTTGCAACAGCCGCATAGTAGCGAGGATCAAAGGGCGGTGCGAGAAGCCGAGTGACACTCCGCTGATCTGCTCCTCACCGTTCTATGCTCCCGTGGCAGAAATGTGGCCGGGTCCCGTCGCCTATTACTCGACGGACCTCACGTATGCTTACGAGGGTCTCAGATCTGAACAGGTGAAACAACTCGATCGTCGACTGTGCCGCGTTGCGACCGCGGTCTTTGCAAATTCCGGGCGGATCGCAAACTACTTCGTCGAGCAGCTGGGCTGCGACCAGGCAAAGATAACCGTGATTCCGAATGCTACCCGGCAGGGCAACATCTCTGCTGCGCCACTGCTATCACCGGGGCCTTTGCCGGACGATCTATCGGGTCTGCCCAGACCCATTGCCGGTGTCATGGGCAACCTCGCCGGCAATATGGATTGGCTCCTGTTGAGGGAGGCAATCACGCGAACTCCGGGCATTCACTGGGTCTTTGTCGGTCCTACGGCGATGCCCATCCGTGATCGTGTACAGGCCGAGGCGCGCCAAGCCACCCAGCAAATCGCCACCTTCGTGGGGGCAAAATCGTATCGCGAGCTTCAGCAGTATGCGCGAGCCTTCGACGTCGCTGTGCTGCCCTACAAGAAAAAGGAACCAACATACTCCGGCAGTTCCACGCGCTTTTATGAACATCTCGCTGCATGCCGGCCGATGATTTCGACCAGAGGCGTTGCTGAGCTTATCGAGAAAGCTCCCTTGGTGACCCTCATCGATACCGCAGAAGAGCTACAAGAAGCAATGCAATTCCTGCAACAGAATCAGTTTCGTGACGGTTTGGAAACTAAAAGGTGGCTCGCCAGCCAGGAAGCCACTTGGGAAGCGCGCGCGGGAATATTGGCCAACATCCTGTCTCCTAGTCTCGCGGACCGTTAGCCGCTGCGGTCCAGCGAAACCAACTCACATCGCACTTGATCCATATCGAGGAAATCATGAACTCCATGTCTCCCATCCGTGTCACGCTGCTGGTGCTGATAGCGCTAGCGGGAGTAGAGTTTGCTAAAGCCCAAAAGCCGCTCATTGAGCGCCACCCAGCCGGTGTTTCAGAGTACGTGCTGGGCCCTGGCGACCAAATTTCCATCCAGGTCCAGGATCTTCAAGAGATCCCCAGCCAGCCGATCAGAATTGACCCGAATGGATACATTGACGTTCCGCTGGTCGGCCGCACAGAAGTAGGTGGATTGACGATCGACGCTTGCCGGAAAGAAATGGCGAAGCTCGTCTCGAAGTATGTGACGAATCCACAGGTCACGATCAATCTCGTACAGAACGAGAGTCGCAGTGTGTCGATCATCGGCTCGGTCAACAATCCGGGTGTGCACTCCATCCAGGGCCCACAACGATTGATTCAAGCGATCTCGATGGCCGGGGGCGTGCGCAACGAAGCGGGCTCGCGCGTCATCATCACGCGCGAAGCGAGATGGGGGCTGCTTCCTTTGCCCACAGCGGTGATGGATGGTGGAGGCAACTTCAGCACGGCCACTATTTCACTGCAGGACCTTCTGTCAGCCAAGACCCCAGACGACAACATCTTTGTCGATCCCGGGGATGTCATCTCGATTCCCAAGGCGGATATCGTCTATGTCCTGGGAACTGTCAAGAAGGCAGGAGGATTTCCTCTGGAGGCGAGAAACTCTATCTCTCTGCTCCAGACTCTTTCCATGGCACAAGGGTTCGATCACGATGCATCGCCGAACAAGGCGCGTATCTTACGCCCCGCAGCCGGCGGCGACGGCAAGGTCAAGGAAATTCCCGTGAACATCAGCCGGATTATGAAAGGCCAAGATCCCGATGTACAGATGTATGCGAACGACGTGCTTTACGTTCCCAGCAGCGCGCTTAAGTTGACCTCCAAGCGCTCGGCTGAGGCCGCGCTGGCGTTGGCAACCGGACTGGCAATTTATCGCTAAGAGCCAGGGTGCGGCCAGCGACGGCGGAACTCTCGACGTGTAGAACTCTTCAATGCATTTGTGGAAAAGACGTTAAGTATCTTCGGGTAGCCGATAAGACCCTGATGCTCGACCACCAGCATGCTGAAGCAGGGTTGAAGTCCTGGGCAGAGCTTGTAACCGAATAGCCCGTATAAATAGGCCCGCTTTAACCCCCATTTGCTTGCAGTCTGCTCGAACATCTGCTTCGGACAAAAAAGGCCGTGACAGCAAAGAGCGCAGGATCCGCTCACAGTGGCGAGCCTGATTCCATTCCTCAGAAGTGGCCAACTCGAGCTGGGGAGTTCCGTCATCCACGCCTTGAGGACCGAGCACTCGTCCACGGTTGCATTCGGGACCATCGAGGTTTAGCGCAGAAAAGGAGAAAGAAAATCCCACAAGTTTAGTGCAATGATGTTCCTGCGAAACGCAGGATTATGGATAAGTTCACCCAGAGTTGCACTTTTTGCCTCTTCCTTTGGAAAACATTGAGTCGAAGATGTTCCCGTATTGTTCCCTTCATGGAGAGGATCTCGCTGATACACAGATCTTCCCCGTGTCGTGCGGCGCAAGGACTTGAATGGATTGCGTGCGTACAACGCTTCCAGATGCGGCGAGAGGCACTTCTACCGGAAATCAATGCTGCTCGATTCGCGCATTGGCCATTCCCACTCGTAGAGAGCCGTAACGAGGCAATTGACAGCCGTCACTCTCCGACAGCCGGTTTTTCGTGCCAAGTCGACCCATGGCGGCAAAGCTCATTCAGCGATCCAGGCATCCGGATCCCGGCGCTGATCCATGCGGGTGCCCCAACAAAGAAAAAGCCTAGCTAACAGCGTAGGGATCAAGCGGGAAGCAAGTGTTTTTCTGTGGATTGAATGGGGGAACTAGTTTTCATCGAGCAGGACCCCCGCTTCCGTGGGCCGCCTCATGTATAGGTAGCTTTCCCCCCAAGCCATCACAATATACGGGTAGTTCAAGCCGAACATCCGCTCATAGTCCTGCGTATATTCCTCCCGGTGATCGATTTGATGGCTCATCTCATTCTCGTGTCCCGGTATTATGAGTTGGGGATCGACCCCGCGAACGATACGGTGCATATCATTCGTCCAGCCGTTAACCAGGAGGACATCTACGGGGCGATAGTGCCCTATCTGCGTCAACCAATCGAAATCCGTACCTGGCCCCTCGTCTCCTGATTGATCTCCAGTGTGCAGCACGCTCAAGCCTTCGGGCGTAGCGACAAAATTCACATTGTTGACGACCGTCGCTCCCTGGTGACCGGGATAGGAGACCACTTGGAGCACCTGCTTGCCCGCGGCAACCTGGATCTTATGAACCTCATCCACGCTGCGTTTTGGATAGGTCAGTTGCTTCGATAACTCCGCATTGTCGGCCCACAATCCTTCGGGAGCGATCACCGGTTTGCCGGCCGCAAGAAACATGCGAGCCACGTCGGCGTTGGCATGGTCTCCATGCAAATGGCTGATGAAGGTCGCATCCGACTGGGCCACAAGACGTTGTAAAACCTCCGGCGGTAATGAGAATCCTGGCGTTCGCGTTCCAGGAACAATATCGAACGTGAAAGAAACGGATGCAGTGCGCACCAGGGCGCCGTGGTTATAGAGCCGCCAAATCCGCATCCCCTCGCTGACCTTGGTCTGCTCAATCTCTGCGATCGCATTCTCCAGCCGCATACGATAGAAGTTCTGCACCAGCGGTTTAGAGGGTGCCGATTGAATGTGCAGGATCTCGTCCAGGCGAAACAACGCCGGCCGGCGTTCAGGTAATTCGATTAGGTCCGGTCGATAATTGCGAAGAATGTAATTGATCCATTGGAAAGAGCGGTCGATCCACTCGTCGGGGGCGTCGAGCAGTTCCGGAGCAGCCAGCAGCCGGCGAGACGAATAGGTAAAAGGCGGATGCGGCCCGTCTGGCCCGCCCAGCGTGAGAACCCATTGCGATTCGTTGGAGGAGTCACCCGCTGCCTGCGCCCCAAATGCCGGCAGGGCGGCAGCAGTGACTCCTAACCTGGTCAACCAATCTAAGAAGGAACGACGATTGAGCTTGTCCATTGATCTCGCCTGGTAGTTTTAGTAATACAGCTTCAAAGCAAGTTGCAACAGCCTTGGTGTGCCCACCTCAGCAGTAATCTGGCTGAACTTAGTCGTATTGGTAAAGTTCAACTGACTGGACGGATTCTTGAACTGGGGAGTGTTGGAAAGGTTAAAGGCTTCTGCGCGAAACTGGAGGCGAACCTGCTCGTGAATAGTAAATTCTTTGAACAGCGACGCATCCAAATTGGTCAGCCCCGGACCGCGTGCCTGCGTTGGCCGGCCGCCTAACACGGCGAAGCTGGCCTGGGTGGCAGAGGCGACAGGCGGATTCGAGAATGCTGCAGGGTTCAGCCACTGCTGTTGATTGTGCGGTCCGGCATAGATGTTCGCCCCGGGCACCACATTGGCATAGCAGCTGAAAAATGCATTCGTGGAAACGGGGCAGGATAGGCTGAACGGCTGTCCTGACTGATGAGTGAAGAAATAGTTGAACGCCCACCCACCTATGAAAGTGTCTACCCACTTGTTCACGCCCCCCAGAAACTGTCTCCCCTGCCCGACCGGGAATTGATAGGTGCCCGAACCATGGATGACATGGGTACTATCCGTTTGGCAGAGTTGATAGTCCTGGCCGATACCGAACCCGGGCAGCCACTCGGCCCGATAGAGAGGCAGCGTACCGCCGAAAACGATCTGGTCGGTCAAGCAGCGGCTATAGGTATAGTTGGCCAGAACGGAGAGCCCGTGCGTCATTTGCCGCGTATAGACAACCTGCAATGCGTTATAGCTGCTGACTGCGTTGGTTGTCTCAAGTTCTGAGTTGGGGCTGAAATCGGGGAAAGGAATGTTAGCCGTAAGACTCGCCCCGGGAGGCAAAATCGCTGACGGCGAATTGCTGGTGCTGGGAGTATCGAGGTGCCGGCCTAATGTGCCCACATAGCCGGCCTGCACCGAATTTGTTTTACCAATCTGATATTGGAGGAAGAAATTGAAAGTTTGCGAATAGGGCGTTTGCATGTGGAACTGACGGCCCGAAAGCGAAATGCCGGTTGCCGGGTTCAACAGGGATGCGTCCGTCAGGCTTATTTGCGCGAGACTGTTTTCCATGGTCGCGGTAGCCCCATTCGGCAGTGCAAGCGGGGTCACCGCATTGGCGCTGGTGCGGCTGACCGTGTACAGGAAAGGATAATTTTGACCCAGCGTTCCCCCGAAACCGATGCTATCCAGCGTACCGTAGGCGATGCCATAGCCGGCTCGAGCAACAAACGAAGGCGTAATCCGGTACGCAAAACCTATCCTCGGGGCGAAATTAGAGTACGGCGAAGTCCCAACGGTCTTCCCGGAAAGACAGGCGATCGTGATTCCATCTTTGGCAGCCAGGCTATTGAACGACGCAGACCTGGGAGTGTTGCAGGTTTCATTCGGGAGGTAGTAGGTTCCTGTGGGTCCGTTGCCATTGGCGGCGATAAAGTTCGCTTGTCTTCCCCGGGTTTCGAGGTAAGGCGTCGTCAGATCCCAGCGGACGCCCAGGTTCAGCGTCAAGCTGGGCGTCACCTTCCAATCGTCCTGAATGTAAGCTCCCATGTAATACCGGTGATCATCGACAGCGGAATAGTTGGACCCGCCAAACGTTGACACACCACCCACATTGTTGGGCCCGTTGACGGTGGAGGCCGTCGGCACCAGCAACAGGTCGGAGATGCCGGTCAGGTTGGCGTTCGCATTCGGAATTGAGGAGTATTGACCGTTATAGGTAAAGGTGCCTTTGCCGTATGGAGGTTGGATGATGTTCGCTCGGATGGAATCGATCTGATAGCCGGTTTTGAAAGCATGGCTGCGGTATATCTTGCTTACGTTGTCGCTTAATTCGAGATAAGCGATGGTTCGGATCGTGGGAACGTAGGAGGCTATGCCAAGGTTCGAGAGGCCGGTAAGAGTAATTGCGGATAAGCCTCCGTTCCCCGGAACCTGGGGTATCCCTTGAATCCCGAACTGTTCGGGAATGCCCAGGACGTTTCCATTGATCGGGATCTGATTGTCGATGTTGTGGTCATAGCCGACATGAAATTCATTGGTGAGCGAGGAAGTAAAAAGATGCGTGGACCCTAAAGCGATCGCGTAGTGCGGGCTGTCCTTGGTGCCATTCGACGACACTTGCCCGTCGGCGATTCCCGGCAGGCCGCCGGGTTGAAACGTAACCACGTGGCTCCACGAAAATACACCGAACACGATGTCCTTAGCGCTGAAGTTCTGGTCGATTCTGAGATCAAGCTGGTTGGTGTTCTGCGTGGTTCGAGCGACGTGATAGTAGTTGTTGGTAAACCCAGGAGACGTTTGTGCCGGGTATATTCCGAGCAGTTTGACTGCATTGGGGTCGAGCCGGCCGGCGGGCAACTGGTTCAGCTGGGACGCAAGGCCAGTGAAGTTGGTGATGCCCGCGACACTACCCCCGGTAAAGAAGGGGTCGCGGACCTGGATAGCCGCACTCGTGGCATTGGTAAGCCCGGAATATGGATCGCGCGCACCAGCCGCGATGGTTCGTGTGGTCGCCGGATCAAACACCGTACCTAGCGGGAAAGTCCGCTTCAAGGCGTCCTGGCGCGTACCTGCGTTATACGTGATGAGGTCCGACAGGTTCGTATACCCGCTGCTGGCCATCAACGCTGTCGGCACGGTGCTGGTGACGTTGGAGGGTTGAACGATTCTCGTTCCCTGATAGTCAAAGAAGAAGAAGGTCTTGTCTCTGCCGTTGTAGAGTTTCCCAAGCCACACCGGGCCGCCGATCGTACCCCCGAACTGGTTCAACCTGTACTCCGGGATGGGAACGTGGTTCTGCTTGGAGAAGTAGTCGGCGGCCTGAATGTCGTCGTTACGCACGTACTCCCACAAGTTTCCGTGTACCTGGTTACCGCCGGACTTGATCACGGCATTTAAAATCCCAGCGGTCGAGTGGCCGAACTCAGCGCTGAAATCAGCATTTTGCAGTTTGAACTCTTCCAGAGCATCCGGCGGCGGATTGATGGAGGCGTTGGTTCCACTGCCGCCCTGGTAAATCTCCAGGTTGTTATCGATGCCATTGAGCCGGTAGTCATTTTGGTGATAATTGATGCCATTGACCGAAAAGAAACCGCTGCTGGTGTTGCCGCCGGACGCAGTGGTCACCCCGGCCGCAAGCTGGCCCAACGATGTCCAGTTCCTTCCATTCAGAGGCATGTTATCGATCGACGTCTTGTCAATCGTCTGCCCTAAGGATGCGTCGGCTGCCTGGAGCAATGGCGCTGTAGCAGATACCAGTACATCCTCAGTCGCCGAACCCGGCACGAGCGGAATGTCAATGGTGACGTTTTGCTGCAGATGGATGATCACTCCGTCGCTCGAGTAGGTCTTAAAGCCGGCACTGGTGGCCTGAAGCACGTAGGTGCCCGGACTCACTGCCTCAAAAACATAGGTTCCGGTCGGAGTGGTCTGGACGGTCGACACCACGCCAGTACCATGATTGGTGAGCGTAATGCGGGCGCCCGCGATCACCGCCCCCGAACTATCTTTCACCGTGCCGGTAAGGCGTCCGGTATCAATCTGCGCTTGCATACAGCCAGGGAAAAGCAGGAGGACCGCAAAGAACAGAGCAGCTGTCTTCGTCAGACCGGTGGTGAGTTGGCGGAATTGAGCTTTCATCTCTTTCCTTTCGGGCGCCTGCAACTAGGTGCAGATTGTGAATACGGGACGTCGGTAACGCTGGCCGGGGAAGGGGGCCATCCTGCGCTAAAGTGGTTCAAGCTTAGACCGTGAGATGTTGCTAATCCATGACAAAGGCATGAAAGTTCGTATACGAAAGACAGGCGTCACCCTTGCCTATATGCACTTGTGAAGAGTTTTTTCTGCTTCGCCGGCATATCTTTCGTGTCAGAAGAATGTGCGGTTTCATCGCGGATTGATCTCGTGTTGACGCTCTGTTGAACTGATGCGCATGAAGTGGGGGGATGCTAAAACATTGCGGCAAGTTAGCGGCCCTTCCCGGGGCTTTGCTCCTGTGTCTTTGCTCGACTGCCTTTGCTGCGTCCAAAGTGGTGCTGATTTCCATCGATGGTTTGCGCGGAACTACCTTAGCCTCGCTTGAAACCAGGCATCTGCAAACGCCGAACCTGCTGGAGTTCGTCAAAGGGGGCGCCTTGGCCGACGGTCTCATCGGAGTCTTTCCTACCCTGACCTATCCAAGTCACACCACGCTGGTAACCGGCGTCGCACCGGACAGCCACGGAATCTTCGGGAACTCGATGTTCGACCCCGAACACAAGTTCAACGGCGCCCAGAACGCGTATGCCCAACAAATTCGGCGCCCGGCTCTTTGGGACGTAGCGCGCAAAGCAGGATTAACAACCGCTGCGGTGGGGTGGCCGGTGACGGTAGGCGCAGAGATCGATGCGAACTTCCCCGCGTATCCAATACGCACGAAAGAAGAGCTATTGCTGTACCGGGCCCTATGCACGCCGGGGCTGGCGGCGGAATTTGAGAAGAGCACAGGTGTCCGCTTAAGTGGACCCGTCAGTGACGACACCCGCACGGCGATGGCGGTCTTCCTGGTTTCGACGCGCAAGCCGGACCTGCTGCTGGTGCACCTGGGCGAAGTCGATCACCAGTCACACGTGTATGGTCCTGATAGTCCGGAGGCCTACCAGGCGATAGAGCACATCGACGTGCTGATCGGGCGCATCCGTGAGGCAGTGAAGGCAGCGGAAGCCAACGACGATGTTGACTTCGTGGTGGTGAGCGACCACGGATTCAAACCCGTGTCGCGGACATTGCAGCCGGATGCGGTGCTGGGCAGCCTGGGGCTAAGCGCTACGGAAGGTCGCCCGGAACATTGGAGGGTTGCCGCCTACAGCAACGGCGGTTCCTTCGGACTGATTGCTCACGACGCCACGGACACTGCGGGCATCGAGTTGGCGACCAAAGCATTTGAGCGATTGCAGAAGGAAGGCATCTGGGGCATCGAAAAAATCTTCACCGGTGACGAACTGAAGGCGACGGGTGGTTACGGTGATTCCTTCCTCGCGGCCACCATGAAAAACGGCTTCATGGCAGGTGGTTACCTAAATGGTCCGTGGCTCACCGTGCCTGGCGAAAAGGGTATGCATGGCTACATACCGGGAGATCCCGATCTGGATTCGGCATTTGTGGCTTACGGAAAGGGCATTTCCGCGCGCCGCATCGGACGCCACAATCTTAAGGATGTAACTCCAACCGTGGCTCGCCTGCTCAACATTCCGCTGAGCAGTGTCGAGGGAGAAGTTTTGCCTCTGCAATAGCCAGTAGTGGCTGTGCTCAACCACGCTTGGCCCGAAGAACCTTGGGGTGCTTGAGCACTCTCCTTGGCTTTCTGGGCTTCGCAGACCGTACCACGGGAATCACGCGATCGGGAGGGACCTCATCCAGCGGGGTTTTGACAAGGGGAAGAACAAGCTTCTCACGCTCCCGCTGCATCTCTTCACTCACCTGGTCGAGGATCTTCAGCGCCTCCTCGCCTCGCGACGCCGCTGAAGCATTCATAGAGCAAGCGTCTCATTTCCACCGACTCCTCTGAGAGCCGCTGGGTCATCTTTTCCCCTCGCGTGGTGAGGAAGATCAACCTGGTTCTGCCGTCTGTCGGAGAAGGTCGCCTACGAAGAATTCCTCTCTTTTCGAGCAGTGAGAGCATGGCGGTAATGGTGTTCGGCTCGGCGAATACGATGTTGCCGATGTCGGCCTGGCGTATCCCGGGTTCGCGATAAACGGCCAGCATCAGGCCATACTGGTCAGTCGTGATTCCATAGGGGTTGAACAGCGTATCGCCGCAACGGCAAATAGAAAGAAACGCGCGCCTCATGCGCTGTATGATGTGCAGCAGTTGGGGCGTTCCAGCAGGCGAGAGAGCGCTGGGGATAGGTGGGTTCGTCCATTGATCGTCGAGAGTCATAAAGTAGGCATCCTGGCGCTCCAACGGCCGACTAATAACTACTAAATGTAACAGAACACGCGCCTCCCGAATGCCCTTCCTAAACTATTGTGTAGGCGAACTAAGTTCCGTTTATGCGCGAAATTCGACGCAGACCGGATAATGATCCGATGGATAAATACCGTCCATGGTGTACGTTACGGTCTCCGCACTCAGCACGTCACCCATACCGCGGTTAAGGATCCAATCAATGCGGCCGCCTTTGAATTTTCCGAAGCCGTGCACCGTTTCCTCGGGGCCGGTGCGGATTGCCGCCATTTTCCAGGAGTCCGAGAGCTCTTCCGCGAGCAACCCATAAATCTCCTCTCCTGCCCGGGCATTGAAGTCGCCCATGAGAAGAACGGGAAGGCTGCCGGGCAACGTTGCCAATTTCTCGCGAATCAAGCGGGCCGTCTGGCGCCGCGCTTCGTCGGCGTTGTGCCCATAAGGAAAGTGCGTGTTCATTGCGAACACTTCTCTCCCCTCCTTGTCGGAGAGCATACCCCACGTAATCATTCGCGGCCTTGGGATATCCCAGTCCGAGGAACCCGGGATCTCCGGAGTTCTGGAAATCCAGATCTCTCCGCAGTTGAGCAGCGAAAATCGATTCCGGTCGTAAAAGATGCGGTTGTGTTTATCGCGGTCGTCTCCGAATCGGCCGCGCCCGAAACAGCGCAGCGTCGGCATATGCTGCAGGATGTATGCCGATTGCTCGGCGAAGATCTCCTGCGTGCCCAGCAACGCCGGCTCACACCGGCGGATGGTTTCTACCAGAACATCTTTGCGATGCTCCCACGCCTGCGGGCCGTCTTCACCATCCATCTGCCGCACGTTGAAGGTCATAGTTCTGAGTGTGCTCATCGCCTTCTAATATCGCCTGCTTTCGCGCAGCCATGGTTCGTATACGAATAATTTACGTTATAATCATCTAGCTGAAACCAATACAAGTTAGCGTCATCTTTTGTCAGCTATGCCAGGCGAATTGATTCTGAAGAATGCGCAGATCGTGACGCCGGCCGAGGTCGTCCACGGCTCGGTTCGAATTTGTGACCAGTCAATCGCGGAGATCCAAAGCGGCTCCAGCTCCCTTCCTGCGGCGATTGACCTGGAGGGCGATTATCTACTGCCCGGCTTGATCGACATTCACACCGATAATCTGGAACGCCATATTTTGCCCAGGCCGAATGCGGAGTGGCCCGTCATGGCCGCGTTGGTGGCCCACGATGCGCAGGTGGCGGCAGCCGGAATCACCACGGTGCTCGACGCCTTGTGTGTGGGGACCATGGGCTCAGGCGTGCGCAGTTTTGAAAAAGTAAAAGAGGCCATCGCCCTTACCGATGTGGGCCGGCGCAAAGGAATGTTCCGCAGCCAGCACCTCTTGCATCTGCGGGTGGAAGTGACCCACGAGCAGACGCCGCAGATGTTCGCGGAGTTCCTTGAGCATCCCGATCTCGTGCTCGTTTCTCTCATGGACCATACTCCAGGTCAGCGGCAATGGGCAGACCTGGAGAAGTTCATTGCCATGGAAATGCGGGATCAAAAACTCACAGAGACCGAGAGCCGCGATGTACTGCGCGTATGCCTGGAAAATCAGAGTAAATACGCTCAACCGAATCGGGGTGAGCTGATCTCCATGCTGTCAGGACGATCGATTGTGCTGGCCAGCCACGACGATACGACGCTCGAGCACATCGAAGAGGCCTGTGCAGATGGGATCACCGTCTCCGAGTTTCCCACGACAGTGTTGGCCGCGAAGGCTGCCCGGGAAAGAGCCATGCACGTTGTCGCCGGTTCTCCCAATCTCGTTCTGGGGAGGTCACACTCCGGCAATGTTGCCGTGACTGAACTCGCCGGGCTTGACCTGGTGGATGTGCTCTCATCTGATTACGTGCCGGCGAGTCTTCTTTACGGTGCGTTTCTCCTGGCCCAGAAGGGGATTGTCCCTCTGCATAAGGCGCTGAAGATGGTCACGCTCAATCCTGCGGAACTGCTCGGATTGGATGACCGCGGAAGCATCGCGAAAGGCAAGCGCGCGGATCTGGTTCGGATCACGATGTGCGATGAAACCCCGCTGGTAACGACAGTTTGGCGCTCCGGATTACGCGTCGCCTAACCGAGAGCGCACTGTCGTGGGTAAAACAAGGGGGGCGCCCCACATCTCGCGCGTTTTGCGAGATGTGGTTGGGCCCGATGATCAACCGCGCCCTCGGCTCAGCCGCGCTTATACTTCTCGAAAAACTCTTCCGCGCTCAGTTTGCGCAGGTCAGGCAAAGCGACTTCGAGCTTTTCGCGTGGCCAGTCCCACCAACCCAAATCAAGCAACCCAGCCTGCACCCTCTCGTCGAAGCGATAGCGAATCACCTTGGCAGGCACGCCGCCCATGATCGCGAACGACGGAACATCCTTCGAAACCACCGCGCCGGCGCCAATCCCCGCGCCTGAGCCTACACTTACCCCAGGCAGAACGATGGCGCCGTGGCCAATCCACACATCATTCCCCAAAACAACCTTGTGCTCCCTCCGCCATTGAAAGAAGTCGTGGTCATCTTCCACGTCAAAACCGTAGGACTCGCTCCGATAGGTGAAGTGATGCAGCGCCGCCCGCCACATGGGATGGTTGCCAGGATTGATCCGAGTGTGCGCGGCGATGGAGCAGAACTTACCGATCTCGGCATACATGATGCTGGAATCGTTGACGACATAGGAGTAATCGCCAAACATCGTCTCCCCCATTGTCGTCCTAGGACCGACCGCGGTGTATTGCCCGAGCGTGCTCTTATGAACACGGGCGGTGGGATCGATGTGCGGCTCAAGGCCAAGCCGCTTCTTGGTGCTGGATTCCTGAGTGATCACTTCATTTTCTCCTTGCAATCGAATCGCGCAAAAATTGCTCCGCCGAGGGAAGCGCACGCCCACATCGCTCGATAAGCGACTCCAGACTCGCCGGACTATCGCCCTCTATCCGGAGCGATAGCACCGGTTCAGTGCCGGACACGCGGACCAGTACAGTTCCATCCTCCAGAATCAATCGCGCACCGTCGATGGTGATCGTCTCGATCACCGGCAGGGCGGCGCGCAGCCGCTCGAGCGCTGGCTCGAAGGACAGAACATCAACAGGTATCCGCAGTTCGGGAGTACTGAAGATAGGGGGCAGCGTACAACGAAGCGCAGAAAGCGGCTGCTTTGCCCGCTGCAGCAATTCGAGCATCAGCAGAGCGGAGAAAAGACCATCGTCGCCGCCGCGCAACTCGCGATGAAAGTAGTGGCCGCAAGCATCCAGACCAAGCAGGGCATCTTCAGCTACCATCCGTCCACGGACGAAGGCGTGGCCCGTCCGCTCCAGCAGCGGCACACCGCCACGCAGCAGAATCTCCCGCCGCACCACGTCGGAGAGTTTTATGTCGACCACCACCTTCGGCTGCGCATCGGCGGGGATCGTCTTTAAAGCTTCGTAGGCAAGCAGAAGCGATATCTCATCGGTAGAAACATGCGCGCCCAGCTCGTCAACCAGGGCCACACGATCGCCGTCGCCGTCCCAGGCGATGCCGATGGCGTTCGACTCAGCGGCAACCGTATCTTGCAAGCGCGCCAGGTTGACGGTGCGTGAGCAGTCAGAGGGCCGGTCGGGAAAACGCCCGTCCACCACGCAGGAGATGCACTTTACGGTGAAGCCGAGTTCCTTCAGGATGCGGGGCGCGATCTCCGACCAGGCACCGTTGCCCGCGTCAAGCAACAGGCAGGGAAAAAATGCGGCATCCAGATGACGCCACCTCTCGATCATCATGCGCTCGTAGCGAGCGACCGGTTTAACCTCAATGCAAGTTCCGTGACCGGTACGAAATTCGGCAGACTCCGCAATCCGCCGAATTTCGGCTAATTGTGCAATGGTCGTCGGGACCCCACCGATCATGAGCTTCAGACCGTTGTGGTTCGCCGGATTGTGCGACGCGGTAACGATCAGCACAGCATCCGCACCGGCTTCCTCACCCGCGAAGTAGGCCACCGGCGTCGGCATGGGGCCTGCATCCAGTACCACAACGCCGGTCGCAGCGAGCCCTGAAGCAAGAGCCTGTTTTAGCTCAGAGGTACTCAGCCGGAAATCACCAGCGACCAAAACCCGCGCATCGCTCTTCAGCATCGATCCAATGGCGCTGCCTATGGTTTGAAACAAACTACCCGACACCGGAGACGGATAGACACCGCGCAGATCGCAGGCTTTCCACGGGTCACCACCTTGCTCAATCATGCGAGCCTGAACCTCTCGAGCAGGCGGAACGGCGCTTCTGCCGCGGGTTGCTCGAACAGGCAGATGGAGTCGATTTCGAGCGGTAAGACGCAAACCTCCGCAAAACGGCGGCCCAGGTGCGCGCGAAAGACCTGCAATGCGCTCTCTGCCAGAGAACAAGTCAAGGTCATGTGAAACTTCCATCGATCGAAAACATATGGGTAGCCCCAGCGAAGCAGATGCTCCTGTTCTCTCGGAGTAAGTGAATCGTGCATCCGCATCTTGATCTCGGCTTCGCTCGCGGGAGCGCGAAACTTATCAAAGTCACGAACGCAGTCAGCGGCGAAGTTCGAGAAAACCTCGCTGTCTTCCGACAGGACAAGGGCGAGGAAATGGCCCAGGGTTCCGAGCACCAGATGGGGCGCCACAAAGCCGGGCCTGCATGCGGCGAAGCTCCGAACGGCTTGCTGCAGGCCAGGTAGGGTTGCGCCCTCGGCGAGCCGGAACGGAGGTTTAAGGGTCGCGTGAAAGCCATAACTAGCCGCCACCGCGGTGGCAGAGGACCATTCCAACGGGCTAATGTTGTGCGGAAGATCGGGAATCGATCGTGTGTTTGCGGCCGGCCCACGGCCCAACCACTGGTCGCCAAGCTGGCCAAGCGGTGTGGCCTCGGAAGGTGCGAAGTAGAGGGCAAATCTGGGTTGGCTTGGGGCGGAGCCCATCACCGGCGTTGCAGGAATGCGCTGGTCTTCAGAATCGACAGAAGCAGTCACCGGGCCATTATAGTTCGTAAACGTACTAAGTTGTAGTTTTCTCCGGCTGCTCCTGCATGGCTGGAGCTATGCATTAAAAAAAATCACACTGTAATAGTGCGTTCACACTCGCGTCGCTGCCATGTGCAAACATGGTTTTGTTCGTACACGTAGTAGTTTGATCGCAACCGAGCAGGAGCGCTCCGCTGGAAGCTCAAACCGTACCAACATTAAGTCCGCTCGACATCGACCAGATCCTTTGCCACTGCGATTTGCAGCCGTTGCGCGAGCTGGTCGTGGGACTGGAAGCCACTTACCAGGTTACAGTGTCTCGTCCGCCATTAGTCTGCCTGACCATGATTCCCGCGGAAGACTCGCTCGAAAAACAGAAATTCTTCCTGGGCGAGGCACTTACCACGGAATGCGAGGTCTTAGTCGAGCAACAACCGGGCTACGGTCTGTGCCTGGGCGATGAACCGGTCCGCACCTACTGCATGGCTGTCGTCGATGCCTTCGTTCATGGCGTCAGCTCTACCCCGGCAAAGATTGAGGCCTTTCTCCACCAGCAGCAGGCCGTGCTGGCGCGCCGGCAGCAGGAAGAATTCGATCTGATTCTGCAAACCCAGGTGGACTTCAAGCTGATGGAGGAAGAGTGAGCATCCGTTCCTACGATGCGGTATTCGACAGCCAAAAGCATTACCGGGTGCTGCTGAATTGCACCGCGCGGCCGGGAACGATCGGCATGCTGGACGATGTCAGCCTGGACGCGGCCCCCGGCCTGAGCCACGCAGCGGCCCTGGTGATGCTGGCCCTCTTCAACAGCGACGTGGGCTTCTTTATTCACTTGGGTAAGGCGGCGGCCGGCTTTGTGCGCCGCGAAACGCAGGCCTACGCAGTCCCCGCCCCGGAGGCTGAGTTTTTGCTTCTCGAAGATGGGGCCGGCGCCATTGACGCGATCAAGGCGGCGAAAATCGGCTCGCTGGAATTTCCCGAGACTGGCGCGACCGTGATCATCCAGGTGGCCTCTGTCTCGCCGGCCGCCTTAAACAACGGTCTTAAGCTGACCCTCACCGGACCCGGAATCGAAACCGAGGCGACTGTCTTTGTTGCCGGAATGAGTTCAACCCTGTTGGAAGCTGTAGCGGCACGCAACCGCGAGTTTCCGCTGGGGATCGACCTGATTCTCGCCTGCGACAGCCTGTCCGCGGGCCCTTGCGTGTTGTCGCTTCCGCGAACAACCAACGTGCACTGGGAGCCTGTGTAAATGGGATATGTAGCAGTCAAAGGCGGCCAGGAAGCGATCGAAAACGCGAACCGCCTGGTGGAATATTTTCGCTGGAAGGGACGTACCCAGCCCATCGCAGTGGACCAGGCCCGCACGCAGATGCGCCTCGCCGTCGATCGGGCGATGGGCGAGGGATCGCTCTACGCGCCTGAGCACGCAGCGCTCGCGCTTCTGCAGGTGGAAGGCGATTCTTTTGAAGCGGCTTTCCATCTGCGCGCCTATCGCGCCACGCTCGAGCGCCGCTACTACGCGGAAACAATCAACACCCGCGAGATGCTGGTCGAACGCCGCATTTCCTCCACCTTCCGCGAAATTCCCGGCGGTCAAATTCTGGGCCCCACGCGTGACTACTCCTTTCGCCTGCTCGGTCCGTCGTGGATGCAGTCTTCGATAGGCGCGATCGAAAAGTACATCGAAGGACTGCGGGAGCAGATCGAGCCCTCCAAACTGCATGAGATGACCACCTACAACAAGGTCATCGATATTTTTCTGCGCGAAGGTCTCATGAGCTCCGAGTCGCGCGCGGAAGAAGACAGGCGCGAGTTTGATGTGACCCGCGAGGCCATCAAGTTTCCCGTGCCCCGCTCGGCTGTGTTGCAAATGCTGGCCCGCGCTGAGACGGGCGCGCTGATGTGCATGGCGTACAGCACTCAGCGGGGTTTTGGCGTTTCTCACGGCACGGTCGGAGAGCTGCGCGTGGGCGACGTGCCCGTGCGGATTATGGACCGTCGCGGCCGCCTGCGCTACGTGGGCAAGATCAAAGTCACCGAGACGGAGATGGTGGGTAAGATCAGCGTTCCCAAGAAAGGCTCCAACCGAACGACGCCCCAGTTGGCCGTTGGCTATGGCCTCTGCTTCGGCCATAACGAAAGCAAAGGGATCTCCATGGGAATGGTAGAAAGTGCCTTGCGCAGCCCTGACCCAAACAACCCGGCCAACAGCCAGGAATTCGTGCTGTATCACACTGAAGTAATCGAGTCCTATGGCTTCGTCAATCACCTCAAGCTTCCTCACTATGTCACCTTCCAGGCTGGCCTGCAGGAGTTGCGCGAGGTCCTGAAGCTGAACCAAACGGAAGTCCCTGTGGCGGCCGGCGAGAGCGGCGACGAGGACGACGATGATTGAAAACACAAAATTTCAAACGAACTACAATTACGCCTTTATCGACGAAGGAACCAAGAAAGAGATCCGCCGCAAGACGCTGAAGGCGGTCTGCATCCCCGGCTACCAGGTGCCCTATTCCTCTCCGGAGATGCCCATAGCGCGCGGCTGGGGCACGGGCGGCCTGCACCTGACACTTTCGCTCATCGGGCCAGGCGATGTGTTGAAGGTCATCGACCAGGGAAGCGACGCCAGCGTAAACGCATGCAATTTGCGCCTGTTCGTGAAAGAGATGACGGATTGCGACCTTACCTTCGACACCGCCGCAGCGACCATCATTCAGACCCGCCATCGTGTCCCGGAAGAGATTCTGACCGAAGGGCAGATCCTGGTGTTGCAGGTGCCTCAGCCGGAGGTTTTGCGGACCGTCGAGCGTCATGAGGCGAAGACCCGCCAGATGCACGCCGAGGCGGACTACGCCAAGATCTGGGTGTCGCTCTATGAGTCCTATGTGAAGAACGGAGTGATGATGGGCGGTGCGGGATACCCCATCATGGTGAACTCCCGGTATGTGGCAACGCCTAGTCCCATCCCGCGCTGGGACCTGCCGAACCTGAACATGGCACGGTGTCTGTATCTTTTTGGCGCCGGACGCGAGAAGCGCATCCATTGCATCCCGCCCTTCACCCGGGTGGCACCCCTCGAGTTCGAGGATATTCGCTTCAAGGTCGAGGAGTTCACAGGCATTCGCTGCTCCAACTCCGGCGCGGACCAGGCGTTTATGGACGAGATCTATGCTGAGGACTTCAGCCGTTCCCACGTAATCAACGACAGCAACTTCATGGACAAGTTGCGCAGCGGCCAGAGGCCGCCGCAACGGCTCTTCACCAATCCGGAGAATGCATGAGCGTTGCCAACGGTTTGCTGTTGAGTGTCCGCAGCCTGACCAAAGTCTACGGAGAAATCACGCCCGGTTTGTTGCAGAGGACGGGCCCGGAGTTCGCCACCAATATGTGCCCGCAGACGGGGGCGATTGTCGCCTGCAACGACATCAGCTTCGACCTCTATCCGGGCGAGGTCCTGGGTATTGTAGGCGAGAGCGGTTCGGGAAAAAGCACGCTCATCCAGATGTTGTACTTCGATCTTCCCGCTACTTTCGGCGAGGTGCGCTTTAGCCATGTCGAAGATGGCGAGATCAACCTGCTTGACCTCTCCAGCCAGAAGAAGCGGCACATCCGCAATCACCTGATGGGCATGGTCTATCAGAACCCGCGTGACGGTCTCAACTTCCGCTTCTCGGCCGGCGGCAACATTGCGGAGAAGCTGCTGATGGCCAATGTTTTCCATGTGGGAAAAATTCGTGGCCGGGCCACCAGCCTGCTTACCCAGACTGAGGTCCCGGTCAAGCGCATGGACGAAAGCCCGGCGCGCTTCAGCGGAGGAATGCAGCAGAGGGTGCAGATCTCCAAGGCCATCGCCAACGACCCTCCCCTGCTGCTGCTGGATGAGGTCACGAGCGGCCTCGATCTCTCGGTTCAGGCGAAAGTACTCGACCTTATCCGCAACCTGCAGCAGCAGTCAGGGATTTCCATGATTGTCGTATCCCACGACCTGGGAGTGATCCGGATGCTTACCGATCGCACCATGGTGCTGAAGCACGGGCAGATCGTGGAGCAGGGCCTGACCGACCAGATCCTCCAGGACCCGCAGCACACGTACACGCAACTTCTGGTCAGTTCACTTCTTTAAAAAGGACGAGAGACATGGGCAAGCTCCTGGAAATCGCGAACCTGCAGAAGCGGTTCCGGATGCACATTCTGAACGGCAAAGTCATCGCCGCTCTCGACGATGTTTCTTTCAACGTTGACGAAGGCGACATTGTAGCGCTGACGGGGAAGTCCGGCTCCGGGAAATCGACGCTGATGAAATGTATCTATCGCACTTACCTTTCCGATTCCGGTCAGATTCTTTATCACCAGGCGAACGGAGCCTGCATCGACCTGGCCACCGCAAGCGAACATGAGGTATTGCAGATTCGCAAGACTGAGATGACCTACTGCTCGCAATTCCTGCAGGTGATTCCGCGGGTAGCCGCCCTCGACGTGGTTGCGTCTGCCCTCACGGCGCGCGGGCATGCCGGTGGCGAAGCTCGGGAGATCACCAGCGCGTGCTTCGAACGGCTCAGTCTTCCCCGGGAGCTATGGGACGCCTACCCCTCCACGTTCAGCGGAGGAGAGCAGCAGCGCGTCAACATTGCCCGGGCCATTATCTCCCGCCCCCGGATCTTGCTGGTCGATGAGCCTACCGCATCGCTGGACACGAAAACCAAAGACGCGGTTATCGCGATGATTCTGGAGCTGAAGAACTCGGGAACCTCCATCATCCTCATCACCCACGATGAGTACTCCTTGCAGCAAATGGCAGACCGCTCGTTGCTCCTTGAAGACGGCCGGCTCAACGAGACGATCTGTGCTTAAGCTGCCCTGGTTGTTGCTTGCCGCGAGTGCGCTTCTCCCCTCCCTGACGGCGTGCAATTCATCGCAGCCAAACGGCGATCCTCCCGTCCTCCGTTACGCCTTCATGCCATCGCAAGAGGAGATGCAGGATAATTCGGTGCGCTCAGCGATGATGAGCAGGTATCTCACTGACCAGTTGCACATGCCGGTCCAGATCATCAACGTATCCGGGTATGCCCCGACGATTGAGGCGATGCGCGCCGGGAAGGTAGATATCGCCACCTTTGGTCCGCTGGGTTACATCATTGCTTCGGAAAAGGCTGGAGCCAAAGCAATCGTCGCTTCCGGGACCCCGGATAGGAATCTTGACACCTATAACTCCGAAATCGCGGTGCCCAAAAACAGTCCGCTGCATTCGATGGCAGACCTCAAGGCTCATGCCAGCAACCTTACCTTTGTCTTTGTGGACCCCGCATCCACCTCGGGCTATTTGATTCCGCGTGCGTATCTGCAAAGCATCGGCATCCATCCCGATCAGGACTTTGGAAAGGTTGTTTTCTCTGGTTCCCACCTGGCAAGCGTCATGGCGATCAAAGGGGGCAAGGCGGATGCCGGCTCCGTCATGGAGCAGGTACTCATTCCCCGCCTCATTGCTTTGGGAAAACTGGCGCCTGACGATCTGCGCGTGCTGTGGACCTCGACACCAATTCCCGATTCGCCGATATGCGTGCGCACATCGTTATCCACTCCGCTGCAGCAGAAGATCCAACAGGCGCTTCTAGCCATTCCAGAAAAGGATCCTGCTCTGTGGAAGACGATTAAAGAGTTCTACCGGCGCCCGAATATGACCTTTGTGGCTGTACAGAACTCGGACTATGACGGGCTGCGAACGTTTGCCGCGCAGCTCAAAGACGTCAACTTTGCTGACAAGTAGGTGGTTGCATGCTCGTTGTTTCGTCCATTCATAAGACGCTTCCGAACGGCAAATGCCTCATTGACCGGGTTAGCTTCACAGTTGCCCAGGGCGAATTCGTTTCCATACTTGGGTCAAGCGGAGCCGGCAAGTCGCTCACGCTGCGCTGCATCACCGGGCTTACCAAGCCGGACGAGGGTGAGATTACGCTCACCTCACCGCGAGGAGAGACCTTCCGCACGACCGGGGTGAATGCGCGGCAGCTTCGCCGGGCGCGCCGTCATATCGGCGTGATGTTCCAGGGTTCGAATCTGGTAAAGCGGCTCAGCGTGCTGGAAAACGTGATGATCGGGCGGCTGGGGCAGATCAATCCTGTACGCAGTTGGGTGCGAGGCTTTCTCGATTCCGAGGCGCACGAGGCGGTTGAGGCGCTCGACCGGGTCCAGATGGCCGACTTTGCCGGCCGTCTGGCGGGGTCGCTCAGCGGGGGTGAGATGCAGCGAGTCGCGATTGCCCGCGCCATTTTTCAGCGGCCGTTGATCTACCTCGCCGATGAGCCAATATCCAGCCTCGACCCCAGAAACGCCGAGGCCATCATGGCGCTTCTGCAGCCGCTGTCGCTCGAAACCCCTGTCCTTGGCGCATTCCATCAGCCGGAGATCGTTGCCCGCTACTGCACCCGGGTGATCGGTATGCGGCAGGGCGCCATGGTCTATAACGGGCCCCCCGCGCCTGACCCATCGCCAGCTCGATGAACTCTACGGCACGCACGCCCATGAGGAAGCAGAGCCAGCCGAGGTGCGATTGATGCCACCTTTTCTCCCGTCAGAGTACCCGCGGCCGTTATCGCATGGAGCCAGTTCGTAAATGCGGGCAGCGAGGCGGTTCGGAGTGGTGATTGTCTTTGTAGTCCTGCTCGTACTCGCAGCCAGGGTCTGCGGCTTTGACCTTGCCGAACTCACAGCCGGCTTAGGGAAAGGGCTTTCGCTATTGGCCCTCTTCTTTCCCCCCGCATGGTCGGATGTGCCCAGATTGCTGCAGCCGATTCTGGCCACCATGCTCATGGCGATCTCGGCAACGGTTCTGGGAATGCTCCTTTCGTTTCCCTGCGCGCTGGCGGCTTCTTCTAACCTTGCGCCGCTGTGGCTGCGGCTCACCATGCGTTGCCTGATCGGGTTCGAACGAGGTCTGCCGGAGATTGTCCTGCTGCTGTTCGCGGTTGTGGCCATCGGTTTGGGCGCGTTGCCCGGCCTGATTGCCCTCTCCATCAGCAGTGTCGGCATGCTGGCCAAGCTGCTCGCCGACGCAACCGAAGAGATCCCACCCCAGCTGCTCGAATCCATCAGCGTCACCGGGGCGACCCATGCCCAAGTCATCCGCTACGCCGTATTGCCGCAGATTCTGCCTTCGCTGCTGGCCAATGCTTTGTTTCGCTTCGAGGTAAATGTGCGCGCCGCGGTGCTGCTGGGGGCAGTGGGAGCAGGCGGCATCGGCTACGAGTTATTCATTGCCATGGGGGCGCTCGAATACCGGCGGGCTACGATCGCCATCGGTTCTTCTCTTCTATTGGTCATCGTCTCCGAGCGCACCTCCGACTTCTTACGCGCCCGCATCCTGAGCGGAGGGCAAAAAACATGACGGGCGAAATTCCAGCCAACATACTGCCCTCCCGCAAATTTCATCGCGTGGTGGTGATGGCGCTGGCAACGGTAACAGCGCTGGTGGCGTTCACGGCGTACCTGGGTGTCGATCCCTCGAGCTTCGGGACGGATTGGCAGTCCATCCTGCAACTTGCCGGAGACATGTTTCCGCCCAATGTTGCGTTGTTGTGGCGCCAGGGTGGCTTGCTGAACGCGTTACTCGAAACCTTATCCATGGCATTTCTGGCGACGGTCTTCGGTGGCTGCGCGGCACTGGTGCTCGCTTTTCTGGCTGCCACCAACACCAGTCCGAGCCCGGTCTTGCGCATCATCGTCCGCGCCGTTCTGGCGACCGAGCGTTCCCTACCCAACTTTGTGGTTTTGCTGGTACTGCTCATCGCGGTTGGCATTGGTCCCTTCGCCGGCATGATCGCGATTTCAATTGGCTCCGTCGGAATGTTCGGCAAGCTATTCGCCGATGCCATCGAACAGGCTGACAATGGAATTCTCGAATCTATTCAAAGCGTCGGCAGCACGCGGCTGCAACTGATTCGCTATGCAATCATCCCCGAGGTCGCTCCGTCATTTATTGCGAACCTGTTTTACGCCTTCGACGTCAACTTGCGCGCCGCGATTGCGGTCGGCGTCTTCGGCGGAGGCGGCATCGGCTTCCAACTTGGCTTCGCTGACCATCTTCTGCATTACAAAGACATGCTTGCCTACTCCCTGGTGATCGTTCTGCTGATCACCGGAACTGAGAGAGCCTCGGACTGGATGCGCCGGCGCCTCCTTCGGCAAGGCTGAACCGCTGTATTACGAAAGGGCAACCAAACTCCGATGTCGCCAACTATTCTGACGAATGCACGCATTGTTCTCTCCAATAACGAAATCGATGGCTCCCTGGTGATCGACGGGGATCGGATTGTGGACGTCTCCCCCCGGCGTTATGCCGACGGCCTTGACTTGCGGGGAGCCATCGTTTCGCCGGGTCTCATCGATATCCATACCGATTACATCGAACGCGAACTCGCGCCGCGGCCGAGCGCCCGCTTCCCCCTGGACATGGCACTGCACGTAATGGATTTGCGCGCCATGTGCTGCGGGCTGACCACGATTTGCTCAGCCGCCCGCATCTCTGCTGAGAAAGATGGACCCACCGGCTCATGGCGTGGCGATGGCCTGGCCCTCGCCCGGAGCTTTGAGGAACTGGGCCCACAGCTGCGGGCAAACCACCTCATCCATCTGCGCTGGAGCCCACAGTTCGATGCGCCCGAGGAAATGCTCACGCAACTGCTTGCGCTCAAGAATATCGCCAACCTGGTGTTCAACGACGATATGCCGGGAGAGCGGCAATTTCGCAATATCGAAGAGTTGATCGAACAATACGCTCTACGCGCGCGGGTTTCGATGGAGCAGGCACGAGCCCACATGCAGGAGCGTATTGAACGAGCAGGAGCCGTCAACAATCGCTTGCGGGTGAAGGATTTTCTAGGCGGAAGGATTCCCCTGGGAAGCCATGATGACACCACGGTCGAGCACGTGCTGGAAGCCTATGAAGCCGGCGCCTCTTTGTGCGAAATGCCCTGCAGCATTGAAGCCGCCCGTAAGGCGAGGGACCTGGACATGATGATCTGCATGGGGGCGCCTAACTACTATCGTGGCGGTTCTCATTGCGGCAACCTTTCCTGCCATGACGCCCTGGGGGAGGGGCTGGTGGATATTCTTTGCAGCGATTATCACTTTCCTTCGCTGCTGGGTTGCGCGCTACGTATGGCCGAGGACGGAATGCCGCTGTGGTCTGCCATGAATCTGCTGACACTCAATCCGGCGCGGCATCTACAAATCGAGGCGGAGGTGGGAAGCATCGAGCCTGGCAAGCGAGCCGACGTGATTGTCTTTCGGCCCCGGAATGGGTATGCGGAAGTCTCAAGGGTATGGGTGCGCGGCCAAGAGATGCTTCATGTCGCGGAGACGGGTGTTTCTGGTTACGCGAGGAAGGAGACGGGTGGCCCGAAAAAGGACCTTACAACTATTGGCAACTAGGTTTGAGGACCGCGGCCGGGAGGGATTCGGACCAAATGGAACCAATTCGGGTGCCCCTCGCACCAGCGTAATTGGACCGAAAACGACGGGCGAAAGCGTCTTACTGCGCTCCCATGAGCGATAGACGATTTGATAGTTGGCTGTCTATCCGGCCCCGCCAGGGAAGGGAGTACGAATTGACTGCAACTTACAAGGCCTTTGAGGTCGCGCCTCCCGGTAAGCTCACCGAGACCATTCGTACCCTCATCGAACCCCGGGGCTGGTCACGTGAGGCTTCGCGTGGAGGCGTGTGGCGTTTGGGAGATCGGCGAGCATGAACATCCTTAAGGCGCTCTTCACTGGCAACCTGGATGTCAGGGCTGGCGATGGCGCGGTACATCCCTCGTTCCTTTCGCGTCAAGCAGGTGGACGGTGGCCTCTTCTACAGCGAAGAGAAGCGTCAGGAATTTCGCAAATGCGTTGAGAGCGTCACGGGGAATTCTCCCCGGCAATGGGGCCCGATGATTGTTACTCAAATGCTTCATCATCTCAACCTCGCCTGCGGTGGATCGCTCGGCTTCTACGAGCTGCCAGACGAGCGCTACCTGATATCCCGCACCGTGTTTCGATGGATACTCGTCGACTGGTTTCCCGAGCAGCCTGCCGGTCTGCGATTGCCCGCAGGATTCAAGATTCCACACGATAAAGAGTTCGAGTTTGACTTTGAAAAGACCCAGCTTCTGAGATCCTCGAAACCGCCTGGCATGCTGATACGCCGGAAGGATGGCAACCGCATCCGCTGTTTGGCAAGATGACGCCGAAGGAGTGGGGCAAGCTCCTCTTGATTCATGTGGATTATCATCTGAAGCAGTTTGCTGCCTGACGAAGAGGACCACGATGAAGTTACTGATTCTCGGTGCAACCGGCTTGGTCGGCAGAAACGCGTTGCAGCAGTCCCTGGTGCATCGTGGCATTTCGAAGGTCATTGCGCCCACCCTGGAAAGCACTGCCGGCGAGTAGCAAGCTCACAAATCCGATTTCGCCGCAGTTGGAGTCGCTGCTGCGGGACGCCTGGAGGGCCCTGCGGCATCGCTCGTGTCGACCGCTCCGTTTTTTTACAATGGATGCCACCGAGGTCTGCGAACCCATGTCAGAGTTGCTAATGTATGCCGGCACCTACGGCTTCGGCCTGAAAGAAGTTGGCCGCATCGAGGCCAAAACGGCTTCGGCGTGAATACGTCTTGCCGCCTTGTTCAGTCTGCGAAGTTTCGATCATGCAAAGGACATGAGCACCGCCGTAGCCATGGAGCCGCTGGCTCGTGGCCCCTTGGTTTCAGCCAATTAGCGGAGCATAGACGGACGAGTTAGGGGTGGATGTGTTCGCTTTCCCCTCACCCTGCGACCGCTCAGCGTACAAATCACCCTCGGTTCTTGCCACCGCCGAAGTCCACGGGTGAGTCGTTTGTTGCAGTTACGCTGAGAACGAGTTTGGCGAGTCGATTGCCCTTCTCTTCGATTGCAAGAAGGAGAAATCTATGAAGCCCAACCATCTGTATTTCATCGCAGCCATCAGTCCTATTCTCACCCTGGCTGCCGCAGGCCAGGCTCCGCCACCTGCGGCAGATGTCACCGCACCGCAGTCTTCCCTTCCCACAGCACAGCTACAAGCAGGAACACCGGCCAGACACAGCAGTCGCGTAAGCGCCGTAGTATACGGACCTCAAGGCGAAGTGGAAGCCATCACTTTACGCGATGGCGCGGCGGTGGCACTGACTCCCGAACTCGGAATGCGCGTGCAGTCGAGCGTCACTAAGGGAACTCCAGTGCAGGTGAGCGGGATGCAGCGGGTGATTTCTGGACAAACGAGTCTCATCGCCCAGAGTCTCTCCGCAAACGGACAGACCTTCGTCGCAACAACTCCTGTTCCTGACCCTAGCGTAGGGCGGGCCGGTGGCATGCTACCACCTCCGCCTGCGCCGCTCGCAGGGCCTCCGGACCCGCGAGACCCGCGTATTGGACGTGGTCCGGGCGCGCCTCCACCTCCGCCACCTCCCGCTGGATTCGCTGCGCCTCCGCCTCCTGACGGGTCGGCGCCACCTCTCCCACCACCGGGTACACCTCCACCCAATCCGCCACAAATGTAGAGGATCAGCTTATGAGAATGTCAGCTCCGTTACTGACCTCTTTAGCCTTAATTCCAATCGCGGCGTGTGCAGGCCCAATGGGCCCGCCTCTCGGTCTCGGGCCGGGTTGGGATGAACTTGTGTGGGTAGCCATCGTGGAACTGATCGTTGCTCTGGCATATGGACCGGTGCGCAAGCTCATGTCCACTCGCCGCCAAACAACCAACGCCGCTTTGCCAATGGCCATCTTGAGAGAACGTTACGCGCGCGGCAAAACCGAATGAAGCAGCACGTTGGCTAAGCCGCCCCGCGCCGCCACCGGAGAAATCTATGTCGATTGCACGACCTTTGCCTCTGTTTCAACCCGGCCTGCCGGATGCCGCCGGGATCATCTCCTGGGCTCACATCGGGGATCTACACATGACCAAGGCCGGCGAGCAGAACCACCTCGATCTTCTCGCTGTCGTCGATGAGATTAATCGCGCCTTTGCAGGTTCAATCTCGTTTGTCTATCTTCCCGGCGATGTTGCCGACCACGGAAGCGCCGACGAGTACACGGTCGTCCGGGAAGCGCTCGATTCCCTCCATGCACCGTGGTGCTCCATCATTGGCGATCACGATGTTCATGAGAAGAGCTTCGACAACTTCCTTTCTTTTATGGCACACGAGAAACACTACTCTTTCGTCAGTGGCTCTGCACGCTTTGTTGCCCTGAACGCCTTCGACATTCCCGATCCCGGCTCCTTTGCAGTTCTTAATGAACAGCTCGATTGGCTGGAGAAAGAGATAGAACGAGCCGAGACCCAGCACCAGTTTGTCGTGCTTCTGTTGCACTGCTATCCCACGGACCTCAAGCGAGGCGGCGACCGGCTACGAACGCTCGTCGCTGCCCCGTCGATCCGGCTTGTTGACATGGGCCATACCCACTACAACGATGTCGCAAACGATGGGCAAACACTCTATACAGCAACGCGTTCAACAGGCCAGGTCGAAGAGGGACCGGTCGGCTTCTCGGTGACAAATATCGATGGCCAGGTGATCAGCTGGAAGTTCCTTCCGCTGGACGAGTTGCCTGCCGTGATGATTACCTCGCCCGCCGATGAGCGCTTCATCACGGACCCGACCTTGGGTGGTCACATCGCAGACGACCGAATCATTGTTCACGCAAAAGCATGGGCGAAGCACGAGATAAGCAGCGTCGTTGTCACCCTCGAAGGACACACGGTTCCGATGTCGCAGATTCCTCGGAGCAATGTGTGGCAGGCAGCCGTGGGGCGCGGGTCTCTCCCGGACGGCGTCTACAAACTCACCGTTTCTGGAACCGACGAGATCAAGCAGACGGCAGAGGACAGCATTCGTCTGGTCCTGGGAGCTTCTGCCTATACGCCGCCGAACCCTTCAGAGCGCGACCAGGACAACGCCATCGAAGCATGGCCCGAGCGCGGCTTATTGGGCACACATCTTGGCCCCAACAAGAACGGGAGAAAGTGGTAGACGTGCCTCATATTCTCTTGCCGCTGATCGTGCTTGCGATTCGCAAAAACTCTGGTGATAACTCAAATCAAGACAAACGCGACGTGAGCTTTGGGAAATTCCTGAAGGTCGGAGTCCTCGCAATGCTATTGGCACTGGCCGCAGAACTCGGCGGCGCAGTTCTGATGCAGATGTTGATCGAGCAGACTAAAGACTTCGTTTCATCCATGCGATCGTAAACGGAATGTACGAGAGTCCAGCGGCGTCGTGCTCGGCAAGGTTGGTTACGGTAGCCCGCCAATGGAAGCGCGGGAAATCGTTTGCTTTCAACGACGTAATGGAGGGGTAAAATACCTGTGAGATGGCCCCGGGCGGAGAACCGTGGCGAAGGGTCATGATGCACGGTGATGGTAAAACTGGCACGTCGTTCGCTCCGAGTGATCTAACTGAGGAGGACAGGCTTTGCATCCGCAAAGCGGTTGACGAGATGGTGAGCAGTATCCCATTTCGGACAAGCCGCCAGTGCCAGGAATTGCTCCGCCACATCGTTTCGCACAGCCTGAGTGGAGAAGAGGAATCACTTAGAGAACGCATAATCGGTGTAGAAGTCTTTGGTCGACGCCCCGACTATGATCAGGCTACAGATCCGGTCGTTCGCATACGTGCCGCCGACGTGCGAAAACGGATCGCGCTGTATTACGAGGCGGCGGACGATGCCGTGCGTTACGTCAAGATCGGGATTCCTTCGGGCTCTTATAGAGCTTTCTTTGACTTCACCGGTCGTAGCCAGAAAGAACATCCGCTCGATCACCGGACTCCCGCGTTAGAAACAGCTGCTTCCGTCGTGAGTAAAGCGACCCTGCCGTTGGTGGCAACAACTCCTTCTCAATCCAACAAGAATGGCCGTGTGTGGCTCCCAGTGTGGGTCAAGCAGCATCGCCTTGTAGTGTCGACGATCCTTGCGATGTTATTAATTGCCACCCTCTACGGAGTGGTGGAAGGGGAACGCGAAACCGCTTTTGAACGCTTCTGGTCGCCGGTCCTTAAGAACCCTAAACATGGTTTGGTCTACGTCGGCAGCAATGCGGTTTATGCTTTGTCGCCAGCTTTTCTGGACAAGTACCGGCAGGAACATCATCTCGATAAAGTTGAAATGATGGGTCGTGAATTTCTCGTTGCGGTGGGGCCGAAGGACGTCGTTGCCGGCAACGATCTCGTTCCCATCAAAGATACCTACATAACAGTCGGAGACGCAGCCGCTACGGCAAAAATTGCCTCATTTCTATCGCTGCGCAAGAAAGAATATGACGTGCGCTTTGGGGGGGACATTTCTATAGGTGATCTCCGCGAGCGTCCGGCGATTCTCCTTGGAGGCTTTAATAATTCCTGGACCCTCGAGATGACGGATAATCTGCGCTACGTTTTTGCTTACCGGTACCAGATCCAAGATCGTTTCGATAACCGAAAAAGCTGGAAGGCAGATGAAACTTTCACGGAAGACTATGCGATTGTGTCCAGAATTCTTAACTCCAAGACCGGCGAAATATTGATTGCCGGCGCCGGAATTGGGCAGGCGGGTACTCGGGCGGCCGGTGATTTCCTGACCAGCCCGCAGGCGATCAATACTGTTCTCCTCGGGGCGCCGAAAGGGTGGGAGAAGAGGAATCTGCAGATAGTGCTACATGCGACGGTGATAAACGGTTCGCCCAATCAACCGGATGTGGTCGCCGCTTCTTATTGGTAACTTGCCTGCCCAAGCAACGTTCGGTGTTATGGAGGAGAACGAGGCTGGCGGCAAGATCGTGGTACCCGCAGCCTGAAGCTCACGGGGGCAGCAGCCGCTCCTCGATTCGCTTCGGGAAATAGATACCTCCGGCGTGCACTGCCTTTACTGCGGTGACGATCTCGTCGCGCGATGTGTCTTTCAGCAAATAGGCCATGGCTCCCTCTTCGATCGCACGATTAATCTCCTCATCTAATTCAAAGTTTGAGAGAACGACGACCTTAGGCGGCGACGCTAGCTTGCGCAAAGCGCGCAAGGTGTCGATACCGTTCATGTTTGGCATGCGAAGATCCAGCAGCATGACGTCGGCGGGCTCGTTAGCCAAAAACTCTAACGCTTGACGTCCGTCCTGTACACAGCCCACAATCCTGAGTTCAGTTTGCTTGCGAAGCATGCTATTTAGTCCGGCGCGTATCACGGGATGATCGTCCACCAGGAGCAAGCGGATAGGAAATAAAGAGACGGTCTTTTCAGCTAGATTCATCATCCCTGCCGCATTCTTATGTAGTACGCTCGCCGGTTGCAGGCAGCTTTGCGCGAAGTGGTATCGAAGACGACGCATCCACTGCCCCCGAAATCTGCTTCACTGTTGTGCCGCGTGGTGCTCTGCCTTTGCGCTATTGTCGATGACTCGCTTTTCGGGTCGTATGTCCTTGCAGGGCAGCAGGCCTGTCTCCTCTTGCACACAATAGAACCGATCCGCCGCTAGGTCTTTCAGAGTCGTTTTGATTCCCGAGGGCCAAGTAATTTCAACCCTGTCGACGTGAGATTCACCTCCAAGCCCAAAATGCAGACGCAGATCGCTTTGAGACATATAACTGCCTCCGCTTCGAATCTCGTCTGCCTGTGTCAGCAAGCCGGCGCCGATCCTCACCTGCGCATTCAACGCCAACCGGTTGCTTTTCGTTCCAGCTAGTTCAAGACTTATCCAGTGATTTCCGGGTACGCGCTCAGGACGAAGAATCATAGGCTGACCCTCAAGATTCTCGACGACCAGATCGATTCGACCATCGTTGAACAGGTCCCCAGCAGCGACACCCCGGCTTACCTGTGGCACCTTAAGAGCTTCTCCCGAAAGCGCACTGGCGTCTTTAAACTGGCCGTTGCGCTGATTGATAAATAGCAACTTCGGTTCTCTGTATTTCGACGTCAACGGCGCAGAATCGACCTGGGGGTAGACATGCCCGTTGGCGAGAAAGAGATCCTGCCAACCCGAGTTGTCAAGGTCGAAGAAAATATCGCCCCAGCCCACGAACGGGAGAGTGCTGCGCGCTATCCCCGCGGCATTGGAAACGTCGGTGAAGGACATGTTTCCATCATTGCGCCAGAGGGTGCCGTAGTCTTCGCTGAAGTGGCTCACGAAGATCGACTCGCGGCCGGAATGATCAAAGTCGGCGACCGCGATACCCATATTGGCCTGTTCGTTGCCATCCTGGCTGAAGGCAACCCCTGAGTCATAGCCTATCTCTGAGAAGGTGCCGTCGCCGTTATTGCGGTACAGGTAATTTGGACCACTGTCGTTGGCCACAAAGAGATCGATGCGGCTACCGTTACTGAAGTGAGACCATACCGAACCGAGGCCGAGCAATCCCTGTGCGTTAATGACTCCGGCGGCTTGAGCGGTATTCGTGAAAGTCCCATCGCCATTGTTGTGGTAAAGCGCATCTGGCGAGCCTGGCAGACCTCGGGGCCCGCATTGAACCATGATCTTGTGATACGTACAGGTGTTTTTTGAGCCAAATTGGGGAAGATCTGACAGGTCTAATTTGGCGTAGTGCGGGACGAACAGGTCTGCCCATCCGTCGTTGTCATAATCTCCAAATGCCGCTCCGGTAGCCCACCCGGAATCCTCGGCCAAGCCGGTTTGCCTTGTAACATCTGTAAATGTTCCATCCCCATTGTTTCGGTACAGCAAGACGCCGTTAAAACAGGTGACGAGAAGGTCAGGCCAACCGTCGTTGTTATAGTCTCCCACGGCTGCTCCCATCGCCCAGCACGGAAAAGCGACGCCGGCATTCCCCGTGACATCGGTGAATGTCCCGTCGTGATTATTGTGAAACAGAGCGCTTCTTGCCTTCTTGCCAGCCAAATGCATTGCGATGTCGGGCGCATTGGTGAAATAGATATCGGGCCAGCCGTCACGATCGTAATCGATAAGCGCAACGCCACCGCTCATCGACTCGACGATGTACTTCTTTTCAGGGGAGGAAAGGTGGTTGAAGTGGATCCCTGTGGCAGTGGTAATGTCGAGGAGTCGAGGAATTTGGGCTGATTTTTCGGCATGTGCGGTCGCTTGCAGAGCGGGGGAAACGTTGAAAGTCCGTCCTGGCACTGCACCCTCCATGCCGAGAGACAAAATGCCGCTTAGGAGAGCGAAACGGAATAAGCGGTAATAAGTGCCTATCGCCATGGCAGATGTGTTTTGGTAAGCATGCTCCCCTTGGGCTCCGTCCCTGGACGGATCAAAGCCTTTCCAGCGGAAGTCAGGGGTTTGTCTTGGATACAACATCCTGTTGGCGAAATTGTCGAAACACTTTGCCAAGATTGTCTTTTAATGACTTGTATCGTGAGAACTCCTTCATTTCCTGTTGAGCATCCGCCGTTCTACCAGCACGTCTATAGACCCCGCTGAGCTGATAGTGAGCCATGGCATTCGTCGGATCGTCCCTCACGGCACTTTCCAGCAGGGGGGCCGCCGCACTGAAGTCACCACGCATCACAAACAACTTCGCCAGATCGGCTTCCACATCAGAGTCTTTGGGCATCAGAGCCAGAGCCTTTGTGTAGTCCTCTTTGGCGGCGTCGTAATCTCCCTTATCCGCCATGACCTGTCCTAGCGCGCGCCAAGCCTTCTCATCAAACCGGTTCACGGTGAGGGCCGTCCTGAATTCACGCTCCGCCTCGACCTTCGCGCCAGGGTCAGACGACTGGTCCAGTTGTACGCCCAATTCGAAATGGACTCCGGGCAACTGGGGATTTTGCCGGATAGCTTCACGATATTGCGCGATCGCGTTCGTAGGATCGCCCAGAAGAACGAATTGATCGGCCATCATCATATGCAGTTCAGCTGAATTCGGCGCCGCCAGCGCCGTGCTGAGAAGCGTGCGCTCCACGTTCTGGGAGGATATCTGGTATGCGGCGAGGAGAATCTGCGGATCCGCCGGCGCGGCCTCTTCGAGCATGGCAATAATTGTGGCGGCACGATCCAACTCACCGGAAGCAGAGGCGATTTCGATGAGTTCAAGGCCCGCCTCTTTCCGGATTTTTGCGTCCTCTAAACTTGGAAGCGACTGCTCCAGATCACTCCGTGCTGCTACGAAATTCCCTGTTCGCTTTTCTGCAATGCCGAGCAGTGCCTGCACCTTCCACAATTTCGGCTCTAGTTGTAATGCGGCCCGAATACGGGTGATAGCTTCGGGATAGTCGCCTTGAAAGAACAGCAAAACTCCCAGGTTTGCCTGAGCGTCCACGTTCTGAGGATCGAGCACAATGATTTGGCGGAATATAGGGATTGCGAGGTTTGGCTTTTGTTCGCGCAGATATTGGCGAGCTTGAAGTTCCAGATCATTTACCTTCTGCGGTAAATCAGTTCCGGCGTGCGCCGTCAGCTTCAATGCGAAAAGGACAAGGAACGTATTTAGAAAAAATGTCTTGAGACAGTGATTCATTGTGTAGCTTCGGTCGTGGTCCGGACGCTTTTGGCTTGCTTCGTAGAGCGGCAGAGAGTTCATTCGGAATGCTGTGCGTGAGGGTACACGTAATCCACGGCTGAAGTCCAGAGCGTTAAGGGATGCTCGGTCTCCTCGCAGGAACAACCAGCGAACCGGAAGCGGCGTAAACGTTTACATTGATTGGCTTTGCCGAATATCCATCTAAAATAAGGAGAAGGCAAAGCCTCGGGGCTCCCAGGCGTCAGGCTAAATCCTGTAACTCTTTAAAGGGCCACCCGTTCGGTTATGCGTTTCAGATGACCTCCAGCTCTCGACTGCGTCCGAGCATGTCCATAAGTTCAATTTTTTCCCGGCCCGCTGTATTAAATTCGCGCAGGATCAGGAAAATTCGCGCAAACCTTTCAGCACCTAGGGGTAGTTTAAGTTCTTTCAACTCGCCCGAATCCAGATAAGACTGGATTCTGTAAACGGGAAGCCAGCCAAAGCACATACCACTGCGCACTGCTTCGATCGCTGACTCGATGGTGGAGACGCAAAGATGGCGCTGGGATGGCGCATGCGGTTGGTGTTTGCGAACCGGCTCCGTTCCGCCTTCGATGATCACAGCGAGATTCTGCGCAAGATCCGTCTGCATCAACTCCCGCTCATTTCGAACGAGCAAGTGCTCACGGCTCGCAACCGCCCTTATGCGTATATCCAGGACCGGTTTAAGCATGTCTTCGCCGGTGGGTGTGCCCACAATGCAAATGTCGGCTTGATGATTCGCGAACTCCAGAGCTGCCGTCAATAGGGTGCCTCTGTGGAGTCTGAGATGAACATAAGGAAACGCCTGCGAGAATCGGGAAAGAATGGCGAACAGCTTGTCATCTGGATATATGCTGTCGACAGATAGATGAATCTGGGTCTTGCCCCCTGCTGCGAGAGATGCTCCGCGTTCCTCGAGAGCACGAAACCCGGTCAGGAGGGGTTGGACATCGGCAAGTAATGCTTTTCCAGTTTCCGTCAGATATGCTTTGCGGCCCTTGATCTCGAGAAGGGGTACTTTGAAGTGCTCCTGCAACCTGGAAATGGCATAGCTGATGGTCGATTGCGATCGATTCATCCTTGCGGCGGCGGCGCCGAAACTCCCCAGTTTGACAACAGCTTCCAACACTTCCCACTGGTCGATCGTCGTATTCACGAAATGCAACTCCTTTATGCCTTTCGGGGAGGCTTGCTAAGCAAATAATGATGCATCCGATACCTATGTTGGACTGAAAATTGGCTGACTCGCGCCACTGAGAAATGACAGGAAAAGCAGCGCCGGGCGAAGGAATCTCGGCTATTCCACCTGGTTAGCAACATCCAAGGCCTCAGAAGTAGTGAGCCCACACAAATATCGGTTTGTTGATCCCCGCAAACGTCAACGGAACGTACGAGAGTCCAGCGGCGCCGTGCTTGGCAAGGTTGGTTACCGTATTCTGCATAGGCACCGCGCCAAGTCGCTTATTTTCAATGGTGTAATGGAGAGGTAACATACCTGTGAGATGGCCCGGGCAGAGATCTGATGCGCGGTGACTGCAAAACTGGGCTTTCGTTAGCCTTAGTGGCCTAGCTGAGGAGCACAAGCTCTGCACTCGTAACGCAGTCGACGCGGTGGTTGGCAGTGTTCCATCTCGGACCAGCCGCAAGCGCCGGGAACTGGCTGCGACACATCGTAGCAGACAGTCTGTTACGTCAAGATCCTGATTCCTCGGCGCTTTTATAAAGCCTGCTTTGACCTCAACTGCCGTATCGAGAGAGAACATCCGCTCGATCACCGCTCTTCCGGGCCGGAAGCCTAAGCGTTCGCCGGGGGTCATCTGAACCTTCCGCTGCTGGCGGCAGCTCGTTCCGAATCCCCAAGAACGACGATTTATGACTCCCGTGTGGTGCCAAGCAGCACAGCCAGATAGTTGGAATACATCGATAATTTCGAACGACCATGTTCGAAAAATAACTCTTGTCACCCCTTATCACTCATGAATAGCATGCTCGCTGTTCGAGAGGGAGGGCATTGTGAGTAAGCGTTTTCGCAAAGTCAAAAGCAGGCAGCCCACCGCTCAGACCCTTGAGCCAGGTCGCTCGGCCTAGCTTAAGGATTCGCAATGGAGTCCGCGAGTTTTGGAGGTCGTATGAAGATCCGGGTATGCGTGTCTAGCTCACTTTTGGCAGTCTCTGCGGTGGCAGCGTTTGGGCAAGCAACAAACTCCGCCGATGTCACTGGCACAGTCACCGACGCCACAGGAGCAGTGATCCCGGGTGTCACCGTTACACTGAACGATGCCGACAAGGGGACAAACCGCGTCATCACAACCAACCAGTCGGGAGCGTTCGATAGCGGACCTCTCGTACCGGAGGACAATTACACGATCCTGTTCAGCAAAGACGGCTTCGAGAGTCTCCAGAGAGGCCCGATGGCGCTGCATGTAGGTATGACCGGCTTGAACGTGCAATTGGGAATTGGAAAGTCTACACAGCGGGTCGTTGTCAGCGAAAATGCACCGCTCCTGGAAACAACGACCGCGGAGCTCTCGTCCACGCTTCCGTCAGAAACACTTCAACAGTTGCCTCAAACAGCGGGTACCCCGGACTGGCAATCGTTTTTGGTGTTGATGCCCGGCACTTCCGGCGTGGCGCAAAACGGGAACAGTGCGACCAACCCCGGCATGGGGGGAGTGGCCGCAAACGGTAGCATGCCGTTTTCTACCGCGATGCTGGATGGTTCGACAATCAGCTCGCCTATGAGCGACAACGTCATCAACACGCCGATTTTCGATACTATCGGCGAAGTAAAGATGAGCGACTCGTCGTTCTCCGCGCAGTACGGCACAGGCGGCGTGATCTACAACCAGATCAGCAAAGGCGGCTCAAATACCATCCACGGTTTGGCTTACGACTATTTCCGCAATACTGCGTTGAATGCCGCCAACTACGCATTCGGAACCGGGACGGTTCCTGTCATCCATTGGAACGACTTCGGATTTCAGGTAAGCGGACCGATTATCAAAAACAAAGTTTTCGCCCTTATCGATTGGGATCATACGATCAACCACGGTGGAGCGAGTGTGGGATTTGCTACCGTTCCGACAGCGGCAATGTTGGCCGGCGACTTCACTGGGCTGGCTACGATCTACGATCCGACCACACAAGTGGTGACGAACGTGGGAGGGCAGCAGGTTGTCACCCGGCGATCTTTCGCCAGCGAATATGGGAACGGAAATAAAATTCCCGCAAACTTGATCGATCCTGTTGCGAAAGCCATCCAGGCAATCTTTCCCACCATATCAGGCCCCTTCTCCAGTAACAACTACAGCTACATCTCGCCTTCCAGTACGACTTTGCAGAAGTGGTTCGGGCGCTTTGATGCGGATTTGGGAGCTAAAAATCACATCTCTGGCTCTTCGGCCTACAACTACACGCTTACCAAAGGAGCCAGCCCCGACTACCCGGTGAACGCTACCAACGTCGACGTGGAGAACATGAGCGGCCAGTTGTCCGACGTCCATACCTTCAGCGCGCGCACGATCAACGAGGCCAGAGTCGGTTGGATGGGTGAGTATGATCTGCTAACCTCCCCAACCATCAATGAAGGCTGGCCGCAAAAATTGGGGCTGCAATTCGCCAAAACGAATATCTTTCCCACCATTAACATCAGCGGTTTCACCGGGTTGGGTTGCAGCGGCTGCACACTCGGCCCGGGCATTCATGCCAACTATCGCGAGAACGTCTTCGACATCTCGGATGTGGTGACGATGATCCGCGGCCGGCACGCGCTCCACCTCGGCGGGGAAATGGTCGCTTTTCGTGCCGATTCGACGGCGTGGGGTAATCTGAATGCCGCTAACCTCGGGTTCACGGGTGTTTATACCCAGGCGGGAAACACCTCCTCGACCACTCTTGGCGGCTCCCCCTATGCGGATTTCCTTTTAGGCTACACACAGAACTGGTCGGCCTCGGTCTCCCCGACATACTATGGACGGCTGAAAAATCCTGCTTTGTTCGTGCAGGACGATTTCAAGGTAACCCCAAAACTCACGTTGAACCTGGGAGTGCGGTGGGAGGGTAGAACCGGATGGTCGGATGCGACAAAGAACGAGCGCGCTTTCGACCCGACTATCATCAACCCAGCCACCAATACGCCTGGCGCCATGTGGTATGCGGTGACTCACACCAATGGAAGGACCAGTCTGCAGCAGAACCGGTGGAACAACTGGTTGCCTCGTGTCGGGGCCGCATATCAACTCGGCAGCAAGATGACGGTGCGGGGTGGGTTCGGTATTTACACTTTTCCGTGGAACGTCGATAACTACGCCGGCTGTTGTTTGGGGAACGCGTTTAGTTCAAGTGGCAGCGCCGCAGACTCGACGGGGGGCGTTGCGCCGGTGGTCGTCCTTTCGTCGAGCGGCGACACCAACTACCAGGGGAGCGCAGGCTCCAGCATCAACTCGCTTTATGTGGTCGCTCCTAGAACACCCCAGGCTTATAACGGCCAGGCAGTCTCTTATATGAAGTATGATCAGCCGATTCCGCGGCTTTATTCGTGGAACCTGACGGTACAGCGCCAGGTAGGCAACATGGTTGCGTCGCTAGGATACGTGGGAAGTCATGGCAGCAATCTCATTTTCAACACCGACCTGAACCAGGTACCCTGGGCCAGTTAGGACCCAACGATGCGAGTCTCCGCCCGTATCCGCAATACCAGGCGATCAGCGGCTTCACCACGCAGTCCTCTTCTGTCTACAACTCGATGCAGGCTGAAATCAAGCGGAACTTCACCAATGGCTTAATGTTCGACTTTAATTACACGTGGTCCCACATGACTGATAATCAGGATTCCTCTGGTTGGGGTTCGAAAGAGGGAAACACAATCTGGCAGAATGCGTATAATCCGGCCGCAAATCATGGTGCAGCGAACTTCGACATCCGGAATATGTTCAAGGCCTATGGATCGTATGCACTTCCGTTCGGTGAAGGGCGACGGTACTTAAACACCCACGGGCTCTTGAATGAAGCCATAGGTGGCTGGTTGTTTTCCGCGACTTTCCTATGGCAGGGAGGGAATCCTTTCACGCCGTATATGGTCAGCTCAACGAACAGCTACGCCTCGACTCCCCAGGCGTCCGGATTTCAATGGTTTCCCAACCAGATCGGTCACCCGATGGCTGGACACTTCCACGGGATCAATGGATGGTTTAACGATGTGCCTGCCGCAGACGGTGTTACGTTTGGGGCCTACCAACAACCCACGCCCGGAACGCTCGGTAATATGCGGCGCAATAGCGTCTACGGTCCGGGTGCACTGGTCATGAATTCGTCGATAAAGAAAAGCTTTCCAATTTGGGAGCGTTTAGGCTTTGAGTTTAGTGCAGATGCGACGAATGTCTTGAACCATCCATCATTTGGGCAACCCGACGCGGTGATCGGCCCCGGTCACTCCGGGCTCATTCGGAGTGTGACCCAGGGGGGCCGCAACATTGAACTCATTGGCAAGCTCCGATTCTGATCGGAAGGAACTAGTAGCGTGGCAGCGCTGAGTGCCTCTGCGCTGCCTCGCATCACCTGTAAGAGAACATATTCACTCGGCGGGGGAGTCATTTAGTCTTACGAGCTTGGCCCTACTTCTCGTGTCCCTTGCTTTCACCGTCGATCAGCGTCGATCGATGCTTCGGTCACGGTGTATAGATGGCAACAGTCTTCGTTGGAGGGACGGGGAAGATGGTAATTAGAGTGGCGCTTCTGGCGCTAGTAGGTCTGCTTGCGGTTCCAGCGAGCGATGAGTCAGCCTCTGCTGCGCAAAATGGCTCCTCTGCCGCGGTACAGATCGACATATCCGTCGACACGCGCCAGGTTGCTGCGCCTATTTCGCCGTACCTCTACGGCGGATTTATCGAACATGGCGGGATGCTCATGTACCGCAGTCTCTGGGCGGAGATGGTGGACGACCGCAAGTTCTATTTCCCAATTACCTCCGAGGAGCCCCCGGCCCCGGCCGGCCGGCCGGGAGGTGGTTTCTTTCGCGGCCTGCAGGTCCGGCGATGGCATCCGGTAGGACCGGATCAGGCCATTGTCATGGATGACGGCCAACCCTTCGTTGGCGACCACAGTCCGCGCATCGAACTCGATGCATCGACGCCGCATGGAATCCGGCAAACCGGTCTATCTCTGGTCAGCGGGAAGGAGTATACCGGCAGGATTTATCTTCGCGGCACTCCCGGGGCCCAACTAAAGGTTTCGCTGATTTGGGGCGAAGGCGAGAGCAATCGCCAAACCATCTCTTTCCGCGGGCTCTCGTCAGAATACAAAAAGTCTCCTCTCCATTTCACCGCGAAGGCCGATACCGCGAATGGCGCCATCGAGATTACAGGTATAGGCTCAGGAGACTTCCACATAGGAACGCTCTCCTTGATGCCAACGGACAACGTGCACGGATTTCGCCCCGACACGATTGCCTTGTTACGGGATCTTCATGCTGGTATGTGGCGGCTGCCCGGCGGAAACTTTATTTCTGACTGGGACTGGCACGACTCGATTGGTGATATCGACAAGCGGCCACCGATGTTCGATCATGCGTGGAACGCCATGCAGTCGAACGATCTGGGCATGGACGAGTTGATGACCATGTGTCATCTGCTCGGCGTTGATCCCTACATTACAGTCAATGCGGGCTTCGGCGACTCCCATTCAGCGGCGCAGGAATTGGAATATATCAACGGGGCGGCGAATACCCGCTGGGGAGCCATGCGGGCGAAGAACGGTCATCCCGAGCCCTACCATGTCAAGTTTTGGAATATCGGCAACGAACCTTACGGATCATGGCAGCTCGGACATACCGATCTGAAGTACTACGTGATCAAGCACAATGAATTTGCCAAGGCGATGCGCGCGGTCGACCCCTCCATCACACTGTTCGCCTCGGGAGCTATGCCCGACGAGATGACGGTAGAGGGGCAGCCCAAAACCATGGGCATTGCTGATCCGCAGGTGAAGCTCGGTTCCGATATTGACTGGACAAACGGTTTGCTGAAGAGCTGCATGGGAAATTTCGACGCTCTTACCGAACATTGGTATACACGGGCCGGCAAATACTTTGATTACGAACATGCGAAGAGCTTGCCGTTAGACTCCCCAATCGAAGCCGGCTATGTGGACCTTCCGGAGACTGAGCTCGAGTTTGCCCGTCATCCGGCAAACCGTGTGCGCAAGAAGGCTGAGGAGTGGGCGGAATACGAAGCCCTCTACCCCGCGATGGCGCAACATCACATTTTTCTATCGATTGATGAGTATGGATACGGCCAGGCGAGCCTGAAATCCACCCTTGCCTATGGGATGATTCTCAACGAGATGTTCCGCCACACGGAGTTTCTCAAGATGGCTGCCTATACCATGGCTGTGTCGACGCTCGACTTGAGCCCGACCGCCGCCACTTACAATTCGCGGGGCCTTCTTTATAAGATGTACCGGGATCATTTCGGCGTCCTTCCTGTTGCGCTTACCGGGAACTCCCCGCAACCCGTGCCGACACGCCCTCCTTACGGCGACCAGCCCAAAACAAGCTCAGGTAGCCCGACCTACCCTCTCGATGTGGCCGCAGCGCTGACCGACGATCGCAAATACCTGACTCTAGCCGTGGTGAACGCGACCGAGCAGGAACGGCCTTTCACTGTAAGCGTTCAGGGTATGAAGGTGAGTGGCCCGGCCGCCGTGTGGCAACTGACTGCAAGCGACCTGAATGCAGATAACCACGTCGGCCAGCCGCAGGAAGTCTTTGTGAAAGAGACACCGCTGAGCGCTGGTTCAGGATCCATTACCGTGCCGCCGAGCAGCGTAGACGTGTACCGCTTTCCGGTTCAATAAAAGCCCGAAGCGCAAGAGCATAGATTAGGAGTCGAATTATGAAGATGTTCGTTGCAGTCCTCGTCACAGTTGCCGCGGGAGTGGGTTTTCTACCGGGCGCAGTCGCTCAGCAAGCGCAGCCACAAATTCCGGAGAAGTTGACGGTCACGATTGACGCTCAGCAGACACAGGACCCCGTGTCAAAATACATTTTTGGCAGTTTCATCGAGCATATCGGAACCACGATCTATCGCAGCATGTGGGCTGAACTGCTCGACGACCGTAAATTTTATTTTCCAATCTCCTCGATCGATCCACCGGCGCCGGCCCGTCCCTCGGGCAATCCACTACGTTCCCAGCTTCACAAGTGGCGCCCCATCGGACCCGACGAATGTGTGGTGATGGATGCCGATATTCCGTTTGTCGGCGATCACAGCCCGAAAGTCCTTCTCGAAGCATCGACGCCGCACGGCATCCGGCAAGCCGGCTTCTCACTCTTGAGCGGGAAAGAATACACGGGCCGCATCTATCTTCGCGGCACTCCCGGAACCAAAGTCAAGGTTTCTCTGGTTTGGGGTAGCGGTGACAGCGATCGCGAAACCTCGTCTTTTGCCGTTACCAAGGAGTACATGAAATTCCCTTTGAGTCTCCACTCCAAGGCCGATACGTCTGAGGCGGCACTTGAGATTACCGGAACCGGGTCAGGCGATTTTCATGTCGGCGCCGTTTCCCTGATGCCGGCGGATAACGTCGAGGGCTTCAGACCAGACACGATAGCTTTGCTCAAGCAGCTTCACTCCGGCATGTGGCGGCTGCCTGGCGGTAATTTTCTATCCGACTGGGTTTGGTACGACGCTACCGGTGACATCGATAAACGGCCGCCGATGTTCGACCATGCCTGGAATGCCATGCAGGTAAATGACGTGGGCATGGACGAATTCATGACGCTCTGCAAGCTGATCGACGTGGATCCATATGTAACCGTGAACGCGGGTCTCGGCGACTCGCATTCCGCGGAGGAGGAAGTCGAGTATCTGAATGGATCCAAGGAAACCTACATGGGTGCCTTACGCGCGAAAAACGGCCACCCCGAGCCCTATCACATCAAGTACTGGAACATAGGCAACGAGCCCTGGGGAACTTTTCAGATCGGTTACACCGATCTGAAATATTACGTGCTCAAGAACAACGAATTTGCCAAAGCGATGCGGAAAGCCGACCCCTCGATCACCTTAATAGGCTCGGCAAAGATGATGGAACCGATGTGGCTCAAGGGCGAAAACCGCGCAAAGTACGTTGACAATCTGGACCCCATGTATGGGTCCGACTTCGATTGGACTGGCGGACTCCTGGCAAAGAGCTGGGGCACGTTCGACGGGATTGCCCAGCATTGGTACGAGGGAGCGGGACGACACTACGACCTCGAAAAGGCAAAGGCTCTACCGGCCGATGCCCCGAATGATGGGGCATTCGTGAAATATGATCCGACCACCCTCGAATATGCCCGCTACGCCGGCGACGTGATCCGCCGCCACGCAGAAGAGTGGGAGGGATATCAAAAGCGCTTTCCTCAAATGGTCAGTAAGAAGATCTTTCTTTCGATCGATGAATATGCCTACGGCGGTGGTGGCGGAGGCAGGCCCGGGGGACCGAACCTGAGATCGGCTCTGGCGTACGCCATGCTTTTCGACGAAATGATGCGGCACACGGATTTCATCACCATGGGAGCGCATACGATGGGCACGTCATCGATCGACGTCACGCCTACCGGGTCGACCTACAACACCGTCGGTCTGGTCTACAAACTATATGGTGAGCACTTTCCGGGAACGATCCCTGTGGCTATTGCGGGTAACTCTCCCCAACCCGCTACGAATCCCTTGTATGGCGACGAGCCCAAGACCAGTTCCGGCAGCCCCACGTATCCGCTCGATTTGTTCGCAGCGCTGACGCCCGATCGCAAGTACCTGACTCTAGCTGTTGTGAACGCTACTGATCGGGAAGGGAAGTTTGACATGAGCGTGACGGGATTACACCTTTCCGGACCGGCTACCGTTTGGCAGCTCACCGGGAGCAGCATCGACGCTGCGAACCATGTTGGCCAGCCTGCCGGAGTGCAGGTTAAAGAAACCAACCTGGGTGATGCTTCAAGAACAATCTCCGTCGCTCCGCTCAGCGTGAACATTTACCGGTTGCCGGTTGTTCCGTAGAGACAGAAACGAGCCTATGAAGACAAGAGTCGTGGTCATCACAGCAGCTTTGTGGCTTGGTTTCTCTTGGGGAACGCACGCCCAGACATCGCCTCCTATCAAAGTGACCATCGACACGCGCCAGACCGCGCCGGCGGTTACGAAATATGAGTACGGGCAATTTATCGAGCATATCGGCAGCACGATGTATGGCAGTGTGTGGGCCGAGATGCTGGACGATCGCAAATTTTACTTTCCCATCACGTCGCAAGAGCCCGCCGCGGATAAAGGCCGTCAAGCCGGTGGGCCATTTGGTATGGTGACGCGCAAGTGGCGGCCGGTGGGACCAGACGGCGCAGTGTCGATGGACAAAGAGCAACCCTTTGTAGGGGAGCAGAGCCCGCGGATCGAGCTCGATTCCTCTGCCCCGCATGGCATCCGGCAATCAGGGATCGCGCTGGTCAACGGTAAAGAGTACACAGGCAGGATCTATCTGCGAGGAACGCCTGGAGCCAAGGTCAAGGTTTCTCTGATTTGGGGAAGCGGTGAAAACGATCGGCAGACCCTCTCAATCAACAGCCTATCCGGCGAGTATAAGAAGTTTCCCTTAAAGTTCACCTCGAAAGCGGCAACAGAAGACGCGAGCCTTGAGATCGCGGGGAACGGAACAGGAAACTTTCACGTCGGCACGCTGTCGCTGATGCCCGCCGACAACATCCAGGGATTTCGACGGGACGCCACCGCCCTGCTGCGTCAGATCCCGATGGGTTTCTGGCGCTACGGAGGCAACTACACATCCAATTTGATCTGGTATCACGTTGTGGGCGACATCGATAAGCGTCCTCCAGACTGGGATTACGCGTGGAACGCCATGCAGACGAACGACCTGGGGTTAGAGGAGTTCATGACGCTCTGTTCCCTGATCGACGTTGAGCCATACATAAGCGTCAATGCGGGTTTGGGCGATTCGCACTCGGCTGCCCAGGAAGTGGAGTATATGAACGGTTCCGCGAACACTTACATGGGTGCTCAGCGGGCCCGGAACGGTCATGCGGCACCATATCGCATTAAATTCTGGAACATCGGGAACGAGCCGTGGGGGGATTGGCAGATCGGTCACACCGACTTGAAGTACTACATGATCAAGCACAACGAATTTGCCAAAGCCATGCGCGCGGTCGACCCATCCATCACACTCATTGCATCGGCGATGATGTTGCAGAACGATAATGTGCCGGGCGTGCTGCGCTCCAAGTATGTTGGGAACCTCGATGGCTTGTACGGCGGCGATTACGACTGGACTGGTGGATTCCTCAAGCAGAGCTGGGGCAACTTCGATATTCTCGCCGAGCACTGGTACGCACAGGGTGGCCATCACTGGGATATCGAAAAAGGCAAGGATCTAAAGTATGACGAGCCCTCAGACAATGCGTATGTCAAGACAGACATGACGCTGCTCGAGCTGGCGCGCTATCCGGCAGATACCGTCCGCCTCAAGGCAGAAGAATACGAGGGCTACCGAAAGCGCTTTCCAGCGATGGTCGAGAAGAAGATTCCTCTTTCCATAGACGAATATGCTTACTTCAACTTCACGCCCGGCAGCAGCGATGGTCCGTTCGGCGGTATGAACCTGAAGCAGGCACTCGCTTACGGTATGATCCTCAACGAGATGATGCGGCACACAGATATCATCACCATGGGAGCTCAGACCACCGGTGTCGCGCTCATTACCTACAACCACACGGACGCAACCCTGAACTCGCTCGGGTTGCTCTATAAGATGTATGCCCAGCATTTCGTGGGCTCGATTCCGGTGGCGGTCTCCGGAAACTCGCCCCAACCCCGGTCGAAGTATCCTCCGGGGAGCCCTGACCAACCAGAGACGCCCTCGGGCAGTCCGACTTATCCGCTCGACATGGTCGCGGCGCTGAGTGCCGATCACAAAAGCCTGTTGCTCTCTGTCGTCAACGCTACCGAGGCCGAGCAAACCTTTGCTGTAAATATCGCCGGCGCGCCGCTTGGCGGCCCGGCAAAGATCTTGCAGTTGACCGGAACCACGCCGGAAGCTATCAATCGTGTGGGAAAGGCGCCGGAACTCGTGATGAAGGAGACCGCGATCGAAAATGTTTCATCGACGGTTTCGGTGTCGCCCATCAGCATTACCCTTTACGAGTTGCCGGTCGTCGCGGCGGCGCCATAGGGGAAGCGGTTATCCGAGCGTCCGGAAAGCAACAGGGGAGAGGAATGACAAAGGGCAGTGTTTATTGTGGAGTGGCCATCTTGTTCGCGCTGGCGACCGGCGGCGCGGATCGGAGTTTTGGGCAAGTGCAAACCCAGGTGCCGGCGGTAGTCCCCGGGGCGAAGCCGGTGACCGTTGAAAACATCAAGATTCACGGAAAATCGCTGGAGGGCAATCTTGAGGGCGACGCCGTGGATCGCGACGTGATTGTCTTTTTGCCCCCAAGCTATCAGCATGACAAGCACCGCAAATATCCGGTCGTCTATGCGCTGCATGGGTATTCGATCGGCGCGGAACAGTGGAGTCACGAAATTCATGTGCCGCAAACCGTCGAGGGTGCGTTTGCGCAGGGCGCGGCGGAAATGATCGTAGTCCTTCCGGATTCGAAGACCATATACCATGGCTCCATGTACTCCCGTTCGCAAACAACGGGCGACTTTGAAGAGTTCATCGCTCACGACGTGGTGCAGTATATCGATGCCCACTACCGCACTCTCCCTGACCGCAAGAGCCGGGGATTGGTAGGCCACTCGATGGGCGGTTACGGTGCAAGCCGCATTGGGATGAAATACCCCGATGTGTTCGGCAGTCTCTACATTATGAGTCCTTGCTGCTTGTCCCCGATGGGAGGCAGGGGTCCGGTCTCCCCAGACCGTGCGAAAGAGACCGCCATCGAGAACGAAAAGAAAATCGCGAGTGCAAAATCGCCAGCCGAAGCTGCGGAACTTCTGCCGGGCTTCGCCGCCGCACAACTCGCTACTGCGGCGGCCTTTGCACCCAACCCAAAGAATCCACCGCTTTATCTTGATCTTCCCACCAAAGATGGGGTTCCCGTGCCGGAGGTGCAGGCAAAATTCGCTGCCAATGCGCCCCTGGCCTTTGTCGATCAATACATCGACAATCTGCGAAAGTACAAGGGAATTGCCATGGATGTTGGGGACCAGGACGGCCTGCGTGTCGACGCAGCAAAGCTGCATGAGGTTTTTGACAGCTATGGATTGAACAATACCTTTAAGATCTACCCGGGGACCCATACCAGCGCTGTCGCCGATCGCTTTCAGAATCACGTCATGCCGTTCTTTAGCCAGAATCTCTGCTTCACATCGAACTGCCCGTAGGTCGCTGAGTCACCGCCTTAAAGAAGTGGTGCAGCGGTGATGGAAGCCGCTATTTGTCACTGAGAGAGGAACAAGTGGATCTATGAGGGATATTTCGCGAAGAGAATTTGTGAGTTCGGCTTCGCGCACCGGGCTAGCGCTTACGGCCGGCGCCGTGGCACATCGCTTTGGGGTTGCACAAAGCGCGGCGACGACGCGCGTAGTGATCGACACAGATCGGCAGATTGCGCCGGTAAGCCACGAGCTCTTCGGATCATTCCTCGAACAATTAGGGCGTGCCATCTATGAAGGTGTCTACGAGCCAGGTTCCAAGCTCGCAGATCAAAACGGCTTTAGAACCGACGTCGTGAAAGAGGTGCGTGAGCTGGGCGTACCGATCGTACGCTGGCCGGGCGGAAATTTCGTCTCCGGCTATCACTGGCTGGATGGAGTGGGGCCAAAGGACAAGCGGCCGGCGGTTTTGGATCGTGCTTGGAATACGCTGGAGCCCAATCAGTTCGGAACCAACGAGTTCATCACCTGGGCGCGGCTGGTAGGAACGGAGCCTATGCTGGGATTGAATTTCGGAACCGGATCGGCCGAGGATGCGGCGGCGCTGGTGGAATATTGCAACGGCGACGGAGGAACAAAGTGGAGCGATCTTCGGCGTGCCCACGGGTTTGCTCAGCCGCATGAAGTGAAGTTCTGGTGCGTCGGCAACGAGATGGACGGACCCTGGCAGATTGGCCACATGCCGGCGCGCGAGTATGGGTTGAAGGCGACGGATGCGGCGCGGCAAATGCGCGCCGTGGATCCGTCGATCAAGCTGATCGCCTGCGGGTCAAGCGGTCCCTTCCAACCCACTTACATCGAGTGGGACCGCACGGTGCTCGAAGAATGTTACGACGTGGTGGATGGAATCTCCCTGCATCATTATTGGGGAAATACGGAAGAGACCAAGGGCGACAGCCAGATCTACATGGCCATGAATTTGGCGATGGATCGCCAGATTCACGAGATTGCTGCGGTTTGTGATACTGTTCGTGCGCAGAAGCGCTCGGGCAAGCAGCTCTGGTTATCGTTTGACGAGTGGAACGTTTGGTATCGCGCGAGGGCTGGGGATTTTTCGAACGGGCACGGCAAGCCTCATCCGCATCTGCTGGAGGAACCCTACAACCTGGAGGACGCGCTGCTGGTCGGTGGGCTCGCGAACTCCCTCATACGCAATTCTGATCGTGTAAAAGTCGCCTGCCTGGCGCAGCTGATCAATGTCATTGCACCGGTCACGACCAATGAAAACGGAATCCTGCGGCATACGATCTACTACCCCTACAGCTGGGCGCTGAAGTACGCGCGCGGGCGCGCTTTGAGCATTGAGCCGGAAGGCCCGGGTTATGAGGTCATGACGCTAGGGCAGCCTTATGAGAGCGGAGGGCTGCCGCTTCCGGGATTCGGCAAAGTCGCGTGGGTCGACGTAGCCGCGACGATTGATCAACAGAACAAGACTGCGGCATTGTTTCTATTCAATCGCAATCTAGATAAGCCACAGGATGTGGAAGTGGTTTGGCGTGACGCAGCCCCGACCGCGGTTAAGGCATTCGTAACCATGACAGGGCCTGACCTGAAGGCGGGCAACACGTTTTCCGCCCCGAACAAGGTAGTTCCCCAGACGATCGAGAGCCCCAAAACCGGGTCGCGCATGGTGTTGCAGTTGCCGGCACGGTCGTATTCCGTCTTGTCTGTTGCCATGTGAAGCGATTCATTGCCCGAAGGAGACGTATGAGCAAAATGACGCTGTTCCTGATATTTCTCGCCGCATCCCTGTGCCAGGCGCAACCCCCAGCTGATTGCAAACCTTCTTCGTTGAATATTCCGGGGGCGCCCTACCCATGTGTTATGCCCGATCGCAGGGTGACGTTCCGTGTGGCTGCGCCCGACGCTCAAAAGGTCCATGTCCGCGTGGGAACCGGGTTCGACTTGGCAAAGCAATCAGACGGGTTGTGGTATGTCACAACCACTCCGCTGGTCGAAGGCTTCCATTACTACATGCTCAACATTGACGGCTCCAGCGTGTCTGATCCTGCGACTGGGACGTTCTTTGGCGGCGGCGTGTGGAGCAGCGCCATCGAAATACCGGCCGCAGACGCTGAATTCTACGGACACAAGGATGTGCCCCACGGGCTGGTGCGCGATGTGTGGTATTTCTCCACGGTTACGCAACAGTGGCGGCGCGCCATGATCTATACGCCTCCTGACTACGACACGAATTCAAAAGGCGCTTACCCGGTTTTGTACCTTCTGCATGGCTGGGGAGAGAATGAGGTGGGCTGGACGTTCCAAGGGCATGTAGATCAAATCATGGATAATTTGCTCGCCGCAGGTAAGACCAAGCCCATGCTGATTGTGATGGATAACTTGAATGCGGTGAAGCCGGGCGAAGACGGAACGATCTACAACGCACGCAGTGTGATCACTCAGGCCGTGCCGCAACCCCAGGCGCCCATGGGCGGAGCACCAGGCATGCCCGGCGCGGGCCCTGGAGGACAACGTCCTGCCGGTGCCGCGCCACCCGCTCGTCCGGCAATTCACTTGAGCGGGACCTTCACGGAGATGATGTTCACCGATCTAATCCCGATGGTAGAGAAAAACTACCGGGTTGCGCCGGGCCGCGACAATCGGGCGATGGCCGGACTTTCCATGGGGGGATTGCAAACTTTCACCACCGGACTGCAGAACCTGGACAAGTTCGCCTACCTGGGTGGGTTGAGTGGCAATTGCAGTGGCTTTGGCGGCGGGTCATTCGACATCAAAACGATCTGTGGCGGCGCTTTCGCCGATCCCGCAGCGTTCAACAGCAAGGTGAAGGTATTGTTCCTCTCCACCGGCTCGGTGGAAGGTCCGCGGGTCAAGCAATTCAGCGATGCCTTGACCCAAGCCGGAGTCACGAATGTGTACTTCGAATCGCCTGGAACCGCTCATGAGTGGCTTTCCTGGAGGCGAGCGTTTGCTGACTTTGCCCCCAGGCTTTTCCGATAAGAACACCAGATTGTGTTTGGGGAAACGTGTCAATTTTACGCCGAACTAGAACAGCGGATGGCCCCGTTCTGGTTCGGCTCGGTCCTCGATACCAACTACTCTGGCGGAGCGTTTACGCTGCTAGAGGTAGAGATGACTAATTTGTTGCAGGATCGGCAAAACCGCAGATCTCTCCACTCCGCTACGCTCCGGTCGAGATGACAATTCTGTGGCGACCTCGGTGGCGTTTTCATCGCCTTGACTGGGCCTTTGCCCATCAGCCCCCCGGTCGAGATGACAAGTCTGTTGCGGAATCGGGGGAACTGCAGATTTCTCAACTTCGCTTCGCTCCGTTAAGTTTGGATGATCTTACGAGCATTTGCATCCGGATCGTTGACCATGTGGCATTCGTTATCCCAAACCATTGTCTTATTGCTTTGGGGATCGGTTGGCTGCCAATTCAGGCCGGCCACGCTCGGGTTTCCGGTGGCTGCGAACTGCGCCCACGACGAGGCCATCTTTTTCGCCAGCGCCTGGGCCTCCGGAGTGTTCCCCGTTCCTTGTTCGCAACGCTTCGTATTGTCGAAACAAAATTGAAGTTCGGCTGTGTGCCAGGCTCCCGGCAATCCATCAAGGATCGGCGTTTGCCACTTGAAGTAGTAGGCATAAGCGGGAGCCGCATGGAGCGCGTGTTTAAGCCCCGCCATCTTCACGACGTTGTTGCGCATCGCAAGACCGTTCAAGCCCGGACTGCCGCTGCACATATAAGAAAGCGTCTGAATCTTTTTCGAAGGATACGATTTTTTCAGCGTGGCAATCACAGCAGTAGCCTTCTCGTCGCCGTAAGCCTTGGCGAGGCTGGCATGCCATTGTTCCTCGGTGGGGCGAGAGGACATGTGATTGCCCTCTTCTGTGACCGAGCCGACCAACATGGGAACGTTCTTCGAGATTTCAGGCGCGGCATCAAAGAACGACCGCATGTTGATGACCTTCCCATCCACGCACGGTGACCAGCCCACGCGAGGTTTACCGGGCGCCCCAGGCCCCATCATTGGCGGCCCAGGGGGATTGATGGCCGCCACGGCTGCGTTTCCGGCGGCAAACAGTTTCGACCATTCCATCTTTTGTAAGGACCCGATATCGTTGGGAGCCAACCCGAGATTCTTCATCATCAACCGGGCGACCTCGGTCTGCTGCTCCTTGCTCGGGATGTTTCCCCCGCCTCCCGACTGCGCGGAGGCGCGGTGAATCAGGCCGACAGCCGAGGGCATGCCCATCAGGGTCGTAACCTTTGACCCCCCGCCGGACTGACCGTAGATCATGACGCGATCCGGATCGCCGCCGAAGTTGGAAATATTTTCCTGAACCCATTTCAGTGCGGCTACCAGATCTGTCATTCCAACGTTGACCGAATCTTCATACGCGGAGCCACCAATCTCAGAGACATCAAAGAAACCCAGGATATTCAATCGGTGATTCACCGAAACTTGCACGACGTCATGGTGACGAGCCATTTGCGCGCCCTCGTGCGAGGGCAGTTCATAGGAAGACCCGAAGGTGTACCCACCACCATGCATGTAAAACATGACGGGACGCTTTCCACTCAGGCTCGGCGTCCAAATGTTCAGTTTGAGCAAATCCTCGCTCTGCCACCCGTCATCCCAGTCTTGAATAAAAGTTTGTTCAGGACTGGTCCAGGTATGCAGGTTTTGCGGACAGTTGGCTCCATATACCAGCGCGGGATATTCATCCTTCCATGGAGTGGGAGGCTTGGCAGGGAGCCACCTGTTCTCTCCAGCGGTAGTCTGACCGTAAGGCACACCCTTGAAGGTGAACACACCCCCGTCCAGAAACCCGCGCACCTTGCCGCACTCGGTGCTCGCAACTGCGGAACGTGGAGTCGAACAGTTACCTGGCTCTTGCTGATGGACGCCAGTCTTGATGCTGTCAGATCCCAGCGCCGAGGAGCGGGCTGCAAGCGTGAGTCCCGCCGAAGCTGAGAGAAAAAGAGCTTCCCGGCGCGATAGAAGAACGCGGTTTTGAGAGTCGGCCATGGTTAACCTCTTATTTGTTCCTGACATGCGCTAAGCATTAGTTACGATCGAGTGGTTGCAGCCTTTGCATATGCGAGAAAACGTATTCCGAAGAAACATATAGTCCAATCTAAAAGAGTGTCAAGCGAAAAAGACCTGGGTAACCGGTAATTGGAAGCGCTGCAAAATATCGATAAGGAATCATCTGATTTACCGCACCCACCGGCGCCACAGATGCTTAGATAATGAATCCGGCTACATAGGAGATGGAAATGAGAGTGGGTAAGCGAGCATTAAGCAAGGTTCCAGCCTTGGCCCCATTATGTCTAGCGCTTTTGATCAGCGGGCAAAAGGCATTGAGTCAAGCAGAACCGCAGCCTCCCACCCCGCCGGCGGTGCAAATGCCCGCGCCCACACCCAACGACACTCTCAAATCCGTTGAGGTGATACCCGATCGTCACGTGCGATTCCGACTTTGGGCGCCCAGTGCCACAGACGTGATACTCCATGCGGAAGGCCCGGAAGCCACACCCGGTATGACTCCGCAGGAAGCGAAAAAGTACCAGGCGGGAGTGCCGATGGTGAAGGGGAACCAAGGCATCTGGGAAGCCGCGATAGGTCCCATCGAACCTGGGATCTATCGCTATACCTTTACCGTCGATGGCGTAAGCAGCACAGATCCGCGCAATCCACTCACGTCCCAATCACTGACTCACTCTTCGAGTCTGTACGAAGTTCCGGGCGCGGATTTCACGGAGTACAAGGCTCAAATACCTCACGGCGCGATCTCAGCAGTCTATTACGATTCCTCGGCCACCCATGACCAGCGCCGTATGCATGTCTACACGCCACCCGGTTACGAAAACGGAACCGCGCGGCTGCCGGTGCTTTATCTGCTCCACGGTGGCGGAGACTCCGACGATTCCTGGGGCACCGTGGGACGTGCGGGAGCCATTCTTGACAATCTGATCGCTGCGGGCAAGACCGTCCCGATGATGGTCGTGATGCCTGCAGGACACACCTCAACCGATTTCCGGCTAACCCCAGGGGTGCGCATGGGGCACGACGCTTTCAATGACGATCTGACGAAGGTGGTTTTGCCCTTCGTCGACGCGAACTATCGCACCATCGCCGATCGTGATCATCGGGCCATTGCGGGGCTCTCCATGGGCGGCCTGCAGGCACTGAACGTTGCCCTCGACGATTCAGCAGATTTTGCGTATGTGGGCATCTTCAGCTCAGGTTGGTTTCCGAATACACAAAAAGAAGAAGAGGAGACTGATGTGAAGCTATTCCACGCCTCCGGGAAACCTTTCCGTCTTTTCTGGGTTGATGCCGGCCAATACGATATCGCGCTTCAAAATAGCATTGCTACGGTTGCCATCCTCAGCAAAGCCGGTATCAACGTAGACCAACATCAGAGCGCTGGCTTCCATGCCTGGAACAACTGGCGAGACTACCTGCACCAGTTTGCGCCGCTGCTCTTCCAAAATACCAGCGGGCAATAAGGCCAGTCCGAAACTTGAAAACTTTTTTCCTGCCCGCATCGTTGAGATCGACGGCCGAAGAAACGATGATTGAAGGCGCAATCCACTACGGGTGCGGCAGAGCGAACGCAACATAGCTTTTCGGGCCCGCACGGTGGGTGACTCCTCCCGGCGCCATCCTCGCGCCCTCGGGAAACGGAGAGCCTGCGTTCAAGGCAAACAGAATGTACTCGCGGCCATTGACCTCGTACACAGCAGGCACCGCGACCGCCCCATTGGGGACGTCTTTCGTAAAGATCACCTTCCCCGTCGTTTCATCCAGCGCGTATAACTTCGCTTGGTTGTCTACAAAAACAATTAGGCCGGAACCGAGAACCACGAATCCACTTTTAGGGAAGACATTCCCTCGCAGCGTATCGCTGGGACCGGCCTGCGGGGTGTCGCCATACGGCGTCTGCCACTGGATCTTACCGGTATTCAGGTCGTAGGCCGTGATCGTGCTCCACGGAGGTTTAATGATATAGCCCTCCTGACCGTAGCCCGTTTTGTAGCGAGGAGGCTTGGGCGCGAGGTCAGCCGGATAGTCCGGCTCCACGTGTTCTGTCACCATGTTGCCCGGAGCGGCAGAGCCCGGCGGCGCAAGATCCGGTTTGGTGAGGAACGTGATCAGATCGCTTATACCCTGCGCGGGGATGGTGGGAAACGGCGGCATCGCGCCTTTACCCTTGGTCACGATCGTGCGAACACCGTCGGATCCAAGTCTCTGTACAGCAGAATCGAGCGCCGGGCCACGGTCGCCCTTGAGGTCTGGACCATGGCAAACCTGGCAGTTTTGCTCGTAGATCGCCCGGCCGATCCTGGGCTCCAACAGGCCAGAACCCGCGCGAGGCCCTCCTGGTGCCCGGCCTTCAGGCCGGCTTGGAATCAGACCGCCGTCGTTGGCCGCCGTCGACTCACCAGCGGGAACCATCTTGAGAATCGAGGGAACATTCTTGGTTTCGACGAAGACCATACCCCGCGCCCCGTCGGCGCCAGTGTCGAAGAAGGCAGCTCCTCCGGTCACGCTCGGCAATTGGATGGTCTCGGTGAATCCCGGAGGAGTGTAGAGGCCGCTCCTCGCTTTTGAAAGCCGTTCCGTCCACCAGGTCTTTTCTTCTGGTGTCATGAAGCCGGCATACAGGTCATCGATCGTCATACTCTGACGCGCGAAGGGCGGTGGGACCGTCGGAAAGGGCTGCGTCGGCGAGGTGTGCTCATCCGGCATCTCGGTTTGCGGAACCGCGCGCTCTTCAATGGGCCAAAGAGGTTTACCCGTGACCCGATCGAAAACGTAAAGGAAGCCGTTCTTGGAAGCCAGCGCGACGACATCGACTTCCTTGCCGTTGTGCTTCACGGTCGCGAGTTGAGGCGCCGCATTGGGATCGAAGTCCCATACATCGTGATGTACTGTCTGAAAATGCCAAAGATATTTGCCGGTGCGCGCGTCCAGAGCAAGCAGGCTATCGGCATAAAGGTTATTTCCGGGACGGTCGGCGCCGTACAACTCATACTTGGCCGACGCAACCGGCAGATACGCAATGCCGCGCTTCTTATCCACCGTGATCTCGCCCCAAACATCGACCCCGCCCAGGTACTTGTAAGCATCTTTCGGCCACGTGTCGTAGCCCATTTCGCCGGGGCGAGGAATGGTGTGGAAGACCCAGACGAGTTTTCCGGTCTGTACATCGACAGCCCGAATGTCTCCGGGCGGCGCTAGATATCCCTCTCCCGTGAAGCTGCCGAGGATAATCAGATTCTCAAAAATTCGCCCCGCGGTCCTCGACGCCAAAGGGATCGGCGCGTGGTCGATGCCAATCTTCAAATCGAGGCGGCCGTTTTCACCAAAGGCCGGCACAGTCTTTCCTGTCAGCGCGTCGATCGCGTAGAGATAGCCGCCTGACGTAACCAGAATGCGTCGATCGGAGCGATCTTTGCTTTCCCAGTAATTGATGCCGCGTTGGCCGCCAATACCACCCCGAACGCCCTGTCCGCCGAACGGATGAACCCACAGCTCTTTGCCGGTCGATGCATCCAGTGCGACCAGCGAACCTTGCTTGGCCGCTACATAGGCAATGTCATCGATCACCAGCGGGCTGAATGTAAAAAATCCGTCTCCGGCAGGGTAGCTCCAGGCGACCTCGAGCTTGCTGACATTCTCTGGCGTGATCTGCTTCAACGGAGAATAGTGGGAACTGGCAGGGCCGCCTAAATAATCCGTCCAACCGGTGGCAGGCTTCTCGGCGCCCACCACAGTGATCGATGTCGCGCACAAGCCCACGAAAGCCAGGGATCGAAGGACGGAATTCCTGACCACACCGGGCCGCGTAAGGAGGGATAAGTTTTCCGATGGATCGGTCATTGCTGGACTTTGGCTTGCCCCAATGCATGAATTTACTATGCTGAAGTCTGTAATGTCTTCACCTTCCACTGCATTTCGCGAGGGTCATACCTCGTCCACGAAGTAAAGGAACTGATCGCCGCAACACCCAAGTTGTGAGGTGGGCTGATCTCAGCACCAGGACGTGCTCCGCGCAGCATCGCTATACCGAGGATGTGCGCGGGTCCATCTTCCACACAGACTTCGCATCCGGATCGGCGAGTGGGCCCGGGAACCTTGTGTCTCCTGTAGGCTTGCCGAACATATCGGTTTGAATATGGTGGAATGCCGTAACCTTGGGGAGAGACTGCTGGTTTCGGATGGTCAGCTCGAGGCGGTCAGCATCGAAATCGATCTGCGTGTCGGCGACCACACCATTCTTGTCCCAGCCGTGCGTCTCACGCCAGGCCGCCAAGTCGAGCCATTGCTTAGTGTCCGCTGTCGTGAACCCCAGAAAGCCCTTCGGCATGGACGCATATACGTTGCCGTCTGCCTCGTTGTGCGGGTTCAAGAACAAAATGGCAGACTTCCCGCATTTGGTGAAGATGTTGTTGTAGATTTTGTTTTCCGATGCCGTCCCGGTATTTGCCCGATCCTCCCGGATGATCGCAAAAACACCGGAGTTGTCGCAGCGCCCAATTAGATTTTGCGCCAGAATCAGGTGGTCGCTGGCGTTGATGAATACACCCGACCCGGCGCAACCGCGCTGGCCCGGTGTGCCCGGCTCGGCGTTGCGAACGTCCCAGATCACATTGTTATCGATCTGGTTTTGCTGCAGGTTCACCTCCATGTGCACGGCGGCCCCAACGGTTAACACATCCGCAAACACGTTCCCGCTGATGCGGTTATTTACGTTGCCGCTGTCGAACCACACGGCATTGGCATGCCGGATATGGCGGATCACGTTCCTGCGGAAGAGCATGTTCCGGGCACGATGAAACTTCACTGCCGCCGCCTCCCAAGCACGTTCGGCATCGGCCCAACCGCACCACTCGATCAGGTTGTCCTCCACCACAGCATCCTGCGTGCCCATGCCGCCGATCCCTTCCACGCCACAGTAACGGATCGTATTCGCGCGAACGATGTGGTTGAGCCCGGCTTGTGGGGTCGGCGCGGCATTCCAGTCGCCGTTCGCGATGTCCAAGCCCACACCGTTGGCCCACTCGACCGTATTTTCTTCGATGATCCAATGGTTGCCCCCCGCGGTCGAAAGCAAGCCCCGCTGGGGAATGGGATAGCCGTTGCCGGCGTGTTGGAAAGTAAGCCCTTTCACGCGAATAAAGCCGAGCCCTTTGTGCGCAGGAACAAAGGCCTGCTCGCGTGTGGTCACCTCGATCACGTGGTCCGATGGCGTGCCTTCGGGTAAACGGATATGGATCCCGGTACCTGGGCTATCAACCCAGAATCTGCCGTTCACCGTGCCGCCGATCTCCTGCATAATCGGGCCTCCGCGCATGCGCGGAGGTAAACCAGTGCGCAGCTGCGCCCAATTCGCCGGCGGCGGACCAGGCAGAGCAGCAGCGGCTAACTCGCGCAGTTGCTCCACCGGCTCCAGCGGTTTGCCGTCGAGAAAGATCAATCCGCGGCGGCGGAAATAAGGCCCCATGTCGATGTTTTTCGTGTCCAGCCACTCCCGATCGCCAGGCGCACTGGCTAGCGCGAACGGGTTGTAGGCATCCGGAAACATTGCGCCGGTAAGCTCGTGCTGCCACGCCGTCACTTGCGGTCCCTGCGCCGCTTGCGGACCTCTCAGGGCAGGAATCGATTCCTGCTGCCACCCATCTTTGAAAACCTCAGAGCCTTTGATCACGACCTTCGCGCCCGGAGCGGCCTCATAGCTGATCATCTGCGTGGGTCCGGCTCCCCCGCGCTCAGGCCGCACGCATTCGCGGTAGGTCCCGGCTGCAATCACCACACGTTCTCCGGGCTCGAGAACCTGTGCGGCCTTGTTGATGGTGCGGAATGGACGCGCCGCGGTGCCGGGTCCATGGTCATCCGCCTTGGCTGAGGTGTTGTCAACGTAGTAAGTTTTGGAGAACTTTAGCGGCCGTTCCCAGAAAACATGTTCTGTGCCGTCCGGCAACCGGTTATCAGACGGCGCCGCGGACGCTTGACCCAAGATGCTTCGCTCCATCCCCATGGCTGCTGCAATGACAGCTGCGCCCTGGATAAACTGACGACGGTCCATTCCGGGTGTAGCGTTGGTTGGTATATCAAGAGAGAAGGATGATTGGCGCTGCCGTAAATCCATTGTGCGATCCTCGATCGAGCGCGCACACGATCCCAGCCTGCTTGCAGGAGAGTAGAGAGGGGTTGGCGCGATTTACTGGAAGCCCGTTAAACGTTTACACAATCGCGGGAACAGCCAGAGCAAAATCATAACGACTAAGCACTATCTTCTGCAAGAACTAAAGGTAAGACCGATAGTCTCCAAAGCTAATGGCTCGTTTGAACGCCCTTCAGAGAACTGAGAAACACAACCAGATCCGTCACTTCCTCATCGTTAAGCCTGTCTTTGTACGAAGGCATCGGCTCCGTAGCCGCAAAGTGATAATCGCGCAGGTTCGACTTATCCAGACTCACGAGACGCCCGCGCGTATCCAGCATCTGCAGGCTAAATCGATCCTGATTCAAGAGCTTCCCCGCAACCGTCTCACCGCCGCGCGTCACAGCCAGGTATTGTTGATACTGGGGTCGAACTTCGCGCGCGGGCGAGAGCAACGCATCCCGCAGTTGCTCCGGCATAAGCTGAGAGCCAATATTGCTGAGATCGGGTCCAACCAGGGAGCCGTGCATTCCCACAGCATGGCACAAGAGGCAACCGCCCTTATCTTCAAAGATCAGCTGACCGCGTCTCACATCTTCCGGAACCGCGTTATGCGCGGGACCGCTGGTGGCGCCGTCCTGAGACAAGACAGCAGTGGCCGATAAAACAATGCCAAGAAGAAGACGGTACGAGTGGGCCTTCATCATTCCCCCAAACAACCGGTGCCTACGGAAGTCCAAACACAAACAGCGACATTCCGGCAGCTACTGCGATGTACTGCTTGCCTTCAACCGCGTAGGTCATCGGGTTCATAAGCAGCGAGCCTCCCAGCTGTTGCTTCCAAAGCAGTTCGCCATTCCGCGCGTCCAGCGCTACAAACGTTCCCTGCCTCCCGCCTGTAAACAGAAGATCCGAGCCCGTCGTGAGTATGCCCGCCGCTCCGTGGTCCGCCTTATAGTCATGAAAGATAGAAAGATCGGGACCGGAGTCCAATTTGAATTCCCACTTCGTTTGTCCCGTTGTTGGATCGAGCGCCCGCACCGCGGTGTACTGATCCTGGTTGGTTCCTACTGCCGGTTGGGCACGCCGCTTTGCCGGGTGTCCCTCGCTCTTGTATTCTGTGCCCTCTTCAAAGGCCTGCTTGGCCTTGATGTAAAGGTACGATTGGTTGTCGCGGGCGTTCACATAGAAGAGACCGGTGCGTGCGCTGAACGACGGGCTGAACCAGTTTGTGCCGCCCTGCAGGTCGGGAAAGATGAGAGTTCCCTCGGCGCTTGAAGTGGCATGCACGCTCATGATGGGCCGGCCGCTCTTGTCGAACCCTGCATTCCAGTTCTGCTTGACGAACGCCGTGGCCAGCAGAAATTGGCCGGTGGTGCGGTCGAGCACGTAGAAAAATCCGTTGCGGTCCGCCCAAAGTAGCAGCTTGCGCGGACTACCGCGCCAGCTCATATCCGCGAGAACTGGGACTTGGACTGCATCCCAGTCGAACTCGTTGTGCGGGTTGGCCTGGTAATACCACGCGAGCTTTCCACTCTCCAAGTGCAATGCGAGCATCGAGCAAGTGTAGAGATTGTCACCCGGACGCACATCGCCGTTCATATCGGGCCCCGGATTTCCTGTGCCCCAGTAGAGCAAATCTGTCTCCGGATCGTAGGAGCCTGTCAGCCACGCGGTGCCCCCTCCGTGTTTCCATGAGTCCCCGCCCCATGTATAGCTTCCTGGATCTCCTGGACCCGCTGTGTTGTAGAAGCGCCAGCGTTCCGCTCCAGTCTGCGCGTCGTAGGCGGTGATATAACCACGGACGCCATATTCGCCGCCGGAGACACCGACGATCACCTTATCTTTCACCGTAAAGGGTGCACCCGTGAGCGAATAACCGGCGCTTGTATTCGCCACAGTGGTGTTCCAGATGGGTCTTCCGGTTCTGGCATCGAGGGCGACGAGATGATTGTCCGCCTCGGCAACGAAAACCATATTCCCAAGCACGCCCACGCCGCGGTTGACACGGCCACAACACATCCGGACATCCGGCGCCGAGGTATAACGGAACATCCAAAACAATCGTCCGTTTGTGGCATCGAGGGCGACGACGTTGTCACCTTCCATCGTGTAAAGCACACCGTCCACTACGATCGGTGTAGCCTCGTACGCGTCCAGCGATCTGGACTGAAATACCCACTTCAGTTCAAGGCGATGAATGTTTTCTCTCGTGACCTGGTTCAGCGGGCTGAAATGGTTGCTGCGGTAGGTACCATGGAAGGTGAGCCAATTCTGCGGCTCTTTGCCGGCATCGAGAATTCTTTCGGGGGTCACCCCTTTTATCCCGCTTGGGTCGAAACGGCCCGTGATCGAGAGTTCGTCAAGCGCGAAAGACGATGGGCTGACCGGAGCAGTGCTCGTTGAAGCCGCCGGTGCTGGGGCGTTTGCGGGCGCGGCGGGGTCGCGGCCGAAATTCTGTGCGAGGTATCCCACGAGCACCTTGATGTCGCTCTCGGAGCCTTGAGCGCCGTAAGACACCATTTGATCTACTTTTTCCCTCCAACGCTGCGCCGTGAGACGTTGTCCGGTGATCACATCGGTCTGGTGGCAGGTAGTGCACATGCGTTCCATCACCGCCCGGCCATCCCCTTGCGGTAGCGCTGTTTGCGCAAGGCCCACCAGGGGAGTGGCTGCACATGCGGAAACCAGGAGAACTGAGCGAATGAGGCTGGCCATACTACTGGGGCTAGCATATCGCATACGCTGCCGCCGGTCTCAGGACGCTAAAGAGGAAGCCCAATAAAAGGTGTGATTGAAAGCAGGGCACAGATAACGAGGCCGCAAGAAAACTGAGTTTTCCCGCGGCCTCTTCTGTCGCTTCTGTTTATGAGAGTTTCCCTCGGTTCTCCTTCCAGCTTTAAAAATTGAACCGGCCCGAAACCTGCAGAAGTCTCGGATTGTTGAATTGCGCAGTGATCCAGCCGAACTGTCCATTGCCCAGCTGGGTGTTGGGGCTGCCAAACTGCACCCGGTTGAACAAGTTGAACGCCTCTGCACGGAAGTCGAACGAAACGTTTTCGTGTATAGGAAAATTCTTGAACAGGGACATGTCCCAATTGGCGGTGCCAGGAGTGCGCACGGTGCTGTCGGTGCGCGGTTCGTTGCCAAAGGTGAAGTTAGCCGGGATAGTAAAACAACTCGTGTTGAAGTAAGTGTTGGATGATCCCGGCCCACCTAGCTTTTTCGTGATCGAACCGCTGTAGGACTTCCCGCAGCTGGGCACAACATTCGGTCTTTCTGTTCCCTGAAATGCATAGGTCGCAAGAATGTTTGGCGTCACGGACATGGTGAGCGGAAATCCCTCCTGGAACGTGGTGATGCCTTCGACTCCCCACCCGCCGATCGCCTGGTTGACCACTGGGTTCAGGTTAGGAAGGAATCGCTCCCCCTTGCCGATGGGAAGCTGATACAGGTAACTGACCACCAGCCTTTGGCGAGCATCGAAGCTCGACAGCGAATACTCAGCCGAAGGATTGTTGTAATCCTGCCAGCCGCCCGTGCTTAGTCCTACGATCCCATCCAGCCAGCTATCCAGGTATTCGGCGTTGGTTAGCAGTTTGGAAAAAGTGTACGAGCCGAGAATGGTCCCTTCTTTGGGCAAACGCTTCTGTACCTTGAGCTCGAACGCGTCGTAGTTGCTGATACCGCTGTAACTCCCACTGTTAGTGATACCGCCGTACTGGGGGAAAGGCAGCAGTAACTGATTTTCGGTGACCGTTGAATTTGCCAGGACTCCTTGTGTGATCTTGGGGTAGAAAGGGTTGGCCACCTGCTGCACCAGGAAGCAGCTTCCCAGATTGCCGCTAGCGCAGTTGGGATCGCTCGCGGCCCGCGAAAGAACGCTGTCCGGGAGCGGGTTGAGCGGCAAACTGAGGGGCAGGTGATCACCCTTCAGACCGGAATAGCTGGCCGTGACCGCGATCTGCCCTGGGAACTGGTGCTCCACTGTGAAGTTCCACTGGAAGGTCTCGCCGCTGGGTTGGTTAGCGGTGAGCGCCTGGGGATTGCCGCCCAGGAGCACCTGCTGGTAATTGGGATTCCGGTGTGGCGGCGAGAGAAGCCCGGTGGGAAAGGGATTGTCGAGGACACTGGCCGGCGTCGCCTCTCCGTTAACCGAGTTCACCATTGGATTAGCAAGGAAGTTGATACCTGCCTGCAGCGGCTCGCTATAGAATGCGAGACCGACCGGCGTAACGTACCGGCCCCAGCCTGCGCGCACGACCGTTTCGTTCGATATCCGGTAGGCAGCGCCCAGGCGCGGCTCGAAATTCGTCCAGTTCTCGTTGGTGACGCCCGATGCTGGATGCTGGGGGGAATTCACCAGGTCGAAGGCTCCAGGAATACCCACGATGGGGTTAATTTCCTTCGGATTGAAGGCGTCAGCCCAGCCATGCCCTGCGAGAAACGTGCCGGGGAGCTCATACCGGACCCCGAGCGTGGCTGTCAGCTTTTTCGTTACCTGCCAGGTGTCTTGGGCGAAGTAACCCTGATAGTAGAGCCTCTGGTAAACCGGAGGTGACACCTGCACGCTTGAGCTACCGGCTGTGTACCCTAATTCGAATGAGGCGAGAGCGTTCCCTGAGTTCCCGGGGTTGGCGACATTTTGCGCGGTGAAGACGTTGTCAAAGTTAAAGTTACCGCCCGGCTGGTTATTCTGAAAATAATTCATGTCCCAACGGCGCACATCGATGCCGAATTTGAAGGTGTGCTGTTTCCAGATCCTCTGATAAGTCGAAGCGATGCTGTAGTTGTTGTTGATCGAGAAGATATATCCGGCCTGCCCTTGGTAATAGCTGATCGGTCCATTGAAGTTAAGCGCCGGAACAGAGGTTGATTTTGGCAGATTATTGAGACTGCCGTAATCCATATACCCGGGCCAACCGAACGCCGTGCTTTCGTTGATGCCTAAATTCGTCGGAATGCGCGTGTAGTTCCATCGCAGGTAAGCGAGGTGCACGTCCACAATCGATGTAGGATTGAGGATGTACGTGCCGCCAATGACACCCTGTTGCGTGGTGAAAGCCTCAGGCGCTAAGGCGCTGTAGTAAAGGTTATTGTTGGGGAACGGCTTGGGATCGATATTCATCGATCTCCACCAGGTGTAGCGCTCAAACAAGGTCAGTTTTGCGCTTAAGTTCTGGTCGCCGCGAATAGAGAACTGGTCGTTGTTGCCGCCTGCGGTGCTCAGGCTGGAGAAATTATTTACCGGGCCCTGGGACGTCATCGAGCCGACGGTGTTGGGCAATCCGAAACTGGGAAACTTTATCAAATTTGTGGCGACGGTACTGAAACGGCTGGGCGGTATGACATTTGCTCTTCCGTTGTAGGAGAACTGTTGCCGCGTGGGTGCGGTTCCGTTTTGCTGAGCCGCGGTACAAGCCGCATTGCCGTTGTAACCACAGGTGGTCAGCGGGTCGTATATCGGTGCGCTGATGGCAGAGAAATCGCCGGTCAATTCCGCAGCCGTTGGAACGGTGACAAGAATCGGCTGGCCGTTCGTCTGCCGGTAGCCCTGATAATCGGCGAAGAAAAAGAGCTTGTTCTTCTTGATTGGGCCCCCGAGATTGGCGCCGAACTGGTTCTGGTGCCAGGCTTGTCTTCCCGTTCCCAACTGGTTAGAGAAGAAGTTATTGGCGTCGAGCACGGTGTTGCGCAGATACTCATAGGCTTCGCCGTGAAACGCGTTGGTGCCGGACTTGGTGCTCATGTTAATCACGCCGCCGTTATAGTTCCCGAACTCTGCGGTGTTGTTGTGCGTTTGAACGTTGAATTCCTGAATCGAGTCCTGCTCCATCACCAACTGCACCGAATTGCCGTACAAGGTATTTACGGAAGCGCCATCGACGAGCACCGCCTCCTGATTCGCGTTGCCGCCGTCAATCTGGTAATTGCCGGCGGCGAATACGTTTTGCCCGCTCAGGTTGGTAGAGGCGCCCCCTTGCGGCACAACACCAGGAACGAGGGCCACCAGGTTCAGCACGTTGCGCCCGTTCAGCGGGAGGGTTTGGACTGCCTTGCCTTCCACCACCTGGCCGAGCGAAGCGCTGTCGGTCTGCATGATCGGAGGCGCGGACGTGACCACCACCTGCTGGCTTTGCTCGCCGATCACCATGTCCACGTTCACGCGCGCCTGCTGATCGACGGCTACGTCAATCGGGGTACGTGCGAAATGCTTGAATCCGGGCGAATCCACTCCCAGCGTGTAGTTGCCGCGAGGCAGAGAGAGAACCTGGTAGTTGCCTTGTCCGTCAGTCTTCACCGCCCGCTTTTCGCCGGTCTCCAGGTTGGTGGTGGTCACATCGGCTCCGGCCAGTACCGCACCCGCGCTATCCGAAACGGTTCCAACGATCGAGCCGAAAATGTTCTGTGCCCGCGCGGTAACGGCAAAGCATGCCATGCTCAGCAACGCGACTGCGAGCGTGCCGCGACGGACCCATCCTGATGCTTGTATAAGTGAACTCGATGCGTGCATAGCGTCCTCCCTAAGTTATCCAACGAAAAAATGTTTGTTGCACATTATGCAAGGCTACTTGCAGCGTGAGAAATTACAAATCACATCACTGCAAGTTGTCAAACTCCGATATGGATTCGAAACGGTTTGGGCCTATCAGTAGAAAAAGTTGCCGGGTTGCTGTTGATGAAAAGCAAACGTCATGCTGTTCGATCCAAATGCCAATGCACTCTGCGTGCGGCTTGGACCGGCGGTATCCGAAAGGGGAAGCAACTGAATACGCGCAAGAGGGAGCAGGTTTTCAGGTTCAGCCACTTGAACGTATCTCTACCTGCTTGTGACAGGCTATGGGGCAGTGGAGAATCGGATTTAAAACCAGCAAGCCGTTATCTGGAAAACGTATTCTCACCTGGACCATATAACTCCATCTGTAAGCCTGTCAAGCATTTGGCCTAACAAACATCCTCGCTTTAATAATTCGATAATCAGTTATCTAATTCGTCGATGTAATCGCTACTTGAACAGCCGCCCGAGCCTTCACCCGCTGAAAGGTACGGTCGAAATTCAGCCGGCTAGCGCACAAATGCATCCTGCTGTTTCGATCGCCTGACCTCTTACTGTCAACGCCGCTTCACCTTCAATATTGGTTGGACCCACCTGGGGTAGGTACGTTGGCCGCGACCGGAACGCCGCTGCTATGGGCACTGTTAAGTGCGTGGTTCAAAGTGATACCCGAACCGGATATTTGCTCTCCATGGTCGTGCGCATGGACGAGGGGCGCGGACACTGACACACTCAACGAGCCACGTCTGGAGACGGTGGCGATGACGGCGGTCTCAGACGTTGCGCCGTCGCCGATCGTCACTGTCTCACCAATTGAGAAACCCACTACGCTCTTTACAGGGACAGCGATTGCGCCCGGCCTCGTGGCTTCTGAGGTTTCGGTACCTCCCGGGGAGCCAACTCCAGCGATGGTGGCGTCCTCGTGAGCCAAACCAACATCTACCGTGATGCTCTGCCCCGCTCGAAATCCCGAGACGCTCGACACCTTGATGTTGTCTGCTCCTGCCGAGGAACGCGCGGCGAGATCGGCAGCAGCCTGTGTGTGGAAGTCCTCGCAATTACTGTCCGTGTCTGCGCCGTCAGGAAAACGGCCGACGCTCGTGCCGCCTCCGTTTACGGCGGCTGGCGCAACCACGATGCATCCTCCGTTGGTTTGATCGCCTTCCAGAGTGGCAAGCTCTGGGCTTGTAATGGTTCCATTCGCGCTCGAGTTACTCTGCTGGGACCCATAGACGACTGCATCCACCACTACCACGCCGGTCGGGTCCATGAGCGCGATTGAGCCAGCGGTAGCGGACAGTGGGATTCCAAACCATTGGTTGGGTTTTGACGACCCTTGGTAGCCTGCGGTTTCAACTTCAGGGTTGACCACCGCTGTACCGATCTCGTGGTCACGCGCAAGCGGATGGTCCAGCGTGATTCCGCGGCCGAGCGCCTGAATCGCGTCCCCGCTACGATGCGGATACCTGGTCGCTGGTGAGAATGTTATCCCCGTCCCGGGATCCGACACATCGACGCCGCGTGCATGGTCGAAGTGCAGAGGAGAGCTTAACTTAACAGCGCCACCTGCCTGGTCGTCGGGCGTGACGGCCTCAACGTTAGCCTTTTCTTGGGACTGCCCGGCGCCGATTGTCAGCGAATCTCCAGGGGAAATGTTAGACGCTTGTGCGACCTGAAGTGATGTGTCCCCTCGGGCAATTGCTGCAGCGAGGACCGTCTGCGTTGCTGGTTTACCCACGGCGGTTGCCGTTGCGATCTCGAGATGTCCGCCGATGTCGATGGCAAGCTTCTCGTTCGTAACGAAACCGAGAGTACTGGTGACTGGGATTGTTGTGGAGCCCGAGGGTATGGTGAGCCAAGGTCCGCTAGTCACGGGGGTAAAAAGAGTAGTGACCTCGCCTGCGGGAGTTCCGACGCTCACGACCCGAACTGCTTCGCCGTCGACCTCGATCCCTTGGCCAGAGACAAAGCCGCTCGTGTCGCGAACATGGAGGATGGAATCGCCACGACTTGCCGGCGCGGCGAGCCCGGAACCAGATAGTCCGAGAAGGTAGTACTGCTTGGGCGCGAGAATAGCGCCGGCTGGAATGGTCATCAGCCTTTGGGGACTGCGTTGGCTCGCAGTGGCAGCAACTGTCCAGCGGGATAGATCGACTGCGCTCGCAGATGCGTTGTATAGCTCGATAAATTGGTCCGTTGCATTGGCAGCAGTACCAAACCGGACTTCGTTGATTTTTACCGGGAAGGCGTTCCGCACCCTGGTGCTGATAGTCTCCGAACGCGCTCCGCCACGTATGGGTGTCCTCCAGTCTGCTTTCGCCACCACGTAACCAGCGCCGGTGCGTTCAGGGGATGTGAGATGAAACGTCGCACTTACACTCCCATTCTGCGGCACTGACTCGGAAAAGACTTTGGTGCTTCCTGAAGTGCCATCGGCCCACGCTTGCCAACCGGCGGGCAGAGTGAGGCTTACCTGAATCCCTGAAGCCGTCACGCCGGTCGTGTTGATGAAAGTGACGGTGAGATCCTGAGAAGATCGTGGAACGAAGGTCGTGACCCGCGAGAGTTTGAGCGTCTGCACATCATACTTGGCTGCAACGATGTTGGCCTGAACCGCGTCGGTCACCCGCTCTGAGGGATAACCTGATGTCATGACGCCTTCGTAAAATGTGCCTGCGGAGCCGTTCCCATTGTCTCCACCGGTGCCTAACAGAATGCCGCCTTGCTTGTGCATAGGCCAATATGCGCCGGCGTGGTTTGGGCTCGGACGCACACCGTTATAAAAGGTAGTCAGGCCGCCGCGTTGCGCGTCGCCGCCGCGCAGGTTCCACTGATTGCCGCCGCCGCCGTCCATGACCGCGGTCACAAACCTCCAATGGTCTACACTCGAATCTTCCGTGTTGAGCTTCGCGTTTTGTCCGGAGAAGAGGCCCGCTTCCATGTCGCTCATGATCCACGGCCCGGAACCCGCGCCTCGGCCCCAGACGGTGGACGTGCCGAAGTAGGTGGTCTCCATAGTGCCGGTTCCCACCGCCCGCCCGTTGGTCGACGCGTTGCCGTAATCGAAGCAGCACCCGCTGTCGTAGTGTGTGCCGTCGATGACATAGTAGATACCCTCGGGCTCGTCATTGATCGCGAGGCTACTTGCGTTGTTATTCCTTAAGCCCATCCCCGGCATAATGAAAATGCCGTATACCTTGTGTCCGGCAATCGTCACCGGCGCCATGTCGGCAATAGGTTGAGTATCGAATCCGCCCTCCGCCGGTCCCTTAAAAGTTCCTGGACCAGCTTGAAGCAGATCGTTCCCCTTGCCGGACTGATCGTAGATCGCATTGATCACGCAGACTGTTTCAGCACAGAACGCATCCTGTGCACCGGCATCGGCATAGCCACCGCCGCCCGGAGTACTCGGAGGAACGATTCCGACGTTGAGGGTTTTACCGTCCCGCTCGCGTTTCACCTGGTACAGCGGCCCGTTGTACGAACGAGAAAGTGCACGCGTTGTGCTATGGGCAGCGACACAGGGAGTATGAGCTTCTCGGTAAACATCGCAGGGACCATCCGGCCGGCCATTCGTAGCGTTCGGGCTATGCGCAGCTGTTTGGGCAACCGCGGCAATTCCGCTCGTCAGAGTAAGGATAAGAAACACGGATCGTGGGTTTCCCATGGGTTGTCTATCAAAAACGCAGTATGCGAGCCAGCCTACCTGGCGCCCTCCATCAGGTAGTAGTCAAACGTGTTCTTCCAAGTGAACTCTCTTCCCGGCTCAATATCGATCGCGATGTAAGGTTCATCCGCCAGCACCGTACGAATCGACCACAGTAAATCCCTGATGAGCGGGCGATCGCCGCTGATCTTCACCCCTGCACCTACCTTTTTGTTCTCGATGACAATTTCTGTGTCCTTTGCGTCGTTACTAAAACCCTCGATCGGCACTACTACCTGATCTTCGCCCGACAGCTGCTTTTTATAGACGACTTCGTTTTCCCTGACTTCGGCGAGGTCCTTGTTGGGCGGCTTGGGCGAGTGAATCTGGAACGGAACTTTGAACGTGAAATCCGGGCCGGGGGGCTGCTTATCGATAACCATGAAGTTGTGGTCGTACACGGTGCTGTCAATTTTTCGCTTGCCGGTATTTTTCAGGCTGCGTTCGATCAGCATTTCGGGCTTGCCGGGTACGAGCCGCACCACTTTGCGATATACATAGGCGTAGCCTGAGGCTGGATCAGAAAGTTCTTGTTGAAATACGACCGAATCCGTGTGCTTCTCAACCGACCACTTGCCGGAGTTGACGACCTCGTAAGGGACGTACCGGTTGTACTCGGTCCCCGTCTTTCTTAGAACCCCCACACCGATTTTGATGAACGTTCCACCAGTCTTGGCGTCCTCCCATCCCAGCACTGCGTGGAACTCGTCGACCGGGCCTTCTAATGCGCTGCAGGGCCCAGACACAATGTCTGAACCTTGAAATACCCAGTTGATGACCTTGGGGTCGATCCTGTCGTACCACGGACCGTAAAACTCATGGCCCTTGTATCGCAAACTGTAGACGGCTCCTGACCAGTCGAAGCGGGTTGAGCGGTAGTATCCATTTTTCGCGTCCGGCAGATACATCTTGGCGACAATCTGGCCGTTCGAGATCTTGGCCTGCGGAAACTCGGCGGCGCGACTCGAAGAAAGACTGATGAATAAGCTGAAACCCAGCAAAATGGCGACGGCGCTTCCCATGTTCGTCATCGCTGGGATAACCGGCCCGGCACGTAAAGCCCAAATCCTAGCCATAGCATTCTCCCTTACCGAGCTGAACTGTTAGACTCCCGGCCCGCCCGCTTTTCGTCGTAGAATTGCAGACCCATGAAACGTCCCGAAATGGTCGCGAAGAGAGAACTGATGTGGCAGCCTCCGCCGATCCGGACTTAGGGATGAACAGACATCTGCTTAAAGAGCGCAGGATCATACTCCTCGAGACCGGTTATGCCATGAAGATGGTTTGCTGAAACCCAGGGTAGCCAGATGCGGTGAGATCCAACCCCTCGACCGCTCGGTCCGGGACCCAGGCGGAAGTTTTCCTGCTGCCAGCCAATCCCTTTCAAATCGTATTGGCGCCCTGGCAACGCGACCATGGACTTGGTGTCGTGCAGCAGGACCAGAGCCACCTGCAAGTAATGCGGATCTTTGGTGTACTTGTAGAGTTTCGCGTAGGAGGGAACGGCCCAGTCCAGATATTCATCGGTGCTGCCGGTGTTCGCTGCCGTAATATCTTGTAGGCCGACGGTCGGAACGCCCTTCTTCCAATGTAACTTTGCATCGTCGGCATCGACTGCCATGGGCAAATTCCAGATCCAGATCCAGCTCTCGGCAAAGTTTCCCGCGGCTTGCGCCCGCTCGAGCCACTTAGGCTCCTTCGTCACCTCGTAGAGACTTAGAAATGCTTCCATGCTGAGCATCCCCGCCTCTTTGTCAGTAATATTCGGATTGTCGCTCGCACCGCCGATAAAAAGCCCTCGGTCGCCCCATGTATTCCATATGTAGTCGGCGGCTCGGATCGCCGACGCTTGGTACTTCTGGTCTCCGGTGATCTCAGTCATGATCACCAGCAGAGGAACAACGTTGTAACTCCCGGTTCCTGTCGGCTCGGCCACCTCATTGCTCCCCGGCTTCCACCGCCGAGGGTAAGACCCATCTTCCCTTTGCTGCTGGATCAGCCAGTCCGAATAAGATTTGACCCAGGCAAGCCACTCCGGGTGCGGCCGCCCATGGGCGAGCTCGCGGCGGTATGCCAGCATGAGCACCCGCATATCTTCGGTTGCGTTCCGCAGCCATGGAGCGAGCCAGAAGTGGTCCCAGGGTCTGCCTGAAGCTAGATCGTAGCCGGTCGCCTGCAACGGAATTTCATGGAGCGCCTGAACCATCGAGGCTATGATCGCCAGCCCGGTCTCGCGCATCTTTTGCCCGCGCGCGGATTTGTCCCGGTCGCCCTCGAGTAATAACTGGTTCGCGCACTCGAGGTTTTTGCCGACAAATCCCATGGCAATCATGGTCCAGTTCCAATTCGGCGTATCGACGACGGTGGAGCGGGCAAACGGAATACCGGTGCGCCCGTCGATGGTGGCAGCCTGCGCCTCCAGATGGTCGAGTAGAACCCGGCGGACAAGGTCAACATCGATGTAATTCACAGGGGGCTTCAATGTGTTCCAGGACCATCGCCAGGCATCACGCGTCAAATCCCGGAACGACTCATCCTGGCCGAAGCGAAACGCAACCTCGTAGCTCTGCGTGAAACCCTCTGCAATAGGGTGATACCTCCGAATCGTGCGCGGTGCGGGCGGCGCGCCCCGGGCGCCCCCGAAATCGTCTACAGTCCCGGGGAAGCGAAAGCCGAACTGAACCTCGCCATCCTCCGCAAGCCAAGCCCCCAATGCACCAAACTGAAACCGTGCATCGGTCATAGTTAGGTTTGTGAGTTTTGATTCTTCTTCGGTCGTGCCGCCGCGTGGCGCTGGATCGAGCATGGCGATCGATGCGCCATTTTTGAAGGACATGGCAAACAGCGGCGCCGCAAGAATATCCTCACGCATCCAAAGATGCCGGGCTGCATAGTTGAGAGTTCCGCCGGGGGAGCGATCTCCATCGTATGTGGGATCTGCGTAGATCGCACCTGGAACCATGAAATTGATATCGGTCCAGCTGACCGGTGGATCTACGCGGAAGTCAATGGCAGAGTAAAATCCGCCCGGCGCATTTCCCTTCACAACAACGTCCCGGTGCAGGGATAATCCTGTCGAACTCACGCTCCACTTGTCCTCAATACGGAAGATTACAGCCTTGCCGTATGTTACTTGTGCCAGGGCATCCACGCCGGCAACTGTCTTCACGACCTTATCGTAGCCCGCTGCTAACCGCTGAATGTCGTTGTCTGCACGATACACCTCGATGCTCGCGGGCTTCCGCTGCAGAATGCGTGGAGCCGCACCTCCGGCAATCTCGATGCCCCATTCACCCGATGGGGAGCGAACGAACGACACCCTCGCTCCGGTTTGCAGGCCTCCAAGGTCGACCGCCGAACCTTGCTGCCCTAACAGTGCCGGCACACACAAAAGCACAACCATCGTGAAAGAACGCACGGCCGCCGGGAGTTTGAAAGCCTCTCTCATCGCTCGCCTGAGGCATATGGATGAGCGCTCACCCGTATGCCTATCGTTGACTCCAAGAACCGTTGCGTTCGCGTAGCCGCCCTTGGTTCACGTTTGCTAGTAAGGTCGACTGTCATTCGTAAGACCAGGCCAGTCATCTGTCCGGAAGGGAACAGCCGGCAAACCGGCTCTGTTGTATAGAGTCGCAGCCGGATTCGACTGCCACGCATACCGCACGGCTTTCGGATTCGGCACAGCGCTGGAGGAGACAACCACCGTGTCGCCAAACACGTGAGCGTCCGCTGCGTACCATTTATGGTCATCCCCTGCGATGGCAAACTCCTCGGGTTTGTCACCTTTCACAATGAGGCCTCCCTCAGCATGGGCAAAATGCAACCGTATTGCCAGGGAAAGTACATCGAACGATGTGAACGTCGGTCCCTGGTAAGGGATGTTTTTGCCGTAATCTTTCGCGAGCGCACAGTAGGCCAGACGATCGCCAACGGGAATCTTGTCCTTGGGGTGAATTGTGTCCGGATCACCGGTGTCGATGGTGACCGCAAGGCATGTATTGGGAACAGTGGCGGCTGCGATGGCCTGCGACTCGCGCGTTTCAGCCCACGCGTCATCCACTGGTGATGGACTGCGATGACCAAAGGCCGGCAAGCTGACGATATAGAATGGGAAGTCGCCCTGCCCGAAAAGCTTTCGCCAATCGGCGATCATCGCCGGCATCACCTTGCGATACTCAAATCCGCGCTTGGAGTTCGCCTCGCCCTGATACCAGATCGCGCCGGTAATAGAAAGCGGAGCCAAGGGCTCCAACATTCCCGCGTACAATACCGAAGGCATTACCGGCCAATTTTCATAAGAAATCGGCAACGGATGTGGAGGACGCGCGTCCACACTCAGTTTCGCTTTCCACTCACCGGCCAACGGTACGCTGGTGTTGTCCCCAAGAAGAAGATGCAGATCTTCGGGTTTACTCAGGAAGCCGCCCTTAGGCCCGGTCTTCAAAACACGAACGACGAACACGTTTTTCCCCGGCTTCAACACGCCGTCTGCGAGTCGATAGACTCGTGGATTTTCGACCCACGCGCTGCCGCCAACCATCTTGCCGTTGACATACACCGTGTCCATTCGGTCGACGATTCCAAGGAACATCGTGGCGCGTCCGGCGGGAAGCGGATCGGGCAGCACCACCTTCTTCCGCAACCAGATGACCGCCGGTGTGTCGGGCACACCGAGAGAGACAAAGGCGCTGGAGATATCGGTGCTCTTCCAGCCGGAGTCGTCGAGCGCCGCATCCGGCCAGTTTTGCTTGTTTCCAATGTCGTATTGGTCATACCACGACATCACATAGTTGCCGTATTCGGGTTCGCCCGCCGAGGCCGCTCTCTGAACTTCTGCGAGTGGAACGTCCATGCTTCCCATCTGGCGGAGGGCAGCGACGCTCATCCAGGTTTCCGCGGGCGTGCCGCCAACGGCGTCCACCACAAGCCCGATTGGAATGTGGATATCTTGCTGCACGCGGCGCGCAAAGTAGAAGGCTACCGCGGAGACCTGAGCAGCTGTATCCGGGGTAACGACATTCCACGCACCGCTCACCAAGTCGGTGTGACGGTAGGCAGAATGCTGGCCTACGGTAAAGAAGCGAATCTGTGGATCATTGGCCGCCTTTACTTCGTCGGCGCCGTTCTGCGCACCACGCAGCTTGAATTCCATGTTGGATTGGCCGCCGCAGAGCCACACGTCGCCCACAAGAACGTTATGCAGCTCGACCGTCTGATGGCCAGTGATTTTGACCGTGTACGGGCCGCCCGTGGGCGGCGGTTGGATCTCCACCTGCCACCGGTGGTCCGCACCAGCAGTGGCTGACCCAGTGCTGCCGCCGGCCACGACGCGAACGGTGTCACCTGGATCGGACCAACCCCAAAGTTTGTTCGGCTTATTCCGCTGCATCACCATGTTGTCGCCGAAAATAGGCGCCACGAAGGGAAGCGCTGTGGGTGCAGGCGATATCGAGGCTGGCTGGGCGTAAGCAGCGTCGAGACAGGCAGATAATAGGCCAAACATCAAAGCCCGTGCGAGAAAATGTTTACTTGCGCCTGTCTGAATAGGCCTCTTCAGATGCGTCTGCATTCTTGGTTTTCGCCCTTCCCCGGAAGACGAACCGCACGCGAAGTGGAGAGTATCACGAATGGAGCGCTCATGGGTATTATGCAATTGAAAAATCACCAGACGCCGCAGCGAAGGCGACGAAAGGTGTAAGCTGGCTCTTGCTTTCAAGAAGGTACTTAGCCCGGGCCAATCGGAGAAACCATGAGAATGTCGGCATCGACCCTTGGAAGTCATCCACTGTTGCTTCCCGCTCAAGAAAGCGGAGGGCCGGGTGGGTCGGCAAAGCCGGGGAGTGGCCCGATCGTTCTCTATTGTGATTTGGCCGTGGATCCCGCACGCGAACCCCAAATGCTGAGCCACTTTCATCACGACTTCAAACCCGCCGCCGAAAAATTCGAAGGATACATCGATCTCAAGATGCTGAAACTTCGCAAAGTCATTCAAGGGGCTCCGCCGCCAGCGGACACGATCAACTATCGCTTTCAGCTCACGTATGAAAGCGAAGAGAAGCGCCAGCGATGGATCGCGTCCGAAGTGCATGGCAGAGTCTGGACCCTTATTGAGAACACCTTAGCCGACAAGGGATACCTCGTACTGCTTACGGATAGCGTGTAATCGGCCGCCCCATTGCGGATCTATGGAGTGGGGACGGCCACGGTGACCAGTCAGTAAAAGAACCGGGCAGACAGTCGGCGCCGCTGAGGGCGTGACCGTAAAAATCGGAATCGGCTTGCGGGGCTATTTTATCGATCGTAATAGATCTAAAAAATGATCTTGACAATCGTAGTCTCCGGTTGCTAGGTTTCCGGGATTCTCACGATTGCATAATACACACTAACGTTTGCACCACAATTGGAAGTCATTTGCGAGGTCAGAAAGATGGATAGTTTCAGAAAACGCTTTCACGGGCTTGCCGTGGCCGTGTTGCTGGCAGCGCTTGCCTGCACGGCGCAAACCCAAGCACAAGAAATCTCCGGTTCCGTCGTCGGAACGGTGACCGATAGTGCAGGCGCTGTCCTTGCCGGCACCACCGTAAAAGTCACTGATCTCGGGACTGGAGAAGTACGAACCGCCACCACGGACGGCCAGGGAAACTACCAATTGCTCTCTCTTCAACCCGGCGAATTCAAGCTTGAAGTGGATGCGGCCGGTTTCAAACACTATGCACGCAGTCCGATTGATGTACGCGTAGGCGAAGCGGCGCGGGCAAACGTGACTATGGAAATCGGAGCCCAGAGCGAAAGCGTAGTCGTGACCACGGCCGCCCCGATCATGCAGACGGATAGCGCGTCACTCGGCCAAGTGGTGGAAGGCGAGGCAGTTCAGACCCTGCCCCTCAATGGCAGAAACGTACTTGCCCTCGTCGCCCTGGTGCCGGGAGTCGTGCCTCAGGGCGCTTCTTCCTCCAATCTTTCCGGGCAGAACGTCTTTGCCGCGGGTAATTATCAGATCGATGGGGGCAACGCAAATCAGGGTTCCATTCTCGTGGATGGTTCTCCCGTGAACGTGTCCTACGGCAACGCTGCGGAACTGGTCATGGATCAGGATGTCGTACGGGAATTCAACGTACAGACTCACAACAACACCGCAGAATTCGGAGCTTACACCGGCGGAGTGATCAATATGAGCACCAAGTCCGGCACCAACGCTTTCCATGGCGAAGTCTACGAGTATCTGCGGAATACAGTCCTCGACGCCAACAGCTTCTTTTCTAACCGCACCGGCGCCGGACGGCAGGCTTGGCATCAGAACCAGTTTGGCGGCAACGTTGGCGGGCCCATCAAAAAGGAAAAGCTGTTTTTCTTCGCCGACTATCAGGGCTACCGGCAGACCCAGGGATATCCAATTCTGGTCACGGTTCCGACAGCTGCGGAGCTAACCGGAGATTTCTCCGCCATCACCGCCCCGATTTACGATGCACTCACGACCTGCGGCTACAACGGCAACCCGGCCTGTACCGCCGCCCAACAGGCAGGAACCGCGCCGCAACGTCAGCAATTCTCTTATGGGGGAAGAGCCAACGTCATTCCTCCAAACCGCCTGAGCACGGTTGCGAGAAACCTCATCGCCTTTCCCATCTATGCGAGACCAAATACGACAGGATCGCAGACGGCCGAGGGCCCCGTGAATAACTACTCCGTCCTGGGTACCGCCGGAGGAAACAACGATCAATACACTTTCCGCGGAGACCAGACGCTGAGCTCAAAGCAGACAGCTTTCGAACGCTACACCCATTGGCATTCAATGAACATTGACCCCAAGCCCTACGAAAGCAATCTATACTACACTGCCCTCGCGCCCGAGGTTTTCACCACTCAGCAACTCGTCGTGGGAGACACCTACGTCTTCAATCCAACCTCGATTGTCGACGTCCACCTCTCCTACCTGCGGTGGAACTACAACCGGAAACCAACGAATCTAGGCCTCAACGAGAGCACGGCGTTCGGCTGGCCATCCTACATGAACTTTGGTTCTTTGAATGATCTGCCGGCGTCCACCGCGGTTCCGACGGTCAACACCTCAGGCCCCATCACTTACACCCAGGGTGGCGCGGGATACATCTTCTCTATCAACAACAATTACGCCATCGCTCTCACTTACCAAAAGGTCATTGGCCGTCACACCTTCAAGACAGGCATCGATCTCCGCCGCTTGGAAATGTCCTACTTCCAGAACAACAACCCTGGCGGCATCTTCACTTTTGACAATATTTTTACCGCCCAGAATGTCACCTCTGCCGGAACCACGGGTAACCCACTTGCATCGTTTGAATTGGGCTATGTAGGCAGCAACAGCACGCTGCAGACCGTTCAGACTGCTCCGCCGACCTACCAAACCCAGTACTACCAGGGGTATTTCTTGCAGGACACCTGGCAGGCCACGAATAAGCTGACCGCAACCCTTGGTATCCGCTATGAGGTTCCAGGAGTGTTCCGGTCGCGCTATGGTTGGGCGGATACCTTCAACCCAACAGAAACGAATTCTGTGGTCGGCGTCCCGGGAGCTTTCGACTTGGTGAGTTCCCCGCAACACCCCGCGGCTGGCGTCCGCAACGAAAACTGGACTAACTGGTCACCACGGGTAGGGCTTGCCTATCGGCTCGATAACAACACCGTTGCCCGCGTAGCCTTCGGCAAGTTTGTGGTTCCCGCGGATCTCCAGTTTCCCGAGGCGCCGCTGCAAGCTGGTATTAATTTTCTTAACAACCTCATGGTCAACACGACCAATGGACAAGAAACGCCCTCAAGTGTACTGGACAACCCCTATCCAAACGGTCTGCAGGCGCCGCCTCACCGCAATTCGAACTATCAACAGGTTCTCTTGGGCGGCAACCCGCAAGCTCTCTACGTGCACGAGCCAAACGGCAGAACCTACCAGTGGAACGTTGCTGTCGAGCGTCAACTGCCTTTTGGGATAGCTCTCGAAGCGGCGTATTCCGGACTGCGCGGCAACGCTCTTCCCGTCAGCCTTCCTATAAACCCCCTCCCGGATAGCGTGCTTGCGCGAGCAGCTGCGGATCCCAATTGCGCCAGTGGAAACCTGGGAAGTTGCTTCCTCAACCAGCAGGTGACCAACCCCTACTATCCAGTGATAACCCAAGGAGTGCTGCGACAACCCACCGTTACCCAAAACCAGTTGCTGCGGCCCTTCCCTCAATACGGCAGCATCTCCAACAGCGGGCACTATATTGGCATCAGCAACTACAACGCGCTGGAGATGAAACTGCAGAAGCGGACGCCGAAAGGCGGAATGCTCCTCGGTTCATACACGTTTTCAAAATTGCTGACGGACTCGGAGTATCTCACCTCTTGGCTGGATTCAACCGGCTCAGCGGGTTACCAGGATTACAACAACCCTATGAGCAACTACTCGCTTTCGAGTTTCGATGCACGACAGCGGCTCGTTGTCAGCTATCTCTATGAACTGCCGATTGGTAAAGGTGAGCAGTATCTAGCGAACCTGAACGGAGTGACCAATGCCCTGATCGGCGGATGGGGAGTCAACGGCATCACAACCTTCCAGGAAGGTTATCCCCTGGGTCTCTCAGTGACCCCGAACACGCTTTCGACCTACGCCTTCCAAGGCACGTTGCGCCCGAACATCGTTCCCGGGTGCGCAAAGAAAACCAGCGGATCCATGGCCAGCCGCCTGGGTGGCGCGGGATCGAAAAGCACTTACTTCAACACCGCATGTTTCACGACTCCTGGTTTGTTTACTTTCGGTAATGAATCACGCACCGACAATGCTTTGCGTCAGCCCGGAATCGCGAATTTCGATTTCTCGGTATTCAAGAAGATCCCTCTTGAAAAAGTCGTCTTCGACTTCCGGGTTGAGGCGTTCAATCTCTTTAATCGTGTGCAATTTGGAGCACCGGTCACCACAGCAGGCAGTTCCACGGAAGGCTGGATCACCTCTGTGTACAACAACCCCAGGCTTCTGCAAGTGTCTGGCCGTATCACGTTCTAAACCGGAACGACTCGCGAAACCCTGCTGCATTTGATTGCGGCAGGGTTTCAACGCGTCCATCGGATTGCCAACTGTGGAGAACGAATTAAAGAATGCAGTATTGCTGTGTCGAAAAAATAAGACGATCGACAATACTCGTTCCTTCATACTAGCCTCATCTGCATGCCGAAGAAGAAGCAAAACAAGGCAAGAACGACTGTGCCGGCTCCGCAATCGCAATCTGCTGGAGCAGCTTCGGACAAAGTTCCATGGAAATATGCCATATGGAGTGCTCTCTCCGTGGCCCTTCTCTGTGCCTGCATCCTCAAATTCGGAATTCATCGGCCCACGATCGGTCCTCCCGCAAAGCAGGCTTCATCGTCGAACGCATACGTGGACCCCACTACGTGTGCTGCTTGTCATCGCGCTATCGCCGAATCCTTCGGGCACACAGGCATGGGCCGCTCAGTTTCCCTGCCTGGCGCGACCACGATGCCCGCGGATCTCTCCCTAAAGAATGCAGTGTATGACAAAGCTTCCGGAGACTACTACAAAGTGTTTCACCGCGGCGACAAATACTACCAACGTCGCCACCAGATCGGATACGACGGGAAAGAATCAAATGTTGTGGAGGAACGAATCGACTATGTCATCGGTTCAGGGAATGAGGCCCGAAGCTTTCTTCACCGAACAGCCGAAGGAATGCTGATCGAGTTGCCGGTGACGTGGTACTCGGAAAAGAATGGCTACTGGGACATGACGCCCGGCTACGAGGTGGCCAACAAAGATATTCACGGAGAAATCTCAAAGGGCTGCATCTTTTGCCACGATGCTTACCCGCCCGCCCTGTCGGCGGCACTGGAGGAGAGTCAAGAGCCAATCTTTTCTGAGAGACTACCCATGGGCATCGACTGCCAGAGATGCCACGGGCCCGGGGCGGAACATGAGCAGGCGGCGAAATCGAAGCCGCTCGACTTTGCATTCATCCGATCGAAGATTGTGAACCCCGCAACCCTCGGCCGAGATCGACAGCTTGAAGTTTGCATGGAATGTCATCTTTCAACGAGCGGAAGCCAGGATAAAAACATCAGTGTCCGGTTTAACCGGAGTATCTTCTCCTATCAGCCAGGGCAGCCACTCGGCGATTACAAACTTTATTTCGATGTCGCTGGGAAGCAAAACGAGAGTGGCTTCGAAATCGCTGATGTCGCATATCGTCTACGCATGTCCCGCTGCTTCAAGCAGAGCCAAATGACATGCCTAACGTGTCATGACCCACACCAGGAGTCGCACAGCAAAGAGACCGAGGCCAAGTACGTTAAGGTGTGCGAGGGATGCCATCGGGCAACTGTCCATAAAGCAGCGTTGCCAACCACAGAGACATGCGTATCGTGCCACATGCCCAAGCGCCGGGGGGAATTTGCAGTTCATATTGTCCTTACAGACCACTACATCCAACGGGAAAAACCATCCCGCGACTTGCTGGCGCCGGTAACAAGGCACGCGCCTGCAGTGGACAGGGAAACGATGCTCGCTCCCTACTATCCCGAGAAGCTACGCTATCAGAGCGACGATCAGCTCTACTTGGCGATCGCGGAAAGTGAGAACGCGGCGAACCCGCAGGGCGCTGCGGCGTTAGAGAACGCAATCAAAGCCGTCGCTCCGGCCCAGGCCGAATTCTACCAAGCACTAGCGGAGGCGTATGCAAGGAGTGGCCGCTATGCAAAAGCCGTCACTTGGTTTGAGGAGGCTCGGAAGAGAAAACCGGAAGACCGGGTTCTCATCGCTAGGATGGCCGAAGCCCTCCTGGAGACGGGAGAACTTGATAGGGCGCAACAAATTCTGGAAAGCGCCGCCGCCAAACCATTGCGAAATGCCAGCATCCTCGCAAATCTTGGTAACGTGTATGCCCGTCGAGGTCAACTCGAGAAGGCTGATGCGACTCTTCTACAAGCCCTCCAGTTGGATCCGGAACTCGCGCAATCTTACAACCTCCTTGGCGGGGTCAAAGAGATGGAGGGGGATCAGGTCGAGGCAAATCGGCTTTATCGAGAAGCGATCCGCTATCGGCCGGATCTCGCGGAAGCGCGCAATAACTTGGCACGTTATCTGGTTGGGAATAGTCAATATCAGGAAGCCGAGTTTCAACTCAGACAAGCGATCAATGCCGCCCCTGCGTTCGCCGAGGCCCATCACAATTATGGTTTGATCCTGGTGGCAACCAACCGCCGCGGTCAGGCTGAGGATCAGTTGCGGCAAGCGGCGCATTTGAGCCCCCAATCTGCTGTATTCCACAGTGATCTTGGGGACTTGCTCGCCGAGCGCCGCGACGACACGGAAGCCATCGAAGAATATAAAAACGCCTTACGGCTGGATGCGAATCTTGATGGGGCAAACCTCGGGTTGGGTAGCGTCCTGGTGCGGCGAGGAGAAGTGAGTGCCGGCAAGCCGTATTGTGAGATGGCTCTCTATAGTTCGGATCCATCGATTGCCGATATGGCGAGGTCGTGTCTTCGCTAGCTGTGAATGGAATCTCGTGAACACATGCCTGCTCACACTGCTATACTGCGGTTCGAAAGTGGCTATTCCTTGGTCGAACACTTATCAGCCAAGGAAAGCCCGCTTACTGTAAGACACGCCCACAAACGCCAGCCTTCTTGATGAAGAAGGCGGCTTACTTTCATCTGGTGTTGTTGGTCCGTGCCAAGGACGCCAGACCTTATGTCAGTGCAGCTTCACGGATGCGGAGACTCGGTATGCACAAGCAGCTTCTAAAACGAATCGCGGTGGTTCCGTTCATTCTGTCAGGTTTCACCCTCGCCCAGGTGGGTGCTTCGCCGCAATCTTCAACGTTACAGCGACGTATTGCCCACACCGATCCTTCAAAATATCGGAACTTGAGCGCGGTGCACGACGGTCCGGGGACCATGGATTTCGAAGTGCTCCTTGGCACGGACGCGCTCGATGCCAATCTTCTTTTCCTGCATCGTGGTGTCATCGCCCCTAAGAGCGGCATCGGCCAGCATTTCCATAACAAATGCGAGGAAATGTTTGTCATCCTGGATGGAGAGGCGCAATTTACGATTGACGGCCGAACCTCCCTCCTAAAGGGACCGGCGGGAGCGCCGGATCGCATGGGCCATGCGCATGGCATTTACAACCCGACTGACAAGCCAGTGCAGTGGTTGAACATCAATGTTGGTCTTAGCAAGGTGTATGACGCTTTCAATCTAAGCGATCCGCTGGTAGGCGTTCCCATCGATCCGGTGCCTCAATTTATAACTATGCATTTGGATCGATCGTTACTCAAACCGATGAAAGAGATGAACCACGGCGCGGGTCAGGTTCTATATCGCCGCGTACTGCAGCCAGCAGTGTTTTCCACGGAATGGGCGTATGTCGATCATCTTTTAATTGGGCCGGGAGTGCAACTGGGTTCGGAGGCGAAACCGGACATCGCTGAACTCTACTATGTGCTTGCCGGTCAAGGGGTAGTCAAGGTCGGGTCCGAGAGTGCGGAGATTCGCGAGGGGGATGCGATTCCGATCCGTCTCGGAGAAACAAGATCCTTCGAGAGTTCGGGGAGCAGTTCTCTGGAACTCATGATTGTCGGTGTGGCAAGAGACATGGCGACCAAGGACGCGCTGTGGTCGACTCCACCCTCTCACTAAAGATCAACAGAAGCTACGTATCCGCCGCTCCCCCGCTTTCAGAGTGGAGCCGTACCCATTGCGGTGAAAGACGCAGCGTAGCGATAAGACTGCACACGACCACAAAGGAAAGCCAATATCCGGGAGCCGCTCGATTTCCCGTCACATGAATTAGGTAAGTGCAAATCGCAGGCGTAAAACCGCCGAAAGCTGCCGTCGCACAACTATAGGCGAAGGCAAATCCGGTGGTTCGAAAGTCCGCGGGCATGATTTCCGTGAGAAAGACAACCATCGCACCGCAGTAGGCGCCGTAGAGAAAGGAAAACCAAAGCTCTACCGCAAGCAGGCGGGAAAACGACGGCGCATCTGCCAAAAACAAGAATATCGGATAGGCCGAAAGCAGCGTGATGACACTTGAGCAGAGCAACAGGGGTCTCCTGCCCACCTTGTCCGAGAGTCGCCCCATAATCGGAAGCCAGAAAAAATTCGAAGCGCCCACGCACAGGGTGACCATCATGCTCTTGCTGGCGCCAAGATGAAGAACTGCACTTCCGAACGTCGGCGTATACGCGGTGATCATGTAGAAGTACACAGTGTTCGTGCTCGCGAGCATGATGGCCAGCAACACCAAAACCCAATTGGCCGCCAGCAAACCAACAATCTCCCTGGGCGTAGGACGGTGCTTGCGTGCCAGGAACACGTCTGTCTCTTTGAGAGACCGCCGCAACACAAACAGAAAAGGAATAATCGAACACCCGGCCAGCAAAGGAACGCGCCAACCCCAGCGGCTCATCTGCTCTTTCGATAAAGAAGCCGTCAGGATAAGACCCAGCACCGCGGCGAACATAACACCCACCTGCTGGCTCGCAGATTGCCAGCTTGCGTAGAAGCCCTTTCGGCCTGCGGTTGCTATCTCAGCCAGATAGACGGAGACGCCGCCCATCTCGGCGCCGGCGGAAAATCCTTGGGCCAACCGCCCCGCCAACACTAACAGCGGTGCTAGCAGACCAATCGAGGCATAAGAGGGCGTACACGCGATGGAAAGTGTCCCCGCCGCCATAAGACCGAGCGCCAGCAGCAGGCCGGAGCGGCGGCCGTGGTGGTCGATATACGCGCCCAGGATAATTGCACCGAGAGGCCGCATCAGATAGCCGGCGCCAAACGTCGCGAGGGACGCCATCAGCGAAGCGTATTCGTTGCCGCTGGGGAAAAAAGCTCTACCAATGGCCGCAGCATAGTAGCCAAAAATCTGGAGGTCGTACATCTCCAGAAAGTTTCCGCTGGCCACCCGGACCACGGACCAGATCTTCCGTCCACGTTGAGCTTCCACAATCACCTTCCACCCTCATGGGGAGAGGATCATCATACGGAACGGCCTGGACGTGAGCCTGCGATGAGGATGTCAACCAGCCTCCGGGCGCTCTGCTGCCAATCAGGACCGGAGCCCATATGAGAGACGCCAATCAGCGCCCCGAGCAGATCGGAGGCCTCGAGATCTCTTCGCAGATGGCCGCTCTTCTTCCCACGCTTCACCAACTCATTCATCGCTCCCTGGATCAGGCCGCGAGAACCTTCATAGACCCTGGAAGGGCCTCCGGCGAGGCTGTTGAGAGCGGGCGCAATGATGTGCTTTGCTGCGATGTAGTCGACAAACAGCAGCATCCACGCTCTCAGGGCTTCGATTGGGGACAGCGCCTCGCCAAAACGGTCCGCAGCCGCAGCGAGTTTCTCCACTTCGTTTTGATAAACTCCCTCGATCAGCGCGTCCCGCGTTGGGAAATGGCGATATAAGGTACCGGGTCCCACGCCCGCCTGTTTCGCGATTTCGTCCAAGCTGGCATCCGCCCCATGGCGGGTGAAGGCTCCCTTCGCCACTTCGAGAATACGTTTGCGGTTGCGCTCGGCATCCGAGCGCGGCCTGCGCGGAGCAGGTTGTGAATTTTTCATCACCATCTCAAAATTCCTGCAACCGGAGACTATCTCCGATTATCTACTAATTCGGAGATCGTCTCCGTTTTATGCCAGACGGTAGCCGCTCGTCAACGCTCACGGCAAAAAGATCAGGGAGACTCGTATGCGCGTTTTCGTTACAGGTGCAACAGGATTCATCGGTTCCAGGATCGTCCCGGAGCTGATCAGCGCAGGACACCAGGTGCTCGGCCTTGCGCGCACAGAGGCAGGCGCACACTTTCTCGCCGGCGCCGGCGCTCACGTCCATCGCGGCGATCTGGAAGATCTGGAAAGCTTGCGCGGCGGCGCCGCCGCGTCCGATGCCGTCCTTCACGTCGCTTTCCAGCACGATTGGACGAGATTCGCGGAAAGCTGCGAGCTCGACAAACGCGCGATTGAAGCGATCGGCGCAGTACTCCAGGGTTCAAGCCGGCCGCTCATCGTGAGCTCCGGCGTTGGAGTCGCTCAAGGCCGCGCCGCCACCGAAGACGATCCGCCGCTTTCTTCGCCATCCCTTCCCCGCGTATCCGAGGTGACGGCCGTTTCCCTCTTAGAACGCGGCGTGCAGGCCTCGGTGATGCGGTTGCCGCAGGTCCACGACACGGTCAAGCAAGGCCTGATCACCCCGCTGATTGCGATCGCACGCGCAAAGGGAGTCTCCGCGTACATCGGCGAGGGTCAAAACCGATGGCCTGCCGCGCATGTAATTGATGTCGCCCGGCTTTACCGGCTGGCTTTGGACAAATTCACGGCGGGAGCCCGGTACCACGCAGTTGCCGAAGAGGGTGTGCCATTGAAAAGCATTGCCGCCGCCATCGGCCAGGGCCTGAATGTGCCGGTCATTTCTATCTCACCGGAACAGGCGCAGGAACATTTCGGCTTCCTCGGGTTCTTCGCGGGAAGGGACGCCCATGTTTCCAGCGCGCAGACCCGGGCAAAGCTGGGCTGGAACCCGGCCGGCCCTGACCTTCTGACCGATCTGCGGAATATGCGTTACACGCAGGCCTGATCCATCCCCGATCACTTTCAACGACAGGAGAAATTACATGAAGAAGACATGGTTCATTACCGGCGCATCCCGGGGTTTCGGGCGCATCTGGGCGGAAGCTGCTCTCAAACGCGGAGATCAGGTTACGGCGACTGCCCGCAAACTCGCCGATGTGGCTGACCTGAAGGAACGTTTTGGCGACGCAGTCCTGCCCCTCACCCTCGACGTGACCAACCCTGGGCAAGTGCAACCGGTGGTGGAGCAGGCCTACGCTCACTTCGGCAAACTGGATATCCTGGTCAACAACGCCGGCACCAGCCTGTTCGCCGCTACGGAGGAGGCGAGCGACGAGCAGATCCGCAGCCTCTTCGACGCGAACTACTTCGGCATGGTCCGAGTGCTGCGAGCAGTTTTGCCTCTGTTGCGGAAACAGGGGAGCGGTCACATTCTCGGTGTTTCGAGCGGTCTCGGAATCACGGCGATGCCGCTCATCGGATTCTATTGCGCCACAAAATGGGCGGTGGAAGCGCTGCACGAAGCGCTAGCGCAGGAGGTGAGAGCGTTCGGGATCCGGGTGACGCTGGTTGAGCCGGGCGCCTACGCAACCGAGTTCGGCAAGTCCGCACAGATCGCCGATGTTCTTGAACCATACGCGGAGTTTCGCAAGCAGTTTCTGACGCGTCTGGCGGGCGTGGAACGCGGCGACCCCGACGCCACAGCCGAGGCTGTTCTCAAGCTGGTGGATGCGGACGAACCACCGCTACGGCTCGGACTGGGCACCTCGATCCTGCCGCGCGCACGCGCTGCCTATGCCGAGCGCCTGGCCACGTGGGAAGCGTGGGAGAACGTTTCGAACGCGGCGATGGGCGAACCGAAGAAGACCATGGCCGGGTGGATCGAGGAACTAGCCCAGGCTGCTCCAGATCGGGCGTGAAGAGTCTGGGTGAGAACTCGACCTCGATGTTCCCCTGTCCTGCCAACGGACTGTGCCCCGCGTCTCGCTCTTTTTTGCGAGATGTGGGATACGACGGCTGTAGACCGGAGGATTTTGGGGCATGAGGATAACGTCACGTTTCAGCATCTCGGCTGGCTTTCGCGCCGATGACGGATTTGCAGCTTGACAGCCATCCTGACCAGATCCGCAAAGGACTCCCCTCGCATCTTCCGCATTATCTGGCTTCGGGAGTGACAATGGCAAAGGTGTGCCGGCCCAATTTGTCGATGGTGGCAAGCAAGGCCACTTCGGCGTGCGAGGAATGAAAGAAAGAGCCGCCCGCATCGGAGCGGTATTCAACCTGGACAGTTCTCCGGCCGCCGGAACCCGCATTACGCTTCGCATTCCCGGCGCAAGGATCTACGACAAAACGAAAAAATGAATCGACCACCAGGCAAGATCGGATGCCTCTATTCCGAGGCTGCTGATAGCGCAAAGCTTTCCTTCAGGAAGCGATGCTCGATTTTCTTCACCTTGTTGAGACGGCGAACGAAGCGCTCCTCTAAGGGCTGAAATTTGGCTCGCAGGTAGGCCTGCGCAATGTCGAAGGCAAGTGCCGAACCGACGATGCGAGATCCCAGGACAAGCACATTCATATCGTCGTGTTCGACGCCCTGGTGGGCGGAGTAGGTATCGTGACAGATCGCCGCACGGATCCCAGGCATTTTATTGGCAGCGATGCACACGCCAACGCCCGAGCCGCAAATCAGAATGCCCCGCTCAACTGCGGAGGCCATGATCGACTCGCCAACTGCTTCCGCAAAGTCCGGATAGTCCGAGGGTTCTCTGTTGCGGGCGCCAAGGTCCAGGACCTCGTGACCAAGCGCCGTAATGTATGGGGCGATGGCTTGCTTTAGGTCGAAGCCTGCGTGGTCTGAGGCGATGGCGATTTTCATTGGTTTCTCCTTCCGGAACGCGGTGCGTCCGTTGAACACGATTCAGCGAGCCCTTGCTAGCCCCGCTCCATCGCCTTAACTGCCTCGTCGGTCGTGAGGACCGCATGGGCGAGATATGCGTAATTGACGAGAGCCGCCGTATAGCCATAGCCCCACACCGGATGCTTCGGCCCCGCCGTAGCGTCCTTCACCACTGCTACCTCAAATCCCTGTTCAAGAAACTCTCGCAGGTGAGATTCGACGCACATATTGGCGAGCATTCCGCCAAGGATGATCTTGCTGATCTTTCGTTTGCGTAACTGAAGAACGAGATCATTCGTCTGCGGCCCCCATACGCGGTGAGGCGACGCTACGATTGTCTTCCCGTCCTCAATGTACGGCTTGAAGCGCTCCAGCCAGTCTGCGCCCGAGCCCTGAAAGCCATCGAGAGTTAAGCGACCTTTGCGAGCGAACAGGCCCGAGGTAGCCTCATCTGTTTCCAGGGGTCCGTTGAACTTCCACCCTTTGTCCGTGGGAAAGAAATAGTGAGGGGAGATGAAGACTTCAAAGCCGAAAGACTTTGCGGCCTTGAAAATGCGCTCCATATTTTCGATGGTGTTGTTCTCTTTCAGGCTCTCGTGGGACGAGAGGCCAGGAGAGCCCCTTTTCACTCAATACATCATTTTGAGGATCGATAAAGACAACGGCGGTGTCGATCTTCTCCAGGCTCATGGATGACCCCATCGCCGCCCCTGTTGCCTTCCCGGGTTCAGCGGCGAATAGGTCCTCTGCGGCCATGAACGCGGCGGCGGTGGAAGCGGTGGCGGCGGTGGAAGCGGTGGCGGCGGTGGAAGCGGTGGCGGCGGTGATAAAGCGCCGGCGAGAAGTGTCTGGCATATCCGTGGCTTTCATGGATCACTCCTGATCGTGCTTGTACCCGAAACTGCTGAACATCGTGCTTACTGACAGGCTGATCGTAGCGGTGAACAGCGGCATCGTCTATTATTGCTTTCTATTAGTTGACCAACTTGGTCGCGGATCCACTAGTTGGCTGTTACCGCCAACTCGTTTTCGACCGGCACCAGCCAATCGACAGATCGATCCTCAATCAGTTCGTTGAGAATGGCTTCGTATGGCTGGCGATATGGACGAGGGTATTCATCCCTCAACCAGCTTTCCCGTGTTCCCAACCAGGTTTCATAGACCACAACTTCGTCCGGTCTATCGAGATTGTGATGGACGATGGAGTTTATGAAATTTGGCTCGGCGCTCATCGTTTGCAGAACGGCGTTCAGGTGCGTCAGAAATTGTGCCTTCTTACCCGCTTTTGCCTGCAACCGCACAACCAGCACGATCTTGTCTGTCATCTCGGAAAACTCCATTGGACGCCTGCTTCCATAGCGCTCCTGCAGTTTCTTTCTTTGCATCCTGCGCGGCCGGCGGGAGAGCGTCGTATGGCTGGCCCGCCGGCGCGCCCGGTCAGCGACTTGGGGAGAAAAACTTCTCGATGCGAGAAGCAATCTCTTCACCGTGAGTCTCCAGCGCGAAGTGGCCTGTGTCCAGCAAGTGCGTCTCTACGTTTGGTAGGTCGCGATTGTAGGGCGCCGCGCCTTCCGCGGGAAAGATGTAATCGTTCTTCCCCCAGACAATCAGCATCGGCGGCTGATACTTGCGGAAGAACGCCTGAAAGTCGGGATAGAAGGGGACATTGGTCCGGTAGTCATACAGCATATCCAGCTGAATGTCCCCGTTTCCAGGGCGATCGAGTCCGAGCTGATCGAGTGTCCAGGTAGTGGGATCGAGGAGAGTCAGATCGTTCACTCCGTTTTGATACTGCCATTTGGTTGCGTCAGGGCTCACCAGGAAATTCAAAGCGGCGCGATTTTCCGCCGTAGCGTCGTTCCAGTACTTCTTGATCGGGTCCCAGAACCCCAGTAAACCTTCGTCGTAGGCGTTGCCGTTTTGGACGATGAACCCCGTCACCCGTTCCGGGTGGCGAAGGGCGAGACGGTATCCGATCGGAGCACCATAGTCCATGACATACATCGAGTACTTACCGAGCTCGAGCTTCTCAGTGAGCTGTTCGACGATGTTGGTCATGTTCTCGAAGGTGTACGAGAACGTCTTGCGGTCCGGCATACCGCTGAAACCATATCCGGGGTAGTCCGGAGCGATTACGCGGAACGACCCAGCGAGCCGCGGTATGAGATTGCGGAACATACTTGAGGAGGTTGGAAACCCGTGAAGCAGCAAGAGGACGGGCGCGGATTTCGCACCGGCCTCGCGGTAGAAGATATCAACATCCCCGATTCGAACAGTGTTGTAGTGCACCTGAGGGGCGCCGGACAACTCAGCGGACGCGGCGGAAGGCTCTGGCATCGTGGCAAGTACAGTCATGGAGACTCCTTCGAATAGGTCTGAAGGCGAGAGCGGTTCTTCGCCTCATCCCAGACAGTACCCACTGGAAAGGCCTTTGCCTATCACGTCTTTGTATTAGGTAGAGGATTTCATCCGGCGCTACGCTTCAAGCCGGCCGCAATGTCACTAATGGAAAGACATGATAGTTTTTCCCGCCACCTGGGAAGTAGAGTTGTGCCCGAGCCAAAGAATGAAGAAGGAACGCGATCAGTTTGAGCGTCGCTCTGGCTTTGCAGGATTGGGTAGAGGAGTAATCGGATGAGGTTCGTCATTGGTCTCTTGGTCAGTTTCGCGGTGGGTGTGGGTTGCCGGTACTTCGATATTCCGGTTGGCAGCCCGGCGGTATTCCCTGGAGCCTTATTGGTAGTTGCGATGACGATTGGGTATTCAGCGACGAACGCGGTGCTTAACCGGCGAAACAGTGTGGCGACCACCAGCCATCTCTGTGGCGGCCCCACCGGTTCAATTGCAGTTTCAACGACGGAGCAGGCGGAACTGGGAAGGTAGATCTTGCCCCTTTATGGCTACAACAAACCCGGCGCAAAGATTTCGCAGGGCGTTCGGGATTCCTTCTGGCAGCAGGGAATGCAATCATCCGTGGTGGGCGCCTACGAATGCATCCAGGCATTCTCCGAAACGGACCTCAACAAGGATTTAAAGAAGGTGGATGTGCCAACGCTGATTCTGCATGGGGACGCGGATCAGATTGTTCCCATCGTCGCCTCTGCCCTCATGAGCTCGAAGATTGTCAAGAACGCGACCCTGAAGATTTACCCAGGTCCCCGCATGGCATGACCGTTACGCTTGCGAACCAGGTCAATGCGGACCTGCTGGCATTCCTCACGTCTCATGGAAGCGAGACAACGGAATGCCCTAAGAATGTCGAACAAGTATCAGCGTGAGGAGTGCATCCGATGATTGCGGAGTCCATTCGAGAGAGTTCATTGTCGCCTGCCCGATGGGTGTATGCGGGCCTTTCAGTGGCCGCCAGGTTGGATCGTGTGGCGATGGGCATGCTGCGAGCCGCCCTGGTGATCGTCCTGGTCTGGATTGGCGGTCTTAAGTTTGTCGACTATGAAGCGGACAGCATTGTTCCTCTAGTCGCAAATAGCCCGGTGATGAGTTTTCTTTACCATCAACCGGCCCAATATCGCGCTTACACCAATAGAGAAGGTGAACTGAACCTCGAACATCGGGCCTGGCATCGCTCGAATGGCACTTATACTTTTTCGCATGGGCTTGGCATTGCTATCGTCTGCATCGGAGTATTGATCGCTCTGTACCCGGTGGGACCAGAGCTATCTGCACTCGGAAGCTTTCTTCTCATCTTGATGTCGTGTACTACGCTTTCGTTCCTGATCACCACTCCGGAGGCTTGGGTCCCGGCGTTGGGAGACGCCAATCACGGGTTTCCCTATCTTTCCGCCGCTGGACGGCTAATCGTCAAGGACTTCATCATGCTGGCGGCCGCGGTGGTCACCTTGGCAGATTCCGCTAAGGCTGCATTGAGCAGAGCATCGCGAATCCGATGAGCACCCGGCTTGGAGAAGCGTTGTATTCCTGCCGGAAATATTCCCACGAGAGACTTCGTTTGCGAAAGGATTCGCGTGCATACCCCAATTGTGTTGATGACCGTTGTGGCCGCCGGCGCCCTGCTCGGCACTAAGATCTCTGCTCAGAGCGCACGAGAGATCCGGGGCGCATCGCCCCTGGTCGCGATAGAGAATGAACCACCGGCCCGATTGATCGTCGATCCACCGCTTCCGAAGCCATTGGAGTCCGGGCGTGTTTTCATTCAGTACCGCACTGAAAATCTGCGGGTGGTACCGGTATTTGGTAAAGGGGCTCTCGAAGTGTCGCCGCGCATTGGCCACCTCCACATAACCGTTGACGATGCACCGTGGCACTTTGTCGACGCGAGTGGAGAAACGGTAATTCTCGTGGGGCTGCCGCCCGGTCCGCATAAAGTTCTATTCGAACTCGCCGATCCGGCTCACCGGGTCATCACTCACGAGCTCGTGAAATTCACAGTGCCCGAGCATCAACCAGCAGTTGCCGGTGCCAAGTAGAGTTGGCGCGCTTGAGAGTTTCCCCTCAGCGGTTCGCCTTTTCGGATCAGATGTACATCCGCCCGGCACGCAGTTTTACTTCATTCCAACAATAAAGGGCAGCCGCGACTGCGACTGCCCCCACGATGTAAGCAATGGATCAGAACTCGAAGCGTCCGAAGAACTGAAGCTGTCGCTCACGATAAATGGTGTTGCCGGCCGCGGATGGGGTTCCGAATGTCGATTGGTAGACCGCTGAGGTGCCGGAAAGTGTGTAGGCGGTGGTGTTATAGGCAGAATACTGCTGATGGTTAAGGATATTGAAAGTTTCAGCGGCAAGTGTGATCTTGTACTTCTCAAGAAACGGGAAGGAACGCGACAGGCGCAAATCCACCTGATCGATGCTCGCGAAGCGGTACTGGTCGCGCGCGATGCCCGGTAGGGTGGAATTATTGCCGAGATTTCGATAGGCACGGAAATTCACGATGTTCAACCCGCCGGACCCATTGAAGCTGGTGGAACCCCCGGTCACCGAGGTTCCGCTCGACAGAACCATGCTGTACGGAATGCCTGACTGAATTGTCCATACCGGAGCGAGCACCCAGCCGTTCGCTGCGTAAGAAGCTGCCCTGTTATCGATTTTGAACGTTGGCTGCAAGGTGATGTTGCCGGTAAAGCGCTGTGGAATGTCATTAACCGAGCGACCGTAATCGGGGGCTACGGTGAATGGATCCGTTGGGTCATTGGTTTCGGTGGGGATTGCCGTCTGGTTGACGTTGAAGTCCAGCGACTTCGACCAGGTGTAGCTGGTGGAAAGCTGAACGCCCTGAGCGAGACGATGCTCTACCGTCACCGCAAGAGCGTTGTAGCTGCTGTTCACATTGGAGAATATTTCCGTTAAGGCGTTATAGCCCCGGGTGTTTGCGGGAAAGGTAGTAGCGCGCGCCGCGTAGACGGGCACGGTCCATTGCTTGCCGGCCAACGGACCGCCTGAGAAGGTGTAAGTCTTTGTCGTTGTTGCCGGAGCAATGTTGGTGTCGACCAGGTTCGGGAGCTCGCGGCCAAATGAGCCAAGATACGCGATACCGAGCACCGTCTTGTAGCCCAGGTCCTGCTGTATCGAGAGCTCCGCTTCGTGGTTATAGGGGTTCTGGAAGTTTGACGCGAAGGCGACAACGTTGGAAACCAGCGGTGGCGTCGAGGTGGAAACGATGTTCGGGAACAGCGGCGCTCCCGCAGTGGTGGGCGAGGTGGTCAGCTGGAATTGCGCGTTGGATGAACCCGTGGCCGAGAGGGCGCGAAAGATCGAGCCGTTTTGGATGCGTCCATAGTAGACCCCGTACGCTCCGTGCAGCAGCGTTTTGCCGTGGCCGTATACATCCCAGGCGAAGCCGATGCGCGGAGCGATATTGTTCTTATCGCTGGGCATCTTCGCAGTGAGCGGGGCCGCGGGGTTCGGAATTTTCACTGCGGGCAGCTGTTCATAGTCGTAACGCAGGCCGAGATTGAGCGTGAAATGCGGGGAGAGTTTCCAATCATCCTGCACATAGAAGGCGTATTCGTTGGTGTGAAAGACGAACTGCGCACGGCCGAACGCCTGCTGCAAAGACGAATAACACGGAAGCGCGCCCACGGAGCTATTACGCGCTGAAGTACAACCGGCCGCCGCATTGCCTAGATAGTGGGCATAGTCAGTGAAGAAGTCTGCGACCTGCGAGTACGTATATTGGCCATGGAGGTAGTCCACGTCGATGATGTTGTCCTGGACCCAGTGGTAATCGAAACCGGCGTTGATGGTCTGGTTGCCCAGGCTTACGGTGACGTTGTCCGCAGCTTCGATGACGCGCTCATCCGGGTAGTTCGTGCGCGGGATGTAATACGGCGTGCCGAGCACGAAGCCTGAGTTCGGCGAGATGTTTTCGCTTGGCGGGAGGCCACCGGTTGTCGTCGTAGGCTCATTGGGCAGCGGCTTGTTACCATTCTCGGAGTCGAACTCACGCCCGTAGCCGACGCGAAGCTCATTCGACATGCGTGGCGTAAGCACGGTGGTGATTTTGCCAATGACCGAATCTACCTTGTCGTAGTCATTGCCAAGCGAGGTGATGCCGCGACGCACGACGGGGTTGGTCTGGATTCCGTTGGGCGAATTCCAACGCATACGATCGTAGCTGATCGACGCGGAGTTGTTGTCGTTCAGCCGGTAATCGAGCTTGAGGAAATTGAGAATCTGGTCGCCCTGACGCGGCGCAACGCCAGCCTGAGAGCCGATGAAGTTTTCCGCCGCCGTGATCTGCGCCGCGGTGACTCCGCGGTCCAGTGCGCAGGTGACGGCATCGACGGCCGCGCCACCGGCAGCGTTCGCGCAGTTGTTGTACGAGGCATTCGTATACGACGTGAACTGCGGCGTCGGCACAGCAAGGATCGGGAAGTTGCGCCGTTGCTGATCGAACGCGTAGAGGAAGAAAAACTTGTTCTTCTTGAGCGGGCCGCTGAAGCTGCCACCGTACTGATGACGCTTATCCTTGGGCTTAACGTAGACGGGTGTCGGGATGGTCTGCAGGATGTTGAACGGGTTCGTCGCGCCGAAGTCGTTATCGCGGTAATACTCGAATGCGTCGCCATGATAGGCGTTGCCGCCTGAGCGAGTGACGGCATTGACACCACCACCCGTCGCCCGTCCGTACTGCGCTGAGACATTCGACGTAAGCACCTGGAATTCAAGGATGGCGTCTTCGGCCGTGGAGTAGCCAACGCGGGTGTAGCCGCGCTCCACGGATTGGAACGCGTCGTTGTCATCCACACCATCGACCAGGAAGTTGTTCTGCAGGTTACTGGAGCCACGGAAACTCACCAGGCCGAAGGCGCTATTGCCGAGCGTCACGCCGGGGCTTAGAAGTGCGAAGCTCGTCCAGTGGCGTCCGTTGATAGGGAGCGTGCTGAGCGCGGTCGGGTTGAAGTCGGTCGTGTAGTCGGAGGATTCCGAGTTGATGACAGGCACATCTGCTGAAACTTCGACGGTTGTTGTCGTCGAGTCGGCGTTCAGCTTAGGAGCAACTTCGGTCAGCTTCCCGACCTGCACGATGACGTGCTCTTCGGTGAATCCTGAGAATCCAGCCGACGTCACTTTGACGGTGTAGTCGCCGGGCACAAGACGAGACGCGCGAAAGTAGCCGGCTTCGTCGCTCTTTACTGTGGTATCAGCGTTGGTGGCCGTGCTGTGCACCAGGACGGTGGCATTGGAAATCGCTGCGCCGCTGGGGTCGAGAACGGTTCCGGCGACGGCGCCATCGACCGCGGACTGAGCGTGAATATGGCCGGCGCCGGCGGCAGCTAATAGACCGCAGGCGAGCGCCCATCTCGTCATTGTGGAATGCACTGTCTTATACGTCATCAAACATCCTCCCCGCCGGGCATCGGTGAACCGGCGATCAATTGGCCATGGTCATAGACTAGGTCGCAGCCAGAAACATCTCACCGCGATCTTGCAGTCACGTTAATCGCTAGAGGCTGTCCACAGCTTCTTGATGCGCAACCAGTGGATGGATGCTGCTACCTTCCGCCTTCGTGGAAAAAGTCTTCAAAAGTCCCGCAGGGACTTCCATCGAGTTCTTCCGCAGCCTCCTATGCCAGCAAAACTCCTTTCGTTTCCGGAATCAGGAATATCGTCGTGAAGACATCCACAACATATAAAAGCGCGAGGAGAGCGATCGCGACGGAAAACGAGTATCGCGCTGCGAGCCCTCCGATGATGAGCGGCCCGAGCCCGCCGATCGCGCGGCCTATGTTGAAGAACAGGTTTTGGGCGGTGGCTCGAGCCTCAGTCGGATACAGTTCAGAGATGAGAGCGCCATAACCACCGAGCATTCCGTTTACAAAGATGCCCATGATTGCCCCGCCAACCAGCAATGCGAGACTGTGTTGCAGTTGCGAGTAGAGAACGACCATGACAGCAGCGCAGCACTGGAAGAGAAGAAACGCGGGGCGGCGGCCGACCCTGTCAGCCAGCTGACCAAACATCCAGATGCCGGAACTCATGCCGATGACCGTAACCGATGTCCAGAGCGACGATTGAGTCAACGTCAATCCATGCCTGACTGTGAGGTAAAACGGAAGCCAGGTCATCAGACCGTAATAGCCCACCTGCTGAACGCAGCAGAGTGTGATCACGCCTAAGCTCGTTCGCGTCGTCTGCAAGTCCTGAAAGAGCAGACGCACCGGGAATGTTTCGTGTCCTTTGGATTGCATCTTCACGAACGCATCCGGTTCTTTCAGAAATTTACGCAGTCCCAGCGAAAACAGCGTCGGCGCAACCCCGATTAGAAACATGCCGCGCCATCCAACTCTCCCCAAAAGCAACGGTGTGACTAGAGTTGCGGCAAGGATGCCCGCCTGGCCTCCGAGAGCGACATACGATGAGGCCCTGGCGCGCAGGAGGGCCGGCCAGGTTTCCGCTACCAGCGCCAGACCGACGCCGAACTCGCCTCCAAAACCGAGACCTGCCAGCGAGCGAAAAAGGAGCAGTTGCCAGAAACTTTGCGCTAAGGCACAGAGACCGGTGAATACGCCGAACAGCAGGATCGTCCAGCGCAGGACGCGGATACGCCCGTAGTAGTCGCTCAGCAGGCCGAAGGCGATGCCACCGATGACGGCCCCGAACAGGGTGCCAGTCATCAGCGAAGCAGCGCGCGTCGTCGTGAGTCCAAAGGCCGCAGAGATAGGTGCGAGAAGAAAGACCAGAAGCAGCAGATCGAACCCTTCGATTCCGAAACCCAGCGCAGACACCCACAACGCGAGCCGGGCATGCCTATTCGGCGACAGCTGCGTGCTGGAATCCCTGGTATCCCGTTGTTCAGCCTGGTATTCGATCATTCGGTCGTGCTCCTGACGCCCCCTATGACGACCGACGTACAGGAAACACTTTGCCCTCGTTCTCTGGAGTTAAAAACCTGACCAGCGATAAACGGTGCACAGCTTTACAAAGATGTCTACAAATGCACCAGGTGGTCGTCGAAGCGCGCCGTAGAGCTTCCCGGCTAAGTTCCGAGAACAACTGGCGTAGGGTGGTCGTTTCGGCCCGATGCCCAACCGAAGAGCCCGATGAACTCTCCCCTGAAATGAAGCGTGGTGAGTTGGTTATAGCCTATATCGCAATAGCTGTCCATCGGTCGCGGATGTCAATCAGCACCAAACCTTGTGGGCAGGGATGGAGTGATTAAAATCGCAGAACGATGAATCCACGTAGCGCAGCTTCTCCCTGGCTGAACGGCAAAGCGCCACACCTGCCTTGCAGGGTCGGAGATCTACCGAAGGCCATTCTCTTTCCAGGCGATCCCGGACGCGTGGACATGTTCGGTTCCGTGCTCGATGACTTTCGAATCATCGGTCAAAATCGAGAGTTTCGAGTGGGAGTTGGGTCCTTCGAAAGCGCGGAATTAGGTGTCTGCTCGACCGGCATCGGAGGCCCCTCTACGGAGATTGCTCTTGTCGAGGCGGCTGAGCTCGGGTGCAAAATTGCGCTGCGAGTCGGTGGAGCAGGTGCGATTCAGCCCCATCTGGAGCTCGGTTCGCTTCTCATTGTTTCGAGCGCGGTGCGCGGAGGTGGCGCAGCCAGGCTCTACGACCACGGGACGCGACCGGTCCACGCGCATCCGGACCTTGTTCATGCTCTGTCTCACGTTGCTGAGGAGAAGAAGATCCCGAATGCTGCCGTGGTCGTGGCATCCACCGATAGCTACTATGCAGGGCAAGGCAGACGCTATCCCAACGCACCCGCAAATGTGAGTGACACGCTGAAGATGTATCAGGAGTCAGGGGTGGGCGCCCTGGACATGGAAGCAGAAAGCGTGCTGGCGATCGGCAATGCTGTGGGCATGATGGCGGGCGCGCTGCTTGCCGTGCACGCGAACCGCGCGACGGATACCTGGATGGAAGATTTTGCGGGAGCCCAGTTGCGTATGCTGATAGTTGCGTGCGCCTCCGTTGCCAGGCTGATACGCGCTACGCATGACAATACCTGAGAAATACCAATCGTAGGAGGAGTGGACGGCATGTGGACGCGGCGGAAGGCGCTCGGCGGAATGGCGGCAGGCGGTTTCTTGCTTGCGGGCAAAGGCATAACCGGAGGATTTCTGCAGGCGCAGGAAAAATCAGCCATCCTCCCTCCGAATGGAGCCACCGTGGCTCAGCCACGGCTGAGAGGCATTCGGCGCGTCATCATCGATACTGACCCAGGGAATGACGATGCTCTGGCTTTGCTGATGGCGATGACCGCGCCTCAACTTGTCGTGGATGCGATTACGGTTTGCCCCGGCAACATGGGAACAGAAGGCTACGACCAGCAGGTGCGCAATGCTCTGTTCGTGGTCGACCTGGCCGGCAAAGGCGGCAGGATACCTGTGTATCGCGGAATGGCCAAGCCACTGTTGAATCGTCCTTATCCAGTGGCATCGTTCATCCACGGCAAGTATGGCCTCGGTGACGTGGAGGTGCCGAACGTGAAGCAGAAGCCTGAAGCGGAACACGCCGTGGACATGATGATCCGGACAGTGAACGCAGCGCCGAACGAAATCACGATTCTCGCGCTGGGCGGGCTGACCAACGTAGCCATGGCTATTCTCCGCGACCCCGGCTTTGCGAGCAAACTGAAGGGCATACTTTTTGTCGGCGGACGCTATGCGACGCCCGGCATGCCGCCAAGTTACAACGTCCTTGTCGATCCTGAAGCGGCGGACATCGTGTTCTCGTCCGGAGCCGTCATCACCTTAAATGCGGCCGACATTAGCAACCGCGATTCGGTGCTGGTTCAGGAAGATTACGATCATGCTGCTTCGTTGAATACGAAGCGAAGCCGTTTCTTCATAACCTCGAATAATCTGAGGCGAACCTATGAGATGAAGTATCGCGGAGCTACCGGCTCTGTGAACGCAGATCCCATGGCGGTCTCGCTCGCCATCGATCCATCCATCGGCATGAGGTTTATGCAGGTGTTTGTTCGCGTGGAGCTGGAGGGCGAGTACACTCGCGGGATGCTGGTCTATGGCGACGATATATATAGTGGCCATGCGATTCCGCCTGCGAACACAGATGTATGCACTCAGGCGGATGCTGCAAAGTTCAAGGCGCTGGTTTTTAAGACTCTAGCCATTTCTGATTGAGTGACATTTGCTTGGTGAGGCTGATTCTGCTCCGTAAAGAGCGCTCAGGCGGAGCTAACTCCTGGAGCCCAGGTGGTAGAACTCTATAGCAAGGCGGGGGTGCTGAGCTGAGCGGACTCGGTATGGGCTGGCGCTCGTTTGGCAGCTAGGCAGATCGAGTCCGCAACGACCCAGGCAGCGCCCCCGATAGATACAGAGATCGCGTTGCCCGCCCAATTGAAGTGATTGCGGGGGTCCGCGACGAGTTGCGGAATCCAGAAAAGCACCTCGAAGATCATGATCTCCGCAGTGAGGAGTCGTGCGGCGAGTTCGGCCTTAATTCCGGTGAGGATGGCTACCGCGGCCCCGAAAAAGCCGATGGTGGTGGTGTAAGCCCAAAACATCTTGCTCGGCGGCAGCCAAGCCGGAATCGGGTTCAACAGGCCGGGCATATCAACGATGTGGACGATGCCAAAGGAAATGGGGCAAAGACCAAACAGGAGCACGAAGAAGGGCCGATGCCGCGCCACGGACGAATCGGCAGGGGAGAAGGTTGCGAAGAGGACCAGACCGGCAGCGACCAGGGCGAATTCCTCAAAGACATTGCCGATAGGGTCATAATTGCCGAGATTAACAAATGACTTAGGTATCCAGACGAGCGTGAAAGCCGAGTAAAGGATGATCAGGGTCAAGGCGCCGGCGCGGGCCGTGCGGGGCCACAGCAAGGCGATCCCCGCTACGAGTTCGAGGACCGCCGCAAGATACGCGAGCGGCACACGGAACGGGGTGTGGGGACCGACATTCTGCCACGTCATGGCAAAGTCGCCGAAAGCCAAGCCGAGAAAGCCCAGAAAGATGGCGCCGGCGGCATAGACGTAAATGCCAAGATTAGATGCGGGGTTGCTACTCTGCATGGCTCACTTGCTCCAGGAACCGGCGGTTGTGGCGAGCGTCGGACAGTGGGACATTAGCATGAGCCCAACAGATTGGGAAAGCCCCTTTGCCGAAAGATGCAGTCGAAATCACCCCAGACCTTTGTCTCCTTGGAAACATGCTTCGTCTGCCAGCCGTTGGGCGCGTTCAAGAATTGCAGCGGTTGCCTCGCCGGAATGGATGGCATCCTGAACCGCGCCGTCGATCACACCCGCCAACTGCGACCAGTTGACGCGGCGCGGCAATTCTCTCGCATTCTCATGGAGCTCTTCGAGGCAATGGTAAAACGGGATCCGGGAGTTCACCTCCGCGTCCGACCAGGTTGATTTACGGCAACCGATTCCGCCTTCAAGGGTAAGTAACTTATCCATCTCCGGGCTTGCGCAATGTCTGAGAAATTGCCACGCTACTGCGCGATGCTGGCTGCCGGTAGGCAGGCCCAGGATCCAATAAGCATTCAAGGAAACTCGCGGACCACCGCCGGAGGGTATCGGTGCGATGCCGACGCACCCTTTCACCCTGGATTGAGAAATGGTTTCCGACATGGATGCGAAGCCGAACCAGTTCACCATCATCGCCACTTCACCAGCAGCGAATGCGTAGCCGGACTTCACGGAGTCAAACTTTTGCGAATCAGGATGCACGGCCGAGGCGTCTTTCAGAAGCGTCCGATAGAACTCCAAGGCTTCATGAGCCTCAGCTGTATCCAGCCGCATCCTTCCCGAATTCTCGAAAAGCTCCCCGCCGCGCGTCCACAGTTGCAAGCAAAAATCGTAGACCGTATTATGTCCGTCTGGATATGCCGCCAGCACGGTGCCATAAAGCAATTTTCCGGGAGAGGTGAAGTGCCTGGCGACGCGCCGAAACTGCTCCCAAGTCTGCGGCACGCGTAGCGGTTCTCCGTACTGTTGCGAAAAGCGATCACGCTCTACGCGATCATCAAAAAGGTCTTTACGGTAGATCAGGCATGCCGGCCCATCATGATACGGCAACCCCAGGACCCGATGACCGAATCGTTGCAGCCGCAACAAGGAGTCAGTCCACGCATCGGGGTAACCTGCCGGTGGACTTTGCTCAAGGTTCGGCGCCAAGTCGACAAGCGCTCCTGATTCCGACGCTTCGGTCAGCCAATCTGTGCTAACGAGGGCCGCATCCCAATCACCAGACTGCAAACCACGATTCACAAACAGCAAATCATAGAGCGGGTGCAGGTCCAAAGAAACCACTTCCAAGTGGTGGCCCGTATGGTGGCGTTGCTCAAAACTGTCCCACTGCTTCGCAAGCGCCAATTCAAAAGGCTCGAACTTGCGAACGGCAACGCGAAAAACTCGACCCCGCGTGACCATCTCCGCCACCGTTTTATGTTCTTTCCATAGAGATGACAATGCCGCCGGCTACGATGAGCAGCCCGCCGATCACCAGTGTAATGGAGGGAGTCTGCTTAAACACCAACCAGGAGATAAGTTGGGCCACGAGGAAAAAGAACACGATATAGATCCCGATCAACTTGCCGAAATCCCATGGTGGCACATTGACGGTCCATCCGTACGCAAACAAAACAAGCGCAGCAATCGAAAAGAAAGAGACACGCTTCCACCCTAAATTCGTTTGCAAACCGGCCCTCATCAGCGCGTCGCCGCCCGCTTCAAGAATTGCGGCCACGAGAAGGATGGCAATAGCGGTCAGACGTGTCATCATCGGTTGGCTCACGCTTCGCGGAAACGATACCCGACATAGCTGTCGGTCAGGATATAAGTCGGATGTGCGGGGTCGTCTTCGATCTTCTTACGCAACTGGCTTACCAGCACCCGTAGATACTCCCGCTCATTTCCATACTCCGGTCCCCAGATGGAGATGAGCAGTCGATTATGAGCAATAGGCCTGCCCGCATGTTGCATCAGGTAACGCAACATCTCGAATTCTTTTGGGCTCAGGTGAATTTCCTGCCCCCCCTTCTCGACCCGGTAGCGCACCGGATCCAGCTTCAGCGCGCCGATGACGGTGGGCGCATCGGGTGGCAAAGGCAACGTCTGGGAGCGGCGTATGGAGGCGCGAAGGCGCGCAGTCAATTCGCGGATTTGAAATGGTTTGGTTACATAATCATCCGCACCGGCATCGAGTGCCTCCACCTTGTCGTCCTCTTCGTCGCGTACCGTGAGCATGATGATGGGCAGGCGGGGAAACATGGCGGACATCTGGCGACAGGCCTCCATGCCACCCATTCCTGGCATGTTGATGTCGAGCAATATGGCGTCGTAGTCCACCATGCGCAGACGCACCAGGGCTTCTTCTCCCGTGGCCGCCTCGCCAATGACAAAGCCGAGCGCGCTCAAAGTCTCAAATAGACTTTGGCGAATGCCTTCGTCGTCCTCTACGACGAGGACGTTCCATCGCTGTTCCATCAGCCCTCCTCGTTGGCTGCCCTGGGCAAGCCGAGATAAAAGGTGGTGCCGGCCTGCAGGTCGCTGCTTACCCAGGCACGCCCCCGGTGAGCCTCTGTCACCTGCTTGACGACCGAAAGACCAATGCCGGTACCGGGAGCCTTCAAGTTAGATCCTGGAGCGCGGTAAAATCGCTTGAAGATCTTGTCCCACTCCTGCCGGGGAATGAACGAGCCTTGGTTGCCGACCGCGATGAGGATCTCCGCCTCTTCCTCCAGGATGTCTATGGTAATCGCAGCTCCCGGAGAGCTGTATTTTGCGGCGTTATCGAATAGCTGGCAGAGAGCCATTTTGAGTAGCTGCTTGTCGGCCCAGAATACCTTCTCGCGGGCCAGCGGATGAATGACAACCGGGTGGTCGCGTAGCTCCTGGGCCGCTTCTGCGACGCTCTCCTCCAGGAAGCTCGAAATTTGCAAACGCTCCCGCTTGGGATGAAGGGTGCGCGAGTCCACTCTAGCGGTGCGCAGCACGCGGGTGGTCAGGTCATCAAGACGGCCGGCCTCGGTATCGATAAGAGTCACCAGCCGCTTTTCTATACCTGAGAGGCGATCCATTTCGAGGAGCCCCGAACTACAGCTCTTGATAGTAGTAAGAGGCGTTTTGAAGGCGTGGGCAAGACCGTCGAGAATCGCGGAGCGCAACTGCTCGCCCTGGCGCGCAGCTTCGGCATCGCTCTCCGCGGAGAAGGAGCGGGCTCGTTCGATCGCAATCGCCGTCAAGGAGGCAGTGGCATTGATCGAAGCCACATCCAGCGAGTGACCACGGAGCAACAGAGAACCAATGGGGCGCGTGCCGGAGCGCAGCACCCGGCGCGAGGAACTCGTCACCGGGTCGTCCTGGCTAATCTCGCTGAAGTAGATCGACCGCATTTCCTCCTCAGTAACGTCGCATGCGCCCTGGAGGGAGATGCGAAGGTCGTGGGCGTTCCAAAGTGCAACACCTCTCACTCCCAGGCACTCCTTTATGAGGGAAGCAAGCTGTTGTTCGATCGATTGACCGTCGAGGAGAAGAATGCCCTGGCTGAGTTCGTAAAGCTTCTGGAGGTTTGTGCCGTGACCTTCCGCGGCGCTTGCATGGCGGCTTAACTGGTTAGAGAGACGGCTCACCACGAGGGCGACGCTTTCGAAAGTAAAGAGCGCGACCCAATCCTGGGGGTCGGTGATGTACAGGTGGAAGAGCGGCTCGGTAAAGAAGTAATCGAGACAGCCCACTGACACCAGCGAGACTGCACTGGCCTCGAGAAAGCCCCACCGCAATGCAATGACAGTGACTAACAGCAAATGGACCGAAGTCGCCGAAGAGAGATTAAAGCGAAGCTTGTAGGCAACCCAGGTAATGCAAAGAGCTGCTGCAACGCCGATGACCAATTTCGCCACCGCTCGATGATTGAATCTATCCGCCACAGTCTTGCCCAGAATCAGAGTCTAGCGTTAAAGGCATTAAGAACTCATAAGGATGAGGCTTATGCGCAATTAATGGGTTTCTTGGTCCACTGGAGAAAGCCGGCGATGCCGGTTGTTCGAGGTGAGGAAGATGAAAACCAAAAGCAATTCTTTTTATTTCATGGATGAGGTTAGAAACAAGCGTGCCTGGGTGCTGCTGCTGATGCTCGTCTTGTTGATGATGATAGCTCAACCTGTATTCGGGCAGTCAACGTTCGGCAGCGTACGAGGCATTGCCCAGGACGCATCCGGCGCCGCCGTATCCGGGACGAAACTGGTTCTCCACAGCAACGATGAGAACACGGATAAGACTGCGGAGGCGGATGCATCCGGCACGTTTGCTTTCGAAAACGTCAAGGCCGGACACTACACTCTGCGTGCTTCGCACGATGGCTTTGCCGAAACCCTGATCAATGGAATTTCGGTGGAGGCACGCCAGGATCTAAGACTGACCGCGGTGCTGAATATTGCGGCACAAACCGATACGGTCGTCGTAACCTCCGACGCGGCACAGATCAATACGGAGAACGCTACCCTGGCTGACTCCAAAGATAGCCTGCAGATGACGCAGCTGCCGCTGAATAATCGGGCGACAACCACCAGCCCGCTCGGCTCGCTGGGACTCTCTTCGAATGTGCAGACAGACAGCTCCGGCAATATCGCGCTGGGCGGCGCCAGTTCGTCGATGGTCAACTTTTCGGTCGATGGCATTTCCACTGCGAACGTACGTCAAAACGGTGCGCTCCAGGATGCCTACCCTTCGCAAGAGGGCCTCGCTGCGGTGAAGGTGACCGCCTTCAATAACAGTGCGGAATTTTCGCAGGTAGGTGATGTGACATTTACTACCAAGAGCGGAACCAACCAGTACCACGGCAGCGCGTTTGAGTATCTGCAGAACCAGGCGCTGGACGCGGACCCGTATGGCTTCAGCGGGAAGGCGCCGAAGAAATTTAACACCTTTGGCTTTTCCCTGGGAGGGCCGCTCACCATTCCCCATCTCTATGATGGACGCAACAAAACCTTCTTCTTCGCAGACTATGAGGGGAACCGCCGGACGACGGCGGTGGCGCAGCAATTGGAAGTGCCGACCGTCGCGGAGCGGAACGGGGATCTGACCGGATTCGATCCGTCGCTGACCACGCCCATCACAAACATCAGCCCTGCCGCCAAAGCCCTGTTGACGTACGTTCCGCTTCCGAATGTAGCCGGACAATCAGGCTACAACTACGAGAACTTTCAATCGACCCCGGCACGGACCGACGGCGCCGACATTCGTCTCGATCAAACGATCACCACCAAGCAGTCTGCCTATGCACGTTTTAGCCGGAAGAACATCTCGGAAGATGCTGCCAATCCCTTTTTGCCGAATGATGTCGATTCCGTGCATAACCGCAGTTTTCTGCTTTCCCATACTTACACTCTCACGTCAAAAATGCTGAATGAGTTTCGTTACGGCTTTACGAATGTGACGACGAGCGTTAACTTTCCCATTCAGGGTGCGGCCGCCCTGAGCCAATTAGGGCTCACGGGAGTGAACATCAGCCAGCATCCTCTCACGCATGCTTTTCCTACGTTCAACTTTAGTGCCGGTACAGGGCTCACGCCCATCGGGCGCGACAAAGCGGGGATCACCCAATCCAGGACGACCCAATTCAGCGATAACGTCACCCGCACCTTCGGCACCCACACAGTGAAAGCCGGAGTCGATATTCGGCGCGTGCGTTATTTCGACCTGGAGAGTTTTGCTCCGGAATTCGCTTCCGATGACTTTGGCAGCTTTATCTTCCAACCAACATTTACCGGCAACGCGTTTGGCGACTTCCTCGAAGGTGCGCCAACCACACTGAATTTTGCAGTCTCGAGCCCCGATGTAGGCGGCACGGCTACCCAGTACAGCCTGTTTGTTGAAGATGAATACCAGTTCAACAGCCGGCTGACGTTGAGCTATGGACTCCGCTGGCAGGTACTCCCCGGCTTCCAGGAAGATGGCGGCAACCTGGCTAACTTCGACCAACGCAACAACTCTGTCGTCGTGCCTGACGCGCTGGCGAAATACCTGGTCACGCAAAACATCACGGCATCGAACGTGGCCTTTCAGCAATCGTTCAATGCCTGCAACCTGGTGGCGACCACGCTGCCCTGTTCCAAGTATGTGACGGCCAGCCAGGATGGCCTGCCGCAAAGCTTGCGCAAAACCTACAAGGGCAATTTTCAACCGCGATTTGCAGTCGCCTATCGGCCGTTCAACGATACCAGGACGGTTGTGCGCGCGGGTTTTGGTGTGTTTACCATGACCAACCTTGGCCCACTGTCGTTCAACAACAGTGGAAACCCTACATCCAGCCTCCACAGCTACTCCAATACCAACACGGCCGGAGCAAATACTCCGCTCATCCAGTTTCCCAACACCGCGCCTCCCAGCACCGGAGTCCAGATTGGCGGAGGAAGTCTGGATCAAGGGGTCGATCCGAACTATCGGGACCCGCAGGCCAACCAGTGGAACGTGACCGTCGAACGCGAGCTCACCACCAGCACCACTGTGCGCGCGAGCTATGTGGGCATGCACACCTACCGGCTGAGTATCACGGAAGATCTCAACCAGATCCCTGCCGGCACCAGCCCTTACGTGTCGGGAACGTCTGCCAACCCTTACGTGGACCCTCGGGCTCCTTATCAAAACTGGTTTTCGCTTGCGAGCACATTCAACGCGGGTGAGGCCAACTACCATGCATTTGAATTTGGGGTCACCCGGCGGTTGCAGCATGGGCTTTCCTACGACGCCAACTACACCTATGCGGTCAACAAGGCGGACAACCAGGGCGATGCACCCACTGCCTTCGCCGGCGAAGTGAATTACGGATTGCCAGTCGCCGATCGCTTCCATATCAAACAGAATCTGGGCAACGTGGAAGGCACGCGGCGTAATCGCATGTTGCTCACGGGTGTTTACCAATTGCCGGTAGGCCGCGGACGGACGTGGATGAACGGCGGCGGGATCAAAGACGCGTTCCTCGGTGGGTGGGATCTAACAACGGTCACTCTGTTGGAGACTGGGCCCTGGCTTACCCCATCGATCAGCGGGGCGGCAGACCAGTCCAATACGAACGTCGCCAACCGCGGTGTACTCCTTCGTCCGGATGTAGTGTCGAGCAAGTTCTACGCCGGACAGTCACGGGCACATTACTTCAACCTGGCGGCGTTTTCGCCCACTCCGGCTGGCGCTGGGCGCTTCGGGAATGCGGGGGTAGGGATTCTCGAAGGTCCAGGGACTGGGGCTGTCAGTCTGGGAGTTGCCAAGAACTTCCGCGTCACGGAGAGGCTGCGTGGGCGGTTTGAGTCAACCTTCACCAACGTGCTCAACCATACCAACTTCGCACCTCCGGTCACGGCCATCGATAGTTCTACATTTGGCGCGCTGACCGGTCCGCAAACCGCAGAGAATGCCGGCAATCGCACCGGCCAGGTAGCGTTGCGGTTCGACTTCTAGGCGCTGCTGGTGGGGACCGGCGGTGAGAGCCGCCGATCCCTTTTTTTGGAAAGGAGCAGGTGCGTTGTTATTGACAATAGTGGGATTCCTCGGTCGGGGGCATCGTTCCTGGTTCCTGGCTCTGCTTACAGTTACCAACCTTGTGCTCCTCTTGGCAGCGATGCGGATGCTGAGGTCGCAAATCAAGGGAGCAATCGGTATTCATCAAAAACTGGAAGAGCTGCGAAGCCGGTTCGATGCACGGGTTGGGGACAGCAGAAGGAAGCAGTAGTGCCTCCTTAGGTCCTTTTTATACCGGTTCATTTATTGTGTTTTTTGGGTAGATCTTCGTATGGCCTCGCCAGCGCGACGTTCCGTTGGTGAAACACGACAGGACACGAGTAGTATCGCCACCACTTCTGAATGCTTGATCCGCAATGCGGCGCCTCGCGGACGGTTCCCCCACAATCGTTCGTTTAGTCTTAGTCGGCTGCGCCGTAGCAGGGCTAAAGAGTCTGCGGGAAACCGATCTGAAGGCCAAAACAAATCTGGATGGGTGCCCCATGTTCGCACCAGCGTACGTGGGCCGATTATGAATTCTTCGAACGCTTTTACTCAAGGACTAGAAGCTCTTGATGGGCTTCCCGTCCGGGGTTTGTTCGGCCTTTAGATCGGTTTTCACGCGGGACTCTTTTCCGCAGCCGGTTATTCCCACCCATCACTCAGTATGTACTTTCGGTCGCGCGATCCCTATCGATCCACTCCCGGATATACGGCGGGCAGTTTCGCAACTCTGCGCCGTTCGCTTCCCACCGTGACAGGAATTCTATCGAGTCCTGGTCGACCAGCCTGACATCGCTCATGTCCAGGATGAAATTCCGATTCGTCGTCTCCGCAGTGAAGACCTTGCGCAGTTCTGCCAAATTCTCCCCCGCAATGCGTCCGCTCACTAGCAGGACGACCTGTCCGCTGTCTTCTGCTCTTTGCACTTTCCACATAGATACTTCCCCTATCTTCAGGTTTGCGCAGGCTACGCTCGCACGGCGTTCCAAGCCAGGATCGTTAGGGTGACCACCGCTGCACCGACTCCGTTCATGGCGCAGCTAAGCGTGAACGTGCCAATAAGTTGCCGTGCCATCGCGATGTTCAACATTTCCGTTCCCTCGTACGAGGCTTTGGAAATGCAATCGGAGCGCCAAACTTAAATGGCTGAAATAAATAGGGTTAACTGAGCGTGAGTGAGCCGAACCATCGGGAATTCGCGAAAAATCGTGAAAACGCGCGAGAGCCAGGTTCGGGATCTGGTCTTTTGGGTTATGTTCATTACACAAACTGCGAAAGATCGGGAAGCTGGGAGAACGATGACGACCCCCCTTAGCGAAAACCTCAGGCAGGCAGACGAGAAGTTGCGCGAGACGCTCTTCGAGCTCTCTCCAATCGCAATTTATTTGCTGGACACCGCAGGCAATTTCCTCTCGGCAAACCGCGCAGGGGAGCAACTCCTAAAAGCGTCCGCGCGCGAGATTGTGGGCGTCAACATCGTCAGCACATACCCGCCCGGAGACCTCTCATCCGGCACGATTCCGGCAGAGGCATTGGCCGACGGTTTATCCCGCTTCGAGCGCACCCTCCTGCGGACAGACGGGAGCAGCATTCCAGTAGAAATATCGCTTTCAGCCATGTTGCCGGAAGGCCGCCAGGCAGTCATCCAGGACCTAAGTGAGCGCCAGCACACAATTGCTGTCTTAGAGAGCGCTCTCGAGGAAGCGAAGCAAGGGGAAGACCAACTTCAACTTGTCCTGAATTCCATTCCGATGATGGTTTGGAGTGACAACAAGACCGGGAACGACTTCTGTAATCAGCGCGTCCTGGAATATTTGGGCATACCCACGGGGGAGGCAGCCGCCTTCGAGTGGAAGCGGGGCCTGCATCCAGATGATGCGGAGCGCGTGGCGGAGCGGTGGCAGTCCGCGGTGGCGAGCGGCACCATGTATGAGGTGGAAAAGCGCCTTCGCACGGCCGATGGCAGCTATCGCTGGTTTCAGACACGGGCGTTGCCATTTCGCGATCCGCAGGGAGAGATCATTCGCTGGTATGGCGTGGATACTGACATCGAAGACCTCAAGCGGGCTGAAGAGGCGCTGGCGGAAAGCGCGCGGCAGCTCAGGCAGGTGATCGATCTCAATCCTTTACACATGTTTATCTGGGAGGCAGATGCCAGCGCCTCGTACGGAAACCGGGCATCGCTGGCCTACTTTGGACCTATTCCGCCGATGGCCCCGATGGACTTTCTCGCGCTCGTCACTCACCCCGAAGAATTGGAGAACCTGCAGGCAGGCATAGCGGAGGCGCTGTCAACAGGAACACCCTTCGCGATGGAAACGCGCATGCGGAGACACGACGGTGAATATCGCTGGTTCCTGTACCACATCAACCCTCTACGGGATGAACAGGGACGAATCGTTCGCTGGTGTGGCACCCGGATCGATATCGATGACCGCAAACGAGGAGAGGACCGGGCCGTAAGAGAGAACCTTGTTCTGCGTGAAGAAATTGAGCAGGTTTCGATGTTTGAAGAAATCGTGGGCACCTCGCCGGCCATACAGAAGGTTTTGGCGCGCGTGACCAAGGTTGCCACAACAGACGCTACCGTTCTGATCACCGGCGAAACCGGCACCGGCAAAGAGCTGATCGCGCGCGCCATCCACAAACGCTCCCCGCGCGCAGCGCGCGCTTTCGTCAGCGTGAATTGCGCCGCGATCCCGCGCGACCTGATCGCATCGGAGTTGTTCGGCCATGAAAAGGGTGCGTTTACCGGTGCTCTGCAGCGCAGGCTGGGGCGCTTCGAATTGGCCGACGGGGGCACGCTTTTCCTGGATGAAGTGGGGGAGTTACCGGCTGAGACGCAGGTTGCCCTGTTGCGTGTGTTACAGGAAAGGGAGTTTGAGCGCATGGGCGGTGGCCGCCCTATTCGGGTCGATGTACGCGTGGTGACCGCGACCAACCGCGATTTGCCGGCAGCCGTCGCTGCTGGTACCTTCCGCAGTGATCTGTTCTATCGCATTAACGTATTCCCTATCCATATTCCTCCCTTGCGCGAGCGCAAGGCCGACATCCGTTTGCTGGTGGAGTACTTTATCGACCGCTTCTCCAGCAAGACGGGAAAGAAAATCCGCCGCCTCGATAAGCGAAGCCTGGACCGTCTGCAGAACTACCCTTGGCCAGGCAATATTCGCGAACTGCAAAACATCATTGAGCGGTCGGTCATCGTCTGTGATGGCGAAGACTTCTTTGTCGATGAGAGTTGGCTCTCTCACGTCCCCGGCCGTTTGGCCGACGAGTTAGAGACTCAGGAGAAAGAGATCATCGAGGCTGCGCTGGCGCAGACGAATGGTCGCATTTCCGGGCCAACAGGAGCCGCCGCCCGTCTAGGTATGCCGGCATCCACCCTGGACTCCAAGATCAAATCCCTAAAAATCAACAAGCGGCAATTTCAGACGGTATAGGATAGCGTCCCAATCTTCTCGATCCCAGTTGTTCATTAGGAGCGTTTGACTTGCCCCTGCGGGCGAGATAAGGGAGCAATGAACAGTACGGGCCACCGCGCACTCGACGGGTGCCCCATGTTCGCGCTAGCGTAACGTGGGCCGAAAAAGCCGGGCGAAGCCCCTCGAACGCTTTCGGTCGGTCCAGGGTACGGTTGTTCATTAGGAGGAGCCGACTTGCCTGCGGCAAGTTAAGGGAACAATGAACAGTACCGGCCGCCGCGCACTCGACGGGTGCCCCATGTTCGCACCAGCGTACGTGGGCCGAAAAAGTCGGGCGAAGCCCCTCGAACGTTTTTGGTCGGTCCAAGGTGCGGTTGTTCATTAGGAGCGCAGTGAGGGATCTGCAGTCTTCCCCTCTCACAGAACTAAAGCCCATAGCCTTTGTAATGAGTCTTCACGAAGTTTCGTGAATTCCCGAGCGCCCCGTGAAAATCTTCGCCATTAACTACCATATTTTCAATGCCTTAACTTTGGCCACCGCCGTGCAATTAGAAGGGCATAGATATGAGTTCGGGAACACCGCCAAGCTCAAATCGCCACTTTTTAAACACGGAGAGAGACATGATTTTCAAGATGACGCACCGGGTCCTTGCAATGTCGCTGTGCGCGGTTCTGCTTGTGCAGGGAGTTGCCGCCCAGTCCAATCCTCAACCTTCCTCAACATCGGCGCCGACAGTGGCGCCCCTCACATCGGATCAACTTGACTCGTTGGTGGCGCCCATCGCCCTCTATCCGGACGCGTTGGTGGCCCAGGTGCTCGCCGCCTCCTGCTATGCGGACGAGGTTGCCTTCGCCGATGACTGGATGCAACAGAATTCGAACTTACAGGGAACCGCACTGACGCAAGCAGTGGATCAACAGTCGTGGGATCCGAGCGTGAAGGCACTGACGCAATTCCCCTCGGTGCTCCATAATCTGGCGAAGAATCTGTCCTGGACGTCTAACCTGGGCCAAGCCTTCACCAATCAGCAGTCAGACGTGATGGCGGCGGTACAGGTCATGCGGGCCAGGGCTCAGGCCGCAGGGACACTCCAATCCTCGTCGCAGATCAAAGTGGTTCAGCAGGGCGCACAGACCATCGTGATCCAACCTGCCGATAGCAACGTGGTGTATGTTCCGCAGTACAACCCGGCGGTTGTTTACGGAGCGCCCTTGCTGGTGCCCGCGTACACACCACCGGTCGCAGTGGCAGCCGGAGTTTCCTTCGGCGCAGGGGTGGCCATTGGCGCAGCGTTCGGCGGTGGTGGATTTGTCGCCGGTGGCTTCGGCGGCGGAGGGGGCTGGGGTTTCGGCGCTTGGGGAATGAACTGGGGCGGAGCTGGTGGCGGTGGCGGAAATATCAACTACAACCACAACACCTATATCAACAAGACGACGATCAACAGGAACAGCAAAAACTAAAAAACAACAATAACAACAACGGTAACAGAAACAACAACGATGGCAACCGTAACAGCGGCAATTTCGCGGGCAACCACAACAATGGCAACCGGCCGGACGCACCCAACGGCGGAAACAACGGAAATCACGGCCTGATCGGAGGCAACGGTGGCGTGCAACATCAGCCCGCTAACGGCGATCGCGCGAACGCCTTCGGAACCGATAGGCCACGCTCTGCTATGAATGGTAACGGCAACCAGGCCAGGGCAGCATCGGATCGCGGCCGCAACAGCATGCATCCGGTGTCCTATCAACGCCAACAGCGCGCAGGCCAGCAACAACAGCATTTTAACCAACCGCACCAACAACAGCATTCTAATCAGCCACACCAGCAGCACGTCGCTCAGCCCCGTGGCGGTGAACGCGGCGGCGGCGGCGAGCGTGGTGGGGGCCGGCGTTAAGCCCCCGCAGCTTTCACTCAAATGAATCCCACTCGAAAGGAATATACGAACATGAATTCGCAATCGAAGAGCTCGATCACGCACCGTTCCTATCCTTCGGCCGCGTTCATTATGTTGGCGGCTGTTTTCATCCTAGGCTGCTCGAAGAACGCAACCAACACAGCGACGACACCCGCCCAGCTGACCTTCGCTAACCCTTATGAAGCAGGTCAGGCGTTACAAACAGCAGTCAAGGCCAAGGATGACCAGGCCGCCGCGCGGGTCCTCGGCCCCAAAGCAAAAGTGCTGGTAAGCTCCGGGGACTCGAAAGAAGATGCCACCGCGACCGGTTCCTTCGCCACAAAGTATGATCGGATGAACCGGTGGGTCACGATGACCGATGGAAGCCAGGTGCTGTATGTGGGAGCCGACAACTATCCCTTTCCCATTCCCCTGGCGAAGGATGATTCTTCCAAGTGGTACTTCGACTCCGCTGCCGGCGAAAAAGAATTACGGGCGCGTCGTATCGGAGGCAATGAGCTCACGGCAATGGATGCCGCCAGACTCATCGCGAACGCGGAGGAACTTTATCACCAGGCCACGCACCAATATACGGACACCATCGTCAGTACTCCGGGCAAGCAGGACGGACTCTACTGGGAGGTTGCCGAAGGGCAGACCCCCAGTCCATTGGGAAGGCTGAATGAGTTTGCCAAGGGCATCTTTGGCGCCGGCGCCCCCAGCAAAGCGGTGGTTTCGCATGGATACTCTTTCCGCATTCTCACGGCGCAGGGGGGATTCACCATCTTTGCCAGCCCGGTCAACTATCAACAGTCCGGCATCATGACGTTCAGCCTGGGCCGCGACGGCGTTGTCTATCAGCAGGACCTGGGCCCCCAGTCAATGGAGACGGTAGAAGCCATCAACCAATACAATCCAACCGACGGATGGATGCAGGCCGAGTAGCTTGCGTCCATCAACTGGAGCGTTCGATGAAGAACTACAAGATGTTTCTAGCTTTTTTTGCTTTCCTTTTGCTGAGTTTGGGCAGCAGCCTCGCCCAGCAACTACCACAAGAGCGGGCACCCGCGAATGTGGCTGGCGACTGGGTGATCTACACCAAGGGCGACGATGGAAAAACCGGCACCCACACCGTGACCATCATCCAGAACGGCACCACGCTCACGGGCCATTTCAAAGGGCCGTACCAGTCGGGAGGGATCGAAGGAACGATCAACATCCGCCACATCGTGTTTAAAACCAAGACCCGGAATGTGCTGACGTTCCGCGGCATGATTGACGGCAACACCATGGAAGGAAATTTCGGCATCCGTGGACAACACGGAACCTGGGAAGGTCGACGCCCCGACTAGAAAATGCGCTCTCGCAAAAAACGAGAGATCTGGGCCAGCCATCAATTTTTACCCCCGAACGAATCGTTCGAGGAGAAGAAATAGGGGGTGGCCCATATCTCGCGTTTTTTGCGAGATGTGGGGTTGTTCCTAAAGGATAGTCTGACGCCCTCACAGGTTGCGGAAAAACTCATGTTTTGTTGTGCCATAAATGCTTGCAATACGATGGGCTTTAGAGGGTGTGAGAACTATAGAAACTCGGTCTGCGCGGAACCGGAACTAAAGGATCACACTAAACTTGACGGGTGCCCCATGTTCGCACCAGCGTACGTGGGCCGAAAAAGACGGGCGAAGCCCCTCAAACGATTTCAATTCTTGAGTGAAAGCATTCGAAGACTTCATACTCGGCCCACGTACGCTGAGGCGAACGTGGGGCACCCGTCAAGTTTAGTTTGGTCCTTTAGTTCCGATTTGAGTTCTCACACACCCTCTTTAGCCCCTGCCACAGCCGGAGCCGCAACAAAACCGAACTTTTCCGCAGCCTGTTCACGCGCGAGCATATTGCGATTCGGTTGGCGGTTGGTAACGTATCGCCAGATGCGGTGTCTCCAAACGCTGGTTCAGTTTGTACCTCGAGTTGAGGCACGCCTCCCATACGCCCGTGGTCAGCAAGGCACGCTCCACCGGATAGGGCGCACGCCGGGTCTGGAACATCTGCTCGATCTTCGCCGCCAGGGGCGCCGAGTCAGCATTGTTGGGAGGGGGCGGCAGAAAGAACTGGGTCGACACCAAGCCGTGACCGGCCACCCTCGCGGAGAGGTTGAAATCCATAATTCCGCCGTCGAGCATCAGCAGCGCGGCGCGCGTTCCATCCACATACTCAATGCAGTAAGCCGACGGGTTCTTGACCAATTGCGGCAAAACTCCCGAGGCGACCAGATCCTGCGTACGGCCGTCCAGCACTGTGAGGCCTAAAGGTGTGTCGCTCCGGGAAAGAGCGGAGCTCAGCAGATCCTTCGACCAACGGCCCGCGTGCCCGGCTGCCCAGACATCGTCGCCCTCCAGCAACTGCACTGCCTTTACCCCGGTCTCGCCGCCTTTGCGACGTTCCAGGATGCATTGCAGGGCTTCGAGCGCGTTCCACTCCATGCCGCCCGCCCCGGCCATCACTACCTCTTGCACCTCGGCCCCAAGGGGTATATCCACATCCGGCAAGCGCCAGGTGACGGGCATCGACGAGCCGGCCAGCAGCGGGAATCGCAAGCGGCTCGCAGTCTTCACCATGGTTTGCGCCTGATCGAAACTGTAGGAGAGTTGGTTGTAGTTGAAGTAGGGAACGGCGTGGCCCTCGTCTTCAAACACCTGGGCACACTGCTGGAAAAAGTCGTAGCTCGGCAGCAGAACTTGACCCTTGCTGTTGCTCGGGTAGTCGTCCTGCTCGACGATCGTCAACACAGCATCGACGGCGATGCGGTCCCCGCCACAGCGCAATGCTTCCGGAATGTTGCTGCAGAGGCGGAAGCCGAACTGCTGCCCGCGGGCCTTGCTCAGATCATCCGTCGACTCCGCCTTCTCCGGGATATGCTGGTCCCTGCCCAGCCCGCCTGCGATTCCCTTCGACGAACTTGACGGCGCCAGCTTGGCGCCCATCATCGCAAGCTGGTAGGGCGAGGGCGCAGCCTGGGCCTGGCGCGCCAGCTGATCCACATACACGGAAACAACTTTCACTTCAGGGATACGCCACTCGCCTTCATACGGATAGCCCACCAGAAAGCGATCCGCGAGGGTTTGCATTTGCGACTGGTGGCGATAAACGCTGCCGAGGATCGCCAGACGCAGCGGGCGCTGGGCCGGCGTCTGACCCCATCCTTTTTCGAGCAGCGGGTGATATGCCAACATGGCCGAGGACAAAGCGGAATATCCCACAAAACGGCGGCGAGTCAGCATTAGCTTCTCCAAAAGGTGGATTCGGGATTCGGCTGGTAATTCACGCCAGCCAGGTTTGGCGTCTCCAGGCGCTTGTTACCCTGGAAACCGCTATCGACGCCGGCGATCAACAGGCCGCTGGTCAGCAGCGTTCGCTCGATCGGGTATTGCGATTTGCCGGTCAGGAACATCTGCTCGGCGTTGTACACCAACGGGCTGAAGAAACTGGCCAGCGTGGTGCGGCCATCCGGCATAGGCAAATACATTTGCGTGGAGAAGGGTTTCGACTGCCCCTCGATCGTTGCCGCAAAGGTGAAGTCGCGCACCAGGCCGTTCATCAGCAGCATGGTGCAGCGCAGGCCGTCGCGATGCTGATAGTGATAAGCAACCGGATCAGGCACCATGGCCCGCATCTGCTCGATGGTGGGAAACATATCGGTGAAGCTCTGGTTGGCAGGGGCCACAGTGGAACTGCGAGTAACTGCCGCTTTCACCAAGGCCTGCGACCACACCCCCTGCTCGTAGGCCGTCCAGAAGCCGTCGCCACGATAGGTCTGCAGCCACTCTACCCCGGTTTCCCCGCCCTTGCGGCGCTCCACCATGCAGTGGAGGGTCTCAAGACCATGAAAATCATAGCTACCCATACCCCCGTAGCCGACAGAGACAGCTTCGCGCACCGTGGCTCCGAGGGGAAGCTCCACTGAGGGAATTCTCCAGGTGACCGCCAGGCTTGACCCCCCCTGAAGGGGGAAGCCCAGTTGATGGGAAGTGTCGACCATCTGCTTTGACCAATCCCACGTATACGACAGCTCTTTGTCGTTGAAGTAGGGGACCGAGCGGCCGCTGTCGCGGAAAACTTTGGTGATTTGCTCAAAGAATTCGAAGTGCGGATGCTTCATGATGCCCGTCTCGGTATAGGGATAGGTACCGTGCTCGCCGACCACGATCACTCCGTCGACCGCCAGCTTGCTTGTGCCGAGGGTCAGGGTCTCCGCAATGGTGGGGTAGAGCTTCATGGTGGGGTGCCGATCCAACCGCTCCTGGGTCAGGTCGCCATCGCCGCGTTGATCGACGTACAGTGAAACTACGTCCATCGCCGGATGATGGAACGTACCGGCCCATCCGTAGCCGTCGAGGAAACGGTCCACAACGTGTTGGCCGTGCAGTAACCTCTTATAGGCTGTGATCACGGCAGCGAGCCGGGGGCGATTGGCAGGTGTCTTTGGTTGAGGCATGGTCGATCCTCTAGGATTCGGTTTGTTTGCGCCCTATTCTTGGGTGTGGTGCTGGAGGAACTATGCTAAACCGCCGCCGCTTTCTCGGCTACACCGCTCTGGCGCCCGTGGCGTTGAACCCCGGCTTTTGGGCGAACGCCGCCGGGCAAATCTCTGCGCGAGCGTTGGCTGTGCACAAGCGGGCGCTGATCTTCGACGGCCACGTGCACGCATTGGACCGCGAGTTCTATCACGGTGGCAGTATGGCTACGCGCCAGCCTGACGGACAGTGGGATCTGGCCCGCGCGCGGGAAGGTGGAGTCAGCGCGTTCTTCCTGTCGGTGTTCATTCCCGAAGAGTACTACCCCGGCCGATTCGAAACCAAGCAGGCGTTCCGCCGGGTCGACCATGCCTTGCTCCAACTGCAACAGAACCGCGATCTGGTCGCGTTGGCGTTGAATGCTGATGATGTGGAGCGCATTCGCGCTGAGGGGAAGATGGCCGCGGTCCTCGATATCGAGGGCAGCTACGATCTGGATGGGGATCTGGGCGTTCTGCGCGATCTGCATCGCTTGGGGCTGCGCTCGGCACAACTCTCGGCGCACAACTGGGACCAGAATTACGCCGACTCCTGTTGCTCGCCGGCCAAATGGAAGGGCCTCACGCCGCATGGCCGCGACCTCATACACGAGATGAACAAGCTGGGCATGGTGATCAATGTGTCCCACTCGTCCGACGAGACGATAGCGCAGGCCATCGAGGTGAGCGAAGTTCCCGTGGTCGCCACACACCACGGCTTGCGGAGTGTCAACGATATCCCCAGAAATATGCCGGACTGGCTGCTGGAGAAGCTGGCCGCCAAGGGCGGCGTTATCGGCTTCCAGATCGGGAGTGAGTTCAGTTACCCGAAAGTGTTCGCGTACGTGACCGCGCACCAGAAGAAAGCGTTTTGGGACACCACCAGTATTCCGGATCGGGTGAAGGGAAAGACGATCTACGAAGTAGATGAGTTGGTGGCGCCACAGTTCCCCATGCCGGGTGCCCAGGTACCCGATTCGATCATGATGGCTGTAGACGACTGGGTGGGCGTGGTGGATCGGGCGATTCAGCTCGTGGGAGAAGATCATGTGGCGATCGGCACCGACTTTGATGGAGGACCGACGCTGGCGCGTGGCATGCGCGACGTCCGCGACTTGCCCATGATCACCGAATCGATGCTCCGCCGGGGTTATTCCGAGCAACGCATTGATAAGTTCTGGGGTGGCAACTTACTGCGCGTCTTCCGCCAGATTACGCAGAAGCGTGCGTGACCCTGTACCGACTTCTCCAAAGCACCTTGCATCCTTCAAGTTCAATTGCAGCTTTGTTGAAAATTGGCTTGCTTCCATTTCACTTTGCGATGTAAAGTGAAGACGCATGAGCGATCTTCATAGTGCGTTGAGTGACATCAGCACCATACGCAAGCAAATGGCTCGCAGCACGCAGTTTCGCGGCTACGGTCCAGCAACGCTCGCAGGCACGGGTCTATTCGCTCTGCTTGCTGCAGCCGCTCAAGCTTTTTGGCTGCCGAACCCCGCTAACCACCTACAGGTCTACCTGTGCCTTTGGATCGGAACTGCCGTCCTCTCTTCTGTCGTTGCCGGTTTGCAAATCTACACCCGTACCCGGCGATTGCACTCTGGACTTTCTGATGAGATGATCCGCACCGCCGTCGAGCAGTTCATGCCTGCTGTTGGTGCGGGGGTTCTGATTACGGGCGTCCTGGTGTGCTTTGCGCCGTCGGTCCTCTGGATGCTTCCCGGACTTTGGCAAGTCATCTACAGCCTAGGGGTGTTCTCGTCGTGCCGCTTTCTGCCGCGCCCGATAATCGCGGCAGGCGCATGGTATCTGTTGAGCGGGCTGGTCTGTCTTGCGCAGGGTGATTTCCGCGCCCTCGCCCCATGGACTATGGGCTTTGCTTTTGGAGCGGGTCAATTGTTGGTGGCGGCCATACTGCATATGGCCGCACCGGAGAACGAAGATGAAGGTTGATACCCGAGGGAGCGAAGGCCGTTTCGCCTATGAAGGCTTGGATCGGGTAATACACGAACGTGCTCGCCTCAGCGTGCTGACAAGCCTCATCACTCACCCAAAAGGGCTGGTTTTTAATGACTTGAAACAGATGTGCTCGCTTACAGACGGCAATCTCAGCCGTCATCTGAGCGTGCTCGAAGCAGAACACATGGTTAAGATTTCCAAGGGCCACGAACACAATCGTCCCCAGACCTTCTGCCGCATCACTGCTGCTGGTCGCGAACGCTATCTCAAATATCTCGCTACTCTCGAACAGGTAGTAAAGGATGCGGCCAAAGTATCGAAGGACGAGCCCGTCGCCGGTCTGATGCCTGGCCTTACTCCATCCAAGGCTTGACCCCTTTTTTCTGAGGTTACTTTACGATGCAAAGCGAATTCTCTATTACGCCTTGTAACTTTGCGATGCAAAGTGGATTGCATGTCGCGATTATTATGGACGGCAACGGCCGATGGGCAGAGGGGCGCGGGCTGCCTCGCATCGCCGGCCATCGTGCTGGCGCTGCGGCTGTGCGGCGCGTCGTTGAGCACGCTCTCGATCTTGGCGTCCGGCGTTTGACGCTTTACGCCTTCTCCTCCGATAACTGGCGGAGGCCTGCTTTCGAAGTCCAGAGCATCTTTTGGTTGTTGCGCGGCTACCTGCGGCTGGAGCGCCAACGGCTCAAGGACAACGGGGTCAAGCTGGAAGCGATTGGCCGGCGGGACCGCCTCCCGAAGCCGCTTCTGCGAGAGATCGACGAAGTGGAAACGGCGACGGCGAGAGGACAACGCATGCACGTGCGCGTCGCCGTCGATTACTCGTCACGTAATGCCATCGCGCAGGCCGCGCGTGACATGTCTTCCACCTCAAACAAAGACCCTCAATCCTTGACGGAACTGCTTGGACACCTGCTTGCCCAACAGCATGGCGGCACGAACGATGTCGACCTGCTGATTCGCACAGGTGGCGAACAGCGCCTCTCTGACTTCCTGCTGTGGGAATCTGCCTATGCGGAGTTGTTATTTCTCGATCGCATGTGGCCGGACTTCCGTCCCTCTGACCTGGAGGCCGCTCTCAAAGTGTTCAAGCAAAGAGAGCGTCGTTTTGGAGCTGTCCCGGCCACAGCTGCATGCTGCCCCGCCCCGTCCGCAGCCAGCTGTGGATGACTGGGCGTTCCGTGACTACCCCGCAGTAAAAAAAAGAACGTCACTTAAGACAATGCTTAGGAGATTTCCCGATGAAACGAATGTTCCTCCAGAAGGGCTTTGCGATCTCAGCCCTTGCGTGCGTGATCCTGATCGCTCTCTACATGGTGAGCGGCATTATCGATGACAGACAGAAGTATCGTGATGCAGCGATACGCTCAATTGAAGAGAGCTACGCCGGTACACAGATCCTTATCGGGCCAATACTGGTGCGTCCGTATACCCAGATCGTCGAGACCACAGAGACCAACGACAAGGGAGTGAAGAAGACCACTGTGCGAAAGCTGCAACTGACCGCGACGAGCTTCCCTCGTGCGTGGAATATGCGTGGGACCATGGTGCCCAGCGAACGCCGGCACGGCTTGTACAAGGTGGCGGTTTACGAGCTTAGAAGCCAGATGCAAGGCCACTTCGATATAGTCGATCCCCGGACGGAAGGCACCATCGCGTGGGATGAGCCCTATCTAGCGCTCTCCGTGACGGACGTGCGGGGAATTGTGGGAACGCCCAAGGTTCTGGTGAACGGTGTAGAAGAGACGATGCTCCAGGGAGCTCCTCCTGCGACTGGCTGGCAGCCCAATCTGCGGATTCGGCTCCAAGGGATGTCTGCCCTGAAGGACCGCCTGGATTTCGCGGTTGACCTGAATCTTGCGGGAACTGCGACGCTGGGCATCGCTCCGGTCGGTGACTCGAATCTCCTGGAGATGCGGTCGGACTGGAGGTCGCCCCTCTTCGGGGGACAGTTTCTTCCGAGAACGCGCGACGTCGGAAACACCGGCTTCCATGCCGTGTGGGAGGTCTCCTCGCTTGCCAGCGCGACGCAAGTGCAGCTTGGAGCCGATCCAATGAAAGGAGCCGATCTAATGAGCATTAGCCTGACAACACTGCTTGATCCTTACAGCCTTAGCAGCCGGGCAGTAAAGTACGGGATACTCTTTGTCGTTCTTACCTTTGGCGGCTTCTTCATTTTCGAGTTAACGAAGCAGCTGCCGATTCACCCTTTTCAGTATCTCCTTGTGGGTTTTGGCCTGACCATCTTCTTCCTTTTGCTCGTGAGCTTTTCCGAACACATATATTTTGGCGTCGCATACTTGATCGCCAGCATTGCCTGCATCGGCCTGCTCACCTTTTATCTCTCATACGTGCTGCAAAGCAGAGAACGAGGCCTTGGATTTGGAGCATTGCTGACCAGCTTCTACACAGCAATCTATGGGCTACTTATCTCAGAGGATAACGCCTTGATTCTCGGCTCGCTGTTGCTGTTCCTTCTCCTGGCCATGGTGATGTTCGTGACCCGGAATGTGCGTTGGTATCAGGGCGCAGCAGAAAAGCTGCAGCAGAGCCAGAATCCTCCGCCACCTCTTCCTTCATAAGCAGGGGAGCCTTATGAACCGGGGAGCACCAAAGTGAGGTAACCATTAAAGACAACGTAGAACTACGGAAAAACTCCCTCTCCGTCGGTTGTAACAACAGGGGGTCCAAAAGGTTGTTAACAAACTATAAACTGGATCGAATGCCAGAGCTTACGACAGCACAGGATCGGATGACTGAAGCGCGCAGCGCCATACGTTTCTGGCTTGGGATTGTGATGGTGGGCTTAGTGCTCAGCGGCGTCACTGCGTTTCCCTTAGAAACGGAGCTGCAAATCTTTCTCCGCATCCTACAGGGTGCGGCAGCACGCCCTTTTGCCGAGTCGATTCATTTACTTTCCTGGATTTCGCGAGTCTATGACGCCCTCTCCAGCACGAATCGGGCCTATCCTTTTCTGGCCTATGGTACCGACTGGTTAGCGTTCGCGCATCTCGTCATCGCGGTGGTCTTTATAGGGCCATATCGTGATCCAGTACGAAACAAGTGGATCATCACCTTTGGCCTCATTGCCTGTGCAGGAGTCATTCCGTTGGCCCTGATTGCGGGTGAAATAAGAGGCGTTCCCATCGTTTGGCGAATTGTCGATTGTAGTTTTGGAATTTTTGGAGGTATACCGCTCATGTTCTGCCGGCGACACATCCTGGAAATAGAACGCACGAGGCATAGGTCGGTTCTTCGCACTAGTTATTGCGATGCGGCGACGAAGGACGCTCCGATTTGATTCGTGGATCTGCATCATCACCTGCGGTCCCCGAGGTGTAGACTTGGCGCGTAAAGCGTGGTGGCCGTTATGCCTTCTCCCAGACTTCTTGCAGTCACTGCAATCATCCTTTGCTCTGCCCTTGCCTCCGGCAAGGACAAGAAAAAAGCAATTCTTCCGGCGGATGTTCTCAAAGCCAGGACAGTCCTGGTGGTTGTCGATCCATCCGCCGGTGTCGACGTGACGGACCCGAACGCCAACCGCATTGCTCGCGCGGATGTAGAGAAGGCCTTGGATCAGTGGGGGCAGTTCACGCTGGTGCAGGAAGGATTTACAGCAGATTTGGTCATGGTGGTGCGCAAAGGCAACGGCAAATTGGTGCAATCCACGATAGGCGGTACTCCGATCAATGGAACTCCACCCGTGAGCGGTGGCACTACCACCTCTGCTTCCGAAACATCGGCGCGGGCCGGTATTCGCTGGGGTAGAAACCCCAACGATCCCGCAAGTGCCGGGACTCGTCCTTCCACTCCCGAACCGCAATTGGAAGCCGGCCCTACGCTGGACATGTTCGCTGTTTATCGGGGAAGCACTAACCCCAACGTGTCCCCGCTCGATTTCCCACCGGTGTGGCGCTATTCTCAAAAGGGCGCCCTCGCCTCGCCTTCAGTTCCAGCGGTCGACGCCTTCCGCAAGCAGGTCGCGGAGTCGGAAAAGCAACTGGCCTCCCACCCTTAGCAGACCTCGCTTGACTCCGCGAGGATGCAATTTGTGCTCGCCTCAGCGGATCGGCTACCTCCTGTCCTGTTCCTTCGGAAGCACGAGTGCCACCAGCCCAAACTTTGTTTTTTTAGGCTCGCTGCTGTCGATGGCGACAATACGGAACTGCTCCGGCTTCCCCGCGCGCAACTCGTAATCGCTATCGCTTCCATCGCCCGTCGTGCCGCCTCCTTTATGGTCGCCGCACGTCAAACCGCTCTTCGTTTCCGTCAACGAGCTCACCGGTTTCCCGTGATCGCACTCCAGCACTTCGCCGTATTTTGCCAATGCTTTCCTGTAAAACCGAATCACCGTGTCGCGCGAGTCCGTCGTTACGAACTGCGCCACTTGGAGACTGAGACGAACGCTATTGAGCGCGAATCCCAAGTCAGCCGACGAATCGCTATCTTTTTCCTGGAATGGCGTCGCTCCCGGATACGCCGGCAGCCCAATATCCTTTGCCGTGGCATGCGCATTGGCGTGCATGCTCAGGCTAAAATCAGAATTCTGCGAAAAGCACGGAGTTGCAAACGTGCCAGCTGCCGCCAGGAAGATCCACAGTGCCACCGCGAGAATGAGTCGCCGCATAAGAACCTCTTGCTGTCCTATACGCTTAAGGCGGACGCCGGGTTCCCCTGTATGGTCAACGAGTGGGATCGACTGAACGTCGCCCCTGAAAGGTGCCGTCCATGGCCCGGATCATGACCATCGGAGAGATCCTGGTAGAGATCATGGCGACCGAGCGCGGCCAGAGTTTCCGCGCGCCGGGCAACTTGGTGGGGCCTTTCCCGAGCGGGGCTCCCGCTATCTTCATCGATCAAGTGGGCCGGCTCGGAGGTCAGGGCGGCATCATCGGCTGCGTTGGGGATGACGATTTCGGCTGGCTGAACATCGACCGTCTGCGGCGGGACGGGGTCGACACGAGTGCGATCGCGACGCTCGCCGGCGCGGTCACCGGAAGCGCGTTTGTCACCTACACGGAGACGGGCGAGCGCCACTTCATCTTCAACATTGCCAACAGTGCTTCCGGCTGCCTCTCAGAGTCGTCGATCACCGAGTCTATGTTCGACGATTGCACGTGGTTTCACGTCATGGGCTCATCACTTTTCTCTCCGGGAATTACCGCAGCCGTCCGTAAGGCGATCGGTATAGTCAAACGTCGAAGTGGAATAATCTCCTTCGACCCGAACATCCGGCCGGAGATACTCGGAAGCGCGAGCATTCGGGAAGCGCTGCGATCGATCCTCGAACAAACCGACGTGTTCCTGCCGAGCGGCGATGAGGTGACCCTGCTGGTGGATGCCCAAACGGAAACCGAAGCCATCGAGCCGCTACTCGCGCTCGGGATTCGCGAGATCGTCGTGAAGCACGGCAGCGCCGGCTGTACCTATTACGACCGGTCGTGCCGGCTAGACGTACCGGCGTTCGCGGTCCGCGAGGTCGACCCCACCGGCGCCGGTGATTGCTTCTCCGCCACGTACGTGGTGTGCCGCGAGGACGGCAAAGCGGTCGACCGCTCGCTCCGATATGCCTGCGCCGCTGGTGCGCTTGCCGTGACGCGCAAAGGTCCCATGGAGGGCACTTCCAGCTTTGCCGAGTTAGACACGCTCATTGGCTGAAGCGGCGCGCCGCAGAAAGCGCTGCGGGCAAAGATACAGAACTATCTAGCCGTTTTTAGCCAAGGTTGCGCCAGTAACGTCATAAATGCGCGGAAAACTCCTGTATTTCGTAACCATGGTCATTCTCTTTTTCGAGCATTTCAGCCCGACTCTACAGGCTGCGTCCTAGAAGTAATACCTCACGGAAAGCTGCAGCTGCCTCGGGCCAGAGCGCACAGGTGTGGTTTGGTTCGCGATTTGCCCGAAACTGACGGCGCTGGCATTGCTGGCAGGGTTGTAGAGATAGGCGCTGTTGAAGACGTTATCAGCATCGCAACGGAAGTTGATCTTATTCTCGTGATAGACGGTAAAGTCCTTGGTGACCGACGCGCCGTAGGTCTGGAAACCCGGTGCCCGCTCCGATGTAGGCCGCGCAGTGCCGAAGGTTCCAGCAGCCGGTTGACCATAGGCGCAAACCCCATTATCGACACCCGCAGTCGTGCACGGAACCGCCGAAGGATCGGTGCCGAACCAGTTGTTGATCGACCGATTGCGAATCCTCAGCCGCCGATAGTGATTGGCGCGCTGGGAGTTGCCGTTGACACTGGAGTTATTGGTCGCAGTGATGTTCACCGGGAATCCGGAGTACGCAATACCCGTCATACCGACCTGCCATCCGCCGACAATCTCGTCCAGGATAAGGGGCATAGTGCCGCCGAACATGCGACCGCGACCGAGCGGAAGAGCGTAGACCATGTTCCAGTTAATTGCATTGCGCACGTCCTGGCCCGCAGGACCGTACTCGGAATGAAGGTCGTAGACGTTCTCCGCGTAGGCGCTGGCCGCCGTAACACTGGGGACGCCGTAGAAGCCGGTGCTATTCGTCATAGCGTGGCTCCAGGTGTAGTTCGCCGTGTATTGCAGTCCGTGCCACAAACGCTGCCGGAACGTTGTCTGCAGCGCGTTGTAATTCATCATCGCGTTGGAATTGGTGTAACGAATCGTACCGTTGTAGCCAACACCCGGAGTCAGATAAAACGGAGCAGGCGCTTGCGCCAGACAGGTCGCCGAAGGAGTTGGCGTCGCCGCGGCTTGCACGACGCCGTTGATGATGCAGGGATTATGCAACTGGTTGGCAGCGTTGGCCGTAATCAGGTGCTGCCCGGACTCACCCAGGTAGCCCACCTGAACCGATGCCGAGTTGCCGATCTGATACTCGGTGGTCAAGCTGTACTCACCAATGAATGCCGGCTTGATGTGCTTGTCCCAAACGTTGTAAACCGCCCCGGAGGCCGCGGTGCCTGAGGCAGGATTGTTGAAGCCGTTGCGCACGTCGAAGAAGTTGCCCACCAGCCCTTTGGTAGCCGCGTTCCCACTCGCCTCATACGTGGTCTGGAAAGGCAAGTTGGTGGTCATGCGCAGGTTCGCGCCGGTTCCTTCCATGAAGTTCTGGATTCCATATCCGCCCCGCACAACCAGGCGCTGAGTTACCGAATAAGCGAAGCCGACGCGCGGCATCACGCTGCCAAAGAAGGGGTCGACAAGCCCGCGGCCGTAGCCCGCGGCCTTGGCTGCCGGCGTGCCATCGAGCAGAATCACCGAAGGGTTGTTCGGATTGATGGTCGACATCTTGTGGTGGACCTCGTAGATGGGCTGGTCGTACTCATACCGAACCCCAAAACTGAGGGTCAGGTTCGGCTTGGCCCGCCAGTCATCTTGCGCAAAGTAGGCGTCGCGCCATGAGCGCATGCCCGCAGGGCCGGAAACGCCGCCCTTACTGACAAACGAGGTACGATCCAGCACAAAGTCGGCTGCGGTGTACCCGGCACTCGAGTAACCATTCAGATCGGCGTTGGGAGAGGCAGTGCCGGCGCCGAGGAAATAGAAGCCGCCGACCGAGCCGTCGTTGCCGGGATAAAAATTGTTCTGCTGCTGGCGCTGGAACTGGACCCCGAACTTGAGCGTGTGGGCGCCCTTTAACCAGGTGAAGTTATCTCCGTAAAGGAAGGTGTTGTCTGTAAAATTCGTGCCCGTATTGGAGTTACCAAGGGTGGTGTACTCTGTTCCGTTGGAAACCGTGATGCCGCTGGGACTGGCCGGATTATTGAACGACAAAGCGGAAAAGCCGGCAAAAGCCTGGGTCTCCCCGGATGTCGCGGAACCGATGCCGAGAATCGAATTGCCCTTCGTCCCGAACACCCCGGTCGGATCCAAAAGAACTGCGCCCAGGTCCTGGATGCGGGTGTAGCCCGCGCGGAACTCATTGACCATCGATGCGTTGAAGGTATGAACCTCGTTGATGGCGGTGCCCCGCACCGGGAACGTCGGCGCACTGGCGAAGCTGACAGGGAGAGGGTTGGTTGTGGTGCTCCCGTTGTCACTGAACGAGAAACGGACAAACAGGCTGTCCCTGCTGGTAGCTTTGTAATCGACTCTGACGTCGAACTGATCGCCATGGCTGCGGTTTTTCATTACACCGCGGTAGTTGTTGGAAGCCGGGGTGTTGGTGGCCGCGGGCGGCTGGTTGGGTAACGGATATACTTCCGGGTGAGCAAACAGGTATTGCGCCGCCGGGTTCAATATTGGAACCTGGTTATTCGCGTACTTCGGAAAAGCGGGGTTCGTCGCGTCATAGAGTTGAATCAACGAGCTCTGCTTTGCGCACACACCCCCCGTCCCGGAGCACATCAAGGCCGGGTTCAGGAGTTCGGAAAAGTCTCCCTGCCGCTCCTTCGCGGTAAGCACCGTCGCGTTGGCCAAGCCACCCAGGTGATAACGGCCCCCCTGGTAGTCACCAAAGAAAAACAGCTTGTCCTTGAAGATAGGTCCGCCGAAGGTGCCGCCAAATATGTTGCGGGTGAAGGATGACTTGGGCGTGATGGTAGCTGTGTGCTTGTTGGCCCAGGTATTTGCGTTCAGGTTCCAGTCAGACAGGTAGTAGAACGCGCTCCCATGCCAGGCGTTCGAACCGCTCTTGGTCTGGTAAAGAATGTCCCCACCGTTGACGTTACCGTATTCGGCCGCGGCGTTGGCAGAGATAACTTGCACCTGGCCGATCGCATCGACGCTGGGATTGTAGCCTGGTGTGTCGTTGAGGGTCTCGTTGATATTCATACCATCCAGCAGGTATTGGTTCGCCTGTTGGCGGTTGCCGTTGACAGAGACTGTATTGCCTCCGTTCGGGGTGATCGCAGCCTGACCCACGAATCCATTGGGGTTGGTGCTTATCGCGCCCGGCAAGAACATCGTCAAGGCCACAATATACCGGCCTACGATCGGGACGTTCTCGATGGCGCGCGTATCGAGCGTGGTCGCCAGGGTGGAGTCTTCCGTATTCAAAAGAGGCGCGATTTCAGACACAACCGACACTTGCTGCAACTGGCTGCCCAGCACCAGCTTTACGTCGACTTTCGCATCCTGGCCGGTTTCCAGCACGAACGGTCCGAACGTAGCCACGGTAAAGCCCGGCGTTTCGACCGTGACTTTGTAGTTCCCGATCTGCAGAAAGCGGAGGTTATAGATACCGTTGTTGTTCGTAGTGGTAACGGTCGGGACACCGGTTTCGACGTTGGTCGCCGTAACCTTGGCGTTGGGAACGACGGCGCCCGAAGGATCGGTCACCGTTCCGTTTACGCTGCCTGTGATGGTCTGAGCATTGGTGATTGTCCAGCTAAAACAAGCCAGCAGGACAACAGCTATGAGTGATGTTGCTTTCCTCTGCGTCTTCATCTCTTCGGGCCTCCGTAAGATATGTAGATCGATCTGAATTTTGGTTTTCTGGTTTTGGTGTCTTTTGCTTGGCCCGCAGGAATGGCCCGACAACTCTTTTGAGACCGGTGGAGTACCGTTGACAGGGACTGCTTGCCCCACTGCCGAAAGGAACCTGTACTAGCTCTGTTTGAAACGGGATTATAGCGTGTCGCGATTAAAATCTTCTAGAGAAAATGAGCGGTTAGCAAAATTCTGCCATTTCTTTATCGAGTGTGTCCTCACTCTCACTTCCAGATCTCTCCCTCCAAAATGCAGTTTGATCAGTGTGAGTTCTATACTCGACACAAGCCTCGACCGATGCTCATCGTCCGCACCTTGCTCCTCACCGCCGTCGCATCCGTCGCCCTCGGCGCGACAGCTCAAGCGCCAAGTACCACGCCCGCTCTCGCCTTCGAAGTCGCCTCGGTCAAGCAGAACAAGACGGACGGCAAGCATCACAGCAACGTTCCCCTCGATACGGGAAACCTCTACTCTGCGATCGACCCAAGCGATTCTCGTTCTTCCGCGGGCGGCTACTTTGTAGCGATCAACCAGCCTCTCTGGCAATACATCGTTTTCGCCTATAAGCTCTCCGGCACGCAGGAACTGGCCTTCCGCTTCAGCTACTTCGATGGACTCAAATCCAAGGTGCCCGGTTGGGTCACCGGCGGCTTCGACGTTTCAGCAGATCGATTCGACATTGAGGCGCGCACCCCCGGCAACGCGACCATCGACCAGATGCGCCTCATGATGCAGGCCCTTCTCGCCGACCGCTTCCAGCTCGTCGTCCACAACGAAACCCGCGACGCTCCCGCCTTCGGTCTCGTTCTCATCCGCAACGGCGCTCCCGGTCCCAATCTCCAACCCCATCCGCCGTCCGACCCCTGCCTCACTCCAACTCCCGGTCAGCCCGGACCACCAAGCACATCCCGGACTGGAGACCTGCCCCCTCTCTGCGGCGTCATCGCGCATGTCCTCTCCTCCGGCAACTCGCGTAGCAGCTTCGGCGGTCGCGGCGTTCCCGTCAGTCTGCTCGCCACCTCGCTCCCTACCATGACCGGCATGGCGACCATCCCTCGTCCCGTCGTCGACCAGACCGGCCTCGCCGGCCTGTACGACTTCACCCTGCACTGGGACACGTCTCCCGATGGGGAGACCGGTGACACCGCCGCGTCCTTCCGCGGAGCCCTCAAGAGTCAGCTCGGTCTTGAGCTCAAGCCCACCCGCGGTCCCATCGATATCCTTGTCATCGACCACGTCGAGCGGCCGTCGGCGAATTAGCGCGCTGGGCATGCGTAGCCCCCGCCCTTTGCCCGAGTCTCCGTGCGGGTATCATGGATTTCGCTCCCTTGCGTCCCGGAGATGTCCATGCGAAGCCTGCTTCTCTTCCTCTTCTTCGTCACTCTGACCGCATCGGCACAAACCGAGAAACCACTCACATCCTTCCCCTACACACCCGGCCTGGATGTCAGCTCCATGGATAAGACCTCCGACCCTTGCGTAAACTTTTACCAATACTCCTGCGGCGGATGGATGAAGAACAATCCTATCCCCGGCGACCAGTCAAGCTGGAGCGTCTACGGCAAGCTTTTTCAAGACAACCAGCAATTCCTCTGGGGCATTCTCGACCAACTCTCCAAGCAAAGCACTGGCCGGAGCGCCAATCAACAAAAGATCGGCGACTACTTCGGCGCCTGCATGGATGAAACGGCGGTAAACACGCTCGGCGCCCACCCACTCAGGCCCTACCTCGACCAGATCTCCGCCTTGAAATCGACGCAGGAACTTCCTGCTTTGCTGGCGAAATTGCAAACCTCGCTTTCCAACGGATTACGGGAAAGTCTTTTCTTCAACTTTGGGTCGGGTCAGGACTACGCGAACTCGGAGAATGTGATCGCATTTGCCGATGCCGGCGGCCTTGGTTTGCCCGATCGCGATTATTACACCAAGACCGACGAGAAGTCGGCTGACATCCGCAGTAAGTACGTTGCCCACGTGCAAACGATATTCGGATTGCTCGGGGACAAACCCTACGTTGCGAAGGCTGAAGCTGCCAAGGTGCTGGAAATCGAAACCGCGCTCGCCGGGGCCTCCCTCGCCCGTGTGGATCGACGCGACCCTTACAAGCTCTTCCACAAGGTCGACCTCAAGCAACTGCAGGCGATGACGCCCAACTTTGACTGGTCCGTCTACATCCGAGGAATCGGGCTACCCGGGCAGAACAGCTTCAACGTAACGGAGCCGGCGTTCTACAAGGAATTTGACAAGCAGTTAGAGACACTCAAACTTGAGGACATAAAGATCTACCTGCGCTGGCACATGGCACACGCGGCGGCGCCCTACCTCTCTCATGATTTTGTGGACGCAAACTTCGACTTTTTCAGCAAAACGCTGCGCGGTGTTCCGCAGCAGCGTCCTCGCTGGAAACGTTGCGTTCACCTGGTTGACGATCAACTGGGCGAAGCGCTCGGGCAGGAATTCGTGGCTCGAGCATTCGGGCCTGAGCTGAAACAGAAAACGAGCCTTATGACCCGGCAGATCGAGCACTCCATGGAGGAGGAAATCAACACTCTCGACTGGATGAGCCCGGCCACAAAACAGATGGCGCTGAGTAAATTGCACGTCATCGTAAACAAGATCGGATATCCCGACAAATGGCGGGACTACAGCTCTGTGCAGACCAAGCCCAACGATTTCTTTGGTAATGTGCAACGTGCCGCGGTGTTTGAGTCGAACCGCGACTTGAACAAGATCGGCAAACCGCTGGATCGTGGCGAGTGGCAAATGACTCCGCCCACCGTCAACGCCTACTTCGATCCGCAAATGAATGACATCAACTTCCCCGCAGGGGTACTGCAACCTCCACTGTATGACCCTAAGATGGATGACGCTCCCAACTACGGCAACACAGGAGGAACCATTGGCCACGAACTTACGCACGCCTTCGATGACGAAGGACGCCAGTTCGACGCGCAGGGCAACTTGAAAGATTGGTGGACCAAGGATGACGCGAAGAATTTCTCCAATCGCGCGCAATGCGTTGTTGATCAATATGCACAATACACCGTCGTTGACGACATCAAGATCAACTCCAAGCTAACCGAGGGTGAAGACATTGCTGACCTCGGTGGACTGATCCTTGCCCGGATGGCGTGGAAAGCACAGACGAAGAACATGGATCTTGCACCGCGCGACGGACTATCGCCGGATCAGCGCTTTTTCGTTGGCTACGCACAATGGGCCTGTGAGAACGTTCGCCCTGAGAACCTGCGCGTATCCGCTATCACCGATCCGCACTCACCCGGCAAATACCGGGTAAACGGACTGGTGGTGAATATGGAGGAATTCCAGAAAGCCTTCCGCTGTAAGGCAGGTCAACCGATGGTGCGCGAAAATCGCTGTCGCGTGTGGTAGCGGATTTCCAGGTGTTCCCCTGTTGCCTTGGCTTTCCCCACACACAGATGCTTCACACCCCGAAGGGAGCTTCATGAAGGTCGCCAGATTGATACTCACGGTTTACGGTCTTTGCGTTTCAGGCGCCGTCTTTGCCATCGCCCAACAACGGCCGCCGGCAACGCCGCTGATCACTCACGACCCATATTTCAGTGTCTGGTCATTCGGCGATCATCTCACCGATACGGAAACAACTCATTGGACGGGTAGTGGACAGCCGATCGGCGGGATCGCGCACATTGACGGCTCGCCGTATCGCTTCATGGGCCACGTCCCCGGCCGCCGGCCCGATCCCGTTCCGGCGATGGAGCAAACGGCCAGTTCGATCACGCCTACCCATACCCGGTATGAGTTTCGCCAAGGCGGTGTGACGCTGGAATTTACTTTCTTCACGCCGGCGATGACCAGCGATCTCGATGTGCTGTCCCGGCCCATTACGTATCTGTCATGGAGCGCTCAGGCGACGGACGGGAAAGCACACCAGGTCTCTCTGCTACTCGACGTCGATCCGGTAATTGCAGTGAATGACAGAAGCCAACAGGTGGTGATGTTCCGTAACCAGACTTCGCGGCTCAATGTCCTCTCCGCTGGATCGCGCGACCAGAGTCTTCTCAACCGCACCGGCGACAATCTCCGCATCGACTGGGGCTACTTCCGCCTGGCAGCGCCCAAGGACGAGGGTGCCATGGAGGTGATCGCGCCTCATCCGACAGCGGACTTTGCCGCCACTGGAAAGCTCCCGATGAGCGATTCCATGGGCATGCCTGAGGCCGCAAGCAGAACAGTTGCGCATCTGGCGGTAGTTCTCAACCTTGGCTCGGTCAGCTCGCAACCGGTCAAGCGTCACCTTTTGGTTGCCTACACTGAAGGCTACGCGATTCAATACCTCGAGCGAAATCTGCAACCGTACTGGCAGCGTAAAGACATGGCGGTGGAGGATCTGCTCGACCTTGCTGAGCAACAGTATTCCGATCTCGACGCCAAGGGAAATGCGTTCGATAAGGAACTTACGGATGATCTGACGCAGGCCGGGGGACCACACTACGCAGCGATTTCCATTCTTGCCTACCGGCAAACTCTCGCCGCACATAAGATCGCCGCGGATCTCGATGGCACTCCGATGATGTTCCCCAAGGAAAATAACTCGAACGGCTGCATTTCCACCGTCGACGTGATCTACCCCTCGGCCCCGTTCTTCCTGTTTCTGCAGCCGAAACTACTGGAGGCCCAGCTTCTTCCGGTGCTGGAATATTCGGCTCTCTACCGCTGGCAGTTTCCATTTGCTCCGCACGATCTCGGACAATACCCGCTTGCGAATGGGCAGGTGTACGGCGGTGGAGAGAAAACGGAAGAGAATCAAATGCCAGTCGAGGAGAGCGGCAACATGCTCATCCTGATGGATGCCTTGGCCCGAGCCGAGGGCAACGCACAACTTGCGGAACGCTTTTGGCCGCAGCTTACCAAATGGGCACAGTATCTGAGAGAGAAGGGGCTTAACCCCGAGAATCAGCTCACCACCGATGATTTTGCCGGTCACGTCGCGCACAATACCAATCTCTCGATCAAAGCGATCGATGGGCTGGCTGCTTATGCCGACTTGGCCCATCTCCTCAAACAGGAGGCGGTTGCGACGGATTACAGCTCAGCGGCAAAATCCATGGCGCAGCAATGGGTTTCCATGGCCGCCGAGGGAGACCACTACAAGCTTGCCTTCGACGCTCCCGGCACATGGAGCCAGAAATACAACCTGGTGTGGGATCAGATTCTGGGCTATAAACTGTTCCCCAAAAAAGTGCGCGAAACCGAATTGGCTTATTACCTCACGAAGGTGAATACTTACGGCCTGCCTCTCGACGTTCGCGCCGACTACACCAAGCTGGATTGGTCTGTTTGGACGGCTACACTTGCCGGCGATCCGAAACAGTTCGATGCTCTGATTGACCCCATTTACAAATGGACCAATGAGACGCCGGATCGCGTTCCGCTCTCCGACTGGTACGACACGAAAACGGGGAAGCACATATCGTTTGCGGCCCGGAGTGTGGTGGGGGGTGTGTTTATCAAGGCGTTGGCCGATCCACAGGTCGTGGCAAAGTGGAACAAATTCAGCAATCAGTAACCGTCAGAGGTTATGAATTCTTCGAATGCTCTCACTCCAGGACTAGAAGCATTGGAGGGGCTTCGCCAGTGTCTTTCGGCCCACGTTAGCTGGTGCGAACATGGGGCACCCGTCGAGTTTTGTTTGGTCCGGCGGTCCAGTGCTCGCGCCTCAGTGGGCGACGGGGCGGCGGAGCCGTCGACTCGCGCACGATCAGTTTAGTTGCGAGCTTGATGCGAGATCCGGTCTCACGTTCTTTGTCCGGGATAAGGAGCGCACCCACAACGGCGCGACTCAACTCTTCGCGCGGAACATCTATGGTGGTCAACGAGGGTGTCAAAAAACGGCTTATGTAGGTGTTGTCGAAGCCGATGACAGAGATATCCTGTGGTATGCGGAAACCGCGTTCCTGTAGACCACGATACACGCCCAGCGCCACCATGTCTGTGATCGCGATGACGGCTGTGAAAGCGCCCTTCCCCGCCATGGTAGCGATTGCCTGGTGCCCTGCGTCGGCTCCTGGGCCGGCAACATCCACGGTTAAGGTTTTCAAACTTTTCAGACCGCACTTGCGCACGGCCGCAGCAAAGCCCTGGTCACGAAGGCGATGGGAGAGCAGGGGTGGTCCAAGGTCCTTCTGCGAGTTGCGGATCAGCAGAAGTTCGCGGTGGCCAAGATGAATCAGATGATTCACGGCCGCGAACATGCCCCCACGCAAATCAACCCGGATGGTTGTGGCTCGTTCGCCCGGCTTGCCTCCATCGAGAAAAACCACCGGTATTCCGCTGGCCTCCGCTGCACTGAACGCTTCATCATCCCGTTCCGAGGTCATGACGGCGAGTCCGGCAACGCGCGAGCCTAACATCTGGCGAACGCACTCGCGCAGCCGCTGCGGCGAGAACTGCGTCGAGGTCAGTGCGATTTCATATCCTTGCGCTCGGGCTTCAGTTTCGATTGCCTGGGCCATCTCGGAAAAGAATGGGTTGATCAGGTTGGATACAATCAGCCCAAACAGCTTGGTCTGCCGCCGCGCAAGATTGCTGGCATAGTAATCCGGGCTATAGCTCAGGCGATCAATGGCCTCGAGCACCCTCCGCTTGGTGGATGCTTTGACGATTTCCTTTTCGTTCAGGACCGCCGAAACGGTGCTGAGCGATACCTCTGCTAATCGCGCGACATCCTGGATTTTTGCCCTGGGCATGACAATCGAACCGTTCCTAGTAATACGTAAACAAGGTTCAATAAGTCTCCCATCAGGTTTCTCAATGGGCAGCTGTCAATTTTTCTGCGACCGCCATGCCGCCGGCACTCCGAATTCCCGGGACATTGAAATGAGCCAGATAATCGGCGTCTGTGGCCAGTTTGGGAGAGTTTTCCGCGTGTAACGATATCTTCATAGGACTGACGGCAGCCGCGAAGGTCGCCCACACGCCGGCGTCCCCGGTGGCGAAGAGATCGACATCTTGTCCGCTCTTATCGTTTTGACGCGAGTAGACGATGGCCGTCACGATGTCTTGCACACGGGCGGCATCATCGGACACATTGAAGGTTAAGAAGTGCAGGCTTTGCTCGTCGCGTGGGGCCTTCGCGGCCCCGGTCTGAAATGCATCCAGTAGAAGGATGGGCCTGCGCTCCTTGCGCAGCCGGCTCACGACAGCGGTATCGAGAGCCGCGGCGGACCCGTTCGGGTCGACCACAATCGCCGTTTTTCCGCTTCCCGGGATCCAGATGCCGGGCACCCGATCCTGGCGCGAAGGCCGGCTGAGAACGATCGATTGACCGTGGAGATCGGCAATCACTTTCTCAGGAATTTCGACCGCGAGCGTCATCCGCAGCCGCTCGCGAAGAAAGTCGAGATTTGAGTTTTGGGTATTCGCCTGCGCGATTGCCTTCCATTCGCGAAAGACCCCGTCGAAGTCGAGCGCATTGGGCGGCAAGGTGTGATTGGAGAGCGCCAAGACTTCCTGCAACCTGGGCACTGAAATATCGTGTTCCACCAACTCCTGGCTATTGGTGAGGCCGGGATGCAGCTTGGCGAAAAATCGGTAGACCGCTTCCCGGCTGCCCTCGTTAAAGTTGTGGGGCGCGGTAAATTGCACCACGTCCACCTGGTCCCCTTTGCCGTAGAGATCATAGATGCGGCGAATCGCGGGATACTCTTCACGAGGAACGTTACGGGTCCAATCGCCGTTAGCGGAGACAAGGAACATCGGTTTGGGCGCGAACATCGCGGCGAACTCTACGTTGCTGGTGCCGATGCGGAGGCCTGGAGCGTTCTCACATAGGTCACCGCCCTGCATGATCGCCGACACCATGTTGACTGGGGATGAAAACTGCAGGCGATCATCGACAGCCGCTAAGAGAAAGAGCTGCGTGGCTCCGCCGGAAGGGCCGGTCCCACCCAGACGCGCAGGATCTACATCGCTGAGTGAGGCCAGGAAGTCGAGGGCGCGGATACCATTCCAGAGCTGCAAGGCCAGCGGCCCGAACGACCATAACTGCTGCTCGGGAGTTCCGAACCTATGGGGAACCTGGATGGTGTCGTTGTAGCCCACCATGTCATAGGCAAACACCACATATCCCTGGCGGGCGAGGCTAATGCCGACGGCCGGCCCGGAGAAGATGGGCTCGTTTTCCAGGCGCCCATACTGCCAATGTCCGTGGGGATTGAGGATGCCGGGATGCCGGGGTTGGCCGTTGCGCGGCCGATAGAGATTGCCACCCAGATAAAACCCGGGCATGGTTTCGATCAGGACTTTTTCAATGGTGTAGTCCTTTTCCTCGAGCTTGCCAAAGATTTGCGGGTGCAGCGGAGTCTTCTCCGGCAATGGCGAGAGCCCGGCACTGGTGAGGATCTGTTCGCGCAGAAATGCCTTGCGCTTCTCCCAGTCCGGTAGGCTCCCGAACTGGGGTAGCGGCATGTGAGTATCTGTTCCCGGGAGATTTACGTTGCGAGCGTCTTGCGCGGGCACCTGGGCCTGGACGCCGAGGCTGAAAAAGGGGATCGCCAGCGCGATGGACAAGCACACTCGCCAATTAGATTTTCCTTGCACGCGACCTTTCGTTGCCGGCATGGTACTCCTCCTTGGTTTGAAAAATTTGGGCCGAAAAGCGCTATAAGCGCTGAAAGAGTTGCGGGAAAACTCAGTTTCGTTGCGACTCCGGCTGTGGCAGGGGCTAAAGCCCATCATATTTCAAGCATTTACGGCACGACTAAAGTCGTGCCCTGATACAGAGCATGAGTTTTTCCGCTGCCTGTAGAGTCGTGCCCTGGTACAGAACATGGGTTTTTGCGCGGCCTGTAAAGGCGTGCCATGGTACGGAACATGGGTCTTTGCGCGGCCGGTAGAGTCGTGCCCTGGTACAGAGCATGAGTTTTTGCGCGGCCTGTAAGTCGTGCCATGGTACGGAGCATGAGTTTTTTTCGCAAGCGGCATGAGGCGCTTAGTTTCGCTTTTTATTCCCCTTTAGTCAGAAGGACGCACATGCAATTTGGGCAGCTTGACAGTCCTGCAGGAGTACCTGCCTGCGACGGGCGTTTCCCGGGGTTTGCTGGACCGCGAAGTGCTGCAGCTCTACCGCCCTTGGCGGTTGTCCAAGCTGCATGAATGCGGCGGCCTGCCCTTCCGCAAGCTGTGCCCGGAACTCGGCCGCCGCGGGTGCGTCACCGCTGCCATAGGGATTGCTTCGAGCCGCCTGCGCAAGAGCATCCAAGGCTGGCTGCGGTTGGTGCTGCTCGAGGTAAATCCTGGCGATGAGAAGACGATGGGCATACGACTGACGGGAAAGACGAGCGGAATTCTGCAGGGCTTCGATCGCCTCGGGTAAACGATGCTCGGTGATATACAGCAGCCCCAGGTTGAACCATCCGGCGTCGGTCTGCTTTGTCGCGAGCGCGGCCCGCAGCTCCTGTTCTGCTTGATTGAATCGCTGCGCGGCTGCCGCGGTTTGCGCCTTTGCAAAATGGAGCGTCATGTCTCCGGAGTTAATGCGCTCGGCCTGCTCCGCTGCATCCCACGCTTCGGTCAAGCGACCCAACTGGGAGTAGATTGCACTGGCGTTGGCGAGCATTTGGTATTGTTCCGCGCGATGGCCGCTGTCTTTGCTCAAAATCAGATTCTGCGTGCGGCAATCGACTGGTGGTCGGCTTGGCTCCTGCTCTAAGGCTTTCCGTTGAAAGATGATGGCCGAGACGTCCATGTAGATTGGCGTCCAACGGGTACTTGAGCAATCGGCCAAAAGCGGAAACTCTCCCAAAGCGAACATGCGCGAGAGCGGGAAGATGACGATATGGATGTGGTATGTCTCCGCGGCTTGTGTCCACTCTTCAGAATCCAGAGGGAGACTAGCGAGCAGGCGCTGCTGCTCGATCAGCTGTGGGCCGAAGGGGACGTAGCGCCCGTCAGCGAAATCGGGATATCGATCCCCCAGACGCCATACCAGATAGCTGCCCAGGTTAAAGGTGGAGAAGACCTGCCCCCGCAGAGAATTCTGTAAAAGGAAGTTCGTCGCCCTTTCCGGCATCCACCATGAGGCGCCCGGGCCGAATAGAGTCACTTCTCCTGACGCCAGGTAGGTTCGATTGGTGATCAGATCGAAGGAACGGATAGCCACCAACACGGTGAGCAGGGATGCGATGGCGAGGGCGAGATTTGTCCTACGCCACGGTGCCCTGGTAAGCACGGAACCACCCACGAGGCATATGAGGAGAATGCATGGGCCTTCCATTCTCTGATGCCTGAGATAGGTGAACACGGCCACAAGAAGCACCAGGGCCGGGCCGATGCGCGCGCGCCATAAACATATCGCGGCCAGCGCTACTCCGCAGGCCAAAAGCCACCAGCGAGCACTCTCAGGGGTTCTCCAGCCAAGGTCGTACAGCGCGGCGGCCAGCTGTACGGGTTCCCACTCTTCCAGGGATACGCTCTGTCCTTTGATCGCCGATTGCTGCCTGGCGATGGCGATGAAGATCCGCGTGCCCCATGGGTTCAGCAACGTGATCAACGCGGTAGAGAGCAACCAAGGAAAGGCTTTGCGGAGACGGAGGATGGCGGCGCCGCGACGAGAAATGAATGGAGTCTCCAGAGCTTCTACGGTCAGATAGGCGGCTATCAGGGCATACCCGGCGATGAAGCCGGTATGCAGATTGACCCAGAACAACATCATCAGCGGCAGGAGCCAAAGAGGTGCAGGGCGATCTTCGAAGTGTTGCACCAGTATCCTGGCGAAGCAGGTGAAGAGAACCATGGTGAAAAGGCTCGCGCGGGGCATGGTCTCCGAGGCAACTACCGGGACCGCGAGCACGGCCAAAGCGACGGCCCAGAGATTACGCCTGTAAATCAGAGCGGCAACGCATCCAACGCACGCCAGAGCACAGAGCCAGGAGATCGCCCCGTAGCCGCCGATCTGATACAGAAGATAGAAGAGGATGCCGGAGAAGACCGGATAGATCCATTCCACGCCTGACGCGGTATAGGTGAACAATGCCGTGTGCGGGATCGCGTGGTGAACAAGCACATAGCGGCCGGTCGCCATTTGCCAGCCTAGATCGAAATCTACGACTGTCTTTAATCCCGCGAGAAACGCGTATGCCAACGCCAGGAGCGCGAGGTATAACTGGAGGCGTTTCGCGGTCACTTCCCCGGCTCAGTCGTCTTGCCCTTGCGCACTCCGTAGTCAAGCCGGGCGGCCAGCGGGGCGAAGGCTTCGGTGGGCCCGTTCCATTGCAGCTGGTCGACGGAGTCAAATAATGGGATATCTGTGCGCAAGGTCGCCAGAACGCGAAAGAGCAAGGCGCGATCGAGATCGGTGGTTAGTCGGCTCGATAGGGTTTTGGGGCTGGCTACGCTGACTCCCCAGTGCTGCCAGTCGGCGGGAATGGCTTCCAGATGAATGTAGCGTGCCAGGACGGCAGCCGCTGATTTCGCTCCCCAGCCCTGCAGGCCGGGAAAGCCGTCTGCTGAATCGCCCACCAAGGCTAGGTAGTCCGGAATGGAGGCGGGGGTTACTCCGAACTTGGCGACGACACCGGATTCGTCACGAACTAGGTTTTTGCGGCGATCCAGTTGCACGATCCGGGTTCCTCGCACGCATTGGGCCAGGTCTTTGTCCGGGGTGCAGATGATCACCCGCTCCACCCGGAGGTCGTTCGCCGCTGCGGCTGCTCCGGCGGCTAACGCATCGTCGGCTTCGAACTCCACCATCGGCCAGACCACTATGCCGAGCGCGCGGAGTGCTTCTTCTAGTAGAGGGAATTGGGATAGAAGATCGGGCTCTACGCCTTCTCCTGTTTTGTATCCCGGCCAGAGTTGGTTCCTGAAGGATTCGATGATGTGATCGGTGGCCACGGCTATGTGGGTGGCTCCGCTGCCCAGCATCGCCATTAGGGAAGCTAGTACGCCTCGTACGGCAGCGACTTCCTGGCCGGACTCGTCACGCGCTTTCGGCACGGCGTAGTAGTGGCGGAATAATTCGTACGTGCCGTCGATGAGGTGGACTTCCATGAGAACAGATTATCGGTTTGCTTCGTCGGGGAGGTACATCTGAATCAACGGCGTTCTCGTCGGGTGTCCTTCGAATGCCTCAGTAAACAGCAAAGACGTTTGATGGGCTTCGCCCGTCGTTTTCGGCCCACGTTAGCTGGTGCGAACATGGGGCACCCGTCCGGTTCGGTTTGGTCCTTAGGACCGCTTCTCGCGCGGAGTGTTTGGCACGCAGATTACCGGCGAGGTATTAGGAGATTGCCAGCAGGATGCGTTCGAGGGGCTTCGCCCGTCGTTTTCGGCCCACGTACGCTGGTGCGAACATGGGGCACCCGTCGGGTTCAGTTTGGTCCTTCAGGACCGGTTCTCGCGCGGAGTCTGTGGCAGGCAGCTTACCGGCGAGGTCTTCGGAGATTGCCGGCCGGATGCGTTCGATGGGCTTTGCCCGTCATTTTCAGCCGGTTCGGTTTGGGCGTTCAGCCCAGTTGTCACGCGGAGTCTTTCGCACGCATCTTAGCAGTCATGTCTGAGGAGATTGTCGGCCGGGGAGAGGTGCGGAGCTATCGGGCTCCGTGGAAGGGGCAGTTGGTGCTGGTTTGCCGGAAATGCCAGCGGAAACTGAAGAAGAGTAGCGGGATCGCTAAGGTGGCTAAAGGGCTGAAAAAGCGCTCGCGGCTTGAGGGAGACGGCTCGAGGCTTCACGTTATTCAGGTGCCTTGCCTCAAGATGTGCCCCAAGGGAGGCGTCACTGTTTGCACCCAGAGCCAACTCGCTCGGGGAGAGTGCTCCATCGTACGCAGTAAGGAAGACTTAGAGGCGCTTCAACACTCAATCACGTTCAGCGCCAGCCCGGCCAGCGAGGTCTCCTTGTAGCGCGCTTGCATGTCCAGGCCAGTCTGATACATGGTCTTGATGACCTGATCGAGCGAGACTTTGTGGCCTTCTGACTCGTTCATAGCCATGCGGCTGGCGTTGATGGCTTTTATGGCCCCTACAGCGTTGCGCTCAATGCAGGGGACCTGCACCAGGCCGCCGATCGGATCGCAGGTCATGCCTAGATGGTGCTCCATGCCTATCTCGGCAGCATGTTCGATGCGAGCATTGATGTCCGGCCCGTTGATGGCCGCGACCAGTCCTCCGGCGGCCATGGAACAGGCTACTCCTACTTCGCCCTGGCAGCCCACTTCTGCTCCAGAAATGGAGGCGTTCTCTTTGTAGAGAATGCCGATGGCCGCCGCGGTCAGGAAATAACGAATGATGCCGGATTGGTCGGCTCCGTCGACGAACTCCAGATAATAATGCGCCACCGCGGGGATCACTCCGGCGGCGCCGTTGGTAGGAGCGGTCACCACACGCCCCCCAGCTGCGTTCTCCTCGTTCACAGCCATGGCGTAGACGGTAATCCAATCGAGCTGAGAGAGAGGATCCTTGGGACCCTGCTTGCGCAGCCGCTCGGCCAGCTTGCGCGCGCGGCGCCGCACCTTGAGACCACCGGGCAGTATGCCTTCGGCGTTCATGCCACGCTGAGTACAGTCCCGCATCACTTTCCAGATGTGCAGAATGCGGTCGACCACTTCCTGCTCCGTCCCATCGAGCAGGACGCACTCATTGGCTAACATCAATTGCGCGATGGTGAGGCCGGCTGCGGCGGCCCTTTCCAGCAATTCCTGCGCACTGTGGAAGGGATATGGAACGTCTCGGACTTGATCGGTAGGGGTGGCTACCAGGTCCTGCTCCGAAACGATAAAGCCGCCGCCGACCGAGAAGAAGATGCGCTGTGCCAGCAGCCGTCCCTGGTGGTCTAAAGCGGAAAAGCGCATGCCATTGGGGTGCGATGGAACCGTCGGCACGGGATACATCTGATCGCGGTGGAAGAGCAAGTGCTTCTGCTCATGGAAGTCAATGGTGCGCTCTCCGGGCAATTGCAATTTGCCGGCGCTGCGAATGGCGGAGAGGATGGGTTCTACCTGCGCGGGGTCAACCGCTTCGGGGGTGTGCCCAGAAAGCCCGAGCAGGATCGCGCGATCCGTGCCGTGTCCATGACCGGTTAGCGCCAGCGAACCATAAAGATCAACCTGGATGGATGCGGTTTCCCGCGTAAGCCCAGTGGACGCAAGCTCTGTGGCAAAACGAAGTGCAGCCCGCATCGGGCCCATGGTGTGCGAGCTGGATGGCCCAATGCCGATCTTGAACAGTTCAAAAAGACTGTGTGTCACTGATTGATTCTCTCTTGTTAATAACGAGTAATGGTAACGTGAGTCTTACTCATGGGAAGAAATACACCAGGCCCCTCTACTGCGCTTCGCTTCTTCTGTCTTGGAGTTCTGTTTTCGGCCACAGCCGCGCTAGCACAGCAAACGTCATCGACCATCACGCTCGAGGTCGATGCCACGACGATTTCCCGAAAGATGATCTCGGCACGGGAGTCGTTTCCCGTAACGTCTCCCGCAGCGCACACCATGGATCTGGTATATCCCAAATGGATCCCAGGCGATCATGGGCCCACCGGTCCCATCACCGACTTGGTGAACCTGCGGTTTAGCGCGAACGGCAAGAGCATCGCCTGGGCGCGAGACCCGGTGGACATGTTCCGATTCCACATCCCGGTTCCCGCGGAAACCAGTCTTCTGGTTGCCGACTTCACCCTGGTGGGGGAATACGTCGCCGGCAATGATTTTGCTCCGGGCAATACCTCGACTCCGGTCCAAGGAGATGTGAACTGGGATCAGCTGGTCCTGTATCCCGCGGATACCGTCGCCGACCAGGTTACCGTCTCACCCTCGATCAAGCTTCCTGAGCAATGGTCGTACGCCACCGCGCTGCCCAATCCGTCACCGCAGGGCGGCGTGATTCATTTCGATCCGGTTTCGCTCACCACCCTGATCGATTCCCCGCTCATGTGCGGATCCATTATGCGGGAGTTCGACATCACTCCCAAAGGAGTGGCGCAACGTCATCTGCTGGATCTTTTTGCGATCTCGCCCGAAGGGCTTGCCGTGCCTCCCGAGCGAATTGCTGCTTTGCGCAATCTTGTATCCGAGACTGGCGCCTTGTTCCACTCCCGTCACTATGCGAGCTATCACTTTCTGGTGGAAGCGCAGGGTGAAAACAGCGACGGGCTGGAACATCACCAGTCGAGTGATGAGCAGATGCCGGAATTGGGCATGGTCAGCAGCTCTTTCTCAGCCGAAGCCGGGAATTTGCTGGCCCACGAAATGATCCATTCATGGAACGGAAAATTCCGGCGGCCCGCAGGCCTGGCGACGCCTGACTACCAGAAGCCGATGATCGGCGACTTGCTGTGGGTGTATGAGGGACTTACGAGCTATTGGGCAGAGGTCCTCGGGGCGCGTTCCGGGCTGGAAACAACGGACCAGGTGAAAGATCGCCTGGCGCTCTACCAGGCGGAGCTGGACGCTCGCACGGGACGCAGTTGGCGCAACCTGCAGGATGCCTCGAGAGCAGCGCAGTTGCTGTACACGGCAGAACAGCCGTGGTCGATTCTTCGCCGTTCGACTGACTTCTATAAAGAAGGTCCGCTGCTGTGGCTGCAAGTGGATAGCCTCCTGCGCGAAAAAAGCAAAGGAGCGCGCAGCCTGGATACGTTTGCGGCCGAGTTTTATGGGCCGCCCGATGGCGCCGTGACGGTCAAACCCTACACGTATGACGACTTAATCGCAGCATTGAACCGGGTTGCGGGGTTTGACTGGAATGGTCTCCTGCAAGCTGATTTGTTGGCCACACGGCCCGCTCCCGTCTCCCCTGGTCTCGAAGCGTCGGGCTGGACCGTGGCTTATACGGACGAGCCAAATCAAGCCGCCGTCGACGCGGAAAATACGTCCGGGCAGATCGACCTGTCGACGTCGATCGGGTTGATTCTCGAACAGGACGGAAACATCGTCGACTTCGTTCCTGACTCAGCCGCGGGACGTGCCGGGCTGGCTCCGGCATCGAAATTAGTCGCCGTAAACCATCGCGCTTACTCGCCCGACTTACTCCGTCAAGCGATTGTTAACGCTGAAACTAAGCCGCAACCAATCGAGATTCTTACGCTGACGGATGGGTATTACGCGGAGTTTCAGGTGGATTATCACCAGGGTCTGCGTTCGCCGCACCTCAACCGGATCGCGGGTAAACCGGATCTGTTGTCCACGATTTTGCAACCGCGAAGAGGGAAATAAAGCGGATGCTAGAATTTGCGAAGCATGGTCGATTCACCGCGTGGTTCCCGGGCGTCGAGACGTAAGACACCAACCATTTACGATGTCGCGCGAGAAGCGCGGGTCTCTGTGTTCACGGTTTCGGCCGTCATTAACAACAAAAGGCACGTCGGGGCGCCGCTCAAAAAGCGGGTGGATGCCGCCATCCTCAAGCTGAATTACCGGCCCAATTCTCTCGCACAAAGCCTGGCCAATGAGCGTACCCGCACGCTTGGGGTGATTGTTCCCGATATCTCGAATCCATTTTTCCCAATGCTGGTGCGGGGGGCAGAGGATACCGCACAGAAGCGCGGGTACAGCATTCTTCTCTGTAACAGCGACGGATTACTGGAAAAGGAAGAGCTCTACCTCGACCTGCTGGTGGCCAAGCGCGTTGACGGAATTCTGCTCACCAAGGCGCCGGGTAATTTCAGTCCTCAGACCGTGAGCCTGTTGTCGGGGATGAAGGTCCCCACCGTGCTCATGATGCGTACCTATCCCAGCTTGACGGGCGACGCGGTCATTACCGACGATCTGCAGGGCAGTTTCGAAGCAGTGTCTCATCTGGCCAGAATCGGACACAAGACCATCGCTATGGTGGGCGGCCCGCTCAGCGTGAGCAATGGGCGGGCCCGGTTGCAGGGATTTAAGAAGGCGCTCAAGAACAGTGGACTTAGCTTCAACCCGAAGTTGGTTTACGAGGGAGATTACCGTATTGACTCCGGCCACCGGGGGGGTCTGGCTATCCTGCCGCATCGTCCCGACGCGGTGTTTGTCGCTAATTTTTTGATGACGGTGGGTTTTCTGCAGGCAGCGCAGGAGATGGGTATGCGGTGCCCGGAGGATTTCGGTCTGGTGACGCTGGACGACTATCCGTGGCTTCGGTTGTTTGATCCTCCACTTACGGCGATGGAATTACCGAAGTATGAAGTGGGGTGTAAGGCTACCGAGATTCTTCTTGACCGGATCGAAGGTAAGGGCGGGGCAGCCGTCACTCACCGGATTGCGCCTCACCTTTGTGTGCGCGAGTCGTGCGGGTTTGGGCGGAGGAACGGCGCTAGCAGTGTGAGTAGTGCTCCTGGGTTGCCTGCGCTGGTGAACCGGGGCCGGCGGAAGGTGCATTGACTGGTTTCTTGGCGGGTCAAGGTGTGGCAGGGGCTAAAGAGGGTGTGTAAGAACACGAACCGGAACTAAAGGGCCAAACAAAGCTTGACGGGTGCCCCATGTTCGCACCAGCGTACGTGGGCCGAAAAAGACGGGCGAAGCCCAGGGCGAAGCCCATCAAACGATTTCAGTCCTTGAGTGAAAGCATTCGAAGAATTCATACTCGGCCCACGTACGCTGGTGCGAACATGGGGCACCCATCAAGCTTTGTTTGGCCCTTTAGTTCCGGTTCCGCGCAGACTGCGTTTCTGGAGTTCTCATACACCCTCTAACGTCGTGCCCTCATGAGAAACAAGGCCGCGGTGGGCTTCGCCCGTCTTTTTCGGCCCACGTTAGCTGGTGCGAACATGGGGCACCCATCAAGCTTTGTTTGGCCCTTTAGTTCCGGTTCCGCGCAGACTGCGTTTCTGGAGTTCTCACACACCCTCTAACGTCGTGCCCTCATGAGAAACAAGGCCGCGGTGGGCTTCGCCCGTCTTTTTCGGCCCACGTTAGCTGGTGCGAACATGGGGCACCCGTCAAGCTTTGTTTGGCCCTTTAGTTCCGGTTCCGCGCAGACTGCGTTTCTGGAGTTCTCACACACCCTCTAACGTCGTGCCCTCATGAGAAACAAGACGGCGGTGGGCTTCGCCCGTCATTCTCGGCCCACGTTAGCTGGTGCGACCCGAATTTCCTGCAAAAGCTGCCCTGGACACGACCACATGTGCGGTTTTCTGTGAGGAAAGCCGCATGAAGTGCGCCAACACCGACAAACTCCACAGGAAATTCGGGGGAACATGGGGCACCCGTCGAGGTTTGTTTGGTCGTTTAGATCTAGTTCTCAGTGGGAGTTTCGTTAAGGTGCACCAGGGGGAGGCGGGGGTCGTGTTGCTTCCAGGTGGAGCGGAGCCAGAGGTGCTCGGGATCTTCTGTCACCATCATGGAGCGCGATGTTCCGGCCAGGAAGTTCAGGTAGTAGGTGTCGTAGCCAGGGCCGGCAACCACCGGATGATAGCCCTCGTGCACCAAGACCACATCCCCATCGCGCACCTTTATGAGCGCGTCCCGCGCAGCATCGGCTCCGTATAGATTTTGCACCGCATAGCCACGGCCGTCACGCATGCGGTAGTAGTAAATTTCATCCAGGTCAACTTCCACTGGGGGCTGATGAACATCGTGCTTGTGAGGCGGAAAACTCGACCAGTTGCCACCCGGCGTGTAGACCTCGAACACCACCAACTTATCGGCGGGGAAGGCGGGCGCAATCACTTCGACAATCTGACGCGAGGCGTTCTCACCTCCGCGCAGGCCCGTCACCACGGCTTCCGGTTTCACCAGGATGGGCTCAAGCTTTGCCTCAGAGGGCACACGGCATTGCGCTATCTCGCAAACTGTCTCCGCCTTGATCTTCACTTGATGGCCCACAGGAAGGTAGAGAGTGTAGGGAAGGCCGTCGAATACATTCTTTCTGCCTCCCACGGATTGAGCGCCCGCTCCCCAGTCGGCAACACAGCGGCCACCCAACCACACCAGCACCATCTCCTCATCCGCCGTGCGCAACTCCAACGTTTGCCCAGGCAGTAAACGAGTGACGAGGAAACTCATCCATTGCCAACCGGCTCGCTCGCGAGTGAAACCAACCAAGTCTCCGCCCTGATCTTGAGGCAGGTTTAAGGCGCGTACTACGCTCTCCTGTTGCATTCGAAACTCCAGGCTAACCGGTTAGTACCCAGTATAAGCATAAGGGATGGAAATGGTTTAGATTGAGAACGCCACCCCCACTTCATGTGTACGACTCACCTGCCTAAAAAGTTCGGCCTGCTGAATGCTATCTCCATCAACATGTCCAACATGGTGGGAACGGGACCGTTTATCACGGTTCCGGCGATTCTGGCCACCATGGGCGGACCGCAAGCGCTGGTCTGTTGGTTCGTGGGCGCGTTGATTGCGATCGCAGATGGGTTGGTGTTTGCGGAGTTGGGCACCACCTTCCCCAGTTCCGGCGGCTCCTATACCTACCTTCGCCAGAGTTTCGGGCGCGAGGGGCTGGGGCGGCTGATGGCGTGGCTCTTCGTATGGCAGTTCCTGTTCAGCGGAACCATGGAAATTGCCACCGGTACTGTTGGGATGGCGCTGTACACCGGTTTCCTGTTCAAGGGATTGGTCGCCCGGCCTTGGGCCATGCGGTTGCTCGCGGCGAGCTTCGCCGCCGTCGCCACGATCCTGCTCTATCGCAAGATTCGCGATATCGCGCGCATCATGATGGCGCTCTGGATTGGTCTGCTGCTCACCAGTCTGTGGGTGGTCGTGGAGGGCTTCGTACACCTGCAGCCGGCGCTGCTGCTTGACTTCCCTGCCGGCGCCTTTCATCTCAACCTGGCCTTCCTACTCGGCCTGGGCAATGGAACCATGCTGGTGATGTACAACTTTCTCGGGTACTACAACATTTGCCACCTGGGAGACGAGGTTCGGGAGCCGGAGCGGGTCATTCCCCGCGCCATTATCGTGTCGATTCTGCTGGTTCTGGTGCTGGACCTGGCCATTTCTGTCGCGTTCACGGGGGTATTGCCTTGGCGGCAGATGATCCAGCCGGGCACGCTCATGTACGACGCCGTCGGCTCGGTTTTTATGCAGCGCATCGCCGGTTTTTGGGCGTCGCAATGGTTGACGGTGATGGTGCTGCTGACGGCTTTTGCGTCGGTGTACTCGCTGATGCTGGGGTATTCACGCATTCCATATGCCGCGGCGCTCGACGGGACGTTCTTTCGGTTTTTTGCCAAGACCCACCCGAGCAAAGACTTCCCTCATCGCTCGCTGCTGTTGGTCGGTGTCCTCTCGGCCATTGCGAGCCTGTTTGACCTGGTGCAGATCATCACCGCGCTGCTCCTGGCCCGGATTCTGATCATGTTCGTGGGCCAGATCATCGGACTTCTGTTACTGAGAAAGCGCCATCCGGAGACGCCCCGCCCGTTCCGGATGTGGCTTTATCCTTTGCCTGCGCTGTTCGCCATGGTCTGCTGGCTCTATATCTTCCTGGTGCAGGCCTTCGAACCGCAAGGGTGGATCTACATGCTCTATGTGGTGGGTGTCCTGGTCAGCGGCACCGGGCTGTTTCTCGTCCTGGCGCGGCGGCAACGTTATTGGCCTTTTGCGTCCTAGTTCATACCCCGTCCAGGTATTCGTTCGCCCTTAAGGTAGTATTTTCTGCCGCGAAATCGCATGACAAGATCGTTTCCATTATGCGAGTGAACATCCGAGCCCGTCTGCCCCACCAGCAAGCCAGCGACTTCCGCACCCTGCCAGTGGCGGTCACCATTGAGAATTCCCGTGGTCTCAAAGCCAACTATCAACATGCAACCACGGCTGCTGAGCTGCTCCACCTGCTGGACAAGCGCACCGACCTCAATGCGGGCGTGATTGACCGATTTCGGGAAGAACTGAAGTTCACGCATGCCGCGAAGCTAAGCGATATCGAAATGAGCGAAGAAGTGCTGGAAGAAATCGGCTTCTTCAATTAGCTCCCGCTGATCGCCTGCTTTCATTGCCTGGTTCTTCACCTGTCTCGCCGCCATGGATAACCGTCCTGGCGGCGAGACTCGTTTTTGGACGGTTGCTCCGTTCATGCAGTCGCACTGCAGGGTCAAGCCGCTCTTCGAATTCTTTCACTAAAGGAGTAAAAGCAATTGAAGGGCTTCGCCCGTCTTTTTCGGCCCACGTACGCTGGTGCGAACATGGGGCACCCATCGAGAGCGGCTTGGCCCTGTGGTGCGATTGCGTGGCCGGGTTTGCGTCGGGTTTGTCGACCGAGGTTGCGATATGCTTTGCAGTGGTATGACTAGCACTGTTACGGCACGACGGCTCTTGCGCGGGGACGAGATTTTAGAGTATCCGCAGGTCACGATTCGGGACGGCCACATCAGTTCCATCCTTAGCCGCGAACGCGGCGATCCCGGCGATACCTACCCTCGAGCACTGCTGGCGCCCGCTTATCTCAATATTCACGTTCACGGCGCAGTCGGCCACGACGTGATGGAAGGCACTCCCCAAGCACTGCACGCCATTTCGGCGGCGCTCGCCGGCCACGGTGTCGGCGGCTATTACCCAACGACCGTCACGTCGTCGACCGAAGAAACCTTGCGCGCGCTGGAGATGATCGCCACCTTCATCGAAGGCGAGGCGCCCGCTGATGGCGCAGCGCCCTTGGGAATCCATCTCGAAGGGCCGTTTCTTTGCCCAGCCAAGCGCGGCGTTCATCCTACCGCCCTGCTGATGCCGCCGTCGATTTCGCTGTTCGATCGCTTCTGGCAGGCCGCGCGGGGTCAAATCCGCATCATGACCGTGGCCCCCGAGTTGCCACTGGCGCTCGAGTTGATTGAGCATGCCAGTAACCTGGGCGTGGTGTGCAGTCTGGGACACACCGATGCCACACTGGCGGAAGGCGAAGCCGGGTTTCGCGCGGGCGCGCGAAGCGCCACTCATACCTTCAACGCTATGCGCAGACTGGACCATCGCGACCCGGGGGTGGCTGCTTACGTTCTGGATAACGACGCGCTGTTTGCGGAAATCATTTGCGATGGCATTCACGTTGATCCGGCCATGGTGCGGCTGTTCTTCAAGGCCAAGGGAGACGATAAGGCCGTTCTGATCACCGACGGCATGAGCGCAACCGGCATGCCCGATGGGCACTACAAGCTGGGCGGTCTGGACGTGGAGGTGTCTCAAGGACGCTGCACTTCCGGCGGAGCTTTGGCCGGCAGCGTTCTAACCATGGATCAGGCAGTGCGCAACTTCTCGTTGTTTTGCGGTACAGGTCTCAGCGTCAGTGTGCAGGCCGCCGCCGGGAACCCTGCGCAGTTGATGGGTTTGCATCATGATTGGGGCTACCTGGAAGAAGGACGGGAAGCGAACTTCGTCGCGCTGTCGCCAGACGGCAAACTTTTACAGTCTTTCCGTGCGGGGCGTCCTCTGATTGTCTGAAGCCCGGTTAATCCCATCCCAGGGCGTTCGCCACCTGACTGGCCAGAAGCATCGGATCAAACGGCTTTAACAGAATGCCGGCCACGGGCAGGTGGGCTAGAGAGCCGTTCTGTACGGCCTCCGCTTTTGCGGTCAACAGCACAATAGGAATGTGGCTGGTGACGCGCATAGACCTGAGCTTGCCAAGCATGGCAGGACCATCCATCGCCGGCATCATCACATCAAGCAGAATGGCATCCGGTTGGTCCTGCTTGGCACTCTCGATTGCCTGGGCGCCGCAGTAGGCCTCGGCTACATCCCAACCGGCCATGGTCTGTAGGCTGTAAGCCACGGCCTTCCGAGCGGCGTCGTCATCATCCACCACGAGAATTCGCCTTTTCACGGTTACTCTCCCGGCACGCGGAGTTCCCAAGGTACCCCAAGGACCGGCAAGAAGAGCTTCCACTTTTAGGCAATTACTACTGGGCTCTACATTCTTAACGGTTTAACCGCGTCTTCGTCGTCTTCATCCTCGTCGTCGTCATCGTCGTCCTCTTCATCGTCATCATCTTCGAAATCTTCACCTAAATCGTCTTCGTCTTCATCTTCCTCGTCGTCGAGGTCATCGATGTCGTCGTCTTCCTCATCCTCGTCATCGTCTTCGTCCAGATCGTCGAGTGACTTGAGCATCTCGAGTTGTCTGGCCGCGAGGGAGGTGACAAAGTCTTCATTCGGTGGGGGGATCAGGAACATTTGCACGATTTCTCTTCTCCTATGCCTTGAATGTACACGACACGCAGCAAACGCTCGGTTTGCTGCACGCTTTGATGCAGTTGAAAGAAGTAGGGCATGTGGTAATTTTCTTAACATCAGCCCGGTGATCCCGGCAAGCCGTAATCAAACTCCGGAGCTATCGCCTTATGGCCGAGACAATTCCTACCACCGCTTTGCTGCTGATAGATGAAAGCCGGCAAGAAGAAATTAACGTTAGTCATACGCCTTTCACCATCGGACGGCTGCAGGACCGCGACCTGGTGCTGGCGCACCCCTTCATCTCCCGCGACCATGCCGCCATTGTCTACGAGAAGGGTCAGTTTCACGTAGTCGATTGCGGCAGCCGCCATGGCACTTTTCTCAACGCCCAACCGCTGGTTGACCGGCAGCCCCTGAAGCTGGGGGACGAGATACGTTTGGGTTCGCTGAACGGGCCATCGCTTCGCTTTGGTCCGCCCAGGGAAGCTACTTCGACGATTCACAAATTGTTAGACGAGCTTCATGCCATTTCGACGCCGACGTCGGATCTGGAGAAACTGAGCTGGTTCCTGGCTGCGGCGCAACGCTTGAACACCTTGGGGGCAGTCAACGAAATTCTGGCGACGCTGGTGGAGGCGACCCTGGAACTGACCCAGGTAGAACGTGGCTACGTGTTCCTGAGGGACGAGAAGGGAAAGCTAACCCTCGCGGCAGGCCGCAGTCTCAAGGGCGCTCAACTGGAAGACGATTCGACCATCTCGCACAGCGCGATAGCGCAGGCTCTGAAAGCTTCGAAGTTTATTGTCACTGACACGCTGTCGGCCGAGGCCAACTCGCGGACGGAAAGCATGGTGCAGCAGAGTATCCGCATGGTGTATTGCATTCCGCTGCGCAAGCGTGCGGCCGGCGCGGATATTCAGGAGAAGGACATCCTGGGTGTTCTTTACCTCGACAGCCGGCTGCAGGCAGGCAAACTGAGCCAGGTCGACAACGATCTTCTGGAGACGATTTCGACCGAAGCCGCCGCCCTGGTGGAGAATGCATTTCTGGCGCAAGCGGAGGAAGCAGCGCGCCGCTATCGTGAAGAACTGAACATTGCTGCATCGATTCAACAGGGATTGATGGAATTCGCCATCCCCAACCTGCCCTATGCCCGGGTGGCGGCGCGCAGTGTGGCCTGTAAGGAGGTCGGAGGCGACTTTTACGACGTCATAGCGACTCCTGAAGCGCTTTACATTGTGATTGCCGACATTTCGGGCAAGGGCGTGTCGGCGGCCATTCTTGCTTCCACCTTGCAGGGCCTGCTTTACGGGATGCTGCTGGCCGGTCAGCCTTTGTCGGACATCGCGAACATAGCCAATCGCTATATCTGCGAGAAGAACGTGCAGAAGTACGCCACCATGATCCTGGTGAAGCTCGACTCCGACGGCACTTTCGAGTATGTCAACTGCGGACATGTACAGCCGATATTGGCCTGTGGCGCTGGGGTCCGGCGGTTGGAAAACGCGAACATGGTGGTGGGGCTGATTGAAGAAGCCACGTTCGCTTCGGAGCGCCTGCAGCTTGCAGCGGGAGACCGGATCGTGCTGGCGACGGACGGCGTTACCGAGGCCGAAAGTTTGGATGGCGAGTTCTTCGGAGAGGATCGGCTGGAAGCCGCCATCCTCGGTTCCAGCATTGAGGGGGTGCTGAGCACGGTCGAAACCTTCATGAATGGCGCCCCGCCGAATGATGACTTCACCATGCTCGAGGTTCTTTATCGCGCCCATTAAAACTCCGGCAAAAGTAGAAACCAATCTCCTGGGCGGTGAATCTCAGGGGTATGGGAACACTGCAGACGGAAGCTACGGGAACTTTTGCGCTGGGCGGGGATCTTACGATCAACCGGCTTGGCTATGGGGCCATGCGCATCACCGGGGAGGGTATTTGGGGTGAGCCCAAGGACCATGACGGGGCAATCGAAGTTTTGCAGAAGGCAGTTGAGCTGGGCGTAAACTTCATCGACACTGCGGACTCGTATGGGCCCGAGGTCAGCGAAAATCTGATCGCCGAGGCGCTTTATCCGTATCCAAAGGATCTGGTGATCGCGACCAAGGGTGGCTTTTGCCGCTCCGGGCGGAATAAATGGGAGGCAGTCGGCCGGCCTGAGTACCTGCGGCAGTGTGTCGAGATGAGCTTGCGCCGACTGAAGCTGGAGCGAATTGATTTGTACCAACTGCATCGCATTGATCCCAAGGTTCCGGTGGAAGAGAGTCTGGGGGCGCTTAAGGATTTGCAAAAGGCGGGGAAGATTCGCCACATTGGAATGTCGGAAGTTTCGACCGCAGAGCTCGATCAGGCGTCTAAGACAGTTAAGATTGTCAGCGTGCAGAACCAGTACAACCTGAGCGATCGGCGGCATGAGAAGGTTCTGAAATATAGCGAAGAGAAGAATCTTGCGTTCATTCCGTGGTTTCCTGTGGCGTCAGGAAAATTGGCGCGGCCGGGTGGCCCGCTCGACGAAATCGCGAAGAAGCACAAAGCGACTGTGGCCCAGGTTTCGTTGGCTTGGTTGTTGCATCACTCCCCGGTGATGCTGCCGATTCCTGGGACTTCTTCGGTGGGGCACTTGGAAGAGAATATGGCGTCTGGAAAGTTGTCTCTTTCGGCTGAAGAGTGGAAGACGATTGAGAGCGCGGCTGAGAAGAAATAAGGGCTAGTTGAGGCGGTATTTAGCCCATCGTTTTTCACTTCTTAAAGCACGACTTTTTTTGACTAGCATTGTTGGCGACTTTCGCCGTGGCAGGGGCTAAAGCCCATCCTTTTTTCAAGCTTTTTCGGCACGACTAAAGTCGTGCCCTGATACAAAGCATGGGGGTTTTCAGCAGCCTCTGAAGTCGTGCCCTGATACAAAGCATGGGGGTTTTCAGCAGCCTCTGAAGTCGTGCCCTGATACAAAGCATGGGGGTTTTCAGCAGCCTCTGAAGTCGTGCCCTGATACAAAGCATGGGGTTTTCAGCAGCCTCTGAAGTCGTGCCCTGATACAAAGCATGGGGGTTTTCAGCAGCCTCTGAAGTCGTGCCCTGATACAAAGCATGGGGGTTTTCAGCAGCCTCTGAAGTCGTGCCCTGATACAAAGCATGGGGTTTTCAGCAGCCTCTGAAGTCGTGCCCTGATACAAAGCATGGGGTTTTCAGCAGCCTCTGAAGTCGTGCCCTGATACAAAGTATGGGGGTTTTCAGCAGCCTCTGAAGTCGTGCCCTGATACAAAGCATGGGGTTTTCAGCAGCCTCTGAAGTCGTGCCCTGATACAAAGCATGGGGTTTTCAGCAGCCTCTGAAGTCGTGCCCTGATACAAAGCATGGGGTTTTTCAGCAGCCTCTAAAGTCGTGCAATGAACAAAGCATGAATTTCTTCCTCTACGAGTTCGGAGTAGTGGCCACGCGGAACAGTGTTTGCGCGATTCGAACGGCGGCGCGCATGGAGCCGGTGAAGGAGCCGGCTACTTTGCTTTCGCCACCTGCACGGTTACGATAACTCACCGGGACTTCGCGGATTCGTAGACGGCATTGCGCGGCACGCATCTGCATTTCCAGGTTCCAGCCATAGGTTTGCTCGCGCATGCCCAGACGTCCGAGGGCCTCGCGGGTGATGGCGCGGAACGGACCCATATCCGTGTAGGAAACGCGGTAAAGCAAGCGCAGAAGAATGCCCGCTAGCCAGCCAGCGAAGAGTTGTGAAAACAATAGGCTGCCTGGCTCGCGCGTTCCACGCCGGCGGGAGCCTATGACGAAATCAGATTCTCCAGCGATTATGGGTGCGAGCAGCTGACCCATTTCAGAGGGGACATCGCTGCCGTCCCCGTCCATGAAGACCAGGATGTCTCCAGTCGCTGCAGATGCTCCGGCGGCACAGGCACGTCCATAGCCTCTCTGGGGTATGGAAACTACGGTGGCCCCCGCGGATGCCGCTTCCGCAGCGGTTGCGTCGGTACTGCCGTTGTCGACCACGATGCACTCGAGGATCAGGCCCCACGGAAGTTCCTTGACTACCGCCGCAATGTTCTCCGCCTCGTTCAAGGCGGGGATCACTACCGAAACCTGCAATCAGAGACTCCAGCGCAAGCCGCAACTAGCACAGGCCGGGGGCGGTTGCGGGCTCAAGAGCGCGCTGCGGAAATCCTGGTATTTCTCGCCGTTCCAGATCTCGCGCATGGTCTGTTGGGTTGCGTTCCCCAGCGTGAAGCTCTCATAACCGCGCATGGAGAAGGGTGCAATGCAACAAGGAAGAGCGCGGCCGTTGGCGGTGATGTACATCAGGCTCCAGGGCCTGCGACAAAGCGACCAGGGGCTCTCGTCCTTTCGCTTCTTGATGCTCACGCCGGGCTCGGTTACTCCGGAGGCGCTGAACAGCACACCCAGTTCGCGGGCTACGGCTTCGGCACGGTGGATCACTTCTTCCTCGTGCTGGGTGGTGTGCTCAAACAAGGCCGATTCCGGCCGCGCCAGGCCTTGTCCCTCAGGCAGGTAGACCATGCGCTGGAGATAGACTTCCATCACTCCCAGGCGATGCGCCAGACGGATAAAGTCCTCCAATTGCGCCAACGTCTCCCGGAGGCCCGTGAGCCAGAGCGAGACTCGCGGTAATTGGAGATTGTTGGCGCGCTGCATGGCTACAAAGCTGCCGACATTGGTGACGATGCGGTCGAACATGTCTTTGCCGCGCACCATCTGGAAGACAGAAGACTCGGCCGCATCGAGAGAAACGCGAAGTTCGTCGAGACCCGCGTCGACGATGGCTTGCCCGTTGGCTTTGGTCAACAGGGTGCCGTTGGTATTGAACAGGACATAGACCCCGCGATCCTTCAAATAGCGGATCATGCGCGGCAGTTCTTTTACCAACATCGGCTCGCCTACCCCATGCAGCACGACGCGCTCGATCCTGGGGAATTGGTCGATGATGCTGGTGAACAGGTCCCACGACATATCCTTCTCTGGCTCGAGCTCTTCGAAGGTGCGGGGGCAGGTAGTGCAGAGGAGATTGCAGCGGTTGGTGGTCTCCAGGTAGAGACAGACCGGGTCTGCGTCCATGATGACCGAGAGCTGGTCTTCCGGCTTCTCGAAGTAACGGCGCTGCGGTGGTGGCACTACGGAAATGCTCATAGATTCCTCGCAGATGTCGAGTGCTTGGCAGCCCACCATAAGGTGAGCAGCGCTGTCGTGCCATAAAGCCACTCAAACATGTAGTACATGGCTGGGCCGGGATTAGCAAGTGATGTGGTGTAGAGATAAAAACAGGCGGTAGTGAAATAAAGCATGGGCAGGTAGGGGAGCAGGCACACGAACGGCAGCAACCACAGGTAGTACCAGGGGTAATGGGAGGAAAACAGCAACATGAGAGCCACCGCGATCACGAAGCAAGCCCGGATCGCGTGCAGTGGGGCCGCCTCGTTAGTGAGCCACGCCCAGAGCGCTAACCCCAGCAACAGCAGTGCGGCGAAGGCATAGAAGACGCCGGTGGGCAGGGTCTCCCGAGACAGAGTGTGGCGCGCGAGGGTGAGCAGGAAATAGCGGCTCCCGGATTCCAGGCCCTCTTCTTTGGCATAGTCGGGCAGGAAGCCAAGAACGTGGATACCTACGCTCGCGTAGCCGGCATAGCCTGCCGCTACCAGCCCGGCTACTGCGGCCGGCATCTTCCAACCACGCCGATAGAGGGCTGGGAAAAGAACGATTGGATAGAGCTTGATCAGGGTCGCGGCGGCTAAGGCGACTCCGGTCGCCACCGGCTTATGGCGGACGTACAAGAGCAGTGCGAGAGCGATCAGGGGAAGAGCGGCGCCATCTACGTGACCGCTGCTGGCCACTTCCCAAAAGACCAGCGGATGCCAGGCGTAGATCAGCACCTGCTCGCGGCGCAGGCCGACGGCCGTGAGCAGCTTGACCAGGATCCAGATGGTGACCGTCTCCAGGGCCACTATGCCCGCCTTCATCCAGACAACCGACTCGCCGATTCTGGTAATCAGCAGGAAGAGCATCTGGGCGCCCGGTGGGTAAATGGTGTGCGCGTAGTCTCGCCGATTGATGTGCGGGTAGATATTGGAATCGCGCAGGAACGCCAGGTGGGGATCGGCGGGAATGTAGCGATAGGGATTAATTCCGGCAGCTTGGACTCGCCCGTCCCAGACGTAGCGGAAGATGTCGGTCGAGAGGAAGGGCGAGGAAAAGATGCAGACCAGTCTGCAGGCAACGGCACAGACGACGATGATCACCAGGGTCCAGCGATTCACCGGCCGGTTGAGCACCACCCACACGGCGACCAAGTAGAGGAGCGCCTGGTACATGGCGACCAAGCCGAAACCAATGGTGAAGTGGTGAATCTCGTTTACTCCCTGGCGGCAGAACGCCAATAGGGAGAGTCCCAACAAGGCCAGCGCGGCGTTGGTGACCAAGGGCCGGCGGCTTACCATGCGCAGCTCGCGAGATACGCCCGGGTGTGTTTTGCATCGTATCCCGCACTCACGGTCGAGAGCTCTTGGCGCAGGCGCTCGAGGGTGACTGCATCATCCACGTCGTACCAGGCAGGCAGGAATTCGATGTCCAGGTTAATCTCCCGGGCTCGCTCGATGGTCTGGGCAAACACCCGGTCCGTACTCCAGTCGATCTGTTCGAAGAGCCGGCGATGCAGGCGCTTGATGCCGATGAGGTAGTAGCCTCCGTCATCGGAGCCGCCGAGGACCATTCGATCTCCGTCGCGGGACAGGCTGTCGACCGCCTGCTGCAGGGCTTCCTGGGGCATGGTGGGGCTATCGGAGTCGATCAGGCAGACTGCGCTGAAGCCGCAGGAAAACAGGTCCTCGGCGACGTAAAGAAGGCGCTCACCGAAACCGTCTCCCCGCTGCGCCAGAAGCTGAAAGCAAGGTGGCAGAAGACCCTCGAAAGCGGCCTCGTCGCCGACCGGCGTGTAAGCGACTACGCCGGCTGCTTTGGTTACCTGGTGAATGTTCTCCGCGGTGTCTTTGATGAAGCAGATGTTGAGCGCCGAGGACTGTTCAGGAGTGAGCGGAGGCGAAAGCCGGGTTTTCACTTTGCCTGGCCGGGGAGCCTTTGCCATCACTGCCAAGGCGCACGGGTTGGCGCTCGCACGCGCGGATTCACCGGGCTTTAGTATCGGGTACGGCAAACGTCAGTAGCTCCGGTCGCACACGGCGTACTGATACCAGTTGTCCTGCCATACGCTGACCGTGCCCCAGGGTTGTGTCGCGATAAGGGACTGAAATTCGTCGCGCTTCAGTACCGCGGCCCGGCCGGATTGGAAGCGGGTGCTCCAGTCGCCCATCATGCGGGTGACGAGCCACATGCAAGAGAGGGGGAGCATGGCGCGCAAGGCGGAGGTGGGCTCGGCAATGAAGCAACGGCCGCCCGGACGCAGGGCGGAAAATATTTCCCGCATTGCCTGCGCGCGATCTCCGACTACCATCAGCAGCCGCGAAGCGATAATCGCATCGACCGGCTCCATAGACTGGGAGAGAGCGAGGACATTGGCTTTGACGAAATGACAATTCTTTAGGCGGCGGAGGTCAGCCCTGTCTTTGGCGCGGGAAAGCAACCTGTTGGAGAGGTCGACGCCGGTGATCTGCATGTCCGGGTAGCGTTCCGCAAGGCTACAGGCATAGAAGCCGGGACCGCAGGCGATTTCCAGGAGGTGGGTTTCAGGACCAGGCCGCGAGTTGGGCCAGAGTGCATCGGAGATTGCGGCCGTATGATCGCGAAACAGATGCTCACGAAAGAATGCATAGAACCATGAACATCGTTCAAATGGGCCTTCCGAATCGTCCTGGAAATGGCCAGAGTATTTTTCTCTGGTGGTCTCGATTGCCATCGTTTGCGTCCAATCGCATCATACCCGATCCGTTCTGTTGACTTTGATGCCAAGAATACTGCAGGTGCCGGTTACTTAACCGGAAGCCGAAATCGATTGGCTCGCTCAAACTCATCGCGCAGTTCCGGGGTCTTGAGATTCTCGCGCAGGTGGGTCAGTTGCTGTTCCATGGACAAGAGGGCGCCGGCAATCGCGGCTTCGTTGGCGTGGGCAATGTCGCGCCACATGGAATAAGGGCTGGCTCCGAGGCGCGTCATCTCGCGCAGGGCACGCCCCCCGATGGCGCGCAGGTCGGGCGCGTCGCCAAAGCGCTCTTCGAGCATGGCGCTCAGGGCGGTGGAGAGAAACTGGGGCAGATGGCTGACCCAGGCACAGATCTCATCGTGCCTGGCGGCTTGGATGTCCATGGTGCGGCAGCCAAAACGCTCCACCCAGGAACGCCACTCGGGCGCCAGTGGATGGCCTGCGAACTCAGTGAAGAGCCATACGGCGTGGGCGAAGAGCTGGGCGTCGGCGTGGGCGGCGCCGCTCACTTCTTTGCCGGCCATCGGGTGCCCGGGAAGAAAGCCGGGTTGGTTGGGGCCTCCGAAGAGCGGTTGGGCGCGCTCGGCGATGGCTGTTTTTACGCTGCCCACGTCGGTCACAAGTTGATGCGGCTGGAGTAGGGGGGCTAGCTTTTGGAGCCAGTCCTGGATGGCAAAGACTGGCCCGCTGAGAAGTACCAGGTCGCTGTTGACGGCGGCGGTGACTGGATCGGCGGCGGGTAGATCAATCGCTCCCCGCTCGAGCGCCAGCTGCATCTGAGAGGGGTTGCGGTCCCAGCCGGTGATTTCACCAGGGAATTGCGCGGCACGCAGGGCTAGGCCGGTGGATGCTCCGATGAGGCCAGTGCCGAGGATGGTGATGCGGTGAATGGTCATGTGCCCTTTGCTTCGGCTGGATGCACAGGATTTGTATCAGGGCACGACTTTAGTCGTACCGTAAACGGTTCAATAGAGATCGGGCTTTAGTGGGAGTGTGAGAACACGAACCGGAATTGAAGACCAAACTAAACTTGACGGGTGTCCCATGAATGCTTTCACTCAATGATTGAAATCGTTTGAGGGGCTTCGCCCGTCTTTTTCGGCCCACGTACGCTGGTGCGAACATGGGGCACCCGTCAAGTTTTGTTTGGTCCTGTCGTTCCGATTCGCGCGCAGACCGCGTTTCTCCAGTTCTCACACACCCTCTTTAGTCCCTGCTAGCGCGTTCCCACCTAAGCAAAAGCCCCTGCCCCCGCCATTTGCTAAGCAGACTTGCCGTGGCAGGGGCTAAAGCCCATCATTTTTTCAAGCTGTTACGGCACGACTAAAGTCGTGCCCTGATACAAAACATGAGGTTTTCCGCAGCCTGAAAGTCGTGGCCTGATACAGCATGAATTTCCGCAGCCTGAAAGTCGTGGCCTGATACAGCATGAATTTCCGCAGCTTGTAAAGCCCAAGCGATTTGTCTTCTCGCACCCCCGTCAAATGACGGGGACCTCGGACCTTATGCTTCGTCCTACGGCGGGGGCGATGAGGCGCAGCTGATCCATGAGCTTGTCGAACTGGTCCGGGAATAAAGACTGCGCTCCATCGGAAACGGCTTTGTCGGGGTTGGGATGGACCTCGATCAGCAGCCCGTCACAGCCAGCGGCTACCGCGGCGCGAGCCATCGGCGCAACCTTGTCCCGCCTTCCTGTGCCGTGCGAGGGATCGGCCAGCATGGGCAGATGCGATAGCTTCTTGATCACCGGTATGGCGGAAATGTCCATGGTGTTGCGGGTGTAGGTTTCGAAGGTTCGGATGCCCCGCTCACAAAGCATGACGTCATAGTTGCCGCCCGCTAGAATGTATTCCGCCGACAACAGCAGCTCTTCCAGGGTTGCGGCAATGCCGCGCTTCAATAGCACTGGCTTGCGCACCAGGCCCAGCTCACGTAGCAGGTTGAAGTTCTGCATGTTGCGCGCTCCCACCTGAAACACATCCACGTAGGGGAACATGAGCTCGATCTGGGAAATTTCCATCACTTCGCTGACAATCAACAGGCCAGTGTAGTTGCCGACCTCCCGCAACAGCTTGAGCCCTTCGAGTCCCATTCCCTGGAAGGAGTACGGCGAGCTTCGCGGCTTGAACGCGCCACCGCGGAGAAACGAGGCCCCGGCCAACTTGACCTGCTCGGCAACGGTAAAGATCTGCTCCCGCGATTCGACGGAGCAGGGGCCAGCCATGACGACGATTTCATCGCCGCCGACAGCGACTCCATTGGGGAAACGAACGATGGTTCCCTCTGGCCTGAAGCTGCGGCCGGCCAGCTTGTAGGGAGACGAGATGCGCACCACCTCGGCCACACCAGGCAGCAATTCAAAATCCTTGTGATCAAAATGTGCGGGCACGCCGACGGCCGCTAACACCGTCTGGACCGCTCCCGTGGTGCGATGAACATTGAAGCCTATTTGAAACAGGCGTTCGATCACCCCCTGAATGTCTTCTTCGGTGGCTCTCTCTTGCATAGCAACGATCATGGTCTACTTCCTGTCTCCCCAGTTTGGGACGCCAACTCATCTTTCTGCAGCGCCCGCATCACGTCAACGATGCGTTCGTAGATGTGGGTTAGTTCGATATCGGGCAACGGTCCGTTATTCGCGGCGCGAACATTCTCGAAGATCACGCGCTCACGATTGGGTTCATACACCGGCATCGAGATGGTACGCTTCAACTTGCCGATCGCCAGCGCGGCTTCGGCCCGCGCGTTGATCAGCGCCACGATTTGCAAATCCACTTCATCAATTTTTTTTCGCCAGTCAGCAATATCCATGCACTTCCCTTGTTGGTACTTCTACACGGCAACCTGCCTCAATCCCTGAATAAACGCGGCTACGTCGGCCGGAGCCTTGCCCGTCTTGGCCTTTTCAATCAAGGAAACAATGGTGGTGCCAATAACGGCCGCATCGGCGAATTCACCCACGGCGGAAACGTGTTCCGGAGTCGAGATGCCAAAACCCACCGCGATCGGCAACGGGGTGAAATGGCGGAGACGGTCCACCAGTTGACGAGCATCGGCGGCCAGATTCTGCTGTGCGCCGGTGATGCCTACGCGCGAGATGGCATAGACGAAAGAGCTGGAGACATCGGCGATCATCTTCAAGCGGCGGTCGCTGCTGGTGGGGGCAGCCAAAAAAATCGGCTGCAGGCCGTGGCGATGCAAGTGGGCTAGATACTCGTCCGCCTCTTCCACGATCATGTCGGTGGCCAATACGGCATCCACTCCGGAGCTGGCTGCCTGGGCGCAGAAGCGCTCCAGCCCGAGGCGCAAAATAGGATTCAAGTAGGAAAAGATCACGAGCCCGGCGGAAGGACGCAGAGCACGCAATTCAGCGGCCAAGGCCAGCACGTCTTTGAGGCTCGTGCCTTTTGCCAAGGAGCGCTCGCTGGCCCGCTGGATCACCGGGCCATCGGCCACTGGATCGCTGAACGGCACCCCCAACTCGAGCACCTCAGCACCGGCATCGATGGCTGCCAGGGCCACATCGCGGCTGGTCGCCAGATCGGGATCGCCGACCGTCAGATAGATAACGAGGCCCGGCTTCTTGTCGAATTTAATCGCCATTTGCTTTCGCTTCCGAGGACAGGTTCAATTCCTGCGCCATGATGCCCATATCCTTATCGCCGCGGCCGGAGAGATTTACCACCAGTATGTCATCCGGGCCGAGCTTGGGCGCTAGCCGGATCGCTTCCGCGACCGCATGGGCGCTCTCGAGCGCAGGCACAATGCCTTCCGTGCGGGCCAAGCGCACCGCGGCCGCCAAGGCGTCTTCATCGGAAGCAGAAACGTACTCCGCCCGGCCCGAATCATGCAAGGCCGAGTGCTCCGGACCTACCGAAGCGTAGTCCAGCCCGGCCGAGACAGAGTGGGTCAACGAGACTTGCCCGGCGTCATCCTGCAGAACATAGGAGTAAGTCCCCTGCAAGACTCCGGGGCTGCCGCCTTGGAAGCGCGCGGCGTGGCTGCCAAGCGCCCCACCGCGACCGCCGCCCTCGACGCCAATCAGGCGCACATTCGGCTCGTCGATAAAGTCGTAAAACGCTCCGATCGCGTTGGAACCACCGCCCACACAGGCCAGCACCGCGGTCGGGAGGCGGGATTCCTTCTCCAGAATCTGCTGCTTGATCTCGCGACCGATCACACGTTGAAAGTCGCGCACCATGGTGGGATAGGGATGCGCGCCCAGGACACTGCCCAGCAGGTAATAGGTAGTGCGCACATTGGTGACCCAATCGCGCATGGCCTCGTTGATCGCATCTTTCAGCGTGCGGGAGCCGGACGAGACGCCACGGACTTCTGCTCCGAGCAGGCGCATGCGGTACACGTTGAGCTCCTGGCGGCGCATGTCTTCCTCGCCCATGTACACCACGCATTCCATCCCGAAGAGCGCACACACCGTGGCCGTGGCCACGCCGTGCTGCCCGGCGCCGGTTTCGGCGATGACCCGATGCTTGCCCATGCGGCGGGCCAACAATCCCTGGCCAAGGCAGTTGTTGATTTTATGTGCGCCGGTGTGGAGGAGATCCTCGCGTTTGAGGTAGATCTTGGCGCCGCCGAGTTGGCTGGTCAGGCGCGCGGCCGGATACAGCGGAGTCGGGCGTCCGGCGTAGTCGCCTAGCAGCAGATCAAGCTCGGCGTGAAAGACCGGGTCGGCCTGGGTTTCCGCGTAGGCGTGCTCCAGCTCCTCCAATGCGGCCATCAGGGTTTCAGGGACGTAACGCCCCCCGTAGGCGCCAAAGCGGCCGGCAATTGTATTGGTGGCTGTGCTCATGATTCTCCTTTTAGCTGCATTAACTCGCGAACGCTACCGCTGCTGCTTCCCTTGCTGATCGGATGAAGGCCAGCACCCGGGCAGGATCTTTCTTGCCGCGTACACTCTCGACTCCGCTCACTACGTCTACCCCCCAGGGGCGCAAAATCCGGATGGCGTCCTGGACGTTTTCCGGGGCCAAGCCGCCGGCGACAATCAGCCGCTGGCGGGGCGCAGCGTGAAGAAAGCTGTTGCGCGCATCATTCCAATTGAAGCTGGTGCCGGTACCGCCTATCGCTTGCGGAGTCGAGGAGTCAACCAGCACGGCGTCGCCTGTTTGTGCCCAGTCCGCCAGTCTCTGTTCGAATTCCGGCGCCGTGTAGTGCAAGACGTGCAGGAGGGTGAGATGAGGAAATCGTTGGCGGAGGCGTGACGGCAAAAGTGCGCCGGAAGAACGATGCAGCTGGACGCCGGTCAAGCCACAGGCGGAAACAACTTCGGCAATTTCATCGAAGCCCGCATCGACGAACACTCCATATTTCTCGAGCTGGGGAGGCAGTCCGGGCGTGATTTGCCGGACCAGGTCAACGTCCACGTGTCGGGGGCTGGGAGCAAAAATAAATCCCACTGCATCGGCACCGCACTCGGCGGCGAAACGGGCATCCTCAAGACTCGTGTTGCCGCAGATTTTGATCCACATAGCGGCCTCTTACTTGCTCGCAGGCGCCGGCAGAAGAAGGTTTTCCAGCGCCTTTCCCGGGTCAGCCTGGCGCATCAGCGACTCCCCGATCAAAAAGGCGTGGAACCCCGCTTCTCGCAGGCGGTGCATATCTTCAGGAGTCTCGATGCCGCTTTCGCTTACGTGCACGGCGCCGGCCGGAAGACGAGGCGCGAGATCGAGCGAGACCTGGAGGCGGACTGCGAACGATTTGAGGTCGCGGTTGTTCACTCCGACCGCGTCGCAGTCGAGGTCCAGGACCCGGTCCAATTCCTCGGCCGTATGCACTTCGCAGAGCACGTCCAGCTCCAAAGCGTGGGCCTGCGCCGCTAGGTTATGCAACTCAGAATCGCTCAAGGCCGCGGCTATGAGGAGAACGGCGTCGGCCCTGTGGGCGCGGGCTTCGAGCAGCTGAAATTCGTCGACCATGAAGTCTTTGCGCAGGCAGGGGAGGTCGCAGGATTGGGATGCAATTTCCAGGTTGCGCAAGCTTCCCAGAAAGAAATGCTCCTCGGTGAGCACCGAGAGCGCAGCGGCGCCCCCGTTCGCCAGTCCGGCTGCCAAGGAAGCCGGCTCAAAACTGGGACGGATGAGGCCCTTCGAGGGGGAGGCCTTCTTCAGCTCCGCGATCACCGCCGGGCCGGCCGTAGCCTTTTGACGCAGCGCGCGGGCGAAGCCCCGAGGCTGGTGGGCGGCCGCTGCCTGCTCCAAAGCTCGCGTATCTGTTGCCGCCTTGCGCTGCTCCAAATCGCGCCGGGTGGTGGCCAGGATCTTTGTGAGTTGGCTATCCATCTGAATCTTCAGTATATGCCGTGGCACCGGCGGCGATGACACCAACTCCCGCCACGGCGGCATCCAACTATCTGCCCATGAATCATTTTCCCCCACTTTGGACGCAGTCGCCGGAGGCCTCCTGTCTTAGGCAGAGCGTGCAATCCGGGGGCCGGTCGGTGCTCCTGCTCGACTACGACGGGACCCTGGCCCCTTTTCGAATAGACCGCTTTGAGGCGGTTCCCTATGCGGGGGTGGAAGACCGGCTGGAAGTGCTATCCAGGCTGTCCACGGTTCGGCTTGTCCTGGTTTCGGGGCGCTCCGCCCGGGAGCTTGCCCAGCTTTTGCGGCCCAGCATCAAAGTTGAAATTTGGGGCAGCCATGGCCAGGAACAACTCAGAAGCGACGGATCGTATCAACTATTCGCGCTCGACCCGACGCGACGAAACGCACTCGACGCGGCACGGATGAAATTATCGGATTTGGGCTTGGCGGAGACGCTGGAGGTAAAGCCCTCCTCCGTGGCGGTGCACTGGCGGGGGGTCGATGCTGCCACCGCGGACCGGATTCGGTCGGTCGCTGAGTCTGTTTTCGGCGAGATCGCTGAACCGGCTTCGCTGCAACTGCTACCCTTTGATGGTGGTATGGAATTGCGTTCTACCGACCGCACCAAAGGGACAGCGGTAAGACAGATCCTATCCCAGGAATCGGGTTCGCACCCCGTGGCCTACCTGGGCGATGACCTCACGGATGAGGACGCTTTTGTGGCGCTGGGAAGCCGGGGGTATTCCGTGTTGGTGCGAACCGAGGTTCGCGAGTCAGCGGCCCGGTTTTGGCTACGGCCGCCGGCGGAACTGCTGGAGCTTTTGGACAACTGGATTGCAGGAGCCTCTGGATGAGTCCCGCCAAACTGGTGCTGGTTTCCAATCGCATCCCCATCACGATCACGAGCGAGGATGGCAAGCTTAAGGGCCAGCCCAGCAGCGGCGGGTTGGTGAGCGCGTTGGAGCCTCTGCTCAAGAACCACGGCGGCATCTGGGTCGGCTCGGGCGGGACTGAGGATTCTCCTCGAATACGCGAGATCCTGGAAAAGGCGAGTGGGGACAGTCCTTTCAAGTACTCGCCTCTTTTCCTGACCGAGGAAGAGCAGAGCAACTACTACGAAGGCTTCTCCAATGAAATTGTGTGGCCGCTGTTCCACGACCTGCAATCGCGCTGCAACTTCGACCCGCGGTATTGGGATTTCTACGAGCGGGTGAATGCCAAATTTGCCGCCGCGGTAGAAAGGGCCTCCAAGCCTGGCGACCTGATCTGGATTCACGACTATCAACTGATGCAGGTAGGCAAGACGCTGCGAGCCCGTCGCCCGAAGGCCCGGCTTGCGTTCTTTCTGCACATACCGTTTCCTTCGCCGGATATCTTTGCCAAGCTGCCCTGGCGGCAGCAGATCCTGGAGGATCTGTTGGCTCACGACTTGCTCGGGGTGCAGACCACTCGCGACCAGCGGAACCTGGTCGCCTGCATTCGCAGCTTCGTTCCATCGGTGAAAATCTCGGGCCGGGGAGAAAGCCGCATGGTCCTCAGCGCCGGCGCGCATACCCACATCGAGTCGTTTCCCATCAGCATCGACTTTCGCGCCTTCTCGGAACAATCCCAGTCGGCTCCGGTGGTGGCACGGGCGAAGCAGATCAAAGCGAAGACGCACGAGATTCAGATTGCGGTGGGCGTGGACCGGCTCGATTACACCAAGGGAATTCCCGAACGGATCAAGGCTTTTGGTAACTTTCTACGCAACTACCCGCAGTTTCATCGCAAGGTGGAACTGATTCAGATCGTGGTGCCCAGCCGGGAAGGCATCCCGCGTTACGACCAGCTCAAACGGGAAGTGGAACGCCTGGTGACGCACGTGAATGGAGAGTTCAGCGAGCCTGGGTGGGTGCCTATCAATTACATTTATCGCTCTGTGCCGAGGGATGAGCTGATCGCCATCTACCGGGCTGCGGACGTGGCCCTGATCACGTGCCTCAAAGACGGTATGAACCTGGTGGCCAAGGAGTACTGCGCGGCCAAGAACGAGGCTAACGGGGTGCTGGTGTTGAGTGAATTCGCGGGTGCTGCCCCTGAGCTTCGCGTGGGTGCGATCCTGGTGAACCCCAATGATGAAGTTGGGGTGGCTGCGGCGCTCAAACAGGCGCTGGAAATGACAAAGGAAGAACGGAAGCGGCGTATGCTTCGCTTGCGCCACCAGATTCGGCAAGCCGATATCCTTACCTGGCGCGATCGGTTCTTCCAGGCACTGGAAAAGACCGGGGCCGCGGCGTCTATTTGAGTCCGGGACCCTCGGTGGGGCTTACGCTCTTGAAGCCGTAGGTTTCGTAGCGGGTATTCATTTTTCCGTTTGACAACTCGACGACTGTGAAACCTTCCGGTATGCCGAGACGGCTGCCACGCCACCAGTTGCCGCAGACCGCTCCGCTGGTGATGAAGGGTATGCCCTTCCAGAGAACGGTTTCGTTGACATGAGTGTGGCCCTGCAACACTCCGATCACATTGTGGCCTTCGAAGAGGGCGATGACCTGTGCAGCATTGGTGACGGTGACACCTGAGGCGGATTTGTAGGCGTCAGGACCCAGATACGTGAACACGCTGGTCGCCAGCGGGACGTGGACGGTAACGACGATGGGCGTCCCGGCAGGTTGGGCGGCTAGATCGGCCGCTAGCCACTGCATTTGTTCGGCGCTGACGTGACCGATGAAGGAGCGATCAGGCTGATATTCGATGGAATCGAGAATCACAAAATGATAACCCTTGTGATTGAAGCTGTAATAGGTCTTTCCGAAGCGCTCCTCATACAGTTTCTTACCGTAGGTAGGGTCGGCGGCAGCAATCGAGTTGCCGCCGACCCCGACCACGTCGTGATTGCCGACGGTGTGATAGACCTTGAGGCCAAGATCCTGTTCTGTTTTGCGGTATAGATCAAAGAGCGATACCGCGCGGTCTTTTGTCACCGCGGCGGCGTCGAATACGTGGTCGCCGCCGCCGATGGCGAAATCCGCCTTTAGCAGGCGCGCCTTCTTGAAGGCCATCGCGGTTCCATGGGTGGCATCGAGCTCAGGCTGGATATGAGTGTCGGTGAAAAAGATGAAGGTGAAGTCCGAAGCGGCCGGGGCGGCTAGCAAACTGGGAGGGGCGGCAGCCGCGGCTGCGGCTGCCGCCATGAGGGAAAGAAATTGTCTGCGGTCCGATTTCATGAAATCTCCCGTTAGAAGTTGTATTTTAGGGCAAATTGCACGATTCGCGGATTGCCCAGGCGGAAGAAATCGTTCCGAAACTGGCGCCATCCGCAGTGTTGATATCGGGATCGCCAAAGCTGGGGTTATTGAAGAGGTTGAAGAATTCAGCGCGGAATAGCCAAGCCGATTCGCGACCGAACACATTCATCGGAATCTGCTTGGCAAGCGACACGTCGAAGTTGGCCTGAGCTGGGCCGTTGATCAAACCCGGCTTCATCTTGCGGGAATAGTGTGTAATCTGCTCCACCGCGAAGCAGGCGCAGGTCGCCGCCTTCGACCGGCACTTCATATGCGTAGTTCAAACCTTTTTTGCGACAGAAGAAGATCACCTTGCGGCCGTCCGGGGCATCGGCACTTTGGTCGATGGCGTGTCGCACAGCAAGTTGTGGAGCAGCACGGCGATTTTCATTATTGAGGATGATTCTCAGGACGGTCCTGACCATATCGATTCGCATCGAGTGCCGGCTTGGGCCATCTCGCCCTACACTCATCGCGGCGTGGTCGACTCAACCATGTACAACCAGACCAGCATCCTGCGCAATGGAATGCTCTCGACAGCCGTCCTGAACGTATCAAGGAAGTCGCCGAAGCATCGCTGAAGCGGCTGAGGATCGACGTGATTGACCTGTTCTATCAGCACCGGGTGGACGATCAGGTACCGATTGAAGATGTCGCCGGTCGTGCGCCGGTCGCCATCTCAGCGAAAGCGATGCACCCGGTTTTCATGACCTTGGGTGAGCCGCAGGCTCATGGGGACACGACTAAAGTCGTGCCCTGATACAAAACATGGCTTGTTAGAGGTTAAGCCCTGCTGGAATTGCGTATAACAGTTGGTGCCGAAGAAGGGACTCGAACCCCCACACCCTTGCGAGTACATGGACCTGAACCATGCGCGTCTGCCAATTCCGCCACTCCGGCACGATGTATCCAGCGCGATCGGCTGGATAGGCAGCAGTCCCTAGTGTACAAAAGACAGACGCGATGTCAAACGCCGTGACGACTAACGGCTTAGAGGCACCTGCACGACAATCGCTTCCAACTGCGCCAGGTGATTCAAGTCGTGGCCGGCTATGGTCTCAATGAGCGTGCGGAAGTTCATTTCGCCTCGCTCAGGATGCAGCATGGACTTGTTCATCACCTCAGGCGAGACCGACCGTAATAGCATCAGATTCCATTGCCGCACGCACGAGAAGGTCATCATCGCCGCCTGCGGATCATAGCCGGCATAGTTAGCCGCCCAAATCTCCTGGTCGAAGGGTTGGATCACATGGTGATCCTGCGCCAGAGCCTGGCGTATGCGGTAGCTGAATACCAGCTCGCAGTCGGCTAAGTGGCACAAAATCTCATGTGGGCTCCATTTGCCAGGAGCAGGCGATTCTTCGATCCGTGCCGGGCCAAGCGCTACGGATAGTTGTTCAAGATGCCTGGCCGTCGTGGCCACCACTTTGAGTGGGTCCCTCGTGCCTAAGTGTCGTGCGTATGGATTCATCCCATTACAATAACGTCTGCGGGCGCTCCTTCTCAAATTACCGAGTCGGGGTTACCGAAGATCTAATCGGTAATTGTTCCACCCCAGGACAGTAACGTACACTCCACGGATCCCCGGTTGAGGTCTCAATGACGCCAAATGCACCCGCCATCCCTACAGAACAGGCTAAAGAGATTCGCCGTCTGTCGCATGACTTAAGTAACGCGCTGGAGATCATCGTCCAAGCTAATTACCTGTTGGGAGCCATGTCGCAGGACGAAAGCGCCAAGCAGTGGATCCAACTGCTCGATAACGGGGTTGTCCAGGCGGCGGAAGTCAACCGGAGCCTGCGCGAATATATTGTTGCCAACAGCTAAAGCTGAGAAACGGCAGATCCCTCAACTCCGCTACGGTCGAAAAACGGAAAAACATTTCCCCGAAAGGTCCGTAGAACTGCAGATCCCTCGACTTCGCTCCCAATGAACAAACTCCACCGTCGATCGACCAAAAGCTTTGATGGGCTTCGCCCGGCTTTTTCGGCCCACGTTAGCTGGCGCGAACATGGGGCACCCGTCGAGTCCGCGGTGGCCCGTACTGTTCATTACTCCCTTAACTTGCCGCAGGCGAGTCGGCTCCTCGGGATGACAAGGGGAGGGCGGCGCTTCCATTGGGGAGTGGTCGTCGGACGGAAGGCGATTTTCATCCCCTTGGGTGGGCCGCAGGCCCGTGACCTCCCGGTCGAGATGACAAATTTGCTGATGAACCTAACGGTTTAGCTTGGGTGGGATCCCACCCTTCGCACACAGCGCGAAGGATGGGGCACCCGCGGGTTGGTTGCCGATCTAGGCGAGCTTTGCGTCCAGAGTAATTTCGGTGTTGTTCTTGAAGAGGCGGGAAATTGGGCAGTTGGCCTTCGCGCTTTCCGCCGCCTTGTCGAATGCAGCCTTATCCGCACCCGGTACCTTGGCCGTGGTCGCCAACACGATTTTGGTGATGGTCGGGCCGGCGTCGGTCCTCTCGAAAGTCACCGTCGCCTTGGTCTCGAGCGACTCCGGGGGCAGATTCGCCGTGGTGAGTTCGTTGCTTAGCGCCATGGTGAAGCAGCCTGCATGAGCAGCCGCAATCAGTTCTTCCGGGTTGGTGCCGATTCCATCGGCGAACCTGGTGCTGAACGAGTATTGGCTGTCTTTCAACACCCCACTGGCGGTCGAAATCGTGCCCTTACCCTCTTTCAGGGTGCCGTGCCACACTGCGCTTGCTGTGCGATCCATAAAAACTCCTCTTGAGGCGAATTGGGAAAATCCCCGCCTTATTGTATTGATGCGTTGTTATTTTGCGTGGAACCGGGCTAGCCATGCGGATTTTGGCGGGCCAGGGGCAACGAGACCATGCGCGCCTGCTCGGTCTGGCTGGCCGCGTCATGCATCACTAGCCTACCTTGCAGCAGGTAGTATCCCGGCTGGTCGCGGCCACGGGCGGACCCACGCACAATGGTCCCCTCAAAGGAGAACCAGACGCCGTGCACCTGCCGGGTGGTGAAGGCCAATTGCTGTCCCGCGAGGCGGCTGGTGGCGAAAAAGAAGGTGAGCGGGGTGCCCTCGTCACTCGCACGATCGCCGAAGCGGGTGATGAAGCCGGATAAATAATCGGGTTGCAGACCGATCTCGACGACTTCTCCTGAGCCGAGCTGGTATTCCCCGGAGGCCTCCACGGGAAGTATCGTTCGACCGGTGGACCGGGTGTTGTCATCCACCTCGTCTTCTATCTGATTTTGGCTGCGCCGATGCAAGACCGGGTCAGGCGCCTTGGTCTGTCCCCACACCGGAAGGGCCAGGGCGAGCAGGACGACAGCGTTCCAACGCGAAAATGGCACGGTTTCCCCTACGGGGCAGATGGCCCCTCGCTCTTCTTACGGGCCGCTTCGAACTCGTCCCCCGGCTTCCAGGTCACGGGAGGCGAGGACAAAGCCTGCCAACCTAATATGAACCCGAATTGGGCCAATCTGGCATCGGTGCGGAAATCCATATCGGCACGATATTCGTCGGTGGGGCGGTGATAGCGCTGGGCATTGAAGTCCTCTTTTTGTTTTCTGCCCCACTCCGCAGTTTGACCAGCAAAAAGATCTCCTTCACTGATGGAGAAGGCCGGGATGCCGACACGGGCCAGGCTGAAGTGATCGGATCGATAGTAGTGCCCGGCCATCGGGTTCTTGTCCGGCTGAATCTCCAGATTGAAGGCGGCCGCCGTTTTCTCGACGACGGGATAAAAGCTGGTACGCTCTGCGCCCCCGACCTGCACGGATGTGGGGACGCCGAGGGGTAGCAGCTCATCGAAATTGAGGTCGAGCGTGAAGTCACGGATTGGCACCGGGGGATGCGTGCCCAGGTATTCCGACCCCAATAATCCCTGCTCTTCCGCGGTGACGGAGGCGAAATATACGCTGCGCGGCGGCGGGGTTTTCGCGCTCGCATAGGCCCGGGCCAGTTCCAACAGGATGCCGCAGCCGGTCGCATTGTCGGCGGCGCCATTGTAGATCTTGTCGCCGGTAGCGGTGGGATCGATCCCCAGGTGGTCGTAATGCGCCGAGTAGAGAACGTTGCCGCCCGGGCTCTGGGCGGCGCCGGGCAGCATGCCCACGACATTGGCTGAGTCGTACTGACGGACCTTGCTGACAATATGGGCCTGCAGGCGAACAGGCAGCTCCACCGGCTTGAATCCTCGCTTGCCGGCGGCTTCGATCGCTTCGTCCGCGTTCATGCCGGCTGCGGCCAGGAGCTTGCGGGCCGCGTCGAGCTGTATCCAGCCGGCTGCCTTGAGGGTCGAGAGGGGATCATTCCGCAGGTAGGAGACCTCGGTCGATCCGGAGTTGCGCACCACCTCCCAGCCATAGCTGGCGAGGTCTGTGCGGTGGATCACCAGCACTCCCGCCGCGCCCCGGCGTGCTCCCTCTTCGAATTTGTAGGTCCAGCGGCCGTAATAGGTCAGAGCTTTGCCCTTGAAGAAATGCTCGTCCTCCGATGGGGGCTCGTTGACGATCGCGAGCAGGATTTTTCCTTTCACGTCGATGCCCTGGTAATCGTTCCATTGATACTCGGGGGCATTGATGCCGTAGCCGACAAAGACGATCGGCGCGTCCACGTCGACCGTGGGGGAACCGGTTTGATTCCTGGCCACGTAATCGTCGTTATAGCGCAAGTGGATCGGGGCTCCGGTGGCCGGCGCGAGGGTGAAGGTGGTTTTCTCGGCTTCGGTGTGCACGGCCATAAACGGGACCGCCTGGAAGTAAGTGCCGTTGTCGCCCGCGGGCCGCAAACCGGCGAGAGCGAACTGGGTCGCTATGTACTCCGCCGCAAGTTGGCCGCCGCGTGTGCCGGGACCGCGGCCTTCGAGCAGATCACTCGCCAGAAATCGTACATGGGCGCGGATTTTTTCCGGATCGATGCTCGCCGCAGCTTCCCGGGCGGCAGCCGGAACCGTGGGCAGCGATGGCACTTCAGGCATCTGCAGGGGTTGCGCGAAAGCCGTCGTGAGCAAAAATAGGGGGCAAAGGAGTTTCTTCATCTCACCTCTTAAGGCATGATTTGTAACCGCCGCAGCACCTTACGCGCCAAGCCGGTCAGCGGCAAGCGGCCCAGTTCCGAACAGTCTGTCCATTGACGAGGATTTTCTGGCGCCGCCCAGCGGGGCGTGGCTTCCCGCTCCGAGAAGCGGAGCACCTGTACCCGGTAGTTTGTCACAGTAATGGCGTGGCGCACGGTGATTTCTAATCGCTCTTCGTCGCTGTGCTCGACGGTCACCTCGGGCAGTTCCCACATGCCCGGCATCAGCGAGGCCGACAATGGCCGCAACTGAAGCAACACCTGGGTGGCTCCGGCGCGCTCGCGGCGCACCAAAGCATAGGCTACCTGCCGGATGCGCATCTTTCTCGCCGGAGCCGTCTGGTGCTCACCGCGAGTGACGCAGAGTGACTGTACCGGGCATTGGAGGCATAAAGGGCGTTGGGGCAGACAGACCATCGCTCCCAGTTCCATCATCGCCTGATTGAAGTCTCCGGGACGCTGGGCGTCGAGCAGGGAGGCGGCGCGGCCGGTGAGCGATTTTGCTGGAGGGTCGTCTTCGACGGGTAATAACCGCAACAGTACCCGCTCGACATTGCCATCCACGACAGCAACGGGTTCGCCGAAGGCGATACTGGCGATGGCGGAGGAGGTGTACTCCCCAATGCCTGGGAGTTGGCGAAGTTGCCCGGCGGTGCGGGGCAAGGTTCCTTGATGCTCCTGGACCACGAGTTGGGCGGCTCTGTGCATCATCTTGGCGCGGCGGTAATAGCCCAGGCCGCTCCACGCTGCGAGCACGGCGGGTTCTTCGGCGCGTGCGAGCGCGGCAACGGATGGGAACAGCGCGAGAAAGCGGGCGTAGTAAGCGAGGACGGCCGTCACGCGGGTCTGCTGCAGCATAATCTCGGAGACCCAGATGTGGTATGGGTCAGCGCTTCGACGCCAAGGGAGGTCGCGCGCATGGGTGTCGAACCAGCCTAAGAGCTCTATTTGAAATTTCCGGATCGCAGCAGGACGGGTAACCACAATTCGAATGTATCACCCAGACCTTAGTGAACAGCCCCACACAAGCCAGCACCGGGCTTGAATGGGGCACCGTCGCGGCTCCAACATTTCTTGCCGATCCGGCGGTGGCAGGGGCTAAAGCCCATCTTTTTTTGAACCTTTATGGCACGACTAAAGTCGTGCCCTGATACAAGGCAAAAGACCTTCAACAACCCGGTTGGCCCAAGCCTTCCAAACAACTTATTCCGCAAGCTCGAAAGCCCATCTTTTTTCCATCGCTTACGGCACGACTAAAGTCGTGCCCTGATTCAAAACACTGGTCTTTCCGCAGCCTGCAGAACCGCAGATCTCTCCACTACGCTTCGCTTCGTTCGAGATGACAAATTTGCGTGGGTAGTGGCAGTCATTCCGTGCAACAGACTTGTCATTTCGACCGAAGCGAAGCGTAGTGGAGAGATCTGCGGTTCTACGGACTTCTCTTAAGGGCCTAGGGTGAGGGAGTTTGGGGCTGCTCAGAGTGGGCTATCAGGATCCAGCCCGACTGTACTTGCTGCCAGACACTGATTGCGGTGAAGGTTTGGATGGGACTTCCAGTGCTGGAGCGCTGCAGGGTGTAGTTGAGCGTCATGTCCGGACCGTTGGGCTTGACAACCATTCCGGTGATGGTGAAATCAGCCAGGTTCAGGCCTTGCAAGTAGGTGAGCAGCTCCTCTTTGCTGAGGACCTTGCCCCCAACGCCGTACATAACATTCGCGGCGAGCATCCCCGGAAGCTGTTGCCAATTTTTCGCTTTCACCGAGGACCAAAGGATCCGCTCATACTGCTCCGCACTCGTCGTGCTCTTGAGAGTGGGAGGCTTCTTCTCGCCGTAAAAGGTGCAGCCGCTCAAAGTCATGACGGCAGCAAACAGGCATATGATCCAGATCTTGCGCATTGCTCCTCATTGGAGCACAAAAAAGGCTGCCATTGTTGGCAGCCTTTTTGCGTTCCGGAATTGCTGACTAGTCGCCCATGACCGGTTCTTCGCTGGTCTGAGGAGCCGCCTTAGGCGCAGGTGCGATCAGCGTGTCGAGCGGAATAAAGCCATCCTTCGGCTTCTCTCCCAGGACATGCTCGCGATAGAGCCTGGCCATCTTGGCGTTTTCTGCATCCGCCTTGATTTTTGTGTCGCGCGCCTTCAACTTCTCTTCGCGCGAGTTCTTGGCGATGCCCAGCTTGTCCAGCGTGTCGTTGGCGGCGGAGTCTACGTGGTTCTGGTTGAGAACCAGGTTGTGGGTCACGTTGCCCATGCCGACCTTCTTGCCGCCGGCAAAGATTTCGTGGCGCCCGTGCTCCTCGTACCACTTGGTCAGAGTCGCCGTCATGTGCATCTTCTCAATGATGTTGCGCCAGCCCACGCCGGTGTTGTAGGCGCAGAAGGAGATCTCGCCTTCCTGCGTGGCATAAGGGATGATGCACTGCTCGGTGCGGCGGAAGTCGTAGTTGAAGAGATCCTGGAACCACATGCCGGCGATGAAGAGGAAGTTCCAGCGGTCGGCGCGACGCTTCTCAATATCCGCCATGGTGCGATCGCCGGTCACCTTGCCGTAGTTGCGGCCGGTGGCGCCGAAGCACTTGTCGAACTTTTGCAGCAGGTCAAGGATCCTGAAGTGGGTGGGCGACTTGGTGGGGTCGTAGTTGCGCAGCAGAGCCAGCGTCACACCGGCCACGGAGAGGAACTTTCCGCGGGCCGCGTCGTTGACTTTAGCCACATCCTTAGCCAAGCGATCGGCGTTCAAAAAGGCCGTGACCGGAACCGCTTCCTTGGTTTCCTTGTCGATCATCAGCGCCATGCCGATACCGCAATTCGGGTGGCATCCGCAGGAGAGCTGACCCCAATCCGCGTTGGGACCGTGAACCAGGTCAGCCCAATCGGAGAAGGTGCTCATGAAGCTGATGGGGAACCAGTCGCGGGTGGGCTCGCCCAGTCCGGTCTGATTCTTCACGTCGTGCGCCATGTGGCTGAGGGTGTAGCGCTGGGCCACGCGGCGCTCATCGCTCACGTCCTCGTCACGGCCGGTAAAGGAAACCGGCTGGAAGCTGACGAAATTGATCTTCTTGGGGTTGTCGAGAGCGAACTGGATAATGCGGCCCACTTGCTCGTTGTTGATCCCGTTGATGATGGTGGTCACGGGGACGATGTCGACCCCGGCTTCGTGCAGGTTATGAATTGCCTGCAGTTTCACATCAAACAGGTTCCCGACCTTGCGATGAGAGTTGGCGGCGTTGCCGATGCCGTCGAACTGCAGGTAGGCGTAACGCAAGCCCGCTTCAGCGGCGGCGCGGCAGAGTTCCTTGCTCTTGGCGAACTCGATGCCATTGGTGGCTGCCTGCACTGAGTTGTAACCGACTTTGCGTGAGTAGGCGATGGCGTCGAGGAAGTACGGCGACAACGTGGGCTCACCCCCGGAGAACTGCACCGACATCTGGCGGCGCGGCTTGATGGAGATGGCGTTGTCGAGCATGGTCTTGATCTCGTCCCACGTCAGCTCATGCACAAAGCCGACCTGGTTGGCATCCATGAAGCAGGGATCGCACATCATGTTGCAGCGGTTGGTGAGATCGATGGTCAGCACAGAACCGCGTCCGTGGGTGACGGTCGAGGTGCCATGGTTGTGCAGCTTGTCGTCGTTGTGCGCCTTGATGTCGCGGCCGGGGAAAACCTCTTCCAGATGGCGGAAGAATTCAGTGTCAATGGCCATTACATCTTCAAAATGACCGTGCTTGGGGCAATCCTTCACCATCAGGATCTTGCCGTCGCGCTCGATGATCTGGGCCTTGATCTCGCCCACCTTCTCGTTGAGCAGCACTTCGTGGGGCAGCTTGCCATCGATGATCTGCTGGCGGATCTCAGGCACGCACTTGGGGCACAACGAGTCGGTGCTGCGCGGCCAGCCAAGCGGGGGCTTCTCTTTCTGGTAGGACTTGAGCAGCGGCTTCTCGGACCACTTGGGGGTGAAAGAGGCGTTAGGGCTGATGCGGTTCACTCGTTCAAAAACCGACCATGCTCCCTGGGCAAGAATCGTTACCGCTCTCTCTGTATATTTCACGGCTCTCGACATGAAGTCTCCTAATCTCGATGAAGCTAATAATCGCTGGGGTACTGATAAATCTGATAGTTGCAGCCGTACCGACCCGGTTATAGATTACGAACTTCGGGCGTCAAGCCAAAGGGAGTCGGGTTGAACGGCGAGAAACGCCAGCCGGACGGCAAGAGACCGGCCTGAACGGAGCGCGGAAGTAACCGGAACGGTTACTGGGAGGAGGAGCCGCCTTCGACAATGGCGATGCGGTTAATCACCCTTTGCACAAGAACCACCTGGACGTTGACGCGCCGGGCCAGGTCGGGAACAAATTCGGTGATGGCATTGCCGATCGGGTCGGTGGCCAGGGAAATGGAGATGCGGGCGGCGCTATCCCCGAAACTGTGCTTCCGGCCGGGAACGTAAACATTGCCCAGCACGTTGGCGCAAAGAGTGCCGGCGACTGTGGCGTAGTTGAACATCGGCAATCCCGAATCGCTTTGCCCGATCACAACTTCATCGACGACGTGCAGGATGCGTCGAGGGATAGAGAGATTCGGCATCCGGTGATAGTGCGGGTCCTGGTGAGCCAAGGCGGGGAAAAGAAACGTGCTGAAGAACTCACCGGTCATGTCCTGGGTGAGCGACACTCCGGCGTTTTTGGCAAACCCTGAGAATCCTGGCCCGTCGGAGTTATGGGAATCGCTGGCGACGGCGATGGCCGAGAGCCCGCCGATAGTCAACAGGTTGAACGGGTCCTTTACATTGTTTACCGCCAAGAGGAACTTTTGCCTGGCAGAAAGCGGCTGCGGCGTCGCGGAATCAAGGAAGCGCGCGAAAACAGGAATATTAGGCTGGCAGCTCATGGTGCTCTCTACCGGGCTCGAGGAATCAGGCAGGCATTCCGAGCGGACGCCGAAAAGATTTGGCCGGCTGGCTGGGGGCACGCGCATTCTGCCCGGAGCGGGCGGGCTCACTGGGGGAAATCCGGGGCGGCTGTTGCCTCTTTGTCCGCGACCCAGAGACCCGTCGGCAGACCGGCTGGAGGGCTGGGGCGCCTCAGGCAAGTCCTCGGGGCGAGGTTGCTGCTGACCGAAGAGACCCTTCCATCCCAGAAGAAGGATTGCGAGCAACAGGACCCGATTCACTGTGCTTCTCATCAAATTTCCGGAAAGAAGGCGTCCGGCGATTACTCCAGACGGAGCTTCTCCATGATAGGAAACTTGCGAATGATGTTGGGAAGAAACTCCAGCACCAGATTGCCACCTACGTCGGAAGCGATCGATGTAGCGAACGTGATCCCCACCACCCTGGCAGTGCGGCTGGGTGAGGGATAGTAGGCCAACACCAGGGCTGCCGAGGCTGCGCGACCCGAGATTCCCGAGTAGTTCAATTCATTTTCGCCGTCATCGCCGCGGCGAACGAATGCCTGCTTTGCCGACAGCAGGCTGCGATGGATCGTGCCGCCTGTAACTACACGGTAGTAGCGCGGGTCTTGATGAAAGGCGCCCGCGAACACTCCGTCAGAAAAAAAGCGAAGAGTCGCTCTGCGGAGCATGGCCGCGCCAATCTTTTCCCCGTACGCTCCGGCATCGTTGCCGTACTTGGGATCACTCTGGAATATCTGTTCGTAGCTGGCTGAGTAGACAGCAGGAAGCAGGCTGATCGGCCGGGCGATTTCGGTCAACGAAAAGATTACCTTCTCAGTCGGCGTGAAGGTTTCTGCCTTTTGCCAGGGCTCAATCACCTGCGCGTATTTTCGCGGTGTTATGCGGCGGGAATCCGGGACTTTTTGGTTAGATGTGCCGAATTGCTGTCCCGCCGGTTGCGCTTGCGGCGCATCGGGCAATGCTGCCGGCGAACCCGGCAATGCTGCGGGAGCGCCCGGCAAAAGTGCCGCCACCTCAACATTCGCCACCAGTGATGGCGTCTGCGCAAATCCCAGCCCGGTAACGAGCAGGGTAGCGAAAAAAAGGCGGCAAAAGTGCTTCAGGGAAATCGGCAAGGCACCCCTTTCGGGCTCAAGGTCGAATTTGTTCCAGTCTATGCGAGTCAAGGGGATCAGGTCGCATGGGACGGGAACTGTCGTTACTAGTGCCTCGGTGCGGTAATCTAGCTGAGTACCCTATCGGCAACATGTCCGAGCAAATTACGCGCAACGAGGCTCACCTAATAGTGAGATGCACTGTGAGGGGCTAATGGATCAGCCAATCGATGGGAAGAGCAGCAGCCGCTTCGAAGATTTTGGGAAAAAGGTGGATGAGCGCTTCAGCCAGGCAATACCAAAGGTCGAAGAAGAGGTGAGGAAAGTAATCACGTACCTCAACGACCAGGTGGTGCCGCAGCTGCGACAGGGTTCGTCACAGGCGCTGCGCGGCGCGGCGGAGACCTTGAGAAAACTGGCCGAGCAGCTCGACGATCGACCGGGCAGCGGAGTGCATTAAAGTGCGGCGCGCACTGCCGCACTTGGCTCTGCTCAGCGCTGCGATCATTCTGACTACGGGATGCCGGCACAAGCCCGCTCGTGTAGCCGTCGCTCCCCCGCCTCCTGCATTGGCGACTCCAACGCCGGCCAATCCCGCTCCTGCTTCCACCCCAATCGCCGTCCCCCCACCACCTTCTTCATCCGTAGGCGCCACCGTTGCCGATAACCAGGCAGATGCCGATTTCGTCAGCTCGCATCCGGTGATCTACAGCGAAGAGGGAATGGCCAGCTGGTACGGTCCACCATATGACAAGCGGCGGGGCGCGAATGGCGAAATTTTCGACAAGGATGCGCTGACCGCGGCGCATCGGACGCTGCCCATGAATTCCTTGATCAAGGTCACCAACTTGACGAGTGGGCAATCGGCGATTTTGCGCATCACCGATCGTGGACCGTTTGTGCCTGATCGCATGCTCGATCTTTCGCTGGCGTCCGCCAAAGCGATCGGGGTGTGGAGACCCGGCGTAGCGCGGGTGCGGGTCGAGGTGTTTGCTGCTCCTTCAGCGCTGGACCATGGCGGCCGATGGTGCGTGCAAATTGGCGCCTTCAAGAGCGAGAAGGGAGCCTACAAGCTTCGCGATCAACTCACACGCAAATACCGGACAGCGAACGTAATCGAATTCACTGGGCCTACCGGGCATTGGGTGCGCATTCGTCCCCTCAATGACGACAAGGGACGCGCGGTCGAAATTTCCCACCAACTGGAACCCAGCGAAGGGTTGGCCTACCTGGTTCGCCTTGATTAGCGCACAGCTGTTTTATTCGCTCTCGCCGGAAAAGTTAGAGCGAGCCCGTTCGCTTTACTACTGGCGCACGGCTCTCGACTTTGGCTCGGGCCTGTGGAGCGTGTTGGTGCTGCTGGTGGTGCTGAATCTTCGCTGGGCCGCGGGGCTGGGTGCGTGGGCGGGGTCGATTACGCGCAAGCCTTGGGTGCAGGGGTTTTGCTTCGCTCCTTTGATTCTGCTGTTGCTTTCTTTGCTGCACCTTCCCCTTGCCATCCTGGGCCACCACGTTTCGCTTAGTTATGGTCAATCCATTCAGGGGTGGGGAAGTTGGATGGTTGACTGGAGCAAGGCACTGGTGCTTGATCTGGTTTCCGGAACTGTGGCTCTTTCGGTAGTCTTTGCTCTTATCCGGCACTCGCGTCGATGGTGGCTGTGGTTGTGGCTTATCTCGCTGCCGGTGCAGCTGCTGGTTGTGTTCGTGCTGCCGCTGGTGGTCGACCCCATGTTCAATCACTTTGAACCGTTGGCACAGAGTGATCCGGCGCTGGTTGAGCAATTGGAAAGAGTGGTTAACAAGACTGGGATTTCCATTCCACCCTCGCGCATGTTTTTGATGAAGGCCAGCGAAAAGTACACGAGTTCGAATGCCTACGTGACGGGATTTGGCTCCTCGCAGCGTGTCGTGGTGTGGGACAACACGATCAAGAGCTCCCCTCCGGACGAAATTTTGTTGGTCTTCGGGCATGAACTCGGGCACTACGTCTTGCACCATATCGAACGCGGATTGGCGATGGGCGCGGTCATCTCGCTCTTCTTCCTGTGGCTTGGTTCGCACTTGGCGCGGTTGCTGATCTTGCGTTACGGAGCGCGCTGGCATATTGCTTCGCTCGAAGATTGGGCGGCGACCGGCGTGATTTTGTTGGTGCTGTCGGTGCTGAGTTTTATCGCCGAACCGATTGGAAACACCATCAGCCGCGCACAGGAACACCAGGCCGATGTCTTCGGCAGCGAGGTAGTGCATGGCATTGTTGCCAACCCGGAAAGAGTCGCTGCCGAGTCATTCCAACGTTTGGGCGAGCAAGCGCTCGAGTATCCTTCTCCTTCGCCGTTGGTTGTCTTCTGGACCTACACGCATCCGCCAATTTCGGAGCGGGAGGCTTTTGCCGCCAATTACAACCCGTGGCGGCCAGGGTCTCAACCGCGATACTTCAGCAAATAGGATGAACGCATGGCCTGTTTATTTTGCAAAATCATCGCCGGCGAAATTCCCTCGAAGATGGTATTTGAGGACGATCTAACTTACGCGTTCAGAGACATCCATCCGCAGGCGCCCACGCATTTCCTGGTGGTACCGCGCAAGCACATTGCATCGTTGGCGGAGGCGAACGCGGAAGATGAGGGTTTGTTAGGGTACCTGCATTTGATCGCGGCGCGGATTGCCGCTAGTGAAGGCCTGAGCAGCGGCTTCCGTACTGTCATCAATACGGGACCGGATGGCGGGCAGACGGTTGACCACCTTCACGTCCACCTGCTTGGCGGGCGCTCTATGCACTGGCCGCCGGGGTAGGAGGGTGTAGCAGGGGCCGAGAGGGTGTGTGAGAACACGAACTGGAACTGAAGGACCAAACTAAACTCTCAACGGCCGAGTAGAATTCTTCGAATGCTTACCACTTGAGGATAAGAAGCGTTTGATGGGCTTCGCCCGTCTTTTTCGGCCCACGTACGCTGGTGCGAACATGGGGCACCCGTCAGGTTTTGTTTGGTCCTTTAGTCGGGTTCGCGCGCGGCCTGCGTTTCCATAGTTCTCAGACGCCCTCTTTAGCCCTAGCGTGGACTCCGCAAAAAAATGCTTTAGGCTTCGACGGCTTCTAGTTCGGCATCGAGCCCGTGACGGCGTAGCAGGTTGGGCAAATTCTGGGAGAAGGCGGAGCGTGGCATCACCATGTCACAACCTGCTTCCATCGCTTTCGCCTTCAGGTCTCCTTGCAGATGGGAAAGAAAACCAATCACCGAGGTTCCACGCTTCATCTTGCTCTTGAGCCTTGGAATCAGGGTAAGCGGCTTGGCTCCGACATTGTTGAGATCGAATACGATCAGCGACGGACGGCAGCCCTCCGGCACATCGGCTAGCCGCGACACGATGTCCTTGTCGGCTTTGACGAAAGCTACCTTCACACCCAGCTTCCGCGCCGTCTCCTGAATCTTGGCCAGGAAGAAAAGATCCTCGATGAAGCAATAAATGCGGACCGGCGAATCCTCGCGGACGGGCACGACCACCGCTTCCTTAGGTGCGATTTCCGCAGAGGAACCATTCTGCGAGTGGCCATTCTGCGCGTTAGGACGAAATTCCGTCGCAGAATACGGAACATCGGCCATGTTGCCGTTGACTACACGGTAGCTATGATCCATGGGGCCGACAAAGGTTTGCTGGCGCCGCTGTTTGCCCTTGCGCCGGCCTCCGCCGTTACTGCCATTGTTCACCGCTCCGTGAGCGGCGCCGTTGCCGCCATTGTTGTTCTTGGCAGCGAAGCGGTTTTGCCCGGAGGATTTGGGCTTGGCTGACTTTTTCGGGGGATGAGTCAGGGTCGGGCTCGGGCCCGGTGAGGCTTCGGCATTGGCGTGACCCTTAGCCTGATTGTTCGCGTATCCCTTACGTCTGCGGCGCCGGCGACGATGCCCTTGCCCTTCACTCTGTCCAGCAGGCTGAGACGGATTCGGCTGCGCCTGTGGTTGATTTTGCTCTGTCATGCATGCACATCCCGGTGCGTTGGCAATTCTTGCAGCTTACTCAGGTGCAACCTTCCCCAGACGAGGCAAGGCACAGATTGGCTGCAACTCATGTTTCCACTTGGTTGATGGCCAGCGGCCACGTCCCACGCACTCAAAAGGAACTTTTCCAAATAATTACGGTTTGGGGGTGGAACCTATGGTTTGATCTCTCAAACAAAATACTGGTGTTATCTGTTCCGCCTTTAATTGACCCAAAGACGAACATCACGACTTGGGCCACATGCGCGAAGCGGCAGAAAAAACCCAATGACTCTCGAGAATTGCGGCGAGCTTGGCTCACACCTGAGATCTAGCTTCAGCCGCTCGATAGGCAAAACCGATAATACACAGATACCCTGCCCGAGAGCAAGTGCTTTTCGGGAACTTAGACACAAGTAGTAAGAACAGGGGAGTTACGGATGGGTCATACGACGGCCGACGGACAGATCCCGCCGACAAAAAGAGAAAAGCCACGGTCAGTGGCTTTTCTGCAGATGGCCAATCACTGGCCTCCCAAATTTACCCGGCAGATTTGGTCTGCGGGTAATGGAGCTCCGGTTTGCGGCTTGGTCCCGGTAGAACCTGGGCTCTGCTCGCCGGATCTAGATCGCCGGACTCGCGCGTTGTCTGCGAGCCACGTGCGTCGCTGGCTGCCTTACTAGTTGCAGTTCACTGGCCGTTTGCCATGTTACCTGTTATCAATTAGTTAGGTCTCGACCCAAACCCTGTTTTTCCGGTTTATGGAAGCCTTTTTGGGGCAATGATTCTGGAATTCATAGAAACTTAGCGCTGGCAGCGCGGGCAATAGTGGGTTCCCCGGCCACCCACCAGGATCCGCCGGATGGGGGTTCCGCACACCAGGCAGGGCTGACCGGTGCGCAGATAGACCCGGTGCTCGAGTTGAAAGAAGCCTTTTACCCCCGCCGCATCCACGTAGTCAGAAACAGACGAGCCACCCAGCGAGATTGCCTCGCGGAGAACGGTCTGCAGGCTGGCGTGAAGGCGGTCGAGCTCCGCTCGTTTCAAGTAGCGGGCCATTCTTCGGGGTCGTATGCCGGCGCGGAAGAGACTTTCGTCCGCATAGATGTTGCCGACTCCGTGGAGAAGCTTCTGATTGAGCAGAGCGGCCTTGATGGGTGTGCGCCGGTTCCGGAAGAGCGCGGCGAATTCGTCCGGCGAGATGTTAAAGGGCTCCTGGCCGGTCCCCGCGAAGCGTGCGGTCTTGGGGGTGGCGATAGGATGCAGCTCCATACGCCCGAAGCGCCTGGGATCCACAAATCGCAGTTCCCTCCCGGATGCCAGATAAAGAATGCCGTGGGTGTGGCGGGGAACCGGGATCTCCGGATCGGCCACGAGCAGCCGGCCAGACATGCCGAGGTGCACGATCCACTGAGCATCGGACAGATCAAAGACAATATGTTTGCCCACCCGGTGCACGCGGTCGATGCGTTGCCCGGGTAGCTGAGCGGCCATCAGCCGCGGAGGTGACTTAAAAGGTTCTGGCTTTTCGCTAAACCAGGTGGACTCGATGCTATCTCCGCGCAGACGCTCATCGACCCCGCGGGCAATCGTTTCGACTTCAGGCAGTTCGGGCATGGCAGATCTTCTTTGATTCTCGCAGGTGCTTGGCCGCTACCCGGCCTCGTTATATCATCAGGATCGTTCATGCGAGCCAAGACTGCAGTGGTAGTGGGCGCCCAATGGGGCGACGAAGGAAAAGGCAAGATCGTTGACGTTCTTTCCGACAGGTTTGCGGTCGTGGCCCGCTATGCGGGTGGCCACAACGCCGGGCACACCGTCATCATCCGGGGACAGAAGTTCGTTCTTCAACTGGTTCCTTGCGGCGTGCTGCGTCCCGATTGCCGCGCCGTAATCGGAAACGGGGTCGTACTCGACCCGTTGGCGTTTCTGACCGAAGTAGGTAAGCTTCGCGACCTGGGAGTCAACGTCGATGAGCAGCTTTTTGTCTCCAATCGCGCCCAGGTGATTCTTCCCTACCATCGCATGATCGAGCTGGCTTCGGAGAATGCTCCGGGGCGGCAAAAGATCGGCACCACCAGCCGTGGCATCGGTCCCGCGTATGAAGACAAGATGAATCGCAGTGGGCTACGGGTGATTGACTTGCTCAATCGCAGTTTGCTGAAGACCCACATTGAGAACGCTTGCAATGAGAAGAACGCTGTCGCCCACGCGCTCTTCGGAACCGACCCGCTCGACCCGATCAAGATGTACGACGAATACGCCGAGGCGGCGGAGCGGGTGCGGCCTTTCGTGACTGACACGGGAAAGCTGCTGAACGAGGCTATCCGCGAGGGCAAGAGCGTGATGTTTGAAGGCGCCCAGGGCACGATGCTGGACATCGACCATGGGACTTATCCATTCGTCACGTCGTCGTCGGCCACCGCCGGGGGCGCGGTCACCGGTACGGGTGTGGGTCCGACGGCTATCGGCACGGTGATCGGGGTCACCAAAGCGTATGTCACCCGCGTCGGGGAGGGGCCGTTCCCCACCGAAATTTTTGATGAGACGAGCGATCTGTTGCGGGCCCGCGGGCAGGAGTACGGCGCGGTCACCGGCCGCCCCCGCCGTTGTGGATGGCTGGACCTCCCGCTGCTGCGGTACTCGACGGCAGTCAACGGGACGGAATGGTTGGTCATCACCAAGCTCGATGTACTGGACAGTCTGGCCGAGATTCCTATATGTACCGGCTATCGCATCGGTGGCCGCAGGTGTGACGTCATTCCGGCGGATGTGAGCGGGTTTGAAGAGATTGAACCGGTTTATACCCGCCTCGAAGGCTGGCAGACTTCCACGGAAGGCATCACCGATTTCGAGCGGCTGCCCAAGGCGGCCCAACAATATCTCCGTTTTATGGAAGCGGAGTCCGGCGCCCGCATCGGCATGGTCTCTACCGGACCCGACCGGGAGCAGACGATGAGTCTCCCAGGATTCTCCGCGGCGTTGGACTGGATGCACTCGGAATGATCGGTTAGATTAGAGGCAGAATGGTCAGCTTTATCGTACGTATGCGATTTGCCGCCGAAGACCGCGAGACCATCAGCGATATTCTGCAGCAGTTGGCGGTGGCCTCACGCCAGGAGCCGGGCTGTGTCACCTATGTTCCTCACACCGTTGAGGACGACCCCTCCGTGGTCGTGATCTACGAGCAGTACCGGGACCGGGCAGCGAGCGAATTCCATCGCACGACTCCTCACTTTAAGAAGTTCGCCGTCGGGGGCCTGTATCAGTTGATGCGCCAGCGAGAAGTCGAAAATTTGACCGCCGTGGTTTAGGTGGCTTCCCATCCAATCCCCGGGGCATTGCGTTCAACCGTGAAAACTGGCACTCTGAAGTTTCAATTTTGACTGGTAATTCGGACGCGGACTAACATCCGATACGCTATGCGCGCTCACTCCGAGCATCGTTGGCTGCTTCCCACGGTCGGTAGACTGTCCCTTTTCTTGATACTGCTGTCTACCTGGACTTGCCAGGCGCGCTCGGTTTTTCCTCATCGCGATAACGCTCACAAAGAGATTGAAGCGTTGGAACTGGATTGGCGTAAAGCCCAACTTACCAACAATGTCTCCGCAGTCGATCGCCTGCTGGCCGATGACTATCTCGGCATAAGCGCCAACGGCACACTGGAGACGAAAGCGGATGAACTAACCCGCCGTCGCGCGGGGTCACTCCACATTACCCAGCTCGATTTGAGCGATATCAAAGTAAGAATCTACGGCGACACGGCCGTGGTGACGTCGAGGGCTGACGTGGTGGGCAAGAACGGTGACCGCGATGTCAGCGGCCGGTATCGGTACACCCGGGTTTACAGCAACCGGGATGGACAGTGGCGAATTGTAAGTTTCGAGGCCAGCCGGATTTCGGGCGGCGGCGAAGTTAAGCCTTAGTTTTGTTCCCGCCCTCTATTCTTTACCCCAAACCGGAGCGGCGAGGATCGCATCGGCGACGGCCGCCGCTTCACGGCTTGCACGCACGTCGTGGACCCTTACCACGTGAGCGCCAGCCAGGATCGTGGCTGTGACCGCCGCCAGGGAGGCTATTTCTCGTCTCCCCACCGGCGCCTCCACGCCGCCATAAAGAGGCGCCAGGGTGCGGCCCAAGAAACTTTTGCGGGAAACTCCGGCGAGCAGTGGTTGCCCCAAATTAGCCAGATCTTCAAGTCCGGCGAGCAACGAATAATTCTGTTCGCGAATGATGCCGAAGCCGAAACCGGGGTCCAGGACGATGCGATCCCTGTCGATGCCCGCTTGTTGCGCAGTCCGTAAACGCTGCTGCAAAGCTTTCTTGACGCGGGGTACAACCTGCCTCGGTTCAAGATCGGGCAACGACCGCCACTCCTCTGGCCGGCCCCGGGTGTGCATCAACACCACCCCGCACCCAGTCGCGGCGCAGAGGCCTGCCATCGCCTCGTCCCACAAGAATCCGCTTACGTCGTTGACGATCTGGGCACCCACCCGGAGTGCTGCTGCCGCTGTATCGGACTTATAAGTATCGATCGAAAGAACGGAATCGGGACGATGGCGCAAGACACCTTCGAGCACTGGAAGAACGCGGTCGATCTCCTCCGTTGCGTCGAGCGGCATGTGCTTGCCAGGACGGGTGGATTCCCCACCAATATCGACGATGTCGGCGCCCTCTTCGAGCATGGCAAGCGCGTGCTCGATGGCGTTTGCAGGCGTGGTAAAAGCGCCGCCGTCCGAAAAAGAGTCAGGGGTGGTGTTCAGAACCCCCATAATCAACGTCCGCTTTCCCAACGACAGGGATCGCATGCGCAGCTTCCAGTCGCACGGCGAACGTAAAGCAAAGGGCATATTTGGATTCTATTGAGTTACACTCCGCGAAGACACCATGCACTCGCGCTTCCCCTATCTCGGCCTGCTGGCGCTCGCCGCTCTGGTTCCTCACCCAGCCAGGCCCAGACACAAAGTACCGCTGCCTCAGGCGGTGGCGCGCATTCTTGCCGATCCTGGGGTGAACCAGGCGCATTGGGGCATTTCCGTGGTGACCCTCACCGGCAATCCGATTTACAAGCTCAACGACGGCCAGTACTTCAACCCGGCATCCAATGCCAAGCTGTTTACAACCGCGGCGGCTTATGCATTGCTGCCCAGCAGCCTCACCTTCACGACCCTGGTTTCGAGCAGGACGCCGGTCGGCCCAGCCGGCGAGGTGGCCGGCGATCTCACCATTTTGGGCGCAGGCGATCCGAACATGTCCGCGCGCACCCTACCCTTCGGCCTCAAGACCGAACGCCCTGGGCCACCGCTGGCCGCGCTGGAGGACATGGCCGACCAGATCGTGCGCCACGGGGTCCACTCCGTGAGCGGAGATATTGTCGGCGACGACACCTGGTTTGCCTATGAACGGTACCCTCCCGGCTGGAGTTGGGATGATCTGCAATGGGGCTTTGGTGCGCCGGTTTCCGCTCTGACCGTCAACGATAACGAGGTCTATCTGACAGCAACGCCGGGCGGGCAGGTGGGTGACGCCGCGGTGGCTTCCTGGCTTCCGGCGACCGTCTACTATCGCCTGGACAATTCGCTCACTACCGGGGCCGTCGGCGACACGGGCAAGCCGGGGGTCGAACGCGCACCGGGCTCAACCACGGTGCGGATCTTTGGCCGGATACCCCTGGGTCAACCCGGCCTGCACACTGCCCTGGCGATCGAAGACCCGGCAGAGTATACCGCCCAGTCGCTGCGGGCGATGTTGGTGGCGCGCGGGGTTCAGGTCAGCGGTAAAGCCCGGGCGCAACATCGTCCGCCCACCGATACCAGCGACTTTCTCTCGGCGCAAGAAGTGCCGATCGAGCTTCATCCCGTTACTCCCCGGAACGTCGAGGCGGACGCCGCGGGCGCGACTCTCCTCGCGTCGCATGTCTCTCCTCCGCTGGGAGACGACCTGGTGGTGACGAACAAGGTGAGCCAGAACCTACACGCCGAGATCACCCTCCGAACGCTGGGCAAGCTCGAAAGTTCGGACGGATCCCTGCTCGAGGGGACCAGGGTGGTGCGCCAGTTTCTCGTCTCCGCCGGTGTGGCCCCCAATGATTTCGTTCTTTACGACGGCTGCGGACTCTCCGTGCAGGACTTAGCTACGCCTCGGGCATTTACTACTTTGCTCGTCTACGCGACACGGCAGAGCTGGGGCGAAGCGTTCCGCACGTCTTTGCCCGTGGGCGGAGTGGATGGCTCGCTCGGCGCCCGCTTCAAGCAGGCATCGTTGGACGGCAAGGTCTTCGCCAAGACGGGCACGCTGGGGGAAGCGCGCGCGTTGAGCGGCTACGTAGTCGCCGCCAGTGGCCAGACGGTCGCTTTCTCCATAATGTGCACCGACCACAGTCCGGCTGGGCCGGCAGATCGCACGGCGATGGACAAGATCGTGGCAGCCATCGCGGAGGCGAATTGAAAGCGTCGGCAGATCGCACAGCGATAGGCAAGATCATAGCTCGCCATCGCGGAGGCGAATTGAAAGCGTCGGCAGATCGCACAGCGATAGGCAAGATCATAGCTCGCCATCGCGAAGGCGAATTGAAAGCGATTGCGGTTACTTTTTCCCTGCTGGCGGCGATTGGATGCCACCAGCAGCTGACACCGGGGAAGCCGCTGAGCGAGCTTACCCCGCAGGAGGCGGCCGGGCGCCAGGTGTTTGTGAGCCAATGTTCGGGCTGCCACTATGCCGACACGGAAAAAGGGCTGAACGGTCCGGGGCTCGAGGGATTACTACGCAAGCCATACCTCCCCAGCGGCCTGGCGGCGAATGACGCTCGTGTGACAGCAGTGATTTTGCACGGCAGAAACATGATGCCCTCCCTGGGCAATACACTGTCTGATAGGCAGTTGGAAGAACTCATGGCGTACCTGCACACCCTATGACCGACGCGAAGCTACCGCTGCCCGGCATGGCGGCCATTTCGCTCTGGATGCTCGGGCTTGCCGTGGTCGGGGTAGTTGGAGTGCTGGCCGGCCATTACGCTTCGGTGGGGGCCAAGGTTGCTGTCCTGATACTGTCCACAGTGTTTGCCCTGGCCGGGCTCGGACTGATCCGTATGCGGCGGTGGGGATGGGCCCTTGCCTTGGCTGCCGTGTTTTGCTCTGTGTGTTTCGGGTGCTATAGCCTGTTTCGCTTTCACCAGCCGCAGTGGCTCTTCACCTCCGTCATTAACCTGGTCTTCTTTCTCTACCTGATACGGCCCGAAGTGACCGGGCGTCTGCGGTAGCACGATACAATAAAGGCAGCGTGCTTGACCTCGTCCAGATCGATCAGAGCCCACGCCGTCCCGCACCCAAGCCCGCCTGGCTCAAGGCACGCGCGCCGGTGGGTGAAAATTACCATGAGCTGAAGAGCCTGGCCCGCTCGCTCAACCTGCACACCGTTTGTGAATCTGCCCACTGCCCGAATATCGGGGAGTGCTGGAACCAGCGGACTGCGACTTTTATGATGTTGGGCAACACCTGCACCCGCCGCTGCGGTTTCTGCGCGGTGCCCAAGGGCCGGCCGGAACCCATCGACTTCGACGAACCCCGCCGGGTAGCCGAAGCGGTCGCCATTCTCGAACTCAAGCATGCGGTGATCACCAGCGTGAATCGCGACGACGATATTCTCGGGGGGGCCCGGGCGTTCGCGATGGTGATCGAGGAGATCCGCCGGCAGGCTCCGGGGTGCCAGGTGGAAGTGCTGGTGCCTGATTTTCAGGGGCAGGAAGAGGCTATCCGTACCGTGGTGGATGCCCAGCCCGACATGCTGAACCACAACACTGAATCGGTGCCGCGGCTGTATCGCGTGGTACGGTCAGGGGCCCGCTACGAACGCACGCTGCGCCTGCTTGAGTATGCTAAGACCGTCGATCCGCGCATGACGACCAAGTCCGGCGTGATGGTTGGCTTGGGAGAAGAAATGCACGAGCTGCTGCAGGTGTACCGCGACCTGGCTGAGGTGGGAACCGACGTGTTGACGATCGGACAGTACTTGCGTCCATCAAAAGATCACCTGCCGATGGCCCGCTATTACACGCCGGAGGAGTTCGCCTTTATGCGCCAGGAAGCGCTTGGCATGGGATTCCGGCACGTTGAATCGGGTCCGCTGGTGCGCTCCTCGTACCACGCGCGCGAGCAGGCGATGTCGATTTAGTTTCGGGAGAAGAAGAAAATGGCAGTTTCGGTCATGGGCAGTATTCCCGCCCTCAAAGAAGCCCAGCAGCAGCTGAAATCGCGGATGGAAAAGGCGGTTGATGATTTTCGCGCCAATCTCGCGTCCACCCGCACCGGCCGCGCCTCAGTGCATATGCTCGACCAAGTCAGGGTCCCGTATTACGGCAGCGAAATGCCTCTTAACCAGGTAGCTCAGGTGAGCGCTCCGGATGCTAATTTGATTACGATTGAGCCGTGGGATCCTAGCCTGCTCGGCGATATCGAGAAGGCGCTGCGCACCTCTGACCTGGGGTTCAATCCGCAGAATAACGGCAAGGTGATACGTATTCCGATTCCGCCGATGACGGAAGAGCGGCGTCGCGATGTGGTGAAGCAGCTTAATAAGACGCTGGAGGATCATCGCACCGCGGTGCGCAATATCCGGCGCGATGGGAATGATCTGATCAAGAAGTCCGCTAAAGACAAGAAGATCTCTGAAGACGAAGAGAAGAGATCGCTCGAAGAGATACAGAAGCTCACCGACGATGAGATCCGGCGGATGGAAGAGATGTGCCGCAACAAGGAACGGGAAGTGTTGCAGATCTGACGTCCGCAAGAGAACTGCAGGTCCCTCAGTCCGCTTCGCTTTGTCGAAAATAGAAAAACATTCCCCCGAAAGGTCCGTGAACTGCAGGCCCCTCGGCTGCGCTCCTAATGAACAACCGTACACTGGACCGACCAAAAGCGTTGGAGGGGCTTCGCCCGGCTTTTTCGGCCCACGTAAGCTGGTGCGAACATGGGGCACCCGTCGAGTGCGCGGTGGCCTGTAGTGCTCATTGCTCCCTTAAATTGCCGCAGGCAAGCCGGCTCCTCCTAATGAACAACCGTACCCTGTACCGGCTAAAAGCGTTGGATGGGCTTCGCCCGGCTTTTTGGCCCACGTTAGCTAGCGCGAACATGGGGCACCCGTCGAGTGCGCGGTGGCCTGTAGTGCTTATTGCTCCCTTAAATTGCCGCAGGCAAGCCGGCTCCTCCTAATGAACAACCGTACCCTGTACCGGCTAAAAGCGTTGGATGGGCTTCGCCCGGCTTTTTGGCCCACGTTAGCTAGCGCGAACATGGGGCACCCGTCGAGTGCGCGGCGGCCTGTAGTGCTTATTGCTCCCTTAAATTGCCGCAGGCAAGTCGACTCCTCGAGATGACAAAGGGAGGGTGACGCTTCCATTGGGCGTTGCTTCACGGGATCGACAGAACAGCAGGTCAGTTGGTCCGGTTGCTGTGGTCGAGAATGATTTTCCAGCCTTGGGACTCCTGCTTCAGCAGCAGGGAGAAGATTCCGTTGGCGTTGCCACCGCCGGCCGCGGTCCGCTCAAGATGAAAATTGCCGGTGGCGACGGCGTAGCCGGAGTCCAGGACTCGGATGGCCAGATTGGTAAAGGTGAGCTTGCCCATGCCGGCCGAGCCAGGGTAGGTCTTGAGGTATCGATCGCGAATGGTGGCATAGCCGTATTGCACGGTTTGGCCCACGAACGTGGTGTTGGGGGAGTCCTCGTAGGACTTCATGAAGGTATCGATGTCGCCCTTGTTCCAGGCCATCGTCTGATCACTCAGCAATTGCCGTATGGCGGCTTCCGGTTTGACTTGCGCCGAAGCTGCGAGCGTTATGGCGAAGACGAGCAAAAGACGGACAGACTGCATGGATTTTCCTCGATCTGATTCAACCACAAAAGTCGTGGTTGAATCGGCGGCTCTACTACAATGAAGTATGTCCCCTGAAAAGACTGCCCGGGTCGTCTGCTCCCACGATTGTCCGGACTCCTGCGCGGTTCTCGTCTCCATCGACGATACGGGGAAAGCTACCAAGGTTCAGGGCGACCCGACACATCCCGTTACCCGCGGTTTTCTGTGCGGCAAGGTGGCCAAATATCTGGATCGGGTCTACTCTCCCGCGCGAGTGCTCCACCCGATGCGACGGCGCCATGGAGTCGCCAAAGGGAAAATGGCCCCCGGCCACGAGGCCGACGCCTTCGAACAGATCAGCTGGGATGAGGCTCTGGACCTTGCCGGAGAGCGATTGGAGCGAATCGCAGAGGAACATGGCCCCGAGTCCATCCTGCCTTATTCGTACGCTGGGACCATTGGCGTGCTCGGCTATGGCTCCATGGATCGCCGCTTCTTCCACCGGCTGGGCGCGTCGCGACTGGATCGAACCATCTGCGCCACCGCGGGCGGCGATGCCCTGGTATCGGTCTACGGAAAAAAGCTGGGCACCGATCCGGAACACTTTCGCCACGCCAAATACATCATCGCGTGGGCGGCAAATATCCACGGCAACAACATCCACCTTTGGCCTTTCATCGAAGAAGCACGGCGTAATGGGGCTAAGCTGGTCGTCATCGACCCCTACCGCACCCGCACCGCCAAGGTCGCCGACTGGCACATCCCGATCCAGCCCGGCACCGACACGGCGCTCGCGCTCGGCCTCATGCGCGTCATTATCGAAGAAGGACTCTACGACGCGGACTATGTCGCCCAACATACCCACGGGTTCAAAGCACTGCGAGAACATGTTCAGCCCTATACGCCAGAGCATGTTGCCGGGCTGACAGGGATCGCAGCCGGCGACATCGAACGGCTGGCGCGCGAATATGCGACCTGTGGCCCGGCCGTCATCCGTTTGAATTACGGCATCCAGCGCTCGCAGAACGGCGGCGCGGCCGCCCGCGCCGTTTGTATGCTGCCCGCTCTTATCGGCTCCTGGAAGCAAGTGGGTGGGGGACTCCAGCTCTCGACCAGCGGAGCGTTCCCTTTTAACAGCACAGGCTTGGAGCGGCCCGACCTGATGCTGGCTAGCCCGCTCGAACGCCCGGCCCGCATCGTGAACATGTCGCGCCTGGGTCATGCGCTTACAGAACTGGACTCACCTCCGGTCAAGGCGCTGTTCGTCTACAACTCAAACCCCGCGGCGATTGCTCCCAACCAGAACGCGGTGGTGCGGGGGTTGATGCGCCGCGACCTTTTCACCGTGGTGCATGAGCAGTTTTTAACCGACACCACCGATTACGCCGATATCGTGCTGCCGGCAACCACCTTTCTCGAACACAAGGATTTCCAGGGAGCCTACGGCCACTATTTCCTGCAGCTCTCAGAACAAGCCATCGCACCCCTGGGCGAGGCGCGATCGAACGTCTGGCTGTTCAGTCAACTGGCGCAGCGTATGGGCTTTACCGAGGCCTGCTTCCGCGACAGCGTCGACGACCTGATCGAGCAGGCGCTGGCGCTCGAGACCACAACGCGCGAGCAACTGGAAGAGAAAAAGCTCATTCGCCGCGACGTGTCTATGCCCTTCACCCAAGGAGTCTTCGCCACCCCAAGCGGTAAAGTCGAATTCTATTCAAGCGCTTTGGCTGCGCAGGGACTCGATCCCCTGCCTACGTTCCACCCCGCCGACGAATCACGCCGGGGCGCGGATGCGCATACCTTTCCGCTGGAATTCCTTCCCCGTAAAGCCGACAACTATATGAACTCCACGTTCGCCAACCTTCCCGGCCACCAGCGGATGGAATCGCCCGGCATCGTGGCTATGCATGTCGTCGACGCCAATGCGCGCCAGATTGGCGGAGGGGATTGGGTCGAGGTCTACAATGCGCGGGGAAAAATTCGCCTGCAGGCGTGCCTCGACGGCAGCGTACCGGCGGGAGTGGTGGCTGCCAGCCTCAACTGGAACAAGCTCTCAACCGGCGGAAACAACGTAAACGCTCTCACCTCGGAACGGTTAACCGATCTGGGCCGGGGCGCAACGTTCTATTCCACGCTGGTGGATGTGCGAAAGCTCAACCCCGAAGAAGCGCAAAACCTCTTCCCTCCGATAGACTAAGTAGACCTGCTCAAGCGTGAGATCAACGATGCCGTTTCCAGCGGGTTTCCAGTGCGCGGGCTGTGGAGAGTGGAATGAGATCGTGGTCGACGAGTCTGCCGGTGGACGGCAGCGTTATGTGGAAGACTGCCAAATCTGCTGCAAGCCGAACGTACTCTCCGTTTCCTGGGATCCTTCCTTGGGGGAATACTTTGCTTGCGGCGAGCTGGAGAGCTGATGGACCCGTGGGATGGTAAAGCAGTTTCGCAATTACTGTGAACTGAGAAAGATCGCGAGGTGTGGTTTTCCTTGGGAGAAAACCACGACAAGGCCAGTGGCTTCGGTCGACACCAATTGCGAAACTGCTGGCGGCAGGGTGAGAAACAAGGCCGGGCAGTTGGGGAGTACCCCTTGCGTCACATATAATCGCCTTTTCCTCCACCAGGATCCGATTTTCAGCAGTGAGGGTGTGCCTATTCTTCGCGTCGTTTCAGGGAGCCTCCGCTCCCGATTCCATCAGAATCAACCTGCGCGGTTTTTTTTCCGGATTTGCAGGATCGTGGGCTTGCTTTTATTTTGCGGTTCCAGTCTGGCCGCCTGGGCTCAGCAGGACGTCATCCAGCAGATCCGGGTGATCGGCAACCGGCGCATCCCAAGAGAAACGGTGCTGGCGCGGCTGTTCACGCACATTGGCGACACCTACGACCCGGCCACGATCGAGCGCGACTTCAACTCCCTGTGGAACACGGGATACTTCGAAAATCTGCAGATCGCCCGTGAAGATACTCCCAAGGGCATCATTCTCGACGTGATCGTGAAAGAAAAGCCGACGATCCGGGAAATCAACTACAAGGGCCTGAACTCAGTTTCAACGTCGGACGTACTCGACCGGTTCAAGAAAGAACACGTCACCGGATTCTCAGTTGAAAGCCCTTACGATCCTACGCGGCTGGCGCGGGCCATCGATGTGATCCGGGCCCTTCTGGCGGAACACGGGCATCAGTTTGCCACGGTGAAGCCGGAGATCAAGACCATTCCGCCCTCTTCGGTGTCCATCACCTTCAACATCAAGGAAGGGCCTACGGTGAAGGTGGGAAACATCACCTTCACCGGGAACCACGCCGTAAGCTCGCGTGAATTACGCGCGTCAATGAGAAATTTGCGGCCGATCGGCGTCCCGCACTCCATCTTCCTGGAAAACATCTTTGCCCGCACCTACGACGCCAGCAAGCTGGAGGAAGATACGGAGCGGGTTCGCCGCGCGCTGCAAGACAGGGGCTATTTCCGGGCTGGAGTCAACGACCCGATCACGCACATACGGAATGAGGGCGGCCTCTCGTTCCTGACTTTCCGTCCTCGCCAAGGCAAGCGCATCGATATCCGCATTCCGATCGAGGAGGGGCAGCGGTACCGCCTGGCCGGAGTGAATTTCACCGGCAACACGCATGTGCCCAACACCAAGGCTCTCCGTGCCCAATTCCCCACCAAGGATGGTGAGTGGTTCAATGCCACGGCGGTGGGCAAGGGTTTGGATAATCTGCGTAAGGCCTACGGCTCTCTGGGCTACATCAACTTCACCGCGGTGCCGACGCCCAAGGTTGACGACGCCAAGCACACGGTCACCCTCGACATCGACATCGATGAAGGCAAGCCTTTTACGGTCGCGCGCATTGAGTTCCAGGGCAATACCATCACCCGCGACCGGGTCATCCGCCGCGAGCTGCTGATTGAAGAAGGCCAGGCCTACAACAGCAACCTCTGGGAAACGAGCCTGCTGCGCCTGAACCAGTTGGACTACTTTGACCCGCTGAAGGTGGATCAGGACTCCGAGGTTCACCAGGACGCCGAGAACGGTACGGTTTCGCTGCTGCTGAAAGTGCACGAGAAGGGCAAGAACTCGATCGGTTTGAATGGCGGCGTCAGCGGCCTTTCGGGCACGTTCCTTGGTCTGAACTACTCCACTAATAATTTCCTCGGCTTGGGCGAGACGTTGAGCCTGCAGGGCAATATCGGTAACCTGTCACGCAATGTGGTATTCGCGTTCACCGAGCCCTACCTGCGCAATAAGCCGGTGAGCGTTGGGTTCCAGCTCTTTTCCAGGAAGTCCGATTACAACTCAGCGCGCAATTATGCCGCGGTCAGTGGAAACGCCAGTCTTTCGGCCGCTCAGAGTTCGCTGACTCAGAATTACAACCAGTCCTCGACTGGTTTGAATTTCTCCGTCAGCTATCCGATTCGCCGCACCTTCAAGCGCATCGGCCTGACCTACAGTTGGGATAAGTCGACCATCACCACGTTCAGCCAGGCCTCGGCCAACCTTTTCCAGACGCTGGCCTTCCGCAGTGGACAAATCCAGGGTCCCAATGCGCTGGAAGGGATTTACACCAGCTCTGCTTCGTTGAGCTACTCGTATAACAAGTCGGGTCCCTCGGTCTTTAAACCCCGGTTCGGTTCCGATCTCTCAGCGGCCCTCCAAATCGCTGGGCTATGGGGGAACGTTCGCTATTTCACGCCCGTGGTGCAGTACAAGCACTACATGGCGATGCGGGGCTGGCACCCCGACCCCGACGGGCGCAATGTTCTCGCCATGCGCGTACAGGCTTCTTACATTCAGGGCTTTAGCGGTGACGTGGCTCCGCCGTTTGCGCGCTTCTATTCTGGCGGTGACAACGAGTTGCGCGGCTTTGACGTGCGTGCGGCAACGCCCTATGCCTTCATTCCGGTGCGGGCGAATATCACCCTCACCAACCCTGACGGGACACCCGTTCCCATCGATCCGAACAACTACACGTTGGGCAATATTCCCATCCCGATCCCCATTTACCGTCCCGTCTCGGTGGGTGGTGATGTCAAGTTCACTGGCAATTTGGAGTACCGGATTCCGCTTGGCGGCCCGGTGCAGTTCTCCCTATTCGACGACTACGACATGACCACGGTGGTTCGGCATTCCCAGCTGCGGCAGAGCGTTGAGGGTGCTGACCAGCTGAACTCGCCCCTCTATGGCTGCACCTCGTATTTCAATGGGGCCTGCCAAGGCGGGCAGCAGATTACGTTCATCAACGAGATCCGGCCCATTCACGGCACGAACGTGGTGCCGCGAGACTCGATCGGCGCCGAACTGCAAGTGGTTTTGCCCATCGTGAATGCGCCTTTCCGTCTCTATTACGCATTCAACCTGGCGCGCTTGTTTGAGGACGTTCAGGGAGAAAGCCTGATTACCCGCAATATGTTTCCGGCTGGCGGTGCGGGCGACTTCACCTACAACGAAGCGATTTCCGCGTACGACTCCCTGTTACATTTCCGTGAGCCTAGAAAGACTTTCCGGCTAAGTGTCAGCACGACTTTCTAGAAATCGCGGATCTTTCCGCTCCTTGGTGTTTGAAGGGTGCGGGCTCAGAATAGTTGGCGATGAGTCGAGTGTGGCAGGGGCTAAACAGGCTGCGGAAAAACTCATGTTTGTATCAGGGCACGACTTTAGTCGTGCCGTAAAGGCTTAAAAGGACCTGGGCTTTAAGAGGCTGCGGAAAAGGGCATATTTGTTGTAGTTCTGGCCGTGGCAGGGGCTAAAGCCCATCTTATTTTCAAGCGTTTACGGCACGACTAAAGTCGTGTCCTGATACAAAACTCGGTTTTGCTGTGGTTCTAGCTGTGGCAGGGGCTAAAGCCCATCCTATTTTCAAGTGTTTACGGCACGACTAAAGTCGTGCCCTGATACAAAACATGGGGTTTTCCGCAGCCTGTAAAGCCCATCCTATTTTCAAGCGTTTACGGCACGACTGAAGTCGTGCCCTGATACAAAGCCTACGTTTTTCTGCAGCCTCGAAAGTCGTGCTGCAAGGGTCCTGAAAATGATGGGCTTTGGCCCGCACTGTTCAAAATCAGAAATAGCGCGGTGCGTGGTTTATTTTCCGCAGGCCCGGAGGGCTAGGGGCGGGCCGGAGCTTGCGTTGACGCTCCTTCGGCCCACACCTATAATCACTTTTGGCCCTGTGATTATCTCGGTCCGTGTCTCTCTCCGCATTTGCTGCTGTGTGCGCTGGCCAGGTAAGTGCGTTGGCAAGGTGCATAGGCAGACCTGCAAGCGAAGGCCCGATTTTACTGAATGATTCGGGCGATCTGATCCAAAGGTCAAAAGGAGTTCCGTATTCCGATGAAGCGTTCGTTAACACTCGTTTGCCTGCTCGCGTCCGCCACTGGCGTGGGTTCTATCGCGTCGACCAGCAGAGCCCAAGCGCAGACGCCCGCGGCACCTACCCCTGCCAGTTCACCTTCACTTTCCGCTACCCCGGCAGCGATTCCCAACCCCAAGATCGCGATCATTGCTTTCCAGCAGGCGGTCGCCGCGACCAATGAAGGTCAACGCAACTTCGCTCAACTGCGGGTCAAGTTCGAACCCAAACAGACCCAATTGAAAACCCAGAGCGACGAGATCGACTCGCTCAAGAAGCAGTTGCAGGACGCCGGTTCCACCCTCAGCGAACCGGAGCGTGACAGCCGCCTGAGAACCATCGACGAAAAGACGAAATCGCTGCAGCGCTCCGCGGAAGACGCACAAAACGAGGCCAGCAACGCGATGAATGACATGTATCAGCAGTTGGCACAGAAGGTCTACGCCGTGCTCGATACCTATGCCAACCAGAGCAAATTTACCCTGGTGCTCGATACCAGCGCCCAGCAAACACCCGTGCTGTGGGCCAACAATTCCACGGATATCACCAAAGCAGTCGTCGACGCCTACAATGCGAAGTCCGGCGTTCCTCCGCAACCAGCAGCCGGCGGCCCGCCCACTGCTCCGCGGCCGAGCACAACGACTCCTCGCTCCGGGACCACCACCCCACGTCCCAGCACCACCAAGCCGCCACAGTAGCCCACCATCCCCCCGTGCAGGATTCGCTTGCACGGGGGGATCAAAGCGACTATAAATACCGAATCCATAAGCAGCAGCTAAACGCGAGCCGCATGACGGCGCACCTGTGGAAAAAAATGTGGAAAGCGGGGATAGGTTCCCTGCAGGGCATGGCTTCAGGCGCCTGACGCCCCCGGACACGCTGAAGTCAGCGACCTTTAATTACCTTAAAATCAACGACTTGCAGGGTATAACCGAAGCCGTAGGTCCATCCACCTGAGAGACTTCCTGTCGTCGTCCCTTTTCGCGGCTTTCCACAAATGCGCATTTGGCATGTGACTGATGTAATCGCCGCGTCCACTATTTGCTGGAATCTTCGCCCACTTTCAGGACGGCTAGAAAGGCTTCCTGAGGGATATCGACTTTGCCGATACGCTTCATCCGCTTCTTGCCCTCTTTCTGCTTTTCCAGGAGTTTGCGTTTACGGCTGATATCGCCTCCGTAGCACTTGGCGAGCACATTTTTGCGCAATGCGGCGACCGTTTCGCGGGAAACGATTTTGGCTCCGATGGCCGCCTGGATCGCGACCTCAAACATCTGCCGGGGGATGAGCTCGCGCATTTTCGAGACCAGCGCCTTCCCCCGCTCGTAGGCGAAATCCCGATGCACGATGATCGAGAGGGCATCGACCGGCTCGCCCGAGACCAGAATGTCCAGCTTGACCATGGGGGATTCCCACATTCCCGCGAGTTGGTAGTCGAGCGATGCATAGCCGCGTGACACCGATTTCAAGCGGTCGTAAAAGTCCAACACGATTTCGTTGAGCGGCAGTTCGTACGTGAGCATCACGCGGGTCGGGGTCACATACTCGAAGTTTTTCTGCCGGCCGCGCTTCTCTTCCACCAGCTTGAGAATGCCGCCCACGTACTCTTCACTGGTGAGGATGGTGGCGATGATGACCGGCTCTTCGATCTTCTCGATGTCGGTCGGGTCGGGCCAACGGGATGGATTGTCCACTTCGATGACCGACCCTTCGGTGAGGGTGATCTTGTACCGCACACCCGGAGCGGTGGTGATGAGATCGAGGTCGAACTCGCGCTCCAGGCGCTCCTGGATGATCTCCATATGCAGCAGCCCGAGGAACCCGCAGCGAAAACCGAAACCCAGCGCCACTGAGCTTTCAGGCTCGAAGAAAAATGAGGAGTCGTTCAACCGCAGCTTCTCGAGCGCGTCGCGCAGCAACGTGTGCTCATGCGAGTCCACGGTGTAGAGGCCGGCGAAGACCATGGATTGGATGTCTTTGAAGCCGGGCAGCGGAGCAGCCGCAGGCCGGGCATCTTCGGTGATGGTGTCTCCGATTTTAGTGTCGGCGACGTTTTTGATGGTGGCGGAAAAAAATCCCACCTCACCGGCTGACAGCTGTTCAATCTCCACCGGTTTTGGAGTCAGCACACCGACCGCTTCGACATCGAAAACCCGGCCATTCGACATCAGCCTGATCCTTGCGCCCTTGCGCAGAATGCCGTTGATGACCCTGGCCAACACGATCACGCCGCGATAAGGATCAAAGTGGCAATCGAAGATCAGGGCCTGCAGAGGCGCTTCCGCATCTCCCGTCGGCGGCGGCAGACGCTGGACGATGGCTTCCAGCACGTCGGGAACTCCTAGGCCCGTTTTGGCACTCACGGGTAGCGCATCCGTGGCGTCGATGCCTACGGCGGACTCGATCATTTCCTGGGTGCGCACCACATCGGCGCTGGGCAAGTCGATTTTGTTGATGACCGGAATCATGTCGAGGCCGTTATTGATGGCCAGGTACGCGTTCGCCAGGGTTTGCGCTTCGACACCCTGGGAGGCGTCGACCACCAGGAGCGCGCCCTCACAGCAGGCCAGGGAGCGTGAGACTTCATAGGAGAAATCCACGTGACCGGGCGTATCCAGTAGATTTAACTGGTACATTTCGCCGTCATGGGCGAGGTAATTCATGCGCACCGCATGGGCCTTGATGGTGATGCCGCGCTCCCGTTCCAGGTCCATCGCATCCAGCACCTGGGCCTGCATTTCGCGCGACGTCAGCGAACCTGTCAGCTCGAGCAACCGGTCGGACAGCGTGGACTTGCCGTGGTCGATGTGAGCGATGATGGCGAAATTACGGATGTGCTTGCTATCCATGAGGGGAAGCCGATCGGCGGGTAACAACGCAGTTGATGGAGGAAGGTCCCTGCCCCGATCTTATCATTCACACCGACCGGCCCCGGGCCATACAATCGTCGGAGCACATGGGTCCACGAAAGGACTGGAGAATGGAAGGTTGAAGATTAATCCCGGCGTGGTCCTGCTGGTTGGCGCAGCCCCGCTGCTGCTCACCGGCTGTGTGCCGCAAGCGGGAGTCTCTTCCGCACCAGCGAAGCCATCCCAGGCTACGGCTCCCGCGCTGAAACCGGCGCAGCCCTCAGCCGCCGCGGTGAAGCCCGCAGCAACCGCAGCCGCTTCAACCCCGGCCCCGCCCCAGGTACAAGCGCTGATCGACGCAGTAGAAGTGGCGTATCAAAGCGGGGTGACGCACTATCACGCCGGCAAACTGCAGGCCGCCAAGGCCGATTTCGATCACGCGGTTGATCTGATGCTGACCAGCAGCTTCGACCTGCGCAACGAAGCCCAGCTGCGCGACGAGTTTGACCGGGTCATCGATGCTGTCAATACGCTGGAGCTGGAAGCGCTCAAGCAGGGAAATGGATTCGCCCCGAAAATTGAACCGGCCCCGGTGGATATTGCCAACGACGTTACGTTTCCCGTGGACCCGACAGTCAAGGCGCAGGCGATCGCAGAACTCAAGACCACGCAGTCCGATTTGCCGCTGGTGATCAACGATCCCGTCGCCGGATTTATTAGCTATTTCTCATCCAAGGGGCGAGGAACGCTGATGCGCTCGCTGGAGCGGGCCGGTCGCTATCAGGCGATGATTGCGAAGGTGCTGGCGGAAGAAAAGCTCCCTCAGGATCTTATTTATCAGGCGGTGGCGGAATCCGGCTTTCAGACGCAGATTGTGAATGGCCGCTCCGGCGCGGGCGGCATGTGGCAGTTCATGCCCTACGGCGACTACGGGCTCGCACGCAACGGCTGGTTCGACGAGCGCTTCGATCCGGAAAAATCGACCCATGCGTATGCTCGCTACATGAAGCTGCTATATGACCAGTTAGGCGATTGGTACTTGGCCATGGCCGCCTACGACTGGGGTCCGGGAAACGTGCAAAAGGCTGTAGAGCGCACCGGCTATGCCGATTTTTGGGAGCTGTATCACCGTAATGTGTTGCCCCAGGAAACCAAGAACTACGTTCCCATCATCATCGCGGCCGCCATCATGGCCAAGAATCCGCAGCAGTATGGACTGCAGTCGTTCACGCCCGACCCGCCGCTGGTGACAGACGTGGTGACGACGGATTACAGCGTCGATCTGCATTTGATTTCGGACCTGGTGGGAGCTCCGCTACAGGAAATCGCGGACCTCAATCCCAGCCTGCTGCGCATGACAACGCCGACCGACGTTCCTTTCGAACTGCATCTGCCCGCCGGCACCAAAGACCTTTACCAGAAGCGTATTGCCGAAATCCCGGTGGACAAGCGGACTCAATGGCGGTTTCACAAGGTGGCGCCTGGGGAGACGCTGGAGACAGTCGCTCACGATTACCACGTGAGCTCATCGGAGATTGTTTTCGTGAATCAGCTGGAGGCCGGCGAAGATCTTTCGGCGACCGACTCATTGATCATTCCTGTGCCGCCTGTGTTCACCGGCAAAGCGCGGTCCACGCTTTACAAGGTCGAGCATGGCGACACGGTGGTGACCGTGGCGGATCGTTTCAACATCACGGTGCAACAGCTGCGACGGTGGAATCACTTGACCGCAGCGCGTTTGCAACCGGGGCGCCGCCTTTATGTGGCGGAGCCGGCGAGCGTGACTCGCAGCAGTAAAACCAAGCACCCGGCGAGCCCGCCACCCAAGCGCAAAACCCCTGCGAGCACGTCTGCCACCGATCATGCGAATGCCAAGAGTGGAAAGGAAACTTAATTCACACTTGCGTTCGTTGGCATCCCGTTGCATGCTGTTGCTATAATCCCCGCCGCAGGCAAGTATTATGGTAAGCGGTTCTCTGCGATCCGAATCCGCATCAAACAAAGCCTTGGAGGCACAAGAATGCAGGACGAACACAAGTTGTACGCACACGCTGAAAACGAGTTCGAAGCCGAGGCGGACGAGTATCCGGATGAGGTGGAAGACGGCTTCGATGATGACGAAGAGGAAGAAGAGGTCAGCGTCATCGTCTCTTCCACTCCGATCGGTTCTGAGGTACTAACCGCGCCGGCAAGCGAGTCCGCCGAGGAGCCGCCCGCGAAAGCCCCGGCCAAAAAGAAAAAGGCTGTCGCGAAGAAAAGTGTTCCCCCACCCAAGGCCGCCAAAAAAGCGGTAAAAGTTCCGGCCAAAAAGGCCGTCACCAAATCTGCCGCGAAGAAGAGCACTAAAGGCGCAAAAAGCGGCGGAAAGGCCGCGAAAGCGGTTGGCATTAAGAAAAGCGCCAGTACCAAAAAATCCACCATCAAACGAGGTATTCCTTTGGCAGTGAAGAAGGCAGCAAAGAAGTCAACCAAGAAAGCAGCAAAGAAGGCCCCGGCCAAGAAGGCAACGAAAAAGGCTTCGGCTAAAAAGGCAGCAAAGAAAAAGTCAGTAAAGAAGTAGCTTTACAAAACAGGCAAGCAAAAGAGCCCGGCTGGCAGCCGGGCTTTTTTGCGTCTGGAGAGTTGTTTTCTACCGGAGGTCCGCTGCACTGCAGGTCCCTCGGCTTCGCTCCTAATGAACAACCGTACCCTGGACCGACCAAAAGCGTTTGAGGGGCTTCGCCCGGCTTTTTCGGCCCACGTACGCTGGTGCGAACATGGGGCACCCGTCCAGTGCGCGGCGGCCGGTACTGTTCATTGCCCCCTTAACTGGCCGCAGGCAAGTCGGCTCCTCGGGATGACAAGTCGGGGGCGGTGTCTCCATTCGGGATTGGTTAGTGGGATGGAGAGAACCTTGATTCCCCGACCTTCGAAAAACACCTGGCCTTCTACTTCTTCTCGAAGCCGTTCAGAGCCGCCAGAACCTGCTCGCTGTGCTGTGAGGGGTTTACGCCGGTCCACACCTGCACGATCTTGCCGTGGGGATCGATTAGGAAGGTGTTGCGCTTGGCCATCTTGATGCCCATGTGGTCGCCCATGGACCCATACTGCACTACGACTTTCTTGTCCTCGTCGCTCAGCAGTTTGAAGCTCAGGCCTTCCTTGGCGCAGAACTCCTTGTGGCTGCCGGTCGAGTCAACACTAACGCCCACTACGACCGCATCCAGCTTTTGATATTTGTCCATGTCCTGCTGAAAGTTGTGGGCTTCAATGGTGCAGCCGGTGGTCATGTCCTTGGGATAGAAATAAAGGACCACCCACTTGCCCCGGAAACTGTCGAGACTGATCTTGGAGCCGTCCTGGGACGGAAGAGTAAAGTCAGGGGCCATCTGGCCAGCCTGCGGAAGGGCTGCAGTGTCATCCGCTTTTCCACGGATACTCAAGGCGGCTCCGGCAAGCAGAACCACCAATATCGCGACGTACGCTACTTTATTATTTTTCACGGGGATCTCCCGTCCTTGATTAGACAGCTTTTCGTCTCGCCCTGTCCAGTTCACACGGCCACAATCGCGATGCCGGCAGCGGCTGCCAGCCGGCGAACCTGATCCAAGTCAAAAATGAGCGTCCGGCCCGCCTGGATCGAAAGGCAGGTCGCCCCCGCCAGGCGCATGACCTCGATGGTGCTGGAGCCGATGACCGGGACATCAAAACGCATGTCCTGCGCCGGCTTGGCCACCTTGACCACGCTGAGCCGCCTGGCTAGCGTAGACGCCTCTCCCCCGGGCTCCAGGGTACGTAGGAGGGCTCCAGCGCGTTCGATGGTGGCGTCGGTACCCTCCATCGCTTCCACCGCCACACAGGCCCCTCCGGCCACAACTACGGTCTGCCCGATGTCGAAACCTGCGAGGGCTGCCGCTACTTGCCGCCCGTAGTCCAGATCGTGCTGCTCCTCCGTCGCGGGCGGCCGCTCGGTGAGGACTCCCGCCCGGGCAAGGAGCGGTTCCAGATACGCCGTGGAGGAGATCAGCTCGATCCCCTCGTCCCCCAGAACTTTGGCGACGGCGCCCAGCAGCATGTCGGTGTTGCGGGTGCGCAAACTGAGTAGTAACTTGGCCAGCCGCCAGTCCGGACGAATGCTGGAGAAGATTTGCTTGTGCTTTACCTGGCCGGCCATAACAGCCCGGGTGACGCCTTCCTGGTGGAAGGTCTCGATCAGGCGCGAAAGCTCGCCTAGGGAAAGCCAGTGCACGCGGATCCCCGGATCTGCGTTGGCCCTTGCATCCATCTCTGCGTCTGTTTCTTCCTTGATTGCGGCGACCACCACGTGAAGGCCTCGCGCCCTTGCCGCATCGAGCAGGAGAAACGGGAAGCGGCCGTTGCCGGCAATGAGACCCAGTTTGCTGACTGGTTCTGAACTCACGCCTACTTGATCACTCCCCGTTGTGACCGCTCGATAAACGCCACCAGGTAGGACACACAGTCATCCAGGTCGCCTTCGCTGCGCAGGCGTTCCAGCGCCTGCCCAGTGTTCAGTTTGGCAGCCAGCAGAATGCGGTAGGCGTGTTGCAGGGCGCGCAGCTGCTCCGGGCTGAAGCCGGAGCGTTCCAGGCCGATGCGATTGAGGCTGTAGGCATGGGTGTCCCGTTTGGCTGAGGTCAGCGAGAAGGGCAGGACATCCTGGGTAATGGTGGTGCCGCCCCCCACGTAGGCATGCTTGCCGATATGGCAGTACTGGTGGACAGGACAGAGTGCCCCCACGCTGGCATGATCTTCCACCGTGACATGCCCGGCCAGCGTCGCGCCATTGGCCAGGATGCAGTGATCGCCGATGATGCTGTCGTGACCGATGTGGGTGTAGGCCATGATCAGGCAGTGGCTGCCGACGCGAGTCGTCCCGCCGCCCCCCTTGGTTCCCCGTGAAATGGTCACGCATTCGCGGATGGTGTTGTCGTCGCCGATTTCAAGCCCGGTCGCCTCGCCGCGGTACTTGAGATCCTGGGGAGCTACGCCCAGGCAGGCAAAGGAGTAGACACGGTTGCGTGCGCCCAGGCGCGTTTTGCCGTCGAGAACCACATGGGAGACCAGCTCACAGTTCTCCCCCAGCTCGACATCGGGACCAATTGTGCAATAGGGACCTACGTTACAGGACTCTGGAATGGAAGCCGAAGCAGCCACAATGGCTGTTGGGTGAATGCTCACTCTTGGCTCACCGTCTCCAAAGCCGGATCGGCGACCGGCTCTTCCGCTACGACTTTCGCCGGCCGGGGCACCACGGCGCACATGACGGTGGCTTCACACGCCAGCTTGCCTTCTACGAAGACCTTGCCCTTGATGCGCGCGGCCAGGGGTCTCCAGTTCAATACATCCACTTCGATGCGGAGTTGGTCGCCGGGCACCACGGGACGGCGGAAGCGAGCGTCGTTGATACCGGAGAAGACCAACAACTTTTTTTCATGATCCGGGACTTCGGGGAGCAGCAGCACACCGCCTGCCTGGGCGATTGCCTCCACCATCAGCACCCCCGGCATGATGGCGTACTCGGGAAAATGGCCCTGGAAAAACGGCTCGTTGATGGTCACGTTCTTGATCGCCACGATGCGCTTTTTAGGGCTGCTTTCGAGAATGCGGTCAATCAGGAGAAAGGGATAGCGGTGGGGCAGAATCGCCATAATCTGGCGAATGTCGAGCCCGCGCGGCGCCTCCTGGATGGGGTTCTCTGCTTCCATGGTTGCAGCGGATATTGTAGTGCATCTAGTTCACTTTTTGATTTTTCCCGCGGCCTGGTCCGGGTTGAACATGTCTGGGGTCACGGGGACGTTGTAGGCCGCGCGAGAGAGAAAGCGCTGGTTGGTCATGTCGTCGTTGTGATAGCGGGTCAGGGTGAAGGCGGTCGGCAGCCCGTCCACCGTGTGGTAGTCGTCATACTCTTCGGCGTCGGTATTTTTGTCCTTGTAGAGGGGATCGCGCCATTGATAGCTGCGGCGCAAGGGCAAGTGGGTTTCCGCGTCCGTTTGAATCGTAATGCTGTCGTTTTCCGAGTTGATGAGGGTGGTTTGATCGGCCAGGTGGCGCTCTACCAGGTTTTGGCCGCCGTAGATGAGTACGGTCTTGGGGTCGTTGAGCCAGGTTCCCATGGCGGTCCGGATAGAGTGATCGCGACGGCGGATGAGTTCCTGGACCTGGTCTTTGGGGAGTTCCTTTTTGCCTTTGTAGGTGACCTCCCAAGCCTGGTCGGGCAGGATGATCTCCACCACATCTCGCTTCTTACCCAGCTCGATGCGCGTTTGGTCGGGAAATTTCTGGATTTCGTAGAATTCCGCGGTCATGCCGGTGGGCTTGCCCTGGTAGAAGCCCGAGGTTCGGCCCTGTTCCATGGAACTGGTGAGGGTGAGCCACCTCTGACCGCCCAGAGCGGCCACCATGGCGTCCAATGTGGCGCGGGCTTTTTTCTGGTTCGCCGCAGCTTCCGGGTCTTGCGCCCTGAGGGGTTGCAGCGAAAACATGACGACCAGCGAGCAGGCAAGGCGCAGCAGTGTTGCACGAAACCCACATCCCATGAAACGGTCTCCTACTGATCCAATTGTACAAATCATGAATCGGCCATGGCGCGCAAGGCGCGGCAAAGACGGTCGATCTCCCACTCCGTGTTGTAGTAATGCACGGAGGCCCGCAGCAGTTCATCGAAGCCGCGCTTTTGCATGTCGATGAGGGTGGCAGGCGCGCTCGGTCACGCGCACCGCAATGCCGTTTTCCTGGAGCCGCTGCATCACTTCCCCTGCGGGATGACCGGCATAGGAAAAGGTGACAATACCGGCGCGAACGCGTCCCAGGTCCTGCACCGTCACGCCCTTCACTTCGGCGAGTTGTTCCCGCAGTAACGCGGCCAGGCTTTGCACCCGGTGCTCGATGTTCTTGAGGCCTAAGGCCAACGCGTATTCCACGGCTACTCCCAAGCCCAGGCGCAGAGCTGCCGACGATTCCCAGAGCTCAAATTTTTTCGCATCGCTGCGAACGGTGAATTTGCCCTGCTCGACCCAGGTGGCCGCGCGCATGTCCAGAAAAGGCGGCTCCATGCGCTCCATCATGGCGCCGCGCACATACAGAAGGCCGGTTCCACGGGGGCCCCGGAGGTATTTGCGCCCGGTCGCGCAGAGCATATCGCAGCCCAGGGCATCCACGTCCAGGTGCATCTGCCCGGTCGACTGGCAGGCGTCCAGCAGGAAAGGAATGCTTGCGCTCTGTGCAAGTGCCCCTACCTTCGCGGCCGGCTGCACCAGGCCGCCGTTCGTAGGCACGTGGCTCAGCGCGATCAACTTGACCCGGTTGTCCAAGAGCGCCCGGAGAGCTTCCAGATCGATTTCTCCGGCTTCGTCGCTTTCGACGACACAGATCTCGGCACCGGTATGCTGCGCTACCTGCAGAAATGCGATGTAGTTGCTGCCGTATTCATTGGCCGCCGTCACGATGCGATCGCCGGGAGAAAAGCGTAGCGAGTGAAATGCCATGTCCCACGCCCGGGTTGAGTTGTCGTGCAGGGAGATTTCTTCCGGAGCGCAGTTCACCAGGCGGGCCAGGCTGCTGTAGACCCCATCCAGTTCTTCTGCCACACGATCGGCCGCCTCATAGCCGCCTACCTGCTCTTCCAGCCGGAGATGCTCGATCACCCGCGCCACCACCGGCCGGGGCTGCAAGCTCGCACCGGCGTTGTTGAAGAAAACCTGCTGCTCGCAGCCTGCGGTGTCCTGCCGCAGTTTTCCGATATCTAACTCCTGTTGCATCGGTTCACTCTAAAACCCAGTTCGCTAAAATAAGGTACATGGAGATCCAGGCCCTTCGTCCGGCTAAAAATGTGGCTCGACGCGTATTGGACGGGCGGCTGCGATGCTACAAAGCCGTTTTGCCCTTCGTGAACGGCAAGAGCGGATTGGAGATAGGCGGACCGAGCGTGGTGTTTCAGGGTAGGTTTCGGCCTCTGCCCATCTACGCCCGGGTGGGATCGCTGGATAACTGCGATTTTTCCAGCAACACGGCTTGGGCCAGCCACGAAGAAGCGTACCGATTCAGCCCGCGCAAAGCTCCGGGGAAGAACATCTTTCGCGACGCTTCCGACCTTTCGTGTGTCGCCACGCACGCGTACGATTTCGTCCTGTCCTCGCATAACCTGGAACATTTTGCGAATCCGGTGAAGGCGTTGATGGAGTGGAAGCGCGTCACCCGGCCTGGGGGCGCCCTGGTGCTGGTTTTGCCCTATTACGCCAAGACGTTCGATCGCCGGCGGATACCAACCGGGGTCGACCACATGTTTGCGGATTTTGATCGGGATACCCCTGAGGACGACCTTACCCACTTGCCCGAGGTTCTGGAAAAGCATGACCTCAGTATTGACCCCGGCGTGGGGTCGGCTGAGGAGTTTCAGCGGCGCTCGCAGGACAACTTCCACAACCGGTGCATGCACCATCACGTCTTCGACGAGAACAATAGCCGTGAACTTCTGACCCGGTGCGGGATGGAGGTGCTGGCAGTGGAGCGCGCCCAACCCTGCCACCTCTTCCTGCTGGCGCGCATCCCCTAGAACGCTGGGGCCGGCCGGTATACTACGAGTAACACCATGGCTACCCAGACCCTCCACTTCCCACCGGTCAATGAACAGCTCGACTACCTGGCGAAGGGATCGGCAGAGATCATCCGTGTGTCGGATCTTGCCGAACGTCTTGAGGCCTCGAGGACGAGCGGACGGCCGCTTCGCGTCAAGGCGGGATTTGATCCCACAGCGCCCGATTTGCACCTGGGTCACACGGTGCTGATGCGCAAGTTGAAGCACTTCCAGGATCTGGGGCACCAGGTTATTTTTTTGGTTGGAGATTTCACTTCGCTGATCGGGGATCCTACCGGGCGCTCCGTTACCCGGAAGCCCCTCACCAGCGAAGAGATTTCGCAAAACGCTAAGACCTATACCGAACAGGTTTTCAAGATACTCGACCGGGATAAGACCGAGGTTCGCTTCAACTCGGAGTGGCTTTCGACCTTGGGCTTTGAAGGCATCGTTCGCCTGGCGGCGCGATTCACCGTGTCGCAGATGCTGGAGCGCGAGGATTTCCATCGCCGGTTCAACAATGAGCAGCCGATTTCTCTGCACGAGATGCTGTACCCGCTGTCGCAGGGGTACGACTCTGTGGCTCTGCACGCGGATGTGGAACTCGGGGGCACAGACCAGAAATTCAATTTGCTCATTGGGCGGGAATTGCAGCGTCACTACAACCAGCCCTCGCAGATTGTGTTGATGACTCCCATCATCGAGGGCGTGGATGGGGTGCAGAAGATGTCCAAGTCTCTGGGGAATGCCATCGGCATTCACGAACCGGCGTTCGAGATGTATGGCAAGTTGATGTCCATCTCCGACGAGCTGATGTGGCGGTATTGGACTTTTCTTACCGACTTGCGGCAAAGCGAGATTGAGCAGATGCAGGCTGAGGTTGCGAGTGGAGCGCTGCACCCTATGGAGGCCAAGAAGCGGCTGGCCCGCACCATCGTCGCGGGGTTTCATTCGGAGGGTGCGGCACGTAAGGCTGATGAGGATTGGGCGCTGCAGTTTCAACAGCGGAACATCGAGGCGGTGGCGGAAGAGGTGGAAGTTGATTTTGGGCGGGTCGCGGCTGGGGATCCTGCTTCGCCACAAGTGAGTGTCGCGAAGCTGCTGGTGGAGCTTGGGCTAAAGACTTCGCGCGCCGAAGCCGACCGGCAGGTGACCGCGGGAGTCGGGATCGACGGGGTCACCTCGACCAACAAGAACATTCCTGTCCAGCGGCCGGGGCGCATCGCGATCAAGGTGGGCAAGAGGGCGAAGATCGCCGTAATTAGGTAGTGTCCAAAGTTCCGAACGGATCCGTAGGACCAAGCCAAACTTGATGGGTGCCCCATGTTCGCACCAGCGTACGTGGGCCGATTATGGATTCTTCGAATGCTTTCACTCAATAAGCAGAAGGCAATTGACGGGCTTCGCCCGTCTTTTTCGGCCCACGTACGCTGGTGCGAACATGGGGCACCCATCAAGTTTGGCTTGGTCCCGGAGGTCCAGCTCTCGCGCAGACTTTTTTGGCCCTTACCCTTCGAGACTAGCGGATGAGCACCAGGTCTTTCAGCATGCTGGCTGCGCCGGAGGCGTGGGTCCTGTAGTGCGCGTGGTGGGTGAGAATCGGGATTAGCCGCGCCAGCCGGTGCGAAGGTAGATTCGATCGGAACTGGAGGAATTGCAGGTGCTGCCGATACGCCGGCAACGCTGCAGGCCCTAACACATCGCATAATTGCTGGAGTTCTGCGGCGGACTCTGCCACGCGATGCCAATGCTTCTCTGCACGAGTCGCGCCTTGGGCTCGCTTCTCAAGCTTGTTGGCAAAGCCGACCTGCTGCTTACCGTGGATTCGATAACAGATCAGCGGCTGCTCGATGGGTCTTATGCCGGCAAAGGCGGCAGCCGCCATCACCAACCATTCGTCGTGAATCCAACCGGGGCCGATGGGTAGACAGAGATTGCGCAGGCCGGCGCGGAACATCACCGTAGCACCGGTGACAAACCGGAATTTGGCCAAAAGCACGAATTGCCCGGCCGCCAAATCGCTCCTGCGCCTGGCGTCAAACCCGAGCCGTTGCCACAGGGTCTCACCCAGCAGCCGGCCATCCTCGTCGATCAGGTCTCCGTCCGAAAAGACAAGACCGGTCCCAGGATGCGCGGCAAGCACCTGCTCAGAGCGTTCGAGGCGGTTTGGGTACCAGACATCATCCTGATCACTGAGAGCGATCACCTCTCCGGTACAACGGCGAATGGCCGCTTCGAAATTGGCCGCATAACCGAGGTTCCGTTCGTTCTCAAAGATCTTTACCCGGAAAGAAGCCGACGCGGCGAAGGCCCGAACGATCGACAAGGTCTGGTCCGTGGAGGCGTCGTCACACACGACTAGCTCGTCCGGCAACCGGGTTTGCTGGGCAATGCTCTGCAGCTGTGCCGCAAGAAAGCGCTCACCGTTGTAGGTGCACATGGCAACGGAGATCCGAGATTTGCCGGAGGGTGGCATCGCTATAGTAGGAGCGTATGTCACATCGCAGGAAAGTACTACAGGGCTCCGCGTCGAACATGGTGCGGGTGTTGCTGTCGCTGATGGTTTCGCTCGTGCTGCCGCCGTTCCTGGTGCATCGCATGGCGCCGGCGGAATACAGCGCATGGGTACTGATCCTGCAGTTAAGCGCCTACGTCAATATGCTGGATTTTGGTTTGCAGACGGCCATCGGGAAATTTGTGGCGGAGTATGACGCCACCGGCGATCGCGCGGCCAGCCATGGCGTGGTCAGCACCTCGTTCACGATTCTCGCCGGAGCCGCCATCCTTGCCTGCGCCGCCATTGCGGCGATGGTTTGGAGCGTCCCTCGGCTCTTTCACCAAATGCCCCCGGCCTTAGTGCCTGAAGTGCGGCTGGCACTGCTTGCTGTCGGCTTGTCGGCAGCCTTGGCATTGCCGTTCAGCACCTTTCTCTCCACGTTTGTGGGTTTGCAACAATACGTTTTTCCCACAGTCATCGCCACGTTGGGCCGGGTCGGATCCGCAGCCACACTCGTGATTCTTCTGCTGATGCACCGCAGCCTGGTGCAGCTTGCGCTGGTGTTCGCAGGATTCAATGTGCTCACGGCCGCTGCGCAGTTTTTCGGGTGGCGAAGACTTTTGCGAGATCGCGTCAATTTCTCATTTCTATCGTTTGACCGGCGATACGCAATTCTCCTGGCGAAATATGGCAGCGTGCTCTCGTTGTGGACGCTGGCATACTTCTTTGCCAGCGGCCTGGATCTCGTGATCGTTGGCCATTTCCGTTACCAGGACACTGGCTTCTACGCCATTGCCAACGGGCCATCGGTCTTCATGGTAACGGTGGTGAATAGCGTGTTTGCGCCGCTGGTTCCCGCTGTGTCCTCCATGCAATCGGGGAGCACGCCGGCGCGGATCGGTGAGCTCTGCGTTCGCATCACCCGCTATTGTGTTTTGCTGTCGTGCCTGCTGGGCTTGCCGCTGTTTTTTGGAGCATACCCGTTACTCAGTTTGTGGGTGGGAAAGCGATATGCGGTGCAGAGCGCTCTCTATCTCGAAGTACTCGTTCTGGGCAACGTGGTTCGGCAGGTTGCGGTGCCGTACGTTCTCATGGTCGTGGCTACGGGCAAACAGCACCTGGCCACGGTCGCCGCGATCGCCGAGGCCTCCGTCAACATCGTGGCGAGTATCTGGCTGGTGCAGAGGATTGGGGCGGCCGGGGTTGCACTTGGAACATTGATCGGGGCGTTCATCGGCATCGGCGTACATGCGTTGATCAGCATCCCCCGGACACAAGCCACAATTTTTATCCGGCGACGGCTGCTCTTACGTCAAGGAGTGCTCCGCCCGTTGTTGGTACTGATGCCTTCGTTGGCGGCCTATCCATTCTGGAGGAAGCTCAGCATGCTTCCGGCCCAACCCGCGATTTTGGCAGCATGGATCGTTCTTACCGTGTGTGCCGGGTGGTGGGTCGTGTTGACGGCACAGGATCGCCAGGATTTCGGCGCCGTGCTGCACCGGTTCTCGCTAAAATGAAGAGATATGGGCGTAAAGCGCGACACCGCGTACAACCTGGTGGGTTCGCTTGTTCCCATGGCGGTGGGCGTTGTCACCGTACCCATTTATCTTCGCTTGATCGGCGAGGCGCGTTATGGCGTGCTGGCGCTGGTGTGGCTCTTCCTTGGCTACTTCGGTTTATTCGATCCTGGAATCACGCGAGCAGCACTTTTTCATATCGCCAAATTAGGCAATCGCGAACAGCAAGTCGAGCGCGAGAACGTGTTTTGGACCGCGCTGGCCATCAATCTGTGCTTCGGCTTGGTGGGTGGGGTTGTTCTTTACTTCGCCGCGAAGCCGTTTTTCATGTCCACATTCAAGATGCCGGGCACGATGCGGTCAGAGGTGCTGGCCAGCCTTCCCTGGTTGGCGGCATCGGTTCCGCTCTCAATTGTGACGGGAGTGCTGGGCGGAGCCATGCAGGCTCGCGAGAGCTTTGGCAGCTACAACCTCATCAACACCGGCAACGCGGTCGTGACACAAATTGTTCCTCTCGCCGTTGCCTATTGGCATGGAGTCGACCTTAAGTGGCTGATTGCTGCCGTTCTGATTACACGGATGGTGGGTGCCATTCCCAACTTCGTCGTTCTCAAGCGCGTATTGCCGTTTGGGGTGGGAGGGGCGTTCCAGACGCGTTTGGTGCGCACACTGTTTTCCTACGGTGGTTGGGTGACGATCTCGAACGTGATTAATCCCATCCTGACTACGATGGACCGGGCGGTCATCGGCAGCGTGATCGGGGCGCAGGCAGTGGCGGTCTATACCGTTCCGTTCAACCTAGTGAGCCGCGCATCCATGCTGCCGGGCGCATTGGCGGCCAGCATCTTTCCTAAGCTCTCGCGCGGCAGCCGGGTCGATAGCGACCGGCTGGCAAACGATGCGATAACGGGACTCGCGGCGGTGATGACGCCTCTCATCGTTTTCGGTATCGCCATTCTGCCTGTGTTCATGCGGCATTGGGTTGGAGTTAGCTTTGCGCAGCGAGCGGCGCCTGTCGGCATTGTTTTGCTGGCTGGCATTTGGGTGAACAGCCTGGCGATCATTCCGTTTGAGCACTTGCAGGCGATGAACCGGCCCGATCTCACGGCCAAATTTCATGCAGTGGAGATGGTGCCTTTTCTTGCGGTGCTCTGGATCGGCGTTCACTATTTCGGCGTGATCGGTGCGGCGTGGGCCTGGACCCTTCGGGTAGCGTTTGACGCGCTGTTGCTGCTGATCGTGGCGCGGCAAGGCGGCTCGTGGCGCAGGTTGGTTGCGGGTGGCGTGCTTGTGATGATTGCTGTGAGCCTGTCCTCTGGTCAGATGGCCTGGTGGAAGTATCTGGCGGAGGTGCTGGTGGTTGTCTTAGCCCTGGTGTGGTCGTGGCGGACGAGCCCCCTTCTGCAGCATGCCATCAAAATGCAGTTACGCTCTTTCGAAAAACGTCCACATGTGAACGTCCTCTGACAGTGTTTCGTTTTACCTGGGGCCGGTCGCCAGGAAGCGCGCAAATAGCTTGTGGCGGACGCGGAGCTCGAACTTCTCTTTCAGGCTCATCTGCCAACCACGGTCCTGGCTTCCCGAAACTCCCAGGACCTCAAGCGGAAACGGTGGCTCGGCCCAGATGCCACGATCGGCCATGCAGGCATGAACAGCACGCGCCAGAACGTGCTCGAAGTTTGAGCCTTGGCTGTCGTTGACCTGTTCTTTCAGCGGAAAAAAATAGTTACGCAGAAAGTCCGGAGTTGCGGCGAAGACCCGGCTGTCAGCCCAGGTGAGATTCAACAGCATGTCACAGATGACTTGCGCGTCGCGACGGCTCTCGACAAGGTGCAGGAAGTCAGTCGCATTGGCCAAAAAGTAGCGGCCCGTTACTTTCACGAATCGCGGTGACCGGGCAAGCAATTGGGAGTGCTCGATGGCGTACTCGAGGCAAATCATTTCACCGTAGCCTTTGCCTAGGGACCCATCGAACTCTGGACTGGTGAAGGATAAAAACTCGACGTTCTTTTGGGGCGTTTGATTGGCGATTTCGCGCAGCTCAGAAAGGTCTGAACCGGAGTTCTCCACCAGAACGAGCGATTTGGTAGCGGGATGCGCAAGCCAAAGATTTAGGGCCCGCTTGTAATCGTTGAGGCGAGCGTTTGTGTCCTTCCTTGCAGTGAACACCACGTCCTCTTTGACCGTGATGGTAGCGGTCAGAAGAAGACAGGTGGAGGAGTTCGCTGGAGTGTCGGTCATCGTCCGTTCCAAGTGTACCGGCAGGATCGCTGTTAATGTATTTGATTGATGAACGTGTACAGCAAACAGCTCAGTGGACTGGGCAATCAACTCTTTCAATATGCCGCTGGGCTCTATTTTGCCCACAAGTACAAGGGACAGCTTCACATCATTCAAGAGCCGGAGTCGGGAACGATCTCGCATGGGAGTTATCGGCGCCCATTCCTCCTCTCGCATTTTCAGATTTCGTCTCCGACCCACATACTGAACCGATTCGATCAGCTGATGCTTGCGCAGGATTCTCGCCGGGTCCGCGTGAGCGCGCCCGTGAAGGCCTTAGGTCGGATCGCCGTCCGTCATGAAAGCAAGAATCAGCGTTACCACTTCGTCGAAGACCTGGCACTACCGCCTGACATCCGAACCCTCTACATCTCCGGATATTGGCAGGCCTACCAATACGCTGAATCCGTCGCTGCCCAACTTCGCGAAGAATTTCGGTTGAAAGAGCCGGCAAAAGGTAACAATGAAAGGCTGCTCGAACAGATTCATGCGGCTCCCGTTGCGGTTTCGTTGCATATGCGACGGGGGGACTATACGTTGGCGGCGGAAAACAATATCGCTCTTCCGCTCGATTACTATTTCCGGGCGATCGATTTCATCCGCCAGCGGTTCGCGGATCCGGTCTTCTACATCTTTTCCGACGATATCGAGTTTGCCCGGCAGAATCTACCGAGCGGGATACGCAAGGTATTTGTGGAAGGCAATGACGACTTCTCCTCCCACGAGGATCAGCGCCTTATGGCAGCGTGCCAGCATCACATCATCGCCAACAGCAGCTTTTCGTGGTGGGGAGCCTGGTTGAGCCGAAACCCGGAGAAGGTAGTGGTCGCGCCACGCCACTGGCATCTTTCGCTGGAAAGCGCCCACCCGGATATGCTTCCGCCGGCATGGCATGCGCTCGACTCGCTACGCGCTCCTCATTGAGAAGCGGCAACGTTGCCCAAGCGCTCCGCAGCCACTAAGTCGGGTGCGTTGCTCGGTTCCAGATTGTCGCCCTTGCGCACGATACAGAGATTGTGGAAGAAGGCGATCTCCGTAATTTGGGTGTCGAATTTGCCTTGAACGCCATCCGGCCTCTCGGCATAGTTGAGGCCGTCCGTCAGGCCGCGGAGAAAGTCCATACTCGTGGCGCCAGGAATCGCGCCCCAGGACGGCCAATAGGCAGTCTGCAGGTCTTCGATTGCATAGAAGCCGTCTTTCTTCAAAAGCGGAAACAGGATGTTAAACGTAATCCCGATGTGGTCGTTGAGGTGACTTCCGTCATCGATGATGATGTCGAACGGCCCGTGTTCCCGGGATATGTCCGTCAACCTGGCGGGGTCGGTTTGATCGCACTGAAGCACGGTGATGCGATTTTCCGAGAAGTGCGATTTGTCGTATAGATCTATGCCGACGATGTGCGCTTTGGGGAAAAAGCGCTTCCACATGCGTAGCGAAGCAGCCCCGTCATTCAGATTGGAATAGCCACCGACTCCAATCTCCAGCAGGCGTATGGGTTGGTTTCGAAGGTGCGAAAAATAACGCTGGTAGTGCTGGGTGTAAAAGTGGCCGCCGTTTTTGTCGGTTCCGTAGAGCAGGGCCAACGTGCCCAGATCGGCTTGGTGGCGCCACTTCCGGAACTCCTTAAGACGAGGCCGCAGGGGGCCCTTCACGCTCTCCGGAAAGAGCTTCTTTACCCCGCGTGTCGCCCAGTTCAGCATAGTATCCATATTATTGTACGATTCACTTTGACGGTCTCTCGCGGGAAGGATCCAAGAGGTTTTGCCTAAACAGATCGGCATTGTCATTCCTACCCACAATCGCTCCGCTGCTTTGATGGAATGCCTGGCCCACCTGGAACGTCAGACCTACCACGATTTTGAAGTTGTGGTGGTCGACGATGGAAGCAGTGATGATACGGCGGCGCAAATGGAGGCTTACCAAACGCGTAGCCCACTATCGATCCAGTATTTGCGGCAGCAAAACAGCGGCCCGGCAAAGGCGCGCAATTTAGCGATCTCGAAATTGGAATCGCCTGTTTGTCTTATGCTCGGCGATGATATTTTCGCTTCGCCTACTTTGGTGGAACGGCATTTGCATGCACATCAGGAGAACCAGGACATCCGAGTTGCGGCTCTTGGCCTCACCCGCTGGGCCGCTTCCGGCCAGAAAGTCACCCGGTTTATGCGCTGGCTCGATGAAGGCAATGTGCAGTTCTCGTACCCTATGCTCCTCGCGGGAGCCAAGCCGGACTGGCCACACTTCTATACCAGTAATCTTTCGGTGAAGACCGAAGTCTTACGACGGTTCGCGTTTAATGAAGTATTTCCCTATGCTGCCATGGAGGACATGGAACTGGCCTATCGAATCAAGCAGCGCCTCGGGTTGGAGGTGAAGTTTCTTGCAGACGCGGTGGCGGATCATCTTCATCCCACCACGTTCCACAGAGCTTGCGCGCGGATGGTCGCGGCCGGCTATTCCACGGGCCTCTTTTACGACTTATGGCCGGAGCAAAGACCACCTCTGAAGCGCGGAAGGCGACAGGCTATTGTGGAAGCGATTGCTCGCCGCCCGCAGTTGCTCAAGCTGTTGACGGCGGCACTCGATCCTATCGCCGACCTCCTGTGTCCGCAGCCGTTTGTTGCCTACGTACTCTCATCGCATTTTGAAGTTGGCCTGCAAAATCAGCTCCACAGCAAACAAAGACTGGCTCCGGCGTCGGCGTGAATTTCTTAGCGGTTGTTGTGGTGTATAAATGCGAGTTCGCGGCGAGTAAGTCTGTCTCTTCCTTATTGCAGATTCTGGAAGAGAACACAGAGTTAGCCCAGCACTTCTCTCTGCTGCTCTACGACAATTCACCGCAAGCCCAGAGTGCTCCAACCTCCACCAAGTTTGACCTTGAGTACGTGCATGATTCGTCGAACGGCGGCTTGGTGGCAGCGTACAACTATGCGTTAGCCCGGGCTGAAGCGGAAGCGCGGGAATGGCTGCTGCTGTTCGACCAGGACACCTCGCCGACGAGCGCATTCCTGCGCGAATTGGTCGAGGTGGCCGCGAAATTGCAGGATCAAAAGCTGGTGGCCGCGATCGTGCCAAAGTTGCTGGTGCAAGGGAAGATTTTGTCCCCGACCGTGCACTTTGTCGATCAGCTGCGACGCCAGTACCGGCGTTCCGAGCAGATTGTGAGCAGTGACATTGCCGGTATCCAACAGCAGCGGCTGGGCGGCTATAACTCCGCGGCGACGTTGCGAGTTTCTGCGCTGCGATCGATTGGCGGGTTTCCTCCGGAGTTCTGGCTCGATTACCTGGACCATACCGTATTCCACAAGTTCTTTATTCGTGGCTATCGTACTTTCGTGATGCACGCGACGTTGATCCACGATTCATCGCATGCCGAGCTTGAGAGTGTGCCGTCCTGGCGTATGCATAATGTTCTGCTGGCACAAACACTGTTCGTCAAAGAGAGCGGCAACTTCTTTGACCGGCTGCTGTATCGGATCTGGCTCCTGCGTTACAGCAGAACTCTGCGGCGGCTGTGCCCGGATCCTGAGGTGTGGAAAGAGACGGCGCTGCAGGCTCTGTTATTGCGCGTTCCGCAAAAAAGATAAAGTTTAGTTAACTTGAATTTCGCATCGGGCGATCCTAAGCTTTGCCCCATGCGCAACTATGTCCTGTTGCTCGGAATTTGCTTGATTGCGGCATTGGAGTCCCTGGCCGTGGTCAAGGGGCATACTGTTGTGCTGGGCGCAGGGAAGAATGTCCCTTACTCCAACAAAGGTGACCCCGCCGGCGCTCTGCCCGATGAAAAACAGTTGCGCGTTCGTCCGCTGATTGTGGATGAGAAGGTGAAGGAATGGACGACCGGTGAATCCCACGCGATCACCGATCGCAGCTTCGTGGTGCGCCGCGCCCTGCGGCTCAATGACTCGCTTCCCGGCGATAAGACCGAGCATTGGATATGGCAACGCGGACCGTGGTTGATGATCGACCGGGTGAAGGGCGCCATCACCGCTCTGCACCTGCCGGATTATGACCCTGCGGTTTCTAACGTGATCTGGTTCCGGGATTATGCCGCTTACTGCGGGCTGACCGCCAGCGGGAAGCAGTTGTATGCCGTGGTCGCCCAGATCGCAGCGCGCAAGCCGGTGCTGGCGAAAAAACTCTCGGCTTGGTCTCCAGGGCAAAGCCAAGCCCCGGCCTGTGCGGCCGCGGTGTGGCAGCGGGAGCCCCTGCGCATTACATTTCAGCCATCGGGAGCAACCGCCGTCAGCTACGACCTGGTGGGCCTATCCACGGTGCTGGTGGAAGACGGCGATGGCAATGAGGAGCCTGCGACGGGAAGCAGCAATTAGTGTCCTGTCCCTGAAGTTCATTTGAAATATTCGACACGTCGAAGAACGGCCTCAGGGGCTAAAAGGCTGCGGAAAAACTCAGTTTTGCTGTGGTTCTAGCTGTGGCAGGGGCTAAAAGAGGCTGCGGAAAAAGGCATATTTGTTGTAGTTCTGGCGGTGGCAGGGGCTAAAGCCCATCTTATTTTCAAGCGTTTACGGCACGACTAAAGTCGTGCCCTGATACAAAACATGACTTTTTCCGCAGCCCGTAAAGCCCATCCTATTTTCAAGTGTTTACGGCACGACTAAAGTCGTGCCCTGATACAAAACCGAGTTTTTCCGCATCCTCTAAAGCCCATCCTAATTCCAAGCATTTACGGCACGACTAAAGTGGTGCCCTGATACAAAGCCAAAGAAACTTTTTCAATGAACTTCAGGGACACTAGAGCCGGCCTCACAGGTTGCGGAAAACACCGTTGGGAGTTCCGAAGGAACGGCTGAAAATAGCCCAGGACGTCATTCCTGGGTAAACGTGGAGTCGTGAGATCAGTCCCGTCAGGGACGGCTGAATACTGTGAATCTGTGCTCAGCCGTCCCTGGCGGGACGGAATCTCCTTGAATTCGGATACCCAGGACTGACTTCCTGGGCTATTCTCAGCCGTTCCTTCGGAACTTCCGTGAACCTGGAATCTAGCTCTGTGCTGAATAGGCTTCGACCGCTTGGGCGGCACGCAGGACGGTTGCCTCGTCGAAGTGCTTCCCCAGAATCTGAGCTCCGATGGGCAATCCCTCTGATGACTTGCCGCAGGGCACGGAAATGCCGCAAATGCCCGCTAGACTGGCGGTCACGGTGTAAATGTCCGCCAGATACATCGCCAGCGGATCGTCGGTCTTCTCACCCAGCTTGAACGCTGGGGTGGGCGCGGTCGGCGTCACCAAGACATCCACCTGCTCAAAGGCGGTGAGAAAGTCACGGGTGAGCAGCGTACGCACCTGCTGCGCCTTCTTGTAATAGGCGTCATAATAGCCCGCGCTCAGAGCGTACGTGCCCAACAGAATGCGCCGCTTCACTTCCGCCCCGAAGCCCAAGTCGCGCGAACGGCGGTACATCGCCGTGAGCGTCGTCGCATCCTTGGCGCGAAAGCCATAGCGAACCCCGTCGAACCTGGCCAGGTTGGCACTGGCCTCCGCCGTCGCCACCAGGTAATACGTGGGTATGGCGTACTTGGTGTGCGGCAGCGATACAGGATGAATGGAGCATCCCGCCTGCCGCAATCCGTCGACTGCGGCTTCCACAGCCGAGCGCACCTCGGGATCGAGTCCCTCGCCGAAGTATTCCGTCGGGACGCCCACCCGCAAGCCCCGCACCGGCTGCTCCAAAGCGGCCACATAGTCGGGTACGGGCATAGTTGCGGAAGTGGCGTCCAACGGATCATGTCCCGCGATCACGCCCAATACAACTGCTGCGTCGCGCACGGTTCGGGTCAAAGGACCGACACGATCCAGCGACGAGGCGAAGGCGATGAGACCGTAACGCGATACCCGTCCGTAGGTCGGAAGCACACCGGTCACCCCACAGAACGACGCCGGCTGCCGAATGGACCCGCCAGTGTCCGTCCCCAAAGTAGCGACCGCCATCCCGGCGGCGACCGCCGCGGCCGATCCACCACTCGAGCCGCCAGGCACACGATCCAGCGCCACCGGGTTGCGCACCGGACCATAACCGGAGTTCTCGGTCGACGATCCCATGGCAAACTCATCGCAATTCAGCTTTCCGACCAGAACCGCGCCGGCAGCTTCCAGGCGCTTGACCGCAGTCGCGTCATAAGGGGGACGATACCCTTCGAGGATCCGCGAGCCCGCCGTTGCTGGAGAGCCCTTCATCACCAGCACGTCCTTGATGGCAATGGGAACACCCGCCAGCGGGGGAAGCGGATCGCCCTGGCCCGCCAACTTATCCACGGCAGCGGCGGCGGCAAGGGCGCGTTCGCGGCTCAGCGATAAATAGGCATTGATGGCGGGATTCTGCGCTTCGATCTCCTCGAAACAACGCTCCGCCAATTGGGTCGCGGTCGTCTTTCCATCCTGCAGTGCGGTTCGAACCTCGGAGATACAGGTCTGCTTCCAATTCATATTTCCATTATAGTTTTGCTTGCGCGAGTCGCTCGCAGCAGGAGGCTAGTTGGTTGAACCAGAGCTGGCGGCAAGCACTTGCCAGTCGTGACGGGTTGAACGCCGGCTGGCAGATTGTGGTCTTCCTTCTGGTCATGATCGCGCTGTTCAGCCGATGCCCCAGCCGCCTGACCCATGCGCAGTTCTATGCGGAAGACGGAACGTATTGGTTTGCCCAAGCCTACAACAGTGGTTGGCTACACTCCCTAACGCTGCCGGATGGCGGTTACCTGAACACACTGCAGCGTCTCGGGGCTGGGGTCGCCTTGCTGGTCCCTTTGCGGTGGGCGCCGCTCGTCACGGTGCTCATCGGCATGGCCCTTCAGGCATTGCCGGTGACGATTGTGCTTTCGCCCCGATGCCGCAACTGGGGCCCACTGACGTTGCGGTTGCTTTATGCCGCTGTCTATGTGGCGATCCCGAACTCCAGGGAGATTCACGTTGTTCTCACCAACAGCCAGTGGCACCTGGCGTTGGCGGAAGCGTTGCTGGCCTTTGCCGCCAGTCCGCTCACCTGGCGCGGCCGGCTCCTGGATGGCGTGTTTTTTTTACTGGCCGGCTTCTGCGGACCATTCGGCATCGTTCTCGCCCCACTCGTGCTGCTTTTTTGGTGGCTGCGCCGGCAGAATTGGAGCCTGGTCATTTTCTGCCTGCTGAGTGCCGGGTCACTCACGCAGATCTGGGTTCTGCTGCATAGCGTCCATCGCACGCAATACCCACTCGGCGCAACCTTTGGAGCCTTGGTGCGGATGGTGGGCGGGAACATCGTGGCGGGCGCCCTCTTCGGCAGCCATGCGTTTTCGACCAAGGCGCCTATGATCGCGATCGTCGTGGCTGCCGTGGTGGGTCTGGGGATCATCCTCTATCGCTTGCGGTTCGCTAACCTTGAGTGGAGGCTTTGGGTGTTGTACTGCGTGGCGCTGCTGGCTGCTTCGCTGCGCAGTCCCTTGATTCCCGGATCCAAGCCGCTCTGGGACCTGCTGGTCATCGAGGTTGCCGCGAGGTACTGGTTCTTTTCCATGCTTGTTTTCTTGTGGAGCGCCGTGTGGTGCGCGCTCTATGCACAAGACCGGGTGGTAAAGATAACCGGGGCTTGCCTATGCTTCGCCATGTTGATTGGCATTGGGAGTGACTGGCGGTATGGAGATTTCCCGGACGATAATTTCGCGGCTTCCGTGGCGCGTGTGCGGGAGTCGAAGCCAGGGGAGCACGTGATTGTGCCGATCCCGCCAAAGGGCTGGAGTATGGAGCTGGTGAAGAAGCCTGGAGGAGATTCGCGGTGACTGCCTCCCTGAGGGTTTTATTCGATAAGCAAAAACAATGGAAGGGCTTCGCCCGACTTTTCGGCCCACGTACGCTGGCGCGAACATGGGGCACCCATCATGTCGGTTTGGTCCTCAGATCCGGTTCTCGCCCAGACTCTTTAGTCCCTGTGCGCCGTTATTTGCCGTGGCAAGACCGTAAAGCCTAAGTCTTTCTTAGACATCTGCGGTACGACGCATACGGGCCAGCGCTGCAATTCTTAGGGAAGAATTATTGCGGATCGGACTAGCGGTCGATGACCTTCGGCACCTTGAAGAAGGCGCCGTCCGTGTCGGGAGCGCAAGCAAGAACGCGCTCCCTGCTCAAAGACGGGGCGAGCTTGTCAGGACGCGTGTGCGAGGCCGGCTCACTGGCTTCGTGGGTTGCTTGAGTTTGGGGTGCAACCGCGCCTGTGTCCAACTCGTTGAGCTGCGCGAAGTAGTCGAGGACTGAATTCAAATCGCGCAGCATGCGGGCCTTCTCGCTGCTGGTCAATTCGAGACTGGCAAGCTCCGCAACGCGCTCAACATCCTGTTCGGAAACACTCATAGGCTACGCGGATTTGGTGAAGTCGACTGCCCAGGAATTGGCGCGGCTGGAGAAACAGCAGAAGGCCGTTTCATACAGGAGGGAGAAATCAGTCCCCAGGGTAGCCTCGCTCATGTAGTCCCAGTCGATTTTCGCTTTCAGTGGCTTGATGGTGCGGCAATAGTATGCCTCAAGATCTTCATCCGGAATGTCCTGCAGCATCTCTTCTTCACAGCGGAAGGCGAGGGTGGCGGCGCCGGTGAGGCCTGGGCGAAAAGGCATGTGCATCACTTCGAGATGGGGCAGCTTGGGTCTTGGTCCCACCAGGCTCATGTCGCCGCGCAGCACATTCACCAACTGCGGTAGCTCATCCAGCTTGTACTTGCGCAGGAACCCGCCGAATCGAGTCACGCGCGGGTCTCCCCGCTTGGTCAGGCACGGACCGTCATCCTGGGCATCGATGGCCATCGTGCGAAATTTGAACACGGTGAAGAGGACGCCGTTGCGGCCAACGCGCTTCTGGCGGAAGATCACCGGGCCGGGAGATTTGTAGCGGACCAGGACAGCCGCGAGCAACAGCAAGGGCCACGAGAGCAAAAGAACAACGACGGCAAAGACCACGTCGAGGCACCGCTTAAGGGCCGACACGCTCCACCGGCTCGGTTCCGCATAATAGGCTGTTGGATCTTGCGGGACGGCACAAAAGGGTGGGAACATCGCCGTCGAAGGAGTGCTGGCCTCAGAAACGACATCGTTCCAAAGCAGGCCCGCACTGGGCCTCGGGGGAGCAAAGCTTGTGTCCATGCGTTTTTTAAGACCTGTCCTAAAATTTTGGAGCTATTGCGGAATTCTCGTTCAGGGTCTTGTCGATCAAGTTTTCCTGCTAAACCGACATTCTCGGCTTGGTGCAATTCTTGTTCTACACACTCGAATCGGCCGAGGTAGCGAAAACCTTAGCCAACTAGGGAACTACTGGTTCAGGCACCGCTAGCGAGTTCGCAGGCGAAAGCCAGAAACTAAACGCCGGCTACGTACACGGATGAACCCCTGCCCCAAAAGGATGTTGCGCCCGGCGGAACTTTTCCCGATTCAGCCTTTTAACCAAAATAACAGTATTTGCCCTCTCGCGGTATCTGAGCATTGATGTCAGTCAAGATTCCCAGTCCTAAAATGGACGACCCGTTACCATCGACCGATTACAAAGAAATATTCACTTGGCTTCAGCAGGACGAAAAACTCCTCTTTTCGTAGCTCTCTGCCTCCGTCCGAAGCTAGTCAGCACCGGTCCGCAAATCCTCCCGCGCCATGACCGTCCGATCGATGGCATTCAACCGCGGGGCTCCGGGTCCTTTGATAACCCGTTTGTCATTGCTGAGATAAAATTCTCCGATTTTTAATAAGCAGCGGCAGGCGACGGCCGCTCGCACGAGAAGCTTGAGCAGCCGGTTCTTGCCGAAATAGTCATAGTGCTCGTTAAACTCCACCATGGCCCGATGCTGCTCAATGATCTTCTTCCTGGGCATCTGGTTGATACTTTGGCTTCCGTAGTGGATGACTTCCGCGGTGGGCGTGTAGTAAATCTTGCGGCCGTTGCGCATGAGCATCAAGTTATAGGCGAGGTCGACCTGGAAATGAGGCAGCCTCTCGTCGAGCATGCCATACGTCTCCCAGGTTTCCCGGCGGACCACGTAAGCCGTCGTTCCGAGGCTCTCCACCTGCTGTTCCCGCGAATAGTCGAATTCGCTGGTGTAGTACTTGCGTGAGACCCGGCCGTTGGGAAAGAGCTTGTGCCAATTGAGACCCTGCAGGATCATGGTCCCCAACCCGGCAAAGGTGCGGACGCAGGACTGCGTTGTACCATCCGGGTTGAGCAGCCGCGGACCGCATGCGGCAGCCTCCGGATGAGCATCCATAAACCTGACCAGAACGCTGAACACGTTCCCCAGCAACCGGGTGTCGCTGTTCAGCAGGCAGGCATACCGGGCACGCGACATTTTCATGCCTAAATTGTTGTTCTTGGCATAGAGCAAGGGAGTCTGGTTGCGCACCAGAATCACCTGGGGAAAGGCCGACTCGACCATTTCCGGGCTGCCGTCCGAAGACCCGTCATCAATGCAGATGACTTCGAACCGAATGCCCCTGGTGTATTGATAAATCGATGTCAAGCACTGCTGAAGCAACGCCTTGGTGTTGTAGTTGGGGATGATGACCGTCAGGTCGAGCAAGAGATTCATTCAGCTTTCTCTAAACCTCAGGCACTTCATTTGGGATGTCAAAGCAGCAAACAGCACTTCGGCCTGTACTTACATTATCGCCCATAGCGATCTCCAGGAAAACTTTAGGCTTGTGGGCAAATAATCTCCACAAGGGTCACACCCTTCTCATTTCTGATGCACAAATTTCCCTTTCTGAAGTATGCGGACAGAATATACCGGACGAATGGCGCAAGAGCACCAGATCGCCTCCCGAGGCACAAATTGACGCAAAAGAATCAATAAGTTTGGCGGTTCCCGGCGATATGAGCGGTTCAGGCCTTCATCAGGCCGCGTTCGATCAGCTCTCGGTTGGCTCGGTCCAACCCGTCTTCGGTACCATTTTCGGCGATGGGTTGGGTCTTCACCCAGCGTACGAAACGAGGGATTCCCTCCTCGAGGGGCACTTTGGGGGAAAAACCCAGAGCTCGGCCGATCAGTGAAATATCGGCAAAATTATGCCGGATATCGCCCAAGCGGTACTGGCCGGAAACTAACGGCGCACTGGTGTCGTGGAAATATCGCTGCAGGCTCCGGGCAATCATCTCCACTGTCACCTGTGCTCCTGACCCGACATTCATCGTCAGCCCATCTCCGCCATCCGCCAGGAGGCCAAGCGCCATCGCTTCGGCGGCATCGGACACATGCACAAAGTCGCGGCTTTCCTTGCCGTCCTCGAACAGAACCAGCGCTTTGCCCTGCTGAATCCGGTTGGAGAAGATCGACAATATGCCGGTGTATGGGTTGTTAAGAGACTGGCCCTCTCCGTACACATTCTGGAAGCGAAAGATCAGGAAAGGTATGCCGAGAGCCCCGGCTGCCACCCGGACCAGGTCCTCTTGGGCCAGCTTGGTGGCGGCGTAGACCGAGGCCGGGCTGGTCTTCGCGCTCTCGTGGGTGGATACGGAGGAAATGGGGCCACTGCAGATCGGGCAGAGCGGCTCCCACTGGCCGGTAGCCAGATGGCCCGGACTGCGCATGGGGGGGTAGACCAAACCGCATACGGGGCAGTGATAAGCGCCTTCACCGTAGACCGAGCGGGAGGAGGCGAGCACCAGTTTCGACACAGCATGGCGATCGTTGGCGAGAACGTCGAGCAAGAGGGCCGTGCCCAGGACGTTGGTGCTGGTGTAATCGCCGATTCTGTACATGGACTGGCCGGTCCCGGTCTCAGCCGCCAAGTGGACCACGGAGGTGACATCGCGCAGGGCGGCCACCCAATCCCGGCGCTGGCAGACATCGCCGCGCATCACTTCTACCTGATGGCCTTCCAGCAACGAGCCCAGTTCAGGCTGGCTCAGCACACCATGAATTTGGGGGCTCAGATTGTCCAATAGGCGTACGGTCAAGCCGCGCTGGACCAGCGTCCGGGCAAGCGCCAGACCGATGAACCCGAGCCCTCCGGTAATCAAGACCTTTTGGCGCATCCCTTAATCTTAACCTGTTTGCTATCAATGACGGTCGCAACTGCGTTGTTAGTTGAAGATTAACTGGACGGTCATTTGGTGCTCAGCAAAGATTGATAGATGTCTAAAGTGTTGCGCGCGGTTTGACTCCAGTCATATAGTTTGACCCGCTCCAAGCCTAATTGACGCTTTTTGGCCAAACAGGGCCCATTCTGCAGGGTCGATGCCAGGACTCGGGCCAACTCATCCGCATCGGGGGCGTCGAAGTAAAAGGCGGCATTTCCGCAGATTTCGGGCAAGGATGAGGTCCGATGCACCAGGACGGGGCACTCCATGCTCATGGCCTCCAGGGGCGGAAAACCGAAACCCTCATACATGCTGGGATAGACAAATAGGGCAGCATCCCGGTAAGAACGCGCCAAAGTAGCCTCATCAGCCTTGGGGATCGAGCTGATCGCTTGGGAAAGGCCCAGGGAGTGGATGCTGGCCTGCTCCTCTGGCGAAAACGCTCCCCCGCCGACAACCACCAAGCGGTAGGCGCGGGCCAAGCCGCCGCGGGCGAACGCCTCGAGCAAGAGGGGAAAATTTTTGTAGCCGGCCCTCGACCCTACATAGAGCAGGTAAGGGAGGCCCTCTGCTCTGTTTGCCAGCTCGACCGCCGGAAGAGGAGAGAAGCCGTGATGGACCACGTGCGTCTTTTCTTCTTTTATGTCGTAGAACGACAGCAGATCGCGCCGGCTCGATTCAGAGACGCAGATGATGGCATCGGCCTGCGAAAACAATTGGCGTTTTTTCTGCACAATGAACGAGGCATTATGAAAGAACTGCGGGAACCGCTCGTGGATGCAGTCATGGTGGGTAACGACCAGCCGGCCGCGGCGCACGAAGGGAATTGCCCGATAGAGCATGGAATGGTAGATGTCGAATTTTCCCCGCGCCAGGGCGATCACCGCAGAGCCCAATTCGTTGATGGCGTAGCGAGGGTAGCCCGGACCGAAGCCCGCCTTCCAACTAAAGACCTTTATTCGTGTATTTTCGAGGGCGGCAAAGGGCATAACGGAGGCATTCAGCCCCATCAGAAGCTCGATCTGAACATCGTTGGTAGCCCGCAGGTTCCGGATCAACTCGTAGTTATAGCGGGAAACGCCTCCAGCGTCCTGCAATGAGAAGACCTGGTGGTCATAAAAGATCCGCATGGGTGGGATGTTTATCTGTCTTGGGTCAGGCTGCAATTGATCGTTCCTCCACCGGTCGTCGCCGTAGATAAGGCGATCTCGGTGATGGTGAGCGAAGTGGGCGTAAGGCTGGTGACCGCTCCCAGAACGACGTTCCCATCCACAGCTGTGCCCTGAATCGTGCAGATGGGTTTGTAGGAGCTGGAGGTCATGGGAAAACCGCCCACGGAGGAAAACGTCAAAGTCGCCGCGCAATGGTTGCCGATGGCTCCTGCGGAGAAGGAACAGCCGGAGCCCTGGACAACTTGCGTTCCCAGGAATTGGGACGGCGACTGATTGAAGCCGAAGACCAGGCCGGTCCCCGCTTTCACGTTGACTACCTTGATGGCATTAGCGGTTGTATTCCCTTCGACCAACGTGCTTTGGAAACTCTTCTCTCCCGGGGCATCGAAGTTCAACAACTGCCCGCTCATGTCGAAGCCGTAGTTGTCGCGAAAGACAGAATAGGTGAGGGGAGTTAGCACGGCGGCGCCGCTTTCCAGGTGGGAAAATTGCACCCGCTCCACATAGACGTTGCGGCGGGCGTGACTCCCCGGATCGAAGCGAATCCCGGCCGCGTGCGCCGCGGTGTAGGACTGGATCCAGCTATCGACAATCCAGGTGCCGTCCAGATTTTTTGCATCGGTTGGATCCTGGCCGGCAGCCCTAAGCTCGACGATGTTTGAATCTGTGCGGCTGCTGGCGATGAAGCAGTTGCTGATGATCGTCCAGTTGATTTCGCCGAGCAAGATCGTCGGATTGGGAACTCCCGAGGTGTACGCTCCCATGTCGAAATTCGAGTTGGTAAGCTCCAGGGCAATCGAGTTGCCGATGTTGGCATCCACATCGAATGCTTCCACGGTCGTGTTGGATACGGTCAGACTTTGGGGAGAAGCGATCAGGCTTCGCTTGACCGTGCCCCCGCTGCAGGCTGGACCCGTACCACCCACGCATGCCCAGCGGGCTTGGGAGGCCGCGAAAATGCCGTTGGTATTCGCCGGTGTCGACGTGTAGGAATTGCTGCCGGATTGGATAGCGCTGTCATCCACCACCAGGCTGTAATTATTGGCCCCGTCGATAAGGCCGTTCTTCACATAGAAGACCTGGCTGCTGTGGATGACGCACTCGCCGCAGTCTTCCATGTCAATGCCGGTATCCATCGAGTAGATCGCCACTCCCTCGATGATGACCCCTGGGATCTGGTATTGCTGCGGATCCGTATTCTGGGCGGGATAAGGCATCAAGTTGGTGGTGCCCGTCTGGTTGAAGACCTTGATGGCGGTAATGGAATGAACGCGGGCGGCGTATATGAAGTTGAGGTTCCTCACGAACCGGTTGATGGAGGACGTCATTTGCCCGTGGTAAAGCGACTTGTCCCAGCTTTGCCGGATCTCCACCATGGCGTTGTCGATGGGGGTTCCGCCCCAGGGCTCGGCAGCGACTAGCCAAGTGCCGTTGGCCGATCCTTGGATGGAGCCGTAGTTCGACAGAATGATCGGGCGGTGAATGATGCATTTGCCCTGGGGCAACTCAATGGTGCCGCCGGATCTTGGGTAGGGCGGAACGATCTCGACGCCTCCGGCCACAATGGTGGCCGTGTCCACCGCGGTCTGGATCGCCGCTGTGTCATCGTGGATTCCATTGCATTGGACCCCGTAGTCGCTGGCCTTAACGCTGGCGGCCGGCATAGCGCTGGGCGACGCCGCTTGCGCACCCGCGCGCTGGACATGCGCGGCGAACAGAATGAGCAGGGCTAGAGGAGCAAGCGCCCAGCTCATCTCGCCGACGGAAAGTCTTCCCCCAACAATCCTGGTGGAAGCGGCTTGATGAATTGCTTTATCCGAATGGCCAGATTGCAGGCGAAACCTTTTAACTCCAGAAGCAGAAAAGCGAGACGGTCCCGGAATCCACCGCGGTACTGCATAACCCCCAAGCCCACCCCCGCGTGGACAACAAAGAAGCGGTATTGACCCCGGTTTTCTTTTAGAAAATCTTCGATGGCTGTGAGTACGCCGTTGCGCGCACCACCTTCATGGGAGGCTTTCTTGAGATATGCGAGGGTTGGGATCTCTTCCGACGCTTCGCTCTTTCCCCGGGCAATCCCCTTCAGCTTCCAGTCGTGTACATATTCCGGCGGGATGACTTCCGGCTGGTAGTACATGTCGCGACGTCCCCAAGGCCACTCCACGTCATGGAAAAACACGATGCCGCCCGGCCGTAAAAGCTTGCGGCCGGCGATCGTCTGGAGTTCCTGATAAACCGTGTACCAGTTGTGATCGCCATCGATCAAAATGCAATCGAAGGGCTCGCGCAGTTGGGGCAGGATTTCGAGGCTGGTTCCCTTTCTCACAGTGACCAGCGGGTTGCCGGCAAACTTCTGCGCCCAGGTCACAGTCGAAACAGGGATCGATGACGGTCACGTTCACCTGCGGGAATCGACGCCATGATGCCGGTGCCGTCTCCGAGGGAGGCGCCAATCTCGCAGACCGACCGCCATCTCTTTCCTCCCAGCAGAGGCACAATAAAAGTCTTCACAAAACGCTGCATTTTCTAAAGCCCCCCTGTCCACTCTAATTTACGCCGTAACCGGACTCCAACCTGGGAAGAACACGCATCGGGATCGACCGCAGAACGATGTAGATCGCGGCAAAGGATAGCGAGTCGATGTAGGCCCCAAAGGCCGCGTACTCATCGCTGAAGATAGACATGAAGACGGCAAACAGAGTGATCGCGTAGAAATAAATCCCCAGTTCACTGCCGGTGCGGGCCTTACGAAACAGCAGCGTCTGGAAAAAACCGATCAGCAGGATCGCGAACAAGGCTCCGTACAAGCCGAAATCGGCAACGTAGTACCGATAAACAGTGAACACGTTGGTGGGAAACGGAACTTCGACAAAGTCTTCCACGGGCGCCGGCAGGTAGACCACCAGGTGTAACGCGGAAGCAATGGAGAGGAAGAACTTGAAGGTATGGTGCGGCGCATCGGCATAGTCGTGACGATGCGCCAGGAAATAGTCAAAAGCTATGGTAGGTCCAACGATATAACCCACCAGAAAGAGCAGCATGACGGTGGCTACGCTTTCGCCGAAAACACTTGTGTCCTTGGTGACGAAAATCAGCCCGAAATACAGCACCAAAAACAAGAGCATAGGAATACGCACGAACTTAAGCGCAACCCAGAACGTTTGCTTCTGGGTGACGATGAGCTGAACGCAAACCAGGGCCGAGAGCAGCATGAGAATCGGAAGGCGGCCGGTGCTGAGGATGCTCGCCGCAAAGGCAATCGCCGTCATGAGCCAGAAATTCCGGTCGCGTTTATCGATGAGGAACAGCGGCGCCGCGTAAAGCGCCCAGAGGTTGAAATAAACCAATATTGGGGAGGGCGCCGCGCCCGCCATGCCGGCCGTACGCGCGCGCTGGAAGAGGGTGTTCCCGACGCCTTGAGCGGCGTTGTGCACGAGGTAATACGCCTGCACCGGTATCCCTAAAGCCAGGAAGGCCATGAGGGCGGGCTTGATTAACTCGTTGCGGGGTGGGAACCGGGTGAGGATGAGTCGCGTCTCGATGAGGGCTCGCGGAGCGAGCATGGCCATGAGCCCTCCACCCGAGAAAAGGACCGCCCCCATGGCAATGATCCCCAAGGTGTTGGAATGGATCGGGTCCATCGGGGTCAGATCAAGCCGGTAGAGCCCGAGGTCCATCAACCACATTCCGCAGAATAAGAACGGCGGATAAAGAACCGAACGGTTCACCCAGTAATTGACAAAGACCAGCAGCGCCAGCAGCGTGATCACCAGGTCAATGTTCACCCGATGACCTGCCCATCTTCGATGATAGGGATGTCGCGCTGCGCCAATTGCTGCCGCCAACCGAGTATTCGTTTCGCCTTGGTGTGGAAGAGGCGCCGGCAGAAATATTCCCAGCAGATCCTGGCAAAGATTTTGTTGTGATAACGGCGGTACTGCCTGAGGGTTCGACCCAGCAGCCGGAGTAAATGAAGAGCTTGCTCGGGAGGAGTCGAATACAGATCGACGTAGGCGCTTTCGGCGGCGAGAAAGTTGCGATAGCGATGCGGCGTCATCTCCTTGTCGAAGTCCAGGGCGGAGATGGAATGCTGCAGATGGAGATCGCCGGCGATAAACATGCGCCAGCCTTTTTGATACATCGCCTGAAAAGCATAAACATCGGAAAGGTCCAGCCAAAAATCTTCGCTGTAACCGCCGATTTCACGCAAGGCCGCGACCCTCATCAAGGTCGCACTGTTCACGGCGTAGGCCTTCTGCTGGTAGATCCCGCGAACGGTGGTAGGAATCTGCTTGACCCGATTGAATCTGAGCAGGCTCCTCGGCGAGACGAGCGTGCCGTGGGAATGAACGAAAGGAACGACTGTGCTGATTTGGGGGTCGTTTTGAAAGCGACGACTGTACTCCAGCATGCGCGGGAGATATTCCTGAGACACAGTCGTGTCTTGATCGAACAGCAGCAGCCACGGAACCAGCAGGGACTCGGCGAATTCCATCGCCTGGTTGTAAGCGCCGGAGGTCCCCAGGTTGCGGCCGCCGTGCCGGTACACGGACGGGAACGGTATGGTTGGATCGGCGAGCGGGATGGGGCTATTGTCCCAGATCAGAATCTTGAAGGACTGCAGCAGCTCCGGACTGTGGGCAAACACTTCGCTCAGACTGGTGATGGTCTGGCTTTGCTCCGGAGTTCGCTTGTAAAGGACAACGACAATCAGGATCTGCATTTGGGTTTGCAACTAGCGGCGCAGCCTGAGTTCCTGCCTCAGTAACGCCAGGCGGCGGCCCTGCTGCTCATCCGCCTCGATCCGGCGATAAATAAAGGAGGCCAATACCCAGCCGGTACTCAGGAAGAATCCGAGAGCGCACCCTACGAGGGCCCAGAGCGCCCGGAATGGCGCAGATTTCCGGTCCGGCGGGTACGCCGGGTCGACTACCTGAATCACAGGAGCCGCCTTGGCCTCATCGATGCGCGCGGCCTCGTACTGGCGGGCGAGCAGATCAAAAAGGAACTGGTGATACTTGACCTCGCGTTCTTTGCGAATGTACTCGAGCCCTGCCTGGGGGACACTGGTGGCGCTTAGCGAAATGTCGCCGGGCGTGTGCTTTCCTGTTCCGCTTTCCATGTCGTGCAATTGTTGGCGGAGCCCGTTGAGCTCCGAGGTGATCCGAATCACGTCGGGATTTTGATCGGTAGAGGAGGTCCGCAGGGAGGCAAGCTGCACTTCACGCGAGGTGATTTCCGCCCGTATCTGGGCGACCTCGCGGATGATGGTCTCGGTTTGACCGGAAGGGGCGATGATCCCTGTCGACTCCTGGGTTTGCTTCAGGGCGACTTCCGCGTCCGCCAGGCGGTCCTTCTCCATGGCCAACTGCTGCTCGAAGAAAAGCCTTTTCTGGGACGCTCCTCCGAGGGCCAGGTGGTTGTTTATCTTGTAAAGTTCGTCGACGTACGCATTCGCCATGGCCGCAGCGCGCTTCGGGTCACGGTCGAAGACCTCGATGCTGATCATGCCATCTTTTTCGATGGTAAATTTCGCGCTCTTTTGCACCGCCACGCGAGCATCGCTGAATCGCTTGGGGTGGAGGCGCTGGATGATGTCGAAGCGCTTGATCATAGAGTCGGTGACGCTATCACTCTCGAGGAGGCCGATGTAAAGATCGGAGGGGTTCTTGATGCCGAGTGAACCGCCGAGTCCGGCCATGGACGCCAAAGCGCCGAATTGCCCAAACAGAGCCGAGGTGTTGGTTGAGTCCTGCTGGGGAGGCAGGATCACCGCCTTCGCGGTAAAGCTTGGGGGCACCTGGAGTACCAGCAGCACTCCGAGGGCAAAACCGCCAACGGACGCGAGAAAAATCGTTCCCTTGCGGGCCGCGAGAATCAGAATGACGTCAAGGATGTCGAACTCTCTCGGCGGGGGCTGGCTGGCGGCCGCCGGAGGCTCGTGGAGGATTTCATTGACCGTAGGCATCGAAGGACCCCCCTTGATCGTTATTGCAGCACAGCGATCGCCGCTGCGCCCAGAGCTAGCTGGGAAAATATCTGCGAGTAGTTGACAAAGTTCCTCAGGGCCGACGGACGGGGTACTTTCTCCGGAACGACGACCGTGTCGCCGGGATTCATCCTGGTGGAAACAAACGTGTTTCCGAACACCCCACTGCGAGATTGCCGGCTGACCACGGATCCATCGGCGCGGATGATGAAGGCGTGCTGGGCATCCGCATCACGGGTGGGGCCACCGGCTAAACGAACATAGACACCCACCTGCTGGCGCTGGTTGAACAGGAAGGAATTCTGATCGTAGACCGCGCCTACCACGTTGACCGTGCTCGGTCTGGAGGGAACGGTGAAGCGATCCCCGTCTTCCAAGGGCATGTCGGGGAGTTGGTCAACTCCAGAGGCACCGGGGTTGATCGCAAGTACGATCCGGCCCGTGGCGCGAAGGGTGCGGAACTTGTCCACCAGGCTGCGGGAGGCCGAGACTTCCGCCTGGGTCGCGGCCGTGTCCTGCGGGGTAACGCTGGACTGGGCGGTGTTGATGGTGGAACGGTCTATTTCCAATTCCAGGTTGGAGAGGTATTCGGCCAAGCGCTGCTGCTGGAAGACGCGGGTTGACTCGCGGGTGAACTCGGAGCCAAAGAGATAGGCATTCGGGGTAAGGCCGCCGGCCCGGACCACGAGTTCGCGCAGCGTCTCTCCGGGACCAACGCTGTAGATGCCGGCTCCCACGAATTCGCCTTCCAGGCGTACGAACTTGGTCCGCTGCGACTGCGGCACGCTTATATCCACCTGGGAAAAGATGGTCACGATGTCTCCCGGCTGGAGGGTGAGATCCTGGGCAGGGTCGTGATCCTGCACCAGCTTGCCCGGGTTGAACGGCACCAGCGACGTGGCCAGCGTCGTTGGGTTCAGGCGCTCGATCACAGCGTAGGACCAGTCGATCTCAGGCACTGGAAGAACCAGGTTGAGCGGCGGGCGGGGGAGGGCACCGCCATTCCAGGACAGTTGCCGCTGCTGGTTGCCGAGCGAAAGGCCGCCCAAGGCATTGCTTTGATTGTCGTTCTGGGGAGGATTCGAAGAGGGATTGTTGGCGCCGGTATAGAGCTGGGACAAACCACTCTGATCGTAAATCTGCCCGTTAAGGCCGGTGACGTAGTTCTGATCGTAATTCGGGCTGACGGTTTGGCTTGGGTTGGGATTCTGGTTCTGTCCCTGGGCTGGGTTGTTTTGCTGCTGGCCGTTCAAGGTAGCGCCGTTGGGCAAGCGCCGATATCCGTACGCGTCTCGCAAATATTGGTCCGGATTGTTGGAATATTCCGCCTTGAACTCAGGCCCTGGGACGCCAAGTTGGTTGCGGCGCTCCCAATAGTCCCGGGTCACCAGCGCTTTGCTGTCGGGAATGATGTCGCTCAGCTTCATTCCCGGGCGCCAGGCGAACCGCCCTGATTCCGCAACATTGCCGCGTAAGGTCACGGTATTTTGGAACTGAGGCGAGATGGGGATCACCCGCAAAACGTCGGCGCCGCGCAAAGGGGCTGCCAGATCGGCTCCCTCAAGCTTGAGATCCAAAATCTTGCGGCTGTTGTCCTGATCCACACGTTCGAGCGAGGCATGGAGGAGGGACGCTGTCGAGGAGAGGCCGCCGGCGAACTGCAGCGCCTCCTCCACGGTGGTTTTCCCTTTCAACTCATAAATGGCAGGAACGCGTACGCTTCCAGCGACCGCAGCCTGCGGGCCCACGGGAGGAATGAAAATGACGTCCCCCGGCAACAGGGGCGCATCCTTGGACATGTCTCCCAGAAGCAGCAAGTCGTAAAGGTCGAAGTGGGTGACGGTTTGTCCATTTCGCCGGAGCTGGATGTCCCGGAGAGAGCCCTGGACCGACGGGCCGCCGGTGGCAAACAACGCCGTAACCAGGGTGCTGAGCGAACTGAGGGTGTAATTTCCCGGGCGGCGGGCCTGTCCGACGACAAAGACCTGGATCGAGCGCAGCTGCCCCATCTGCACGTCAAGGTTGAAGCTCTTGTAGATGTGGGAGGTGGCGTCCTGGATCTGCTGGCGAACCTGGGCGAAGGGCAAGCCGGCAACGTGAATCTCGCCTACCTGCGGTAGATAGACCGATCCGGAGCGATCGACCGTGACTTGGGCGTTGAAATTGACCTGTCCCCAGACCCGGATTACCAATTGGTCGCCCGGGCCCAAGTACGTAGCCCGGGGTGACGTTGACTTCGCGCAGAGGGGCGAAGGTTGTGGGCACCTGGCGGAAGAGCGAATCCCCGTAGACCGGAAGCAGCTTGCCGACGGAGGCTCGTACCAGCAGCTGAAATTCAGTGGGAGGACTCGGGCGCTCGATGGCCAGTAGGCGGGCCTCCTCGAGCGCTCGCTGTTGCGCTTGCGTGCCGTTCAGACCGCTCTGATCGGTGAAGGTAGGAATCGCGCCGTTGATGCCGCGGTTTTGCAGACCGGGGTACTGCTGCGTCAGCTGATTCGGGCTCAGGCCGTTTTGATACCCGCCGGTGGCGGCGCCTGGGGTCACTCCTTGTTGGCCTAAGCCGAGGTCGCTAGCCGATGACTCGTCCCCGACGCAGCTGCCGTCAACGGAAGAGTAGATGCCTGAGGGACAGCTGGTATCGGAGTCCAACTGGGCAACAGCGAGGGGGGAGTGGATCTGCGCAAGGCTCGCGGTGAGAACCACCGCGACAAAAAGAAAACAACGCTTACTCATAAATTGGGGGAGCAGAGAAATCATAAAGCGCGCATCGCGGCGCGCGGCTGAGTCAACTGCCGGGTTTTACTCCTTCACTGGTATTAGTTTAGGGGTTTTAGCTTGCGGTGCAAATTCTTTTCCCTGGGAGGCTGGGGAAGAACGCCTTGGCTAAAGAGGCTGGGGAGAAAACTCGGGCTTTGTATCAGGCATAACTTTGCAGTTGCGGAAGAGTTCGGGTTTGTTGCGGCTCCAGCTGTGGCAGGGGCTAAAGCCCATCCTATTTTCAAGCATTTATGGCACGACTAAAGTCGTGCCCTGATACAAAGCGTGAGTTTTTCCGCAACCTTTGAAGCCCCTACTCCGGATTGTTGGGATTTGTCTTGGGCAATTTTCAGCCGTCCCTGCGGGACTGGATCATGTTTTCCAATTTACCCAGCACTGGCGTTCTGGGCTAAGTTCATCCGTCCCTTGGGGACTTTCACGGAGTTTTTCAGCAGTCTGTAAAGTCGTGCCCTGATACAAAGCATGAGGGGTTTTAGCTTGCGGTGCAAATTCTTTTCCCGGGAGGGCTTTAGGAGAAGGGCTAAAGAGTTGGCGCGAGAACCAATCCCCCGGACCAAACAAACCTGATGGGTGCCCCATGTTCGCACCAGCGTACGTGGGCCGAAAAGGACGGGCGAAGCCCATCAAACGCTTCTAGGCCTTTAGTGAAAGCATTCGAAGAATTCATAATCGGCCCACGTACGCTGGTGCGAACATGGGGCACCCATCAGGTTTGTTTGGTCCGGGGGATTTGGTTGTCGCGCAGAGTCTTTAGTGCGTCCCCTTCAGTTTGTCTTCGACCAGATCGAACAAATCCTTCGTGTAAACGTCGGCGCCCGCTCTGTTGAGGTGGGTCTGGTCCGAGAAAAGGCGGTTGGGGTAGAGGAAGTAGTCGGGGCCGAGGAGCTTGCAGGAGGTTGATTGCTCAACCAAGGTGGCAAATGGCTGGTCGTAGGTGGCGGCGGCCGCTTCTCCGATGCGCAGGTAGTAGGGCACATAGTAGCAGCGGATGTGGTACTGGCTCACCAGCTGGTTCAGCTCCGTTATTTGGGAGCTTCGCGCTGGGGCGGTGCGGGGAACGACGGTGTTGGGCTGATCGGTGGCCAGTCGAAAATCGTCGGGGAGACGGCCTCCCGGGAAGGTGCTTTGTTCCGTGATCAGGTAGTAGCCCCTTTGGGCAATCGCTATTCTCTCGTCCTCTGCCGCTTCTTTATAGTAGGCAGCTACCCCGCCACGGCTCGGCGCATGCAGCACAAAGCTGGAGAAATCCCTGGCCAGATTGCGGAACGGAAACATCCACTGAACAATGTCATGGTCGTCGGGCACGAAATGAAAGATGCTCCGCCGGGGAGGATCGCCCGTCCACGGAATGGTCAGCAGAAGTACATTCGGAGCCTGCCCCCGCTCGCACATCGTTCGCAATGGCGGCAGCAGCAGATCACTGCCGGGGAAACCGGAATTAAATGAAGAAATTTTCATGTTCGCAGCCGCGGCCAGCTGATCGAACAAAGAAGGCACAAACCCGGCGAGAATCTTGCTGTTACCGAAAATAAGTACGCGAAGCACTGCCGCGTCCGCGGGAAAAATTGGCCCGCTCGCCTCCCACCTCAGCTTGGCGGTGAAGACGACGTCCGAGCCATTCTTCAAGTAGGGGAAACGCCGGTACAAACCAAGAAAGACAAGCCAGAGAATTACAAAGAAAGAAAGCGTCCAGAGCAGGCCTGATGATCCGCGGGTCCGGGTGATGGTTTCCGGTTTGGCGGATTGCTGCTCTAACATCTCACGATCTTCTCCGATCGCAAACCTCGGGTGGCGTTCCGCGAGTCGACCACCAGTTGGGCCTGGTCTACGATACGGGCATAGTCGTAGGCGGTGTGATCGGTCACGATCAGGACGCAATCGTAACCGCCAAGGTTTTCGAGCGGCTGCGACTCCATATTCAAATTGTATTTTCGCCCGCGCCCCACCGACGGGAAAAAAGGATCGTTGTAGCTGACCACGGCGCCTTCCTGACGCAGCATCTCAATGATCGACAGCGAGGGGGATTCGCGCAGATCGTCCACATCTCGCTTGTAAGCCAGCCCCAGCACCAGGATCCGCGAGCTCTTAAGCGGCTTGCTGCGCTGATTTAAAGCCGAGGAGACCGCTGCCACCACGTGGTACGGCATGGCCTCATTCACTTCACCGGCAAGCTCAATAAAACGCGTGCTGAAATCGAACTCCTTGGCTTTCCAGCTCAAGTAGAAGGGATCGATGGGGATGCAGTGGCCACCCAATCCTGGCCCGGGATAAAAGGGCTGGAAGCCGAAAGGCTTGGTCGCCGCTGCCCCAATCACCTCCCAGATGTCGATGCCCATACGCAGGCAAAGCAACTTCAGTTCATTCACGAGCGCGATGTTTACGCAGCGGTAGATGTTCTCGAGCAGCTTGGTCATTTCCGCGGCAGCCGGGCTGGAAACACGAATCACGCGGTGGAATGCTGCGTTGTATAAGGCTGCGGCCGCCTCCGTCGCCGGGTAGCCCAGGCCACCCACTACTTTGGGAATGTCGCGCCGGTCAATGGTGGTGTTGCCGGGATCTTCACGCTCGGGAGAATACGCCACAAGAACACCGTCGGCGACCGGAGCCTCACGCATTACCTTGACCTTGCCCCCGCGTTCGATGGCAGGCGCGATCAACTCCTCCGTGGTGCCGGGGTACGTCGTGCTCTCCAGGACCACCAATTGTCCGGGGCGCAGATGGCCGACAATCGAATCCATGGTCGCCGCAATGTAACTCATGTCCGGCGTGTGGTGGTCGCTGAGCGGAGTGGGGACACAAATCAAAATCGCATCGACTTCGCCGATCTCGGAAAAATCGGCGGTAGCGCGAAAACCCTTTCCCTGCGCAGCTTGGATCTGTTGCGGCTCAATACGATGGATGTAGGAATCGCCGGCATTCAGACGATCCACCTTGGATGCATCGATGTCAAAGCCAATGACGGGAAATCCCTGCTGACTGAAGAGCAGAACCAAAGGGAGCCCGACGTACCCCAGGCCGATAATTCCTACACGCAGCTCGCGCTTTTCAACCAGCGACAACCACGGTGACAAAACTTGCTGGTCGACCAAACCATCTCTCCTGTAAGTGTTAGTTGGAGGCAACGGGCAGCTTCAGAGTCTCGCGATACCACTGCACCGTGCGCTCCAAGCCCTCCTTCACACCAATGGTGGGCCGATAGCCAAAGGCTTCCGCGGCTGCGGATATGTCGGCCTGCGAATTCAATATGTCTCCGGTTCGCGGCGGAGCATACAACGGGGGTTCGGCAAACCCGATCATGTTCGCCAACAGCTGATACATCTCCTTTAATGTGTGCTGGCTGCCGCAGGCTGTATTAAAAACCTTGCCCGCGACCCGCGCAGCCGGCGCGGCACAGGCCAGCAGATTCGCGGAAATGACGTTGTCGATATAGGTGAAATCCCGGCCTTGCTCACCGGTGCCAAAGATGGTGGGGCGCGTTCCCTCGAGCATCTGCTGGATAAATTTCGCCAGCACTCCGCTGTAGGGAGAATCCGCGCCCTGGCGTGGGCCAAAGACGTTAAAGTAACGCAGGCTGACCGTTTCCAGCCCGTACACCTGCCAATAGCTGCTCATGTAATATTCGCCGGTAAGTTTTTGCACTGCGTAGGGCGAAATCGGCCGCGGACTCATGGATTCTGTACTGGGCAGAACGGGTTGATCGCCGTACGCCGACGAGGATGCCGCGTAAACCACGCGTTTGACCCCCGCCGCCCGCCCACCCTCGAGCACGTGGAACGTTCCGTCTACATTGCAGCGATGGCTGGCTTCGGGATCCTTTACCGACAAGGGAACCGAGGGGAGCGCTCCTATATGCAGGATGATGTCGATGCCTTCGCAGGCGCGGCGCACCGCGGCGGCATCACGGAGGTCTATCTGCCGGAAGTCGATGTGATCATAAAGTCCGACGAGATTCGCCGGCTTACCGGTTAAATAATTGTCCAATCCCCGAACTGTGTCACCGCGGTCAACCAGGGCTCGCGCCAAAGACGATCCAATAAAACCCGCGACTCCCGTAACTAGATAGCTTGCCATGCAGTGAATATCATTGAAAATATCACACCGGCGGCACCTAAGGGCTATTGCAGGCCGCTCAGGGCGGGTTGCGCCGCATCCTCCGACATTTGCTGTATGTACTTCTTGGAATTGAACTTCTTACCGGTCGAGGCACCGGACATGTAGCGGATCGTGCCGAAGATGGGGCGATCAAACCAGGGACGGTCGAATTTGCCCACAATGGACCATGCAACGCCCGCGTACCCATTTGGGTCGCGGCCATCGAGAAAGTATCGGTCGTTGAGAGTGACGCAGGTTTCGAACGCCCTGGCCGGGTCGGGCGACCACTCCAGGATCTTTTTTGCCCAATACATGCGCATGTAGTTGTGCATCCAGCCGAACTTCAGCATTTGCTTCTGCGCCGCATTCCATAGCTCGTCATGGGTTTCTGCGCGCTCCATTTGCTCAACCGTGTAGGGATGCTCCCGCCGGTCGCGCGCATGCTCCATCAGCGTTTTGCGCGCCCAAGGCTCGGCGCATTCGAACGAATCGTAGTTCTCGGTGAATTTCACGAAATTCACTGCCAGTTCGCGCCAGCCTATCAGCTCGTTGATGTAAGAGTCGTGCGCGACTTGGGATACTTTGCCTTGCTTAAAGGCTTTCTCGACTGCCAGCGCGATGGTGAGAGGGCTGATATGGCCGAAGTGCAAATAGGGGGAAAGACGGCTCGTTCCATCTACTTCGGGATGATTGCGCATCTTGTCATACGCGCCGAGTTCTTTCTCGATAAATTCCTTGAGCCGCTTCACCGCCGCGTGCGTGCCTCCGGTAAAGCTGTCGACCGGCCCGACGGAGCGGTCCAGCTTTGTCCAGCCTTGGGTCACGTCCTCGCGGACCGGAAAAGACTCCAGTCCTTGGGGCGGTTTCCACTCCTGCTGGGGTTTCAGCAGCGGCCGCTGGATGAGATATTTCGGGAGTTCGGCGTAGAGCTTCGGCTTGAAGATGTGCAAGGCGTACATCCGCTTCTCGAAGAGGCCGGAGGGGACCACCACGTCCGCATCCACAGTCCAAAAAGGAATGCGCAGACGGTTCGCCAGAACCTTCCGCCAGCGCTCGGGCTCACGGCAGGGGTTCTCGTCACCAATGACCATGGCGGCATTCAGTTCCGTGAGCAGCTTCTCGAGTGAGTTGTGAGGGGGGCGGCGGACGATAAATCCGATTTGCCGCTCTTGCAGGTCTTCTTCGATGTCCACCAAGCCCTGGTTCAGAAATACGTAGTGCCGCAGGTTGGCATGGGGGAAATTGGAGATGGCGGAGAAGAACACCACAACCGGAACGTCGAGGGCGTTGGCCACTTCAATTGCTACGTCGAGCGCGGGATTGTCTAGGGCTCGCTCCGACCTTTGCATCCAGTAGACGACGCACTTGCCGCCGGGAACAGGGGGTCCGCCGCGCCGGATCAGGATTCTGGGGTTGGCGGCTATTTTGCGGAGGGCCTCGGGGATTTCTTGATTTTGTGCAGGTTGGGGGGTCATCGGGAAGTTTGAGTTTAACGGTCTGCGGAAAACTTGTGCTTTAAGGGTACGGCCTTTGCGGGTTGAGGCAAAACTCAACTTCCATCAGACCAAATCCGCGTGTCCCATGTCTCCCTGGAACTGAATCCCAGGACCAAACAAACCTTGATGGGTGCCCCATGTTCGCACCGGACGTGGGCCGAATATGAATTCTTCGAATGCTTTCACTATAGGCCTAGAAGCGTTTGATGGGCTTCGCCCGTCTTTTTCGGCCCACGTACGCTGGTGCGAACATGGGGCACCCATCAAGATTTGTTTGGTCCTGGGATTCGGTTCCGGGGGAAAACGTAGGACACGCGTCCAGGTTTGTTTGGTACCAATGTCCTGTCACTGAAGTTCATTGAAAATTCGACACGTCGAGGAACCGCCTCAGGGGCTAAAGCCCACCATATTTCCAAGCAGTTATGGCACGACTAAAGTCGTGCCCTGATACAAAGCCAAAGAGACTTTTTCAATGAGCTTCAGGGACAGGACACCAGGGATTTGTTCCGGGGAGACATGGAACACCCGTCCAGTTTGTTTGGTCCTGGGGATTCAGCTCCGGGGAAACATGGATACCCGTCAAGGTTTGTTTGGTCCTGGGGATTCGGTTCCCGGGGAAGATGGGGCGCCCGGATTGGTTCCGCTTAGCATTCGTTACCAGAGGCCCCAGTTGCGGCTGATGTAGTCGGACAGGGTCATGGTGATCAGGACCAGGAAGGTAAAAAAGCCGGCGCCCACGGTCAGCATCATCAGCTTGGAGCTGTAACGGATGTGCATGAAAAAAAGGATGACCAGGACTGCCTTGAGGACGGCGATCGCAAGCGCCACAATTGGGCTGAAGACGCCCATGTTGATGAAGGCCGCGCCCGTGGTGGTGGCCGTCAACACCATCAATGCCCCAAGGATGGTGAGATAGGTCTTGGGCCCTACTACGTGATGTTCGTGCTCCTCGGGAGCGGACATGGAGGTTCTCCTAGTGCAAGGGATGGCGGCTGATGAGATACAGCAACGGGAAAAGGAAGATCCAGACAATATCGACGAAATGCCAATATAGTCCGAAGTTATCGATGGTGGACGTGTGCCCATTCACGTAGGCGCCGTGCCAAGCCTGGTAGAACAAGGCACACAAAATGCTGATGCCGATGATCATGTGCAGGGCGTGCATGCCGGTCATTGCAAAGTATAAGAAGAAGAAAAGCTGGGCGTGCTGCGCCATGTCCGGCGCCAGAGGAACATCGCGCTTGTCCGTGGGATGGACAAAGTCTTCGACGCTGAAGCTGGCCCCGGGGATGTGATGTTCCGTGTACTTGTCGTGGTACTCAATGCTCTTGATACCGAGAAAGACCAGCCCCAGGAATATGGTCAGGCCGAGAGAAGTTAGCAACCCTTTGCGGTTGCGAATTTCTGCCGAATAGACCCCCATGGCCATGGTGAAGCTGGAAAGAATCAGGACTGCCGTATTAGTGGTTCCAAGGCCGATGCCCAGTGTGTTGCTGCTGGCCACAAAGGCGTCGTAATACCAGTTGCGGTAGAGCAGGTAGGCCATGAAGAGGCCGCCAAAGAACATGATTTCCGTCAACAGAAACAGCCACATGCCGAAGCTGGCGGTCTCCCGCTGCTGACCCACTGTGACAAAGTGGTGGCGCAGGTACGGGGGATGCGCTTCATCGTGCCCGTGTTCAGCGTGTCCGGTGGCGATCGCGTGGCTATCCAACAGTAGTTACCTCGTGTTGAGTATTGTGCTCAAACCACTCATAGTCGTACGCTTCGTGGTCCATGATCGGGATATTCACAAAATTCTCGGTCAAGGGAGGGGACTGGATTTGCCACTCCAGGCCAGTTGCCTGCCAGGGGTTGGCGCCTGCGATCGCACCATACTTGAGCGACCAGGGCATGTAGAGCATCGGCAGCAGATAGCCAATGCCGAGAACCGTGGCTCCCGCCGTCGATAGCACATTCAGCACCTGGAACTCAGGCGGATAGGCATGATAGCGGCGCGGCATCCCCAGGTAGCCGACGATGAACTGAGGGAAGAAGGTCAGGATGAACCCGATGAAGGTAGTCACCGCGCTCAGCTGTGACATGGATTCGGGGTACATTCTGCCCGTCATCTTGGGCCACCAGAAGTGAACCCCCGACAGATAAGCCATCAACATGCCACCGACCATTACGAAATGGAAGTGAGCCACGATGAAGTAGGTTTCCGTGAGGTGGATGTCCATCCCCAACGATCCCAGGAAAACGCCGGTAAGCCCGCCGATGGTGAACAGACCCATGAAACCGAAGGCGTAAAGCATGGGAGTTTCAAAGGTAATGGAACCCTTGTAGAGGGTGGCCGCCCAGTTGAAGATCTTGATCGCGGAGGGTACGGCGACCAGCATGGTCAGCAGCGAGAAGACCAGGGCCGAGTAGTTGGAAACGCCCATGATGAACATGTGATGGGCCCAGACAAAGAACCCGAACAGGGCAATGGCGACCGAAGAGAAGGCGACGGCGGTATAGCCGAAGACCCGCTTGCGCGAGAAGGTGCTGATGACCTCTGAAATTACACCCATGCCGGGCAGAATCATGATGTAGACGGCAGGGTGGGAATAGAACCAGAACAGATGCTGGAACAGCAGCGGGTCACCGCCCTTATTGGGATCGAAGACGCCGATACCGATCGTGCGCTCGAGCATGACCAGAACCAGGGTGATGGCCAACACCGGGGTGCCCAGAACCATCAGGATCGAGGCCGCGTAGTGGGACCAGCAGAAGAGCGGCAGACGGAACCACGTCATGCCGGGGCAGCGCATGCGGTGAATGGTCACGATGAAGTTAAGTCCGGTGAAGATAGAGCTGAAGCCGACGATAAAGACGCCCATCGCAGCCGTAATCACGTGAGTGTTGAGGTAGTGAGTGCTGAGGGGCGTGGTGAACGTCCAACCAGTGTCGACGCCGCCGTTGAGCAGAGCGTAGACCAGGAAGCAGGCGCCGGCGACGTACAGATACCAGCTCAACAAATTGATTTTGGGAAAGGCCAGATCTTTAGCCCCTACCATAATTGGAATCACGAAATTCCCCACTGTCGCCGGCACCGAGGGCACCAGGAAGAGGAAGATCATAATGACGCCGTGCATGGTGAAGAGCTTGTTGTAGGTGTCAGCCGCTACCAGGTCGGGCATGGGGGTCAGGAGTTCCAGACGAATCAGCCCGGCGAACGCCCCACCTATAAAGAAGAAGAACGTGATCGAAAACAAGTACAACATGGCGATGCGCTTGTGATCGCCGGTAAGCAGCCAGCTCTTTATGCCGTACTCGGCATTGAGGTAGTTCAGCTTGGGCAGCTGGGCATTCGTCTGGTCTGGAAGCGCGACTATAGTGGTGGTACTCATTGGGTCACCGTCCCGGCACTAGGTGCCGTCCTTCCCGCCTTTTCGGGTCCATTCGCTGGCGGCGTGGTTGAGGCGCCGGCCTGCCCTGGAGGAAGTTGAGCAGCGGTCAACGTCTGCTGAATTCGATAATTTGTATTGAGGTTCTTGATGTATTCCACCAGATCGATCAGACCTTCCTCGCTCACCTGCCCCTGGTAAGTCGGCATGATGGGCGCATAGCCTGCCGTGACCCGGGTCGACGGGTTGAGGATGGCTTCGCGGAGAAAGGCATCGTTGGCGGTGACGGTAGATCCGTCGGTCAACTGCAGCTGAGAGCCGTAGACTTTGGCCAGGTTCGGGCCGCGCGCGCTGGCCTCGCCAGAGTGGCAGGAATTGCAGCCGAGGCTGGCGAACAGACGTTCCCCACTCTGCGCCAGCGAGGCTCCGCTGGTGCTGCCCGATACCCACCGCTGGTAGTCATCGGGGGTCATGGCTACGATGTCTCCGATCATGACGGAGTGGTCCGTGCCGCAATATTGCGTGCAAAACAAATGATAGGTTCCGGTAGCCGTGGCTTCAAACCATACCGTGGAGTAGCGGCCGGGAATCACTTCCCGCTTCACCCGAAAAGCGGGGATGGAAAAGCTGTGAAACACGTCCTGCGAAATCATGGTCAACTGCACCTGTCGATTGATCGGGACGTGCAGGGAGTTGATTTCGTGCTGCCCACCGGGATGCTCCGCCTTCCACATCCACTGCTTACCCACGATGTAGATATTCATGGCGTTGGTCGGTGGATCGTAGATGCGGAAGTACAGGAGGGCGCCCCAGACGAAACAGATCATGAACAAGGCCAGAGGAATAATCGTCCAGGTCGCCTCGAGCAGCGTCGAGCCTTCGATCTGCGTGGCTACCGGGCTCTTCTCCTTGCGATACATAATGGAGAAGCCAAAGACCAGAATGGCTACCGCGATCAGGCCCACCGCCGAGATCGCTGTCAAAAAGAAGTAGAACGCGTCCATGTAGGGCGAAATAGCCGACGCTTCCGGCGGAAAAAGGGCAGAGTTCTCCAACCAATGTACGAGGAACTGCCACAGCACTGGACTTATATGCATCGTTACCCTTTACCCTTGAAATCCCGGCGGAAACTTACCAGCATGAAGCTCCCCAAGCCTAAAAAAGTCAGCAGGCAGCCTGCCTGCACAATTCGTGCCACCACAATGCTGTGACGGTTCAGCAGCGGGTCATAGCGATAGCAGTAGGTCAGAATGTTGTCGACCGGGCTGCCGATGGTGTTGTGCGACGCTTCGACCAAACCCAGCGTCAGGTCGCGCGGTGAATACTCGACCCCCAGGTAGTACTGCACCATTTTGCCTTCCGGGGAAACCACCTCGATAGAGCTGGCATGGGCAAACATGGTCGGCTTGCCGGCGGGCTGGGGGAGGCGCACATAGCCGAAGCCAACGGCCTTCGCCAGGTTCGTGATATCCGACTGGTCGCCGGTGAGAAAGTGCCAGCCATTGGCGGTTTCCGGGCGGCCGTAGCGCTTCACGTAAAACGTTTTTTTGGCGGCGGCAATGGCCGGCGTCTCAGCTGGATCGATGCTCACGATGACGATCTGGAAATCTTTGCCCGGGATCAGTTTGACCATCTCCAGCGCACCGACCAAGCCATTCAAATCTTCCATGCACAGGATCTGGCACTGGTAATAGACCAGTGAAAGGATGACGGGCTTCTTTCCGAAGTAGTCTCCCAATTTGACTGGCTTACCGGTTTCGTCGCGAAAGGAGGCGTCGAGGGGTAGCTGCTGGCCGAGGCGCTGCTGAATTTTGACTGTGTTCAGGATGTCGGGCAGACGGTCCTCGGCCGGATCGCCCATGGTCTTTTGCCCGATCGGGGCCACCTGGGCAAAGCCCGGGACAGCCGCAGCGAACATCATTGCGGCAGCCAACACCCACCGGATTTTGCCTTTTACCTGCATCTCACTACCTCTATCGTATCGCTGGTACTTGCCTTGGAGAACAACCCCACTCAAGCCAAACCGGGCTTGAATTGACACCGTCAAGTTTGTCGCCGCCTAGCGACTCGTCGCCAAGGCTGCCTGCTCGCCCGGCTTCTCGCCGTGCAGTTGCTCCTGCTTCAGGGTTTCCAGATATTCCTGCTCGTAGCCGGTGCGGGCGAAACCATCGGTCAGCGGTATGGGCACCACCGGCGTACGGTCGCCGGCCATAAGCGCTTCAGATGGTCCCAGTTGCTCAGCGGTGGCTACCGGCAGATGGTCGGCCACCAGCTCCATGGCGCGGGAAATCGGGATGCGTAGCTTGCCGCCGGGGTGATCGACCCAGCTGTAGTTGTCGAGCAATAGATCTTCGCGGGAATGCATTTCGGCGATTTCCTCGTTGCCGTCATCGGTCTGCAAGCGAGGAGTGGGGAACCGCTGGACCATTTGATTTAACTGCTGCTGCTCCATTTCCGCGTTCGAGGTCAGGTCTTGGCGCTCACCCCGGACCGGAGCCCCAATCTGGTTCCACTTGTTTGGTGGTCCGTCGCTCTTCAGGATGGCAGTGTTGATCACTTTGCCCATGCCGAAGCAGAAGATAAAGAAGACTCCGACAAACGCCACGAGCGAGGCGAGAAAAATCACCACGCCGTTGACGTTGACGTCGCTGACCTCATAGCCAGGAGAGTTGGTCAGGTCAAGCGGTTCGTTCGAATCATGCGAATCATGCGTGGGCATGGTCGGGCTCCAATATCTCTTCCAAGTGGGGATCGTTGGTCTGGATCAGCGGCCGCTTCTCAAGCTGGCCAAGGTAGTACCAGATCCATAGGGAGATCACAGCCACCGGCACCGTCATGTATTCCAGGATTCCGAAACTGAAATGCAGATGGCGCTTGGCGTCGGCAAAATTTGGCTCGATGAGCCAGAACAAATCCCAGCAGCGGGCAAAAATCATGAACTTGCAAACCAGGACCAGGCGCTCCTTGTTCCGCTTCAAATCGCGCGACAGCAGCAAGGTGAAGGGAATGAACCAGTGAAACGCAACGTCCAGCGACGCGATCCAACCCCAGCCGCCGCGGAGCCGGTCGAGGTACCAGGGAATCTCCTCCGGCAGATTGCCCGACCAGATAATCAGGAACTGGGAGAAGCAGATGTACATGTTGAGCATCACGAAGGCGAACGCCAGCTTGCCCAGATCGTGCTGCTCTGTCTTGCGGAGGACGGTATGCATCGGCTCGGCATCCGAAAGCCGCACGACGGTGATGATGGCAACTGCCAGGACGGCGTATCCCTGGGCGACCAGGAACTGCAGTCCGTACATCGATGAGTACCAGGTCGGGTCGAGCGACATGACCCAGTCGATCGCGCCAACCGACATGGTGATGGCATAAATCAGAACGCCGGGACCGGCGAGGTTCTCCAACCGCACCTGCCAAAAGCGGACGTTGGGGTGGGTATCGGCGTCGCGCTCCAGGCCCCACTTGTTAAGCAGGAACATGAACCCAAACCAGATGGCGAAGATGATCAAGGTCTGAATCCACACGCTGGGGATGCTCAGCATGGGGTGCTTGTAAGCAATGGCGTGAGCCTGCTCGTGGTTGATGAGGTGCTGCCGCAGAGCCTGGGCGGGGTCGCTGTATTGGGCCCAGAGGTACAGCTTCTTCATGAAGATGCCGATGGGGAAAAACAGAACCAGCACCAGGGGCAGGCAGCGCGACATCGCTTCCAGCGGACGGCGAAGCAGCAAGCCCCATTTGCCACCGCTCAAGTACTGCACCATCAACAGCGCCAAGCCGCCGACGGTGACGCCCCAGCTGAAAATGTAGCCCAGCAGGTAGGAGCGCAGCAGGTGATCGATTCCATCGTGTTCGACGACGGCCGCCAGCGCAGCCAGCACGATCGAAAGAACCGCAAAGATGCCGCCGACAACCATCGCCCGGCGCCGCCATCCATTGATCAGCAGCGGCGAATTGAGCTCGGCGGGTAGCGTGTTTGCGTGATGTTCGTGAGCCATGTGTTCTTCCTTATTTCGTAGCTGCTGCTTTGCCGCTGCTGACCGCCCCGCCTCGAGGTTGACTCATGGCCGGAATCGGGCTGTCTCCCGTGGCCGGCGCATTCCCTGGCGCGCCCTCGCCCGGAGGAGGTGGCTCGGCGGAAACCGCGGTCGCAGGAAGCGTCCAGGGCTGCGCAAAGGACTCAGGCAGCCCCCGCTTTTCGGCGATGTCTTTCAGGCTCTCGACCTGGGTCCCTGCCGGCACTGCAGATTGGCTTGCGTTCTGACTGAATTGGAGCGCGCGGATATATGCGGCCACCGCCCAGCGATCCGCTGCCGGGAGCTGCGCGGAGTAATCCGGCATGGCTCCGTAGCCATTGGTCATCACGTAGAAGTAGTGCCCCAGGGGCTCGGACAGAATCCGCGCGGAGTGGAAATTGCCGGCAGGCTTATAGCCTCGCTGCACGATCATGCCGGCGCCGTTGCCTACCCGGGAGTGACAGGGAGTGCAGTAAATGTTGTACCGCTCCTGGCCCCGCGCCAGCACCGCCATGGTTGCGGGAAAGGGTAGAGAATCGGCTTCCTTGCCATCGATCAAGCCGGTGTAGAAAAAGCTGTCTTCGCCGAGCTGCCCGCGGGCCACGGTGTGCGCCGCCTGGGGGCGAACAGAGCGGCCGTCGGCAAAGAATGTGGTGCTGCGCTGAGGAACGAACTTGGGCTGGTTATGCATATCCTGACGGCAGCCGGCGCACGCCAAGGCGGTCAGGCCAACAGCCAACAGCCGGGAGACGGGGTGGATTCGGGGGTTAATATTCCACCTCCACGATCGAGACCGGCCGGAAGTTTTCCAGAAAGAGCCGCGTTTCCGCGACCTCAAACTTGGGATCGTTCGCTTCCAGGCAAAGAAAGAATTTGTCCACGGTGGCCCCGGTACGGAAATTAGGCGCATTGAACAGCGGATGATAGAGGGTCGGCAGACCGCACATGGCGAGCATGCCGAAGGCGGCGGACAGGCCCGCCCAGAGAATCGTCCATTCATACGCCGGGATGATGAAGGCCACCCAGGAGAAAAGGGGACGCCCGGCAATATTCAACGGATAGGCGAACACTGAGACCCAGGTCTCCATCAGGAACATCGCCGTTAATCCCGCCAATCCACCGACCAGGCAGATGAGCGGCACGTAGTTGCGATGAAAGCCGATGGCCTCGGCTGCTTCTTCCACCGGGTAGGGGGTATAACAGTCCATCCGCCGCCAGCCCGAGTCATACGCGACTTTGGCAGCCACTACCAACTCGGACGGAGTGTCGAACTCCGCCAACATTCCGTAGATTCCCTCGCGATGTGGCATTAGTCACCCGCCTCCAACGCTTCCGGCTCTTTCACTTTCGCCTGCGGCAGCATCATTCTGATTTCAGACATGGGGATCATCGGCACGAAGCGGACAAACAGGAAAAAGAGCGCAGTGAACAGGCCGAGGGTACCGAGGAAGGTGCCGTAGTCCCAACGCGTGGCGCGATAGGTCCCCCAGGAGGAGGGCAGGAAATCGCGATAAAGACTGGTTACGACGATCACGAAACGCTCAAACCACATGCCGGTATTGATGACCAAGGACATGATGAACATCCTGCCTGGGCTCATGCGCGTACTGCGCAGCCATAGCAATTGAGGAAGCGCGATGTTGCAGGTGATCAGCACCCAATAGGACCAGCCCATAGGACCGAACATGCGATTCCACATCATGAAGTATTCCCAGTGGCTGGCGGAGTACCAGGCCATGAACACTTCCATCGCGTAGCCGTAGGCGACAATCAGGCCGGTGGCCAACATGACCTTACCCATATTGTCGATATGGCGAATGGTGATGAGGCCTTCCAGGTGATAGAACTTGCGGATCGGAACCGCTAGCGTGATCACCATGGCGAATCCGGAGTAGATGGCGCCGGCCACAAAGTAGGGCGGGAAAATCGTGGTATGCCACCCGGGCAGCTGGGCCACAGCGAAATCGAAGCTGATGACGGTGTGTACCGAGAGCACCAGGGGAGTGGCCAAGCCCGCCAGCAACAGGGAGGCCGTTTCATAGCGCATCCAATGTCTCACCGAACCGCGCCAGCCCAGTGACAGGATGCCGAAGATGTACTGCGCGAGCTTCGTTTTCGCCCGGTCGCGCATGGTGCCGAAGTCGGGAATCATCCCGATGTACCAGAAGACCACGGAGATGGTGGCGTACGTGGACACCGCAAACACGTCCCACAGCAGCGGGGAACGGAACTGCGGCCACACATCCATGCTGTTGGGATAAGGGAACAGCCAGTATCCCAGCCACGGGCGCCCGACGTGAATGAGGGGGAACATGCCGGCGCAGACCACGGCAAAGATGGTCATGGCCTCGGCGAAGCGATTGATGGAATTGCGCCACTGCTGCTTGAAGAGCAGGAGAATGGCAGAGATCAGGGTGCCGGCGTGGCCGATACCGATCCACCAGACAAAGTTGATAATGGCAAAGCCCCAGCCGACGGGGATGTCCAAGCCCCAGATGCCGACGCCCTTAAGGAACAGCCAGGTGACGGCTGTAAAAAGGATCAGGCAAATGGTGCTGGCCAGCATGAAGCCGCCGAACCAGCCCATGGGCGTGTGCGGGGTGAGCACGATGCGCGAAATGACATCGGTGACCGATTTGAAGGTGTATCCCGGCGCGATGACCCGGAACTCGCCTGTCTTCGGGTCTAATTGCGGATCGGTGATGGGTAACTCTGGTTTGGTCGCCATGCTCCGCTAACCTTTCAGCCCTGCGCGGGCGCGTGCTCGGTGCGCGCCTCGGCCAGTTCCGGATTGGGGTTGAAGACTTCCGCAATGGCGGGGGTGTGCTCAGTACGAGCCTCCGCCAGTGCTGGATTGATGTTGAAAACCTCCGCAATATAAGTTGTGCGGGGACGGGTGTTGAGATCCGCCAGCACTCCGTAATTGCGCTGCTGGTCCTTCATCTTTCTTACTTTGCTGGCACGGTCATTGATGTTGCCGAAAACAATTGCTCCCGTGGGGCAGGCCTGCTGGCAGGCGGTCACCACTTCACCGTCGCGGATCTCGCGATTTTCCTTGTCCGCGGCAATCTTGGCGGCAATGATGCGCTGGGTGCAGTAGCTGCACTTCTCCATTACGCCACGGCTACGGACGGTCACATCCGGGTTACGCATCAACTTCAGGCTCTCGGTCTCGAAATCGGAGTAGAGCAGGAAGTTGAAGCGGCGCACTTTGTAGGGGCAGTTGTTGGAGCAGTAACGGGTGCCCACACAGCGGTTGTAGACCATGATGTTGAGGCCTTCGGTGGAGTGGACCGTGGCTCCCACCGGGCACACCTGCTCGCAAGGTGCATTTTCACATTGCTGGCAGTTCATGGGCTGGAAGTGGGCCCTGGGCGCATCCAGATCGCCTTCGTAGTAGGTATCGATGCGCAGCCACTGCATGATGCGGCCGGTCTGGGTGTTGTGCCGGCCCACGACCGCGATGTTGTTTTCCGCGTAGCAGCTTACGATGCAGGCGTTGCACCCTACGCAGGAGTTCATGTCGATGGCCATGCCCCAGGCGTTCTTGTCGTAGCGCCAGTTGCCGAACATGCTGGTGTCCGGCTCGGGATCCCCTGGTTCCTTCTCCTCGTCATGGGCGAAGTTGGGATTTTGCTTGAACTCGTCCAGAGTCGCGTAGCGGATGATGCCGCGGGTTGCGGCCTCGTTGCCTTCGAGGGAATGGTTGCCGGAACCATCGCCACCCGCGGTGATCGAGCGGTGGTCGGTGTAGTGGCTCTTGGTGACAGCAAACTCGTAGGTCTGGCCGGTCTTCTTCATGGTCGCGCCGGGAGCAAACAACAGCGCCTTTGAAGTACGGATAGCGTAGGCGTTGAATCCAAGACCGCCGGCGACCCGGCCGCCGTTGCGGCGAGCGTAACCCAGGTAGACCGTGACTGCTCCATCGGGATGACCGGGAACGGCCATCACTGGCGCCATGACCGTGTTGCCGTTGGACTGGATCGCCACTACGTCCTGCTCCGCCAGGCCGAATTTCGCCAGCGTGCGGTAGCTCATCAGAGCGGCGTTGTCCCAGGCCATGTTAGTGACCGGCTTGGGTATTTCCTGCAACCAGCCCACGTTGGCGTAACGCCCGTCGTAAATATTGGGGTCGGCGCGGAAAATTATTTCCACCGTTCCATCCGGACTTGGAGAGGATGTCACGCCCAGATCGCCGATCTTGGCCGATACCGTTTTCGGCTGAAATGCCGTTCCCGGGATCATGCCGTCGTGGAGAATCTTGCGCCAGGCGTGCTCGCCACCAGCGCCACCCAGGTTTGCCTGCCAGGTCTTGCGCACCGCCTCATAGGCTGAGAGATCGGGATTGTCGAGCATGGACTGGATCACTTCATGCGCCGACTTGCCGCCGTACAACGGGTCAATCATGGGCTGGATCACGGTGGCGGTGCCATCGTACGCGCGGGTGTCCGACCAGCTCTCCAGAAAGTGAGCGCCGTTGATGTGCCATTCCGTAACCACCGCGGTCTCATTGAAGTGAGAACCGAGGTGGGCGGTCATCTTTACCTTGCTGAGCGCCTGCTCAAATTGCAGATCCACGGGGGCGGTGTAGACCGGGTTGGAATTTAGAATGACCAGCCATTCGACCTTGCCCGCATTCATGTCGCTGACCAGGGCGGCCAAATCGTCACCTTGAATCGACGGCATGGGGTTTACGGTCTCGGTGTAGACCACCGTTTTGCCTACATTGCCCAACGCCTGATTGATGGCGATCGCGGCCAAATGCACTGCGGGAGGCTGCTGCTCACCCGGAATCACGACAGACTTGCCCGAGTTGGCTTTCAGATCAGCCGCGAGGGCGGAGAGGAACTTGCCTGCCGGTCCGGATGGCGGCTGGGCACTGGAACCGCCCGCTCCGACAGCAGCTGCTAAAGCAGCGGCAAAGGCCGCTACATCGCCGGCCTTGAGGGCCAACTTGTGCTCGGCCTTGAAACCGGTGGTGGTGGGCGCGCTCTCGATTGAGTACAGCCGGTTCATGGGAATGCTTGGATCGAGCAGCTTGCGCCGGCTTGCGTAGTCGGCGGCCAGGCGGAGAAATCCGGGATGGGTGATTCCGGACAAAAAGTCGGCGTCGAGCGAGACGATGACGTCCGCGTCCTGCAACCGGTACTGGGCGTCGTAGTAGTCGCCGAAGGCGGTCTTGGACGCGGCGTAGGCGGAGTCGCGATTGATGGGATCCCACTGCACCCACTTGGCGTTGGGGTACGTTTGCTGAGCCGCCTTCCATTGCGCGGCCAGGGTGGGTGAGGTGACGGTGTCGCTGAGGATGTAGAGCCCGGAGCCGCCGCTGGATTTTTTGTCGGACAGCATGGCGCGGAACACGCCGAGGAAGGCCGCAAACTCACGGACTTCTCCGCGGGAAATCACTCGCTGGGAGCGGTCCGGATCGTACATGTCGAGCAGCGAACCCTGCGTCAGCGGATCGGAAGAGCCGCGATTCACCGGGTGGTCAGGGTTTCCATCCAGCTTGATGGGCCGGTAGGCGTCGGTCTTCACCAGCAGGGGTACAGCGCCGGTATTGAACGGCATGGCAGTCGCGAAATAAACCGGCCTGCCCAGCACCAGGTCTTCCGGCTGCTTGATGTAGGGATAGATCAGCTCATCGGGCTGCTTGGTACAACCGGAAAGCCCGGCCAAGGCCAGGGACGCGCCCATCACCTTGAGAAAACCGCGCCGCCCAATAGGATCGAGCCACTCCGCAGCCTGTGAGGGGAACTCGCGCTGCACCATCTCGCGGAAAGCGGGCGTATCGGCCAACTCGTCCACGCTGCGCCAGTACTTCTTTCCGGTTTGGCCTGCTAGTTTGGCCCTGGCCGCATCGAGCGTTAATTGCTGATTCTTACCCTGTGTTTCGCTCATCGGTGGCATGTCTCGCAACTGCTTAATTCCTGGGGCGTGCGGATGTGGTACTCCTGGGTCAAGTATTTGCCCAGCGACTCCTGATCGGTCAGCTTCACGTAGTGCAGGCTGGCAGGAATGGTCATGCCAGGCGCGTCGCTGGCTTGCCCGTGAATTCCGCCGGCGAGCAGGTTGAGCGAAGCGACCTGGGGCCCGCTCGAGCTGGGGTCAGTGGTGGTGCAGCTCACGGTTTGCGCCGTGGGCACACCGTCCTTCATGCCTGTGCTGCCGCACCATACCGGCTTCTGGCTGGTGGGCCCTTCCCACGCCATGTTGTAAATCTCGCTGGTCGGGCGAAGATTCTTGCCCGGGTCGCGATGACAGTTCAGGCACCACGCCATCTGCAGCGTGTTCTGCTGGTACATCAGCGGCATTTGATCCACTCGGCCGTGACAGGACGAACAGCCAATGCCCTTGTTCACGTGAATTTCATGATTGAAGTACACGAAGTCCGGCAGATCGTGGATTTTGATCCAGGGTATCGATTCGCCCGTAGCCCAGCTGGTCCGCACCGGTTGGAGCAGCGCTGCGTTGGTCCAAATCTGCGCATGGCAGTTCATGCAGGTCTTGGTCGGGGGAATGCCGGCGTAGCTCGATTTCTCGACCGAGGTGTGGCAGTACTGACACTGCAACCCCAGGCCCATGACGTGATGCTTATGGCTGAACGGCACCGGCTGTTCGGCGCGCTGCCCCTGCTTGGTTACCCATGGAGAGCCCTGCAGCTGGTCGAGGGTGACTCCCAGGGCTATGACGATTAACCCTGTCAAGACCAGGCTCGCGCGGGCTAACGCGTTCGCACTCCGGTCAAAAATCTGCGCCATTGGTGAGTCCCTGCTTCCTCAGATTGCGTGGTGTCAAAGAAGGTTTCGGCGACGACTCTTCGCGAATTGATCCAGGAGTTCGAGGGGAATAACCTCATCCCGTATCGCACTCGGAAAGAAGACTATAGCAGCAAACCGGAGGGGTTAGGCAACTCCGGGGTCGCCCGAATCGGATTCTAAATGGGACAAAGGAACCGATACGGAACACTCGGCAGGATCAAAAACGTACAAAGCTAAAATATTTTAATGAACGACAGCCTGCGGCCGGTGCGCTACGACGTTGAGTTGGCACGGCAACAACTGGCGGCGGCGGATAGCAAGCTGGCAGCGCTGATGGAGCGTGTCGGCCCTTTCGCGCTTCGCGTGCAGAGCACCCATTCTCCTTTTGAAGCGCTGCTGGAGGCGATTTTGCATCAGCAATTGCACGCGAACGCAGCCAAGGCCATCTTGGGCCGTTTACTGGCGGGGTTCGATGACCTGCATCCGCGGCCGGAGCAATTGCTGGCCGCCCCGGAGGAGATGCTGCGCGCTGCCGGGCTCTCCAAGGGAAAGCTTCTTTCGTTGCGCGATCTTGCGGCCAAGACTTTGGATGGGACGGTGCCTTCGCTGGAGGTGATCCGGCGAATGCCGGATGCGGAAATCGTCGAGCGACTGAGCCAGGTGCGCGGGATTGGCACCTGGACGGCGGAGATGCTGCTGATTTTCCGCCTGGGACGGCCGGACGTGTTCCCGGTGACGGATTATGGGGTTCGGAAGGGGTTTCTCCTGACGTTTGGCAAAGTCAAAGCGGGCAAGCCCATCACGCTGGCGATGCTGCCCAAGCCGGAGGTGATGGAACGGCGGGGAAAGCGGTGGAAGCCGTGGCGCTCGGTCGCCAGCTGGTATTTGTGGCGGGCCTGCGAGCTGCCGCCGGGCCGGGCTTTGAAGCCTGGGTAGGAACCGAATCTACAGGACCAAACAGAACTTGACGGGTGCCCATGTTCGCAGCAGCGTACGTGGGCCGAAAAAGACGGGCGAAGCCCTTCAAACGCTTCTAAGCGTTTACTGAAAGCATTCGAAGAATTCCATATTCGGCCCACGTACGCTGGTGCGAACATGGGGCACCCGTCAAGTTCTGTTTGGTCCCGTAGATTCGGTTCCTACCGGGGCTCGGTTTCCCAGAGCGCTTCCCGTTTTGGTTGTCGCAATTGGCACCCGCAGCTTTCGTGTGACCGCGGCCCTCACCGGTGACGGCTAGAATTGAGCCATGTCCGATCACTCAGCCGGCGCGGAACGCTACATCTGCATCCATGGTCACTTCTATCAGCCGCCGCGAGAAAATCCTTGGCTCGAAACTGTGGAGACGGAGGATTCGGCCGCCCCTTACCACGATTGGAACGAACGGATCACCGCGGAGTGCTACGCGCCCAACGGCGCCTCGCGCATCGTCAACGGCGAGAACCAGATCATCCGCATCATGAACAACTACTCGCGCATCAGCTTCAACTTCGGACCCACCCTGCTCTCGTGGCTGGAAGAGAACGCGCCCCGCACCTATCGCATGATCCGCGATGCCGACCGCCAAAGCCTGTTACGTTTCGATGGTCATGGTTCCGCCATGGCGCAGGTGTACAACCACGTCATCATGCCTCTGGCGAACACCCGCGACCGGATCACGCAAATCCGCTGGGGCATCGCCGACTTCCAACATCGTTTTGGGCGGCCGCCGGAAGGCATGTGGTTGGCAGAGACCGCCGTGGATAGCGAAACACTGGACCTGCTCGCACAAAATGGCATTCTCTTCACCGTGCTGGCGCCCCATCAGTGCGCCCGCGTACAGGAGTTGCCGAAGAACCCAAAGCTAGACCCGCTGGACGGAACAATTCCCTGGATTGAAACCCCGAACGCGTCCGTAAATCCCAACCATCCGTACCTGGTGCGCCTGAAGGAAGGCCGGACCATCACCGTGTTTTTCTACAACGGGCCCATCTCGCGCGCAATTGCCTTCGAAGGGGTTCTCAACAACGGAGAGACGTTCGCCTGGCGCTTGGCTCGTGGTCTTGACCCGAGCAATCCCGAACCGCAGATGGTGCACGTGGCCACCGATGGAGAAAGTTATGGCCACCACCACCGCCATGGAGAGATGGCGCTCTCCTACGCCCTACGGTTCATAGAAGACAGGAATCTGGCGAGGCTCATCAATTACGGCCAGTTCCTCGCGCTGTTCCCGCCTACCTGGGAGGCGGAAATTGTCGAGGATACGTCGTGGAGTTGTGCCCACGGTGTTGAGCGCTGGCGCTCCGACTGCGGCTGCAACGGTGGCCGGCAGGGTTGGAACCAGCGTTGGCGCGCACCGCTTCGCGCCGCTCTGGACTTTCTCCGCGACACCGTCGCGCCCCTCAGCGAAAGCGCGGCGAAGGGGCTGCTGAAAGACGTCTGGGCCGCTCGCGATGCCTACATCTCGGTCATACTCGCGGCAGGAACCAGCGGAGCGGAGGCGGCGATCGACCACTTCTTCGCTGCGCACGCGGAGCGCGTCCTCTCCGCCGAAGAACGGACCCTGGTCCTCAAGCTGATGGAGATGCAGCGCCACACCCAGCTGATGTACACCAGTTGCGGCTGGTTTTTCGACGATATCTCGGGCATCGAGACCGTCCAGGTCATCGCGTATGCGGCCCGGGCGCTGCGCCTGGCTGCGGACATCTTCGAGCTCAATCGCGCGCTGATCGAGTGGCAGTTTGTGGACCGGCTGCGCCTGGCCAAGAGCAACGCCCCGCAATGGAAAGACGGCGGTGACATTTACCGGCGCCTGGTGAAACCGATGGAGGTGAGCCTGGAGCAGGTAGCGGCGCATTATGCCATTTCCTCCGTGTTTACCACCTACCCGGAAGATGCAGTCCTCTTTTGCTACACGGTCCGCCGTCTCGACTACGAGAATGTCACCTCGGGACGCTCCCGGCTCGCCATTGGCCGCTGCCGCATCACTTCGAACCTGACTGAAGAGACGGAGGATGTTTCCTTCGCCGCGCTTCATTTCGGCGATCACAACGTAACCGCCGCGGTGGAACGCTCCACCCCGCAGGATCTTTCCGCCTTCGCGGAGCTCAAGAAAAAATGCAGTGCTGCCGTCACCCAGGCGAATTTGCCGGAAGTCGTGCGCTTGATCGATAGCTTTTTTGGCGGCAGCCCGTACTCGCTCGCTTCTCTTTTCCGCGACGATCAGCGGCGTATTTTGCGTTTTATCTTGAACGCGACGCTCAGCGAGGTGGAAGACAGCCTGGTGAAGATTTACGAGGAGCACGCCTCGCTGCTGCACTTCCTCAACGCGTCCGGCCTGCCCAAGCCGCCGGCACTGACCATGGCGGCAGGTTTTGCGATCAATGCCGGCCTGCGCCGCGCCCTGGAAGAAGACCCCATCGACCTGACGCGGGTCCGCTCCCTGATTTCGCTGGCCAAGTCCGACGGGGTGACCCTGGAAAGCCATTCGCTGCGCTATTTGACCGATCAACACATGAAGCGCGCCATGGTCGAACTCCACGCCAGACCGCTCGAGACCGCCCGTCTCGACCATGCACTTATCCTGGCACGCACCCTGCGGGAGCTGCCATTCGAGCTTAACTTGTGGCAAGCGCAAAATATCTGGTACGACACTCTGGCCAAGTCAACCCGGTCCCTGCTGGGCCTCGAGGCCTCGGCCGCGGAGCTGTGGAGGGAGAACTTTCTTGAGCTTGGGCGCCGGTTGTCGATTGCCGTCGAACAGTTAGTAGTGGAAGAAGGCTCGCTCACAGGTACGGGGTTGACCACTCCGGTCGAGCCCGCGTTGCACTAGAGGACGGTTGCGGAAGTTCCTTGAAAAATTCGACAAGTCGAAGAATGGCCTCAGGGGCTAAAGCCCGTCGTATTTCCAAGCATTTACGGCCCGACTAAAGTCGTGCCCTGATACAAAGCCAAAGAAACTTTTTCAGTGAACTCAGGGGTGGGACAGTAGCGGATGGTTTGATAAGACTGAAGCCCGTGCCACCGTCATTTGCTAAGCTGATTTGCCGTGGCAGGGGCTAAAGCCCATCCTATTTTCAAGCGTTTATGGCACGACTAAAGTCGTGCCCTGATACAAAGCATGAGTTTTTCCGCAACCTGTAAAGCCCCTCCTACTTTTCAGGTGTTTACGGCACGACTAGTCGTGCCCTGATACAAAACGGAGTTTTTCCGCAGCCTTTAAAGCCCGTCTCTTTTTCAAGCCTTAACGGCACGACTAAAGTCGTGCCCTGATACAAAACGTAGCTTTTTTCCGCTGCGTTTCTCTAGCTTTTCCAGCGCAGGGTGACCGGGCCGGCCATCGGATGCTGCATCGGCCGGCCAGTTTCATCAGCCTCCAGGCGGGCGCGCTTGAGGGCGAAGTACCATTTCGCCGGACGATCGGCATCGTCTATCAGCATCAGGCTGGGATTGAACCTGAGCCCTTCGGCCTGTTGCACCATCGTGACCTGATCCTGGCGCACAAAGCGGTCGCCAAAATATTTGGCTACCGCGGTCACGAAGGGCACGCGATAAAAAACGTTCCAAGCCCCATATACATCGATGCGAGAGTTGCCGGGTGTAGTGGGAGTCACCGTGGTGAGGCTGGCGAACCACTTGCTCCCGCAGCGAATGGTTTCATAGCGGCGGTTCGGAAGCACGAAATCGATCGTGGTTTCAATTGGCTCGCCATAGACACCGAGCAGCTTGTAAGGCGCGCTGTTCGCCGAGGGCGTATGCGCGGACATGCGGAACCCTTGCGGGATAGGCTCGAAGTGCTTTTCTTTTTCGTGGATACTGTGGCGGGAACGCCACCACCAGGCCTGGTGTACGAAGGGTCCGTGCGCCGGGTCCATCAGTCCGATGATGCCGTGGTCTATGTTGCAGGGTAGATCCGCCGTGAGATGTGCGCTCCGATATCGATCGCTGAACATGGGCAAGGCAGGGACGGGCGGGTTGGTCTCTTTGGTCTCCGTACGCACCCGGCCGCTGCCCGGCTTGGGTACGTAGACCCAGGCGTAACCGTCCTTTTCCTGGCAGGGAAAGGCCGTCGCGTAGATGCGGCGCGGGTAGGAGTCCTGGCTGGTTAGAGAAGGGATTTCCATGCATTGGCCGGACTCTGGCTCGAAGACCCATCCGTGATATTTGCAGGTTACGGCGCTGCCGTCGAACCATCCGCAGGAGAGCGGAATGCCTCGATGGGGACAGCTGTCGCGCATAGCGAACAGGGCGCCGTCTTCTTTGCGTCCCAGCACGAGAGGAATCCCGAGCAAGGTCGTGGTCGACATCTTGCGCCGCTTAAGGGCGCTGCTGCGCAAGGCCGGGTACCAGTCGTTGTAGATGAGAGAGGTATCCGGCCCGAGCAATTCGCTCGCCGGAAAAATCGCCGCTCCTCGTCGTCCGGTGTCAGGCGCCATGGTTCGGAAGACCTGCCCTTACTATATCTCCCCAATCCAGCGGGGTATGATCGGAGCATAGCGCCACATTCTGTTCTATCCGGGTGCGCAGCGGTGTATTTTGCAGAGAAAATGATGCCCCGTATCAGGGCACGACTTTAGTAGGGCCGCTCAAGGCGAAAAGTTGACGGGCTTTAGAGGGTGTGTGAGAGCCCGACAGAAGAAACCGCAGATCTCTCCACTCCGCTTCGCTCCGGTCGAGATGACAAATTTGTTAGGCAAATGGCTTTAAAGCATGAAAAATCGCCGATCCTGCAACAAATTTGTCGCCTCGACTGGAGCGAAGCGGAGTGGAGAGATCTGCGGTTTTGCCAGTTCTCACACGCCTGCTAGGGCAAATATGCTTGGCAAATGACAGGGGCACGGGCTAAAGCCCAGGTCCTTTTAAGCCTTTACGGCACGACTAAAGTCGTGCCCTGATACAAAACATGAGTTTTTCCGCAGCCTGTAAAGCCCATATTATTTTTAGCGTATTACGGCACGACTAAAGTAGTGCCGTAATACAAAGCATGGTTTTTCTGCAGCCTGCAAAGTCGTGCCGATACAAATTATCGTTTTTCCGCAACCTGTAAAGTCGTGCCCTGATACAAACCTAGGTTTCCGTAAAGCGTTCAAACCTCAGAATGTCGTCGCGCCGTTTTCTTATCATCGCCGGGCTCTGGATTCTGCTCTACGGTAGCTTCACGCTCTTTCGGCCGCCGCTGCTGGACGATGCCGACTCGGTGCATGCCGAGGTTGCGCGGGAGATGGTGGCGCGGCATGACTGGATTACGTTGTATGCCGACGGCATCCGTTACCTGGAAAAAGCTCCGCTCATGTACTGGGGCATGGCTACGAGCTTCACGGTCTTCGGGCCTCAGGATTGGGCCGCCCGCTTGCCCCTGGCCCTGGCCGCACTCGCGTTGTTTCTGGTGGTCTACCATTTCGGCGCCCGCTTGTTCAATTCTGGTATGGCCGGCCTCTACGCGGCCCTGATACTGCTGACGTCCTTCGGCGTTTTCATTTACAGCCACATCATCATTCCCGACGTGATGGTCTGCCTGTGGCTTTCGCTCGCCTTGATGCTGTTTTGGATCTCACTGCAACATCCCCAGCCTTCACGCTCGACTGCCTGGGGGTTTGCCGCAGCGTGCGCGCTCAACGTGCTCACCAAGGGTTTTATCGGCATCGTCTTTCCACTCGGAATCGTCGTCGTCTTTCTGTGGCTCAATCGGAATTTGGGTCACCTGCGCCGATGGCACCCTTTTTCCAGCCTGCTGGTTTTTCTGGTCATCGCAGCACCGTGGCATATCGCGGCGGGTATCGCCAATCCTTCGCAGGGGCAGGTGCGCGGGTTCTTCTGGTTTTATTTCGTCAACGAGCAGGTGCTGCGCTATCTCAATCAGCGAGTTCCACGCGACTACGACACCGTGCCGCTTTGGCTCTTTTGGGGTTTGCTGGCGGTCTGGCTGATGCCGTGGATTGCTTTCGTATTCCGAGCGATCGACCCGATCCGGATGAGATCGTCCCTCCGCCGCGTCCCACTACCCCGCCACGATCAAGCCTGGAACCTGCTCGGTGTTTGGGCTGCGTTCGTCATGGTGTTTTTCAGCTTCTCCACCCGCCAGGAATATTACGCGCTGCCCGCGCTGCCTCCGCTCGCGCTAATGATCGGTGGATGGCTGGGGCGAGAGGAGCAGGCCCCCGTACGTAGTCCGGGACGCATTGCCGGCCGCCGTATCGCCCGCGCGCTCTTCTTGTTGGGGGCGGCGGGGGCACTGGCCGCGGCTTACCTGGCTATCCGAGCGCGTCCACCGGCTCCCGGTGTGGATATCTCCACTCTGCTTACGCAGAACCCCGGCGATTACGCGCTTTCCCTGGGTCATTTTCTCGACCTGGGTACGCGGACGATGGGCATCTTCCGCTTGCCGCTCATGCTCACCGCTATTGCGCTGGCGGCTGGAACGCTGGCGAACGTGATCCTGCGCTCCGTCAACCTGGTTCGGTTGGCAAATTATGCACTGGTCGCCATGATGACGGTCTTCCTGATCGCCGCGCACATGGCGTTAGTCACTTTCTCGCCCGTTCTCTCCTCGAAAGCTCTGGCGGATGCCATTGGTCCGCATCTGCAGGCCGGCGACATAGTGGAGATCAATGGCGAATACGAGGCCGGGTCGTCGCTCAGTTTTTATCTGCGGCGCCAAGTGCGCATTCTCAATGGCCGTTCTTCGAATCTGTGGTACGGCTCGTTGTTCAACGACGCTCCCCACATCTTCGACGACAATGCTTCGTTCCAGCAGCTCTGGAGCGGACCGGGGCGAATTTTTCTTTGGACCCCGGTTGACCAGGTTCCCGCGCTGCCCGGAGCGGTGTACTCTATCGCCCGCAGCGGCGGGAAAGAGATCTTAAGCAACCAGCGCTAAACCGCGGTGAGGCGGCTCATCTTGCCATTTTTGAGGGAGAAATGCTGGCCCCGCCACGCCACGGTATTCCCCGCGAAACTCCAGATCCAGATGCCAAGCGCCACCACATCGCGCAGCGGCAATAACCACAGATCGCGCAGGACCTGGCGATCGCCCAATACGCCCACTCCGACCGCCAAGGCCAAGGCCACGCGCGCCAGCAAGGTGAGGCTGAGTAGCGCAATGCTGCTGAGGCTGGCGCCCGAAGCGATCAGATTACACAACGCCCAGGGCAGTCCATAGGTAAAGACCAGGCCCGCATATCCCAGCTTTCGGGAATCGCGTGTGCTGCGGCTCCAACGAATCTGATGGGCCAAAAACTGACCGAAGCGATAGGCGGGCAAGAAGGTCTCGACCACCTCGCCGCTCAAAATCACCTCGAACCCCTTGCGCCATACGCGCGCGCCTAATTCGTAATCGTCCGCGAGGTAGTCGACCAACGGCTCCAGACCGTCAATCGCTACCAACGCCTCGCGCGAGACGGCCAGGGTGGAGCCGAGACCAAAGCGAATTCCATCTTCAATCTGCCGCGCGGTCAGCACGCCGGCGATGAAGTCGGTGGCAATGCCCAGCGCCTCCATGCGCGAACCAATGGTGCCGTGCGCCTGCCCCCGGTAAAGCGCCGTCACCATGCCCACGCGACCGCCGCGCCGCTTGGCCAGCTGAAAACAGCTCATGATCCGCCGCAGGTACAGCGGGGAGACTTTAATGTCGCTGTCATTGATCAAAATGTAATCGTATTGAGCGCTGCCCAGCATCTGCACCAGGTTGCTTACCTTGCCGTTGGCGCCAAGTAATTGCGGGCATAACACCAGGCGGATGGTCCGTTGGGGAAACTCTTCCTTAAGCTTTTCTATGGCCGCAACCGCGGGATCGGCCATGCTGCTGACTCCGAACAGAATCTCGTAAGGCCCGTGGTACTGCTGCAGACAGTGGCTGGCGAAGCTCGAGTACATCTCCGGGTCCAGGCCCTTGACCGGTTTGAGAATGCTGACTCCGGGCTGAAAATCCGGCAGGGGCCGCCTTAAGTGATGCTGGAAGTTGCGCGCGCTCCATAGCGCCAGCAGGTAGTAACCCAAACCGGCTAGGCTAAGGATGGTGGTTATGGTGGCAACAACGATGGGCAGCATGGAGATTTAGTGTAAGCCACCCCTACTCGTAGCGCAGGGCGACGATGGGGTCGAGCGATGCTGCCTTCCAAGCGGGATAGATACCAAAGAGCAGACCAATGGCACAGGAAACGATAAACGCGGTCATGGACCAGGCAACCGACATTTGAGCGGGGAGCACAGCCCCCAAGGCGAGCCTGAGCACAAAGGTAAGCAGCCCGCCTACGGCGATACCGATCACTCCCCCCAAAGCACAAAGCGTGACGGCTTCCAGCGTGAACTGAAGCATGATGTTCTTTTTGGTCGCGCCCAAGGCCTTGCGGACGCCAATTTCGCGCGTTCGTTCGGTCACACTTACCAGCATGATGTTCATTACGCCCACGCCGCCGACCATCAAACCCACGCTGGCCACCCCGACCAGGAAGATAAACAGGCCCCCGGTTAGCTGATTCCATAGGACCAGCAGTGCGTCGGAGCTGAAGATGGCGAAGTTATCCGGCTGGTCGGAACGGACCTTACGGCGCCGCCGAAGGAGCTCGCGGATTTCATCTTCCACAGCGATTTTGTTCTTTACGTCGTCGTATTTGACGCTGATCCAGTGATCCAGAATCTCGGGATGAATCTTGTGAAAAGTGAACGCGGGAAAATGAGCCGAGTTATCCTGCGGATTCTTGCCCCCGCCGAATACCTGTTTTTGCGGCGCCAAGACGCCCACCACGGTGAACACGTCACCGCCGATTTGCACCTCCTTGCCGACCGCCGAATCGATACCAAACAGTTCCGTAGCCGTATCCGAGCCCAGCACGACTACATTGGCCGCGCGCTGCGCCTCCTGCTGGGAGAAGTAGCGCCCTTGGGTGAAATTGAGATCGTAGACCTCCGGTTCATCCTCCGATTCGCCCGACAGGATGGTGTTCTGGACGCGATGACTCCCGTACTTCACCGAAAAACTACCCAGTGATCCTTCAGGCGAGCGATATTGCTGCGAGGTATCGACCGCTACCACGTGAGGAAGCACCCTCATGGCCTCGCCATCCTCATAGCGCAATTGCTTTCTGGCCAGCATCTCGGAAGTGGGCCGGGAGCCGAATACCGGGAAACGAAAGACCCAATAGACATTGGATCCCAGCGACTTGATCAGACCATTGACGTTGCCCGTCAGACCGTTGATGACCGAGGAGATAAGGATGACGGTGGTGACGCCGATCATAATGCCCAGCATGGTCAGGCCGGAGCGCAGCTTGTTGGTGCGCAGGGTGTCCATTGCCATCCGGACGCCTTCATTTGTCTCCGCTAGCCGCATAGTTCTATAACTCCGAACGCAAGGCCACAATGGGATCGAGCAGCGAAGCCTTGCGGGCTGGATAGACTCCGAAAAACACACCGACGGCCGTGGCCACAAAGAGGCCCAGGGCCACTGACCACAACTCGATCTCCGAAGGGAAGCCAATCACCAAGGTGATGGTTTTGGCAAAGGCCGCCCCCGCGATTACGCCCATGATGCCGCCCACCAGCGACATGGTCGCGGATTCAATCAGAAATTGAAGAAGTACGTCGCTGCGCCGCGCACCCAGGGCCTTGCGCACCCCGATCTCGCGGGTCCGCTCCGTGACGCTCACCAGCATGATGTTCATGATCACGATGCCGCCCACCACCAGCGAAATGGCGGCCAGGGAAACGAACACAGCGGAGAAGCTGGAGCTGATGCTCTGCCAGAGCCCGACAAACGTACTGTTCGTATCCAGGGCGAAGCTGTCCTCCGCTCCGGGCCGGTCGTGGCGGTGGGAACGCAAGATGGTGCGCACCTCGCCCACCGCCAACTCCAGCGGATCGCCCACTCCATGGGCGCGGGCATAGATGGTCAGGCTGCGGTTGGAGCCATAGGTGTTGAGAAACGTCGTCAGTGGAGCCGCCACCCAATTATCTTGGCTTTGTCCCAGGGTCTTGCCCTTGCGTTCGCCCACGCCGATGACCGTGTACTGGCTTCCGTCGACCCGGATCTCTTTGCCGATGGGGTCGATGCCGGCCATCTGATTGTCCACGATATCCGGGCCGATGATGGCGACCCTGCTGCTGTGTTCCTCATCAGCGGGTACAAACCCACGGCCATGGTCGATGTTGATGTTGTAGATGGGCGGCATGGTCCAGGTCCAACCGCGAATATCGGTGTCGGTGCTGGAGTGGCTGTTATACACCACCTTGCCGGTAACGCTGGTCATGGCGCCGGTGGTGGCGCAGTCCTTACACTTCGCCGCTACCTCGCGGTAGTCCTCGATTTTCAGGTCTTTGCGCTTTTTGTATTTGTTGTATTCGGCGTCGGAAAAGACCACGGAGGGTTGCTTGGACGCGGTAAAGACATCCGCGCCGTAGCCGTACACCTTGGTGGCGACAAAGGTGTTGGCGCCGTTGACCAGGGTAATCACCATGATGACAGCGGCCACGCCGATCATCACCCCCATGAGGGTGAGAATGGAGCGCAGCTTGTTGGCCCACAACGACTGCAGCGCGATTTTCACTGCTTCGGTGAATTCCATGCCGGCACTGGTCCTGAGACGATTTTAGTCCCGTTGAAAGATTCGGGCTTTTAGCTAGTACGTAAACTGTTGCGGATGGGTTCGGCTCTAAAAGAGCCTGCGCGAAAAGCAGAAAAACATTTCCCCGAGAGGTCCGTAGAACTGCAGGTCCCTCGGCTTCGCTCCTAATGAACAACCGCACCTTGACCGACCAAAAGCGTTCGAGGGGCTTCGCCCGGCTTTTTCGGCCCACGTACGCTGGTGCGAACATGGGGCACCCGTCGAGTGCGCGGTAGCCGGTACTGTTCAATGCTCCCTTAACTTGCCGCAGGCAAGTCGGCTCCTCGGGATGACAAGGAGAGGGCGGCGCTTCCATTTGGGATCGGTTATTGGGATTGAAAAGCGGAGGCCCCGCATCTCGGTTGGAGCTGCGGGGCCGCGTTTGCAAGTGGCCTATAAGCCGAATTCTGTCGAGGACGATCATTCCTCTAGGCGACGCATCGCTGCGCCGCTCAAGCGACCTACCCGGAGGTTTCCCACCGTCCCGGCGAACCGGAATCGGAACCCTGGTGAGCGTGCCGGACCAGCACGCATCCGCAGCCTGGGTCTGGCTGTCGGCATTCCCTCCCTATTTGGTCTTGCTCCGTGTGGGGTTTACCCTGCCACCGCCCTTACGGACGGCGCGGTGCGCTCTTACCGCACCTTTTCACCCTTACCTCAGGCGGTGAAGCCCGCGGCGGTATGTTCTCTGTGGCACTGGCCGTCTTTGAGCCTTGACGCTCAAATCCCGGACGTTATCCGGCACACTGCCCTGCGGAGTTCGGACTTTCCTCCCCCGAAAGCGCGCGAGCGCTTCGGCAGCGATCGCCCAGCGCACCTGCATGTTCTATGGTAGCCGAGGGTAATCAGCCATCCATCTGCAGATACCGACAACTCACTACTCAATTGCGGGCACCCTCAACGAATAGAGGGCGAGCCGATGGGTAGAGCCAGCTACTTGGGCGGTGACGGCGAGAGTCAGCTGGGGGCTGGTGGGCGGCGTAGTTATGTCGGCGCCGGTCGCAGACTGGGCCGCGATGGTGATCGTGTAGGTCCCCTCCGGCGTTCCCGGGTTTTCCGGCGGACCGTGATGGAGATAGTTGTACCGCGCGTTGCAGGCTGTCATTCCTATGGCTCCAGCAAATGCGACCAAACCGAGGGCCAGATTTCGCCAGGCTCGGCGCCTGCTGGCGCCCAAACCCACCAAGCCCAACAATAGCGGGAAGACAATGGCGGTAGCGCCGGGCGAGGGAGCTTGCGTTTGGATCTGCACCACGCTGGTTCCGGGAGTACAGGCCGTTATCGAAGTGCATATAGCGGGCACATTTAACGGCGTAAACGTGCAGGTGGTGTTTATCGGCAAGCCGTTGCAAGAGAGGCTGACGTAAGCATTGAAGCCATTGTTGGGGGTTACCGTGAGCACGCTCTCAGCAAAGCCCCCGACCACCGTGGATAACGATGTGGGCGTCGCTGTCACCGTGTATCCCGCCACAGACGAGGCATGGGCCTCCACCTGCTCCGCCTTTGAAGTCGACGCCAGGTACGCAGCTTTGCCTTGGTAGACGGCGACCACATCGTGGATTCCCGTATCGAGAACGTCCGTTTGCACGGATGCATTGCCGTCGGCATCCACAATCGCAGAGCCCAGGTCGGTCTCTCCAGACCGGAAGGTCACTACCCCCGTGGGCGAGCCGGACGTCTGCGCACCGACATGGGCGGTCAGAGTCGCCCGAGTGCGTGGACCCGCGTCATTTGTAGCCACCGACAGTGTGGTCTGGGTCGCTGCCGTCTTCTGTGCTGCTGCCCCGGCTACCATGCCCAGAAACGCCGCGCACCAAACTACGGTGCGCATCCCTTGAATGTTCCACACCCTGCCAACGCTCAACCGCACATCCTTCTCATCTTTGACTTTAAAACTCATTGTATCTGGGAAAGCGTAACCCGGCGCGCGGCCTCCGCGCATACAGTCACATCATCCCCAAAGCCGTTCAGCCAGCAAACATCGGGCTCCCGGCGAAACCAGGTGAGCTGGCGCTTGGCAAAGTTGCGATGACCCTGACTGGCAGCGGCAACGGCTTGCTCCAGGGTCAAATCGCCGTCCAAATACTGCACCGCCTGACGATAGCCCAGCGAGGCAAGGGAGGGCGAGCGGCCGTAGCGCGCAATCAGCTCCCGCGTCTCTTCAATCAGGCCGCCCTCAAACATAGCGGCGGCCCGCGTATCAATGCGCTCGTAAAGTAGCCGGCGCTCGGGCTGGAGGCCTATCCGCAGCACCCGATAACCGGTCAAGACATCGCGCCCTTCCTCCCACATCTCTGACATCTGACGCCCGGAAGCCAGCCTGACCTCCAAGGCCCGTATGACCTTACTCAGGTCGTTCGGGTGGATACGGCCTGCTGAAACCGGATCCAGCCGCCTCAAGATGCGGTGCAGGGCAGCTGGCCCCCTGGTTTCGGCCTTGCGCAAAAGACGATCGCGAAGGACCGCCGACCGCTGCGGACCAGGAGACAAGCCTTGCAGCAGGGCACGAAGGTAGAGGCCGGTTCCACCGCTCACGATCGGCAACCTGCCCCGGCCAGCGATGCCGGCAATCGCAGCGCGTGCGGCTTGCGCGTAGTCTCCCGCGGTGTAGAAAGCGTCTGGGGAGGCCACGTCGAGCAGGTGGTGCGGAACCTGCCGTCGCTGCTCGGGCGAAGGCTTGGCGGACCCGATCTCCAGGCCACGGTAGACGGCTACCGAATCGCAGCTAATGATCTCGCCATCAAATTGCTGGCCGAGGGCGACGGAGAGGGAGGTTTTTCCACTCCCGGTGGGACCCAGAACCACCACCAGCAGGGGTAGCGGGTCTACCAAACTCTCCACCACCCCGGGGGAAACAGGTCATGCATGGAAGCACGGCCCAAGCCGGCGAACAGCAGGAGGACCGCTACCAGCAACAGGCCAAAAATTTGCCGTTTGCGGAGTTCGGGATCCATCAGTGGATTTTGTCCGGATCAGTGTTGTAGTAGAAGCCGAAGCGCAGCTCCAGGAAGGGCCCCTTGAAGTCTTTGGGCAGCGGCGGATAGGGCGAGGCGCCGGTGATTCCGCCCCAGGCCGCGCGGTCAAGGGAGACGTCGCCGGACGGAAACTCGAGCGTCATCTGCTTCACACTGCCGTCGGGATAGATCTTGAAACGGACACCCACCCGTCCCTGCTTATAGAGGGGAGGCCGTGCGGATTCGGGGATGATCGGAATCCAGCTGCGATAGGTAGCCTCGATCACCCGTTTCATGTAGGGACCGAAATCGACCCCCAGGGTGTCGCTGAGAATTTCAGGGCCAACCCCCATAGCGGGATGCTGGGAAGGGGCATTTTGCCCATAGTCGCCGGAGGGGGCGCCATTCCGGGCGGCATTCCGTTCCGCTTGGCGAATGGCGTCTCCGGCATTCTGCGGCCCGGTGTCAAAGCTGGGCTTGGCGGGTGGCGTGGGCGCCGGCGTGGGTTCGTTGAGCAGCGCCTGCTGCTGGGGGGGTGGGGGTGGCGGCGCAGGCGGACGGGCCTGGGCCTGTTGCTGAGGCGCCGGAGCCGGCGGAGCGGCCTGCTGCGGAGCAGGCTGAGGAGGAGGCGCAGGAACCGGCGGCCCGGCCCGGCGCATCGCCTCGAGCTGCTGCAGCGTCTTGCGATCCAGAGTGGGCTTCTGGGCTTGCGCGATCCGGTCCTTGTCAGACGGCGGGGCTGTCTTGGGAGGTTTGATCCGCCGCTGTGCATCCGGGGGGAGATCCAGGTAGGTCAAGTCCTTTTGCTTTTGGTCCGGATTGACCACGTGCGGCTGATGGCTGCGGAATTTTGGCCCGTAAAAAATGAACCAGAACAGGACCAGGTGAGCAATGAAGGAAATCCACATTCCCTCACGGCGCATGGCACGGGAGCGCTCATCTTCCAGCCTGTCAATCAGGTGGAGGAGTTCGTCAGAATCCAGCTCCTCGTAGCGCGTCCGCTTGCGGCGGTAGAACGGCTCCGGTGGGCGACCGGGAGGGCTGGTTGGAACTTCGGTTGAGGGCATCGGCCGGTTGTCAGGAGTGCCATCCTGGCCGGGACGAACAACCGGCGAAGGACTTGGCACATCGTGTCATTCTCTCATTGTTTCGAATCGTCCCGAGATCGGGCTTTCACAAAGACCCCTTACAATCGTCTGATGCGCGCCGCGGTCATTACCGTAAGTGACTCCTGTTTCCGGGGGCAACGAGTGGATGTTTCCGGACAGGTGGTCGCCGATCTACTTCGAGCCAATGGTTTCCAAGTCATCAGCCATCTGGTGGTACCAGACGACCAGGCGGAGATTGAAGATGCACTCCGCCAGCAATGCGAGGTGGCCGCCCTGGTGGTGACCACCGGGGGCACGGGAATTGCCCCTCGCGATGTTACCCCCGAGGCCACCCGGGCGGTGTGCGACCGCCTGCTGGACGGATTTGCCGAGTTGATGCGCTCCGAGGGCAGAAAGCAGACGCAGTTCGCGCCTTTGAGCCGCTCGCTTTCCGGCAGCCGGGGCCAGTCTTTGATCGTGAACCTGCCGGGTAGTCCCAAAGGCGCCAAGAGCGCGCTCGAGGCGATTCTTCCTCTCCTTCCGCACGCCTTAACCCTGCTCGAGGGAACAGCGACCCACCACGACGAACCACTCACGACCGGGTCCGATCTTGAAGAAAATCCTCCTACTCTTTACTAAGTACAAAATATGGCTGCTGGCGGTCCTGAAGCCGCTTGGCTTTTGGGGCGCGGGGGCCATCGCTTTTATCGACGCGGCTGCCCTCCCAGTGCCCATGGACTTCATCATTGCCGGGTACGTCTGGGCCGATAAGAAGCACTTTTACGCGTACATCATCGTGGCCGCGGCTGGTTCGGCGCTGGGCGGCCTGGTTCCTTTCCTCCTGGGCCGGGCAGGTGGGGAGTTGTTTCTCATGAAGCGGATCGACCGCGCACGCTACGAGCAGCTTCGGGACCGGTTCGAGAAGCAGGAATTTCTCGCCATGATGATCCCATCCATCATGCCCCCGCCCACACCCTGGAAGCTGTTCGTCTTTGCCGCCGGGGTGTTCGAGATGAAGATTGCCCACTTTCTTTCGGCCGTGTTTGTGGGCCGCGTGGTTCGGGACATGGCCACGGCGATCCTGACCATTTACTACGGTCCTCAGATCGTTGGGATATTCGCGGTCTTGGCTACGCGGCACAAGATCGCCCTATCGATTGGGGTGCTCGTGCTGCTTGCCCTGCTGGGCTTCTGGATCTGGCGGACGGTGACAAAACGGCGAGGCGGGCCTAACGAATTAGTCGGTACGTAACCCGTCACGGGCAGCTAACCACGAAGATGCTCGGGCTTCGAATGCTTTTACTCGTTGAGCAGAAGCATTTGATGGACTTCGCCCGTCTTTTTCGGCCCACGTAGCTGGCGCGAACATGGGGCACCCGTCATTTCCGTTTGGTCCTGCAAATCCGGTCTCGCGTGGACTTCTATTTTTGCAGGCGGTTGTTCATGAGCATGGCGTCAATCGCGCCGTCCGGGGTGACGTAGACCCAGGCTGTGAGCGCCCCGGCTGCCCGGCCGCGGGAGAGGACGGAATAGGCAAACCGCAGGTCTCTGAATGAGACTGCAGTATCCCGCGGCTGGGGGGCGGGACCCCGGTCGGTCACCACTGGAAATCGTGCCCAGTCCAGGTACACGCGGCCCAACCAGGAGCGTTTTGCCGCCTCAACCGCTGGGGTTACCGGCGGCTTGAAAATGACGTCGTCCCGGTCGTTGGTATCGACCGTTTCTGCCCAGGAATTGACCGCTCCCGTCTGGTAGTAGTCTCGCGTCTCGACCACGGCGAACCAAAGGAACGGGGTCACGGGATAAGGCTCAACTCCCGCGCGCACCATGGGCTGATCGCCGAAGCGAGTATTGCCCACCAGCCGCAGGGCGCGGTGATGCTCCACCGCACGCACCCCCAGATCGATCCCCACCAGCACCATCGCAGCAATCGCCCAACTGCGTCCCCGGAATAGGCCCTTACGTGCCCCGATCTCGCGGTCCGCCAACCCGAACATCGCAGGCACCACCAAGGCCGTCAGCAAAGCGGCAAAAATCACCGGCTCCAGGATGAAAGCAATGTCCAATGAATACCAGCGCGGGTTGAAGGGAAAAAACGGACGAACCCCATAATTATTGGTCCAGTCGAGAAAGATGTGGCTCAGCACGGCCAGGAGAGACAAGAACCATAACCAGCCCCAGCGTGGGGTGAGCCGCGGCGGCTCGCGCCGCGTACGATGCCAGAGCCAAACCAAGCCGGTAACGGCCAGGGCCACCAGCGGCGCGCCTAAAAAGGTGTGGGTAAAGCCGCGATGATGCTGAAAGCCGGCGACCGGTCCACCCAGACTCCAAAGGACGTCGATATCGGGCGCTTCGGCCCCCAGCGTCATCGCCAGGACAGCGTAGGCAGTCTTGCGATTGAAGCCAGTGCGGGCGAGACATGCCCCAGTAAGGAAATGGGTAACCGGTTCCATAGAATAGTCGTCAGGCAGTTTCTATAATGCACGCTATGGCCGAGACCCGATTTCATACCGAACCCGGCTCGCATGGGCAAGCAGTAAAGCGAATCGACGAGCTGCGCGACGAACTCCGCCACCACGAATATCAATATCACGTGCTGGATTCCCCGGAGATCTCGGACGCCGAGTACGACGTCAAGATGCGGGAGCTGCGCATGCTGGAGGCTCGCCATCCGGAGCTGGTGACGCCCGACTCTCCCACGCAGCGGGTGGGGGGCAAGCCCAAAGAGGGCTTCCCTAAAGTAGAACACTCGCGGCCCATGCTTTCGCTCGACAACGTGAACAGCGAACAGGAACTGAGCGATTGGGAACGGCGCGTGCGGGCGATGTTGGGGAGCACCGAGCCAAGCTTCGTGTGCGAATTGAAGATGGATGGCGTGTCCCTGGCGCTCCAATACGAGCCCGGACCGGGGGGGAGTGCGTTGCTGCAGACCGCGCTCACACGCGGCGACGGGGTGACGGGGGAGGACGTCACCAGCAATGTACGCACGATACGGTCCGTGCCGCTTTCGGTGTCGCCAGAGCGATTGAAGCGCGCCGGGCTGCCGCAAAGCTTCGAGGTGCGGGGAGAAGTCATTTTTCCCGACGAGGCTTTTCTAAAACTGAACCGGGAACGCGAGGAAAACGGACTCGCCCCCGCCGCGAACGCCAGAAACGCGGCCGCGGGTACGATTCGCACCCTTGAACCCAACATCGTGGCCCAGCGACGATTGGATTTTTACGCTTATTTCGCGCTGGAAAAAGGGGAGAGCGCGTTCGCGACCCAGTGGGCCGCGCTCGAAGCGCTCAGCGAGGCGGGCTTCCGCGTCAACAAACACCGCAAGCCCCTGCACACGCGAGAAGAGTTGTTGGCTTTTGTGGCATCCGCGGAAGGGCAGCGCCACAGCTTGGGCTACGAAATCGATGGCGTGGTCATTAAGGTGAACCAGACGGCGCTCCAGCGGAGGCTGGGCTATACCGGCCGCGCTCCACGCTGGGCGGTAGCTTACAAGTTCACGGCACGCTCCGGCATCACGCAGATTGAAGACATCGCAGTGCAAGTGGGGCGCACGGGCAAATTGACGCCGGTGGCCGTGCTTCGTCCGGTTCTGATTGGGGGTACCACGGTGAGCCGCGCGACCCTGCACAACGCCGACGAGATCGAGCGGCTGGGGGTAAAAATTGGCGACTGGGTGCAGGTGGAGCGCGGTGGCGATGTGATTCCAAAAATCGTGACCGTGGTGGATGATGCACAGCATCCCCGGGGCGAGAAGTTCTTCGCTTTTCCTGCTTCCTGCCCGGTATGCGGCAGCAAAGTTGTGCGCGACGAAGGAGAAGCCGATTACCGCTGCCTCAATGTGGACTGCCCGGCCCGGCTCAGAGAAAGCCTCCTGCACTTTGCTTCCCGCAAGGTCATGAATATTGAAGGGCTCGGCGAGGCGTTGGTGATACAGCTGCTGGAACAGAAATTGGTGACCAGCGTCGCCGACATTTACTCCCTGACCGAAGAACAACTTTTAGAACTGGAACGTATTGGGAAAAAGAGCGCGCAGTCTCTGCTGGCGGAGATTGAGAACTCGAAGAAACTGCCGTTGAACCGGGTTCTGTTTGCCCTGGGCATTCGTTTTGTGGGCGAGCGCACCGCCCAGCTTCTGGCTGAGGCGTTCGGCTCCATGGACGCGTTGATGGAGGCCGGGGTTGAGGAGCTGGAGGCGGTCGACGAAGTAGGTCCGCGGGTGGCCCAGGCGATTCACGAGTTTTTTGCCGAGAACAAGAATCGGGCTCTGGTGGAGAAGCTGCGTCACGCGGGCTTAACGTTTACTGCTGAGAAGAAGCAGAAGTCGGATCAATTGAAGGGCATGACGTTTGTGCTGACCGGCACGATGGCCGGTCTAACACGGGAAGAAGCGAAAACCAGGATTGAAGCCGCGGGGGGACGAGTTTCCGGCTCTGTGAGCAAGAAAACCAATTACGTGGTGGCGGGAGAAGAAGCTGGTTCCAAGCTCGACAAAGCGAGACAGCTGAAGGTTCCGGTGATCGAGGAGGAGCAGCTCTTGGCCATGCTCGGCTGAGGACCTCTTCGGGAACTAAGCTTTCCTTGGGGCCTAAGAACAGATGGGTGGCGCCCGGGTAGCAGAAGAAATTCGGGTCGCGCCAGCGTAGGCTTTCAATCATGAGCAGAAACAATTGAGGGGCTTCGCCCGGGCTTCGCCCATCTTTTTCGGCCCACGTACGCTGGCGCGAACATGGGGCACCCGTCAGTTTTGTTTGGTTCTAAAATTCGGTTCTGCCGCGGACTTTTTAGCCCTTCGGAGCGAAGTAACCTTTTTTTGCGCGCACTGAGAAGCGGCGATCCAGGGCCACCAGATAGATGGAACGGAAGGCGCCGTCGAGTTTGAAGTCTGCAGGACGGTAGGCCAATGAGTACTGGCTGCGCAGTTCTTCCTCGATGTCATGAAAGCTGCCCGTCATGTCTTCAATGCGCTTGGGAAAGAATGCCAGTCCCCCCGTGGCTTCCGCCATTTTTTTCAGGACATCATCGCCCCGGTCGCGGCTCGGGCTGACGTTGGTGCTGATGGCGTAAATGATCGTTTCCGCACGCTGGCACATCTTGATGGCATCGTCAGGATAGGCGCGACTTTGGTTGTCGTCTCCGTCAGAGATCACGATCAGCGCCTTACGCACCGAACCTTGCTGCGCGGGCGGGGTTTTGATCAGCTGATCGCGACAGGCGGTGTATACGGCATCAAAAAGCGCCGTGCCGCCACCGGGCCGCAACTTGGTAATGCCGGCTTCGAGTTTGTCCTGATCACTGGTGTAGTTCTGGGTGACGTAGGGTGTGACGTCGAACCCCATCACGAACGCCAGATCGCCCTGGGGCCGGACTACCTGCTGCAAGAACTGAATCGCCGCGTTCTGCTCAAACTGGAAGCGCTGGCGGATCGAGGTGCTGGCATCGATCATGATGCCCACCCGTAGAGGCAGATTTGTCTGCTGGGTGAAATTGAAAACCTGGGCGGGAGCTTTCTGGTTATCCAGCAGGGCAAAGTCTCTCTGCTGCAGGTTCTGGATGAACCGGCCATGCTTGTCGGTGACCGTGAAGATCAGGTTCACCTCATTGACGTTGGTCTTGATGGTGAAATTATCGTCATTCTGGCCGTTGACGGCTGGCGGCGGTGTCGCCGGGGGCGGACTGCTCTTTTGGGGCGCGGGTGCCGTCGCGCCCGCCGGCGGCGTTGCCGGAGTTTGAGACACGGCAGCCGCAGTCAACAGGAGCACGAAGCCTGCCAGGCGCAGACAATTCTTCTTCCAAGTCATAAAAGCTGCTTTCATTCTAGTGCATGCAGTTGCGCCATAAACCCTTTCAGGTCGGCCGGCAGGTTGGAAACGAGGATCAGGGGCGCACCGCTGCGCGGGTGAGCGAACTCCAACTCGGCGGCATGCAGGAAGTTGCGCGGCAGTACCAGCCGCGGCAGACCTCCGCCAGGGGGATGAGGGGCAATGGATGAGGAGGCGCCGTAAAGCGTGTCCCCAACCACGGGATGCCCCAGCGAAGCCATATGGACTCGGATCTGGTGGGTGCGGCCAGTCTCGATCCGCACCGAAACCAGGGTGAAGCTGCCGTAGGGACCGTGAATGCGGCGCAACACCTGCCAGTGCGAGACGGCGGGCCGGCCGCCCTCGCGGCGAGTGGTCATGCGCGTCCGGCGAACCGCATCGCGGCTGATGGCGGCGTTCACCGTGCCCCTCTCCTGTGCCAGTTCGCCTTGCACCAGGGCAATATAGAGCTTCCGCACCTGGCGACGAGCGAACATCGCCGACAGCTTGGCGTGGGTCGCGTCGTTCTTGGCCACCACCAGCAGGCCGCTCGTCTGCTTGTCGAGCCGGTGCACGATGCCCGGACGCAGCGGACCGCCGGACGAGGAAAGCGCGCGCATGTGATGCAGTAAAGCGTTGACCATGGTGCCGCGGTTGCGGGCATCCTCGGTCGCACCAGAACCAGCGTGGACCATCATGCCGGCGGGCTTGTTCACCACCGCGAGGTCGTCGTCTTCATACACGATGTCCAGCGGAATCTCCTCCGCTATGGCGTGCAAAGGAGGAGGCTGGGGATCGCCGGCGATCGAGATGCTCTCACCCCCGCGCAATTTGTGCGAGGCTTTGACCAACTCGCCGTCCACGCGCACGCTTCCCTGCTGCAGAAGCAGTTGCACCCGCGAGCGGCTCACGTCTTCCAGTTGGTGAGTAAGAAACAGGTCCAACCGCTGGCCACTCGCCTCGCCGGGAACAACCAGCTGGCGGAGATCATTCTCCATGGGCTACCTGGGGCAGACGCAGCCAAAGCAGGCCTCCCCCGAGCACCATCGCCGCACCGGCCAACTGAGCAGCGAGCACGTCGTCGCCGCGCAAGGCAGTGAGCAGGAAGCTGGCGAGGCCGCCAAGGAAGAGCCACGCTCCCAGAATTTCTCCATCGTGGTGAGGGCGATGGAGCAGCCACAGCAACAATACGAAGAGCGCGAACTCTACCAAGCCGGCATAGAGCTGAGTGGGATGCAGCGGCACGCCCAGCGGGGCTCCAGGCACAGCAGCCGGACTGCGGTAGATGACGGCCCAGGGCAAGTGCGTCGGTGTTCCATAGCCAAATCCTGCTTCCAGGGACGCGATGGAAGCGACCGCGCTGCCCAATGCCAGGCTGGGAGCAAACGCATCGGCTGTCCGCCGTAAAGGCAAGCCGAGTCGCAAGGCATACCCAACCGCGGCCGCGGCCCCGGCCAGCTCGACGCTAAAGTTGTACCGCGGCCAGTGCAGCAAGAGGAGAATCATCCTCCCCACCAGGGCGGTGACAATCGCCAGCAGGGCTACGCTCCAGATTTTGGAGGTGTCGAGCGAGAGCAGGCCGCTGATGCGCACGCAAAGCAAAAGGGCCAGGACCGTGCCCACGGCCATCAGGAATGCATAGGTCGGCACCACGAGACGGCCGAACTGGATGAGTTGGGGATGCACAGAGGATAAGACGAAACCGACCCACGGGGCCGTGCAGCAGCGCGCCGGTGAACCCGTCCTAAGACGTTGGGACTCTCCGCAGCTCTTTAGGCATTCCGGACTGGCGGACACTGCACACGGAGCCGATTGTTCGAGTCGAGTCCCGGTTCGATGAATGTTGGTTCAACCAGCGTTAGCTGCCGCACCTGCTTTGCAGGCCGGTCTCTGATTTGGATGCTAACGTCACCGGAGCTGATTGGCAAGTGACGAACCGGGAGTTATTTCCACCGGAGGCGCTTCGTTAAAGCGATGTTCATCATCGAGCACGGAATCGAGCAGACCGGAAAGGCTGTTGGCCCGGGTACGGAGGATGGTCTGGTTTTCACTCATGGCGCCGCGAAGCAGGCGGCAGTGCTCCTGCAGACGCATGAGTTCATCGGCGATGTTGAGCGCGGCGAGAATCGCCACGCGCAAGGAGTCCACTGTATTGCCGTTGGCGGAGACAGCGCGCATTTTAGAGTCGACGGTGGACGCTAGCTTCTGGACATACTCCACATCGGGGGCGCGCAGATGGTATGTCTGATCGTAGATATCCACACTGACCGAAGTGGTTGCGCGCCGGATCTCAAGATTCTCTAGCATGTTTCTCCAAAGGAATCGTTTTGCCGCTTTACTCGCCGACCTCGTCGATCTGCTTCAGTAGACGCTCGATGCGATGGCGCACGGTTTCCCGCTCCTTCTGCATCGCGGAAATCTGCTCTTCCAGCTGGGCAACGTGGGCGGCCTGCTCTTCCACGCGATGGTTCAGGCGCTCGGCGTGTTGTTCCACTGAAAGACGGAGTTCGCGTTCTCCCTTGAGCAATTCAACGGTGCGCAGCACGCGTTCTTCGAGTGCCTGAAAATCGTCTGCAGCCATGGTCATTTCGGGAGGATGTTCTGCGAGTGTGGACATCTATACCTCGTTACACAAAAGCGGGATTGCTTGCTGAAAAAAGTATAGACCGCAAATTCCGCGGCTCAATAAGAAAGACGCGTGTGCGTTACTCAGGATGTTCCCTCTGTGGATCACGAGTTGTTGAAAACATTTCCGAGAGGTCCCGTTGAACTGCGGGTCCCTCCCTTCGGGATGACAAAGTGGAGGGCGGTGTTTCCAGTGAGCATTGGTTAGTGGGATCGAGAGAAGGAGGGACCTGCTGTTCTGCGGAGCCCGGGAATTAAGCGCGCTGGCGCCCACCCAATGATTCCAACGCTGTGGTCACGGCTTGGGAATAACCTTGCAACTCCTCTTCGCGGAGTGTGCGCTCCAAGGCCTGGAACGTGACACGGACCAGAATGGAGTAGTGCCCGGAGGGCAAAGACTGGCTGGCTCGGAAAATCTCCCGGGGCGTGAAGGCGGTGAGCTCAGCGATGCGCAGGTTCTCCAACGCCTCGGCAATCGATTGCCAGCGAACCGCATCGGGAAAAATAAACGAGAAGTCGCGCTCGACGCCCTGGTAGCGCGAAAGCTCCGGCGCAATCGGCTGACGCAACGGCAAGCGGTAGAGGCGGTCGAGATAAATCTCCCCCACAAACACGCTCTGGCGAAGCTTACGTTGCTGCGCCTGGGCAGGATGAAGCTGGCCAAACCAAGCCACCGTCAGCCCATCGGCCACAGCACGCGCGGAACGTCCGGGGTGAAGCCAGGCGGGGATAATCCCAGCATCAGCGGCAAATGTATCGAAGTAAAAGGAGCGCAAGGCGAACTTCTCCAGAATTTCTTCGATGACGCCCTTCATGTCGTAGAAGTCAAAGGCATGCGCAGGCAGCTCGGGGCCGCCCCACACCACTCCGGAAGAGCCCAGAGAAAGAGCCGGACGCTCGTCCACACGCTCCGTGGTGCCGCTGAATATGGTCCCCCGCTCGAACAACTGCACGTCACTTACATTGCGATTGAGGTTATGGGCCAGCATCGTAAGCATCCCGGGCAACAGCGAAGGGCGCAACATGCCGGCTTCTTCATTGAGCGGGTTGCCCATGGCGACAGCCAGGCCCGGCTGAGGTGCAAAGGTAACCGCATCCGTAGCAGAACAAAAGGTGCCGGATAACGCCTCGTTCCAGCCCAAGCCCAGCAGAGTTTGGCGGACCACCGCCTCTTTGCGGGCTTCAGGAAGTTCTCGTACCCGACCCGAGAAACTGGGAAGCGTATTGGCGAAGCGGTTGTAACCGTAAACGCGGGCGATCTCCTCAATGAGATCGATCTCCCGTTCCAGATCCAAACGCCAGCTGGGCAGAGTGACCTGGTAGCTGCCTTCTTCGACTTTGCTCAATCGACACCCGATGGCCTGCAGGACCGACTCAGTCGTGTGGTGCTCGACTCCTCGGCCATCTTCGGTCGCCCCCAGCATGCGTCGAACCTCGCTGTGGCTTAGAGATATTGCGGGGCGATGGGCGGTACGCGCAGCAGCTTCGGGCACGGATACGTCGATCAAATCTCCATCGAAGCTGCCGCCGGCCTGGAGGATGAGTTGGCAAACCAGGGCTGAGCCAATGGGCGGTGCATTAAAGTCGGCTCCCCGTTCAAAGCGATGCGAAGCGTCCGTGTGCAGGCCGTGGCGTCTGCTGGTGCGGCGAACCGTGACGGGATCAAACCAGGCCGCTTCCACCAGGATATTTCGCGTCTCGGCGGTGATCATGGTGTCCCAGCCGCCCATCACGCCGGCCAGCCCGATGGCCTTTTTCTCATCGGCAACTACCAGATCTTCGGCATCGAGTACCCGTTCGACTCCGTCTAATGTTTTCAGTTTCTCGCCGCTGCGGGCGCGGCGCACAATAATGCCGCCTTCGAGCTTGTCCCGGTCGAAGGCATGGGTGGGCTGTCCCATGGCGAGCAGCACGTAGTTGGTGGCATCGACGGCATTCGAGATCAGCTTTTGCTGCAATTGGGCAAAACGCTCCGCCACCAGGCCGGTGGACGGCTGGATGCGCACGTCGCGCAGCGATCGCGCCGTGAAGCGGCCGCACAGCTCCGGTTCTTCGATGGAGATGCTGATGGGATTCGTAACTGTTTTAGATCCCGTATCGGCGCCCTCCAGCAGCAGCGCCAGGCTAAGACCTTCTATGGCTGCTGCCTCGCGCGCGATGCCATAGTGGTTCATAGCATCGACGCGATTGGTAGTGATATCCATCTCAAACAGAGAACCCTGGCCTGGACCAAGTTCGAAGATGCCCTCGACCGCGATGCCGCGCAGGGTCAGTGCCTCGGCCAACTCCCGATCAGGCAAAGTGAGGCCGGGCACGTAGGATCGAATCCACTGAGAAAGAATATTCACTTACCTGAATTGCTCCAAAAATCGCATATCGCCGGAGTACAGCTGGCTGATGTCGCCGATCCCATACTTCATCATGGCAATGCGTTCCACGCCCATCCCAAAGGCGAAGCCGCTGATTTTCTTCGGGTCGTAGGCGGGCTGTTTGCGGGCTGCGAATCCGAAGACCGCGGGATCCACCATGCCGCAGCCGAGCAATTCAATCCAACCCGACTGCTTGCACTTGCGGCAACCCCGGCCACCGCAAAAGGGGCAACTGATCTGCACATCGGCAGAGGGCTCGGTGAAGGGAAAGAAGGAGGGGAAAAACCGCGTCTTTACGCTGGCTCCGAAAAAAGCCTTCATGGCGTGATCGAGCGTGCCCTTAAGGTCGGAGAAGGTGATGTTGGTGTCGACACAGAGCCCCTCGACCTGGTGAAAAATGGGCGAGTGGGTCGCGTCCAGCTCATCGTTGCGGTGGACCTTGCCGGGAATGACGATACGCAACGGCGGCGGTTGCTCTTCCATGGTATGGATCTGGACCGGGGAAGTATGGGTGCGCATGAGCAGCCGGTCGCGCAGCGGCTTGCGTTCCTGGTTGGCGATTACCAGCGTATCCTGCGTATCGCGCGCGGGGTGGCCGGGAGGGAAGTTCAACGACTCGAAATTGTAGTAGTCGGTTTCCACCTCGGGGCCTAAGCCGACTGAGTAGCCCATGGCCGCAAAAACGCTGACGATCTCGTTCATGGTGCGGATCAAGGGATGCTCGGCGCCCAGAGCGCGCCGGGTGCCGGGGAGCGTGATGTCGATGGCCTCGGCATCCGGTCCGGAAGACTTGATCTGCTGCGGATCACAGCGCGGTTCGATCGCCGCCTTGAGTATGTTGAAACGCTTGCCCACCTCGCGGCGTGCGTCTGCCGGGGCGCCCTTGAGCACCTCGCCGACGCGCGTCAGCAAGCCCTGCTTGCGCCCGATCCAGCGCACACGCAACTGCTCCACCGCCTCGACGGAGGCAGCCCCCGCAGCGTCCTGGTCGAACTGCGCCAGGACGGCGGAAAAGAAGCTATCGAGGGAGGCGGGGGAGTAGTCTTTTAGTTCAGGAATCTCAATGGGCGGCATCCGCGGTCTTATTGAGTGCGCTCTTGGCCTGGTTGGTCAATGCGGTAAAACCTGCCGGATCGTTGACTGCGAGATCAGCGAGGATCTTGCGGTCTAGCTCGACACCCGCGACCTTGAGCCCATGAATGAGCTGCGAATAGCTGGTGCCGTTGAGCTTGGCGGCGGCTCCGATGCGGACAATCCAAAGCGAGCGGAACTGGCGCTTCTTCTGCCGGCGGCCGATGTAGGCAAACTTGAGTCCGCGCTCGACGGCTTCCTGGGCTGCCTGGTAGAGCTTGGATTTTGTGAGGAAGTAGCCGCTGGCTCGTTTGAGGATCTTCTTCCGGCGGTCATTACGTTTCGTTCCACGTTTTACGCGTGGCATGGGTGGTTCTCCTTTGTTGGTGCGTTGTGCGGCTGGAGGTAGGACTTACCTCTTCACTCGCTCGCCTCTTCAGGCGTACGGAATCATTCGCGCTACCTTGCGCTTGTCAGCATCAGAAACCAGTACAGTGCCACTCAAATGCTTCTTGACCTTTTGTGGTTTGGAGGTCAGGATGTGGCGCTTCTTGGTTTGGCCCCGGAGAATTTTCCCCGTGCCGGTCTTCTTAAAGCGCTTGGCCGCGCCCTTATGGGTCTTTAATTTGGGCATGGTTTTCCTGCGTACTTCTTAACGATTATACACGGGGATGCGCTTAGGTTCGACTGGAAGGTCCGGGAATCAACGACACTAAACGGGTGCCCCATGTTCGCATCAGCGTACGTGGGCCGAATATGGATTCTTCGAATGCTTTCGCTCAAGGACTAGAAGCAATGGAAGGGCTTCGCCCGTCTTTTTCGGCCCACGTACGCTGATGCGAACATGGGGCACCTGTCCAGTGTGGTTGATCCCCTGAGTGCCTCTACGAGCGCGCCGACTGCGGCTGCTGCTGGCCCACCAGACCCGGGGCAGGCGGTTTCGGAGCGGCCGGCTTCTTCGGCGGTTCAGCCTTCTTGCCCGGAGCCAGGATGGCGTGCAGCGTGGTGCCTTCCATGCGGGGCATAAACTCGACAATACCCGCGTCGCCCATGTCCTGAATGAGACGGTTGATAATCGCATAGCCCAGCTCGCGATGCGCCATCTGTCGCCCCTTGAATCGCAAGGAGGCCTTTACCTTGTCTCCCTCACCCAGAAAACGGACCGCCTGGTTCTTCTTAGTCTGGTAATCGTGCTCATCGACGGTCACAGAAAACTTGACCTCCTTCACGACGATTACCTTCTGCTTCTTACGCGCGGCCCGGTCGCTCTTGTCTTTTTCGTAAAGGAACTTGCCGTAATCCTGAATACGACACACAGGCGGTTGCGCCGTGGGCGAGACTTCCACCAGATCCAGCCCACGTTCGCGGGCTATCTTGAGAGCTTCAAAGGGAGGCAGAATTCCGAGCTGTTCACCGTTTTCATCAATGACGCGGATTTCACGCGCGCGAATTCTGTCGTTAATGCGGATAAAAGACTTGGCCGAACGCTTATCGATGATTCCCTCCGGAAACGAGAGACGCAAGGCCCCTCAAATAAAGCATAGCATTTCAGGACACAGGCCGGAAGAACTCTCTGAACCTTTGGTCACGCGGCGAGGCAGCCGCTCAATCCCGTTCCGGCCAGGCCCGTCACCAGCACCCGCACATCCTGGTTGGCGGGCAACCGCAGGTCAAGCCGCAGATCGAGGAAATTGTCCGTAAGCGTCCGGGTCAGGTTCCCCGACGAGTCGTGCAGGGTAACGGCGGGCAATTCCCGACCCAGAAAACGTTGCCGAAAACGCAAATTGCTGTCGGCGATGAGCGTCCGCAGGCGTGCCGTGCGCTCGGCCACCACCACCGGGGGGACCGGATTTTCCTGAGCCAGTTTCCAGGCCGCGGTGCCAGGGCGAGCGGAAAAAGGAAACAGGTGCAGGTACGTGAAGGGCTGGGCCGCGATGAAGGTGAAGCTTTCTTCAAACAAGGCGTCTGTCTCACCCGGAAACCCGACCATGACATCCGCGCCGATCGCCGCATCGGGCATCAGTTCGCGGATCCGATTCACCTTCTCCGCGTAGTGCCAAGGGCGATAGCGGCGATGCATCGCGCGGAGTGTGCCATCGGAACCCGATTGCAGCGGGAGATGGGCGTGGCGCGCGAGGCGGCTGCGGAAATCCGGGTCGCTAAACAGCGCCAGCAGTTGCGGTGTCCAATCCATTGGCTCTATCGAGCTGAGCCGCAGGCGCGGCAACGCGGTACGGACCAGGATCCCGCTCACCAATTCTTCCAACGTTCGCTGCGGCTTCAGGTCCCTGCCCCACCGCCCCAGGTTGATGCCGGAGAGCACCAGCTCCGTCCCTCCGCGGCTGGCAAAGGCTTGTGCCTGGCGTAGGGCATCTTCCAGCGGCATAGACCGGCTGTGGCCACGGGTCGTAGGAATGATGCAGAATGAGCAGCGATTCCCGCAGCCATCCTGCACCTTGAGATTGGGCCGCGTCTGTGATCCGGCGTCCCAACCGCCGGCCGGCATGGAAAGCTCCGCATGGGCAAACGTATCGTCCACATAGAGGGACGCCAAGGGGACGAACCCTGGCCGGGCCAGCTCCGCCACCAAAGATTTATGGCTGTTGCCGATCACCGCGTGAACGCCGGGCAGGGCAGCCACTTCCTGTGGCGCTCGCTGCGCGTAACAACCGGTGACCACGATGCGCGCCGTGGGGTTTTCGCGATGTACACGGCGCACGTAGGCGCGGGCAGTGCGGTCCGCTTGTGCCGTCACACTGCAAGTATTGGCGACGACCACATCGGCGCTCGCGGCATCGGGAGCCGGGCTCAGACCGGACTGGCGCAACTGGGCGCTGATGATCTCGCCGTCCGCCTGGCTGGCTCGGCATCCGAAGTTCTCAACATGGTATCCTGCCACGTTGCCAGTCTAACGAATGGATGGATGTCGCTCAAACGAAGGGCAATTCAGGTAGGATCTTATGAGGCGACAATTCCCCCCTCAGGCCTACAGCAACCGCACCCGGGAGTTTTTCTATGAAACGTCGCATTCTATTGGTAGATGATGAGCTCGCAATTCTGCTGACGCTCAAAGCGGTACTGGAAATGAATGACTTCGAAGTGGAAACCGCTGCCTCCGCTCGCGAGGCCCGGTCTAAATTGCGCGCCGGCACCTTCCACATGGTGATCACCGACATGCGGATGGAGAACGAGTCCGCTGGCCTGGAAGTCGTCCGGGCAGCCAAACAGGCGCCGTATCAGCCGGCGGTGGCCATGCTGACAGCGTTCCCGGTTCCGGGCTCCGAATGGCGAGACGAGGGCATGGACGAGATGCTGGTCAAGCCCATGAACATCATGAATCTTTTGCGCCAGCTCGAGGCCCTGCTCGTCACCCATGAAGACAAGAAGCAAAAGGCGCTGGCGGCCAAAATAAACCCACCTGCCAAAACTGCCGCACGACCCCAGGCGCGGAAACCGGCGACTGCAAACTAAGCGTCAGCTCGCAAACTAAGGCTCGCAAATGAAGCTTCCCAAGTGCTGATCAGAAGACTTGGTCGGACCTCATTTATACACAGGACCGCGATTCTCCAGCGAACGAGCTGTCCGCTGGAGATATGGTTCGCGTCTTCCTTTTAGGAAGCTGCGCTGGCGACAACTGTGGATGGGACTGGGGGCCGCCGCTGCTGGAAGCAAGACCTGCAGAGCACGGGACGACCTTGCGTGGGTTTAAACGGAACGGTTGTTTCGGTGGCGCACTCCGAACAAACTGTCCGGGTTTCCGTGCGCACGCCGCTGCCGGTTCCAGCCACGCGCTTGATTTTGCATTGTTTGCACCGCTTTGGATCGTTCTTGAACTGCTTATCGTGAAAGAACAGTTGTTCGCCGGCGGTAAAGACAAAGTCGTTACCACAATCAGAACATTTCAGTATCTTATCGATGAAGTCCATACGCGTCCCCCCGAGCATGCCTTGGAATTTTCCAGTATTCCGTCGACGGACCGCTGATTTGGCAACTTTTCACCAGCCAGCTTAATCCATCAGTTATCCGACAACTTCCTCCCATTCCTGAGAGCGGAAATGAGAGGGGAAATGGAACGTTACCTACCTCTTTTTCACAAATTCATGAAGACTGCGGGATTACCGGCCTATCGTATCCTTGGGAATGACGGTAGGCCGGCACTGCAGGGTTAGTCCTGCTCTTTTCTTGCCTTCTTACGATTCCGCTTGCGCGCCAGCGCTTCTTTTACTCGACGGCGCTCGCCAGGCTTCAGGTAAAAGGAGTGACGCTTCACTTCCTTAATAATGTCTTCCTGTTGAACCTTGCGCTTAAAACGGCGCAATGCATTTTCAAGCGGCTCGCCTTCTTGCACGCGAACCTCTGCCAAATGAACCACACCTCCAAACATCCCAATTGGGTTCTATCAGATTACGTTACCTTTGAGGTATGGAGTCAAGCTTAATCAGCGTCAAACCTAAGGAATTTCTCGATGGTCCGGTCATATCTTGGTCACACCCCGATTATCCCCAGTTCCTGCTATGTCGACATTTCTGCTCAAATACTTGGGCAAGTCGAACTGGGCGAACATTCCAGCGTCTGGATGAACGCCGTGCTGCGCGGAGACGTGCACTCCATTCGTTTGGGCGCCAACAGCAACGTGCAGGATTGTGCCGTGTTGCACGGTATGCGCTACAAATACCGGGTCGAGGTGGGCGATTGGGTCACGATCGGGCATAACGCGACCGTCCACGGATGCGTGATTGAAGATGCCTGCCTCATTGGCATGGGGGTAACGATCCTCAACAACGCACGCATCGGCGAGGGCTCGATTATTGCCGCCGGGGCCGTCGTGACCGAAAATACTGTCGTCCCGGCCAACTCTTTGTGGGCCGGCGTGCCGGCCAAGGAACGGCGCCGGTTAGACCCCAACGACCGAGAGTCGATCCTCGTCTACGCGCGGAATTATGTGGACTACACCGCGATCTACCTCAGCGAAAGCGCAAATTGGTAGCGGGCCTGTATCCTGTAAATAGGGAATTATGAGCATTTTGCAAGCCGTCCGGGGCACCCGGGACCTGCTGCCGCCGGAAACTGATCTGTGGAACCATATAGAGGCTACGGCGCGTAGGGTTTTCCAGCGCTACTCCTTTGGCGAAATCCGCACCCCGATTTTTGAAGAGACGCAGCTGTTCGCCCGCGGCGTCGGGGAAGAAACGGATATCGTCTCCAAGGAAATGTACACCTTCACTCCCGAGCCGGGGCAATCGCTGACCCTGCGGCCGGAAAATACTGCGGGCGTGGTCCGCGCTTACATCGAGCACCAGCTAGGCGAGACCGGCCAGCTGCAGAAGCTCTACTACATTGGCCCGCAATTCCGCCGGGAACGCCCGCAAAAGGGCCGCTACCGCCAGTTCTTTCAGATTGGCGCCGAAGTGATCGGACCTCCGAGCGCTGGGAGCGAGTCTCCACTGCGCGATGCGGAAGTGCTGGAGATGCTGGCCACCTTGCTCGAAGAACTGGGCATTGGCGGTTGGAAGCTGCTGCTCAACTCTGTCGGCTCGGCAACCGACCGGCCGCGCTACGTGCAGGCCCTGCGCGCTGCCCTGGAGCCGGTCGTCGGGCGCATGTGCGAGGACTGCCAACGTCGCGCGGTCACCAACCCGCTGCGCGTGCTGGACTGCAAGCATGTGGAAGATCAGCCCATCATCGCCGGGCTGCCAAGAATTTGGGACTCGCTCGATGAAGGTTCGAAGGAACATTTTGCCGCGGTGTGCACCGCACTTGATGCATGCGGCGTGCCCTACGAGCACGACCATCGCCTGGTGCGCGGCTTGGACTACTACACCCGGACCACCTTTGAGTTTGTCTCGAGCGACCTGGGAGCGCAAAATGCCCTGTTGGGCGGCGGCCGCTACGATGGGCTTTCCGAGGCGATCGGCGGACCCCGGGCGCCCGGGATCGGGTTCGCGATGGGCGAAGATCGCCTGGCGATGACGCTCGAGGCGCAGAACCGGCAGACGCCTGAGTTGGCCGCGGCTTATATCGCGCCCCTCGGCGCCCGGATGGGACCACCCGCTTTGAGCTTGGCCAAGGAGCTGCGGGCTACCGGCTTACGGATTGAGTTGGGCGATGGGTCATTTCGATTAAAAAAATCGTTCGAGACGGCCAACAAGCTGGCGCGAACCATCGTGATCCTCGGCGAGGATGAGGTCGCCTCCGGTATCCTGACGCTAAAGCAGTTCACCTCCGGTGAGCAGTTCAAGATTCCGCGAGGCGAACTCGCGCAGAAGCTCACCGCACTCTCGAATTAGGACAGCCGCATTGCTCGACTTTCTAGGCACTCTTCAGCGCACGCATACCTGTGGACAACTCCGCGTACAGAACGCCGGCGAACAAGTCACCTTGATGGGATGGGTGAACCGGCGCCGCGATCACGGCAACCTGATCTTTCTCGATCTGCGCGACCGCACCGGGATCACGCAAATCGTGCTCGACAAAGACCGCACGCCGGAAGGACATGCCAAGGCGGAACAGGTGCGACCGGAATATGTAGTGGCTGTGGTCGGCACGGTTCGGCTCCGCGGCCCTGAGGTGATTAATCCCAAGATGGCGACTGGAGAAATCGAGGTCGCCGCGCAACAGCTATTGGTATTGAACGACTCACGGGTGCCCCCGTTTTCGCCTGCCGAAGATGCCATCTCCAATGAGGAACTGCGGCTTAAGTATCGCTACCTCGATTTGCGCCGGCAGCAGATGCAGCGGAATTTGGAGCTTCGCCACAAAATCACCCGCGCGGTTCGGGAGAGCTTGTCGAATCAGGGTTTTTTTGAAATCGAGACGCCCTTCATGACACGTTCCACCCCGGAGGGGGCGCGCGATTACCTGGTCCCGAGCCGAGTGCATGGCGGCCATTTTTATGCACTGCCGCAATCGCCCCAGCTGTTCAAACAAATTCTGATGATTTCAGGCTTCGACCGGTATTTCCAGATTGCCCGCTGTTTCCGCGACGAAGATTTGCGGGCCGACCGGCAGCCTGAGTTCACGCAGGTCGACCTGGAGATGTCGTTCGTGCGCGAGGAAGACGTCTTTCGCGTAGTGGAGACTTTTCTGCGCGAAGCCTTCGCCGCCGTAGGCATCACGCTCCCCACTCCCTTCCCCCGCATCACCTACGACGAGGCTATGCGGCAGTACGGCATCGACAAGCCGGATTTGCGTATGCCCGGGTTGATCGACGTGCGCTCCGCCTTCCGCGAGGAGGATTTGCAGACCTTGGCCATCGATCCGGCGCTGCCGATGGTGGTGGTGTGCATCCCCAAGGTCGGGGAGCTTTCGCGTAAGGAACGCGACGACAACCGGCCGCTCTTCGACGCCGGCAAAGGCGCGAAATACATCGACGACTGGAAGCGGCTGGAAAAGAGCTTTCCCGAAGCGGTGCGGAAGATACGTGAGTTGGTCCCGCCGCGGGTTGAGGGCCAAGCCGAGGATCTTCTGGTGCTGGTCGCCGGCGATGCGGCTACCCATGTGCGGGCCAGTGACACCAAGACGCAAGGCCACCTTTCTGAGCGGGAGATCAACGTTTATTCCGCGGCTGGGAATTTTCGCGTCGAGTTGGCCCGGCGTTATGCTGAGCGGCATGGTGTCTCGGCCATTACCGATCAGGTAGTGGAGGCGCCGGAGCGGCACTTGGGCGAGCAGGTGGCAGGTGACCGCGCCTTCCGGCCCATCTGGGTGACGGATTTCCCCATGTTCGAATTCGACCAGGAATCGCAGCGCTGGTTTCCGGCCCATCACCCGTTCACTTCGCCGCACGAGGAAGATATGGAGCGGTTGGTTTCAGATCCTGCCTCGGTACGGGCTCGCTACTACGATTTGGCGATGAACGGGCTGGAACTCGGTTCCGGTTCGATCCGTATCCACCGCCAGGATGTGCAGGGGGAAATATTTCGCGCCTTGGGCATGAGTGAAGAGGAGGCGCGGTCACGCTTCGGATTCTTTTTGGAGGCGCTGACCTTCGGAACGCCGCCACACGGGGGCATCGCTCTGGGCCTGGATCGTATTGCCATGATTTTGGCTGGGGCGCAAAGCCTGCGCGAAGTCATTGCCTTTCCCAAGACGGCCAAGGCCATCGACCTGATGGTGGACGCGCCGACCCCAGTGAGCCTGCAACAGCTGAGGGAACTGCACATCCGCACCACGAGCTAAGTGGAACTGAAGGACCCAACAGACCTCGATGGGTGCCCCATGTTCGCGCCAGCGCACGTGGGCCGAAAAAGGCGGGCGAAGCCCATCGATATTTTCTAGTCGTTTAGTGAAAGCATTCGAAGAATTCATATTCGGCCCACGTACGCTGACGCGAACATGGGGCACCCGTCGAGGTCTGTTGGGCCTTCAACTCCAGGTTCCACGCGGGCTCTTTAGCCCCTGCCCCCGTCATTTGGAAAGCAGACTTGTCGTGGCAGGGGCTAAAGCCCAGTTCTGGGGAGGCCTGTTATGGCACGACTAAAGTCGTGCCCTGATACAAATCAGAAAATCTGGATCCGGGGAAGCGCAGTGGACAAACCCGCAGTTCAGCGGAAGCCTCGTGGAAATGTTTCGCAGTTCAGTTCATCCACCGGCGGTCGTTGGGGTCGCGCTTCTCGTCGGGGTCTATGTAACGCCCTTCGCTGTCGAAGCGGACGTCGCGATTCTGCTTGCGCATGTAGACCTCGAACTTGCGAGCAGCCTGGCGGCGCTTCCAGCGATAGTAGTTGTTACGCATACTAAACAGCCCTTCGCTGACGGCCGTGCTCATGCCCCGCCGCGGAGCACGGCGAGCAAACAGGAACCCGATCAACGCGCCGCTCAGAATCACGAAGTAAGCAAGCGGAGGGCCGCCCGACAACAGCAGCGCCACCTCGATCAGCATGTAAACAATAACGAGGTATTTGGCTTTGATCGCCACCGGGAGCGGAAACATATACATCTCCAGGTCGCCAAAGAGGGCCGCGAACGCAGCCAGCAGACCGAACAGTGCGCCGTCGGCGCTGCTGGTGGTCGAAATAGGACTGGAGTGAAACACGTGAGTAAAACTCAGCAAGCTGCCGGCCAAGCCGCCGCCTATGGCACACAGAAAGTAAATTTCCAGAAGCCAACGGCTACCCTTCGACGTCTCCAGATAAGAGCCGATAAACCAGAGCGTCAGCATGTTGAACGCAACATGCAGTACGCCCGAATTCAGGAAGCTGTACGTCGCCGGCTGCCACAACCATCCGCGCAACAGAAAGGCCGGGGTTAGCGAAAAGTAACTGAAGACGATAAGCGCCATGCGTGGCGCCGCGAATTCGAGCAGCAGCAGCACGAAGAAGACGACGACATTCGCCAGTACCAGCTGGCTGGTAACGCCGCGAAAGCTCGGAAACGACATCGCCGAAAAACCGGTGCGGGGAAAGCGTGCCATGTCTCCTGTAAGACTATCGCCTTTTTACGGTTGACGTGATGCTGGCTTATGAAAACGCTTTAACCTTGAGTGCCATTGCGCAGCCCAATTTGGGGTCTTGACGTCCGAAGTGTTCTCTCGGAAACTAGCCAAGCCGTATCTGCGTTGCGTGAAAGGGGAGCTGTATGCCAATGTGTCAGGAATGCGAGAGCGTTCTCGATTTCGATCCCGACGAAGTCGAGGAAGGAGACATCGTAGTCTGCGATGAGTGCGGTTCAGAATTTGAAGTTGTCGCGACCGAACCGCTCGAACTCTCCAAAGTGGACGAGGAGGGCTACGAAGACGATGATGAAGAAGCAGCTGACGAGGAAGAGGAATGAGACTGTTGTCGATCTTGCTGTTGCTGGCATGCGTGGCAACAAGCCAGCCGCGGGCTATCGCCCAAACCCTTGGGCAATCTGTAAGGGTAGTGCAGGGTACGGCCCAAAATGCGGAGGCACAGCCGCAGCAGAACGCCGTGGTTTACCTGCAGGACCAAAAGACCCTCGAAGTGAGAACCTACATCACTGAGGCAGACGGTCACTACCGGTTCGGCCAGTTGAGCTCCGACGTGGATTACCAGCTGTGGGCCGAGTTCAAAGGTCACAAATCCAAGACCAAATCGATCAGCTCCTTCGACAGCAAGAAGCAATTCAACTTCGATCTGAAGATTGATACAGCGAAGTAGCGCGGCACTCTGCGCAAAAAAGTGCGGCCTTTCCGAGGAAAGGCCGCGTTAATGCTGATGACTCTATAAATATCTGCACGGAGGGGCCGGAACCCCGGAACACTTTACTCGTGTTCCAGGCGCTTCCAGTTGACCAGATCCCCGAGCGTGGTGGTGGAGCTTGAAACCGGCTGCTTGTAAGCTTCCACATCCGCGCGGCTGGCTTCTTCGCCCACCGCTCGCAAGCTAAGCCCAACCTTCTTCTCATCCTGATTCATCTTGATGATCTTGAAGTCGTGCTCCTGCCCTGCCTCGAGCTTGATCGGGCTACCGTTAGTGTCGGCCGCCTCAGAAACGTGGCAGAGGCCTTCGACACCCTCGGCGATTTCGATGAAGGCGCCGAACTGCGCGGTGCGCAGCACCTTACCCTTGACCACATCCCCGACCCGGTGCTGTGCGAAAAACGTCTCCCAGACGTCAGGCTGCAGTTGCTTGATGCCCAGAGACAAGCGGCGATTCTCCGCTTCCACCCCGAGAACCACGGCGCGCACTTTCTCGCCCTTCTTGAGAATTTCTGAAGGATGCTTAACCCGCTTGGTCCAGCTTAGGTTACTGACGTGTACCAAACCGTCAATACCGTCCTCGATCTCAATGAAGGCGCCAAAGTCAGTCAGGTTGCGCACCCGGCCTTCGACGATCGTGCCCGCGGGATAGCGCTCGGAAAGATGCTCCCAGGGGTTCTCGAGCAATTGCTTCATGCCGAGAGAAATACGACGGTCGTTGGGATTGACGCTGAGGACTACGGTCTCCACCTCATCGCCCGGCTTGACCAGCTTCGACGGATGCTTCATCCGCTTCGACCAGGTCATCTCCGAAACATGCACCAGTCCTTCAATGCCCTGTTCCAACTCCACGAACGATCCGTAGTCGGTGACGCTGAGAACGCGGCCACGAACCCGGGCGCCGATCGGATACCGCTCCACGGCATCCAGCCACGGATCAGGCGTCAGCTGCTTGAAGCCAAGCGAAACCCGCTGCTTCTCGCGATCGAACTTGAGCACCTTAACCTGGATCTCATCCCCGACATTCACCAGGTCGCGGGGGTGGGTAAGCCGGCCCCAGGACATGTCGGTGATGTGCAGCAGGCCATCGATGCCGCCCAAGTCGACAAACGCGCCGTAGTCGGTCAGATTCTTCACTGTCCCGGTGAGGATCGCGCCCTCCTCCAGGTGTTCCAGGGTCGTGGTGCGCTTGTTGGTCTGCTCCTCTTCCAGCAGTTCCTTGCGCGATACCACGACATTGCCGCGTTTCTTGTTCAACTTGATGACGCGGACTTCAATTTGCTGACCGATGTAACCATCAAGATTGCGGACCGGGCGAATTTCCAGCTGGGAACCGGGCAAGAATGCCTTGATGCCGATGTCGACGGTTAAGCCGCCCTTGACCCGACCCAATACCGTACCGATCACCGGGGTCTTCTCGTTGGCCGCACGCTCGATCGCATCCCAAACCCGGTGGCGCTGAGCCTTGTCGTAGCTGAGCAGGAATCCGCCCTCGGCTTCTTCGCGCTCCACTACCACTTCGACCGTGTCGCCGGCTTTCAGCTTGGGCTGGCCGTTGTGATCCAGCACTTGCTCCAAGGGAATGAGGCCTTCGGACTTGAGACCCACGTCGACCACTACATGCTTATCCGTCAGCTTGATGACGGTCCCGGTAACGACATTGTCGTCGTAGGCCTGGGACGCGGCTTCGGCAGCTTGCTCGCGGTCGAAGGACTCGAGCGCAGCAGCAAAGTCTTCCATGCCGGTCAGTTCGGTGTCATCCGCTGGGGTGTGGGTCGCGACGGGGCGGGAGCCGGTGGTACGGTGCGGCACGCTGGAAGTTCCAGATTGCGGGGTTAACTCTTCAGACGGGTCGAAATGATCCGCCGGTGCTTCAAGCGTTGGGGTTTCCAGTTCGGTGTTCAGGTGTGTGCTCTCGGTTCGTTCAGGATTTAGGACGTCTGCCATGAATGCCAGCTCCGGATTCTCGATCGGCAATTCCCGATCCGTCCACGTGCATCGCCGGACTGCAGGCTTGGTCGGCGAGGTAGGGCACCGTAAGTTTACTCTCCACCCACAAATGTTCGAAGGGAGACTGTCAGTGTAGCCGGTACAAAATGGCTTGGCACTTAAATCAATCTCCGGTCGGAGCATCCGGGAGGGGGTAAAGCAAGAGCGGCGATGGACGTCTACGTCGAATCCTCTACGTAGACCCTTCATAGCAACTATACCAACGCCAGCCAGCACAGTCAACGAACCCGATACACGAAAAGGCCTATCAAAAGTGCCGGGAACGCCTATTTTTATTGCTTTGTAACCGATCCGTATACTTTAAGCGCATGGACTACTTGTGGACCCCTTGGCGTTACGCTTACCTGGTCGACGCCGATCCCGCTGCGCCTAAAGGGGCGCGCAAAGGAGTACCCCAGGCCCTGGCGGCCTGGCCAGGGGACTGTGACTGCGTCTTTTGCAACTTGATTGCCGCTACCCGGTACGCTATCGAACAGGGAGCCTCCGCCGTAGAGGCTGAACGCGCCGCCTACATTGTGCTGCAGGCTGAACATAGTTTTGTCTGCCTGAACGCCTTCCCGTACTCATCCGGTCACGTAATGATTGTGCCTTATGCCCACCAGGAAACCCTGGCAGCGCTCGAGCGGGATGCGGCCCTGGAAATAATGATGTTGGCACAACGCACCGATGCCGTACTACGCCAGGTGTACACCCCCCAGGGAATCAACATGGGGATCAACCTGGGCCAAGCCGCAGGGGCGGGAATCGCCGCACATCTGCACATGCACGCGCTTCCCCGCTGGCTAGGCGATTCCAATTTCATGACAGTGATTGGAGAAACCCGGGTGTTGCCCGAGACCCTGGATACCACTTGGCAGCGCCTGCGAGAAGGATTCGAGGTTTGAAGGGTTTGCACGTCCCTCTGAAGGGTACGGGCTTCAGCCCGTACGTTTTTGTCGAAGTTAAGCTGGGCTAAAGACGTTGCGGAAAAACGGAAGTCCCGAAGGGACGGTTGAGAATAGCCCAGGATGAAATCCTGGGTATGTCTGAAAACATGATCCAGTCCCGTAGGGACGACTGAAACCCAATACCGATGCGACCTTAGGTAATTGTCAGCCGTCCCTTCGGGACTATTCGTGTGACATGCGATTTCCCAGGATTTCATCCTGGGCTACTCTCAGCCGTCCCTTCGGGACTTCCCTGGTGTTGTTTCCGCAACCTGTAAAGCCGGGGTGAGTCAGACGGGCGGGCTAAAGAGGGCGCGTGAGAACCCGACAGGAGAAACCGCAGATCTCTCCACTGCGCTCCGCTCCGGTCGAGATGACAAATTTGTTGCAGGATCGGCGATCTTCGCGCTTTTAAGGCAATTTGCCTAACAAATTTGTCATCTCGACCGGAGCGCAGGGGCTAAAGCCCATCTTATTTTCAAGCGTTTACGGCACGACTAAAGTCGTGCCCTGATACAAAACATGACTTTTTCCGCAGCCTGTAAAGCCCGACCCCTTCATTTGATTACTGAAGATTCGGCTCTTCTTCCAACTCCAGGGTTTCCTGTTGGGCCAGCTCCAATAAGCCTTGAGCAATCTGCTTTGTAGGCTTAACTCCTAGGGCCCGCAGCATTTCTGCTTGGCGGATCACGTTGCCCGGCCCCGTGTGCAGCTTTGCCAAGGCGTCGTTGTAGCTGGTCCGCGCCTGCTCCAAACGATCCCCCATCTTGGTAAAGTCACCGACGAAACCGGCCAGCTTGTTGTAGAGCTCCGCACCCCTCCGGGCAATCTCCTCCACGTTGTGCTTCTGCTGCTCCTGCCGCCAGAGAGAAGCCACCGTGCGCAAGACAAATAGCAGCGTACTCGGACTCACCAGCAGAACATTGCGCTGCCACGCCTGTTCCCACAGCTTGTCGTCCCGGGACACAGCGAGCATAAAAGCCGACTCGAACGGCAGAAACATAATCACGAAATCGATCGAATTAAGCCCGTAAAGCGTCTGGTAATTTCTCTCCGCCAAACCGCGAATGTGCGCTCGTACCGAGCTGCAGTGACCCTCCGCCGCCATCGCCCGGGCTGCCTCACTTTCCGCAGTGTTGTAGGCACCGTGGTGAATCAGGGAAACCTTGGAATCGATGATCAGGTGGCGGTCGCCGGGAAGGTGGACGACCACGTCCGGCTGCGCCCGCGAGCCATTTTCTCCCGCATAGTGTTCCTGGGCATCGTATTCATGCCCCGGCCGCAAACCGGCAGCCTGGAGCGTCCGCTCCAATATCAACTCTCCCCACGCGCCTTGCGCCTTCCCCGACCCGCGCAGCGCGACGGTTAAATTGTTTGCCTGCTCGCCGATCCGGGTGTTCGACTCAAAGAGCCTATCGATGTGGGCGCTCAGCCTTTCGCCGCCTCTTACCTGTTCCATGCGCACGGCTTCTATCTCAACCTGAAAATCCTTCAACCTCGTCCTGAACGGTTCGAGCACCTGGCTCAGGCCGGTCTGGCTCTGCTCCGCAAAGCGCTTGGATTTTTCCTCCAGAACCTCACCGGCCAGGGACTTGAACGTCTCGGGCAAGTTGACCCGCATCTGCTCCGCGGCCCGTTCGGTGGCGGCAAGACGTTCTTCAAGGCGGGCAATGGAGGCCTTTTGGGACGCATCCTCTCTGCGCGCCTGGTCCAGCTGGGCTCGGGTGTCCAGCAGCTGGTCGAAAAGAGTTTTGGCGGATTTTTCAGAACCAGCGCGCTCTGCGGCGCTGCGGCTGCGCTCAAAATACGTGGCTAAAACGACGCCGGCGAGCAAACCGCCGACGGCCGCAAAAACAAGGGTGATCATACCGGGAAACACTGCCCTCCACTTTTTTTGACTTTACTCGTTCGTAACCTCAAAGGCGCTGAAGAAACAACAGGGTGCCGCGCTTTACACCACTTGGAGCGCTCAGTAGACTGGAATCTTTGGGGCCATGAACCGCGCGGATGCGGGTTAGGCCGTTTTTCCTGCTGTTGTCTCCTGCCAGGCATGGCTCTCTTTTCCAAAGCCAAGTCTTTTCTGCGGCAGATGGCGCCTGGAGGAAAACCGGAACGACCGCCGCACCGCCTTCCTGGTCCCGTGTCCCTAAACGCGTTGTTTCAGACAGGAGAGCGGCATGGCAGCAGCGGTAGAAGAAAAGGTAAAGCAGATCATCGTAGAGCAATTGCAAGTGGATGAAGCGGAAGTGACGCCCAGCGCCTCGTTTCAGGAAGACCTGGGCGCAGATTCGTTGGATGTGGTCGAGTTGGTGATGCAGTTCGAGGAAGCGTTCGACCTCGAAATCCCAGACGAAGACGCGGAGAAGATCAAGACCGTAAAAGACGCCACCGAATACATCGAGAAGAACGCGAAAGGCAGTAAGTGAGTTGACGAGAAGGGTCGTTGTTACAGGCATCGGGCTGCTGTGTGGGATAGGAAATACCGCGCCCGAGGTCTGGAATAACCTCCTGGACGGCAAGAGCGGAATGGCTCCCATCACCAGCTTCGACACCACGGGGTTCCCCGTGAACTTCGCAGCTGAGGTGAAGAACTTCGATCCACTCAATTTCATGGAGAAGAAGGAAGCGCGCAAGATGGGGCGCTTCATCCATTTCGCGCTTGCCGCGGCTCATGAAGCGTTGGAGCATTCAGGTCTGAAGATCGGCCCGACGAACGCCGAGCGCGTGGGTGTAAATATTGGCTCCGGCATCGGCGGATTCGATGTGATCGAGCGCGAGCACAGCGCCATGCTGCACGGCGGCCCGCGCAAGATTTCACCATTTTTTATTCCCGCCACGATTGCCAACCTGGCGGCCGGCCAAGTGAGCATCCGCTACGGGGCACTCGGCCCGAACGAATCCACCTCCACGGCGTGCACCACCAGTGCCCACTCCGTGGGCAACGCGTTTCGCACTATTGAACGCGACGATGCCGACGTGATCATCGCCGGTGGAGCTGAGGCTGCCATCACACCCATGGGCGTGGGGGGTTTCGCCGCCATGCGCGCGCTCTCCACCCGTAACTCCGACCCCGTACATGCTTGCCGTCCGTTCGATAAGGATCGCGATGGTTTCGTCGTCGGCGAAGGCGCCGGCATCCTGGTGCTGGAGGAGTTGGAACATGCCCGCGCCCGCGACGCTGTCATTCTGGCCGAGATCGTCGGCTACGGCATGAGCGCGGACGCCTACCACATCACCAGCATGGCTCCTAAGGGAGATGGCTGTCTGCGGGCTATGAAAAATGCCCTGCGCAGCGCCAAGCTGGAACCCTCCGAGGTGGATTACGTCAATGCCCACGCCACCTCCACTCCGTTGGGCGATGCGTTGGAGACCGCCGCCATCAAATCGCTTTTCCACGAACACGCAACCAGCGGCAAACTGATGGTGAGCTCCACCAAGTCGATGACCGGGCATCTGCTTGGCGGAGCGGGTGGGCTGGAGGCCGGCATCACCATCATGGCCCTGCAACGCCAGATCGCTCCTCCCACAATCAATCTCGACGATCCCGATCCGGCCTGCGATCTGAATTACATTGCCAATCATCCGCAACATGCCAAGGTCGAAGTGGCGCTTTCGAATTCGTTCGGCTTCGGGGGGACCAATGGAGCCCTCGTCTTTCGTCGCTGGACGGGATGAAACTCTTGGTTCACCGTGGTGAATCAAGGGGTCAATAGCGGTTACATGTGGGAATATAGGCTGTAGAGGTAACGGGCCCCTTGAACCAAATTGCCATCGCATTCGCCTGCGCCGTTTTCGCCACTCCCTCCTTTGCGGCCTGCACCAACACAACGCCGGTGTCCCGAGAGATAAAGGACTCGCAGGCTGTGGTGATTGCTACCGTAATGTCGTCGCGCAAGGTTCCCCAGTCCTGGGATTCGCTCGACGGCACCGAGTTCGTGGTTCATATTGACCAGAAGGTCAAAGGCAAGCAGTCCGGTGAAATGACGGTTCTCAACGAGCACCGTGACGATGCCATAACCCTCGAAGCCGGCAAGCAATATCTGCTCTTTCTCACCAACAACTACCAGCACTGGGTGGTGAATACCTGCGGCAACTCAGGCCCCATGGATGAGGAAAGCACCGTCATCAAGCAGATGATTCACGCCAACGGCAACGACTAAAGCCTACTGCCGCAGAAATCTCGGGCTGAAGTGTCTGCGCGGAACCGGAACTGAAGGACTAAACAAAACCAGACGGGTGCCCCATGTTCGCGCCAGCGTACGTGGGCCGATTACGAATTCTTCGAATGCTTTTACTAAAGGCTTAGAAGCGTTTGAGGGGCTTCGCCCGTCTTTTCGGCCCACGTACGCTGGCGCGAACATGGGGCACCCGTCTGGTTTTGTTTAGTCCTTCAGTTCCGGTTCCGCGCAAACACTTCAACCTGCACTGCCACGGTGTCTTAATAAGACTTAATTACCGCGGTGCGCACCGATGGTACTCTTTCCGCCAATATTGGCAGGCCTTCCCGGCCTTTCCTATCTGCCACCTTCCTGGTAGCAAATGTTGCAAACAACGGGTTTATCTCTCTCCCATTACCTTCGATCCGTCCACCCTCCTCCGAAGTAAGGGTGTCCGAGAACAATACAATTGCCATCCCACCTTGGACACGGCAATCTACCACTTAAGCAGTAGACATACAACTTACGTGGTACCGGGATACCGGCCCTTAGCCCAAGGAGGCTTTATGAAGAACTTTGCCATTGCATCCATTCTCTGCCTGAGTGCCGCTACTAGCTTCGCCCAGTGCAAGACAGATCGTGTCAGCGCCCGCGAAGAGATGCATAACGCATCTGCCGTCGTTCTGGGAACCGTGACGGCGGCACAACCGGTTCCTGAGGCGTGGGACTTTCTGGATGGCGTGAACTACACCGTCCACGTGGACGCCAAGATTCACGGAAAGGCTCGCCCCAACTCCGACGTGACCGTTTTCAGCGAAAACAGTCCTCGCTTCTTCGCCATGTATGTCGGTCAGCAATATGTGCTGTATCTGCAGCCGCATTGGGGCCGGACCCAGGTCGACAATTGCGGCAATTCGCATGCGACGTCCGAGAACACCGCTGCCACCGCACCCATCAAGCTGCCGAAGGCGGTTACTACCAGCAAAGGTTTCTAAGTTTGCCGTACTGATTCATCTGCCTTGGAAAAGGGGTACCGCGCCAGCGGTACCCCTTCCACTTACTACTGCAACAGAGTGCCGTTTTCCGGTTCGATCTTCGCTTCTTCGGGCGGAATCACCACAGCAGCCGCAACCTTGTCTTCATCCTCGAGATGCAGCAGCCGCACGCCCTGCGTCGAACGGCCGGCCGCGCGGATCGTCTTCGTGTCAATGCGGATGATCTTGCCATATTGACTGATGACCATGAGCTCCGAGCTCTCGTCCACCAGCAGAATCGCGCTCACCTTACCGTTGCGGGCAGTCGTTTTCACGTTGATGACTCCCCTGCCGCCGCGGGTCTGCAGCCGGTACTCATCCACATCGGTGCGTTTGCCGTAGCCCTGCTCGGTGATCGAAAGGATCAGCGAAGGGAAGTGCTCACCGTTACCATTCTTCTTGCGCTCCAGCGGGGTGGCGGCAAGGCCGACCAGGTAGTCGCCCTTCCCCAGATCGATGCCGCGGACGCCGTAAGCGGGGCGCCCCATCGAACGGACATCGTTCTCACCAAAGCGGATCGCCATACCCAAATGCGTGGCGAGGAAGATGATCTGGTTGCCGTCCGTGCGGCAAGCACCGATCAACTCATCGTCGTCATCGATACCGATGGCGATAATGCCGCGCGCCATCACATTGCAAAAATCCTTAAGCGGAGTCTTCTTGACCGTGCCCTTGCGGGTGGCGAAGAAAATAAACTTGCCCTCCTCTTCCAGATTGCGCACGGGCACAATGGTGCGCACATTCTCTCCTGGCTGCAGGTCCAGCAGGCTGGCCATGGACTTGCCTTTGCCGGCAGCGCCGACGTCGGGGATCTCATAAACCTTCAGCCAATAAATCCGGCCCTTATTGGTGAAGCAGAGCAGATACGCGTGGGTAGAATCGACGATCAGCTGAGAGACAAAGTCTTCTTCCCGCGTCTTCATGCCCAGCCGGCCGGTGCCGCCGCGCCGCTGTTGCCGGTAGATGGATATGGGCGTGCGCTTGAGATAACCGGAATGAGACACAGTGACAGCGACTTGTTCGTCCGCGATCAAGTCCTCCAGCTGCAGCTCCGCGGTCTCGTCCAGGATCTCGGTGCGACGCACATCCCCAAAATCCTTGCGCGCGGCCTCAAGCTCCTTCACGATCACCGCGCGCAATTTCGACTCTGAGGCCAGGATGGCTTCGTACTCCGCGATGCGCTCGCGCACCTCGGCCAGCTCCTTGAGGATCTCATCGGTCGAAAGCTGAGTGAGGCGATAGAGCTGCAATTCGAGAATGGCGTCGATTTGCCGATAGCTCAGGCCGGGCTCGCGCTCCGCGCCGGGAGCGGCGCCCAAGTCGAGCTTGATGACAATGTCCTTCGATAAGGAAAAGGTACGCAGGTTTTCCCGCGCTTCGGCGCGCGATCCGGAACCGCGAATAATGCGAATGACCTGCTCGATGTTGTCCAGGGCAATCTTGTAGCCCTCGAGAATGTGCTCGCGCTCGCGGGCCTTTTTGAGCAGGAACGAGGTGCGCCGCCGAACCACGTCCACACGGTGGTTGATGAAGTGGCGAATGGCTTCGGCCAGGCCGAGCTCCCGCGGCTGGTTATTGACCACCGCGAGAAAGATCATGGAGAAGCTCTCCTGCATCTGTGTGTGCTTGTAGAGCTGATTCAGAACGATCTGCGCTTCCGCGCCGCGCTTAAGGCCGATGACGATGCGCATTCCATCGCGATCGCTCTCGTCGCGGAAGTCGTCTTCGGAAATCTCGGTGATGACCTTCTCATTGACCAGCTCGGCGATGCGCTCGATCAGCTTGGATTTGTTGACCTGGTAGGGAATCTCAGTAACGATAATCGCCTGCCGCCCGCCCTTTAACTGCTCAATGGCGGCCTTGGCGCGCATCAGGAAGCGTCCGCGGCCGGTCTTGTAGGCCTGGGCAATCCCGCTACGGCCGTAAATGAATCCGCCGGTCGGAAAGTCCGGCCCCTGGACATGCTGCAAAACCTCGGCCAAGCCAGCCTGCGGGTTTTTCACCAGCTCGATGGTGGCGGTGATGACCTCGGTGAGGTTGTGCGGCGGGATGTTGGTCGCCATGCCGACCGCGATACCATTCGACCCGTTCACAATCAGGTTGGGGACGCGCGTCGGAAGCACTGTGGGCTCCATCGTGCTCTCGTCGTAGTTGGGAACGAAGTCCACTGTGTCCTGGTCGATGTCGGCCAGCATAGCGCCGGCAATGCGCGTCATGCGGCACTCGGTATAGCGCATGGCCGCCGGCGGGTCGCCGTCTACGGAGCCAAAGTTTCCCTGGCCATCGATCATGGGGTAGCGCATGCTGAAGGGCTGCGCCAGCCGCACCATGGTGTCGTAGATCGCCGAGTCACCGTGCGGGTGGTACACGCCCATGGCCTGGCCGACGACCTTGGCACACTTGGCGTACTTCTTGTTAAACTCCAGCCCCATCTCGTGCATGGTGTACAGAATCCTGCGGTGCACCGGCTTGAAGCCGTCGCGGATGTCGGGCAGCGCTCGCCCGATGATCACCGACATGGAGTAGTCGAGATACGACCGCTTCATCTCCTCTTCAATGTTGATGGGGATGAGGCGAGTCCCTGGACCGTCTGGCGGGTTGCCATCACTGCCGTTGGGACCTAGGGGAAGGAGGGGATTCTGATCGTCTGCCATAAGAAGGGACTTACCCTCTTATCATACGTCTTTCAGGGCCTCCCAGCAAGGCGGGTGTCCCACTCTAAGTCGTTTTTATTGAATAATTTGTCCTATGCTTAGCGAGGCTTCGAGAAGCAACAGGGAGGCGGCCACGGCGACCATCACGGGGCGGTATCGGGTTTCCAGAAAATCGGCAAAAACTCCGGCGATGAAGGCCAGCAAAAAGGGCAGGCCCCAGAGCGTGGGCTCGCTCGAAATGCCAGGGGTTATGAGGAAAAAGAACAGCAAGGCGAGCAGCAGGGGGGCTGTATTCCCGAAATAGCGCGATCTGCGTGTGGGCAGATAAAGCAACAAAGCGGTGACGGCCGCCAGGGACACGGCAGCATTGGGTAGGCTGAAAAACCAGTGCGTGGCTGGTTGAAGAGAAAACCACACCCGTCCCGCGCCGCTGTGGAAAAAGTAGCCGAAGGCTTCCGGGCTGAAGTCGTAGGAGAGAAACACCAGCAGCAAGGTTCCGATCGCGGCCGTCAGCATGATGGGCACGATGTAGGCGCGGCGGCCCACCGCGAGGTAAGCCATGAAAACGATGGATAAAAGCAGGGCAAGCAGAAAGGCAGCCACATGGGAAGTGGCGGTCACCGCGAAGGTGAGGGTGAGCAGCACGATGCGCGAGCGCCACTTGCGCGGCGGGCCCTGCATGGCGTGCGCAACGCCCATGGCGGTGTACAGCGAAGCGAACAGGCCGAATGCGGTGAGGATTTCGTTATTGGGATAGGTACACGCGTGGATGACGGCGGGACAGAAGCAATAAAAGGCCAGCGCGATAAACCCGCCGGGATTGCCAAAGAGACGCCGTGTCACCCACCACAGCGCGCCTCCCAGGACGATTCCGGTGAAGAGAAAGCCGCTGTGCAGCAGCAGCAAAACGTAACCGAGTTCGTGGCGCATTTCCCAGGTAGAGGTTCCCGCGGACTGGCCGGCGAGCACGCGTTGCAGGGTCAGCGGCAGTCCTGCGACTCTGTACCCGAGGGCGCCGTCGGGAATGTTGCCACAACTGGTGAAGTATCCCGCCAGCGGGTTGGGCTTTTCCCACATCTCCCGGCCGCAGCGGGCAAAGTCGTAGTCCCGCCCGGTGAGTGTCTGGCGGTGAAATACCCACAGGCACTGAGCCAGCAGCAGCACCAGCAGCAGGGCTGCGAGCTGTTGCGGGCGATTGAACTGAAAGCCGGAAACCTTGGGCATCTATAGCTTGGGCAAAGTGAAGTGCGTATTGGGCAGATACTGGTGGGCGTTGGGGAAGCCGAACACTCGGCCGTAACTGGTGTAGCTGGCTTCGCTCAGCCAGAACCAGAGCTGTTTCCAGAGCGGGATTTCCGAGGGGTACGGCGCCGCATCCATCCGCCAGGCAAGCGGAAAATGGCTAAAGATAAGGCTGGCCCGGCGGAGATGGGTGGGAGAGCTGACTACCAGAGCCGAAGTCCAACCGTGCGCCTGCATAATTTTGTACGAGTAATACGCGTTCTGGATCGTGTTCCGCGACTGGGTCTCCGCCAGGAGCGCCGAAGCGGGTATCCCCTGCGATTGGGCAAACTGCAGCATCACCTGGGCCTCGACAAACTTGTTGGCGACCGCGCCTCCGGTCATTAACAAACGTGGAGCGACACCCGCGCGATATTGCCGGATTGCTTCGAGCACGCGCGATTTAGCGACGGGCCCGATGGTGCCGTCCATACGAGCGGGGTTGCCCAGCACCAGAATCACATCGAATTGGTTGAGTTGGGTGTCAGCCATGGGAATGGAAAAGTAGATAACGGCGACGCAGGCGACGGCCGTCGCCAGCAGGATTGCGAAAATGCGTATGAGGCGAAGCATCAGCTGACTGTGGACCCACCTTTAGAACATCAGGCTATAACGTTCCACCTTCCGGCTCCAACAGACCGCCGCTACTTACTGCTAATCTGATGCCAATGTCAGCCGGTAAAGATGATTCCGAGCGCCTGGTCTCCGCCGACCGCGCCGAAGACGACAAGTCGTTCGAACTCAAGCTGCGGCCCAAGTGGCTGGGAGAGTTCATCGGCCAGGAAAAGGCCAAGGAACAGCTGGGGATTGCCCTGGCGGCGGCGAAGTCGCGCGGCGAAGCTTTGGACCATGTGCTGTTGTTCGGGCCGCCAGGGCTGGGAAAGACGACCCTGGCGACCATCATCGCCAACGAGTTGGATGTCGGCTACCAGCAGACTTCCGGACCGGCGCTGCAGATCCAGGGAGACTTGACCGCGATCCTGACCAATCTGCGGGATCGCCAGGTGCTCTTCCTGGATGAGATTCACCGCCTGCAGCCGGTTCTGGAAGAAAAGCTCTACACCGCCCTCGAAGACTACAAGCTGGACATCATCATCGGGCAGGGACCGTCAGCCCGCACCCACGTGATGGATATCAAGCCGTTTACGTTTGTGGCCGCAACCACTCGGCCGGGGTTGTTGTCCTCGCCCCTGCGATCGCGTTTCGGGATTCTTCTCCGATTGGAGTTTTACACCGAAGACGAACTGCGCTACATCGTGGAGCGTTCGGCGGAGGTGTTGCACGTCCCCGTGGACCGCGACGGAGCGGTGGAGATTGCGATGCGCTCGCGGGGAACACCCCGCATCGCCAACCGGCTGCTGCGGAGGGTGCGGGATTACGCCCAGGTCCGCGGCACGGGCAGCATCGACCGTCCCACGGCTGAAGCCGCCTTGAAGCTGCACGGAGTCGACGCCCACGGCTTCGATGACCTTGATCGGCGTCTGCTGCTGACCATCATCGAGAAATACGACGGAGGGCCGGTGGGGCTGAATACGCTTGCCGCCACGTTGGCCGAGGAACAGGATGCCCTGGAGGAGGTTTACGAGCCATTTCTGATCCAGATTGGGTTTCTCGACCGAACTCCCCGAGGACGGGTAGCAACCCGGTTAGCCTATGAGCACTTCGGTCTGACGCCGCCGCGCCGGACACCTACGCTGTTCTAAGTAAGTGGCTGTGAGAGTCGGACCTGAAGGACCAAACAGAACCTGACGGGTGCCCCATGTTCGCACCCGCGTACGTGGGCCGAATATGAATTCTTCGAATGCTTTCACCAAGGACTAGAAACAATGGAAGGGCTTCGCCCGTCTTTTCGGCCCACGTACGCTGGCGCGAACATGGGGCACCCGTCAGGTTCTGTTTGGTCCTTCAGGTCCGACTTTCACGCAAACTCTTCGGCCCATGATTTAATCAAGTACTTACGTGCCCGACAAAACCGGCCTTGAATGGGGCACTGCCCCGTTTGGCTTAATTTGATTATTGGGCGCCGTTCTTGAAAATCTGCTCCGCCAGATGGTTCTCTACATGCGCTTGATCGCGCATCGTCTCGTAGTAGGCGGCCCGCAGGAGCTGGGAGCGGCTGTCGCGTAGTTGCTGGCGAATGTCCTGCTGCACCCGGGGGTCGTTCAGCTCACGCTGGCCAGCCGGCTCCTTCTCAATGAGCTTGTAGATCGCGTAACCGGCCGGCGACTTCGAGCCCGGAGCCATCATCGGAACCACCTCGGTCATCTGCCCCGGCTGCAGCTTGGAAATAGCCGCAAACACCGTGGGGTCCCCACGCAGACTCGATTCCGGAATAAACCCCATGTTGCCGCCATTGTTGGCGTCATTGGGATTCTCAGACAAGTTCGAGGCCAGAGTCGCAAAGTCCTCGCCGCTCTCCAACCGGTTGTGGATCATGTCAATCTTCTTCCGCGCCTCGGTGTCGTTGCTCGCTTTGCTGTTCTGCAGATTGGCTCCCTGCCGCATCTGCGTGGGCTGCGACGTCACCACGATGTCCGCAATGTTGTACTTCGGCTCGATGAAGTTGAACTGGGCCTTGTTCGCGTTGTAGAAGTTGGTCACATCCGCGTCGGTGATATTGATGCGGGAATTCACTTCCTTGTTCATGAGCTTCTCTGAGGTCAAATTGCGCCGGATGGTAACGCGCAGATCGCTCAGCGACATCCCGGAAGCCTGTAGCCGCTTATCGAATTCCTCCTGGGTATAGGGCGCCTTCATCTCCGCCAGCTTGGCGTCTACCTCTTCATCGCTGGCCACCAGGTTCATCTTCTTCGCTGCCTGCTGCAGGATCTCTTCGTCAATCAGCTGCTTCAGGATCCCGAGCCGCGTGGCCTCAGCCTGCTCCTTCGTAGGCTGTTCCTTGTTGTTGCCGAGATTATCGTGGTAGTACTTCTCCACTTCAGCCCGCTGGATCGGCTGCCCATTCACAGTAGCCACGACATCCGGCCCATAGCTTTGCTTGCACCCGGCCGACCACATCACCAAGCCCATCGAAACGCAAACGATGGCTGTGCGCAACGGGAATGCGCGCTCTAACAATGGTTCCAAGAGTCTTTCTCCTCGCAATCGCATGATATCTATTTGGGAGACTGTGGGGCAGGAACCGGCTTCTTGGCCGTCTCCGCTACCTGCGGCGGGGGCGCCACACCGGCCTCACGCAATGCCCGGTCGATGGCAATCCACAGTTCGGCTTGCGGCAGCGCACCGGAGATGCGCTCCCCGTTGATAAACAACGTCGGCGTCCCGTTAACGCCCAAACTATCTCCCTGCTTCATCGAGGCGCGTACGGAGGCCTCGTCCTGCTTGGCAATGCAGGCGTCCAGTTTCGCCAAATCGAGCTTGGAGCGCTCGCCCTCTTCGCGGGCCAGCTTATCCAGAGTCTTCCCGGCCTCGTGAACATCGTGGGTGGTACCGGTCACGGTATCGCCGTGCGAGTGCACATAATCTACGAACGTCCAGTAGGCCTCGGCATTTTGATCCGCAAGGCAAACCGAATTAATCGCCGCGTGCATCGCCCAGGGATGGATTTCCACCAAGGGATAGTCCTTGTAATAGAACTTGACCAGCCCCTTATAGCGATCCAGCGTAGCTGGGAAAAGCTGCTCGTGCATGCGCGCGCAGTATGGGCACTCCAAGTCGTCAAAATTCACAATGGTGACTTTGGCATCGGGCGTGCCGCGCAAAGGACGGTTTTGGGTCGTGATCGTGTCCGACGGACTGTGGCTGATATCGAACCGCTCCAGGCGCGCAACCGTGTTGCCATCGTTGGACAGGAGAAAGTTCACCACCGTCTGTTTGCCGTTGCTGGAGAAGGTGATGGGCAGGCTCTGATACCCGGGAAACTCGCTCTTGCCGGTCGCGCCAATCGTCACGTCCACGTTGGGTGGCACCTCGAATTGCGAGCGCACCAGCACCTCGATTCTCCGGTTGAGCTGAGAAGCGGGTACGGGCGAAGTGCTATTGGTTGCGGTGCTTGGAGGACTCTGTGCTTTGCAGCCTGCGGATAATGAGATTAGCAGGCACCAAACCAGGGTACGGCGTAGAGACAAGAAAACCACCTTTCCACACTATCCATTAGAGCATAGGCCGCACGAGCATAGACCACGAGGGCGTAAGCCCGAGAGCGTGGACTGGATCAGAAAATCCTGTCCGAGTGGGTCAGATTTCCGGCGGCGCCCACCCCCGCCAGGGTGAAGTTGAAGAAGTACTGGTTCTCGTTTCGCGCCGCCCCTAGGGCCAGTCGGCGGATCTCAAAGGCGAACCCACAGCAATCCAGATTGTAGGAAGCCTCGATGCCGCCGTACTGAAGAGCATCCTGGGTGAAGTCGTAGCCCGCATTGGCGGCAACGCTCAAACCACGCTTGTTCGCGGCTCCATACCCCATCAGTAGACGCAGCAGGTTGTATTTAGTTACTTCGCTGGCCAGGCTGGAGGTAAACGAGGCATTCAGCGCCTGCAGGGTGGAATAGCCGACACTTCCGAAGATGCTATCCCGCCGGTAATCCGCGAAGATGTTGCTGGCATTCAGGCGGTGATTCTTGAAGTCGTAATCCGCGTCCCATTCAAGGTCCATGTGTTCACTGGTACGCACCTTGAAACGTGAGATGAGCGGGGAATTGTTGCGCGGCCCGCTCAGGAACGCCACGCCGCTGAAATCGAGCGTCGAGGTGAGCACATTGCGCCGGAAGGGAGAGACAGCGCCCCCAAAAGTCGGGTCAATAAAATACTTGGCAGACAACTTCCAGGTAATCCACTCGTTGGTATCACCGCCGCACTCGGTGTAATTCCAAGGGACGTAAATGACTCCGTTGAGCGGCGCAGGCAGGTCACCGCTGTTGCAGGGCTTGCTGCGAAGATGCTTAAGGAAGAGCCTCTGGGTCAAAGAGTACTCCACCTCGTTGGTATCGCTGACAATGTCGCTGGCATCGAAGCGGGGGATGGAAGAGAAATTATTGACACCGCCCACAAAGCGATAAAGAATCTCCGGCTCGATGGTGTGACGTAAGTCGCTACCGAAAATGCGCTCCAGCGCCGGCGCCTTGAAATCCCGAACCAGAGGGGGCGGCCGCAGCTCAAAGCTGGCCTCCAGATCAGAGCGATTGACTGTGCCTTGGCCCACGACTGGCGTGGTGCTGGTCGGGATCTGGCTTTGGGTGTAGAAGGTTTCGCGAGCCCCGACTTCCGGACGGAAGGTCCAACCATCCAGATGCAGTGGAAGCGCGAGGTGAGGATAAAGATCGAAGCGGCCGACCCCGCCGGTGGCAAAGCCAGGCTCGCTCCGGCTCAGGCCAGTAGCAGAGCCGTCTACACCCCATCGCGCAGCCGTGCCCGCCAGCGACTGATCCAGGGTATCGAAGTCCAGGCTGGGCATGTGCATGATACGGATCTGCGGCGTGTCATAGGTGTTTCCAACCAGCGTGAGACCTTCAAAATTTTGATAGCGGTCGAAGTGGAGGCTGGTCGAGGCGCCGCCCTGGTTGTGCGTGATGAACACCGAAGTCGTGACCTGGGACGCAACCGCCAAGGCGAAGGATTCGGCAAATGCCTGCCGATAGACGTACGAGCTTAAATATTCGCCCGTGGCGACGGCGCGCGTGTGCCCATCCAGGTCAAGATCACGCCGGCCGTTGAAGAGGATGTTCTGGCCGCCCTGATTGATATAGGTCGGCGCTAGCCCACGGTCGAACAAGGCAGTAAAGCGGGCGTCGGCAAAATCTTCGCCGCGCCCGCGATAGCGGAATTCGCCGCTGGGCGACCAGCCGCGCTTGGAGAAATTTTGCACGCCGAAGGTCATATCGCTGCTGCGACCCAGGACCAGGTAGATCGACTCGCCAATGACCGTTCCCTTGGTCGAAGAGGTACCAATGCTGGGTATCAGCAAGCCGCTCTGCCGGCTCTCAGAATTCACCGGGTGAGTGGCATAGGGCAGATAGAGAATGGGCACGCCGAGCAGGGTGAAGTAGCTGCTATTGGCCTTGGCCACTCCATAGTTCACCCGGATCAGAGAGGAGTGAATGCGCCAGTCCGGGTCCGGCAACAGGCACGAAGTCATGGTGCCGCCGACGATCTGATAGCGCTCTGGACCTTCCTTGATGAGCACACGGCCGGTAAAAAGAAATGGATTTGCGGTGGTGTATATCAGCTTGCGCTTGCTGGAGGAGGGCTGGCGTCCAATGCTGCCGGTCACGTTTTCGAAGCGCCCGGTCTCCAGATCAAAATTCAGCTTGCCATGATCGGCGAGGATCAGCTCGTTGTTCCGTCCGCCCATGAGCCGCAGATGACCGTCGGCTTCGACGTCCTTGGTTTCGTCGTCGTAGGCCACCTTGTCCGCGGTGAGAACGTAGTCCTTGTACTCAATCCTGACCCCGCCCGTGAGCGTGGAAATGCTGCCGTGCTTCTCCTGCTTGTCGGCTTCGATGCGCACCGGAACACCTGTGGGCGGCTCGGTTACCACTTCAGCAATTGGATAATCGGGCGCGTTGGGGAGCAACGACGGATCAGACGCGGAGGGAAACTGCTTCGTCAACGTCTGCGGCCGTAGCTGAGGATGACACAGCATTAACGCTGTGATAAACAAACAGGTGCGGACTCTCATTACCAGGGGCGAGGCTAGGATAGCAAATCGCTCAACCCTCGGATACTTGACCGTTCCGCCGCTCTGGTCCAAATTCAGGCTCGTTCTCTCGCTCTCATTGCGCTTGCCAATGAAGAAACGGAACGTGTTTCTGCTGCCTCCGCTTGCATCACCCGCTAACCACGCTACACACCTGTGGGTGTGTAGCGCTCTCCATTCGATCTACGGCACGAAACACGCACTACCTTAGAGGAGAACAGAAGTAATGGCTACTTCGCCAAATGTCGGTGAAAATGTTTCCCATGCGGCCGCGGATCTAGGGCCGCCGTGGAAGAGAGAATTAAACGAGCGGCTGGCCGCAACTCGCACGCGGCGCTCGCGCAACCAGGGTAACCAGGGCGCTCTACCCCTTCCCGGCCTGGATCCGCTGGAACGCAAAGGGGACTCCCGCGCTTCCCAACTGGCGGCTAAAGTCGCTCAGCGGTATGCCAATGCTCCGACTTATAGCGAAGTGTTGGCCTCCGAGGCGCGGGCGCGCGCGGAGGCACGGAAGGCTGAGGTACGAGTGCCGGCGCCTGTGACGCCTCCTCCACCGCCGCCGCCCGTAGTCATCGAAGAAGCGAAGGCGCCGGCAAAAGAAAAAGAGGTTGCGATCGAGGAAGAGCCGGTGTTCGTGGCGGTGGAACCGCTAGCGGCAAGCTTGATCGAGTTTCCCCGGGAGTTGGTTGCGCCGCGCAAGGCCCGCCCCAGGCTGGCAGAGGGGCCTCTGCAAACAGCAACCGATCAGCTCAAGATTTTTGAGGTGTCGCCGGAAGCCATTTCAAAGACGGTGAGCGTCGGGAAACCTCCAGCTGGCTGGTCTCCGATCCGGCTGGATGATGATCTCCCTGGCGCTGAAGAGCCGGTCTCCTCCCAAACGCCGCTGAAGACGGCTTCGTTGGAAGACCGAATCATGGCCGCAATCTTTGATGGCGCGCTCATCATGACCGCGTTCGTTCTTTTCGTTCTGGTCTTTGTTGCCTGCACCGCACATCCGCCTACGGGCAGGCCGGCGGTGCTGGGCGCTGCTGGGGTGCTGCTAGGATTCGCCATTCTCTATCAGTACTTGTTCTTCAAGTTTGCCGAGGGCACCCCGGGGATGCGTTACGCAAAGATCGCGTTATGCACTTTCGACGATGAGAATCCCACCCGCGAGGCGATGTGCAGGCGCGTCATGTTTCTGCTGCTTTCGGCCGCTCCGCTTGGCTTGGGCTTTGCCTGGGCGTGGTTCGACCCAGACCGCCTGGGCTGGCACGACCGCATGTCCAAGATTTACCAAAGGAGCTATTCCTAGCGTTGCGCGAGAACCCGCTCTTTTGAACTGTAGGGGTTATAGAGGCTGCGGAGAAACTCATGCTTTTGAAGGGTACGGCCTGCCTCTAAAGCCCGTACCCTTCATTCCTGAATCTGGGACCACCGCGGAGCTAAGCGTCCGGGGCCAGGAGCGCTGACGCGGCTGCACCGATGACCGCGACCTCGGGATCATCCGGCACAACCTCCAGCGAATAGCTCTGCAGCGGGCTCATCTTGACCATCTGCCACAAATACTCCTTGAGCAAATTAAGGTCGAGGAAGCGGACGTTCAGTCCGGTGTAGTAGAAGCGGCCCGGCCCACCCAGGTGAATCGAAGTGGCGGTAGCGGCGCCCAGCCCGCGATGCCACAGGCGAACAAAGTCCATGCAGCGCGCGTCGCCCTTTTTGGCCGCGGCAAAAACCTCCTCGGGTTCCATGTCGAGAAAGCGCAGCCGCATCGCACGGTATCCCATAATGCCTTCCAAATGGCCCCGGCCGCCGCAGCCGCAGTAGGTTTCCTTGGGGTCGAGCGTGACCACCATGTGGCCGCCTTCCCACACCCCCGGGGTGTAAGGGTAGCGGCCGAATCCGATCCCGTTGCCGATGGTCCAAACCCTAACCAGGCGATCTGTGCGTCCCTGCGTCACCGCCAGCCCGGCAGCCACGGCATCCGCATCATTCAAGGTTTTCAACGGGGCCACAATCCCTTTGGATTGGAAGATCGCGCTCAGCGACTCCGCTACGTTCGCACCCTTGAGCTGCGCCAGGTTGGGAGCATCCTCACAAATACCGTTACGAATAATCCCGGGAATGGCAACCCCGATGGCGTCGAACTTGCCCTCCGGATGCAGAGCCAAAACCTGATCGCTGATCAGATGGCAAAGGCTCTCGAAGGGGTGCTCGAGCAGGGCTTCGTGGTCGTCAGGGTTCTCAGGATAACTACCCAGCGACCCAACCAGCTTGTGATCTTCAATAAGCCCCGCGACAATTCTCGAGGACACGACTATGCCAATCGTTCTGCTCATGCGTCCTTCCCCCTAGTCCGCCGCCCGGGCAAGCCGGTTGATGCCGTTGAATGCGGCAGCCTTGTAGCACTCAGCGAGGGTGGGGTAATTGAACACTGTATCGATGAAGTAGTCCAGTGTACCGCCGAGGGCCATGACCGCCTGCCCAATGTGCAGCAGTTCGCTGGCGCCCTCACCAATGATATGCACTCCCAATAAATGTCGCGTATCACGGTGAAACACAATCTTCAGCCGTCCGGTGGTATCGCCCCGGATCTGACCGCGGGCAATCTCGCGGTAGTAGGCGACACCCACTTCGTAGGGCACATCCTCGTCGGTCAGCTGCTCCTCCGTCTTGCCGATAAACGAAATTTCGGGGATCGTGTAGATCCCGTACGGATAGTAGCTGGGATTGGAAACCAGGCTCTCGTTGCCAAACGCCCGGGCTACGGCAATCCGCCCCTGCTCCATCGACACCGAGGCCAAGCTGGGAAAGCCGATCACATCGCCCACCGCAAAGATGCCGGGCACCTTGGTGCGAAAATCCTTATCCACCGGGATGCGGCCGCGGGAATCGGCCTCGATGCCCACCGCCGGTAAATTGAGCTGATCGACATTGCCAGAGCGGCCGACGGCATAGAGCAACGCGCCTGCGGAAATTCTTTTCTTGCTCTCCAGGTTGGCCACCACGCTACAGTCGGGCAGCTCTTCCACGCCTTCCACTTCTTCGTGCAGGCGCATGGTCACCCGGCTGTCGCGCAGATGATAACTGAGCGCCTCGACGATTTCCTGGTCGGCAAACTCCAGCAGCTTGGGCCGCTTTTCGATCAGGGTGACGCGCACTCCGAGGGCGGCGAACATGCAGGTATACTCGACGCCGATGACGCCGCCGCCTACCACGATCAGCGACTTGGGAAGGCTGGGCAGGTCGAGAATCTGATCGCTGTTGACGATCGAGCGGCCGTTGATGGGCACCTTGGGGGAATCGGCCGGCTTGGTACCGGTGGCGATGATGACGTTCTTCGCCTCGTAAGTCTGGGTGCCACCCTCGTTGGTGACCTTCACGTGCGTAGCGTCTTCAAAACTCGCGACGCCGGGGAGCACGTCAATGCCGTTGCGCGAAAGCTGCGCCTCGGTGACATCGATCTCAGTCTTGATCACGTGCTGGACGCGGAAGGCGAGATCCGCCATCGTGATCTTTTCTTTGACCTTGTAATTCATGCCGTAAATGGAACGGTAGTTGTAGCCGGAGAGATGCATCACGGCTTCGCGCATGGTTTTGCTGGGGATGGTACCGGTATTGATGGAAACCCCACCGATGTTCCGCATCCGCTCAACCACAGCGGCCCGCTTGCCCAGTTTGTTGGCATAGATGGCGGCGCGTTGCCCCGCGGGGCCGGAACCAATGACGAGTAGATCGTAGGTAATCATGCCTTGTAGGAAGGGTACCGGAAGAACCCAGGGAAGAGATTAATTTCCTATTGCTGTGACCTGAACGTCAACCCGAATTGAAACCGCTAGAGCGTTTTCACTTCTGGTGTATACAGAGTAGCCGCTCCCAACGCGGCTTTTTCTCAAGAAAAGCCGCACCGAGCCGCGCTCGCCTGTGCAGAGTAGAAGTGAAAATGCTCTAGATCTATGTGTAGCATACCCCGCCCGTCCAAATAGACTCCAATCCATGCAACTCTGTGCCATTACGGACCGCAAGCAAGCAACCCAATCCCTGCTCAGCCTGACGGAGGGGTGGTCAAACGGGGGCGTGGATTTCATCCAATTGCGGGAAAAGGACCTCACTCCGCCCGCGACCGAGTCGCTCGCGCGGCGGGTAAGGGAGACGATTGAAGGCGGCCGCACTAAGCTGCTGGTAAATATCTCCGCCCCTTCCTTGACCTCTGTAGCGCTGACAGCCGGCGCCCACGGAGTTCACCTCGCCGGCCCGCCTCGCCTTGGCGCGACCCGTAGCGTGCGGCAAATCTTCGGAGAAGAAGTGATCGTCAGCGTGCCCTGCCATAACCTCGAGGATATCGAGGTAGCGATCCAGGAAAAGGTCGACCTGGTGCTCTTTTCCCCGGTGTTCGAAAAGCTTCCCACCTCTCTCACCCACGGCCTGGAAGGACTTCGCCGGGCTTGCGCCGCAGCCCACGGCATCCCGGTCTTTGCTCTGGGCGGGGTGACTCCATCCAATGCCCCCGACTGCGAAGCCGCGGGTGCCGCGGGAGTAGCCGGCATTCGACTATTCGCCGGGGATGACTGGCGCGGGCTGGCCACGGCAAGGTGAGCCCGGGGGAACGATATATAGTGGGATAAGACTCAACCATGCAGAGTGTGCGTTTGAAAAAGTCCCTAACCTTTCAGTTTTTATTGTTTGTAGCGGCCCGGAGCCGGCGGCATTTTAACTTCGCAATTGCATCACTGATGGCGGTCGGGATGCTCTGCTGGGCTGTTCCCAGCCAGGCGCAGGACGCAACCGCCGCGCCGGCAACTACCCAAAAATACGATGTCGGCCTGAGCGGCTTTTATCAGGTAACCGGTGCGGCCAATGGCAACTTCATCCGCGACGACACCACCGAGTCGGGCGGAGGGCTGGCCAGTTTCCGCCGGCCTTGGCGTCCGTGGGCAGGCTACGAAGCGAACGTTGGCTATACCAAGTTCTATGAGGCCTACAACAAGGGTGTGGTCAAGGTCCAGAACAACGTGACCGACCTCAGCGTCTCCTACCTTTTTCAGGCGCATACGGTCTTCGGCGTCCAGCCCTACGCGAGCCTGGGGGGCGGTATCATCGTGTTTTCTCCCATCAGCGGCACGTTGACTGACTTGAACTCGCCGACGACCAAGAGCTTACCCTCTCAGCTGTTGCCAGAGTTTGTCTTCAACCTCGGCATCAACTACCCCATCACCTCGCGATTGGGGGTAAGAGGCGGTATGCGGGGCCAGAAATACAAAACGCCTGATTTCCACCAGTTTTCGATTGATACCAAGACGTTGCGAACGACTCTGGAACCAAACCTCGGTGTTTACTACCGCTTTTGACCGGAGGATGCCATGCCCATAGTGATTACGGTGCTCGATCTTGAGCGGGAGCCCCTTGAATTCAGCGAGACGGTCCCGCCCGGCGCCATAGATTACGGCTCCGGGATTCGCCAAATCGACGGAATGCCGGTAAGCGGCCGCGCCGATCTCCTCACCGAGCATCGCGGACCCCGCGAGATCATCAACGACATCCGCTTGCGCGCCGGCTACCGGGGCAGTTTCGAAATGCCTTGTGCCCGCTGCCTCGACCCAGTGGCTCAGCAACTCGAAGAAAGCTTCGACCTGCTTTTCCGCCCGACCGGTGCGGATGCAGGCCCGCCGGAGCACGCCATCTCGACCTCCGACACCGAAATCGGGTACTATGAGGATGGCCGTCTTGCGGTGGAAGACGTCTTGCGCGAACAGGTGCTGCTTTCCCTGCCGCCAAGAGCGCTCTGCCAGGAAGATTGCAAGGGACTCTGTCCTCGCTGTGGACGGAACCGCAACAATGAAGACTGCGCTTGCGATGCGAGCCAGGTCGACCCGCGGTGGACAGCGCTTGCCGATCTACGCAGCAGGATGAAAACATAGAGTTTAACGCGATCTCAGGCTGAAGCCGCCCAGCCGGGGAGAACGCCTGAAAGGAATTTGCAATGCCTAATCCAAAGCGGCGCCACTCCAAGCGCCGCACCGCTATTCGCCGCTCGCACGACGCGCTCACCGCGATTACCACGTCGGAATGTCCGAACTGTCACGAGCGCAAACTACCTCACAGGGCTTGCCCAAAATGCGGCATATACAAGGGTCGAGAAGTGCTCGAAGCCAAAGAAGCCTAAACCGCTCTGTGCCCACGCTCACGGATATTGCCCTCGACGCCATGGGCTCGGACAAGGCTCCTGATCCCGAGATCAAGGGCGCGATCCTGGCTTGCCGTCAGCTTCCGGTGCGGGTTCACCTGGTTGGTCCAGAGGACCGTCTACGAGCCGCTTTGCGCGAAGCGACCCGAGGCGAAGACCTGCCCATTGAGATCGTTCCTGCAACGGAATGGATCACCATGGACGAGAAGGCCTCGGATGCCATCCGCAAGAGAAAGAAAGACAGCACCATGCGGGTCGGCCTGCGCCTGGTTAAAGAGAACCGGGTCGCCGGTTTCCTGACCGCAGGCAATACCGGGGCCGCTATGGCTTTGGCCAAGATGGTGCTGGGCGCGCTCCCGGGCGTGGACCGCCCGTCCTTGGCCGCTGCCCTGCCCACCACCACCGGCTCGCCTTGCGTGCTGCTCGACGTGGGCGCAAATGTCGATTGCAAGCCGCATAATCTGGAGCAGTTCGCCGTAATGGGCGAGATGTATGCCCGCAGCGTGCTGAAGGTCCCGCGGCCACGCGTTGGTTTGCTTTCCATCGGCGAAGAAGAAGGTAAGGGGAACGATCTCACCCGCGAGGCATTTGGGCTGCTGCAGCAGCTTTCTCTCAACTTCATTGGCAATGTCGAAGGCCGGGACATTTACAACGGCAATGCCGATGTCGTGGTGTGCGATGGTTTTATTGGTAACGTGGCTTTGAAAACGTCCGAAGGGCTGGCCAAGCTGGTGCGGGATCTGCTGCGGCAGTCGCTGAACTCGACCGTTACCGCCCAGGTGGGCGCATTACTCTCCCGTACGGCCTTCAACGACTTCAAGAAGCGGCTCGACTACTCCGAATACGGCGGTGCGCCGTTACTCGGCATTCGCGGAGTCTGCATTGTGAACCATGGCTCTTCCAATGACCGGGCGATTTTTAACGGCATTCGGGTGACTGCGGAGTTCGCTCAAGCCGGAATCAATCAGCAACTGGAGCAGGAGTTCGCAGACCGCAGCCCGACATCGCCGTTGCTTTAGACATGAGCAAGACTGCTTTCCTATTTCCTGGTCAAGGTTCGCAAATCGTCGGCATGGGCCGCGAACTCGCCTCGACCTTTCCTGTAGCCCGCCAAACCTTTGAGGAAGCGAACGACGCCCTGGGCTTCGACTTGGCGGAGTTGTGCTTCCATGGACCCGAAGAGCAGCTTCGGCTGACTGAGTTCACCCAGCCGGCGATCTTTACCGTCTCCGTAGCCGCGTTGCGCGTTTTGCGGGAGAGGGGAGCGACCGCTGATTACTACGCCGGGCATTCGCTGGGGGAGTACTCGGCCAACGTCGCCGCCGGCGCCCTCGACTTTGCCGATGGCGCGCGCACGGTTCGTCGCCGGGGACAGCTCATGCAAGAGGCGGTGCCGGCGGGTGAGGGAACCATGGCCGCGATTCTCGGGATGCCTCCGGAGGACGTCTTTGCCGTGTGCCGCGATGCATCCCGGGAGGCGGGTGCGGTGGTCGAGCCCGCGAACCTGAACACTCCTGAACAGACGGTCATCTCCGGGGCGGTTGCGGGGGTCGAGCGCGCTGTCGCGCTAGCCCGGGAACGCGGGGCCAAGCGGGCGGTCATGCTGCAGGTCTCAGCTCCCTTTCACTGCAGCCTGATGCAGCCGGCGCAGGATGCTCTTGCTCCGATACTCATAGGGCATTCCCTTCGCGCCGGCCCAAGCTCCGGTTGTGGTCAATGTCGATGCAGCCCTGGTCAGCGACCCCGCTGTCTTGCGTGACGCCCTGGTCCGGCAGGTCACCGGCGCGGTTCGTTGGACTGAGTCGATACAGTTATTGATCGCTGAGGGCGTCACAATCTTTGTGGAGGTCGGTCCAGGCAAGGTGCTAACCGGACTTTTGCGGCAGATCGACCGGCGGCAGAAATGCCTGAACGCGGAGGACCCGGCAAGCCTGGAAAAGGTGCTTACCGCTTCCTAGTGGACTGAAACAACTGATCCGGTGAAACCGCAGATCTCTCCACTACGCTTCGCTCCGGTCGAGATGACAAATTAGTTGTTAGTAAACTGCTGATTTCACCAGGAGATTGCAGTCAGTTGCATAACTAATTTGTCATCTCGACCGAAGCGAAGCGTAGTGGAGAGATCTGCGGTTTTACCGGATCGCTAGTCGGTCGAAAGCTGCATGGGGGAGAAGCCGATGGTCTTGTCGCTGCGCTGCACCCAGAGGAAGACCGGCGTCTTTTGCCCGTTGACCTCGACCCCCACCACAACACCGGAACCCACCGTTTTCGACATCGTGATCTTGTGGGTCTTGATGTCGCCCCAGTCGCTTGAGTGGCCCCAGTCCACTTCGAAGCGGCCATAGGGGTATTGCGCATATTTCTGCGGGTGCTGCTGCCAATCTGGATCGTGGTTCCAAATGCCGAAGGCCTTGGGCATGTCCTTGGCTTCGATGGCGGCGAAAAACTGATTCACGCGATGCTCCTGCGGCAAGTTCCAGAAATACCAAAGAAGGCCGGCGATCACCAGGACGACGACGAGGCTGGCGATCAGTACATTCCTGCGTTTACGCGCCTTGGCAGGATCATATGTGGGTGCATCGAGCAGGGTCATGGCGGTTTCTACGATATCACCGTGAGTACGAGATTCGCTCCTGTTCGGCTTTGCGCTCCAGCGCCAACCCGATCAACCTCGCAATAAGATCAGGATATTTCACCCCCGAAGCTTCCCACAACTTGGGATACATGCTGATCGACGTAAAACCGGGCATGGTATTGATCTCGTTGAGGTAAATCCGTCCGGAGCCGCCGGCTTCGAGAAGAAAATCCACCCGCGCCAGACCGGCGCAGTCACAGGCCCGAAAGGCCTCGAGCGCCATGGCCCGCACTTGCTGGGTTTGTTTTTTGGTCAGTTTGGCGGGAATGATGGCCTGTGAGCCTTCGCTGAGATATTTGGCCTCGTAGTCGTAGAATTCCTTGCCCGGGACAATCTCGCCGACCACCGACGCCTGGGGATCATCGTTGCCCAGCACCGCGACTTCCAGCTCGCGAGCCTTGCCCATGCGGGACCGGTTGCCACGGCCGCCGACCCCTTGCTCCACAACGATCTTGCGATCGAAGCCGGCTGCCACCTCGATGGCGGGACCAAGCTCCTTGCGGTCATGGGCCTTGCTGATGCCCACGGAGGAGCCCAGATTCGCCGGTTTGATGAAGAGCGGGTATTTGAGTGCTTTCTCGAGCCTGCTGATGATCTTCTTCGGGGTTTGTTCCCACTCATGACGGAGAAAGGTAACGTGCTTGGTGATGGGCAGGCCTGCCGCCTGGAAGAGGCGCTTCATGACGTCTTTGTCCATACCCGTTGCCGAGCCCAGGACCCCAGAACCGACGTAGGGTAAGCCCGTCAGTTCAAGCAGACCCTGGATGGTGCCGTCTTCGCCGAAGGTACCGTGCAGCACGGGGAAGATGGCGTCGAGTTGCAGCGCATCCGCGCCCGGGGAGGCTGCTTCTCTTTCGAAGGGTACGAGCGCGCTGCCCGGCACAGGCGGCACGATCACTCCTTGGCCCTTGGCCAGAAGCGCCGCGGGGGCGGTATGTTGTGGATCGCCGGCCCGGAGTGCGGTGGAGGCGGGGTCGGTGGGGTCTCCTGCCAGCAGCCGTTCCGCTTCGGTGGAGACCAGCCAGCGGCCCTGCTTGGTAATGCCGATGGGCACCACCTCGAAACGTTTGCGATCGATTGCCTTGAGCACGGACGCTGCTGAAAGCAATGAGACCTCATGCTCGCCGCTACGCCCGCCAAACAGTACGCCAACCCGGAGTATCTTCTTCATGCCCTTCTGATTCTATGGGCCTTCAGGCTGAATGCAGTTGCCGCTTCTGGTGCGGGTCTGCAACGTTCGTTTTGTCTCGCGGCAGCAGGATATGCCATTACCAACTTGTCGGGCAGGCTAAAGAGCCCAGGACCAAACAGAACTGATGGGTGCCCCATGTTCGCGCCAGCTAACGTGGGCCGAAAAAGACGGGCGAAGCCCATCAATCGCTTCTACTCACTAAGTGAAAGCATTCGAAGGAATTCATAATCGGCCCACGTTAGCTGGCGCGAACATGGGGCACCCATCAGTTTCGTTTGGTCCTGGAGGTTCAGTTCCTGCGCGGACTCTTTTCGCCCGACACTGTTTAGGTACCCTGCGGCGCGACTGAACAAACTACGTTGTTGCGCCCTTAAGCCGGCACTACCTCAAGCTTCTCCCTCTGCTCGACCCGCAGCGCGATCAGCGCAACCAACAGCGCCACGCTGGCAACCGCTGCACTGCCGAGGGAAAGATACCGGTAGCTCACACCCTCCGTGAGCATGATGCCGCCCAGGCTCGCGCCCAACGCATTGCCCAAATTAAACGCGCCCTGATTCAACGTCGATGCTAAATTCGCAGCCCCTCGTGCCTGCTCCACAATGCGCGCCTGCAAGGGCGAGCCGGTGCCAAAGTGAATGCAGCCCCACACAAAGACGATCACCACCGCCGGCACTACCGCGCGCTCCAGAAAAGGCATGACTAAAAAAATCGCAATCAAGAGCACAAACCCCGTGATGAGGACCGGCATCTGCTTCCAATCCGCCAGCCGGCCGCCGAGCAGATTCCCCAACGTAATGCCCACCCCAAAAACCACCAGAATCTTGGTGACCGCGCTCGGGGACACCTGGGTCACCTGCTCCAGGATAGGCGCGATGTAGGTAAACACGCAGAACAACGCGACAGAAGAAAGCGTGCTCATGGAGAGCACCAGCTGCACCTGGGGCCGCAGCACAGCCCGAAGTTCATGCTTGAGATGCACCTTCTCCGCCGCCTGGTGCGGCACCAAACGAAACAGTCCGAGTCCGGCGATCAGTCCGATGGGAACCAGGGCCCAAAAGGCGTAGCGCCATCCAAACGCCTGGCCCAGCGCGGTTCCGGCGGGGACCCCAAGCACATTGGCCAGCGTCAATCCGCTGAACATGAGCGTGACCGCCTGCGCCCGCTCTGAACTCGGCACCAGGTTAAAGGCCACAATGCTGCCAATCCCGAAGAACGCACCGTGGCAAAGCGCAGTGAGAATACGGGCCAGGAGAAGCAGCAGAAAATTAGGAGCCAGGGCGCACAGGATATTCCCTACCACAAACATCCCCATCAAAATCAACAGCGCCCGTTTACGATCCATCCGCGATAAGGCAAGCGCCACCAGCGGTGATCCCAGGGTGACGCTGAGGGCGTATCCGGAAACCAGGATCCCGGTCTTAGGAATACTGACCTGGAAGCTATGCGCGAGATCCGGCAGGAGCCCCATGATGATGAATTCGGAGGTCCCGATACCAAAGGCGGCAACGGCCAGAGCGAGCAGAGGTTTTCGCATACGTCATATCTATTGTCCTCGATTCTCGCCCCGGCCACATGTGTGGAATCAGAACGGCATCTCCATGAATACATTCGCCCGCAGATAGGCGTTGGGCGGCAGGTTCTCCGGCGGCACATGGCGGAAGCCGACTGACTCGTAAAGATGCACCGCATTTTCGAGCCTCGCATTGCTGGCCAGGAACAAAGACCTCGCCCCCATCCGTTTGGCTTGCGTCACCGCATGCTGCAGCACCTTGCGGCCGATCCCAAGCCCGCGCAGCTGCGGCGATACTGCCATCTTCGATAGCTCATACACGCCATCGCCCATCGGGATCAAAGCCACACAGCCCACGGCCTGGCCGTCAAAGTAAGCCACAAAGATCGATCCACCTTTTTTGAGAATCTTGTTCTCCGGGTCGTTCAAGGTTTCCCGGTCCGCATCCTCGAGCGTGAAGTAGCGGGTGATCCACTCTTCGTTCAAGGTCCTGAAAGCGGTTGTGTCCTCCCCTGCCTGAAGTGATCGAATCTCAATTTCCGCGATATCATGCAGCATTTCCTCAACCCCCTAACAGCAGTCTGCCCCTGCGCATCGATTACGTCCAATATCTTGTTAAGCGGGATTAATATGATTTAGATATGGATCGGGATATTGAATTGCGACATCTGCGTTACTTTGTTGCGGTTGCGGAAGAGCTTCACTTTGGCCGCGCAGCGGAGCGGCTCCATCTTGCGCAACCACCCCTCTCGCAACAAATACGGAAGCTGGAAGACCTGCTCGGATACGCGCTCTTCCTCCGCACTTCGCGTTCGGTGACCTTAACTCCGGCCGGCGAAGCCCTGCTGCAGCGCGCCCGCCGGACGCTACGCAATGTGCAGAGGGATATCGACGAGACGCGCAGCATTGCCCGAGGCGATGTCGGTTCGCTTCATATTGGGTTTATCGGGTCAGCCATGCTGACCACGTTGCCGGGAATCTTCCGGTCCTACGGTAAGGCCTTTCCGCGGGTGCGTCTGCATTTGCACGAGTCGTTCACGGCCATGGTGATCGAGGGTCTGGAAAACGGCACGCTCGATGCCGGCATTCTGCGCGACGGGGATCCCTGGGAAGGCATGCACGTGACCACCATATTCTCCGAGCCTTTCGTCGCCGTGCTGCCGTCAACCCACCCTTGCGCGAAACAGAAGAGCATTTCGGTCGCCGTGCTGCGCGACGAGCCGTTCGTCTACTATCCGCGCAGCGCGGGTGCGCGCGCCTACGAAAAGCCGTTGACGCTCTGTGAAGAGCACGGATTTCGTCCGCAAATTGTGCAGGAAGCCTCTCACTGGCTCACGATTTTGCGCCTCGTCGCTTCCGGGCTAGGGGTTTCGATCGCCCCCGCATGCGTGCGCCGCATCGCGTCCGCCGAGGTGGTCTGCATCCCGCTACGGGGAGCGAAGGCTGTGAGCAACATAGAACTGGCGTGGCTCAAGGGCGATACGCGGCCCTTGGTCGAGCGCTTCAAGCAGATTGCGGAAAACTATTCCGGTTCGAAACCAGCGACAACGGCCGTAATTTGACCATAGGGAATAAAGAACGCCACGGCGGAAGCGGAAGCCTTCTTTTGTAATCGTCCCAGTATCTTATCCACGGCCTCTTCACTTTCGATCCAGATGCCTGCTTCTTCCACCGCCAGGAGCTTGACGCTTTGCAGTTTGTCGTTGTCGACAAAGCCTGGGCCGGTGACAATCACGCGGTGACCGATCAGCTTGCTCAATCCAATTTCCATGGCTACCTAGACGCCCGGGCCGATAACCGGGTTGCAACGCCCGCATCGAATTCGGCTTGGCACGGATTCAGAGCCCTAACAAAACCCCGGGGTTAAACGGAACCATAATGGGTGCCCCATGTTCGCACCAGCGTACGTGGGCCGAATATGAAATTCTTCGAATGCTTTCACTAAAGGCCTAGAAGCGTTTGAAGGGCTTCGCCCGTCTTTTTCGGCCCACGTACGCTGGTGCGAACATGGGGCACCCATCAGGGTTCCGTTTAACCTCGGGGGGTTCGTTAGAACTCTGGATCCGTACCTGCTCCAATCAAGGAAAAATACGATTAAGCGTTCGGGCAAAGGGAATCGTCTCCCGGACGTGATCCAGCCCGCAAATCCAGGCCACTGCGCGCTCGATGCCCATGCCGAAACCAGAATGCGGAACCGACCCGTAACGGCGCAAATCCAAATACCAGGAAAAGGCTTCGAGCGGCAACTTGTGCTCCTCGATCCGCTTTTTCAGCAAATCATAAGAAGCTATGCGCTGGGAGCCGCCGATGATTTCGCCATAACCTTCCGGCGCCAATACATCGACACACAACGCCAGGTTCGGGTTCTGCGGATCAGGCTCCATGTAAAACGCCTTCACCGCGGCCGGGTACCGATGCACCATCAGCGGACGATCGAACTGGGAGGACAGGTAGGTCTCGTCCGGCGAACCAAAGTCGTTGCCGTAAACAAATTTCTGCTCAATCAAACCTCCCGCGAACGCGTCCTCCAGCTTACCCACAGCCTCATCGTAGGTAATGCGCGGAAACGGCGGCCGCACCGCCTCGAGCTTGGCCACATCGCGCCCGATCACCTTCAGATCCAGCGCCCGCCGAGTCAGCACACGCTCCACTAAGAAGCTGAGAAACTCCTCCGCCAGGACCATCAGATCGTCCAGGGTGGCATACGCCAATTCCGGCTCCACCATCCAGAACTCCGTCAGGTGGCGCCGTGTCTTCGACTTCTCGGCGCGAAACGTAGGTCCGAAGGAATACACCTTCCCCAGCGCCATCGCCGTGCTCTCGATATACAGCTGCCCGCTCTGCGTCAGGTACGCCTCGTCGCCGAAGTACTCCACCGGAAACAGAGTGCTGGTTCCCTCGCAGGCAGCCGGGGTAAGAATCGGCGGGTCGGTCAGGACAAAGCCGTGATCGTCGAGGTAATCGCGCGCCGCTTTAATAATCTCGGCCCGGATGCGTAAGATCGCCGCCTGGCGTGGGGTGCGGATCCACAGGTGCCGCCGTTCCATCAGGAACTCGACCCCGTGCTCCTTGAGCGTGATGGGGAAGGGTTCCTCCTCGCTCACCCGCTGCACCACTTCGACGTTATCGACATCCAGCTCGAAGCCGCCGGGGGCGCGCTTGTCGGCTCTTACCTTGCCGGTCACGATCACGCTGGATTCCAGCGTCAGACCCCGCACACGCTCGAAGACCTCAGGCAGCACCGCGGCCTTGGGCACAATTCCCTGTACCGTGCCCGTACCGTCGCGGAAGATGGGGAAGAGCAGCTTCCCGCTCTCGCGCAAATTGTAGAGCCACCCCCTGAGTGTGACCTGCTCTCCCTCATGCTGGTTCAGGGTGGCGATGGTAGCTACCGGAATATCCATGGGCACCTACAGCTCGAGCTTCTTGAAAGTTTCCGCAGCGCGGCTAGCGACGTGCTCCGGCGAATCCTCGGGCTGGTAATGGATCTCCAGCACGGCGGCCGACAACTCCGGCGCGGTGCGCAAATCCTGCATGGTCTCCGCCCAGGAGATGGTTCCGTCTCCAGGCCAGAGATGCTCATCCTTCTGCCCATGGTTGTCGTGGATATGGCTGGATCGGATCAGCGGCTTCAACTCCGCAATGGCCGCAGCAATGCCACCGCCGATGTGCGCATGGCCAACGTCCATACAGACCCCCACGTCTTTGAAGTGGCCGATCCTGATGATCTCCGCCAAGTTCGCCGATTCCGTCACTTCGTTCTGTATGTTTTCGAGCAGCAGTTTCACGCCCAGCGGCCGGGCAAACGCCTGCAGGTGTTCGATGGCCGTCATCGCGTGCTCCAGGGTGCGGGGACTCCACTGATCTTCGCGTTCCCCTAGGTGCAGAATCAAATAGCGCAGCGGCATTTCTTCGGCAGTTTCGAGCGCCCGCTTTACCTCATCCATGGCGTCAATACGCCGCGATTTCTCCGGATGAACGACGTTCACACCGGGTGAGCCGCTGCGCCCCATCTCGGTATCCCCGAACAGCGGCATGTGCATGGAAAATGGTTCCGTCGGATTAGACGAGAACCAAAGCGCAATTTCCTTTACGTGCGGTTTGGAGGTGTAGTCGAAATGCTGGCGCGCGGCGAAAATCTCGATTCCCTGCGCGCCTCCCTTGGCTAAAGTCTCCAGCAGCCCAGGATGCAGCCGCTGGCGCAGAAATACGTGGGTCGAAATCGTTCTGAGCATCTCGCCGTTTCCACGGAACTTCTTGGCTCCGTTGTGTCCTTACTATCTTCTCACTGCGGAGTTCTGATTGGGGAGGGGTAGGATGTGGAGGGTTAACGCAACTACCGAATCTGACGGTCGCCAAGGATGGAAAGAGGAGGCATCTGGTCGCGTAGGGAATAATACGGGACCGGGCGCCACTGCAGCAGATAGTCGAGCACAGCCTCGGCGTCATAAGCAATGTTGGCGACCACTAACTGCTTCCCGCCGGAGCCCTCAATAACGAAGCCGCGATCGCAGCGAATACGATATTCCCGTATATGGTTGAGCTCTTGCCAACGAATGCGGCTGGAGGCGCAGCACCCTTCGAGCATTCCTTGCCCGTCCAGGACCAGCGCTTCGGGCCAGTCCGCCAATACCAGGGGAACCAACAGGAATCCGAAAGCAAAACCCGCCCAGGCGAGCCGGCTCGAAACCCCGTACGCCAGTAGATGCGAAGAACTCAGAGCCACTGCACCCATCCCGCCGCACAGAGCCAGGTAGTAAAGCAGCAGGCAGGTCGGTTTCACCGGGAAGCGCCAGCCATCGGCCGTTGGCTTTGGCTTCACACCGAAAGTGGGAGCGATCAAAATCAGCAGTCCAACCACGCCGGCAAAGGCCATGCCAATTTCGACCAGTCTCTCGGGGAAGGGCTGCATCGTCTGAGAGTTTCCTCTCTCGCTAATACGATTGGCAACAGACAAATCATTTTATGCGGCGTCATGAAGTCACCGTGGTAAGGCCAGCGGACTAAAATCAAACAGATGCCCACCCGCGTTCGATCGCATACCAAGATCAATCTCGGCTTGGCCATTGGTCCGGTGCGTCCGGATGGGTTCCACCAGCTCAGCACCGTCTACCAGACCCTGGCCTTGCATGAGTGGGTGACGGTAGAAGCGCAGGTGGCCGGCACAACCCAGATCTCGCTCAGCAGCACTCATCCCCAGGTGCCTACCGACTCCGGGAATACCGCGTGGCGTATGGTGGAACGCTGCCTGAAAGCGCTCAACCTTCACGCCCAGGTGCGCATACACATCGATAAACAATTGCCGTTGCAAGGCGGCCTGGGCGCGGGCTCAGCCAACGCGATTGCCGCGCTGATTGGACTGGAACAGGAACTCGGCCGACGTTTGCCGCCGCCTGATCGCCTGCGCGTGGCGGCGGAGATTGGCTCCGATGTGCCTCTATTTCTGCTGGGCGGCGCCGTGATCGGTGTGGGGCGCGGAGAAGAGGTCTATCCACTGCCGGATATTCCGGCCCGCTCTTGCGTGCTGGCGCTGCCGGCCATCGGCGTCTCGACTCCCCAAGCCTATCGCGACTGGGACGCGTTGACCGGGGGGTCTCCGTCCGCTACAATCACAGAGTTGAGTCGGTCGATCGCTGCTGCATTTAGCGAGCCGCACTCCTCCGGTGTCTTCTCTTTGAGAGCAGACCGGGCCGAGGATCCGCTTCTCGCGCTTGTCCGAACCGGGATTGAAAACGACTTTGAACGAGTCGTCTTTCCGCAGTATCCCTTTCTCGGTGAAATCAAGCGCATTCTCGTGTCTGGTTCCAGCACGGAGGACGAGGCTGTCTATGCAGGTCTTTCCGGGTCCGGTTCGGCTCTTTTTGGGCTTTACCGCACGCCGGAAGGGGCACAGGCGGCGGTGAGTCGTCTCGAGCGTCACGGTGTAACTGGCTTGGTGACGAGCACGTTGCCTCGCGACGATTACTGGCGCAATATGATGGTGGCAAACGCGGTCCCCAGTTGGGCGATCGACTAATGGTAGGTCAAGTGCCTTTGGAGCACTTTGTCTAGGTTCGACTCCTAGTCGCCCAGCCAGCTTTCCTGTCACGGACTCTGTCGTCCGTGGCCCGACAATCAGGCGGAACAACCATAGCAAACCAGCTTGGGAGGTTCGTGTGAAGGGTGAATCGAGTGTGTTGACGGTACCTGCCTCGCAACAAGAGGTGAGCAGCGCAGTCCAGGAAAGCAAACCCGCCAAACCGGCGCCGGAGCGAAAGCGGGCCGGACGGTTAAGCGAAGATAAGCGGTTCAAGATCTTCGCCGGTTCCGCCAACCGCAAATTGGCAGTGGATATTTGTACCCACGTCGGGGTGCAGCTGGGCGAGAGCAAGCTGCAGCGTTTTGCCGACGGAGAGATTTATTTTCAGTTGCTCGAGAACGTCCGCGGCGTGGATGTGTTCATCGTGCAGCCGACGTGCTTCCCGGTGGATCAGCACCTGGTGGAATTGCTGATCATGATTGACGCGCTGAAGCGCGCGTCCGCCGGACGAATCACGGTGGTAGTGCCGTATTACGGTTATGCCCGGCAAGATCGGAAAGATCGCCCGCGGGTGGCGATCTCGTCCAAGCTGGTGGCGGATCTGTTGACCACCGCGGGAGCCAACCGGGCGCTGTTCATGGACCTGCACGCAGCGCAGATCCAGGGGTTTTTTAATATCCCGGTGGATCATATGTTCGCCAGTCCGGTGATGGTGAGCTACTTCCGGGAACTCAACCTGCCTGCGCTTACGGTGGTTTCTCCGGATGCGGGCGGCGTGGAGCGGGCGCGGTTTTTCGCGACCAAGATGCAGGCGCCGTTGGCCATTGTCGATAAGCGGCGAACGGACTTGAACGTGACGGAAGTGATGAACGTGATCGGCGATGTGCAGGGAAGAACCTGCCTGATCATCGACGACATCATCGATACCGCGGGCACCTTGGTGAAGACGGCGCAGGCGCTGCTCGAGGCGGGTGCGGTGAAGGTGTACGCGGCGGCTTCGCATCCGGTGTTGTCCGGGCCGGCCATCGAGCGCATCAGCAACTCGAAGCTGCAGGAAGTGGTGGTTACCGACTCCATCCCGCTGCGTGAAGAAGCGCAGAAGCTGGAGCGGCAGGGAAAGATTAAGGTGCTCTCCGTGGCCGGCCTGTTGGGCGCGACGATCGAGAGTATTCACATGGAGACCAGCGTTAGCTCGTTGTTTAGTTAGGAGAAAAGTATGGCTGAGCAGGAAGTGGTTGCAGCAAAACCCCGCGAGGGTAAGTTAAACAAGAATGCCGCCCGCCGGGTGCGCGTCGCCGGTATGATTCCGGGCGTCCTTTACGGAGCCAAGGAACCCTCGGTTGCAGTAGAGCTCGACCCCAAGCAGATTACCCGCATCCTTCATTCGGATTCGGGCCATAACACGATCTTCGATGTGGAGATCGGCGGCGGCAAAACCAAGGCCATGATTGTCGATTGGCAGTACGAGCCCATCAAGGGCATGCTGATGCACATCGACTTGAAGCGCATCGCGATGGATAAGGCGATACGCGTCAAGGTGCCTGTATTGCTGGAAGGCATTCCGGTTGGGGTCAAGATGCAAGGCGGCATTCTCGACCAGGTGTTGCGCGAAGTGGAGATCGAGTGCCTCCCGGGTGATATTCCGAGTCACATTGACTTGAACGTCAGCGGCTTAGGATTGAACAGTTCCATTCGCGTGTCCGATCTGCCGCATGCCGGCAAGCTCAAATTTATTAGCGATGCGAACGCTACGGTCGCCCACGTCGTGTCCATTAAGGAAGAGGCGGCGCCGGCGGTGGATGCGACTGCTGCGGCTCCGACGGAACCGGAAGTGGCCAAGAAGGGCAAGACGGACGCGGCGGATGCGCCTGCGGAAAAGGGTGGAAAGAAGTGACCTGGCTCTGAACCTGGTGGCCGGGGAAGGTAAGGCGATCGTAGTCGGTCTGGGGAATCCGGGCATCGAGTACCAGTTCACCCCCCACAATGCAGGCTTCCTGGCGATTGACCGGCTGGCGGAGCAGGGTGGGGTGGCGGTCAACAACCGCCGCTGTCGCGCACTAACGGCTACCGTTAGTATCGCGGGCAGAGAAGTGGTCCTGGCCAAACCTGAAACCTACATGAACCTGAGCGGTATGTCGGTTCAGGCATTGGTGAAGGAGTTTGGCGCCGATCCAGCGCGCGATCTGATCGTGATTTACGACGAGATCGCGTTGCGATTGGGCTCGTTGCGCATCCGGGAACGGGGTAGTTCGGGCGGCCATAACGGCGTCCGGTCTGTCTCCGGGGCGTTAGGCAGTGAGGAGTGGCTGCGCATTCGCATCGGGGTTGCTCCCGAGGGCGAGGAAGCGGCGGAGCGAGCGCGGCGGGGGCGGAAAGACTACGTGCTTACGCCCTGGCGCAAGCCGCAGCTGGCGATCCTCGATGAGGTTTTGGATCGCACTGCGCGGGCAGTAGAGACGGTGTTGGCGAAGGGCGCCGGGCCGGCAATGAATGAGTTCAATCGCCGCGAAACCGGCGAGCAAGAAGGAATTGGAGAGTAGCCATGCAACGCACGTACGAAGTGATGTTTATTGTTCGTCCTGACATTCTGGACGAAGACCTCGACAAGCTGATCGCCGGTCTGGAGGCGAATGTTACCCAGGGTGGCGGCAGCATCAAGTCGCTTGAGAAGCTGGGCCGCCGCAAGCTTGCCTACACCGTAAAGAAGTTCAACGACGGCAACTATGTGCTGATGACGATCCTGGCCGACGGTTCGTTGGTGGGTGAGATTGAGCGTCGTCTGCGCGTCTCCGAGCCGGTCATCAAATTCATCTCCGTCCGCATGGATGAAGAAGAGAAGCGCGTGGCCAAGATCAAAGCCATCCGCGCCACGCGTAAGAAGCTCAGCGCCCAACCGGCGGCTGCAGCTCCCGTTGAGCCGGTTCCCGCTCCCGCAGCGGAAGCCGCCAGCGCCTAAGCACTTTTGAAAGGAATCGATAATTATGGCTGACGAAACCAGCACACCAAGCGTATCCCGGCCCGAGGGTTCCGGCCCTGGGTCATCCGGTCCCGGCGGACGTCCCCCGGGTGCACGCCCCAGCGGCCCTGGCGGCGGCGGACGCAAGTTCTTTCGCCGCAAGAAGGTTTGCAAGTTCTGTGTCGAGAAAATCGATGCGATCCACTATCGTGATGTGCGCCTGCTGCAGCAGTTTGTAGCCGAGCGGGGCAAGATTGTGCCTCGCCGTCTTACCGGTGTCTGCACCACCCATCAGCGCGGGTTGGCGCGCGCCATCAAGCAGGCTCGCAACATTGCATTGCTGCCCTTCGCGGCGCGCTACTAAGGTAGGAGAGCTCATGGAAGTCATTCTGAAAGAAGATGTCAACAAGCTCGGCCAGCGCGGCGATGTGGTGAAGGTCGCTGACGGTTACGGGCGCAATTATCTGCTCCCGCACAAGCTGGCCATGGAAGCCACGGCGGCCAACAAAGTGGTGATCGACCAGATGAAGCAGGCTGCGGTGCGGCGTTCGGCGAAGGAGAAGTCCGAAGCTGAATTGCTGGTTACGCAGCTGAACCAGGTGGAGTTGGTGTTCGCACGCAAGGTCGGTGAGAACGAACATCTCTTCGGCTCAGTGACTGCGGCTGAGATCGCCCATCAGTTGGAGCAGAAGGGGTTCACTATTGACCGCCGCAAGCTGCAGCTGGAAGAGCCGCTACGGCAACTCGGCGAATTCCATGTGCCGGTGAAGCTGCATCGCGAAGTGACCGCCCACATCAAGGTCACCGTCAAGCCAGAGGAAGAGTAAGCCCGCGTTAGAACTGACAAGGGGAGGGCGGTGCCTCCATTCGGTATCGTCCACTGTCCCCTTTGCGCGCGGCGCGTTAAGTGACGACTGAACAGTCCAGGACTAAGCGGAACCATTCTGGGTGCCCCATGTTCGCACCAGCGTACGTGGGCCGATTATGAATTATTCCTATGCTTTCACTTAAGGACTAGAAGCGTTTGATGGGCTTCGCCCGTCTTTTTCGGCCCACGTACGCTGATGCGAGCATGGGGCACCCATCGTGATTTCTCTTGGCCCCACCGCCCGCTTGTTCATTCGGAGCGCTGGGCCGCTCCGAGGGATCTGCGGTTTACCGTCCGTAGCTCAGCCGCATGGCCAGCTGGTCAGGAAGGCCGGCGCGCAGGATGCGCATCTGCGCCAGACGAAAGTCGTAAGGTACACGCCGAAATTCCACGAGCATTCGCTCATCGTCATACAAAGCAAACGCAGCCCGGCGATCATTGTCCCGTGGTTGACCCACCGATCCTGGATTAATCAAATACCGCGCCCCAGGAACCAGCAATAACTCCGACACATCCGGCTCGTCTTCACCCAAATAGACCGGGTCCAGCTTGAACCAGTCCTCGCCATTCGTAGCGAAGCCTCCCTGGATATGAGTGTGCCCGAAGAAATTAATGCGGGTTTCCGCTTGCCTCAATGGCCCTCGCGCATCGCGCACCGAGAGCAAGTACTCATCCTCGTCGAGGTACGATCCGTGCATGCAGCTTACTTGCGGACCATCCGGAGTAATCGGTCCCCGAGCCAGATGCTGCAGCCAATCTATGTGCTCATCGGTGAGCACTTGCCGCGTCCAGCGCGCGGCGCGGCTCGCTACCGGATTAAAATCCTCGAGCGACGACTGCCCACTGCAAGCGCGGTCGTGGTTCCCCCGAACGAACGTGTTGCCCAGGCCGCGGACCCGCTCAATCACTTCATTCGGCGCCGCACCATAACCCACGACATCTCCCAGATTCCAGACCAAATCGTGGGCCGGAGCAACGTCCAGGACTGCCTCCAGGGCATCGATGTTGGCGTGAATGTCGGAAAGAAGGAGTGCGCGCATTGCTGGAATGTCCTGTTGGCGACTTGCTTACTAAGGGCCCTTAGGTCACCCGAAAGCATGCCGCAAACAATCAGAGTATCAGACCCACTAGATACTACGCACCCAGTGTCCGGGAGCCTGTTCCAGCAGGATGCCGGCCGGTCCCTCCGCCGTAGCCAACGTGGCCAGCGGCTGGTTCCGGTCGGTATGGAGCGTAGGCACGGCGCCCAGCAGGCTCCGGGTGTAAGGATGCCGGGGGTCAAGAAACACCTGGTCGCGGGTGCCGGTCTCCAGCAACATCCCCCGCCGCATCACCGCTACCCGGTCGGCAACCTGCGCGACCACGGCCAGATCGTGGGAGATAAACAGCATACCCAGCCGGTTACGCTGTTGCAGCGCTTTGAGGAGCAGCAGAATCTGGGCCTGCACGGTGACGTCCAGTGCGGTGGTCGGCTCATCGGCGATCAGTAGGGCCGGGCGGTTTACCAGCGCCATGGCGATCAGCAAGCGCTGCCGCTGACCTCCGGAGAACTGGTGCGGATAATCACCCAGCCGCTGCTCAGGCCCGGCAATCGCAACTTCGGTCATCGCCTCCAGCACCGCCTCCCGTACCCGCCTGCGCCCCAACTCCGGCTGGTGGGTTTCGATCGCTTCCGCAATCTGCCGCCCGACCGGCATCACCGGGTTCAGCGCCGTCATCGGTTCCTGAAAGATCATGGCGATCTTACGCCCGCGGTACTGGCGCATCTGTTCCGGCTTCAGGCGCAATAAGTCTGTGCCCTCAAAGCGAATCGCGCCTTCGACCTTCGCCGCGGCATCGACCAGCCGCAAGATCGACAGCGAGGTCAGCGACTTTCCCGATCCAGACTCACCCACCAGACCCAAAACCTCGCCGGCCCCGACAGAAAAACTCACGTCGTTGACGACTGCGTGGCCACGAAAGTAGATCGAGAGTCGGTCGACTTCAAGCAACATGACAATGCCCTGTAACGGTGACGGTTGCTTAAAGCAACTAGCCCCTGGCCGTAGCCAGGGGCTGGTGGAAGGGTTCTGAAAGCGACTACTTGCCCGAGGTGTTGTCCATGGTAATGCCGCCAGGTGTCTGTTGGTTCTTCTTCTCTTCGTTTGCCTTGCGGGTAGCCATCGTCTGATCGCGCCAGTGGTCGAATTGAGCCATATCCGCCTTGTGGCCTGCTTCATCACCGCAGTCGAGGTCGGCCTTGCGGCGGTAGAGCAAGCTCAAATACGACATCGCGTCGTCGTACCCAGGACGAATTTGTACCGCCTGTTGCAGGGCCTTTATGCCCTCGTCGACGAGAGGACCATTCTGCTCCGCCAACTTCTGGCATGCAGCCTTGTCCTTGATCATGTCGCCGTTGTCCTGCAGCCCTAGCCCGTTGCGGGTCGCGATCGCATTCCTATAGGCCACGCGCCAATCGATGACGCCGATGGTGTAAAGCGCAACCGGATCGTTGGGGTCGACGGTCGTGACCTTCCTCTGCCACTGCTTGGCCTCGTCCGTCTTGCCTGTATTCAGGTAGACCGCAGCGATCCCGCGCAGCGCGTTCAGGTCGTTTGGATCCTTCTGCAGCACCTGCTGATAGGCGTTGACCGCCAGCCGCGCATTCTTTGTGTTTTCAGGGGTATTGGCATCCGGAACCACCTGTTGCGCGTAGGCAGTGGCGAGATAAAGAGGCGCATTTGCCAGTTGCGGGTCAAGCCGCTCCGCGTTCTGGAAGTGGTCGATGGCCTCTTCAAACTTGGCATTCTTATATGCCTGAACGCCTTTGATGAGTTGATCGCGAGCCTGTAGCTTACTGCACCCGGTAACCATGGTCAGCAGCGACAGGGTGGCGACCGCAAGCACCGGAAAATATGCGCTTCGCTTCATTCTGGTTCAAATCTCCTTATGGTCGCCCAAGATCCAGCCTGAGATCTAATGAATCTCTTACCAGCTATCACCCGGGCCTGCAACTCGAGGGGAAAAAACTCCGCGCTGTGATTGTAATTGGTTTCGGCCTACTAGCAAGCACCGCGCAAAAAACAGAGCCCGTGGATGCCCATTGAGCATCCACGGACCCGTGGTGAAGCGCACTGGTATTTGGTCTCGCAGTTCATCCAGCAGGGTCAGGCTACCTTTCCTTCGATTCCACGGGGCCCGGCCTGCAAACTACCCAACAACTTCCTGTGTGCCGGAGTTCTCTCCGACGCATGGCATTACTGTCCCGCTTCCACCTTCGGCGTAATCAGGCCAATGTGGTCGACACCCGCCTCATGCCCAATATCAAGAACATCTGCGATCGCGGAGAAATCGAGCCCCGCATCGCCCTTGACGAACATGATTTTCTCTGCCCGGGTAGCAAAGATCCCTTCCAGCTTGTTCAACAGATCTCCATGAGCCACGTCAAGCTCGTTGATCTTGTAACCCGGAACTCCTCCACCCGGCCGATGGGTAACCTGGACCACGATCGTCCGGTCGTTGTCCTGCTGCTTTTGCTTGTCCTTCGGCGGCTGCGGCACCAAGGCGTCCAGCCCCTTAGGCGTCACCGGTGTAATAACCATGAATACGATCAACAGCACCAGCAACACATCGATCATCGGAGTTACATTGATGCTGGAATTAAGGCCACCAGTGTCACCACCACCCATTGCCATTTTTCGGTCCTCATTTTCTCTGTCGCTAATCGTTGGAAAGCATTGTGCCGCCGACTCACTGTCCAGCGGGCGGGGTGGTTGCGGCTGCAGCCTGATCCTGCCGGCGGTCGGTCAACAGACCTACCTGATCTACACCCGCGGCGCGGACATCGTCAATGGCATCCATCACCGTCCCATACTGTGCCCGGGCATCGGCTCGCATAAAGATCTGCTTCGAGGTCTTGTTCTGCAACATGTCAGCGACCTTGGCCCCGAGGTCAGCCATCGAAACCTGGTTCTGCCCCAAGTAGACCTTGCTGTCGCGGGTAATCGCTACCACCACCGAATCTTCCTTGTCAGCATCGGGCATCGAGGTCGGGTCGGTGACTTTGGCCAACTCGATATTCACCTTGTTCTGCAGCATCGGCGTGATGACCATGAAAACGATAAGCAGCACCAGCATCACATCCACCATGGGCGTGACGTTGATGTTCGAATTTACTTTGGCGCCTTCGTTTCTGACTGTGATTGCCATTTGTTTTTGCTCCGTGGGTTTCGAGCGGCTATAGCGTTTTCAGAGGGGGTGCTCGCACTCTCTCTGAAAACGCTCCAGGCTGGCCCACCTCAAGATGACTTTACTGTGAATTCGGTGGAAATCGCCAGGTTGGAACGGATTTTTTACTTCCGTTCCAACCGGCGCAAGACTCTCGCTATCGAATACTGAAAACCGCACCTGCCGCCTAGCGGCGGTGGCTCTGCTTGATGAAGTAGTCGATCAATTCACTGGAGGAGTTGTCCATCTCGACGTCAAACGCTTCCACCTTACCGGTGAAATAGTTGAACGTCATAACAGCGGGGATGGCCACCAGCAGGCCGAATGCCGTAGTTACCAGAGCTTCCGAGATACCGCCGGCCACCGCGCCGATGCCGGACGTCTTCTGGGTAGCAATCTGTTGGAAGGCGTTCAAGATACCGACCACTGTTCCGAACAGCCCGATAAAGGGCGCCGTGGAACCAATGGTTGCCAGACCGCCCAAACCCCTCTTCAGCTTGGCGTGCACAATTGCTTCCGAGCGCTCGAGGGCGCGCTTGCTGGATTCAATCTGCTCCTCGGTGATAGCGCCACCGCCACCATAGTTGCGGAACTCTTGCAGACCAGCCGTGACTACCTCGGCCAGGTGCGACTTTTTGTTCCGGTCAGCAACCTTCACCGCTTCATCCAGCTTGCCTTCCTTGAGCGCGCCGGCAACGCGGGGCGCAAACTCCCGGGACTGCTTGCGAGCCGCGCTGAAATAGAGCGCGCGGTCGATAATTACCGCCAACGACCAGATGGACATGATGAAAAGAACTGCAACGACGGCCTTTGCGGCAGGGCCCATGTTATGCCACAAGTCCATCGGAGAGAAGCCGACCGTTTGTCCAGAATCCTGGAAGAAGAACACGGCAAGAGCAGCTTGGTGAGCGGCGAGCGGGGTAAGGTGAGCGAGAATCACTGAGTCTTTCCTCCTACGGAAAAGCTACTGTTATGGATCTGAAGCATCCAGATGCTAGCACCGGCCAACTTCGTTCTCATATGACCCGAAGTGACCACAAAAGGGAAGTGCCGGCTACCACCTTCGATTCAAGCGGTGCCGGCACGCAGCTTTATCCACCAAGGTTGAACACTACGTTGACCGTAGTCTCCACTTCGACGGGATCTCCATTGAGCAGATACGGTTTGTAGCGCCAGGAGCGGACAGCATCCAATGCTGATTGCTGCAGCATCGGAGGACCGCTGATGACCCTGAGGTTTTGAATTGCGCCGGTCTTCGAAATCGTGGCCTGCAAAACCACGGTTCCCTGAATCCGGGCCGCCTTCGCGATCGCGGGGTACTGGGGCATGGTCTTGTCGAGCAGGTTACCGGCCATGACACCGGAAGAGATGCTCAGCTTCTTGGGAGGCGCCGCCTTAACGATCGCCGGACCGGATCCAATACCGCCGAGGATTCCGCCCATTACACCGCCGGGGGTGCCGCCGCCCATTCCTTCCATGCCGGAGACACCAGCCATCGCGGGCGGAGCTGAAGATTCCTTAATCTGCTTGATCTCTTTCGGGATCTTGCTGGGCGCCTGCAATTGATTGTCGAGCATCTCAGACTTGATCTTGACTTGGACCGGAGCCTGAGGTGGAGGTGGCGGGGGAGGAGGCGGAGGGGGCGGAGGAGCTACCAGCAGCGTAGCCATCATCTGCGTGGGTAGCGCTTCCGGATGCAACAACGGCCAAATGATCAGTGCTGCCAGGATGGCCGCATTAATGCCAAGGGTCACGAGCGACCAATATTTACTCTTGGTCTTGAGCTTCCCACCAGACTCCATTAGAGAATCTTCAAACATCGCCTTACCTCGGATATTCGAACTTGTACCTACTTAGACACCAGCCTGTTCTTTTTTGATCCCGATGGGTTATTGGCAACTTGAGGGGGCCTGTGCAGCCTGTGGAAACCGGTGTGCCAAAGTAAAACTGTAACGGGGGATGCCGCCTTTTGCCAATGCGGTTGTCTTCATTAGATATTTTCTGATCGTGAGACCAGAGCCACGCAAAGGCAAAGGAGCGCCCGACGGCAGAGCTGCTGCACCTGCCCTAAACCTAAGGAGCAGCAACTGTGCAGGAAAACGCTAGACCCTGGCCTTCTTGCCCGCAGGGAGAACCGCCTTCTTCCCTCGCTTGGCCCGCCACTCCTGGTAAGCCACCAACATGGGCGCCGCAACGGCAATCGACGAATAGGTCCCGATGAGGATTCCGATCACCAGCGCGAAGGAAAAACCATGCAAAACCTCGCCGCCAAATACGTAGAGCGATAGCACCGTAAGGAACGTCAGGCCCGAGGTCAAAACCGTCCGGCTCAGGGTCTGGTTGATGCTCCGATTGACCACCGTGGTCAGGTCCTCGCGGCGAGACATGCGCAGGTTCTCGCGGATGCGGTCAAAGACGACGATGGTGTCGTTCATCGAATACCCGATCAAGGTCAAAATAGCCGCGATGACCGTGAGCGTGATTTCCTGGTCGGACAAGCTAAACGCGCCGACCGTGATCAGGGTGTCGTGAAACACAGCCACTACCGCGGCGACGCCGTAGATCAGCTCGAAACGGAACCACAGATAAACCAGCATCCCGGCCAGGGAGTAGAGGGTGGCCAGCAACGCCTGCTTGCGTAAGGCGGCTCCCACCTGAGGCCCGATGATGTCCGCGGCGAAGACGTGGAAGCCGGAAAGGTAGCCGCCCTGCTTGAGTTGATTCACCACCGCCGGATCCGCGACGCCGTTCAACTGGTCGAGACTCGTGAAAAGCCCGCTCAGGTCACGGTCGCGATGATTCAGAATGGCCGCCGCCTGCTGCGCATACTTTTGCGCCCCGCCGCCGCTGCTTGCCAACTGCTCCGGATCGCTCTGCTGCAGGAACTGGGTCAACGTACCCTGGCTGGCGTTGTCCAGGTCCAGCTTGCCCTGGTTGGCCGCGCCATTGTTCGCGTAGTTTGAGTTCAGCGCCCCGACGATCGTCTGCCGGCCGATATCGAGAGCCGACTCTTGCGTTTCCTTTTGCGCCAGCGAAATGGCCACCTGACGTTGGCTTGCTGTTCCGTAGGTCTGAATCCGGCTGTCGTGGATGCCGGCGCGGTCGATCGCCAAACGAATCCGGTCAAGGTCAGGCTGCTGCGCGAATTGGACGTACACCAGCGTGCCGCCCCGGAAGTCGACCCCCAGCTTGATGCCATGCCAGAAAAGAATCGACAGGATTCCCGATACGCTAAAAACCAGCGAAAAGGCGAGGAAATACCACTTTTTCCCTAGCCAATCGACTTCAATGCCACGAAACAGTTCCAATGGAAACTCCGCTTACTCGTACGCCGCCGCTAACCGATCGAAAGTGCTTCTCCGCGCTGTTTGCGCTTGAGGATCGAATCGAAGATATGGCGGGAGACAAAGACCGCAGTGAACAAATTTGCGAACAGACCAAAACTCAGGGTCACGGCAAAGCCTTTGACCGGTCCGGTGCCGAAAAGAAACAAGATCGCTGCCGAAACAATCGTGGTCACGTGGGTATCCACAATGGTCACCCAGGCATGAGCAAATCCCTGGTCCACTGCTGCCGCGGCTGACTTGCCGGCATGCAGTTCTTCGCGGATGCGCTCGAAAATCAGCACGTTCGAATCGACGCCCATGCCGATCGTCAGGATCACTCCGGCAATCCCCGGCAAGGTCAATGTGGCCCCGGAGAAGCCCATAAATCCCAACAGGATCACCAGGTTCAGCATCAGCGCCAAATCAGCGTTGATACCGGCCCCGTGGTAGTAAATGAGCATGAAGATCATGACCGCCAGCATCCCGACGATCGACGCGAGCACGCCTTTGCGAATGGAATCTGCGCCCAGCGACGGCCCGACCACGCTTTCCTGCAGGTAATGAATCGAGGCCGGCAGCGCGCCGGTGCGCAGCATCAGCGAAAGATTTTGTGCCTTATCTTTGCCGAGGCCAGTGATACGGCCCTGATCACGAATCGCCTGCTGGATGTTGGCCGCTTCCATGACCCGGTTATCGAGAACGATGGCCAGCATTTTACCGATGTTCGAGTTGGTGAACTGGTAGAAGCGATCGCCCGCGTTGCGAGTGAGAATAAACGTCGCATCGGGGCGGCCATTTTCGTCCACCGAGGGCTGGGCATCGCGGAAGTCGTCGCCCGCCACCACCGGAAGCCTTTGCAAAACATAGTACTGACCCAGCAATTCCGGCTCAGTGCCTCCGTATTGCATAACGATGTCTTCGGGAGGCACCGTCCCGCCGACGCTTTGCGCCGCGGCCTCTTCGGTCGGGAAAGGCCCGCCTAAGCCCAGGTGCATCTCCAGCCGGGCTGTCGACTGGATGATGTCCCGGACCCGGCTCAGGTCATCCACGCCGGGCAACTCGACCAGAATTTGATTGGTCCCCAGGTTGTATTCCTGAATCGTGGGTTCGGCCACGCCCAGGTTATCGATGCGGGTGCGGATGGTGTCAATCGCCTGTTGCAGCGCATGCTGCTCGATCGACTCCACCTCCGTTTGCTTCATCGTGAGGGTCCAGCTGTTGTTGGCCTCGGAACTGATGGTGTATTGAGCGCCATAGCGCGAGTCAAGCAGGCTGCGCACGTCGCCGGTACGGTCCGCGGGCGTGCCTTGAACCTGGATCAGCTCAGGCCGCTTTGGATCGGGCTTCAGCACCGAGCGGGCTGGAAATCCGCCCTGCTGCAAATCGGCTTGGACGCGGCCAGCCGCATTATCGGTCTCCGCGCCTACCGCCTCGCTCACCATCACCTGCAACACCAGGTGAATGCCGCCCTTGAGGTCAAGGCCGAGATGGATGCGATCGGTCAACGCCGTCTTCCACGAAGACAGGCCAATACCCTTTGGAATGCCAAAAATTCCAAAGACGAAAACGAGAAGGACTGCAAGGATAAGAATGGTTTTACGCATGGGACGACTGGCTTATTTCGCTTCCTCTTGGTTAGTTGTCACGGAAGCGATCGCGCTCTTGATGACCTCTATTTTTATGCCGTCTGGTGGAACGCGCAACTGAATCGCATCTTCCTTGAGAGAAATAATAGTTCCCCGCATGCCGCCGGTGGTGGTAATGCGGTCGCCGGGTTTGAGGCTTGCCAGCATCTCCTGCCACTGCTTTTGCTTCTTCTGGTTAGGCCGCACCAGCATCAGGTAAAAGACAACAATAATCAGCAGGAACGGGAGAAAGGTCACCAGCCCGGGTGGAATGACTGGAGCCAGTAAGAGCGGGGTAAGGGTCAACGCACTAATCCTCGAATCATTTCTTGTCCAGCTTTCTACTACAGCTTATCTGTGCCGGTTTGTCTACTCGCCGACGCGAGCGGGCTGCGACCGGACGCGGGCCAGGAGCGCGGGAAGCGTGCCGGTCGCAATAGCATTTCGCACCGCCCGCATGGTGTCAAGGTAGTAGGCGAGGTTGTGCAGGGTGTTCAGCACCCCGGCCAGCGGCTCCTGGGCAGCCATCAGGTGGCGCAGATAGGCCCGGCTGTAGCGGCCGCAGACCAGGCAGCCACAGTTTGGGTCAGGTGGGCCCTGGTCCTCGGCAAAACGGCGGTTTCTGATGTTCAGCCGCCCCCCTGAAGTGAAAAGCAGGCCGTGGCGGGCGGCGCGGGTGGGGATGGTGCAGTCCATCATGTCGACTCCCATGGCGGCGTACTCGACAATCTCATCCGGGTAGCCGACCCCCATGACGTACCTGGGTTTATCCCGTGGTAGCAACGGCAGGGTGCTTTCGATGATTTCCCGGGTGAGCGGCCGTGGTTCGCCCACGCTCAAGCCTCCGATGGCGTATCCCGGGAAATCCATCGCCACCAGTTGTTCGGCTGACTGGCGCCGCAGATCCGGAAACATACCGCCTTGCACGATCCCAAACAGCGATTGGCCATCCTTGGCGTAGAGGTTGACGTGGTCGAGGCTGCGTCTGGCCCAACGCAGGGTCAATTCCAGCGACTGCAGCGCGCGGCCGCGGTCGGCGGGATATTCGGTGCATTCGTCGAACGCCATGATGATGTCGGCTCCGAGAGCCATTTGCACATCCATCGAGTGTTCTGGAGAGAAGAAGTGGGAGGATCCATCCAGGTGCGAGCGGAACCGCACCCCCTCTTCGCTGACTTTGCGCAGCTCGTTGAGGCTGAAGACTTGAAATCCGCCGGAATCGGTGAGCATGGGCCGCGGCCATGCGATGAAGCGGTGCAGCCCTCCAAGCCGGCGGATGAGCTCGTGGCCTGGGCGCAGGTACAGGTGGTAGGTGTTGCCGAGGATGATCTGGGCATCCAGCTGCTCGAGCAGATGCTGCGGAATACCCTTGACCGACCCGGCCGTACCGACGGGCATAAAGGCCGGTGTTTGGACCTGCCCATGGGGCAGCGTCATGGTCGCCCGCCTCGCCTGCCCATCTTCGGCTTCTATCGTAAAAGCGAGAGACACTGAGCGATTTTACCCCGCCACGTTTTGCGGGGAACTGGGCAGGGGAAACCGCAGATCCCAAATTTTCTCCAGCCGGCGTACGGCGGAAATGCGGTTCTCGCCCTCGTCCGGCAGCATGGCCAATAGCTCTGCTACGGTTTGACCACCCTGTGGATGCCGAACCCCCGGGGCAATCTCGGCCAGCGGCGCAAGCACAAAGCGGCGCTTCGTGAGCTCCGGATGAGGCAACGTCAGCTCCTCTCCGGCCGCCGTTGCGTCCCCCATCAGGAGCAAATCGAGATCCAGCGTCCGGGGACCGTTGACCACCCCACGGCTGCGATCACGCCCCAGTTCCCGTTCGATGGCCAGCAAACCACGCAGCAGTTCGAGCGGCTCCAAATCTGTCTCCAGAGCCACCACAGCATTCAGGAAAGCCGGCTGATCGCGATACCCCACCGGCTCAGTCTCGTAAATTGACGAGCGCGCTGCGACCCGGCCCAGGGCGCTCAAACGCTCCGTCGCGACAGCCAGAGTGTGCGCGCGGTTGTCAAGATTGGAGCCAAGCGCAATGTAGGCGGTGAGCATAGGACTGGCCTCAGAATACAGTCGACGCGATACGATGCCCCTATGCGTATAGCCTTCTTCGGGGGCACCTTCGACCCGCCCCACTGCGGCCACATCGCTATCGCCCGCGCGGCCATCGAGCGGCTGGCGCTTGACCAGGTACTGGTGGCCCCTGTGGGCACTCAGCCGCTCAAGGGCGGCTCGTCCCACTCCAGCTTTGAGGACCGATTTGCGATGGTCTCGCTTGCGGTCGCGGCCGACCCAAGACTCACCGCAAGCGATATAGACGCACCTCGACCAGACGGGCAGCCAAACTATACCTTCGACACCCTGCGGCGCTTGCGAAAGCAGCTCCAGCCGTCGGATACGCTGTTTTCTCTGCTCGGCGCCGATTCTTTCCTCACCCTGAAGCGTTGGCATCAATGCGCCGAATTACTGTTTCTTTGCGACTTTATCGTTGCCGGTAGACCTGGGTTCTCGCTCCGGGAAATCAACTCCGCCTTGCCGGATGGCGTAAGGACTACGGGGGAGCAGCGCGAAGCAGCCTACACCCGCTTTTCGCTGTCAGGGCCTTCCGGTCAGAGCTCGGCGGTATTTCTATTGCCCGACCTCGACCAGGACATTTCTGCCACTGAGATTCGCGCCGCTCTGGCGGAAGGATCGGAGCAGCAGACACTTCTGATTCCCGCCGTAGCCGCGTATATTCGCGCCCACGGCCTTTACCGGCCGGTAGAGATACCATAGAGACGAAGGAGTTTTGACCCAGCCGAATGGCAACTACGGAAACACGCCGCATGGTATTGGCCGCAGCGGAGGCCTGTGAAGACAAGAAAGCCGAGGACACTCGTATTCTCGAACTGGATGCGGTGGACGCCGGCTTCACCGACTTTTTTCTAATTACCAGCGGATCGAACGAACGGCAGACCCAAGCCATCGCCGACGAAATCGAGATCCGCATGAAAAAAGACTTTCAAACCTACCCCAACTCTGTGGAGGGCCGGCGCCAAGGCGAATGGATCCTGATGGATTACGTCGATTTTGTAGTCCACATCTTTCTCGCCGAAAAGCGCACCTTCTACAACATCGAACGGCTAAGAAATTCTGCGCGCGCGCTGGAACAGGACGAGCTAAAGAAGATGCTGGTGGAGAAGACGGCCGTCGTACGCGCCAAGCCGGCAAAAAAAGCCCCAGCCAAAAAAGCAGTCAAGAAAACGGCGGCGAAGAAAACAACTTCCAAGAAGGCTTGAGGCCAGAGCAAAAACCTCAGTCAACCGCAGCACTCGATGGGCGCCCCATGTTCGCGCCAGCGAACGTGGGCCGAAAAAGACGGGCGAAGCCCATCAATCGTTTCTACTCCTTAGGTGAAAGCATTCGAAGAATCCATAATCGGCCCACGTACGCTGGCGCGAACATGGGGCACCCATCGAGTGCTGCGGTTGACTGAGCTGTAGTTTTCTCGCGGCTAGTTCAGCCACTCTGCTTCCGCTCAGATCCGCATGGGCATAATCACATAGCGATATCTGAAATCATCGGCCGGATCTTCCGGGCGCATCTGGCCGGCGGACTGGGCGTCTTTGAACTCCAGCCGCACTTCCCCGTTGGGGCCGACTGCCTTGAGAAAATCGATCAAATAAGTCGAATTGAAGCCGACCACGATGGGATCGAAGCTGTACGGCGTTTCGATCGTGTCTTCTGATTCACCCGATTCCGTGGAGGAGGAAGATATCCTCATCTCGTTCTGTTCCAGGCGGATCTTGATCGCACCAGAGCGTTCGTCGGCGAACTGCGCCACGCGCTGGATCGAACCCATCAACTCTTCACTGCGCACCACCACAAATTTGCTGTTGTCCCGGGGCAGCACCGCCTCGTAGTTGGGAAACTGGCCAGTGAGCTTGCGCGTGGTGAGCACCCGATGCCCTAAGCGGAAAAACAAGGTGTGCTCGTCATCGAAAAAATCGATCGATGCCCCATCGCTATCCGCGAGCAGTGATTGCAACTCCGCCAACGCCTTCCGCGGAATCAGCGTCTTCTTCTCCCCGCTGATATTCTCCAGCGTTTCTCCCGATTTCTCGATGTGCGCCAGCCGGTGCCCGTCGGTAGCTACCATGGACAGGGATTCCGCCTTCAAGATCAGCAGCGCGCCGTTGAGCGTATAACGCGATTCCTCATTCGAGATGGCGAAGATCGTCTTCGCAATCATGCTCTTGATCGAAGCCGTGGACAGCTGGGTCAGCCCGACCTCAGGAAATTCCGCCACTTGGGGAAAATTGGCCCGGGCCATACCCACCATCTTGGTGTTGGAGCGGCCGGAACGAATCTGCACCCAGTGGTTCTCCATCAGCTTGATGGAAATCTCCCCATCGGGCAGCAGCTTGACATAGTCGAAGAGCTTACGCGCTGGGATCGTGCAGGACCCGGGCTTTTTGATTTTTGCCGGGCAGGACGTGCGAATGCTCTGGTCCAGGTCCGTCGCAGTGATCGTAAGGCGGTCGACGCCACCCCCTTCGCCAGGCCCAGCCTCCAGGAGGAAATTCGAGAGGATGGGAATGGTGGTCTTCCGCTCGACCACGCTCTGAGTGGCACTGAGTTCCCGCAGCAGGTCTTGACGGCTGACGCTGATCTCCATCGTTGCGGCTCCCTGTGCAACCAGTCTCTCCTGCTCCAACCCTGCGCTAAGCATGGTCTTTTCCCCCTTGTTGGTTTGACTCACTCTACACCACCTCGAACCCGCCTGAGAATGTCAACCTGTGCTTCCTGTGGATTCCCGGGACACGAAAGTTCTACGACTACTACGGAAAAGAAAATATTGAAATTCTTCCTAGTAGCAGTAACCGTTGTCGCCGGAAAAGTGGAAACCAGGTCCGGAACCACCCTGCAGGCGAGGATCACAGCTGCCCCCGTTTTAGAAAAGTGGTCCACTCGAAAATGAAAAGCAGGAAGAGGGGAGAATATCTCCAGGTTGGGTTACCCCTTCCCCACCGTCTGCACAGCCACCCCACAAAACCCCTGTGGAAACGAGCACCCCCGCGTGCAAAGCCGGGCTTCAACCAGTACTGACGCGGGTCCGCGTCACCTGGTCTTTGCACAAGCAGCGTTTACGGTGCATTCTGCTGCGGCGCCTTTTCCCACAGTTCCTGGTGCCGGTCATCGGAAAACATAAGCCCCGTGACGCGCCCATCCGGACCCTTCTCGAAGGTGAGGCGGGTGCTGCTGCCGCTGGGATAAAAGAACCGATTCGGTTGCTCGGGGAGCAACTCGGTCTGATCCCCGGTGCGATTCCTCGACATCAATCGGGCTCCCTGGCGGAAGATGGTCACCTGAGTGACACCGGCATCGATGTATTCCCCCTGGTAGGCGTCGTAGACGCTGGGATCGACGCGGATCGGCGGCGGGTGGATAGGGATGACCCGTTTCTCCGCATACGGCTTGGTGGTCGCGATGTCGGAGAGGCGGTGGGCGAGAAACCACTGCGGCAATTCCGGATCGACGTACGCCCGATCCCAGGCGTTGTGATGTTGGTTGGCATATTCCCAGAAGCGTACGTTTCCGCCGGCGGCACTGATTGCGGCGTACATGATCTGCGATTGGGCAGGAGAGACGACCGGATCGTCTGCCCCGTGAAACAGCCATACCGGTGTACGGCCGACGGCTTTTACGTACTCCGGGACCAGTTCAGGCTGGTGCCATCGACCGGGAGCGTAGGACCAGTAGATGCCCCCGCATACTGGGGCGATGGCGGCAAAATGGCCGGGGTAATTCTTGGCGATCTCCCATACCCCGTAGCCGCCCAGGGACATGCCGGTAAGGTACAAGCGGTCGGGGTCGCCGTGGAATTCCTTCACCTCGGTATTCAACGCAGCCATGGCCATGGCCATGATGTCCGGATCGGTCCAATGATGGTGGCTGTAGGGAACCTGGGGCATGACCACCACAAACGGCCAGCGCTCGTAGTGCGAACGCAGTGCGTTGGGCAGGCCTACCTGGGTCTCATCGAGCCCATCGGAGCCACGCTCACCGGACCCGTGCAGGAAGAGGATGACCGGCCACTTCTGCTTGGGGGTCCAGTCCATCGGCAGGTAAACCACGTAGTGGTACGTGGTTCCGTTGGCGACGACGGTCCGGTTGAGGAAGCCCGTGTCCTGCTGGCGCGCAAACGCCGGTTGCCCCGCCAACAGGAGTGCACCGAGCAGCGCAGCGCTGAGCAAGGAGCCCGCGAACGAACGAACCATAGATAATTTGAGCATACTTCCACGGCGGGAAGTGCAACAAATCCCTACGGATGGCTCAGCCGTTGAGAGTTTCCAGAAGCTTATTGATGGTCCGGTTGAGGTCTTTATCGGCGCGACGTTGCTCATCGATCTTGGCAATGGAATGCATCACGGTAGTGTGATGCTTGCCGCCGAATTGGCGTCCGATCTCAGGCAAAGAAGCTTCTGTCATTTGTTTGGCCAGATACATGGCGATCTGGCGGGGAACGACCACGGATCGGGAGTTGTTCTTCTGCTTCAGTTCCGCCACGCGCATACCGAACTGCTCAGACACAGTACGCTGGATCGCCTCGATGGTGATCTTGCGCACCTGGGTATCGATGAACTGCTTAAGGCATAGCTGGGTGGTGGCCAGGGTGAGTTCCGCCCCGTTGAGCCGGCACCAAGCCAGCAGCCGCACCAGCGCGCCCTCCAGTTCGCGCACGTTGGTGCGCACGTTGGAAGCAATGAAGAGAGCAATGTCGGTGGGCAGCAAGACATGTTCGCTCTCCGCCTTCTTTTGCAGGATTGCGACCTTGGTCTCCAAATCGGGCGGTTGGATATCGGCAATCAATCCCCATTCAAACCGGCTGCGCAGGCGGTCTTCGATCTCCGGCAACTCCTTGGGAGGACGATCGGAGGCGATGACGATCTGTTTCATGCTCTCGTGCAGCGCGTTGAAGGTATGAAAGAACTCTTCCTGGGTGCGCTCCTTTTGCGCCAGAAACTGGATGTCGTCGATCAGCAGCAAATCGACAGAACGAAACTTGTCGCGAAAGCTCGTCATCTTGTCGTAGCGCAACGAGTTGATCATCTCGTTGGTGAATTTCTCGCTGGAGACATAGCAGACAGAGCATTGCGTCTGCCGCTTTTTCACCTCGTGACCGATGGCGTGCATCAGGTGGGTCTTGCCCATGCCGACACCGCCATAGATGAAGAGCGGGTTGTAGGCCTTGGAGGGGCGTTCGGCGACCGCTTCCGATGCCGCGCGGGCGAACTGGTTGCCATTGCCGATGACGAAGGCGTCGAAGGTGTAGCGGGGATTGAGCTGCGCGGCCGTGGCCCAGTCGAATTTAGCCTGCTGCGGCGTTGTCACCGGCACCCCACGGTTGCCGGGGCGCGGCGCGTTGGCGCCATGCGAAGGAACAGGTGCGAACCCTCCGTCCTCGCGCACCCGGACCGCGGCGACCTCATCCTGGGGAATGACAAAGGAGACGTCATCGAACTCCAGGTGGCATTGATCGATCGCTTCCTGGATGAGGTCGCCGTAGCGATCGCCGATGTGCTGAAACTCCGGTGTGGGGACTCTCACGAACAGCATCCGCCCGGTTATGTGACTGAAGCGAGTCGGCTTCAGCCACGTGTCAAAAGATTGCCGGTTGACCTTCTTTTCAAGAGCACCCAGGATCCGTGCCCATGGATTGGGTACGGCGGGGGCGGTGGCGACAAAAGACATACGCTTCCTTGTTCAACGCCGACTGCCGGATACTTTCGGCAAAGACAAAAGAACCAGCCCGCGCCGGATAAACCGCGCGTGCCGTGTTGCTCCTGCTTAGCAAACTACTGGGGGCAAACCCCGTGGCGAAAATACCCCGATCTAAAGATCAGGCTAGTGTGGACGTGCAGAGATTCAATCTGATCGGAGCCGATACTAGCACAGTTACATGGTCGTGCAACGGCTCATTCCAGCCAAAAATTTCTTTCGGTTCGGAGTTGCACCGTGCGTAGTGAAAGCGTCCGCATTCGTACTCTGATGCCTGCAGGTGCTTTTAACTTTGCCTTGCATCCGCTATACTTAGGACTTGCCTTCAGGCAGAAATTTTTGAGTAAGATCAGGAGCGCAGTGTAATGCCCAAGCGCACATTTCAACCTAACCGCCGCCATCGGGCGAAGACACACGGGTTCTTGACCCGGATGAAGACAAAGGCTGGCGCTGCAGTGCTTTCCCGCCGCCGGGCCAAGGGCCGCAAGCGCGTCTCCGTGAGTGCCGGCTACCGCGACTAGCAGCGGGAGCTGTCTGTTGAGCCTACCCGATTTCCGGCTGCGCAAGCACGCCGACTATCAGCGCGTCTATCAGCGAAGCCGCAAACACTTCTCGCCTTCGATGACCTATTTTTTTGCCGAGCGCCCCTCTCTGCAAGCTCCGCTTGCGGGGCCGCGTGTGGGCTTAACCGCCGGCCGCGTGCTGGGCAAGGCGGTGGACCGCAACCGCATCAAGCGGCGCATGCGAGAAGCCGTGCGCCTCAGCCTCACTTTGCTGACCCGCAATGTCGACATAGTTCTCCATCCCCGGAAAACAGTGCTGACCACCGAGTTCACGCAATTGCAAAGCGAAGTATCCAAAATCTTTACTGTCATCGAAAAGACTGCGGAAAAGAATTTGAGCAAGCGGCATGTGGATGCCTGAGGTCTATCGGCGTTGGATTTCCCCCTGGCTGCACTCCATCAGCGGGGTTTCCGGCGCATGCCGGTTTCAACCCACGTGCTCGGAGTACGCGGTGGTCGCTATCGCTCGCCGTGGCCTTTTTTATGGTGTGGCTCTGGCCGTGTGGCGAGTGCTGCGCTGCAACCCTTTCTGCCGCGGCGGCTTCGATCCCGTTCCCGGCACCTACCCGGTACCCCTGCCGCCATCGCTACCGCACAGATGACCCCTGCCATTTACCATAGGATCGTGGCCACAGGCGCAAACAGTCCCCTGTGTCCCAGGACAGGAACTCTCTTTGGCCGAAATACGTAATCCTAATCAGGCAGGCGGCGGGGGGCAAGACTCCCGCACGCTGCTCATTTTTTCTGTCGTCTTTGTTTTGATTTTCCTTGGCCTGCAGTACTTCGGGCCCAAGAAAAAGCCACAGCAGGAAACCCCGGCCGAAGTGGCTTCCTCGTCCGTGGCTAAGACCCCAGTGGCTTCGGCTTCGACCGTCGCCGCGGTTCCTGCATCTCCCAAGGCGGATGCGGTGGTAGCGGCTGCCGAAAGCACCACGGTGGTCGAGAACGAGCTGTACAAAATTACTTTTTCCAATCGCGGCGGCCAGGCTGTCTCCTGGATCCTGAAGAAGTACAAAAACGACGACGGCAAGCAGCCGTTGGATCTGGTGAACCCCAAGGTCGCGGCCAAGGTCGGCTACCCGCTCTCCATTTGGACCTATGACGCAAATCAGCGCAACCAACTGGCCCAAGCGCTGTATGTGCCTTCCGCCACTGGCTCGTTGACCGCCCCCGCCACGCTGACGTTTACCTATTCGAACAACGGGCTCGAGGTGAAGAAGGCGTTTACTTTCGATTCCACATATGTCATGCACGTGGAGGTGACAGCCACAGATCACGGCAACCCGGTCACGGCGTTGGTGGCGTGGCCCGGCGGTTTCGGCGATCAGGAGACGCTGCCGGATTATGCGCAGTCGCAATTTGACACTATGCAAGGGGGCAAGGACGATCGCCAGGCGCCGAAGAAGATCTCCGGCGGCTCGACACTGCCCGGACCTTTCGACTGGGCCGGCGTAAGCGACCTGTACTTCGCGGCAATCTTTCTTCCCGACGTGCCCTCACAGACGCTGCTGGTAGGTCTGCACGATGCCATTGACCTGCCCCGGCATGGCAGCACGCAGACGGACTCGGCTTCGGTGCTGGGCGCCGCGATGGGCGGCAATACAGGACATACCAGCATGCGTCTTTTCGCCGGCCCAAAGGTGCTTGGACGTCCTGGCTTCCGTGCGGGCGACGGCCAATGGCGGACAGACCGGGCCTAACCTCGAAGCGGTGGTGAACTTCGGCTACATGGGTATTCTGGCCAAGCCTTTGTTTCTGGCCCTGCGTTGGGTGCATGAGCATATTGTCTCCAACTGGGGTTGGGCGATTCTGGTCCTCACCTTGGTGATCAATCTGGCCATGCTGCCGACCCGCATCCAGATGATGAAATCGGCATTGAAGATGCAGCGCATTCAACCGGAGATGAATGCGATCAAGGAGAAATTCAAAAAATACAAGGCGACCGATCCCCGCCGCGCGGACATGAACAAGGAGATGTTCGACCTGCAAAAGCGCGAGGGGGTCAACATGTTTGGCGGCTGCCTGCCCATGCTGGTCCAGTGGCCGTTGTTGTTCGCGTTTTACCGCATGCTGTTGAACACCATCGAGCTGCGTCAGGCGCCCTGGATGTGGCTGCACAACTTGTCCGCTCCCGACCCGCTGCACATTTTGCCGGTCTTCTTCATCGTGACCATGTTCCTGGTGCAGTATCTGACGCCGTCGCCCGGAATGGACCCGGCGCAGCAAAAGATGATGGCCTTTACCATGCCGGTCTTCTTCGGCTTCATGACCTGGAACTTGAGTTCCGGGTTGGCGCTCTACTGGGCTTTTGGGAACGTGATCAACGTAATCCAACAGACGGTCATGAATCGCACCGGCATAGGCAAGCAGATGCGTGAGATTGCGGCCAAGCGGGCGGCGAAGCGGAACGGCGGAAAGCAAATGGTTCGGCGTTAAAATTTTTTCCCAGGGCTTTCCCGTTTAAAATTCGAAGGTTGGGATTTCGCGTTCAGTCCAGCTTACTTCTCTCCGTGCAAAGTGCGATACTAAACCGATGCCGATAGTCGACCACGCGGCTGCAGCCCAGAAGATTGCAGCACTCCTCAAAACTCTCACCACCACTGGCGGCTTGCGATTGAAGTACCGGATCATCGCAGGAGCGGGAGCCCGTGATCCCGACGGCCTTGAGGCCCGCGAGATTTATGTCGAGATGTCGGGTCCGGATGCAGTTCTTCTGACCCAGCGCGGAGGCGAACTGCTGCGCGCGCTGGAGCACATCGCTGCCAAGATCGTGCGCCTCGAAGCAGAGGAGCATGACATCATCTCCTTCGACGCAAATTCTTTCAAAGCCCTCCGCGCGCGCGAGCTTAAGCTGGCCGCGGAAACGGCTGCTGAGCGGGTCCGCACTAGCTCGCAGCCGTACAGCTTTGCTCCGATGAGCTCGCGGGAGCGCCGCATGCTGCACTTGGCGTTCCGCGACTATACCGACCTGGAAACGGAAAGCAGTGGCGAGGGTTTGCGCCGCTTCGTGGTGGTCTATCCGAAAGGTGCGGCACGGCTGCGATCGCGTCCTTCTGAAGTTGGAAGTGCTGGACATCGTCCTTCGCGACGAAACTGATTTTCCGCCCGCAGTTTTCCACGCTCCATGCAGCCCGACCCACATGTCGTTTACCAGAACGAGACCATTGTTGCCGTGGCCACAGCCCCCGGCCGCGGGGGTATTGGGATCGTCCGCCTCTCAGGCCCGGAGGCAACGCGGATCGCCCAGCCCATGTTGCTCCTGCGCAATCCACTGGCCCACGCACAAGCCCGCTTTGGGGATGTCCTGGATCTGGACACTCAGGAAAAGCTGGACGAGGCGGTCGTTACGTTCTTCGCGGCGCCCCATTCCTACACCGGCGAAGATGTAGTGGAGGTGGCCGCGCACGGCTCGCCGGTGATTCTGGAAACGCTGGTGCGGCAGGCATTGCGCGGCGGCGCGCGGCTGGCGGCTCCCGGTGAATTTACGCAGCGCGCTTTTTTGAGTGGCCGCATTGATTTGACGCAGGCCGAAGCGGTGCATGACCTGATTGAAGCGCAGACCCTCTACCAGGCACGGGTGGCGGCGCAGCAGCTGCAAGGTGGACTTTCCAAGCGCATCAAGCCCATCAAGGAAGGGCTGGTTGCGTTGATCGCGTTGCTCGAAGCGGGCATCGATTTCGCCGAAGACGATGTAGACGTGTTGCCGGGCGCCGAGATCGTAAGCAGGATCGGCGAGATCAGCGGCCATCTGCAGCCGGTTGCCGACAGCTTCGCCCGGGGTCGCATCGTGCAAGCCGGGTTGATGCTCGCGATTGTAGGCCGCCCCAACGCAGGAAAATCTTCTCTGTTCAATCGCATCGTGCAGCGGGAGCGTGCCATTGTCACCGCCGCTCCAGGCACAACGCGCGACCTGGTGACGGAGCGAGTGTCGTTGGGCGGGATTCCCGTGGAACTGGTGGACACGGCCGGCATGCGCGAAGCCAGCGACGAGGCCGAGCAGATTGGCATTCGCAAATCGCGCGAAGCCTTGGCGGACGCGGACATGGTGCTGCTGGTGCTGGACGCGACCGTGGCGCCGGAACAGGAAGAGCTGGAGCTGTTGGCGACACTGGCGAAGCGGCGCGCGCTGGTGGTGGTGAACAAGAGCGACTTGGCGCATCCCTCGGCGGCGATGGAAGAAGCACTCAACGAGCTGGGCCTGCCCGTGGTGCTCACTTCGGCGCTCAGCGGCGAAGGAGTGGGAGAACTGAAGCATAAGATGCTGGCGATGGTGACAGACCAGACCGTGGAGACAGAAACGGGTATGCTCACCACTCTGCGTCAATTCCAGGCGGTGACGTCCACCCTGGAAGGGCTGGCAGCCGCATCCGCCGCAGCCGAACAAAACATTCCTCACGAAATGGTGCTGCTGGACCTATACGGAGCACTCCGTCATCTGGACTCGCTGACCGGCGAGACCACCAGCGATGACATCCTGAACCTCATCTTCTCCACCTTCTGCATCGGGAAGTAGCAGGACCAGACTGCCCGCAGGCGAGAGCAGGTATATTGGCTCGTAACACGCTGAGGAGACTTCTTGTATGGCGCTTACCATCACCGGTCTTTCCAAGACCTATCCCAATGGCGTCCAGGCGCTCAAGAACATTTCGCTTTCCATCGGCAACAACATGTTCGGCTTGTTAGGGCCGAATGGCGCCGGCAAGAGCACGCTCATGCGCACCATCGCGACCTTGCAGGAGCCCGACAGTGGCAGTATCTTTCTCGACGACATCAACGTCCTCAAAGATAAGAACGCGGTACGCCAGACCCTCGGCTATCTGCCCCAGGAATTTGGCGTGTATCCAAAGATTTCCGCCATCGACATGCTCTCGCACCTCGCGGTGATGAAAGGCATCACCCACGCAGGCGAGCGCAAAGAAATGGTGGAAGCGCTGCTGAATCAGACCAATCTCTGGGCGTTTCGCAAAAAGGCCCTCAGCACCTACTCGGGCGGAATGAAGCAGCGCTTCGGCATCGCCCAGGCGCTGCTGGGCAAGCCACGCCTGATCATCGTCGACGAGCCCACTGCCGGCCTCGATCCCGCCGAACGCAACCGCTTCCTCAACCTGCTTTCGTCGATAGGCCGCGACATCACGGTCATCCTCTCAACCCACATCGTCGAAGACGTCCGCGAACTCTGCCCCCGCATGGCCATCATCGCCGCCGGAGAGCTCCTGCTCGAAGGCTCCCCACAGGAGGCCCTGCTTGCCCTGCAAGGCAAGATGTGGTCGAAGGTGGTGGTCACTGATGACGAGCTGCGCGCGTTGGAAGCAGAACTCCGCGTGATCTCCAGCCACCTTATCTCAGGCCAGCATGAGATTCGTGTGTATGCCGACGGCTCTCCGGGAGAGGGTTTCCGCCCGGTCGATGCCGGACTCGAAGACGTCTACTTTCTCCACCTCTCGAAGCCTGCCGTACCTCAGCCAGTCCACTAATCCCAGGGAGACGCGCACATGACACTCTTTTGGGAATTCTTCATCTTCGAGCTCAAATTCCGGCTCAAAAGCTTATCGACCTACGTCTACTTTGCACTGTGGTTCTTCCTAAGTTTCCTCGCCATCGCGGCCGAAGACTTCATCAGCACCGGCAACGGCAAGCAAATGCTGAACGGACCATTCTCCACCACCATTCTCTATATTTTCTTCACCCTGTTCGGAACCATCATCATCGCCGCCATTTTCGGCACGTCTGCGTTGCGTGATTTTCAGCGCGATACCTTCCAGCTCATCTTCACCAAGCCCATCACCAAGCTCGCCTATCTCGGAGGCCGTTGGGCAGGCTCGTTCGTTACCTGCCTCTTTGCCTTTTCCGGCATGGTCCTGGGGGAAGCCGCCGGCACACTCGCACCATGGGCGGATCACACCCGCATTGCCGCCGGCCACGCCTGGTGGTATTGGCAGCCGTTCCTGTCGATCGTGGTGATCCAGATCTTCTTTCTCGGCTCGCTATTCTTCATGGTCGCCGCACTCTCGCGCAAGATATTCATCGTGTATCTGCAGGGAGTCGCCGTCTTCATGATCTATCTCGTCGTGGGCACCGTCTTCGGCGCGACCCATTCCCTGGAACACTTCTGGTCCGGCATCCTCGACCCCATAGGCCTGCAGTTGGCCGACGTGCTGGCGCGCTACTGGACAGTATCTGAGAAGAACACCCTGCTCTTCTCCTGGTCTCCTCACGTGGCGCAAGGAGTGTTCCTCTACAACCGCCTCCTGTGGTCAGCGGTCGGCGTCCTCAGCCTGGCGGCGGTCTACCGCTTCTTTCCCATGTCGGTCGAGGCTCTCACAGCAACGGCGCAAGGCCGTCGTGCCGCCAGGGTCATGCGGCAGGAAGCAGCCGAGGCCGCGCCTCGCCGATCGCTGGTCGCCGCGTCTTTGCCGCGCGTTCGCCAGCAGTTCGGAGGCCGCGCCGCCTTCGCCCAATTCCTTTCGCTCACACGGATTTGCTCCGCCAACATCACCCGCGAATTGCCCTTCTGGGCCATCACACTTCTGGTTGCCGTTTTCTCCCTCACCAACGGCTATTTCGCAGGAAAAGTGGACGATAGGAACGTCTACCCGGTCACCTTCCTGATGGTGCAAGCCGTGGAAGGCACCTCGACACTGTTATTGTTCATCGTTGCCACGCTCTATGCCGGTGAGCTGATCTGGCGCGAGCGGGATACATCCTTCTCCGGGATTCACGACGCACTCCCCATGCGCGAAACCACCGATTGGCTGGCGAAGTTCGTGGCGCTGACCTTGATCGAAGCCGCGCTGCTGGCCGTGATTCTCGTATGCGGGGTCATCATGCAGACCGCGGCGGGTTACTACCACTACGACCTGCTGCAGTATGTCAAGGAGCTTTACTTCATTACCTTTCCCTTGCTGATCGGCTTCACCCTGTTGGCATTTTTTGTACAGACGGTCGTCTCCAACAAATTCATCGGTCATGCGATCGTGATCGGCATCGTGGTCTTAGATCCCATCCTGTTTCGCTTCGGCATCGAGAACACCCTGCTGCTGCCCGGCCAAGATACCCCGTACATCTACTCAGACATGAACGGATACGGCCACTTTGTGCCCGGTCTGGTGTGGTCCCTTACATATTGGATCGCGATCTTCGCCATGCTGGCTGTCTTCTCCATTGCCTTGGCCAGGCGCGGCGCCGAGGACAAGTGGTCGATCCGAATACAGCAAGCCCGGGCACGGATGCCTCGCCTCTTGCCGGCACTCATGCTGTTCTTCCTGGTCGCGGTTGGGAGCGGTTCGTGGTTTTATGTCAACGCGCATATCCGCAACGAATACCTCACCACCAAACAGCAGCGTGATATCCAGGCAGACTATGAGCGCAGCTTCAAGCGTTACGAGCGCTTACCGCAACCAAAAATCATCGCCGCCGACGCCAACATCGATCTTGATCCAGATCACCGGTCCTTTTCCGGCCAGGGCCATTTCGTGCTGCAAAACAAGACCGCGCAGCCTATCCCGCAGATTCACATTACTAACAGCATGCAGTCCGTTTCCCAGGTGCAATTCGACCGGCCTTTCCACCTGGTAAGCCGGGCGCCCCGTGATCTCTACTCCATCTATCAGCTGGAAACGCCGCTTGCGCCGGGCGACAAGCTGAGCCTGACCTTCCATGTCGAGTACCTCAGCCGCGGTTTTCGCGACGGCAATGAACGGCCGGAGCTGGCCTATAACGGCACGTTCTTCGACTCCGAGTACTTTCCGTATATCGGCTACAACAATGGCCATGAACTTGATGATCCGCGCCGCCGGCGGGAAGAAAACCTGGGACCGCTTTCTGATTTGCCCCCGCGCGGCGACCCATGGGGCAGCGTCACCAATCTGTTTACTGCCGACTCCGACTGGATCAGCTATCACACGGTCGTCAGCACGCCAGACGACCAGATTGCCTTCGCGCCTGGATACCTCCAGCGCGACTGGCATCAGAACGGCCGCCACTACTATGCCTACGATATGGGCGAGGTGAAGATTCTCGATTTCTTCGCTTACGTCTCTGGCCGCTACGCCGTGAAGCGGGAAAACTACAAGGGCGTGAATATCGAGATTTATCACGATCCCCAACACGGCTTCGATGTGGACGACATGATCACCGCTGTTAAAAGCGGCCTCGACTACTACCAGGCCAACTACAGCCCTTACCAATTCAGCCAGTTTCGCATCCTGGAGTTTCCCCGCTATCGTCAGTTCGCCCAATCTTTTTCCAACACGAGTCCCTTCACCGAGACGTTTTGGATCACGCGCGTTCTCGACCCAAACAAGGATATTGATTTTGCCTATTTCGTAACCGCCCATGAACTCGCCCACCAATGGTGGGCGCATCAGCTGGTTGGGGGAATGGTCGCCGGGTCAAACATGATGTCGGAGTCGCTGGCCGAGTACTCCGCTCTGCGCGTGGCGCAGAAAAGGTACGGCGATGCGCAGATGCATAAATTCCTGGCCCACGAACTCGATGGTTACCTGCGGGGCCGTTCCAACGAAAGGCGCAAAGAGCCGCCTCTCGGGCAGGTACAACGAGAGGTCTATGTCTGGTATCAGAAGGGCAGCCTGGTGTTCTACGCGCTCTCTGACTACATCGGTGAAGGCAAGGTCAACCAGGCCCTGCATGACTTCCTCATGCAATACCGTTATGCCAATGCGAATGACGCACGGTCGGGGCCTTATCCCGACACGCGTCTGCTGGAGGACGCTCTGCGCGCCCAGACGCCCCCGGATTTGCAGTACTTCATCGACGACAACTTCGAGAAGATCACCCTCTACGACAACAAGGCGATCGAAGCGGCCGCGCAAAAGATGCCGGACGGCACGTACAAGGTGACGCTCACCGTGGAAGGCAGAAAAGTCCATGCCGACGGCAACGGCGTCGAGTCCCCCGCGCCGCTTCACGACTCGATCGACGTCGGCGTCTTCAGCGGTAAGAAAGACCAGGAAAAGCCTCTGGCGGTGCGCAAGGAGTGGATTACCGGAGGCCGCCAGACCTTCGAGTTCACGGTGAAAGACCGGCCGACGCGTGCCGGCATCGATCCCTACAACAAACTCATCGATCGCAACGGAGACGACAATACAATGGACGTTGCCAATCGGATGTGAAACCTTCTCGGTTACCGCGCAAACAGAGGATTTTGGTAGATTGGCTGGAACGCGTTGCGCGCATAGGGCCCTTGGGTAAAATGTTGCCTTTGAAGCAGGGTTGACCAGATGCCAACAACGCCGGCGGATAGTTTACAGGAATGTATCATTGCTCTCTCGATACAGGACTCGGACCGCCAGTTCAAGTGGCACCTCCAAGTCGATAACAGTGTAGTTGCCAGTAACCAGGTGTTATCGAAAGCCGATTCGCAGAAGGTTCGCGACATATCCCTTCGACATAGCCAACTTTTCGAGCAAAGGTCTGCCCCGTACCTGCGGGCCGGCGAGATGGCCGCGATCGGAATTGACTTGTTCAAAATTCTGCTCGCACCCGTTTGGGACAAGCTGCTTCCGTTGCTGCCGGACGGGGTACCGCATATCCTGTTTATCGCGTCGGGCATTCCAGAAATTCTTAACTTACCCTGGGAACTCGTGCGTCCCCCTGACCGGGATTTTCTCGGATTCGATCCGCTTTTTGCCGATTCGGCGATTTCCACGGCCGCAGCTCTCAATCCCCCGCTTTATGGGCAGGCTGCCTAGGCCTCCACTACGGATCTTATTCGTTGCCTGTTCACCCAAAGACGAGGCGGAGCTTGATTATGAGCGCGAAGAGAGAGCACTTTTGCAGGCAGTTGGTAGAGCCGGTGGCAAGGTCATGGTCGACACCGGCGACCTCGGCACCTTTAGAGAGTTACAAGAGCTCATTGCCGAGTATGATCCGCACATCGTCCACCTGACTGGGCATGCGACTCTCGGCCGCAAGTGTCCCAAATGCCACCGGCTCAACGACGCGGGCGCAACTCGTTGCTCCGGGCGATCCTGCGAGTCCTCCCTGGACGGTGCGCCTGCACTCGGTTACTTTGCGTTTGAAGATGACGAAGGCAATGCCGATCTGCGTTCCTCCGTGGAGCTACGGCAACAATTGTTTGCCGGTACAGGGGTGCAATGCGCCTTCATCAGCAGTTGCCAGGCAGGCAAAGCTCCCCCACTCGCCGCATTGGGAGGTTTGTGCCAGGGCCTCGTGAGTGAGGAGGTGCCGCTCTCGATTGGTTGGGCCGGTTCTATCGCAGACACCATTGCCACTCAGTTCGCAGAGAGCTTTTATCGGTTTGTTGCTGCCGGGCAGAGTATCGACTTGGCGTTGCTGCGGGCCCGGCAGGCAATCCGGGAACAATGCGAGCGCACTTCGGATCCCTCTTGGACGCTGCCGGTGCTTTACGCGGCAAAAACACAACGATTTCTCTTTGACAAAGAATCGGCCCCGCTGGCGGCGCGCCCGGATCGCCGGCAGATGGACCAGGCGCCGCTCCCCGGGATGACCCAGGGCTACGCCAAGGATTTCGTGAATCGAAGGAGAGAGCTGCAGCGGCTTCTCCCCGCTTTGCGAAGTGGCGACATGCAGGCCCTCATCATCACCGGTCCGGGTGGGTCGGGAAAAAGCACCCTGGCCACTCGGTTGGCGCGCAAGCTTGAGATATTTGGATTCAGGCTCATTACGGTGCCCAGCTCAACGGAGAGCCCCCTTACGGCGGCCAGGCTATTGGATACGTGCCGTGTCGCGTTTTTAGATGCCAACATGCGCGAGGACAGCGACAAGCTTCAGGATGCCGGTTTGCACGTGGAAGATCGCTGTCGCCTTCTCGTTTCGATCCTGAATCGCAGCGGGTTTGTGCTGGTGATGGATAACTTTGAAACGAACATAGATGACGAGTCGCATAAGATTCTCGATCCCCAATTGCTCGGCTTCTATCGATATCTTTCGGCGAACCTGTCGGGTGGATCGCGCGTGATCGTCACGTCGCGTTTCGAGCCCGCGCTTTGAAAGGAGGCAACTCATGGCGCTGGAACGAGTAGCCAATTCGGTGTTCTTCCGGGAAACGCTGGAGGATTTCCCCGAGACTGCCTTCCTGAAATTCATGCTACGTAACCCGACTGTCGAGAGGCGCTACTATGCAGGAGAACTGCGTCCGCAACTGTTCGAGCAGTTGTACGCGACCGTGGGCGGAACGCCGCGCTTTTTGGAGCAGGTACGCAAAGTCTTGGAAACAGCGAATTCGGCGGAGCTGCAGAAAGAATTGTCAGAGAGGAGGCCAGGCAGAGTCAGAGAGCAGTTAGATCGTTACTGCGAGCAAATATTCGCAAGTCGTTTGTTTAGTTATCTGGGTGAGGAATCCAAACGCGCGTTGAGCCGGTCCGCGATTTATAGCGTAGCGGTGAACCTCGAGGGCCTCAGCGCTGTGACAGGGCAGGACGTCAGCCGGTTGGCGGATCTGACAAGAGAATGGCGAGAGTACGCCCTGGCTTACCCGGAAGCGCAAACGCGATCTAGGGAGCTATGGACTGTGTACGGGGTCCTCAGAGGCTGGCTGCTGGCGGATCAGCGGATCGCTACCCAGGAACGCAAGAGCGCCGCCAAGGCTGGTGCCGACTACCTGTTCAAAGTCGAGCGCGAAGACAGGGAAGGGGAGCTGGGCTTATCCACACTCGAATGCCTGCAGGAGGCACGCACGCTGTATCTTTCCGCCGACGATATTGAGAAAGCGATGGAGGTCACGGACCGAATCAGCGGGCGATTGGTTCGTGCGGGGCTTTATCGTGAGGTGATCAGGCTCAATGAGGAAATGGTGGAACGCGAAAAGGGGTCTGGACCAATGACCTGGATTGCGCGAGCTCATTTGGATCAAGCCGATTATTCGAACGCAAGGCTCTGGTACCAGCAGGGTTTAGCGGCAACGAAAAATAACCTGCGAGAAACCGCCAAAGCGCTGCATGGGTTAGCCTCGGTCGACATGGCGACGGGAGACTACGCATCTGCGCGTGAGCAGTTTGAGCAGTCTTTGCTGATCCGGCGGCAGATCGGCGATCGGGCAGGAGAGGCGGGGGGCTTGCACCAGTTAGCCACGATCGACATGCGACGGGAGACTACGCATCTGCGCGTGAGCAGTTGGAGCAGTCTTTGCTGATCAAGCGGCAGATCGGCGATCGGGCAGGAGAGGCGGTGGGCTTGCACCAGTTAGCCTCGATCGACATCGAAACGGGAGACTACGCATCTGCGCGTGAGCAGTTGGAGCAGTCTTTGCTGATCCGGCGGCAGATCGGCGATCGGGCAGGAGAGGCGGGGAGCTTGCACCAGTTAGCCTCGATCGACATCGAAACGGGAGACTACGCATCTGCGCGTGAGCGGTTGGAGCAGTCTTTGCTGATCCTGCGGCAGATCGGCGATCGGGCAGGAGAGGCGGTGGAGCTTGCACCAGTTAGCCTCGATCGACATGAGACGGGAGACTACGCATCTGCGCGTGAGCAGTTGTGAGCAGTCTTTGCTGATCCTGCGGCAGATCGGCGATCGGGCAGGAGAGGCGGGGAGCTTGCACCAGTTAGCCACGATCGACATGGAGACGGGAGACTACGCATCTGCGCGTGAGCGGTTGGAGCAGTCTTTGCTGATCCGGCGGCAGATCGGCGATCGGGCAGGAGAGGCGGGGAGCTTGCACCAGTTAGCCTCGATCGACATGGAGACGGGAGACTACGCATCTGCGCGTGAGCAGTTTGAGCAGTCTTTGCTGATTCGGCAGCAAGTCGGCGATCGGGCAGGAGAGGCGGCTGTCTTCTTTCAACTAGGGCGGCTTGCACCTGCGATGAACAACTCAGCAAACGGAGTGCGTCTTTTGGCGGTCTGCTACCTCCTGGACAATTCCATCGGACATGGAGATACTCAGTCAGATCTCGAAGCCTTGACACAGGCAGCCGCAGCTTCGGAGATGACTCCGACAGACGTTCAGGACATGCTGGCGGAAGTGGGAGCGGCTTATGAAGCAGACCGCGGTTGGGGGTTGATCAAAGGTGCCTTCGAGGGGGTACCAGGCACAATCTAAAACGACGCCGCGTGCGATAATGACGACAAAGGCTCGCGCTGACCCCGCAACGCCCGCCTCGGAGCTTGCTATGCCGTTCAGCGTACTTGATCTGCTTCAATCGTCTGGTCCGATCGCACTGAACGAGTTAAGCTTGCGGTCGTCCCAAACCCCCGAAGAATTGGTTCGCGAGCTCGAAGAACTAAAAAAAGCGCGCGTGATCGACGTGTCGGGACCACAATCTCAGGAGTTGAGCAAGCTTTCCTCCGAAGAGATCGGCTTGTCTTCCGACACCATCGTGGAGCTTTCCCGCAGAGGCTTGCGCCGATCATTCGCCGGCTAGATCGCAGGTATGAACGCTGCACTGCTCCCTCCGCACATCGTTGGCGCTCTTTTGGCGCTCTTGGCTGCAGCGGTTACTGTTCTGTACGATTGTCACGTCTCCATTCAGGATCGGCTTAAGCGAGTCCCACTGCCCATCTATCGGGCCCCGGAGGCAATTGTCCTGGCCCTGTCTTGTGGCGCCATCGCTGCTGTAGCATTCCAGTTCACCGACGGCAAGGGCGACACCCTGATCGATTCCATCCTTGGCCTGAGACAGTCGAATCCGTACCTTAGAGGTCTCTGCGTAGGGCTGACCGTCCTGGTTCTCATCCGCAGCAAGCTTTCGAGCATAAAGGGCGCCGAAGTCGGCGGCGAGCTGGCATACAACGCAGGGCGCGTGTGGGTAATGCAGGCTCTTAACCAAAGGTGGCGTGCATTCAAGTCAAACTACTACACACGGAATGGAGCGAAGGCGCTCGCCCTCCCCGGTTATGAGGACCGGCTAATTACGGAACTCAGAGAATTGATTAAAGTCAGACCAGAAGATTACCGGGTGTTTGTAGAAAGCCAAGTCAAAAACATACAGCAAAGCAGGCCGCGAGCTGCTTTCGACCCCGCGCGGCTCGAGTGGCAGACATATTACAGAACCCTCACCAATCTGGCGTTGGACTACGCTGGCGCCCCCGTCTTTGAAGGCTGGACCCAGTTCACCTGAACGCAAAGCTGAGGAGGCAGTCTTTTCGACCTTCTACATCGGTAAGTAGCAGGAACAGACTGCCAAGCGGGACCAGAACAAAGATGTCGATCCCTCGTCTGGTCCCGCAGGCGAGATCGCAACGGAGACGACAATACAATTGACGTCACCAGCCGGATGTAGAGCGGTTACTGCTGCGGTTGACTATTAGCCGCCACTGGCCGGGGGTTCACCCGTTTGAGGGGACTTTGCACCTGCAGCGGGAAAGTCTTGCTAACCGTAAGCCCGTTCCCCGCCGCGGTAACTACCACGGTGGCCGCGCCAACGGCCGCGGTCGGAGAGGCAGTGAGCGTCAACACCTCGTTGTTCGTGCCCAAAATTGCTGTCTCCGGATTGCTCGACCATTTCGCGGTCACGCCTTGCGGCAGCCCCGTGACCGAATAACTGATGCTGCCGGTAAAGGCCCCGCCAGTAACTGCGGAGAGGCCGACCGTGGTGGAAGCCCCCCGTGCCACGGCAATCGATGTCGATGCCGCACCCAGGGTAAGCGTTGGCAATGCGGTCACGGTCAGGGTGTAGGTCGCAGTCTGTATCCCCGTGCTGTCGGAACCCGTAATGACAATGCTCTTCGCTCCCGCTGTAGCGGTAGCAGCCGTTGTCACGGTGACGGTGGCGTTTGTACCGGGCAGGATGGAGGATGGAGTGATGCTGCCCGAGACGCCGGCCGGCGCCGTCGCAGTCAAAGACACCTTGCTCTGGGCCGCGCCGCTTTCTGTCACGCTGAGCGTGAAGGTGGTCGTTTTGCCGGCCAGCACGGTTCCGCTGCTAGGGGACGGCGTCAGCGCGAAATCTACCGTTGACTTGCTTCCGCCGCGGCCCCACGCGGTCGCCAGCGCTGTGCCGTCCACCGAGCCGAGGCCGGTAGCCAGGTTATAAGCGGCGCCGCTAGCGGTGAAACCGGTCACCCCCGGGACACTGTTGTTGCCCGAAGGCGTAGCGTGAAAGGGACTCGCGTTCGCGTTCAACAGCGCATAAAGCGATGGATTCGCATTTCCCTGTCCCACGCCGCTCCTGGTTTGGACCACCAGTGCCATGACACCCGCAAAGGATGGCGCTGAGGCCGAGGTGCCGGAGATTATGTAATTATTACTGTTTTCAAAGATGATGTAGCCATCGTGGGCGGCTGCCGACGCCGCAACGTCGGGCACGGCCCTCATCCCATTCGAAGCGCCGGCGCCGCTTACGCCCTTTTGCCATGTCGGCTGGCTGTAATAGAGGCTTGCTCCGCCGCCGGAAGCCCACAACCCGGAACCGCCCTTTGTCCCGCTTTCGTTCCACACCACTTCCGGAATGTAGCTTTGCGCCGACCCATCCCCAGCCCCGTTGCTGGCAGACCAGTACGTAGCGTAATTGGAACCTTCATTGAACTCTGTTCCACCCACGCAGGTCGAGTATGGCGAACTGCACAGCCCATTGACCCCTGTACTCGAGGCGGAACTGGACGAACCGGAGTAGCAACCCGCGGCCCCCGAGTCGCCGGAAGACACAAAGGAACTGATCCCCTCGCTCGACGCCTGTTGCCAGAGGCTGTTGTAGAAGGCAAGCGCAGTCGAGCCCATGTCTGCTTCACAGCTTCCGTAGCTGGTACTCATAATCGGCGCGGTCACATGGTTGACGATGTATTGCGCCGCTAAGGAGACGCCGTCGGTAGTCGAGGTCGAAGCGCCCACCACAAACTTCACAGCCGCCGAGGGAGCCGTCGCGCCCGACCACTCCACATCCAGCGTGGATTCATCCTGATCGCCCGAAACCAGTCCGGGATTCGTGCTCACCAGGATCACGGTCGGATTGTTCGCCACCAATCCGGAGGCCTGCCGAAACTCGGAGACATCGGCCAGGTTGATGTTGCTGCGGCCCACAATCGCAATGGACGTCCCCGTGCCGTTGACCCCTGATTTGTAAAGCGGGTTGAGGTTGTAGATGGCGGCCCAATCCGCGGGAAACAAATAGTGGGTGCTTCCATTCGAATAGTGAGGCCGGGCGCCCAGAGCCGTACGCGCGCTAATCTGAGACACGCTGCGGAAATCATGCAGAGACACGATTCCGCTCACCACGCCGGCGAGTGCCGTGGGGATCTGGGGATCCTGGCTGTTTGCCAGGTGGTTCACGCCGCCGACCAGGTAGTGGTGAATCTGCGTGTGGAACGTATCTTCCACCTGTCCTGCATTGCCGGAGAAAACGATCTGCCGATGGTTGGCCGGGATCTCGTCCACCGTAAACCCTTGCTTCGCCAGCCAGGCGGCAATCCGGTCCAGATCCTGCTGGCTCGCGCCAAAGCGGGCTCCATATTCTGCCGGAGTAAGCCACTGGTGGTAGAGGGGCGATTGCGCATTATCTTGCGCCTCCACCAACGCGTCGAGTGCCGCTTGTTGGGCTGCCGAAGGCTGTAGTTGGAAGATCATGTGCTGCAGCGGCATATCCGCGCTCACGACCCCGCGGTCGAATTCCGCCCGCGCCATGGGATGAACGTTTCCCAGCAGGGTGGTTACCCGGGTTTCGTCTATCCGCGCGGCGACCCGGTTGGTGGGTGCTTGCGCCAACGCAGCGACAAAGCATCCAAAGATCAGCAGAAAAGTAACAACAATTGAACAGATTCGGTCTTGCTTCGGCATGCAATCCCTCTAAGGATGTAGGGGCGCATAGCACGGCGAGCGTCTGGCCGTTCCTTGCGCCTCCCCCTTATCGGCTCCATGAGCCCTGCGTCCAGGGCATTTGCCGGGAATCGAAATTACCGAAGTTGCAATCCGCCATCTAACACAGCCAGCTCCACGCTTTGCGGGGCCGTCCGATCTGCCGCAATTTCCTTGTGGAGCTCCGCCTTCGACTTCACCACATCCAGATGGCCGCCATTAGCGGCGATCCAGATCTCATCCAGGAAATAGTGATTGCCGGCTTTGTGAAAAACGACCTTACTCGACTTCGCGGGCTGTAAGTCGCCCCCTTTGCGTATCATCACCAAGGCGCCGCCGGTGGTTCCGCGAATGGACAGGATGTTCGTGGATTCCATGTGAATGGTGTACCGTCCTGGCGCAAAGTGCTTGTATCCGGTTTCAAAGGCGAAGGGCACATTGATCGCGCCCCTGACGCTCAGGTTTTGCGCGCGCGACGTAGGCTGCAGGGAGACAATCGCGAGCGCGGCGGTGAGGAAATGTGCAAGCATTTTATAGGATGTGTTCATGGCGGTTCCCCTCTTAAAGGAAGGCGTTTCATCAACCGCCTTCAGCTACTAAGGCGTTACCGGCGGAAAAAGAGGGCCAACCTGCCCAAATTATTTCGCTTCCCCTTTTGCATCCTTCGTCTCCGGCCTCAGCTCGCGAAACAGATAGATTCGCGCCAAGGCCCACTCGCGCTGCACGGAGCGAGTGGGAATATCCAGCAGCGTGGCTGTCTGCTCCACCGAAAGTCCGCCGAAGTACCGCAACTCAACCACTCGCTCCTGCCGCGGCTTTTCCTTTCCCAGTCTGCTTAAGGCGTCGTCCAGTTGGGCAACCTCGTGCAACTGCTGGGAAGAAATAGCCAACTCGTCCTGTAACTCCCCCCGATGCAGACCATCGCTCCCCTGTTCGGCATCGCGGGCCCGTGCGTGATCGACCAACACCCGCCGCATCACGTGTGCCGCCAAAGCGATAAAGTGCGCGCGGCTGTTCCAGTCGATATCCTCTCCCACGAGACGAAGGTAGGCTTCATTGATGAGGGCGCTTGCCTGGAGGGTCTGGTCCGGCCGTTCCCGTCGGATGTGAGTTTTGGCCAGACGATGCAGCTCCGTATAAACCAGGGGCAGTAGGGTCTCCGCCGCTTGTGCATCTCCTGCCCGCATCGCGTTCAGCAGTTGGCTAACCTGCCCGCGGTCAATATTCATGTCATCTCCGTGTGGCACCCAGCGAAGGAAAATCCCAGGACTCAAAAGGCGAGACCCGGGTTTCGATCTTGAAAGCTGGATTTAAGGATTCTGTTTTGCGCAAGAGGCTAGCGCTCTGTCAACACTGCTATCTCCGCGAGTGCCGGCGTGGTATTTCGAGCAGACTCGACCAGTTGCGTTTGCTCCTCGGTCGGCTGCAGGTGAAGGCGGCGGCTCTTTCCGGCGACTACGATTTCCCGCAGAAAATAGCGGTTACCGCACCTCTGGAACACAGCCCGTCCAATTTTCGCCGCCTGGCCGCTATCCTCGATCGATGCCAGTACCAAGCTGGAATCCAATACACCCTTGACGAGGAACGAATGCGCATTTTCCATGCGAATGGTATAGGTGCCGGCGGCGAAGTGTTTGGTGCCGGTTTCGAAACTGAAAGGCACGTTCACCCGGGCGATCATGCCTGGATCCTGCGCCAGAGATGGCAGCGGGACGGCAGCAAAAATGGCGCCGAAAAGGCCGGTGCGAAACTTGCTTATCGAAAGCGTGCTCACGGCGGTGCTCCTTGGGGAAGGCGTCTCATGAACTGCCCTCACCTACTAAGGCGGGACGTTCCGGGAAAAAGGGCCACGACCGGAATTATTTTTCGGTCCACTTGCCACAGAAGGAACATCCAAAACCTTCCGTCCCGGGGCAACTGACTTGCGGGCGCCAAGTTGGGGGAAAGAACACTACCTTTTTAGCGGGGAACAGAGGGCGGGTGGAGCTGGGGTAGAAACGAAAAGCCAGGGAGATTTGCCGCTCGGCCCTGAGCAACGCATTTAACATCCCCCGCGTATCTTGATTCAAGCAAGGAGTTGACCGATGCCTCTACCCACAGACGAAAAAATAATAGCCCTGAGCAATCAACTACTCGAGAAGTTCGACACTCTTTTCGGGGTGCACCCCGGCTTTCGCCCGGCTCACGCCAAGGGCGTCATGCTGAATGGATCATTCACGCCGTCCCCTGAGGCGTCTACGCTCAGTAAGGCGCCCCACTTCAACAAACCTTCCACTCTCACCACGGTACGGTTCTCCAACTCGACCGGAATTCCCGTAATTCCGGACAATGATCCGAATGCCGATCCGCGCGGCTGCGCCATCCGTTTTCATCTTGGCGACCGGGTGCACACCGACATCGTTTCCCATTCCGCAAACGCCTTTCCCGCGCGAAACGGAGAGGATTTTCTTGGCCTGCTGACTGCCCTGTCCACCACGGACATGACTCACCTGGCCGGCTCGCCGCTGGAGCAATACCTGGGTACCCATCCCGCGGCGCTCACCTTCGTGCAGACTCCCAAGCCGGCACCCTCCAGCTTTGCGCGCGAATCCTACTTCGGCTTGACCGCGATGCGCTTCATCAACAAGGATGGCGTAGCCCGCTACGGCCGCTACCGCATTGTGCCCGAGGCCGGCAACGACCATCTCGACCCGGCGGCTGCCGCGGCCAAGGGACCGAATTATCTGTTTGAGGAAATTGAGCACCGGGTCGCCAACGAACCGATCCGGTTTCGCGTGGTCGTTCAATTGGCGGAGCAGGGGGACACGGTCGACGATGTGACCGTTCATTGGCCGGACAGCCGTACGATGCTCGACGTGGGCAGGCTGTCGTTCACCGAGCCGGTCCTCGACGAAGCCCATGAGCAGAAGTGGACCATCTTCGATCCCATTCCCCGCGTCGACGGTATCGAGCCATCGGCTGATCCGCTGCTGGAACTTAGGGCCGCGGTGTACCTGTTAAGCGGACGCCGCCGGCGCGCAGCCCCGGAATAGATCCAGCAGATAAATTGAACCGCTAACCGGAATCGCTCGTATCTAGCTTTGCCATGCAGATCGCAGCCGATGTCCGTTACGCATTGCGTCAATTTGCCAAGGCGCCCGGGTTTACCGCAACAGCGATTCTCACCCTGGCCCTTGGCATCGGCGCCACCACAGCAATATTCACCCTGGTGTACGCGGTGCTTCTTAAATCGCTGCCAGTGGTGAATCCTGAAGACCTGTACCGCGTCGGCAATGAAGAGAATTGCTGTGTTAACGGCGGCATGCAGGATAACTGGTCGCTCTTCTCCTACGAGCAATACAAGCAGTTTCGCGACCAAGCCACCGGCTTCGCAGAGCTGGCCGCTTTTCAATCCGGCCAGGACATGATCGGCGTTCGCCGGAACGGCAGCAATAAGCCCTCGGAGCCCTACCAAAGCGAATTCGTCTCCGGCAACTACTTCTCGACGTTCGGTATTCTGCCCTATCTCGGGCGCGCCTTCTCGCCCAACGACGACCGTAAAGGGGCGCCGTCCGTGGCCATGATGAGCTTCCGGACGTGGCAGGAAAAATTTGCCAAGGATCCCTCAGTCGTAGGCGCGGGCTTTGTTATCAACGGCCAGCCATTCACCGTGGTCGGCATTACTCCTCCTGGATTCTTCGGGGATCGCGTCCAAAGCACCCCGCCCGCCTTCTTTCTCCCCATCAACGTGGAACCATTGATTACTCCAACAGGAACCATTCTCGAGGAGGCCTCTCTCCAATGGCTGGATCTGATCGGCCGCATTCGCCCGGGCGCAGACCCGCAAGCCATGGAAGCGCAGATGCAGGTGCAATTGCGGCAGTTTCTACTCAGCCCGTTGAGCAAAGTGGAGGCGCGCGACAAACCCTTAGTCGCCAAACAGACTCTGCATTTCTCGCACGGAGGGAACGGCGTGCAGATGATGCGAGACCAATACAAAGACGGGCTGCATCTGCTGATGTGGGTCTCCGGCTTCGTGTTGCTGATTGCCTGTGCCAACCTGGCCAACCTGATGCTGGTACGGGGAGCCAACCGCACGCAGCAAACCTCGGTGCGGTCAGCGTTGGGAGCATCCCGCGCGGCGCTGGTCCGCCAGACACTTACGGAAAGCGTCGTGCTCGCAGTGCTGGGTGGCCTTGCGGGCATTGTGGTGGCGTTCGCCGGCACCCGGGTGATCTTGTTTCTTGCTTTCCGGAACGATCCAGTGCCCATACCGGCTAGCCCGTCATTGCCGGTACTTGGCTTTGCCTTGGGCGTCTCCTTGCTAACCGGGATTCTCTTCGGAGTGGGCCCGGCCTGGTTGAACTCCAAGTCGAATCCGGTCGAGGCTCTGCGCGGCGCCAACCGCTCGACCGCAAACCATGGAGGATGGGGACAAAAATCTCTGGTCGTCGTGCAGGCAGCCCTCTCCCTGGTTTTGCTGTGCGCCGCAGGACTGTTGGCTCGGAGCCTGAGCAACATGCAGCACCAGGACTTTGGCTTCGTTACTAACAATCGCTACATCCTGCACATCGACCCGCAGATGGCGGGTTACACCCCGGGCCAGCTCGAAGCGCTTCACCGCCAGTTGCGCGACAACCTGGCGGCAATTCCGGGAGTGAAACAGGTGAGCTTCTCCATGTACTCGCCTATGGAAGGCGATAACTGGGGCGAGGGCGTTTTCATCGACGGTGAGCCGCCGCCACCCCCGGGAACGCGCAATCATGGTGCGTCGTGGGTGCGGGTCAGCCCGCATTATTTCCAGACCATCGGCACCAAAATTGTCGAAGGCCGCGCCAACAATGAACAGGACACGCCAACCACCCGCAACATCGCCGTGGTCAACCGCTTTTTTGAGAAGAAGTACTTCAAGGACGGGCATGCCATCGGCAAGCACTTTAGTGACGACATGAAGCACACCGGGTACTTCGAAATCGTCGGCGTCACGGAGGATACACACTACTGGGGACCGTCCGAGAAAATGCGTCCGATGTACTTTCTCGCGGCGGGTCAGACTGTACACAGCGTCGAGCCGCGATACCAGCAGTTCGAAGACCGGTCCCAATATCTCAACGCCATTGAAATTGAGACCTCGGGCAACATATCCGGTCTGGAGGTGCAGACGCGCCGCGCGATTGCGCAGGTCAATCCTGATCTTGCGGTGATCAATTTCAAAAGCTTTGGCGAGCAGGTCAAGGCGAACTTTACCCAGCAGGAAATGATTGCCAAGCTGACATCGTTCTTTGGCATTCTCGCGCTGGTTCTGGCTTCCATTGGACTGTACGGTGTGACCGCGTACACGGTAGAACGCCGCACCAGCGAAATCGGCATCCGCATGGCGCTGGGCGCTGACCGCATGAATGTGCTGCGGTTGGTTCTGCGCGGTGCCTTTCTTCAGGTCGGCATTGGCTTGGTGGTGGGCATTCCGGTGGCGATCCTGGGAGGTCACGCGATGGCGAGCCAATTATTCGGCGTAAAGCCCTACGATCCGCTGATTCTCTCCGTCACGCTGCTGGTGCTATGCACTGCGGCTTTCCTGGCCGCGCTGCTGCCCGCCCGCATTGCCGCCGGCTTGGAACCCATGCGCGCCTTACGCACCGACTGAGGGTCGATGAGAAGCGGCAGAACGCTTCGGCCGGGATGACAAGTCGGAATAGACGGTGCAGGGCCAAAGGAAACTGGACGGGTGCCCCATGCTCGCACCAGCGTACGTGGGCCGAAAAAGACGGGCGAAGCCCATCAAACGCTTCTAGACCTCGAGTGAAATCATTCGAAGAATTCATATTCGGCCCACGTACGCTGGTCCGAACATGGGGCACCCGTCCAGTTTCGTTTGGCCGTGAACTGTAGGTCCGGCACCCAGATCAAGCCCAAGCGAGAACGATCGCCCCAGCCGCGATCAATAAGGCGCCCACAGCCTTTGCCAGACTCAGCGTCTCCCCCAGCAGCGGCCATGCCAGCACCACAACGAAGACCACGCTCAACTTATCGATGGGCGCAACTTTCGACGCCTCCCCCATTGACAGCGCGCGAAAATAGCAAATCCACGAAAGACCAGTCGCCAAACCGGAAAGGACGAGAAACAGCCAGCTGCGGCGTCCCACATGCATCAGCCCCGCATGCGTCCCGAGACTGACCGCAATGATCCAGGCAAACGCTACCACGACCGAGGTGCGAATAGCGGTGGCCAGGTTCGGATCCACGCCAGCCACACCGACCTTGGCCAGCAAAGCCGTCGCGGCTGCGAAAAGAGCAGAGAGTACCGCCCATCCCAGCCAACCCATACAGTAAGTCTATAACTGCCCGTCAGGCGGCGGCTTTCTCTACCGGCGTCGCAGGCTGATCGGATAGCTCCTCCAGGCTCTTCCCCTTGGTTTCAGGCAGCAGGAAGATGGTGACGAGCAATCCCAGGCAACTCACGACGGCGGCTGTGCCCTCCGCGGCTGGGAGGCCGTGCCAATGCATGAAAAGTGGAAAGGTGAATACCCCGGCAAAGCCACCGAGTTTGCCCATCGAAGCTGCAATTCCGTGACCTGTGGTCCGTACTTTTACCGGGAATATCTCCGACGGATAGACAAACGTGGTGGCATTCGGACCAAACTCGGAGAAGAAATAACTGAAACCGTAAATGAGCAAAAAGGTAATGGTCAGCTTCTCGACGTTGGGGATAACAGCCAGCAGACCGAACGTGCCGGCCATCATGCCAAAGCCCATGCATTGGATAGTTTTCCGTCCCAGCTTATCCATAGCTAGCGCTGCTACCGCATAACCGGGGGCGGCGAAAACGGCAAAGATGCCAAGCTGCGTCAAGGTCTTCTGCAGGACGGAATGGTCGCTCCCCAGGGCGGCAAGCACCAGTGGGCTCGAGACAGTGTTCCCGTAGTAGGCGAAGTCCAGCAGGAACCAAGCCGCGCTTGCGCCCACCAGGCGGGCAAGAATCATCTTGTTGTCGACCAGGCGGCTAAAGCCATCCCAAAAGGAGACCGAGTGAGTTTTCTGATCGAAATGCGAGGCCTTCTTGAGCTTGCCTGAATCGTCTTCTTCATGCCCTGCAGCTTTGAGAAAACGCGGTGTCTCCTTAAGATGACGCCGTGCTCCGTAGACAGCAAGCGCCGGCAGCGCACCAAACGCTATCAGAATTCGCCAGATGATGTCGTGCGAGAGAGGAGTCAGCAGAAGACCGGCGGCAATAAGAGGACCGACAATGAGCCCCGCAGCCTGCATGGCGAACACAAGCGTCACCAGTAAACCGCGATGGGCTTTCCCCGCGTATTCGCTCATGATGGTAGCCGAGACAGGATAGTCACCGCCGATACCGATGCCGAGGATGAAGCGGAACCCAATCAGCCACCAGATACTGGGAGAGAGCGCGCTGGCGATGGCCCCGGCCGCCAGGACGAGCACCTCGACCCCGTAGATTCGTTTGCGCCCCAACATATCGGCGACCCGGCCAAAAAGCAGTGCGCCGATGGCCGAGGCGAGCAGGGCTGTGGATTCTACCAAACCCTCCTCTAATTTCCCCACATGCCACAGAGGCTTAAGCAGGGACATGACCACCCCGATGACAAACAGGTCGTAGGCATCGGTGAAGAAGCCCATGCCCGAGATGAACATAATCTTCCAGTGCTCTTTCGATATCCCTGCGTTGTCCATCTCAGAGAAGTCAGATTGCGTGCCGGTTGCGGCCATCGTTTCACCTCAGGCAATTCGCCTTTCTAACCTGGATGCCTTCGCCGGTTAAGAACGGGTTAATGCCGTGTTAAATCGGCCATTTTCTGGTAGGACTACAGGAATGAGTTCTGGAACAGGCCTGAAGCGGGAGTGGCCTCTCGCGGTGGCGGTCGTCACCACGGCATTATTTCTGCAGTTTGGCAAAGCGTGGCTCGCCGATTTATCGAACGCGTGGTGGTTTCTCCTGATGCTGGTTTGGCTCTTTTCCGTGATCCTGGCCGCGGCGTTCGCCGTCGTGCATCACGCGGAAAGTCTGGCCATCCGTCTAGGCGAGCCTTTAGGAACCTTGGTGCTTACGCTTTCTGTCATAGGCATCGAAGTGACGATGATTTCGGCGGTCATGCTTACCGGCGATGGCAAGCCCGCCTTGGCGCGCGACGCGATGTTCGGCGTAACGATGATCGTGCTCAACGGAATGGTTGGGGTTTCCCTGCTGATGGGCGGCCTGCGCCACCACGAGCAGCAATACAATCTGCAGGGCGCAAATTCATTCTTATCCCTGATTGTGCCGTTAACCGTTCTCGGCCTGGTGTTGCCGAACTTTACCGAAACGGCGGTCGGTCCCACGCTCTCTACCTTTCATTCCGTCTTTCTCGCACTGATGTCCATTGGGATCTACTGTCTGTTCCTCGTCGTCCAAAACTGGAGGCACCGCGAGTACTTCACCCAGCCGTTGCTTGGCACAACCGCCGGTAGTCATGAAGCAGACCACGGGGAAGTAAAATCCCTCACCTATCACGGCGTATTGCTGGTGTCGTACCTGCTGCCCATCGTCGCCCTGTCGGAGGAGATTGCCCTCCCCATCGACCACGGCATCGAGGTTCTGCACGCTCCGGCGGCGCTGGGGGGCTTTCTGGTGGCCGCATTGATCCTGTCGCCGGAGTCGCTCAGCGCAACCCGGGCGGCCTTGGCTAACGATCTGCAGCGCTCGATCAATATCCTGCTGGGATCCGTCCTGGCGTCCATCGGGCTGACGATTCCCGCCGTCCTCACCATCGGCCTGCTTACTCACAAAACCGTGATTCTGGGGCTTGATGCCTCCAATTCTCTGTTGCTGGTGCTCACCCTTGCCTTGTCCGCGCTCACCTTTACCAGCAATCGAACCAACGTCTTATCGGGTGCGGTGCATCTCTTATTGTTTCTCGCCTACGTGATGCTGCTGTTCGAGCACTAAGGCGTTTTTTGGCGCTCTTCATTTTTAAGACTGAAAATACGGTCTATTTACCGCATATTGGGAATCAAAGACCAGTAAATTTCCAGAGAAGAGTCTCCGCTTATGATCTCGAGGATTCATCGCGGAGCAATCAGGCGTTGCGGGGCGCTCGCGCCCCTTCTCCTTCTGCTGTCGACGCGCGCCTTGGCCCTCGATCGCGAGGCCGCTTCCACCTCCGCCTTTTACCAGACCGTCTGGTTTATGTTGCTGTGCGTGCTCGCTTTCGGCGCGCTCTTGTTGCTCTTGTTCGCCTTACGGCTGAGGCACGTGACCAACCAGTTTCGTTTACGCCTGGCCGAACGGCTGGCGGAGCGGGAGAAAATTGCCCGCGAGCTGAACGATACCTTGCTGCAAAGTGTGGGCGGGCTGATCTTGCGTTTCCAGATCGCAGCCGAGCGCCTTCCTCAGGGCGACCCCACGCGCCAGATGTTGGAGGAAGCTCTCCGGCAATCCGACGAGGTGCTTGAGGAAGGGCGAGAACGGGTGCTCGGATTAGGCCTGAGCTCAGCTGAGCCCAGTCAACTGCCGCAGGCGTTTGCCGCGGTCGGTCTGGAGCTGAGGCAAGAGCATCCAGCGGACTTCCGCGTGGTCGTGAACGGCATTGCCCGCGAACTGCATCCGGTTGTGCGCGATGAGGTATACCGCATCGGACGGGAGGCGATCGCCAATTCCTTTCAACATGCCAACGCAAAAACATGCGAAATGGAAATCAGCTACGATCCAAGCGGCCTGCGCATCGGTTTTCGCGATGACGGATGTGGTGTGGACGAAAACATCCTTGGGGAAGGCCGCCATTCAGGCCACTGGGGTCTGCCTGGAATGCACGAACGGGCGCGTAAGATCGGCGCCCACCTCGAAATCTGGAGCCGCTCCGGACTAGGCACGGAGGTGGAACTCCGCGTTCCCGCCTCCATCGCATATCGGGACGGCAATCACGGTACGCCGTGGCAGTGGCTACGCCGCCTTGCTACCGGGGGTGGCTGAGCTCTACCAGGTCGGGCTCGCGAGCTGAATGCTCCAGACTGGACCGCCAACGTACAAAGTGGTATCCACCCGCACGATGGCCGGCACGCTGCCTTCGGCTACCCAGACGTGGGTATCCGGCGGCTGCTTCCCAATCATGGGGGCCACGATCCCGGCAAGACCTCCGATTTCGGCCTTGACGTTCCACTCCGCCGCCTTGAGCGAACGGCCGGCGACTGTGAACTTGCTCTCCTTCAGAAGGGAAATCGCCAACTTCACCAGGCGCGGCTTGGCCGATGGAGCAAGATAGGACACCTTGACTTCGGGACCGTCGATCCGCAGATTTTTGACCAGATTGAAAACGAGGCCATTGGAGAGGTCTGACGGCAAATCCATATGCTCCGGTGCTTCGGCTTTGCCATCCTTCGAGCGGCCAAGCATACTTACCGACTGCGAGCGCATATCGATGGTCATGTCGCAGGGATCGGGGAAGGACCGGCCTTTCTGCACCAGGTGCTCACTAATCAGGCGAAACGTCAGCTTTTGTGAATATACGGTCGTTTCGTCGTGCAGCGACCCGTCGCGGAAACGGAAAAACATTCGCGCTCTGATTGTGTTTCCCTTCGGGATCTGGATGAATTCTCCCGAAGCCAGGGTAGCGCCCGTCTGGTCCCGCAACACGAGAAATCCACGTACTGCACCCTCGCGGTAGCGAACCTTTACCCCTTGATCCTCTCCGCGACCCTGCTGCATAAGCGCGACAACCATTAGAAAACTGACGATCGGAATTCTTCTCATGAACCTCCTGCTTGCTGGGCGTTAGGATGCCAATCGACGGGTTTCCAACAGAGTGACGCTTTACATTTCCACGAGAGTTCCGCTGGACTGCAGGTTCCTCCACTCCGCTTCGCTTCGGTCGGAATGACAAGGGGAGGGCTGCCCTTCCAGTAGACATTGGGCTATTGGGATCGAAAGGACAGCGGGTTCTCGATCCAACTAAGCCGACGCTCACTGGAAGCGCAGCCCTCCCCTTGTCATTCCGACCGAAGCGAAGCGGAGTGGAGGAACCTGCAGTTCAGCGGAACTCTCGTGGAAATGTAAAGCCCAGCGGCGCCTACTGCGCCTTCAAATAAGCAATGAGGTCGCTGATTTGGGCCTCGGTCAGGATTGAGCCAAAAGCCGGCATAGGCGGCAAGCCGTTCTTGATTGTTTCCGTGGCTTTGGCCGGGGTGATAGGTGGGTTGACCATGGGCTTGCTGCTGAAAATCCCGTGCAGGTTGGGTGGACCGAAGGGAGTTGAATCACCGGGCTGTTTATTGTGGCAACTCACGCAATTCTGCTGGAAGATCGCCTCACCTCGTTTGGCCTTGGCATTCATAACCGGCTTCGCCGTGTCGGCAAAGCCGATCACTGCACCGGCAACAACCAGGATACCCAACCCCAAGAGCCCGCGACCGATCACCATTATCTAGTTGCCTCCGGTATCAATCCCACTATCAAAATCATAAACCATGGCGTGCCTTGCCCGGCACGGCCACCTCCTCTTGGTATGACCGATTCGCCAGGTTTGCCGCTACACTGGGGAAGAAAATTCCTCCCCCGGGCAAGGTGATGCTGGATACGGCGCAAAATGTCTTCATTACGATCATCGGCGTGGCCTGCTCCCTGTTTGTCATGGCGGCCCTCAATCACTATTGGCCCGCTGAGCAGCGACGGGCGCACAACGAACTCATTGGCTGGCAGCTCTCTGTTCTCGGCACCACCTATGCGGTCATCATCGGCTTCATGCTCTATACGGTGTGGGTCGATTTCGGGGCGGCTGACCTGAATGCCGATGCGGAGGCCAGTGCCCTGACGAATCTCTACCGGCTCGCGGATGGCTTGGAACCAACGCAAAGCGCCCGGATCAAACAATTAACCCGGGCCTATGGCGACGCGGTGGTCTATCAGGAATGGCCCGAGATGGCGAAGAGCGGCGAGCCTCTGGAAACTCGTGAGATCACCCGGCAAATGTGGGTGACCCTGATGTCGGCGAGAGATGGCACTCCCGCAGAGATCACTGCCGAGGACCGCGCTCTCCATGAGCTCAGCGCTTTGGCTGGTTTTCGCCGCATCCGCCTGGTTGAGAACGCCACCCGAATCCCCGGAGTGCTGTGGTTCGTCCTACTGGTCGGGGGCGCAGTCACCATTGCCTCAACCTGCCTGTTCGGCGCGTCCAATGGCGTTTTGCACATCGTTCAGGTGACCGCGTTTTCCCTGCTCATCTGGCTGGTGCTGGTGGCCATCGCCGACATCAATCGGCCCTACCAGGGCTCAGTTCACGTGGGAGATTTCGCTTTCCGCCGAGCCCAGCAGGACATGAAAGAGTAGTCGCCTGCCTCAACCAAGAGTCGTTCTGCGCAGACGCAATGCGTTGGCGATCACCGAGACGGAGCTGAAACTCATGGCCGCCGCGGCGATCATCGGGCTGAGCAGCAGTCCGAATAACGGATAGAGAACTCCGGCCGCAAGGGGCACCCCCAAACCGTTATAGAAAAAGGCGAAAAAGAGATTCTGGCGTATGTTGCCCATGGTCCGCCGGCTCAAGCGGCGGGCTTTGAGAATACCGCGCAGATCCCCCTTTACCAGCACGATGCCGCCGGATTCTATGGCCACGTCGGTTCCGGTTCCCATCGCGATGCCGACTTGGGCCTGGGCCAGGGCAGGCGCGTCGTTTACCCCATCGCCGGCCATGGCGACGATGGCTCCCGCCGCTTGCATCCTCTTCACCGTCTCGGCCTTCTGTGCCGGCAGCACTTCCGCCTCGAACTCGATTCCCAACTTCTTTGCCAGTGCGGATGCTGTGGTGCGGTTATCGCCGGTGACCATCACCACCCGGATCCCGGACCGCTTCAATTCCTCGATCGCTTGGGGGGTCGATTCCCTGACCGGATCAGCGACCGCTACCAGGCCCACGAATCGGCCGTCGCAAGCGACGAACATGACGGTCTGTCCGGCTTGACGCAGGCTTTCGGCCTTCTCCTCCAAGGGCCCGGAGGCTGCTCCGAGTTCATGCATGAGAGCAGCATTCCCCGCCGCCACCCGGGTTCCCTGCAGCGTGCCGGAAACGCCCTTTCCGGTGAGCGACGCAAAGTCTGTCACCGGTAATAACGCGAGCTTCTGCTCCTTGGCTGCGGCAACAATGGCGGCGGCCAAGGGATGCTCGCTTTGCTGTTCGAGGCTGGCAACTGCCTGCAGCAGTTGGGTCTGGTCAACCCCCTCGGCGGCGAGGATGGCGCTGAGTCGCGGCTTGCCCTCGGTGAGGGTCCCTGTCTTGTCGACGATCAGCGTATTTACTTTCTCCATCATCTCCAGGGCTTCTGCATTGCGCACCAGGATCCCCTCAACGGCGCCGCGGCCCGTGCCCACCATGATGGACATGGGAGTCGCCAAGCCGAGGGCGCAGGGGCAGGCAATGATCAGCACCGCCACGGCGTTCACCAGAGCATGGGCGTACCTGGGTTGGGGGCCGAATACCGCCCAGACCGCAAACGTGATCACCGCCGCAGCCAGCACTGCCGGAACAAAGTATGAGGCCACCTTGTCGGCCAGGCGTTGAATGGGGGCCCGGGTTCTTTGCGCGTCGCTCACCATCTTGACGATTTGCGCCAGCAGCGTGGCCGCTCCCACACGTTCGGCTCTCATTACCAGGCTGCCCGTTCCGTTGATGGTGCCGCCCACCAATCGGGTTCCAGCGGTCTTTTCAACCGGGATCGATTCCCCGGTCACCATGGACTCATCCACTGAGCTGCGCCCATCGGTCACCACGCCGTCCACGGGCACTTTTTCGCCTGGACGAATACGCAGCAAGTCGCCAATGGCAACCTGGCTCAGGTCGATGTCGGTCTCGCTTCCGTCAGGGGAGATGCGGCGCGCCGTCTTGGGCGCGAGGCCAAGCAGTGCCTGGATGGCTCCGCCCGTCTGGCTGCGCGCTCGCAACTCGAGCACCTGCCCCAGCAACACCAGCACGGTGATGACGGCAGCTGCTTCGAAATAGAGCCCGAGGTTTCCTGAGGCATCGCGGAATGCGGCGGGGAAGAGACTTGGCGCGGTCACGGCAGCCACGCTGTAGAGGTACGCGGCGCCGCTGCCGATAGCGATCAGCGTGAACATGTTCAGGCTGCGGTGGACGATCGAAGCCCAACCTCGCTCGAAGAAAGGCCATCCTCCCCACAGCACCACCGGTGTCGCCAGGGCAAATTCGAGCCATCCCAACAACCGGCCCTGCAGAAGATGTTGCAGCGGATGGCCGGGCAGAACATCGGAGACCATGACGGCGAGGAGAGGCAGTGTGAGCGCGGCTCCTATCCAAAAGCGGCGCGTCATGGTTGCCAGCTCAGGATTAGCCGCGTCTGCCGTGACCGTCAGCGGCTCCAAGGCCATGCCGCAAATAGGACAACTCCCCGGTCCTTTGCGCACGATTTGCGGATGCATGGGGCAGGTGTACTCGGCCGACTCTGGATGCGGCGTCGAGATCGGCGCTACGGTTATCGGGGGAGCAGCCTGTGAGCCGTCATATTGGCGAGGGTCAGCCTCAAACTTTGTCTTGCAGCCCCGGCCACAAAAGTACCAGGTACGCCCAGCGTGCTCCGTCGAGCCTGCAGCCTTCTCCGGCAGCACTTTCATACCGCATACTGGATCGATCTCCGTCACCGCCGCATCTGCCGCATTGACCACCTGTAACCACCCCCAGGAACGTTAGACTACCCACCAGCCGCTAACGATTCGAATGAAGCATAACGGGCTTCGGACTCTGCGCGCAGAGTCGTTTGGAGTGGTTTATGTACGGACTAAATAGGGTGTGTTCGCCACCGTTTTCAAGGCTTCTTCAACAGCCGCCACCCGATGTCCCGCCGGTAGTACATTCCCTCGAAGTGGATTCGGCCCAGCGCCTCGTACGCCGTCGCCAGCGACTCCTCCAAAGTCTCGGCCGCCGCGGTCACACCCAGCACCCTTCCCCCCGCCGTGACGTAATGCTCCTCGACCAGCGCCGTCCCGGAGTGGAAGATCTCCACCCCGGGCACGCGTGCCGCCTCTTCCAGGCCGGTGATCCTGTGTCCCGTGACATAACTTCCCGGATAGCCCGCCGAGGCCGCAATCACACAGGCGGAAGCGCCCGGTTTCCACCGCAGGTCGGTGTCGCTGAGGCGGCCCTCGACGCAAGCCTCCAAGGTCGCCAAGAGGTCGCTATCCAACCGCGCCAGAATCGCCTGCGTCTCCGGGTCGCCGAAGCGTGCGTTAAATTCCAGCACCATTGGACCCCGCGCCGTCATCATCAACCCGATGTACAGCACCCCGGTGAAGGGCGCGTCTTCCGCGGCCATGCCGTTCACTGCCGGAAAGGCAATGTGGTTCAGGATCCACTCGCTCATTTGGCTGTCCACCAAGCGGTCGGTGGAGTAGACGCCCATGCCCCCGGTATTAGGGCCCTTGTCGCCCTCCCCGATCCGCTTGTGATCCTGCGCGGGCGGTAAAGCGGTGACATGCTTGCCATCGGTGAGAACTAGAAACGAGATTTCCTCACCGGTAAGGAACTCCTCAATCACCACGGAGGGTTGCACTCCGCTCATGAGAGTGGAGATCGCATCGACGGCTTCGCGCTTCGTCTCGCACACCACTACGCCCTTGCCCGAAGCCAGGCCATCCGCTTTGATCACCAGCGGGAGATGGAAGAGTTCAATCGACTCCAAGGCCTGCTGCTCGCTGGTGGCGACGGCATAAGCCGCAGTCGGAATCTGGTGTCTCTGCATGAAACGCTTGGCGAACGCTTTGCTGCTTTCGAGCTGCGCCGCCTGTCGCGTAGGCCCGAATACCGGTATGCTGCGCCGTTGCAACTCGTCCACCAGCCCGAGTGATAAGGGCAGCTCGGGCCCCACCACCACCAGGTCAGGGCTCTCGGCCGCGGTGACTCGTAACAGGTCATCGACCTCCGTCAAGCTGGCGGGAACACATCGCGCCAATCGCGATATGCCCGCGTTGCCGGGCGCGCACACCACCTCAGAAACCCGCGGAGACCGGCGTATGGACCACACCAGCGCGTGCTCCCGGCCTCCCCCCCCAATCACCAAAACCTTCATTCTTTCGAGCCAGGCCCCCTGGCAAGACTATCGCAGCAGCGCCGGGCTGCGAAGGTTGTTAACTATAGTTAACAGAAAAATGGAAATGCAGGCTATACTACCTCTGAGCAGCTGAGAGCGAGGATCGCGCCATGTCTGCACTGCCCGTTGCGCTAGACACGAAGCCCAAAGCCCGCCAGGTTCTGTCCTGGTTTGGGCCGGCGTTTGTGGCCAGCATCGCCTATATCGATCCGGGCAATTTCGGCACGAATCTAATCGCCGGGACGGGCTTCGGCTACAAGCTCCTGTGGGTGTTGTTGTGGTCGAACCTCATGGCCATCCTCATCCAATACCTTTCCGCCAAGCTGGGAATCGCCACCGGGGCGACGCTGCCGCAGAACTGCCGGGAACATTTTTCCCGTCCGACAGCCATCGTGCTGTGGGTGGCGGCTGAACTGTCAGCCCTGGCCACCGATCTGGCTGAGTTCCTGGGCGCCGCCCTCGGCTTCTATTTGCTCTTTGGCGGTTACTTTCTTCACCTGGGTCTGGCCCAGACCACGGTGATGTTTATCGCGGCGCTGGTCTCCGCGGTGTGTGTCTTCGCTATCCTGGCGCTCGAGTTGCGGGGATTCAGGAGCCTGGAACTTGGCATCATGGTGTTTGTGCTGGTGATCGGGCTCTGTTACCTGCTGGAGATCTTTCTGGTTCATCCTGACTGGGGGCAGATCGCCTACCACACCGTAGTCCCGTGGCTGGATCGCCGGAGCATTTACGCCGCAGTCGGCATGCTGGGAGCAACGGTGATGCCCCACGTGGTCTACCTGCATTCCGGGCTGGTCCAACCTCGGCTGGTTGCGGAAGAGCGGCATCTGGAATCCTCCAACGACCGCTATTTGTCGCGCCTGCGCCACCTGCGCCTCGAGAAGCTGGATGTGTTCGCAGCCATGAACGGCGCGTGGCTGGTGAACTCGGCGATGGTGATTGTGGCAGCCGCGGCTTTTGCCGGAACCGGACGGAGTGACATGTCGATTGAGGAGGCCCACCGCACGCTGGGTCCGCTGCTGGGTCCGGCTTCTGCCACCATCTTCGCCGTGGCGCTGCTGTGCTCCGGTCTCTCCTCGTCCACCGTGGGAACCCTCGCCGGGCAGATGATTCTGGAGGGCTTTCTCAAGGTGCGGTTCAGCATCTTCCTCCGCCGGCTGTTGACCTTGCTCCCGGCGATGATCGTAATTGGCCTGGGCCTGGATCCGCTGCGCATTCTCGTTTTATCCCAGGTAGTGCTCAGTTTTACCCTGCCTTTCGCCCTGGTCCCGCTGCTTATCCTCTGCGGCCGGCGCACCCTGATGGGTCCGTTTACCAATGGCTTAGCCACCAACCTGCTCGGGTGGCTGACGGTCGGGCTGATCCTGATTCTCAATGTGGTCTTGCTGGGATTGAGCGTCTCTTCGTAAAAAGGGTTTAGACTGGATAGCGGATCATGAACGCCCGCAGCAGATTCATGCAAAAGCGTTTCCGTCACGGCAAGCCTGACCGTGGACGGAGCCACTCCTCTTAATTTCTCGTCAGCCATCAGCTTTTAATCAGGCTTGCACGCCTGCGCCAAATCGCGCAGCAAGAAGAGAGGAATTCCAATGAACAGCTTCGGCAGTCAATCCACCCTCAAAGTGGGCAACAAGAGTTACGAGATTTTTCGCCTTAACGCACTGGAAGCCAAAGGCTTCGCGCTTCACCGCCTTCCCTACAGCCAGCGCGTGCTGCTGGAGAACCTGCTGCGCCACGAGGACGGCAAGAGCGTAACCGCGGACGATATCGAGTTCCTTGCCAAGTGGAAGGCCAAGGCCGAGCCGGCGCGGGAGATCGCGTTCATGCCGGCGAGGGTCTTAATGCAGGATTTCACCGGGGTACCGGCCATCGTCGATCTGGCCGCCATGCGCGATGCCATGAAGCAGCTGGGCGGTAATCCGGAGAAGATCAATCCGCTGCAACCGGCGGAGCTGGTGATCGATCACTCGGTCCAGGTGGACGAGTTCGGTACATCGAACGCCTATTCCATCAATGCGGCGCTTGAGTTTCAGCGCAACCGGGAACGCTACGCTTTCCTCAAGTGGGGCCAGACCGCCTTCCGGAACTTCTCCGCCGTGCCCCCGGGCATGGGCATCTGCCACCAGGTCAACCTGGAATACTTAGCCCGCGTCGTCTTTACCACCAGCCCTGATGGCGGAGTGACGCGCGCCTATCCCGACACGGTCGTAGGCACGGACTCGCATACCACCATGATCAACGGCTTGGGCGTGCTGGGCTGGGGCGTCGGCGGTATTGAAGCCGAGGCCGCCATGCTGGGACAGCCGGTTTCGATGCTGGTGCCGCAGGTGGTTGGCTTCAAGCTGACAGGTAAGCTGCGCGAGGGCGCGACGGCCACCGACCTGGTGCTCACCGTCACCGAAATTCTGCGCAAGCTGGGAGTGGTCGGGAAGTTTGTCGAGTTCTACGGCTCCGGGGTCAGCGAGCTGAGCCTCGCGGACCGGGCCACCATCGGCAACATGGCGCCGGAGTATGGCGCTACCTGCGGCATCTTCCCCATCGACGCGGAGACCTTGCGCTTTTTGAAACTGACCGGGCGAAGCCAGGAACAGATCAAGCTGGTGGAGGCCTACGCCAAAGAGCAGGGATGGTTCCACACCCCCGATTCGCCCGAGGCGGAATATACCCAAACCACGAGCCTCGATCTCTCCACCGTCGAGCCCAGCGTGGCTGGACCCCGCCGCCCCCAGGATCGCGTGCTGCTGTCGCAGGCCGCTGCCAGCTTCGAGCAACAATTGCCGGGCCTGCTGGGGCCGAGCGCGGCGGGCCGGAAGGAACGGCAGACCATGCGCTGGGAGGGTGAAGGCGGCCACACCTGGTCAAACGGTACCGACAAGGCCACCCCGGAAAAGGGACCTTGCACCACGGTGAAGGAGCGCTTCGGGGTGGAGGTTGATCCTTACCTCGGTCACGGTTCGATTGTAATCGCGGCGATTACGAGTTGCACCAACACCTCCAATCCTTCGGTCATGATTGCCGCAGGATTGCTGGCCAAGAAGGCGGCGGACAAGGGATTAAGTGTGCCACCGTGGGTCAAGACTTCGCTGGCGCCTGGCTCCCGTGTAGTGACGGACTACTACCAGAAGGCCGGCTTGATGGAATCGCTGGACAAACTGCGCTTCCAGGTCGTCGGCTATGGCTGCACCACCTGCATCGGCAACTCAGGCCCTTTGCCGACGGATGTTTCCAAGTCGATTGATGACCACGGACTGGTTGCGGTGTCGGTGCTGAGCGGAAATAGAAACTTTGAAGGCCGTATCAACTCCGAGGTGCGGGCTAACTACCTCATGTCGCCGCCGCTGGTGGTCGCCTATGCGCTCGTGGGCAATATTGGCCATGATTTCGAGACCGAGCCGATGGGGAAAGATAAGCAGGGGTCGCCGGTTTATTTGAAGGACATCTGGCCTTCGCAGGAAGAAGTGAACAGCACCATAGCGTCGGCCATCGATACTGAGATCTTCAGCAAGGAATATGCAACTGTCACGGATGGCGATCAGAATTGGCAGAACCTTAAATTCCCCACTGGGGATACGTATCAGTGGGAGCGCGATTCCACCTATATCCGCAAGGCGCCGTATTTCGATGGCATGCCGGCCAAGCCGGCTGCGGTAGAAGACATCAAGGGCGCGCGGGTGCTGGCGGTTTTGGGGGATAGCGTCACCACCGATCACATTTCTCCTGCGGGTTCTATCAAGCGCGACGGGCCTGCGGGCAAGTACCTGGTGGAGCACGGGGTGAAGCCGACGGACTTCAACTCCTACGGATCGCGGCGAGGCAATCACGAAGTGATGGTCCGCGGCACCTTTGCCAATGTGCGGCTGCGGAACAAGCTGGCTCCCGGCACCGAGGGCGGCGTGACGCGTTTGCTGCCAGAGGGCGAGGCGATGAGCATTTTCGATGCGTCGGTCAAGTATGCTGAGCGCGGTACGCCGCTGGTGATTCTTGCCGGCAAGGAGTACGGCTCCGGCTCTTCCCGTGACTGGGCGGCCAAGGGCCCTCGCCTGCTGGGCGTGCGGGCGGTGATCGCGCAGAGCTATGAGCGCATCCATCGGTCTAATCTGGTAGGCATGGGGATTTTGCCGCTACAGTTTGAAGCTGGTGAAAGTGCGGAGTCGCTCGGGCTGACCGGTGAAGAGTTATTTGACCTGGAAGGGATTCGCCAGATGCTGGAGCAGAAGTTTGCCCAAGGCCGCATCCTGACGGTCAAGACCACCGATCCGGCGGGAGTGAAGGGGCATTTCAAAGCAACAGTGCGCATCGACACTCCGCAGGAAATTCTCTACTACGAGAACGGTGGCATCCTGCAGTACGTCCTGCGGCAGCTAGCGGCCAGTTAAGTTACTGGCGCAGACCGGGGCAAGGCTCATGCTTTGTGTCAGGGCACGACTTTAGTCGTGCCGCAATGCTTAAAAATATGATGGGCTTTTAGCCCCCTGCCAGGACAAATCTGCTGGGCAAATGACGGGGGCAGGGGCTAAAGCCCAGTTTTGGAGAGGTCTGTCAGGGCACGACTAAAGTCGTGCCCTGATGCAATGCAGGAGTTTTGTGCAGGGTTAAGTCGTGCCCTGATACAAGCAAAAGCACCTGAGCGGAAAACTCCTGCTATCGCGGCAATACAACTACTCCCCAAGGGCTCTTTCCAACCTTGACCTTCTTGGTCACGGAGTTCGTCGCTAAATCCACTACGGAAATGTCGTTCGAAGGGCCGTTGGCGGAATAAAGGGTCTTCGCATCCGGCGATAGAGCGATCCCCCAAGGACGTGCTCCCACTTCTACTCCGAACAACACCTTATTCGTCGCAGTGTCGATGGTAAATACCTGGTGCCCCCGGCCTGTGCTCACATAAAGCTTGCTCGCATCGGGAGAAAGCAAGACAGCCATAGGCTTGATGATGCCCGGCTTGCCCAGGGAAATGGCGCTGATCATGCGATGCTTTTTGGCGTCTACATACACTACGGTGCCATCATTCTCCGCGTTCACGTAAGCGTGCGCGCCATCCGGCATAAATGCGACTGACCTCGGCCGGTGGCCCACCTTGAAGGTCGCAGTGATCTTGCCCGCAACAGGATCAAGAACAGAGATGGTTCCAGTCTCCTCCGAGGTGACCCATACAGACTTTCCATCCGGAGTCACTTTGACGCCTTCCGGCTGTGCGCCCAGCTTTAGAGTTTTCGCGATCTTTCCCGCTTCGATGTCGATGATGCTTACGGCCGCTTCGTCTTCGTTCGAAACGTAAATCTTCTTACCGTCTGGGCTGACGTCGAAATTCTCCGGGTCGGAGCCGGCGGGAAGCATACGCAGGACTTTGTTGGTGGCAACCTCAAAGACGCCTATGCCGTCGGCGCTTTTGTCGGGCGGCGGAAGCGTGCTCTCATCCACATCGGGCCCCGCGATGGGCGACCCGCTGAGCGCCACATAAATGAACTTGTGGTCCGGGCTGGGATGGATGCCGCGGGGCCGCTTCCCTAACGGTACGGTCGCCAGCAGATTGTAGTTTCCAGAATCTACGATGCTTAAATCTCCACCGACCTCGTTCGTCACGTAGATTCGCGGCTCCGAGGTTTCTGCCGGTTTGGCTGGTTGCGCCGCCTGCTCAGGAGCCTTCGACGACGAGTTGCAGCCCGCCAACAACAAAGCGGCAAAGAAGACAAATCCGATCTTGCGCATGGATTACTTTTCCTTAAAGGTGAAGTTAGCCTCAGCTTTGCCGCCGGGGGCTATGGTTAGCTGCTGTTCCTGGGTTCCCAGTTTTTCCTGCCACACGGCAAGGGTGTAGGTGCCCGGGGGCAGATTCCTGATCTCAAATTTCCCGTCGTCCTGGGACACGGCAAAGTAAGGATGATCCAGCACTCCGATAAACGCGTGCATCCAACTATGAATGTTACATTTCACCGGAATCATGATCTCGGGCTTGATGAACTTGCGCGCGATGGGAGGATCACCGGCTCCCTGGCTGTGATTCCATTCGCGATTGATTTCAGCCATGGGATGAATGTTGTGGGTCACCGGATCTGAGTTGACGACCTTCAATATTTGCCCTACTTGGATGCCCAGCACCCGCGGACGGAACCAGCATCCGCTTTGATCGATGGTGACCGGTTCAGGAGGAATGGGAAAGGTCTTACCTTCCAAACCGCTCTTGATATAGACGAACGCATTGGCCAAATTGCCGCGCTTATTCACCACCAGCGACTCGTCGTAGGCCTTACCCTTATGCGCCTCGACGCACGCAGGCTCTTCGCTCATATCAATGGCCTTGGGCGCCGGCCGTTTGCCTTTGAATTGTATTTGCCCCGTGATGGTACCGGCGGTTTGCGGATCAACTTTGAAATACACCGGCGCCGGTGCGGGCTTGGGGGCTTCTGTTGCAGGTTTCCCGGTGCAGCCGTTAAGAAGCATCGCGGCGGCGAAGCAAAGGAGGTAAACAGGTCTCATGGTGGCCCCGCGTTTTTGGGCATGTCGCCCGTCAGTGATTCTAGAAACTTGACCAAGTCTGCGCGGTCTTGCGCGCTTAAATGGAGCGGCTTCATCTCTTTATCCAGTTCCGGATTGGAGTTGCCGCCTCCGGCGTAGAAGTCGACCACATCGTGCAGCGTCGTCAGGCTGCCGTCATGCATGTAGGGCGGCGTCAGCGCGACGTTGCGCAGGGTCGGCGTCTTGAACTCTCCTTTGTCCGCTTGCAGCTTGGTCTGGCCAAAACGGCCAACGTCGGTGAAGTCGCCCGCTCCATTCACTCCCGCGCCGGTATTGTGAAATTTGCCGTCGGTGAAAAGCGCGTATTTAGCCTCGATGGTGTGGCAGACCACGCAGTTGCCTCGTTTGGGATCGGTGAAGATTTCGAGGCCGTGAATGGCGGCTGGAGTAAGGGCCTGCTTATTCCCGCCGTATTCATATTGATCGAAGGGGGAATTGCCGCTGAGCAGCGTTCGCTCAAAGCTTGCCAATGACTTCTGAATCATTCCCAGGGTTACGTGCCCGGGCCCGAAGGCCTGCGCGAATTCAGCTTGGTACGCAGGGTTGCGGTCGATCTTGGAGACGGAAACCTCGTGTGGCTGGTTCATTTCCACCGGGTTTTCGATGGGAAAGGCAGATTGGGCCTCCAGAGACGCGGCCCGTCCATCCCAAAACTGAATCGGGGAGTATGCCGCATTCAACAGCGTCGGCGTGTTGCGCACCCCGAGCTGTCTCCCTATGCCGCGCGCGATCGGCACACGGTCGGTGAAAGCGAAGTTCGGGTTGTGACAAGACGCGCAAGACACGGTGTTGTCCTTGGACAACCGCGGGTCGTAGAACAGCTTGCGCCCCAAAGCGATGGTCTGCGCGGTAGGCGGGTTGTCGACCGGGACGGGCACGGGAGGCAAGCCGAGCGGAGCTGTGATGGCGACTACCTTACCCAACGGTTTTTCTTTCCCAGGAGTCTTACAGCCGACGCAGACGGCCAGCAGCCCGGCTAGCAGAACGCACTGTAAAGTGGGGACCCTCACGCTCAGTTTTCATTATAACTTCGCTACTCCACGATCTCGTAGGGACGCATCATGTCGTTGGCCTCGTGTTCCTGAACGTGGCAATGCCAGAGATAGCGGCCGGGATATCCGGCAAAAGAGATTTGAATGCGCGTCACCAGCTTAGGCGGGCATTGCACCACGTCCTTCCATCCCAGCTCGTTGGGATGGGGTGGGAGGGCCGGGCCGGTAAACCGCAGCCTGGCTTTTTCCAACAGGTAGACATCGCTATCGAAGGGCCGCCGATCGACCACCTGGAAGCGAACGTGATGCAGATGGATGGGGTGCGTCTCTTCCGTCAAATTGACCAGGGACCAGATTTCCGTGGAGCCAAGTTTCGCGGTCTCCGTCACCGGCATGTGCCACGGGGTGCGGTTGAGCAGCATCACCATGGCGTTGCCGGTGGGGTCCTTATACTCGTCGAGCGTCATCTCGCGGGTGCGTGCCGCGGAGGCTTCGGCAAGGCGGGCGACAGGGGCCAGCGCGTCCGGTACGCGGCTATTATCCTGCGCAGGGGCGGAGGCAACGCGAAACTGCATCATCTGAAACGCCCCGTTGGTTAAGGTGACGCGCTCGCCGCGCATTGGAGCGAAGTCGACGATCACGTCCGCCCGTTCCCCCGGTGCGAGGAGAAGCGCCGTTAGCTTCACCGGGGCCGGTAGCAGGCCCTGGTCGGCCCCGACTTGCAGGAAGGCAGCTCCATTCGACAGTCCCAGGCGGAAGAATCGGCCGTTGGATGCGTTCAGAATGCGCAGCCGATAACGGCGCGCCTCGACGGGGTGAAATGGCTGCACCCGGCCATTCACCAGCATGGCGTCGCCCAGCACCTCATCGGTCCAGGGATGCTCCGGATCGGGGGACACGGGATAAACCAACTGCCCTGCGTGGTCGAACCTGCGGTCGTAGAGCACCAGTGGCAGCTCGTAGGCGCCGGCTGGTAACGGGAGGCGGGCTTCGTGTTCGTCGCGCAGCAGATATGCCCCCATCAAGCCGGCATACAGATTCAAGCGGCTGGTGCCCATGGCGTGGTCGTGATACCAGAGCATGGTCGCCTCCTGCTGGTTCGGATAGCGGGAAAGATGCGACTGGCCGGGTGGAAACCAGTGTTCCGGATAGCCGTCGTCGGCCGCGGGTGTACGGCCCCCGTGAAGATGAACCACGGCGCGTGACTCCGGAACGTCGCGTCCGGAACCATGAAGGTGGTAGTCAATCGGCAGGAAGTGCCGCGGCGGCAGCTGATTGCGCCATTCGATCTGCAGCTCCTCATGCGTTCGCGCTTCGAATAACGGGCCGATAGCTTCGGGACCGTAGCTCCAAAGCCGGGTGGGCGGAAGGTCGCGGTGCATCTTCACCCGGATCTCGCGCATGGTAATGCTGTATCGCCGGTCGACGCCAGTGACTGGCCGCAGAAGCGGCAAGGGATCGACGAAAGGCTCCAGTGCGAGCGCATTGAGGGAGGAAGACACAACCGGAGGAACCAGCCCGCCCACGGCGGAGAACGCTGCCCCTTTGAGCAGATCGCGGCGATTCAGCACCATTCGGTTAGGGTTTTTTCACTTGGCCGGTTGCGCTATCGAGCAGATAAACGGCGGCGTTTTGCGGCGTCTCAGTGAAGTTCAGCATGTCGGTGAGCGATCCGGCGATCGTATCAAAAGATCCCTGCCCGATTCGCTCCTGGTGCAAAAACGTATCTTCGATGAAGCGCAACACGGAACTCTGGTCGGTCACTGTATGGGAAACATAATTGGTCTTGGCCCAGGGTGAGATGACGAGCAGCGGCAGGCGCGGGCCATAACCGCAGCGTCCTTGTGCATGCAGCGCCGCAGGGTTCACGCCCGGGAGTGCGGTAGTTCCATCGGCGCATTTCCCCGCGATGGTGAAGGAGTCATATTGTGACGAGCTTCCGTTAATGACATTGCTGACGTGGTCGTACCAACCGTCGGAGTCGTCATAGGTAAGAATAATGACCGTCTTACTCCACTCCGGCGTCTGCTCGATGGTGTTGATGGTGTGCACCAGAAAGGCCTGCTCATCCAGCGGATCGGAATAACCGGCGTGGCCGTCACGATAGGCAGCGGACTTAAGGAAACTCACCGCAGGAAAGTTACCTGCTTTGATGGCGTCGAAAAAGTCGTGAATGTCGTACTGATGGTTAGTCGAACCGTCATTGGCGTGGCCGATCATCGCTATCGATGTCGGCCGCGAATGTGTCGGGTTTACGGTCGAGGGATAGAACTGGAACGGGTCGAGAAACGGCGTGTAGTCGTACCGCGTTTGCCCGGTGATATCGGAGTAATTGCTTCGCTGGCAACCTGTGGTGCCATTGCTATTGGTCGCCGTCATATCAAAGCCTTCGGCGAAGAACCCCCAGGTGATGGCTGCCTGGTTTAGTAAGTCGCCGACGTTCCTGCCGGTCATGTGAATCAGGGGGCTGCTGCTGGAACCGCAGACTTCCTTAGTCGGCTCGGGATTGTTCACCACCGTAAATCCCCCGTATCCATCCGGGATCACGAAGCCGGTGGCGTTTCCGTCATCGATGGCGCCATTGGTCTGACCGGAAATGAGATTGATGGCGCCCAATAGCGACGGTCCAAAGGTGGTGCCGAAAAAACGATCACTCATTGCGTAGTGCTGGGCGTAGTTCCAGATTGCGGTCACGGTATTTCCGTCGTAGTAGCCCATGGTCAGACCGGTGGTGGCGGCGACACCGCTGCCGAGGCTAGGGCTGTCCGCCGCACCCACGGAAAGCGGGAACAGATCCATCGCGCCGGCATGGAAGGCCCATTGTTCCGCGTTGTAGCCGTGATCCTGGTCGGCTGTGGCGGCGTGCTGCGGCGATAGCCGGAACGGGTTAGCCGCCCCTGCGCCGTTCAGTGGATTAGTGAAGTTAGGGTTATGCTGCAACAGGTTTTGAGAAAGGCCATCGACGGCTGGGGTCCCCGGAAGCGCGGTAAACGGCGTCTCGCCGGGTAAGTTGAGAGCGTTGGGATAAGTACCGAAATAGTGATCGAAGGAGACGTTTTCCTGAAAAATGACCACGATGTGTTCGATACTGCCCTGCGGCGGCACGGTGGACGGTCCAGTTCCGGGCAGCGAACTGCTGTAACCACAACCGTTCAAGCCCAGGCTGAGCGAAAAGCCCAGCAGCAAAGCACACACCACAACAACGCAGCGCATGATGATGGTCCTCTCTTACGGAGGCACTTTCTCAGCGGAGGAGATATCCAGGGGGTTTGAGGTAAGCGCGCCCTAATTGTAGAGATCGGCAAATGGGTTGAGCAAGTGGGAATATATTTGAAGGCGTATGCTGATTCCGCAGTCAGACTCACTCCAGGAACTGGCCTTTCCGGCCGGCACCGGATCTTCGGCAAAGCCATCCCCCGTTGAACGCAAAGTCATCGATCTGTTCGGGCAGTATCGTGCTCCGTTGCTACGCTACGTGATCTCGTTTGGAGTCTCGGTGCACGATGGAGAAGAAATTATCCAGGAGGTGTTCCTGGCGCTGTTCCGGCACCTGAAACTGGGGAAATCGGAGCGAAACCTGCGCGGTTGGGTGTTTCGGGTCGCGCATAACCTGGCACTGAAACAGCGCCAGGCCAATCGAAAGGCGCAGGAGATATTGGCCTCCGATGAGACGGTGGTCCATCAACAGCCGGACGCCACTCCCAGTCCGGAAGAACAGGCGGCCAGCAGCCAGGGCCTGGAACGGCTGCAGGCGGTTCTGAGCGCGCTGCCGGAGCAGGACCGCTGCTGCCTGTATTTGCGGGCGGAGGGCCTCCGCTACCGGGAGATAGCCGAGACCATGGGGATTTCTCTGGGGGCGGTGTCGTTGGCGCTGACGCGTTCCCTGGCTCGTATGGAGCGAGCCCACCGATGCTGAGAGAACCGGTCCACTTGACGGACGAGGAGATGCTGCTGGCTCTCGACGGAGAGCTGTCGCGGCGACGCGCGAAGCAGGTGCGCGCCCATCTGGCTGCTTGCCGCTTATGCCAGTCCCGGGGGCGAGACCTGGAAGCCACGATGGGGGATTTTGTTTCTCTCCATCGCGCGACGCTGCAACCACAGCTCCCATCCGCGGAGGGCTCGCGCGCTTTGTTGAAGGCGCGCCTCGCAGAGGCAGCAGCCCAGGCGCCGCAGGACCGGTGGCCCCGCTTGCTGCACATCCTTCGGCCGGCCGTCGCCGTTGCGGGCATCTGCCTGGTGGCTTTCCTCAGCGTGTTTTTCTTACGGCATTTCGGACCGCAGCAGGCGGTCGCGATGGTTCCCGATCGTAATCTGACGCCGGGTGCGACCCGGCCGGTCAGCCTTGGCGATGTGTGCTCCATGGCCCATGAGGAAGTGGTCAGCGATGTTCCCGCGTTCCTTCAGCAGCAAGTTTTTCGGGAGTACGGGATCGTGAATCCGCGGCCCGGTGAATATGAGGTCGACTATTTGATCGCGCCGGGACTTGGGGGCGCGGAGGATATCCATAATCTCTGGCCGCAGCCCACTACTTCTTCCGGTTGGAACGCCCACGTGAAGGACGCACTGGAAGAGCGTCTCCATCAACTGGTGTGCGCCGGAAAGCTGGACCTTCCCACGGCGCAAAGGGCGATCGCCAGCGATTGGATCGCGGCGTACAAGACTTACCTGGGGACAGAGGCAATTTTCGACCGGGAGCCGGAGTATGCGAGAGCTTCCAAATAGGGTGATGGATTCTAGATCCTGCCCATGGCCTGCAGATAAGCTTTGAGGCCGGTACAAATAATCTGCACCCCGATGCAGAGCAGGATGAACGAGGAGAGGCGCATCACCATGGATGTCCCGGATCTGCCTAGAAGCTCCTCGGCTTTTCTGGCATAGAGATAGCAGACGTAGATAATGACGCAAATCAAGGTGATGCCGCCGATGGCAGCAATCAGCACCCGGGGCGAGAAGAGCGAATGCTCATACAGCTCGGGAGGCAGATGGGCGCCGAGCGTGATGGCCACCGAGATGGACCCGGGCCCGACGGTGATGGGAAGCGTGAAAGGATAGAAGGCGTTTTCCAGGATCTCGTCTTCCGGGACGTTGACGGATTTTGCCCGCCCGTTGTCCTGGTTGAGCAGAGACCATCCCGTGGCGGTGACCACCAGGCCCCCTCCGATTTGCACCGCATAAATCGCGATCCCGAAAAAGGCGAGTACGTGTACTCCCCACAGCAGGGAGCAGAGCAGCAGGAAAAAGCTGTAGACCGCGATCTTCTGCGAAAGCAGGCGCTGTGTGGCCGGTGATACCGGCCCGACCATGTTCACGAAAATCGCCGCGCTCCCCAAAGGATTGACAATGGGGAAGAGAGTGGCGACCACCAGAACGGTGGCCTCGATAACAGCGGTGACTTCCTGGCGCAGATCAATCATTGCCAAAACATCTTACTACCGTTGTTTTACGGCCAAAAAAGTGCCCGAAAAGCGCTATAAGCGCCAAAAGGGTGGGCAAACCAGGCCGCTCAAGCCCGATGGAGGCTTGGACAGGACACTAGTGAAGGCGGGGGTAAACCGCAGATCTCTCCACTCTGCTTCGGTCGAACAAGCAGAAAAGCATTTCCCCGAAAGGTCCATAGAACTGCAGGTCCCTCGGCTTCGCTCCTAATGAACAACCGCACCTTGGACCGACCAAAAGCGTTCGAGGGGCTTCCCCCGGATTTCCTGTTGGACTTCGTGGCGTTGATACAGTGCATGCGCCTTTCTTCGCGGAAAGGCGCACACGCAGTTCTGTCCAGTGCAGCGTGGCAGGAAATCCGGGTCGCCCGGCTTTTTCGGCCCACGTACGCTGGTGCGAACATGGGGCACCCGTCGAGTGCGCGGCGGCCGGTACTGTTCATTGCTCCCTTAACTTGCCGCAGGCAAGTCGGCTCCTCGGGATGACGAGGGGAGGGCGGCGCTTTCATTGGGGTTCGGTTATTGGGATTGAGAGATGACCAAGGGGAGAAGGCGATTTTCGTCCCCTATGGTGGGCCGCAGGCCCATGACCCCTCCGGTCGAGATGACAAATTTGTGGCGCAACTACCGTTGGAGCCCTCCATGGAAAGAGGGGAGAGCGGTTGCTAGAATCGAAATTGATGACAGTCAAGAGCATTTCGGCCGACGTGTTGGACCGGTATGAGCCGGTTATCGGGCTTGAGGTCCACGTACAGCTGCTGACAGAAACCAAGGCTTTCTGCGGCTGCGCCAATCGATTCGGCGGGGAACCGAACACCCATATCTGCCCGGCGTGCCTGGGCTTGCCGGGCTCCCTGCCGGTGTTGAACGAGCGTGCCGTGGAGTATGCGGTCCTGGCCGCGTCGGCGATTAATTGCGAAGTTCGCGAGCATTCGGTTTTTGCCCGCAAGAACTACTTTTATCCCGATCTGCCCAAGGGGTACCAGATTTCTCAGTTCGATAAGCCGCTGGCGGAACACGGATGGATCGACGTCCCCGCGCTCGATGGTTCCGGTCAGGCGGTGACCAAGCGCATCGGGATTACCCGGCTGCATATGGAGGAGGACGCGGGCAAAAGCATGCACGAAGGCTTTCCCGAATCCGCGAGCAAGACCTACGTGGATCTGAACCGCTGCGGGACGCCATTGATCGAGATTGTCAGCGAGCCCGACCTGCGAACCCCGGATGAAGCCTACGAGTATTTGACCCGGCTCAAGGAGATTCTTCTGTACACCGGGGTGAGCGATTGCAACATGGAAGAAGGATCGCTGCGCTGCGACGCCAACGTAAGCGTGCGGCCGCGAGGGCAGAAGGAGTTTGGGACCAAGGCGGAGGTCAAGAACGTCAACAGCTTTCGCTTTATTCGCTTCGCGCTGGAGTATGAAATTGAGCGCCAGGTGGAGCTGATCGAGAGCGGCGGCCGGGTGGTGCAGGAGACGCGTTTATGGAACGCGAACGAGGGCCGCACCTACTCCATGCGGTCCAAGGAGCAGGCGCACGACTACCGGTATTTTCCCGAGCCTGATTTGCCGGCGCTGTTGGTGACAGGGGAGTGGAAGGCAATGGTGGCCAGCCGCATGCCGGAGCTGCCGGAGGCACGGCGGAAGCGCATGGTGGCGGAGTACGAGATCAACCTGCAGGATGCGCATACGCTTACCGCGACGCGGGCTTTTGCCGACCAGTTCGAGGCGGCGGCGAAGCAGGCGCGAAGTCCCCGGCGGGTCGCCAACCTTATTTTGAGTGAATTGATGGGGCGGCTGAAGGCCAAGGGGCTGGAGCTGGAGCAGTCTCCGATCACGATGCGCGGCGTGGTGCAGGCGGCGGACTTGGCCGAGGCTGGGGAGCTTTCGAGCAAACAGCTTAAAGGACTCTTCGATAGCGCTTTTGAAAAGGGCGAGGATTTTGGGGTCGTGTATGAGCGGGAGAAGCCGCAGCAGATCAGCGATCCGAAGGCGCTGGAGAAGATGATTCAGGACGTGATGGTGGCGAATCCCAAGCAGCTGGAGCAGTATCGCGGCGGCAAAAAGACGGTTGCAGCTTTTTTTGTGGGGCAGGTGATGCGGTTGTCGAAGGGGCAGGCTAACCCGGCGCTGCTGAACGAATTGGTGACGAAGCAGTTGGACGGTTAGCGGGTTAAGAGTAGAAGCGTTGGAAGCGCGTCTTTTTCGGCCCACGTTAGCTGACGCGAACATGGGGCACCCGTCGAGTTCTGTTTGGTCCTGCGGATCCACTGTCACGCAGACACTTTAGCCCTTTATGGGCTTGTCTTGTGTCCCATAAGCTTCCGGTCCGCAGCGGTGGCTAGGACAGATCCCAACAATGCTAGATGGTTTGCAGGCGCTCGCGGGCTTTGATGAGCAGGCGGTCGATTTCGGAATGGAATCTTCGCGGGAAGCCGAAGAAGTTGGCGGTGCCGGGACTCAGATAGGGCTGCAGACGGTCGCCGTCTACAAAGCGATAACCCTCCCGCTGCAGAGGTTCCAGGCACGCATGACCGGGATGAAAACACTCGATGAAGAGGACCGGTTGATCCGCGTTGAGAGTACGGCGGGCTCCGCGCAAGACTGCGGCTTCGTAGCCCTCTACGTCCACCTTAAGGAGATCGACGCGCGCACGGCGCGCGCGCTCGTTATCGATCGTGACCACGGGGATGGAAATGCTTTCCGCTGGAATGCCGAAGTGCTGCTCTTCGAAGGTTTGCTGCGCGGAGTGGTCCAGCGTCGAGGTTGCTCCGGCGAGGGAATCGACACGTAAATAGCCGATGCCGTTACAGTCACCGGCTCCCGCTGCGATCAATTCGACGCAAGGAAGTGGAGTCCTCTGCAAGGTCGCGCGGACGAGCTCGGTGTTCTGCGCGGAGGGTTCGAACAAGACCGCGCGTAGCTTGGGGTTGGCGGATTTCAGCAGCCAGGTGTAATGGCCGATGTTGGCGCCGACATCCCAGAAAGATTGCAGTTTCAGGTGGTCGACACAGGTGAGCGCCAGGGCTTCCGATCCGGGCTCCTGCGATCCGACGGCTGCAAACGCAAGGCCGTGGGTCACCAGCCGGCCACGCACCTTGAACGTCACTCCGGGTACCGAGAGCCATGCGGGGCGATCGAGCAGTCGAATCGCCAGTCGCCCCGCAGCTGACTTGCGCGCGTAGTAAAGGGGGTGAAAACGCTCTCGGACCTGTTGCAGCGGCTTACGAATAAACGGACCCTTTAAAATGACCTGTCCAGATATACCATAGGCCTGACGTTCGGTCTTCTAACTCGGAAGTGGTACGTCCAGAGAAATATGTTGACTAAGGAACCAAAGGATATATGCCATGAAGTCTCTTAGACGGAGCCTGCCGTTCCTGGTTCTTGGTGTCGCCGCGATTGTGTTTTTGGTGGTTGGGGGAATGAGAGCATTTCATATTTCTTATGACTTTGTTCCGGTCTATACCGGCGCTGGGTGTCTGCTCCGCGGCTGCAATCCCTACATCCCATCGCAGTTGGAGCAGCAGTTTTTCCGGGCCGGCGGCCGGGCCGGTGAACTCAATTCCTGGGACATTGACGTACCTGTCTATCCGCCATCCACGTTCCTGGCGCTTTCCCCTTTGGCCCTGCTGAGCTACCCCGCAGCCCGCTTGCTGTGGTTCGTGCTGAATGGGTGCCTGTTCGTCACTTCTGCTGTTCTGGTTGTGTCTCTGTGCCCACGGGCATACCGGTGGCCAGCTACGATCCTGGCATCGTTCCTATTGGGCACCAGCGGCATCTTGTTGGTGTTGGGTCAGCCGGCGTTGTTCGCGATCTCGCTCGTCATTATCGGCAGCTATCTTTTCCTGCGTGGCCGGTTGCTTTCCTTGGCCGCAGTGCTTTGCATGCTGAGCCTGGCCGTCAAGCCGCAAATTGGAGGCTTGATCTTGCTCTATTTTCTAGCGCAAAGAATCTATTGGCGCTACGTCGTGATCGCGTTGGCCGGTGCGCTGGTATTACTGCTTTCGGGTGGCTTCATCCTCAGTCTGCATCCGGGGAGCGCCGCATGGCGGGACACGCTGCGGGCAAATCTCTCCGCGACCTTGAGCCCAGGAGGCAGCGCCGATCCCAGGCCCGCGAATCAGGAATCTGTTGGCGACGCCAATTTACAGCCTCTTACCAGTATTGTGTTTGCCGATGCACAGAAATTCAATTTAGCCGCGTATGCGATCTTTCTGGCGCTGTTGGTGTTGTGGATCAGGGCTGTTCCCTGGACGAACGTGACGCCCGAGATGCATTTTGTTGCCTTGGCCGGATTGTCGGTACTGACACTGCTGCCCGTCTACCATCGCTTTTACGATACCCGGCTGCTGCTGTTGAGCGTGCCGGCGGCGGTGGCGATTTTTGAGAAGCGTCGTTTCCTGGGTGTAGCGATCGCTGTCATCACGGCGCTGACCGTGATTTCCGTTCAATATCGGGTACAGATGTTTCTCATCAGGCACGCAGGGTGGGAAAATGTACTGCAGCAAAAACTGCTGTTTACTTTGCTGCTGCGGCAGCAGAATCTGGAACTGCTGATCCTGTTCGGTCTATACCTGGCTGCGATGACCCCGCTAAAAAGCGGTGATAGACAATTGACATCAGGAGAAGCGATACAGAAATGTACGGTCGTTCCTATGCCGATGTATAAGGACGAACCCGTTAGCCTTTAAGGCACGAATCATCGCCGTCGTTTTTGCCTTGGAAACCTCGGGGAAGAAATCGTGGAATTCGACACAAATCTGCTTGATTACCCTCTCCGCGAGACAGCTTTCCAATACCTCGTATTCGAAACCCTCGATATCGATCTTCAACAGGTCGATCGAGTTACGCCCATCCCTTTCGGATTTCTTTCGTAAAGACTGGTGCAGGGGAGTTTGTCGTTACCGCCTGCCTTTAGCCACATACTAGGTTTGTGCCCCCACCAACGGAGAAGCCGCCGACGGTAGATGCAGCCAGGCCTACCGGTCGGAAGAGCAACCGGTCGCTGTTCGCGGCGGCTATAGTCCGGGAGGCGACCGGGGAGGGATCGAATATGTGGATTTTTACCCCAAACCTTCGGATCAGCTCCTGTTCAAAAGTAATATCTTCTCCAACTCCCCCGCTGTAGATGACAGCATCGGGGCCTAAGCCGCGCGTGACGATAGTCCACTGCGATAAGCTCCCTATCGTTTCTTTATCCGGCAAAGACTTCGAATAGAGGGAATCATAGAGGCGTCTCAGCAGATGGCGAAGACCCTGAGGAAACAACCGCGAAACGACCTTCATTACCTATTAACTCCGTTATGGGCATTGTGATCAGCGCTCCGATGAGCGGTCGGTTTTGAGCGCATTGATGAGTAGTCTAAACGAGCTTTTGTCGTTGGCGTGGCCGACGGCCTTTCTGGTGTTGCTTTACTGCATGCCTGAACTCGGTGGCACGCGGGCCCGGGTACCAAAGTCTTCATGATGCCTTTGGTACTCTTAGGACGTATTCATGCTAACCAGGCATTCGCAACCGTTCAGTGTTGGGGTTGTGATAAGGGCAAGGGGGATCAGTGCCTATCGCAAGGACTAGAACGGTTGTTCGCAGACCTCGGACGCAGTCTTTTTGGGGATCTTGGGACGAGTTCCTTACAGATTTGAGCGTCTTCATCCTCGGGGGCCGCAGGCATGTACAGCGCAAGCTTGGTCGGATCGCTGCCTGGTGGCGAAATCCTTCTTCTTCCTGCCCTTCCGATCATGCTGATGCTTCGGGGAAGCCGTGCGGTCAACCGTCAATACATGTGGTTCTATATCCTGACGGGAAGGTCGGCTCCTAGGTACGCTCATCGCAGACTTGTACGTCGGGAGCCCCCCCGTGAACCGGATGAAAGGGACCGCAAGGGTGATATTTTTTGCGCTCGACTTCATCGCGTTAGCGGTGCTGACAAACAACAAGACGCGTAGGTTGCTTATCTTTGCGGGGAGTATCGCCGTAGTACTGCTGGTCGGCTCGTGGCAATCCCGACCCAATTTCAACAATCAATGGAAATTTGGGATCAGTCAGAGCCTTGCCATAGCGGCTTTGCTTCTCTCCTCCTACTTTTACGGGAGGCGCAAATTTAGAATCTGCTTCTTCATATCGCTGGGTTTAGCAGGGCTCAATCTGTATTTGGCTTCCGATCTAGCTCGCGATCCATTTTATTGCAGCCGCGCTGATTTTGCCGTTTTTCTCCTCAGCGCGAGTTCGAAGAGGCGTGCTTCGCCGCAACGGGGGTGCACCTCGGGACCGCCCGGATCTGGGCAGAACTTTGCCTCGGGATAAACCGGATCTGGCCAGAACTTTTATGTTGCTTGCGCTCGCGGGTGCGGCTGCTTATGCGGCAAATGCTTCTATCCAATATGCAGCTAAAAGCGGCTTTTTCGACGAATCTACCCAGGCTAAATTTGAGTCGCAGGAGACCGGGACTACGGAGTGCTTGTAGGGGGACGACCGGAAACCCTGGTAGCCATACAAGCCATCCGCGACAGCCCTTTTATCGGGCACGGTTCTTTCCCTTACGGCCCGAAATATATTGAATTAAGCCAAGATATTCAATATCAACACGGGTACAGTAACACGGATGAACCTGAAGAGGTTGAATTTGAGGTCATACCCACTCACTCCCATCTGACCATGGCTTGGGTGGAGTCGGGCATACTGGGCGGCATTTGCTGGATCTATATTCTGCTGTTGACTCTGCGAGCAGTTTTCCGAGTGAGTGTTCTGCGCCCGCGTCTCGCGCCCCTCTATTGCTATCTCCTGGTCGGCTTTCTCTGGGATATACTCTACTCGCCTTTCGGAAGCGTCAACAGAATTTGGGCTGCTTTCTACATCTTGCTGAGCTACAACATACTGGGGACCCGCGCTATAACGGCTGTTCAGCTTCGCCCTCAACGAACGTTCTATTTGCACCACCGGATAGAGTACCGGCCGACACGAAGGGCCGTTCGTTAGAGCGGTTTCCGGTTGAGGTGATTATCGTTGGTTTCTGCTTTCATCGGAGTCGGGAAATTCCTGATGATGTTCTGGAAACATTCCAAAAGCGTTGAAGCGGGCTGTGTCGTCGAGAGTGATGATTAAAGGCGGAGTTGGGCGGTAAAAAATGGGCCAATTGACTCAAGTGCAAGGCGAAGTCTTACCGATGGTCCCGTCGAACCAACGGCGCTTCTATTTCCCTGAGCTCGACGGATTACGGTTCTACGCATTTCTCGGTGTGTTTGTCTGTCATACTTTGCCGGTTGGAGCGGCGTTCTATCGAGGCTTGCACTTGCCTTTGCCGGGTTTTTGGTCTGCGCTTGTCGACGCGGGCGCGAGCGGGGTCGATTTATTCTTCGTGCTGAGTGCCTTCCTCATCACATCTCTGCTTATAAGGGAGCGGGAGGCGACGGGAGGAATCTCACTCCGACTGTTCTACATCAGGCGTGTCCTGCGTATTTGGCCTTTGTACTTGCTGGTACTGATGCTGGGTATCGTCTTCGCACATCGGGCCATCACCCAAAGTCATCCATGGTATTACGATCAGAGCCTGCCCTTGGTACTACGTTGTTGGCTACCTATTTTTCGCCGTTAATTGGGTGTATGCGGTTTTCGGGGCAGCGCGCTCGATTTGTGCTCCATTGTGGACCGTCTCCATCGAGGAACAGTTCTACCTGATTTGGCCAGTTGTGATGAGGAAGCTCAAACATTCGGAAATGGCTATGGCTGCGGTCGCCACGTTTCTGCTCGCGATAGCGAGCCAGGTCGGGCTTGTGCTCGTTGGAGCGAGTACCAGTTTTATGTACTTCGGCAGCGCCCCGCGCTGTGATACGTTGGCGCTCGGGATCCTGCTGGCGCTCTACAGAGACCGTCTGCCAAGGCTTACTGCGAGTCTGCGTTTTTTGCTGGTAGCCGGCGGGTTGATCGGGTGTGTCATTTCTGCGAGGCTTATTAATCGGACCGGCCCGATGGATATCTATACCGTCTTGGGACGCCTCATCATCTCGCTGGCCTCCGTCGCGATTTTATATGCCTGCCTCTACAGTCGTACCAAACTTGTCACCGGGGCGTGGGTCGTTCGGCTGGGAAAGGTCAGTTACGGACTGTACATGCTGCATTTCACCGGACTCCTGATTGCGTTAAGCTTGTTGCGCCCGCTCCACGGGGGGCCCTTGCTTGCAACCAAAGCCTTGGGCTTTTGTTTTACCGTGCTCCTCTCCTTTGCGTGTACCGTTGGATTGAGTCGCCTTTTTTGCGACTCAAGGGCCGCTTTTCCACGGTCTCTAGCCGACCTGTTTGACATGAGTGACTAGGCGCTGGCTACGGGAATAGATCGTGTGCAATCGCGTCGCCTACAATCCCCCATAGTCGGAAATCGGTGGGTTCTGATTCAATCACCCCAAAAACGTACCCAACCCGCTAAGATATCTTGGTACGGGGAGTGCCGGTAAAGGTAGGCTGTGGCCTGACGTATTATGCAGGCCAAAAGCAATTTCGCAATAGAATTGTCGGGGGCCATGCTTTGCGAGAGCACCCACATAGGGAGGGGCTGTTTGGATACTCGGCAGCACATAGAGGAACTACAGTCGCTGCGCGGCATAGCCGCCCTGACGGTGGCCTTCTCTCATCTGAGCACTGTCTATTCACTACCGTCTGCGGTGCGAATCACCATTGACTCAGCGTGCAATGCGCACGCATGCGTGGTCGTCTTCTTTGTACTAAGTGGCTATGTCCTGACGGGTTCGCTGGCAAGACGCAGACTCTCATGGACAAGTGTAAAGGCCTTTTATGTGGGTAGGTTGTTTCGGCTCTTTCCCGCACTATGGGTAGCCAGCGCAATCTCCGCTCTATTGCTGTTACTCTGCCCATCGCTAACAATCCGGCCTGCACCGAGCTTTTGGTTTTTTCTTTATCTTCATCCATTTCCTTCTGGCCGACAGCTTATTCTTTCCGCCCTTGCGATCGATAAAGCGCTAATCATGCCCGTTTGGACCGTCTTTATCGAGCTAATGGGGTCCGCAATGATGCCGTTCATCGTGACCGTAGCGCTGGCTAGGACACGATTGTTCAACTGGTTGCTCGCGGGTATGGGAGTAGCAGCTTATCTGCTCGCGTTTGCGCCTCACCGCCTTGACTCGCTTTCATGCATGTTTGACTTTGCACTCGGAGCGTGGCTGGCTTCGGGAGAATGTAAGCTCGTTGCGGGCGGATCGTCGCTTAGGCTTTTTTGTGCTGCCGTTGCCCTGCTGTTTTTTCGTTGCGCTTGGTTTGCGATTCTCAACGGTCACCTTACGCCGTTGTATTTTGGTTATGATGACCCCGTACCGATGCTGGTCGAAAGTGTAGCAGCAGCTTTTCTGGTGGGCGAACTGGCCTCGGAGTATGGGCGGCTTAAGTTTCTCCGCAAGGCCCAAGCTATTCGGCTCGGTGAAATATCGTACAGCCTTTACTTAGTTCATTTCCCGGTCGCAATCTTTTTAGCAAAGGTTTTGAGTCGGGTGTTTTCGAACGGAACAAATGCGATTGTTGCGGGAGGTGTTTTGACGCTCTTCGGTCTTGGTTTCTCGATCCTCCTCGCGGTTGTTATTCACCGCTTTGTTGAGCTACCGACGATGGCTTTAGGGAAGAGAGTGTCGAACCGTCTGATGTCGGACTGGGCGCACGCCGGGGTGTGAGATTTCACTGTCCGCTTCTTCCAATTGCAGTATCTGCCGCGTGCGACTGCCCCAAACACAAAGATACCGGGTCGGCGCGACGTATAGTCGCCGGATAGCAGATGGCGTGCGATGGCCGCCAGAGGAACGTGCTGTGGGCATCGGGAAACGAACGGTGTTGCGCGGTGACCAATTCATGGAGGTGGGGGTGAATTGTTCTGGATAAGAAAACCGGGTGTGCTAAAGGTCGGCGCCCAGTTGGCTTGGTTTAGTTCGACCACATTCGCGCTGATCCCATTCACCCCGTCTGTGTTGTAGATGACGTTGATAGATGGCACTTCATTTCCGCGAACCATTAGACCAGACAGTAGGCATCCTGGGAAATCCTGAATTCCTATGCCGAACAGATAGAGGCCTGCGTCCCGAAAGATAAAGGTGCCGTCACCTACCGTTATGGTATTGCGTAGAACGTCGGTGTTCATGACGGGGCCGTACGCTGCCGGCCCCCCGTAAGGGCCAATGGCAGAAACGACGACCCCTCCGCCAGAATTCTCCATTGAGTTGTCCTCCGCCGCTCCCTCGAGCGTGTTCCCGAGGACAATCGAGGCACCAAGTGTATTGTTGATTGCATTGTGGGCAATCGTCATATTGAGTTCATACTGCGAAATGACAACCACCGACGTCGTGTCGGGCTGCACTTGCCACGGCTTAGAGAGAGTAATGTTTCGACCGCTATAGGCCTGGACAAAGGAGTATTGTCCGACACCGGTCCCGAAGATGATTGCCATAACGGATGCTTGAGGATTGGTGGTGCCCATCCAGTTCCAGGCAGGATCATTTGCTAACGTGACCGTGTTTGCGGTGCTTGAGGCTACTGGGCCGAAGTAAGAACCACCGCCACCATCATTGGTGATCACTTGCTGATCGCCTGAGCCCATATTTTGAAACGTGTTGTAGCCGACATATACGTCGCGGGAAAGCGCCGACGGCCCAAACTGATTATTACCCCTACTTATGCTGAGGCCTGAACCCCCAGAGTGGCCCCCATTTCCCTGACCGATTGGGTTTTGCGAATAGGTCAAATTCTTTTCGAAGATTATGTTTTGGCTGTCGGTGATGCCAATTCCGGTCCAATTGTTGAGGACGAGTTGCTCCCGGAGATGACTGCGCCGTCCCCGTAAAATATATCCATGACCTGATAGGAGCCTGAGAGGAAAGAGGAATTGTAGACCTGAATATCGGGACCGGCGAGGGCGAACATCGATTCTGCACCGTTCGAGTAGTCTGCAGTTGAGGCAAAATTAACGTTGCTGACGAAGATATGGCCTGAGGTCGTGGGATTGCCCGTGAGTGTGCCGGCGCTTAAAAGCAAGTTGGGATTGGCTGGTGCTTCAAGAGAGAAATTAGCGATGCCGAAGTGCTGGGGCAACGTGAACCAAGCCGTAGGCGGGGGGCCTGTGGGCTGGCCCAAAAACTTCGTCGAGGATGGCGATGCCCCGATAAGAACCTCGAAAGGGTGCCCTGTGACGCCCCCCTTAAAGGATAAAGGTGCCTTCGGGGATTTTGATGTATGTCAACACCTTCGAGTTCCCAATCAGAGCATATCGATCAAGGCAAGATTGCAGGCGAGGGGTGTTATCCGTAACGTTATCACTCACTAAGTTAGAACATAAGACATTTTGTACATCTAGTGAAGCTGCCAAATAAACCGTGATTTGCGCTGCCGGACTCGAAGTGGCGTCCCATGGAAGACTGCCCACCCAAAGGTTATATGTCCCGGGCGCGAGATCGCCGGGAACAGGAGCCGTTATCGAATTGGTGTCGAGTTTCGACGGCGAGAGGCGATATGCGACTCCGCCTGTGGACTGCAGAATAACCTCGGCAGATGATGTGAAGTTCTTTCCGAACAACCTGAGAATACCACCCGGTTCTACCCCGCAATCGTAGACCTGATGCTTGAGTGCTGCGCTTACATCAGTAATAGACGGAACCCCAATTGCCCAGCTTATATAGGGTACGTTGGCGAGGCCGAATACCGAGGGCGCAGAGGGGGCGTTGAGTTTGAAGCCGTAAACACCAGCGGGGAAGCTTGTGGGCACAATAAAGGAAAGGCCGGTGGTGCCCTGCTGGGTTGTCGGAAATACAGTTGATCTTCGCGTTAACGGCGGTTTGCCAATCGATTGTGCCAGGGGAAACATAGGCTATCTGTGAGGTTTTCGCCCCGTCGGTGAAGGCGCCAGCCAGCAAGATTGATTGTCCCGGAGCGTTTTCCCGCGACGTCCAGAAGATCGCGTTTGAGTTGTAAATGGGCGCCCCCACAACCGGTGTCGTGTTGTCTACGGTCGTGTATACGGGAAAGGAGCCGACACCCCAGTCCCATTCGAGATTCCCGTGTTGGGATTGGCGCAACCTGTAAGCGGCTGAAAGGAGAGAGGCATTGGAACTACGAGGCCTTCTGAGCCACCGTGCCCCCGTTGCCCCCTGAGCTCCCCACCTGCGCTCTGTGAGGTGGGCACAGGTGTGGGATTCAGGGAAAAGCCGCAGCCCTGTAGGAGGATCGGTATCATCAGAACCATCACGCTGGCTGTCGTGAGCGATGGAGTCTTGCGGGTTGAGGATGGGGTTGACCGCGATTTGGCGGTAGCCGAGACCTTAGAACGCTTTTCCTCTCATCCCCCTACATCCTTACGGCCGGGATTGGTGACAGAAGTTTTATCGACTGCGATCGCGCGGATGAGAGGGGGGCTGGCAGGAGTTTTATCTGCGGTAGTGCTTATTGCGGATTATCCCCTGCGAAGTCGTTCGCTCACGACGAAGGATCATCGGTGCCCACCATTATTGTGAGCAACGCCCATTTCCGAAACATGTCAAACCCGCAGGTCCCTGGAGATCTTTGAAGTCGTTCGGCCCAATATCCCCAGAGCCGTTCAAGATGTCTTTAGAGAGTTTTCGCTTGGTCTCGAGCAGTCGGTGAAGCCTAACATCGAAGGTGGCAAAATCTCCAGCCACGAGGGTTGGGTAATATACGAATACGGTCTTGTCCTGCCCGAGCCGGTAAGCGCGAGCGGTGGCTTGGTCCTCTCGAGCAGGGTTCCAGGCCCGCGTAAAATGGATCACATGGTTTGCTGCTTGAATATTCAGGCCAAAGCCAACCGCGAGCGGTGAGAGGATGATTACCCCAAAACCGTCCCGTTCCTGGAAGCGTTTGATTCTGGCTTGGCGGCTTTTCCCGTTCCCTGCAGCCGTAGATGAGTCGCCGTTGATGATTTCGACCGGGAAACCAGTGCTTTCCACGATGCAGCGCTGTAGAGTGCGCTGCAGGTCTTTGAATTCGCAGAACACGATCGCCTTTTCGGCAAGCGCCTTGATCCGTCCGAGTTCTGCGAGTAGCCAGTGCAGTTTTGGTGAGTGCTCGGCGATTTCGGCAATCGACATTTGCCCCAACGATTGCGTTCCCGGTGGCTTCGGGTCTGAGCATAGCACCCTGAGATATTGGAGCAGCCCAAGAGGCGTCTGCATGCCGGTTGGTAATGTACTACCGTTGCGCCACCTGAACTGGCTCATCGCAGTTGCGTAATAATCTCGCTGTCTTTGCGAGATCGGAATCGAACGGCAATTGTTGTCCACCACCTTAGGCGGCAGTTCTTGCTCTACTTCAGATATGGTTCTTCTCAGTATCAGGGGTTTGATCTTGAGCCTGAGTTCATCAATGCGGGATTTTTCCTGTGCCGTCACTGCCTCGATAGGCCAGCGGTACATGTCGCCGAATGATTGGAGTGAACTGAGCAGGCCAGGTTGGACAAAATCGAATAGGCACCAGAGGTCGGTAAGGGTGTTTTCCACGGGGGTTCCGGTGCAGGCGATCTTGAAGCGTGCATTCTGCTTCTTGGCTGCTCTAGTTACCATAGCGTCTGGCGCCTTAATCTTCTGCGCTTCGTCACAGATCACGGCCGACCATTTTTGTCTCGCAAATGTAAACTCAAGGTCTCTGAGAGTTTCGTATGTCGTAAGCACGAGCTTTGCCGCACCGAGCCAGCCTCGAGAGAGAAGGTCGACGATCCCGCCACGAAGCAGCTCATCATCGATTTCTGATTGGGGCAAACGCCTTTGGTTCAAAGCGTGGCCGTATAGTGCTAACACGGGGAGTGTCGCAGGTTCGAAAAACTTTTCGATCTCTTCTTCCCAGTTTTCAAGCAGCGAAACCGGTGCAACGATGAGGAAGGGATCAATGCGCGGGTCTTCTTCGAGACGATGCGCGATGAAGGTGAGCAATTGGATTGTCTTTCCAAGGCCCATATCGTCAGCGAAAAGCGCGCCCCTACAGGCGTGTGGGCCGAGTGACCACAAATGTTGAAGCCACGCAACGCCGACAAGCTGGTGATCTTTCAGACGGATTTGCGGCCGGAGCGTTGACGGTAGAAGGGGCTTCCTTGCGTGGTCAAACGCAAGCAAGCCACAGGGCTCCTCATAGTCTAGGTGGTCGACATTCGGTTTCACGATCAAGCCTTGTTTTGTGGGTCTCGAGGTGTCGGGCCAATCGTCCTCCCCAGGGAGAAGGATTGTGACGTCAGTCTGAAGGGGGCCTAGGGCCTTCAGCATCACCTCACCTTGTGACACCAGAAGCGGGGCAGGAAGGAAAGGAACCTCGAATTCGACTCTCTTTTCGTTTTTGGCTGTTTGAAGTGCATCACAGAATGCCGTTAGGTTCATGCCCGTCAGAGGCACTTTCATGGGCTGGTCCCAAGCGTGGAAATCACCACGGGCGGAACAACTTGTGGGGAACCAGTGATTGTTGTGGGTCCTGCCTTTGATGTACACCGAAGAGTAAGGTATCTCCACACCAAAACCAGCAACGCGATCTGAATAAAGTGTCAGATCGAAGAACGGGGAATTTGGGCTGCCAGCGCCAGTAGACCATTCTGTGAGAGCACGTCGTAAAATGTCTAGCTGATCCGGCGTGTCACCCAAGATTTCCAGCTCGTGTCCCTTCCATTGAAGACACTGCGCACCTCGCTTAATTTTGCCATCGATCTTCTCGATGAAAACCCCCAGGTCGTCGGGGCCGCTGAACGGAAGGAATTCACAAGGAGGTCCCGGCGCGCTTCCTCTCTCTACCCGAAGAGCGACCTCAGAAAGCCGACTGCCGTCGTTCCGTTTGACTAGCGCAGTGAAGGTTGAAAAGGTTATGCCAGCCTTCGCGCGTTCCTCCTCATATCGTTCCGGATTTATCACCGTAGCAGCGTCGGGGCCCAGGGCAGCGAAAGGGTTCCTGAGAAACGCTTCCGCGCGTTGCCCGGAAACACGACGGGCAGGCATGCGCTTGATTTCTCGCAACACGGTTTTAACCTCAGGGCTAATCTCCACGTAGAACAGGCCATCCTCTTGAGGGACCTCGTAGAAATCTCGAACCTCGCTGAAGCGATCAAAGGTTTTAATCCAATTCGGTGGTTGACCGGAGAAATTTGGGGTTACTTCGACGACCTTACCACCTGCAAGATCGGTCTTTCGCAATCCTAGCTCCAGTTTTTCGGGTGTTATTACGACGGTTGACGATAAGAAATGGGTGAGTTGCGCTTTGGCTGCGGTGGCGTGGCGACGGATCGAAGCCCAGCTTAGTCTATTCGAGCGGGTATTCCGAGTCTCGTGAGGCTGCTGGTGGAAGGCGTCTATGGCTCGGAGGGTCAGCAAAACCTCTTCTTCAATGAGTCCCCGCTGTGGCGTTTCCGTAATCGCCTCGATGATCGCGCCCGTGATTCGCGCGTTTCCCATGAGTGCAGAGCCGTCGGCTCGAATCCAGCCCGAGACTGATATGGAGAAATCCTTATCGGAAAACGACCCGGAGCTGGCTAGGGAGGGCCGCAGGGAGCTTAACGCAGGGATCCGGAGCAACGGAAAGCTCGGACCATAGTCCAAGGAACGCATGATGAGGTATACGCTCTCCCAAGGCAGGAGGAGTTCACCGTGCTCTATATGAGCGAGCGACTGTTCTTCCAATTGGGCCAAGAACGCCGCCAGATCTGAGTCGGGCCCAAAGCTGAAGGGACATTTCAGCCAATCCTCGATCGGGGATTGTGGCATGTAGGACATACCAGCCCCGAGGACACGAGCGATCACGCCGTCGACCCTTGCTACGGCCTCAACCTGGCGGTGTGCACTTGATGTGAGAAAGCGTCTTGCCATGGATGTTTTCTCCACCATCCTTTCCCATGTCGGTAGGCAAATCCCCAAGCCTGTAAAGATGTTGATATTTGAGGATCCGAGTCATCACTTCTAACCCAGAGAAGGCCATCGGGCTTCGTAGCCCCGTCGACTTCCAAGGCGTGTTGGGCTACAAATTTTTCAAACTTGTTTCGAGGGAGTGTGGATGTGTCCTTCGAACTCAGGAGGGACGGTTTTTTTGATGGAGCCCCACTTAGAACGAGAATCTTTGCGTCGAAGTCGGACTCCCACGCCCCTACGTGGAAGATGGAGGATTCTTGAGCCTTTTGTTTGAGATTATCCAAGTTGAGGTGCGATACTCGGGCACTGCAATCGATCGCGATGCTAAGGCCTTGGCTCAGCTGAGGGCAGCTATAGACTAGACAAGGGTTTTTGTTGAGACCGGACTCAACTAGCAGATATTGGCCAACACGCATAATAAGAGCGTTATCCTCCGGGGTACACCCGCTCAACTCAAGAAGTCGTCCACTTGCCTGTCGGCGGAAGGCCGCGTGGTGGCTTCCGTTGTCACGCATGGCACGCGGTCCCAAAGCAAACCACATCTCGTCGACCAAGGGCTCGAAGCGTAACCAATATTTCAGCCGTCGACCGTCTATGTCTTGGTCTTCGCTCAGTAAGGCAAAGAAATCCTTTATTAAGCGAAGCTTCAGCCACCCCTCTACCATCTCTCGCGCGGACTGATCGGGCCGGCCCCCCGTGTCCACAACATATTCATCCCAGCTGGAGCGTTTTTGCCAAGGATGCCCGATGAGCCTCAAAGCGGTGTCTCGTAAGCAGGTCACCTCAGGGTGGCTGCTGCAAGTGGCGTAACGAGAGACCAATAAGGCGAGGCAGCGTCTGGAAACAGCTTCCGGGAGTCTAATGAGTCCCTCGCCTAGGGCGATCTCAACGAGGCGGCCGATAGAGACGCAGAAATCAGCGTCCCCTTGTTCGAGCGCGGTCCGAATTCGTACATACGCTGCTTCTTCGCGAAGCCAAGAGTTCGCGGGTACGCTTAGTCTGTCGAGGAGCTCATTCACCGTGGTGTTAAAGTCAGGTCGCAGCTCTTTTCCGTAGGTTGCGAACGGTTCAGCCGCCAACAGGTTTGCGTGATCTCTAAGTGTGTCGAACCAGCGTGGTTTGGCGCCGTTCGTGGCAGCTAGCAGTGTTGTTTGGGTTACAAGCCACTCCCGTAGCGCCACCCATCCGTCCAAGCAATCTTCAGAGATGTTGGCGGCGTTTTTGGTGAAGGACCAGTAACTTTGAAGGAGGCAGCGGAAATACCTTAGTCGCTCGCGCTCAGTCCCAAGTTGTGCAGCACTAAGAAGTTTGTCTAAGAGTGGGTGATCGCCGAGCAGGCACCATCCCGAGCAGTCCAGTGATACACCGATACATGCGTATCTCATATCGCGACTCGTCAAGCATCTCGTTATGCGATATTTAGCGAGCGTTTCGACCGCAGGATCGCCTGCGGAGGCTGAGACGGGGCGTTCGAAATGCGCGCGCAATAGCGCCAGCTGCTCCGAAATGGCTTCTGGTTTGCCGCTATGGCGGGTAGGGCTCGAGCCAAGAGACGAGTCCATGATTAACTCAAGCCTCATACGCAGTTCATTGAGATAGTTGTTCATCTGTTTTCAATTGGGCAGGGTTCGTTGCGATCCGGTACCATCGGCGGCGGGGTCTCTTGGGACTCGTGCAAGCGGTAAAATTCGAGCTGCAGCTCGATGCGGCGGCTGTCTTGCGGGGTGTCTTTGACGTTGTTAAAAGAGTAGCCTCCTACGAAGAAAAGCCTCTTGATCAATTCGCGGTCAGAGTCAGTCAGTTTGTGGGTTCCGGCAGACTCGAACAGGGCGCACAAAACCTGCTCCGATCGCCTCGTGCTTAAATCAAGGTTGTGTAGGTAGCCCCCGGTCGCGCTTGAGAAGCCCTCCACAATAACTCGTCTCAACCAGTGCTTGCACGTGTTCCCGGTGGCTATATTGAGTATTTCCGGGACGAACCAACGCAGCGCAGTCTTTTGCCCAGCGGTTAGGGTGCTGCTGTTATTGGGAAAATAGGCCCAGGTTCCAAAATCAATCGTTTCGCCGCGAACCTCCGCACCCGGATATGAATGGGCAAGCACCTGTATTTCGAGGAGACAAGTTTGGATCTCAGTAGCACGTTCGCCCATGCTCCTGGCCTCTGTTCCCGCGGGCGCGACGATCGCGAAGAGAGCGGCAGCCAATGACACTAAAAATAAAACCATGAGCGCTGTCATCAAGTCGCCGAAGGATATCCAGAAAGGCTTTTCTGCTTCGTCATGGCTGAATCGTTTTGAGTAATTGCTAAACCCAAGCATGTTCGGTTACCTCCCCGCTGGCATCCTATCGAAGAAACTCTCTAAGTCTTGAATTCCCGTTGAAAGCAGACCAACCGCTTGGACAAGTTGCTCGTGGAAATTGGCGTTTTGAAGTGATAAGGTTCGCTCGATGTTTTCTGCGAAGGACTTGTGAGTCTCCGTCAAGACGTCGTTGATCCCTTTAAGGTAATTCTCCGCTTGTCTTTGCGCGTTTCCTAGTTGTGAGGCGGCGGCAGTGAGCCTGTCGATGAGGTCCGAGGTCATGAACGCCTCTTTTTTGGCGCCCTGCATCGTAAGTTTTAATTCCGTGACCATCTGCGCGAAGACCTCGCGAGTCTTCTTATAGTCTTCAAGAATTTCACTGGAACCTGCCATCGCCCGCGCCAATTGCTGCGTAGCTGCCTCGATCTTGCTGACAGCATTGTTGGATGCAGTGACCGTAGCGTTCACGCCGTGAGCGGACCTTGCGAACTCGTTTATTGCGTCGCGGAGGAGCTGTGCGCCCGAGGCGAGCTTTCCGAGAGAGCTTTCAGTCACTTTGGTGAGCGTGGCAACGGCAGCTTCGAGAGCGCGTGTCGGTTCGCCAGACTGTCCAATGAGCTTTTCGATCTCCTGCGACAGGCTGGTGATGGCTGCGGCGGTCTGCTGCGTGCCGCGGATACTCTCCTGGTTTTGTTGTTCGAGGGAACTTCGAGCCTGATCTTGCAACTTCTTGACAGCGTCGACGACGTATTCCCCTAGCGTTGAGGCTGTCTGTTCAAGCTTCTGTCCCGTTTCCGGCTCATAGCGCGAAACCAACGCTTCCAGTTTTTGTAGAAAATCCGAAATTCGCTGATCAAGAGCCTCTTGGTGAGTTGCTAAAGCCCGTGTTTTGCCCTCGATTTTTTCGGAGAGTCTATCGACCAGTTTTTTGCCCTCGTCGTTAAGGCTGGTCGCGAGTAGATCCAAGCTATGGGCAGTTGACTCGAGAGCGGACAGGACTTCGCTCGTTTGTTCCTGCCTCGCTTCAGACAGTTCCCCCATTCGCTCGGAGAACTGTGTGAGCACGTCGACGAGTAGCGAATTTGTCGCGGCCTCTTGTCTGGCGCTAGCGTCAGCAATCTTGTCAGAGAGTATTTCCCTCGGCTTGGTTAACGTTTGCGCGATCTGATACCCCAGGTCTTCCGATAGCGCTCTGGCGTTACGAGCTGACGCCTCTACCTGCGTAGTGGTCACTTCCTCCAGGATTTGTTTTAGGTCAGCGACGAGTGCCTCCTTAATATGAAGAGCCTGAGTCGCAGAAATTTCGGACGCCCGGACCAAGCGATCCAGGTATTCCTCTCCCACGCCAGCACGAAAGAGCCGGTCGATTCCTCGCTGTATGTTCTCTACACTCGCGTAACAAGCGGTAAGTAGGAATTTTTCGATGCACGTGAATGCAATCGCAAGCGTTACAGCCGTCGCAGAGATATAGAAAGCGTGACCCACGGCTTGGATCAAATAGGAGAGGGTCTGTTGGGTGTCGTTGGGGTTTAGTGACACCTGAAAGCCGCTTAGACCTTGTATTAGGCCAGAGAAAGTGCCTATGATTCCCAGGCCTGTCAGGATCCCTGGTAAATGCTTGAAATACTCCGTGCTTAGCGGCGAATTTACCAAGGCCTGCTCTGTGAAAATGCTTTCAGCCATAACGGTGGCGCGCCAATCAGGTTGACTTTCGATCCCGGGCTGCTTCGGGTTGTACTGCTTGTGGAGCGTCTTAGTGTATTCCTCCCATAGGTCGGGAAATATCGGCTCTTTCGAGGTGATGCCCAGGGATGCGATCGCGCTGATTTCGCTGCCGCGGCGCGCTGACGGTCTGTTCATTCTTCTGAGGTTTCTGGCTATTCGCTTTAAAGAAAGCAGCCGCTGGCAAGCGCGGAAAAGGAAGCGAATGAGGAAGTCCATCGAAAGGCCACCAAGTGCAAGAGCTACTAAGAGACGCGGCCATAAATCAATTGATGTGTCGGCAGTTGAGGGAAACATATCACCATGTCGCGAAGTGTATTACTAACGTGGGTGAGTTTACGCTGGCGCATTGATCATCTATTTAATCGCGAGCGCGGCAATTGCACGGTGCTGTGTTCATTGACGCTAGACTGTCCGAGACTTTCTTTACCAGAGGCGTTCGCCGTTAGTTGATGGTTCGAATGTGTTTCATCGCGGGGCGCTTCGGATAATGAATCCGCGTTCCTCTGGAGGCTTCCAGGCGTGGTGTTTTCTCAGCCGCATAGGGTTCGGTGCGCCTGGCGGCGCTCCGTGATTTGGCGTTCGGCACCCGTGCACCCACTTAGCGAAGGCGTAGTGCGAAGGAGGTTCGATTAGTCCGGCGGGTGCAAGCATTTTTTCCTCACGGCGCGCCACGTTGAAGGCGAAAATTAGGCCTTCAATCACCCGTCCCATTTAAAACGGTAAGACCAGTATCAAGGTGAAACATGAATTGTCGGGCGACCTCGGCGTTAAGATTTGTTTAGACAGCTGTCATTACCGCAGGGTGTGGTGAAGGCTACGGGTCCCCATCATTCTTTAGGCCTTCAAATTCTTGCTTTCCGCAACACGTGACAGGCTGGGGGGGGCTGCTTTAGGGGATTGGATTGCTCGGCCTGTTCCGTTTAGGAAGAAACGTCGTGCATCGCAGGGTATCTGCCTTGTGGGGGGCTGACCGGAGACTGGCAGGCAGCCGCGTGGTTTGTTGTCTCGTAGCCTTTGCGAGCCGTCTTGCCCGGCTAACAGATGGAGGCGCTGGGACGTTGTGTTTTGCACAGCTCTTTTTAGGTTTTTACGGTTACTACGTGGTGACTTTTCTCGGAGTTTGACGATACCTGGGCCGCATTAGGCCTCGATTGGCGGCGCTTTAATTGCCGGATCCGAAGCTACGGCCACAGCAGTTGGGCCGAAAAAGTGAGAGCGGGCTAAAGATCTGCGTGACAATCGGAGCTGAAGGACTGAACGGGACTGTCCGGATCCCACGTTCGCGCCAGCGTACGTGGGCCGAGAGAGACGGGCGAAGCCCATCCGAGACTCCTGCTGGTTAGAGAGGGCGTTCGAAGAATTGATCATCGGACATGCCTGTTTCACGGTCGACCCGAATATCTTGAGGCTGGACAGGACATCCAGTCCAAAGACGGGCATAGCGAGTCGGATGTACTGCTTGAACATGCGTTGAGCTACATTTACAGGCAGCCGGAGCAAGCGGCGCAGCTGGTGTTACTCAAGTTGGAAACCCTGATTCGGCCCGACACTAAAATCTATCCGCTGCCTGGGCTGGGTGGTATAGTCAAGGTGCTTTTGGCTCTGGCGATCCCTTTCTGGGTAGTTAGCCTGGTGGTTAGCCGGCGCTTGTTTTGGGGCCGGGAAGACTGGCTATTCGTGACCTTTGTGGTTGCGTATGTCACTCCTTTCCTGCTCACTAACTCGGATCCGCGGTTTCGGGTTCCTTTGGATATTCTGCTTTTGACACACGCGATTTATCGAATTGCAAAGTTATCTCAGGTCCAGGGCCAAACCGCAGAGTAAGCGCAACCAGCAGTTCGATCTGTTGCGCATTGTATTTGCCACGCTGGTGTTGTTGGCGCATGCGGCGGAGATCACGGACGGTAACACTTCGCGCGAGCTTGTTCATCGGTGGAGTGGGGCGTCGATCACATTCGGTACGCTGGGGGTCGATGGTTTTTTCCTGCTGAGTGGGTATTTGATTGTGCAGAGCTGGTTGGGCGATTCGGATCTGCTCAATTTTCTGCGCAAACGGATGCTGCGGATTATTCCGGGGTACCTGGCCGCCGTGTTGCTTAGCACGGTTGTGGTCGGTCTTCTGGCACCCGGCGTGGATCATTTCTTTTGGCGCCTGGACGCTCATTTTCTCAAGAGCGTGGCGCTTCTCAGCTCGCCATTAACGCCTCCTGTGTTGCCAGGTCTGCCGTACCCGATGGTGAATGGCGCGTTGTACACAATTGCGTATGAGTTCCGATGCTACCTTCTGATTGTTCTTCTCGGGCTTTGCGGGGTGCTCCGACGCGGTAAGGTAATGCTTGCGGTTACGGGTTTGCTGTTGGGTTCTGTTCTGTATCCGGCGTTGTTTGCGGATATGCACTGGCCCAGGCATGTTGCGGCCGCGGTGGGTCTGCCGGTGTATGTCTTTCGCTTGACCGCGGTGTATCTGGTTGGGTGCTGCTTTTACCTGTTCCGGGAGCGGGTGGTTTTTCGGCCGAGGTTCGCTTTGGTTGCGGTGGGTTTGGTGGCGTTGGCGTTCGTGTTCGGCCCCAGGTTTGCGGAACTCGCAGTCGTTTTAGGGGGCGGGTATTTGTTGTTCTATCTTGGTCAGATGCATGTGAGTTGGTTGTCTTGGATGGAGAGGGTTCCTGATGTCTCTTACGGGATTTACTTGTACGGATGGCCGGTGGAGAGCTTGTGGGTGTGGTTCCATCGCGGGTCTCCGTGGATTACGTTTTTTGCATCCACGGTTGTTTGCTTTGCGCTCGGGTGGTTGAGTTGGGAGTTTATTGAACGCCCGGCGCTTCGGTGGAAGCGAAGGGTCTCGGGGGCTGTGATTGAAGGACGGCTGACGTTGTTTCCCAGGACTGACGTCCTGGGCTAAGTTCATCCGTCCCTTCGGGACTACACGCCGGGATTCGTGTGGGACTGCCGCGGCGTTTTTCAGCAAGCTGTAGGGTTGTGACCTGGTGATTAAGAAAAACGGTGGAAGGGCTTCGCCCGTCTTTTTCGGCCCACGTACGCTGGTGCGAACATGGGGCACCCATCGGGTTTAGTTTGGTCCTGAGAAGAGGTGGACGTGGCGGAAGTAGAAGTTGGATCCAACGCTGGCGCGAACATCGGATACCCGTCGAGTTTAGTTTGATCCTGGAAGAGAGGTGGAAGTGCCGGAAGTAGAAGATGGATCCAAGGCGAAGATCACGTCCGTCCTCTTCGCGGGTCTGGTCTGCATCTTTTGCGTCTGGGCGCTTTCGCTGCCACTGTTTCCTACGCAGGACGGCCCGATGCACAAATATTATGTGCACGTGATCGCGTCCCTGTTCTCAGGGTCGCATGCATACGATGCTTACGTAATCCGGCGGCCGTTTCCGCCCTATGCGACGCACTATGCGGTTCTGCTTGGTTTGACGAGGTTCGTGTCGTTCGATTTGGCCGAGAAGATTCTGGTTTGCCTCATCTTTGTTTCGACCGCCTATGGGTTTCGCTACTGTGCCCGCGCCCTTGGCCCTAGCGGAGATTTGCTTTCGCTCTGCATGGTTCCGTTGGTTCTGCATTGGTCGCTGGTGATGGGTTTTCTCAATTATTCGCTTGCGGTTGCTCTTTTGTTTCTGGCCGTTGGGCTCTGGGTTCGGGCCCGGCTGTGGGTGCTTTTTGCTTTGGTCACCTTTATTTTGGCTTTGACGCACCCGGTACCGCTGCTGCTCCTGATCGGTTTTTGCTCCTTGGATCTGCTGATTCGTCTGGTGCAGCGCGTTTCCCTTAGAGATTGCTGGTGGCACATCTTTGGGTTGGGGGTCGCGTGCCTTAGTTTTGTGTTCCCGCTGCTCAGCGTCGATCGGTCTCGCTCGGCTGCGAATCTCCGCGGCTTTGGGTTGCACAGGGATACCGTGATCAGCAGTATCGCGCTGTTTGGGCTTTCGCCGTTCGATACCCGAGCGAAGAACCTGCTGGTTAATTTTTACCGGCTGGGAGTGGTGGCGCTTTTGCTTGGATGTCTGCTGCTGGCGGCTACGGGTTTTCTCGAGCGGTGGCGGGGGCGGCGCCTGCGACCGAGCGATACCATGCTCTTTCTGGCGATCGCGCTTCTGTTGGCGGTTCCCATACTTCCGCCATCCATGAACGGGTCGGACTTTTTTTCTCAGCGGCTCATGATTGTTGCCTGGTTGGGAGCGATCGCAGGGGCTAGCGGGTACCCGTCCCCCGGCCGGCTGCGGCTGATCGCTCCCTGGTTTGCTATTGTTCTGACGGTCACGACGCTGGCGCCGGCTGAGTTTTTGTTTCGACCGGTCGCGCGGCAATTGTTTGCGCTCGAGAACCAGCCCTTGCCGGAGGATGCTGAAGGGCTCGCCATCCTGGATCCGGCAATGCTGAAAGCCGTGCGTGTGCAACATCAGCTGGGTTTCAATCCGTATCTGTGGAGCGGAGTTCTTCCCTTTGTGCACGCGGATGACGTTATGCTCAATAGCCCCTTTATGGATTTGAAGATTAGCCCGCTTATGGCGGCTCCCGGAGGCGATCTGCTGATACACCAAATCAGCGCCCCCGGCGAGGCGGAGCGGCTGATCAACGGGAATGTCAATCTGCCGTCGCTTCCGGCGGCGGTTCGTTCTTCGCTGCTGGCTTCCACCCGGCTGGTGGTCTTGATTGGGGTTCCGGCCACGCTGGAGCAAGGGTTGGCGCCGTTGACCGGTAAGGATCTTGCGGCCGGTTATGCCTGCAGCAGCTACGCCTGGTATTTGGTGTGCTCGGCGCGCTTACGATAGACAACCTTTGGCTCACGCCGCCAGCCTTCGTTGAGGGCGATGAGCGTCCAATCAATGACCGGGGATAGATGCTGCAGCACGGTGTCCATGGAAGGATGCACGCGCAACGCAGGCACGATGAAATACAGCAGAGGGGAGTTTGGCTGCAGCTGGGTTCCGGGGAAGTAACCGTTCTGTTGGAGTTCACCGCGCTGCTGGTGCAGCCAGTGCACGCGGATCCAGTAGTCGAGTCCCTGCAGCGGGAAGTGAAGATCCTCGTCCACTTTTAATTCCAGGATGGCTAGCCGCCCGGCGCGGGTGACGGTGAGCAAGTCGAGCATGGCGCGGTCCGACGCGGCGAAGGCCGGCACCTGTTGGTAGATGGAGTGGCTCCCGAGATTGTCATCCACCTGGGCAAGGTCGCCGGCAAGGATCGACTGCAGCCACGATTCGGGACGCAGGCGAAAGAGAGGATTGCGCGCTTTTCCTTCCGGGTAGCGACTCTCGAAAAGCCGCTGCACCAGGTCGGCAAAGACCACTTCCGAGTCCGGCTGCAGTGAGGTTTCATTGGGTCCCGCGCCAAAGGTTATTTGGTCCCGGCGGTTGAAAGAGCCGGGGACGAACGCCTGGCGTACGCGAGCGAATTCCAAGCCGTAGAGGCAAAGCGCGACTTCATCGGAGCTGCGTGGGGCCACGGTCACGCGGCTCACCATGCCCGGGGGTAGAAGACGCATGATATGGTCCAGACCTTTCCGGGCCCGTTCCGTGGCTGTCTCAGGGTTGAAGGCATGCACGAGGCGCATCTTCAGATTTCCCTGGTCCGTAACATCGATGGTTGCCAAGTCCTCGTTGCCCTCGCCTACCTCGTAGAGTTCCCATTGGGCCAGCTCGCGGTTGAGCCAGGCCATGCGCGCCCGGGTGGTGGGGCTGCAGCCTGGGGGGACAAAGACCTTGAGTCCCTGGCAGACTCGCTTGGCGAGGATGTGGTCACGGCAATAGGAGAGCCAGAGGATGCCCAGGGTGAGTACTCCGTCGATGGTGGCCTGGGTTTCGCCGGAGTTCACGCCGATGAAGGCCCAGCAGTGTTGACCGCGCACCAGCAGGCCTCGCGCGTAGGCGGGACCGAAACTGTGTTCCAGGTCCATGGCGGAGCGCAGGCTCTCAAGTTTGTATTCGTTGAAGTGACGAATGAGCACGCGCTCCAGGAGGCGGAGATACCTGGTTCGCAAAAGCTCGCGGGTGGCTGGGGTTTTGTGCTCCCGGTCTCTTACGACTTCCAGCGATTGCGGGCGCTGGGTTCCGAGATGGCGCACGCGGATGCGGAGGGTTTCTTTGCGGGATTCCAGGCCTACTACGGTGCGCACCATGTTTCGCTCCTCAGACCAGATGTGCAAGACGCAACGGCCGTGGTCGGCGGAGACGGAGTAATGGGCGGTTGCCATTTCGAAGAGGAGGCGGCCGTCCTCCAGCAGGGCGGCGCGGGGATGATCGGCGAAGAATTGCTCCAGCAGGCGGGCCAGGTCAGTGGGGGAGGGGTCAGGCATGGGTTTATCCATGAGGAGTCTGGAGGACGTCAGATCCCTCCACCACGCTACCCCGAATTCAGAATTTCTGCTTTGTATCAGGGCACGACTTTACAGGCTACGGAAAAACTCCGTGAGAGTCGAGTAGGGAAGGCTGAAAATTGCCTAAGACATCGTCCAGGGCGCACCTTTCAGCCGTCCCTTCGGGACTCTCACGGAGTTTTTCAGCAGCCTGTTTAGTCGTGCCTTAAGGGCTTTGCGGCTCGCCTAAGGTGGTGAAACCTGGGAGGCTCAATAGTCTCCGTCAGGTTCTGTTTGGTCCTACAGATCCGGTTTTCACCCAGACTCTAAAGCCCCTGACGTTTTTCCATGAGTTAGAGCTTGCAGGCTCCGGGAAAACCCCTGTTTCGTATCAGGGCACGACTTTAGTCGGGCCGTGAAGGCCTAGAAAAAACCTGGGCTTCAGCCTCGACTCGACCGAATGGGGAGAGACCGATTCAATCACAGCCTCCAGCCGGAGCGTGGAGTAGTGGAGGAATCTGTTGTTCATCGGACTCGGAAATGCCTGTTCCAGATCGGGCCAATTTTGGCTCGACACAATCCTCCAAACGAATCATCGTATTGCCCAATTAGGTTCAACTTCGCAATCGCTCCCCGCAACTGCCAAGAATTTGCTGTAACCCTCCATTCATCGCTTTGTAATCTGCACCAGATCGCTTACATTTCGAAATAGGTTTAGCAAGGAACAACTCAGCACTTCCATTGGAGGTGGACTTGATCCCGCTAGAGAACTCCCTACGTCAGCTCTTCCACGATGTTGTTTCCGAGTGCTACGACGCACGTTTAGGCTTGCGAGACTCCGAAATCTCGAGCTACGTCGCCGATCTGCTCACTGAATTTTGCCGCGCTGAAAATATCTACCGCATTCGCGATGCGGCAGGTAGACCCGTGCGCGAAGTGGGAGAAATGCTTCTGGCCTCTGACCCGGTTCACGGGACAGCCTCCTCCTTCGTGGAAGAACGCGAGCGCCGCAAGCACATTGGCGACTTCACCCTGTTCTTCACCGGCATGTATCCGGAGTCGATGCATCGCTGGGGAGAGCAGCAGCGGGAGAATTTTTTCGAGATGGTCCAGGCGGGCAAAGAGAGCTACTACATCGTGTCTCAATTCGACCTTTTCGAATACGCGCGGGAGGCGCCATTTTTCGGGCGCCTTGCCGGTTCCTTCGAGGCTTGCATCTACGGTTTGAATATGGTGCGCGCGGAACTCGACCGGCGGAAGGCGATTCTTCCCCCCGCGCACATCATGTGAATTGACGCTTCCTTCCCGGCGGGCGAAGATGTCCACTAAGGAGAAGGAACGCTATGACGATGATCGAAAAGCTTTGGGCCCGGTTACAAAAGAGTCTGACAATTCTGCTGCTGTTGGGTCTGATAGGCGGAGTGGCTGGAGCCCAGTTGGCCGCCAAGCCCGCGATTGGCCACGCCATGATGGCGCCTGCGCCCGCACTGCTTGACATCAACACCGCCAGCAAAGCCGATCTCAGCGCGCTGCCGGGCATTGGCGACGTTTATTCTTCGAAGATAATTGCGGGCCGGCCGTACCGGGCCAAGAACGATCTGGTAAATCGCAAGATCATTCCGCAAGCGACCTACGACAAGATAAGTAGCCTGATTATCGCCAAGCAGCCCAAAAAGTAAAAAGGAGCCCGCAAGGGCTCCTTTCTTTTTCCCTTAGACAGCGAGTGGCAGCGCGTCTTTCACGCGAAAGCGCTGCATGTTGATGCGCAACGCGCGTTCGATCTTGCGCAGGTCGCCTTTCTCTTCCGGGGAGGCAAAGGTGGAAGCAACGCCGCTGCGGGAAGCGCGGCCGGTGCGGCCGACACGGTGGACAAAGTCTTCCGCCACCTTGGGCATGTCGTAGTTCACAACGTGCGCCACGTGGTCGACATCGATACCGCGGGCAGCGACATCGGTAGCCACCAGCACGCGATGGCCGCCCTGGGCGAAGCTGCGCAAAGCTGCGTTGCGTTGCGACTGGCTCCGGTCACCATGAATGCTGGTTGCCTTCCAACCGGCATGCGCCAGCTTTTTGGCCACACGTTCCGCGCCATGCTTGGTGCGGACAAAGACCAGAAAGCTGCCATCTTCCGAACGGAGCAGGTGTTCCAGCAAAGGAAGCTTGCGATCCGCGCTGACTTCGAAGGTTTGCAGCTTGACGTTTTCCGCGGGCTTGAGCACCGACCCGATTTCCACCCGAACCGGGTTCCTCAGGTAGTCCCCGGCCACTTCGCGTACTGAGCCTTCCAGGGTCGCCGAGTAACAAAGTGTCTGATGCACGGCTGGGATGGCCGCCACGATGCGCTTGATGGACGGTTTGAAGCCCATGTCGAGCATGCGATCGACTTCATCCAGCACCAGGATCTCGACCTTGTCGAGCTTCACCAGTCTGCGGCCTAGAAAATCCTCCAGCCGGCCCGGAGTGGCTACGATCAGCCGCGCGCCCCGCCGAATCGATTCCAGTTGCGGACCTTCGGCCAGACCGCCGACGACGAGAGCCGTGGGGAAGCCGATGAGTTGGGCACACGCTTTTTGCACCTGCATGGCGAGTTCGCGGGTGGGCAGCAGGATCAGCGCGCTTGCCACCTTAGACTGGGATTTCTGCAGGTGCTCGATGATGGGGATGAGGAAACTGAGTGTTTTGCCGGTACCGGTTTGCGCGGTTGCCAAGACATCCCGGCCTTCGAGCGCCGGCGGAATGGCTCCCACCTGGACCGGTGTGAGCGTAACAAAATTTGCTTTGGCGAGGCGCTGCTTGAGCGTCGCCGAAATAGGTAGTACTGAAAATTCGTTCAAAATTAATCCCTTGCTTCCGGTCTCCTTCTAGAGACCCGGACTGCTGTTCATTGCCGCACGGCTTCGTCCGCCCGGCGATCCAATAAGAGCCCCATGGGCACACTGCGGGTCACCCGCATGCCGGCACGAAGAACACCGCCGGCGTCGGCCACTAGACTACTGAAACTGGCATTGTTAACTGCGCTATGCAGCTTGCAGAAGGCGTACGCATCGCCCGTACATCGCACCATGCCAGGGAAGCACCAGCTTCCGGTCGTCGTCACAAAATCAAGCAACGACCACGCTGAAGGGCTTGGGCGGAAACATTGCAGGCTGTTCGTTCAAGAAGACAGAAAGCCTGAAAACCAAACAATTTAGCGCAGATTAAGAATAACACAACACACACGCAAGATGCCCTACGTCGTGTGCAGAGAGAACCAACCAGGACCTGGAGGGAGAGAACCAACCCACCCCCTCCCTTCGGTTGTGACGACAGGGGTTATCCCTGTCGTTCTCACACAACCTCTAAGGCCCCGGTCACGGTCAGGGTATATCCAACAGGCTCCGGTCCCGAAGGACGGCTTAAGCCGGGTGAGAACTGGATCTTAGGACCAAACGGAGCTTGATGGGTGCCCCATGTTCGCACCAGCGTACGTGCGCCGATTATGGATTCGTCGAATGCTTTCACTCAACGACTAACAGCAATGGAAGGGCTTCGCCCGTCTTTTTCGGCCCACGTACGCTGGTGCGCACATGGGGCACCCATCAAGCTCCGTTTGGTCCCAGGATCCAGTTTTCACGCAGACTTCGGCCGTCCATTCCTTTGGCTTAGATGTGCGGGCTGAACAGTCCACGGAAACGCCAAGCGAGTCCCGAAGGGACGCTGAAAACCTCCGCAATCAAACCCTCTACCGGTCGTTATCGCTCGACCGTTGCAACGGCATGATGGCGTTCTTGTTATCCGGCGACTGCGGGTCAATCCGGAAATCCCACACCGAGACATTCACTTCCCCCGGACCCAGCACTTCCATCAACGCATACTCACCGATGGTCAAGGGTTCGCGGAGCGTCAGCCGAACCCATCGATTCCCTGGCAAAACCTGGGCCATGGTCGGAATCACATCCTCGGTCTGCGTCACCTTCCCGCCCACCGCAATCTTGACCCCGCTCACAGCCCGGTAATCCTTCTTGAAATTACTGCGCACCCTCACGATCGCGTACTGGCTATTCGCGGAACTGGCCGCACCCTTGTCCTTAGCAGATCCCAATCCGTGCGTATCGACCGTCAACGCGGAGGTATCCGCCTCATTGTCATCCGATCCCGGGATGCTGACGTAAAGCGCCGGGTCGTTGATGTGCAGTCTTACCTTGGATTCCGCCCCGGGTATCTGCACACTTTGCTGAATCCCACCCAGCGGATTCAACGCCGCCCGCAAGACATTGTGCGCATTGTCGTGATTCACATTGCCGGAATTCTGGGTCAGCGCCACCAACTCCGGCTGATCATGGAATGTATCGAGCGCCCACACCCCATCCTGATCGGGCAGCCGCAAGCCCGGAGACACATCCGGCGTGCGCGCCCGCGCATGCTGCTCCTCTTGATCGATCGCCGCCGCCTCCGGCACCGCGGGAGACACCGGCCCAGCGCCGGGGGCATGATCCTTGGCCCACTTCTCCGTCGCGGCAAAGTCCACCAGGACAGCGGGTATCTCTTCCCATTGCCCACGCTCAGCGCTGAAATAACGAACCCGGTCCCCCACCCGCTGGTACTTGGTCACCACCTGGTAGGACCCATCTGTGAGGATCAGCCGCTGGTTGGGAGCCTGCGCTAAACCAGGTAGCCCGGAGGCTAGCAGCAGCACGAAAACAAGCAAAATACGCGAGGCGGACATAACCTTAGTTAATTCATTAGACCACTTCCGCCTTTCCTTCGTTTTCACTTCCTGCGATACTTATATGTGCCCATCCGGTGCGCCAATTCCATCCACATTAAAAAGGTGAGGAAGCAATGTCAGCAAAGTACATCTTTGTGACTGGCGGAGTTGTGTCCAGTCTGGGCAAGGGTTTAGCGGCCGCCTCCATCGGCTGCCTGCTGGAGAGCCGCGGCCTCCGCGTAAACCTGATGAAGTTTGACCCCTACCTCAACATCGATCCCGGCACCCTCTCTCCCTTCCAGCACGGCGAGGTTTTCGTGACCGACGACGGCGCCGAAACCGATCTCGACCTTGGCCACTACGAACGCTTTACCCACGCCCGGCTTAGCCGCGACAACAATCTGACCACCGGCCGGATTTACGAGCAGATCATTACCAAGGAGCGCCGGGGCGACTACCTGGGCAAGACGGTCCAGGTCATCCCCCACGTCACCAACGAAATCAAAACCGCCATGCGCAAGGTAGCTGCGGACGCCGACGTAACCATCGTCGAAATCGGCGGCACGGTCGGTGACATCGAGTCCCTGCCCTTTCTCGAAGCCATCCGGCAAATGCGTCAGGAATTCGGCCGGGAATGCACGGTGTTCGTGCACGTCACCCTGGTGCCCTGGATCGGTGCTGCCCAGGAGTTGAAGACCAAGCCGACGCAGCACTCGGTCAAGGAACTGCTCTCCATCGGCATCCAGCCCGACATTTTGTTATGCCGCACCGATCGCTTCCTCTCTCACGAGATCAAGAGCAAGATCGCACTCTTTTGCAATCTCGAAGAGCGGGCGGTGATCGCCGCCAAAGACGTGGCTTCGATCTATGAGGTGCCCTTGACCTTCGCCCAGGAGGGAGTGGACAAGCTGGCGCTGAAATATCTCCACATCGAAGCCAAAGAGCCCGAGCTGGCTCGCTGGAAGCGCCTGGTGGAACGCTGCTACAACCCGCGGGACGAGGTATCCATCGGCATTGTGGGCAAATACGTCGAGTACGAAGACAGTTACAAATCTCTAAAAGAGGCCCTGGTGCACGGGGCCCTGGCTTACGACCTGAAGCTGCGCGTCACCTGGATCGAGGCCGAAGGACTGGAAAGCAAACACCCGGGCGACCGGAGCTACGAAGAGCAGCTGGCCGGCTTTGACGGCATCCTGGTTCCTGGCGGATTCGGCAAGCGGGGCATCGAAGGCATGCTCAACGCCATCCGCCATGCGCGCGAAAACGACGTGCCTTACTTCGGCATCTGCCTGGGCATGCAAACCGCCTGCATCGAGTTTGCCCGCAATGTTTGCGGCCTGGTGGGCGCCAGCTCCAGCGAATTCGACCCTGCCACTCCCCACCGCATCATCTTCAAGCTGCGCGAACTGACCGGCGTGGAGGAGATGGGCGGCACCATGCGGCTGGGTGCATGGCCCTGTGTACTGGCGGAGGATTCGATCGCTGCCCGCTCCTACGAGGCAACCCAGATCAGCGAACGGCACCGTCATCGTTACGAATTCAACCGCGAGTACGAGGCCCTGCTCACCGGCGCGGGCCTGCGCATCACCGGCACTACGCCGGACGCGACCTACGTGGAGATAGTCGAGATCCCCGGCCACCCGTTCTTCCTCGGCTGCCAGTTCCACCCGGAGTTCAAATCCAAGCCGCTTGAGCCCCATCCACTCTTTCGCGCCTTTATCGCGGCCGCTTACGAGAACCGGCTGCGGATGCATTCGGAGCGAGTCACGCAGGATAGTCTCAGCGAAACCCGGCAATGAACGACTTTGAAGCCGGGACTGTGCGCATCGGGGCGCCGTCCCTCTTCCTGATTGCCGGGCCGTGCGTCATCGAAAGCGAAACCCACGCTGGCTTCATGGCGGATGCGATCCAGCGGATAGCCGCTGACCTGAAACTGCCCTATATTTTCAAGGCATCGTACGACAAGGCCAATCGCACCTCAGCCGCCGGTTTTCGCGGACCGGGATTGCAGGAGGGTACCCGCATCCTGCGCCGCATTGCCGAGACGACCGGCCTGCCGGTGATCACCGACGTCCACCAAGCGGCGGACTGCGAAGCGGTGGCCGAGGCGGTGGATATATTGCAGATCCCCGCTTTTCTTTGCCGGCAGACCGACCTGCTGCTCGCGGCCGCCAAGACGGGGCGTGCCGTCAATATTAAAAAGGGCCAGTTCGTTGCCCCCTGGGATATGCAGTACGCGGTCGAGAAGGTGACCGGCGCGGGCAATCCGCGCGTCTTTCTCACCGAGCGCGGATTCAGCTTCGGCTACAACAACCTGGTGGTGGACATGCGGTCCCTGGCCGTCATGCGCAAGCTGGCCCCTGTTGTTTTCGACGGAACCCATTCCGTGCAGACCCCTTCCGCATCGGGCGGCAAGTCGGGGGGCCAGCCGGAATTCATTCCGGTGCTTGCCCGGGCCGCCGTCGCTGCCGGCGTTGACGGGATCTTCCTCGAAGTGCACGATGACCCGGCTAACGCCAAATCGGATGGAGCAAACGCTCTGAACCTGAGAGACCTCAAACCGCTGCTCGAGAGTCTGCTGGACATTCACGAAGTCGCCAAGCGAAGTATCTTTCGATAAGGCGTGTTTAGCGTGTAGGGTTTGCCCTAAACTGGCACAACTGAATTTCTGAAATAGCAAAAAAAGGGCCCCTCGGGTGAGGGGCCAATCTGCCTTGGTTCTCTCGTTGTGTGAGAGCTTTTATGCGGCTTTTTTAGTTTTGGGGCTGCGACGCAGCATTCCGGGGGGAGGGCTGCGGTGATGCCTGCTGCGTCGCGCCTATTGGTGAACCACCACTTGGGGAGTTCAAAGCCGCAAGACTGTTGTGCATCAGCGTTACGTGAACCACCGTGCCGCTGTTGCCGGATTCTGTCGTTTCCTCACGTGGGGCATTGCCCATTGCGAGGCGATAAATTCTATAGACGGGCACATGATGGTCCACTACGAGGTAGCGGACGACCGCGTCTGCCATGCTCTGAGACTTTTGTATCCCGGCTTGGCCCTTAGCGTGTGAGTATCCCTGTACTTCAACGATATACCCTTTTTGCCCTTGAAGCTGTGTAGCAATCTGATCCAAAGCCTCTTTGGCTTTGTCGTTCAGGACCGTCTGGGTCGATTTGAAATGAAGTTCGGTATCCGTAATCTGCTGGTACTGGTCGAGGTTGCTAACGGTCGTATTTAACTGGCTGGTCTGCGCAGTCGCCTGTTGGGCTACCTGCTGCGCCTGGCCAGCCTGGGTAGAAGCTTGCAAAGCTTGCTGGTTCGCCTGGTCTGCCGTTGTCTGCGCCTGGTGAATGCCGGCTTGTGCTCGGCTATCGACATCCTTGATGTCGTTTGCATTTTTCGCAGATAACTGGTCCAGCTCGTTCAAACGATCTTTTACCGGGGCGACTTGCCGGTTCACCCACTTCTTCCGCGCGAGAGGATTTACTTTTCCCCAGAATCCCTCGTTCGACTTATTTTCTAGAGGCTTGCCAGTCGCGTAGGTTGAGGAATCGGCGGCGCTCCCTGAAGTGGTGCCAGTCGTGGCTGGTGCTGGGGTAGTGCTGGTCTGCGGAGCACTACTTGCCGGGGTAGACTGAGCCAATGCCGGTATCCCCAGGCTGGCGGCCAGCAAAATTGCTCCAATCGATCCCGGGGTTAGTAAACCTTTGTTCACGCTTGTCCCTTGTCCCGAAGCTGAGCGAGAAGAAGTGCGCACACCGCAAGCTTCCTCACTTGCCTATTCCTATTGCAAGCAGCTGGCCAAACCACAGTCCGCTTGTTAAAAAATGCTTATCTAATTGATTCTATTCGTTCAAGTCGTGCCAGTTCCGGAATCTTGCGAACCTGAAAGTCGAGCTGAGGTCCGTCCAAAATGTGCACTTTTCTCTAGTGGTAAGAAAAAAATGCTCGCCTGCAGCCCAGACAAATTACATAGGTGCTTCATTTGTCATGAACGCTGATGATGCGGATCTCCGGAAACTGAAGGTTCCACTCTGGGGGGAGCGTATCGAAAATCAGGCGGAAGTCGCGGGTCTGCCCGGGTTCGATGGGCGATGCGGACACGGGTTGGGTGTCGATGTACGGTTCGCGCGTACGGATGAGGCTAAGCGGCAAGGCAAGCCTTTGGGCAAACTGGCCTACGTCGCTATGGAAACCGACTTGAACCGTAATCGCGCTTAGAGTGCGATTCCCGTTGTTGGTCACTTGACCATCGACGTAGGTGACCTTCGCTCCGGAGAAGCTGGTGGCCTCGCTCATCTGGAGATTGGTGATGGGAAGTTTTGCCGCGTAGGGATCGGCGGGGGCCATGCCAGTGCCGGACGGAGACTCTGTTTTGCCCCGACCGCCGACCACCACCAGGATCCCGAGGCCAACAATGATCACGGCCGCAGCAATAATCCAAGGCAGCCACGACGTTGCCTCGCGGCTCTGCTGAGAAGCAAGAAACCCTGGATCCTCATCGGCCATGAGCAAAATTGTACCCTTGACCAAAAGAGGCGGGCTAATAGGGGGTGCCCCATATCCCGATTTCCTGTGAGCCTATAACCCCCAAAGTAAAGGTGATTTACAGGCTGCGGGAAAGTCATGTTTTGTATCAGGGCACGACTTTAGTCGTGCCGTAAACACTTGAAAATAGGATGGGCTTTAGCCCCTGCCACAGCTAGAACCGCAGCAAAACCGAGCTTTTCCGCAGACTCTAAAAGTCTGCCCTGATACAAAGCACGGCTTTTTTCGCAGCCGGTTTACCCGAAGCGGGCCTTCTTGACCGACTGGCGTAGATCGCTCCCGCGCATCTCCACCTCAACGCACATTTCCGCCAGCCGCGACCGCATGCGCTCCCCAATCCGGTCGCCCAGCGTTTCCTCCCGATTCGCCTTTGCACCCTCGCGCGCCAACGCCGCCGGCGCATTGGGATAATTAGTCGTAATCAGAGTCGTCCGCTTGTCGTTGTATCGCGTGTTCAAGATAAGCGCCACTGTATCCCAGACCCAATCCGTGGGCTTTTGCGCACCCAACTCATCCAGAATCAGCACTTCCGCCTCAAACACGGGGGCAAGCACCTGCAGTTCCGTGAACGCGACCAGGGGGTTATACGACTCCTGAATTCGCTTCAGCAATTCCCGGTAATCGCAGAAAAACGCGCGCACCCCTTTTTCAGAAATCAAAGCCTGAACGATCCCCACCGCCAAATGGGTCTTGCCGACACCCACGCTGCCGGTGAGCAAAAGCCCGCGTCCCTCCGTGGTCACTGGGTAGTCGTCGACAAAACGGCGAGCCATCCCATACGCCCAGCGAAGGGACTGGTCAGCCTGCCCGAAGCCGGGTTCAAACGTATCCAGAGTGCAGTGTTCGTAGCGTTTTGGGATCGCCGCCCGCTTGAGCAACCGCCCAGCCTGCAGCCGCAAGCGGCACTCGCACGTCTGGGCATAGCGCTCGCCATCAGGCCCAACACTCAAACGCAAACCGGAATCTTCACAAAAAGGGCAAATTTGGCTCATCGGGATATGCCTCAAAATACCCTAACTGAACACCCCTCGCCACCGTAGCCCATGGTGCAAAGGTGGAAAGAAACGACTAAATGTCTTAAAATAAACATTCGAGCCCTGACTTGCGGGCTTGCAGGAAGGGTTTTAAAGATGCCAAAACAGGGAATTCATCCAAACTATAAAGCAATCCGGGTGCAGTGCGCCTGCGGTTCCGCTTTTGAAACGCGCTCTACGCACAAAGGCGATATCCACGTGGAAATTTGTTCCGCCTGCCATCCGTTCTTCACCGGCAAGCAAAAGCTGGTCGATACCGCGGGGCGGGTCGAGCGTTTCCGCCGCAAGTATGCCAAGTCCGACGCGGGCAAGACAGCGGCCGCCTCAAAATAAACGCGATCAGTCCGCAGCCGAGGCCTCCCGCAACGGAGGCCTTCGTTGTGTTAGCGCGGTCTCGCACATTGCGGTGAACTGACACCTGCGTTAGCCATGAAAAAAGTCTCGATGAAGAAGAGCTGGGACAATCCGCTGGAGCACACCATGCCCGCCTTCGCCCGGGTTCCGGCGTCGGTGGAAATCGGCGGCGTCACGGTTGCTCCGGCCACCGTCCTGGCTCCGATGGCCGGGGTGACAGACACGGTATTCCGCCGCTTCATCCGCAATGCCAGCATCTTTACCGGAAGCCTCGAATCGGCCCGGCACCTGGTGGAGACGCCGATCACCAACCAGCAGTCCGGCTGTGGATTGATCATGACCGAGTTCACCTCGGCCGATGGCCTGTCCCGCATGCGGGAGTCCAAGCGCAAGCGCTATCTCTCCTACGACGAGGATGAGCACCCGATCTCAGCCCAGCTCTTCGGATCCGACCCCGTGACCTTAGCAGAGGCGGCGGCGATTGTAGAAGATGCCGGCTTTGACATGGTCGACCTCAATCTCGGCTGCCCGGCCAAACGCGTGGTCAGCTGCAACGGAGGCAGCGGCCTGCTGCGTGACCTGCCGCACATCGCGACCATCTTTGAGCGGGTCAGGGCCGCGGTGCGGATCCCGTTCACGGTTAAATTCCGCATGGGCTGGAACGACCAGCACATTGTGTGCGTCCCCTTGGCTCGCCTCGCCCAGGAGAGCGGCCTGAACGCGGTCGCACTGCATGCCCGCACGCGGGAGCAGGGCTACGCCGGCCAGGCGCGCTGGGAATACATCGCGGCGGTGAAAGACGCGGTCCAGATCCCGGTGATAGGGAACGGAGACATCCGCTCCCCGGAAGACGCCTGCGCCATGGTCGCCGAAACCGGATGCGATGCGGTGATGATCGGCCGGGCGGCTCCGGCGAATCCCTGGATCTTTCGCCAGATCGCCCAATACACGGCCTTCGGTGCTTACGACCGGCCAACCCCGAGCGATCGCTATCGCATGATTCGTGACTACTTCACCATGCTGATGGAAGAAACAGAAGAACCCGCCGCCATCAGTGGCAGGATGAAACAATTCGCCTCCTGGTTTACCCACGGTGTCCCCGGCGGAGCCACTTTGCGTAAGAACATCTATGAAGCCAGGACCGGCGCCGCAGTTCTCAACGCGGTAGACGCGTTTTTCGCCACCACCTGTGCCGAAGTGAACGAGGCGGAACCGCTGCTCGCTGCGGCGACACTGCTCGCCGCGAACTTCTAGTGAAAGGCCGACGTGATGGGTCGCGCTGCCGGCGGTAACCACATCCTGCAACGGCGTTCGGCGTCAGGGCCCGCAGCCATGGCCGTCTGGCGCGCATGGGAAGGGCAGGAAGGTCTCGATTTGAGATGGCAGGCCGCGGTGTTTCTGGCCGCGCTGCTCGCCATCTTCAGCCGTCTCCCTGGGGCGCTGCTGCATCCACAGTTCTTTGCTGAAGACGGGTGGATCTGGTACCAGCAGGCTTACAACCTGACCTGGGTTCGATCGCTGGGTATCACCCATGGCGGCTATCTCCAGACCCTTCCCAGGCTGGTGGCGGGGCTTGCGCTGTGGGTTCCGATGCAGTGGGCGCCTCTCATCATGAACCTGTCGGGCGCCGTCATCCAGGTTCTGCCGATTACGGCATTGCTCTCGAGCCGCTGCAGTCCGTGGGGATCCTTGCCAGTACGCATGCTGATGGCGCTTCTCTACCTCACGGTTCCGGACGCGCCGGAAGTCCATGTCGTGATCACCAATGCCATGTGGCACCTGGCTTTGCTGCAGATGCTGCTGGCCTTTTCCCTCCCCCCGCTGAGCTGGCGTGGACGAGTTGTGGACATCGTTGTATTTACGGTTGGGGGCGTCAGCGGTCCGTTCTGTCTTCTTTTGCTACCGTGCTCGGCGGTGTATTGGTGGATGCGCCGGCAGCGTTGGACTCTGGCCATTATCGGCATCATGCTGCTTTGCGCGACGGTCCAGGTGCTGAGCTTTGCGCACTCGGTGAGGAACCCGGTGGCAGCGCCATTGGGGGCAAACCCTCTGGCACTATTGCGGATCATCGCCGGCAACATATTTGTCGATAGTATGACCGGGACCGGCGGACCTTATTTGCCCGTTCCGCTCCTCGTGCTCGGCGCCATTGGCGGGTTCGCTGTTCTATTTTGCGGCTGGCGAGGCGCATCTCTTTCAGGCCGGCTATCGATCGTATTCGCGATCCTGGTTCTGGTTGCCTCGCTGAAGGATCCTCTGGTGCTGGTGACCGTGATGCCTCGGTGGGAGGTGCTTGCGAGAACCACCGGAATTCGCTACTGGTTCCTGCCGTCGCTCATGTTTCTGTGGTCGGCAGCCTGGTGCGCATCGGGGGGAAGAAGCCTGCCGGCGCGCTATGCCGGGATTGCGGTTTTGTTTCTGACGCTCATTGGCATTGACCGCAGATGGACTTACCCGCCCTGGCCGGAAGGTAACTTCAGCGCCGAGGCGGAGCGCTTCCGAAGCCTGCAGAGCGGAGAGCACATGCTCTTTTCGGTTTACGATCCGGGCGGCCGGAAAATGGAACTTATTAAACGATGACCAAACATCACTCCAAACATTCCTCCGGGGGTAACAGATGCTGAACAACAAAAAAGTTGTCGTGGTTTTGCCGGCCTACAATGCGGCCAAAACCTTGCGCCGTACTGTCGATGAGATTCCTTTTGAGATTGTCGATGAAGTGATCCTGACCGATGACGCCAGCCGTGACAACACCTCCGACCTTTCCCTGGAGCTGGGCCTCGTCACCATCCGTCACGACAAGAACCGCGGCTACGGCGGCAACCAGAAAACCTGCTACGCGGCAGCGCTGGCGCGGGGCGCGGACATCGTCGTGATGCTGCACCCGGACTACCAGTACACCCCGAAGTTGGTTTCGGCCATGGCCTCGATGATCGCTTACGGGGAATACGACGGCGTGATGGCTTCGCGTATTCTCGGCCGCGGCGCGCTTAAGGGCGGTATGCCCCTATATAAGTACGTGGCCAACCGGGCCCTTACTTTCATTGAAAATGTGCTGATCCGGGAGAAGATGTCGGAGTATCACACCGGCTACCGCGCCTGGAGCCGCGAGTTGCTGGAGCGGCTGCCCCTGCTGAGTTGCTCGGATGATTTCGTCTTTGACAATCAAATGGTGGTGCAGGCGGTTTATTTCGGCTTCCGTATTGGCGAGATTTCTTGTCCAACCAAGTATTTTGAAGAAGCCTCCTCGATTAACTTTCAACGCAGCGTGACCTACGGATTCGGGGTACTGGGCACCGCCATGGACATGCGTTTGAAGCGTTGGGGCCTGGCCAAACCAAGCTTCCTGGCGGACGCGGCCAGCGAGCGGCTGTTGGCCGACGGCGCGGTCCCGCAGTCCATTTCGGCCCGTCCATAGGAGCGCTGCAGAAAAACCTACCCAAGTCCCGCAGGCACGGCTGAAAGGCAATTAAGACGCTGGTTTGGGCAAGTTTCAGTCGTCCCTACGGGACTACCACCATTGCTTACGAATTACCCAGGATTGCATCCTGGGCTAAGTTCAACCGTCCCTTCGGGACTTCCGTAAACTTTTTCCGTACCCTGTTGGGCCGCGACAACCGTGAGGTGGTGACGGAAATGACGGTGCCCATTCAAGCCGGCTTTTGACTTGAGTGGGGGTTCCCTAGTTCCCATCCACCGGCTGACTCATGTTGAAGTATTCTCGGCTGAGCGATCCACTCCTAGGAGCATGCTTTGCCAGCGAGCAACACCGACCAACGTCTGTCCGCTCCGCTTCGCTCCGGCCGGGATGACAAACTCGCATGGTTCCTGCTGGCTCTTGCGGTCGCCATTTCCACCTGGTTCCTTGCCATCCGCTCGCCGCTTTGGCTGGATGAGACCGTCTCCATGTTCTTGATCCGAGGCGGCTTTTCGGGCATCCTGTCGCGCCAGGTGTGGCCCGACTCCCCTGCGTACTCATGCCTGCTTTGGCTCTGGACCAAAGTCATGGGCACCGGCGAACTCCTCCTCAGAGTTTCTTCGGTTCTACCTATGCTGGCAGCGGTGTACCTGCTCTATCGCGCCGCCAGGGAGCTGTTCGACCGCGATGTGGCCATCATCACGGCCATCGTCTTCTGCCTCCACCCCATCGTCGTTTTTGCGGCTATCGACATTCGGCCCTATGCATGCGCGGTGCTGGCGCTCAACGCTGCCATCCTCGCCCTGGTTCACCTGCGGCATAACAGCTCCAACTGGCTAGCCGCTCTGTTTGGCCTTTTGTCAGCCTGCGCAGTCGATTTTCAATTGCTGTTCGGTGCCATCCTCCCTGCGCTACTCATCTGCTTTGTCATCCTCAAGATGGGCGACCGCAAGACCCTATGGCGGCAGCTAGCTGTTTCCCTCGCCGTGTTCACTTTGGCCTTCCTGCCCTCCGTTCCCCGGCTGCAATACATGGCGCACACCAGCGCCACTCACGTCTTCTCCGAAGCGCCGAGTTTGATGCAATTGGTTTCGACCCTCACCCTCAGGGCTCTGGCGATCGTTCTCGTTGTCTTCCTGCTGGTCGCCGCCCGGAAACATCTGCTCAGAACGGAAGACCGAAGCACGGTTTTGCTGTGTTCCTCTCTGGCGCTGGTCCCGCTTGTGATCCTCTACGGGTTGAGCGTCGGAACATCCATCCATGTTTTCGTCCCTCGCTATCGCCTGGTGGCGGTGCCTGGCATCGCGCTTTGCTGGGGTTTGCTGGTGAACCGGATCGATTCCCGCAGCCTGCGGCTCTGGTTCTGCACCGCCCTGGTTGCCGTAAGTGCGATCGTCGCTTTTACCTCGCGTTCCTCATGGCGTCACCAATACAGCTGGAAACACGCCTTGGAGTTAGCCCAACAAAACGCTTCGACGGATGATGCCACCGTGCTGATCTGCAGCGACCTCCCTGAAGCCGACTACATGCGAATGCCGGCCGGCCCAGCCATCGAGGAGAGCGGCATCTTACCCTCGCTCAGCTACTACAAGCTCAGCGTGCCCGTAGTGGCCTTGCCACGGTCGCTCAACGACGAGGCAAGGCGAGTCGGTTCGCAGTGGATAGAGCAGTCGGCCCAGCGACGATTCCTGGCGCTCGCCTTCCTGCAGTCCTACGGCACACTCGACTGGCTGGCAAAGACGGCTGCCCCAACCCACAACGTCCGCGAGTTAGGCACCTTCGATGGGGTAAAGGTGCTGGAATTTTTGCCCCGTAACTCCGGACAATAGTTATCATGCCTGCAGCGTTACTGGAAGTTGCCTATGAGCCTCAACTTTGGAACCGGCGCGCTGGCGAACAGTCAGCTCATCGAGCTGTCGATCGTGATGCCGTGCCTCAATGAGCGAAACACCGTCGGTTTATGCGTGCGCAAGGCGATGGCTGCCCTCGACGAGGCGGGCATACCGGGCGAGGTGATCGTAGCCGACAATGGCTCGACCGACGGCTCGGTGGAGTTGGCGCGCGCCGAAGGCGCAAGGGTCATCCATATCAAGGAGAAGGGTTACGGCAGCGCTCTCAAAGGCGGAATACTCGCCTCCCGGGGTGAGTACGTGCTGATGGCGGATTCCGATGACAGCTACGATTTTGGCCACGCCGGCCGGTTCGTGAACCAACTCCGAGCCGGATCGGACCTGGTGATGGGCAATCGCTTCCGCGGAGGCATATCGCAGCAGGCCATGCCGTTCCTGCATCGCTACCTTGGGAATCCCGTGTTGAGCGGTATCGGAAGGTTGTTTTTCGGCTCGCCTTGCCGGGACTTCCACTGCGGCATTCGAGGCTTTCGCCGAGAGAGCTTCCTGCGCATGGACATCCGCTCTAGCGGCATGGAGTTCGCCAGCGAGATGGTGGTGAAAGCCACACTCCTGCAAATGAAGGTCAGCGAAGTACCGACGACGCTCCAGCCCGACGGCCGTTCTGGCGCACCGCACCTGCAGACTTGGCGGGATGGCTGGCGGCATCTTCGGTTTTTACTTATGTACAGTCCCCGCTGGCTCTTCCTTTATCCGGGGATTCTGTTGATGTTGGTGGGGCTGGCCGGGTGCGTGCTGTTGCTTCCCGGGCCTCGCGTGTTTCACGGCATCGGCTTCGACGTGGATACGCTTTTGTATGCCTTTGCCGCCATAGCGCTTGGTTTTCAGCTAATCTCGTTCGCTACCTTCACCAAGGTATTCGCTGTTACCGAAGGCTTGCTCCCGGAAGACCCTCGTCTCGAACGTATCTTTCGTTGGGTCACGCTCGAGACCGGCCTGGTCATCGGGGGCCTTCTGATATGTCTGGGCATCGGCGGGACAGTCTTTGCCGTCTCTGACTGGGCAAAAGAGAGTTTCGGCGAGTTGGACCCCCAGCATACGCTGCGCATTGTTATGCCCTCCGTTTTTGCTCTAACCCTGGGCGTACAAGTCATCTTCAGTAGTTTCTTCCTCAGCATTCTCGAGCTCAAACGCCGTCGATGATCGGTTCACAAATCAGACGGCTGTTCGGGCCCTACGAGCGTAGCGTGGCGGAGACTTACCGCCGGATCTTTGTCGATCTTGACGAATTTGCGGAACGAATGCAGGCTTGGGTCCCGCAGGCACAGAGGATTCTGGAAGTAGGTTGCGGCGAAGGCGCCATGACGGAGCGAATCGCTCGGACTTATCCAACCGCATCGGTAACCGCCATTGATATCACTCCGAAGGTGGGCCGCCTTTTCCGGGGCCGCAGCTCCGGTGTGGTCTTCCGCCAGGAAACCGTCGAAGCGCTGGCCGCGCGCGAACCGGCAGCATTCGACCTGATCGTGCTGGCCGACGTCATTCACCATGTGCCCGCGCAGGCTCGCGGGTCCCTGATGGCTGCGATCGAGAAGGCACTGGCCCCCGGCGGAAGCCTGGTCTTCAAGGATTGGGTCGCCTCCTCCGCACCTATTCATTGGCTTAGTCTCACGTCGGACCGTTACCTTACAGGGGATGACGTCGCCTATCCCAGACCGGGAGATATGGAAGCTCTGCTGACCAGCGTGTTTGGCCCAGGAAAAACCTACCCGAAAAACACCGTGCCCCCGTGGAGCAATAACGTGATGTTGCTGGTCAGGCGCTAGATCTTCGATGGTTGGTTCGCTCTCGGTCATTATGCCCGTCTACAACGGTGAGAGATACATCGCAGCGGCGCTCGAGAGCGTAGCCGCTCAGGACAATGGCGAGATCGAGTTAGTCGTTGTGGATGACGGCTCGTCGGATGGCACCCTCGACATAGTGCGCGGCTTCGCGAAAGTGCTTACGATTCGACTGATCACCGCCGGCCGAATCGGGAATTGGGTGGCTATCACCAATCTTGGCCTGCGGGAAGCGACCGGCGATTGGGCGTGCTTCCTGCATCAGGACGACCTATGGCTTCCCGGTAGACTTGCCCGGCTCTGGCCGGAAATGAAGAACACCGAAAGCCACCTTATCCTTCACAATGCCAGGTTCATTGGTCCGGATGGTAAGGAACATGGGTCGTGGAACTGCCCACTTACTCAAGGTACGACGCCGTCGCATAGCTTCCTCGAGCGTCTCTTAGTGCAAAACTTCATTGCCATCCCCTCCCCGGTATTCCGGCGAAGGATTGCGCTAGACTCCGGCGGATTAGATGAGAAACTTTGGTTTTCTGCCGACTGGGATCTTTGGCTTCGCCTCGGAGCGATGGGCCCGGTACACTTCATCGCAGAGACGTTGAGCGCCTTTCGCATTCATCCCGCCTCGCAAACCGCGGCGCGAAAACTGTCACCGGGGGAATGGGAGGAACAGTTGACCACGGTATTAACCCGTCACCTCGAAACGTGGCCAGTCAGAGGCCAGCTCCGCACCTCGGTGGAGCGGGCCGCTAGGGCGTCCATTGCCGTTAACTCGGCCCTCTCGGCTTCCTCCCGCGGCGAGCCGGCCCATTCCGCGGCGGTCTTGCTGCGGCTGCTCGCGCTCGGTCCTCTAGGGTGGAAGAGGTATCTGCGCGATTCCCGAATCGTAGAGCGTGTGAGGTCGCGGCTCGAAGTACAGCGCTTGAGCAGGTGACTAGCCTGCGGTAAGTTAGGGCAGAATCGAATTTTAAGTAAACGTGACGGCAGCTTAGGAGGGCTCTGGTGGAAGCCGATGTTCTTTCCGAGATGCGGCAGGCTCAACCTCTTCGCCGCCAGTCCAGACCGGACGTGGCGCTGTACGCGATGTATACCCTGGCTCTGGGCGTTTCTATTTCCGTCTGGTTCCTGGCCATCCGCGCCCCGCTCTGGCTCGATGAGACCATCTCGCTCTTCATCATTAAAAAGGGCTTCTGGGAAATTCCGTCTCGCCAGGGATGGCCAGGAGTTCCAGCGTATCCATACCTCTTGTGGTTGTGGGTCAAAGTGATGGGAACGGGGGAGCTCGCGCTCAAGATGTCGTCCGTTTCTACCATGCTCTGCGCGGCCTATTTTCTGTACCGCGCAGCAAGAGATCTATTTGCCTGGGATACTGCTCTCATCGCGGCAGCTATCTTCTGCCTCCATCCAATTGTGGTGGCGCAAGCCATCGATGTACGGCCGTATGCCTTTGCCACGCTCGCCATCTGCGCGGCGATTTTCGTTCTCGTGCAATTACGGCACAGCGGTTCCGTTTGGCTGGCCGCTCTATTCGCCTTCCTGGCAGCCAGCATCGTTTACTTTCAATTCCTGTTCGCGGTCATCCTGCCTGCTCTTGCCCTCTGTTTCTTTACCCGTAGGATTGCCGATCGCAGAGCCTTTCGGCGGCAGATCCTGGTGGCGCTGGTGGTATTTGCCGTGGCCTTTCTGCCCGTCCTTCCCGGCATGCGTTACATGTTCCACAGCAGCGGCATGCACGTGTTCGATGACGCTCCAACGGTAGCGGATTTGCTGCGCGTACTGGGGGAGAAGCGCCAGCTGGTGGTCTTCGCTGTGGTTGCTTTGATGGCGGGCGCCGCGCGCAAGCTAAACCTGCGAAGGCCAGGAGACCGCTGGCCCAGCGTGCTGTGCCTTTCCTTGGCTCTCGTGCCGATTCTGATCCTGTACACCGTGAGCACAGAAACATCGATCCACATTTTCGTGTCTCGCTACCGGCTAGTCGCCGTGCCGGGAGTGGCCCTCTGCTGGACGCTGGCGGTCAGCCGGATCGACTCCCGCGCGCTCCGATCGCTGTTCTGCGTCGCGTTCGTTGCGGTGACCGCTTACCAGTACTTCCACTCCCCAACTGCGAGTCAACACAATTACAGTTGGAAATACGCCTTGGAGGTTGCACAAAGGAACGCCTCTGCCGACAACGCGACGGTCCTGATCTGCAGCGACCTCCCGGAAGCTGACCACACGCCGCTGCCCACCGGTGCGGCTGTCAAAGACAGCGCTCTCTTCGCCCCGATCACTTATTACCAACTTAGCGTGCCGGTTGTGCCCTTACCCCGGGCGTTGAATGACGAAGCGATGCGGACGGGTTCCCAGTGGCTGCAGGAAGCATCCACGCGCCATGAACGGTTTCTCGCCCTTGCCTATGAGGCGTCGGAAGACACGCTCGATTGGCTGCAGGACCAAGCCGCTGGAAAATTCGACACCCACTCACTGGGAACATTCGACAAAGTCGAGGTCCGGGAATTCGTACCAAAGCAGTTACAAACTCCCCGGTTACAAGCTCATTGACTTGCTCTCGACCAGTGATCGCGCGCGGGTGACAAATTCTTCCAGCGGCATGCTTCCCTTGTCCCCCTGGCCCCGGACGCGCAAGCTGACCGCGCCCGTTTCGGCCTCTTTATCGCCGACGATGAGCATGTAAGGCAGCTTCTGCAAGGTGAAATCGCGAATCTTGGCGCCCATTTTCTCGTTGCGATGATCGACCTCCACCCGCAGGCCTGCGTTCTGTAACGTTGTCTGTATCTTTTCCGCATAAGCCAGGTGCCGCTCGCTAATGGGCACGATCCCGGCCTGAACCGGCGCCAGCCACAGCGGAAAGGCGCCGGCGTAATGCTCCACCAGCACCGCAAAAAAACGCTCCACCGCGCCGAACAGAGCCCGGTGAACCATGATTGGCTGATGACGCTCGCCGTCTTCGCCTACATATTCCAACTCAAAGCGCGCCGGAAGATTCCAATCGAACTGCACCGTAGATAACTGCCACAGGCGGCCCAGGGCATCCACCAGCTTGATGTCGATCTTGGGCCCGTAGAACGCGGCTTCGCCGGGTATAGTGCGATAGGGAACACCCTTCCGCGCCAACGCTGTCTCGAGCGAGTGGATGGCCGCATTCCATCTCTCGTCCGAACCGATATAGTGCGCGCGATCCTTTGGGTCCCAGGTGGACAGTTCCACTTTGTATTCGGTGAAGCCGAAGGTCTCGAGGACCACTTGCGCAAACTCGACGCAAGCCACGATTTCATCTTCAATCTGTTCCGGCGTGCAGAAAATGTGGGCGTCGTCCTGGGTAAAGCCACGGACACGCAACAGACCATGCATGGTGCCGGAGCGTTCGTAGCGATACACGTTGCCCAGTTCCGCGTAGCGCACAGGGAGGTCACGATAGCTCTTGGGCGAATTCTTATAGATAAGCACGTGGAACGGGCAGTTCATCGGCTTCATGCGGTAATCCGCATCGTCCAGTTCCATGGGGGTGAACATGTTCTGGGCGTAAAAGCCTTCGTGCCCGCTGGTCTGCCACAAGTTGACCCTGGCCACGTGCGGCGTGTAGACCAGCGAGTACCCTCGCTTCACACACTCGTCGCGCATCCAGTCTTCCATGATCCTGCGAATCGTGGCCCCTTTGGGATGCCAAAAGACCAGCCCGGCGCCGGCAAGCTCCTGGATGGAAAAAAGGTCCAGCTGCTTGCCCAGCAGGCGATGGTCCCGGCGGGCCGCTTCTTCGAGGCGGGCGAAGTGCTGGTCCATCTCCTTGTTGGAAAAAAAAGCCGTACCGTAGACGCGCTGGAGCTGCGGATTCTTTTCATCGCCCAGCCAGTAAGCGCCGGCAAGGCTCATCACCTTGAAGGCCTTGACCCTTCCGGTAGAGGGCACGTGCGGGCCGCGGCAAAAATCTTCGAATTTGCCGTTCTTGTAAAAGGAAATCTCTTCGCCGGGCTTGGTGAAGCGCTCGACGAAGTGGGCCTTCATGAAATCGTTGCTGATCTTGAAGCGCTCCAGGCTTTGATCGCGGGACTCCCATTCGCGCACGAAGGGCTCATCGCGTGCGACCACCTCGGCCATCTTGGCTTCAATGGCCTTGAGGTCCTCGGGGGTAAAAGCCGTGGGTCGATAGACATCGTAGAAGAACCCGGCATCCGTGGCCGGACCGTGACCCAACTTAGTCTCGGGATACAGCTCGAGCATCGCCGTCGCCATCACGTGAGCGGCGGAGTGCCGCACCACCTTCAAGCTTTCCGCATCTTTTTCCGTAAGCAGCTGCAGTCGAACATCTTCATGGAGCGGGGTCGTGAGATCCACCAGCCTCTCCGCGCCCGTATCGGAGGCGGCATACATGCTTGCCTCTGGATCGGCCTCCGTTTGGGCTGAGGCGGCCCCTGCCACCGCGCCGACCGGCTGAATGCGCGCCACGACCGAGGCAGCCGCCAGTCGCGGAGAAATGCTGTTGGCTACATCCAGGGGAGTAGATCCGGCGGGGATTTCCTTAACGGAACCATCGGGGAGATGAACTTTTATCGCTGTCATTGGCCTGCTGGAATCAAAGATCAAGAATATCAGCCGGCGGGCTCTAACCAGCGCGGCAGGGTTCCAAACCGACGAGCATGCTCGGGATCAAACCGCACTCGACGGTTGCCCCATGTTCGCGCCAGCGTACGTGGCCCGATTATGAATTCTTCGAATGCTTTTACTCAATAAGCAAAAACGATTGAAGGGCTTCGCCCGTCTTTTTCGGCCCACGTACGCTGGCGCGAACATGGGGCAACCGTCGAGTGCAGTTCGGTCCCGAGCTATGCTCGTCGGTTCGGAGCGAGTCTACACCAGGGCGGAGTGCGTCATCGCCTGCAGCACAGACAGCGGTGAGAACTCCGGAGACACCATCACCCCATGTTCCACCAGGAACGTCTGCTCCAGAGCATATTGTCCGGAGAGCACCGCGTGCGGAACCATGTCCGTGTACACCATCCAGCTAGAACCGGGAGGGAATTCCAGGTACTCCTTAGGGCACTCCTCCTGAAAGGAGGAATTCTCCTTGAGAAAATTGTGGAAGCGCATCATGAAGTCGTCATACGGCGAACGCTTCAGGCTGGGGATGGCACGCCCAAGCCCGACCGAGGTTGCCAGGGAACGCAACGCACGCCCTGCGCCGTTAACGCCAGCAGGCAGCGAGATCTGCTGCGGTGCATAGCGCGGCGCCAGCACTGGAAAAGCATCGCTGACCACCCAATCCCGCGTGCGCGTGGGATGGATATTGTTGAAGAAGCGCAGTATGCGAGCCCCGTGTGTGGGCCGCGTAGGGAAGGCGTCCGTGTGCAGCAGGTCGTTGCGACGGCGCAGCGGCAAATCACGTCCCTCCTCCTCCTGCGGCCGGAAGCTGGCGTAATCCAGCTGCCATCGGCCCTGATAGGGCGACAAAAACCGTTCCAGAAACCCTGCCACCGCCTGCGAATACTGGCCCATAACCGTTTGTAGCTGCTTGGCCTCGGCCTCGCCCGTGCTGGCGTCAAGGCCGCTCACGCTATTCAATTTTGGTTTGTAGGCAATGTTCTTGTGCAGCGTGCTGCCTGTCTGCTGCCGGCCCAACAGAAACGACAAATCCTCGGGCCGCAAGGGAATCGGCGTCTGAGGAAAATAAAGAATGTTCCCAGCCTCCAAACGCTCGCACCACGTGCGCGCCTGGGCCGGCGAAGGCTCGGAATCAACAACAATACGTGGCATTCGAGCTGATCAGCCTCGGGAGAACTTCCGGCGAACCCACAAAGACCCGAAAAATAAGAGGCTAGCGGCTAAAACCACGCAGGCCGCCGGGAACGAGATGTACTTGTAGCTGGCGGCGAGGTCTACCTGATGGCCGAGGCCGTTGTAGATCGCGAGGCCGATAATGCCCAGAAAAGTGAAAAGGAAGAAGGAGAGAAACCCTAGCGTAAACGCCATCAAGACGCTGGTGAAGAAGCCGAGATCACCCAGCGGGATGCCAAAAAACTTACCCTCTTCCCGCACATGCCGGCTCTGCCCATCCATACGCTGGCCCCTCCACTCAGCTAGAATACTAGGAATGGCCGAAGCTGCCCAAATGGAGTTGTTGCCGGCATCGCTCGTGGCGCAGCAGACGCCCGTGCGCCAGTCCGAAAATCGCCTGTGTTATGCAATCTATGCCGATACCCACATCACGGCACAGGAGCTCGAGCCCATCGTGCAGGCAGTGCCGAATGCGATTGCCGCGGCGCTCACCCGGCACGCTTACTATTTTGTTCCTCTCACCATCGGGGAAACCGAAGAAACCATGGTGGCGCCCGGCTACACCGTCGATCTGGGCGATCGCGCGATGTGCCATCGCAACGTGCAATTTGACGGCTCCGATTGCATCTTCATCTCGACCCGGCTCATGCAGGACCGCTTTGCCCTCGCCTTCGAATTCTTCATCAACGTAGGGCATCACTTTGTCGAGGCCGCTGGCGTACCGCAAAGCTTTTGCGATCTGGCCTGGTCGCAGGCCCTGGCCGAAGTCCGCGGCGAAACCAGCCAGGACAGCTACGAGAGCCGTCGCCGCGCGCTGGACCGCGGCCGTAGTGACAGCGGCGGCGCCCGTATGGCGGAGAGATCCTTCTCCCGCATAGATCAAACCACGAGAGGCATCGAAAAAGGACGGACCGACGAAAAGGCCAAGAGCAGCTTCTTCGAGGCCGCCTTCTCCGATGCGCTGGCCATCTACATGCTCTCCCTCACGCTCGATTTCAACTACACCGACCTGCGCGAACGGGAGTATCCACTACTCGCCGCACCTGCGCTGGCCGAGCGTCTCCGTCACGTCGCCGCGCTGTTTCCGCCCAACCCCGGCTACGATTTCCAGATCTCCTACCGCCACAAGTTCTAAGGCATGATCGCGCACCTGCGGGGAAGGCTGCTCGAGAAACATCCGCAGCAGGCCATCATCGAGGCCGGCGGAGTGGGATATGACGTGGTCATCAGCGTGTCCACGTTTTCCGCTCTACCGGCGGAAAACGCCGAAGTCGCACTCTTCATCCATACCCACGTGCGCGAAGACACCCTGGCACTCTACGGCTTTCTCACGCGGGAAGAGAAGCGCGTGTTCGAGCGATTGATCACGGTGAGCGGCGTCGGGCCTAAACTCGCGGTCACCATCCAGAGCGGCCTGAGCACCGAGCGGCTGGTGGGGGCGATTCGCGGGCAGGATCATGCCACCCTCTCCCAGATTCCAGGCATCGGGAAGCGATTGGCGGAACGCCTGGTGGTGGATCTCAAGGACAAGCTGGAGGACATGGCGGCGGCGCCCCGCGCCGTGGACACAGGTCCGGCCGCGGACGACGTGCTTTCCGCCCTTGTGAATCTCGGCTATCAGCGTCCGCTGGCACAAAAGGCAATTGCCGCCGCAGTCGCCAAAGACAAAGCCGCAGGAGAGAATTTCGAGACGCTCTTCCGCGCGGCGCTGGCCGGAATGCGGTAGATTTTTCCTACTAAGTGGGTAGATTGATGCCGGGATGCATGCTGCAAATTGCGACAGCGTCGGCTAAGTGACTTTAGTTACAACAGATTCAACAACCGCCGGGTTTGGCACGGTAGTTGCAATGTCACAGTTTGTTGAATACCACAGGTTTGCGGCTCGCTTTAAACCCGATGCCGCGGAGAAGATGCCCATGCCAGGGAGGCGTGGGCATCTTCTTTTGCGGGCATAGTTATCTGCTCACTCTGCAGCGGGCTTCATCTGCGCCTGCGTCGAGCAGCCGATTGCTTTCGGCATGTTTAACTCATCTGCCGAATTCGCCCCCGTCTTGTGCATGATGTTCTCCTGAAACTTGTGCAGCTCCGGAAACGAGTAATGGGTGCAGAGATTCAGTTCCCAGGTATCCGCGGTTCGCTTGGAGACAACGTACATCCGAATGGTCTCATCCGGAAGCGCCGGCGAGTCGCTCTCGCGAATGATGGAAAAGCTGAAGTATCCCGGGATGAAGCCGGCATCGCTCCGGGTATCCATCGAGTTAATTACAATCGTGCGATCATCCACCGTGATGTTGTCGTGGCGCGCTACGATGAGCGCCACCTGCCGTGCCTGATCGGACTCAATCTCATGCACACGCGCACGCGCGCACAGCGTGGAGGCGGCAAGAAAAAAGAAAAAAAAGCAAAGTTGTCTCATGTATGTAAGCAGCCGGACAGCCTTGTCAGATTGAGGGAGGCAAGCAAAGTCTATGGCACAACCATCGAAACACAATCTCTTTGACCGGAACAAGTCCATTACTTTTGTACTTGAATCGCACATTTTGGAGTGTATTCTTCGAAGTTACCTGCAGCCCTTTTTAGCCCACAAATGACCCTTTCTGAAGCATCCATCCAACCATACTTTCGCGATGCCGGCCTGAAATTTTTGCGCAGCCTCAAGCGCAATAACCGGCGCGAGTGGTTCGAGGCCCATAAGCCGGAGTTCGAGCGCGAACTGAAGCAGCCCATGCTGGCGTTGATTGCCGCCGTCAATGCTGCCATGGAAGACTTCGCGCCCGCCCATATACGTCCACCGCAAAAATGTATGATGCGCATCTATCGCGACATACGTTTCTCCCCGGACAAGCGGCCTTACAAAAGCCACGTTTCCGCGTGGTGGTCGCGTGCGGGGTTGGAGAAGACTTCCGGTGGCGGCTACTACATGCACATCTCGCCGGATGAGGTGCAGATTGCCGCCGGCGTCTACATGCCGGAACGCGAGCAACTGCTGGCGATCCGGCAATACCTGCTGCTTCACCACGCCGAGGTGCGCGGACTACTCAATTCCCGCAAGCTCAAGGGCGCCCTGGAATCGTTCAACGGCATGCCGCTCAGCCGTGCGCCCAAGGGCTTTCCCAAGGAACACCCGGCGATGGATTTGCTATTGTGCCGGCAGTGGGGCCTCGCGGGTGCGCTCGAGCCCTCAGCCGCACTCAAGAAAGATTTTGCCCAGGAAGTGATCCGCCGCTTCCGTCTCGCAACGCCTCTCGTGGAGGCTCTCAACACGCCTCTGCTCACCACCCTCGAGAAGAAGCGGCGGCCCATCTTTGGCTTGTGACTGGGGCCTTTGAATACTGGTTTTGCGCAACACTTTGTCTCGCTGTCGAGGTGCGCGAAATCCGCGTCTTTCTTGGGAATTCCCACAAAACTAGTGCTAATTATGGGCAAAACAGGCGCAAAACAAAATAAATCTCGGTTTTTCGATTGACAAACGCCAGTCAAAGCCGCATCGTAAACGGCGGTGGGTTCGTTTTACCCGCATAAACACTGGGTTTCCTGATGATCGGTGCGCGAATTATAAGCATCTATTTAGGGAAGTCGAGGCAATACATGGAACCCTCGCGTAGGCGCAACACCGCAACCACGAGGCCATGAAACATCCGAGGAAAGAAGGAAAAATTATGGCAACAGGATTGACCAAGACGGCACTGGTTCGTAGCTTGGCAGAAAAACTGGAGTTGACCAACAAGCAATCGGCAGCATTTCTCGATTTGCTGGCAGAGACGGCGGTGAAAGAGACGAAGAAGAACGGCGTATTCGTCATCCCCGGACTTGGCCGGTTGGTAAAGGCGGAGCGTAAGGCCCGTATGGGTCGCAATCCTCAAACCGGGGAAACCATCAAGATCAAGGCCAAGACCGTGGTTAAATTCCGCGTCGCCAAGGCTGCGAAGGATTCCATCGCGCCACCCAGGAAGTAAGCCTCCAGCAGGTGATATCGAAGAGGGCAGGCGCCTGCCGTGCCCTCTGCACCTTCCCGTCGTAGAGTTCCGCTATACCGGCTTTGTCTCCGGCTTCATCAGGGCGCGAACCACCAGCGAAAGCCCGTAGCAGATAAGCACGCATCGCACCAGGATGCGCGCGTTGTAGCGCCAGGCAAACACAGCGAAGCAAATGGTAATCCCAATCGGATAAGTCTCGGCGAGCACCGCTTGCAGCCAACGCGGACTCACCGGGGGAGCAGCATCCCCGGCCATCCTCCAAGGGAACAGGCGAGGCACGCGCCGGCAGTACTGCCGATAAGCCTCCCCTTGCGTCGCCGAGAGGAACCGCTCCTCCGCGGAAATAAGTACGAGTGAGAAAACGGTAAAGGCCGGCAGGAAAAAAGCGGCCCCGCCCGGCGGCATCAGAATAGAGATGCCCAGCGACAGCAGCCATGCCCCAAGGTAAAGCGGATTGCGCACGTAGCGATAAGGGCCGGCGGCGACGAACGCCTCGCCCCGCAGGCGAGTGTCGCGCATCACGCCGGACCCGAGGTAGGCCGTACCCCACACTCGCAGTATGGCGCCCAGGACGAGGCATCCCAAGGCGGCCACGGTGACCGTAAGCGTGGCGCTAGCCAACCCCAGCCAGCCGCTGCGGGCAACCCACGTCGACGCCGCCAGCCAAAGACTGGTATGGGTGCCGCTGCGCCAGTCCCACGGCGGGAAAAAACCAACCACGTAGAGCAGGACAAAGAGGATGACCCGGAAGCGAAATCCAAGCGCAACCAGGTTCATTCCCGGCCGGGTCTATAATGTAACTGTTGCGGTGTCATATTGGCAGCCTATTTGCCGGCGATGGTTTCGAGCAGCGCATCAAAATCTTCCAGGCGGCCGTATTCGATAATCACTCGCCCCCGGCCGTTTTTATCCTCGATGGAGACTTTAAGACCGAGGGCTCGCTGCAGAAGATCGCGCGCTTCGCGTACGTTGGGGTCGAGCGGCTCCTTCTCCTTTTGTTCACCCTTCGGTTTCTTCTCCGGGTTCAACAAACCGTGTACATAGCTTTCCGTCTGGCGGACTGACATAGACAGCGCGTTGACCTTTTGCGCCGCCTTCAGAATCGCTTCTGGGGACTCCAAGGCCAGGAGCGTCCGCGCATGACCGAAGCTCAAGCTGCCGCTTTCGACTTTCTGCTGCACCTCCAGAGGAAGCCGAAGCAGGCGCAGAAAATTGGCCACCGAAGCCCGATCTTTTCCGGTTCGCTGAGCCATCTGCTCCTGGGTCATTTTGAAGTGCTGGCTTAAACGGTCATAGGCGCGAGCCTGTTCCATCGGGTTCAGATCGGTGCGCTGGAGATTCTCGACAATGGTCATCTCCATTGCCTGTTCATCGGAGACATGGCGCAGGATGGCGGGCACCGTGGCTTTTCCGGCCAATTTTGAAGCGAGCCAGCGGCGCTCGCCGGCAATCAATTGAAAGCGATTTTCAGCCAATGGCCGCACCAGCACCGGTTGCACAACGCCGGTGGCGGCAATCGACGCTGAGAGCTCCTTGAGCGCGCTCTCATCGACGGTAGTCCGGGTCTGGAAGGGATTGCGTTCGATCTGTTCGATCGGTATCTCCCGCGGCCGGCCTTCATTGGGGGCGGTTGGTACAGCAGGAGTCGCAGCAGCTGGGGCAGCCGCGGCGGGTTGGCCGTTCGGGACGGGCGTAAAACCAGACCGTCCTGGCAGTAGAGATTCGAGGCCTTTGCCGAGGGCGCGTCGTTTGGGCGTTTCAACGGAAGCGGTCATGGTCATCGTCCTAAAAATAGGAAGCTACGAAATCGGAAACTGGAATCAGGTCACGCATAGGGCCAAAACCGCACCTTGGTTTCCTGTCGAGGCTGCGGGCTGGCTTTGCGCTCCAAGGCGCGTGGGCTTTCCATGTTGTTGCGGGCCAGTATCTCCGCCGCCAAATCGCGGTAGCTCTCAGCGCCGCGGGAACGTGGATCGTACAAGGCTACAGGTTTGCCATAGCTGGGCGCCTCCGCCAGGCGGATATTGCGCGGGATTGTCGTTTTGAGCAGCTTGGCTCCGAAAAATTGGCGCAGGTTTTCTGTGACCTGCTGCGCCAGGTTGGTGCGCTCGTCATACATCGTGAGAATGACGCCCTCGATATCGAGTGCGGGATTGAACGCTGCCTGTATGCGCCCTAAGGTGGTGAGCAACTCCGAAATCCCTTCCAGCGCGAAGTATTCGGCTTGCATGGGCACTAATAGACGATCGGCCGCGACCAGGGCATTGAGCGTGAGCAGGTCAAGCGCGGGCGGGCAATCGAGAAGAATGAAGTTGTAGAGATCGCGCACCGGCTCCAGGGCTTCGCGTAAACGATATTCGCGGCGTTCGGCTGAGACGAGTTCCACGGTAGCCCCAATGAGGTGGTTGCTCCCTGGGACAACTTTCAAACCGTCTATCTCTGTCGGCAGGGTTGACTCTGCAACTGTTGCATTCCCGGTCAGCACGTCATAGGTGGAATTACGGTTCTCGTCGCGGGCCACTCCCAGGCCACCGGAAGAGTTTGCCTGCGGATCACAATCGACCAACAAGCAGGTCAATCCTTCGAGCGCAAGCGCCGCAGAGAGATTGATTGCCGTCGTAGTCTTGCCAACGCCACCCTTCTGATTTACGACCGCGATTACTTTCCCCATGCGTACTGGAAGACTACCGAGTGGGGAGGAGTAGAGCAAGGAAGGGGATGTGCACAACCGGTCCCAAATTGTGGAGAACTATCGCTGCGGCCTGTGAGGTAGGTCGCGAAATGCAAGATTTAGAAGGAGTTAGCCAGGGTTTCCTGGAACGGCGCGCTGACGGCTCTCCGTCGGACCACAGTGGAAATCAAGGACGTTCCACGTGGAACAATCCAGTTACCAAGAGGCAGAGATGTTCCACGTGGAACAGAATTCAAACCTTCTGCCCGATAGCGAGAATTCTCTGCTCCGCGTTTGGTAAAGCAATCGGTTCCGACCAGCGCAACTCCGGCGCAAGCTTACGAAACTCGACCACGGAACGTGAGGTCGCGAAAAGCAGTACATATCCCCGAGCCCGTCGGACTGCGGAGGGAATCGTAAGCTCCATCTTCTCGACCGCCCGAATGGAAACACCATCAAATTCTCGATTTTCGGGCATAAGCTCGACGCGCCCGTCGTAAACTTCTCCCGAAATCCCTAGGACTCGACATGCTTCTCGCAGAAATGAGGCTTTCTTTCCTTGGGCCTCAGCCAGGGTCACATGAACGTTCGGACAGCAAATAGCTAGGGGAATTCCCGGTAGACCCGCCCCGGAGCCAAAATCGAGCCAGGTTTGGATAGCTCCTGGTACATGCTGCGCTGCAAATGCGCACTCTACCAAATGCCGCTGGATGATCTCTTCAGGCTCTTGGGCCGCCGTGAGGTTGAGCCTCTGATTCCAACGCAGCAGTAATTCCAGGTAGGCGTGAAACTGGTCGAGGGCGGTGGGCGGGAGCTCAACTATGCCAGCGGAAGCGAATGCGGCTCTAATCGCGTCCACCGTCGTGCGGTTCATCACCCGGTCCATCACCCGATCAACGACCCGCCCACGAACCGGCGGCTTCGACAAACGCGGCAAACAGTGCCCGGGAGACTGGGCTATGTTCGACGGTCCGTTCCGGGTGCCATTGCACAGCAATCACGAAGTGTGCGGGGTCCACACCTTCCAATGCCTCGATGACTCCGTCCACAGGACTGGTCGCAGCCACCTTCAACAACTCTCCGGGTTGGCCAATCGCCTGGTGATGGCTTGAGTTCACCGAAAGCTCCGTACCCTCGGTCAGGGCGGCGAGCCGCGTGCCCGCGGTTACCAACACCGGATGCGCATCCAGCACCTCCCGCCCAGGGCGATGATTGACCAGCCCCCCTTTTGGGCCGGGGAGAGCAAGATGCTGAACCAGCGAACCACGCTTCCACACATTGAGCGACTGCAAGCCATAACAGATCCCAAGGATCGGCTTACCCTGAGCGAAAGCATGGCTTAGCAGAAGGTTGTCCGTTTCTTCGCGAGGCGTATCTTTTTTAGCGGTTTCTTTGGCTCGCGTGTGACCGTAGCGATCCGGGTCAACATCCGCCGGGCTACCCGGCAGCAGGATCCCGAAGCACGACCCCATCAACTCTTCCTGCAAGCCCCGATCCGCCAGCAGTGGGATAGGAACGGCGACGCCTCCCGCCGCTTCCACAGCGCGGATATATTGCGGGAAAGCGCGCTTGTTATAGGCTGGCTCGGTTGAAGTCGGTTCAGGAATGGCAATACGGGGTTCTGCAGTCATGTGTCTTCTCTTGCGACCTCGGCTTCCAGGTTCAGGTTCACGTCTTCGAGATCCCCAGGGCCGGCGTGGCGATGGTACAGCTCCTGGATCTCTATCCGAAGCTTTGCGGTAAGCTCGCCCACTTGACGAATGCTGTAATCCGCGGGATCGATGGGCGTACCGATCACTAATTTCACCGGCCGGGGACGAAAGTGCTGCGTGTGAATGGGAAGCAGCTCATAAGTGCCAACCAGCGCCATCGGCACCAGCGGCACGCGAGCACGGATGGACATGTAGGCAGGCCCATTCATGAAGGGCTGGACCTTGCCGTCCGCAGTTCGCCCGCCCTCAGGAAAAATGAAGACCGGCATCCCGGACTTAAGTGCGCGGATGGCCCGGTTCAGTCCGGCGACGCTGGCATTAAGTTCGTCCACCGGAATCTGGCCCGAACGGTTGAGGTGCCATCCGATAAATGGCCAACTCCACAAACTCTGCTTAGCCAGGATGCGAAACTGAAACGGAAGGCTGCCGAAAACCAGCGGGGTGTCCATGAACGAGGTGTGGTTGGAGGCGTAGATGGCCACCGGAAGCAAATTTTCACGTCCGATAACGGTCACCGGAGCCCCCGCAATGCGTAAGCAACTTCGCGCCCACTGCCTGGCGATGAGGTGCTGGCGGCGGCCATCTTTTTCCACGCAGGACGCGGCCAGCGACATGCAACCGAAAATTCCTGTGGCCAAAAAAAAGAGCGGGGCTCGCACCAGGTTGGAGATAAGGCGGTCCACTAATGGAAGGGCCGACGGCGCCGGAAGGGCCACCGGTGTCGGAAGATCCGCAGGCGCTGAAAGACGTACGGCGTCGTTACCGTCCTTCATACCCTCAGCGGCTCCCCCGACGCGTTCAAAGACGTGGCCAACAAAGACGGCCGCACCTGCCCCACCAGGTATAAGGAACCGGTAACCACCACCAGCCCGTCCACCGGGGTCAAATCCAAAGCTCGCTCGACCGCAAGGGTGGCGTTGGCAGCAGCCTCAACCTCACTGCCCGTGACCCGTGCCGCCGCCAGCAGATCTTCGACCGGCGCACTCCGCGGTGAATCCACGGCCGTCACGATCACCTTGCTAAACAGCGGAAAGAGAATCTGGGCCAGCTCCGCAACCGGCTTGTCATTCAGACAACCGAACACCAGGGTCAAAGGCTGGCCCTTATCCAGGCGGGAGACCGCCGCGCGCAGCGCCCAGGCGCCAGCTGGATTGTGCCCCACATCCAGCAGCACATCCGCCCGGAGACCGTTGCCCGCAATGTGCTCCAGGCGCGCCGGCCAGACCGTTTCGTGGATGCCCGTCTGGATATCGATAGGCGTGATATTGTAACCATGATTGTGTCTTAATTCGACGGCAGCCGCGATGGCCAGCGCCAGGTTGCGCTGTTGATGCGCACCAGACAAGGGAGAGTCGATCTCGATCAGCTCTCCCATCACCGACAAAGGATAGCGATTCCGGATGTATTCCTCGGGATGGTTGTGGACCGGCACATAGGTAGCCGCGTTCACCCCCCGCACCTGGAGCGGGACCGCGACTTCCCCCAATGCCTGGTTGGCTTCGGGGTGCTGCGGCAGCGTAACCATGACTCCGTCGCGACGAAGGATACCCGCTTTTTCGCGCGCGATCCGATCGACCGTCGACCCCAGCCATTCTGTGTGGTCGAGCGAAATATCGGTGATCACCGAGATGATGGGTTCGACGATATTGGTTGCGTCGAGCCGGCCACCCATGCCGACTTCCAGCACCGCGATGTCCACCGGGCGCGAGGCGAAATGCAGAAAAGCCATGGCGGTGAGAGTTTCGAAAAAACTGGGCAATGCGGGTAGCAGCCCATCCCGCACCAGGGTCGAGGCAATCTCCTCGACGTGAGAAAACAGCGCCGCGAACTCCTCGTCGCCAACCATGGCGCCATCCACCCGGATCCGTTCGTTGACCCGGCTCAAATGAGGAGACGTGTAGAGGCCGGTCCGGTAGCCGGCACGGACGAGAATGCTGGCCAGGGTGGAGGCAGTGGATCCTTTGCCGTTGGTGCCGGCGATCAGCACCGAGGGAAAGCGCTGTTCGGCGTGGCCCAGAGCCCCCATGAGCGTGCGCATGTGGGCCAGCTCAAATTTCCGGCGCGGCGTTCCAGGGGGTGTGTGCAATTCCTGACCGAGAGCATGCAGGCGGTCAAGGGCCGAAGCGTAAGACATAGCTATTATTCTAGAGTGATTCCCTATGCCTTGGCGGGCATCATGAAGTCGAGCGCCCGGACCAGGTAGCCCTTCAGGTCGCGCCGCGCAACGATGGCGTCCAGCATGCCGTGCTCCAGCAGGTACTCCGACCTCTGAAATCCTTCCGGAAGTTTTTGCCGGATCGTCTGTTCGATGACTCGTGGGCCAGCAAAGCCGATCAAGGCGCCCGGCTCCGCGATGTTCAGGTCGCCCAACATTCCGAAGCTTGCGGTTACGCCGCCGGTCGTCGGGTTGGTAAGGACTGAAATGTACGGTAGGCCCGCGTCATCCAGCATCGCCAGCCCGGCCGCAACCTTTGCCAACTGCATCAGGCTCGCGACCCCCTCCATCATGCGCGCGCCCCCCGACGCGGCAACAATGATGAGCGGATGCCTCGCGGCCAGCGCACGGTCGATGGCACGGGCGATGGTCTCCCCAACCACACACCCCATGCTCCCGCCAATGAAGGCAAACTCCATCACGCTGATAACCACGGCATGCGGACCCAGGCATCCCACGGCATTGATGACGGCGTCGTTGAGTCCGGTCTCTGCCCGCGCCTTTTCCAACCGCTCCCGGTACGGCTTAACGTCCACAAATTCCAGTGGGTCGGTGGACACGAGTTCCAGGTCGACTAATTCGTACCCTGGTTCGAGCAAGCTGGCGATGCGGGCTCGGGCGCCCATGCGAAGATGGTGTCCGCACTTGGTGCAGACCTGCAGGTTGTTCTCCAGATGTTCTTTGAAGATATATTGCCCGCAACCCTCACACTTTTGCCACAACCCCTCGGTGCGCACGCTCTTTTCGGCCATGTTCGCCCCAATCTCGTTTTCCTGCCGCTTGAACCAGGACATGTCTTTCCGACTCCTGCTCCGTCGCCATGGAGCATTCTAAAAACTCATTCTTACAGCTAGTGTTCGTTGTGCCATGATTTTGCGCAGCTTCACTGCGAGTGAAGCTGAGTCGGCACTGCTTGCATCAGTGCCCGGTGTGGTACGGATGCCCTGAGAGTATTGTAAATGCGCGATAGATTTGTTCCGCCAGCACCAGCCGCGCCAGCTCGTGCGGCAGGGTCATGGGACCCAGGGACAAGACTGTCTGTGCTTGCCGGGGCGCCTGTTCCGACCATCCACTGGCCGGGCCAATCCCGAAGACGATGGCCTGTTGCCCGGCATCCCGCCGTTCGCCCAGCCAGGCAGCCAGCCGTTCCGAAGAGAACGATTCGCCGCGGCTATCCATGAGCACGAGCCATGCCGGCGTTCGGGCCCGCTGTTTGGTGACAAACGCAAACAAAGCCGGCTCGTCGCGAAAAGCGACAGCCTCGATACTGGCGTAAGGAGCAATGCGCTTCAGATATTCAGTGGTCGCCGGTCCAAGCAGATCGCTCCGCGCCCGTTGAGCCACAAACGCAAGCGTAAGGTTGAGGCTGGGTATTGCAATTCTCCACTGGCCATCGCGATCCTGCGCCCGGCCAAAGCTTCTTAAACGCTTCGGCTCCCTACTTGTTCCCGCGCTGCCGCCATACCCGCCCCGTCCAGCACCGCCTCGATCATCGCGTCACAGCCCATGCATGAGTTGATCATCATGTGGTACAACCGCCGATCGGCCCAGTCCCGGTCATAATAGCGGCGGACATAGCTTTCGCGGCGGGCGTCGGTGGCCTCGAGCTCCGCTCTGGCGTTTCCCGCCTGTTCCGGAAAACGCTCTTCAAACCAGCGAATCTTCCGCGACATAGAAGCGTAGACAAAAATATTGAAAACCCGGGGAACCGACGCCAGCGCACAGGCTGCGCCCCGGCCAACAATCACACAATTGCCATTGGTCACACATTGCTTAAGGTAATTCCGCACAAATTCGACCATGCGCTCGCTGTCGAAAATCTGCTCTTTAGGCGGCGCCGGAAGCCGGTCCACACTGCCATGCCAAAAGGATTTGCCCATCCGGTAATACCACGGATCGGTCCGTTCGTCGCACTGCTCTGCCATACTCTGAGGCACGCCCGCTTTATGGGCGATTTCATCGATCAGGCAACGATCGATAAGCTTCCACTGCAGCCTCTCCGCCAGGCGGTGGGCGAATTCCGCTCCCTGGCTGCCGTACTCCCGCTCGACCGTAATCACTCGAATCATGGAGCGCTACCCCTGCCCAAAAATATGGCGAACCCCGCCTTTGGCGTGATGCTACCGCATTTCAACTTCGGGTGTATAGAGCGCAACCTGCCCTGAGGCGGCTTTTCCTACGGTTCGGCCAGAACCGGATTCCGTAGGCTGCCGATCCCGGCAATCTCCACCACGACGTCGTCGCCCGGCTTCAGCCATCGGTGCGGGGTGCGGCCTATACCCACCCCCGCCGGCGTCCCGGTACTGATAATGTCTCCCGGCGACAGGGGCATCATGGTCGAAATGTACGAAATCAGGCGAGGCAGCTTGAAAATCAGCTCCCGGGTGTTGGAATTTTGCAGCTTTTCCCCGTTGATCGAAAGGGAAATATCCAAGGCGTGCGGGTCGGGTATCTCATCCTTGGTAATGATCCACGGCCCCATCGGCGCAAAGGTTGGGAAATTCTTGCCCAGTGTCCATTGCGTGGTAGCCAGCTGCACATCGCGAGCGCTTACGTCGTTCACGATGGTGTAGCCGAAGACGTGGTCCTCCCACTTCTCCTCCGGAATGTTGCGGCCGCCTTCGCCGATCACGACCGCAAACTCGGCTTCATAGTCCGGTTGCTGGCTGGCCCGCGGCAGAAGGATCGGCTGCCCATTCCCGATGAGGGTGTGTGGAAACTTGACGAATACGGTGGGGAACTTGGGCGGCTCCATCTTCGACTCGATGGCGTGGTCGCGGTAATTGAGGCCGATGCACAGAATCTTCGAAGGCCGAAGCACCGGCGGCTCGAGCGTGACCGAGGACACGGGCGCGAGCAAACCCAAGCCGGTCTCGTCCAGCTGCAGTTTGACCGCCTCCCATTGTTTCTTGCCAGCGCAGATAAACGACAACGCGTCTTGATAACCGAGCGGAGAGAGGGGGAAAACGTGGCCATCCTTGAGGAGAGCCGGGCCAGTGGTCGCATCGCGACGATAGGTGATTAGGCGCATCGGTCCATTGTCTATCGGCAAGCCCCGGAATGGGAAAAAACTTGTTTGAAATGATGGGCTAAAGAGGATGTGTGAGAACAAGAGAAACGCAGTCTGCGCGCGAACCGGAACGAAAGGACCAAACGAAACTCGATGGGTGCCCCATGTTCGCGCCAGCGTACGTGGGCCGAAAAAGACGGGTGAGCCCATCAAACGATTTCAATCATTGAGTGAAAGCATTCGAAGAATTCATAATCGGCCCACGTACGCTGGTGCGAACATGGGGCACCCATCAAGTTCTGTTTGGTCCTTTAGTTCCGGTTCCTAATCTCACACACTCTCCTTAGCCCCTGCCACTGCCGGAGCCTCAACAAAACATATACATCCCGGCATGGGCAGGGGTAGGCATGGCGGGATGCGGAAAAACTCATGTTCTGTATCAGGGCGACTTTAGTCGGCCGTAAATGTTTGGAAATATGATGGGCTTTAACAGGCTGCGGAAAAACTCGGTTTTGCTGTGGTTCTAGCTGTGGCAGGGGCTAAAGCCCATCCTATTTTCAAGTGTTTACGGCACGACTAAAGTCGTGCCCTGATACAAAACCGAGTTTTTCCGCATCCTCTTTAGCCCCTGCTACCGCAAATCTGCTTGGCGAATGACAGCCACAGCCTGGGTTACCCGCCCGCGCGCGGCAAGTTCCAGTGGTTGTATACCGCCAGTATGCGCAGCACAAAACAACCGGCAATCCCACTGCTGTTGGCGGCCACCGCATTCATCCTCACCCGCAGACAAAGAATGGTGATGGCCGCGCCGAAAAGCGCGGCCGCGGCATAAATATCCGAGCGGAGCACCTTGGGCACCTGCCCGATCAGCAGATCGCGGATCGTGCCCCCGCCCACGCCAGTGATGCCACCCATCATCGTGGCCAGCAAGGGATGCAGCTTGAACTCCAACGCTTTGGTCGCTCCGGCAACGGCGAAAAAACTAAGCCCAGCAGCATCCAGAGTCGTCACCAGCCACTGGTTTACGCCGGGTGTGTACGCGTGTAGCACGAACACCCCAGCCCCAGCAGCTAACGCTACGGCAGGATAGTTCCAGTTGCGAATGGAGCTGGGCGGTAGGTCCCCTATCAACACATCGCGAACAATACCGCCCCCCAGCGCAGTCACAAAGGCCAGCACCAGCAGTCCCAGCAAATCGAGCCTCGCCTGCACAGCAGTAGAGGCGCCCTCCGCGGCGAACAGCGCGGTCCCTACCAGATCAATCGCCAGCATCATATGCACGGGACGTAAAGCCAATTTCATCTCTCGACTATAGAGGCTGCGGAAAACTCGTTCACATCTAAGAAACATGAATTCTTCCGCAGCCCCGGAGAAGCAATACCCGTGAAGGCCCGAAACTGCATCTGCCTACAATGGGGTCAGGGTTAGGGGGTGGAATGGCGAAGCCAAACGAGGGACGAGCCCGGGTAGTGATCGAGAACGTAGAACCTGAAGTAAACTGCGGCCGATTTCCGATCAAGAGAATCGTCGACGATCTGGTCTCGATAGAGGCGGACGTCTTCGGTGACGGGCACGATCACGTGCGTGCACGGCTGCTATGGAAGCGCGAAGGCGAGAACAAATGGCAGACCACGGACATGGCGCCATTGGGAAATGACCGCTGGCGGGGCCAATTTCCCGTCGCCAAGACCGGCCGTTATCTTTACACCCTGGTGGGCGAGGTCGACCATTTCGAAACCTGGCAGAGCGATCTGAAAAAACGCGCCGACGCCAAGCAGGACCTGGAACTTCCCTTTGCCACTGGCGCCATGCTCCTCGAACAAACAAAATCCCGCGCCAACAAAAAAGACGGCACGAAGCTTTCAACCTGGGCCAAGAAGCTACGCTCAGGAGCCTACGATTCCGCGGCCGTCGAATTTGCGTTGCAGGCCGAGCTCCGGGAACTGGTCAACCGATACCCCGATCCGGCGCTGGAAACCTGGTATGACCACGAATTAGAGATAGTGGTCGACCGGGAAAGGGCGCGCTTTTCCGCCTGGTACGAACTTTTTCCCCGTTCCTGGTCACCCACCCCAGGGAACCATGGCACCCTCCGCGATGTAGCGGCGCGCCTCGATTACGTGGCGGAGATGGGCTTCGACGTCCTCTACCTGCCCCCCATCTCGCCCATCGGAAAGAGCTTCCGCAAAGGCAAGAACAACTCAGTCGAAGCCGGCCCGGGAGACGAGGGCAGCCCCTGGGCGATTGGCTCCGACGAGGGCGGGCACACCGCGATCCACCGTGCCTTGGGCACCATGGAGGACTTCCGCGACCTGGTGGCGCAGGCTAAACAGCGCAACATGGAAGTTGCCCTCGACATCGCCTTCCAATGCGCGCCCGATCACCCCTGGGTGAAGGAACATCCCGAATTTTTCAAAAAGCGCCCGGACGGGTCAATTCAATACGCCGAGAATCCCCCCAAGAAATATCAGGACATCTACCCCTTGGATTTCGAATCCTCCAACTGGAGAGGATTATGGGACGCGCTCAAAGACGTCTTCAGCTTCTGGATGGACGCCGGCGTTCTCATCTTCCGCGTGGATAATCCCCACACCAAGGCCTTTCCCTTCTGGGAATGGGTGATTCCCAAGCTGAAGGAGAAAAATCCTGATGTGCTGTTCCTGGCGGAGGCCTTCACCCGGCCGCGGGTGATGGAGCGGCTGGCCAAGGGCGGTTTTTCCCAGTCCTACACCTACTTCACCTGGCGCGACACCAAGGAAGACCTCACAAAATACATGCTGGAACTCACCACCACGCCGGTCCGGGAGTACTTCCGCCCCAACTTCTGGCCCAACACGCCCGACATCCTGCCTGGACACTTGCAGACCGGTGGTCTCCCGGCGTTCCGCTTCCGCCTGGTGCTGGCGACGACGCTCACCGCCAATTACGGAATCTACGGCCCCGCATTCGAATTGGGAGATAACATCCCCACCAAGCCGGGCAGCGAGGAGTACCTGAATTCAGAAAAATACGAGATCAAGAAGTGGGATTTACAATCGCCCTCAAGCCTGAAGCCGCTCATCACGCAGCTAAACCAGATCCGGCACGAAAATAAGGCGCTGCAGACCAACGAGCGGCTGCACTTTCACCCGGCAGACAACCCATCGCTCATTTGCTACTCCAAACGTACAGGGGATGGCAGCAACTTGATCCTGGTGGTCGTGAATCTTGACCCTTCCTCGGTGCAAACAGGCTGGGTAGATCTCGATTTAGACCAACTGGGTTTGGCCGCAAGCGATACATTTGAAGTTCACGACCTGTTGGCGGATCAATCCTACCGCTGGCAAGGCCGGAGAAACTATGTGGCACTGAGACCGGCGGAAGCGCCCGCGCATATATTCCGCGTAACGCCGGTATAACTGGAGGCAATATTGAAGCAAGCAGGAAGCGCGGCGGACCCGCTCTGGTACAAAGACGCAATTATTTATGAATTGCACGTCAAAGCATTCATGGACGGCAACAACGATGGTATGGGCGACTTCCAGGGCCTGCTCAGCAAGCTCGATTACCTGCAGGATCTTGGGGTAACGTGCCTGTGGTTGTTACCTTTCTTCCCTTCCCCATTGCGCGATGACGGTTACGATATTGCCGACTACCTGAGCGTCCACCCGAATTACGGCACCATGGAGGATTTCCGCGCATTCCTGACCGAGGCGCACAAACGCGGCCTGCAAGTCATGATCGAGCTGGTCATCAATCACACTTCCGATCAGCATCCCTGGTTCCAGCGAGCGCGCCGGGCGCCGAAAGATTCCCCCGAACGCGACTTTTACGTCTGGAGCGACACCGACCAGAAATATACCGGCGCTCGCATCATCTTCACCGACACTGAAAAATCCAACTGGACCTGGGACCCTGAAGCCCAGCAGTACTACTGGCATCGCTTCTTCTCTCATCAGCCTGATTTGAACTACGACAACCCGGTAGTGATCGAAGAAGTGGTCAAGGTCATGCACTACTGGCTCGACATGGGAGTCGACGGGCTGCGCGTGGACGCAATCCCTTACCTGGTAGAGCGGGAAGGAACCAACTGCGAAAACCTTCCCGAAACCCACGCCGTGATGAAGCGCATCCGCCGCGAAATTGACGAGAAGTACGCCGCCAGGGCGATCCTGGCCGAAGCCAACCAGTGGCCGGACGATGTACGTATCTATTACGGTGACGGAGATGAATGCCACATGGCATTTCATTTTCCGCTCATGCCCAGGATGTACATGGCGCTGCGGCAGGAGGATCGCCTGCCCATCACCGACATCATGGCGCAAACCCCGGAAATCCCCGACAACTGCCAGTGGGGCCTGTTTCTGCGCAACCACGACGAGCTGACGCTCGAAATGGTAACTGACGATGAGCGCGATTACATGTACCTGGCCTACAGCGCCGATCCCCGCATGCGCATCAACATCGGGATTCGGCGCCGGCTCGCGCCCCTGGTAGATAACAACCGCCGCCGCATTGAACTGCTCAACAGCATCCTCTTCTCTTTTCCCGGAACTCCCATCGTCTACTACGGCGATGAGATCGGCATGGGCGACAACATCTACCTCGGTGACCGCAACGGAGTCCGCACTCCGATGCAGTGGAGCGGGGACCGCAACGCCGGCTTCTCTCGCGCCGTGCCGGCAAAGCTGTACAGCCCGGTGGTCATGGACCCGGTTTGGGGCTACGAAGCGATCAACGTAGAAGCGCAGCAGAGCGACCCCTCTTCGCTGCTGAGCTGGATGCGCAACATGATCGCACTGCGCAAGCTCTTCCAGGTCTTTGGCCGCGGAACCTTGAAATTTCTGAATCCCGCCAATCGCAAGATCCTGGCTTATATACGCGAATACAAGAACGAGAAAATTCTCTGCGTGGCCAATCTTTCCCGCTTCGCCCAACCTGTGGAGCTGGACCTGGCCGCATACATTGGACTGACACCGATCGAGATGCTGGGCTATGTCGAATTCCCCAAGATTCGCAGCACCGCCTACCCCCTGACTATCGGTCCCTACGGCTTTTTGTGGCTGGAACTGCAGCCCTCACTCGAGCCCGTCGGCCCCACGGTGGCCGAGGTGGGAGAGACGGTGCTGGAGGTCAGCGGACCCATGGACTGGATGAGCGTCCTTGAAGGCAATGGACGCCGCGAGCTCGAGGAGTCCCTGCTGCAGGGTTATGTGGCCCGCCAGCGCTGGTTCGGCGGTAAATCCCGCACCATAAGCTGTGTTCGCATTGAAGACTGGGCCATCTTTAATCAAGGTATAAGCGCACTGGTGCAGGCCGAAATCCAATATGCGGAGGGTGGCAGCGACAACTATCTCATCACCCTTGGCTTGCTCTTTGGCAAAGCCGCCGAACTGCTGCGCGAAGAGTCGCCCAAGGCGGTGATTGCGCGCATCGCTTCCATTGAGGGCGACGGCGTGCTGCACGAAGCAATCTTCAACGATAGCGCCAACGAAGCGTTGCTGGCGGTGATTGCCTCTGGCGGCGAAATTCCTTCGCGTCAAGGCAGGATCCGCGGCCTTCCCAGCAGCGCGTTTCGTCAACTGGCCGGGGACGAGCCGGTTGCGCCGCGACGGGGCTCTGCCGAGCAAAGCAATACCTCGATCCTCTTCGGCGACAAGCTGATCATGAAGCTGTTCCGCAGGCAGCAACCCGGCCCTAACCCGGACACCGAGATCGGCCGGTTCATCACCGAATCGACCCAGTTCACGCATATCGCACCTTTCGCCGGTTCGATCGAATACGTGCGCGAAGGTCAGGAACCATCGACGCTCGCCATGCTGCAAGGCCTGGTCAGCAACGAGGGCGACGGATGGCAGTGGACGCTGGAAGAATTGGACCGCTACTACGAAGCCAGCGCGGCGCGGACCTTCTCTCAGGCTGGGGTAGCCGAGGGGCCGGTCAGCCTGCTGCGATTAAGCCAAGCCCAGGAGACAGAGTTCGCGCGCGAGCACGTCGGTTCGTATCTCGATGCCGCCGCCCTCCTCGGCCGGCGAACTGCGGAGATGCACCTTGCTCTCGCCACGCCGACTCCCGATCCCGCGTTCACGCCGGAAGCGTTGAGTGCGCGCGACATCGATCTGTTGCGCGAAGAACTGATGGCGCACGCCGCCAGCGCCTTCGCTTCGCTCAAAGAAAACGTCGCCCGCTTGCCCGACAACGTGCTCGAGCGGGCCGGACTGGTGCTTAGCCGCAAAAGCCTGGTTCTTGACCGATTCCGCCGATTGTCCGCGGTGGAGGTCCACGCCCAGCGCACCCGCATTCACGGGGACTATCATTTAGGACAGGTGCTGCGGGCAAAAGGCGACTTCGTTATTCTGGACTTCGAAGGCGAACCCGCGCGCTCACTGGCGGAGCGTAGGACGAAACAGTCGCCGCTCAAAGATGTCGCCGGCATGCTGCGTTCCTTCAGCTATGCTGCCTTCTCAGCGCTCATGAAGTATTCCTCGCGCCGTCCGGAGGACTTCCACCGTCTGGAGCCATGGGCGCAGTTGTGGGAGCAATCGGTGGCATCGGCCTTTCTGCGCACCTATTGCGAAACCGCGAAGGGGGTCCAAGTGGTTCCCTCCGATCCCATGCTGTTTCAGCAGTTACTGGAGGCCTATGTCATCGACAAGGCATTCTATGAATTGGTCTACGAGTTGAACAACCGGCCGACTTGGGTACTGATTCCGTTGATTGGCATCCTGGGGCTGCCGCTGTAGTTTTCAGTAAGCAGAGTAAGATCCGATAAAGAGACCAAAGGTAGACTCATGGCAAAGGTGGAGCTTTCGGAAGAGACGAAAGCAGGGATGGAGGAAGTCGGGCAGGCCGATCTGCTGATCGCAGTCGCGACGCCGGTGGATGCTGACCAGCTGCGGGCCGCGGCCGCCAAGGCAGTGCTCGCTCCGGGCTCCCTCTCCTCTCTGCGCACGGTGGTTGCCTTTCCGGGTTTGAACGGTGTGGAGACCGCGGCCCGGGCTGAAGCCCAGCTCGATCCTACGGAGCCGGCCGCCGCGTTGCGTTTTCTGCCTTACTCGCTGCCTTCCAGTGATTCCTCGAGAATTCCCTGGCTTGCCGGCGCCGGTATGTATCAGGCCTTGTTCGCGATGGCGCGCGAGCTGGGGGTAAGCGCATGCGCGGTCATTGGTTTTGATCTAGCCGCGCTCGAATCCAATTTTCTGGCCCCGATGGTAGCCCCGGTGCTGGAACAACGCTGTGAACTCGCCATGCCTCTCTACGCGATGGGCAAGTTCGACGGGTTGCTGAATTCAAGCATCCTCGCTCCCTTAACCCGCGCGCTCTATGGCCGGCGCGTGCGCTACCCTTTGGCGCCGGATTTCTGCATTGCGGGCAAGACCATTCCCGATTTCGAGGCGGCCTTGCAACGATCCGTCGCCCAAGGGCAGCCGCTTTTCTGGCCGGCGACCGAGGCCGCCCTGCGTGACTATAAGGTGTGCCAGGTGCATGTGGACACTCATCACGCTCCTGCCGCGGACGGCGTCGATCTGAGCACCATATTGAGCCAGACAGTAGGTTCCTTGTTTTTGGAAGTGGCCGGCAATGCGTCGATATGGCAGCGGGTTCGCGGTTCGCAGTCGGTCGAGACCCTTGGGGTTGCCGCTGCTCCGCCGGCCGGCGCCCCCGCGGCGGACACAACCCCGATGTTGGAGACGTTCCAGTTGGGGTTCCGCAACCTGCAGGAGGTCTGGTCCTTGGTCCTGCCGCCGGTGACGTTATTGGAGTTGAAGCGTTTGGCGCGCCCCAGCGCACAGCGTTTTCATATGCCCGACGAGCTTTGGGTGCGCGTTGTCTACGACTTCGCGTTAGCACATCGGCTGCGCACTATCAGCCGTGCCCATTTGTTGGGAGCGCTCGCGCCGTTGTACCTGGGGTGGGTAGCCTCGTACGCACTGGAAGTTGGCAACGCCAGCCCGGCGGAAGCCGACCAGAGGGTGGAGAGGTTGGCCCGCGCCTATGAAGAGGGCAAGCCTTACCTGTTACAGCGCTGGCGTTGGCCAGACCGCTTCAACCCGTAGGCGCCAAGGAGATATTTATGTGGACTCAAGTGTCGCAGTCACTGCACGAATCGATGGCTCGGGTCATCAGCCGGATTGCCACCCTGCTTCCGGGCCTTCTGGCATTCATCCTAGCCATCCTCATCTTCGCCGCCGTCGCGTGGCTGCTTGCCTGGCTAGTCCGTGGGATCCTCAACGCCATCCACATCGACGACCGGCTGGTACGGGGAACCAACGCCATCGCGGAGTGGTCACCGACCTACACCCCTACGACTCTCATCACGCGTGTAGTCTTCTGGTGCGTCGTGCTGGTGGGGTTTCTGGTTGGGCTGGAGGCCTTTGGAGCCTCTTCGGACAACGCTCTTTCGGGGCGTCTGCTAGCCTATCTGCCCAACATTATCGGGGCGGTGGTATTGCTGTTGTTGGGCAACGTCATCGCGCGTTTTCTTTCCCGCAGCGTCTTGATCGGTGCCGTGAACATGAATCTGCATTACGCGCGGCTATTGAGTCAGGGCATCAAGTGGCTGGTATTGGTATTAACCGCAGCCATGGTGCTCGATCATCTTTCCATAGGCGCCGCCATTGTGGACCTGGCCTTCGGCATTCTCTTCGGCGGCATCGTGCTGGCGCTAGCGTTGGCCGTAGGCTTGGGTTCGCGTGACCTGGTAAGCCGCTCGCTCGAAAGGGAAGCGGGGCGGCCCGCATCTGAAACCGTGGCCGAAGAACAGTTTCGTCACTTCTAGTAAGGCTGCGGACAAACTTCCGTTTTGTATCGGGGCACGACTTTAGAGGCGCGGACAAACTCCTGCTTTGTATCAGGGCACGTCTTTAGAGGCTGCGGGCAAACTCTTGTTTTGTATCAGGGCACGACTTTAGTCGTGCCGTAACAGGCCTCCCCGGAACTGGGCTTTAGCCCCTGCCTCCGTCACTTGCTAAGCAAATCTGCGGAGCAGGGGCTTAAAGAGTCCGCGCGGGAACGGGATCTGTAGAACCCAACAGAACCTGACGGGTTCTACAGATCCCGTTCCCGCGCGGACTCCTTACCAGGCTGACTTGAGAAGCTTCTCCGACACGCTGTGGTGGGGCGAAGACCATTTCACCCCATGCCGCCATTTGGAAGGTAAGCGCGGTATCGTGTACTACCACCCAGGGAGCGACAAAGCTTTCGCCGGGGAAGTGACCAGGCTCGAAACCTGCGACGATGTGATCGCTCCCTAGTCCTGCTTTGCTGTCTGTATCGTCTATGAGAAGGTTGTGTCAGCCGATATGGATAGACAAATGAAAGTAGCAATTTTGGGTTTTGGCACCGTGGGCAATTCGGTTGCCCGCATTTTATGTGAACACCCTCCACAAGGCATTGAGCTTAGCTGCATTTTCAATCGCGCCATTGACCGCAAGCGCGTCTCCTGGGTGCCCTCATCAGTACTCTGGACCGAAAACTTCGAGGAAGTGCTGGCATCGGGCCCCGACATCGTGTTGGAGCTTGCCGGGGGCCTGCGTCCCGCTGGAGATTGGGTCCGGCAAGCGCTGGCGGCGGGCAAGTCTGTCGTTACGGCCAACAAGAAAATGATCGCCGAGCACGGCATTGCCTTGGAGGAACTGGCCCGAAGCCATGGTTGCCAACTGCTTTACGGCGCTGCGGTGGCGGGAGGAGTTCCAGTGATCCCAGCGGTGCAGCAGGGGCTTGCCGGCGACCGCATCCGTCGCTTGCAAGGCATTTTGAACGGCACCTGCAATTTCATCCTCAGCCACATGGAAGACGGGGCCGAGTTTGAACCCACGTTGCGGCAGGCGCAGGAGCTGGGTTACGCCGAAGCCAACCCCACCGAAGACGTGGATGGCTTCGATGCCCGCGCCAAACTGGTGATCCTGTCCCGCATTGGCCTACGGATGGAGGTTCTACCGGAGGAGGTTAACTGCCGCACCATCCGCGATGTTTCGGCGATCGACTTCGCCTATGCCAAGGACCTGAATTGCACCATCCGGCAAATTTCGCGCGCCGAGGTCAGAGAGCATGAGTTGTTAGCTACGGTAGGGCCGATGTTAGTGCCGCGAAGTTCTCCCTTGTCCTGGTCGCGGGGCACGGAGAACATGGTGATTTCCGGCGGCGAGTATGGAGGCCAGACCGTCTTCTCCGGTCACGGAGCCGGCGGTCATCCAACAGCGGTTGCCGTTATCTCTGACGTGCTGGCGATTGCCCACGGCGGTTGCCCGGTGAACATCACCAGTACGCGTGCCAGGGTCAACGGCGACTTTGTGGTGCCGCACTATATTCGGTTCGTGGTGGACGACAGTCCCGGCATTGTCGCCGCCATTGCCGGCGGCTTGGCTGAGCAGGGCATCAACATCAACGCGCTGTTGCAAAAGCCCGGCTACCCGAAGAACCGTCTAGCTTTCGTGATGACGGTAGAACCCTGTCCCAGCTCGGCGTTGAAAGCGGCCCTCAAGAAAATCGCCCAACTTGACTGCATGCAGTCACCTCCCCTAGACCTGCAAATGCTGGAGGAATGAACGGGCAGATCGGAGCGATGCTATTGCCGTTGAACTCCAGCGAACAACCTGAGGTCCCAACGGATCTGTTCAGCTTCACTCGCCAGGATCATTGAAAACTGCGGATGGCGAGGATTGATAACGATATTGCTCTCGCGTCCTTCAGTAATGACGCTCGGGACTCGCAAGACTGAAGTCCTCATCTCTTTCAGCCATTTGTCCCCAAAAGCGCGAGAGACGACCAGATCTTCCGCGTCCCAGCCTGCTAGCGCGAGAGGCTGCACGATCTCAATCTCTACCGTCTCGGGAATCGTGATGCGCACGAATCGGTGATTCTTCGGTGGGACAGACAGATTCGCATGGACTAGAACTTCCAGCATCGCTCCAGCGTAGCTCTCGGCCGCATAAATGGCGGGTTGACCGATTGAATTCCAACGGCCACCTCGCAACATAGCCCCCGTGGGATCAAAGATGGGGTTACGCGCATCCGCGATGCGGTAAGCGATCACAGCTAGACAGGCAGGCCGTAGAAGAGCTTGTCAAGAACGTCTTCAACACGGCGAGCTCCAAGTTCAGTCCGCGCGACTTCAAGCGGGGAATTGTTCTGAAGTTCCCGGTGAGGTTTGCTCATCCATTCGCGTGCCTGTTCACGATCGTTCCAGACATATTCCGCGTAAGCCAGCACGCGCGCGATACGTTCCGTACGTTCACTTTCGTCAACCGAGAGCCGCTTGGTGCGACGCTTCCAAGTTGCCTGTGGGACCACTTTGAACTTATAGGCGCTGGCAGTCTTGCGATCTTCATAGAGACGAGCCGAGAGGCGTTCCAAGGACAGCTTGGGCAACCCGGCACGAACCGCCGACTCTAACTCGCCGACGGTCCGAACGGCAGTGCCGAGGCCGAGAATTTCAGCAATCAATTCGGGTGCGATCATGTCAATAGCTCAACACCAGTGTAGCCCATTTGGCGGCTCAAATGAGCTTATGCGCGGGATGCCTTGGGGAAAATGGGCGTAATTGGGTGCATTATTGGGTGTAGCCGACCCAATTGGGTGTCATTGGGTGTATTATTGGGTGTCATGATCTACCCGGGAACAATCCAGATAACCCCTGCATTTCTCAATCTCATCTCTGAGTTGGAGGAATTTAAGGGAACATGGCAAGTTCTCGGAACCTTGGCTCCGGAGCGCCTCTCTGCGTTGCGGCGGGTAGCCACCATCGAGAGCATTGGCTCGTCGACTCGCATTGAGGGCAGCAAACTCTCCGACCTTGAAGTGGAACGTTTGCTCTCCAACCTGGAAATCAAATCTTTCGCAACTCGAGACGAGCAGGAAGTCGCCGGCTATGCGGAAACGATGGAGCTGATTTTCCGTTCTTGGGCCGAGATTACGCTCACTGAAAACCATGTGAAGCAACTTCATCGTGATCTGCTCAAGTACAGCGAAAAGGACGCGCATCATCGGGGCAATTACAAGACAAATGCCAACAACGTGGTTGCGTTCGATGAAGAGGGCAAGCAAATCGGAATCGTGTTCGAGGCGGCCTCCCCGTTTGATACTCCGCAGCGCATGGCAGAACTCGTCGCCTGGAGTACTCAATCTCTCGCGTCGCGGGAACTGCATCCGCTTCTCATCATTGGGATATTCACGGTGGTTTTTCTCGAGATCCATCCCTTCCAGGACGGTAATGGACGGCTGAGCCGCATCTTAACGACCCTCCTGCTGCTTCGCGCGGGCTATTCTTTTGTTCCTTACAGCTCGCTCGAAAGCGTGATCGAACAAAGCAAAGAAGGTTACTATCTTGCCCTTCACCAGACCCAGGTGTCGATCCGGACAGAAGCGCAAAACTGGGAACCGTGGCTTATCTTTTTCCTTCACGCTTTGCAGCAGCAGGTCAAGCGCTTGGCCAAGAAGATCGAACGCGAGAGGATCATTCGTGGGGCCCTGCCGGAGCTATCGGCACGCATCGTCGAATTCGCGCGCGAGCATGGAAGAGTGACCATCAGCGACGTCGTAAGGCTGACGGGCACAAGCAGGAACACCCTGAAGCAGCACTTCCGCCAACTGGTCGCCCAGGGCTACCTCGCTCTCAACGGCAGCGGGCGTGGTGCATGGTATGTGCTTTCTTAGTTGGGAACGATTCAGAACCCCAGGACGGGATGCGGCTCATACGGCTCTTCCAGCGCCTTGATCTCGCTGTCATCAAGCTTGATATCCATCGCTGCGATCGCCTGATCCAGGTGAGTCATCTTGCTGGCGCCGACGATCGGTGAGCTGACTCCCGTCTTGGATAAAACCCAAGCCAAAGCCACCTGAGCATTCTGCACGCCTCGCTTTCCTGCGATCTCGCCCAGACGGTCCACGACCGTGAAATCGGATGGACGGTAGTAAAGCTTATGCGAAAAATCGTCGGTCTTGGCCCGGATGGTCTCGCCGCGATCCTGACTATTCCGGTTGCCCGCGAGAAACCCGCGCGCCAGCGGGCTCCAGGGAATCAGCCCAATTCCCTCCTCCAAACAAAGCGGAATCATCTCCCGCTCTTCTTCCCGGTACACCAGGTTGTAGTGGTTCTGCATGGTTACAAAACGGGCCAGCCCCATCTCGTCCGAAGTTTGCAGCATTTTCAGAAACTGCCATGCATACATCGAAGACGCGCCAATGTAGAGCGCCTTGCCCGCGCGCACCACATCGTTCAGTGCCTCCATCGTCTCCTCGATCGGAGTTTCGCGATCAAAACGATGGATCTGGTACAGATCGACATAGTCCGTCCCCAAACGGCGGAGACTATCGTCGATGGCATGCATAATGTGCTTGCGCGAAAGCCCTTTCTGGTTCGGATCGTCGCCCATGGCATTGAACACCTTGGTGGCAATGACGACTTTGTCGCGCGAAGGACCATATTCCTTAAGCGCCCGGCCGGTGATTTCTTCGCTCACCCCGAGCGAGTAGATATCCGCCGTGTCGAAAAAATTAATGCCCGCTTCCATCGCGCGGCGGAAGAACGGCCGGGCCTCTTCCTCTTCCAAGACCCACTCCCGCCACTTCTTCGAGCCGTAGGTCATGGCTCCGAGACAAATGCGCGAAACTTTCAGTCCGGTCGAACCCAGATTTACGTAATCCATTGCACCTCCCAGCGCCTAGTGTCGATTATGACTCAGCCCGCGTCTCAGGCCTTTCGAGCAGGCACGAGGACTCCAAGTCGCAATCTACACGCGAGAACCAACCTCGATCTGTAACCGGACCTGATGGGTGCCCCATGTTCGCGCCAGCTAACGTGGGCCGATTATGAATTCTTCGAATGCTTTCACTCAACGAGTAACAACAATGGAAGGGCTTCGCCCGTCTTTTTCGGCCCACGTTAGCTGGCGCGAACATGGGGCACCCATCAGGTCCGGTTACAGATTCAGGTTGGTTCTAGCGACTGACTTGGTTCTGACCTGCACAGCGGAATCGGCGGTAGCCGGAATTCACACCGTCAACCGCAGGGGTCAACGGTGAGCGCTCGCAAGCTTGACCTGGGCCTCATGAATCACTTCATTCGCCTGCTCATACTTCGCAGGATCGTCCCCGGCTTCATTCCACAACTTCTCGCCATCTTCCAACTGTCGCTGTGCCGCGCCGGCATCGATCTCTTCCGGCTTGATGGCATTTTGCGCGAGAATCGTCACTCGGTCCGGCAGCACTTCCACAAAACCCCACACCACGAAGTAGGTCTGATCGCCCGCACTCCCACCGTGCAATCTCACCTCGCCCACCCCAAGTTCGGCCAGCAACGGAGCGTGCCCGTACAGCACCTCCATGTAGCCGGACTTCGACGGCAGCTCAACCGCATCCGCGTCCTGGTCGACCAAAACCTTGTCTGGAGTCACCAGCCGAATTTTTAACTGATCTGCCATTAACCTTGCTTATCCTTCATGGCCTTGGCGGCTTCGAGCACTTCCTCGATAGGGCCTTTCATATAAAAAGCCTGCTCCGGAACATCGTCGTGCTTGCCTTCAATAATCTCCTTGAAGCTGCGCACCGTATCCGCAATTTTCACGTACTTCCCGGGAGCGCCGGTAAATACCTCGGCCACATGGAAAGGCTGAGACAGAAAACGCTGCACCTTACGTGCGCGGCTCACCGTGAGCTTGTCATCCTCCGAAAGCTCATCGATACCCAGAATGGCGATGATGTCCTGGAGATCCTTATACCGCTGCAGAATCCGCTTCACGCCCTGGGCCACTGCGTAATGCTCATCCCCAACCACGCGCGGGGTGAGAATGCGCGAAGTCGACGCCAGCGGATCCACCGCAGGGTAGATACCGATCTCAGTCAGCGCGCGGGAAAGCACGGTCGTCGCATCGAGGTGGGCGAACGTAGTGGCCGGAGCCGGATCGGTAAAGTCATCGGCGGGCACATAGATCGCTTGCACTGACGTAACGGAGCCACTCTTAGTGGAAGTAATTCTCTCCTGCAACTCGCCCATCTCGGTCGACAGGTTCGGCTGATATCCCACAGCGGAAGGCATGCGGCCGAGCAACGTCGAAACTTCAGAGCCGGCCTGGGTAAAACGAAAAATGTTATCGATAAACAGCAGCGTATCGCCGCCTTGCTCATCGCGGAAATATTCCGCAATGGTGAGGGCAGTGAGGGCAACCCGCAACCGCGCCCCTGGCGGCTCGGTCATCTGGCCGTACACCAGCGCAGCCTTCGACTTCTCACGATCCTTGGCGTTGATCACACCGGACTCTTCAAATTCATTCCACAAGTCGGTGCCTTCGCGGGTGCGCTCGCCGACGCCGGCGAACACAGAAACACCGCCGTGGCTGCTGGCGACGTTGTTAATCAATTCCTGGATGATGACCGTCTTGCCCACGCCCGCACCGCCGAAGAGGCCAATCTTGCCACCCTTCAAAAACGGCTGGATCAAGTCGATCACCTTGACCCCGGTCTCAAACATTTCTTCCGTGGTCGCCTGATCTTCAAACGATGGCGCCGCGCGATGGATGGGCCAACGTTCCTTAGCATTCACCGGGCCCAGTTCGTCGACCGGCTCGCCGATCACATTGAGAATGCGGCCGAGCGTTGGGATGCCCACCGGCACAGAAATCTGCGAACCCAAATCGAGAGCCTTCATGCCGCGGACCATACCTTCGGTCGACTCCATCGCCACGCAGCGCACCCGGCCCTCGCCTATATGCTGCTCCACTTCCAGCACGACGTTGATGGGCGACGGCACATTGAACCCTTCGCTGGTCACACGCAAGGCCTGGTAGATCGGAGGCATGGTCGCCTCTTCAAACTGCACATCCACCGCCGGACCGGAAATCTGAATCACCTTACCTATGTTTTCTGCCATAACCTTGCTTTCCCTCTAAAGGGCGGCCGCGCCGCTCACAATCTCGATAATTTCCTTGGTGATCGCGGCCTGCCGCACCCGGTTCATGGTGAGCGTAAGCGAATCGATCATGTCCGAAGCATTGCTGCTCGCCGCATCCATGGCCGTCATGCGCGCAGCCTGCTCAGCGGCGCTCGACTCAATCAGGCCGTGATAAATCTGCGAAGCCACGTACTGCCGCAACAACCCATCCAGAAGCTCCCGCGGCGGCTGGTCGTAGATGTAGTCCACCTCCGAGGTGCCGAATTTCTTCGCCTCCTCGTCGGCTTCCTCAGTGTCAGCCTCCTGGACGCTCACCCCAGAGGAAGCGGCCGCGCGCACCATTTCCTCGCGCTCTTCCTGCGTCATCTCTTCGGCCTGCTTAATATCGCGCTGCCCCAATTCCGCTATGGGCAAAATGCGCTCGACCACCACCCGCTGGGCCATCACCGACTTGAATTCGTTGAAAGTGAGGTAAACCGCGTCCAGTTCCTCGTCCATGTAGCGGTGGACCACTTCACGGGCCAGCAGCGCTACCTGGTCGAAGCTTGGCTTATCGAGCATGCCCGGGTAATCACCCACTACTTCGATCTGACTCTTGCGCTCGGCGCGGCGCTTCGCCTCGGGCGCCGTCCCTCCCGCATTATTGCTGTCTGTTTCACCCTGGCCATCTTTGTCGTCGACAAACTCCGCGACGTTGTAGCGCCGGCGGAAGAGGTCGCGGCCTTTGCGTCCAATGGCGGCAATGTCGATGTTCTGTTGGCTGTGCTCGTCGATAAACCGAAACGCAGCCTTGGTGATGTTGGTATTGAAGCCTCCGGCAAAGCCCTTGTCGCCTGAAATCACGATGAGCATCGCGTTCTTCTCTTCACGAGCCAGCAGCAAAGGGTGACGAACATCGCCGGTTTCCGGATCGTACAGCTCAATATGGCGAATGAGCGATCGGATGACACTGGCCAACATGTTGGCATAGGGGCGGCCGGAGATAGCGCGCTCCTGGGCACGGCGCAGCTTGGCCGCCGCGATCATCTTCATCGCTTTCGTGATTTGGCGCGTACTTTTTACACTACGAATGCGCCGCCGTAAGTCGAGAACACTTGGCATGGGCTGCTTACGCCTTCTTCGTCTCTTGCTGCTTCTTCTGCTCTTCCGGGGTAAGCTCCTTCACCGAAGACTCCTTCAGCGCGGCATCCCGGTGTTCGGAGAGAAAATTCTGTTTGTATTCCGTCAGCGCCTGCTTGATCCGGTTGCGCAGATCGTCATCCAGCGACTTCTTGCTGACAATGTCATTCAGTAACTGAGACTGTGCGGAATCGAGATAAGGATAAAGCCCGGTCTCGAAAGCGCGGATTTCCTCAATCTTCAAGTCGTCCAGGAAGCCGTTGGTTCCAGCAAAAATCACGATGATCTGCTTCTCTGTCGACAGAGGAGCGAACTGCGGCTGTTTCAAAATCTCCGTCAGCCGGGAGCCGCGGTTGAGCTGATTCTGCGTCACCTTATCCAGGTCACTGCCGAACTGGGCAAAGGCGGCCAACTCGCGATACTGTGCCAATTCCAGTTTCAAGGTGCCGGCCACCTGGCGCATGGCTTTGATCTGCGCGCTGCCGCCCACGCGGCTCACGGAAAGACCCACGTTGACCGCGGGGCGAACACCGGAATTGAACAGATCTCCTTCCAGGTAGATCTGCCCATCCGTAATGGAAATAACGTTGGTCGGAATGTACGCCGAAACGTCGCCCGCCTGGGTCTCAATGACCGGCAGCGCCGTCAGCGAGCCGCCGCCCTTGGCGTCGCTCATCTTAGCCGAGCGCTCCAGCAGCCGCGAGTGGAGATAAAACACGTCTCCGGGATACGCTTCGCGCCCCGGCGGACGGCGCAGGAGCAGCGAGATCTCACGGTAAGCCACCGCGTGCTTCGAGAGATCGTCATAGATGATCAGCGCATGACGGCCGCTATCGCGAAAGAACTCGCCCATGCTGGTCGCGGAGTAGGGAGCCAGGTATTGCAGCGGCGCAGGCTCGGAAGCAGTCGCCGCCACCACGATGGTGTAATCCATCGCCCCGTGTTCAGCCAGCGTTTGCACCACCTGCGCCACGGAAGACCGCTTTTGCCCGATGGCGCAGTAAATGCAAATCAGGTTGTTCTTGGCGCTGTTGATGATGGTGTCGAGCGCAATGGCTGTCTTACCGGTCTGACGGTCACCGATAATCAGCTCGCGCTGCCCGCGCCCGATGGGGATCATGCTGTCGATCGCCTTAAGCCCGGTCGACATCGGCTCGCGCACGCCCTGCCGGTCAACCACGCCGGGAGCAATGCGCTCGATCGGCGAAAGCGTCGTTCCTTCAATGGGGCCGCGGTTGTCAATTGGCTGGCCGAGAGCGTTCACCACCCGGCCGATCATCCCGTCACCGACGGGAACACTCATGATCTCGCCGCTGCGCTTGACCTCGTCTCCCTCGCGCAGTTCGGTGTAATCGCCGAGGAGCACGCAGCCGACCTGATCTTCATCCAGGTTCATGGCCAGGCCCTGCACGTCGTGGGGAAACATCAGCATCTCGCCGGCCATGGCTTTGTCCAAGCCATGGATGCGGGCGATCCCATCGCCCAGCGTGATAATGGTCCCGGTCTCATCGACGCGAATTTCCGCGTCGTAATTTTCAATCTGCTCCTTAAGGAGCTGCGTAATCTCGTCTGCGTTGATCTGAGCCATACGTTCTTCCGTTAATCTCGCTTCTTCTTAATGCTTTAGCTGGACACCAGGCGCTCTTTCAAGCGCTCCAGACGGCCGCGCACGGAACCGTCGTAAATGGTGCTTCCAATGCGGACAATCGCTCCGCCGATCACTGACTTGTCTTCGCGGAAGGTCGCGTTGACGCGGTTGCCGGCCAGCTCAGCCACCTGGCTCTCAAGCTTGGTCCGTTCCTGCTCCTCTAACGGCCGCGCCGTCACAATCTCGGCATCGGAAATGGATAACCGCCGATTCATCTCGGCATGAAATTCCTGCAGAATCTCCGTCAGCGCGCCGAGCCGCTCGTGGCTGATCAGCACCGCCAGAAAGTTTCTAACCTTAGGTCCGCAGCCAATGCGCCGGTTGACGGCGTCCAGAATGGAAACCCGCTTGGCCGCCGGCAGCGAAGGGTTGAGCAGCAATTCCCGCAGGTCCTTGCTGCCGTCAAAGGTAGCGGCGAAGTCGTGGAGCTGCTGCGCAACCTCCGCGGGGTCTAATTTCGCCTCCAGCACCACATCGGCGAAGGCGCGAGCATATCGGGCGGCAAACACGGACATTAATTCTTACCCCCGTTCCTTGCCCCGAGGCTCTGCGAAAACTCTTGCACCAGCGCGCGATCGTCGTCCGCGGTCAGTTCCAATCTTTGCGCCGCTCGATCCATGGCCAGCTCTGCGGCGAAGCGCTTTAGTTCTCGCTGCGCGGTGTTCGCCGCAGCGGCAATGTCTCGCGTCGACGCGGCGACAATGCGATCCCGTTCCGCGGCAATCGAGGCTTTGATGCGAGCTTCGTCGTCCACGCTCTCCTTCTCCGCTTGCCTGCGAATGGCCGCAACCTCTTCATCCAACTTCGCCAATCGCTTTTCGATCTCGTCCAGTTGCTCCTTGGCGTGCTCCGTCGCGATCCGCGCTTCCACCAGTTGGCCCCGGATCTGCTCGCGATTGGTGCGAAAAGTCTTGGGCAGGTATTTACCCGCCACGAACAGGATCACACCCGCCATGACTGCGAAATTCAACCACTCAAACAGCCTTGCCGCAGGCTCCTGGTCCAGGTGAAACCAGCCCCCCAGCGTAGTAACCGAAGTCGAATGGCGATACTGCGCCTCTTCTTCGCCTTGATCCGCGGCCGGCGCTTGGGCAGTCTTTGCGGTATCGGGCGCCTGCAGGGCCCGCGCTGGAACCACCGTTGCGCCCCCTAAACACAGCAAAATCAACAAGATTAACCGGGGAGAGGTCAAAGCGCTCGCTCCAGGCTTGCACTACCCTTGGGGAGCACCGCACGGAGGATTTCACCGGCTAGCTCATCGACGGAATGCTCGATGGTACGGTGGGCTTCTTTGGTTTGCGTCTGCAACGCCGCTTTCGCTTCCTGGACCTGTCGCTGGGCTGCCTCATGTGCTTCTAAAACGGCGCTATCCCGTTCCTTGGTCCACTGTTCCAGCTTCTGCTGCCGCGCCTGGAAAATCTTGGAGCGCGCAGCCCGCAGTTGCGCCTGGTACTCCTGCGTTTTGGCGGCAGCGGCCGCAGCAGCGGCATTGGCCTGCTCAACCGCACCTTCTGTCCGCGCCCTCCGCTCGGCTAACACCCGCGTCAAAGGCCCGTAGACCAAAAACCGGTAAAGAATCACCAGGAAAAGGAACAGGAAAATGGTCGGGATAGAGCCGAGCAGTAGTCCGCGAAGTTGCTGTAGGGTTTCTTCCATGCCAATTATTCAGTATATGTGTAGATTGTTTAGCGGAGAGCCGGTAGTGTTGGCCCGGGACCTTTGTTTTTAACAGAGGGGAAATTTCGCTGTCAAACCCGACCCGACGGCGATCCAGAGGGCCACGCACCGCACCAACGGCCGACGTCCTATTATTCTCACGCCGGATTCGCTCAAAGGATTAAAAATAGAGGGCAGCCATGCCTCGCACCTTTTGCGGCCATTTCGGGTCCTAACGTATCCTGAAATCCCTTATTTCTTAATGACTTTACGGCAGACCAAACAGGCTGCGGAAAAAGTCATGTTTTGTATCAGGGCACGACTTTAGTCGTGCCGTTAAAACTTGAAATAAGATGGGCTTTAGCCCCTGGCCCCCTCATTTGCCAAGCAGATTTGCCGCGGCAGGGCTAAAGAGTCTGTGTGAGAACCTGATCTCCAGGACCAAACAGAACTGACGGGTGCCCCATGTTCGCGCCAGCTAACGTGGGCCGATTATGAATTCTTCGAATGCTTTCACTCAAGGAATAAAAACAATGGAAGGGCTGCGCCCGTCTTTTGCGGCCCACGTTAGCTGGCGCGAACATGGGGCACCCGTCAGGTTCTGTTTGGTCCGTTGGGTTCTGTTGGTCCCCAGCTCAGGTTCCCACCAGACTCTTTATCCCATCGTTTTCTCCAGCCCTAACGGCACGACTAGTCGTGCTGTCCGCAGCCTGTCAAGCCACTAACCTTAACCAAGCCGAAAGTTCAGGGCCCTTCGATCAATTTTTCGTTTTGAGGGTCCAGCACTTAGGAGTATACTTTGGTTACTTCCTAGACCCACACCAGGGTCAGATCGGGCCGGTCTCGTGGGAATTCGCTCCGCTCCCACCCCCCCGGCCCGCCCTAATTTTCAATCCAAATGCTGGTATTCCCGATAGCGCCCTAGCAGGGATGCGGGCCCGGCAACAGCCAGTGCCACAGAATCTCCGTTAAATTCCCGTTTCAAAATCAACGCGCCGGCATCGAGCGCTGCTAAAACACCACCCTCTCGCTGGGGAACCACAAAACTGGCCTCCACAATCGGGTCCGCGGTCAGCGCTTGATCCATCAGCTCCAACAAGTGCGGGATGCCTTCCCCGGTCCGCGCCGAGACCCCCGCCACCGTTGCATCGGCCACAGTTACCGACCGGTCTTCAGCTGACAACAAGTCCACCTTGTTGAGGACGGCAATCATCGGCTTATCCAGCGAACCCAGTTCCGCCAATACCTTATCCACATCCTGTTTCTGCTGTTCGCGCTGCGGGCTGGAACAATCCTGCACATGCAGCAGCACTTCCGCCTTTTCCACTTCCTCCAGTGTTGCGCGGAAGGAGGTGATGAGCGCATGCGGAAGGTTACTGATGAAGCCCACGGTATCGGATAAAAGAACCTTCCTGCGCGACGGCAAAACCAAGGCGCGCAGTTTGGGATCGAGGGTGGAGAACATTCGCGACGAAGCCAACACGCCGGCATCGGTAAGCCGGTTGAACAGCGTGCTCTTGCCCGCGTTGGTATATCCCACCAGTGCGATCGTCGGCACCGGCACGGATTCGCGGCGGTGGCGCTGCTGCCGGCGCACGCGGCGAACGTCTTCGAGTTCACGCTTGAGTTGTTGCAGCTTGCGTTGGATCTTGCGCCGGTCAGTCTCGAGCTGCGTTTCCCCTGGCCCCCGGGTGCCAATCCCGCCGCCCAATTGAGACATGGCAGAGCCTCTGCCGACGAGCCTGGGCAACATGTACTCCAGCTGCGCGAGCTCTACTTGAAGCTGGCCTTCGCGGCTGCGCGCGTGGCGCGCGAAGATATCGAGAATTAACTGCGTGCGATCAACCACGCGCGCCGGCAGCGCCCGCTCAAGGTTTCGCAGCTGGGTCGGAGTAAGGTCGTGATCGAAGAGGATGAGACTGGCTTCTGCCGATTTCGCAACCGCACCAATCTCTTCAACCTTGCCTTTGCCAACCAGCGTGGCAGCATCCGGATGAGGCCGTCGTTGCGTCACTTCCGCAACGATCTCTGCGCCCGCACCGGACACCAGTTCGCGGAACTCTGCGAACGCAGCACTGACATCCACCGCAGGGGCGTGCTTTGACGGCGCTACGTCACCGGCGTCCGCCTGAGAAATCCTGGCCGCTTCCCGCGCCATGACCGCGGAACGAGGGAGTGCCTGCGGCCGCGAGACGAACTCGACCCCAACGACCAATGCCCGGTCGATCGGAACGCCAGTGTCTTTCAGCAGGCCCTCATCGGCGCCGCAGACCGCTAGCCTTCTGCCACCGCGGCGTCAGGGCGAACCGCGCCCAGGCCCGGAGCACTCGCAGGAGGGTGCCCCACGCCGGTACTCGGACGATGATCACTGTGCAGCACAGAGCGCGTGCTTACCACTGTTGAAATGGCATGCTTAAAAATCAACTGCTCCTGGCTGTTGTTTTCAAGCAGCACGGAGTACTTGTCAAAAGAGCGAATTTTGCCTGTGAGTTTGACTCCGCTGACCAGGTATATCGTAATCGGAGTCTTATCTTTACGGACCGTGTTAAGAAACGTGTCCTGGATGTTCTGTGCCGGCTTATTGTCCATGTGCCGATCTCCCATTCATAACGATGGTCATGTTGCGTTATGGAAAATGCTCAAGCTCTTGCAGCTACTGCAAAGTTTGGGCTCTGAGCCCGTGAAGCGCTCAAGTTCTGCTACGGAAAGTCTACACGTCTTCTCCGCTTGGATGCATTCTTCGCCTCCCTCGTCTACGCGGTTGCCGGTGTTAAAATCGGCAACGTGGGAGACAGGGAGAAAAGTCCAGACGGCGCCCCGCCGCAGGTGCCCGGTTTGGATCTTTCGCGCGAATATCGCTCCATCGGGCCGCTGCTGCTGAAAGCAGTGGAATCTGTCTTCTCCGCGCAAAATTTCATTATGGGCAGCCAGGTGGCCGAGTTTGAGCACGCCATCGAGCAGAAATTCGGCCTGGCCCATGCCATGGCCTGCTCCTCAGGCACAGACGCTCTTTGGCTGGCGTTGCAAGCGGCAGGCATCGGCCCTGGCGACGCCGTCATCACCACCGCCTTCAGTTTTTTCGCAACAGCCAGCGCCATCCTCCGCGCCGGGGCAAAGCCTGTTTTCGCGGATATTGACCCCGAGACCTTCAATCTGGATCCCGCAGCGACCCGAGCTTACTTGGCATCATCGGCTGGAGCTGAGGTGCGCGCCGTTCTGCCGGTCCATTTGTACGGTCAAACGGTTGACTGGGATTGTTTTGCGCTACTGAAAAAGCAGCACGGGGTGCTCCTGATCGAGGACGCGGCGCAAGCCTTCGGGGCCTTGTGGGAGGGCCGTCCAGCGGGCTCTCTCGGGGATGCGGCCGCCTTCAGCTTCTATCCCACCAAGAACCTGAGCGCCGCCGGAGAAGCCGGCATGGTGACCACTGCGGAAGAGAGCATCGCCTACCGTGTCCGCCGCTTGCGGTCGCATGGAATGGTTCGCCGCTACCACCACGATGAGGTTGGTTGGAACTGCCGCATGGACACGCTCCAAGCCGCTGTTCTCCTGGTGAAACTCGGTTTCATTGATGAGTGGAACGCCCGCCGTCGAGTCCTGGCGGATAACTACCGGTTGCTCCTCGAGCAGGCGGGCCTGGTGGAGCCGGGTCCCTATCCGAAACACGGAGTCATCTTGCCCAAGACCAGGGCAAAAGCCACCCACGTGTTCCACCAATACGTCATCCGTGTTCGCCGCCGGGATGAGTTGAAAGCATTTCTTCACGACAGGAAAGTCGGATCGGAAATCTACTACCCGCTGGCTCTGCATCAGCAGCCGGCGCTGGCAAGCCTTGGCTACCCCACAGGGGCATTTCCAGAAAGTGAGCGCGCCGCCGCGGAAGTATTAGCGCTGCCCATCTTCCCGCAACTCACTTTTGAGGAACAGGAGATCGTGGTGGCATCCATCGCCTCTTTCCTGAGATGAGCCGCACCTACCCTTTTCCCTTGTGATGGTGACGTGCATGCGTATGGGGCGCAGCCGTCTTCGGCTTGGGGGCCGGCGGAGTAGCCGCCTGCGGAACGGCCGCCGTCACTCGCTTCACCATGCCGCCTTCCAATTGGTAATGCAAGACATCCGTCTGCGACGCCCGCGCCGCTCCGGTAGCCGGATCGGTAGTGACCGCGTCGCTGGTGGCGACGGTGATCGAGAACTGAGGCAGTGTCTGCCCTTGCGCGCCCTTGCTTTCGCTGATGATCACCGGCAGATACCCCTGCAGATTGCGCTGCCGATAGGCTGTCTCGTAGCGATGCTTTTTCACATTCCAGGTAAACACTCGCACCTGGTCGAAGTCGTAAGGCAAGCCATCCTTGTAGGCATTGGTGACGGAAACATATTCCGGCACCATCTTGTCCGGCAGCGAAGACTCCGAATCGTAGACTTTCGTCAGGAGATACGCGCCGACAATTTTTTGTCCCTCGGAGTATCCCGCAATTCCATCCGGCACATCCACGTCCAGCCGGCGTGCGAGCATCCAGCCCACTCGCCCCTGGCTGTCCCGAATCAACCACCAGTCCTCCATGGGAATTTGCGGCTCTCCCGGTAGCGGCTCCTTCTTTGACTTCGCGCTCTTTGCCGCGGAGTGCGCCGCGGGAAGCATGCCTTGCGGAGGCGCGGGCTTCGGCACCGAAGCACGTATCAATAACTGAAGCTTGTCGTTCTCCGGAAGCAAATAAAACCGGTCGGAGTCGCGGCCGGGCTTTACATGCAGGTAGAGGTCATCGCGCAAAACGCCGGTAGCCACCACCGGATCATGCGCGTGTTGCTTTTCGAGCGCCACAAATTGGTCGTAGGCTCCCTGGTCGATGACCATGTGGTCTTCAATCCAACCCACCTCACCTTTGCTGGTCTTGGTCTTGATGAAGCGGCGTCCGTGTTCCACCACCTCGAGCGCCTCTCCGTTGGTAACCAATGCGACTCGATTTGATACAGCGGCCACCCTATCTCTCAAATAGGTCTGCTTCGCCACTACGTAAACCATCTCCGGCTTGAGCTGCTGGCGCAGATGGTTGCAACCAACGAGCACGGTCAGCAACGAAACGCAGGTTACGCTTACGAATAGCCAACCGGTTCGGCGGATAAACGACAGAGCAGCAGACATATAACGAACTTGGTCTCCCTGTCAGCATTAGAGCATTTCTCAGCAGACCCCTAAGCAAAATAGCTTGCGCCGGTAGCGAAGAAAGAAACGCCGGCAGCCGATGATCAGTGCGGCAGCATGCAACTTTAGTTGTAACAATCGCCCTCCACGCCTGGAAAGTCGCACTCCATGCATCCGATCATCACCCGAACACGTTACTCAAGAGAACAATCTGTGTCGGCTGTTGGTACTCGTATTGCCTAGTCTTCAGGAGAAATAATCATGGGAAAAACACTCAATGAGCTTGTCGATAAAGCTCTCACTCGTCGAAGCTTTATGGCACGCTCCGGAGCCGCCGCAGCAGCAGCGGTGGTTGCTGGATGCGGCGGCAGTTCGACCCCGGCCCCTACACCGACACCCACGCCGACACCTACACCGGCGCCAGTCACTCTGACCGATGCCGACTATCTGAACTTCGCCCTGAATCTTGAATATCTGGAAGCGGAGTTCTATCTGCGTGCGGCTACCGGCAGCGGGCTCACGGCCGCCGATACCGGCAACGCAACCACCACCGTTGTGGTTCCTTCCGCGACCATGGTGCCCGGTTTGACCACGGCCCAGCAGAACTACATCTATGAGATTGCCCAGAACGAATTGGACCATGTCCGTTTCCTTCGCTCCGCGCTTGGCACCTCCGCCGTGTCCCGTCCGAATCTCGACCTGATGAACAGTTTCAATGGGGCCGCGTCCTTGGCCGGGATTGGCTCCACCTTCAATCCGTTCGCCAGCTATGAGGCATTTCTGGTGGGCGCCTTTGTGTTTGAGGATGTGGGTGTCACCGCCTACCACGGTGCTGCCGGCCTGCTCACCAGCAAAACCAACCTGGCCGCCGCAGCATCGATTCTGGCGGTCGAAGCGTATCACGCTGCCGAGATACGCACCCTGCTGATCGCAGACTCCATCGCGACCGCAACCATGACCTCGACCCTGGTCACGCCCAACCCGACCTACGTCGGATACGCAAACTCAATCAGCAAACTGCGCGGCACCCTGGGCGGTGGCAACGAAACCACCTTAACCCCTCTGCCCGCGTACGCCGTTCCATTTGTTCCGACTGCCTATATGCCCGCAAGCAGCATAGTCGCCGCCGATTCGACCAACTCGATCTGCTACTCGCGTACCACGGATCAGGTTCTCCACATCGTCTACGCCACAAATCCCGGCGCGGGCGTTAAGGGCGGCGGGTTCTACCCCAATGGAATGAATGGCAACATCAGCGTAACCGCTAGCTAAGGATGGAGAACCATGGCAACTCTAGAAACCCAGCAATTGGATGAAGTCATCGTCAGCAACCGCCGGAAGATGCTTTCCCTCGGCACCGCGGCCCTCGCCGGTCTTGCCTTTGCGGGCGTCAAATTAGCAGAAGCGCAATCCACTCCTGCTTATACCGACTCCGACATTCTCAACTTCGCGCTCAACCTTGAGTATCTCGAATCACAGTTCTACACCCTGGCCACTGCGGGAAAAACGATAGACCAGATGGGGATCGGCATCGGCGCGGGTACAGCCTCCATGGGCGGCGGCTCTGTGGTCACCAAACCTGGCGGCCCAACCGCCTGTCTCGTTCCCTGGACGCTGCCTGCCATTCAGGCTTATGCCACCGAGACAGCGCAGGAAGAGCGCAACCACGTTACTTTCCTGCGCACCGCCTTGACCAGCTCTGCGGTCGCTCAGCCGAATCTAGACCTGTACAACAGCTTCAACACTCTGGCGACCGTGGCGGGAATCGCCAGCACCTTCGATCCTTTTGCCAACGACCTTGATTTTCTGGTGGGCGCCTACATTTTCGAGGATGTGGGTGTCACCGCCTACAGCGGAGCGGCTCCTCTCATCACCACGCCCGCTTACCTGGCGGCAGCGGCGGGCATTCTGGGGGTTGAAGCTTACCACGCAGGATTAGTCCGGACCTCAATTTTCATCGCCGACCCGACCGGCAAAGCTGGACTGCAAGGCTACACCGCGGACGTCTCCGCCACCCGCATGAAGCTGGATGGCAGTGCCACCGTGGACGACATTGGGGTCGGGTTCCAAACGGTTTCCATCGAGCCGACGGCCACGACGAACGGTGCTGCAACCATCGTCAATGCCCAGACCGGTTCAACCAACTACTCCAAAACCTACAGCCGCACCACCACCCAGGTGCTAAAAATCGTAACCGGCAATGCCGCCGCCCCTGCCTCTGGTTCCAAATACTCCGGGGTCTTCTTCCCCAACGGTCTCAACGGACTCTTCAGTTAGAGACAGCAGTTGTGGGCACCCGTATTTCTTACCCATGAACGAATCTCTCATGGAGCAAAAATACGGGTGCCCCATACTCGCGCCTCTTGCGAGACGTGGGGCACCCGGCATCACCCGTCCAGAAGAATCGTAAAATCCTCCTCCCGCAAAATGCCTTCAATCCTGGTTAACCAGCCGCGCGACCGGCTGACAGGCCACACCGTCCACGAAACAGGAATGCTTCCGGACTGCAATTCGCATATCAACTCAATTTCCGGCTGCTGTTGCGAAAGAGGGGTGAGTTCCTCGGGCGTCAGATCGCGGCGGTAAATCTCGTGATGGTCTTCGTCATGCACCCCGATGTACCAAAATGAAAAATCACTCCAGCAATCTTTAGGAAACTGGCGGCTCTCCAGCCTGATTCGGACCAGCCACGGATAAATCGCCTCGGCCCAGTTCGCGTTCATTTTCGGATTGGGAGGTTCCCCCGCCCGAACCGTGTAATCCTGAGCCTTTCGCAAACGGAACGAAAGCCCGGCATATTCTTCAAATTGCTCGACTGTGCGCGCGATGCCTAGACCGAACCGATCCACCGGCTGGCCGGCAAGCAGACGCCTGATCTTGTTCTTGCTCTGCAGATCCTGCTCGCCCCACTTTGCCGTATGGTCGTCCCAATGCTTCACCGCATCCTTGCGCACGTAGTCGTGCCACACGATGGTCTCTGAAGGGTGAAACAGATCGTACCCGTGGGTAAAAGCACGCAGAGTCATGGATGCTTCTTCCCCCAGAAAATACAACTCCGGATCGTACGGCACCTCACGGACGAAAATCCCCGCAGCAAACAGAAAACCTCCGGAGACAAAACGCGCCCGCAAAGGACGATGAAGCGACTGCCAGTCTGGTATGGCCTGCGGCTTCATGTGCGGGATGCCCTCCTCGGTGAAGCCCTGAAAGGCCATCTGCAAGGGCGCACCCGTCAGGATCTCTGAAGACCCCGGTGTAAAAGGCGTCGCATACGTGCTGAGAATCGGCTTGGGGCTGCCCGTTTGCCCCATCATGCCGATCAGCGTCTCATCCCAGCCGGAGGCGAAACGGCAATGCGAATCCACCTGCAGAAACCAGCGCTCGCCCCGCCACAACATCATCACTTCGGCGCGAGCCCAGCACGCCCCCCGGCTCTCTCGCCAATCGACGTCGAGGATACGAAAGCGATCGTCGTTCGTGTAGGGAAGCGGCAACTCCTCCGCACTATGTTGCCAACAGATGCCAAAGCGCAGACGCGCAGGTTGATGTGCCTTGCTGAGGCAATCGGCAATGGTTGCCGTCAGTTGGGAATCGCGGTAGGCCGCAATCGAGACAAACAACAGCTCCATTTAATGGGTGGCCGCGATAGATTGAGGATTCGTAGGATCGGTACCCGTGGTCGCCGTCGAAACTGCGTCGAGCTTCCCTACCGTCGTGGTATCGAATTTGAAAACCTGCAAGTCGCTGTTACCAGACGAACCATTCGCCCCAGAATTAATCACCGCGAGAAAGCTCTTTGAGTTGTCGTTGACCATGGCGAGCGGCAGTTGTCCGCCCGAGGCAAACGGCGACCCCGAAATCGCGGTCAGTTTCCCGGAAGCCGCGGTGAGCGAAAACGCGCTGATATTGTTGCTCCCCTTGTTGGCCACGTAAACATAGGTCCCCGTAGGATCCAGGATCACTCCGGTCGGTCCTGTTCCCACGGCATAGGGCGACCCGGAAACTTCGCTGAGCCCACCGTTGGTGCCGATACTGAATTCCCGCAACCCGGTGTTGATCTCCGCCACAAAAAGAAATGCGGAACCAGAGTTACTCGCCAGCCCGTAGTCGGCCGGGCTGGTCGAGGTGCTGAGGGGCGGCAGATACGTGGGAGAAGAGCCTGTGCTCAACGCGCCCCCTGAACCCAGCGTCAGCACCTGCACCCCAAGCGTACCCAGGGATACGTAGACGTACGAGTTGTTCGGGGTAATCAACAGGCTGGTGGGCGCAACCACGGTAGGGGTGGACGCGGTCCCCGTGAAGAGCGCCAGCGGAGAACCAGTCAGCGCGGTCAAAAGCCCGGTAGTCGTGTTGATCTGGTAGATCCCGATCGCCTGTGCCTGAACCGTGGTGCCGATACCCGAGGCGAGGAGGTAGTTCCCCGTGCTATCCACCTGCATCTGCGTCGCCACCATATCCTGGGCCACGGCCGTGCCGCTATTGATCACGCTGAGCGATCCGTTGCTATTAATGGCGTAGCCGTAGATGCCGTTGGTCGTTCCCGCATACAGGAAGGTGTTGGCGGGCGTCACGGTCAGCGATTGCGCAGCTACCCCATTGTTGTAAGGCGAGCCGCTCAGCACCGAGAGGGCCCCGTTGCTGCTGAGTCCAAAACCGGCGATGTACGTGTTATTCCCATTGCCGACATAGAGGTAGTCCCCATTATTCGTCGGAACGACATTGCTTTCGGGAACAAAGAAATCACAACCGACCAAACCGAGGAGCAGCAGACAGCAAAAAACCGATATTCGGCGCATCAATTTCCCTTGGGCTTTTGTTTGGAGCTGTTCTCACAGCACCAGACGATTCGGCGCCGGTATCCGCTCACCAACTGAACCGGAAGGCCTCCATTATACTTTCCCGGTGCGTTCCTCTCCCAAGGTGGTTCTGTGTGCGATGTTGCTATGCGTGGTCACCTGCCATAGCCAGGCAGTGAAACTCTGCATCCCTTGTGTCCGCGGAGACATGAGCTTTCTTGCTTCCGACGAGCTGCAAGGTCGCGGCAGCGGCACCCGTGACGAACATCTGGCCGCACTGTACGCCGCATCGCTATTCGCTGGTTTCGGCCTCGAACCGGGTGGCGACCAGGGCAGCTTCCTGCAAAAGGCCACATTGCCCTCTCCTCTGCCGCGCCAAGTCACCAACATGCTCTCCGGATTTGCCCAAACGCCCAGAACGGAGACGTGGAACGTCGTGGGCGTCCTCCGTGGCTCCGATCCGGCGGCGGCCAAAGACGCCATCCTGCTCACCGCGCACCTCGATCACTTGGGCATTGGCCCGGCGAAAAACGGAGACCAGATCTACAACGGCGCCGACGACGATGCTTCGGGAACCACAGCCGTGATCGAACTGGCGCGGGTATTTGCCGGCTCGCCTCGCCCCGCGCGCACGCTGATCTTCGCCCTCTTTGGTTCCGAAGAAATCGGAGGCTATGGCAATCGATACTTTCTCGATCATCCGCCCGTGCCTCTGGAGCAACTCGTGGCCAACCTGGAATTTGAAATGATCGGCCGGCGGGACCCGGCCTTGCCGCGCGACGGTCTATGGCTCACCGGTTTCGGTCGCAGCGACCTGGGACACGAACTGGTGCGCCACGGCGCCCACCTGGCTGCCGACCCTCACCCCGAGCAAAATTTCTTCCGGCGTTCCGACAACTACAGTCTGGCCCGGCGGGGAATCATTGCTCATACCGTATCGAGCTTTGGATTGCATGCCGACTATCATCAGCCCGGGGACGAAATCAGCCGGATCGACTTCCCCCACCTCACGCAAGCCATTGCCTCGATGGTGCAGCCAATCTCGTGGCTCGCCCAGACCAGGTGGAAGCCCCACTGGCTGCCAAACGGAAGACCCCGCTAGCGCAGGCAGTCTACCGAAACGCGGTCCGCGGCAAACCAGAACGAAAGGACCAAACTAAACCTGACGGGTGCCCCATGTTCGCACCAGCGTACGTGGGCCGAAAAAGACGGGTGGAGCCCTGGGCGGAGCCCCTCAAACGATTTCAATCCTCGAGTGAAAACATTCGATGCTTTGTATCAGGGCCCGACTTTACAGACTGCGGGACTCTCGCGGATTTTTTTAGCAGTCTGTTTAGTCGTGCGTAAACACACCTGGAAATAGGATGGGCTCTAAAGCCGTCTCGCCTTGATACCTGAACCTATGGGATGAAGCCCGTACCCCTCAAACCGTCAATGCGAGCGCATTTTCCTGAACCGATATAGCACACCCACTGAAATCGCAAATTCATTCTGCGACACCCCTCCGAAGCGGGTCAGCAGGTAGTCCGGGGAAATCCGAAGCGACCACCGGGGAGAGCGGTTCAAGTCAACCGATCCGCCGGCCGCAACCGCCAGAGTCGTGCCATTGTTGAAGAGACCCAGGTTGGGTCCGGTCAGTCCCTTATTGATAGCCGAGTCAAACACCCCGTAGGACCCTCCCACAAGGCCATGAAACGTCAACGCAGCGTGTTCATTCCTGGGGCCGCGGATCGAGGGGCCACCCATGAACTGGTACTCGTAAATGAACGGGCCGTGAATATTATAGGGATTAGGAACCACACCCGTGGTTCCGTAATAACCGCGAACGTTGGCCGTCGCGCCCAAGCGCATGCTCAGCCACATCGTGCCCTGGACATCGAAACCACCCAGGTTGGCCCCTGGGATCAGCGCCGGCCCGGCATTGAAGTGCGACGAGGCAAAACCGCCATAGATGTCGTACCTATTCTTATAATCCAGCGGTTTGAGCGTCTCGTTCTGCAGCGTAGGCGCTTCCGGTATCGTCTGCGCCGGCGGAACTACCTGCGCCCCCGCCGTACTTGCCCACAACAAAACCATACTCAATAGACCAGCGCCCAGAACACCAAATGCCTTCAACCAAACCTCCGCGAACTAATCCTTAAGATACATTGCACGTCGCTTCCTGTCAGACGGCGGAAGCGTTAGGCTGACCGTATGAGCGCCAAAGCAAAGCTGGCCGAAAGCACCTTCGACTCCCTAGCTGCCATGATGGCCGCCTACGCGGAAGAGGCAGCTCGTGTGGCCTGGCAGGACCATCGCCGCCACCTGGACCTGACCGGGTCATCGGTGGAGGCGCTGGAGCAGATTCTCGACGGCCAGGCCGCAGAAGATCTCGAATTTCAGGCGCGCCTGTGGGGCGGCTATTTCGGCGAGGTGATCCGCCGCCGCTTTGGCGGAGAATGGGAGCTCACCCAGCACCCAACCGGAGGCAGCTCCGCGGTCCCGGCCCTCCTGGTGCGAGGGGCAAAGCTTTATCCCCTGATGAAGGTTTACCGCCGCCTGACCCTGGGCAAGGCGGAGGACCTGTCCGCCTTCTACACCATGGTCGCCAGCCGCTTGGACGATTCATCCAAACAGGGCGTGGAAGGCGTACTATGATTGGGCACGCCTAGCGTGCGACAATAGTGCAAGCGGAGAAATTCCATGGGCGAACTACTTACACCAACTCACCTTATCGTCGTTCTTGTGGTCGCACTTCTGATCTTCGGCCCGCGCAAGCTTCCTGAGCTTGGCAAAGGTTTGGGCGAGGGTCTGCGGGGCTTCAAAGACGCCATCAAGGGAAATCCGGATCCAGTCAAGCAGGATGCTCCTGCAGCCAAGCCTGAAATCACTACCGAAGCCAAGTAAGACGGGGCCCTCAGATGGAAACCAGCACCACGGCGCCTAAGGCCAAGGCCATTCCCAGAGCCTGACTCGGCGTCGTCCGCTCCTTCAAAATCCACGCTGCCAGCAGAATCGTGACCACCGGGTAAAGCGATGCCAGCACCGCTGCCACATCCAGGCGGCCCAGGTTGGCCGATTGCATATAAAGCAGAGTCCCGCTAGCCTCCAGCGCCCCGGCTGCTCCGGCGATCCACACGAAGCGGCTTTTCTCTGTCTGCTTGCGCCACTGGGCGGCCTTCTCGTCGGGGCGGAATCGGGTCCAGATCACCACCCCCACCGCCAGACTTGCGCTCGCACACCGGGAAAAAATGAGCTGCCACAGCAGGCTGCGCGCGTTGCTCACTTTTAAGACCACCAGAAAGGCCCCGAAGAAAAGACCCGCCACGGCAGCCAGACCGAGGGCCAAGGGACGCGGTTTGCCCACCGGCGCATAGGCAATCAACGCAATGGCCGCCCCCGCCAGCACAAAGCCCGCAATCTGGCTGGTTTTCGGCGAACCCAGGGTGATAAACGAAAACCCGATCGGGACCATCGCCGTCAGCAGGCCGGTAAGGGCGGTGGTGAGCCCCATCTCGCCCAGCGATAGGGCTTGGTAATAGAGAATGAGGGCGACCCCGCCGAAGGCTCCGGCGCAGAGCCCTAACAGAGCGAAGTGTTCCGTGGGAACAGGAGAGCGCATCGCCAACGCAAGCACCAACAGAAGCCCCAAGCTGAGGCTGTGAGCGATGGCCACCACCAACACCACGTGGGCCCTGCGGGTGGCGAGGCCGCCGAGAAAATCGCTCGCGCCCCAAAAAGCCGAGGCCGCCAATCCCAAGCCGATAAAGCTCAGGCCGGGTTCCAGGCCCCTCATCGCGAGAGGTTGGTCGCGGTCGGGTAGTATCCCTTCTTGGCAATGACATCCAGATTCGGCCGCGTCACATCCACTTCGATCGTGCGGTATTTCCCGTCCAGCACAGGAACACGGCTGTAGTAGCCGATGGTGTACTGCGTACGCGCCAGGGCCGCAAGTTCCGCAAAACTCCGCTGGATGCCGTTCTCCGAAAATTCCGAGTACAGGTGGCCGCCGGTTGCGCTCGTGTATCGGGGCAGGATGTTATCTGGAGACAGCGGCAGCAGCGGCAGCTTGATCTTGTCCAGGTAGCCCAAGCCCCAGGTAGCCGAATCCCCAACCAAGGTTCCGTAGACGGCGACCTGATTGCTTTCGAGATAGCGCACCACCTCGCGGAAGTTGGCTTTGCTGCGCGACTCCTTGCCATCGCTGATCACGTAAATGATGCGGCGCATTCCCTGCGGCCGGGTGGACAGAGACTTTCCGGCGGCCAGAATAGCGTCATTCAGGGTGTGAATCTCTTTGGGAATGACTCCCACGCCGGAGTTGCCCCGCTGCGCGTCAAGGTTCGGATCCACCGATTGGCCGTTGATGCGCGGGCCCCCGTAGAACGGGCCGCTGTTGATGGGAACTCCCAGGTAGTCGCCTTCTTTTTTCGATGCTGCCAGCACGGCGGGCACCCGGGCGCTCAAGGCCGCGGTAAAGTCCGTGGGGTTATTCACGCCGTCAGCATAGGTGAAAACCGCAATTTCGTCTGAAGCCGTGAAGGCTCCCTGGATCGCCGCCAGGCTGTCGTTCACCTTCTTCATCGTGTCGCGAGGCAGGCTTTGGTCGATCACCAGCGCCACGGAAAGCGGTACAGCGTCGGCGCTGAACAGCCGGATCGCCTGCGGCTGATTGTTCTCGTAAACGCGAAAATCGCGGTAGGTCAGCCCTGCCACCTGCTGATGCTTCTTGTCCAGTACGGTGACCGGCAGGATGACGTAATTGACGGTGGTACGGAAGGTAGCCAGGTCTTTTTGCAGCTGGCCCGCTTCAGGAATTTGCGGTGGCGCCTGTTGTACCTGCTCGGCGGGCGGAGCCGCGTTCCCCGGCGCCTGGGGCGAGGTCGTGTCTGAGCTCGAGTTCGGGGCCGTTTCCTGCGTTCCCTTGCCCGGCGCTACACCGGAAGTTAAATTGCCCAAACTATCGGGCGATCGCGGCGTCGGAGCGTCCGGCACGCTCTGATCCTGCGTTCTTTGCTGCTGGCCTACAAGCACGCACGGCAAAAACAACACGACTGCCAAGACACCCTGCCTCACCACTCGATCCCCCAGGCGGACGACTTGAACTGGTCTCATACGTCCTCAGTCACGACTACCCGCCGTGACTTACTATTAGAGACATAAGATTACCAGACACGCATCTGGTGTTGTAGGGCTTCCGAGGTACCCTTACGCCATGTTGGATCGTCTAAACCGCATGAAGTCCCGTTCCTCCCATTTGCCCAAGACGATTTTGTGGTGCGCCATTTTGTGTATGGCGGCGATTCCTGCTCTGGCGCAGGTTGCTCCCTCGCCCGGCGCCCCGCCCGAGGGACCGGCCGGGGATCCGAACCAGGACGACCAGCAGCCGGTGGCGACTCTCAAGGTCAACGTCAACCTGGTCAGTCTTTACTTCACCGTGCACGACAAGCACGGCATGCTGATTCCTCACCTCACCAAGGACGACTTCAACATCCTCGAGGACAAGACCCCGCAGAAGATCAAGAACTTTGCCGCCGAGAACGACCAACCCCTGACCCTGGGAATTCTGCTCGACACCAGCGGCAGCCAGCAGAACGTTCTGCCTCTGGAACAGCAGGCGGGTTCGGCCTTTCTCGCCCGCGTTCTGCGTTCCAAGGACGAGGCCTTTCTCATCTCCTTTGATGTAAACGTCGACCTTCTCTCCGACTACACCAACAACGCCCACGCGCTGGCCCACGCCATGGACAAGGCGGAGATCAATGTCGGCACCGGAGGCGGTGGAATCCCGGGCGCCGGCCAGGGCCCGATGCCTACGGGCACTCCCCGCGGCACTCTGCTCTACGACGCTGTTTATCTGGCTACGCATGACAAGTTGCAGCAGGAGACCGGCCGGAAGGCCATCATTATCCTGACCGACGGGGAAGATCAGGGCAGCATGGAAAAGCCGCAGGGCGCCATTGAAGCTGCGCAGAAGTCCAACACCATCGTCTACGTCCTGCTCATCGCAGATCGTGCCTTCTACGGTCGCGGCATGTACAACATTGGCTATAGCGGCGACCAGGCCATGAGGAAGATGGCGGAAGAGACCGGCGGCCGGGTCATTGACGTCGGCAACAACGGCAAAAAAATGGAAGCAGCGTTCACCCAGATTGAGGAGGAGCTGCGCACCCAATACGTCGCCAGCTATACCCCAACCAATGCCAAGCTGGATGGCTCCTACCGCAAGATCGACATCGAGGCCAAGGGTGATGGCTTGAAGGTGCAATCCCGCAAAGGCTATTACGCCATCGCGCCCGCGGACTGACATGACGACAGACACTTCGCTTCGTTACCCGATTGGCACTTTCAAGCGAGCAGACTCCTTTACTCCGCAGGAACGAGTTGCGGCCCTGGAAGGCATAAGGCGCCTGCCGCAGACTCTGAGCGCCGCGGTTGAGCCTCTTTCTGACCCGCAACTGGACACTCCCTACCGGCCGGGTGGCTGGACAGTGCGGCAGCTGGTGCACCACGTGGCGGACAGCCACATGAACGCCTACAACCGGGTGCGTCTGGCCCTGACCGAAGATTGGCCCGTCATTTTCGCCTACCAGGAAAGCCGTTGGGCTGAACTCGAGGACGCCCGCACACTGCCCGTTTCCCCCTCCCTCGACTTATTAAAGGCTCTTCACGTTCGCTGGGTGCGTCTCTTCGAATCTCTGGCCGAGCCCGACTGGAAGCGCGGCTACAACCACCCCGAAAACGGCCGCCAATCCATCGAACAGGCCCTCATCATCTACGACTGGCACGGCCGCCACCACACGGCTCACGTAACCACCCTCTCTGACCGCCTGTCCTGGTAAGGAAGCCGCTGAACCTCAGACCCCGCCGCCACGCAACCCGAATTTAGAATTCCTACTTTGTATCAAGGCTCGACTTTAGAAACTGCCAAGGCCACTTTGCTTTCCAAATGACGGGCGCAGGAGCTTTAGAGGGTGTGTGAGAACTACAGAACGCAGTCAGCGCGCGAACCGGATCCAAGGGACCGAACATGGGGCACCCGTCAGGTTCTGTTTGGTCCGTTGGGCTCTGTTGGTCCTCAGATCCGGTTCCCACGCAGACTCTGAAAGCCCAGGTCTTTTCCACGATGTGTCGGGCGGGTCTATCAAATATGAAACAGTCACGGTGTGCTAAGCCAACAAAAAAGGACGGCCTGGCGATCCTCTCGCCGGCCGTCCTTTTCATTTTGCGAATTGTCTAGTGAGCGCCGACGGTTTCCCCGGCACCCATTTTGGCCAAACGGTCGGCCAGGAGTTTTTCGAGCTTTACCAGCGCCTCGGTGAAGCCTTCGATGCCTTCCTTCAGCTTGTCGTGCGCCATGCGATCTTCCGCGTGCATCTTCTCGAAGATCTCTTCGTTCATCTCGATCTTCTCAATTTGCATGCTTTGGGCTTTCTGGGGATCTAGCTTGCGGGGCAGATCGCCTTCCGTCTTGTCCAACTCTTCCAGCAGCTTGGGAGCAATGGTAAGCAGGTCGCATCCAGCAATCTGCTCAATCTCTCCGATGTTGCGGAAGCTCGCGCCCATCACTACGGTCTTGTAGCCAAACTTCTTGAAGTAATTGTAAATCGCCGTCACCGACTGCACTCCCGGGTCATCCGCACCCTGGTAGTCCTTGCCCGTGTCTTTCTTGTACCAATCGAGGATGCGACCGACGAAGGGGGAAATCAAAGTGACTTTGGCTTCGGCGCAGGCAACGGCCTGATGCATTCCGAAGAGGAGGGTCAGGTTGCAATGAATGCCCTCTTTCTCCAGTTGCTCTGCCGCCTTGATGCCGGGCCAGGTGGAAGCGATTTTGATCAGGACCCGCTCGCGCGAGATGCCCGCCTCGTCATACTGCTTGATAATTTCCCGCGCTGTCTTCATGGTTGCTTCAGTGTCAAAGGACAAACGCGCGTCGACTTCGGTGGAAACCCGGCCAGGTACGATGGCCAGAATCTTTTTTCCAAAGGCCACGGCCAGTTGCTTAAAAGCGAGGTTGGCGACGTCCTGGTCCTTCGCCTGTGGACCGAGTTCTTTGCGCGCCTCAAGAAGCACGCCGTCTACGATCGGCTGATACTGCGGCATCTGGGCAGCCGCAGTGAGAAGAGAGGGATTGGTCGTGGTGTCCTGAGGCTTGAACTGTTCGATCGATTCAAAATCCCCGGAATCGGCGACGACTACTGTCATTTTGCGAAGCTGTTCGAGCAATGTCTTAGCCATGTAATCTCCTTGCTTCCACTTCTTAGTGTAAAGCTTTCCTCCTGTTGGATTCTTAAAATCGCGCTTAGGGCTCATGCCTCAATCGGATTCGTGAGCGTTCCCAAGCCTTCCACGGTGACGGCAACCAGATCGCCGGGTTTCATTGGGGCTACCCCCGCGGGTGTGCCGGTAAGGACCAAGTCTCCTGGAAACAGCGTCATGGCTGCCGTGATATAGCGCAGCAAATGGTCGATGGAGAAGATTAAGTCGCAGGTATTGCCATCCTGGCGCAGCTCCCCATTGAGCTGGGTGGTAATGCGAATGCCCGCAGCCGGTTCAACTTCGTCCGTGACCAGCGGGCCTACTGGACAAAAAGTGTCAAAACCCTTGGCTCGCGCCCATTGGCCGTCTTTCTTTTGCAGGTCTCGGGCGGTGACGTCGTTGGCGATGGTATAGCCGCGGATGTAGTCGCGCGGATCTTCGCCGGGGCCAATGTTACGGCATCGCTCGCCGATGACGATCGCGATCTCGCCTTCGAAATCCACCCTGTTCGAAAGGGAAGGAATGCGGATCGGCTCAGCCGGAGCGATCAGCGCGGACGGCGGCTTGAAGAAGAGCAGCGGTTCGGCGGGAACCTCATTGCCCAACTCGGCGGCGTGCTCACGATAATTACGGCCCACGCAGATAATTTTTGAGGGAGCGACGGGGGCCAGGATACGGGCCTCATCGAACGGCACCGGATCAAAAGGGGTGGCGCGATCGACATAGTCGCTGGCAGGACCCTCCTCGAAAGGCGGTATCAGACGCTCGATCCACAACCGGCCGTCGCGGTCGACGACCTCGGCGTATTGCGGTCCGTGCAGGGTTTGAAGGCGGCAGTATTTCATGGCAAGGCGCTCCTTTGGATGGGTTAGGCCGCAGTCGCGCAAGTGCGCGGAGGGCGGATCTGCGGTGAGTTAGGGACGAGGCAAGGTTTCCTGGACCTCGGCGGACGGCTTGCTCTCATTGCCGCTTTGGTCGATGGCCGAGACAGAGTAAGAGTACGTGTGTTCTGGTTGCACGGCAGTGTCCCGAAAGGAGGTTTCTCCACTCAAGGAGGAAATGCGCTGGGCGGGCTGGGATCCTGGAACGTCGCGCCGGTAGACCCGGTAAGCTGCCAGATCGCTATCGCTGTCCGGGGTCCAGGAGAGATCGATGGCCGCCCCAGTTGTATCGGCGACGGCGACCAGCCCCTGGGGAACGGCAGGGGGGAAAGTGTCTTTGGTGAGCACCTCGACGGCCTCGCTGGGCGAACCCTGTATTTCGACCGTATGCCCGTCCAGTTCGAGCTGATCGACTCGTTCGACTACATAGCGGTAGCGCTGGTTGAAGACGATGGAGGTATCGATAGAATGGCCTGGATCCACGCCGTCCCGGCCATGGACCACCAATGTTTGCGCCGCGGGCGGCGCAGCGGGGGCGAGTGCCGACGCCCGTGCCTGCTCTGTTGGCGGGGCGCTGAGCAACAGTCGCTCCATGCGGAACATTACGGTTCTTTGCGGCACGGTTTCTTGCATCTGGGTGGCCGGGTTCCAACTGAGCAGGACGCCATAGGCGCGCATCTGCCAGGCCAAGCCGGCGACCGCCGGCGGCGCGGGCCCGGCGGCGCTGTATGCGGCGTTCGATGGGCCGGCAGATTTACCCGCGTGGTTGATCAAAGCGACCTCGTAGCGCAGCAGGCGATCCGGCCCTTGCGTGAGATCGGGAGGCAGCTTGTCGGTGTAGGTCCCAGCCGCGGCGGGCGGGAGGGGGAGCTTGGCGATGCTGGCGCAGGAGCCGGTTCCGGCCGCACGGCAAATGCCGGCAATCACCGGGTGCTTGAGGGCGACGCGGTCGGTGGTCCGGGTGGGCATGGTCCAGTTGAGACGAACGGAGTTTCCGATCCGAACCGCGGAGAGATTCACCACCGGCATGGGCAGGTTGAGGCTGGGGGGCTGGGGGGCACCAGGCGATCCGCAACCGATCATCATGCTCAGCGCCAGAGCGACAAACAAAAGCTTCATGCTCACCCAACGTAAATCATCGCTTTGCGGGTGGCAGAACCGCGCGAAGACCTGCTTCCAGTTCAGGATATTCGAAAACGAAGCCGGCGGCGTTTAAGCGCGCGGGACTCACCCGCTCACTCGCGAGCAGGGTGGCGTCCGCCATTTCGCCGAAAGCCAGCCGAAGCGCGAACGCGGGGGCGGGGAGCACGGCGGGGCGCTCGAGGACGTGGCCCAGGGTATGGGTGAACTCCAGGTTGGTGACCGGATGGGGCGCAACCAGATTCAGCGGTCCGGAAAGGGTCGCTGTCTGCAGCGCAAACTCGATGGCCCGGATGGCATCAGGAAACGCAACCCAGCTTATCCACTGTTTGCCGCTCCCCAGCCGGCCGCCGAGGCCGGCGCGGAAAATCGGCAGCATTTGGGCCAGCGCTCCGCCGTGGGGCGAAAGCGCGACGCCGAAACGGATATGCACCACGCGGATGCCCACTTCGACAGCGGGCTGGGCTGCCTCTTCCCAGGCGCGGCAAAGATCGGCGAGAAATCCTGTTCCGAGGGGGGAAGCCTCGGTCAATAGCTCATCCCCACGGTCGCCGTAGATGCCCACGGCCGAGGCGCACACCAGGACTGCCGGCTTGGATTTCAGGCGGGACAGCACCGTAGCCAAGGCTCGGGTGGTCGTAATGCGGCTGGCGGCGAGTTCTTGTTTGTAGGAGGGGCTCCAGCGCTGCGCGGCGAGGTTGGCGCCGGAAAGGTGGACTGCAGCGGTTATCCCTTCAAGTGTCTCGGGATGGCTGACAGGCTGGGCCGCGTAGGGGTCCCATACTTCTCCACCAGGACTGGCCTTTGCGGTTTGACGATGCAGGATGACGGTGGAAATCCGTTTTGCCTCCAGGCTTCGTACTAAAAAGGGACCAATTAGTCCCGATGATCCAGTCAACAAAATCCGGTCCGCGCTCATCTCAATACATCCTCGGTTCGAGTGCGATGCTGGCGCTTGGGGCCAGGTTTTGCCATAATATTGATGTAGAAGAAAAGTGTTTTGTTATTAGCAACATTCCAGCACGGTTCTTCATCAGACTCACAGACAGATTAAGCAGTGCAGGAGCTGTGCAGTGGATAGCAAAGAGGCCGTAAACTCCCAAATTGACCCCGCCAGTGCAGAAACGTTCATAGCCGAAAAGCGCATTGGCGAGCGCATTAAGCGGCTTCGCCTGAAAAAGTCGATGGGGCTGGTTGAGCTTGGACGCCATACCGGCTTGTCCGCAAGTTTTCTTTCGCAGCTGGAGACCGGACGCGTAGTGCCGACACTGCGCAACCTGGCTCGCGTGGCGATGGTTTTCAGCAAGGATCTTTCGTACTTCTTCGAGACTGAGCCGCACACGTTGTTCCGTATCCATCGCAAGAAGGAGCGCGTTCGGTTGCCACAGACTGGGGTTGACGATCCCACCTACTATTTTGAGAGCCTCGGGTACATGGTTCCCGACCGCCAGTTGGATCCTTATTTCGCGGAGTTTATTCCGTTAAGGAAGAACGGTGAGGTTCGTCCTCATGTTCATCCCGGGTATGAGTTCCTGTACGTTTTGGACGGGGAATTAGAGATCCGGCATGCTGATAAGACGCATGTTTTGACTCCAGGGGATGGGGTTTATTTCGATGCCAGCACGCCCCATAGCTACCGCTGTGCGGGTAAGACGCCGGCCCAGGCCATCATCGTGACGATGCACCAGATGCAGACTCCGCAGCCGGCCATGAATTTAAGGCCCTTGGGGTCGTCCATTACGGCGAAGGCTGCTGTTGCTTTGAATGTGCCTGCCGGGAAGCCTTCGACGTTGCAGACTCCCCCTCGTTCCAAGGAGAACGTTCCGTCCCAGCAGTAAACTCGTTTTCATGTCCTGACAACGGACCGAGGGTAGATCCGAGAGTGAACCGCAGAACTCTCTACTACTCTGTCGAAAAGCAGAAAAGCATTTCCCCGAAAGGTCCGTAGAACTGCAGGTCCCTCGGTTTCGCTCCTAATGAACAACCGAACCTGGACCGACCAAAAGCGTTTGAGGGGCTTCGCCCGGCTTTTTCGGCCCACGTTAGCTGGCGCGAACATGGGGCACCCGTCGGGTCCGCGGTGGTCTGTACTGTTCATTGCTCCCTTAACTTGCCGCAGGCAAGTCGGCTCCTCGGGATGACAAGGTCTCGACCGGAGCGGTGGCTTAGGCTCTACCTACTGGCAGGAAGAACTCTTCGATTTCTCGCCAGCCAGCTACGCGGCGAAAGCCGGTGACCCCCGCGTTGTGGGGAGCGGAAAATAGGATCCCCTGGCCCTTGAAGCGCTCGAAGTGGCGGTGAGAGTCGTCGATCAAATAGTCGGCCAGCAAGATGCTTTTGTCCCCGCAAAACACAAAGTTCATAGGCGGAATGAAGGGGAAATGGCGCCTCAGCCAGCGATATTTGGGACCGAAGGAGTTGGGGAACTCCATGGCCGCCGTGGCGATGAAAATCTCGTAGTGCTTGACTAGCTTGGCCAGAACTTCCTGGCTGTGTTCGAGAACCGGCAGGTCTTCGAAAAAGTCTTCGCTGCGGAGATAGCCCTCCAGCCGCGCGTGCCGGTCCGTGGAGACAATGTCCCAGAGCCACTTACCGTTCAAATCCGCTTTGGTGAGGGCTTCGTCGTGGTCGCGGTTGTAGCGGGTCAGGTGTTCGGCCAAGGCGTCCGCCAACACCTCGTCCATGTCAACGGCAATTCGTTTCATTCCTGGATTTTATCTAAGACGGCACGGCAACCGGCCCGGGATCGTAGTAAAGCAGGCGCCCGCAGCTCTCACAATTCAACAGCGTGCCCTCGCGGATCTGGTTCCAAAATTGCGGCCGTAACGACATCTGGCAGGAAAGACAGCGCTGCCCGGCGGCTCTAGCCAGCGCGGTCTTGCGCGAGGAGGAAGCAATCCGGTCGTACTGCGCCAGCAGCGTCTCCGACACTCCCTTGCGCAGCGTGGCCCGTTCCTGTTTGAGAACGGCCAGTTCCGCGTCGTACCCTTGCCCCGCAAGGCGCGCCCGCTCCTTTTCCTCGCCGACCAGCTTTGTCTGTACCGCAAACGCCTTGCGCGCTTCGGCTCGTTCGCCTTCGAGGCCCTCACTCTTGATCATGCTGGAGAGTTCCTCGTCTTCGATGCGGCGAATTTCCGCTTCCACAAAGCCGATCTCGTGTTGCAGAGCGTGAAATTGTTCGTTGGTTTTGACGCTGCTCGACTGCTCGCGGTACTTCACCAGCTTCTGCTGCTGGTCTTTGCGATCGCTTTCCAGCCTTCGCCGGCGAGCTTCTTCGGCCGGCACGGCCTTGTCTACCTGCTCCAAGGCGACCTTCTGCTGGTGCAGCTTTTCTTCGATGGAGCGAAGCGTCAGAGGTAAGGCAGCGATCGTTTCCAGCAGTTGGGTAATCTTGATATCTACTTGCTGCAAGCGGATCAGCGACTGCAATTGAACGTCCATGCGTGGTACTGGAGTCTAGCACGCCGGCAGGCCGCGTGCGATACACTTCAGGCTCTGAGCACACCTCACGGAGCTATTTTTGAGACCGATTTTCACTGCCCTGGTGCTTGCGTTCTCCGCCCAGCTTGCGGCTTTGGCGGCCGACCTGGCAGGACCGCCGAAGCCGGTGACGATTGAACAGATCTATAGCCAGGCGCAGGCCACCCGCCCTCCGCAAGGCATCGCGTGGAGCCCGGACGGGACGCGGCTCAGCTATATCGCCGAGAACGGCGATCTGATGGCGGTGGAAGGCGGGACGGCGAAACAGGAAGTGTTGGTGGACCACGACAGAATGAAGGCCCTCATTTCCCCCAGCACGTCGGAGCATGACCTCAACAACCGCGCCCGCTACAAAGTGCCGAGCTACTTCTGGGTGCCGGATTCGAAGCACCTCCTCTTCGATTCCAATGGGCAGCTGTGGTTTTTCGATCTGGCAAACAAAACCGGCGTGGAGGTGGCGTCGAGCGGGGCCGGTAGCGGCGACGATCCCAAGTTCTCTCCCGATGGGATCTACCTGTCTTACATCCGCGAGCACAACCTCTATGTGCGCCGGATGCGCGAAAGCAATATCGCGAACCGGCTCACGGATTCTCAAGCGGATACGGTGCTCGATGGGGAAGTGGACTGGGTGTACGAAGAAGAGCTGGATGTGCGCAGCAACTATTTCTGGTCGCCCGACTCGCGCCGCCTGGCATATCTGCAGATGAACGAGAGCTCGGTACCCGAATATCCCATCGCCGACTGGATTCCCAGCCACGCCACGGTCGACCGCCAGCGTTATCCGCAGCCGGGTGATCCGGATCCGGCGGTCCGGCTGGGCGTGGTGAGCGCCACGGGCGGCAAAACCAAGTGGATCAAGCTGCCCCTGGAAAGCGGAAATGATTACATTCCTCGCTTCGGCTGGGTGAATTCCCAGACCTTGTGGGTGGAGGTCCTGACCCGCGATCAGAAAAAGTTGACGTTGTATTTTGCCGATCTCGCGGGCGATCAACCTCAGCCGGTGCTTACCAGGACAGACGAAAAGTATCTGGATGGATCGTATGATCTGAACTTCTTCGGTTCGAACTTCCTGCTTACCAGCTGGCGCGACGGATTCAACCATCTCTACCTGTACTCGTTTGACGCAGCCAATCCTTCCAGCGGGCCAGCCAGCCTGGTGAAGCAGTTGACCGGTGGTCATTGGGAGGTAGGAGATATCGTGGGCGTGGACCAGGTCACGCATAGTGTCTACTACCTTTCCAACGAGGGAGATCCGCGACAGCAACAGATCTGGCGGGTGGGGTTGAATGGCGAGGGAAAGCACCAGGTAGGCCAGGCGGGAGAATGGCATGAGCCGGTCTTCTCCCCCAACACCAATTTCTTTGCCGACGTGGTTTCCTCGACCTCGACGCCGCCTGAGTTGAAAATGTGCCGCCACCAGACCGAGTGCCAAACGATTTGGAAGGCTCCGCTCGACGCGAACTTGACCCCGCCGGTAGCGGTCGAGTGGAAGGCCGCCGATGGCGCCACCACGCTGTATGGCCGGCTGATGTTGCCGCCAAACAAGACGGCGACTGCCAGCGTGCCCTTGATTGTGAATCCTTATGGCGGGCCTCATGTACAAACGGTTACGGGGAGATGGGAGGGCCGGGAGCGCCTGTTTGATGAGGTGCTGCTGCAGAGTGGGTTCGCCGTACTGCATGTGGACAACCGGGGAATGGCGGGGCGAGGCCGGGAATTCGCCCAAGCGGCCTATCATAATTTTGGTCCGGTGCAGTTGGGCGATCAGATTGCGGCTTTGGACCAAACGCTGCGGGCGTATCCCCAGCTTGATCCGAAGCGGCTTGGGTGGTGGGGATGGAGTTGGGGCGGTAGTTTCACCCTGTATGCCCTGACCCACAGCGACCGTTTTCGCGCCGGGGTGGCGGTGGCTCCGGTGACCGATTGGCAGAATTACGATTCCATCTATACCGAGCGCTACCTGGGCTTGCCGGCGGCGAATGCGGATGTCTATCGCGATGATTCGGTGGCGAATGCGGCTGCGAATCTCAAGGGTCGTCTGCTGCTGGTCCAGGGAACGGGAGACGATAACGTGCATTTTGAGAATTCCATTCAGTTCATCCAGCAACTGATCGACGCGGATTTGCCGTATGATTTGCAGCTTTACCCGCGCAAGACCCACGGCATCGATGGGGCGGAAGCCACCGCTCACTTGTTCGCGCGGATCCTGGCGCATTTTCAGTTCTATCTTCTGTCGCCGATCGCGGATGACCTTGCGGTGCAGCCATGAGTCAGGATTTGGTGCGTGGCCATGCGACGGTGGGTGAGTTTGATCTGACGGTGCTGACAGATGGAAGTTATCTGCTGGATGGGGGCGCCATGTTCGGCGTGGTGCCGAAACCGTTGTGGGAAAAGCGCGCGCCGGCGAACGAGCGGAATCAGATTCTGCTCGGGCTCAATACGGTGGTGGTCCGCACCGGCAAGCACACAGTGGTGATCGAGACGGGCATCGGCAATAAGCTATCGGAAAAACAGCGGAATATTTTCGAGGCGAAGCAGATGTTGCCGCAGAGCTTTGCTGCGGCCGGGATTCGGCCGGAGGAGGTGGATGTGGTGATCAACACCCATCTGCACTTCGACCACTGCGGGTGGAACACCACCCGGACTGACGATGGCAGGGTTGTGCCTACTTTCCCAAATGCCCGCTACTTTGCGCACCGGGGCGAAGTGGAGCACGGCCATTTGCAGTTGGAGCGCGACGCGGTTAGTTATATCAGCGACAATTACGATCCACTTATCGCGAGCGGGCAGATGAGCCTGGTTGAAGGTGGGGAGGAGATTGTCCCTGGGGTTTCAGTGGAACTTTTTCCCGGGCACACCGCGCAGATGATGGCGGTGATGCTTGATTCCGGGGGCCGGCGGGCGTGTTACATCTCTGATTTGATCCCTACCAGTGCGCATCTGGACGTGACTTGGGTGATGGGTTATGACCTTGACCCGCTTACTTGCATCGAGCAGCGAAAGCGCTTCCTGAGCCGGGCCATTCCGGAGCAGTGGCTGGTGCTTTTTACCCACGACCATCATCATCCGATGGGGTATGTGGAGTGGGGTCCGAAGGGTAAGCCTCAGTTGAAGGGGTAACACGACTTTAAGTCGTGCCGCAAACAGCAAAAATGAGACGGGATTTAGAGCGGCCACTGGATCTCAAGGACCAAACAAAGCTGATGGGTGCCCCATGTTCGCACCAGCGTACGTGGGCCGAAAAAGACGGGCGAAGCCCATCAAACGCTTCTAGGCCTTGAGTGAAAGCATTCGAAGAATTCGTAATCGGCCCACGTACGCTGGTGCAAACATGGGGCACCCATCAGGTTTGCTTGGTCCTTGAGATTTTGTTCCCGCGCAGGCATTAAAGCCCATCAGTCCAGCTTTAGGGGGCGGAAACCCTCTGCGCTTGAGACTGGCGATTTGGAGAGGCCGGGGCGGACCGGCCGCCGGCACAGTAACTTCTACCCAGAGATCCTGGCCCGGCTTAAGCGGCAAGGGCAGCTCGGCGCGATCCGGGATAAAGAGCATTGCTTGGGGGCTTAGAGTCGCGCGATCACAGGGTCTCCCCCCGCTTATGATGAGCACCTGCTGGCTCTGCGGGGCTAGCATCGGCACCAGTTTGCCGTTGTCCGCGACGAGCGATACATTCCACTGCCATGACCTAGGGCCCCGGTAAAAGGGCGGATACTTGCTGCCGGCCTCTGGGGGCAGGCCGCAGGCATTCACCAGCAGCTGCAAGGCGAGATAACGGCCACGCAGGGGAAGAGCCGGATCGAATTGGGCGGCCCGCACCCATACCCGGGGCCGTGTCTGCCGTTCGTACAGATATTTGCCGGCAATGCTCAGCACCAGGACAAGCTGGATGAACAAGAGAGCAAGTCCGGGACGGATGGCCCTCACGCCTCCACTCCCATGCCCGCGACAATCCGGCGGCGCGTATGTTCCAAGGCCCATCCCCCGGCAAGGAAGAGAATGCCGAGACCAATGAGCCCGAACGAGCGATCAAGCTTGTTCATCACGTTGCCAAAGTAGAACCACATCACAGTCAGGGCGAAGGTCACCGTCCCGTAATTCACAAGCGGCTTCGAAACCAAGCGGATGCCCCACCAAACCAGGAAAACCGCAGTCGCGGCCACCATCGCGTAAGCCAGCCAGGAGGGTTCGCTGTGAGACCAGGTGCCCATCCCCAGCTTCTCGACGAGCTGAGTCTGAGCCCAGGGAAGCGCCCATACTACTCCCGTAACCACCAGAAGAGGAACCCAGGTCTTGCGGTTGAGGAACCAACCGGCCGCAATGGCGAGGAGCGGAAGCGCCCACGCGCAGAGCCTATAAGAAAGTGGCAAAACGCCGCTGTATTCGGCGTCGCTCCACCCTCTGGAAAGGATCAATACAGTGACCGGCAGCAGCAGCGCTCCCGCGGAAAACAGGATGTAGAACACCGCGCGGCGGCCGCTATGCAAAAAGGCAGTGAGATAAGCAGCGCCGGTTACCGCAAGAAAGCGGGCCATGTAAGTCGTCGCGCCGCCGTGGCCACTCGCCCGATCGATCCATTCGCAGGCGATCCATGCCGGGACCAGCAACAGCGTAAGACTCTGTTGAAATTGATCGCGCAGCAGCGCCCAGCCGGCCGCGGCGCAGAGCGCCCACAACATGACCGCCGCCGGCCAATGTTCCTGCATGTTGAAGATCTGCCCCACCAACGCGATCGCCGCGCCGGCGGAGATGGTGCCGACGGCATGCATGGCCGTGGCGAAGCCGGCAAAACGCGTGCGGGTGACCAGGCCAAGTGCGTGGAAGAAGCCCAGCATGGCGAGTACCAGCATCAAGCGCACTATCGGCGAGACGCTATCCCAATGAGCCGCTACGAAGAGGAGCACTCCGGCTCCCAGCAGGATGGCGCCTAAGACCAGCGCAATCAGCACCTGCCAGCGGCGGCTGCTGGGCTTGGCGTGAACTTCCTCATACGCTCGAATAGCGGCGGCAGTGGGATCGTCGAGCAGACCTGCGCCCTGCCAGCGTGTCAGCCAGATTTCCGATTCCTGCATGCGGTGGAGTAAAGCAGACCGCCGGCCAGGACATCAAGTTATTTTTGGCAACAGGAAAGAGTAGGCCGAACGGGGGGTTACGGCAGAGCGAGAGTTGTAAGAGCCTTAGAACACCTGGCGATGAAAAACGTCGTCCTTTTCCTTGCACGGTGAGCAGGTTGCGCCTATCCCGCAACCCATCAGCAATGCAGCACCAATGGTGATGAAAATCGCCGGACCGTAAGACTCAAACTCCAACAGCAAGTGGGTGATGGTGTGAAAATGCAGAGGATGCATACTCGCTACTCCACGCTTTATGAAACCCTAAATCGGAGAGTTGGTTATCCAGGATACAAAATATTTTTTATGCTTGCTTCCGTTATGGGAACAAGCACGTCCACATTCCCAAATGCCCCGATGCCACAAAGCTTAGCATCGCCATAAGAAATGCGATACCGGCAAAGCTGGTCTGATGTGACTTCCGAGTTTTCCAACACGTTCCGAAGGGAAGATCCCCGGCTGCAATGGCTTTTCCTGGATCTCAATTCCTACTTTGCTTCGGTAGAGCAGGAGCTGCGGCCCGAGCTGCGCGACCGTCCCATGGCCGTGGTCCCGTTGGTGGCCGATACTACCTGCTGTATCGCCGCGAGTTACGAGGCCAAGCACTATGGTGTGCGTACCGGAACCCAGGTGGGCGAGGCTAAGCGGCTTTGTCCCGGAATCATCCTGGTGGAGGCACGGCATGAGCTATATGTGGATTACCACCATCGGGTCGTGGAAGCAGTGGAGTCCTGCCTTCCCGTTACCTCTGTCATGTCGATCGATGAGATGGCCTGCCGCTTGCTCGGCCGGGAACAGCCTCTTCTGGCAGCGCTGGAGCTGGCGCGCGAGGTGAAGGCTGCGGTCCGCCGCAAAGCCGGTGCGACGCTTCGCTGCTCGGTCGGCTTGGCTACTAACCGGTACTTATCCAAAGTCGCGTCAGACATGGAGAAGCCGGACGGCTTAGTCGCGCTGACACCGGACCTGCTGCCCGACGCCCTTACCGCATTGACGCCTCGTGATCTGCCGGGCGTGGGTGCACGCATGGAGAAGCGGCTGCAACAAGCTGGGATCCACACCATGGCGCAGTTGCTGGCGCTCAACCACGAACAACTACACCAGGCGTGGGGCGGAATCGGCGGGGAAAAGCTTTGGCACTGGCTGCGCGGAGAGGATTTCGGCGACGGGGAGTTGGAGTATCAGAAGTCGATCGGCCACTCGCACGTCCTGTCCCCAGAGCTGCGCACGCCGGAGGGCGCCTATGCCGTGGCGAACAAGCTGCTGCACAAGGCCGCCATGCGGCTGCGGAAAGCCGGGCTTTGGGCCTCGCATATGACCTTGACCATTCGTTTTGCGGTGAGCAGCGGGAGTTCGAAGCATTCCTCCGGCATTCGCCAACAGCCCTGGGCGCAAAGCTGCCCTCTGCTCGAGTGCCAGGATAACCAGACTTTGCTGGAAGGGTTGCAGCGGCTGTGGAGCCAAAGTCCCGCCGGCCGCGAGCAGAAGAAGCCGTTCTTCGTGGGCGTCACGCTCGGCAACCTGGTCCCCGATCACCTGCATACCCTCAGTCTCTTCTCCGGCCTGGAAGAGGAGGGGAAACGCACGCGGCTGTCGACGACCATGGACCGGGTGAACTACAAGTACGGGACCAATACTCTGTGTTTTGCCAGCATGCTATTGGCGGGGGCGGCGGCTCCCACGCGCATTGCTTTTTCCAGCATTCCCGATCTATTTTGAGGTCTGTTTTGAGCAGCAGCAGGTATCGAGGCCGGCTGGCTCCGTCGCCTACCGGATATCTCCATCTCGGCCACGCCCGTACGTTTTGGATTGCCCAGCAGCGCGCACTTGCCGCGCAGGGCACGCTGATCCTGCGCGACGAGGATCTGGATCTTCAGCGTGCCCAGCCGCACTTTCGCGAAGCCATGATCGAAGACCTGCATTGGTTGGGACTCGAGTGGCAGGAGGGGCCGGACGTCGGCGGTCCCTTCGCGCCGTATACCCAAAGCCAGCGCTATACCCTGTACCGGGATGCGTGGAGCCGGCTGCTCCAGTCCGGCTGGCTCTATCCCTGCCGCTGCTCACGTAAAGATCTGGCGATGGCGATTCAGGCCCCGCATGACGATGAAGGAATCTATCCTGGAACCTGCCGCACTTCGACGATTACCAATGCGGTGGACCCTTCCGGGGCTAACTGGCGGTTTCGCGTTCCAGAAGGAGAAGTTATCGAGTTTGAAGACGGACACTTCGGCCGGCAGCGGCTGGTGGCGGGTGAGGACTTTGGCGATTTCCTGGTATGGCGGCGTGACGACCTTCCCGCGTACCAGCTTGCCGTGGTGGTGGACGACGCGGCCATGCAAATCACCGAGGTGGTTCGCGGAGCCGACCTGCTCAAATCAACTGCCCGGCAGATTCTGCTGGCGCGGGCGCTGGGGGTTCCGTCGCCCGCGTGGTATCACTGCGATTTGATGCTCGATGGGCAGGGGCAGCGGCTGGCCAAACGGCATGACGCGCTCAGTTTGCGGGTCTTGCGGGAACAGGGAAAACAGCCGCAGGAGCTGCTGGACGGTCTGCGCTTGGTGTTTTAATGGTGTAAAGAATTCCTGTGGCTTCTGACTTTGCTCAACTCGTAAAACAGCAGGCGGATATCGTCCGCATCGTCGGCGAGTACATCACGCTGAAGAAATCCGGAGCCCAGAACTACGCCGGCCTTTGCCCGTTCCACGGGGAGAAAACCCCGTCCTTTTCTGTGCATGCGGTGCGCCAGTTCTACCACTGCTTCGGTTGCAATGAGTCGGGTGATGTTTTTTCCTTCGTGCAGAAGATCGAGAACGTCGGTTTTACCGAGTCGGTCAAGATCATAGCCAGGAAATGCGGGATTGCGCTGCCCAAACGGGAATTCGCTACGCTGGAGGAGGCTGAAGAAAATCGCCAGCGGGGCAAATTGCTGGAGCTGCACGAGGTGGCGACCACCTGGTTCGAAGAGCAGTTGCGTTCCGCCGAGGGTGCCCGGGCGCGCGAGTACCTCACCGGGCGCGGTTTGACAGCGGAGGCTATCGCAAAATTCCGCATCGGGTATGCTCCGGATTCGTTCAACGCGCTGCGCGACCGGCTGCAGTCTACGGCGCCGCCCGATCTGCTGCGGCTCTCCGGGCTGCTTTCTTCGAAGGAGCAGCCGGATGGTTCGGCTGGGCCGCTTTACGCCCGTTTTCGCAAGCGCGTCACATTTCCCATTTGCAATGAGTCTGGGCGGGTGATCGCCTTTACTGCGAGGGCGCTGGACAGTGAGGAAAAATCCGGACCGAAGTACATGAACTCGCCGGAGACTCCGCTGTATTCGAAAGGGGAAGTGCTGTTCAATCTGGACAAGGCGCGGCAGGCCATCCGGAAGGACAATTTTGCCCTGCTGGTGGAAGGGCAGATGGACTGCATCTCCGCCTACATGGCGGGGATCCCGAACGTGCTGGCGACCAGCGGCACGGCATTCACCGAGATGCAAGTTCGCTTGCTGAGCCGGTACACCAAGCGGCTTTTTATTAATTTCGATCCAGATGCCGCGGGGGCCAGTGCTGCGGAAAAGTCGATTGCCATGCTTACGGAAGAGGATTTTGAGGTCAAGGTGGTGACCCTCGAGCCGGGCCTCGATCCCGATCGCTATATCCGGGAGCGCGGTATCCAGGCATATGTGGCGGCGGTTCAGGGCGCCCGGCGTCATTCCGACTACCTGATTGACCGCGCCATCCAGCTTTTTCCGCCCCGGACCGCGGAGGGCAAGAGCAAGGCCCTGAGCTTCCTTATGCCGCATATTCGGCGCATGCCCGATCCCATCGTGCGCGACGAGTTTGCCTCCGACGCCGCGCAGAAGCTGGGTATCGACTCCGCCCTCGTCCGGGATGAACTGCGTCAAGCGGTTCGCAAGCGCCGGGACGACGTCAGGCCGTCGGCTGGGGTGACGTTAATTGAAGCCGAGAGGGTGCTGTTGCGGGCGGCTGCGTCTCCTCCCGGAAGCAGGGTTTTCCTGTGCTGCACTGCGGCGTTAAGCAGCCAAGCCCAATCCTTTGAGGGCCTTGGGGTGACGCCTGTGCTGACGCTTTTGCGCGACCGTGGCCCCGTGGAGCCGCTAGCGGCGGTGTCCGATCCGCGCCAGCGGGCGATGCTGGCGCAGGTCTTGCTGCGCGAGCACGGCGAGGTCGAGGTGAGCGAGGTGGAAGCGGCCCTGGAGTCACTCAAATACCGCCGCCTCGAGTCGCTGCAGCGACGGGTTCGGGCCGACATCGCGGATGCAGAGCGCCGCGGCGACTTGGCCCAACTGGCCGTATTCATGGCCGAAAAAATGAAAGTGGACCGGGAAATGCGGGAGGCAGGTATTTAGCCGGCAGCGTCCATCTGTGCGGGTGCTGGTGGGGGATCAGGGCTGCTGCAGGTTGCAGAAATTGTGAAGACTCAGCCCGCGCCCGGTGAAACCGAACGGTAAATTTTACATCTAAATAATGCACATCGGAGTTGGAGGGGGTTAACGTTCTGGGAACGGCCCGGGAACGCACTCCGATCCATGATATTCTATAACTCTTTGAAGGACGTGCGTCTACTTGCCCAAACGGTTTATCAACCGTCCGGAATATGCCCTTAGCGGCTCGCATAGCACCCTGTCCTTTCTGAGCACGGACCGATCCGAAAAACCATGTACGGGATAGGATTTGCTTGGCTATTGAAGACAAGTACGAAGAAGATATTCAGAAACTGATTGATGCAGGCAAGGAAAAAGGCTACCTGACCTATAACGAGGTCAACGACCTGATTCCTGGGGATCTGCATTCACCGGACGATCTCGACGATCTGCTGACCACGATCGGGACCCAGGGCATTGACGTGCTCGAGGGTGGTCCCAAGTTTGGCGCAGATAAGTTCGAGAGCGAGGGTGAGGAGGGCGAGGATGTCGAACTCGACCTCACACCGGGCACACTCGAGAAAACCAATGACCCCGTTCGCATGTACCTGCGCGAAATGGGTACTGTTCCACTGCTGACCAGAGAAGGCGAAGTCGAGATTGCCAAGCGCATTGAGCGTGGGCAATTACGGGTCCTCAAGGCGATTTCCCGGTCGCCGATCGTCATTCGCGAGATCGTCGCCCTGGGCGAAGACCTCAAGCGTGGCGTGCGCAATATCAAGGAAGTGGTGATCTTCGACGAGGAAGAGATCACCGAAGAAATTCTGCAGGCGCGCATCCGGGTCACCATCGGCCGGGTCGACACGCTGATCAAGCACCAGAAAAAAGCTGCTCTGCTGCTGGAGAAGCTGGACACCATCAATCCCAAGGCGAAAGCCCGGGAGCATCGCAAAACCCGATGGATGATGAACCGCGAGCGGGTCGAAGTCTCGCGCATCGTTCGTGAACTGAAGTACACCAACGCGGAACGCAAGCGGCTGCTGGACAAGGTCAACAAGACCGTCGACGCCATGCGCATGCTGGAGCGGCAGGTCAAGTCGCTGGAGCAGAAGCACGACCAGTCGAAGAGCGAAGAGCTGCGCAAGGAATATCGCCGCCAGCAAAAGAACTGCAAAACCGATCTGGAGAAACTCGAGCAGGATGCCGGCGTTTCCATCGCCGAACTCAAGCGCACCCAGCGCGAGATGATCCAGGGCGACATGGACGCCGAGCAGGCCAAGCGCGAGTTGATCGAGGCTAACCTGCGACTGGTCGTTTCGATCGCCAAGAAGTACACCAACCGCGGTCTGCAATTCCTGGATCTGATCCAGGAAGGCAACATCGGTTTGATGAAGGCGGTGGATAAGTTCGAGTACCGGCGTGGTTACAAGTTCTCCACGTACGCTACCTGGTGGATTCGCCAGGCGATTACACGCGCCATTGCCGATCAGGCCCGGACGATCCGTATTCCGGTGCATATGATCGAAACCATCAATAAGCTGATCCGCACTTCGCGGCAGCTGGTACAGGAACTCGGCCGCGAGCCCACGTCTGAGGAGATCGCCCGCCGGATGGATATCCCGGTAGCGAAGGTGAGAAAGGTTCTCAAGATTGCGCAGGAGCCGATCTCGCTCGAAACTCCGATCGGCGAGGAAGAAGATTCGCACTTGGGCGACTTTATTGAAGATCGCCAGGCCGTGTCGCCTTCCGAAGCGGTCATCAGCGTGAATCTCAAGGAGTACACCTCCCAGGTTCTGCGCACCTTGACTCCGCGGGAAGAGCGCGTGATCAAGATGCGGTTCGGGCTGGAAGACGGTTCCGAGCACACCCTGGAAGAGGTGGGTCAGAGCTTCCAGGTCACGCGCGAACGGATCCGGCAGATTGAGGCCAAGGCGCTGCGCAAATTGCGCCATCCTTCCCGGTCGCGCAAACTCAAAGCCTTTGTTGAAGGCGTCCGCGAATAATGCGGATGCGATAATACCCACATCACCGCCTGCTCTCCATGAGAGCAGGCGATTTTTTGTTTGCTTTTTTAGGAGGAGTTTCGTGCCTGATATCCAAGCCATCGATAAGTTGAAGCATGCGCCTGAGGGAGCCGGTGTGCATGATGTGATCCGGCGCCGGTGGAGCCCCCGCGCCTATTCTGATAAGGATGTATCCGCGGCTGAGTTGAAACGGCTGTTCGAGGCGGCGCGCTGGGCGGCCTCTTCGTCGAATGAGCAACCATGGCGGTTTCTTGTAGGGCGGCGCGGAGACGAAACGTACAAGAAGATCTTCGCTACGCTGGTTGAGTTCAATCAGAACTGGGCGAAGACCGCTCCGGTGCTGGTGCTCTCGGTGGCCAAAAAGACCTTCACGCAAAAAGGCAACCCCAACGCGTATGCGTTGCATGATACTGGTGCCGCGACTGCGTACATCGGACTGCAGGCGACCACGGACGGATTGCATACCCATTCCATGGCTGGCTTCGATCAAGAGCTGGCGCGGGCATCGTTTGGCATTCCGAGCGACTATGAAATCGGCGCGGTCACGGCCATTGGTTATTTGGGTGACCCATCGGTTCTGCCCGATTACATGCTCAAGATGGAAGTAGCGCCGCGCGAGCGAAAGCCGATTGAACAGTTCGTTTTCTCCGATTGGGAGAAACCGGCGCAATTTTAAAGCGCGATGCGGAAGATCCTTCTCTTCGTTAACCCCATATTGCTCCAGACACGCGCAAGGCGGAGAGATATTGCCCAGGTGCGCAGCGTCTTCGATGAGTCCGGCGTCGCTCTCGACGTCATGGAAACGGGGGAAAACCGAGCCGGCGGGGCGAAGGCCAGGCGGGCGGTGACGGAAGGGTATGACGCCATCGTTGTGTGTGGCGGCGATGGCACCCTTTTTGATGTGATCCAGGGGATGGCGGGGTCGGATGTGCCGCTGGGGATTATCCCTTTCGGCACCGGCAACGTGATGGCGCAGAACTTGAAGGTTCCCTTGGATCCGGCGAGTGCGGCGCGTGGTGTTCTGCGGGGCCGGCTCGTTCGGGCGCCCCTAGGCAGGATTACCTGTTGCAGCGCGGGCGGGCAGCAGACTTGGGTGTTCGCGATGGCTGCCGGCATGGGCTTGCATGCGGCTTTGATGTCCGAGGCGCGTCGCGCGGGTAAAGATGTTACCGGCCGTGCTGCTTACTTTTTGGCTGGGGGCAAGCTACTGCTCAATTATCCGGTGCAGGCATTCGATATTGCGATCACCACGAGCGGCGGGGATGTGATCCAGGAACAGGTGTGCGAGGCGATCGGCGTGCGGGTGGGTGAGTTGAACCGTTGGCGGCCTGGGGGCGGGTTGGAGTTGCCCTTTCTCCGGTTGGCTACGGTAGAGGGTGCTTCCCGGGCTCGCTTGGCGCGGGCCACGTTTGAGGGCCTCTTTCGTCCTGGCGGCGAGGCGGCGACTTACCGTGATGTGGTGCGTGTGGTCTGCAGCCCGATTCCCGGTCGCAAATACCAGCCGGCGATTGCGGTGCAGGCCGACGGAGAGGTACTAGGCGCCTCCTGCGCGACGATTGAAATGGCGGGGCAGGATGTGGTGCTCTTGTCTGCTGGCTGATGAGTAACCGTAGCTGGTACAGTTTGCTGCAGAGCCCAACGGAACTCCAGGACCAACGGATCTTACACGACCAAACTGCACTTGACGAGGTGCCCCATGTTCGCACCAGCGTACGTGGGCCGATTATGAATTCTTCGAATGCTTTCACTCAATGAGTAAAAGCGTTGGAGGGACTTCGCCCATCTTTTTCGGCCCACGTACGCTGGTGCGAACATGGGGCACCCGTCAAGTGCAGTTTGGTCCGGGAGTTTGGGTCCGTTCCTCAAAAGTTGAACATTGCCTGGAAGTTGAAGTCCCGTACCGCGGAACCGTGGGAGAAGAAGCCCGACGCTAGTTGGTTCGACTTGCCAAAGAAGGGCGAGTCCGTCGTACCATCCGGCGGGTTACCTAAAGTCCCATTGGGCGGAGCAAGATTCACCACGTTGAAGAGGTTGTGCGCGAAAGCGCTCAAGGTGATGCTGTAGCGTCGATCCACGCGCGTCGTGGGCCCGTGAGGGCCGCCGCCAGAGCCGCCGAGACCCATTCCGGGCATATGCCCACCGCCTCCCGGTCCGCCACCACCCCCGCCGGCTACAGCTCCCTTGCCTTCTTCCACCCGGGGGCCGACGCCGAAGCTCTTGGCCACCCGCATGTTCATCGCAAACAGGATCGGACCATTTCCGTAGTTGATGGGAACCAGCTTCGCACCCGCGGGCGGAGTAGTACTGATGTCAAAGTTTCCGTATTTCGTCACATCCACGTTCGCTGGATTCGAACCCGACGAAGCGAAGGTGGGACGATCGTTGAAGAAGGAATCCCCATTGACGTCCTGGCTGACTTGGATGTTAAAAGGCGCTCCCGACCACGCGCTGAGAAACGGGCTGATCCGGAAGCCATACGGCGCAGTGTAGTTGGCAAACGCAAAAACCCGGTTGCGCACATCGAAAAACTGGCGTCCGTAATCCTGCTTGATGTTGTATTGATTCGACGGATGGTATCCGGGTCCACCCGTATCACCATTCGCCCGGCTGTAAATATAAAAGCCGGTGAACGTAAGCTTTCTGCCGGCAGCCACGTTCAGATTCAGGAATACCTGGTTTTCCTTGAATACACCCAGCGAATCGTACTCATAAATGTTACATGGACCCGAAGGGCAAAGTTGCAAGGCCGGGCGGGTGCCGTCGGGCAGCGGGGCATCGATATTACGTGACAAGAGCTGATGAATGCCGCGGGAGTAAAGATACGTCGCCGAGAGGCTTACCGCTTTGTTCACCTGGTGCTCGACGCCCATCCCGGTCTCGATACTCGCCGGCGCATTCAGCCCGGGCTCGGAACGATAATATGTCGGCAGCGCGGGCGATTCTTCTGTCGTGCTGCCCGGAGGCGGCCCGTTGGGATCGGACTGGATCGTCTGCAGCTGCCCTTGCTGGTCGAGGTTATAGCGAACGGTATTGAGCAGCAGATCATACGTGAAACGGTTGTAGAAGATTCCGTAACCCGCTCGCAGCACCGTCTTGGGCGGCTTACCGCCCTCGCCAATCCCGTAGGAAAGCGCTAAGCGCGGCGCGAAATTAACCTTGTTGGGAATGTGGTTTTGCGTCTCGAATCGCAGTCCATAGCTGATGGTGAAATTAGGGCGTGCTTTCCAGTCATCTTCTACATAAAGGCCCAGGTCGGTGATGCTGGAGGTCTGCGTGGTCGCCCCCGTCGTTATAGAAAACTGGCTCGGCTTGGCGGCAAGGTAAGCGTTCAGGTTCGAATAGGTGTAGGTGCCCTCAAAATTTGCATTGGAGTAATTGGTGTCGTGCGTGTTGCGCAGACGGCCCCCGAAGCGGATGTAATGCTTCGCGAGGGCGAGCGAAGCGTAGTTCTGGAATTCATAGTGGTTTTGGGTATCGCGCACCTCGCCGAGGGGACTGCCGCCGCCCTGGAAGTTTTGCAGCACATTGATCGCCGGAGCCACCACCTGGGGAGTCTGGTGATTGGTGTCGCGGTAGAACTGAAAACGGGTGTTGTTGACGAACTTCGCTCCATAAACCTGGCTGTCGCTGATCTGGACCCGGTTCTCCACCAAGTTGGTGTTGTAGCCCTGGCTCGGCAGTACAAACGGGCTGCCGCCCAATCCGCTGTTGGTGCGCGTGTCCTGGTAGTGGCTGTAACGGACCGTTAAGGTTTGGTTGGCAGTCAATTGATAGTCGATCCGTGGGCTCACCTCCTGACGGGTCTGCGGGTAGGGGACCGCGAGATTGCAAAGGGTGCCGCTGGTTTCGACCACCGCGCTCTCCGGACCGCAGGTTGCGGGGTCCGGCACATACGGCACGTTGGCGTTGACGATGCTGTTGTCCTGGACGTCCCTGCGCCAGGCGTAGAAGAAGAACGAAGCCTTCTTGCCCAAGGCGCCACCGACGTTGCCGTCGTATTGGAACGTATGGTACGGCGGCTGGTTCGCGGCGAAAGGATTTCTGGTGTTGAACGCCGAAGCATCGGCATTGAAGAAAAGCTGGCCGTGCAGTTTGTCCGTGCCCGGTTTGGTCAGGATCTCGATCCGGCCGTAACCCGGTGTGTCGTACTGGGCGGAGAAGGGGTTCTGGTTGATGATGATGGCGCGGATCGCCGATTTCGGCGGCAGTTGGCCGCCGGTGAACCCGTCGATGAAGATCTGTCCTCCGTTGGGACCCGCGGCCGGTCCGGCCAAGGCCGTTAGTTCGTTGGACAATTCGTCCGGGTCGTCCGAGAGAGCATCCAGGTCTTTGCCGGTGAGCACCACGGCGCTCACGTTGTTGTCGGGATCCACGCTGACGCTCTGGGCATCGCCGGTGACCTGCACCTGCTGCTGGGCCATTTCAATCGCGAGCGCAATATTCAGGTGCTGCGTTTGTCCGGCCGCTATCTTTACCGACGGCGAGGTGAACGTCGAAAAACCGCCGGCTTGCACGGTAACGGTGTAAGCGCCGGGGGCAAGCCCGGAAATCGTATATTGGCCGGATTCGTCCGACTTGCCGGTGCGGCTGACTCCGGCGGCCGACGTCACCGTCAGCGCTGCCTGGGGAATCACCGCCCCACTCGGGTCAGCTACCTGGCCGCTTAATTTACCCGTTGCTGTTTGGGCCAGGACAGTTGTGGTCCCGGCAAGAATTAAAAACACAAATAGGCAGATAGCGACAAATCGATGCAAAGTTCTCCCCAAGAATTCAGTCCTTCTTAATTGTAATGAAGTCAGCAAAACCGCAAATCTCTGGATTCCTTTCGCCCCAATCCTGATGGACTAGTTGCTGCCGGGGCCAAACAGAAGCCGATGGGTGCCCCATGTTCGCGCCAGCTAACGTGGGCCGAAAAAGATGGGCGAAGCCCCTCAAACGTTTTTACTCATTGAGCGAAAGCATTCGAAGATTTCATATTCGGCCCACGTTAGCTGCGCGAACATGGGGCACCCATCGGCTTCTGTTTGGGCTTGTACTGTTCATTCCGCTCTGAGTTCTACTGTTGGGCGTCCCCGCCTCCACCGCCACCGCCTTCTCCACCCAGGTTCCAGGCTGAAGAAAGCATGGCTTGGCTTGCGCTGGCCGAGGCCTGCAGCATGGGCTCGACGCCAGCGACCACCGTGATCGCGGTGGCGGTATCAGGAGTCTGGCCCTCGGTTGCCACAACGATCACCATGTTGCCCTTCTGTAGATCCTTCAAGGTCACGGAGGGGGCGCGCGTCAATATCTGTTGAAAATCGGGGCCGCGTCCTTGTCCGCCGCCGCCTGGTCCGCCACCGCCTGGTCCACCCCGGCCGGTCCCTGCCGGTGGCGCTCCTTCCGGGGGAGCGGCAGCAGCGGGCGCCCCGGCTGCGGTTCCAGGCCCATTCGGTCGCCCCGCACCCCCGGCACCGCCGCCGTTCAGGCGGGCAGCGATCCGCTGCGCAATTGCGGGATCGAGCTTCTTCACTTCGCTGTCAGCCGTGACGGTAATGACCACCGGCTTCTTGGTGACCGTATCCGTCAGGGTGATTGTGGACGCCGAGGCATTCACTGCTTGAATCGCGCCGGCCAGGTTGCGGAAACTTCCGCTGACAATTTCCTCTGCCTCCAGCGTGGCGCCGCCATCGTCTTTCGCACCCCGAGCACGCACCTGGTCGCCTGGCTTGATCTGGTCAAGGGTCCCTTTGACCGCTTGGTCGAACTTGACCGAGCCTGGAGCATAGCGGCGAATCACGGTTGTGGGCGTGGCGTGGATGACTACTGTCCGGGTTGCCCCCGGGCCGCTGGAGATGGTGATCGTGGACGCGGCCGGGTCCACCGACTTGACCAGGCCCCCGGTGCCCCGCTTCTGCCAGTCTTCCCGCTCCTTTTCCTGCTTCTGCGCGATGTCGGCGCCCTTGATCGCAACCAGCATGTTGGCGGAGAGCGAACTCCCGTCCGCGCCGGCAGCGCCGCGAGCCATAACGCGGTCGCCCGGCTGCAGGTCGGTCATGCTGAACGGACTCGCGCCAGCCAGACTCTTCTGTCCCGGTTCGATACGCAGCAAACGCGCATTGTCCTGCACTGTTACCTGCGTGGTAGCGCCGGCATCGCTTTTGACGGTGAGGGTACTGCCGCTCAGCGTCTGCACAGTCCCGAGGACGGTGACGGGCTTGGCCGCATCTTGTGCCGCGGCCGGCCAAAAACCCGCGAATACGGCCAGGAATAGAAACAGTCTTGCTAGCATCATTGACCTTTCGTTAGGGGCCCGTTACTGGGGGATCGTCCCCACTGGAACGCGCGCCGGCCACTGCAACGAGGTGTTGGGCTGGCTGGTCTTTACTTTAACCGACTGCAGTCCCGGTTTTGCCGAAGAGACAAAGGTCAACTCGTACTGATTCTGCAGCTTGCGTTGAATGTCGGAAAGAAAGGGCGCGAACGACACCGGGTTGCCCAAACCCTCCAGGTAGACCTTGCCCCCGGTATCGCCGGAAACCTGGGTGAGGTAGTTTTGGCCGCCGTCAGTCACCAGGAGATTTTGGTCGGCGCGTCCCGCACCCCGGTAGTAGATCGAGTAGACGATCACTCCCGCCTTCTGGGCGTCGGTGGTGGCCGATTGCACGTAGGGGTTATTCGGGTCGAATCGTGCCCCGGAGTAGCGATCGACGCCATCGGTGACCATGATGACCTCGCGGCGGACATTGCTGTTGCCACCCGGCCAATGTTTGACCAGATCGGAGAGACAGAAGTAGGGACTTCCGTTGATGCCGACTTCTCCCGAAGGCAAACGAAGGGTCGCGGCCGCCTGGGTGTGATCGGTAGTGAACTTTTGCACCAAATTAGGCGATCCATTGCGCATGTAGCCGATGGCCACCTGGGTTGTGGGAGGCAGCCCGGCCAGGAAGCTTCGAATGTCGTTGAGTTGCGAACCCAAATTGCCACGGGAAGAGTCGTCCAGGAGCACGACAAGTTGCAAGCCGGAGCGGGGCCCACGCAGCGGAACCCAACCGGTAACGTCTTGCGGCTTACGATTCTCCTCAAGAGTGATACTCTGCCGGGGCAGAATCGTAACATCTTCCGCTCTCTTTGAAGTTGCGGTCACAATGGCGCGGCCGGTAGAGGTTTCTTGCGAGAAGAGCGGCCGGGGTGCCCCTGATAAGGAAGCGCAAATGGCGACAGCGGCCGCGAGGTAACTGAATTTCATGTAACACCCTTCACTATCCGACACACCTATAAGACGGGTGGGGAGCACCAAAGGTTCGACCCGGGCGTGCAACATTGCTATTCTTTAAGTTATGACCTGTACAGGGGATTCAGGTCACGCCAGTTGCCCGCGTATCTTATTGATAGATTTGGACCAGACCCAGCGACGGGGGAACTCCTGGCAATGACCGATCTTGATGTGATGCAGCCTCCGGCAGCCGTCCAGGCAGAGCGTCCACTTTGCGTCGATCTCGACGGGACATTGGTGAAGTCGGACACGTTGGTTGACTCCCTCATGGTCCTGGCCCGCCGGCACCCCTCAGCTATGTTGAGCGCGCCTTTGTGGGCCATCCAGGGGAAAGCAAATCTCAAGTCGCAAGTGACCTCCAGGGTTGCTCTCGATGTAGAACACCTGCCATACAACCGCCCTTTGTTGGACTACCTGAAAGAGCAGCATGCGGCCGGCCGCAAGATCTATCTGGCTACTGGCGCCGACGGAGTCCTGGCGCGCAGGATCGCCGATCACCTGGGCATTTTTGAGGAAGTCATGGCCAGCGATGGGTCGGTGAACCTCATCGGGAAGAACAAGCTGCAATACCTGAACCAGCGGTTTCCGGTCGACGGCTTCGACTATATCGGCAATGCCGCCCCGGATGTGCCGCTCCTGCAGGGCGCCCGCCAGGCGATGCTGGCGAACCCTCACCTGGGGTTGAGCAGTGCTCTGAAGAGCCGGAACATCAGCGTGAGCCGCACCTTCCTCGACCGTGCCAGCCTGCCGGCCGCGTTGGCGAAAGCCCTTCGGGTGCATCAGTGGGCCAAGAACGTGCTCGTGTTCCTGCCCCTGCTGCTGGCTCATTCCCTGCACGTCGGAGCGTTGTTGCTGGCAGTGGGCGCCTTCTTCTGTTTCAGTTTCACCGCCTCGGCGACTTACATTCTTAACGATCTGCTCGATCTGGAGCATGACCGGGTCCACCTCAGAAAGCGGAAGCGCGCCTTTGCTGCGGGTGATCTTTCGGTGGGCGCCGGTTTGGGCATCTCCTTTTCGCTGCTGGCGCTGGCCCTGATCACGGCTGCCTACCTGCCGCTCGCGTTTCTGCTGTACCTGCTGCTGTATCTGGTCACCACGCTGGCGTATTCCTTCGCCCTGAAGCGTGTCGTGTTGGTGGATGTCGTGGTCCTGTCGAGCTTGTACACCATCCGCATGCTGGCAGGTGCGGCGGCTACCGACACGGCCGTGTCTCCCTGGCTGGCTGCCTTCTCCATCTTTCTGTTTCTCAGCCTGGCCATGGTCAAACGCTTCAGCGAGTTGGAGAATCTGCGGGCCCGGGGGGCGAACCCGACCAACGCCCGGGGGTACTTACTGAGTGACATCGAGCAATTGCGTAGCTTTGGCACTTCCAGTGCGTATGCCTCCATTGTGATCTTCGCCCTTTATATCAATGGCCACGACGTGGCCGCGCTCTATCACCACCCGACCCGCATGTGGCTGGTCAGTCCGCTTTTGATTCTGTGGCTCAGCCGTGTTTGGCTGTTGGCTTCGCGCGGTTTGCTCGATGAAGATCCTGTGGTCTTCGCGCTCACTGACCGGATGAGCCTGCTGCTCGGTCTGGGCGTTGCGCTCATTGCCTACTCGGCGTTGTAGAAACCCTAAGAAAGAGACCTATGCCCCCTAGCCAGGACCGGCCGCTGTTCGAATCCTGGGGCCGATATCCGCGGCTCCCCGCTGAAGTGCGCAACCTTTTCTGGAAGGAAGATTTTCCCGCCGCGATGGACCTTGGCAGCAAAGTGCTGGCGGTGGGTATGGGACGCAGCTACGGAGACGTTTGCCTGCTGCAGAACGGAACTTTGCTGCGCACGCCGGATCTCGATCGGCTGATCGCGTTCGATCCCCAAAGCGGCCTGCTGCGTTGCGAAGCCGGGGTTACGCTGGCGCAGATTTTGGACTTTGCGGTGCCCCGCGGATTTTTCCTCCCGGTCAGCCCGGGCACAAAATACGTAACTGTGGGTGGAGCGATTGCCAACGACATTCACGGCAAGAACCACCATGTCGCGGGCACGTTCGGCCTTCATGTGCCAAGCTTCGAGCTGGTGCGGTCGGACGGCCGGCAGTTCGTGTGCAGCCCGACGCTGAATCCGGAGTGGTATTCCGCCACCATCGGCGGCATGGGGTTGACCGGCCTGATTACCTGGGCGGAGGTCCAGTTGCGGCCGATTGTTTCCCGGCGTATCCGGCAGCGGTCGACCAAGTTCATTGGGTTGGAGGAGTTTGTCGCGCTCTCCAAGGCCAGCACGGACGTCGAATATTCGGTGGCGTGGATCGATTGCGTCTCGCAAGGCCGTAACTTTGCCCGAGGCATCTTTATGCAGGGTGTGCATGATGAAACGCCGGGCCCGCTGACGCCTTTGGAGAAGGCGAAACTTGCGTTGCCTTTTGACATGCCGGCGGTGGCGCTGAATCGTGCTACGGTGGGGGCCTTCAATACTCTCTACTACCACAAGCAGCTGAGTAAGCAGCAAGACAGCGTGATCGATTACGAGCCGTTTTTCTATCCCTTGGACAGCATCCTGCAGTGGAATCGGCTGTACGGCAAGCAGGGCCTGCTGCAATTTCAATGCGTTCTGCCTTGGGAGAGCGATACCTTGGGCATGGTCGAGTTGCTTAAGGCGATTACCGCTTCCGGGCTGGGTTCGTTTCTTGCCGTCATCAAGGTGTTCGGGGATGCGGTATCTCCCGGCATGATGTCGTTTCCGGCGCCAGGGATTACGTTGGCGTTGGATTTTCCCATCCGGCGGGAGGTGAGCTTCGCGCTTCTGGATCGGCTGGCCGACATCACGGCCGGGTTTGGGGGGAAGATGTATCCGGCCAAAGACGCCTGTATGAGCGCAGAGCACTTCCAGCAGTTTTACCCCATGTGGGAGCAGTGGGCCGCCTACTTGGATCCTGCGTTCAGCTCCAGTTTTTTTCAGCGGGTAACGGGCCTTGAGTAAGCAACGCCGGTTTTCTCCATCGGGGATTTTGGTGTTGGGAGCGACGTCGAGCATCGCCATCGCCACCATGCGCCGGCTGGTGTCGGCCAACACCCACTTCATGCTAGTGGCCCGGAATAGCAACCGGCTGACCGCAGTCGCCCAGGATCTGCTGACCCGTGGGGCGATGGCTGTGGATACCTGGGTGATGGATCTGGATGACACTACGACCCATGCGGAAATGCTCGCGAGCGCGGCGCAGCGGCTGGGCAGGATCGATGTGGCGCTGATCGCACACGGGGTGCTGGGCGACCAGGAGGCGGCGGAAGCAGACTTCGATGCGGCCGCGGCGATTTTGCATACCAACTTTATTTCTGCGGTTTCTTTGTTGACGTGGTTGGGGAATTATTGTCAGGCCCAGCGGGGAGGCACGCTCGCGGTGATTTCTTCGGTGGCCGGCGATCGGGGCCGGAAGAGTAACTATGTCTATGGCGCTTCCAAGGGGGCGCTCAATGTTTTTCTGGATGGGCTGCGGAACCGCATTGACCGCGATGGGGTGCAGGTGCTGACCATCAAACCGGGATTTGTCGCCACGCCGATGACCGCGCACGTGCCGAAGAACGCGCTGTTTGCTACTCCGGATCAGGTCGCCCGTGGGATTTTAAGCGCGATTGAGCACCGCCGGGATGTGGTGTATGTTCCGTGGTTCTGGCGTTGGATCATGACGTTGGTTTGCGCGATTCCCGGGTCCCGGTTCAAGAAGATGAATATGTGACGCGGCTCGTAGACCAGTTAAGAGCGGACTGAACACTCCAGGACCAAACGGAACCTGATGGGTGCCCCATGTTCGCACCAGCGTACGTGGGCCGAATTTGAAATTCTTCGAATGCTTTCACTCCACAAGCAGAAACGTTTGATGGGCTTCGCCCGTCAAATTCGGCCCACGTACGCTGGTGCGAACATGGGGCGCCCGTCCGGTTCCGTTTGGTCCTGGAGATCCGGTTCTCCCGCAGACTCTTTGGGCCCCGCCCTCTGGCCGGTCAAAGGTGAATTGGCATTTGCTATGGCTTTGGCCGTGGCAGGGGCTAGACAGGCTGCGGAAAAATTCAGTTTTGTTGCGGCTCCGGCTGTAGCAGGGGCTAAAGCCCATCGTATTTTCAAGTATTTATGGCACGACTAAAGTCGTGCCCTGATACAAAACATGAGTTTTTCCGCAACCTGTAAAGCCCATCACTTTTCAAGCCCTAACGGCCCGACTGAAGTCGGGCCCTGATACAAAGCATGAGTATTTCCGCAACCCCAAAGTCGTTCCCTGATACAGGGCATGGGTTTTTTCCGAGACCTGTTTGGTTTGCCCCCATAAGAAATAAAAAGTGCGGAAGGGCTTCGCCCGTCTTTTTCGGCCCACGTACGCGGGGGCGAACATGGGGCACCCATAGGGTTTTGTTGGGCCTTAAGCTATGGGTTTGAATTGCAGGGAGGCGGAGTTGATGCAGTAGCGCAGGCCGGTGGGCGGTGGGCCGTCGTTGAAAACGTGACCCAGGTGCGCGTCACAGCGGGCGCAGGCCACAGCAGTGCGCTCGCCGAAGCTGTTGTCCTCGGTCTCCTCTATGTTCTGCTTGGCTACCGGCTGCCAAAAGCTGGGCCAGCCGGTGCCTGAGTCGAACTTCGTGTCCGAAGAGAAGAGCGCCGTATTGCAGCAAATGCAGCGGAAAATTCCCCTCTGGTGCAGGTTCCAATAGGCGCCGGTGTAGGCTATCTCGGTGTCAGCCCGACGCGCGATGTCGAAGGCGTTGGCGGTGAGCTGGCGGCGCCACTCCGCTTCGCTCTTGACGACCTTCTGCACCCGGACCGTGCCCGTGGGCACGCCGGCCGAAGAAAATTCGGCGATCTCTATCTCGGGGACGGGTCCGCCGGGCGCCTCGGTCGCCGCGGGCGGCGTTGAGCGCAGGGACCACACGGCCACAGCGGCGACGGCCATGCCCCCACTCCACAGGAACGCCCGGCGGGTCGTTTTTTGCCCGGCGGCATCTTCGATCAGATTGGAGTCGAACATAAATTCAACCTCTTATTATAGAAACATGTGCCGTGCGCTGGAGCAGTCTTCGTGACTTGGTACGCCCTGGACGATCCCAACGATCCGAAACTGGATGAACTGGCCGCGCAATTCGCGCTCCATCCTCTCCATGTGGAAGACGCTCGAAGCCAAAACGAGCGCGTCAAAGCCGAAGGGGCGCAGGATTATCTCTTCCTCCTCCTGAAATACATTCAATCCGTAGAGGATGGAGACATTACTTTCCAGTGTATTTCCCTGTTTGTGGGGCGGGATTTTCTTATCACCGTCCGGCAGCCCTCCCAAGCAGGACAGGAGATTCTGCAGCGCGCCAACAAGGCGGCGCCGGACGAGAAACCAGCCAAGCTGCTGTACCTTATCCTCGACAGCATTGTCGATTCGTACTTCGTCTCTATCGATCACAGCGATGACCGCATTGACGCCCTACAGGACAGCGTTCTCGATAGCCCATCACCGCAGATCCTGGAGAATTTGTTCGATCAAAAACGCAAGCTGATCGAGCTACGCCGCGTGCTGGTGAATCTGCGCGATGCCTGCATGTCCCTGCAGCGCGAGTCCGGCTCCATTCTCAACCCCGAGCTTTATCCATTCTTCCGCGACGTCTACGATCACTCGCTGCGCCTGCTGGACATGGTCGAGACCCTACGCGACCTGCTGAATAATACCTTCGACGTGTATCTCTCGAGCGTTGCCAATCGCACCAACCAGGTAATGAAGGTGCTGACGGTGCTGAGCACGGTGGCGCTTCCAGCTCTGGTCATTTCCGGAATCTACGGAATGAACCTGAAAGGTCTACCCTTCCTCGAATCGGACCACGGCGTCGAGATCGTGATGGCGGTGATGGCCGCCTCTACCGGCATGGTGCTGTGGATGCTCAAGAGGTCCGGCTGGCTTTAGAATTTCGACCACATGCCTTTTACGCCGAGCACCATTGCTGCGCTGGTCATCGCCGCGAGTTTTGCCGCCGGGCTTAACGTATATGCGACCGTCCTGACTCTCGGCCTGCTGGCCCATGCGAATTGGGTCGTCCTACCGCCGGGCCTGGAAACACTGGCTAGCTGGTGGATCATCGGGGTAAGCGGAACCCTGTTCGCCGTCGAGTTCGTAGCCGACAAGATTCCCGGGTTCGACCTGCTTTGGAATGCGCTGCACACCTTCATCCGCGTGCCCGTGGCCGCGTTGCTGGCTTACCGCGCCACCACCCAGTTGACTCCGGGCATGCAAGTGCTGGCCACAGTCGTGGGCGCGACCATCGCGTTGGCCGCCCATGGGTCCAAAACTGCGGCCAGGGCCTTCGTCACCCCCAGTCCGGAACCAGCTTCGAACATCGCCCTCAGCGGCACTGAGGACGTGGCTGCGGTGGGTTTGACGTGGCTGGCCACGCAGCATCCATGGACGGCCGCCGGCATCGCCTTGGCTCTGCTCGTGGCTTCGATTTTCACCGTACGCTGGGTGGCCAAAGCCCTGCGGGGGCTGTGGCAGAGACTAGCCCCGCAGTCTTAGCGGTGGGAAGCGCGCCGGGAGAAGACGGGAGCGGCGCCTACGGGGGAGGTCACATCCGTTTCTCCCTCCGGGAGCACACAAACCGATGCCGCGACGCCTTGTTTATTGGCAGCTGCCAGTAGGCGTTCGACGGGCTCCTCCATCGGTTCTTGAGAGAGCCGGAAGGTGCCGTAATGCATGGGGATCATTCGCTGGGCCCCCAGGTCGAGAAACGCCTGCAGCGCTTCCTCCGGGCAGGTGTGCACGCCGCGGTAGCTGTCGGGGCGGTAGGCCCCGATGGGCAGTAAGGCAATCTCCGGTTTCAGGAGCTTGCCGATCTTGGCAAAGCCATCAAAATACGCGGTATCTCCGGAGTGGTAGAGGGTGTGGCCCCCGCCCCGGATCACGTAGCCGCCGAAACCACGATGCGTGTCTTTGAACAGGCGAGCTCCCCAATGCTTACAGGGAGTCATGGTCAACTCCAGGCCGCTGATCGACTTGGTCTGCCACCATTCCAACGTAACGACCCGGGCAAAGCCCAAGTCGTCCACCAGGTCCTCCACACCCCAAGGCACCACGGCAATGGGAGCCCGGCCGGCCACGTCCATGTTGTGGGCAACAATCCGGCGCAAGGACGGCCGGTTGAGATGGTCCATATGCGCATGGGAAAGCAGCACCATGTCGATGGCCGGCAAATCTTTAATTTTGACGCCCGGCCGGCGCAGGCGGCGCAGGGCGATTAACCGCTCGGCGAAGACCGGGTCGATCAACAGCTTACGGCCGCCGATCTGGATCAGGAATGAGGAGTGCCCGATGAAGGTAATGCCCAGGTCCTCCGGTCCCACCAGGACGGGTTTCTGGGATTCCCCAGTCATGGGCCGGAAGGCAGACTCCCCCACCAGTGTTCCCAGCGACTGCATTTTCAACAGCACCGTGCTCCTACGCTGGACCTTGGTATTCATCGCCACTCCCAATAGATTCGCCCACCCGCTTGCGAGATGCCATTTCCGCAAAAGCTAAATCGGTGTCCCTAATTAATAGACGGGAACGACCTCGGAAAGATTTGCAAACACGTTAAAATTCAATGCTTTGCCGGGAATGTACTCGGGTGATCACCGTAATGCGGTGGGTTCTACCCCAAGGTTGTACATCAGGAACGAATAAATGTCGCCGGCCGCGTCCAGCGCTTTGCTGGTGCTGCTGGCTCCGTGGCCTGACCGGGTATCGATGCGGATCAATACCGGATTCTCGTGGCTCGCTTTGTCCTGCAGCGCCGCCGCGTACTTGAAGGAATGGGCCGGCACGACCCGGTCATCGTGGTCCGCGGTGGTGACCAGCGTCGCTGGGTATTTCACGCCCTCACGGATGTTGTGGAGTGGGGAATAGCGGTAGAGCACCTCAAATTCCTCCGCATGGTCGCTGCTGCCATAGTCGGCAATCCAGTTCCATCCGATAGTGAATTTTTGGAAGCGAAGCATGTCCATGACCCCTACCTGGGGCACGGCGGCGCGAAACAGCTCGGGTCTCTGGTTGATCACGGCTCCCACCAGCAGACCGCCGTTGGAGCCTCCCGTAATCGCAAGCCGGGCAGGCGAGGTGTACTGGTTGTCGATGAGCCACTCAGCCGCGGCGATAAAGTCATCGAATACATTCTGCTTCTCCAGTTTCATCCCAGCCTGATGCCATTTTTCGCCGTATTCCCCGCCACCGCGGAGGTTGGCGGAAGCATAGACAAACCCCTGCTCCAGCAGAGCCAGGCGAAGCGGATTGAACTCCGGCGGAATGGTGATGTTGAAGCCACCATAGCCATAGAGTAGCGTCGGATTGTTTCCGTCGAGCTTCAATCCTCGCTTGAATACCAGAAACATCGGGACCTTGGTACCGTCTTTGCTGCTGAAGAACACCTGCTGGGTTTCGTAGTCTTCCGCGCGGAACCCCTGAATCGCCGACTCGCGGAACACGGTCGATTGCGCGGAGGCGATGTCGTACCGGAAGATGGTGCTCGGGTAGTTGAACGAGGAGTAGGCGTAGAACGCGAACGTATCCTCGCGGTGCCCACCAAAGCCGCCCGCGGTTCCCGGTCCCGGGAGGCGGATGGCTGTCTCTAATTTGCCCTCCAGTGAATAAACGGATGGGTGCGAGGTGACATCCCGCGTGTAGGTGAGGAAGAGTTTTCCTCCCTGGGTGGAGGCGCTGCTCAAGGTATCCGGAGTCTCGGGGACTAAGTCGGTCCAGGTGTGGTGTTGCGGATCGTAGAGGGTGAGTTTTCCGTTGGGAGCCTCGTGGTTGGTCTGGATAAGAAATCGATCCTCCAGATTATCCACCAAGTGATAACTATCGTTGGCTACCTCGGACACTATGGGAAGGAAGCCGGTGTCAGGCTGAGTTAGATCCTGGAAGTAGAGTGCGTTGCCATCCTTGCCTTGGCCGCGTTCCGAGATGGTGAGGATGGCGAACCGTTCGTCTTCTGTCGTCTCCAGCGTATGAAAGCGTTGCGGATACGTTTTGTTTTCGTAGATCAGCTTGTCGTCTGTCTGGGCGGTACCGAGGCGGTGGTAGTAAACCTGGTGCCCTTCGTTGCGGGAGGAGAGGTCGTGGCCGTCCTGGGGCGCTTGATAGCGGCTGTAGAAGAAGCCATCGCCGGACCAGGCCAGGCCGGTCACTTTCAGCCACTGGAGGTGATCTGGAAGAACAGTGCCGGTAGCCAATTCCAGGACGCGCGCTTCCAACCAGTCTGAGCCGCCGCTTGAAAGGTAATAGGCAAAGTAGCGCGCGTCGCGAGAAGGTTCCCCGGCCATGAGGCGCACCGTGCCGTCTGCCGAAAGTTGGTTGGGATCGATCAGAACGCGCGGTGTGCCTTCGAGACCTTCCTGGACATAAAGCACGCTCTGGTTCTGCAGGCCGTCATTCTTGGAAAAGAAATAATAAGTCCCGCTGCGACTTGGGACGCTGTACTTTGGGTAGTTATAGAGTTCCTGCAGGCGCTGTTTGAGTGCAGAGCGGTAGGGGATCTGGTCCAGGTAGTTGAAGGTAACCTGATTTTCCGCAGTGACCCACGCCAGGGTCTCAGCGGAGTTATCGTCTTCCAGCCAGCGATAGGGATCGGCTACCTTGATCCCGTGGTAATCGTCGACTTGGTCGTCCTTGCGGGTATAAGGGTATTTCAAATTTCCGTCCTGAATAAGTTAAAGGTTGAGAAAACCTCAGATCTCTCCACTACGCTCCCCCAGATTTCCTGTGGAGTTTTGTGGCGTTGATGAAGTTCCTGCGTCTCTCTGTACGGAGAGCCGCATGCGTGGTCGTTGCCAGCCGCTTTGAGGTAGGAAATCCGGGTACGCTCCGGTCGAGATAGCAAATGCATTACACAAACTCGCGGTTGAGTCCCATCAGGGACGGCCTGAAAATAGCCCAGGACATAGTCCTGGGTATCGGAACCCCATCGGAGCAGTCCCGTAGGGACGGCTGAAACGGGCGAAGGAATTCAGTCGTCCCTCTCGGGACTGACTCATCTCTCACGAGGCAACCCAGGACTGCGTCCTGGGCTATTTTCAGGCCGTCCCTGACGGGACTCAACTGCGGGGACCATAGCGGATCTTTGTGAACGCTTGGTGTTGGTGACGCCAGTCCAATTTAGATCGACACCGTCTTCAGATACTCGCGGAACGGGGCTCCCAACTCGTTGTGGTTTAGGGCGAACTCTACCGTGGCCTTGAGCATGCCTAACTTATCGCCCGCATCGAAGCGCAAGCCGTCGAAGCTGTAGCCGTAGACTTTTTCATCCTGCAGTAGGCCCCGAATCCCATCCGTCAATTGCAGTTCTCCCCCGGCGCCGAGTGGTGTCTTTTCCAGTACGTCGAATATCTTTGGGGTAAGAATGTAGCGGCCGATAATCGCGTTGCGCGAGGGCGCATCCTTGGGCTTCGGCTTTTCCACCAGACCCTTGACGTCGAAAATGCGGTCGCTCCCATCCACCGACGTGCAGTCGAGCACGCCGTACGCTGAGATAGCATCCCCCTCCACCACCTGCGTGGCCAGAATCGAGCCCTGCGTTTTCTCGAACACCTCAATCATCTGCAACAGGCACGGCACCTTGGCTTCAATGATGTCATCGGGCAAAATCACGGCAAATGGCTCGTCCCCCACCAGGTCGCGCGCCATCAGCACCGCGTGGCCCAGGCCCATCGCTTCTTTTTGCCGGACATAAGCGATGCGCGCCATGTGCGATATCTGCCGGGTCATCGCCAGCAGTTCGGTCTTGCCGCGCTTCTCCAACAACTGCTCCAGTTCAAAGCTGATGTCGAAGTGGTCCTCGATCTCGGCCTTGTTTCGGCCGGTAACGATGATGATCTGCTCACAACCCGCGGCGATCGCCTCTTCTACCCCGTATTGGATGAGGGGCTTGTCGACCAGCGCCAACATCTCCTTGGGGAGGGCTTTGGTGGCCGGCAAAAAACGGGTGCCAAGGCCGGCTGCGGGAAAAACTGCTTTGCGCACTTTGGTTTTCATCTCATGCTCCAGTCTGACAGTTAGCGTAGTTAGGATGCAGGAAAAGCTAGAGAGTGGGCGACGCGTTCCCTAAAAGCGCGCGACGCACGATTTTTATGGGTGGATATCCCTGTTTGAGGAAATCGTCGTGAAACTGCTCCAGAGAAAATCGTGCGCCCTCCTGCTTCTCCAGATCAGCTCGCAACTTCAGAATTTGCAACTTGCCTAAAGTGTAATAGAGATAGGTCGCGTCGGCTGTGCCCCGCTTGGTCTCCACCAGGCCGCCCGCATGTGATTGATAACCCTCATCCACAAAGAAGCTTACCGCTTGATCGAACGTCATCTGGCCGGTGTGCATCTTGATGCCTACGACAAATCGCGCGTCACGCAGCAGCGCATCCTGCAATTGCCCCAGGTGAATCAGCGCGGCATCCCGAGCGTCGCTTGCACCGGAGCCGGGTTGGCCGTAGCCCTGCTCGAGCATCATCTGCTCGCAATAGTGGGCCCAGCCCTCGGCGTTTGACGACGCTCCCAGAACTTTCCGGACCCGGCTGGGCGCCTGCGGCAAATACAAAAACTGGATGTAATGCCCCGGATACGCCTCGTGCACCGCCGTGCTAATGATCGTGCCGCGGTTGAACTCCTCCATAAGCCCCTCAATTTTCTGCGGGGTTTCGGTCGCCTGAGGCACGGTCACATAGAAATAAGCCGTGAGCGGAACCTTCTCAAAAGGGCCAGGAGTGTCCATCGAGGCAGTCGTCGTTGCCCGCAGGAAAGGCGGGGTCTCCGCGACCGCAGGGCGCACCGGCGAAGGAATGTCGACGATATGTTTTTCCTGGATGAATTGCACTAAACCCTGGAAGGTGTCACGAAAACTCTGCAGAAGATGATCGGGCGCAGGGTGGTCGTGGACCAATAGCGCCAGCACTTCCCGCGGCTTCCGGTGGGGGTCGATCTCGCTCGCGACGCGCTGGAACTCTGCCTGATTCTTGTGCAAATCAGCCAAGCCGATCTCCAGCAATTTATCTAACGGCGTGTCCACCATCTCGTCGTAGAGCAGCTTCTTTGCGTAGGCATCTGCGCCAAACTGGAAATCGCCGTGGGAGCGGGGAAGAACGTCTTTCTTGAGCCAGGACTGATAGTCCTTGAGCGCCGCGATGACCGCGCCGTTCGTCTGCGAAAACGCACTTTTCAACTGCTCGTCCCGGGCCTCGTTGAAAGCCGCCGGGATATCTTTCTGGAAGAAAGCAATGATGTCGGGAAGCTGTTCGAGGGCGATTTCGGTATAGATCCGCGGCGGATTCCTGAGATTCTGGCGGGCGGTCGCGAGCGCCGCCGGCATCAGCTTTTCCCGGGCCACGACGGAGCGCAACCGGTCATCCGGCGAGGCGAAATTCCGCTCGATGAGCACGAAAGCGGCATTCGAAATTCCGCTCGAATACAGGTCTGGATCCTTCTCCCACAGCCGAATGGTATTCAGCGAAAGCAGCGTGGTGTGGATATTCGCCTGCAGTAGCTCCAGGTCCCCTTGGCTCGTTAAGTCGAGCTGTCCAGCGGGGACCGCCGAAAATCGGCGTTCGAACCGCTCCAGGTCGGCCGTCTCCCGGTCGATCGTGGTGCGCGAGTAGTCCTCCAACTGGTTGTCGTACTGATGCAAGCCAAGCAGCGTGGCGTTCGAAGGAGCGTAATGGAAGTAGACCTGGTCGAAATATTCGTCCGCGAGCGTGCGCAGGGCCCCGTCCTGCGATTGGGCTTGTGGCGCAGGTGGCTTGCTGGAGCAGCCGGCGGCTGTCGCTAGCAAGGCCAGTGAGATCAGGATTCGTTTCGCAGGCAAGCGATGTTTCTCCGCAAAGCAGGTATTGGATGAGAGTTCATCTGCGCTGGTGGCGGGGCGCTGCCACGACAACTTCTTCGCTAGACGTCAAAGTGTCGAGCAACGCTCGAACTTCATCCAGCACATCTTTAGGCTCGGTCGCCTTGAGCGGGAAACGAAGCACGCCCTGGGGTGTGAACTGTGCCCCTCGCTTGGCGTTCTGCGCCACCAGTTTCATCAGCCTCCCCGGATCGATGCCGGCCTGGCCGGTGAAGCGGACGTGAATCTGGTCGCGCTTGCGATCGATCTGCGCTACACCAACACGTTCACAGAATAGGCGCAGGCCGGCGGCTCCCAGAAGATGGTGTACGCCGGGGGGCAGTTCGCCATAGCGATCTTCGAGTTCAGCCCGAATTTCTGCCAGCGCGCCCTCATCCGGTGCGCCGGCGATTTTCTTGTAAATTCGCAACCGCTGGTTTTCTTCCTCAATGTAGCTCTCTTCGATGCGCAGGCCGATGGCGAGGTTGAGCTGCGTGCTAGGCCGGTGCGGCTGCTCTTCGCCTTTCAATTCGTTGACCGCGTGTTCCAGCATGCTGGTGTACATTTCAAAGCCGACGGCCTCGATGTGTCCGCTCTGCTCGCCCCCCAGCATATTGCCCGCACCGCGCAGTTCGAGATCGAGGGCGGCGATTTTGAAGCCGGCGCCCAGGTCAGAGAACTCCTTCAGCGCAGCCAGCCGCCGCCGCGCGATCTCCGTCAGCTCCTGCTCGCCCGGAATGAGCAAGTAAGCATACGCCCGCCGATTCGATCGGCCGACCCTGCCCCGTAATTGGTACAGCTCGGAGAGGCCGTGGCGATCGGCGCGATTGATCAGGATGGTGTTGGCCAGCGGAATGTCCAGCCCGTTCTCAATGATCGTCGTGGCCACCAGCACATCGTATTCCCCATGCATGAAGGCCAGCATGACCCGTTCGAGCTCGCTTTCACCCATTTGGCCGTGGCCGACTGTGACCCGCGCCTGGGGCACCAGCTCCCGGATCTTGGAGCTGATGTCGTAAATGGTCTCCACCCGGTTGTGCACAAAGTAGACTTGGCCGCCGCGCTCCAATTCGAGCTCCAAGGCAGTACGAATGAGCTTCTCGTCAAACCGGGCCACCACCGTCTGAATGGCCATGCGATCCTTGGGCGGCGTTTCGATCACGCTCATGTCGCGCAAGCCGACCAGTGACATGTGCAGGGTGCGCGGAATCGGAGTGGCCGACATGGCTAACACGTCGATCTCCCGCCGCATCTGCTTCAAGCGCTCCTTATGGCGCACGCCGAAGCGCTGTTCTTCATCCACCACCAGCAAGCCCAGGTTGTGGAATTGCAGGTCCTTCGACAGCAGGCGGTGAGTGCCGATCAGGATATCGACCTTGCCCGCCTCGACCCGCTCCAGAATCGACTTCTGCTCTTTAGGGGAGCGGAACCGGGAGATCATTTCTACCGTGATGGGGAAGAGCTTGAAGCGATTTTTAAAGGTTTCGAAGTGCTGGAAGCTGAGCACCGTGGTTGGGGTCAGCACCGCTACCTGGCGGCCGTCCTGCACCGCTTTAAAGGCGGCGCGCATGGCCACTTCGGTCTTGCCGTAGCCCACGTCGCCCACCAGCAGGCGGTCCATGGGCAGGGGCGACTCCATATCGCGTTTGATGTCCGCGATGGCCGTAATTTGGTCCTCGGTCTCGTTGTAATCGAAGGCGTCTTCGAACTCGCGCTGAAATTCGTTATCCGCGGGGAAGGAATGCCCCTGGGCGGCCTTGCGCTGGGCGTAGAGCTTGAGCAGCTCGTCCGCCATATCCTGCATGGCTTTGCGGACGCGGGCCTTGGTCTTGGCCCATTGCTGGCTGCCCAGGCGGTTCAACACGGGCGCCGGTCCAGCGTCGGTAGAGCGGTATTTCTGGATCAGGTCGAGCCGGGTCAGCGGGACATAGAGCCGCGCCTGCTCGGCGAACTCCAGCACCATAAATTCCACCCGGATGCCGTCCTGCTCAATCTCCTTCAGGCCCATGTAGCGGGCGATGCCATGTTCCACATGCACTACGTAGTCGCTGACCGTCAGGTCGCGAAAATCCGAGACGAACGCCGCGGTCTTCGACTTGGCCTTCCTGACGACGGGTCGAGCCGCGACGTCGGCTTCGTCAGAGAAGTCATTGGCCCCAAAAATCACCAGGTTGCAGTCGGGAAGACTGACGCCACTCGAGATTGCGCTCTGCACAATGACCGGGGTGCGGAAATCGCCGGCCAGGTGGCTGGATTCGTCGTAAGCCTGCTCACCGCCCGGAGCCTGCGCACGGCTGCCCAGCCGGTAGGGCTGGCCGTATTCTCGCAACAGGCCGGCCAGCCGCTCCACCTCGCCCTGGTTCGGGACCACCAGGAGCATGCGCGTCTCCTGCTCGGAGAAAGATTTTATTTGTTGCAGAAACGCCGGGATCGAACCGTGGAAGCGCAGGGTGGGACGAGAGGAGAAAGCAATCTCGTCCATGGGATTGACGTCATCGTCCAGAATATCCACGGCGCCCAACTGATCCATCTCCAGGCCGGGCAGCGAAGCGATTTTGGCCTTCAGTTCTAACGGTGAGAGATAGATTTCCGTCGGCGTGATGAGGGAGCCGATCCCGCTGCGTTCGTGCCGCTGCTCGACCTTGCTCCACCAACGGTCTACCTGGTTGCGGACCATGGCCGGCTCTTCCAGCAGAACCTGCACCTTTGGGAACAGGTCAAAGATAGTGCGATCCGCTCCGGCCACGGAACAGAAAAATTCCCATCCGGGAAAAACGCTGACTCCCCCGGCCGTCAGAGCGCGGTTGAGCAGTTCCGGGTCGTCCGCATCGAGACGGCTGCCGCTCAGCCGCTGGTGTACGGCGCCCAGCAGCGCCTCCGATACGGGAGTCTCGGTCAGCGGTAACAGCCAGGCCTCAGGAATTTGGGTGGAGGAGCGCTGCGAGTCCGGTTCGAATTTTCGCAACGATTCGATCTCATCTCCGAAAAGCTCGACCCGCACCGGCCGGTCTGCTTCCGGGGAGTAGACATCGAAGATGCCGCCGCGGCGGGTGAACTGGCCCGGCATCTCCACAATGTCCATGGGACTATAGCCCACGCTTCCCAGGTGGGTGGTGAGTTCGTCCAGGTCGATCTCTTCGTCGCGCCGCAATACCCGGCCGAGGCCGGCGTAGAAATCCGCGGGGAAGACGCGCATGCTTGCCGCTTCCACGGGAACAATCACGATGGAGGCCGCACCCGTGGCGATTTTCCATAAGACGGAGGCGCGCTGCTCCTGGACATCCGGGTGCGGCGACAGATTTTCAAAGGGCAAAACGTCGTGCGCCGGAAGCCGCAGAACCCGGTCCGGGTCCGCAGCGCCGGTGAGTTCACAGGCAGCGCGCAGGGTGAGCTGGAGGGAGTCGGCGGCTTTGTTGTCGGCGACGATCACCACCAGCGGGGTCTGGGCGGCCCGGGCGAAGAGAGGTAGGTAGAGGGCGCGCGCGGTGGCACTGAGCCCGGAGACACGTTTGCGCCCCGCAGCGAAGGCCAGGTGCCTTCGTACGCGCTCAAACGGTTCACAGTGTTCCAGGTCCGTGAGCAACTCGCGGACGAAGGGGAGGATCATGCCTGCTCTAATTCTACCGGGAGTTTCAGGGGTGGGGTGGGCGTCCCTTCATCAGGGAAAGTTGATGAAGAGAAATTTAGAAAGCGGTTATGTCCCCGAAGAAGGGGCATGCAGGTTTGGAGGTTTCCACCCGTAGGCCCAAACCGAACTTGATGGGTGCCCCATGTTCGCGCCAGCGTACGTGGGCCGAAAAAGACGGGCGAAGCCCCTCCATTGCTGCTACCCCTTGAGTGAAAGCATTCGAAAAAGTTCATGATCGGCCCACGTACGCTGGCGCGAACATGGGGCACCCATCAAGTTCGGTTTGGACCGACGGGGCGAGGCGCGGGTGGGATATTTATGTTAAAGATGCCTACACTCCGGGCACAACAAGAGCAGTGACGGCCGTTTGCCGTCACTGCCCGAGCCTGGAAGGATGCCCGCTTACGCCTGAACGGCGACAGCGGCAGCTTTTTGCGCGTCGGAATTCGTCATAGTCGCGACCGCGCCCTCTTTACCTTGGCCCGGCTTGCGAATGTCGATACCGCCCTTGAAGAAAGCTCCATCTTCAATGCTGATGCGCTGTGCAATCACATCCCCAGTCAACGATCCTTCGCTGCGGATGTCTACGCGGTCGCTGGCATTGATGTTGCCGCGCACCTTGCCCAAAACCACGACTTCACGGGCCGAGATATTTGCGGACACCTGGCCGTTGCGGCCTACGGTAACGCGGTTTCCAGGCAGGTTGATCGCGCCTTCGACCTTGCCGTCGATGTACAAGGACTCGGAACCCGTCACTTCACCTTTGACCACCAGGCTTTTGCCAATCGTGGCCTGATCGGCAGCTGCCGGGGATGCGGGCGAGGTGCCGGAAGGGCGAGTGGGGGTTGACTCATGGCTAGTGGACACTGGTGTAGATGGACGCATGGGCTCCGTGCTCGGTGACGTTGAAGGACTTCCAGGTTGGTTCGGTTTCCACATCTCTCTTGTACTTCCTTTCGTTTGCTGCTGAATACAGGCCCCCGAACAACCCTGCGGAACGGAATCCGCATTTCAGGGCAAATCAGGCGGAGCTGTTAATCTTTACGCAATCGGCTTAACCGGTCAAAAAACCGGCAAGCTATGCAGTACTTGCTCTTCTCTGCATCTTAACCACGCTTACTGCTAAATTGAAATCCCCCATTCCGTTTCTTTCCCGGTTACGGGGGTGCTGACCCATTAGTATCAACAAAGATATGGCATCTCCCACGACTTGTCTGGAACCGCATTAGTGTACCTGCAATGACTGACCGCGAGCTGCTGCAACGAATCGAACGGTCCCCAGGTCACCGCGCCGGATACAAACAACTGGTTCGCGAACTTGGCCTGGGCGGTGGCCGGGAACGCCGCCTTCTGCTCGAACAACTCGACCGCATGACGGCGCGCGGCGAGTTGGTCAAGTCCGACCGCGATCACTGGGCCCTCCCGATCGCAACCGCGCGCACCAATCTCGGCAAGAATCTCATTGCCGGCCGCTTGGATGTGCATCGAGAGGGCTTCGGCTTTGTGCGCCCGGAGCCGCGCCAGCCTACCGGTGACGACGACATCTTCATTCCTCCCAACGAGATCAATGGCGCCATGCAAGGCGACCAGGTGCTGGTGGAACTTGCGCCTGCCAAGCCCGACGGCCGGCGTAGCGGACGCGTAGCCAGAGTTCTGAGCCGCCGCAATGCCACCGTAGTCGGTACTTTCCATTATGCGCTCCACGAGCATGCCCCGGGTAACACGGTCACGCCTCTCGATGAGCGTATGACCCAGGCAATCCTTATTCCTTTCGGGTTAGAGCATCCGCCGGCAGCGGAAAATAAAACGCCGCATAGAGTCATTAGTGGCAATATCGGCGCGACGAAGATTAACGAGAGATTAGATTTCGAGGGTTTAGTCGTCGATGTCGAGATCACCGACTGGCCCACCCCCACCCGGCCGGCCCGCGGCCGCGTCATCGAGGTTCTCGGCCGGGAAGATGACTTCGGCGTCGACGTCGAGATTGTTATCCGCAAGCATCATCTGCCCCATGTTTTCCCGCCGAATGTGCTCGAAGAGGCCCGCGCCGCTGCCCACCTGGATGTGCAGGAAGCCGCGCGCCGCCGCGATTTTCGTGAGTTGCCCATTGTCACCATCGACGGCGAAACCGCCAAGGATTTCGACGACGCGGTGTTTGTCCGCCAGAGTGCGGATAACTGGGAACTGCAGGTACACATCGCCGACGTGGCCCAATACGTAACTGCCGGTTCGGCGCTCGATCTGGAAGCGCGTCTGCGCGGCACGTCGGTTTATTTTCCCGATCGCGCCGTGCCCATGCTGCCGCAGGAGCTTTCGAGCGACATCTGCAGCCTGCGTCCGGAAGAGGATCGCCTGGTGCTTTCCTGCATCATGCTGATTGATCCGGAGGGCGAGATTCTCAGCTATGAGGTCACCCCGGGAGTTATCCGCTCGGCCGCCCGCATGACTTACACCCAGGTGCACGCTGTGATCAGCGGCGATGAGCAGGTGCGGCAGCAGTTCGCGCCGCTGGTTCCGGAGTTCGAGCGCATGTACGAACTCGCGCGCCTGCTGAACCGCAAGCGCCAGCGGCGGGGTTCGATTGATTTCGATCTGCCCGAGCCGGTGATTGAGTTCGACTCCGCAGGGCGCGATGCAGAGCATCGTTCGTTCCGAGCGCAGCTGGGCCAACCGCCTGATCGAGGAGTTCATGCTTTCCGCGAACGAGTGCGTGGCCTCCTGGCTCCAGAATCTCAACGTACCGTCACTGTATCGAATTCACGAAAAGCCGGAGCCGCGCCGAGTGGCGGATTTTGAATCCGTGGCGGCTACATTTGGCTATTCGCTCGGGCTGGGGCCCCTGCCGGTGAAGCGCGTGACCATGAAATCCGAACGGCGCGAGCATCGCAGCCGCGGCGATGGACGCCGCCCCCGCGAGCACGAGATCCCCGAGGATATCGCCGTCACCCCGCGCATGTATCAGCAATTGGCCTTGAAGATCGCGGGCAAGCCGGAGGAGCGCATCCTCGCCCACCTTATGCTTCGCTCGCTGCGCCAGGCGCGGTATAGCGAGAAGAACGAGGGCCACTTCGCGCTGGCGGCGCCGTGCTATACCCACTTCACTTCGCCCATCCGCCGTTATCCGGACTTGATTGTGCATCGCATCGCCAAGGCCGTGCTTGCGTCCGGGGTAAGCGGCATGGGGGTTCCGGCGAAGTCCACCGGGCGGAAAACGGAGATCGAGCCAGAGTTGGCTCCGATCAGCGAGTCGGAACTCGCCGCGATTGCCTATGAATCGAGCCAGGCGGAGCGCCGCGCCGACGACGCCGAGCGCGAGCTGATGGAGTGGAAAAAGGTCAAGTTCATGCAGGATCGGGTGGGCGACGATTTCGACGCCATGATCCTCAGCGTGACCAAGTACGGCTGCTTTGTCGAGCTGGACAGCCTGTTCATCGAGGGTCTGGTTCCGATCATGAGCCTGCTCGGCGACCACTACACGTTCCGCGAGAACACGCGGCAGATTATGGGCGAGCACTCCGGCCGCCGCTATTCCATGGGTGACCGGGTGCGCGTGGTTCTCGATCGCGTCGACGCGGTGCAGCGCAGGTTGCAGTTTTCCATCCTGGAAGAAATCGCGCCCGTGCGCCTGGGCCGTCCCGGCAAGAAGACCAAAGCGGCCAAGCCAAGCGCCAAAGCGCATCCCTACAAGCCACCCAAGAACAAGCTGCTGCGCAAGAGCAAGCAGAAGTCGAAGGGCAAGCGCGCGGGGAAAAAGCGCGGCTAGAAGCGCAAAAAGCCCACTTGCACAAGACGCTGTGTCGTCATAACACCTCCGTAGCACAGACGCACTATGGGCGTCTGGAATATCCCTAGCGGTGGACGCTCATGGGAGCACGTTCTATGCTGCCGCCGTGCGCTTTATTGGGACTTAAGGCTTTGGGGCCGCCGTCATTTGCGTTAGTTCGCTGTCGCAAATCATAGTGATGCCGAAGATCCTGCCTGAACTCCTCAAACCGGATTTCGTCGACTTAGACGAACCAGTCAAATGCCAGTCTTCGGGTTCATTTTGAGGAGAGCGATAAGTGCGATTTAAGTGGGTCTTTTTGCTGGTATTTAGTATTTGGAGCTTTGGCCAGGTTCACCTTGCAGTAGCCCAGACTCAGCCTGTCTTTTCGACGCCTACCTCTTTTGTTGACTACTCTCCACCTTCTGGCGGTTGCACTGACTGCACCGCGTATCTCGCAACCAGCATGCTGACCGGTGATTTCAATGGGGACGGGAAAGTCGATTTTGCGTACGTTGCGAAACCCAACGAAGGAGTGAGCGACCAATTGTTCGTGACAGCAATCGGATCGGCGAGTGGCACTCCAACCCAGGTTGGTACCGACCTGAAGCAATGTTCTGCGACGTTCGCGGGCGCGGTGGCTGATGTAAACGGGGATGGTCGTGACGACGTGGTGATCGTCTGCAGTCAGGGGTACGCCGCAACCTTGCTGAGCAATGGGGATGGGACATTTCAGAGCCCAGTACTATCTATCGCGCCATCTGGGAGTCAACAATTAGTGGTTGCCGACTTCAACGGAGACGGTCTTGCGGATGTCGCTTATTCAATCTTTTTACCACGTTCGATAATCAATGGATATGCCATTGCCCTCAATACCGGTGGAGGTAAATTTGGAGCTCCGACGACCTATTCTCTGCCGCTGGGCGGGGCGATCGCAGCCGGCGACTTCAATGGAGACGGAAAGCAAGACCTGGTGTTTGGTGGTAGCGGGTACATTCTGGGAAACGGAGATGGGACCTTCGGAGCGGAACAGAGTCTGCCTTCCGGAATTACTCAGTTGGTAGTCGGGGACTTCAACAAGGATGGCTACGTAGATGTCGCTTTTTTGCAAAGCACATCCGGCACAACGCCTGGCGCTTCGATCGAGTTGATTCCCGGGAGTTCGTCAGGTTTATCCGCCGAGCCGATTGTGCTCACCGGCGATACGTTTGCGGGCGCATTGCTGCAAGCACTGAAGTTAACCGCGACAGGCAATCTCGATCTCGTGGCTACGTTCAATGGTTTGCCGACGATTCTTTTGGGAAACGGTGACGGGTCGTTTTCGACGCCGCTTTCCTACGGAAATACCGTGGACGTCTTTGCGGACGTAAATGCAGATGGCGCGTTGGATTTGGTCACGGAGGTGGGCGGCACAGGGTTTTCCGTGATCTTGGGCAATGCCGACGGGACCTCTCAAGCGTGGCCAAGGACACTCATCTCAGGTTTAGGGGCAATTGCGGTCGGTGACTTCAACGGGGATGGTTTGTCCGATGCCGCGGTGCAAAGGCCATCTAATGAAGCACCGGAGGTATATCTTTCAACGGGAGATGGCCACTTCCAGGGCGCCCTTCAGGGCTCCACGATTGGTTCCGGAGATTTCGGCACTCTCTTCCTTGCTGCGGATTTGAATGGAGATGGTCATCCGGACCTCTTGAGCATTTCTCCGGGTTGGGGTGAGTGCCATCCAGAATGCCCGGGACCCGAAGATGCCCAGTTACTCACTTATCTGGGGAAAGGCGACGGCACGCTTTCCTATACCGGCCAAGTCAATCTTGGAGTGGAAATTGTTTCGGGCGCCGTGATTGGGGAATTTAACGGAGACGGTAATCCAGACCTCGTAGTTATCTACTTTGATGGGGATACATTTGTGGGTGGGGCAATCTTCGCCGCCGGGAAAGGCGACGGAACGTTTGCCTCACCGGTACAGATTCCGTTGCTCGGACAACAGCCAATGGGCATAGCGGCTGCAGACCTCAATGGGGATAAAAAGCTTGACTTGGTGGTCGCTGATTCTAGTGGGACTGTCGCCACATATCTGGGCAAGGGCGACGGCGCATTCGATGCGAACGCACAAATCCTCGAGACCGTTGCCTACTCTCCGGTTCTCGCTGATGTCACGGGCGATGGGATCCCCGATTTGGAATGCGCAACTTCGAATAAACTCCAGGTCTTTTCAGGGAATGGAGACGGAAGCTTTGCTTCTAATCCCGTTTATTCGACAGGCGTTACCTACTACCCCGGCCTTCCTAACCTCCAGGTTGGCGATTTAAACGGAGATGGACTTCCAGATATCGTAAGCAGCGGTTCCAACGAGATGCAGGTTTTTCTAAATCAAGGTTCAGGCACGTTCAGCGGCGACGGAGGCTACCCTACGGCAGCGGTCGCTCTGGCAACGCTGAACCGCAACGCCATATCGCAAGTCCACAAAGCAAATCTGGATGTTCTATCGCAACAATCGGGGCTCATCTCTCTTTTGAATCTTAACAACCCAAGTCCGGGGTTGGCCGCATCTTCGAGTCTGTTGCTGACGACTGGGAGCGGGACAACTGTAGGCGTTGGCCAAACGATTACACTAACGGCCGGTCTGGAGTCGGCGGCCGGGGCAACGGGAACAATACAATTCTTCTCGAATCAACAGGCCACCGCGACGTGCTCCCTGGCGCAAAATGAATGCTCCGTCTCGATCCCTGCTTCCACCGCAGGGACATACGCAATCGAGGCCGAATACGAGGGTGACGCGAGTCATCCCGGCGCCACTGCGTTTTTGACCCTGACTGCTTTACCACCTACCGCGACAACCCTTGCTGTGAACTCAGTAGATGTTGCCCAAGGTGCAACGATAGCTTTTGCGGCTCGCGTTACCCCTTCTACCGCAACTGGAACCGTTACGTTCACTGATGGGGAAAGACCATTTTTTGGGCCGGTAACAATGTATGCGGGCGTAGCGACCTTCAGTGGTGGTGGCGATCTTGCTGTGGGTACGCACGCGATCGTAGCCACCTATAATGGGGATAGCGCAGACGCCCCTTCGGCAAGTTCCCCACTGAGTATTACGATCATGGCTGCCAGCAGTGGTCATGCCCCGACGACGATAACTCTCAGCGCGGGCGCGCCAAGTGTTGCGCAAGGCGCCGGGATAGGGTTTACGGCTAAAGTTGCGCCTGCCACTGCGACGGGAACGGTTAAGTTTTCTGATGGGGAAACAGTATTGGGGGCGTTGACACTGAATGGGGGCAAAGCTATCTTCAGTACCCGCGCTCTTGCTGTGGGAACGCACTCGATCGTCGCCACCTACGGTGGGGATAGCGCAGACGCACCTTCGACGAGTTCCGCAGCTATCGTTACGATCACGACCGCTAACGGCGGACCTGTAGCGACCACGACAGCTCTTGCTGTGAGCGCGGCAAGTGTTGCGCAAGGCGCCAGCGTGACGTTTACGGCCAGGGTCGCGCCTGCGGCTGCGACGGGAACGGTCAAGTTTTCTGATGGGGGAACAGTATTGGGGACGGGAATACTGAGTGGGGGCATAGCCACCTTCAGTACCAGCGGTCTTGCTGTGGGAACGCACTCGATCACCGCTTCTTATGGTGGGGATAGCGCAGACGCCGCTTCTACGAGCTCCGCTGCGGGCGTTATGGTCACTGCTCCAAGTGGGGGATCGGCCGCGACCACCACGACGCTGAGCGCGAGTGCGGCAAGTGTTGCGCAAGGCGTAAGTGTGACTTTTACGGCTCACGTCGCTCCTTCCACGGCAGGTGGAACCGTTATCTTCTCTGACCGCGGAACAGCATTTGGTGCGGGAACACTGAGCGGCGGCGTGGCAACCTTCAGCACGACTGCTCTTGCTGTGGGAACGCACTCGATCACCGCTGCCTATGGTGGAGATGCCAACGACGCTGCTTCTACGAGTTCCTCTGTAAGCGTTATGATCGCTGCTGCCGGCAGCGGGCCTGGGGCGACAACGACAACACTTAGCGCAAGCTCGGCAAACGTGGAGCAAGGTGCAAGCGTGACTTTTACGGCTCACGTCGCTCCTTCCACGGCAGGTGGAACCGTTGTCTTCTCTGACCGCGGAATAGCGTTTGGTGCGGGAACACTGAGCGGGGGCGTGGCAACCTTCAGCACGACTGCCCTTGCCGTGGGAACGCACTCGATCACCGCCGCCTATGGTGGAGATAGCAAAGACGGTGCTTCTACGAGTTCCTCAGTGAGTGTTATGATCACCGCTGCCAGCAGCGGGCCTGCCGCCACAACGACAACTCTTAGCGCAAACTCGGCAAGCGTTGCGCAAGGCGCAAGTGTGACTTTTACGACTCACGTCGCTCCTTCCACGGCAGGTGGAACCGTTCTCTTCTCTGACGGCGGAACGGTATTTGGTGCGGGAACGCTGAGCGGGGGCGTGGCCGCCTTCAGCACCACCGATCTTGGTGTGGGAACGCATTTGATCGCCGCCGCCTATGGTGGAGACGCCCAAGACGCTGCTTCTACGAGTTCCTCCGTAAGCGTTATGATCACTGCTGCCAGCAGCGGGCCTGGGGCGACAACGACGACCCTTAGCGCAAGCTCGGCAAGTGTTGCGCAAGGCGTTAAGCGTGACTTTTACGGCACACGTCGCTCCTTCCACCGCAAGTGGTACCGTTATCTTCTCTGACGGCGGAACTGCGTTTGGTGCGGGAACACTGAGCGGCGGCGTGGCAACCTTCACCACTACTGCCTTTGCTGTGGGAACGCACTCAATCGCCGCCACCTACGGTGGAGATAGCAAAGACGCTGCGTCTGCGAGTGCTTCTGTAAGTGTTGGGGTCACTGCTTCTAGCCTTAAAATTGCAGCGAGCACCAGTAGTCTGACCATCACCCAGGGCAATACCGGGTCAACCGTAATCAGTGTGACCCCACTGGCCTCCTATACCGGGACGCTGACTTTTGCGTGCTCTGGGCTGCCTCAGTACGCAAGCTGCACCTTCTCACCGGCCACACTGACGTTTGCGGGCGGCAGCAATGAATCGGTGCAATCGACAACTTTGAAGATCGCTACAGATGTGACAGCCCAGACTGCAAATTCCCAACCAACCGACACCCCCATAGGGCCTCGGATGTTGGCGCTGCTACCTGCCGTCGCCATGCTTGGCTGCTTGCGCCGGCGCAAAACCTCCACTTTGTGCTTGCTTTTGCTTTTGTCGCTTGGAACGTTCGGGGTGCTTTCGGGTTGCGGATACTCAACCGCCTCAACGGAACCAACTCAACCAGCTACGCCCCTAGGGAAAGCGACGGTGACAGTGTCTTCGGGTTCATCGGGCCCATCTTTGGAGTTGGCTGTTACAGTAACCCAGTAAGCGGCCGGCCAGCGGCCAAAAATAAGCTGCTGCGCAAAGGCAAGCAGCGGACCAAGGGCAAGCGCACCGGCAAGAAGAGGGGTTAGCTTCCGCCCCATTTGCGTTGCGGATTGTTCTTTTACAATAGAACAGCACTTCGGAGAGGTTGCATGCCACACATGGTCGTTTGTGCACGTTACAAGCAGGAGATGGAAGGCCTCGACGAGCCGCCGTTTGACAGCGACTTTGGCCACAAGATCTACGATCAGGTCTCGAAAAAGGCCTGGGGGGAGTGGATCGAGCGGCAGAAGATGCTGCTAAATGAGTATCGTTTGCAGCCCTGGACAAAGGAAGCGCAGGAGTTCCTGGTGGAGCAGATGCAGGAGTACTTCTTTGGCGAAGGATCGGCTCTCCCCAAGGAGTATGTCCCACCCGCTCACTGAGGCGCGCGGTCGTGTACACTCAAGAGGTTGTTTTTCACTGTCGGGACGTGGCTCAGCCTGGTAGAGCACTCGCTTGGGGTGCGAGGGGTCGGCAGTTCAAATCTGCCCGTCCCGACCATTCAGACAGAAACAAATCCCTCCAAAACTGTGCTGCGCTTCCACGAGAGAGTTCCGCTCCAGTGCAGCCCCTCCCCAACCCCCGTTGGACAACTGACATCCTTCCCACATCTCGCAAAAGCGCGAGATATGGGCCACCCTCTATCCCTATCCCCAAACAGAATCATCGCGCTTAAGAAATAGAGGGTGGCCCATATCTCACCGCGTCTTTCGCGGGGAGATGTGGGAAGAAACCATAGGGCCGGATCCACACCTCCGCGTAGCCTTCGAATTAGCGGGTTGCTTCGTGTTCCCGGCGCTCGCGGCGGACGCGGCTGGCTTGCAGCAGCATCAGGGCCAAGGGAAGACCGGCGTATACGCGACGGTGGCAATGCCGGCAGCGCACCGGATACTGCAACAGCAGCAGGCGTTCCAAGTCCTTCATTCTAAAACGAGATAAACGAAAACTAGAGGAGGAGCATTCAGGGCATGTCACAGAAATCACCGGCTTCCATTATGAAAAAGCTATAATCGTCCGGGCCGCCTGCGTAGTTGGTACTCTAGCACGATTGCCTGATTATCAGATGTCGGGCGTGCCGAAGCGGGGGGTGCTTTCTCTGACAATTCACAACGCTGAGAAAGCTATCGGCAGTGACTAAGATGAGGTGAGCTATGGTTTGGGATGTCTCGTTCACGTGTGACATTTGTGGAAGAAAAAAGCTTGAGGCGAACCATTGGTGGATGCTGGTATTGGGCGACGTTCCTTGCTTTGACGAAGGGCAGCCACGCCAGCGTTTTACCCTGATGCCTTGGAACCAGGCAGAAAGCGGCAACTCCGACTTCTACCACCTCTGCGGCCAAGGGTGCGCCATGCAAGCCATGGAACGGTTCATGAACCGCGGCACGATCGTCTCCGATGGATTGCTGCATAGCGCGCACGACGCGGCGGTTAGTAACCCAGCCTGATCTATAACTCGAACAAGCCCGGCTTCGCAGCCGGTGTGAGTCCGGGCCGTGGATGGCGCGGCAGTTGCGGCGTCGGCGTTGCCAGCAAGCCCAGAATTTCACGCAGTTCCTTGCGCACCTTGTGCAACCGGGCTTCCGTCTGCTGCACGGCCGCCTGCTGTTGCGGCAAGGGGAGTTCCGGCTGGCCGGCTCGCTTGCTGCGGCTTTCCGCCTGGATCGCCTGGCGCGCTCCGGCGATGGTATAGCCCTCGTCGTACAGTAGCCGCTTGATCCGGAGGGCCATTTCCACGTCGCGACGGCGATAGAGCCGCTGCCCTGTCCCGCTTTTGTTGGGTTTGAGCTGCGTAAACTCAGTTTCCCAGAAGCGCAGGACGTAGGGCGCCACGGAACATAGGCGAGCGACATCGCCAATGCGGAAATACAGCTTGTCGGGAATCTCGGTTTTTTCTTGGGAACGTTGCTGGGTCAGGTGAGTGGCCATTCTGGTCGTTAAGCGCTAGTTTACGCCCACCCCCCTTTGCCAAGCAGTATAGGTCAGCTTTCCGGGTCGCCGGAGCTTTTCTTCAACATTCCAGTGGATTTCTCGTCCCAATACACCAAAATTGACAACCGTCCCGAAGAACTCAAATGGTTGCTGTTTCGGGAATTGCCGAGGAGACAACGGCCTTCCGCTCCTTGCTCCCGGTCGGCGCTGCGCGCAGGTACTGGACCGGCCAGGTGGCGACATCCCCCAACTCTGTGGCTGCGTGGACCGGCCAGTACGGGTTCCGCAGCAGCTCCCGGGCCAGCAGGACCACATCGGCCTGCCCGGTGCGCAGAATATGCTCAGCTTGGGCCGCGTCCGTAATCATGCCCACGGTTCCGGTCGCAACTTTCGCTTCCCGCCGGATCCGCTCGGAAAACGGTGTCTGATAGCCCGGCCCGACGGTCATCACCTGCTGCGGCGTCATGCCGCCGGAAGAAACGTCGACTAGATCCACACGATGCTCTTTCAACACCTTGGACAATGCCACGGATTGGTCGATATCCCAACCCCCCTCGAACCAATCCGTCGCGGAGATCCTCACCAGCAACGGAAGCTCGGGGGGAAGTGCGGCCCGCACGGCGTCCACCACTTCGATCAGGAAGCGGATACGATTCTCAAACGAACCCCCGTACTGGTCTGTGCGGCGGTTGCTCAGGGGCGACAAAAACTCGTGCATGAGATATCCGTGAGCGGCGTGCAACTCGATCACGTCGAAGCCCGCCTCCAGTGATCGCTCGGTCGCCTTTACAAATGCTTTGATGACGGTGTGGATCCCGGCCAGGTCCAGCTCAACCGGTTGGCCGAAATTTGCAGCGAAGGGAACTGGGCTGGGAGCCATTACATTCTGCCAGCCGCCTTCACCTGGTCGCAGGTAGCGCAGCTCCGGCTCCCAGGGACGGGCCATGCTGGCTTTGCGTCCGGCGTGGGCCAGTTGGATCCCGGCGTGTGCACCCTGCCCGTGCATAAAGTCGACGATCCGCTTCAGGCCCGCAATGTGCTCGTCCTTCCACAACCCCAGGTCCTGGGGCGATATGCGGCCTTCGGGCAGCACGGCCGTTGCTTCGGTGATCACCAGTCCCGCACCGCCGACGGCCCGGCTGCCTAAGTGGACCAGATGCCAGTCGTCGCTGAAGCCGTCGTGACTCGAATACTCGCACATGGGGGAAACGAAAACCCGGTTGGGAATGGTGATTCCGGCGAGTTGGATGGGCGAAAATAAATGCGAACGGTGCTGGGACAAGGACCACCTCGTGGTTGCAGATGCGTCGCGGGGGTGTAAAGTCGCAACAATGCCAGTTTAACGGAACACCGGAGTGTCCCCGCACGTACACCTACCAGAGGAGACATCATGAGAACTCGCAGGGTGGGATGCTTTTTGCTTGCCATGCTTCTGGGCGCCGCGACCGGCTGCAAGGTGCGTGTGGACAAGTCCGGCGAGGGTGACAACGTAAAGATTGCCACTCCGTTCGGGGGCATCGCCGTCAATAAGGATCAGACGTCTGCCGCGGAACTGGGCCTCCCCGCTTATCCGGGGGCGGTGATGGATGCCGGCGGCGACGGGAACAAGTCGGCAAAAGTGGATATGGGTTTTGGCGCCTGGAGACTGCGGGTGAAGATGGCTCACTACTCCACTCCGGACGACCGGGATCAGGTGGCGGGGTTTTACCGCAAGGCGTTGAGTCAATACGGCAACGTGATCGAGTGCGCGGGCGATCGGGCGGTGGGCACAACGGTCGCCACGGGGGAAGGTCTTACCTGCGACCATTCCGACCATGATCCCGTACCTCGCGGTAATGTGAGCTCCGAGGATCTCGAGTTGAAGGCCGGTTCGCCCCGCCATCAACACCTTGTCGTGCTCAAGGGCGGCCATCACGCCGCGACCGAGTTCAGCCTCATCGCGCTGGATTTGCCCCACGGCTTCGACAACCAGCAACGGGGCACCAATTAAACGCGGCTGCGAAAAAGTCGTTCTGATTGGGCCAAACGTAGGTTGCGCGCAAGAGTCCGATCTGTAGGACAAACGGAACTTGACGGGTGCCCCATGTTCGCACCAGCGTACGTGGGCCGATTATGAATTCTTCGAATGCTTTCCCTCAGACCTAGAAACAATGGATGGGCTTCGCCCGTCTTTTTCGGCCCACGTACGCTGGCGCGAACATGGGGCACCCGTCAGGTTCCGCTTGGTCCATTGGTTCCGTTTGGTCCTCAGATCGCAGCCCCTGAAAGGCGGCAGATTGCGCTCTGCTCGCCCCTGAGATAGCTTCAAGAGGGATGAATCTGCTCTGCCATCGATGTGGCGCGTCACTCAGCGCATCCGAATTGTTTTGCTCCACTTGCGGTTCCCCGCAGCTTAAGGTCGCTCAGCAGGAAGACGGCGAGACCGGATATGCGGGCGGACGATCGCCGATAACGCTGGCCCGAGCCCAGGGAATCTCGTGGAAGGATGCCATCCTCGCCGCGCTTCTGGTGGCCGTGCCGGCTGGACTTCTTAGTGCCGTTTCCGTCTTGTCCTGGGGATGCTGCCTGTGGGTGGTCGGAGGAGCAGTGCTGGCGATTGCCGTCTACCACCGCCGGGCTCCTACCTTCCTGCTGGAAACCCGTTCCGGAGTGCGCATCGGCGCAGTTGCCGGGCTGATCGCCGCTTATAGTTCGGTCATCGCCACCGCAGCCTGGCGGGTCTTTGCCCGCTATGTTCTGCACCAGGGTTACGCCATCGATCAGTTCTACGACTCGCTCATCCAGCAATCCACGGCTTTGGTGCAGACCAACCCGGATACCCAAGCCCAGTGGCGCAGCTATGTCCACTTTCTGATGTCGCCCGATGGCCGGGCGGCTTATACCCTGATGAATGCCGCCACGACTTCGGCCGGCATCATCCTGTTTTCCGCCATCGGCGGTGCTCTTGGGGTTCGTCTGCTGGCTCCCCGAAAGCCCGTTTCGTAGCAAAAATACGCTAACCCTCGTATCATCCGGCGAGAGCAATTATGAGCAAAGCAAAGGCCACTGCGAGCACAGTGCTGCGGGAGAAGACCCGCATTATGTCGGCATCGGAAATCGAGCGCACGCTGATCCGGCTGGCGCACCAGATTATCGAGAAGAATAACGGCGGTCAAAACCTGGGGCTGGTGGGCATCAAGCGTCGCGGCGTGCCGCTGGCGCAGCGCCTGGGAAACCTGATCAGCACCATCGAGAAGTCCCCGGTCGATACCGGTGTACTCGATATCAACTTCTACCGCGACGACCTCTCCACCCGCGATGTTCGCCCCGTGGTGGTGCCCGGCGCGCTCGGTATGGATATCGCCGGCCGCGACATCATCCTCATCGACGATGTTCTCTATACGGGCCGCACCATACGCGCGGCGTTGGACGCGCTTTTTGACCATGGCCGGCCGCGGCGTGTACAGCTGCTGGTGCTGATCGACCGCGGCCATCGCGAATTGCCTATCGAGGCTAGCTTCGTAGGCCGCCATGTGCAGACCACGGCCCGGGAAATCGTCGAGGTCAAGCTGCGGGAAATCGATGACGATGAAAAGGTGATCCTAGTAGAACGCGCGGAATAATAACCTTCCCCAGCCCATCATGAAAGCAGGCAAAGCCACTATTCCGGAGCCACTGTCCGCCCCTCCAGATTCGGTTCGAGGCCCGGCGACGGAGACGTGTTCCCGATCGCTGCTCTCCGTCACTACCCTTTCCCCGCAGGATGTCTCCGCCATACTGGGCTTGGCCACACAGCTAGAAAATGAAGATCCGGTCATGCGCGCCAACCGATTGGCCCACCGGCGAGTCGCGCTCCTCTTCTACGAATCCAGCACCCGCACCCGCACTTCATTCGAGCTGGCAGCCAAAGGACTGGGTGCCGACACCGCGCTGATCAGTTCCCAATCCTCCTCCATTGAAAAGGGTGAATCGCTCAAGGACACCGGCATCACCCTGCGGGCGCTGGGGGCGGAGTGCATCATCCTGCGCCACCTTTCTTCCGGGGCGCCTTACCTGCTGGCGCAGGCCACGGGTTTGCCGGTGCTGAACGCCGGAGACGGTATGCATGAGCATCCTTCCCAGGCACTGCTCGACCTGAGAACCATGCTGCGCGCCTCGAGCCGGCCCGAGGACGCTCCGGCCGAGACCCTGCTGCGCGGAATCACGATCACGATTACGGGGGATATTCTGCATTCCCGCGTGGCGCGCTCCAACGCACTTTTATTGCCCCGGTTAGGCGCCCAGGTGATCCTGTGCGGGCCGCCCGCGCTTCTGCCCGAAGTGGCCGTGGATCTAGGCCCTGGCATCGCCATCGAAAGAGACTTCGATCGCGCGCTCAAACAATCGCAGTTCGTGATGATGCTGCGCATCCAGAAGGAGCGGCTCACCGGCGTGCACATCGACCTCGACGAGTACATGACGCGGTATCAGTTGCACCGGGATCGCCTGCGTGCCGGCGCCCCGGAGGTCGTGGTCATGCATCCCGGACCGATGATCCGGGGTCTGGAGATCACCAGCGAAGTGGCTGATGGCCCGCAGTCGGTCATCGCCGAACAGGTTCGTAACGGGGTGCCGATTCGCATGGCGCTGATCCAACGGGCTTTGGGGCTCGCGGCCGTTCAGGGGAAAGCGAAGCCCAAGAAGCGGGGAGGCGGCGCTTGAGTGCGATCCTGATTCGTGGCGGCCACCTGGTCGATCCCTCCGCTGGGGTGGATGGGAACCGCGATGTCTTACTTCGGGACAACCGTGTGGCTGCCGTTGAACCCGCCGGGAAGCTGAACGCCGTCGCCAAACAGGAAGGCGCGGAAATCGTCGAGGCCGGGGGCCTGGTGGTGGCGCCGGGGTTGGTGGATATCCACGTCCACCTGCGGGAGCCGGGACAAGGCTACAAAGAGACCATTGCCACTGGGACCGCGGCGGCGGCGGCGGGTGGGTTTACCACCGTTTGCGCCATGCCCAATACGATTCCGGTCAACGATTCGGTCGAGACCACCCGCTGGATGCAGAGTGCGGAGCGTAACGCCAGCGCGCGCGTGTTCCCCATTGCGGCGGCCACCCGGGGCAGCATGGGCGAAGCGCTGACGGAATATGGCTCGCTCAAGGCCGCCGGTGCGGTTGGGGTCAGTGACGACGGCAAGCCCATTCTGGGGGAAGCGATCATGCACCAGGCGCTCGCGGCTGCGGCGCGCGCCGGGCTGCCGGTGATCCAGCATGCAGAAGACACGCGCATGACCGGGGGCTGCTCCATGAACGCGGGTGCCTTGGCGTTCCGGCTCGGCTTGCGGGGCATGCCGGTGGCGGCGGAGTCCAGTCTGGTGGAGCGCGATTTGCGGCTGCTGGCCGAGCTCAAGGGCGGCCGTGCTCACCTGCACGTTGCCCATCTATCCACTGCAGCGGCGTTGGACGCGGTGCGCAAGGCCCGGCGCAACGGCTTGCATGTCACCTGCGAGGTGGCGCCTCATCATTTCGTGCTGACCGAGAGCGCGGTGGGCGAGTACAACACGAACGCCAAGATGAATCCGCCCCTGCGCGCGGAATCGGACCGCCGCGCCATGCTTGAGGGCCTGCTGGACGGCTCCATTGACTGTATTGCCACCGATCATGCTCCTCACGCGGCGCATGAAAAGCAGCAGGAGTTTGAACGCGCGCCTAACGGCATCACCGGCCTGGAGTCGGCGCTGGGACTGACCCTGGAGCTGCTGCATCGCAAACACAAAGTGTCGCTCAGCCGCCTGATTACGTTACTCAGCACCCAGCCAGCCAATCTGCTGAACCTGCGTGGGCGGGGGACCCTGGTGGCCGGCGCTTCCGCGGACGTGGTGATCTTCGACCCCAAGGCGGAGTGGGTTTTCCGCGCTGCGGCGACGCGGTCCAAGTCAAGCAATACTCCCTTCGACGGGTGGACCATGCTAGGCCGGGTGCGGATGACCATCTGCGAGGGCAGGATTGTCTACCGCGATCCGCAGTAGCCTATTTGGCACTGCCGATCGGCGGCCGGCCGGAGAGCGGCTGGAGAACCGCTCCTATGCCCGCACCCAGCAGCAAGCCCAGCAGGAAACGCGTCCAGACTAGATTGCCATGCCAATGGAGGGTTCCGCTGGTGAGGTCGAGCAGATTTAGCAGCACCGCCAACCCCAGCAGGCGAACCGCGGGGGCCCTTCTCAGGGTTGGCAGCATCCCCAATGCGGCTCCGCAATAGATTCCCAGACAGCGCACGCATACCGCCGCCGGCGAACCCAGAATCACGAAGCTCCGCGCCGGATTCTGGTGGCACAGGGAAGAAAAGAAACTGCGGATAAGCAATGCGGTCAGAGGATGGTAGGCAGCCAGCAGCGGCGCAGCCAGAGGGGCTAACGCCAAGGTCAGAGCGAGGCTGGCCAGCGGAAGGCGAAAATTCATATCCCCTCGGTCAACCAACACGAACGTACCTCGTCGCTTTTGAGAAGAAAGGCGCAAACGTGGCATTGTCAAGTGCCGCGTGGCCGAAAGAACTCCGCAGGGCCAAACGGATCTCGATGGGTGCCCCATGTTCGCACCAGCGTACGTGGGCCGAATAAGAATTCTTCGAATGCTTTCACTCAAGGATTAGAAACGTTTGAAGGGCTTCGCCCAGGGCTTCGCCCGTCTTTTTCGGCCCACGTACGCTGGTGCAAACATGGGGCACCCGTCGAGTTTTGTTTAGCCCTGCGCACTGGTTCCGTCATGCCGCCTTTGATTTCAGCAATTCCCCAGTTTGACATTCTGCTTCCGCGAACGCCATGGTGGATCCATGGTGATTTTCCTCTCTGCCTTATTGATCGGTGGCGTTTGCGGCCTGCGCTCCATGACGGCTCCGGCCGCGGTAGCCTGGGGAGCGCATCTGGGCTGGCTGCATCTGGAGGGCTCGCTGCTCGCGTTCCTCGCCAATACGATTTCCCTGGTCGTTTTCTCCCTCTTTGCGCTCGGTGAGCTGATCGCGGACAAGCTGCCGTTTATCCCCGCCAGGACACAGGCGGGTCCGCTCGGGGTGCGCATCTTTTTCGGCGCCGGGTGTGGCGCAGCTTTGTGCCTTTCCCATGGTGCGTCGCCGGTAGCGGGCGCGGTTCTGGGAGCATTGGGTGGGGTAGCGGGCGCCTTTGCCGGCTACTCTTATCGCCGCGGGTTAGGCGCGAAGCTGCCCGATCTGCTGCTGGCCCTCCTGGAAGATCTGGTTGCCGTCGGCGGCGGCTTGTTGCTAGTCTCTCCGTGGTGAATGCTCCGGTCCGCCTCCTGCTCGCCGGCATCTATTAGGAAATGACTGTCGAAAGTTTTGACGCCATCATCATCGGCTCGGGCCAAGGCGGCAATCCCTTGGCCGAAGCTTTTACCGCTGCGGGCAAGAAGACCGCGATGATCGAGCGCAAGGATGTTGGCGGAACTTGTATCAATACCGGTTGCACTCCCACCAAAACCATGGTGGCCAGCGCGCGTGTCGCCTACCTGGCTCGCCGGGGGGCGGATTACGGCGTCGATGTGGGTCCGGTTACCGTGGATATGGGCCGGGTGCGGGAGAGAAAACGCGCCATGGTCAGCAACTGGCGGCAGAGTGGGGAGAAAGGGCTTGAGAAGGCGCATGTCGAGTTGATTCGGGGTGACGCTTTTTTCGTCGCGCCTCTCACGATCAGCATTGCCCTCCACGCCGGCGGAGAGCGGCAGTTGACTGCCCCACAGATTTTTATCGATACCGGTACGCGCAGCGTGGTGCCGGCGATCGACGGTCTCGACAGTGTTCCTTATCTCGATAATGAAACAGTCATGGAGCTCGACCACGTTCCCGATCACCTGATGATTCTGGGCGGCGGTTATATCGGCCTGGAGTTCAGCCAGATGTTCCGCCGTTTTGGCAGCAAGGTGACGGTGGTCCAGGCGGGGGCGCAGCTTCTGCGCGGAGAAGATCCGGATGTTGCCGCCGAAGTGTTGAAGATCTTGCGGGAAGACGGGATTGAAATCCTGCTAAATGCCAAAACCCGCAAAGCAGCGAGCGCAGGCGGTGTCATCCGCCTCGAGATCGCGGTGGAAGATAAGACGTTCACGCTCGAGGGCTCGCATCTCTTGCTGGGCGCGGGCCGGGCGCCCAACACCAGTGCGCTCAAACCGGCGGCGGGAGGGGTTGCCACCGACGAGCGCGGCTTTATTCGCGCCAATGAGCGCCTGGAGACATCGGCTCCCGGCGTATATGCCATCGGCGATGTGAAGGGCGGCCCGCAATTCACTCACATCTCCTACGATGACTACCGGATCCTCAAGGCGAATTTGTTGGACGGCGGCAACCGCACCACCCGCGACCGCATGGTGCCGTACACCGTGTTTATGGATCCGCAACTTGGCCGGGTAGGTATGACGGAGACCGAGGCACGCAAGAGCGGACGCAAGATCCGCGTAGCCAGGATGCCGATGAATTACGTAGCCCGGGCCCTGGAAACGGGCGAAACGCGCGGGTTCATGAAGGCCGTGGTGGACGCCGAGACGGACGAGATTTTAGGCGCCGCGGTATTGGGAATGGAAGGTGGAGAGATCATGGCGGTGTTTCAGATGGCGATGATGGGCCATTTAAAGTACGGCGTACTGCGCGACGGGGTCTTTGCTCACCCCACCCTGGCCGAATCGCTCAACAATCTCTTTCTCTACTTCGACGACCCAAAGTAGGTTCACACCCGCAAATCGACCACGGTAGCCCCGGCCCCGCCTTCGCTGGGGCTGGCTTCGGCGACCAGGGCCACGTGGGGATGGCGCTCCATCATTGACCGCAGCGCCTTGCGTAAAACTCCCATACCCATCCCATGCACGATGCGCACCCGGGGTAGCCCGGCCAGGAAGGCGCGGTCCAGGTAAGCTTCTACTTCGCCGGTTGCCTCGTCCACCGTGCGCCCGATGACGTTGAGTTCGGAGCGGACCGTGTCCTCCGGATGCGCCATGGAAACCGTGACCCCGCGCGAGCGTGCTGCTTCGAGCGGGCTTACCGCGCGGATCTGCTGAGTGCCGATCACTTCGGCAATATCGTCGCGCGCCACGCGCATTTTCATCACCCCCACGGCTACTTCGAAGAGATTGCCGTCCACCTGCCGCTGCACGACTCCGGTCTTGCCCAGCGACTTCAGCTTGACCGTATCTCCTACTGATATATGCCGCACCAGGTGCGGTTGGGCGTTGCTGTCTCCCCGGTCGGCTCCGCTATGCTGGGCCACCACGACGGAGTTGAATTGCTCGCTGAACTCGCGGCGAAGGCGCGCCATGCGGCGTTCGGCTTCTTTGGAGAGCTTCTGCTGCGCGGCCCGGTCGTCGATCAGCCGCACCGTTTCGCGCATCTGGTAGGTGAAATCCTTTAGTAACGACTGCAGTTGCTGTTCCAGGTCCCGCACCTTGGCCCGCCACTCCTTGAGCCCTTCGCTTTCCAGGCGGTTCTTCTCCCGCGCCACTTCCTGCTCGCGGCGTTTCAGTTCCTCGCGCTCCCGGGTGCTCGCGTCGAGCTGGCTGTGCAGTTGGTCCAGGAAACGGCCTATGTCCTGCGTCTGCGTATCCTGCGCGGTCCGGGCATCGGCGATGATGCGGGAGTCAAGACCCAACCGCTGGGCAATGTTGATGCCGGCCGACGCGCCGGGAACTCCCAACCTCAAAGCGTAAGTAGGCGCCAGGGTCGCTTCGTCGAAGCCAACCGAAGCATTGAGCACGCCCGAGCGTTTGGCGGCGTACACCTTGAGCGAGGTGTGATGGGTCGAGATGAGGCACCAGGCTCGGCGATCGAGGAAATATCCGGCAATGGCGACGGCCAGTGCTGCACCTTCTTCCGGGTCGGTGGCCGAGCCTAATTCGTCCAGAAGCACCAGGGAAGACGCATCGGCCAACCGCGAGAGGCGCTCGATGTTGGTAATGTGGGCGGAAAAGGTAGAGAGATTCTGTTCGATTGACTGCGCATCGCCGATATCCGCCAGAAACGCGTCCCAAAGCGGAAACACAGCCTCTAGGGCGGGTACCGGAATTCCCGCCTGGGCCATCATCCCCAGCAGCCCGGTGGTCTTGAGGGCCACCGTCTTGCCGCCCGTGTTGGGGCCGCTGATGATGAGCTGGCGTTCCGCATCATTGAGAGCCAGGGTCAGCGGGACTACCGCCTTTTGTTGTGCTCGCAGGCGCTTTTCGAGCAAGGGATGGCGAGCCTGTTTCAGTTCCATCACCGGCGCCGCCGGATCGGCAAACCGCGGGCGAATGCATTCGAACTCCGCGGCGAAGCGCGCTCGTGCCTGCAGGGTGTCGACCTGGGCCAGGGTGGCCGCGCCTTGCGCGATGGCGTGGGCCTGCTGGCCAATCTCCCGCGTCATGGCCAGGAAGATGCGGTGGATCTCCGCCTGTTCTTCATCGATCAGCTGCACCAGCTGGTTATTTTGCTCGATGGTCTCGAGCGGCTCCAGGTAGACGGTCTGGCCGCTGGAGGAGGCGCCGTGGACGACTCCGGGGATACGCCGCTTATGCTCCGCCTTGACCGGGATGACGAACCGCTCGCCGCGGATGGTGATCAGATCTTCCTGTGTGCTGCCGCCCTCGGAGAGGCGGCGCAAGCTGCTGCGCAGGCTCTCTTCGATCACGCGCTGCTGACGCTCGATCTCGCGCCGGATCCGGCGCAGTTCGGGGGAGGCGTTGTCGCTGAGCGAGCCATCAGGATTCATGCGCACGCGGAGCCCCTGCGCCAGGCTGGCCAGTTGCGCTCCTGCGGGCAATTGGCTCAACGCCATCAATCCGCTGAGTTGCGCCGCCACGGCATCGGGGGGCTGCTCGATCAGCGCCTGCCACGTGACGATGTTGTCCACGAGGAAAAGCAGGTCGCGAATTTCTTCTGGCTCGAGCGATGCGCCCTGGATGCGCGCCTTGTCTGTCAGCGTCGTGGGGTCGAACAGGCCGCCCAGAGCGGGAGCGCCACCCTGGCCCAGCAGCAGGCGCATCTCGTCCACCAAGTCGTGCTGGTGGTCGATCCAGGAAGTATCGCGAGACGGCATCATCGCCAGAATCCACTCGCGAGCGACGCCGGAATAGGCGAAGCTGACCATCAGCTCCAGCAGGCGCCTCCATTCGAGCGCCTCGCAGCTGCATTCCTCCACTACCGACGGAACTGGATCGAGAAGACTCACTGGATCATGCTAGTGCAAATGGTCCCCATTTCAAGATACAGGTAAATAGTACTATTACCTTGTAATAAAGTAATTAACCTTATATCGTTGTCATATGAGGTAACAAGATGAAAACAAGTGTCACACCAAGGATCAAGATTGCTGACGAGGTCTGGTTAGCAACGGCTTTGCTTCATCGTGAAAATCCATCCAGGATGGACTTCGCCCTCAGCGAAATTGTGGACCGCGTCGCCAAAGAGGGGATCGTCGATGAGCTGCGGCCGGGCGTCTATGTCCATGCCGCGCTGCACTGTGTTGCCAATCGTCCTCCAAATCCTGGCCGTTACCGGATGCTGTATGAAACCAGGCCCAAATATCGGCGCCTGTTTCGTGTTGGTGATACCTACAATCCACAACGCGAGGGAAGCAAGATTGCGCCGGTTAAGGATGAGATTCCCTTGCGTTACGACGGCTTGCTCAAGTGGTACGAGGATTGGACCCGCTCTGAGGCCGAAAAAGCCATTCAATCCGACCCGCTGTTGGCCCTTTATGGCTCCGGCAAGAAACTGTGGGCTGACGAACACGCGGACGAATACGTAGCTCGCTTACGGGCCGGTTGGAGGAAATGAGCCGCGTCTTCTGGGACACCAATATTTTTATTTACTTTTTTGAAGACAATGGTGAGGTTGGAAGAAGCGCGCGAGCACTACGTGAGCGCATGTTAAGAAGGGGCGACCAGCTGATTACGTCGGCCATGACCGTCGGGGAGATTCTCGTGAAACCCCGCCAGGAACAAGATTTTGATCTCTGCGATGCGTATGAGCGGGCCATCACTGCCACGGCCCTTGTTCTCCCTTTCGACCTGGAGGCGGCAAGGCGATTCGCAGTTTTGCGTCTTAATCGCTCCCTGGAGCCGCCCGACGCAATTCAATTGTCATGTGCCGCTTTGGTGAACACCGACCTCTTCGTCACCAATGACACCCGTCTTTCAGGGTTGCTCGTCGAAGGCATACAGTTCATTGTTTCTCTCGATCGAGTACCGATTTGAGTTTAGGTGAGAAGGCATCTGCAGGTTTCACCCTCGCAATGTAGCGAAGCTACGGCTCGAAGCACTTTAAAATCAATGCATGGAATTCCCTGTCACCCGCCTCCGGCGTTTACGGCGCACCGAAGCGATGCGCTCGCTGGTTCGTGAAGTTCATCTCCACCCAGGCAGCTTGATTTATCCCCTCTTTATTTGCCCCGGTGAAGGCATCCGGCGCGAGATTAGCTCGATGCCCGGGGTCTACAACCTATCGATCGACGAAGCAATGAAGGAAGTCGAGGTGGCCACTCAGCTCGGCTTGGGCGGGCTTCTACTCTTCGGGCTTCCCGCCGCTAAAGACGAGCAGGCAAGCGGCGCCTATGCGGAAGATGGCATCGTCCAACAAGCCCTCCGCGCCTTTAAGCCGGCAGCTAAAAAGCTGCTGTTGATTGCTGACGTTTGTCTCTGTGAGTACACCTCCCATGGTCACTGCGGGATCGTCACCCGGTCCGGCGACGACTACGAAGTCGAGAACGACGCCAGCCTTGAGCTGATCGCTCGCACCGCAGTCTCGCTAGCTGCAGCAGGGGCCGATATCGTCGGTCCCTCCGACATGATGGACGGCCGGGTGGGCGTCATCCGCGACCACCTGGACGACGCCGGTCTGGAGCAGGTGCCGATCCTCTCCTATGCGGCCAAGTTCTCGTCCGCTTTCTACGGACCGTTTCGCGAAGCCGCCGACTCAGCGCCGCAGTTCGGCGACCGGCGTACCTACCAGATGGACGGCGCCAACCTGCGCGAGGCCATGCGGGAAATCGATCAGGATATTGCCGAAGGCGCGGACATGATCCTGATGAAGCCGGCCTTGCCTTACCTGGATGTCATCCGCGCGGCTCGCGAGCGGCTGGATGTGCCCATCGGGGCCTACCAGGTTTCCGGAGAATATGCCATGCTGCAGGCCGCCTTCGCCAAAGGCTGGCTGGAGCGGGACCGCGCCATCATGGAATCCCTGATTTCCATTCGGCGTGCCGGCGCCGACTTCACCGTGACCTACTTTGCTAAGGAAGCGGCCAAGCTTCTGGGTTGATCTATTTCGGGGTCAGGAGGAGCCGCAGGTCCCTCCTGACCCCTTTGATGAATTTGCTAGCGTAACGCAGCGACGGCTGCCTGCAGTCTTTCTGCGAATGCCTGCGGCTCTTCTCCGGGTTCCATAGTCAACGGGGCGCCCAGGCGAATCGCCACACTGCCCCGTTTCGGCCAACGTTTCCCATCGCGCAGGCCTAAACCCTCGATGAAGATCGGCTGTACCGGCACTTGGCACTGCTGCGCCAGCAAGCCGATGCCCGGCTCGAAGGGTTGGAGCTGTCCATCGCGAGAGCGGCGGCCCTCGGGGAAAACCAGCACATGGTAGCCATGGTTCATGGCTTCGCCGGCATGGGCGAAGCTCTGCCGCAAACCTGCGCCGCGGGGCAAGGGAAATACGTTGAAGAGCGCCGTCACCAGCCAATACGCGACGGGAGTCAGGGCAGCAACCAGACGATGGCGCTCCGCTTGTCCGCGGCGCCACCCGGTCAACAGTTTTCCCGACATAGCCACTGCCACGTGCTGCCGGTCACTGCTGCTCAGCGCGTAGAGAATCACTGGGACATCGACCGCGGTCAGGTGGTTAGCCACCAACAGCGAAGGCCGTGCAAGAATGTGCCGGGGTGCGATGCGCGGCCCCGCCAGCAGCCAAACCAGCGGGCGCGCCAGCAATTCCAGGAAGGCAACGCGTAATGCGCGTACCCAGGGCGACCAGGGCCAACGAGGAAAGGCTGCGCTTGGTGGAGGGTCGGCGGCCGGGCTTTCCCTAGCCGGGGTAGCGGCCGGTTGGAACAACGCACGCACATCGCCAACGGTTTTTATCTGGCCCCAGGTCTGATCGCTAAGTTCCAGGCCGAATCTGGTTTCAAAGCTCGACTGCAACTGCACCATCGCCAGGCTGTCCAGGTGCAGATCCTCGGCCAAGCGGTCTCCGGCTGCGAGCTCGCGACTCTCGACTCCCAGCGGCCGCAACAACTGGAGCAACGGGTCAGAGGGTCCGTCGGCCGCAGCGCTGCTGCCCGCTAACAGCGGCTGCGCCCAGCCCTGGACCGTGCGGCGCAATACTTTGCCGGTGGTGGTCCGGGGAAACTCCGGCTGGGGCCAGCGCAGCCAGTAGCGAATTTGTTGGAAGGCCGCCAAGTCCTGGTTGGCGTCATCTACGGCGCGCTGCAAACTCCCTTCGGCGGCATCCGCGATCAGCACCGCCGCCGGCGCCGGACCTGCCGATGAAGCATAGCCCACCACCAGCGCCTCCCTTATCCCGGGTTGGCGGCGTAGCACCGCCTCCAGATCCTGAGGATGGATGTTCAAACCGGCAGCAGTGACGATGACGTCGCTCTTGCGTCCGGCAAACACCAGTTCCCCCCGCTCATCGCGGGCGGCAAGGTCTCCGGTTGCCAGCCAGCCGGACTCCACCGTCTGCATGCCGCCTCGCTGCCACACCCGGGAAGCGATGGAGTCGCCCCGCACCAGGATCTCCCCATCGTCCCCGATCTTTACCTCTCGCCCGGCGAGCGGCTTGCCGATACTGCCCCGGGCAGTCTTGAACGGATGGTTCAACGTGACCAGCGCCGTGGTTTCCGTCATCCCGTAACCTTGTACCAAGGCGAATCCGGCCGTGGTCCAAAAGCTCTCCAGGTCCGCCGGCAGACTGGCGCCGCCGCAGACGAACGCCCAGAATTTGAACCCCAGCCGGCGATGCAGCGCCCGGAAGCGCCACCACCGTTTCCAGACTTTCTCGCCCCGGCCGGCAGCGATATCGAATCCCGGAAATTCAGCCAGCACCCAGGCGCGCATCAGGTCTAACACCCGGGGCACCGCGGCCAGCACCGAGATGCGTTCCTCGTGCATCAATCGAACCAGGCGTGGCGCCTGCAGGCGATCTTCAAAGTGCACCTCCGCCACCAGCAACGGCGGCACCCACAACCCCATAAATTGCCCGAACACGTGGCTCAGCGGCAGGGTGTGCAGGATGCGCAGCGGGTGCACCAACCGCTCATAGCGCAGATACCTGCCGATCTCGTTTTCCAGCGGATCGAGCGACGCCAGCACATTGCCGTGGGTGTGGACGATGCCCTTAGGATCTCCCGTGGTCCCAGAGGTGAAGATGATCTGCAGCGTCGTGCTTCGCGAGAGTCCCGCCGCAGGGGTGTAATCCGCCTCCGGCAGCGCAGCAAAGCCATCGAAGCCGAGCAGAGGAATCCCCGCGCTTAGTTTTTCCAGCAGGGCCAAGTCGCCCACCAGCAGCCGGGGCTGCACCTCGGCCACCACCCTTTGCGCAAACTCCACGCTCCCGGCCGCGTCGAGAGGAACTGCAACGATTCCCCGCAAAATGCATCCAAAGAACGCCGCCACCCACTCCACGGAGTTGGAGCCCCACAGCAAAACCCGGTCTCCGGTCTTAAGGCCGCGCTGGTCGAAGGCGTGAGCGCAATGCGCGCTTAACTCTGCCAGGCGGGCATAGCTGGAGGAAAAACGCCGGTTGCCGCGGTGGGTGACGACCGCGATCTGCTCTCCGTAGCGGCGGAAGTCCGCCACGAGCGTTGCCAAGTGCGGTCGCACTCGTTCAGTGTGGCACAACCATGCGCGAAAGGGGCGCCGCGACCCGTCGCGTAAAATAGAAGTCTTTGCGGAGTTGTGAGAAGAGGGAGCTTTACTGTGGCAGAAACGATTTACGACATTGTAATCATCGGCGGCGGTCCGGGCGGATATACGGGCGCCATTCGCGCCGGCCAACTTGGGCTGAAGACCGCTTTGATTGAGCGGGAAAAGAAACTGGGGGGCACTTGCCTGCACTGGGGCTGCATCCCTACCAAGTCCCTGCTGTTTGACGCCGAGGTCTACGACCACCTGAAGCACGCCGCCGAGCATGGGCTTGAGGGATTGGGCACGGCCACCATCAATTGGAACACCATCCTGGAGCGCAAGAACGGGATCATTTCCAAGCACGTCAAAGGCCTCGAGTTCCTCATGCGCAAGAACAAGGTCACGGTCATCGAGGGCTACGGCCGGCTGACCGGCCCGGCTAAGGATGGCATTCACTCCATCGCCGTCGAGTCCTCCAACGGCGAGAAGAAAACGGTTCAGACCCGGAACGTGGTGGTGGCCACCGGCTCCGACGCTCGCATGCTGCCCGGAATCGAAGTGGATCCAAGCTGCATCCTGACCAACATAGAAATCCTCACCATGCCCCAGATTCCCAAGTCGATGGTGGTTATCGGCGCCGGGGCGGTGGGCGTCGAGTTCGGGTCGATCTTTAAAAGTTTTGGCAGCGACATCACCATTGTCGAGTACCTGCCTCGCGTGGTCCCCAACGAAGACGAGGATGTGAGCAAGGAACTGGCCCGCAGCTTCCGCAAGCGCGGCATCGATACTCATACCGGGGCCAAGGTGGAGAAGGTAGAGAAGACCGGAAACGGAGTGAAGGTCACCTTTACCACTGCGGACGGCAAGCAGACCGAAAAGGAAGCGGAAAAAGTGCTGGTGGCCGTAGGCCGGGCGCCCCGCACCGCTGACGTTGGCTTAGATAAAACGAAGGTGGAGCTGGAGCGCGGCTTCATCCGCACCGATGAATGGATGCAGACCGCGGAGCCCGGTGTCTACGCCATTGGCGATATCGTCGCCGGCCTGCCGCAGTTGGCTCACGTGGCCGCGATGTCGGGTGTCGTGGTGGCCTCTAAGGTGGCGGGGAAATATGCGCGTCCTGTCCGCCGGGACCGGATTCCCGCCTGCACCTACTGCGAGCCGCAGATTGGCAGCGTCGGTTTGACCGAGGCCCAAGCCAAGGCCCAGGGATACGAAGTGAAGGTGGGCAAGTTCCCCTTTTCCGCCAATTCCAAGGCCTCTATCGTCGGGTCCCACGAGGGCTTCGTGAAGGTGGTCGCCGATGCCAAATATGGAGAAGTGCTGGGCGTGCACATTATCGGCCCCCAGGCGACGGAGCTGGTGTCTGAAGCGGTGGTGGCATTGCAATTGGAAGCAACCGTTGAGGAGCTGATGTTCACCATCCACGCTCATCCGACCTTGGGCGAGGCGATGCTGGACGGCTTCAGCAGCGTGGAGAACATGGCCATTAATGTCTGATCCGGCAATCTCCCTGGTGAACCTGGGGCGCCTGGATTACGCCACCGCGCTCGGCCTGCAGCAGCATGTCTGTGCCCTGCGCCAGCAGGATCAGATCGGTGATGTCTTGCTGCTGGTCGAGCATCCGCCCGTGATCACCCTGGGCCGGAACGCCCATCGCGAACACCTGGTGGCCAGCGATGAGTTACTGGCCCGCCGCGGCATCCAGCTGTTTGAAACCAACCGTGGCGGGGACATCACCTACCACGGGCCCGGGCAACTGGTGGGCTATCCCATTCTCCATTTGCGCGGCTTTTCGCCGTCGATAGGCATTGTCGAGTACCTGCGCAGGCTGGAAGAAGTGCTCATTCGCGCTTGTGCCGATTATGGTGTGCTGACCCAACGAGCGGCCGGGCGTGCCGGAGTCTGGACCATGCCCGGGGGCTCGGTGGCGGAAAAGAAGATTGCCGCCCTGGGCGTACACGTGGCGCGCGGGGTCACCACCCACGGCTTTGCCCTCAACGTAACCACCGATTTGCAGGATTTCGAGTTGATCGTGCCGTGCGGGATCCGCGACCGCGGGGTCACCAGCATAGAGGTGGAGGTGGATCCGGCTCCTTCGTGGGAGCAGATGGCCAACTCCGTTTCCCGGCATTTCGGCCGGGTCTTCGCCCGGCAGATGGTTTGGGTGCAGTCCCTCGAGGAACTGCTGCCCTGCACAGCGAGTTCAGGATTGCTCTAGAATAGGGAGTTCGAATAGGGAGAGGGAGTCCATGCCGACCGATGTAATCATGCCCCAGATGGGTGAGTCGATTTTTGAAGGCACCATCACCAAGTGGCTCAAGAAGCCGGGAGATACGGTGCAGCTTGATGAGCCCCTGTTCGAAATTTCCACCGACAAGGTAGACGCGGAGATCCCTTCGCCGGCTAGCGGCGTGCTGACCGAAGTCAAAATCGCCGAAGGCAATACGGTTCAGATCAACACCGTGGTGGGGGTGATTGGGGAGGCGAATGGACAGCCCGCAGCGGCCGCCGCTCCGGCTCCGGCTAAAGAGGTAGACCCGCCCAGCGCCAGCAACTCCCCTGCTCCGGCTGCGCCTCCCAGCGTTGCGGCGCCCTCCATCACCGACGTGATCATGCCCCAGATGGGCGAGTCGATCTTTGAGGGCACGATCACCAAGTGGCTGAAGAAGCCGGGCGATCCGGTGCAACAGGATGAGCCGCTGTTTGAAATTTCCACCGATAAGGTGGACGCCGAGATTCCCTCTCCGGCGGCCGGTGTGCTCGCCGAGATCAAGATTGAGGCGGGGACGACGGTTCAGATCAACACTGTGGTGGCGACCATTGGGTCGGCAGCCGGCGCTCCCGCAGCAGCTGCCACGGCTCCTGTCGCTCCGGCTCCTGTGGTTGCGTCTGAGGCTGAACCCGAGACCGCTGAGACTGGGGAACGGGTACGCTCCTCGCCCCTGGTTCGCAAGATTGCCCGCGATAACAATCTCGACCTGCGTCAAGTCCCGGGCACTGGTTCGTCGGGCAGGATCACCAAGGAAGACGTTCTTGGCTTCCTGGCTAAAGGCGCTCCTCAGCCCGCCGCGAAACCGGCAGCTGCGGCCCCCGCCCCAGTCCCAGCTCCTCCGGTACCCGTGGCTGCTCCACCTGCTCCGGCTGCCGCGAAACCGGCTGCTCCCGCGCCTGCTCCGGTGGTCACCGCGGGCGACGAGGTGGTGCCTTTAACGCGCATGCGTTCGATCATCGCCCAGCGCATGGTCGATTCCAAGCGCACCAGCGCCCACGTGCACACCGTCTTCAAGATCGACATGAGCCGCATCGTGCGCATCCGGGAGAAGGAGAAGGCGAAGTACGAACAGCGCAACGGGGTCAAGCTTACCTACATGCCGTTCCTCTCCCGCGCGGTTATCGCCACCTTGCGCAAGATGCCCATCGTGAATGCGTCCATGGAAGGTGACGCGATTCGCTACCACAAGAACATCAATCTGGGCATTGCCGTCGCTTTGGATTGGGGACTGATTGTGCCCGTCATCCGCCAGGCGGAGGAGAAGAGCTTCCTGGGCATTGCGCGGGCGATTGTGGATCTGGCGGAGCGCGCCCGGGCCAAGAAGCTTAAGCCGGAGGAAGTTGCTTCCGGCACCTTCACGATTACGAATCCCGGAATTTTTGGCGAACAATTCGGCACCCCAGTCATTAACCAGCCCGAGTCGGCCATTCTCGGGGTGGGCGGATTGTTTAAAGAGCCGACCGTGGTTACAGATGAGCACGGGTCTGACTCGATCGCCATCCGCAGCATCATCCGCCTGACATTGGGCTTCGATCACCGCATTATTGATGGAGCGGATGCCGGGAGGTTCATGGCCGAGCTGAAAAAGTACCTGGAAAACTGGAGCGAGGACATCGGCTAGCGATGTCAGCTTGAGCACCAAATAGATCTCGACGGGTGCCCCATGTTCGCACCAGCGTACGTGGGCCGAAAATGACGGGCGAAGCCCATCCAACGCTTCTGGTCCATGAGTGAAAGCATTCGAAGAATTCATATTCGGTCCACGTACGCTGGTGCGAACATGGGGCACCCGTCAGATCTATTTAGTCCTGTGAAGCCGGTTACGCGCGGAGTTTTGCTGTCCGCGCGGGTTTCAAAGTAGGTTTCTGGCTCGCAGCACACGCTCCACCGCTTCTTCCGCGGTGTCGGCGGTTGCCGATAGGTGGCCCATTTTTCGGCCCGCGCGTGCGGTGTGCTTCTCATACAAATGCAGACTGACCTCGGGCACCGCCAGCGCCCGCGCAAAGCGGGGTTCCCGTTGTAGCCAAAGATCGCCCAGCAAGTTGGCGATAGCCGCCGGGCGCATGATCCGGACATCTCCCAGGGGCAGGTCGCAGACCGCGCGCACCGCCTGCTCAAACTGGCTGGTGACGCAGCATTGCTGGCTGGCGTGGTAGCTGTTGTGCGGACGGGGCGCCAGTTCATTCACATACAGTCCGTCACCCGTGGTGACGAACATTTCCACCGCCAGTAGCCCTTCGAGCTGTAGCTGGCCGGCCATGGTGGTGGCGATCTCCTGCGCCTGCTTTTCCAGGCGGGTTGAGATGGAAGAGGGCAGAGCGCTCCACACCAGGATCTGCTGCTCATGATGATTGGTGGCCGCTGGATACGCTAACACCTGGCCGCTGGGATTGCGCGCCACCATGACCGAGATTTCCGATTGCAGATCAAAGGCCTGTTCGGCCACACACGGCTGCTCTCCCAGCGATCGCCAGGCATCCCCAGCGCTCAACTGACCGTCGAGCTTCACCTGTCCGCGGCCGTCATATCCGCCATAAGAGCGCTTGAGAAAGATCCGCTCGCCGAGTTCCGCGATAGCGTCCTGCAAGTCGCCTTGCGAATAAATCGGACGGTAAGGTCCCACCGGGAATCCCTGGTCTCGCAGCCAGTTTTTCTGCCGGATCCTGTCCTGCACCATGGCCAGGATTTCCTTCCCCGGGCGCACCGGAGCATGCCGGCCCGCAGCCTCCAGCGAGGCGATGGAAATCTGCTCGATTTCCAGGGTGACGACATCGCAACCCCGGGCGAGGTCGGCAGCCGCTTTGGCATCGTCCCAGGAACCGACGAAACAAGCATCCACCACGAAGCGGGCGGGGCAGGAAGGGTCCGGGTCCATCACCTGCACCCGGTAACCCATGGAACGCGCCGCCATGGCCGTCATGCGCCCAAGCTGGCCGCCTCCCAGAATGCCGATGGTCGAGCCCTGAGGAATGACCCCGGTGGTCAAGAGGGAAGCTCCGCTTCCAGCACTTCGCGGCTCCGTGCCAGGCGCCACGCGCGCAGCCGGTCTCCCAGTGCCGCATCCTGCCCGGCCAGAATAGCCACGGCCAGCAGCGCAGCATTGGCAGCCCCGGGTTTGCCGATGGCCAGGGTAGCGACCGGAATCCCTTTCGGCATCTGCACAATCGAGAGCAGCGAATCGATCCCTTGCAGGCATGTGGACGGCACCGGCACAGCCAGAACCGGAAGGATTGTCTTGGCCGCCAGCATACCCGGCAAATGCGCAGCACCGCCTGCGGCGGCGATCAGGATTTTTAGTCCCCGCGGCTCCGCCTGCTCGGCGTACCGAAACAGCCAGTCTGGGGTGCGATGGGCGGAGACGATCCGGGCCTCGTGAGGAATGGCGAACTCCCGTAACAGGTCGATACACGGCAGAAGCACTTCGTAGTCGCTTTTGCTGCCCATGACTACGCCAACAGTAGGAGAGGCGTTCATCAGCCGATTATCCCATGCGATTTAGACCCGCAGGTCTACACGGGCGGTCTCGGCGAGATTGGGCAGGTCAGAGGTGGTCAACATGCGGATTTTGTACTTTTCCATTAGGTTCGACACGTAGTGGTAGCGCTCCCTGCTCTCTTCACCGGGCTCCCCGTCGCCCTCCGGCCATCCAATCGGCTCGCTAATCGCGATCAGATCGAGTTCGGCATTATCTACCCTTCTGACCCCGCCTTTGAGGTCAGGGGAACTGTAGGCGAGGAGCTTCGCATCGCTGGCATCTGTCTCCAACGAAATTGCTTGAAAGAACTTCACGAAGCCATTGCGGTAACCGCAATCGATACGTAAAGGATCCCCCGGCTCGGTATAGTCGGAGGCTGGAATTCGCTTGCGCATCAGCTCCCAAACTCCGGCTTTTCCAAATTCGTCACGCATCGCGGCCACAATGCCTTCGCGGCCGCTGCGCCGGCGGATGCGTTCTTTCCGCGGCGGGTCGACGTACAACCGCATGAGATCGTCCAAGCCGGCCGGAAACGTCTCAGCCAAATAGCCTTTACTCTCCGTGATCTGGACCCCGTTGGACAAGGAAGCTTCCAGGAGAGCCAGAGTTTGCCGCTGCTGCAGGCCGGTAGGCACGCGCAAGCGATGCGCGACCTCCAGTTCCAACGCTTCGAGCATTTCGGTATCCGCGTCTGGATCCAGACACCGCACCCGTCTCCAGTCCCGTGTAAAGCGCAGCTCGCTCTGCTCTCCGCTGCGCAACAGCACGCCGACGTTGACGAATTCGTTCCTTACCGGATCCGGCACATAACGGATGAGCTGAAACTCGCACTGCTTCCGTTCCGTCATCTTCCCCCTGCCGGCCAGCGAACCCTTGGGCCACTCGTGCGGCCTCTTCTCGCTGGACTACTGTCGCCTTTTAAAGATCGTTACTTTGAATTTTATCGACCGTCATCCGTATTCCGACTCCAGTCGGGAGCCGCGGAATCTGGTCTGACCCCATTTTCTCCTGCGTCACCCCAATTCGGAAACGGCGCACGCGCCGTTTGCCTGAACGCCGTGATCAGCTCCCGGACTCTGGGACGCCGCGCCAGCAGCTTTTCGACCAGGGCCTCCAGCTCGCCCACATCTCCTCCGTACCATTCCGGCGGGATGACTTCCGCGATCGACCAAGCTGTCTCCGGCGAAAATCGCTCTATGCGGCTGAGCCAAGGCTCGAAGCTGCTCCAACCGGTGACCCCGCGGTAGACACTGTTGAGGGTAAACACCCCGCTCAGGGCGACGTCCACGAACCTCCATTCCCCGGCATGAAAGCAATATCCCTGGTCGATAAAGGTGGCGCGGTAGCGCCGTTCCCGCCGCCTCTTTTGGAAAACAGCCTGCCTGCCGTTAACGTTGGAGGTCCATTTGTCCAGCGCCAGAATGCCGGCAAACTCGGCCAGGTTGTGGACCTCCAACAGCTGCTCCTCGGGCAGGTAGTCGACCGTCTGCCCCGGCATCAGCCCGCCAACCCATCGGGAAGCAAACTGCAGGCCGGCTTGGCATGGCAAGCTCCCTCGCCGCTCCTCGATGGTAAGCTCCGGCGTGTGCTGGATGAGCCACTCGCTGACCTCGATGACCTCCGTGGGCGGCACCGACAGTCCTATCGCCTCTGCGAGCCTGGTGGCTAGGAGCTCGTTCGCCAGCACGCGCACGTGCTGCGGGTTGTTGCGGAATTTCACCACGTACAAGTTATTGTCCGAGGCCAGCATGAGATGGCTTTGTGCCCCGCCCCGCATGCGTCGAATCTGCTGAGTTGCGATCACGGCCACCGGACATCACCTCTTGCGCAAGTAGCATACTCGAACCACTCTGCCGCTTCTGGTAGCATCGCGACGGAGGAAGTACATGGATCAGTCTGGAACCACCCCGAATGGGCCCCGCCGGAACGAAGATATTGCATTGGATTTGCTGAAGTTTGTTGCCGGAACGGCAGGTCTGGGGAAAGGAAGTTCGACCAGTACCGGTTTCGTCGGCGGCGCCAGTGCCAAACCGGAAGATCAGGTCAGCCAACTGCTGGCGCTCTACACGAAATGCCTCACCGCTGTGCAAGGGAAATGATGGCGCCTATTTCTCGCCCCCAATCCTGACCGATGACGCTTGAATCCCCGTTGAACGTGGCTGTCTTCGGCGCCGGGACCTTTGGCCGCAATCACCTGCGGATCTACCGCCAACTGCAGCAGGAAGGATACGGAGTCCGGTTGGCCGCGATCGTGGACGCGGATCCGGCCACCGCCGAACTCGAACGCCGGGCCGGCGACGTCGCTGTGTTCCCCTCTGCGGAAGCCTGCCTGGCGGAATGCCGGGCGGGCACACTTGCCCTGGATGCCGTGTCTGTCTGCGTGCCGACCTCCGCACACTATGCGGTTGCGTCGCAGGCATTGCAGCAGGGGCTGGACGTGCTGTTGGAAAAACCCATCGCCGTTACCCTGGCCGAGGCGGACTCCCTGGTAGCCCAAGCCGCTGAAAGGGGCCGGATCCTGCAGGTGGGCCTGCTCGAGCGCTTCAACCCCGCGGTCACGGCCGCGGCTTCGCTGGTCAACGGGCCTATGTTCTTCGAAGCTCACCGCCTCAGCGTTTTCCATCGCCGGGCGCTGGACGTGGACGTGGTCCTCGACCTGATGATCCACGATCTGGACATCGTGCTCAGCTTCGTGCGCTCGCCGGTGCGCCAGCTTCAGGCGGTGGGCCTGAGGATCCTATCCTCCCAGGTGGACATCGCCAACGTCCGCCTCGAATTTGCCTCCGGGTGCGTAGCCAACTTTACCGCCAGCCGGGTCAGCACTGAGACGGTGCGCAAGCTGCGCTTCTTCCAGCCGCATCAGTACCTGTCCATCGACTACGCGCGGCAGGATCTTCTCGTCATCAACGTGGCCGAGGGCGCGGGTGGCGGCCAGAATCTTGCCGCCAGCAAGCCTCCCATCCAGGGAGGGGAGCCCTTACTGGTGGAGATCCAGGCATTTCTGGATTCGGTCAGAACCCGAAAGCCGCCGCGAGTGACCGCGGAGGAAGCCCGCGATGGGCTGGCTCTGGCACTCGAGATCAACCAGGAGATCCAGGCCCACGCCGTGCGTGCCGGCTTGGTCTAGAGCTACGGCATCTGGCGGACCTTCGTTCCGGGAGGGATCTGCAATCGGAAGGTGTCGTCGGTCAGCGGCGGATTGACCGGATTCACGTTCAGGGTTTCCACCGAGAGCTTGATGCGGTACCCGTCGATCGGGCGGCTGATGTCGATGGTCAGCGGAAACTGGGTGCCGTCGAAATTTTTATATGGGCCATACAAGACCTGCGTTTCCAACTCGCCGGACTGGTTGTAGATATCCTGCTCCACGGGCAGCAGGGTAATCCGGCTGAAGTGGACCACCCGCCGTGGCTGAGCGACCTTGGCAATGTCGTCGGGAGAAATGGGGGCGGCGCCGCTGAGCACCGTCAAATCGTATTCCGGCAGCTCCACCAGCCGCTTGATTTTCGGATCAAGCGTGGTCGAGCTCTCATGGATGACCGAGACAATCTGCTCGGGCGAAATCCTGCGGATCAGAACCGATTCGATAAAGACGTTCGGGCGCAGATTCTCAAGTGGCGATGCCGAATGTTGGGTGACCGAGTTGCTGCCTTCAATCACCTCGTTCTTGCGTGGGATCAGTAGTTTGAACGTCTTGCCGTCGCTGGCCAGATCGACGGCTGTGGACTGCAGGACCGGCACCTTGATGATTACGCGAAGGCTTTCCGGCTTACGCAGGAGAAGAAAGCCGCGGAACGAGGTGTAGTCCGTCTGCTTGCCTTGGTGGACGCCCCCGACCGAGGCGCTAAAGTCCATGGTTGAGGTCAGGGATTGGATTTTGTCGTAGCGTTCGTTGATTCCCTTGACCAGGTCCAGTACGTCCGCGCTTAAGGCTGGACCAGCGACAATCGGCTGCTGCAGCTTCCGGGTGTGGCTCAGGCATCCGGTCAAGACCGGCACTACCAGCGCCAAAAGCTTCCACCCATCTCTCCGCATTCATTCAACTCAGAAACTGCGAGTATAGAGCAATCATTTCTGTCACGGCGCTCCGTGGCCGCCCTGCGCGCTCTTCAGGCCCTGGCGATACGCGGCTACATTGCGCTCATGCTCGGCCAGCGTGGTGGCGAAGCGGGAGTGGCCGGCGGCAGCCGGATCGGCTACGAAATAAAGGAAATGGCTTTCCGCAGGATGCAGAGCAGCCTGCAGCGAAGCGGTTCCCGGGCTGCAGATCGGCCCCGGCGGCAGGCCGGTGTGGCGGTAGGTGTTGTAGGCCGAGTCCCGGTTCAGATCCGACTGGTAAATGGTCCCCCGGTATTGCTTCTGCAGCATGGCGGCGTAAATCACGGTGGGGTCGGTCATCAGCGGCATATTTTGCTCCAGGCGATTCTTCAGCACGCTGGCCACCAGGGGCCGATCGTTCGCCACCGGGGTCTCTTTTTCCACCAGCGAGGCCAAGGTCACCGTGTGGTGATAATCGGCCGTGATCCCGATGGCCGTGCTGGCTTGGCGAAATCTCTTGACCATGGCCGCCAGCATCTGGTCCGCGGGCAGGCGCCGCGCAAAGCGGTAGGTATCCGGGAAAAGGTAGCCTTCGAGGTTTTTGGCCTGTGGATCCAGGTCGGCAATCAGCGCCGTGTCCTTGGCGGCTGCGGCCAGAAAGCTCTCTTTCGATCCCAACTGGGCATCCTCGACTGCCTGGGCGATATCGAAAAGGTTGAATCCCTCAGGGATGGTCACCGTGCGGGTGTAGACATCGCCGCGCACCAGGCGGTTGTAGACCGCGGGCAGAGGAGCCGCTTGGACGAACTGGTACTCGCCCGCCTTCAGCGTGCCGCCGCGTACCACGTGCCAGAGATCGAAGGCGTACTGGCTGCGGATAACGCCCTGCCCGGCCAGCATGGCGCCGATGGCCACGCTGCCCATACCAGGGGCCACCTCGACGATCGTTTCCGCCGGTGGGCTCGCCGGTTGCACGAAATTTAAATAGCCGAACCCGAGCGCAAGCAGGCCCAGGACCAAAAAAACTACCAGAAAAAGTCGCACTCGCGAGGAACCTTGGGGATTGGATTCTTCTTCTTGATTTTATGATGCGATTCCTTGTGCGCCCCGAACGCCACAGCAGGATAAGATCCAGAGCGGAAAGAGGCCCGGATGGAGGAAACGGAGAAACTCGCAGTTTTGAGCCGCATTTTGGGGTTAGACGTCGGCGATCGCCGGGTTGGGGTGGCGGTTTCCGACGAACTGGGCCTCACCGCCCAGCCTGTGCTCACCCTGGTGCGCAAGAATCGGCGCCACGACCTGGGTCTCCTGGGCCGCCTGGTGCGCAAATACGGCTGCACCCAGGTGGTGGTCGGCAACCCGCTCTACATGTCCGGGGACGTCAGCCCCCAGGCGCTGAAGGCGCAGGCTCTGGCCCGCGATCTGGAGCAGGAAACCGGCGTCCGCGTGGTCCTCTGGGACGAGCGGCTCACCACGACGGAAGCTCATCGCCACCTCGATGCTGCCGGCCGTGCGTCCGGCGACCGTAAGGGTGTCATCGACCAGGTGGCAGCCGTGCTCATCCTGCAGAGCTTCCTGGACTCCCGCCAGTAAACCCGGCGTCGTATAATTCTTTATTACGTTGGTGATGGCCGCCGAGCGCTTCCCCCGGATTGTGGCAAAATGCCTGAACACATAAAGAAAAAATTGGAAGAACAAATCCGCGTATTGGAGCACGAGCTCACCCACGAGCTGCCCGCGGAAATAAAAAAAGCTGCCTCCCTCGGAGACCTGAGTGAGAACGCGGAATACCACATGGCCAAGCAGCGCCAGGTGTTCGTCAACGCCCGTCTGGGCCAGCTCAAAAAGCGCATGGCGGAACTTGCCCTGGTCAACCTGGCAAATATTCCCAGGGACCGAATCGCCTTTGGCTCGACTATCGTGGTGTTCGACACCACCAAGAACGAAGAGATCACCTACAAGCTGGTCACCAGCGAAGAGTCCGACGTGAACCAGGGGCTCATCTCCACCACCTCGCCCATCGGCCGGGGCTTGGTGGGCAAGCAGGTGGGGGACATCGCCCTCATCGTGACTCCCAACGGCAAGCGAGAGCTGGAAATCCTCAAGCTCACCACCATCCACGACGAGTTGCCTCCAGACGGGCCGCAATGACGCGCGAGAGCAACGGCACGTGGAGCTGGACCAGCGCCTTCGGGCGGGGCTGCGGCGTCATCCTGCAGGGCATTGTGAATGGGCTGGCGCTCACCCGCATTTCGCCCAACGTGCTTACCTTCCTGGGGCTAGTCATTAACACCGTTGCGGCTATCTTCTTCGGCTGGGCGAATGAGCACAATTACGTCCGCTATTTCCTCTACGCCGGCCTGGTCATCATCGGGGCCGGTATCTTCGACATGGTGGATGGACGAGTGGCCCGCCAGACGCAGCAGGTCACTGTTTTCGGTGCGTTCTTCGATTCCGTCATCGATCGCTACAGCGATGTGGTTCTGTTCTTTGGTTTGCTGGTCTTTTATGCTCGCGGCAACCGCTTCTTCTACGTGGTGATGGCTGCCTTCGTCATGGTGACCTCGCTCATGGTCAGCTACACCCGGGCCCGGGCCGAAGCGCTGATTGGTTCCTGCAAGGTAGGCTTCATGGAGCGGCCGGAACGGGTGGTCCTTATCATCCTGGGGGCGCTGTTCAACCGCTGGGGGGTCATGGCGCCGGTGCTCTGGGTGTTGGCATTCCTGTCCACGGTTACGGTCATCCATCGCATCAGCTACACCTATCAACGCACCAAGCCGTTGCCTGCGCCCCTGCCGGTCGAAGCCAACGGGTCGAAGGCTGCCTCTGCCGTGCTCCACCCGGCTCCCCGCGCCTGATGACGTCTCCCGTCCTGCTGGTTCATGGCGGCGCATGGGACATTCCCGATGAGGAAGTCGAGGCCCACACGCGTGGCGTCCTCCGCGCGGCGAAGGCGGGCTACGCTTTGCTGGCCCAGGGTTGCACCGCGCTCGACGCAGTCGAGGCAGCGGTCACCATCCTCGAAGACGACGAAACTTTTGATGCTGGCCGGGGCAGCTTTCTCACCGCGGACGGCCGGGTGCAGCTCGACGCGTTGCTGATGGACGGCGCTACCCTGCGGGCCGGTGCGGTGGCGTGTGTGGAACGGTTGAAGAACCCCATCCAGACCGCCCGGCTGGTGCTGGAGCGCAGCCCCCACGTTTACCTCGTCGGCGCAGGCGCAGAGGAGTTTGCCCGGCAGCAAGGCATCGCCCTCATCGAGAACTCCGAGTTGGTGCTGGGCCGGGAGCGGCATCGCCTCGACGCAGCCCAGGCGCGAGCCAGGGCCGGGGGGCCGGATTTGACCTTTGCCGGGGAACAGTCGCCGTCGCACGATACGGTGGGTGCGGTGGCGCTCGATGCCGCCGGGAACCTGGCTGCGGGCACCTCCACCGGCGGAACGTTGAATAAGACGCCGGGCCGGGTCGGCGACTCCTCGGTGATCGGCTGCGGCGGCTATGCCGACAACCGCAGTGCCGCCGCGTCGCTCACCGGGTGGGGGGAACCCATCATGAAGCTGGTGCTGGGCAAATGGGCTGTGGACCGGACGCCGCTGCGGGGGCCGGACCAATCTGCCCAGGATGCCATCGCGTATCTTCACTCCCGTCTCCAGGGGCATGGCGGCATCATTCTGCTTGGCCCCGACGGCCGCTTCGGCCTCGCCCACAATACACCGCGCATGGCTTGGGCTCTGAGCAGCCGAAAGGGAACCCGTGCGGGGACCCACCAAGCCCAGCTATGAAACCGAACCTCATCCTCGCCTCTGCCTCGCCGCGGCGGCGGGAACTGCTCACCCAGGCGGGATATAGCTTTTCCGTCGAAGCATCGTCGGTGGTGGAGCTGCGCCGTCCGGAAGAGGACGCCATCCGCTTCGCCACCCGTCTTGCCCGGGAGAAGGCCCAGGATGTCTTTAACCGGCATTCCTCTGCGTTAGTTTTGGGTGCCGACACTGTGGTGGTCTGCGATCGCGAGGTGATGGGCAAGCCGGCGGATGCTGCCGATGCCGCCCGCATGCTTGGGCTGCTCTCCGGGCGTTCGCACCATGTGGTGACGGGGGTAGCCGTGGTCTGGGGAGTGAGCGCCGCCGAGGTGGCTGCGGAAGTCACCCAGGTGACCGTGCGTACGCTCTCGCCCCAGGAAATATCCGGCTATGTGGCCACCGGCGAACCCATGGATAAGGCCGGGGCCTATGCCATCCAGGGCTACGCGGGCCGGTGGATTCCGCGCATCAGCGGCTGTTACTTCAACGTGGTGGGTCTGCCGCTGGCCCTGGTTGCCAGCCTGCTCGAGGGCGTCGGGCAAAGGATGCAAGCATCAGTATCCTCATGAGAGCCCGAAATTGAAAAGGCGAGGAATGATGGATGAGCTCTAGAGATACGGAAAATGCCACGGAAGTCCCGAAGGGACGGTTGAGAGTAGCCCGGGATGCAATCCTGGGCTACAGTTTGAAAATTTGATCCAGTCGCGAGGGGACGGCTGAAAGCTACTCAGAATGGGGCTTAGCCGATCTTCAGCCGTCCCTACGGGACTCCCGTGACATTTTTCGCGATCTGTTCAGCTGCTGAGGGAGCCGCTCTCACCCTCTTCGGCCGGTTTTGCGGCGGCGCCGCCCCACAGGAGTTGGGTGAAGCACAGAACGACGATGATGAGCAGACTTAAATCAAGGGCAACCGCCAACATGGGTGTTCCTTTCCGCGGCCTACCGCAACGAAAGACCGCCGATCATCGCTGCCAGGAGAGCTGTTCTGGGAACGAGGGCATCCAGCAAAATGGATTCACGGTCAGCATGAGCGCCTTCTCCGACCGCTCCCATCCCATCCAATGTCGGGATACCCAAGGCTGAGGTAAAGTTCCCGTCCGAACCTCCGCCCGTCGCTGCTTCTTGCAATTCGAAACCCAAACCCCGGGCGATAGTTGCGGCGCGCCGAAAAAGAGTAACCGTGCCTGGAGTTCGCTCCATCGGCGGACGATTCAACCCCCCGGTCACCTCCAAAGTGCATCGCCGGTCCATGGCGCGGAGCGCGCGAAATTTGCGGTCTATCCGCGCCGCATCGATTTTTTTTGCGATGCGCACATCGAACCCCGCCCAGGCCTCGGCGGCCACCACATTCGATCGCGTACCGCCGCCGATGACTCCGGCGTTGACTGTAATACCCCGGTCGAGGTTGGTAAACGCGCTGGCGCGCTCGATCTGCCTGGCGAGTTCCCTCACCGCGCTGTGCCCCTGGGCAAAATCCACACCGCTGTGCGCCGCCACCCCGTGCACGTCCAGCCGGTAGTGCGCAACTCCTTTCCTCGCCGTTTTATAAGCTCCCGGGATGCCCTGGGCGGGCTCCAACACAAAGACCGCCGCGGATTTTTTAGCCAGCGTCTCGGTGAGCGCCCGCGAGCACTGGCTGCCCGTCTCTTCATCGCTGTTAAGGAGAAACGTCACCGGCCGTGTCAACTGGCTTGTTTCCATAAGGATACGGAGCGCGGTGAGAGCCATCACCACCCCCGCCTTCATGTCCAGGACGCCGGGACCCCAGGCGCGGCCTGCGCGCACCCGAAAGGGCATCCTGCTCAGCGTGCCCAAGGGCCAGACCGTGTCCAGGTGGCCGAGGAGCATCAGGGGCTTTCCCTGGCTGCGTGCCGGACCGAAGCGGCCAATCAACAGATCCCCCGCCACTTTCTGTTTGCGCCGTTTGCTCTGGCCGCCGGCGGCCTTGATCCAGCTTTCCAGCAGGGTGACACAGCGGTTAACCGCCGATCGATCCTCAGTAGGCGACTCGGCGCTTACCAATTGAGCGATCATCTCGAGCATTTGTGGCCGGCGCCGGGCAACAGTGTTGCTTAATTCGCCATAAGTATCCATTATTTCGTCTCCCTAAATTGATCGTGGTCAGGCCCAGGTTCCGATCAGTTTGTGGCATTTTTGCCACACTGCAACCTTTTTTGCCAAATGTAGTCTATGGTTTTGCGACTCTTTGCACCCCAGGAATACTGATTCGTGGAAATAGACCATCTAGAAAAGACCATCGCGTCGGTGATTGAATTCTCAGGAATCGGTCTCCACAGCGGGGCTCCGGTGAACCTTCGGCTGTTGCCTGCCCCTGCTGGATCCGGCATAATTTTCCGCCGCACCGATTTGGACAACTACGAGATCCCGGCGACGGGCAGAAATGTCGCCAAGGTCAGCTACGCCACCAGCATCATGCGCCAGGGCGTGCTCATCTCCACCACCGAGCATCTTCTTTCCGCGCTCATCGGCATGGGTATCGACAATGTCCTCATAGAGTTGGACAATCTGGAGCTGCCCATCCTCGACGGCAGCGCTCTGCCTTACGTAGAGGCCTTTGCTCAGGTCGGCATCCGCAGCCAGCGCCGGCGGCGGCAATATTTGCGCATCTTGAAAAGTGTGGAAGTGCGGGAGAATGGCAAGTTCATCGCCGTCTATCCCGGCGAAGGCTACAGTATTTCCTACGACATTAATTTTCCTCATCCCATCGGACGCCAGGCCTTCACCGTCGACTTGGCAGCCGGTGGATATGGCGCCCAGATTGCCGCTGCCCGTACCTTCGGTTTTCGCGAAGATGAAAAAATGCTTAGGGACATGGGCCTGATTCGCGGCGCTTCTGAGGAAAACGCGATCATTCTCTGCGGGGGAAAAGTGCAGAATGGTCCCCTGCGCTTTGAGGACGAGTTCGTCCGCCACAAAGTTCTCGACCTGATTGGCGATCTCGCCTTGGCTGGCCATCGCATTCTCGGCCGGGTCGTAGCCCAGCGTGCCGGCCACGCCATGCACACTGCGCTGGTGTCCCGATTATTGCGCGATCGATCCGCGTGGGAGCTGATCCAGTTTCCCGCACCGCGGCGCAGCCTGGTGGCTCCCGTCGCTCCACCCCGTTTAGCGCCTGCTTAATGCTTTTAGAACTCGGCCAGGATAGTGCCCGTAGGTTCCGGGGTCGCCTCGGCTTCCCGCGATGCACGGACCACTTCACCGATGGCGTACTTCAGTTCTTGAATGCCCTGACCGCTGACTGCCGAGATGGCGTAGAACGGAAACTTGCGCCGCTTGGCCATCGCTCGCAGTTTTTTAAGCTTCTCCGGATTGGCAACATCCGCCTTCGAGGCCACCACCAACATCGGCTTCTCGTCCAACCCGTGGCCGAAGCTCTTCAACTCCGTCATGATCACGCGGAAGTCTTCCACCGGATCGGGTCGACCGCTGGCATCCGACACATCCACCAGGTGCACCAGCACACGGGTGCGCTCAATGTGCCGCAGAAACTGGACTCCCAACCCCGCCCCCAGGTGGGCGCCCTCGATTAATCCGGGAATGTCCGCCACCACAAAGCTCTCTTCGTTCGGCGGTTCGCCGATCGATACCACGCCGAGATTGGGTTCGAGGGTGGTAAAGGGGTAGTCGGCAATTTTGGGCTTGGCGGCGGAGATTCTGGAAATCAGGGTGGATTTTCCCGCGTTGGGGTAGCCTACCAGCCCCACATCGGCCAGGAGCTTCAGCTCCAGCCGGTAATGGCGTTCTTCTCCCTCTCGGCCGGCTTCCGATTCGCGCGGGGCCTGGTGGGTAGGGGTAGCGAAATGCTGGTTTCCTCGTCCGCCCCTGCCGCCCTTGGCGACAATAATGCGCTCATCGGGATGGCGGAAGTCATGCACCAGCGCGCCGGTTTCATCGTCGTACAGCGCCGTGCCGACCGGCACCTTCAGAACCAGATCCTCGCCTTCGCGTCCGCTGCAGTTGGAGCCTTCGCCGTGGCGTCCCCGCTCGGACTTGTGTTCCGGGTTGAAGCGGAAGTGGACGAGGGTGTTGTGACGTTCGCTCGATTCCATGATCACGTCGCCGCCGCGTCCGCCATCTCCCCCGGAAGGACCGCCACGGGGGACGAACTTCTCCCGCCGGAAGGCAACGCATCCGTTGCCGCCGTCCCCGGCTTTTACTCGAATTTTTGCTTCATCAATAAACATCGGACTATATCCAGTGTAGTCCCTTGAATCTGTCCCTTGCGGCCGGAATAACCCTTAAGGGCAGCGAATCCGGACCAATCGCCTTCCATGCGCGACGACCAACCTCGATCCGCAGAGAATCTCGATGAGTGCCCCATGTTCGCGCCAGCGTACGTGGGCTGAAAAAGACGGGCAAAGCCCATCAAACGCTTCTCGGCCTTGAGTGAAAGCATTCGAAGAATTCATATTCGGCCCACGTACGCTGGTGCGAACATGGGGCACCCGTCAAGGTTTGTTTGGTCCTTGAGATTCGGTTCCGGGGGAAGCCATCGAGATCTCCACAGATCGAGGTTGGTTCACGGCACCAGCAGCCGGGGCACCCGGGGGGTGATGGCGCACAAGACTTCCCAGGGAATCGTGCCGGCCAAGTCCGCCAAATCCCAGGCCGTGATCGAGCGGGCGCCTTGACTGCCCAGCAACACTACCTCATCGCCGATCGCCGCTTCGGCAATATCGCTCACATCGACGACCGTCTGGTCCATGGAGACCCGCCCGGCGATCGGCGCCTCCTGCCCTCGGATCAAAACCCATCCGCGGTTCGAAAGCAGCCGGTTAAGCCCGTCGGCGTAGCCCACCGGCAACAGGGCCACACGCGTCTCACGCGTGGCATGGAATGTATTCCCATAGCCGACAGATTCTCCCGCCCGCAGGGTGCGGAGCGACGTCACCTCGGTTTTCCAGGAGAGCACCGGCGCAAAGCCGGTTTTCTCCCGCCAGGAGACGCCGTCCTGGGTGATCCGGTCGACGTATCCGTAAAGCGCCAAACCAGGACGAAAGAGCAGCCGGACGCCCGCTTCCGCAGCCATGGCTTTCAAGGCTCGTCGATCGGGTCCGGCGATGACCGTGGATGAATTTCCCGCATGCAGCCATTTCGGCCGCGACCCGTGGTCGAGGATCAGCTTGAGCGCTGCTTCCAGTCTCGCAATTTGAGGATTGGCGCGAACGCTAGAGAGGACTTCGGGAACAGAGAAGTGGGTCATGACCCCTTCCAGACGGAGGCGCGAGCCGGCATGAAAATGGGCCAGGAACCCGGCCAGCTGCTCGACCCGCACCCCTTGCCGCGACATGCCGGTATCGAGTTCCACGTGAACCGCGAGCGACCCAGCTGGCAAATCACGCGCAGCGGCAGCCTGTTCCAACAGATCGAGGTGCCAGGATTCCCATACCAAGGCCGTTAAACCCTGCTCGATAACCGCATCGGCATCCCCGCGGAAAATTCCGGACATCAAGAGAATCCGGGGTTGGGGACAGACCGCGCGCACTGCGACGCCTTCCTCGGCGGAGGTCACCCCGAGCCACGAAGCTCCGGCGTCCGCGAGCAAGGGAGCGCACGCCTGGGCGCCGTGACCGTAGGCATTGGCTTTGACCACCGGCATGAGATCTACGTTCTGTCCGGCATGACGGCGGAGCATTTCGTAGTTGGCCAGCAAGCGGCTACGGGAAACTTCGGCCCGCACGGGTCGGTTCGGCATGGGGGCGGCTAGTATCCTCCGGGCCCCTCACCAAAGGCCATGTTTTCGAAGCGCGTGCACTCTGCTATGTAAGCCAGGTGGACAGACCCGGTCGGACCGTTGCGCTGTTTGGCGATGATGATCTCCGCCTTGTTCTTGGACTCGGGATCCTCTTCCCCATTCTCGTCCTTGTTGTAGTAGCTATCCCGGTGGATAAACGCGACCACATCGGCATCCTGTTCGATGGAACCGGATTCGCGCAGGTCGGAGAGCATCGGTTTTTTATCACCCCCGCGCTGCTCCGAGGCGCGGCTTAGCTGGGAGAGCGCCACCACGGGAACCCGCAGCTCCTTGGCCAGCGCCTTGAGCCCGCGAGAGATGGCCGAAACCTCCTGGGTGCGGTTCTCGTAGCGCCGGCCCCCCGCTCCCAGGGAAGAGGCCGTCATCAGCTGTAGATAGTCGATGACGATCAGGTCCAGGGTGCCCTGCTGCCGTTGCAGGCGCCGCGCCTTGGCCCGCATTTCCGAGAGCGCGATGGCCGGGGTGTCGTCGATAAATATCTTCGACTCCGCCAGGTGCTCCAACGCCTCCATTAATTTGCCCCGATCCGCCTTGGGAATAAATCCCGTCTGGATCTTCTGCATGGAAACCATAGCTTGCGAAGCCAGCATGCGCCGCAGCAGCGACTCCTTGGACATTTCGAGCGAAAACACCGCTACCACTTTGCCATCGCGGACCGCGGAATTCTCCGCGATATTGATGGCCCACGCCGTCTTGCCCATACTGGGGCGGGCGGCGATGATGATCAGGTCTGATGCCTGCAGACCGCTGGTCATCTTGTCGAACTGGGTGTAATGGGTCGCGAGCCCGGTGACTTCTTTCTGCTGCGCATACAGGTTGTCGATGGTTCCGAAGGAATCGCGTACGATCTCGGGAATCCCGGCAAATCCGCGGGTGATGCCCCGCTCCGAAACTTCCAGCAGGCCGGACTCGGCAGCGTCGAGCACCACCAGCGCCTCGTCGCTTTGGTCGGCGGCCCGGGTGATGGCGGTATTGCAGATGCCGATCAGCTGCCGGGCCAGCGATTTGTCCTTGACGATGCGGACGTACTCTTCGATGCTGGGCCGGCGGGGCAAGCCCTCGGTAAGGGACGCGAGGTAGGCCACCCCGCCCACTGCTTCGACTTCCTTGCGTCGCGCCAACTCCTCCGCCAGGGTCACGATATCAACGGCCCGGTGGGCATCAACCAACTCCGCCATGCGGCTATAGATCCGGCGGTGGGAGTCGAGCGAGAAATCTTCCGGGCGAAGCTTTTCCGCCGCCTCGTTATACGCGTGGTTGTCGAGCAGGATCGCGCCCAGAATGGAACGTTCTGCCTCTACACTGGCGGGTAAGCCGCGGTCCAGGGAGACATCAGAGAGGGAGGCCATACGCTCAGTCTAGGGCACAACGTTCGCCCTGCTACCTGAGGGAATCAAGGTACCCAATCTTGAGAAAACGGTAGAATTAAGCAAGAATGCGTTCTTTCTTCATCGTCCTCAGCCTCGTTTTGCCCGCGCTTGCCGTCCCGGCCCAGCAACCCCCGAAACCCAACCCCGCGCCGCCTGAGTTTCGCGAAATGCAGCAGGTGGAAGACCGCTGGGCGGAATCCGTGACCAAGCGGGACCAATATGGTTTGGAACTGGTCCTGGCTCCGCAATTCATAGGCATTTCCGCCACCGGAGACGTGACCACGCGCAACCAGCAAATCGCCCATCTGTTCGTCAAGGGTACGGAACCCGAGTCCTTGGAACAAAAGGTGGTGAGCGTTCGTTTCGTGGGCGAGGTCGCGATCGTCAACGGAACCTACGTTATGACCTGGAAGGGCGAGAAGGCGCCGCTGCTCGAGAAAGGCATCTTCTCCCATGTTTTTGAGCATGAACATAACGCCTGGCAGTGCCTGAATTCACAGCGCACCGTGGTGGCCGAAGTGGACACATCGGCGCCCCTCAAAGACAAGCCCAAGGCCAAGCGCAGCGACGCCGAGCTGCCCTTCCACATTCCCCTGATTTATAAGGGACCGGATAGCTCCAAGTCCGCGGCGGCGCCAGGCAGCAACCAGGCCCCCCAGTAGCACCGCGAGCAGAGCTGCTGCGCCTTGGCTTTAGGGCACGTTTCCTTCAGCCTCATGGGAATTCCGAAGAGAACTGCAGGTCCCTCTCCCACCCCTCCCCCAGATTTCCTGTTGAGTGCAGTCGGTCTGCGGGAGGTAGGGACCGGCAGATCTGTCGATCCCACGAGCGGATGTTAAATGGAAGCACTGCCCTCACCTTGTCATCCCGACCGAAGCGTAGCGTAGTGGAGGGACCTGCAGTTCTCTGCGGAATCCCCATGAGGCTGAGGGAAACGTGCTCGAAAGCCAGGGCGAAGCAGCTCTGCAGTCGGCCGGCCCTTTACCTTACGCTGCTCTTATCTCACGATCGCAAATATCTAATTTGGACAAGTCTGAAAACACACCGTCCCCGCTTCTGGTTCCGCTTGGCCTTGCTTCGGTAAGGATTCTCAAGAAAAAGAGCGAGAAGACTTCCGCTTCACACAAACTCGAGCTGGTCCCCGACCTGCATTTGACACTGCTTAATTTTTCCCGCGGGTAGTTCCAGGACGCTGTGAGTGCGCAGGCTGACGCCCGTCATGCGGAAGGGCACCATCTCGTGCCAGAGTTTGAGCACTACCAGGTTTCGGTTAAGCATAACCACGTCAATCGGAAAACGCATGCCGATGGTATGAATGCCGGATGAGGGCCTGATGAGAAGCCCGCATCCGGCATCCAGCCGTTTTCGACCCGCCAACCCGATGAGACGGGTGAAAAACGTATCAGCAATAGTTATCCGCGTGCCCACCGTGGTGGCCTGGGTGACGTCTCTCAGATCCATTGCTTCATCCTGGCCCCTGCTCCTAGACTTTCGCCGTCTTTCTGCGGTAAATCAGGAACGCGAGTACAGCCACTGCCAGAACTCCGGCTACGATGCGAACTATAGTTGTCGTATCCATCGGATGTATCCTCCTTTCTCGCAATCTCGAATCTCTTGCAAACTTGGCTACTTGAACGACTGCATGTTCTTCGCGATATTCAGAATCGCGGGCGCAAGCAGCACAATAAAAATGCAGGGGAAAATAAAGATAACCAGCGGGAAAAGTATTTTTATTTTGGTCTTCGCGGCCTTTTCCTCCGCCCGCTGCCGGCGCTTTAAACGAATCTCGTCGCCGAATCTGCTCAGTGCCCTGACAATCGGCGTGCCGAAGCGGTCAGCCTGGGTCAGCATGCTGACGAAGAGTGCGAACTCCGGAATTTTGGTGCGGTCCGACGCGCTCTTCCACGCTTCCAGTCGAGGCTTGCCGGCCAGTTGCTCAAGGTTCACTTGCATGAACTCCTGCTGAATATCAGGGTGACTGATCACCAACTCCTGTCCCACGCGCAGCATTGCCTGATCTAACCCGAGACCGGCCTCCACGCAGATCACCAGCAGGTCGAGGGCATCGGGGAGACTCTTCCGGATGCGTTCCCTTCGCTTCTTTGTCCTCATCTTCAGCCACATATCCGGAACCAGGTAACCAACCGCGCCTAGCGATAGAGCCCAGAAAATCGCGTTAGAGCGAATCATGCTGCCGCATATCAGGCCGATGCAGGGCCCAATTACCCGGCTGGCAGAGTAAGCGCTCATGCTTCCACTGCTGGTGAGGCCGGCGCTCCGCATCTGTTCCTTCAGCCGTTCATCCTCCGCCAGCCCAAACCGAGCCCGCAGGCCTTTGGCCATCGACAGGATCGACCCTTGCAGCCGTTCTTTCTGTCCGACGCTTCGTTGATCGGGGCGCGTGCTCTGCACCGCTTCGAGCATTCGCCTGGCGGCCAGCGAGGGCCTCATGGCGAGCGGGGCGGCCAGCAGAGCGAGAACCAAAAAGACTGTAACCGTAATTGCGAGGTAAAAGAGCTGGCTCAGTTCCATCTAGACCTCGATTCCGTTGACGATCTGGCGAATGAAAAATGAGCCGACCGCCAGCATGCCGAGGCTGATGTAAATCAGCTTGCGGCCGAAAGGATCGCTGAAGAGAATGCTCGAGTAGCCAGGATTCACCACGTTCAGCAGCAGCATCATCCCGATCGGAAGCAGGCTTAAGATCCAGCCCGTCATTCGTCCTTGTGCGGTCTGGGTTTGAATTTCCCCCTGAATGCGCAGCCGTTCGCGGATCACGAAGACGGTGCGATCCAGTATCTCGGCGAGATTGCCGCCCGTGTCCTTCTGCACCAGGATCGCCGTGACCAGAACCCGCAGATCGGCTGAGGGGACGCGTTCAAGAAGCTGCATCAGCGCGTCGCGCAACGGTAAACCCAGGTTCTGCTGCTTGAAAACCTCGCCAAACTCCGTGGACGCCGGCTCCTGTGCGTTGTCGGCCAGCATGCCGATCGCCCCTACCACGGAATGGCCGGCGCGCAGGGCACGCGCCATCATGTCGATCGACTCCGCAAGCGCAGTGTTAAAGGCGCTGATTCTTCGTTGGCGCTTGAAAGCAAGCAGTCCCCAGGGCAGAAAACCCATGGTGATTCCAACCAGTAAGTCGATCAGCACCATCGAAACAAAGAACCAGGTCACGGCATATCCGGCGAAGAATAAAGCCAGACTGCCCACGACCAGGGTGCCGACGGTGGTGATGCTGTCCGCCTGGAGAATGCGCGTCTGCACGCTCTGCGCGAAGGAGTAGTCTTCCAGGATCCCTTCCAGCCATCCAAACCTGCCCACGGTGGTCGCCTTGAGCAGTTGTTCTGCCTGGGGGGTAACACCGCTCTTACTCGTCGGCGATCGACGGATCAATGCCATGCGTTGATTCATCAGCCTTTCCTGGTCGGAAGGCCGGGTCATCACGGCGATCACAGCAAAGGTGGCCACCATGATCGAGAGAAATCCAAGGACTGCAAGCGCCATTGCCTGACTCCTACACTTCCATCGAGTAATCGAGCAGACCGGTAGGCAGGGCAATGCCCGCCGCCTTCAACTTGTCGCCGAACTTCGGCACCACGCCGGTGGAACGAAACCGGCCTTTCACCTTTCCCATGGGCCCGAGCCCCTCCTTTTCAAAAATAAAAATGTCCTGCATGCTGATCACGTCGCTGAACGCGCCGGTGAGTTCGGTGATGTGCGTCACTCGCCGCGATCCATCGCTCATACGGGCAATCTGCACGATCACATGCACGGCGGAAGCAATCTGCGCCTTAATGGCTTTCTCCGGCAGACTCAAGCTCCCCATCATGGCCATGGTTTCCATGCGGGCCACGGCATCGCGCGGCGTGTTGGCGTGCACCGTGGTTAACGAGCCGTCATGGCCGGTATTCATGGCCTGCAGCATGTCCATACACTCTTCGCCACGGCACTCGCCGAGGACGATCCGGTCTGGACGCATGCGCAGCGCGTTGATGACCAGCTCTCGCTGCTTGATCCCGCCAATGCCTTCCACATTCGGCGGCCGGGTTTCGAGGCGCACCACATGCGAGTGCTTGATCTGCATTTCTGCCGAGTCCTCGATGGTGACGATGCGCTCATGCTCATCGATGAATCCAGACATGACGTTCAGTAAGGTTGTCTTGCCGGCGCCGGTGCCTCCGGAAACGATGATGTTGAGGCGGGCCTGCACGGCTCCTTTGAGCACTTCCAGCATCGGCTCGGCGAGCGCCTTGTTGCGCAACAAGTCCTCAGCCGCCAGCGGTTTCGCGGAGAATTTGCGGATAGACAAAATGGGCCCGTCCACGGCCAAAGGCGGAATGATGGCATTCACGCGCGAGCCGTCCTTGAGACGCGCATCCACCATCGGCGAGGACTCATCCACTCGTCTGCCCACGGCCGAAACAATCTTGTCGATTACCTGCATAAGGTGCCGGTTGTCCTTAAACGTAACTGCCGTCTTTTCCAGCACACCGCGCCGTTCTACATAGACCGTGCTGAACGTATTCACTAGAATGTCGTTGACCGTCGGGTCCTGAAGCAGCGGTTCCAGGGGGCCCAATCCGAACACCTCGTCCAACACCTCCTGCGCCAAGCGGTCGCGCTCGGTTGCCGAGAGGGGCACGTTCTGCTCCCCGATCAGCTGCAGGATCGCGGAGGTGAGCTGCTGCTGCTGACCCGGGTTTTCGTGCATCAACGCAATCTTTTCCAGATCCAGGCGCTTGATGAGCCCCTGGTGCACTGCGGACTTGATCTCCTGTTGAACCTTCGGCGCCACCGGGCGCGCGGTGCGCACGATGGGAGGAATAATCCGGGGGGTCGCGTTTATATTCGACTCAGGCATACTCAACATCCTTCTGGTACGTCACCCCTGCGTTCGCCGCTCGCGTGCAGAGGGTTATTTCCATAACGCAAACCGTTTTTTGGTTGTTTCCTGGGCCGCCGCCGACATGCCGCCTTTCACCAATGAGCCGGTCCACTTCGCCAACTGCACTGCGAAGTCCGACTTACTGTCTGGTGGCAAAGGTTGCCCGATATTGATCGCCTTCACTAACTCGGCGTAACAATTGGGAATCTTGATGGCGATGGGCAAGTGAACTGCTTTTTCTATCTGCTCGATCGTCACTGCCTCGTTGGAGGAATAACGATTGATGACCACCTGCAGCTTCTTCGTCGCCTGCTCGTTCTGGATGAGACCATCCACGTATCGGGAAAGATCACGGATGGCTCCAATCTCCGGCGAGGCCACCAAATAAATCCAGTTAGAGAAAGCGACCACCGCGAGGTTGATATCTTCAAAGGACGCCTCGCAATCCAGCACCACGAAGTCGTATTGCGTGCTGAGGAATTCGAGCGTTCGTTCCACCGCATCGGCGTCTGCTTTCCATGAGTTGCCATAGAGGTCGGGTGAGGAAAGCACATCGAGGCCGCTCGAGTGGGTGGCGATGAATCCACGCAACAGCTCCTGGTCCAGGCGGCTCACGTTCTGCACCAAATCGTAAAAGTGATGGTTACTTCCATCCATCCCGAGATACAGCACAACGTGCCCTAACTGCGCATGGTTGTCGATCAGCAGCACTTTCTTCCCGCCGCTACGGACCAGGAACATGGCCAAATGCACCGCCAACGTGGTCGTGCCCACGCCGCCTTTGGCGCCAAAGAAAGACAGGATCTTTCCTGAATTGAGCGGGCGGGCAATGGTGGCCGACCAGCGATGGTCAAGCCGGGTCAGAGTGTCTGAGAGCTCGTCGCGGTCGAGCGGTTTTCCCAGAAATTCGCTATACCCCGCGCGCATGGCGTGTAGCAACAGGTCTGGATCCGTTGTGGACGAGAGCGCCAGGATCGCGACCTTATGGTAAAAACTGTGGCGTAAACATTCCGCCGTCTCCAGAGCCCCCACGGGATCGTCATCGAAGTCCACCACCGCAATGCAACCCTGGGCTTCGATGGCCCGCTCGGTTAGCGCCGGCAGTTTAGTGGTGGAGAAATAGTTTTCATAGTCCAGTTCGATCAGTTCCCAGGGCATACCGGACGCGATCCTGCGCACCAGTCCTACTACCTCGGGATCCATATGCACGGTCAATAACGCCACCTGCAGCCCATTCGAATTTCTTGCGTCCAGTGTCACTCGCTACCCCCCGTCCCTGGCTGCGCCGGCTTCGCAGGTTTCTGCTTACCAGTGGTCTTGTCAAACTGGCTCGGTTCGGGGATAGGCACCGGGAAGGCCGGGGGAGCCGGCGCAGTAGGATTGTTCAACGGATCCACGATCGTGGGCGTCACCAGCACCATCAGTTCCACGATCGAGCGAGTTACGTTCTTGGAGCGGAACAACTGCCCCAGGATAGGCACATCTCCTATCCCCGGCATCTTGCTGAAAATGTCGGTGGTGCGATGATCGAGCAGCCCGCCTATGGCGAAACTCTGTCCATCGCGCAACTCTACCTGGGTTTCTGCCCGCCGCGTGGAGATGGCGGGAATCGTGTATCCGGAAATCGTGACTGCGTTGGTGTAGTCCAGTGCGCTTACCTCCGGTGCTACCTTCAACTGGATCGTCCCGTCCTCGTTGACCACGGGAGTGAAGTCGAGTTTGACGCCGTAGGGCCGGAACTGGATGGTGATCGATGTGAGTCCACCCGAGGAACCCTGAACGACAGGAAAGGGAAACTCGCCTCCGGAAAGAAACGAGGCCTTCTGTCCGCTGATGGTGGAGATCGTCGGTTCGGCAAGAATCTGCGCGACCTGTTTGTTCTCCAGGTCCTGCAGGCTCAAACCGATATTGATGCCGAAGTTGTAAAAGAACAGGTTCAGCGGGTTGCTGGCAGTGATCGTAGCCGGCGTATTCGCGGTTGCCGGCGTATAGGTTTGGGTCGAGGGAAATTGGCCGGTGGTGATATTGCTTTGACTCTTGCCCTCGCTAAACAAATTGATCCCGAACTGCGCGCCCTTGGATCGGTCAATCTCGATGATCTGAACCTTCAGCCTTACCTGCCGGACGTGCGGCGGTTTCACCACCAGTGAGTTGATGACCGTCTTCCCATATAGGGCGGCAAGTTTCGCCGCCACATCGAAGGAAGCCGTACTCCCGACCGTGCCGGAAAGCGACACACGGTCCTCTTGCGCATTTACCTTGACGTTGTCGTCCGGCAGCGCCGCCCGAACTTCCCGCGCGAGACCGCTTACATCCAGGTCTGAAAAAACCACAAAAGTCGCCGACTCGCCCTCTTCATCCCACAAAACCAAACTGCTCACGCCGGGTTCTTTGCCTGTGATCAGGATCTGGGTCGGGGTTGAGGTGAACGAATCGACTACCGCCGGATTGCTCACATACACCCGCTTCAGCCGGGTTATCGTCTTGATGAACGTGGAATGGCCCACCAGCACGTGCAGGTCCTGGCTTGCAGATCGTGTCGAGCTGCTAAGAGCGGAGGTCACGTCGGGCATTCGCGACAGATAAACCTCCCGCACAGCAGCCGTGGCGCCACCCATGACAGGCGCCGTTGCCGCAGGAACGATAGCCGCGGGAGCCGTGGGCGGAGGAATGGCAGGGGGAATCTGCCCCTGAGCGGCTGCGCAAAGCACAGAAGACGCGAATGCCCGCGAGGTAAGTCGCAAGCAGCCGTTCATAAGTGCCAGCCTGTTAGTAGAAACCATTGAATACCTTCTTATCGCCCAGAATGGTTTCCACTTCATACGGTTTGGGTTTGGGGCGCGCCGGTTTGAGCAAAGGTGATAACCCTGTAGGTCCAAGCGACGGAACAGCTGGCAAAAGAGCGCCGGCAAGTTGAGGGAGGCCCACTGCGGAATTTTGCGTCTGGCCCCCATCCGCTCCGTTTCGCAGCACCAGATGGATGCCCCCGAGGCTGGTGGCGAGTACTAACTTTTCCGCGTCCTCCGGTTTCAATAGGAGAGTGACCACATTTACGGCGATCGGCTTGCCATCTGCTTGCGGCTGGATTTGCTGCCCGGCGGCAAGAACTTCCACGTTCTGTAACGCCGTCATGGTTTGCGGTTCCGGGCTGTTCAAGGCGTGGTAGGTCATGAGCACATCGACATGGCTGCCGGGCAGCACGAAGCCGGCAACCCCGGTGATCTCATCGGAGCGAACGGAAATCGCTCGCATGCCCGAGGGAATCTTGGCCGAGAGACCCGCTGCTGAGCCCACTGCCGCCAGTTGCCTTTCCAGAATAGGTTCGCCCTGGGGCAGGGGAAACAGCACAATCCTGGAGTCGACATCCTCGACCTTGGTAAACCCGCCGGCCAGGGGAGTCGGCCAGGTAATCAATTCCAGGTTCGCGCGTTTCAATACTTCGCCCGCTTGCAGAGCCTTCGATGCTGCAACATATTTTCGTTCTGGCGCGACATTGACCCGCGTTGCCTTGACCATGCGGCGGCTGATCCAAAGCGTACATAACCCTGAGACTGCCAAGGCGAGCAGCAAGGCCAATAGCAGTCGTTTGGTCTTCATGGCTTCACCATCAGCAGGCAAAGACTAAGCCCACTGCCCGCGGCAATCGCCAAGGCGTACGGCAAGCGGAGCGCTTGCGCGTTGTCGACGTTGAACTCCGGATGCGGTGCCAGGCCCGCGGTGCGGTGATGCAGGACCAGCGCCCACAGGTTCAGCAACGTTTTCTTGAGCCGCCGGCGATACATGGCAAGGCCAATCGCCATGACGCCTCCGGCGAGTGAAGTCAAAATGAGCAGTGGCGCCACCAGGGATATACCCGCGCAGCAACCCGCGGCGGTGATGAGCTTCACGTCTCCCGCGCCCATGCCGCCGGCAATATAAAACAACAGGAACAGCGCGCCGCAGCACAATCCGCCCGCAATTGCCGCGAGCAGTTGTCTCCAGCCGCCAAACGCGAAGTGCAGCGCCAGGGCGAATAACATGGCAGGCAGGGTAAACGCGTTCGGTATCTTATGCGTGATCACGTCATACACCGCGCCAACCATAGCGCAGAAAAGAGTGCAGGCAGCATACACAAACTCGTCGTTGAGCTTTTCCACTGGACACCGTCAGGTCTTCAAATCAGCTTTGAATCACTACTCCTGCGACATCCCTAAATCGAGGTCAGCCAATGGCTTCAGACAAGGTTGGTCAGTTTTGAGCCAATGCTGCCAAGGGCAGTCCCGATGGTGGAAGCGAAGGTCCTCATTGTCGCAGCGGCGCCCAGCGCCATCACCGCTACGACCAGTGCGTATTCAACTAAATCCTGCCCGGACTCGTCACGCACAAGGTCCAGGAAGACACTATTGTAGTTACCCATTGCTCTGCTTTCACTCGCTCGCCGGCCGTCATACTTGCCGGCGAGTTCTCGATCGCGAAAGACTGCTTGAGCTACACGGCTGCTGTTAGCTTGGATCCCACCGTGCTGAAGGTGGTGCTGATGGTTCCTGCCAAGGTATTCATGGCCGCCGTGGCGCCCAAGGCGATCAGTGCAGCCACCAACGCATACTCAATAAGATCCTGGCCGGATTCGTCGCTCAGGAAGCTAGAGATGATCCGCTTTATGTCGCTCATGATTCATTTCTCCTAGATGGTCTACAACTAACTTAATGCTTACTACCTGTTCGCATGTTGTATCTCGCCAACTACAAAGTCAATACCTCTACCAGAGGGGCGCAATGAATGATACTTACATAGGTCACGACTCTGTATCTCGCCATCAAAGCATCAGAGCCCACGAAGAAATGTAAGCGAGCCATATTGACACATATACGTGCTGCCATCGCCGCCGGCTGCTCCATCACTTCCCGGAGTGACCAGCTAAAGCTTATTTCGGCTTGACTTGGCGCGAGCGCGAATAGGTGGAGCGTCGCTGCTCGCCGGTGTTCGATCGTCACTCCGTCTTTAATGCCTACGGCATGATCTGCCGATGGAGAAGGATGCAAATGGAAATTACCCTCAACCCCATCGGTCCTGAAGCGCAGTTTCCGTCCAGAGTGGGGCGAGCGCTTCGCTGTCTCAGGCGCAGACAGGAAGGCCAGGCGCTGATTGAGCTGGCGCTCATGGTGCCGATCTTTACGATCCTGGTTTGCTACACCGTGGATCTCGGGTATTTCTTCATGGTAGCTATGTCGCTGAATTCCGCGGCTCGCAACGCCGCTGAATACTCGATCCAGGGCAACTCCTCGCCTGCGCAGGGCGCGGAGCCCAGCGCCACGGTGCTTTCCAATCTCGCCATCGCCAGCATCGGTCTCACCGGTGTTTCTACCTCCAATGTTTCCGTGCAGATATGCTCCAGCTCCGTGGGCGTGACCCCCATACTCAACACCACTCAATGCACGACTCCCAGCTCGGGCGCGGGCGCGGTGAGCGGAACGCCCGATCTGGATCCCGAAACCCCGATCTTCCAGCTGAACCGGGTCGATGTGGTCTACACCGTCACACCGCCGATCCCCATCCCCGCGGCGGTTTTCCCCACTACCAAGTTCCATCGCTTTGTGGAGATGCGGGGTATCCAATGACGCGCGGCGCTCCTCGATCGTCTGCCTGGCTACGACGTGAGGATGGGCAGGCCACCATTGAAACTGTCGTTTCCCTGACGGTGACGTTTTCCCTTGTCTTCTGGTTATTTGAGCTATCCATGTTCGCCTACACGTGCAGTGTCTTGAAGGATGCGGTGCAGGAAGGGGTGCGCTACGCCATCATGCATGGAACCGACAGTTCCATCTGCAGCGGCCCCGATACTGGTTGTACCGATCAGTCCCCGTACGCCAATGTAACCGCAGTTGTGACCAATGCGGCGTCCTCCTCGCTCCACAACATGAGCGCCATGACGACCACCGTGACCTACACGAATAGCACGGCTGCGATCGGCAATCCGGTTTCGGTGGTTGTGGTTTACACCTATGTTCCACTTCTGAATTTCCCCAGCTTGGCGAAGTCGCTGACCTTCTCTTCGCAGGGAAACATCTTGTTCTAGCTATGAGGGTGCATGCCATGATCAAACCGGAACCCGCGGGTGATCTCGCGCCGGGCCGGCAGGGCGAATCCGGCCAAACATCCGTACTCCTGCTTTCGATTCTGGGCATTTTTTTGCTCGCGTCCGTGGGTTTCGCCGTCGACCTTTCAAACATGTGGTTTCATCGCCAGGCCGCCCAGACCGCCGCCGATGCAGCTTGCGTCGCCGGGGCCATGGACATGCTTTACATGAACATCGGCACGATCTCGCTCAGTCCCAGCTTCAGTCCCGGCACCGCAGGGGATTGCAGTTCCTCGCCACTCGCCGCCCTGTGCCAGTACGCAGGTTTCAATGGCTACACGGCAACCACGGCGGCCTCCGGATGGGGTTCCAGCACTCCGGGAGGAGCGGTGGCGGTCGACTGGACCTTTCCCACCTCGGTGACGGGCGTGACCGCCTCCGCACTGACATATCCATTTTTGCGTGTGGTGGTGCGGGAAAAACCATTGACCTGGTTCATGGGTCTTTTGGGCATCCGGTCGATGGCGGTGGGAGCGTCCTGTACCTGCGGAGTGACGCCGGGCCCTCCCACAGCGCCCATCGTTGTCCTGAACCCCATCCTTGGCTCCAGTCTCAGCATTTCGGGGGGCGCGCACATTGTTATTCTTGGCGGCCCGCAGACCAGCATCCAGGTGAACTCCAGTGCCAATCTGGCGCCTTCTTCGAACTCGGCACTGAACGCCGTCTCCTGCTCTGGCGGAAACGGCTACCCTATCGACACAAGTGGGGCAGGTCCCTCCGGATTGGGCGGAAACCTCGCCATTGTGGGCGGTCCCACCACCAACCAGCTTTGCGGGGCAAACTATATCTTCAAAGCCACCACCAACGGCCTGTGGAAGAGCCCCGCACCCACCGCGGCGGATCCCTACGCCAGCGTTCCTGCGCCGACATTGCCCACAACGAAGGTGCTGGAGGCCGCAACCCCGGTCGCCACCGTTGCGCAGGGATATACGGTGCCGTCGGATCCGGTCTTTGGATACGTCTACGGCACCTGGGTTGCGAGTGGAACAGACAGTTGCCCGAACACTGCTTCCACGCAGCACTACCTGACTTACAGCGCGCTTTACCCCTTGCACGGCGGAAATATCTACGGCAATTGCCTGGAGTTCACCCCGGGATATTACCCGCTGGGCATCGACACCACGGCGCTTGCGGGGTATGCCAACGACGTGGTTATTTTCATGCCCGGTGTCTATTACATGGGGGGCAACCTGAACGTTGGGTCGTCCACGACCGTTCGCAACGCCTGGGTTGGCACGCAGCCGTCCACAGCCGGTGTCATGTTCTATTTCTTATTAGGCGGCCCAACATTTGCGGGTGGGTCTGGAGCCGCGAGTGGCGTGATCAATTCGGTCCCATCTTATTACATGAATTGCAACGGTACTTCCACGCCAAGCGGGATGCCCACCTCTCTTACCGGCAACCTACTGATTGCGCAGTGCGCCGCGGGAGGAACCTTCGTTGGCTCACCAAGTACCGACACCCTTTCGACTACCGGCTCGCGCGGACTGCTCTTCTACTTAGCCCACACCAATGGAATTTTCCCCCAACCGTTGATTGGCGCAGGCGCAACCCTGAGCTTCGGTGGTGCGCTTTATTTTCACAACCTGCTCTATGCAGATTTAGTCAGTCTGAACGGCGCGGGAGCTTCCAGCACCTACGCCGTCGGAAACATGGTAGTCGACCTGTTAAGTCTGAGCGGAAGCGGCACCATCTACATGAATCTGACAGGCGCCAGCACCACGGGCGCACCCGAAGTCAGCGTGTTCCAGTAAGCGATCGCGGCGTCACGGGGCAAGCCGAGGCGTCCACGGCGGCATAGGGCTGCAAAAAATGGTTCGCTATTTCAGGATTCCACGAAGCCGTCCTGTCCGGCGGCCGGATGAATCCGTGTTCCGGCGGAATCAGCAACCATGCCTGACGATCTTGGAACGCGCAGAGCAGCGGCAGATTCGATTCCCGAGGTTCCGTATCTCGTGCCCAGATGACATGCTGGGTGAGAATGTCGTACCCGTTGTTGATCCAGCTATACGCCCAAAAATGATCGGGACGGTAGCGCACAATCACGAGCTGCCTGCCTGGCTTCGCTGCCATGATGTCTTGAATCGCTTCAAAGGCTGGTATGTCAGCGGGGTGAGACGCCCAGTTCGACGGCAGGGTGTTCATGGGCACTACGATGAGGCGAACGAAAAACATGACAATCACGGCCGCCAGGGTACCGCGCAATAATTTCAGCCACATTTCGTTCTGTCGAGACCGAGCCTGCATGGCACGCAGGCCATTCAATAAAATGAGATAGATCATGCCGCAAGCGACGGCGACGTAGTGCGCCTGAAGCCAGGTCTCGGTAAGGAAGCCGATACTGGCGAAAGCCAGCGTAACCATCAGCACCCGAAACTTTCTCGAGCGCACCGTGGGCCTAAAGCCGATAGTTGTCAGCGTCAACGCCGGAAAGATAAAGTAAATCCATTGATAGATGCCCTTCACTATCACTTCTGTGAACATGCCGTTGGCGGTCTTTGAGCTGAGATACGGCATCATCTCTTCATCGCGAAAGTAACTGAGCTGGTCAGGGAATTGGTAGTGAACCGAGTTATTCGGATGGCCGAAGAGAAACGGTGGGCAGATACTCCAACGCTGCCAGTACGCGATCCAGGGGAACGTGAGTCGTCCTGTCACTCGATGGCAGTAATAGCCGGTCAACAAAGCGCCCGCTACGAAGAGCGCCGCGCCAGGGAGCCAGGTGCGCAGACCCGCTCGCGTTTGGAGGAGCCGCCAGATGGTGTAGAGGCAGATGGGCAGCGCGATGAGCGCGCCTTCGAACGGCCGTGAGTTTGCCAGAAGGAGCAAGCCCAGGGCCATCAGAACTCCGTACCGTGCTCTCTGCTTTTGCGTGAGCCTGGCGGATGCCCCCATCAGCAGGCAGCCTCCCAGTACGGCTGCGGCTCCTCCCCAGTAGGTATTCCCGAAATAGCTGAACCAACTCATCCGCACCACTGCCAGGAGCCCACCCAGGAGGGCCCATTCCGCCGGTAGATAGGCTTGCAGCATCCAGCACAAGCTGGCTGCCGCCAGCGCCATGCTCAGCACTATGCCGGCCCTAGGCGTGAAGAGCCAACGCTGCCCAAGTGCCATGAACAGCGGCTGGGCAATGCCGTACTTCGAGGCGAAAGTTGGCTGCATCAGCACATAGAATTGCTCGAAGTGATGCCACACCGGCGGAGTGGGATTGGCTAGCCGGCCGTGAGCAAAGGTGTCGCTCGCCAGCAGGTAGCTGAACTCGTCATGGATATTGGGCTCGGGAAAAGGCTCGATGGGTAAGAGCGCGATGCGGCCAAGGAGGGAAAGAAAGAACACGGTCACGCACGCGCGGCGCCGCTTCTGCGCGAAACGGCGAAAACGGCGATTGGGGAAGAAGGCCAGAAATCGTATCGGCAGCAAGGCAAAGAACAGCAGAACAGCCAGCGTCACCGTCGCTTCGATACCAACGAACCTCAGGTGATACAGCTCGATGTGGAAGAAGCGGATATAGTTGGTCATTTGCGCCGCCAGAGCATCGCCAGCCCGTCATCGTAGTCGACGCGCCAATCGCGGTCTTCCCGCAACAAACTCGACAGTGGAGAGTCCGTGGGCATCAATACCCATTGCACTTGGTACTTATCCAGCGGTTCTCGCCATTCACGGGTCCCCTGGAAAGCTTTCGCACACTCCTTGACGAAGGCTTCCCCGTAGAAGTCGTGGCGGTCGTCAAAGTAGACCCTGAATCCTGGATAGAGCCTGTAAATCAGGTAGCTGCCCCAGCTGTCCGTACTGAAAAGGCGATCATGAATTTCACGTTGCGCGATAAACCCGGCAGCTCCTACCGGAAGGACTTTTGGATCAAAGCCGGTGTCCATTATCTGCACTGAGAGGAATCGTCCGCCATGGCAGACCAGTGCCGTGGCTGCGATCGTCACCGCGATCGCGAAACCATGTCCGTGGAGTTGCTTTTCCAGCGCAGCCATACCATCCGAGATGCCCTGCACTACCTCCACTGACAGGGCTCCAGCTAACACGGGGCCAAGCACCAGGCTCATAATCATTGCCGCAATCGGAATATTGCGCACGGAGTAAAGTCCCACGTGAATAGAAAACAACAGCAGTAGCAGATCGGTCAGGATGATCCGGCGGCGCGAGAACATTGCTCCCAGGATCACCAGCAAAATGAACAACTCAAAATACCCATAAACCGGGAGATGAAAATTCGGGGAGGTGAACTCGTCGATATTGTCCATGAGAAAGTGATTCGACAAGTACTGATACACATGAACATGCAGCCCGTACCCGTAAGGCGTTAGCAGCGTGGTGAGCGCGCACGCCAAAAGAACCGTGAGCAGCGGAACGATCCTTTGCCGGTCCGCCTTACTCGTGATGCTGCCGAGCGCAAATAAACACAGCAGTCCCAGCCCCAGAACGAAGCCCCCGTGGACATTGACCCAGAGCAGCATGAGCGGCGGAAGCCACAACAATGCCGAACGCCGGCCGTCTTGAAAGCGGTACAGATTCTCTACCCACAACATCGTGAACAACCAGCTCAGAACGTGCGGCCGGGCCAGCATATGAACTTGCGCGGCCGCGAAGGACAGGAGTGTGAGCGACCCGGCCACCACCAGGTTGCCACTCCGGCGCGCAACCAATCGAAACAGAAGCGCAAACGTGCCGCCGATGATGATCGCGGTAAACAGCACCACCCCGTTTAGTCCGGATACATGGTGAATGGCGGCAATTACGAGGTCGTAGATCCACTCCCATGCGCACCAGGGCTGGCCGTGCCGGGTGTAGGAAAATGGATCCGTCCTGGGCAACTGTCTGGTGGCCCAAATGAGCTCGCCGTTCCTTATGTGCCAACCAGTATCTGGGTCGCGCAGCAGACCGGCGCGCAGGGGGCTGAAGGCAAGGATGCTGACCACTACCAGGAAAAAGACATCCGCAAACGGCGGCAACGTCCACCTAAGCCACGTCGCAAGGGGAGCAGTTTTCACAGGTCCTTCACCGAACCCTCGGAACCGCCCAAACCGCACACGCCAAATCCAGCCAGGATGGTCAGCAGGGGATCGATCACGAGCCGGTACCGGAATTCTGCGTGGGAGATGTAATACGGCAAAGGAAACAGTATCAGCGGCAGAAGAAACAAGACCGCGACGCTCCGCCGCTGTTCGCGCAGCAGGCGCCCCAGGCCGATCGCGGCCAGCGAGCTCGTCAAAAGCGCATGGATCACGAAGACAACGGAGCCATCCTGGTTGCCGCTTCCCGTCCAGAAGCGCATGCATCGTATCGCCGTCAGCCGCAGGAACTCTACCGGGTGCGCCCGGATATACGCCTTGGCGAGGTCCGACTTATCTCTCATATAGAGCACCTCGCCCTTGGTCACATATTGGGTGTATTCCCAATGGTTGAATAGGGGGAACTGCGACTCATCCAGATAGCCGGTGGCGCCGGGCCGGTTCCCCACCCACAATTCGAATCCAACCGTGGTGCGTAGCGGAATGAAGGCGCCCAGCACGCGCCAATTTCGTAACGGCCACGGAGCGAATATCAACAGGAAAACCAGCACGCCCAGCAGAGGTGAGTAGCGTAGGCTCTTCCGCGTCTGCCACGCCGTCCATCCCAGCATCGCCAGCAGCGAGAAGAGCAGCGCTGGATTCACCAGCGCTGCGAACCCGCAATAGGCGCCCATCCCAGGCCATAGAGGCCACTTGGGGTGTTGTTCGCTGTGCAGCGCCAGAGCAATCATGCCTACCAGCAGCATCGCGGAGAGGCACGTCTCCCAGAAGATCGTCGGCATCCAGAGCAGCGGCAACGACACTGCCCAAAAAGTCCCCGCCAGGTTCGCTGCTCGTGCTCCAAAGCACCGGAACGCAACGTGCATGATCAGGAACACCGTGGCCACCGAGAAGAGTAGCTGCATCCCCATGATGGCGATAGCCGCGGTAAACGTGAACGATCCAAAAACCCGGAAAAACAGGGCGATGACCGCCGGGTAACCCGGCGAAAGGAGCGCAGTCGGACCGGTGGAACCCCCGAAAGGAGAGCTGAGTCCGTGCCCCGTCACCAGGGACTGGCCCAGCGTGCCCAATTCAATCCCTCGTGTGTAAAGCCAGTTATGGGGGAACCGCACCACAGCGAACCACAAGACCAGGAGCCGCGCCAGCAGCGCCAGCGCGAGGATCTTACCTGCGTGGAGCGATTGCGTAGCCAATGCCGATGGACAGGATGGGAAAGAAAGATGCGTAACTGAGGTTGTGATTATTGCGCGCGATAAATTCCGCCAGGCTTTGTTGGAAGTTTGGGTCTTGAACCACCGATTGGCAGCCGATATCCGGCGGTTCGGTGGGATCGCACGCGCTGCCGGTGAAGGTGACTTTTAATCCGGGTTGGCCGGCATAGTAAAAGCCTGCTTCGACCGGGAACGTGAAGCGTTTGCCACTGCGTGGGACGATATTTCCGAATCCCAGCGAAAGGCCGGGAGAAATTTTTCGAAAATCGACCGATCCGGCTCCTCGCAAGGGGTCGGCGGCACTGCTGGTGTAGTCTTGCCCGTTTAAGGATATGGTGTCCCCCGGTGGTACGACTGCGCTGGCCCGGCCGCGGTTATTATTGGCAAAGACCAGCAGCGGGCTCACGCGAAATCCGTTCCGGAAGGGGAACCAATCGAGTGAGGCGTGGGCCGATTGCAGACGCAGATTTGCGGCCACATGCGCGCCTTGTTCGATGAACGTCGTAGAGTAGGTGAAGAATTCGGATCCCGCCCGCAGGTTGAATTTTCTGCTGACAGGTGTGGCCAAATCGAAACCGATCCCGCCCACCCCGGCGTTGGCGGCAATCCCCGCTCCGGAAAACGGCCGGAAACCCATCGGCGAAGCTGGGTGATATGCGGTGATTAATCTGTTTTGCGCGCTTCCGCTTTGGCTGCATAGGAGCATCACCAGAATGAATGCAACCTTCACGAGTGCCTCCAGTAAGATGAGGATCCGAGGGTCTCCGCTCTGTCGTTTTCCGTTATCGGCAGCAGGCCGCGAGTCATGAGGCTTGGGGATGAGGCGCACAACTTTTCCCCCATCCCGGCGTCTTAACCTGCAGGAGTCAGCTATGTTGCGTCCCCCCGCCCTTCGTGCCATCCTTCTGCTTCTGCTTGCGGTGCCTTTCGCGGGAATTGCGCGTGCCGCGGCGGATCAGCAACTACCCGCCAATTGGGTGCCGCAGGGCTTCGATGCGCTGGCTCAGCGCGCCGCCTTCCACACCGATTTCACCTTTGACCGGTCCATGCTGAAGGTGGCCGGCTTCTTCGTGGGTGACGTCGACCAGGACACGCGCAATGCCATTGCTAAGTTGGACAGTATCTCTGTACACAGCTATCATTTTGCCGCGCCCGGGTTATATGATCCGGCCTCGCTCGATCTAATCCGCAGGCAATACGAATCGGCTGGATGGCGGCACCTGGTTGCGGCTCACGGCAAGGGCGATCCGTTCAATGCCGGGCAGACGGACCTGTGGATTAATTTTGCGCATATGGACGTGACGGGAATGATGGTGCTGGTTTCCACGCCCAAGGACCTGAATCTGATCGCCCTGAATGGGGATCTCAGCACGGTCGACCTACTGCATCTGCGGGGTCATTTCGGCATCCCGCGCTTTTCTGGCGACCGCTTTGTTCCGGGTGCCGGAGCGGGTCCAGCGCCGCGTCAACCCTACGTGCCGGCCGCCCCGGCGCCGGACGCGGCTCCTCCGCAATACCCCGGTGGCGCCGGAGTCGGCATTGGCGCGGATGCACCTGCCGTCGAAGCTGCGCCACCACCACCGACCCCGCCAGGCTTTTAACCAAAGGCAGTCTGTTTCCAAGGAGACGTCCGCTGAACTGCAGGTCCCTCGACTGCTCTCGGGATGACAAAAGGGCTGCCGGGGATTCCAGCGAACTGTGATTTCGTGGGGCACCCATCGGGGGTTGCGGACGGTTTGGGGGGCTGTTTGAACTCTCGCTAGTTGCTGATCGAGCGCCTATCCCCTATTTCCAAATGCACGTGCAAGAGAGAAACGGCTGCCGGAGTAACACCCGGAATCCGGCTTGCTTGCCCTAGGGTTTGTGGACGCACCCGGGTCAGAGTCTCTTGCATTTCCCGGGATAGGCCGCTGATTCCCGCGTATTCAAAATCCCGAGGGATCGCTCGCTGCTCAGCCTTCTTGAGCTTGTCGATCGCCTTGCGTTGCTGATCCAAATACCCAGCGAACTTGATCTCCGTCTCCACCGACTTCAGCTCGTTGCGTACCCTGGCGTTCATCGGACCGCTGAAGAAAGCCAGCGGACCTCCGCTCTCCTCCCACTCCGGCCGCAGAATAGGCAAGAGCCCCTCCAGCGAAATCTCAGGCCGCTTCAGCAGTTGTGCGTAGGTCTGGCCAGCCACGTTTCCTATCTCCGGTAGCACGGCGGGCAACCGCCCCATATCCACTTTCCGCGTCGCCAGCAACTTCTCGAGCGCCACGGCTCGCGCCTGCTTCTGCTCGTAATCATGCCAGGCGCCGTTGGTGATCAGGCCCAGCTTGAATCCATAGGGAGTCAGACGCCGATCCGCGTTATCAATCCGCAAATGCAAACGAAACTCCGCTCGCGAGGTAAACATGCGATAGGGTTCGTCGGTCCCCTTGCTGATCAGGTCGTCGATCAGGATACCCGTGTAAGCCTCAGTGCGGTCCAACGTAAACGGCGCTTCCCTGCGGACCAACAGCGCGGCATTGATCCCGGCCATCAGGCCCTGGCAGGCCGCCTCCTCATACCCTGAGGTGCCGTTAATCTGCCCCGCAAGATACAGGCCGGCAAACTTCTTCACTGCCAGGCTGCGATCCAGCTCGGTGGGATCAATAGCGTCGTATTCGATGGCATATCCCGGCCGCAGCATCTCCGCATTCTCGAGGCCCGGAATCGACCGCACCACCTCCCACTGCACCTCCATCGGCAGCGAGGTCGACATGCCGTTCACGTAAACTTCATGCGTATCCAGCCCCTCGGGCTCCAGGAAGAACTGGTGCTGCTCCTTATCCGGGAACCGCACCACCTTGTCCTCGATCGAAGGGCAATAGCGCGGTCCAATCCCTTTGATCTGCCCGGAATACATCGGCGACCGGCTGACGTTCTCGCGAATAATCCGCAACGTCTCCGGCGTCGTGTAAGCGATGTGGCAGGAAATCTGCTTTTGCGGCAACTCCACCGTGCGGAAGCTGAAAGGCGTCGGGTCAATATCTCCCGGTTGTTCCGCAAACTGGCTCCAATCAATGCTGCGGCCGTCCAGCCGCGGCGGCGTGCCGGTCTTCAGCCGGCAGCCTCGCAAGCCCAACCGCTTGAGGGCTTCGCCTAACAGCACGCTGGGAGGTTCGCCGCTGCGGCCGGCCGGGTAATTCTCTTCCCCGCAATGAATCAAGCCATTAAGAAATGTGCCCGTGGTAATCACCACCGCCCCGGCAAACACCGTGCGCCCATCGCGCAGGCGAACCCCGCGCACAGTTGCCTCCTCCAGCACCAGGTCCACCACCTCGGCCTGCTTGATGTGCAGATTCGGCTGCGCCTCCAGCACTTGGCGCATCTTCACCCGGTACTGCCGCTTGTCGCACTGCGCCCGGGGAGACCACACCGCGGGCCCCCGTGAGGTATTCAATAAGCGGAACTGGATCCCCACCGCATCCGCCACCTCGCCCATAATGCCGCCCAGTGCATCGACTTCCCGCACAAGGTGGCCCTTGGCGATGCCTCCGATGGCAGGGTTGCACGACATCTGCGCGATCAGATCCAAATTGAAACTGAACAGCGCCGTTCGGAGTCCCATTCGGGAAGCGGCCATAGCTGCTTCGCATCCCGCATGCCCCGCTCCTACCACGACAATGTCGTATTGTTCCGTAAAAGCCATAACCCTTCTATTCTAGAACTTGGCAGGAGATTGTATGAAACAGACAAACGTTGCTTTACTCGGGCTTGGACTGATGGGTTCAGGCATGGCGGGACGTCTGCTCGATGCGGGCTACCCTCTCAGCATCTGGAACCGTACCCCGGACAAGGCCCGGCCGTTTGCCGACCGGGGTGCGACGATAGCCAAGTCACCCCGCGAGGCAGTGACGCGAGCCGCCGTGGTCATCAGTATGCTGGCCGATGTGGTGGTGTGCCGCGACGTGTGGTTGGGGCGGGGCGAGGCCCTGCAGGGAACGGCGCCGGGGACGATCCTGGTGGAAGCGAGCACCGTTACCGTCGAGTGGATTCATGAGCTCGACCGGGCGGCCAAGGAGCACGGCAGCGAGCTGGTGGACGCTCCGGTTACCGGAAGCAAACCCCAGGCCGCATCCGGCCAGCTCCTCTTTCTGGCCGGGGGTTCCTCCACCGCGGTCGAAAAGATCACCCCGGTCCTCAAGGCCATGGGCCGCGATGTGGTCCACGTGGGCCCCGTGGGCAGTGGTGCTCGCCTGAAGTTGATCAACAACTTCCTTTCCGGCTCCCAGGTGGCCGCCCTGGCCGAAGCCCTCTCTCTCATTGAGCGCAGCGGGCTCGACCTCCAGAAATCCCTGGGCGTACTCACCGAAGGCGCCCCCGGCAGCCCACTCGTCAAGCTGATCAGTGGCCGCATGGTGGCGCACCAATACGAGCCCAATTTTGTGCTCCGGCTGATGGCCAAGGATCTCCGTTACGCAGTCGCCGAGGCCGAGACGCAAACCCTCGATCTGGATATGGGCCGCGCTGCCCTCCGGGTGTTCGAACATGCCATTTCCGCCGGGCACGGGGAAGAGGACATGTCCGCGGTCGTAGAGCAGTTCCGCGTACAGGCAGAGAGCGCCAGATGATCGGTTCCAAGCTTTACGCCCGGTGGATGTACCGCTGGGAGACGGCCCTCACGACCCTTGACTCCAACCGGATCGTGCGCCCAGTCGAATGGGGTTTCGACTGGCTGCAGGATTTCGCCCCGTCAGCCGGCCAGGCTGGCGGGGAACCCGGGATGCTGGACTTGAACGACTACATCCTGCGCCACCGCGACGAGTTTTTCGCTTACCAGACTCCGGCCGACTTCGAGCTCGAAGAGCGTCACCCGCAGCTTTTTCCGACCAATGTCCGTCCCAAGACGCTGCTGCAGGATGCACGGCTGCAAAAGCAGGCGGCCGAGGGGAAAATGGCCAAGGCGCAGTTCCTTCGTTTCACATCGCCTGTGCGCACTCCGTATCCCGAGAACGATCGGGTCAATGCCCGCTGGTTTCCGGCTCCTGAGGGTAAGAAGACAGGCAAACGCAAGCAGGCCATCATCGTCATGCCGCATTGGAATGCGGATGCTTTCAGCCACAACGCCCTTTGCTCTATGTTCAACCGCTTCGGCGTGTCTGCTTTGCGCTTGAGTAAGCCCTACCACGACATCCGGCGCCCGGCGGAGCTGGCACGGGCCGATTACGCGGTCAGCGCCAACGTCGGCCGCACCATTGCTTCTTGCCGCCAGGCGGTCATCGACATTCGTTGCTGCCTCGACTGGCTCCAGCAGCAGGGCTATGAGCAGTTCGGTGTTCTGGGAACCAGCCTCGGGTCCTGTTACGCGTTTCTGGCCTCTGCCATGGACAGCCGCATTCGTGTGACCGCCTTTAACCATGCGTCCATGTCCTTTGGGGATGTGGTTTGGACGGGGCAAAGCACCCGCCATATCCGCTCCGCCTTCGAGGCGATTGGCATGACGCATCAGCGCTTACGCGATGTTTGGGCGGCCATCAGCCCATCCCATTACATGGACCAGTTTGCCCGCGACCCGCGGAAGATTCTTTTGATCCATGCGAAATACGATCTCACTTTCCTGGAGGAGTACTCGCTGCAGGTGATTGAGAATTTCCGCCGCCGCGGGATCGATTTTGTGTCGAGGGTGCTGCCGTGCGGGCACTACACCACCGGGGAAACGCCCTATAAGTTCATGGACGGTTGGTATATAGGGTCGTTCGTGTATTCGGCGTTCAAGCAGTGAGTTGTGGCTGCCGAGTGGTCTAAAATTGAAGTATGTCTGACCACATGCGCCGCCCGCTTGCCGAGGCTGATCCTGAGATAGCTGCTGCCGTCGATCACGAAGTTCGACGCCAGCACGAGGGTCTGGAGATGATCGCCTCAGAGAACTTCGTCAGCCAGGCTGTCCTGGAGGCGGTCGGGTCGGTCTTCACCAACAAATATGCTGAGGGGTATCCGGGCAAGCGCTACTACGGCGGGTGCGAGTTTGCCGACGTGGTTGAGAATCTTGCCCGGGACCGGGCGAAGCAGCTATTTGGCGCCGAGCACGCCAACGTGCAGCCCCACTCCGGTTCACAGGCCAATGCGGCCGCCTATATGGCGGTCATCAGCCCCGGCGACACCATCCTGGGGCTTGACTTGGCCCACGGCGGCCACCTGACGCATGGGCACAAGCTCAGCTTTTCCGGCAAGCTCTACCGCACTGTGTTTTATGGCGTGGAGCGGGAGACGGAGCGGATCAACTACGACCACCTCGAGGCGATCGCCGAGCGGGAGAAGCCCAAGCTCATCATCGGGGGCGGGAGCGCGTATCCCAGGATCATCGACTTCGCCCGCATGCGGCAGATCGCGGACAAGGTCGGAGCGCTGCTTCTGATCGACATGGCCCACTTCGCGGGTTTGGTTGCCGGCGGCGTTCATCCCTCGCCCGTGCCCCACGCGCAGCTGGTGACGACCACCACGCATAAAACGCTGCGTGGTCCTCGCGCCGGGATGGTTTTGTGTCAGCAGCAATATGCCGCGTCGGTTGACAGGAGCGTTTTCCCTGGCCAGCAGGGTGGTCCCTTGGTGCATGTCATCGCCGGCAAAGCCGCAGCCTTTCGAGAAGCAATGGAACCGGAATTCAAGCATTATGCGCAGCAGGTGGTCGCGAACGCGCAAGTCCTGGCTGAGACCCTGATGGGTGAGGGTTACCGCGTGATCTCGGGTGGTACTGACACCCACGTCATGCTGGTGGACGTCTTTGCTCGTGGGATCCTGGGCAGCGAAGCTGAGTTCGCGTTGCATGAGGCGGGCATCACGGTGAACAAGAACGCCATCCCTTACGACGTGAATCCTCCGCTCAAGCCGAGTGGGATCCGCATCGGCAGTCCGGCTCTTACTACGCGTGGCATGGGCGAGCCCGAGATGCGCATCATCGGCAAGTGGATTGCCCTCGCGCTCGATCAACGCAATGACCCGCAAGCCCTGCGGCGTATACGAGCCCAAGTGCTGGAGTTGGTTGAGAACTTCCCCCTCTACGGTTGGCTACGCGTGCCCGAAACCATCACCGCCGAATACGGCGCCTAGCGCACAGCGCATCTCGCAAAAAACGAGCGATATGTGGGGCAGCTTTCACCCAGCTTGTTTAACTTCAACTTCAATGAAAAGTGTTACCTACATGCCCGGTACCTTCTGTTACCGACATCCCCGGTCGCACAGGCCCAAAAAAGACCTGGGTTTTAAGAGTCTGGGTGAGAAACGGATCTTTCGGACCAAATAAAACTTGACGGGTGCCCCATGTTCGCACCAGCGTACGTGGGCCGATTATGAATTCTTCGAATGCTTTCACTCGAGGCCTAGAAGCGTTTGATGGGCTTCGCCCGTCTTTTTCGGCCCACGTACGCTGGTGCGAACATGGGGCACCCGTCAAGTTTTGTTTGGTCCTTTAGTTCCGGTTCGCGCGCAGGCTACGTTTCTATAGAAATCTGCGGTTTCTTTTTCGCCGGCCTGGCCCACTCAAAGTGTGTTTTGGCTTGAGCGGGATCCAGCTGGAGCAAAGCCTTCTTCAATAGGAGAAGATTCTGTTGTCGGCACAGGGGAATCCCCATGCTCGGGCAAAAACACCGACGTCCGAATCTCAATCAACTTCGGCAAAACATCCCCCAAAGCCACCGCTGCGGCTCCCCGCTGGCCAAAGGCGAAATACACCTTCCGGTAAAGCTGGTAAAGCTCCTCATACACCCGCACCGCTTTGGCTTCCGGTTTGTAGGTCTTATGAGGAAGGCACATCTTGGCCTGCGCCTCTTCCACCGACGCAAAGGCACCCGCCGCCAACAAGGCAAAAATACCCGAGCCAAGGCTGGTGGGAATCCCGTCCGGCACCAACACCGGTTTGCCCAAAACATTGGCATACACCTGGTTGAGCACCTTGTTGTTTTGCGGAACCCCACCTGCATTGATCACCCGCTCCACCGGCACTCCATACTCGGCGAGGCGATCGAGAATGATCCGGGTGTGAAAAGCGGTGCCTTCAATAGCAGCGAACAATTCATCTTGAGCGGTGTGCACCAGGTTCCAGCCCAACGTGATGCCCCCCAACTCCGGGTTCACCAGGACTGTGCGATCGCCATTGTCCCAACTCAGCCGAAGCAGACCGGTCTGTCCCGCCTTGTAATTCTCCAGGCCTTGGCTCAGCTCTGCCACCTTCACGCCCGCGCGGCGCGCGATGGCCTCGAAGATATCGCCGGTCGCCGAAAGCCCAGCTTCTACACCGGTGTAGCTGGGGTGCACGCTGCCCGGTACTACCCCACACACACCCGGGATGAGCGTGGTCTTCTGCTGCATGGCCATGATGCAGGTCGAAGTGCCCACCACGTTGACCACATCGCCCTGCTTGCATGCCGCCCCAATGGCATCCCAATGGGCATCGAAGGCGCCCACGGGTATCGGAATGCCGGCCCGCAGGCCCATCTTCTCTGCCCACTCCGGCGCAAGATGCCCAGCCAGCACATCCGAAGTGTGATATTCACCAGCAAGTTTGTCGCGGATACCATCCAGCAGCGGATCTACATCGGATAAAAACGCCTGCGATGGAAGCCCATCCCACTTGGGGTTCCACATCCACTTATGCCCCATAGCGCAGATACTCCGCTTCACCAGCTTGGGGTCGGTAATGCCGCACAAAGTCGCGGCGACCATGTCGCAGTGTTCGAAAGCGCTGGCGAACTTCTCACGCTTTGATGGATTATGGCGCAGCCAATGCAGCAGCTTGGCGAAGCCCCACTCGTGGGAGTACACCCCACCGCACCATTCAATCGCTTCCACGTGATCCCGGTGAGCGCGCTCGGTGATCTCCTGCGCCTCGTGCTTGGCGCGGTGGTCGCACCACAGGTAGTAGTCATCCAGCGGCTGCATGGCCGCGTCCACCGGCACTACGCTCGAGCCCGTAGTGTCGAGCGCCACGGCCTCGACTTGCTCCCCCGAAATTCCCGCCTTCGCCACCGCCGCCCGCATGGCGCGGACCAGCGCATCCATCTGGTCCTGATGCGACTGGGTGGCGAAGTCCGGGTCTTCCCGCTTGCGCTTCAGCGGATACTCGGCGGATGCCGTGGCCAACCCACCCTGAGCCGTCCGGCTGCTATCAAAGAGCGTTACGCGGACACTCAGCGTGCCGAAATCAACCCCAGCAACAATCGCCACTCACTTGCCCTCACGCCTTGATCAAGGAAACATCTATTTCGAGCTTGAGATCGTCTCCCAGCATGATCCCGCCGGTCTCGAGCACCGTATTCCAGGTCAATCCGAAGTCGCTGCGTTTAATCTTGGTGGTTCCGGAAGCGCCGATCCGCGTATTGCCCCATGGGTCCGTTTGCTCCGGAGTCGGACCTTCCACCGCGAGAACTGCTTCTCTCGTTACCCCGTGGATCGTCAGGTCGCCTTTGACCAGGTGATCGGCCGCCTTGGCGATCGAAGTGCTCTTAAAAGTAATCGAGGGATATTTCTCGGCGTCGAGAAAATCCGCGCTCTTCACATGCCCATCCCGAGTCGAATCCCCGGTGCCCAGAGTATTGACATCGATCGTTACGTCGATGCTCGATCCGCTCAGATCGTCGGGGTCATAAACCACCGTGCCGCGCACCCCGGTGAAGCCGCCGCGGACGTTGGTGATCATCATGTGGCGAACCACAAACTGTGCACTGGAGTGCGCTGGATCGATTTTGTACGTGGTCTTCAAGAGATTCTCCGTTTATTCAAGATCGTGGTTGTACATGCTCCAGCCAAGATACCGGACAGCCGCTTCGTGCACCGAACTCGCCACCTGAGAAAAATTGGCGGCAACATGGTGTTCAAAGCCCTGCTCGCAAATCAGCCGCAGCAGCTTCTGGAGTCGTGGAATTTTGGCCACCCCCGCCCCGCCGAAGGTCTCCAGCGGATCGTTGGTGAACTCGCCCTGTCCAACATATCCCCGGATTTTGCCGTGGAAGTCGTCGGTGGAGAACCGCACGTACGTCATCGCTCCAGCCTTTACCCGGCCCGAGCAGGTGCCAAAGGTGTTCTCCTTGCCGACCGTCCCCGCGATGATCGCCTGGAAATCCATAATGACGTCTTTAAAAAAGTGTTTAGGAAGGTTGGAGCAATGGAAGCAAACGCACTTATCCGGGTCGGTGCCGTAATTGTTATTCCAGTCCAACAGAGCGCTTGGGGTTTCCGAGGCCAGGGCCAAAGCATGCATGCTGAGGGTGCCGCAAATGTCCACTTCGCAGGCGCTCGGGAAAAGGTTTTCGCTCATCATGCTCATCACCGTGCAGGGCACCACGCCGAAGTACTCTTCGAGCGCCGTCCAGCATTGGATGGCGCTGACCGTGCAATACGTTTGGGCCATCCAGCCCTCGATCACCACCCCCAACTTCGACATTTTGATCAATGCGGCAAGGGGGATATCGTTGGTGGACACATACGATCGAATGGCCGCCAGCTTGGTCTGTACTGCATCGTCATTGTCTTTGAGTCGTTCAATCCGGCCCAAAACTTCGGAAAGGTCGAGCGTATCCACCGAGATGCCGCTCCGCTCCAGAAGTTTCTCGCTGTAACGAACGGTGTTGAACGCTGCGGGGCGCGCGCCGATGGCGCCCACGCGCAGATTGGTGAAACCCCGCACCACCCGGCAGACCGCGGAGAACCATGCCAGGTCCTGACGGAAAGCATCGGAGTCGGGCTGTACTGTGTGCGATGCCGTCAACGAGTAGGGAATCCCGTACTGCATCATGTTGTTGCAGGCCGACATCTTGCCGCAAAAGCTGTCGCGCCGGTGGGAGATTTTCATGTCCGCCGCCCGGTCAGGGGTCGCCTGCACGAGTACCGGAACCTTCAGCGTGGAAAGCCGCAGCGCATCGACGATCCCCCGCTCTTCGCCAAAATTCGGGAGTGTAACAATCACGCCGTCGATCTCGTCGCGGTGCTTACGGAAAAGGTCGCCGCAGAGCCGGGCTTCGGTGGGGGTTTCGACCGCGCCGAATTTTGACTCGTCTGTGCCGAGCGCGATGGTGCGGATCCCCGCCGCTTCGAGCACCCGGAGGATCTCTTCGCGGCCGGTTTTTGCCAGTTGGTCAGGAAAAAATCCGCGGTTCCCTACGATTACGCCGAACGTCATCTGTTTCGCCATTTGCTATTTCCTTCGTTTGTTATCCGTCTGACGCGGGCGAAAGCCGATGGTGTAACCCAGGCCGGCAACCGTGAGCATCGCGCCCCACCAGATCGGAGCATGAAGATTGCTCAACACTGGAGGATTCGGCAGCGGGTGACTCAGTTCCCAAATGCCGGTGGAAAAAATCACCACGCCGTAAGCCAGCAGCAATATGCCGGCGAACCACCAGATAGAAAAAGATTCTCGCATCTGCTCCGCTCCTACTCAGAATTACCAGAAAACGACGTTAAGAATGATGAATAGAACGGTCACGCTTCCCGCCCATACGATTGGCCGTTGGTACCAGTGGTCATCGTGTTCCTTTGGCAGTGGAGAAACACCGTAAACCAGCCCCTCCAACTCCGCTACCGGCCGCGGCTTGGTCATATAGCTCACCACGACGGTGACCAATACGCATACGATCCAGGCCCACAAAGCACGATAGATGTTCTCCGCCATATCCTTGGCGTCTGGGGACATGGCCACGTAGCGCAAGGCGGAAGGATCGTTCTTCACCCACAGCCACAGCCCGATCGACGTCGCGGTTCCGGCCAGCAATCCCCAGAATCCCGCCTCCTTGGTGGCCCGTTTCCACAACATGCCCAGAATAACGGTGCCGAACAGGGGGGCGATAAAAAAGCTGAACAGCTGCTGCACGTAATCCATGATGCTGGCCGCGTGCTGCACCAGGTAAGCCGTACCGACTGAAACCAGCACCCCGACCAGGGTGCTCCATCGGCCCATCGCCACGTAATGCCGGTCAGTCGCCTTTTTGTTTAGAAATGCTCCATAGATGTCATAGGTCCATACCGTCGAGAACGCGCTCACATTGCCCGCCATTCCGGACATGAAGCCGGCGATCAGCGCCGTCACCCCCATCCCGAGCAAACCGGGCCCACAGTACCGCACCAGCATCAAGGGCAGTACCTCGTTGAAGCTGTGCTGGCCGGTCTGGACCGCCACGTCCTGCGCTACGAGGTGGAACGGCAGCACGGAAAGAGCAAGCAGCCCGGGAAGGATGACGATAAACGGCACAGCCATCTTGAACGCCGCACCGATCACAGGGGCCATCCGTGCCGAACGAATGCTGTCCGCGGACAGGATGCGCTGGACGACGAGGAAGTCGGTGGTCCAATAGCCAAAACTGACCACAAAGCCCAATCCAAAGACGATGCCGAACCAATTGACGCCCATGGGGTTGGTGTTGAAGTGGCCCAGGGTCGACCACAAGTGCACATAGTCGGAGCGGCCCAGGTTGGTCGCGATCTGCGCCCGCAGGTTGGTCCAGCCGCCGACCTCGATCAGGCCCAGAATCGGCACCAGCAGGGCACCGACCCAGATCAACAGAAACTGCAGAATCTCGTTGTAGATTGCCGACTTAAGACCGCCCAGCGCGACGTACACAGCTACCGTGATCGAAGAAACCCAGATGCTGAAGTTCAGGTCCCAGCCGAGCACGACCTTCATCACCAGGGCCATCGAATACATATTGATTCCGCTCATCAGGATCGTCATGAAGCCGAAGCTGATGGCGGAAAGAGCCCGCGCCCCGTCGCCGTATCGAAGCTTCAGGTACCCCGGCACGGAGTGGGTTTTAGAGATGTAATAGAAGGGCATCATGACAATGCCCAGGAAGAGCATCGCCGGAATGGCCCCAATCCAATACCAATGCATGGCCAGAATGCCGTACTGGTAGGCGGAGCCGGCCCAGCCCATCAGCTCGAGCGAGCCGAGGTTGGCGGAAACGAAGCTCAGACCGGCGATCCAGGCCGTCATTTCGCGACCGGCCATGAAGAACTCTTCGCTGGTGTTGGACGAGCCGCGCAAATAAAAGCCGATGAAAACCACGATCGCAAAATAGATCGCGATCACGAGGATATCGATCCAGTTGAGGCGTGCAAGTTGAGTGGAAACCGCCAAAAATTCAGCGTGTACCGGCATCAATTCTCCTGTCCGTAGGTCGCGGTGGCGCCATGCTTGCGGTAGTAGTGTCGATCGAGAAGCGCTTGTGAGACGCCGCCACAGCTTTGACGGAGGGTGGTGGTGAAATAGGCCATCCGGGCCACGGTTTCGAGGACGGCGGCGTTGTGGGCCGCATCGTGCGGTGTCTTTCCCCAGCAAAAGGGCGCATGGCCGGCAACGAGAACGGCAGGAATGGCGAGGGGGTCGAGGCCCTGGAACCGGCGTGCGATAGCCACACCAGTGTTGTAAACGTATTCTCCATTAATTTCTTCCGCGGTCAGCTCATCCGTGACGGGAACGGGGCCGTAGAAGTAGTCCGCGTGGGTGGTGCCATAGGGGGGAATTTCGAGCCCGGCCTGGGCCCATGAGGTCGCGTATTCAGAATGCGTGTGGACGACGCCCCCGATCGCAGGAAACTGTTTGTAAAGCAAAAGGTGCGTCGCCAGGTCAGAGGAGGGGCGGAGCCGGCCCTCGACCAGCTTTCCTTCCAGGTCAGTGACTACCATGTCGGAGGGTGCGAGGGCGGAATAGTCCACGCCGCTGGGTTTAATGACCACCAGGCCTTTTTGGCGATCGATGCCGCTGGCGTTGCCGAAGGTGAAAACCACCAAACCTTGGCGAACCAGTTCCAGGTTGGCTTCGAGCACGTGCTCCTTGAGCGTATCCAGGTCGTTAGGCATCGCTCCTGACCTTAGGAGAAGCGGGCACACCCCGTCAAGCGGAGCCTTTTAACCGGCCTTTGATGTTGGGGTCTGTCCCAGGGTCATCCTGCTGCGCGCCTTGACCGGGATCTCGTTGGCCGCGGTGCCCCAGATGGCGCGCACGGCTTTGCCGTAGGCGCTGTATTCCTTGATGCCGGTCGCGGCGAGCTCAATCACGACCCAGCGATCGTCGAGGATTTTGGTTTTGGAGTGGAAGGCCGCTTGCCAGCGGTCGAATTCCGGGCCTGCGTTATGGCGCAGGTAACGCCACATTTCCCCATCGGCGGGACCGCCGTAAGCGCTGGCCACCAGCACCGGCTCGTGATCGGGCCATCCGTGCTGCACCGCGTGGGCAGTCATCGCTCCCCCGCGGATCATGCGGGTGATTTCGAGCTCGGCCTCCCGGAGCGTGCGGGCGATTACGTTAGCTTGTACGTCCTCACCAACATACGCTCGGCAAAAGTAACCAGATTGCGGTTCCATAAGTCACCTCAGATAAGTTACTCGATCTTATCCAAGCTGCAAAGTGGGGAAATAAATACCTGCGTTACGTTTGTTTAACGATTTCCTCTACGGCGCAAAGTGACGCCGGGGCCTATCGGCAACTGGTCTGGGCTCGCTGTGAGAAGCGTTGCCGCAATCCACCTAGGCCTGCCGCGGCTTGTGACCAAATAACGCCACGCTGCCGAAGTGTCGTCTCGGCGAAATGGCGTTTGCCAGCTTTGTCCCTGGCAGTTTCATCACTAACCATGTACTTCAACTGACACCATCAACATCCCACCCAGATCTCGCATGCAAGTTCGGTCTGTGTGAGTTAGGGATTTACAGTTCTGTCGATCCCACAAACCGATGTTGAATGGAAACACCACCTCCCCTTGTCACCCCGAGGAGCCGACTTGCCTGCGGCAAGTTAAGGGAGCAATGAACAGTACGGGCCACCGCGGACCCGACGGGTGCCCCATGTTCGCGCTAGCGTACGTGGGCCGAAAAAGCCGGGCGACCCGGATTTCCTGCCACGCTGCACTGGACAGAACCGCGTGTGCGCCTTTCCGCGAAGAAAGGCGCATGCACTGTATCAACGCCACGAAGTCCAACAGGAAATCCGGGGGAAGCCCCTCCAACGCTTTTAGTCGGTCCAGGGTGCGGTTGTTCATTAGGACCGAAGCGTACCCAGATTTCCTACCTCGCAGAGCCAGCAATGACCACGGATGCGGCTCTCCATAAAGAGAGCCGCACGGACTTCATCAACTGCACTCAACAGGAAATCCGGGGGAGCGTAGTGGAGGGATCTGCAGTTCTCTACGGATTCCCGTGAGGCTGAGGAAACGTACCCTGATATAAAAAGCCCGGCTCTGCACGGCTTTTTCTATTAGCCCAAACCGAACCTGGTTCGTCAAAGCCGTGGCAAGGGCTATTTGCTCCCTGACTTTTTCTGCAACTCCACAATCGCTACTGTTGCTGCTACTGTTGCTGTTGCATTTGTTGCATGCGTAGCAGCTTGGAGGGTGCCGACGGTGGCTCCTGGGCGCGTTCCACGATGATGGACCAGTCTTCCGGCACCGGCATGTCGCGATCCAGGGACGGCATATCGACAAATTTGGACACCTTGACGGCTACGTATAGCTCGCTTTCCTTGCTGCCGCGATAGATGCCGCGCGTCGGTGGCACGTCAGCGTAGTCCCTTCCCAGGGCGGTGCGGATGTAGCGGTTGTGCGCGAGCAGGTTATTAGTCGGATCAAACCCCACCCAGCCTACCTGGGGCAAAAAGGCTTCCACCCAGGCATGGGTCGCGTCCGCAGTGGATCGGTCCGCGTCCTCCTCGCCGTGGTAGAGATAGCCACTGACGTAGCGGCAAGGAATCCCCACGTGCCGCACCAGCGCGATCATGGTGTGCGCAAAGTCCTGGCACACGCCCTTTCTCGATTCCAGCGCCTCCTCGATTGGCGAGTTCACGTGCGTGCTGCGCGGCGCATAGTCGAACCAGTGATAGAGAGAGGCATTGAGCTGCCGTAGCAGCACCATCGGGTCGTCGCGGCGGCGCACATCCAGCATCTTCGCCAAGTCGTACAGTGCCAGGGATGGCCGCGCAAATTCGCTGGGCAGCAGCATCTCGGAGAAGTCCCCCAGGGCGAGCAAAGAATCCAGCTCTTCCCACGCTCCCGGCCGGAGCCTCTGCGGAATCTCCGGCAGCGGCTGCTGTTCCACCAGCGCCTCAGCCACCATGACCAATTGCGAATGCTCACCCGGAATATCGAAGTGATGCACGTTGTTGCCGAGATGATCGCGATAGGAAAACACCCGGCACCGCGGGCTCACCGACAAGGAAAAGGAAAGGCAGCGTTGGTTGTTATCGCTGCGCGGGTGCATGCGCGCCTCCATGAGGCTTTCGCTCACCTGGGTCTTATACAAAAACTTGGTCAAATGCCGAATTAGATAAAAATCCATTTGCCTCGGGGGGCTCCTATTACATCGCGAGAGCGGCTTCTACTGAGTACTGAATATAGAAACGGTAAATGAGGTCATGCGTCTGCCGGCACTGCTGCAGGATCGTGCCCAGGTAAGCGCCCGCATCCTGGGATAGGATGTCGGAGACTTCCACAAAGCTCAGCGAAGCCTGCAATCTGCCTGAGATTCTTGTCAGCTCGTCCACCGAGGCGCGGCCACTGGACTGTTGCACCGCCACCAGCGCCTGTCTCAGGCAATCGACCGAGTACCGGAGCGAATGGGGAAACTGTGGGTTCAGCAAAAGAAATTCGAGGATTCTGTCCGCGGTAAGGTCCGCGGTATAGACCTTGCAATAGGCTTCAAAAGCCGTGCAACAGCGCAGCAAGCCTACCCACTCCTGGTACTGCCGCCCTTCCGCGGCCACGTCCGGGGTGTGCAGAATTTCCGTTTGATAAAGGTCAAGCAGGTTGGCGGTGTTCGCCGCCCGCTCCAGGTACCGGCCCATTTGGATGAATTGCCAGTCCTCCCCATGACTCATGGTGGTGTCGGTGACACCCTGAAACAGGTGGACTCCATCAATGACCGCGGGAAGAAAATCGTTCAGGCGGGTGTTTAATCCCATTTCGGACCGGGGCTGGATGACCCAGTGATACATGCGATTCAATTGCTGCCATTGCTCCGAGCTGATCTCGTCGCGCACCTGGCGCGCATTCTCGCGGGCTTCGATCAGGCAGGAAGTCACCGAGGCCGCCACGTCCGCGTCAAAGGTCAGGGTGTGGACCAGGTGGTCATAGTCGTTTTCCCAGCGCACGCCCTCCGGACTGCCCAGCGCAGCCAGTACCCGCTTCCACCGCCCCTCGGCGCTGGTGCTGGACTTGTCCAGCATCAGGCCCATGTTCACATCCAGCATGCGCACCGTGTGCTCGGCGCGCTCCAGATAACGGCTCATCCAGTAAAGACTGTCGGCTACGCGAGAGAGCATCTTTCCTCAGTCATTCAGAACCCACGTGTCTTTGCTGCCCCCGCCTTGTGACGAATTCACCACCAGCGAACCCCTTCGTAACGCGACCCGGGTTAGCCCTCCAGGAACGATGCGAACCTTGTCGCCATACAAGATGTACGGCCGCAGATCCACGTGCCGGGGCTCAATCCCGTTCTCAGTCAAACAGCCGGCGCGCGAGAAGTCGAGCGTCGGTTGGGCGATATAGTTGCGCGGGTTGGCTTCGATAGCGCGCTTGAACTCTTCCCGCTGTTCGGCGCTGCTGTGCGGTCCTATCAGCATTCCATAGCCGCCTGACTCACCCACCGACTTCACCACCAGCTTCTCGAGATTTTGGGTGACATATTTTCGCTGTTTGGGGTCGGTCATGAGGTAGGTTTCTACGTTGTTGAGAATCGGTTCTTCTCCCAGGTAGTAGCGGATGATGGCGGGCACGTAAGCATACACGGCTTTGTCGTCGGCAATGCCGGTTCCAAATGCGTTGGCCAAGGTTACGTTCCCCGCGCGGTAGGCGTTGAACAATCCAGCTACGCCAAGGATGGAGTCGGACCGAAACGCCAGCGGATCGATAAAATCGTCATCCACCCGGCGGTAGATCACATCGACTCGCTTCAGGCCCGCGGTGGTGCGCATGTAGACCACGTTGTCGTGGATGACCAGGTCTCGCCCTTCGACCAATTCAATGCCCATCTGCCGGGCCAGGTACGTGTGCTCAAAATATGCCGAGTTGTAGACTCCCGGGGTCAGCAACACGATGGAGGGATCGTGGCGCCCTTCCGGGGCAAGCGACCGCAGCGTGCTCAGCAGCAGCTGGGTGTAATGCTCGATCGGCTGTACACCGTAATCCCGAAAGAGCTGAGGAAACGTCCGCTTCATCACGCGGCGGCTCGTGAGCATGTAGGACACGCCGCTGGGCACGCGGAGATTGTCTTCGAGCACGACGAATTCGCCGTTGCTCAGCCGCAACAGGTCTGTACCGGTGACGGTGATATAGACATTCCGCGGCACCTGCAGCCCGCGCATCTCCCGCCGGAACTGGCGGCAGCTGTATACGATCTCCCGCGGCACCTTGCCGTCGTTCAGGATCTTGCCGTCGTTGTACACATCGTGCAGGAAAAGGTTCAGGGCGGTGATCCGCTGGATGAGCCCCTTCTCGATGTGTTGCCATTCCGCGCCGGTGATCACCCGGGGCACGAGGTCGTAGGGAAATATTTTTTCCGTTCCCTCGCCGTGCCCGTACACGTTGAAGGTGATTCCCTGGTTCATGAAGGAGAGGTCGACCGAGCGCTTTTGGCGTGCGATTTCTTCCGGCGGCAGGTTCAGGAAGGTTTCGAGCACCTGACCGTAGTGGGACCGTACGAGGCCGTCCTCGTTGAACATTTCGTCGTAGGTACTGTCGAGGACGTAGTCCCTCAAGAGCGGATTGCCGAACGTGCTGGGTCGCGCTATTTGCATTAATTTCTGAGTCCTGACGTGGCCTCGGCGGCCACCTCGTCGCTGACCACGTTGAAGTGGGTGAGATTGGCGCTGCCAAAGGAAGTCGTGATCGCTACATCGGAGGCGTCCCGGCCAACGGCCATCAGCACTCGCCCGACGCGGGGACGATTATGCCGGGCGTCCACTGTCCACCAGCGATTGGCCAGGTAAACCTCAAACCAGGCGCTGAAATCCATGGGCGTGTAGGTGGGAGGGACGCCAATGTCCCCCAGGTACCCGGTCGCATAGCGGGCTGGTATATTGAGCGCCCGGCAAAAGGTGACCGCCAGGTGCTGGAAGTCGCGGCACACACCTACGCGCTCGGTAAACACGTCGAGCGCGGTCTTGGTGGAGCGGGCATGCTGATAGCCGAAGGAAACTTTGGAATACACCCAACTGGTGACGGCCTTCACCCGGGTCCAGCCCGGTGCGACGTTGCCGAACAGCTCCACAGCAATATTCGAGAGCCGATCCACTTCGCAGTAACGGCTGTTGAGCAGGTAGAGAAGGGTTTCGTTGGGCAGCTCCGACACCGGATGCTCGTTTGCATCCAAAGGAGTTGGATCTTCCAGGCCGGAATCGTCCACCAGGGTAGAACCGCTCAGCCTGATGTGCCCCGGGGGCGCCACGAACCTAGAGCAGCGATTCCCGAAGGTGTCGATGTAGCTCGTGATCGGCACCGCCGGATCCAGGTTTAACTCGTCGGGTTCCAGCAGGTCCGGCTCGCGCGATGGATGCACATGAAGCATGGCAACGATGGTTACCGGAGCCGGGATGTTGAAACCGATGTCATAACCTAAGCGAATCAGCATTTTTCTCCCTCGATCGAGCCTGAACAGGAACGACAGGGTTCATGTCGCAAAAATTATGATGCTGAAAAACTATCAGACAATCCGGCCCGGTTCACCGGGAAAATGCTCTAGCATTCAACTTTGGAGACCGTGAATGACCTATTGTTTGGGCATCATGACCCGGCAGGGTTTGGTGATGGCGTCCGATTCCCGAGCCAACGCCGGCTTTGACCAGGTAAACGTTACGCCCAAAATGCACACTTTTCTTCAACCGGGAGAGCGGGCATTTGTCATCCTGGCCAGTGGAAACCTGTCCCTGACCCAGTCGGTGATTACTCTGTTGCGCGGTGATTTCGATGCCGGAAAAGGGTTGGCCAAGGCGGAATCGATGTACGAAGCCGCCCGGGTGGTCGGCGACACCGTTCGCCGTGTCTCGGACCTGGATCGCGCCGCGCTCGAAAAAGACGATTTTAATTTCAACATCCATCTCCTGCTGGGTGGGCAGATCAAGGGCGAGAAGTCTAATCTTTTCCTGATCTATCCCCAGGGAAATCCTCTGAGTGCGACCGAGGGTTCGCCCTATCTGCAGATTGGCGAGGTCAAGTATGGCCGTCCGATACTCGATCGCGGGATCGAGTATGACGCCACCAGTCTGGAGGTTGCGGGAACCTACGCCCTGCTCTCTTTGGACGCTGCCATGCGTTCCAATGTCACGGTCGGGCCACCGCTCGAAGTCCTGTTGTATCAGAACGACAAGCTCGATTTCGATCGCTATCGCCGTTTTGAGGCCGATGATCCTGAGCTCGACCTGATGCACAAGCGATGGGAGCAGGCCCTGCGCCGCGCCGTGGAAGAACTACCCAATGTCCACTTCAGCGCTCGTCCCTGAAGTAAGGAAGAACCGCAGGGTTCCCTACAAGATGTAGCGGGACAGGTCCTGGTCCTTGACGATCGATGCCACCATGGCGCGCACGTATTCCGGGTCGATCAGGACCACCCGCTCCCGGCCGTCGGGGGTCTCCTCTTCACTCATTGGCAGGGGTACCGTGGCCCCCATCTCGGTGAGCAGGCCGTCGCCGGAATGGCTCTTCATCATATCCGGCGCCATGAAGCTAATTTCATCCAATACCCGCTCCATGATGGTGTGCAGCCGGCGGGCGCCGATGTTTTCTGTCGTCTCGTTCACCCGGAAGGCGAAGCGCGCCATCTCTTCTAACGCATCTTTGGTAAAGCGAAGCTTCAGGCCTTCGGTTTCGAGCAGAGCTGTGTACTGCTTGGTGAGGGATGACTTGGGCTCGGTAAGAATCCTGACAAAGTCTTCCACCGTCAGCGACTGCAGTTCCACCCGGATGGGGAAACGGCCCTGTAGCTCAGGAATCAGATCGCTGGGCTTCGACACGTGAAATGCCCCGGCGGCTATGAAGAGAATGTGGTCGGTGCGCACCATGCCGTACCGCGAATTGACCGTGGTGCCTTCGACGATGGGGAGAATGTCTCTTTGTACTCCCTCGCGGGAGACATCGGGGCCGTGACCGCCTTCCCTGCCGGCAATTTTATCGATCTCGTCCAGGAAGATGATGCCTGAGTTCTCCACCCGCTCGACGGCCAGGCGGGTCACCTGGTCCATGTCGACCAGGCGGGTTTCCTCCTCTTGCACCAGGTACTCGAACGCCTCGCCGACCTTCATTTTTCGCTTCTTGGTGCGCTGGCCGAAGAGGTTAGGCAGCACGTCCTTGAGGTTGATGTCCATCTCCTCGATGCCCTGGTTGGAGATGATTTCGAAGGACGGCGTGCTGCGCTCGCGCACATCGATTTCCACCGTGCGGTCGTCCAGCTTGCTTTCGCGGAATTGTTGCCGCAGCTTTTCCCGGGTGCGGTTGTGGCTTTCCTGGCTGGCGGGAGGGAAGCTGGTGCTGCCATCCACCACTACGGGCCCGGGCGTGCTTCCAGTTGGGTTTTGCGTGGCGCCGGGCGCCGGCGCGGGCGAAGGCGGCAGCAGTAGATCGAGCAAGCGCTCTTCGGCGTTGAGTTCGGCCCGGTCTTCCACCTCTTCCAGTTTTTCTTCGCGCACCATGTCGACAGCAATCTCAACCAGGTCGCGGATCATCGATTCCACGTCTCGCCCGACGTAGCCTACCTCGGTGAATTTGGAGGCTTCCACTTTCATGAAGGGCGAATTGGTCAGTTTAGCCAGGCGACGCGCTATCTCCGTCTTACCCACGCCCGTGGGCCCGATCATGATGATGTTCTTGGGCATGATCTCTTCGGCGATATCCGGGGGCAGTTTCTGCCGGCGCATCCGGTTGCGCAGTGCGATGGCCACGGCGCGCTTGGCGGCGCGCTGGCCCACTACATGCTTGTCCAACTCCGCCACGATTTCCCGCGGCGTCAGGTCCTCGAGGGAGAGTTCCAACTCCTCTGCTGTTCCTGGTAAAAAGATGGCCATTTGCCGGGTCCTTTCGGGCTTCTAGCCGTGCAATTCTTCAATTGTGATTTTGTCGTTGGTATAAATGCAGATTTGGCCGGCGATGCGCAACGACTTCTCTGCGATGGCCCGGGCGGGCAAGTCAGAATTCTCCACGAGCGCGCGCGCCGCCGCCAGGGCGAAACTTCCGCCGCTGCCGATGGCGGCGATACCTTCGTCGGGTTCAATGACGTCCCCGGACCCGCTGATGAGGAAGGTCTGGTTCAGGTCGGCGACCACCAGCAAGGCCTCCAGGTTGCGCAGCATCTTGTCCGTGCGCCAGTCCTTCGCCAGCTCTACGGCCGACCGGCCCAAGTTACCAGCGTACTGTTCCAACTTGGCCTCAAAGCGGCTAAAAAGTGAGAAGGCATCTGCGGTCGAGCCCGCAAAGCCGGCCAGAATCTTATCTTGATACAGCCGCCGGATCTTGCGCGCCGAATGCTTGATAACGCTCTCTCCCAGGGTGACCTGGCCATCGGCCGCCATGACGACGCTGGAGTCGCGGCGTACGCATAGGACGGTCGTCGAGCGAATCCGCTGGCCTGGGGAGAGGCCTTTCGCGCTAGAAGCGGAAGCCGAAGGGGCGGTACCCGCTCGGGAAAGGGATTTTGCCTTGGAAGCGAACCTCGAAGCGGCGGTTGCCGTCGAGTCTTGGAACACAGACGAACGGGTTGACATCTCTTCCCAGTATAGCGCAGGGCGCAGTGTTGCCGAATGGGGTCCAGCGCCCTCCGTGCCTCCCCAGGAGACCATTGCCTGCGCTATCCTTCCCATGTAGCTCTCTTCCAGTTGGAGCCTCAATGACCAGTCTGCCTCTAATTGGCGCCGTGGGGGTCTGCCTTGGGGGTTTGGCCGCGTATGCGCTGCTTCGCCGCAAGCCCAGCCCAGACGAACTCGAACGCAAGCGCCGGGAGCTGCTGGTCCAGCAGGGTCGCATCATTGACGCCACCGTGATCGACATCTCCGACCTTACCGCCGAAGAGAGTGGGCGGCCCAACGGGATGCAACTCATTCTCTACAAATACGAGGCTGCGGGAGTGGTGTATGAGTGCTCCCAGGACGTAACCATGTTGCGCCACCTGGTCAACATTTACGATTGCCGCCTGGGCTTTCCCGCCTCGGTTCGGTACGACCCGCACAACCCGGGCAATTCCCTGATCGTGGCTGAAACCTGGAGTGGGTTGCGCGATACTGCCAACTCCGTTCCTCTCCACGGCCGGGCCACTGCGGCGGCTCCTCAGCTCCGCTAACGGTACAATATAGTCATGCATGTTCACGGCGGGGGGTCGGAGAAGACCAAGCGCATTCTGCGCATCTCGCTGGTGGTCACACTCGCGTATGTGGCGCTTACCTTTTTCGCCGGCGTGCGCGCTCACTCGCTGGCCCTGATCTCCGAGGCCGGGCATAACATATCCGACTTCCTCGCGCTGCTGCTTTCGTTTGTCGCCGTCTATTTTCAAACCCGGCCGGCGAACGATCAAAAGACTTTCGGGTATCAGCGGGCCGGTGTCCTGGCGGCATTTCTAAATGCGCTTACGTTGGTGCTGATCTCCGTCTGGATTGCGATCGAAGCGATTCATCGTCTGAGCGAGCCAGTGCAAGTGCAGCCGAAGCTGATGATGATTGTGGCCGCAGCCGGCGTGCTCATGAACGGAGTGATCGCCGCCCTGCTTTGGACTACCTCGCGCGACGTCAACATCCGCAGCACCTTCATTCACATGCTGGGCGACACGCTTTCGACGGCAGCCGTCATCATTGGGGGCGGCGCGATCCTCCTCACTGGCCAAAACTGGATCGATCCGGTCCTCTCCATTCTCATCGCCACGCTGATTCTATGGAGCTCGGTGTCCATTGTGCGTGAGACACTCAACATCCTGTTGGAGGGTACGCCGCGCAATTGCTCGCTGGCGGAGATACGTCAAACCCTTCAGGCCATCGATGGAGTGGAAGATGTGCACGACCTGCATGTATGGAGCCTGGGATCGCAGACGAGCGCTTTGGCCACGCACATTACGATTGCCGACATCCCGCCGTCCGAGAGTAAGCCCATTCTTGAGCAGGTGCAGGGTACGCTCCGGCAGAGGTTTCGCATTTACCACACCACCATCCAGTTTGAGTGCTCCGGTTGTGAAGTCGTGCATGGCTGCAAGCCACCGGTCGAAATCGACGAGCACGATCACTCCGGTCATGCCCACTCGCACGCCCACTCCCACTAGGAACTGCGGATCCCTAACACTACGCTTCACCGGTTGCGGAACACTCATGCTTTCTATCAGGGCCCGTCTTTAGTCGGCTGGGAAACTCGGTCTGTATGAGGGAACGACTTTGGAGGCTGCGGAAAAACTCGGTTTTGTATCAGGGCACGACTTTAGTCGTGCCGTAAACACTTGAAAATAGGATGGGCTTTAGCCCCTGCCACAGCTAGAACCACAGCAAAACCGGGTTTTCCGCACCCCCTTTAGTCGGGCTGTAAAAGCTTTGAAAAATGATGGGTTTTAGAGTCGGCGCGAGAACCGGATCTAAGGACCCAACAAAACCCGACGGGTGCCCCATGTTCGCACCAGCGTACGTGGGCCGAAAAAGACGGGCGAAGCCCTGGGCTTCGCCCATCAAACGCTTCTAGGCCTAGAGTGAAAGCATTCGAAGAATTCATGTTCGGCCCACGTACGCTGGTGCGAACATGGGGCACCCGTCAGGTTCTTTTGGGTCCTACAGATCCGGGTAGTGGAGCGATCTGCGATTCTACGCGACCCTCACGGCTAGCTAACCTCAACCGGCTTATCCGGTTGTGATTGGTAGATCTCCGCTACCCGGTCCAGGGTATCGATCTCGCTCACTGGCTTGTCATCACGAATGCGCAGAATGCGGGGGAACCTCAGCGCGTAACCACTGTTGTGGCGATCGGACCGCATCACGTTATTAAAAGCTACTTCCAGCACCACCAGCGGTTCCACGGCACGGACATAGCCGTAGTCCTCCAGCGTATGTTCCAGAAAGAAGTGGGTCAGCCGGGCGATCTCCGCATCGGTCACCCCGGAATAGGCTTTGCCCACATTGCGCAGCACGTCACCATCCCGGACCGCAAACGTGTAGTCGCTCAGCCATCCGGCGCGTTTGCCATGGCCATACTCAGCGGCGGTGACCACCACATCGAGCGTCGCCAACTCTCGCTTTAGCTTGAGCCAGGCCAAGCCGCGCCGTCCAGGTTGGTAGAGACTCTGCCGGGCCTTCAGCATCACCCCTTCATTGCCCCGCGCACGCGCGTCCACGTAGGCCTGTTCCAGTTGGGCCACGCTTTCCAGTTGGACAGCCGGCGCCAGAACGAGCCGCGCGAAGCTGTCCGCCGCCACAGGAGCATCAAAGAGCAGCTGGGTCTGCTGTCCGCTCACGGTCGAGTGGCTGCCCACGATGGTTCGCGGCCGCTCCCGATCCACCACCGATTCCAGCAGCCGGCGGCGCTCGTGCAGCGGCTGCTCCATGGTCATGGTCCCGCCGGCGAACAGCACATCAAAGGCCATAAAAACCACCGGAATGGAGGCTCGCATCTCCGCCGTCACCCGCTTCCGTCCCAGCCGAGCCTGTAGCGAAGAAAAGGGCAGCGCACGCTCTTCCACCCGGCTCCATGCCAGGATTTCCCCGTCCAACACCAGCGGTTCGTCGACCTTGGCAAATGCCTCGACGATCTCAGGGAAACTGACGGTCATGTCCTCGCGCGACCGCGAGAAGAGCGCCACCCGCCCTGGCTGCTCCGGGGAACCGCAGTGAATCTGCGCCCGGACTCCGTCGTACTTGTCTTCGAACTGGGCTTCCTGAATGAGGGGCCCGAAACGCTCCAGGGCCTCCTCGACTGTCTCGACTGGGCTGGCGAGCATGAAGCCCAAAGGGTGGAAAAGCTTCATTCGCGCCTCGGCCAGTCGTCCCCCGGCAGCCAGCTCGAGTACCTCGGGAAGATTGCCGTTCAGCATTCTGGCGCGGCGAACCTCGGTGATTACGGCCTCGTAGGCCGCGGCGATGGCTTCCTCGACCAGGCTGACCTGGATGCCGGTACGCATGTCTCCCAACATGATCTTGATCAGGTACTTCACTTCCAGGGCGGTGGCCCGTCGCAGCAGGTCCAGCGTGAGGTGCTCTTTGGCGGCAGGCTTGGCAGCCGCGGCGATGGCCGCAAAACTCGCGGCGACTTCCGGCAGCAGCAGCGTCCCTGCGACAGTGCGTGTCTGCATCAGGTCCTGCGCGGCGCCTCCCAGGTCTCCATGACGCCGATAGGCCTCATGCATCGCTGGTTGGCTTGCGCCGGACAAGCGCGCAATCACCCGGCTAAGCAACGCCCCGCCTACCTTCAGTTCGCGGCCATCCGTCTCCGCGAAAGGGGCTCCGGCAAGGTACAAAGCCGCCAGCCCGGCCTCTGCAACGGGCAGCGCGCGAAGATATTCGGCCATGAGAGCCCGCTTCTGCAGCTTGCTGCCGGTCTCGGCCAGCCGGTCGCATAGCTCGGCGAACTGGGCCACCGTTGCCGGGGAATGGCCGTCGTCCAAATCTGTTAAAATCATGCCAATGGTTTATCGCGTCGCCAACACGGTTCCCGTCCGGCACGCCCTTTCCTAGCGGCTCCCGCCGAAGCATTTCTTTTTCTTGTTTCGCCCCCGGAAAGGAAGCCTCTCATGTTGGATCGCCTGGAACAAATTGAAAACCGTTATGAAGACCTTGGACGCCAGTTGGCTGACCCCCAGCTGGTAACCGACCAGCAAAAATATCACAAGACCGCTAAAGCGCACCGCGATCTGGAAGCTGTGGTGGGCAAGTACCGTGAGCTGAAGCAGGCCCAGCAGGGAATTGCCGACGCCACCAGTATGTTGGATGAGAAAGACGCCGAGCTGGCCGCTATGGCGCAAGAGGAATTGACCCGGCTCGAGAGCCAAGCCGCCGCCTTGGAAGAAGAGATCAAGGTGATGCTGCTGCCCAAGGATCCAAACGACGAGAAAAACGTCATTCTGGAGATCCGTGCCGGCACCGGCGGCGACGAGGCCTCTCTGTTTGTGGCCGAGATCTTCCGCATGTACACGCGCTTTGCCGAACAGCACCGGTGGAAAGTGGAAATTCTTTCGCAATCTGAATCGGGGGTCGGCGGCCTCAAGGAAGTGATCGCCATCATCGAAGGCAAGCGTGTGTACTCGCAGATGAAGTACGAAAGCGGAGTCCATCGGGTGCAGCGGGTGCCCGCCACCGAAACCCAGGGCCGTGTCCACACGTCTGCGATCACCGTCGCAGTATTGCCCGAGGCGGAAGAAGTGGATGTGAAGATCGAGGCGAAAGACATCCGCATCGATACCTTTTGCTCCTCCGGGCCTGGCGGCCAGTCGGTCAACACGACTTACTCCGCTGTGCGCATTACTCATTTGCCGACCAGCACCGTAGTCAGCTGCCAGGACGAGAAATCGCAGATCAAGAATCGCGAGAAGGCGATGCGCGTGCTGCGTGCCCGGCTCTACGAAGTCGAGATGGAAAAGCAGCAGGAGGCATTGGCCAAGGAGCGTAAACAGCAGGTAGGGAGCGGCGATCGCAGCGAGAAGATACGCACTTACAACTTCCCGCAAAACCGGCTTACCGACCATCGCATCGGCCTCACCAACCATCAACTTGCCGACGTGATGGAAGGCAGGCTACAACCCACCATCGATGCCCTCATCGCGCACTACCAGGCCGAGCGTCTCAAAGCGGAAACAGCCGCTGTTGCATAAAGTACCGGCCACCGCCGGGGATGCACTGCAAGCGGCGCGTGTTCGGCTGGCGGCTGCTTCCAAAAATCCCCGGCGCGACGCGGAACTGCTCTTGGCGCACGTGTTGGGATGCCGCCCCGTCGACCTGTTCGCTCATCCTGAGCGTCTTCTCTCCCTAACCGAAGCCGATCAATTTGAGAGCTTCATCAGGCGCCGGCTGGCTTCGGAACCTTTGCAGTACATCACCGGTGTGCAGGAGTTCTTTGGCCTGCCGTTCGAGGTTTCGCCTGCCGTCCTGATTCCCCGGCCAGAGACGGAACACCTGGTGGAAGCGGTGCTGCAGCGGCTCGACCATCAGGCGGACCTGCGCATCGTGGACGTGGGCGCCGGCTCGGGGGCGATCGCGGTTACGTTAGCCCATGCCCTTCCGCGATCCAGGGTGACTGCCGTCGATCTTTCTCCCACCGCGCTGGAAGTGACGTCCCGCAATGCGCAACAGCATGGCGTGGCGGACCGGGTGACGCTGCTGCTCTCGGATCTGCTGGCCGCCCTCGATGCCGCGGACTTGGACGCGGTTGTTTCCAATCCACCGTACATAGCCAACGGAGAAGTGCTGGAGCCGCAAGTAGCGGATTACGAGCCCCATTCCGCCCTCTACGCCGGCCCTACGGGTCTGGAGATTTATGAGCGGCTCATCCCGCAGGCCGCTCAGGCGCTCAAGCCCCAGGGTTGGTTAATGATGGAGATTGGGTATGGTCAAAGGTCTGCGGTTGAAAATTTACTTCGCGACTGGACCGATGTGGCCTTCTTGGATGACTATCAGGGAATCCCGCGGGTAGTCGTAGCCCGACGGAGTAGATAATAGAAACACGAGGAGTCTATGGCCACAGTAACCGAGCTTCCAAAGTTAACTCTTACGTTTGAACAAAAACTTGATCGCCTGGCGCAAGTGGCCGTGAACGCGGGTTTAGGACTCGAGCGCGGTCAGGAACTGCTTATGACGGCGACGCTGGATGCCTTGCCGCTGGCTCGTTTGATCACCGAGCATGCCTACAAGGCTGGCGCCTCTCTGGTGACGACTCTTTTCACCGATGAGCAGTCGGCGCTGTTGCGCTATCGTTACGCGGAGGATCCTGGCTTCGACAAGGCTCCCGCGTGGCTTTTTGAGGGAATGGCGCAGGCATTTCGCAGCGGTGCGGCGCGGCTCGCCATTGCCGGGAGCGATCCCGGGTTGCTGTCGAAGGAAGATCCGGCAAAAGTTGGCCGTGTCAACCGTGCGGTGTCGAAGGCATACCGCCCGGCGATCGAACTCATCACCCGGCATGACATCAACTGGACGATCGTTGCTTCCGCGACCCCAGCATGGGCGGCGGCTGTGTTCCCCGATTTGCCCTCCGAACAAGCGATGGCCAAGCTGTGGGATGCGATCTTTGCTGCCACGCGTGTCGACGTGGATGATCCGATTGCGCGCTGGAAGCAGCATGACGCCGGGCTGCATCGCCGCTCCGGGCTACTCAATGAGAAGCGCTACGCCACGCTTCATTTTCGCGGACCGGGGACCGATCTCCGGGTGGGACTGGCGGACGATCACGTCTGGATGGGCGGCGGCACGCAAGCCGGGACGGGTGCCTACTGCATTCCGAATATGCCTACAGAAGAGGTCTTCACCACACCGCACAAGGATCGTGTCGAGGGCACGGTGACCAGCACCAAGCCGCTGTCTTACCAGGGCACGATGATTGAGAAGATTGCAGTGCGTTTTGCAGGCGGCCGTGTGGTCGAGGCCAAGGCCTCGAAGGGGCAGGAAGTCCTGCAACGCATGATCGACACCGACGACGGCGCGAGGCGCCTGGGTGAGGTGGCGTTGGTGCCCCACTCATCGCCGATTGCCAGCAGCGGATTGTTGTTCCTGAACACGCTATTCGATGAGAATGCGGCCAGCCACATTGCTCTGGGTCAGGCTTATAGCACCTGCTTGAAAAACGGCGACAAGCTCAGCCAGGACGAGCTAGCAGCGCGCGGTGCGAACGAAAGTCTCATTCACGTAGATTGGATGATCGGATCAGGCGAGATCGATCTGGACGGCATCACGGCCTCCGGCATCGCGGAGCCCTTGATGCGTAAAGGCGAATGGGCGTTCTAGGCTGCGGAAGAACCCATGCTTTGTATCAGGGTACGACTTTTAGTCGTGCCGTAAAGCCTTAAAAAAGACTTGGGCTTTAGCCCCTGCCCCCGTCATTTGCCAAGCAGATTTGTCGTGACAGCGCTAAAGAACCAGTGTGAAAACTAACCAAAGAAACCGCAGATCCTCTCCACTACGCTACGGTCGAGATCTGCGGCTTCTTTCCCCCCAAACGACAGAGGGATCCGCCGGTTCAGCGGACCCCTCCTGCCTCAAGCTTCTACAGCTCTCCCGACCACTTCGAAGAGCAGCCGGTTCTTGAGTGGGTCGGCGTCCACGCGGATGTGATCCCCGTGCAGTACCTCCCCATCGAGAATTTTGATGGCTAGCGGATCCTGGATCAGCCGCTGGATGGCCCTCTTCAGCGGACGAGCCCCATACTGCCGATCGTACCCAGTCAACAGCAATTGATGCCGCGCTGCGTGCGTCAACTCGAGCACAATCTTGCGCGCTTCGAGCAGCTTGCGCAGCTCAGCCAGGCGCAGATTGACGATGTGCTCCAGTTGCTCCTCTCCCAACGGACGGAAGATCACTACATCATCCACCCGATTGAGAAACTCGGGCCGGAAGCTCTGCCGCAATAGCTGCATCACCTGCTCCCGGGCCGCGTCGAACGCCGCTTCGCTATTCAGGTTCTCGGACTGGAGCAAATGCGCTCCAAGATTGGAGGTCATAATCAGGACCGTGTTTTTAAAGTCCACGGTCCGGCCTTTGGAGTCGGTCAAGCGCCCATCGTCCAACACCTGCAGCAGGATATTAAACACATCGGGGTGTGCCTTCTCGATCTCGTCGAAAAGGATCACCGAATATGGCCGCCTGCGAACCGCCTCGGTCAGCTGGCCGCCCTCGTCGTAACCCACATATCCTGGGGGCGCCCCAATAAGCCGCGCAACGGCGTGTTTCTCCATGTATTCCGACATGTCGATACGAACCATGGCCTGCTCGTCATCGAACAGGAACTCCGCCAAAGCCCGCGCCGTCTCCGTCTTACCCACGCCTGTCGGTCCCAGGAAAAGAAACGAGCCGATTGGCTTCTTGGGGTCGCTCAGCCCGGCACGGGACCGGCGAATCGCGTTGGCAACGGTCTCCAAAGCCTCCTCTTGCCCGACCACCCGCTCGCGCAGCCGTCCTTCCATCTCCACCAGCTTGCGCACTTCTCCTTCGAGCATCTTGTCGACCGGGATGCCGGTCCACTTGCTGACAATCTTGGCGATATCCTCTTCGTCGACTTCCTCTTTCAGGAGCCGGGCGCCTGCACCCTCACCGTCCTGTTTGGCGTTCAACCGCTTCAGTTCGGCTTCCAGTTGAGGCAGCTCTCCATATTGAATCGCTGCCGAGCGCTCCAGATTGCCCTTGCGTGTCTGCTCTTCCATCTCAAAGCGCAGCGCTTCGATCTTCTTCTTCACGTCCGTCAACCGGGTAATGGCATCGCGCTCTGTCTGCCAGCGCGCACGCAATCCCGTAGCCGCTTCCTTCAGGGTTGCCAGCTCTTTGACAACGGCCTCCAGCCGGTCCTTTGAATTCTGGTCCGTCTCCCTTTTGAGCGCCATGCGCTCAATTTCAAGCGAGACCATGCGCCGTTCGAGTTCGTCGATCGCCATGGGCACCGAGCCAATCTGGATGGCCAGAGACGCCGCAGCCTCGTCGACCAAATCGATCGCCTTATCCGGCAGGAAGCGATCAGAAATGTAACGGTGCGAGAGCGTGGCCGCGGCCACAATGGCCGAATCCTTGATGCGGACGTTATGGTGCGCCTCGTAGCGCTCCTTGAGCCCGCGCAAAATCGCAATGGTGTCTTCTACATTAGGCTCACCCACGAACACAATCTGGAAGCGGCGCTCGAGCGCAGCATCCTTCTCGATGTACTTGCGATACTCGTTAAGCGTGGTGGCTCCGATGGCCCGCAATTCGCCCCGGGCCAGCGGCGGCTTGAGCATATTCGAAGCGTCGATGGAGCCTTCGGCCGCCCCTGCCCCTACCAGCGTGTGCAGCTCGTCGATGAAGAGGATAATCTGGCCGTTCGACTCTTCAATATCCTTGAGCACCGCCTTGAGCCGGTCTTCGAACTCACCTCGGTATTTCGCGCCCGCCAGCATGGAGCCGAGGTCGAGCGAAATCACGCGCTTATCGCGCAGCAATTCCGGGACGTCCCCGGAAACGATGCGCCGCGCCAAACCCTCAACGATGGCCGTCTTGCCTACCCCCGGCTCCCCAATCAGCACCGGGTTGTTCTTGGTGCGGCGGGAGAGCACCTGAATCACGCGGCGAATCTCTTCATCCCGTCCAATAACAGGGTCCAATTTACCCCGCCGCGCCAACTCGGTCAGGTCCTTGGCGTAGCGTTCCAAAGCCTGGTATTTGCCTTCGGGGTTCTGATCCGTCACCCTCTGGTTGCCGCGCACCGAGGTGAGCGCCTGCAAGATTGCCTCGCGGCTGGCTCCCAGGGACGTCAGCAGCAGCTGCGCCGGATCTTTCTTTTGTTGGGCCAGCGCTAGCAGCAGGTGTTCGGTCGATACGTAGTCGTCTTTGAAGTCGTGCGCTTCTTTCGAGGCCTCATTCAGAACCTTCTGCATGTTGGAAGAGAGGCCGGCCTCGGAGTTCGCGCCGGAGACCTTGGGTAGCCCGGCCACGGCCTGGCGGGCGCTCGCAAACAATTGTTCTGTGGGCACTCCGATCTTCTGCAGCAGAGGAACAATAATGCCCTCTTTGTCTTCCACCAGCGCCATCAACAAATGCAACGGGAGCACTTCCGGCTGCCCGTTTTCACTTGCCAGGGAGCTGGCTTTCTGAATCGCCTCCTGCGACTTCAGTGTGAACTTATCCCAGCGTATTGCCATATTCTTGTCATCCTTCACCGGCCAGAGAATCCTAAGCCGCGTGTGGTGCGAAGGCTTGGCCGTTCATTTCTATTTTGATCTTGAAACGCCAAGCCCCGGCGAGTAAAAATTCGCCGGGGCCAATGCAAACCCATCTGGACCGGGTTTACGCCGTCTTGGCGGTGGAGACGGCTTCGGGCTGATTCTGATTTAGCTGCTTGCTCGCGCCCACGTTGACCTTGATCTGCTTGGGCTTGGTTTCCGCCCGTTTCTGCAGCTCCAGGTGCAGAACTCCGGCTTCGTACTCAGCCTTGATGCTGTTCTGGTCGATCGTGGGGGGGAGAGTAAACGCACGGTAGAAGCTGCCGTAGCGACGCTCTATGCGATGGAAGTTCTCTTCCTTCCCCTCACTTTGAAAGTTGCGCTCGCCCTTCACGGCCAGTGTGTTGTTTTCCAACCGGACATCGAGATCCTCCTGGCGCATGCCGGGGATTTCGAGTTTAAGCACCAGCTTGTTTTCATCCTCGAAGATGTCAACCGGGGGCACAAAGCCCGCAGTCGCCAGCTCGTTCTCTCCTGAGCTTCCACGGGAAAAGTCCTGGAAAAGACTATTCATGCGATTCTGCAAAGCCACAACGTCTCGATAGGTTTCCCAGCGAGTAATTGCCATACATTTCCTCCGAAAGCTAGCCAGTTCTCGGCTAGCTATTGCTTATGATGCTGATCATAGCATGGAAGAGTCACAAAATGTGAGTGTATTTCCATCAAGCTTGGATAGGCAGCTCCGGCGTAGCTTCCAGAAGGGCTCGCGTATAGGCCTCGGCCGGGAAACGGCAAATTTGCTCACAGGCGCCCATCTCCACCACCTTGCCGGCGCGCATCACCGCGATGTTGGTGGAAAGGTAACGAACCAGCGGCATCGAGTGGGAAATGAAGAGGTAAGTCAAATGGAATGTTTGCTGTAGGTGGCGGAGCAGGTTCATGATCTGGGCCCCGACGCTGACGTCCAGGGCGGAGACCGGTTCATCGAGGACCAGCAGTTCGGGGCGGAGGGCGAGGGCGCGGGCAATGTTGATCCGCTGGCGCTGGCCACCGGAGAACTCATGCGGATAGCGGGGCAAGGCCGACTCGTCCAGGCCTACCTGCGCCAGCAGATCGCGGAGGTTTTCCGGTGGGGCGTCATGGCGGTGGATGCGGAACGGCTCAGCGAGGATTTCGGCGACGGTCATCCGGGGGTTGAGCGCCGCGAACGGATCCTGGAAAACGGGCTGCATGCGCCGCCGCAAACCGCGCAGGCTGGCGCTCGACGCGCCACAGATCACTTCCTGATTGTCGAAGGAGACGGTGCCGGAGGAGGGCGGAACCAAGCCCAAAATCATGCGCGCGACGGTGCTCTTCCCCGAGCCCGACTCACCCACCAATCCCAGGGTCTCTCCCCGGCCGATGGAGAAGGAAACCCGGTCGACGACACGGCTTTCCTCGACAGCGCCCCACCACCCGGAACGCCGTGCGTAGTTCTTGGTGAGCTGATTTACTTCAAGCAGAGCCATCGGCCACCGGCTTGCGGTTAGACCATTAGATGTCCAGGTTCTTTACGTCCAAAGCATTGTCTTCAATGAACTTACGTCGTGCTTCGACGTCTTCTCCCATAAGCGTGCTGAAGATAGACTCGGTTTCCGCAATGTCTTCGAGTTTGACGGAAAGCAACGTTCGCCGGTCGGGGTCCATCGTGGTCTCCCACAGCTGAACGGATGTCATCTCGCCCAATCCCTTGTAGCGCTGGACGTCGTAATCGCGGCGACCCTGCTCGATCACGTACTCGAAAACCTCGCGCGCGGACTGCTTGGTCACCGGATCAGCTGCCACCCGCTTCGCCTTCTTGGGCTTGGCAGCAGCCTCGGCGGCAGGCGCATCTGCCTCGCTCTCTTCCACTTCGGCTGCTTTGGCGTACTCGATGACGAAAGGCCCTTCAAGCTCCTCGCGAATGAGAGCGTATTTGGCCATCATCTGCCGGAATTCGGGAGACGATGCCAGGGTCCAGTTCACGTGGCGCTCTGCGCCCTGGCTATCGGTGAAGCTCACCGACCAGGTGCGGTGCTCCTCCTCGTACCGGGGAGCGGCAACAGCCTTGAATTGGTAGTGCTTCGCCAGGTTCTGCAGTTCGGAGTGCAGCTTGGCCAGCTTGGCCGGCACTGCCCCCTCCGCCTCAAAGTCGATGCGCCGCATCAGCTCGAACCTGGGGAGGAGCGCCGTAACTTCCTCGTTCCGCAGATGCTTGTTTGCCTTATCGAAAACACCCAGGTACTCGTTGAGCTGGCCCATGAACTTGGTCAACGCAGCCCCTTCGAGCTTCTTGCCGGCCGAGCCATAGCGCAAGCTCATCCCATCGGAAGCGCGCTTGATCATCACTTGAACGAACTGCCGGTCGTCCTTGATGTACTGCTCGAATTTGCCCTTCTTGATGCGATAGAGCGGCGGCTGGGCGATGTATACGTGCCCGCGCCGGATCAAGTCCACCATGTGGCGGAAGAAAAAGGTCAAAAGCAGGGTGCGGATGTGCGAACCGTCCACATCGGCGTCCGTCATCAGGATGATCTTGCCGTAGCGAAGCCTGGCCGGATCGAAATCCTCCTTGCCAATGCCGCAGCCCAGGGCGGTAATCATGGCACGGATTTCTTCATGGCCCAGCATCTTGTCGTAGCGGGCCTTCTCGACATTCAGGATTTTGCCCTTGAGCGGCAGCACAGCTTGAAACTTGCGGTCGCGCCCCTGCTTGGCAGTCCCGCCGGCGGATTCGCCCTCGACCAGGTACAACTCGCAACGGTCCGGCTGGCGTTCGCTGCAATCCGCCAGCTTGCCCGGTAGGCCGCCTCCATCGAGTGCTCCCTTGCGCCGGGTAAGATCGCGTGCCTTCCGCGCCGCCTCGCGGGCACGGGCCGCCTCGATGGCCTTGTTGATGATCTTCTTGGCGACGGGCGGGTTCTGCTCGAAGAACATGCCCAGCCGCTCGTTTACGAACGCCTGCACCGCCCCGGCGATATCGGAGTTGAGCTTACCCTTGGTCTGTCCTTCGAACTGCGGTTGCGGCAGCTTTACGCTCACCACCGCCACCAGCCCTTCCCGGACATCGTCTCCGGAAAGGTTTTCCTTCACGTCCTTGAACAAGCCCATCTGCTGTCCGGCAGTGTTGATCGTGCGGGTCAGCGCGGTGCGAAAACCGGAAAGATGGGTGCCCCCGTCGACCGTGTTGATGTTGTTGGCAAAACTGAACACCGACTCGGAGTAGCTGTCGTTGTACTGCAGCGCGATGTCCAGCTCCATACCATCACGGGCTGCTTCCATGACGATGGGCTTTTCATGCAGCACCTGTTTGCCCCGGTTCAAATGCTTGATGAACTCGGCAATGCCGCCCGCATATTTAAAATCGGAGCGCTTGGCTTCGCCCGTTTTGGGATCGGTCGCCCGCTCGTCGGTCAACTTGATTTCCAGGCCCTTGTTCAGGAAAGCCAGCTCGCGCAGCCTCTGCGCCAGGGTGTCAAAGTTGTATTCCGTTACCGTAAAAATCGAGCGGTCCGGGAGAAAGCGAATTTTGGTTCCTCGCTTTTTGGTGGTCCCCGTCTGCTTCAGCTTGGTCGTCGGAGTGCCCTTGGCGTAGGACTGCTCATAGGTGTGCTGATCCTTCCAGATCTCCACCTCCAACTCTTCGCTCAGCGCGTTGACGCAGGAGACGCCTACGCCGTGCAGCCCGCCCGAAACTTTATAAGTCGAAGAGTCGAACTTACCTCCGGCATGCAACTTGGTAAGCACTACCTGCACAGCGGGCATCCGCTCGCCTGTGGGAGTGTCCATGATGTCTACCGGGATACCGCGCCCGTCGTCAGTGACAGTGATGGAGTTATCGATGTGGATGGTGACATCGACATGGGTCGCGTAACCAGCCAACGCTTCGTCGACTGAGTTGTCCACCACCTCGTACACCAAATGATGGAGACCCTGTTCGCCGGTGGACCCGATGTACATCGCGGGACGGAGGCGAACAGCCTCCAGCCCTTCAAGGATCTTGATGTTATCGCCAGTGTAAGTGGGCGCAGGAAGCAATCCTTCACGCAGGGCATTCGGCGGAACAGCAGGGGAAACGGGAAGCTCTTTGGTTGACATGCAACTCCGAGGGGGTAAAACGTAACGGCTTGCACTCGGTACGAATGCACCGATTCAGGAAATAACAGCTTGAAAGTGCAGGGTTTGACCCCACTTGACTATCACAAGTTTACCACGTTCCGAGTCGCAACTGGGGGGTGCGTGCAGGGTGCCTGGAGACAGGAAAGCAACAGTTTGTCCATAAGTCGTCACACCGGAGTTTTCCACAAGGCTCAAACCGGAACTGTGGGTATTTTAGTAACCGCTCTACCTCCTTAGGACCGTTTATAAGTAACCAAAAATCGAGGTACTCTGGCAGCAGATTATATGGGTACTAGGGTAATGGTGAGAGTAGATAGCATCTATATGTCTTTTAATTTACTCGGGTTATGAGATTCCCGCACTATACTCAGTTTTGTCAAGACCTGCTACGCCAAATTGAAAATCGAACTGTCGGAGGTAACCAGACTATGAAACTCATCATGCACACATCAATCTTCTCCATCGTCTTTGCCGGAGTGCTGGCCAGCGCATTAACTACGAAGACCACAACGCCGGTTTCCGCGGGCCATAGTCTGGTTGTGCCGTTTGCCATGCCAGTTCCCAATTGCGATCCCAATACCGGTTGCCCGAATGCCATGCCCGTTCCGAATTGCGACCCCAACACCGGTTGCCCTAACTAGTGCAGGGGGGGTACCAAAGGGCGTCCCCGGCAGTACCCAAACTATGCACTCATAGCACAAAAGTGCCAGCTTTAAAGGTTTTATTGGGTTGAGCACCATCCCGTTTCGAGCTATTCTCAAGACTCGGAAGGGGTGTTGTGATGACCAGCGTAGCCCTCACCATCTTGTACGCAGCAGAGCCTCTGCTCATGATATTGGCCATGGCGGCTCTGCTGAGGTCCCGGGAGCACAGACGTTTCCCAGCATTGTTCGCTTACGTTTCAGTTCGCCTTGTGTCGTCTGTGGTCCTGTACGTTTTGCTGCAGGTCCACCGCCTCACCGGGGTCAGCGAAAGGGCCGCGTATTCCCTGTACTTTTATACTTACTGGCTGAGTTACATCGCTGGCGCGATTGTCGTCTTCCTCGTCATTCAAGAGTTGTTCCGCTCCTCCATGGAACCCTTCCCTGGCCTCAAGTGGCTGGGTACCATTTCCTTCCGCTGGGTTGCTTGCATCTCCTTTGTAGCGGCCTCTGCTGCTCTGCTCACGCCAGGCAATAAAGGCGAGAAGTTCCTCCTCGCCCTGGTTGCCCAAGCCATGCGGGGTGAAAGCATTTTCATCCTCAGCCTGTTGCTCTTCCTCATGCTTGCAGCGGGTAAGCTTGGGCTGTCTTACCGCAGCCGGGTATTCGGTATCAGCTTCGGCTTTGGCATCATGGCGGCGAGCGACCTGGTCGTCTCCGCAGTCTTCCTGCACCGCGGGCACAGCATCATGACCTCCACCATCAGCGTGGTCACCACCAGCGCGAGCTTGGTGACTCTGATGGTCTGGACGGGCTACTTCTTCCAGCGGGAACCAGCCCGCCGGGCCGCTATCCTCGATCCATCTTCGCCGTTGGCTCGTTGGAACGAGATCGCCTCAACCCTGGTGCCCAGCGGGCCGCGGGTGGCGGTTCATTCGGTTCAACTCCCGGCCAACGACTTTTTCCTTCAGGACGTCGAGAAAGTTGTTGATCGCATCCTCATCAAAAACTCGCTCCATGTAGCCAGCTGACTGCCTCGGGAGCGAAAGCAAAAAGGGCCATAACGGGATCGCCGTTATGGCCCTTTTGCTTGTACGAAAGAGGATCTAGTTGGAGGCGGGAGTTTGCTCGACCGGCTCGACGGCGACAAAACGGCCCGACTTGCCCCGATCGATGAAGTTCACCCGGCCGGCAATCTCAGCGTACAGGGTGTCATCTTTTCCCCGGCCGACGTTGAGTCCAGGCTTCAGCCTGGTGCCACGCTGGCGCACGATGATGGAACCACCGGTGACCACCTGCCCAGCGAAGATCTTTACCCCGAGTCGCTGAGCATTGGAGTCGCGACCATTCTTGGAACTGCCTAAACCCTTTTTATGTGCCATCGCCTATCCTTCCAAAATTTTATGCGGGCTTTTCGTTGCCGTAGGTGAACCCATTGACCTCGATGCTGTTGATGCGGATCTCGGTATAGGCTTGGCGATGCCCTTGCAACTTCTTGTACTGCTTCTTGCGTTTGAAATGAAAGACCAGGACCTTTTCCCCTCGTCCTTCGGTGACGATCGTTCCCAGCACCTTGGCGGCCTCTGGCTTGACCAGGGGCGATACGCCGTCTGAGAAAGCCAGTACGTCGTTGAACTCCACGCGGCTGTCGGAATCACCGGCGGCCTTCTCGATGCGAAGCACGTCGCCGGGGGCGACGCGGTACTGCTTACCACCTGTGCGGATAACCGCGTACATAAAACCTCCACGCGCCGAACCAAGCCTAAGCAGGCCGGCGTCGTACAACTGAGCTGGGCAGGAATGGATTGCCGAATGGCTCGAACCCGAAGGCGAGCACGGCTTAGATCCCAAGCTTTTTAAGTTTACGTTTCCCTTCCATTTTGGTCAACTCGGCGGACTGGAAGAGGTAAACCCCAAGCACCACCAGCAGTGGCTCGAGTGGGTGACGGAAGCGGGCGTGAGCCGCCACTCCGTAGTACACCAGCGGCAGCAGCAGGAAGGCCCACGCGAACAACCAAGCCGCCGGAGCCTTGCGCTCCAGGGCGAGCGCCAAGCCCAGCAGGCCGCAGACGCTGCCGAATATAAAGTTGAGGTTCCGGGCGTACTCCACCCACGGCTTGCCGCTTTCTGGGAGGGGAGTACCGGCCCAGAAGAAAAACCCCCGCCGCAGGGTGTTGCGGACGAAGTGCAGGGGGTCGGCGCGCATGTAGGCCATCGCTTGGCCGCCTCGCATCTTCGAATAGGCTATTTCCCCCATTTTCGTGTAGAGGCGCAACTGATCCGGCGCCTGGATCGGGTGGTCGTACTCCATGATCAAGCCCGTCGAGCCTGGTCCGTTCCCCAGGTAAAGCTCAGCGCCGAAATTCCCCCGGGTGGGCACCAGCTGATGGAAGACTACCCAGTTGCGCCACGTCCACGGACCGAGGCAGGCGGCAAAGAGCAACGCTGCCAGGATCACGCCGCCGGCTTGGCGCCTGGGGGTTCCGGCGAGTGTCCAGAGCCCGCAAGCGGGCAGGAAGATCAAGAGCGCCGGATTGCTGAGGCCGGTTAACCCCCAAAGCAGACCGAAGAGCGCCCAGCGGCGGGGGGTGCTACCGGCGCGCAGGCGTAAGGCTAACACCAGCACCCAGGTGAAGAGGAAGGTCGTGAGCGAGGTATCCCAAATCCAGCGCACTGCATACTGCATGGCTGCCGGGTAGAGGGCCCAGATCCAGGCCGACCAAAGGGCTACATTGCGGTTGAAGCTGCGTTCTGCGATCTCCCAGATGGTCTGGACGGTCAGCGCAGAAAACAGGCTGTTCAGGGTGAGGATGACCCAGGCCGATTGGGCGGTGAAGACGCCGAACACTTTGAAAACCCCACCGAGGAGCAGGGGAAACAGAGGTCCGACCCACGCCGTCGGCCCGGTATGCCCGCGGAAAGGGTCGGAGAACCCGAAGCCGGTGGCGAGCGCCCGCGCGATTCGGCCCATCTCCTCGCCGAACAGCATGTGGTCATCGTACGGCCGGATCCGGTAGGTATGGGCGAGGGTCAGGTAGAGCACGCGAACCGCAAAGGCCGCCCAAAACACAGACCAAGGTGTACGGTTCAGTTGGCGAGGCTCACCCACGAGCAGCGATTCTATACCGGACCCTATTCCAGGCCGCACGAGCAGTGGGAACGTTCCTGTGTTCTCACACGCACTCTAAAGCCCAGCACTACTTACCAAACTGAATTGGAAACCGGACTAAAGGACCAAGCTGCACTCGCAGGGTGCCCCATGTTCGCACCAGCGTACGTGGGCCGATTATGAATTCTTCGAATGCTTTCGCTAAAGGCCTAGAAGCGTTGGAAGGGCTTCGCCCGTCTTTTTCGGCCCACGTACGCTGGTGCGAACATGGGGCACCCTGCGAGTGCAGCTTGGTCTTTTAGTCCGGTTTCCACGCAGATTCCATAGCCCGTGCCACCGCCGGATTTACAACCACTATGACTTTTTCCGCAGCCTGTGAAGCCCATCCCTCAAAGTCAGCCAACGGTCACAGGAGTTTCTTCCGCCGTTCATCCCTTGAGCCTTCGTGACACCGCTAGACCAAGGTTGTCCCCTAACCCCAGGCCGGATATACTGAAAGTTCGCGTCTCAGCGAAAAGTTTAGATATCTGGAGTTTGTCATGGCTCAGGTTTGCACAGTCTGCGGCAAGGGTCCGCAGTTCGGTAACAAGATCTCGCACGCGCACAATGTGTCCAAGCGCCGCTGGAACGTGAATCTTCGTCCAGTCAAGGCCGCGGTGGACGGCGGCGCCAAACGGATTCGGGTTTGCACCCGCTGCATCAAAGCCGGCAAGGTCGTTAAGGCATAGCGGCTACTCCTTAGCCGCGGTGCGTTTGGGATCAAATTCGAGCGACAAAGAATTGATGCAATAACGGAGGCCGCTCGGCCCCGGTCCGTCTGGAAAGACATGCCCCAAGTGGGCTCCACAACGGGCACACGTGACTTCGGTTCGCGTCAGCCCGTAGCTGTTGTCTTCATGGAGCTGCACCGCTTCTGCATTGGCCGGAACAGAAAAGCTGGGCCATCCACTGCCCGACTCAAACTTGGTGCCGGAGCTGAACAACTCAGCGTTGCAAGCGCCACAGCGATAGGTGCCGTCCGCATGATTGCGGTAAAGGGCGCCGGAGAACGCCGGCTCCGTCCCCTTTTGCCGCATCACGTAATACTGCTCCGGAGTGAGTTCAGCACGCCACTCCGCTTCCGTCTTTTCAATCTTCTCCATGCTCAGTCTCCTTGCTACCGCAGGGCAATCACTTCGATTTCGACCAATGCATCCTTTGGCAGCCGCGCCACTTCGACCGTGGATCGCGCCGGCGATACCCAGCCGTCTCCCGCCAGGTAAGTGGTGTAAACCTCATTCATGGCCGCAAAGTCACTCATGTTCTTGAGAAAGACAGTCGCCTTCACCACCCGCCGCAGATCGCTCTCGGCCGCCGCCAACACAGCCTTTAGATTCTCCAGCACGCGCGTGGTTTGCTCCCGGATGCCGCCCTCCACCACTTGGCCGGTCACCGGGTCGAGCGCGATCTGTCCCGAGGTGTAAATCACTCCCCCGCTCTCGATTGCCTGGGTGTAGGGGCCGATGGCCGCCGGAGCGTGGGGCGTGGAAACACCGGACTTCTTGAGAAGCGTCATGCCTTATTTTGCTACACCTTGTGCGCGCGTTGCACGTCCCGGACGCCAGGCACCCGCCGTAGACCACTCACCAGGCGCGTGAGATGGCGCATGTCTTCCGCTTCCAGAACAAATTCGACCATCGCCTCCCCATCCCCGGTGGGCTTGGAATCGACGCCCCGGATGTTGGTGCCGTCGTCGCTGATCACTGCCGTCATTTCCTTCAGCATGCCGGCCCGGTCGTCGCAAAATACCGTCAGTTTCACCGGGTAAGTCATCTTGCGGCCGGCAGTTCTCTTCCGCCATCCGTGCCCACTCGACGGCTATGCGGCGGTCGCTCTCGTAAAGCAGATTCTGTACGTTGGGACAACTCCGCGCATGCACCGCCACGCCCTTGCCCCGGGTGACGTACCCCACGATCTCCTCGCCGCGGATGGGATTGCAACATCGGGCGCGGTAGACCAGCAAATCGTCCTGACCCTCCACCTGGAGAGAGTCGGAGCCGTGCATGTGCACGCGGCGTACGGCCTCTGACATGACGCCCGGGACCGCCTCCTTGCCCGCTTCCAATTCCGGGCCGGTCTGCGAGGTAGACCCAGGGGAAAGCTTATTCAGCACCTGCCGCGACGAATATTTCCCGAAGCCGATCGCGGCCAACAGGTCGCTGGCCGTCGCCAAGCCGCATTCGCCGGCCGCCCGGGCATAGTCGGTGTCGGTAAGCTTGCTCAGAGATACTTTGTACTTGCGCGCTTCGCGGTCCAGCAGCTTCTTGCCGATTTCAATGGCCCGCTGCCGCTGGTGCTCATTGAGCCAGTGCTTGATCTTGTTACGGGCCCGTGAGCTCTTGGCGAAGGTCAGCCAGTCGCGGCTGGGAGTGTGGCCATTCTGCGTAACCACTTCCACGATGTCGCCGTTGTGCAGCTTGGTCCTCAGTTGGGCCATGCGGCCGTTCACCTTCGCGCCCACGCAGGTGTTCCCCACCTCGGTGTGAATGGAGTAGGCAAAATCGATCGGCGTCGCATCCTTGGGCAGGACGACGACCTTGCCTTTGGGGGTGAAGGTATAAACCTCTTCCGGATAAAGATCGATCTTCAGCGTGGATAGAAACTCGTTGGGATCGCTCATCTCCCGCTGCCACTCGACCAACTGCCGCACCCAGGCCAACCGCTGTTCGTCCCGCGCGTTGGTGGGTGACCCGGCGGCTTTGTATTTCCAGTGCGCCGCTATCCCTTCCTCGGCTATCCGGTGCATTTCTTCGGTGCGGATCTGCACCTCGAATTGGTGCCCACCCTCGCCCATCACCGTGGTGTGCAGTGATTGATACAGATTCGGCCGGGGCATGGCGATGAAGTCCTTGATGCGCCCCGGCACCGGCCGCCAGATAGAATGGATCAAACCAAAGGCCGCGTAGCAATCCTGCACGGTGGCGGTAATCACTCGTACCGCCAGCAGGTCGTACACCTGGTCGACCGTGATCTTTTGTTTTTGCAGCTTCTGATAAATGCTGTAAAGCCGCTTGATGCGTGACTCGACACGCGCCTTGATGTTGTTCTCGCGCAGCCGTTCGTTCAGCAGCGCCTCCACCGAACTCAGAAACTGCTCGTCCTCATCGCGCCCCGCCTCAACGGCATCCCTTACCTGCTCATAACCGAAGGGGTCCACGTAGCGGAAGGCCAGATCTTCCAACTCGCCGCGGACCTTGCCCATACCGAGCCGATGAGCCAGCGGAGCATAGATATCCAAAGTTTCGCGCGCGATGGATTCCTGTTTCTCGGGCGACAAATGTTGCAGCGTCCGCATGTTGTGCAGCCGGTCCGCCATCTTGATCAGGACCACGCGTACGTCGCTCACCATGGCCAGCAGCATCTTGCGGACGTTTTCTGCCTGGCGGTCTTCGCGGTTGGCGAACTGGATCTTGTCGATCTTGGTCACGCCTTCGACAATGTGCGCGACCTGCTCCCCGAATCGCTCCGTGATGTCTTCCGTGGTAACCGGGGTGTCTTCCACCGCGTCGTGCAGCAACCCGGCCGCGATGGCCGTCGAGTCCAGCTTCATTTCGGCCAGGACTTGGGCCACTTCCAGGGGATGCAGGACGTACGGCTCGCCCGATGCGCGCAGCTGCCCGCTGTGGTGCTGAACACAAAACTCCCAGGCTCGACGAATGATGCCGGCGTCGTCGCTCGGCCGATTTTTGGCAACGGTTGCGAGTAACGCGGCGAACTTCGGGCCCAGTATGTCTGGCTCTGCGGGAGGTTCAATTGGCGTGGTGCGAACAGTCGCCATACCTGATTATAGGCCGCTGTCAAGCGGTCGGCTACACGGCAACCGGTCCTACCCTGCACCAACGATTGCCGCAGCCAAAGGCCTGTGCGAAGATAATCTGTGCCCCGTGAACCAATTTCTCCGCCCACTGTCGCCGTGATCTCCCGGCGGGCGGCGGACCGGCTGCGTGCCGGCCACGTCTGGGTCTACCGCTCCGATATCGAGCATGCGGTGGAAGCGGACGCCGGTTTAGTCCCCGTGGCTGACCATCGCGGCTTTCCCCTCGGCACCGCGCTGTGGAGCCCAACCTCGCAGATCGCCCTGCGCCTGGTGACCTCCGACCCTCACCTCACGAACCAAGCCTGGTTGGCGTTGCTCGACCAGCGCCTGCGCCAAGCCATTCGGCTCCGTGCCGGCATGCTGGAGGAGGGTACGGACGCCTGCCGTTTGGTCTTTAGTGAAGCCGATCAGCTTCCCGGTTTGATCGTCGACCGGTACGGGGACCTGATCCTATTCGAGATCCTCACCAAGGCGCTGGATCGGGAGGATGTTCGTGACGTCGATCGTCCAGGCTTTGCGATCGGAACTTGAGCCGCTCACCATTGTCGAGCGCTCCGACTCCCGCATTCAGGAATTGGAGCAGCTCAGCGAGCCGGCGGAGGCTCCCCTGTATACCGCGGAGACGATTCCGCAACTTACCACCATTTTTCACCTCAATGGGCTGGCCTTTCACTATGACGCCAACGCCGGCCAGAAGACAGGAGCGTTTCTCGACCAGCGTCTCAACTACGCCGCGGCTGAGCGTTATGCCCGCGGAGAGGCGCTGGACGTGTGCACCTACCAGGGAGGCTTTGCGCTTCACCTGGCGCGATGCTGTTCCCAGGTGACCGGCATCGATGCGTCCCGGGCGGCACTTGAGGTGGCGGAAGAGAACCTTGAGGTCAACCGGCACCGGGTCCAAGGCGCGGTGGAATGGGTCGAGGCCAACGCCTTCGACCTGCTTCGCGATTGGAGTACGGCGGGGAGAGCGTTTGATACGGTGGTGCTCGATCCGCCCGCTTTTGCCAAGTCCAAGCGCGCGGTGTCCGGCGCCTTGCGCGGATATAAGGAGCTCAATTTGCGCGCGTTAAAGATGCTGCGCCCGGGTGGAACCCTGGTGACCTGCTCCTGTTCGCATCATGTTTCGTGGGACGAGTTTCACGGGGTGGTGGCCGCCGCGGCCGGAGATGCGCAGCGCCGGGTTCGTCTGCTGGAACGCCGGGAGGCCGCTCCGGACCACCCTGTGGTCCTCAACATCCCGGAAACCGAGTATTTAAAATGCTTGATCTTGCAGGTGGACTGAGAGCATGTGGCAACACGCTTGGCTGGTCATCGCTTCTTTTATTGCCGGCGTCCTGAACGCCATGGCCGGGGGCGGCTCGTTTTTGTCGTTTCCGGCGTTGCTGGGTGTCGGTGTTCTGCCCATCCAGGCAAATGCAACCAATACCGTTGCACTTTGGCCGGGCCAGTTTACCTCCATCGCGGCTTATTGGCAGGACCTCAAGGCTAATTTGCGGCTGGTGCTGCCAGTCTGCTCCGCTGCTTTGCTGGGGGGCGTGGTGGGTGCGATTATTCTGCTCCACACCGGCCAGATGACCTTTCTGCACATGGTACCGTGGCTGTTGCTGGTAGCTTCCGGCTTGTTTGCGGTGAGCGGTCCTGTGTCGGCGTGGCTGCGACGCAAACGGGTAGATGTCGAGGGTGCCAAGCCTAACCTGGTTCCGCTCTGGATCGCCGTGGCGGTGGTATGCGTCTACATCGGCTTTTTCGGGGCCGGCGCGGGCTTTCTGGTGATGACGTCCCTGGCCGTCTTCGGCATTCAGAACTTCAATCAGATCAATGCTCTCAAGGTGATCGCCACGACGTGCGCCAACGGCATCGCGGTGGTGACTTTCATCGTGGAGAAGCAAATTGTCTGGAAATATTGCCTGCTGATGATGATTGCCGCCGCGGTGGGAGGCTATCTGGGGGCGCATTACGCGCGCCGGATGAATCCGCGGTTTATGCGCGCGCTGGTAGTGGTGATCGGCTTGGGAATGGCTGCATACTTCTTCTGGAAACAGTATGCTTGAGTAGATGAGTCACGAAGGCATTCGTTTCATCAGCGAAGACGAGGCCCACCGGCTGGGCCAGTCGGTCGATCTACCGCGCGAGGCGACGGAGCCGGCCCATGTCCGTGTCAACAAAACCACCGGCACAGGCATGGAAATCGACTGGAAAGACGGCCACCAGAGCCGCTGGACCTTTTCCTGGCTGCGCGATGCCTGTCCATGCGCCACCTGCCACGAGGAGCGCGGGGCAACGGGCCGCAAACCCGGCGAGCGGAAGCCGGATCCACCGGGGCTGCTGAAGATGTACAAGGAGCCGGCCCGTCCGGACTCAGTTTCTCCAGTAGGCAGGTACGCCATCACTTTCCGCTGGAACGACGGCCATCAAAGCGGCATCTACTCCTGGGACTATCTGCGCCGCCACTGCCTCTGCGCCGACTGCCGCCCCTAGCAATCCGCGCGCGAACCAAATCTCAGGACCAAACAGTCCTCGACGGGTCGTTGGAATGACGGGCATCAGAGCGGCATCTACTCCTGGGATTACCTGCGCCGCCACTGCCTCTGCGCTGAGTGCCGCCCTAGCGGTCCGCGCGCGAACCAAATCTCAGGACCAAACAGCCCTCGATGGGTGCCCCATGTTCGCACCAGCTAACGTGGGCCGAAAAAGACGGGCGAAGCCCATCAAACGCTTCTACTCCTTGAGTGAAAGCAACACGCCAATCGAGACACTGAGAAGACCAAGGATCCGCAAGACCAAACCATCCGCGTAGAAACTGACCTGCAGGACCAAACCGACGTCGATGGGTGCCCCATGTTCGCACCAGCGTACGTGGGCCGAATATGAATTCTTCGAATGCTTTCACTAAAGGCCTAAAAGCGTTTGATGGGCTTCGCCCGTCTTTTTCGGCCCACGTACGCTGGTGCGAACATGGGGCACCCATCGAGTTCGTTTTGGTCTCCTAGATGCGATTCGTGCCCAAACTACCGATAATCCCACCAGGGAGTGTCCGCTCCGGCGGGTTTATGCCGCTGGATATGCTGGGCAATCTCCACCACGCGTTCCTGGGGGCTTACAGGGCCCTGCCAGCAATGCGGCTTCATATTCCCATACATAAAATGCGCCCCGGAGATCGGTGAAGTCGCCGTTTTCAGCCACGCTTCCAGCTCCATGGTCGAGTTGTTGAGGAAGTAAGTGTCTGCATCCCCGGCAAAGAAGTAAAGATCGTCTTTAAGCTGAGGACCCACCGTGGACCAGTGTCGTTTGAGATATTCGAGCAGATCCCAATGCTCCCGCCAGTACGCGATAACCGCGCGGTCGACCTTCCCAGTGGACTTATCAAACGCCGGCTTAAAGAAACCATCCTCCCCCACCGGACCCCATATCGCAGACCAAACGTCAATCTGTTCCCCCGAGCGCCCATGCGTGCCGCTGACCAACTCATACCGGTTGCGTTGTTCCGACGTCTGAATCGCCTGTCCATTGGTGAAGCGGCTGTTGATGGTGGGAACCGGACGCCAATCATAAACCTTAAAAAAAGCATTCTCGTCCTTGTAGAAATTCACGCCTTCCACGTCAGAGAACGTCACTGCGTCCGGGCAAGAGCACCAGGCGCCGCCGAAAAAATCAGGATGAAATAACTTCAGATAAGCGGAAATCCAACCCCCGGTTGACCCCCCGGAAAGAACCCGGGCGTAAGGCTCGCCGATCACCCGGAACTGCTTTTCGATAGCCGGGATCAGCTCCTGCATCAACGCATCGTCATAGGGACCGACATTGGGCGAGTTCACCAGGTACGAATCGTCGTAATACGGGTTGGGGTGCTGTAAAGTGACCGCGATCATGCGAGGGAAGCGATCGCTCATCCACGCCTTCGAGAACTCATTCTTGCCGTCAAATCGATAAGGAGCATCGAGCGAAAAGTGACCCTGGATATAGTCGATGGGGTAGCGAAGCGTAGTGCGATCGTAGTCGCGAGGCAGCAATACAACTGCCCCGAGATAAATAGCCCGACCCCAGAACTTCGACAGCAGTTCGCTCCTGAACTTGATGTGTTTTACGTACTCGGTATCTTCCGGAACCTTGATCGGAGGGATCACCTGATCCGCGACCAGGCGAATCACGCCCCCGCTCGGATCGACGTGCATCTTGACCGGCTTGCTGTACAAATTACCCGGAGAACGCTGCCAGCGTTGGCCTTCCCACTGGTCGTCGTGCATCCACACCGTATGTCCGTCCGCCCGGTGGAACTCGGAGTACACGTTAATGACAGCCTGAACGTAGTAGTCCCCGGCCGGAATGTCCGTGAGATGAGCGAGGGGCGAGCCGAGGTCGGAGTTGTCAATGACCGCCGGTTCCCCGGCCTTGATTCCGGTGACATCGCGTCCGAAGAAAGGAACGCCAATACGGCTGACCTGCAACCGGGGCTCGCACGCGTCAGACGGGGCAGCAACCGCATCCGCCGGGCCGCAATGCTCGATGTCGCGGGAGAGAATCAGGAACACCCGCCCGGTAATCGGTTCAGCGTGAACCGCGGCAGGAAAAGAGATTTCGAACTTGAGCGGCGAGTTCACGGGCCGCTCGGCGTGCGCCACCCAGGCGCTAAGCAGGAGGGCAAAGCCAATTGTCCATCTCATCGGTGAGCCGGTTATATCACAACAACTTACGGAGCAGGCTCGGCAGGAGCAGAGTGGTCGACGGACAAAGCCTCCCACATCGTTTGCATCCGCTGCACCGCTTCCGCGGCGTTTTCAACGACGTTGATTAACCCGTAATACTTCGCCTTTAGGAAGCCTTGATCGATCGCCACCTGCAGAAAACTTAGCAGGTGATCGTAATAGCCGCCGGTGTTGACCAGCACACACGGTTTGGAATGGATCCCCAGCTGCGCCCAGGTAAGGATCTCGAAAAACTCATCCAGCGTCCCGAAGCCCCCCGGTAAGGCCACAAAAGCATCCGCCTCCTGCGCCATCAACGCTTTGCGCTGATGCATGGTCTCCACCACGTCCAACCTGGTTAAACGCGGGTGCGCCACTTCCACGTCGGCCAGCGAGCTGGGGATCACTCCGATGACCTCACCGCCGTGAGCGAGCGCCGCGTCGGCCAATGCTCCCATGAGGCCGACCTGCGCCCCGCCGTACACCAGGCCCAACCCGGCTTTTCCCAGCAGGCTGCCAAGAGCTACGGCTTCCGCACGATAGGCCGTTCCCTCTCCCACCTTGGATCCACAAAAGACACAAACCCGACGCCGCAACGGCTTATCCACACTCTGCATACTCGGATTGCAACACAACTGCCCCCGGGCGATACACTGGAAGAAGGGAATTCCTTGCAACATCTGCTCGATAAATTAAATCCTCAGCAGCGGGCCGCGGTCGAAGCCGTGGATGGCCCTTTGCTGATTCTGGCCGGCGCCGGGTCCGGCAAAACCAGGGTCATTACCCACCGCATCGCCTATCTCATTGAGGTACGGAACGTTGCGCCCGATTCCATCCTGGCCGTTACGTTCACCAACAAGGCCTCGGCGGAGATGGCCGAGCGGGTTGACCGCTTGCTCCAGCACGGGTCGCTGGCCAAACCGCTGCTTGCCACGTTCCACTCGTTTTGCGTGCGGGTTCTGCGCCGCGACATCGAAGCGCTCCGCGTTGGGGACCAGGGGCTCACCCGCAACTTTGTGATTTACGACGAAGCCGACCAGCAGGCCGTTGTGAAACAAGCTATGCGCCGCATGGGGCTCGACACCAAGCAGCTGACGCCGCGCACCGTCCTCTCCCGAATCTCCTGGGCCAAGAACCATATGCTGGACCCGCAGGAAATTTATCTGCAATCGACCGACCCGGTTGCCGAGCGCATCGCGCATATCTACGAGATCTACCGCAAGGAGCTGCGCCAGGCGAACGCCCTCGACTTCGACGACCTGCTTCTCGAAGCAGTGCGCCTGCTGCGCTCATCGGCCGAGGTGCGCGAACGCTACAACCGCCGGTATCGGTACATCCTCATCGACGAATATCAAGACACCAACCGGCCACAGTATGAGCTGATGAAGCTGCTGGCCGGCGCCGAGCACAACGTGTGCGTGGTGGGCGATGAAGACCAGAGCATCTACTCCTGGCGCGGGGCGGATATCCGCAACATCCTCGAGTTCGAGCGCGATTTCCCCGAAGCAAAGACCATCCGTCTGGAGCAAAACTACCGGTCCACGCAAGTGATTCTGGAAGGCGCCTCGGCGGTCGTAGCGCGCAACCTGCAGCGCAAAGGCAAGAACCTCTGGACTTCGCGCGAGGGCGGAGCGCAAATCGGCTACTACGAGGCGCCAGACGGGGAAAATGAAGCGCTTTTCATAGCCGACTACATCCAGAAGTACCTGCGCAAGGCCGGGGAAGATCAGGACCTGCCGCGGGTCGCGGTCCTCTACCGCACCAACTCGCAGTCGCGGCTGGTGGAAGAGGCGCTGCGCCGCTACGGGATCGCGTACACCATGGTGGGCGGCTTTTCGTTTTATGACCGCTCCGAGATCAAGGATCTGCTGAGTTATCTCAAGCTGGTGCAGAACCCCGATGATTCGATCGCGCTGGCCCGGGTCATCAACACACCGCCGCGGGGCATCGGCAAGACCACCATGGAAATCCTCGATCGGCTAAGCACCGAAACGGGCATGAGCACCTGGGCGGCGATCGGGCGCGCGCTCAAGGATCGTCTGCTGCCGCAAAGAGCGTTAATTGCACTCGATAGCTTTCGCCGGTTGATTGAAGACGCCCGCGCCGTGCTGGAGCCGGGTTTTGCGGAAAAACTCACCCAGGACGTGGCGCCCGAGCAGCCAACCGCTGACGCAAAACCCGAGGCCGACTGGGAAGACACCAGCTTCGATTTCGGCGACCTGGAGACAGAGCCCGACCCCGAAGACCAACCTGTCCCTCTGCTTACCTTCGACGACGTTCCCCAGCCCGCAGCAGCCGTACCTCTCGCCGAGCATCAGGAGGGGTTCCGCAAGCCCGGCGACGCGGCCACGCTCCCGGAGCTGATTCGCTTTCTTATCGACCGGACAGGGTACATACGGGCTCTCGAAGAGGAGGGCACACCGGAATCCACCTCTCGCATTGAAAACCTGAAGGAACTGGCCAACGCCGCTCAGGATGCCCAACAGCGCGGCGAGACACTCTCGGAATTTCTGGATCACGCCGCACTGGTCAGCGACACCGACAGTTACAAGCCGGACAGCCGGGTCACGCTGATGAGCTTGCACGCGGCCAAGGGCTTGGAATTCCCCTTGGTTCTACTCGCCGGGATGGAGGAAGGTTTGTTTCCCCATTCGCGAACGCTGAACCAACCGGCCGAGCTCGAAGAGGAGCGGCGCCTTTGCTACGTGGGAATGACCCGGGCCATGGATGTGCTGATTGTGACCCGGGCCCGCTATCGCCGCCGGTACGGGAACGATATGCCGGACGCCAGCATCGCCTCGCGTTTTCTCGAGGAGATCCCGGCGCACCTGGTGCAGGACCTGACCCGGGGGCAGCGACCTTCCAGCGGCGCATACGCTGGGCGTTACGGGGGCGAAAGAGAATCCACCCGGCACTACAGCTACGAGGACGAGGACCAGCGTCCGCGTCCCGTGACGCGGCCCGCGCAATCCGGTTCGTTGGACAACATCGCCCAGTTCTTTACCTCGCGTAAGAGCAATGGGAGCCGGCCGAAGCTTGAGATTCCTGTACCCTCCGGAGCGACCGGATTCCGTAGTGGCCAGCGTGTACGTCACCCGAAATACGGCGAAGGCGTGGTCTTCCGCCGCGAGGGTGACGGTGATGATGCGAAGATTACGGTACAATTTGCACAATTCGGCGTGAAAAAGCTGGTGGAGAAATTTGCCCAGCTCGAAAAGGTTTAGACAAGGAAAATAATGCCCAATACCAAGAACATAGAAGACAAGTTGGAACGGAAAAAAGTAAAGCGCGCTGCGCGCAAGAAAGCTGCACCCAAAGCCGCGCGCACCACGCCCCGAGGTTCCAACAAGAAAAAGACCAAGAAACTTTCGCGAGGTCAAAGCAAGCGGTAAACGACGCAGAACTGCAGATCTCTCCACTACTCTTCGCTCCGGTCGAGATGACAAAGTTTGTTGTGCAACTGGCTTCAATTCCTGGTAAAGCTGGACGCTTCTTTGCTACAAAGTTGTCATCCCGCGGAGACGACTTGCCTGCGGCAAGTCAAGAGTGGAATCAACAGTACGGGCTACCGCGCACTTGATGGGTGCCCCATGTTCGCACCAGCGTACGTGGGCCGAAAAAGATGGGCGAAGCCCTTCAAACGCTTTTGGTCCATCCAAGGTACGGTTGTTCATTAGGACCGAAGCGTAGTGGAGGGATCGTCCGTGCTACGGAACCCTCATGGGGATATTTTCTCAGGTTGTCCACTCGGGCTCGCAGGGCAGTAAAAACCGACCTCCAGGAGCCGAGACGCTGCGGAAGCAACTGTTCGCAACCAAGTCGATCGATAAGCTGATCAGCGACTCGGAATTACCCGAGCACTGTCTGAAGAAAACGCTCGGCCCCTGGTCGCTCACGGCATTAGGAATCGGCGCCGTCATCGGCTCGGGAATTTTCACCGTGATCGGCACCGCCATTGCCGGCGAAAAGTTCGACACCTCGTCAATCCTGAACACGCCGCTGCTCGATTACCTGATCAACCACCACGCGTTAGCGGGCCGCCCCGGCGCGGGCCCGGCGTTGGCGTTCTCCATCATGCTGGTGGCGATTGTCTGTGCCTTCACCGGGCTCTGCTACGCCGAACTGGCATCGATGATTCCCATTGCCGGCAGCGCCTACACCTACACCTATGCCACGATGGGAGAACTGGTCGCCTGGATCATCGGTTGGGACCTCATCCTGGAGTACGCTGTCAGCAACATGGCAGTGTGCGTAGGCTTCGCTGCCCACATCGTCGATTTCATGGACTGGTTTGGCTTTCATCCCAGCGCGCGATGGATCTCGCCCGCCTTTTTGCCGTCCGGCCTCACGGACATGCAAGGCAGCACCATCTACTCGCCGGGCTGGCACCTGGGCTTCAACTTTCCGGCGTTCCTCATTGTCTTGATCCTGACCATCGTGCTGGTGCGGGGCATCCGCGAATCCGCGGGAACCAACAACATCATGGTCCTGCTCAAAATCACCGCGATTCTGGTCTTCATCGTGATCGGGTCCCGGTTTGTCCATCCCGGCCACTGGCATCCGGTTTTTCCCAACGGATGGTCTGGTGTGCTGACCGGCGGCAGCATTATCTTTTTCACCTACATAGGCTTCGATTCCGTCTCGACGGCCGCGGAAGAGTGCCACCGCCCGCAGCGCGATGTTCCCTTCGGCATCCTCGCCACCCTGGTCGTCTGCACAGTGCTCTACATTGCTGTGTCTGTGGTGCTCACCGGCTTGATCCCCTGGCGGACGTTGATCGATGACGCGGCGCCGGTCGTCAACACTCTCAAAAAGCTGAGCCACGGTGCAGGCGTGTTGAACTGGGTGCGTTTGGTCGTGCTTTGCGGAGCCATGATGGGCATGATCTCTTCCATCCTGGTCTTCCAGTTGGGCCAGGCGCGGGTCTGGTTTGCCATGTCTCGCGATCGCCTATTCCCGAAATGGTTCGGTAAGGTGCATCCGCGGTATCGCACCCCTGCCGTGGCCACCTGGGTGGCCGGCTTCGTGGTGGCCATCCCCAGCGGTCTGCTGGATATTGGCACATTGGCGGACTTATCCAACATCGGCACCCTTTTTGCCTTTGTCCTGGTGTCGATCGGAGTCCTGATTCTGCGCTATCGTGAACCTGACCGGCGCCGCGGCTTCCGCGCCCCGGGTGGAATTTCGGTGCCGATTCTAAGCCTGTTTTTTTGTCTCCTGCTGATGTCGGGACTGCCGGTCATCACTTGGCTGCGCTTTTTCGCGTGGCTCGTCATCGGGCTCGGCATCTATTTCATGTACAGCCGTAAGCGTAGTGAGTTTTCTTCCCTTTCATGACACGCTCCGCCACGACCACGCGCCGGAACGGGATCGCCTGGCTGCGAGCGCTCCCGAAAGCGGAACTTCATGTTCACCTCGAAGGCACGGTATCCCCGGAGACCATGGTCGAGTTGAGTCAGCGGCATGACGACGAGCCGATGACACTTGCCGAGGCACGGGGCCTCTATCGCTACGCCGACTTCACCGGCTTCCTGATGGCATTCAAAGCAGTCAGCGAACGGCTGCGCACCGCTGCCGACTACGAGCTCATCACCTATCGCATGCTGGAACGATTGGCGGGCCAGGGAGTGGTGCACGTCGAGGCGATCGTCTCCGTGGGCGTGGTTTATTACTGGAGGCGGGTTGAATTCGAAGCCCTCTTTGCCGGCATGGAAGCGGCCCGGGTGCGCGCGGAGCGTCAATTCGGCATCACGCTCTACTGGATTTTCGACGCCGTCCGTCAATTCGGCCCGGAAGAAGCGGCGCGCGTGTTTCGCAAAGCTGCCGAGTTACGGAAGGATTCCCCCAGCATTGTGGGCATCGGAATCGGCGGAGACGAGCGCCGCGCCGGTGCGGAACCATTTCGGGAACTGTATCAGGAAGCCCAGGACGCCGGCCTGCGTCTGACCGCACATGCCGGCGAAACCATGGGTCCGGAAAGCATCTGGGCCGCCCTCAACATCGGCGCCGAGCGCATTGGCCATGCCCTTTCCGCTCAATCCGATCCCGATTTGATGGAAGTGCTGGCCGAACGCCAGGTGCCGCTTGAGATTTGCGTCACATCGAATCTCCGCACCGGTTGCTGTCCCAAAATTGAAGACCACCCGGTACGGCGCTATTTCGACGCCGGTCTTATGGTCACCCTCAATTCCGATGATCCAGCGATGTTCTTAAGCGACCTTCAGGATGAATATCGTTTGGCGCATGAGTCATTTGGCTTTACCGAGGAGCACTTGCGCGAATTGGCGGCTAACTCCATTGAGGCCAGCTTCCTCCCCGCGGCACGGAAGGTCGCTCTCCTGCATCAAATTGAGCAGGTGAAATAGCCCCTTGGTGTCTACCGTCGTAACTACATTATCTTCCCCAAGCTGCGGTATTATTTCGGCATGATGTACGCAGTCAGTAAAGATTTTTTCAAGCTTCAAGTTTTCGGCCATTCGCCGAAAATCTCTTCCCCCGAGGAAGAAGGCTCTGCCATGTGGATTGTCGGCTGGACTTCAGTCGCTGTTGGAATTGCTGCAGTGGGTCTCTACGTCGGTCGCGAGTTACGAGCGCGGTATAAGTTCAACCACCGTACCCAGTATGACTTTTTTTCGCATGCCGGGGACAGTGTCTGTGCCGCAGATTACGGCACCGGTATCTAAGCTCTCGCCCACTGGCTACGATTCGCGCGTCTGGGCTGTTTCCTACCCGCGAACGCCCCCAGAATCAAGCGGACTCTCGCGCCCCCGCACTATATACTGCGGGTATTCGGACAAATCTTACGCCGATCGCGGGCTGGGGCCGCTGAGTCATGCGAGAAGATGGAGGTAATCCTCCGGGGCATGATGCCTCAAAAGCAGGCAATGGGGGCATACGCACTCCCATAAAAGGCGAGAGTTCGTCTCCGAATGCCCGCATACCCAGCGATGCCGAAACTCTCTTCGGCGCTCCGCCAGTTGACTCAAATGACTTTTCCCCGACCGTCTTTCCCAGCGACAGCCCGACCGTCGTGGGTTCTTCCTTTTCGCCGGGCTCGGCAGGTTTCACAGCGACAGGACAGTCCTCTCTCGTGGCCGGCCACTTGCTGGCGCAACGCTACGAGGTTCTGAGCCAGCTGGGGGAAGGCGGCATGGGCGCCGTTTACAAAGCCCGCGACGTGGAGCTCGGCCGCTTGGTCGCGCTCAAAGTGATCCGTCCCGATCTGGCCCGCAATCGCGCCATTCTTGACCGCTTCAAGCAGGAGCTGATCCTCGCTACCCAGGTTACCCATCGCAACGTCGTCCGTATTTATGACTTGGGGGAAGCGGAGGGGATTAAGTTCATCACCATGGAGTACGTCGAGGGCGAAGATCTCGCCTCCGTGCTCCACAAGCGGACCAAGCTTCCTCCCAACGAATCGGTGCGCATCATCGAGCAGGTATGCCTTGCGCTGCAAGCCGCCCATAACGTCGGCGTGATCCACCGGGATCTGAAGCCGCAGAACATCATGGAGGAAAAGAGCGGCCGCATCCTCGTGATGGATTTCGGCCTGGCCAAGACGCTCGAAGGCGAGCGCATGACGCAGACCGGCGCCATGGTCGGCACCATGGAGTACATGTCCCCCGAGCAGGCGCTGGCAGGGAATCTGGACCAGCGCTCCGACATCTTTTCTCTGGGCCTGATCTTCTATGAGCTGCTCACCGGCGCGACGCCCTTTCGCGCCGACAGCGCGCTCGCCAGCCTGATCAAACGTACCCAGGAGCGCGTCGTTCCCGTCTCAGAGTTGGACAACAGCATCCCCTCCGAGTTGAGCCAGATCGTTGGCCGATGCCTGGAGAGAGATGTCGCACTCCGGTACCAGTCCGCCTCCGAGCTGCTGGGAGACCTGGAGCTCTGGCAGGGCACAGGTAAATCCGGTGTCATCGCCGCTCGCCTGCGGCCGGGTCCCAAGCGGTGGGCGTCGGAAAACAGGCGGCTGTTGGCCGGCGCAACCGGCTTGTTGTTGTTCCTGGTCGCGGTTCTTGCCTATTTTCTGAGCCGTCCTAAGGCCGTAGCGCCTGCCGAGACCAAACAGGCGGTGGAGGCCGCGCGGCCGAGATCGTTGGCGATTTTGCCTTTTCGCAATTCCTCTGGTGACCCTAAGAACGACTGGATAGGCTCCAGTGTGGCGGATATGCTCAGCACCGATATCGGGCAGTCTGCCCACTTGCATACGGTTTCGACGGACCGGCTGCACCAGGTACTTTCCGATCTCCACGTCGGCTCGGACACGGCGATTGATCCGGATGTGCTGCGTCGCGTCGCCCAGTTCAGCAATGCTGATGTGCTGGTGTCGGGCCAGTATGCAATCTTCGGCGACCAGGTGGTTATCGATGCAACCATACGAGACCTGATTCATGATCAGACCGTCCCCGTCAAAGCCCGCGCGCTGGTGAAGGATTTGCCGGCTGCCATCGACAGCCTGGCCGACTCGGTGCGCAAGAATCTGTCGTTTTCCGCGGATGTGGTCGAGGAGTTGAAGGCGCAATCCTTCAAGCCGAATTCCACTTCCGTGGACGCATTAAAAGAATTCAACGAGGGTTCGGTCCTGATGCGCGCGGGCAAGAACCTGGAAGCTCTCAAGCACCTGCAGGCAGCGACGGATCTGGATGCCAACTTCGCCCTGGCGTTCTCCGGCCTTGCCGATGTCCAGGCTGAACTTGGCTTCCAGGCCGATGCCGAGCAATCTTCTATCCGCGCGATGAATCTGGCCCAAAATCAAAACCTGCCTCTACCCGAGAAGTACCTCATCAACGCCGGCAATGCGCACATCATGAAGGACAACAAAAGGGCCATGGAGGCTTACGCCAATCTCTCCCGAAGCCTGCCTGGGGATGTCGATGTGCAATACAAGCTGGGCGTTCTTTATTTGCAGAACGGGGAGTATGACAAAGCCCGCGACACCTTTGCCAACCTGCTCAAAAATGATCCCAAAAATATCAAGGCGCTGTGGCAGACGGGCGTAGTGGGAACGATTACCGGCAACCCGCAGGCAGCCTTGGACGCCCTCACCCAGGGCCTCACATTATCCATTCAGCTTGACAACCAGGAACAACGGGCACTGATCCTTCTCGACATGGGCATCGCCTATCGCGAGCTGAATAAGCCGGAAGAAGCGGTGCAAAATTACCAGGAATCGATTGCCATCAACGAAAAGATCGGTCAGAAGTGGGGGCTTTCTGCCGGCTTTAATCAAATGGCGAATTTGGAAGCAAGCAGCGGCAAACCGGATGCGGCTCTGGCCAGCTATAACAAATCGCTGACCCTCCTGCGCGAGATCGGCATGAAGCCGGATATTGCTCACACCCTCATGAACATGGGCACGGTGTACCAGGATATGGGTAAATTCGATCAGGCGCTCGGTGTCTTTAAGCAGGCCTTGCAGATCCAGCGAGAGACCGGCGACCAGGGTTGGGAGGCGCAATGCCTGCACAACATCGCCGAGGTCTACCTGACGATGGGAGACAGCGACAACGCCTTCACCTACTACGAGCAGGCTTTGCAGATGCGCGAGAAGCTGGGCGTCCCGGGTGACATCGCGGAAACGCTCGAGGGATTGAGTCTGGCCTACACGACCAGCGGCCAATATGAGCAGGCGATGACGGCGTTGATGCGCGCCTTGGAACTTGCCCGAAAGGCCGGGGACCAGCGTCGCGTCGCACTGGTGTTGCACCGGATCGGCCTGGTCTTTCAATATCAGGGCCGCTTTGGTGCGGCGGTGAAGTCCATGCAGGATGCGGTGAATAGCTTCCATCAGCAGGGTGAAAAGGGTCTCAACATGGCAGAGTTCTTCATTGATCTGTCCGGGGCTCTATGCCGTGACGGACAATTTAGCGAGGCCGTCGCACCGCTCGAAGAAGCGCAGAAGATTCAGCAGGCTTTGAAAAACGATGCCTTGCAGGCTGCGCTTCTCAATGCCCGCGGCGACCTTGCTTTCTACCAGGGGGATCTCAAGAACGCTGCTCAGTTCTATGAATCGTCGCGTGGCCTTGCGACTCACGCCAAGGATGGTGAAGAGCTGCTGTCAGCCAAAGTCGGCGGATTCTCGATTGCCGTTGCTCAGGGCCGCTATCAGGAAGCCTTGCGCAGCATCGAGACCCAACTCGACAGCAAGGGTTCGACCCCTGCCCACATTGCTTTACAAATGCATCTTGACCTGGCGCGCGCTGCGATTGGGCTCAAGGATTACGTCCGCGCCAATCACGCGCTGGAGCAGGAACTGCCAGGCGCTCAAAGGGCCGGAGTACGGTATGGCCTGGCGACCATCTACTACCTGTTGGGCACCTCGGCAAGACTGAGCGGGAGTGCCGAGCGTGCCGGCGACTACTACCGCGAATCGGCCCAGTTGCTTGAGGGAATTCGCAGCGACTCAGGTGCGCAAAACATCATGCGCCGTCCCGATTTCAAGACCATGTACGACGAATCCAACCGCGGGAAACGATAACCTCTTTTTCAGATCAGACTAAGTCAGCTAAGTAGGTTGGCGAACCGGATCTCAAGGACCAAACAAAACCTGACGGGTGCCCCATGTTCGCACCAGCTAACGTGGGCCGAAAAAGCTGGGCGAAGCCCTCCAACGCTTTTGCTCGATCAACGGTACAGTTGTTCATTGGGACCGGACAGGTCATGGGACTGGTGCAAGGTGATGAAGATCGCCTTCCGTCCGACGACCACTCTCCATGGAAGCGTCACGTTCCCCTTTTTCATCTCTCAATCCCAATCACCGATCCCCACTGGAAGCGCCACCCTTCCCTTGTCATCTCGAGCGCAGCCGAGGGACCTGCAGTTCTACGGACCTTTAGGGGAAATGTTTTTCTGCTTTTCGAGCGTAGCGGAAAGGAGAGATCTGCGTTTTTCTCCGGTTAGTTCTCATCCAGGCTTTTCAGCTCCCGCCACCACCAGAACTACAATAAACATGACTTTTCCGTAGCCTGCTAGTGTCCTGTCCCTGAAGTTCCTTGAGAAAGTTTCTTATGCTTTGTATCAGGGCACGACTTTAGTCGTGCCGTAAAAGCCTAAAAAAGACCTGGGCTTTAGCCCCTGCCACAGCTAGAGCCACAGCAAAACCGGGTTCTTCCGCCGTCTCTTTTCAACCCGTACGTTTGAGATCCCAATAAGCAGGGATTAAAGCCCGAAAAAGAAAAGGGCCCTCTCAGCGCTGCGAGAGGGCCCTTCCACTTACTTCCCTTACTTAGTGACGACTGTTGTTACAGTGTTCGACGTAGGGTTGCCCTGCTCGGGGTTGGCGCTGCTCACTGTCGCTGTGTTGTTGATTTTCGCTCCCACAGCAGCGGTTGCCTTCACCGTAATCAAGACCTCCACAGGACTGATCAAAGACAACGAAGGCGTAGTGCAAGTCACTGTGCTACCGGCTGTGGTGCACTTGGCCGGGTTGGAACAGCCTTGGTTAGTGCAGACCAGTTGGCTGGCCGAAGCAGATACATAACTGACGCCACTCGGCAACACATCGGTGATCACTACCGAGGAAGCCGTCTGCAACGACAGATTGCCCACAGTAAGGGAGTAAGCGAAGTTGCTCCCTTGTTTAGCCGTCAGCGGGGCCAGCTTCAGAACCCCTAGGTTTACCGGCGCGCCGCCCACCGTGTAATTAACCGGCGCGCTCATCGTCTGGTTCCCGGCTGCATCCACCGCGGTTACCGTAAAGGTCTGCGGCCCTGTCTTCGAAGTATCGATGTAGGCGGTGAGATTGCCGGTGTCTTTAGTGGCGCTGGAAGTGTAAGTTCCGCACTGGACGATTCCGGACAACGCATCCGTGCAGCGGAAGGTTGCGAGTACCTTCTGGTTGAGCGTATAGGAGCCGCCAGAAGGAGACAGCGTTGGTGTCGAAACGGCCGGCGCCACCGTGTCCACGTTGATCGGGAAGGTGTAGAAGGATGTGCTCCAACTGCCGGCAGTCTGAGTAAACTTCAGCTCTTCCGTGCCGGCGCAGTCCTGGGCAAAGTAATGCAACGCGTTGTTGCCATCCCCGAGCCCGCTGACAGTTTGCGTCACCGTGAACGGGGTTGCCGCAGGGAAACTCTGACCCGGCGTGGGGCAGGCCGCGTTGTCGACCACGATGTCATCCGGCACCGGCGGCCCGGGTTGGGGCACGCTCGAAGCAGGGGAAGTCCCGTAAGTGATGCTCTGGATCGGCGCCGCGATGAAGTTGTTGGAGGAGGCTACGGCAGGCGGTGTGCTGACGAATTGCACCGACGCCGTGTGGCTGTTGATCCAGTTCCCAGGATGCAGTCCAGTCACGGTCACCGTGGTCAGATCCTCAGGCACCGGGGCTACAGTAATGAAAGTGGAATTTGTGCTGTCGCCGCGGCCGCCGCTCTCATAAATTCCGGGCCCGGAAAAATTGGTCAGCAGATTTTGCGGGCAGAATTGACCGGCAACTGCAGACGCAGGATCGAACTGGCAACTCCCGCCCGCCCAGTTTTCTTTGGCCTCCAGGAGGCCTACCCCTTGATGGAAGACTCCGCCATGCAGTCCGGCGATATCAGGCAGGGTGAAACTAGGACCATCGAAACTATCCTTGAAGATTTCGTTGCGTGACAGCGACGTCGGGCACAGAACCCCGCTCTGGTTCGGGTTGGTGCCGACTTGGCAGGTAACCGTGTAGAGCTTGCAGGCCGGCGCGTTGTTCTGCAGTTCCCCAGTGTGGATCAGACAGCTTGAAGTCGCAAACGAGGTTCCTTTCAGGTAGGTGGACTGGAAGCTTGAGGGGCTCAGCGTAATGTCCGCGGTCGAGGGCACGGTGCCGTCCGTAATGGAGAGCTGCCCGGAGTTTTGCGCCTCGGAAAGATCAAAAGTGAACCCGACCTGCTGATTGTTGAACGAATTAAACATGTAACTCTGCGTTAATTGCGAGTTGGTGGGGTTGATCTTCGAAATGGGGTTGCCGGTCACATTGCCCGGTCCCGAGACGCCATTCGGAGTGCAGCTCGTCACCAGGTAGAGGGTGGAACTGGCCAGAGAGTAGCCCGTGTCCACAAGTCCGATAGAGATCTGGTTCGCGCCCGCCTTGAGGTACTTGCTGATGTCGATGGGCGCCACACCCCCGGCAGGAAGAAAGGTGTCCGGATCTTGCCCGACCGAGTTGCCCGCACTGACGATATCTCCATAGTTCGAGGTGAAGCAGTTATGTTGGCTGCCGTTTTCCACCGTGCCACCGCTGCAGATGTCGGCGGGGGTCCCCCCCGAGATGCCCAGGGAAATGTAGTTGTCCACCAGCACATTGCCTGTTCCCGAGGACGTAGAGGAGAGCTTGGCTGTGATGGGCGTCTCGCAGGTCAGGCTCAGATTGGTGTTATTGAAGGTGATCGCCTGGCTTCCATATCCGGCGCCTTGGGTTGAATAGCGAACGTTGGCAGGGCTGAAGAGCTGGATGGGGTTCTGGCCTGAAACGGCCGTGGCAGTGGCAGCGATGCATACGGCCGCGAGGCCCTGCAGGACAATGGAAGATTTCATTGTGCGAATCCCCTATTCCGGAGTTGAGCGGATCAGTTGTTTCGGGGCCCGAGGGGGAGGTAGGTTACCAGCAAAGACACTTGAATTGCCTAGAGGATTGTGCAGTTGCGCATCGTGGCTGTCAACTAAAACTTTGCGCTGGTGGGCTCTTCCTTGACCGGCATCAGCGCTTCCACAGTCAGTGCGTCGACCGCGCGGAGCTTGGGGAACGCCACGCTCCAGATCCCCGTGATCGCCAAGGCTCCCAGACCTCCTGCGACCACGGCGCGCACCGCTCCCCACCACTGCGCGGTCACTCCGCTCTCGAATTCGCCCAGTTCATTCGAAGCGCCCACAAAGAGTGAATTCACCGCACTGACTCTGCCCCGCATGAAACCCGGCGTCGCCAGTTGCAGCATCGACGACCGGATCACCACGCTGACCATGTCAGAGGCCCCCACCACCATCAACGCACCCAGCGAAAGCGGCAAGGCCCGGGAAAGGCCGAAGACGATGGTGGCTGCTCCGTAGACCGCGACCGCGAGGAACATGAGTGCGCCGGAACGCCGCAACACCGGCCGGAATGTAAGCCAGATCGAAACTGTGAGCGCACCCAGTGCGGGGGCGGCTCGGAGCGCTCCCAACCCCCTGGGTCCGGTATGCAAAAGATCGCTGGCAAAGATCGGCAGCAGCGCGGTGGCCCCGCCTAAAAGCACCACAAACAGGTCCAGCGAAATGGATCCCAGCAGCGCAGTGGATTTCCAGACATAGCGAAATCCGGCCAGGATCACTTCGGCGGAAAAGCCCCGGTGTTCCATCCGTCCGGGGCGCACATGCAAGGAGAGGATCAGAGTAAGGAATCCGATTCCAGTGAGCAGCGTAAACAGGAACACGATGGGGGCGCCATACAGCGGGTGCTTCAACGGCAAGGTGTAGAGCAGACCGCCTACGGCTGGTCCAGCGATATTGGCAATCTGGAAAACCGTGGCTCCCCAGGTGATGGCGTTCACGAAGTGCTCGGTGGGCACGAGGTGGGGCAGCAGAGCCGAACTGGCTGGCCCGCTGAAGGCGCGTCCCGACCCGACAAGAAACAGCACTGCGAAGATCGGTCCCACCCGGTGCAGATTTGCGAAAGCGAAGAGCAACAGCATCAGCGTGCACAGGAGCTGCAAGGTGTAACAGACCAGGATCACCACGCGGCGGTCATAGCGGTCAGCCACATGACCTGCCGGCAGGAGGAACAAGAGTCCGGGCAGAAACAGGACTAGACCGGTATAGCCCAAATCGATCGCCCGGTGGGTAATCTCGTATATCTGCCATGCTACGGCGACGGCTTGTGCTTCTGCCCCCATGATGACCATCACCCGGGCCAATTGATAGCGGCGAAAATCCCGATAGGTGAATGCTGCGGTGCCGGGTGTGGGTGGGGCCATAGACCTGCTTGGAAAGGATATCGCAAGCCGCAAAATGCGATACCATTTATGCATGTCGTCAGGGTTGGTTGCTCGCAGCCCGCAGGCCGCGTTGGACGAGCTGATTGCAGGAAACCGCCGCTTCACCAGCGGCCGGACCTCCTCTCACCGGCGTGACCTTGCGATTCTGCAACAGATGATGGAGAAGCAGGAACCGTTTGCCGCGGTCCTGTCTTGCGCCGATTCGCGCGTTCCGGTCGAGGTGGTCTTCGATCAGACCATCGGGCAGCTCTTCGTCACGCGCGTGGCCGGCAATATCGTCACCCCGGAAATCGTCGCTAGCCTCGAATACGCGGCTGCCGTTTTGGGGACGAACACTATCCTGGTCATGGGGCACAGCCGATGTGGGGCGGTTACGGCGGCGATCCAGGGTCAAGCGGTCCCGGGCCAGATCGGCGCGCTTTTCCCCTACATTGAACCCGCAGTGGAGCAAGCCGGACCCGACCTGGAAGCGACTATCCGGGCCAACGTACTGCTTCAAGTCACCCGCCTCCGGCAGTACTCTCCTCTACTGGCCGCCCTTTCCGAAGAGGGCAAGCTGAGGATAGCGGCTGCTTATTTCGACATCCGAAGCGGGGAAGTGTCCCTGCTGGGCGAACCTGTCTCATAGCCTCACATGATGACCTTGATGAGTTTTTGAAGGGTGCGTTGCGCGCACGCGCAGATCGGCCTGTAGCATCCTATCTGCCACGCTGGAGCGTTTAGGCTTCGGAAAAACTCCATGGGAAGTCCCGAAGGGACGGCTGAGGATAGCCCAGGACGCAGTCCTGGGTACGTCCGAAAGAATGATCTAGCCCCGAAGGGAAGGCTGAAAATCATCCCAGACATACGGAGTTTTCCGGAGCCTGTTTGAGCACCGAGCGACCTTACTTGCTTTTCAGAAATGTCGCGTATTGGGTGTCGACGATGCCCAGATTGCGAGCCAAGCCCAGTTTGGCCTGGTTGTGTTGGCTGGTGGTATTCACCAGATTTGTCTCGGCATCGGCAAGGGTCGCCTGCGCTTGCACCACCGGCAAATTATCGTCCACCCCGGCGTTGAAACGGTCCGTGGTCTGTTCCAGTTCCTTGCGCGCCAATTCCACGTTGCTACGCGCCACGCGCACTAGCTCGGTGGCGGTCTGCACATCCAGAATGCTGTCCCTTAACTGCTGATTAATCTGCTCTTTGAGCGCGGCGAGCTGTTGACTGAGACTGGTCAGGTTAGCCGCCGCCACGCCGCTGTCGCCGCGAAATTTGGCCTCCTGGAAAATCGGCACACTCAACGTTCCCGCAGCGATAAACGTCCCATGGTAGAGAGCGCCGGTCACCCCGGTGACCCCATAATTTCCGTTAAAATCCAACGTCGGCAGCCGCTCCCATTTCGCCGCTTTCCGCTGGTACTGCGCAGCCCGGATCTGCGCCTGAAGGCCTTGGTAGTCTTGCCGGCTGCGATACGCCATCTCCTTGGCCTGGTCGATGTCCATCGTGGTCAAGTCGGCGTACGGTTCTGTATCCGTAAGCTGAATTTGCTGTTCCGGGGGCAGGCCAATCTCCCGGTTGATGGCAATCTTGGCCTTCTCGAAGTTGACCTCAGCGGAGATAACCGTCTGCTGCTGCGTCTGGAACTGCAACCGCGCCCTTAATTCGTCCAGGTTCGCCGCGGTTCCTGCCTGATGTTCAGCGACCGCTTGGTTGAGGAGCACCTGATCGGCCTGCAGCAGTGCCTTCGCGTTATCCACCTGCGCTCCCAAAGCCAGCGCCTGCAGATACGCATCACCGATGGTGAGCACCACCAGCCCGCGCGACGACTGCTTGCTGTAATACGCGGCCACCACGGTCTCTTTCGAGGCCCGGTAACGGTCAATGTTGGGCAAGCTAAACAGCGATTGGGAATAACTCGCCATGGCATCGGTGACGTTCACCTTCACGACCGAGGGGAAAGTCGCGAAATCAAAATTCGGGAACAGCGGGGCGACTTTCCCGAGCAGACTGCTGGAAAAGCCCAAAGCTGCCAGATTGATCTGGTGCGCACCCGAATCGGCCTGAGCGGTAATGGTGGGGAGCAATGGCTGCAAGGTCATCAGCGATTGCGCCTTTGCGCTCTGTTCCTGGTCCCGCGCCTCGACCAGCGCCAAATTGTGGTCAATCCCCATCGCGATCGCTTCGTCGAGGGTCAGGGGTTTGACCTCGCCGGTTGGCTTTACGATGGTTACGCTGCCGTAATAGGGGCTCTGCGCAGAACTCTGATTGGCCGTTTGTGCCGGCGACATACCAGCGGATAGCCACATGGCCGCACAAGCCGCCATAAGGCCCCGCGCAGGGATCGTCATTATGAGTGGTCGCTTCCTTTCCGTTCGAGCATTTCACTTCTGGTGTTTAAAGGGCAACTGGACTCGACGCGTCTTTTCCCCAGGTAAAGACGCACTCCACCAACCGGTCAGAGTGGAAGTGCAAATGCTCTCAACCCTTTAGATCGAATCGCGGGTCCCAGGTTGCCTAATTTTAGACTGCTGTCTCTAGGATTCTTCGTCAGCGAGGACATGCTTATGAGCGGAGGCGATGACCTTTTCCGCCGCCACCTGCGGAACCACGTCGTAGCGGGCCATTTCCATGTGGAAACTACCCAGCCCTTGCGTCAGAGAGGTGAGGGTTGCACCATAACTGAGCATCTCGGCCATTGGGACCTCGGCCCGGATCAGGGTCGTCCCCCGGCCGCTGCCCATTCCTTGCACCCGGCCGCGCCGCCCCGTCAGGTCGGCCAGTACTGCACCCGTAAAGCCTTCAGGTGCTTCAATTTCCACCCGCATAAGCGGTTCCAGCAGAACCGGCCTCGACTGCTCCATGCAGTTACGGAAGGCGAGCCGCCCCGCAAGGCGGAAGGAAAGCTCGTTCGAGTCCACGTCATGGTAGCTGCCGTCGTAGAGTACTGCCCGAAAATCGACCATAGGGAAGCCGGCCAGCCAGCCCCGGCCAGCCGCTTCCTGGATGCCCTTCTCGACCGCCGGGATAAAGGTGCGCGGGATCGCCCCGCCGAAAATCTCGCTGACGAACTCGAACCCTGAGCCCAGGGGCAGCGGCTCCAGGCGGACCCAGCAGTCGCCAAACTGCCCGTGGCCGCCGCTCTGCTTCTTGTGCCTGCCCTGGGCGTCCGCTCGCGCCCGGATGGTCTCCCGGTAAGGCACTTTGGGAGCCTTGAGGGTCACATCGGTGTGGTAACGGCGGTGCAGCTTGTGCACGATCGACTCGATATGCGGCTGGCCCGAGCCAGCCAGAAGGAATTCCTGGGTCGCCGCATCGCGATAGAAGCGGACCATCAGATCTTCTTCCATCAGCTTGTGCACCGCCGGCGCCAGCTTTTCTTCATCGGCCCGTGTCTTAGGCTCGATGGCATACGTGACGGCCGGCTCCGGCATGGTCACCGGGTCAAAGTAAATCTCATGGCCGGCATCTCCCAGCGTGTCGCCGGTGAAGGTCTCGCGCAGCTTGGCCACCGCACCCAGATCCCCTGCGTGCAGCTCGGCGACCGCGGTCGCCGTTCGTCCTTGCATGACGGTCAGATGCGCCAGCCGCTCCGCGTTTCGGTGGGTGTAATTCGTCACCGCAGCGTCCGTCTTGGCGATTCCGGAAAACACTTTGAAGAACGAGATCCTTCCTGCGAAGGGATCGGACATGGTCTTGAAGACATAAATGGACAGTGGCTCGCCGTCATCCACCTTGCGAAAAACCATCTCCTCGGCGTCGCGGTTGTTGATCGCGCCTCGGGCAGCCACCGGCATACGCTCCACCGGGGACGGGATATACACCTTAAGAAACTCGAGCAGATGGTCACTGCCTACATTGCGCAAGCCGCTCGCATAAAGCACGGGAAAGATCCGGTCTTCGCGAATGGCCTCGTGCAAGGCGACCACCAGGTGCTCTTCAGGAAGGGTGCCTTCGCGGAAAAACTCCTCCATTAACTCGTCCTTGCCTTCAGCCACCAGCTCCACCAGGGCTTGGTGCCCGGTTGCCGTTTCCTCCCTCATCCGCACCGGAATCTCGGAGAGGCGTCCGCAACCACTGCCATCCGGTTCGTACACGAAGGCTTTCATGGTGATCAGGTCGACCACTCCGCGGAAGTTGGTGCTTTGCCCATGGCCTTCCAGAATCGGCAACTGGAGCGGAACCACGCTCCGTCCAAAGGCTTCCCGCAGGGAGTTAAGCGTTCGTTCGCCATCGGCACGGGGATGGTCCATCTGGTTGATCACGATGGCGCGCGGCAGGTTGAATTCTTCACCGAACTTCCACACCCGCCGGGTCATGGCTTCGACGCCGCAAGCCGCGTTCACGACCAGCAGCGCCGATTCGACCGGCAGCAGCGCCGCCCGCGCCTCGTGGACGAACATGGGAAAGCCGGGTGTATCGACAAAATTGACCTTGACATTGCGCCACTCTGCGAAAGCCAGCGCATTCTGCATGGTCGTGCGGCGGGCTACATCTTCTTCGTCGTAGGCGGTGACCGCGCTGCCGTCGTCCACCCTGCCGAGTCTGTCGGTCATTTTGGCGGCCTGAAGAAGCGCCGAGATTAACGTTGTTTTACCGCTATGTGCATGGCCCACCAGGGCAACATTGCGAATGTCCGGTCCTTGATAGATTTTCCCGTTAGAAGTTTTTGAATGATTCATTCGGGATGTCTCCGAGCGCTTGCTTCTTTAAGGGAACCGAGTGTAGCACAGTGATCCAGTCATCGGCGATCCAGCGAAGCGCGCTGCCGGCGCAGATTCCAGGCGAAGATTCCGATGCGCAAGAACAAGATCAACAGCAGGGCAATCGCCAACGCTGCCGACTGACCGTGGACGCCCCGGCGCAACAGAAACCCCAACGCTCCCAGAACGGCGATCACGAAGACCCCGAACGTAATCCATTCCGCGCGATTCTTCATATCACTCACCTTTACGTGACAGCCGTACATAGATCACGATGGCGACTCCGGCAAAAATCGCCATAGCGATCATCGAGCTGAGCTGAAAGCGAAACAGGGGGGCGCCAGGGAGCAGGCTTTCCAGCAAAATCAGTACGCCCCAGCCAGCTGCGCCTGCTCCAAGCAGGCTAAGTACGATCTTCAACGTCGCACTGCCCATCCCCCACCGGAAGCCTGCATCATATCGCATCCAAACGATTACAATTAACAGCAGCGAGAGGAACCATGGACGCTACCGTATTTCCAGTTATGAATTCAGGCGCCAATCGGTCCCGAACCGGGCTCCGCGTGGCGATGTTTCTGTTGCTCAGTGTCTTTGCAGGGCGCTTCGCCGGCGGCCAAAACACCACCACGGTGCACGACGCCTCGGCCCTCAAGCCGCCGGCTGGCGCGCGCGTAGCGATCGTTGAGTTTGAAGACATGGAGTGTCCGGATTGTGGCCGCGCCAATCCCCTCTTGAAGGACGCTGCGAACCAATACCACATTCCCTGGGTGCGCCACGATTTTCCCTTGCCCTTCCACGCCTGGAGCTTTGATGCGGCGGTATACGCACGCTGGTTTGACACCAAGTCGAAGAAGATCGGGGATGAGTTTCGGGACCAGGTATTCGCCAATCAGAATTTGATTGATGCCGCAGGTGAGACTTCTCCTGAGAGTCCGGCCGGTCCGACGACGGCGGCCGCGAAGGCGATTCACGACTTCGCCGAAAAGTTCGCTCAGGAACACGGCCTGGCGCTGCCCTTCGTGGTGGATCCGCAAAAGAAGCTGGCGGCCGATGTGCAGGCCGACATCGATCTAGGCAAGCGGATTGGCATCGAGCACACGCCGACGATTTGGGTAGTCACCAGCAAAACGAACGGTGTGCCGTTCGTGGAAGTGGTCGACCGGCAGCGCCTCTACCAGATCATCGACCAGGCGCTGGCCGATACCAAGAGCCAGACCGCCACCACCCGCCGCGGGGCAGGGCAATAACTCAAATCTCGAATTTCCTGTGGAACTCATTCTTTGTATCAGGGCCCCCAAAAGAAATGGCCTTTAGAGTCTGTGTGAGAACCGGCTCTCCAGGACCAAACAGAACCCAGCGGACCAAACCGACCTGACGGGTGCCCCATGTTCGCGCCAGCGTACGTGGGCCGAAAAAGACGGGCGAAGCCCCTCCATTGTTGTGACTCGTTGAGTGAAAGCATTCGAAGAATTCATAATCGGCCCACGTACGCTGGTGTGAACATGGGGCACCCATCAGGTGTTGGAAGGGTACGGGCTGCCTTCCCGCAGCGAGCTTTAGCCCGTACATTTACGCCACTAAGAATGCGCGGCTTTATCCGCTGAGGGAAGCTCCCCCAGGGGCTAAACCCAAGTTATCTTAGAACTCCAAACGTACGGGCTGAAGAGGCTGCGGAAAAACTCGGTTTTGTATCAGGGCACGACTTTAGTCGTGCCGTAAACACTTGAAAATAGGATGGGCTTTAGCCCCTGCCACAGCTAGAACCACAGCAAAACCGAGTTTTTCCGCAGCCTGTAAAGTCATGCCCTGATACAAAGCATGACTTCCACCAAAATCCCAGGGGAGCGTAGTGGAGAAATCCGCGGTTTCCGCTTGATCCTAAGTCTGGATGTTGACCAGCTCGCTGGGTGTGTTCTGCCGCGTCTGCGGCGAGCGCCAGTGGTCGATGTAGGAGATCTGGTGCACGCAGGAAACGGTGCAGTGCGGGGCACAACTTTTTTCAGTCAGGTATTCCCGCTTGAGGTCAGCCTTGGTGTACTGCGCCAGCGGAATCCCAGGGTATCCACGCTGCTGTGAGCAGTAGTGCACCAAGCCGTCTTCGCAAATGTAGAGGTACCGTGACCCGGCCCGGCAGCGCCAGTCGTTCGGCTCCGCATTAGCGATGGCTTCCTGAAATTTGTTAAACCGGGAGTAATTCTTTTTCTCCATCCCGGCCATCTGGTAGTAAACGCGCCGCTCCTCATCTTGCAGCGCTTTCAGCTGACCTTCGCCGTCATGGATGATCCCGATCGTCGAAGTGAATCCCAAATCCAAAGCGCGCCTGCCGATGACCAGAGCATCCTGAGGGTTCCGGATGCCGCCGCCCACGACCGAATTGATATTTACGTGGAACTCGGCATGGCGGGAAAGGAACTCCAGTTTCTTGTCCAGAACCTTGAGGCTCTTCTTCGAAATCTCATCCGGCTCGATGTTGTCGATGGAGATCTGCATATGGTCGAGACCGGCGCGATTCAGGCGCTCGATCCGCTCCGGCATCAGCAGATATCCGTTGGTGATCATGCCGGCCACTCGCCCATGATGACGGATCCGGGCAATGACGCCATCCAGTTCAGGATGGGTAAGCGGCTCCCCCCCGGAAATGGTAATGATGCTCGTGCCCAAAGCCGCTAGTTGATCGACGCGCCGCGTCATCTCCTCGAGCGGCACCGGCTTGGACACCTTGTCGTACTCGTTGCAGTAGGCGCAGGAGAGATTGCAGTAACGCATGGGCACGATCTGGGCCATGACCACATGCCGTGTGGACGCCAAAGCCCTCCCCACCACTGCCAACTCGCGAACCTTGCGTGTCGCCGCCTTGGCTCGGCCTCGCCAAGTCTCTTTTTTTCGCTTCACTTGCATCAACTCTTATTCAACCACAGCACGTCGAGGGGCGCGAGTAACCGCGGAGGAATGGGGCAGATCTCCGCCTGAACGGCATTTCCACACACTTGGGCGGTGGCAGCCAGCTATTTTTTCTTCGGTTTTCCCGCGCTCATGGTCAGGACTTGCTCCAGCTTATTGCGCATGATGGTCACCTGGACGGTCTCGCCACGGTGGTTGCGGATGGCTTTGAGCCAGTCATTGCGGCTGGTCATCGGCTCGGACTCCAACTTCACGATGACATCGCCCGCTTTGAGGCCGGCTCTGGCAGCCGGGCTTTGGTCGTCGACACTTTCTACCAGCAGGCCGGTACCGCTGCGAACGGCGAAATAGTCGGCCAACTGGGGCCGCACGGGGTTCACTTCCGCGCCCACATACAACGATCGAGGAAGGGGCAAACTCGGCAGAAAACCGCCTGGCGAGCTGCTGATAAAGGTCCCGGCCGGCTCGGGAACGCTGATATGGTCGTGCCATGCCTTTTGCTGCAGGACCGCACGGTCGCAAAGCTGGGCGGTGAACGTCATCGTATTGCCGTCGCGGCTGACCAGCAAAGCAATCGTCCGGCCCGGGGGCAATTCGCGCAGCCTGCGGCGCAGTTGCTCCGCGTTGTCAAAGGGCTGCCCATCGAGCTGCAAGAATAACATCGTGAACCTGCAGGCCCGATTTGCCGGCGGGCGCGTCATGGTCCACCATCACCACCTCGGCTGCGTGCCCATCTTTCAAATGCAGCGCGCTCACCCGGTCGCCGTCGATTTCCCCAAGACCCACGCCCAGGTAGCCTTGAGACCCAAACATCAGAAAGTCCGGGCCCAAGTCCCCTGGCAGATCCCGCGTACTACCCAGCGCACAAATGGCCGGAGCAGCGAGAAGACTGCTCAGAACCATGGCCAAACCCAAAATCGGAAAGTGTTTCATGGAATTTCTCCCCAGGGATAACCACCGGCTGCGACTTGCTCTCTACCAAAACCAACTACCAAATTACTGGGTCTGAGGGTATTGATCCAAAAATTTCTGAGAGACGGTTCTAATATGAGGGTTATCGTCATCCGAGGCCACGGTGTGCAGCACCTCGCGTACGCTGCTGTCGGCCTCGACCGGCTGCAAAAGCTCGATCGCTCTTGACCGCACTGTGGCGTCCGGGTCATCCATCAGCGCTTCCAGCACTCCGTCGCGCACGCCCCTATCCTCCGCGACGTACGGCTTGAGGCCATTCAAGGCGCTCAACCGAACTCCATTGTCCTGGTCGTAGCGCAATGCGACCAGCAAAGCTTTGCGAACGGGACCGTCGGCGCATTGGTGCCCGGCCAGGCACTCATCGGCCAGCAGGTCGACGGAATTTTGCTCCACCGGGTTCACCTGGCTTTCCGCACCCACCAGCAGGAGCTGCCTTATGCTTGGGTCGTCCAGCGATCCCTGAGCAGTTTCTGGAACCAGGCGATTGAAGTGTACTTCGACATTCTCGGTGTTGGGTTCGCGACTGATGCTGCTGATGTTGGCGATTTTGCCCGGGCCTTCAATCGTGGAAGCCATCGCCTGCGGGTGAAGGCGGAGGGTCATCTCGTAGCCCCCCAGGCTCCCCGCGCCAAGGCCGAGAACCAGCAGCACGGAAGCTGCGACCGGCGCCCGGCCAAGCATGCTTGCCCCTCGGAACACGGATTGCTGGAAGCGCGTGAGCCAACTGCTGCTCGGCATGCTGTCCAGCGCTTCCTCTAACCGTAACCGGGCCTGCGCCAGCATGTTCGCCGAAGGCTCCTCCGCGGGCGCGAGAGCCATGGCCTGCTGAAGGGCTTGCACTGCCGCAAACTCTTCCTGGCACCGTGTGCAGGTGGCTAAATGACCCTCGAGCGCGGGACACTGATCGTCAGGGAGCTCTCCATACGCGAAGAGAGCAATCTTCTGTTGAGCCAGTTCGCATTCCATTTCAGACCTCGCCTCACCGAATTGCCGCCAGATTTGCTCTTAGTTTTCTCGTCGCCCGGAAGAGCGTATTCTTGGCGGTCTCTTCCGTGGTGTTCAACATTTCACCGATCGTTCGTAATCTTAGGCCCTGGTAGTGCTTGAGCTCGAAAACCATTCGCTCCCGAGGCGTGAGGTGTCCCAACGCCTCCTGGATGCGGTCTCCCAGGAGTTTGCGCTCCAGTTCACGTTCGGGATTCGCCATCGAACGGTCATCCGAGATATTGCTGAGCAGGTCCATCTCGCTGCCGCTTGCGTCCACTATCACGGACTGATCCTCCCGGCGGGACTTGCGCCGCCGCAGATGATCCAGGCACAGATTGGTGACGATGCGGTAGATCCAGGTATAGAAGGAGCATTCAAAGCGAAAATTAGCCAGGTAGCGGTAGGCCTTGAGGAAAGCTTCCTGGTGGATGTCTTGAGCATCCTGCTCTGATCCGGTCAAGCGCAGCGCCAGGCGCAGAACCGCCTGATCGTATTGGCGCACCAAGGCTTCGAAGGCGGACCGCGAGCCTTTTTGTGCCTCCCGAATCAGTTCGGTTTCGGTGGCGCGACCCCATGCTTCGCTTGCGCTTGCCATGCCTGACGAGGATTGTACCGTTCGCTTTGGAACCCAGGCAGAGCTCCGAGCTTTCGTAAGTTTTTGCGCTGTAAAGCGAAGTACGTCCGCCGGCATGATCGCTCCCCTGAAACCGCACTCAACCGCTGCTCCGTAGACGAAGCAGCAAGCGATTGGTAAGCAATTTTCGATAGACTCAGCCTATGCCTACTCAACTTCTAAACCCCGGCGAGATTGTCGCCTACTGCGATGGTGGGTCTCGCGGGAATCCAGGGCCGTCCGGCTTTGGCGTCTATATACAAGACGACGCGGGCGCCGTTTTGGCTGAGCTGAGCCAGTACCTGGGTAAGCACACCAACAATTTCGCCGAGTACTCGGCGTTGCTCGCCGCGTTGGAATTTGCGATCGCCAAGGGCCACAGCAGTCTTCGTGTGGTTTCCGATTCGGAACTCATGGTGAAGCAGATCAAGGGCCAATACCGGGTAAACAGCCCGGAGCTGCGTCCCTTATACGAGGAAGCCCGCCGCCGCATAACGCAATTGGAGCGTTTCCAGATCCAACATGTTTTGCGGGAAAAGAATCGCCATGCCGACCGGCTAGCGAACGTGGCCATGGATCGCGGCATGGGCCGGCCGCCCTCAGCAGCGGAGTCGCCACAAGCTCCGTCGGCACCGGCACCCGCCAAAGCGAGCATGCTGCGCGGCTTTGTCAAGGGCGGAGTCGTGCACATCCTGGGCGGCGACTTGCCCGACGGCATTTTCGTCAAAGTGATCCCCGAGTGACTGGCAAGACAAGCTTCTTTGAAGGGTACGGCCTTTCAGCCCTGCTCCCGTCATTTGCCAAGCAAAATCTACCCTTGCAGGGGCTAAAGACTCTGCGTGAGAACCGGATTGTAGGACCAAACAGAACCGGATGGGTGCCCCATGTTCGCGCCAGCGTACGTGGGCCGAAAAAGACAGGCGAAGCCCTTCCATTGTTGTTACTCGTTGAGTGAAAGCATTCGAAGAATTCATAATCGACCCACGTACGCTGGTGCGACCATGGGGCACCCATCCGGTTCTCACGCAGACTCTTTAGCCCATCAATTTTCAGGCCTTTTGCGGCCCGACCAAATTCACGCTTTGTATCAGGGCACGACTTTAGTCGTGCCGTAAATGCTTGAAAAAAGGATGGGCTTTAGCCCCTGCCAAACCCAGAACTGCAACAAACCAGGGCTTTTCCCCAGCCTGTAAAGCCCGTACCCTTCACGGTTTTAATGAGGCCGTACGTTTTGCCTGAAATCTACCCAGCCAACGCACCCTTCACCATTTCGCTCACCACCCGGCCGTCCGCCCTAAGCCCGCCGGCCTGGATCTTCCCCTGAACGGCCTTCATCACCGTCCCCATATCCTTCGGGCCGACCCGCACCCCCTGTTCCCGTAGCTCTGCCAGAGTCTCCGTCACTAGCCGGCGCAATTCGTCATCCCCGGCCGCCTTGGGCATGTACTCCTCGATCACCGTGATCTCCGCGGCTTCCTTCTCCGCAAGCTCCGGCCGGTTACCTTTGGTGAACTGCTCGATGGACTCCCTGCGCTGCTTGATCAAGGTAGTCAATACCTGGACAGCCTGCGCATCCGTCACCGGCGCACGCTGATCTATCTCCTTGTTTTTCAATGCAGACTTCACCATGCGGAGAGTCGACAGACGCTCCGTAGCCCGCTGCTTCATGGCCGTAACCATGTCCACGTGTATCTTCTCGACCAGGCTCATAGCCATTAACTTTATAATGGAACCATGATTCGGAAGACTCGGTTATTTACCCCCGGCCCGACCCCGCTCCTTCCCGCAGCCCAATTCGCCATGGCGGCTGCGGATATTCACCACCGCACCCCGGAATTCCGCGCCCTCTACCTCAAGGTTCTGCGCGACCTCAAGACCTTCGTCGGAACCAAAAACGACGTCATTCTGCTCTCTTCCTCCGGCACCGGCGCAATGGAAGCGTCCATCTCGAACATCACCTCGCCTGGCGACCGCGTACTGGTGCTCTCAGCAGGAAAGTTCGGCGAGCGCTGGGTAAGCTTGGCCAAGGCGTTTGGCTGCGACGTCGATGTGGTGAGCGCATCGTACGGCCGGACCTTCGACCTGGAACAGGTGCGAAAGGCCCTCAAGATCGAGACCCGTGCCATATACATGCAGGCGACCGAGACCTCAACCGGCGTGCGCCACAACGTCGAGGCTATCGCCGACTTGCTGAAGGCAAGCGGAAACGACGCGGTGTTGGTCGTGGACGCCATCACTGGCCTGGGCACCACGCATATCGATATGGATGCCTGGGGTGTCGACATTTTGATCGGCGGATCGCAGAAGGCGGTCATGATTCCGCCCGGGCTCTCGTACCTGGCGGTCAGCGATCGCGCCTGGGATCTGATGGAGATCAGTCTCAATCCCCGCTACTACTTCGATCTGCGCAAAGAGCGAAAGAACGGAGCCAAGGGCGAATCCGCTTACACCCCTGCGGTGGCGCTGATCGCCGCCTTGGGCGCAGCACTCGACTATATCGCCGGCCAAGCGGACGGCGACTTGGCGCAGGGTCGCACCAAACTTGTCGATAACGCGGAGACTATCGCTGCCATGACCCGGGCTGCCGTGGAGGCGTTAGGCCTGCGGCTTTTCGCTCCGGATGCTCCGGCGGCCGCGGTGACTGCCGTTCTGCCCCCGCCGGGCCTCGATTCCGGCGTCATCGTAAAGGAATTGAAGAGCCGCTTTGCGGCTGTGATCACCAACGGGCAGGGCGAGATGAAAGGCGAAATCTTCCGCATCGCCCATCTAGGTTTCTTCGACTACATGGACACCATCGCCTTGGTCGGCGCTCTCGAACAGGTCGCCCACTCGCTCCAGCTTCCCGGCTTTGCCTTTGGCAAAGCGCTCATCGCGGCGCAGAACGTCTACGCTTTGCGGGCCTCCGGCCAGGCAGCAGGCAGGGACTTGGCCTTGGCGAGTGCCGCGCCAGCCCGCTAACCAACATCTTGTGCTTTTGAAGGGTACGGGCTTTAGAGGGTGTGCGAAAAAGTCATGTTTTGTATCAGGGCACGACTTTAGTCGTGCCGTAAACACTTGAAAATAGGATGGGCTTTAGCCCCTGCCACAGTTAGAACCACAACAAAACCGAGTTCTTCAGCAGTCTGTTTAGAGGGTGTGTGAAAACCCGACAGAAGAAACCGCAGATCTCTCCACTGCGCTTCGCTCCGGTCGAGATGACAAATTTGCTGCAAACTAGGGTTCATCTTTACCAAAGATTGCTTTCAATTGCTTAACAAATTTGTCATCTCGACCGGAGCGAAGCGCAGTGGAGAGATCTGCGGGTTTCTTTGCTTAGTTCTCACACGGGGCTTTGAGCCCGTATGTAACGGCATCTTGTGTTTTGAAGGGTACGGGCTTTAGCCCGTACGTAACCGCTGTAGACAGGCGCGGCTTTAGCCGCTGAGGGAAAGGCTTTCGACCCTATCCCCGCGTCCGCAGCCTGTTCAGGAGATCGATGAAGATCGTATTGGCAGAGAAAGTCTCGCCCGCAACCCTGGCTGTGTTTGCCGGTGAGGGCGGATGGCAGATCGTAACTCACGACCAAATCAAGAACGGCCTGGCGGCCGAATTAGCAGACGCCGACGCGCTCGTCGTTCGGTCCGCAGTGCAGGTGGATGAGGCGCTGCTGAGTGCCGCCCCCAAACTGCGCGTGATAGGACGCGCCGGCGTGGGGGTCGACAACATCGACGCCGAGGCAGCTACGCGCCGGGGAATCGTGGTGATGAATACCCCCGGGGCCAACGCCATCGCTGTCGCCGAGCTGACCATCGCCCTGATGCTGGCTTTAGGCCGCCAGCTGCCCCGCGCGAACGCCCTTCTGCACGCCGGCAAGTGGGAGAAGAAGTCGCTGCAGGGCACCGAGCTGCGAGGCAAGCAGCTCGGCATCCTGGGCCTAGGCCGGGTAGGCCTCGAAGTGGCGCGGCGCGCCAAAGCTTTCGGCATGGAGCTGCTGGGCCATGACCCTTTTGTCACGCCTGCCGTAGCCCGCGAGAACGGTGTCCGCCTCTGCTCCGTGGACGAGTTATTTCGTACTGCGGACTATCTGACGCTGCACGTGGGGCTCACCCCGCAGACCGCGGGCATTATCAATGCCCGCACCTTGGCTGGCATGAAGAAGAACGCCCGCATCGTCAACTGCGCTCGCGGCGAATTGATTGACGACGGGGCCTTGGTCGAGGCCTTGAAGTCCGGTCACATCGCCGGGGCCGCCCTCGACGTCTTCAGCCAGGAGCCGTTGAAGGACTCCCCTTACTTCGGTCTCGACAACGTGATCCTCACTCCGCACATAGCCGGCTCCACGGGCGAGGCCCAGGAAGCCGTGGGCGTACAGATCGCCATGCAGGTGAAGGAATATCTCAAGTTCGGTGTGGTGCAGAACGCAGTCAACCTGCCTTCGATGACCTATGAGGAGTATCAGGAGCTATCGCCATTCATCCTCATGGCGGAGCGGTTGGGCGCCTTTCTCTCTCCGCTGGCAGTAGGCAATCTCGAGAGCATTCACATCTCCTACACCGGGCGCCTGGCGCAGGGCAAGACCGAGCTGGTGCGCAATGCCGCCATCCAGGGCGTGCTGGCCCATTCGGAAGTGGTCAATCGCATCAACGCCCTATCCGTCGCGGCCGAACGAGGCATCCGGGTACATGAAGAGAAGAAGGAAGAAGGGTCGGGGGGCGCCGGGACGGTACTCAAGGTGAGCTTACACACCGCCACTGCAGACGCAACGGCAAGCGCCACCGTATTGCATGGCAGTGCGCCGCGGCTGCTCTCTTGCGACGGCATCGATATCGAGGCCCCCCTGAACGGAACCCTGCTCTTTATTCGCAATTTGGATGTGCCAGGCGTGATTGGGCGCATCGGCACGATCCTGGGCGAGCATAAGATGAACATAGCGAACTTCGCTTTAGGACGAAACCTGCGCTCAGGCCAACATAATGCCTTGGCTGTGGTTCAGATCGATGGCCGTGTAGCTCCCTCGGTTCTGGGTGCTCTGCAGTCGACCGAAGCGATCACCGAAGTTCGCCTGATCGAATTGGCCGATAGCCGCTAAAGGAACGCATAGATGCCTCTGTACGAATTCAAGTGTAAAAAATGTGGGCACCGCTTTGAACGCATTCAGTCTTACTCTGCCGCTGATCCGACGGAATGCCCCGTTTGCCAGGGCGAAGTAGAGCGCCTGCTCTCCGCGCCCGCGGTGCAGTTCAAGGGCAGTGGTTTCTACTCCACTGACTACGCGTCCAAGCCTGCTGCCTCAAGTAAGAGCCAGGACGGAAGCAACAGTTCTGATAACAGCTCTGGGGATAAGGCAACACCAGCTAAGACGGAAAGCGCTGCGACGCCGGCCCCGTCTGCCCCTGCCGCCAAGTCGGAGTAGATTTTTCGTAACTTTAACTGTCAGGCACACAGGCGTCAGGTTCTGAGTGCAGCGCATGACACAGTCTGATTCTGGTAGCCCACTCGCAGGGGGGGCTTATTGGCCAGGAATTTAGCCATTGTCGATCGCCTAATTTGAGGAAGCCCGCCAAATCGGTCATCACACGACAAAAAAAGAAGCGGTGACTGCGGCGCTAGACGAGTACATCCGTCGTCGCAAATAACTGCAGGTCCTCGATCTGTTCGGCAACATTGACTACGATGAGAATCACGACCATCGGGCCAGCCGTCGCCGTGACCAGATCCAGAACGAACGGTGAAGCTGCTTGGTCAAGCCGATCAGGCCTCCATGATTCATTTCTCTTCCAGCAATAAGACTTGCTTGCTGTGCTCGTTTCCCGCTAGATGCACAATGGCCCTGTCCATCGTGGCCAGAACCAAGCCACAGCGCAGTGCAAGACCTAGCAGGTAAGCATCCGTAACCTGTTTGGTGCCATAGAGCCGGGTGAAGAATGGGCTACAAAGCGTTTGCCAATCGGCAGTGATGGACACGTAGTGATATCCGGGAACCTGCGCGATTCTCGCCAGAACCGCTGTGGCCTCACTGATAGTCAATTGCCCCGGCCGCGGCGCGGTTGCGTTGCGAAGAAATCCAGCCTCTGTGAATGCGCAAAGAGCCCACATTAAGCCCGGAGTGTTAAACCAAGCCGTCACGACCTGATGATGGATGTGATTCTCCGAGAGCAGTGCGACCAACACGTTTACGTCAAGCAGGTACTCGGCATTAGACAAGCTCATCCTCTGAGGTTTCTTTCACCATCTCCGGAGTGAGCACATCGCCGGTTCCGGCGATCACGAGATACCCGTGCGGGCTCGTCTTAAGCTTGGGCGAATCGCTCCCTGGTTCAGGCGTCTGCTCGGCGCGGCGAACCAGTTCGCCGATCGCGGCCGACAATGTAATTCCCTTAGCCCCCGCATACGCACAGGCAAAGCTATACACGTCAGGATCTAGATTGACGGTCAGTCTCACTTTCTCAATTGTACACCAGCTCGGATTATGGTGCTAATTAGGATTTTGGTGACGAAAGCGCAAATGGCGCCGATGGCCAAAATGCTGCAGCCTGGACTATTGCCTCGCCGTTATACAAAACTGCTTCACGAACATCACAAAAAAATCCCGTATCACGACTCGCCTCGTAAGATTCAAGTCAAAGCAGACGGGGTTTTTCATTGGCGAATCCACGGGGACCGGAAGACGGCGACGAAGCAGAGTCGCAAGAATGGCTCGAAGCATTCGATGATGTGTTGCAGGCCGGCGGGTCTCGCCGGGGCCAGGAACTGCTCTCCAGGCTGCTCAATCATGCCGGAAGCCGGGGTGTGAAGGTCGATCGGCCTTTCAATACTCCCTACTGCAACACCGTCGATTTCGCGTCTCAGCCGCCCTACCCGGGTGATCTTGAGATCGAGCGCCGCATTACCGCGATTGTGCGTTGGAACGCGCTGGCGATGGTTGTCGGCGCCAACCGGACCAGCGCTGATCTCGGCGGCCATCTGGCAAGCTATGCGTCGGCGGCCGATCTCTTTGAGGTAGGCTTTCAACATTTCTTCCGCGGCGATTCAGAAGGCTCGAGTGCGGAGCCAACTGCCGACCTGGTTTTTTTTCAGCCACACTCAGCACCGGGCATCTACGCTCGCGCCTTCCTCGAAGGCAGGTTGAGCGAAACCCATCTTGCGAACTACCGGCAGGAGGTTGGCGGCAAGGGCCTATCGTCCTACCCTCACCCGCGATTGATGCCGGAGTTCTGGCAATTCCCAACCGGCTCCATGGGGCTCGGGGTCATCACCGCGGTCTATCAGGCGCGCTTCATGCGCTACCTGCAGAATCGCAACATCCTGCATCCGTCGGAGCGCCGAGTCTGGGCCTTTGTGGGCGATGGAGAAATGGATGAACCCGAGTCGGTCGCGGGGCTCACGTTCGCCGCCCGCGAGAATCTCGACAACCTGATCTTCGTGGTCAATTGCAACCTGCAGCGGCTCGATGGACCGGTTCGCGGGAATGGTTCGATCGTGCGTGAACTGGAGCGCCTCTTCGCCGGCGCTGGATGGAATGTCGTCAAGCTCCTGTGGGGATCGGACTGGGACGATCTCTTCGCTCGCGACAAAAATGGCGCTATCCTCCGCCGTTTGGACGAGACATTGGATGGAGAACTCCAAACCTACGGCGCCAAAAGTGGGGCGTACAACCGCGAACGCTTCTTCAGCAAGACACAGGAACTGAGCCGTCTGGTCTCCCACTTGTCCGACGAACAGATCGACGGGCTCACTCGTGGCGGACATGATCCGGTGAAAATACATGCCGCCTTCAATGCCGCCCGCCGCAGCACCGGAAGACCGACCGTTGTGTTAGCGCATACCAAGAAGGGTTACGGACTGGGGCGATGGGGCGAGAGCCGCATGACTGCCCACCAACAAAAGAAGTTGGATAAGGAAGGTCTGCTCTGGTTTCGAGACTACTTCCAGTTGCCTCTCACCGACGACGATGCGATGCATGCCCGGCTATATCGCCCCGCGCCGGAAAGCCCGGAAATGAAGTATCTGCTACGGCGGCGAGAGGAGTTGGGTGGGTTTTTGCCGCGGCGAGTGGTCCGGGCGCCACGGCTGGAAGCTCCTTCGCGAGAAACCTTCGCGGCGTTTACGGCGACGGCGGAGCCAAGAGAAATTTCGACCACGATGGCCTTCGTCCGCATGTTGTCGGGGCTGCTCAAGACCACTTCCTTCAAGCACGCGATTGTTCCCATCGTGGCCGACGAAGCACGCACCTTCGGCATGGAGTCTCTCTTCCGCCAGGTGAGTATCTACTCTCACTGCGGCCAGCTCTACGAGCCTCAGGATCAATCAGACCTACTGCCTTACAAGGAAGCGCGCGATGGTCAGATCCTGCAAGAAGGAATCAATGAAGCCGCCGCGCTTGCTTCCTGGATTGCCGCGGGAACCTCCTACAGTAACCACGGCCTCTCGACCCTCCCTTTCTACATTTTTTATTCCATGTTCGGCTTCCAACGGGTAGGTGATTTGATCTGGGCGGCGGCGGACTCACGGGCCCGCGGTTTTCTCATAGGAGCGACTGCCGGCCGAACCACGTTATCGGGCGAGGGCCTGCAGCACCAGGACGGAACCAGCCACCTCATCGCCTCTACCATCCCATCCTGCCGTGCCTATGATCCCTGCTTCGCCTACGAGCTCGCCATCATTCTGCAATCGGGCATGAAAGCCATGCTGGAGCAGCAGCAAGATGTGTTCTATTACGTCACCACCATGAACGAAAACTACCATCATCCGGCGGAGCCGCCGGAGGTAGAAGAAGGCGTCCTTCGCGGGCTGTATCTTTTCCGCAAGAGCGATATCGACGGACGGCCGCAAGTGCAACTGCTGGGCTCGGGAACCATCTTGCGCGAAGCCATCGCTGCCGCGGAACTGCTGGAGAAAGATTGGCAAATTGCCGCAGATGTATGGAGCGTGACTAGTTTCACCGAGCTGCGGCGGGATGGACTGGCAACCGATCGAGCCCGCCGCGCAGGAGCAGACGCCAAGGCCGTAGTCGAGCAGTGTCTCGGAGCAACCGAGGGCCCCGTGATTGCTGCGAGCGACTACGTCAGCGCGGTTGCAGATTTGATCCGCACCTGGGTGCCTGGGAGATACGTGACCCTGGGGACTGATGGCTTTGGACGCAGCGATACCCGAGCTTCTCTGCGCAGGTACTTCGGAGTAGACCGCACCAACATCGCCTTTGCTGCAATCGGCGCGCTCGTGGACGAGGGAGTACTGGAAGAATCAATCAAGTCGCAATTCAAAACACGCTACGGCTTCACGCCGCCAGATGCCTGCTGTTGAAGAACCTTGACCACGACGTACGGAGTTTCCTGGGCAAGGTCTGGGTAAATCTTGCCGTTGCCGTCGTTATCCATGACTTCGAACATATACATCAGATCGAAATGGGGATCGATGTTCTCTCCAGGAATCGTGGCCTGGTACTCGTTTCCGCTTCCGGCCGGTAACATCGGCAATACTTGGAAGTCCTGGTGCTGGCTTAGTCCGCGATAGAGCAAGTGGACCCATTTCACTCCGGAAGGATCCTCCACTTGGGCGGAGATGTTCAAGGGCTTTCCCGGTTGCGCGGAGGTGACTGGAGTTTGTCGCAGACTCGGTGGCTGATCATCCTCACAAACCCGCACGGCGACGGGTTGAGTACGGCCTACCCTTCCTGACGTATCTGCGGCCTCGAGGAAATAAGACATTCCATCCTCAACCTTTGAAGAAGGAATCACGAGCCGATAAAGTTGTGCCTGTAAATTTTGCATTTCCACGGCTGCGAAGCCGCGATGAACATCTCCGTAATAGACCCGCACGCCGGAAATTGCAACTACGCCGGCGACAGAAGCGCGCACCTCGAGATCCTTGCCGGGAACAATCTTCCTTACCGGGACATGGGCAATCACAGGATCCACCCGCGTAACGTCTAACGTGCTCGCGTACCAGTCGGCGCTGGTGGTGTGGTCGAACAAAATCTTGAGTTTGCCATCGACCGCCGAGGTCTCCATGGTCCTTTCCACCTCTTGCCCCATCGGCACGCTAAACACATCGCTGTATTGGACCCCGTTGAGTTCGATCCACATGGGACCGTGGCTCTTTTGGTCGTCTTTGATTCCCACTTTTACTTGATACCGCCCGTCGGGAACGTCAAGGGTAATCAGGTTACTGCCGTTGGTCTCGAATTTGGAGCCAGCCTTAAACGCGAGGCGTTGGTAACCGGGAAGAGTGCTCCCCGGACCCAAATCAAAGCGGCCGATAACCCGGCTGGCTGCCAGCGAATATTGCGAGCGCTCAAGCTCCAGTGCATCCAGCCCATGCTTGAATTTCGCCATTTCGTCTTTCCAACTGCCGCTGAGGTCGAACTCCGGAAGCCCCATCATTAAATCCGGGTTGTAAGCGTCTCCGGCGGCATCCACAATTCCCTGCCATGCTGCGATCGCCTCTTTCTCCCTGGCGATTGCATCATCGAGCGCAAACAGATCATGGGTTTGGTTGTAAAGCGCCAGGCTCAACCCCGCCGGAATGCGTTTTGCGTGATAGGAAGCGAGGTTTGCCAAAATCTTCAGGTCGACCATGGTCGATAGAAATTCTTTGCTCGGGTTAGGCCCCGCATGTTGCTCCGCTTCCTTCACCAGGGAGAGCACATCCTGCGACGCTTGGGCAAACCATTGGCTGGTCTTCAAAGGCGAAACCTTCGCGGATTCCCCACCCACCACCATGTCGTTTGCGGCGCCCCGCAGGCTCTCGAACTGCTCTAAATCGCTCGGCTCCGCGTTGGCGTAGGCAGGCAGATCGTCCTGCCGCTGGCGTTCCGGCCAGCCTCGGGTCGTGGGGAAATGATTCGGAGGCAGACAATAGGCGGTGATGTAGGGCAGAATCTGGCTCGCGCGGTGCAGACCTCGCTCCACGTAGGGGGCAGCATCCTTGCCGAAGCGCTCAGTGAACTCGTGGTCCCACTCCTCGGAAGGAGTATTCGGGTTGTAAGTCAGGCGCCCGAAAACCTGAAAAAAGTGCCAATACCGCTCGAATTCATAGTCGTAGTAGCGGTATTGCGGCGTAAGCAAGTCGAAGGGCTTCATCAGTTGCGGATGGCCGGCCATTTTCGTGGCTAAAGGCTCCATTACGTCGAAGCCTTCCCCATCGCCTAAGTGGGTCGTCCCGGCAAACCGCTTCACGTAGTCGGGGTCTCCCCACAACAGGATGCGGGTAGTTCCGGATGTCCAGAGCGTCCAGTGCAATTGATAATCGCGCGGATATTTCAGCATGTCGGCATAGCCATGCCGTCGTTCAAACTGGTTGAGCTCTTGAATATGTGTCGGGTGATACGGCAAGCCCACCTGTTCGGCCCAATACTTGGTATTCATGCGAATGTTCAAGCCCATCTGCCGGCCCTGTTCCACCACATCGTCGGAGACGCCCTTGGCGCGAACTTCATACTGAAGGTTCGGAGCCGCTTCCTTCATACCCTGGTAAATGCTGGTCAAAAAGCTCTTTGCGTCCTGAGTGCGCAATCCTGATTCGGGATTCATCAGGATCTGGACCGTATCCACCTCGGGGAAGGAACGCAGCATCGTCGCCAGGGCAGCGTGGGTGTAGGGGACAAGATTGCTCAGGCTTAGTCCAATCACCTTACCTATTTGCGCCTGTTCCTGATTGGCCTTCCGGAAACTGGAGGAGGTTTGGTACAGGTGGCACCAGAAGCCAAGCGTCACCCCAATCCCGCGATCGTGAGCCATGTGAATAAGGCGATGGAGATCCGCGGCATTTCGTTGTTGTTGCGCGCTGCTGAGACCGTCAACCCTGACATCAGGGAAACCGGGAGTATCCACGAAATAGGGATACGCTGGACACATGTATCCATCCATCTCGTAGGCAAATAACACCTGGAACTTATTGAAACGATCGCGCGCCAGGGTGTCGAAATATTTTTCCCAGTAGTGGGGGTCATGAAGCCGGTCTTCGAACTGGGCCTGCTGCATGGTGAAGATGGTGACTCCGCGGTCGGTCACCGATGGCGATTCCACTATGTCCCGCACTTCGCTCAGGGGCTTAGCCGGGTCGCGCGCCCAACCGATCCGATCCGCGACCTCAAGCAGGCCATACATGAGGCCCCGGTCGTCGGAGCCGCTTAAGGTGAGCAGCGGCTTGCCTTTCCATTCCGCCCAATGAATCACCACCGACTCCGGAGCGCTGGGCACAGCAACGCTGGAGGCCCCTGTGAAACGACCGGCAACAATAACCGTCTCTCCCCGGGCCGCCTGCAGCTCAGCGACTTCTTCGAAGCGAATGTTCCGGGCGCGCAGGGCCGCTTTAAGGCTATCCACTCCATGCCGCACCGGCGCATCCGCGGCCGGGTCTCGAACAATCGAAACGCGAAGCCCGCGCTGGTCCGCTGGACTCTCGAATGTCAGCGCGCAAAGCGCACAAACGGCGACTAGAAGGGCAACGCGTCTCATGGCTGGGTTACTCCCGCGATCCATTTATACCAATGAACGGCAAGTCGAGCTTTAGCAGGCCGCGGAGCCTCCTTGATCCCTGGAGGTCTCTTGGGCAGTGAAGGTGAGAATCGGGAAGGAATGACTAAACCGAGCTTGATGGGTGCCCCATGTTCGCGCCAGCGTACGTGGGCGGAAGAAGACGGTCGAAGCCCTCCATTGTTTCTGCTGGTCGGGTGAGGCATTCGAAGAACAGACCTGCTGTCTGTTAAGCCTATGGTCTCTTGCCTCTTGACAGCCAACGAAACGCTTGACTAGCATCACTTCCGCCACGATTTCCATCATGAGAGATCAAGTATTGCATCATGAGAGGTCTTCGAAACTCCCGTTTGGCCCAGCGGCCAAGCTATATTGGTAGGCAGCCGATGCGAACCATAATCCCTATACTCTTGCTTGCGTTTCAGTTTGGCGCGATTGTATACGCGAGATTCGTCCCAACTCGATATTTCTGCTGGGCGCCCTTCGACACGCAGACAGACTATGTCGCTTCTGCCGTCGTCAATGGCCACACCTTAACTCCTGCCGAGTTTCAGCGTCGCTACCGCCGGGGAATGAAGGGCTTTGACAATCGGTCTCCCCAACACGTGATCGACATGCTGCAACAGGCAGAAGAGAAACACGAGGCACTTGGCGATAAAACAACCATCGTGATGAAATACCGGGTGAACGGAAAGGAACCGCGCGAATGGGACTGGCCGCCATCCCAAACCCAGCAGTGACCTCGTGGAATCCACTGAAATGCACTGGAACCGGCCTGCCGGTGAATCTGACGGTCCTGGTCAAAGTATTGGCGATTGCTCTCCTCCTGACCAACCACGTCCGGATATTGCCGGACCCCTGGCTTTCGTTCATCCCGCCGATCGACGCCATTCCGCCGCTTCTTTTCAAGCACACACTGCAGACAGTTTTCATCCTTTCTGCCCTAGCGATCGTTTTCAACCGCCGAATCCGCATTGCTTCCGTGGTCCTGGGTGCGACGATGTTGCTCGCCGTCGTGTCATCCAAGGCGTACTACGGCAACAACAAGACCTTCTGTGGGCTCATGCTTTTCCTCGCCGGCTTATACAAACCTGGCGGCTACCCGTTCCTGCGCTGGCAGTTGGCCCTCACCTACTTTGGTGCGGGCCTCAATAAGCTGCTCGATGCCGACTGGCACAGTGGGGTGTTCTTTGAAAACTGGGCGGTCAATCGTTTACATCAACCCTGGTACATCGCACTGGATGCGCTGCTTCCGGCCATGTTCCTGGCCAAGTTCATGTGCTGGTCCACAATTGTTACAGAACTAGGGGTTATTCCTTGTATCTTGATCCCCAGCCTTTACGAATGGGCGATCATCCTCAATGTTCTCTTCCAGGCCAGCTTGTTACTTTTCACCGGCACTACATTTACGGTTTTTTTCTACGGCATGACGGCAGCGTCTTTGGCCTTTGTGGAGTGGCCCACCGAGCCTGTCGCAGTGATGTATGACGCTAATCGCGCATCGGCTAACGCGGCAAAGCGTTTCTTCAGTGGCTGGGATTTCGACCGTCGTTTGTCGTGGGTGCCCGCACAAGGTGCCCTGCACGTTTCCCTGGGCAGCAAGGTTTACAGCGGCTTCGGAGCTCTCCGAATGCTCCTCTTGCTCAATCCGGTCACCTATTTCGCAATCACCGCGGCGGTCGCCGTTTGCGAAAACGTTCCGTCCGGGCCAATCATTCGCCGCCTCATCGTTGCGATCGCCCTATTCATTCTGATGCCACCGTTGGCCTGGGTAACAGATAGGTTCTTTAACCACGGCAGCCCTCAACCGGTTCAGAGGCTGAAAAGGTTTGCCTGAAACCAGCCGCGGCAAAAAATGTGATCTACCCATCACCCTTGCGGCAAGAAAAGCGCCTGGTTCCGTCCCGGCCGAACCAGGCGCGGGGAGCCGGTTACCCGGTGACCCCAGCGAGTCATTGGCAACTCCACAAGATAATAGCTGATCGTTGCCATGAGCAATATGGCCAACACTTTCAAAGGCGCCTGTTGGAGAAAATAAAACGCCCCCCGGGCTGGAACCAAAGGGGGCAGGAAGAATTTCTGCCAAAGATACAAACTATACGAAATGGTTCCGATCCACACCAGGGGCTTCCATTCCAGCGCGCGAGATAACCAGCTTGTTGGTTGCAAAACCGTGCTCAGAACCAGCGCGGGTAGCAGCACCGTCTCAAAGCAGACGTGCCAAACGGGTGCGAGAGGAAGCCGCATGCTGACCACGACTAAAGCTCCGATAGGTAACCATAACTGAGTAAAAAGGGATGCCTGCTACCCAGTTGCGCAGACGCTCGAAATATATGGCTGCAAGGCACCCCCAAAATAAGCCGTCCATTCTGGTGTCGTCCATAACCTGCGGGTCCAAGGATCTCCAGACTAATACCCCAATGGCCAGTAGGAATGCGATCCTGCCGGCACGCCTGGGAATAAAGGCCACGACCATCGGCCAAATCAAATAAAAATGCGCTTCGACCGAGAGTGACCAGAAGTGCGCCGTATAGTAGCCGGAAGCCTCATCCATCCCCAGCGGCATGTAGTTGCGGTAAAAAAGCAGGCAGCTCATCAACTGAGGTCGATCCAACCGGGTCGCGCCGAGGGCCGCGATGAGAACAACGCCCACGAGGGCAACATAGTAGGCCGGCATGATGCGCGCACATCTTCGGAAATAAAAACGCACCAAATCGATTGAGCCGGTCCGGTCATGCTCCTGGAGCAGAAGGTGGGAAATAAGAAAGCCGCTATGGCGAAAAAAACCGCAACCCGGTGCCGCCGTGGAGAGAACTTTTCTGCAGCGAAGGGTTGGCAAAGAATCGGCCGTGTAAGAGCATGACGCCGATGACTGCGAGTCCTCGCCATCCATCAAGGGTAGGAAGGTGCCGGGTCTGTTTATCCGGGGGAAAACCAAAGCAAGGTAATCGAACCGTCCGAGTGGTCCCGCCTCACTTACCGTCGTTCGTGCCGGTCATGAACTGGCTCTGTCAGAAGTTGTCTCAGGTTTCAGGCTTCTGGTTGCATCTACACGGCCGCCGGAATGCCGGAGCGAACGGCCGGACGGCGCGCGAACGGATTCAACCCCGCTCTCGACAATACGATGCAGAAGGCGAGCACGGTATAGGCTTGGGCGATGACCGCGGACCACGCTATACCTACGGCGCTGAATCTGGGCGCCAGCAGCACTGCGGCCGCAATGCCCACCAGGGCGGACGTGATATTGACAAAGTTGAATTGGTTGTCCAGCTGATGCGGCAAAAGCAGCTGGAAGGTCATCAACGTTACGAGCGCAGTCAGCGGAATCCATAGGGCAAAGACCCGCAGCACAAGGACTGAATCCTGAAAGGCGAGGCCCAGAATGAGGTGCACGAGCAGCGGCGCGCCGAAGAAAATAGCCAAGCCGAAGACCAACCCCAGCCCACCCAGGAAAATGACACTGAGCCTGACTGTCTTCATCACATCTTGAGGATCGTGATGGGCCTGCTTGGTCAGTTTGGGATAAAGCGCCTGGTTCACCGGCCACATGCCTTGCTGAAACACGCGTGTGATTCTTTCCGCACCGGCATACTCACCTAGAGCCGCCACGGGGGCAACCGCGCCGAGCACCAGCCGGTTAACAGAACCGGAAAGGCCCTGCACGGCGCGAAACAAAAACATGGACCATCCCAGGCGCAGCGCATCCCTCATCGAACGCAGTGTCGGCCAGCGGAACCCCACCTCCCGATAGGCCAACACCACCGTTACCCCGTGGGCTACTATGCAGCCGACACATTGAGCGGCCATTACCTTCCAGCCATCCGCAGGCTGATGGACCAGCACGAAGATACTCAAGGTAGCCAGCACTTTTCCTGCTATCTCGAGGGCGCTCGCCAGCTTCATTCGTTCCAGCCCCTGGAAGAACCAAAGCATATTGATGCCCTGACAGACGCCCCAGATGGTGCTTGACCAGAAAAGCGCAGCGGAGGGTGCGACATTGTGCGTGAAGCGCCGGCAAAAAAGTGCGCCCGCAACGCAGACGATCGAGAGCAGCGTCTTCGCTCCCAAGACCCCTGAAATTAGCTCAGAAAGCCGCCTCGGGTCGTCGCGGTGGATGGAGGTCTCCCGCGCTGCGGAAATATCAAAGCCGTACTCCACGATGCAAGTGATCACGATGCCGATGGCCTGCGCAAACACCACCACTCCCCAGCCGGAAGGACCCAACACGCGTGCAAGATATGGAAACGTCACCAGGGGCAGTGCATAGGTGCAAGCTTGTACCCCGTACAGAGCGATGACGTTCTGCAAGAAGCCGTTGTGCAACAGCTTTTTGGGACTGAAGCTTGACCGGGGACTATTGAAGTGTTGCAGAGCTAACTCCCATTGGCCGAGACCGAGACTCCTAACAGAATCCCAGTCCATCCGCTAGCGCAGACCAGACCAGGCACGACCAAACGCAAAAACGCTACGTTCGTTTCTCAACGATCGCCACCGGGAGAAAGCGGCGCTCCTTGTGGCCCTTCGGCCCAACTCTAAAGTTAAGCATGGTCTAACTATTTGTCAATAATTAAGTGAAATCTGACAAATTGTAAACCTTTATTTAACACAGTTTGGAGCCAGGGTACGGCAAGCCAAGCCTGTGGCTCCCGGTTGCATCGAAACGGTAACCCGCTATCTTGTTGTTAACAGACGATTTGCTGCAAGCGATCACAGGCTGTTTGCCGTCCCGGGCACGGACCGGAAAGGGCAATGTCAGCGTGCAGTCTAGGAGTCAGATGCAAAAACAAAGGGCTGGGACCGCCCCAAATGAAGGTGTACCTACTGGAAATATTCGAAGCTTTAAGGAATGAACTTGGCCGACACAATGAGGAACTGCGCCGGCTGGTTCGAGTCATTCCGCAGCCGTCGCTTCACGCCCGACGGAATAGCCGCAGAATCGCCCGACGCCAGGATGTGATCCGTGTCCGCCAGCGTGAGTACAACCTCCCCCTGGTAGACGAACAGCAGTTCATCGTTCGGCGAGGGGCTTGGTTCTTTTCCGCTCAAGCCTCCGGCCTTCAATTTCACCAACACTCCATTGAGCTGATTTTTCCCGTTCAGCGTGCCTGCCAGTTCGACTTCCGCGTGCGACCATTCCAGATTCATTCGATCGCGATGATCGCGCCGGACAACAACCCCTTGTGCACCCTCCGCATGGTGGAAAAACTGCGACAGGGTTACGCCGAGAGCAGTGGCGATCTTCTCCATCGACCCAATGGAAGGAGACGCCTGGCCATGTTCGATCTGCGACAAAAAGCTCGCAGAAAAGCCAGTCTGTTCGGCCAATGCGCGCAAGGAAATCTGTCGAGCTTCCCTCAAGGTGCGCAATGAGCGCGATAAATTGTCTTCTAACATTCTTTTCCTAAAATGAGTTTCGAACACCCGTGTTCGCGCGGGGGGTGGGCGCACATGGGAGAATACGGATTTCTAACCCGGAAAGACGCAGCCGGCTAACGTCTGCAAGATAGGGCTTGACTGCTTGTGCGTAATTCGGGCTTACCTATTCTATTCGACCGCGCTGGCGGATGAAACAAAATCGCAACTGCGCTCGTTGCCCTCACCACTCAAGAAGAAAAAAATCTCGATTGGACCAAACAGCTTGTGTCCATGCTCCCTTTGTGTTAAGTTTCACTTCATTCCCCACTATCATGTTTGACGTAGGTGGACACGGAATTGGACTCCAACTTTCCGCAGGCGCTCTCCCCCAGCGCCGCTTTGGGACTGTTTCAATGAACGCGAGGGAAATCAGGGTTGAAGTTTTGGCCGGCTTGACGGCCGCGTTGTCCCTGGTGCCAGAGGTGGTTGGTTTCGCACTCACGGCCCATGTAAACCCGCTCACCGGCTTGTATGCGGCATTCATCATTTGTCTCATCGCGGCTACCTTCGGCGGCCGCACCGGCATGATTTCCGGCGCCGCGGGTTCTATGGCCGTGGTATCCGCCGGACTTGTCGTCCAGCATGGCGTTGAGTACCTCTTCGCTGCCATTATTCTTACCGGCATCCTCCAGATGCTCTTCGCGGTGTTTCGCCTGGGCAAGCTCATTCGGATGGTTCCGCATTCCGTCATGCTAGGTTTTGTGAATGGATTGGCGATCGTCATTGCGTCTGCTCAACTGCAACACTTCCGTGCGAACCGGGCTCACGGAACCGAGACCTGGCTTCCAGGTCCCGTGCTGTTGACGATGTTGTCATTGGTTGCCGTCACCGTGGTCGTTACACTCGTGCTCCCCAGGTTGACGAAAGCGTTCCCCGCGGCTCTTGCCGGCATTCTCGTGACCACGTTGGCGACGCTGGTGCTTGGCATCAAGACGCGTACTGTCGGCGATCTGGCTTCCATTCACGGTTCGCTACCGGCTTTTCACCTGCCGCAGGTTCCTTATAGCTTGGAAACCCTTCGCGTCATCCTGCCCTACTCACTGGTACTCGCAGTGATCGGCCTGGTGGAGACGTTGCTGACGTTGAACCTGATTGACGAGATCACCGACACGCTAGGCCGTCCGAATCAGGAGTCCATGGCGCAGGGCGCGGGTAATTTGGTGGCCGCCCTGTTCGGCGGAATGGGCGGCTGCGCCATGATCGGGCAGAGCATGATCAACATAAAAGCAGGTGGCCGGCGCAGACTCTCCGGCGTCGCCGCCGGCGTCTTTCTACTCTGTTTCATACTCGCTGGATCGAAATATATCGAGCGTATTCCGCTGGCGGCCCTGGTCGGGATCATGTTCGTTGTGGCAGCGGATACTTTTAGCTGGAAAAGCCTTCGAGGCATAACCAGGATACCCCGGCACGACGCGATGGTGATGGTCGTCGTGACCCTGATTACAGTCTTTACCAATCTTGCGGTTGCCGTCGTCTCGGGGATCGTAATCGCTGCTCTGGTCTTTGCATGGGATCATGCCCAGCAACTTGAGGTAACGATTACCCGCACGCCCGCGAGCAAGATCTATTCCGTTCACGGCAGTCTCTTCTTCGCGTCGGCTACCCGGTTTTCGCGCTTCTTTACTCCCAGGGAAGACCCGCCCGAGGTCTACCTGAATTTCGATCACGCCCGGATCATGGATTCTTCGGCGCTCGAAGTCATCCAGTCGATCGCCCAACGCTACCGGGACCGCGGAAAGATTCTCAGATTGCGTGGGCTGAGCGAGCATTGTGACCTGTTGCTGCGCCGAAACGACAGTAAGGCGGCAGTGGCCGCGCTCAGTGACCTTGAGACAGCTTCAGCCGGGCGGCTTGCTAAGCCCACTCTTCCCCTCCGCCTTTTGAAGCCCTCCGCCGTAACGCAGACGGAGGCCGCTGTTCCGTCGCCTCTGTCCAGATCAAAGTCGCCTGCGGAGTGTTTGTAACTATCGCGTCCGGTTAGCGAGACATCTCTTGTCTTTGCGTCGCCTGCTCCGTCTCATACCCCCGCCACCACCGCGTTGGGCCCCAGCCTTACTGCGTCGCTCGCGCCAAGAGTGAAGAAAAATGTTGCTCCCTTATCTACCTCTGCCTGTGCCCAAATGCTGCCTCCATGTTTTTGAATAATCCGGTTGACTGTAGCGAGGCCGACGCCGGTTCCTTCGAATTCAGACTCCGTGTGCATGCGCTGGAACACCTCGAACAGTTTGGTGGCGTACTGCATGTTGAAGCCCGCACCGTTGTCACGAACGAAGAGGACAGGAGTTTTGCCCTCCTCCTGGATGCTGTCTATCTCGATGATCGCCTTGCTCCGGCCGCGGGAGTACTTGAGAGCATTGCCGAGAAGATTCTGGAAAACCTGCCCTATCAGGATGCGGTCGCATTTCATTACGGGCAATGCGGCCACCCGCCATTCCACATCCCGTCCTTCACACTCCGGCTGCAGCATGGCAATCACTTGCTCCACAATGGTGTTCAATTCGCTGGGTTGCATCTTCAACGATTGGCGTCCAAGCTTGGCAAACTCCAGCAAAGTGTCGATCAGCATTCCCATGCGGCTGACTGCGTTCTGGATCCGCTGCACGTGGTTCCTCGCCTCCGGCGCCATCCCGTCACCGTACTCGCCGATAAGAATTCGGGAGAAGCCGGCGATATGCCGCAGCGGCGCGCGGAGATCGTGGGATACGGAGTAGGAGAACGCCTCCAATTCCTTGTTCGCCAATTGCAGTTGCGCCGTCCGCAACGTGATCCGTTCCTCCAGGTCCTCGTTGAGCTTGCGAATCTCCAACTCGTCCGCTTTTCTCTTCGTTATGTCGCGAAAGGCGATCACGCCCCCTGTGGTCTTGCCGTGTACGTCGCGCAAAGGAGCACCGTTGGTTTCGATCCAAACTCCTCTATTAAGTGCCGGATTGCGAAGGTACATGACCGCACTGCTCACCTCTCCGGCAAGGGCACGTAACAGCGGATTTTGCTCATTTGGGAAGGGCGTGACCATGTCAGGTAAGAAGGTACCGTAGTGCGCGCTCCACTCCTCCGGGGACATATCCGCCGAGTCCAAGCCAACGATCTTTTTGGCTGCCGGGTTCCAGAGAATGAACCGTCCCTGCTCGTTGGTGGCCACCAGGCCTTCCTCCAGGCTGTCCAAAATCGACTGCAATGTAAGCTTCTGGGTTTCCAGCTCTACCCGTGACCGCGCGAGTTCTTCCGCCTGCCGGGCAACCCGCTCTTCGTTTTGCTTGCGCTCGCTGATGTCGGTGTTGGTGCCAAACCAGCGAGACACGCGGCCCGTCGCGTCTTTCAAGGGCACCCCGCGGGTCAGAAAGGTCCGATAAATTCCATCCGCACCGCGTAGAGGAAACTCCATGTCAAAGAGCTCGCCTTCTCGAATAGCGCGCGGCCATCGTTCCATCACTTCCGCCAGCATGTCCGGCTGGTGCACGCTCTGCCATCCCCATCCCTGCATGTCGGCAAACGTTGTGCCGGTGTACTCATACCACCGCCGGTTGTACCAGAAGATCGAGCCATCGGCATCAGCCATCCAGGCCAACTGGGGAATGCCGTTGATCATGGCCTCAAACCGTTCCTCGCTCTCGCGTAACAAACTCTCGGCTTGCTTCCGTTCAGAGATGTCCTGAGTTGTCCCGAAAATCCTTACCGGCCTGTTTTCGGCGTCATACTCTAGTCCTCCCCGCCGGCTGAAGTAGCGGACGGAACCATCTTGCATCGGCACCCGGTATTCCAGGTCGCCCGGCTTTTTGCCGGCGGCACAGTCAGCAATCCAGTTGCGCAATTTCGCCTGATCGTCTGGAAAGACCCTCTGGATCAAACTCTCAATGGTCGGCACAAAGGAAGCCTTGTCCACGCCGTACATCCGATAGAGCTCATCTGACCACGCCAGCCTCCCTTCAGGATCGGCGAGGTCGCACATCCAACTTCCGATATGAGCGATGCGTTGCGACTCTGACAGCAGATGCTCTTTCTCGCGCAGGATCTGTTCCGCCTCTTTGCGCTGGGTTATATCCCGAGCCACCTTCGAAACCCCGACAATATTTCCTCGTCCATCGCGGACCGGCGAAAAAGCAATCGAAATATAGACCGAGGTGCCATCCTTGCGGATCCAGGTCGTCTCGATGTTGTCCACCTCTTCGCCACGCCCGACGCGGGCGAGCGTCCGCAGTTCTTCCTCCGCCAACTTGGGCGACATGAGGGCAGCTATCGGTGTGCCGACAACCTCCGCAGCCGTATAGCCAAACAGCGTCTCGGCGCCCCGATTCCAATCGGTCAGAGTCCCATCGAGGGTCTTGCTCATGATGGCGTCGTTCGAATAATTGACGACAGCAGCCAGCCGCTCGCGAATTTCTTCCGCTTGTTTACGATCGGTGATGTCGCGGTTGATCTCCATCGTGGCGATGGGCTCGCATCGTTCGTCCCTCTGTAGCGACATGCGGCTCGTCACCACCAACTCCACGCCGGCGCGGGTGGTGTGCCGTAATTCTCCCTCCCACTCACCCTCGCTGCGCAATGTTTCCTCGATAGCCTCCAGGGAAACCGGGAACACAGTATGTAACAGGGTATGCACCTGCTGACCGGCAGCTTCTTCTGCGGACCAGCCATACATCTGTTCGGCGCCATGATTCCAGAACACGATGTTTGCCTGCAGATCGCGCACGATGATGGCGTCATGCGCCAGCTCCAGCAGCTTCGCCTGCCTCCTTAATTCCTCATCCGACCGCTTGCGCTCGGAGATGTCGCGCATGACCTTTGAGTAGCCATTCAGCTTTTCGTTCGCATCGTACAAAGAGGTGATGACCGCGTTGGCCCAGAAGGTCGAGCCGTCTTTTCGAACGCGCACCGCTTCTTCTTCAGAACGTCCTGTGATCGCCGCGTGTTGCAGCGATTCCTGCGCATGCTTTTCGTATTCGCCAATCGCAGGGTAAAAAGTAGAGACGTGCCGGCCAAGGATTTCTTCGGCATGGTATCCGAGGATTCGCGCTGCGCCAGAATTCCAGGTGGCCACGCACCCATCGACATCCAACCGGTAAATGGCATAGTCACCGATACCATCCAGCATCATGTGTAACGATTCTTCGCTGCTGCTCAACTTGGCTTCGGTTTCCCGCCGGGCCCGTACTTCAGCTTCAAAAGCGGCAGTGCGTTGCTGCACCCGATCTTCCAACTCGGCATTCAAGGCCCTCACCTGGCCCTCGGCCCGAGCGCCGGTGGAGATCCCTCGCCGGATAACCACCCCGGCTATTGTCAGGAACGCGATCCCCAGGAAAGAGCCGAATCCGATAGCAGTGCTGGTGAAACGGCGTCTACGCTCTGACCGCTGCGATCGTTCCTCCAGAAGCCGGCGTTCCTCCACGTCCATCTCATGCACGGTGACGCGCATGGCATCCATGATGTGTTTGCCATTCAGGAGTTCTTGAACGCCAGGCGCCTTGCCCGTCGCGCGTCGCTCTGCGATCACGGACCCCGCAGCCTGCAGCCGGTTAGCCGCCTCGTCCCTGAACGTGATCAACCGCTGATGCTGGACCGGAATATCGGTGATGAGTGTGGGCAACTCCTCGAGATCACGGCCTAAAGCCTCTCTTCCACTCTCGTACGGTTCCAGAAATTGGTCCACGCCCGTCAGGGCAAACCCGCGGGTACCGGTTTCCACGTCATCGGCATGGCGGAGTGCGAGTTGCAGCCGTCTCGATGCCTGGTACGTGTGCACAACCCGGTCGGATTCTTCCGCGGCAAGCCGCGACATTTGCCACGAGAGCAAACCCAGCAGACCGGTTAAAAGCGCCGCGACTGCGACCGCGAACGTGATCCGCCGCTTCAAGTGGACTTCGTTTCCCGGCCTTTGATCCGGTAGCACGCCGGCGCCGGATGGGAGTTTGTCCGCTCGGTTCATCTAGATATCCACTTTCGGTATCGGCAAGGCCGGCCCGAAACGTCAAGGCGCCATAACGTCAGCTATGGGTCGTCGCATTCTGCGACAAAACGCGAGAGATACGCAGCCCTTGAGCGAAACTGTCGCGAATGAATAGGGGGTGGGCCCCAAAAAGGGAGTGCCCCATATCTCGCGCTTTTGCGAGATGTGGGTGGGATGTCTAGGAGGCGGCCGTAGTAGCAGGTAGAATCTCGGCCACGTCCACCCATTGCGTCGGGTACTCGCCGGTGTAGCACGCCGTGCAGTAATGGTTGCCTTCACCGCCGTCGCAGGCCTGCTCCAGGCCTTCCAGGGAGAGATACGCTAGCGAATCAGCTTCAATGTATTGGCGAATCTCTTCGACGGACGCGTTGGCGGCAATCAGGTCGACCTTGCTCGGTGTGTCCACTCCGTAGTAGCAGGGTGAGATCGTAGGCGGGCAGCTGATGCGCAAATGCACTTCCTTGGCTCCCGCGGCACGCACCATGCGCACAATCTTGCGGCTCGTGGTGCCGCGAATAATGGAGTCGTCGATCAAGATGATGCGCTTATCCTCGAGCAGATTTCGCACCGGATTCAACTTGAGCTTCACTCCAAAATCGCGCACCCGCTGCTCCGGCTCAATAAACGTACGCCCCACATAATGGTTGCGGATGAGCCCGAAGTTGAAGGGAATTCCGCTCTGCGCCGCGTACCCCAGCGCCGCCGTCACCCCGGAATCGGGAACGGGCACCACCAGGTCGGCTTCGACCGGCGATTCGATGGCCAGGCGGCGGCCCATCTGCTCCCGGCTGGCCTGCACCCAGCGGCCAAAGATGCGGCTGTCGGGCCGGGCGAAATACACATGCTCGAAGATGCAGCTCGCTTGCCGGGTGCCGGTTGCATACTGCACCGAACTGACACCGTCGCGCGTAACCATCACCAACTCTCCCGGCTTCACATCGCGCTCGTATTTCGCGCGCAGCAAGTCAAACGCACAGGTCTCCGAGGCAAAAACTACAGTGTCAGGTCCGTCTGGATTGGTGATACGGCCCATCGAGAGGGGTCGGAATCCATACGGATCGCGGGCGGCAAAAATGCGATCCCGGGTCATCATGACGATCGAGAACGCGCCCGTTACCTGGCGAAGCGAGTCGCCGATCGCCTCGATGAGCGACTTGGCGTTGGAGTGGGCAATCAACTGCACGATGATCTCGGAATCGCTGGTGGTCTGGAAGTACGCGCCTTCCCGCTCCAACCGGGTGCGCAGACTGCCCAGGTTCACCAGGTTGCCGTTGTGCGCGATGGCGATCAGGCCGCGAGTCGAGTCGACGCGGATAGGCTGCGCATTCAGCAGGGCCGAGTCGCCGGTGGTGGAGTAGCGAGTGTGGCCAATCGCCAACTCGCCGGGCAACTTGCCCAGCACATCGTCGGTAAAAATATCGGCGACCAGGCCCATGCCCTTGATGTTGTAGAGGTTGGTATAGTCTGCCGTGGCGATGCCGGCCGACTCTTGCCCGCGATGCTGCAGTGCGTAGAGGGCAAGATAGGCCTGCCGCGCCGCATCCGGGTGGCTGTGCACCGCAACCACACCACACTCTTCCCTCAACTTATCGAAAGGTTCTTCCATGGCCCTAATTCCCTATCGGCGGATCGTTGCGCAACAGCGCGGCCAGCGCCGTCGACCAGACGTTTCGCAGGCCGGAAACTTTTTCCCGAATCAGCACCCGGCCATCGATGGCAAGCTCAAAGAGCTCAGCCACGGTTTCTCCCAGCGACGCGACCATCAAGCCCGGATGTAGCCCAACGATTCTTTCCACCTGCGCCACCGATGCCCGCGAGCAGCTGACGATGCACTGGCTCGCCGTCTCTCCAAACAGATCCCATTCCGCCGGCAGATCCGGCGCCTTCAAAAGGTTTGCCCGCACGCCGATACCATGGCAAAAGCATCCTTCCGCCAGGGCCACGGCAACGCCACCATCGGAAATATCCCGAGCGGAATGGATCACACCTTGCTCCGCTAATTCAGCCAGGCAACGATGCAGCGCCGCTTCCACTTGCAGATCCAGGCTGGGCGGCGTACCCCACAGGGCAGAGAGAACTTTGCGCGCGTACTCTGAGGAGCCGAACTCCTGCATCCGCTCCTCGAGCGGGGGAACCGATGCGGGAGCAATCAGCAGCACGGCATCCCCGGCCTGCGCGAAATCCGCGGCTACCGCCTTGCTGACCTCATCGAGAATGCCCACGATCCCCATCACCGGTGTGGGATAAATACCCTGCCCGCGGGTTTCGTTATAGAGCGAAACATTGCCTCCGGTAATCGGGGTTCCCAAAGCAAGGCATGCTTCGGAGATGCCGTCGATGGCCGAGGAGAGCTGGGCCATAATCTCTGGCTTCTCCGGGTTCCCGAAATTAAGGCAATTGGTGGCGGCCACGGGAGTCGCTCCAGTGCAGGCTACCTTGCGCGCAGCCTCGGCGACAGCATGCGACGCGCCCAGCCTGGGATCCAGGTAGCACCACCGTGAATTGCCATCAAGCGCCATCGCCAAGCCGCGGCTGGTCCCCTTGATGCGCATGACGCCCGCTTCGCTGCCCGGGCCTTGCACCGTATTGGTCTGCACCATGGAATCGTATTGCTCGGTGATCCAGCTCTTCGAACAAATATTCGAGGAGGCGAGCAAAGCCCGCAGTTCGTCCGCATAGTTGGTGGCGGCAGCGGTCGACCCGCTCAGCGTCTCCTCAAAGAAGGTGAGCTTCTCCAGCACCTCGGGCGGCGGGCTAAGGGTGACCGGCGCTCTCCACTCCCCGACCGGGCGGTGATACAGCGGAGCATCGTCAGTAAGCGACTGGTTGGGAATATCCGCGACCAGCTGGCCATGGTGCAGAATGCGCAACCTGGGCTCGGGAATCACTTCCCCCACGATTACCCCATCCAGACCCCACTTCTCAAAAACCCGCAGCACTTCGTCTTCACGGCCCCGCTCGGCCACCAGCAGCATGCGCTCCTGGCTTTCGCTCAACATGATCTCGTAGGCCGACATGCCCGTTTCCCGTTGCGGCACATGGTCGAGTTCCACTTCCAGCCCCACCCCCCCGCGAGCGCCCATTTCGCAGGTAGAGCAGGTAAGTCCCGCGGCCCCCATATCCTGGATGCCCACGACCGCCCCGGTGCGCATGGCCTCGATGCAGGCCTCCAGCAGCAGCTTTTCCATGAAGGGATCACCCACCTGCACGTTGGGCCGCTTTTGCTCCGCGCCTTCCTTGAACTCCTCGCTGGCCATGGTGGCCCCATGGATGCCGTCGCGGCCGGTCTTGGCCCCGACGTAAATCACCGGGTTCCCGATGCCGGAGGCCTTGGCATAGAAAATCTCATCCCGCCTCACCAGTCCCAGTGCGAAGGCGTTGACCAGAGGATTGCCGGAATAGCACGGCTCGAAGCGCGTCTCCCCGCCCAGGTTCGGAACCCCGAAGCAGTTCCCGTAGCCGGCGATGCCGCTGACCACCCCTTCGAGCAGCGAATGATTCTTGCGTGCCACCGCGGAGGCTGACCGGTCTTTCCCCAATTCCTCTTCGCAGACAGGGCCGAAGCGCAGCGAGTCCATGACCGCGAGCGGCCGGGCCCCCATAGTAAAGATGTCGCGCAGGATGCCGCCCACCCCGGTTGCGGCCCCTTGAAAAGGTTCGATAAAGGAAGGGTGGTTGTGCGACTCGATTTTGAAGGCGCAGGCCCACCCGTCGCCCACGTCGATAATGCCGGCGTTCTCTCCCGGTCCTTGCACCACCAGCTTGCTGCGCGTCGGCAGCCGCTTCAAGTGCACACGCGAGGATTTATAGGAGCAGTGCTCGCTCCACATCACGCTGTAAATTCCCAGCTCGGTCAGCCCAGGATCCCGCCCCAGCGCGTCCACGATCCGTTGATACTCTTCGGGTGTAATGCTGTGCTGAGCCAGGAGTTCAGGCGTTACGGAGATCGATTCCAGATCTACAGACAGCGATTCGCGCTTCATGCTCGTAGGTCCATTCTCGCATGTTGCAGGAATGTGACGAGTGCTACTTGAGGACGCTGGACTCTGCCATGTTAAGGAAGACGTTGGTCATGCTCTCGGCGCCCCCGTTCGATCGCTGGATGAGCATGATGGAGATAAGGTTATTGTTCGGATCGATCCAGCCCTGGGTGCCGAAAGCGCCGCCGTGCCCGTAGCTCCCTTTGGTATGGCCGGCAAGTTCACCCAGCGGATCCGTCACCACCTCCCAGGCGAGGCCGTACTCCGAGCCGCGCATCCATCCCACGGGGCGAATGCCCGGCGTCTGAGATTCCGTCATCAGGTGCACCGAGAATGGGGATAGGTATCGATGACCTTGATAGACACCGTCATTGAGCATCATGCGGTATAGGTGTAGCAGGTCGTCGGCGGTAGAGTAGAGCCCCCACCCCGGTGCCGGAAAAACAGATCCCTGGCGATATTTCGCCGGGTCGCCCCCGAGAATGGTTGCCGGGGCGCGCACCAGCTTGCCGTCTTTCTGGGCGTAAACCATGGCGATACGCGCGGTCTTGTCCGCAGGCGGGTAGAAAAAGCTGTCTTTCATGCCCAGGGGGCGAAGGATGTGCTCCGTGATGAAGTCGACATACTTTTCGCCGGAGCAGACTTCGATAATGCGGCCAAGAATCTCGATGCCCGCGCTCGAGTAGCTCCATTGCGTACCCGGTTGAAACAGCAGGGTTTGCTTGGCAAGCTGCCGAACGACTTCGTCCAGGGGTATGGTCATGGTCTGCCGGTAGTCGGGGATGGCGGGTGGCGGGCTGTCCTGGATACCTGCGGTGTGGGTGAGCAGGTCGCGAATGGTGATGGCGTGGTTGGGGATGCCGACGCGTGCGGCATCCGGTCCTGACGTGGTGGCGACGCGCAGATCGTGGAACTCCGGCAGGTACTGTTCGACCGGGTCGCGCAGGGCGAGCTTGCCTTGTTCGGCCAGCATCATGATCCCGATCGCGGTGACCGGCTTGGTCATGGACATGATCTGGAAGATCGTGTCCTTCTGCATGGGGTGGCCGGCTTCGATATCGGCCATCCCGGTCGCGTCGAATTCAACGACGTCATTGCCGTGGGCGACGAGGGTAACGGCCCCAGCGACGGTCTGCCGGTCGACGAATGTTTTGATCCGCTGCGGGATTTGCGAGAGAACGTCATGGTCCACGCCCGCAACCTGGGCATTCAAATGAGCGACGGAAACCAAGAGCAAGCAGAGTAGGAGTTTGTGCACGGGGAACAGCTTAGAACATTTGCGCCACGGCCCGCACATGTTCCGGCCCGGTGCGGCAACAACCCCCGATCCAGAGTGCCCCTGCGTCTCGCCACCGCCGCGCCAGTTCGCCGAATTCCTGTATCTGCCCGGGTCCCAGCCAGCAACGATGTTCTGCGTCCCACTCCTCTCCGGAATTTGGGTACACGAGGATGGGCTTGCTGGTGGCCTGCGCGAGCTCGCCGATGAGGTTGCCGATCAACGTGGGGGAAGTGCAATTGACTCCGACCCCGATCACCTGAGGCTGGGGATCAAGCAACTTCGCGCATTCCTGTAGCCGCTCGCCGTGAGACACATGGGTTCCATCCTTGCAGGTGAAGCTCAGATACGCAGCCACATCCGGAAAGGCGCGAAGTGCGGAAAGAATAGCCTCTGCTTCCTGGAGCGAGGGGATGCTTTCGAAGGCCAGGAAGTCCGCCTGGGTTTCGGCGAGCACAGCGATGCGCCGGCTGTGAAAGCCCACCAGCTCAGCGAAGGAGCAGTCGTAATTGCCGTGATATTCCGCTCCGTTATGGAGCATCGCGCCGTAGGGTCCGAGGGAGGCCGCAATACAGATTCTGCGCGGCGTGTGTGTTTGGTAGTCGGTTCTCGCTCTTTCCGCCAAGGCGACCGAGGCGCGAAGAGCTTCGGCAGCCGCTAAGGCGGCATCCTGGGGACTATGGCCGATTTTTTCAAACCCCTCGGCCGAAACTTGATAGCTTGCGGTCAGCAGGCAATCGGCTCCGGCCTCCAGGTATTCGCGGTGCACGGCGACGATGGCCTCGGGCGAGCTCTCCAGCACGTGCGCGGACCATAAAGGCCCGTCGAGGTGGAATCCCCGGCGCTCGAGTTCGGTCGCCATAGCGCCATCGAGAACGTGCAAACCGCTCAGGTTGAGTTGTTGCCGGGGGGTCATTTGGCTCTGCTCATCTATCTGATACACTTTGGAGTAGTTCGGGAGCAATGACAAGGGTTCAGCCAGGAGCCTTTCGATCCCAGAACATCCTTCCATCACAAGTTCGGGGAGTGGCTCAGCCTGGTAGAGCACCTGGTTCGGGACCAGGGGGTCGGAGGTTCGAATCCTCTCTCCCCGACCATTCTGCAGTGCCCTTTGAAACACTTCTCACATCAGCATCGATTCCTGTGTACCCCTCCATTGTTTTGCTACGACCCACCTAACATAACGAAAACCATCTTACCTTATCTAGTAAACAGATTAAGATAACGATCAAATACGTACACTCGTCCCCGTATTTGCCCTGTTATTTCCTTTAAAATGTTCAATTTGGCGAAGTCGCGGATGAGTGCGCCCGCAGTGGGCTGGCTGATCTGGAGCCCTTTCTCAATATCCTCCGATGTCACCAACGGATCGCACAGTAGCAGATTTAGAAATCTCTGGGCGTTCGGGGACCGTTTGCCCAGCTGCAAAGTAGACTGTTCGACCTCTGTCCGCAGGGCAAGAATCCTGCTGAAGACTTGAACCCCTTTAGTGGCAGTTTCCGTTACGCCGTTCAGAAAAAAGCGCACCCAGTGGATCAGGTCATTCGAGACGCGCACCCGCATCAGGGAGTCATAGTAGCTGGCCCGGTTGCGCTCGAAGAAGTCTGAGAGGTAAAGCGAGGGCTTAGCCAGCAAACCGTGGCTCACGAGATAGAGCGGCATGAGCAGCCGGCTGATGCGACCGTTTCCGTCCAGGAAGGGGTGAATGGTCTCAAACTGATAGTGGCTGATGGCTAGTCTGACCAGATGGGGCACGCGGATGGCATCGTTATGCCAGAAGCGTTCGAGATCGCTCATCAATTCCGGCACGCTTTCGTTGTGCGGAGGAATGAAGACGGCGTCGGTCAAACTGGAGCCGCCGATCCAATTCTGGCTGCTGCGGAACTCGCCCGGCTGCTTATGCTCTCCGCGAACCCCTTGCATCAGGATCGCGTGAGTCTGCCGGACCAGGCGGTTGGAAAGCGGCACGTTCTTCAATTCTGCGATCGCGGTATTCACTGCGTCGATATAGTTCCGAACCTCACGCCAGTCATCGCGCCTTTCGGGAGCGATCTGTTCTTCGCTCATCAGCACTTCCTCGATGCCGGTTTGCGTGCCCTCGATCCGGCTGGAGCTTTGCGCTTCCTTGGCGACGTGCATACGGATGAACAAATCGATGTCCGGCACGATGAGGGAAAACGCGTTTAGCTCGCCCAGCGCCCGGTTTGCGGACTCGAGCAGTATATGGATGGCCGGGTCCTCCCACGTCCACTCCAGGTTGACCGGGACAGGTTCAAAGCTCTTGTACTGGTAACGAGTTACCCGGCGGCCAGCGCGAAACTGTTCGAGTTTCATCGCGGCTCCTTAGGCAGGCTCATTGAGTTCCTCTGCAGTTACGAATTCCTGGGACTGGTAGTCGCGGACACGGCGGCCACTTTGCCTGCAATCCGGCGCTGCTGTAGTGTGCTTCCGAAAACCTGGAATTGTCAGGCTGTTCTATCGATCCGTTGCCCAGTTCAAGATCGCCGGCAGTTCAGCCGCGTGTGAGAACGCCCTATCGTTCGTAACTAAGATAGCGCCGGCGGACACAGCGTGAGCCGCGATCAACATATCGAGATTGCCAAGTGGCTTGCCGGCAGCCTCCTGCTTCGCTCGAAGCCGTCCATAGGCGTGGGCCTCGTCTCTCCCCCAAGGGAGAATCTGAATCTTAGCCAAGAACCCCTCCAGGACTGGACGGAGCGTCTTTACATTTGGACTCTTTGCGACGCCGTATTGGAGTTCGGCCTCGGTAATCGCTGATATGCACGCAATCTCGTCATACCGGAGTCCGGCCAGCTTTGCGCGCGAGGCGGGGGAATTGCCGTTCACAATGCAGCTCACCGTAGTGGTGTCGATCATGAATCGCCGGCTCACAGCTCTTCTCGCTGTTGGGGACGTCCCTGGTCACGATCCGACAGGAAATCACTTGGGAAACCGGCTTTGTCGAGAGCGGCGAAAATCTCGTCCCACCCGCCTGGTGCCTCGGACAAAATTAGGTCTCCACTTTGAGGGTCCCGGCGCATGGAGACCTCATCTGTGGTGAAGCGGTACTCAGCAGGAATTCTGACCGCTTGGCTCCTTCCGGTCATGAAGACTTTCGCTTTCTCCGCCTTCGCCATGGACCATTCCCCCTCCTGATATGACTCATGATATATATCAAATCGGATTTCAAGTTGCTTCGACACATGGCGTAGAGTGGCCTGGACCGTTAGGGAACGGGCATCGGCTAAGTTTCTTCTTTATCAAGATAGTCGGCGAACCCGAACCTGGGTCCATTCACTTCCGCATAGCTGCGCGCCGGCTCACTTCTTTCTCAATCCCGCTCATATCCTGACGCAACATTCGCCCGTGCTCGACCTCAAGTTCGCCTCCCACAAAAACCCGGTCGATATCTCGTTCACCGGTGACCAGAACCAAATTTGCGTACGGGTCTTCCAGCACGGCGCCCAACCGGGACGGATCGATCATGACAAAGTCGGCGAACTTGCCCGGTTCCAGACTGCCCAGCTTGCTCTTTACCCCGAGCACGTCGGCACTGCCCATGGTATGCAGCCAGAGCACCTGGTACGGGCTGAGGACGGTCGCATCTCCATACTTGTCGCGCACCGCATAAAGTCCGGCTCGCATGTTCTCAAACGGGTCGGCGAGGTCACCGCTGGCCTCTCCATCGATCCCCATCCCGACACGGATGCCCATCCTGAGGTATGTGGGGATGTCGGGAACTCCTGAGGCCATGCGGCCATTGGATAGGGGATTCCAGGTCACCCCCACGCCGGCCTTGGCCGTCTGCCGCAGGATGGATGGGTCAGGGTGAATGAAGTGGCCAAAGATGAGCTGGTTAGAAAGCAAACCACTGTCGACAAACCAGCGAAACTTGCCCCGCTCTTCGGCTTGTGTCTTTGGTTCCGGAGGCTCCAGGTAGTGGGTCTGGTTCAGCAAGTGAAACTCATCCATGAGCGTCTTCTCCATCACCGCTTGCTGGTAGGTGTTATTGAACGCAGTATCGCCGTTGATCATCACGCTCAAAAATGTAGAGGATCGCGGCTGCGCTGCCGTCCAGTCGAGGAATCCTTTCAGGCGGTTGCGCTCCTGGCGGATGGTAACTCCGGGCGCCATCCAACCAGGCTCATAGCCGTGGACGAAGCGCATCCCCGACTTGAGTTCGGCGCGAAACTGCGCTTCATCAAAAGGATTGCCCGGTTCGTTCGTCCTGCTGTAGTTAAAGTTATAAGCCGCCGTAATGCCGTGCTGCAGGTGATCGAGCGAGCCCAGAAGGCTGAACCAGTAGAAATCTTCCGCCGAAGCTTTCATCGCCCTTTGCGTGTACAAATCGTCGATCCAGGCCAGGAGAGTTTTGTCGGCGGCAAGTCCGCGATAGGCGGCTTGCCAAAGATGGCTGTGGGCAGAAATAAAACCGGGTATGATCCATTCTCCGTGGGCATCGAGAACTTGCTCTGCGTGCAAGTCTGCCGGCGGATCGCCTTTCGCTAACGTAACAATGGTTCCATCCTCGGCCACGGAGAAGTAGCCGGTGAATGGGTCCCGCTGTTGCGGAGCCATGCTAAACACGCGCGCATTCTTAACCAGCAGCTTGATCGGCGCGGCAAAAAGACTGGTGCAAGAAAAGACGCTAACGATCCATAGCAAAACAAAATGCAGCTTCATTTAGTCGGCAACTGCTTTCCGGTCGGCCCTGGCATTTTCGTTGTGATAGGGGTCTATTGTCTCCTGACTCATCGAACCCCGTCTCTCGCAGTAAAGGTAGTCTCACACGGTCCTACCGTCTTCTCATCAGTTGACCAGTATCGATACGCGATTGACAGCTTTCCGCTGAAATCTTTGGATGGTTTGTCAATTCAGTCTTACACTTGGTCGCATGAAGCCGTATTTCGAGAAGGTTGCCTCGGGCTCATCCTCCCTCGTCGCCTATGAACGCAAGGATCCGGAATTCCCGTTCTACTGGCACTATCATCCGGAATACGAGCTGACCCTGATCATCGACAGCCACGGGCAGCGGCTGGTGGGGGACGGAATTGCCGACTACGGCCCCGGCGACCTGGTTCTTCTCGGTCCGAATCTCCCTCATAGCTGGCGCTCGGCCCCGATTAAGCCGGACACCGAAAAAACGCACCGCGCGGTGGTGCTGCAGTTTCGCCATGATTTTCTGGGCGAGAGCTTCTTGAAGCTCAGAGAGATGGGTGGAGTTGCTCGCCTGCTGCGCGCCTCTGCCAATGGCTTGGCCTTTGGTCATACCCGGACCGGGCAAAAGCTTACACGATGTATTGCCACGCTCCCCTCTCTCTCTCCGGCCAAGCGATTGGCGACATTATTGTCGGTGCTGGTGGACTTGGCGACCGAGGAAGATGCGCGTCACCTAACCACCATAAAGGTGAAGCCGATATGCCGGGCTGCCGACCAGCAGCGCATCGATGCTATTTGCCAATACCTGAATGAGCATTTCGAGGCAGAGATAGACTTCGCGGACCTCGCGAAACGTCTGCACATCGACCAGGCTTCGATGTGCCGGTTCTTTAAACGAGCCACCGGGCGCACCATGACGGCCTACGTAAACGAGCTCCGCGTCGGAGCTGCCGCTCACTTGCTGATCGATACCGATGACAGCGTGCTGGAGATTGGCTTTCGGGTCGGCTTCGGCAACTATTCGAATTTCAATCGCCAGTTCAAGCGCATAAAAGGCTTTGGTCCGCGAACCCTTCGGCGTCAATTCTTTCCCCAATCCTCAGAGAATCTGAACTCCCGCCCAGCCTGACCAGAACTCGTCTCCATGGAAGCGCCGCCCTCCCCTTGGTCATCTCTCAATCCCGACAACCACTCTCCATGGAAGCGTCACGCTCCCCTTTGTCATCCCGAGGAGCCGACTTGCCTGCGGCAAGTTAAGGGAGCAATGAACAGTACCGGCCGCCGCGCACTCGATGGGTGCCCCATGTTCGCACCAGCGTACGTGGGCCGAAAAAGACGGGCGAAGCCCCTCCAACGCTTTTGGTCGGTCGAGGTGCGGTTGTTCATTAGGAGGAGCCGACTTGCCTGCGGCAAGTTAAAGGAGCAATGAACAGTACCGGCCGCCGCGCACTCGATGGGTGCCCCATGTTCGCACCAGCGTACGTGGGCCGAAAAAGACGGGCGAAGCCCCCTCCAACGCTTTTGGTCGGTCCAAGGTGCGGTTGTTCATTAGGAGCGAAGCCGAGGGACCTGCACTTCTACGAAGCTTTCGGGGAAATGTTTTTCTCCTTTTCGACAGATCGTACCCGCAGTGGAGAGATCTGCGGTTCCACTGAAACGGAGGTTGCACGTCACTTGAGGCAGTGGGCGACGCACCATCCGGCTGCAAATGGAGTACACAAATTAGTCAACTGCCAGTGAGACACTCCCTCGCTGTCGTGCTAGCTTCAAATACCTACAGTAGTCCGGCAAAAATTGAAAGCTCAAGTAAAGAGCACCATCCCGGCAAGCCAGCAAAACAGCGTTACCAGCAATGATTGCGGTTCTTTGGAGGGGGCGTAAATGAGCACCATAAGACTATCCAATATCCTGGCCTTGATCGGCTGCACTTGGCTGTTGGCCGCATCGCTTTCTGCGCAAGTCGCCACCGGCCGCATCACGGGCCGGGTGACAGATGCGAGCGGCGCGGTGATTGCAGGCGCTGCTGTGGCCATCACCAACGACGCCACCAGCGTCCCGCAGAGCGTACGGTCCAGTCCCACCGGCGACTACATTTTCGAAGCGGTCAATCCCGGTTCCTACACCCTGACCGCGGAAGCTCCCGGATTCAAGCAGTTCGTCAGCAAGGGCATTCAGGCGCATATCCAGGACAACCTGAACGTCGACGTCAAACTCGAGGTGGGCACCGTGGGTCAGCAGGTTTCGGTGACCTCGTCTGCGCCCCTGCTGCAAACCGCAGATGCGTCGGTGGGCCAGACGGTGACTGAGGAGCAGGTCAACAACATGCCGCTCCAAAGCCGGGATTGGACAACGCTAGGGTTGCTGGCTGCCGGCACCAGCACGACCGGAGGCTCCAGCAACTCCGAGTTCAATGTCTCCGGAATTGATTGGACGCAAAATGATTTTCGCCTCGACGGCATCGACGACAATGTCGAGGTTTATGGTGCCGGCAGCATCCAGGGAGCCAGCGGGAACAACGGCTATACGGCGATCGTGCCGCCGCCGGACGCCATCCAGGAATTCAAACTGCAGTCCGGGAACTTCGACGCGGAATTCGGCCATTCCACCGGCGGTATCGTGAATGCCGCGATTAAGTCTGGGACCAACTCCTTGCACGGGGATCTTTGGGAGTACGTCCGCAACACTGTTTTCAACGCCAACGACTACTTCGCGAACCAAACCGGGACACCTCGTCCTGCCTATCATCAGAACCAGTTCGGGGGCACGGTGGGCGGTCCGGTTTACATCCCCAAGCTGTACAACGGCAAGAACAAGACCTTTTTCTTTTTTGACTACCAGGGCACCAGGATCAATACGCCATCGGCCAGCACATCCAGTGTTCCCACCGCAGGCATGCATAGCAGCAACTTCACCAATTTCCAGGACTTCTTCACCCTGGTAGGGGGCACGAAAACCGACGGGCTGGGCCGTCAATTTCCTCTGGCAACCTTGCTCGATCCAGCCACCACGCGCATGGTAGCCGCCGGTGCGGTCGATCCGGTGTCCGGTCTGGCCAACAAGTCGAGCAGCTCAATCTATGTCCGCGATCCGTTCTACACTGCGGGCAGCATCGCTGGGGTCTCGAATTTTACCGGGCGGACCCAATACCTGAATATTCTTCCTGCGGCACGCATCGATCCCAACGCGGTTAAGCTACTGTCGCTGTATCCCAACCCGACTGCCGGTAAGACGAGCTTTCCCAACTATTACCAGTTTGCTGCCGGCATGAACAATATCAATCAGTACGATGTTCGGGTCGACGAGAACATCAGCAGCAAAGACATTATCTTCGGCGTTTACAACTACAGCAACGAAACCATCTTTGTCCCCACTTTTTTCCCGGGGGTGGCAGAGGGTCAGCAATACGGAGATGGTCCCGAACAGGGTCCACGGTATGGGATAGTCCTCGGTTACACACACGTCTTCACGCCCAGCCTGACCAACGAATTCCACGCCGGATACCTGCACACCGTAGAACGTCTTGCCGGGGCCTACGGCAACACGCTTGGCATTCCCACGCAATATGGAATTGGGGGCGTGCCGCAGGTGCCGGGAAATGGTGGGCTGCCGCCCATAGCCGTCAGCTCCTTTACCGGCTTGGGATCCTCCGGTTACATGCCCACCCTCAATACCGTGCGCACGGTGGAGATCATGGACAACGTGACCAAGATCTACCGGTCGCATGCCTTTAAAAGCGGCTTCCAGGTGGATAATTTCTATGCCCCGATCGTGCAGGCTCCGTACGGCCGGGGAACGTTCTCTTTCAGCGGCCAATACTCTGACATCCCGAACCAGAATTCAGGGTACGCCGGCGTTGCCGACATGCTGCTGGTGCCCACCGCTTCCACCGTTGCCAATGGAATCAACAGCCTCGGCGGTTTGTCGAGTTACGGGTTTTCCAACACCGTGCAGGTGAGCGATCAGCGTTATTACATGGGGGCCTACTTCCAGGACGATTGGAAGGCGTCTTCGAGGCTCACACTGAACCTTGGCCTGCGCTGGGACCACTACACGCCTTACCAGGAAGTCCATGGCAGGCAAGCCAACTTCATTGAAACCGGTGGGGGAGCGGGTAATTCGGGAACCTACTACATCCCGAACCGGGGCTGTTCCATCCCAGCGTCCTCTGCCTTCAAGGCGCTGCTCACTTCCTACAACATTTCCACCGTTTGTACCTCGAACAATGCTGTCGGCAACGCACAAAATCTCAACTTTGCTCCGCGGCTTGGCGTCTCCTATCGTCTGAACCCCCAAGTCGTATTGCGCGCGGGCTATGGCATTACCTATGGAGCGTTAGACAATACCGGGTTCGGCTATAACATCGGCAATAACTACCCTTTCACTTATACGCTCAACTATTACGCAGTGAATTCTCAAACCCCGCTGCAGGCGGCGCCAGGACAAACGGCCGTGCTGGAGAATGCGCTGACGGCCCAGAATCTCGAAAATCCCGCCCTGGTCAACGGAGCGGGGCTCTACCTGTACGGCCGCCAATACAACTTCCAAACCCCTTATCAGCAGACTTTCAACCTGACCGTCCAGGATCAGTTCACGCCGCACGACGCGATTTCTTTCGGATATCTAGGTACTCTGGGAAGGCATTTGGACACCCAGAGTAGTCAGAACGCCCCTTCCGCCATCCAGCCCCCGGGCACAAACATCTACGACCCCACGGTCATGGGGCATGTCCCGTTTCCCGCCTTCGGCGTGGAACCGCAGTTTCTAAGCTCAACCAGCTCCAGCAACTACAACTCTTTCCGGGCAATTTATGAGCACCAGCTCAGCGCCGGTCTGACCCTGCTGGCCAACTACACATTTTCCAAGTGCCTGAGCGATGCCCGTTCGGTAGAAGGCAGCAACTCGACCGCGTACGGCGGCCCGACCTATGGTGGAACCTATACCCCCTATCGAGCGGAATGGCTCCCCGGCTTTGGCAAACAAGGTGATTACGGCCTCTGCGCCGCAGATACGGCCCAAGTCGTTCATGCTTCGGGAACCTACTACCTTCCGTTTGGCCGGGCAAAGGCCTTTCTAAACAAAGTCAATGGAGTCACGGACGCCTTCATAGGCAGTTGGGTAACCAACTTCATCTTCTCGCACCAGACCGGGCAGCCATTTACCATTCTCTGCCCAGTCGCAACCACGGCGGGCTTCGGGTGCTACGCCGATATTGTGCCGGGCCAGAATGTTTACGGCGGCCGGCACAACGTCAGTCAATGGCTCAACCCAACGGCATTCGCAACTCCACCCGTGGCCACCAGGATCGGACAATCCAGCTATGCGCCGCTCGGGGGCGGCACCAACCCGGTACGAGGTCCCGGTTTTCAGAACCTTGATATGTCGCTCTTCAAGCAGTTTCCTATTCGAGAAGCGGTGAAGTTGGAATTCCGGGCGGAGGCCTTTAACCTTCCCAATTGGCACTCCTTCGCAAACCCGAGTGGGAATTTGAACTTCCTGAACCAGCAGGGTTTCAGCGCGATCACTTCGTCGCGTAGCAACCCGCGCATTCTGCAGCTCGCCCTCAAGCTGTACTACTAAATAGGTCCGGCGTTCCTCCCGGGCCGATCCACTGGAGACCCTCTGCCCGGGTGCTCATCGGAGCGGCGTTGGCGAAGTTTGCGTGCACCTGGCGTGGCCCGCGCAGATTCAGGTGCACCCGGCTGACGATCTCTTCAGCAGGTTGAATGTGGATGGCGCCGCTGCCATCCCGTGTGGCGGTGCAGTTCCAAACCACCAGATCGCCGTTCGCTCGCTCCACCACGTAGGCGGAGGTCAGGGCGACCTCCGACAGCGAAGTAAAGATTTCGTGCACATCGTTGCAGCAGCACCAGCCGTTCGTCCATCCGTTGCCGAACACCGGTTCGTGGTCCGGATAATGGAAAGATGCAATCATGGGCACATATTGCTCGCCGATAATCGCGGGGACCCGTTTCCCCTCTCTGGGATAAGCGGGGTCGGGCACCAGCATGGTGACCTCGCGGTAGGGATCCGGTACGAAGGCCCAACGCAGCTGGCCGGTTCGGCTATCGATCACCTGCGCGCAACTCCCCATGGCATTCATGGCTTTTTGCAGCCACTCCTCTTCACCCGTCAACAGGTATTGATACCAGAGGCCGGGAATGAGCCAGGCGCTCCAGCCATGCGGCGAGTTCATCATGTTCATCGATCCGCCCATCAATACGTCGTATTGGGCCTCCCAGAAACGCAATGTTGCTCCGTTCATCCGGGAATCGGGAATCAGCAATTGCTCCAGGCAGCGATGGGCTAATAGCATGGTCCGCGCCGCTTCGGCATACTGACGGCGCTGTTCGGGATCTTTCTCGATCAGTGCAAACAATCCCAGCTGCATGCCGGCGCAACTGATCATTCCGTCCTCAAATGTGCCCTGTCCTTCGGTGGTGAGATTGTCTTTCGAGCGGACGAGAAAATCCATGGCCCTTTTCGCCGAATCGTAATGGCGTTGATAGGCCGCGGCGAAGCGCTCGTCCTTCGCAGACAATGTTTTCTCGATCGCCATCACCGTCATCACGCACTTTACCGGGTAGGCCACCGTAGTGTAATTATGATAGTTCCCGTCTGGGTCCTGCCTGGACACGACGTAGTCCGCGAAGCCGCTCGCCAGATCGAGCCAGTATGGGTCTCGATCGGCCAGGTAACGGCAGGCGACGACCGACGCCATCTGGGCAGTGTTCACCAGAAGCCGTATTTCGGGCATGTTCGTGGGGCGCTTGGTCTTGAGGTCCCATTGCAGATTCAGGATTTCCCTCAGCCGCTTATCGGTTTGCGTGTCCAAAGATGGGTCCGGCAGATAGCGCCGCGCGAACACGCCGGTCTGCAAACCGAGCCACTGTTCCAGATGACTGGACGCATATTGCTTATCAACCAGGCTCGCCTCGCGGGCCCGCCGCAAATACCATGACCAGGGTTGGCGCACAGAGAGGCACGCTTCGCTCGCGCGACCGTCCGGTTGAGCAACCGTAAGCTTGTAGAGACCGGGGCCACGGTGAGGTCTAAAGTTGGCCGTATGCTTGCCAGTCGTGGAGTGCAGGACTAACGGAGTGGTGCTGCCGTCCTCAGCAGTGACCGTAACCGTCACTGGATGCTTTGCCCAGACGGTCAGGCGGCTGCTCTCGCCGGCAGCCAGGGTATAGCGATCCGCGTCGATCATGGGCGCCTGCAGAGTGGTGGACAAAGCGGGTTTGATTTCCTCGAGCGATCCGGCCGGCTGGAGATAAATCGTCCAGTTCCGTTGTTCGCCTGCTTTGAGCGAGACCAGATGTTGTGGATGCCGTGGTGGCAATGGCAAGGCATGCATCAGATCGAGACTGCAGGTCTTGATGAGATGGCCGCCGTCGCCCCAACTTGATTTCTCGTAACTCATCGAGTACGAGGCCACTGGGTCTGGTGACCCGATGGTCATGATCCGGCCGCGGGGGGTCATGAAATATCCCCAGAAGTGAGTCTTTTCGCAGCGCAGCAGGGTTGGAAAATAGCGAAAGTTCCAGGTGGGATAGGAGAGCATTTCGCAATTTATGCCCAACACCAGCGGGGCCGCTTTGGGTGTGTAGTTGGAACTCCGCTCATTCTTCAAACCAGCGACGATCGCTAACCGGTCTTTCTCAAGCCGATAGCGCAGAGAATAGCGAATACCATCGGCTGTAGCTGCGAAATCCGTCGGCGAGCCGTTGAGGCTTTCCAGCTTCGCGGCGGTGAATGCAGGGCCGGCGAATGGTTCCGCGCAAAATTCCACTGCTTCCCACTCGCCTGCGTTCTGGACCTCCATTGATCGAATAGTTCCATGGGGGCCCAGACTGACTCGGATCGTCTTCGATGTCAGAAGAAATTTGGGGGTCTCTTGTGCCGTAGAATCCGCAAGCAGACTGGGCTGGATCGCTTGCGACCCGGCGACGATGGCGCTCACTCCTCCGGATACGAAATCGCGTCGATTCATCTACCCGATTGTACGGTCCTCATGGGTGTAGCCCCTATCTCTTCAAGAGTCTCGTTTTTCGGATGGCCTTTACAGGCTGCCGAAAACTCATGCTTTGTATCAGGGCACGACTTTAATCGTGTCTCCATGAGCCTGCGGCTCACCCAAGGAGATGAAAACGGGGTGAGCGCCTGTGCTCTATTTGCTGCGTGGGAGAGCCGCTCCCAACGAAGGGCACGGGTTTACCCGTGCCGCATAGGCTTACTAAATTGACCGGCTTTAGCCGCTGAGGTACGGCTTTTCATCCAGGGTTGCGGATGGTTTTCGACTGTGCCGTAAATGTTTAAAAATACGATGGGCTAGCCCCTGCCACGGCCCAAGCCATAACGAATGCCAGTCCACGTTTGACCGGTTACGGGGTAGGCGCTTGAGAGCCCGCGTGAGAACTGGATCTCAAAGACCAAACAACCCTGACGGGTGCCCCATGTTCGCACCAGCGTACGTGGGCCGAATATGAATTCTTCGATTGCTTTCACTAAAGGCCTAAAAGCATTTGAGGGCTTCGCCCATGGCTTTGCCCGTCTTTTTCGGCCCACGTACGCGGATGCGAACATGGGGCACCCGTCAGGGTTGTTTGTCTTCGGCCGACTGTGACCTTGCTGCCGTCTTTGAGATGGGCAATCTGTATGACATCGCTCGAAATGAATTTCTAGCGGTGGACATAGTGTTGCCTGTCGTTGAGGTCGACGACGATCAACGGCAATACTGTTTACATGTGGGACGTGGACGCTACGAACCTAACATGCCATACGATGAGCATTGGCACCCCAAGGATGGGTGGAAGAGCGCCCCTCACCACACGCGTGGCGTGGAGATTTTCTTTGCAGAATCCGCAGCGACTCCTTGGGCTTCACTTGCGATGAGTTGTGTCCTGAGGGATAGGTTTTTCCCGAAGAGCTGGAGGCGAGTTGTGGGAAAGCCAGGCTGAAGGTCCGGCGGGTTGGGATGCTGGACCAGGCGTGCTACCGCCGTGCTACGAATTGAGGGCAGGATTAGCGGCTTGAAGGTCGACTGGCTGCACGAAGAGCCGCGAAAAGAAAGAAGTTACCCCGAGAGGCGTCGAGGAGATATGGTTCCAAAGATTTTCGAATCCTCTCTCCCCGACCATTCTGCAATCTGACCTTCGAACCGTTCCCACATCAGCATCGATTCCTGCCGCGGAAACACCGGTTTGGAAGAGCCACGCGGCGAGAGAGCCTCGCAGATCTCATCCTAAAAACGAATTTCTATCGATCGGTTGCCCAGTTCAAGATTGCCGACAGGTCAGCCACATGTGAGAACGCCTTGTCGTTCGTAACTAAGGTAGCGCCGACGGACACTGCGTGAGCCGCGATCAACATATCGAGATTGCCAAGTGGCTTGCCGGCAGCCTCCTGTTTCGCTCGAAGCCGTCCATAGGCGTGGGCCTCGTCTCTCCCCCAAGGGAGAATCTGAATCTTAGCCAAGAACCCCTCCAGGGCTGGACGGAGCGTCTTTACATTTGGACTCTTTGCGACGCCGTATTGGAGTTCGGCCTCGGTAATCGCTGATATGCACGCAATCTCGTCATTCCGGAGTCCGGCCAGCTTTGCGCGCGAAGCTGGGGAATTGCCTTCCACAATGTAGCTCACCGTATTGGTGTCGATCATGAATCGCCGGCTCACAGCTCTTCTCGCTGTTGGGGACCTCCCTGGTCACGATCTGCCAGGAAATCATTCGGGAAACCGGCTTTGTCGAGAGCGGCGAAAATCTCGTCCCACCCGCCTGGTGCCTCGGACAAAATCAGGTCTCCACTTTGAGGGTCGCGGCGGATGTAGACCTCGTCTGTGGTGAAGCGGTACTCAGCAGGAATTCTGACAGCTTGGCTCCTTCCGGTCATGAAGACTTTCGCTTTCTCCGCCTTCGCCATGGACCCTTCCCTCCGATATGTATCATGATATATATCAAATAGGATTGCAAGTTGTTTGGAGACATGTATGTAGAGTGGGCCTGGACCGTTACCAAACGGGCATCGGCTGACTTTCCTCCTTATTAAGCAGGTTTGCGCTTTGAACCGAAGTATTGTCATCGAGCGCCGCCCGATGTAGCGTGTAAGACGCATTCTCCCCATGCACCGTCGTCCGTGCTGAACAAGAGTAGATCCCAGGGTGGGATCCAGGCCCCGCTGTCGATCTCTGTGTGGTAGGTCCGAATGTCCGTCACTCCTCGCACCCTGGTTCTCTTTGCCGCCGTTTCCCTTTTGTCGGCCGTCGGCGGCCGTCCCGGCACCGGCTCCGCGTTCGCTGCCGGCCAAGAGGCAACTGCCACCTGCCAGGCGCTGCCCGCAGCCAGCTCCCCAGGCTTTGAAACCCAGCTGGAAACCTTCATGGCCGGCTTCTGCTACCGCGCCGCAGGGTGGATGCACGATGCCAACGTCCGCACGTCCGATGGCGTGCATCCGTTTGTGAAGATCTGGTATTCACCCCGGATGTGGCACTGGATCACCGTGCAAAGACGCCAGGGAAATCCGCCCGACGGAGCCATGCTGGTAAAAGAGCAGTTCACCGGCCTCACCGCACCTCTGAGCGAGTGGACCATTATGGTCAAGGACTCGACCGGCTCGCACGACGGCTGGTACTGGGCAGATCTCAGCGCACCTGGTTCCACCTCGCCGCCCACCTCCACCGGCAGCTCGACACCATGCCCGCAAGCCGCCTATCCCAGCATCGGCTTTGGTGAGTACTGCCTCAACTGTCATGCGTCCGCCGCTGGTTCCACTTCCACCTATGCCGACGCAAGCCATGTAACAGGAGTCGGCGCCGCGCCAGCCCCGCCCAGCACGCCCATTCCCCCCGACGACAACATCCATCACCTTCTCGCCCGCCAGTTGTTTCAGCAGGACACACTCGGGCCCTCAGAGTGCATGATTCCCGAATCCATGGACCACGTCGTTGCTCGCGCGGACAGCAACCACCCCCAACACTTCGTCACCTCCGACCAGTGCGTCGGCTGCCACGACGCAACCGGCACCCTCTCGCCCACAACGCCGGAACTGCCCCGCATGCTGTGGCCGAACGCGCTGGCGAATCCCATGGCCAACCTGTCACCCAACGGCGAGTGGCGCTTCTCCATGATGGGCCTCTCCGGCAGGGACCCAATCTTCTTTTCGCAGCTGAACTCCGAAAACGCACTCCACCCATTCCTCGAAGATCATCCGCGCGACGCGAAGCCGTTTGTCCAGGATCTATGCCTAAGCTGCCATGGCGTCATGGGAGAGCGGCAGTACAAGATGGACACGGGAAGTCCCTTCACCCGCGCCGAGTTGCTCAAGCCGGACTCACCCTACGGAGCGCTTGCCAGGGATGGCGTCTCCTGCGCCTCCTGCCACCACATCGCGGCCGACGGACTGGGCGACCCCTCGACCTTCACAGCAAACTTCAAGCTCGGGCCCGTCAATGAAATCTACGGACCTTACAAAGACAACGTGCCGACCTATCCGATGAAGAGCGCGATCGGCATGCAGCCACAAGCAACAGACGAGAATCAGATCGAATCCTCCAAGCTTTGCGGCTCCTGCCACACCATTGTTCTACCCGTCTACCGCGCAGATGGCCGGCAGACCAATCAAGAACGGAAAGCCGGAACAGTTCTACGAACAAGCCACTTACGTCGAGTGGCTCAACAGCGACTTCGCGGACCAGAGCTGCCAGAGCTGCCACATGCCGCAAACCTACAAAGGCAACCCGCTCTCCTACAAGATCGCCAATATCGAGGACAATACTTTCCCCGCGGTCCCCACCCGTGCCCCGGACCCGGACATAACCCTGGTGCAGCGCGATGAATATCATCGCCACGCTCTCCTGGGCATCAACGTCTTTGCCCTCGAAATGTTCAAACAGTTCCGCAGCGAGCTTGGCTTGTATCAGCAGGACCCCATGCTACGCAGTCCGGACCAGACAACCCCGGGGATCGATACCGCGATCGCGACCGCCCTCGAGAACGCTTCGGACAAAACGGCGCTGGTCGAAGTTCAGTCGCTGACCAAAACCAACAACGCCATTGTCGCCGACGTGAAGATTACCAACCAGGTGGGACACAGCTTCCCTTCCGGCGTGGGCTTCCGCCGCGCATTCGTTGATTTTCAACTGCTCGATCAGGATGGCCACATTGTGTGGGAGTCTGGAAGAACGAATGATGCTGGAGTCATCACCGATGGACGAGGAACTCCTCTTCCTACGGAGTTCTTCACCGCCTCGCAGCAGACGTTCCAGCGGCACCACTGGCTTGACAACCCGATCACCCGCGAGGACCAGGTGCAGATCTACGAGGAGCTGGTAGTCAATCCGGAGGGACTTCTGACTACGAGCTTTATCGCTCTCGATCACAAGGTGAAAGACAATCGTTTGCAGCCGCGGGGATGGAAAGCGACTGGTCCGTTTGCCGAAGAGACCGGCCCGGTGGGCACCTGCGTCCGCAATGGGAGCGACTGCGATCCGAACTACGCTGATGGAAGCGGTACCAACCTCGTCCGCTATCAGATCCCGTTGAACGCAAGAACCGCGAAAGCCGCCTCCGTACGGGCAAACTTATATTACCAATCCATCCCGCCTTATTACCTGTCGCAGCGCGCCACGGATGCGGCAGGAACAGACACCGCTCGCCTGGTCCGCTTGAGCCACGATATACAGCTTCAGAACACGCCGATAGACAACTGGAAGCTGCCAATCGCGTCCACCGAACAACAAATTGGTAACTAGCCCGGAGGAACGCCGGCACACCGCACGTAAGACGCACAATTTTGCCCGCGATCTCCCTCTCCCTATCGAGGGTGCCACGCGTGTGGAGCTGGTCGCGCAGGCGGTCACAATCGAGGCCTACCAGAAATAGGTCGAGACAAAATCTGGAGACGACGAAGTCGCTCCGATGATCGAGATATGGATCACCGCCTGAAAGTTCTTTGAGTCCCAATGCGCGGGCGCTTGGCTTACCAGTTTCGCCAACAGTTCGGTGTCAAAAAAGACAGCGGCCGCGCTTGCCGTCCCGAAAGTGGTGACCCCGGCCGCAATCAAGACAATTTGGCCGCTGTTGGCATCGAAAAGGCGGCACACGATCGCATAATCCTGGTCCGCGTACCCATTATGGGGAACGATAGGTCCCCAAAGTTGCTTAGTATGGGTGTCCAGCACACCGCCTCCCGGTCCGCTCGCGTTACGAACCAGGTTGAAGCGCAGTCCACGGGTCAACCGCAGCGTCCAATCGGAGGTAAAGCCCCCAAGCAAAAGGCTGGGCTGCTCGCGCAGTTGAGAAAATGTCAGGTCTGCGCCAAAGCGCAAATGGTATGGGCAGCCGTGCTTGGTCAGGAAGTCCGCCGCACTGCTGACCGCAACCGCAGTCCCCAGCCCCACCCGATCGGTAAGCTCCCCGTTGTTCATAAGAACGGGGACGAAGATGAGCAGCGGCCGTTTCGTCGCAAAGACCGGTCGCCAAAACAAATCGGAAACAGACCGGCGCGCCAGCAATGGCGGCAGAATAGCGGCTGCGCCCAAAGCTCCGGCCGAGCCCCCAATCATCCAGAACAACCGCCTCCGGCTCAGCGAACTTTTGTCTTTTACCGCAACCGGTTCAATGAAAACGACGGCCGGCGGAACTTGCTTAACAGAAGGCTGGATTCGGGGAACATAGCCACCCAGCGGTAGCTCGATCTTCAGAGTACTGTCCGGCGCGGAGTTGTAATACTCGGCAAGCCTCTTTCTCACTTCCCGCGCCTTCACGCGAACCAGAGAATCCTCGCCCGGCTCGAAGTGGACGCCCCGTCCAAATACCTCCTGGGCAATAACCCGCTCCTTGATCGAGTGCGCTCTGCCCTCGACGGTTTCGCGGACCACATAGCGAAGGAATTCCTGGCACCGCTTGCTGGACGCGAAAGAAGGACTGCGGAGGATGTCATCGAGATGATTCAGGGTCTCGCTGGAGGGAGGGCCGGAAATATCATTTGGGACCGTACCACTCATCGCACGTCATCGTAACATCGCGTAACGCAGGCGAACAACGATCGTTTCAACGTTAAAGCCAAAGCACTTAATCTTAAATTCCCGGGAGATACAGTCATTGACCCCCCATAACCTTGCCAGCCGCGAATTACGGGCGGAATCTGGTTGCCGGGATCCGTCGCCGATTCAGTACTCCGCCGAGAGAATAAGAGCAAGGCTGGAGTCAGGCGGGATTTCGTACTTCGGAGGTTCAAGATGCATCGCAGGGAAGGAATCCATGCGTCGCCGCTCGCCTGGGGGGCCCTTACCCTCCTGGCGCTGCTGTTCATTGCCGTTCCCGCATTGCGTGCCCAAGTGGATGCAGGTTCCGTGCAGGGGCAGGTGACCGACCCGTCCGGAGCAGTGATTCCCAATGCCCTCGTCACCCTCCGCAACGAGGGAACCGGGGTTACGGAATCGATGCATGCCGACGAACATGGTAATTACAGCTTCTCGCCCGTGCGTATCGGAGTCTATGCCATTTCGGCCGAGATGCAGGGCTTCCAGCGCCAGGAGCGGGAACACGTCCACGTCGACATTCAGCAGCAGCTCTCGGTTCCTTTCACTCTTCAGGCCGGTTCCGTACAGCAATCGGTCGTGGTCACCTCGGGCGCGCCTTTACTGCAAACCCAGAATGCATCCGTCGGCCAGGTGGTTGGCAGCCAGCAGATCAATGATCTTCCGCTCAACGGACGAAATTACTTCTTTCTTGCCCAGCTAGCCGCAGGTGTCACCTTCGGACAGATAGGCACCAGGGGCGAGGATAATAACGGGCGTTTCACCGCCAACGGTCTACGTGCAACGCAGAACGATTACTTGCTGGACGGAATTGACAACAATTCCTCGATCATTTCGGTGCAGAACGGCAAGGACTTCGTGATCCAGACCCCGGTCGACGCGCTCTCCGAATTCAAAATCCAGACCAATAACTACAATGCCGAGTTCGGCCGCGCTGCCGGCGCCGTACTCAATGCGACAGTAAAATCGGGCACTAACCAGCTCCACGGAAACGTGTGGGAGTTTTTACGAAATGATGCCTTGGATGCAAACGACTATTTCCTGAACAAAGCAGGCAAGCCCCGTCCCGAGTTTCACCGCAACCAATTTGGCTTTACGCTCGGCGGCCCGGTCGTTCTTCCCCGCATCTATAACGGCCGCGCCAGAACCTTCTTTTTTGGCGACTACGAGGGAACCCGCGTCAACCAAGGCAATGCGATCACGGGTACGGTCCCCACCCTGCTGGAGCGCAACAGCAGTTTTACCAACTTGAGTGACGTGATCAGCCTGCAGAGCGGCAGCAACAAGGCGGATCCCGCTGGCCATGTGTATCCGCTGGGTACCATTCTCGATCCCGCCACCACCACAGCCTTCGGCAGCAGCTACGTGCGGACCCCTTTCGCCGGCAATATGATTCCGCGCAATCGGATCGATCCCAATGCAGTCGCGCTGCTCGACCTTCTGCCTCCCCCAACCGTTTCGACTCTGCTCAATAACTACATCACCGATCCTGTCTATACAGATACCTACAATAGCTTCGATATTCGCATCGACCAGGTCATCGGAGCGAAGGACTATTTCTTCGCCCGGTACAGCTACAACAATCATCAGCAGGTGCACCCAGGCATCTTTACCGATTACGGCAAGGGCTATGCGGATGGCGGTAATTCCTCATCGATGAGCAACTTCAACGATCGGGCGCAGAACTTGGCCGTCGGCGAAACCCACACCTTCAGTCCCCGGCTGGTGAATGACCTGCGCCTCGGTGTGAACCGGGAGCACGTTTTGTGGCTGCAGCCGAATGGGAATACCTTGGGCATTCCCCAGCAGTTCGGCATCCAGGGGGTGCCGCAATACCCGCAAAACGGTGGCCTTCCGCAGTTTAGCGTGGGTTCGCTCACCTCGTTTGGATCCTTCAACTCCATGCCCAGCAACAAATATGGAACCACGCCGCAAATCAACGACGACCTCACCATCGTCCGCGGCACACATACCATCAAGGTCGGCTACCAGCAACAGCGGGTCTTGTTCCCCTTCCAGCAACCGCCTCAATCACGGGGAAACTTCACCTTCGGCGGCACATTCACCTCGGTCTACGGGCAGACTGACAACACCACGGCGATCAGCCAGATGCTGCTGATGCCCACCGCAACCTCCACCCTCGCAGGCGCAAACTCAGTCAGTCTCTCCAATTTTGTCGAACATAGCCTTATCCGCAATTATCTCGGCGCCTACGTGCAGGATGATTGGAAGGCAACGCAAAGGCTGACTCTGAACTTCGGCCTGCGTTATGACTACTACGACTTTATGCATGACCGGCTGGGACTATTGGCCAATTTCCTTCCCGGCCCCGGCCGCGCCGGCGGTACTTTCCTGGCTACTCCGCAAATCTTTCCCCAACTGCCCGCCAGCTTCACGGCAGCTCTGGCCAAGGAGGGCGTCACCCCGCAGCAGGCGACCGGCCCCCTGGCCAATGTACAGCACCTGAATTTTGCTCCGCGTATCGGCTTTGCCAATCAAGTGGGCAGCAGGCTGGTGATCCGCGGTGGATTTGGTCTGTTTTACGGCGGCATCGAGAACATTGGCGGCAGCCCCCTCATTACCGAGAACTTCCCCATTGAGTACAACGTGACCCGGACCAGCACCAACGCGGCGACCCCGATCACCGCCGACAACTCGCTCGGCCTTCTGCAGACGACCTTCGCCAACCTATCGCTGGCCCCCGCGACGGTGAACCCCTCGGGACTGCCCCTGGTGGGCTTCCAGCGCAACGTGCAAACACCTTACTCGGAGGGTTATAACCTCGCGGCCCAATATCAGATCACTCCAACCTTGGCGCTCACGGGCGCCTACGTCGGATCGTTGGCGCGCCATATTGAAACTGTGCTCAATCCAAATGCAGTTGGCGAGTTGCTGCCCTCGAGCGTGACCACGACACCCTACGTCCCCTACCAGTACACCGCGCTCTCGGGCAATGACCTGACCATCACCGGAGCCAGCAGCAATTTCAATTCATTTCAGGTGACTCTGGAGCAACATGCGCTTCATGGTCTCACCCTGCTGACCAACTTTGCCTGGCAGAAAACTCTTACCGACGCCCGGGATCCGCTGGAAGGTGATATTGGCGCCTATCGCGCGCCATTTCTTCCCGGATTTGGCATCGCCGCCGACTTGGCTCGCGCAGACTTCGATGTCCGCCGTATCTTCCACTTCAGCGGCACTTACGATTTGCCCTACGGCGCTGGCAGAACTTTCCGCAGCGGGGCGCACGGAGTGGAGCAGGCGATTCTGGGCGGTTGGAGCACTAACTTTATTGCGGCTGCACAGGACGGGCAGCCCTTCACCGTCGCCTGTGCAACTGCTACCAGCTCCAGCTCAGGCTGCAATGCGAACCTTGTTTCCGGCGTCAATCCCTATGCCCAGAGCAGCGTGGCTCACTTTGTGAACGCTGCTGCTTTCAGTACTCCTCCAGCGGTCTCTACCATCGGTCAAACCAACTTCTCTCCGTTAGGCGGCGGACCGACGCAGGTCAGTGGCCCACCCTTCCGCCGCATCGATATTTCGTTCTTCAAGCAATTCAACTTTACCGAGCGGCTGTACGCTGAGTTCCGCGCGGAGATTTTCAACATAACCAACACCCCAAACTTTTCCAATCCCACGACTTTGAATTACAACAACACCACCAGTTTCGGGCAAATTACCGCGACCCGCGATTCGCCGAATGATCCCCGGGAGATCCAGTTTGCTCTGAAGATCTACTGGTAGCCCGCGGCAGTTTTTTTTTGAAGGAGCGAGGATGCTGAACAGGCGAAGGTTTCTGGGCGGGCTGGCAGGGCTCTCCGGCGTTTCTGCGATGCCGCGATTTCTGCAGTCGGAGCGCCCGAAGTTACCCAACATAGTACTTTTTCTGGTGGACGATCTTGGTTGGGGCGATTTCGGATGCTACGGAGATACGTTTCACGAAACTCCGAATATCGATCGCCTCGCCCGCGAAAGTATGAAGTTTACCCGAGCCTATGCCGCCGCGCCTGTTTGTTCGCCCAGCCGGGCTGCCATCATGACGGGGCAGGCGCCGGCCCGCTTACATTTGACCCAGTGGATTCCCGGCACGATCTACCCGCACAAAAAGTTGCTCGAAGCTCCGATCGCCCTGCACCTGCCGCAGAGCGCGGTCACTATTGCGCAGAGTTTCAAGACACTTGGCTATCAAACTGCGGCGATGGGCAAATGGCATCTCGGCGGAGACGGATTTCTACCGGAAAACTTCGGCTTTGACGTCAATATTGGCGGCGACAATCATGGTTCGCCCCCACCGCCGAACGGCTATTTCGGCCCGTTTCCTTTTCACAATCTCGGCGGCTACTCCCGGAATGACTACCTCACCGAAGTGCTGACCGTGAAGATGGACGAGTTTCTCGAGCAGGCTGCGCCGCGAGGTCCATTCTTTCTCTATATGGCGGAATACGCCGTCCATATTCCGCTCCAGGAGCGCGAGGTGCTGATCGAGAAGTACCGCAAGAAGAACGGCGGCAAGAGCGAGCCAGACCCGGTCTTCGCCGCCATGGTCGAAAGCGTAGATACGGCTCTGGGCAACTTGCGCGCCAAGCTCGAGTCACTGGGGGTGGCGGAGAACACCCTGATCCTGTTGACCTCGGACAATGGCGGTGTCGGTTTCCAGGGGCGCAAGCTGCACAGAATTAGTGACAACGGACCGCTGCACGCCGGCAAGGGCTTCTTGTATGAGGGTGGAATTCGTGAACCGCTCATCGTTCATTGGCCGGGAGTCACTAAGGCGGGGAGTGTCTGCGATGTGCCAGTCATCGGCATGGATTTTCTTCCTACCCTTTTGCACGTGGCCGGAGGAGGCCCTCTCCCCCAACCTTGCGATGGGCTCGATCTAACTGGATTGCTGCATGGGGAGCCGACGCTCGCGCGCGAGAACCTCTACTGGCACTATCCGCATTACAGTGACCAGGGAGGAACGCCCAGCGGCGCCGTGATGGAGGGAGACTGGAAGCTGATTGAATTTTTTGAAGATGGTCACCTTGAGCTCTACAACCTTGCCCTTGATCCAGGTGAGCAATACGACTTCGCCTCGAGTTTTGCGGACAAGGCGTCTGCGTTGCACGAGAAACTCATGCGATGGCGCCAGTCCGTGAATGCCGCGATGCCCAAGCGGAATCCCGAATTCGATCGGACCATGGCCGCTGTCCATCGTGGACCTGCGGGTTGTAGTTGGGACCCTGGATCGGACTGCCTGGATGATTAAGGGAATTCGGCGCTACGCTCCTGAAGTTTGCCGCCAAACCCGAGCAACTCAGAATCGCCTTGCATCTGCTTGCGCAGCTGGAGCTGCAGGTCGAGCCAGACGAGCTTTGGGTGTACGTCATCTCAAGCATCATCGAGATCGAGAACCGCAGCGGATACTCGATGCGGTACTTACTTTTGCCCTTGAGTTCCGGGATTCTAGGCCGCTGCATCAGGTCCGGCTGCTTTGTGAGAGTGCGAACCGGGTCGACGGTGCGGCAGCGAGAGCGCTGTTGCAGCAGGAAAACGCGCTCGTTCCTCTCGGGCAGTGGCCACGAGCTACCTTGCTCTCTGTTATCTCCTGCCTTGAGCCGCCAAGCCGGCCAGTGGTGGTATCAGCTGTAATTCGGGCGCTTTCGAAAGAAGGGCGGGTTCGTCAACTTCGTGCGATACCACAGTTGTTCCAGGTTTTATCTCGACTGGACCCGTCGACGCGGCCCAATCCTGGGGAGCGCTTTGGGACGCTACGAGAATCTGGCCCTGACAGGCCCGCGGTGGCAGCGCTATTGTCTTCACGCGCAATGGCAGAAACAGAGCGCCGCCATGGTTACCAAAGAGATGTTTAACCCCTCTCGACGCGGCGCCGAAACCGTACTACCGTAGGAGTAAGAATTCACACGTCGGCGCCGCCTTGTTACGGCGGCCCTGCCTGGCCATGCACCGGTGCCCAACCCGTGCACTTGCCGCCAAACAGCCGGAAATGCGTGAGTGCTTGTCAGCGGAATGAAATGGCATGCACTGCAGCACTGTGAAATCAAACAGAAGGACCACGCCTTCCGTAGCGTTCTAGCGTTGTGCGGACGGCAGAACTTAGCACCCAGGCAGGGGGCGGCCAGTGCGCTCTCTTGATCGAGTATCTTTGACAATTTAGAAAGTGCCACCGGATATCGCTCGGGCTTGGATCGCACGCGGGCCGCAAGATAGACGGGACGTGTACCCGCGCGTAACTCGCAGGCGGGAAAATCGTCCCGTTTATCCTACGGCGAAACTGTCTCAAGGAATGGGCGGGCACAGTTCTGCCGGTTGTAAGCATGGAGCCAACCCGTTTTAGCGCTTATAGCTCTTTTAGCGCATTCTTTTCACGCCAAATAATTCCGAACGCCACAGCCAAATTCGGAGACACAACTGCCGGCAGATACATAGCCGGCGAAATGATCTACCATATGGCCACTATGAGATCGGTTGGGGAGTGGAAGCTGGGCTCTCTTTTCGTTCTGAGCCTTGGATCGGTGATCGGGGTTTCCGTGGTGGTGGGCCAAGCGGTAGAGTCCGCAGGTCCGCCGCCACCGATCACCGCACCCTTTACGGCCCATACGGTGGCAACTGGCATTCGCGGTGGCTACCAGGTTGTCGCCGTTGATATAAACCACGACGGCAAGGTCGACCTGATCGGGCTTGGGAGCGGCGCAGATTCGCTGCTGTGGTATGAAAATCCCTCGTGGGCGCCCCATGTCATCGTTTCCGCTTCACGCATGATCAACGCGGCCGCCGCTGATCTGGACGGTGATGGAATTCCTGAAATCGCATTGGCCTATGGGTTCAGTCCGAACCCTGCGAACAGTACGGGCAACCTGGCGATTTTGCATAGCAACGGTGACGTCAAAGCTCCGTGGAGCCTAAAGGAGATCGACCAGGTGCCGGCAGCGCACCGTGTCCGCTTCGCGGATCTCGCCGGGAACGGGCATAAGGTGCTGGTGCTCGCCCCGATTCTGAACGCGCAAGCTAAGGGGTTCGCGGATCCTGATCACTCGCCCACGCCGCTGCTGATGTATCGCCCTGGAGATTGGAAACGTGAAGTCATCCCGCAAGAGAACAAGGGTGTCGTTCATGGACTGTTGGCCTTCGATTGGTACGGCAACGGGCGGCAGGATATCCTGACGGCCGGCTATAGCGGAGTGTTTGTGCATAGCTTGGGCAACGGTGAGAAATGGAAACACCTCGAGATCGCGGCCGGTAGTCCGGCCGAATGGCCCAACGGTGGCGCGGGCGAGATTGCAGTCGGAAAAATGAGAGGAAAGCAGTTCTTCGCGACCATCGAACCATTTCACGGCAACATGGTGGTTGTGTACATGCAAGACGCGCAGGGCCGGTATCAGCGCAACGTGATTGATACCAGTCTGGTGAACGGTCACACCCTCACCTTGGTCGATGTCGACGGGAACGGCATCCCCGAAATCGTTGCGGCGGGCAGTGGTAGCAGGGCTGGCCTCTTCTTTTATCGCGCTAGCGACGCAACCGGCCAGAAATGGCAGAAGATGTTGATGGACAATGACATGTCTGCTCAGAGCTGCGCCACGGCAGATATAAAAGGCAAGGGGCGAAGCAACGACGTGATCTGTATTGATAACCGTGGAGCGAACGCCCTCAAGTGGTATGAATACGAGGGTAAGTAGCACAAGCCCAGGCGGTCGAGCAGCACTTCGTGGGCTCGCCACTAAAACTCTTTTCGAGTTCAGAAGTTCGCTTGGGGTAAATTGCAGTCTTTCCAGTCGATAAGCAGCCTCACAACAACCAACAAATTTGTCATCTCGAGGAGCCGACTTGTCTATGGCAAGTTAAGGGGGGTAATGAACCGTGCGGGCCACCGCGCACTGGACGGGTGCCCCATGTTCGCACCAGCTAACGTGGGCCGAAAAAGACGGGCGAAGCCCATCCAACGCTTTTGCACGGTCCAGGGTACGGTTCTTCATTAGGACCGGAGCGTACCTGGATTTCCTACCTCACTGCGGCTGGAAACGACCACGGATGCGGCTCTCCGTAAAGAGAGACGCAGGAACTTCATCAGCGCCACAAAGCTAGACAGGAAATCCGGGGGAGCGCAGTGGAGAGATCTGCGGTTCTACCGACTCAGCTGTTTCGGTCCATTTGGGAGAAATTTGTTTCATCCAAAGTAACGGGAGATACAAAGCGAAAACTGCCTGGGACGATCCCCCGCAGCTCCGCCAAACGAAGTGCAGCCACCTGGATCGGCACAACCTCGAATAAGGGGGCCAACATCTCCGGCACTTCAGGTAGTTTGATGGTAGTCACGCCGGGGACTTCTGCTACAGCCGGCCCAATGAGTCGAAGTTGACCTCCGAACCGTGCGAGGTCGCCTGCCAGAGCCACGTTCAGTTCCGTAGTAATCCCGCCCGAAGCAAAGATCACGCCGTGAAAAGTTGAGTCGACTACCTCCACTGGCCCGTGCCGGAAGGATCCCGCGGTCATCGCAAGCGCCGGGTACTTTGCAACCTCATTGAAGAGGAGCGCGCCTTCGAACGCGGAGGCGCAGGAAGGACCCCGCGCCAGCAGGTAAAGCAAGCAGCCCGAGTGCAAAAAATCGTCCCAGTGGGCCATATCTCTCAGGCTCGTGTCGACCACTTCGGCGAACTGCGGGAGCATACCCTCGATTTCGGACTTGGCTTTGGACAGCAAATCCGCAACCGCATGCCCGAGCAAATAGAGCGTCAGCATAGTGCCCGTGTAAGTCTGCAGTGCGACGACGTCATCGTCCATGCTGGCGATGGAAATCGCAATATCGGCTTCCCGCGAAAGCAGGCTCTCCGCCCGGTTACAGACTCCAATTACCGGCAGACGCCCTTTCAGAATCGCAAGCAGCTTGACGATCTCAATCGATTCGCCCGAACGCGATACAGCCACGACCACGGCCTCACGAAATGCCTGATGCCGGTAGTGAAGCAATTCGCCCGCTTCCACCGCAATCGCATCGATGCCCAGAGAGCATAGGTATGCTTCCAGAGGGAGTGCCGCGAAGAAGGACGCACCCATCCCTGTGATGACCACCTGACGCCGGGAGCGAAGGAGTTCAGCAGCGCGAGTCAACGCCCCTGCCCCACTGCCGCATTGATACTCAAGCACACCTGCAAGCGACCGCGGCTGCGATCGTATTTTGTCCATCATTGCGGCTGCACTCATCTTTATTGCTCCCTCATAGCTCAGGCGGGTGAAGCGGATTTTGCATAGGCCGCGCCACCGTTCCCGTTGGCGACGATCCCAAGCGGGCCGCCACCTACTCGCATCAGATGCTTGTACACAAAAAAGACCACCAGTGCGATGGAGCTGAGCAGGAATCCGAACCAGAATGCCGCCACGTAGCTGCCCGTCCACTTAATCAGAAACCCCGACATAGCAATGACTGTACCGGTACAGAAGTTGCGGCAGAGCGCTACCGTGGAGGTGTAGGAACCGGTATCGGCCTTGTCCATCGTCTTCCAAAGGATGGCATCGCCGGCGACCTTCAGCGACATGACGAGCGAGTGGAGCACGGTAAGCAGGATCAGCCCCGAAGCGCTCCGGACGCCGATGGAAAATACAACCAGGGCGAGCATGAGAACCCAAGCCAAAACGAGAGCGACGTAGCCGCCGAAGCGATCAATCAGCCATCCCGCTTGATAGGAAACGCCCATCTGCAGAAGCAGGCCCCACGACATGGCGGCGCCCGTCTGGCCAATGCTCAGGCCCAGCCTTTCTTTGGCATAAAACCATACCCAGGTCTTGAACACCATCGGAAAAGCATTAAGCAGAGCGACCGCGATCATGAGCACAAGGATCCGCTTGTCGCGGCAGGCAATCTTGATCGGCGCCAGGAAGTTAAACCGCTCGCGCGTGGGATGAAAAATAGGCGGCTCTTTGATTTGCCACATCGCCAGGAGCGTAGCAGTCAGATTAGCCGCAGCGGCGGCGACGAATACGTGCCCGGGATTTACATCGGCCATCTTCGCACCGATGCGCGCAGACAGAAACCCGGCCAGGCTCGTCACAATGGCGACAAGTCCCGAGACGCGCGCGAGTATGTCTTTCGATGCGCAGTCGATCCCCAGCAAGGGGTAGGTAGAAGCCTTCACATCGTTGAAGAAGAAGTAGACCAGCATCAGGCCCACAAGAATCCACTTTGCATGGAACAGGGGAAAGAGAACCAACGCCAGCGTCAGGAACGGCAGGGACATGAGCACGAACGGCGTTCGCCGCCCGAACCGGCTCACGGTGTGGTCGCTCTTCCAGGAAAAGTACATTACCAGAAAGCTGACCGCCCAAAGATTGGCTGAGACGAGCAAGCCGATAACGGAGTCGCTCACACCGACTGCCTTGAGCCGCAGATTCATCAGTGGCTCCGCGATCGTCATAGCGAGCGCCATACCGAAGTGTCCGAAAGTGACCCAGAAGACGTTGCGCCACATCATTGGCCGGTCGGCATAGAACGCGCGCAGCTCAGAGCCTTCGTGCGTGGTCTCGTCGCCCGCCGGTGGCAGTACGGGTTCCTCCGGTTTGGCCTGCTCGCTCATCGCCTACCTTCCCTGTCTCAACTCTTCCAGGCGCACCGGACGCTTCTCCGTTGCGGACAGCTCAGCCGCAAAGCAGAGCCGCATCGTCTCGAGAGCATCGCGCGGACTGATCTTCGGCGGCTCGCCTTCGGCCACACGGCGCACAATATCGAGCGCCTGGTCATGCGTATTGTGGAAGAACTCAAAGTCCCGCTCCGGACTCCACGTCTCCGACTGCACCCACGCGCTGGTCTGCCCATAATCATCTTCGCCGAACTCCCACCGTTTGAGAGTGCGCGGGAAAACATCCGTCTCCGCAGCGCCTTTATCCCCATAGATCATGTACCGCAACATATGACCGTCCCCCGCCTGCTGGGAGACAGCGTTCTGCAGTGGATCGCCCTTGAAGGTAGCCGCCGGCGCCATCATGAACGTGAGTTGACTCACCGCTCCATTCTTAAAACGGTAGCTGCAATGGTAGTTGTCGTGAACCTCGTAGTACGGAATCACATTGGGAGAGCAGACCGCGTACACTTCCTCAACTTCGTCGCCGATCCACCATCGGACAAGGTCGACATAGTGACTCAGCTTCTCGCCAAACATACCGCCGCTCGTGCTGGAGGCTGCGCGCCAGACATTGTTACGGCCCCACGCGCCGGTGATGTACGTGCACTGGGTATTCATCAACCGGCCGAGAAGACCTTGCGCGACCCAGTCCTTCACGGTTGTGTAAAGGTGCGAGTAACGAAGCTCGAAACCGATCTGGAGAAACCCTTTGGTGCGTTCCGCCACCTCGACCATGGCCTCTGCGTCGGCCAGGCTGGTGGCCATGGGCTTTTCGCACATCACAGCTTTCCCAGCCTCGAGCGCCGCAATCGATAACTCCTTATGGACGTCATTGGAAGCGGCAATGAAAACCAGCCGGATAGCCGGATCCTCCAGAATATGCTGCAGGCTCTCTGCTGTTTTCACGCTATGGCTATCACTGAGCTGCTCCATGCGTTCCACTTTCGGATCAAACACGGTGATGCTGCGAACCAGAGGGCTGTCTCTCAAGTGCTCGATCACATGCAGCCCCATCTGGCCACCACCGAGGACGGCTACATCCATCGATTTGCTGCTGCTCGTCATTGCTCCTCCATCACCGCTGCGGCATCCTTATTCGTTTCGAACGAAGCACGAAGGGTGCAGTGCGTCCTCCAACTCTCGTCGCCCACCGGCTCCCACGGTTTGATGCTGAAACCATCGGCAATATCCGGTGGTCGCAGTGACTGCGAGAACGCCGTTCCCTGTCCAGTTCGAACGCAGTATTCGAGATCCACCGGTGAAGCGAACGCAAGACTGTCCCCTTCATGCTGCAGCGATATCGATCCGACAGCAGTGACGCACTCCGCAGCTTCGTCCCACAGAAGACCTTCGGCCTCGCACGTGACACCCAGAGCCTCTCTCTTGCCGAAACCGAAGGTGATGCCGCCTTCAGGCAGACCGATGGCTCCGTCCGGTAAACTTTACTTGTTCATGGCGTTGACTAAGGGCCACAAGGAACGTACCTTGCTTCACGCGTTCTACGGCTTCCAACCGCCAGCGACGGTAACGCGGAAACCGGCCATCGCTGAGTTCTTCCTGCCCGGTGTTATTCAGACCGTAAATATACCCGGGCACCCATGCGGGCTCCTCCACAACGACCTGCGACGCGGGAGACGCCTGCAGTATCTGAACATAGATTTCTCCCCGCTCAGAATCATCCAGATCCTTCGCACCATGTTTCATGCCGGCAATCAGGTTCGCTTGCCCCCCGGTAAGCCGGTACACACCATCGCCCAGATCGCTAATGGAACCGGAGCAATGCAGATGCGTTGCGAACTTCAGCGGACGATTGCCTTGAAAGGTATCCGAAAGCACAACGGTTCCCGTCCTCCGGTCGAAGACAACGATGCGATCTGCCTGCTGGACCTCAAGCGCGGGATCAAGCGCTCCAGTCACCAGAATGTGTGCATAGATGTAGCGCTCGCCGAGAAAACATCTCCGGATAAGACTGCATTGATCGGGTCGAACGGCGCCGTTAAGATATTGGCCGTTGGTGACAGCTCCTCCGTCTTCAAAACACATCGCATTCGTGAGAGCGCTGTTGATTCCGTAGGAGCTGATATTCACATTGCAGAGGACCGGGGCGCCGTCGATCGATAGTTCCAATGCACCCAGCGACGGAGCGAACTCGCGGTTCTGCGGCATCAGCTGGAAGGCGGCAAGGCGCCCTGCTTTGGAGCTGCCTGCGACTGAGACGGCAATGACATGCTCTCCACGAGCGATTGCGATCACATCGCCTACATCTTTCGCGAAGAGCGGCCGGTCCGGAAAGTCTGCGACGGGGCCGGGCCCTTCTGGCGCGTAGAGCAGATCGAAGATGCCCAGCGAAAGGCCGCCTGTCGCCCTTCGTTCCCGCTCGGCAAAGGCGCGATAGATCGCATCGATTCCAGGAGTGGGATGAAACCGGCAAAGGAAAGCGGTGAGAAAGCGATGTTCTCGTGTTCGCAGTCCACGCTGCAGTTCTTGACTGTTCGGAGCTTCAAAGGAAGCAAGCAGCGCACTTCCGAGATTGTCCAGAAATGCACTCGATGAGAGCTCGGGCCTGACTCCGGCAAAGGTGTGCGCCGCCGCAAGATAAAGGACCAGATGAAACGGGAAGTAGGTAGCCCAGGCTGCTTTGCCGCTTGCGGGAAAAAGCTTCAAACTATCGCAAAATAGTCCATGAAAGAACGGAAGCGCGTGACGCGCGATTTCCAGCTCTTCGTAGAAAGCCATGCAAGCGATGGCCGCTCCATTCCACGAACCCAGGGAGTGGGGATCAATCGCCGGGCATCCCATATACGCGCGCTGAAGCACGGTGAAGTCGTAGATCTTGCGCAGATACTCATCAGCTTTGGACAGCAGCGCTTTGCGGTCCTCATCACTCAGTAGCGGTTGCAAATTGTCCCAGGCCAAAGCAATGTGAAACAGTCGCAGTGAGATACCACGATCATTATCGCCACCCATGAGCAGAGGGTCCGGCCGCCCGCTCCACGTTGGGGCATGCGCCAGTTCCATAATCCTAGCGCGGGCTCGCGCGCCAACTACTTTATCTCCGGTCAGAGTGAAAAAAATGCAGGCAAGCGAGAGTGTCCCCTGACTATTATCCGTTAGCAGTACAAGTTCTTCGTTGCGTAACTGCTCCTGCAGTTCTTCGAACGCTCGAGTACCGCTCCAGCGTCTCGCCGCTATTTCTGCCTCATGGTCTGAGAGAAAGATGCGCGGATGTTCTGCCGAGAGCGGAGTGAGCGCGACGGTGCGGCGATCATCGGTGCGCAGCTCCAGGTATTCGAGCCGGCCCCAGTTGAGACGTTCGCGGTCTCGTTCGATCAATTCAAGAACTAGTTCGTTGGCGCCTTCCCTGGCCTCGAATCCGAACTCCGCCGCCAGCCTGCCCTGCGCAATCTGCACCGGCCCCGGCATTGCGAACCACAGCCCTCCCTTGAGCTCACCATTTACATAGGTGCGGACCATTGGCATCGCCATCACGTTGCGAATGTGGTCCAGATCCCACGGCCCAATCGGCACGCGCCTGCCGTCCGGCACCCGCACCATCTCGATGCTCGCCGTTGCCATATCAAAGGATTGGGCCGTCGTTTCCAACCGGCCGCGATAGAGTCCCGCAGGAAGATCGAGTCGTAGACACAGACGATGCCTGTTGGCTTCCATGTCAGTCACCTGACCGGTGGCGTCGAGAAACTCCACCCAGTCAGCCGCGCCGAACCGGCTTGCGACCGGCTTTAGAAACGCGATGAGATCACTGTTTTGCATCCGGCGCAGGCTTCCGTGGTTTCCCTGGTCTGTCAGGAATGATATCGGACCCAAGGCCTGCGTCTTGCCTCGGGTCCGATACCTTCATCAACGCAGGGTTGGGTCAGAAATTGTATTTCAGGGCGAATTGGATGTTACGTGCGCCCTCTGATTTATTGATCTGACCGATTGTGCCGGCAGTTGGATTTGTTGTGTTGATGCCTCCATTGTTCGGCGCGTCGAGGATCGGGTGGTTGAAGAGGTTAATGAACTCGGCGCGGAACTCAACGTTCTGCCGTTCGGTGATGGAGAAGGTCTTGGCGAGACTGCCGTCGATATTCTGTTCGCCTGGGCCGTAGACCGAGCTGACACTACAGTTTCCAAAGTAGCCGGCTTTTGGCTCGGCGTAGGATGTGGGATCAAACCACCGGTACCCGTAGAGGCCGTTGCCAATGGTCTGCTTGTGCAGCACACGCGGTGGCGCCACGCAATCCGGCCGATTTTGGAAGGAGTTGGTGCCGGAGTGGTCGTCGTTCGAGCTAAGCGTGAGCGGGAAGCCGCCGCGGAAGGTCGGTATCACACTCACCCTCCAGCCACCTACCGCGGCGTCGGCCACCTTATTCATGCCGGAGCCGAACTGCTTACCGCGACCGAAGGGCAGGTCATAGATCACATAGCCGGTGAAGTCGCCCTTGACGTTGTAGTAGCAGGCCCCGATTTCTCCCACCGGGTTGTATGTGTTCTGCCACCAGGAACTCGGCGCTTGTGATTGTCCACCTTCACCCCAGAATCCCTGTGAGTTGGTCATACAGCGCGACCAGGAGTAGCTGACCTGATAGGACAGTCCGTGGTTGAGCCGTCCCTGGAGTTGGGTCTGCAAGGCGTTGTAGTTCTGGCGGGCTTCCGCGAAGGTGCCGAAGATATTTCCCACCTGATTAATAAACTGCCGGTTATTTGCGAAGAAAGGCGACGGACTCACCACGCCTGGTGAGTCCCAATAAAGCTGCGTGAGCAACTCTGCGTTGGTCAAGTGCGTGGTTGATTGTCCAACGTATCCCAGCTGGAAAGTGGCAGTTGGCGTGAGCTGATGCTGGAAAAACAGGCTCCACTGGTTCGAGTGTGCCGGCTGTACCTTCTTATCCCACGAGTACAGGGTGACGCCCTTGTAACAGAGCGGATCAGCAGATACCAAACCGGCAGCCGTACATCCCGCCGGCACAGCGATTGGGGTAAAGCCCTGGTCGAGCGTGGTTGTCGGCGAGGTAAGGGCAGTGTAATTGGCAGTCGCGGAGACGGAGCGGGGCGGGTTGCCAGGCAGACGCAGCCCCAGGCCTGTGCCTTCCATAAACGATGACAATCCGTAAGAGGCACGAATCGTGGTTTTGGGCGTCAGCATGTAAGCGATACCGACGCGAGGCTGGTAATTACCGTAGCCGTTGTACGAGTTGTAGAGTGCGAGGCTATTGCCGTTCTGGCCCGGAAATTCAAGATTGCCGGTCTGCGGATCCCAGTTAGTCTGCCGGTTATGGGCCTCAACGAACGGAGTGTGTGTCTCGTAACGGAGTCCCAGGTTGAAGGTCAACCGGTCGGTCAGCTTCCAATCGTCCTGAACGAAGCCGGCAAAGACATTGTTCCGTTGTCCCCAATCGGCGCCTATGCTGCCAACACCGACTGTGTTGGGCAAGCCGAGCAAAAAGTTCGATTCGGCGCTACCCGAGTAGGTGGAACCGAAGCCGAAGTTTCCTGCCTCTCCGTTGTTGCTGTTGAACAATCCATTGGTGCGAATCCGCCAGCCCTGGAAGCCGAAGCGCGTGTTGTGCTTGCCATGCACCCAGTTCAAAACATCTGAATATTGAATCGAGGTGTCAAAGTTGTCGGTGACGCTGTCCTTGGTGCCAAAACCACTCACATACCCCCCGCTAAAGCTCATTGCGGGCAGGAAACTTGAAGTCAAACCAGGGATGCTGAACAAGGTTCCTGCATTTCCAGAGAAGTTTGACGAGGTATGGTTCTGTCCGACGTCGACGTAGTTCACACCCAGGCGCGCATCGTTCACGATGCTTGTCGTTACCGTCCGCGTATAGCCTGTGACGAAGTTCCACGTCGAAACCAGGTTGTATGGGTTGTAGTCCAGGTTGAATGAGTTGATGGTGGGATTGGTTAGATGAGAGTACGAGAAACGACCCATGAAGTGATCCTTCTCGCTAAGGGCATAATCTAAACGGCCATCGCCCTGGTCGCTGTCGGTCTTGGTCGCAACCGTGTTGGTGGCGTTTGCTTGAATCGCGCTATTGACGGGCGTGGGGTAATATTTCGAATTGAGAATCGCCAAGGCTGCCGGACTTAGGCGGCTCTGCGGAATGACATTATTCGGGAAGGGGCGCCCGGTCTGTGGATCGACGATTGTCTTGCCTTTCGCCACCAACTCTGAAACATCGCCGGTACGCTCCTTCGCGGTAAATACGGTGATAAAGGAGGATGTGCTGGGGAAGTCGAAGCGCTCGCCTTGGTAGTCGGCAAAGAAGAAGAGCTTGTCTTTCAAGATTGGCCCACCGACGGCGCCGCCAAACTCGTTCCAACGTATCTTCTGGCGGGCGACAATGCTCCCAGGTATCAACTTGTTCATCCACTGGTTCGCGTTCAGAACATCGTTGCGGAAGAACTCGAAGGCGGAGCCGTGGAAGGAGTTTGTGCCTCCCTTGATCGATGCGCTGATCACGCCGCCCATATAGTTGCCAAAGTCAGCAGGGGCATTCTGCGTGATCACGCGAAACTCTTGAATTGCGTCGGGCTGCGGGGAATAGACGACGTAGTTACTTCCCGCATCGTTATTGTCCATGCCATCGAGCAGGTAGCTGTTCGCAGCAAAGCGGTTTCCGTTGATTTCCGGGCGCGCGACCTGTCCGGAGTTTTGACCGCTCTGGAATCCTGCGGGTTGTACAGTCACAGCGCCTGGAGTTAGAAGCGTAAGCTGCAGATAGTTGCGGCTGGCCAGCGGTAAGCTGACGTTCGTGCGGGCGTCGATAACCGTGCCGACATCGGTCGTCCCGGTCTGCAAAAGAGGAGACTCGGAGGAGACAACAACCGTCTGATTTTCAGATCCAACCACCAGGCGAACGTTAACCGCCGCAACCTGATTGAGTTGAAGTTCAATGGGCGATTCAACCGCCGTCTCAAAGCCGGATACTTTTACCCGCACCTCGTAGCGACCGATAGGGAGATGGCTCAGGCTGTAGAAACCCGATTGGTTTGCCTTGGCAGGCCATGTTGTGCCGCGGTCCAGGTCGGTGGCAATCACGTTCGCATTAGGAACAACCCTGCCTGCCGAATCGGTAATACTTCCGTTAATGGTTGCGGTCACATCCTGCGCGGCGGCAGGACGGCAGCCTCCATAGAGCGCGGACATGAAAACGCACAGCGCTAAAGCCATCCATTGCCGCGAGAAACACCCCTTCGCAATAGCCCTCATGTTCAGCGTCTCCTCGTCCTATTTCGCATTTTTAGGGCCGATGCCGAATGCTAGTTCCGAAATGCGAAATAGATGTTTGTATTGTGGAGCACAGTAATCGAATTGGTGAACCCGTGTCAAGACTTTAGATATGAGAGAGTGGTGCTTATGAAAAAGGCATCTACGGCAATGAGTTCCACAATCCGTTGCCTGAAAGTACTGGAACTTTTGGCTGAAGAGCCCTTCGAACTCTCCTTTAGCGAGATCGCAGCTAGACTGGAAATCCCGAAAGCCTCCGCACACCGCCTGTGCACCACGCTAATCGAGGCCAACCTGATCACACAGGAGCCTGCGACCCGGCGCTATATGCTGAACAGTCACGCGCTCTGGATCGGCTCCGGCTATCTGCGCCACTCCCCGATCTACCGGGCCGCCTTTTTCCCGATGCAAGAGCTAGCGCGCCAGGTGCCAGGCACAGTCCAGCTGGGCGTATGGGACCAGGGATATGTTTTGTTCATCCACTCGGTCGGCTACTCGGGCGCACCGGATGCCTTCGCCGACGTTGGACTGCGACGCGCTTTGAATGCCACGGCCTCAGGCAAGATCTTCCTGGCCGGCATGAGCTCCGAGGCAGTGAACGGCATCATGGCAAAGTGCTCGGAAAAATATACCAGCAGCACCATCACCTCTGCCCCGCGCATGCAGCAGGAGCTCACGCAGGTGAGAAAGATGCGCTATGCACGGAACGTGGAGGAACTGCTGCCCGGCTATTGGGTCCTTGCCGCTGGTGTTGCCCGGCAGGACGACCTTCCGGCCGCGGCCATCAGTATTACGCTTCCGCTCGCGGAATTTTCCGAGGAGCGTGAAGCTGCTATCGCCGCGCTCCTGAAAGAGGCCGCGCGTAAAACCTCACTGCAACTGGGGCCGAACACCGGCACGCGCACTTCTCTCTCTCGCTAACATCTCCGCCGTGTGGATTAAAAGGCTGCACACAGCTAAAGAGATGTGGGCTTTTAAATCTGCGTTCTCATGCAGACTCTTCTAGCCCCTGAGGCTTTCCTCCCCGCGGGCAAAGGGCGCAGGGGCTAAAGCCCATCATTTTTTCAAGCAGTTACGGCACGACTAAAGTCGTGCCCTGATACAAAGCCTGAGTTTTTCCGCAGCCTGTCAAGCGACGGCGATGTAGGATCGTTCACCATGCAGCTCAGCCTGAGCCATCTCGGATATCTTCCGCTCAGCCCAAAGACTCTGACGCTCATCCCGGCGGCCGGCGATGCGCTGCCGGAACAGATTCCGTTTTACCTGCGCCAGAACTGCCTGCGCATGGAGCGCGACCGTGCCGATGAACCAGGTTTCTCGACGCGTTTCCCGTCTCCGTACGATTTGCTGCGCGGCAAGCTGACGCTTCGCGACACCGCATCGCCTCCGCTCTACACCGGCATGCTCGAAAAACGGCTCACCCGCTGGGGCTATTTCTGGCAGGCCGATTTCACGGCGTTTACGACGCCCGGCAGTTACCAGATCGAGACCGACTTGCAAATCTCGCCTCCGTTCTCGATACGCGAGCGGATCTATGACCGCATCATCGCCGGCTACCTCACATTTCTGCGGTCACAACGCTGCGGTTACGCTGTCTTCGGCGTTCATGACGCATGCCATCTGGATGACGGTGTGCTCGATCGCGATGGCTCGCCTTGGCCAGTCACCGGCGGCTGGCACGATGCCGGTGACTTTCGAAAATGGCTTGCCTTCACGCTCCATCACCTCGATGCGCTCTCGACGCTGCGCGAAACGGTAGGCGAAGATCTGCAGCGCGGCGGCATCCCGGCTCATTCTGTGCTCGACGAAATCTCCTGGGGCAATCAATTCTTCCACGGCATGATGGCCCCGGACGGGCAGGTCTACGAGGACGTCGCCGGCGGCCGCGCGCCATCGGGCACGTCACTGTCCTACGAACAGGATTGGTGGTTTGAGAACCATCCGGGCTGTTATGCGGATGCCAGCGACAACCGCTGGACCGACAACATGCCCATGTCAGGCGACGAGCGCATGGTGCGGTCTACCTATAATCCGCTGGTGCAATGGACGTTTGTGCAGGTACAGGCCCGTGTCTCACGGCATCTTCCTGAGCCGCAGTCCGCTCGTTGCCTTCAAGTCGCCAGACACGCCGCCGAGTATGCACGCCGGCGCGGTCACGACGAAAGAACACTTTTTGTCAGCGCGGAGCTGCGCGGCCGTCTCGAACTGCTCGCAGCCGGCGATACGTCCGGCGACCGCTCCGCGGTCCCTTCACTTACGCAGAAACTGCTCGAACGGCAAACCAGCATAGAACATGGCCTTAGTGGCTATTTCATGGAAGCCGACGATGCCGAAGGCTATCGCTCGATCGCCTTCGCGGCAGATCCAGCTCTCACACTGCTGCGTTTGTGGGAGCTGCGAAGCCTCATCGATGAGCCTGCCCTCGCCGAATCCGCCTGCAGTGCCGTGACGGCGTACATCGAGCAGTATCTGTTGGCCGACAGCGAGAGCAACCCGTTCTCGATTACACCCTATGGCGTTTATCTCGCGTTAGATCGCGAACGCCAGAGCTTTCGCGATGCCGGCGCAGGACGCGCGGTGCGGACCTTTCTTCACCCTTACAACCAGCAGGGCATCGTCCATGGCACGAGTTCCGTGCTCATGGGTCACGCTCATCTGATGGCGAGGGGCGCCGGTCTTTTCGGGCGCCCGGACTGGCGCGATGCCGCCGAGCGGCTGCTGCACTGGTGCCTGGGACACAATCCGCTCAACCGCTCACTTTTCTCAGGCATCGGCTACCGCCAGCCTGTCGGATACTCCTTTCGCATTCCGCAAATTCCGGAGGCGATGTTCACCGGCTTCATCGGCCGGCCAGACGATACACCCTATCTTGAAGAGTCAACGGCCATCGAGTGGAACACGCTGGAGTACTGGAGCATTCCTTTTATCCACGCGGCGCAGGCAGCATGTTGGCTGCGCGGCTGACACCGGGGCTGCTGAAAAACTCATGCTTTTTATCAGGGCACGACTTTAAAGTCGGGCCGTAAACACCTGAAAATAGGACGGGCTTTAAGAGGATGTATGAGGACTGGCAAAACCGCAGATCTCTGCGGTTTTGCCAGTCCTCATACACTCTTTTTGGCCCCTGCCACAGCTAGAACCACAGCAAAACTGAGTTTTCAGCCGCCTGTGACACGGGGCAGAACGCTTGACAGAAATTTAAAGCGCCGCATATGCTGTATCCGAAATGCAAACACTGATTTCGCATAGCGAAACTACCACGCGACAATCGCGCGCTAGATGCTCTAAGTCTTAGATTCTGAACCAGTGTAGGCTTTCATGTCCATTCGGTCCGACGAACAACTTACTCGCCAACTCACCACACCCAGCGACGCCGACATAGACTTCGCGCGGCGGTTGGGCGGTGACACAGTCGTTCTTGGAGCGGGCGGAAAGATGGGTCCCACGCTGGCCCACCGTCTGCGGCGGGCCATTGAGAGCGCGGGTGGAAAACAGCGCGTCCTTGCCGTCTCACGGTTTGAGTCTTCCGCGGCCCGGCGTGAACTTGATCAAGCCGGCGTCGAAACCATCGCTGCCGACTTGCTGGATCCCGAGAATGTGCAAGCTCTTCCCAAGGTAGAGAGTGTCTTCTTTCTCGCCGGCCGCAAATTCGGTTCTACAGCCGATCCCGAGTTGACCTGGGCCATGAACACTCTCGTCCCAGCCTGGGTCGCTCAGCACTACCGCGCATCGCGCATCGTCGCCTTCTCCACCGGGAACATCTACCCATTCGTCGCGCCGGAGAGTGGTGGCTGCGTCGAGACCGACACGCCGGCGCCTGTCGGAGAGTACGCGCAGTCCTGCCTCGGACGCGAACGCGTCTTCGAGTACTACTCCAAGAAGTTCGGCACGCCATGCCTGATCTTCCGGCTCAACTACGCCATCGATCTGCGCTATGGCGTACTCGTGGACATCGCCCGGAAGGTGTATGAGGGCAAGCCCGTAGACGTCTCGGTTCCTGCCGTCAATGTCCTGTGGCAGGGTGATGCAAACTCCTATGCCCTCCGCTCCCTTGAGCTGTGCGAGTCTCCGGCGCGCATCCTGAATGTGACCGGTCCTGAGACGATCTCTGTACTCCGCGCCGCCAATTACTTTGCGGACCGCTTCGGCCGGAGCCTGAAGGTAGCGGGAGAACCCGGAAGGCTGGCCCTACTGAACAACGCCGGAGCCTGCCACGCTGCCCTCGGTTACCCAGCGATGTCCTCACACAATTTGATGGATGCCGTTGCCACCTGGGTCGAGTCCGGGGGCGCCAGCCTGAACAAGGAGACGAAATTTCAAGTCACGGACGGGAAGTTCTGATGTCGGATGCTACGGCCAATTTTCGTGAACTGATGCAACAGGGTCTTGTTATTCCCGCTCACCCGCTTGCGCTGACGCAGGATCTGAAACTGGATGAGCGGCGTCAGCGTGCGCTGACACGCTACTACTGCGACGCCGGTAGCGGCGGCGTGGCGGTCGGTGTGCACACCACCCAATTCAACATTCGCGACACGAATGTTGGCCTGTTCGAGCCTGTTCTCAAAATTGCCCTCGAAGAGATTCATGCCTTCGAGCATCGCAGCGGAAAAGTGATGGCAAAGATCGGCGGCATCTGCGGGGATACGCGCCAAGCGTGCCGGGAAGCACAAACCCTGTGCCGTCTCGGCTACGATGCCGGCCTGCTCAGCCTGGCCGCGCTCACGGACGCCACCACCGAGGAACTCATCGAACACTGCCGCATCGTCGGCCAGAACATTCCTCTCATTGGCTTTTATCTGCAGCCGGCCGTCGGCGGCCGTCGTTTAAATGCGGACTTCTGGGAACGCTTCGTAGAGATCGAATCCGTAGTGGCTATCAAGGTCGCCTCTTTCGATCGTTATCAGACCATGGAAGTGTTGCGCACCGTCGCACACAGCGGACGGGGTTCAGAGATCGCGCTCTACACGGGAAACGACGACAACATCGTCGCGGACCTGCTCACTGAGTTTCGCTTCGGAGACCGCACTGCTCATTTCGTTGGCGGCTTGCTTGGGCAATGGGCGGTCTGGACTTCGCGTGCGGTGGAATTGTTGCAATCCGTACAGGACGTCAAGCGGAATCATGCCCCGCTGGATACTGTACTTGCGCGCGGAGCTGAAATCACCGACGCCAATGCGGCCATCTTCGACGCACGGCATGAGTTTCACGGCTGTATCCCCGGCATTCACGAAGTGTTGCAGCGGCAGGGGCTGCTTCGAGGCCGCTGGTGCCTCGATCAGAACGAAAGTCTCTCACCCGGACAGCTGGAGGAGATTGATCGCGTCTACGCAGCGTATCCGCTGCTGAACGATGATGCCTTTGTCGCGGAAAATATTGACCGCTGGTTATCGTAATGGCAGTACACGAGGTCTAAATGCGGTGAACGAGAAGACGATCGCGACCATCGCGCTCAGGGATGGAGAGTATGACGGGCTCCAGCAGACCCTTGAGGATGCCGCGCGTCTCGTTAAGCTGGCCGCCGGGCAGGGTGCGGAGCTGGCGGTACTTCCAGAGACGATCAATCTATTACACCGGTGCGGCGACTCATCTCCCCTCCATGCTATGGCGCTTGAAAACTGGCAAGAGGCCACAGCGCAACTTTGCGAGACAGCAGCGCGAGCCAGGATCGCTCTGGTTTTGCCTCTGCTTGTCCGCGACAGAACAGGACTTGCGAACCGCTTCTACTTTCTCGATCACGACGGCAGCGTCCTGGGCCAGTATCAAAAGCTCGTCGCCTCTCCGGGCGAGGCGGCTGCCGGCGTAATTTCCAAAGCCTCCGCTCCTATTAAGTGGGCAGGTCTCTCGATCGGCGGCGGCATCTGTTTCGATCTTTATTACCCGCACATCGTCTTCGAGCACCAGATAGCCGCCGGTGTCGACTGCTTTGTTATTCCCAGCATGACTCCCGGCGGCACTCTGCTCAACGCCTATGCCATCCAGTATGGAGTCCCCTTCGTGCTGGCCTACTCTGCCTGGAGCCGCTTGATCGACCGCGATGGCCGCGAACTGGCTGCCGGAGGATACCGCTCCGAAACCCTCCGCGCCGGCTTCGGAACACCGATTCAGCAAGCATCGATCAACTTCGACGCGGTTTCCCTCTTTGCCGACGAGAACCAGGCAAAGATCCAGGACGTGCAACGTCACTACGGTTCGAAGGTACGCATACGCTTCGACCAGCCCAACTGCATCTTCCTGCTGGAGTCGCGCTCCGCGGACCTGACCGTTGCCGAGATCATGCGCGAGTTCGGCCTCATCTCCAGGCGAGACTATTTCGCGCGGCACGCTCGGCCACCATCATGACTGGGCCGCTCGACCCAAACCGGCCTCTGCGCTTCGCCGTTATCGGTTGCGGCTCGGTTGCGCTTGCCCAGCACATCCCGAACATCGTAGCTTCGCCCCGGATGCAGTTGCGCACCTGCGTCGATCTGGATGACAAGGTGCTCACCGAATGCCGGGAGCGCTTCGGCGCTCTCCAGGTCCGCAAAGACTGGCAGGGCGCGGTCGACGATCCCGAGGTAGACGTCATCTGCCTGGCTACTACGGAGAAACTGCGCCTGCCGGTCATCGAAGCCGCCGCGCGCGCAGGAAAGCCGGTCTACGTTGAAAAGCCGCTGGCTCGCTCGCTCGAAGAGATACACCAGATCCAGCAGGTAGTACACGACGCGCAGATTCCCTTCTGCGTCGGCCACAATCGCCGCGCCAGCCCCGCCATGCTCGAGGCCCACCGCATCTTCCGCGAGCACATGGAGCACCCAAAACCCTGCCCCTGGCGGTGGGAGCGAGAAGGCGACGCCCTGCCACACCTCAAGGAAGACGGCGTGCCCTCAGTCTCTGTGCGCATCAATGACGATTGGCACAGTTGGAAGGGCTGGGTTTTCGACAAGACGCAAGCTCCCCACGGCCCGATGCTCTTTGAGATGACGCACTTCACCGATGTCTGTAACTGGTTCCTCGCCGACATGCCCATCGAGGTTTCCGCCGTGGCAGCCGGCATGTTGAATGAGGCCGTCATCATCCGCTACAGCAGCGGCGCTCTTGCCACGATCGTGCTCGGCAACAATGGCAGTTTCGGTTATTGCAAGGAACTCTACGAATTTATGGGCAACGGCGCCTACCTCAGCATTGACCACATGCTCGAAGTTCGCACCGCGGGCATCGAGGATGCACCCGACCGGATCATCTATCCCATGATCCAGGACCGCCATCCCAACATCGGCACGGAGGGCGGCGTCCCGGGCTGGCTGGCCAAGAAACGTGCTGCCTGCGCGGAGGCTGCTGCCGAGCATAACCCATTACTGCAATTCACGGCCGAGCCGGATAAGGGCCACGCCCACGCGCTTGAACTCTTCGTTGACGAGATCCTCGGCCTCGGACCTGAGGTCTGCGGTGTCGACGCGGCAGTGCTCGCGACACAAATCTCCTTTGCCGCCATCCGCTCTGCGCAGGAACACAGGCCAGTCACGATCGCAGAGATCAGGGGTGAGTCGCGATGAATCGAAAAGGGGGTACCAGACCAGGTTTCGTTCGGCGCGCGCTGGTTATGGCATGGTTCTGCATCCTTTTCTCACCGGCGCAGGCCCAGGCTCCCGCATCCGCCAGCCCTATCGCCAGCGTCAACCCGATGATCGGGACCGGAGGCGATCCCGATGACGGCATCAATCTCTTTCCTGGAGCGGTCGTGCCCTTCGGCATGACGCAATTGAGCCCCGACACCGAGGACCATGGCCTCGGCTATCACTACATACAAAAGTGGCTCAAGGGATTCAGCATGACACACATGAGCGGGGTCGGCTGCGCCAACGAAGGGGATGTCTTCTTCACTGCCACCACCGGGCCCGTCGTCACCCAGGTCGCGGACTTCCAGACTCCCTACTCCCACACCCTAGAAACCGCGCAGCCCGGCTATTACCGTGTCCAGATGCTGCAGTGGGACATCAACGCGGAGCTCACAGCCACCGAGCACACCGGCGTCGCTCGCTTTACGCTGCCGGCCGGCAAGCCCGTCAACATCCTTCTTCCACTGAGCCACACACTCAACGAGACCGCAGCGGCGCAAGTGCGCGTGGTCGGCGAGCGTCGCATCGAAGGTTTCGTGGAAGACCACGCCTTCTGCAATAAGCCCGGCACCTATAAGGTGTACTTCGTCATGCTCTTCGACAAGCCGTTCTCGGCCTTCGGTACATGGAACGGAGATCACTATGGCGGTCCGGGAACCATCACCCCAAGCAGCCGGTCAGCCGCACAGCAGGGGCACGAAGAGTGGGTAGGCGCCTACGCCACATGGAACTCCGAGCCACAACCGCACGCGATTACCGCGAAGATTGGCATCTCGTATGTCGATGTGGCCGGCGCAGAGAGCAATCTTCGCGCGGAGGCCGGCGACCAGGACTTCGACACGATTCGGCACGCCACACAGCAGCAGTGGAATCGTGAGTTGGGCAGGCTCGAAGTTTCCGGAGGAACGGCCACGCGGCGACGGGTTTTCTACACCGCCCTTTATCACAGCCTTTTGATGCCAAGCCTTTTCAGCGACGCCGACGGACGGTATCTTGGCTTCGACCAGCAGGTCCATACGATTCCTTCCGGCCACCACGTCTACGCCAACTTCTCCGGCTGGGACATCTACCGCAGCGAGATTCCGCTGCTTGCGCTGATCGAACCACAGCGGCTACAGGACATGGCGCAGTCCGTCGTGCTGATGTACCAGCAGGGCGGCTGGATCGATCGATGGCCTCAGATCAATCTGTACACTAACGACATGGTCGGCAGCCCCCTGACCATCGCGCTGGCGACAACATGGCTCTCCGGACTGCACGGCTTCGATATCGACGCGGCGTGGGAGGGCATGCTGAAGGACGCCACCGAACCGCCTCCGCCCGGCAAACCATATCTCGGCGAGGAGGGCATCGAGTGGATGAACAGTCTCCACTACTTGCCCTCAGACCGGGTCGACTACGGCTCGGTCGCGAAGACCCTCGAGTACTCCTTGGCCTATGCTTCGCTTTATCGCGTGGCCGTGGCACTGCACAAAACCCAAGATGCCACCATGCTGCGTGAGCGCGCACTCTTCTACCGCAACGTCTTCGATTCAGCGAGCGGGTTTTTTCGTCCACGGCGCTCCGACGGCACATGGACGCCTGACTTCAACCCCGCGCAGGATGGTCACGGCTTTGTCGAGGGCACCGGATGGCACTACCTCTCCTTCGCACCTGCCGACATGGCATGGCTCGTGAAAACCATGGGCCGCGAACGCTTCGATGAGCGCATGACAACGTTCTTCCAATATCCCGAGCCCGGGTGGTATGCGCAGTACTACAACTCCTTCAACGAAACCGACTTTCAAGCTCCCTATGCCTTCCACTTCTCCGGAAAGCCCTGGAAGTCGCAACAGGCCGTCCGCCGCATTCTTAATGAGAACTACTTCGACGCGCCCGACGGCATCCCCGGTAACGATGACTGCGGCGCCACATCCTCATGGGCTGTGCTGAGCATGATGGGTATCTACACCGTAGATCCAGCGAGCCTCGCTTATGAACTTGTCCCGCCCGTCTTCTCCAAAGTCGCCGTTCATCTGCAAGAGCCGTACCCTGGCAAGCAGTTCACTATCCAAAGCGTCGCGCAGCCATCCGCGACGCCATACATCCACGCTGTGATGCTGAATGGCAAAGAGCACACGCGAAATTGGATCTCGTTTGAGGACATTCGCAGCGGCGGCACCCTGCAGTTCGCTCTTAGGGCCGAACCTGATCCTTCCTGGGGGACACGACCTGTGGACGCACCACCCTCCCTTAGCCGCGAGCAGTAACCTGAGAGAAAGGTGTAGAGCTTGGAACGTCGCACATTGCTCGAGTTGGCGGGTCTGGCAGTTCTGAGTCGCGCCGTGCCCCACTCGCTCGCGGCAATAAGAAGCAATGCCACAGCCGCAGAAAACGCTCCGAGCAACGAGATCAGCTCTTATGGCTCCGGATACTTTGGGCGCTGGGTCAAAGACGTCTTCGGTCTGCCCGCGTACCACTACACATGCAACCAGACGATCGACCCTAAAGCCATCCTTCCGGTGAACGAGGCCTGGCGAACAAAGACCGATCACCTCCATCAGATCGGCAATGATCGTCTGGTGGCAGTCGTCTCCAACTATGGACACGTGCAGGTGCGGCAAGATGAAGGCAGCCCAAAGTTCCTCAACGATTATGCTCCCGCGCAACACCGTTTCGGTGGCGGCATAGGCTTTTTGTCCGACGGTGACTTCGTGCTCGGCACTTACTATCCCGGCGTAGCAGAGCGGTTCGAGCGCTTCTTCGGCTCAGGCTATCTGCGTAAACAAGTTCACGGGCATCAATACGAGGTCGATCAGGTTATCTTTGCGCCCTTCGGCGACGACCCTGTTCTCGTCTCCCAGGTCACAATTACCAATCGCTCCCATCAGCGGGGTCGCCCGCGGTGGATCGAGTACTGGGGTTGTCAGCAGTACCAGTTTTCCTATCGCGCACTGATGGAGGGCTCTGTTCAAGGCTCGGCGGATGCAGCCCCGCAGTTGCGGCGCGACTTCAGTAACCGCTTTGAGCCCCACTTCGAACGCGTTCGCCAGGGAGCCGGCCTGCTGCAACGCCAGCGTTTCCCGGGCCGCAGCGCCGAAGAAGAAGCCCTATGGAAGAAGGTGCAGGCATCTCTTCGCGAGAACCCGAACGGCTACTTCGGTGGCCCTGTTCCTCCGCTCGCGCCCGGCGCCAGCATGGAAGACACCGCTCCGCCTCCAACCTTTCTCGTATCACTGGACGCGCCCGCAGATGGCTTTGCCACGGATGCGAAGGCATTCTTCCGTGGCGGCATCGAGCGGCCACTCGGCACACAAGCTCCCTTGAACAATCGCATCCAGCCGGACAGTGCGGAAAATGCTTTTTTCCTGGAACGCTATCTCGATCTGAAACCCGGCCAGGACCAGACACTGCACTTCCTCTACGGCTACTTGCCCGAAGGCTTTGAGCTCGACGCCCTCATCATAAAGTACAGTGCGAAGTCCAGTGCGAGGCCCTCTTCGCTCTGGTCCAACTCCAGCGTAAAGCGGAACGCCAACCGCGTTGTCTTCCGCGTCGACTCCGAGCCCTGGGTCGAGCGCGAGGTCGCGTGGAGCGGCTGCTGCCTGCGCGGCGCGCTCACCTACGACAGCTTCTTCAAGGAACATATCCTCAACCAGGGCGCCGGCTATCTATACCTCGCCGGACTGCAGGGTGCCGCACGCGATCCCCTGCAGCACGCCCTGCCCTTTGTTTTCAGTGACCCTCAGATCGTCCGCAACATCCTGCGTTACACCCTTAAGGAAATTCAGCCCGACGGCTCCATCCCCTACGGAATCGTGGGCGCCGGCGTACCGATGCCGTGCCGCTACCGGCCCAGCGACCTTGAGTTGTGGGTGCTGTGGCTCGCGAGCGAGTACGTGCTGGCTACACGCGATACAAGCTTTCTTGAGGAGCGCATCGAAAGCTACCCGGAACACGACGCACCGCGTAGGCGTGAGAGCGTACTGGATTTGCTGGCACGCTGCTACCGGCATCTCACCGAACAAATCGGCACCGGGGAGCATGGCTTGCAGCGGCTCCTCAACGGCGACTGGAATGACAGCATCGTTGTGAACCGGCTGACACCCGCGCAGGTCGCCGAAATTACGGAGCACGGCGAGAGCGTCCTGAACGCCGCCATGGCCTCTTACGTATTCGACTACTATGCGCGGATGCTCACATTCGCAAACAAGACCGAAGCTGCGGACCACGCGCGCACCAAAGCAAAAGCGCAACGAAAAGCTGTCGGCAATCAATGGAACGGGCGCTGGTTCCGGCGTGCCTGGTTTGGCAAAGAGCTCGGCTGGACTGGCGAAAAACAGCTTTGGCTGGAGCCGCAGCCCTGGGCAATTCTTGGTGGCTGCACCACAGGCGATGAGACCCAAATCCTGGTGAAAGCGATTAACGAAATGTCGCGCAAGCCATCGCCTATTGGGGCGCTGCTGCAGTACCCCGCAGACCCCACGATGAAGGACGCGCCCGGCACCGGCACGAACGGAGGCATCTTCGCGGCCATCAACGGAACGCTGATCTGGGCTCTAGCACAAGTCGACGGTGCGATGGCGTGGGATGAGTGGAAGAAGAACACGTTCGCACGACACGCTGAAACCTACCCCGAAATGTGGTTCGGTATCTGGAGCGGTCCGGACGCGTACGACTCGGCGCTGGCCAAACGTCCTGGTTCCACTGCTCCGGACTTCCCCGTGTTAAACCTGCACGCGCACGCGTGGCCCATATATACCGCTTCCAAATTACTCGGGATCGCGTTTGAGGAACACGGCCTTACCCTTCGCCCTGTGCTTCCCGAGCCAAGGTACGAGTTCGACTCTCCACTGGTTGGTTGCCGGAAGATGGCACCGGGGAGGTACGCCGGCTGGTATGCGCCTATGGCGAGTGGACGATGGGACCTCTCGATTGAGCTGCCACAAGCTGAATTGGCTACCGTTCGGCGCGTCATCGTGAACGGCGCCGATACTCATCTGAAGGCTAAAGGTAACATCATCTCGTTCACCGGCGACAGCAAGCCCAACCAACCGCTGCGCTGGGAAATCCGCTGACCGTTATTTACCGGCACACGCTCGGCAGAAAGGATTGCCTCGAATCCGATGGAACAAACCTTTGAGCTAAGACGCAGTCTTCGCCTGCGCGATCTGGTGCTGTACGGAATCGTTCTGATTCAACCTACGGCGCCGATGCCGGTCTTCGGCGTGCTGTATGAAAAATCGCACGGGCACGCCACGCTGACAATCCTGCTGGCATTAATTGCCATGCTCTTCACAGCCATCAGCTATGGTCGAATGGCGCGCATTTATCCGCGTGGAGGATCAGCGTTTCTCTACGTCGGCAAGGAACTTCATCCCAGCCTCGGTTACCTGGCTGGGTGGTGCCTGGTGTTGGATTACGTCATCAATCCACTCATTTGCGTTATCTGGTGCAGCAGCGCCGCGAGAAACTTTCTCCCGCAGGTACCCTACGTGGCTTGGGTGGTCGGCTTCGTCATCCTCTTCACCATGCTGAACTGCAATGGGATCGAGACTTCGGCGCGCATCAATGCCCTGGTAGCCGGAGCACTCGGGCTCGTCGTTGTATGGATACTTGCAGCGGCAGTTCGCTGGCTCCTGGTCATGACACATCCCACTGCGGCGACACTTATCGAGCCGCTCTACAGTCCCGGTCTCGACAAGTCCACGATGCTGCGCAGCACAGCCACCGCTGTTCTGGCGTACATCGGATTCGACGGCATTTCTACGCTCGCGGACGAGGCACATGAGCCAGAACGCAATGTACCGAGGGCCATCGTGATGACGTGCCTTGCCGCCGGTATTCTCGGCGCGGTCGAAGTCTATTTCGCCGAACTGGTCTGGCCGCGCGGCGTCTCCTTTCCAGACGTCAACACCGCATACGTGTTCGTCTCCGGGAGAATTGGCGGGCCTACGTTGTTCGCTGCCGTGAACTTTGCGCTTTTGCTGGCGACGGTCGGCTCCGGCATGGCTTCCCAACTCGGCGCGGCGCGGCTGCTTTACGCGATGGGGCGGGACGGTGCCTTGCCGCAAAGGTTTTTCGGTGAGGTCGACAGCAAGAACCGCATTCCCCGCAATAACATACTGCTGATCGGCGCCGTCTGCCTGGTGGGAGCCATGATGTTCAGCTATTCCCTCGGCGCCGACTTGCTGAACTTTGGAGCGCTGCTGGCCTTCATGGGCGTGAACCTGTCGTCAGCATTCCGCGCCTGGAGAGATAAGGAAAAACGCATGCTACCTTTGCTGTCCTCGTCGATAGGCTTTGCGACATGCACGCTGCTTTGGTGGAATCTGGATCCAAAGGCAAAGATCGTCGGATCTGTTTGGGCGTGCGCCGGAGTTCTTTTATGGCTCGTGCGAGGTAATCACAGTAAATCGGCCGATATGACAGGCTGAGGACGATCCAGGCAAATGTACCGCATATCGCATTGACTCCATGGTGCGATTCTTTGGTGCCGGGAGGGACGGAACGGCCACGACATTTCTTGGCTAGGCCAGTAGGCCACGCCATCAGCATCCAGCCGTTATAACACTCTGGACATGGAAGCTACATCTTAAGTATCCAGGCGTACCCCCGTGTACTTCTCTATCACATCGAGATTCAGGTCGACCCCGAGTCCTGGTGTATCCGGCACGGCAAGCATTCCCTCGGAATCGAGCTTCCATGGTTGCGACACAAGTTCGTCGATGAAGGGGGAGCCCGTGAGGTATTCCACCAAGTCCGTGTGCCGGCATGCAGAGGCTAGATGCAGATCGGATGCCAAACCCAGGGCCGTGTTCCAACCATGCGGAATAAAGCGGATGCCGCAGTCTTCCGCCATGCGCGCGATACTTCTCTCTTCGCTGATGCCGCCCACTTTCGTAACATCGGGCTGCACAATATCAAATGCTCCTGCGTGCAACCACGGCGCAAATGACTGCCGGCGGGTCAGCACCTCTCCACCCGCAATTGCAACCCGCGCGTTTCTTCGCAAAGCAACAAAGTCGGCCAGGTTATCGGGGCTAATTGGTTCTTCGAACCAGTCAACTTCATACTCGGCCAACATATCTGAAGTTTTCAAAGCCCACTTATAGTCCTGGTGCCAGAATGCGTCGCTGGCTCCAGCATCGACCATCAGCTTCGCCTCTGCGCCAACTGCCTCCCGCGCCGCCCGAACGATGGCTTCATCCACTTTTGCACTCTGCCGCCCGAATGGTCCCCAACCGATCTTGAATGCACGAAAGCCCTGCGCCTTGATCGAACGCAGGTGTTCCCCAAGAGGCTCCGGTTGCTGCATTAAAAGCGATGCATAGGGAAGGACCCGCTCGCGGTAACGCCCTCCGAGAAGGCGTCCCACTGGCTGTCCTGTGGCTTTCCCGAGAATGTCCCAAAGTGCAATGTCGATCCCGCTGATCGTATGCGTAACGCTTCCGCCCCGCCCCATCCAGAATGTATTGGCGTGAAGCTTCTCGGTGACGCGCTCAGGTTCCAGCGCGTTCTCCCCTAAAAGAAATGGCTCGAGGAGTTGCAGAGCTCCGTGGACGAGCAGGTCGTTCGTGAAGGCAGAACCCCAACCCGTCAGCCCCTCATCGGTGTATACGGCTATTAACGTGTGGATACAATCGTTCCGTTTGATCTCACTGGACCAACCGCCCTCGGGTGTGACGCCCCGCAGACCGGCGGATTTTATCTTTGCGATCTTCATAGACAGTCCCTGCTCCTATTGCAAAAGATCACAGATCAGCAATTCATTATCCTGCTAACTAAATCGCGCCAATGCCTCTTCGTCGAGGTGCATGCCAAGCCCCGGCTCTTCCGGAATTGGAAGAAAGCCGTCATGGGCAATGATCCGTTCCCGGGTAAGCGAATCGCGGAGCGTGGTGCCTTCTTCGACAACGAACTCCGCGATGAAAGAGTTGGGTATGGCATTGAGAAAGTGCAGCGCTGCGGCAACGTTGATGTACGTCGTAAATCCATGGTTCACCACCTGGAGTCCGCGGTCGTAGGCCAGGGAAGCAATCTTCATCGCCTCGGTAAAGCCTCCGCACCGGGTGAGATCGATCTGCACGATATCGATTTGTCCGCAATCCATAAGCTGGGTATAGGAATTCCGTTCACTTTCTTCTTCGCCCGCGGCTATACGCACATCCGTAGCCGCCGCCAGCTTGCGGTACCCCAGGTAGTCGTCCGGCCGCAATGGTTCCTCGAGCCAAAAAATGTTGTAGTTAGAGAACGCACGCGCCCGCTGAATTGCGGTCTTTGCATCCCAGACCAGGCCGGCATCGATCATCAGATCATTCTCGTCACCGATGCCCTGTCGTGCTTCGCGGACCAAGGCAAGATCCGTCTTCTCATCGAGCCCCATCGGCGCCCAGCCGAATTTGACCGCGCTAAATCCCAAATCTCGAAATCGACGCGCCCGTTCGCCGGTCTCTTTCGGGGTCGGACCAAACAACGAACTGGCGTAAGCCCGAATCCGTTTATGAAATCCGCCCCCAAGCAACTTCCAGATCGGCTGGCCATAAAACTTTCCCTTTATATCCCACAGAGCCATGTCGATCCCGCTCATGGCGTGAATCGCGATTCCTCGCCGGCCCGAATAGATATTGGAGTTGTACATCCGATACCACAGGTACTCGGTCTGCAAGGGATCCTCTCCGATAAGGAGTCCTCCCAGGCCCGCGGTGAGTGTATGTGAGTAGGGGCCCTCGATGGCGGCCTTCGCCGCCAACGGCGAAGAGTCCACTTCGCCGATTCCCGTGATGCCGGCATCTGTGGATATGCGCACCACGAGTGCATCCTGGCCGCTGTCGCATTGATGCTTCACGCTCGACTGCCGTAAGTAGATAGCTTCTACATTTGTGATCTTCATTGTGGCGGACCTACCTTGAGTGTGAAACTCCATGCCGCGGTTTGCCCGGCTGGGATCGTTGGGTACATCTCGGCGGTAAGATCATCGAGTCCGTCCGATGCACTGGTGCAGGGTTCGAGGGCCACACACCGAAAGGCTGCTCGCGGTCTTGCAGGGAAGCCAAAGTTGTTGAGCCAGATGCCGAGCTTGGGGGTGGTAGCGAGATCAAACTCAAACCGCAGAGTGCAGTGGCCGAGCTCCAATTCGCACCAGCCCTCCGCCAGATTGAGGAGGAAGAGCTTAAGCGTTTGGCCCACCGCGATCCATGTAGTCGAAAGGTCAACGCCGTCGAACAGCGGCCACTCGAATTCGCGGCTTTGCGTGAGGGTTCGTGCTTCTTGCTTTCCTGGGGGCAACCTCAAGCGGTACCCGCGTTCCCCGACCAGGATCATCGGATGTGCCGCCCACAGGTATCGAAAGGAAAGGTCGCTCAAATTTGTGACTTCGTAGTCGATCCGGATCGTATCTTCACCGATGAGTGCGATCGTCTTGCGTGCGGAATATGGCAGCACAAAGCCTGCGCGCATCAGGTGTATTGCCCTGCCGGTGGCGGCGTCCACCTTCCACGCGCCGTAAACCCACTCGCCGTGGTCTGGCAGCGGAGTGCCTGCCCAGCGGCCTCCTGGATATGGCCCCGGGGAGATGTTGGGAAAGCAGTCATCCATTCCACTCACGTCGTAGTCGAGCCAACATCTGTCCACCGGAATTTCAGCGTACGGCCTGGATGGAGGAACAAGAAGCATCTCGCCGGATCGAAGGTCGACGATCTGCGCAATCTTTCCCCCGACTTCGGGCCTTACGAAGACTTGGAGAACCGAACTTTCGAGGGCTATCGGCGGACTGCAGGTTGGGAAGGCGTTCAAAATGTGATCACTGCCTTGACCAGGCCGTTGGACCCTCTGCGCACCAAATCGTAAGCTGCCGGCGCTTCCGCAAAAGGGAAGCGATGCGTAATAAGAGGCTCTAACGATAGCTTGCCGCTGGAAACGAGTTCGATCATCGTCTCCCATCCCCGGCGGTCCGATAATGCTCCAAACACGACAAGATCCCGCAATACGATGCGATTCACGTCAAACGATTCGAAAGGACGAGTGTGTACTCCAAAGGTCACGATCCTTCCTCCGGGTATGACGGCGTCGAGAGCATTGCTCATCGCATCGGCCGCGCCTGCGCATTCGATGGCAATGTTCGCTCCCAGCCCACCGGTTTCTCCCAGAATGCGGTCGCTTACGTTTTCCCGGTCAACGAGAATGAAGGCATCCGCCAGACCAAGCTTCTGGGCGTATCGAATGCGTTCGCCATCGGGTCCGGCAAGTATCACTCGGCCCGCACCGAGAATTCTCGCGACCTGGCATGCGACCATACCGGCAGGCCCTGGACCGAATACGACCACCGTGTCGCCAGGACTTACGCCACACTTGGAGATTGCTCCCCAGACTTCCATGTCAAGAATGGCGGCTACTTCGTTTGAGATGTTGGGTGGAATGGCGAATACATTTTCCTGCGGAACCACGAGAGCTTCCTGACAGCCTCCGTCTGCCGTTATCCCGAGTTCGAAGCCGGTGGTGCAAAACTGGCGGCTACCGCGGCGGCAGAAAAAACAGGTTCCGCACCCAATTACCTGGTCGATGGTGACGCGGTCGCCTGCCTTCACTCTATCGACCCCGGAACCGGTGGATACCACAACTCCAGCAATTTCATGGCCCAGAACGAGTGGTGGCTGCGCGGTCGCAAACTGTCCCTCAATGATGTGAACGTCGGTCCCGCAAATGCCGACTGCCGTAGGACGAACCAGGACGCTGTTACCGGAAAGATGCTCCGGGGCCGCGGCAGGAACGTACTGAAAGCGATTGCCCCCCTCCCATACCAGCTTTTTCAAGCAAAACACCTACGTAAAGTGAAGATGGGCGCACCGTGATCCCGTACTCGCATAATTTGATGGAAAAGATATACGAAACCTTGCCCCTAAGCAAGGCAATGATCGCTGCTTATGATAATTATTTAATAAAAGATCGCCCAAAAGGAGCGAACCGATGTTGGCGAGGCATGTACTTTTCGGGCAAGTGCTGCGCTCCCGGGATGCGTGCGATTCTTAGAGCTTTGCTCTACTCGGAGCGGGAACCCGGGTAAGGGCTTTACGATAAGGGAACTACATGTCCAACTTGTCACGCCCGGACGCCCGTTTGCTTGGCCTGCTCAAGGTCATCTATGAAGCTGGCCAGATCTCCAAGACGGACTTGGTGGAGCAAACCGGCTATAGCCCATTCCAGATCTCCAAGATGTGCGATGAGTTGCTCGACTCGCGTTTCATTCAGGAAACCGGTCACGGCACTTCAACTGGTGGAAGGCCGCCCACCTTGCTCTCCATCGATCCCACATCCGGCAAAGTTGTGGGCTTGCATATTGGAACGTTCAATGCGCGGATCGTCATCACTGATCTGGCGGGAACCCTTCTGGCCTTCAAAAAGGTACGCAGCCGGGTAGAAACGGGCCCGGACGCCGCACTTCGGCAGCTTACCCTGGAAGTGGATGCCATTTTGAGTCAAGCGGGGGTCGCGCGCGGCCAGATCCGCGGCATCGGGGTGGGGATCTCGGGTGTCCTGGACCGTGCGACCGGCACGACGCTTTTCTGGCCCAAGGTCCCTGAATGGGTCAATGTTCCGGTCAAGCAGTCTTTCTCGGAAACATTCGGAACACTGGTGGAAGTGGAAGACACGCCTCGTACCATGGCACTGGCGGAACGCAGGTTTGGTACTGCAAAACAGGCGTCGGAGTATGTTTACGTCTCGGTCGGAGCAGGCACCGGAGCGGCGCTCTTCTTGAGAGATCAGATCTATACCGGGGCCAGCGGCTTTGCCGGGGAATTCGGCCATGTGAGCGTCGACGAACGGGGGGCCTTATGCTCCTGTGGGAATCGTGGGTGCCTGGAGGTGACTATCTCCGCGTCCGCCTTGATACGGCGAGCGCAAAACGCCGTTGCGCAACGCTTGTCCACCATACTCTGGCGGCTGAGCGCGGGAAACGTCGAAAACATCTCCCTGGAGTTGATTGGGCAGGCAGCGATGGAGGGAGATCGCTTCTCCTCGAGTTTGTTGAACGAGGCGGGCTCGTTCCTGGGTATAGGCCTGGTTGGGATCGTGAATCTGCTCAATCCAACCCTGGTCACTCTCGGCGGAGGCTTGGCGCTCACAGCAGGTCAATTTCTGCTTCCCGCGGTCGAGCATGTTATTCGCAGCCGCGCGCTGGAGCCCCAAGCTGCGGAGGTCAAGATCGAGCTCTCGAAGCTGGGAGAAGCGGATTGGGGTCGAGGCGCCGCCCTGCTGGTCACCAGTAAGGCTCTTGAGGCATCGTTCATTAAAAGCAGAAAGCATCGAGCCACTTAGGCTCCGCAGCTACAAAGTTCGCTCGCCGCTTCTACCTGCGGCCTATCCGCAAATTTCACATAGCTTCTCGGACGCGTCCCTCCCTACGTTTACAACTAAAGAGTCAAATTAGGGGCAACTCCAGCCATATCTCGGCTCAATAAATGCACTTTTTATAAAAACTTCTTGACCAATCGCCTTTGCGTGCTATTGTTACCTTCACATATTTGTTCAAGTCCGATCTGAGGGGGCGGTTGTGCCACTGATACGATTCATCCTCCGCATGATTGTGCTGGCCGTGGCTTGTTCTCTGATCCCGGCGGCACTTTGGTCACAGGCAGGAACCTCCGGTACGATTTCGGGCACAATCACCGATGCCAGCGGCGCCTCCCTCTCTGGGGCGACGTTAACCTTAAAAGACTTGGGAACAAACACGGTCCGCACCATGCAGAGCGGTGGCGGAGGCGTGTACGCTTTTACCGACTTGCCCCCTGCCAGCTACGACTTGACGGTCAAGATGCAGGGTTTCAAGGAGGTCGAAGTCCAGAACATCAAGCTGGACGTAGCCGCAAGCCGTCGCATAGACGCGAATCTCACGGTCGGGGGCACGACGGAAAACGTGAGCGTGCAGGCCACTCCTCCTGACCTGAACACTGAAAACGCGAGCACTGGACAGGTCATCGGCGTTCAGTCGGTCAACGAATTGCCTCTGAATGGCCGAGACTTTCAGCAGCTTCAATTGCTTACGCCAGGAACGGTTTCCGGCACCAACTTCCAGACCACCGAAGGTCTTGCCGGTGGCGCTAGTACGCTCGCCACCAATCAAACGATGAATATTGCGAATGGCGGCCGGCCGGGCCAGGTTTTGTTCCTCGTGGATGGTGCGGATGACTCGAACCAGAATGGCCGCAGCATCATCTACAGGCCGACGATCGACGAAATTGCCGAATTCAGAGAGGAAACGGCGAATATGTCGGCGCAATACGGATATGGCAGCAGCGTGGTCAATGTCTCTATCAAATCGGGGACCAATCAGGTGCACGGTAGCCTCTATGAATTCCTGCGCAACAGTGTTACCGACTCACGGAGCTATTTCGCACAATCCGTCGAACCGCTCAAACGGAATCAATTCGGGGGCAGCGCCGGCGGCCCGGTGATCATTCCCAAACTCTATAACGGCAAAGACAAGACCTTCTGGTTCGTAGCCTACGAAGGACTGCGCCAGGCCCAGGCCACGACGGAGATCTCTACCGTACCCACTGCGCTGTCGCGAACAGGTAATTTCTCCGAGTATTCCGCGCAGCTCTATGACCCACTCTCCACCACGCCCGCGGTGAACAATCCCGGATCCTACATTCGGACCGCTTTCCCAGGGAATTTGATACCCCAGACCCGCATCGACCCGGTGGCTAAGTTCTTTCTTGCCGCCAACTGGATACCACTTCCCAATCTTCCTGGCACCTCCAATAACTTCATTCTGGAGCCGAGCGAACTTACAACCTACAACCAGGGAACCTTTAAGATCGACCAGTACTTCGGCACGAAAAACCAGATCAATGGACGTCTTTCGCAAAACCATGAGGAAGACGGGAGTGTCGGACCCTATCATGGCTTCAGTCTGTACGATCCCGGCGCGGAACCCGCGTTTCCAACGACCTATAACTCCACCATCAACTGGGTACATACTTTCAATCCCAACAATCTTCTCGATGCCCGCGTCTCCTATACGCGCGCCCACGCGCTCACCACAACGCCGAACATAGGCAAGACGGATTACACTACGCAGCTCGGCATTCAGGGCTTCGGAGCAGGCATTTCCAATATCTACCCCAGCTATCCAGCGATCAGTATGAGTGGTTTCACTGGCCTCGCCAGTGGCGCCGTGTATGACTACCAGGCGAACGATTACGCTTACAGCGTCAACTACACCATGGTGCGCGGCCGGCACACGTTCAGCGCCGGGGAAACGTTTCGGGACTGGCAGCAGAATCTAACCACCAGCGGACAGGGAAGTGGCTCTTTCAGCTTTACCGGTACCTACACGCAAAACCCCGTGAGTCCCGCTGCGACGGGATCTGGCGCCGCGGACTTCTTTCTTGGTGTCCCTGCATCGGGCGGACGTTACATCCCACCCGGATTTTTTTATCAACGTATGAAGAATCAGTGGGCATATGTGAACGACTCCTGGAAGGCCAGCAAGAACCTGACTCTCACGCTGGGAATTCGCTACGAGATCAATTTGCCCGTTACTGAGAAGCATCTGCAGTTTGCTTCCTTCTCGCCGACAGCCCGTGGCGGTCAAGGCGCCATCGTTGTACCGAATCAGCAATCGGTGTCTGCCCCCTATTTTCATACTTCGGTTCCGCTGTCCTGGCCTGTCTACGGACCTCTCTCTGTCTATGCGAAAGACATCGGTTTGAGTCCGAAGTACTTGCGGAAAGTTGGCTACCACAACTTCGCCCCGCGTATCGGGCTAGCCTATTCCCTAAGCGACAAGACTGTGGTACGCGCCGGCTATGGGTTGTTTTACCTTCCCTTGGATGGAAACCGGGAAAGCGAAACCGAATCCGCGCCGTTTCTCATTCGCGAGTCGGGCATCCTCAATGATCCAGAGCTGCCCACCAAAACCACGCAAACCTTATTTCCGCAGGGGTCGAGTTTCAGTCAGTTCGCATCCCTCTTCGGAGAAGATCCGAATCCCACCAACTTCGGCTATTCGCAGCAGTGGAATCTCGCTTTTCAGCATGAGATTATTCCCAATATGTCGTTCGATATAGCCTACGTAGGGACATCGGGGACTCATCTGCAAGCCGTCGATCAGAAGAACGCGCCACTGCCGGGGCCTGGAACTGTTCAACCGCGCCGGCCTTTCCCGCAGTTTGGTGTCATCAGCTGGGACGAGCAATCGGCACAGTCGAATTACCACTCACTCCAGGCTAAGTTGGATCGACGATTTGCTTCGGGTTTCTCGGTACTGGCGTCCTTCACCTGGTCCAAGGCCATCGACGACGGAAGCGACGATACCGAGGCCTATATCGATCCCTATAACCATCGCCGCAGTCGAGGGCTGTCCTCGTTTGATGTTCCCCACACTTTCACCCTCTCGGCCTTATATGCCCTGCCCACATTACATGGCGCAAATGAATTTACCCGGCTGACTTTGGGAGGATGGATGTTGGGCGGCATTGTTACCTACCATGACGGATATCCATTCACGCCGCTATACTCCGGCGATCCCTCCAACACCGGTACTTCCAGTTATGCCGATGCGGTGCCCGGCTGCAACCCGAAGCTCTCAAATCCCACTCCCACCAAGTGGTTCAACACCTCGTGCTTCGTGGCTCCCCCAGGGCCTCCAATCTACCGTCGCGGGGATGCGGGCCGGAACATTCTGCGGGGCGACTACTACGGAGATTTCGACACCGCTTTGTATAAAAACTTTCGCCTCACCGAAGGGTCAAGGCTGGAAATGCGCTTTGAAGGATTTAACACTTTCAACCAGCATTCTTTTGGATTCCCCAATGCGACCGTGAATTCGCCCGGATACGGCATCGTGACTACAGCATCTCCAGGCCGCATATTGCAGGGTGCAGCAAAAATCTATTTTTGAGAAAACAGATGCGGCATGTTCGATTCGAGATCGCTGTAGCCATAGCCTTGTTGCTGGCAGGGCGGGCGCGCGGGGACTCTTCCGGCGACCTGAAGCGAGGCCTGGAGGAAGCTCGAAACGGAAATTGTCCAGCTGCCGACATCGATCTCAAGAAAGCGCTCACTGACAACCCGCTGGCGCTTACTGCTCTTGCCGTGTGCGAGAGTGAGTCAGGGCATCCCGGGGAAGCCACGGCCAGTTTCGAACAAGTCACCAGGCTGCAACCAGCGGCTTGGCAGGCTTGGAATAATCTTGGCGCCAACTATCTCGCCCTGAATCGTCCAGAGCAAGCGGCCCAAGCATTCCGAAAAGCTATCTCCGTCGAACCGAACTCGGTGTCGGCCTGGTTCAATCTGGGTTCTTGCCTGCTGCAGTCCGGCAACAAAGTGGAAGCGTTTCGTGCTTTGGATCGCGCGCAGCAGATCGATCCCCGGGATCCTGAGTTGACCAAGGCCTGGATGAATCTCGCCGACACCCTGGCAACGGAAGCCGCTGGTCTTATTGACAAAGCTCAACACGCATCTGCGTTCACGCTGTTGTCGGCCGTCCATCGTCCGCTGCAGCACTCCGCATCCTGGAATAATCTCATCGGGTACGCAGAGTTCAAGCTGAAGCAGCCGGAGGAGGCGAAGCATCACCTGGAAGCTGCGCTACAGATGGATCCTGATAACGAGGGATACCTTCTCGACGTGGGCGATTTTCTTGCGGCCTACCAGGCGTTTGACGAAGCCACGAAATTCTTCGAGGTTGGCGCCAAGCGTATGCCAAATTCGGCTCCGGTCAAATTCGGCTTGGCCATCAGTTACATGCTGGAAAACCGTACCGATCCGGCGATCGCGTTGCTTGAACAATTGCAGACACAATACCCGGGCTGGGCGCCGGTTAACATCGCGCTTGGAGAAGGCTACGAAGCCGGCTCCCATTGGGCGGCCATGGTCAAGCTCGGCGCCGCGATTCAATCGGCGCAGCCGCAAAATCCTCTTGGTTGGTATCTCTACGGGGCGGGACGCGAGAGGCTCGACACCAGAGACGGCGTACCGCTTAACTCCGCCATTGAAGCGCTGCAGCAGGCAGTCAAGCTGGAACCTGCGTCAAGCCGCTATCGCCTGAAGTTGGGTAAGGCACTGGGCGAGGACAAGCAATATCAGAATGCTATCGCCGAATTGAAGGAAGCGATTCGGTTGGATCCGGAGAATTCAGAAGCTCACTACTCTCTGGCAAGAGACTATAAGCAGGTAGGTGAAGCAAAATTGGCATCCGAAGAATTTAAAGTCGTGAGTGGCATAAAGGCCAAGAGCGCCCGGGATGTGTACGTCGCTCTTCTGAACGATACTCAGCGTACGCACCCCTGACACCAGAAATTTGGCTCGCGGCGACAAATTGATACTTCCCGATGTGCTCTGGCGGCAGCATCCGCGTTCAGAGTCAGGAGCGCTCTTATCCCCATGAATCGTAGAGAATTCGCGCTGGCTTGTGTCTGTGTCCCGCCTCTTTTGCGCACGTATATCATCGCGCAGGCGCAAAACACGGAACGTTCGTGGCTGGGTGCTCCTGCCGCCGGTCTGCCGGTGAATCTTGCCAGGTATGGCGAGCTTAAGTCATGGTTGGACCCTCAAACGGCAAAGGCTCTCCTACGGCAAACAGACACCCTGCGCATACCGCCCGCGGCCGACTTTGGATTCGAGTGGCCGGAGTTTCGCACAGTAAACGAAGTGATGATTCAGTTTGCCGGCAAGATGCCGGAGGCAGCCGCAATCTCAGTCGAGTATTGGGACGGGCTGACCGCGCTCCAAGGCTCCTGGAAAGCATTTGAACAAGGCTTGATCCATGGCAACCACCTTGAGATTCAGCCGGGCAAGATGACGTATCGCTTTCAGCAACGCCGCACCTGCAAGGTACGTCTGCGTTTCACGGGCCGGGAGGAAGTGGCCATCGCCGCGTATGCCATCCTGGGTCCATCGGTTTGGAAACGGGGTGAAATCCTCCTGGAATGGGGTCATATGCAGGCGGGACCCTGGGATGGTCACATCGAAAGCTACAACGGGGAAATCATTTCGATCCATCCGACTGGGCGCGTCAGTCTGGATGCGCCGCGCCGTTGGAAGAGTGCGCGCGGAGAGCAGGCCGGCCTCCGGGTTGCCGTCCTCTACACGTCGGGTATGGACGTGGACCGCTCCATTTTGACCGTTCGTTCTTCAGGCAGAGACTGCTCTTTTCTCCCGGGAGAGGCGATCGAGAGCGAACCGATCGACATTGTCGATTACGGCATATACGTTAGAAGCTCCCAGTCCGCATTCGATCGCGCCGCATACCGGGCCGCTAACCAGAATAAGTCCCGAGTTATCGACGCAGTCTCGCGGGAGCAGGAACAGACGCTGGAAAGTGCATATGCGCGCATCAAGGCACGCCGCGTCACGCTTTCTTTCGTGGGGGCGGAAGCCAATAATCAAAAATTCGGCATCGCCCCGGATGGACACGTCGTGGTTGGAAACACCGATCCGCTCGCCGGGGATCCGATCACTCCCAGCTTCGCCGTGTACTTCGATACTGCGGAGCGGCCTTTTCTCTTTCAATCGTTTCCCCCTTCGTCAGGTGTCTTCTCAAACGAAGACAGAGCGACCGCTTGGGTGGTGGGAAAAGATCAACGTCTGAAAGAAGGTTGGCTGCCTATCATCGAGACACTCTGGAGCCAGAATACTCTGGAATTCGAGAGAAGGGATTTCGGCACGCTCCTTCAGCAGGAGCAGGCTCCCGGCAAACTGATAGGCAACGAGCCGGCGATTTTGATCTCCCGGCTAAAAATAAAAAACAGCTCGCCTACCAGTGAAATAGCGACCTACTATATTCGTCCCTGGAAGCCTGCGGGTGAAGTCCGATTCTCCTATGGCCCCATTCCCGTCGGATCCCAAGAGGCCTGGAGCACGGCTCTGCGCGACGATCTGGTCGTCGCATCCGCCAGCGGCGCTGAGGTGCTTATCGGTTACGTCGACACGCATCAGAAGGGCACGTTGTCTCTCGATCCTGAGCATAATGCTGTGCGCTACGAACTCCACCTCGGCCCGGGCGAGGAGCACATCCTTCACACCGTCATTCCAGGTTGGGAGCCACCCGTACAGGAAGCCGCTAAATTACGTGGATTGGACTATGACCAAGCAGAGGCTGGGGTTTCCCAGCATTGGAAAGGCATGGCATCGCAATCGATGCGCATTCAGATTCCGGACACGCATCTGCAGAATATTTTCAACGCCAGCCTGCATCATTTTGGTCTTTGCCTGACCAAGAACGGCCAGAAAGATCAGTACTTCGCCAATACCGCCATGTTCTATTACGGCTCCATCGGGAGCGAAAGCAGTCCGGTCATTCGCGCGTTGGATATGCTCGGCTTGCATCACCACGCAGAGCGGTGCCTGGAGGCATTTCTGGCCACACAAGGGCAGTTCATGCCCGAAGGGGACTACGGCGCCAAGGAGGGTGGCTTCTATCGCTTCTGGCCTATTTACACCGTAAACCAAGGGGGAGTGCTTTGGGCGCTGGCCGATCATTACCGCATAACCCGGGACAACGAATGGTTGCGGCGAGTGGCGCCCCAAGTGATGGCCGGTTGCGACTTCATTGTGCGGGAGCGGAAGCGAACCATGGCTGTCGATGCCGGCGGCGAAAAGCCTTTGCACTATGGTCTCGCGCCCGCAGGATGTGTCGCTGATCCTCGCGACTGGCAGTACAGCTTCATGCTCAATGCATGGTTCTATGCCGGCTTGAAGAACTGCGCGGATATCCTCGTCCATGTGGACGCGGCCAAGGCGGCTTCGCTGCAGCAGGAAGCTGCCGACTACAAGAACTGTATTCTGCGCGCGTTCAAGGAGAGTGTAGCGCTCTCTCCCGTGACACGGTTGCGGGACAACACCTCTGTTCCGAGCGTGCCCCCCTATCTCGGGCTGAGAGGTTTTAGCACAGACGTCAAGGACTCGGTCGATCCGGATCGCCGGCATGGATACGCCTACGACTGCACCATCGGGCCATTCCACCTCTTCAACTGCGGGGTTCTGGAGCCTGACGATCCCATGGTAACGGCGATGCTCAACTACTTCGAAGATCGCTTCTTTCTCTTTACGCCATTGATGTCCCGGGTAAATCTTGATCATCTGGCGACGGACTGGTTCGACCTTGGAGGCTTCGAGAAACTGCAACCGTATTACGTGCATTATCAGGAAGCGTATCTCCTGCGCGACCAGATTCCGAACTTCATCCGGGGCTTCTACAACACCATTGCATCTATAGCCGATCCGCAAACACTGACCTTTCAGGAGGAACTGGATTTCGGCGGCGGTCAACCCCACAAGACCCATGAAGAGGCATGGTTCATTCATCAAATACGCAAGATGCTGGTGGTTGAAATGGGCAACGAACTCCATCTGGCTCGCGGAACTCCGCGGCTCTGGCTGAAGGGGAAGAATGAGATCTCTATCCAGAACGCCCCGACCTACTTCGGTGGTTTGTCGTATTCGATTCGCTCCTCGCCTGATTCACGCAGCATCAGCGCTGAGGTCGATCCTCCGAAGGAGCAATCGCCCTCACGCATAACTCTTCGGCTGAGACATCCGGATCGTGCGCCGATCAAATCCGTCAAGCTTGACGGCCGCGCTTGGACCAGGTTCGATGCAAAAGACGAGTCGATCGAGCTGCCCGATTCCAAGTCGAAAATTTCACTTGTGGTCGATTACTAGTCTGAAAGCAGGAGGAGATTCATTGAGAGTATTGGCAGTCGGGGCTCATCCAGATGACCTGGAAATTTTATGTGCGGGAACATTGGCCAAGTACGCTGCACAAGGAGCGAGCGTAACCATGGCAGTTGCCACTAACGGCGAAGTAGGGTCGGCTACGTTACCACCGGAGGAAATTGCCGCCATTCGTCAGCAGGAAGCCACGGCGGCAGCCGCTGTCATCGGGGCGGAATTAGTCTGGATGGGTCATCGCGATGAATTCCTGTTTTCGACCGAAACCACGCGTCTGGACTTTCTGAATATGGTTCGTCAGGCGCGACCCGATCTCATTCTGACCCATGCTCCTTGCGACTATCATCCCGACCATCGAGCGACAGGGCAGATTCTTTGGGACATTCGCGTCATGACCACCGTTCCCAACATCAAGACGCAGGCCCCTCCTTGCGAAACGATTCCGGAAATCTACTACGTCGATACCATTGCGGGCATCGATTTTGTGCCTCAATTCTACGTCGATATCACCAGCGGATTTGAAGCTAAGAAAAAAATGCTCGCCTGCCACAAAAGCCAGTCGCAGTGGCTGGAAAACCAGTACCAGATGAGCTATCTCGATTTTATCGAGTACGTCGGCCGATACAGAGGGCTGCAGTGCGGCGCTCGATATGCCGAATGTTTTCAGCTGTCCCCCACTTGGCCAAAGCAGCCCAAGCCCTCATTGTTGCCGTGAGAAATTACTCTTTATGATTGCAGGAATTTTGCTCGCTCTCTCCGCAGCCGTGGTCTATGGATTCCTGGGAGTTGCGTTCGAGATCGCGGGAAAGAGAAAGTACAAGATATGGGACGTTATCCTGGTCAAGCAGTTGGCTGGTTTCCTGATCGGACTCCTATGCACTGTCGCATTACGAAATCCATTTCTCGATCTACGGCTCCTTAAGCTCGGCCTTATCGGAGCCGTCGCTTACGTAATAACCCTTGCCGCCTATCTGGTGGCGAGCCGGGAGAAGACCATCGCGGCCAACTGGACCATCGTCAACCTGTCTGTGGTTGTACCCATTCTGCTTTCGGTGGTTTGGTTCGGTGATGCTTTTACGCTGATGAAGGCCCTGGGCGGCCTTCTCACGGTTGCTTCTATTGTCATCATTGGCGGTGCTTCCGGCTCCGGGTCAAGCGAGAAAAAGACAAGTTATCACTGGATTGCTTACATTACCCTCGCTTTTCTTCTCAATGGAGTTTTGGTCATTCTCTTCCGTTTCGTCCCGCCAGGTGAAGGAACGTCATTCACCATGTATTTCTACGGAATCAGCGCCATCCTGGTGGCGCCATACAAGCTGTTGGTCGATCGTACGTGGAGCCCGCCCAAAGGTTTGGTCAGCATAAGCGTGGCCGGCGCGGTCACCCATTGGTCAGGCATCATGCTGACCATCGCCGCCCTGGCGCGCGTGAGTCAAGTGAGCAAGCAAACCGGCGTGATTGTCTACCCGATCACGAATGGTTTGGTCATTCCAATCGGCGTCATTCTGGGTGTCATTCTTCTCAAACAACATCTGAATCGACGCACGGGACTTGGAGTTGCACTCGGAGTCGTTGCGCTGGTCTGTCTCTTCATCACTTGAACGCAGGCCCTTGGAGATCACCGGTGGACAGGAGAGAATTCCTTCTGAGTTCTGTAGGGCTGGCGCTCACCACGCAAGAGAGTTGGGGCGGCGGTTCGGCCCGCGCGTCTGAGCGAATAGTCATCGGCGACACACAGCTCCAGATCCTCTTGGTGCACGGTCCGCACGGTTTAGAAGAAAAAGAGATTCGGGTCGACGACGGGGTACTGCCTGGATTGGCGGGCGTGCCCTGGACAGCAAACCTGGGTGGAGTCGATGCGGCTCCTAAAGGCCGTCTCACCCAGTCTTTGGCCGGCGATGGAGCCAGTCCGGTGCGGGCCGCCACATTTGAGGGACGCACTGCGGAGGTTGGCTGGACTCTCAAATACGAGGTCACCGGAGCGGGGCGTATTACCAAAACGCTTAGTTTCCTACCCAAGCGCCGCACCATCCTGAACCGAGTGTCGCTCTGGAACGCCCGCTGGACCCACCCGCCTCGGATTGCCCGCACAAAAATCCAGGATATTGCGGCCTTCTACCGCCACAGCGGCCATGGAATATTTGTCTCGCTCGACTTTCCCTATTCGAAAATCGAAAGCGAAAATGGATGGACGCAGATCTCCTATCCGCCTCAAGACGCGCTCGACCCGGAACAGACCTACACCTGTCATTCACTTACTCTTGGGGCGGTCCGGCTCAGGGGCGTGGAGCGCTATGGTTCTGATCTTGGGGAAGTGGATGCCATCGATGCTTACATTCAGGAGCGCTACCCGCTGCGCTTTGAGCGTCCGATGTTTGTCTCCGCGTCTATTACGAATCGTTACACCCAGGTACAGGATGACATTGTCTTCTACACCATGAAGGATCAGCCGGCGCTGAACTGCAATGTTGAACTTCTCCGGCGCGAGCTTGCTTTGATGCCCAGGCTGGGGATGGAATATTACCAGGTGTTTCCAGGTGTGTTCGACTGGGGTCCGGATGACCCATCTCCGGATGCTGTGCAGTCCCTGATGGAGTATGCTCGGAGCGTCGGAGTGCGGATCGGCGGCTATTCCGCGACCAACCGCCTTTTCGTGAATCATTACAACGAATATCGTAACCACCTCGACCGGCCGGATTGGGAGATGCGGAATGACGCTGGCATAGCCGCCAAGGGACTTTTCTGTTTTGGATCAGCAGACTTTGTTGAGTACTACACAAACACTGTAGTGGCGAACAGCAAGAAGTATGCCTTCGAGATCCACTGTTTGGATGGTTTGCAGCTTGCTCCTTGCTATGCCGAAAATCACGGGCATGCTGTTGGACCAGAAAGTCTTTACCGGCAGGTACGGGGTCTGGCGCGTCTCTTGGAAGCGATCGATGCCGTTTCGCCGCAGATGATGACGTGGTCCAATTCTGGAAATTGGCAGGACCTGCTACCGAAGCTGGCATGGAGCAACCATAACCTGTATCTCACGGACCCCTTTATTGAGACACCGTGGCAGGGACTGAATATGACGCGGTTATTGGACGATGCCCGCCGCGAGCAAATGGTCTCGCTCCACTACACTCACTTTCTTCCCTATCGGTTTTATTCCAACTGTCAGTATTTCTTTTGCCAGAATTCCGTTGTGCCTGACATCCGCAACTTTCAGTACGGCGCACTCTCCAGCATTGCAGTGACGCCCAACTTGTGTTTGGGGGAGGAACGCCCATGGCTTGACCAGCTTCCGATGGCTGATCAGGAAAGAGTGCTCAAATTCTATAAGCGGTGGACCGGGTTTCTTGAGCATCACTACGACCTGTGGAAGAAAACCTACCAGGCAGGTGAGAATCCCGGCATGGGGGGTGTCGAAATCTACGCCCATACTGCCCAGGATCGGGGGTTCCTTTTCATCGTCAATCCGCAGTACTGGAGTCGCACTGTGGAAGTGCCGATGGACTCCAGCTTAGGATTTGCTGGATCGCAACAGTGCGAGGTCCGCGAGTGGTACCCTGTTGAGCGCCTTCGCCTCACCTCTCAGGGACCTTTGGTGACACTTGGTACAAAGGTTGCGATGCATGTCCCGGCGCAGCAAGTTCTCGTGCTTGAAGTGACACCGGCGCCCGAGAATGTCGAGCATCCCCGCATGTACGGGCTTCCTGGATCGATACAAGCCACCTCGACGGGGTACCGGCTGCGGACGCATGGATCGCAGGGCAGCACGGAGCGTTTTGCCGTAGTGGTTCCTCCAGGTGACCCAGGCATCGTAGCCGCTGAAGTCCTGCGCGACATCCCGAAGCAACCAAAGCGCCTCTGGGCGCCGACGACCGTGAAGCAGTTGGCGGCCAACCGTCAGGGTACGCTCATGGAGGTAACATTCCGTAGAAGAGCCGCGCCCACTGAATTGCGAAGATGGGGAGTCAAACCGGGGGAACTGAAGGAAGGCCTGGCAGCAAAATGGTCTTCGGGCTTCGCGGCTGTGGAGAAGTTATTTCCCCTTTTCGTTGACGTAGACGAGACCGATCTGCAACCGCCCTTGTCTGATGCACTCGCGGACAAGCTGGCCTTAGGACCGCTCGCTAATTTTTGTGGCGCTTACATTGACAATGCTTTCAGTGAGATGCAGGAGACCTGGATTGACCTGACGACCGGTGAAGCACAGACTATTGCAGGTCGCCTGGAAAGCGAAGAGACTCTCCCACCACCGATACCGGTGGATCCACTATTGAGAGATCCGGCTCGCGGCTGGTGGTTAATGACCCATTTCTACCTTCCATTTATTTGCAATGGGGGCACCGAGTCGGCCTTCGCGGAACATCCAATCCTCGCGTTACCGCTGCTTCGTCACCAGCAGCTTATCAAACTGAGCGGGTGGATCAACGAGGTTCCGCTAGCAGTGGAGCAATACCGGTATCCTCGCAACCCTAAACTCGGTTGCCACTATGCTGACCTTGTAAACAGTGGAGCCCGCGGGGGGCAGGACAATCTGCTGGTACTGCATATGCAGTTTTGATGTTTACTTCCATCAGTCATTTGCCGGGCCTGAGGCGCGGCTTTTTAGTGAACTACTGTGGCGGGGTCGTTATTCGATGAATCAGATTCAGGTCGTAGCGGATTATGGGGATCTTTGCGGAGAGAGCCCGTTCTGGCATGAGCGGGAGCAGGCGCTTTACTGGGGCGACATCACCGGAAAACGTCTCTATCGTCTTGACTATCGTGATGATAAACACCAGGTTATTCGTCAGGGATTCGAGATCGGCGGCATCGCGCTCCACGAATTCGGGAGTCTGGTCATCGTCAATAGCGGCGGTGTTTGGCTCTGGGACTTGAAAGACGACCCCAGACTCGTGATCGAAGCAGTTGAAAACAAGAAATGCGCTCTCAACGATTGCATCGTCGACCCGGAGGGAAGGATCTTCAGCGGATCCTGTTTTTTCGACCCTGCCAACGAAAAATTTGAACGAGGATGCCTTTTCCGTATAGATACCGATGGCTCCGGCCATGTGGTCGATGAAGGCTTCAGCTTAGCAAACGGATTAGGTTTCTCGCTGGATCATTCGACCTTGTATTTCACGGACTCCGCTGAGCGAGTTATCTACGCATACGACTATCGTCAGTGGGACGGCAGCTTGCGCAACCGGAGACGATTCGTATCTGTACCCAGTACCCAGGGATTGCCCGACGGCCTCACGGTGGATGCCGAAGGTTTCGTCTGGTCTGCGCAGTGGTTTGGCGGCTGCATCATCCGTTACGATCCGGATGGCAAGGAACAGCAGCGGATCATTGTGCCGGTCACGCAGAGCTCGTCCGTCGCTTTTGGCGGATCGGATCTAACGGACATCTTCATCACCTCGGCCGCTGTCGATGATGGTCTGTCTCTCGCGCCTCCAGGCTATTCCCCCGCCGGAAAGAAATCCGGTGGCCCCCTCTTCTGTGTGAATCTCGGTATTCAAGGTCGGCTGGAGCACCGAGCGAGAATTCGCAGCTCCTAGGATCCGCCTGGGCGTGCGCCGGAGTTCTTTTATGGCTCGTGCGAGGTAATCACAATAGGGCAGCCGCTACGACAGCCTGACAGAGTGTGAAGCATCGGGATTGTGCTCGTCCGGTCTATCAAGACCATCCTGTTTAGCCGGAGCAACGCAAACTGGAAGTCACGAAGACGGTTTCACTGTATTCACCAGTAACGTACAAGGCTCAGGCTTCTTGGCACGTTGGTCGGCATAGAACGTTAGCACCTGGTCTAGCTTTTTGAGCTCGAGCGGCTTGGAAAGGTGGCCGTCCATTCCGGCCGCCAGACAGCGTTCCCGATCACTGACCAAGGCAGCAGCGGTCATCGCAATGATCGGCTGATGGTGGCCGGTTAGCTTTTCCAACTCGCGAATCGCAATCGTTGCTTCGATCCCGTCCATTTCCGGCATGTGCAAGTCCATCAAGACCAGATCAAACGATCCTCGCTCGAAAACCTCAAGAGCTTCTCTGCCGTTCTTGACGAGGACGACCTGATGACCCCGCTTCTCCAGCAGGCGGGTAGCCAGCTTCTGATTGACATAATTGTCCTCGGCCAAGAGAACGCGGAGGGATTCGAGAGGATAGGAGCTAACCGTGGGTACTGCTGGTCGCTCCTCTTCGATCATAAGCACTCGCCGGATGACCTGGCGCAGTTGTGCCGAGCGCACGGGCTTAGGTAACGCCGCTATTCCGAGTTCTTTTGAGCGATCGGTGTCGCCTCGCTGACCGCCAGAGGTCATCACGATGATAGGTGCGGCCCGCGGTTTGCCGCGTCCGCGGATGCGCTCAATCAGGTCAACACCGTCCATCTCCGGCATGTGCATGTCGGTCAGGATCAATCCATATTCATGGCCTGCCTGATCCGCCGCCGACAGCTCTTGCAGAGCTTCGCGCCCGCCGGAGACGATTGTCGAGCACATCCCCCAGCCATCGAGCATGTTCTTGAGAATGCGCCGGTTGGTAGCGTTGTCATCCACAATCAGGATTCTCATTCCTAGAATTACCTCGTGAGCTTCTCTACTGAGACTTACAGCCACGTTGTTGGCGGGGATGCGCAGACGCACAGTAAAGTGAAAGCGGGATCCTAATCCTGGCTCACTCTCCACCCAAACTCTTCCCTTCATCATCTCAACCAAGCGTTTGGAGATGGTCAACCCAAGGCCGGTTCCGCCAAATCTACGCGTCGTTGAGGCATCGGCTTGGCTGAAGGGATTGAAGATCGCGTCCAGCTTTTCTGGAGCAATGCCGACACCGGAATCGAAAACCGTAAGGCGCAAGGCCATTTGGTTCTCATCTACGGTATCGACAGCCACCTTCACTCCGACCTCGCCCTCGGAGGTGAACTTGAGGGCGTTGCCGATCAAATTCAGGAGAACCTGACGGAGGCGGCCTGGATCCCCGATTACCGTCTCCGGGACACCCGGGCAAAACTCGCAGAGAAGTTCGAGGCCTTTTTCGTCGGCGCGTACCGCCATGGTCCGCAAAACGCCTTCAACGCAATCACGAAAATCGAACTCTGCTTCCTCCAATTCGACCTTTCCCGCTTCTATTTTGGAGAAGTCAAGGATCTCGTCGATCACAGTCTGCAGAGCGTCTGCGGAGAATTTTATAGTTTCGAGGTAGTCTCGCTGCTCCGGAGTTGGTTGCGTGTCCAAGGCGAGGTGGGTCATGCCGATGATACCGTTGAGCGGTGTGCGAATTTCATGGCTCATATTGGCGAGAAATTCGCTCTTAGCCTGGCTGGCTGCTTCGGCAGCTGCCTTGGCTGCCCGTAAGGCTTCCTCCCCCTCTTTGCGCCGGGTAACGTCAATAAAGGTGACAACTGCGCCAATCACCTCATTGTTGCGGTGGAGTGGACGAGACCAATATTCGGCGGCGAAGCTGCTGCCGTCTTTTCGCCACATTACTTCATCATCCCTATGAGTGCCTACGCCCTCGGTAAAGGCACGAAAGATCCAGCATTCGTCAATCGGGTATGGAGTTCCGTCTGCTCTCGCGTAGTGAAGCACCCGATGCATGTTCCAGCCAAGCAGTTCCGAATTGTTCTCGTAACCAGTCAGACTGAGACAGGCCGGGTTGCAAAATGTGCAGTTGCCCTCGAGATCGATGCCATATATCGCCTCGGGTGCAGACTGGAGCAGAAGCGCAACTAATTCGGCGCCCTCACGCAATTCGGCTTCGACCCGCCGGTCGACCGCAGCCACCACAAATACAGAAAACAAAGACAGGAAAGCGAGAAGTACGATCGAAGTCAGGGCCAAGTCGGAGATATTGACCGCGTGCCGCAGGTCCGCATTTGGCACTGAGGCGGGCACAAATTTTGCTGCGGCCATGCCGGCGTAGTGCACCGTCGGAATGGCGAGGCCCATAAGTAAGCCGTTGCCCAGCTTTCTCCAGCTCCAGGAATTGGTTTGCTGGCGCACGGCAAATACGAGGCGAATGGCTGCAAAGGAAATAATGATACCGAGGAGGATGGAAAGCGCTACCAAGGGTGGGGAATAGACACACATGGCAGCCATCCGCATCGCGCGCATCCCGAGATAATGCATGGCGTTAATTCCGCTGCCCATGAGCACGCCGCCGATGATGGTCGCCGCCAAGGTCAGACTGGCGCGCGTTACTACCAGCAGCGCGGCGGCCGAGGCCAGGATAGCTGCGGCCATTGAGAGCAGAACTGTTGGCCAATCATAGCGAACCGGAATCGGAAGCCGAAACGCTTCCATACCTACATAGTGCATCGACCAGATGCCGATGCCCATGGCGGTGGCGCCTCCACATAACCAGGCAAGCCGAGCGTTTCCCTGGGCAAGGGTCATGCGGCCGGAAAGCTCGAGTGACGCGTATGCGGCGGCGATCGCTATCGCCAACGATACGGCAACCAGTCGAGGATCGTAATAGCCAGTGAGCACCGGGCCGCCGATTTACTTCATCGCACTTCAGAATCGCTCGAAGTTGATCACGTATAAGCTCTATCTTCGGCCATCTGCAAGGTACCGCGATAGCACCTCGGAGTAACGACGTTAGCAAGGGGCAATGAAGTGCCCCACTTTTAGACGCCGCATAACGGCTAACCAGCACCCATTGGTATCTTTCTACGATAGGCAAGAGGAAGCCTGCGGCGGGTTTCGATTGTCTCAAATTCAGTTGGTCTTGGGCCGGGAGTTGGCCGGCGGGCCCCGCAATTGTCCAGAATTTGACCGCCGTGAGCGGAAAGTCTGGGACCGGATCAAGGGACTGCTCCGCCCGTCCCAGCAAAAGCCGTGGGCAAGAAGGCTCAGATGGAGCGCTCGCGAAGCGCCCGAAGAAACACACGTAAAACACCGGGCCGGTTTACGAGCACGCCATCAGCATCCAGAGGTTATAACACTCGGGACTTGGGTTCGACCTGGGTCCATGCGTTAGCCCTGCAGTGCCTGCAAAGTATTTCCTGCCGCTATCAACGCTTGTAAATAATACTCAGAGCTTTCGGATACCGTCTGATCCGGATGGGGCAAGTCCTGGGAGTCACCTCCGTGCTCTTCGTATCTGCAAAGCATCAAGGCCTTGCCCATCCCCGCCTCCGACCCGAGCAGGGCTTCCTGGATGCGGGAGTCCACAGAGATGAGATCCAGCAGCTTCTTCATCGGGATTTGCAACATCCGATCCATCATGGAGAGCATGCCGAGCATATACAGCTCTGCCGCGTTCTCCTTCAGCGCCGGAGCGAGGAACTCACAAAAGAAAGCCCGCTCGAGTGCCTGCTCCACTTCCCGGTCCAGCGCCGCATCAGACAAGTTGCCGGCGAGAACGACGGTGACCAGCTTCCGGAAGGAATCCTCACCGACTACGTCGAGAGCCACCTGAATGGTTGATATCCGATGGCGAAGCCCATAGTGAGCGGAATTGGCAAGCCGAAGCAGCCGGTAGCAGAGGGACGGCTCCATCAGCAGGAGGCGTTCGATTTTCTTCCTATCCATAGGGACGGCAGCCAGCGCACTAAAAAGCTGAAGATAGACAGTCTTGACGGCAGATATTTGCACCTCCGCAATGATCTCCGGCCGGGCATGGAAGTAACCTTGAAAGAGCCTGTTTCCTTCCGCTTGTGCGGCGCGAACCTCCGCCAGCGTTTCCACCTTTTCAGCCAGGAAGATTGTTGTTTTGCCAAAAAGTTTATAGATCCTCTGCCTCTCGTCGTGATTAGAAGCACGAAAGTCCACCTTGACGTAATCGGCGATTTCCAGCAACTCGCCTTTGTCTTCGTCGGGAGAGAAGTCATCCAGAGCCAGGCGAAAGCCCGCTTGTTTCAGCTGTTTGCATGCCCTGACAAGCTCAGGATCAACAGCCACAGTTTCCAAAATCTCAAGGACCACCCTTTGGGTTGGTAACAACGCTACGCTCATCTTGACTAACGCATCCCGCGTGCAGTTGAGAAAAAGATTTTGGCAGCAAGAGCAGGCAATCATCGATAGGCAGCTGTCGATGGTCTGATTGGTGGCGTTTTCGGGGTCTCCGCTGAAGGCGTTTTTTTTGCTTCCGGAACGAAATAGTAATTCGTATCCATAGAGGTTCATCTTCTCGTCGAGAATAGCCTGTCTGCCGATGAATCTGTTCTTATCTAATCCTGATATAGACATAGAACATCTGACCAGTCGTCGCGAGGTACAACGAACGCGGTTTGTATCAGCTGATCAGCCCCAGTCGGCGACCAACTCCAGTCGCACCCGAATACAATCGTTCATCTTCTCTTCGGTGTGCCCCCGGCCGGATGAAGTCCCAGCGGACCGCCAGTCTGATCCGGAAGAGGCAGCTATTGCCGGCAGCCTAGCCGAACAGAAAGTGCCGGCACGATGACTCGCAGTCAAAGAGGCGTACGCTGATGACGCTATCGGCTGTTACCTGGGGAGTATGAAACCGCTTGAGCATCGTCCCTTAATGCGCACAGATTTCCCAAAAAACGACATTGAGGGGGAACAAGCACTCCGGACCTGAACTAATGTCACTTGGCCTTTTGAGCCACCTCAAGTTCCGAATGACGGCGCTGAACTCCCATAGAGGTACGCGTGCGAACGGGCCGAAGTTCACCTGGGACTCGTCGTCAAGCTCCCTCCTCCCAGAAGATCCGGTACCTCCGGAAACTTTCGCTCGCGCCTTGCTTGAGCGTGGACTTGTGGATACATAGTAGCCACACGAACACCCTGACGGTGATGATTCAAGAGAAGCGCCTCATATCGGCCTAAAATCTCGTACTTTTCAAACAATTCAGCTTGCCTTCGACGGATTCCTGCGCGCATCGACGCAAGCGCCGATGGATCACTCACGACGTCGTCTAATATCATTTCCAGACTAGCGGCGTCCGTGAAGTACCGTGCATCCGGGCCGGCTACCCAACGAGAGAAGCGGTTATCGTGAGCGATCACGGCGCTGCCCGCCGCCATCGATTCCACTAACGAAGGATTCGTCCCGCCAACCCGATGTCCATGAATGTAGGCGGCGGCGTGATAGCGAAGCGAGCCGACAACGTCGCGGTCATAAATTGCTCCAGGAAAGGACACACCCGCGCCTGCAGCCGCTTGCACCTGCTTGTGAAATTCGTTTCCTTCCCAATCGTACTTACCCAAGATCACCAGCGGCATGCTACGCGTTTTGCTGGAGTACGCGCGGACAATCTCAAGTATCGAATTCTCTGGTTCGGGCCGAGCGATAACCAGGAAGTAACGTCCGGCTTTAAGCCCAAGAGATTCGGGACCGGCCTCGGTCATCGACAAGAGTGTCTCCTCTCCGTAAGGAATGACAGTAATCTTCTCTTGACGAGTGTGGCGCGATAAGTGGGTCTTGATCTCAGGATGGTCAGCGACCAGATGGTTCGCCAGTTGTGCTCCCAAAAACTCATTCGCCCACAGCCATGCTCGTTGAGTTGGTGACCACTTATCCCGCTTCCACTCTATCCCGTCCATGTTCATTACATGGGGAATGCCTTTTAGCCGATAGAACACACTAAAGATCGCTGTGTTGTAGCCAAGCGTCAAGACGACCCCATCCGTGCCGGCCGAATGCCACACCGACTGCAGGTCAAAGGCCACGGTTCCCCGAGGTCCGTCAGCGGCCGGTATGTGAACTCTCTTCACGCTACACCACTCATCCTCATAAAATGGCTCGCCCGCCGCTCCCTGGCAATAAACGATCGCCTCGTGGCCGCGCGCTACAAGATAGAGCGATAGCTGCTCCGCGAATGTTTCAAAGCCGCCATGCCTGGCGGGGACGCCCCGTGTTCCAACAATCGACACCTTCATGCTCAACGCTCCTATAGGCAAATCAACCGCTCCCTGCATGCCGGCTCCTAACGGCATGGGGTTAGAGATACAACAACCTCAGAAGAAGAGACCCGGCGCCCAACCCGATCATGGGCGCCAATAGCGTGCAGATAGACACGCCCTCGCTGAGTGTCATGCTTCTGTTAAACAGTGCGCTTCAGGCCGGCAGCGGCTACCTGAGCCGGATGACTAATCCACTGCTCGCAGTCAACGGTGTGAGCGTCTTTGTCGATTCGAAAAGTTTTGAATAGGTCACCTCTCCCAGGCGGAAAGTTATGCGATTGCGGAAATGGATATCTATGCCTGTAGCCACGGTCGATTGCAAAGCGTGGTCTTCAATACGATATGGCTTTGGCTTGCCCCTGCCGGGTGCATTCGACCACCACGACGAGTTTCCTTCGCCAACCAGAAATGATCCATACGGCGACATATGCAAGATGCGAAGTGAGAATCGTGGGCCCGCCAAGATCGTTTCGTGATGGCTAAGGCCTCCATACCTCAGCATGGAGCCCCTTACCTCAACACCCGCAAAACGTGGCAGCTGCACTATACCGCCGAGGGTATAGCCCCAAACGGCCCGATCGCCGTAATAGCGGAAGCTGGGCTTTCCGTCAGTGAAGGTGGCAAAAGCGGATACCCGAGTAGGTAAGCGGAGGATCGGAATGCTTTGTGCGGATGCACGGTATGCCGCCATCGTGATGAAGACCGTGGCGAACAGGCACCAGATGGACATTGCCTTAGTTGCACGGTTAGACCCTGGGGGACGGTGGATGAGAGCGCTCCTATTGACGACCCTGGGATCACGCAGGCCGAGGCCTGCTCTGCAACTGCCGGTAGGGGACTTCACCGGGCGCGGCGGACTCTGTCGACGTGCCATCGGCAGGAGTTGTGATCGACGATCGTTGCAATGGCGCTTTGCAGTCATTAGGCTCGGCTATAGCAATGCGGTACAGAAGCAAACTTAAGAGCATTCTGAATGGTTACTAAAATCCGCGAAATGACTATATAGCGTCATTAGGTAACCAGTGTGGGATGGACGCGTGTAGCGAGGCAGGTAGATCTAAGCGAAAGTGCTGGGAGTTTTTAGCGATTCGTAGAGGAAGGCGCCGCACAGGAGTTTGCGGCTTGCCGATGGTATCCCGGCAGGAGACTTACAGAGATAGCCCGAATGGGCGGGGTAGACGAAAGTAGCTGGCGGTTACGTTAGAGGATTGATCGCAAAGTGGAAAGCGCCCAAGCTTTTCGCCTGGGCGCTCTCGAATGCAGACTGCTACCGGAAGATTGGGCGCCGCACTCTCATAGAGAATGTTCGCCCGATCTCGCGGTTGCCTCCAGTCACAGCTCATCCCTATCGATGCGCCCTTTGTTAATATTACGCCACTGTATGAGGTTACCTTTGGCGGGTATAGGTTGTGACGTCCGCTAATAGTAGATAAAGGTCTTGCTAGCTGGTTCGCTACTTTGTGCAACCCACCGCCGACAGGGCTTCGGTCAAGTCCCGGGTTTCAAATGTCGACTGAGCAAGAGAATCTCCTGCGCGCCCGTCAAGAAAAAGGACCATCTTATCTGTACCGCTCAGGCGATCCACCCAGGTTCGGATCAAGGCGCCTTGAGAGATTTGGGCATGAGGCGTGAGGCTACGACGCTCGTCCGCAACCGCCCAATCCTCCGACACTTCGATCATCCCGACAGAGGCGAAGCGAAGGTGGACCGTGGGAACCTCGCTGTCGTAGCTGACCAGGTGTTTGTCTAACTTGGATGCCGGTTCTACGGCAACCGCAACGACACGGTTGTTCTTGCAAACCACATCAAGCTTCACGGACTGCGACGAACCATTCGAGTTCTTGCGGTCCAGAGGCGCCGTCGTCTGTAGCAGAGCCATCTTATTGCCGCCTAACTTTCCAGACGTGGTGTAGATGGACCAAGCGCCCACCTGGTGGTTTGATTGTGCAAAAGAAACGGCCGAGAGTGCCAAGGAAGCGAGTACCGCCAATAGTGCCTTCTTCATATGTTTACCCTGCCTCGTCTGTGACTCTGTAGTAGAGGGAGAATAACAACTGTGTGTCACATTGCTACAACCTTTTCGTCATAGTTTTCGTCGGCGGTCACGTGTATATGGGTGACCGAGTAACCCGCCGAAGGGTACTTGGCGCCCTGTGCGGTCGCCTGTCTGACAGAAGACCCCCAGGGCTGATTGATAGACAGGTCTCCAAAAGGTAGCTCCGCGGACGAGGACTTTCGTGTGATTTGAATACAGGAGTGGCGACATTACCTTAGGAACAGTCTGTGGGAACAGTAAGCATGCTCGGAATAATCTCCCGAGCGCGCTCCGGTTGTTACGTTGTATGAGACCTGGATACATTGACACGAGAGCCCATCCAAAATCATGCCCGCTCTAAACGTCACCGGTCTTCCGGTAAATACAAGGGAACTGACCAAAGAACTTCCGGCAAGCTGTCGTAGCGGCGGGAGCCCCGGCAATCGTTAAGTGCCCCTGCAAACGAAATCCTCTTGAGGATTGCTTCAACAGGAAAGTCAAGCGAACGGATGAAGCATGCAAAATATCCTTTTCGTACATCACAGCAATGATTTATACGGTGCAGACATCGTTTTGCTCGAAACCGTAAAATATTTAGACCGCTCTCTTTTCACGCCTCTTGTCATCCTCCCTAAAGACTCACAGCATATCGGGAGACTAGCCCCGCGCTTGGTGGAGCAAAATACAGAGGTGATCTTTCTGCCTCTCGGGGTAATGCGCCGCAAATACTTCAAGCCTCGTGGGATTGCGGGATATTTCTTCGAGTTGGCGGGTGCTGTCCATTCGCTCCGTCGTATCATTCAGCAGCGCCGAATCGATCTTGTCCACACCAACACGCTTGCGGTTACTGCGGGCGCCTTTGCGGCAAAGCTCGCCGGCGTCCCGCACGTCTGGCATGTGCATGAAATTCTCGTGGATCCCGCGCCTCTACGGAGACTCATGCATCGGTTAGTACCGAGGTTCTCTGAGGTAATCGTTTGCATTTCAGAAGCCGTAAGCGCCCACCTTCTCGCCGATGAGCCAGGCGCCGCTCGTCGCATCCGAGTTATCCCGAACGGAATGAACCTTGCGCGCTTTCTTACCCAATCGGACTCTCCGGCATTGATCCGAGCTCAGTACGGTATCCCCAACGACGCTCCCCTCGTGGGAATGATTGGAAAGGTGACACGCTGGAAGGGTCAACTCGTGTTCGCGAACGCGGCCAAGCTAATCCTGGCTTTCGAGCCCAACGCACATTTCCTGGCCGTCGGCGGAGTGTTTGATAACGAGCACTACTACATGGAGAACTTTGTCAACGAAGTAACCAGGCTTGGGTTGCAAGAGCGCTTCCACATTGTGGGCTACACGCCCGAAGTGAGCGCAATCCTTCAGACCTTCGATATTTTTGTTTTACCATCTACCTCGCCTGAGCCATTCGGGCTGGTGTTGATTGAGGCGATGGCAAGCGCAAAGGCAATCGTCGCCACGGCGCACGGGGGGCCGTCAGAGATCATCACTCCCGGGCAAACAGGTGTGCTCGTGGAACCGAGCAGCCCGGAGGCCATTGCAGAGGCCGTGCTCAAGTTACTGTCAGATGCCCACCAACGAGCAAAGCTGGGCGTTGCCGCACGGAAAACTGCTTTGGAGCGTTTTTCCATCGAACGGTATATCGGCGCCTTTGAAACTCTCTACCAAGGCTTGTGAAGCCGGCGCCTCAGTCGTGAATCGCCAGGCACTCCACATGCCCTCGGGGCGGAGAGTTGTCGTCTGCTGTCAACAGGTGAACGTTGACCTGCGACGGTGTTTTGGATGAAATGCGGTCGATAACAAACGTTGCGTCTGGCGACACGACCGAGCATGTAGCTGTGTATTGCGAATCCACAAAGGCTGAGGGCTGCCAGGTCACCACAATTGAGTTGGCTTTCCCCGGTTGTGCGGGAGCGGAGCCAGGGTTGAGTGAGCTTGTGCCGCGGCGAACAACCGGAGCGGCCCCGGGCGCTAACGGTGTGCGCGTCTGGCCGAGGGTGTAGTCTGTCCAGGCATCTCCCACCAGGTTGTTAGAGGCGTCGATTTGCCCGTAAGACGATCCCACAAGTATTGCATCCGGGCCGGGGACGCCGCCCCAGTGAAGGAAGTTTCTGGTAAAGGTACCGTATGTCCCGAGTGGGGCTGAGACGCGGACGCAAAATCCGGAATGGTCCCTGAGATCGTAACAAGAGTTGGCGATGTGGTTCCTCTCCAGGTAGAAGCCGCGGCCCGGACCGCCGACATCAAGAACCTGTCTCACATTCTCGATCCATCCGTCTGTAAATGATGTTTCGGTAGCGTTCGAGGTCAGGACGAGGCATTTGTCCAGCCACTCACAAGTGGTCCCCGAAAAGCTTAGGACATTTGTTCCTTCGAGAAGGACTCCGTTTCCGAATTGACCTTTCAGGGTTCCGTGGATCTGGCCGCCGATAAACTCAATTTGTGCGTTCTGTCCCTTTGCATGAAAGCGAAAGCTGTCTACGGGAGGCGTCTCGATACCGTCGCCGAAAGGAGACTGTAATTCCAGGTCGGCGAAGGTCAGGAACTGATTAGGATGCATGTATTCGTGTTCACCGCCTTCCAGAGTGAACTCGGTACCCCACATATTTGTGACCTCCACACGAACCAATTGCGATTGCCAGAAGCCTCCCCCAGGCGGAGTCGAGGGACCGTGAGCCACGAAGCGAAAACCGCGCTGCGCGAAGCTGTCCGAGCCAGGAGCGGGAAGATTTCCTTCTACGCCGCTCAATTGAAAGTTGCTCAGGGTCGTGAACTGGACTGGCCCGCTGTCGAGGCCGACGCAGTCTTGAACGGAAGGACCGCATACGAGAACAGTGGATTTTGGGCCAACGCCGTTGATGACCGATCGGTCCCGCACGATCAGAGAATGCGAGTTGAACAGGTACGACTTGCCCTCCATCTCGCATCTGGTACGCTCACGGCCTGCGGCATCCCAGCAATTCTGCAGCGCATTCGTGTCGTCGCTTCCCATTCCGCCCCTTGCGTCTCGCACTGCGCGCGCGGCAGGTACGGAAAGGATCAAAGTGTGGCCATCTGGAACGCTTTGCGCCGTTGCCACAAGCCATTGATGAAATCCGGTGAGCCCGGCTCCGGCAATAAAAACCACCCTGCCAACGTCTCCTGGAGAAAATACCTGAACTGCACTTCGCACTACGTTGCTATCGGCGTCCATCCTCAGATTCTGCAAATCCACGTAATTGCCTTGCGCTCCCCAGGCCTCAGGGCTTATAGGTGCAGGAATCCGTGAGCTTTCCATACTAGCGGCATCGAGAAGTTGTCTGAGGTGGGCCGCGCGCTGTGCCATATGGTCAGTTGGAGCTGCTTCCGAGCTAAGCAAAATAGACGTGTCGTCCGACGACGCTGCGGTCACCGCGAAATACAAGCCCTCATGCCATGACCGTAGTGCTAACCCAGCCAGAATCGCGGCTGCACAGACAACGACCCTCCCGAGGACAATACCTTTTGCCATAAGTACCTCATGCCGGCCTTCTCGCTTGAGAAAGTTGAAAGAGCTTCGACAACTCCTGCGCCCAGTGACCCCAATTGAGACGTTCGTCAAACTCCTTACGAGATGACTCCTCTAATCGCGCGTACAGGGCGCGGTCTTCCCATATCTTCGCAATCCGAATTGCGTAGTCGATTCCAGTTGCGGATGGGGGGAGCAAAAAGCCGTTCTTGCCATCGAGCACGAGATCCTCCAGGCCGCCCGTCCTGCTGCTCAGGCTCGGCAGTCCGTAGGCGCTCGCCTCGGCCAGCACGATGGGGAAGGCATCCCCCTGGGTTGGCAGGACAAAGAAATGCGATTCGTAGAAGAGCCTGGAGAACCTCTCTCTGTCCCGAGGATCATCCTTGCTGAGGAACGGAATGACCTGCATGCATGCCTCTTCGACCGGCGGCACGCAACCACAGACGGTGAGGACACTCGGAATGCCCTGTGCCCTTAGAGCGCGCACGGCATCTAAAGCTATCTGTCCGCCCTTACGGTCCCAGTCCACCCCTACAAACAATATTCTGCACTCGCCCTTGAGCTTGCGGCCTGTTACTAAGCCAGGGTCTGGGGCAACGTCAAGGTTGGCGCCCATTGGCACTTGAAAGACCTTATCGTCACTCACGCCGTAACCCTTGGTTGCGGAAGCCATTGCCCACCGGCTCGGGAACACGGCTACTGTCGCGTTGTTCAATGCGCTCGTTTCAATCTCGTCGCCTTCCGCAACGGCCCGCTTTGTGAGGCCCGAAAGCTTTTCGTAATTTTTCCGTATCAGATCGAATGTAAGATCTGTGTAGTAGACGATAGGTATCCTGGTTTCCAAAGCCGCAATGGAGGTTGACGATGCAGGCGCAAATATAACTTCAGCTCCATCCAGTTTCCTTTGTATTTGAGCAGCGAAATCACGCGCCACTTTCCAGGAGTGAATGGGATTCGTTCCACGAGACGCGAGCAAGCGAAGGGCTTTGTTGGCAACTCGCCCGACCAGCAACGAATTTGATTTTAATGGGCCCAGGGTAGTCACTCGATGGCCGCGCTCTTCCAATGCCCTGAGCATGAAGCCGTGTGAACCGGAAAATGACCGCGGGTTGCGTGCATCCGTCCATGTAACAAACGCTATGTTCATGAAATTGTCTCCAGACCCAAATACTGCGTGCCTTCAATCAAGGCAGATACTGTCGATGTCTTGAAGCCAGGTCCGATAGTAGCTGCTAACCTTTCCGTACGAATTATCTTTCAGGCGCACTCTTCGTCCTAGCAGAAGCGCCAGGATCATCGCATGGAGCCGATCTGTGTAGATCTCACTGTATCTCGAGAACGTGGAAACCCCATCCCTGACTACGCGGTCACGAATCCAGTACCAGCGGCGAGTTTTCTGGCCGGGCATCCCGATTGTCCGTTGGAGAGTCATTGACTTCCAAATCAGGTTTGCCATGGCGGCGTTCTGGCGACCAATAATATCCTGCCAGTCCAGTCCGGCCTGCGGAGCAATAGAATAGCCATGCCCTGTAAGCGACGAAGCTGCTTCGCGGTCCGTCCGGAGCAATGGTAGAGTTCCGCTCCCTGCCTGGTCAGGATCTGAATGTAAGAGACCAAAGAGCATGTGGGCCATGTCAGGCATCATCGATACGTGGGAAAGGCCGGCCCGTTGGAGCCGCTGCTGCGACATGAAATCTCTAACGAAAACATGGAGATCGTTATGCCTGCGAAGCTTGACCGCCGACTCGGCAAGGGCTCGCTCTGAGGAGAAATAGCAGGTCTGAGGAAGAATAACGAAGCGGTTCCGCGGATAGAGCGCGAGCAACGCCTCACGTTGATCTTGAAAAAGCGGCCACACATCTCCAAAATTGCCGCCTCCGTGGCACGCGATGACGACATCGTCGTCCATCCCCCGGATGCGCGCCGGGAAATCGTACACATAGTACCTTTTCCAAACATTTACCTTGTATTCCTGGAAGAACGCCTCGGTGCCGAGGTTAATCAGGAGGTCTCCCAGATTGAGGTGCACGGGATAGTCAAAATATACGACCCGCGTCGCCCCGTCAAACTTGGATGCTATCTCACCCAGCTTGCTCTTAAGCTCGTGTAACCGAAGCGAGGTCGACACAGTGCCCGCTGTTCCCGCTTCCGTGGTGTTCATGGTGCCCTCCTCTATCGTCGCTAACTCATTACGGATAAAATGCCCAAAAAACGGGTGGGACAGCCGGACCGCAGATAAACAATGCCGCGAAGCTATCTCGCGAACTCAAGACTTTGCCAGCGAAAGCCTCAGTTTCGCTCCGACGAGATTGCGAAGACTACGTTTCTCGTCTTCCACCAGCGCGACGTGCCACAGTATCCCCGCCGTAGCCATCGTCAATATGGCCAGCGCGAGGACATTCGGTGGCGTCCCAGAGTGATATCTCCATAACGGAGCACTCAGCAAGAAGGGGAGAAGAATGGCGCCAGGACGAAGGACACCGTTGAAAAGCAGCGCGCGGCGAGAGATCTGCAAGTTGGTCTGCGTGTAGTGCATGCTGAGTCCGAAGTGCATGAAAAGGCCCAGAACACCACCCAACAGTGTTCCAAAGGCCACTCCGATAGCCCCATAGCGGCTGGCCAGCCAGATGCTGGACAGCAGATTTGCGAGGGCTTCGGAGAACATGGCAGCCAAACCGACTCGCTGTCTGCCTGTTGCCGTCAACATCGTCGAATAAGGTGCGCAGATCAATCGAACAATCGTCGCGATTACCAGGATACGAAGGTAATCCACACTATGGGCAGCGTATACATCTCCGACCCATAGACGTAGTAAAGGGTACCCGCAGACGAGCAGAGGCAATCCAGTGAGACACAAGATAATCGTCGAGTACCTTGTAGCACGTGACAGGAGTTGTCCCATCTCGGCGGGAGAACGGTGCGTGCTCAGGGCTGAGGCGGCCGGCATGAGCGGATTCAGGCCGGCCAAGAGTATGACAATCATCAGCGTGTTCGGGGAAAGCGCGATCGAGTAGTACGCGGTCTCCCGGTAAGCGTAGTGACCGACGATTGTTGTGTCCATTCCACCAATAAGCAGAGCACCTATGGACCAGATGGACTGCAAAGCGCAATAGGCGGACATTACCCGGAGCGTTGGGGCATTGACCGCAGTGATGGTGATGTGAATTCTACTTGCCCATGCCCTCCAGGCAAAAAACAGAGCTGAAGCGGTCGCGGCATTTATGGTCGCCACCGCCGCACTCATCACCAATAAGCTTTTGTGGAAGAATACGGCGCCGCCGACCGCAACGGCAAACAGGAGACGGTTCACGATCGAGAGCCCGATTGGGACTCGATATTGCTGTAGCCCTGAAAAAACCGAGCCAAACGCAGATGTCCCAAGACCGACGCAAAGCGATGACCCCACCAACACAATGCTGATGCGGACATCACAATACAAAGACGCAGGCATGTCATGGAAGAGAGTTGGAACCAAATAAGCCAAGCAGGCTATGACCGCGATTCCGAAGAGTCCAGCGGCCGCCAAGATTACGGCGCCGGTGCTGGCGCAGCGGCTGCTGCCAAGATGATCGCCCTTGGCCTCATGCTCGGCAACGAATTTTGCGACAGCTGCCTGTACGCCGAAATCCATGAGTGAAATGAAGGAACTTACCTGAATGATAAGCACCCAAGCCGCGTAGGTCTTCAGCGGAAGGTGTTGCGTAAGATAAGCGGGTAGCACGAGTGCTATCAGGGAGTTGACGCAGATCCGTGCGACACTCACCCCGGCATTGCGGGCGAATCTATGAAAATGCGATGAGGGTGCAAGCGTCGTTGCCGTCATAGCTACGCCGGTCCTTCTCTCCAGTCGCGTAGGACCTCATAAAAAACCGTGCATTTCTTCTCCGCACGAGGATCTTTAGTGACCAAAAAACGAGCGAAGTAGAACACTACTCGTAAATACAGGCCAATCTTCATTACCGCATTTGCGCAAACCCTGACTGACGAAGAAGAAAACTTGCGGTGAAAGTGCCGGTAACCCCAATAGAGGAAAGGAGTACGTTCGATGGAAAAGCCACCGAAATGCATGTAATGTACGAGGGTACACAACACGGTGTCGTATCCGGCGAATGCACACCGCTTGCAGAAGTCCACGTCTTCCACGTACATGTAGATGGCTTCGTCCAAACCGCCGGTTTGCCGCCAGAGATCTGCTCGCACAAACAGGAACGAACCCTCAACCCAATCGACCTGGAATGCGTGTAGCGCTCCTGGTCCGTAGGGTTTGCGCTCAGGATCACAGTAGAGGTGGGATAGTATCCAGAGACGCATCGGGTTGGGGAAGTATCCTGTGCTCCTGCGGGCTTCCCCTTTGTCGTTGAGCATCTTGGCGCCAACGACTCCGGCGGAGCGTTGCTGTTCAAGCACATGGATCGCTGCCGCCACATCGGACATTAAAACTGTATCGTTGTTGAGTAACAGAAAGTATTGTCCTGTAGCATGGCGTGCCGCCATATTGGTTCCGCGGGCAAACCCCAGGTTCTCCTTACTTCTGATCAAGACCACCCAGGGATAGTTCTGCTCTATGTATTCCGGGCTGCCATCGGTGGATGCGTTGTCAAACATTATGACTTCGAACCGGACACTCACCCGGTCGCAAATGGAGCGAAGGCAGGCATCGACGAACGGGCGGCCGTTGTAATTAACAATCAATATCGAGAGAACCGGTCCCAAATTACAGTCGCCAACGAGTCTGCTCATCACGCGGGCCTCTTACTTGGCAGGCGGTGGCGGTGGTACTTCGGGTCGTACATGTCAGGAGTGTTGGCAGTGCAGGATAGCTTACAGAATGTTTTCAACCTTCGGGAGTCAATGATCGCGATCATTGCGCCGAGTAGCAGCAGGTTCGGCGCGAGGCCACCTTTGTTGTAAATCCCGGTGATGACTCCCTGCGTAAGCAGGAATACCAGCGCAGTCCAGATCAAAACATAGCCGGCGAGGCGTTCGGTTTTATCCGGCGCACGTTTGCAGCGTAGGCCAAGGCGAACCAATTGCGCGATGAAGACCAGGAAGAGCAATAAGCCAAGGACGCCAGTCTTTACCAACAAATACATGTACCCGTTATGCAAAAGCGGTAGCTCCTGCATGGGCAAGTCGCCTCCCAGGAGCATCGCGAACCCGATATCGACCATCGTGCCGAAACCGCCTCCGACTAATTTTTCAGCAAAAGACAAGCGCTTGTATGTCTGCAATGCACGGTAAGCCTCGAATCCTCTCCAGTTGTCATTGATGTCCTTGAAAGTGTCGTATGGATGCAGTTCTACCTCTTGGGAGCTATGGAGAACCTTCTCCTTGAATGGCTCCGCGGCATGGAAAAACGATTGCGAGACAAAGGAGATGGCGAACACTCCAAGCATGCCCGCGAAGACCGCTCCAGCGGCAACCGCGAAGAGTGTGCGCTTACGGAGCAGCACCATAACGCCGCACAGGAGCACGATCAGCAGCGTTCGTGACAATGATAGTGCCACTGCGGCGGTTCCGAGTACGTAGACCGCCAAACGAACTGGTTTTCTTTGTTCCAACGCTCCCAGGGGCAGCTTTACGTGTCGCGCTATCAGTACGAGTACGATCGGAATCATGGCTTGCCCGGTACCGGTCCCCGTAATGTGCCGGTATGAGTTGACCGAAGCTGCATCGGCAAGCTCGCTAGCGTGGAAATAACAATTGACAATGGAGTAGAGGGAAGCGCCGATGCCGACGATCGTGAAGGTGGTGATCAGTTTCCGCGCGAGCTTGAGCCGCTCCGCTATAAAGTACCCAAATGCCATGTAGCATAAGGGGTTGCTGAAGTACCAGCAATCCTTTAAGAAGTCTTTGAGATCATTGTGGTAGATCCCGAACGAACCCAGAACAAGAAGAAGCGCTGGACAGATGGAAACGGCGGCAAGTGTTTTGGGGATTGCGATCTCGCGAGTTCTGGTTAGCAACGATGCCATCACGTAAAGTGCCGCGATCCCCCAAGCCGCGATTCCGAGCGGGCTCCAAGGAGCAGCGTTCATGGTTAAGAAAATGGTGAGTACCCAAAAGGCAACCATATTTTGCTTCAGAACAGCTAAAACTGGTACATCAGCGCATCCGCAAGACCTGCAAGAGTCCCGGCCCCGCCGCCTTTAAGAGCAGCCTTCATCGCGTTTGTGGGAACGATCAGTATGTCGTCGGACTGGAGCACCGGATCAGGCGCTCGACGCTCGAAGATCGATTTGATGTTCACCTGGATCTCTTGTTTATCGGAACCGGAGGAGCGAACGATCCAGGCTATTTTTTCAGCCTGGAATCCGATTCCTCCCGCCAGTGCAATTGCTTGCATCACTGTCGTGGGGGAAGTGTTCTTCAGGGGATAGCTGCCCTGGTGAAAAAATGCGCCGACTACGTAAATCATCCCGATCTTAGAAGCGAGGATGGTGTCTCCGGCAAAAACGGGGATGTCGGCGTATAGCGACTCGGACGGATTAGGTCCTAGTTGAATTGATATGGGTTTCGAAAGGCCCGGCCTGGTGAGTGTCACGGTTTGGCTGGCGGTATCTTTAAGTCCCCCAGCGAGGGAGAGATATTCAAATAACGTATGCCGGCCCTCCGCCGGAAAGGATCCCGGTTTATTCACCTCGCCGGAAACCGTGATTACCTGCGTGGGAGCTTCGAGCACAACGATCGTTACCTGGGGTTCCAAAATCATGCCGGCGTTTCTGAGTCGTGCTGCGACCTCCTGTTCTGCTGCATTAATGGTGTATCCCCGTACATCGACTGATCCAATCAATGGGAGTCGAGTGGTGCCGTCAGCTTCGACCTTTGTTTTGACATCGAAATCCTTAACGCCGTACACGACTGTTTGCAGGATGTCTCCCGCCGCGATGTGGACTGGAGGTTGCTTGGCCGTCATCAGGCCGCTTAACTCATCTGGAGACGCAAGATCCAGTTTGCTGGATAGCTGGCCCGTGGATGGAGCCGGCGCAATATATTGCCCTGCGGCAACAAAGTGGGCGCTCATAAGCAAGGACGCTGCGCCGCATCGGAAAAATCGGTCTACGTGGCTATGCATTCAGTTTGCCCGTGGTTGGGAGTGTTGCGAAAGTGTCGTCTGGCTGGTAGTGCCCATAGGCACCGGAGTATCCGTAATATCCGTAATAGTCGTAGTATTCAGAGGATGTAGCGTCGACACCGTTGAAGACAAATCCGGGGCAGGATGTCCCCGCGCGATAGAGGAGGTTGCGCGCCCGCAGGACGGTCTTCTTGGTCGAAACGCCATCTCTGACTACCAGGATAATGACGTCGCTTAAATGGCCTACCACCGTGGAGTCGGAAATGCTCATGGTTGGCGGGCTATCAAGCAAAACATAGTCAAATGCCTTTGCCTGGGACCGGATGAGTTCCGTCATGCTGTCGGAGCCAATTAACAAGCTCGCGGAAGGGGGAATTGGCCCACTTGGAATTACGTAGAGGTTTGGCATTTCGGGGATGCTGAACGTAACTTGTTCGATGGTGGCGGACCCAACCAGATAGTTGCTGAGGCCCAACTTGCTGGGTAGGTGAAACCGGCTGCACTGTGTGGGCCTGCGTAAATCGGCGTCGATGAGCAGAACCTTTGCACCGTGTTGAGCAAAGACACACGCCGTGTTGCTTGACACCGTAGACTTGCCTTCGCTGGGCATCGCACTGGTGAACAGAAGCACCTTAGGCAGCCGGTTAGCATGCGATAGCAAGATGGAGGTTCTGAGGGTGCGTATCCCTTCTGCAAATTGCGAACGCGGCTCCGCGAGAACTTCGATGCGACTCAAGTGGCCGTTTTCATCTTGACCTGCGCGGGGCGCTAATCTCTTTCGCTTGACGGGATCGAGTTCGTAATCCGGCAGAACGGCAAGTGCCGGCATCTTAATGTAAGTTTCAAGCTCATCTATGTTGTGGACGGTGAGGTCGAGGCTCTCGGCAACCAGGGCGGAGCCAGCACCGAGCGTGAAGCCGAAGAATACTGATATGAAGATCACGGCCAAGCGAGATAACCCGTATGGTTTCGTCGGGACGTCCGCCATGTCTACCACATCCACCTCGCTTGACTCTAGACCCGAAACAATACCGGCTTCCCGGAGGCGCTCCAGGAGCCCCTCATAGAGAGTTCGATTGGCCTCATATTCGTGGGTCAAGATCTGATACTTAACCATGTCGTCCCGTGACCGATAGGCATCGGCCTTTTGCTTGTTGAACGCTGCAGCCGTCATGTCCTGGTTCTTCTTGGCGGCAGCATAGGCGACTTCGGCTTCGTTTAATACGCGAGTTTGTTCCGAGCTGACGGCGGACTCGATTTCTGCCAACTGCGCCCGCGCTTGTTTGACATCAGGGTAATTTGGCCCATATTGAGCCTTTAGCTGAGCGTATGAGCTTGCGAGTTGGGCTTGCGAATTGCGGAGATTCTGGAGGAGGGAACCTTGTAGATTCTGAGTTGCTCCTGGAGGGGCCAACATCGGCGGACCGCCCTCTATTAACTCCGGGTTCGTGGAGGCCAGGGTGCGATAGCGAGCTTCCGCAACGATCCGCTCAGTATTTGCCTCGCCATTGGCCTTTGCGGAATCCTCAAGGCTTGCTGTAATCAAGTTATGCGTCTGATCGAAGCCGACTACCCCCAGGCGCCCTTGCAGTTCGACGAGTTCGTCCTGGTTCTTCTCCACCTGTTTCTTGAGATCGTCGAGCTGTCCTGTTAGCCAGCCCGAAACGCGTTGTGTCGATTTAAAACGCGTTTTGAAGATCCATTCGATGTAATCGTTGACGAGGGTGTTCACTATTTTCGCTGAAACCACGGGCGAAATTGTTTTGCAACTAATCGTCAGGATTTCGGTTTTTGGCGTTCGCTCCACTTTAATCATGCTCTGCAGCTTGGTTATGATGTCTGACCGGACTTCCGGGTCTGCTGCAGAAGGAGCTACCCTACCGGCTTGCTTAACAAAGATGGGGTTGTGTACAAGATCAAGTTGATCGATCAACTGGGAATAAAGAGTTCGACTCTGCAGTATTGTGACTTCAGATTCGATCTTGTCGTCGGAGTCAGTCCCTTCCAGTAGCTTTTGTGGATCGACCTTGTACATATCCGCGGATCCGGGCCGGACCTGTATGCTTCCGATCGCGAGATACTTGCTAGGAAGGCAGGCGAGTAAGATTCCAGCGGCAAGGCCAAGAGCGGTGGCAAGGGCTACCAGGTTCCGCCTCTTGCGGAGGATCCGCCACACGCCCAGCAGAGTGATTTCATCCCCCGTCCCCTGTGCGACTCCCGTGCTGAACCCATCGTCTGGCAACGGGGAGTAGGGTACAGAGGTTCGGTCGAGATTCAAATTCATTATTGGGTCAGCTCCGGGATTTACCTAGCGTGTCTTGATTGCCAGTGCTGCGATCTTTTCGGCCTGGACCGCCCTAACAGGCTGCGGAAAAACTCGGGTTTTGCTGTGGTTCTAGCTGTGGCAGGGGCTCAAGCCCATCGTATTTTCAAGTTTCTACGGCACGACTAAAGTCGTGCCCTGATACAAAGCGGAGTGTTTTCCGCAGCCTGCCCAAAGGCTAGCCGATCCAACTCCACGAAATAGGCGATGCTCTGCAAGCGGATTGACCGTAGGTGCCTATATCACCTCGCCCATATGGACTGGCGGCTCGCCGCGGGGCCTGCGCAAACCAATCAGTGAAAGGTCAGCTGTTCAAAGACGAAATATCGTCATGCCCAAAGTAACAATACCGTCGCATCCTGTGGATACAACTTCGGTGGAGGAGGGAATTGCGGACAGGGCGCAATTTGTGGGGGGCGCTGATCGATCAGGGAATTTTACTGGCCAGGTTTCCCAGGGTCCTGGCAAGGGTCGTTCCGGCTTGGTCGCCTAGAGTGGCGAACAGAATACGCTTTCACCGGAACGAACCAATGCCGGCTTGATCCAGCCGGATGACCACGACTGACTGCCCCGGAGCCGCGTCAGCCTTGCACGCGATCTCTTTGTGAACCTCGTTGAGCTCGACATGATAAGGCTGAATCGTGGCCGTTCCATGCACGGCGAGATGCTGTCATTCACGGCCCAAAGATAAATGTATGTGCTGACCTTGAACGAGAGAAGTACCGGGGCAAACGTTCGCTTGAATCCTGGCCGCTGGCCGCCGTTCTCGTCCGCCCTGTGCTCGACTCCGTGAGCGTTACCTTCGCGTCTGGCACAGCCGCTCCCGTAGCGTCTGTGACTTGGCCGTTCATTGTGCCGAAACCCTGCCCCCACGCAGCGCATGAGAGCAGCACCAGAACCAGGCTGATCCTGACGAAAGGTTTTGAGTCCATCCTACCTCCGAAGGTCTTGCTGACTTGTTCCCTTGGTGGTTTGACCAGCGATCCCTGCGGTAACAAAACGTTTACCAGGCTATCGGCGCTCGCCCGGAATCGGGAACCTCGATTCATCTAATTAGACTCAATACCGCACTATGAGAGCAGGTCATGCTCGTGCACCCGCGAAAAGACGGCTGTCAACTGCTCACCTCGCCCCGGAACGAGGTAGTTATCTGCGTTGGCAAGGGCAAGGGGCAAGCGGCCCTGGGTATGGAGCCATCCGCACTGGTATCGACGGGCACTCCGGCGCGCTAATATATCTACACGCCAACTTTTAACGTTCCCCACGCGTGTGATCTGGGGGAACTGCACAGCCGAGTTCCCTCTTGATTCTCTGGACGTGGGGCAATTAAGCCCCTATCTCCGCTAGCCAAGGAGTAATTTCGTCCTAAGCGACTCCGCAGTTCCGCACATTCCGATGGAGGGTAGGAACCAGGGCACGCGTCTCGTGGCGCCGTTGGTCGCGCTCGCTACCCTTGCCAACGCGCTCGGATACATGGACCGAGTATGTATGTCGATTGTCTCGCCGGCGCTCCGGGCAGAATTCGGCTTCAGCGCCGGCGAAATCGGGATGATCTTCGGGGCCTTCAGTCTCTCGTATGCGCTTTTTCAAAGCCCATGGGGATTCATTGCCGATCGCCGTCCGGTGCGGAATCTGATGGCTGTCATCATAATCCTGTGGTCTTTCTCGACCGGTCTGACGGCGCTGCTGCGAAGCCTGGCGGCTTTTCTCGTTGTTCGTTTTTTATTCGGCATATCCGAGGCTGCACTTCCGCCGATGGTCGCTTCGCTGTTTCGCCGCTCCATTTCGTTTGAGCGGCGCCCCGCGGCGTTCGGTATTTTTCTGGCGGGCGGGCGTATCGGGGGAGTGCTGGCACCCTCCATTGCCGCATTTTTCGTCATTCGGCATGGATGGCGTTCGGTTTTCGTATTTTTCGGCATCCTCGGATTCGTGGTGGTGGTCGTATGGCTGACGGCTTTCCCGCGGCGAAAAGATGTAGCGGCACCTTCACCGGTAGAGCGCGCGGGCGGCGCACCCATATCTCGTTCGCTGGTAATCCTGATTCTTGTGGCATCACTTTACACCATGATGTGGCAGTTCTTCGCCACATGGTTTCCCACCTATCTGATAGACAGCCGGCATTTCTCGCTGCAGAAGGCCGGGGTCTTTGCTGGCTTTCCTTTTGCATTCGGCATACTCTCGACCCTAGCGGGCGGCCCTCTGAGCACCTGGGTGGTGCGATACTTGGGGCCACGGACCGGGCGCATCGTGGTGGTGAGCGGTGGTCTGGCAGGCTCGGCGGCATTCCTTTATGGCGGCTTGATCGCAACATCTTCCGTCGCCGGCGCGGTATTAATCTCTCTTGCCGCTGGAGCCGGCGACCTTATCTTGAGCACACTCTGGGCTGCGGCGGTTGATCTGCGGGAGCATTCTGCAGGAGCAGTTGCTGGTCTGATGAACTCGGCTGCCAACCTTGGCGCTTTTCTTTCGCCGGTACTCATCGGCAGGATGTTACAGCGGGGACTTGGCTGGGATCATATCCTGGAATGCGGAATGTTGCTCAACCTCGGCGCCGCACTGCTCTGGATCTTCTTCCGCCCAACCATCGCGCCTAATCACATTTCTCCCGTAACGGAAATGATCTGAGAGCCAGCAGACAGTTCACGCTGGAACAGGTGGAGGCACTCAACGAGCATCGTTGCCGTACACGACTCACCCATCTCGGTATTGAAAGTTGCGTGGTATAGGTGGGGCTCCGGCCATTTCAACCCGAGATACTGCCGGACGAACGCAGCGCGCGCTTTATCCGTAGTGTCGATGAGTTCGATCGCCTTGTCCTGAGTCTCGCCCTGGGAGATCAGTCTTCGGATCTTGTGATCGCGGGAGGCATAGAGAAATACATGGAAGACATCCTTGCGGTCGTGGAGGAAAAACTGCGAGCCTCGGCCGACAATGACCGACGGACCGGCGCAGAGCGCTGTCTTGACAGCGCTTTCTGAAACAGCGGCGATCCTGCGCGCATCGAGCAACTGTAGCCGGTTGGTGGGTGGCAAGCCTCCCTCAAACCCGCCGCGAAGAAAGTCTTGGAAAATCCTGAACACAACGGGATCGGTTCTCCACTCCCTCTGCTCGACCGCTGCAGGCGTACTCTCCGTTAGCCGCGCGATTTCCTGCGTTAACCGTTTATCCCACAGACTCCATCCAAGGCGGCCAGCGACCAAACCGGCAATTTCAGACGCTCCGCAGCCAAACTCGCGCTCAATTGTTATCGCTTGCACCATTGCGTTTATCCTCAGCCGACCGCAACATCGCCCCCCGCTCCCGGATCGTTCTTCTTCAGGAAAAACGCAAGAACGAACATGACGGAGCAGAGCGCGCCCAAGACCCAAAAGATATCCATGTAGGAGAGTGCGCCGCCTTGTCGATGCACCAATTCATAGAATCTCGCAATTGCCCGGTCGTCGGCGTCAGCGGCCCGAAGCCCGGAGTGCGCGATGGTTGAGCTCAGTGCGTGGAGTGACGAACGGTATGCAGGGGAATCGGGAGTGATGTGGCCGATGAGGATTTGCTGGTGATACTGAGCTCGCCGGGCAATCATCGTGGTCACGACAGAAGTCCCGATACTGCCGCCGATATTGCGCATGAAGTTGATCAGGCCGGAGACGCTATTCCCCTTCTCCGGGGGAATCCCTATATAACCCGCCGCTGTGATGGGAACGAATAGAAATCCGATTCCCACCACCTGGGCGACGCGCAGCCACATCGCAAAACGGAAGCTCACGAACAAATCAATCTCGTGCGCGCAATAAAACAGTCCGATGGCGAGGCACAACCACCCCGTCGCGATCAGCCATCTGGCTTGGATTTTTGAGGTAAGCCGCCCGACAATGGGCATCATCGCCAGCAAGACGACGCCGCCGCCAGAGAGGACGAGACCTGCAAGCTCCGCGGTGTAGCCCATGAGTGTCTGCAGAAATTCCGGAAGTAAGACCAGGGTGCTGAAGAGCATGAAGCCCATCATGAACATCATCAAGTTGGCCGCCGCGAAGTTGAAGCTCTTGAACATGCGGACATCGATGATCGAGTCTTTGCGGAACCATTCCCAAATGACCAGCGAGATAAGGCAAATGGCTGCGGTGATCACCAGGGTGGTGATGAAATGCGAGCCGAACCAATCGTCTTCCTGCCCCTTGTCCAGAAGTACCTGCAGGGAACCTACTCCCAGCGCCAGCAGGGATATGCCAATGTAGTCCACTCGAATGCCCCCTGCCTTTAAGCGACGCAGGAACGGAGGATCTTCCACCAGGGTGTGGGTCAAATAAAGAGCCAGCAGGACTACGGGCAGCGTGATGAAGAATATCCAACGCCAGGAGTAGTTGTCAGTAATCCAGCCGCCCAGCATCGGCCCGACGGTCGGGGCCAGAACTGCGGTTATGCCATAGAGAGCAAACGCTTGGGCACGCTTCTCAGGAGGAAATGTATCGTTGAGGATCGCCTGTGCCATCGGTTGCAATCCCCCGCCACCGATGCCTTGCAACGCTCGAAAAAAAAGAAGTGGCGGCAGGCTGGGCGCCAAGCCGCAAAGCAAGGAACTCACCGTGAAAATAGCAAGCGACATCATGAAATATCGCTTGCGGCCGATCATCTCTGCGAGCCATCCACTGATCGGGAGGACGATCGCGTTCGCAGCGAGATAGGAGGTGAGGACCCAAGTGCTGTCATCGTAGCTGGCCCCCAGGTCGCCGGCGATGTAAGGCAAGGCAACGTTGGCAACGCTCGTGTCCAGGACTTCGATAAACGCCGCCATCGATACAGTGGCGGCAATCGCCCAAGGATTCACCTTAGGCCGCCAAACAGCCTGCTCCGACGGAAGAGTCAGCGCTGTGGCGCTCATCGCAGGTATACTTTCGCTTCGACATTCATACCCGGCCGAAGCTGGTGATCCTGATTCTCGCCGGGCTCCAGAACAATCTTCACCGGCACCCGCTGCACGATTTTTACGTAGTTGCCGGTTGCGTTCTCGGGCGGCAGCAAGCTAAAGATGGGCCCGGTCGCTCCCGCAATGCTATCCACATGACCGCGGTAGGTGCGGCCGTTCGAGTCGAGGTTAATCTTTGCCTTCTGTCCCACGCGCATGCGTTTGAGTTGTGTCTCTTTGAAGTTTGCGGTGATCCACACCTGATCCAAGGGGACCACAGTGAGCATCTGTTCTCCAGGCGCGACGTTTAATCCGACGACGACCTTTTTCGTGACCTCGCCGGCTACGGGTGCAAATATCTTCGTGTATCCAAGATTTAATTGCGCTTGTTCGACAGCAGCAACTTTCTGGTGTACGTCCGCCATCGCCGAAAGGGCTTTCGCGCGCGTGGAAGCGACGCGTTGCGGTCCGGCTTGCGCATCTTCGTAGTGCGCTTGGGCCGCAATGAGGCGACTGTGCGCTTCGACCACGGCTTGTTCGGCTGCCGCCTCGTCTGCTTCGGCCGCGGCTACAGCGGCGAAATCGGTCGCGGCGGCGGCATAAGCATGGTCATAGGTTTGTTTCGGCACCTCCTCTTTCGCGAGCAGCAAGCGATAGCGTGTCACGTCATCCTGGGTCTTTACATTTTCGGCTTGCGCCTCCAGAACGCGGGCATGGGCCGCCGCGGCTTGCTTTTCGGCTGCCGCGATCGCTGCTTCCGCATTTTTGATATCCGAGGATGTGAATTTCAACTGGCTTGAGGTATCGACGGAAGATACGGGCACATCGATGTTAGAACTCTTCGCGGTCGCCTCTGAAGTGTCGAGCGTTGCCTGGGCTCTTGCCAGTGCCACTTGATAGTCTTTCGGATCGATTTCCACTAGTGTGGCGCCTGCTTCTACCCATTGGTTGTCGTCAACGTTGACCTTTTGGATATATCCGGTGATGCGCGCACTGACAGGATAAAGATGGACATCCACTTGCGCATCGTCGGTGGATTCGAAGCCGGAGAGGTAGTGCCATAGGACCCCACAGGCAATGACCAGAACAACGAACACGGCAAGAGATACCCAACGCTTATAGGAGCGCCGCCTCGGATAAGGCGAAACCGGCTGGTCAACGGATGTTGCCTGCGATAGATTCGTTGGTTGATTTTGCTCAGCCATATTCACTTTCCCTCCAGGTATTCGGCAAAATGTGATTCGGCGACGCCGATCGCTCTTGCTAAAGATATCTTTGCTAAGTTGTGGCTATAGAGACTGGCGATGTAGCTGTCAGTAGCTGTTGCGAGCACATCTTGTGCTTGAACGACTTCGATGTTGTCTGTAACACCCGAACTAAATCGATCGCGAGATTGCTCCAAAGTCTGGCTGGCGAGTGTTACCGCACTTTTTTCGACGGAGACCTCTTGCGCAGCCGCCTCCAAGTCCAGATAAGCGTCGCGAACCTCCAGATCGATCTTGGCGCGCAAGTCTTCCAGTCGCTGTCTTTCCTTTGCTAGTGAAGCGTCGGCCCGGAGAATGTCCCCATGGACTCTTCCACCCTGAAAGACAGGAATGCGGAGCGTGGCAGCCGCATCGACGGTCCCGTGCGACGAGCCCGGGTTCACTCCCGAAAGACCGTAGTCGGTTTCTACCCCCAACGATGGATACCGCTCGGCAGAAGCAGCTCTTCTCGCGAGCTCGGCGGACTGGAGCTGATTCATCTGGCTCTGAAAATCGGCGCGAGCCTTATAGGCGCTTTGGATGGCCTCATCGAGACTCGACGGCGTCAGCTCCCGGTAAGGGACGCGGGTGGTCGTCTCGAACTCCTGGCCCGGGGGGAGGCCGATCGCTCGCGCCAAAACCAATTTCTGCTTGGCTAGATTATTCTGCGCAACAATTAGCTTCTGTTCGCGTGATTGCATCTGCACCTGCGACCTAAGAACATCCACGGCGGAGGCAAGGCCCGCGGTTTTCTGGTCGGAGGTTTGTTGAAAAAGTGCCTTGGCCGTGTCCCGTTGTGATTTCGCGGATTCCACTTCCGATTGGTCGGCGATGATCAACAGATAGTTGGAAACAATTACAAGTACGACGATCTCACGGGCGTCTTTTGCGCTGAACTCCGCTGACCCCACCTGCGCCTTTGAGGATCGCGCACGCTCGATCGATGCCCAATCAAAGGCCGACTGTGTTAGATAAGCACGCGAGTCGAAATAGCCAAACGGGCCAATAATCGGAGGTTCTCCACGGATGGTCAGACCGAAGGCCGCCTTTACATTGACTTGATGGACGCCAAAGCCCGTATCGGTGACTACATTGGGAAGCAACTCGCTCAGCGCTTGCCAGCGCACTCCCCGCGCGTCGGTAACGACATCGGTGGCCAAGACTCCGCCGAGATTTTGCTTGAGTCCACGGGTGACGGCGTCTTCTAGGGAAAGCGACACTGGCGTTGCGCTGAGTTTCCCCTCATAGACTCCTCCAAGATAAGGATTCTGAGATAGAGTCTGATAGTTATTCTGGCCAGCCTGGACGGCTGCCCTGGGCGCTCCCGTTACATCCGCCAGAGCAATTGGGTTGTATGGGGCAGGCGTCGCTGGTGGGTTGTATTGTGCGAAGGCCGTTGCTCCACCTAGAAGGATGCAACTAAACGGGAGTAGGTCATTCCAAGATCTTCGTGCCATGAAGCATCCTCAAGCAGATCGGGTCGCAATGAGGTAATCACAGCAGAAGGGGAAAGCGGTGAACAATTAGACGAAGGTATTGACAATACTTTGGTATTTATCGACAAAGTATCGGGCTTGGGAGTCCGCGAGAGAACTTGAGCTAAGGACCAGACTAAACGGGACGGGTGCCCCATGTTCCCCCGAAGTTCCTGTGAGGCTTGTTGGCGTTGGCGCACTTCATGCGGCTTTCCTCACAGAAAGCCGCACACGTGGTCGTGTCCAGGGCAGATTACAGGAAAGCCGGGTCGCACCAGCGTACGTGGGCCTACGAGTTATTCGAATGTTCTCACTCAAGGAGTAGAAGCGTTTGATGGGCTTCGCCCGTCTTTTTCGGCCCGCGTACGCTGGTGCGAACATGGGGCACCAGTCAACTTTAGTTTGGTCCTTCGTTCCGGTTCGCAACGCGGGATGCTGTGATGTAAGTAGTTACTCCGCCGCAGCGACACGGGCGGCAGGCGGGCGCTTGAGACGAAGACGGGAGGCCATGTTGACCAGTTCAGCGAAGGAACTGGCCTGCATTTTGCGCATCATGCAGCCGCGATGAGCTTTTACCGTGATTTCACTGATGTGCAGTTCATCCGCAACCTGCTTATTCAGGAGTCCTACGACTACCAATCCCATGACTTCGCGTTCGCGAGGTGTCAGCCGCGCATATCGCGTCTTCAAGGCCTGAAGCTCCTGATGGCGCGCAAGATGAGTTGTACTGCGGTCGATCGCACTCCGGATTGCATGCAACAGCACATGGTCGGCGAAAGGTTTCGTCAGGAATTCGACCGCACCGGCCTTCATTGCCTGCACCGTCATCGGTATGTCGCCATGGCCGGTGATAAAGATGATTGGCATATCCTGCTGTTCCCCGGATATGCGCTTTTGCAGTTCCAGGCCATTCAAGCCGGGAAGAGAAACGTCCAAGATCAGGCAGCTTGGTACGGAAGCGCGAGGACGGGCGAGAAAGTCTTGAGCGGATCGGAACGTCTCAACCTCCAGGCCTTCGTGGCGAAGCAGAAACTCGAGAGATTCTCGAACGGAAACATCGTCATCGACAACGAACACAGTAGGCGCAGTTTGTGAAATGGGATGCGATGTCATTTGAGGTCCATACTCGCTGGCGGCAACCATTTTAACTCCGAAACGCCCGAACGCTGATGGGAATTCATTTCACTCCAAGTGCGGCATTCAACGCATCAAGCAGGGCGGTGTCGCTGAAAGGTTTCGGCAGGCATGCCACCGCACCTTGTTGAAGTAGGTATTTCCGCAGGGCTTCATCCCGGTTAGCGGTGATGAAGATGATCGGGATATAAATCCTACGGCGCTTTAATTCCATCTGAAGTTCTGGCCCGCTCATCCCCGGCATGCCGATGTCCAGGAGTAGGCATTGGGCCTGTGAAGCAGTGTTCGACTCCAGGAACTCTTCCGCTGACGAGAATGTGCGGGCCGCAAACCCGAGTTCGTTCAACAGATCGGGTAGTGATTCGCGTACCGATTCATCATCATCGACCACCAGCACCACTAAACGTGTATTTGTCATGGTTTTCTCAACCCGCGTCCTGGGCAACACTGAAAAAGCTTCGTGCAACAGAGGTGCCCGAGCAAGTTGAGGCATTCCCGACGTGCGTCCAGCTACGGTTGCGAAGCGCATTGGCTCCGCCGGAATTCCCATAAGGTCCCTTTTGGCAACACTCACGAGATAAGATGCTCCAGGCAGGTGAGAATAGCTATTGTACTTTGGTATCGGTATATCGAAGCGATGGGCAACCGCCAGCCTAGGATGTTTCCGGTTTGGTTTGGCGCCCGCGATTGGAAGGGATGGCAAATGCAAATGTGGCGCCCGGTCCATCATTTCTTGTGGCCCACAGCCGGCCATGATGAGCCTCGACAATGGACCGGCTCAGCGAAAGCCCGACGCCCATTCCTCCTTGTTTCGTGGTAAAGAACGATTCGAAGAGGCGGTCAGTGGCTTTGGGATCGAAGCCCACGCCGGAATCCTCGACAGACACGTGCACGTCATCGCCGTCCGTCGCCGTCCGCACCAGCACCCGCCGGGGCCGGTCGTTTACAGTGGCCACGGCGTCTGAGGCGTTACGTACAAGATTCAGAATGACCTGCTGCAGTTGAACCCGGTCGCCCATCACTTGCGGCAGAGTATCGCTAAACTGCTGTTGCAGGATCACGCTGTTTTTTTGCAGCTCGCCCAGCAGGAGCGCAATCACTTCCAGTACAGCCTCATTCAAGTCGACTGGTTCGACATTGATTTCTTTCTTGCTAAAAAGCGTTCGTAACCGGGTAAGCACATCCGAGGCTCGATTGCCGTCGCGAATGGTGCGTCGCGTGGTTTCGCGCGCGCCCTCGAGATTCGGCGGGTCGCTATTCAACATCCGAAGACAGGTGCTCGCATTCATGATAATGCCGGAAAGAGGCTGGCTAACCTCGTGTGCGATGGAAGCAGTGAGCTGTCCGATCGTCATCACTCGCGTTACCCTCGCGAGTTCCGCGTGCGTATTTCGTAAATCTTCCTGCGCCTGTTTCCAATCGTGCATGTCGGTATTTGTGCCGTACCATTTGACGATGGCGCCCGATTCATCGCGCATCGGATCAGCGCGAAACAAAAACCATCGGTAGTCTCCGTCGGAGCGTCGAAGACGTGCTTCAATCTCGCCCGATCCTCCAGACGCAACGAGGGTGCGCCAGTACTCTGTCATGCGATCGACGTCGTCGGGATGAATGGCCTCCGCCCATCCCCATCCCTGCGCCTGCGCTGCCGTAAGACCGGTGTAGTCCAACCACCGCTGGTTGAAGAATTCGACAGTTCCGTCAGGGAGCGCGGACCACGCCAGGACAGGCATGGTGTTGATGATGAGACTGAGACTCCGCCGGCTTGCCACGAGCGCTTCTTCGGCGCGCTTCTTTTCGGAGATGTCCCGGATAAACCCGGTGAATATCTTGCTCCCGTGTACAGTCGTCTCTCCAAAAGAAACTTCGACCGGAAAGTCGACGCCATTGGCACGCTTTGCGGTTACCTCTGTGCCTCTCCAGTTGAGACGCCGCTCTCCGGTCTCCAGATAGTGCTCGTACCCCGCCCGATGCAGCGCGCCCATGGATTCCGGCATGAGCACGGTGAGAGGCTTCCCAATCAGTTCCGCCGGTTCGTGGCCGAAGACAGACTTCGTCGCCGGGTTGGCCAGTGTGATCATGCCCCGCTCATCGATGCTAATGACAGCATCGCTTGCGGCCTCAACCACCAACCGATGGCGGGCTTCGCTTCGCCTCATTTCTTCTTCGGCTCGCTCGCGTTCGGCAATTTCCGTTCTCAGCTCTTCGTTGGCATTCGCCAGCTCCGCCGTCCGTTGGGCGACACGTCGATCGAGTTCGCTTGCAATCCGCCTCTGTTCGTTTAGGAGCAGCGCCTGGTGCAACCCGATGGCTGCCTGATTTGCGGCAACGCTCAGGACCAACCTCTCAGTTTGCGCCGGGAAACCAGCTCTCTGCGATCCGGCCACGATCAGTCCCAGGTCTCCACTCAGTCCCATTCGCATGGGAAAGACAGAAACCTCCGGCCGTCCCAAGCGCCCCAGAATCTCTTCGAGCGTTCGGTGGGCTTGGTCTTCAGAGTGCAGATTCAGGGCTTGGAGAATTTGCTCCCGGCTACTGCCGACCTGACTGGCTTCAGCATTTCTGAACACCTCGGTGGGGGCTTCCCCGTTGATTCTCACCCGCGCATAGAGGAAATCGAGGTCGAGCATTCCAAGCAAAGCATCGAGCAAGGTTTCCAGGATTCGAACTGGTTCACTGCCACTCCACACGGCTGGAAGAGCGAGGACGCTCACCAGATCATTCATGCAGCGTTGCAGACGCTTGACTTCGGACGCAAGATCCATTGGCTGCTGGGGCATAGGCGCCGGCGACTAATGGTAACTTGTGCGTCCAGGGCGCTTTCCGCGATATTCACGGAGGAATTCATCGGGAGGCGTGAAAAACGGGTTTTGTTGAAGCTGCCCGCCTATAATGACCAGTGGGTGCGTCCGCATGATGTCAATGATGGCATCGCCGCGGAACTGCGAAAGATGATAGGTACAGACAACGGTGTCTGCGTGCCGGCTCCACACGTCATTCACCCGGGATTCAAATTCGATTACATCTTGAACCCGCGAAGGGTCTCCCGATGCCCAATCCATGCGGCAGACAATGCGGTGTGACGGGAATCCACCCGTTTTCCTTCCGGCGATGACCATATCCTCAAACGTTGTGAGCATTCGGTCCTGGTCGAAACGCCCATCTCGCAAATAGACCTCGGTATTGTCGTGAATTTCGAGTTGTCCGCTATTCTGATGTGCGGCTGTGTCAATGCCTCGGCCGGCGAGCCGGCAGAGATGCTCTTGGCGTTGTTCGGGATTGACGACGTGTACGGCCTTTTCTCCACTTAGCAGGCCTTCCCGGATGAAGGGCAGTAATACACGATATTCCTCGTCGTCGTTGGCGAAGAATGCACAAACGTGACGCAGTTCCCCGAGTTGAGAACCGGCAAGAGAAACTGGCTGTAAAGTCCTGTTCACCTTCCATCCTCCACTATGGTCGTTTCCTGCAGGAAAACCAACGATGCAACCCAGCTTAGTGGCCCAAACCCGATGTATGACCTGGAAATGGCCTGCGAGCTATTGGAAAGAATGAAGGCCATCTGAATTCTATAGCGTCAGATACCTTCTTTTCGAGCTACTAGCCATTGATTCAATCTAACGGTCAATATCTTTGGATAAGATCGCGTTTGTGTTCCTTACTTCGGGGGGAAGGGAAAGACTACGGCAAAGCCTCGGACCAGCGTTAAGAACAGTCAAACTCGCGTCAGCGTTGCTCGTGCCCGGGAGAGCCTGGATTTGACGGCGGCTTGAGAGATCTCAAGGGCAGATGCAATCTCTTTGATGGAATAGTTGTGGCTCAACCGCATCTCAACCACCTGGCGTAGGCGTGGCCGAAGCCTTCCGATCGATTCCAGCACGCGAGCGCACTGCTGGTGTTGATCGCAGATGTGCTCTGGGCTGGGGCCATTATCTCTAAGCTCGAAAACGGAAATCTGCTCCCCCATGTCATTTTCCACGTCGTAGGATACTTCAGGGCGGAAACGGCGTTTACGAAGGATCATCAGCGCAGAATTGATGGCAATTCGGGTAAGCCAAGTGTTGAAACTCGATCGGCCTTCGAAGGTATGGAGCGCCTTGTATGCGTGCAGGAATGCGTCCTGCAAGGCATCCTGAGCGTCTTCGTGGTTCTTTGTAATATTGAGGAGCCGCCGATAGATTCGTTGGGAATGGATATTCCACAGCCCGGCAAACGCAGCCGCCGAGCCATCCCGTGCTGCGGAGATGAGGTCATCGTTCGGGAATGACGGGTAGCGTTGGGCGGCAATATCGATAGCCACCTGCTCATTGATAAAACTCATGGCAGTCTCCTCGCAACCCGGATCTTGCCGTTGGCGCACCCCGGATGGCAGAGGACGATCACATCAAAATCCCAAGAGGCACACAATTGGACGATGGTATCCCCGAGACTTTGGTATCAAATTTGTGTCGGCTTAAACTCTTCGCCCAATCAAGGAAACAGGGACTCTAGCTCCGCGGCAGGCCCTTCCGGGCGGAGCCGCCGGTTTGTGAGACGATGAGCGGATGAGCCGGATCACCACTGCCGACGTTCTCGTGTCTCAAACGATATCTTCCGATCCGCGGGGCGGTTTGGCGGGCTTGCCTGATGTGATTTCTTCCTCGCTGAAGGTGGTCTTCTGTGGCATCAATCCGGGAATGCGATCGGCTGCCGCCGGACTCCACTTCGCGAACCGAACCAACCGCTTCTGGCGTGTGCTTCACCTCGCCGGCTTTACCACCCGGCAACTAGAGCCGGAGGAAGCGTGCCTCTTACTCGATTATGGTTGTGGACTCACCTCTGCCGTTCCTCGGCCGACAGTGAGCGCGTCCGACCTCACTCGCGCCGACTACATCGCTGCCCGCCCTGCTTTCGAGCGCAAAATTGCCAAGTACCGGCCCAGATACCTGGCGTTCCTGGGAAAGGCGGCCGCTTCAGTTTTTCTAAACCAACGCGATCTTTCATGGGGATTGCAGCCAACTAAACTCGGCGGGTCCGCGGTCTGGATATTGCCCAATCCAAGCGGCCTGAACTGCGCATTCACGATCGGCATGTTGACCGACGCATATAGACCGTTATTCGAGGCCACGTCGCGTCGCGGTCGATAAGTGAGGATGGCCGCGCGCGATATCCTTGGAATACCAAGGTATCGAACAATACTTTCGTCCAATAGGTTATGTTTTTGCGCTCGTGATGTCATGGTCCAAGTGCATCGGGTTTGGCAAGAGTCGATAACGCAATCAATCGTTGTCATCGATCGCTTGTGCCATTTGAGATGACGTCAGACGAACTCTACCATCATGGAGACAGACTATGAGTATTATCGATAGCGCGGTAACAGCAAACCGGACCTTCGCAAAGAACTACAATCCAACGTTGGGGAAGCGTCCTGCCCCCAAACTTGCCGTCGTGACTTGTATGGATCCTCGCCTCTCAGATCTCACCGGGATCCTGGGTCTCCCGAATAGCGATCTTGACGTTATCAGAACCGGCGGACCCGCGGTGACAGAGGATGTTCTCGGGGAGCTGGTTGTTTCCACCCGTGTGCTGGGAACCACAGAGATACTGCTTCTCAACCATACTGGCTGCGGATTCACAACCTTCACCGATGAGGAGCTGAACGCAAAGCTGAGCGCTTCCACCGGCGATGCAACGCCCGCTCCCATGCGCTTTTTCTCCTATAAGAACCCCGACGACAATACCCGGGAGCAGATAAAGAAAGTCGCATCGCATCCCTGGATTGCCAAAGACATTCCTGTACGCGGTTTTGTTTTCGACGTGGATACCGGCCTTCTGCGAGAGGTGGAGCAAGCTGCGCAGCAGGCTGCTGACTGAAAGAGTAAGCTTCAAAGATGTTAGCGGGCACATGACCCCATTGCGCACGACACCTCATCTCGCTTACGAAGTTCGAAGATTATCGCGGGCCAGCTTGCCGAGTGATACGGCTGAGCTGGCCCGGTATCTTATTGGGAAAACGCTTGTGCGCCAAGCCGGGCGAAACCGAATGAGTGGTCGTATCGTCGAGACCGAGGCTTACCCACCGGGCGATGCCAGTGGACATGCTTATCGTGGACGAACCGCCAGGAACGAAGTACTGTTCCTCGACCGAGGGTTTGCTTACGTGTACTTCATCTATGGGACGTCCTACATGCTCAACGTCACGTCTGAAGAGCCAGGGGTTGGCGCGGGAGTGCTGCTGCGCGCCATCGAGCCTCTCGAAGGAATCAACCTGATGAAACGGCTCCGCAACACCGACAAGCTCAGAGATTTGGCGAGAGGGCCGGGACGGCTTGCGGCCGCACTGCAAATAGATCCGCGGCTGCAAGGGGTTGATCTTTGTGCCGGCGGTCCGCTTTGGCTTGGGTCTGCGGTTCGAGAGGCTGCGCCTATTAGCGCAACTGTGCGCATCGGCATCACGCGTGAGATGGACCGGCCGCTGCGCTTCATTGAGATGGGCAGCCCATTCGTGAGCGGCCCGTCAACGAGACTTAGCACTCGTTCCGCAGTATGAGGAGAGAGGAAATCATCTTCTGGCAGATATCGGCGATGGCCTGCGAGTTTGGGGAACTGGGTTCCGCCATGGTTTGACGCAGAGGCCGGATGGAATCATCGGTGATGCGTGCCGGTATTTGCTCTTCGTGTGCGAGCCATCCCGCAATATGCGTGAGTTCATCGCTGTAGGTCTTAAGAAAATCGTCCAGCGCCTCATTCTGCCGCGGGGTTAATTCGGAGCCGATCTCCCGTCGCCCACGATGCGAGAGAAGACTCAGTTCCAGGACGTAGATGGAGCGCAACTCTGGCTGAGCTCTCTGAATCCACTCCGATTCGGCAACCTCTTTCCCGCGCCGGTGGCGAAACCCAAACTCAAACTGCACGGCATCCGTCCCAGATTCCAGGGTCGCGAAATTGTCGTTGATTTCGCTGCGGAGCCGGCGGAGCTGGGGAAGAGCAGTGGCTCTGTCGCGGACGACCGGGCAAGCTCCGAGCTGTGCCAGCATCCGTACGTTCCGCACGACCAGTGCCTGCAGTTGCTCCGTGGCGCTTTTCGTCCCGAAGCGGTCGAAGATAAATCCCATCGCGAGAATGCCCAGCAACGCGCCCATTACCTTGTCGCGCGCGATCGAGAGGTCGGTCTGGATTTTGAAGTCCGTCAGGTTGACAAAGTAAAAGGCAAGCGCCATCTGCACGCCAAAAAAGGAGAGCCGCGGACTGGAAGTGGCGAACCAAGCAGCGATCGCGGTTACCGCCGCGAAGAAGAGAGCAAACCCAAAAATGCTGTCGATGGCGGGTAGGATCAGAATTTGCGCCGAAATACCCAGGACCAGCCCGCCGGCAACGAATCCGGCAATGCGGAGGAATTGTGCCTGGAGCGAACTCCCGACCGTGCTCAGAGCAGTAACGATGCACGTAAGCACGCAGGTGCTGATGCCCGGCCAGTCAAGCGCATTGTAGAGAAAGTAGCAAGTGGTAGCAGCCAGGCATCCGGCAAAGGCGAAGCGTAGATATGCCGGGTTCTGGAATGCATCCGGTAAAAGCAGAGTGCGCCACCAATCCTGTCCTGCCGTGTTCTGGGAACCATCGGCGATCTCATCCCGTTGAAATACTTCGGTGATGAGCGCAACGGTCCGTTCCATTTCTTGAAGCACGGGGAAGCTTGCGGACGGCTGTCCTTCGAGCCAGGCAGGAGATGTAGAAATGACCCCTGTCGTGCGAAGCTCCGTTCGGATCGCTCCGAGCCTTTCAGAAAGTGCACGCAGGCGCATCGCGTCGTCGTCGCCGGGCTGGGGTAGAGTCCGCACGAGATCGGTCAGCAAGACCAATGAGCCTGCCCGCCAGCGAAATCAAGGCGGCACGCTGCGCCCGCACCGTCGGGTTCAAACCTTGGCGCAGCAAGGTCACTCTAAGCCGGCCCGTGCCGATCATCTGGTATTGATGAACTCTGGCCAGGACCGATCGCTGTGGGGCATGCAGATTAACGATGCTTTCCGCTACCTGCTGCACCGCGAGCAACAGATCGTCGACGAATGTGATGAGCGGGTCGGAGCGGTCGAAGATGCGGTATAGCGCTTCGGTCACCACCGTAGAGCCGGCGCCTACCGCGATGATCACGATGGGCCAGAGAGTACCCTCTACTTGGACCTGGCTGGGTAGGGAGCGGTCCCATATCGGCAGTGCCACGCCAATCGGAATGGTGAAAGCCGCTGCGGCCGCGTAGTTAGTCGTCGTGCGCATAATGAAAAAGATCAGAAACAGGCTTCCAATGACCCAGAAGAAATGAGTCATGGGAAACCCGCGGAACAACATCATGCCGAACAGGGTGTAGAGGCTCGCGAGGACGAATCCAAGGACGATCAATCGCCCCCCGAGCCAGGTAACAGCCAGATTTTCGCGAGCCAGGAGAATGGAAAATAGACCGGCCAAGGCGGCATTCGGAATGCGGAAAGTCACGACGATGATCATGACCAGCGTCGCCGCAATCGTCATGCGGATGACCGTGCTCAGGCGTCCTGGATAGGAAGCAACTTCCCAACGTATGAATTCGCGAAACCAAGGCCAGGAGACGGTTAGGCGCGCCGGCTGGCGGGGGAGCTGAGCGGCTCGGCTCGCCATATCAGGACTTCCGTTTGTATCCGCGGATGACGACTACCGCAGATTCCCCCAGACGAAGGACACCAGCGGGCGGCGACTGAATCCGGATTCGGACGGGATAGCGACTGGCCAGATGTACCCAGCTCAGAGTGCGTTGGACGTCAGGCAGGCCGGATTCGATTCGGCCAACGAGCGAAGGATCTGGGGTAACACCGTACCCGGTGCTTTCGACGACGCCCGTGAATCGCAATCCCGGGTCAGACATAAAGTAAATGTCCGCGGTCATACCCGGTTGGACATGCTTCAGCTGCGTCTCGCGGAAATTCGCCAGCACCCACCAGACGCGAGTATCGATCAGCGTGAAACTTTCTTGTCCGATGTGAGCATAGGCGCCCTCAGAAATCACGAGGTTGGTGACCCGCGCATCGAATGGAGCATAGACCCGGCATTGGTCGTAGTTGTATTGGGCGTTGGCGATGGCGGCGACCCGCCCCTGCCTCTGGGCCACGAGCGGATCGAGGGTAAGCACGCTGGACTCCGATTGGTGAAGCTGCGCCGTACTCTGGTCCGCCGAGGCCTTGGCCTGCGCCAACGCGGCCAGCATGGAGTTGAGGTGGGCCCGATTGAGAGCCAATTGCGATTCCGCTTCATGTACAGACTGCGCGCTGGCCTGCTCTGTAGTGCGTGCCTGATCCACCTGGTCCGCGGTCACGTACCGTTTGGCGAGCAGAGGTTCGACGCGGTGCAGGTTGTTTTCGGCGTATGCCGACTCAGCCTTCGCGCGATCCAACGCAGCCTCAGAGTGGGCGACGTCGGCTTCCGCCTCGCGGATGGAGGCCTGCGCTCGATCGACGCTGGCCCCGGCACTCCGGGTCGCCGCCCCGGAAGCAGTGACGGCATGCACTTCGGCCCGGATGCGCCGTTGTTCGTCGTCGATCTGCCCTTCGAGAGCCGCCCGGTCCGAGATTGCGCGGTCAAGCGCGTACCTATAGGGCCGATCGTCAATTTGGAAAAGTAGATCGCCCTTTTTGACGAGCTGGTTGTCGGCGACGTTCAGGTGCAGTATGGGCCCCTCGACCACGGGTGCGATTCCAATGTAGTTGGCAAAGATTTCAGCGTCATCGGTCTGGGGATGCTGGATTGTGACCGAGTAGACAGCAATCAGGCCAGCGATCGCGAGCAGAACCATGGCTGCTGTCAGGATCCGACCGTACAACTGAAGCCGCGCGATGCGGTCGTCTTGCTGAGGTTGGACAGTGACTTGAGTCGACATCGCGTTTACCTAGCTGTAAAACATCAGCCACAACATGCACGAAAGGAAGATCGCCATACTCAGGTAGAAAAGGACAGGGGCTGCCAGGTGTTCGGCAATCGCAGTCTGAGAGAGGAAGACGCGCGCACCCGCCGCGAGCACCAGACCACCGACGGAGCAGAAAATCCACACCGGGAAAAAAGAGCCGAAGATGCTGTATTCGGGCGCGTGGGAGCAGCCGTCCAGCACCAGCGCCGCCAGAGATGAACCGGCAACGGAGCCGAGTCGTGTCATTCGGCGTCGATCTCGCTCTGTCGAGCCGGTATTCATGTCCGCATTAGGCGACATGGCTAATGGCCGAATCTATTGGACCAAAGTATCGGTCGATACGTTCGTATCAGGTGCAACTCGCCGGCTTTCCTTCGGTCAGGCCAATTAAGGGTGAAATGAAAGGTGCAGGCCAAGCGGCACGAGAACAGTGGGGTGAAAACCGAACTGGAGGACCAAACCGAACTCGACGGGTGCCCCATGTTCCCCCGAATTTCCTGCGAAGCTTGTTGGCGTTGGCGCAGTTCATGGGGCTTTCCTGACAGAAAGCCGCACACGTGGTCGGGTCCAGGGCAACTTACAGGAAATTCGGTTCGCGCCAGCGTACGTGGGCCGAAAAAGACAGGCGAAGCCCTTCCAATCTATCTACCCCTTTAGTAAAAGCATTCGAAGAATTCATAATCGGCCCACGTTAGCTGGCGCGAACATGGGGCACCCGTCAGGTTTTGTTTGGTCCTAGAGGTCCGATTCTCACCCCGCGGTTCGGGTTCCGCTGAGTCCTGCACCGCGGATTCAACCGATACTTTGGGATCGATCAATACGTTCGTCTAATAGACTCGGCTCCGCACTTCTACCTTAATAGGTATGTCGCGTAAGCGGTTTCGATTGATCGAACATTGCCCATCACGGAATTTCCTATTCTTGTCGCTGCTCCTCGCCTTCTCCGCGGCGCAGGCTACGGGGCAATGCGCAGGCAACGTGTCGTCTCCGGCAGCGGTCGCCGAATGCGCCGCTCGCGAAACTCCTCGCGAGGGAAAAGCTGTTCTGGACCCGGTTCACCCCTACACGTTGGCGGAACTTATTGACGTTGCCGAGCATCACAACCCCGGCACTCGCACGGTCTGGGAGCGCGCAAAGCAGAAAGCACGCGAACTGGGCTTGGCAAAGAGCGCCTACTATCCCGAGTTAGAGGGGCTGGCTGTTTTTGGCGACGAGAGATTGATAAATCCGTTTCCGGAACCGCTCGCTCCTCGCGGTTACGTGATGGTTGAGTTGCCCGCCGTTCGGCCAGAGGTCGCGCTCCAATATCTGATCTTTGACTTTGGCAAGCGCGAGGCAAGCGTGAACTCGGCGAGGGCGGAGAAGCTCGCCGCGGGTGCGGACGTCATTCAGGTCAATCAAGCGCTGGCGTTTCGCGTCGCCAGTGCCTATTACCAACTGGTGACCGCACAGGAGAGATTACAGGCGGCCCAGGACACATTGCGAACTGCACAAACCACGCAAGATGCAGCCGAAAACAGGATGAACAACGGGCTTGCTACTCTTCCTGACGTTCTTAACGCCCGCGCGGAAACGTCACAGGCTGTGTTCGACGAGGAGTCCGCGGATGGGGAGGAAAAGATTGCGCGCGTGGCGCTCACGGAAGCGGTGGGAGCTGAGCCGTCCCCTGACATTGTGGTCGACAGTCAGAAGAGTGCGCCGTTGCCGGAGAAACTGACGATGTCTATCGAGGCGCTGATCGCTCGCGCGATGGAGAATCGCCCCGAACTCATGGCGCAAAATTCGCGAATCCGCTCCGCAGAGGCTCGCATTCGTGCGGCGAAGGCAGAGTATAGACCACAGATCGCCCTCTCGGGCTCAGTTGCTCAGAGCTCCGTATGGCCCTCCTCGGATTACGGCGTGCTCGGTTCCGCGAGCGAGCCTACCTGGTCCGTGGAACTTGGGGTCCACTGGCGCATCTTTGACGGAGGCGCGCGCAAGAACGAACTGTTGATCGCCGAATCCAAACGCCGCGAGGCCGAGGACGAACTGACTGCGACGGACGATCAGACGACGCGCGAGGTCTGGACCGCTTATATAGCATTCCGGACGGCGCTGCGCAAAGAAGACGCCGCAGTGGCCCTTCTCGAATCTGCCAACGAATCATATTCCGCGTCGCTCGATGCTTACAAATATGGAGTCAAAAATCTGGTCGATGTGGTTACCGCGGAAAAGCAACTGGCCCAGGCTCGATTATCCGGTGTTTCCGCACGATCAGAATTATTTCTTGAGGCAGTCGACCTGGAATTCGCGACCGGAAATCTGCTGAGGAATCAAACTCCAGCAACAAGAGTTCAGTCTCAGGACGGACACCCATGATCCGTCCTCGACATCTGGAAAAAGCGGCGGGCAAGAGCCGCCTGAGAAAAGGAGATTTGCAATGAGCGACTCACATTCCGACGCACTGGTCTTTTTTGGCGCCACAGGCGATTTGGCCTACAAGAAGATCTTTCCCGCACTGCAGGCGATGATCAAGCGCGGCAGCCTCAACGTGCCCGTGATCGGTGTAGCGAAAGCAGGTTGGAATCTCGAACAGCTTCGCGCGCGAGCACACGACAGCCTGGAGAAACACGGCGGAGTCGACCCTGCTGCTCTCGCCAAATTGATGAGCTTGTTACGTTATGTAGACGGCGACTACGCAGACTCCGCTACTTTCCAGGCGATCCGCAAAGAGCTCGACGGAGCAAAACGGCCGGCGCATTACCTCGCCATTCCTCCGCTTTTGTTCGGAACGGTCGTGGAACAATTAGCGAAATCAGGGTCCGCCGAGGGCGCTCGCGTCATCGTCGAGAAGCCTTTCGGCAACGACCTTGCCTCAGCACAGGAGCTCAACCGGATTCTTCATGCAGCCTTCCCGGAATCCGGCATTTTTCGCATTGACCACTATCTGGGCAAGCGTCCGGTGAACAACGTGGTAGTTTTCCGGTTTGTCAATGCGTTCATGGAGCCATTCTGGAATCGCAACTACATCGAGAGTGTGCAGATCACCATGGCGGAAGATTTCGGTGTGGAAGGACGCGGTGGTTTCTACGATCAAACCGGCACCATTCGCGATGTCATGCAAAACCATCTCTTCCAAATCCTATGCAACCTCACGATGGAGCCTCCGGTCCGCCTCGACAGTGAGACTATTCGTGATGAGAAGGTAAAGGTACTGAAGGCGATTCCTCCCCTGGAAGCGGATAATCTTGTGCGAGGGCAGTTTCGCGGTTACCGGCAGGAGGCGGGAGTTCGCGCGGATTCGAAGGTGGAAACCTTCGGCGCACTCCGACTGGAGATCGATTCCTGGCGTTGGAAAAACGTGCCGTTCTACATCCGCGCAGGAAAGAATTTGCCGGTGACGTGCACCGAGGTCCTCGCCCGGTTTCGGAGGCCTCCGACGGTTATCAAGGAGAGTGCATTGTCTCAGAACTACCTGCGGTTTCGGATCAGTCCTGAAACGACGATAGCCATAGGCGCGACTGTGCTGGCTCCCGGCGAAGGAATGAAAAGCGAGGACGTCGAGATGGTAGCAAGCCGGCATCCGCGTCCAGACGAAATGGAAGCGTACGAGCGCGTGTTGGGCGACGCGATGGCGGGGGACGCGACCCTGTTTGCCCGCCAGGATTATGTGGAAGAGGCCTGGCGAATTGTTGATCCCGCGCTCAAGGCTGCTACTCCCGTCTTCGAGTACGAGAAAGGCACGTGGGGTCCGGCTGAGGTCGAGCAGCGAGTTTCGCCCGCCGGAGGCTGGCACAGCCCAATCACATCAGACCAGGAAGATTTCCGCCTGGTCGCCCAAGCAAGCTAACAACTCGGGCTAAAGTGCCGGTGTCAGGCCCAGGCAAAGAAAACGGCAGATCTCTCCACTGCGCCCGAAAAAGCAGAAAAATATTTCCCCGAAAGTCCGTAGAACTGCAGGTCCCTCGGCTTGCGCTCGGGATGACAAGGAGAGGGCGGCGTTTCCATTTGGGATCGGTTATTGGGATGGAGAGATCTGCGGTCTTCTGTCGGGTTCACACATAGCTTCTAAAGGGCCCATGTGAGAACCTCAACCAACAAGAGTGGTCAGGGTGGGATACAGCGGCTGCCGATGCTCACCTGCAGTTTCACTGAAGGAGTACACACATGCGTCCTGACGTCATTCCGGGGAGCACCTTCCCCGACTTTCAGCTGCCTGACCAAACGCGGACACTGCGGAAGCTCAGCGAACTGCAGGGCGATGACCCGCTGATCCTCACCCTCGCTCGGGGCAATTACTGTCCGAAGGAACACCAGCAACACCTGGAACTGGCCGCGTTCTATCCGAAAATCGCCGTTGGCTACACTCAGATCGCTACGATCTCCACCGATGTCCACCACACGCTCCAGGAATTTCGCGCTTCCGTCGGTGCCCAGTGGCCGTTTCTGTCCGATCCTGAACGAACAGTGCAGAAGGACCTCGACATTCAGGAGTACACCGATCCCGAGAACGATCCTATGATTCCGCACACAATCGTGCTTAAGCCGGGCCTCGTCGTTCACAGTATCTATAACGGTTACTGGTTCTGGGGGCGTCCCTCGATTGCCGATATCTGGCACGACCTCCGCGCTATCATGACCGAGACTCGTCCAGACTGGGATCTAAGCGCCCCAGGGCTGCGCGATGCCTGGAACCGGGGCGACAAATCGGCATTTCACGGCTGGAATAAAGCTCCAAAAACAACATAGGCCAGAGCCACTACGCGGGGTGGCTCTCCGCCAGGTACTCTCTTGGTCCACGGCGATAGGCCTGCACGAAGACTTTGTAGAACTGAGCGTAGCTTCCAAAGCCTGCGGCGTAGGCCGCCTCGGTCAGGTTCTTCTGCTGTGGTTGGTGATACTCCTCCCAAAAGCGGCCAAGGCGGATCGAGTTGCGGTAGTGCGTGAGAGAGACGCCAATCTGCCGATGGAATGTGCGGCTTAGATGGGCTTCGCTGACGCCACAGGACCTTGCCAATCGGGCGAGATCGTGCGGCCAATCGCCTTCGCTCAGCAACTTGATCGCACGATGAACCGCGGGGTGCAGGGCCACGCTGTCGCCTAACGCCTGGCCATCGCGTTGGCTGCGCCAGCTTAGCATCAGCAAATGGTGAAGACCGGCATTCAATCCGTCGGGATCGCTATGGGCAAAAGAAAAGTCGGAGTTCGCGCCGAAGCCCGCCTCATGATTCAACAGATCGGGATCAAGCGCGCCTTGCATCAGGCAATCCATGGTTTTGCGGATGAGATCAAATGCGTCCGGCTGAAGCAGTGTTTTGAGCAGGCCGCCATGGTCAGGATGATCGTGCTTCAGCCCTTCGTAGGGCGGCGTATGGCAGGACTTTTCGATGAGCGAGGGCCTGAAGACCACCACGTAGAATTGCGCGTCGTCTGCGCGATCGACTAACTGATGTTCATGACCTGGAAATAGCCAGAGCAATGTTCTTGGCGTGAAGGTAAATCGTTGGCCGTTGACGATATAGGTGATGGTCCCGCGCACGACCAGGTTCAGCTCCAATTCCGCGTGGCGGTGGCTTTGCAGTTTCGGCGGGTTTCTGGTGGATTCCACCAGGTAGAGAAACCCGTCATACCCCTTCCGGATTTTGAGGTCTTGGAGCACCGATGACAAGATACGATAACTTTTTGGCGCTTGTCGAGAAGACGATGTCTACGGCGCGGCACTATCGTTTGATGGCATGGGTACTCATCCGGCAATACTTGACTACAGTCTCACCGGAGCCGGCGCCCACCAGGCCGTGGAACGAGGGCTCGCCGAGGCGGAATGGTACCAGTGTCCGGTACCGCGGGAGACCATGCGCCAGTTACTGGAGCGCCGCGACGGCCCCGCGGCAGTCCACACAGTGGTGTGGTTTGCACTGATCTTCGCCAGCGGATACGCCACCTATGCGCTGTGGGGCAGTTGGTGGGCGCTGCTGCCTTACGCGCTCTACAGCGTGTTGTATGCCTCGACCTCCGACTCGCGCTGGCACGAGAGCGGCCACGGAACCGCGTTCAAGACAGACTGGATGAACAACGCGCTGTATGAAATTGCGTCGTTCATGGTGATGCGCGAGGCCACGGTTTGGCGATGGAGCCACAACCGTCATCATAGCGACACCATTATCGTCGGCAGAGATCCTGAGATTGCTGTGCCCCGTCCTCCGGATATCAAGGGCATTGTCATGGGCTTCTTCAATCTGCGGGTCTACCGGAAGTACTTCACCCGCATCGTGCAGCATTGCTTCGGCCGGATGGCGGCTGAGGAAAAGACTTTCATCCCGCAAAGCGAGTTTGTCAAAGTCTACTGGCGGGCGCGCGTCTATGTTGCGATTTACTTGCTGGTGATCGCGCTGGCGGTGGCCACACGTAGCATTTTGCCGCTGCTCATGGTTGGGCTTACCAACTTGTTCGGTACATGGCTGTTAGTTACTTACGGCCTCACGCAGCATGCGGGGTTGGCGGAGAATGTCCTCGACCACCGTCTTAACTGTCGCACCGTGTACATGAACCCGATCCACCGCTATCTCTACTGGAACATGAACTATCACGTCGAACACCACATGTTCCCGCTGGTGCCCTACCATGCGTTGCCTAAACTGCATGCGTTGGTGAAAGACGATTGTCCAACCCCGTATCCAAGTCTTTTCTCTGCCTGGCGCGAGATCGCGCCCACGGTTCTGCGCCAGGTGAAGGATCCCGGGCACCATATCAAACGCATTCTTCCTTCGCCGAAGGCTCGTTCGCGCGAAGCCTCGTTCACCTCGCAGGGTATCGCGGATGCGGATGGCTGGGTGGAAGCGTGCGTAGCGAACGATCTGCGGCCGGGTGAGGTGGTCCGCTTCGATCATGGCCGGAAAACCTTTGCTCTCTACCGCGACGGTGAGGGGCACCTTTATGCCACAGACGGGGTCTGCACCCACGGCAACACGCATCTTTCCGAAGGCCTGGTGATTGGCAAAACGATCGAGTGTGCCAAGCACAACGGGCGTTTCCACCTGATCGACGGATCGCCGGCGCGCGCGCCCATCTGTCGCGGTCTGGCCACGTATCCCGTCGAGCAGGTGGGGGCGCGCATTCGGGTCAATGTGGTGCGTGCCGGTGGAGTGGGCGCGCGTTCGCAAAAGGCTTATCGCTTCCGCGTGGTCAGCAATCGCAACGTGGCTACCTTTATCAAAGAATTGGTTCTGGAACCCGCGGACCCGGGAGTGCGCGTCGGCTTTACTCCTGGCGATTATCTGCAACTCGATATTCCGGCGTACGACAGGATTGATTTCCGCGACTTCGCGATCGAGGAACCCTTCGCCGCGGTCTGGCGCAACCAGCATGTATTCGACCTGGTAGCGCGTAACCCGGAATCAGGCCGCCGCAACAATTACTCGTTGGCCAGTAACCAACGGACAGAAGACGTCTTGCGCTTCAACGTGAGGATCGCCACGCCGCCGCCGGGCCAGGATTGCGCCCCCGGCGTGGGCTCAAGCTACGTGTTCAGCCTTAAGCCCGGCGATTTGGTAACCGGTATTGGACCTTTTGGCGACTTCCATGTGAAGCCAACGCAGCGTGAGATGGTGTACATCGGTGGCGGCGCCGGTATGGCTCCACTCCGGGCTCATCTCTCGCATTTGCTGGAAACAGAAGGCACCGCGCGCAGGATCAGCTTCTGGTATGGCGCCCGATCGAGCCAGGAGATTTTCTACCGGTCTTATTTCGAGGAGTTGGCGAAGGCCCATCCCAATTTCGCCTTTCACCTGGCGCTCTCCTCTCCGCTGCCTGAAGACGAATGGAATGGCCTGCTCGGCTTCATTCACGAGGTGGTGCTGGAGAGGTATCTGCGGGATCACGCGAATCCGGCGAGCGTTGAGTATTACCTTTGCGGTCCCCCGCTGATGGTCAAAGCCTGCAATAAGATGCTGGCGGAACTCGGCGTTCCGGCTTATCAGATCGCTTACGACGAATTCTAGGCCGTACTGTCAGCCGGCAACGCTCACTTCCAGCACCTCGACAGGGGCAGTCAATGGGACAGTGATGCCGCGAACAAAATCGTCGCTGGTGAAGACGCCGATATTCTTGCGGCTCATTTCCGATCGTAGCGTGAACTTGCCGGGCGCCATGACTTCGATGTGCACCATAGCACTATCCGTCTCTGCCTTGTTGCGGAAGAGCACGATCACCCCATTGCCGCTGCGGGCAAGCCTGGCAAAGCCATCCCATTTGTCGGCTGAAGTCTGACGCCAGCTACCCAAAGGGAAAAAGCTCTCGCTGATGGGTGTCTCCGTGCGCAGCTTTTTGAACCAGGATATCTTTTCGTGGAACCACTGCCGGTCGCTGCCGCTGAGTTTCCGCAGATCGCCAAGCAAAAGCGGGGCTGAACCGATCGCCGTGGCAAAGGTTTCCTGGATGGTCGGCAGTTCAGCATGAATATTGCCGATAAGCATGCTCTCGGCAGGCATGGAAGTGGCGCGCTGGTATAGCAACTGGCGCGCCTGGATGGGACCCGCCGAATCGGGCTTCCGGTCATCGACATTGCTCATCCAGTCAAGGTCACCGGCGGCGAGCAAACCAGCGTCGATGATGTGTTTTTGCCCCCAAAGCTCAAAGGTCAAGTCGAGTAGAACGTCCGGGTGCTTCTCATACACTTTCGCGGTTACATATGCGATGCCTTCGTAGATGCCATTGAGCGATTCTGCCCAGCTATGGTGGAAGTGACCCTGGGCCCAACATCCCGGCGCCTCGCCGTAGGCGTTAAAGATAGTGGTCAAGTCAAGCTTCACATATGCCAGGTTGAATTGCGCAATCGCATCATTAATGCGTGCGGCAGCCACGTCACGGAACGGGCTGGCAAGACACATCACGGCCTTCGCCCCTCCCATGGTGCCGGTAGTTTTTGTCTTTCCCTCCATATCCCGCGTGGCCCATTGCGGGTGTTTACGATACTCATCCGTCGTCAAGCCAATGGCGGCCATCGGTATCCATAGCCCGAGCCGCATGCCCTTGGCTTTTACCGCATCCTGGATCGGTTGCAGACCGCCGGGAAACGATGTCAGATTGACGGCGTTGTCGCCATATTCCTGCTGCCAGCCGTCGTCGATCGTGAACACGTCCATTCCCATGGCGCCCGCGGCCTCGATCAGTTCCAGTGAGATGTCGTGATTGATGCCTCGCTCGAACGGTTCCCAGGTGTTGTAAATCCAAGGGGGACCGTGCTGATTGACGCGCCTCACCAGGGCTTTCGCGGTGTACGATGGCAACACCCAGCGCGGGTCATGGAAACCGTCACCATTACGATAAGGGACCAGCGAGACAGCGGCAGTGGCGAATTCTTCGCCTGGCGCAACGGAGCGCTCGAACGGCATGAGATCCGTGTCATAGAGAACACCGAGGCCGACGCGCTCCGCATCCGACCAGCCGCCAATCTCGGTGCGTTTCATGTAGCCTGGCACTTCGGTGAGGATGGCCACACCCACCCCGGTCCTGCTATTGCTCACCAGCAGGCCCGCATCCTCCGAACGGCCGGTATAGAAAATTTCTCTCGGTATGGCGCCGTACTGGGCGTTCAGGATCGTTTCATTCTCGGGGCCCAGCGAAAGTCCCAGCGCTTCGATCCGCAGATGAGTGAACTTCAGCGCCTTCGAGCCGGTGTTGCGTAGCGTCAGGTGCTTGCGGATCGCCGGTTGCCCATCGTAGCAGCGGTAAGCAACCAAGACCTCGAGCCCTATCGCCTTCAGCAGCAAACGAATCGTCAGAGAGTTTCCGTTCTCGGTCTTTGCCGGCTGAACGCTCAGAACTTCGAACGGCGACTTGGTTCCGGCAGTAAGACTGCCCGTTGCAGTCGAAGGAAAACTCGCTGGCCATACTCATGCGCAACGTATCGGGCGAAATGAGATGCGCCCCGGTAGCGAGATCGGTGAAGCTCTCGGTGTAGAACCCTGCGCCTGGCTTGAATACCATCGTTCGGTTCACCCGGTCATTGCCAATGGTCCATCGGTTGGCGTCCGGCGCACTCTGAGCGAGCCCAGGCCAGGCGAAGCCCACGGCGCCGAGGACGACTCCGTTCTGGATGACCCGTCTCCGGGTGAGTAAGGTCTGTTTGTTATTTTCCATGGCCAAGCATCCAAAAGCCTTCTATTTCCTCAAGCGTTTTATTCCGGGTTTCAGGTACGTACCGCCAGGTGAACAGCGCCTGGCTGAGGGACATGACCGCCAAAAAGCCGAACGTCACAACTTTGCCTATCTGGTGAAAGGCAAACGGGAACACCAGCACCACCACTGCATTGGCTACCCACTGCAGCAAGACCGGGATCATCATGGCGAGGCCTCGAATATCATTCGGGAATATCTCCGGGACCAGCGTCCAGAAGACAGGGCCAACACATGAAGAGAAAAACGCGAGGTACGCGAGAATCAGCACGAGCACGAGGACACCATAAAAATGTCCCGTCGCAACCGCGATCATCAGGGCAGTGAGTGTCACTGCCATGCCGGCGGAACCCGTAATATAGAGCGGCTTTCGGCCAAATTTGTCGATGACCCCGAAAGCGATAAGGGTAAATGCGAATTCGGTGACGCCAACCAGAAAGGTGGAGAATAAGGCTCCCTCGATCTTCCAGCCTGCGGAAAGAAAGATTGCCGGAGCATAGTCCACCATGGTGTTTACGCCTGAGACGTGGATCAGCACTGCGAGAAACATGCTCGCCACCAGTGCGCGGCGAACCCCCGGCCTGCGCAAACCTCGCCATGATTGTTCTTCGTGAGTCATGGCTCCCGAGATCGCGGCAATTTCTGCCGTAGCCACCTCGGTGCCGGCGATCCGCTCCAGAATGAGAAAGGCCTCTTGTGTTTTGCCGATCCTCACCAAAAAGCGAGGAGTCTCGGGCGCGAGCGCGACCAGGATAAGGAATACCGCCGATGGCAAAACGCCGGTAAGAAACATCCAGCGCCAGTTATCTGTGCCGGAATTGCGCAGCAGATAGTTGATGCCATAGGAGATTAGGATTCCGATGACGATGGAGAGCTGGTAAAACGTGCCCATCCGTCCGCGAATGGATGCCGGAGAGACCTCCGCGACGTACATGGGAGATAGCAGTGACACGCCCCCGACCGCCAGGCCTCCCACCAAGCGTGCGGTCACGAACAGCGCGAAGTTCGGGGCCAGCGCAGTGGCCACCGAGCTGGCAGCAAAAATCAGGGCGACCCACAACAACATCCGCCTTCGGCCATACCGGTCTGTAAGTCTTCCGGCGAGGATGGAACCAAGAACACAGCCGAATAACAGGGAGCTGAACGCGATTCCGAGGCTGAGATCGCTGAGAGCAAATCGCTGCGCCAGAAAAGGTCCTGCGCCGGTAATGATGGCTATGTCGAAGCCGAAGAGCAGGCCGCCCATGGCTGCGGTACACGCCAGAAACGATACGTAACTGACATTCAGCTGTGCGTGGGGCGAATGGTCTAACGAGGTATGGATCGGGCGCCCTCCGTCGTTTGCTGGACCCATTAGCATCGCAACTTGCGAGCCTGGTTGTCTTCTTGAAAAAGAACCAAGAGTTATCGCCATTTGTTTGCGGGTTGTTCTTAAGGGACACACAAACCGCGAAATACGCAACCGATCACCCACTGTTCATGGAGAGCTTTTTAAGTTCCAGTGGGAACTCAATTTAAATAACCGTGGGCAAAAGGTCGTCAGCAGATTTATAAAGGCATACGAATTCGTAAGCATAGAGCAGACCCTGGACAATGGGCGGGCTCCGGAGATGCCAATTACATGAATCTGTCGAAATTTTCCGCATTGAAATCTGCGCGCTCTTTCGGTGCGTGGCTGGCCACGTCGAGCGTAGTGGGCTGCGTTCTTCTGCCATACGCAGCCGCGCAAACAGCGGCGCCTGCTCAAACCCCGGCAGCACCCCCGACCGCGACCGGCAGCTCAACACCAGGACCGCCGAAGTGGGCGCGCCGTGCGCTGGATGCCCCATACGCCAAGACCGCCCTTGCGACCATGCACGAGCCGCTCGATCATCTAACGCCGGTAACCGATGAGATGCTGCGCAATCCTCCGCCTGGCGACTGGCTCAACTGGCGCCGCACCTACGACGGTTGGGCCTACAGCCCGTTGACGCAGATCAATCGCGAGAATGTGAAGAATTTGAAAGTCGCGTGGACCTTCAGCATGGCGTCCCCTGACGACGCAGTCAACGAGACGACTCCGCTCGTGCACGACGGCGTGTTGTTTCTGTGGAACTTCGGCGAAACGATTCAGGCAATCGATGCCAAGAACGGCACCCTGCTCTGGCAGTTTGATTACACGTTGCCAAAGGATTATCCGTCGCTGCCGGGCTTCTATCGGACGAAGCGGAGTCTGGCGATTGGCGGCAACAAACTCATCTTTCCGACCATCGACATGCATGTCATTGCGCTGGACATCAAGACCGGGAAGAAGGTTTGGGATGTCGTGACCGATGACTACAAGAGTGAGCGCACCTACAACAGCGGGCCGCTTGTGGTTAAGGACAAGGTGCTCGTCGGCGCCGGCAACTGTTCGCCGGGGAGCGCCAATAAGGAAGACGGCAAAGTAGCGGGTTATTATCCACCCGGCGGATGCTTCATCACCGGCCACGATCTGGAGACAGGAAAGGAACTATGGCGGTTCGATTTGACTGCGAAGTCTAACCAGCCGGGCGGTGATACCTGGAATAATCTCCCTGACGACAAACGCGCCTGCTGCGCGATTTGGGAGGTGGGACAATACGACCCGGAACTGAATCTCACTTACTGGGGGACAGGGTCGCCTACTCCGTGGTCAACGGTAACCCGCGGGACTTACGGTGCATTGGGGCTCTATATGAACTCCACTGTGGCGCTTGATCCCGATACGGGCAAGCTCGTCTGGTACTACCAGCACATCCCGTCTGATCCCTACGACATGGACTATGCCTTTGAGCACATCATCACGAAGGTGAACGTCCACGGGGTGGAGCACAAGGCCGTCATCACCGCGGGCAAGCCGGCAATCTTCGAGGCGATGGATGCAGCGACTGGTAAATTCCTGTTTGCGGTCGATCCGGGCGCGCAGAATGTTGCGACTGCGATTGATCCGGTAACGGGGGTCAAGACGCTGCTCCCGGAACCGCCGCCTCCTGGTGTGACCCGTTGCCCGACCAACGGCGGCGCTCGAAATTTCCCGGCCGGCGCGTACAGCCCGTCGACAAACCTGTACTACTTGCCGATCATCGACACGTGCATGGGCAAGATGGGGGACACGCCGGCCCGCTTCCTGGCGCTGGATTTGAAGACGCAGAAACTTAAGTGGGATATCCGGACGCGTGTCCCTCAATCCTCAGCCACGCTCGCGACTGCGGGAGGTCTTGTGTTTTCGGCAACGCCCGATCGGTATTTCCGGGCATTCGACGACCGCGATGGCAAGGTGCTGTGGGAGAGTCCGCGCTTGAACGATGTACCGAATGCTTTTCCGATCACTTACATGGTGGACGGGAAGCAGTACATCGCTATGCCGGTCGGTAATCCCGGGCTCCAGGGCAACACCGCGTTGTACACCGCCCCTGAGAACGCCGCCGTGCGAGGTGCAAAATCGTCGATGTTGTGGGTGTGGGAGTTGCCTTAACTCCGGGTCTGCGTGAGAGAGCAGGGAAACCGCAGATCTCTCCACTGCGCTCCCCCGGATTTCCTGTGGAGTTTGGTGGCGCTGATGAAGCGTGTGCGGCACTCTTTATGGAGAGCCGCATCCGTGGTCGTCGCTAGCTTCCGTGAGGTAGGAAATCCAGGTACGCTTCGGTCGAGATGACAAATTTGTTGAGCGCTTGGGTGTAATTCTCGGCGAGAATAGTTGCCTTTGTGCAACAAAATTGTCATCTCGACCGGAGCGAAGCATAGTGGAGAGATCTGCGGTTTTCTTTGCTCTGGCTCTACATCTCAACAACCGTCGACTTCCCTGCGTTTACAGGAATACGCACATAACTTTCTTGCACCTGGTTCAATCTCTGTCCTTGCATTGCGCGATGCCCGATTCCATTCACCCTTAGGTGCGTATGCGCTCCGGGAAACGAGGCTCGCCAAATAATTTCGCCTCCCGACTGGTTGCTCAATACCGTCCGGCTTCTCCCGTTATGTTTCACCGTGATTCGATTTCCCAGCACCGGCACGTTTGCGATTTCCGCCCACATCTTTTCGTTGGGCAGGCTGGAAAGCGTCTCAATCGTGCGAGGCTCATTCAAGGGTTGGAGGCCCATCAACCCGCCCACGATAGTGCCCACTACCGTGAAAGAAACCTCGGGATACTCCCTCCGCGCCAGATGCGGATCCCACATCTCTGCCAGTTTTTGATAAGCAAGCTCAACCTCTCCGTACTGGTAGAGGATTCCGGGGAGATAGGATCGTCCCTCGACCCCGCCAACTTGACTCGGCGAATGAGTTTCCGCCGCATCGTTCCCAAGAAGCTGCCGCAGCGCAGCCCGGGTCTTCTCGATTCCGTCTGGAAGCTCAAAGATCAGAATAAATTCCGCTTCGCTGTTTCCGATGGTCTGGGCAAGGTCAGAGCGGAACGAGCCATCGGGCAGCATCGCCAGGTAGAAGCTCTGAGTCTGCGGATCCCACCATTTGTCATTGAAATAGGCCCGTAAGGCCCGCGCCTTTTTTCGGAGAGCAAGAGCGTGCGCCTGGTTATTTCGCAATGCTTTCATGTCCGCGACAGCGAGGTACGCTCCATACTCTGCAGCTAGAAGGTCCGCGCCCTCGGCAACCGGGCGCTTGAAGTCTTCCACGTACGTTGGGATTCCCCGTGTCTTTTCTGACGGCTTTTGATCCGGAACGCCATCGTTGTCGCGATCCCACGTTCGTATGTAGTCGGTCATCGACCGATTGTAAAAATCCAGATACGGCGATTCGAGGTAGGCTTGATCCCGGGTCCACAGATACATCCGGTAGCAAGTGCAAACTACGTCGAAGTTAGCCGGAAGGTTGTACCAAAAGTGCCGGTCATCTTTGTAATCCACGGGCGCTGGCAAATTGTCCTTGTTGATTTCCCAGTAGCTGCACCAATCGCGCGAGGCCGAGATGCCTTCTGCAAACCGGCGCAGCATGTTCTTGTTCTGCGCGCCCAAGCCAAGCGCCTGGGCGCCGTTAGACATGTGGGACACGTCGCGCATGCAAAATGCACTACGCCCTGGCAAGGATGCTTCGTACCAGGGCCCGACCGGATCGGTTCCTGAATGTGCGTAGGAAAGAGCCTCGTGCTTTGCCCACTCGAATCCTTCTTGCAAGTCGGAGTCAGAAGAGCTAAGCATTAAGTCGAAATTGGACCCGAGTGCTGCCGTCAACCTTCGCGTTCCGGAGATGGCTCCGAGCGCTACCATTGATCCGATCATCGAGCGGCGTGAAGTTTCCGCGTTCCGCGTCCGCATGTCACCTCCCGATCCGCGCCTCAGTGTTTCGTGAGAACCGGCCTCACATTATCACGAGAACTCCGCTGAACTGCAGGTCCCTCGGCTTCGCTCGGGATGACAAGGGGAGGGCGGCGCTTCCATGGAGCCCTGTTAGTGGCATCGAGAGTGCCCAAGTTTCCCGCACAAATCTGGAGCACTACTGGCAGGTGAAGGTTGAGGTCTGCAGTATCCCACGCGTCCGTGGCGGGGACGGTGTTCCCAAAAGTCGCAGGCTCTCGGGATGGCGTTCCGTGGGCGTTGGTTTAGTGGGATAGAGGGATCCGCAGTTCCGTCGATCCCACTCACCGATGCTTGATGGAAGCGCCATCCTTCCCTTTGTCATCCCGAGCGGAGACGAGGGATCGGCAGTTCAGCGGAACTCTCGTGGACGCGCTTCCTTGCGGGATCCGGTTTAATTGGCTACAGTGCTTTTTGGTCTGTACTCTGGAGGAATTCGTTCATGGAAGTATGCAAACGCAGGTATTGGAAGGGGCTTCTTTTCCGTGCCCTGATCGTTGTACTTTGCTGCCCGGTCCTTCAGTTTGCACCGCAAGCCGTCGCCCAAACCAGCCTCGCCGGCTACTGGGTGCTGCACGTGGATAACGGAGATGGTACCGTCCGCGATACGTTTTTTGAATTGAAGCAGGAAGGCGAAATGATCTCCGGCACTGTCTTTGGACGCGGTCCCCGTGGAACACCGATCGTGGGTACCTTCAAAGACAACCAATTGCAATTCAAGACCGTGCCCCAACCTCCACCACCTGGGGCGCCAGCAGGTTTCACACCGCGTTCGATTCAGTATCAGGGCGCTTATCAGGAGGGAAAACTCTCCCTGCAAACGGAAAATTTCCATCACGAGACTCTTCACGGCACCGCGGAAAAAACCACCCGCGAAGCCAGCCTGCCACCGGCCAGGTTGCCGCTGCCGCCCTTACACGATTTGCCTGATAACGGCCTGGTGCGAACACCGCCCATGGGGTGGAACAGCTGGAACAAATTCGCCGGAAAAGTCGACGATGCCGGAGTGCGTTCCATGGCCGACGCCATGGTCTCGAGCGGCATGAGCAAGTTGGGTTACCTCTACATCAACATCGATGACACCTGGCAAGGCACGCGCGATGCCGCTGGAAATATCCAAGCCAATCGAAAATTCCCAGACATGAAAGCGCTCGCGGACTACGTGCACTCCAAAGGTTTGAAAATTGGGATCTACTCTTCCCCCGGGCCCAAGACCTGCGCCGGCTATATCGGCAGCTTTGGGCACGAAGTTCAGGACGCCAAGACTTTCGCGTCCTGGGGGATCGACTATATCAAGTACGATCTGTGCAGCGCGCGAGATATCTACGGCTCAACCCAGGATGATCAGCAGGGGCTGTATCAGAAGATGGGCGAAGCCCTCGCAAGCACGCATCGGCCGATCGTCTACAGTCTTTGCCAGTATGGCGTAGCCGATGTGTGGAAATGGGGCGGGAAGACGAGCGGCAACCTGTGGCGCACCACCGGAGACATCCGTGACGAATGGTCGTCCATGGAGCGCATCGGCTTCAGTCAGATCGCGATCGCCTCCTACGCCCGTCCAGGACAGTGGAACGACCCGGACATGCTTGAGATTGGGAACGGTGGGATGAGCACCGACGAGTACCGCACCCACATGAGCCTCTGGTCGCTGTTGGCCGCGCCCCTCATGGCGGGCAACGACCTGCGCAGCATGAGCGACGACACCAAATCCATTTTGATGAATGCCGATGTGATTGCCATTGACCAGGACAAAGCGGTGAAGCCCGTGCAGACTTTGTCCGAGGAGGGCAAGTTGGAAATTCTGCAGCGGACGATGCAGGATGGGTCTGTGGCTGTCGGGATATTTAATCGTGGCGAGACCCCCACAGAGGGAACTGTGTCCTGGGCAAGTCTGAAGTTGCCAGGAAAGCGGCTCAAGGCCCGCGATTTGTGGAAGCACGAAGCGGTGGCCACGACGGGCGATAGCTACCACGCCACGGTCCCGCCGCACGGGGTGGTCTTACTGAAGGTTTCGACCGCACATTGACGACAAATCGAAACCCCTTGGTGTCCACATGAGTTTGATCATTAGGGGCGAAGTCGAGTTCATGTATCTTGGTAATCTATGTGGGTAATCCTGGGGAGTGTTCCGGGTGAGGATTGGCTTCATTCTCAGCGCGCTATTTTTGACAGCCGCTGTCATTTTCGCGTCCGCCCCGCAAACTCCTCCTGCGAACCACTACATCGATTCCCATGCCTGTGCGACGTGCCATAGCCAGATTTACGAAAGCTATCGACGCACCAGCATGGGCCGATCCTTATTCGCGCCCGCGCCCGCGAATACCGTAGAGGACTACCAGGACAAGCACACCTTCTATCACGCCCCGTCCGATACGCACTACTCGATGATTGTTCGCGATGGACTCTACTACCAGCGGCGCTGGCAAACCGGCTTCGATGGCAGCGACACCAACATCGAAGAGATGAAGATCGACTACGTCATCGGCGCCGGCGATCACGCGCGTTCCTACCTGCATCGCACCGATCTTGGAACGCTGATCGAGCTTCCTTTGGGTTGGTACTCCGAGCGCGGTGGTTACTGGGCCCATGAGTCCGGGTTTCGATTCCCATCATCCGCAGACCCGCCGGCGCGTCTCGTACGAGTGCATGTTTTGTCATAACGGATATCCGCAAAATCCAACTCCGAACCAGGCGCAAAGCACAGAGCCGGTCTTTTCCGGCGAACTGCCGCAGGGGATCGATTGCCAGCGCTGCCACGGCCCCGGGGAACGGCACGTACGCACCGCGCAAACTCCAGGAGCCAAGCCGGCCGAAATCAGCGCCGCCATTGTGAATCCCGCCCGGCTGCCTTCCAAGCTCCAACTGGAAGCCTGCATGCAATGCCATCTGGAACCTACCAGCGGCCGCATCCCTTCCTTGATTCGGCGATTCAACCGGGCCCCTTATTCCTATGTCCCTGGTCAGCCGTTGGATGACTTTCTTCTCTACTTTGACTATCCGGCCGGCCAAGGCCATGACGACAAGTTTGAAATTGCCGGGGCCGCCTATCGCCTGCGGAAGTCGCGCTGCTTTGTGGAGAGCAAAGGCGCGATGACGTGCCTCACCTGTCACGACCCTCATCAGAGCCTGCCCACCGGAGAAGCCGGAGACAAATACTTTTCCGCAAAATGTCTTGGGTGCCACCAACCCGCGCTCGGCACATTGATTGCCGCCGGCAAGCATACGAACCAGGCCACCTGTCTTTCGTGCCACATGCCCCAGCGCAGGACAGACGACGTGGTGCATGCGGTCGTCACCGACCACTTTATCCAGCGCCAGATACCAACCCGCGATCTGCTCGCAGAACTTCCTGAACGCCATCTGACCGATGCGGAGGACTACCACGGCGAAGTGGTGCCTTACTATCCGTCGCCGCTTCCCCCGACCGGCCAGAACCCGCTCTACCAGGCGGTGGCCCAGGTCGCACTGCAGAACAATCTCAAGCGTGGCTTGGCGGACCTGAGCCGCGAACTCAGCCAACGGCCCGCGCACGAGATGGAGTTCTACACCACGCTTGGAGATGCCTACCGCAACAGCGGAGACGCAAAACAAGCGGCTGCTGCCTTTCAGCAGGCGGTTCTGCGTAGCCCCGATTCCGTCACCGCGATGCAATCGTTAGCGGGAGCCTATAAAGCCTCAGGCGAAGTCGAGCGGAGTGAAGAGACACTGAAGCGTGCGCTGCAGATGGCTCCCTCGGATGCGAACGTCTGGTTTCAATACGGCATGCTGGAGGCCGGCCTAGGCCGCACGGGGAGTGCGATCGAGAAAGTTCAAAAAGCTGTAGCCCTGAATCCTGATGTCACGGAGGCGTACACGAGCCTGGCGAGCCTATTGCTGGCGACGCAACAACTGGATCCGGCGGAAGCGGCAGTGCGCAACGCACTCAACATCGATCCCTATGACGCGGCGGCCTACAACGCGGCAGGCAGGGTACTTGCGAGTAAGGGCCAAACGCCCGAGGCGCTTTTCGATTTTGCCAAGGCAGCGCGCCTGCGTCCGGGCTACGGACCTTACCACTATGACTACGCCTTGATGCTTGTCCGTCTGAATCGTCTTGACGAAGCACAGAAACCTGCGGAGGACGCAGTGCAAGGTGATCCCGATTTCGCGGCCGGTCACGAATTGCTGGGTAGTCTGCTCGCGCGAAAATCGCGATTGGCGGAAGCCGCCACCGAGTATCAGAGAGCGGTGGAAATACAGCCCGATTTCAGTAGGGCACAGCTAGACCTTGGCTTGGTGTTGGCCGCGCAGGGAGACTTGGCCGGCGCCTCCGAGCACCTGCGCAAAGCCGCGCAGGGCAAGGACCCGGAGGTCGCATTGCGAGCCACGCAAGCCCTGGAGCGCATGGAGAAACACTAAGCTTCCTCTCTGAAACAAGGGAAGACTTTCTCATCCAGATGCGGACAGTTCAAAGCGGAACTATCCGATAAATACCGCTTGACAGGTCTTAATAGGCAAGTATATCTACTTACCCCGGGGCCAAACAGGCATGTATCTTTGGCCTCACCGTAGTGTAGTTCAATGTGGAACTAATAGAGGCGGGGTGAACGCAAATGGCATTACGAAAACTAGATCGAGATCGTGCGTCGTCAAACCAAAAGCTTCAGCCGGGCAGCTTCAAATCGCTGGCTTGGATGTGTGTCTTTTTGCTGGGCCTATCGGCCCTTTCGTGCGTTCAAGCGAAGGCGCAGACACTGTACGGTTCAGTAGTCGGAACGATTACAGATAACACCGGTGCGGCGGTTCCGGGCGCCAATGTAGTAATCACTGAAACGCAAACCAATGACTCCCGTACCGTTACCAGCGACAACGGCGGAGTTTATACCGTCTCCACCGTTCCCCCGGGTAATTACCAGGTCAACATCACCAAAGACGGATTCCAGGGGTTCAAAACCACCGGTATCGAAGTCACGCCGAATAACGTCGTGCGTGTGGATGCCCAACTTTCGATAGGGGCAGTTTCGCAAACCGTTGAGGTGCAAAGCGGGGTCGCAGCCCAACTGCAAACCGATACTGCGGATGTGCATAGCGAGATTTCGTCGAAGGCCCTCGAAACCGTACCCCAGGCCACGAGAAGTTACCAGGGAATCCTGAACCTGGTTCCCGGTGTGGTGCCCCCAGGCGGCCAGCTTTCCGGCGGCACCAACAACCCTTCGAAGTCGATGCAGTTCGCCGCCAACGGAACCGGTGTCCAGGGTCCCAACATTCGTATCGAGGGTGTCAGCGCGACCAACCCGTGGGTTCAGCAGTACACGAGCTTTGTGCCTTCTGTGGAATCGATCCAAAGCATCAACGTGGTCACCAACAGTCCCGATGCCGAACAAGGGCTTTCCGGTGGGCCCTCGGTGACGGTGCAGCTCAAGAGTGGATCGAACTCGATACACGGCGGTTTCTACGAATACAACATCAACAACGCGACCGAATCGCGCAGCTTCTTCCAGCCTACGAACCAAAAAGCAGCCCACCTGGTTGACAACGACACTGGAGGTTACGTAGGGGGCCCCATCATCCGGGATAAACTCTTCTACTTCGCCGGCTATGAAGGGGACTACATTCGCCAGGGCTACGCCGGGATCATTTCTGTACCGACCCCGCAGATGCTCTCCGGCGATTTGTCGGGATCCTCCGTGCCTATCTACGACCCTACCACCGGCAATGCTGACGGGACTGGCAGGACGGCATTTCCAGGGAACAAAATTCCCGCGAATCGGATCAGTAACGTCGCGAAGATCATGATTCCTTATGTTCCCGCGCCAAACCTTCCTGGAATTACGAACAATTTCTCCGTCGTTCAGTCGACTATTTACAACCTGCACAAGATCGATACCAAAATTGACTATCAGATCTCTCCCAAGCTGAGGGTCTCGGGACGCTATGGTTATCAACCCTATTTCAATCAGCAAAACCCGTTTTTCGGTCAATTTCTTGGCGGATCAAGCGGCGGCTGGCCCGCGTTCAGTGCCAACGGGGCGGGAAACTACCTGCAGAATGGGGCCACACTCGCTGTCTCCGGCTCGGTCACTTATATCTTTAATCCAAGCCTGATTGTCGACGGAACCTTCGGCGTCACCCAACCGCACCAACTGCTTTTCCCGACCAACACGAATACGAAGGTTGGTCTAGACGTCTTGGGTATTCCAGGTACAAACATAGGAGCCCTGCCGTGGTCAGGTGGCATGCCCGACTTCGATATTGCCAGCTATCCTTCCTCGACCGGTGTAACCTTTGGCTATTCGTATCCGCCGCTTGAATACAAAGACCCGGTGTTCGAGTATGTCGCGAACGTTACCAAGATCAAGGGTTCGCACAATATTCGCGTCGGGACGGACGTCGTGCGCCTGCACATGAATCACAAGGAGGTGCGCAATACTGTCTTCCAATTTACCGGCGGCGTCACCAGTACCCCGGGGTCTTCGGTCGGCCCCTACGGGGGCGTGGCGGACTACCTGCTCGGTCTACCCTCCACTACCAACGTCTGGTTCCAACCCGAGCAGCCCTACATTACTCTCCGCGAATATGATTTCTCTGTCTATGCACGCGATCAGTGGCAAGCAAGCCACAAGCTGACCATCAACTACGGCTTGCGTTGGGAATACTTCCCCGTGCCGACGACCGCTGATCGCGGAATTCAATACAATAATCTATTAAGCGACATCACCAATCCAACCATGGAGCTTTGCGGAGTTGGTGGTAATCCTGGAGACTGCGGCATTAAGGTTTCGAAAACGCTCTTTGCTCCCAGCCTCGGGGTCGCCTATCGTTTAGACGACAAAACGGTCGTGCGTGCAGGGTATGCTTTATCGCCTACCCAGGTTGAAATGGGCAACTCTGGAACGCAGGCTTTCCCGGCAACTGTGGAAGGTGTCTACAACGGAGTCAATTCCTATCAGCCGGCCAGCACAACGCTGCAAACCGGCTTTCCAACCATTCCTAACCCGGTGGCGGACAGCCATGGGAATGTGGCAATTCCGTTTGGAGCGGGCAACGTTAACACGGTCGAAAAGAACTTTCGCCGCGGCTATATCCAATCTTACAACTTGAACGTGCAGCGAGAAATCGCTGGGTTTGTGGCCCAGATTGGCTATGTCGGGACGCACGTAGTCAACCAGAACGGTACGGTTAACTTCAACTACGCGACACTCGGGGGAGGCACAGCCAGCCTGCCGCTGAATCGATACGGCATTACCGGAGCAATCACTGCGTTTGAGCCGGCGAACTGGGACAGATACAATTCGCTGCAGGCGACTTTGACCAAGAGACTCACCAACGGTGTCTCGATGCAGTTAGCCTACACCTACTCAAAGGACATGCAGGGAGGCTACACGGCAGCGCTGCCTTCTGGAGGCGCTGGGATCGAAATTCCCCAGTACATCTATCGGAACACGTCCGTAACCCCGGTCGACCGTACGCATAATTTCATCGTTAGTTCCACATACGAATTACCTTTCGGCAGGAACAAACAGTTCGTGACGAGCGGCATCGGCGCCGTGATTCTTGGTGGATGGAGTCTTCACGGCACCTTCTACCACCTTTCTGGGTTGCCGTTTTACGTCAGCGCCTCCAATGCCTCGTGCAATTGCCCCAACGCGATCAGTACCCAGCTGGCTAATCGGGTCAAGACCAGCGTGTCCAAGGGCAGAGTGCCGCACCAGGCCCTGGATGGTAGCTCATGGTTTGACCCGACGGCATTTGCCCCAGTCACAACCGCTAATTTCGGGAACAGCAGCTTTAACAGCCTGCGTGGGCCCGGCGCGACCAATACGGATGCCAGCATTTTCCGAGATTTTCAAATCTGGGAGAGGTTGAGCATGCAATTCCGCGCTGAAAGCTTTAATCTCCCGAACCACCCGCACTTCGGCAACCCCACCGCGAATGTTTCTAGCGCGACGTTCGTAAACGGAAACATTACCGCACTGAACGGATACAGTCAGATTACGACTCTGAATCCGCTGGGTCGTCTCCTCGATGCAAGATACTTCCGCTTTGGAGTGAAGTTCACGTTCTAACTCGGGAGCGAAATATCTTGTTATGGCGGGTACGGGCTTTTAGCCCGTACCCGTCTAAGCCGCCGGAGGGCGCGGCTTCAGCCGCTGAGGTCAGCTTCCTTTGGACCTCAGGCGCAACTCGTCGTAGACCCCCAAAACATCCGGTCTGCTTGGCCCTAAGATCCGGTTCCGACGGGACGCTTCAGCCCGTACAATATAGTTCATTACGGAACTTTTAGCTGAAACATCTGCTTGACACCCGTTGATACAGAAGTGTATCTATGTATGCCGTAGCAGGCGTTGGAGCTTAATCCTGCGTCATGAATCAATAGTTCATTACGGAACTATACGCCCGCCCAAAGCAAGGTTGGAAAAATGGTAAGAAGTCGTTACGGTGCAGTCGCCATGTGCTCTCTCTCCGCGGGGCTTTTCCTCGGCGTAGCCGCCGCCGCGCAATCGACGCTCAATGGCGCAAGCTTCATTCCCGATGCGAAGTTTCAGGGCGGATCGCTCAGTGGATGGCACACCCTGGGGCAAGCCAACTGGCACGCGGAGAACGGCACCTTGTCCGGCAAGGGCGGGGGATCCGGGGGATGGTTGATTCTCGATCACTCCTACCAGGACACGGGCTTCTATGCAGCGTTTCAATGTGAGGGTGCGTGCGATTTCGGTGTGGTTCTCCGCATGACCAAGACCGCGAACGGAATGACGGGCGCCTATCTCTCGGTGAAAGGTCACGCATTGCAAGCCGAGAACGTGACTCTCGCCGCCGATGGAGAGATTGTCGAGCGCGAGCGGTTGCGCCCGGCGGTGGGGCAACTACGCTTCGCTCCTCCAGCGACTGATCCCACAGCTCTGCCAGGGCCGATGAGAGAACCATCCCAGGAAATGGCTCCGGGCGTGAAGTTACCCGTGACTCGTCCTCACCCCGGCGTGCGCGATGGACAGTGGAACGAGGTAGAAATCCTGCTGGACGCGAACATCATGCGCGGCCGTTTGAACGACACCGGCCCCGGGTTTAGCGTGGCGACAGCCAATGACGATATGAACGGGTACGGGCCCATCGCCCTCTACGTTGGCAAAGACAGCGAAGTGCGGTTCAAGGATGTGTCGTATAAAGACCTGGCTCTCAGAGTGCAGCCTCTGGAAAAAGTAGGCGACCGCTTTCGCAAACAAATGCTAACGCCGTTCTATTACAACTGGACGGCAGTTGCTTCCGACTTCAATCACGATGGAAAGCTGGACCTGATCTCCGGAGCCTATCTTTATTTCGGCCCGGACTTCACCAGGTCGCGAGAGATTTATCCGGCAAGGACCTTCAATCCTTCCACCGAGTACTCCACCTGGGATCAGCATAGCTACGACTTTACCGGTGATGGCTGGGACGATGTGGTCGCCACCTACCTGGGCATCGGCGCTGTACTGTACGTGAACCCTGCCGGAGAGTCCCGGCGGTGGAAACAGTATCGGGTTTTGCCGTCCATGCAGAGCGAGTATTCCATTGTGAAAGACGTGGATGGAGACGGCAAAGCGGAACTGGTGTACGCGGCAGACGGCTACATGCGCTATGCGAAGCCGGATCCCGCCGATCCAACCAAACCGTGGATCGTACACACAATCTCGGAAAAGGGAACGGGAGTCGGTCACGGCATCGGAGTGGGCGATATCAACGGCGATGGGCGAGTCGATATTGTGAACTCCTATGGATGGTGGGAGGCGCCACCTCACGGCAGCGGCGATCAGCTATGGAAATATCATCCGCAAGCCTTCGGCCGGTGGGGCCCGGTCACCTATGGTGGCGGAGAAATCGGAATTTATGATGTGAACGGCGATGGACTGGCCGATGTGGTCGCGTCGCTCGATGCGCACGGATTCGGCCTGGCTTGGTACGAGCAGAAAAAAAGCAGTAACGGTGACATTACGTTCGTTGAGCATATGGTGATGGATAACTACAACACCGAAAATGCCGGCGGAGTCACCTTCGCGGAAATTCATGGAACCGCCATTGCCGACGTAGATGGAGACGGCATTCCAGACTTCATCGCCGGCAAGCGCCAGTTCTCTCACAAAGACGATTTACTGGATCCGGATGCGTACAGTCCTCCCTACCTCTATTGGTACAAGACGGTCCGCGACCCGAAGGCCCCCGGTGGGGCGAAGCTTGTTCCCGAACTGATCGACAATGATTCCGGCGCTGGAGACAACCTGCTACCAGTGGATCTGAACGGCGACGGAGCAATCGATATAGTGGCTGCCACCAAGCGCGGGCTGTACATCTACTGGGGCACGCCGGCAAAGGCCGCTAAATGAGTATCGATGCCATGGGGAGGCGGGTGTGGACCGGGCTGAGCATCGGCGCTCTTTTCCCCAGCCTCCTATTCGCGCAAGCACAATCTGACTTGCGTGGCCCCAGTTTCGTACCCGATGCAAAGTTTGCCGGGTCGCAACTGACGGGATGGCATACCTTGGGACAAGCCGAATGGTCTGCAGAAAACGGAGAGATCATCGGCAAGGGAAGTGCGGGCAGCGGTTGGCTGGTGCTCGACCATTCGTATCAGGACACGGGCTTTTATACAGCGTTCCGCTGCACCGGCGGCTGCGATACCGGCGTGCTTCTCCGAATGGCGAAGACCGCCGACGGCATCACCGGAACCTACTTATCCGTGAAAGGCTCCGCATTTGCCGGAGAGAACCTGACCCTCAACGCAACTGGCGGAGTTGTGGAGAGCACTAAGCTGAGGGATGCGGCGGGCATGATCCGTTTTGCTCCGCCACGCATTGACCCGACGATACTGCCGCAGCCGGTGAGAGTCTTCACCCCCTCTGTGCCGGCTTTGCCCATCACACACTCCGGAACACCATTTCGCGAGGGTGGGTGGAACGAGATGGAGGTGCTGCTCGATGCCAGCATCATGCGCGGCTATATGAATGACAGCTATCGCACATTGAGCGTAGCCACCGATCAGGATGACATCGATTCTTACGGACCCGTCGCGCTGTTTGTCGGAAAAGGCAGCGAGGTGCATTTTAAAGACGTTTCGTATAAGGATCTCGCAATCCGCGTGCAGCCAGCGGAGAAAGTCGGCGGCCGTTTCCGGGCACAACGTCTCAGCCCCTTCTACTACAACTGGTCGGCAGTAGCGGCCGACTTCAATCACGATGGCAAGATGGACGTGCTTTCGGGCCCTTACGTGTATTACGGCCCGGACTTCACAAAATTCAGAGAGATTTATCCGGCCAAAACCGTCAATCCATCGACCGAATACGCCACTTGGGTGCAGCATGCCTATGACTTCACCGGCGATGGCTTTCCCGACATCGTCGCGACCAACCTGGGCGAGAGCGGTGGCGCTTACCTGTTCGTGAATCCGGGTTCGGAGCCGCGGCGTTGGGACCGCTATAAAGTGGTTGCCTCCATGCAAAGCGAGGACTCGCTGCTGGTCGATGTGGATGGTGACGGCAAGCCGGAGCTGGTCTATGTTGCCGAGCAAACTATGCGCTATGCGAAGCCGGATCCCTCGGATCCAACCAAGATGTGGACAGTCCACACCGTCTCGGAAAAAGGCCCGTGGCCGGCGCATGGAATTGGCGTGGGCGATATCAACGGCGATGGACGGATGGACATTATCGGCGCCGACGGTTGGTGGGAACAGCCGGCCTCCGGGAGCAACGCGCAGACGTGGAAATACCATCCCGAAGCCTTTGGCCGATGGACCAGGATCTCCCCCGGAGGAGCGACCATCGGCGTCTACGACGTGAATGGAGACGGGCTGAATGATGTTGTGACCAGTCTGGAGGCGCACGCCTTCGGGCTGGCGTGGTATGAGCAAAAGCGTTCCAGCAGCGGCGAGATCTCATTCGTTCCACATATGGTCATGGACGACTTCAACACCAAGAATGCGGGCGACGTTACGTTTTCGGAGTTGCACGGTTCCGCGGTTGCGGATGTCGATGGCGATGGAGTTCCCGACTTTATCGTGGGCAAGCGGGTATGGTCGCACAACGACGACTTTTTGGATCCGGACGTTTATGGCGCCGCCGATCTCTATTGGTACAAGACGGTGCGCGATCCCAAGGCGCCTGGAGGGGCGAAGCTGATGCCGGAATTGGTTCACAACAGCTCGGGCGCGGGATCGGATGTGTTAGCTATGGATTTGAACGGCGACGGGGCTATCGATATCGTCAGTGCGACCAAGCGTGGCCTTTACATATTCTGGGGACAGCCCGGCGCCACAAAATCCACTAAGTAAGGTTGACTGCGCATCATAGGAGCAATGAATGACAGAAGGGCCCATCGTTCTGAACGTACATTTCGAAGCTGTACCGGGAAGGGAGGACGACCTTCTTCGCGAGCTTTCCGCGCTGGTCGAGCCCACGCGCAAAGAAGCGGGATGTCTCGTTTATGAGTTACACGTGGACCCGGAAAACCCTGGGAAGCTCATGTTCTACGAGAAATTCGCCGATCAGGCTGCGTTGGATTTTCACGTGATTACTCCCCACTTCAAGAAGTTTGTAAGTTATCGGGAAACAGGCGATCCGGTGGCCGCGGTAACACTCACCCGCTGGAGGAGCCTGGGTTAATGGCATCCGATGAGTCTGATTCCTTGCGAGAAACGTCTACCTGTGTCAATGACGGCATTGCAGTCTACGCTGGGTACTACTCGCGAAAGATTAAATTCAAGCAAAATGCCGGCACCGGAAGGAATCATGACGAACTTTACTGATCGGACTGAGTCGGCACTATCGAAAAGCATAAGCCCAGGCAAGTACGCCGTGCGCGAGGGCATATAGATAATGAAAGCCCTGGTAAAGTACGCGTCCGGTGAAGGCAACGTAGACATCGTGGATGTCGAAGAGCCAGTTTGTGGCAACGACGAGATCAAGCTTGAGATTGCGTACTGCGGCATTTGCGGAACGGATCTTCACGTCATGCATGACACATTCCGCAATTATCCGCCGGTTATTTTAGGCCACGAGTTCTCGGGAACCGTGGTCGAAGTCGGCCGGAATGTGACCGGCATTGTTACCGGTGAACGAGGAACTGGCTTAGGGGCCACTGCGGTAACCTGCGGTCACTGCGAATACTGCCGGACGGGCAATTTCATATTTTGCTCCAATCGCCGCGGGATGGGGCACGGAGTGAATGGCGCATTTGCGCGTTACGTAGTCCTGCGTCCAGACCAGCTCTACCGGATCCCAGAAGCTTTTACTTTGGAAGAAGCGGCCATGAGCGAACCGTTTGCGGCGGTGGTGCAGGCGGTCACCGAGATTTCGCAGGTGCGCATCGGCGATACCGCCCTGGTTTCTGGTCCAGGCCCGATCGGCCTTCTGTGCGTCAAGCTGCTGGTTGCGGAGGGGGTAAGAACCATTGTCGCGGGCGCCCCCGGGGATGGGGATCGTCTCCAGGCCGCGTTGCGCTGCGGCGCCGCGGCAGCAATCAATATAGGTGAGCAAAAGCTGAGCGATGCGGTTGCCGAGTACACCGGTGGAAGGGGCGTGGACGTGGCTTTCGAGTGTGCCGGTCACCCAAGCTCGGTGCGCCAATGCCTGGAAGCGTTGCGTCCCATGGGCCGCTATACCCAGATCGCGATCTGTGGCCAGGACATTCAGTTCCCGATTGACCAGATTTTTTACAAGCAGCTCACCATGTCCGGCTCCATCTGTTACACGGTAAAGACCTGGGAGCGCATGATGAAGATCTATGCCGAAGGGCGAATTCGGCTGAGCGACCTGATTTCGGCCAAACTGCCTATCTCGGACTGGCGCACAGCTTTTAGTCTGTGCGAAGAAAAGAAGGCCGTCAAAGTTCTGATGTATCCGGAGTAGAAGACCATGAGCGAAACAAAGAGCATTGCTTACAAGAGCCCATTAGATGAGATGACGCACAGCACGCCCACCAGCCTGTGGAACGATTCCGCGGCGCTCGCCGAGTTGAGCTACTCGATCGAGCATGGTGGCGTGGGAGCAACCTGTAATCCGGTCATCGTGCTGGATGTGATCAAGAAGGAAGCCGACCTTTGGAATAAGCGCATTTCTGCGCTGGTCACCGAGATGCCGCGCGCCACCGAGGAGGAAATCAGCTGGCGGCTGGTGGAGGAGATCAGCGCCAAGCGCGCCGAGCTGTTGCGTCCGGTGTTCGATCAGCATCGGGGCCTCAATGGCAGGCTATCGATTCAGACCGACCCCCACTACTACCGCGACCCCGATGCTTTGTTGAAGCAGACTTTGCGGTTTCATGCCTTGGCGCCCAATATGATTGTCAAGATTCCGGCGACTCAGGCGGGGATAGTTGCTATCGAAGAGGCGACCTACCACGGTGTCAGCATCAACGCGACCGTATCCTTTACCCTGCCGCAATCCATTGCCGTCGCCGAGGCAGTCGAACGCGGATTGAAGAGGCGAGAAAAAGAGGGCAAAGATATCTCCAGCATGGGACCAGTCTGCACCATCATGTGCGGGAGGCTGGATGACTGGTTGAAGGTCATTGCGGAGAAACGCGATATTACCCTCGATCCTGGATATCTGGAATGGGCGGGCGTGGCAGTTTTCAAAAAAGCGTATGGGATCTATCGTGAGCGCAAGTACCGCATTCGGCTGCTCTCCGCCGCCTTCCGCAATCATATGCAGTGGAGCGAATTTATTGGAGGCGATGTGGTCATCTCGCCGCCCTACAAATGGCAGGTTCGCTTCAACTCGAGCGACGTGAGCGTAGCTCCGCGGATGGACAAACCGGTGCGGCCTGAGATTGTGGAAGAGCTGCTGAAGAAGTTTCCTGATTTCAAACGCGCCTATACCGAGGATGGCCTGAAGGTCAGCGAGTTCGACACGTTCGGGCCCACGGTACGCACCTTGCGGCAGTTTCTGGAAGCGTGCCACGAATTAAGTGCCCGGGTCAGAGATCGCATGCTGCCTAACCCGGACGGTAGCCTCTAAAGAAGCAGCAGTAAGAAAGACCACCGTGTAAGGAGAGAGCCTTTGAACGCGAAGACGGAATCAGACGGTCGCCCCCGGCGGAAAAACTCGCGGGAGATCGATAAGTACTGGGTTCCGATTGTCGCCAGGACGATCGATCTGCTGGACTGTTTCGGGTCCACGGCGGAAACGCTGACTTTAGAAGAGGTCGTGAAGCGAACGGGCATTCCGCACACGACCGCCTTCCGTATTCTTCACACCCTGGTGGTCCTCGACTACCTAAGCCAGTCAGGGCGGAAGTATCGGCTTAGCCGCTTGCGCAGAAAGCTCAAGTTCGGTTTTGCTAACCTTTCCAAGCACATTCTGCTCGCGGTCGAAATCCAGCAAAGCCTGGAAAAGGCAACAGCAGCGGCCGGCATCGATCTCCTGGTTTGGGATAACGATCGCAACGCGGAGACCGCCATCCAAAATGCGGAAGAAATGGCGGATCAGAAGGTCGACCTCGCGATCGAGTTTCAGCTCTTCGAGCAGGTGGCGCCGGTGATTTCCGACATCCTGGCCAGGGCGCGGATTCCGTTGATCTCGTTGGTTAATCCGCACCATGGCACGGTCTACTTCGGGGTAAACAACTACCGGGCTGGTTTCAGCGCAGGTGTCGCGTTAGCCGAGCACGCGATTAAATACTGGAGATCGGAAGTAGGAGCGCTGCTGCTGCTGGAATCTCCTCGCGCAGGGCGAACGGTGCAGAGCCGGTTGGTGGGTGCACTGCGCGGCATCCAGGAAAGGCTCGGGCCGCTGCCTGAAAAGGCGGTTCATCACCTCGATGGAGGGGGCGATAAAGCGACATCGAAAGCGGTGGTGGCCAACTTTCTCAAGTCGCGATCGCAAAAGAGAGTCCTCATCGTCGCCATTAACGATGAGAGTGCGATTGGCGCGGTGCAGGCTGTGGAGCAGCTCAAAGCTGGATCGGAAGTGGCCATTGTCGGTCACGGCGGCAGCACGGAAATCAGGAACTCCATCGTGGATTCCAGAAGTCCCTGCATCGGCACCATTTCGTTTCACGCGGAGCTCTATGGCGCCGATCTGCTGCACTTCGCATTGCCGTTAGCGCAGGGCAGGTCGGGCCCGGCGGCGCATTATGTGCCCCACGAATTTTTAGGAAGAGAAACGTTGATGCGGGAGCGCGGTGGGGAAAGGCTATTGCGCCTTTCGTCTTAGAGTTTCGGCAAGGTATTTTCGAATGATAACGAGAAGAGAAGTTATTCGCCGGATGGGAATGACGGCTGCCGGGCTGGCGGTTGCCGGTCGGTCTGCGTTGACTGCATCCGCCGATCCCCTGGGAATGCCTATTGGTTTTCAGGGCTACGACGCGCGCTTTCTGCTCACTAAGGATTGGGATGGGGGTTGGGCCGAGATGCGCGGTATCGGTTTCCAATCGGTGGACCTGGTCTCTTTCAAGGGGTATGGCTACGAGAAGTCGCCGCTTGCCGATATGCCGGCCAAGCAGATTCGACAGAAGCTCGAATCCATCGGCATGCTGGCTGAGAACTGCCAATACTACTATGCCGAGCTGCACCAATCCTTTGAAGAAAAGATGGCCTTTTCGCACGAGTTGGGCCTCAAGAATATAATTTGCGCGCCCGATACCACGCGGATGAAAACAACAGACGACTGGAAGTGGCAGGCTGCCCAATTGAATGAGCTCGGGGTCAAGGTGAAGCAGGCCGGTTTCCGGTTGGGTTATCACAATCACGACCAGGAGTTTCTTCCCATCGATGGGGTGATTCCCTATGACTTGCTCATGGCGGGTACCGACCCTAAGTTGGTCAGCTTTCAAATCGATGTCGGCAATCTCACCTTTGCCGGAGCGGATGCGCTTTCGTATCTTCATAAGTATCCAACTCGCTACTTCTCCATGCACGCAAAGGACTATTTGCCTGGCAAAACCAGTGTGCCGGTCGGCCAGGGGATCTTGAAGTGGAAAGAAATCTTCACTGCCGCCAAGAAGACACCCATTGAGAATTACTTTGCCGAGGTTGCCGCCTACGGTGCGGGCACGCTGCACGGAGTCCCCGCGAATGCGTGGCCGACGGACTCCATCGATCAGCTCCGCCAAAGTTACGTGTATCTTCACGGCCTACAGATATGAAAGGGGAATGAAACGTGAAACTAGTGTTTCTTGTCTTTACGATCTTTCTGGGCATCGTCCTCGCGGTGCATCTGGCGATGAACGGCAGAGTGGGGGCCGCGCTCGATAATCCCCGCGTCGCCAACGCGTTGTTTTGGTGCATCGGCGCGTGTATGGCTGTGATCATTGGCGCGACCGGCTGGCACACAGGAGCGTTAGCGGGCTTACGCGATGTTCCTCCGATTCTGCTCACGGCCGGCGCGCTGGGAGCCTGCCTGGTATTCGCGATTGCCTGGCTGTTGCCCCAGGTCGGCGCGCGTGCGATGTTTATTACTCTGCTGGCTGGTCAAATTCTGGGCGGCATGACCTTATCGCATTATGGTTGGCTGGGGTCAGCCGTGCAGAAAGCGTCCTGGGTGAATATTCTGGGTGCGTTGGTCATGATGGGTGGGGTTTTACTCGCTACTTACGCCCCGTAGCGTAACGACTGAAAAAGGGTTCTCGTGGAAAAGATAAAGCTGGGAAAGACGAATATCGAAGTGAGCGCCCTGGCAATGGGCTCGGATGTTATTGGCAGTAAGATCAGCCCCCAAACGTCCTTCGAGCTACTCGACTATTTTTACAGTAAGGGCGGCACGTTTCTGGATACAGCGAATATGTATTCCTGCTGGCTGCCTGGCTGTGTCGGGGGCGAGAGTGAAACGACCATTGGCTCCTGGATGAAGGATCGAGGGAACCGCGACAATCTGGTGATCTCCACCAAACTGGCCTTTGACTATCCGGGTACTTCGGGTGGCTTGAGCGGACAGGAGATTAAACGCGAGTGTGAAAAGAGTCTCCGCAGATTGCAGACGGACAGAATCGATATTTACTATTCGCATCGCGATGACCGTGAGACGAAACTCGAAGAGACCATGGAGGCCTTTCACGCCCTGATCCAAGAGGGTAAGGTTCGCGCTATCGGCGCCAGCAATCTGGCGACCTGGCGGGTAGCTCAAGCCAATGTCATCGCCAAGGCGCATGCGTGGAGTACTTATTCGGTTGTGGAACAGCGCTACACCTACCTACGGCCGAGGCATGGCGCCAGTTTCGGACCGCAGATCGTTATCGGTCCTGAGATGAAGGACTATGCGCTGGCTGAAGGCGTTGTGCTGATCGCCTACTCGATCCTTTTGCAAGGAGCGTACACTCGCCCTGAGCGGGGAATGCCGGCACAGTTCGCCGGCCCCGAAGCGGATGCGCGCCTGGCAGCGCTGAAATCAGTAGCCGGTCAAGTTGGTTGCACGCCAAACCAGGCAATCATCGCCTGGATGCGGCAAAGCACGCCGGCGATCTTGCCCATCATTGCTGGGAGCCGAACCGAGCAACTGCAGGAGAACATCGACGCGCTCGCAATCAAACTGACCGAGGAACAGATGCACGTTCTCGACACCGCGGGAGATCCCGTGGTTGAGACAACCTGGATCCAGCCCACGTAGTTGGCGAATTGCATGCGGCTATACATAAAGAGCAGAGGCGGTTTTCTTTTCCTCGCTACGGGTCGATCAAATAGAAGGATTCAGTGTTCACGAGGATTGATAGCCAGTGTCTATTTAGTTCAATATGGAACTCACATCCACTAAATATTCTTGACATCCCTCAATTTGCTGGAGTATCTACGTAGCGCGTGAAGAATTAGCGGGGTGTACAAACGCCACTTACATTAGTTCAAATTGGAACTAATGTAAGTGGATGGACTCTTTGGGGGCAGGCGAAAAGCAATGTATCCAAAATATAGATCGAACAGCAATCGAGCGGTCTGGTTGATTGCGTGCCTAGCCGGGGCTCTCAGTGGACACGCGCAAAACCTGCCGGATGGGAAGGGAAAGGCAGAGTTCCAGAGAGTTTGTAGCAGCTGCCATAGCGTAAGCATCGCGACAGCGCAGCAAATGGACCAAGCCCAGTGGACCGGGGTGGTCAATGACATGGTGTCTCGCGGTGCGCAAGGTACGCAGCAGGACTTCGATAACATCATTGCTTATCTGACGGCGAACTACGGCCCAGGCAAACCGGCCGCAGTGGCGCCCACGCCTGCCCCGGCGCCGCAAACGCGCACGCCGGCGATGGCCCCGCTGAGCGAACCCGAGATCGCCAAAGCGACTGGGTTGATCAAGGCCAATGGATGTTTGTCGTGCCATCGCGTCGGCGGCATGGGCTCCTACGTTGGTCCGGACTTGAGCGATATTGGAGAGAGCCGCTCGGCGGAGGATATACAGGCTGCGTTGGTATCGCCCTCCAAGGACGTTCGTCCCGAGAACCGTTCCGTACGGTTGGTGACCAAAGATGGTAAGACGGTCACGGGAAGAATCTTGAACCAGGATGGCTTCAGCGTTCAGATCATCGATTCTGAGAGCCAACTAAGATCGTTTCAGAAAGCGGGCCTGCGCGAGTTCACGATTGTGACGGCGAACTCGATGCCTTCCTATGCGAACAAGATGAGCGCGCAAGACATCAGCAGCGTGGTTCACTATCTCAGTTCGTTAAGGGGTAGCGGCAACTAGTGAAGCATTTCACTCGAGTCGCGCCATTCTTACAAACCTGGAGGGGTTTGATTCATGTCCTATTTTAGGCAATGTGCCGCAGTTCTGTTAGCAGTTGGAGCGAGTGTCTCCATTCCGAATGCTATTTCTCCAACCGCACTGGCTCAAGGATCTTCCGCATACACGTTAACTCCGGTTGAGTCTGGTATGCAGCTGAAGGGGCCCGATGGCCACGTGATCTTCAACTACGTAACGAAGAAGCCCGAGAATATTGGCCTGACATCGCCCAGCGCCGCCTACTTCGATCCGGTCAACACACCTGCGGGGGAACGCGTCACCAATGTCGCTCCCGATGACCATCCTCATCACCGCGGGATCTTCTTTGCGTTTTTAGATTCGGAATTCCACACCCCAGCCGACTTTTCGAAAGCCAAGGGACCTCATCCCGTGCGTGCCTTTAGCGTACAGCGCGCGGATTACTGGTCGTGGGGCCTGTATGCGCCGCGCGATGGGCGGGTCATTCAAAACCGCGACGTGACACTGGTAAGCGCCGATGCCAAGCACGCCGTGCTGGAGATTCACAACGATTGGCTGCTCGACAACAAAAAGATGGCCGAGGAAACCGATGAAGTGACCGCGTCGGAGCGCGATGGCGTGTACGTCATCGATCTCGCTTATCGACTGACCCCGGTCGTGGATTATGTGCTTCCCCTGCAGTCATTCGGTGGGTTCGCCGTGCAGATGCAGAAGTATGGTGACTGGTATTACTCAGCCGCGTATGGCAAAGTCACCCTTCCGCCCTCGACTTATTCTTATCCTGACTCGAACTGGCCATCGGAGCCCTGGTACGACTACACCATCCGCTTGAAGAGCGATGGTAAAACCGTGGGCGTTGCTGTTCTCGATCATCCGCTGAATCCGCCAACCCGGTGGCAGAACACGGTGTGGATGCTGAACCCCTGCATCACTACCTTTGGAACCACGACGATTCACCCGGACGCGCCCCTGGTTTTGCGTTATCGAGTAGTGGTGCACGATGGACCGCCCCCGGTCGACGTGCTCCAAAAGCTCTCGGTAGAATGGCGCGGGATGCAAGGGAACCCGTTCTCTCAATAACGGGGTGCAGGAAGGAAAAGAAAATGATCAATCGCCGGAACTTTGTGAAGGCAGGTGTTTCGATCGCGGCAAGCCCACTCTGGTTGCCGCATTGCGGTTTGGCACAGGGCCCTGCGTCCTCAACGGCGTTGCCTCCGGCCGGAGCGGACGGGTGGGTGTCGCTCCTCAACGGCCGCGATCTAACCGGTTGGTACACCATGCTGCAAAAGTCAGGCAAAGATGTGGCGCAGACGAGAAAGATCGTCGTGATGGAGGAGCAAATGCTCCATATCTTTGGGAACGACGAGAACGCGGAACCGGCAGAGGCTGGCTACATGGCGACCAACCAGGAATTTGAAAACGTTCATATCCGGGTTGAATACAAATGGGGAGTCAAGCGTTTTCCGCCCCGCACGCAAAGCAAGCGCGACAACGGCATCTTGTATGGCTTGGTCGGCGAAGAAAAAGTCTGGCCGAGGTGTGTGGAATGCCAGATTGAAGAAACGGATGTAGGCGATTACTTTCTGGTGGATGGCATTCGCGGGATCCAGGCGAGCCATGGGAACGGTATCTTTGGGCAAGGCCTCACAGCCAATGGCTGGACCGCCCCTGCGACGCCAAGAGGTGCCAAAGCGGGCGCGCCACCCCCTGAGCCCGTTACCGGCCGTTTCATCAAGGATGGCAATTTTGAGAATCTCGACGAATGGAACGTCGTCGAGGTGATCTGGCAAGGGGACCGGTCTGCCCACATCGTCAACGGACGAACCGTCAACGCAATTTCCACGTTGCAACAGCCCGACCCGCAAAACCCAGGAAAGTACATTCCCTTGACTCGAGGAAAGATCGCAATAGAAATCGAGTTTGCTGAGATCTGGTTCCGGCGAATCGAAGTCAAATCCCTGGCCTTATGATTAAGCGTGTGCGCAGAAAGCGCCGCCCGCGCGGCGGAAATGGGACCGGATTGGCAAAGATAAAAGTAGCAATTTTTGGAATTGGTTTTATGGGCCGCGTCCACACCGAGGCGCTGCGGCGGCTAGGCAACATTGAAGTGGTGGGTGTGGCTGGACGCACGGCCGAGGCGGCTCGCAAATTTGCCGACACTCTGGGCATAGAACGAGCTACCGGCAACTACGAGGACCTGCTGGCCGATGCGGATATCGACGCCGTCCACATCTGTGCTCCTAACGCCCTTCATGCCCCCATGGCCAACGCCGCCATGCGGGCGGGCAAACACGTTTTGTGCGAGAAGCCGCTGGCCTCCTCCGTTGCCGAGGCCGAAGGCATGCTCGCTTTGGCGCAGCAGAAGAATCTGGCCAACTGCACCCTCTACAACGTGCGCGCTTACCCTCAACTGCAGAATTTGCGCCGTATGCGCGAAGCAGGCCTGTTCGGCGAGATCTACGTCGTGCAGGGCACCTATTCTCAGGATTGGCTGCTCTACGATACGGACTGGAATTGGCGCATCGAGTCCGGCCCCTCGCGCACCTTTGCCGACATTGGCACCCACTGGTGCGATCTCGCGGAACACGTGACCGGCAAGAAAATGACTTCGCTCTGCGCCGACCTGCAAACGTTCCACAAGACGCGCAAGAAGCCGAGGCACTCGGTCGAAACGTTTGCCGGCAAGACGTTGCAGGCGGCTGAGTACGACGAGGTGGCGATCGATACCGAGGACTTCGGAGCGATGATGTTCGCCATGGGAGAGACGAGAGGATCTCTGACCGTGAGCCAGGTTTCCGGCGGTCGCAAAAACCGGCTATTCATCGAGATATTCGGCTCCAAGGCCTCGGCAGCGTGGAATGCCGAAGCTCCGGAAGAGCTTTGGATTGGCCACCGCGACGGGCCCAACCAGATCCAGATCAAAGATTCTGTGATGATGAGTCCTGAGGCGGCGAGCTATACCGATCTACCTGGCGGCCACGCCGAGGGTTATCCCGATACCTTCAAACAGGTCTTCCGCCGCTTCTACCGACGAGTGGCGGACAGTAGCGCCCCGATCGAGTACCCCACCTTCGTCGACGGCATTCGACAGATGCGCGTCCTGGACGCCGTACTCGACAGCTCAAAAAAGAGAGCCTGGGTCGACATACAGGGCTAACCAGCGTTGTCTCCAGCACCGAGCGCCTGCCGGTGTTTTTCGCCGTCGCGATCTGCGATTGACAGAACTGTCATTATCTTTCGATACTATTGCGTTCAGTGGTGACTGACAGAAGCGCCGCCATTCGTCAGGCGTGGGTCCCGTAGACGCAGCAATTTTATTCGCCTGGCACAACCCCCATCTTGGGACTCAAACGCTGCTGCGTCCCTGAACCGGGTGTGCACATGCCGATAACTTTTCACGTCTGCTCTTTCTTCAACAGGAGTCTAGGCCACCTGTTCAGAGCGCAGGCGTGTTTCCAGAACGCAGAAAGCAAAAGGAGTGGAAACATGCGGATTTTTCTTGGTGTTTTTACCCGAATAAAACCAATCGTTGCAGCCGCCGTGCTGCTTTGTATGTTCGCGGCCCAGCATGCCCAGGCGCAATTCGAAACCGCATCTGTGTTGGGCTATGTGCGCGATTCTTCAGGCAACGTGATCGCCGGCAGCTCCGTACACCTGATCAACACCGCGACGGGGGTCACCGTCACTGTGACAACCGACGGCCAAGGGCAATACCAGTTTACCGATGTACACATTGGCCAGTACAAGATCGATGCCGGGTACGCTGGATTCAACGAAACCTCCACGGACCCCTTTACCGTGGCGGTCAACGCACGGCAGCGTGTCGACGTAACTCTTACCCCCGGTAATGTATCAACGACGGTGACGGTAGCGGGGGCGGCAACGCAGCTCGAGACCGACACCAGCGAGACCGGCACGGTGATTTCGCCGACCGAGGTGCAGAACCTGCCCCTGAACGGGCGCGCCTACGGCGATCTGGCTACCCTGGCGCCAGGCGTGCGCCGCAATGTTCTGGAGAACCAGTCCGTAACCAGCCGCGATGCCAGCTTCAACGTGAATGGGCAGCGGTCAGAGTTCAATAATTTTCTGCTGGACGGCGTGGACAACAATGCCTACGGCACGTCCAACCAGGGTTTTTCCAACCAGGCGATTCCTCCTTCGCCGGATGCGATCAACGAGTTCCGGGTCGAGACCAACAACTACAGCGCCGAATATGGGCGGGCCTCGGGAGCTGTTATCAACGTCTCGATCAATAGCGGTACAGACCATTTCCATGGCCGCGTCTGGGAGTACAACCGCAACACCGACTTCAATGCGCTCGGGCCGTTTCTCCCCCCGCTCAACGTGCTCACTAACCAGCGGCAGGTGCCGGTGCTGATCCGCAACCAGTTTGGCGGCGCGCTGGGAGGCCCCGTCCTCAAGACCAAGCTGTTCTTCTTTGTCGACTACGAGGGCAACCGCCAGGTGCAAGGTACGTACCAGACGGCGACCATACCGAACGTGCAGCAGCGCCTGGGTACTTTCCTCGACACCAAGGGAAATCCGGTACCGCTGCGCAACCCGATTACCGGCAAGCTTTATCCGAACGGAGTCGTCCCGCAGTCTGATTGGACGCCGCTAGCCACCCTGGTGATCGCCGCGCTGCCGGCCCCCAATGTCCCCAACAGCTTCTCGAACAACTACGCTTCCTTCCCCAAGGCCAGCTTGATCGACAACAAGGGCGACGGCCGGGTGGACTACTTCCTGAACGAAAAGACATCTATCTTCGGCCGGTTTAGCGACCACCAGGGCAACATTGTGGATGCAACGTCGATCCCCGGATTGGCAGGCGGCGGCGGTAACGGCACAATCCATGCCTACAACCAGCAACTGGCGGCCGGGGTGACCCACACCTTCAATCAGAATTCGATCATTGATGCTCGCGTCGGGTTTACCTGGACCCACGGCGGCAAGAGCCCGTACCTGGCCGGTCAGGAGAGTCTCAACACCCAGGCGGGAATCTCGGGTCTTCCCACCGACAAAACCGTCATTCGCGCGCTCAGCTCAGAGAACGTGACCGGCTTTACCGCTTGGGGTGCACAAGGCTCCAACCCGCAATTTCAAAACCCTTTCGTCATCAACCCCAAGGTCAACTTCTCCCTTTTGAGGGGACGCAACAGCATCAAGCTGGGCTATGAACTGATCGCAATCAATACAGAAATCGACGACTTCAACCCTGTTTATGGCTCCGAGACCTTTAATGGCGCCTTCAGCCAAAATGGCGCCGGGACCACAGACACCGGTGCCCGCGAGGCGGCGTACCTGGCAGACTTTCTCACCGGAGCCCGTTCGACCTACCAGTTGAACAATTTTGTCATTGTCAATTACCACCAGTACATGAACTTTATCTACGCGCAGGACGATCTGCGGCTCACACCTCGCTTGACCGTCAATGCCGGCCTACGGTACGAGTTGGTGACGCCGCAATTTGTCGACGGCAATCACCTGGCAAATTTTGATCCGGCTTCGAACACCCTCGTCCAGGCAAGCGGGGGCTCAAATTACAATCGTGCCCTGGTAAATACACCGCATCTCGACTTTGCGCCGCGGTTTGGTGTGGCCTACCAACTCGATCCGAAAACTGTCATCCGTTCCGCCTACGGTCTAAGCTTCGACCAGTTCAATCGTGAGGGTGGCGAAAACCTGCTGGCGTACAACGGGCCGTACATCGTGAACTCGTCCATCACCCAGGTTGCGCCGTTCAGTCCTAGCGGAACTACTCAGCCACTCTGCACCGGCGACAACTTCACGAATTGCTTCCGTACTGTCGCGCAGGGATATCCTGCTAATTTTGCCAGCCCGCAGAACTTCAGCACCCTGCTGGCGCAGACCCGTTACATTCCTAAAAACATTTCCACTGGATATGTGCAGACCTGGCACCTCGATGTGCAGCGGGAGGTGTTGAAGGATACGGTATTTTCGCTCAGCTACGTGGGATCTCATGGTGTTCACCTGTGGGTTCTGGCTGACCTGAATCAGGCTGCTTCCAACGCGCTCACTGCCACTTGCACGGCGACGAATGCGACGCCAGTCAACCAGACAGGCTGCAAGAGCCTGCAGGCGCGACGGCCGATCACGACCTTTACGGGAATTGAAGAGTCCATCAACGCCGGGTTCCTTAACTACAACGCACTGCAAGCCAAGCTTGAGCGGCGTTTTTCCGGCGGACTCTACCTGCTAAACGCATTTACCTACTCTCAGGCTATCGACAATGCTTCCGGCCACCTGGATACCCCGAATGGCGACAACTCCCGTGTAAACCTGGCCAACCTTGCGGGCGAGCGTGGGCAATCGGCGTATAACCAGCCGGTCAACGACACTCTTACGGTGGTGTGGGATTTGCCGTATGGGAAAGGCCGGCATTTCGGGGCGAGTGCGCCGCGAGTCGTCCAGATGGCGCTGGGCGATTGGCAGATTTCCGCAGTCAACACGGCCACCAGTGGCCAACCGGTGAACCTGGTCTACTCTGAGCCGGCTGCGTTTGACGTCAGCGACTTGCTCGCGTACCGGCCAAACGTTTCCGGCAATCCGATTACGCCGCAGGGCCAGCGCATCAAGACCAGCACTGCGGTCTCGAATTTTCTCAACTCCAGCACTGTGAGCATACCCACGGACCCAAGCCATCCCTATGGCAACGCGAGCCGCAATTCCTTACGCGATTACACGTTCAACGAACTCGATATGGGGCTTCACAAGGGCTTCCGGCTTTGGAGCGAATCTTCTTTGCTTGATATCCGCGGCGAAGCCTTCAATCTACTGAACCATGTAAATTACGGAGCGCCAGACTCCAATCGCACCGACGGCAGCTTCGGAAGCATCACCACGGCTTTTCCGCCGCGCCAGTTGCAGGTGGCCGCCAAGCTGATTTTTTAACAGACCGAACTTAGACTCTAAAGCCTCATTTGTCAGCGTGAATATGTACGGGCTAAAAAGCCCGTACGTCTAAGTCACGAAGGATGAGTCGCTGAGGGTCGAGGCCGGCGGGGAGTCTTGTCCCGACCCACGGACGGATGGAAGGATCCGTTGAACCGCGGATCTCTCCACGCTGGAGGGTACGGGCTTCAGAGTCTGCGTGAGAACCGGATCTCTAGGACCAAACGGAACCCGACGGTTAGTTCGCGCGAAAACCAACCCCGATCACTAGAAAATTCGACGGGTGCCCCATGTTCGCGCCAGCTAACGTGGGCCGATTATGAATTCTTCGAATGCTTTCACTCAAGGACTAAAAGCATGGGAAGGGCTTCGCCCGTCTTTTTCGGCCCACGTTAGCTGGTGCGAACATGGGGCACCCGTCGGTTCTGTTTGGTCCTAGAGATCCGGTTCTCACGCAGACTCTGAAGCCCGTACCCTTCAGGGTGGAGAGATCTGCGGTTTTCTTTGTTTAGTTCTTGCGCAGAGTGATCAGTCGACCTCTTTCATCTGGTAACCATCACCGGTAACTGCTGCCGGTGTTACCAGGAACACCGGCAGAGCCCGCGAATTTTTTTCGAAACCTTTCGCAACTTAAAACCACGCACGGAGTTTACTCCGTTGTACTCGCCTGTTTCGCTGACGAACCGCTGACAAACCACTGACGAACCCCTCCTAATACCGCCGGAGGTATCAATGCTAGCTCCCCTTACGCACGTGCGTAGCGTGCGGCCCCGTTCTTGCATTTGCGCTCTCGGCTTCCTGTTAACCGCAACGCCTGCCTGCATGGTTGCGCAAACCCTTCCCGCTGGCGCTCTTCTCCGGAAACAAGTGAACCCTCTCCCGACAATCAGCTCGATTACCGCCACTCAGGTTGACGCCTCCACCACTTACAAGGTTGATGTAGTCGGCACGAAATTCGCCGCTGGAGCGCAGATCAGAATCGCGGGTAGTCCGGTCACGACTAATTTCATTTCGCCAACGGAACTGGGCGCGACCCTGACTGTTCCTTCCGGAACCACCTCGCTTGCCGTCAGTGTTCTCAATCCAGCATCCGAGGAAGGTTCCGCAACTGTCACTGTTTCGGTGACGAGCATCAAAGCCACCCTGACCACCGCGGCTCGGGTGCTGGACCAGGCCACCTTCGGTCCCACGCTCACAGATATCCAGCACGTGCAGCAGGTTGGAGTTGACCAGTACATTACCGAGCAATTCAGTGTCGCGCCCACACTATTGCCCGATATTGCGGCTTCCCCGACGGCCATCTGCACCTCCACCAATCTCGTACCCTGCGAGCAATCGGAATGGTGGCAGACCATGCTCACCGGCAACGACCAACTACGCCAGCGCGTCGCTTTGGCACTCGGGGAAATCTTTGTTGTCTCAACCAACTCCGTCAACGCGCGATCAGTCACTGCGTACCAAAACATTCTTTCTCAGGACGCCTTCACCAACTTCGCCACCATCATGCGGGATGTCTCGCTCTCCCCGGCCATGGGAGGCTACCTCAACATGCTCAACAGCAACAAGCCGGCGGCCGGCCAGATCGCCAATGAAAACTATCCTCGCGAGCTGATGCAGCTTTTCACTACCGGCCTCGATATGCTCAACCCGGATGGCAGTGTGCAGTTGGATTCCAGCGGCAATCCGATTCCGGTCTACACCGAAGCACAAGTCGAGGCCTTCGCCCGCGCTTACACCGGGTGGACCTACGCCACGGCCACGGGAGGCGCTTCCAGCAAGTTCCCCAATGGCACGGCGAACTATGACTCCCCCATGGCTGCGGTGGAAAGCGCCCATGACACCACTGCCAAGATTCTTCTCAATGGGACCACACTTCCCGCCGGTCAGTCTGCCGAACAGGACCTCGCAGGCGCGCTGGCCAATATCTTCGCTCACCCCAACGTGGGGCCGTTTGTCTGCCGCCAGCTTATCCAGCACCTGGTTGCCAGCAGTCCCAGCCCAGCCTACGTAGCAAGGGTGAGCGCAGTTTTTGCGGATAACGGCAGCGGCGTTCGAGGAGACATGCGGGCTGTTATTCGCGCGATTCTGGAGGATGCCGACGCTCGCGCCGGCGACACCAGCCCCGACTTTGATGGCGGCCATCTTCGCGAGGCCATGCTTTACATGACCAATGTCCTCCGCGGTCTTTCCTTTACCAACACTTCGAGCGTAAGCGACTATAGCGGCCTCAGCAACTACACGAACGCTCTTGGCGAGAAGCCTTACACCTCCGGCAGCGTGTTCAATTTCTTTCCGCCCGACTACATCATTCCTGGCAGCGCGACCAATGCGCCTGAGTTTGGCCAGGAGAATACCGCAAGCGCGATTCTCCGTCTCACGCTTGCCGACAATCTAGTCAACAACAAAATTACCAATTTCAAGGTCGACCTCAGCGCCACGAGTGCGCTCGGTCTAACCGCTTCCCATACCGGGGTGGCTCTCACCGACTCCGGCAATCTGGTCGACTCCCTGGCGATCATCTTTACGCACAGCCAGATGCCGGCCGACATGCGGACCGCGATTGTGAACCACGTCGCCACGTTAAGCAATATCGCCGAACGGGTTCGTGTCGCAACATACCTGGTGATTACCGCGTCGCAATACAAGATCGAGCACTAAACCAAGTCGCAGAGGAGAACCATCGTGAACCGGCGCACTTTTGTTAAATACGCATCTCTCGCCGCGGCTGGCAACGCTGCCGGTCTCCGTCCCTTTGGAACACTCAACGCCCTCGCGCAAAGCGCGACCGGTTACAAGGCGTTGGTCTGCGTCTTTCTTTACGGCGGCAACGACGCCAATAATACGCTGATTCAGTTTGACACCACTGGCTATGCCAATTACTCCAAGGTGCGCGGACCCCTCGCGCTTGCGCAGGACCAGCTCCTGCCTCTGACGTCCGCGCCGAACTTTGCCCTCCATCCCGGTCTTCCCGACATTCAAGCTCTCTTTAATAGCAATGCAGCCGCCATTGTTACCAATGTCGGTACCCTCGTGGAGCCGACCAACCGCACGCAATACTTAGCCGGACAAACCGTGCCCACCAATCTGTTCTCTCACCCTGATCAGCAACTGGAGTGGCAAAACGCTGCGCAGAGTGGGGCCACGCAGACAGGCTGGGCGGGGCGCATCGCCGATACGCTCAACACCACGTACAATGCGAACGCCAGCATTCCCATGATCACCTCGGTTGCCGGTGATACTCTCTTTTGCAACGGCGCCAGCAGCACACCCGTTTCCGTGAGTGCGGGTAATCTTAGCGCCGGGCAATGCTCCGAAGGAACCACCGAGTGCGCCGCCCAGCAAGCAACCGCGCAGGCGCTGCTCGGCTTCAGCTCCGGGCTTACCCTGGTACAGGCTGACAACTCCATCACTACCAACGCCTATGCCTACGCGAAGACGCTTTCCGATGCCGTCCAGTCGATTACCCCGCTGAAGACTGTGTTCCCTGCGAACAACGCGCTGGGCGCTCAGCTGCAGCAGATAGCGCAGATCATCCAGGTGCGCTCCGCGCTGGGCGTCAACCGCCAGATATTCTTTGCCGGGATCGGCAACTTCGACACTCATTCCGACCAGCTGACTCTACAAGGGGCTCTCCTGGCCAGCATCAGTCCAGCCTTAGCGGCCTTCTACCAGGCCACGCAAGAGCTTGGCGTACAAAATGAAGTAACCGCCTTCACCATGTCTGACTTTAGCCGTACTTTCCAACCCAACTCGAACACCGGGTCAGACCACGCCTGGGGTTCGCATCACATCGTTCTGGGCGGGGCGGTCAACGGGGGCAAGATGTACGGCACGTTCCCGACTTTGGCGCTTGGCGGCCCTGACGACTCCGGTTCGAATGGCCGCTGGGTTCCCTCGACCGCAAGCATTCAGTATGCTTCGACGCTGGCCCAGTGGTTCGGGGTGAGTGCGGCACAACTCCCCACGATTTTCCCAAACATCGCCAGCTTTGCCAGCACCAATCTCGGTTTCGTATAGGGCATTGCCAGGGCCTATTCGCCGTACGCCGCTTCTGTGATTGGGGATGCCAGGGGGGAGCTGGCCTCCTTCCAAAGGGGCAATTGCAACACAACGACAGTTCCCGGCCTTTCGGGCCGCTGGGTGCTGCGGACCAATATCTTTCCCTGGTGCCGCTCCATGATTGTCTTGGTTATCCAGAGGCCCAGGCCTGAGCCGCCAATGCCTTTTGTCGTGAAGAAAGGTTCAAATGCATGGTGCTGGGTTTGTAGAGTCATGCCGGTTCCAGTGTCGGCAACCGTAAGCGCCAGATAGGTTTTGCCCGTTTTCCAATCTTTCGTCTTCCGGCTCCGGACCACAAGACGACCGCCGCTTGGCATGGCATCCACCGCATTCGACACCAGATTCCCGATCGCCTGGCAAATATCCGCCTCCCAGCATTCCACCGGCCGTTTTTCCCGCAGGTGCTGTTCGACCACAATATTGGCGTTTTGTAGCCTGGACTCATAGAGGGCAAGAGTGGAGGAGACCAGGTTCTCGCAGCACACGGGTTTCGGGCGGAGCGCTTGTCGATGAAAGCGAAGTTTTTGGTTGGCGACGGTCGAGACGCGCCGCAGCTCAATCTCGGCTTCATCCAGCCATTGCTTCACGTCCGGCATGATGGCTTGGCGACGGCATAGGTAAAGAAGATTCGTCACCGCTTCCAGCGGGTTGTTGATCTCGTGGGCGATGCTGGAGGCCAGCCTGCCGACGGCTGCCAGCTTCTCGCTTTGCAGGAGCGCATCCGCAGCCTTGCGGTTATCAAGCAGGCGCACTCTGGACTCAAAAAGCGCCATCACCTGTCGTGACAACGCCTCCAGAGCGGCAATTTGGGGGGGCGAAAGTGTCCGTGGTTGCGTATCGATGACGCAGACCGTACCCAGAACATGGCCATTCGGAGTGATCAGCGGCGCGCCCGCATAGAAACGGATGTTGGGATCTCCAAGCACCAGAGGATTTTCGGCGAAACGCGGATCGCGTAGCGCGTCTTCGACAACCAGGACACGGGGTTCCGTCAACGTATGTGCGCAGAAGCTTTCGGCCCGAGATGTTTCGGAAACATCCAGGCCAACCTTGGATTTGAACCATTGGCGGTTTTGGTCGACAAGGGAAATGAGCGAAATCGGCGTGCCGCAGATGTAGGAAGCCAACGCGGTTGCGTCGTCGAATTCCTGTTCTGCCATCGTGTCCAAGATGGCGTAGCGCCGGAGGGCTTGCAGTCTCGCCGTCTCATCCTCTGGCATGGCACCTGGCATACTCAATTAACTTTATAGTAGTCTCTCCCGCCGGTCAGAAAGCCTCCTTTTCGCCTTTATCCACCCTCAAATTGCCGGGAAGCGCCTCGGCCCAAGTTGCCGCATAAGGCTCTCTGCCCCTTGCCAGTCGCAGGTGTACGAATTTACCTTGGTACGTCCTAACGATCGAAACGTTTCGCTGCAAAGCCGGAGGTCTCGATATGAAACGCAACCGCCAATTGCGCACAAAGTGGCTCTCCTTTTGCGCCGCTCTCTTCTTTTCATTCGCGCACGCACATGGGCAACTGAATCAAGGCAGCTTGTCGGGGCATGTTGTCGATAGCTCTGGTGCGGCAGTATCCCACGCACAGATTTCCGCCAAGGATCTCGGCACCGGCATCGCGCTCACTGGTGAATCGAACGATGCTGGCGAATTCCGTTTTCCCGCCTTGCCTCTTGGCACCTACGATGTTTCGGTTTCCGCCGCCGGCTTCAAGACGGCGCGCTACGCAAAGGTCATCATTCAAGTCAACTCCGTGGCTGTGCTGGAAGTGAGTCTGCAAGTAGGCGGTACGTCGGATTCGGTCACCGTAGACGCCTCCGCGCCATCGTTGCAGACTGAGTCGTCAGAGATCGGCGGAGTCATCACCACCAAACAGGTGACCGATCTACCCCTGGCCCTGGGGGGTGTGGGCGCGCTTCGCTCGCCCGAAGCATTCATATTCCTCCAGCCCGGCACCGTCGGTCCTGGAACGCAAACCAGCGCCTCTGGCGGGAACGGCATCCGGCAAATCAAGATAGGGGGCGCGCAAAATCAGGGGGCCGAGATTCTCCTGGACGGCCTCGACCAGATCCGCTCGGAAAATGCCTCCTTCTACGATGAAGAGGCCCCTTCGGTGGAAGCCATCGAGGAGTTCAAGCTGATCGTTTCCACCCCGGCTGCGGAGTTTGGACGGACGACGGGTGGGGTGGAGAGCTTCGTAACCAAGTCAGGCACAAATGCCTATCACGGGACCGTCTACAACATCTTCCGCAACGACGATCTGGACGCCAACACCTACTTCAATAACGGGCACCGGTCGGTCTGCCTGCAGAGCGCTACGACACCGGCTGCGATTGGTTCGTGCAATGCCCTCTATCGGCGCCCGTCCGATAAGCAGAATGACTACGGTATCAACCTGGGAGGTCCGCTGACGATTCCCCATGTTTACCAAGGCCGGGATCGCAGTTTCTTCTTCTTTTCCTGGGAGCAATTTATCCAGAGCGCCGGCTCTTCCACCACATCGACCGTTCCCACCCAAGCCATGCGCAACGGCGACTTCTCCGCGCTTCTGACCACGACCGTTCTGGCGACGAACCCCTGTGATAACACGCCTATTTACGGTGGCCAGATTTTTGATCCGGCTACGGAGAGAACCGTCAATGGCTTGGGCTGCCGCACAGCGTTTCCAGGCAATGTGATTCCGGCCAGCCGCATTACCGGGGTGGGGAAGAATTACCTTAACTATTACCCGGTCCCGACCGCCTCCGGCACGTTCAACAACTACACCATCAACGTCCCGTATCCCATCAACAATGCGGTCTATACCTTCCGCATCGATCATTCGTTGGCTACCAATCACAAGCTGTTCGGCATGTGGAGCCATCGCATGAACAGCAGTCAAAAGGCGTCCCGTACGCTCCCGGATCCGGTGGATCCAAACCAGTGGCACCAGTATTTCACCACCGATTTCCTGCGTTTGGGACTCACGTCTACGCTTCGCAGCCAGATAGTGAATCAACTGTTAGTTGGCTACAACCGGACCGACGCCAGAAACTTCAATATCGCCACCTTAGGCAAGACAAATTACGCACAACAGCTTGGCATCGGCAATGTAAACTCCACCAATTTCCCGATTACGGCTGTGGGTGAGTCCATTCCGACGCTTTCCAACGGAGACAACAACGAGAAATTCGACAATGGCATCCGTCTCGCTGACTCGCTCTCGATCCAAAAGGGAAAGCACGGGCTTAAAGTGGGTGGGGATTACCGTTACCAGCAATTCTCGCCTTATGATGGCACCAGCCTGACGATAGGGTTTGCCCGGGCGCAAACAGCGGGCGACTCTACGCCCTCCATCACCACGAATAGCGGCAATGGTTTCGCCAGCCTGCTTCTGGGTAAGGCTTCGAGCGCCTCGCAGACTGCCTATGCCGGTCAACCGCGGTGGCTCTCCGCGTATTGGGCCGTTTTCGTGCAGGATGATTACAAGCTTCGATCGAATCTCACCTTGAATCTCGGCCTCCGCTATTCTGTGGACCTTCCCCGCTCGGAGGCCCACAATCTCACATCCAATTTCGAGCAAACCGCTTCTGATCCTACTTCCGGCCTTCCGGGCGCGCTGGTGTTCGGCACTACCTGCAAATGCAACACCAAGTGGATCAGCCCCTGGTATAAGGATGTGGCACCGAGGATCGGCTTTGCTTACGCACCGTACGGCGCAAGCGGCAAGGCTGTTTTTCGTGGTGGCTACGCCATCGAATATGCACCGCTCTTCTACGCGGACGGCGGAGTCAATATGGGTTCCGGCTACTACTCCAATCCTAGTTTCACCAGCGTGAACAGCTTTACCGCCGCGTTTGATGCGAACGGCGGCTTCCCCGCCTTCGCCGCACCTCCGATTCTCAATCCGGGCTTCTTCGAAGGAACGACGGTGTCGAATAACTACATCCGGCAAAGGATGAACCGTCCGGGGATGACCCAGCAATTCACTCTCCAGATGCAATATGAACTGGCGCCGGATTTACTGCTGATGATCGGTTACGATGGCGAACGGGGAACGTTTCTTCGCTCCAACCTGGAAAATATCAACGACATCCCAAAGAGCGCTTTTGCGCTTGGCAACAACCTAAGTAGTACGCTGGCCGCCAACACGGCTGGGATTACGCCGCCTTTTCCAGGCTTTTACTCGCTCTATGGAACGGGCGTGCAAACCGCCCAGGCGCTCAGGCCCTATCCGCAGTACAAGCAGATTCAAACTGCCTGCTGCTTACAGAACGATGGCCAATCCTCCTACAGCGCCCTTCTCGTTTCTCTGCAGCGGCGATTCCGAAACGGCTTGAACCTGCAAGCGTCTTACACCTGGTCGAAAAACATCACCGACGCGGACGGCTTTGTTCTCAATACGGCCGGCTTGAGTGCAGTTCAGGATCCGACCAATTTGAAGGGAGAGAAGGCGATCAGCACGCAAGGTCTGCCCCACGTGTTTGTCACCAGCTTTATCTATGAACTTCCGTTCGGGCGGGGCCAACATTTTCTTGATCACGGCGCTGCCAGCTGGGTGTTGGGCGGCTGGCAGGCGGGGGCGATTCTCCGCTATCAATCGGGCACTCCCATCTCTTTTGGTTGTGCGCCTGCGATTCCCGGTTGGGACGATTGCATCCGCTTCAGTCAAAAGCCGGGGAGCAGCCTGCAGAGTGCCGCATCGAAGACAGGTAAGGTGAACCCCTTTGTCGTCCCCAGCTCGGGGGCGAACCCCAGCGTCAACAGCCTCTTCAATCTGAATACGACCCGGGATTCTGCCAACGGAGCCTTTGTGGATCCCAATGGCGCTCGCAACGGCGGAGCCTACCAGTTCGGAACTCTCCCTCGGGTGGAGTCGGCCCTCCGCCTTAATCGTTATTACAACGAGGATATAAGTGTCATCAAGGAGACGCCCATCCGCGAAGACCTGAGGTTGCAATTGAAACTCGAACTTCTGAACGCCTTCAACCGGCATGCCTGGGCGCTTCCGGATGTCACCCCAACCGACACGCTGTTCGGCGTGCCGACCAACACCTTGACTACTCCGCGCAACCTGCAAGTCACCGGCAGGATCCGCTTTTGAGAATACTCATGTTTACTAGGCGCGCCGTCCTCAAAAATTCGGTAAAGATTTCCGCCGGTCTGGCTTTCCCTCTGGGTTTTGCAGACGCGGACACCTCGATCGCGCTCAGACCAGGACCCGGCGCGCCAGTCAGTTTTCCTGCCAACTTCACCGGTTTGGGGTATGAGATGTCGTCGGTTGCCCCGCTTGGGTTGCTGAGTGCGGCCAATCATCGTTATGTGGAACTGATCAATGGGCTGGGCCCGCAAGGTGTGCTACGAGTCGGCGGCATTGTTGCGAACTACACTCGCTACGAACCGGCAGGAACCATCCAATCGGAGCGCCAGAACACGGTTATCACGCGGGCTAGCCTCGAACAGTTTGCGGCGTTTCTCAACGCCATCCATTGGACAGCGATTTGGAGCGTCAACTTCGCCCAAGGCACGATCGAGGAAGCGGTCGAGGAAGTACGCGCGGTTGCTTCCGTTCTGGGGCCGCGGTTGCTTGCGCTGGAAGTCGGCAATGAAGTGGAGAACTACAATCGCGGTCACGAGCCGTTCCGCAAGTCGCCCTACGACTACGAGACTTTCCGCACGGAGTACAACCGGTGGCATTCCGCCATCGTTGCGGCGGTCCCGGGCTTAAGTTTTGCCGCTCCCGACACAGCCTCTTCGGTCGAGTGGGTGGAGCGAATGGCAAAGGATGCCAAGGGCGACGTCCAATTGTTGACGACACACTACTACCGGAATAATCAGGCTCACGGTGACGCGGACCAACTGCGCTTTCCGGATTCACGGCTGAAAGATGTCCTTACGCGGTTGCGAACTGCCTCCCAACAAAGCGGAATTCCGTGGCGCATGTGTGAAACCAACTCCTTTTCTGGAGGCGGCCGGCCCGGCGTGAGTGACACGTTCCTCGGTGCTCTGTGGACGCTCGACTATATGCTTCTGCTGGCGAACTACGGCTGCTCGGGCGTCAACATCGAAACTGGTGTCAACCAACTGGGCTTTGTCAGTTGCTACTCTCCTGTGCAGGACGATGGGAAGGGCATGAACTCGGCTGGGGTCCCCTATTACGGGATGCTCGCGTTTGCCGTAGCCCGCGCCGGATGTCAACAACTTCTGCCACTCGAGTTCGACACTCACTTAAACCTGACGGGCTACCTTCTGGGATCAGCTGGAAAGGCTCGTTCTCTGGTTATCGTGAACAGAGACAAGTCGCACGACGCGAATATTTCGTTCAAGGAATTACAGATGGGTACGGTGTCGGCGTTGCGGCTGGTTGCTCCTTCTATCGACAGCAAAACTGACGTGACCTTTGGAGGCGCCTCGGTCGACGCGGAGGGACATTGGAAGGCAAAGACTCGCGAGCACATCCACGATGGAAAAGTGACTGTACCCAAAATGAGCGCTGCAGTCCTGCTGATCCGGTGACTCGCCTCGAAGCCCGGTTTCGCCGGCACGCGGGTGATGTTCGTGCCACTCGACAAACCTGAGTTTTGAAGGGTACGGCCTTTAGGCCGCACGTCTAACCTCAAAGCAATGAGAGGCTTTAGCCACCGAGGAATGGTGCCCTCAGGGGCTGAAGAGGCTGCGGGAAAACTCGATTTTGTTGTGGTTCTAGCTGTAGCAGGGGCTAAAGAGAGTGTGTGAGATTAGCAACCGGAACTAAAGGACCAAACGGAACATGGGGCACACGTCAGGTTTCGTTTAGTCCTGGAGGTCTGTTTTCGCGCAGGCTCTTTAGTCCCTGCCCCTGTCATTTGCTAAGCAGATTTGCGGCAGCAGGGGCTTGAAACCCAGTTAAGTTTGGGCCCCAAATGTACGGGCTAAAACAGGCCGCGGAAAAACTCATGCTTTGTCCCCTTCATTTGCGGCGCGTACAACACCCGCGACCGACGAAGAGTGCGCGTTTACACAAATCCAAGGTTTGAGGAGCTGAACGCGCTCAGATTGGGAAAGATCGTGTTGAGCTGGGATGGGCTGACGCCGAACCAGCTGGCTAAGGTGGCCGCGTACTGCACGCTGCCCGTGGAGGGGATCCATCGGCCATTCTGGCCGGAATCGTCAGGACCCCCGAAGGCCAGCGTGGGATAGGTGCCGTAAAGTTGGCCTCCCTTCACCGCGCCCCCAATCACCATGTGATGGCTGCCCCAGCCGTGGTCGCAGCCGCTGTTCGAGTTTGGCTGCAAGGCCCGGGAAAAGTCAGACATGGTGAAGGTTGTCACCTGGTTGGCAATGCCCAGCTCCTGCGTGGCCTGGTAGAAGGCCAGCAGCGCCGAGGACAACTGACTCAGCAGCAGGCTCTGCTGAGGGAACTGGTTGGCGTGGGTATCGAAATTGCCGACACCGCAAAAGAATATTTGCCGGTTCACCCCGAAACTGCTGCGCACCTGCATCAGCTGCGCGACTTGTTGCAATTGCGTTGCGAACGGATTATTGGCTGGAAACACGGTAGCCATAGGCGAGACGCCAGAAACAGCTTGGGTCAGCACATTGGCGTACTGATAGGCATTTTGGGTGGTGGTATTTGCCGACTGCACCAGGCTGAGGCCCCCGGAGAAGCTGACGAAGCTCTGTGCGAGAGCTTGTCTGACAGCGCACTCTTGTGTTCCTTCACCACACGTCACGCCTCCGAGGTTTCCGGGGCTGACTGATAGCGGAGTGGTCGATTGCCCGTCGCAGAACAGAGTATCGCCGTCCACGGTGGTGATCATGGGGATCGATGCCGACGGGTTGAAGCTGCTACCCAGCAAGTCACTCATCCGGCCCGCCCAGCCCGTGCTCGTGGATCCCGTCTGGGCTGCGTTCTGCCATTGCAGCTGCTGGTCGGCGTGACTGAAAAGGTTGGATGGCAGGTTCAGTTGCGCGGCCACGGTGGCGGGGGTGGTTGGCTGCATCAGCGTGCCAACGTTCGCGATCAAAGCGCATGCGCCGCTATTAAATAGCTGGGCAACTTCAGGCAGATTGGGATGGAGAGCGTAGTTGGGCAGCGCGGTCAGCGGTATCAGCTGGCTTTGCGGCAGAGCGAGCGGTCCCCGGAGGCCGGCGTAATTTGCGTAACCGGTGTTGTCGAACGGCACGAGCGTGTTGTTCCCGTCATTGCCGCCAAAAAGGAAGACGCAGACCAGCGCCTTATAGTTCTGAGCGGACTGGGCCAGGGCGTTGAGTGCGCCAAACGGCCGCAGCCCGGCAAGATGGCCGCCTGCGGCAAGCGAGGCGTAGCGAATGAGACTGCGGCGAGTGATAGTCATAGGTCGTGATACCCCTTCTTGCTGGTGAGAGCCACTAGTGTTCGATCAGGTAAAAATTTGAACTGATGACAAGCCACGTTGACACCCGGACGCGCTGGCCGATGTCCGGCAAAAGGGCAGCATTCGACACAAGGGCTGACATCATTGCTGCCGGCATTTGATCGTGCGTAAAGAGGATATTGAGGGTATTCACGAGGTTGGCGCTGTCGGTCGCGGGGTTGCCGGTCGCCGAGGCGATCTGTCCCAGGAAACTGGTTGGGGTCATGTCGATGTTGAACGTCGTCAGGTGGTTGCGAACGATCTGGTCGGCCAGTGTCAGGCGGGCGAGGGCCGAGGCCGTGTTCTCCTGTGCGAACTCCGGCGCATTGATGGTCGTGCCTGGAATGACATAGTCGGGCGGGAAGAAGTTAAAAACACTCGCGGCCTTATAGGGTGTTTGCCCCAGCGGCGCGGTGTAATTGGTGGCTGCAAAATAAGTGCCCTGGGGGTTGACGTTCGTGAACTGCAGCCCGCGAAGAATTCCGGTGAAGAAGAGAATCGGCTCGCGCAAATGACCCACATCTACAGTGGCGTCGGTATCGGCGGCACGGGCCTCCGGATCCATCAGGATCGCAGTGATGACGGCCTTCATATCTCCGCGGACACCCGCGCCATCGTTGGCAAATACCGCGGCCACGCGCTCAACATAAGCCGGTGACGGAAAGCTTGTGACGAGGTGCTGGATGAGCTGGCGGCACACGAAAGGCCCCACGTTGGGCTGATTGAATATGGCAGCGATCAGGCCTGCCAGGTCTGCTTCCGCGGTTTGCCCGGCGGGGAGATCCGCCCCCAACATGACCTTTTCCGAAGTGTCGTGCGATACCTCGATGGGCTGCATCGGCTGATCGAAGTTTGGTACTCCGTTAGGAAAACTCGTGGGCACGCCCCCGGTTGGGTTGGCGTAAGTCCATCCAGTCAGCGCACGGGCCAGAGCCTGGACCTGTGGCTCGGTGTAGACCGGTTGTGGTTGCCCCTGTGAATTCAACTGCGGAGTGCCGTCCGGGTTCACCATATAGAGCCCGGTGGTAAACAGCTGCATCAATTCGCGGCCGTAGTTTTCATCCGCGATCTGGCCGGCGGGGGCTACGCCGCTATTCAACATGTCGAGATATTGACCCATGGCGGCGGAGAGCGTGACGTCGTTGAGGATCTGGCTGAAATTGCCGAAAGCATCGTTGGCCAGAAGGTTCTGGTACGACGGTATGGTGCGGGCGTTCGCCATGCTGGTAGAGACGACGAACATTTCACTCAGCGCAAAGGCCACTCGTTGACGAAGCTGGTCATTCCCGGTGAGCGCAATCTGCCAAAAATAATTCTGCGCGCAAAATTCGGTGCCGCCGGGGCAGAGAGCGACCGGTGGATTGGGAATAGCAGGCATGAGTGTCGTCGGGGTAGCGAACTGCTGGTTGAGGTAGGCCGTGACACCGATCTGTTGTACCTGCTGGATCGCGGCGAGGGTGGGGCCGAAGGTCGTTTGGTCAAGCAGACGGGCCGCTTGGGTGTAGCTTACGGCCGGAATGGCCTGTACCGGCACCGTCTCCGTCATCGGAGAGGTCTGATTTGCGTTGGGATTCAGGATTCCGACTGCGATCGTGCTCGTTCCCGCCGGCACAGTGATGTTGCTCCGCAGTTCGCCGGAAGAAATGAAAATGGTCGCGACGTTGGCGCCCGCTACTGAAAGCTGCGAAGTGGTGACAAAGCCGGAGCCAAGTACATCCAGCAAAAAACTGTTGCCGGTCACGCTTTGCGTGACCGACGCCGAAGAGAGAACTGGGAGCACATTCAAAATCTTGACGTTTAACGAAGCCGAGGATCCGTTGATCGTCGCCGTGATGGTGACTGAGTGGCCGGCAAAGATGGCTGGGGCCGGTGAATACAAGCCGGTCGTGGATATGGGGCCGGTCGAGCCCGTGCCGCCGGCAAAGCCGTTGGCGGACCATACGGGGGTAACGGGGGCGCCCGCCGCCTGGGCACTGAATTGTGCACTCCCACCGAGCCGCACCGTCGACGGACCGCTTATTGACACCTGCGCCGCAGCCTGATGGACCGCACCGCCGGCCCAACCGATCAGAAGTAACCCCTGTAAAATTGCACCTCTCCCGTTGTTGCGACATGGCTGCGACAAGCTGTGTCTTGTGAGCGGCGAGGTCAAGATTGGCATAAAGAGGTCCTCTCGCCCACGGTAGGAGTACTCCCACGAAAGTGCGATACAACCTTGATCTGGTTACTAGTGGAACCGGTCACCCGCAAAATTCGCTGGACACACGACGAAAACGCAAGCGCGCGGGAGAAAGGGTTCAGCACTCGGATGGCACGTTCGGCGCACCGCTTGAGCGGCTGTTTGAAAGCCGAGGTCGAGCGGGTTTTGGGGCGCAAAAAAATTGCGCCGGTTTTGAATCGAACTCGTTCACACGCTCTTTTTTTTGTTTAGTATTGTTTAACGAGTTTTTTCGGAGGCTTGCCCATCGATCGTCGGTCTTTGCGCTTCTTGGCAGAGAGGTAACCGTCTTTTGGAGTACTAGTGATTAGTCTCTAAAAGATAAGTAGCCATGTGAGCGATTTTTGGCTTACATTATTTGCCAGTGCGCGCTGCAAAGCCATCAGATCTAAGATGGTGCGGAACGACGCGCTCCTGTATCCCCCTGCAGGTAACGATTGGGTCGTTTGATTCACTACAGTTTGCGCGGCTATGTGGGTTCCATACTGGCTAAGAGCTGCGTGTAGTTAATCGCCTCGGCAGCGGTGAGGTGCCTGGGGTTTTCCCTAGTAACAAGCACAGGCGTACTTTAATACCGGTCCTCCGAAGGGTTTTAAGAAAAATCGACGAGCATTTAGTGCTCCGCCAGTGCTAAGATGGCCACCGCGGAGAGATTTGCCGATCGATCGTTCATTTTGTCGAGGCGAAGTTTTGGCGAAATGAAACCGGAGGGGTGGCCGTTCACATTGCGGGTCACTGCGGTCGAGAAGTCCTTCGATTGCGTTGTTTCTAAGTATTTCAAAAGCTAGTTAAAAAATAGCGCGGGAGTGTGGATGAACGTCCTCAGACTATCAGCGTCGGTATACAGCCGATCAGCCCCGTACTTGAGGGGCGGTCCTGGTCACTTTTTGATGTATGTCCTTGGTCGTTTCCAGGCGGTCCGGTTAGCCATGGTAGGTCTCTACAGCCTGAGGCGCAACCAGGCAGTGCCCGTGGCGAATCAGACCACGTACATTGAAGATGTAGATGTCGATGCAGCGGCGCGCACGATATCGAAAGACGGGTTTGTCCATGGCTTGCGCCTCCGCCCCGAGGTCGTCGAACAGTTGCTTGCCTTTTCCTCTATGGCCACCTGTTTCGGCGACGGCAAAACCGAGTTTCCTTTCAGCTATCGTGACCGGGAAATCGCCGAGCAGCAGTTTGGCCGGAAGTTCAAGCTTGGACGGTATAACCATGCGTTCCTCGCTTCGCCTGTACTGAAGGCGCTGGCATCCGACAAGCATATCCTGGCCATTGCCAGGAAGTATCTGCGGACAGAACCTGTGCTGATAGGCGCGCGCATGTGGTGGAGTTTTGCTGGTCCATCCGCAACTGAAGAACAGAAGAAAGCTGGCCAAGGCTTCCACTACGATATTGACGGATACCGCGGCCTTACCTTCTTTTTCTATCTGACCGACGTGACCCTGTCGCACGGACCTCACGTCTACATCCGCGGCACTCACGTGAACAAGAAGTTAAAGCACCTCCTCTCCATGTACAAGGGGCGGACCGATGGAGAGATTGAAGAAGCTTATGGGACGGAGCGCCACGTGGTTTCCTGCGGACCGGCGGGTTCTGGATTTGCCGAAGATATCTTCGGGTTCCACAAAGGCCTCTCGCCCGAAAGTGGTGACCGTTTGATCGTCCAGGTGCGTTTCGGACTTCGCGACTACGGGACAGGGCACGGCGACTAAGCCTTAGTTGGGGTGGCCCACTCAAGCCAGGTTTCGCTTGAGTGGGCCATCCTTTTTGGCGCTCGTTCAAGAGCTGGAAGCCATGTCCGTGCCGCTTTGAGCCCCCATACAAAGCTTTCGACAGCTACGGAACGGCTTTCCTTGGCTCAGTGTGAACGGTACGGGCTTACACGTTGCGGAAAAACTCATCTCTTTTATCAGGGCACAACTTTAGAGATTGCTGAAAAACTCCGTGAGAGTCCCGAAGGGACGGTTGAACTTAGCCCAGGACGCCAGTGCTGGGTAACCCACGCCGCAGGATTAGTCCCGAAGGGACGGCTGAAAATTGCCCAAGGTAGCGTCCTGGGTACCCTTCAGCCGTCCCTACGGGACTGGATCATGTTTTCGAATTTACCCAGAACTGCGTCCTGGGCTAAGTTCAACCGTCCCTTCGGGACTCTCGCGGAGTTTTTCCGCACATTGCTTATTCGTGCCGTAAAGGGCTAGAAAAAGGAATGGGCTGAAGAGGGTGTGTGAGAACTATAGGTTGTAACGCACCCTCCTTAGCCTCTCCCGCAACTAAGGCTACTACGCATGACGTTTTCGCAACCTGTTAGTGTGCCGGCGCGAATTCCAACTCTTCCACCTTTTCGTACAAGTCCCAATCTATGGCAACAATACGTGTGGGCGTCAGGGCTGTTCCTCGATAGGCTTTGGTCCAGACTGCCCGGCTATCTGAAACATCAAAAATTCCGCTGTAAGTGGCGCCGTGCCGGATGAAAGACACAGTGGCCAGGCATGAATTCTGTTTTGCGCTGTAGAAAACTGAGTCCAGCCATTGGGCCTGGATCGCGGGATCCGCTCGCTTCAAAGCTTCAAGGTTGGCCTGCTCTTTTTCCTGGAGCCGCCGGCAATCCACCTGGTGTTGTGAGGCGTCAATGTTGGTCGCTGCGTAGGCTGCCTTGCCGCCCAGCGCGGGCATAACCACGGGCAGAGCGAACAACGCACAACCAAAGAAGTACGCTGAGTACCGTGTTGCGCTCATAAGCGAAACCCCCTTCACCATAGTCCGGATAGGCGAACGGTATCTGAAGGGGTAAGCCCGGGCAATCCCACTTTGGTTTCTACGATATTGAATCGCCGGCGGTACTCAGGACTGCTGTTGCATCAACAAACTCTGGTTATTTCTGGTCAACGCGACTTAGACAGACAATCCTATTCTCGATAGCTTGACGAGGGAGCCACATATTCACGGCCGCTCCGGCCACGAATGCCTCGGATAACGGCGCATCAGCTCGCGGCGAACCTGGGGATAGAGGCGCTCCCAGAATCCCGCAAGATCTGCCGTTGTCTGGACCGCTCGTTGGTTGGGCGCCAGCAAGTGAACTACCACCGGCGTCTGCCCTGGCCCTATCCGAGGCGTTTCTTTCATACCGAAGAAATCCTGCAGGCGGGATGCGATCCAGGGCGGTTTTCCGGTTTCGTAGTGAACCGTCGTATGGCGCCCATTGGGCAACCGGATGCGCGGCGGAGCGATCTCGTCGAGTCGCCCCACTTTCCGCTCGAGCATAGGAATCAAGTTCGATGCCGCGCCCTTCAACTCGCTAAAGCTGCGCAATCCCAGGCACAACTCACGCAACCCCTGCTCCAGGTCGGGCGCCGCGAAGCCCGCGAACGTAACTCGTGCCACGAACTCCTGCAACGCTTCCTTATCAACGAAGCGGTCGATGCCGGCCTCGAGCGCCTTCTGTGCCAAGAGTTCCGCGGCCGCTTCCGCATCCGGCAAGGCGCCTCTCGATTCCTGAATCACCAGTTCGTCATAGAGCAGCGCACTCACCGCGTCCACGCGATCCGCCGTCCGGTTCCACTCCAGTGTGGAACGTTCGCTCACGCGGTCTGGAAACAATTCAATCAACCACTCCGGCTCGATGCGCGCAGTCATGCGAATGAGCGGCAACGGCTTGTCTTTCCGATCCTCCGCGTCGACAGCAACCATAAATTCGTAAGCTGGAGGCTCGCCAGCGACCTCAGCCGAGCCGCCAGCCGATAGCAGCACCTGGTTTCCGCTGCGCCGGCGCACGACACGATCTGGAAACCCGGCCAATACCGACATCAGTAAGGCATCGTCCTTGTGTTGCGTTTGCCTGGCAGGCCGTGCGATTCTGCGCAGCTGCTCGATTTGCTGCCGGGTCCGGTAATCCTGATCGGAATCGATGGCGGTAAGCAGATCATTTTTCTCGAAGCGCGCGCCGGAGCCTAGAAGCGCGGCAGCGATGCAACCGTCCTCGCCCACACCACGTTCCATTGCCGAGATGAGAATGCGTGACAGCCGCGGATGCAGAGGATAGCGCATCAGCTGCTGTGCCCGCTCGCTGGTAGCGCCCAGGCGATCCAGTAGAGTCTCAGCCCGTTCCACTGCACCGGGGGGCGGTGCATCCAGCCAGTCGATTTGCTCAATTCCCATCGCGCGGAGAGCCAGGCAAAGCTGAGAGAGCTCGCTCCGTACGATCTCCGGGGCGTCGTGCTCCGGCCGTTGCTGGTAGTCTTCGATCCCGTAGAGACGCAGCACGCGGCCGGGCCCGGTACGCCCTGCCCGTCCCGCTCTTTGTTTTGCCGAGGCCTTACTTACGCGGCCAACGTGAAGGGTAGGCAAACCGGTCCACTGGGAAGAGGTCGCGATGCGCGCCAACCCACTATCGATGACTGCGGTCACGCCCTCCACCGTTACTGAGCTTTCCGCGACGTTCGTGGCCAGAATGACCTTTCGCTGTTCCGCGGGCGCGATAGCCCGGTCCTGTTCTGCCAGAGGCAGATCGCCGTGCAACGGCAGCACCAGCAAGCCGGACCTGCGTGCGACTGCCTGGCTCTCGCGCTGGGCGCGCCGGATCTCGGCTGCCCCGGGCAAAAAGGCCAATACATCGCCCGTGGGCTCCTCATCCATCAGCCGCTCCAGAGCGTCCGTCAATTGCCCTTCCAGTGGTTTGGGGGAGTAGGGTTGGTAGCTGATGGCCAGCTCGTACTGCCGCCCTTGGGAGCGCAGGATTGGGCACTTGTCGAGGTATTGCGCAACATGGACGGTATCGAGGGTAGCCGACATGACGACGATGCGCAGGTCCGGCCGCGTTTGTTGCAGCCGCTTCAACAGCGCCAGCGCCAGGTCGCTTTCCAGGTGCCGCTCGTGGAACTCATCCAGCACCACTGCGCCAACGCTCTTTAAACTTCGGTCAGAGAGAAGGCGGCGGGTCAACACTCCTTCGGTGACAAAGCGCAGCCGTGTGCGGGGGCCGATAGCCTCCTCAAACCGCACCTGGTAGCCAACCGTCTGGCCAACCTGTTCGCCCATTTCCCAAGCCACGCGCCGGGCCGCCAATCGGGCCGCAATCCGCCGTGGTTCCAAGACCACCACCTCGCCGCTGACGATCTCCAGCAGAGCCGGCGGCACGCGCGTGGTCTTGCCGGCGCCGGGAGCTGCTTCGATCACCAGGTTAGGGCAGCGCCTTAGAGATGAGATAATCTCCGGCAGAATCGCATCCACTGGAAGAGCAGCTGTGGCTTTCACCGCCTTTTATTGAAACACGCCCATGAAAAATATTGAGCAAGCTTGCGCCGCGTCCGCCGCGGTGGCTACACTCCTCCCCATGCCTCCCTGCGTTCCAACACGGCGATCGGACGGGCCGGCAAAGACCCCAACCACTCCGTACCGCAAACAAGACCGCGCGCGATGAGGCATTCGCCCGGCCTGCTCCAGTTTCGCAAAGGAATGTAATGGCGAAAGTCGTTTCTGTTGAAGCACGTACTGTGCATATTCCACTGCGGCAGGCGACGGCTTTCGCGCGCCGCCAGGTCACCTCGCGCGATTACAGCCTGGTGAGGATCCGCACCGATGACGGCATCGAAGGCATCGGCCATTGTTACGCCGGGCACTCCGGTGGAAATGTGGTGTCCACGGCGGTGCGCGAGATGCTGGCGCCCATGCTCCTTGGCGCCGACCCCACGGCGACGGAGTTGCTTTGGAAAAACATGTATCAGGAAGTACTGCTCCATGGCCGCGTAGGATCGGTGATGCGAGCCCTCAGCATCCTCGACACCGCTTTATGGGACAGAAACGCCCGGGCAGCCAAGCTGCCGCTCTACAAGTATCTGGGCGCTGCTTATGAGCACACGGTTCCGGCGTATGCGAGCGGCGGCTACTACCTCGAGGGCAAGACGCCGGAAATGCTGGGCGAAGAAATGGCAAGCTATGTTGCCCTTGGGCTCGACGCTGTGAAAATGAAGGTAGGCCGCGGCGACCCCAAATCCGAAGAGACAAGGATCGCGGCGGCACGCAAAGCAATCGGCCCCGATGTCCTGCTGATGCTCGACGCCAACAATGCCTGGTCCGATGTACCGACTGCTCTGCGTTATATGGACCGGTTTGCGCCCTATGATCCTTACTGGATTGAAGAACCGTTCAGCCCCGATCAGATCGACAACCACGCCAAATTGGCCGCGGCCATCGCTGTTCCGGTAGCCACGGGGGAAATCGAAGCCGGGCGCTGGCGCTTCAAAGAGATATTAGACAAGCAGGCAGCCTCGATCCTGCAAGCCGATGCCCTGGTGTGCGGCGGCATCACGGAGTTTCGCCGCATTGCCGCGCTGGCGGATTCCTATGGAGTCACCATGTGTCCCCACTGGTTCGCCGATGTGCACGTGCACATGGTGGCGGCTTCGCCCAACGGGCAGTTCGTGGAATACTTTCCTGACACCAAAATATTCAACTTTTGCGACATCATCGACCGTCAACTGCAAGTGCGCGATGGCGGCTTAGCCCTGCCGGTCGAGCCCGGCTTGGGCTATCAATTCGACGAAAAGGCAATCGCGCGATTCCAGGCGGATGCCTGGAAATAAAGGAGCTGAATGGATTTCGGTCTGCATGGTAAAACCGCGCTGGTGCTAGGCGGAGGGGGTGGTTTGGGCCGGGCGATGGCGAAGTCGCTCGCAGGGGAAGGGGCAAACGTGGCCGTGGCTGGCATCGGCGCTGATTCCATCGCTGCTAGCCAGGCCGCTTTGGCGGCCATCGGCGTCAGGAACATGGGGCTGATCTGGGATTTGGCCGACCTGGCACAAATCGACGCGAACATCTCGAAAATCGAAAGTGAACTGGGACCGGTGGATATCCTCGTCAACAATACCGGGGGACCACCGCCAACAACGGCAGCCGGCCAGAACCCGGAATTGTGGTCCAAACATTTCAAGGCGATGGTGCTATCGGTCATCGCTATCACCGACCGTGTGCTGCCCAAGATGCGAGACCGGCACTGGGGCCGGGTGATTACCAGTGCCTCCTCAGGTGTGGAATCGCCAATCCCCAACCTAGCCCTCTCAAACACGTTGCGTCTCTCGCTGGTGGGGTGGTCCAAGACCCTGGCGCGCGAAGTGGCCAAAGACAGCATTACCGTCAACGTGGTTCTGCCCGGCCGCATCGCCACCGATCGCATAAAATTTCTCGACCAGGCGAAAGCCAAGCGCGAAGGACGAGCGGTCGAGGATGTGATGGAGGAGAGCACGGCCAGCATCCCTGCGGGCCGTTTAGGCACGCCGGAAGAGTATGGCGACGTAGTGGCCTTTCTCGCCAGTGAGCGGGCATCCTACGTGACGGGATCGATCATCCGCGTAGATGGAGGCATGATTGCGAGTATCTAAATGGGACTAGAAGAAGCGACAAGAGCGGCGCTCTGCGAGATTGCGACAGCGACCTTGACGACGGTGCTGTTGAAGAAGGGGCTGCGCAATGTATGGCTGCGGGGCACCAAACCACTGCGATCCGGCCAGAAGCGCGTGGCCGGCTCCGCCTTCACGCTGCGCTTCGTGCCCGCGCGCGAAGATCTGGCCACCCCGGAATCCTGGAGTTCACCAATCTCGACTCGTGCCGCGATTGAGGCCATGCCTGCTGGCTGCATTGCAGTTGTTGACGCCATGGGGATCACCGATGCCGGCATCTTCGGCGACATTCTTTGTGCGCGCATGCAGGTGCGGGGTGTCGCAGCCCTGGTCACCGACGGAGTGGTGCGCGATGCAGCCGGGGTCCTGAGCACCGGCCTGCCGGTATGGTGTATGGGCGCCGCGGCGCCCCCATCGGTCGCTGGTTTGACGTTTGTGAATTGGCAGCAGCCGATCGGTTGTGGTGGCGTGGCGGTCTTCCCGGACGACGTGATCGTTGTAGATGACGATGGGGCGGTCGTGATTCCGCGAGCGCTGCTCAACGAGGTTGTCGAAGCGGCGGCTGAACAAGAAAAGCTGGAAGCCTGGATCATGGGCGAAGTGCAAGCGGGCGCAGCTTTGCCCGGCTTGTATCCGGCGAACGCCGAAAACAAGGCGCGCTACGAGGCCTTTCGCAACCGCCGCTAGATTTTTCCCAAAAATCCGGGTGCGCTATCGGGTGATGGTCTTCGTTGTCATGAACGGTTCTCTTTTGCGGTAAGAGTGGGTTTTGCACCTTGCGTAAGACCCAGGGTGTCCCGCGCCGGCGCGAGCCGCCCCAGCTTGATGCCGGAGCGCTTGTCCTTGGAAGGCTTGAGTGTATTTGAGGCGAGGATGACTGCCCAGGTGGTGATAACGCTGGCGGCGGTCGTAAGACCGCCATACTTGGCGTAAATTTGCGCCGCTTCCTGGTCAGCTTGCTGGATGTTGTTTTCGGGGTTGGAAATCTGTGGGTCGGACGCATTCCGGATGGCGTGCCACGAGATGCCGGGAAAAGCCTGCAGCGCGCTAGCCACCATGGCGTCGCCCATCTCGCAGGCCCGGCCCAGCCCTTGCAGCTTGTAGTGATCCGTGGAGTCGTCAAAGGCGAAGACATCCGTGGTCACAATCGCATCCGTCGGTTTATCCCATATCTTGGGTGTGCTTCTGGAGTTCGGTACCCGCGAGGCATTCACCTTCAATAGCGCGGGAGTGACTGCATCCAGTGCCCCGGCCGGGAGCGGCGAAGGGATAAATGAGGCGACGTGCCACGGTTCGCTCTTGAACTGCCCCGTGCAGTCGAAGCGAACGCTGCCTCCCACCACCACATCGCTGAGCAGTACATCGGCGCCGATCGCCCCTGCTGTCCCGGTGGTGATGAAGAGTTTCGGGCTGACGGCCTGCGCAATCTCCGCCATGAGCTTCTTCACCGGGGTCGCCGGACCGTCATACGCGAGGTGCAGACCGCTCTTGAAGAGAAGAACTTTTGCGCTCCCGATCTGGCAGGGAAAGTAGAGCCCAAGGCTATGGTAGTAGCGGGCCATCTCGCTGGATGTGTCGTTGAAGGGAGCCGTGAGGCCGGTGACCAGGGGAATATACGTGGCTACGTTGTGCCGGTACTCATGCCATGTGCTGATGGGATGACCGGGCGTGAGCAGCGCGGCCAATGCGGAGGCCTCAGCCGCCGTCCACGTAACCACAACAGCGTCGTAGCCCTTGAAGCGAGATAGGTCCTCGGTGGCAACAGGCGCCGGCGTCAACGAGATCGCCTTCGGAACACCATCCGCGGGCCACGGCGGAGCCGAGGGAAGCTGCGCTGAAGCGCTGCTGAACGCGGCCTCCAGCCCCGCATCGCGAAAACGCCGTTGAGGTGCTGAAGGATCGTAGTTCAAGCGCACGTCAGCGTAGCTGAGCTCGGCCATTTACAGGTATCCCCTGGATGAAGACTTTAAGGTGCAGCGAGTAGTGCCTTCACGTCGGAAACCGTTTCATTACTTTTGTTCGCTTTGCTGCCGTCGAGTTGTAACGTTTGCTCTATCCTTGCCATAAATAGAAATACACAGGATTATGCTCCGTAACGGCGCTGGTATCGATGGGTAGCCTTTTTGGAGGGATCGCGCAAGTATATTCACGAAACGGTGCGCGTTCATGGCTGCTTTCAAGGGGAAGCGTCTTAGAGTGCCGACAGGCCGCCACGGCCTGTAACGTTTGGTCTTCGCAGGCCACTATTCGCTAGATTTGGTAAGCACCTCTATCAAAGGTGATCGGTAATCCTAGTATGTACGACCCTATACTCCTCTTAGCATGTGCGGGCGCCGGTGTAAACTTGATCGCGCTCGCTATCGCTCAGGAGGAATCGAGGTTGGAATTCTTTGCATTCGATGCGTCCTATATTGAGAGACTTCGTGCCGGGGACGCGCATATTCAAGAGCATTTCGTGCACTACTTCAGCGAGCTGATTCGTCTCAAGCTGCGCTCACGATTGAATTCGAAGGAAGCAATTGAAGATGTGAGGCAGGAAACCTTCGTGCGCGTGTTGATGCTCTTGCGCGGAGAAGGAGGGCTTCGGAAGCCCGACCGGCTGGGGCCTTTCGTCAATTCTGTCTGCAATAACGTGCTGCTGGAACACTATCGCTCGCAAAAAAGAATGGAAACCAGCATCGACGACGAAGCCGAAACAACCGTTCCGGGCCGCGAACCCAGTGCGCTCCGCCTGCTGGAGGCTAAGGATACAGAGCGAATCGTGCGCCAGATCCTTAGCCAACTGACGGACCGCGATCGGCGGCTGCTTCAATCGGTGCTTTTGGAAGAGCGAGACAAAGATGAGGTTTGTGCCGAGTTCGGCATTAGCCGCGAATATCTGAGAGTGCTGTTACATCGTGCGAAGCAGTCCTTTAAGTCGTTCTATATTGACCGCTTACGGGTGCATTAGAAGAGACGAGGCCCTAAAACTATGGATCACAACCAAGCTACACAGTTCACAGCAGCGGAGAAGTATCTTCTGGACGAGCTAACGCCAGAAGAGCGCGAAGAATTTGAGCAGCATTTTTTCGACTGCCAGGAATGCGCCCTTGATCTTCAGGCGACGGACGCGTTCATCAGCGCCGTCAAGCACGAATTTACGGTCAACCCCGTTCGCAAAACCGGGTTCAGCCATGTCAGCAAGCGGCCCTTGGCTACGTTTTGGCCAGCGGCGATTGCCTGGTTCGCGCTGGCCGCGTCCCTGCTGGTGATCGTTTACCAAAATGTAATCTTCTTTCCGCACCTCGAAAATCAAATCGCCGAGCTCAAAGCCCCGGAGATTCTGCCCTCAGTGTCGCTGTTCAGCGGTAACAGCCGCGGCGGGAAGGTTTCTGTTACCAATGTGGTGGCTGGCAAACCCTTCCTGTTATCGCTCGATCTGCCGGCCGAAGAGCGCTTTTCCTCCTACAGCTGCCTTCTGTATGCGCCTTCCGGTTCGCTTTCGTGGCAGGTTGAGATATCCTCGCAGCTGGCAAAAGACACGGTTTCTATCCGGGTTCCGTCAGTAGGCCAGCAGTCGGGGGACTTTACCTTGGCGGTTCGAGGAAATATGGGCGCAGCCGGTGCCGTCGATCTGGCGCGGTATCATTTCACCTTGAATAGTCATAATTAAATTCTGCCTCTTCGAGGTTTGCGATGTGCGCTGATGTCAGCAGGACCCATTACTTTCATGCAGAAGCCAACTCGCTTGGCGGTTTCATTGACAAGCCGCTTCAAAAGACAATGCCTCCCCAGGCTTCTTCTTCTCTGCCTCCTGTTGGCGGTCACGTAACCCATCGGACCGAAGCCTTCCATTTTGAGGGAATCTTTTCTTGCCGTTCCTCCCACACCCGGGTTTCCGGCCGGCATATCGAAGAAGATGGATCGGCCTCCACTGTAGCCACCTCGGTCATCGAGGGCTTAAACATTGCGGAGGTCATCACTGCGGAACGGGTTGTTGCCAAGGTTTCCATGGTGCATCCCGCGAAGGGAGGAGCGCCTATCGTCTCCTTCACCGGTTCTCGCTTCGAGGGGCTGCTCATCGGTGGTTGCGACGCTTCTCTGTCATTGAATGCCAGCTTGTTGGAGGGGGGACAAAGCGTGACCGCCAAGCGAGAGCCGATCACTTGGCCGATTTTTCACAAGACGGGGAAACAACAAGCTGACAAACTAGTTAAAAGTGCCAAAGGCGAAGACGGCTTTCAGTGGATAACCGACCGATATGGCTGGCTGGCTTCCGAGTCCAAGCCAAACGGACGCGCTCTCTGTTCGTTGGTAGATGGCGTGCATCCGGCGGTTCCTGGCAGGTCCTTTGGACACGTGTTGCACATTCCGAATTTCGGAAAGGTCATTCTCGGGGAAATCGTAGCCTATCCGGGGTCCGTTCGCATTTGCATGATCCGTGCGGAGTTGGGCTCCCCGGCGTCGGGAGGAATGACTATGGCCATGTCGGTCGTCAACGGCGACACTTTCCCATAGTAGGTTTGGCCCTCGGTTTGTTGTGGGCTGGTCTCTTAACGGGGTGCTGGTCCAAGCCGGCACTCAATCCGTCAGCGACCTTTCAAGAGATCAAGAGCGATTTGCTCCTCGGCAATCTGGAAGCAGCTTACAAGAAAGCCCATGTGGCGAGGCAGGATTACCTTGCCCGCGATCCCGGGTGGAGCATGAAATTCCGCCTCCTTGAAGCTGAGATACTCGTTTATCAAGGCCGGCGGCCGGAGGCAATCGGGCTGCTCGAAGCCCCGGGGATTTCTTATCCAACCGCAGGCGACAACGCCATCAAGCGCAACGTCCTTCTTGCTCTTGGACACGCAACCCTCGGCCAGGGCCAGCAAGCCGATCAGGAGTTGCTGGAAGCGCAGCGGCTGGCCGATGGCAGCAACTCCACCCTCATTGGAGAGGTCTTGCGAGCAGAAGCTGTGATTCAAGACCATCGAGGTAACTGGAATGTGGGCGAAGAACTTTCCCGGAAGAGTCTCAAGGTCGCGCGTCATCAGCACGACTCATTCCTTGAAGCGAGCGATCTCTCGAATCTCGGCCATGAGGAGCTCCAACGAGAGCACTACGATGAAGCCGTAGACTTGCTCAATCAAGCTGTGGCCGTAGCCCGGCCGATTCAGGCGAGGGTGCTTATCCAGCTGGCGTTGGGAAATCTGGGCGTAGCCTATGCTTCCTTGGGAGATTATGAGAAAGCCCTTTCCAACTTTCAGCAGGCGCAGCAACAAGCAAAGCTGATCGGGGCCAGGCGCTATCAGGTCGATTGGTTATGGAGCGCCGGAGCGGCGTACTATCGGCTTGGCGATCTGCAGTCGGCCGCCGGGAACTACGAGGAAGCGCTCAAAGATGCGCTGGCCATCAACTCTCCCGGCCAGGTTGCAGGCATTCAAACGCAGTTAGCATTTCTCTGCTATCAGCAGGGACAGTTCGATGTGGCAAAGACGCACAGCGAGGAGGCGATCCGGGCGGCCCGCATTGCCGGCGATAAAGCCGCGGAGCTGGATCCGGCGTTTCTGCAGGCGCTCCTGGCGACCCGCAGTGCGGGCGGGCAGGAAGCAGAACGCATGCTGCTGCGGATGCACGAACAATCCGGCGACATCCCTTCGCTGCATCTAGCGGTAGAAAATGCGCTGGCAAAATACTACGAAGGGAAGAAACAAACCAGGCAGAGCGACCTTTGGTACCGCAAGTCGATTCACACTTTCGAAGAGCAGCGCGCGGCCGTCCAGGAAGAAGAGCTAAGACTGCCGTTCTTCGCCAATGGGGATGCGCTCTACCGGGATTACGCAGCTTTCTTGATCGCGTCGCAAAAGCAGCAGGCGGCGTTACAGCTTCTCGACGTCGGCCGGGCGAGAACGCTATCCGAAGGTCTGGGCTCCGCAAACCAGCAGACGGATTCACCACCAGATCGACTTACAGACGAACAGGCGGTTGCCCGTAAGCTCGATAGCGTAATTCTTTTCTATTCGCTGGGACCGGAAAAATCCTGGATGTGGGTAGTCACCCCTCATCGAACGCAGCTGTTACCGCTTCCCGGGCAATCTACCATCGAAGTCCAGATCAAGAGCTATCAGAATGCCATTCTGAAATCGACCGACCCGGTTCGCGACGCGAACGCCGCCGCGCAAATGCTGTATGACACCCTTGTCAGTCCGGCTGCGGCCATGATCCCCAAAGGGTCCAAAGTTGTCATCATTCCCGATGGCATCTTGAATGGATTGAATTTCGAGACCCTGCTTACCTCGCAGTCTGGCAGCCCCCATTATTGGATTGAAGATGTAACTATCCGCAACGCGAACTCGATTCGCATGCTCTCCCGGCTCAATCCTGGCTCTTTCCCCGAGGACCAAAAGAAGCTGTTATTGATCGGGAATCCAACTGCCGGTGGCACCGGCTACGACACACTGGTGAACGCCTTTGCCGAGATCCGGGGAATCGAAAAGCATTTTCCCGAACGCGGTGAGACCATAGTCACCCAGTCCGGCGCGGTGCCCGCGGCTTATGCCCAGAGCAAGCCGGACGGATTCTCCTACATCCACTTTGTGGCTCATGGGACGGCGAGCAGGCTGGATCCGCTGGACTCCGCGGTCGTCCTTTCGCCGCCGCCGGACAATCCAGAGAACTTCAAGCTTTACGCGCGGGACATCATGCGTTATCCGCTGCACGCGCGCCTGGTGACCATATCCGCTTGCTACGGATCGGGTCTCCGTTCCTATGCCGGTGAGGGACTGGTGGGCTTGTCGTGGGCCTTTCTGCACGCCGGAGCGCACAACGTGATCGGCGCGCTCTGGGAAGTCAACGATGCATCCACCCCGCTCCTGATGGACCACCTTTACGGTGAGCTTGCGGCTGGTAGTCCCCCCGACGCAGCGTTGCGGACAGCAAAGCTATCGTTGATTCATTCGCAAGCTGTCTACCGCAAGCCCTTGTACTGGGGCGGTTTTCAACTCTACACAGGTTCCTGAGGACCTGCCACGAACTGGGACGTCCAAGAAACCGGGGTGCCCCATATTGTCAACCAAGCCCTGAGGGTTGAAGTGAAATACCGGCGATGGCGTGAGCGTCCCTCCGTGTGCTTTGTAGCCGGCCTGCTGCTGGCCGGCATTTTGGCTGGATGCCGGCATGAGTCAGCTCCCGATCCGGCGGTGGCATTCCAACAGATCCACAGCGACTTTGTTCACGGCAATCTCGGAGCCGCCGGCCAGAAGGCGGAGAGCGCCCGTCTGGAGTTCTCTGCGCGCGAGCCGGACTGGGCAATGAAATTCCGTCTCCTCGAAGCCGAGATTCTCATGGATCAAGGGCGGCCGTCGGAGGTGATCGCCCTGCTGGAGGCCCCGGACGTTTCCTACCCGGCTGCAGGCGATGAAGCCATCAAGAGGAATTTGCTCCGCGCGTTGGCGAATGCATCGCCGGGCCAGAGCGAGCAAGCCGATCAGGAGTTGCAGGAGGCACAGCATCTTTCTGCCGCTGGCCGCTCGGCCCAGAATGGCGATGTCCTGCAAATGGAAGCTATGGTTCAGCGATATCAAGGCCGTTGGACGGAAGCCGAGGAACTGTCCAGAAAAAGTCTGCAGGTCGCTCGTGAACAGCACAACCCATTCCTAGAGGCTACAGATCTCTTAAACCTCGCATCTGCGGCGCTCAAGTTGGAGCACTATGACGAAGCTGTCGGCTTGTTGAACGAAGCTGCGAATGCGGCCGAGTCGATACAGGCGCGGTGGATCCTGCAATCGGCGCTAGGAAATATGGGCGTCGCCTATTTTGCGTTAGGAGATTTTGAGAAGGCTCTCCCTTGCTTTCAGCGGGCGCAGCAGGAGGCTAGCCTGATCGGATCCATCAGCACGCAGATTAACTGGCTGTGGGGCGCCGCGTCGGCGGACTACAAACTCGGTAATTTCCAGGCAGCGACCCGCAACTACGAGGAAGCGTTACGAGCCGCGCAAGCCACCGGTTCTTCCGAAGTGTTAGTGGGGATTCATACCCAATTGGCGTTTCTGCTCTACCAGGAGGGACAATTCGACGCCGCAAATAGACACAGTGAGGAAGCCATACAGGCGGCGCGTCTGGCGGGAGACAAAGAGGGAGAGCTGGATCCAACCTTCCTGCAGGCGATCGTGGCCACGCGGCAGGGAAAGGGGGACGATCCAGCACGAACGTTAATGCAGGTGTATGAGCAATCCGCGGAGGCGCCTTCCCTGCGTGGGACTATCGAAAACGCCCTGGGAAATTTCTTCGCCAGCAAGAGACAAAACCGGCAGGCCGATCTCTGGTATCGAAGATCCATTCGCACTTTCGAAGACCAGCGGGCAGCGGTGAAGCGGGAAGACCTACGGCTGCCGTTCTTTGCCAACGGGGATGCACTTTACCGGGATTACGCAGCTTTCCTCATCGCGTCGCAGAGCCAGGATGCGGCGTTGCACCTTCTGGATTTAGGCCGGGCGAGAACACTGTCGGAAGGTTCGGACCTGGTAAATCAGAAGCCGGATTCAACATCAGAGCAGGACGAGCAGGCGGTCGCCCGCAGGCTCAAGAGCGTGATTCTCTTCTATTCGCTCGGTCCCGAAAAATCCTGGATGTGGCTCATCACCCCCGACCGAACGCATCTCCTGCCGCTTCCGGGGCAGTCGACGATCGAAGCCCTGGTCAAGACCTATCAGAAGGCAATCTTGAAATCGAACGACCCGCTACGCGACGAGAACCAAACCGCGCAAATGCTGTACGACACTCTTGTCGGTCCGGCAGCTGCCATGATTCCCAAAGGGTCCGAGGTTGTCATCGTCCCCGATGGCATTCTGAACGGGCTGAATTTCGAAACCCTGCTCGCCCCCGAGGCGGGCGGAGTCCACTACTGGATTGAAGATGTAACCATCAGGAACGCGAATTCAATTCGCATGCTCTCCCGGCTCGATCCGGACCCTCTCGCTGAAGGCAAGAAGAAACTGCTGTTGATTGGGAACCCAACGGCGAGCGGCACCGGATACGACAATCTGGTCAATGCCGGCGCCGAGATCCGGGGAATCGTCAAACACTTTTCTCCACCCAGCGAGACCGTAGTGACGCAGTCTGGGGCTGTACCCGCGGCCTACGCAGAGAGTAAGCCGGATGATTTCTCCTACATCCACTTTGTGGCTCACGGTACAGCGAGCCGGTTGGATCCGCTGGACTCCGCGGTGTTGCTTTCGCCACCGCCTGGTAATCCGGATAAGTTCAAGCTTTACGCTCGGGACATCATGCATTATCCCCTGCACGCCAGGCTGGTGACCATTTCTGCCTGCTACGGATCGGGTCTGCGTTCCTACTCCGGTGAGGGCCTCGTGGGTTTGTCCTGGGCCTTTCTGCGCGCCGGAGCGCACAACGTGATCGGCGCGCTCTGGGAAGTCAACGATGCCTTCACGCCGCTGCTGATGGACCGCATGTACGGCGAGCTTGCGGCCGGCAGTCCTCCCGACGCGGCCTTGCGCGCCGCGAAGCTGTGGTTGATCCATTCGCAAGCGGTCTACCGCAAGCCTCTCTACTGGGGCGGCTTCCAGCTCTACACGGGTTCCTGACAATTAATAAAAATTGCTGATACGAAACAGACCCGGAGACCACCATCTCCACGTGGACAGAAGCGATCCGTCATGAAAAGGAGAAAATACGTGGTGGCGAGCCTCGCAAAGTCGAAACCGGAAACATCCTCCGATCAGGCCCAGCGATTCGAACGCAGGCTCCGGGAAGTGAAGGCGGCACTCGCTAACCTTCCCGGTGATGAGTACCACGTGGAGCTCCTCGGCATTGTCCGCCGCGTGGGCTGGACAACCCTCGCGGAAGGCATTTTCTTCGATGCCCTCATCGATTCGATTCTGGCGCACACGCGTGATCTCAACCAACTCCACCAACGCCTCAAGTCGGCCTTCGAGGCGGTCCAGGGAGACTAAGGAACAGTTTAGTATGGCGGGATGGATGATCCGCCGATCACAAAAGGCCTCCGCAAAGGGCTTACCAGCTATGGCGACGCAGGTTTTTCCTTGTTTCTGCGCAAGGCCTTCATCAAGGCCGCCGGTTATTCCGAAGATGCGCTCGATCGCCCGATCGTCGGCGTAACCAACACCTTCAGCGACTACAATCCCTGCCACGGCAACGTGCCCGACCTCATCGAGAGTGTAAAGCGCGGTGTTATGCTCGCAGGCGGTTTGCCGATGGTGTTTCCCACCATTTCCATCGGCGAGAGTTTTGCTCACCCCACCTCGATGTTTCTGCGCAACCTCATGGCTATGGATACCGAGGAGATGGTGCGCGCCCAGCCCATGGACGCGGTCGTCTTGATCGGTGGCTGCGACAAAACCCTGCCTGCCCAGGTCATGGCTGCTGCCAGTACGAATCTGCCGGCCATCGTCTTACCCACAGGACCAATGGTGGTCGGTCATCACAAGGGAGAGGTTCTTGGCGCCTGTACCGATTGCCGCCGCTTGTGGGGGCAGTACCGGGCCGGGACCATCGACGTCGCTGAGACCGAGTTGATCAGCGGCCGCCTTGCGCCTTCCGTTGGCACCTGCATGGTGATGGGGACGGCAAGCACTATGGCCTGCATCCTCGAGGCGCTGGGCCTGGCGCTGCCGATGAGCGCCACCGCGCCCGCCACTCACGCTGACCGCAGGCGCGTTGCCGAGGCCTGCGGGAAGCGCGCCACTGAGATGGCGATTACCGGCGCACCCACGCCGAGCGAACTGATTACGGCGGCCTCGGTGCGCAACGCCATGATCGTGTTGCAGGCTATTGGTGGTTCCACCAACGGCTTGATCCACCTCATCGCTATTGCCGGCCGCGCCGGGGTCAAATTCGATCTGGATGCCTTCGATCACTTAGGCCGCCAAGTTCCCGTACTGCTCAATCTGAAACCATCAGGCACCCACTACATGGAGCATTTCCACCATGCCGGCGGGCTGCCGGCTCTCATGCGCGAGCTTTCGACCTTGCTCGATCTGCAGGCGCCCAACGTTGCGGGTGGCGTCCTCGGCGACGTGATTGCGAAGGCGGAACTCGTGCCCGGGCAGGATGTAATCGCGAGCCTTGCCGCCCCGCTCAAGAAGGAAGGAGCCATGGCGGTGCTGCACGGTAACCTGGCGCCCAAAAGCGCGGTGATCAAGCAATCTGCCGCCTCTTCCACCCTGATGCGTCACACTGGACGCGCGGTGGTCTTCGATGGAGTTGAGGACATGACCGCACGCATCGACCTCGAGGATCTTGATGTGCATGCGGAGGACGTTCTGGTGCTGCGCAATGCCGGGCCGAAGGGCGCCCCTGGAATGCCGGAGGCGGGCTATCTGCCCATCCCCAAGAAGCTGGCCCGCCAAGGCGTGAAGGATATGGTCCGTATTTCCGATGCGCGGATGAGTGGTACGGCCTTCGGTACCATCGTGCTGCACATCACCCCGGAATCGGCGGTTGGCGGACCGCTGGCCATCGTGCAAACCGGCGACAGGATCATGCTCGATGTGGAAGCCCGCCGGATCGAATTGCTGATCGACGACGAAGAATTGCAAACTCGTCTCGCGGATTGGAACGCTTCGCCGCCGCACCGAATCGTTGCTACCCGCGGCTACGCGCGGTTATTCGAAGAGTGCGTGTTGCAGGCCGACCAAGGATGCGATTTCGATTTCCTTTTGCGTGAACCGGGGAACTGATCTGGACGTGGACCCTACCTGTTGAGCAGGACCCGAGCGTTACCACGGTACGGTAGGCCGGCCGTATTTCGTACATCCAGTATTTGCGACAGCAACACTTTTTGGGCGGCGGCTTGTACAGCGAGTCGTCCTGCTACGTTCCATGCCGATCAGTCAGTTAGCTGTTTCAATGCACACCAGACAGGTCTTTTGGCGGTGAGAAACCGGGTTAGACCCTTACCACCAATGGGCGAAATCAAAACCTCTTTGTAGTATTTCGGTCGGGCTTCGCCCGATGCATGATGATGCTGTGAACGAGATAAACCCAGACTTCGACGCACTGCTTGTCTTCCTGGCCAACTGGGAAGCGATTGAACGCTCCGCCCTTGGTAGAATCCTAACCGCTGGCCAGCTTGCCGATGTGCAGGAACTGGAGCGCCTCTTCGCCCTACCCGCAGGGGAAGACGCCCACCCTTTGTAGGCGGCTGAAGACTCCGCGTGAAAACCGGATCGTGAGGCCCAAGCAAAACTAGACGGGTGGCCCATGTTCGCGCAGCTAACGTGGGCCGAAAAAGACGGGCGACGCCCATCCAATGTTTCTGCTTATGGAGTGGAAGCATTCAAAAAATTCATAATAGTACTGCGTAGGCTGCGCGCGAACATGGCCAGCCCCTACTTTCCCCTCTTGAGTGTTCGTTCATCCGGAACCGACCCATGTGGTCGACCGCACGGGAGCCTGAATCCGCCCAGTGGCCCTTAGCTCACGGTTAGCTACGTGGCAGAGCTAATATAATAGGTATTATTGTAATAAAGCTTAAAAAGCCTATATTATTAGGCGTGAATACTATAAACGAAATCGGCCGCACCATTGCGGAAGCTAGAGCAAAAACCCGCCTTAGACAGGTTGATCTCGCGGCCAAGTCAGGCCTGAGTAGGGCGACCATCGACGCTCTCGAGAATGGGAGAGCCAGGGATATTGGAGTTTCCAAACTGGCACGCATCCTCACCGTGCTTGGTTTGGAGCTGTCGATCCGGACAAACAAGAACCAGCGGCCGACCTTAGACGAATTGATGAAGGAAGACGCCGATGATTAGAGTCTGGGCGGACGGGCAAGGCACCGGAGTGCTCGACCGCTTCGAGTCACGGGGTTCTACCTTCTCCTATGATCGAGCTGTCGATCCGTCCTTGGCGATTTCCCTCACCATGCCCCCACGGAGCGCTTCCTGGAACGCCTCCATTGGTCTTGCTCCTATCTTCGAGATGAACCTCCCCGAGGGAACTCTGCGCGAACGCCTGCGATTAACGTTTGCCAAGGCAACCGGCTCCTTCGACGATATCGATCTGCTCAGTGTGGTCGGGCGGTCCCAAATTGGTCGAATCCGCTTTACAGGATTAGACGACCAACTGGATGAGGCTGTCCCTTTTCAATCCGTCGATGAAATTCTCGCCGGCCGTCGCAGTGGCGACCTGTATCGTCATCTCGTTGAGCGGTTTGCTTCCTCTTCCGGCATCAGTGGTGTGCAGCCAAAGGTGCTCATTCGGGACCAATCAGTTTTCACCGGAGGCGTTGGGCAAAAAAGTCATTTTTCAGAACCGTTCCGCGGCGCAACCCACATCGTCAAGTTCTACGACTCCAGCGAATACCCGCATTTGGCCGCAAACGAATATTTCTGCCTGAAGGCCGCTGAAGCTGCCGGCCTGACAGTTCCGCCTTACCAGCTCGCGGAGAACGGCACTGCTCTTGTCGTGGAGCGCTTCGACCTTCGACCGGACGGAACCTATCACGGCTTTGAAGACTTCTGCGTCCTCAATGGCAGACGCACGGACCAGAAGTACAGTGGTAGTTACGAAACCCGCGTGCTCCGTCGCTTTCAACAATTCGCGAATTCCCCTACGGTCCTGGAGGAAAGCCTACAACTTTTTCGACTCATCGTCTTCAACTGCGCCATCCGCAATGGAGACGCTCACTTGAAGAACTTCGGCGTCCTCTACGACGAAGTTCAGGGAGCTGCCCATCTTGCACCGGCCTACGATCTCGTTACGACAACCTCCTATATCCCGAAAGACCGAATGGCTTTGACCCTGAACGGAACGACAGAGTGGCCAAGCGGTAAGGACTTAACCCGCTTCGCCGAAGGCAGATCGCTCGCCTCACCCCGCGAGATCAAAGCGATCTTCGAGAAAACGTGCGACGCTCTGTCGGGAACTGCTCATCGAATCGAGGCATGGATAAAATCCGCGCCGCACTTTCGCGGTGTTGGCGTGCGCATGCTAGCAGAATGGCATAGCGGGATCGCAGCAATCCGTTCCTAGTGCCCTGTCCCTGAAGTTCGTTGAAAGTTTCTTTGGCTTTGTTGTGCCATTAGGCTTGCAAATATAAAGGGTTTTAGAGGGTGTGTGAGAACTATCGAAACGGAGTCTGCGCGCGACCTGAACTAAAGGACCAAACTAAACTTGACGGGTGCCCCATGTTCGCACCAGCGTACGTGGGCCGAAAAAGACGGGCGAAGCCCATCAAACGATTTCAATCATTGAGTGAAAGCATTCGAAGAATTCATACTCGGCCCACGTACGCTGGTGCGAACATGGGGCACCCGTCAAGTTTAGTTTGGTCCTTTAGTTTCGGTTCCTATCCTCACACGCCCTCTTTAGCCACTGAGGCCGTTCTTCGACGTGTTGAATTTTTCAATGAACTTCAGGGACAGGCCACTAGCGATTACTACAGCAACTGCCGTCGCCCTCAGTGGTGACTTATGGCCCAGATATACGCCGCCAACGCATTTACCTGGTCGTCGGTAAGTTGCGCCCCTCCCATGGGCGGCATCGGACTGCGATATTCCTTCGGCTGCATCACGCCATCCTTGATTGTCTTGGCAATTCCGGGATAGCTGCCATCGCTCCATAGCCACTTGCTGTCAGTTAAATCGGGTCCCAGCGGAGAGCCTTTGCCGGAAGCGCCGTGGCAGCCGGTGCAAGAGGCTCCGCCCACTTGACCGTGGTAGACGCGGTCACCCAACGCCACCATGTCTGCCGTCGCTCCAGGAGGAGCGGAGAGGCCAGCATCCGGGTGCGTGCCTTCCGGCGGTTTGGCGGCCGCTGCGGCCACTTGTCCTGGAGACGCCGTCGGACTGGCACAAGGAGTCGATTTGGCTCCGCCACCCGCCGGTCCGCCCACGTAAGTAACGCGGTAAATTCGCCCGGTTACGTCATCGGAAATATAAAGCGATCCGTCGGGGCCGACGGCGAGGCCGCTGGGGCGATGCTTAGCTGATTCCGGATTCTCCACCTGCCCGGCGAAACCATCGGCAAACAGTTCACACCCTCCGGATGCATGGCCGCCGGACACAGGTTGAAAAATCACGTTATATCCCGCTTGCGGAAACGGGGCGCGATCCCACGAACCGTGGAAGGCGATAAACACGCCATTGCGGTAGTGCGCCGGAAACTGCTTCTGGTCGTAGAAGACCGCGTCATTCGGCCCCCAGTGGGCGGGAAAGGCCGCAACCGGGGCGATTTTATCTGCGCAAACCCCTACCTTCGTCCCGCCGTCTCCGCCGTATTCCGGGGCCAGAACCAGCTTCTTCTGGAACGGATCGTAATAGCACTCAGGCCATCCGTAGTCGCCGCCTTGTTTCAGCAGCAACAACTCCTCGGAAGGCAGCGTGGCCTCCTGATCCAGTTTGTAGAGATCAGGCCAATTGGCGTGGAGCTGGTCTCGCCCGTGCTGGGTGACGTACACGCGCTTGCCGGCGGCATCGATGGCAAACCCTTCGGCGTTGCGTATGCCGGTAGCGTAGCGATCGGCCGGCGTAAACGGTTGGTTGGTCTTGTTCGCATCAAAGCGCCAGACGCCGCCCCGGGTCTCAAGTTCGGTGCAGGGGTCGGCGCCGGGAGATTTCAGTGTTCGATTCTTCAGCTGGCAGGAATTGGTAGCCGTCGCCACGTCGACATACATAGACCCGTCGGCGGTGATACCGAACGGGTGCATAGGATGATCGCCGCCCAGCGGCAATCCGGAAACCACGGTGGTTGCCGGCCCCTGCGGAACCACGGAACCTGCAGGCAGCGTGTAGCGCAAGATACGATCGTTATTCTCGGCGTAGATCGAGCCCTTATAGAGCGCGATGCCCAATCCCCCTGCAGCGCCGGTCTGGGCGGTTTCGCCGAACCGTTCGGTGAGGCTGGCCTTGCCTTCGCCCGTTTTATCCTTGAGAGCGACCAGGAATCCGCCTGCGGGTGGCGTCTCTCCGGGCGGATAGTAGGCGCCGGACCAGGTATTCACATAAACCGTTCCATCGGGCGCCACCACCATGTGGCGGGCGTGGCCGATGTTATCGGCGAAGATGGTAGCGCAGAACCCGGCGGGTAGCTTCAGTCCGCTGTCATCGTTCTGGCAGATAAGGCTCTTGCCCTGTGCACTTGATTGCTCTGTCGCCAAAGAACTGCATAAGCCCAACGCGCCGAGCGCCGCGACGAAAAGATGGGGGAATCGCATGGACCACCTCCGGAGCTTTAGAGCCGGCCAAACTTCTTTACCGCTTCCTGGATCGATTTGGTGTTTTCGATGAACGCGTACATGCTGTGTTCTTTAAAGTCTAGTTGCTGGGACAACACCAGAACCTTGGCAGCGACTTGCCGCGGTACAACGACGACCCCATCACTGTCCGCTGCGACAATATCGCCGGCATTCACCGGCACGCCGTCGCACACGACCGGGACTCCCGTGCCCGACACCCGGTAGTGCCCGGCCGATGTGGATGGGACAATACCGCTGGCATAGACGGGAAATCCGATCTTGCGTAGGTAGGCGACATCCCGGACGCCCCCATCAATGACCGCGCCCGCGAACTCGCGTGCCGACATGGCAGTCCCCATCAAACCGCCCATCCCGGCAATGTCCGCTCCATCCTGCACAGTCATAACGTAGACCGAATCCTTAGCTCCCTGGTCGATTGCGGAGAGCATGGGGGTGAGCGCGTTGGGGTCGTGGTTCTCTTCCTTCACCATCTTCACGGTTACCGCATAGCCGGCGAATTTGGTCGTGAAGATCGGCTGCATGTGGTGGGTCATATACATGCGCTGCCCGGTCAGCTGCTCCAAAGCATCCGAGACGGAGGAAACCTCGACGTGCCGGTAGCCCGCCAGCAGAGCCGCAGGGTCGTTCGCGTAGATCGAGGCATCGGGAAAAGTTTGCCCGCGTAAGAGTAAGGCAATCAGCAGGCAGGGAAGAATAACGGCAAGTGCTTTCAGCGAAACACGCACAGTCGCTCCTCGTTTAATAGTGCGCCTTTGGCGAATCTGAATTGGTCACGGAGAGATCTGCGGTTTTCGCTCCCTCTCCGTAGCCAATTCACTTACTCCTATCTTTGAGCCAGTGCGGGGGTGTGTCCCGGGCTCGTGTCGTTCCGCTCGCGGGATGTTGTGGGAGCTATCGCGCTCTCCGGGAGCGCCCAGGCGAACAACACGCTACCGGCGCTGTTCAGCAGGTACTGCCGCCCGTCGAGCTCATAGGTGATGGGAGAGTTCCCGATCCGTGCTCCGGCGCCGGCGTGCCAAAGAGTCTTGCCGGTACTGGTCTCCAGCGCGAGGAAATTTCCTGGAATATCCCCGGTGAACGTCAGCCCCGAATCCGTCGTCAATACACCGGAACCCGGGCTTCCTTCGCCCAGTTCATGGGTCCAGCGGGGCTTACCCGTCTGGTAGTCGATGGCTTCCAGCACGCCCTTGCCCCAGAGACCATAATCCGCGCCTGCCCATCCATAAGCGCCGTCTGCTTTTTTATGAAAGTAGAGGCTGTATGCGGGGTGCGTACTCACGATGAACAGACCGGTTTTCGGATCAAAACTCGGGGAACGGTAGTTGGTCAGCCCAGCCTCGTCCGGTGCAATGAGCCGGCCATCGGGCGCCGGGTCCTTTGCCGGAGCTGGATTCGGGCGCCCTTCTTTATCCACTTCGGACGCCCAGTTCACCGGCCCAAACGGAGTCGTAAGCAGGTTTTTACCGTTGGTGCGATCAAGTACGAAAAAATATCCGTTACGCGAGGCCTGCAGGAGCATCTTTTTCGGCTCCCCGTGGAAGGTCCCGTCCACCAACACCGGTATTTCGACTGCATCCCAGTCGTGCGTGTCATGCGGCGAAGGCTGGAAGGCCCACACCAGTTTCCCGGTGTCGGGGTTGAGCGCCACAATGCTGCAGGTGTAGAGGTCGTCGCCGGGCCGCGCGTTTCCGTCCAGAACCGGTGTCGGATTTCCTGTTCCCCAGTAAATAAGATTCAGCGTAGGGTCGTAGGTTCCCGCCATCCAGGTCGTGCCGCCCGTGGTCACACCCGGCCCCGGCGGAGGAGTCACATTCCACTTCCACTGCGTCTTTCCCGTCTCGGGGTCAATCGCCTTTACAAACATCGGGATGTTATCCAGGTCGCCACCGATGCCCACGAGAACGTGATTACCCACGATCAACGGCGCCTCCGTTGCCCAGTAGCCTTTATTCACGTCACCCAGCTCGATGATCCAGCGCACGGTGCCGTCCTTGGCGTTGAGCGAAACCAGGTGCGCGTCGGGGGAAACGAAGAATATCCAGTCCTTATATATGCCGACCCCGCGCTGGCCGATATGGTCCCCTTTGTTCGGCGGGTAGGTATAGTGCCAAAGCATGCGGCCGGAGCGGGCATCGATCGCCCAGACATTATCCGGTACGGTAAAGTACAACACTCCGTCCACCAACAAGGGGGAAGCCTTGATTTGTGCCGGCTGGCCGGTCTGAAAGGCCCAGGCGAGACTCAGGTTGCCCACGTTCTCGGGAGTAATCTGAGTCAGGTGGCTATGGCGCTGCCCGGAGTAGTCGCCGTGGTACCCAGGCCAACTGTTCGCCGGCGGATGCAACAGCATGGCGGCATCCACGTTCTGGGCCTGAAGCGAAGGTGCAAGGGCAATCGCGGCCGCAAGTACGAAAGCATTCTTCAACATGAGACCCCTAGCGCAGCGTCTGAATATACGCCATCAGGTTATGAATATCGTCATCGGTATATTTGGGGAATAGCGCCACGTGGGCCTCCACCGGTGCATCGACTTTTACCTTCACGTCGCTCACCCGCCAGGAGTGATACGTCCCCGAAGCATCCCGCAACCCCACCGTGAATTCGTCCAGATACGCCAGCTTGCCGGAGACCGTCTCGCCGGAGGGAAGGGTGACCGACACCTTGCTCGTCACATCCTTGGGGTAGAGCATCCGCTCTTCCAGCTGCAGCCCCTCAAAGCGGCTAGCAACACCCGCCAGGTCGCCGGTCGGCGAGTGGCAGGTCGCACACCCCCCGGGACCATTGAAATAGGCCTTTCCGGCCGCTACATTGCCGGTCTGAAGATCGGCGACATCCACACCCTTGCGGTGGCCGTTTTGTGCCATTGCTTTGGTCTGCTGGGAGTGGATAAAGGCGGCGAGACTGGTGATTTGGTCACCGGAAAAATTGAACGCCGGCATTCCCTTTTCCGTCCGTCCGTGGAGCACGACGTCCCCGATCTTGTCCCCGCCCACATCTGCTGTTACCAGTTTCGAACGGGTAAGATCGGGCCCCGTCTCACCGCCCCCGGCATCGCGGCCGTGACAGAAAGCGCAATTCTGTTGAAAGAGGGAACCGCCCGCAGCGACCGCTCCGGAAGCGGCCGGCGTCCCAACATTACCACCGTGGCTTGGACCCTCGTTTTGCGTCTTGGCCGGCGCCTGACCGGTCGCGGCATAGATATTCAGCTCTCTGCCCTGGTAGAAGGCCAGCCCCGCAACCGCGGCTAGAAACGCCCAATCTCGAAATTTCTTCATCCTTGACACCGCCTCGACTCTCTCAGTGGCTTGGCGCCGCCACCCGCCCATGCGACGTCGTGCTGCCCTCAGTCATTCCCAGTGACCACTTTATCGCTTCGAAGTACATCTTGCGAATATCCGGGTCTTCCCAGGCCTCTTCGGTGTGGCCAAGTGTGGAATAAAAGACCCTGCCCTTGCCGTACATCTTGCTCCACGCGACGGGAAAATCATGGTCCGTTCGATGGATTCGAGGGTTATTTTCGTAATTTAGTTTGCTGGAGTCCAGGCTGAGCAGCACATTCACTTTGTCGCGCGACCAATCTTTGGGCTGATAAATTTCGTCATACTTCACGAAAGCTTTGGGAAAATGGCGTACTGCGGGGAAATCCGGGTCTTCATTGATGATCGGCGCGTTGAAGGTCATCCAGGGATGCTGGTCGAAATAGCCACCAATCATTTCGCCGTACTCCGGCCAGGTGTAGTTTGTGTCCAGAGCGGCATGGATGCCGACAAAGCCTTTGCCGTCATCGTGGATGAACGAGAGAAAATCCTGCTTCTGGCTCGCGTCCATGTCCAGTTCGCCCGTGGTGCTGGCAAAGACGATCGCGTCGAAATAATTGAGGGTCTTGGCGTTCCGTTGCAGGTCTTTCTTGGTTAGCAGCTCGGTGTCGGTGCGCAGCATGGTGTCCCAGAGCCCGCTCTCCTTGCCCATGTTGTAGATCGCGGCCATAGCCGCCGAGACTGAATTGTGCTCGAAGCCCTTGGTCTGGCCGATCACAAGCACGTGTTTGAGGAAGATTTTCTTCTCGTGTGGCGCCGGCGGCGGCATATTCGGCTGCTGCGCTGGAAGTCGGGGGCAGAGAAGCGCCAGGGAGAGGAGGACCAAAATTGGGCGAACGTGCACGTAGTCTCCTTGCAAACGGCGAAAAACCGCACTCTCGCCCGGAGAGAAGTTTATTGGGGATTGCGCCTAGAAGCAATGTTGCCAGTCTCTTGCATCCGGCGACACCCCAGATAACAGAGTTGTCAGCCGCCGTGGGGTGGGAAATCCGGGTACGCCCCCGTCGGGATGCCAATTCTGTTTGGGCCTGGAATTTTGAAACCCCAAACCAGCCTCTCATCCCGACCGGAGAGGTCATGGGCCTGCCCACCCAAGGTGATGAAAATCGCCTTCCGTCCGACGACCACTCTCCATGGAAGCGTCACGCCACCCTTTGTCATCTCGCAATCCCAATAACCGATCTAAATGGAAGCGCCGCCCTCCCCTTGTCATCCCGAGCGCAGCCGAGGGACCTGCAGTTCTACGGGCCTTAGTGGAAATGTTTTTCTGTTTTTCGACTGAGTGAAGCGGGGTGGAGAGATCCGCGGTTTTATCCTATCTTCAGCCTCGCCTCCTGTCTCGCTTTATGAGACTGATTCTCGCGTGTTCAATCATAGCGATCATTGTTCAGTTGGCCTTGATCCAAAAAGTAGTGAACGACGAACGGGTCCACCGGTCGCTTCTATGGAAAACCGTAAAACATTGTGAATGCGAACTAACAAGCAAGTCGAGGCACCCCAGCTTCTTTACCGTTGATTAATCAAAAGATGTAAACGGCTGGTCACCACAAAAATGAACTGACGGCAAAACGGAAGTGCGATTGCATACAACTTTGGTATGACAAGAATGATTACTCGCAACGTCACGCGTTGCGTCGAATCCGCAAGATCCGCCATTCTTCTCGTCACGGTGGTTGTTTCGACGCTCTACCCTCACTCAGCACCCGCCCAAGTCACGAATGCCACGGGAACAATTCAAGGAACTATCACGGATACAAGTGGCGCCATCGTGCCCGGCGCGAAGATAACTCTGACCCAGCCCTCCACCGGCTCAAGCAAGGTGTTAACTGCTACTGGATCTGGATACTATTCGGCCGGCTCTCTCCTGCCGGGGGAGTACACCGTGACCGCGGAGGCAGGCGGGTTCGCGAAGACTACGCAGAAGTTCACCGTCAGAGTAGGAGTGGCTACCAGCGGCGATTTAAAAATGGGCATTGGAACCGCCACCGCCATGGTGGAGGTCGAGGGCAATGCAATACAGGTCGATACGCAACAGACTCAAATTGCCGGCGTGTTGAGCCAGGAGCAGATTGCCAATCTCCCCGTCAACGGCCGCAACTTTCTAGACTTAGCGCAATTGCAACCCGGCGTACAAATACAGGACGGAACCAATTTCGATCCCACCAAAAATGGTTTTGAGTCTATATCCTTTGGCGGCCGTTTTGGCCGCACCGCACGCATTGAACTCGATGGTCTTGATATCTCCGACGAGAACGTCGGGACTACTACGCAAAATATCTCGCAGACCGCAATCCAGGAATTTCAGGTCGCGCAATCAAATTTGGATATCACTACATCGATCACATCTTCCGGCTCGGTCAATATCGTCAGTCGCAGTGGCACTAATACAATCCATGGTGAAGGAGATTACTTCTTCCGCGACAAGCGAGCGGGCGGCGCAAACTTCCCTGGAGGTCAGAACAACTATCTTCAGCGGAACGATGTTTCTGGTGGCGCGGGCGGTCCAATCATTCCTGACAAGGCCTTCTATTTCATATCCGCCGAAAACTATACGCAGCATTTCGAAGCGCCGGTAAGTCTGGAGGGCACGCCATTCGCCTCTCTATCCGGCTCGTACCCCGCAACCTACAAAGAGCTGCATTTGCTCGGCCGCATCGATGTCAATCTGCCTCACGGCGCGCGTGCCTTTATTCGTAGCGCTTATTTCAATAACAAAGACACGGGAGGATTTGGCGGGGGCAACAATTACTCTCCTTATCTGAACGTGAACAATGTGCCCAATGTGGGCGGCGGTCTTGACTTCCTTACCGGCAATTTCAGCCACAGCCTACGCGTCGGTTACTTCAAGTTCTATAACGAGATCACGGACGCGACATCGGTCACCCAGAACCCTGCCTTCAATACCACCCCCGGTCTCAATGTGGTCATCGGCGCGTTCGAGAGCGGCACCAATGATCTGGCGCCACAGCAGACCGTGCAAAGCAACAAACAATTTAAGTACGACGGCAGCTGGACCAAGCAAAATCACACCATTCGCTACGGCGCCGGGATCAATCACCTCCAGGGTGGAGGCTTCGCTTCCTTCTTCGGAATAGAACCTCAAGTCATATCCTCTTACTCGGCCAATGTGAGTAACCAATTCCCCGGCGGAGCGGCCAATCCCCAGAATTATCCCTTCGGTGGAAGCGACGCCGCTCCTTTTGGAGCAATCCTAGGCAACGGTCAGGGCTATGACACCGAGATCCCGAAATTTGGATTCCCTGGCGGTGGTCAGGAAGACTGGCGTACCACTGCCTATCTGGGTGACCAGTGGAAGTTCTCTTCCCGCCTAACTCTCAACTTCGGCGTGCGCTACATTCGCGATACCGGTCGCAACGATGCCGACTTGCCCGCCATCCCCGCGCTGGATGCGGTCGCTCCTGGCTTGGGGAACAAAGTACATCAGCCAAACTCCAATTTCGGACCCCAGGCCGGCGTTGCATGGGACCTCAACGGAAAGGGAACAACGGTAGTCCGCGCCGGGGCCGGTATCTACTACGAGAACAACGTTTGGAACAATGTGCTCTTCGACCGGCCGGCGCGCTTGCAGACGGGTCTATTCTTCGCGGATTCGGTCGTCTGCCCCGAAACCAGCATTGCATTGCCTAAGGGTCCTGCGCTGACTACCATCGATGGAACAACCACGGGAACGAGCATCGCCAGCCTTTGCGGGCAGCCAATTGGAGCCATTAACAACCAAATATTAGAGCTGGAACGGACCTACCAGTCCGCAGTGGCGGCCATCGGACCAGCCAGCAACGGCAACTATGTCGTCCAAGCCGGATTCGCAGCACCTAACCTCAATGGAGAAGCGCTCTTTCTTCCCAAGTACAAAACCCCCGAATCGTTCCAGATGAACATTGGCGTGCAGCACGAGATCGCCAGGAACCTGGTAGCTACAGTCGATTATCTGCGCAATGTTGGTCAGAACTTCCCGCTGGGTATCGACGAGAACCACGTCGGGGCTGCCCGCAACTTCAACGTGGCGGCAGCAAGGGCGGCCGTGGCTGCGACTTTGGCCGCGTGCGGCGTGGCCAGCGTCGATGCGGCCATCGCTTCCTGTCCAGGGTTGGAGGCGCCTGGTGTCGGAGCAACGATTGCAGATTTTGCCTCGAACGGGCTGGACTCCCTCAATACAGGGGGTGGACCTCCTAATTCTACTTTTGCCTTCGGGGGGAATAATCCCGCCTTTGGCAACGTCACCTTCCTCGCTCCAGTCGGCCGTTCGGTCTACAACGCGCTCAACGTGACCGTGACGCAGCGCGCAGCCCACCCTGTGCGCTATGTGGATGCCATGAACCTGACGGCGGCGTATAGCTACAGTCATTTCAGCGGTACAGGCAGCTTCACCGATACTGGAACCCAAAGCGGCGGCGATCAAGACTTTGCTGAGCCTGCGCTCAACTATGACAAGCCATCCCTTTTCTTCGGTCCCAACTCGCTCGATCGCCACCAACAGTTCTCCGCCAGCTTGGGGTTGGAGATGTTTAAGGGATTTAGGATCGACACCATCGGGCACCTCTATTCGTCTCTGCCGCTGAGCCTAAATATCCCGGTAACGGGCGCCGGTGACATTTTCATCAGTGACTTCGACGGTGACGGAACCATAGGCGATATCGTCCCGGGCAGCAATGTGGGTGCGTTCATGCGCAAGTTCGGGCCGCACAACATCAACAATTTCATTAGCAGTTACAACTCGAAGTACAGCGGCACGTTAACTCCTGCAGGCGCGCAGGTGGTCAACGCCGGTGTCTTAACGGCAGCGCAGATGTCGGCGCTGGGCGCGGTGGCGCCGCCAATCACTCCCGCTCCTGCCAATCAGGTAGGTAACGACATTCTTCGCATCTGGGACGTGGGTGCCTCCTACGACTGGAAGCTCGCCGAGGGACTGTCAGTGCAGCCCGGCATCCGTGCATTCAACATAATGAACATGGCAAACTTCGATGCCCCGGGGACCCTGGGATCCACGCGCTTGTCCGGGATCATGAATGGCGAGCCCGGCTCGGTGAACAACACCATCGGCACGCTAGGTGCCCCGAACAGCCAGGGAGCCTACCGTATTGGTACGGGAACAGGCGTCTATGCATTTGGAGCACCGAGACAGCTCGAGTTCGCCTTGAAGTTCATCTTTTAGGCGGGATGAACCGCGCATGACTCCGCGGATCTCGACGGGTGCCCCATGTTCGCACCAGCGTACGTGGGCCGAATATGAATTCTTCGAATGCTTTTGCTCAAAGAGTAGAAGCTTTTTAGGGGCTCCCGTCTTTTCCGACCCGGGTACGCTCCGGTCGAGATGACAGATTTGTTGCAGAATCAGCGGCTATTGAAGTTTTAAAGCCATTTGCCTAACGAATTTGTCATCTCGACCGGAGCGTACCCGGATTTCCTACCTCACAGCGAGCTGAAAAGGACAACGCATGCGGCTCTCCGTAAAGAGAGACGCAGGAACTCCATCAACGCCACGGAACTCGACAGGAACTCTTAAGGCCTTTCTAGAATCAGCAAGTTACAGAAAACAGCAGGAATCTGAAGAACCTGAAGAACTCAAAATCACTTCATTTTGTACATGCGGTGTACAGGGGAGGCCCTGGGAACCCGCCGTGTACAAAAAGCTGGAGGGGCGCCACCGCAAACGCGTTATCCCGATGATAGATTGGCTGGCAGGGATGAAGGGCTTGGTTCGCGCATGGTTGGCGGCGAAGAAACAGAACCGAAAGTGGTCTACCACTACACCGACGTCGACACCATGATGAAGATCGTGGAAGCAAGAACGGTCTGGGCAACATGCATCGACTACCTTAATGACACTCAGGAGAGGACACACTACATAAGCCAAATCCGAAGACGCCTCTTGACCCACCACATCCCTCCGAGAAAGCCGGGATACCCCTGGCCACGGGACGAGTCGGCCGTGTTTCAGGACCTGATCGGGGCGGAGGACGAAGAGACGTCCGAAGAGATTGAGCTTTCACATTTCGTGACGTCGTTTTCGGCTCTTGATGATTCGCTTCCGCAGTGGCGGTCTTATTGTCCTCGGGGCAACGGCGTTGCGATCGGCTTTAAAGTGAATTGCTTTCGTAACGCGAAGCTCGGGATGCCCGACTTGATCAACCCTCTTCAAGCACCTGAACCGGAAGAAGTCGAGTCAGAGGATTCGGAGCCTCTGACTGAGGACGACGAGCTTCTAAACCAGCCTTTAGACATTGAACCCGCGATCACGAGCGGCTGGATTAACTATGTTGACGGCGAGCCACCAGAAAACTCAGAGTTCGGCACAGTCGAATTTTCGCCAGAGGTAGCGAAGGCATTGGATAGAGATATAGAAGCTGCCGTTAAGGAAGCAATCGAGGAAGAGGAGTCCAATTGGCAGGCCGAAGATGGCTACTCCCCTAGCGCGGCGTCAGTCTTCAAGTTCATCATTGAGGACAATGCGAGTTTTAGGAAGCACAAATCCTTTCAAAACGAACGAGAGTATCGCCTTTTGGTGAAAGGGCGGTATTGGATAGAAAGGTATTGCAGATTTCGAGCCAAAGGCTCCTCTCTCTACCCTTACATTCGGGTGATCTTCCCGCCAGAAGCCGGTAACTTTATCAAGCGGGTCGTGGTTGGCCCGACGCCGAACATGAGGTTGTCAATGGCTGCTATCAAGGGATTCTTCACGAAATACGGAGAACCGAATCTGACGGTTGTCGAATCGCAGGTTCCCTTCCGGGACTGGTAAGCACTGTTGGCGGACGCGGCGTAACTCCCACACAAAACATCAGCCAGTCAACGGCCGGCCCCCCTATTTGCCCCGGCTGTTTTTGTGCTCGTAATCGCTTCCCAGGGCTGTCCCTGCTTTCGCCTGCCCTTCGCCGCCCCAATCCACCCCAATGCCCCAGCGATCGCCCAGGGAGGCAGCTATGCGCAGCATGGGGCACTTTAAGAGAGCGTCTACCGGACCCTCAGTCATTCACCGGAAAGGAAAGGCTCCATTTAGGCGGTTCCACCGCCCTCTGAGAGTGGGAAGGTCGGGGTAAGGAGAAATACCCATGACCACCAGCCACCGTATTTTGACCGTAGACGAAACCGACGAATTGATCGTGGCCGCCAGCACCCCTGAAGACGATGCGATCGAAAATTGTGAGTGGAGCCCCACGAGGCACGGTACTACTTCGAGACGGGTGCCAGAGGAACGGTCTGTTGTGTAATAGGGAGGACAGCGATCACTGCTTCAGCTCCTTGACTTCCTCGCCTAGCCTTTCAAGATAGGGAGCGTACAGCGTGATCAAAAAGTAGCTCAGTGGTGTCGGTCCCTAAGGATGAGATTGCAGATAGACAAACACAAAATGAAAGGTCCTGCTTTATCAGGCGAGCGACGTGTCGGTGGAAGCAGGAGGCCAGGATGGTGGCCGCCAATACGAGGCTGATAGTAATGATCTGTCGGGCGTTCGCTAGAGGAGAAAGGTCTGCAAATGGCGCAGTCTACTAGCCTGTCTCTTCAGCTCTGCCCAGAGTTGTTGTAGTTTTTCCCGAGAAGATGGCAGTTGTGTGGTGGGCATGGCAGCCATAATCTCACCGCCATCAAAAGTACGTCTATCATTTTTCCGGGCCCGGGTTTTCGCACTGTTACTGGAGCAGATCAACCGGTCTGGGCACATGATCTAGAATGGTTTTCCGATGAAGTTAAATAGCTGGTGGGACCTAGGCGAATCATCCGGCGCGCCCGGAAGGACGCTGAACACGCGATCCCTCACATGCGCTTTCTGCGGCGAAATGGGCAATTTCTCGCTCGAATATCATGCTGAAAGCAGGAAAGCTAACTCATCGAAGCGCCTCAATTTTGATACCTACAGGTGCGGCAATTGCACAGGACTTTTGCTCGTGCTGTGGTCGGCAGCGGAGTTCCCTCACAAAGATATTCATGGCTCCGTAGTTATGCCAAGACCATTGAAGGGCAAGCCCAAGCCGTCGCCGAACTGGCCTCCAGACATGACACGCTTCAGGGTCCAAGCGCACGACTCCGTAGCCCACGAAAACTGGGACGCTGCTAATGTCATGGCGCGGAGCGCGCTCCAGTTTGTTGTTCGGGAGAGCGGTGCCAGTGGACCCAATCTGAAGAGCCAGATCGACGACCTTGTGGCTAAACGGGCCCTTCATTCATTGATGGGTGAGTGGGCGCACGAACTGCGGTTGCTGGCGAACGAGTCCGCCCACCCTAATCTTGCGCCTGCACCGCCATCGCCTGAAGACACACGAGATATTCTGTCTTTTCTCGACTTTCTTCTCTACTGCCTCTATGACCTTCCGTTCGAGATTCAGAGCTTCCGGCAGCGGCGGCAGTAAGTGCTGGAGCCCGAAGAGCGGCGCTGTCTTTGACCCACCGGGGCTAAGTTAACTCCTCGCCAGCTCCTGGGCCTGCTCTGCCAGCTTCTGCAGCTCAATCAGGAACGCCTTGTCGTCGCCCTCGTCTTCCTGGAGGTCGTCATCATCCTCATCGTCGCCCAGGTCGAGCATGCTCTTCAGGTGCGCCTGGATGCCGCGCTGGTGGCGGTCGATTGCCTTACGGTGCTCGTTGATGGCCTGGAGGTGGCCTGCCTTCTCATCATCGCTCAGCGCCTTCACCGCGCTGACCTGGGCCGATTCATTCATCGGGAATGTCACGCAGCTAATCTCCCACAGGCGCAGCTCCGTCGGGTGGCCTACGTCACAGTCGTAGGTGGCCTGGATGGTGTCGTAACCGATCGACAGACCCTTAACGACCCCAGCCTTCATGAGCGTGTAAGCCTTCTGCGCGGTGGGATCGCTCAGCATTAGCGTGCCGTTGACCAGCAACCCCTGCGGTGAGTCACTGATCTTGCAATGCCCGATGGGATTCGAGGGATCGTGCTGCCAGAATACCGGGAAGCTCTTCCCAGGGCTGAGGGTGCGGCTGAATGCGCCTGGATCGATCAGATCTCCGCCCAGGTCGACGTTACCGTAAACAGCGCCGAGGCCAACGAAGGTGCCTGCGTCGTCCACCGATTTGATCTTGAGGTTGAAGTCGCGCCGTTCCATCTTGTTCCCCTGAGAGAGCCGCGCGGAGCCTGGGAGACGCCGCGGGGTGCTGTTACGCCGGAGACGTGGAGAACGCACCAGCGACGAACGACGCAGGTCGTTTGGTGACCAGCGCCAGCCGTTTTTCAGCTCTTACGGCGACAAGGTTGCGGACGAAGTAGTCCGAGTGCTCTGTTGAAATTTCCACAGCCATTTCCTGCCGGTCTCGAATCTCAGCAGCAACTGGCGAGCCCGAACCCACCAAGAACGTGCCCAGTGGGATCGAAGTGGTGGGCACCACATCCAGGCCGAAAATTCTCGGGGTGGTCAAACTCTGCGGATCGCCCAGAATATAGCGCCCAAGCGAGTCCTTTGTGAGAGCAACATCCCACCAATCGTTGGTATTCAGGACGACGAAGGTCGGATCGATTTCTTTGCTGGCATTGACTGCCGAATGGCGGTGGCGATCACATCGAGCTTAGTCCATCCCTTCGTCGCAGGGGGCAACAGCGCTGAGTTGAAGGCGGCGGCCTGCGGTATCAGGCCGTGCAAGTTCTCACCCGTGTTATCCCCGGCGAGAAGCTGCAGCTCCTCCTCCAAATTTACGTAATAGGGCAGGCTCGATTGGATGAACCCCATCAGCTCCGTCATGTCGTCCAGGACCTGCTTGGTAGCAGGAATCCAGGTTGCAATGGTGCGCACATTCTCGCTGACGGAAGAGCACTGGAGCTGGTTCTCTGGCTTCATGCTCGCTTCTGGCGACCTGCAGCAATATCAGGGTCCCAGCCGCGCAGGGTATCTGCCGCGATTCGCTGTGCCTCGGCCCAGGATGGGGTCGAGAGGCTGAGGCGTCTAGGCGAGTAGCCCTTTCGGTTGACGTAGAGCCACTTCGCGCAATGACACGGGTTGTGGTTTCTTTCGTTCCTGTGAGGGCAGTTACCCTGGTGGCGAGTGTACGGCTTGTCGCTGCCGAAGCTGGTCTTCTGGATGTTCAAACTTCATGCTCCTATTCGGGGGAGCTTACAAGGGTTTGTACACCACTTGTACATGAAATTTGCGCCACGGTGTAGGTTAAACCCAATAAAGGAGTTGGGTTCCGAGACCGGAATACGACAGGAAATCCGGGGGAGCGTAGTAGAGAGATCTGCGGTTTTCTTAGTTCTCACACAGACTCTAAAGCCCTCAGATATTTCAGCTATATACGGAACGGCTGCTGCCCGCCGAAAGACATTTGTTCAATAACTTCCGTTACAGTCTCTAGTTTGCCCGGGCCGTTGCGCTGTCACGCTGCTTTTCCGTGGCGACCGCGGCGGTTGCATTCCCGGCAAGCCGGTAAGCCGAGGCTAAGGCGCTGTACATGGCCGCGCTCGGAGTGCCGGCGTCGACGGCTTGCTTCAAATACGCGATCGCGCTTTGAGCTTGCTGTTGCGCCAGCGCGCAGAGGCCGCGCCGGAAAAAATTGACCGGCGAGTCCGCGGTACTGGTGTACGAAGGACTGGTGAGGTTCCACAGTGGCTTACGCTCCCCACCGACAAGACGAAAATTAATCGCTTGAGAGGTGGTGTCATTGCTCTCCGGGTCGGTGACATGGATCACGAGCCGGTAGTTCCCAGGATGCAGATCGGTTGTGGGGATATCGGCGCCCATGAGCAAGTTTCCTTGAAGATCGAATCCGGAGCGGTCAATCGTCTGTGTCTTCTCTTTCTTGTTGGGCACGCCGAGTTGGCCTATCAAATATGAAACCTCCAGGTTCTTCCCTTTGAGTGAAACGGGAGATCCCGGCTGTTCCCACAGCTGATAGATAATCCGGACGGGGTCGCCGGCCGCGAGCTCAGCATTATCCGATCCGGCCACCGGGATCTTAGCGCCGGAAAAGCTGAACGGCTGATTTTGCTCGTAGTCGTGCCTGGGTGGCGTCACCGACGAAAACACGACTTGGCTGATGCCCAGGTTGTGGTCAAACGCAGGCACCAACACCGCTCGCGTCTGAGAAAAACTCTGCTTGGTGACCCGATTCGTGACATCCACCCGCAACTGATACTTGCCCGGAGTCGCTACCACGCGGCCAGACACAGCAAGAGGACGTGGCCGTACCTGCGCCACCTGATCGGGAGTCAGATAGTCATGGAGGTCCTGGGTATCGGTGTAGATGACCTTCCCATCGGGGGTAAGCAGCTGCGACTCAACCGAAAGCGAATAGTAGACACGCTGGTTGGAATCTTTGCCCAGGACGAAATCGCCGGCGTTCAAGAGGCGAAGCATGTAGTGGATACTGGCCTCATTCGGGTTGTCACGAGTAGCCATGACGGAGAGATCGCTGAAGTCCTGCCCCAACAGAACCCGGTGGCTTACGCCCTCCAACAGCGCCCGCCGTTGGGCCAACAGGTCCCGGTTTTCCGGCAAATTACGGTAGTCACGAATTCTGTTCAGCAGCGCATCCGATTCCAAGCTAGGGCTGCCGGTGTTGTTATCGACCGGCTCAGTGGGAATAAGAGAAAGCGTCAAATTGGCAATCTCATCTCCCAGGTCCGCCTTGATGATTCTCAGCGCGGTCGGCACATCATTGACGCCATTGGTGCTGGCAATCAGCTTGTCCGACCGGTCCTGATAGGGCGAGTAAATACGGAAATCCTCTGCCGGGCTGGGCTTGAAGAAGAGGACTGTAAAGTAAGGCGCCAGCGCACCGGCTGGATCCTGATAAAACCAGGTCTCCAGCGGTTCCAGATATTTTGTAGTGAGATAAGCTCGCTTCTGCTGCGGAGGACCCAGGGTGATGTAAACCATACCGCGGTCGGTGTGCCATCCGTTGCCGGCCGAGGGCAACCCATAGTGGGTGTTCACGTACTCCAGGCGGCGATAGTGCTCTTCCCGATAGGTGTTGCTGGGCGAGTTTGGGTCTGGATTGCGGATAGCCCAGAAAGTATCGATAAAAGCATCGCGATCCTGATCGGTCGGCAAGGCGAGAAAACTGGCTCGCTCCTGATTCGTGATCAGGTAATTGACTTCCTGGTTGAGCCAATGGTCGTATCTCTCCGGTAGTTGCGAATGCTTTGCTGCCGATGCGGTCAAAGAGCACAACGAGAGCCCGAAAATCAAAGCAACCAGGATGCGGGTTGCGGCTGTAGAACGCTTTAACAATTTCGCCTCAATCATGCCGGTCTGCTGCAAGCAGCCGGCGACGCTATTCACGTACCTTTAGTTTAATGGATGGCCCCAAAGAAAAAGGGGGGAAGAGGATGGAACATCCTCTTCCCCCCTTGGCTTGGACAAACTACTTAGAACTCAAACCGTACCGATCCGCGACCGTAAAAAGCTCTCTGGAAAGACACCGGTTTGAGGTAGTCCACGTCTGGAGTCCCGTAGCTGAGCGCAATGTTCTGATCGACTGCAGTCAGCGAACGGGAGTTGGTGACGTTGAAGTTGTCGAAGGTGAACCGGATCTTATAACGTTCACCCAATTGCAGTGGGTAGTCAGCGTGGAGATCGAGTTGGTAATTCGATGCCGTCGTGCCGACGGTTCCACGGCCGCCGATCGGGATTTCCCCTGCATCGTCATAAACGGGGTGTGCACCCAGCTTGCTGATCGGTGACCCTGAACTGGCACGCAAACCAATCCCACCCGTGAATCGTTTTGCGAACCCGGCAGGGACCACATACGACGCATAAGCGTTTCCGGTTTGCCGCCGATCCGTATTCAGATAGCCTTGCTTGAACTGGTCCCCCAACAAACCAAGAACGCCGTTGGTGAAGTCGTACAACGAGTTAATGCTCGGATCAATCTGGTTGTTGTCGTTACGGTAGAGACCCTCGTAGTTGCCATACAACTTAGCCCAACGATAGTTGACGCGAACCATGAAGTTGTGGCTGAAGCTCTTGTTGGCTTCTAGATCGATCGCCTGGTAGTGCCGCCGTCCGTTGGCAAATCCGTCCGGCTTGCCGTCTGGAGTCGGTATGCCGGCCGTGGTTGGGTTCAGACCGCAGGCGCCCCCTACCCCGTTGCCGATGCTGTCGAATTGTTGGCCATAGTCGTCCGGGCAACCGGCCGGTGCCTTTCCGCCCACAGGGTAGGCGACTTCCTGCTCGTTGATGAAGTAGTCGGTGTTCGCGCTCAGATTACCGATCACGAAATTCTGAGGAATTCCGCCCGTGGCGGCGCCTTCAGGAGAGGCGCCTGCGTTGTCTTCCACGATACGTAGCAAGCGGCGATCCATGTAGCGTGCGCTCACAACAAACCCGCCCACCTGGCGTTCGATGCCGCCAACATACTCTTCTTCGAAATCCAGCTTGGTGTTGTGTTCTACGAAAACCGGGGATGCGCCGCCGGAAAGAGCCAGCTTCCCGCCGAGCGAGCCTGCTGCCGGATCACCGCTGATCAGATGAGCGGCGTCGAGAATCGGCTGCGCCGATCCGTTTCCGTTGAGAACTACCTGAGTGCCATTTGCCTGTGGTTTCCAGTTCGCGCCCGTGATGTCAAGCTCGTTGGCCAAATCTCGTAGCGCACCGTCTTGAGGGAACGACTGGGTATAACGGCCCCAGTTGAAGAAGACCTTCGATTTACGGTCGCCGAACGGGTCTACGTTGATACCTAAACGCGGAGACCAGTTATCGACAAAGACGTAACCCAGGGTGGTGCCGTTGATCTGCTCTTCTTCCCAGCGAAGCCCCAGGTTGAAGGTAACGAAGCGATTGAGTGCGTAATTATCGTTCCCGTAAACCGCGTGGTAGACCTCACTTGTTTCGGGCGTTGGAGTGCTGTAAATGCCGCGGACCTGCTTCAAGTAGACCTGCGTGGGAACACCTTTAGGACCGGTCAGGAACGGGCAGTCGTTGGGCGAGCAACCGGCCGGAGCCGTCTTCAACTGGAAAGCAGCATCAAATGTCGAACCTACCAAACCAGGATTGCTGACTAAGGTGCTGGTATTAACCCCGGCGATATTCGTTGACGGAAATACCGTGCGGCCGCCACTGTAACCCTTATTCAGCGAATAAATCGAGTGCGTAAATCCCCATCCCACAGACACCGTGTGCTGGCCGTGGAACGAGACTGTCTTCTCCGTATCTGCGGAAAAGCCATAGTCATGAGTCAAAGGATTCTGGAAAGCCCCCAACCCTTGTGCCGTATATTGTCCCGCCTTCAAAACCGTCGACTCGTCGACCACCTGGTATGCATTTCCCAGGCCGACCTCAGTAAAGTTGCTCTTTTTGGCGCTGCCTGACAAATCGATCTGCCATGTGGGAGAAAGCGAACTAGTCAGATGTAACGTCTCGCTACGTGTTCCGTAGCTCCAGCGGCTGAAGCCGGTCTGGTTCGCGAGGTTGAGGTTGGGATAGAAGGGGAAAGTGTCCTGGTTAGCAAACCCGTAGCCGGCATTGGTCTTGGAGGGGTCTCCGAACGCTGCCGCGTCCAGACTGGTTCCCTCATTCAATTTGAACGTCAACTTGGCTGACCAGCTATTCAGGGTCGTCTTGTTGGTGAATGGTCCGCTGCTGTAGAGGCTCGCCACTGACGGCGGCAGCCAGTAAACCTTGTTCAAACCCGGGTTGTAGGCTCCGTAGAAGAACAATCTGTCTTTCAACTGGGCGCTCGGAACATATCCGCCGAATTCTGCATAAGCGTCAGATTGCGGGAAAGAAGCGATGTGTCCGCGCACGTTCACACGGTTGAAGTAGTTGTCAGCGTAGCGCTGGCCGGCGCTGAACGCGTCGGGCGCGAAGTAAACGCCGACTCCTCCATGGTAAGAGGTTCCGCCGGACTTAGTCACAATCTGGATGATGCCCCCGTCGCCCTTGCCATACTTCGGCTCGAATGCGCCGGTCTTCACCTGAACTTCTTCGATAAAGGTGAGGTTGATGCCTGTGCCCAGCGATCCGTAGATCGGGCTGACGACACCCAGGCCGCCATATCCGCCGTCGGTGATATTCACGCCGTCAGCGATGTACTGGTTTTCAAGACCCGTCGCACCGTTGATTGAGGGGTTCGAAGTCCCCGTGCCGCCGCTGTTCGACACGCCGGGAGCCGTATAAAACAAGCTGCCGACATTTCGTGCGACCGGAACGTTACTGTAGAAATTCTGAGTAAGGTTCGAGCCCAATGCTGTCGAACCCGTGTCGATGCTGGTCGCAGTCGCGTCCACTTGGACGGTTTCCGCGACGGCGCCGGTCTTCAGCGACAGATTGACGCTGTTGACGCGGTTGATCTCGACGCTGACCGCCTTGGTCTCAATTTTGCTGAAGCCCTCTCGCTCAACGGTGATGGTGTAAGACCCTGGAGTCAGATCCAAGATCTCCCAGCGTCCGGAGTCGTTTGTCGTCGCTTTGCGTGTATCTGCATTTCCAGCAACAGTTACCGACGCGCCTGGCACGACAGCGCTGCTGCTGTCGGTCACCAGGCCGGCCAGGCCGCCCTTCGTTGCCGACAGCTCCTGCGCTGAGATGGTTGGCAGGCACGCCGTGATGGCGAAGGCCAGGACGGCGAGCAGACTGCCCAACTTGGAAATGCCTCTATTTATTCTTAAACTTGTCACACAATCTCCTTAAAGTAGTTCCACGGGCGACTTGGGCCGGGAGGGAAAATCTGGATTTTCGGAATGGCCCGAAGAGTTTGGAAGGCCGTGCTAAATCCGCGATGACCTTTCGCTGACGATCACCAGATACAAAGGCTCGTGAGGAGAGTCCGCTTAGAATCTGACATCCACTGTGCAAAATCGGTCACACCGTAGAGCTAGCAATTAGATCGCCTAAATTAAAGTCCAAGGATAAAAATCGTTATCTTTCGGATAAGACGAATCGAATCAATACATTGATGTCCGACCGGCTGCACCAAGGCGGGATATCCAGCGGATGAATATTTCATAAATCATAGACCTGCGCGAACAAGTCCGCTTTTTCGTACAACTTCTGTGCCATCTAAAAGCCCCAAACGGCACTAGAGGAACCCCCGTCCGCCCCATGTCCAGCCCCCGGTACATCTGCACAAAAAAAAGCGCCAAGCAGCAATAGCCACTTGGCGCAGTTTGATGCTTACCACTCGACGAGTCAGGGTACCGCGGGCGCGGCTCCCATCTCGCTCTTAATTGCGGACCCTGGTCCCCGTCCCACCCCTCGGCCCGATGGTCGTCGCTGTCACGGTTCCCGTTCCACGGCCATTGACATTGCGGGTCGCCGTCGCGCCGTTGCTGCCGGTCACCGCTGTTTGGGAATTCCCGCCGCCATAAGCGGTGGAGCGGGTAGCACTCTGCCCATTCGGCCCGGTAACGGTCGCGTTGGTGGAGCCTGGGGTCCGGGTCACATTCCGCGTGCCCGTCTGGCCGTTAGGCCCAGTGGCCGTTGTTTGAACGTTACCCCCACCGCGAACGGTGGACTTGGTGGCCGTCTTGCCGTTAGCTCCAGTGACTGTGGACGTGCTGCTCACTTGAGCCGATGCGGCAACGGTGCAGAGAGCGATAAATGACACTGTGACGGTACGCGATAAAGAATTCATAGTTTCCTTTCCTGAGTCCGATGGGTTGTGCACCGGCTGATCTGCTAAGAACCAAAGCGTAGACGATTGTTGCGCGACGGAGTGTAAGGAAGTGTAGACCGCGGCCTACACCATTCGTTGTAGAACTTACACTTCCTGACGTAAGACCCCAATGCGTCGTGATATCTCACAGACAGATGGCGAAAGGGAAACAAATCATGAAGCATCTGTCCATTTCCAGCGCGCTCACCTTCTGCGCACTTACCGGGCTTTTTCTTTCCGGATGCACCGCAGGTAACCAGTCCTCAGCGCCGGGCACGACGGCCGCGCCGGCATCCTCAGGCACCTTGAATTTGACGGTTCAAGATACACCGCCAACTGGCATTACCGTTCTTTCCTTTCAGCTGCAGATCGCAAGTGCGACGCTCCAGCCCGGCAACATTTCGCTGCTCCCACGTCCCGTGAATGTAGACCTGGCGGAGTTAGTGACCGACACCAGCTTCCTGACGTCCCAGGTAATTAATTCGGGAACCTACACCAGTCTGACCATAACTTACGCCAACCCCGAGATCACTCTCATGAACAGCTCGAGTGCGCCGCTGGTGACTCCGGTTGGCACCTGCGCGGTGGGCCAGATGTGTAGCTTTGCGCCGCGGCTGAATAATGCGTCAGTCACCATCAGCTCTGGCGTTTTTCCCATCACCGTGACCGCCAGCAGCACGACCGGGTTGAATCTCGATCTCTCCATCAGCAATCTGCTCCAGTCGGACCTTTCTGTCACCTTTGCTAACGGCCAGTCGGTAAATCTATCGTTGCTTTCCGCGCTGGCTTCGCTCACCGCCCAACAAAGCCAAATCGATGCTGTGCTGGCCACCGTGCAATCAGTGAATGGGCAGCAGGTGACGATTCAGACCGCGCTCGGCAATTCGCTCAATATCAATTTGAGTTCCACAACAACCTACAACTACCCTTCTGCTGTTTGCGGTGCGGCGAGTTCTTCCTGCTTGACCGCCGGCCAAATCGTAGACCTGAACCTAAGTCTGCTGGGCAACGGTTCCCTGATGGCGCAAAGCGTTACCTATGCGGACGCCTCGGGCGGGGCCGCGGTGCGCGGCGTCGTTATGGCCGCTGGATCGAATAGCTTCCAGGTCCTGCTCCACCAGGTCATTCCGGGTAATACGACGGCAGCCGCGGGCAGCGTGGTGACTATCGATCCAGCCAATGGCGCACCCTTCGCGGTTCCTTTTTCCGGTTATCCCACGGTCAACGGAAGCGGCTTCGCCAGTATCGGCGATTTGGTCGCCGGTCAGGAGGTTCTGCTCCAGGTAGCCACCGGAAGCTCTTCCGCTACCTACAACTCTTCCCGCGTTTATCTCGAGCCCTCGCAGACGGTGGGAACGGTTCAGTCGGTCAATTCCGGTGCGGACTCGTTCGCACTGAATGGGCTTACCGGTCTTTGGACCGACTCGCGGCCCGTAGTTAACCAGATTCAATGCCAGGCAGGTTCTGCGACTGAGTATGAGAACCTATCGTCGTCAAGCCTGGGATCTCTGACCCCCGGAACCCCTGTAGGGGTGAAGGGCCTCGTCTTCAACTCCGGGACATCCGGGACCCCGGCCCTGAGCACGCTGATTGTGCGCGGGCAGCCCTAATTTGCGAGGAGTGCATGCCGGGTATCAAACTGCTGCTGATCGATGACGATAAAGCCTACTGCACCTCGCTTGCCCGCCTGCTGGCCATGGAGGGCTTCGATGTGCAGGTGGCGCACACGGCCGAGGATGGCCTTGCGTCCGCCATCGGTCAGCCGCACGAACTGGTTCTGTTGGACGTGATGCTGTCACCCGGAGACGGGAGGAAAGTTCTACAAAGGATTCGCAGCGCCAGCCAGATTCCCGTCATCATGTTGACCGCGCGGGGCGATGAGGCAGACAGAATCAGCGGACTGGAGAGTGGAGCCGATGACTACTTGCCCAAACCCTTTCATCCCCGGGAGCTGATTGCGCGGATTCGCTCGGTACTGCGCAGGCGTTCCGCGCCCATGCCGGCGAAAGTACTGCTGATTGGGGACCTGGAGATTCATCCCGGCAGCAGGCTGGTGCTGCGGCAAAAGCAGCAGGAGAAGGAAGAGGTTGAGCTGACCGGCGCGGAGTTCGATCTGCTTCTGCTGCTGGTGCGCGCCGCCGGCGAAGTTATTTCACGCGACGAGCTGGCGCAGGGCGCGCTGGGACGAAGCCTTGCGCCCTTTGATCGCAGCATCGATAACCACATCAGCAGCCTGCGCCGAAAACTGGGAAACAAGCTGGATGGCGTAGAGCGGATTCGCAGCGTTCGCGGTAACGGTTACGTCTATTCAAACCAGAGCCGCAGTGAGCGCGATGATTCGTAGCCTCTACTCCCGCATTCTGGTCTGGTTCTGGCTGGCGAACGCCGCGGTCACGGCGACCATCCTGGCCCTGACCCTGATCAGTGGAGCGGCGCCACTGGGCCGGCGGTGGCTGGCCACGTCCATTGATCTTTATGCCCAGACCGCAACGGAAGCCTATCGCAGTGGCGGCGGGCCGGCCCTGGATGCCTACCTTCATCGCATTCAGTCATCGGTGTCGATGCGGGCCGCGCTCATTGGCCCGAACGGAGAGACCTTGTCCTCGCAAGTGCCGACCTCCGGTGCTTTGCCCCTGATTGACCAGGCGCGGGCCACAGGGCAGTCGCGCTTCAGCTACGGAATCACCTGGCTTGGAGCCTCGATCGTGCGCACTTCGCAAGGAAATTATGTCTTTGTCGCTCAGGTGAACGCCCTCCGCAGGTTCAGCCGCGAGATGGGCGGCGGGGAATTGTTAGGAAAGGCGATGGTTGCGCTGACCGCAGGATGCATTCTCTGCTGGCTGCTGGCGCGCACGATCACGGCGCCCATTCGCACATTGCAAAACGCCGTGCGCTCGCTGGGAGCGGGGGATCTTTCGGTGCGGGTCTCGGCCAAGATACCGCCCAGAAACGATGAGTTGACAGACCTTGCCCACGAGTTCGATCGCATGGCTGGAGAGATTGAAAGTCTGCGCAACGAGCAGCAGAGGCTGTTGGCTGATATCTCGCACGAACTACGCTCTCCGTTGACCAGACTGTCGATTTCTACTGAGCTGGCGAGCCGGGGAGATGTGGAGTCTTTGACCAGAATGCGCAAAGACATCACCGCGCTGGACGACCTCATCGAGCAGATCTTGACGCTCACGCGGCTTGAGATGCAGCAGCAGGTGCGAACGCAATCCAATGTGCCGCTCAGCAAGCTGCTGACGGGGCTAGTGGACGATGCGGATTTTGAGGCCCGTGAGCAAGGTAAGACCGTCGTTCTGGAGGCGCAGCCGTTATGCTCAGTCCGCGGCGAGCCAGGGCTTCTGCGCAGCTGCCTGGAGAACGTAATCCGCAACGCCGTGCGGTTTGCGCCGGCTGCGACTTCCGTCCGTGTGGTGCTGGAGAAGGGACAAAGAGATAGCAAGCCGTTCGCGATCGTCACTGTAGAAGACCGGGGAAGAGGAGTGCCGGAGGAATTTCTTGATCACATATTTGAGCCTTTTTACCGGGTCGCCGGAGGCGCCGATGACGGCACCGGATCCGGGCTAGGTCTTGCCATCTCGAACCGCATCGTGACGCTTTACGGTGGCGCTATCCACGCGCACAACAGGAAAGCCGGCGGTTTCACAGTGGTGATTGAATTTCCGCTAGCGACCTAGGCTAGCCCACCCGCAAATCTGAACAACCCCACTCAAGTCCAAAAGCGAACCGAAGGACTAAAACGGAACATGGGGCACCCGTCAAGTTCCGTTTAGTCCTTCGGGTCGGTTTTCGTGAACTAGCAGCTCTTCGGCTGGCTATTTCTTGCCGCGCATTGCCTTACGCAACTTTGCTTCCGACTCGTCGCTCCAGTATTTGCAGTTGAGCTGGAGAAACACAGAAGTATACGGCACCGTCATGGTTGTCTTTAAAATGACGATATGGAAAGTCTTTCCCACCTCGTCCACCTTGGCGATGATCTTTTCATGGGGCAGCGACGTTATCTTTTGTCCCGCGAACGCAGTCTTGATTGCCTCCCGGTAGGCTGCCACTCCAGGAGCATCCTTCTCGGTGAGAAAAGGAAGTTCCGCATCCATATACACAATCGGCCGCACATGAATCGAGCTGTCGATCGCACCCAACACCTTATGGATAACCTCCACCTGGTCAGCATTGGTTTCCAGCGTCTCGACGCCGGCGGAACTCTGCAGAGGATAAGCCGAGTCCACAATCATGATCCAGTTGCGATGCCCCATCAGGGGGAGAACTTCTCCCAGCCGCGTCTGCCAATCTGCGGTAGGCTGCTGCGCCCCAGCCGTGAAACCAGTCAACACCAGCAGCGAAATCGCGATAGCCCTCATCATGATCAAGCCTCTCTTCGCTTCATGCGCACGCCCACAAACGAATACAGAGCAATGCCGCAATAGCTGAAGAACGGGACCAGGTACGCGCGCGCGATGCTATGTTCTGTCTGCGCGATCCATCCCATGAGCGGAGTCAGCACCGCGCCCCCGACGATCGCCATCACGATGAGCGATCCGCCGATCTTTGTATTCTGATCGAGCCCCTCGATGCCCAAGGCGAAAATCGTGGGGAACATCACAGACATGAAAAAGCTGGTCACGAAGATGGCCCAAAGACCCAGCCAGCCGGGAAAAGCGATCCCTACAGCCACCAGAACAATATTGACCAGGCAGTAAATACCCATCAGTTTGGCGGGTTTGACGTAGCGCATCAAGGCTGCGGAGCTGAATCTGCCCAGACCAAAGGCGACCAGCGTACCGGTAAGAAAGTATCCGGCAATCTTTTCCGGTTCATTGGTCCCGTCCTGCACATACTGAATGAAGTAGCTCCACGTGCCGACCTGGGCTCCCACGTACAGAAACTGGGCGACGATGGCAAAGAGAAAATTGGGGTAACCCAGCAGCTCCCGAAAGCTTCCGTGCTGCTCCTGCACATCCTCGTGTTCCCGGCTAATCGCCGGAAACTTGGTGCGCGCAATCAGGACCGCCCATACCAAAGCAATCACACCGACAACCAGGTAAGGCGCCACCACGCGCATCGTCTCATGCCGCAGATACGCTTCATAGGTATTCGCCGCCTGCATGACGGCAATTTGTTGCGGTGTGAGTTCAACCCCGGAGAAGATGAAGACCGTGCCCACCAGCACGCCGCAAATCGCACCCAAAGGATTGAATGCCTGAGAAAAATTCAGCCGCCGAGCCGCACTCTCCGGAGAGCCCAACTGGGCAATGAACGGATTCGATGCCGTCTCCAGAAACGCAAGCCCGCTGGCAATCACAAAGAGCGCGAAAAGGAAGAAACTATAGCGCCCCAGCAGCGCCGCCGGCCAGAATAGAAAAGTCCCGCCGGCAAAAAGGAGTAGCCCGATCACGATGCCGAATCTGTATCCGATTTTGCGCATCAGCACCGCAGCGGGAATAGCCAGCAGGAAATAGCCCATATAGAAAGCCGATTGCACCAGACCCGCCTGAAAACGGGTAATGGCGAAGGACTTCATAAACTGCCGGATTAATACATCATTCAGATTGTTGGGAACGCCCCACAGAAAAAACAGCGCCGTCACCAGGAAGAAGGGCACGGCCATGCCCTTCGGGACCAGCGGCTGTGACGTGTTCTTGGTTTCCGCAGATAGAGGCACAAGCATGGTTAATCTCCACAGAGGTGAACATGGATGCCCAACTCCGCCATCATGGCTGCTTTGGCCGCCAGCGCCTGATCGGCCACCTGGCTGGTTGGGGCGTAGGCCACGCTCAGATGATTCGCTCGATGCCTGGCCATGAACTGATCGCGGGTTACGCCGTGCAGCAACGTGTGCATGATTGGCCACTGCGGGGTGACCGACTTGAGCCGGCGCGCTGTTTCTTCCGCCGGCAGTTCGATGGCGGTGGCTCTGCCCAGGTCGGCGTGCAGCGCGCCGCCTTCGACGAAAACGCGGCTCCATACGACATGGCCGGGTTTGCAGACTCCGTTGAGCGTGCCTCCACCCAGGCGGAAGTACATCGGCGGCTGCCGTTCACTGCGCGCCTTGGCATAGCCGCCCGCGATATGCGAAGCAGGCACGGCGCCGGAAATCTGAAACACCCATACAAACTCGTCGATGTCTCCCCCGCTGTAATGTTCTCCCCAGCGCACGTCATGCAGCGTTGTGGCCGGATCCAGCTGCATCGCGGTCCACACGCGGTTGGTGACAAGCGCATCCACGCCCGCACACTCGTCCACTTCGTTGAAATGCGGCAGGGGTTTGCCTGCGTAAAGCTCCCGGCCGCCGGCATCGAAGACCGGCGGGCGTTCCACGTTGTTGAGCAGCCCCTCCACCAGGTCAGAAGCCGGAGCCATGTCTTTCAAACCTTGCTGGTACTGGATCCCGATCGCGTCGCAGCCGAATTCATCGGCGATGCGCATAGCAGCGATGTACATCTTGCACTGCCCCAGAATCTGGCTGTCGGTTAAGTCAGTTTCTTCCTTGACGCCGGTGACGAAGGTGAACCCGCGGTTGTCGAGCCAACTGCGCACTGCCTGCGCCTCCCCATCGGTCACGCTGTTCATAGCCGCCACCAGCCCTGATTGGCTCAGCCGCTCTTTATAGATCCCCATGGGAGTCAGCAGGCGATCGTCGATGATGGCGTTATACATGCCCATGCATCCTTCGTCGAACACGCCGAGAATGGCTTTGCGGGTCTTCAGGTTGCCGGCCAGCGACGCGCCCAACTCCCTTTCTGCCTGCGGCAGACTGGAAACTTCGAGCGCACGCACGTGGCTCGTGTCGTGGCGCACGGTGTGGTCCTTCAACCACTGCCTTAGACCCCGGCGGAAGAATTCGTCTTTGAAGTCTTTGCTCCACAAGGTGCTAAAGCGCACGCCGCTCTTGTGCAGCGAGCCATTCAGATTCAGCATGCCGACCAACCCGGGCCACTGGCCCGACCAGTTGGCGACCGTAAGAATCGGGCCGCGATGATGTTCGAGACCGGGCAGGACGTGGTTGCTGTATTGCCACACCGCTTCGGCGACAATGATCGGAGCCTCGGGATGGATCCCCATAAAGACATCCATGCCCATGCGCTGGTTATAGATGAAGCCATGCTCCAGATCGTCGCGGTAAGGGTGCGCGCGGCGGACTGTGAAGCCCTCAGCCAGCAGCGCCTCCGTCAACTGCTTTTCCATTTCGGCTTGGGCCGGCCAACAGACCTTATTGGCAGATTGACGCAGATCGCCGCTGGCGACGAGAAGAACTTCATTTGGCGCGACGGGCCTGGGCGATTCCAGTACCGGGACAGCATAGGATGACATCTGCAACTCTCCAGGGTGCAACCGGCCCACCATAACAGTTGCCACTCGCTTGTGGCAAAATGAGGGCTTGTTTTAGGGAGGCTTTCAAAATGGACCCCATCTCCAGGCGCTTGTTGCTTAAGCAGTTCGGCTCCGTGGCTGCAGCCCACGCTTTGCCCGGAGTGGAGATACAGAGTCCAGCGAACAACGCAGCCGCGGCCGGCGCCGCCACGCGGGCACAGAGAATGCAATGGTGGCACGCGGCCAAATTCGGCATGTTCATCCACTGGGGCCTGTACGCCGTTCTCGGCCAGCATGAATGGGCGATGGAATACGAGGGCATTCCGATTCCTCAGTACGAGCTGCTGGCCAAGCACTTCCATCCCAAGCCAAACGTCGCCCGGGAGTGGGCCAGGCTCGCACGCCAAGCAGGGCAGAAGTACATGGTGATGACCACCAAGCACCATGAAGGCTTTTGCATGTTCGATACCAAGCTGACCAACTATTGTGCGCCGCAGCAGGGGCCGGGACGAGACTTGGTGCGCGAGTATGTGGACGCCGCGCGCGCCGAGGGCCTCAAGGTCGGCTTTTACTACTCTCTGATGGACTGGCACCATCCCGACGGCGCCATCTGTAAAACCGATGAGCAGGCTCGCCAGCGCTTTGTCGCCTATACTCACGGGCTCGTTCGCGAGCTGATGACCAACTACGGCAAAATCGACATTCTCTGGTACGACGTCGATTGGCCGCTGACCCCCGAGCAATGGGAGTCGGAGCGCATGAACAAAATGGTCTTCGAGCTGCAGCCGGAGATCATCGTCAACAATCGCAATGGCCTGCAGGGCGATTTCTCCACTCCGGAGCAACACATTCAAGCGGCCGAAGCAGGCCGTGCCTGGGAGGCCTGCATGACCCTGAACGATAGCTGGGGCTTCAATCGGGGAGATTTGGAGTGGAAAACACCAGCCACGATCGTCAACAACCTGGGGCAGTGCGCCCAGGGTGGAGGGAATTATCTGCTCAACATCGGTCCTATGCCCGATGGCTCGGTGCCCCCCGCATCGGTGGAGGTGTTGCAAGCCGTTGGCAAGTGGCTCGATACCAACGGGCGCGCCATCTATGAAACCGAGCGAGGCGACCTTCGAAGCGGTCCGAACGCCAACTTTACCCGCCGTGGAAATATCTTGTATGTGCATCAGAAGTCGTGGCCGGGGCACACGCCGGCGGCGCAATGGTTATCTTTTTCTCAGCCAGAGGCGGTCGTGGCCATCGGCGGTCTGAAGCCGAAAGTAAAGTCCGCGCGGTTGCTCAAGACCGGAGAAAAAGTGCTCTTCACGCAAGACGATTACTCCTTGCGGCTGACCTCGCTTCCCGTGGCCCCGCCTGATTCTCCCACCACCGTGATCGAGCTGGAGTGCGACGGGGAGCCGGCCGTGGATCATAACGCCATCCGCCCGCTGTGGCCGCGCTATAAGGCGGGCACAAGCGCATGAGGGCCCAAATCTCAAGGGGTAATGAGTGGGTGGGATGTTTCGGGCTTAGCCGGGGCAAAGCTTAGAGGTTCACGTCGGCGAACCACCCTGGAAACCACTTTTCCAGCTGTTCACCCTGAGCTTTGCGCGTGGGTGAGAGCGGCAACGGGAAAGAGGCCGGCAGGATCGACCGAGCCTGCGAGATCCATTTCAGTCCCCACGGGGTAGGGAATTCCCTGAGCTGGGCAATCAATTCGTCCAGCGCCTGCTCAGCCACGCTGCTGCGCTTTTCATACAAAGCCAGGATTAACTCCGGCGCCACACAGGCAACGCCCGAAATGACACCGTCGCAGACTTCGGCCCGCAATGCGGCGCTCAAGGCTGCATCGTCGCCAACAATCCTGCAGGCGTTGGCCTCATGCTCCGTGAGATGAGTCAATATCTCGAGCGATCCGCTGGAGTCCTTGATGCCGACGATGTTCGGCACCTCGGCGATGAGCGTGCGGACCGTTTCCTTCCGCAATCCTGAGGTGAACTGGGGCAAATTGTAGAGCAGCACCGGGAGAGACACGGCCCCCGCCACGCTGCGGCTGAACTGCTCCAGATCATCCTGTTGGTAGGGAAAGAAGTAGGGCATCGGAAGCAACAGGCCCTTGACACCCGCATCCTGCGCAATCTGGGCGAACTGAATGGATCCCTGGGTGTCGGCCGAGCCTACGCCGCATAGGAACTCCGCCGCCCCGCCGGCGACTTCCTTCGCCGCGCTCAGCAGCGTCTGCAACTGGCTTGGAGTCGTGATGCAGAATTCGCCCGTAGCCCCATTCAGGGCAAACGACGCGATTCCCTTGCCGAGCAGAAATTCCAGCAATTTATGCAAGGAGGCAGTGTCTACGCTCCCATCCACCAAGCGGGGAGTCAGGACTGCGGCCGAGACACCGTGCACCAGCTTTTTTTTCATCGCCCTTTCGCTACCGTACCGCTATGTAATATACCATCAGGCTACCGCCTGTCGACATCCCCCGACTTCAGGTACCTGATGTAAGCTGGTGCGCATGAACCGCAAACCAAGATCGCGCCGTGCCGGGATCGATCTTTCCATTCGCGAACAAGCCTATCTGCATATCCAAAAGCTGCTGCTGAGCGGCAAGTTGGAAGCGGGGAGCAGTGTCTCCGAGCAGAAGCTGGCCAAAGAGTTGGGCAGCAGCCGAACTCCGGTCCGGGAGGCAATGAATCAGCTGACCGCGGAGGGTTTGCTGGAACAAAGCCCAAACGGGGGCATGATCGTAGCCCAGTTGGGTCGCGAAGACATCATCGAGCTGTATGAGCTGCGCGAAGCACTCGAGGTCTATGCCGTCGGTAAGATTGCACGAAGCTCGTTACGGCCTATCGATCGCGACCGCTTGCAGAGCTTGGTCGATGAGATTTCGGTCTTCCCAAAAGAACTGGAAAAATCCAGCAAGGACTCACTCGATGAGGCGCAGATGCATCGTCTGCTGGCCTGTGATCTCGGGTTTCATGCTCTGCTGATGAGCCTGGCATTCAATTCCAGGATGCAGAAGAGCGTGAACGAGACCAGGCTCCTGATCGGCGTTTTCGCTATCCGGCGCGCCGGCCACGATCGAGAGGCGCTGGCCAAAATTCAGAACTATCACCAGAACATTCTGGATGCGATCGTTAAGCAGGACAAAGAGGCGGCGATGCGTGAATTGGCGGAGCACATTCAGGAGAGCCAGAGGGAGCGAGTCAACGAATACGACCAGTGGCGCCGCGAAACCGCCATGCGGCAAAGCATGCCCGCTTTCCTTAACCATCCGATGATCACCGCTCACCGATGACTCCAGCTGAATCGACGAACTCTAGCTACAAGTGGCTGGTCGTCGGGATGCTTTGGTTCGTCTGTTTCTTCAACTACGCCGACCGCCAAGCCATCTTCGCCGTATTCCCGCTTATTAAACAACAATTGCTTCTTACCGATGTCCAATTGGGCGTCGTAGGCGCAGCCTTCATGTGGATGTATGCGCTGTTCGGGCCTCCGGCGGGTTGGCTCTGTGATCGCCTTTCGCGCAAGGGGCTGGTGCTCGGGGGATTGATTGCCTGGTCGGTGGTGACAGCATTGACGGCGGTGTGCCACACGTACGGTCAACTAGTCCTTTGCCGCGCGCTCAGTGGGTTGGGAGAGGCGGTCTATCTTCCCGCCTCCATGTCGCTCATCGGGGACTATCACGGGGCCGGCACCCGCTCCCGTGCCATGTCTCTTCACCAATCAAGCGTTTATATCGGCTCGATCGCGGGGGGCTCAATTTCAGGCCTTGTCGGCCAGTACTACGGTTGGCGGTGGAGCTTCCTTATCTTCGGGTTCTCGGGATTTCTTTTCGCCGCAGTGGTGGCGATATTCCTCAAAGAGCCGGTCCGCGGAGTCTCCGAGCAGCAGGCAATCTCATTACCCGCTGGCAGTCTGCTCCACGAAGCCAAGTCCTTGCTCACACGGCCAATCGTGCGCCTGCTGATTTTCGCCTTTGTGGGAGCCAACTTCGTCGCCGTGGTTTTTCTTACCTGGATGCCGTCGTTTCTTTATGGCAAATTCCACATGAGCCTCAGTATGGCGGGGTTGAACGGAACGATTTATCTTCAGCTTTCCTCTGTCGTGGGAGTGCTCTGCGGAGGCCTTTTGGCCGACCTGTTGGCCCGCAAATTGGCCGGCGGCCGCATGCTTACGCAGGCGCTCGGGCTCTTTCTGGGCATCCCGTTCCTGTTCTTTACGGGCTGGGCTGCCTCGGTTCCGGGTGTGGTCGTGGGGATGATCGGCTTTGGCTACTGTAAGGGGATATACGACGCCAATATTTTCGCGTCCCTCTACGACGTTGTAGCAGTAAGGCAGCGCGGAACAGCAGCCGGAATGCTGAACTCGTTGGGCTGGCTCGGTGCTGGTTTTGCGCCGATCGCCATCGCGCTCGCCGCCAACCGTTACGGGATGGGGGCGAGCATCAGTGCCACGGCATTCGTCTACTGCATCTCCGGCCTACTCATGCTGCTGGCAGCCCGCCACTGGACCAGACGCCACGGACAAGGCTGAACCCCGCACGGGTTGCGAAAAATCAATGTTTTGGATCCGGGCACGTACTTAGAGGTGGCCGAAAACTCATGTTTTGTATCAGTGCACGACTTTAGTCGTGCCATAAATGCTTGAAAATACGATGGGCTTTAGCCCCTGCTACAGCCGGAGCCGCAACAAAACTGAATTTTTCCGCAGCCTGTTTTAGCCCCTGCCACGGCCCAAGCCATAACGAATGTCAGTTCAGGGTTTGATCCAGTTCCCGCGCGCGCTCTAAAGGCCCCCTGCCAGGACAAATCTGCTTGGCAAATGACGGGGCCGGGGGCTAAAAGCCCAGGTCTTTTTAGGCTTATACGACACGACTTAAAGTCCTGCCCTGATCTAAAGCATCAGTTTTCCGCAGCCTGTTTAGTCCCTGCTACGGCACATCTGCTTGGCAAATTCCGGGGCAGAGAACTACGGGGATGCTCCCTGTCGTTACAACCGAAGGAGGGCCCTGATACAAAACATGGAGTGGAATCAGCAGTTCGGCCGACCTCTGCGTTAGGTCAAAACCCAAGTTTCAGCCAACGTATACACATGTATTTCCTATGTCGACAACATACAGCCCGCCTGTGTATACTTCGCTTCGCGTTCGCATAGCTTCTTTTCCGGGGGTATACCGCGATGATCCACTCATTTTCAACCTGGAGGAAGCTTTTGCTTTTGCCCGCTTTCCTCATGGCGGCGCTTACTCCAACATTCGCGCAGATCAATGCCAACGCCACCATCTCCGGCCACACGACCGATCCGAGCGGCGCGGCCATCCCCAATGCAAGCATAACGATTGCGAACGACACCACCGGCGTCACCTCGAACGTAGTCACCAATGCCGCCGGCTACTATGTGGCCACTTTCCTCAAACCCGGGACATACACGGTCACCGCGACCGCCCCGGGCTTTGAAGCAGCCGTACGCAAGAGCCTCACCGTCCAGGTCCAGCAAGTTGCCGAGCAGGACTTCCAACTCACCGTAGGCCAAGTCCAGCAGCAAGTCACGGTGACGGGCGGAGCCCCCTTGCTCAATACCGAAAGCTCTGAGCTGGGCAACGTGGTCACCCAGGAATCCGCCCAACAGCTCCCCCTCAACGGCCGCAACTTCTCGCAAATCGGCACGTTAGTCCCCGGGGCTAATTCCGGAGCCCCCGGCGGCATCCGCACCAGTGGAAACGGCAACGAAACCCAGCGCGCCGGAGCAGAAATCGTAGCCAACGGCTCCCGCGGCAGCTTCAACCTCTTTATGATCGACGGCCTCGACGACCGCGACCAATCCGTCGGCACCGTCAAAGTTTTTCCCAACCTCGAAAGCATCGGCCAATTCAAAGTCCAAATCGGCAACTACGACGCGGAGTTCGGCGCCGGCGGCGCAGTGATCAATGTCATCACCCGCTCAGGTTCGAACGAGTTCCACGGCTCCGCCTTCGATTTCTTCCGCAACGCATCCATCGAAGCGGTCCCCTTCTTTGCCAAGACCGCGCCGCCCTATCAGCTCAACCAGTTTGGCGGCGCCCTCGGTGGTCCCATCCGCCGCAACCGCACCTTCTTCTTTGTGGACTATCAGGGCTTGCGGGTAAAGAACACGGTCACCTCACTGGTGAGTGAGCCAACCATGGCGCTACGCAACGGCGACTTCAGCTCGCTTTCGTCCACCGTCTACGACCCGGTGACCTACAACGCCGGGACCAACACCCGCACCGCCTTTCCCAACAATGTCATTCCCGCCAGCCGGATCAACCCGACGGCGAAGAGCGTGCTGGCCGTCTTCCCGCTCCCAACCTTGAGCGGCACCTCCAATAACCTGTTGCTCAACGTGGTCTCCAGCCAGGTGCAGGACCAGTTCGATGCGCGCGTCGATCAAACCATCGGCGAAAAAGACAGCATGTTCGGGCGCTATACCTGGGGCCGCGCCAACATCACTTACCCCAGCATTCCGCTCATGGTCAACGGAGCTCTCAATCCCTACGCCTTCACGCAGGGCAGCTCAACCGCCGGTTCGCTGACCAACAACAAGGCGCCCAGCATGCAAGCCACGCTTCAGGAAGTCCACACCTTCTCCCCCACGTTCGCCAGCCAGTTTGCTTTGGGATACACCCGCTTCGCCCTTTCTGTGGTCCCGATCAACGACGGTCACAATGTGTCCGACATGCTGGGAGTACCGGGCTCGGATGTGGGCGGCGGAAATGGCATGGTGAGCCTCAGCATCTCGTCTTTCCAGGGATACAGCGAGACCAACCTTCCCGAGATTGTGCCCCAGAACACCTACCAGATCAGCGAGACCCTCTCCTCAGTCTTCGGCACCCACTCGCTGACCTACGGCGGCAGCGTGGTGCATAACCAATTCGGCTTCGACCAGATTGCTGCCCAGTCCGGTAGCCTCGGCTTTACCGGCGTTTACACCAATAACCCGGCCAAGAGCTCCGGTACCGGATCCGCGTTCGCCGACTTCCTCCTCGGCCTTCCGGCCAGTTCCTCCAAATCGACCATCACGCAAGGCCAGCCCTATGTCAGCTATTCCGAGATCGGCGCATTTATTCAGGATTCCTGGCGCGCTTCCAACCGCCTGACAGTCAACGCCGGCCTGCGTTGGGATCTCTTCACCCCGCCGACCGAGCGCGATAACCGCCAATCGGACTTCAATCCATCGACGGGGGGATTCATGCTCGCCGGGCAGAACGGCGTCTCCACCGGAATTCTGCAGATGAAGAAAGCCGACATCAGTCCCCGGTTTGGTTTTGCCTATCGTGTGGGTTCGTCCACTGTGGTCCGCGGCGCTTACGGGTTCTATTACTTCAACGAACAGGGCACCGGCGGCTCGGCCCGCCTCTTCATCAACTACCCATACATTCAAACTTTCTCCGTCAGTTGCTCAGCCACCGCTCCTTGCCTCAACACCACGACGGGAATTCCGCTGACTTCTTCCGCCACCAATCTGCCAACCGCCGTCTATCAGCCGGTAAGCAATAACACTCCCAACATGCAGCAGTGGAACCTCACCGTAGAGCGGCAGATCAACTCCTCGTTAGTGGGCCGCATCTCCTACGTGGGCTCCAAGGGAACCCATCTGCCCATCGCCTTGAATCCCAATGTCGCGACCCCTGGCGCAGGAACAGTGGCAGCCCGTCAACCGTATCCGACCCTGGGCACCATCCAAGGCTGGGAGAACATCGGGCCCTCGAGCTACAACGGCCTTCAGCTTTCCGGGGAAAAGCGGCTGCAGGGCGGCCTGTCTTTTCTCGCCGCCTACACTTACAGCAAGAGCCTGGATGAGGGCGGTGGCGGCAACTCCTCGACCGGCGACTCGCGCCTCAACGTGCAGAACCCGAACAATCTGGCAGCCAACTACGGACTCTCCAGCTTCAACTTCAAACAGCGTTTTACGCTGAGCGGCGTTTACCAGCTTCCCGTCGGCCGGGGAAGAAAATTCCTCGCGAACTCCAACCGGTTGGTCGATGGCGTCGCCGGAGGATGGCAGGTGACCAGCATCCTCACCCTTCAGTCGGGCGCCCCGCTGACCCTGAACATGTCGACCACCACGTCGAACACCGGAACCCTGCAGCGCCCCAACCAGATCTGCAATGGCAACTTGCCCGCCTCAAAGCAAACCATTCACATGTTCTACAACACGAGCTGCTACGTCGCTCCGCCGAACTACACCTTCGGCAACACCGGCCGCAACACCATTGTCGGTCCCGGATATCAGGAATGGGACGCCGGTCTGATGAAGGAATTCCATCCCATCGAGCCGGTTTCGGTTCAGTTCCGGGCAGAGGCGTTCAACGCCATGAACCATCCGAACTTCTCTCTGCCGAGCGGCAGCATTGGTTCTTCCGCGGCAGGCACCATCACCAGCACCATCGGCTCGCAACGCGAGTTCCAACTCGCCCTGCGACTGGCCTGGTAGTCTCGGTTTTCACGGAGCACGCAAGAATGTTCGTTTACTCGCGCAGAGATTTCGTTAAAAGCGCCTCCATCGCCATCGCGGGGCGGTCCCACTGGTTCCAGCAGTCAGCCGCTGCCGGCCAGATCGACCTCAAAGACTGCGTTCTTGTAACCTCCGCCAATCCGACCCCGCGTGAGCTGAAAGCATTGACCGTCCTGTCGGAAGAAGCCGCCAAACGCTGCGGTCTGACCTGGCAGCACGGTAAAAGTACATCTGCGGTTACAATTTACGCCGGTTTAGCTTCCGGGCTTAGCAAGCTCGGCGCAAGGACCCAGCCTGCGGTGGCCGCCGTCAACCCGCGCACGCCCGAGATGTATGCCATCCACAGCGGAAGCGACAGCGCAGGCCATTGGATCGCCGTTGCCGGCAGCGACGAGCGCGGCGTGCTCTTCGGCGTGGGTCATCTCCTGCGCACCATCGACTTCGGCCGATGGACTGCGACGGTCGATCCGCAACTCTTGCCTCATACCAGCAGTCCCAAATATCCGCTCCGGGGTCATCAACTCGGCTATCGTCCCAAAACCAACGCCTATGACGCGTGGACCGTGGCGATTTGGGACCAGTACATACGCGACCTCGCCATCTTCGGCACCAATGCCATCGAAATCATCCCTCCCCGTTCCGACGACGAGCCAGACAGCCCTCTCTTTCCCCTTCCCCCTGGGCAGATGATGGTGGAGATGTCGCGCATCGCGGACGAGTACGGGTTGGATGTCTCGGTCTGGTACCCCGCCATGGACAAGGACTACAGCGATCCGCAGACGGTCAACAGCGCCCTCGACGAATGGGAGGCTGTCTTCAAGATGCTTCCCCGGATTGACGTGGTGTTCGTCCCTGGCGGCGACCCGGGTCACACTGAGCCCAAGTACCTGCTCGCCCTGTTGCAGAAGCAGAAAGTACGCCTGCGCAAATATCACCCCAAGGCGCAGATGTGGATGTCGCCGCAATCGTTCACAGCCCCGTGGATGGAGGAGTTTTTCTCCATCGTGGATACAGCGGAAACCAAAAGCTGGCTCGATGGCATAGTGGTGGGGCCGCAATCGCGCATGACGCTGGGAGAGATTCGCCGCCGTCTCCCGGCGAAATATCCCATTCGCTTCTACCCTGACATCACGCACAGCACCGGCTGCCAGTTTCCCGTTCCCGACTGGGATGTGGCCTATTCGCTCACCGAAGGGCGCGAGACCATCAACCCACGTCCCAAGAGTCAGGCGAACATTCTGCGCATGTTCCTGCCGGGTACCATAGGGTTTATCTCTTACTCCGAAGGCTGCAACGATGACGCCAACAAATTCCTTTGGAGCGCGTTGGGTTGGGACCCGCAAAAAAGCCCGCTCGATGCGATGCGTGAATTTGCCCACTACTTCGCCGGTGCGGATCTAGCGGAAGGATTGGGTCACGGGTTGGAGAGCCTGGAAGAAAATTGGCACGGGCCGTTAGCCGTCAACACTTCGGTGGCAGTGACGCTCGCTCGCTTTCAGGACATGGAGCGCAAAGCCGCGCCAGACGTCTTGGGCAATTGGCGCTTCCAGCAAGCCCTCTATCGCGCCTACTTCGACGCCTACGTGCAAACCCGATTGATCGAGGAGACTGCCCAGGTCGAGCGTGCGATGGCTGTCCTGCGCCGGGTGAACGAGATCGGATGGGCGCCCGCTCCGTTGCAAATTGGCGCAGCGCCGAGCTCCGGCCCCGCCAACGGTGGGGACCCAATGCTCTTGATCGAGGAAGCAAGAAGCATCCTGCAACAAGCATTGCTACATTCAGCCACCGGCAGTCTGCGCCAACGGGTTCTTGAACTGGCCGAAGCCCTGTACCAAAGCATCCGCATGCAGCTTGCCGTCGACCGTTACCGCGGAGAGGCGATCGTGCGCGGAACAAATCTCGACACGGTGGATTATCCGGTAAGCGATGCCCCCTGGCTGTTGGTTAAGCTATCGGAAATCAGTCACGAACCAGACATGGCAAAACAACTAGCCGCCATTCAGGCGCTGCTCAATCGCACCGACCCTGGTCCGGGTGGCTTCTACGACGAGCTAGGGAACCCCTCCAATCGCCCCCACCTTCTTCTCGGCGAAGGGGCGGAGAAGGATCCTGAGTTCCGCTCCACACCTCTCACCGGCTGTCTCTACCCGGATTCTTTGGGCAGCAAAGCGCCGCTGGCCTGGAAGCACTGGGGAGAATCCCTGTTCGACGCCCCGCTGCGCATGCACTACTCCGGTTTGGACACGAAGGCGCGTTACCGTTTGCGCGTGGTCTACAGCGGTGACCAACACCGGATGAAGATGCGCCTCGTCGCCAATGAGAACGTTGAGATCCATCCCTACACCCAGCCGTCCTGGCCACCGGCCCCGCAGGATTTTGACCTACCCGCTGCAGCCACAGCCTCCGGCGAGCTCAATCTCTCCTGGAACCGCGAGCTCGGTTTGGGTGGCAGCGGACGAGGCTGCCAGGTCGCGGAAGTCTGGCTAATCAATCAGGGGAGAGCATGATCAATCCTGTGCGCGCGCGGCTGGAGGCGGGAGAAGTCGTCCTCGGCCTCACCATCGCAACCAACAATCTTGAAACCGCCGCGCTAGGGGCGACCCTCGGCTTCCATTTCCTTTGGGTAGAAATGGAGCATTCGCCCGTCTCGCTCGAAGCGTTGCGGAACATCGTCCTGGCCACGCGGGCCTTGCCGGCGATGATCTTTGCCCGCGTGCCGGTGATCGAGACTTGGTGTGCCAAGCGGGTGCTCGACCAAGGCGCGGCCGGAGTGATTTTTCCCTTTTGCTCTACACCAGAGCTAGCCAGGACCGCGGTTGCCAGCTGTCATTATCCGCCGTCCGGCACCCGCGGATCGGGCGCTGGGTTGGCCAGCATCACCTGGCCGGACCCTGAAAACTACTACGATTCCGCGGACGAAAACGTGATGGTGGTCTGCGTCATCGAACAGGCCAGCGCCGTGGAACAAATCGACCAGATCGCGGCCACGCCTGGCATCGACGTTCTCTTTATCGGAACCAGCGACCTGTCATTTTCGCTTGGCCTCCGCGGCCGGCAGAACGAGCCGAAGCTCGACGAGGCAATCGAAAAGGTCGTGACGGCAGCGCAGAAGCACAGGAAATTCCTCGGCCGTCCTGCGGGGAGCGCGGACGAAGTGGTTCGCTACCGTCAGCAGGGCTTTCAGTTCTTTCAATCCGCAACGGAGATCGGCCTGATGGAACTCGGAGCCGAAACCATGCTAAAACCGCTCGGCATCGCGAAGCCTAAGGCAGCAACGAAGATGTTGTATTGAATCTGACTTGGCGAACAAGCTCGACACAACCGAGCACCCGGCGGGTGCCGATGCCGGTCAGACCCGCTTAGCGTTGACCTTCGTAGCCAACCCTACCTTTTCCAGCATCCAGATTCCCAGGTAGTTGACATCCAGCTCGTACCAAGCCATCCCGTGGCGGGCAGAAACCGGGAAAGCGTGGTGATTGTTATGCCACCCCTCGCCCCCGGTCAGCAGGGCAACCCACCAGTTGTTGCGGGAGTCGTCCCGGGTATCGAAGCGGCGGGAGCCCCAAATGTGAGTGGCGGAGTTGACCAGCCAGGTGACATGCAAGCCAATCGTTACCCGAAGGAAGATGCCCCACAGCGCCCAAGGCCAGCCCCCCACGGCAAGCAGCGCAAAGCCCAGCACCGTTACCGGCAGCCAGTGAAAGCGGTTCAACCAACGGTAGAAGCCCTGTTTCATCAGGTCGGGAGCGTACCGTTTAAGGATCGCGCTGTCATTATGCAGCGACCCGTTTAGAATCCAACCCATGTGTGACCACCACTTGCCATCTCGTGGCGAATGGGGATCCCCCGGTTTGTCGGTGTATTGGTGGTGGAGACGGTGCACGGCGACCCAATAGACCGGGCTTCCCTGCAGGGCCATGGTGCCCAGAATGGCCATCGTGTACTCAACCCACCTGGGGACGGTATAGCCTCGATGCGTCAACAAGCGGTGGTAGCTGAGCCCGATGCCCACATTTTGAGTCAAGACCCAGGTCACGGCAAAGACCGCCAAGGCCGACCAGCGAAATGCAAACAACGCCGCCAGCGCCCCGAGGTGAAACACACCAATCACCAAGGCGAATTTCCAATGAAATTTACCCTGATTCGGCTCCAGGGCTCTCTGTAAATCGGCCGTCTCTGTCGCTGAGCCCGCCGCAGCTGTAGCCATCATTTCCCCTAACCCTCGCACCCAGCCTAGTTGCGACTCGGTTCCGGTCGTGTAAGAGTTGCGTAATACCTCTAGAATTGTGATTGAACAGAGATCGGTCGTATACTGAATGCTGAATATGCGACCGAGCCGGTCGCAATTGCATCTCTAGGTAAAGTGGAAATGCTTAGGCTGACGAAAAAGGCCGACTATGGGTTGATGGCGTTGAAGTTCCTCGCCGAGCGCCCAGACTTGCCGTCCCTGAGCGCCAAGGATATCGCTGAGGCCTACGGCATCCCGCCCCAACTGCTGGCCAAGATTTTACAGCGGCTTACCAAGACGGGTTTGCTCCGGTCCCACGCCGGCACCAATGGCGGGTATGCGTTGTCCCGGCCCGCGGAAGAGATTACCGCGTTCGAAGTAATCGGGGCCATCGATGGACCGCTTTTTATCACTTCCTGCGCCACTGGGCCCCGGGCATGCGACCTTACCGACAGCTGCACGGTCAAGGAACCGTTGCGCAAGGTAAACGAGAGTATCGCGGACGTATTGAAGGCGATCCGGGTATCTGATCTTTGTGACCATGAGCCCAGCCGCAGGGACCACGGCAGGGCCGCGGAGTTGGTCCTGGTGACTTTGGGCGGCTGAACACAGTTTTTTGAATTGAGGAGAGCGCAATGAGTTCCGTTGATATCGCAGTTACAGCGCCGGCAAACGTTAAGCTGCCGATTTACATGGACGACCACGCGACCACGCCGATGGACCCGCGTGTACTGGAAGCGATGATGCCTTATTTCAGCGGTAAGTTCGGGAATGCCGCCAGTCGGAACCACTCCTTTGGATGGGAAGCCGAGCAGGCTGTCGAGCATGCCCGGGAGCAGGTGGCCAAATTGATCGGCGCTACGGCGAAGGAAATTATCTTTACCTCCGGAGCGACCGAGAGCGACAACCTGGCGATCAAGGGCATCGCGGAGATGTATCGCGAGCGTGGCAACCACATCATCACTCAGGTGACCGAGCACAAAGCGGTGCTCGATGCCTGCAAGCGGCTGGAAAAGTACGGTTACCGGATCACCTATTTGCCCGTGAAGGCGGATGGCCTGATCGACCTCGAAGACCTTAAACGCGCCATCGACGACAAGACCATCCTGGTCTCGATCATGTTTGCTAACAATGAGATCGGCGTGGTACAGCCGGTAGCGGAGATCGGCAAAATCTGCCGTCAGCACAACGTCATCTTCCACACCGATGCGGTGCAGGCGGTGGGCAAGATTCCGGTCGACGTGAACTCTATGAACATTGACTGCCTCTCGCTCACCGGGCACAAACTCTATGGCCCCAAAGGCTGTGGCGCCCTCTACGTGCGGCGACGCAATCCCCGGGTGCAGATTTCCGGCCAGATTGACGGCGGGGGACACGAACGCGGTATGCGGTCGGGAACACTGAACGTCCCGGGCATTGTCGGCTTGGGGAAGGCCTGCGAAATTGCCGGTGAGGAAATGGCGGTCGAGGCAGAGCGTCTGAGCAAGCTCCGTGACAGGCTGAAGGAGAAGCTCCTGGCTAAACTGGATTACGTCCACGTCAATGGCACCATGGAGCATCGTCTACCGGGCAACCTCAATGTAAGCTTTGTCTACGTCGAGGGTGAGTCTTTGCTGATGGGGATTAACGATATTGCAGTTTCAAGCGGTTCGGCCTGCACCTCCGCGTCACTTGAGCCATCTTATGTACTGAAGGCTCTGGGGCTCGGCGATGACGTGGCTCACAGTTCAATCCGTTTCGGGTTGGGCCGCTTCAACAACGAAGCCGAGGTCGATTACGTGGCCGATAAGGTAATCGACGTAGTACAAAAACTTCGCGAACTTTCGCCTCTCTATGAAATGGTCAAAGAAGGCATCGACATTTCGAAGATTGAGTGGCAGGCCCACTAGAACCAGTCACGCACGATGAGCGAGGGAGATAAAAATGGCGTACAGCGACAAAGTAATCGATCACTACAACAACCCGCGTAATGTTGGCCAGATGGACAAGAGTCAGTCTGAAGTAGGCACTGGACTGGTGGGCGCGCCGGAGTGCGGAGACGTTATGCGTCTGCAGATCCGGGTAAACCCCGAAACCCACGTAATTGAAGAAGCAAAGTTCAAGACCTTCGGTTGTGGGTCGGCGATCGCCTCTTCTTCTCTGGCTACCGAGTGGGTCAAGGGCAAGACGGTCTCCGAAGCTCTGCAAATCAAGAACACCGATATCGTGAAGGAACTGGCTTTACCGCCAGTGAAGATTCACTGCTCGGTGTTGGCGGAAGATGCGATTCGCGCTGCAATCGGCGACTGGAAGAAGAAGAACGGCGTTGCGGAAGCGGCGGAAGCCACGGTCGCAGTCGCCCACTAACGGAAGGCACTTACAAAGGGCGATATGGATTTAGCAGTACTCAACCCGGAAAATGCAACGCCGAATCAGAAGAGCATCCAGGTTACGGAGCGCGCCCTGAAGCGGATTCGCATCGCCATGGCCAAGGAAGGGGTCTCCCCTGCGGAGGGGGGACTTCGCCTCGGAATCCAGGGCGGAGGTTGTTCCGGCCTTTCCTACAACATCCGCTTCGACTCGCAGCCGCGAGAACGGGATCGGATCTACAACTTTGAAGATGTTCGCGTCTTCGTCGATCCCAAGTCGTTCATTTATCTGCACGGCATGGTTCTCGACTACGAAGAGACGCTCATGCGCCAAGGCTTCAATTTCATCAATCCGAACTCGACCAAGTCGTGCGGTTGCGGTTCGTCGTTTTCGGCCTAGCTTCGCCCACGGTTGTTCCGTCGAGATCTGCTTCGTCCTATGCAAGCTGTTGAAGGTGTCAGTGTGCCCGCAAAGTGCTGGTCCTGCGGCCACGAGGTCGTGGGCGGCCAACCCTTCTGCGACTCCTGCGGCAAGGTGCAGCCGCCTCTCCAGGCGGACTATTTCGCCATGTTCGGTTTGCCGCCGAAGCTTGATCTGGACCTGCAGGCGCTGGAAAAGCAGTTCTACCGCTACAGCCGCAAGCTTCACCCGGACGTGCACGCGCGGGCTTCGCAAGAGGAGCAGGAGTGGAGTCTGGCCCAGGCCTCGCTGCTGAACGATGCCTACCGCACCCTTAAAGTTCCAATCGACCGGACAAAATACTTGCTCAAACTCGAAGGCGTGGAGTTTGAAGACGCGCGCGGGCCGAATCCTTCCAAAGTGCCGGCGGATCTATTGGAAGAGGTGTTTGAGCTGAATATGCAGCTGGAGGAGTTGCGCCAGACCCAAAAGATGGGCGAGGACGATCCCCAGTTGCGTCACGATCTTGAAGTGGCCAAGGACCAGTTTGCCGGGCAGCTGGCCGCGCTCGACGAACAGGTGCGCGCGCGATGGACAGCATGGGATACCGCGTGGGAGCAAAACGACGAAGCCGGCAAAACCGCAGCCAAGGAAGCGATGACGGCGCTGTTGCAGCGCCGCAGTTATCTGCAAAACCTGGTGCGTGACGTGGACGAAACTTTGGAAGGGTCCTAAGAGTTATGGCGGATGAGCGCGTAGTTGGTATTGACCTGGGCACAACGAATTCCCTTGTGGCCTTTATGCAAGGTGACAAGCCCGTCGTCATACCTGGGGAAGACGGTTCGAACCTGGTGCCATCCGTGGTGGCGTTGAACCCTGCGCGTCCGGGTACGCTAGTGGGCAATGCGGCGCGGTCCACCCTGATCACCGCCCCCGAGAGCGCAATTTATTCAGTGAAACGACTCATGGGCCGCGGCGTCGAGGATGTTGCCGGGGAGCTGAAGTTCTTTCCCTTCCGTCTGGTCGACGATGTCCAACCCGGAGAGGTGCTGCGCATTCGCTTGGGCGACACCGAGTTCACCCCGCCGGAGATCTCAGCCCACATCCTGCGCCAGTTGAAGCGAAACGCAGAGCGGTATTTCGGCGCGCCGGTGACCCAGGCGGTCATCACCGTCCCGGCTTACTTCAATGACGCGCAACGGCAGGCGACCAAGGATGCAGGGCGCATGGCCGGGCTCGAAGTCCTGCGTCTGGTCAATGAGCCCACCGCGGCCGCATTGGCGTATGGGCTCGATCGGCAGAAAGAAGGCATCATCGCGGTTTACGATTTCGGCGGCGGAACTTTCGACGTCTCCGTTCTTAAACTGCACGAAGGCATATTCGAAGTGATCGCAACCAACGGCGATACCCACTTGGGCGGCGACGACATTGACAATCTGCTGATCGCAATCGCACTCGATGACCTTGCGGGTGATGCCAATATCGATCTGCGCCGCCAGCCGGAAGCCATTCAGGCGATCCGCAAGGCGGTGATCGAGGCTAAGATTGCGCTCTCCTCAGAGTCTATGGCGCAGTTCGATATCGAGCTGCCACAAGGCGGCCGATACCAGAGGGAACTCTCCCGCGAGCAGTTCGAGCAGCTTATTCAACCGGTCCTTTCGCGCACCGTCGCGCCCTGCAAGGACGCGCTACGTGATGCGCATCTCACTCCCGATCAAATTGATGAAGTAGTGCTGGTTGGCGGTTCCACCAGGATTCCAGCGGTGCAGCGCTTGGTCAGCGACCTCTTCGAGCTGCCTCGCCGTGGCAAGCAGCCCCGCACCGAGCTCAATCCGGATGAGGTCGTCGCTCTCGGCGCCGCGGTTCAGGCTAATATTCTCGCCGGTGGATCAAAGGCCACCGAGGATATGCTGCTGCTGGACGTGACGCCGCTATCCCTGGGCATCGAGGCGTTGGGCGGCGTGGTCGCGAAAATCATTCAACGTAACTCGACCATTCCGGCCTCTGCTTCCGAGTCGTTTACCACCGGGGTCGATGGCCAAACCAACGTTGCGATCCATGTCCTGCAGGGTGAGCGCGAGATGGCTAAGGATTGCCGCTCGCTGGCCCGCTTCGACCTTAAGGGAATCCCCCCCATGAGTGCGGGAATGCCGCGCATCGAAGTCAAATTTCTCATCGACGCCAACGGCATTCTCCATGTTTCTGCTCTGGAGCTGCGGAGCGGCCAGCAGGCGGAAGTTTCCGTAAAACCCGCCTATGGCCTGACCGACGAGCAGGTGGAGTCGATGATTCTCGAGTCCTTCGATTACGCAGAGGAGGATATTCATCTTCGCCAGCTGGTCGAAGCGAGGAACGAGGCAGACACAATTATTAACGCGGTCGAGAAGGCTCCTTCCCACCCGGCTTGGCAGTTGCTCGAGCCGGAGGAACGGGCGAAGATCGGCTCGCTGAGCGCGGAACTTGCCGTACTGAAGCAAGGCGACGATCTGCCAGCCTTGCGAAACGGGACCGAAGCGCTCGACAAGGCGACCCACCGCTTTGCCGAGCTCATGATGGACGCGGCTGTATCGAACGCGATCAAGGGGCAGACGATGGAATCGGCAGATGACAAACTAGGTGAGGGACCCGCTGCTCCGCATCCTATTGCGCAGGCGGAGTTCCACTGATAGAAAGTAAACCGATGAATGACAATATGGTTCGCGTAACGTTTCTTCCCGAAGGCCGCACGGTGGAGTTCGCCTTCGGCACACTACCTTATGGACATCATGGGAAGCCCATGTCCTTCCTGGATGTGGCTGAGCATTACGACATTTTTCTCGATCACGCCTGCGGCGGCGTCTGTGCCTGCACAACCTGTCATATCTGGACCAAGGAAGGCGCCGAAGCTCTTCCGCCGGCGGATGACGATGAGCTGGACCGTCTGGACATGGCGGCGGATCAGCAGCTGAATTCGCGTCTCGGCTGTCAAGCCCAGATTGTCGCCCCGGGCAACTACGTAGTGGAGATTCCCAGGTGGAATCGCAACTACGTCTCGGAAGGCAAACCGTTGACGATGGCAGAAGGGAAGTGAGGTAGCGATGGCGCGTGAAATTACCTGGAACGACGCAGAAGAAATTGGTATCCAGCTGCAGGAAAAATATCCCGACCTGGATCCATACACCGTGCGCTTCACCGATCTGCACAAGTACGTAACCGAGCTAGAGGGCTTTGCCGACGACCCCGCCAAGTCAAACGAGCCCAAGCTCGAGGCCATTCAGACGGCCTGGCACGAAGAATACGAAGACGCTAAATGACTAGCCGGTCATCCCGAGAGGTTGTGACTTAATTCGGTTGGCAGCCCGCTCCTCTCTCGACTACAGCGCTCAATGGAAGCACCACCCTCCCCCTGTCATCCCGACCGAAGCGAAGCACAGTAGAGGGACCTGCAGTTTGCTACGGAATCCCCATGAGCCTGGGGAACGTGACCTGATGCGGTCTTAAGCAAAAGCCCGGGTCTCATCGAGACCCGGGCTTCCAGGTTTACGACACCGCCGCCCCAGTCGTGGTTACCGCAAAAATCTGCGATAACTGCTTTCCGTTGGGAGATCCAAGGCCGGTGCAGCCATCCCAGCCTGGCCCTGCCGAAAAGCTCCCGTTGTTGCCCTGAGTGATATCGTTGAAGCCGTTCTCCGCATTCTGATAGAGCGTTGGGTTCGCGAAGCCAATATTGCTCCCGCGCTGCTGGTTGAGCAGGGCGATGAGCGCGGCCCAGAGCGGAGCGACGGCGCTGGTCCCGCCGACAACTCCTGCCTGCCCATCGTACAAAACGTTATAACCGCTCTCGGGTGATGCATCTCCCGCTACGTCGGGTACGCCGCGTCCGCCGCCGCTGCTTGCGGGCGCCGGGACCTTGGCATTCGCCTGATAGCTCGGAAGGGCAAAGAAGTTGCTGACGCCGCCGCCGGCTGCTCCACCACCTTGCGGCTGATCGTTCCAGACGATCTCCTCCGTGATAACGCCGTTTGCCCCGAACAATTCAGTCCCGCCGCAACCGAGCACATGCGGACTGGAGGCAGGGAAATCGACGTTATTGCCAGTGCCGCCATCACTGGAGCCGTTATCTCCGGAGGCCACGGTGACAGTGATACCCAGCGCGCCTGCGGACTGGCAAGCCTCATCGAAAGCCGTCATGGTTTGTGCCGTCCAGTTTGATTCGGCGCTCCCCCAGCTGATGGAGATCACCGAGGGCGGACCATTGGTGGTGTCGTGAACCGCCGTGGTCAAAGCATCCACAAAACCCTGAGCCGTATTGGGAGCGAAATAAACGGCTATATTCGCCCCGGGCGCAATGGATCCCGCAACTTCGATGTCCAGTCCCACCTCACCGTCGGCGTTCGGGTTGTCCGGGGTGCTGGGGAGATTAGGCGAGTTGGTTGCGCCGTCGACTGAAATCGCAGTGACCCGCGGCTCAGCGATGCCGAGCCCGGCAAAGTAAGTCGACAGATCGTTTGCGTTATAGCCTCCGCCGAGTTCGAGAATGCCGATGGTCTGGCCCGCGCCATTGACTCCGGTTGGAAAGCCGTAGAGTTGTGCAACTTGCGGCGGGTTGAAGGGGGTTGCCTTCGCTGCGGTCGGCTTGCGCTTGTTGTCGTCTCGTGTCCGGAAGTGCGGCTTGGCAATGGTGTGGTTATCCAGGCCGAGCACTGCCTCCACGGGTTCCGCATGCTCCTGCGGCATGGAGATGGCCCCGAGATAGCTATGAAATCTCTTGCCTTCCTTTTCGTAGTCGTTGAGAGTGACGCCGAACGCGGCCTCCATCTTGCCGGCAGGGCCGCGCAGGACCATCGTGCGCCGCGCCAGGCTGGATGCACCTTCATCGACAGTCAGGCCATGCTTGTGAGCGAAGTCACGCAGGTGATCGAAATTGGCCGGATCGGCGGCGTAGTTCGCAAGGAATTCTGCCTGGCTAAGGTGCCGGCCAACATGTTCCCCGAGGTTCAGTTGGTTCTTGCGTTTCACAATCACCGAGACGCTGATGTTGCGCTGAGGATCGGTCTTGCCCGCAACCGTTGCACCCGGATGCGCATTGCGCTCGCTCTTGGGAAACGAGACACGAGATAAACTGTACTGCGGATTGTCCTTTGACATACACACCTCGACTACTCTTGGGAGTTAGTGGTCTTTCCGTGGATGACCGGATAGTGACTTAGGCGGTCATAGCGTTTCATGAAGCGAAATTTATTTACTACTTGCGATTCCGCAAAACTCCAGTGGGTGAAACGCGCAAGCAGTGTAGAGCACAAAGGGATGCATAGACAAGGCAGGAATCCACACCTGTATCATCCACAGTGCTCTTTACTAATTTGCAACAGTATGTGACCAGGTTTGAGGACCAAGCAGAGCTTGATGGGTGCCCCATGTTCGCACCAGCGTACGTGGGCCGAATATGACGGGCGAAGCCCATCAAGAGCTTTTAGTCGTTGACTGAAAGCATTCGAAAAATTCATAATCCGCCGTCAAGTTCTGTTCGGTCGCATAGGGTGATTTCTCGCGCAGATATTTCCGCTCCTGCCACGAGTAAGTCAGCGAGTGGCACAGGGGGGTAGTATGCCCAAATATTTCAGCTAATCAATGCCACCCGAACGCACCTGGGAAGAGCTGAAAATCCGCAGGCTTATCCGGCTCAAAGTAAATCGACAGGACGTCAAACCGAACCTGGTCAGGCACTTCGGGCATATCCCTGATATATTGCCGCGCCACCCGCCGCAGGGCGCGAGTCTTGTCGTCGTCGACGGCTGACTCCGCCGTAGCCACATTCCGGCTGGAACGGGTTTTCACTTCGATAAAGCAGAGGAACTCGTCTTTCCAGGCGACGAGGTCAAGATCACCCGGAGCTCTCGCGCTCCGCCAACCGCGCGCCACAACGACATAACCCAGACGGCGCAGGTAAAAAAACGCTGCTTCTTCCCCACGCTGTCCTAGGTCTAAATGGGCTGGACGTGCCTCACGTCTATGGAGGCGCAGGGCAAGGTAGTCACTGGCGTGGACAAATCCCTCGAGCAACCGAAGCCCAAGCATGGGCTCCATTCTATTCCCGGTACCAGGCCTCGACCACCTCGGCAAATTGATCCCCGGTCCAATTCATAGGTTGGAACCGCGGTAGCGCAAAGCGGTTGGAAGACCGGGTTACCAACCCACCGAAGTTGGAGCAGGCACAGGCGAATCCATTGGCCTCGACCGTCTTCATCGTCTGCCGGGTGTAGTGATTTTTTTTGCCGTAAGGGTAGGCGAAGCTGGTGACGCGCCTTCCGGTCAGAGCTTCCAGGCGCCGCTTGCTGCCGGCGATCTCATGCTCCTGCTGGTCAGGCGGCAAACTCGAAAGTACAGGATGGGTCAGGGTGTGGGCGCCGATCTCCACCAGGTCTCCCGCAGCCAGCTCGCGCAGCTCATCTTCGGTCATGCAACGATGCTGCCGCCGGTCGGCGTGCGCGCGGGCGGCTCCGGCGCGCAATTGCCCCATAGCGTCTTCCCGGCCGGCATCCGTGAGTTTGACCAGCAAGCCGTAGATCTCCAGATACGCGGCTTGACGGGGTCCGGGCGAGGGATCCCAAGCCCGCCATTTGGTGTCAGGGTCCGGCTCGGCCGAGGGCGCAAAAGAATAAACGTGATCCTTGCCGTCCACCCGCATGCGGAGCTCGTCTTGCCGTGTGGCCGGATCGAGAATGAGCTTCGACATCTCGTCCCACCAAAGGTCATCGGGGATACCAAGATAACCTGGCGTGACAAACACCGTCCCCGGGACGCGAAACGCCTCCAGCGCAGGCTTGGCAGCCAGGAGATTGTCGGCATACCCGTCATCAAAGGTGACACATACCGGCCGCGGCGGAAGATCGCGATCCGACGTGGCCCCGGACAACGTTTGCAAAGGAATCGGGTTTGCAATGGAAGAGAGAACCTGTAAATGCTCTCTAAAGTGGGCGGGACTGACGCCCAAGACCCATGGGTCTACCGTGCTTTCGGCGACCCGATGGTAGACCAGGATCATCGCCTTCCTGTGGAAGACGGTGCGCAGCCGATGAACGTGGCGCGCCATCTTCTTCAGCTGCGGTCGGAACGGAATGTTCTGCGGAACGTTTATGGCGCTTTTCCTGGCCGCGAGGGATGCTAGTGCAACGACACCGTCTCGTTTTTCCTGGCGCCAGACACCAGCGGACCGCGGTGAACGGCAACCAGGCTGGAAAGGGTTTGCTGGCGGCGGCTATTCATGCGGTCCCGGTCCGCTGCGCTTTGAATGGGTTGGCCGAAGGTGGCCACGGTCTTGTGAACGCCGAATACCGGCATCATCCGCAGGAACATGATCATCAGCAGCCCCTGGGGATAGTGGTTGGCCAACAGCAAGAGTTTGCGGGTCCGGTCCTTCGCGGGCAATTTGGAGATTGACCGCGCCAGTTCTGATGCCAGCTGACGGCCGTATTGCCTGCGCCAGATGCGAAAGCCTTCGTGGAAGGCAATCATGCGGCGAACGTTCCACCCAACAAACCGTGCCTGGCTTTTCAGCACCTGCAGGGTCATTGTCAGCATCAACTCCGAATTGTGGGAGGCGTTGCTGGCATGGATCCGGTATTCCGCGACCACCGCCGAATGGCAGCAGACTGGATAGGATCTGGCCACGCGCAGGTATAGCTCATAGTCCTCCGCCACCCGCAGGCTGGTATCGAAACCACCCACCCTCTCGAAAACATTCCGGCGAAACAAAACCGTAGAGATCATTTCGATGAAGTTGCTTTTCAGCAGCGCTTCGTAGTGGTGAGCGGCCAGGACATTCTTGCGCGATCCAGCGAGGAAAACTCCCTCCGCCGATATAAACGTGTGGTCCCCGACCGCCATCGCGCACTCCGGATTGCGCTCCAGCAGGCTAACGCCGGCTTCGATGGCTTCGGGTTTCAGCCGGTCGTCCGCATCCAGAAACACGATGTAGCTGCCGCGGCTCTCGCGTACTCCCCGGTTGCGAGTCGGGGTCAAACCGCGATTTTCCTGGCGGATGTATCGGACGGGAAAGCGTTGCGCGATTTCTGCGCTATTGTCCGTGGAACCGTCATCCACAACGATGATTTCCACGTCAGGGTAGCTTTGCGACAGCGCGCTCCTCAGCGCTTCTTCGAGGAAGCTGGCGCCGTTATAACAAGGAACAATCACTGATACCAACCCTGCCTGGGGTTGAGTCTTCAGGTCTTCGGCAGAAAGGCAGTCCAGATCGCCCTCAGAAGTTCCGCGCGGCAATGGATGAGACGTATCGGTGGCAGATGAGTTCAAAGTGTCCTCCACGCATGACGCCGTGGCCAAACCTCATAGTTCAAAGGGGGAACTGAAAGCAGGTCAAAGGTTCAATTTACAAAACCAGTGGGCAGCAGCATTTCTCCGCGTTCCCGTGCAAGTCACGCCGCAACCGGGCATCGTAAACTCTAAGTTCATAGTCTCAATACTGCGTTCACACCATGTGAAGAAACAACCAACATTAAACAGGAGGATGGGAAAAGATTACACGCGCCTCGCTGGTTGGCAACAATTTAATTGCAACAACTGTCCCGCAGAATCCTTCGACCGAGCAAGTTATACAGTCTCCGCACACCTTGTGCAAGTTACTGTCAGGTTAAATGAGAAGTTACCATGCTGTTACCGGGGAGCGTTACCTATCCTGCTGAGGACAGGGCTAAATCATTCATGCTAAAAGGGCTAGACTGAGGAAAGTGAGCGATGTGAAGAGTCCAATCACCATTTCCAAGGAAGACTATCTGAAGGCGGTTCTCGAAGCAGAGAGCGAGGGACAGGCCGTCATCCCTGCCACCCTGGCCCATTGGCTCTCCGTCTCGCCTCCAGCGGTCACGATGGCCCTCAAACGCTTGCGGCGCGACGGCTACCTGGACGTGAAGCCGGACGGAATCGTAAGGCTTACGCCCAAAGGCAAGGAAACGGCTTACAGGACGGCCTTACGGCACCACCTGATCGAACGCATGTTGGCGGAAATGTTCGGCATGGAATGGTATGAAGTCCACGATGAAGCAGAACGTCTGGAGCATGCTGTTTCGCCCGCTTTTGAGACCAAACTGCTGGAAAAACTAGGCGCCAGGGGAACCTGTCCCCATGGCAACTCGGTCTTGCCGGAAAACCCGGAGCAACGGGTTAAGCGTGGAATGGTGCTGCTTTCCGAGGCCCGCGAAGACTCCTACACGGTGGTGAGCATGTATGAGCGCGATCCGCAGCTTTTGCTCTTTCTCCATCAAGCCGGGGTTGAGCCCAACGGGCGCGTGACAGTTCTGAAAAAGAACTATGACCGAACCATTTCGATCGAAACTGCCGTTGGCCGTTCCATTTTGGGGCATCCCGCGGCGGAGAAGGTCTGGGTCAAGCGACGGCCTTCAGCCAAGGCATGAATTAGTTTTAGAATTATGTAGTAAATGCAAACAAAGGTTTGCGCTGCGATTCCCAAAGTACCGAAATACCAAAAGGTTGTCGCATTGTGAACCGGTATGGCTGAGGTAGCCTCAATGCGCATGAGGAGTCTTTCCTTTATCTGGTTCGTGGGAGCGGTGGTGTGGTGGATTGACGCCGCGGTTGCTGTGCACTACGGCAATAAACCCCATGCGATACTGGCGCTCGCGGTAGCCTGTGTCTTCTTCGCCGCGGGAATTATGTGGGTCAAGAGTACTGAGAAGCGCTAAGGACGCGCGGTTTAGGAGCGCTGAAATCGCGCCTCGATCAAGTCCAATTCGCGCTCCAGAGTTCTCAGCAATTCGTCATTGATCCTGTCTTCATTGCGCAGGCTGAGGGCCGTCGAGCGTTCGAGCGCACGCAGTTCCTGAGCTACATTTCGTTCATACCGGGCCAGGGCAATTTCCTGTTCAGGCAGCATATGTTCGCCCCGGGCCGTGATGAGCGTGGCGCGGACCTGGTAATGGCGCGTTAAGTCTTCGTAGATTGCGGCATGCTCTACCTTTGCCTGCCGTGAGAGGTCTTTCAGGTAGTCCAGCACGGTGTTCACAATCACCAGGCGGGCCCGCTGCTCTTCCATGGCGCGACCACTCTTCACAGAGAGTCCCAATTTCCGGATTGTTCCCGGCAAAGTAAGCCCCTGCAGGACGAGCGTGGCGAAAATCACGCTAAACGTGAGAAAGATGATCAGGTTTCGCTGCGGGAAAGGAGAACCGTCCTGCAGCACCGTAGGCAGGGAGATGGCTGCGGCCAGGGACAAGACGCCTCGCATCCCGGTCCAGCCCACGATGAAGACCTGTCTGGCGCGCGGATAGGGCACATCCTGATGCAGCCAATTGCGGCGGATCCAGTATCCGATGAGGGCCCCGGGGAAGACCCAGAGCATCCTCAGCGCGATGACGAGGATGGCAAACCTGACTCCATACCGTATCAACCGGAGCGGGGAATGGTTGTTGATTCCGGTTAATACGATGGGAAGCTGCAGGCCCATGAGGATGAAAACGATGCCGTTCAGCCCGAACTCCAGCGTTTTCCACACCGCGGTGCCCTCCAGGCGCGCGTTGATGGACAGGACTTCGGAGTTCTTGCGTCCCAGGTAGAGCCCGCAAACCACCACTGCGAGTACGCCCGAAGCGTGGATTGCTTCCGCAGCCAGGTACGCCAGATAGGGCGTTGCGAGGGAAAGCGTTATTTCGACCGGCGAGTCGGTGATTTCGAGGGAAACCTTGTAGATGATGAAGGCGGCCAAAAAGCCGATCGCGATTCCTCCGGCGACCAGCCAAAGCAGTTCCAGCATGGCGATGCCTGGCCCAGGGCGGCGCCCGGCGACGACTAGGGCCACAGCGAACTGCAGTGCAAGCAGCCCGCTGGCATCGTTGACCAGGCTCTCACCCTCCAGGATGTCGACGATCCGGTTGGGAAGCCCAAGCCGTTTGGCGATTGCGGTGGCGGCGATGGCGTCGGTAGTGGAGACGACCGCCCCGAGCACGGCACCGAGACGATGGTCGAATCCGGGAATTAGCCAGTGTGTGCTCAGCGCAATGCCCGCCACGGTAAAGCCCACCAGGCCAAAAGCCAGCATAAGAATGACGAGGAGGTTGTGGTGGAAGTCACGCCAGGACGTGTTGAAACCGCCTACATAGAGCAGGGGCGGCAGAACTACCAGAAAAACGAGATCGGGATTCAGCACGATGTGGGGCAGGCCGGGCACCAGCGAGATGACCACGCCGCCGAGGAAAAGGACAATCGGGTAAGGGATTTTGAAGCGCTGCGCAAGCGTGGTCAGCGCAGCGACCAGGATGACCAGCAACAAAACTGTGAGCTCAAGATGATGAATGCCGGCGGCCTGCACGGGACGCTCTCCAAAAACACCAGCTTAACCCAGCCCTTTGCGGCAAGCATCCGGCTTCCCTAGGGAAATTGCGGAGAGAACAGAAATCCCACCCATATCTCGCGCTTTTTGCGAGATGTGGATGGGATGCCGATCGCCAACTGCCAATTAGGAGCGGGGCAAGCCCGGCCCCCTATACCGTAGCCGAAACGAACGCCGCAGCTTGGGAATGCTCCTGCTCGGCCTGTTCCACGCATTGTTCGAAGATATCCAGCGCAATCGTACCCTCGTGCTGGTTGACAGTCAGCGGGGGCGCAAGCCGAATGGTGGTCTCGCCACATCCAAGCAACAGCAGACCCCGTTCAAAAGCCAGCGAGACAATCCGGTCGCGCAGAGCCGGAGCAGGTTCGCGAGTCTCCTGGCTCTTGACGATCTCCACTCCGATCATCAGCCCTCTACCTCGCACTTCACCCACAATGGGATGCTTCACGGGCCAATCATTTAGCCGGGAGAAGAACGCCTCTCCCATGCGCGCGGCATTCGCCATGCCCTCTCGCTCGATAACATCCATGGTGGCCAGAGCGGCGGCGATCGCCACCGGATTCCCGCCAAACGTAGATGCGTGCGACCCGGGGACCCAGTTCATCAGCTCGGCGCGGGTCATACAAATCCCCAGCGGCATCCCCGAAGCGATGCCCTTGGCGATACAAACCATATCCGGCTGCACGCCGGAATGCTCCACCGCCCACCATTTCCCGGTGCGGCCGGCTCCCGACTGCACTTCATCCACCACCAACAGGATGCCGTGCCGGTCGCAGATGCGCCGTAGCTCCTGCATGAAAATATCCGGGGCGACCACATACCCGCCTTCGCCCTGAATAGGTTCCACGAAAATCGCCGCGACTTCCTCCGCCGGCAGAGTGGTCTTGAACAGCTTCTCTTCGATATAGCGGGCGCACCCCAGGGCAAAGCGCTCCTCTTCCTGCGGACCCCCACTACAGCCACGATAAGCGTAGGGATACCGCACGTGGGTAACCCCGGGGACCAACGGGGCAAACCGCCGCCGCTGCTGTGGCTTGGAAGCAGTGAGCGAAAGAGCACCCATGGTCCGTCCGTGGAAGCCGCCAAAAAAAGCGATAATCTGCTGCCGCCCGGTATGGTACCGCGCCAGTTTCATCGCACATTCGATCGCTTCCGCCCCAGAATTCCCATAATAAAAACGGTGCGGTCCAGGCATAGGCGCAACGGCCGAAAGCCTCTTTGCCAGCTCCACCATGTGCGAGTAGTAGAAATCAGTCCCCGAAATATGAATCAGTTCCGCCGCCTGTTTCTGGATCGCGGCCACAACCTCCGGATGGCAATGTCCGGTTGAGACCACGGCGATCCCTGCGGCAAAATCCAGAAACTCATTGCCGTCTACGTCTTCAACGCGCACCCCGCGGCCGCGCTTGGCCACCATGGGATAAGAGCGGGTGTAGCTAGGGGAGACGTATTTCTCGTCGCCGGCAACAACTGCGCGTGCATTGGGACCCGGAAGAGGACCTACGATCTTCGGTCCATATTGCGCAAAAGTCTCGGAATGACCATTGTTCTGCATAAGGCATCTCTGCTTTCTCGGCCTCCCAAGGGGAGCCGGTCCTGAAAAAAGGATTAAAGACGGGGACAGGGCAGAGCTTCGGCGGAGGAAAAGCTAGTCGCCGCCGAAGAGACTAGGTCGTGGTGCTGCGGGGCGCACGCGTGGCAATGGGCTGGAACCGATGTCCGGACCGCATTGGTTTTCTACCCGCATATTAGTCCCCTAGCCCTTAAAGGTTACCACGGACCAGGTCATTTTCTCTTCCACCGGGCGCCTTCTTTGGAATCCTCGATCAGAATCCCCTTCGCGGCAAGTTCTTTACGAATGCTGTCGCTGCGGGCAAAATTGCGGCTTCGGCGCGCCTGCTCCCGCTCTGCCAGCAGGGCGTCGATCTGCTGGTCAGTGAGCGAATACGCGGCGACCATACCTGGCGCAGCCTCACCGCCCCGGCCTTCGTCCTGCGCCCATTGCAGGGCGCCCCGGGCGATCTCCGCATCCCGATCCTCCAGTATGCAAAACACCTCATCGAAGCGCCGCAGGGCTTCCAGGATGGCGGGGATATTACCCGCATAGAGCTTGCCCGAGTCGGCGGCGATATTTCCCGCCCGCACCAGGTCGAAGATGGCAGCTTTCGCAGTGGATGTGTTCAGGTCATCCTCGAGCGCGGCACAGTAGTTCTGCTGCGCCTTTTTGCTCTGGGCTTCCAGTTCGGCATTCAGGCCGGCAGGCCATTCTCCCCCGCGAATCCTTTGCGCAAACGTGCGCACCCGGTCCACCGCACTGGCTGACTCGGTCAACCCTTCGAGGGTGAAATTCAACGGGCCCCCGTAAGGAACCGAGATCAGCAGAAAGCGGATCGCCGACGCTTTGTATCCCTTGAGCAGCAGGTCGCGCAAAGTGAAGAAGTTGCCCTCGGACTTGGACATCTTGCGTCCGTCTACGAGCAGAAAACGCACGTGCATCCAGTGATGCGCCATGGTCTTCCCGGTCGCCGACTCGGATTGCGCAATCTCGTTTTCGTGGTGGGGAAACGTCAGGTCCTCCCCTCCGGCGTGCAGGTCGAAGCTCTCTCCCAGGTACCGCATCGCCATCGCGGAGCACTCAATGTGCCAACCCGGCCGCCCCGAACCTAGAGCCGTATCCCAGTATTTCTCGCCGGGCTTGGGCGCCTTCCACAACGCAAAGTCGCGGGCTGAGTCCTTGTCGTATTCGTCCAGATCCACCCGGGCGCCGTCGGTGATCGCGGAAAAGTCTTTCTTGGAGAGCTTGCCGTACTCCGGAAACCCCGCAATGCGGAAATACCAGGATCCGTCCGGGGCCCGGTAGGCGAGGCCCTTAGCCGCCAAACGCTCGATCAGGGCGACCATTTGCGGAATGTTCTCCGTCGCCCGGGCCACAATCTCCGGGCGTTCGCAGCTGAGCGCGTCCAAATCCTGAAAGAACGCCCGTTCGAATTTCTGCGTGTATTCCCCAATCTCCATGCGGGCGGCCGCGGCGTTGCGGATGATCTTGTCATCCACATCCGTAATGTTCATCACCTGCAGGATCTTGCCTCCCCTTTGCTTCCAGAAGCGGCGGAACACGTCCATATGCAGGAAGGTGCGGAAGTTGCCGATGTGCCCGTAATCGTAGACCGTGGGTCCGCACACGTAAATACGCAGCGTCTCGCCGTCAGACGGCTCAAGATCTTCGACAGTGTTGGTGAGGGTGTTGAAGAGGCGAACGGTCATCCGGATGCGGGGGTTACCTGAGCCTCATGGTAACTTTTCGAGCCGTCAGCGTCTACCCGGGCAGCACCTGCTTGATCTCGGCAATGGACTTCCCTCGCCAATAGCGAGCGAAATTTTCATGCGTGCAAAGGCTCGTGCTGCGCATGCGGTCCACATAAAGATTGCCGTGCAAATGATCGATCTCGTGTTGCAGGATGCGCGCGTGCCAGCCCGAGGCCCGGATCACCTTGGGCCGCCCGTGGGCGTCGAGACACTCTACCTTGACGGTGCGGGCCCGGGGTACGATCGCCATCAGGCCGGGAAGGCTCAAGCAGCCCTCGAAAAACTCCACCTCCGGTAGTGACTCGAGCGTCAAGATGGGATTAATGATCACTTCGAAAGGCACCGGTTTGCGCTCCCGCTCGGCCAACACTTCCGGGCTAAGATCCCGCAGGGTTTCTTCGCGATCTTCGATGACGGCCAGTTGGAGCGGCAGCCCCACTTGCGGCGCTGCCAGGCCAACCCCCGGCGCATCGTGCATCGTCTCCCGCATGGCGGCGATCAGTTCCTGGGTGCTGGGTAGGAGGATTTCCTGGGGCGTCAGTGGTTTGGCGCGGGATCGCAAGACCGGCTCACCCGCCGATCTGATTTTCAGGATCATTTTCCCCCCAGGGACAGCGAGGGATCGGCGGTCAGATCGAGGGGTGCGAAGTCCCTGGCCAGGAACCTCGGCCAAGCGGCAGCCGCAATCATGGCGGCGTTGTCGGTAGAAAGCGCAAGCGATGGGAAGGCGATCGGCAGTCCCCGCTTTTGCGCTTCCGCTGCGAAGCGCTCCCTCAGTTCACGATTGGCGGCAACGCCTCCCGCGACCAGGATACTGTCCGCTCCCAGCGCCTCTGCCGCCTGGAATGTCTTGCGCTTAAGATCGTCGACCACCGTGCGCTGGAACGATGCGATTAACCCTAAGGTCTTTTCATCGCATAGCGGTAGAGCGTTGGCCGGACCGGCCGAGGGAAGGGCCGCCAACGCCTCCCGGCGGCGCTCGATCGACGGGTACAGGTCGTGAATCTGCACGTATCGCAGCACCGCGGTCTTGATCCCGCTGAAGGAGAAGGAAAACCGGCCCACCGGCGAATCCGGGCGATGCGCCTTGGCTTTGACCTGGGAAAGTGAGAAGGCGACCGAGGAGGGATCTCCGTGAACCGCCAAGGCATCGATCCAGGGACCGCCGGGATAACCCAGCCCCAGCAGCTTGGCGACTTTGTCGAAGGCCTCGCCGGCTGCGTCGTCGACGGTTGCGCCCACGTTACGGAAGCTTTCGCCTTGGGCGAGATAGAGGTGGGTGTGGCCGCCGGAAACTACCAGGGCCAGGGCCCGGGTTGCGGCCTCGCTCTGCGCCATAAGAACCGCGTGAATATGCCCCTCCAGGTGGTTCACCGCGATCAGCGGCTTCTGCAAGGCAAAAGCCAGCGACTTGGCATACGTAACCCCCACCAGCAGCGCGCCCGCCAATCCGGGGCCTTCGGTGACCGCAATTGCGTCGAGATCGGCAAAGCTGGCGCCGGCCTTGGTCATCGCCGCGCGAACTACGGGAACGATATTACGCAGATGTTCGCGCGAGGCGAGTTCCGGGACCACTCCGCCGTAAGGGGAATGAACGGCGATCTGCGAGGCCACTACGTTGGAGCGGATGTGATGCCCGCGCTCCACGACAGCTGCGGCGGTTTCATCACAGGAACTTTCGATGCCCAGGATCACTTTTCTATAGTAGTAGATATGGAAAGCAACCCAGCTCAGGACGCGGCTGCCGGGATTGTCGCCCGCCTGCGCTCGGCCGGCCACCAGGCATATTTTGTCGGCGGCTGTGTGCGCGACCTCCTCCTGGGCCGCGAACCTAAAGATTTCGACGTCGCCACCAGCGCCCCGCCAGACGCGGTGCTCAACTTATTTGAGAAGACCTTTGCCGTGGGTGCTCATTTTGGAGTGGTTTTGGTATGCACCGGCGAGGTGGTCACCGAGGTGGCCACCTTCCGCAATGACGGCGCCTACTCCGACGGGAGGCGTCCGGACGAGGTCCGCTTTTCCACCAGTCCGGAAGAGGACGTGAAGCGCCGGGATTTCACCATCAACGGCATGATGCTCGATCCAGCCGATGGGTCCGTACTGGACCTGGTGGGCGGCAGGCGCGACCTGCAGGCCGGATTGATACGAGCCATCGGTGACCCCGTCGAGCGCTTCACTGAGGACAAGCTGCGCATGCTGCGAGCTGTGCGCTTTGCTGCTCGTTTCGCTTTCGCGTTGGAACCGGCCACGGCCACGGCGATTCAGGGCCTGGCGTCTGACATAAAGCAAGTGAGCCGGGAGCGGGTACGCGACGAATTAACCCGAATGCTCACCGAAGGCCGTGCCCGTCTTGCCTTTGAGTTATTGGATTCCACCCGGCTCCTGAGCCAGGTTTTGCCCGAAGTTGTCCGCATGCAGGGAGTGGAGCAGCCTCCGCAATATCACCCGGAAGGCGACGTGTGGATCCATACGCTGTTGTTGCTTGATGGGCTACCCGCTGGCTGCCCGATGACCCTTGCCTGGGGCGCCTTGCTGCACGATGTAGGCAAGCCGGCGACTTTCCGCGTGGCGCCGGACCGGATCCGTTTTGACGGTCACGTCGAGGCCGGCATCCGAATCGCGGAAGACATCTGCCGCCGGCTCCGCTTTCCCAACCATGAAACGGAACAGATCCTGTCACTCATCGGCAACCACATGCGTTTTGCGGATGTGCGCAAGATGAAGGAGTCGACGCTCAAGCGCTTCTTCCGCCTGGAAGACTTTGAGGAGCATCTAGCCCTGCACCGTCTAGACTGTCTTGCCAGTCACGGTTCTTTGGATCTCTACGACTTTGCCCGGGAACGTTTTGGGGCGCTACCCGAGGAAGAGGTACGTCCACCGCTCTTACTGACCGGCAAAGATCTCATCGAGGCCGGCTACAAGCCCGGCCCCCAATTCTCAAAAATGCTTGCGTTGGCCGAGGATGCGCAATTGGAAGGCTCCGTGCAGACCCGCGAGCAAGCCCTCGCCATCGTCCGCGGACACTGGCCCGCACTCTGACAGGCCAAGAAAGCCTCATGCTTTGTATCAGCGCAAGACTTTACAGGCTGCGGAAAAATTCAGTGTTGTCCGGCTCCGGCTGTAGCAGGGGCTAAAGCCCATCATATTTTAAGCATTTATGGCACGACTAAAGTCGTGCCCTGATACAAAGCATCAGTTTTTCCGCAACCTATTTAGCCCCTGTTCGCTGTCATTTGCCAAGCAGATTTGCCGCGGCAATGGCTAAAGAGTCTGCGTGGGAACCGGATCTGAGGACCAAACAGAACCTGATGGGTGCCCCATGTTCGCGCCAGCGTACGTGGGCCGAAAAAGACGGGCGAAGCCCTGGGCGAAGCCCCTCCATTGTTTTATTCCTTGAGTGAAAGCATTCGAAGAATTCATAATCGGCCCACGTACGCTGGCGCGAACATGGGGCACCCATCAGGTTTTGTTTGGTCCTCAGATCTAGTTCCCACGCGGGCCGTTTGAGCCAGGTGGCAAAAAGAACGTTCTAGCCCTTACCCCACCTCAGGATGTGGGAAACCGCCACCCGGCGGTATCCCACTCCTTTCGGTCTCCGGCTTTATTTCTGTGCGTGTTCGAACCGCTTGTTGACCTCGTCCCAGTTCACCGTGTTCCACCACGCGGCGAGGTAGTCAGGGCGCTTATTCTGATACTTCAGGTAGTAAGCATGCTCCCAAACGTCGTTTCCTAAAATCGGGTACAGCCCCTGAGTGAGCGGATTATCCTGGTTCGGCGAAGTCACGACCTTCAATTTCCCTCCGTCGAAAACCAGCCAACCCCAGCCCGAACCAAATTGTTTCGCAGTCGTCTCGTTAAACAGCTTCTTGAAATCCGCGAAGCTCCCGAAGTCCTTCGTGATCTGCTCGGCAATCTTACCCGTCGGCTCACCGCCCCCGCCGGGCTTCATGATCGCCCAAAACATGCTGTGATTCACGTGGCCGCCGCCGTTATTCCGAACCACGGCGCGAATATCTTCAGGAATCGTGCTCAAATTTCTCACCAAATCCTCAGGCGAGTGCTTGCCCAACTCCGGGTGCTTCTCAATAGCGCCATTAAGGTTGTTGACGTAGGTGGCATGATGCTTGTCGTGATGAAGCTTCATCGTTTCTTGGTCGATGTGTGGTTCAAGCGCGGCGTAGTCGTAAGTAAGTGGTGGCAATTCGTAAGCCAAAATATCCTCCTGGATGGGTCCAGTCTTGCCCCGAATCGGGCGTGATGCGGTTAGAAAACCATGATGGGCGATATCGCGTCCCATGTTATCCGATGCAGTTCACGATGGTTAGGTTCGCGAATACGGCGGAACCATGGGGTTTAAACTCAGAATAGCCTTTGGAAACGAATTTGCATTGACTCGGACTCGAATAACCCGCAGGCAGCTCATACAGCAGGCGGGCGCCACCGGGGCGCTGGCCTGGGGCGCGACTGGCTTGGCCACAGCTGAGGAACCGCAGGACCGGCCGCCCTCGCCAGCGAACACCCCCAGCGGCCCGGACACCTCAGGCGCGCCAAAAACCGAGAGCCAGGCTGCGGAAAAATACGCCCATCCACCGGGCGTCTTCATCAACCGCCCGCTCACCCAAGTCTCCCGCATGGCCGAAGCCATGCTCGACGACATGATGGGCCGGAACTCCGATTTTTTCTTCAACGAGGCCAGCCCCCGCAGCGGCTTGGTGCGTGACCGGGCGCCCACCGTGGGACGCTCCCTGAGCCGGGTCGCCAGTATCGCCGCCACCGGTTTCGGCTTGAGCGCTCTCTGCATCGCCGCCAAATACAACTACCTGCGCCCGCTTGATTGCGAGCAGCGGGTGGAGAAAACCCTGGCCTTCCTGCTGGAAGAATGCCCGCACGAACATGGGTTCCTCTACCACTTCATTGACATCGACAGCGGACAACGACTATTCGGCAGTGAATTGTCGTCCATCGACACCGCCCTCCTCCTCTGCGGGGTGCTCCACTGCCGCCAATTCTTCGCCGGCAACGCCCGCATCGAAGCCTTGGCCACCACGTTCTACCGCCGTATCAATTGGCAGTGGATGATGAACGGCGGCACTACCCTTTCCATGGGCTGGTTACCCGACCAGGGCTTCCTTAAGTACCGGTGGGATACCTATTCCGAACTGACCACCATGTACCTGATGGCCATCGGCTCCCCCACCCACCCGGTCCCTCCCGAAGCATGGGATGCGGTACAGCGGCCCGTGATCTCCTATGGGGGCATCGACTACATCAGCGGCGCCGCGCCGCTGTTTATCCACCAGTACCCCCAAGCCTGGGTCGACTACCGCAACCAGAGAGACCGCCATGCCAACTACTTCACCAACTCCATTGCCGCCACCCGGGCCCATCAGCTCTGGTGCCTGGTGCAGGGGCAAAAATACCCCTGGATCGACCAGGATATGTGGGGCATCTCCGCCTCCGATTCCCGCCAGGGATACCGTGTTTGGGGCGGCCCACCCTCGATCGGGCCACTTGACGGTACTTTAGTTCCGTGCGCTGCAGCCGGTTCCCTCGTCTTTCTCCCCGCCGAATGTTCTCACGTCCTGTTAACGATGCGGGAACGATATGGCGATAAGCTCTACGGACGTTACGGATACGCGGATGCCTTCCAGCCAAAAGCCGGGTGGTATGGCGAGGACGTGATCGGGATCGACGTGGGAATCGGAATGCTGATGGCAGAAAACCTGCGCAGCGGCTTTGTATGGGACTGCTTCATGAAGAATCGCGAAATCACCCATGCCATGCGCGAAGTCGCCTTCCATCCTGATCCCGACGCCAATACCCAGGTCTTGTGAAGCGGGGCTGAAGTTTCCCAGAGGACGGTAATTTTCAAGTCCTTTGTAACTTCGAGAGCATCCATCCGTCAGGTACTCTGCAGTCTCGGGGGAAAGCAATACGATGACGGATCAGGCTTCCAGCTATCGCTGGATAGAAGGCCAAGGCGCTGCTTTTGGTGCACCCGGCGTGGAGCCGCGCTGGACTTCGGCTCGCAAAGACGCGGTCGGCATGGCCTATTCGGCTGCCAGTCGCATCTGGTACACCATTTCGCACGGCATCCTGAACGAAATTTATTACCCCACCATCGATCGTCCGCAAACCCGCGATATGGAGTTCCTGCTCACCGATGGGCACACATTTGTCCACGAAGAGAAGCGTGACCTCCATCGCGAGTTCGAATATATCGACGCGTCGGCGTCCGCGGTGCGGCTTACCAATTCCGATCCCGATGGCCGCTACCGGATTATCAAGGAGATCATCGCCGATCCCCATCATGCCGTGGTGGTCATGCGGGTGCGTGTGGAGGGCGACGAGGCACTCCTGTCGCGGATGAAAGCCTACGCCATGCTGGCTCCGCACCTCGATGTCGGCGGCGCCGGCAACTCCGGCTTCGTGCTTGATTTGGCGGGCAAACGGACCTTGCTCGCGTCCAAGAACGGTATCTCCCTCGTGATGGCGTCCGATTGCGGATTCAGCCGCGCCAGCTGTGGCTACGTGGGCCACAGTGACACCTACCAGGATCTGCTGAGCAACTTCCAGATGGACTGGGAATTCGGCTCCGCGCCGGACGGCAATATTGCCTTGAGCGGGGAGATTGATCTCAGCGTAACCCGCGAGTTCGTGGTGGCCATCTCCCTTGGCGAGGGACATCACGCGGCCTTAACCGCAGCCTTGGGCGCCGTCACCACACCGTTCGATGAGAGCTTGAATCGCTTCATCAAGCAATGGCATCGCGCATCCAGCCCGGACGGTCTCAAGGGCGCTGCCCAAGATGCCGGTCGCCTGCTGCAAATCAGCCAGAACATTATCCTCTCGCACGAAGACAAGTATTATTCCGGCGCCTTCATCGCGTCCGCTTCGATTCCTTGGGGCCAGCACAAGGGAGACGATGATGTGGGCGGTTACCACTTGGTCTGGACCCGGGACATGGTGCAGAGCGCTACTTCGCTTCTGGCCTGCGGCCGCGTCGACACGGCCCGGCGCGCCTTGGTGTACCTGGCCTGCACGCAGAAACCCGACGGCAGCTTTGCGCAAAATTTCTGGATCAATGGAACCCCCTACTGGCGCGGCATCCAGCTCGACGAGGTGGCCTTCCCCATTATCTTGGCCTGGAGGCTTTGGAAGCTCGATGGCTTGGGAGAGTTCCACGTCTTTCCGTTTGTCGAGCGGGCCGCGGGATTCCTCGTGCGTTCCGCTCCGGTCACCCAGCAGGAGCGTTGGGAAGAGGCCCCCGGGTACTCCCCCTCCACTCTCTGCGCGGTGATTTGCGGTCTGATCTGCGCCGCCGAAATCGCTCGTGCCGAGGGGGCCGCCGAGTTGGCCGAGTTCCTGGAACAACATGCCGACTGGATTGAAGCCCACCTGGAAGAGTGGACAGTCACGGACAACGGCAGCTTGCTGCCCGGCATATCCCGCTATTACATGCGGATTCGCCCGCCCCAGTGCGGGGATCCCTATGCCCAGGAAGGCTGCAATGCGGAAATGATCCGCATCAACAACCGAGGACCCGGCGAGCAGATTTATTTTGAAGCGCGTAACGTAGTCGATGCCGGCTTCCTGGAATTGGTGCGCTATGGAGTCCGGCGGGCCAACGATCCGCTGATAGTGGATTCCCTCAAGGTGATTGACCACGTGCTCAAGGTGGAGACTCCAGTGGGACCCTGCTGGAGACGCTACAACCATGACGGTTATGGCCAGCGTCATGACGGCGGTCCTTATTTGGGGTGGGGTCAGGGCAGGGCGTGGCCGCTGTTGACCGGGGAACGGGCGCACTATGAACTGGCCGCCGGCCACGACGTCGTGCCTTACATCAAGGCGATCGAGGGCTTCAGTTCACAGGGTGGCATGCTGCCGGAACAGATTTGGGATGCACCTGACATTCCGGAGCTGAATCTGAAACTGGGCAGATTTACGGGCGCGGCCATGCCGCTGGTGTGGGCGCACGCCGAGTACGTCAAATTGCTGCGCTCGGTGACCGATGGGCATGTATTCGACCGCATTTCCGCCGTGGCGGAACGCTATTGTGAGGGCAAACGGCGTACGCCCATCGAGATTTTCTGGCTTAACCGCCAGATCAATCACATGACGGCGGGCAGCAAATTGCGGGTGCTGGCAGAGGAACTTTTTTCTCTGGTGTGGACGACGGATAACTGGCAGACCACACAAAGCGTCGAAAGCCGTACCGTGGGTTATGCAGGGCATTTTGTCGATATAGATACCCAACCTGATCAGGCAGGTGAAGTGATTTTTACCTTCCACTGGCAACGGCAGGACCGCTGGGAAGGGCATAATTTCGAAGTGCGGCTGCAGCCGGCGAAGCAAGAGACCGCCGCTGCCTAGGCGTCATCTTATGATGGTCGCGTTTAAGAACAGGAAACCAAAGTATTCTCGAAAGGACATGTGAGGTGGCTATGAGCGATTTGGATCAGCTATCGATTAATGCGCTGCGGTTTCTTGCCGTGGATGCCGTAGAGAAGGCGAAGAGCGGGCACCCGGGAGCGCCACTGGGCGACTCCCCCGCGGTGTATCTCCTCTTTCATGAGTTCATGCGCCACAACCCGGCGCATTCTAAATGGAGCAACCGCGATCGCTTCGTGCTCTCCAACGGGCATGCGTCAGCGATGTTGTATTCGGTGCTGCACCTCACTGGTTACAAGGTCAGCATCGAAGATCTGCAGCAGTTTCGCCAGTATGGTTCCATCACCCCCGGCCATCCGGAGTTTAACGAGACCGATGGCGTGGAAGTCACCACCGGTCCGCTTGGCCAGGGCTTCGCTATGGGCGTGGGCATGGCCATCGCTGAAAAGCACTTGGCGGCAGTGTACAACCGGCCTGGCTACAACGTCGTCGACCACTTCACCTATGTGTTTTGCGGTGATGGCGACTTGATGGAGGGAGTGTCCCACGAAGCGGCTTCGCTCGCCGGCACGCTTCGCCTGGGGAAAATGATCTACCTCTACGACGACAACCTGGTATCGCTGGACGGACCAACGGATCTTTCCTATACCGAGAACGTCACCGAGCGCTTCAATGCTTATGGCTGGCACGTGCAGTTCGTGGACAACGGCAACGATCTCAATGCGATCTCTGAGGCCATCAAGATCGCCCAGAGCATTACGGACAGGCCATCCCTCATCCGGCTGCGGACGGTGATTGGTTATGGCAGTCCGAAAGCAGGCACCAACAAGGCGCACGGCGAAGCACTCGGCGCGGAGGCTGTAAAGGCTACCAAGAAGACTCTGGGTTGGCCCGAGGACAAGAGTTTCTACGTGCCCGAAGAGGCCGCCAAGAATTGGCTGCAGGCGGTCGACAAAGGTAAGAAATACGAACAGGATTGGAACGATCTCTTCGCCCGCTACAAGGCGGAGTATCCCGACTTGGCCGCGGAATTCGAGCGCGTGCAATCTGGAACGCTGGCCGGCGGCTGGGAGAAGAGCCTGCCCGTCTTTGCCGCGGGCGGCAAGCCGATTGCGACCCGCAACGCCGGCCAGCAGGTCATGGAAGCCTTCCACAAGGTCGTGCCCGAGCTGCTCGGGGGCGCAGCCGATCTCACCACTTCGACCAAGACCATCCTGAAAGACGGTGGCAACTTCCACGTCGATCCCGCGGGCCGCAACATCTGGTTCGGTGTCCGAGAATTTGGCATGTGCGCGGCGGTCAACGGCATGGCTGTTCACGGTGGCGTGATCCCCTACGGATCTACCTTTTTCACCTTCAGTGATTACTGCAAGCCGGCTCTGCGGCTGGCCGCACTGATGCACGCCCACTCCATCTTTGTCTTTACCCACGATTCGATCGGCTTGGGCGAAGATGGACCGACTCATCAACCGATTGAGCAGCTCAGCATGCTACGGGCCGTTCCCCACCTCACGGATTTTCGCCCCGCGGATGCGAATGAAACCACCGCCGCGTGGCGCTTGGCTCTGGAACGCAAAGAGGCGGCGTTTATGGCTCTTTCCCGGCAGGACCTGCCGGTGCTCGACCCGGAAAAATACAAAGTAGCCGAGGGCGTTCGCAAAGGAGCCTACATCCTTGTCGATGGCGGCGCATCGCCTGACCTGCTCATCGTGGCCACTGGCTCGGAGGTCGCGCCCGTTCTCCAGTCGGCGGCAGATCTGAAGAAGGAAGGCATTTCGGCCCGGGTGGTCTCCATGCCGAGCTTCCGCATCTTCGAGGAGCAGTCTGACGCCTACAAACAGGAAATATTTCCCGACAATCTGCCCGCGCTGGCAGTGGAAGCCGGTGCCCCCATGTGCTGGTACAAGTATGTCGGCAAACACGGAGACGTCATTGGGCTGGAGCGCTTCGGCGCCTCGTCCCCAGGGCCCAAAGTGCTTGAGGAACTCGGCTTCTTCCCGGCGAACATCACCAAGCGAGCCAAGCAGCTGTTGGAGCGGGTACGGCCGGCAGCAACCGCAGGCAAGGCCTGATGTCTGTTTGAACAGACTTGGCGAAACTGATGTTTTGTTCACGGACGATTTTAGAGTCTGCGGAAAAACTGATGTTTTGTATCAGGGCACGACTTTAGTCGTGCCGTAACGGTCTGAAAATCGATGGGCTTTAGCCCCTGCCACGGCCGGGGCCCTTGGGAGATCCGGATAATGGCAGAAATCAGCACAATTCTCTGGGATGTGGGCGGTGTTCTGCTCACGAACGGATGGGATCATGTCGAGCGCGCTGCTGTCCTTAAGCAGTTCGCGCTCGACAGCGCTCCTTTCGAGCAAAGGCATGAGCTAGCCAACGACCCCTGGGAAAAGGGCTTCATGGCGGGGGAGCAGTACCTTGCGCAAACCGTCTTCTACGAGCCCCGCTCCTTTACCCCTGCGGCTTTTCTGCAGGCCATGAAAGATCGCTCAGTCCTCCTCCCTGGCGGCGCCATAAGAATCCTTCAGGACCTTGCCGCATCTGAGGAAGTGGAACTTGCCATGCTGAACAATGAAGCGCGTGAGCTCAACGATTACCGCATCGAACGCTTCGAGCTAGGTAGGTATTTCGATGTATTTCTGAGTTCCTGCTACCTGGGACTGCGCAAGCCCGATCCCAAAATCTTCGAGGTCGCTCTCGACGTGCTCCAGCGCGATCCGGAAGAAGTGGCTTTTATCGACGATCGTCCCGGCAACTGCGAGGCAGCGCAGGCTCTGGGAATTCACGCAATTCATTATCAGGATGAAGCACAATGTTTGCATGCGTTGGAGCGGCTGGGTCTGGATGCCGGCGTGCGGACATAAACATCACCTTGTGAGTAAGGAGCAAGTCCCATGGCAACAACGGAAGTGAATTTTTCTGCAGAAGACCTCAAAGCGGCGCAGAGTGCTGAGCGCATTCCTGAGCCCACGGCGGTCGTCATTTTCGGCGCCTCTGGTGACTTGACCAAGCGGAAGCTCCTGCCGGCTCTCTTCCATCTCGAGCAATCCGGTCTCTTGCCTGCGGACTTCTCGGTAGTGGGCGTCGCGCGGCGTCCCCTTCAGGACGAGTTTCGCAAAGACATGCGCGACGGAATTCTGCAGTTCGGCGGAGTGAAGGAGGGCGAGCCCAAGCTGGATGACTTCATCGCCAAGGTCAGCTATCACGCGATGAACTTCGACGAGCCGCAAGGCTATGGGCAGTTGAAGACCCTGCTCGAAAGCATTGACAAGAATCAAGGCACCAAGGGCAACCGCCTGTTTTATCTCGCAACGGCGCCAGAGTACTTTGCCGACATCATTGAGCAATTGGGCGCTCAGGGCATGGCCCAGCCTGAGAAGGGCAAGGTGCACATCATCATCGAGAAGCCTTTTGGTCATGATCTGACATCGGCCCGGCAGTTGAACGACGAGGTGAACAAGGTATTTGCTGAAGATCAGATCTTCCGCATAGATCACTACTTGGGCAAGGAGACGGTGCAGAACATTCTCATCTTCCGCTTTGCCAATGGGATCTTCGAGCCGGTTTGGAACCGTAACTTTGTCGATCACGTACAGATCACCGCGGCTGAGGATATCGGTATCGAGGGTCGCGGGCCGTTTTACGAGAAGGCCGGCGCGTTGCGCGATGTTGTGCAGAATCACGTGATGGAATTGCTGTCGTTTGTCGCCCTGGAGCCTCCGGTTTCGTTCGAAGCGGACGCCATGCGCCGGGAAAAGGTGAAAGTCTGGCGCTCCATCCAGGCCATCCATCCTCTGGATGCGGTGCGCGGCCAGTACGGCCCCGGCAAAACAGATGGCAAGGATGTGAAGGGTTACCGGCAGGAAGATCGGGTCGATCCTAACTCCGGCACGGAGACCTACGCGGCCTTGAAAATCGGTATCGAGAACTGGCGTTGGGCGGGCGTGCCGTTCTATCTGCGCGCGGGCAAGCGCCTGGCAAAGCGAGCCACCGAGATCACTATTCAGTTCAAGCAACCACCACAGTTGCTGTTTAAGAATCAATCCGGTGCTTGCCGCGAATTGCAACCGAACCTGATCACGATGCGTATCCAGCCGGACGAAGGCATCTCGTTGCGCTTTGGCGCCAAGGTGCCCAGCCCCAACATGGAAGTCTGTCCGGTGAACATGAACTTCAGCTACGCGGAAGCCTTTGGGAAATCCTCGGCCAACGGCTACGAGCGGCTGCTGCTGGATGCAATGCTGGGGGACGCCACCCTCTTTGCTCATCGTGACGGTGTGGAGGCTACCTGGGCCTTGTTGACGCCGATCTTGGACCACTGGGCCAGCACAAAGCCAAAAGGCTTCCCCAACTATGCCGCTGGCACCTGGGGGCCCGAATCCGGCGAAGAACTGCTGGCGCGAGACGGGCGCACCTGGCGCAAGCTCTAGAAACCAGCAGAAAATTCATCTTTTGCGTATCTGTGCCTCAAATGGGGTAAACAGATCGCAGTAAGACTAGTATTTTGTATCGAGGGCAAGTTAAACAGGCCACGAAACTCAAATGAAGTCCCGAAGGGACGGTTGAGGATAGGCCAGGACGCAGTCCTGGGTTAAGTTTGAAAACACGATCCAGTCCCGTAGGGACGGCTGAAAGCTACTCAGGATGCGGTCTCAACCACTTTTTAGCCGTCCCTTCGGGACTTTGTTGACGTTCTCCGCAGTCTGCTTAGCTCGTGCATAAACCAATTCAAAACAAGGTCGTATGGCTGAGAAGATAGAAGTCACCTATTACGTGGATGCGACTACCGAAGCGGTGAGCCGCCGTTACGCCCAGTACCTGACGGACGGCATCCGCGCTGCCGCCGCCGCCCGGGGCAACGCACGAATCGCAATCTCCGGAGGCCACACCCCGAAGACCACCTTCGAACTCCTGGCCGAGCCCAGCGAACCCTACCGCGAGCAGATCCCCTGGGACAAACTCCTGCTCTACTGGGTGGACGAGCGTTGCGTGCCCCCCGATCATCCGGACAGCAATTACCGCATGACGCGCGAGGCAATGCTCGACAAAGTGCCCCTGACCGAATCCCAGATCTTTCGCATTCACGGCGAACTTGACCCGGACGAAGGAGCATCCAAGTACGAAGCCGCCATCAGGCAGAGCTTTCGCCTGGAAGGCGCGGAAGTACCGTGCTTCGATATGATCTCCTTGGGTATGGGACCGGACGGGCATACAGCATCGTTATTTCCCCACACCGAAGGGCTGCATGAGCTGATGCGAATCGCCATCGCGAACCACGTCGTTCAACAAAAGGAAGCCTGGCGCGTGACGCTAACCTCGCCCGTCTTAAACCGGGCTCGTGATGTTTCTTTTCTCATCGCCGGCGCCGACAAAGTCGCCTCCCTCAAGCAGGTTTTTACAGGACCCTACGACCCGGAAACCTATCCGTCGCAGTTGATCCAACCGGCTGGCCGCCGCATCACGTTGCTGCTGGATGCTGCCGCCGCCGCCGCGCTGCCCCCTGCTGGAGCGGATGGCATCGGCCGCCTGGAGATCTCTCGATGATCCTGGCTGGAGATGTAGGCGGCACAAAAATAGATTTGGCGCTCTGCAAATTCGACCGTGGGCAGCTGCAGACCGTACACGAGCACAAGTTCCACGCCCGCGATTTCCGCGGCCTGACTCAAGTCGTCGAAGCATTCCTGGCAGAGTGCAAGCAGACTCTCGGGCAGTCTCCCGATGTGCTGGGGGCGTGCTTTGGGGTTCCTGGCCCGGTACGTCACGGCCGTTTGAGGCTCACCAATCTACCCTGGGAACTGGATTCCAGTCTTCTTTCCGTCGAGCTGAAGATTCCGCACGTTTTCTTGATCAATGACCTGGAAGCTAACGGATACGGGATCGCCGAGCTGGCCCCGGACCAGATTCTTGTCCTCAGCAAAGGCGACCCGACGCAGGAAGGGAATCGGGGTTTAATCGCCGCGGGCACAGGATTAGGTGAGGCCATACTGGTATGGAATGGTCACACCCATCAGCCCATGGCCTCGGAAGGCGGCCACAGCGACTTTGCCGCCCGTAATGAAGAAGAGATAGGACTGCTCCGCTATCTGCAAAAGACCGTGGGTGGCCGGGTCAGCTCAGAGCGTGTCATTTCCGGCCTGGGCTTGGCCAACGTATACGCCTTCTGCCGCGACGTGAAAGGCCTCCCGGAACCGGCATGGTTGAAAGATCGCATGCGCACCGAGGATCCCAACGCTGTGATCGGCGAGTTGGGCGAGGCGGGCTCCAGCGAGCTTTGCGTCGAGGCCTTGAACATTTTCATCTCGGCTTATGGTGCCGAAGCCGGCAACCTTGCTTTGAAGATCCTCTCTGTAGGCGGTATGTACGTGGGTGGAGGCATCGCGCCCAAGCTATTGAAGAAAATGCAAGATGGCACGTTCATGAAGGCCTTTACCGATAAGGGCCGCCTAAGTGACCTGCTGGTGCAGATGCCGGTTCGGCTCATCCTGGAAAGCCGCGCCGCTCTCATAGGCGCCGCCGCCTACGCGGAAGCCCGCGCGGCGGAAATCGGCGGGCTTTCCGAGCGCGCGCAATCGGTGGAGATGGCGCCTTCTTAGGGAGCAGCATGCGTTCTGCATTCGTTCTTTTGCTTGGAATTTTGATGGTTGCCGCGCCGCGTGTTGCCTTGGCCCATGCGGTGTTGCTAAGTTCCACGCCGCAAAAAGACGCCGCTGTGAGCGGTCCCGATATCTCGATCAATCTCAGATACAATTCCCGCGTCGATGGGGCCCGTTCAACTCTGAGCTTGCAGAGGCCCGACGGGACGGTAGAGAAAATCAACCCCGTTGCCCAACCTTCTCCTGACGTGTTATCTGCGACGCGTAGCGGGCTGGCGAAGGGAACCTACGTGCTTCGCTGGCAGGTTCTAGCCAACGACGGCCACATTACCCGGGGAGAAGTTCCTTTCCAGATCCACTAACGAAGAGATCTGCAGGTTCTTTTTTCGTCTCCCGCAATAGCGGAGTGGTATCAAAAAAACAGTTGAGATGACCACTTGATCTGGCTACTACGGGACCTCGACTTCCTGGGCACGCTGCTGCGTGCTGCAAACCTATCCTTTGAAGCCCTCCTTCTGGGCGGCATAGCCTATCTTTTCTTTGTTGCGCGTCCAGCAAAAGCGAGCGCAGCGGTCGAGGCTCTGTCCCTCCGCGGCATCCGCTGGGCCGCCGTCGCCCTGGCAGTCTCTGAAATCATCACCGTCGCTTTCTCCAGCGCATCCTTGTTAGGCGACAGTGATCTGCCCCTCCGGGCAGTCATCAATACCCAATTTTTTGAAGCCGGCATGAGCGCCGCTCTTCTGGCCGCTCTTCTTGTCTGCGCTCGCATGAAAAGCCGTATCGCCATCCCGCTCAGCCTGCTGCTGCTGATCGCGACCGTTTCCAGCAGCCACGCCGCTGCCCGCCTCGATCATCGCCTGCTGTTGTGGTTAGCCACGGCCGCCCATCATCTCGGCACCGCCGCATGGATCGGCGCTATGCCCTTCCTGCTGCTTTCCCTAGGGCGTGCGGCAACCGTGGAGGAAGCCCGGGCCATGGCCAGGCGTTATTCTTCGATGGCGCTATTCAGCGTCTTGCTCCTCGTGCTGGCAGGGGTCGTCCTTGCCTGGTTTTACGTCGGCACGTGGAACGCCCTTTATGGAACCGGCTACGGGGTGTTGTTGCTGGCTAAGATCTACTTCTTGCTGCTGATGCTTCTCATGGGCACAGGGAATTGGATCGTTGTGCGGCGCCTCGATACCGATCCACAGCCTTTGCTGACGCGGCTGCGGCGCTTCGCCGAAGCGGAGATCGGGCTCGGGTTCACTGCGATCCTGGCGGCTGCCTCCATGTCCTCTCAACCTGCTGCGGTCGATGTCCCCGATCACGTATCGCTGCCGGTGATTGCGGCTCGCATGCACCCGCAAATTCCCCGCATGCAGAGCCCAACCCTGTCTCAACTCACGCCACCCACGTCGATGGAAACCGCGGTGCGGGTGGCCGAGTTCGGGGCCACCGATGGCACCGATGCTACTGACCGTAAATGGTCCGAGTACAACCATCACTGGGCCGGTGTGATTGTGTTTGCAGCGGGGTTGCTGGCCTTTCTAAGCCGCTTTGCCGGTATGCGCTGGGCGCGGTACTGGCCCCTCTCCTTCGCCGGTCTATCCGTTTTCATCCTGCTCCGCGCAGATCCCGAGACCTGGCCCCTCGGACCGCGTCCTTTTTGGGCCAGCTTTTCCGCTCCCGACGTATTGCAACATCGTGCCGCAGCCCTGCTGATACTCGCCTTTGCCGCCTTTGAATGTGCAGTGCAGGCGGGCAAGTTGCGCGCCCGCTGGGCTCCGGTCATCTTTCCTGCCATGTGCGCCCTGGGCGCCGCGGTTCTGCTCACCCATAGTCACAGCTCCAGCGATATGCAAGAGGACTTGTTGGCTTCGCTGAGCCACATCCCCATCGCCTTACTTGGGGCAACCGCCGGATGGGCCCGTTGGCTCGAACTGCGGCTGCCCCCGGGCCGTGCATCGAAAATTGCCGCATACGTCTGGCCGCTGTTCCTCTCCGCCGCCGGCCTGGTGTTGCTGAATTATCGTGAGACCTGACCTCCGGCGAAGTCACAATTGTCGGCTGCCTTGCCAAAACTCCTCATGCAGCCGTGCCCGATCGGCGCCAACTAAAGCCTGCATCCTTTGCGCCGACTCTGCCGCGGAAAGACTCTCAACCCTCACCTCTACCGTTTGCACCTGGTGCCAGGGGTAAACAAATTTTTCCCAGATGAGAAACCCTGAAGACGCCCAGCCCTCCAGGAGAGAAGTCAATTCTTTCTTCACGTCTGTTTCGTGCCGCACAGGAAGCAGTTCTATCGTTTCGCCGCTTACCAGGTGCGCCTTAAGGTGGGCTACAAGCATGTGATGTTCTCCTCTGTTCCAAAATGAGATGCGGATTGCACAAAGGTTGTAGGTGGAAACGCGATCTGTCACTTGAGTGGATACATTGCTTCTGCTTCAATCATTAGGTGAACCCCGTGCCGCAATCCCCCCTCTCCTCGCAGCAACCGGCCGTCCGCAGCGTCGTTGACTTTGCGGACCTTCGCTTATCGACACCCATGGCGGCCCAGCCTGTTGTCCTGATCGAGTATGAAGACCGGCGAGGTATTCGATCGGTCCACAAAGTGACCCTCACCTGTACCGGTAAAGGCAAGGGCGGCCTCATCTACTTCGGCGGCTATGACCAGGGAAAGTTCAGTGTGTTCCGGGCAGATGGCATCCACCGCGTCCTGACCGTCTGAGCCCTCCACTAATCCAAAGAATAAACTTTAGTGCGCCCCGCCTAAAGTCCGGCAAACCTTTGATTGGAAACACTTGGGCGACCATCGCCGGCGTTCCGGAACGCTGTGCGCCAAGTCCCGGTGGGGTCTAAATCCCGTCTCTTGCTTTCCAACTGTTCCAATTTGGGACAGCAGAGCGTAGCATCGTTTTACTCCCCAAGTTCAATTTGTGAGCTATCGCTGTTAAAGCGCAATGGATGATTATCGGCTGCCCTTTGAGGTGCCACCACGCGCAAAGTAGTTGCAACTTGTTAACTCCCCCGTAGACTATGGATGCCAAACCAAAAGTTGTACAGGAGTGCCGTGCCATGTCCGTGCTGCCATTGAAGTTTCCTCGCAAATACGCCCCATTTATCTCGCTCTTGTTGCTGACAGGGTTTGTTCTTGGCTCCGGTGTGTGGGGCTCCCGTGCGTGGGCAGCGGTGCCAGCGGTTGTGATCGACGCCCAGCAGGCACTTGGGCAGGGCTATAGCAGTCCGCAATCCGTTGCGGTGTCCATGAACGGCACAGTTTTTGTCGCGGACACCGGGAACAATCAGATTGTTGCCCTCACCCCGAATGCCCCGTTCCCCGGTGACAATAACGTGGTCTCGACCTCACCCTTTACATTGACCTCCCCACAGGCATTGGCCCTCGATGCCAATGGAGATCTGTACGTGGCGGACACACCCGCAAGCGGCGGGCGGATTATCGTTCTCGCGGGAGATGGGAATGGGAACCTGACCGGAACTGCCAAGCAAATTTTCTCCGGTGCGCCGTTGACCAATCCCATCTCGCTGGCTTTCGACGCCAGCGGCACCCTCTTCATCGGGGATTACAACACCTCGGTCAGCCCCAACGTCGGCTCTATCTTTTCCCTGGGATCCAACGGCACGACATTGACTACACTTAACCTCGGCCTGCCGGCTTCTATCATTCCGGCCGCCCTGGTGAGAGACTCCTCCACCAACCTCTATGTTGCCGATAACGGCAGCGTCTCCAACAGCGTCTATAAGGCGTCGCTCACCACCAATACTTCTCAGGTGGTTGCTACCCAATCCTTCGCTATCAATCAGCCTTCAGGTTTGGCGCTCGACGGGTCGGGAAATCTCTACATCCTGTCGCTCCTCGGTACCGGCTCGGGCTACAACGCCGGGCAGCAGGTGGTCGTTGTCCCGGCCGCTTCGCCGACCACGCCATACATCCTGCCCAATACTGGGATCGGCACCAGTAGCAGTATGACGTTCGACCCCTCCGGGAATCTCGATATCGTCGATTCCGGTGACGGAATCGTGTTTCAGCTCGGGTTCGTTGGCTCTACCTACATGGGGTTCGCGCTGACTAATCAAGTAGGGCCACCGGTAGTGTTTAACTTCGAATTCAATCAACCCACCACGCTGAGAGGCTTTCGCATCACTTCCGGAGGCGACGTCAGCACGGAACTCACGCAGAGCACCGGCGGCACCTGCGCCAACGGGACGCATAACAATCTGCCCAACGGCGGCCCTGCCATTTCACCCTTTTATCCCTACACTTGTGACGAACTCTACGTGGGCACCCCTGCTTATCCGGGCATTCGGTCCTCGGCCATCGAAGTCAGAGGCGCCAACGCAACCATCCTTGCGTCCACGCCGGTTTACCAGTTCGGTTTTGGCGGAGCAGAAATTGCCTACCCTCTCAATTCGACCATCACCGCTACCAATGTCGAGCAGCCCCAGGCGATCGCCATCTCCGGGCTGGACGACACGGTCTACGTGGCCGACACTCAGGCTGGCTTGGTGTATTCCACCAAGCGGCTGAACGGAACGGCGTTGACCCCGGTTTCGACCGGAACTTTTACCCTCTCGTCCCCCAGCGCTTTGGCTCTGGATGGAAGCGGCAACTTGTTCATCGCGGATTTTGACAACGCCGATGTCATCGAGGTACCCACCAGCACCGGGGTGGCGCCGTTCGTAGTGAATACCGGAGGGCTGTTGCAACATCCGATCGCCGTGGCCGTCGATTACCTGGGCAACCTGTACATTGGCGACGCGGGCCCGGGGGGAGTGAACGCCGGTACGGGAAATCCCGGATACATCGTGAAGGTCCCTGTAGGGGGCGCACCTTCCAAGATGAATATACCCGGCGCCTCGATCATCTTTCCGCAGTCGCTGACCACCGACCCGTACCTCCGTACCCTGGTGATTGGGGATGGCGGTGATCCGTCGGGGGTAGGCCAGGTGGTTCAGGTCTCTGCAGATGGGACCTCGTCCACGGTCATCTCCTTGGACAACGTCACCAATCCCACCGGGCTTGGCTATGACCCTGCTGGCGACCTCTACGTTCTGGACGGAGTAGCCAACACCGTCACAGTCGCACCGCCGGACAGCAGCGGCCTTCCGCCGTATGTGTTGCCCTTTGATAACAGTGCACTCTCGGGTGCAAGCGCTCTGGCCCTTTCCAACGGGGGGCAGAGTCTCCTGATCGGTAACATCGGCGGTAGCGGCACCAACAATCTGGTATATGTCAACGGCAATCGTTCCACGTTGTCCTTTGGCAATGTGCCGGAGGGAACAACCAGTCCAACAAAGACCGCCATCGTGCTGAACATCGGCAACTACCCGATGACGCTCTCATCGCCCTACTACGTCGTGAACACGCCCAATGCGGCCTTCGATCTGAGCACCTCGGAATGCTCCAACGGAGCGCAAATACCCAGTTCCGGTGCTTGCACCATCAACGTCACCTTCACGCCCACGGCCATCGGCCACACCACGCAGCAAATCACGGTCGACAGCGACGCCTACAACAGCGGTGTTCCGATCCTTACCGTACAGGGAACCGGAGCCGCCGCCCCCGCAGTAAAACCAGCAAAAGGCGGGCGCAAATAACCTGCCGTGAAGGGTACGGCTTAACCCCCGTACCCTTCCACCAACAACAACTGTTCGGCCGTCCAGCAACATTGTGAAAGCCCCGATCTTCGGATCAAGCAAAACTTGACGGGTGGACCCCCAGTGTCCGCCTGAAAGCCCGATCTTGGGATCAAAAAAACCTTGATGGGTGCCCCATGTTCGCACCAGCGTACGTGGGCCGATTATGAATTCTTCGAATGCTTTCACTCGAGGCCTAGAAGCGTTTGATGGGCTTCGCCCGTCTTTTTCGGCCCACGTACGCTGGTGCGAACATGGGGCACCTATCAAGGTTTGTTTGATCCTAAGATCAGCGCTTTCGCGCTGACATCCAGCGACCCCTACCGGCGCCAACTCAATTTGGGATAGTAAGTCAGCTGCACCGAAGCAGTGAAGTCATGTCGCTGTCCTGGAGTCAAAGCAGGAACCTTCCAGAACTCCATCTGCCCGAACGCATTCACTTCCAAGTCATCCTTCAGGCGAAGCACAGCCTTGACGTCGACATCATTCTGCGTCGTCCCTCCAGGAATGAAATTCTTGGATACCTTCGCATTGCGATAACTCACCTGAACGTATTCCTTAGGGCTCAGCCAATCCGTCAACCAGACTTGTCCGCCCTTACCTTCCCGTCCCATCCAACTACCCAGAAAATTCCCTTTGTTCGTATACCCATCCGGATACTCGTACTCGTAGTAAAGAAACTGACCTCCCTGGGTAGATGAAACAGGATCCGTGGACACCGACTCGCCGCGCAGGTCAACATGGGGCAGTCCCGGGAGATGCGACAGATAAATCCCCGGATTCGTAGCCGCACGACGCGGCGCAGCCAGCGGGCTAACGTCATCGTGCACGATGGAGTCGCAATACAGCGTCAGCCATTTCTCCATCCAAGGTATCCGCAACGTAAAGTCAAAGGTAGAACTCCGAAACCCAGGATCATTCCTGCCCTGCTTCTCGTCCAGGGTCACGTTGCTGAAGCTAGTGAAGCTATGCCAGAACGATCCGAACGTGAGAGGCACATGGTCCTTTCCGGCAAAAATAACCACCCGGGAGAAGCCGAACTCCAGACTCCTGGTCGGCTTGAAGCTGAATTTTTCAGCGTGCATCCAAGGCGCATTCGGATAGCGATGCCCCTTAAGCGAACCAAATATACCCTCGTACCGAAAAGGCCCCAGCACATCGGAGAGCACCGGAATCCGGAGCGGCGTCACGCGATTGATGCGCAGCGCATAGACGGGCTCCGCATTGTTGCTCAGCGCCATGCTCCCGGTCTGTGTCGGACCCCACCAGTCATCGGCCTTCCCGACCGATATCTCATGGTTGAGCACAGAAACTCCAAGATTGGCATGGATCAAGCGAAAGACATTCGTCTGCGGTACCGGCTGCGCCGGCAGCAGCGGTGTGCTGTCAACTTGCGAGAACAACTCCTGCACGGACTCGGGGTAGGCCGAGCGCCCTGGGGCATGCTGATACTCCCCGCGAACATCGAGGGAAAAATGGTAGCCCTGCGCCCGAGCCGTGAAACCATCGAGGGCGTTGAACCCTTGCTGGTAGGGCCGCCCGTAATCATTGATCAGGGTCTGGCCAAAGTGGAAAGAATCATTGATCGGCCGGCCCCCGATGTACATGTTCCGGGTATAAAGATCGGCAATCTCTGCTTGGGGATTCGTCTGCCCGGCATCCATACCGAATTCCACCGCCAGCGCCTGAAAAATCCTCCAAGCTTCCTTATCCTGGGGCGCCGCTTCGAGCTTCGGATAAGTCTCCTGAAGAATCTGCAGACAGCTCGTTCGCGTCCACGGCCGCAGGCCCAGAAACGCGGAGTCGGCATAGCCGAGCGAGATCAGGCGTTCAAACGCTGGATAGACCCAGCTATCCAGCGGTACGTAAACCTGGCCATAATTACTGGTCTGGCTGGGGTCAAAACCGGTGAAGAGAGGATCGAGAGCTGCCGGCAATACCGGTGACACATTCTGCTGGCCTAACAGGGGCAGCGTTGGAACTATAGTCGCAGCAAAAACCAGGACACTTGGAACCAGGACCCTACTTCTCAGCAGATTCAAAATGCTCTCCAGAATAAGAGCATAGCGCAGACGAATTACGTCTCCCGCGTCGCTGACCACTCGGCCTGGCCATATTCACCCAGCGTAACCGTACCGCTCATCGCATTCCCGTTGGCTGTGCCGCTGAATACGTAATGAATTTCGTTTCCGCCCACCGGCATCGTACTGCGGAAACTCACTTGTTCGGCGTGAACCTTGCCGGTCAAATTTCCGTTATAAATCTCGCCTTGGTGAACTCCCGTGACGACTTTCTCCTGCTGTTCCAGGAGAAAGCGCTGCTCCCCAACCCCGCACAGGTATTTCATCTTCACATTCCAAATTCCGGCGATACTGGCTGCCGGGCCTTGCGGAATCACGGGCGCGGAGAAACTTGGCGGGTGCGAGAGTGTGGCGAAGATCGCGTCCGCCACAATCTTGTCGTCGCCCGGCATCATCATGTACGGCATGATGGTGAGCGAACTCTCCATTTTGTCAGGACGGGCGCCGCTCGCCGAATCGAACTGAATCCGCGGAGTTCCCGCGTCGAGCGTCTTCGCCAGCTCGGTGCCGGTGATCTTGAGCGTGTTGCCATCCCACTTGATTCGCAGCCTTGGCGAATGATTCGATAGATCCTCAGGCTGCAGGTACTCGGTGGTCACCGAGGGAAGAGGCTTTACCTTGGCTTCAATATTGGCCAACCATCCCTTCCACGTATTCCATTCCGCATCGTGGTCGCGCTTGGTCCACATCTCGACCGCGGTCAGCATGCCCATGATTTCTTCTTTGCCCACCTTCATCGGCCGGCCCACGTTATGGTGCGGCGCCGCCTGGAACCACGCAGCCTGCACCAGGTCCTTGCGCCCCAGCAGCAAACCGGCGCACTGCGGCCCGCGCATGCACTTGCCCCCGCTATACCCAACGAAAGTCGCTCCGGCGGCAAGGTGGATATTGGGAATCGTGAGGTTCTCCGCCGCAGCGTCTACGAAGACAGGAACATTTTTCGCTTTCGCCGCCTCGCAAATGTTGCCGATGCTCAGCGGGCCTGTCGCGGCAGCAGGCGAAGACAGGATATAGATCATCGCCGTCTGCGGACCCATCTCTGCCTGCAACTGTTCCGGGGTTTCCACCTCGACCACGTCCACGCCCAATAGACGCGTTCCAATGTCGTAGGGATTCCGCGAGTGCTTGGGAATGATCACCTGGTTCTTGAGTCCTGCCTTGGTCATGTAAGGCATCTTCTGCGATTTCTCTGGGTCCGCGCCGGCGATGCAAGCCGCGGTTGCCATGCAGATGGCGGCCGCGCAGCCTGTCGTAACGATACCCCACTCCGCCCCCGTAATCGCCGCCAGCCGAGCCCCCACTGCTGCCATCAACTCGTCCATGTTGACGTAATGCTTCCCCGCCTCCTCCATCGCCTGCTTCACCTCGGGCAGAGAGAGCGAGCCGCTGATGATGGTGTAGGTGCCCTTGGCATTGATGAGCGGGCGAACGCCAATCTTTTCGTAGAGATTAGGGCCGGTGGGGACAGTAACATCACGCTCTGCCGCCAGGCTGGCTGCGGGTAAAAGCGTGCCGGCCGCCCCGGCCATCATCGAACGCTGTACGAATTTGCGACGGCTCAGCTTCGAGCCCTTGCGGCCTTCCATATTCTCTTTCCCTCCGATTGCCGAGGCGTCCTCTATTGAGAGTCTCCCCGCTTCCGTCCGGCCAGTCAAACAGTTCTGCATATTTGGTTGTTTCTTGACACGATCTTAGACTACCTTTACCTCGTTTTAATCATCGTTTATCTTTCTTCATCGTCGTTTGGTTTCGAGATGCAGGAATTCTTATTTAGATCTCAGTTCATTGATTCGGCTCGTGGCATTCGTCTATTTTGCTGGCGCTGTTGCTGGTGTATTCCTAGGGACCCTAACCGCCAATGCGGCCTATGTTCTGGAGTGGCAACTCTCGTTTCAACGGCAATTGGGAACCTCTTCCGTGCTCAGCGTGAACTACGTCGGAACCGTGGGCCGTCAGCTGCTGACGTTTGTCGAATCCAATCCAGGCGATCAGGCGCTCTGTCTTCAATTGAACAATCAAGCCAATGTGGCGCCCGGGACCACGGCTTGCGGCCCGCGCGGCGAAGACACAACTTACACCACAGCCAGCGGACAGACGGTGGCTGGAACCAGGCCGGCCTTCGGCATCAACTTCAACAGCAACCCGTACATGAAGACGGCGGCCAGCTCCAGCTTTAATTCCTTGCAGGTGAGCTTGCAGCACACCGAAAAATACCTCAATTTTCTGATCGGCTATACCTTCGAGAAGTCTATCGATAATGGTTCCGATTCATTTGACGCCACGAACCCGTTCGATCCGGGGAGCACGCGGGCGTTGTCGAGCTTCGATGTTCCCCACAATCTGGTCGCCAGCTACACGGTGCAGTTGCCGTTCGATCAATATTTCGGCAAGGGAGATATTGCGAAGCGATTCACGGCTGGTTGGGAACTCTCAGGAGTATCGACCTTCGCTTCCAGGGAGCCCATTGCCCTGGTCGAGCGCGATGACAATTCGCTCCCGGGCGCATTCAACGCCAACGTAGATAGGCCAGGTTACGTCGCCTACCTGCGGATCCTGCAAGGAAGGGGAGATATAGTTAAGCTTCCGGGGGATCCTAATCGTGGGGAGACATTGTTCTTCGGTAAGGCGCAATGCTCCGAATGTCACATGGTCAACGGCAAAGGCGGATTCCTTGGCGCTGACCTTTCCTTTTATGGGGCTGATGTGAAGCCAAACGCCATCCGCGCCATTATCCTCGATCCGGATAAGAGCCTGCCTCCAGAGAATAAAGCTACTACTGTGGTGACGAATTCGGGGGAGAAAATCACCGGGATCTCAGGATCAACGATGATTTCTCCCTCTCCCTACAGACTCCTGACGGGCAATTTCATTTTCTTTCCAAGTCAGATCTCGCCCGAGCGGATTTAGGCTCTCGTTCCCTGATGCCGCCATCGACGCTGAACGACAAGGAAATGGATGATCTGCTCAGCTATCTGCTGCAGACAGGGAATAACAATGCGAAGGGCTCTCCCGCCCATTCCGCGAAGCCGGACGACAATGAAAATTAAAGCTATCTACCGCGTCCTCGCCTGCTTGCTGTTTGCGTCGACCGTGTTTCTTCATGCTCAGGCACCCACTTTACGACTATGACTCTGTAGAGATTTCCGTGATGGTCGATGCTGGAGGGCGAAGGCTTATCGTTGAAGCGGACCGTACGGTTACGTGTATACGCTTGATCGGACCAACGGCAAGTTTCTTTCCGCCACGCAATTTGTGAGAGAACTGAATTGGGCCAAAGGAGTGGATGAGCACGGCCGTCCGCTCAAAACCGGGTTGGAGCCCACAGCGGAGGGGACCCGCATTTGTCCCGGGGTCGAGGGGGCGACCAACTGTTATTCCCCTCCCCACAGCGAAATCACTCACTTGTTCTATTTCATGGCGCTGGAGAGCTGTTCCATCTAAACACGCAAGCCGGCGCTTTTTGAAGAAACCAAGGAGTACTACTCCACCGGCACGAAGCGCGATCCTCTCGACCGGAGCGCAGCGGAGTGGAGAGATCTGCGGTTCCGTCGATCCCATTAAACGCTGCATGATGGAAGCGCTACCCCCACTTGTAATCCCGACTGGAGCGTAGCGAAGTGGAGGGATCTACGGTGCAACGGAACTACCGGTGGAAATATTCTTTACACCATCTCCAATTCAATCTTCTTCGCCACCGGCTCCAACCGCGCAACCCGAAAGCTGCGAATCTGCCCCGCCCGAACAGCCTCCGGTTTCGCCGCACCACTACTTCCGCCGCCCTTCCAACGGGCCGTGAGCATGGAACTCAACGAAGACAAGTCCACCTTGCCCGCGCCCGTCGTCTCCACTACTGCCGCACTCTCAATTCGGCAAGTACCCTCGATCCCCTCGCCAAGCTCCACTCTCGCCAATCCTTCCGCAACATCGAGAATGCGGCCAGTCACCACGCTGCCCAACGGATGTTCGGCAAGATACTCCCCCGCCGTCACCGAGGTCCGTTGCTTCATGCTCAGACGCAGCTGACGCTTCGCCTTATCCACCTCGAGCACCTGCGCCTTCACCACCTGGCCGAGCCTGAGCACATCCTGGGGATGATGAATGTGCTTGTCCGCCGTAATTTCGCTGACGTGCACCATCCCCTCAACCCCCTCCGCAAGCTGCACGAACGCGCCAAATTTGGTGAAGCTGGTAATGGGTCCCTCGATGGCCGAGCCCACGGGAAACTTTTGCTCCACTTCCGCCCACGGATCCCCCAGCGTCTGCTTCAAACCCAGCGACAGCCGGCGTTCGCCCAAATTGACTCCCAACACCACGGCTTCCACCGTGTCCCCTGCCTTCAGCACATCGCTCGGTTTCCGTACCTTCTTGGCCCACGACATCTCCGACAAATGGATCAAGCCCTCAACCCCAGGCTCAATCTCCACGAAACCGCCGAAGTCGGTGACCCGTGTCACCACGCCGCGCACCCGGTCTCCGGTCCGGAGCTTGTCTGCCATCCCATCCCAGGGATGGGCCAACAACTGCTTCATGCCTATCGAAATCCGCTGCTTCTCCGGATCAATCTTGAGCACCTTGGCTTCGATCTGCTGCCCTACGGAAAGCACATCTTCCGGCTTATTAATCCGGCCCCACGCAATATCGCTCACATGCAGTAGAGCATCGACCCCGCCAATATTCACAAACGCCCCATAGCCGGTGAGGCTGCGCACTTCGCCCTGCACAACGTCCCCTTCTTTAATCTCACCGTACCGCCGCTCTTTGGTGGAGCGCTCTTCCTCTTCAGAAAGCACGCGACGGTCGACCACCACGTCTTCCTCAGTCACTTCTAGCTTGATAATCCGGCAACGGATCTGCTGCCCAACCAGCTTCTCCAACTCAGCGGCGTCGCGGGTCCCACTGCGCGAAGCGGGCAAGAAGGCCCGCACCCCGACATCCACCGTCAATCCGCCCTTCACCACTCCGGTCACGGTGCCGGAAATCGGCGTTTTGTCGTTAAAAGCCTGCTCCAGTGCCGACCAGTCGCGCGGCTGTTCTACCTTGAGCCGCGAAAGCTCGTAGTAACCTTCGACGTTGCGCCCCTTGACCGATACAGGGAATTTGTCACCCTGCTTGACCGACTCGTTCCCAACCAAAGGCAACACACCCTCAGTCTTGTATCCGATATCGACAAACACCGAATCAGCAGAAACGGCAATCACCGTTCCTTCGATCTGCTGGCCTTCAGCTTTCCGGTGGCTCTGCTCGTATTCTGAAAAAATTGTGCCGAAGGATTCCGCGGTTTCTAATTCGCTATTGTCGGGAGTAGGCATGGACTGGTCAGGATACCACCTCGTCCTCCGGCCGCTCCTGGGGCACGATCATGAGGTGCTTGAGCGCGGTCCCGCGCAGCAGGCTCACGTTCTGCGGTTTGCCGGCGCGCTCCGTTGTTAACAGCCGATGCAGGTCGTCGATGCCGCCCACATGCTGGGCTGCAAAACCCACGATCACGTCCCCCTCTTCCATCCCCGCCTTCGCCGCCGGCCCCTGCGGCGCAACTGCCGTGGTCATCACACCGGTAGGCATCGGCAGCTTGTATTCATACGCCAGCCGCCGTGGGATAGGCACGTTCTGCGCGCCGATCCCAATCGAGCTGCGCCGCACCCTTCCGTGCTGCAGAATCTGCGCCACTACATATTTGGCGGTATCGATCCCCACCGCAAACGACAAGCCCTGGGCGCCCATAATGGTCGCCACATTCACGCCAATCACGTTTCCTGCGGAATCCAGCAGCGGCCCTCCGGAATTCCCGGGATTCAGCGGCGCATCTGTCTGGATGATCTCCTCCATCATCCGTCCTGAGGCGGAGCGCATACTGCGTCCCAGCGCGCTGACCACTCCCGCCGTCACCGAGAACTGAAAGCCGAACGGATTACCCACCGCAATCGCAATTTGCCCGATCCGTAATCTTTTGGAACTCCCCAACCGCGCAGGCGAGAACACCGCATGCTCGGTCCTGAGAACAGCAACATCGGTATCCCGGTCTTCTCCAATAAGCACTGCGCCGCTCCGGCTGCCATCCGTGAACGTGAGCGAGATCTTTGCCGCTTTGTGCACCACATGGCTATTGGTCAGAATCAAGCCGTCGGGCGTAAACACAAACCCGGAGCCCGATCCTTCCTGGCCCCGCCGCCCGCTCTGCACCCCAATATTCACCAATGCCCCGCTCACCCGCTCCACCGCCTGCGTCACCGCCTGCGAGTAGTTGTCCAGCAGATCGGAGTCGTCCACCCGGCTCGAGACCGCACCGGCACCGTTGGAGAGTACAGATTCGTGTTCCATTTGTTTCCCCTTAAATTGCTACTAAGCCCCTGGTCATGCCAATTGTCACCGCTTCTGTTCTCGTTCGAGCACCCAGTTTGGCCAGCACCGAACTCACGTGGAACTTCGCGGTATGCTCTGATATTTTGAGGTGGGCCGCCAGCTGCTTATTCCGCTGCCCCCGCGCCATCAAACGTAAAACTTCCACTTCCCGCGCTGTCAGCTCCTCTGGAATACGTTCGACCGGCGCGGAAATCAGTCGAGGCGGCGTGACCGCAAAACCGGCTACCGTGGCTGAGATCGCGGCCACCAGTTGCGCCGTCGTGACCTCCGTGGGAATCACCGAATGTATCTTCATCCGGGCCGCTCCGCGCACTACGCCCGGGGTCGCATCGGCCGCGAGCAACACAGTCGGCGTGTCGGAAAATATTTCCTCGAAGGTGCGGCGGTTGGCAGAGGCTCTGGCCAGGAACTCCTGCCCGCCCGCAATCACAATCACGTCGGGGTGGTCGCTTAACACCCGGAACCGTAGCGTGGAGGGAAGTGCGACAGCCAGCAAAGCTAACCCGTCTGCCGCACGAAGACCCTCAATCCGGCTTGCATGGACCATCGAGTCCACGCAAGGCAAAACTACGTATTTGTGAGCCTCAACCACGATCCCCAAGGGTCACCGTCAGATCGACCTTGACGCCCCCTCGGATAACCGACAGGACAACCGCGTCGCCGACCTTCAGGCTAGATAAGTGATGCTGCACCCCGTGTACGTTATGCACTAATTGGCCATCGATCGAAAAAATCAGGTCACCCACCAGCACTCCTGCGGCGCCGGCAGGCGCCTTAGGCTCCACGTGCAGCACCAGCAAGGCCTCGCCAATCCCTTCGCCAAACTGCGCACGATGCGCTTCGGGCACGGGCACGGCCTGCATCGCGGCGCCCAAATACGGGCGCGGAACATGGCCCCGTTCGAGAATGGCATCCACCACGCGATCGATGGTCGCTGCCGGTATAGTGATGACGGCGTTGCGCGCCAGCGCCGAGCTGTTGATGCCTAGCACCCGGCCGCCTTCTTTTACCAGGGCGCTCCCGGATTGGCCCACGTACAGTTGCAGGTCGGGGCGGACCAGCGAATCGATCTGACCGCCGCGCCAGCTGCGCCAGGGGCTGCCCAGCCGCGCGATGATTCCCGCGCTGGCCGATATGTCACCCAAGGCCGACCGGCCCACGGCGAGCACCAGTTCACCCACGCGAGCCTGCGAGTCACCTTGCTTATCCACCGCCTTGCCGGCGCCTGAATCAACCCGAAGCACGGCGAGATCGGTTCCTGCGTCGGCTCCGGCAAGCGTGGCGGCAATTGGCTCGCCGCGCAGGGCGACCTGCAGCGAATCGCTGCGGCGCAGTCCGTGACGCACCGTGACCACCACTCCCGGCCGCCAAATCACGCCGCTCGCGGTGGAGCGCCCGCCGCCGTGGACAGTTACGACGCTGTCCTGAACCCCTTCAATTGTTTCTGCGATTGACTGCGAAATCCCGTTCCAAAGTGTTTCCATGATCTTCTCCCCATTAGGACAAGATCATGGTGACACCGCAGCGGGCGGCTTACATCGCCCAGATGACTAGGTTGGGTTCAGTCTTTCAGATGGAAGAACTTGTTGTTGACATCCGGCCAGAATTCCTTCAGAGAGAAGAAAACGCAGTCGATGGAGACGTTGGTGATCCAACGCTGGTAGGTCTTCGTGAACGTGCGCTCCTGGCTCGGGTAATACAAGTTTGAGATTCCCGAGGCTGTACCTGAGCCCATGATCTCGCTGATATTGACGGTGTCGTGGCCTGAATCGGTGCGCGTGATGGCCACACGAGAAACCGAATAACCTATACGCTTGAAGAGGCCGCCCCTGCCCAGCGTGTAATAGCGCGTGTCCTGGCGAAAAACCGTGGGGTAGATGAATTCAACCCATAAATTCTCGTCGGTGCCATCCGCGAACGTATGCCAGAAATAGCGGCCATATCCTGCCGCCCCTTGGCGAAACTCAGGGTAGGAATCATTTGCTTGTGCGACCCCAGCCTGAGCGGCTAAAAAGATCACGCTGGAGTAATCGAAGCTGTCGAGAGATGCTGTCTTGAACTTCTCCTTGACGCGTTGCGGCGGGAGGTGTTGGTCTGCGCTGACCGAGCGGAAATTTGGCACGATATACAGAATGCGTTTGGTTTGTCTTCCCTCGGCATTCAGATCGGATGACGGGGGAGAGGGCGGCGTCGAAGGCGAAGAAGACGCCGTCTGCTGTTGGATTCCGGCGGGATCATCGGGCAGAGACGCGTCTGCCGCGTCTGCTAGAGAGGCGGCGACCGGCGGGTTCTCAAGCGTCAAGTTGTCCGCGGCTGTGCCGTCCGCACTCGCCCTCGCTCCTGGAGGGCACATGGCTCCCAACAAAAGTCCGAGTAAAAGAAAAAATGATCTCTTGGAGGCGCTCATCACAGCCTTTGATTCCCGTAGTTTGGGTTTGGGTGCAAACAGCTAGTCTTTTGCAGGATCTTCTTCTTTCGGATGCTACAGAACGCAAACCGATTGCGCTCACTCACGATGACGATTCTTTATAGATGACGGTCTCACATTTGACGTGGGATTCGATGCAGAAGTGTGCATCGGGTGAAAAAAAGTTCCTTCGTAGGGACTCCCCGCCTACAACTTTAGGCCAAGAGGTACTTCCTCAGCGCCGCCAGACCCTCCTCAATGGTGTGGGGTTCGACTGCATAGCCAAAGCGGACGTGACCTTCGCCTTGTCCGCCGAACACCACTCCGGGGATGGTGGCCACATGGGCTTTGCTCAGCAGCATCCGCGCCGCGGTCCGGCTGTCTTTGCTGATCCTGGTCACCCGCGGAAAAGCGTAGAAAGCTCCCTGCGGCATGTCGCACGGCAAGCCCACCTGGTTCAAGCCCTCCACCAGCAGGTCGCGCCTTTGCCGGTACTGCTCCCGCCGCGCATCAATTTCGCTGCGGGGTAGTTGCAGCGCTTCGAGCGCAGCCCACTGGGTCATGGTCGAAACCCCATTTGCGCTATACAGAACCAGCTTGCGCAACCCGCCCATGAAAGGTTCATGGGCCACTGCATAGCCGATGCGCCAACCGGTCATGGCGAAGCTTTTGGAGAAGGTGTAGGTCGAAATCGTGCGTTGCTCCATGCCTGGCAAAGAGGCAATGGAAAAATGCTCCCCCTCGTAAACCAGGTCTTCATAGGCTTCGTCTGCGATGACCACGAGATCGTGCTTGATGGCGAACGCGGCCACCTCTTCCGCTTCCTGGCGTGAAAAAACCGTGCCGGTGGGGTTGCAGGGAGTGTTGTAGTAGATCGCCCGCGTGTGGGGCGTGGCGAAATCCTTGAGCGTTTTGGTCAATCCCGCGCTGCGTGCCGTAGCCGTTGGAACCAGCAATGCCCGTGCCTGGCAACCCGTAATCATCTCCCGGATCGGCGTCCAATAGGGGGAGAAGAGCAACACATCGTCGCCGGGGTCGAGCACTGCCTGGAAGGCGACATACAACGCGTGTGCGCCGCCCGCAGTCACGATGACGTTCTCGGCCGAAACGTGCAGCCCGTTACGCTGATTCAACTTGGTCGCGATCGCCTGCCGCAGCGGCTCTATTCCTGACGAGGGCGCATATCGCGTCTTGTTCTCGATCGCGGCGCTGATCAGTGCATACTTCACCGCGCTGGGGGTTTCGAAGAAGGGCTCGCCGCCATGGAATGCGTGCACCTTCTGCCCGGCCGCCCTTAGCTCCATGACCTTATTCCGCACCTGGACGATATCGGAAAAACCAATCTCGTCCAGGCGTTTGGCTAGTCTCATTAAGCTGGTCGCCATGATCCCCACTAAACCTTGATAAAGATTTTGTTCCGGTGCAAAAACACCACGGGGAGGAAACATACCAGCACGAATGCGAGGGCGTACAGCAACGATCCGAAAGAAGGATTGATCAGGGAAAAGAACCAGTGGTTGTAGATCCACTGGTGCAGATCCATGACCTTGGCTCCATCGTGTACGACAATCGTAGAAAGCGCGCCGGCAAGAAGTTCCGAGAAAACATACGCGCTAATCGCATTCGATCCGAACACCAGCCAAGGATACGTCCAGCCCCGCGTCCACTGCCTGATCTCCACCGCGTAGAAGCAGATGGCGAGAAGCAGTAGCGTGCACCCTGCGGCAAACAGCACATAGGAACTGGTCCACAGCTTTTTGTTGATGGGAAACCACACGTTCCAGATGTTTCCCAACACCAGGCCAGTGATCGCACCGGCCAGCAACCCGGCCGCCTTGGAGGTCAGCGATTTCGGTATTCGCAGCCAGATTCCGGTAAGCACCCCGAGCAAAATGGTGCCCATGGCCGGGATGTCGCTGAGCAGTCCTTCCGGATCGCGCACCACCTCGTAAAGGCGCCCGGGAAAGATTTTGCGATCCACATAAGCCACCCAATTGAGGTTCGGATCGAGCAGCGCCACATCGTGCGTGGGAACCCCAACCCCTGGAATGGGTACCCAGCGCATCAGGATCCAATAGCTAAGCAAAGCGACGGTTGCGATGGTTGCCGCCACCCAAGCCCGGCTGTTCCATAGGTACAGAAGGCTGGCAATCAGGAAACAGATCGCGATGCGCTGCAGCACTCCATAGATGCGCAGCGTGGACAGGTGAAACAAAGGAAAACCGTTGACCACAAGGCCCAGCAGGAACAGGATGACCGATCGTTTGAGCACGTGCAGGCGGAGAGTGGCCTTTGACTCTCCGCGCGCCAAACGCGACTCGGTGGAGAGCACAATCGAAATACCGGCCATGAAGAGGAACGACGGAAACACCAGGTCGGTGAGCGTCCAACCGTTCCATGGGCTATGTTCCAGCTGCCGGTAACTATATCGACCGCTGCCCCCGTTATTCACCAGGATCATGAACGCAATGGTGATTCCGCGCACCACGTCGAGCGACACTAACCGGCGCATCGCTCCGGCCGTAGGAGCGGCAGTGGTTGTCACCGTACTCTTGGTGACCGAGGTAGCCATGCAGGGAGTGTATCAGGCTGATAATCTCGCTACCATGCGGGGCTCAGTCATCTGGTTTGCATTGGCGGCCGCCTGGGCCTTCGACAGCACCCTCGCCCTTTTCCGCCACAACCGCCAGCAATCCGCGCTCGCCGGCTTCTTCGCCTGCTGCTTCTTCGCCGCCGCCCTACTCCTGCGAAAACGCGAAAAAAAACGCAGCCTCTCAAGGTAGCGCAAACAGGGGTGCCCCATATCTCGCGCTTTTTGCGAGATGTGGGTGGGATGCCCGCGCGGGAACAGCCCCTGAAGGACCAAGCAAGACTGGACGGGTGCCCCATGTTCGCGCCGGCGTACGTGGGCCGAAAAAGACGGGCGAAGCCCATCCAATGCTGTTTATTCCTTGAGTGAAAGCATTCGAAAAACTTCATGATCGGCCCACGTACGCTGGCGCGAACATGGGGCACCCGTCTAGTCTTGCTTGGTCCTAAGGTGCACTTTCTAGCACCTGCTATGTCGAAAGAACCCCCGAGTACACTGCCATACCCGCAACAGCATCTACGCCAAACGCATCCAGGGCATCAATCTCGGCCTGTTCCCGAATTCCCCCTGCCACGATCAGCTGTCGCGCGGTCTTCCCCCGCAACCGCTGCGCCACCTCAATGGGAAAGCCCGTCATGGTTCCTTCCCGGTCGATATGGGTATAGAGGAATCCCCCGCAATAAGGCTCCAACTGAGGAAGTGCCTCATCCGGAGTCAGCGCCACCTGATCCTTCCACCCCTTCACCGCGACCCGTCCCTGTTTCGTATCCACGCTGAAGACCAGCTGCTCTACCCCTACCGCCGCAGCCAGAGTGCGCGCGAACCCGGTATTCACCAGCTCCGCCCCCCCGAACAACGCTGACCCTACGATCACTCGCCGGGCCCCCGCAGCCAGCACCGCAGCTGCCTTCTCCACCGAGGAGATACCCCCGCCCACCTGGCACGGCAACCGGTTCGCGATCTGGGTAATCAGCGCGCTATTTTCCCCCTGCCGCATAGCGGCGTCCAGATCGATCAACTGCACCAGGGGATATCTTTCAAACCGGCCGATCCAATACTCAAAATCATCAAAAGCCAGCTTGAGCTTTTCCCCCTGCACCAGCTGCACGATTCGCCCACCCATCAGGTCAATCGAGGGAATCAGCATGGCAGCCTCACCGGAACCCCACGCTGTGCCAGTTCCTGCTTGAGAGCCCGAGCGTCGGCGATGCCGAAGTGAAACACGCTCGCCGCCAGTGCCGCGTGCGCCTTGCCCGACTGGAACACCTCAGCAAAGTGTTCTGCCGTACCCGCGCCGCCCGAAGCGATCACCGGAATCTCCACCGCCTCGCTGACCTGAGCCGTCAGCTCGCAGTCAAACCCGGCACGTGTCCCGTCCGCGTCCATGGAAGTCAACAAAATCTCCCCGGCCCCCCGCGCCTCGGCCTCCTTGGCCCATTCGATCACCTGCCGGCCAGTACGTGTGCGTCCTCCGCTCACGAACACCTCGGCTTCGCTCACCGGGCGATTTTTCACCCGCCTGGCGTCGATGGCGACGATCACCGCCTGCGCGCCGAAGCTTCGCCCGATGTCGTCAATCAGCTGCGGATTGGCAATGGCCGCCGAGTTGACACTTACCTTGTCGGCCCCCGCGTCGAAAACCGCGGCAGCCTCGTCTGCCGAGCGAATCCCGCCCCCCACAGTGAACGGGATAAACAGCTGCTTTGCTGTCCGGCGCACGGTGTCCAGAAGAGTTCCGCGGCCCTCATGGGTAGCAGTAATATCCAGGAGCACAATCTCATCGGCCCCCGCCGCTGCATGTCGCGCTGCCAACTCCGCCGGGTCTCCCGCATCCACCAGGTCCACGAACTGCACCCCCTTGACCACTCGACCGCTACGAACATCGAGGCAGGCAATGATCCGTTTGGTCAACATGCCAGCTCCACAAAATTCCGCAGCACCCGCATGCCCGCTGTGCCCGATTTTTCCGGATGAAACTGAACCCCCATCACGTTGCCGCGCTCCACCGCTCCGGAAAACCCGCCCCCGTATTCGGTAACTGCAACGGTTTCCTTTACCACGGGAGCCCGATAAGAATGCGTGTAATAGACGAAGGAACCATCCTCTACCCCCCGCATGAGCCGCGATTGCGCATCCACCCGCACCTGGTTCCAACCCACATGCGGAACCTTAACCCCGGGTGCAAACCGCTCGCACTGTCCACTGAACAAACTCAGCCCGCTGGTTGCCGGCGCCTCTGTGCTGCCCTCGAACAGCCATTGCAGCCCCACGCAAATCCCCAGGAACGGCACGCCCTGGGCAATCGCATCCGTGACCGCGGTAGCCAGCCCGCTCTCGGCGAGCACTTGCGTCGCCTGAAAATGGCCCACCCCAGGCAGAATGATCTTCCCCGCCTCCCGCACCACTGTGGGATCGGCTGTGACCGTAGCCGGGCACCCAAGCGCATCCAGCGCCTTCATCACCGAGGTCAGGTTGCCGGCCTTGTAATCGATAACCGCGATCACAGCAATCCTTTGGTACTCGGCAGCATCTCGCCCAATTGTTTATCCCGGGAGCAGGCCACGCGCAGCGCCCTCGCGAAGGCTTTGAACAGCGCCTCAATCTTGTGGTGATTCGATCGGCCGTACATGGTGGCGATATGGACATTGGCCCTCGCCCCGCGCGCGAAGCCTTCAAAAAAATCTTCCACCAGCTCACTTTGCAGGTCGCCCACCAGCCGCTTCTTTACCTTGGTTTTCACCACGCAAGCCACCCGCCCGCTCAAGTCAACCGCGGCTACCCCCAACGTCTCATCCATCGGCATTAGGAAATATCCCGCGCGCAAGATACCCTTTTTGTCGCCCAGCGCCTTATCGAAGGCCTCGCCGAGCGCGATGCCCACGTCTTCCACCGTGTGATGCTGGTCGACATCCAGGTCGCCATCGCACGCCAGCTCCAGATCGAACGCCCCGTGGCGCGTGAACAGCTCCAGCATGTGGTCGAAGAACCGAATGCCGGTCTTCACCTTGTAGCGCCCGCTGCCTTCCACCACCAGCTTGAGCGAAATTTTGGTCTCCGTAGTCTTGCGGTCGATAGAGGCCTCCCGCCGCGCCTCCGTTTTCTGTTTTGCCATCAAGCCTTCTCCCACCCGATTTCGTTCAGCGACTCGGCCATGGCAGCCATCGCCGGCCTCATTTGATCCCGTGTGCCCACGGTCATACGGACACACCCGTCGCAGCCTGGATCCTTCGAACGATCGCGCGTCAGCACGCCGCGGCGGTGCATGGCCTGCACGAATTCGGTGTGCCGGGGCCCAATCTTCACCAGGATGAAGTTGGCCTGGGACGGCCATTGCGGCACGCCCAGCTGGCGCAGGCTCTCCACCATCTCGGCCCGCGCCGCCTTCACTTCCTCCACATACCAATGGAGGTATGGCTCGTCGTCCAGGGCCGCCGGCAGGCAGGCCAGCGCCAACGAGTTCACGCTGTACGGGGAAATGACCGTCCGCAGCCATTGCTGGGCTGCGACGGGTGCGGCAAGCATCCCCAATCGCAGCCCGGCCAGTCCGTAGGCTTTGGAAAACGTGCGCGCCACGATAAGGTTGGGAACCTGCCCTACCAGATCCATAACCGTCTGGCCACAGAAGTGGTAGTACGCCTCGTCCACCAACACGACGGCATGCGGCGCACGATGGACAACCTCGAGAATCTGCGCCCGGCTGGCTACCGTACCTGTGGGACTATTGGGGCTGGCGATGGCAATCAACCGAGTCGCCGGCGTGATCGCTGCCAGCAGTAATTCCAGGGGGAAGGCGAAATCCGCGCCCGCACGAACCGTTTTCACCGTCGCATCCGTGCAGGAACCGTAGACCTCATACATGGAGTACGTCGGGGTAGGGAAGAGGAACTCATCTCCACGGTCCAGGTAGGTCTGGCAGAGCACATGGATGGCCTCATCCACGCCGTTGGTCAAGAGCACCTGATCGGTCTCGAGCCCTAGATGCAGCGCAACTTTGGCTTCCACCTGGGCCCGTTCGGGATACTTCGCCAGGTCGGTGGCGACGATTCCAGCCAGCGCTTCCAGCACCCGTGGGGAGCAGGCCACGGTATTCTCGTTGAAATCCAACCGCAGCCCCTGTCGGCCGCCCAGCGGAGGGTGGTATGCGTGCATCCGTTGTACGGCCGCCCGCGGGCTTGGAGCTTGTTGCAACACGACTTCAGCCATCGATCCCCCTTGCTCTTACTGCTTCGGCGTGGCCCGCTAATCCTTCCGCATCGGCCAGCCGGATCGCCGCCGGCCCCAGCTTCTGCAAACCGGCCAGCGTATATTCCTGCACCGTGATCACCTTCACAAAATCCATCACGCTCAGACCGCCCCGCACCTGCGCCACTCCGCCAGTCGGCAGGGTATGGTTGGGCCCGGAGACATAGTCTCCCATCGGTTGCGGCGAGTACCGGCCGATGAACACCGAACCTGCGTTGCGCACCCAATCCAGATCCTCTTTGCTATCGACCGTGAGATGTTCGGGCGCCAGCCGGTTGGTAATCTCGTGCGCCTCGTCGACCGACCCCGCGATGATGGCCAAGCCGTTCTGCTCGATCGCCTGCCGGGCAACAGAATTCGTCTTGACCCGTTTCGCCACCTCCTTGACCACCGCGCGAGCCAGGGCGCCGTTGGTGGTGATCAGGATCGCCAGTGCCGCCGGATCATGTTCCGCCTGGGCCACCAAGTCTGCGGCGATGCCCACCGCCTCGCCATTTTCGCTGGTGACGACGATCTCTGTGGGGCCGGCCAGCATATCGATCGCACAATCGAAGGCGACCATCTTTTTCGCGGCCGTAACGTACCAGTTGCCCGGGCCTACGATCTTATCCACGCGCTGGATGCTCTCCGTGCCGAACGCCAGGGCCGCCACCGCCTGGGCGCCCCCGATGCGATAGAACGCGTTCACCCCGAGCATGAAGGCAGCGGCGAGCGTCTCTTTAGCCGGCTTCGGCGACACCACCACAATCCGCTGCACCCCGGCCACCTGGGCAGGGATCACTGTCATGAGCAGGGTAGAGGGAAGGGGATAACGTCCACTGGGCACATAACACCCCACGGCGCCCAGTGGCCGAACGCGCTGTCCCGTACTAAGCCCGCCTGCAGTCGCGTCCCAATCCTTGGGCATCTGCCGTCCGGCAAATCGCCGAATATTGCCCGCGGCCGTCTCCATCGCCGCCTGCAGAGGCCTAGGTGTCGCCGCCCACGCCTGGGCCATCTCCTCCCGGCCGATCTCCAGCGGCTGTTCCGCTGGGAGGCCATCGAGCTTAGCCGCGTAGCGGCGCAGCGCCTGTTCGCCGCCCTTGCGCACGTCCCGTACGATACGCTGTACCACCGGCATAGCCCGCTCTGTATTCCGCGCGCCGCGCTGCTCCAGCTCGCTCAGCATCTGCCGCGTCTCTTCGCGGCCGCGCCCTGTCGTCTTCACCAGCTTCATAATCTCGTTGTTCCCAGCAAAAAAAATGTCATCTCGACCGGAGCGTAGCGCAGTGGAGAGATCTGCAGTTTTTTTCCTGTTCTCACGCGGCTTGTACGCTTTGCCTCATCATGAACGCTGAACAGGCCGCAACGCTGAACAGGCCGCGAAAACTCCTGCTTCGCACCAGGGCGCGACTTTATAGGCTCCAGAAAAACCCCTGCTTTGTATCAGGGCACGACTTTAGTCGTGCCGTAAAAGTCTAAAGTAATCGGGGCTTTAGCCCCTGCCCCCGTCATTTGCCAAGCAGATTTTCCGCGGCAGGGGCTAAAGCCCATCATTTTTTCGGTTTTGAGCGGCACGACTAAAGTCGTGCCCTGATACAAAACACGATTTTCTCCGCGGCCCGCGAAACCCTCCCCCCTAGAAAACAATCTTGTTCAGCGGATACTCCACAATCCCCGTAGCCCCCGAACTCTTCAGTTTCGGAATAACATCCCGCAGCACGCTCTCTTCGATCACCGTATTCACCGCCGCCCATTCCGTATCGCTAAGCGTAGAAATCGTAGGCGAATCGAGCGCCGGCAAAATCCCCAACACCTGCTCCAGATTCTTCTTCTCCACATTCATCATCAATCCCACGCGCCCCTTAGCCGCAATCGCGCCATTGAGCATGAGCGAGATGTTGTCGATCTTTTGCTTCTTCCACGGATCGCTGTAAGCACTCCGGTTAGCAATCAAATGAGTTTCGCTTTCCATCACCGTATCGATGATGCGCAGACGATTCGCCCGTAGCGAACTCCCCGTCTCGGTCACTTCGACAATCGCGTCCGCCAACATGGGCGGCTTCACTTCCGTCGCCCCCCAACTGAATTCCACTTTCACCGGAACATTCTTCCCCGCGAAATAACTCTTGGTGACCTCCACCAATTCCGTGGCGATCACCTTCCCGCTCAACTCCTCAGCTTTTTGGAAAGGAGAATCTTCCGGCACCGCCAGCACCCAACGAACCTTCGTCCGCGTCGCCTTGGAATACGTGAGCGCCGTAATACTAGCCACGTCCAGTCCGCTCTCCACGACCCAGTCAATGCCGGTGAGCCCGGCATCGAGAACACCCTTCTCCACGTACCGCGCCATCTCTTGTGCGCGGATCAGCATGCACTCAATCTCACTATCGTCGATGCCGGGAAAATACGACCGCCCATTGGCATAAATGCGCCACCCCGCGTTCTCGAAAAGCGCGATCGTCGCGTCCTGGAGGCTCCCCTTTGGAATACCCAGCTTCAACTTACCTGCCATTGCGTGCCTCCACGGCCAGTGCGATATCCCGGGTAAAGCAGCTCACCGTACCTTCGTGGCACACCAGCCCATCACCCTCCACCGCCACCCGGAACAGCACTGCGTCCTGGTCGCAATCGGTGGCCACGGACACCACCCGCAAACGGTTTCCGCTGGTTTCGCCCTTCATCCACAGCTTCTGCCGCGTCCGGCTCCAAAATGTCACAAAACCTGTTTCCAGAGTCTTCGCATAGCTCGTCTCGTTGAGAAAACCCATCATCAGTACCTCTCCGCTCTCAGCATCCTGCACGATGGCAGGCATCAAGCCATCCATCTTTGCGAAATCGAGTTTCACTGCTTCGCTCATTCCCGGCTCCCCCACTGTCCTTTCCCTCACGCAAAAAAGCCCGCTTGCGCAGTTCGCGCCGGCGGGCTCTTTCTAATCTTGACTTTCTGGCCTCTATCGCTGGCCGGAACCGTCCGCCGACACGTTCGTCACGAGATAATGATGATGACGATGGTGGTGGATGCGGACTGGCATATCTAATTAAAAAGCTAACCGTCTCTTCGCCCGATGTCAACCTGCTACCATGCCGCCTGACGGGTCCATGCGATCGAACTCAACCAAACTTCCGTACCTGTTGCTGGCCATCTTGGTTGCGGGTTCGATGCTCTTCTACGCGGCCAGCACCGCTGCGACCTTTGACGCCTTTCTCAACCCCGATCGCGCGCGTCCGCCGCTGCAAAATCCTCATAGCGCCCGTTATCTTGTACAACCGCTCCCGGAGTCGATGCGGGCAGGCATGCAAGCCGAGGATGAGGTCATGTCCGTAAACGGCGTCCCGTACACCGGCATGGCGGACCTTATCCGCCAGACCTTCCACGATCGGCCGGGAGACACCGTCACCGTGCTCTACCGCACCGGGGCGGGAGGTATGCACACCGCGCAAGTGCACTTGATGCCGTTCCGCAGGGTTCCCCCGAACTTCACCCACTGGGTCATGAACATTGTGCTGGTGCTCCTTTTCCCCGGCTTCTGTCTTTTGCTGGGGTATTGGGTGGTGCTGGCGAAGCCTCTTGATTGGAACGCCTGGTTCTTTCTCGGCATCATGAACGTGGTCCCGGCTTTCATCAGCCGCACCGGCTATTTCCCCGGCTTCCTCGCGCCCTTCACCATCTTTTGGCAGATCTTCTCCTGGCAGTGGATGTACATCTCGCTCATCCTGTTCAGCATCCACTTCCCCGTTCGCTCCCGTACCGACATTCGCTTTCCCTGGATCAAGTGGCTCCTCATTGCTCCCCAGATCCCGATCGTCCCCTATACCATTTTTCTTCAGTACGGCCTGCTTTATCACATCCGTTTCATCCAGCCCTATCTCGCGGCGATCGATCCGCTGGAATACGCCTCCAACGTCTTCGCCGCCATCACCCTGTGCGTCTTCATTGCCGCCATCGGGCGCAGGCTTTTCACCGTCCCTGCTCCAGGGCCGGATGCCCGCCGCCGTCTGGCCGTAGTCGCCGTCGGTTCTCTGCTCGGTCTGAGCCCCATCCTCGTGCTGCTGGTGACCTCCACCATCGCCGGACAATCGGTCATGGAAGTGGCGCCTTCCTGGGCCCTGCTGACCGTGGCCGTGCTTTTCACCTTCTTTCCCCTGTCGCTCGCCTATACCGTCATCGTGCAGCGCGCTCTCGACCTGCGCATCATCCTCCGCCAAGGCACGCGTTATGCCTTTGCTCGCGGCACGCTGCTGGTTTTGCAGGCGATTGTGTTTACCTTCCTCGGCTTCCGGCTCTTCCGCTTCGCTCACGCTTCCGGCCGCCTGGCCCTGCTCATCGCGCCCATCGTCTTTGTGGTCGTTGTCCTCTTCCTCAACTTTCGCATTGCCCGTCCTCTTTCCCTTTGGATTGACCGCCGCTTCTTTCGCGAGGCCTACTCGGTCGACCAGGTACTCGTGGATCTCTCCGAACAGGCTCGCACCTTCACCGAGACCGAACCCCTGCTCCGGACCATCACCGAGCGCATCTCGCAGACCCTCCATGTGGAGCGAATCTCCTTCCTGCTGCGCGAGGGAAAGCTCTTTCAGCTCCAATATGCCGAAGGGATTCCCTGCGCCGCGGACATCTCCTTGCCCGAAAACTCCTCCACCATGCGCGCCCTGAGCATTGACCGCAGTCCTAAGCGCGTATATCGCGAGCGGCCCGACCCATGGCTGGTCTTAGCCGCTCCCAGCGAGGTATCGGTTCTCGACCAGCTGGATGCGGAGCTGCTACTGCCCCTGCCGGGCCGGTCGAATCTGATCGGCGTGATGGCCCTGGGACCCAAGCTGAGCGAGGAGCCTTACTCCCGTTCCGACCGAAGGCTGCTGTCTTCCGTGGCCTTACAAACCGGGCTGGCCATCGAAAACAGCGCACTGGTGCACCATCTGGCGGAAGAATCCGCGCAGCGCCAGCGGATCGATCGGGAAATCGAGATCGCCCGCCAGGTCCAGGAGCGCCTGCTCCCCCAGAGTTACCCGATCGTCAAGGGTCTCGACTTCGCCGGCTACAGCCGCACCGCGCAGGAGGTCGGCGGCGACTATTACGACTTCATCGCCCTCGAAAATGGCCGCCTCGGCATAGCCATTGGGGATGTTTCCGGCAAGGGCATCTCTTCCGCATTGTTGATGGCCTCGATCCGCGCCGCTTTGCACGGTCTTACGTTTAGCGGCTCGCTCAGTCTTGCCCGGCTCATCGGGGGGCTCAACCGCATCATCTACGACTCCTCCACCAGCAATCGTTTTGTCACCTTCTTCTTTGGTGAGTACGATCCCTGGACCCGCACCCTCGATTATGTAAACGCCGGACACAACGCTCCCGTAATCTTGCGTCCTGTCGCTCCGGGGAGGGATAGTTTCTGCAACCCCGAGTCTCCCTGCACGCTGCAGCGCCTGGAGATTGGCGGTCCCGTGCTGGGCATTTTCCCTGAAGTCAGCTATGAGCAGGGCCAGATGCAACTGCAGCCCTACGACTCCCTCATCGCATTCACCGATGGCATCAGCGAAGCCATGACCACGGGTCTTGAGGAATACGGAGAGGAGCGACTGATCGCGGCCGCCCGGATGAGCACGCATCTTCCCGCACAGGATCTTGTCACGGCTTTGATTGCGTCGACGGACCGGTTCACCGCGGGCGCGGCGCAGAATGACGATCTTTCCCTGGTCGTCCTGAAGGTGCTCTGAGATGCTGTATCGCCGGCTGCTCATGTTGAGCCTTTTGTGCACGGCCTCGGCCGCTGCCCAGACCGCGCCGGCGGAGTATGCCACCTTCATGAGCCAAGGCAAGGCCATCTCCTGCCCGGTTTACGCATCCCGTGACGAGACGGCAAACATGATCCTGTTGCCTGGGTCCGATCTGGCTCTTGCCCGCTCGCAGGCAAGGTTTTTTGCCGAGCACGGCTTTCGGGTTTTGCTTCCTGACTATCTGAGCATCACTCCCAAAGCCGATGTCTCGGCCGCGAATTATCGCCGCTGGGCCCAGGTAGTGGAAGACATTGTGATTGCGCTACGCCCGCGGAACAAGAAAACGGTCCTGGCCGGAGAAGATTTGGGCGCCTCCGTCGCCTTGGTGGCTGCCGTCCAGAGAGTGGGTGTGGATGCCGTCGTAGAGTGGTCTGGACAGCTCCCCAATCAATACTTTGCCCAGGTAAGAACCTTGCCTCCTCTACTGATCCTGCATGGCGAGCAGGATCAGCAAGTCCCGGTGGTCAACGCGCGCCAGCTTGTCCGCCTCTGCGAGCTGAAGGACTTCACCTGTGAAGCCGGGATCTATCCCGGAGAGGGCCACGTCTTCAGCACCCGGGCCGTCGACTCCGCCAACCAGCGCGCTCTAAACTTCTTCCGCACCTATCTTTGGTCGAACCTGCCCAACCGCGCCGAATAATCGGCAGGGGGCTAGAGACTCTGCGTGAAAACTGGAACGAAAGGACCACACAGAACTAGATGGGTGCCCCATGTTCGCGCCAGCGTACGTGGGCCGAAAAAGCCGGGCGAAGCCCATCCGCCGTTTCTATTTCTGGTTAGGCGACTTGCAGGTTGTGTCCGACCTCATGCCTTGTAACAGAACCCGACTTTAAAGGCTGCGGAAAAAACCCGTTTTGTATCAGGGCACGACTAGTCGTGCCGTAAGGACCTGAAAAGTAGGAGGGGCTTTACAGGTTGCGGAAAAACTCATGCTTTGTATCAGGGCACGACTTTAGTCGTGCCATAAACGCTTGAAAATAGGATGGGCTTTAGCCCCTGCCACAGCTGGAGCTGCAACAAAACCGAATTTTTCCGCAGCCGATGTAGTCAGGCCGTAAAGGCTGAAAAAAGACGAGCCCCAGCCTGTCACGGCCGGGTATTACCACCCGCGGCGGCGTCCCCACCAGTCGCGACCCCGGCCGACATGGCATCGGTATACCGAGTCAAGCGGAGGAATATCGGCGTCACCTCAAAAGGCATTTTGTCGCGGGCATTCAGCAAGGGCGCCGGCTTCGTATTCAACTGCGAAACACGATCGTCCCAGCCATTCACTTTCAGGTGGCTACCCAAAGGCAGCGCGGCAATCTGGTCCAGCTTATCCAAGTCGATCTTGGGTGCGTTCTTGGTCAATTCGGCCATCCACGGTGCTCCGTCCCCATTCAGCAACGAATCACCGATGCGCGGCGTAGTCAACGCTTTCAACTCCCTGGATCGATCTTGAAGTTGAACGAAAAACAGCCCGGCATTCGGTAAACGGTCGTGGTAAACCGACTTACTCAAAAACTCCATCGCCTTCTTCGCGGCCGCGTTGTCATCGCTCTCGGAGTGGTTCATCGTGATTCGCTCAAACGTGGCCTGATCGGGAAACATCAGCCGGTCGTTGAATGCGTACCGCGTATCGACATGGTGCCCAAGCATGATATGCGCCAGCTGGAAGGCGAGCACAGCCGCCAAGTCCTCCTCAAAGGGCAGCACATCAATCAACCCTTTGCTGATCAGGATAGTGTTCCCCACTGCCAGCGACTCGAGTGGAGACGTCAGCAGCACCCGGCAGTGAACCTGATCCGGCAAGTTCAGATTATTTCCAATAACCAGGTTGTTGGTGACCGTTTCGAGCACCTTGTCGAAATCGCTCGGCGGCGCCAGTACTCCGGCTTGGACCAGGCGGTCAAGAACATTGTTCTCCGCTTGTGAGACCCAAGCGCGGCTTGCCTCCAACGGACTCACGTCCTGCGCGGAATCGCTCTTGTCGACGACATTGTCAATCTGAATCGTCGCGTTGTCCGATTCGTGACTCGGTAGCTTGAGGGAGTATCCCCAGAAGCTGGTCCGCGCTCGAAGATCCGGCGCATCCTCCATCTTGTCGCCGTGCGTTTCCTCGACATAGATTTCCGCGGGCAGCCAAACACCGGGCTGCAGGTTCGTCCGCCAGCTGTCGAAATGAAAATAGCGGGGACGCTCAAATCTGTCGTTGCCGGAGAATAATCCGTTCAGGCGCACCACCGCGCCCTGCTGATCCTCAATCCAGATGCGGCCGGAGAAACGTCCGTTCCCGGTTCCCCTGCGAGGCAGAACATCGAATACCTGGGTACGCACAGCGCCCAGAAAATCGTTGCGCACGAACGTGAACACATAGTGCTGGCGATCGAAGCCCGATGGATCGATGAACATCATGTCCATGAAACCCGTAGGCATGTATTCCGTGCCCATACCCAGCGATTTGGTCAGGGAGCTGAGCGCTGCTGTCGATTGCTTGAAAAGCCCGTTCCCGGCCGGCTTCGCTTTGTAGCCTTGGGCTTGGAATGACTTGCCGAAATCCACCCGGCTCAAGATGTACTGGTCCGACGCCGGAACATATCCCAACCGGGGATCGGGTTTCAAGTTTTGGATATAGGTCTGAACGACGGGAGTGCTCTTTTGCAGCCGCCGGACCATCGCTCTTTCGTTAACGATCGCCCGGTCGACCAGTGCCGCTTGGGTCGGAGTGAGCGGAATCGGCGGGGCCATTTGTGGCTTCTTCGCTTGGGCGCTGAAGGTGCAGAGGGCGAGGAGCGGTACGCCAAGCCATGAGCAGCGCGACGTGATGTTGGAGTAAGTGCTATTCATTGGGTTCCACCGATCGACCGCTAATACCCTCTTTAGACGGGCTATTTCATGAAATGACGACTCGCGCCATAATAGCGCTCGACACGCAGCGTTAGCGGGAGTTGTCGAGCCGCGCAGCCTGATCCGCATCCATCTCTTTGCGGACCTGCAGCATGAGGTGCGTATTTGCCTTCTCGAGATCCGCCCTCGCCACAGAGACGCGATCAATCTGGGCGAACAGCGCGGATTCATCCAGCGTCTGGGCATGGGAGAGGGCCTCCAACTTTGACTCTTCCTGCTGCAACGCCTGATACCGGTTTACTAGGACGGCCCGGTTTTCGTCAAACAACCCGTCCATTCGCTTTTGCTGCTCGGGCCGTAAGTGCACCGCTTTTACATAGTGCTTGTCGTCCCACCAACGTCCCGGAGGGCCAATCTGCAATCCACCCCGTGTCGTGGACATGGAAGAGTTTGGCTGCGAGGGTGTATTCGATACGGAGCCGCTGGTGCGCGTATCCATCGGGCCGTCGCTCGCCCGGGGGGATCCTCCGGGGAAGCTGCCGGTACTCGGCATGCCTCCTCCGCCGGGCATACTGGGCATACTGCCTCCTCCGGGCGGAGGGCCACCTCCGCCAGGTCTCTGGGCGGACCCCGGCAAACTCGCAAGCAGCACCAAACAGGCAGCCACGAGAACGAATCGCATCAGTCTGCCAACTTGTGTGAGACCCGGGAATGGCCTTCCACCAGGTTATTGATCGCAACGGGTGAATTCGCCTGCCAACGGATCTCTTTATCGATGGCCATCATTAAACGATTATCATCCGCCACTTCTGACGCGGAGCAGGCCGGAGCCGCGGCAGCGACGGGGTCCGCTACCGGGGCTTGCATCCTCTTTTCCTTATACGCTCCGAACAGAACCGCAGCTAAAAGCGCTGCCGCTGCGGTGCGGGCGCCTATCGCGTGCCATCCACGAAGCCATGGCCCGCATACGCGAGGGGCAGGCCGCTGTTCTGCCCAAAGCAGACCGACTGTGCCAAAGTCCTCAATCGAAGTTTGCACTCGCTCGAACTCGCTCCGGCATTGCGCGCAAATCTCTATGTGCCGGCTTGCCTCGACACAGTATTCGCCTGAGAGTAGCTCCGTAAACTGCTCATCTGTTAAATGCTGACCGGTCATTCCAGTCTCCGATCTTTTGCCGCACTGTTTTGATCGCGCGGTATAGGTGTGTTTTCACCGTGTTTACCGAGATACCGGTGGCCAACGATATCTCCTTGATGCACATGCCTTCCTGAAAGCGCATCAGGAAGACGGTTCTTTGATGGAAGGATAACTCCTGCATGGCCGCTGCGACCTGGGCCACCCGTTCGCGCATCAGGAGGTCTTTTTCAGGTGTGCCGGCGGCGCTCGGTAGCGAGGAGGCGGCATCGGAGATTTCCAATGCTGTTTTGCGGAACGAACTCCAAAAACGGAATTTTTTCGTTCGCTGCTGGTCGCGGATGAGGTTAAGCGCAATCCGGTTCAACCATGTGTACGTGCTGCATTCTCCGCGAAACGTTGCCCGCGCGGTATATGCCCGCATGAAACAGTCTTGAACGATCGATTCTGCAAGGTCCTGATCGCCGATCGCAAAGACCACGAAACGCAAGAGGCGGGCGCGATACTGCTGAAGCAACCGCTCGATGTCATCAAGCTCAGAAGCCTCGCGCTCCTGCCCTACAAACTGAATCGCACTCGAAACGTGAGCGGCATGCATATCCCGTCTAGACGGCGATTCTGCGAAGACGGGCTACAACTCAATCGGAACAGCCGAAGGCACCTTTGTCGCCGCGATCAAATGATCCTGTAGAACCAACGGTACGGAGGTCAACCGAACTCGATGGGTGCCCCATGTTCGCGCCAGCGTACGTGGGCCGAAAAAGACGGGCGAAGCCCTCAATTGTTTCTGCTTATTGAGTGAAAGCATTCGAAGACTTCATAATAGACCCACGTTCGCTGGCGCGAACATGGGGCACCCGTCGAGTTCGGTTGACGCCGAAACAGCTGCTTTACGAAGCGGTCGGTGAACCAGAGGCTTTCTTCAGAATCGCTTCGACCTTCGCCAGCAAGCCGGGGGGCTTGGCGGTGGATGACTCCCGCAAATGTGCTTCGGCGCAATCATCGAGTCGAACATTGACAACGACCCGCGGAACGCCGAAGTGAAATAGCTGGCGACAATAAATCCTGAGCTCGATCATGATCTCTTCCTAAAAAGCAAACGCGGCTGTTTGCAAAGAGGACGCAACGTAAGACTCTATCACTCAATTCGACGATATCGCAGGCAAAGCCGGTTACAGCGGCAACCGTTTTTAATCTTTTTATTACGAATAATTGCGAAACGCCGCTCAAATCTGCTGTCGCTCTGGCCCCCGGATTCCGCGTCTACACGCAACAGAACCGCTCGTGCGAGGCGACGAAACATGACTTGGCTTGATTTCTGTACCCGGCGGAGCTTTGTGAAAACCGCATTGACTGCCGCCACTGCTCTGGAACTGCATCACGCAGCCGTCGCACTGGGGGTCTCGACCCAATCTGTCGTGTGCAACCTCACCCCGGAGCAAGAGACCGGACCCTTCTACCTGGCAGACGAACTGCTGCGCTCGAATATCGCAGAAAAGAAACCCGGCATACCTCTTTCTTTGAGGATCATCGTGATGGATGCGCGGACCTGTAAACCGCTCTCAGGAGCAGCCATCGATCTATGGCACTGCGACGCAGGCGGGGTCTATTCGGGGTTTACCCAACAAAACCATCACGGGCCCGGCGGTCCGCCGCCCGAGGGACCTCCGCCTCGCTTTGATGACGGCCCGCCAAGAGAATTCGGGCCCCCGCCGTCCCAGCATGCCACGGACAAGGCAACGTTCCTCCGGGGCGTCCAAATGACCGGGGAGGATGGTTCGGTTCATTTTGAGACAGTCTTCCCGGGCGTCTACATGGGCCGGACCAATCACATCCATTTCAAGGTGCGGCTGGGCGGGTCCACCGGCGACAAGTCTTACCAGGCCGGGCATACCTCCCACACCGGCCAGGTCTTCTTCCCGGAGGAAATCGCGGCGGCTGTCATGCAGAGCGGCCCCTACGCACAAAACCCTATCCGGCGCACAAAACAAGCGGAAGATATGGTATTTCGAGGCCAGCAAGGAGCAGCTTCCATCGCCACCTTGCGCCCAACCAAACCAGAGCGGGGATTCGAGGCCGAACTGGTCGCCTGCGTTGACCCCACTGCCCAACCGGCCGGAGTCGGCCCCGGAGGCCCACGTGGATGGCCCCCTCCGCCGCGTGTCTAAGATTAAAATGAACTGTAACCATGAACAGCCAGAGGAACGTCTCATCCGATTGAATCTTCCATAACCGGCGGATCCGCCCCCGCGATGCCGGGTTATTGGGTAAACGGGAAGAATATGCAGATGGTGTTGGACGCATCTATCGTTTCCCTTACCGGGGGTAGCAAGACCGTTTCGGAATTAGACGACATCCATTTGCTGGCGCAACGCTACAGGCCCAAGTTGCTGCGCTACATCGCGTTTACTGTCGGGGATGCGGATCTGGCTGACTCGATTGCCCAGGACTGTTTGTTGAAGGCATATCAGGCGCGAGACTCGTTTCGAGGAGAATGCAGCGTCAATACCTGGATGTTCAGCATTGCCAACAATCTGATTCGCGACCATACGCGTAATAAAAAGTTCCAGTTTTGGAAAAAGGCACACGCAAAGAGCGTCGATGTGGCCGAAATCGCATCGGTGCAACCCAGTGGAGAAAGATCGCCCGAGGAAAAGCTTCTCCTCCGGGAGAGAACCGAGCAGATTTATCAGGCTTTGCAACGGCTTTCCCCCAACCAGCGCCGGGTGTTCATGCTCAAGTTTCTGGAAGATTTGGACATAGCGGAGATATCAACAGCCATCGGCATGCCCGCGAATACCGTTAAGACCCACCTTCGCCGGGCCGTAACATCCATGAGAACGCGATTGGGAGGGGTGCGATGACCGGTCCTCACCTGAATGATCAACAGTTCGCTGATTACCTGCTGGAAAACCGTATCGACGCCGGCGGATTTCGCCATCTGGTCGAGTGCCCCGTTTGCCGCGAGGAATGCGAGCGGTTCACGACGCTCGTCTCAGACTTCAATCGGAACACACTCAACTGGGGTGAATCCCGGGTCGCCGCCCAAACCGTCGAGCCGTCGTTCCGAGCCAGACCATGGAGTCCTCCTGTCCGATGGGCCATGGCGGCGTGCCTGCTCGTCGCTGGGCTGCTGTTAGTAGTGATGGCCGGCCGGAGTGCCCATCATGAGCTGGCACGCAAAGGCGCCATTCCTCAGCAACAAAACACCCGGGAGGAAATCGCGAACGACAACCGGGTACTGACAGGCGTCTACGACGAAATTAATTCACCGGTGACGGTGCCCATGAAGGAATATGGATTTTCGCCGGCAGGAGAGCAAGTGCAGCGATCACAAGCAAATTCGAGGGTCGAGTGAGAGTTCGACGCGTAAGACGTGTGCTTTTGAGCGGGCTGCTGCTCGCTGTCACTAGTGCATTTGCGCAGACGCAGATGCAGCCACAATCGCCGGGCGATTGCCCGCCTCCGATGCCAGGTCATGGCCCCGGCCCCGGTGCGCACATGGGCTTTCCGGATGGCGGCCCACCCGGCCACGGACCTATGGGCGGTCCTCACGGCGCCTTTTCCAGGCCCGATGGTACGAGCAGCACCATGCGCGGCGGCCTGCAACTCGGCCCACCCGGCCGTTGGTGGGACGACCCTGACTTCGCCAAGGATCTCAAGCCTCACTTCGGAACAGAAGAGCAAAATGGACGATATCTTCAACGCTCACAAGGCGGAGATCTTCGGCTCCTATACCTCTCTGCTGACCGAAGAATCGGCCCTCGAAAAGGTCACGCAGGAAGCTCACCCGGATGAGACCGCCCTTTTTTCTGCGATCGATCGCATCGCTCGTGCCCGCGCATCGCTCGAGAAAGCGAACGCTCATATGTTGCTGGCGATTCGCCGGGAAATGAACGACAAACAGCTGGAACAGCTGGAGAGCCACCGCCATTTTCCAGGACTCCGGCAGCCCGGCTCCTAACCCTCCGCGATCCATACGCGACAACCAACCTGGATCAGCAAGGAATCTCGATGGTGCCCCATGTTCGCGCCAGCGTACGTGGGCCGAATATGAATTCTTCGAATGCTTTCACTCGAGGCCTAGAAGCGTTTGATGGGCTTCGCCCGTCTTTTTCGGCCCACGTACGCTGGCGCGAACATGGGGCACCCGTCGAGATTCCTTGCTGATCGTTGGTTGGTTGTCGCGTGCAGATCGCGATTAAGGCGTGGGCTCGAAGGTTAGTCCAGGTGTATCAGGAATGGGAAGTTATGGGCCACTTGCTTTACGCAAGTGGCCCATTGTTTCTTAACTGCAGCCGCTCGTCGATCCGCAGCTCATGCATCGGTAACAGCTACCATTGCGGACCATAATAGCTCCGCAAGTATGGCAACTGGGCGCGTCGCCCATGTCGAGATATTCCTTCATGGCGTCCGCCGCGTGAAAGATGGAGCCGCTGCTCTTACGGGTTTCGGCCCCTCCGAAAATCCCCCGGTCTTCCAGGGTGAAGCTGCTACTGGCGCCAGTAGCAGGAGCAGTTGACAAGAGCCCCCCGGCGGGCGGCTTGGTCTCGTAGCTTGCTCCGTATCTCGCAGACTCATCCAGGGCAGGAACCGCGGGAGCCTGCGCCCCTGCAGCCAGCCCGGAGAACAGGCTCAGCTGATGTCCGGAAAGAAAACGCAACTGCAGCCAGCGGAAGATGTAATCCATGATGGACTTGGCAAAGCCAATCTGTTCGTTGCCGGTCCATCCGGAAGGCTCGAAGCGGGTATGCGCGAATTTCTCGCATAGAACCTTAAGCGGAACTCCGTGCTGCAGCGACAGCGAGACCGCGGTGGCAAAGGAGTCCATGAGCCCCGAAACGGTGGAACCCTCCTTGGCCATCTTGATGAAGATCTCGCCCGGCTGGCCATTAGGGTAAAGGCCGACGGTGATATAGCCCTCATGCCCAGCGATCGAGAACTTATGGGTGAGCGAAGGCCGCTCCTCCGGCAGGCGATGACGCACCGCGCGCGGCGGGCCCTGGGTAGCCTCAGGATCCGTCCGCAGCGCAGCGGCCTGACCCAAGGCAACCGCATTGGCAATGGAGGCGGAAAACGCATTCGCGGCGGTCACCACAGCGTTTGCCGTAACCTCGAGCCGGGCTGAGACCTTGTCCTCCAGCACCCGCAGATCGTCGCCGATGGAGCCGGTGTTGCCCTGCGCAATCGCAGCCAGCACGCGGTTGGCTGCGGCGCTCCCTACAGCATCGGCGGTTTCCCCACCGAGTGCATTCTTGATCGCCTTCGCCTTGTTGCCATCGGAGACGTTGAGCGGTTGAGCGCCCTTCGAGCCGTCGCGGTAGACGGCTACCGCTTTCAATCCGAGCCGCCAAGCCGCCATATAAGCCTCAGTAATGTCATCCAACGTGGCATCGTGTGGCAGGTTGACGGTCTTGGAAATAGCCCCGGAAAGAAACGGCTGGGCGGCCGCCATCATCTTGATATGGCCGGAGGAGTGAATCGACCGCGTCCCCTTGCTCGGTTTGAAGCTGCAATCGAACACCGCAAGATGCTCGGGCTTGATCCCTGGCGCACCTTCGATCGTTCCTGTGGAGTCGATATAACTAACAATCGAATCCACCTGCGGATTGGTGTAGCCAAGCTTGAACAGGGCCACAGGCACCGTATTGTTGACGATCTTGATCATCCCGCCGCCGACCAGTTTTTTGTACTTGATCAGCGCGAGATCGGGCTCGATGCCGGTCGTGTCGCAGTCCATCATGAAGCCGATGGTTCCTGTTGGAGCCAGCACGGTCACTTGCGAATTGCGGTAGCCGTGCTGCTCGCCGTGTGCCAGTGCCTTGTCCCAGCAATCCTTGCTCGCCTCGATCAGCGAGGCCAACTGAGGCGTAACGAACGGCTCGGTTGAGTTGGCATGGCCGATCTTGTTGACTTCGGCGCGATGCATGCGGATCACGTCGAGGAACGGCTCGCGGTTGACGTAGAAGCCAGGGCAGGCGCCACCGCGCTTGTCCAAGCCACCGTCGGCATATTCTGCCTGCTGGCAAAGCGACGTGGCCGAAACCAATGGGTGCGCCTTTTCGGCCAGAACAGAAGACTGCAAATAAGCCTGGCCGCACATGATAGCGGTCAGTGCGGCAGCAAAATCTCTGCCCGCATCGCTGTCGTAGGGCAGACCCATGGCCATAAGCAGGGCTCCCAGGTTGGCGTAACCCAAGCCTAAAGGACGGTAGTCGTGCGAATTGCGCACGATCGCTTCCGTTGGGTAGCCGGAATTATCTACCAGGATGTCCATGGCCGTGATCAGGACGTCAATGGCATGGCGGTAGGCATCGACATCGAAGGCGCCCGACGCGTTGACAAACTTCAACAGGTTGAAGCTAGCCAGGTTGCATGCCGAGTCATCCAGGAACATGTACTCGGAGCAGGGGTTCGAGGCATTGATCCGGCCCGAGTTCTTCGACGTATGCCACTTGTTGATGGTGGTGTCGTACTGCATGCCGGGGTCGCCGCATTGCCACGTAGCCTCGGCAATCTTGCGCATCAGCTCGCGCGCTTTAAAGGTCTTGACCGGCTTGCCGTCCTTCACCGTGCGGGTGGTGAACTCCTGGTCCCGTTCCACGGCACGCATGAATTCGTCGGTCACCCGGACCGAGTTGTTGGCATTCTGGAAAAATATCGAGCTATACGCCTCAGAGTCCGGCCCGGAGCCGTCATACCCAGCCTGCATCAACGTCCACGCCTTGGCCTCTTCCTTGGCCTTGCAGTCGATAAAGTCGGCGATATCGGGATGGTCCACGTTCAGGATGACCATCTTGGCGGCCCGGCGAGTCTTGCCGCCGGACTTGATGACACCGGCAAACGCATCGAACCCGCGCATGAAGCTGAGCGGCCCACTGGCGGTACCGCCACCGGACAGGGTTTCCGTCGATCCCCGGATGCCGGAAAGGTTCGTACCCGTCCCCGATCCCCACTTGAAGAGCATGCCTTCCGTCTTCGCCAAGGTCAGGATGGAATCGAGCGAGTCGTCCACCGAGTTGATAAAGCAGGCAGAGCATTGTGGCTTACGGTAGCCGGTCACCGAGAATTCGACCCCGCAGCTGTGGGCGTTCCAATGCCAGTTCTGTGCGTCAGACTCCGGCTCCAGCCGGTCGCAGCCGACGTTGAACCATACCGGCGAATTGAAGGCCGCTTTTTGCGTCACCAGTAAATGCACCAGCTCGTCGTGGAAGATAGCGGCGTCTTCCGCGGTGGCAAAATAACCCCCCGCCAGACCCCAATCACGAATCGTCTCGGCGACCCGGGCGACCAGTTGGCGAACCCCGGTTTCGCGTGCGCCAAACTCACCCTGCGCCGTCCCAACATGGCCGTGGAGGTATTTCGAAGCGACGATGTTGGTGGCCGTCATCGACCAGTCGGTCGGCACCTCAACATCTTTCTGCTCGAAGATCGATCCCCCGGAGGCATCGGTGATGGAGGCGGTGCGGCGCTCCCACGCGACCTCGTTGTAGGGCGAAACGCCCGGCTTCGAAAAAAGGCGCGTGAAGCGCACGCCATGAGCGGGCGCAGAGTGGCTATAGTTTGTGGCCCAGCCGTTCGCAGCGGCGGAAGTTACAGAATTTGTGGCCTCAGCCATGATTCCCTCGCAATATTTCAAGAATGACAGAAAAGCAGGCCCCTAAGCGCTCGTGAATGGCGCCTTCAGAACAGGGGTAACCCAGCCTTCTGGAGTACAACTACCAACCCAGACTTGGCAAATCGCAATTGGGACGAAAGAGTTTCAAAACAGACCGGAAGATGTGAAAGTACCGCTCCGTATTGCGCATGTCAAGCTAGAACCACTACATCTAGTAGTTTAGATGTTTATTCGCGGTTTTGGGATCCCGAAATGGAAACGACCCCCAGCACCTCAAATGAGGCTACTCTCACCGCTAAGAAGCGGACAAGGAAGGGTTCTGTGGAAGTGGTGGATAAGGCGAGTATTACTGTGGCAACGGGGAGTCGGGGGGTGGGATAAAAAGGCCCCCGGGCTCTGCCATTCAAGCCAAAATCAGGCCTGAATGGGCTACCCGGGAGCCTTCCGCAGAAGGGAGTGCCGTTATGGGTTCTTCGACAGGTTTTTTGGCGACCGCTTGTTCAGCGTTCCCAGCAATTTTGCTGCGGAGGGCGGAACCGGCACTGCCTTGTCAAAGACAATGGCTTCCGCGGTGACCTCTTTCCCATAAAGCTTCTTGTTGCCGTCGTTATCCGGACGCAAGGTGGAACCGGAAAGCGACACGCCGGCGAACAGGCCGCGTGCGCGAGAGTAGGAAAGGATCTGCGCCCGCATCGTGACGTCCGTTTCGGCTGACGCATTGCGGCCAACCGGACCGGCGGCCGCCGAGGCGTCCCCACCGATCTTCACTTTGCTCTTCAGGATGTTTGCGGCGGAGGTTGGGCTCATCAGCAGCAGCACGAAATCGGTAGCTTGCCCACCCAATTGAAATCCAACGCTGGCGCCTTCCAGGGCCATCATGCTGGGCGCGCTCCACGGACCACGGAAGTTTCTGCCGCTGCGGCAAGTCAAAACGCCGCGGCCGTAGCTGCCTCCCACGATGAAGGCTGCCTTGACCACGGACGGCAACACCACCACGCAATCCGCTTTGTCGATCACACTCTGGGGAATGTCATCGGGGACGTTCATAATCTCAGAGATTACGGTTCCTGCGGACACCACTCGATCCGCTTCCTTGTCCTGTCCGAAAGCGGGCAGAACCATCAGGGCCATCAGACCAAATCCGACTACTCTTCTATTCATGTTTCTCTCCTTAGAACTGGGCCCGGGAACGAATCTGGGGCAGGTGGCCCCTGTAACCGCTGTGCATACTATACGAGTTTTTGGCGAGGATCGACTCCGCGCCGCTAAAACGACGCCGTTTTTCATGACAGATGAGACGCGTGGCAGCACTCTTATCGCCTTGATCTGCTGACGAATCACCGTCACCAATTCATCGCTGGTGTTAGCGTAGGTGGCGTTGGGCAGCACGTGTGGATCGGGGTTGAAGTGAATAGCGTCTTCCTGGCCACCCAAACGTCGATTACCTTCCGCTCACGCGCAGCCACTACGCCGGCCGCGAAACCGGCCAGTATCCAGAAAATATGTCGAGCGTGCATGGACAAGATGGCTTGCAGAATGTCAGGAGCGCTGTATAACTATGATGCAAACGATGCGGCTGCGCCGAAAGATCCGCGAGGTTACCTATCACTTCGAAGATTTGCGCGACCTCCTGGCCAAAGCAAGCCCATACCGTTCCGGAGATGCGCTTGCAGGGATAGCCGCCGACACCGCCGAGCATCGCGCTGCGGCGCAAATTACCTTGGCCGATCTTCCCCTGCGTACCTTCCTCCAACAGGCAGTTGTGCCCTATGAACAGGATGAAGTCACGCGCCTGATTATCGACTCGCATGACCCGGTGGCCTTTTCCCCGATCGCCACGTTTACCGTGGGCGAATTCCGCGATTGGCTCCTCTCCGATGCTGCGACCTCAGAGTCCCTGGCGGCATTGGCCCCGGGTTTGACTCCGGAGATGGTAGCGGCAGTCAGCAAGTTGATGCGGGTGCAGGATCTCGTTCTGGTGGCCCGGAAGATACGGGTGGTGACGCGCTTCCGCACCACGATCGGCCTGGAGGGCAGGCTTTCCACCCGGCTGCAGCCAAACCATCCGGTCGACGACCCGGCCGGCATCGCGGCGTCGATGGTCGATGGCCTGCTTCTGGGCTCTGGAGATGCGGTGATCGGCATCAACCCTGCCTCAGACAACGTGAGCACGGTGACCACGCTGCTCGAGCTGATCGATCATGTGCGGCTGAAGTATGCCATTCCGTTGCAGAGCTGCGTCCTGGCTCATGTGACAACCCAGATGGCGGCACTGGAACGCGGGGCCCCGGTGGACCTGGTATTTCAATCCATCGCCGGGACCGAGGCCGCTAACCAGGCCTTCGGCGTGAATCTGGCGCTGTTGGATGAAGCTTGTGCGGCAGCTCGAGCGCTGAAGCGCGGCTCGACCTTCGCCGACGCGCTCCACAACGGCAAACCCGCGGTTGCCGATAATGTGATGTATTTCGAAACCGGGCAGGGCAGTGCGCTTTCCGCCGACGCCCATCATGGGGTGGACCAGCAAACCTGTGAGGCGCGCGCCTACGCAGTCGCCCGGCGGTACCGGCCGATGCTGGTGAATACCGTGGTGGGTTTTATCGGGCCGGAGTATCTGTATGATGGCAAACAAATTATTCGCGCCGGTTTGGAAGACCACTTTTGCGGCAAGCTGCTGGGGTTGCCCATGGGGTGCGATGCTTGCTACACCAATCACGCCGAGGCCGATCAAGATGACATGGATGTGCTCCTGACCCTGTTAGGCGCAGCGGGCGTGAATTACATTATGGGAGTGCCGGGGGCGGATGACGTGATGCTCCATTACCAGAGCACATCGTTTCACGACGCGTTGTACCTGCGGCGGGCCTTGGGCCTGCGGCCTGCGCCGGAGTTTGAGGACTGGCTGCACGGCGATGCACGATTGCGATTGAGTGTGCCGGCTTTTCTCGCTTGATTTCGATGAAACTCAAAAGGTCTGTCAAACAGACGGATCAGCCTCAGCCCGTGCTGGAACTGGCGCCGCCGGAGATTTCTCCCGCCGCCCGCGAGGCCCTGCGTACGTACACTCCCGCGCGGATCGGTCTGGCACGCACCGGCGTGAGCCTGGCGACGCGCCCCCTGCTCGACTTTCAGTTGGCCCATGCGCGGGCGCGCGACGCCGTCCACGCGGCCATCGACGTGCGCATGCTGTGTGATGAATTGCGGCGCAACGCACTGCCCCCGCTGGCACTCGAAAGCAAGGCCAAGGACCGGGCAACGTACCTCAGACGCCCCGACCTGGGCCGGACGTTGAGTGCGGACTCGGCAGCACTCCTTACCCCGGGCGAATACGATGTGGTTTTTGTGATTGCAGACGGGCTGTCGGCGCTGGCGGTCGAGCGGCACGCTTTGCAGTTGCTCAAAGCGGTTTTACCCCTCATTGCCGGTTGGCGCCTCGCGCCCGTATGCGTGGTGGAGCAGGGCCGGGTCGCGATCGGGGACGCAATTGGCGAGGCGCTCCAGGCTCCCTTGGCTGTGGTCCTGATCGGGGAGCGCCCGGGATTGAGCTCGCCCGACTCGCTGGGCGTCTACATCACCTGGGCGCCGCGACAGGGCCGAAAGGATTCCGAGCGGAATTGCATCTCCAACATTAGGGAAGAGGGCTTGAATTATGCTGCCGCCGCCGGCCGGTTGCATTTCTACATGCAGGAATCGTCGCGCCTGCACATGTCGGGCTTAGGCCTGAAAGACCCTGCTGCGGATCTTGCCAAGCTGCTCTAGGCCCCACTGCGGGAGCTCCTACAAAGTGGGTTCATAGAGCAGCCTCAAGTCGCGCATGCGGCTGCGTGTTAATTGGGTGAGGCATCGCGTCTGTGCGCTGGGCCCACTCGGCCCAGGGTGCTTGATGGTTCCCATGTCATACACGCGCACCATCGCGTCGCAGGCGCTTACCCGATACTTCTCCCAAACGACCTCGGTTGCATCGAGCGCCAGGGCATTGGCATCGTTCGGTGAGGCCTGAATGAGTGCCTCCCGGAGCGCATTGAAAAACTTGGTGTAGTTCTTGTAAGTCTCGATCCGGATATCATTCAGGCACTCGTTGCGGTCGACCAGGGTGACCTCATCGCCGCACGCATTGCCTTCATGTGACATTTCTTCGTTGTAGGCCACTTCGGCCTCACGCTGCGGCTTGCCGTTCTGGGCGATGCCGCTCAGCGCAAACAGAAATACAAGAATCGTTACCGATAAGCGTGGGTTCATTGCGCCACACCTCCGGCACCAATCTTAATATCCGAGAAACTTCCCCATGGTGCCGTAAGTGGGTTCGCGGCGCTCAGAAAGCTCCAGGGCGGCCGGTGCGTCCTGCCACCGCCCTGATGGTTCCGCTTGCACCGGCTTTCTGCCGGCCTGCGGGCCCTTTTGCGACCAGTTCCCGATCGCGGTCACGATCCGGGCCGCTGCCAACCGTCTGGAAGCCGCATCGCTCCTGGTCCCGCCTTGAAATTCTCCCAAGGATTGGGGTGCGCGGCCGTCTTCCAGGGCGTGCAGGCTCCAGATGCCGTCGTCCTGCGGCGACATCACGAAAATAGCCCGCAGGCTGCGGACAATAAATTCCACTGTGGGTTTGCCGTCCTGCAGATCCAGGCGCGGATCCAGTTCCAGCTTTTCTTTGCTGGTGAAGTCGAAGGCGGCCTCGATCTGGGTAGAAAGCTCCAAAAGCTTGCCTTCCCGATCCTTCTCCCGGATACGGTCGGCTTCTTCCGCCAATCTGCGATCGGTCTCGACGACGAGCTTACGCGCCTGCTCGAACATCTCTAAAAGAGCCTGCTCCATGCCATAACCCTCGCGAGCAGTATGCGAGCGAACAGATGTAGGCGGCCATACAACTATTCGGCCACCCCCTTGCTAGTACCGCCGGCGATCCCGGTCGCGGTTCCCGCCCGCGCCGCTGCTTCCGCCACGGCTGGACCGTCCACCGCCCGGCCCTCCACCTTGTTTCGGTCGATAGCAGCTCTTGCAGTAAACCGGCCGATCCCCACGCGGTTCAAAGGGAACTGTGGTCGTTTGTCCACAACTGGCGCAGACCACGGTCGTGCCCGTGCTCATGCCTGCCCCAGCTCCCGCACCACCCCCGTAACCACCGTCGTGGGAGTGGGAAGGAGCGTGACCGCCGCCGGCGCCGGAATTTTGCTTAGCCTGGCGGCACGGCTTACAGCGGCGCGGAGAAGAGTATCCCCGCTCCTGGAAAAACTGCTGTTCGCCCGCGGTGAAAACAAACTCCTGACCGCAGTCACTGCATGTCAGTAACAGGTCGCTGCCGCTCATGGCTTCGCCCCCTTTCGGCGAGTGTACTGCGAACACCTCACGCGCAATGGAATGTTACACGCAAAAACAGCCGAGTGATTCAAACGATTTAAACTGAAGTATCACAGGGAAGGGAACCCATGGGGAAAAAACGAATACCGGCTCTGCTGCTTCTGCTCTGCACTACCGCTTTGGCGCCCGCCAAGCAGCTGGGGTACACGCCGATTTTCGACGGGAAGGACCTGCGTTACTGGAAGCACGTAGGGCCTGGTAGCTTCGTAGTCGAACACGGATTGCTCAAGACCCAGGGCGGTATGGGGCTCCTTTATTACGACAACGGCGCGCTGGGAGACTGCGAGATCAAAGTCGTCTACAAAATGGAGCATGAGAATGATAACTCCGGTGTATTCATTCGCATACCGTCTCAGCCCACCGACCCTTGGATGGCCGTCAATCAAGGCTACGAGGTGCAGATCGATAACCATCCCGAGCTATCCAATCAAGACGAATACCACGTCACCGGAACTCTTTATTCATTTACGCGCCCACTGGCGAAGCCGGGAAAGCCGGGGCCGGAGTGGAACACGATGCTGATCCGCATCGAAGGCCCGCGAACCCAGGTTTACGTGAATGATGTGAAAGTGACCGACTACATCGAAGGACAGCCGGTCCCGGCCAAAAAGATGGACTCCGAACCTAACCGTGGCTTAAGGCCGGAGAAAGGTTGGATTGGCCTTCAGAATCACAGTGACAAAGACGTTGTGTACTTCAAATCGATCGAGGTTTTGAAACTAGGCGTGGAACGAGACTGGTCGGCCTTTCACCAGAATTAGACCGCCGTTGCTCGTCCGGCCTCAGCAGGCGCTGCCGTTTTACGCGCCTGGTCATACTCAAAATAGCGTTTCAGGTTGTTGATAGGCCGCTCCAGAAAGTGCCAGGATACGGCCGCTGCCGCGATCGACATTGCGGACAGCACCAAAAAATGGGTGAGCTGGTTGTCGATCGACAAATGGGTCCAGCGCAACCCATAGAACAGCACGACCGGCATAAACGCATGTAATACATAAACGCCGTAACTGATTTTTCCCAGGTAGTTGATCGGCTTCCACTCCAGCAGGGCTCCCACAGGTCCGCTGAACGAATAAGCCGCTCTACTTACAAGCCAGACAAAAAGAAACGCCAGCGCAAAGTCGTACCAGACGTTAACGCCGATCGAGTTTGGCGCCATGTTTTGCGCGACCATCAACACGGTGTAAGCCGGCAATCCAATCCAAAGCGCGATGCGGCTGAATGCCCGGGCAGCCACGGGGTTCCCCAGGTCCCTATCCCACAGGTAGGCCAAAATCGCGCCCATACCCAGCGTGTCAAAAAAAGAGAACGGCCCGATGCCGGCGGGATCGAAATGGATGAGCAGGCCGATAAAACGAGTAAGGGGTCCTATGAACACGGCGGCAATGATCACTTTGAGCAAATGACGCCGGGGTAGGAAAAGCATTAAGCCCGGCCAGATCAGATAGAACTGTTCCTCCACCGCCAACGACCAGAAGTGCGTAACCGGGCTTGCCGGCGGAACCCGCCATGCGAAGTAGAAGTTCGAAAGATAAGCAAGATGCCAGAAGAACGTCTGCCGGACCGGGCGTATATTCACCAGCGCGGTCACCAGAAGCGTCACGTAATAAACCGGAAAAATGCGCAGAAAACGCCGGCAATAGAAGATGCGCAGGGCCGCCCCGAGTTGATCCTCAGCCCGGGTTCGCAGCAAGATCCCAGTAATCAAAAATCCGCTGAGGACGAAGAAAAGCCTCACGCCCATCTGCCCGAAGGGTATGTATCCCATCAGGCTCCCCTGCAGCAGGGTGTAGTGCGTGATCATAGTGAAAACGACTGCGAACGCACGCAGCCCGTCCAACTGCTTCATGTACGTCTTTTGCGGTGGGCCCGGTGTCTGGCCGCGGTCAGGCGTCATGTGCTGATGATAGCTCACCCCCTCTGGCCGAAATACGTCACCAGCGCCCCGGTGTGGCCGTACCGGTAACCTCGCCCACGGTTACCGGCAGGGGTGGCGGCTCACATTCCGTCATAGTTGGGACCGCCGCCGCCTTCGGGGGGTACCCAGGTGATGATTTGGTACGGGTCCATGACGTCGCAAGTCTTGCAGTGCACGCAATTTGCGAAATTAATGTGGATCTGCCCCTCCACCATTTCATACACCGCCGCCGGACAAAAATGCTTGCAAGGGTTGCCATACTCCTGCGTACAACGATGGTTGCAAATATCCGTATCGCGGATCACCAGGTGTACCGGTTGATCGTCCTCGTGGCGCGTGCCGGAGTGGTAGACGTCCGTCAGCTTATCGAAGGTGAGCTTCCCATCGCTCTTCGCCGGGCCCAGATTGGCTTCACGGCCATAGGTGGATCGGCCGATTCCATCGAGTTTTCGCAGGTTCAGATATCCGGCGTGGTTGGTGAAATCGGGGCCGAAATTTCTGCCCCCCAGCACCTGCTGGATGCCGCTGTGCACCAGGCCGGGAAGCAAGCCTTCCTCGAACCCCTGGTGAAAATTGCGTACCGGGTAGAGCTCCTCTTTGATCCAGCTGCCTTCCACCCGGCTCTGGTAGGCGCCGAGCGCTCCGCTCGAGTTGTCCCCCACCAGGAGTGACTCGAAGGCTGTTTCCGCCGCCAGCATGCCGCTCTTGATGGCCAGATGGATGCCCTTGAGCCGTTGCGAGTTGAGCATGCTTGCCGAGTCGCCCACGATCATCCATCCCTTGCCCGCCAATTTGGGTAGGGTGAGCCAGCCGCCGTAGGGCAGGCTCTTGGCGCCGTAGCGGACCATCTTGCCCCCTTCCAGCAGCGGCCGCACCAGCGAATGCCCTTTAAAGGATTGAAAAACATGGTGAGGGTCAAGCCGTGGGTCCTGATAGTCCAGGCCAACCACGTAGCCGACCGAGAGCAGGGTGTCAGAGATGCCATAGATCCAGGCCCCTCCATACTCCTGGCTCGTCAGCGGATAGCCCAGGGTGTAGATCACTTCCCCTTTGGCCACCCGCCCGGTGGGAACTTCCCACAGTTCCTTGATCCCCACGCCGTAAGTCTGCGCATGCTTCGGATCTTCCAGGGCAAACCGCTCGATCAGTTGCTTGGTGCAGGAACCGCGGGCGCCCTCGGCGAGAATCGTGACTTTGGCACGAAGATCGTAGCCGGGCTCGAAATTGCTTTTTGGAATCCCTTGTTTATCTACCCCTTTGTCATCGGTGCGCACCCCGATGACGCCTTCCTGATCGAACAGCAACTCGCTGCCGGCAAAGCCGGTGAAGATCGTAATGCCCGCGGCTTCCACTTTGGCCGCCAGCCACTTGACGAACTTATTGATGGATATGACATAGTTCCCGTGGTCTCGCAGGGGTGGTGGAACGATGGGGAATTTGTAGTGGCCCTTTTCCGTCAGAAAATAGACCGACTCGCTCGTCACTTCAGCGTCGATCGGTGCTTCCGCCTCGAAGCCGGGCAGCAGTTCGTTCATCGATCGCGGGTCTAGCAACGCCCCGGAGAGGCAGTGCTGGCCTACTTCCCGCGCCTTTTCCAGAACGTAAATATTTTCCTTGGAGATGGCTGGTGCGGTTGAGCCCTTGAGCGCCAGCATCTCGTTGTGCGCATCGATCAGCTGAGCCAAGCGCAGCGCACAAGCCATTCCAGCGGGGCCGCCACCGACGATGACGACGTCGGCCTCCATCTGGGGCCGTTCGACACCCTCGATTGGTCGACGGAAGTGAATTTCAGGCCTTCGCCTTCTTGATCTCTGCGGTCAGTGCGGGCACCACCTCGAAGAGGTCGCCCACGATTCCGTAATCCGCGATCTCGAAAATAGGCGCTTCTACATCTTTATTGATGGCCACGATGGTGCGCGCGCCTTTCATGCCCACGATGTGCTGAATGGCTCCGCTGATACCCAGCGCAATGTACAGCTTGGGTGCGACCGTTTGGCCCGAACTGCCGATCTGCCGCTCCAGGGGCAGCCAGCCGTTGTCGCAAATGGGCCGTGAGGCCGCCACTTCGCCGCCCAAAGCCCTGGCCAAATCTTCCGCGAGCGCGACATTCTTTTGCTCCTTGATGCCCCGCCCAATCGCCACAATCGTCTCGGCCTGTGACAGGTCCATCGCCTGCTTGGCTTCCTGAAAGACCTCATGCGGCGTAATACGCGGCGCCCCCGCCTGGGCGGCTTCGACCGTCTCCACCGGAGCCTCACCCGCCTCCGCCTGATCCGCGCGGTATGTGCCAATCTGCAACGTCGCGAGCCACGGAGCGTCTCCCGCGAAGGCCACATCGGCCACGAATTTCCCCTGGAACATCTGCCGGATGAACAGCAGCTTGCCGTTTTCCAGCTTGTAGCCGATGGCATCGGAGATGAGCGTCCGGTCAAGCGCCAGAGCCAGCCTTGGGGCAAAGTCGCGTACCTGGTAGGTATGGGGGAAGAGCACCAGCTTGGGCTGCCTGGCCGCGATAAATGGCTTGAGAGCTTGTACGTAGGCGTCCGAGGTATATGCCTCGAGCGAGGCGGCGGTGAGGTCGTGGACTTTTTCGACCTTGTACCCAGCCAATTCCTGTGCCAAGGCCTTGGTCTCGTAGCCCGGCAACACTACTTCGACCGGCCAGCCGGTCTCTTTGCCGATGGCTTGGGCGGCGGCCAGGGTCTCGAGCGAAACCCGGTTCAGCTTACCTTCCCGCTGTTCAGCGACGACCAGGATCCGATCGGACATTTGCTGGCGCTTTAGAACTCCGGGGCGCCGCGGCGGAGGACGGCCCCGGTCATCCCGCAGAAGCCTGTGACCAGCACCGAGAAGAAGAAATAGTAGGCCACCGGATGGGCCCATCCGGGCGCGTAGGTCAGATCTTGCACCAGCCACAGCAGCAGCACGGTGCTGATGATCCCGAACTGGCCTGCGATGACCATGAACAGGAAGCCGCGGTTCCTGCGCTTATCCAGCCGCTCAACCTGGTTCGGTGTCAGAATCTGCTCTTCTATCGGAAGGAGTGTATTGGCCATGCCGTATCCCTCGTACCCAACAATGAATTGTACTAAATCACGCGCGCCTGATTTTTGAGTTGTTCCACCAACTTGCGCGCCGCTTCGGCGGGCGCACCCTGGAGCATCTCCGTCTTCTTCTGTTTCACCGGCTGGTAGAGCCGTTCGATCTGCTGTTGGTTCTTGCTCAGTTTTGCTTCTACCTCGGCCCAGGTGACTTTGCGCAGAGGCTTCAACCGCGCTTGCTTGATGCCAATCAGGGTGGCATAGCGCAGCTTATTGATGCCGCTTTGGATGGTGAGGACGGCGGGCAGGGAGACGTCCACATGCTGATACCTTCCGGCCTCCAATTCCCGTTTTAGGCGCAGGCCCCCGCCGGTCTTCTCAATGCCGATGATGATGGTGGCGTGTGCCCATCCCAGTACCTCGGCCAGCAACACCCCGGTTTGGGCATAGCCGAAATCGTCGGACTGGAGCCCGGTCACGATCAGGTCGAATGCCTCTCCCTCGATGGCCGCAGCCAGGGCGCGGGCAACATTGGCGGCATCCAGGGTGGCGAAGCGATCGTCTTCCAGGTGGATGGCACGGTCGGCGCCCTTGGCGAGTGCCTCGCGCAGCACCTGGTGGGAGCGCGCCGGGCCGGCGGTCACCACCACCACTTCTCCTCCGTGCTTTTCCTTTTGCCGCAGTGCTTCTTCGAGGGCATACGCGTCCGGTTCATTCACCTCGTAGGACACGTCCTCGCGAATCCACGTCCCAGCCTCGTTGAGCTTGAGAGGGGCGTCCTTCTGCGGAACCTGCTTGATGCAAACCAATATCTTCATATCTGCCGGGCGCCGTCCGGCCTCTAAAGAAAAGCCACGGACTGCAAACTCGATACCTCGAATCTCTTACGGCATCGGACGTTTTTGCACCCAACCACGTCGTCCTTGCGAACCATGTAGGACTGGGCTTTGGCAAACCGGGCGCGGTCTCGTTCGTCGGCTCGTCCCTGCAAATGGGCTTTTTTCCGCCGCACCAGCCACGCCACCTCATACTCTTCGGCTTTGCCGCAATGGGGGCAAGTCAGCGTGTGTTTTCGCGGTTCTGTTTTCTCCTCGAAGAAGTCACGTTCTTCCATGGCCTGAGCCCCGCTTTCCCGGAGATTGGTAACTACCTAAGAAGTATTCCATACTTGGACAGGGTTTCCCATAATCGCAGAGGATGGTTCCATGGCGAAAAGAAAGCGCCGCCCGGAGAAGTTCTCCGTGGTCAAGGCGGTCAAGGCCAATGCCCGCGACCGTGTCGGGCAGCCCCGGCCGGAACGGGTGATCGACGACCACAAGCAGAGCCGTAAGCCAAAACACCGGCAGACCATGCCGCAGTTGTTAAGCGGGGAATGAAGGAAATAATGACGCGAGCCACCGGAGTCGGGGGTGTCTTCCTGCGTGCCGCCGATCCAGAAAAGCTCTACGCCTGGTACGAACAGCATCTGGGCATCAAACGAACAGAAGACGGCGCCTTTGTCTTCTTCAGCGAGGGGCCTCGGGAGATGGCCGTTCTCGCCTTTTTCCCACAAGACACGAAATATTTCGGGCCCAGCGGGCAACCAGCCATGCTGAATCTGCGGGTGGACGACCTGGACGCGGTCCTGGATAAGCTGCGTGCGGCCGGAGTAGACATTGATCCCAAGCAAGAGGACCACGACTTCGGCCGCTTTGCCTGGTTCAACGATTTGGAGGGCAACCGAGTGGAACTCTGGCAGCCCCCCATCGACGTCACCCGAGGAGACTAGTTCGCGTGCGCGTGCGCTGCTTCCGTTGATGCCGCATGGGCAGTAGTGGAGTGCTCGTGCGCTGTGTTGGAGTGTTCATGAGCGGCGGCCGCGTGCTCGTGGGCTTTCTTGTGGTCGCCTTTGATGTGGTGTTCGGCCGCCAGGCGGTGATGCTTGGCGGCTTCTTCGTGGTGTTCTGCGGATTTGTGGTGTGCTTCGTGTGCCATTTGGGTGCCCTGTGGGAAATCTCCCGGCGCGATCCTAAGCGCCCACCCATGAATTCGTCGTTGGCTGTAGCCGAAGATTTACAGGGAACGCAGGAAATTCATCAGGCAACAGCAGCTAAGCAGCGGAGACCACGAACGGGTCGACGATGAGGGGCTCCATGGCGGACTGGGGCAGGATTTCCGGCATGGACACGTCGGTATAGCGGCCGGCGGCTACGTCCACAAACACTACGTTCGCGGTATCTTCGGTACGGGTGGTGCTGATGTGCAGTTTACGAACTGCCTTGATGGCCACGGTGGCCAGCAAAAATCGGTTCGCTATCTTAATGCCGGCAGAATAAACCAGTTCAGAACGCATAGAGCCTCACAGTCTTCGGGTTGAATAGCCTCTACAAGGGGGCTCGGGCTTAAGGAGACAGGGGACGCAAGCCGAAGCGCAGTAAGCACTCTCACCAGCATACAGCCGCGAACGCATTGTTCCTATTGAATTCGGAGGCTCCCGCCGGACAAACGCCTTCTTAAGTAACGCAGCCGCGCCGGGTGAGACCCCCGGCCGAATGAAGGGCGTGGCGCGGCGAATTATGCCGCATCTGTTTCCGGCAACTGAAACCGTTCGAAACCACGATCGTTTCCGGTGTCGCAAAACGCATCACCAGCACCGTAGTGGGTACCCACCCAGCTCTTACCCTCAAGAAGGACTGCCCATGAACAAAAGTAGAGGTCCATATCTCGCGTCTTTTTGCGAGATGCCGGGAGTGACCGTGCTACATGATCTGCTGTCCGCCCGACCGGGGAGGGCGTGTGAGAACGGGAACCGGAACTGAAGGAGCAAACTAAACTTGACGGGTGCCCTCACGTTCGACTCAGCGTACGTGAGCCGAGCATGAATTCTTCGAATGCTTTCACTGAATGATTGAAATCGTTTGATGGGCTTCGCCCGTCTTTTTCGGCCCACGTACGCCGGTGCGAACATGGGGCACCCAGCAGGTTCTGGTTGGTCCTTTAGTTCCGGTCCGCGCGCAGACTGCGTATCTATACTTCTCACACGCCCTTCGAGCGTTTGCGACCCGGCTAAACAGGTTGCGGAAAACTCGCTGTCGGGGTTGATATATAGCCTTTTAACAGTTTGTCGAGCAGCCCGTACCCTTCAAAAGCAGGAGTTTTCCCGCAACATGGTAAAGCGCAGAGCTCTTGCTTAGTGACCGTACTTAGCAGCGTCCGGTCAGAACCTCGGCGAGATGAAGGGCGTGTCGCGGCGAATTTTGCCGGATTTGCTCCCGGCAACTGAAGCCATCTGAAACAACGATGGTGTCTGGGGTTGCAGAACGGACTGCCGGCATCAGCACGCGCTCGCCCAGAGCTTGGGAAACCTCAAATTTGTCTTTCTCAAACCCGAACGGGCCTGCCATGCCACAGCAGCCCGAATCCAGCACATTTACCTTTGCGCTGGTGGACTGCAACAGCGAAATCTCGTCCTGCATTCCCATCAGCGCTTTTTGGTGGCAGTGACCGTGCAGCACGATCTGCCTCCCGCTCAACTGGGGAGGGCGATATTCCGGCGCCTGCTGCGCAAGAAATTCGCTGAGCAAAAACGTCTGCTTCTTGAGCCGCTGGGCGCGCTCATTTTCAGGGAACAAACTGGTCAATTCATCGCGGAACACGCTGGCGCAGCTCGGCTCGAGTACGACAAAAGACATTCCGGAATCGATCTGTGGGCCGAGCCGTTCCATCACGTCTTGCAAGTACTTGCGTGCCTGATCAAGAAAGCCGAAATCGTAGAGCGGCCGCCCGCAGCAGATGTGCCCTGCCGGCACCTGTACCGCAAAGCCGGCCGAGGTGAGCACCTCTTGCGCGGCGTCGAGAACCTGGGGATGAAAGTAATTGTTCCAGGTATCGGGCCATAGCATCACAGGAGCTCCGCCCGAACTGCGACGGTTGCGATTTCCAGCCTGGAAACTCTTGCCGGCAAACTGCGGCAGTTCGCGCTGCGGAGCCACCCCGGCAATGGCTTTCACCAGGCTGCGGATGCCGGGAGTCTTCATGGGCAAGTTGGCCAAGCCGGGTGCGAAGGCGGCCAGGTGCGCAAAGCGGTCCATAAACCCGAAGAGGTAGTGATGCAGCGGGTGCGTTCGGCCTTCGTAATGGTGCCCCAGAAACTCGGCTTTCCAGGTCGCCATATCGACGTTGACCGGGCACTCCGTCTTGCATGCCTTGCAGGAGAGGCAGAGATCGAGGGCTTCCTTGACCTCCTCATTTCGCCACCCGCCGGTGAGGACATTGCCGTTCAGCATTTCCCACAGCAGGTGGGCGCGGCCGCGGGTCGAGTGCTTTTCTTCCCGCGTGGCCATATAGCTGGGGCACATGGTGCCGTGGTCATGCTTGCGGCAGGCTCCCACGCCGACGCAGCGCAAGGTGGATTCTCCAAACCCGCCCGGGTCAGGGTATTGGAACCAGGTTTTGACTTTCTTGGCCTGGTAGCCCTCGCCCAGGCGGAGATTGTCTATTGGCTGGTAGACGCTGACCGGGTCGATCATCTTGCCCGGGTTCATGCCGTTGTCCGGGTCCCACAGGGCCTTGAACTCCTGAAACGCCTTCATTAGCTCCGGGCCATACATTTTCGGCAGCAGGGCTCCGCGGGACTGCCCGTCGCCGTGTTCGCCGGATAAGGATCCGCCGTGGGCCAGCACGATATCTGCCGCCTGCTCGATGAACTCGCGATATTTGCGGATGCCCTCCGCGGTCTCCAGATCGAAGTTGATGCGCAGGTGGACGCAGCCTTGGCCGAAATGCCCATACATGGGCGTGATGTACTGGTAGCGCTCGAGCAGCTGGTAAAGCGCGCGCAGGTAGCTGCCTAGCTGCTCTGGAGGCACGGCGGAATCCTCCCAGCCTTCCCATCCCGGCTTCTGTCCGGGAACAAAGACGGTCGCGCCCAAGGCGGACTCTCGCACATGCCAAACGCGCTTGGCTTCCGAATCCGAATAGCGCCGCACGGTGCACGTCTTGCCGAAGGCCTGCCCCGCGGTGGTAAATTCATCCGCAATGGCGTCGGCCTCCTCAGGGGAGTCGGCGCCGAACTCGCACAGTAAAAAGCCGCGCCCTTCCGGCAGCAGCAGTACATCTTCGACTGCCAGGTGCTTGCGGAGCATGTAGTCGACCAGCAGGCCGTCGAAGCCTTCCAGGCCGATCGGCTTGTATTTCAGCACGGCGGGCACGTGATCGGCGGCGATGAAGGGATCGGCAAAGCCGAGCACCACCAGGCGGCGATGTTGCGGACTGTGTTTGAGCTGGCAATGCGCCTGAAGGACGGTGACGCAGGTGCCTTCCGAGCCGACGAGCGCGCGGGCCACGTTGAAGCCGTTTTCCGGCAGCAGTTCGTCCAGGTTGTATCCGGAAACGCGGCGGGGAATCTTAGGAAACCGCTGCCGGATGAGTTCGCTGTACGTGTCCCGGATGCGGACCAAGCCAGCATAAATCTGGCCGCGGCGCCCGCCGCCGGCGATGATGGCCTCGAGTTCGTCGGGAGATGTAGGGCCGACGGTCAGCCGGGTGCCGTCGTAAAGGAGGATATCGAGAGCCTCGATATTGTCGACAGTTTTGCCGCCCATGAGCGCGTGCACGCCACAGGAGTTGTTACCGATCATGCCTCCCAGGGTGCATCGGCTGTGAGTAGCGGGATCGGGGGCGAAGGTAAGGTCATGCTCTTCGGCGGCATCTCGAAGCCGGTCGAGGACGATGCCGGGCTGGACACGGGCCAGTTTCTGGGCTGGATCCAGTGCGAGGATGCCGTGCATGTATTTGGAGAAGTCCAGGATGACGGCCACATTGCAGCACTGCCCGGCGAGGCTTGTGCCCCCGCCGCGGGAGAGCACGGGCGCGCCAAATTCCCGGCACGCCGCCACGGTAGCGACTACGTCGGCCTCATCCCGAGGCAGGACGAGCCCAATGGGCACCTGCCGATAATTGGAAGCATCGGTGGCATAGAGGGCGCGGGAAGCTTGATCGAACCGGACCTCGCCGCGCACCACCTGGCGCAGCTTCTCTTCAAGCTGCCGAGCAGCGGAAAAGGATTCGTGGGCGTGGGGCTGCTGGGGGGTATGCGGAAGGATGGTAAACGCGGAGGTGGCGGCCATGGTCAAGGAGAATGTTATCAAGCCGGGCTACCTCGGACCACCTAGCCTAAGCGAAGGGGCCACGCTCCGCTCTGTCGAAAAGAAATAGGCCAAGAAAGTGGCGGAGGACGAACGTTTCGTGGCCGGGCGTCAGCACCACCTATCCCCGTTCGTTATGGGTTAGCATTTGGGGGCTATTTTTGACACGGAAGCGATGCTCGAGAAAGGCCCCGGGAATAGGGAATCGCCACCCGCACCCTAACCCGAGGCCACCAATGAAAATTGAAAAGTTGGACGGAGGGTTTAGAGGTTTGCGACTGCGGTCGCCAGTTGTTTCTTTAGATCGTCACGCTCGATACCCAACTTAAAGCGTTTGGCATCGACTTCGTTCAAGGCGTCTAACAAGTGGGAAACCTGGGCTTGCGACGATGTCAGCTTCGACTTTTTAGCTTTGCCTTGAACAGCCCGCTCTGGCCAGTCGGATGACTCTGTTACTTCGGCCGCTACCTCGGGAACAATCTCCGTGCCAGTTACTCCATGCGTTTCTGATTCCATGATCCCCCCACGTTGGTTCGAAGTGCATTGACGCTTGTGGACAGGATTACAGACCGTTCCATGTTTGGCCTTTCCACTTTCGGGTGACTGAGAAAACGCGGCAACCGGACGGAACGAAAGGCCGGTAACAGGACCACCGGGTTTACGGGTATACCGAGATATTTCCGAAAGGAAGAGATAGGACTTCAAATCTCTCGAGATGGTCATCTCTAGCTGGGCTCCTGCTGACGATGTCGCCTATACTTCGGCAGACAGCCTTTAGGAGGCCACGCATGTCCTCAGCCTCTCCGTCCGTTGCCGACCAGCCGCTTTGGGAGCTCGTCAACGGTCCGGCTCCGGTGTCGATCGCGGATGTGATTGGGCGTATGCAGGCCATCGATGCATTGCTGCCCGCAAACGACGGCCTCAAGTGGTTCAACCGGCTTTATCTCATGGTGACACAGCAGGTCGATTTGCAGCCACCCGGCGGCGCATGGCGGAGCCCAGTCTGGCTCACCCGCCTGGATGTTGTCTTCGCAGGCCTCTACTTCACCGCGGTCGCCGGTTTCCTCGATGGACACTCCGTGCCCACGGCATGGAGCGCATTGCTCGAGGCTCGCTACCGCACTGGCATCGATCGTATCCAGTTTGCGCTGGCCGGGATGAACGCTCACATTAACCATGACCTTCCGCTGGCCTTACTGGCCACCGACGCCGAGCTGAATGTGGTCCCTGCGCCGAACAGCCCCGAATTCACTGACTATCAGTCGGTAAACGCGCTGCTCAACACTGTCATGCCGAGCGCCCTCACGATGCTCGCCACCGATACGCTGGGCGTACTCGCACAGGACACGGGCAAAGTCGGCCGACTGCTCGCCTTCTGGGACATTTGCCGTGCCCGCGACCTCGCTTGGGATTTCGCCAGCCACCTGCGTGGGCTCGACGGGCTGGCTCGTGACGCTGCCCTGAACGCCCAAGACGCGCTGACCGGCGTTATCGGCCGCGCTATCCTTGCCGCTGCCTGAAATGCTTCGTCCTGGGCCCAAGATCGGAACTCGGTTGATTTGCCGGAGAACTACCCTTTTTCTCCGCATCCCGTGCAGGATAGAGAACCGTACCTCAGCGGCCAAACAGGCTACGGGAAAGCGCAGTTTTGTTGCGGTTCCGGCTGTGGCAGGGGCTAAAGCCCATCGTATTATCAAGCATTTATGGCGCGACTGAAGTCGTGCCCTGATACAGAACATGAGTTTTCCGGCAGACTGTAAAGCCGGTCAATTTAGTAAGCCTGTGCGACCGTCGAAAACTTAGGATGAAAAGGCGAATATTGAGCCTCCCAGGTTTTCATCACCTTGGGTGAGCCGCAGGCTCATGGGGACACGGCTGGACCCGTGCCCTTCCGTTCGCTCCGGGGTGACAACCGCGCATGACCAAATTCTGGTCAGCGGACCAAGTCCGAGGACGGATCAGCACTGTCAGTGCCGGTAAAGATATGGCCACCGGCGAGCGCAATCACAAAGACCAGATAGGCAGCAAGAAGCATCAGCCAGAACTCCGTCCAATTTAAGGCTCGAGTCCGGCCGTGCCGAGCGCGAGCCCAAAGAGGGCCGGCCAGCCAGCAAATGATCGTCACACTTGGGGGACCGAAAATTCCGAGTAAGATTTTCGACCGTAATGTGAAGTCATCGAAAAGCATAGTTATCCTTGCACCCGCGGCCCACTTTACGGGTCTATCTCGATTCTTATCCCATCTCGCTCGATCGCCCGGCGCATCGGCATCCGTAATTGTTTCTTTTCCAGGGGGAGTCTGGTTGCTTAGACCTGCAAGGTCTTAAGGTAAGGAACGCTTTGCGCCATCAGTGCAGGATCCTGCTCCAGTTCGACGAAATAGTTTGCGATGCCGGCCTTTTTGGCGGCGGTGAAGACCTTCTTCCAGTCCACGACGCCCTTGCCGAGCGGCATTTGCTTTGCTTTGCCGCTGGAGTCCATTACCCAGTCCTGGCAATGCATGGAGATAAAGCGATTCGGGTAGCGCGCGAAGTAGTCTACCGGGTCCAACCCCGCTTGCATGGTGGAGACCTGAAATTGCAGCTTCACCGTCTTCGGATCCAGCCGCTCGATCTCCATGTCGTATACCCGCTTACCGTCAATGCTGGCGGTCTCAAAGCCTTCGTTGTGCAACACGGCAACCATCCCCGCATCATGCGCCTTGGCCGCAAAGGTGTTGAAGAGGCCGGTGACGTGGTTCACGTCATCCACCGTGATCGGGACGTCCTTACGCATCCTGCCGGAGCCGAGGCTGGCTGTGGCCATCTGGGTCAGCCCCAGCTCTTTAGCCCACGCGATCCGCTCGTCGGCATGGTCGAACAACTCCGGCTTGTCGAAGTGCGAACTGATACAGGTAAGACCGTAGTCGTGCAGCATGCGACGCAGTTCCTGTGGCTTGTACTGCGCCAGGCTGGAGAAATCCTTGTAGCCAAAGGGCGAACAAAGCTCAATCGTCTGAAAGCCCGCGGCGGATAGGCCCCGCATCGTCCCGGCAAAATCCGAATTGATGGAGGCGCGGACAGGATAGGTCTGGCAGCCGATGGGCAGTCCTAGCGGATCGGCCAGCAGGGACGGGGCGGTGGTGAGAGCGACAGTAGCGGCCGCCCCCTGCTGAAGAAAATGACGTCGGGTTATCGGCATAACCGTGTCCTCCTCATGCGTTTTTATAGATGTTGTCTACGGAGACGATACGCTGTGCCGGTAGGTGGTGTGGAGAGCTGCCTTGCTGTCCTGCGAATTTCATTGAATATACCAAGCCACGATCAAAAGGCCCTTGCCAGGAAGCGGTGATGCCCCACGCCGTCGTCTTCACGCCCGAAGCCGAAGAGCAGCTCATCGACCTGTACGGCTTCATCGCCGAGAAGTCGTCGCCGGAGATCGCGGCGCGTTTCACCGATGAGATCGTCACATGCTGCGAAAGCCTGAGCACGTTCCCGCTTCGCGGTGGTCCGGCGCGATCATGTCCGCCCTGGCCTGCGTATTACCAACTACAAAAAGCGCGTCGCTATCGCTTTCGATGTGGATGATGCCCGCGTGCACATCATCGGAATCTTTTATGGCGGCCAGGACTATGACAGTATCTTAACCGAGGAGGAGTGACATGCCGTCGTTGGAAATGTGATAGGTCCCTGTCGTTCTGAGTTTCGATCCAGACGCTCACGCATGGATAACACTCAACCCAGCCGCGATATAAGGCTGCATCATCCTGTCATCTGCGGCTTTCTCGGTGATGATGCCCGTCACACCATCCAAATCCGCCACCCTGTAGGGTGAGGCTGCACCCAGTTTCTCCGCTGAGGCCAGCACGTACGTCTCCGCTGAGGCCCCGATCAGCGCTCGCTTAATGCCTGCTTCCTCAAAATCACCCGTCGTCAGGCCGGTTTGCGGATGAATTCCAGTTACGCCCAGGAAGAAAATATCAGCCCGAATCTTGCTGATCCCTTCCAGGCAGGCCGCGCCGACCGCAACCACAGAGTGGCGAAAGAGCCGGCCACCGAGAAGAATCACCTCGATCGAGAGGTGGGGCAACAGCTCGAGGGCAATGGTGGGACTGTGGGTCACTACGGTCGCATGCAAAGCACGCGGGATATGTCTCGCAACCTCTCGCGATGTGGTGCCCCCGTCCAAGATTATGACTTGGCCGGCCTGAATCATGGCCGCGGCCGCACGGCCGATCGCCAACTTGCCCTCATGCCGGATCTCCTCCCGGGCAGCAAAATCGGCCACCGCGGGGGAAGCAGGGAGAGCGCCTCCATGAACGCGCAGCAGCAGGCCCTCCCGAGCCATCTCGCGCAAATCACGGCGAACGGTGTCTTCGGAAACCCTGAATTCCTGACTGAGGTCCTTGGCCACGAGCTTCCCATCCTGCTTGAGGCGGGACAGCAACTGTTGTTTGCGGTGAGTAGTAAGCATCTTTCTTCTGCACGATAATACTTGACGTTGCACGAAATTGTACGATACCGTACCCATCATGCAAACGCAAATATGCCCTTCGCCACCGGAAACGATTCGGATAAAGGACGTCCAGATCCTTTCGGATGACTGGTACGTTCTCAAGAAAACCCGGTTTGACCGCCAGCGCCGCGACGGCACGTGGCAGGAACTCACGCGTGAGACATACGACCGGGGCAATGGCGCGACCATCCTGCTTTACAACCTCGAACAGCGCACGGTGATTCTTATCCGCCAATTTCGCTACCCGGCATTCGTGAATGGGCATAGCGGGATGCTGATCGAAGCGGCGGCGGGACTGCTGGATGACGCCAGTCCGGAGGAACGGATTCGCGCCGAGGCAGAAGAAGAGACCGGGTTTCGGGTTTTCGACGTCAGGCGCATCTTCGACGCCTTCATGAGCCCTGGGTCGGTCACGGAGCGGTTGCACTTCTTCGTCGCTGCCTATACGAGCAAGGACAAAGCAGGCGGAGGAGGAGGCCAAGTTGCCGAGGGCGAAGACATTGAAGTGCTCGAGATGCCTATCGATGAGGCGCTCGCAGGCATTGAGTCCGGGGTCATCCAGGATGGAAAAACGATCATGCTGTTGCAGTATGCTGCCCTTCATCTATTTCCATAAAAGGAAACGGCTTTGGCGGCGGAACAACCAGGCCCAACGGGTCAAACCATCGGCGCCTAAAATGGAACCAACACCGTTACGATATCCGGGCTCGCATCGAGCTCTTTCTCGACGTGCTTGGGGCTGTGGCGCGAGCCCATGCCGGCCTGGTTGTGCATAGCGATCTCAAGGCTCCGAACTGTTGACGGGAGGACATCCCGCCGGCGGCGCAGTCCACAACCCCGACCGGGATACGACTCCCCGCAGGCTGAGCTGGAGGTTGCGCGGGACCTGGACACCATTGTGGTTAAGGCGCTCAAGAAGCATCCACGGGAGCTATGGCTCCATAACCGCGACGGCGGATGACTTGCCTCGCCATTTGAAAAACGAACTGAAGTTGCTGCAGGATGGTACATGCAGGTGGATGTGGCGCTTGACGGGTAATGCCCGGTAACGCGTTTTCGTACCATTGCGGACAAGAAACGGGCTAGACCGCCACGCCCATTCCACCTAAAATGAGTCCATCGAACGACAAACGGGCGAACTCATGGAACAGGCGTGGTATTCTCTGCCGGGCGTGTGTCTTGGTTATTTGATGCTGAATGCCTGGGTGCGCATCGTTCAGGGAACTGAAGCGTTGCGGCTAATTCCTGCCGCCGTTTTAAAAATCGGCTCGCGGGAAGATCATTCGTGCCAACCTTAATCCGATTCAATCGTGATCTACGCATAGACTTTTTCCGCGGGATTGCCCTCTGGTGCATATTCATCGATCACCTGATGATCGGCAACCTCCGCCTAGTCACGTTAAAACAGTATGGATTCTGCGATGCTGCCGAGATATTCATGCTGCTTTCCGGCATCCTGGCCGGCCTCACGTATGAACGGTGCTGGACACGCGACGGGCTGTGGTCGGCGCGCCTCAAAATGCTGCGTCGCGTCTTCGCTATCTATCGCACGCACGTAATCACGTACCTGTTGTTTTTGGTAGAAGTCGGCATTTTGGTGGGCTTGCTTAAACCGGTTGGCTTTCTTGTGTTTCTGTACCTCGACCGGTTCAGCGATCACCCTGTGCGAAGCATCGTGAACGCTGTGCTGCTGCGCGACCAGCCGAGATTTTTCGACATTCTTCCGCTGTATGTGCTTTTTCTGCTCCTGCTTGCTGTCGTATTGCCACTGATCCACCGGCCCCGAATGCTGCTGACTGGTTCGGTGGCGTTATATGGCGCGACCCATCTCTTTCACCTTGAGTTGAGCGGGACCGAAGGCTGGTATTTAAATCCGCTCGCTTGGCAGCTCGTCTTTATGATCGGGGTGACAGCTCCCCAGATTCTCAAAGCCAAAAAGTATTGGCGGGGTTGGGATGTGGTGGCGGTTCTGTTCTCGCTCTTCAGTTTTCTCGAGTCTCACGTGCCGCACCTCGTCAATTACGTGCCGTCAGCACTTCTAATTCACCACGAGTTGGATAAGACGGGACTGCATCCCTTTCGGATTCTGTGCATTATGTCGTGGGCATGGTTGGTGTGGCGCTATATCCCCAGCACCGCCCAGTGGTTGCGGTCGCGTTGGGCGCAACCACTGGTGCTGCTGGGGCAGCATCCGCTCGAGGTATTCGCCACGAGCATCTTGTTGGATGTTTTGGGCGCGGCCGTGCTGGTCGTAAACCGGGGACCGGTTTCTCAATTCCTGGTGCAGACATTGGGCACCCTGGCATTGATCGCATCGGCAGCGGTATTCGCGCTTTCCGCCGCAGCCAGCTGGAAGAGTCGTGCCGCGAGTCCGGTTGCCAGCGAACCTGAATCCGTGCGCGAAGAAAAGCTGGTCGCGGTTTAGAAAAACAAAAGGCCATCCCATCGGGATGGCCTGGCTTTGGATAAAGGAGTGCTGATCAGGCGGAAGCTGCGGGAACAAAACCGTCGCAACCACTGATCGCTGTCACCTTCAAATGCAGGCCTGCAAGCTTGGGGTGACCGCACTCATCTACGAACGACTCGTCCGCCTTTTTGCTGGAGAGGATGCTCACAAGCACGTTGCTCTTGTGGTGTTCCCCGAAATGACCGCACACACCGCACTGCCCCTCGTGAATCGATTGCATCAAGCACCTCCTGCGTGTAGGAGTCCGCGAATCGGGGCGGGGTTGCTTTCGATCATCAGGCCTTACCTGGCAACTCGATCCCAGGAAAGATTTTGATGACGGCTGAATCATCTTCCCGGCCGAGACCCATGGCCGCAGCCTGTAGGAACATCTGGTGTGCAGTGCTTGACAGCGGTAAGGGGAATTTGCTGGCACGGGCAGTGTCCTGTACCAAGCCAAGGTCTTTGACAAAGATGTCCACCGCTGAAAGGGGCGTGTAGTCGCCAGCCAGTACATGGGCCATGCGGTTTTCGAACATCCAGCTGTTGCCGGCGGCATGGGTTATCACTTCGTACAGAGCGGCAGGATCCACCCCCTGACGCAGCCCCAGGGCCATTGCTTCTGCGGCAGCCGCGATGTGAACGCCGGCCAAAAGCTGGTTGATGATTTTGACCTTGCTGCCGTTCCCTGCAGCTGGGCCCAGGCGATAGACTTTGGCGGCCATTGCGTCCAATATCTCGCCCAGCGCTTCATACGCCTCAGGATTACCTGAGGTCATCATGATGATTTCACCACTGGCGGCTTTGGCTGCCCCGCCGGAAATTGGGGCATCGAGGTAAAGGATCGCTTTCTCAGCCAGACGGTTTTCCAGGGCGATGGAAAAGGCGGGCTCGACGGTCGAGCACATCACAAATACGCTTCCGGGCTTCAGGGCGGCTGCGGCTCCGCTTTCACCGAACAGGACCGCTTCGGTCTGAGATGCGTTGACCACTACGCTGATTAGAACGTCGCAGGAAGCGGCTGCGTCTGCGGGGCTGTTGCAGGCAACGCCTCCTTCCGCGGCAAAGGCTTGCGTAACTTCGGTGCGCACGTCGCACACGTGGACGCGATATCCCGCTCTGCGCAGCGACTTGGCCATGCCCAAACCCATGGCGCCCAGGCCGACAACTCCTACGTTCAGTCCACTCATTTGTTCCCCGATTCCGTGACGACAACCCGAATCAACCCGATCTGGACGGGTGCCCCATGTTCGCGCCAGCGTACGTGGGCCGATTATGAATTCTTCGAATCCTTTCCCTCAAGGAATAAAAACGATGGAAGGGCTTCGCCCGTCTTTTTCGGCCCACGTACGCTGGCGCGTACACGGGACACCCCTCCAGTTCTGTTTGGTCCTGGAGTTAGAGTTTTCATCTAGCGTCAGGAACCTAAATTCTCAGCTGGCTTCTTGCCGGAGATGTTAAGCAACCAGGACCCTAGTCCCGCCACGACCAGGTTGATTGCTAGCGCAGGCAGAGCCGAATAAACGCCATAGACGTGTCCGGCAAAGTGAAACGGATAGGTAGAGCTCCTGAGTCCAAGGGAACCGACCAGGGCCGTTCCGGCTGCCATGCCTGCGAACCAGCCCCAGAGTAGCGCTGAACCGTGCAGGAAGCGAACGAAAAGCCCACCTACCACGGACGGCAACAATTGCAGGATCCATACCCCACCCAGCAACTGCAACTCGATGGCATATTGCGAACGCACCAGCAGAACAAACGCAAGCGCCCCCAACTTGATCGCCAGGGAAATGAGCTTGGCCATGGTGGCTTCCTGGCCACCGGTCATCGCCGTGGAGGAAAAGGACCGGTGAAAGAGCTCCCCATAGAGGTTGCGGGTAAAGAGGTTGGCGGTGGCAATGGACATGATGGCGGCCGGGACGAGCGCGCCAATGCCGATCGCCGCCAAACAGAAACCGGCAAACCAGGGAGGAAACATCGTGGTCAGCAACAACGGCACCGCGCTCGAGGAGTTGGTGGTGTGAACCCCGGCCGCGATGGCCACGTAGCCGAGCAGGGCGATGAATCCGAGGAGCAAGTTATAGGCCGGCATGAGGGCCGCGTTGCGGCGAATCACCCGGTCGCTGGCCGCACTCAGCGTGCCGGTGATGGTGTGGGGATAGAGCATAAGGGCCATGGCCGATCCCAATGCGAGCGAGGAGTAGCTCAAGTATTGTCCCGGACGGAGGATGATCGAGCCCGGTGGTGAGTGCCGGCCAAGGGTCGAAGCAGCTACCGCGAATACGTGGCCATAGCCGCCCAGCCGCGCCGGGATCATCACCACGGCCGCTGCCACCATGACATAGAGCATCAGATCCTTCACGATGGCAATCAACGCCGGCGCACGCAGCCCGCTCGAGTAGGTGTAGGCGGCGAGAATAATGAAGGCCGCAATCAGCGGCCACTCTCCGTGGAGGCCCAGCGCGGCGATTACCTCGCGCATGCCGATCAGTTGCAAGGCGATGTACGGCATCGTAGCCAGAATCCCGGTGACCGCCACGGCCACCGATAGCCAGCGGCTCTGGTAGCGGCCGAGCACGTAGTCGGCCAAAGTTACGTATCCGTGATTGCGGCATATTCGCCAGAGCGGCGGCAATACCAACATCATGATGGGATAAATCATGATGCAGTAGGGGATGGCGAAAAAACCGAGGGCGCCGGCGCCGAAAAGTGCCGCAGGAACGGCGATGACGGTGTACGCGGTGTAGAGGTCGCCCCCGAGCAGGAACCAGGTGATGAGCGCGCCGAATTTGCGGCCGCCCAGGCCCCACTCGTCGAGGCTGGCCAAGTCCGCTCGTCTCCAGCGCGCGGCCCAGAAGCCGGCGCCGGTCACCAGAAGAAAGCAAAGGCAAAAGACAGCCAGCGCTACGGGTTGGATGGAAGAGACCATTTGTGGCTAGCGGTTTCGCGATTGGTGCATCTACCGAAATTACCTTCTACGGGGCTTTTCTCCAAGAAAAGCCCCACTTCGCCGACGCTAGATAGGGCACAGTAATCGTGAAACCGCTTTAGCGGAGTAGTGCACCATTCGGGCCCGTCCACTCATCCACCACCACCCCTAGGTCGTTGAGAACCTGAATTGTGGCCTCGACATTGCGCCGGATGGCGACGCGCTCCGTTTTAGGGGCCGTGGGCGATTCTTCAATTGCGACCACCCGCCCGTACGGCCAAACGTCGGTAGAAAGAGAGGAAAGTGCCTCGGGCAGATCATCCAGCCGGACATCGACCTCTTGGCGGCGAGCTTTGGCGGGACGCAGAAGTCCGCCGGCGTCGAAAGCATTGGGATTCTGGTCGCGGTAGACAATCGTCATGGTGACCGTCTGCGGATGGACCACCAGGAACGGATTCCCGTAAGCCTCTTTACTGTGCACGCTGAGGTAACGGTTCTTGGAGGGCGGTGGAATCTGCTCCAATTCGTCCCGGGCTGCGTCCATCTTGCTCTGTCTGGCTTCACGGGCCTGCCGCACTGAAGCCCGTGAGGGCTCGGAGCTGGGCGCCTGCGTCTTGCAGCCGGTAGCGCCCAAGACACAAACCAAGACGATTTGAATAAGGGCGCGCGGCCGGGCCACGGAATCAAGCATAACAAGCGAAACACGCGCGTGGCCGCGAGGATGCGCGTGCTGGTTACTGAGCATGGTCCCCGGAAGACAACCCATCCGAAAATTAACCGGCATTGTTCGACGCATCACTTGCCGCTCCACTGCGGGGCGCGCTTCTCGAGAAAAGCCCGCGCTCCCTCCGACTTATCGCTGGTGGAGCAGGCCAGGCCGAAAAGCGAAGCCTCCAACTCAAGACCGCTGGCGAGGGGTAGATCGTAGCCGGAGTTGACCGCGCGAATCGAGTCGCGGATGGCGAGTGGCGCCATTCCCGCGATGGCGAGCGCGATCTGCTCGGCGCGCGGAAGCAGTTGATCCGGGGCCACCACCTCATCCACCAGGCCCAGGCGCAAGGCCTCTTCAGCGCCGATAATCTCGCCGGTGAGAATGAGCTTCAGCGCGGCGCCCTTGCCAATCAGCCGCGGCAAACGCTGGGTTCCGCCGTAGCCGGGGATAATCCCGAGCTTGACTTCAGGCTGGCCCAGCCGGGCGGTGGAGCTGGCAATACGCAGCGTGCAGGCGAGCGCCAGTTCGCAGCCGCCGCCCAGCGCGAAGCCGTTGATGCACGCAATCACTGGCTTGCCGCAGTTTTCGATGAGGTTGAAGATGCGCTGCCCGCGGCGGGCAAGCTGCTCGCCTTCCAGCGCGGAAACTGAAGCCAACTCCGTAATGTCGGCGCCGGCAACGAAGGCTTTTTCTCCTCCTCCGGTGATCAGCACGGCGCGGATCTCGGCATTTTCCTTAACGTCGGTGAAGACCAGCTCCAACTCAGTCATGCTGAGGTGGTTCAGCGCATTGAGGACCTTGGGCCGGTCGATGGTGACGACGGCAAGCGGAGGGCGCAACTGGTAACGAATATTCGCTAAATCCATGTTCGATCCTAGCCTTCCCTCGACCTGAGCCGAAGCTGTGAGTCTAACAAAACCGGGTGGTACAGTCAGAAGAGGATGATTAAAGGAATCACCATTGTGCGTCCGGCCGGCACGCCCGAGGCGTACGCCAAGTTGGCCGGGTTCTTCTCCGCGCTTGGATTTGAAGGAGGCCGGGGATGGGAAGCGGAGTTGAGCCGCGGGGTTTCGTTCCTGGCGCCTGTAGCGAATCTGGAATTTGCCGACGGCCCCGCACCCATGCCTGCGGAAATCATGGTCGAGGTGACTGGCCTCGATGCCGTGCAGGGGGTGGCGCGTGACTGGATGGTCCGCACCTGGGGCGAACCGGAAGCCACCGAGCGGCTCAGCGCGGTGACGGAAACGGACTGGAAGAGCCGGCTGTTTATTGCGGAACCGACGCCGGGTCACTCGATCGCTTTCTGGGAATGGGATGACCCGCACAAGGGTAAGCCCGTAGCGGTGGAAGGCGATCTGAGCGCGCATGGCATGCGCTTCGCCGTGGTGGTCTCGCGCTGGAATGCGGTTATTACGGACCGGCTGCTGCAAGGCGCTCTGGACGGTCTTTACCGCAGCGGCGCCGCGCGGCACGACGTGCAGGTGATCCGGGTGCCCGGGGCCTGGGAGATTCCCTTGGCGGCCCGCAAGGCGGCGATGAGTGGCCATGTGGACGCCGTCATCACCTTGGGCGTTCTGTTGCGCGGCGAGACCGCGCATTACGAGGCGATCTACAACGAGGTTTCCCGCGGCATCGGCCAGTCGCAACAGGAGACGGGGATTCCGCATGCGTTCGGAGTGTTAACCTGCGAGACCCTGGAGCAGGCGTTGAATCGCGCCGGGATCAAGGCCGGGAACAAGGGATTTGAAGCCGCTATCGCAGCCATCGAGATGGTCTCACTCGGCCGCAAGTTGCAGCTTCCATGAGCGCTACCGGTAAGCGCCGCAAGTCGCGCGAACTTGCCATGCAGATGCTGTTTCAAGCGGATGTAGGGAAGCACACCCCGGAACAGGTGCGGAAGACTTTTTGGGGCTCCCGGGAAGACGTGGACGCCGAAACCCGCGGTTTTTCCGAGGACATCTTCCGCGTGGCCACGGCCCGCAACGAGGAGATCGATGAGCTTATCCAGGCTCATTCGGCCAATTGGCGTTTGAACCGGATGCCCGCTGTGGATCGCAATGTTCTTAGGGTGGCTATCGCTGAGTTGCTGGGGTTCCCGGACACGCCTGTACCGGTGGTGATCAACGAGTCGCTCGAGATTGCTCGCCGGTACTCAGCCCCGGAGTCGCTAACCTTCCTGAATGGGGTGCTGGACGCGATCGCGAAACATCGCAAGCCACTGGTATCGCCGGCCAGCCGGGAAAAAGAGTCCTAGTATCCTGTCCTGAAGTTCATCGAAAAATTCGACGCGTCGAAGAATCGTTTGAGGGGCTTCGCCCGTCTTTTTCGGCCCACGTACGCTGGTGCGAACATGGGGCACCCGTCGAGTTTAGCTTGGTCCTTTAGTTCTGGTGCGTTGTCAGGACAGATCGCAAAAATTGGTGGGTCGTGCCCTGATACAGGGCCCACTAGAGCATTCGCCTTAGCGAGGTCTCAAGAAAGAAGACGTAAAGGCAGAAAGGGCACTGTACGTGCAGCGGATCCACAGGGATAAAGGACTTTATTGGGAATCTGGACCGGCAATCCCTACAGATCACGTGTGCAGCATCGGTTTCTTCTTCGTCCTGCTTGGTAACGGCCCGCACTTTAGTTGTACGAGCCAGAATGGCGTCCGGATTTCAGACATTTTTATTTCTTTTATTTCAGATCGAGCACCACGATTCTGCCATCGGACTGGAATCCGCCTCCGGTAGCCGTCTTGGCTGTGGTCAATGGGTCGGCCGGGAGCACGTAGGCAGAGCCCGCCAGAACCCCGGCGCCGGCGAAGCTCTGCTGCAGGAAGTCCCGTTCCTGGTCGATGTCGGCATCGATGTGGTGGGTGATTCCGCCGGTGCGCTGGTCCTTTTCAAAGCCGTTGTCGTGCGTGGCTGAGCCGACCCAAAACTCCTCCCCGCCTACGGTTTCCGTGGTCTTCCATACCCGCAGATGATGGCGGATGGCCGCCACCGTGAGAGGAGCCGCCCGGGCAAAGGAAAGATCCTGTGACCGGCCAAAAAGGTAGAGGGTGCTCATCGGCATCTCGGTGTAGGCAGCGTGGGAAAGAGTTGAGATCAGACCATGGACAACCGCGTCCTGGGTGGTTTTGTCGACCTGCACCCAGCCGGCAGAGGCAAAAGCCTTGGTTACCTGCTCCTGGGTTCCGATGAGGGAAAAGTTCACCATGTCGCCGGGATTGCCTTGCAGATCACCCACCCGGCGGGGAATGCTCGCGAACAGCTGGGGAGAGAGCAAGTGGGCTAGATCCGGCGCAGAGACAGTCTTCTGTGCCGGCTGGTTGGTGAGCTTCATCTTGACCGCGACGCTACCCGTGGCGGAAAGATCGGAGCTGAGATTCAAGCGCAAATAGAGATGACCGGTGGCCGAGACGTCCATGTCCTTGGAGGCGCCGATGAGGAAGGGAACTGCCGCAGCTTCGTTGCCGATACGCCCGATCAAGGCGCCGCTATTGGCCGAATTCAGCGGGTATGCACGGATTAGGTCTTTCCATCCGCGGGTGAGGCCATCGGGCGGCGCCGTTCTTCCGTCCCCCAGGGTCAGGTCGCCGGTTGCGGTGAAGGTGAGGTGGTCCGCCGGCGTTACAGGGACGCCGGTGTCGGTCCAGTCGCCGCTGTCAATTTTGAAAGAATAGGTTCCCTTGCGCGCCTTCAGCACCGAGGCATCCGGCGCGGCGGTGGCCTGAATAACCTCCACCGCAGGGTGCGGCGCCTGTGCCGTCGCGGGCAAGCCGAGCATCAGCAGGCAGCCAATGGGAAGGAGTTTGTAGCTCATGCTCATAAGACGTGCGGACAGCAAGAAGGGCCCCAGCCAGGAGGCTGGGGCCCTTCCATTGTAAGCAGATTGTTTAGTAGCGGTAGGTGTCGGGCTTGTACGGGCCGTCCGGAGCAACGCCCAGGTATTCGGCCTGCTTCGGGCTCAACGTGGTCAGTCTCACACCAATCTTCTCCAGATGCAGGCGAGCGACTTCCTCGTCGAGCTTCTTGGGAAGGGTGTAGACGTCGACCTTGTAGGTGTCCTTGTTCTTCCACAGGTCGAGCTGTGCCAGGGTCTGGTTCGCAAAGCTGTTGCTCATCACAAAGCTCGGGTGACCAGTGGCGCAGCCGAGGTTAACCAGCCGGCCTTCGGCCAGAACAAAGATGGTATGTCCCGGTTTTCCGTTGGCGGCAGGGAAGTTGTATTGGTCCACCTGGGGCTTGACGTTGATCTTCTTCACGCCGGGCGCGCTGTTGAGGCGATCGATCTGGATCTCGTTATCGAAGTGCCCGATGTTGCATACGATGGCCTGGTCCTTCATCTTCGAGAGGTGCTCCAACGTCAGCACATCCAGATTGCCGGTGCAGGTGACGTAGATATCGCCCCGGCCCAGGGTGTCTTCCACCGTAGTGACTTCATAGCCTTCCATCGCCGCCTGGAGGGCGTTAATGGGGTCGATTTCGGTGACCACGACCCGTGCGCCCATGCCGCGCAGAGACTGGGCCGAACCCTTGCCGACATCGCCGTAGCCGCAGATCACAGCGACCTTGCCCGCGACCATGACGTCGGTCGCACGCTTGATGCCGTCCGCCAGCGATTCCCGGCAGCCATAAAGATTGTCGAACTTCGACTTGGTGACGGAATCGTTGACGTTGATCGCCGGAACCAGCAGTTTGCCCTGCTCCTTCATCTTGTAGAGCCGGTGGACGCCGGTGGTGGTCTCTTCGGAAACTCCGCGCCATTCTTTCGCAACCGTGTGCCAGTGCTTGGGATCCTCGGCGTGTGTCTTCTTCAACAGATCCTTGATGACCTGCTCTTCGTGGTTCGAAGACGAGGTGTTCACCCACTTGTCGCCGTCTTCCAGTTCGTAGCCCTTGTGGATCAGCAGGGTCACGTCGCCGCCATCGTCGACTACGAGCTGGGGTCCTTTGCCTTCGCCGTGATCCAGCGCTTGCGCGGTGCACCACCAGTACTCTTCGAGCGATTCACCCTTCCAGGCGAAGACCGGGACGCCGGCCGCTGCGATCGCCGCTGCGGCATGGTCCTGGGTGGAGAAGATGTTGCAGCTTGCCCAGCGGACCTTCGCACCCAATTCCACCAGGGTCTCGATCAGGACCGCGGTCTGGATGGTCATGTGCAGTGAGCCGGTGATGCGCACGCCAGCGAGGGGCTTGGCCGCGGCATACTTGCGGCGAATGGACATCAGCCCGGGCATCTCGTGCTCGGCAATCGAGATTTCTTTTCGGCCCCAGTCGGCCAGGGAGAGGTCAGCCACCTTGTAAGCGGGAGCGGCGGCAGTACGGTCTATCGTTGCTGGTGACATGTTGGTTTCCTCACATCAATACATCAGAATATGTTGATACAATAGTCGCTGAGACCTAATGACGTCAATCGTAAAATCTCTCCGGGTACTTGGGGATACAACTCGCCTTCGCATGTGGTTACTTCTGTCACGGGAGGAGCTCTCAGTAGCCGAGCTGCAAGAGATCCTGGGCATGGGGCAGAGCACCATTTCCACCCACCTGGCGCAGCTGAAGCATGCGGGCCTGGTGGAGGACCGGCGCACGGGCAAAAACAGCTGGTACCGGTCTAAATCGGGTGTATCCGGATTGCTGGAGGTGCTGCTGCAGGAGGAGCTTGCCGAGGGTGCGCATGACCAGGCGGCGCTGGAACTGGTGCTGCGCAAGCGCCAGGATAAGACGCGGGCCTTCTTTGACGACATGGCGGGCCGTCTGGGGCGGGAGTATGTTCCGGGCCGTTCGTGGAAAAGCATTGCGGAGGCTTTGCTCCAGTTGTTGCCGCCGATGGTGATTGCGGATCTGGGGGCTGGGGAGGGCGGCTTCTCCATGTTGCTGGCGCAGCGGGCGCAGCAAGTAATCGCGGTCGATAATTCGGACCGGATGGTCGAGCTGGGTAGCGCATTGGCTGCCAAGCAGGGCGTGGGGGCGTTGGAGTACCGCAAGGGCGACCTGGAGGCGGTGCCGATTGCGGATGGAGCGGTGGACTTGGCGGTGTTCAGTCAATCGCTGCATCACGCAATCCACCCCGAGCGGGCGATCGCGGAGGCATGGCGCATTCTGAAGCCTGGGGGGCGAGTCGCGATCCTGGACCTGGTGCAACATCGGTTTGCCGAGGCTAGAGAGCTATACGCGGACGTGTGGCTGGGCTTCAGCGAAGTGGACTTGGAGTCGATGCTGCGGAAGGTGGGGTTTGGCGGTGTGCACACTTCGGTGGTCCATAAAGAAACCGAAGCGCCCTTTTTTCAGACAGTGCTGGCGACGGGAACTAAGCCGGCTTCGTAGGCTGCGAGAAGCGCGCGTTTCTTGAGCTGGCTTTCGGAAGCAGAAAAATTTGGATGGGCTTCGCCCGTCTTTTTCGGCCCACGTACGCTGCCGCGAACATGGGGCACCCGTCCAAGTCCATTCGGTTCCACGGATCCAGTTCTCGCGCGGACATCGAGGCCCGGGTTTCTCGGCCGAGTCGTGCGCCCCTGCCTGACGGCAGGGGCCTCATGCCTGACACCTTTTGCTATTTTCCTGCGGCTACCAGTTCCGGCTTTCCTTTGAGGCCTGCCGCTTCGCGCAGGGCTTGCGCTTTGTCGGTGGCTTCCCAGGTGAAGTCGGCATCGGCACGCCCGAAGTGGCCATATGCAGCCGTCTTGCGATAGATCGGACGACGCAGATTGAGGCTCTCGATAATGCCCTTGGGGGTCAGCTGGAAATTGGCCCGGACCAGCTGCTGGAGCGTGGCCGAATCCACTTCTCCTGTACCAAAGGTCTCCACCAGAACGCTGACGGGCTCGGCGACGCCGATGGCGTAGGCCAGCTGCACTTCGCACCGCTTGGCGAGCCCGGCAGCCACAATGTTCTTGGCGATGTAGCGAGCCATATAAGCCGCCGAACGATCGACCTTTGTCGGGTCCTTGCCACTGAAGGCGCCGCCGCCGTGGCGGCCCATCCCCCCGTAGGTGTCGACGATAATCTTCCGCCCGGTCAGTCCTGTGTCGCCCATGGGACCACCGATGACGAAGCGCCCGGTCGGGTTGATGTGGTATTTCGTGTCGGCATCCAGCAGCTTGGCGGGCAGGGTGGCCTGGATCACGTACTTCTGAATATCGGCGCGCAGATCCTCGGTGGAAATAGTCTCAGAATGCTGGGTGGAGATGACCACTGCATCGACGCGGACGGGGTTCATGTCCTTGTCGTATTCCACCGTCACCTGGCTCTTGCCGTCGGGCCGGAGGTAGGCAAGTAGGCCGTTTTTCCGCACCTCGGTCAACTTGCGGCTGAGCTTGTGGGCCAGCGCGATCGGAGTCGGCATCAGGTCTTCGTTCTCATTGGTCGCGTAGCCGAACATCATGCCCTGGTCGCCGGCTCCACCGGTGTCCACGCCCATCGCGATGTCGCCGGATTGCTTGTTGATGCTGGAGATGACGGCGCAGGTATTGGAATCGAAACCGTACAGCGCGTTGTCGTAGCCGATCGATGCGACCACGCCACGCACCAGGGATTGGAAGTCGACGTATGCCTTGGTCGTGATCTCACCGGCAATGACCACCAAGCCGGTGGCAGTGAGGGTCTCCGCTGCGACGCGGCTAAAAGGATCCTGCGCCAGGCAGGCATCGAGGATCGCATCGGAAATCTGATCGGCGATCTTATCGGGATGGCCTTCGGTCACCGACTCGGATGTAAATAGAAATCTATCGTGTTGGGGCAAAACAGCTCCTCCTTTTGTTCGTCCCGTGAAGCCCTGTTAAGACCGTACCAGAGGGGGGCCAGCCAAGCAAAAAGTTCTGCCGGGTCTGGCGGTCGATGGAAGGCTTGATGTAGTGACATGGGTCACAGGGAGGGTTAAGGAAATTTTATTGTGGACATAGGTCCACACGAACCAACTGAGCCCTGCCACCAGGAGCAACAACAGCCCTATACCTGTCCAGCGCAGCCGCAGGTCGGGCCGATTGCTCTTTGCGGACTCACCGCGTGCTTTGCTGGCGTTCTCGGCGAAGCGCATCCAGCCGTCTTCATCGACCGGCTTGTTGGATTGGTGAGCGGACAGGTATCTTCCTATCCACTCCTCCTGGTCCAGGCCAACGGCCCGGGCGTATTCCCGCACCATGCTCTTGTTGAAGACCCCGCCCGGGAGGACATCGAAGTGCTCCTGTTCGAGGGCCATGAGGTGACGGTTGCTGATCTTAGTTACCCGGGTGATCGCGTCCAGCGTGATCCCGCGAAACTCCCGCTCCTGCCGCAATGTATCGCCAAAATTCCCCATACATTACCCCATCGGCGGACCTGTGCCGACATTCTCCACCATAAGGCCGCCCAGTTGTGAGGTCAAAAAGCAATTCACGTAGCCCTTTGGTTTGTAAGTGCTACAGACTCTTTTGAGTTACTGGAACCGGGCTTGGTCTCAAGCTATTCCCTCAATTTTGCTACACTCGGCTGAGTCAGGCGAATAGCATGAATAGGTTAGTCCTCGGAAACCTGCTCCATCGGCCGTTGCGGTCGGGTATCAGCATTCTCGCGGTGGCCATTGAAGTGGCCATGATTCTCTCGATTGTCGGCATTATGGTCGGCCAGCTGGAAGGGTCGCGGCGGTCGAATAGCGGTATTGGCGCCGATCTGATCGTCCGTCCCCCCAACGCGACCTTTCTGACCGGTGTCAGCGGCGCGCCCATCCCAGCCAAGGTGGCGGACCTGCTGCGCAAACTCCCCCATGTCGCTGTGGCGTCGCCGGCGATTCAACAGATTTCCGTCGAAACCGCGGTGGAAACGATCTGGGGCATCGACTATACGAGCTACAACGCGCTGCGGCCTTTTGTGTTTCTTTCCGGAGGGCCCTTCCAGGGGCCTAACGATGTCCTGGTTGACGATATCTTCGTCCGTACCGGCAAGAAGTACGTTGTCGGCGACACGATCATGGTGCTCAAGAACCCTTTCCGCATCAGCGGAATCGTGGAGCACGGTAAAGGGGGGCGCAAGTATTTACCCCTTAAGACTTTAGGCAAGTTGATCGGCTCGGAGGACCATGCTTCGCTCATTTTTGTGAAGAGCGACGATCCTAAGAATGAGACCCTCATCGAGCAGGAGATCCACGCTCTGCCCGGAATGTCGGAATACCAGGTGCAGACGCTAGCGGATACGCTTGCCCAGTTGACTCCGGATCACATTCCGGCCCTCAACGATGCACTCAACGTGGTCATCGGGATCGCGGTGGTCGTCGGTTTCATTGTCATTTTCCAGGCCATGTACACGGCGGTCCTGGAGCGGACGCGCGAGATCGGCATTCTGAAGTCACTGGGGGCTTCGCAGCTTTACGTAGTCGGCCTTGTTTTGCGGGAGACGGCATTTCTCGCTGTAGCCGGGATTGCTTTGGGGATCGGGATCACGTTTGTGCTTAAGAAATTGATGGACGTGTGGGCCCCGACCCTCCTGTTTCCCGTGGGTCCCGAGCGGATCGTGAACGCCGCATTGATAGCCCTCTGCGGGGCTCTGGTGGGGGCCGTATATCCGGCGCTGAAGGCCGCCCGCAAAGATCCGATCGAGGCCTTGGCGTACGAATAGCGCCGCCAAGCCGCGGAAAGACTCGATCTGGAACTAGACGGGCGCCGCATGTTCGCGCCAGCGTACGGAGCCGATATGAATTCTTCGAATGCTTTCACGCAAGGATTAGAAGCAATGGAAGGGCTTCGCCCGTCTTTTTCGGCCCACGTACGCTGGCGCGAACATGGGGCACCCGTCTAGTTCCGTTTAACCTTACGGATCCAGGCTTTCCGGAGCCTATGTCCTAAAGCGCCCTCTGTCCTAAATCTGAGTCAATTGCTGCAGGACGGCGGCGTGGTTACGTTCGCGGGCGTAGTCGGCCGGGGTTTTGCCTTGGTGGCAGCGGCAGCCTGGATCGGCTCCCGCTTCGAGCAGGAGGCGGGTGAGGTCTTCCAGGCCGGCGGCGGCTGCCTGGTGGAGGGGAGTGTAACCCCCGGCCTGCTCTATGTTTACGTCCGCTCCCTGGGCAATCAGGAGGCGCGCGGTCTCGATATTCTGGCTCAATGCGATGCAGGCATGCAGGGGCTGGTTGTGCATGGGGTTGCGCGAGAACCGATGCACGTGGGCGCCGTGGGTCAGGAGCAAAGCTGTGGCCTGAGGACCGCCAAACGCGGCCGCCAGGTGTAGGGGCCCCCAGCCGTCGGGTGAGGCGTCATGAACCAGCATGGCGTCCTGCTGCAGCAGCTTCTCCAGGCGGTCGCAATCGCCGAGCGCGGAGCACTCGAATATGTCCAGGGCGGACAGGCGGGTGAGGAGGAAATCCCTGACCAGGGGCTGGCGGCTGTAGATGCTCCACAAAAAGGCAGAGACGCCCTGGGCGTCTCTGGAGTTAACAAGCGCAGGATCTTCTTCCACAGCAGCGGCGACTTCCGCCGTTTGGCCACCGCGGATCAGGTTGAGGAAACGCTGACTCACCGACCCAGACTAGCACCAGGTCGTTACAGTTGGGCTTGGGCGTTCTCGGCCATCAGCATGATGACCAGGGCGAACAACAAGCCGACACGAATGAGCACAGCGATGAGAGATTGAGAGGTACGATGGGACATAGGGGAAACCTCACCTGCTTTCAAGAAGAGCGTATGTACCTGGGAATGAAGAAGAAATGCCTCTTTTGTACGTAACTGATAACCCTGCGCGGGTTGACTCCATTGCCCGATTGCGTTAGTCTGGTCTTCTTGCGCAGTGCCCTATCCGGCCCTCTGTGGTTGCTGTCTGATCCGAAAGAAGTGAAGTCCGGGAAGCCGCTTCACGGGAAACCGATCTGAAGATTGAGCTAGCCCAGGTAGCCTGCCAGGAAAGCGAACCCGAAGAAGCGCTTTAAATCTAATCTTCGCCATTCAAGCGATTCGAATCTTTCGTTTGCGGGATGAGCATTGCCGGCCGCGAGGTTTTGCGGTGAGCAGAACACGTCCTGGCGAGAGTTTTGTGGGAGAAGAAGGTCACGATGTCTACGTATTTTCCGAGCTCGCACGATATCACCCGCAAGTGGTTCGTGGTCGACGCCAGCGGCAAGACGCTGGGTCGGCTGGCGACCGAAGCCGCCAGCACGCTGGCAGGCAAGAAGAACCCGAAGTACACGCCCTTTATCGACGTGGGTGATCATGTGATCGTGGTCAACGCGGATAAAGTGGTGCTGACCGGGCTCAAGAGCCAGCAGAAGGTCTATCGCCGCTATACCGGCTTTCCCGGCGGTCTGCGGGAAGAGTCGTTCGTTCGCCTGTTAGCGCGGCGGCCGGAAAAGATTGTCGAAGAGGCGATCAAGGGCATGCTGCCGAAGAGCAAGATGGGGCGCCAGATGGCGACGAAGCTGAAGGTTTACCGGGGAGATAAGCATCCCCATCAGGCGCAGCAGCCTGAGGTATTAGAGTTGACGGCGCGTTAAAGCAAAGAATAAGGACGGTCATGGCAGATTTAGTTCAGTACTACGGAACAGGGCGTCGCAAGGCCAGTGTGGCACGTATATTCCTGCGCCCGGGCAGCGGCAACTTTGTCGTCAATCAGAAACCTTTCGAAACCTATTTTGTCACCCACCAGCAGCGGGTCTCCGCCAAGCGGCCGCTGGCGTTGGTTGAGCTCTCCGGCACCTTCGATGTCCTGGCGACGGTCAAGGGTGGGGGTGTGAGCGCCCAGGCGGACGCGGTGAAGATGGGCATCGCCCGGGCCTTGCTCGAGTTCAATCTTGAGCTGCGCAAGACGTTGAAGGCGGATGGCCTGCTATCTCGTGACGCGCGCATCAAGGAACGGAAGAAGTACGGACAGAAGGGCGCACGTAAGCGGTTCCAATTCAGCAAGCGGTAGTTTCATTGAGGTAAAAATCTTCCCCGCCCCGCTTTGCGGAGCGGGCCAGGGAAATCAATTCCGGCCACGCCGGAATGCAATTCACGAGGAGGTAGTTTGGCCACTATCACGATGAAGGAGTTGCTCGAAGCGGGTGTTCACTTCGGGCATCAGACCAAGCGTTGGAATCCGCGGATGAAGGAATATATCTTCGGCGAGCGCAATGGGATTTACATCATTGACCTGCAAAAGACCTTGAAGATGTTCAAGGAAGCCAGCAAGTTCGTTACCGACCTGACTGGGCAAGGCAGGGTGATCTTGTTTGTGGGTACCAAGCGGCAGGCCCAGGATGCGATTGCAGAAGAGGCCAACCGTTGCGGCATGTTCTACATCAACCAGCGCTGGCTGGGAGGACTGCTGACCAACTGGATCACGGTACAGAAATCCGTCAAGCGGCTTCAGGAATTGGATGAGATGGCGACGGACGGCCGCTATGAGCTGCTGACCAAGAAAGAAGTTATCCGGCTGGAGCGGGAGCGCAAGCATCTGCAGGCCAACCTGGCGGGCATCAAGAACATGCGCCGGTTGCCCGATGCCTTGTTCGTCGTAGATTCGAATAACGAGGCGATCGCGGTGAAGGAAGCGCGCAAGCTCGGTATTCCGGTGGTTGCGGTGGTAGATACCAACTGCGATCCCACGGTGGTGGACTACGTGATTCCGGGCAATGACGACGCGCTTCGCGCCATTCGCCTGTTTACCTCGAAGATCTCCGATTCGGTGGTGGAAGGCGTGCAGATGGCAGGCGATAAACGCGCCGCCGATGCTGGAGTGACGGCGGATGCGCAGCTTGAGGCTGCTCCGGTGGAGGTTGCCGGTCTTGAGGCCGGCGCTGATGAGCCAGCGGCAGAAGCCGAAGTGGTCGATCTGGAAGCTGCTCTAGGTGGAGGCATTCGCAAGGCCCCCGGAGTGATAGCCGCCCTCGACGAGCCGGAAGTCGTCGAGCGAACGATCTAACAGAACTATTCCTACCCAATCATGGCTTGTTAACAGGCCAGCAAAGGAATTGCACGAGGATGTCAACTGTGACTGAAAATATCTCTGCCGCCCAAGTCAAGGAGCTTCGCGAGAAGACTGGCGCGCCGATGATGGATTGCCGCAATGCGCTCCAGGAAGCCAAAGGCGACATAGAGAAAGCGATTGTCGTTTTGCGGAAGAGGGGCATGGCGTCTGCCGCCAAGAAAGCGTCGCGCAGCACGTCGGAAGGCGCCGTCGGCACCTACATTCATGCTGGGGGAAAGATCGGTGTGCTGCTGGAAATCAACTGCGAGAGCGATTTCGTCGCCCGGACAGAGGACTTTCAGGAGCTGCTGAAAGATATCTCCATGCACATCGCGGCTACCGATCCGCGATATATCCGCCGCGAGGATGTCACTGCCGAGGACCTGGAGCGGGAGAAGGATATTTACCGCACGCAGGCCGCGGCGACGGGCAAGCCGGCCAAGGTGATCGAGCAGATTGTTGAAGGCAAAATGAGCAAATTCTATGAAGAGGTTTGCTTGCTCGATCAGCCGTTCATCAAGGATCAATCGTTCGCGATCAAGGATCTGATTGCGCAGAAGATCGGTAAGCTGGGTGAGAACCTGAGCGTGCGGCGGTTCGCGCGGTTCAAGGTGGGAGATCCGGTGTGGACGGTGGCCCAGATCAAGCCGACCGCGACGGAATAGCGTTTTTACAAGCTTTCAGCTTCAAAAACAAAGGGGTGGCTTAGGCCACCCCTTTCTGTTTTGCTTCCAAGCGTATTTCCCACATGCGGTGCACGCCCCAAATGGCACAGATCTGCACCAAAGCTGAAGCAGGCGGTGCTCCTCTCGGGGGGTAGCGGCTGGTGGTGGATGTGCGATACTTTGCATGAATGTACAAGAGAGTCCTGCTCAAACTGTCGGGAGAAGCACTCGCTGCTGACCGAGGCTTCGGTGTCGATGTAGCCAAATTGCATGAGATTTCTTTGGAGATCCTGGCCGTCCGCGACCTCGGCGTGCAAGTCGCCATTGTCGTGGGGGGAGGCAATTTTTTCCGTGGCGTGGCCGATCAGGCCCGATTGATGGATCGCGTTTCCGCCGACCAGATGGGCATGCTGGCGACGGTGATCAATGCGCTGGCCCTCCAGGACGCGCTGGAAAAGTGCGAGGTGCAGACGCGCGTCATGTCGGCCATCGAAATGAACCAGGTGGCGGAGCCATACATCCGCCGGCGGGCTATTCGTCATCTAGAAAAAGGGCGCGTGGTCATTTTTGGCGCCGGTCTGGGGAGCCCGTATTTCTCCACAGATACGGCCGCTTCCCTCAGGGCGATGGAGATCAAGGCCGATGTATTGCTCAAGGCCACAAAAGTGGAAGGGATTTACGACGCGGATCCTGTTATTACAAAAAATGCCGTTAAATTCGAACAAATCACCTACATGGAAATCCTTCGGCTCGGTCTAAAGGTTATGGACAGCACCGCGGTGAGTTTGTGCAAGGACAACAATCTACCCATGATCATTTTCAACATGAACAGGCCGGGTAACATCCTGCGCGTGGTAAGCGGAGAAAAGGTCGGTTCGCTGGTGACCGCCTGACGCCGCAGAGCACAGTCGCGGAACCACCCCCCGCACTGGAGGCCCCAGCAAGACCGGTACCTACATGGCAGGGCCCCGCAGTCTCCGTAGTGGTTAAGCCGGTTTCTGTCAGCCGGCGAAATCCGCTACCGGCGCTGACCGGCATCCGGTGTTTTGCTGCGCTTAATCTGGTTTTTTTTCATTTTGCCGATCCTCATGCGTTCGGGCCGTTCTACCCGGTGGTGAATGGCGGGTATATCTCGGTCAGCTTCTTTCTGCTGCTTTCCGGGTTCATCCTCACGTACAACTATGCCGATCGCGCGCAACGCGGAGCGCTCACCGCGCGCAGCTTCTGGTTTACCCGTTTCTCCCGCCTCTATCCGGTTTATATCTTCAGCCTGCTGATTTCCGTGGGCATGCTGGCCCAAGAGGTCGCCGCGCATACCCGCTTTGACTTCGGCCTAGGGCTGGTTCTCACCCCGCTGCTGCTGCAGGGATGGCACCCGGCGTTGACGAACTTCTGGAATACACCGGCGTGGACCATGTCCACCGAGGCGTTCTTCTATCTACTGTTCCCGTGGCTGGTCACCCGCCGGAGACCGCGCGAGGCAAAAACCATCGTGGTGATCCTTTTGGGGGTGTGGCTGGCCGGCTTGGTGCTTCCTGCGCTCTATATGCACTTCAATCCGGATGGGGACGCCCATCCCGACCGGTATTCGGTCGGGATTTGGATGCGAGCGGTAAAGTTTATGCCGTTGCAGCACCTTCCGTCGTTTCTGTTCGGGATGACGCTGGGATATTTGAACGAGAAGATCGATCCGGAAAGCCGTAAGCGGCTGGTGGGTGGAATTGTTGCCTTTGCGACGCTTTATCTGATTCTTTGCGTGGGTGACCGCTTACCGTATGTCCTGATGCACGATGGTCTGCTGATGCCTTTGTTTGGCGGTGTCATCCTGTGCCTGGCGGGGCAAAATCCGGTTTCGCGGTTCTTTGGCTTGCTCCCGTTTATCGCTATTGGCGAGGCCAGTTATTGCCTGTATCTGCTGCACTACAATTTGTGGACACTGCTGCATGATTCGCATTTTCTGGAGCGCAGCGGCCTGATCGTGTTCGATCCTTGGATTTCGTATTTGCTGTTGGTGATAGCTGCGCTTCTTACCAAGAGGTTCATTGAGCGGCCGGGAAGACATTGGATCAGTAGCCGTCTTCAGCCTAGTGCAGTGCGTTAAGTCACCGGCTCCCTGGTGTCCTGTCCCTGAAGTTCAGTGAAAAATTCGACACGTCGAAGAACGGCCTCAGGGGCGCAGCCCATTCTATTCCCAAGCATTTACGGCCCGAGTAAAGTCGTGCCCTGATAGGAGGCCAAAGAATCTTTTCAATGAAGTTCAGGGACCGGACACTAGCCTAGGACCAAACCACGATTTCACTCAACGAGTAAAAACATTGGAAGGGCTTCGCCCGTCTTTCTCGGCCCACGTTAGCTGGTGCGAACATGGGGCACCCGTCGAGTTCTGTTGGTTCTAGCGAATTTTCCCCCGCGCGTTTCAGTAGTTAAAGATAACTTGCGGGCGAGGGTGAGTTCGGCCCAAGTACGCTGGTGCGAGGGGCCCCCATCGCGTTCTGTTTGGTCCTTGAGAGTTTTCCCGCACGTGTCAGTAGTGGAAGATGAGATCGCAGGCGGCGGTGAATTGGTTCTGTTTCTTTCCCTGGTCGTAGGATTTGCGGTCCCAGGCGTGATCGAAGCGGATTTCCGGGCGTATTTGTACCGTCGAGCCTATCCAATGGCTCAACATCAAGGTGTTTTCGGTGTACTTGGTGGTTACGCCCGTACGCTGACCTTTCTTGTCGTTTAGCAAGTCGCTGCGGAAACCAATGAAGTCGTGGCTGGATAACTGCCGCAGAACGTAATTTACTGCGGCGTACTCGGGGGCTAAACAGGTTTCCAGGCCCGGACGGCAGGTTGCACCATTGGTGTTGGGTTGGGGCTTGAGGGATCCGCTGGTGCTGGGCACGTCGCGCTGATACATCACGTACGCCTCCGTCGCCATATGCCAGTCTTTGGAGAACTTGTGATACCAGGTGCCATCGTATTGCTGCACGTTGTTGTAGGCATACTTACCGTCATTGATGCCGTTGGCACAGACATATACATTGTCGTTGACCGAGCGGCTAGTGTGACTGACACAAGCCGTTGCGGAGGGTTTTGCGTCGCTGGTCCACAGCGCAACGTCGTGGCTGCCGGTGATACCTGCCTGGACCAGCCACTGCTCGCTTAGCTCAACAGTCGCCAGAATCCCGGTGTCGGTGAACGGATCGATCGCATACAGCAGGGAATGGCTGAACATGTAGTTATTCGGTGTGAGCTGGGCCTCAATTCCCGGGATGGAGATGAAGCGGCCAGCACGGAGATTCATACCCTTGCCGACCTTGGGGAAGTAAATGTCGATGTATTCGAGGATTGGATCAAAGCCGTACTGGTGGTCATGTACCAGTAACTGGCTGCTCAAGTAGCCTTTGTCGGTGGTGTAGCGGTAGTCCGTTCCATAGAAGGCGGTCAGGTGGTATCCGAAGTCTATGTGGTCCCGCTGCACCGAATCGGGCAGGCGCTCCACATAGAGAATCAGCTGATTCATCTCAAACCGATTGGAGTAGAGGTCATTGGCCTCGGGGGAGTTGCGGTTGGTGGAGGTGCTGAAATTTAACGTAGGCTCGACCCAGCCGTATACCTTGGTGCGGCTTCGCGCACCGTTCCAGGCCGTCATCAGGGGATAGCTATTGGTGTCCGGTTCGCCCAGGACTGGGGATCCTCCGTAGGACCAATCGGAGTTGGGGAAGGGCGGCGATTCGAGCGGAGAGGGCAATCCGCGTCTGGGCGGGGCTGGACCTTGCGCCGCAGTTCCATGCCAGTCCTGGTCGTAGAACTGGCCTAGTCTCCGTAAAAAACTTTGCGGGGCTGGTTGCGGAGATGGGTTGTCGGGCAGGGACGGGCTGGTCTGCGCGAGACACTCGATCCCGCTCCATCCCATGCAAAACAACAGGAAGATGGAGGCAAGGCGAGGAACCGCGTCCCGGGGTACGAAAAACATCTCCACTGTAGAGTACATGCGCGGGTTGTGGGGCCTCGTCTAGAATGCCAGCTACCAGAAAACCGAGTAATCAGGACGGACTGATGTCTCTCACACGCCGAACGCTTCTTTCGCTGCCAATCGCTATACCGCTCCTGGATCTGGCGGTCCGCGCATCCAGCGCTGACTCCCCTTACTTTCCGCCGCCCGATACGCAGGGCGGCTGGCGCACCCTGGAGAGGGCTGCAGAGGTACGGAGCCGCACGGGCATCGATAAAGCGCGCCTGGATGAGGCGTTTCAATATGTGCAGACCAGCAGCCAGCACGGTGGCTTGCTCGTGGTTCGCCACGGCTACCTGGTGTACGAGCGGTACTTCGGCCGAGGAAACAGGGAAGCCAATCCCAACATGTATTCCATCGGCAAAATGTTTACCAGCGCTGCCTGCGGGATGATGTTGGCTGAACACAGCGGCCGCTTTCCCCAGGGGTTAGAACAAAAGGTCTTTACTGAGGAGTATCTTCCCGAAGCGTTTCCTCTCAGCGACCCGCGCATGGCTGAAATTCGCCTGGGAAATCTGCTTACCATGACCTCGGGGATCCAGGCGCCCGTTCATGTACAGCCGGGGCGGGAAACGAGTGCTACGGCGGGGCATCTTACTGCCATCGTTCACGGCGAAAATGTCGAGCTGTCGAATTATGTTTCGCCGGACCCGGTGCGCGATCAAGTCGAAGACCAGGACGGCAGCGCGGTACACGGAAAGATGTGGACCTCGCCCGGGGCAGGCTATCTATATTCCCGCGATCCCCACGTCGCCTCCATCGTCCTTCGCCGCGTCGTGGGCATGGAGTTGCAGGAATACCTGAATCAGAAACTGGCTCAACCCATGGGCTGGGGGCGATGGGGCTACGCGACCCGCCGTCCCGGGGGAAACCTGCCCCATACTCCTGGCGAGGGCGGCATTGCGTTGCGGTCGACGGATGCTTTGCGCTTTGGTTATTTGCTGGCTAGCCAAGGACGTTGGGAGCAGCGGCAGTTGATACCGCAGGAATACCTCGGGTTGCTGAGCCGGCCTTCTCCGTTTAATCCGCATTCCCCGTTCAGTCTGCAGTTCGAGGTGAACACCGACGGACACGTAGCCGGTGCGCCGCGAGACGCTTTCTTCAAGTCAGGTGCAGGTGGATTCGGTCTGTACGTGGTGCCGTCCTTGGATTTGGTGATCTATAAGATGTCCTCGCTCAATGAGGAGACTTATGATCCGGCAGCAACGGGGCTGCCGCTCGCTTATACCCCCGATACTTCACGGGATCTGTGGAAGCCGCACCCTTTTAACCAATTCGTGGATGGCCCCATCTCCGGGGATGTCGGTGTGCGCAGAACGCTGGAGATGGTGGTTGCAAGCGTCGTCGCGTGAGCAGGACGGGCCGACACTAGAGGCTGCGGAAACACTCGGGTTTTGCTTTGGTTCTAGCTGTGGCAGGGGCTAAAGCTCGCCTTATTTTCAAGCATTTACGGCACACGACTAAAGTCGTGCCCTGATACAAAGCAGGAGTTTCCTCGGCCTGTAAAGAGTCCGCGTGAGGAATAGGCAAAACCGCAGATCTCTCCACTCCGCTGCACTCCGGTCGAGATGACAATTCTGTTGGGGGTAAATTGCGGTTTTTCCAATCGACACACAGCCCTGCTACGCTCGGTCGAAAGCAGAAGAACATTTCCCCGAAAGGTCCGTAGAACTGCAGGTCCCTCCGCTGCGCTCCTAATGAACAACCGTACCCTGGACCGACCAAAAGCGTTGGAGGGGCTTCGCCCGGCTTTTTCGGCCCACGTACGCTGGAGCGAACATGGGGCACCCGTCGAGTCCGCGGTGGCCCGTACTTGTTCATTGCTCCCTTAACTTGCCGCAGGCAAGTCGGCTCCTGGGATGACAAGGAAAGGGCTGGGCTTCCATTTGGGATTGGTTATTGGGATTGAGAGAGGACAGGGGGGAGCGTGACGCTTCCATGGAGAGTGATCGTCGTACGGAAGGCGATGAAAAACGCCCCCGAGGTCGCCACAGAATTGTCATCTCGACCGGAGCGCAGCGGAGTGGAGAGATCTGCGGTTTGCTCTTCGCTTTTAGGGACGGGATTCTGCGTCGTCAGGGCTGAGCGAGGGTATGGTGGCCGTGGGTAATGACCGCCGTGCAGGTAGGCTGCTGGGCGGCGACAGAGGGGGTCTTCTGCGCGGCGGAGAGTCCTCCCGTTGCGGGGTCGAGGTAGAGGCCGGACACTGAGTTGCCGAGGAAATTGGCGGTGTAGATGTAGCGGCCTTCCGAGGGTTCGACCAGAAGACAGATGGGCCCGGTGCCAACCGCGTAGGTGGATGAACCGGCAATCGGCGTCGGGACGCCGGTGGACTGATTGATGGTGTACCCATTTATGGAGTTGGCGTTGTAATTGGCGACGTATACGTAGATTCCGCGGGGGTCGACCGCAACGGCATCGGGCAGGCCATCTGTCCTGGCTGGGTTCGGCATCAGCAGCAACGATCCGCTGGACTGGACCTGAAATGCATATAGCTGATTGGAATTGGCGCCGGTTACATACACAAATTTACCGGACGGATCACTGGCAATTGCGTTGGGCGCCGCACTGGTGGCGACTGTGTAGAGGCCAACCGAGTTGAGCGCGCCGCCTGAGCCAAGTTGAAATGCGGAGATGGTGCTGTCGCCCTCATTCACCGCGTAAATGAAATTTCCATTGGCTAAAACGTTGACTGCCGCCGGATTGTTCCCTAAAGGAAAGAAACCGTTCGTCCCATTGGCCACGGTCTCGCATGCACCGCCCGAGACGGGAACCTGGCCAACGGAATTCAGGGGGAAAACTACCAGCGCTCCAGGCCCCGGAATATTGGTGCTGTAGTTCGGCTGGTAGGTCTCCACCACGTAGAGATAGGTTCCGGCCGGGTTGATGGCTAACTGCACGGGATAGGTGCCCGGCATGTTGCAGGTCTGCTGAGGATAGAGTTTGCCGTCGGTGCCAATGGCGAACTCCACCATGGTGTTGTCGTCGTGATTCACGACGTAGAGATTCTTACCGCTGGCTGACGCCACCTCAGCGACCGGATTACGCCCGCCAGACCCATAGGGCGAATCGCTGATCTGAAATAATTGGCCCGCTTCGCTATCGACCTTGTATACGCTGATCTGCCCCGGGTTTTGCTTGGAAGCGGTGACGTATAGAAAATCGATGGTGTTGCTGGGTCCGCATGCAGTAACACCGAATCCGACACCAAGGGATACCAGGGACGCCAGAGCCATCCGCCCTAATTTACTTTGCAGCATCAGGGCTGTATGACCTCGATGGCATGGTTGCCGTGAGTAATCGCAGCGGAGCAGGTTGGCTGCCCTGAGGCCTTGAATGGCGTATTCTGCACAGCCGCCAACGCACCAGTCGCAGGGTTCAGAGCGAGGCCAGACACCGTGTTGCCAAGGAAATTCGTGGTGTAGACATAACGAGCCTCTGCGGGGTCGATCAGGATGCAGGTCGGCCCGGTATCGACGGCATACGTGGTAGCGCCGGCAATCTGGGTTGCGTTGCCAGTGGCACGGTCGATGGTGTAGGCGCTCACATCGTTGGCATTGTAATTGGCGACGTAAACATAAATGCCCCGAGGATCCACCTGGATGGCGTCGGGAAGAATGTCGGTTTTAAAGGGCGTCTGCATGTTGATGAGGGTTCCGTTGGTCTGGATCAAGAACCCAATCATCTGGTTCGCAGCGCCGTCGGTGACGTAAAGGAATTTACTGGTGGGGTCGCTGGCCAGAGCATTCGGCGCTACGCCGACCGGATAAGTGCCAATGGCGGTGAGAGCTCCACTCGATGCGACCTGAAACGCTGAAAGGGTAGCGTCGGTTTCGTTGGTGGCATAGACGTACGTGTTGTTGGCCGTCACATTGACGGCGACCGGATTATTGCCCAACGGGAAGAAGGCATTGGCGCCGTTCGCAACCGGAGTGCAGGTGTTTCCCGTGGCGCCTAACTGCCCGGTGGCATTGATGGGATACACCACCAGGGACCCAGGCCCGGGTTTCGCGGCGCTGAAGTTGGGCTGGTAAGTCTCCACGACATAGAGATAGGTGCCGGCCTTGTTGATCGCTGCCTGGATGGGCGCACTGCCTGGGACGGTGCAAGACTGCTGCTGGGCCAGGCTGCCGTCGGTGCTGATGGCAAAGGTTACGACCGCGTTGCTGTCGTGGTTGACCACATAAAGATTTTTGCCGTTGGGGGAAGTGATGTCAGCCACGGGATTGGCGCCGCCTGAGGAGTAGGGCGAGTTGGGAATGGGAATCAACGCACCCGCTTGACTGTCGACCTTGTAGACGTTGATCACCCCCGGGTTCTGCTTGGAAGAAGTGACGTAGACGAAATCAATCGTATTGCTGGGTCCGCACGCAATCGCCCCGAATCCAAGACCAAGGGATACCACAGAGGCCAGTGCGATCCGGCCGAATTTACTGAACGTCATGCGCTTCCTTCATCCTGGCCCAACTTGAAAATGGAGCAGGCTGCCGCTCGCAGCAGAGCTATGGATAGAGAGTCGTTAAGCCTAGTTGCATTGTAAAAGAACATTAGAACAATGTGCCGCTGGCGGTGCACCAGGTTGGCTGGCCGGCCGCAGTGAAAGAAGTTCTTCTACGCAGCGTGGTCAGGGTTCCGGTGGATGAGTTGATGACCGCGCCGGTCACGCTGCTGTCGGCAAAGTTCGCTGTATAGAGGTATTGGTTCGACGGGTCTTCAATGATGCAGCGGGGCGAGGATCCTGCGCCAAAGGGTACGCTGGTGGCCAACGGCGTTAGTCTGCCCGTAGTTGGATCGATAAAGAAGGCGCTCACCGAACTGGCCTCGCTGGACGGGGTCAGATTGGGCCCCAGGTTTGCGAGGTAAAGGAATTTGCCTTGATGGTCGACGATCATGGGCCCGGGATTGGCGACCGTGCCGGAGTTCGCGACCTGGCCGCCTACCAGCGATTGCAGCGCTCCGTTGGTGCCGATCGTATAGGGCAGGATCTGGCCGGAGGTGGTGGCGTTCTGGGCATCGATCAGGTAGACGTACTTGGAGCTGGCGTAAATGTACGAGAGTTCCGAAGCTCCCGTGGGGATGGGGGTGTTCTGCGAAAGCGTCAACTGGCCGTTGCTGTTGGCGTACACAAAGACAGCTTGGGACGGATCGGAGGCGCTTCCGCTGCCCTTCTCAATGGTGTAGATATACGAGTTACTCGGAACTACGTTGAACTCGATAGGCGAGCTGCCAACGGGGAAATAAGAGAGGTTGGTGCCATTCGAATTCTTAACGCCCTGATTGGTGATTAGGGAGAGCCTGCCGGTATTGCCGTCGATGTTGAAAGAAGTGATGTCGCCACAGATCGTGGCGGTATTTCCGGGCACATAACCGACGCAGGTGGTGGGGTCCGTCACCGTCGAATCGAGGACGAAGAGGTGGGTACCCGAAGAATCGACCGCGATGGAAATCGGAAGGTTGCCCTGGCTGGTGTAGGCCGCCTGGAAGCTGATTCCGCCCTGGCCACCGACGGTGAACAGAGAAATGTTCGCGCCGTTTTGGCCTGCCGGCGTGCCGGTCGGGCAAGCGACTTGCCCCGTTCCGCCGCAGCCTGCATTCAAGACATAAAGAAATTTGCCCGCGTTCGCGACCAATATCTTGATCGGATTGACGCCGCCCGAGCCGAAGGGAGAATTGACGATATCCGTCAGGTTGCCGACGTTGTTATCGATTCTGTAGCCGGAAATCTGATTGTATTGCGAGCCGGTAACGTAAAAATAGCCGACTGTGTGATCCGTACTGCAAGAGGTTACACCCAATCCCGTGGCAAGGGATACTGCTAAGGCCAGACTGATCCGGCCGAATTTCCTGAACTTCATGCGTTTCCTTCATCCCGGTCGCTGTCGCGGTCTAGGGCTGCCTGTGCAGCTAAACTTGTATGAAAAATGATCCTGTTGCCAATTGTAAAAGCTGGAACCACTTTCGGCTATAGCGGGAGCCTGCGCCAATGAACATCCGCCGGCAAGGAATCCTGGCTTTCGCTCAGATGCCGGGACCGGCGCATCACCACACGCGGCAGGAGTTCTCCGGATACATGGGAGATCCCTTCTTGCAACTGAATGCTTTGCCGAACTCGTCGAAGTTCTGGACCGCGCCGTTTACCCGCCATCTGCCGGGAGAGTGCGGATCGGTGAGGGCGCTGTTTCGCGCCGATTGCTCGCGCACGTTTTCGCACCAAACCTGGCCGAAAGCCAGGAAGTAGCGCTGTGCCGGCGTGTACCCATCGATTTGCGGCGCAGCCGGTTGTTTGGCCAAGGTGTTCATCAAAGCTAGATAAGCGATGCGCAAGCCTCCATTATCCGCGGTGTTTTCGCCCAGAGTCAGCCGCCCGTTGAGCTTGACCCCAGGCACAGTTTCGAAGCCGCCATATTCCTTCACTTCGCAGTCGGTGCGTTCTGTGAAAGCGGTGCGATCGGCTGGAGTCTGCCATTCGACGACATTGCCGTGACCGTCGTATTTGCTGCCCTGGTCGTCGAAGCCGTGGGTCATCTCGTGGCCGATGACTACCCCGATGCCGCCGAAGTTTACCGCTGCGTCCTTGGAGAAGTCGTAGAAAGGAGGCTGCAGGATGCCCGCGGGGAAGTTGATGTCGTTCATGGGCGGCATGTAGTAGGCATTGACGGTGGGCGGGGTCATCAGCCACTCCGTCTCGTCGATTGGTTTGCCCAGCTTGTTCAGGTTTCTTCGATCCTCAAAAATGGCAGCGCGGGCCATGTTTCCCAGCAGATCGTCGCGCTTCACCTGCAGAGTGGAGTAGTCGCGCCAGTGCTCCGGATAGCCGATTTTATTGCGAACCAGCGCCAGCTTTTCGAGCGCTTTTTTCTTGGTGTCTTCCGACATCCAGGGGAGCTGTTCAATATCCTGGTGCAGCGCAGCCTCGAGCGCTGTGACCAGTTGCAACATGCTGGCTTTCTTTTCGGGGCCGAAATATTTCTTGACCCAATCTTGTCCTACGGCTTCCCCCAGAGCCCCGTCGGTGGCCCGGGTGCACCGTTTCCATCTGGGCGTCATTTCCTGCTGTCCCTGCAATTCGGCGCCGTAGAACTTGAAATTTTCTTGCACGAACGGGTCGGATAACCAGGCAGACGCATCATTGAGGGCGCGCCAGCGGAGGTAGCTCTTCCATGCGTCCAGGCTCTGGGCGGCGATGAGCCCGTTCATGGCGGTGAAGAATTGCGGATAGCTGACATTCAGCGTCTCGAATGCGCCCATGCGGATGCCCTGCAAATAAGACTGCCATTCGAAGTCCGGGGTGAGCTTCTGGAGGTCCACCAGGGTCATGATGTGATAGCGCTTGGCTGGGTCCCTGCGGTCGGTGCGGCTCATCGAGTCTTGCGCCAGTGCGGTTTCGATGGCCATGACGGTCTGGGCCTCAGCGGCGGCTTTCTCCGGTGTGTCGCCGGCCAGCTGAAACATCTTGCTCATGTGAGCAACGTAGTCTTCGCGAATTTTCTTCTGCCGCGGACTGTCGAGCAGGTAGTAATCGCGATCGGGCAGACCGATTCCCCCTTGGCCGGCTTGTGCAATCTGCTTGGTGGAGTCCTGCTGGTCCTGGCCAACGCCGAAGCTGAAGATACCGCTGGTGCCATCTTTCATCTCCAGCGTAGCCAGCAGGGCGGCCAGTTGTTTCTTGTCGCTGAGTTCGTTGATGGTGTCCAGGGTGGGCTGGAGCGGTTTCACACCCTTCTCATCAGCCATCTTCGTATCCATACAGGCGGCGTAGAAGTCGCCGTATTTCTGTTCCAGCGGGGTTCGTTTCGGGTTTGGAACGGCGGCTGTCTCCAACTCCCGGTAGAGCAACCAGTCGTTTCTTTCCCGCAGTTCGGTGAACTCGCCCCATCTGGCCTGGTCGGGCGGAATGGGATTGTTTTTTTGCCAATTGCCGCAGGCGTATTGATAGAAGTCGTTGCAGGGGTCAGCGGTTTTGTCGATGGCAGTCAAGTCAAAGCTCTGCGGGGCTTTGGGCTCGCTGGGGGCGGCATTGCTTTGGGCGTTTGCGACGCAGGTGCTGAGCAAGAAAGCGCCGATGAGGCAGGCTGCTTTCATGGCTAAAACACCTTTACGTGGAAGGTCAGGTATTTTTTGGGATTCTCGCGTATGGCGGCAACGAGCCCGCGGGTTTCGGTCAAGGATTGATCGAGATTGTTGTAGAGGGACGGATTGCGTACCAGTTGTCCGATTGTGCCTTCACCGCTGTCGACGCGATTCAGCACAGAGTCGAGCTTGTCGACGGTGTCTCTGAGCTTGGCCGCGAATTGCGGGTCTTTAGCGATCATGCCGAGGCCGCCCTTGCCTGCGTTGATATCCGCTAGAAGCTGGTTGGCGCTGCTCACCGACTGATTCAGGTTGTTCGCCAGTGTCTCGTCTTTCAGCAGCTTGCCGATGGTGCCCTTGCCCGCGTCCAGATCGGTGGCCATCTTGTCCAACTTGGCCACGGTGTCGTTGACGTGGTTGTAGAGGGTGTCGTCGGCCACTAGTTTGCCGATGGAGCCTTTGCCGTTGCCTACTGCGTCGACCAGCTGGGACAGCTCGTTCAAGGTAGCCGTGGCTTTGTTGTAGAGGTCGGGGTTGTTGATCAACTCCCCGATTGAGCCTTTGGTCGAGTTGAGTGAATCGGCGAGGTGGTCGACCTTGGCCAGGATGGTGTTTAGCTGCTCGATGGTTCCCTGGCTGGACTTGATGACGTCGGAGAGGTTTGGGGTTTCGTTGGTTTTGAGTTCACCGCCGTTCTGGACTGGCGGGCCGGTGGCTGCCTTGCTGTTGATATCGACGACCGTGTCGCCGAGCACGCCGATGGTCTCCAGGCTCGAGGTCGAGTCCGTGTGGACGGCCTCTCTGTACTTGGCTCCGATCTTCATCGTGACTTCGACCGGAGTGAGCTTCCTGCGGGGCTCGATCCTGACCGTGGTCACGTTGCCGATGGTCACGCCTTCCAGGTTGACAGGAGCGCCGACTTTGATGCCGGCGGCGTTTTCGAAATACGAGCGAAGGGTGATCTTGCCGGTGAAGATGCCGCCCGTGCTGCCCGACATGAGGAAGATGAGAGCCGTCAAGGCTGCGGCCGCCACGATGACCAGAACGCCCACCTTGAGTTGTGACCACTGGACTTCCTGCTGGCTCGGCACAGACCCCCTCGATTGTTACTGGGACTGAGCATATCAAATGATGCGCGAGGCCACTATTTTCAGGAGGGGTCCGCTGGAATGCGGATCCCTCGGCTTCGCTTGCGATGACAAGGTGGAGGGTGGGGTTTTGCTTGAGCGTGATGAGTGGGATGAACAGCAGGCCCCTTCGCTTCGTTCTGTCGAAAAGGAGAAAAACATTTCCACGAGAGGTTCGTAGAACTGCATATCCCTCGGCTGCGCTCGTAAGAACAACCGTACCCTGGACCGACTAAAAGCGTTCGATGGGCTTCACCCGGCTTTTTCGGCCCACGTACGCTGGCGCGAACATGGGGCACCCGTCGAGTGCGCGGTGGCCTGTACGGTTCATTGCTCCCTTAACTTGCCGCAGGCAAGTCGGCTCCTCCTAATGAACAACCGCACCTTGGACCGACCAAAAGCGTTCGAGGGGCTTCGCCCGGCTTTTCCGGCCCACGTACGCTGGTGCGAACATGGGGCACCCGTCGAGTGCGCGGCGGCCGGTACTGTTCATTGCTCCCTTAACTGGCCGCAGGCAAGTCGGCTCCTCGGGATGACAAGGTGAAGGGTTAGCCTTCCATCATGACTGTGGCCATCGCGAGGGTGGCGGTGTGGGTGAGGGAAAGGGAGATGGTTTTGACGCCGAGTTCGGCGGCTAGAAGGGCAGCGCGGCCGCTTAGTTCAAGAATGGGCCTTCCGCCTGGTTGGCGGTCGATTTGGAACTCGCTCCAGGTGACTCCCCGGCTGATTCCCGTTCCGAGAGCTTTGGCTCCGGCTTCCTTGGCGGCGAAGCGGGCGGCGAAACTTTCAGCACTGGCGCGCTTGCGGTGGCAATAGGCGATCTCGCGATCTGTATAAACGCGGCGCAGAAAGCGCTCGCCGTAACGTTCTATCGAGTTTGCGATACGTTCGATTTCGATAAGATCCACGCCAGTCCCGATCAACATGCAGACCACGTTACCATGGAGTGAATTACGGTCATCCCATTCACGAACCGTCGTACCTGTTCTGTGGCTGATGATTGGCTTATATGTGGCCGATCAAGGTAACAAGCGAGGTATATTCAAGTTCGCAAACCCCTATGTCAGATACGCTTCCAGACGACGTCCTCTACCTGACGGCACTTCTGCCGGAAGATCAATCCATGGTCGTGCCCCGGCTCAGCGGGATCATTCCTGATTGTGGAGCATGGATTCGCAGCCGTTCTTACGTACAGCCAGGCACGGCGCGATTTGTTTTCGAGTTTCCCCGCGATATCTGCATCGAGATCTATAGTGCGCTGGTCTCCGTGGGTCTCCAACTTACGCCTGCCTCCCATTTGTCGTTGACGGAGCTATGCCGCTGCACTCCGCACGTATTCGATCTCTCTTCGCGGAGCCTTCCCGCCGTGGACGGAGCGACCCTCGATGCCGCCACGCGGTACATCTGTTCGCTCGAAATCATCAAGGTGCAATTGCAGATCTGGATGGTCAAAGAGGACGAACTGAAGAGTCACGTGACCGCGCTCGAGTGCTTCGCGGCCTGATTTCATCCGGCTTCCACCAAGCCGTAACGGCGTTGCCTAGCCCCACGCAGCCGGCTCCTGACCATGATTTTTTCCTGCTCGGTGATCTCGCCGCCGGCTTCCTGCACGAAGCAAGCTGACTCTGCTTTCGCCAGCTCCAAGAGATCCCGGTCGCGCACGAGATCAGCCACCTGGAAGGCTGGCATCCCGGCTTGCCGGGTGCCGAAAAATTCTCCCGGGCCGCGCAGGCGCAGATCCAACTCGGCCAGCTCGAATCCATTTTGGGTGCGCACCATGGCGGCCAAGCGCTCGGCCGCGGCGTCGGATATCTTCCCTCCGGTCATCAGAATGCAATAGGACTTGGCGCTTCCGCGCCCAACGCGGCCGCGCAGTTGATGCATCTGGGCCAGCCCAAATCGCTCTGCGTGTTCGATGACCATCATGGTTGCATTTGGCACATCGACACCGACCTCGATCACCGTGGTGGAGATCAGCACGTCGAGTTCGCGGCGCTGGAAACGGCGCATGATGATCTCTTTTTCATCCGCGTCCATGCGGCCGTGGAGCAAGCCCAGGCGTAGGCCGTGCAGGGCGCCAGCTTTCAACTCCTGATACATGTCGGTGGCGGCCTTCAGGGAGGGGCCCTTTTTGGGGGACAGGGCGTCCGGGTCATCCGGAGCAAAATCCAGTTCCGGCTGATCTTCCTTGGCGCCTTCGATGACGGGGTAAACCACGTAGGCCTGATGGCCGAGGCGCGCCTGCTCCCTCACCTGAGCCCATATTTCTGACGCCCTGTCGTCCGACACCTGGCGGGTGAGAATGGGCGTGCGGCCGGGCGGCAGCTCGTCCAACACACTAATATCGAGATCGCCGTAGAGCGAAAGCGCGAGCGTGCGGGGGATGGGGGTGGCGGTCATCACCAGGACATCCGGTTCGCCCGCGTTTGGCTTCGTCATCAGGCGGAAGCGTTGCAGGACGCCAAACCGATGCTGTTCATCGACGACGACGAAGCCCAGTTTTGCGAAATCGACGCGCTCTTCGATCAGGGCGTGGGTGCCAATCACCAATTGCGCTTCGCCGCTGGCGATCATCTGGCGGTGGGCGCGCTTGCGGTCTTCCACGAGGGAACCGGTCAGGAGAACGACTTTGTAGCGCTGCTGCGACCTCTCGAGCAGCTTGCGCGCGCCCAGGAAGTGCTGGGTGGCCAGGATCTCGGTGGGCGCCATGAGGGCGGCCTGGTAGCCGTTCTCGATGGCTACGAGCATCGCTTGCAGCGCGACGATGGTTTTGCCGGAGCCCACGTCGCCCTGCAGCAGGCGGCGCATCGGTTCCGGGGCTCGCATGTCGGCCACGATCTCGCCCAAGGCGTTTTTCTGTGCCTTGGTGGGATGAAAGGGCAGCACCTGGCGCAGGGCTGACCGCATCGCTTCATTGGTCTCGAAGGGAATTCCTTGCCGTTCGCGAAGTTTTTTGCGTTTCAGCTCCAGCCCGAGTTCGAGGTAGAAGAGTTCCTCGAAGATCAGGCGCTTTTGCGCCGGTGTCTTCCAGGTCTGGAGCTCGCTCATGGCGGTCCCCGGTTCGGGAAAGTGAGCCCAGCGCAGGGCGTCTTCGCGGCTGGGCAGATCCAAACGGCGGCAAAGCGCCTGAGGTAGGGTTTCGGGGATGCGGCCCTTTAGTTCTTCGAGTACCAGCCAGAGGATCCGGCGCTGCCAGCGGGAGGCGAGCTTGTTGCCGAGGGATTCGTAGACCGGGGCGATGCGGCCCACCTCCAGAAGTTTGGATTCGTCATCGTCGTGGTCGTCAGGCAGCACCTCGACCTGCGGCTGGATCATCTTGAAGTGGTTGCTGCTGCGGGAGGCTTCCACCTTTCCGTACAGGGCCACCCATTGGCCGGGTTTGAACCGGTCTTTTAAGTAGGCGCCGTGAAACCACATGCACTTTACCCGGGAGGCGAGGCCTTGGGTGATGGTCATTTCGAAGATGGGCATGCGGCGCGTGGTTAACAACGTCGTGCCGTGGACCCTGCCGATGAGGCTGGCCATTTTGCCGGGGACCAGTTCCTCGATGGCTTGCGGGTGGAGCCGGTCCTCATAGCGGAAGGGCAGGTGGTAGAGCAGGTCTTCGATGGTCGTAATGCGCTTTTCTTGCAACGTCTGGGCGATGCGCGGGCCAATGCCTTTGACGAACTGAAGCGACGTTTCCAGGGTCAGCGCCACATCAGCGATGCTATCAGCGGCGGTGGGTTTTTCCCTGTCACCCTCCGTTCTTAGCCCTCCACGGGACTATCGGGCGGAGAGTCGGGGGCGGCGCTTGTGGGTGGCGTTGTCCAGCATGTAGACACACCTGGCGTCTACGTGCTCGGCCATTTGAAAGACGCGGTCGAGTTTGTCGTCCAGCGACGGTTTGGTTCCAGATCTGGGCAGAGAATAAGCACGTGAAACAGAGGCGACCTTGTGTGTATTCATCATGAGTATGTGTATACGCGACGGCCCGCAGTCGCGAAATGCGCCGATCTCACTATTACCTGTACACAAAGGAGGCAGCGGGGGTCCCCATTCGGCCTACCCTGTGGTTACCTCAGGGTAGAATCTCCGGGTGAGTGACTCCTTCAGCTACAGCCAGCGGGTCATGATTGCAGTTATTCCCCGCTTGGTGGCTTGGCTGTTGCGAGTGCTTCATCGCACTTTGCGCTACGAGGTCGTGGTGGAGCCGGGCGCCGAGCCGGCCACGCCGCCGGCGCTGCAGGTTTGGTGCTTCTGGCATCGGTGCCTGATTCCGTGCGCGTGCTATTTTCACCACCGGTTTACGCCGGCGGTGCTGATCAGCCGCAGCTTCGACGGCGAACTGATCGCGCGCACCATCGAACTGCTCGGCTTCCTCACCGCGCGCGGATCGAGCACGCGCCACGGAGGGAGCGGCTTGTGGGCATTAGCCAAGGCGGTGGAGCGTGGACATCCGGCAGTGTTCACCGCGGATGGTCCGCGCGGCCCGGTTTACAAAGTAAAACCCGGCGCAGTGAAGCTTGCGCAACTCACGGGCTACTCCATCGGCATCTTTTATGCGCATCCGGAAAAGGCCTGGATTCTGCGGTCGTGGGATCGGTTCCTCGTCCCTAAGCCTTTTTCCCGGGTGGCGATCAGCTGGGGACGGCACGTCGAGGTACCGCAAAGCGACGATCCGGCGGTGATGGAAGCGAAGAGGGTAGAGGTGGAAGAGGCGCTCGAGCGGGCGCGGCTGAATGCTGAGCGCCACTTTGCCTAGGCGATGAACATGCAATCGCCGTAGGAGAAGAATTGATATTTCGCTTCGACCGCGTGCTTGTAAGCGGCGAGGGTATTGATCTTTGCCGGCAAATGCGCTCACCAGCATCAGCAGCGTCGACTGGGGCAGATGGAAGTTTGTGAGCAGGGCGCTCACTACCTGGAATTGGTCCCCCGGGGAAAGAAAGATACTGGTGGCGCCTGAGTGCGCCTCCAGCCGGCCGATGCGGGCGCAGTGCTCGAGCGTGCGGACGGTTGTGGTTCCGGCGGCTACCACTCGTCGCCCCTCGCGTAGCGCTTGGCTTACGGCATGTGCCGTTTCCTCGGGCAGGGTGTAGCGTTCGCTGTGGAGATGGATTTCTTCGACCTCCGGCACCCGCACGGGTTGGAACGTCCCAAGGCCGACGTGGAGCGTCAGGGGAGCGATCACCACACCTCGGGCGCGGATTTGCTCCAGGACCTGCGGGGTGAAATGCAGCCCCGCAGTGGGCGCGGCTACGGAACCGCGTTGCCGGGCAAAGACTGTCTGGTAGCGGTCACGATCCAGCGCCTCGTCCTGGCGGCGAATGTAAGGGGGTAAGGGGATGTGCCCCAGAGCTTCTAGCCGGGCGAAGAAATCATCCACGGGCGCGAAGCGGAGGAGGCGTTCACCGAACTCACCGGCGGCTGCGACCGTGGCCTGCAGCAAGTCGTCCCCGAAGGTCAGTTGCTGGCCGACTGGCATCCGGCGCGCAGGGCGTGTCAGGGCTCGCCATTCCCATTCACTGACCTGCTCGGTCAGGAGCACTTCCACCTTGCCGTCGCCTTTTCCCGGGCGCACGCCAAAGAGCCGGGCGGGAATGACGCGGCTGTCGTTGAGTACCAACACGTCTCCCGCTTGCAGTAAGGTGGGGAGTTGGTCAAAGCAGGAGTCTTGCCATGCTCCGCTTTGCCGGTCCAGGATCAGCATGCGGCTGGCGCCTCGTTCGGGTGGGGGTTGCTGGGCGATCAGCTCTGGAGGAAGCTCGAAGTCGAAGTCGGAGACCAGCACAGAACGATTGTATGAAAAGAGGTATCCTCGAAATGTGGGACGAGGCACTATGGCGACTACGACGCATCTTCCAGTCGAGGTCTATCTCCGCTCCTCTTATGAGCCCGATGCGGAGTATGTGGACGGGAAGATCGAGAGGCGCCCAGCGGGAGAATGGGACCACTCTTCCTGGCAACACGCGATCCAAAAATGGTTTTGGTTGCATGAGAAGGAGTGGGATATTCGCGTGCTTTTGTCACTGCGCACGCACGTCGCAGAAACGCGCTATCGCGTTCCTGATGTTACCGTGCTGGACCGTAGCCGGCCCATCGAGCAGATCATCACCCACCCACCGCTCGCGGTCTTTGAGGTTCTGTCTCCCGAAGACAGGGTGCAGCGTCTGAAACGCAAACTAGAAGACTACAGGGCGATGGGTATTCCTGAAATTTGGGTCATCGACCCCCAGGACAACACCTTTTACCGTTACGAAGATCTGCAGCTCGTGCGCAAAGAGACCTTCTCTCATGGCGAAATGGGAATTTTCTTCGATATGAATGAGCTTAAGAATCTGCTCGACTGATGGCATCCCCGACCAAACCTCCCATTTTTCTGTTGGACGCGATGTCGTTCATCTTTCGCGCGTACCACGCGATGCAGCGGCAGCGACCCATGTCCACGCGCTCCGGCGTGCCTACGGCTGCCACTTTTGTTTTCGTCAACATGATCAACAAGCTTCGCCGCGATTTTCAGCCGGAGTATTTTGCGGCTGTGTTCGACGTGACTGGCTCGGTGTTTCGCGATGAGCGGGCGCGGGACATTGCTACCGTGCGCAAGTGGAATATCAAGACCCAGACCTTTGACGAGATCGACTATGGCGGCTATAAAGCCAACCGCACCGCGATGCCTCCAGACCTGGCTCAGCAACTGCCGTTCATCCGCAGAGCGCTGGACGCATTTCGTATTCCAATTCTGCAGTCTGAAGGTTTTGAAGCCGACGATGTGATCGGCACACTGGCCCGGCAGGCGGCCGAGCAAGACCACGATGTCTTTGTGGTTTCGAACGATAAAGACATGCTGCAGCTCGTGACCGGCAGGGTTAAAGTCCTCAATCCGGTGAAAGATAACTTGATCCTCGATCGGGAGAAAGTGGTCGAAGTGTTGGGAGTACCTCCAGAGCAAGTCATCGACGTGATGGCGCTGCGCGGAGATTCCATAGACAACATTCCGGGTGCTCCGGGAATCGGGGATAAGGGATCTGTCGAGCTGATCCAGCAGTTCGGCAGTGTTGAGGCGGCGCTCGATCGGGCATCCGAAGTGAAGCGCAAGACCTACCGGGAGTCGCTCGAGAACAATCGGGATGCGGTCATGATCAGCAAGGAGCTGGTGACCATCCACTGTGAAGTGCCGGTCGAGCTGGAGCTCGAAAATATGCGCACCCAGGCTCCGGATATCAGCGCATGCCGTGCTCTTTTCAACGAGCTTGAGTTCACCACCATGCTCAAGGAGCTGGCTCCGGAAGAGGAGGCGACGCCGCTTTCCATCGTGGTTGACCCGTCCGCGGAAGAAGTTGGCCGCTTTGAGGAGCTGGCACGTACGCAGGGCTTCGCTCTGGCCTTTGACACCAGCTTGCTCGAGGTGGTCGCGGAACAGGTGGGCGAAACGGAAGGCGAGGCTATCGAAGAAGAGGAGCCTCAGCTGAAAATCATGTCGCTGGGCCTGTTCGATGCTCCGCCATTGGCCGAAACTGGGCCTCCCAAGTTGAGGATTGCTGTGTCTGCGGAGCCGGGCAGGGCGCTGGTTTTTCAGGATCCGGAGCCGTTACGTCCACTTTTAGCTAGTGAAGAGACGGCCAAGTGGGTACACGATCTGAAGGCTGCTCTGCGCGTGCTGGGGCGGCACGATCTGGTTTTGCATGGTCCGATCGATGACCTGATGCTTTATTCCTATCTGATCAATCCCACCATTACTACGCACCCTCTGGTGGATGTGGTGGCCCGCTCTGGCGCCCGGACTTTGCCGGGTCCAGGCGATGAGCTGCTGCCGGCGTCGGCGAATGCCATCCGTGGTCTGGCGCCGTTGCTAAAAGGGGACGTGGAGACGCTGGGCACCGGGCAGGTGTACCGCGATATCGATCTGCCTTTGGTCCCGGTTCTTTTGCGCATGGAAGAGGCTGGCGTGCGCATCGACCGTGCCGTTTTAGCGGAGATGGGTAGTCGGTTGACCGTGGAAATGCAGCGGGTCAGCGAGCTGATCTACGAGGGTTCAGGCCATCGCTTCAACATCAATTCGCCCAAGCAGCTGGGCGATGTGCTGTTCAACAAGATGCACTTACCCAAGCCGATGAAGTACGGCAAGGGCAAGGTGGTTTCGACGGCCGTGGATGTGCTGGAAGAGCTGGCGGAGCACAATGAGGTTCCGCGGCAGGTGCTGCAATTCCGGCAGCTGGCCAAGCTGAAGTCGAATTACATTGACTCGCTGCCGCTGCTGGCGGATGCAGAGGGTCGCGTGCACACCACGTTCAACCAGGTGGGCACGGCGACTGGGCGTCTGTCTTCCACGAATCCGAACTTGCAGAATATTCCTATCAAGACGGAGTTAGGCCGGGAGATCCGCGCGGCGTTCATTGCGGCTCCTGGGAATGTGCTCATCTCCGCGGATTACTCGCAGATTGAATTGCGGCTGATGGCGCATTTCAGTGAGGATCCTCTGCTGGTGCGGGCGTTTGCCGAGGGACAGGATATTCATACCTTGACCGCGTCGGAAGTCTTCGGCATCGCGGCCGAGGGGATGGATAAGCAGACGCGTGACCGCGCCAAGGCGGTGAATTTCGGGATTGTGTATGGGATTTCTCCGTTTGGATTGGCGGCGCAGCTGGGGATTGAACAGAACGTCGCCAGGCTTTACATCGAGACGTACTTTGCGCGGTATAGCGGAGTGCGGAAGTACATCGACCGGTTACTCGAAGAGACGCGCCGGGAGCAACGAGTGCGGACGTTGTTCGGCCGGGTTCGGCCTATTCCCGATATGCAGAGTCGCAATGCTAACTTGCGTGGTTTCGCGGAACGCACGGCGGTGAATACTCCGCTGCAAGGGACGGCGGCGGATTTGATCAAGATAGCGATGATCCGGATTGACCGGCGGCTGCGGGAGGAGAAGTTGGCCTCCAGGATGACGCTGCAGGTACACGACGAATTGCTGTTCGATGTTCCGGTGAAGGAAGTGGAACAGGTTAAGGAAATGGTGCGCCATGAGATGGAGACGGTGGTGCAGTTGAAGGTGCCAGTGGTGGTGGATTGCGGTGTCGGGGTTAATTGGCGTGATTTGAAGTGATACGGGGAGAAGAAAACCGCAGATCTCTCCACTCCGCTCCCCCGGATTTCCTGTCGAGTTTTGTGGCGCTGATGACGTTCCTGCGTCTCTCTAACGGAGAGCCGCATCCGTGGTCGTTACCAGCTGCTGTGAGGTAGGAAATCCGGGTACGCTCCGGTCGAGATGACAAATTTGTTGAGCAACTGGCAGCAATCGCTTCGGTCCTAATGAACAGTCGTACCCTGGACCGACGAAAAGCATTGGATGGGCTTCGCCCGGCTTTTTCGGCCCCCGTTAGCTGTTGCGAACATGGGGCACCCGTCGAGTGCGCGGTGGCCCGCAGTGTTCATTTGGACCGGAGCGAAGCGGAGTGGAGAGATCTGCGGTTTGGTTCTCCCCGTGCCTTTACTGCGCCGGCTTGCTTAGGCTCGGCGGGTCCTCGTGGACGTGGTGGATGATGATGGTGTCGTCCTTGAATTCCACTTTGTCGTAGTCGCGTCCTACGTTGTCTATGTAACAGCCACAGTCTGTGTTGGCGTGGTGCGCAAGCTCGACGCCTTGGGTTGCGCCCATTAGGGCGGCCTTTGCCTGGGTCAGCTTGGCCTGAGCGTCCGCGACCGCCTTGTTGGCATCAGCTAACTGCTTTACTTCAGCGGGCGTCAGCTTCTCAGTTCTGACTGGCGGCGGTGCCGGCTCGGCTGCGGCAGCTGGGGCCTGCATGAAAGCTAGCAAAAGTAGAGCGGTTACCATAACGATGTCTCCTAAACTCCAATTTCGACGCGGATGGCTTGGGCGATGCGCTCCGCGTGTTCGCGCATCTGTTCTTCCGACTCAGCTTCAATCATCACTCTCGCCAAAGCCTCAGTTCCAGAGTAGCGCACCACCACCCGGCCATTGCCGTGCAAATCGGTTTCGGCCCGGTGGATGCTCTCCACCACCGCCGGAATTTGATCCAACGGCCGCTTTTCGCGCACCTTTATGTTGACAATCACCTGGGGGAAGACCCGCAGATCGCTCAACAGCTCGTGCAGCGGCTTGCCGGAGCGCGCCAGAAGGTCAAGCAGCACCAGCGCAGTCAGCAAGCCGTCTCCGGTGGTGCTGCGATGGGGAAAAAGGATGTGTCCCGATTGCTCCCCGCCCAGGCTGGCGTTGTGCTTCTGCATCATTTCCAAGACGTATTTGTCGCCCACCGGGGCACGCAACATGGCAATCCCGCTGCGCCGCAGGGCAGCCTCAAGCCCCATATTGGACATGGTGGTGGCCACCACCAGGTTGCCGGCCAGTTCCGCCTTGGCGTGCATGTCCCGGGCCGCCACCAACATGACACCATCCCCATTCACTACCCGGCCACAGGCGTCGGCAAAAAGGGCGCGGTCCGCGTCTCCGTCGAAGGTGATCCCCAGGTCGGCTCCCAAGGACTTTGCCTCGCGGGCCACCACCTCGGGGTGGAGGGCGCCGCAGTTCTCGTTGATGTTGCGGCCGTTAGGGGTTACATGCGTGAAGTGGATGTCGCCCCCAAACGCGGGGAAAAGCTCGGAGGCAATGACCGCGGCGGCTCCGTTGGCGCAGTCAATCACGATCCTTTTGCCGGCTAGGCTCAGCCCCGGGACTACGCCGCGTAGATAAGCCTCGTATTCTTCGCGGAACTCGTTGCGGACGGGCGGTGCGCTCAGCTGGTCAAGATCCGGCGAGGGAGCTTCCTTGAGCCGGCGAAAGATTTCATCCTCGATCTTCAGTTCGGTGGAGTCGGGCAGCTTGTAGCCGTCGCCGCCGAAGACCTTGATCCCGTTGTCCTGCCACGGGTTATGCGAGGCGGAGATCACGACTCCCGCGGCAAATTTGTGCTGGCGAGCCAGGTAGGCTACTCCAGGAGTGGTGATGACGCCGGCGTTCTGAACTTCCGCGCCGCCCTCGCGCAGGCCGGCGGCAATCACTGCCGAGATCCACGAACTCGATTCTCGCGTGTCCGTCCCCAAGAGCACCTTGGGGGCCGAGGAGGCCAGGGCCACTCCAGTGGCAAAGATAGTGGCTGGATCCAGTGGAGCTACTCCGGCCACGGCACGAATGCCGTCCGTTCCAAAAAGCTTTCTCATGATTTGGTGACCCGGCTGGTGAGTGTGCTTTGGGCGAATCGGGTGCGGATCAGGCTCCCGTCGGGCGCCGCGTCCGCGTGGCGAACCAGAGCGCCCGCCTCGTCGAACACCAAGGCGTATCCCCGATTCAGCACTGCCAGGGGAGAGAGGCTGTCGAGCCGCGCCCTGGCATTGGCGTGCCTGGCCTCGCAGCGCAGCAGCAGTTCCTGTTGCGCGCGGCCGATCCGTCCGTCCAGCATGGCAAGTCGCTCCCGCACCACACGCATGCGGTGGCTTACATCCTGACGCAGCAGCCGGCCTTCGAGCTTCTGCAACTTTTCGGCAGTCTCGCGGCTTCGCCGGCGCCAGGCAGCTTCCATTTGGTACTGCAGCTCGTCCAGCCGCTGCTGGCGCCGGGCCAGTGCGTTGCGCATCCGGGCGAAGGCCGCCGGGGCGGAAAGCCGGGCAAAGCGCTCCTGGGCCCGCATCAGCTGGTAACGGCAGGCGTGGGTCAGACGGCGGTGCAGCTGCTCCAAACGCTCCTCCACCTTATGCTGCGCCTCGGTGAGCAGCTCCGCCGCGGCGGAAGGGGTGGGCGCACGGAGGTCCGCCACGAAATCGGCAATCGTGAAGTCGGTTTCATGACCGACGGCGGAGACCACCGGAATTTTCGAATTGGCAATGGCTCGGGCCAGCAACTCGCTGTTGAACGGCGCCAAGTCCTCGAGCGAGCCCCCGCCGCGCGCCAGGACGATCACGTCCACCGTGCGCGCCCGGTTGAAAAAGGCAATGCCCGCGGCAATCTCCAGGGCAGCGCTTTCGCCCTGCACTGCGGAAGGGTAAAGCTGCACGTGCAGAGCCAGGTGCCGGCGGCCGGCCACGTTGAGAAAGTCACGAATGACCGCGCCGGTGGGCGAGGTGATGATCCCGATGCAATGAGGGAAGGCAGGCAGAGGCTGCTTTTTGTCGGGAGAGAATAGGCCTTCCTTCTGCAGCTTGGCCTTTAGCTGCTCGAAGGCGATCTGTAGCGAGCCCGCGCCCACCGGCTCGACGAACTCAGCCACCAGCTGCATCTGGCCGCGCTGCTCGTAGACCGACACCCGTCCACGGACCAGGATTTGCAGGCCATCTTCCAGCTTGAAGCGCAAGAGCTTCGCCTGGCTGCGAAAGAGCACCACCGGCAACTGCGCCTCGCCATCTTTCAGGGTGAAATAGGCGTGACCGGAGGGAGCCGGGCGGTAGTTGGAGACCTCGCCTTCCACCCACACATCCGCGTACTCACGCTCGATGTGGTTCCGGACCTCGCCTACCAGCTGGCCGACCCGCCATACCCGCCGCCGGTTAGCGGTGGCCTCGGGGAATAACAGTCCGAGCTGGCCTATGGATTCCTCCGGATTAGGCACTGGCGCCTCCACCAAACGTCGAGTTTACTAGACTGCATCAGCGCCGGAAGCGGGAGATCAAATAGAAGACCACTGAGAGCAGGACACTGAGCAATATCGAGGTTCCCAGGGGAACGTAAACGGAAACGTTCTTGCTCTTGTAGGAGATGTCGCCCGGCAGCCTTCCCAGCGGAATACCGGTCCTGCCTAACAGCAGCACCAGTCCGCCCGCAATGAGCAACACCAGGCCCAAAGCGATGAGCAGGCGGCCCAGGTCGTTCATGGTCCCATCGGTCCGCGGTCGACCAGGCGGGACAGCTCGGCCAGCATAACCTGCAGTCGCTCAATCTCCCGTTTGTCCAGCGGGGCCTCCCTGCTGTTGATCCGGCCGAAGAAGATTTCCGCCTCCCGTGCCAGTTCCGTGCCCCGGGGAAGGCCGAATGTGCCGAGGACACCCGCCAACTTGTGGGCAGAGTCCACGGCGCTTTGCCGGGTAGGCTCGTCCAAGCGGTCGTCGCTTAGCAAAGCACCGGCAGCTTGCAGAAGGGTCGTGCGCTCAACCACGGTGTGCCGGCTTCGATCCCAGAGGGCGGAGAGCATGGCCTGCAGCCTTTGCTCCTGACTTTGGCTTTCGGGAGGAACGGGGTTTGTGTCAGTCGAAGGCTCGGTCATCGGATCACCCGCCTTCTTTCCAGCCTAAGGCGGCGGAAATCTGCCGCGCCAGAGTCAAGGGATCAAAAGGCTTGAAAAGGATGGCCGCCACACCCATTTCGGCAAACCTGCGCTGATCCGGGCCTTGGACCTTGGCGGTTAGCAGCAAAACGGGAATGTGCGCCGTGCTACGGTTGGCCTTCAACTTGAGCAGTGTGGTGGGTCCGTCCATCTCCGGCATCATGACATCGAGGAGAATGGCATCTGGCTGATCGGCGCTGGCGCGTTCGATCCCCTGTCTGCCGGAGTTGGCCAGCAAAACATCCCAACCCGCCACCGTTTCCAGGCTCATGGCGGCTACTTGGCGTATGTCGTCTTCGTCATCAATGATCAGGATGCGATGTGTCATAAAGAAAGCACTTCAAAGGCTGGGAGAACCTGTTCCCTCCCACCCCAAAGGTACTCCAGTGGTTTCGGGTGGCTGCCTTAGCATGGTCAGGACAAGGGTCTCCACATCCTGCAATTGGACGCGCGCCTTGGTAAGGAACTCGGTATGCCCCAGCCGCAACTTTTGGCGTTCGCTCTCACTCAGATCCTGAGCGGAGTAGACGACCAGCGGAAGCAGTTTCATTTCCTGTTGCTGGCGCAGCCAGTCCACCAGCCCAAATCCGTCGCCGTCCGGGAGGCCAATATCCAGGATCACCAAATCCGGGCGCGAGGCAACGCACAGCTCCATCGCCTTGCGCTGGGTGGGGGCGTGGTGAACCTGGACCCCCGCGCGCTCGAATGTGGCCAGGATGACCTTGGCCAAGTCGGCATCATCCTCTACCAGTAACACACGCGACGGTTGCCGATCCATTTGCAGGACCCGGGAGAGCGCCGCCAGCATGGATTCGGTCTCCAGCGGCTGCTCCAACCAGGCGTGGGCAGCCTTTTCCACCTCGGGATCGTTCATCGCCCCAAACGCGCTCAAAACCACGACCGGGATGGCGGCGGTGCGCAGATCGTCGCGCAGCAGGTGCAAGGTTTCCCAGCCGCGCAGGCTGGGAAGGCTCATGTCGAGCAGGATAGCTTGTACCGGGCTCTGCCGGGCGATCACCACTGCCTCGTCACCGGTGGACGCCTCGAGCACCGAATAGCCATTCTGCCTGAGGCTCTCCGCCAGAGTGGCCCGAGTCTCAGGGTTCTCGTCGCAGATCAGGACAGACGTTGCGCTGACCATGGAGGCAGCCGAGGTGCCGTCGAGGCGCGAGATCTCTGCATCCCGGCTTACCGATGGGAGGAACATGCGGAAGGTCGAGCCGCGATCGGGATTGCGCTCCGCCCAGATGCGGCCGCCATGCTGCATGACAATGGTGCGGCAGATGGCGAGGCCCAGTCCGGTTCCACCCTTCTGCCGTGAATCGGAAGCATCGACTTGCTGGAAGCGGTCGAAGATCGACTCCAGCTTGTCTTTGGGAATGCCCCGGCCGTTGTCGCTGACGCTGATGGTGACTCCGTCGAGTAGCCGTTCGAGGGAGACGGTCACCTGGGACTGAGGGGGGCTGAACTTGATGGCGTTGCTCAGCAGGTTGGTCATCACCTGTTGCAGCCGGTCGGGATCCACTTCCACTTGCACGGGGCCGGAGTCGAGCAGGAGCTGTACCTTGGCGGCTTCCGCCATCGGGGTCATGGCGTCGATCGCCTGCCGGGCGAGCTCTTCCAGATCGCAGCTGCGATAGGTTAGCGGCGCGCGGCCCGACTGCATACGCTCGAGGTCGAGGATGTCATTGATGAGGCGGACCAGGCGGTCAGAGTTGCTGACGGCGATGCGCAACAGGTTGGACGCTTTCTCCCCCATCTCCCCCAGAAGGCCGGTCGACAGCAGCCCCAGCGAACCACGAATGGAGGTGAGGGGAGTGCGGAGTTCGTGGCTTACGGTCGAGACAAATTCGTCTTTCATGCGGTCGAGAGCGTAGCGCTGGCTGATGTCGCGGAAGCTGAGCACGCTGCCCACGGCGATGTTGTGCTCGACCATTGGGGTGACCGAAAACTCGACGGGGAAGGAGGCGCCATTCCTGCGGTAGAACACATCCTGCCCGCTGGTGCCCTCGCGGACCAGGAAGGCGCGGCCAGTGCGGCATTGGTCGGAACACTTCTCCCGGCCCTTGCGCTCCTCGTGCACGACGGAGTGCACGGTGCGGCCGATCAGGTCGAAGGCGTGCGCGCCGAGCATGTTGGCCGCGGCCGGGTTGACGAACACAATGCGGCCGGCGGAATCGGTTCCAAAGATGCCGTCGGCCACCGAGTTAAGGATCGATTCCTTCTGGCGGTTCAGCTCCTCGAGCCGGGTCTCTTGCGCGGAGCGCGCCATGAACTGGCCGATGGAGGCGCAAACGGTTTCGACCGTGGCCATCATCTCGCTGTCTTCCCGCTGCTTCTGGCGGCTGAAGAACTCGACCACGGCGATTACCTGGTTGCCCACGCGGACGGGAACACCCCAGCCGGTGACCAGCCCGTCCGCCTTGGCGGAGGTGGCGCGCAGAAAATTGCCGTCTCCCTGCAGGTCCTCGATCCAGCAGGGGCTTTCCGCGGCCCAGATCTGGCCGGGCAGGTCCTTTCCTTTTTGCAGTACTCGTCCGATGCTGTCGCGATGGAACTCGATGCAGGCCCGATCGGGGGCGTACCAACCGGCCAGGTAGCGGCAGTGATGGTCGCTGCTGACGAACCAGAGCCCCGCCATATCGAAGCCCAGGTTGGTTCCCAGGGATTCGAGCATGGCTGGGAGGGCCTCGTCGGAGGTGGTGGATTCCCCGACCACCTGGCTGACGGCGAGCTGCATGGCCAAGCGGCGTTCGCGCTGGTATTGGGCGGTGACATCGCGGAAGATACAGCGCACCGAAACCGGCTCGCCCCGGTCTTGGCGGCAGCTTAGGCTGGCTTCCAGCTCGCGATACATGCCGCTTGCGTCTTGTACGCGGAGATTGGCGCGATCGATGCGCTCGCCGCGCAGTGCGCGGTCAAACAAGCTACCCGCGTTCGCTTGTATGTCCGGGGGAAAGGCGGCTTCGAAGCTAACCAGGCTTTCAAACGCGGCCGCGCTCTTTCCGAAGCACATCTGCCAGGCTGGATTGACGTAGAGATACTTGGCCCGCGGGCTCAGGGTGGCAATCATTTCCTGCGAGTTGTCGAACAGGTCGCGATAGCGCTCTTCGCTTTCGCGCAAGGCATGCTCGGCCCGCTTGGTCGCCGTCAGGTCGGTGGCGATGGCCAGCAAACCGGTTAGCGCACCTTCCGAGTTTCTTACTGCGGAGAGGTACACCATGGCGGGAAATGTCGTCCCGTCCTTGCGGCGGCAGAGGATTTCAAAGCCGCGGACCCGGCTTACCGGGAAGCTGGTGACGTACTGGACGTAATGTTTCAGCTCCGTGGAGACACTTTGCATGTCGATGGCGGGAGCGCGGTCAAGTCTGGACACGAGCAGTTGTCCGACCCGCTCCAGTTCGCCTTCGGGGAACAGATCATGAGCATTGAGCTGGCCCAGGACCTCGTGAAAGCGATAGCCCAACATGCGTTCAGCGGCGGGATTGAAGATGAGCAGGTTGCCCTGGAGATCGGTGGCCAGGATCATGGGGCCGGCTGAGTCCAGGATGCTGCGTTGCAGCTGGGCGACCTGCTGCACCTCCCACTCCTCCTCATCCTGGCGGGAGGAATCGAGGAAGCTGTGGACGCAGAGAGCGATCAGCACCACTTGGGCGCACGCCCAAATGATCACCGCGGCGGAGAAAGTGCCACCGCGGCCGAGCAGCAGCACCACGCCGCCGTAAGCCGAGAGGCCCAACGCAACCGCGAAAAATATTGTGGAAGGCAGTCTATCTCGAAGCCAAGTCACTCGTTCTCTATCGATGCGGTTCTAATTTAACGAGCTCTAACTAAAGCCAGTCGCCTGAGCGTTAAGGACGATAAAGGCCCATGCTACACGCTAACCATCCGCAGTATAGGCGCGCGATGCAGGCCTATACAGTGACTAACCGGAGTCCACGTAAGCAGGTAGGAAGAACTGACGCACCTCCAACGGATCGGATCGGGGGAAAACCGCAGTGGATGAAGCAGCGCGTTCCTGGTTTAACGTCGCAGACGCGCTGGCTTTTCTTCGACTTAGAGCATTTTTCGCAATACGTAGGAAGTTTCCGACAGCGGTTACGAATGGCTTTCTTTGAAAGGAAAGCTGCGGAAACTTCTAGCTTCGGTTTACGCCGTGCGAAAAACGATTTAACCGCGATGGAACGGGATTACGTTGGCACGGCTCTCAACATACCGGTCTGATAACGCCGACATACGGCCAACGGACCAGAAAACGACGATGAGTAACGCATAAGTAAGACCGGCTACACCAAGAAGCAGAGACAAGGTAATACCCCCAATTATTCAATTGACAGCGTTCGGGGGATGCATCGAAGTATACCGGTCCCAGGCCTGAAACCACGGAAAAAGAAGGGCTTCAGCTGCCACTTTCGTACTACCCCGGGATTAGGACGTTATGCCGTCACGGGCTCCAGCAGGCGCGACCAGCGGCGTTGATTGCGCTCCGCATGTGCTTTTTTATGAAAGGCATAACCGGTGATCATCGGGAGCGCGAGGGTGGCTTCGCTGTACACCATTTGCTCGTAGGTGGTGTCTACCTTGCCCCAGGAGCTGGCTTCCTTGAGGGTGCTCGAGGAGAGGGCGCCGTCGCGTACATCGGCGACGGTGATCTGGATGGCGTATTTGTGCATGGGCGCGTCGAGCCCGAGGATCTCGGCGGCGACGACAATGTCCTGGGCGAAGTTCTTGGGTACTCCACCGCCGATCATCAGCAGGCCGGTGGTCGGGTTCGCGATCTTCAATTGGGTCAGTTCGTAGAAGTCTTTTACCGAATCGATGGAAACCTTGGGCTTGTCGCCCCGGCTGTGCTGGTGGGCTACGAGCCCGAAGCCGGCGGAACAGTCACTGAAGGCAGGCACGAAGATCGGCACATCCATCTGGTAGGCGCTGAAGATAATGCTGTCGACTCCGCCTTTTTCCGGGGTCTTGCCTTGCTTCTCGAGATAGGCGCCCATTTCGCGGATGAATTCACGCGAGCTGTAGGGGCGCGGGTCCAGGGAATCGGCAATGATGCGACAGGTATCGTCGCACTCGCGCAGCTCTTCCTCGTCGATGAGGGTGTCGTAAATGCGATCGATCATCAGCTCGCGCAGGGTGGCGTCTTCCGTTCCCTGGCGATAGAGGTCGTCGGCGATCCAGTGCTTGTAGCCCAGGGCTTCGAAGAAGTCCTGATCGACGATATTGGCGCCGGTGGAGACCACGGCATCGACCATGTTGTTGCGGATGAGGTCGACGAAAATCTGTTTGAGTCCCGCGCTGATCAGCGATCCTGCCAGGCAGAGGATTACCCCACATTCCTGGTCGCGCAACATGCGCTCGTAAATGGAGGCTGCCCGGGAGAGATCACGGGAGCTGTAGGCCATAGACTGCATCGCATCGACCAAGGGAACGACGTTGTGCTGCTTGATGTCGATGTGCTGAATTGGGGTAGTCAGGAGGTCTTTTTTCGTAGGCATAACATTTTAAGGATAGCAAAATGGGGCGGTGCGGCTTGTTAATTTCCGCTGGAAAGCTGCGCCAATTGATTCGGGGCAGGTGGGCCTGCTGCGCCTCCGCGTTGTTAACCGCGACTAAGGAGTTTTTCTCCCGGGCACCCTGCATTGAGTTCCGCCAGGGACGGTCTGAAAACAGCCCAGGACGCAGTCCTTGGTTGGCTAGCCGAAATGAGTAAGTCCCGTTAGGGACGGCTGAAACAGATGAAGGAATTCAGCCGTCCCTGCGGGACTGATCCGATGCGTTCCATGTACCTAGGACTGCGTCCTGGGCTATTTTCAGGCCGTCCCTGACGGGACTCGATCGGTTCTAACTGAACACTGTGGCACCGCCAGCTCCGGGAGCAGCCAATTGCTCAACAAATTTGTCATCTCGACCGGAGCGCAGCGGATCTGCGGTTTTCTTTGCCTGGTCGTACGCCGGCGAAAGCCTTCGCGAGCAGCCTTGCCCCAGCATCTATGCTGAGGTAGACACTTATGGCGGCAAAGAAGCCAACTCGGGATGTGCTCGATTTGTTCCATCCGGTGACGGCGGAGTGGTTTCGCGCGGTTTTTGAGCAGCCTACCGCGCCGCAGCGGCTTGGGTGGCCGGCCATCGCAAAGGGCGAAAGTACCTTGATTCTGGCGCCCACCGGCAGCGGCAAAACCTTGACAGCGTTTCTGTGGTGTCTGGACCGGCTTATGCTGCACCGCGCAGCCGACGAGTCCGAAGGCTGCCGGGTTATCTACATTAGCCCATTGAAAGCTTTGGCCGTCGATGTCGAACGTAATCTTCGATCGCCTTTGGCGGGCATGGCGAATATGGCGCGGCAAGCCGGCGTGGCCTTCCATCAGCCGGAAATCAGTATCCGCACCGGTGACACATCGCAGAAGGAGCGAAGCCGCTTTCGGCGGCATCCGGCGGAGATCCTCATTACCACCCCGGAGTCGCTCTATCTGCTGCTTACTTCGGACGCGTCCTCGACCCTGCGCCGGGTCGATACGGTGATCATCGATGAAATCCATGCCGTGGTCCCCACCAAGCGCGGGGCGCACCTGGCCCTCTCGCTGGAGCGACTGGAGGCGATTACCGAGGGCAAGGTGCAACGGATCGGTCTTTCCGCTACGCAACGCCCGCTCGAAGAGGTAGCCCACTTTCTCGGAGGGGCGTTGTGGACAAATGAGGACGCCGCCACGACCTACCGTCCCGTTACCATAGTCGACGCCAGCGAACCCAAGAAGCTGGACCTGCGTATCGAGGTTCCGGTCGAGGACATGGCCCGGCTCGGCCAACGGGAAGAACTGCCCAGCGGTGCGGCCTCCCAAGGTCCTAAGCGGACTTCCATCTGGACCGCAATCCACCCCCGTCTGGTGGAGATCATTCGCCAGCGTACCTCCACCATCATTTTCGTGAACAGCCGGCGGATCGCCGAGCGGCTGGCGGGCGCGATTAATGAATTGGCGGGTGAGCAACTGGCGCGCGCGCATCACGGCTCGCTGGCGGCTGCCCAGCGGTCGGAGATTGAAGAGCAATTGAAGGCCGGGCGGCTGCGCGCGCTGGTTGCGACTTCTTCGCTCGAGCTTGGGATCGACATGGGCGCAGTGGACCTGGTGGTGCAAATTGAAGCGCCGCCTTCCGTGGCCAGCGCCATGCAACGCATTGGCCGGGCGGGGCACCAGGTGGGCGCCGCCAGCGAAGGGGTTATCTTTCCCAAGTATCGCGCCGACCTGGTGGCCTGTGCCGCAGTGACAAAAGCCATGCATGAAGGCCTGGTGGAGTCGACCCGCTTTTTGCGCAATCCTCTGGACGTGCTGGCGCAGCAGATTGTCGCCGTCGTGGCTCAGCCGCCCTCGCCCAGCCCGATTAGCGTGGAGCAAGTCTTCCGGCTGGTGCGCGGGGCGGCGCCCTTTAGCGGTCTTACCCGCGAGGCCTTCGTTGGAGTATTAGACCTGCTGGCCGGCCGCTATCCTTCGGACGAATTCGCCGACCTGAGGCCGCGCATCACTTGGGATCGCGGGACCGACACGCTCGCCCCGCGCGAGGGTGTCAAGATGCTGGCGATCCTCAACGGGGGCACCATCCCCGATCGCGGGCTCTACGGTGTTTTTCTGTCCGGCGCGGAGGGGAAACCGATCCGGGTGGGTGAGTTGGATGAGGAGATGGTGTTTGAAAGCCGGACAGGCGACACCTTCATCCTGGGTGCTTCCACGTGGCGGATCGATGAAATCACCCACGACCGGGTTTTGGTGTCGCCGGCGCCGGGCCAGCCGGGGAAGATGCCGTTCTGGCATGGAGACAATGCCGGCCGGCCGCTTGAGTTTGGCCGCCGCATCGGCCAGTTGGTGCGCGAATTGCGGGACATGCCGCGCAATGCCGCACTGAGCCGGCTTGTCCGGGAGCACGATCTCGACACTATGGCCGCGGAAAACCTCATCCGCTTTCTCGCTGACCAGGAAATCGCCACTACCGTGGTGCCAGATGACCGCACCATCGTGATCGAGCGCACGCGGGATGAAATGGGCGATTGGCGGGTATGCGTGCTGACTCCGTTCGGCAATCGTATTCACGCGCCTTGGGCCATGGCGATCAGCGGGCGTATTCGCGAGAGCGGCGGTACCGATGTCGAGGCCATGTGGGGCGACGACGGGTTTGTCTTGCGCTTTCCCGACAGCGATGCGGCTCCGGATGCAGACCTGGTTCTGATCGATGCCGAGGAAGCGACAGACCTGGTGTTGCGCCAGCTCAGCGGCACCGCGCTGTTCGCGGCGAAATTCCGCGAGAGCGCGGCACGGGCGCTGCTTTTGCCTCGCCGCCGGGCTCAGGGCCGCGCGCCTTTGTGGCAGCAGCGGAAACGGGCCTACGATCTGCTGGCGGTTGCCTCCCGCTATCCTTCGTTTCCTATTTTGTTGGAAGCGTACCGGGAGTGCATGCGCGATGTTTTCGATATGCCGGCGCTGCTGGAGACGCTGCGCGCCATCCAGCAGCGAAATGTGCGCGTGCATGTTGCCGACACGCGCACGCCTTCTCCGTTTGCGTCGTCGCTGCTGTTCAGCTATGTCGCCAATTACATCTACGACGGGGATGCGCCTCTGGCCGAACGCCGGGCACAGGCGCTTTCCATCGACCAGGAGCAGTTGCGGGATCTGCTGGGCGATGCTGATCTGCGCGAGCTGTTGGATGCCGAGGCCATCCGCGAAGTGGAGGAGCAGCTGCAGGGCTTGCTCGAAACCCAACGCATCCGCTCTGCGGACGGCATCCACGACCTGCTGTTGCGGATCGGGGATCTGTCGCGGGAAGAGCTGGTGCGACGCCTCGCCGACACGGAGCTCGCCGGGCAATTGGACCGTCTGCTTCGTGCCCGGCGTTTGCTGGAAATAAAGATCGCCGGAGAGAGGCGGTTGATTGCGGTGGAGGACGCGGCTCGTTACCGGGACGCATTGGGGATCCCGCTTCCTCCGGGGATTGCGACGGCTCTGCTGGAATCCGTAGCGGCGCCCGTGCTGGAGTTGGTGCGCCGCTATGCCCGCACCCACGGGCCTTTCACCCTGGCCGAGGTGAGCTCCCGGTTCGCCTTGGACGGACCGCAAATCGAGGGCGCTTTGAACGCGCTGCTGCCCGACGGCCGCATCGTGGAAGGCGGATTCCGCCCCGGTGGTCTCTACCGCGAATGGTGCGATGCCGAGGTGCTGCGCCTGATCCGGCGCAAATCGCTGGCGCGTTTGCGCCGCGAAGTGGAGCCCATTGAGCAACAGACGCTGGCGCGGTTGGCGACCCACTGGCAAGGCGTGCTGCAGCGTAGGCGCGGTCTCGATGCGTTGCTGGATACCATCGAGCACTTGCAGGGCGCGCCGCTAGCCGCTTCCCTGGTAGAGACTTCCATTCTGCCCGCGCGTTTGGCTAACTACTCGCCCGGCAGTTTGGACACTTTGATTGCGGCCGGCGAAGTCGTCTGGTGCGGGCTTGATTCGTTGGGAGAACACGACGGACGGATCGGTTTATTCCTGGCGGATAAGTTGAGGACGTTGCTGCCTCCGCGCGTTGCCCCTCCAGCGGATAACCCGTTGAGCCCGCGAGAACTCGCGCTGTTGGAGCAACTGGGGCAGAGCGGCGCGGCGTTCTTTGCCCAACTCCACGAGGCGGCCGGTGGGGGATACCCGGGTGAGTCGCTCGACGCCCTTTGGAACCTGGTGTGGCGGGGCCTGGTGACCAACGACACTTTTCATGCGTTGCGCGCGTTTGTCGCGCGGCCGTCTTCGTCCCGCCAGCCCAAGCGGCAGCATAATTTGCCTTCCTTCCGCTCCCGGCGCACCACTCCGCCCAGCGCCCAGGGCCGGTGGACACTGGTGCCCTCGCCGACGGTGTCCGCGACAGAATGGAGCCACGCGGTGGCCAACCAGTTGCTGAGTCGTTATGGGGTTCTCACCCGGGAGTCGGCCGCTAGTGAGAACCTGCCGGGAGGCTTTAGCGCCATCTACGATGTGTTGAAGGCGCTTGAAGAAAGCGGGCGCATCCGGCGAGGGTATTTTGTCGCCGGTTTGGGGGCGACGCAGTTTGCTCTGCCTGCGGCGGTGGACCTGCTTCGTGGACTGCGCGGGGGACCGCCGGTCGAAAAGCCGGAAATGATAACTCTTGCGGCTACAGATCCAGCCAATTTTTATGGATCGGTTCTGCGTTGGCCCGCGGCCGTCTCGCTCACCCGTAGCGCGGGCGCCAGTGTTGTGCTGCGCAATGGTGAAATGGTGGCGTACATGCGCCGCAATAATCCTAATGTGCAGGTGTTTTTGCCCGCGGAGGAGCCAGAGCGCTCGGCAACGGCGCGAGATCTCAGTGCCTTTCTCGCGGGCCTGGCGCAGCAGGATATGGAGGCCCGCGAGGATCATCGGGGCGGCATGCTCATCTCGACCATTAATGGGGAGCCCGCAGCGCAGGACTTTCTGGCACCGTTTCTTCAGGATGCAGGGTTCCATTTAGCGCCGACGGGACTCAACTTCCGGCGCGTGGTGCATGCCTGAAGGGGATACCATCTTCCGTTCCGCGCGTGCCCTACAGCAGGCGCTCGCTGGCCGACAGGTGACGCTGTTTGAGACGGCTTATGCTCAATTGGCCAGCGTGAACGATCAGAGCCCGGTGACCGGCCGCACGGTCGAGCAAGTGGAATCGCGTGGGAAATGGCTGCTCATTCATTTTTCCGGAGATCTTATCCTCACTACGCACATGCTGATGAGCGGGAGTTGGCATATTTATCGCGCAGGGGAGCGATGGAAGCGCGGTCGCGGCCACATGCGGGTGGTGCTGGGCACGAAGGATATGGTGGCGGTGGCGTTTGATGTGCCGATCGCTCGCTTTCATACCGCGCGGACGCTGGAACGGTTTGCCGGGGTTGCCGGGCTGGGCCCCGATGTGCTGGATGATACGTTTGCAGCGGATGAAGCAGGGACCCGCCTGGTCCAGCACGGCAGTGAAGAGGTGGGTAATGTTCTGCTCAATCAGCGGGTGTTGGCTGGGGTCGGGAATGTCTTCAAATCCGAGATTTGCTTTGCGTGCGGAGTGAACCCATTCCGCACCGTGGCCAGCCTGCGTGCCCAGGAGATTGAGTGCCTGTTGGCGACTGCGCGCCGCTTCCTTGCTGCCAATGTTGCAGAAGGGGCTCCGGACGGCATGGTGACCTACACGGGATTGCGGCGTACGACGGGGTCGAGTAATCCGGGAGCGCGGATGTGGGTCTATCGGCGTAAGGGCTTAGAGTGCCGCCGATGCGGGACGACGATTCTTATGCGGAAGCAGGGTCCGGGGGCGCGGTCTACTTATTGGTGTCCGGAGTGTCAGAAGGGATAGTTTATTAAGAAAGCGTTTCGATGCTTGGTATCAGGGCACGACTTTAGTTAGGCCGTGATACAAAGCATGAGTGTTTCCGCGGCCTGTTTAGCCCGCACCTTTGGGATCTAGAACGGATCGGGCTAAAAGGGTGTGTGAGAACACGAACCGGAACTGAAGGACCAAACTGAACTCGACGGGTGCCCCGGGTAGGCCCCAGCGTACGTGGGCCAAGTATGAATTCTTCGAATGCTTTCACTCAATGATTGAAATCGTTTGATGGGCTTCGCCCGTCTTTTTCGGACCACGTTAGCTGGTGCGAACATGGGGCACCCGTCAAGTTTAGTTTGGTCCTTTAGTTCAGGTCGCGCGCGGACTGCGTTTGTATAGTTCTCACACACCCTCTTTTAGTCCCTGAGTAATCCTCAGCGGCTAAGTGGTGCCGTAGAGAATCGGCGAGGTGAGGGTTTTAAGCCCCTGCGCCCGTCATTTGCAAAGCAGATTTGGCGTGGCAGGGGCTAAAAGCCCATCATTTTTTTAGCCGATAACGGCACGACTAAAGTCGTGCCCTGATACAAAGCACGGATATGTTTTCTAATGCGGCTGCGATGAATCGGGCTGCGGCTGTTGTTGTTGCCTGTCGCCAGATATGTTTTTCTAGTGCGGTTGCGATGAATCGGGCTGTTGTTGTTGCTGCTTGTCGTTGTCGTTTTTAGAGCCGAAGAGCCTGCCGAAGAAGCCTCTTTTCTTTTTTTGCTGCTGGTCGGGAGGGGGCGGGGCAGGCCCGGGCTGGGTCGAAGCCGCAGCCGCTTGGGAGCCCGTCGGCTGCGGCGGCATCGCCGGCATCCCGTTCGCCACTGGCGCCGGCGCTACGGTTGTTTTTTCCCCAATGCCGAAGAGCTTCTGGAAAAGATTACGCTGGTCGCCCGCAGCCTGATCACAGGTCTGCGCAGGGGCGGTGCCATCCAGAAAGACCGCATCGTAATCCTGCGGGCAGGCGGCGTCCGCCAGGAGGTTGGTCACTTTGTCCAGCCGCACCGTCGAAACGCCCTGCGGAGCGACGAATTGCTTGGTGTCGGAATACTGCGGCAACTGAACCGCATGCTTCATGAAATCGGCCCACACAGGACCAGCGGCCTTGCCGCCTTCGAGCTTGAGATCGGAATAGTCGTCATTCCCGATCCACACCACGCAGAGCAGATTGCTGGTGAAACCGGCGAACCACGCATCGCGAGAGGTGCCGGTCTTGGCGGCAGCGGGGGCAGTGAAGCCGTGCTGACGCGCGGTGGCGCCGGTACCAGCGTTGATCACGTTCTCCATCAACGCCACAGTGAGATAGGCGACGCGCGGATCAAGAATCGGCTTGGTGTTGGGCGGATAGTCGTTGAGTACGTCTCCTGAAGGGGAACGGACGGAGGCGACTAACCAGGGCTCGATCCTGACTCCGCCATTCGCGAAGGTGGTGTAAGCGCCAGCGAGATCCAGGGGCGTGGCGTCATAGGCTCCTAACGCCACCGCCGGGGTGCCGCGAGCGGATTTAATGCCGGCATCGCGGGCCAGGGAAGCGACGTTGTTGTAGCCAACCATCTGGGCCAGCGAGACAGTCGCGTTGTTTTGCGACCACTGGAGCGCAGTCCGCGCAGTGATCTGGCCGTTGAAACGCATGTCATTGTGGTAGTTACCTGGCGCATAGCCGTCTTCAAAAGTCGTCAACGTGTTGTTAAGCAGGGTGACGGCGGTGAAGACCCCACTCTGCCTCCCGGGATCGGGCGGAGCGGGTTCGGCGGATACAAGTTGCTCGCTGGCCTGAGCGGGCTGCGGAGGCGGCTGGGTTAAGATCGTGCCCGCCAGGCTGGTGTTAAACGCCGCGGCGTAGACAAAGGGCTTGAAGGCGGAGCCGGTTGGCCGGTGCTGGATCGCGTGGTCAAATTGGCTGGCCCCGTAGTTCCGCCCGCCCACCAATGCCAATACCTGACCCGTGTGCGGATTGAGCGCCACCAAGGCGACCTGAGGATAGACGATTGGGGCGTTGTCACCAGCTTTGACCCGGCGCGCATGCAGCCTTTCCACCTGAGCGTCGACGATCTTCATTTCGTCCGCCACGGCGTTCGTAGCGACCTGTTGCAAGTCCGGATCGAGCGAGGTGTAGATGCGCAGACCCTGGTGGTTGAAATCGGTGTCGCCCAGGTGCTGCACCAACCGGTCGCGCACCAAGTCGACAAAGTACGGCGCCTCGCCTGCGTCGACATTGATGGGAGTCAGGTGGAGAGGCTCAGCCTTGGCTTCCATGGCCTGCTCCCTGGTGATTTTGCCAGAGGCCACCATGGCATCGAGCACCAGGTTGCGGCGCTGCGTAACCCGTTCAGGGTGGCGGTACGGATTGAGGAAGCTCGGATGCTGGATCATGCCGGCCAGCATCGCGCATTGGGCGAGATCCAACTGCCGCACGTCCTTGCTGAAGTAGGTCTGCGCGGCCTGGCCGAAGCCGTTGATGGCAAAGCTTCCCTGCTGTCCCAGGGGAATCTCGTTGGCATAGATCTGGAAGATCTGTTGCTTGTTGAAGCGATTTTCCAACTGGAAAGTGATGGCAATCTCAATGATCTTGCGCTTGACTCGCTTCTCCGGGGTCAGAAAAAAGCCACGCGCCAACTGCATGGTCAGGGTGGATCCTCCCTCGGCCCGGCGGCCCGCCCGCAAGTCGTCACGAAGGGCGCCCAGGAGGCGGAAGTAGTCCACGCCGCCATGCGCAAAGAAGCGCCGGTCTTCGATCGAAGTGACCGCGTTGACGAGGTTCGGAGGCAGCTCGTTGAAGGTGACCAGGCGCCGCTTGGTGCGATATTGGCCCTCCGACAGCCCTGTGATGAGTTGGGGCTCCAGCTCATATGCGTCTAGGGCCTGACCGCCATCGCCGGAGATCTTACTCACCTTGCCGTTGTCGAAGGTAACCGTGGCGCCCTGTTCGGAATGGTAAGACTGGGGCCCTGGCTGGATGGTGATGCTGGCATCATTCAGCGCGTAGGTTCCCAGGCGGGAACGCTCACGATCGCTGTCTCCGCTGTAACCCGCGTCCCTTAACTCCTGCGCGATCGTCTCGGGCGTCAGCTTCTGCCCGACCCGTACTTCCTTGGGGGCGGCATAGATCTTCGCCGTTTGCTCAAACAGCGGCTTCTGCAGCCGCTCGTCCACGATGTGCCGGTACTGGTAGTAGTAGTAACCAAAGATCGATTCGCAAACGACCAGGGTGAGCAGCAGAATCGCGGCTATCGACAACAGGATGGTATTGCGCACCGGGTGCTCTAAAAATTGAGCGCGAACAACCTTGATTTTGATAGCCAAATTAAAAACCCCGTCCTTACCCGGCGACTTCCCGCAGCCGGCTGACTATGTCCGTAACCGCAACGTCCTGGCTGCTCGCCGTGGAGCGGGTTACCAATTCCAGCCGTCCTTCTGCGGCTTTCTTGCCAACATTGACCCTGTACGGTATTCCGATCAGGTCAGCGTCTTTAAATTTGACGCCGGCTCGCTCGTCGCGGTCATCCAGCAATACATCAAAACCCGCGTCCTGCAGCTTAGTCGCTACCTGCTCCGCGGTGGCGGCCAGATGGGCATCGCCCATATTTGTGACCGTGACCACCACATCGAAGGGGGCAATGGAGCGCCCCAGCCAAAAGCCATTCGCGTCATGATTTTGCTCGATGGCTGCGGTTAGGATGCGCTCAATCCCCATTCCGTAACATCCCATGATTGGGGTAACTTCTTTTCCGTTGGGGTCGAGTACTCGCACGCCCATACCGTCGGAGTACCGGTAACCAAGTTTGAAAATGTGCCCCACCTCGATCGCTTTTGCTACCTTCAGCGGGTTGCCCGGCGGACACTGGGGGCAATTTTCTCCCTCCAGCACGTTGCGCACGTCGGCGGTCACGGTCGCCACAAAATCCCGGCCCGGAGTGACACTGCGCAGGTGATATTCCTCTTCATTGGCGCCCATGACCAAGTTGCGCCGGCCTTCGAGAGCCTTATCCAGGATCACTGTCGCTTTTCCAGATTCTGCGTCTGCGCCGGGGGGCAGGATGTCGAGACCGATCGGCCCGAGATAGCCGGCAGGGGAGTGAAAAGTGCTGAGGATTTCCTCCGCGGTCATGGGACGGATTTCTCTGGCGCCGGGGAAGAGCCCGGCAAGTTTCGCCAGGTTGAGCATGTGGTCGCCGCGCAGCAGGGCAACGACCAGACTGACAATTTCCGGCTGCCCAGCTTTTGCGGCAGGGTACAGCGCCACATAAGCCATGGTCTTGACTTGATATTCGTGCCCGAGTTGAAGAAAAGCCCCGACCGCCTCGATGGTGCGCCGTCCCGGGGTGTGCACTCGTTCCGGAGCGTCACCCGGCAGGTCCTCGACCGGAGGCAGTTGCGACGTCGCCTTTTCCACGTTGGCCGCGTAGTTGCAAGCGGGGCAGCTGGCGATCAGGTCTTCCCCCGCCTCGGCGTACACCATGAACTCCTGCGATGCGGAGCCGCCCATGGCGCCGGAGTCAGCTTGCACGGCGACGTAGTTGAGGCCGCACCGGGCGAGAATGGCGCGATAGGCTCCGTCGTGCTTGTTGTAGCTGACATCCAGACCGGCAGCGTCCAGATCGAAGGAATAGCTGTCTTTCATGATGAACTGGCGCACCCGCAGCAGGCCAGCGCGGGGCCGGGGCTCGTCGCGGAACTTGCTCTGAATCTGGTACCAGATCTGGGGCAGCTGTTTGTAGCTGCGTAGCTCTTTGCGGGCGATGTCCGTCATCACCTCTTCTTCGGTCATGCCGAGCACCAGCCAGGCGCCTTTCCTGTCCTGCAGCTTGAACAGGTTCTGCCCCATGATGGTGGCGCGCCCGCTTTCTTCCCACAGTTCACGAGGATGGAGGGCAGGCAAAAGGAATTCCTGGCCGATGCGGTCCATTTCCTCGCGCACGATGGCCTGGATCTTGTTCAGCGAGCGCTGGCCCAGGAAGATATAGGAATAAATTCCTGCACTGAGTTGACGGATATATCCTGAGCGCAATAGAAATTTGTGACTGGCTACTTCGGCATCGGCCGGAGCTTCGCGCAGGGTGGGTATGAAGAGCTTCGACCAACGATACATTCTTGAGCCATTCTAAATGGTTCGGAGATCGGCGGCGGTATTCACCGGGCTGTCATCAAACCGGCGCTCGGCCTTTCTACAATCCAGGATGCTATGTATAACGAGCCTTTGACCTTCGAAGTCGTTCCGGGTAGCACACCGGATATCCGCATCTTTCGCTTGAACGGGCCGATCACGTTGGCCAATTTATTCGAGTTCCAGAAGGTTCTCAACGCCGGGACGGTGAAAGTCACGATCGTGGACTTCACCCAATCGGAATACATGGATTCAGCCGGGTTGGGCGCGCTGCTTAACTACTATGTGTCGGGCAAGCGCCACGGACGGTTGCTGCGACTGGTGGCGGTGAACTACCGTGTGAACGAGCTACTCAAGCTGACCAGCGCCCACACTTTGATTAAGACTTACGAGAGCATCGAGGCCGCAGAAGCCGCCACCGCTTAAAGCAGTCGTCCATTAGAATGGAGACGTGAAGCGTAATCAATGGGTCATTTTGCTGGTTCTCGTGGCGTTCGGGCTTATGGTGTGGTCCGGATATGCCAATTACAAGCGGCGTAAGCTAGCTGCGCAGCGCCAGGCGCAGGGCACGCTGGTTCCTGAGGCCGCCAATAACCAGTCTGTCCAGCAGGACGTGGCCGCCGATGAGGGTTTGCCCAACCTTCGCGGTAAGCGTGCTCCCGAATTTAGTTTGCGTTCGGTCGAAGGCAAGAAGGTTTCTCTTTCAGATTACAAAGGTAAAGCGGTGCTGATCAATTTCTGGGCGACTTGGTGCGCGCCCTGCAAGATCGAGATGCCCTGGTTGGTAGCTTTGCGGAACCAGTATGCCGGGCAGGGTTTTGAGATTCTCGGGGTTTCTGAGGATGATGCCGATACGCCGCGTGCCAAGCTGGCCAAATTCGGTCAGGAGCAAGGGCTTAACTACCCTTTGCTGGTTGGAGATGATGCGGTGTCGCACAAGTACGGCGGGGTTGAGTTTTTGCCTACGTCTTATTTTGTAGGCCGGGATGGCAAGATTGTCGCCGAGACCGCCGGCCTGGTTTCGAAGAGTGAAGTGGAAGCCAGTATCAAGAAGGCTTTGGCTGCTGGGGGGAAATAGGTGTTCTCCTGGGCTATGTTGGTTCTGCTGTTGCAGGTCGTGAAAGACCGGCCTTTGCCGCTGCCTGGGGCCGACGCGGTTCAGTTTGTTTCTCCCGTTCAGGTAACGGTGCCGGCGCGCCGTGCCACGGAGATAGATCTTCATTTCCACGTGGCGGACGGTTTTCATATCAACTCGCACGTTCCGTCGGAGAAGTGGCTGATCCCGGCGCGCCTTGCTGTGGTGGAAGTTGCAGGGCTTAATGTCTCCGCAGTTGATTTCCCTCCGGGTGCGGATTACTCCCTTAAGGTGGCTCCGCAGCAGAAGCTGAGCGTCTATACCGGGGAGTTCGTGCTGCATGCCCACCTGACCGTCCAGCCGGGCGAGCATTTGCTGACTGGTGGACTGCGGTACCAGGCTTGTGATGAGAGTTCGTGCCTGCCGCCGCATACGATTCCTGTTTCGGTTACGGTGGTGGGTCAGTAGATATTTCTTAATGGGACGGACTTGCGTGGGAGCTGGATCTGTTGGACCAAATAGATCCTGACGGGTGCCTCATGTTCCCCCGAATTTCCCGTGGAGCGTTTTGGCGCTGGCATACCTCATGCGGCTTTCCTCATATGTGGTTGTTGGATGGGCAGCATACGGGAAATTCGGTTCGAGCCAGCTAACGTGGGCCGATCAAGAATTCTTCGAATGCTTTTACTTAAGGAATAAAAACAATGGAAGGGCTTCGCCCTGGGCTTCGCCCGTCTTTTTGGCCCACGTTAGCTGGCGCGAACATGGGGCACCCGTCAGGTTTGTTTGGTCCTCGAGATCCAGTTCTTACGCGGCGTCTTTAGCCGTCGCCCCTGTCGTTTGCCAAGCCGATTTGCCGTAGCAGGGGCTAAAGCCCTTCTTACTTTCAGGCGGTTACGGCACGACTAAAGTCGTGCCCTGATACAAAACATGGGCTTTTCTGCAGCCTGTTTAGTTTTGCGCTGATACAAAGCGTGAGTTTTTCGCAGCCTCTTAAGGCCGTAGCCTTCGAGCCCCTCTACTACTTTCTGGCCACGGCCAATTCTGATGCCTGGAGCCTTTTCACCACGCGGTCTTTGCCCAGGGCTGTCATTACGGCGAAGAGGCTTGGCGCTACTCCCTGCCCGGTGAGGGCGACTCGCGAGCCGTTGATGAGGACGCCGGCCTTGATTCCTTTTTCTTCCGCAAAGGAGCGCAATACTTGCTCCGCTGCGGCCTCGGTGAATTCGTCCAAGAGTTGGTAACGATCTCCCAGCTCTACCAGCAGAGCGCGGCTTCGGTCGTCGGAAAGGAACTTGGCTACAGCGGCGGTGTCGAATTCGTAGTCGTCGCTGAAATAGCCGCGAAAGGCATGGGCAAAATCCTTCAGACTACGCGCACGGGCTTGCAACAAAGCGATCGTCGAGAGTATTTCCTCGCGGCTCCTGTCTGGATGGAGGCCCGCCCTCACCCATTCCTCTTCGATCAGCGGTAGTAACCGCTCCGGTGAGTAACGCCGGATCCATTCCGTGTTGAACCAGGCGAGTTTGTCATTATCAAAAACAGCGTTTGATCGCGAGATGCCATCCAGCGAGAACAACGCGATCAGTTCCTCGGAGCTGAAGATCTCCTGGCCTGTGTTCCCCGGCGTCCATCCCAGCAGCGCCAGAAAATTACGGAAGGCCTCGGGCACGATCCCCATATCCTGATAAGCAAGCACGCTGGTAGCGCCGTGGCGCTTGGAGAGCCGGCTCTTGTCCGGTCCGAGTATCAACGGAAGATGGGCAAACACCGGCAGCGGTTCGCCCAGCGCCTGGTATTGCAAGACCTGCTTGGGGGTGTTGGAGATGTGGTCAGCGCCGCGAATGATGTGGGTCAGCCGCATATCCAGATCGTCGGCGACCACGCTTAAGTGGTAGGTAGGCACGCCGTCGGAGCGCAGGAGAACGAAGTCTTCCAACTCGGCATTGGCAAATTCCACCCGGCCAAAGACAGCATCGTCGAAGGCTGTCACGCCGCCGTCGGGCACCGCGAAGCGCAGGGCCGCGGGTTCGCCACTCTCGACGCGCTCCCTGGCCAGCGATGGGGCGATGGAGCGGCAGCGCCGGTCGTACATTGGGGGTCTGCCAGCGGCCACCGCTTGGGCCCGGCGTTGTTCGAGCTCTTCCTTGGTGCAGAAACACGGGTATGCGTGGCCGCTCAGTCGCAGCTTCTCGGCGGTGGCTTGATAGAGCGGCAACCGGCGGGACTGAAAGAAGGGCCCTTCATCCCACTCGAGCCCGAGCCAGCGCATGCCGTCGAGGATGCCCTGGACCATATCCTCGGAAGAACGCTCGAAGTCGGTATCTTCAATCCGCAGGATGAAGGTCCCGCCCGTTTGCCGGGCGAAGAGCCAGTTGAAGAGAGCAGTACGCGCGCCGCCGACGTGCAGATAGCCGGTGGGCGAAGGCGCAAAACGGACACGGGGTTGCAAAGGGGTCTCTAGCATCGCTCTAACGATGCTAGATCAAACCTGGGGCGGATAGGGAACTGGCGGAGCCGGGTAGACCATGGCCGCCGGCACAACGTTCCAGCGCGAGAAGGCCAGGACGTACAGCAGAACGATGTTGATGAGCGGCAGGAACATCAGCAGAGACAGGAGAGGGCTAAAACCCGCTTTTTTGAAGATAAACCAGTAGGGAATGAGAACAACGATCGAGATCAGGGCGCCAAAGACGCCAAAGAACATGAGATAGAGCAGCGAATGCGCGGGCCCGAATCCATAGAGTGGGTGCATGGTCTAAGTCTCCACAGTAGAGTGCAGGCTAGATTACAGGCGACGCGTCATGGGGGCAAGATCTACGTGATGTCTTCGGTATCGAAGGCGGGTATCGGCACCATGCGCCGGCTCTTGCGGCGGCCGCCAGCCCCCTCACCGACCAGTTCGCTCACTACCTTTTCGACCGTGGTCGGATCGTCGATCTCGGCCTCTAACAGGCTGATCCCACCTGGGTCTTCCAGCGTTTCCAGCAATACCACGGCATGGGCCTGGGCTACGTGATCCAGATTCAGGCCTTCGGGGGTCTTGGCCTTGATGCCCACGGAATTGGGTAGAATGTCCAATAACTCGGCCACGCGCTGACGCATATCGCCGGAAATCGGTCCGATTTTGGGCGAGGCAAGGACCAGGGTGGTGTCGACGTTGACAATGCGATAGCCGGCAGTGCGCAGCTCGTCCAGCGCGAGATTGAGGAAAATCGACGAATCCGCATCCTTCCAGCGCGGGTCGCCGGGAGGAAAAAAACTACCGATATCGCCCACAGCCAGGGCGCCCAAGAGGGCATCGGTAATCGCATGGAGCAGCACGTCGCCGTCGGAGTGCCCGGCCAAGCCCTCAGGATGATCAATCGCGATGCCGCCGATCTTCAATGGCACGCCGGGCTGAAATGCGTGCGAGTCCCAACCATAGCCAATTCTCATGCTCATCATTGCTCTCGTCAGGATCGTTCTTGCAAGTAAAACTCTGCCAGCTTCAAGTCGCCAGGATGGGTGATTTTCAAGTTTGCCGGGGAGCCGAGAACCACGACGACCTGGGCCCCCGACCTCTCGACGATGCTCGCCTCATCGGTTCCGACAAAGCCATCCGCTTCCGCATCGGCGAAGGCTTGACGGAGCACGCTCCAGCGAAAACCCTGGGGCGTCTGCGCCTGTACTATGTATTCGCGCGGAACGGTAGCGGTCACGATGGCTCCGCGGGCCGTGCGCTCCACCTGCTTGATTGTATCCACGGCTGGGAGCCCCACAATGGCAGCACCATAGTTTTCTACGGCTTCGATGGTTCGTTCGATGGTCGCGGAGTCAATTAGAGGCCGCACCGCATCGTGAACAAGGATGATGTCGTCGTCGGCCGCTGGGATCGCCTTGAGGGCGTGGCTGACGGACTCCTGGCGCGTGTCGCCACCCTCCACTACCCGTACTCGTGCCCCGAGCGCGTGCTCGGCAAGTAGCGCCTCCATGCGGCTGATTTCCAGCTTCCGCACGGCCACCACAATGCAGCTCACCCGAGGTACGGCGGCGAAGGCGCGCAAGCTATGGACGAGGATCGGGACACCCTGCAAAGTCAGAAACTGCTTGGGAGCATTGGGTGTGGCGTGGCCCGGTGCCATACGCGTACCCATGCCGGCGGCCGGTACAATAACGAAAACCCGCATAAACATTGGAGTATAGCAGGAAGACGCGATCAGCCCCCGGCCGGCTCCACGTAGAACATTTCATTGGTGCTGCGGAAGCCGCTGCTCTCGTACAGCGGGCGCCCTTCGTCTGTGGCATGAAGCGCCACCACGCGAATTTTTTGCTGGCGGGCTTCCGCCAATGCCCGATCGATCAGGTGGCTGGCGAGCCCCTTACGGCGGTGCTCCGGTTCCACGTACACATTTAAAACGTACCCGCGCTTATCCCGGTGCGGATCGAGCGGATTCGGCGGCCAATCGAGGATAATCATGCCGGTGCCGGCCACCACCTCCCCGCCGGCTGAGGTTAGCCAACCCAAGTACCTTCCATCGGCAAGCCTGGTTTCCACCCACGGCAAGAAGTGCTCCGCCATGATGTCGAGCAGCCGATTGTCTTGCTTGCCGGAGTCGAAAAACATGCGCCGCCTGTGATGGGTGATGACGGCCGCATCCGCGGTCGTCGCAGTCCTTATCTGATACATCGCCGCAGTATAGCCTTCAAAAGCGGCGTAGCTTAGGATCGACCTCAGCGATGGTGACACCGCCGATTGTCAGAACCAGCCTCTTCCGTCCCGGCCAGCGGATCGCCGTGGCGGTTTCCGGGGGCGCCGACTCCGTGGCCCTGTTGCTGCGCTTGCTCGAGGAGCGCCATGCGCTTGGGATCGTGCTTTCCGTCGTCCATGTGGAGCACGGCATTCGCCCGGGTGCGGCGGAGGAAGACGCTGCGTTTGTTGCGGGGCTGGCTGCGACCCACGATCTGCCTTTCCATTTGTACCGAGTCGATGCGCCGGCGGCTGCCGCGGCTCTCCACGAAAGCCTGGAGGAAGCGGCGCGCAATCTTCGCTACGGGTTCTTCCGGAAGCTGATGGAAGACGGCTTGGCGGATGCCGTGGCTACCGCGCATACGTTGGACGACCAGGCGGAAACGGTTTTGCATAAGCTGTTGCGCGGAGCCTGGACGGAGGGCCTCAGCGGGATTCACCCGGTGCTGGCGGCCGAGGCCGGAACCAAGCCCGGCACTATCCTCCGGCCGTTTTTGGGAACCAGCCGCGCTGTCATCGAAGCGTGGTTGCTGAACGTGGCGCAGCCTTGGCGCGAAGATGCCACCAATCAGGACACGGCCCATACCCGCAACCGCATTCGCCACCAATTGCTGCCCATGCTCCGCACGTTCAACCCTCAAGTTGCCGGCCAGTTGGCGCGTTTAGCGTCCATTGCGGCGGATGAGGAGGCCTACTGGCAGGCAGAATTGCAGCGGCTTTTGCCCTCCCTGCTGCTGCCCGGGCGGCCTACCCGGGGCGGGGGCCGGTCGGCGAGTACTCATCCCGGGCAGGAAACCATTGCGATCGAGCGGAATCGGCTGCGGGAATTGCACCCGGCCGTGGCCCGGCGAGTCTTGCGCGCCGCCGCTCGGCGCCTGGGAGCACGGCTTAGTTTTGATCACACGGAACAAGTGCTGGCGATGGCTGGGGCTGCGCGCGGGGGCAAGTTCGATCTTCCGGGGGGCATTACGGTGGAGCGCAGTCCGCGGGAAATTCGCCTGACCCGGGTGGGGGAGGCGGCTGCTGTAGCTCCTCCTCAGGTCGATTTTCTCCTGCCGGGAGAGGTGCGCGCACCCGAATATGACCTCTGGCTCCGGGCGGAGTGCACCGGACTGCCACCGGCAACCTCAAGTGCTGCAACATTAAGGAATTGGAAGGCAGGCGATCGCGTCACCCTGCGGTACAGCCGGGGTCCCAAGAAAGTTGCAGAGGTTCTGGACCGACTGCAGGTGGTGGGCGTAGCCCGGCAAAGTTGGCCGGTGATCGAATTGGAAGGGAAGATTGTGTGGATGCGGGGGGTCGAGGTGGATGCCCCCGGATTGCATTTTGTGGCAGTAACCTGACGGCCAGTACCGCGTGCGTATAACTTCAGACTCGCTTTCCCGAGGATTCGCAGCCATACACGGCTCGTGCGGAGTAGAATAAATTTGTTGTAAAAGGTACCGGTGCCACGCACACCTACATGGCGCATCCAAAATTCTCCATGAAAGTCTTACGAATCATTGGCAGGTAGCTTTCGTCTAATAACTGTCTAGGGCTCCTTCCCTTCCTAAGGCGCGGTAGAAAGAGGTTTTTTCGTGAATTCGACGGTCAAGACAATAATTTTCTGGGTATTCATTCTGGCCTGCTTGGTGCTCCTGTGGCAGATCGTCCAGAAGAGCACGGGCATGAGTCATGACCGCGAGATTTCATTTTCTCAATTCATGCAGGATGGCCAGCAGGGCAAGATCAGCGACGTCACGGTGATCAATAGCGAAGTTCACGGGCACTACTCGAGCGACCGTGAAGCGTTCCACACCACGGTGCCGGCGAACTATCCTGACATGTTCAAGATCCTGCAAGACAACCATGTCCAGATCACGGTGAAGGACACGCAGGGCAATTCGTGGCTCCCGATTCTGCTCAACTTCGCTCCCATCATTGTGATTGCGGCGCTATGGTTTTTCATGCTGCGGCAGATGCAGAGCGGCGGGAACAAGGCTTTGTCATTCGGCAAGAGCCGGGCTCGTTTGCTCTCCATGCAGCAGAAGAAGATCACTTTTAAAGATGTGGCCGGCGTGGATGAGGCCAAGGAAGAGCTGAAGGAGATCATCGAGTTCCTGCGCGAGGCGCAGAAGTTCCAAAAGCTCGGTGGGCGAATTCCTAAGGGTGTGCTCCTGGTGGGACCTCCGGGCACCGGCAAGACGCTTTTGGCGCGCGCGGTGGCTGGCGAGGCTAATGTACCGTTCTTCTCCATTTCCGGTTCGGACTTTGTGGAGATGTTTGTCGGCGTGGGCGCGAGCCGGGTACGCGACCTGTTCGAGCAGGGCAAGAAAAATGCTCCCTGCATCATCTTCATCGATGAAATTGACGCGGTCGGACGTCATCGCGGCGCCGGTCTTGGCGGCGGGCACGATGAGCGGGAACAGACGCTGAACCAGTTGCTGGTGGAGATGGACGGTTTCGAATCCAATGACGGCGTGATTTTGATTGCCGCTACCAACCGTCCGGATGTGCTTGATCCTGCGCTACTTCGCCCCGGCCGATTTGACCGCCGGGTGGTGGTGGGCAGGCCGGATGTACGCGGACGTGAGGAAGTGCTTCGCGTGCACGCCAAGAAGGTTCCTTTGGCGGAAGATGTGGATCTGCGGATTCTGGCTCGGGGTACACCGGGATTTTCGGGCGCCGATCTGGCCAACATGGTGAATGAAGCGGCGCTAAATGCCGCCCGTGCCAACCGTAAGGCAGTCCACCAGTTCGACTTTGAGCTGGCCAAGGACAAGGTCATGATGGGGGCGGAGCGCAAGTCGATGCTTCTTTCGGAAGATGACAAGCGCGATACCGCGTACCACGAGGCAGGGCACGTCCTGGTGGCGGCAATGCGCGACCATGCCGACCCGCTGCACAAGGTCACCATCATCCCTCGCGGGATGGCTCTGGGCGTGACCATGCAGTTGCCGGAAGAAGATAAGCACACGGTCACCAAGGATTACCTCGAGACCCAGCTGGCCATCTTGATGGGCGGCCGGTGCGCTGAGGAAATCTTCATGAACCGCAAGACTACCGGTGCAGGGAATGACATTGAGCGGGCGACTGACCTGGCGCGCAAGATGGTTTGCGAGTATGGCATGAGCCGCATGGGTCCGTTGACCTTCGGCAAAAAGGAAGAGCAGATTTTTCTCGGCCGCGAGATCGCGCAGCATCGCGACTTCTCGGAAGAGACTGCCCGTCAGATCGATGCTGAAGTCCGGAGCCTGGTGGATGAGGCTTATAAGTCTGCCTATTCCATCCTGGGCGATCACAAGGACACGATGCACCGTATGGCGCAGGCTCTTTTGGATCGGGAGACCCTGGATGCCAATGACATCCGCATGATCATCGCGGGTGAGAACCTGCCGCCGTTACCGCCCCTGGGACCGCCCCCGGGTAATCCCACTGGCGACGTGCAGCATGTGATCAAGCCGGAACCAGGACGCACTCCCGGTTTCGGAGGGGAAAGTCAGCCTTCCCCGGCGTAAGGTTGCCGGTTAATACGAAAGCCCCATCTCCGAAGGAGATGGGGCTTTTTGGTTTTGGAAGAAACATATCCCCGACGCTTTTGGTCGGTCCAGGGTACGGTTGTTCATTAGGAGCGAAGCCGAGGTATCTGCTGTTCAGCGGACCTCTTTGGATGGGCTTCGCCCGTCTTTTTCGGCCCACGTACGCTGGTGCGAACATGGGGCACCCGTCGAGTGCGCGGTGGCCCGTGCTGTTCATTGCTCTCTTAACTTGCCGCAGGCAAGTCGGCTCCTCGGGATGACAAGGGGTGGGCGGTGTTTCCAGTAGGCAGTGGTTTGTGGGGACGGAGAGAACTGCAGGTCCCTCCACTCCGCTCTCCCGGATTTCCTGTTGAGTGCGATGGCGTTGATGGAGCGCGTGCGGCTCTCTTCACGGAGAGCTGCATCCGTGGCCGTTGCTAGCTTCGCGAGTTAGGAAATCCGGGTACGCTTCGGTCGGGATGACAAGTTGAGGGTGGCGCTTCGATTGAGTGCTGTTAGTGGGATTGAGAGGGCAGCCGGCTCCAAACTGAATTAAGTCACAACCTCTCGGGATGACTGCTGCGACAATAGGGACTGCATGCGTGGTTATTTTTTTCTGCTGGCTGCCGTCGTTTTGCCGACCGGCTGCGGATATCACACCCTGGGGTCCGCTGCTCATCTGCCCGCCACGGTGCACACCCTTGCTGTCCCCATCTTCAAAAACAAGACGCAGTTCTACCACACAGAAGTCGCCATGACCCAAGCGGTGGCCAGGGAGTTTACCGACCGTACGCGGCTGGCCGTAACGGCCAGTCCCGACGATGCCGACGCGACCGTTAGCGGGACGATCATCGCCCAGTCGGTGCAACCGCTCACCTATCGGACGGAGACCACCACAGTCAACGCCGGGGCGACTACTAGCGTAACGTCAAGCTTCCTGGTTACGATCAACGTCAATGTACTGGTGACCGATCGCGACAATCGGATCCTCTACAAGCACACCAATTATGTGTTTCATGAGCAATTTGAGACCACCTCCGATCCGGCCAGCTTTATCGAGGAAGATTCACCCGCGGTGCAACGGATCTCGCGGGACTTTGCGCAAGCCCTGGTGAGCGATATTCTGGAGTCCTTCTAGATGCCCACGGATGACGTCAACAAGCTTCGCAGCTTTGCTTCAGCGGACCGCTTCGTGGCCGAAGTGAAGTCCGCTGCCGCCGGAAAAGGTCCGCTTCGGCCGGGATACGTCCTCGCAGGGGATGAGATTTTTCTGTACGAGCGGTGCCGGCGAGCAGCCGTGGACTCGCTCCTGGACCCCACGCTGCGGGAATTCTCACTGAGCGACCTCGATCTTGCCGAGACCAGCATTTTCCATGTGCTGGACCTCGCCCAGACTCCCTCGCTGATGGCGCCGTTTCAGGTCATTTTTGTGAGAAACCTGAAGACTCTCTATACCCGGGGGGCGAAGAAGGAGGAGTTTGCGGCTCTCAAGGATTACTTCCGCTCTCCCAATCCCCAGGCGGTGCTGATCTTTGTCGCCGACCACCTTCGTATCCCCGCCGATTTGAGACGCATGGACCTGCAGGATAAAGAACGCTTTGATCGCATCCGCGAAACCTTGGGCGATGACTGCGGTGTCGTGGAGCTGGCCCGGGTGGATGAAGCCGATGCCGCACGTTGGCTGGTGGCGAATGCCGAAAACCGCGGGATGAAGTTCGATGCGGACGCAGCGCGCGAGCTGGCCGATGCCTTGGGCGCGGACATGATGCTGATCGCGAGCGAATTGGAGAAGCTGATGTTGTACGCTTTCGATCGCCGGCGTATCACTCTCGGTGATGTAGAGACCATGGTCCTGGCGGCCAAGCAGCGCTCCCTGTACGAGCTCACCGACGCTATTTCCGCGCGCGACAAACCGCGGGCGCTGGCCCTGTTGCATGGTTTGTTGAATGCGTCCGATGGGGGCGAGGACTCCGCGATCGGCCACCTTTATATGCTGGCCCGTACTTTTCGCCAGATGCTCGTGATCCTGGAGAAAAACGTGCGGGATTCGCGGGCCATCTGGCAGGTGCTGTGGCAAGGTTTTCGCATGCCTCCTTTCGCGGCCGAGGATCTTATTCGCCAGGCGCGCAGGTATAGCTCGCGGCGGGAGCTCGCGCAAAAACTTCGCCTCATTGCTCATGCCGATCTGGAGTTGCGGTCTTCGCCGCCGGATAAACGGCTGGTGCTGGAGCGACTGGTCATCGATCTGGCCAGTGAACCGCGTCCCCGCCCCACCGCGCTCGCGGGAGCACAGTACGCCATGGATCTTTAGGTGGCCCGGAGTTGCTGAGTTTTGACCGCGGGACAACGACTGACATCCCACCCACATCTCGCCAACAGCGGGCGAGACATGGGGCACCCTCTATGGGGTGTTGGGTTACTGATTTGACGCCTAGCATTCTCCGCGATGGAGAATATATCCCTGGAGATACACCAAAGTGAATCGCAGAGAACTCATGAAGTCAGCCGCCGTCTCGCTTCCCCTGCTCTCGGTCGCGGGCGCGCAGGAGGCTAGCCGCAGGACCAACGGGCTTCCGCCTCTCACCATCAAGGATTGCAAGGTCATCACCACCAACGGAGGGGGCCATTACCGTTGGATCTTTCTCAAGATCATTACCAGTGAGCCCGGTCTTTACGGTATCGGCTCGGCCAACAACAATTACGAGACCATGGCTGTTGTCGCCGCCTTGGAAGACCATCTGAAACCATGGCTGATCGGGAAAGATCCGGACCGTATCGAGGATCTATGGCAGTCGGCGCAGATGCGGACCTACTGGCGCAACGGGCCGGTGAACAACAATGTGCTTTCCGCCATGGACATGGCGCTGTGGGATATCAAAGGCAAACGGGCCGGCATGCCGGTCTACGAAATGCTCGGGGGAAAGGCGCGGGATGCGGTTCCCGTTTACGACCATCAGGGCGGCAAAACAAAAGAAGAATGCCTGGACGCCCTGCAGAAGTCTGTAGCGAACGGGTTCACTTATGTGCGCATTCAACTCGGGGGATATGGCGGCGGCGGATTCACACCGGCCGGTCAAGGCAATCGCCCCGAGGGCGGCTACCAGGGCGTGGCGTTCGACGAGCAGCAGCTGGTCGATACCATACCTCCACTCTTTGAATACATGCGCGACAAGGCAGGGTTTGGCCCGAAGCTGATTCACGACGTGCATTCTCATTTGAGCGGGATGAACGCGGTCGAGCTGGCACGGCGGCTGCAGCCCTACCAGATGTTCTACGTCGAAGACATTCTTCCGCCGGAACAGATCGCCTACTACCGCAATATCCGGGAAATCTGCACTACTCCGCAGGCCGTGGGCGAGGTGTTCTCCCATCCGTTTGAAGTGATTCCGCTGGTGAAGGACCGGCTGATCGACTTCATTCGCTGCCGGGTGGCAGCCACCGGCGGCATCACGCCGATCAAGAAGCTTACGACCCTGTGCGAGCTCTTCGGGGTCAGGACAGCGTTCCAGGAGGGTGGCGAGAACGATCCCATCAATCAGATCGCAAGCTATCACGTCGACATATCGAGCAGCGCCTTCGGGGTCCAGGAAGAAAACCACTTTCCACCCATCGTGCACGAGATGTTTCCGGGCATAGGAGAAATCCGCAAGGGCTATCTCTACGGCAGCGGCAAGCCGGGGCTTGGCGTTGATATCAACGAAGACATGGCGGCGAAGAACCCGCTGGGTCCGATCCCGAACGGTGGGGCTTATCCCACCGATCGGACGATTGATGGAACTGTAGTGAAGCCCTGAGAAGTATTGGATCCTGGTGTTCTTGCGGTCTTTCGATATGGTGAAAAGCACCGTATTGGGAATATCTTCTACACTCAAGCTGAGCGTGCGTACGCACCACCGTTCGATTCGACTGCAGGAACACCCGCAATGCCGAAACGCCTCCTTCCATTCGCCGTGATGCCACTGATGTTATGGGGGCTGATTGCGGCGGGGTCCTCGCACAGCAAGGAGCCGGCTGGGCCTGAGCCCGAGGAAAACATCCCGGTTGCCCCTCTGGGATACCGGCCGCCCGGCTCACTCTACATGCTGTCGGGGCGGGCGTTCAGTACCCTGGATTTCATCGACGCCCACCACCTGCTATTCACCTTTCATCAACCTCGGCTGATGCGGCGTGAGGAACATCCTGGGCGTTTCGACAACGACCAGATGATCCGGGCTTTGGTTCTGAGCTTTCCGGCTGGGGATGTCCTGGCAGAGGCGGAGTGGCGGATGCACGACCGCTCCCGGTATCTGTGGCCGCTGGCGGGCGGCAAGTTTCTGGTGCGGGTGGGCAACACCTACTCGCTTACCGACGCTTCGTTGAAGCTGCACCCATACATCGACGTACCTACCCAGGTTTTGGAGACAGAAGTATCCCCCGACGGCCGCATCGTGGCCATCGAGCACGAGTATGAGCGGCATTCACCCGAAGAGCACAAAAAATTGGAAGCCCAAGCTAAGGAATATGGGGAACCGCCTCCGGCCGAGGATACCCAGATCACGTTGATCAACATAGGTTCGAGGAAGGTACTGGCTGCGTTACGGACGACGAATCCGATCCACGTGCCTATCACTGACAACGGCTATGTCGGGGTGGGGAAAGGGAAGACTGAGGACGAATTCCTGATCCGCTTCATGCCCTATGCAGGGGAGTCGACAGTGCTGGGGAAGGTGGCCTCCACCTGCACACCGCGTGAGAACTTCCTCAACCAAAGCGCGATCATCATCGAGAGCTGTGGTCCGAAGTCATCGGATGCTTTCCTCGACGCATGGACGACGGATGGAAAGAAGCTGTGGAGTGGGCACAGAGAAGGCCATTTCGTGTGGCCAACGTTCGCCTACGCACGGACAGGGGAGCGGTTTGCGGTGAGCTTGCTGCATATAGCCCACACCATCGATCTGCTGGACTCACTCAATGACGAGGATGTACGGCAGCAGGTGGTGCAGGTTTTCGATTCGGCGACGGGTACGTTGTTGATGGCCACGACCGCGTCCCCTATTCTCACCGCGGGGCAGAATTTCGCCCTGTCCGAGGACGGAGAGCGGCTGGCTGTCCTGAGGGAGGGCGCGATCGAGATCTACAAGGTGCCTGGACCGGAAAAGCCCGTGACTGCCGTGGCGCAAAAGAAGTAAACTTTCCCGCCGGCCAAGCACTCAAGGGCTCAGGCAGCCTCTTGTGACATCGAGCCTTGAGCCCTTGAAGAGGTCCTAGGCTTTTGCGGAGAGGGCCTTTACCCGCGCGTGCAGGCGGCTCTTGTAGCGGGAGGCGGTGTTCTGATGCAGAACGCCCTTCTGCACGCTCTTGTCGAGGGCGGAGACGGTCTTGCTATACTGCTCGGCAATGCCGGAGGTATCCCCTTTGGTAATGGCCTCGCGGAGTGCGCGAAGGGACCGGCGCACGTGACTCTTGTTGCTCCGGTTAACTGCGGTACGCTTTACTGTCTGACGGGCGCGCTTGAGCGCCGACACATGGTTTGCCATCGTAAACCTTTAGCTTTCTGTGAACTGGGAGCAGGCGCGAAACCCGCAAACTCTAAGTCTACGGGGTTTGCCGGTAGGGGTCAACCTCGACTTCCCGTCTGGGAGCCCTTCCGTAACCGGGTGCATCCAATGAAAGAATTCACGGAATAGGCGTTGACGGCATGACCGGCAAACGCTACTCTGTGCCCATCCTCGGGAAATATCTGGTGATTATCGCCAACCCGGCTGAACACCCCACGCAGACGCAGTTTCCTGTCTCATTGCTACAACCCACTTCAAAAGCAACGGATCTTATAGGAGGTCATTTCTCCGCTTGATGAAAAAGGCGCTGGAAATCACGTCTAACCTGGAGTCCCTGTTCGGGACTCGCGATGAGAATCTTAGGCTAATCGAGCAAAATCTGCATATTCGCATCGATTTGCGTTCCGATGCGCTGCATGTGGAAGGCTCGCCCGAGGCAATTGCCCGATTTGAGAGGGTTTTTGCCGACTATGAGCACTTACGGCGAAACGGTACGGTGCTGTGCAATGGCGAGTTGCACGGAATGCTTAAGTTGGTGACGGCCGATCCAGCGGTAACCCTGCGGGGATTGGCGGAGAGCGGAAAACAGCGCTCCGCCGGCATCAAGCGCATGGTCCAGCCCCGGTCTATCAACCAGAGGCGCTATTTCGAAGCCATCGAAGAGTGCGACATGGTCTTCGGTGTCGGGCCGGCAGGCACGGGGAAGACCTACCTGGCCGTGGCCATGGCTGCATCCGCGCTGCTGGCCAAGAAGGTGAGCCGCATCATCCTGGTGAGACCCGCAGTCGAAGCTGGGGAACGGCTGGGCTTTCTGCCGGGAACGCTGCAGGAAAAGGTAGATCCTTACCTGCGCCCGCTCTACGATGCGCTCTACGATCTGCTGGAGCAGGACAGGGTGGATAAAATGCTGGAGCGCAATGTGATCGAGGTGGCCCCGTTGGCGTTTATGCGCGGCCGCACCCTCAACGATGCGTTCATCATCATGGATGAGGCCCAGAACACCACCAGCGAACAGATGAAGATGTTCCTGACTCGCCTGGGCAGCAATTCCAAAGCCGTGATCACTGGCGATGTCACGCAGATCGATTTACCCAATCCCAAGAAGAGCGGGCTGGTGGAGGCGATCGAGATCCTGCGCGGCGTGGATGGCATTCGTTTCTGCCATTTTGAAGACGGCGACGTGGTCCGGCATCATTTGGTGCAGCGAGTTATTCGCGCGTACGACAGCTTCGGGCGGGCCCAGCGGGAGCTGCCGCTCAACCTGCGTGAGGGAGTTCCGGGCAAATCGGCGGCGAAACCACAATAGGCCTCAGGCGCGTCCAAGATGCGCCTGAGGGCTCTCTAGTAAGATGATCGTGATTGAAGCTGACCGGGGGAGTAGTTCATCTCTCGGAAAGCGTGACCTGAACCGGTTCTTGGCCGCCGCTACCGAAGCGCTTGGTCTGGCCGGCGAGTTCTCCGTCCTTCTGACGGGAGATGATCGCCTACGCGCACTGAATCTACAGTTCCGGGGCCTGGACAAGCCCACCGATGTGCTTTCCTTTCCGGCGTTGCCAGAAATCGCGAACGGCGGCGGTGGGGACTTGGCCATTTCTTTGGATACAGCCTCAGTGCAGGCGGCAAACTACGGACACACTCTGCAGATGGAAGTTAAGATACTGATCCTCCACGGTCTCCTGCACTTGGCCGGGTACGATCACGAACAGGATCAAGGGCAGATGCGGCGCCGGGAAAGCCGCTTGCGCAAGCAATTTGCTTTGCCCGCGGGCCTCGTCGAGCGCAGCCTTAAGCGGGGCGGCAAGTCATGACGGCGGTTTCCGCCATAGTCATCACTATTCTTCTGGCGACCCTCACGCTCTCGTCGTATATCGCCAGGCTCTACGCCGAGATGGGCAAGTTTCTCTCTGGAGAGTTTCAGGCGAACATCGACGTCTGGGAGCAGAGAATCGAACCGCGGCTAGGCCTCGGCCGGGAACGGATTGCGCTTTCGGCGGCGGTGCTGAGCCAGTTCTCGCTGGCGTCGCTGGCCCTCTCTTTCGGGGTTTTGCTCTTTGCGGGCAATGGAGGCGCGCCGCCCAGTGCGGCGGAGGCGGGGCAAGCTGTGCTGGGCGCCGTGCTGGTCATCGTCATCTTCAATCAGTTCCTGCCGTTTGTTTTCTTCACCCGTACCACCGGGGTTTGGGTGGTGCGCCTGACGTTCGTGATCCGGGTGTTGTTTTACCTGGTTTTGCCGGTCACCTTGCTGCTGGCGTTTCTGCTTTCCATTGCTGCCCTGGCGGAACCTCGGCCGCGAGACCCGCAGGAAGATACCAGCGAGGCGGCGGTCGACGCCCTGATCGAGGCCGGAGAGGAAGAGGGAATCATTGAAGAGAGCGACCGCGATCTGATTCGTTCGGCCGTGGAGTTCGGGGATAAAGTAGTGCGGGATGTGATGACCCCGCGGCCTCATGTCTTTGCGGTGCCAAAGGACATAACGTTGGAGGCGTTCATTTCAGAGTTGGAAAAGTACCCGTACTCGCGGGTTCCGGTTTATCAGGGCTCTCTTGATCGCGTGACCGGTATTGTCTTCACTCACGACCTCTTGCATATCGCCGACGCGGCCGCCAGTACGCAAACTGTGGCGAGTATTCAGCGGCCGGCTGCGTTGGTCCCGGAAACCAAGAGGGTCAACGAGCTATTGCGGGAAATGCAGCGGGAAAAGCAGCACATGCGAATCGTCATCGATGAGTACGGGGGATTGGCTGGATTGGTGACGATTGAAGATCTCCTGGAGGAGATCGTGGGCCGCATCAGCGACGAGCACGAATATGACAGCGAGCAGGATGCGCCGGTGCATGAGGCCGGGGGAACATGGCTGGTCTCGGGCAATCTCGAAATAGCGCGACTCAAGGATTTGTTGAGCGGCGGCTACCAGGTAGAGCAGGAATACCAGGCGGCCACCGTCGCCGGCCTTATTACCGAGATTGCCGGGCGTATCCCTCTGCCGGGTGAGGTGGTTGTGGCCGATTCGTTACGGTTCGAGATCGTGGCGTCGACTGATCGCCGGATTGAACGGGTGCGTGTTTCCGCGGTTGAGAGCGATGCTCGGTAGAAGCGGGGGCTCATTTTTCGCTTTGGTACGACTGAACGGCTGCGGAAAAACTCGGTTTTGCTGTGGTTCTAGCTGTTGTAGGGGCTAAACAGCCTGCGGAAAAACTCATGTTTCGTATCAGGGCACGACTAGTCTTGCCGTTGGGGCTTGAAAAAACGATGGGATAAAGAGTGTGCGGGAACCTGAGCTGAGGACCACCAAAACCCAACGGACTAAACAGAACCTGACGGGTGCCCCATGTTCGCGCCAGCTAACGTCGGCCGAAAAAGACGGGCGAAGCCCCTCCATTGCTTTTATTCCTTGAGTGGAAGCATTCGAGAATTCATAATAAGGCCCACGTTAGCTGGCGCGAACATGGGGCACCCGTCAGGTTTTGTTTGGTCCTAGAGATCAGGTTCTCACGCAGACTCTTTAGGCCTGCCGCGGCAAATCAGCTTGGCAAATGACGGGGGCAGGGGCTAAAGCCCATCATTTCTCCAGCCGTTACGGCACGACTAAAGTCGTGCCCTGATACAAAGCATGAGTTTTTCAGCAGCCTGTAAAGCCGCTCAATTTAGAAAGCTCGTTCGGCACGGCCGGTAGAGTCGTGCTGGTATTCGCACGTAGAGGGCATTGAAGCGGTCGTCAGCTACACTAAGTTGTGAAGTCAGGTTTTGTTTCTATTCTTGGCCGCCCAAACGCGGGCAAATCGACGCTGCTGAACGCCCTGATCGGCGAAAAGATCGCCATTGTCAGCAATAAGCCGCAGACTACACGCAATCGCATCCAGGGGATTGTGGAAGTGCCGGCGCGCAAGGGCAGCAAGGCCGCGCAAATCGTGTTCGTCGATACCCCCGGCGTCCACAGGCCAGACTCACAATTAGACCGGCGGATGATGCAGGAAGTCTACGAGGCCCTGGAGAGCCGGGACATCGTCATCCTGATGGTCGATGCCGCCCACTATAGCGAGCCTGCAGAAGCGGGCAAAAAACAGTCAGTCCGTGCGGAACGCGCTGCTAAGGAAGATGCGTTCGTTTTGCAGCTTATCCAAAAGCTCGACTGCCCGGTGTTTTTGGTGATTAACAAAATCGATCTGGTTCTGCGGTCCAAGCTTCTGCCTCTGATCGAGCGTCTCAGTGCCTTGCATTCCTTCGCCGAGGTGATTCCCATCTCCGCGAGCAAGAAGGATGGTTTGGAGACCCTGGTGAAGAAGCTGGTGGAGTATTTGCCGCAGGGACAGCGGTATTTCCCCAAGGAGCAGTTCACCGACCAGCCGGAACGCTTTCTGGTGGCGGAACTGATCCGCGAGCGCATCCTGCTGGAGACCGGCGAGGAGGTTCCCTACGCTTCCGCCGTGGTGGTCGAGCGCTTTGAGGAGCCGGAAGAGGTCAAGCCGTCGGCGTTGACGCGCATCTCGGCGGTGATCTACTGCGAGCGCTCCGGGCAAAAGGCAATTTTGATTGGCAAGGGCGGCAGCAAGCTCAAGAGCATTGGCGCCGCCGCGCGCAAGGAAATAGAGTCCCTGCTGGGCACCAGGGTCTATCTCGAGCTGCACGTAATCGTTGAAGAGAACTGGCGGGAATCAAAACATTTTATAGAGTCGCTGGACTGGCGCAAACAACTGGAAGATTTGGCCGAGGCCAAGCCTGAAGGCCCCACCCGCAGCAAACCCGTCACTCGCGGACGCTAATTCCCAGGCTCTTCATCTTGCGGTACAAATGGCTGCGTTCCAGGCCGAGCGCCTCCGCGGCGCGGCTAACATTCCCGTGGCATTCGTCGATCTTTTTCAGGATGTAATCCCGTTCATAAGCCTCTCGAGCCTGGTGCAGAGTGCTGAATTCCTCTCCCTTGCGGCTGTTACCTCGGAAGACCAGCATGGGGAGGTGCTTGCGCTCGATGCGTATGGTCTGCGGGTTCAGGATCATTACCCGCTCGATCACGTTCCTCAGCTCGCGTACGTTGCCCGGCCAATGATATTGCTTGAGCACTGCAATCGCCTCGTCGCACATTTCAATTCGTGGACGGCCGTACTGCCTGCCGAACTCCTGCAGGAACTCGCGCACCAGGAGAGGAATGTCTTCCTTTCTGTCACGCAACGGCGGCACATAAAAGGGAATGACGTTCAACCGGTAAAAGAAATCTTCGCGGAAGTTTCCCTTGGCAATTTCCTCTTCCAGGTCTTTGTTGGTGGCGGCAATGACCCGGACATCGACCTGGATATGCTGCGTGGCGCCCACCGGGGTGAAGCGCTGCTCGTCCAGCGCACGCAAAACCTTGGCCTGCATCTTGAGGCTCATGTCGCCCACTTCATCCAGAAACAGGGTGCCATTGTCAGCCCGCTCAAAGGTGCCGAGCTTTTCCGCCGGGCCGTTGGGGATCGCGCTATGGCGATAGCCAAAGATCTCGCTTTCGATGTAGTCCTCGGGAATGGCGGCGCAGTTCAACTCCACAAACACCCGCTCGCTGCGCAAACTCTCGCTGTGGATTGCGCGCGCGATCAACTCCTTCCCGGAACCCGATTCGCCATAGATCAGCACCCGTCCGTTGGTGGGCGCCATCAACCGGATCTGCTGACGAAGGGCTTTGATGGAGACGCTCTCTCCGGTAATGGGCGCGTGGATCAATAACTGGCGCTTGAACTCCTGGTTCTCGGTGCGCAGGCGCCGCGCCTCCATCGCATTCTTGAGCAGGATCAGAGTGCGGTCGATGGAAAGCGGCTTCTCGAGGAAATCGAAGGCGCCCAGCTTGGTGGCCCGGACTGCCGTCTCAATCGTGCCGTGGCCGGAAATGATAATGACTTCCGGAGCGCTCTCTACGGCCAGCGAACGGATCTCGGTCAACACCTCCAAGCCGTCCCGATCCGGCAGCCAGATGTCGAGCAGCATGACGTCATAGGACGCATCGCGCAGCAGCACCATGGCCTCGGATGCGGTGCCGGTACTGGTGACGGCATACCCGTCTTCCTTGAGGATTTCGCCTAGAGACTCCCGAATCTCCGCTTCGTCATCGACGATGAGGATATGGTTCATGACGACAGCTTGCCGTTCGCTCCGGCCAGGGCCGCTTCATGCATGGTCTTGGCATCGGCCAGAGGCAGCTCGATGATGAAACGCGCTCCGGCAGGGCTGTTTTGTTCGGCACGAATGGCCCCGCTGTGTTCCTGGACGATTTTCGACGCGATCACCAGCCCCAGCCCAGTGCCTCGCTGCTTGGTGGAAAAATAAGGCAGGAAGAGACGTTCCCGCATTTCGTCGTTCAAACCATGGCCGGTGTCAGCGACCACGATCTCCGCCATGGTGTGACCCTCGATCAGCCCGGTTTCAATCGTCAGTTCCCGCAGCAGGCTGTTCTGCATGGCCTCGGCGGCGTTGTCGATGAGATTGGTGAGAGCTCGCTTCAAGGCTTCAGGATCCGCGAACACGGGGGGAATTCCCTCGCCCAGACGCTGCTGGATGCGAATATCCTGCAGCCTGCCGGCAAACAGAGCCAGTGAACTCTCCACAATGATGTTCAGATCACACACCTTGGGCCTCGAGGTAGGGAACTGGGCGAGCGAGGCAAACTGGTTGACCAGGCGGCGCATGGTTTCGACCGATCCCAGGATCACGTCGCTGCACTTGCGAATGACGGAGTCGGAGTCCGCCGTGGGACGATCGACATGCTTGCGAATCCGCTCCGCGGAAAGGGCGATCGGGGTCAAGGGATTTTTGATCTCGTGGGCCACCCTCTGGGCGACTTCCTTCCACGCCGCCTGACGCTGGGCATGCAGAAAATGGGTGACATCTTCCAGGACTAGGATGCATCCCTCGCGATCCTTCCCCAGCTCCAGCCGGGCGATGGTGGCGGTTACGTTCAGGGCGCCGAGGGGTCCGGGCAGCTCGATTTCCGTGGCCGCCAGGCCCATGCGCTTGCTGCGGCGGAAGAGCACGATCAGCTCATCGGCAATTTCCCGGGGCAGGATCGACTCCAGAGGCATGCCGGAAAGGTCGTGGTGTTTGCGGGGGCTTAGCAGATTGCGCGAAGCGCGATTTGCCTGGAGGACGCACATATGGGGATCGAGTGTGACGACCCCGCTCGGGATGGTTTCCAGCACCGTCTCCAGTTCGCTGCGGCGCTCTTCCAGCGCCCGGTTTGCGGCCGATAGTTGGGTAGTGGAGGTTTCCGCCAGGGCGCGGCTCCCTTCCAGGTCCTCCGCCATGCGATTGAACGACTGCACGAGTTCGCCCAGCTCTTCGGTCGCGGCTACGTTCACGCGGTGAGCGTAGCGGCCAGCGGCCACCGCATCCATGGCGTCTGCCAATGCCTCCACCGGCCTGGTGACCTGCTTGGAGAGAAAAAGGGCCAGCCAGCTGCTGGCGAAAAAAACCAGCGTGGTCAAGATGAACAGCAAAAGCAGGTAGGTGTTACGGATGCGGTTGCGGGCACGGTACAGGGTCTGGTAGTCGCGGGCGCCGGAATGAATGTCCTGCACGGTGGCGCTGAGTCCCGGCGGGAGCGGCAGGCCAGCGACCACGATGCCCCCATCTCCCGTGCTCGCTTCCCCTAATACATATTCGCTTTTTCCCATTACCAGCATGGGAACATCACTGCGTCGCGCCGCGCGGAGCACGGTGGAGGTCAATGTTTCCTGCCCCTGCGTCACATCGCTTTCCGTCTGATCCATCCACGAACGGATAATTGCCTGGCCATTATCCTGCGGCAGCTGGTACTGGCCCACGGCTGCGCCGTTGCGAAAGACTACGGCAAAACCGCCCTCCAGAGTGATGCGGTGAGTGCCCATCTCTCGCAGAAGGGCTTCGGAATTGCCGGTTTGCAAGGAGCGGCTGAGGCTGGGCGAACTGGCCAGGGATTCGGCCTCGGCCCGGGCGTTCGCGGCGGCGTATTGCGAGAGCTCCAGAGAAACACGGGTGGAGTCCTGGCGCAATTGCGAAGCTGGTTGGGAAAACCAGCGCTCCATGGAGCGGTTGAGCAGCCCGAAGCTGAATAGAAACATCAATACGGCCGGGGCAAATGAGAGTAGTAGCGCGCCTACCAGCATGCGGCTGCGGATCCTGGAGCCGAGCACTCGGCTGCGTTGATCGGCGAGCAACTTGACGATATTCCGGAACAGCAGGACTAGCAGTGTCAGCAGTAGCAGGAAAGCCAACACGGACAGGGCGGTAAACAGAAAGATCTGGCCGGTGCCGTCGGGACGCAAGAAAGCCGGGAGGGGATTGAAGGCATTCAGCGCAGCGAGAACCAGCAGCAGCAAAAACATGCCTCCGCCGAGGGCTACGACTGCGCTTCTGCGTTGTTGGGACTCGGTCCCCATGTAGGCCCCCCTAGTTGTCTAACAGCTTACAACTAAGGGGCTTCGGCTGGCGCATCTGTGTCGAGGCGTGTTTGGAGGTTATGGGGTTTAGGGGGTTCGGGAAAAGCATACGAGGGGCCCGTAGGGACGGGCGAGATTTGCCTAAGATAGCGTCCTGGTGACGACGGACCTAGGGTGCCCCATGTTCCCCCGAATTTCCGGTAGAGTTGTTGGCGCTGGCATACTTCAAGCGGCTTTCCTCACGGAAAGCCGCAGACTTGGTCGTTGGATAGGGAGCGTAGGGGAATTCGGGTCGCGCCAGCGTACGTGGGCCGATTATGAATTCTTCGAATGCTTTCACTAAAGGCCTAGAAGCGTTTGAAGGGCTTCGCCCGTCTTTTTCGGCCCACGTACGCTGGTGCGAACATGGGGCACCCGTCCGGTTTTGTTTGGTCCTTGAGATCCAGTTCCCACCCAGGCTATTTAGCCCCTGACCCCGTCATTTGCTAGAGCGAGTTCATCTTGAGCAGGAACTCTGCGTTGTTGCGGGTCTTGCCCAGACGATCTACCAGCAGTTCCATGGCCTCGACCGGCGAAAGCGGGTTGAGAACCTTACGCAAGACCCAAATGCGCTGCAGGTCTTCCTTGGGGATGAGCAACTCTTCCTTACGCGTGCCGGAGCGCTGGATGTCAATCGCGGGAAATACCCGTTTGTCGACTAGCTTGCGGTCCAGGATGACTTCCATGTTGCCGGTACCCTTGAACTCCTCAAAGATGACTTCATCCATGCGCGAGCCGGTGTCCACAAGAGCGGTGGCAATAATGGTGAGCGAGCCGCCTTCCTCAATGTTGCGCGCGGCTCCGAAAAACCGCTTTGGGCGCTGCAGTGCATTGGAGTCGACGCCGCCCGAGAGCACCTTCCCGGACGGAGGCACGATCGTGTTGTAGGCGCGCGCCAGGCGGGTGATGGAATCCAGAAGAATCACCACATCCCGCTTGTGTTCCACCAGGCGCTTGGCCTTTTCGATCACCATCTCGGCCACCTGCACATGGCGCGCCGCGGGTTCGTCAAAGGTAGAGCTGATGACCTCGCCCTTCACCGACCGCTGCATGTCCGTTACTTCTTCGGGACGCTCGTCGATGAGCAGGACAATCAGGGCGACTTCGGGGTGATTGGTGGTGACGGAGTTGGCGATCGACTGCAGCAGCATCGTCTTGCCGGTCCGGGGCGGGGCGACGATGAGGCCACGCTGGCCTTTGCCCACCGGGGTCAGCAAATCCGTGACGCGCCCGCTGGTGTTTTCGTGCACCGTCTCCATCTTGATGCGTTCCTGGGGATAGAGCGGGGTGAGATTATCGAACAAAATCTTGTTGCGGGTCTCCTCAGGAGACTCAAAATTGATGGCCTCAATTTTGACCAGGGCAAAATACTTTTCGCCCTCGTGCGGGGGGCGGACGTTGCCGCTGATGGTGTCGCCAGTCTTGAGGTCAAATTTTCGGATCTGGGACGGGGAGACGTAGATGTCGTCGGGGCCGGGGAGGTAGTTGTAGTCAGGCGAACGTAGAAAGCCGTACCCGTCGGGAAGAATTTCCAGCACCCCTTCGGCAAAAATGTGGCCTTCTTTTTCACTCTGGGCCTGAAGGATCTTGAAGATCAGATCCTGCTTGCGGAGGCCGCTGGCGCCTGGGATTTCGAGGGAGCGCGCGATGCGGCTGAGTTCCGTAATGTTCTTTTCTTTTAACTCGGAAATGGTCATTTTCACCTGCGGTGGGTAGTTAGGAGGGGTTTATCGGGGAGGAATCTAGCTGGTTAAAGCAGGTTCGAAAGTTGTTGGAGGGGTGGGAAGGAGGGCCCGAACAGGGCCGCGCTTTAAGCTGCGCGGCGCTGTTGGAGCTGAGAGGCTTCCGGGGCAGCGGCGACGGGTGCTGCCGGCGGCTCATGGTGGAAGCGCACAAGAACCTCATTGGTGGTGTCCTGGAGACGGGTATTGGGCTTGTGCAGCTTTCGGGTCGCCTTAGAGGCTAGCTGGCACAGGGTGTAGCGATTCGTAACGTGGGCAAGTGCCCCAAAGATAAGATCAGAGCGCATCTTTATTCTCCTTCATCCTTCGACCGTCCAGAGGCGCAACTTAGACAGGATGGCATCTGTCTCGCGCGGCGTCGGTCTTTTTCTATCTGTTAGACGCGAATGCTCTCTTGCGGGAACAATTTTTTCGTCTGAGTTTTTTGTTGTCCAACCGGATACTGGGAATGATTCCCTGCGTCGAAAAACGGCGCTTCCGGCGGAATTGCCTCGCGCGGAACCCTTCTGAAGAGACGCTATTAAAGGCGTGGCCTCTGTCTCCAGGTTGCGCATGCCTCTCAACTGCCTGCATGCTCGCGCTGCTGTTTAAGCCATGTAGAAGTTAACGCGATCGAAAGTAAGGGTCAACACTTTTTTTCATATAAATTACTCGATTGATTCCCAAAAATGGAATATCTGGCGAACCCTCGTCCTCCTGCCCTGGAAAAGGCTGAGAGAGGCTCACGCCGCTCTGGGTGGGAACTTTCTCCGTGCCCTCCCACCTACTTGACGTGGTTGGTACCCCTTTCCGCTCACGACCCGGAATGCCCATGCACGCTTTCCTGGTGATCCGCTTTGCAAGTATCAATCTTTCGGTAGGACCGCTTTCGATGGTGTGAAAAATTAGTTTTCTCTCATAAATACAACTTAGGGGTTATCGCATTTTGTGTCGCATCCTTTAGGCGTTTCTGTTTGCCAGTTGTATTTATTCGGGACTAGGATACGCGATAGTTCGGTGCAGTCCTGTTCTGGGACGTGCCAGATCTCCCCTACGAAGTCGTTCCAGGCCTCACGTAAGTAAAGAAAAGCTGACGACTTCCGGTGTCAGCGTGTGTGGAGTGACTGTCTATGGCATGGTATGCCTATTGCATTAGTGAAAAGCAGGCGTTTCCTGAACTCAGTCGTCACCGAAAACCCATTCCAATGGAATCGGTGATAGGAATCTCAGGAAATCAAATATTCCTCTATCCAGCCAGTGATCTAGCCGTTATCGTCAGCGAACATCATCCCTCAGAAAATTTAGACCAGAAAGCAGCTGTAGATCACGCACGAGTGATCAGCGACTGTTTCAAGCTATCGACGGTACTCCCCTTCCGCTTTGGTACGGTGTTTGCGGATGACGAAGCCCTCAGAAAATCGATTCGCTCCAATCAGCGGCAGTTCCTCGCCAATGTTGAGCGTTTGCGCGGTAAGGCGGAGATGCACCTTAAGGTGCTTCTGGATGACTGCTGCCGCGAACAGGGGGTTCCGGTTGCCATGGACCGGGTAGGCAAGGAATACCTGTCCAGCTTGCGGGAAAATGCTACACGGCAGCGCGAACGGCAGACCAAGGCGCGGGCTGTTTCGGTGCAGATGCACCGAATGTTCAGCCCACTCGATGAAGAGATCAGTTGCCGCAGGATGGATTCCGGCAAGATGCTGCTCGACATCGCTCACCTCATCGATCACAAGGGCATCGAGCGCTACCAGAATAAGTATTCAAGCGCCAGCCAGCAGCTGAAGGATTGCCATATGCAACTCTCCGGCCCCTGGCCCCCTTATCACTTTGTGCAGCGGCTGACCCGGCCGGTGCATGTCCATGCCGTGCCTGCTTAAACTTTGCAAAGCTGACAAAAGCCCGGCAATTGGCCGGGCTTTTGTTTTTTGAAAGGACTTTGCGGCTGGGAAACTCGTATTGGTTGTAGCTGCGGCAGAGGCTAAACAGGCTGTGTGAGAAATGGATCTCAAGGACCAAACAAAGCAGACGGGTGCCCCATGTTCGCGCCAGCGTACGTGGGCCGAAAAAGACGGGCGAAGCCCATCAACCGCTTCTAGGCCTTTAGTGAAAGCATTTCAGGAATTTCATATCCGGCCCGCGTACGCTGGTGCGAACATGGGGCACCCGTCCGGTTTTGTTTGGTCCTTGAGATCCATTTCCCACGCGGGCTCTAAAAGCCACTGCCCGATACAACGCATGAGTTTCGTTGCGTCCTGTCTAGACGACTTTGTTGGCGGCGGAGAGGTCTTTTCTTCGGCTTAGAACGAAGGTGGCGTCCGGACGCCGGCTGGCTGAGGCGTGATCGATCTTGCGCCAAAAGGCTACAAAGTAGTCCACCGCGGAGATGATCGAGACCAATACCATGAAGTAGATGGCCGCGATCGCAATCCACTCCACCGGCAGGATGAACCAGCCGAAATGCCACTCGTACCATCCGTGGGCCAGGATCACCGCCACTACAGAAACGATCTGAATCACTGTCTTGAGCTTGGCCAGATCGCTCGCCTCAATGGTGAAGCCCTCCGAACTGGCGATGGAACGCAAGCCACTCACCAAAAACTCCCGGCCAATCACCAGTACTGCCACCCAAGCCTTCAAGAGATGAGGGTTGAACTGCACCAGGCAAACGTATGCCGCCGTGATCATCAGTTTGTCGGCCAAGGGATCGAGCAGGATCCCCATCGTAGTGATTTGACCGCGCTTGCGCGCCAGATAGCCGTCTACCCCGTCAGTAATAGAAGCGAGGATAAACAGCAGAGAGGCGAAAATTTCCTGCTCGCCGTGAACGGTGCGCAAGGGAAAGTAATTGGAAAGCATCCAGATGAGCAGGGGAATACAGCAGATACGGCTCATCGTGATGGAGTTTGGCAGGTTCACGATCGACTCGTCTGGCCCTTCCTAACATTATGCACCAGGCTCCCTACGCATCAGGTTAATAGGAGCTTAGGCGTAAATGCCTCGCTGCTTGATGGTGAAGGCGACCCGGTCGATCGCCAGCATGTAGGCGGCGATCCGATTATTGACCGCATGCGCCTCCGCGTAGCGAACCACGTCCCCGAAGCTCTCCGCCAGGATGTTTTCCAGCTGCTCGTTGACTACCGCTTCCTTCCAGAAATATCCCTGGCGATCCTGCACCCACTCAAAATAAGAGGCTGTCACCCCGCCGGCATTGGCCAGAATGTCGGGGACGATAAAGATTTTCTTATCGGCCAGAATTTCGTCGGCGACAGCGGTGGTTGGTCCATTGGCGCCTTCGCAGACAATGCGGGCCTTGATGCGGTCCGCATTGCGGCTGGTGATGACGTTTTCCGTGGCCGCCGGGACGAGGATCTCGCATTCGGAAACCAGCAAGTCTGCACTATTGACTGCTTCCGCCCCCTTGAAGCCGAGGATAGTGCCATTGCGCTGGCGATACTCGAGCAAGAGATGGACATCGATACCGTTGCTGTTGAAGAGGCCGCCATCGTACTCGGCGATGCCGATGATTTTGTAGCCCCTTTCCAGCAGTAGCTTGGCGGCGTTCGAGCCCACGTTGCCGAAGCCCTGGATGATCACCCGGCAGCCTTCCCGCGGCATATTCAGATAGCGCAGGGCCTCGTCACAGACCACGGCGATACCGCGGCCGGTCGCCTCGCGGCGGCCGCGCGATCCGCCGATGTTCAGCGGCTTGCCGGTCACCACAGCGGTGACCGTCTGGCGCATATGCATGGAGTAGGTGTCCATGATCCAGGCCATGGTTTGCTCATTGGTGTTGATGTCCGGGGCGGGAACGTCCTTTTCGGGCCCCAGGAACTCGATCAACTCCGATGTGTAGCGCCGGGTCATGCGTTCGAGCTCGCCGATGGACATTTGTTTGGGGTCGCAGATGACGCCGCCCTTGGCTCCGCCGAACGGAATGTTGACTACGGCGCATTTCCAAGTCATCCAACTGGCCAGGGCGCGCACCTCATCGAGGGTGACGTCGGGGGAATAGCGGATACCCCCCTTGCCCGGACCGCGGGCAATCGAGTGTTGCACCCGGAAGCCGGTAAACACCTCGATGCTTCCGTTGTCCATCATGACCGGGATATGCACGATGATTTCCCGCGCCGGGTAACGTAATACCTTCCACAGACCTTCGTCCAGATTGAGTTTTTGTGCGGCAAAATCAAATCGGGCAGCCTGGGCTTCCCAGGGATTAATTTCCTGCTCGAGCGATACGGTTGGCATAACTTAATTCTCCAAACAACCAAACCTATCGAGTATAGCGCTCCACAACGGAGGGTGCTCTGTTCGACGAATCGTCCACTCGTTACCCTTGTGTGGCTATAGCCATTTAGTATGAGCAGGAATGGCGGCAGACACTTCCATTGCACCCACGCGCGCTGAATTCCTGCAGCTGGCAGCCACGCATAGCCTGGTTCCAGTCTTTCGCACGATCACCGCAGACCTCGAAACGCCGGTTTCCGCCTTTTTGCGCCTTGCCGCCGATGAGCCCCAATCTTTTCTTCTGGAGTCGGTGGAAGGTGGCGAAAAGGTAGGCCGCTATACCTTTATCGGCATTCGGCCCTATCGCACCATCCTTGCCCGGGGAAGCTCCATCGTGATTCAAGAGCGAGGAAAGACCCGATCTTTGCAGGGGGATGTGTTTGCTATTTTGAAGGAAATGTTGGCCGGGCAGACGCCGGCGCGTCTCCCGGGCTTGCCGCCTTTTACTTCTGGCGCGGTTGGCTTTTTTGCCTATGACGCCGTGCGCCAGCTCGAGCGTCTTCCTTCACGAGCCGTGGATGATCTTGGGGTGCCGGATGCTTGCCTGATGTTTTTCGACCAGGTGCTGGCGTTTGACCATGTACGCAAGCAGATCCTGCTGGTGGTCACGGCAGATCTGGGACAGCAAAAACCGGCGGCTGCGTATGCCGATGCGACCGAGCGGTTGCGGCGGCTGGAAACCCGCTTGGCCAGAGCGATTCCCAAGACTCGGGGAGCCAAGCCGCGGGGCAAGCTTTCCATTGTCAGCCATACGGTTAAGAAGGACTTTTTGGCTTCTGTCGCCAAAATCAAGGAATACATCGCCGCCGGTGATATTTTTCAGGCGGTGCTGTCCCAGCGTTTTGAGCTTAAGCCGGGGGTAGACCCTTTTTCCGTCTACCGTGCGTTGCGGATCGTGAATCCTTCTCCGTATTTGTATTTCCTGCGTTTCGGCCTGGAAAAGGAGTCAGCGTGCCTAGTGGGTTCGTCTCCCGAAGTGCTGGTACGGGTGCAGGGGCGCCAAGTGCAGTATCGGCCTATCGCCGGGACGCGGCCGCGCTCGGCCGATGAAGCGGAGGATCTGCGGAACGAGCAGGAAATGCTGGCCAACGAGAAGGAACGGGCCGAGCACGTGATGCTGGTGGACCTGGGGCGGAACGATATTGGCCGGGTGTGCGAGTTCGGGAGCGTCCGGGTTAAGGACTTGATGATTGTGGAACGTTACTCCCACGTGATGCATATGGTCACTGCTTTGGAGGGCAGGCTCAGGAGTGAATTATCGGCGGTTGACGCCTTCTGCGCGTGCTTCCCCGCCGGGACGCTTAGTGGGGCGCCCAAGATACGGGCGATGGAGATTATCGAGGAACTGGAGCCTTCCCGCCGGGGGATCTATGGGGGGAGCGTTTTCTACGCTGATTTTTCCGGTAATTTCGATTCGTGTATTGCTATCCGCAGCATGCTGGTCAAGGGGGATCAGGGGTATATCCAGGCGGGCGCGGGTATTGTGGCGGATTCGGTGCCGGAAGAGGAGTATGAGGAGTCGGTGAATAAGGCGAAGGCTGTGGTGCGTGCGGTGGAAAGAGCGCGGGCTGTGGCTGCAGGGAAGGAACGCTGACTTGAGCGTCGCCCGATAACGGAAATCAACCTCGACCCTCTACGCAATCTCGACGGGTGCCCCATGTTCCCCGGAATTTCCTGTGAAGCTTGTTGGCGTTGACGGACTTCATGCGGCTTTTCCTGACAGAAAGCCGCAAACGTAGTCGTGTCCAGGGCAACTTACAGGAAATTCGGGTCGCACCAGCGTACGTGGGCCGATTATGAATTCTTCGAATGCTTTCACTAAAGGCCTAGAAGCGTTTGAAGGGCTTCGCCCGTCTTTTTCGGCCCACGTACGCTGGTGCGAACATGGGGCACCCGTCGAGATCGCGTAGGGGTCGAGGTTGGTTGTCGCGTAGAGATTCGCGTAGGGGTCGAGGTTGGTTGTCGGTTAGAGATCGCGTCGAGAGTCGAGGGTGGTTGTCGCGTTTAGATTGCGGTTAGTTCGGATTCTTACGCTACCTCGAGAGCTCATAAGAGCCCTTTGGACGAAAGAGCTACACTGAAACTGGTATGGTTTTCGTTCTCGACAATTACGATTCGTTTACCTACAACCTGGTGCAGTACATGGGTGAATTGGGCGCGGAGATGGTCATTCGCCGTAACGACCAGCTCACCGTCGAACAGATCGAGGACTTGAAGCCGGAGCGGATCGTGCTTTCTCCCGGACCGTGCACACCCCAGGAGGCGGGCGTCTGTATTCCCCTTATCCGCCATTTCGCCGGCAAAGTTCCCATCCTCGGCGTTTGCCTGGGCCATCAGGCCATCGGGGCAGCGTTCGGCGGCAATGTGGTGCGGGCGCCGCAGCTCATGCATGGCAAGACCAGCCCCGTAGAGCACGACGGACGCAATCTCTTCGCCGGCCTTCCCAGCCCCATGACTTGTACCCGTTACCACTCCCTCATCGTGGCCGAAGAGGGCCTCCCTGATGTGCTGGAAGTGAGCGCGCGGGTGCAGAATGGCCAGGGCGATGGAACCATCATGGGTCTGCGGCATCGCAGCCTGCCCATCGAGGGAGTCCAATTTCACCCCGAGAGTGTGCTCACAGTGGACGGTAAGAGCCTCATCCGCAACTTTCTCTCCCTGTGATGCGCTCGCTTTTGATCTTCTTGTTCACTCCCATGCTGGCGGCCCAGCAGCCCATCGGACGCACCTCGGCCACGGAAGTTAAGGTGTCGGGCCCGGTGGAGATTTCTCATGGAGAGACCGTGCTGGGCAACGGCAGCGAGATCACCGCGGGCGACCAGGCGGTAAAGATCACCCTGGAGCGCGGGGGCGTACTGCACCTGTGCTCCACCAGCAGCATTCATCTGTCAAAAGACCGGTCAGTCGACGATCCCAGTGATAGCGCGCTCATGATGGCGCTGGATCGGGGCGCCATGGAGGCCTACTATGCCGTGGGCAAATATTCCGATGTGCTGCTCACACCCGATCTGCGCATCCTTATCTCCGGACCGGGGACGGCCGAGCTCAGCATTCGGGTGAATACCAAGGGCGACACCTGCGTGGATAACCACGGAGTCGCCGCGCCCTATGTCACCGTCAGCAGCCAACTGGAGGGCGGGGCCTACCGGGTGATGCCCGGCCAGCGAGTGACCTTCGAGCACGGCAGCCTGCAGGAAGTGGTGGATCACGAACCGGAAGCTTGCGGTTGCCCAGTCCTGCCGCCTGTTTCCACGGCCAGTGCCACCGGCGGCCCTTCCTCTACCCCAGCGGACACCGCTTTCCCCATCGCACAAAGCGAGGGGCTTGCTCCTCCGCCCGAGCCGCGCCCCGGGCCGGCGGTCGCTCCTGGGGAGACCCATGCCCAGGTTACCGTTCCCCTCACCTACAACGGGGAGAATCCTCCTCCTCCGCCCCCTCCCACGGTCCCAACTGCCCCGCCAGCGCCTGCCGGCCAAACCGAGTCCCACCCCGCTGCGCCGGCCACTCCCCCGGCAGCGGCCCCCCCTCGCGGCTTCTTCCGTAGCATTGGCCACTTTTTTTCGAGAATCTTTGGCTAGTGGGGAAGGGTCTACAATCGACAATTGGGGCTTCGGCCTCATCCAATGTAAGACAAGGAGTTTTCTTTTATGGCGATCCCTGCCACACAGATGCGTCCGGGCATGATTATCAAGCACAATAACGAGCTGCACGCGGTGTTCAGCGTCGAGCATCGGACCCCGGGCAATCTGCGCGCCTTCATCCAAGCCAAGCTCCGAAATCTGCGCACCGGCGCCATGTTCGAGCACCGTTTCCGTTCCCCCGACCCTATCGAGAGGGTCATCGTGGACGAAGTTGCGATGGAGTTTCTTTACTCCGACGGCGACGACTACTACTTCATGAACACCGAGAACTACGAGCAAACCCACCTGAAGGGTGGCACGCTGGGCGATGCCATCGAGTACCTCATCGCAAATCTACAGATCAAGGTTTCTTTTTTCGATGGCGTACCGGTGGGCATCGAACTGCCGGGAACGGTGGAGATGACTGTGGTGGAAACCGAACCGGGCCTCAAATCGGCGACCGCGTCTTCCGTCACCAAGCCAGCCAAATTGGAGACCGGCCTGGTGGTGCAGGTGCCCCCGTTCATTAACGAGGGAGAGAAGATTCGAGTGGACACCGCCGAGGGCGCCTACCTCTCTCGCGCATAAAGGGAAAATCATGACCAAGGTGCGCCACTACATTGTGAGAGGCAGGGTTCAGGGTGTCGGTTTTCGCTGGCTGGTTCATCGCGAAGCCGGGGCTCGGGATTTGAAGGGCTGGGTTCGCAACACCGACGAGGGCGAGGTCGAGATTATGGTGGCCGGCACCGAGGAAAAGCTGGCCGAACTGCGCGCCGTGCTCGAACGCGGCTCGCGCGGCAGCCGCGTCGACGCGGTGCTGGAGAAAGATATGGAGGAAACCATGGCGACAGGCCTGGAATCGTTCCGGATTGAAGGAGCTTGGTAGTTGAGAATGACGCATCCCCCCATCAACTGTGAACCTTTGAAGACGCTCATCCGTGAGATTCCCGATTTTCCCCGCCCGGGCATTCTCTTTTACGACATCACGACCCTGCTCAAGGACAGGAAGGGCTACGCCACACTGGTGGATGCTCTGGCAGCGCATTACATCGGTTTGACTGATGTCGATCTGGTCCTGGGCATTGAGGCGCGGGGGTTTATCTTCGGGCCGGCCCTGGCTTACCGCTTGAATGCCGGCTTTGTCCCAGTGCGCAAACCAGGTAAGCTGCCAGCGCCTACGGCGCGGGTGACCTATGACCTGGAATACGGAACGGATGCGCTCGAAATTCACCTGGACGCGATCGAGCCGGGACAGAACGTTCTGATCGTGGATGACCTGCTGGCGACCGGGGGTACCATGGAGGCCACGGTAAAACTGGTGCGCCAGCTCGGGGCCAACATTGTGGGGCTGGGTTTTGCCATCGAGCTCGACTTCCTCAATGGGCGGGACCGGTTCAAGGAGTATGACGTGTTCAGTCTGCTGCACTACAGCGAGTAGTGCCGGAGCGAGTAGTGCCGGAGCGAGTAGTGCCGGAGCGAGTAGTGCCGGAGCGAGTAGTGCCGGAGCGAGTAGTGCCGGAGCGAGTAGGCCGGCGAGCTAAACTACTCTGCGGCCGCCCAGCAGGTGGATGACAAGGGCGACCGCGGCGACGATGAGCAGGACGTGCAAGGCAAATGCGGCAATGTGAAACAGCAGGAAGCCGCCCACCCACAGCAGGATAAGAATAATCGCCAGCGCCAGCCACATTCCCCGTTCACCTTGCCGAAAGTATCTCATTAACAAGGAGCGATCAGCAGCATGCTTCTGCGCCCGGTCTTAGCTGTGTGGTTGGTGTTGATGCCTGTATCGCTCGTCGCGGCGCCGGAACCGGCAACGACGGCCTTGACCCATGTTCGAGTCATCGATGGAACTGGCGGCACTCCACTCGAAGATGCGACGGTGGTGATCCAGGGAAATCACATCCTGGCGATTCGGCCAGGAACCTCCGCGGCGCCTGCCGGTGCGCATGTGCTTGACTTGCACGGGGACACGGTCATACCCGGCCTGATCAACGCGCACGGCCACCTGGCTTTGCTGGCAGACGGCCAGAATTCAGCGACGAGCTATACGGAAGAAAACGTGCTCGCGGAACTGCGGCAATACGAGAGCTACGGGGTAACGGCGATGTTGTCTCTGGGGCTCAATCGAGACCTGTTGTACCCCATACGGGATCAGCAACGTCAGGGCAAACTCGACGGGGCCACGGTGTTCACGGCGGACCGTGGTATCGGCGTTCCGGACGCAGCTCCACCCTTGCCGGCCGCGGCGGATCAACTTTACCGGCCAGCGAACCCGGCGGAAGCCCGCTTGGCGGTGGACGACATTGCCAAACGGCATGGAGACATCGTCAAGATCTGGGTCGACAGCCTGGGAGGAACCAAGTCCTCGATGTCCCCCGAGGTTTACCGGGCGGTGATCCAGGAGGCGCACCAACACCACCTTCGCGTGGCTGCGCACGTGTACTACCTGGCTGACGCCAAATCGTTGGTGAACGCCGGTGTCGATGTGCTCGCCCACAGCGTGCGCGACAAGCCCGTCGATCCCGAGTTGATCTCCGCAATGAAGCGCCGCGGCGTCTGGTATATTCCCACTTTCACGGTCGACGAGTCGTTCTACCTTTACGCCGAGCATCCGGGGTTCATGCAGCTGGATTTTTTCAAGAAAGCGGTGCCACCCGGGTTGCTGGCGACGTGGGACAGCGATGCCTATAGCCAAAAGGTGGATCAGGACCCGAAGACGGCGCAGCACAAAGCAGACTTTACCGTGGACCAGCAGAACCTGAAGGCGCTCTACGACGCCGGCATACGGGTTGGATTTGGAACCGACTCGGGCGCCATGCCGACGCGTATTCCCGGCTTTTCCGAGCACAGGGAGTTGGAAGACATGGTGCAGGCGGGGCTCACCCCCATGCAGGCCCTGGTATGCGCCACCAGGAGCAACGCCATGTTGTTGGGAATCGAGGCGACCCGGGGAACGCTGCGGCCCGGGAAGCGCGCAGACCTGATCGTGCTGGCGGCCAATCCTTTGGACGACATCACCAACACCCGGTCCATCGTGACTATTTTTCACGACGGGCGGGAGATTAGGCCGAAAGTGCCAGTGGTGATGGCGAAGTAGGAGGCCTACTTCTAAGGGATAACGGGCAGTTCCGGAAGCTTGGTGGAGTGCCCGGCTTCCTGCATAACGGCGTCTACCTGTTCGAGGACCTCGGCCACGCTCATGGTGTACATCTCACGGCCGTTGTCATATCCACTCTCTGCGGCGAGCTTCAGATAGCGGCCGGCTACCTGGGCCGCGAGCCTATCCGTGATGACGTGACCGGACCGCTCTTTTTGCGCCACCCAGGCATCCGCCGGCATAGCGATCCAGACCGGCCGGTCGTTCACCACAAAGCGGATATCGACTGCATCGGCGTGGCGGGTCGCGATGGCGACGACGTTAGCGGTCCACCGGCAATGCAGGTCTTCCCGGGTCCAGCGGTCGGTTACGTGGAAGTCTTCGTACATACCACCAGCGTAGAGCATTTTGGGCCAGCCGGGCTTCCCGAATTGGTACGGCAAAAGAAATTTAGAAAAAAAGTAAAAAGAAAGAGAATTTCCCCGGTAATCTGCGTCCAATTAGGCGAAACTAGTACGACATTTTAACGGGCTGAGGAGCAAAGAAAAAACGTGGTACATACCCCCGAAAACATGCAACGGTTTGAGCAGAGCCTTCGTGGCCAGGAGAAGCAGTTGGAGCGCTCGATGCTCTCAGCGGTGGAACAGGGCCGTGAAGTCGCAGCAGACGCCGCGCTCGACGCAGCAGACCAGGCAGTGCAGTCCTACCAGAAGGAAATGCTGTTTAGTCAGGGCACGAGTGGGCACGAGCAGCTGGCGCTGGTCCGTTTGGCACTGAAAAGGCTGGATGAGGGCACCTACGGAGAGTGCATGCATTGCGGCAAGACCATTGGCCTGAAGCGGCTGGAGGCACTGCCCTGGACTCCGTACTGCATCGACTGCCGGGAAAAGATCGAAAACGGCGAGATTGAAGATCCGGTGGCTGCCGCCTGAGCCCCTGCCTGAGTTTGACCCGCAAACTTCGGCGCTGCTAAACTTTAGGAGCCCACGCAGAACTGCGATCCCTCCCTACGAATGGCTTCTGAAGGAAATTAGTGGATACCCAGACACGTCACGCCCTCAAACAAGACCGCTTGGTCGAAGCGACCAGGACCAGTGTTGACTGGTTCCAGGAACACCGATCCAAAGTCATTGGCGCCAGCGTGGCGGCTGTTGTGGTGCTTGCCGTTGTGATCGCTTCCCTGGTGATTTACGACAAGCGCTCGATGGCTGCCGACCTGGCTTTCGGTGATGCCATGGACACTTACAGCACCCCGCTAGCGGAGGCGGCGCAGCCGGCGATGCCGGGGCAAAAGACTTTCCCCACTGCGGCGGCACGGGCGGCGGCGGCGAATCAGCAGTTTGTGAAGCTGGCGAATCAGTATGGGTTCTTTGAGGCAGGGAAGACCGGAACGTACTTCGCCGGGCTGACGGCTGCCGACTTGGGCCAGACGAGCCAAGCGGAGACCTACTTGAAGAAGGTCGTGGACGGGGGGAATGCCGCGTTGGCCTCGCTGGCCAAGATGGCGTTGGCTAATTTGTATCAGCAGACCAACCGCGACAACCAGGCGATCGAGCTTTATAAGCAGCTGATTGCCAAGCCGACCAACACGGTCCCGGCCGATGCGGCGAAATTGCAGCTGGCATCGCTTTATGAGAAGACGAATCCTGCGGAAGCGAAGCAGATTTACGTTCAGCTCAAAAGCTCTAAATCTGCCGCCGGGCAGATTGCCGCTCAGAAGCTCCAGCAGAAATAGGGACTCATCCGCTGTTATCAAGCCTACGAGAGATCTGCGGCTTTCTCTCGCCCTCAGTGCGGGGTGGGGGTTGCTCCGGCTTGCTGGACGGCATCGGTTTGGAATTTGCGGTATTGGTCGAAACGGATGTTGATGTCGGCGCGAAATCCGGCCACCAAGAGCGCCCGCGCCTGTAGATGCAAGGCGATTTCTGTCGGTAGCCAGGCCTCGTTGCGAATCAGTGCCTGATCGAAGACTACGTTGCTGCCCTTCGCGACCGAGGCAAGTAGTCCGAATCCCAAATGATAGTTTTCGTCGAGGGTTGCGCTCATTCGCGAGACCTCCCGATCCGCCTCGTCAATCCAGATCGTGCCGCTTACTTTCTTGAGCGCGCTCTCGTCCCGCCCATGGGTCTTGGCATGCTGGTCGCCGGCGAAATCGAAGGCGATGGTGTCCCGGCCGTTCAGGCGAACCCGGTGCGGATGAGAGAAAGCGACAATCTCCAGCAGACGGGCAACCGTGATGTCATCCTTGTCAGGATCTTTATAGCCGGGTTTCGAGAGCTTGAGGACTTCTTTATTGACCCGGTCCTGTTCCTTGCGCGCCTGGTCCGGCGTCAGGTCCTTGCCATCTTTGCGAACCAGCTTCTCGACCCGGTTCCGGTTCACAAAGAAGACTTCGTGCTCCTCGGTTTCTACCTTTTTCGTGTTCCCGCTGCTATCCAGCTGCCGGACGGTCTGCACCGAGCGGAAAGTATAGTCTTCCCGTATCTTGTCTAACTGCTTCTGGTGCGCCTCGACCTCCCGCAGCATGGTGGCGGCATCCGGTATGGCGGGCGGATCGGCGGCACCGAGAGTAGCCGCGGACAGCATTACCAGCAAGGCGGCGGATGCGAGCGACGGACCCGAGCGCATTAGACAATGTTAACGTAGGCTGTTATCACAAACGCTCCGCGCATCCTGGCGGATGTCTGTCGAAAGGAAATCAGAACGATGGTGAATTTGCTTTTGAAGTGGATCCTGGGCGCGTTGGCACTGCTGGCAGTCACGTATATCGTGCCCGGATTCCGGGTGGTTAGCCTGCCCTCGGCACTGGTGGCCGTGGTGGTGATCGGCTTTCTGAATATGACCATTGGACTGCTGTTGAAGGTGATCACCTTTCCCTTCGCCATTCTCACGTTGGGGTTGTTCCTGCTGGTAATCAATGCGCTGATGCTGATTCTGGCAAGCAAGATCACGCCCGGGCTGCATATCGCAAGCTTCGGCGCCGCTTTCATTGGAGCGGTGGTGCTGGCCCTGGTACACGTGGTGATTGAAGCGGTGCTTTAGATAATTAGTGCGGCGCAGTCACGCCGCGCGGTAAAGGCGCGGAGGCTCCATTGGGGAGCAACGCCCTTCCGGACCTGGATCGACCGCGCCCCTGATTCAGGGGCGTGGGCTGCACCGGGACCGGCTCTACAGGCACGTGCACCGCTGAGGCGGCCCCGAACCCTCCTGACGGTGGAAGGAGAACCCGCGGGGTGTTGGCTGCCGGGGAGTTCTGAGCGGCGCCATGGTGAAACATCATGTTGCGCAAGGCAGGATTCAACACCGCGGCGGACAAAGCTATGCTCGCCGCCAGCGCGCCCCCGGCGACGGCCCGGAACATCGAAATGCGGGGAAAAAAGGTGCGACGCTGAGTCTGCAGCTGCAGCTTGATGCGACTCTCTAAACCCACGGGAGGCTCGGCGCCTCCCAAGAGACTCAGGGTATCGTCGATTTCCGACTGTGAGCTCATGGCAAATTTCCTTCCTGCTCCAGCATGGCTGCGAGCGCGTGTCGCGCACGGTAGAGCCGGGAGCGGATGGTGGATTCGGTTGTCTTGAGGACTCCGGCGATCTCCGCGGTCGACAGCTCCTTTACGGCAGAAAGCAGGAGAACCTCGCGCTCATTCGACGGTAGGGTGTCGATGAGACTCAAAATGCGGGCGTGACGCTGGGCGGTGATGACCATCTTCTCCGCGCTCAGCTCGTTGGTGGGCAGGACCCTTGCCAAGTCTTCAAAGTCATCCGTTACCGGCCGCGTTTTGGCGCGGCGTTTGCGGTCAAGAACCAGGTTCCAGGCGATGCGGACCAGCCAAACGCGGTAGTCGCGCACCTCGGCTAGCTTGTTTTGATGCCGGAGAACACGCAAAAAGGTCTCCTGCACCACATCTTCCGCATCGGCTGGGTTGCGTGTCACCGAATAGGCCACGCGGTAAAGCGTGGTCGAATACTCTTCCACCAGTGCGGCCACCTGGGCGTGCGTATCCTGCTCTGGTATGGCCACTGCCTCGGCCTCCAGCCATCCGACGAATTGTCCTTCCAAGGTTCCCATAGCTGAACGGAGAGACTGTCGTATTTAATGACGCATGATACGCTCTTTGCGCTCAGCGGCGATTTCCTGTGACCAGGGACGCAGATGGCATCTATCATCATTCGTCATGCTTGCCCGACCCCGGTTTTGCCATCACTGGCTGGCGCTCTGCTGTCTCCTGGCGGCCATCTGGGGCACTCCGTTTGCGATAGCGGAGCCCGACCTGCCGGGAATGTACCAGGGTCATGCGCCTGCGGCTGATGCGGCACAACGCGTATTCACCCTAAATCTGGCTGCCGACGGCAGCGCCACCTGGACCACTCAGTACATCGGCAAGGGGAGGGTGTCCCAGCGGGGACACTGGACGGAAGGCGGCAGACAGGTTGTGCTCGATTTTGACGCTATGGGATCCAACCGGCCTCCCCGGCCCATCACGTTCCGCGTTCGCGGCCACAAGCTGAGCCCCCTCCATTGGGATCCTAGTGAGTGGGGTGGCGCCGGGCCGCCTGTGCTCTACCGTGCCCGCCCGCAGGCTGGTCTCTGAGCATGGGTGTGTTTTACAACATCATGCTGGGATACTTCTTTGGCTTTGCGCTGGGAGTCGGCTGTGCCTTGGCGGTGCTCTACGCCATCTATTCCGGGGGATACCGAAAAGCGGTGCAGGACGGGCTGCAGGCGCAGAAGCCGAAGCGCTACCTGAAGGAAATGGAAGCTGCCGTCCGGCGTGCGGAAAAAGCTAGGAATAGCTGATTTTTAAATCCTTTAACGAGGGCAGAAAGGCCGGATGCACTTCTACTTTCAACCGTCCCGCCTGGACTCCAGGATCAGCTCCGGCGATGGCTGTGGCCTCCTCGGCCGTGCTCGCCGCGATGATCGAGATGCCAACCAGCTGTCCGTCATCGGTAACCGGTCCCGCCAGCAGGTAGCGCCCGGCTTCCACTTGCTCTCGTATGAATGCCAGCTGGCGGGGCACCAGATCGGCCACGTCCGAACCCTCGGTATCGTTCCACCGGTCGCCCTTGAGCAAGAAAGCGATGAAATAGGGCTCGACATTGCGCGGGACATTCTTCATGGACTCTGTTTCGCCGCCTCCAACAACAATTGATGGGCCGCTTCGGTCTTGCCTTCCTTTTGCAGGAGGGCGGCGTGCTGGCGGAGAATGGTGCGCCGCTTCTTCTCTACAGACTGGCCATCCGCGGTCACGGTTGCCTTGCGAAAGTTTTCTTCCGCCGACCGGTAGTCATGGTCTGCTTTGTCGATTTGACCTAACTCAGTGTAGATCATCGCGCGATGCCAGTAGGCCGTGCCCCACTCCGGCGAGCCCGACTTCACTGCGTTGGGCGCCAGCGTGATCTCGCGATCGAACTCCTCCAATGCTTCTTCTTTGTGATCGAAGGCGGCCAAGGCGATGCCGTACTCGTCGTGCGCCATCATCTTGTCGACCAGGCGCAGATGGGGAGGATATTGGTCGGCCAGATCGCGTTGCTGCTTGCAGTAGTCGAGCGACAGAGGATCCTGGGCGGTGAGCAGGTTGACGCACTTCACCATCAGCTTGCCCACCTGTTCGCTCAACTCGTTGGCTTTGTCTTCATCGCTCAAGACGGGAGCGGCGGTTGTGTCCGCGGGTTGGGCGGCAGGCTGTTGCGCCCGCAGGAATAGGGGTGGACACGCCATCATGAGGAGCACCACGCAGCAGTGCTTACAAATCCGCATCAACCCTCCCTCACAGACTGATTATCAAGGAGGAGAGCATCTCCGAAGGCCCTGGGCGGATAGCACTTATGGTGTAGTTCCGTGCTTACTGTGGTGCTGCAAAACGTCTGCCTGTTGTTGGCGGACCTGCTCGCGCAGTTGGGTGAAATGGTGGGTCCGGGGCTCGTCGCCGCCGGTGGCTGCGATGGCCCGGGTGAGGGTATCCTCTGCGGTCTTCAGATCTCCGGCCGCGTTATTCCACTGCAGGAGTTGTTGATAGGCGGTGGCCCTGTGCCAGAACGCTACCGCCCACTGCAGACTGTCTGGCTTGACGGTGCTGGCCGGCAATAGCGCGATCTCGTGGTTAAAGGCTTCGAGCGATCGCTTCGGGTCGAGGGCGATGGCGAGTAGTGCAACTCCATATTCGTCGGCGGCCACGATGCGTGCCATGCGTTCCGTGGCGGGAGCGCTTTCGGCTTGGTCGAGCTGGGCTTTGCACGCGGCGACGGCTCTGGGGTTTTGGGCCTGCAGCAATTCCGTACAGGATGGATTCTGCGCGTGGGTAACTTTGAAGGCCAACAGAATGGCGCACAGGAGGGTTCGACCGACGAAAGGTGGCAAAAAATCAGTCTCCTCTGTTCGCCCGGTGATTAATTCCGGTCATTTTGATCACTTTCAAGGTACGGGCTTTACGGGTTGCGGAAAGACACCGCGTGAGTTCCGCAGCCTCTAAAGCCCATCTTATTTTCAAGTGTTTACGGAACGACTAAAGTCGCGCCCTGATACAAAACCAAGTTTTCCGCAGTCTCTAATAGTTGTGCCCTGATACAAAGCGGGTCTGTGGTCAGGACAAATCGCACAATTTGGGCGGTAGGGGGAGACATGCTGTCTCTATTCATCCGTTCTCACGCAGGCTCTGAAGTCCGTACCCTTCGGTCTTCTGGATAGAATAGCGTGCAGGATGTCTCACCGGCTTTACTACGCTGACCCGTCGCTGGCCGTCTTTGACGCTCAGGTTTCCGATATTCGCGAGGTCTCCCGCACCCAGGGGCGGTCCTTGTGGCAGATTTCTTTGGACCGCAGCGCTTTCTACCCCACCAGCGGCGGCCAACCGCATGATACCGGCCTGCTCACTGCGACCTCTTCGGGGGGCGCGGTGCTCGAGGCTCCTATCCTCGCGGTTGAAGAGGACGAGCGGGGCGAGGTCTGGCACACCACGCCGAAGCCCTTGTTGGCGGGAACTGCGGTGCGTGGATACGTCGACTGGAGCCGCCGCCGCGACCACATGCAGCAGCACTCGGGGCAGCACTTGCTTTCTGCGGTGCTGTATCGCCAGCTTGGGGCGGCGACGGTTTCGTTTCACTTGGGCGAGATGACATCGACGATCGATCTTGCTCGCGAGGGGATTTCGTCAGAGGAGTTGGAACGGGTGGAGGAGGCGGTCAACGAGATCATCGCCGAGAATCGCGCGGTGACCATGCGCACCATCTCCTCCGGAGAAGCGAAGATGCTGCTGGCTGCCGGCTCGCTCCACAAATTGCCGGATCGCGAGGGGGACATCCGGCTTATCGAGATCGACGAAATTGATCTCAATGCCTGCGGTGGCACGCACGTCCGCACCACAGGTGAGATCGGCGGCCTGTTGCTTCGAGGCACCGAACGCGTGCGGCAGGGGCTGCGGGTGGAGTTTGTCTGCGGTCTGCGCGCGATGGTTACGGCCCGTCGCGATTTGGCAACGCTCACCCGGGCTGCAGCCGCACTTTCAGTGGGCCGGCCTGACGTGGGCGAAGCCGTTGACCGGGTTTTGGCCGAGGCGAAGGCTGCGCACAAGGCACAGCAGAAACTGACAGAGGAACTGGCCGGTTATCACGCCGCAAGCCTGCTGCATGAGCAGCCCTTCGAGAAAGGCGGCAGGCTGATACGGCGGACCTTTACCGGTTATGATGCCGGTTACCTGAAGTTGCTGGCATCGCGGGTGACCGCGACGGCCTCACAGACCTGTGCGCTGCTGGCCGCTACCCAGGAGGAACCGGCGCGGGTGGTGCTGACGGCCAGCTCCGATTTGAAGATCGACTGCGGGACTTTGCTGCGCGAGGCGCTCGCGGTTTATGGTGCGCGAGGTGGCGGATCCGCGGGAATGGCGCAGGGCCAGATCTCCTATGCACATTTGGACGCGCTCTTCACGGCCCTGGAAGATCGCCTAAAGACGGCGGGAGTCCTGCTAAAATAATGTCTGGTTGTCCCTGCCTTGTGGGGCTATAGCTCAGCTGGGAGAGCGCCTCGTTCGCAACGAGGAGGTCAGCGGTTCGATCCCGCTTAGCTCCACCATCAAATCGACAATTTGAAATTCTCCAGCAGCGCCCACGGACGGTTGTTGCGACTTCCAGACTCAGGCTGCGCTTTCGGTCCCCACTCCTACGTTCTGAGCTTCGAGTGCCCTGACGCTTTTTACAAACGCGCTTTCCAGGACACTCCTGCCGATAGTCCGAAGCACGAGGCCTAGGAGCCATCCCTTCCAGTTCTTGCCCTCGCGAACGACGGCCACATGGATGTCGGTGGTTCCGTCGGGACGACGCGTGAACGTATAGATATGCCCCGAGGCGCCTCCCCACACGTTGGAGTCTGTGGTCGTCAGGACGACGTGGTCCGGGTTAGACCAGTCGTAATGCAGTCGCTCCCAGACGCCACCGGAGCCTTCGGTGACGTCGGCGTGCTCGCGGTCCCGTTGATGCACCTTAAGGTACTCATCGGCGCTGTTGCCAAATAGTTTGGAGCGGCCCGGTCCAAAATCCGTAAGCCCGGCGATGTACTGCTCTGGTGTCAGAGTGGTTGTTTGGTGAAGATGAATAGTAGACATTGGTTTTTCTCCTGCAACATCCGAGGCTCTCAAGCCTCACACCTTAAGTGAGTAGACCATTCGGTCTAGTGATGCAGAAAATCCATTTCTTTGCGTTGAAGAGAGACCGGTTTGTGAAGCGGTGGCCTCTTTTTCCGGGTGGTTACGCTTAGTGAGATAGGGGAGCGATCTCACCCTCGCAAGTCGAACGCAGTCTTTACTTTCTGGGCCCTCAACCGTCCTCCGCTCGGAGGCCTAGTCCATTTAGATCGCCGCCTGAGGAGGCGGCCCGTATGACTAAGCTTTATGGCATTGTTCTTGGCGCCTTGTGCGCTTTTTCTGCTGCCTCAGCATCTGCTGCTAATCCACCCAAGGTCGTTTTCATAGGGGATTACATAACCGCGAACTGGACATATCCCACTAATCCCAACTGGACCAATCTCGGAGTTACCACGCCGGATTCCTACTCGAGTGACGGAAATTCCAGCCAGTGGGCAGCAAACTTCCAAACTGTGCTTAATCTTCATCCCGATATCGTTCACATCCTCGTCGGTGCTGAGGATGCAGCGCTCGAAGATGACGGCAGCTACCAGATCATGGGCTCGATCTTCGCTCAGAACATCCAGCAGATGGTCCAGCAGGCAAAGGCGAACAACATCAAGGTGATCCTCGGCACGACGCCTAAAAGTGCTCCAGGAAATATAGGAGTGCTCGAGATGAATGGCTTCGTTGAGCAATATGGGGCCGCGAATGGAATAACGGTGGTCAATTACGCAGACGCACTGTGCGGGTGTGTTGGCTCAACCGGTGCGTACGGAATAGGCAGCTCGTACCCCGCCGTGACGCCAGGACACACGTACATTCCTGTGCCGCTGATGACGACAACCACCAGCCTTGTCCCAGGCGGGTTTCCGGCGCTACCGATTCCAAGCGCAGCGGGTTATGCGGTGATGACCCAGATGGTAGAAAATGCCATCACTACTGTCAGTGGTGCGACCCTGCAATCCGGCTACCTGCAGAATGTTGATTTCGGAGTGGGGATTAATGTCAACGCGAATGTCCCGTATTTCAATCAGAATTCTGTGGTGCCGGGTATGTCCCTGCAGTTCACGCCCTACGGCACCTATAGCGGCGGAGTTACCCAGGCTCTGCTTAATACCAACTTTGCCGGTGTAAGCGGAACCTGGACGTCGAGTAATCCCAGCGTGATGTACGTGACCCAGAGCGGCCTGGCCTATGCACTGTCGCCTGGCTCCGCGTGGATCAGCTATGTATCGCCTGGGGGAGTTGCGTTCTCACCTTGGGTTATGACAGTTAGCTCGGCCATTCCGTAACTCGTACGCATAAGGCTTCGGTTTCCTGCCGGAAACCGAAGCCTTTTTATTTGGGTTTTTTGCCGGTGAAGAGTAGAAGTGAAATTGCTTTGGAAGTGGGTAGCTTACATGAAGGCGCGCACGATCCCCAGCAGGGTGACCACTACTTGAAAACCCAAGCCGTTGAGGAAGCCCCACAGCATGCTTGCCGGGTTTGTGGTCTGCGTCTGGTCAGGCGAATCAACAGGGGCTGGGGACTCCATGCGAACCTCTATCCGTTGGAGAGATTATCCAATGATCCTGCGGAAAGATTCGGCCTTCTATCTACAACCTTTAGTGTAGAGAAAAGATGGAGCTATATCTAAGCCGAGGTGTTGATCGTGCTTCCGAAGCTGGCTGAATTTGGGACGCCCTGATTGCTCCCGTCACTGAGCGAGTCTGATATCGAGTCGACCGAAATATCAAGCGGGCTACCGAAGGTGTTGCTGGACGGGATCGAGTCTGCTTCAGCGAGCAAATCTGCTTTGACACGGTTCACATCTGCCTTGGCTGCGGGAGTGTTTCCTGAAGTCATGTCCCAGCGAAGCGAGTTCATGTCTCTGGATAGCTTGGCGCTCGAAGGCGAAGTGTCGAGAGAGGAGGAAGGACCCACGGCTTTTGTACTGGTAGTGTTTAGATTTGCGTCAGTCGTCAGGCCGGGTAAAGTCGCGCTGTTAAGAAGCGAGTTAGAGGAAACGGGAGATACCGACATCTTGACCTCGTTCAGTTCGATCAATCAATGATTGGCAGATGAGGGGCCTATCGGCGTCGGGAGGCGAAAATTTCAGCAAAAACTCAGGACAGGTTCTAACCACCCTACATGAATGCCAGCGCAATCCCCAGGAGAATGAACAGCGCGTGAAAACCAAAGCTGTGCAGGAGGCCGCGAGAGCTTCTCGGGCCGTCCTCGATCTGCGTCTGGTCAGGGGGAGTGACAGGAGCCGGGGAATCCATTCAAGCCTCTTTCCGTGTCATGAGATTATCCACTCATTCCATGGAAAGATTCGGCTTTCTGTCTACAACCTTTAAAGCATTTTCACATTTACGCTGCACAGGTACAGGCGTTGGGAGCGGTTACTCTGTAGGCACCAAGTGAAAATGCTCAGTGGAGAGAAATGAGAACGTAATTGCGGTTGATGTAAAGGCGGAATTTGTTCGGCGCCGAGCCGGCGAGAACCTGTAGGGGCGTAGGCCGCTTCAATTCTGCATCGTGGCTGCTGCCCACGGTAAACAGGTCGTGCGCGCCCACATCCATTACCAGGAACTTGTTGCCCTGGATAAATCCGACACCATAGGCTCCCGGCTTCAGCGTCTGCCCATTGATGTCGAGCGGTACCTCGGTGATGAAATATGCCTGATACTTCTGCTGCACGGCAGTCGAGTAGCCCGAAGTATCCACCAGGGCGCAGAGTACCAGCATGCCGTCATCGAGCTTCAGTCCGCCGGAATTACGGCCCTGTACGCCCGCCACCTGGCCGCGGAAGAACACCGTTTCAGGTATCAGCTTCGCTGCCTCCGGTGCGGTCAATAGACTTGTTCCGGCGGCGGGCGCAGCTGCGGCGGTCAAAGTTAAAATCAAGGTCATCATCAAGCACAGTAGCAGGCTCAAGCGGGGTCTCAGGGCTAACAAAGGCAGGCTCCTTGCAGAAATGAATGTACCACCCGAGCGTCGACCTTTGCCCGGTTGCGCATCCAACAGCAGTCGGGGCTGAAGCCGCCGCTCGGGTGGCTGGTGTTCTAGACTGCAAGAGAATGATCGAGCAAAAAAAACCCACGCACCCTGCCATTGAAAGTTACGCGATTATCGGAGACTGCGAGACGGCCGCCCTGGTCGGTCTCGACGGCTCGATCGATTGGCTTTGCTGGCCGGACTTCTCATCGGCCGCATGTTTCGCCCGCTTGTTAGGGACAGAAGAAAACGGTCGCTGGTGGTTGGGTCCCGCGGACAAGGTGGAGAAAACGACGCGCCGGTATCGGGAGCATACGCTCATCCTCGAGACCACTTTCGAATCGCCGGAATTCACCGTCATGCTGATCGACTTCATGCCCGTGCGTGACGCCAACCCGCACATTGTGCGCATGGTGAAGGGCATTCGCGGAAACGCGCCCATGAAAATGGAACTGGCGCTCCGTTTTGACTATGGCGCGAGCGTTCCCTGGGTTACACGCACAGAAAACGGCATCCGGGCCATTGCCGGGCCCGATCTGGTATTGCTGCGCACCACGGCGCCACTCACCGGCGAAGACCTGAAGACTGTCAGCGAGTTCACCGTGAATGAAGGGGAAACGGTCGAGTTCGTGATGACCTATGGCCGTTCGCACCTACACTCGCCACGCGTCATCGACGCAGCCAAAGCGCTTGAACATACGCAAGCCTTCTGGGAGGAATGGGCCGGAGGTTGCGTTTACCAGGGTCCCTATCGCGATGCCGTCGAGCGATCTCTCATCACGTTGAAAGCACTCACTTACCGGCCGACGGGCGGAATCGTAGCCGCGGCGACTACATCGCTGCCGGAGCAGTTGGGCGGTCCCAGGAATTGGGATTATCGCTATTGCTGGCTGCGCGACGCGAGTTTCACTTTGCAGGCGTTCATGGATGGCGGTTACTACCAGGAGGCCAAAGCTTGGCAGCAGTGGCTGCTGCGAGCGATCGCCGGCAGTCCCGACCAGGTGCAGATCATGTACGGGATCGCGGGGGAGCGCTATCTCCCGGAACGCGAACTCACCTGGCTTTCAGGCTATGAAGGTTCTCAACCCGTGCGCGTTGGGAATGCAGCGTCCGAGCAGCTGCAACTCGATATTTACGGAGAGGTGATTGCCGCCTTTCACCACGCTCTGAATCGGTTGGGGAAGGACGGGGAACAGTCGTTTGCCATGCTGCGGGGTATGGTGGAGCATCTGGAAACCATCTGGCAGGAGCCCGATGAGGGCATTTGGGAGACCCGCGGGGGACGGAAGAACTTCACCTATTCCAAGTTGATGGCCTGGGTTGCGTTCGACCGGGCTATCAAGGCGGCGGGAATATTGCATGCCAACGCCCCGGTCGAACGATGGCAGAAGGTGCGGGCAAAAATTCACGACGAAGTGTGCACCCAGGCCTACAACGAGAAGCTGGGCAGCTTTGTGCAGAGCTACGGCTCGGAACAGCTCGATGCAGCGTTGCTGCTCATGCCCATGACGGGATTTCTCCCTGCCGATGATCCCCGGGTGCAGGGCACGGTAAAAGCGATCGAAGGCAACCTGATGTCAGGCGGCATGGTGCTACGGTACAACACGGAGAAGGTGTCCGACGGTCTGCCTCCTGGAGAGGGAGTCTTTCTTGCCTGCAGCTTCTGGATGGTGGGCGCACTCAAGTTGCAAGGCCGGGACGCGGATGCAAAAAAACTTTTCGAGCGGGTATTGTCCTTAGCCAATGACGTCGGTTTAATTTCCGAGGAGTATGACACCAAGGCCAAGCGCCTGGTGGGCAATTTTCCCCAGGCGCTTTCTCATATTTCTCTCGTGAATGCTGCTTTCGCTCTTAGTAGCCCCGCCGACGGTTCTCCCTCCAAATAGGCGGCCAACTCGCATCCAACTCAAAAACGGAGGAATGGCATGCACGTATTTGAGGTCTGGGCTCCTCGAGCCAGCACCATGGAGGTAAAAGTTGGGAACGAGAAATTTGCCTTGGCAAAAAAGGACCGTGGGTGGTGGTCGGCAGAGGTGGCCACAGCAGGACCGGGCTCTGACTACGGGTTTGTGATCGACGGACTGGAGCCGGCGGTTCCCGATCCGCGCACCCAGTGGCAGCCGAATGGTGTGCACGCAGAATCCCGCGTGGTCGATCACGCCGCGTTTGCCTGGAGTGACAGCGGCTGGCAGTCGCCTCCTCTCTCGAGCGCACTCATTTACGAGTTGCATCTGGGCACGTTCACTCCCGAAGGCACGTTGAAAGCGGCGGAATCCCACCTGGACTACCTGAAAGATCTGGGGGTGACGCATGTGGAGTTGATGCCGATTGCGAATTTTCCCGGAAAGCGTGGCTGGGGGTATGACGGTGTGGATTTGTATGCCATATTCAATGCCTATGGTGAGCCCGACGACCTGAAGGACTTTGTGAACACAGCCCATGCGAAAGGGCTCGCTGTGCTGCTGGACGTGGTCTATAACCATCTCGGTCCGGTAGGAAATTACCTGGAAAAGTTTGGACCGTATTTCAACCCCAATCATTCCACCCCCTGGGGCGCAGCGGTCAATTTCGAAGAAGCGGGTGCGACTGAGGTTCGCCGGTACCTGGTAGACAACACACTGATGTGGCTGCGCGATTATCACTTTGACGGATTGCGCCTGGACGCTGTGCACTCCTTTAACGATCGCTCCGCGATTCATTTTCTGGAGCAGCTTGCGGGTGAGGTCAAGAGACTGGAAGCGGAGTTGGGAAAGCATTTCATCCTTATTGCCGAAAGCGATCTCAACGATCCACGGATTGTGAAGGCGGAAGAGGCGGGCGGCTACGGACTCGATGCGCAATGGAGCGATGATTTTCACCACGCATTGTTCTCGGTGATTTCCGGGGAACGTGAAGGATATTATGCGGACTTTGGTTCGCTGGCCGCCTTGGCGAAATCGCTCAAATGCGTGTTTGTGTACGACGGCAACTATTCCGAATATCGGGGCCGCAATCACGGTCGCCAAGTGGTTGGCCTGTCGGGGCATCGCTTCGTGGGGTTCGTGCAGAACCACGATCAGGTCGGCAATCGCGCCCAGGGGGAACGCGTCAGCCATGAAGCTGGTGTCGGCCGAGCCAAGATAGCAGCCGCGCTCGTCATCACCGCGCCTTTTGTGCCCATGCTGTTTCAGGGGGAGGAGTTTGGCGCGTCGTCTCCTTTTCTATATTTCACGGATTTCGAAGATCCGGAGCTTGGGCGGCTGATCTCCGAGGGTCGCAAGAAAGAGTTTGTGGCGTTCGGTTGGAGTCCGGACGAGATTCCAGATCCTCAGGCGGAAGAGACTTTTACCCGATCCCTCCTGCAATGGTCCGAATTGACGGAGGAGCCGCATGCCTCGTTGTTGCAGTGGCACAAGGATCTGATCCATCTGCGGCGCAGCCGCAACGAGCTCTCGGATGGAAACCTCAATGCCGTTCACGTGCGATTCGATGAAAGCGCACAGTGGCTGGTTTTGGAGCGAGGGTCTTTGCGGGTCGCCTGCAATCTGGGACAAGCGCCGGTGGAGGTTGAAATCGGGAACGGCGCGCAGGTGCTGCTGGCCTCCGACGACTCCGTAAGTTTGAGCGGAACGAACCTGAAGTTGGGTCCGGATAGTGTGGGGGTGGTTTCAGTAAATCTGTCCTGAGTAGAGTCCATCGAGGCTCATAAGCCAGTACCCAGTGGATTCGCTGCGGCCCGCGGTTTGGCATCGCGGAACGAACCGTGAGGGACCCCTCTGTTCCAGGTTGCGGAAGCCTCACGGACGTCCTGAAGGAACGGCTGAAACCTAATAACGATGCGGCCTCGGGTTATTTTCAGCCGTCCCTTCGGAACTCGCGGGGTGTTTTTTCCGCAGCTGTTTTAGCCCCGCCCCCCTAATTTTGCGAAGCAGATTTGCCATGGCGGGGCTAACGAGGGTGTGTGAGAACTATCGAAACCGCAGTCTGCGCGCAACCCGAACTGAGGGTCCTAACGGAACTCGATGGGTGCCCCATGTTCGCATCAGCGTACGTGGGCCGATTATGAATTCTTCGAATGCTTTCACTCAAGGACTAGAAGCATTGGAAGGGCTTCACCCGTTATATTCGGCCCACATACGCTGGAGCGAACATGGGGCACCCGTCTGGTTTGTCTGGTCCTTGCGATCCAGTTCCCACGCAACCTGTAAAGTCGTGTCCTGATAGAAGGCGGGAGTTTTTCCGCGGCTTGGAACATGGGGCACCCTGCTTGGCTTTGCTGGTTCTGCGACGAACTTGTCCATTCGGAGGGCAGTCGAGGGATCCCACTGAGCAGACGTCTCTTGGGAGTGTTTTGGGCCAGAGAGATACTTCGAGCAATTGGATGGGGACCGAAATGCCGGGAAGGAAGCGCAGCCACTTTAGTGCAATAATCTTAGCGATGCTCAGGCGATGCATGTTGCTCGTATACCTGGCTGCGAGCTGGTCCCTCGCGGCGCTGGGTCAAAGCGCTCCCTGGCAACCGAACTTGATCCGCCAGCAGACCTACACGCTGCATCGGGCTTCCAGCACCGATCCTAATGGCGCCAACAAAGATAACCGCAAGGTGGACTCCGGGGAAACAGTCACTCTTCTCGATACCGACGGCCCCGGCCTGATCTCGCACCTGTGGTTCACCATCGCCAGCGCAGAGCGCTACCACCTTAAGCGGATTGTGCTGCGCATCTACTGGGACGGCGAAGAGACCCCGAGCGTGGAGGCCCCTATCGGGGACTTCTTTGGACTCGGCCTGGGCTACTATCTTCCCTGGCAATCGGAAATGCTCTCGGTCGGAAATGTAAAAGATCTGAACTGCTTCTTCCCCATGCCGTACCAAAAGCACGCGCGGGTCACCCTGACCAACGAAGGCAAGCTGGCAATTAAGGCGCTCTACTACAACATCGAATATCGCACCGAAGCATCCGCCCTGGCCGGCGATACGTTATATTTTCACGCGCAATACCGGCAGGCGCAGCCCAACCGCGGCTGGACCGACAAGTGGACCGCGAATATGCAACCGCTGGTGAATCGGAAAACCAACCCAACCGGGCAGGACAACTATGTGTGGCTGGATGCCAAAGGGAGCGGCCAGTATGCGGGCGTGACCATGTCGATCCTGCAGAACCAGGATGACTGGTGGGGTGAAGGCGACGATATGTTTTTTGTAGACGGAGCCAAGAAGCCGACCATCAGCGGAACCGGCGCGGAAGACTACTTCCTCGGCGCCTGGGGTTTCAAAGACCATCCTTTCTCATACCTGCTGTACGGGGCGCCGGTTGTCGGCAAAAGCAGGGCGGGATCCCGATCGAGCGTCTACCGTTTTCATCTCGATGCCCCGATCGCGTTCACGACAGGGTTCAAGGCCACGATCGAGCACGGCAATGCGAACCATCGCTCAGATAATTATTATTCCGTAGCCTACTGGTACCAGACTGAACCGCATGCCCCTTTTCCTCCATTGCCCCCGGTAGCGCAGAGGCTGCCCATGCTGGAGCAGGTCGGCGGACCCGGGAGCACCACGCCCCCGTCGGCTCCGGCAGCGAAGCCTCCGGCAGGGAAGCGTCCAGGTTCGCCACCGAAAAAGTGACAAATTAGAGAACGGCCGCCAACGCCAACGTCAGCAGCAGGCCGATGACCGACATCAAGGTTTCGGTGATGGACCAGGTCTTCATGGTATCGGCGACGCTCATGTTGAAGTATTCCTTCACCAGCCAAAACCCGCCGTCGTTGACGTGAGAGAAGATCATCGATCCTGAGCCGGTGGCGATTGCCAAAAGCTCGGGGCGTACGCCAGGACTGTGGGCAAGGATGGGAGCGACAATACTGGCGGCTGTGGCCAAGGCGACCGTGGCGGAACCGGTGGCCAGGCGAATCATAGCGGCGACCAACCAGCCCAAGAGCAGGAGCGATACGTGGGCCCCCAGAGCAACCGCGACGATGGCCTGGGAGACGCCGCTATCCTGCAGGATGCGGCCAAAGCCGCCGCCCGCTCCGATGAGCAGGGTGATGCCGGCGGTGGGTGCCAGGCACTCGTTGGAAAATCGCAGAATTGTTTCCCGGTTAAAACCGCGCATCGCGCCCAGGGTCACAAAGCTGACCAGGACCGCGACCAACAAGGCGATATCGGCGCTTCCCAGCAAATGCAGAAGGCTGTTGGCAAACGTACCGGGCGCTGCGAGAAAGCTGGCCCAGCTGCCAAGCAGCATCAGCACCACCGGCAGCAGAATGGTGGTCATGGACAGGGCGAACCCGGGGAGCGCGCGTGTAGCGTCGTGCTCGGCAAACTCCTCCGCCATGGGATTGTGGGCGTCGAGGACAATTTTAGGAGCGATCCATCGCGCATAGATCGGACCTGCGATCGCTGCGGCGGGAACTCCCACCAGCAAGCCATACAGGATGGTCTTTCCCACGTCGGAATGGAAAATGGTGACGGCCAGCATGGCCGCCGGATGGGGCGGCACCAACGAGTGGACCACCGAGAGGCCGGCCACCATGGGCAAGCCAACCATGATGAGATTGGCACGGGTGCGCCGGGCAACCGTAAACGCGATGGGGACGAGCAGAACGAAGCCAACCTCGAAGAAGACCGGCAAACCCACGATCAGGCCGGCGAACATCATCGACCACGGCACCCGCCGCTCCCCGAAAAAACCAATCAAAGTTTCCGCGATACGATCGGAGGCTCCGCTTTCCGCCATCATTTTGCCCAGCATGGTGCCCAGGCCCACCACGATCGCGATGTGCCCCAGAGTGTTCCCCATGCCGGTTTCGAAGGAGCCGACGATTTTTTCGAGGGGCATCCCGGCCGCCACCGCGAGGGCGAGCGACACCAGCAGCAAACAGAGAAAGGGATTCAGCTTGCCGACCACAATGAGCAGGATCAGCCCGATGATGGAGCTGGCAGCGGCGAACAGCAGAAAAATGCCATGGCTGTCGAGCACGGGAATAGGGGGCATCATAGGGCATAGTAAATGGAAATTCTCGACTGAGGTTTTTCGAGCTAGACTGATCTGGCTTGTTCCAAACCAGGAGAGGTCGACATGTCGGATGAGGATCTGAAAGCGCAACTTGAGAAACTAAAAGCAGAAAACGATCAGCTCAAAAACAAGAGCGTGCGTGGGCTGAGTCTCAAAGTGAGTGAAAAAGGGGGAGTGTCCCTCTACGGCGTCGGCCGCTTCCCGGTGACGCTCTACAAAGAACAGTGGGCAAAAGTACTTGGCATGAAGGATGAGATTGAAGCCTTCCTCCACAGTAACGCCCACCTGCTCAAAACCAAGGAATAAGGTCAGACGGCCCATTCAGGCCGTCTTCTGGCTGGATGGCCGTCCGGGCATCTTTGCCAAATCGCGCCCAGACTGTACCATTCGAACCGATGATCGTTCGCAAGGGCATTTGGTTCGCCGGATCGGTCGCGATATTTCTGCTCCTGTCGGCGTGCGGAAGGCAAGCCCGCGAAACCATCCCACCCAGTCTTTCCGAACCGCAGGATCCCAGCCTGAGAATCGATAAGGCAGGCTACCGCGGCCGCCATTTCATCGGGCCGGTGTACATTCCGCGGTCATCTCCTTTGGGCGATGGCACGATCGTTTACAACGTGACCTATCAGAACGGAGTCACGGTGGTTAGCCGCGCCGATACGATGCGGCACTTGCTTGCCATCCGTCAGGATGGCAGCTTCAGCTTCGATTCCTCGGCCGATCAGATCGCAAACCTGAAACCCGGGAGCGTGGTCTTGCTCTCCGGTCTCGCGCTGCGGACGGTGGTCGATGTTCAGAAGTCCGACGATGGCTACACGCTCAAGACAGGGCCCGCCAAGATTACAGACGCGATCAAGAATGGAATCCTGCAAGGGACATACAAGATCGATTTCAGCCGGATGCAAGCTGCCGTTTCTGATTTTGACGTGGACTTCTCCGATTTCAATTACCACGTTAAATTCACTCCGCACCGTGACCGCATTGAGATGCAGGCGACCATTAAGTTTGGTGGGAGCCAGGGTGCTCTGGCATATCAAGGCAGCGGCTACTTCAGCAACTTCGTCGCCGCTATTCGCATGCAGATTAAAGACGGCCAGGTGACCAGCCTCAGCTTTATCAATTCCAACTTTACCGGCCAGTCTGAGCTCAAATGGTATGCCGTTGCGACCGAGGCGATGAGGGCGGGCCCAGTGGCCAAAATTACTTCCTGGCCGGCTGAACTCTTGAAAAGTAATTCGCTCTCCAGGGCCGCTTATCATGTTCCCATTTTGCTGGGCGCGCTGCCTTTCGATTTGCGGATTTCGCTCGGCTTCAGCTTCATCCCAACCTTCACCTCAAAGAACAGCCTGGTGGAAGGCAGCAAGCTGATCAAATACAGCGGCAGCGGCGGGTTCACTTTTTTGAATGGCCAGGCTCGGCCTTCGGGATCATTGAACGTTCAGGTGGACGTCGCGGGAGACGACAGCCGGGTGTTAGCGCCTGGCCCGGTGGGCTTTACCGCGGCCGCAGAGGCGCCGCGCCTGGAGTTGGCGATGGGCTGGCCGCCTGCCCAGGAGCCCGTTGCCGGCTCGCTCAACTTTGTCGCATCGTACGGAATCGTTACCAATGGAACGGTCAGCCGAATGCCCTGCCAAACCAACATCATGGCTTTCAGCGTAAGCGCGGGGGCCGCGAATTCATCGCCCAACACCTTCGCGGACTGGCTGGGGCCGGAGACGGGAGTCTCCCCTTCTGTCTCGCTGTGGTCGAAAACCATGAAGACCGCAGGCGCGGTCGGTCTTATGTGTCCCAGCTGAATCATCCGGCCTTGCAACAGCAACCTTGGAGAAAGGCATCCTATCGCCTGCTTATAGCATTTTCACTTCCACTCTGCACTGGAGGGTGTAGCGAAGTGCGTCTTTTCTTGGGGAAAAGCCGCGTCGAGGTTAGCTGCCCTGTACACCAGAAGTGAAAATGCTGTAAGTAGAAAGGATGTTTCGATGACCAAACACAATCAATGCCGCGCAGTGCTGCTTTGCGGCGCCACCCTCCTGTTTGCAGGCTGCAACAAGCAGGACAACTCCAACGCCAATTACCAAGCGGCTCTCAACGACTACTTCAAGGCGCACCCGTCTTGCCTGTGGCAGGAAACGAAAAAGTTTCCGGTTCAGGCAGCCACGGCTGACGATGCCAAGACGGAAGGCTTCGATGCGCTCACCGATGCCGGCCTGCTCGCCCGCACCACAGCGGAGAAGAAGGTCTTCATCATCGCCTCCAAGCAGGTGAATAACTACGATCTGTCACCGCAAGGGCGTTCTGTCTGGACAGCCGACACAACGCAGCCGGGATATGGCAACTTCTGCTATGGCCACCGTACTGTGGATACGATCGATAGTGCTACCGCCGGTGTGAATGGATCCGGGGTGAAGACCGCAGTGGTGAACTACCACTACAGCTTCGCCGACGTGCCGGATTGGGCTAAGAACCAGGAGGTGCAAACTGCTTTCCCCTCGGTTGGCTCCGCACTGGCAAAAAGCCAACCCGCCCAGGACTCACTCGTCATGAACGGGACCATGTGGCAGGTGGCTAACAAGCAGTAAACAAAATTGCAGGCGGCTACGCGGGAGCCGCCTGCAAAGCAAAGACGAGCAAGGAACGGGCGGTTACGCCGTAAGTATCTCCGTTCTTGAAAAATCCTTCCTCGCTGTTGTCGGTGATATTCGTATCCACCAACAACGACCAGGTGTCCCCACCCGGGCACTCAGGTAAAGTGAATTCGACCAGGTCATGATGGTCGTTGATCACAATCAACAGCGTCGCCTGTTTTCCTCTCTGACGAATGCCTGTAACTTGCGCGCGGCCATCGAGCAGCATGCCAAAACAGCGCATGTTGGTGTCACCCCAGTGCTCCTGCTCCATTTCCTTGCCGTTGGCGTTGATCCAGGTAAGATCTTTGACCCCTAGCTCCTCGTCGTAGTGGCCGGTGAGAAAGAGGTTGCGGCGCAGGATCGGATAGCGGTGGCGCATCCGGATAAGCCGGCGAGTGAAGGCCACTAACTGCTGGCCTTTCTCGTGGAGATCCCAGTTTAACCAGCTGATCTCGTCGTCCTGACAGTAGGCGTTGTTGTTGCCGCCCTGGGTGCGTCCGAACTCGTCGCCCGCCAGGATCATCGGCGTTCCCTGGGCCAGCAGCAGCGTCGCCATGACATTGCGTATCTGCCGCTTGCGCAGAGCTATGATTCCGGGATCCTCCGTCGGCCCTTCGGCGCCACAGTTCCACGAATTATTGTTGTCGCTGCCGTCTCTGTTGTCTTCTCCGTTCGCCTCGTTGTGCTTCTCGTTGTAGCTGAATACATCATTGAGGGTGAAGCCATCATGAGCGGTGACGAAATTGATGGATGACCACGGTCTGCGTCCCTGATGATTAAATATGGATGCACTAGCGCAGAGGCTCTCTGTGAGAGCGGACGCCGGTGCATTGCCAATCCAGAATTTGCGCACGGTGTCGCGGAACTTATCATTCCACTCCGCCCAACCCGGAGGGAAGCCACCCACCTGGTAGCCGCCGGGACCGCAATCCCAAGGCTCGGCGATGAGTTTGATCCTGGAGAGGCATGGGTCCTGACTGCACGCCTTGAGGAAACCGCTCTGATTGTCAAATCCGTTCGGCTCCCGCGCCAGAATAGTTCCGAGGTCAAAGCGGAAGCCGTCCACTCGCGTCTGCTCCGCCCAAAAGCGCAGGCTGTCAGTGACCATCTGGATCACGCGCGGGTGACTCAGGTTCAGCGTATTGCCGGTGCCGGTGTCGTTAATGTAATAGCGAGGGGTGTCGGGCAATAGGCGATAGTAACTTGCGTTATCAATTCCTTTGAACGAAAGTGTCGGGCCGCGCTCGTTGCCTTCCGCGGTGTGGTTGTAGACCACATCCATGATGACCTCAATGCCGGCCTCGTGCAGGCGGTGAACCATCTCCTTGAACTCACGCAACGCGTGGCGTTTGTCCTTGGCATAGCGCTTATCAGGGGCGAAAAATCCGATGCTGTTGTAACCCCAGTAGTTGGTCAGGCCCTTTTCGAGCAGGTTGCTGTCGTTGATGAAGAAGTGAACCGGCAGCAACTCCAGCGAGGTCACACCCAATTCTTTGATGTACTTAATGACCGGCTCTGCCGTGAGACCGGCGTATGTGCCCTGCAGGTCTTGCGGCAGCCCGGGAAAGCATTTGGTGAAGCCTTTGACATGGAGCTCATAAATGATGGTGTCGTCGAAGGGCAAGCGGAATTCGCTTGGTACATCCTGACCGTGCCAATCGAAGTTCGGATCGACGACCACGCATTTCGGCATGAACGGAGCGCTGTCGCGCTCATCGAAAGTGGTGTCATCCCCCGACTCCATGTTGTACCCGAAGATTGCTGGATCCCACTTAAGCTCGCCGATGTGGGCCACCGCGTAGGGATCGAGCAGCAGCTTGTTGGGATTGAAACGGTGGCCGTTCTCGGGTTCGTACGGCCCATGCACGCGGTAGCCGTAGACCGAGCCCGGACGGAGATCGGGAATATAGCCATGCCAAATCTGGTTGGTGTACTCGGGCAGCGCAATGCGCTCCAACTCGGTCTCACCGTTTTCGTCGAATAAGCAGACCTCGACCTTAGTGGCGTGGGCAGAGAAGATGGCGAAGTTGGTGCCCTTGCCATCCCAGCTTGCTCCCCGGGGGTGAGGGAGACCTTCTTTCAGCAGGGCAGCGCGTGGTTCTGTCATGGTCATTTCTGGCATCGTGATGTAAGTCCTGAATCGAGAAATAGGATACAAATCTGGAGTTACCAGATAGATGCCGATTGCCGAGTTTTAGCTGTTTGATCGCTGTACGTTTCAGCCCATCAATAGCAAAGCCGGAAAGTTACCGCTTGGCCACTGGAGTGAGGAGGCCCTGCTCGCGCATCCAGTGCTCCAGCAGAAGAGGCCAGAGATCCAGCGAAGCGTTGCCCGCTCCCAATCCGCTGCCGTGTTCTCCGTGGCGAAAGATGTGCATCTCGGCCGGCACGCCGGCAGCGATCAGCGCTTGATAAAACTCTATGCTGGCGCTGATGGGGACCGTGCGATCGTCGGAAGTGCTGTAGATGAAAGTGGTGGGGGTGCCCGCAGTGACGTGCAGGCTGGGCGTGTACTTCTGCTCAAACAGCTTGCAGGTTTCGGGGGGGATTTTCTTAATCTGCGAGCAGTAGGTGAGGTGATCTCCGCTGGGCTGCATGGCGTTCAGCCAGGGATAGCCCAACACCAGGAAATCGGGCCGGGAGCTGAGACGTTCCAGCGGGTCGGTTGCGTCGGGTTTACCGCCCTCATAGAGCGTCCCGGCAGCCGCTGCCAGATGACCTCCGGCAGAAAAGCCGACGAACCCGACCCGGTCGGGAAGAAAACCGTAGGCGCCGGCCATAGACCGTACCAGGCGGACTGCACGTTGCGCATCCACCAGGGGAATCGGATATAGATACTTGCCGCCCAGCCGGTATTTGAGCACGAACGCGGTGACCCCGCGCGCGGCAAACCAATCCGCTACCTGCCGGCCTTCCAGGTTGCTGGACAAGAAGGCATAGGCTCCGCCCGGGGCCACGATCACGGCCGAGCCGGTGCTCTTCCCCTGCGACGGGGCAAAGACGGTGAGGGTGGGCAGATCGTCTGGATCCGTGCCTGCCACCTCACGGGCCCCCTTGGGCCAGAGCGGCATGGTGGTGATGCCAAGACCCACATCGACCGACGTCTGGAGCTGCGCCGGCGGTTGGGGCGGGCTCATCCAAAGCAGGCACAGAACTGCGATACACACAATTTTCATCGAATTTCTCCTCGTCCGTAGCAGCCCGATAGTGCACCCGTGAAGGGTGTCAGGCCCCCTCGAAAGGGTCATGCTCTTCCCCTCATCCTTTATGAGTTGGCCCCTCCTTCCCCAGTCTGAGGGCCTTTGTTCCCTTATATTCGTATAGTTTAGCTGCCCTTGACGGTTTCGGGAGTTCCCTCCCAAATGGCTGTTCAAGATTGCCCCAAATGAGGGTTTCGTGCGAACGAATGGCCCTCTACCTTTGAACCATCGAGGCACACTCCCTCATAGTTTGCTCGAAAAGGTGGTTCGCCGATGCTGAGCGCTAACGTTGCCGTGAATCCTGTTAGTTCATTTCCCGGGCTTGCTTCGCAAAATATTCCTGGTTCGAAAACCATGGTTCGGCCCTGCCCGGAACTCAGTTTGGTGGAGCAGGGAACCTACGGAAACCGGATGGCAAAGCACCTGCACATGGCGAACGCTCCCGCCATCAGCGTAAGGACGCCGCGCAAAGCGCACCTTGCGGTTACCCGGTTGCGCTCGGAGACGGGATTGGCTGACCGCACGACACCATTCCTGTGCGAACGAGCCTTCACCGTTCAAGTTCACTTGCGGCATGTCTCGGCAGTGAAGTTCTGGCTGTATGGGCGCCAAGTCGCGGCGGACTCGGAACAGCAGGAGGGCAGCGTCACCATCCTTCCTCTGGAGCAGCAACCGGCCATGTACCTTGGCAGCGGCTTCGATATGGTTCAGTTCTACGTGCCGCGGATTGCTCTGGATGAATTCGCCGATGAGAACGATGGCTGCCGATGCGAGACGCTTACGTGGCCGTTTGGCAAGGTCGATTCCCGGTTGAAGGATGTCGCTTCCTGCCTGTTGCCGGTGCTCGAGAGGCCGGAAATTTCGAGTGAACTGTACATCGACCACCTGGTTTTCGCGGCCCATGCGTACATCGCCCGGACCTATGGCGGAATCAAGATAGCTCCCTCCGTGGTGCGCGGGGGCCTAGCACCATGGCAGTTGAATCGCTCCACCGAGATGCTAAAGGCAAATCTTGACGGGCAGATTGCCCTGTCTCAGGTCGCGCGTGAATGCAAGCTATCGGTCAGTCACTTTGTCCGTGCTTTCAAACAGACCACGGGGCAGCCACCGTACCGCTGGCTTTTGCAGCAGCGCATAGACGTAGCGAAAGAGCTTCTGCTGCATTCCGGTCTGCCCATGGTGGAAATCGCGCTTAAATGCGGCTTTGCGGATCAGGCGTGCTTTATCCGGGCATTTCGCAAGCTACTCGACACTACGCCAGGGGAATGGAGGCGGATGCGCATGCAGTAGCATGCACCATCCGCCGAACCCTTAGATCATTTTCGTAAAGGTGTAGACCGAAGCCACGGAAGTATGTGCAGTTTTCCGCCAAGGAAAGCTGCACATACCAAAAGGTTCACCGTATTGCGAAAAAGGTTCTAGTCAATCGCGTCGACAATTTCTCCCAGGAACCAGGCTCTGCGCTCTGTCTCGTCGATCCAGACTTCGATCAGGCTGGTGGTTGCGACATCGTCGTGTTGGTCGCACACCTCGTGCGCGGCGCGGAGGAAGGCGACCAATTGCCGATTATCGGCGAATAATTCGCTCAGCATTGCCTTGGGTGTGATGTGGTGTCCGTTGTTATCCTTGAGCCGCTGATTGCTCGCCACGTCGCTTATGGAATGGAGCGTAGGCGCTCCCAACTTGCGGGCGCGTTCGGCGACCGGATCGGTCATGGCAAATATTTGATCGGCCTGCTCATCAAGCAGCAGATGATAGTCCCGGAAGTTCTTTCCGGTCATGTGCCAGTGAAAATTCTTGGTTTTCAGGTATAGGGCGAAGCTGTCTGCCAGCAGGTGGCGCAGTTCGCCTGCTATTTCCTCCACTGCGGTGTGATCCAACTGTCCGATGCTCTTCGCGTCCACTTTCTCTGCTGTTGCCATTGTCATCTCCTTCTCGTCCGTCCAGGACCCACTGTCATGGATGCCGGTCGCGCGGTGAAACGCGCTTAAAATTTCCCATTACCGAAACAAACCGGCGGATCGCGCAACCCTATCAAAAGGCATGCGCCAGCAATAAGAGCAAATTATGCGCAAACGCTAACAAGATGTCGAGGGCTAGCGCGTTTTATCTTGAAAGAGGTAACCAAATGAAGCCAATGCGCAGCGGCGAGTGGAAAGAACATGTCTAGCGTGGAGCAGTACGACGCCATTGTTCTGGGCACCGGCGAGGCTGGGAAGTACATGGCCTGGCATCTGGGCGCGAGCGGCCAACGGGTCGCGGCCATTGAGCGAGGCCTCTTAGGAGGCGCCTGCCCAAATGTAGCCTGTCTGCCGAGTAAGAACGTAATCCACTCAGCGAAAGTAGCCTCCTATTTCCAGCGAGGCGAAGAGTTCGGAATGTTGGCGGACAAGTGGGCCGTTTCCATGCCGCTCGTGCGAGCGCGCAAGCGGCAAATGGTAGAGGGACTGCACCAGGTGCACGTAGCGAACTTCGAACGTAGCAAGGTGGAGATCGTCATGGGCGAGGGCCGCTTTACCGGTGACCGGACCCTGAAGGTCTCGCTCCCTGGCGGAGGAGAGCGGGTTCTGCGGAGCGATCAGATTTTTATTAACACCGGAACCCGCGCGGCAATTCCCAAGGTACCGGGTTTGGCTGAGGCTTCTCCGCTGACCCATGTGGAAGCGCTGGAACTGGACACGGTTCCGGACCACCTGCTGATTCTCGGCGGCGGTTACGTCGCTCTGGAATTCGCCCAGGCCATGCGCCGCCTGGGTAGCCGTGTCACGATCATGGAGCGAAATGACCGGCTCGTTTACCGGGAGGACCAGGACGTTTCCGAGGCGATGACGAAACTCTTCCAGGATGAAGGCATAGTCACTGTGACAAATACCAGCCTCGGGCATGTCGACGGGAAGTCAGGCCGTGGGGTCCGGTTGTATGGTTCGCGGCGTCAGTCGGAAATCATTGTCGAAGGCTCACACCTGTTGGTCGCGACCGGCCGGTTGCCAAATACAGAAGGCATCGGTCTTGAATTGGCCGGAGTGAGGACGACGAGCAAAGGATTCGTGGAAGTGAATGAGCGGTTGGAGACGACTGCTCCTGGCGTGTGGGCCCTCGGAGATTGCGCGGGCAGCCCTTTCTTTACCCACATATCGTTCGACGACTTCCGCATCGTCCGGGATAATCTGGCCGGCGGTCAACGGACAACGACCGGAAGGCAGGTGCCGTATTGCCTGTTTACCGACCCTGAACTGGCTAGAGTGGGTCTGGACGAATCGCAGGCCAAGCGGCAGGGAATTCCTTACCGGGTGGCTAAGATTCCGATGGCCGCTGTATTGCGAACGCGGACGTTGTCGGAAACCAGGGGATTTCTCAAGGCGTTGATCAGCACAAGCGATGACCGGATCCTCGGGTTTACAGCGTTTGGCGTGGGCGCCGGCGAACTTATGGCGACTGTCCAGCTCGCGATTAAGGCCGGAATACCGTACACGGTGTTGCGCGATATGACGATCACTCACCCTACGCTCGCGGAGGGATTTGTTGGTCTCTTCTCCAGCGTGCCCGCGGCATAAGTGTTTTCACTGTTCTCCCTAAAACAGTTTCCGGCGAATAAAAGTGGAGTGAACGGGGTGGCCCCGTTTTCTCGTCCTGCCTGGGGTTAGGGTGCTGCACGCTCCCCCGGATTTCCTGTCGAGTTTTGTGGCCTTGATGAAGTTCCTGCGTCTCTCTTTTCGGAGAGTCGCATACGTGTTCGTTTCCAGCCGCTGTGAGGTAAGGAAATCCGGGTACGCTCGATCGAAAAGCAGAAAACCATTTCCCGAAAGGTCCGTAGAACTGCAGGTCCCTCGGCTGCGCTCCAATGAACAACCGCACCTTGATCGACCAAAAGCGTTGGATGGGCTTCGCCCGGCTTTTTCGGCCCACGTACGCTGGTGCGAACATGGGGCACCCGTCAAGTGCGCGGTGGCCCGCACTGTTCATTGCTCCCTTAACTGGCCGCAGGCAAGTCTTCTCCTCGGGATGACAAGGGGAGGGTGGCGCTTCCATCTGGGATCGGTTGTAGGGACTGAGAGATGACCAAGGGGAGCGTGACGCTTCCATGGAGATTGGTTGCCGGATGGAAGGCGATTTTCATCCCCTTGGGTGGGCCGCAAGCCGATGACCTCTCCGGTCGAGATCTGCGGTTTTGCTAGTTCTCACACACCCTTTTTAGCCCAGCATATCTCCAAGCATTTACGGCCTAAAGTCGTGCCCTGATACAAAGCAAAAAAAGCTTTTTCAATGAACTTCAGGGACAGGACACTGGGATCTGCCTGCCTATACACCCTTCGCGGAGGCGCGAAGGGTGGAGCACCTGTCCGTGGTTTGGGAGGAGACAGCGAGGACAGCCTTCTTACAGTGCGAAGCTGCCGATGGCGAGCGCTACCAGCAATGCGCTGATAATGAGGTTCGCCAGCGGCTTCCTGCCCTCGGCCGTAATTGTTTCCTGATCGTCCATGATGTTAACTCGCGGTTACCATTGACTTCCGCAACGCCACCTTTGCTCGGGCCAGCCGGGACTTGGTCGCCGGAATGGAAATGCCCATGGTGCGCGCAATTTGTTTCATCGAGTGCCCCTGCATCTGCCCTCGCTCAACGACAGCGCGAAGAGCGGTGGGCAAGCGGCAGATGGCTCGCTGCAGGTGCAGGGCCTGCTCGTATCCCGCGTAATGCTGTTCGGGGTTCGCCGCATGGTCGGCAATTTGCCATGTCTGCCACGTTTCCCCTTCGATGGTCGCATCGATCGAGGTTTCGAGACGAATGCGTTTCTTGCGCAGAATCATGAGGGCCGAGTTGATGCCGATACGCGTAAACCAGGTTACGAAGCTGGACCTGCCGTCAAATTGTTTCAAATGCATGAAGGCTCTCATCATGGAGTCTTGCAGCGCATCTTCCGCATCTTCGCGATTCTTGGTCACGCCGTAGATCGTGTTGAATACTCGTTTGGAATAGCGCGTGCACAGCTCGGCGAAAGCCCAGTCCTGACCGTCCTGCGCCGCGGCGACCAGCAGGTCGTCGCCCATGAGGCCCGGCTCAAGGTGCTGGGCAATGCTATGACTCACCACGCTGCAAGAACTCATCTGAACTACCTCCGCAAATTGATTTAAGTCAAAGTAACTTACGGCAGTGGGACGTAGCTTGATTGATATTGCTTTCCTTTTGCTGATCTTGCCGCACAAGCTGTTGCATTTTGCTAAAACGGCTGTGTTCGCGTGCGCAGGTCTGGGCAACGCGGACCGCGCCGCCGCCATCTTTCCAAGTGGGCAAACAAAAAGCGAAGGAGCGTTATGGATAAAGACGAAGCGTTGTTAGAGGCTACGGAGCGAGCGGAACGTGCGGAACAAGAAGTGGCGCGGTTGAAAGGGCAAACCGCAATCGATGGCGTGACCCAACCCTCAGGAGACGGTGAGGCGGAGCTGCGCAAAGATTCGATGATGGCGCATCTACTCGACTCGCTCGAAGCGGGGAAGGACATTGGCCACTACGGCCGTTTGGTTTTCGCCATGGTGGCTCGGCACTTTATGTCTCACGAGGAACTGCTGGCTTGGCTCATGCGGGATCCGGACTTCCCGGAAGCGGATGCAGTGACGATGCTTCGGCAGGTGGAGGGACGAGATTACAATCCTCCCCGCCGCGATCGCCTGTTGGAGTGGCAGGCGCAGCAGGAATTTCCGATTCTCCCGTTCCCGGAGGACCCAGACTGCGGCAATCTATACCGCAACCTGAAATTTCCCGATGCCATTTACAGCCACATCAGCCAATACCAGGAGCAAAAGGCGAGCTCCGAATCGCTCGACGCCGGCTGATCATGAGCAGCATTAGCAGGGCCGCTCCGCCGGGTACGAGCAGACCGACACGGAGTGAACCGGCGGCGGTGGAGATGGCCCCGGTGAGCCAGGAGAGTACGGCTCCGCCGAGGCCGGCGGTCGCAAATACCCAGCCGGCATTGCGCGAACCGCCGATCTCGGCCAGGAACAGCGCCAGAATGAGGGGGAACACGGGTCCAAGGGCGAGGCCGGTGAGCGCGGATCCAGCGAGGATCGTATGTTGGCTATGGGCCGTGAGCAACAACAAGACACCGCCTAGCGTCACGACTACGGATACGCGATAGAGACGACGCTCACTGACCCGGGTCAACATCGCCGGTGTCAAGGCTCGGCCCAGTAGCAGGGCCGCCCAAAAGGCGGCAACTGCGGCTGTGCTTCCGGCGAAGCTCCAGGCCGCGGCGCGGGTCGCGTAGGTGCTCATCCAATTTCCGACCGAGGCCTCGATTCCGACGTAGAGAAAGGCCAGCAGCGCAAAATAGACGATCGTCGTGACTTCTCGAAGGCCGGTAGGCCCCAGTTCGATGCTTATCGGAGGGATTTAGCGCAATCCGTTCTGCCAGGAGTGGCAGGAGAGCGAAGGGCAATGCCAGGACGCCGATGGTGGCGAACGCGGTCCCTGCGCCGGCGTGGAGCAGAAAATGGGCGGCCAGCAACGGGCAGGCCACGGATCCGGCGCTCCAGGAAAAATTGAGAAGGGCGAGTGCGGCTCCCATGCGTTTGGGATAACGCCGGCTGGTGAGCATGTTGGTCGACGTCATGGCCAATCCGAGCCCCAGCCCGTAGACGCCAAAGGCGGGCAAGGATTGTTGCTGCAGTAAAAAAATGCCTACCCCTCCCACGCCAAACAATGCGTAGCCCACGGCGAGCGTTTTCCAAAGATTGCGCCGCACGAGAAGAGCTCCTGATGCGGAGGCGGCGAACTGCGCCAGCAGGAGGAGGCCTGCGTCTTTATCCCGCAAATGCCATTGGGTGGAGAGCCGGGGCAGGATACAGCCCAGGAGCACGGTGCCGACGCCGGTCAGTGCGAATCCCAGGTGGAGCAGTGGCTCCAGCATACGAAGGCGAAAGGACTTGGCCGCATTGTGAGTTGCGTAAGGCATCCAGACGGGGCCGTGGGCCTTATCCACTGTACGCGCTGGAGAGGGGCGGCCAGGGCGGTTTGACCCTGCGCGCTGCGATTGTTACTATCGAAATGCGGGGTGGAGCAGTCCGGTAGCTCGTTGGGCTCATAACCCAAAGGTCGCTGGTTCAAATCCAGCCCCCGCAACCAATCGCTTCAATGAGTTGGAAGTCCTTCCGGCTGAAGCCCAATCCCACCAAACCCCGCCCTCATCCACTGGCTCGATCAGCAAGGATTTCGAAGCCCTGCGCGTTGATACATCGCCGAAACTTAATGCAAAAGTCAAATTTCGGACAAAATCAGCCATGCTTCCTAGTGCCGGAGCGATGGCCATTCATTTCGGATGGAAAGTAAATACGTCAGGCCGGTTGTAGTGGCCGGCAACATCCAGGTCGAACTTGCCGCGTGGAATGTCATCCAGGTCCAACTCCGCATAGAGTAATTTTGTGCACTCAGCGGGGCCCGCGATGATCTCACCCCTGGGGGAGACGATGATACTTCTTCCCTCGATCTCTCCTCCCGCTTCCCTCATATTCTCTGGCCAGTCAGCCTTCGTTAAGAACTGACAGGCGCTCAGAACAAAGCAACGTCCCTCATAGGCGATATGGCGCATACTCGACTGCCAGATCTCTCGTGCATCCACTGTCGGTGCGCACCAGATCTGAACGCCCTGGTTGTAGAGATGCTGCCGGTACAGGGGCATGTAGTTCTCCCAGCAAATCGCCATCCCTATGCGGCCAAGTTCCGTTTCCATAACTTCCATGGTTGAGCCGTCCCCCATCCCCCATATAAGACGTTCGGAGCCAGTAGGTATGAGCTTCCGGTGCTTTGAAATCAATCCGCGTTCAGGGGAGAACAGCAGGGATGAGCAGTAAAGAGTTCCACGTTCGCGTTCCACGACCCCAATCACGATATGAAGGTTGAAATCTTTAGCCCAGGCTGCCAACGTCTGTGTCTCTGGGCCGGGACATTGAATAGCAGACATGGTGTATCTGCGAAAATGCTCGCGGCCCGCATCGGTTCGATTCCCAACCGTAGCCCCAAAGGTCATTCCTTTCGGGTAGCCGCCAAGGAGTGCCTCAGGAAACACAAGCAGGCGTGCCTCCGCCGTTGCTGCCTCCCGGCAAAAAGCCTCTACCCTGTTCAGCGTCAGGGGAGTGTTGAACAATACACTTCCCACTTGTGCCACGGCCACTTTGATCATCTTTTAATGCTAAACATAACCATTGGGAACGAGCAGATAATAAATTCGTACGGGCCGGCATGCTCAACAACCGTTCCTTCGGGATTATTCGCCTGGTGTGTGCGTCACACCGATGGACGTTTATTCGGGTCGAAAAAAACTTGTCCAGAAAAGGTCCGCAGAAGCGCAGCTTGACTCATGAACCAGACTTTCAAATAGGGTAGCGATACTCCCTAGTCTTCTCGCAATACCCTAGCCTAGCACCACATCTCCTGACAAAAAACGTCGTGAGATACAGGGCACCCAGTTTCTTCGCCTGAGAGCTTGTTGGCGATATCCGACCGGTTACTCGACTCTATTAGTGTCCAGGAGACCGCCCGCGAAGCGGCTAACCTTCCGAATACCTTGCATCTCTACTCTCAACGTCTTATGTACAGAATTTAAGAACTTATGTTAGAGTTTCGCCGGTCCAAAAACCCTGGATATGAGTGCGCCAAATTTCCATTCAGTCCGATGGACTGTTTGGCGTATAGGTTTTAACCCGAAAGCGGAAAACAGAGGGCAGATGAACGTGAATATCCAACTCTCTTCTCAGCGTCAGAACAGCCGGCGGTATCTACCGCTGTTTTTTTCAGTTGAGTTAAACCTGCGCGCACATGGTCTTTGGCTATCCCTGGCCTTGCTCGCGCTGCTTGGGGCAGGAAAGGCGGCGTGCGCTGCGCCGGCGCCCTCCATCGATTGCACGCACGGGCAAACGCCGCAGATGACGATCAAGATTTATAACAACTCCAAACTCTACACGCTCTATCCGGTGCTGTTCGCCGGCGCTAAGAGCGACACAGATACCTGGATCCAGGCGTGCTTCGGGCTGACTGACAACCAGCTTGCCGCCCATCCGTACCCCAGGGCAACGCAATATCGCATGTATATCAATTGCTGTGCGCCGGGGGAGAACGGGATTCCGGCGGGTGGTTCCATCACCATTACGCTTCCGCTATATTCGCCGCTGGTCAGCCCGATTAACCCCGAGTTAGGCGGACAGCTCACAGATTGGTGGCAGGGCGGAGGTCTTAACTTCTACTACGACCAGACCCAGGACGGCTCCCCACCGCAGACACTGGTCAATCATTGGAAGAGCGACCAAAACAAGGTGATCACACCCTTAAGCAATCCGCCTACCTGTTTGGGTTGCACACTGCACTTTTTTTCCACCCCCGTCTCGATTCCGAATAGTGACGCGCAGCAGTTAGTGGAATATACGTTGGGCGCTCAACCCATCAATCCGCAGCATACCGAGCCAGGGCAGACGGCGCGTTTGTGGGTACCCAACAACGTCGACTACGATATCTCCTACGTCAACTATGTATATATGCCGGCAGTCATGGAGCCCTACGACAATCCTCTGATCGGCTATATCGGCTCGCCCATCACGATTGTCAATTTCAATTCTGCCGTGACCAACTGGTATGGTTCGCCTCTGGGCGCTGACTGGCCACTCTACAAGGATGCGGCGGGCGGGGTGATACGCGAAAAGATACCATCGGCTTTGGAGATTTTCCTCAATACGGCCGCCTTTGACAACACAAGCGTCTTCCTGCCCGCTCCGGTCAATTCCACACCGATCAAGAGCATGATCACAGAATGGGAAGATTGCATCAACCACAACGGGACGGACACTATTTGCCCGCTCATCCGCTCCGTAACCGATCTGCTCAATGCCAACTACACGAACTACTACAACACCTGGCGGAACGACCGGGCAACCTGGACCGGCAACTGGCAGTGTACGGGAGTTCCGGTGGCAAAGACGGAGCGGTACTTGCTGGCTCATCTCTATGGCTGGACGCCGTTTCTGGAGAATTGCAAAAATACTGGCGCCAACCAGCTTTATACAACGCCCGGTTATGACGACCCCACCAAGGCGGTTAACTACGAGGTGGTGAAAGCCCAATTTGACCAGCTGCAGTACTGGGTCGATGTACTTAAAGGCAATTACGGAAAATTCGATCCCTACGTGGCCCTGGTGCACGGCCCGAGCTACCTCAACGCGCCTTACACCTACGCCTACTCTGTCGATGACGCGGTCGGCAACATGCAAACCGACGGGACCGGCCTGATCATCGCCGTCGCCGGAACAGCGAACTTGCCTAACCCCGACCATGCCACGCCCAATGTCAATTTCCCCTTCGGTTACTCCTCCTCGTATGACGGCGGCATTAACTTTACTGAATACGGCCGCTGCACAACGACTCCGGACACACCGACGGTGACGTATTTCACCAGCTTTGCGGTGCCGGAGGGCATTCCAAACACCCCCAGAAGCATCCAGAACTGTACCCTCTCTTTGCTCGACAGCCGCGGCCGTGTCTATGAGTTCAAGCTGAAGGGTGCGCCGGCCGGCTTTTCCACCAATCCCAACCCTACGCCGCAGGAGCGCAGCGCCGCGAATTCCCAGTTCATCGACTGCACCGGAAATTCCGGCCAGGTGCTGAATTGGTGTAACGACATATATCCTTACCAGCAGGTAAACCCTACTGACCCGCGAGCCGCCGTCAATTACTATGTGGTGATGGGAGGGCCACCACCTTTGAACTGAGTTCCGGTGAGGCTTCCGCAAGGTGTCATGGCTGTTCCCGCTGAGCCCCTCGTCGATGCGTTTCGATGAGGGGCTCAAGCGCAATGTGGGACATGATCCTCCTTAGCGGGCAGCTGCCTCGACAGGCAGGTAGGTCTTGCTGATGGCGACATATCCCTGACGCGCAACGTCCTTTCCGCGCTCGCGGTAGAACGCTTCGTCGCGTGGCTGGGTCGTAGCCAATCCGTCAACGTAGCGGTTGTACATGCAGAAGGCGGCTGCGATCAGCACCGTATCGTGGAGCTCCTGGTCGATCGCTCCCACGCTTCGCGCATCGGCTACGTCCTCGGCGGTTACGTGTTTCCCACCCTTTTGGACCTTGGCGGCAATCACCAGCAGGGCTTTTAGCTTCTCCGAGATGTCAGCATGGTGGAAGTCTGCTTTGACCCGCTTCACCAGGGACTCGTCCCCGTCCAGGTGCGCGGCCGCGATCGCGCCATGAATGGTCTGGCAGTAGTAGCAATCGTTCAAATAGGAGACGTAAGTGGCGATGAGCTCACGCTCGCCTGGTGAAAGCGTGCTTGGGCCGCGCAGCAGTACCTCGACGAGCTCGTTTAACGGTTTTGCGGTTTCGGGGCGGAACGCCATGGCGCTGCGAATTCCAGGTAAACCTTCGGGCAATGCAATGTGGGGCATAACATCTCCTTTCAAAAGATCATTCGGGATTCGACGGGAAGTCTCCGCCACCTTAGAACGTTCGTTTTGAGCTGTCTTCTATCCCAAGGTGGATCTCAGGCTCCACCCATCGGTGGAACTCAGGAGCGCATGGGTTACAAGAACCTGCAAGCGGCTTGCCTACTAGGATGTCCAAGAGGTTCCTCGGGGGCACTCCTTCGCCGTTGCACAAAGAGAAGCATTGGAAGGGCTTCGCCCGTCTTTTCGGCCCACATTAGCTGGTGCGAACATGGGGCACCCCTCGAGATTGGTTACAGATCGAGGTTGGCTCACGTGCAGACAGCGAAGCCCTCCGCTACTTTTCCCGGAGAGTGACTTTTAGGCCTGCGTCGTGCTTTGGGCATACGCCGTGTGTGCGGCCGGGATCTTCCCCATGGCATCGTCGTGTTCAGTTTTTTAAATATTGGTAGACTCCAGCTCGACAGGGGAATGATTCGATGAACAAACTTTATCCCGATGCCACGACCGCCCTCGCGGGCATCATTCAGGACGGCGCATTGCTCGCCGTGGGCGGATTTGGCACGTGTGGTGTGCCTACAGCGCTGATCGAAGCCCTACGCGCGACCGGCGCCCGCGATCTCACCGTGGTCAGCAACAACGCCGGCCTGGATGGCTGGGGGCTTGGAGTGATGCTGGAGTCGCGCCAGATCCGCAAGATGATCTCCAGTTATGTTGGCGAAAACGCCGAGTTTGCGCGACAGTTCCTGTGCGGCGAGCTGGAGTTGGAGCTATGCCCGCAGGGAACTTTGGCGGAGAGAATGCGCGCCGGCGGGGCCGGCATCCCGGGTTTCTACACCCCGACGGGGGTCGGGACCCTTGTGGCCGAAGGTAAGGAGCACAAAGACTTCGATGGGCGCACCTACATCCTGGAGCGGTCGATCCGTGCCGACGTTGCGCTGGTAAAGGCTTGGAAGGCGGATACGCACGGCAATCTCATCTACCGGCTCACGGCGCGGAACTTCAATCCCAACGTTGCTACCTGCGGCAGGATCACCGTGGCCGAAGCCGAAATCGTGGTGCCGGCGGGGGAGCTGGACCCCGATCAAGTCCACACGCCGGGAATTTTCGTGCACCGGTTGGTGCACGTACCGGCGCCCGAGAAGCGCATCGAAAAGCTCACCACGAGGAAGGCCTAGCCCTATGCCCTGGACACGCCACGAGATCGCTGCACGCGCCGGCCTGGAACTCAAAAATGGATTTTATGTAAACCTCGGCATCGGCATTCCCACCCTGGTGGCCAACCATATCCCCGCCGGAGTGGAGGTGACGCTGCAGTCAGAGAACGGCTTGCTCGGGATCGGTCCCTTTCCCACGGCGGACAAGGTCGACGCCGACCTCATCAATGCAGGCAAGGAGACGGTGACCTATCTACCCGGCGCGTCGACCTTCGCGAGCGCCGACTCGTTTGCCATGATTCGCGGCGGTCATGTCGACGTCGCGATCCTAGGTGCGATGGAGGTCTCCGAGTGTGGCGACATCGCCAACTGGATGATCCCCGGCAAGCTGGTGAAGGGGATGGGCGGAGCGATGGATCTGGTGAGCGGGGTGCGCCGGGTGGTCGTGGTGATGGAGCACTGCACGCAGGACGGGCGGCCGAAGATTCTCCCCGAGTGCAGCCTTCCGCTCACTGGTGCGGGTGTGGTGACGCGGATCATCACCGACCTCGGAGTGCTCGATGTGACGGAGAGCGGCTTGGTGGTGGTGGAGCTTGCTCCAGGAGTCAGCGCAGAAGAGATGGTTGGTAAAACCGGTGCACCGGTGCATTTCGATCTTCCTTCAAACTAAAGTTTGCCTCTGACTTGTGCGATGACCTTAGTGAGGAGAACCGTCGCATCGTGCGACGGAAGTCTGACCTCGATCACGCCCTGAAGCCGATGCCGGCAAACGCGGATCCGCAAACGAAATGGAGATTCATGGTTCGCAATTCGAAGGTTCGTCATTGCCTGGCAGCTACTGTGCTGTTCGCGCTGGGCACATCGCTTTCTCCTGCACAGAGTGCCATGAGCGAAGCAACCGCTTCGTACTTCACCGTTAAGGTGCCTGGAGCACTGGGTACTTACCCGATGGCGGTGAACGATTCGATGGTCGTGACCGGCTACTACCTGGTCTCGGCCACGGTGAGCCGCGGTTTTTTGCAGGCTGCCAATGGAGCCATCACAACATTTGCAATCCCGGGCGGCTTTTGGACGGAGCCAGAAGGTATTAATGCTTCGGGCGATGTCACCGGGTACTACGAGACAGCGCCGGGTTTTCAGCACGGCTTTATCCGCTATGCGAATGGCCGGGTGGTTACGTTCGATGGTCCCTGTGCCGCCAGCGTTCCCAATTGTGGTGCTCAACCGGTGAGCATCAATGCTTTCAAAGCGGTTGTTGGGAGCTATCCGTCGCCGTTGCAAGACAAAGACAATTTTTTGGGGGCATTTACCCGATCTTCGACCGGAGCCTTCACTTCCTATGTTCTTACCCAGGGCGGCTCCTACCAGACGATCGGAACGGGGATCAACGCAAGCGGGACCGTCATCGGCTACTTCACGGGCGGTGCGGGTAAGGGTGACACCACCGGCTTCGAGGCGCATCCGGATGGATATTTAAACGAATTTCGGTTTCCTCCAGAAGACGCCGGCGGCGTGGCGGGGTCCATTGGTACAACGCAACCCGAGAGCATCAATGCAAGCGGAATCATGGCGGGATGGTATCGCGTCTGCTCTTCCACGCCTTGCCAAACGTGGATCAATGGCGGTTTTATGCGTTCGGTACAAGGAACATTCACGGTATTCAATCCGCCTGGCTCCATTGTGACTTTGGCACAACCCAGTCCTTTCCTGATGATTAACGACGACGGGGTCATCGTGGGTTCGTATACCGACCAAACGGCGGCTCAGCATGGTTTTGTGCGCGAGGAGGATGGGGTGATTACCTCCTTCGATCCACCGGGCGGTATGCAGACGACAGCCACCGGCATCAATAATTACGGTGTGATTACGGGGTCCTTCTTCCAGAACGGGAGCCCGCAGACCTCGATAGGTTTTTTGCGGATACCGACAAGCTAGGTTGTCATTCGGTGCCGGCGCCCACCAGGAAAGCCGTTGCTGCGAACAGCAAGGTGTCGCCCACGTAGTTGACTCCTTCCACTACGAGCGGGGAGTGGATTTCGGTCACAAGAATTGGAACGTAGAAGAAGATTGTGAGCAGTAGAAGTACTGTGCCTGCGAGAGCGGCGGCGATTCGACGAGTGGGGGGAATCAACAGTCCAATGCCGGCCACCAGTAAGGTGATACCGACGATGTAGGCAATCAGGGCCGGCGCCGGTATCCAGGCAGGCGTTAGTTTTTCCAGTGGAACGCCGGGCACGAACCCCGGAAAGAGGAAGTGTTCGATTGCGTAGAAGACGAAGGTAGCCGCGACGATGAACCGCCCGATGCCGGTAAGCACCTTGGAGGTTAATTCCCCATGCGGCCAAACGCTACCCGCTAATACCATGGCGCCGCCGGCGAAGGCAGATTCACGGAAGGTGAGCGTCCAGAACAGACGTTCGTGAATGTGCTTCGGCAGGTTGGGCAAATCGATGGTGGCCACGATGATGAAGAACAGCAGTGCGAGGAGGGAAGCGGACCAGCGCACATGCCGCCAGGCGATCAAGCTGATAGCTGCGGCCAGTAAGGCCGCGCCCACCAAGTAGGTCCAGAAAAGGGGACTTGGCAGCCAGTGAGGCACGATGGCCATGAGATCGTGTGCTGCCAGAAAATGTTCTGCGGCAAAGATCGCCAGTGCCACGGCCTCGAAGACGGGCCCAAGCACCAGAAGCCGGCCGACGCCTGAAGTTGCCGCGAACCGCGGACGCACGAGAATGAGTCCGGCTACAAGCGCGGCGATTCCCGCTAAGATCATTCCCCACGTCAGGAATGCCATGGGCCTCTCTGGTCACCAGGGATCCCGATGAGGGACCTTTGAGCCTCGCGATCAGGCTGCACCCCACATACTACAGCTACGAGGGCTTTGCGGACAGGGCGAGCGACTCATCCTGGAAGAACTTTATTTCGGCGGTCGTGAGCCGAGAAGAAGGATTTCAACCAGCCGCTTCGCGCTTTGCACCCAATTGGGACTGGCCGCCACGTTGGAGACACCTACCAGCGCCCGCAGCAGATCGAGAGGATCCAGGCCGGGACGGAGGTCTCCGCTCTCGATGGCTCTGTTTACGAGGCAGTTGATGGCCCCTTTGATGAGCTTGCCGGAAGTATCGAACAGCTTCGAGGGGCCGCCGACCATGGTGTTCAGCGCAGGAGCGATGAGCTGCTTGGCCGCGACGTAGTCTACGAAGAGCAGCATCCACGCTCTTAGGGCCTCCATGGGCGGCATGGTCTCAGAAAACTTGCGTTCCGCTGCGGCCAGCCTTTCGACTTCCGACCGGTAGACCGCCTCCAGAAGCGCGTCTCGTGTTGGAAAATGGCGATATAGGGTTCCGATACCGATGCCGGCCTGTTTCGCGACATCGTCCAGAATGACCCCTGCGCCCAATCGGGTGAAGGCAGCCTTCGCAATTTCGAGAATGAGCTCGCGGTTCCGCTGCGCATCGGCACGCGGTTTACGGGGAGCGGGCTTTGGAGCTTTCTTCTTCGTCATTTCACGGCTTGTTTGCAAACGGAGGAATACTCCGTTTATTATTTAATTGCGGAGCTTGCCTCCGTTTTATTCGGAGTCAGGGCGTACGTCAACGAAATATTAGCCCTATCTCGAACGGGGTACCCAAGGGGAGAGAATCGATGCAAAACGGATTTGGTGCAGTGTCAACTACAGAAGAAGTCTTGTCGGGTGTAGATCTGAAGGGAAAGAGGATTCTGATTACCGGCGTTTCCGCGGGGATCGGAGTGGAAACCGCACGAGCTCTAGCGGCACACGGGGCTCATGTTGTGGGAGCTGCGCGTGATTTGACGAAGGCTGAAGCGGCCACTGCCCAGGTACGGGAAGACGCTTTGGCCAATGGTGGAGGCTTGGAGTTGGTAGCGCTCGATCTCAGCAATTTGGCAAGCGTGCGTGCTTGCGCGAAAAAGTTGGTGGAGACGGGAGACCGCTTCGATGTGGTGATCGCGAATGCAGGGGTGATGGCTACTCCTTTTGGCCATACGGCAGATGGCTTTGAGACGCAGTTCGGCACCAATCACCTGGGACACTTTGTCTTTATCAACCGGATTGCCTCGCTCTTGCACGCTGGTTCGCGGGTCATTAACCTGGCATCGTCCGGTCACCGATTCAGTAACGTCGATCTTGCTGATCCGAGCTTCGAGCGGACGCCGTATGAACCTTTCATTGCGTATGGACGATCGAAGACGGCGAATATCCTATTCGCCGTGGCTTTTGATCGACGGCATCGGGCACGGGGAATCCGTGCCGCCGCGGTGCATCCGGGAGGCATCAAAACCGAATTGGGCCGCTATATGGATCCGGGCCACTTACAGGGAATGCTCGACCAGATGAATAAGCAGCTTGCGGCGGAAGGTAAACCGGCTTTTCAGTGGAAGACAATTCCTCAAGGCGCCGCAACTACCGTTTGGGCGGCGGTGGTCGCTCCGGCTGATGAAGTCGGCGGAAAGTATTGCGAGAATTGTCACGTCGGCCAGATTGTTCCCGATGACGCCAATATCAGCGCCGTCAGCGAAGGTGTTCGCGGATATGCGCTCGATCCTAGCGGTGCGGAGGCACTGTGGAAGAAAAGCGAAGAGCTGGTCGGGGAGTCGTTTGACTGAGGGAAATCATCGACTACCTGCACTCCCGCATCGGTAGCACGATTTATACGCGAGAAACAACCTGATCTACCCACAACCTCGACGGGTGCCCTATGTTCGCATCAGCTAACGTGGGCCGAAAAAGAAGGGCGAAGCCCAGGGCTTCGCCCTTCCAATGCTTGTATTCCTTAAGTGAAAGCATTTGAAGAATTCATGATCGGCCCACGTACGCTGGTGCGAACATGGGGCACCCATCGAGGTTGTGGGTAGATCAGGTTGTTTCTCGCGTATAGATCGTGGTTGATTTGTTAGCGCCAAAGGCTACAGTAGTTTTTACGTGACATGCTTATGCCTGTTATGCGGGAACCTGCTCGATCGCCGGCTCGATCAGCTCGCGACCACTGCGCTGAATACGGTGCGTCGTCATTGCATGCCACGGAGAGAATGAGATTTGTTCATCGACAAAGCGCTGGCGCTCATCAGAGTAGGTATTATGCGGGCCGAACTCCGAATGAGATGCAGGGCACCCGGAGGAATTTATAGGTTCGTTTCCTCTTCGTCAAAGGGTTCTGTGATCCAACCAAAGGGCCGCCTCGACGAACGGCCTATAAAAGGGCCGCAGAGCGATGACACCAAAGCCGGTAGACACGCTGGCCGTCTGAAGACGGTATGAAAGGCAGGAGGTTAAACATGGACAGAAAGCCGTTCACCCAAGCAAATGTTGGAGCGAGGTGAAAGGACAAAATGCATAGGAGCAGGTTGATCGTCGGACCCGCAAGGGAAATCACGGTGTTCTCGATTGGTGTTCCGGGCTCGCGAACGATATACGGGCCTCTCCAGTTCAGACCAATTCGCTTGACCTTGACCCCGAGCGAGAATGCTGTGACCAGGTGTGCTGCTTCATGTAGGACGACCGATAGAAGCACGGATGTCCAATACCAGGGAATAGGATGACCCATTAGAACCTCAACTTCTTGCAAACTCACGCCGGCTCACGGGGTACGGAAAAATTCCCTGGCGGTATGAGATTTGCTCCCTCAGCGGCTAAAGTCGCAGTTGGTTGCCACGGTTACGTACGGGCTGAAGCCCGTACCCTTCAAAAGATGAAATAGTTTGACAAAGAAGCGGGGGCAGGGGCTAAAGCCCATCATTTCCAAGTCTGTACGGCACGACTAAAGTCGTGCCCTGATACAAAGCATGAGTATTCAGCAACTGTAAAGTTACGCTCCGATACAAAGCATGAGTATTTCAGCAACTGTAAAGTTACGCTCTCATACAAAGCATGAGTATTTCAGCAACTGTAAAGTTACGCTCTCATACAAAGCATGATTATTAAGCAACTGTAAAGTTATGCTCCGATACAAAGCATGAGTTTTTTCCGCGCTGCAAGTTTGTGCGCGGATTCAAAAGATTTGTGTAGACGCCGTGTGAGGCCACCACTTCCGGGCGCAGACATCTCTCAAGTGTCTACATCATTGAGGCTACGATGGTTTCATTACGCTGCCAATATGGCGTTGGGGTGTAACTGTAGGGCACCGGAACAGCTATAGCGGCGCAGTCGTAACCGTTTCGGATATTACCTTCAAACCTGCGAGCGGCGAGGCTGTCTTGGTGCCAGGATGGTTGGGACCTGGAGTCCTTTGCAGGTTATCGGTGGCCGCGCCGAATGCGGAGCGGGCTTCGTCGAACTGACCTTGAGCCTTAAGAGCTTGGCCTATGTTGAGAAAGCAGGGCCGATGTGGCAGGAGTAGGTTCCGGGTTCAGCCCCCTTTTGCAATTGGGCAAGCGCCCGGTTTGCGTCTGCCAACGCGGCTTCCGTCCTGCCGGCCGCGAGCTCAATCGTGGAGCGACGCAGCAACAGCGAGGATGTGTAGAAGAGACCGTTCCTGCCTGCTTGAATCGCAGCCTCGTCAATAGAGACGGCTTGATTGGCGAAGCCCAACGCAGCCGGCAGGTCGGCCTCTTGTAAAGCTGCAGCGCTTGCTCCGAGACAAGCGCTGCAAAAGCGTAGTGGCCCGGAAGAAATGCCTTTAGCCTGGACTCCATTTCAGCCATCGCAGACGACGCGCGCGCACGGTCGTGGAGAGCAACATGAATGCAGGCCCGCTCCATGAGAGAAATGCTGATCGCAATCCGATGGTTGACCTTTTGGGCCTTGAACGAGGAGCGCCCCTCCCCCGCACGACCGTAAGCCCAGGCGAGATCGATCCACCGCTCCATTTCGAGGCCGGCGGAATCGAAAGGCGTCTCCTGCAGCACGCGTTGCGCCTCGAGTGCTCGATCGAGTTCCTTTTGCACATTATTGTTCACCAACGCGACCTGGGTGCCGTTCCCGGTTGCGGTGGTGGACGGTTCATACTTAAGCTGCTCCGCAGCCGCGTACTGAGGCGTCATGACCCCCGCACCGGCGAACACGGCGATGTGCGGGTGAACGAGGAGTCCGAGTATCTCGCCCTCGCGTTTGAACCGGTCTTCTCCTTCCTTTTCCATCAGCGCGATGTTGAGAAACTTTATCGCGACCTGACGCTCGAATCGGCCGTCGTTGCGTTCCGCAAGCCACACGGTGCAGAGTTTTTCTTTCAATGAATTGTCACCAGATGCCCCGCTCCCGGTTCACATCGCACATTTGACAGGATGGCGACGAAAGTGTGACAACTGCGCCGGTTTGGCGGCATAGGATTGCGTGCTGGCAAGGTTATCCCCTCCATCGAGGAGGGAAGCTTAACAACGAAGTCCAGCCCAAGTCGTAAAGGAGCAATTCCATGCACTTCCCTATCCCCTCATTGAGGCCAATGCTCGTCCCCGCGTGTGCACTCGCCTTCTTTCCGGCGCTAGCATCGGCGCAACACTATCAACAGACGAACCTGGTATCGAACGTCCCGGTGACGCCGGCCGCTTCCATCTCTGACCCCAACCTCATCAATCCCTGGGGACTGGTGCACGGCCCCACCACTCCCTGGTGGATTTCCAACAACGCAGGAGGCACATCCACTCTCTACAACAATTCCGGACTCAATCCTGCTAATCCGGCGGGACAAACTCCGCCGCCCGTACTGGTCCCGGTGACTATCACCGCGCTCAATGCGCCAGGGGGAACGCCGGGAAATGGCGTCGTGACCCCCCATGCTCCGAGCGATACGGCAACCGGCTCTCCCACCGCAGTCCTGTTCAATGGCAGCACGACGAATTTCCTGGTCGCACCGGGAAAGCCGGGAACCTTCTTGTTTGCCACCGAAGACGGCACGATCCAAGGATGGAACTCGAGTGTCAATGCCACGACCGCGATCATCGAGGTGGATAACTCGCAAGTCCCAAACAAAGAGAATGGAGCAGTCTATACCGGGGCGACCATCGTCAGCTTTGGCGGGAGCGAGTATCTCCTGGCCGCTAACTTCCGCAGCGGGCAGATCGATGTTTTCGATTCTAACTTCAAGCCAATCAGGCTTCCCGACGAATGCTTCCGGCTAGACGGGATCCCGCGCGGGTTTGCGCCGTTCAACGTGCAGGGCATCGGACCCAACATCTACATCACGTTCGCGCAGCAGGATGAGGCAAAGCATGACGCAGTCGGCGGCGCTGGCCTAGGTTTTGTATTGATCTTCGATCACCAGGGCAGAAGGCTTGCTCGTCTCGAGCATGGTGACTGGTTCAATGCCCCTTGGGGAGTGGTGCTCGCCCCGGCGGACTTTGGTGAATTCAGCCACACGCTCTTGGTCGGCAATTTCCGCAGCGGAACCATCGCGGCCTTCAATCCCTTGACCGGCCGCTTTCTGGGGACCGTGCTGAACGCCGACGGCTCCGCGACAACGATCGACGGGTTGTGGGCGCTCGCCTTCGGGAATGGGGGCTCTTCGGGCCCAGGCAATACTCTTTTCTTCACCGCCGGGCCCGACCATGAAACCAGCGGCTTGTTCGGGACTTTGACGCCGGTGGCCGCCGAACTACAGGAAAATGACAGACAGTGAATCTATCGCTATCACATAATAGGAAGGGCGCTCCTTGGAGCGCCCTTTGCTTCAAATCGCAGAAGCTGTACCTCGTATGAAGTGGAAGACCAGGGAAATGACTGCCAGTATCAGCAGAATATGGATGAAGAACGCGGTGATATGGAACACAAAGAAACCACCTAGCCACAACAACAGCAGAATGAATCCGAGAGCCAGATACATAATTCGCCTCTTTCTATCTAAACGGACGTGGACTTACTCCGGGTCTGAAATCCGAAAAGCTGCTGCCGGCCACCGGGGAACGTGACCGAACTATCGGGTGTTTGTGCGGTTGGGAACAGAATCCATAACCGCTACCAGGCCCATACCTAAACTTCTTAGGTGCCCGTCGATTTCGAAACGTTGCCTTCGCTGATAATTAGATAGGTGCTGGCCAGCGCCGGCCGCTGATAAGGCGCGACACTGCATCCTATGGTCCGGATAGTAAGAAATGGGAGGGAGGTAAATCGAATGATCGACGCCAACGATGGCTGGGAAGAACAGGTCGAAAAGAACCTTCAATCCGCAGGGCTGGGAGAGAAGATGCGCCTTCTACGGCGCAAACGCTCCATGGGTCTAGTCGAATTGGGAAAGCGGACTGGTCTCTCGCCTAGCTTCCTGTCGCAGTTGGAAACTGGGCGGGTGGTTCCGACCTTGAGGAATCTGGCTCGGGTTGCGCTCGTGTTTCAGAAGGACCTGAGTTTCTTTTTTGAGCAGGGGCGGCAGAGTTGCTTTCGGGTTTCGCGCGGCAATGTCAGGTCGCGACTCACGGTGAACAACCGGACGGGATCCATGATTTCGGAAAGCATGAGTGTGCTGGTTCCAGATCGGAGCGTGGTCCCATGTATTGCGGAGTTTCCGCTGAGCGATGCAGATGCGACGTTCCTCCCCGAGAAATTTGACGGCGAGGAGTTTGTCTACGTTCTGGCCGGATCGGTGGCCGTATTGTGCGCTTCCAAGAAAGAGACACTGGGCACCGGAGATGTAATGTGGATAAATGGAAGCGCTGCTCGAGAGTACCGGTGCAAGGCTGGGCAAACTGCAAAGCTGATGATCGTCACGTGTCCCGCACCCCGCGGAGAGCGCCCCAGAGCAGCATTGCCGCGTTCCGGTGCGCTCCCTGCTCAATAAAAACTCAACGGCGCTGAAAATCCGGTGAGCCCAGCAATAAGCCCGCCACTAGCGCCGCTTGTTTATCTGCAGGCGCTGGGACAGGCGTGGCCAAGTCCATTACCTGAATGAACGCCGGCCGGACCGGCAAAGCTCCGGGCTGCTTGGGGCCGGGCTTGGCCGGTTCCATGCCGGGCAGCGGTCCCTGGGCTGCCAACTCGTCTGCCTGCTGCAACACCGTTTGCCGTGCCTGCGGCTGCAACTCCCCATCCAGGAACACGGCTTCCAGTTTCTCTTCCTTCTGCGAGGCGGTTGCCGCGTCCGGGCCCTTGATTTTCATGAGCGCATCGAGGTCTGTCGCCGTCCCCAGCTTATGGCTGGCCAAGGCCAAGGCGATGTTGATGCGGTTCACCAGGTCGCCAGAGTTCACCCATGCCTCGGCCGTCCAGGCGTAGCCATTCGGCGTTTGGCATCCGAAGTAAGGCATTCCCAATTGACTCATCGCGTTTAGCACCACGGCCGGCCGGTTCACTTCTCCTCCGGTCGCCCGCACTGCGGACAAGACGAACTCTTCCGGAGTTTTTACCTTGGCCCGGTACGCCTCGCGCGACCAGAACTCCGGCGAAGTGAACATGGTCCGCAGAACTTGGGATATGTCGCCATCGGAGCGCAAGTAGGTCTTCGCCATGCGGTCCACGAGCGCGGGGGGCGGGGTGTCGCTCACAAACCGCTCTGCCAGTTGCTGCGACAAATGGTGCGCTGTCGCAGGGCTAGTGGCCAGGCGATGCAGCACCAAGAGACCTTCTTCTTCCCCGTTCTCGGGAATGGTCTGGCCCATCACAACCTTGGCTCCCGGCTCGTGGCGCCGCTCATTGAAGGTGAAACCCGCCCCCTTGCGCGGATCGTCGACCGTCCAACCGGTAAAGACCTTGGCCACTTCGGTGACGTCTTTCTGGGTATATCCTCCGTCGACGCCAAGGGTATGCAACTCCATCAACTCGCGCGCATAGTTCTCGTTCAGCCCCAGATCCTTGTTCTTGGCGTTCGGATTGGCCTGGACACGCAGAGCTGCCGGCGAATGCGGGCCAATGCTGGTGTGATTGTCGAGATAGAAGAGCATCGCTGGACTCTTCGCTGTAGCCACGAGCAGATCTTCAAACTTTCCCATGGCATGGGGCGCTACCACGTTCTGTTGGTAATCCACCAGGTACCAGGGGGCAAATGGTCCCTTTTTCAGATACACATTGAAGTGGTTCAGCCAGAAGTCGGTCATCACTGCCTGAAGCTGCCGCTGGCTGTAGAGGTCCGTGAGCAACCGGGTCTGCATCAACTCGCCGGCTACCAGCAGCGAGGGGTTTATGAGCGCAACCACTGTTTCTTTTTGTTGGGCCGTCATCCCGGCCGTCAGTTGGGACCGCTCTTCCGGCGTGAGCCCCTTCATGAATCCGCGAAGCTGGCCCGGCTTCATGCTGACCAGCTTTTCCAGCCGTTGATCGGGGGACAGATTTACGATCTGGGTCGAAGCCAGGTCGGCGTACAGCTTCTGCTCGTGGACGGTGATCGAAGGGGAGCTGGCCACATCCTCGAGCGCTATGGCATCGGCCAAAACGTTCTCATTGGGTGGGGTCATCTTTGGGCTGTCCGCAACGGGCTCTCCCGCCGGTTTCACGGCCGCCTCCTGTGCCTGCTTCTGCCGCTTCTCTTCGTAGGCGGCGACCTGGTTTTGGTAGATGGCGTGCTCCACCCGGTCCGCAGGCAGTGGGACCTTACCCTCGGCGACGGCGCGAATTACGGCATTGGAGGGAAAGGTCTGCAGGAGGTCCTGCTGGCTTCGGTGCATGGCGGGGAAACTCTGCAGCCGCGCCTCCAGAAGGCTGTCGTCGATCTGCTCGGGATTGAGCTGCAGCTCGATCCATTTTTTGACCCCGATCGCTTGTACCCGTTCCAAGTCGCCCGGCCGGGGACCGAAGGTGAGCCGGTTGAGTGCATGGGTGGCCCGTTCTTCTTCGGTGAGTGGCTTGGTGGCGGGCGTTCCCTTGCTATGCCGGCCAAGGCTGGGTTCGGCCAGCAATATGGCGGGCGGCTGAGACATGAGCGTAAGAATCAAGCCGCCCGCTAACGCACGGGTGAAGCTTCCAGGGGCCAAAAATGAGAAAAGAGACATGGTCGAGCCACTCCGAAATCGCGTGCTGGGTGTTCAGACCCCCGCACAGGCATGAAGTCGCGGCACTTGAGCGATTATGCGCCCGATCGTGCGCGTGGAACCGGCAATCACGATCGAGCTGGCCGGTGAATCTGCGCTGCGGGCGAGAGTCGTGCCAGGGGTGGTCAGAAAATAGCCGCAGGACTTTATGGAATTGCTTGGGTCGAAACTGGAGATGTTTTTGGGTTTTGCTTTGTATCAGGGGACGACCCGAACTGAAGGACCAAACTAAGCTTGACGGGTGCCCCATGTTCGCACCAGCGTACGTGGGCCGAAAAAGACGGGCGAAGCCCATCAAACGCTTCTAGGCCTTTAGTAAAAGCATTCGAGGAATTCATGGGGCACCCGTCAAGTTTAGTTTGGTTCTTCAGTTTCAGGCCGGTCTTGGCGACCCGGGAGGGTTAGCCGGCGGAGTCCTCGACCACGGTTTCCAGCGGCGCGGGCAAAATGCCCATGGCTTGGTAGATCGGCCGGACTACCTCGCGGATGGCCGGCAGCCGGGTGGCAAACCATATCCCGGCCAGAATGACCACGCTCCCCGTAATGATCACGGTATGCGGTGCGCCCAGCAGGTGCGCCATGCCCCCCGCCAACAGGCTGCCGAAGGGCGTCATACCGACCAGTGCCATGGTGTAGAAGCTCATCACCCGTCCCCGCCTGTCCTCGGGAACCAGGGTTTGAATGATGGTGTTGCTGGCTGCCATGCCCTGCATCATGCCGAAGCCAGTTATCAGCATCATCAGTAGCGAGAACCACATCACCCGGGAGAGCCCAAAGAGAATCAAGCCCACGCCAAACGAGATGGCGGCAATGGCAATCATCCGCCCCAGGCCAAGCACGGTCTTGCGCACCGCCAGCGAAAAAGCCGAGATCAGCGCGCCCACGCCGGAAGCTCCCGTCAGCCATCCAAGGGTATGCGGCCCTCCGTGCAGGACTTCGGCGGCGAAGATCGGCATGAGCACGGTGTAGGGGATGCCCATGAGGCTGACCACCGCAAATAGAAGCAGAATGGTTCGGATGGGCACGAACCCGGATACATAGGCCCACCCCTCCTGCAATTGGTCCACCATCGTGGGGCGAAGGCCGGGCTTCGCAGGCAGCGGCTGAACCTGCATCAGGGCCAACGATGCGATCACCGCGAAGTAGCTAAGGCCATCGATCAGAAAGCAATAGCCTTCTCCGAAGCCGGCTATCACCAAGCCAGCCAGCGCCGGGCCCACCAGCCGCGCCATGTTGACCATGGACGAGTTAAGAGCAATGGCGTTGCCGAGGTCCTGCCGGTCCTCAACCATTTGCACCATAAAGGCCTGGCGCCCCGGCATATCGAAGGCGTTAATCAGGCCCTGAAATGCGCCGAGGGCGAGGATTTCCCAAATCGTCACCAGCTTCGAGAGCGTCAATGCAGCCAACAGAAGCGACTGCACGGCAGCCAGAGCCTGGGTCCAGAGCAGCACATTTCTGCGGTCGAGCCGGTCGACCCACACCCCGGCGAAGGGGGCCATGACGAAAGTCGGGATTTGCCCTACGAAACCGACCACACCCAGCAAAAGCGCAGAACCGGTGAGCCGGTAGACGAGCCAGCTGGTGGCTATCCGCGTCATCCAGGTGCCGATGAGGGAGATACTTTGTCCGCTGAAAAATAGCCTAAAGTTGCGGTGCCTCAACGCCCGCCAAGCATGGGAGTAGCGGCTGCCCTCGGCAACAGTCCCCTGGGTCATAGTTTTAGAACCCCTACCCGCTGCAACCTCTTGACCCCGTCCTGCACCCAATCAGCTGATCGTGCAGAACTAGGAGAAAGCCATGCCCGCAACACTCGCTCCAACGGAAACCGCCCCCATTACCCGCAAACAGCTGATCGCCCTGCTGAACGAAGATTTGGCCCGGGAATACCAAGCCATCATTGCGTATGTTAACTACTCCCAGGTGCTCAAGGGGGCTCAGTACATGAATATCGCCGCGGAGCTGGAGGTACATGCCGGCGAGGAGCTGCAGCACGCGATTACTCTTGCCAACCAGATCGACTATATGGGTGGGATGCCGGTGGTTGTCCCAAAACCGGTCAAAACCTCGGAAAAGGCCGAAGAAATGCTTCGCTTCGACCTCGACAACGAAAACGAGACCATCCGCAACTACCGGGTGCGGATCCGCCAGTGCGATGCACTGGGTGAGTACGCGACGGCCGAACATATCCGCGAAATCCTTTTGCAGGAGCAAGACCACCAGATTTCCCTGGCCACGGCGCTCGGCATCGAGGTGCCGGATCTGTCCGAGCCCTCGGCGCCTTCGCAGGAGTAGTTCGTCGGTTAGACTGAAGGCAGCGCCATGTTTGAAAACCTATCCGACAAGCTGCAGCGGGCCTTCAAGAATCTCCGTGGTCAGGGCACCATCACCGAGGAAAACATCGGTGAGGCGTTGCGGGAGATCCGCGTCGCCTTGCTGGAAGCTGACGTTAACCTCAACGTTGTCAAGGAGCTGGTCGAGCACATCCGGGAAAAGGCGGTGGGCCAGCAGGTGATGACCGCCCTCTCGCCCACCGAGCAGGTGGTCAAGATCGTCCGCGACGAGCTAATCGCGCTCCTCGGCAAGGACACGGCCCGATTCAACTTTGCATCGCGGCCGCCTACGGTGATCCTGCTGGCCGGACTGCAGGGGGCAGGTAAGACCACCACATCCGGCAAGCTGGCCGCGTGGCTGCGCAAGGGCGGCCACCGGCCGTTGCTGGTCTCGGTCGACGTCTACCGCCCGGCTGCCCGGGAGCAGCTGCGGGTCGTCGCCAACGCTATCAAAATCAACCTGTACGAGGGCGACACGAAGGGCGAAAAGCCGGGGATTGAACTCGTGGAGCGGCTGGCCAGGGAGGCGCGGCGTGAGGCGGTCAACTCCGGCTGCGACACGCTGATCGTCGACACCGCCGGGCGCTTGGCTTTGGATGAGCAGCTCATGGAGGAGATGCGGCGGCTGAAGAGTCTGCTCAGCCCGCAGGAGATCCTCTTTGTAGCAGACGCGATGACCGGCCAGGATGCGGTGCACTCGGCGGGAGAATTCCACAAGCAGCTGGCTTTGACCGGGACGATCCTCACCAAGATGGACGGCGATGCCCGGGGCGGCGCCGCGCTTTCGATCCGCCAAGTGACGGGCCAGCCGGTCAAGTTCATCGCCACCGGGGAAAAATCTGACGCCTTTGAGCCCTTTCACCCGGACCGCATAGTGGGCCGGATTCTCGGCATGGGCGACATGATGACGCTCATTGAGCGGGCGGAAGAAACACTGGACAAGAAGAAGCAGGAGGATTTTGCCCGTAAGGCTCTATCGGGTGACGGCTTCTCGCTGGAGGACTTCCGCGACCAATTACGCCAGATCCGCAAGCTCGGTTCCATGCAGAGCATTCTCAAGATGCTGCCTTCGATTGGGCCTTTCCAGGGTATCCAGCAAATGGCCGGGCAGGTGGATGAGGGCCAGTTCAATCGCATTGAGGCCATCATCAACTCCATGACTAAGCAGGAGCGGGACAAGCACGAGATCATCTCGGGCAGCCGGCGCAAGCGAATCGCCCGGGGGTCGGGAACGACGGTGCAGGAAGTGAACCAACTGCTGAGGCAGTATGCCCAGATGCGCAAGATGTTCAAGACGGTCGGCAAGGGTGGCGGCATGCAGCGCCGGATGATGGGGGCGTTGGGTGGCATGCGGGGCATGGGCCGATAGGGTCGGCTCGCATTCTGAGTCTGGGCCGACTGAATAGGTTGCGCGGCGGTTTAGGGCCGAGCAGCGTTTTTGGGACGCCTCTTTTGCTATTCCGGAATTCTTGAAACGAATCCTATCGCCGTCGCGTCCAAGGAGCACCACGCGACCGTTAGAATCAAGAACGGGATATGTCTAAACTGCAAGATCAACTCGACCAGATCACGGCCAACACCCGAAACCTCGTTCAACCGGAGCGGCTCGAGATCAGCGAGCGTGCGGTCGCGGAATTATATGCGTCTGGGGTCGAGGATAGGATCCTGCAGGTCGGCTCCCGGGCGCCGGAATTTGAGCTGCCGGACGCAGGCGGGCGCATCGTCCGGAGCGCAGATCTGCTGGCGCTTGGCCCGTTGGTGATCAATTTTTTCCGTGGGCGTTGGTGTCCGTACTGCGTGACGGAACTCGAGACTTGGCGGGATTTGTACGGCGCAGTTCGCAAACGGGGTGCGTTATTGATCGGGATCTCCCCGCAGACCGTGCGCCAGAACGACTTTACCGCAGTGCAGCATGGGCTGCTTTTCCCTGTGCTTACGGACGCAGGTTGCCGGGTGGCAGCACTCTTCGGCCTGGCCTACGCGGTTGCACCTTCGCAACAGCAGTACTATCGCAGCATCCTGGTGAATATTCCTTTGGTGAACGGGGATGCGAGCTGGCGGCTCCCGCTGCCGGCTACCTACATTCTAGGCCGTGACGGCACGGTGCTCTTTGCCGACGCACATGCTGATTTCCGCGTCCGGCCTGAACCGCGGGATGTGCTGGACGTACTTTTTCCCTAGCTCAGGGGGTTCGTCTTCACGCCTCACCGAACAACCTCACTCAAGCCAACTGCGTCTCCAGGACCAAACTGCACTTGACGGGTACCCCATGTTCGCACCAGCGTACGTGGGCCGAACATGAATTCTTCGAATGCTTTTACTCAATAAGCGGAAGCGCTTGATGGGCTTCGCCCGTCTTTTTCGGCCCACGTACGCTGGTGCGAACATGGGGCACCCTGAAGTGCAGTTACCCGTCTAGAGCAAATTGGTCCTGGAGACTTGGCTCGAGTGAGGCTGTTCGTTGATGAGGAGAAGACCGAAAAGTTACCGTCTCCGCCCATATCACCGTCTCCGCCGATAATGGATGAATGAAAGAAACTGCTTCCCGTAAGTGGGAGAGCTTTCTCGAACGCGACCCTCTGAATGTCGATCAGGACCAGGCAACGGCTTCGTTGAGCGGCAGGAGGATTCTCATCACCGGCGCGGGCGGATGGATCGGCTCGGCGTTGGCTGGAGCCGTCGCTGGGTTTGCACCGGAGCACCTGGTGCTGCTGGACGCGAGCGAGCGCAACCTCTATGAGCTCGATATGGCTATGCAGGAGCTGCCCCATCGAGTGCGGCGCACCGCCCTTCTGGGGAGCGTCACGGACGCGTATCTGCTGGCTGACACCTTTGCCCGTTACCGGCCGCAGATCATCTATCACACGGCTGCTTTTAAGCACGTTCCACTGATTGAACAGAATCCTTTTGCCGGGATGGAAAACAACGTCGGCGGCACCAGCCGTCTGGTTGAGGCGGCTGTGGAACATAGGGCGGAGCAACTCATCCTGCTTTCGACCGACAAAGCTGCCGACCCGGTCAGCATGATGGGCGCCTCGAAAAGGATCGCTGAGCTGCTTCTGCTGGCGCGGCCGTCTGGGCCGACCCGCATGAAAGCGCTCCGCCTGGGAAATGTGCTTGGCTCCGGCGGCAGCGTGCTACCTCTGTTTGAGCAACAGCTTCGGTCAGGCCGCCCTTTCACCGTTACAGATCCACGAGTGAGACGCTATTTTCTAACCACAGTGGATGCTGTGGCGCTACTACTAGGGGTAACGTCTCATCGCGTTTCCGACGGCTTGGTGGCGCCCGACTTGGGTCAGCCGCGTACGGTAGAGTCGCTGGCCCGTCACTTGGCGGCGGAGAGGCCGGCGCCGATCGTTTATACCCAGCTGCGCCCTGGCGACAAGATGTGCGAAGCCTTGCTTTCCACCCGTGAATCGTATGCTGATGAGCGGCCTGGCCTCTTGAGGGCAGTCAAAAGCCCGCGCATGCCAATTGCCAAGCTGGACCAAATTGTGCGGGAACTGCTACAGGCCTGCCGGGATCGTTCTCTTTCGCAGTTGCTGGAGGCGGTGTTGCGCGCGGTTCCGGAGTACCAGCCAAGTTCGGTGATTCTTGACGGCGTTTCCACCCCGGCATGAAGCGGACCATCGCCGTGGTAACCAGCTCGCGCGCCGACTACAGCCATCTTTATTGGCCGTTGCACGATCTTCAGCTGCATTCCGGCGTCGAGCTGAAACTCATCGTGATGGGAGCACACCTTTCGCCCCACTTCGGCGAAACCATTAACACCATCGAACAAGATGGCTTTGCAGTTGCCGCGCGGGTGGAGTGCCTGCTGAGCTCAGACAGCGACGTTGGCATGGCAAAGACTCTCGGCGTTGCGGTGCTTAGCCTGGCAGATGTGCTGGGTCAGATGCGGCCCGACCTGCTGCTGTTGATCGCTGACCGCTACGAGATGCTCGCGCCTGCCGCGGTGGCTCTGACGCTGCGCATTCCGATCGCCCACATCGAGGGCGGGGAAATCAGCGAGGGCGCCATCGACGACGCGGTGAGAAACGCGCTGACCAAGATGAGCCACATCCATTTCACTTCTACTCAGAAAGCGCGCGCCCGGGTGATCGCCATGGGCGAAGAAGCGTGGAGGGTACACCGCGCAGGCGCACCCTCACTCGATCATCTGCGACGCAGCCCACTGCTCAGCCGCGAAGAACTGGAACAGCGTCTGCATCTGGATTTGAAGCGCGCCACCACTGTCGTTGCTTATCATCCTGTGACGATGCTGCGGGATACGACCGGGGAGTCGGATGCGTTATTCACGGCGCTACGGCAGATGGACTCGCAGATATTGTTCTGCTATCCCAACTCCGACGCCGGCCGGTTTTCGCTGCTCGAGAAGACCCGCGCCTTCGTCTCGGCATATGGAGACGCGCGGATCTTTGTCAATCTCGACGCCATCACGTATTGGAGCCTGCTGGGGCAGGTCGAGTTGCTGGTTGGCAACTCGAGCAGTGGCATTATGGAGGCGGCGTCGCGGGCGCTTCCAGTCGTGAACGTTGGCTTTCGGCAGCAAGGCCGGGAGCGGGCTCGCAATGTCCTGGACGCGGAGCCTGAAGCCGATTCCATCCTGGCGAAAATCAAAGAGGCAAGGGACCCGAAGTTCCGCGAGATGCTGGCCGGAATGAGCAATCCTTATGGAGATGGGTTTGCCGCGGAGAAGATCGTGCAGGTGCTGACCACCACTCCTCTTTCGGAAGAGTTGCTGGTGAAGCGTTCATGAAGATACCGCTGTCTGCACCCGACATCACGGAGGCTGAGATCGAAGCCGTGGTTGCGGTCTTGCGCAGTCCGCGGTTGAGCCTTGGCCCTGTGACCGAGCAATTTGAAGCGCAGGTTGCTGCCTCCGTGTCTGTGCCCCACGCGATTGCTGTCAGTTCCGGAACTGCCGGACTGCATCTGTGCATTCGCGCGCTGGGCATCGGTGAAGGCGATGAGGTGATTGTTCCGTCATTCACCTTCATAGCTGCCGCCAATGCGATTCGCTACGAGCGCGCGACCCCGGTTTTTGTGGATATCGAACCGGTCACGCTGAATATGGACCCGCAACGGATTGAAGACGCGATCACCTCCAGAACAAGGGCCATTATGGCGGTCCATACGTTTGGGGTTCCGGCGGAGATGTCCTCCATTTTGGAGATCGCACGCAAGCATAACCTGGTCGTCATCGAGGATGCTTGCGAAGCCATCGGAGCCGAATACCTGGGACGCAAAGTAGGTTCCATGGGGCATGCGGGCGTGTTCGCGTTCTACCCCAACAAGCAGATCACCACCGGGGAAGGCGGCGTGGTCGTTACCCGGGATGAAACGCTTGCGGCGCGCATCCGCGCTTTACGCAACCAAGGCAGGTACAAAACGGACGACTGGTTTCAACACACGGAGCTGGGCTTTAATTACCGCATCTCAGAGATCCAATCCGCGCTGGGGCTGGCCCAGATGGCGCGGATCGAGGAGATTCTGCAAAAACGGGAGGCTGTCGCTTGCGCGTATCACGAGCGGCTGGCTCGCTGTGCGAAGCTCACTCTTCCTCTCGCAGCCGTGCCTGGTGAGCGCATCAGCTGGTTTGTTTATGTTGTGCGGGCAACGTTGGGCAGCGACCGCGACGCGATCATGCGCGGCCTGCTGGATGCAGGCATTGAATGCGGCCGCTATTTTGCGCCGATACACCTACAACCCTGTTACGCCGCTTGGCGAAACTCGCCCAATCTGGCGGTGAGTGAGGCCGAAGCTAAGCGCACCATCGCCCTGCCATTCTTCAATAACCTGCCAACCGAGGCGATCAACCAAGTCTGCGAGACCCTAATAGATTTGTTAGATCCGCCGGGTCGATGAAGAGGACGTACGCGGTTAAGATATCCCAACCGAACATGGGCAGGTTGAGCGCGTATTCAATGGATAGGTGGAAGAACAGGCCAAGCAACAGGACCGGGTAACGAAACCGCCGGAACCAGATAAGGGTGCCGAGCGAAAACTCCAAGACGAGTGTGAACCAACTGGCGGCTTTGAGCACCGGCGCGGATTGCATCCATCCCGGCAGGGGAAATCGCGCCAGCGAGTGCATATGGAGCACGTAGTAAAGGGCGGTACCGTTCAGCCAGGTGTGTCCCTTCATCTTCCACCAAAAGGCGGTGAGATACACCAGGGCAAGTTCGAATTGGATCATTCGTTGCGCCCAGGGAGGCTTCGGTTGAATCTCCGTTCCCTCCAGTCCTCTGCGGACTCGGATCCAATGATCCAAAGAAAGCGCAGCACCCGCGGGTGCAAAGATGAGGAAAAAGCCGGTCACGCGTAGGAAGACATCCCCGCCGTGAAGGATGAGGAGATTTCTCTGCTGAATCGAAGTAAGGCAGAGGAAGACGGCTGCGCTGTTGAACCGAGTCCACAGGCCTGCTGTCAGCATCAAGGCGCAAACGAGAAAAACCCAGAAAAATGTGGCGATCCAGCGATCGTCCTGGGGCATTACGGTGAAGAGATTGAGTCGAACTCCCGGTTCTACCTGCTTCATCGCCGGCAGGGAGACCCAGGCGTCAACCCCGTACCAATTCAGCCAGTCGGCGTGCAGCAGCAGGATCGTGACGGAAACGCAGATGCCGTAAAAGATGCGGAATACCGCGATGGGAAGAGGGGATTGCGGAGTGAAGAAAAAGTTGTCCCAGAGTTCACGCAATTTGCGCAGGGTCATGGGAGTGTCTCAGGGTGCACGTAGTCCTCGTAGAAGATGCTCGGCGTGTACGGCGGATCGGTGGCTGCTCCCGGGTGCATCTCGGACTGAAACTCAATCAGCAGCACCTTGTCGAGCGCGGTGGTTTGATTGTCGAAACGTCCGGCGACGTGTGCGGCTACATCCGGCCAGAGAGGAGCCATCTGCGGTTGGGGCAGAACATCGGAGAATTTTCGATATCTCTCTTTTTGGTATCGCTCGGCAAAGCTGAGTTCTTCCATCCTGGGAAAAGACCAGACGCGCATGTGGCGATCCTGACTGATCACGACCGTTTTTATGTAGGAATTGACGGCCGGGGGATCGGGAGCAAACATGTCCCACCTTTGGAAGAGGCCAGCCCATAGAAAGTACGGGTGGACCAGTTCTCTGACAATCTCGACCGGCGCGAAGTCGACGGGAACGGCTACACAGGCGATGGCGACCAGGTGAAACAGGAGGAAGACGTTGATTGCGGCGCGACGAAAGGTACCGTTTTTGCGGTTCTTCACATAGACAAATTTACTAGCATAGGGTTGTAATCGCTCAAAGCGGCGCTTCCTGCGTTTTGCGCCCCGTACAATAGGTCCGTGAAGCAGGTCTTCCAAGACGCGCCCAGCATTCAGGTTCCGCTTGAGGTCTATCTGCGCTCCTCGGGATACGAACCGGACGCGGAGTATGTTGATGGTGAGATAGAGGCGCGCCCGAAGGGGAAGTTCGATCACAATGCCTGGCAACAGGCGATCCAGTTGTGGTTTTGGCAGCACACAAAGGAATGGAATACGCGTGTCGTGCCGGAGCAGCGTGTCCGCGTAGCGCCGACGAGATTTCGTGTGCCCGATGTGACGGTGCTCGACCGTAGCCTGCCCATTGAACAGATCGTCACCCTCCCCCCGATTGCCGTCTTTGAAGTTCTTTCGCCCGAAGATACGGTCCGCCGGATCAAGCGCAAACTGGAAGATTACAGGGCGATGGGCATTCCGCAGATATGGGTGATTGACCCCGAGGATCAAAGCTACTCCCGGTATGAGGATGGCCAACTCACGCGAAGAGAAAATTTCTCCGAACCGTCGCGCGGGATTGCCTTTGATATGAACAAGATTAAGGATCTCTTCGAGCAAAGCTAAGAGGGGTGTTTCTCCTAAGTTGTTTGGCGCAAGCAATCCGCGGCTTGTCCGCGAGCTTCGAAGCTGACCTTACTCTTCCCACATGCGGAAGTGATGCTCGTAGGATTCGATGTCTACGCGTTTGCCGTGGAAGCCGACGCCCTCCATCTTGAGGCGTAGACGCTGCTCCTCAGCAGCTTCGTGGCGGAGCTTGATTTCGCCGCCCGCCCCTACGACGCGATGCCAAGGCAGCATGTCGGGCGGATCGGTTCGCAGCAGGCGCGCCACGGCGCGATGATAAAGCGGATAACCCGCTGCTGCCGCTACTTTTCCATAGGTGCTGACCTTTCCAGCGGGGATCGCCAGCACTATGCGGCGGAAAGCCAAATCGCGCAGTTCGTTCGCCGTTGCGCCGTCGCGCAGAATCCTCCGCTTCAGTTGCGGCGGCAGGATCCCAAAAGATGGGGCGCCCTTCACGCGAATGACCATGTCCGAAAACCGCTCCTTATTTACGCGTAGCAGGTTTTTCGGTGTCACCGCGGGTGTAAACAGCAGTGACGGTGGCAGAAGGAACGAACCCGTAGCCGGCCGGGTAAGATGCGGGCTGGGTGATGGCGCCCCACATGCCAATCGCCTTCACTGTGGTAGTGGCCGAAATGGTGAACGGGCCGGTGTAAAACTTCGAGGTACCGAATTTAGGCCCGGGGTTGCTGCCATCGGTCGTATACCAGATGCCAATATTGCCCCGGGGACCCGGGTCCTTCTGGTTGCCGGGGTCGGTGATGGTGACCTGCTGCGAGCCAGAGAAGGATTTCGACTCCGGGGATATCGAAGGAGGCGGGGATTTCTTGCTCGAAGGGGTCCTCGAGAATTGATTTCCGATCATGACCGGGTAATCCTCGGCAGGGATACCCTCCTCCGACTGAATGCCCGGTATGACCGTGCCGTTGGCCATGGTTGTAGAGCACTTGGCGTCGATTAATTCGAGTATGTTGTAGCTCACGCTGGTGCGGCCCAGTTTGGGATTCATGAAACCAAAGTCCGTGCCGCACGCGGTGTGACCCTGCTCCAGGTTGTGATCGTTGTGGCCATTTCCCCAATATTCGAAGTTCGCCGGACCCGCCTGCTTGTTATACAGGGTGTTCGAGATCATCACGTTGTCGTCCTGGTCGGTCCAGTCAAACTGCGGCGCAGATAACGCCCAGTTGCCGAAGGCCGGCGTGACCTGGTCGTGCACGTCATTAAAACTCCAGATCGTAGGAAGAATCTTCGTGGTTGGGCTTTGTTGGGTTTCGGTGGCGATGCGATGGTAGAAACCGAAGTCGTTGTATTCGATTTTATTGCCGGTCTGGTAGAAAAATTCGTCCGGCGTTTTGCCGCCTTCGTAAAATTTAACCGGCTGCTCCTGCTGCTGCATGATGTTGTATTCAAAGAGCAGATTGATGGTGTTTATGTGGACACCGAGGGCTCCACAGCTTCCTCCGGTGGCATCGTAACCGTAGAATTTGTCGCTCGGGTTGGAGAGCATGCCACCTATCCATTGCATGACCCCGGAACAGTCGCCGGCTAGCGGGTTCCCGAAAATGTTGTAAGTGATGGTTACGTTTGTATCGGTCTTTCCGTGGGTGTAGCCATCCAAATAGATGAGGGTCGCACTGGTGTCGAAGGCATCGTAATAAGTGCCGTCCGCGGAGAGCGCGGGATATGGGAGCTGATTCCCGTGGAAGTAGTTGTAGCTGATGGTAAGGTTGCTGATTCCTTCCTTGGCCACATAGATCGCGCCACCACCGCTCCTGGGCCGATTGCCATTGACGTCCAAATAAAGGATGGAAATCTTCTTCGAGCACGGCGTGGCAATGTTGAATGTGTGGCCGCCTCCGGAAGCGCTGGTGATGATCGCCTTTGGCCGGTCATTCCATGCATTGGGATATCCCGTTTCGGGTCCGGTGATCACCAGAGGGGACGCAGGGCAGCGAATCAACAGCGAGCCCAGGGAATAATTTCCAGCCGCGAACGAAACTGTATTCCCGCCGAGAGATGCCACCGCCGTATCAATCGTTCGCTGGACCGTTGCCGTGCTGGCGCCCGCCGGTACAGCAAAAACTCTGGCCTGCGCAGTCCCCGCCCGTAGGGTGAGGCAGAAGAGAGCAAGCACGAAACGCGACCCGAACAGACTGGAAAGTCTTGCAACCATAAGCATCTCCCTGTCTCACTATATTGACAGCCGCTCCGGTGTTGCGGCAAAGTCAAACGCAGCCCTTGCAGCCCGGAGACGCCTATGAACCTTGTCATTCACCACCTGCACCACGTTAAGCACTGGGCGGTCCTTGGATCCGCTTTGTTTTTGTGGGTTCTTGGCGCGGCGTGGTACTCCCCGGCTTTGTTCGCCAAGCCGTGGATGGCGGCGCTCGGCATTGTTCCCGGCGGCGCTCCCAAGGGTCTCGCCGTGGGCATGATCGCTTCTCTGGTGGGAGATTGGCTGCTTGCGTCCGCCATGCTCCATATTGTTGTTTGGTCAGGAGCAGGTTCTTTCGGTGCGGGCTGCTTTGTCGGGTTTCTGTGCTGGCTCGGGTTCTTCGCCGCAACGCAGTTTCCGCAGGGGATTTACGAAGGCCGCCCGTTGAAGCTTTTCGTCATCAATTCCGGCTATTGGTTGGTGGGATTGCCGATTGTTGGCGCAATACTGACCAGGTGGCATTCTCCTTCCTAGCTGTTGTCGAGGGCAGAACAGCCCCACTCAAGCCAAAACCAGGCTTGAATGGGGCATCCTCGGTCTCAACAGTTCCAGCGGTCCATCGCCGTTGTAGAGCGGGGCGAGAGAGATTCCGTGACGCGCGGCTATGGTTTCCATCTCCTGCACCCGCGCAGGGGTGATGAACCCTCTTCCCTGCGAGAAGGGCTCGAAGCGGTGCTCCAGGGCAAGCGCTATACCTTCGAGCAGGCAGCCGTGGACGACGTCGGGGAAGGGATGACGATTCAGGATTCCGCGAAAATCGGGTTTGAAGTTCAGGCCTCCACTCACTTGTCCCAGACCCCCAAAGAACACTTTTGCACCCCGTGTTGCCGCGCCGGGGCAAATGTTCTTCGGGTAACCGGCATCGCACACAATGGCATCGGGCGCGAGCCGGCCCAGCAGCAGCGACGGTGAGGCCAAACTGGCGGCGCAGATGACGACGTCGGCCGGGGTAGGGAATTGTTCCACACTGGTCGCCAAGTCCACCTGGACCCCATCGCGCTCGAGCTCCGCAGCCAAGGTGTGTAGCCGCTTCAGGTTCCGGGCGCAGAGCTGCACCCGCTTTACACTGCGCGCCAGACAACGGGTGCAGCCAGAACCCAAATCTCCGGTGGCCCCCACAATGAGCAGCGTTGACCGGCCCAGGTCTCGTCCTTCGAGCGCACACATTTTTCTGATGCCCTGGACGATGAAAGCAACTGTCAAGGTATTGCCGGTGGTGAAGACTGTGCCTCCTTGCGGAGGAAGCTGGTCGAAGTCGCCCTCGATGAGAATGGAACTGAAGCCGCCGAGGCTCACGATCTTCGCTCCAGCCTCAATGGCATAGGTCGCCGCCCTGCGAACCCGGACGAGATTATCTCGCAGGTACGCTTCTTCCAGATGATCGGGAGGAATGAAACAGTCGATATACGCGCCACGGGCCCTGGTTCCCGCGGTGGATGCGACCTCTACATGACAAACGGGCCGGGGCGGAATCCAGGGGAGGATGTCGCGAATCTCGTCGTCCGGCAGTGGCGTCCGTTCCGGCCCGCGGAGCACTGCAAGTACGTCGGCGGCCGCGCGCCAGCTTTCCTGGTGGCCGATCAAGGCAAAGTCGAGTTCGCTTACACCGGCAGTTGTGCCACCCATGTGAGCGTCACCTCCCCGGGCAGACCCAGCTTGTCCAAAGTTTGCAGGTACTGGTGCAGGGACGCGCCGCGCAACTCGGCTGCACTCAAGCTCACGTCGGGCAGGGATGGCTTCACACAGCTGCCGTGGCAGACTTCGCAGTGGCCATGGCGGCAGTCCTTGGCCAGCATCTCCGCCAGAGTGGTCATCACCTCGAGATGCAGACGGTGCACCTTGTCATCAAAGCGCTGCGGATCCAGAGCCCGTTCGTTTCTGAGGATTTCCATGGCGTGGTGAATGTGATCCTTTTCCTCGGCAGCGATCGCAGCAAAGGTTTTACCCAGGTTCCCGGGGCCGGCCTTCCCCACCCGCGCATAGCTGGCAACGGCGAACGACTCCAACATGATCTCCTGCACGATCAGACAGGCAATGAAATCCCGCTCCGCGATACAACGCAGGAATGCTTCGCGGAGGCGCTTCCAATGCTTGGCATTCACGTTGCTGGTGACCTGGACGCCGATCCTGCGCCCCTCCATAGCGAACGCAGCGGCATGGCCTCGTTCCCCGTCGGCGTGTTCGAGGGCATCAGCTACTTCGGCCGGGTCGTCACATATCTCAGCCAGCGAGGTGTAGTTCATGGCGGCGAGCAGTTCCCCGGTCATGGCCTGGGCCAGGACATCCTGCCAGATCATCGCGGTTGGAGAAAGCGAGGTGGCGTGCTGCGAGCATTGCAGATCGATCACGGGTTCCATGTGTCCTCCTATTTGTTGAGTAGCTGGAGCATCTTTACGGCGCCTGTATTCTTTGGATTGAGCCGTAGCGATTTCTGATAGTTGACGATGGCCTGCAGTTTGTTGCCCGCATCCATATAGCCTTCACCAAGGCTGTCGTAAACGTTGGCCGATTGCGGATAGGCTTCGATATTGAGCTGAAAGATACGGATGCCCAGGTCAAACTTCCTGGCGCGAATCAAGTCGTAACCGAGACTGTTCAGTTGGTCCTCGTCGAAGTTGTATGTCGCCGGCGAGGCCTTTTTGAGTTGATGGTATTGCCGGATCGCCTGGTCGATGCCGCCGGCGGCTATCGTTTCCGAGAGAGTCTGGCCAATCGGTTTGCGGCTGTCGAAAGCGGCCTGGATAGTAGGTACGAAAGAGGCCGCGCTCACCGTAAGAATGCCTGCGCCCATCACGATCGTCACCACTAACAGCCCCGCAGCCATGGCGAAACGGCCTGCGGCGCCGGCGCGGTCCTGGGTGCGCAGATATATCTCAAGCACTGCGAGCGGAATCAGGTACTGGGCGAACGACATAAAGGTAAGGAAGGGGCCGCTCAAGGTGACCGGATCGTACCCGAAGGGACCGCGATTGACGACGGTCACAAGAAACACTCCAGCCCGGAGGAATAGGGATGCGGTCACAACCAGGAACAACCGGAGTGCCCAGCGGCGATGAGTTTTGAAGTCGCGGATTAATGCGTAGCGCAGAGCGAGGACGGAGCACACCATGATCAAAATCCCGTCGAGGCTCTGGCCGAGGTGTTGCGTAAGGCTGCCGCCGGATCCGAGGGCCCACATCATATAAAGACCAGCCAGGCTCACGGTAAAAGCGGTCACCATGTAAACACGCCCATTCCAACGATGAAACCGCGGCGCGTAGCGGCGAAATTGGGGAATAAGCTGTGCTGCTCCGCTCAGCAGGATGATGACGGCCGAGGCGAGATGGATCGCGACGACCAGGTTGCCCACGGGATGATCTGCGGCGTAACCGTGGGTCATGACTTTGTTCCACTGCTGCCAATTACCGCGTGCTGCCGCGAGGCCATAGAACGATGCGACGCTGAAGGCGAACAACAACTGACCGAGGACGGCCACGACAAACCAGAAAGCAGCGGCAGCTTTTAATGTCTTATCAGCCAGTGTTCGCCGGGAAGCCTTGGTCTGCGGGATATCAGTGAGAAGAACAGCGGTTTGAGTGCTCATAGTCGATTCTCCTTATGAGGCCCATTCACATTGGTTCGCGAGAGCGGCGTAACCAAACCGCCAAAGCGAGGAACGCGGCTGCCGCTACGAAACCGGTCCAGAGACCCGGTTCGATGAGGAAGTTGCCTACGTCGCCTAGCGTCAGCAAATCCATCGACATTCCGTCGCCTCCGTAGGGCGGCAGCGGAGCGCCCCCGAAAAAGCGATGCGCCACCAAATGCCCGAAATGCGATGTGTTGAAAGCAATTTTCTCCACTACCCCGATCGCCACCGGCGGTAACACCGCCCACAGAAAAGGCGCGCGCCGGGCAAAGGCTGAGACCAGCAACAGCCAGCAGTAGATGGGCGCATACCAAAGTCCGTGAATGGCCACCAGATGAAAGAGCAGGGCAAGCCACATCTGGAAAAAGTGCAAGGAACCCCAAAGCTCCGCGACACTCTGGCCGCTCGCCGACCTGACTCCGCTGCTGAGCAGTAGCATGAGCACTTGCGTGACTACCGTGACCGCAAACATCACCAGCGGCATAATCAAAACCGGAATCGTCACCTTTGCCAGCACGGTGGTTATGTCGGAAACCGGCAGGGACTTCCAGAACAAAACGCTGCGATCGCGACGTTCACTGTACAGCGCATCGAGACAATAGAACATCGCGACGAGCAAAGTCGTCCCCATGATAAAAAGCGACACCACGGTGTATGGCTCATCCAGATGATGCACGCGGTTGGGTTGCATCCCGAATTGTATGTTGACCGACAGGTGCAGCAGGCCGATGAGAAACGCCGCCAGAAAGAGCACTGCAACGGTAACAGGTACGAGATAGAGCGAGCGATTCTCCCAAAATTCCCGCCGCAGCGACCAGTAGAGACGCTGGTATTGCGGAATCACGGCCGGCACAGTTTGCGATTGTGTGTTCATCGAGCCCCTCCCGATTTGGCGTGGTTGCCGATGACGGCAACGAACAGGTCGGCAAGGCCGGCTGTGCGCACGTCGCCCAGTGCGGCAAGTTGCCCACGGTCGACGTGATCGAACAGCAGGATGGAGCGCCCCAGTACCTCGCGTTCGTGCATCGGCTTGAGAGCACGGGCCGCGGCAACTTGCTCGGGGCGCACCGACACTTCCAGATAGCGCGACTCCAGGTCTTCTGCGCTGCTGTTGAAGACGATGCGGCCGCGATCGATGAACATGATGTCGGTGAGGACGTTCTCGATCTCTTCCACCTGGTGGGTGGTGAGGATGATGGTGCGGCTGCCATCGAAATAGTCGTTCAGCAGGGAGTCGTAGAACTGCTTGCGATACAGGATGTCGAGGCCCAGGGTCGGCTCGTCGAGCACCAGCAGCTTTGCATCAATCGCCATCACCAGGGCGAGATGCAGCTGGGTAACCATGCCCTTCGAGAGTTCTTTCACCTTGCTGGTGCGGCTGATCGCGGTCCGGGCAAGAAAGCCCTCGGCTTTTGCGCGGTTGAATCGCGGATGCACACCGGCGACATAATCGAGCGCCTGCGAGACTTTTATCCACCGCGGCAGTACGGCAACATCGGCTATGAAGCAGACATCGCACATTAACTTGTCGCGCTCGGTCCAGGGGTCGCGCCCCAGCACTTTCAATTCTCCCTGGTAGGTGGTGAGGCCGAGGATCGCATTCAGCGCCGTGGTTTTGCCGGCTCCGTTGGGACCAATGAGGCCGAGGATGCGTCCCTCTTCTACCCGCAGATCGACGCCATCGAGGGCTACCTTGGCGCCGAAGGCCTTGCGCAGGCCGCGTGCTTCGATGCATGCCATGGTTCAGCTCTCCTCTTTCGCGGGGATGGCGGCCAGTAATTCTTCTGCCTTGAGGCCTAGTCGCTGGATGGTGGCGTAGATTCTCGGCCATTCCTCGTTCAGGAACTTCTGCCGTTCGCCCTGCAGCAGCAAATTACGAGCTCCACTGTTGATAAACATGCCGCGCCCTCGTCTGGTCTCCACCAGTCCTTCGTCTACCAGCTGCTGATAGCCCTTCAGAACGGTCAGCGGATTGACCCGGTACTCCGCAGCGACGTTGCGCACCGAGGGCAGGGGGTCGCCTTCCTTGAGAACTCCGTCCAGAATCATCGCGACGACGCGGTCGCGAAGCTGGCGGTAGATCGGTTGGCCGTCGTTCCATTCATGGTCCATCAGAGTTTCCAATAGCCTTTGCTTTAGTGTTATACATAACTAAAACACTAAGGCGGCGTCAAGAACTATTTTGTGTGGAAAAAGTTTTGAGGGGATTGCTATGAGAGACCGATCCCTGCGGAACTCGACGGGAACGGAGAGGACCGATCAAGTCATGGGATCTCCTAATGAACAACTCCACCGTCGATCGACCAAAAGCGTTTGATGGGCTTCGCCCGGCTTTTTCGGCCCACGTTAGCTGGCGCGAACATGGGGCACCCGTCGAGTGTGCGGATGGCCCGCACTGTTCATTGCTCCTTTAACTTGCCGCAGACAAGTCGGATCCTCGGGATGACAAGGTAAGGGTGGTGCTTCGATTCGGGGTGGGTCAGGGGATGGAGAGAACCGCAGATCGCTCGGATCGGCAGTGGTTTCTAGAAGCGGTAGCCGGGTTGGAGTTCGCAGCGGTAGACGGTGGTTTTTTCTGCTTCGGGGCCGGTCCGGACAGTGCAGGTGGCCCAGCTTAGAAAGAGATTCGGACCCAGGGGAAAGACCATTTGGGTGCCGTCTACCTCCGCTTCCAGACTGACGCCCTCTTGAGTCGGCGGCAGGGTAAAGTTGAGCGTCTGCCCGAAGATCACCGGGTATAGCTCCCGCACCTCGGAACTGATGGCAGTGTGATAGACCTCGGCCTCCATCAGAAATGTGGCCGTGTCAGACCAGTTCAGGGCGGTCACGCTGATGTTGCGACCGCCGTTGATAAAGCCGCTCGAATCAATTCGGGTGAAGGGGCAAGGCCCCGCAATGCAAGAAGCAGTGATGTTGCCGAAAGTGTTGTCCGCGCCGGCGTCCAGGGACATGGTCGCGGACGTAGCCTTCCACTTCCCATCCGGTGAGCATGGACCCTTATGATTACAAGGGATATTGCCCTTATTGACCACCTGGAAGGTCTTGACTTCACTCCCTACATTGTTCTGAGTCCGGGTGTTGATGGTGTATCTCACGCGGATATTGGAGACCAGCACCGGCGGTCGGGCGGGCCGGGCAGAGGTCTTGGCAGGGGCTGGAACGATCGGGACCAGGGCCGCAATGTGAAGCTCTTGAGGCGTCTCCAGTCTTCCCGTGGGCACAGTCAAGTCAAGCGGTTCATAGCGGGGATGACGAAACGTGACATTGACGGGAGCATCGGATAATACCCGCTTATGCAGCACCAGCTTGAAATAGCCCGAAGCATCGGACCGGGTAGTGGCGGTTCTCCCGTTCTCCGAAGCTGTGATGACAACATCGGCTATGGGCAGCTCTTTCTTGGTATCGGGGTCGCGTTGAATCACGGCGCCTTCTATGGGAACCGCGAGCCGCTCGGAGATCACATGCAACCGGTGCACGCGCAGAAACAGGAAAAGGCCCACAATGGCCACGGCAGCAATGGCGATGCTGATCCAAACAAGTTTCTTCCTGTCACGGTCCACGCATCTATTATTCAATTAATCTCGCCCGCTCGGGTAGATGAAAGGCAGCATGACCAGGGAGCACTGTAGAACCCGGCGCCGGCTCTTGCAACAAATGGCGGCCGCTTCCATCGGATTACCACTGGCCCGATGGAAAGGGCTGGCCGCACTCGCGCCGCGGCCGAGTAAAGACGCGCCGCTGCCGCCAAGCCCGTTTTCGCCTGAGGATGAGCAGTTCCTGGACGATCTGGAGCGCGGCTGTTTTCTTTTCTTCTGGGAACAAGCCAGCCCGCAAACCGGCTTGATTAAAGACCGCGCCAAAGCGAGCGGAACAGATACCGGCACGGTGGGAAGTATCGCTTCGACTGGCTTTGGCCTCACCGCGATCTGCATAGCCGACAAGCGCGGTTTCATCTCTCATGAAGAGGCCAGCCAGCGCGTGCTGGCAACGCTCACCTTCCTGTGGAAGTCACTGCCGACGCACCGCGGCTTCTACTACCACTTTGCCAACATCAACACCGGCGAACGGGTATGGGACTCAGAGGTCTCGTCGGTGGACACCGCGATGTTGCTCTGTGGCATCCTCACCTGCCGCCAGCATTTTCAGGACCGCGAAATCGTCAATCTCGCCCACGAAATTTTTAACCGCGTGGACTGGACCTGGCTTTCGGAGGACACCGCACTGCTGCCCCAGGGCTGGACACCGGAGTTCGGCTTTCTGTCGTACAAGTGGGACTACTACAGCGAATTGATGATGATCTACCTGCTCGGGATGGGGTCTTCCACGCATCCCTTGCACCCTTCCGCCTGGTTGGCATGGAAGCGCCTAACCTTCGAGTATGACGGCGAGCGCTACATCGGATCCTTTGCCCCGCTCTTTGTCCATCAGTATTCACAGGCGTGGTTCGATTTTCGCAACAAGCGCGACAAGTTTGCCGACTACTTCAAGAACTCGACCGTGGCGACCGACGTCCACCGCCGGTTCTGCATCGAGCTGGGCAAGCAGTTTCCCGATTACAGCGACGATCTGTGGGGCATCACCGCCTCCGACTCGGACAAGGGTTACGTGATTTGGGGAGGACCGCCCGCCATGGGTCCGATTGATGGAAGTGTGGTGCCCGCGGCCGCTGGAGGCTCGATTCCGTTTCTTCCTGTAGCCACCATGCGGGTGCTCAAGAACATACGCAAGGCCTATCCGCAGGCCTGGGGCCGCTACGGTTTCGTGGATGCCTTCAACCCTTTGAAGAATTGGTACGACAAGGACATCGTCGGCATTGACACCGGGATCACCATGCTTATGGCGGAAAATGCGCGCAGCGGCTTCGTGTGGGAGACCTTCATGAAAAATCCCGAGGCGCAACGCGGCATGGCTCAGGCGGGCTTCCAAGGCTATACCCCGGACACTTCGGCGAAGTGAGGCTTGCTGACCTCTGAGCGGTCCATGGAATAAACGACCGAGGAGAGCGCGTCGAAGCACTCCGGGTCAAGTTTGGTGGGAACGTCGCGCGCCATGATTTTCAGCGCCTCTTCCGGGTCCGAACCATGGCGGTAGGGCCGTTCCTCGGTTAAGGCGCCGAAGATGTCAGCGGCGCCGAGAATGCGTGCTTCCAGAGAAAGACCTTTGCTGGTCAGATTATTGGGATACCCGGTGCCATCCAGCTTTTCGTGGTGAGCCCCGGCCACAATCGCCAATTCTTGAAACTGCTTCACCTTGCTGAGAATCGCGTGCGTTAAGCCTGGATGTTCCTTCAAAACCGCCCACTCCGCGTTATCCAGCTTGCTCGGTTTATCAAGGATGGAGTTGGGCACACGGAGCTTGCCCAGATCGTGTAGTAAGGCGGCGCGGTGCAGCATGAGCAACCGGTCTGGCTCGAGGCCCATCGCGGTGCCGATCATGCGGGCTGCTTCGGTAACACCCAGGGAGTGACGAAACGTGAAGTTAGACTTGGCGTCGACGACTTCCGCAAAGGCTTCACAGATGGAATCGATGTGTGCGCCACTGAGACGATCATTGCTCTGGGGTGCGATTTCGATGACCTTCGCCCGCGCCGCTTTGGCCGGGTCAGGCAAGGCTTTTATTTCGCTGGGTGAAAGCTGGTGCCACAAGGCAGATCGCCGGTACAGGGATTCGGCCGCCCTGACGACCTCCGGATCGAACCAGCGCCCGCTGCGTTGGCGCAGGACCAGCATCGCTTGCACCGCGCCGTGCTCCGACGCAAATACGTCGAGATGTTGCGCCACCAACAGGACGCGCGCCAGGGGAGAAATGGCTGTTCCCTTGAGCCGCTCGGGGTAGCCTGAGCCGTCCCAGTGCTCGTCCAGACTGCGGACCGCGAGCGCGGTTTGCTCGCTCATGCCGATTTTGCGTAGGATGCTCGCGCCGCGATCGCAGCGTAGCTGAACCAATTCCTGGTTGGTCTGGTCCTGGCGGCGGCGTACCCGCAGGATGTGGGCAAACTTGCTCAGGGGGCTTCCACCCGGCAGGATGTTTTGCCACATCATCCGCACGGTGCCGAGACTGGGCAAACCCGGGTCCGACCAATCTTCAAACTTGACGGCCGATTTGACGGCACGGTCATCGCCGCCACCGATGATCTGGCAGATACGGGCGGCATTGCTGCTGCAGCCGATGTCTTTGAGGATAAGGGCGTGATAGAGGTCGGCCATGGCAATCGGAGAGAAGCCGAGCTCTCTTCCCAGGCGCATGCCCAGCAAACAGCTGCGCAGGGCATGGCCGGGCACAGCGCCCTCGGTGAGATCGAGCGCGAACGACAGGGCCGAGAGGAGTTCCGACAACGACGGAACACCGCCCTCTGCGGAAGACTGCTCCGATATTTCGGTGTGGCGAGAGGTGTTCACCAAGCAACCGTTCCTGAGGCTGTTATCGGCACGCCAGGAGGGGAGGACCGTACGATAACGCTGCAGCGGTTACGACTTTCGCGTCATTGAGATTTGGCTTGATCGGGGCCATTGGGTGTATTTTCTTGTAATGATGCGCTTCCCGTTTTCGAGCCTCCTGGTGTCTTCGGTCCTGCTGGCCGTGGCCGCTCCGCTATTTGCACAATCGCCGGCCAAGCCGAAACCTGAAGACACAGAAATTTGGGAGCCGGTACCGAAGGTAGTCACGCCGGGGCCCAGCTGCGGGGCGCCGCCTTCCGATGCGATTGTGCTGTTCGATGGCAAGAATTTGGACGAATGGGTGACGAACAGTGACAAGTCGCCGGCCAAGTGGGACGTTGCCGATGGTGTGATGACGGTGAATAAGGCGGGGGGAAGCATCGAGACCAAACGTAGCTTTAAGAACTACCAGCTCCACGTCGAATGGAAGGTTCCCACGAACATCACCGGCACGAGCCAGGCGCGCGGCAACAGTGGTGTATTTCTGGCCTCCACTGGACCCAAAGACGATGGCTATGAGCTACAGGTGCTCGACTCCTACGAGAACAAGACCTATGTCAATGGCATGGCCGGTAGTCTCTATAAACAGGCGATTCCGCTGGCGAATCCAACCCGCAAGCCCGGGGAGTGGCAGACCTATGACATTGTGTGGACAGCGCCGACGTTCAACGCAGACGGATCGGTGAAGACTCCCGCGTATGCAACTGTGTTTTTTAATGGCGTGCTGGTGGAGAATCACTTCGAGCTAAAGGGACAGACGCTGTACATCGGCAAGCCTTTTTACAAAGCGTATACCAGCGCGCCGATCAAGCTACAGGCCCACGGGGATAAGAGCGAGCCCATCAGCTTCCGGAACATCTGGATCCGGGAGCTTGAGTAGGAACGGGAAGGGTAATTGCTGAAGAGTCCGCGTGACATCGGAGCTAAAGGACTGAGCTTGACGGGTGCCCCATGTTCGCACCAGCGTACGTGGGCCGAAAAAGACGGGCGAAGCCCATCAAACGCTTCTAGGCCTTTAGTGAAATCATTCGAAGAATTCATAATCGGCCCACGTTAGCTGGTGCGAACATGGGGCACCCGTCAAGCTCAGTCTGGTCCTTTAGTCTCGTTTTCGGGGGCGTTTCCGCTTGGCTTCGGTGTCGGCTTGCGCTTGCTCTTTCGACTGGATGGAGTGGGCGTTCACTATGGCTGTGATCAGGCCCGGAAAGCGCTGGTCGATTTCGGCGCATCTGGACCTGTTGTGCATCTCCACGCCTTGACGCTCGCCCCGAATCAAGCCCGCTTCTCTGAGGGCCTTGAAGTGCTGGGAAAGGGTGGATTTGGGTATGGGTTTTTCGCCCACGTTCACAAAATTTGAGCAGTTCTGCGCACAGGCTGGAGCCCGCGATATCGGCAAAGATCGCCACCCGGACCGGGTCGGAGAGAGCATACATGATCCCTTCCACCGTGATGTCTTCAATCGAGGGGTGGATAAGGGGTCTCATGGCTTTCATCTTATATTCGTGCGGGCCATTGTTCAATAGTGCATAATTTCTGAACTAATGAATCTCCTGCAGCCTGCAGCCCATCTTAAGAGCGTTTGACCAGGAAAGGAAACACGCTTATGAGCAAACTTGCAGGTAAAGTCGCCGTCGTCACAGGAGCCTCCAAAGGCATAGGAGCAGCCATCGCCAAGTCACTCGCCGCGGAAGGCGCGTCAGTGGTGGTGAATTATGCGTCCAGCAAATCGGGGGCGAGAACCGTTGTTGACTCGATCACGGCAGCCGGCGGCAAAGCGGTTGCGGTCGGTGGAGACGTGTCCAAGGCCGCGGAAGCCGAGGGCATCATCGACGCGGCCATCAAGAATTATGGCCGGCTCGACATCCTGGTGAATAACTCCGGGGTCTACGAGTTCTCTGCGATTGAAGACGTCACCGAGGAGAAATTCCACAGGATGTTCAACATCAATGTGCTCGGTCTGCTGCTCACGACGCAGGCGGCTCTCAAGCACATTAGCGAGGGCGGCAGCATCATCAACATAGGTTCCGTCGTGAGCCGCACTACTCCCGCGGCATCCGCGATTTATACCGGCACCAAGGGCGCGGTGGACGCGATCACTGGAGTGCTGGCCCGCGAGTTGGGACCGAAGAAGATCCGCGTGAACACCCTCAATCCCGGGCTCGTTGAGACGGAAGGTACCCACTCGGTCGGCATCCTCAACAGCGAGTTTGAAACGTCGTTAGTCGCTCAAACCCCGCTCGGCCGCCTGGGCCAGCCTGAAGATATCGCTAAAGTTGCGGTCTTCCTGGCTTCCGACGACTCCGCTTGGCTCACCGGCGAGCAGCTTCTGACCGGCGGCGGTCTCCGCTAAAAACGCAACCGACATTCAAGGAGAACACAATGGGAAAGCTGGATGGAAAAGTGGCCGTGATCACCGCGGCCACCTCGGGTATGGCGCTGGCAACGGCAAAGTTATTCGTCGAAGAGGGCGCGTACGTATTTATCACCGGCCGGCGCCAGGACAAGCTGGACGAAGCGGTGAAAGGCATTGGCCGTAACGTGACCGGGGTTCAGGGGGATGCAGCGAACCTCGACGACCTCGATCGCCTATACGAGACAGTGAAACAGACCAAGGGAAAGATCGATGTGCTGTTTGCCAGCGCGGGCGCGGGTGAGTTGGTGAAGCTGGAAGACGTGACTCCGGAGCACTTCGACAATATCTTTGATCTGAACGTACGCGGAACTTTGTTCACAGTGCAGAAGGCGCTCCCTCTGTTCAACGATGGAGGATCGATTTTTATGAACGCATCGATCGCCAGCATCAAGGGCTTTCCGGCATTTGGTGTGTACAGTGCCAGCAAAGCCGCGGTGCGGTCGTTCGCCCGGACCTGGTTGCTTGAACTGAAGGAACGAAAAATAAGAGTGAATGTACTTAGTCCAGGCACTATTGACACGCCCATTCTTGATCCACTCGGGCCGGATGCGAAGAAGTATTTTGCGTCTCTGATCCCGCGCGGTGAAATTGGGCGGCCAGAAGAGATCGCGACCGCGGCGCTCTTCCTGGCTTCGAATGATTCCAGTTTTGTGAATGGGATCGAGTTGTTTGTCGATGGCGGGGTTTCGCAAATCTAACAGGACTTAAGCTCTCCGGCTTTCCCGCGCTATTATGTTCACGGGAGAGCCGGATGAGAGTTTTCGCAGTCTGCCTGGTATTAGTTACAGTTACGTTTTGTAGCGCACAGACTTTGACCCACCCGCCATCCGTCGATGTGACGGCCGTGGATTCCTCCGTCAGCCCTTGCGAAAACTTTTATCAATACACCTGCGGCAAGCTGATGGCGGCGAATCCGATTCCGCCCGACGAAGCAGCCTGGGGCACCTTTAACCGGCTACTGGAGTGGAACCGCACGGTTCTTCGCCAGATCCTCGAAACCAGTGAAACGGCAGGTGCGGCGCGCACGCCGAACGAACAGAAGATCGGGGACTTCTACGGATCGTGCATGGAGCAGGCAAGCTCCAAAGCGGACGACCTGAAGGCGATTGAGCCGCTGATGGGGAAAATCGAGGCCATACGCAGCAAGGCGGAGATCGCCGGGGTTCTGGCGGCTCTCCACAGCTCGTTCGGCCGCGCCTGGGCGGGCAGAGACAATCAGAGCGATGTTCCGATGTTCGGTTACGGCCCCATGCCCGATGCCAACGATGTGTCGCGCGTTGTGGGAGGTGTAGATCAGGGTGGATTGGGGATGCCTGGCCGCAACTACTATCTAGGCGACAGCCCGGCATCGAAAGGCGTTCGCGAACGGTATCAGACACTGATCGTGGCGCTGCTCAAGATGGACGGCGTGAGTGCGGAAATGGCTGCGCCGGATGCGGTCACGATCATGCGCCTGGAGACCGCTATGGCCGAGGCGCAAATGGACAACGTCACGCGCCGGGATCCCAACAAGGTCAACAATCGCTACACGCTGGCGCAACTGAAGGCGCTCACGCCGGATTTCGATTGGGATAGCTATTTCAAGGGGATTGGAGCGCCTGCAACGCCGTTGTATGAGGTATCGGCGCCGGATTTTTTCCGCCAGCTGAATAAGTTGCTCGTGAGTGAAGATCTCGCGAAATGGAAGCTATACCTTCGTTGGCAACTACTCTTCCGTTCTGCCCCGGAAATAGGCAATACGTGGCGGGACGCCTACTTCGCCTACAGCAGCTCGCTCTGGGGCGAACTGCAGCAACCACCCGACTGGCGTCGTTGTGCCACGGCCGTGGATACCTATCTGGGCGAGGCGCTGGGCCAGGTGTATGTCGCGAAGGTGTTTCCGCCGGAGAACAAGGCTCGGGTGCTTACGATCATCCAGGGCATCGAAGCCGCTATGGGCCGCGACATTGACGCTGTGACCTGGATGCAGCCTGCCACCAAGCGCGAGGCCCACGTAAAGCTGGCGGCGGTGCTCAATAAGGTCGGCTATCCCGACAAGTGGATCGACTACAGCGGGTTGCAAATCACGCGGGCGAGCTATCCGCTAAACGTGGAGCGAGGAACCGCCTTTGAATTCAAGCGGCAGCTTGCCTTTATCGGTAAGCCGCTGGATCGCACGCAATGGTTCATGACGCCGCCTACAGTGAATGCCTACGAAGATCCGCAGACCAATACGATCAACTTTCCCGCGGGCATCCTGCAGCCGGTGTTTTTCGATCCGCAGGCTGACGATGTGATCAACTACGGAACTCTGGGCGCCGTCGTGGGTCACGAGCTCACCCATGACTTCGATGATCAGGGACGCAAGTTTGACGTGAAAGGCAACCTGCGGGACTGGTGGTCGGCAGAAGACGCGAAGGAGTACGATGCACGAGGTTCCTGCATTGCCAGCGAATATACAGGGCCAGTGCCCGGGATCCCGGGAGTGCAGCAGAACGGCAGACTTACCCAGGGTGAAGACACGGGTGACAATGGCGGCATCCATTTGGCGCTTTCGGCGCTCAGCGAAGACCTAAAGAGCCAGGGTAAGTCGCTGGACGATAAAGATAAAGACGGGCTCACCAATCTACAGCGATTCTTTCTGGCTTATGGGAATCTGTGGTGCACGCAGACGCGGCCCGAGGCGGCGCGGACCCGCGTGCTTACTAATCCGCATTCCATGCCGATGCTCCGCGTCAACAACGTGATATCGAACATGCCGGAATTTCAGCAGGCTTTCGCTTGCAAGGCCGGCCAGCCCATGGTTCATGCTCCACAGTGCCGGGTGTGGTGATCTAGCAGTGGGGCACCCTCGGTCCTTAGTCAGGACAGATCCCAAAATTGGAGCGAACTGCTTGGTATTAGTGGCCGCCGGACGCTTCTCCGCCGGGGCGGAAATTCTTCGTCATGAGCGCTAGCGGTATCCCAACCAGCGCTACGAGCACCATCATGCGGAAACAATCCATGAAACCGAGTAGGCTTGCCTGCTGGTTGAGTTGGTTGTAGAGCATGCCCTGGGCGTGTTGCGTGGCATCGAAGTGGGAGAAGCCGAGGTGCTCAAAGCTCCTGGCCAGGGAATCAGTTCGCGCATGAAAGAGCGGGGAGCCGAAATCGGCGCTCTGGGCCAGGCGATCGGTGTGCAGGTCCGTGCGCCGTTCGTGCACGGTGGTGATGAAGGCTACTCCAAAGCTGCCGCCCCAATTGCGTGCGAGGTTGGTCAAGCTGGAGCCTTTGTTGTTTTTTCCCGGCGGCAGGTAGGAATAGGCAAGCACGCTCACGGGCACGAACAAAAATGCATAGCCGAAACCCTGCAAGGCTCTCGCCAGCGCGTAGTGGGTGTAGTCCGTTTGTAAGGTGAACGAACTGTAATAGAACATCGAGAGGGCCACCACCGCAAAGCTGAAGGCGATCAAATATTTCGGACTTACCTTGCCTTTTTGCGTCAACATGGCGACGATGGGGGCGAGCACGGTGATCACCGCCGCCCCCGGGCCTAAGACGAGTCCTGCATCGGTGGCGGTGTAGCCGTAGAGACTCTGCAGGATCTCCGGAATCATGGTTGTGCTGCCGAAGAGCACGAAGCCGAAGAGGAAGTAAAAGATACAGGCGATGGCGAAATTCCGCTCGCGCAACAGCCCCAACTCTACTACCGGGTCGGGTACACGCAATTCCCACCACACCGCCAGGATGAGGCAAACAATCGCTGCGACAAACATGGTCGTGATGAGAGGACTGCCGAACCAATCGTCGATCTGGCCGCGATCGAGCACGAATTCAAGAAACGCGAAGCCCAGCGCGATCAGCGTAATGCCGATGTAGTCCACGTGCAGTCTGCCGAGGCGCTTCGCTTCGGCCACCTCCGCGCTTGAACGCCGGGGGGTCGCTTACCAGCCGGCTGCTGAGGAAGAGAGAGATCAGCCCGATGGGCACGTTGATGAAAAATACCCAACGCCAGGAGAAGCTGTCGGTAATCCAACCACCCAGAGGAGGACCGATGGCCGGTGCGGTGACGATGGCCACGCTATAGAGGGCGAACGCCGCAGCCCGCTTGTTGGCGGGAAAGGTATCCACCAGAATCGCTTGCTCGACGGGAGCTAGGCCGCCGCCGCCGATCCCTTGAAACACACGGAAAAGCACCAGAAAAGTCAGGCTGGGGGCGAGGCCGCACAACAATGAGGTCGCGGTGAAAAGGCCCACGCTGATCATGTAGTAACGTTTTCGCCCCAAAGCGCGGCTCAGCCAGGCGCTCATCGGCAATACGACGGCGTTGGCGACCAGGTAGGAGGTCAGCACCCAGGTGGTTTCATCGAAGCTGCGACCCAGGCCGCCGGCTATGTGAGGAAGGGAGACGTTGGCAATTGAGGTGTCCAGCAGCTCCATGAACGTGGCTAGGGTCACGGTCAAGGCCACGGCCCAAGGATTCACCTGCGGCTGGGCGCTCGAGGGGGTTGGTTGGGCCGTCAATTCCGCTGTCGTTGTGGCCACGTGCGTCCGGTCCCCTGGCTTTGGAATATTTGTCAGATGTATACTGAGACCGATCGGTCGCAAATATTGGCAACCCAGAGCAGGAAATCCAGCCGGGGGGAGGCCACCCGCCGGCGCATCGTCGAGCGATCGGCCGCGGTTTTCAATCGCCGCGGTTATTCGGGCACTTCGATGTCAGAGCTGATGGCGGCTACCGAACTCGAAAAGGGCGGACTGTACCGCCATTTTGCGAGTAAGCAGGGTCTCGCCGCGGCCGCTTTCGAATACGCCTGGAAAGCTGCCAACGAACCGCGGCGCCGGGGACTGGAAGAATGCGCCACCTCCCTCGACAAGCTTTTGTTGCTGGTAAAAAATTTTGTGGAGCACCCCGGCGTTGTGCCGGGAGGCTGTCCGCTGCTCAATACTGCCGTCGATAGCGACGACGGCAATCCGGTGTTGCGGGGCAAGGCGCACGCGGCGCTGGATCAGTGGCGCGCGGGGATCGCCGATATTGTTCGCGAGGGGCAGCGGAACTTTGAGTTGAGGGGTGGCGTCGATCCGGATGCCGTCGCCACAGTCATGATCGCGAGCCTCGAAGGAGCGGTTATGATGTCGCGGCTGGAGAAAATACGCGAGCCGCTGCATGCGGTCGGGAAGCATTTGACCGAATACCTGCGATCGCTAAAAAATTGAATGACGTGACGTTGCCCATTCAAGCCCGAGCTGCGCGAGAACCTAGGATCCCTAGGACTAAACAAAACTAGGCGGGTGCCCCATGTTCGCATCAGCGTACGTGGGCCGAATATGAATTCTTCGAAAGCTTTCACTGACGGCCTAGAAGCGTTTGATGGGCTTCGCCCGTCTTTTTCGGCCCACGTATGCTGGTGCGAACATGGGGCACCCGTCCAGTTTTGTTTAGTCCTAGGGATCCGGTTCTCGCGCAGCTCGGGCTTGGATGGGCAACGTCGGTACACTCAGACATGGCTATTCGTACTCTCTCTACCCGCGAGGTTTATCGAAACCCCTGGCTGCGTTTGCGCGAGGACACGATTGAACGCAGCAATGGCTCGTCTGGCATCTACAGCGTCATCGATAAACAAGATTGCGCGATCATACTGCCCATCGAAGGCGATCATATCTGGCTTGTGGAACAGTTCCGGTACACCATTGCCGAGCGAGCGCTGGAGCTCCCGCAGGGTGGGTGGGAAGCAGACAACGTGGATCCCGAGGAACTGGCCCGCGGGGAATTACGCGAAGAGACCGGCCTTAGGGCCGGCCGGATGACGGCGCTCCCCTGGATGTGGATCGCCTACGGCTTCGCCCGCCAGCGCCAATTCATCTTTGTCGCTGAAGAGCTAGTCCAGGGTCCGCACGAGCGTGATCCAGAGGAGTCGGATATGGAGATCGTCCGGGTGCCCATCGTTGCCTTCGAACAGAAGCTCCGGAACGGGGAGATCCGGGATGTTTGCACCCTCGGCGCCTGGGGAGCCTATTTGCTATGGCGGCAAGGCCAAACTAACGGATCGTTCCGCTAATACATGATCCAGCCGCCATCTACGTTGAGTGTCTGACCTGTCATGGCGTCGCTCAATTCGGTGGATAGGAACAGACAGACGCGGGCGATGTCGAGCGGATTGATGCGGCGCTTCAAACTTTGGAATTCGACCATCTCTGCCGCTTTGTCCTTCGACATGAGCTTCCGCTCACCCTCGGTCTCGATGGCGCCGGGAGTGATGCAGTTGACGCGGACATTGTGCTCCCCCATCTCTCTCGCCAAGGCGCGCGTGAACCCGATGATGGCGCCCTTGGAGGCGATGTAGTGGGTCAGGTTCTGCAAACCGGTAAAGAAGGTCACGGAGGAGATGTTCACAATGGCTCCCGATCGCTGGGCGACCATGTGGGGCATCACGAGTTTGCTGCAATGGAAGACGCTCTTCAGGTTGACGTCCTGCATCGTGTCCCAGTGCTCTTCTGTCATCTCCAAAAACGGCTGGCGAGGATAAATGCCGGCGTTGTTGATCAGGACATCGACGCGTCCAAAACGGTGGACCGCATCGTTGACTACCGTGGCCATGGCGTCGCGGCGTCCCGCGTGGGCCTCAAAGCCAAACGCGGAATGACCCTCCGATTGCAGGGCGGCTGCGACCTTTTTGACTCCCGCCCCGTCGAGGTCCGCGAGAAAAACGTGGGCTCCGCCTTCCGCAAATAATTTCGCCACCCCGGCGCCAATGCCCGCTGCTGCCCCGGTTACGATGACGACTTTCCCTTTGATCAGTTCCATCCGCGCTCCTGCGTACAAGGGCTGATGGTATCAAATGTCGAGTCAGTCTCCCTGCCCCACTTCGAGGCAGAAGCGCGACAGTTCGCGCTTCTGCAGGCTGTAGTCAATCAGGAAGCCGACTCCGATGGCTAGAGGGATCAAACCAGCTGCGCCGGCAGCCAGCACCTCGTGGTGACCGACAATCAACGACAAGGCCAGGGAAAAGAGGATCAGCCCAAAGCCGGTCGAGATCAGCACGATCGCCGTCCTGCGGGTATTGGCAAGGCTGCGCAACGGGTCTTTCACTCGCTTGGCATCATCGTTCACGCCGCCCAACAATTTATCGATGTCTTCGGCGCTCATTCCACGCGCCACCATGGACATACGCTGCTCAGCCTTGAGCCTGCGCCTCTGGGCTTCGCCCATGACACCGGCAACGATGGCGACGATGGCAATCGCCATGCCACCAAGAGGAACGAGAAAAGGCCCTAAACGAAAATCCATATGCATAGTCTTCCTTTCTGACCGCCTTAGACTGCACGCGCCTTTGAGAGTTTCACTCGCGGGATGAAACTTTGAGCGAAAATCGCAGTCTGACTCTCCTTGCCCGCCGCCGACCTCAGTTTCGAGCAGATCGTCCGAGACCATCAGGCCAGGGTCTTCAGGACCCTGATTCGCCTCACAGGCAGCCGCGAGCACATCGACGATCTTGCGCAAGATGTTTTCCTGCGCCTCTACCGCGCCCTGCCTGCGTTTCGCGGGGAATCGCTGCTGAGTACCTACCTCTATCGCATCATCGCCAATGTGGCCCAGGACGAGTGGAAACGCCGCCGCCGTGACGATCGTCCCCTGGTTTCGTTTTCTGAGGAGGAATCCGACTGGGAAGATCGCCTGCCGCATCCCGGCTTGGACGCGGAGCAGCAGTTTGCGGAGAGAGAGTTCCGGTATTCTGTAGAGCAGCAGTTGCAACAACTCAGCCCAGTGGAGAGGACGGTTTTAGTCCTCTACCATCAGGAAGAGCGCAGTTACGAACAGATTGCGGAGTCGCTTAAACTGCCGTTAGGAACAGTGCGGACGCACTTGCACCGAGGGCGCAAGAAGCTGCGCGAGAGCATCCAGCGGCGACAGGAAACGGAAAGGGGAACCGCATGGCAGAAGACAAGATGACTGCAAGGATCATCCGCGCGCTCGAGATTGCTCCTCAGGCCGAGATCCCGGCTGACTTCGCTGCCAAGGTTGCGGCACTCGTGCCCACTCAAGCCAAAAGCGGGCTTGCCGGGGGCACCCTGGGCAACGGTGGAGCGGTACTCCCTCCCGGGCGGTATGGGCGGTGGGCGGCTGTGGCTTGCCTGGTGATGCTGCCGGCTTTGATGTTGGCGCTTATCCCTCGGGCAGCGGGAACTTCTCCGTATTGGTTTTTGACGGAAGCGATTTTCATCGCTCCACCAGTGCTTTTGGCTTTGTGGCTGGCGGCGCTCGGCGATACTTCTATCTCGACTTTCTGGGCAGATTGATGGCCACTCGAATTACGAGCGCCGATCCCCGCTTTGCGTTGATGCACCGTAGCCGTAATCTTCGCTGGGATGGCAATCCGGCGGAAGCGGTGGCAGAAATTGACTTGTGCGAGACGGCCGAGCAGGCGGCCGAAGCGCTCCAGCGTGTGGTCAGCGCGGGTATGCGTCCGACCATTCGCTGCGGCGGCCACTGCTATGAAGATTTCGTGGTCAACAATCCGGGTGGTGCGATTCTGGATCTTAGCCAGATGAAGGATGCCAGCTTGCCCGGCGATGGAAACCGGTACCGCATCAGCCCCGGGCAGGAGCTTGGGGAGGCCTATACCGCCCTCTACAAGCGCTATGGCGTAACTATCCCTGGCGGCAGTTGCTACGCGGTGGGGGCCGGCGGCCACATCACCGGCGGCGGATATGGAGTGCTTTCGCGGCTGCAAGGGCTCACCGTCGACTGGCTTTCTGCGGTCGAGATTCTTACGGTGGATAACAAAGGTCATGTTGCTCTCAGACGAGTGGATGAGCAGCATGAACCCGATCTTTTCCGCGCCTGCCGGGGTGGGGGCGGAGGAAATTTTGGGGTCGTGACGGGCTTTCTTTTCGATCGCTTACCGCCAGCGCCCTTTGAGGTGGCGAATGCCCACCTGTCGTTTGACTGGCGCACCATGACTGAGGGCAACTTTGTCGCGATCTTGCAGGCATTCGGAGACTACTTCGCCAAGCGAGGATGTGAACCGGATACCTGGGGGATGTTTGTGGCGCTCGGGCTGACGCATGCGTCTTCGGGGCGCATGGGGTTATCGATCCAATTTTGCAATCCGGATGGGCGCTGCGACGATCTGAAGCCGCTGGAAGAGTTTCTCGATCGGTTCAAGGATTTCGACCCAGTGGAGAGACGGGCGGCGGTGCCTGGCGACCAGCGTTTTGCGCAGGGTACTCCGCCGGCGCGCCAGCAGATGGGGAAATACAGCGTAGACCGGATGATGTGGCTCGATGCGACCATCGGAGGTAGCGGCAGCGGGCATAGCGGGCGTGCGGCGTACAAGTCCTGCTACATGAAACAGAACTTTACCGAAGCCGAAGCGAAGTGCATCTACAAGCATTTGACGCGTATGGTTCCCGGCGTTGACCTACGTGGTTCGGTCATGGCGGTGGACTCGTACGGCGGGGCCGTGAATGCGAAGGGCAAGGCGGAGGTCACTTCAGTTTGGCAACGTGCTTCGATCATGAAGGTGCAGTTCCAGCAGTATTGGGACAGCGCGGAAGAGGATGAAGGGCGCCTGAAGTGGTTTCGGGAGTTCTACACCGACGTGTACTCGCAGGAGGTGGAAGCTCGATATGCCGGGACTCCTTACCCGAACGACTACTACGAAGGGTGCTACATCAACTATCCGGATAGCGATATGCTCGCGTACCCTTTCTGGCCGCAGGTCTATTACGGCACCCAGGATCTCTATCCGTTTCTGCAGCAGGTAAAGCGGCGCTATGACTCAAACAACATCTTCCACCACAAGATGTCTATCCGAGGCTAGATCATCCGCAAAGTGGAGTTGGTTGCATAACAGATTTGTCATCTCGACCGTAGCGTAGTGGAGAGATCTGCGGTTTAACGGCCGGGGCATGCGCACTAAAAAGTGGGCCAATCGGGCGTACTTCCTGCACCTGCGTTCCCGGAAGCTCTATGGAAAAACACTGGCATGGGTTATGATCTCGTTTGCTTTTAAGGAGTAAGTTTATGGGAACGCAGTCCAGGAGAGGCCTTCTTAAGAAGGCGGCGGTCATCGCAGCCGGCACCGCCGCGGCGGGAAGTGTGGCTGAGGCACAGAAGTCGAGCAAGATGGAGAAGAAGGCGTATTCATGCCAGCCTGTCGCGGATAACTCTCCCTCGGCCCCGCCGCTGTTTTCCAGCGCCATCTCCTATGGGAATCTGCTGTTCCTCGCCGGCGTGGGTGCGCATTTCGAAGGCACCATCGAGGAGCATACCAAGCATGTTCTCGATGAACTGGAAAAGAATCTCGTCTGTGCCGGATCGTCAATGGACAAAGTGCTTAAGGTGAACGTTTATCTCAACGACATCAAAGATTGGGCCAGGATGAACACGGTTTACGCCGGGCGGTTTGGTAAGGTGCCTCCGGTTCGCACGACCATTGCCCCGGCGGGCGGGATTCCCGGCAATTCCTCGATAGAAATCGATCTGATCGCCTATATCTAGAGGGGTAACTCTACACATGCGATCCTTGATGAAGGGGTCCTTGCCCTGGTTGGGGGTTTTGCCGCTTTCGGCCAAACCAGCCGCGCTTACCTATGATCTGCTGCTTCGCGGCGGATTGGAGGCGTCTTAAGCTTTGTGTTAGTGTCTTAGTGTGACTTCTCTTGCAAGCCACCGCGTATGTTGCTGCCGCGCCTCCTCGGCGCGGGTTAGCTGTTGTTGTCCCCGATAACAGCTCCCTCTACTCCTAGTTAGATATTTCCTTCAGAAACAACGCATGCGCGGGAGTGTACTTGTGCGTATTCTTCGCTATTTGTTATTGTCTGGCATCCTTGCGATCACACCCTGGGGCAAAGCACAGATGGTAGGAGGCACGATCTCGGGTGATGTTGTGGATCCCGGCGGGGCCACCCTGGCGCGAGCGGAAGTGCTCATTCGCAACGAGGAGACAGGTAGCGAACGCAGGATTGTGACAGCGGAGAGTGGCACCTTCTCTGCCCCTTCCGTTGCTGTGGGCGTGTACACCGTTACTGTTTCCCGGGATGGGTTTTCACCACTCAATCGCACCGGGATAGAACTCACGGTGGGACAGAATGTGCAGTTGCACCTCGCGCTTGCTTTGGGCAGTGTGCTACAAACTGTCTCGGTTGTGGATACACCGGCCGTCGTCGACGTCTCTACACTGCAGACGCAGGGCCTGGTGGATGAGCGGCAGGTAAAGGAGCTACCGCTGAATGGCCGCAGCTTTGACCAACTGATCCAGCTGAACCCGGCATCGGTCAGCTACACCACGCAGCGCTCGGGTGGAGTGGGCACTTCCAACTCCTCGGTCGGCAACATGTACTCAGTCTCCGGACGGCGCCCGCAGGACAATCTGTTTCTTCTCAACGGCATTGAATACACGGGGGCTTCGTTGATCAATGTTACCCCGGGCGGCACCAGCGGGCAGTTGCTGGGAGTGGATGCGGTGAGGGAATTTAATGTAGTCAGCGACACGTATGGCGCTAACTACGGCAAGCGCACCGGGGCGCAGATATCGATCATCACCGCCTCGGGAGGAAACAAGCTGCACGGGTCGGTGTATGAATTTCTGCGTAACAGCGCCCTGGACGCGCGCAATTATTTCGACCAGGCGAATATTCCTGAGTTCCAGCGCAATAACTTTGGCGCCGCGCTCAGCGGTCCCCTGCGCCACGATAAGCTGTTCGGATTTGGTAACTACGAAGGTTACCGGCACCATTTGGGCCTGAGCGCGGTCAGCTTTGTCCCGGACAATGCTTCGCGCGCGGCGGCTGCGGCCACCGTTCGTCCTCTACTCGCCTTGTGGCCGGTCGCGAACGGCCCCGAACTGCTCAACCCGAATGGAACGAATAGCGGGATCGCGGAGGCGTTCGCCAATCCTTCCCAACACGTGCGGGAAGATTTTGGAACCACGCGGATTGATGCCAATCTGACCGCCAACGACCTGCTTTTCGGGGTGTATACGGTGGATGACAGCGACGCGAATACACCCTCACAAAACCCCTACTCGACCATTTATGAACGGCTGCGCGAGCAGGTATTGAGCGCGCAGGAGCAACACGTATTTTCGCCCAATCTGCTGAGCACGCTGCGCTTCGGGTATTCGCGGGCAGCTTACTACTTCACCGGGCAGGTGCCGGTTCCAGTGTCCGGCTGGGTTGCCGGCGCGCCAGTCGGGGCTATCGTGATCTCGGGCAGCACGGCGTCGAACGGCGCTTCCCAGATCACGCAGGCGGGCGCGAATACGGGTAGCAACAACCAGGCCGTACGCAATCTGTTTACCGTGGACGAACATGTGTTCTGGACGCGCGGACGTCACCAGGTGGAAGCGGGCGTCTGGGTGCAGCGGTTGCAGTCGAATGACAACCTGGCCCAGAACCAGTATGGACAGGCTTCTTTCTCGACTCTCAGCAGTTTTTTGCAGGGGAGCGTCGCGACCTTCACCGTCGTCCCTGCGCCCACCGCGCTGGGTTGGCGGTCTCTGTTTGCCGCGACCTTTGTTGAGGACGCGTGGAAAGTGACGCCCCGATTTGAGCTGCGCGCCGGCTTCCGTTCGGAATCAACGACTGGGTGGAATGAGGCGCACGGCCGCGCGTCGAATTACGGCTTCACCAATGGTGTGATCAATACCAATTCCACCATTGGCAGCTCGGCTCTTTTCCAGAACCGGGCAAAGTTCATGCCGGAGCCACGCATTGGTTTGGCCTACGATTTGTTTGGGAATGGCAAGACTGCGTTGCGGGCCAGCTTCGGGGTGCATCGCGCGCTGCTCGATGCGCTGGACTACCGGCTCGACCAGACTGCGCCGTTCAACACCACCTTGTCGTTCAGCAGCGTTACAGTGAACCAGTTGGCTAGCCTGGCTAGCGGAACAGTCTCCGGCAGCGGCCAGATTTCGCCCAGCAATGTGCAGCCGGATATTCAAACCCCCACGGTACTTTCCTGGACTTTCAAGATTGAGCAGCAGATCGCCCGGGATACTTCGCTCACTGTCGGATATGTGGGTTCACACGGATACCACCAGATACTTTCCGAGGACCAGAACACACCCGCAACCGTAACCTGCCCGGCGTCTTGCCCCGCGGTGCTCGCGCCGGGAACTATCTACTATCCGGCCACGAACAAGGCCAACCCCAACGTGGCGAACACGACTTCCTGGGTTTCGCAGGGAATCAGTAACTATAACGGTCTCGAGGTGGATGTGCGGCGTCAGTTCGCTCGTGGGCTGCAACTGCGCGGGGTTTACACGTTTTCAAGCAATCTGGATGACGGTTCGGCGTGGAATACGAGCGTGTCGGCGAATACCCCGGCGTTTGTTATGTATCCAGGAAATCCTGGCCTGGATTATGGGCCGGCGGCTACCAACATCCGGCACGCCGCCGCGATGAATGGAACGTGGGAGTTGCCCTTCCACCACGGGGCGCTGGTGAACGGCTGGTCGATCAGCGGGATCACGACCCTGCAGAGCGGGTTCCCGCTCTCACCGCAGCTGGGCTACAACCCTACCGGCAATGGGGATACGCGCAACCCGGCACGTCCCAACCGTGCGCCTGGGTTTAGGGGTCCACTGTATGCGAAGAAAGTGCAGCAGTGGTTCAATCCTGCCGCTTTTGCAGCGCCTTATCCGGGAACGTTTGGCAATGTGGGGCGCGACACGCTTACGGGTCCGGGCCTTTCGGAGCTCGATCTTTCGCTAGCCAAGAGCACTACGATTCATGAACGGGTGCGGGCTCAGTTCCGTGCTGAGTTTTTTAACGTGCTGAACCACTCGAATTTCACGACTCCCAACCCGGTGGTCTTCAGCTCCGGGCCTACTCCCAAGGCACTGACGGCGGCGGTTACTCCATCGCCGACGGCGGGCGTCGTTAGCGCCACGGCGACGACCTCGCGGCAGATTCAGTTTGGGTTGAAGTTGCTGTTTTAGGGAAGATCCGCGCGTGAACCCAATCTCAATCACCAACCGCCCTGATGGGTGCCCCATGTTCGCACCAGCGTACGTGGGCCGAAAAAGACGGGCAAAGCCCATCAAACGCTTCTAGGCCTGAAGTGAAAGCATTCGAAGAATTCATAATCGGCCCACGTACGCTGGTGCGAACATGGGGCACCCATCGAGGGCGGTTGGTGATTGAGGTTAGGTTCTCGCGCGGACGCTTCAAGCGCGGGTTGGGATTTGGTGTTCACAAATATTGTTCATAGTTTGTTGGCTTTCTTGTACCCTAGCTTCCTATGAAAGTGCTCGCGAGTATCCTGCTTCTTGTTTCTGTGGCGTCTGCCCGGGCTGACATTGTTGTCTTGCACGACGGAGTCAGTTACTCCGGCCGCTTCACGCCTCCTGCCAGTGGCAAGCTTTCGTTTACCGATAATCAGGGGATCGGATACCAATTTCCCGTGACCGATGTTCAGTCGCTGGTGTTCTCGAATGCCGCCGACAACATCACCTTGCACAATGGGAAAAACTACTCCGGCGAACTAAGCGGCGTGGATGTTATTAGCTTTGAGGGGAGCGGCGGCATCGACTATCAGTTTCCCGTGCGCGACGTGAGTTCGATTATCTTTACCGGCTCGCAGGCGCCCGCCGCTTCGCGCCACATTCCCTCGCTGGTGATCCCCCAGGGCACAAACATCGTTGTCCGCACGGCAAACGCTATTCAGGCTGGTTCCGAATCGTCCGGCCAGCTTTATCCCGCTTCTATCCAGGAATCTGTCTATGGCAGCTCGGGCCGGGTCGCCATTCCTGCAGGCACGGCCGCGAAGTTAGTCGTGAGCAATGTCCGCGGAGGCGGGGCAACCGGTTCAGCGGAATTGGTTCTGGACCTCTATTCCATCGACGTTCACGGCGAAGAATACCGGGTAGATAGTTCTTCAGTGGTAGAGAACAACAAGAGCGGCGTCGGCTTGAATCGCCGCACCGCTGAAATGACGGGCGGAGGCGCAGGTCTGGGCGCTTTGCTGGGCGCGGTCTTTGGCGGGGGCAAAGGCGCCGGCATAGGGGCTTTGGCAGGCGCCGGAGGGGGTGCCCTGACCCAGCTCTTCACCCGCGGTAAACAGATCAGCGTCCCCGCCGAGACGGTGCTCACGTTCCGGCTGGAGCAAACCCTCGTCCTGCACCCGTAGGTTCAGCGCGCACCCACCACACCGGCGTCGCTCAAAGCGTGTTTTTCCGCGTCGAGCGACGAGGTGTGCAGTTGCACCACGTGCTGCATAGCCGCATCCGCCTCCTGCACGTGACCTTGGGCGCGCAAGGCCCGGGCGAGCAAGTAAAAGGATCCTGCATCTTCAGGATTCATGTCCACGGCCTGGCGTAGGAGGCGCACCGCACCCGCTGTATCGTGCTTCTGAAACCGCGCCTTGCCCATGTAAAAGTAGGTGGCCCATGAATCCGGGCTCAGGGTCTGGGCTTTTTCAAGGTAAGACAAACCTTCGTCGTAGCGCTGCGACTGAACCAGGAGCGCTCCCAGAAAATAAAGGGCACTCGCATCCTGGGGATTGGCGTCGATCGCCAGCTTCAGCTGCTTCTCAGCATCGTCATTTCTCTGCAGGCTAATGTATACCTTGCCCAACTCAAGATGAGCGCCGGCAAAGCCGGGATCCGCCTGCAGCACAGCCAGGTAAGCCTGCTCCGCTTCGTGGAATTGCGCTCCGTCGTAATAGGCATGCCCCAGCAGCCCATTGGCCTGCGCAGGCGTGGCGCTGCCGGCGAAGAGGCTGGCGAAGACATCCTGCGCTTGCTGCGGCTGGCCGGCGCGCGCATAGGCCACTCCGAGCAGATAAATGGCTGCAGGGTCGGGGTTGCTTACTTCCGTCAACGGCTTCAACAGGCTCAGGCCTTGATCGGGATGCCCGCTGTAGGTGAGGCAGGTGGCCAGCAACATGGTGGCCTGAGGATCGGACGGTTTGCTGCTGTGCAGACGCTGGAAGTACGGCAAAGCATGAACATAATCGTCTTGCTTGAGGTAGGCGAGACCCAAGTTGAGTTCCACTTGATGCAGCTGCGGGCTGAGACGGAGAGCCCGCTGGTAGGCTTCGATCGCCTTGCCATACCTGTGGGTCTTGGCATACAAGACACCCAGGTTTGCGAGCGCGCTTACATTACGAGGATCAAGATCGAGAACCGTGTGGAAGCCTGCCTCCGCCGCGGGGTAGTCTCCTGCGTTGAGAGCATTCATGGCCGCCTCAAACGTTTGCCTCGTTGTATCGGGAGTGAAGAGCAGGGCGAGAGCCAGAGCCGAGGCGAGAAGTTTCATGAAGAGACTAGTTTATAAAAAAATCGGCCGGACCCAGCATGACTGGGTCCGGCCGTTGGGAAACGAGGTTAAAAGTAAAATTTCCCGCCCAACTGCAACTGGCGCGGATCACGTGTCGAGGTGATCTGACCCGAGCTACCCGCGTTCGCACCGGAGAAAGAGTTTCCGGAACTGGGTGCGGACAGGCTGGTGTTTATGTTGCCCCACTGCGTGTGGTTGAAGACGTTGTAGGCCTCGAACCGTAACTGAACCCGCAGATTTTCGGTGAAATTGAAATTCTTGAACAGCGACATGTTAAAGTTCGAAACTCCCGGGCCGTAAATCGAGTTGCGGTGGAAGTTGCCGAAACTGCCCTGAGCCGGCACTGCGAAAACCGCCGGGTTGAACCACTGGGGACTCTGCCCAGCTGGAACGTTGTGGTTATGCGGGGTGATGATCGCTCCGCCTTTGTAATCAGGGCGAATGTGGCCGAAGCCACCGTTGCCCAGGTTGCCGCCGCCGCTGACGGTAAGGTCGCACGCATCATCTGTAGGACTGTCGCCCTTGAGACAGGGGCTGCCGCTCCAGAATTGTGTGACCCCGGAATATTCCCACCCGCCGGCCGTGAGCTGGATCAGCTTGTTGGACCCCCGGAATTCGGGGAGGTTGTATACGTACTGGAAGTTAAATACATTCCGGCGATCGAATCCGGCAGGACCATAAAACTTCTTGAGTTGCGTGTAGTCCGGGATGACGTTCTGCTGGTTGTCAGTGTCTTCCAGGTCAATCGCCTTAGCCCAGGTGTAGTCGGAGTTGATAGTGAACCGGTCGCTGAACCTGCGGGTCACTCGCACCTGCAAGCCATTGTATGCGCTGTTGGCGCCAAACCTGCTGAAGTTGATCGAACTGTAGCCTTTGTAGGGAAGAATGGCCGCCGTCTGGTTGTTGACGGTGGAGAGAATCGGAGTACTGGTCGTCAGGCCGAGGGGCAGTTGCTCCAATTCCTGAACATAGACCTGGTGCCGGCTGGTATTGCCGACATAGGCAATGTCAAAGACAAGCTTGTACGGTAGCTCGCGTTGGAGGCCGAGATTGTAACCGTAGGTGGTGGGAATCTGCCCGGTGCGATCGGAGGACAGAATGCCGCTGGACGGAGTGAGGGGTGCGCCGTTGACCAGTGCAGACGAGATATTGGAAATGTTGCCGCCATAAATCGTGGGCGTGTACACGGTGGGAGGGTTGCTGATGCCGCCGAAGTTGAAGATGTTCTGTTGGTAGCGCTCGAAGAAGACACCCACACCGCCGCGCAGGGCGGTTTTGCCGTCACCAAAGACGTCATAGGCAAAACCAATGCGCGGACCCAAATTGTTCCAGCGGAAGTTCAGGCCTCCCTTGGGCAATCCGTTGGTGCCTTCGCGCACCATGCCGTTATAGGGGTTGCCGGAACCAGTAATGATCGAGCCCTGTGTCGGCGCCTGACCAGGAATGTTAGGTGCGGTGTTGATGGACACAGCTTGCCCCGGATTGTAGGCACTCGGCACGAAATAATACTGATGATATTGGCCGGTGGTATACGTGGGCCCGATGAACTCGTAGCGCAGGCCGTAATCGAGTGTAAGCCTATGCGTCGCTTTCCAGGTGTCCTGGGCGTAGCCCTCGTACTGGAAGAAATGGAAGTGACCGAACGCGAAGATATTCGACTGGCTCACGGTGGTGTAGTTGCCGAGAAGCGTGTTGCCGATGCCGGAATTGCTGTTATTCGCGTTTTGATTGCTCGCCATGAAGTTGAGGTTAGGGTTCTCGGTCCAGGTGCCTTCCTGGCCATTTTCATTGAGGTCGGCGAAAAGACCGAACTTGAGGACGTGGTTACCGAGGATTTTGGTTACGTCATCCGTTGCTACCACGGTGTTGCCGGTAGACGTCCAGCCTGAGGGGAAGGGGCTGATGTTGATGTAGTTGTCGCCGCTGTTGATGTTAGGCGCGAGATTATGGGTATTGGTGGAGGGATAAATGTCGCTGAAGTTGAATCCCAGGGCGGTCTTGTCATAAAGCGACTTGGAAGTACCTGGCACGATGTCGACCACCTGGGTCAGGTGCAGCCAGCCGACGGTGGCCTCGTTGGTTAGGGTCGGCGAGATCACATTGACCAGGCTCCAGGCGTAGCTCTTACCTGGCTTCTTGCGGTACTGGGGCAGCACAGGGAAGCTGTTGCCGGAAAAAATGCCGAATCCCTGGCTTTCCTGCTGACGATCGTCCACGTAGCGGAAAAAGGCGTTGGCCTTAGGTCCGAAGTTGTAATCGACGCGGGCAACATACTGATTCTTTTTGAACGTGTACGTGTCCTGAAAATTGATCTGTTGCTCGTCGTTAAAACCGTTCTGGTAGGTGGGGTTGGTAAAGCTTCCACGATAACCGGGAGTGAAATACTTGATCATCGCAGCATATTGACTGCTGAACTGCGAGGCGGGAATGATGTTGCCGGCATAAGGAGTACCGGTCAGCACTTCGCCGACGGAGTTGTATTTGACCGTTCCAGGAATAAATACCTGCCCGTTCCGGACCAGGTTGCCGTTGGTGTCGCGGATATTGGTGCAGGTCGAGGTTCCGTTGAAATCGCACATATTGCCGGAGCGATAGACCGGAGAGAGGTCGGCCTGTCCGTTAGGGGTGCCAATGCCCAGCATGGAGGGCATTGGCATGGTGTAGTACGTGGCGGCCGCTCCGCCCGGATTTCCGTTGGGCCGATTGGCGCGGGTGCCCTCATAGTTGAAGAAGAAGAACGCCTTCTTGTTGCTTCTGGGCGAAACTTTCGGGATGGGAATATAGCCGCCGATATTACCGCCAAACTGGTTGAACTTCAGCACGGCTCTTGAGGCGCCGTTGTGATTGCTGAACCAGTCGTTAGCATCGAAAGCGGTGTTGCGGTCAAACTCGTAGCCTGTTCCGTGGAAGTGCTCACCACCGCTCTTGGTGTTCACCAGGATCATTACGCCGGGACTGCGGCCGTATTCCGCATTGAAGTTTCCAGTAAGAGTCTTGAACTCACCCACGGCGTCGATGCTCAGGTTGGTATATTCGCCGTCGTTCGCGCCCACGTCGGTGTTGATGACGCCATCGAGGAAGAAGTTATTGGCCGTGCCGCGCATGCCGTTGACATAAAAATCGTCGGTTCCATTGAACACCAGGCGGAACTGCGAATTGTTGTTGGTCACCACACCGGGCAAAGTCGTCATCAACGACTCGAAATCGCGCCCGTTGAGCGGCTGTTCTGTCACTTGCCGCTGGTCAACGACCGCGGAGTTGTTCGAGGTCGCGGTGTCGATCAGAGGAGTTTGCGTGCTGACCGTGACGGTCTGAGTGGCTTGGCCAACTGTCAGCGCAACTTGTCCGAGGCCGAGGCTTTGATCCTGATCGAGCACCACGCCGTCGCGATTCAACCCCTGCATCCCGGGAGCACTCACCTTGATGCGATAGGTGCCGGCGGTCACGTTCAGAGCGCGGAAGGTCCCGCTGGCATCGGAGGTCGTTTCTCGCGCCAGGTCACCAGTCGCCTGGTTGACAATTTGGACCTGGGCGCCGGGTATGGCTGCGCCGGAGGGATCGACGATGGTGCCGGTGATGGAGCCGGTTTGCGCGTGGAGCCGGGCCGCGGAGAAAAAGACGATGAGAAACGCCAGTAACGCGAATCGCCGCAAGAGTTGGGTGGGAAAAGAGACAGCACGCTGCCTTGACTGCTGATGACGCTGCATGGATCCTCCGAAAGAGAGACAAGCCCTGAACTTTGTTGTCTTTAGCCGTTTACTCGGGTACATTAACGTTTCTTTAGGCTGAAGAAACGTTTCTGTAACTCGACCGGCCTGAGTAGACCGCAGCGCTTATACGACTGTCAAGGGAATTTTTCTTGGGGCAGGATTGTATAGAAACGGGGGTTTATCGAGTAACCGGAAAGGAAAAATTTGCCGTCTTTCTGTTTTGACATCGCCTGAGCAAGATGCGACACTCCCTCAGCGATTTTCTAAAAAGTCAAACTGGACCTCACCTTGACCAGCAAAAGGACACCTGACAAGAGCGAGCGGGTAACCCTGCGCGCATTGGCCAGCCACCTTGGCTTATCGCTCACCACCGTGTCGGTCGTGGTGAGCGACTCGCCGGCTGCGCAGGCGATCCCCCTTGCCACCAGGAAGCGGATTCTGGCCGCGGCCAGCGAGCTTCACTACCGGCCTAACTACTTCGCTCGGTCGCTGCGCAAGAAGCGCGGCATGTCGGTCGGCGTGCTGGTTTCGGAGATGAGCGAAGGGTACTTCACGCTTGTGATGAACGGCGTGGAAGAGTATCTCATGGCGGCCAAGTATTTCTACTTGTTGGCTGCGCATTACTGGCAGCCGGCGTTGCTCGAAGAATATCCGAAGATGCTGATGGAGCGGTCAGTGGACGGCCTGCTCCTTGTGAACACACCCACCCCATCTCTGGTGCATGTGCCGATCGTTTCGATTTCCGGGCATCAGTCGGTACCCGGGGTGACGAATATCCAACTCAACCATAAGCTGGCTGCCCAACTCGCACTCAAACATCTCGCAGACCTGGGGCACCGTAGGGTTGCGTTCATGAAGGGCCAGGAGCAGACGGTCGACACGGACTACCGGTGGAAAGACATCATGGATACGGCCTGCGCCTTCGGCATAGAGATCCACCCCGAGCTGCTGATTAAACTGAGCGAAAACAGCTGGTCGCCAGCCCTGGGGTATGGTCCGGTGAAGGCGCTGCTGTCGCGAACCCGGAATTTCACCGCGCTGTTTGCGTTTAACGACATTGCGGCTATCGGCGCCATTCGGGCTTTGCATGAGGCTGGTTTGCGGGTGCCGGATGACGTCTCGGTAATCGGCTTCGACGATGTGCTCAGTGCTCCCTTTGGCATTCCGAGCTTGACGACGATTCGCCAGCCTCTGCGTGACATGGGGAAGATGGGCGCAGAGTGTCTGCTCAACCGGATCAATCATCCCAAGGCGCCTTGTCCACCGCAGGTGATCGTAGAGCCGGAATTGGTCATTCGCGAATCGACCGCGAAGGTTCGAGCCAAACGGAAACGGGTTGGAGTTGTAGCTTAGTATTAGAAACCGTGGCTGATAGTCTAAACAGCCAACCAAAAAGACTTCTGGACTCTATCAGGACCCGACTTTACAGACTGCGGAAAAACTCCGCTAGAGTCCCGAAGGGACGGTTGAACTTATCCCAGGACGCCAGTCCTGGGTAACCCCCCCTCAGGATTAGTCCCGAAGTGGCGGCCAAAAAATTGCCTAAGGTAGCGTTCCGGGCGCCTTTCAGCCGTCCCTACGGGACTGGATCATGTTTTCGAATTACCCAGGACCGGCCTCCTGGGCTAAGTTCAGGTACGGACCGGGAGGATGGTTGACACATTGTACCGGGAGCATGGTTGACACTTTTGTCTCGAACCGAGTGCCTGTAGAAGCGAGGCATGGCCTGGAGAGCGAGCGGAGTGGCAGATCAGCGGAAGAAGTTTGTCGAACAGTATCAGTGTGGGGAGTGGACGATGGCGGAGTTATGCCGGATCTACGACATTTCCCGGCAAAGCGGGTACAAGTGGTGGAAGCGCAGCCAGCAGGAGGGTGAGGCAGGCCTTGAGGATCGCAGCCGAACTGCGCATCATCATCCGCTTCAGATAGCGGCGGCGATCGAAGAGAAGATTTTGAACTGTCGTTACCTCCATCCCGGCTGGGGCGCGCGTAAGCTGCGCAAGTATTTAGCGGATAAGGACACGCAGACGCGTTGGCCTGCGCTGAGCACCTTCGGAGAGATTCTGAAGCGCTCCGGGCTAACCAGGGCACAGCGAAAGCGGCGCCGGACTCCACCCTATACGCAGCCCTTCCAGTCGGCTACGCAAGCCAACCAGGTATGGTGCGCTGATTTCAAGGGTTGGTTTCGCACCTCAGATCAGCAGCGCGTGGATCCATTGACCATCAGCGATGCAGCCAGCCGCTATCTGTTGCGCTGTCAGGTGGTGAGCAAAACAGATACCCCTCACGTGCTGGCGGTCTTTGAGACTACGTTTCGGGAGTTCGGCTTGCCAGTGGCGGTGCGTACCGACAACGGGGCGCCATTTGCCACCCGCGCCATTGCAGGTCTTTCTCCCCTGGCGGTGTACTGGATGAAACTGGGCATCATCCCGGAGAGGATTGCCGCCGGTCACCCGGAGCAGAACGGACGCCATGAACGGATGCATCGCACGTTGAAGGCGGAAACGGCCAAGCCGCCGGCAGCCAATCCGCGGGCGCAGCAAAAGGTCTTTGATCGCTTTCGCACCACATACAACCAGGAGCGTCCCCATGAGGCTTTGGAGATGAAGACACCGGCGGCATGCTATCGTCCCTCAACACAGAGCTATCCGGATCGAATACCACAACCGGAATATCCCGCGGACATGCTGGTGCGCAAAGTGGGACCCTGCGGAACGTTCGGCTGGAAGGGAGAGAAGATTTTCCTCAGCGAAACCTTGCCCAATGAACCGATTGGCCTGGAACGCATCGACGAGGATCTGTGGCGGATTCACTTTGCCGCCTTTCCCATCGCCTTATTCGATAGCCGCTGCCTTCGTACCCAACCCTTGCCCCGGGAAAACAAAACCGCAGGCCACCCTCAAGCAACGGAAATGACGTGAGTATGGAAAGGCAGGAAAAGCAAAACCGGCTTTCCCTCGCCTTCCCACACTCACTTGGAAATCTCGCCCAGAACGCGAGATTCCCACATTCCCGTTGCCCGACGACGGGGGTAAACCTAACAAGAAAAAATAAATTGTTAACCTTAAACCCACGACAAAAGTGTCAACCATGCTCCCGGTACAAAGTGTCAACTATCTACCCGGCCGCACATTCAGCCGTCCCTGCGGGACTCTCGCGGAGTTTTTTCCGCAGCCTGTTCAGTGGTGCCGTAGGGGCTGGAAAAAATAATGGGCTCGAGGGCCGTAACGTCGATCAGGTTGCAGAGTCGCGGGGATCGTTGCTACATTGAATTTGCACTTCAAGGGTGCGCCCCGTCCGCGGAAAGGGATTATCCCACCTTGCTGCTTGGCTTTACTCGACAACCACTCTCTTCTGCCCGACGTAGCGGACCACGGGCGACAAAGAAGGAGTGAGTCATGTCTGCACGCGAACTACCCGCACGCCCCAACCTTGAACATCTGAAAAAACAAGCGAAGCTCCTCCTGCGAGGCTATCTGCAGGCCGAGACCTCCGCAGTCGAGCGCTTCGGTCAAGCTCAGGTTTTGGCCACCCCGCCTAAACTGGCCGATGCGCTGCACGTCATCGCGCGCGAATACGGTTTCGATCACTGGGCCGGGCTAAAAGTCCACGTCGCGTCGCTTTCCGATAACCCGATGGAGGCGCTAAGCGCAGCCATCAAAGCCAATGACGCGACACTGTTGCGCCAGGTCCTGAACCGCTATCCGCAGGTCAAGCCGCAACTCGATGAACCGCTGCCGGACTACAGCTTCGGCGCGCCGGCCATACTTGCCGCGGTTCACAAAGAAAACCGGGAGATGATTGAGGCCCTGCTCGAAGCGGGCGCGAACATCAACGCGCGCAGCCGCTGGTGGGCGGGCAGCTTTGGTGTGCTCGACAGCTCCGGCCCGGAACTCGCACGCTACCTCATCGAGCGCGGAGCCTACGTGGACGTTCATGCGGCCGCCCGGCTCGGCATGTTCGACCGGCTGAAAGAGCTGATCCAGGCTGATCCCGCACTCGTGCACGCGCGGGGCGGGGACGGCCAAACCCCGCTACACTTTGCCGCAAACCTCGAGATTGCCGCCTTTCTGCTGGATCACGGCGCGGACATCAATGCGCGCGATATCGATCACGAATCCACCCCGGCACAGTACATGGCCAGCCACTGGCCCCGGCGGCCCGAAGTAGTGCGGTATCTGATCTCTCGCGGAGCAACCACCGACATTCTTATGGTCGCGGCCGTGGGCGACCTGGAACGAGTCCAGTGGCACTTAGATGAGGATCCCGCGTCGGTGCGGATTAGCGTTTCGGAGAAAGACTTTCCCAAGCAGAATCCGGAGAGCGGCGGCTGCATTTATATCTTTACCTTCGGGTGGACCAGGACGGCGCATATGCTGGCTCATACCTTCGGTCACAAGGAGGTATTTCGCCTGCTGATGCAACGGAGTTCCCTGGGGCTGCGCTTCGCGATCGCTTGCGAAGTGGGTGAGGACCAGTTGGTAAAAAACCTGCTCGCGAAACATCCGGATATTATCGAGAAACAGCGCCCTGAGGCCTATCGCCGCATCAACGGGGCGGCACTCCGCAACAACACGCGCGCTGTGGGTATGATGCTGAGTGCAGGTTGGCCTGCCGACGTCCGCGGCAAGGACGATCAAACGCCGTTGCACTGGGCAGCGTTCCACGGCAATGTGGAGATGGCGCGTGAGCTGATCGGTCACCAGGCTCCCCTTGAGGTGGAGGAGCAGCAATTCAAGGGGACCCCGCTAAGTTGGGCTCTGTACGGATCGGAACATGGATGGCATCGTGACGCGGGAGACTATCCCGGTACGGTTGAGGTGCTTCTATCGGCAGGGGCGAAAGCACCCGGGCCCCTCGATGATCTCCACGCGCCGGAAGAAGTGCTGCAGGTGATGCGCAGGCATTTTGGGTGAACCACCCTGGAGGGTGCTAGGAAATGAGCTTTTCCACGAGACTCGTGTGCGCGGTGGTCCTCACCGTTTGTCTGCTTCCCCTCCGCTTGCTCGCAATCGACAAGCTGCTCATCGTTAACGGGACAAACCTGACGATGAAGCCGGGACAAACGGACCCCTTCGTTGGCTACCTCCTGGTGGGGAGCGACGGCAAGATCAGAGCTGTGGGCAAAGGCAATCCGCCGGCCGGTACCACTGCGCAGACCACGTACGATGCCAAAGGTCAATTTGTGCTGCCCGGCTTTATCTCGGCGCATAGCCATCTTTCAGAGAGCGCCTTTCGCGGGCTGGCGACGGACCAGTATGTCTACGAGTACCCTTCTCTGAAGGGCTGGGTGGAAGTGCTTGAAACGCGCGAGTTGGGTACCAAAGCCGAAGACTACTACTGGTTTACTCTGCAAGGCGCTCTCGACCACCTGATTCACGGAATTACATCGGTTTATAACTTTGCCTACGCGCGGAACGATGATGAGGCGTTCGAGGAATCTCAGTGGCGCGGCGAGCTTGATTCGGGAATCCGTTTTATTCATTCCTATGAGCCCTCGGGTAAGTCAACCCCGCAGGTTCGGCGAGCAAATCTGGAGAAGTTTCTGGCGTATGCCAAGAAGGAGCAGTCTCGCCCGACGGTGCTGAAAATGGCCTACTCGGGCTGGATTACCACCGCCCAGGCCATGCAACTCGATGCCTCGTTTCTACGCGATTATCACCTGTACTCTGAGATCCATTTTCTCGAGTCGCCGGTGAACCAGGAAGCGCAGCGCGCTACGTTCAAGTACGTTACGGCGGCAAACATCCTGGGTCCGAATGTCAGCTTCGGGCATTTCATACATCCCGATGACGCGATATTGAAGACAGTGGCTGCCTCAGGTTCGGGAATGGTTTGGAACCCGATGTCGAATGGCCGGTTGGCATCGGGCATCGCCGATATTCCGAAGTATCGCAAGATGGGGATTAACATCGGCATGGGCGTGGATGGGGAGGGCAGCTCGGATATGCCCGATCCGTTCGAGAATATGCGCATGGGGCTTTATGTAATCCGCGCCCGATTCGAAAGTGCCAAGATTCTTCAGCCGATCGACGTGCTGCGCTTTCACACCCTTGGCAGCGCGCAGGTGTTGGGCGTGGCGGATAAAGTAGGCAGCCTCGAGGTAGGGAAGTTCGGCGATATTCTTGTGGTCGATCCCAAGCTGGTGGAACGGGGACCGGTGATCGATCCCTATGCTGCCGTGGTCCTCGCTTGTAATGCTATGAACCTGGCTAAGGTGTACGTGGGCGGTGAGCTGATGGTAGATACCTACCATTTGCAGAGGAACGACATGAACAAAGTATCCCGGGAAGTGAGTCAACGCGTCGCGCGTTTACACTAGGGCGTTGCTATCCGTCACTCCCACTTAACGAACCAACCGGGTGGGTCCGCTAAACTGCATCGACCAAAAGCGTTCGAGGGGCTTCGCCCGTCTTTTTCGGCCCACGTACGCTGGTGCGAACATGGGGCACCCGTCGAGTGCGCGGTGGCCCGTACTGTTCATTGCTCCCTTAACTTGCCGCAGGCAAGTCGGCTCCTCGGGATGACAAGTAGACGGTGGAGCTTCCATCAGGCATTGGCTCGTGGGATCGGCAAAACCATCGCTTTCGCTTCGATCAGGATGCGATACCCAGGCCGACGATGTTGGCGGCGAGGATGATGACCAGCATGCCGGCCCAGAGGACGCGAACAGGTTTCGCTCCCACGCCGGCCCATTCGCCTAACGCCAGCCCCACAATGCCACCGAAGAGCACGTAGCCGCTCATGTGCAGCATCCAGTTCACGTAGGAGAAGCTGGCGGGAATGCTGGCTGCGCCCCAGGCGTAGAAGAAAAATTGGAGATACCACATGATGCCGCCGGTCGCGGCGAGCGCTCCGTTCTTCAACAAAGCAACCCCAGGTAGAGCGAGATCGGCCTTTAGGGAAAGGTCCTTCTTGAAGGCAAGGCGGACGAAGCAGTAGATAAAATTGACCAAACCTCCTCCACCCATGATGACGACGTAACTCGGCAGCGCGCTATAAAGCGGGTTGACCCCGAGGGCCAGCGCTCCTGTCTGAATGGGCTTGGCAGCGTCGATGGCGAACGACATGCCAGAGGAGAAGATGCCGCACATGACGGCCAGCAGCAGCCCCTTCCTCACATCGAATTCGCGAATTTCGGATCCGAGCGCGCGCTCTTTTTGATGCCCGGCGATGGATACAATCACAATGCCGCAAAGCGCAACCGCAATGCCTACCAGCGTAAGCAACCCGCCGCGGGTGGTGACGAGCTCGCCGGCCTGGCCATGAATGAGCGGTGGAATCAGCGTTCCAACCACCAGAGTGACGCCGATGGCGACGCCAATGCCAAGCGACATGCCCAGATAACGCATGGTGAGGCCGTAGCTAACATTGCCCACACCCCACATGCAGCCGAACAGGAAGGTCCTGAGCACGACGGCGGCATCCAGCGATCCGTAGAATGACCGCAAATCGGGCAGAAGGATGGCGCTGACACAAATCGGCAGCAGGACCCAGGAGAAAATCCCGGCTACCGCCCAAGTTGATTCCCAGGTCCATCGCTTGACCTTGCTGATGGGGGCGTAAAACGACGCTGCGGATGCAGCCCCAACCATGTGCCATCCAATGCCCGTAAAAATTCCGGTCAAACGATCTCCTCAATAATGGTTCACGACAATATAGCAAGATTCGACAGAAGCGCGTTCAATGCGCCTGGAAGGACAGCCCTGCGAAGGACACCACGCTGTTTTCATCGATGTTCCATTGCTCGTAACGCAGCAACGTCCCTCGAGCCTGCGGTACAGCTTTCATAAAAGTGTAGATGGGCGATGAGCCGCACCACTTCAGGTCGTCGTGGCGATTCTGTTTGACCAGGTCCCAGAAGCCTCGCGCGTCCGATGTTAGAACGCGTTCCAGGCGGAGCTTGTCCTGCTCCCTCACCACGGTCATCTCATCCCGGTCGGCGTGGGCTGGAAACGTATCCCCGTAACGCAGGCCCATGTGGGCCATGTCGACACCCAAGATCCAGAACAGGCGGTCTTTCTCTCTCGCGGCAATCGCTCCCAGCCGCTCGATAAACTGCCGTACATCCCGGTCGTCTTCGGGCGCGCCCCCGGCATAAATACTGCGCCCAAACGATCCGCAGAGAATCGGAACGACGCGCACGCCGGGCCCGTAGATGGCTTGCAGAAAGATCACTTGAAACTCGATGGAATGTTCCACCGCATGGCAATAGTCTTCCATGAGCGCGGCCGGTTGTGTCGATAACTCGTCCACCAGGGCAAGGTTAACGATGCTTTGTCCAAAGGGAGTTTCGTAGGGCTTTCTGGTGAGGCCGAATTTGTTTGGCTGGCCATAGTGTGACGTTCCCAACACCACGAAGGTGCGGTCGCGCATAGCCGGGGTCAGCTCCTGATAGGCGGCTCGATAACTTTGCCAGCCACCTTCCGGGCTGACATGCGGCGCTGCGATCCCCATGAGACCCGCCTGGGTCGGTTCTGCCCCCTGCAAATACCCTTGCATTACGCGGCGCAGGGGCTCGATCTCCGCCGGGTATGCGGAGCCCGCGTGCGAGGCATTTAGGACTGGACTTTCGGCAAAGGCCGAAATCCGCCTTTGCTTGAGTGTGGCGTAGGTCTCGTCCTCAAGAAATCCTGCCGTGCTCAGCGCTTCGATCAAATGTCCGGCCGCGCTCGCGATCTCCGGGCTGCCTGAGGAGCGGGTGAGCTCTGCTTCCAGCTCCAATTCTGTGCGCTTGCCGTCGAAGCACGGAAGGCCCGGCACGAGAAGCGGAGGAATGATCAGGACTGCTTCCGAGTAGCGAAAGAAGTCGCGAAGCAGGAGTCCCGGCCGCTCCTCCACCGGGGAGCGTGACACATCCAGGTCGGGGCGAAGCCTTGGCAGGATCATGGTTTCAGTACCATATCACTCTCGGCAAGGCTTTATCTTGGCTGGGTCGCACCTGGGGTTACCGGCACTCGGGGGGCTTGCAAGTTAGGCGCCAGTAACCAGCGGGTGTCTTTCTGGAGCCCTTATCGTCCGCTGCGTCACCAACTTGAGCGAACGAGCCCGAGGTAACTACGATGGGACACCAAAGGGTGTTGATTTGTATCAGAAGAGGTGACCGCTCACGATCCTGATGTTCGACGCCGATGCAAGGGGAAGCGAAGTTGCGCACTTATAGGAAGGCGGCCTCAAATGCGGTGCCGGATTAGAAGCGCTGGAAAGTCTGGATCAGCGAACCCTTATTACTGTTGCGGTGACGAATGAATCAACCTCGCTTACTGACCATCATCGCCGGAGTGACACTACTGGTCAGCCTGGTCGATTTCTGGACATCGGCCGAGTTGGGTGGATCGATCCTCTTTGTCTTACCGCTCATGCTATGTGTCACGCAACGATCCAAATGGGTGCTTTGGGGCACAGCTTCCGCGGCCGCCCTGCTGAGCATTGCTGTAGGAATCTGGAATTTTACCCGTTCCACGGCGGTGGTTCCCACTTCCTGGGCCGCTGTAGTGAATCGAGCGCTGCTGATCGGTAGCATGTTGGCGCTGGCAACACTCATTCATTTGTGGATCGACAGGAGACACCACGCTGAGCTCGAGGCGGCCAGAATAGAACGTCACAGCAACAGTCTGGCGTCCAGGAATGAACAACTCGAAAACGAACTCACGAAGATCAAGGCGGCCAACCGGGGCAAACGCAAGCCGCTGGTCCTTACCATCAAGCAATATCTAAGCTTTGCCGCACAGCTTTCTGACCGGCACAGAACCATGGTCGTGACGGCTATGTGCAGCGGAATGCGAGTTGCCGAAGTGCTTAGTCTGCGGTGGGACCAGGTGGACTTTGTTACAGGCCTATTGTCCGCACAGCCGGCGCCAGCGAATGCGCCGGCAGGTGAACCAAAGACCGGAATGGCCAAGGAACAGATTCCCATGGACCCAGTGTTAGTGGAAGCGTTGCTGGAATGGCGGAACAAAAGTCCCGGCGCCGGGCTCGTGTTTCCCTCGCACATCACGGGCCGCTGCTATCATGCAGGCCCGATCCAGCAGGACTATTTCCGGCCAGCGGCGAGAAAGCTCGGTCTAGCCGGACTCTGCTGGAATACTTTTCGCAGCTCCTATACCACTTGGATCGACGAAGAGGGATCCTCCGCCGGAGTGCATCAGAAGCTGATGCGACATCCTCCCGTGCCCAACCTCGCGACCAACAGCAACGGCGCGTCGAAGCCCAAGGCGAAGGCCAACGGCAAGCTGGCGCGCCGGATGCCACCGCCCCCTGCTGAGAGCATCCAGGTTCCCTCAGAAGCATCGTAGGTGGCGCTGATCGCGATCCAGGCGCGCTGGTGTCGATCCTCTCAGTGCACTCGGGACGGCTTTCGATGCGGCGGATCCAGTTGAGCTTCCCCGAGGGCTGGAGATGGCACGGCGTACCGCCAGATCGGGCCCTCTCCCTCCGGCATAGGGAGAGAGAGTTGGCTCGCCGCGGGTCCCTCCAACAGATGAGATTGGATCAATCGTTCGATTTGCCGTGCAACCTCAGGTCTCAGCTCTTCTACCGGCGAATTTGGCGGTAGCAATAAAGTGGTTGAGGAAACGACTGGCTTGAGCCTTGCACCGCTATCGAAGGCCCGTAACTCACGGTTGATCCTTTTGGCGATAACGGTCGCTCCCTTAGCGCCGGTGCAGGCGACAATGAAATACGTTGCGGCCGGTTCCGAGTCCCCCATCCCTGGCAAGAGCAGGTCGTGCCCGGGATGAATGCAACGTGATAGAACCTTCCGTATTTCCAGGTCGACATCTCCCTGGGCGGCTCCCTCAACTGTGCTCACATCTACGGCAATGAGCGTCACGCTACGGTCGCTCAGATTTGTTTCGGTGAAAATGCGGGCAAGTTGTTTGATCATGGAAAACAGCGGTAGGGTGAAGAAAAAGGTGCTGCCTTGGCCGAGTTGGCTTTCCACCCATATGCGCCCCCCTTGCAGGGACACCAATTCCCGGGTGATGAACAAACCCAGGCCGAGACCGCTGCGGCTCTCACCGTTCCCGTTCTCTAGCTGCGCCAAACGGTCGAAAACAGTCTCCAGATTCTCCGACGGGATGCCGCAACCGGTGTCGGTTACCGTAAGACACAGGCAGCCGTCCTCTCCCGGCAAGGTACGAGTACCGACGGTGACCGTTCCACCCTGCGGAGTGAATTTGATACCGTTATCGATCAGGTTGATCAGGATCTGCCGTACCCGGGAAGCATCCGCCCAAACAGCAGGAAGACTTTCCAGGATGTCGGAACGCAGAGTGATCCGTCTGGCGACCGCGTTGGTCCGGCAGGTAGCGAGAACCTCCGAGACCAGTTTTTTGGTGCTCGTGTATTGGAGATCGAGGGTTATTTTTTTCGTATCGATGCGGCTTATATCGATGAGGTCACTCACCATATCCCGCAACTGGCAAACATTGGTGAGGGCCAGCTCGAGTTGTTCGTGCTGGGGTCCGGTGAGATCGCCCAGTATGCCGTCAAGCAGATTTGTCGTGAAGAAATAGATAGCGGTCAAGGGCGTGCGCAGCTCATGGGAAACATGCGAAAGAAAGTTTTCCTGCAGGCGCGCCTTCGCCTCTCTGGCCTGTTCCAGAAGGTTCACCTGGGTGCGAACCTTCGCCTCCCAAGCCTCGAGAGCGTGATCCTTCTCGGCTAGCAACCTCTCTTCCATCTTTCGGATTTCGCTGATATCGGTGTGGGTGCCGAACCAGCCGGATAACTTTCCCGCGGCATCGCGGGCGGGAACGGCCTGGGAGAGAAACCAGCGATAGCTGCCATTGCGGCCGCGAAGAGGAAACGTATCTTCCCAGACTTCTCCCGCACACACGCAGCGGTTGAATTTCTCCATCACGCGGGGTGCGTGTTCGGGAGGAAGCGCCTTCATCCAGCCATCCTTAGCCATCTCTTCCGGCGTGGCGCCGGTGTAGTCGAACCATCGTTGGTTGTACCAGAGGACGACGCCCTGCTGATCGGCCATCCATGCCAACTGGGGCAGGTTGTTGGCGATGGTGCGGAATCCCTGCAACTGCTCTATTTCGTCCGGTGCGAGAGGGCGTGCATGCATTGGAGGAGGACTCCTTCCCCTTTTGTTTTCGGCGTCGGTGGGTCCCCCTGCATGGCAGGAAAGTTGCAGTGAACAGGCTGCTTAGGAAGCATTCACGGGCAAAAAATCGAGAGCACAGTGGGGTACTGTAACTCATGCGTCAACACGAAAACGCCGATGATCTTTGGGACAGGGAGAGAAGCAAATGGGCAAGAAGATCCTGATCGTCGACGATGATCCACAGCTTTTGTTGGGCCTAACACCGAGATTAAAGGCCAATAGCTACAGCGTAGTGACCGCATCGGATGCCATCGCCGCCCTAGGCGTGGCGCGCAAAGAGACACCGGATCTCATCATCCTCGATCTAGGACTTCCCGGCGGGGACGGTTTTCTGGTGCTGGAACGGTTAAGGAACATGGCGGAGCTATCAGCCATCCCCGTGATTGTGCTCAGCGCCCGGGATCCTGGGGATAACAAGAAGCGAGCGCTGAATAGTGGGGCGGTCGCTTATTTCCAAAAGCCACCGGAGAACCATGAACTTCTGACTGCCATCCGGACGGCTCTGGGCGAGACGGTTGCGCTCTCGAACTTTCTGAAAACGTAAGTGGCGACTGCACTAGCCTGGAGACTACTGCTCACGCAGGCTCTCAAAGCGCGGGTCGAAGCGGTCGCGCAGCCCATCCCCTAACAGGTTCAGCCCCAATGCGGTCAACGTGATCACCGCGCCAGGAAAGAGGGTGAGATAGGTGGCCACACCGAGAAAGTTGCGGCCGTCGGCCATCATTGCTCCCCACTCCGCCAAGGGCGGCTGCGCACCCAGACCCAGAAAGCTTAGCCCAGAGGCAGTCAAGACAACGTCACCTGCGGTGAAAGTGGCCTGCACCAGGATCGGCACTGCGGCATTCCTGAGTATGTGGTGGACGATGATGCGCCATGGACCCGCGCCCAAAGCTCGCGCCGCCTCGGTGTATTCCATATGCTTCAGCGAGCGGGCCAGATTTCGCGCCAGCCTGGTGTAGAGCGGGATGGCAAAGATGGAGATGGCCACCAGGCTGTCCAGAAGGCCGGGCCCAAGTATAGCCACGATCAGGATGGCCAGCACAATGCCTGGGAAAGCATAGAGAATGTCGACCAGCCATAGAATCGCGTGATCGGTGAAACCCCCCAGATACCCGGAAACCATGCCGAGAGGTACGCCGATCGACAACGACATGCCGACGCTCACCGTAATTTCCAGCAAAGAGAGGCGAGCCCCGTACAGCACCCGGGAGAACATGTCGCGGCCATATTCATCCGTGCCAAACAGATGCGTCGCGCCCGGAGATTGGAAGGTCTCAGCAAGGTTCTGCGCATAGGGGTCGTGGGGGACGAGCAGCGGAGCCAGCAGCCCAACCATCACCAGAACAAACACGATCGAGCCGCCCAGTGCGAGGTTCCGGTAACGCAGCATAGACCTCAGTTCACTCAAAACGAATTCTAGGATCGACCATACCGATGAACAGATCGACGGCAAGGTTGGTGGTAACGACGATGACGACGGTGAGCAGAGTAATGCCCTGAATGGTGGCGTAGTCGCGATCGCGGACGGCATCGACCATAAGCCGGCCGATGCCCGGCCAGTTGAACACCGTTTCGGTGATGACGGCGCCTCCCAACAAGGAGCTGAAATTCATGCCCACGATGGTTACAATTGGGATCAGGGCATTCCTGAGAGCGTGCTTCAGGTAGAGGTTGACGGTGCTCAGCCCTTTGGCCCGCGCGGTCCGGATGTAATCCTGGTGAAGGACATCCAGCATGCTTGCCCGGCACATTCTGGCAATGACGGCTCCAGGCAGCGAGCCCAGGGTAACAGCGGGAAGAATGTAGCTCTGCCAGCTATCCGCGCCCATCAGCGGTACCCAACCAAGCTGCACCGCGAAAAAATTCATAGACATGAGCGCCAACCAGAAGTTGGCGATGGAACCGCCGGCAATCGCGCCGATCATCACCAGCTGATCCAACCAGCGGCCGCGATAGATGGCTGCCAGAATGCCTCCAGTGAGCCCGAGGACAAGCGCAAACATGTAGCTCGCGGTGGTAAGAGCCAAGGTGTAAGGAAAGCGCTCGCCAATCTCCTGGGAAACCGGTTTGTGCGAACGGATCGATACCCCAAGATCTCCGTGCAAGGCATGCAGCAGAAAAATCCTGTATTGCGTGGCCAAGGGCTTGTCGAGGCCCAAGCGGTTTCGCACGTCGTTCACCACTTGCTGGTCTGCCTGCATTCCGGCCAGAACCCTCGCCGGGTCTCCAGGCAAAAGGTGAACCGCCCAGAAGATGAGGAACGAGGCAATCAACAGGACCAGCGGCAGCATCAGAATTTTTCGCGCCAGGTAGGATCGCATTGCAGAATCCTCAGAACTCCACGCGGCCGCCGGGAAGCAGTCGCATGTGTCCGACTTTCGACCCGCTATGGAGCGCCGCAAGATCGCGTGAATAGTAAAGCAGGACATGCGGGGCATCGTCGGAAATGATCTGTTGCGCCTGGCGATAAAGTTCTGTGCGCTTCGCCGTATCAAGCTCCCCAGCCGCCTTCTCCAGCAACGTGTCGAGGTGGGGGTTGCTGTAAAAGCCCAGATTGGCGCCGGCCGGGGCCCACGCTCGGGTGCGATAGAGGGGGCTCAATTGGTAGTCGGGATCCAAATCTTCTGCAGACCAGGAGGCGAAGACACAGTTGATTCCTTGCTCAGCCTTCTGCTGCGGCGAGTCAAAAATCGCTTGCGAAAAGACGCCGCTTTCCATTTGTTCAATTTCCAGATTTACGTTGACCTTGGCCCACATTCCCTGCAGCGCCTCCAGCAGGTCCGCGTCGGCGGTCTGGACGACTGCTTTCAACGTCAGGCCGTTGGCATAACCGGCGTGCGCCAGCAGCGTCCTGGCCTGCCCGGGGTCATAGGGGTAGCCCTGTATCTGCGCATCATAGGCGAAATCGGCGGGAGCCAGTGGAGAATTCGCAGGAGTTCCGTAGCCCCGCAGTTGGGTTCTGACCAGAGCTTCCCGATCGGTCGCGTAGTTCAGTGCTTTGCGCACACGCAGATCGTCCAGGGGCTTGGTCTTCAGGTTGAGCGCCATCCAGAAAACCCGCGCTTCCTCGCCTTGCATGAGTTTCACTCTTTGGTTGCGCGCCAAAGCCTGGGCGAAGATCGGCGGCAACGGATTGACGATATCAACCTGCCCCGAGACTACTGACATATTCATCAGCATGGGCTCGCTGGTCCACATCCATTTCAGCTGAGCAGTCGCAGGCCGAGGGCCCCAATATTGATCGTTGCGCTCTTCGAGCACATATTCACCCGTCTTCCACTCGAGAAATTTGTAGGGTCCGGTACCGACGGCATGACGAGAAAGAATGCCCTCTTGATCCGCAGCCGGACTCACGATCGGCGTGACGGCCAGCATACTGAGAAAGGATGCGTACGACGTCTTGAGAGTAAAGAGCACCGTATCGGAGTCAACAGTTTGGACGCTGTCGACCACAGCGCGCAGTCTACTTCCCGCGGCCAAGCCGCGATGAGGATCGAGGAGGCGAGTAAAGGAATGAACGACCGCCTGCGCATCGAACGGCGTGCCGTCGTGGAACCGGACACCCTTGTGCAACTCCAGTGTCCACCGGGTTCCGCTCGCGTCGACGCTCCACCTCGTCGCCAAACACGGCACTACTTGGAGGTTCTCACCAAAGCTGGTGAGGCTTTCATACATGGGGTCGAGAACATCCGCGGTCAGGCTGGCGGTATGATCGCCGGGGTCCATAGTAAGCGGCGGTTCCAACTGCATGATCGTGATGCGGCTCACAGGAACGGGTCGAGGGCCGCATCCCAGCAGGCTCCCGATTAGGGCCCCACAGACCAGCCTATGGCGCCACTGCAACTGGCGCACCTTGCCGGCTCGATTCTTGCGCCGCTGCTGCTACGAGTTGGGCGTGCAGCGCCTCCTGTCGAGTCACTTCAAAAGGCACATCGCTTTCGAGCGACGTTTGAAAATGCCGCAGCTGCTCGACATAAGGATCCTTGTCGGGAAGGTGCGAGAAGGGGAGCGGAAGGTCTGGAGCGATGTCTAACCTTCCGGATGAGCCTGCCAGATGGATTGCAGTTTCAAGACCGGTTGCGGATTCGAGCCACCCGCCTTCGATCCTGCTGGTCGCGCCGCCGGCGTGCTCGAGCGTAATTTGAGCGGACTGGTTGCGCGCATCCCGCTTGAGCGTCGCGTAAACTTTCACCGCGGGACCGGCCAGCCACAACGCATAGTCGATGTCATGGATCATCAAATCGAGGATGACGCCGCCGGACAAACTCTCGTCGCCGAACCAGGGTTTGCTTACCAGCGGAGTGTTCACGATGCGTTTGAGTGCAATCTGCTCGATTGTGCCCAGGGCGCCGCTGCGCACGGTTTCCCAGGCGGCGCGGTACGGCGGGAAGAAGCGCACGACCATGGCTAAAAAGAAGCGAACGTTCGCGCCGTCACAGGCTGTGAAAATGGCTTCGCCCTCCCCGGGATGAAGCGCCAGTGGTTTTTCACAAACGATCTGGCAGCCGGCCCGCGCTGCCTGTTCGACAACTTCCTGATGAAGAAACGTCGGCAGACATATGTCCGCAATTTCTACTTCGTCCAGTAAAGCAGAGACAGAATCGTAGGCGGCGACATCGTACGGCTTAGCAACTGACGCAGCCTGATCCAGCTTGCGGGCATACACTCCCGCGACTGGAACGCCGAGAGCGTGCCACGACTCAATATGCTTCTTGCCCATCGCGCCGGCGCCAAAGATGCCGACCCTCATACCGATTTCAGATGTCATTGGAACCTCTCGGCGATCTGGCCGAAATAATAGTTGAGGGTTGCCAGGAAAAGGAGCGCTCGAAAGGGAAGGTGGGCGGCCGCAATCGATTTGCCGGCAGCTTCTCCAAATCTTGGGGGATACAACCGTCCGACAACGCCATCAACGCCGGATTGGCCAGGGGCGCAAGTTCGGGCGAGAGATAGCCTGACTTGACGGCCACGAGCTTGAAGGTGGTGGGATGCAGCCCCAGGGCGACGAAGTCCTTGATGTAATGGAAGGGGCGGCGCGAGGCGGTGAGCACGGCCGTGACTCCGTCGACCCGGATGACGGCGCACCGCTCACGCGGGCTTTCCGTGGACAAGAGGAAGAGAAGCTCGGCCTCTACTTCGATCGGCCGGCTGCCCTGAGGATCCAGCGAAGCGCCAATACGCAGGGCGAGCCTTGATCCGGGAGCGTGCCGGTAGCAGAGTTCAGTGGCGGGGAGGTCGGCAATGCCGGCGACCAAAGCATTGGCGAAGCCCCGGTTCAACAGCTCCTCTAGAACTTCGGCTCGGTCTCCCACGCCTCCGCCGGTGGGGTTGTCGCCTGAATCCGCCAGGATAACCGGGTGGGTCGTCAGCTGCGCAGCCTGATCGATCAGTTCCGCGATGGTCCCGACCGGGACGCCGAACTTGAACTCTTCGCGGGCGTCCCAGTATTGTGCAGCGAGTTGCGCGGCTTGCTGCTCCAGCAATGCCTGGTCAGTTCCGGTCAAAATCACGCTTGCCGTGGCGCGAGGCTCGTCCGCCCACACGTAGCCGACTAGCAGGGAAGCGTCCAGGACACCGGCCTTGACGATCGATTGCCGGCAACTGGGCGTAGAGGTCTTTGGCGGGCTGATCTTCCGTGCTGGTTCTCTCCCCAGGCAGGAGCACAGGGATCGGGGTCCAGACCAGCGTGGGTTGAATGTGCTCGGTGGCGCAATGCAGCAGCAAATCACAGGCGCGCTGCATGGTCTCTTTCACGTCAATATGCGGGGCTGTTCGATAAGCGGACAGCATGTCCAGGTTATCCACGATACGCCGGCTCAGGTTGCCGTGAAGATCGTAGCTCGCACAAATGAGGCAGTCGGCGCCCACGGCTTCGCGGGCGGCAGAGATCCAATCCCCTTCGGCGTCTTCCATACCCTCCACGTAGAGCGCACCATGCATCGGCAAGTAGAGTCCGTCGAGTGGCAACAGCTGCTTTAAGGAGTGGATGAAGCGTTCTTTGAAGGTGTCATATGCGGAGCGCTCTACCGGGCCGCCGGGAATAGCGCGCGCGTAGAGGGTGGGGGAAAAACGATGAGGATACGAGCGCAGGAAGTCAAACTCTGCCGCGGCCGCTAGTCCCTCCCCTGCGAGAACCCTGAAGTCCTCCATACGGGTTCGGATCCGGCTGTAGGTGCTGCATTCGATATGAATGCCTCCAAACGCAAAATGCATCGACTCTCCAGATCAGGGTGATTGCGGCAGGTTCAACATTCCAAACTTTACATGACTTCCCCGGGAAAGCTGACTATAATTTAGATACTGAATTATTAGGGTTCTAGCTGAGAAAGCCCCTCCGCGGGTGTCTTTGAGAGGGCCGTCTTTGATTTCAGCTCAGTCTCGTCGTAAGACCGAAGGAGACAATTGATGGCCACGATCGGAGTGGACATCGGTGCGACCAAGATCGCATTCGGTGTACTGAAAGACCAGCAACTCCTGGATCGGATGACGATTCCCACTCCTACAGGCGGTTGGCGTAGCGTTCTGGGCTCCATCGTAAGCACGATCAAGCTGCTCGAAAGGTCCAACCCCGAGGCTCGAGAGGCCGGAGTCGGAGTTGGAGTTCCGGGTACCCACAACCGGGCGCGCACGGAGGTCCTGTTCGCCCCGAACATTCACGGATTTGAGAATGTGCCGCTGGTGGCTTATTTGACTGAGCATCTGGGCCGGCCGGTTGACCTGGAAAACGATGCGAATGCAGCGGCTCTGGCGGAAGGGATTCTGGGCGCCGCGAAACACACCTCCTCCAGCATGTTCCTCACGATATCAACGGGTATTGGCGCAAGCATCATGATCGATGGGCGGCTCTGGCGGGGCTTCCACGGCATTGCGGGCGAGATCGGTCACACCGTTAGGGTTCCTGACGGTCCGATTCCGCCGAGTGGCATTGCCGGCGCGCTGGAGGCCCTTGCAAGCGGCCCGGCCATCGAACGGGATGCCACGTTTGCTTTCCGGAGGCCCACTTCGGTTGCGGAAGTCTTCCGCCTGGCGCAAGCCCATGACAAGACTGCGGAGCGGGTCGTGCACACCGCCATGCGCTATCTCGGCATGGCGATAGCCGATGTACAGAAGCTACTGGACCCGCAGGTTTTCGTGATTGGCGGCGGCGTTGCCTCGGTGGGCCCGTACTTTTACACCCATGTGCAGCAGTACGCCAATGAGTTCGCGAAGGGTTTTTCTGAAGTTACCATTCTGCCTTCGCAATTTGGAGTCGACGCAGGGGTAATCGGCGCGGCGATTGGTGCGCGGCAATTGGCGGAAGAGCGAGGAACTCCATCCGTTGTCTAGCTCTCAGAACTTGCGGTGAAGCAGAACGGGGTACCCCGTTCTGCTTCCGCTTGCCTGTTATTCCTTGGGGCTGACGAGAGAGAATGCGGCTCCCTGGGGATCCTGGCCGTTAATGATCCAGCCTCCGCCCGGAACCTGCATCGGACCGTTCAACACCTTGCCGCCGCCAGCCTCAACACGTTCCACGGCCGCTCCAATAGAGTCGACGTTGAAGTAGAAATTCCAATATGAGACGGGAACATGGGGTGGTTTGGTCATCATGCCACCGTCACCCATCTGATTGTGCTCGCCCTCGTCGAAGAGGCGATAGATACCCATCGGACCCATGTCCATATCCGTGACTTTGGTCCAGCCAAAAAGCTTGTTGTAGAAATCGAAGCCGCCTTCGAGGTCCGTTGTGTAAAGTTCGTGCCAACCGATGGTGCCCGGGGTTGGAGGCGCCGGGCGCTCTGGCGACGGCATGGCGGGGTTGGAAGTAAAGACGACGATCGCCGCGCCCTGGGGATCAGACATGACCGCGAACCGGAGCATGCCGGGAACGTCGGTTGCGGGTTTCCAAAGCTTGCCGCCGGCTTCAACAATCTTTTCAATGTGAGCATCGACGTCATCGACCAAAATATAGCCAACCCAAGCGGTGTGGCCCGGAATGTTCAACATGCCGGCCATGCCGGCGGTGCCGAGGTTGAAGATCGTGTATGAGCCACCGTCTCCCCCGGGCATTTCCTGGGTGCTCCACCCGACGACCTCAGAGTAGAATTTGCCGGCAGCTTCCGTGTCGCTGGTCATGAGCTCGTACCAAGCGAATTTTCCTTTTGGCGTAAACATGGTGAGTGTTCTCCTGATTTGAGGATGCAGATAGTCGCCATCTAGCCGACCCGCCGTTGATATCAACTTGATGGAACGCGTGTCAACCTCGCCCAGGTTAAAGTTGATGGAGAAGCCGGATGGTGATGGTGCATGCCTCGCCCTGCCAAACCAAAACAGAAGCTGCCCCACGAATTCATACTGGATGCGCTTGCGCCCTTGAATCCCGAAGCACGCCGGATGTTTTCGGGTTTCGCAGTCTATGTGAGCGACCGGCTCCTTTGCATGCTGCGAGAAAACGTGAAATCTCCAAGAGACAATGGCATTTGGCTGGTTCTGTCAGAAGACACCAACCCTGCAGACCCGCGCTTACGCCGGGAGTTTCCTTCGATCCGCTCGATCGATCTGCTGCATGGAAAGATACGCCATTGGCTTGTCATTCCAAGTGACGGTCCTGGCTTTGAGAGGGAGGCCCTTCACGCATGCGATCTACTGTTGCGTCACGATCCGCGCTTTGGCCGAATACCTGAATCCAGGCGATAGCGTACTTTTCGCTCCGGCGGCTACTGCGGGTTTGCCGCCATCCATCCATGCGCCTGCATCCAGTTTTCAATCAGCACCGGGGTTACGGTCAGCTCGTGCATCGCCGGCGGCAGGCCTTCGCCCATGTGTGTGCCATGCGCGCCGAGTTCGAAGATGTGCAGCTCCACCGGTATGCCCGCAGCCTTGAGCGCAACGTAAAATTCCGCGGCGTTGCGCGAATCTACGGTCTTATCCCCCGTGGTCGAATAGATAAATGCCGGGCTTGTATCCGCAGAGACGTGCTTGAGCGGATCGACTAGCATCGATGGCCGCCTGTGCCGGATGGTCGCCAATCAGCGTCTTGAGCGGTGGGATCCCCATCCGCGCATATAGCTCCATGGTGAGCGGCGCGTAGGAGAGTATGGCAAAGTCAGGCCTGTCCGATACCTGGTCAATGGGATCCTTCGCTGAAGGATCACCCGCGGTGTGGGTCGTCGCCATGTAGGCCGAAAGGTGTCCGCCCGCTGAAAAGCCCCATACCCCAATGGCATCCGGCTTCACGCCCAACTCCGCCGCATGCGCCCGCACGTACCGGATGGCGCGCGAAGCATCCTGCATCGGTGCGGGATACATGTACGCGGGCGACAGCCGATATTCCAGCACAAACGCCGCCACGCCGTGCGCTGCCAGCCATTTCGCCTCGTAGGCGCCTTCCTGCTCCATCACCTCATGTGTATATCCACCGCCCGGCATAACAATCACGGCAGTGTGCGTTGCCGCGCCGGTGGCCGGATAGGTGAACAGCTTCGGGATATCGCCTTCTGTTGTTCCCCGTGCCCCTGGCGCGCCGTTTGGCCAAAGGACGATGGACTGAGCGAATCCGCTTGGTGGTGCCGTGACCGTCGCAGCCTGCCCGAAGGCGGACACAGTGTTCAGAAACACAATAAGGAACGCGGCAATCGCAAGGCGGTTCATAGCTCGAAAGCATACCGCATCTGGGTGAACTTACGACGCTCCCAACCAATGACGACAACCAAGACCCCAACGCCCTCACCACTGATTCTGTAAAATGCATGGAGCGCATGAGCCTTCCACCAGATATCGAACAGCTTTCCCCGGCTGAGAAATTAGATCTACTCGATGCGCTTTGGGAGAGTCTGCAATCTGACTTACCTCCCCTCTCGACTGAGCAACGCGCGGAACTGGATTTCCGCGAGGCAAAGTGTCGTGCGAACCCTGCCGGCGTGGTGCCGTGGGAGCAGGTCGAAGCCGATCTTCTGAAAAAGCGTTGATTTGGCCGGTTGTTCTGCTGCCAGAAGCACAAGGCGAGCTCATGGAGACGATCGCACGCTATGACGCCATCGGTCCCGAGCTTGGGGAACGGCTCGCAAGCGCCGTCTTAGAAGCCGCTTGAGTGGCGGACATCGATGTACTACCACAATTACGAATCCGGCCCCCCGCACTTTGTTCTGCAGTTGCCACCGGAGTTAGTGAGTGAACTGGAGCGTTGCGAAAGAAGTATAAGGACGATACAGGAGCCCGGTAAAGCTCTGGCCTACTCCGGTGTACGATTAGCCTCGTGCTTCCAGGACAAGAAAAACCCGAGAAGATTTCGCATCCATGGCTAACGACCCGCAACCACCCGAACCGCGAGTAAAACGAGCCTGGGGTGTCATCCTGGCCTGGATCGGCGGCATCTCTGCAGTCATTGGATTTGCCGGTACCCTCACCGGTACTTTCGGCAAAATTCAGGATCACTTCCACGGCCACGCCGAGCTCGATGCAAAGATGGCCATCGCGCAGAGCCAGTCGCAGCAGGGTGACTACGATGCCTCGTTACAAAGCTACGCAGAGATCCTTAAGGCTCATCCTCTGTACCAGCCGGCGCTCGACCAGCAGCTGAACACGGCTATGCTCTGGGTGGAGAATTTCAGCGTCATCGAGCCGGCGGGTCAAAGTGGGGCCAGCCCTGGAGGCCCGCAACTCGATGAAATCTTCCCCATCCTGGATGCTGGTCTGGTCCGACACAAAGGCGCGCAGGGCGCGGATGTCGAGGCTCATCTCGGCTGGGCCCATTGGCTGAATCGACACATCGCCGAAAGGGAATTCGGCCCCATCGCGGAGCACGACCTTCGCGCCGCACTCGCTCTCGATGCCACTAACGTCTACGCCAATGCGATGCTGGGAAATTGGATGCTCCAGAACGGCGGAAATTTTGCCGAGGCCGTCGGCCATTTCCAGACCGCCGTCGCCACCGGCAAAGCACGAGCACTGGTTCGCACCATGCAGATCGGCGGGCTCATTTCGAGCGGGTCTGGTCCTGGCCGCGTGGAGCTGCTCCGCGCCGCCAACGACATGCGCAAGAACAACGAGCCGCTCGACGAGCACTCCAAAAGTCGCATCCTGTTCGAATGCTTTAGTTCTTCCTGGCACGATCGACCGCAGCTGGTGGAATCACTTTCTGCTGTCCCTCCCGGCGATGCCGGGGCGACCTACCTCTGGCTCGACGATCGGCCGCGAGAGGGAGACGAGGTCCAATCACAGCTTTTCGCCCGCGATTTTGTGGAGGCCAACCTGCTCGAAATCTCCGGTAAACGCCCTGAAGCTATCGCGAAATACATGGCGCTAAGGCAGGAAATCAAGAACCAACACAGTACCCTGCAGGATCCGGTTGACCAAGCGATCGCGAGGCTTTCCCAAAGCCATTAATTGGACCAGCGTCGACTGTTCCAGAAGACTCGCCCTCTTATCCGGCAATGCCGATAGGCACTAAGAGGATACGGACCTGCGCCGAAAAGGCCATCTTGTCCTGATTTCAGTCGCGCTTAGCCTGCTTACAGGCGCGGCTGGCGCCGCCGGCCAGCAACCACTAGCCGAGCGGCAAGTGTTACCCACTCTCACCAAGGCGCATGAGGCCCACGACCTGACGGTCGAGCAGGCAGCGCAGAGCTATCCCGTCCATCTACGCGCGGTTGTCACCTACTACGATCCGTATAACGATCCTCAGAGGCCCGCCTGTTTTGCCTCGGACTCCTCTGGCGGTGTCTATGTTGACCTTCAGTTCCTTCCCTCGATTCCGTTCAAGGCGGGGGACGCGGTGGACATAACGGGGCGGAGCGCCCAAGGAGGCTATGCTCCCATTGTCATTGCCAGCGAAGTGCATGTGACCGGAAGGTCCCAATTCCCGGCAGTTGTCCCGAGAGTGACCTTGACCGAAATATTGACCGGTTCCCAGGACGGCCGATGGGTTGAGGTCGAAGGCGTGGTCCACGCGGTCCGCGAATCTGCGAAACATGTGGATTTGTTTCTGGCATTGAGTGACGGCGAAATCATGGCTTCCACGACCAGGACCGAGGGAGTGGACTACGACAGCCTGGTGGACGCAAAAATCAGACTTCGCGGCAACGCTGCCCCGCTGTTTAATCGACAGGGGCAGATGGCCGGGTTTTACCTTCTCTTTCCGGATCGCACCCAGGTGGCCGTTGAGGAGCCCGCGCCCACGCACCCCTTTGCCTCACCAGCCTCATCCCTAAGCAGTCTGCTGCGCTTCACGGCCAACCCCTCATCGCATCGCATCCATATTCGCGGGACCGTCACCCTATTCTGGCCGGGCAGGTTGCTTTGCATCCAGGACGGTCCTCGGGGCCTTTGTGCGCAAACCGACCAAACCACGCCCTTGAACCCTGGAGAGTTGGCCGATGTCATCGGCTTCCCCATCCTCGGAGCATTTACCCCTACCTTGACCAACGCCGGCTATGTGCAGACGGGTTACCAGCCGCTGGTCCCGCCCATCGCTGTGAGCGCAGAAGAGGCACAGCGCGGCGACCACGACGCCGAGCTGGTGGAACTCCAAGGCCAGCTTATTGGACAGGACGATTTTGCCAGCGATCCGAACATTGTTTTGTCTTCAGGAAATCATGTGTTTTCCGCCGTCCTGCCCAGGGGACCGGGAGTGGGGCGGTTGTCTGAGTGGCAAAAGGGGACCACATTAAAAATCGTAGGAATCTGCTCAGTGAAAGGCGGTTCCGGCAATGCCGGCACACCCGGGGGCGATTTCTCCATTCCCGAGTCCTTTCGCATTCTGCTGCGCTCACCACTGGACGTGGTGGTCATCCAAAGTCCTTCCTGGTGGACCCCAACTCACGCCGTCGCCACGTCGGGCCTCGCGGTTTTGCTCATCCTTCTGGCGTTTACCTGGGTGTTCGTCTTACGGAAGCACGTCCACGAGCAGACCGGCACTATCCGGGAGCAGCTCTCCGAACACCAGCGTTCCAGCGCCGCTTTAGCGGAGCAGGCGGACGAACTCTCGCGGCAAGCCGGGGAATTGGCACACTCCCGCCAAGCTTTGGAGGCCCAAACGCTCACGCTCCAAGCCGTGCTCGACAGCATGCACGAGGGGCTGGTGGCCGCCGATGAGCATGGAAAATTCATTATTTGGAACCCGGCTGCGGAGAAAATTCTTGGCCTCGGGGCGACCGGACTTCCTCCGAATGAATGGAGCGCCCATTACGGCTTTTATTTGCCCGATGGGGTCACGCCCATTCCGCCGGGGCAAACCCCTCTGCAACGTGCCATGGCGGGTGAAGTGGTGGCTACCGAGATGCTTGTGCGTAATACCGCACTCGACCGGGAGGTCTGGATGGAAGCGAGCAGTTCTCCCTTAAGAGACAAGGATGGAGTCTTGCGGGGTGGGATGATCGCATTTCGTGACATTACGGATAGAAAAGCAGATGAACTCGAGATTCGGAAACTGAATGAAGGGCTGGAAGAGAGGATATCCACACGTACCGGCCAATTGGAGGCCGCGAATCGCGACCTGGAGGCCTTTTCCTACTCCGTTTCCCATAATCTGCGTGCGCCTCTCCGTCATATCGCCGGGTTCTCCAGGATCATGATGAAGGAGTTCGGTCCGGAGATGCCGGTCCCAGCCTGCGCGTATTTACAGCGCATAGAGGATGCGGTGCGCCGCATGAGCCTGCTGATCGATGCCCTGCTCGCTCTGGCGAAACTCGGCCGGCAATCCTTGAGGCTGCGTCCCAATGCACTGAATCCGATCGTCGACGATGCGATTTCGGCGCTGCAGTCTGATATCGAGGGACGCGATGTGGAGTGGCGGATCGCCCGTTTGCCCTCGGTGGACTGTGACCGGATTTTGATGATCCAGGTCTTTGAGCACTTATTGTCCAACGCTCTCAGATTTTCCCGTGGCCGTGCCCCCGCCGTCATTGAAGTGGATAGTATCCGGGAGCCGGGCAAGCCCACGGCAATTTACGTGCGCGATAACGGCGCGGGATTCGACATGAAGTATGCCGGGAAACTGTTCACTGCGTTCCAGCGTATGCATACGGAACCCGAGTTTGAAGGAACCGGAGTGGGCCTGGCGATCGTGCATCGCATCATTGAAAAACACGGTGGAGTGATCTGGGCCGACGCGGAGGTGAATCACGGCGCAACTTTTTATTTCACTCTTCACGGAAAAGATCAAGCCGGCGCGTCACGCCGCCCGCAATAAAACTCGCTAACGATCCCTGATAGTAAGGTTCTCGCCGGTATGCCGTCAGTGAATACCCGAATGCAACATAAGTAACTCTGGAAAACTCTTGCTGTAGCCGATTGCCGCATTAGTATGCGCAGAGGGAGTATCGCGGGGGGAAATGTTTAATATTTTTCGCTATCTTAACTTTCTTATACTCGTAACATTCATTGCAACAGTTGGTTCCGCAAGCTCACAAAATACAAGCAGTAGCATTGCGGCGACGTCTACAGGGTTTATCATTAATATCCAATCTGGTTCAGAAAATGTTACATATCAGTGGGTTGCTCCTCCCGCTGGTACCTTGTGGACGATCGGGTCCGTTCTTGTGACGGATTCGATCGGCGGAGCATCTTCCCCAGGGCAAATTGTTCTGGGTTCGCATATTGATTGGGTAGGGCCCGCCGGCGTGCTTCAGTCGTTAACTTATCAAACGTCGGGGAGTCCGACGGCTACGCTTTCGTATGCGAGTTCGGCCGGGACAACTCATCTCACACTCCAACCCCTGGTAGATGGTAATTTTGCAGGCATCCACGTATCGGCCGATCAGCCCAACATTCAGGATATTTATCTGGGACAAACATCTTCGGGCCAGGTCACGCAAGGAATTTCTGTTCCCTATTACTCTCAGGCGATCAATTATCTGGGATCCTTCGACCTGTTCGAGAATGCCTATTTCGATCCGTTTGCTTCCAACGCTTCGACGTTAACCCCCGTGGAGACTTTTTACGCGCTCAACGGTAGTGGCGCCACGAATATTCTGAATGACACCTGGAAAGTATCTGTTTCGCAAAACATTACGAATGTACTGCCATATCCTGAACACCCGCCGGCGCTCTATCGGGCCGAATTGGCCGGAAGAATGGTATTCGAAATTGGCGGCGGAACCTTTGCCACGATCGCTTCGCAGCTTGCGAATTTGGGAGATTATGGAGTCAACCATTGCGTGGCGATTATCGGTGACTGGCAACGCCTCGGCTACGACAATGGTTTACCGCTCCAATACCCGGCGAGTGTCTCACTGGGCGGCGATACGGGGATGCTCCAGATAGCATCTGCCGCCCACGCAAATTCCTGTCTATTCATGCTTCACGAGAACTACGCGGATTATTACCCGAATTACCCGGAGTATAACCCGGCAGCAACGATGTTGAACGCTGACGGCAGCCAGTTGCCGGCATGGCTGAATCCAACGACCGGCATTCAATCGTTCGCCACCAAACCCAGTTGGTTCATTCCCAACGCTCAGACGCAATCGCCCTATATCCACAAGGAATATGGAACCAACGGGGTCTTCATCGATGTGAACTCTGCCGTGGTTCCGTGGTGGCGCAGAGACAGCGATCCATCTACGGTTGGGTCGGGAATGTTTGGCCCCTATCGAGATGGATCTGTAGCGTTATGGAACTACGAACGCAACACAGAGGTAGGTCCGGTCTTAGGGGAGGGGAAGGACCACTGGTTCTGGAGCGGGCTGCTCGATGGAGTGGAAGCGCAGTTTGGCGCTGAGAGCACACCGATCACAAACGGGCTTACGGCTCCACTGTTTGTGGACTTCGATTTGACGAGGATCCATCCGCTCCAGACGAATTATGGCATGGGCTACTATGAACGCTGGACGCCAGACGCACAAACAATTACAAGTACATATGAGTTAGACGCCTACCGTATGCAGGAGGTGATTTTCGGTCACAACCCGTATCTCACAGATCCTTTGTGGTCGTCGGTTCCGCGCGCGCTCCTCGAGCAGAATCTGGTGTCGCCCGTGGCTGCGCGGTACGTGCTGCAGAATGCGGAATACATTGACTACATGGTGAACGGAGCCTGGACCAATGCAAGCGCAGCTGCCAAGGCAGGCGACTTCTCTCTCGTTCAGGTGACTTATCCTAACGGTGACTCGATCATCGCCAATAGCCGGGCGTCGAATATTACCTGGAATACGCTACTGATCCCCCAATACGGCTGGGCTGCGATAGGAAATGACTACCTGGCATACTCCGCACTCGTGGGCGGTCAAATGGCCGATTTTTCCCACGCCCCTTCCACTTCGATCTTTGCCAACGCAAGAAACCAGGCCGACATTCTTTCGGAAAATACGCTGGCGACTCCGAGCGTTGCCTCTTTCAATCAGGTTGGCCCCGGAGCCGTACAGGTTCAGTTGGGATGGGCTGTCAATACTCCGGCTCCCGGAACCAATTACCAGGAATTTATCCACTTTGTCAGCGCGCAAAGCCCTGCAGGGTCGAATGACTATGCTGGGGTAACCGGCGCGACTCTGCCGGTGCCAACCGGAAGCTGGACGACAGGACAGGAGGTGGTGGATACTCCGACGACCTACTACTTGCCTTCTACGATGCCTGATGGGGTGTACCAGGTACGTGTCGGTCTGTGGAGTGGGCCCACACGCGCCGTTCTCTATGGGAACAATGATGGCAACCAGCGCTACACCGTGGGCAACATCACGGTGTCGAACAATGGATCGAGCATTGTGTTCTCAGCCGTTCCCATCACGATTCCGAACCCGGACCCGCGCATGAATAGCACTGGGGCGGTAGTAAACTTTGGGACCCTGCAAACGGATGGCATGGTACTGCTTCAGCAGTTGACTGGCCAGACAACGCCGACTATTCAGATAAGCAGCTATCCGCGGTCTCGAGACACGGTGATACGAGTGGATTTCAATGCCGTGACCATGCCCACATCCATGACCTGCGACAATGGCGATGTCCTTATCCCTTCCGCGTTGCCGGGGAATTACTGGCAGGTAGATTTGCGTGGGCATAAATACTGCACGTTCAACGGCACAATCTACTAAGTCACATGGGTGGGAACTAACGAACAACCCCACTCAATCCTTCAAGGCTAGTTCTGGCTTGAACGGGGTTGATCAGCGTCTTCTTCCATGCCGTACCGGCGCAACTGGCGGAGGTTCTTCGGGGAAAGCGGTTTGCGAAATACGTGCGGCAGTATGCTGGCTCGATAGTCCGCCCAGTTCGACCCGACCACATAGAAAATGAACCAAAGGGAGACCAGCGTCATGAGGGAGGTCAGCACCAGGGTCCAGAAGGACGCTACGCCACTTTGCAGCAGGGTCGCCAGGTGCGGAATGTTCATGCCGAAGTAGCCTGTAACGAGCGCTCCTATGCCGAGGATGACGCTCATCATGGCGAGCCGGTTCACGGCGTCGCTATTGCGCATGGCAAATAAACGATCGATGAAGCCGGCCAGGGAGGCGATCTGGTCTTCAAGCGTTTCCTTGGCGGAACTGAGCTGATAGACCTTGCTCAGCATCCGGAAATGCTCGAGTTCTTCATCCTTGTTCGTGGGTTCAAGGTGAAACCAGTAGGTATTGAAGTAGTGGAAGTCGGCCATCAACCGGGTCGCAAATTGAATGTGGCGGTGACGCACCCGCCCTCCTGAGAAGACCGGAAAGAGCTGGCGGGAGACGAGTGCCGACTCCGCGGCAAAATCCAGCAGGCTGGCCCGGTAGAACAGAGCAATCCCGAGCAGCAGGAGACTCCGGCCGCGGAACATGCGATGGACAACATGCGCAGGATCCGTCGTTTCCGGCAAAGCCAGGGTGCTGGTGACGTTCGAGTAAGCCGTCATCCCATAGAGCGTTCCCTGGTGCTGCCATCGGCGGTACACCTGCTTCGTCATCTCTTCGCGAGTAAATGCGCGGTCATAGCGATAGCCAGGCCCATCCAGGTCGACATACAGCAGCCGGCTGAATGCCACTTCGTAGTCTTCCGAGGATTCATAGCCCGCGGGAAGACGGCTGCGGTCGAGACTCACAAAACTGTTGACGATCATGCGTTCGTCCAGGGTGGGCTCGAATTCCTCATGGCCGTAATTGGCAAAGTGCAACAGGCTCAGCACAATGGTCGAGAGCTGCGGACGATAGCCGATCCCACGGCCGCCCTGCCAGCGCTCTTCGGCGATCACATGCCGCTCGGTACCGGTCTCCTGCACGAGTGCGAGGCGGTTCGGAATACGCGCTGTCTGGATCTGATGAGCGCTGGAGGGGTAAATTTTGCGCATCATCTCGTTGATCCAGAGAGCATGCGCGTAGCCGATGTTGTGGGCCTCAACGCCGATGTTCAGGATTGCGACCCCGTTCGCGAAGAGCAACAGCCGCAAATCCGTGATCTCGAGCTTGGCAGATTCGCCGCTGTCGTCCTCGGCCTCGTAATAGAGGCGGGAACCGGGCGGGGCGTGGATAACATACCGGTGTATCAACGAATGATGGTCGGGATTGGTATCTCCAATATCAAAAAATGCCCTGCGGATGAAGGGATGAAAGAACATCATGTCCTGGTAGGTGGATGAATTGAAATCGAGAGCCGTCTCAGAATGGCGGCTCCACCCACCCAGTTTCGCGGCGGCGGCTTGATATTCCGGAACCACGTGCTTCGTGACCCAGAGATCGAGTTTGTCGAACCAGAGCTCCTTGCCTCGCCAGATTTCGGGGTGCTCGTCCATCACTGCGTCCTGGTCGATCGAAATCGGAAGCAGAAAAAACGTATGCAGATGAAGGACTTCAGGGTTCGACGACAAGGTTCCCGTCTCCTGGGAAGAGATTACGGCAGCCACTCCGCCGAGAAGTGAAGGTTCCATGAAAGTGCCCGGCCCCCCGGGGAGATTCGGCTTTTTTAAAAGGACTGTGACATTCGGAGGCTGCCTCTGGATTTACCGTCGGGCCCATGGGAGAGCGTACCCACAACCGATCCGTTGCCCTGGGCGTGGCTTTCTGGATTCTGATTCTGCTTGTCCGGGCGGGATCCGCCTCTGCCCAAGCCCCGGCCACCGCCGGCGTTCCTGGTACAAGCACGTCTTTGCCCAGCGCTCCCCTGCCGCAAGAGGAGGGAGGCCCCACGTCGGGGGCGAATGGAGCGCCCGAGTACTCCAATGCCGCGCCGCAAGTGAAGCAGTCCATCGAAGATCAGTCCGACGATCAGGAAAGCCCAGCGATTTTTTTGAACCACCTGATCAAAGATCGCTACTGGATTTCCGGGCAATCGAACTTCATTTTTCAGGCGCACACACCGTTCCATTCGCCTTACTCGGGTCCCAACAGCTTTCACGGCTACGGTGAGACGGATGCCTCGCGTACGTTGACTCTCTACACCGGGGTGCGGCTGCTTCGCTTCACCGAGATCATCGCCAATCTGGATGAAGCCGGCGGCGGCGGGTTGAGCGACGGGCTGGGCCTCGGCGCCTACGTGAATGCGGACGTGGTTGGGCCGCAGGTTAGCCATAGCGTCTATCTCTCACGCACCTTTATTCACCATACGGTGGCTCTCACCGCGGACCGTATCGAAGAGGATCCGAACCCTTTTTACCTGCAGCCATCTATCCCGCGGCAGCGCCTCGAGTTTACTGCCGGCAGGATCAGCCTGCTGGATTTCTTCGATGTGAACGAGGTTGGCAGCGACACCCACCTGCAATTCACGAATGTCGCCATAGGGAACAACGGTATCTACGAATTCGCCGGCGATGAGCACGGGTTCACGGTGGCCGGCATGGCGAATTATCAGGGCCCGAGGTTCGGATTTCGTTTTGCGGAAGCGCTCTTGCCGAGGATCTCCACCGGCGTCAACCTGGACTACGATGTCCGCCATGTCCATTCCGATAATTTCGAATTCAACTACGCCACGTTTCGGGAGGGTTATGCCACTCGTGTTCGGACCCTCGCCTTTGTCAATCATGCCAATCTGGGCAACTACAGCGAAGCCAACAACGCTTATCTGCGCGGCCGCGATCAAACTCCTGACATTACGGCCCACCGGCATCCGGACACGGCGAAGCCGGGCTTCGGTGTGAACTTGGAGCAGGACCTTCCAGGGAACTTCGGAGTCTTTTTCCGTGCTGGTTGGAACGATGGGCGATATGAGTCTTTCACCTTTTGCGAGATGAACAACACGGTATCCTTTGGAGCAGCCGTCACGGGCGACGCCTGGAACCGGAAGGATGACCGCGTTGGCAGCGCATTTGTAAACAGTGGCCTCAGTCAAGGGCACCGCGAATATTTGGCCCTGGGAGGGCTCGGCTTCGAGCTGGGCGACGGCAGACTACGATATGGGCGGGAGAGTGTGAGCGAGACTTACTATACGGCTCACGTGCGAGGCGGCCTTTACGTTGCGGCCCAGCTCTCCTTTGTCAACAATCCGGGCTTCAACCGCGACCGCGGTCCGATCGTCGTGCCCGGACTCCGCGCTCACGTGGATTTTTAAGTCGCTGGTTCGCGGTGAATGGCTTGTACCTGGTAAGTACAAGCCTATGAAAAAGGGGTTCCAACTATTAAGGTTTCTGAAAGATCGCGAACTCGGCGAGAGCAATGCCCACCGGCGATTCCGTAATGCGCAGACGTAAACGCTTCGCCTCGACCGCCTCCACTAAGGGTATGAGGCGGCACGAGCCGACGCTTGTTCCCTGGGCGATCTGCGTCCAGGCGCCCTGGCGCCAGGCATCCAAGGCAAATGCTCCGATGCGTTGACCGAGTTGGATCGCTTCTTTGAGGCGAATCACATGGAATCGAACCGGGCGAGCGAAGTCGACCATCAGTTCGGGAGTATGAATCGAATCATCCGTGGCCCAATAAGAGTTGCGATTTCCGTCCAACAGGTGATGAGGACCATAACGGTTACGATTTCCTCGTATATTCGAGGCTCGTAGGTTGGCCTTGGAGACGAGGTTCTCCCGAAACAGAGCCTGCAACCGCCGGTGGAACTCCTCGACGGAGCTCACGTCTTCCTGCGACAGAAGCCCCTGGCGGTTGGGGGGAAGGTTCAGTAGGAGATTGGCTCCCCGGCCCACGGACTTGAAGTACAGCTCCATCAGCTGCTCCGGAGTCTTCACGCGCGCGTTCTCGCTCTCGTGCCAGAACCAGCCGGGTCGAATGGAGACGTCGCATTCGGCGGGCATCCAATGTGAGCCGAACCGGGTTCCGGTAATGGATGCGGCGGGGAGTATGTTGCCGGGCGCGGCGGGTCCGCCATCGGCGCTCACCGGGTCGAAGGTAGCCCAGCAGGTTTCTCCGGCATAGCCCTTTTCATTGCCGGCCCAGCGGGCATCGGGGCCGACATCACTGAAGATCACGGCGTTCGGCTGCAGGCGACGGACGAGCTCCCATGTATGCGACCAATCATAGTAAGCGTGCTTGTCGATGGTGCGTTTCTCTCGGGCCCCTCCATAGTAGCCATCCCCGCCATTGGCGCCGTCGAACCAGACCTCGAATATCTCGCCGTAATGGGTCAGCAGTTCGGTCAACTGTTGCCGGTAAATAGTGAGGTAGGCGGGTTTGCCGTACGCGGGATTGTTCCGGTCCCAAGGAGAAAGATATACACCGAACTTCAAGCCGTGCCGGGCGGCGGCGCGGGAGATATCTCCAACCACATCGCCCTTGCCGTCTCTCCAGCGGCTATTGCGGATGCAGTGTTCCGTCGTCCTGGTGGGCCAGAGACAAAACCCATCGTGATGCTTGCAGGTAAGAATCACGCCCTTCATCCCGCCGGCTTTCAAAGCCAGAAGAATTGCATCGGCGTCGAAGTTCGACGGATTGAAGACCGACGGATCCTCAGCGCCGTCGCCCCATTCCTTGCCGGTAAAGGTATTTACCGTGAAATGAAGGAAGGCGTTCGTTTCCATCTCCTGCCAGCGAAGCTGGGGATCGGACGGAAGAGCGCCAAAGGGCGCCGGCGGTGCCACTGCGCCGGCGCCCGCACAAACGCCCCCAAACATCAGCATGGAGCCGGCGAGAAAACTGCGCCGCGTTGTCCTCATCTCATTGCTACTATACCGGGCCGGGAACAGACACTGTACGGCATTTCGGAGCGCGATGTTCGCCCACAATCTTGCTATGGGCCGAGACGTCGCGAAAGCAATTGCGGCTGAGGATTCCGCTGAACCTGTTCAGTCTAATTCGACTTCCATGCTGCCTTGCCCGGCGGCGATAGCTTACTCAGGACCGGAGTTAGTCACGATTGTCCTGGAATTACAAAAGTTCGAGACTTAACTTTGCCCCTAGTCTCGTCGGCTCGGTCCTAGCTTCCTCTGACAAGTTGACCTCGTAGGGCGGATCGGGTACCGGCGTCGGTACTGGCGTGGGAACTGGAGTCGGTACGGTCGCGAACCCCGAGATTGTAACCTGAGCTTGAGAGTTTGTCACCGGAGTTGGAGCTGTTTTCACTGGAGTCGGAGAGGTCGTCCTCGGAGTTGGATCGGGTGTCCGCGCCGGGATCGAGACATCGACAGATAGATTCATAAGAAGCCTCCTCCTTCTTCGTCTTCCTCTATCGGCAGTTGGTCGAGATCGTTCAACAAAAAAATAAGTCGAGAGGCAGTCGGGCGGGTGCGTCTTACATCGAGACAGATTTACTGAGGCGTGTTGCCGGTGGGTTGAGAAGGATTGTTCGGGGTTGTCGGCGATCCTCCGGAGCCAGAGCCGTTACTAGAGCCGAAACCCGAGCCATTACTAGAGCCAAAGCCGGATCCGCTGTTCGATCCAAAGCCGGAGCCGCTGCTGGAACCGAAGCCGGATCCGCCATTCGACCCGAAGCCGGATCCGCTGCTGGAGCCAAAACCGCTGCCACTACTGGATCCAAAGCCTGAGCTACCGCTGGAGCTGAAACCGGAGCTGTTGGTGGGGCCGCCCATACCTGTGCTGGTGCCGGAGCCCATGCCATTCGCGGTGTTTCCCGCGCCTATCGCCGCGCCTGCGACACCGCCTGCGGCATTCGCAGCGTTCTGGGTCGGATCGAAGACGAATTCCCATTGGTTATAGTGGGTCTGCTTCTTGTAAATCTTGATCGACTCTTTCTTGCTGAGCAGACCGACCCCGACAATCGGCGCACCACCGACTGTCACGCCCGGTGAGCCAAATGCTCCGTTGGTGCTTCCGGTGGTTTGAGCTCCATTGGTCGTAGCCGTCCCGCCGGTGGTTGTCGTTCCGCCAATGCCGGTAGACGACCCGAAGCCGCTGCCGGTATCGGAACCAGTGGTCGCTGCGCCTGTTGGCGATGAGCTGCTGCTAAACGGGGAACTGGAGGTTCCTCCGAAGCCCGAGCTGCCGCCCCCAAAGGAAGACGAGCCCGAAGACCCGAAGCCTGAAGAGGCCTGCCCCGATGAGCCAAAGGGGGAAGAAGAAGAGGTTCCTGACGAGCCAAAACCCGAAGAGCCACCCCCAAATGAAGACGAACCCGAAGACCCGAATCCGCCAGTAGATGATCCGAACCCGCCGTTAGAAGCCGTTCCTGTTCCTGTGGTCGTTCCGGTCGTTGTCCCGGTACTGGCCCCTGTGGGCGTGATCCCGCCCTGCGCCGTGGCCGCTTGTCCGAACAATCCCATGGCCGGCACCTTAGCCTCGCCCAAGTGGATGATGCGCCAGTCATCCTTGCCAGTCATCGGATCAAGATAGCGCTTGCGCAGGAACCGCTGATTGTCCGACTTCATCAGCTGATCGATGGTGTTGGGATAACGACCGTATTTGGTGTAATACACGCGGATGGCCCGGGCATACTGCATCCCCCGGTGCACGGTTTCCGTTTCCTTATCCCGGCGTATCGACTCGGCCATTTTGGGCACTGCGATGGCCAGCGCGAGCAGAAGCAACATGGTCATGACCAGTACTCCAAGCAGCAGGAAGCCGTCCTCGTGCCGGGAACCGGATTGTCGCCGTTTGTGACTCATTGCCGCAAGGGTAGCGTTTGCGTGTTGTGGTACGGAATGTCTTCTACTTGGACGGACGCGGAGTTGATTTTGACTACCCGGTAACGCCGGTCCACCACATCGCCCTCTGACGCGATGAAAATATCATCTCCATGGAGCAAAAACACCTGCCTCTGCCCCGACTTCTCTGCCGCGTAGCCGTAGAAGCCCAGATTGATGGGTGGGGGCGGGGCCGGCGGGGGCGGGCCTGTATCGAAATGCGCCACACGGACCGGCGCGACCGCCTTTGGAATTTCCGGGGCCACTGAGAATTGGGAGAAGATGTTTCGCCCCCGGCCGGTGTACTCCAACGATTCAGCCTGGCGCATGATCTCCGGGTGCAAGGTGGGATCCAGGGAAGCCAAGTCGCCGGTCTTCGTCGCCTGGTGTCCATACACCGGAGTTGCGGCGGCGGTGGTGGGGGCAGCACGCGGCGCGGTGACCACGCGGGGCGGAGGTGGAGCGACCGCGGGGGCTGGCGATGGTCCGAAGGTCTGCCATAGGAAACGGATCAGCAGGATCAGCATGACCGCGCCGAGGCCGCTGGCCAGGTACACCTTCTTTTTGTCTTCCGCGCCGACTTTGAGGGCCATCAGCGGTTCTCCTCCTGGGCCGGTTCATCGCCCTCGGCCGGAGGAGCGGGCTGATTCAAGCCGGCGCCGTGAAGATAAGTGATGAGGCGAAGGCGCAGGTTCACCAAACCGCCTTGTTGCCCGGTCAGCGTGAGCCCGTTGATAAAGAAAAAAGTCTTGCTGCGCTCGAGCCCGTTGATGAAGTGCATGAGCGGTGCGTACTCCCCGCTGAGGCTGGCATCCATGCGGACTGCAGCCAGGCCGGCAATGGCGGGCGTAGGGGTATAGGCGAGATTGGTCAGGCGCACGGAATTCTTGATGGCCAAGTCGTTGATGGTCGACGAGATGGTGGAATAGGTGCTGGGAAAACGGGCGTTATAGAACTCATCCGCCTGGGTCCGAGAAAGCGAGACCTTTTGCGGCAGCCCGTGCAGCGGGCTCATTTCAAGCTGCAGCGCGCGGTAGGCGGCCTGACGCTGCTGTAGCTGGTCGGGGGCGGCGGACCGCAACGTGTTCCAGGCGAGAAACAGGCGCACGCCCAACACAAGATTCAAGATCAGCAGCAGCGCCACCACGGCGAAGTGCAGGTTCAGCACCGTGACCAATTTGCCGCGAAGGGGTTTCATTGCGCCACCGCCTTTCTGGCCAGCCGGGGTTTGGCGGCAGGGGCGGCCTTAGGCACCCTCGTCTTAGGTCCCTTGGCCGGCTTGGTCTCCTTGGCGTCCTTGTCCGGCGTTTCGGGAAGCGGGTTGTACTCGGCGAGCAGGTCGAAATTAACGTTGGAGGTGGCGCTCACTTGTTCGACTTGCCGCCCATTCTGATTGTTCTCCGCCGTCTCCCGGGCCACGCGCGGGAAGAGAAAACGGTGGGAGTGTTCCAGATTGCGAACCAGGTCCACGGCTCGTTCATGGGCGCCGCTCACTCGCAGCCGAATGGTCACTTTTCCATCCTTGGCGATGACTGGGTCGATATTCAACACCTGCACGCCGCTGGGCAGCACATTTTCCAGGTCCATCATGACCGCGGTCCAGGAAAAGGCTTTGCTGGCAAACAGCTGATTCAGAAACTGCGACTGCGACAAGACCACGGCGTTCTGGGGTTCGCGCATCTCCGCTTGAAAGGCCTGCCTCTGCGACTCGAGGGCTTGAATCTTCTGGTCAACCGCTGTCAGCCGGGCCTGGGCCTCCTCCGCCTTACGCCTTTGGGCTGCCGTGAAGAGCCATAGTGGCACAGCGACTGCGGCCAGTAGAAGGATCAGCAGCCGAAGGCGTAGATAGAGCGGCCCCAATTCGACAAATGGGCGGGAAGCGAGATTGAGTTGGACGCGCATTTAATTGGCCAGCGCTCCTACTACCCCGGCCAGGATGCCGCCGGGCATAGCCTTGTTTTTGTAGGGCGTGGGCACCAGGTCGCGTATGGGAATTCTATCCTCGCCCAGCAGCTGGATCAGCTCCTCCGGGCCGCCGAGCCCGCAGGACAGTAACTGCCGCGGTGGTGTATTGAGAGTATCTTCGAAATAGGCAACCGCAACGGTCACAGATTGCTGCAGCTCCTCGGCGGAATGCAGATAGTTTTCCTCAGGCGACCATTCCTTTTGCGTAAGCTCCAGGGTGCGATGCAGAAGCAGTTCGTTGTGACGGGTGATCGCCGTGGTGACAGAGCTTCCATTGCGATTGATGACCAGCGCCGGCTCTTCTGAGCTGATCGCGGCCAACGCGGCCAGGGTGCTGGGCAAAACCGCGCCGGGTTCATAACCGGCCTCGCGAACCGCACTTTCATATTCAGCGACGACCGCGGCCGGGGAAACGGCGACAATCGCCCGCACCACGTCGGGCTTCCCGGGCATGATCTGGTAGCTCACGGCCGCATCTTCCACCTCGAACGGCACCAGTTTGCGCAAGCGGAAACGAATAATGGGCACGGCCTCTGACAACTTGGAGGGCAGCACGTCAAAATCCAGCAGCAGGACGCGGACGGCAGCGTCGGGGATCACCACGGTGACCTGGCCGCCTTTTTCGCTGATTTCACTCAGGGCCTGGCGCAGAGCGGCGGCCACCGCCGCGCGATCGCTGAAGTTGGGCGATTGCAGGCCGGCTGTCAGTACGCCGGGACGCAAGGGAGCGAACCCGGAGACGACTTCCTGATCCGCCACTCCCGGCCGTCCCGCCACCACGCCGGCGCTGGTGATCTCGCACGCCAGCCGCGGACGCAGCGCATTGGCTTCGGAGGGAAAGATGCGGTTGGCGATGTTGGAAAGCATCTCTAGCGGAAAGCCTCGATAAAGGTGACTTTGTTGATTTCTTTGAGAGTCGTCAAGCCACGGGTGGCGCGGTCAATCGCCGATTCGCGAAGAAACTGCATGCCCCCCTGCTGGGCCAGCTTACGTACTTCCGAGGCCGGTTTCTTCTCCAGAATGATTTCCCGGATGGCATCGGTCAGTTCCAGCAATTCGTGAATAGCGGTTCGGCCGCGATAGCCGGTTCCGGCACATTCTATGCAGCCCGCGCCCTCACGAAAGTCAAAGCTGCGCCAGACTTCCGGGTCCAGCCCGCTGTTGCGCAAAAATTCATCATCGTAGCGAACCGGGTGGGTGCAGTGTTCGCAGATGGTGCGGACCAGCCGCTGGGCGAGGATGCAGTTCAGCGCGGAAACGAAGTTGTACGCTTCGACGCCCATGTTGAGAAACCGGCCCAGCACGTCGACCACGTTGTTGGCGTGGACCGTCGTGAACACCAGGTGCCCGGTGAGCGCGGAGTTGATGGCGATCTGCGCCGTCTCCTGGTCGCGGATCTCACCCACCAGGATCTTGTCCGGGTCGTGACGCAGAATGGAGCGCAAGCCGCGGGCGAAGGTGAGCCCTTTCTTTTCGTTCACTGGGATCTGGGTGATGCCGCGAATCTGGTACTCCACCGGGTCTTCGATGGTGATGATCTTGTCCTCATCGCTCTTGATCTCGTTGAGGGCGGCGTAGAGGGTGGTGGTTTTGCCCGATCCGGTAGGCCCGGTGACCAGCACCATGCCGTAGGGTTCGCGGATGTAGCGGCGGAACCGCCGCAGATCGTCCTCGCCAAAACCGACTACGTCGAGCGTGAGCTTGCGGAACTTCTCGCTCATCGACTCTTTGTCGAGCACGCGGAGCACGGCGTTTTCTCCGTGTACCGTGGGCATGATGGAGACACGGAAGTCGATCAGCCGGCCTTTGTAGCGGACGCGGAAGCGCCCGTCCTGGGGCACGCGCCGTTCGGCGATATCCAACTCGCTCATGACCTTGATGCGGGAAAGGATGGTGGAATGATGCTCGCGCGCGATGGGAGCCATGGCTGCCTGCAGCACACCGTCGATGCGGTACTTCACCACCAGAGAGTCGTCGTAGGTTTCGATGTGGATGTCCGAAGCCCGGCGCTCGAGCGCGGTGAAGATGGTGGTATCGACCAGCCGGATGATAGGGCTGATATCCTCTTCTGAAGTGAGCTTCTCGATGGAGATGTTCTCATCGGGATTGTCTTCGGCTGAGATGACGTCGAAGGTCAGGCCCTCGGAAGCTTCATCGAGCACCCGTTGCGACTGCTCTGTTTTCTTGAGCAGATCGGTGATCTGGGAGAGGGTAGCCACGCGAGTGATGAGCCGTTGCCCGAGCAGGCCGCTGATCTCGTCCAGGATCATGAGCCGGCTGGGATCGCTGACTGCGATGATCAGGCGGTCTTCGAGCTGCTCCAGGGGCACGAAATTGTAGCGAAACATCATGTCCACAGGCACGCTGCGGAACAGCTCGTGCTGGATACGGAAGTTCTTTAGATCGACAAATTCACAGCGATAACGGTGGGCCAGGTTTTGGGCGCGGGTGGCCTCGTCTGGTTCCAAAACAGCCGTGGTGACCAATGCAGTGGTGTCAGCCATGAAAAACTCCTGAGGGGCAAAAGCGGGGGAACGTCAACCGCCTCCCATGGTGCTGGCTTGCCCCAGCGAGAAAATAGGTAGATAAAGCGCAATCAGGATGGCCACCACGACTGTGCCCATCACGATCAAGATCGCGGGCTCAATCAGAGCCAGCGAGGCGGTGAGTGCCGTTTGTACATCCTCTTCGAAGAACTCGGCCACCGAGTTGAGCATTTGCGGCAAAGCCCCGGTGGACTCGCCCACGTCGATCATTTCGACCGCCAGATCGGGAAAGACTTTAGTTTTCTCCAGGCTCTGGGCCAGGCTTTTTCCCTCGCGCACCGTGGTCACCGAGGCCAGCACGGCTTTGGCTATGGTGCTGCTGGAGATCGACCGCGCGGCGGTTTCGAGCGAGGGCACTGGTGGCAAGCCGCCGGTTAGCAGGCTGGAGAGAGTACGTACAAAGAGCGCGACCTGGTACTTGCGCCAGATGTTGCCGAAGATCGGCAACCCGATGCGCATTTGATCGATGCGGGCCGCACCTGCCGTGGTTTGGCTGTAGCGGAACAGCAAGTAAACGATCAGCGCGAATCCGGCCAGCACCCACAGAATGTAATGCTGAAAATTGTTGCCGACCGCGAGCAGCATGCGGGTTGCGGCAGGCAGGTTGGTGCCCAGCTGGTCGTAAAGCATGGCGAAGCGCGGCACCACAAAACTGATCAGGAAGATGAACAGCGCTACCACCATGGCAATCAGCAGGCACGGGTAGAGGAGGGAGGCAATGAGCTTCTTGCGGAACGATAACGAAATACGCTGGAAGGCAAGGTAACGCGACAATACATCTTCCAGTTGGCCGCTTCGCTCTCCGGCCAGCAGCGTGGTGGTGTAGATGAGGGGGAAACCGCCTTGGGCTTCGAAGGCGGCGGAAAGGGACTCGCCGGTGCGCACCCGCGCAGCTACATTTTCCAATTGCGCCCGGAAGGTTGGGTTCTTCTGTCCCTTCACCAGCATGTCCAGGGAGCCAAGAATGGGCAGGCCGGCGCGCACCAGGGTGAGGAACTGTTGGTTGAAGATGATGAAGGCTTCCAGGTTGGCGCGCTTACGGCTGCCGCCTCCGCGCAGGCCGCGAGCTCGTACTGAGTAGACGTAGTAGCCGGCTTGGGAAAAACGGGTGCGCAACTCGTCGGCGGAGCCGGCGACCTGCACCTGCTCCTGAATGCGTCCGCGCTCGTCTGCCAGCTTGACTACGAACTCTGCCATGAGCCTCTTACCAGTCTACCGGGATCCTGTTGCCCCTGCGGGCAGATGGGCCGGCAGCACTCCCAGCTTACCAATTTGACCATGAGGACCGACGACCCAGGGAAGGCTGAGAGCATTCCAGTTACCACTATCGAGCCATTGCCAGGTTTGACCGTCGTCATAGGAGATATCGGATCCATTGGTGCCCACCGTGATCCATGCCCCGTTCGTCGCGTCCCAAGCCACGGCCGAACGAAAGCCGTGGGGCAGTTTACGGGGCGCGCTCCAGTGTTCTCCTCCATCCGACGTGTAAGCCGCGGTTCCGGTTGAGGTCTCCGGCTTGCGGTAGTCGCCACCTACGGCGATCCCGTGTTTCTGGTCGCGAAACGCTAAGGAGAAGACGCCGGAGGAGTCGGTTTCGCTTGCCAGCGGGGTTTGCGCGATTTGCCAGGCGGTTAATTTTTTGGTGCGCAGTACCCTGGCCTTGCTGGTGCCCAACCAGATCCACCCGTCGCGGGCTGTCATGGCGCTGTTGCTGGCGGCGAAGGAGGACTCCCCGGGCAGTGGCTGCAGGTCTGGCTGCCGGCTCCAGGTGGTTCCCCCGTCGTGAGTCGCAAAGAGACCGAGCACAGGTTGAGTACGCCCACCGCTCCGCAATGGATCACCATAGATAACTCCATGTTGCCGGTCCAGGAAGAGCAGGCCATCCCAGAAACCGTCCACATCCGGATTGGTGAAAACCAGGTTCCAACTGTTACAGCCGTCGGTGGTCCGATAGAGGCGCGATTGGCTGCCGGTCCCGATGGATAAGATTAGGACGTTTTGCGCGTCCCAGGCCCAGAGGGCGCGAAAGTCCAGCTTGCTCGCTCCGGCTGGCATGGTGCATTGCTGCCAGAGGTAGCCGGTGTCCTCGCTGCGGAGCACTGTGCCGTCCGTGCCGCTGGCCCATACTACGCCGCCACCGACCGCGTGGACGCCCCGGAGGCCGGCGGTGCTGCCGCTATCCTCGAGCTCCCAAGGACCGCTGTGGCGTGTGCTTTGCGCAGCTGCGGCGAGGGCCAGCAGGCAGAGGGTCAAAGTGAGTAGGGACTTTGTTCGCATGATTGAAAAGGTGACAGGAAATTCGTTCCTCTCGAATTATGAATGGTAAGGGCCTCTCGGGCCGGGCAGAAATCGACGAGAGTACCGAAGGGACGGCTGAACTTAGCCCATGTCCTGGGTGTTCGGATCCAAAAGACCTCAGTGCCGCAAGGGACGGCTGAAATGCTGTGCTGTGTGTTCAGCCGTCCCTGACGGGACCGTTCATCTCTCTATACTTAACCCAGGACTGGCGTCGTGGGCTAAGTTCAGCGAAGTTCAGCCGTCCCTTCGGGACTTTAGCGGTCATGTTGTTTGAGCGGTTACCGTCCGCGCCAACTGGCGGGTGATATTCCTTCTTCAAAGGGCTCGCGGAGGAAGTTGATTATGTCGATTACCACTAGCCGTGGAGAAGGATCCGTGACGATGAAAAATCCCCCGCACCCCGGAGGCGTTCTTTTGCGCCAGTGTCCAGAGCCCTGGGGTTTAACAATCACGGGCGCCGCCGAAGCTCTAGGCGTGACGCGCAACACTCTTTCCGAACTGGTGAACGGCAAGCGCGGCATTTCTCCCGAGATGGCCGTGAGATTGGCGCAAGTTTTCGGCGGCACGGAAGAGGGTTGGCTTGTGCAACAGGCGCAGTACGACCTTGCACACGTTCGGCGAGATCGGTTGAAACTCAAGCGGCTCCAAATCGCATGACTTCTACACCGGAGGCAAGCCGTCGACCACAGGAATTCCCGGCGGGGGCCGAAACACAAAATCGGTGTCCGGGGCCGGTGCGTTCGCCTGGCTGTCTGTGAACGTAAATGCCGTCTTGGCGCCGTCGGTTTCGACGATGCTCATGGAGTGGATGATTCCATCGGCGGTCACGCCAAGCACGATCTTCTCCACCCGGGCCTGCATCCCCTTGGGCACGCCCGAAAGCTCGAATCCGTCAGCGGTCTCGGCCAGGGTCAAGCTATCCAGCTCCTTCTGTAGCTGTGTGTGTCCCAAAAGAAAACGCAGTGGGGAACGCAGGTCGTCGAGCTGGGACGCGGAGACACGCTCAACTTGGGCGTCCCCGGGGGAATAGAACCAGGCGTACTTGCCATCAAGAACGAAGATCTTCCCGGCCGGAATGCTATAGCTCCAATGCATCTTCCCCGGCTTGCGCAGCAGCAGGGTGCCGCTTTCTTCCCGGTCGATGCCCATTCCATGAAACGTCTCGGTGAAATTCGTGCGCAGGGAATGCAGGCCGTTGTAGTACTTGTCCACTCGCTGCGCCAGCTGTTGAGCCGTGAGCAAAAGCCCCAGCAGGAGCAGGCTTACTGGATGGCCTGGGAGCAATTCGTGCCTCCCGCAAGATCCGCCTTGATCTCCCCAGCCTGGTCGATACAGAAGCCGCGGTGACCCGACTTCCCGATGGACTGCGGCACCGCGGTCGCCTCGTACGAGGTGTACATGTCCTGGTTGTTCACCGTGACCTTGGTGCAGTTGACGATGTTGAAGGTGTAGCCGGACTTCTGGCCGGTGGCGAGATCACCCTGCAACACCTGGGCCGCCTGCGGACTGGGTGGGCCTGCGCTGGCAGCGCCTCCAAGGGCGGTCAGCGAGCAAGAGAAGCCATTGGCAGGAAAATCTGTCTGATATTGAATCTGCGCCTGGTAGATGGCCCGCAGCGACTGGATGGCTGAGGTCTCATCCGCCTGGGCCTTCATGCTGATGAAGTTGGGGATGGCGATCAACATCAGAATAATCATGATGGACATGACAATCAGCAGTTCCATCAGGGTAAAGCCGCGTTTGTCTCTGAAGTAATTCATGGGCCTTCTCTGTTCCAGACGGTATAAGTCTACCAAGAGACGCGCCGGGTGGCGCAAGTGCTCAGCCGCGGTTTCCTGCTACGCGGTACCAGTCATGTCAGCGTGTGCGGCTTTCTCTTAAGAAAGCCGCAGGAAGCCGGGTCCAACAGGTAAAGGGGTCAACAGGCCAGTGCGCCGCGGGTGATCTTGAGCCCGTCGAGCCGTCCCAGCAGGGTCATCGCCACCTTCTCCGGATCGAAAAGATGGTTCGCCATCGCCATCACCTGCTCGCTGGTTACGGCTTCGACTTTATCCATGATTTCGTCCACGCCGAAGAAATGGTCGAAATACATTTCCTGGCGGGCCAGGTTCGACATGCGCGACATAGAGCTTTCCAGGCCGAGAATGATGTTCCCTTTGAGCTGGTCCTTGGAGCGGCGGAGCTCTTCTTCCGGCAAGGCCTCGCACTTGAGCCGGCGAAACTCGCACATGATCAACTCGATTACCTGTAGACAGTGAGCGGACGAAGTACCCGCATACACGCACAGCGAGCCGGTGTCGCGATAAGGATTGAGATCGCTGAAGATCGAGTAAGCCAGACCATGCTCCTCGCGCACTGTCTGGAACAGGCGCGAGCTCATACCGCCTCCCAGAACGGTGTTGAGCAACAGGGTCACATAACGCAGTTCGTGCGCAAGCGGAGGAGCCGGCACGCCCAGGCATAGCTGGACCTGCTCCAAAGCTTTCTTGTTGCGCATCACGATCTTCGAAACCGTTCGCGGTTGCGTCTCCGCAAGGTCGCCCTGGGACGACGCGAGGCGATCGAAGCGGCGCGCCACCAGATCGACGAAGGCATCGTGCTCCAGATTACCGGCGGCGGAGAAGACCATATTCTTCCCGGAGAAGCGCTTGCCGTAGTAATCGAACAACGTGTCCTGCTCGAAGCGGCGCACCGTCTCCTTGGTGCCCAGAATGGGCTTTCCCAGCGGATGGCCCTTCCAGAAATTCTGGGTAAAGATTTCGTGCACCAGGTAGTCGGGATTGTCTTCATCCATCTTGATCTCTTCCAGGATGACGCCCCGTTCGCGCAGGATGTCCTCATTGTTGAAGACTGGATTCAACACAAGATCGGAGAGAACGTCGAGCGCAGTAGGCACATGCTCGTCGAGAACTTTGAGGTTGAAGCAGATGGTCTCTTTGCCGGTGAACGCGTCAAGGTTGCCGCCGATCGCATCCACCTCGCGGGCGATCCGCTTAGCGGAACGGGACTGCGTTCCCTTGAAGACCATGTGTTCGACGAAGTGAGAAATACCATTCACCTCCGGTAGCTCGTGGCGCGAGCCGGCCCGGATCCACACACCCATGGCAACGGACCGGATGTGCTCCATGCGTTCGGTCAGGATGATTAAGCCAGAGGGAAGGACGGTACGTCGAATGCTTCGTTCTGTCACGCTCTTAGTGTATCGGCTTTCCCCGGTGCTATGCTGCGAAAAGCTTGGGGAGCTATCGATAACCGTGGCGGATTTCAACCAAAATCTGTTTGGCCTTTCGAGTCAACAACTTACGGATTTGATGGCGTCGATTGGACAGCCCTCGTACCGGGCCGGACAGCTGCTCCAGGCGATGTTTCAGAATCGGACAGACTCCCTGCAGGAGGTTTCCACCCTCCCCCAGGGAGTGCGCCGGCAACTGGCGGAAGCGGGCTGGGCGATCGACCGTCCCCGGATTGTGGAGACATTTCGCTCGGTGGACGGCACAGAACGGTACCTGGTTGCCGGTCGCGATGGGCAGACCGTGGAGACGGTCTGGATGCCCGGCGGAGATGGGGCAGAGCAGGGAGAAGGGGAATCCTCGCTCCGGGCCACCATCTGCGTGTCGAGCCAGGTTGGGTGCGCGGTCAATTGCCAGTTCTGCCTCACCGCCAAATTGGGATTGCAGAGGAATTTGTCCGCGGGCGAGATCGCCGGCCAGGTGATCGCGGTTCTGGACCGGCAAGGCGTGCAGGTGGGGCGCGACCGGATCAACCTGGTCTTCATGGGCATGGGCGAACCTTTTCTCAACTACGACGAGTTCATGGGAGCCGTGCGTCTGCTGGTCAACGAATCTTTGCTGGCGGAATCGAGGATGACGGTTTCCACTTCCGGCATTGTGCCCGGGATCCTGCGTTTCGCGGGAGAGGCGGTGCGGCCGAGGCTGGCGATCAGTCTGAACGCGCCTGACAATGCAATCCGCGAAGAGATCATGCCCATCACCCGCAAGTGGAAGATTGATGAGGTCATTCAGGCGGCCGCCCAGTTGCCTTTGCGGCCGAGGGAACGGGTCACGTTCGAGTACGTTTTGTTGGGCGGCGTCAATGATGGGTTGGAGCACGCCGATCAGTTGATCGGGCTGGCGCGCAGCGCGCCGATGCCGGTGAAGGTGAACCTGATTGCCTGGAATCCAGGCCCTGGGATTGCTTATTCCATGCCCACGCCGGAGCAGGTTGCCGCTTTCCAGCAGCGACTCATCGCGCGCGGTGTTTCCACCTTCCTGCGCCGGCCACGAGGCAGAGATATCTACGCCGCCTGCGGCCAACTGAAACGAACAGTGACTGAGATTCAACCGGCCACGGTGTGAAGTGATCTGAAGAGTACGGGCTTTTTAGAGCGTGTGTGAGAACTGGATCTTCAGTCCAGTTCTCACGCAGAACTCTTTAGCCCCTGCTACGGCACATCTGCTTGGCAAATTCCGGGGCGTAAGAGCTTGGGTGAGAACCGGCTCTGTAGGACCAAGCAGAACCTGACGGGTGCCCCATGTTCGCGCCAGCGTACGTGGGTCGAAAAAGCAGGGCGAAGCCCTTCCATTGCTTCTAGTCCTTGAGTGAAAGTATTTGAAGAATTCATAATCGGCCCACGTACGCTGGTGCGAACATGGGGCACCCGTCGAGTTCTGTTTGGTCTTACAGATCCGGTTCTCACCCAGACTCTTAAGCTCCTACCCCGGATTGTTGGGATCGGTCCGTTGTCAGCAGGACGCCGTCCTGGGCAATTTTCAGCCGTCCCTACGGTGACCCTCGCAGGCTTTTTCCGCAACCTGTAAAGCCCAAGTTAACTTAGACCCAAAACGTACGGGCTGAAGCCCGTACCCTTCAAAAGCATGAGTTTTTTCACAGCCTCTGTAGTCCGTGCCACTTTTCAGTTGAGCAACGACTGCTAGCGCTGGTCGCGGCCGCCTACGCCCAGGCGCAGTACGGCGTCAGCTACCCGGTCCGCGGCATGGCGAACTACGTCGCCTTCCGCGGCAAAATCGGCGGGGATGCACCGCACGCCAAGAGCCTCAATGGCCTCGATATCGGCGACGATCGGCGATGCTCCTTCGCCGGCGTAACGGTCCAGCAGAGCTTGGGAAACAGGCGCCGTGTTCACCAGCGCGTAGTCGAAAATGGGACGATGCGCATGCTCATAGATGCGCTCGATGTGCTGCGACGCAGTCAGGTTCAGGCTCTCGTTGGCCTGCGTCATGAGGTTGCAGATATAAACCCGCACCGCCGGCGACGATTCGATTGCCTCAGAAACCCCCTTCACCAAAAGATTAGTAATCAGGCTGGTAAAGAGTGAACCCGGGCCGACCGTGATGAGATGGGCCTGTTCAATCGCCTCCAACGTCTCCGGCAACGGTTCGGCATTGGCCGGGTCGAGCATGAGCTCCACAATGCGCTGCCGGCTAGCGGTGATATTGGTCTCCCCGCTGACCAGCGACCCGTCATCCATGCGCGCTGCCAGCGATACGTTGGCATTGGTTACCGGGTAGATATGGCCGCGGGTAGCCAAAACTTGCGAAGAAAGCTTGATCGCCTGGGCAAAATCCCCGGTGATTTCCTGCAACGCGGCGACAAATAGATTGCCAAAGCTGTGGCCCTCGAGCCCCTCCCCGGTCGTAAACCGATGACGAAACAGCCGGGACAGCAAATGCTCATCTTCAGAAAGAGCGACCATGCAGTTCCGGAGGTCCCCGGGCGGAAGCATGTTGAATCCACGCCGCAACCTTCCGCTGGAGCCGCCGTCATCCGTGACCGTAACCACCGCAGCCAGGTCCGAAATGATGCACGGGGCATCTTCACAGTCATCGGAGGACTGGTGCGGCGAGGCGACGTAGCGCCGCAGCCCGCGCAGCAGGGTGGAAAGGCCTGTGCCCCCGCCGATGGCCACTACGCGAAGATTGGAACGATCCGTGCGCCTTCGCGAAGCAATGGCCAAGCGTGACTTTTCAAGGGAGAGCGTCTTCACCATAAAACAATCACCCCACTAACCCTACGCGGGAAAAGGGCATTTCAGCGATGCCCTGAAAGCGGGAGCGTGACGTTCAGGGGACTTCTGGGTACAGCAACTCAGTAAAGCGAGGATCATCCGCCATATCCTGGAAATCGGAATCGCTGCGCGCCTGGATGCGATTGCGAGGGCTCAGTTCAATCGCCTTCGCCAAGTGCTCCAGACACGGTTCAGCCAGCCCCGTCATGCTCTCCAGGATGGCGAGCCCGTAATACGCATAATCGGCAGCCGGATTGGTTTTGAGAATGCTTTGGAACTGATCGCGCGCCTCTTCATAGAACCCCGTATTCAAAAGGGAAATGGCGTAGTCGTACTGCTCCTCGGTACTGTCGAAGGAGAGGCCGCTTTGTTGCGCATGGCGCTGGCACGCGACGAGGTAAACCCGCACCCGCTCCAAAATCTCTACCGGGCCGTCCTGGTTAAGTTTCTCAAAGATGGCGCGAGCTTTCTCGTACTTTCCCTCGTGCATCCACTGCAGGGCAGTCTGGTAGTCGTTGAGCGATTTTTGCTGCGAAGCATTCGGCATAGGTCGTGCCTTGCCCTCGATGGTGCGAGGATTGCGCCGAGCGGGGGTCCCCTGACCTGTGTTTTGCATAACCCATTCTTCTTTCTGCAAACCGGCTATTAGATTCGTTTTTATACCCACCGCGGGCGGAAACGTCAACTCGGTAGGCCGCTCGGCAACCTTGGCAAGACTGTAGCACGGGAGACCCGATGGCGGGCGCGCAGCCTATGACTTCCCGTAGACGGCCGGGTTGAGCGCAGGGTCGTTATACATTTTGAGCTGGCGGTAGAGCTTAAACCTTCGCCGGTGCTCCAGGATCTGCTGCCACAACCGGTCGAGGGAAGCGGCAAGATCGCCGCGTTGCTCCAACAGGATATCCAGGCGTTCCAGGTTGCGCTCCCGGTGCCCTGCGGGAGCCCCCTTCCGGGCGATCTCTTCCCGTGTATGAAAGACCTTAAGCGATAGAATCGAAAGACGATCGAGCATCAGGCCGGGAGATTCGGAATGGAGTTCGGCGTCCGCGGCGGGCAGCCCCTGCTGGTGGAGAAAATCCAGCAGCAACTGATCGCATCGTTCTGTGAGGTCGTTGCGCCGCTGGTTCGCGTTATCGATGAACCGTTTAATGCGCGCCAGATCCTGATCGCTCGCCCCCGGTGTGCGGGCCGAATCCTCCGCATGCCAAAGCTCAAAATTGGCGAGGTGCTGTTCGGCGATCGCACGTTCCAGGCCGGAGAGCGAAGCGGCCACGCCCGCTACCTCACTGTGCCAGGCGCTGGTGCAGCGATCATGCAGCGCAGTAACCTGGGAGGCACTGAAAACAAGGGAGTTGGTGGCCATAGACGTGGTGAGCTCGGTGGGAATCGAACCCACGACCCACGCATTAAAAGTGCGTTGCTCTACCGACTGAGCTACGAGCTCATTGCTACTTTTCCAAAGTACCACAATGGATAACTCTGCCATTCGCGTAGCGATGGATTGGAGGTATGGTAAGGAACTACAGGTTTCCGGAACAGCGTCCGAGAGCACGATGATAGAGAGACGACCAAAACCCGACGCGCCGCAGGATGAGAAGACGGAGCTTTATTCCCGGGCACACAAGGAGAGTTTGCCTGGATATCGCAGCTTCTCGGCTTCCCGGGAGCAGGTTCTGGGGCAATTCCGTCGCCGGACTGTGAGCGAACCGGTAAATCCGGGCCCGCCGATCGACGCGCCTCTACAGCACACTCCGCCCGCAGCCGAGGCTTCGGTCAACCGCTGGTACGCCTTGCACTCTGTGTTTACCTCGCCCAAGGAAGAGACCGAGCCTCCCATGATTGCGGTTTTCTCGCTGGCCGGCGGAGTAGGGAAGACCTGCCTGGTAGCAACGCTGGGCCGGTGTCTTTCGGGCTTTCGAGAGAACGTGTTGCTGGCCGAAACTGCCGTCTGTGGGCTGTTGCCATTCTATTTCGGTTCGCGGGATGTGAGGCCCGGGGTGCGCATCTTTTCTCCTCCTGGAGTTCGGGGCGACGCCCCGGTTCAAGTGTTGAGCCTGCAGGCCGAGCGCTATCCCGTCCATGGGGGTGACCCGTTACTGAGTGAGTTGACGCAGGCTGGGCGGTCGGCAAGCCGCATCCTCGTGGATATGGCCACCGGGGGCCGCGAACTCATGAGCCGCCTGCTCAAGGCGAACCCAACCATTCTGGTGCCCTTGCTCCCCGACATGAGTTCTGTGGCCAGCCTGGGATTACTTGAAGGGTTATTGGCCAACCCGCTCTATCTGCTGAACCAATTCGATGCGTCCTCGCCATTGCACTTGGATGTGCGCGCCATGTTGCAGCAACGGCTGGGCGAGCGCTTGCTGCCCTTCGTGCTGCACCACAGCCCGGCGGTGAGCGAGGCCTTGGCCGAAGGGATGACGGTGTTGGATTATGCGCCCGATTCGGAGGCTGCGCAGGACTATCGGCGCCTAGCCGGCTGGCTGCGCAGCTACGCGGCGCCTGCTGTGCCGGGCAGTGATGGGGTTCGCTGGAGCGAGCGATGAGGGCCCCGGCTTGAGTTTGGCACCCGCAACCAGCACAATCGTAGAGTGGTCTTACATGTATTGATCGTGTTGATGCTGTCCGCGCCGGATATGGCAATGGCTCCCACAGAAATCGAACGTGGGTTCCAGAACATGTACAACCTGCAATTCGATCAGGCGCAGCAGGACTTTGGCGCCTGGGAGCGGCTGCACCCCGACGATCCTTTGGGACCGGTGTCCCAGGCAGCCGGCTATTTGTTCTCGGAGTTTGCCCGTCTGGGCGTCCTGGAGAGCCAGCTGTTCACGAACGATAAGAAATTTGCAGCCCGAGGCAAGCTATCTCCCGATCCCAAGGTCCGCCAGGAGTTCGATGGGGCTGAGGATCGGGGTGATCAGCTGGCGGACTTGGCGCTAAAGCAGCATCCCCAGGACGACAACGCATTGTTCGCCAAGGTCCTGGCGTTGGGGCTGCGATCGGATTATGCGGCCCTGATCGACAAAGAGGACTTCGCCGCCTTGCGGTACATGAAGCAGGGACGTGTTGTTGCTCAAGAGCTGCTCAAGGAAAAGCCGGATGACTACGACGCCTTGTTGGCGGTTGGGGTCGAGAACTATCTAACCGGCATCAAGCCGGCTCCGGTGCGTTGGATGCTGAGCTTAGGCGGTATTGATCCAAACAAGGAACAGGGGATTCGCGAACTGCAGGAAACGGCTGCGCATGGGGATTTGCTGAAACCCTTTGCCAAGCTTTTGTTGGCGGTAGCTGCGTTGCGCGACAAGAACCAGGCGCAAGGATGTGAGTTGTTGCAGCAACTGGCAACCGAGTATCCGGGGAATCCTCTCTACCGCAACAACGCCCCGGAATGCCGTCATTAATTTCCTGCGCTGAGCACCCGGACCAATCAAGATCTAGCGCGAGTAAACCTGAACTGGTAACGGCTCCTAACGGGTTGAGAACCAAGCCGGGCCTGTAACGACTCTTGCTCGGTCGAGAAGAAACCTGGACTTTAACGACTCTGACGGGTCGAGAACCAATCTGGACCAGTAACTACTCTTGATGGGGCACCCATCAAGAGTGGTTACGACTCTAGGTTGGTTCCGGCTAGCGCTTGGATTTTCCGATAGGAACCACCTGCACCGTGGCGTCGCGAATTTCTGCGAGAAAGCGATTGATCACCGACCCGCGCAAAAGAATGTCGAAGCGCGAGCGCGCGGATTGCCCGAACACTACGTGGGAGATGCTCTCCTGTTGCGCAAATTCAATCAAGGCGTCGGCTACATTCTTGTCTTTCAAAACGATGACCTGGGCTCCCAGCTCGCGGGCCAGACGCTGATACTCCTCCATGCGCTGGTACTCCTCCGCGTCTCCGTGGCGCGTGTCGGCGTCAGGGGACTCAACCCGCACTGCATACCAGTTGGTCGCCAGGCGCCCGGCAATGCGCGACCCAACACGCAATAGGCGCTCCGCCCCCGGGCGCGGAGAGAGGCAGACCATCACCTTTTCCGGTATGGGAGCCTGTTCCAGTCCTTGGCTGCGGCGATATTCCGCCGCCCGGGAACCCACTTCCTCCGCGGTTGTCCGGAGCGCCAACTCGCGCAGCATACTGAGATTGCCCTTGCGAAAAAAGTTGGCCAACGACTGCTCGATTTTTTCCGGGGCGTAGATCTTGCCCAGCTTGAGCCGCGAGCGCAGCTCTTCCACTGTCACGTCCACGTTGACAACTTCGTCTGCCCGCTTGAGAAAACTGTCGGGAATCGTCTCCCGGATCGGGGTATCGGCCGAGCGGGAGACGGAGTCATTCAGCGTCTCGAGATGCTGTACATTGACCGCGGTCATCACGTTGATGCCTGCGTCCAGCAACTCCAGGACATCTTCGTAACGCTTGCGATTTCGGGAGCCGGGCACGTTGGTGTGCGCGAGTTCATCGACGATGCAGGTGTTGGGATGCCGGGCGAGAATGGCATCCAGATCCATCTCCTCCAACACCACCGACCGGTACGGAATGGCGCGGCGAGGAATCATTTCCAGATCTTTGACCTGGTCCTGCGTATCCTTGCGCCCGTGGGCTTCTATCAAGCCGATGATGACGTCGATGCCCTGCTTCCTCATCAAATGGGCGTCTTCGAGCATCTGGAAGGTCTTGCCCACACCGGGCGCTGCGCCGATGTAGACGCGGAGCTTCGCTAACTCAGGCGCGGCGGGTGGGATGTGGGTCGAAAGATCAGTCATGTTCCAAGGGAAGACTAACCGATCTCGATTGGATGACGGGTGCCGGCCACCGTGGCGACAGGGAGAGTAAAGGTGAAGGTGGCTCCGTGGCCGAGCCGGCTCTCTACCGACGCCTGGCCCCCCAGCAGCTCCACCAACCGGCGCACGAGGGCCAGGCCCAGGCCCGTCCCCTGGTCATGCGCCGCATTGAAGCGGCCAAAGAGATTGGCCAGCCGCTCGGCTTCAATGCCCCGGCCGGAGTCGCGGACCGAGAATTGCACTTTGTCCTGCAGTTCCTTGGCCTCCAGCAGGATGGTGCCGTTTTCCGGGGTGTAACGCACCGCGTTGCTCATCAGGTTATCCATGATGCTGCGCAGTGCCCGTCGATCTCCATTCACATGCGAGAGGTCTGCAAACGCGTGGATCTGCACATCGATGTTTTTGGCCCGGACTTCATCGCGCGCCCGCGAGCAAGCGTCGCGAAGAATATCGATGGGACGGAATTTGTCCATCCGGATCTCGCGCCGTCCGGTATCGATTTCCGACACCTCGATCAAATCGGACATGAGATCGTTGAGACGTTCCGCTTCTTCTTCCGCTCCGTGGAGCACGTCCGCCTGCAGCGGCCGCAACTCACCGGCGAAACCGGAATTGAGTGTGTAGAGGCTCAGGCGAAGCTGTTCCAGGGGCTGCCGCAATTTCCTCGACGCGACGCTAAGAAAGCGGGTCTTGAAGCGATCGATGTCCTGCATCTCGGTGATGTCTTCGAGCACGCTGACTGTCCCCAGCAGCTTGCCGTCGGCATCCCGCATGGGAGTGGTGCGCAGGCGATAACTGCGCTGGCCCTCGCCCAGCTTCATGGGCAGCAGCGCGGCTTCATTCTGGCTGGCAATGGACTGGCGCATGGAGACCGCGTCGCGCACCGCGCGCAGGATCCGCTCTCCACCGGGGGTGTTGGTGAGGGCCATGCGATCGGCAGCGGCTTCGCCCAGCAGTTCACTGGCGGCCTGGTTCAGCTTGAGAACGTGCCCTTTTGCGTCGGTGACAATGACGGGCTCAAAGATCGACTGCACCACGGCATCGGAAAGCTGCTGCTCCAACTGCTTGCGCCCATATTCTGTATCCCGCAGGTCACGCAGCCTCACGGCCATGCGGTTGAGCTCGGTGGCGATGGTGCCCAGGTCATCGCGGGTTCGCCACTCGATGCGTTGTTGCAGTTCACCCTGGCCGATGCGGCGAGCGGCCGCAGCGGTGCGTCGAATGGGCCGGATGATGGAGAAAAGAAATCCAGCGCTCACCAGAACGCCGACCACGATGCATGCGGTGGTAATGAGGGTCGCATGCCGGGCGAGTCCCAAGCGTGTCTGCGCCGCGTCTGACGCTGCGATTGGCTGATGATCCAGCGCGGCAGCCTGGTGAAGCGAGAGCGAATCGTGCAAACCGACGGCGAGCAATAGCGCGAGAAGGAGAACATAACCGAAAATCAATCTCTGGTACAGGGTCAACATGAACGAGCGCTCCGTGCCTTCTCAAGTCCTATTCTAGCCTGCACACCCGAACCCGGGGGGTGACGAATGGGCAGGGGAAGCGCGTGGCGGTTGACGCAGGTAAGACGATCCAGGTGACTCCCAGCGGTTGAAGTCGGGCCCACCGCTGCGCGTCGGTGGCGGTGTTGAGCTGCGCCGTGGCCTCGGCGCCTTGCCACCAGGGAACGGCCGCTTGCGGAAAATTGGCGGCGATGCCACCGTCCTTATACCAATCGGCGACCGCGCTTCTCTCCGCCGTCGCGCGAAAGCCCTGCGCGTCCTCTCCGGGGACTTCGATGTAGTCGTTATCGAGCGCGAAGACGGCGTCGTTGGGGGTGTGCGAACGAATCCAAAGGAAGGCTTGCTGCCATTGGTTGCGTGGGGTCAACCAGGGCCACTCTACGTGATTGGACTCAGGATAAGTGAGCCGCTGACCGGCAAAGAGCGCGCCCAGAAATAACAAACAGACTGGGACCAAGCCACGCTTGGGCTGTTTCGCCAACATCGCTCCGGCCAGAAGTACGCCTGCGATGTAGACAAATTGAAAAGCGCGCAGCGGCTGCAATCGAGCTAGCAGGAAACTTCCGCTGCGATGGACAAAAAATAAAGATACGAGGAATGCGCAACTGCCGGTGATAGTGGCGGCGGCGGCGAATGCGCGCGCCCTCCACGGTGCCCGGCTGCGGGCGGCGGCGAGACCCAGCAGAAGCAGCGGGAGCACCAGGCCCGGATACTCATACCATTGCCACGAGGAGAGAAAGAAGTAGGAACGGCTGAGCGCCGCGCGGTTGTAAGCGCTGCTGGGGTCCGCGTGGCCGGTGACGGTGAATAGGATCGCGGAAGCCAGCCATCCCAGCGTGAAGACCGCACCGAGCGATCGCCACATCCTGCGCTGGGCGAGAGCGAGGGTGAGCATGGCGATGACTGCGTAGGCCGCCATCAAAGGGTGCAGCAGCGCGGTCAAACCGAACCATAGCGTGGCCCGCGCCCATTGCGCATCGAGAGTCGCTGCCAGCGCGAAGAGTGTAAGTGGAGTGGAAAAAGAGCGCGCGGTAACGTAGGGATCCATGATGGAAAGCGACGTTCCTGCCACGGGCAGGGTGAAGCAGCAGGCGGCAAGCAGCATTGCTCCCCACGCGGCTCTGCTTGAGGAAAACAAGCGTAGTGCCAAGTTCCACGATGCGAGGAGAAAAAGAAAGATCGAGGCCAGATGGCACAGCAGCAGCAGAGTGGGAAGATGTCCCCAAGCGAGAAGGTGGGCAAAGATGGAGAGACGCGTCGGCGCTAAGGCGAAGACCGAATCCGAGGGGTAGAGGGTGGGATTCGCCAGTTTCTTGATCCCGGCAACGTAGACTGCGCCGTCATCGGCCAGCGGGTGATAGCCGTGAATGAGAAGGACAGCTGGGCCGAGCAGCGCGATGATGGCAAGGGTTCTGTTTCCGGTTGGTTCTACGATGACTCCCACCCATCTTGTTCCGTTGGTCTGCACTGGCCCCTGAGAGTTTCGCACTAAACCAGTTTCGCGATTATGCAGTTTCTTCGTCGCCAGAGTCGAAACCGGCCCTGACGGACCAAACAAAACTTGATGGGTGCCCCATGTTCGCGCCAGCGTACGTGGGCCGAAAAAGACGGGCGAAGCCTTCCATTGTTGTTAGTCGTTGAGTGAAAGCATTCGAAGAATTTACATTCGGCCCACGTACGCTGGTGCGAACATGGGGCACCCGTCAAGTTTTGTTTGGTCCGTCAGGGCCGGTTTTCATGCAGACTCACGCCAAAGTTGCAAGAAATACGACATTTTTGCGCAGCGCGGCTAATCGTGCCTTGATTCAAATCAGGAGTTTTTTCCGCAGCCTGCTTAGTCGTGCCTTGCGCAAACACCCAACCGAAGCGGCACTACGGCTGTTGATATCGCCCGAGGATATCCTGCAGCGACACCATGCCTTCCAGGATGCCCTTACTGGCTCGATTCTGAATCGGGAGCACGGGCCAACGCGACAAGTAGGGAATCGCGCTGTCCAGCGGCATGTCAGGAAATAGGAGGGGTATCCGATCTGACTTAAGCGTTCGCTCAATAGGAGTGTCCTGAGATTGCGCAGCCGAGATCGAGGCGAACTCGCTGCGGTTCATGGAGTACCAGGATCCGTCGCGAAGCTTCACCAGCAAGGCTGGTCCACCGGCGCGTTCCAACTCAGCAGATACTTCCTGCAAGGTAGCATTGCCGGGAAAAATGGGCAGGTTCACCGGGCGCACCGCGTCCTCCAGGTGCAGAATGTTCTCCTCGCGCTGCTCCTCCATCGATGGCAGATCGAGGCCATCCTGGTGGGTGAAGGTTTCAAAAATCGGATAAGGCTGCAAACTGCGGGAGAGCAGATAGGCCAGGGTGTTGGCCAGGATGACCGGCAGCACAATCGAGTAATTGCCGCTGACCTCGAGCACCATGAAAACTGAGGTGAGGGGAACGCGCAGGAACGCGGCAAACAATACGCCCATGCCCACCAATGCGTAGGACGCGACCGAAATGGGAAAGTTGGGGAAAAAGATCTTTTCGAAGGTGCCGATGGAGGCGCCCAGCATGGCCCCGATAAACAGCGTTGGAGCGAACATACCGCCCGGGGTGCCGCTGGAGAAAGAGATGGTGGTGGCCAGAATTTTCAGCAGAGCGAGCACCAGCAAAAACTTCCAGGTGAAGACGCCGTGCATGGCTTGGTCAATGACGCTGTAGCCAGGACCCATCACTTGAGGCGCACCGAAATAAGCGATCGCGCCCACGATGAGACCGGCAATCGGCGGCTGGATGTACCAGGTCCAGCGGGGAAGCTCCCGCAGTCGCGGACGGGAGTAGCCCAGCGCCTTGGAGAAGATAATCGAGGCGACGCCCCCGGCAACGCCAAGAACTGCGTACGCCAGCAGTTCCTGAGGACTCATCAAGGTGATGGAGGGAATGCGAAACATGGGTTCCGCGCCCCAGAACCAGCGGGCCACGACTACGCTCGAAATCGCGGACAGCACGATCGAGCCCAAAACCGCTGCACTCCACCGCCCGATCACCTCCTCGACCACGAAAAGAATGGCCGAGATGGGAGCGTTGAACGCAGCTGCCAGGCCGGCGGCCGCACCGATGGGCGCAAACATCCGCAACCGTTCGCGGGAAAGATTGAGGCGGCGGCTGACCATGGAAGCCACACCGGCCCCGATTTGCAACGACGGGTCCTCGGGACCCAGAGAAAATCCGCCGCCGATGGCCAATGCTGAGGTGAGGAATTTCCCGATCACCGTTTTGAACGAGATGTAGCCGTTGTAGATGTAAAGGGCTGCCTTGGTCTGGTTGATGCCGCTGCCGCGCGCGCCCGGAAAGGCGAGCTGAACCAAGGCGGCAACCAGGAGGCCAATCCCCATTGGGACGAAAAATAAGCGAAGCTGGCCCGGGTGAGGCGAAGATCCCAGCGTGAGCACTTGGATCCAGTTGATGGCGACGCGGAAACACACCACCAGCAGCCCGGAGATAACGCCGATAAAAATAGAAAGCACCAGGAAAAGGCGTTCGTCCCGATTAGGCGCCAGCCGGTTCAAGTCAGCCGAGTTAGGCTGGTAGCGCCTTTCCTCCGCAACCTCGTGTAAATCTAATCCCGCAATCGGACCGGTGTCGGGTGCCGTCGTGCTCATTCTTCCTCCACCTGGTGAGGCGCCTGGGCGATCTTGAGCAGCAGCGCATCATCGCCTGTCGGAGCTCCGCAAACTTGTTCCGTAGTCAGCTCAGTGTCATAGATCAACTGGATTTGGGTCTGCGCCAAGTCCGGATCTGCGTCCAGGGTATCCAGGGTAACCTTCGGTGGCAGCTGCTGCCATCTTGCCGACAGAGCTTGCAGCGGGTCCACCGCCGGGGCGGTATCCGCCGGTTTTTCCGCCGGCTGGGACGGACGGCCGGTGAGACGGGAGGCCAAGCTTTGGAGAGCGTTGGAGGCGGTTTTGGAAGGAGTCTGGGTGGGCTGCGGTGTGGGGTCCTTGGGGACGGTTGCGGCTGGCTCTGAAGCTTTCGCCGCCGTACACTGCGCCAACCGGTCCATCGCCAGCTTGCGGGCGGCCAGAACGCGCGTGTTCTGTTCTCGCTGCGACAAGCGCGAAGAGGGGTACAGCAGCAGCAGCCGGGTCGCCTCGCTCAGTTGCTGGCGGCTTTGGGCGATCTCCCCAGCCGCCGGCTCCTGATCGAGTCCCGGGCCTTCCAAGGCGCGTCCCAAATAGCGTTTTGCCTCCAGATAACGGCCCCTCTGAAAGGCTGTGCGCCCGGCTCCGTCAAGCGCCTCGCGCAGCGAGGGGTGACGGCGGAGAATACCCCGGTACAGGTGGAATGCGTCGCTCGGATCGTCCGCCTTCTCCATGGCCCGGGCAATCTGTAGTTGCACCGTAATGTCGTCTTCTGGAGCGTTTCCGGCGGCAACCAGCAATTCGCTGCGCGCCCGCTCCAGCTGTTGCCGTGAGATGAGATAGTCGATCAGCTCAAAGCGAACATCCCTCCGCCGCACGTAGCCGTCGCCCTCCCAGTTCCCATAAATTGCCCTTTGGTAATCATCGATCGCTTGGCTCTCATTCCCTTGGCGGGCGGCCAGCCGGGCGAGCTGCAGATTGATCACACCGCTCCCTTGCTCTGATTCGAGCAGCGTGTTGAAGTAAACGGTCGCTTCCTGCGTACGGCCGGCGGAAGCCAGGGCCTCGGCAAGTTTAATCTGCGTGCTGCGATCGCTCGGGGCATAGGCTAACGCCGAACGGAGAGCGTCAATCGCCGCCAGGGGCTTGTTATCTCGCATGGCCTGGTCGCCGCGTTGCAGCCAGCGATCGGCCAACGCGACCTGGTGGGAGGCGTAAGATTGGTAGAGATAATTGGTCAGCACGGCCAGCACGGCCGTGATCGCGAACAGGGTCACCAGAGATAGCGTGTCTGAAATGATCAGATGGCGCCGCTCAGCCCTGTCGCGGGCAGTCAACGGAGACTTTAAAGCGAAAAACGACATCGCTTACCAGTTTACTTGGAATCAACATCTAACTGTCCGGGCTGTTTCGATTGTGGAGAGCATATTCATTCATGGAAACCGGTTTGAGCCTGGAAGACAAGCAGCAAGCCCTCTACGCTGGATTGCGCTCTTTGGGCAGCGTGATCGTCGCCTACTCCGGTGGGGTGGATTCCGCCTACCTGGCCTACGCGGCCCACGTGGTGCTGGGGCCGCAAATGCTGGCAGTGATTGCTGACTCGGCGAGCCTGGCGCGTTCGCAGTTCAGCGATGCGCGGGCGTTTGCCGTAGAGCATGGAATCCCATTTCATCCCATCGAAACCCACGAGCTCGAACGCGAGCAATATGCCGTCAACGGTCCCGACCGTTGTTTTCATTGCAAGGATGAGCTCTTCAGCGTGCTGGAACAGGAGCTGGAGCGAACCGGTTTCCATGCCCTGGCGTACGGCTTGAACCTGGATGATGGAAAGGATTTTCGTCCCGGGCACAAGGCGGCAGCCCAGCATCGGGTGGCTGCCCCATTGGCGGAAGCCGGTCTGAGCAAGGACGACGTCCGAGCCTTGGCCCAACAGGCGGGGCTGCGGGTGTGGGACAAGCCGGCTTCGGCGTGCCTTTCCTCGCGCATGGAGTATGGCCGGCGGGTGACGCCGGAGGCCCTGCGCATGATCGAGCAGGCGGAAGATGGGCTGCGCGGGTTGGGGCTCAGGCGATTCCGGGTGCGGCATCATGGCACGATCGCCCGGATTGAGATTGCTGAAGAAGAAATGGCCTCGGTGCTGCAAATGGGCAGGATGAAAGCCATGGCGGCCGTGGTGCGCGCCGCCGGGTTTCGCTACGTCGCTCTCGATTGTGAAGGATACCGGTCCGGCTCGATGAACGAAGTGCTGCCCGTCGAGGTGTTGACCGGCTTTGCCGTAAAGGCGTGAGGCGTATGCGGATCGGATATCTGGAATGTTTTGCCGGCATTAGCGGCGACATGCTCATGGGCGCTTTGGTGGACGCCGGCGCACCCATCGAACTGTTGCAGCGAACCGCCGCTTCGCTGGCCGTGGGAGCCGAACTGCGGGTCAGTAAAGTGAGCCGTAGCGGCATTCAAGCAACCAAGATCGATGTCATCGTCGAGGATAAGGTTCACGAGCCGGCGGCCGCCACCGGGCCGGTTGAGCATCATCATCACCCTCACGAGCACCCTCATGTTCATGACCACGGGCATGAACATGCTCCAGAACACCACCACTCCCATGAGCACGGTCGCAGTTTGCGTCAGATTCGCGCCCTGCTTTCGGCAGCGCAACTGACCCAGCGCGCTCACGAGCTCAGCCTGAACGCCTTCGGTCTATTGGCGCGGGCGGAAGGGCGCATCCATGGTGTGCCTTGGGAAGAGGTCCACTTTCATGAGGTTGGTTCGATTGACGCCATCGTGGACATTGCCTGCTGTGCAGCAGCGGCCGACGCGCTGGGCGTGGACGCCTGGTACTGCTCCGCGGTCAACGTAGGCAGCGGCTTCGTCAACTGCGCCCACGGTCGCTTCCCGGTGCCGGCTCCCGCAACCGCGGAGTTGCTCAAGGACAAGCCGGTTTATTCCGCGCACGTGCAGGTGGAACTGGCCACTCCGACCGGCGCGGCTTTGCTGCGGGCGCTGGAATGCCGGTTCGAACCCACTCCGGTCATGCGCACGGAATCGATTGGCTACGGCGCCGGAACGCGGGACCTGGAGCGGTTTCCAAATGTGGTCCGGTTGAGTATCGGCGAGGTGGCGGCAAGCTTTGAGACCAGCCCCAAGCCGAGTCAAGAGACAATAACCGTCCTCGAGTGCGCGGTGGACGACCTGAGTCCTCAGGTTCTCGCCAACACCGCGCAGTTGGCATTGGAACGGGGGGCCCTGGACGTGATGAGCGCCCCGGTGACCATGAAGAAGGGCCGCCTGGGAACGCTGCTTACGGTGCTGTGCAAGTCCGCCGATGCAGAGCATTTGCAGGAGTTGATCTTTCGCGAGACGACGACTTTGGGGATCCGGGTGCGGGAGGAGAATCGCGTCGTGCTCGCGCGCGAGATAACGCCGGTGCACACGGAGTTTGGCATGATTCCCGTCAAGGCGGGCTCATTTGCAGGGGAAGAATGGAACGCGGCGCCTGAGTTTGAGGATTGCCGCCGCGCCGCCGCCGCTTACGATGTGCCTCTTAAGACCGTCATGCAGGCAGCGATCGCCGCGTGGCAAAGGCGGCAATTGGGTCCCGATTGCGATCCGGCCGCCACGACTCTAGAAGCTGGATCGAGATCATGAACACAGAGACAATCCTTCAAATGCTGCAACGGGTACGCGACGGGGGGCTGCGCCCGGAAGAGGCCATGGAGCGCCTGGCCAACCTGCCTTACGAAGAAGCCGGCTTCGCCAAAATTGACCACCACCGGCGTTTGCGCACCGGGCTGCCGGAAGTTATCTACGCGGCGGGCAAGACGGATGGTCAGGTAGCGGAAATTTTCTTTCGTATGGCCGCTATGGGTGGAGATGTGCTGGCAACGCGGGCCGATGAGGCCGCATTTGCCGCGGTGAGGGCTGTGGTGCCGGAGGCGCAGTATCACTCCGTGGCCCGTATCATCGCGCTCCGTCAAGAGCCCCGGAGCGCGACCAAAGGTGCGGTGGCCGTGCTGTGCGCCGGAACCAGCGATCTCCCGGTAGCAGAGGAAGCGGCGGTAACTGCCGAGGCGATGGGCGGCAACGTGCGGCGGATCTACGACGTGGGGGTCGCCGGGCTTCACCGGCTCCTCGCCCAGCGGGAGGAACTGCGGCAAGCGGAAGTAGTAATCGTTTGTGCAGGAATGGAAGGCGCTCTGCCCAGCGTGGTAGGGGGAATGGTGGGGGCGCCTGTGATTGCCGTGCCCACGAGCGTGGGTTATGGAGCATCATTTGGGGGCGTAGCCGCCCTGCTGGGCATGCTTAATTCCTGCTCGCCCAACGTGACGGTGGTGAATATCGATAACGGCTTTGGCGCCGCCTACGTTGCTTCGATGATCTTGCGCCGGATCCACATTGCGGAGCGTGCGCACTCCCAATATAACGAAGTAACCTGATTTTCTGGTTGCCTCCGTTTGCACCGAAAATGTATCTTATCCCCTCAGGAGCTCCATGGCATCCACTGTTTGGAAGGGCTACATCTCGTTTGGCCTGGTATCGGTGCCGGTGCGTTTGTATGCTGCCGCACGCGAGGAGCATGTCAGCTTTAACCAGATACACGAGGTCTGTGGCTCGCGCATCAAGCAGCAGACCTTTTGTCCGACTTGCCAGCGCGTGGTGGAGCGGAATGAACTGGTCAAGGGATACCAGATCGATCGCGACAGTTATGTCCTGGTAAACAACGATGAGCTTAAGACGCTGGAAGCCGATTCTTCAGAAGCTATGGAGATCGCCCAGTTTGTCAGCCTGAGTGAAGTGGATCCGATCTACTATCAGGCGTCTTACTATTCCGCTCCGGAAGATCCGGGAAGGCGTGCCTACGGCTTACTACTCCAGGCGATGGAAAAACTGAATGTAGCCGCCATCGCGAAGGTAACGCTGCATTCACGGGAGCAGATTGTTCTCATGCGGCCCTACCATCAGGGCATTATTCTGCACACCCTCTATTTTCCTGCTGAGGTACGTGAGATCAGTGAGTACGGCAAGACGGAGAGTATGAATCTGCAGAAGCCGGAAATTGCACTGGCGGAGCAGTTTATCCAGCAGCTTACGGCTAAGTTCGAACCCGAGCAATACAAGGACGAATACCAGCAGCGGGTTCTGGAATTGGTGGAGACCAAGCGCGCTGGACAAGTCGTGGCCGGTCAGCCGGAAAAACCGAAATTGGCTCCGGTCATCGACTTGATGGAAGCTCTCAAGAAGAGCATTGCGGAACGGGGCTCTGGTGCGATTCCTGCGCCGGCACTGGTGGAATCGGATAGTAAGAAGTCCCCGGCATCAACCCCGGTTGCGGCCCCCGCGGCAGAGGCTAAGCCGAGCCGCCGGCGCAAAACCGGTTAGCTAAATTTCGCTTCATCCTTAGTGTCCCAAAATAAGACTTGACCACCCCGCACTTAGCAATCTATAAGTCGATCTTCCCCTGGAAATAGGAATTTATTTGTCCATACTTCGGCGATAGCGAACATGCGCTTGCCTTCGGTGAAGGTATCGCTGTTATCGAGGCCTTACGGTGGTGTCATCATGATTCAAATCAGGAGAGCGCTTCTGACATGCCTCCTGTTTGGCAGCTTGGCTGGTTACGCCCAGCAAGGCAGCATCGGGGGCAAGGTTCTTGATATCAGCGGGGACGCGGTTCCGTCCGCCCGGGTGACGCTGGTCGCCCTGGATCGTACCAATAGCCGAATGGCCTTATCGGACCAGGAGGGACGCTTCGATTTCACCCAGCTGGATCCGGGAAGATTCATGTTCACGGTCTCGTCGATGGGCAAGGAGACCTACGCCTCGCCTGAGCTGGTGTTGCATGCGGGTGAGAGCTTATCGGCGCCGGAGTTTCACTTGCCGATGCTGGTGACGTCGAGCACGGTGCAAGTTATGGTGACCCCGTCGGAGATGGCGGCGGAGCAATTAAGGGCTCAGGAGAAGCAGCGTGCCCTGGGTGTGGTCCCTAACTTCTACATCAGCTATGTATGGAACGCGGCTCCTCTCACGTCTGGACAGAAGTACAAGCTTGCTTTCCACGCGGTGAGTGATCCATTTACTTTTGCCGGCGCGGCGGTGTTTGCCGGCATCGACCAAGCCCGGAACGGTTCTCCCGCCTACGGCCAAGGCGCGCAAGGTTACGCTAAGCGGTTTGGTGCAGCGTACGGTGACGAGGCCCTGAGCAGGATGCTCGGCAGCGCTATTCTGCCCTCGGTTTTTCATCAGGACCCACGTTACTTTTATCGCGGGAGCGGAAGCAAGAAATCGCGTGCTCTGTATGCGTTCACGCGGGTACTTATCTGTCGCGGGGATAATGGGATCGCGGAGCCGAACTACTCGTATGTCCTGGCGAGCTTTGCCTCGGGCGGTATCGCTAATCTCTATCATCCGGGCAGGGAACGGGGAGTTGGCTTGACGCTTGGCCACGGCCTGCTCAACGTGGCGAATCATGGCGCGGATAACCTGTTGCGCGAGTTCGTCTTCCGAAAAATTACTCCGCAGCTTCCAGACACGGCCCAAGGGAAGCCCTAGTTCTCCTCCGAAAAGAAGGGCCCCACTGTCGACCGGACAACCAACCTCGATCACTAGAAAACCTGGACGGGTGCCCCATGTTCGCGCCAGCGTACGTGGGCCGAACAAGATGGGCGAAGCCCCTCAATTGTTTCTGCTCGTTGAGTGAAAGCATTCGAAGAATTCAATAATCGGCCCACGTACGCTGGTGCGAACATGGGGCACCCGTCCAGATCTGTCAGTACCCTCGAAGGTTAGGCCGATATTGGCTCTCTGCTAACTACACAAACCTGAGCGGCCAGCAGAACCAAGGCGATCCAGAGGATGTCCGCTCCCAGGAGATGGAGGATCTGCATCCACAGCGGAGCCAGCAGCACCACATCCGCCACACCAAGCCCACACTGCAGCGCCAACAGCAGGATCACGCCCTTTGCCAGACTGCGTTCTCTGGGCCGTGAAACGCTGCGCAGCAGTAGCCAGCAAACGAAGGCGCCGGCAATCACCGCCGTAACCGGATGCAGAAATCGCAACCGCTCCAGCCAGTTGCTGCCGCTCGAGAAGTCCTGCGTCAACGCGGCACTCACCGAAGCGACAGGGAACAGCGTGTCGCTGAGAGCCGCTAGCGTCCCCGTCATACCCACCGCCACGGTGCTAACTAGCCCGGTGATCGCGAACGGCATTTGCGCAAAGCGCACCGTCTGCCGATCGAATGCCTGGCGCCGTCCGAGAAAATGCGCGGAGAGGGCCAGCGCCGCCAGCAGCAACAGCGTGTTCGCCAGGTGCAGCGACAAATAAACCGCGCGTGCCGGAGAATGGTTGTCCGCAGTGAGCCGCAGCAGCACCAGCAGCGCGCCCAGCAATGCTTCATTGAAGGTAAACAACGCAGCGGCCACGATCGCCACCCGAGCCAAGTGTCCGCGCGCTGTGCCCCGGAACACCCACACCAGAAGCGCCGCGATGGCAATCACGGTGATGCCGCTGGTCATGCGATGGGTGAGCTCGATGAGAGTGGCCAGCCGCGGATGATGCTGCACCACGACCCCATTGCACAGCGGCCAGTGATCGCCGCAACCCGCGCCGGAGCTGGTTGCCCGCACCACGGCGCCCCACAGAATCACCACCACGTTGTACACCAGAACTCCCCAGGCAAAGCGAGGGAGCAGAGGTGGGACGCGGGAGGCGGCCGAAACCGGAAGGGCATGGGTCGAACTCATCGTTACCCCCTTCCTATCTTACCCGGCCAACTCCTTGGCGCGCTGGGTGGAGCGCATCACCGCTTTGATCAAGGTCACCCGCAGGCCGCCCTCTTCCAGTTCCAGGATCCCGTCAATCGTGCAGCCGGCGGGCGTGGTCACGGCGTCCTTCAGCAACGCCGGATGATACCCGGTTTCTAGCACCATCTTGGCCGCGCCGTACGTGGTCTGGGCAGCCAACAAGGTGGCAACGTCGCGGGGCAGGCCGACCTTGACGCCAGCCTCAGCCAAGGACTCCAGGATGATGTAGATAAAGGCCGGTCCGCAGCCGGAAAGGCCGGTCACGGCGTCCAGGTGCTTCTCTTCCACCACTACCGTCCGGCCCACCGTGGTAAAGAGAAAGGCGGCGAGATCCAGCTGCTCCTGGGTAGCGTGCTGGCCACGGGAAAGCGCCGCAATGCCTGCTCCCAGCATCGACGGGGTGTTGGGCATGGCGCGGACCACACCAATCTCCATATCCGCAGCGTGCGCGATGGCGGATGTTTTCACCGACGCGGCAATCGACATCAGCAGCTTTTGCGGGTTGAGCGCGGGGCGAATCTGGCGGACGACCTCGGGCACCGTGGCGGGCTTAAGTCCGATCAGGATCAGATCCGCGAACTGCGCGGCGGCCACATTGTCGGTGGATACATCCACTCCCCACTGCGCGGAGAGCTGCGCAGCGCGGTCGGCGTGCTCCACCGTGGCCACGATCTGCTCCGGCTCCAGTACCTTGGACTTGAGGAACGCCTGGAGGAGGATTCCACCCATTTTCCCGGCCCCGAGAATGGCCACGCGAAGGCCGGCAAGTGATTGCGCGGCTGTAAATGCTCCCATTACATCTCCTTACCTTACTTTTGCGGTTTTTGTTGTGCGATCCAACCGTCGATCCGCTGCTCCAGCAAATCAAGCGGCAACGCGCCGGAATCGAGTACCTGGTCGTGAAAGCCGCGCAGGTCGAAGCGATCGCCCAGCGCCTTTTGCGCTTTCGCGCGCAGCTCCAGCAGTTTGAGTTGCCCTATCTTGTACCCCAGCGCCTGCGCCGGCCACGCGATGTAGCGATCGGTTTCGGCCTGCACTTCCGCCTCGGGTACGGCGGAATGGTCATGGAAAAAGTCAACCATTTGCTGGCGCGTCCAATGCTGCGAATGCACGCCGGTATCGACGACGAGGCGGACGGCACGCCAAACGTCGCCTTCCAGTCGGCCAAGGTCGCTATAGGGATCCTGGTAGAACCCGATGTCCTTACCCAGCTGCTCGGCATACAGCCCCCAGCCCTCGGTGTACGCGGTGTATTCCCCATACTTGCGAAACTCCGGAACGCCGGTCAGTTCCTGGGCAATGGATATCTGCAGATGATGCCCGGGCAAACCCTCGTGGTAAGCCCTGGACTCCACGTCGGCGAGCGAGCGGGTTTCATACTTGTAGGTGTTGACGTAGACCTTTCCCGGGCGCGAGCCATCGGGGGCGCCGTTGTTGTAGTAGGCCGGCGCCTGGTCCTTTTCGGCATAAGCAGGCACGGGCACCACCTCCAAGGGAGCCTTCGGCAAACGCCCGAAGAGCTGCGGGAGCTTGGGCTTCATGCGGTCGAGATATCCCCGATACGCGTCCAGAAGCTGATCTTTGCTGGTGGGGAAGAGCTTGGGGTTGTGGGCTGCCGCAGTCTCCAGTTCCTTGATGCCGGTGAATCCCAGCTTATGGGCGATGGCGAGGAGTTGCTCCTCGTCCTTCTTCACCTCGTCGAGGCCGATCTGGTGGATCTGCTCCGGAGTCAAGTCCGTGGTGGTGCTCTGCTTCACCAGGAAGAGGTAATAAGCCTCGCCGTCAGGCAACGCCCAGAGCCCCGGATCGTTGCGGCCGCTGGGTATGTATTGCGACTTGAGGAATTTTCCGAAGCGGACATAGGCCGGCGCCACCTGCCCAGTTATCGCCGCCAATACTTCTTCCTTGATGCGGGCCTGCTGCGTCGCAGAAATGGCCGCGGGAAATTTCTTTACCGGCGTCGCAAAGGGCCCATCTTCCGGCTTTTGACTGGCGATGTCGTTTACCTGGGCGAGCACCTTTTCCATCAGGTACGCAGGCGGCTCGCGATGGTCATCCATACCGATCGACATGTCGTCGGTAATCTGCTGAAAAGCCAGCGGGACCTTCTTGAGGCGAGCAATGTAATCGTCGTAGTCCTTAACGGAGTTGAAGGTCAAGAGAGCAACCAGCTGGGGAAGATCCACCTGCAAGCCATAGAACTGGTTGACCGGCATCTCCCAAGGCTTGAACCTGGCCTCTTGCTGATTCTCGATAAAGCTGCGCAGCAACACTTCTTTACTCAACTGCTCCTGTTCGCTCATGCCGCTGGTATCGATCTCGACCAACCGATTGAGAAAGGCGCGCTCGCGGGCGAGAGACTCGTTGTAGGCCTGGACTGAGAAGTCGGAAAGCTGATCGTTGTAGCGCGTATCGCCGATGGTGGAAGCGAACTCGGGGTTGTGCCTGAGGTGATCTGCCCAGTAGTCAGAGAAGATAGCGTTGAGATTTTTCTCGCGGATGTTCAGAGGAACCGTTTGCGCCACACCTACGAGATTCGATAAGGCGACGAAGAGAAAACAAGAGACGATGAAGTTGGGGATTCGCGACAAAAGGATTCCTGCGCCAGCTTAGCGGCTAAGCGCAGTGTATCGACATTTCGCCCGGGCGAACAGAGAGGGCCTGCTTTTTGGGGTCTGTCCTGACAACGGTCCATTGTCAGGACAGACCCAAAAAAGATGCGGGGTAGAGCCCTCAGTCGTGATGAGAAATGCTGGGTGCTCCCAGCGGTTCGCCCTGCTTGATTTCGGGCGTTTGCATCGGCATAGCGATATCGCTTTCGAGCATGCGATACAGCGTAGACCGGCTGATGCCGAGCTTGGCGGCGGCGCGAGCCTTGTTGCCATCGCAAGCCTTGAGCACGACCAGAATGTGCCGCCGGATCACACCATCGAGGGTGTAATTTTCCGGAAGAGCCGGGCCACCATCTTTATTGCCTGCGGGTTCGAGCGGCAGGATGACCAGATCAATCGGCCGCAGCCACTGGCCCTCGCCGGCAAGACACGCTGCGCGGATGACGGATTCCAGTTCGCGCACGTTGCCCGGCCAGGTGTGGCGGAGAAGGACCGGGAGCGAACCCGGACCGAGCCCCTGGAATGGCCTCTGTTGCTCACGAGAAGCGGCATCGATGAACATCTGCGCCAAGGCGGGGATATCTTCTTTGCGATCGCGCAAAGCCGGCAGCGAGAACGAGACAGCGCTAAGACGATAATAAATTTCAGGCAGAAAGGCGGAGGCGAGCACCTGGCCGCGCAGTGGTTTGCGCGCCGTGCAGATAACCTGAGCCGGGGAATTGAGGGGGCTTTGCTTTTCGGTGGACAACGAAGTTTCAAACGAACGAATGTAGCGCAGGAGCTGCACCTGAGCCTCGGCCGTCAATTCGTCGATGTTGCGAAGCAGCAGCACGCCGTCGGCCGCCCGGCGAACTGCGGCGCGGAGAGGCTCCGGGCGGAGTTCGCCCGTCGCGGCGGTCTCGGGCAGGAACAAGCTGGCGGCTTCTTCCGCAACCAGCATCCCCGGCGAGGCGTGGCGGAGCTGGATGTGGCGTGCAAGCAGGTGCTTGCCAGTGCCGGTTTCGCCTTCTATCAGGGCCAACCGTACGCGTGGTCCGACCTGCTGCAGCTGCTCACAAACCCGGCGCATCGCCAACGATCGTGAGACTAACTCTGGCAAAGGGCCCGCAGGTGGCCGGTGGGTAGGAGCCCAACGACCTGGTTCCCGGTTAGGTTGCATCGGCTGATTGATCATTCCACTCCCCGATTCCGAAATAGCTCGTAGACTTCATCGGCGGAGGAAAAAAAGAGTTGAGCTAGGTGATTTTTTCTAAAGTTCTGGACGCAACAGTCTGCGCGAGCGCGCGAACACTACGGCCGGGTGCCTCATTCAAGCATTTTTGCTTGCTCGCATGGCGCCCTGGCGAGACTAGGCTTGCACGGTGCGTACCCGGGAAGATACGGTGTCGGAGGCGATCATGCCGTCGCGGATATGAACTACGCGATGGGCATACTCCGCGATGTCTGGCTCGTGAGTCACCAGGATAATCGTGTTGCCCTTGCTGTGCAGCTCATCAAAGAGGGCCATGATCTCATCGCCCGTCTTGGAATCAAGATTGCCGGTCGGCTCATCCGCCAGGATGATCGAAGGCCGGTTGATCAACGCCCGCGCAATCGCCACCCTCTGCCGCTGACCGCCAGATAACTCGTTGGGCTTATGGTTCATGCGGGCTTCGAGATTGACCGAGCGCAGAGCTGCCTTGGCGCGCTCGATTCGCTCACCCGCTGGAGTCCCGTTGTAAATCAATGGCAGCTCTACGTTGTGGAGCGCGGTAGCGCGGGCCAGCAGATTGAAGGTTTGGAAGACGAAGCCAATTTCACGGTTACGAATCCGCGCGAGTTCATCGTCGTTTAATTCGCTCACCAAGTGGCCGTTGAGCCAGTATTTCCCCTTCGTCGGTGTGTCCAGGCAGCCGATCAGATTCATCAGGGTCGACTTGCCCGAACCCGATGGACCCATGATGGCCACGTATTCATTGTGGCGAATGCGCAGGTTGATACCGCACAGCGCGTTGACCACCTGGTCCAGGCCCATGGTGTAGGTCTTCCACAAATCCTCCACCACGATCACTTCTGTTTGGCCATCCTCCCGGGACAGCTCAACTTGCGCGGGGCCGGCGGTTTCCAGTGCCATCCGTTCGCTCCTACGAGGATTCCGTGGTTTGGGTTGCGGCTGCGTTATCCCGCTTCAGCTTGGCGTCGTTCTTCAGCGTGCGCAGGACCTTGTATGGGCCGATGACAATTTCATCTCCCTCTTTCAGGCCGCTCGTGACTTCGATGTCGGTGGCGCCGGTGATGCCGGTGTTGACGGGAACAAAATCCGATCGCAATCTGCTGCCGTGGGAGAGCATCAGGAAGACGCCTTGGGTTCCCGGATCCTGAGTGCTATTCGTCACCCCATCCGGGGCGGAGGCGGCATTCACCGTCTGCATCGACGGCCCGGGCTTAAGGGATTGAGGGGTGCGCATGGCCAAGGCCTGGATGGGAATGGTCAATACATTCTGGCGCGTCGCAGTGGTGATTTTGGCGGTGGCGGAGAGGCCAGGACGAAGCTCCGGCGGCGGGTGGGACAGGGTAACCACCACCTTGAAATCCTTGGCTTCTTCGGTGCCAGTCGTGCTTTGGCTGGTGGCGATGCCGGTGGAGCGCAGAATCGCCTGGTCGCCCACCTCGGTCACCAGTCCAGGGAAAACCTTGCCCGGCAAGGCATCCACCGATACGTTGACCTGCTGGCCCATAGCCACATTGACAATATCGGTTTCATCTACCTTAACTTCGGCGGTAATGACGGAAAGGTCAGCCAAGGTCATCAGTGTGCTGCCTTCGGCATTCTGAATACCCACCACCACCGTTTCGCCTTCGCGCACCGGCATGTTGGTCACAATGCCGTCGAAGGGAGCCACGCTGACTGTTTTGTTGAGCGCATCGATGTTGCTCGTGAGCGTGGCTTGCGCGGTGCTCAGTTTGCCCCGGGCGGAAGCCGTCTGGGCGCGCGCCTGCACCAGAGCAGCTCTGCTTTGCGCGAGGGTGGCGACATCGGTGTCGTACGCGGCCTTCTTGGAGTCGTACTCTGACTTGGCGATGAGTTCGGCTTTGTAAAGGGCCTGCGCGCGCTGCCAGTCCAGCAGTTTTTGGTTCAGGTCGGCCTGGGAGTGGTCCACCGTGGCCTCGGCGGTCTTCTCCGCGGCCAAATAGGAGGATATGTCGGTGTCGGCGGAGCGAATACTGGCCTGCTGGGCATCGACCCCGGCCCTCGCCTGCACGCTCTCGACGGTCGCCAGGACTTGCCCCTTCTTCACGTGATCGCCTTCCTTGACGTAAAGGTGCGTGATCCTGCCGAAGGAGGTGGCTCCGATATTGACGTAGGTCTTGGGCTTGATCTGCCCTGTACCGCTGACGATGGAGACCAGGTTCTGGCGCACCACCCTGGCCGTAAGTACCTTGGTATAGCCGGATTGGGCGCGCACGATGGTGAATCCGGCAATACCCGCCGCCACCAGAACCGCGCCTGAGATGAGCAATATTTTCTTGAGTTTCATGCTGGACCGGGATTCGCCGACCCCTGTACATCATACGTGGAACCACGGGGCCAAGTTCCGGGTTTTCGCCCCTGGTACCGTTAAATCCAGATTACCAGTGCGACCTATCGTCCATAAGATAAAGGCGGGAAACACCATTCGCCGCTTGAAATAGCTGTTACCGAACCTTAAACTTGAAACGCCGTACGGGGAGTATCGCGCAACCTATGTTCAGGGTTCATTCCACCCTCTTTCTGTCTTTGTTGATGGGCCTGTCACCTGTGGTCTTGGCGCAGGCGGCGCCCCAGGCAACAACTCCAGCCGCAAGCGCAGCCCAGGATTCGCAAACCACCCCTCCTGGCCAGGATCCGCTAAAACGGCCGCTGAGTGATAAGGACAGGTTTAAGCAGCAGAAAGAACTGAGAAACGAGCTCAAAGGCCCCTACAAGAGATGGGTCGACGAGGATGTGCGCTGGATCATCACCGATCAGGAGCTCAAAGCCTTCAAGAGCCTGTCGAACGATGAGGAGCGCGACAACTTTATCGAGAATTTCTGGCGGCGGCGCAATCCCGATCCCGATTCCCCCGAGAACGAATTCAGAGAAGAGAACTACCGCCGGATCGCCTATGCCAACGAGCATTTCGCCGCCGGCAAGCCGGGTTGGAAAACCGACCGCGGCCACATGTACATCGCCTACGGCAAACCGGACAGCATTGAATCGCACCCCAGCGGCGGCTCCTACGAACGCCCCATGGACGAGGGTGGCGGCGAAACTTCTACCTTTCCCTTCGAGACCTGGCATTACCGTTACATTGAGGGTATCGGGGAGAACATCGACATCGAGTTTGTGGATACCTGCATGTGCGGCGACTACCACATGACCCTCGATCGCTCGGAAAAGGACGCGCTGCTCCATGTTCCGGGCGCTGGCGCCACCCTGGGCGAGCAGATGGGAACCTCGAAGCGGACCGACCGCTTCAATGGCGGCCTCGAGAACCTGGGCGGCGGTCCGATGTCGAGTTCGAACCAAGCCAAACAGTTTGACCGCCTGGAGCAGTTCGCCAAGTTGCAGGCCCCACCGGCGGTCAAGTTCAAGGATTTGGAATCGTTCCTGGTGAACCACAAGGTGTTGAGTGGGCCCTTCTTTCCGTTTGAAGTGCGGACCGATTACGTGAAGGTCACCGAGGATACGGTGCTGGTTCCGTTGACCCTGCAGATCCGGAATCGGGACATCACCTTCAACACCAAGGATGGCGTGGCCAAGGGCGAGGTAAACGTTCTGGGCCGGGTGGCGACCATTACCGACCACGTTGTCCAGACCTTTGAGCAGACCCTCGAGGTGCAACAGCCGAGCGAGCTGTTGGGCAAAGCGCTCGATCAAGCGTCCGTGCACTGGTGGGCTTTGCCTCTGAAGCCAGGCCGCTACCGTGTGGACATCGCCATCAAGGACGTCAACAATCCCGACCACATCGGCACCTGGGCGGAAGGGATCGTGGTGCCCAAGTACGACGATGAGAAGCTTTCTGCGTCTTCACTGATTCTGGCCGACAAAATGGAGCAGGTGCCCACCAAGCAGATCGGCACCGGGCAATTCATTATCGGCAACACCTACGTGCGGCCGCGGGTCAGCTCCGGGCCGTTGGTGGCGGTCAGTTTCCATCGCAGCCAGAAGCTCAATTTCTGGATGCAGATCTACAACTTGGCCATCGACGACAAAAGCAAGCAAAACGCAGCCACGATTCAGTACCAAATCACGGATATGGCGTCTAACAAGGCGATACTGGATACGTCGGAGTCGAGCTCCGCATTGGGAGATAACAGCGCCAACTCCGATCAGTTGACCGTACGTAGGTCGGTACCCCTGGCCAGTCTCCAGCCGGGCAAGTACCAGGTGACCATCACAGTCAACGATCACGTTTCCAAGCAGCAGGTGGCGCAGTCCGCCCCGTTTACGGTTGATTAGGGCTCTGATAAGCTGCAAAGAGTAACTTTGTGCGCAGCTGCGCAGGGTTACTGCAATGGGTTTGAGCGAGTAGCATATTGAGTGCGTAGAAGGTATTGCCAAATCGCAGCTCTGATGGTGATGACTTTGGCAGGGCTTTTGCCTGCCGCGGCCGCGCCTTTGCCGGGAACGGTGAGTGGAGTTGTGTGCGATGCGCGTGGCACGCCGCAAATGGGCGCGATGGTCGAGTTATTGGCTGGCAATGCTACGGTGATTGCCAGGGTCTATACCAACATGCACGGCGCGTTTTCTTTCGCGCAGGTTTTTCCAGGAACCTACCAGGTAAAGGCTACCGGAGAATCTTTCCTTCCCACCCTGCGGGAGGGTCTACGTCTCCGGTCGCGCAGCAAAGTGGTGGTAAATCTCACCTTGAGTACGCTTTTTGAGGCCATTCAGTGGCTTCCGGCCCAGCCTCGGTCACCCGACGAGCCCAGCGACGATTGGAAATGGACCTTACGGTCTTCGAGCAATCGTCCGCTGTTGCGGCTTCTGCAGGATGGTCCGCTCGTAGTTCTCTCCAAGGATGATCACGGCTCCGCTCCTCAACTGGCAGCCCGGGTTGCCGTGCACACCTCATCTCACGATTTTGCCCAAGCCGGCCCTCATCATGCCTTCGCCATTGAGCGCTCGAGCGCGGTGGGTGGCCATCTCATTCTGCGCGCCAGCCTGAGCCCGCAGCCGGTGGATAGTTCCGAATACACGGCAGGATACGAGCTTGCGCTTGGCCCGGAGCGGCAGATTTACAACGTAGCTACGGTGCAGCAGATGTCGGCGGTAGAAGGCGCCGACGGAGGACGGGGTTTGTCCGCGCTGCGGCTGCGCAGTGCCGAGGCCGTCAATCTGGGTCCTAACGCCTCCTTGGAACTGGGCAACGAGGTCCAGTCTGTTCGTGGGGCGGCTGAGACGAGCACGTCGAGCCTGCCCTTCGTCAACGCCGTCTGGCACGACGACAAGGTGCGCGTATCCTACCGCCTGGCGACTTCGCCGGAGATGCAGAGCGCCGGCGAGTTGGCGGATAGCGCTACCTTGGCGCCGATGTTTACGGAGCAGTCTGGCCGGGTGCGTGTGGAGCGGGGTCTGCACCAGGAACTGCGGTTGGAGGGCGAGACCGCGTCGCGCCGGGCGTTGGTGGCGTTTTACCAGGATGAATTGCAGAACCCAGTTATCGCTGGCGGCGGATCGGTATCGCAGCAGGATCTTGCGGGTGGTGACGTGCTCTATGACCCAGTGGCCCAAGGCTTCCGGGTGACCGGCCACGGATACACAACCGGTGGGATCAGGGCGTCCCTGGCGCAGAAAGTCGGGGGATCCACCTGGGCGACGATTTCCTATGCGGATGGCAAAGCGCTCGCTTTCGAGAGCCCGGATTCGGCCGTCACCATAGACGAGGCGGTGCAGGGCATTACTCAGCGCAAGACGGAAGCCATCACCGCTTCTCTGGACGGCCGGCTGGTGCGCAGCGGAACCGGCTGGCAGGCCTCGTACCGGTGGCAGCCTCTGTCCACTGTTACGCCGGTGGCGCTGTACGACAGCTTCGGGCAGGGCGCCTATCTGAACCTTCTGATTCGCCAACCGATTCACTGCGGTCATCTTCTGCCCAACGGTACTGAAGCGTTGGTGGATGTTCGTAATTTGCTGGCGCAGGGGTATCGTCCCTTCCTCACCCGCGATGGCAGCACGCTTTATTTTGCCCAGACCGAGCGGTCCGTTCAGGGCGGCCTTTCCTTCACGTTTTAGCCGCGCTGACTGTGCTATATTTTTGCTTGGGCATGTGACAGCCCGGCCTTGAATGCTGCTCAGCATTCGGTCTTCTCAGCGGACGCGTAGCTCAACTGGCAGAGCATTCGACTCTTAATCGACAGGTTGGTGGTTCGATTCCACCCGCGTCCACCAACACGCTCCAGCGGAGGAACATATGCGTGCGGATCGCGTAGAAGTCGCTTGGGATGCTGAAAAGAAAAGTTGGTTGGTGCGCATTATCAATGGCGAGGAAGTGATCCGGCGTCACGAGAAGCTTCCCAGGAATACCGATGAAGCAACGCTTCGCACCGCCGTCCAGAAAGCCCTCACGGATGAGGGATTCGAACCGGAAGCCGTTGATACCAAGATTCAATAGTCCAATCTGATGGTCCTGACGTGTCCATTGAAGCCAAGTGCCGCTCAAAGAAGTATTTAATAAGCTCTATATCAACCCCGACAGCGAGTTTTCCGCACCCCCTTAGCCGCTGCAGCGCGCTTTGTCCCCTTCAGGGCAAAGGCATGACTAAAGAGGGTATGTGAGAGCTACAGGATGAACCCGGACCTGTAGGACCAAACAGAGCCTGACGGGTGCCCCATGTTCGCACCAGCGTACGTGGGCCGAATATGAATCCTTCGAATGCTTTCACTCGCGGCCTAGAAGCGTTTGATGGGCTTCCCCCGGATTTCCTGTCGGACTTCGTGGCGTTGGTACGGTGCACGCGCGTTTCTTCGCGGAAAGGCGCACACGTGGTTCTGTTCAGAGCAGCGTAGCAGGAGATCCGGGCCGCCCGTCTTTTTCGGCCCACGTTAGCTGGCGCGAACATGGGGCACCCGTCAGCTTTTGTTGGGTCCTTAGTTCCGGTTCTCACGCCGACTCTAAACCCATCATTTTCAAAACTTTCTAGTCGGGCCGTAAAGCTTGGAAAAACATGGGCTTTAAAGGGGCGCGTGAGAAACCGACAGAAGAAACCGAAGATCTCTCCACTACGCTTCGCTACGTTCTGTCGAAAAAACATCTCCACTAAGGCCCGTAGAACTGCAGGTCCCTCGGCTGCGCTCGGGATGACAAGGGGAGGGCGACGCTTCCATTCGGGTTCGGTTAGCGGGATCGAGAAATCCCAAGACAAGGCGGCGGCGCGTTAGTGGAGAGAGGTTACGGGCCCGCGGTCACCCAAAGTGATGAAAATCGCCTTCCGTTCGACGACCATTCTCCATGGAAGCGTCACGCTCCCCTTTGTCATCTCTCAATCCCAATAACCGATCCCCAGTGTAAACGCCGCCCTCCCCTTGTCATCCCGAGGAGCCGACTTGCCTGCGGCAAGTTAAAGGAGCAATGAACAGTACCGGCCGCCGCGCACTCGATGGGTGCCCCATGTTCGCACCAGCGTACGTGGGCCGAAAAAGACGGGCGAAGCCCCCTCAAACGCTTTTGGTCGGTCCAAGGTGCGGTTGTTCATTAGGAGCGAAGCCTAGGGACCTGCAGTTCGTGCGACCTTTCGGGGAAATGTTTTTCTGTTTTTCGACCGGAGCGTACACGGATTTCCTACCTCGCAGCTTTGACAACGACCACGTATGCGGCTCTCCGTGAAGAGTGCCGCATGCACTTTATCAACGCCACAAAACTCGACAGGAAATCCGGCGGAGCGTAGTGAGAGATCTGCGGTTTCTTCCGTCGGGTTCTCGCACACTCTATTTAGCCCTTGGGGTCATCATCTCAAGGTGGGACTCGCGCGGTGTTTTTCTGCAAACTCAGCCCGTACGTGAATCAACTTGAACGACTCCAGGCCAAAGCCGCTGAGGGCGATCCCTCAGCGGCTGAAGCCCGTACCCTGTCAAAACAGAACGGCACCGGGACGGCACCGTCAGGATTCGCTTCGAGTTATGGCCAACTGTTTACCAGGTTAGTGACATTCACGCTGCCTAGACCCGTGGCGAAGTCCCAGCCGGTCGTAGTCGGATAGGCTTCCAATAGAGTAGTATCCGATGTCGAAAGCAGACCATACTCCGCTACGGACGGATCGTAACAGTTAATGACACCATAACAAGGCTGGTTAATATTACCTTCCGTGACATCGTAGAAAATGCACGAGGACCCGATCTTATTGCCTTGGAGAGCATTGCAGGACGACAGCTTCGTCCTGTTCGGGGCAGAAGCCGTCCCGTACTCGCCCCTGGCTAAGCTATAGAGGATGGGACCAACATCGCCCTGAGAAACGCCTGTCTTCTGGTTAATCAATGCCTGAATACTGGCGAATTGTGGGGCGGTAAAAGATGTGCCCCCGGCACTGTTAAACAGAGCGTCTGTGGGATTGGAGTAGTTGCAAGGCGCTCCACCCTGCGATACATCGGACATGCAGAAAAGAATCGCGTGGGACCAAAATGCGTTTGACGCGAACAGAGAAATATCCGGCAAATCACGCACCCCGTCGTTCGGGATCCCGGGGATATTCTTTTGCCAGTAAGGCTTCGCGTATATGAGGCTGGGAGCGCCGCTGCCTGCGCCAAGGTCCACAAAGTCCGCGCCGATCGTGCTGTTACAGAACGTCAGGCCGTTCGTATACCCGAAATATTCGTAGAGTATGTTGCTGGCGCAACTATCATTCCAAGTCATCTCTGGCACATACGATTTAGCGGACGCTCCGCTGGCGCTGTTGGTCAAACTCCAGTAAGTGCTGTTCGTTCCCTCGGCGGTATCGATAAAATCGGTGCCCCCGGTCGCGACGTTATAGGGCGTTGAGGCAAAACCACTGGCCGCTATGCCGACGGTCGCCCAGTTCGGTGTGGGCAAATCGAAATTATCGCAACCCGCCGGACCGCCATCTCCGGCCGCAACAAATACGGAAACTCCCTCGATGGCTGCTTGCTGCCAAAGGGCGTTCACGTAAGCATTGCCAACCGGTCCGAGTTCTATCTCGCATTGGCCGTAACTGACACTGATGATGGGTGGAGGCGTTGCCGAATCGAGCAGCCCCTGGGCAGCGATAAAGCCGCCGAAGTTGGTGAGCGTATCGGCGCAGGAAGCAAGCTCGACGGCCGCGTCCGGCGCCACTGCGCCGGCCCATTCGGCGTCCAAGGCAGCTTCCCCCTCGTCTGCATTCAGCCCGGGATCCGTGCAGCCAGTCCCAGGATGAATTTGCGTGAAAGTCCCGGAATAGGAACTAAGTCCGAATGCCGTGCGGAACGTAACCACATCCGCCGCTTTGATATCCGTATCCTCGAGAACCACGACAGTCTGTCCCTTGCCCGTGATCGGGGTGCTCGCCTTATAGAGGGGAGTTACATTGTAGATGGTAGAAAAATCCGCGGGAGCTTCATCGTAGAGTTGTATCCCGTTAAATCCATCCGGGCATCCGGTGCAGGGAAAAGAAAAATTCGCCTTCGGTTTCTGCATCTGGGGCTTCGGCATAAAGTTATGCAGAGCGGTGAAACCCGCCACCACCGATGACAAGGCTGCAGGAATTTGAGGATCGCTCGCATTGGCAACGTGTTGTTTACCGTTCACCATGTAGTTGTGGATCTCGGTATGAAACGCCTCCCGCACCTGGCCCGCCGTGCCCGAGACGTCGATCGTCAATCCATTCTTGTGGACTGCATTCACCTGGAAACCGTGCAGGCTTAGCCACGCCGTGACGGTATCGATATCCTGCTGCGAAGGCCCGTAGTTCTGGCCCAGCTGCTCGGCGGTCATCCATTGATGATATTTTCTGGAGTGCGGATCTTGGATTTCCTGCGCTGCTTGCGCCAGCGCCGCTTCCTGCTCCGCGCTCCGTTTCAGCTGCAGATACATATGCTGCATCGCGAGACTGTCCGTGACCGCTCCCCGATCGAACTTCGCGACCGCGAGCGCGGGTGTTTGGCCGGGGAGCGCGACTAGCTTGGTCTCATCCACTGCGGCGACGATGCGTGGAGCAGCGGTAGCCGATCCAGCGGCGGCTACGGCCGATTTTGAGGACCCGCTAAGGGTAGCTATCGTCATTAGACCGAGAAGAGAAGCGTGCAGGGGAAGACGGCGTAAAGCCATAGACCACTCCTTTGAAGGTTCGATTTAAACGCAACTGTAATTGGCCCCAACTAAGTGGACGGAGTATATCGCATGTTTACTGTCACAGAAGTTGGAGCCAAAAACGCTGGAAGGAATGAGGTAACTTGGCTAAATTATTCCTAATCTTTACTCGCCAAGGCGGATGCCAGGCGAGACCTGAGCGGCCGTATCTTCAATAGGAAAGATCCCGAAAGGAGGTATAAATAGCGCTGTTCGCTTGCGACGGGGGCGCAGGCTAAGCGGGATTAAGCAATATTGATGCCGTGGTCCTCTACCTGGCCAAAGATCGAGAGCAGGTTTGTCATCTTCAGTAAATTGCGAAGCTGCTTGCCAAGGCGGAGCAACTTGAGCTCGCATCCCGCTTGCCGGGCAGAGGAGTATAGCCGCACCAACACGCCAAGTCCGGTGCTATCGACGTAGGTCAGTTCCGCCAGGTCAACTACAACCAATTTTGTCTGAGGAAGTAGATCTTTCACCTCCCGGTGGAGTTCTTCAGTTGTGCCTGCTACCAAGCGCCCGCTACATTTCACAACGGCGCTGTCTCCGCTGCGTTCGATGGTTAAAGCCAGAACTTTTTCCGATGCTTCAGGCATAGGCCGCTCCCCGGACGATTACGAACAATAACTCTCGACCTTGGAATTCTCGCATAGGAAACCAATCTGTGCGGCGGCCCACATTGGCTTAGGGCAGCCAGCCAAAGTTTAGGGTGTCTGGGCGGTCCCAACCCCATATGTGATAAAAGATGGAGTCGCCCCCTCGAGAACAGACTAATCTCCGAATCTGCTGGAAATAGGCAAATGCTGGCATTTCTTGATCGTGAAGTCTCCATCGCCCCTCCGGGCTTTAGCCGGTGGCTGGTACCCCCCGCTGCCCTCTCCATTCACCTTGCCATCGGCCAAGTCTATTCCTTCAGTATCTTCAAGAATCCGCTTTTGGGGCTTAAGAGCGCGGACGGTGCGGTCTGGAGCCTGAAAGAGGTGGGCTATGTCTTTTCCATCGCCATCGCGGTGCTGGGCCTCTCCGCGGCGCTGTTTGGCCGGTGGCTGGAGACGGCGGGACCGCGCAAGGCGATGTTTGTCGCGGCTACCTGCTTCAGTTCCGGGTTCCTGGTGGCGGCCGCCGGCGCAGCCACCCACTCTCTGGCGCTCATCTATCTTGGCTACGGGGTGATCGGCGGCGTCGGGCTGGGCCTGGGCTATATCTCCCCGGTGTCGACCCTGATCAAGTGGTTTCCGGACCGGCCCGGACTCGCCACCGGCCTCGCGATCATGGGCTTCGGGGGAGGTGCGATGATCGGCTCCCCCCTGGGGACGAGGCTAATGACGTTTTACAAAGCGGCCCCGCATCCCATCGCCAACACCTGGCTAACGATGGGCCTACTCTACTTCGTCTTTATGATGTTTGGCGTCTTTACGATTCGTGTGCCGCGGGAGGGCTGGAAGCCGGAGGGATGGGTTCCCAGGGCAACGCAATCGGCCCTCATCTCCACCCACAAGGTAGACGTCAACGCTGCCACTCGTACGCCGCAGTTTTGGCTCTTGTGGGTCATCCTGTGCATGAACGTGACCGCCGGCATCGGGATTCTGGAACAGGCCTCGCCGATGATCCAGGATCTCTTCCGCGGGCGCGTGACGGCGGTCGCGGCGGCTGGATTTGTGGGGTTGCTGAGCCTCTTCAACATGGGCGGGCGCTTTGTTTGGGCGTCCATGTCGGACTTCTTCGGGCGCAAGACAACCTACTTTATCTTCTTTGTTCTGGGGGTACTGCTTTACCTGGCGCTTCCTTTTACGGCGAACGGCCTTAATTCGGTTGCGCTTTTTGTGCTGATTGCGGGTGTCCTGATCAGCATGTACGGCGGGGGATTCGCGACCATTCCCGCTTATCTCAAGGATCTCTTCGGCGGCTATCACGTGAGTGCCATCCATGGGCGGCTGCTGACGGCGTGGTCCACCGCGGGCATCGTGGGACCGCTGATTGTCAATGGCATCCTTGACCATTACGTCGCCAACCACTTACCGAAGCAACAGGCTTATCCGGTGATCCTGCACATCATGGCTGGCCTTATGGTGGTAGGTTTTGTCGCCGACTTCCTGGTGCGGCCGGTGGCCCAGAAGTATTGGCTCGAGAGCGCGAGCAGCCCGGTCCGGGCAGGACATTGAACAAGGAGCTTCCATCGTGGTCGCAACCGAGAACAAGACATCGCCGGTCCTCATATTTGCTGCCTGGTTACTGGTTTCGATACCCACCGCATGGGGCGTTTACTACACCCTGCTGAACGCACTCAAGCTCTTCCAGTAGGCGTTCTGTTCTGTTTGGCATGGAACTGTTGTTGTTCCGTTAGCGTGCAGGAATGACGGATGGCACGGGTACGTATGGATAAGCGACAGCACGAAGAGCGCTCTCAACGCCGGTTCGCAGCTAGATGGCAGGCAATATCAGGTCAGTGACGATCCTCCGCCGCCAGTGTTCACATAGTTGGCTTACATGGCACAGGCGGGGGGAAATAACAAAGAGCGGAACCCATCCGCCGTGCTACGTTTTATCTTCGGCTACTACGCACAAGTGCCGGACGGTCTTGAGACCGTAACGACGATTTAAGTGTGTGGGGAACAGGATCGATCAACGCAGCGGTGCAAAATGTCTTCTTTTGCAACAGCCTGCGTGCCCCAAACGTTCCCGAGGGCCCCAGATGAACGGATTCTCGCCGGATGTGCCGTGATCAGGACTAATTGGGCTCGTAGTCTATTCGTAACGGGCGCGATCCTGGTGGTAGCGCACGCGGCTGTCCTCATCTTTAACCCTCGTGCGACCCTCTTCTCCAACCTGATCACTCTTTTGTTTCTCCTCATGGGGGCCACGGTATGTCTGCTCGGCGCTTTTGACAAAGAGCCGGAGACCAGGCCGTTGTGGCTGTTATTCTGCTGTGGTTTTCTGCTGGCAGCGGTCGGCCAACTGGGATTCACGTACTACTACTTCATGGCCGACGTACAAACGCAAACCCAGGCCATCAACTTCGATTTCTTCTTCTTTGCCTACGGAATTCCTATTCTGTTGGCCATCTGCTCCCGAAGTGCGGATGTAGGTCTGAAGGTTTTCCCCTGGCTGGACGCGGCACAAGCACTGATAGCTGCCATGCTTGCCTACTTGCAGCTCTTCTCGGTATTGCCCTCACATGCCCATGCCCAGGCGATCTCCGCGAACGATCTGCAGTTTTTGGACGATGCGGAGAATTGGATTTTGGTCGCGGCGGTCAGCTTGCGCTTCTTATCCAACCCTAGTCCGGCAAGAAAGCGCTTTTATCGCGTTCTCGCGATCTACCTATGGGTCAACGCCATCGTGGTTGTTATCCTGGGCGAGCTCGAACTGAACCTCGGTTGGAGTTTGGGACTACAAGACGCTCTTTGGGACCTCCCGGAACTGGCTCTCTTTGGCGCGTTTGCCTGGCAGCATGAGCCGCAGAACGACGCGAGCGGACGGAGCAACAGCCAGCGCACCGCCGGCCTGCTGATCGATAACCTAAGCCCACTGTTATTCACCCTCGCGATCACGCTCATGGGGGTGAAAATTGCCCCCGATCACCCATGGATCGGCTTCTTCTGCATTTCCGCCGCGGTCGTGATCTATGGAGTGCGGGCAGCCATCCTGCAGGTGCGATATGTCCGTTCGCAAGAAGAGCTAACCACGGCGATGGTTGCCACCGAGCAGGCTAGCCGCGCCAAGGGTCAATTCCTGGCCAACATGAGCCATGAAATTCGCACCCCGATGAATGGCATTCTTGGGATGACGGAGCTTGCTCTCAGCACAACGCTGACGGAAGAGCAGCGCGACTTTTTGCTGGCGGTCAAGTCCTCAGCCGACCGCCTGTTGACGATCATCAATGAAATCCTCGACTTCTCCAAGCTGGAGGCGGGCAAAACGGTCCTCGATTCGGTTGCCTTCCATTTACCCAGCGTGGTCAAGGACGTGTTGCGGAGCCTCGCCTTCCTGGCACATCAAAAGGGCCTGGAGCTGGCGCTGCGTTATGCGCAAGATGTCCCCGCCGACCTCACGGGCGACCCGGTCCGTCTGGCGCAGGTCCTGTTCAATCTCGTAGGGAATGCGATTAAATTCACTGAGCAGGGAGAAGTCTCGGTAGGCGTCTCGGTGAAGGAGATTACGAACGGGCGTGCACGTCTGCAGTTTTCTATCCGCGACACCGGAATAGGAATTCCTCTGGACCAGCAGGAAGGATTGTTCCGGGAGTTTCAGCAAGCGCACACCCCAGGCCATCGGCTACACGGTGGTACTGGATTGGGTCTAGCGGTTTCGAAGAGCATCGTGACGCTGATGGGAGGCGAAATCGGTCTCAAAAGCATGCTCGGCGAGGGCACGACCATCACCTTTGACGTTTACTTTGAGGTGGCGCCGACGTTGCAGCCCGCGGCCCCCATTTCGAGCGAAGCGTTGCAGGGCCTGCGTACCTTGATCATTGATGACAACGCGACCAACAGAACAATTTTATTCGAGCTAACCCGGCAATGGAAAATGGAACCGCGCGTATGTGATTCCGGGGAGTCCGGGCTCGCAGAACTTTCTCGAGCCGCTCTCGCAGGGGAGCCCTATCACTTGCTTCTGCTCGATGAACAAATGCCCGGGTTAGGTGGCATGGGCGTGCTCGATCGCATTCGGCAACAGCCGCAGTTGCAAAGTGTCGTGATCATGATGTTGACCTCATGCGATCAGTTCAGGACCACGGAACTCTGCCGCCAGATGGGGGTGGAGTTTTGCCTGGTCAAGCCCATCAGCGCATCCGACTTGCTGGCCGCGATTCGTCTTGCGCTGGGCGTAGATAAGCCGGTAACCCCAGCCGCTCCACCGGCCGCCGAAGTTCCGGCATCCTCGCTGTCACTAAAAATTCTGCTGGCCGAAGACAACGTGGTCAATCAACGAGTCGCGATAGGGATGTTGAGCAAGATGGGACACCGGGTCACGCTGGCAACTAATGGCCTGGAGGCTCTGGAGCAATGGAGAGAGAGCGTTTTCGATCTCATTCTCATGGATGTCCACATGCCTGAGATGACGGGCCTGGAAGCCACGGAAAGAATCCGCAGCGAGGAAGCGGCAGGCGTTCACATACCCATTGTGGCCATGACCGCATCGGCGATGAACGAGGAACGGGACCGCTGTTTGGGGGTAGGCATGGATGATTTCATCTCCAAGCCAGTGAGTTATAAAGCCATCGAACAGATGATCACCGCAACCTGCTCACCGGGAAGCAGGAATTGACTCTGGCCGTTTTCTCATTTGCGGCTAGGCAGGCTGCTGCCGCATACTGTTGGCGAGTGCCAAAGGAGGATTTTCTATGGCTCTCCGCTATTGGCCTATCTTTGTTCTGTCCGCAGTCTCCTCTGTCTCACCGCACCCTTATGCCCAGGTAGGAAGTGGAGCGGGCGGGTCAGTCGCCGCCTATAGTTATAGCTACAGTGATTTCATTCGTGGTGGGAAAGGAGTTCCCTTTAGCGCCGAGTTTGTTTCGACGACCGTACGAACCCTCGCCGATGGAACCCACATCACGGAGGAGCAGAAAAGGTTTGAAGCGCGAGATTCGCAAGGCAGAACTCGCAATGAGACTTACGTGCCCGACTCGGTGGCGAAGCTTCGTGGCCAACCAGCCGATCAACCGATGTTCATCACCATCATGGACCCGGTGAGTGGTCAGAATATACACCTTAACCCCCAACAGAAAACCGCAACGGTTTTTTCTATACCAGTCCCGTCGGCCCACGTCCCGCAAAGAGTAGTCGCTGCTCAGCCAAGCCAACCTCCGCCGCCGAGGTCGAACGCTCAGAGCTCAAGAGAGAAGTTGGACGGGAAAACGATTGACGGGGTCTATGCGGAGGGGACGCGAATCACCACTGTCTACCCTGCGGGAACGCAGGGCAACGATCGAGACATCACTGTTGTTACGGAAAGGTGGATGTCGCCGGACTTAGGCGTGGAGGTTCTCCATAAGATGAGTGATCCAAGGAACGGAGAAACCACGACGGAAGTCCGCAACTTGAATCGTGCTGAGCCGGATCCTTCGCTTTTCCAGCTGCCGGCCGACTACAAAGTCCAGTCGCAGCCAGAGGCCAAGCCGCAGCAGTAGTCTCGGTCGAAAGTACATGGGGCACCCTGTGTCTTTATAGCCGAGATGTGTTCTCACACACTCGCTAAAGCCCCTGAGGCCGTTATTCGACGTTTCGAATTTTTCAATGAACTTCAGAGACAGGACACTTACGGGTTTACTCATCTGCGCACCGCAGCCTGCGGAGCGCACTCGCTATGCCAGCAGGTCCACCTCAGAGGTGGCGTTGCTCGAGTTTAGACTACCGAGCAACCCGCTGATCGAGCTTGAGGACGAACTGCTGGAGCCAAAACTGCTGCTCAGCTGTTGCAGAACGCTCGCGCCCTGGGAACTCGTCGATACCGAAGCCAGTTGTGAAAGGCCGGTGCTGATCGCCGAGGTATCGCCCGCGCCCATTGCCTGGACAATCGCACGAATCAAGGCGGCGGATTCCGCCTGGTTGGTGGAGGATGCAGAAGCCGCAGCGCTGGTCGCGGCAGTGGTCGAAGAGGCGGCGTTCAGGGCCGTCGAGTCCAGCGAAAGCATATCCTGCTGGGCGGAACTCAAATCGCCGTTGTTCAGGTCAGTGCCGAGCTGATTGAGCTCGCTGGTAAACGCGCTCAGGCTGCTCGAGGAACCGGCAATGCTGGAGAGAAGGCTAACCGTGATTCCGCTGGACGAGGTGGTCGCGCTGGAGGAAGTTGCACCGTTTTCGAGATCCTGCGAAAGGGTGACATAGTCCTGTTGCGCCGCAGACACGTTACCACTTTGCAGGTCCTTCGCCAGCTGGTTCAGGTCCGTCGCGAACTGATTGGCGGTTGAGGATGTTTCGAAGTCCGTCGAGAGAAGATTGCTGGTGATCGCGCTCGTAGACATTCCCGTAGTTCCTCTTCCCAGATGAGATATTCGCTTCGACGGATCACTAACGGCATAATCCGAAAAATGTTCAATGGTTTGTGACGACCGCAGGGCTCGATGCCCAGGGGAGTTACGGATGGCACATTTTTGTGGCGATACGGCCAGAAGAAGCAGCTTTAGTTTGATGAAGGCTGTTCCAGATGATCGATGACCACGACATCCAGAGGGGCAGTCGTAGCCTCCTTGGGGCGAAAGTGGACGCGACCGCCATCCCTCCGAAACTCTTACAAGCGTTTAAAGAATTCCGCGACCTTGAGGATGGGTGAGTTGCGGAACTGTTCAAGTTTCAGAAGATGTTTATCGCCGGTGACGATGATCTACCTCACCGGCTGCGGCGCACTCCAGGATGCGGTTGTCGGAGGGGTCTTCCGTGATGATGGAAACCGTCTCGGCCGGCTGCACCCGTTCGCACATATCCGCAATTTCCCGCTGTGCTTCTGGATTTCCGGCTCCGGCCAGGCCAATTTTTCGCCGCGCAGCACATCGACCATCTCCGCCAGGATGGCATTGGAGATGACCAGCTGAATGATGCAGGCCTTTGCCAGGCGCAAAAGCTGCTCCGGCTTGCTGCCGAAGTTAAGGGCTGAAATATAAAGATTGGTATCAGCGGAGACACGCAGCACTCACTACTCGGCCGCCGGAATCTTGCGGCGCTCCTTGGCAATGGCTATTGCCACGTCGCCGGGTTTCAGGCCACGCTCCTTGGCATGTCGTTTGCCGAAAGCCAGCACTTCCTCAAGCCCGCGCATGTTCAAACGCTGCTCTACGGCAGCGCTTACCAACTCGTCGAGACTGATACGCTCCTGCCGGGCCGCTTCCTGCGCTCGGGTGAGGAGTGCCGGGGGGACAAAGGCGTGTAGATTTTTTTCGTAGTGCATAACGGGGCCTTGTTCTAGCTTGCTTAGATGGACACTGGCAAAATGCTTCGACCGCGTAAAGCCGGGATTTCCCGATCGAAAACTGTTGCTGGATGGGCCAGGAAGGCGTAAAAGGGGCCCCCGGCGACGTCCGTTCCTTCGCCTATCGTGCTGCTGGCAGTGCAAGAACGTCGATGCTTAGTTTTCTTTCGCGGCGGCTTCCAGCGCAGCCAGGTCCATCTTGACCATTCCCATCATGGCCTCCATGGCTTTGGGATGACTGACCAACTCGCCGATATTGCGCGGTACAACCTGCCAACATAGGCCGAAACGGTCTGTGAGCCAGCCGCAGGCATTGGGCTTGCCGCCCTCGAGCAACTTGTCCCAGTAGTTATCGATCTCCTGCTGGGAATCGCACCGCACAAAGAACGAGAATGCTGGATTGAGCTGATGGCCGGGGCCGCCGTTGAGAAAGACCATCTCCTGGCCTTCCAGTTCAATTGTGATTGTGGCAATCTTGCCCACGGGCCAAGGACCCACACCTTTGGAACGCAACTCATCTACCTTGCGCGCGTGCGGGAATACGCTCAAGTAGAACTCGGCGGCTTCTTCGGCGTTGTCGTCGAACCAGAGGAATGGAACAAGTTTGTTCATCGCTGGTATGGTAACAGACCTTTCGCCCTAGGCCAGTCAGGCTATTTGCCTTGAACCCGGCTTACAAAAAGTTGCAAAAAGCGATCGCGGTCAGAGTCCAGGCAAACTCGCGCGTTCGGCTTAAGTTTGATGACCCCTTCGATTTCGTAGTGATCTCCATGCAAGACGTTGTTTTCGTCTGAGCCCATGCGGTTGGCGACCGTCTCTCCGCGGGTAAATTCACCCTTGGTTTCTACATCCACGTGCATTTCCTTCAGCGTACCCAGAGTCGGATCCATGGCGATCGCCACCGCCAAAGGGTCGTACATGGCGGCCCCGCTCCAGCCACTTTTTTCACTGCGAGTCACGTAGAAATCGACAACTTGTGATATCAAGTCGTTCTCCGGGCCATGCGTGGCGCGGAGCTTCGCTAACTCTTTGCGCGTAATCAAGGTCCGCTCCCCCACATCGGAGCCGACCATCGTCACCATCCAGCCGGCGTCGAACACGATCTGCGCCGCCTCAGGATCGCCATAGATGTTCGCTTCCGCTGCTCCATCGACGTTCCCGCCCCCGATCGAACCACCCATGATCACGACATCCTTAACCAGCGGAACAATCGAAGGGTCCTTGGATACGGCAAGTGCGATATTCGTGAGCGGCCCGATGGGAATAAGCGTGATCTCATGGGGGTATTGGTGAACCAATTGGATGATAAGGTCCGGACCGAATCTGGGGTCCACCTTGCATTTGGAAGCAGGCAATTCTACGTTTGCCAGGCCGTTCTTTCCATGCCAGAACTGCGCAGTCACTAATTTTTGGTTCAGTGGGTGCTGCGCTCCTCCCGCGACAGGAACATCGCAGCGCCCAGCGAGTGAAATAAGTTTCAGCGCATTTTCCAATCCTTGCCGTCCATCGACGTTACCCGGTACAACCGTCAACGCTTCCACCTTGAGTTCGGGAGAATTCAAGGCCAGAAGGATAGCTAACGCATCATCCGTGCCAGGATCGGTGTCGATGACGACTCGCTTGGGCGCGGCATACGCAAAAGTGGTAAACACCGCGAAGACGGGCAAGAGGATAAGGAAAATGCGAAGTTGCTTCACTGAATGCTGGGCCTCTCACCCATTGTGGCATCGTTTGGCTGTGACCTGCGAACTCCGGGCCGGTTAAACCGCTCGCGAATCGCTGGGCGGCGAAGATCGAAACCGTTCCACAAAATGCAACATCAGACATGGTTGAGGAGAACGTCATGAGCAATATCGATAAAAAGTTGGGACTTGGCGGCGGGCCGCCTCTCAAGGAATACGAAATCGCCACCAACGGCATCTCTTTGCACGTAACTGAGCAAGGCGATGGTCCGGCCGTTCTCTTCTGCCACGGGTTCCCGGATACTTCCTACACATGGCGCCGGCAGATGATAGCAGTCGCATCCGCCGGATATCGAGCACTCGCTCCAGATATGCGCGGCTATGGACGCAGCTCAGCTCCGGCGGACGCAACTTTGTACACGCCGCTGCAAACGGCCGGGGATCTGATTGGTCTGCTCGATGCGCTGAAGGTCCCGAGCGCTGTCCTGGTAGGTCATGACTGGGGTGCGACGCATGCCTGGAATGCAGCACTGATGCGACCTGATCGATTTAAAGCCGTATTCTGCCTGAGCGTGCCGTACTTTCCCCGTGGGGATGTCAGCGTCTTTGACAGGATGAGACAGTCCGGTCATCAAGACGATTTCTACATGTTCGATCAGATCCGGCCTGAAGCCGACCAAATTTGGGCGGATGCCGCGGTCACCATTCCAGGGGTTTTGTATTGGGCATCCGGTTCTGCTCCTACCGGCGCCAGTTGGACTCCCCTGGATCCAGCACGAAACCTTCATCGTCCGGCCCCCGGGCCTTTGCCGTCATGGGCGGAGCCAGATTACGTCGAATATAACGTCGCTGAATTCCAGCGCACCGGCTTCCACGGTGGCCTGAACTACTACCGCGCCGCCGAACCGTACTTCTATTTGTCCGGCGCGTTTAAAGGCGCGAGGATCACACAACCCAGCTTTTACATGGTAGGGAAGGCGGATGGTTTGGGAGAGCTCTTTCCATTAACTGTCGACCAACTTCGCATCGGCCTACCAGGTCTCGTGGGAAGTCTCGAACTCGACAATGTGGGCCACTGGATGCAACATGAAGCCTCTACCGAGGTCAGTGACCAACTGGTGAAGTTCCTACACAACGTAAATCCCGCCTGATTCGCAACGCGGGCCGGTTATTTCTTAGTTCTGGGCATGTGTGTTTCCGATACATGCGCTGTGAGAGGCTTGGCCCAACCCATCAACACGGCAAAGATACTTCCCGAGACGACCAGCATAAAGGCCGAAACGGCGAAGAACTCGAGGGCATCGACGGAACTCCTTGGGCCGAAGGTAGCAGGCTTACCGGTGTGGATGCAGTGCATCCCGCCCAGGAACAGGAGAGCGGTGACCGGCAATGTCAGCAGCAGGACGAGAACACACTGGACCTTTCGAGGAAGCCAGTCGAACCAAGTGGGGTTCGGATCGGGAGCCTTGACGTTATTAAACCGTGGAATGGAGCCAAGTGTATCCTCCCCGCAATTGCCAAGCGGAACGGCGCTTCGGGCTGAAACGATAAACGTCTGCGCGGGAATCGGAACTCAAGGGCCAAACTGAACTGGATGGGTGCCCCATGTTCGCACCGGCTAACGTGGGCCGAAAAAGACGCGCGAAGCCCCTCCCAGAGTTTTCCATTCGTTGAGTAAAAGCATTCGAAGAATTGATAAGTTCCGATTCTCGCGCGCGCCCGATAATAGTGTGGGACGACCCCCCGAGAGACCAGGATGATTAGAAAATTCGATGTGATCGCGATCGGCACAGGATCAGCCGCATCTACGGCGGCCATGCGCTGTCGCGAAGCCGGATGGCACGTTGCGATTGTGGACTCAAGACCGTTCGGAGGTACCTGCGCCCTGCGGGGATGCGACCCAAAGAAAGTGCTGGTGGGAGCCGCGGAAGTTTTCGATTGGAGCCGGCGAATGCAAGGGAAGGGGATCAGCGCCGCAAAGCTTCAGATGGATTGGTACGAGTTGATGCGTTTCAAACGCTCTTTCACCGAGCCCGTCCCGGAGAAACGGGAACACGAGTTCGTGAACGCCGGTATGGAGACATTTCATGGCCGGGCGCGCTTTGTGGGTCCGACGACTATTGAAGTAGCGGAAGAGAAATTGGAAGCACGGCACGTCGTGATCGCGACCGGGGAAGTGCCCGCCACGTTGGAGATTCCCGGCGCCGGGAACCTGACGACAAGCGAACAATTCCTGGACTTGCCCAGTTTGCCCCGCAGGATCCTTTTCATCGGAGGGGGGTATATTGCGTTTGAGTTTGCGCATCTAGCGGCGCTCGCAGGATCGGACGTGACCGTGTTACATCGCGGTTCGCATCCTCTCGCCGGTTTTGACCCGGACCTGGTTGACCAGTTGGTAGAGCGAACGCGCGAACTCGGCATAGACGTTCATCTTGGAACCGAAGCGGTGGGAATCGACAACGACGCCGCTGGATGGATCGTTCGTGCGTCCCGCGCTGGCGAGAACGTTAGTTTTGCGGCGGACATGGTTGTGCATGCAGCAGGCCGTGTGCCCGAAATCAACGACCTGAATCTGGATGTCGCGGGTATCGAGTCGGACAAACGGGGAGTGCGCGTCAACGAATTCCTGCAAAGCGTGTCCAATCCAGCAGTGTATGCAGCGGGAGACGCTGCGGCGAGTGGGGGGCCACCCCTTTCTCCTGTGGCCAGCTACGAAGGCCGGCTTGTGGCCTCAAATCTCTTGAAGGGGAACCATCAGACAACAAATTACCTCGGCGTTGCGTCGGTCGTATTTACGATTCCTCCGTTGGCTGCCGTCGGCCTGAGTGAACGCGCCGCCCTTGAGCAAAATCTCAAGTTCAGGGTGAAGCTGGAGAAGACCTCAAACTTGCCTTGGTCCCGGCGCGTTGCGGAAACCTATTCCGGCTACAAGGTGCTTGTAGAAGAAGGCACGGACAGAATCCTCGGCGCTCATATTCTGGGCGCTGGGGCTGCTGAAACGATCAACCTGTTCGCCGTTGCCATTCGTTCCGGGATGAAGGCTACGGATTTAAGGCAAACTTTATTCTCGTATCCCACCAGCGGCTCGATGGTGCCGCGCATGCTTAAAGAGTAGAAGCAAACCTGACTCGGCTGGCCTTCGATGCGCTTCGAGCTAAAGTTTGCCGTAGACCAGCTTACCGCCAACGACTGTCGCGGTGACCGGTGTTTTGCCGATCTGATCGGGGCGCAAAGTAAATATGTCTGTGGGCAAGACGACCAGATCAGCGAGCTTGCCGGCCTCGAGTGTGCCCAGCTTCTTCTCCATGAAATTCGCGTACGCGGCATCGCGCGTGTAGGCAAGTACAGCCTCCTCGACCGACATACGCTGATCGGGGGCGTCGGTCACCGCGTGCGGGTTCGGCTTGTCGGTCAAATCAAATTGCGAGCGCAGCTCACGCTCGGTCGCCATCTGAACGCCCAACAGTGGACTTGGGGGCCAGGAGCACGGCCAATCGCTGCTGAAGACCAGGGTTGCTCCTCCCTTGCGCAGGCTCTGCCACTCGCTCTGCTTGGCGGGTGAGGAACCGGATCCGCGGGCAAAGTCGAAGCAGCAAAAAGCCGGCTGCATACTTGGGATCATGCCCAGCTGACCAAAACGCGCTACGTCGCCAGGTGCAAGATTGCTGGCATGTTCCATGCGGAATCGGCGATCTTTCGGACCGTTAGCTTTCTCGACTGCGGCCAGGCCATCGAGCGCTTCGTGCGCGGCGGGCACGCTGAGCGCATGGCTCATCACGTGGATGTTGCGCCGGTCGAGCTCGAGGACGATCCGGTTGTAGTCTTCTACCTTGTAGAGTGGCGCGGTGCCGGCGCCATCCATGAAGAACTTGACCATGTTGGCCTGGATCCAGTCGTCGTGGTATTCCGAGCGCGCTTTTTCAAGATCGGCCAAAAACTGCGGGGTGAGGTGGTGGTCGACCGCAACGCTGCCGAAGGCCTGGCGAATGCGGAGTGTGAGCTGCCCTTGCTTGCGCAGCGCGGCGTAGTTTTCAAGGTCATGCAACCCGCCGGTGGCCGCCACGGCACTGGTAACACCAAAGCTGTTGAGAAACTGTTCGGCCTGGTAGAGCATAGCGACTCTTTCGGCCAGAGGAGGGTCGGGAAGCGAGCGCTCGATCAAATCCATGGCGCCTTCGCGGATGATGCCCGTCGGGTGGCCGCCGGCGTCGCGCTCTACGAATTGGTTTTCGTCGCCGTTGGGCAGTGGCTTGTCTCCTATGCCGGCGAGGGCGAGCGTCTTGCCGTTGACGAACAAGGCGTGCTCCGTGGTGTCGTGAATCACCATCGGACGATCGGGTACGATGCTGTCGAGAAAAGCGTGTGTGGCCTTGGTTTTATATCCGGCGAACAGGAAAGTGGACCGGACGTAGATCACGCGTTCCGCCGGGTGACTCGCGGCGTAGGCCTTAATGCGGCTTGCGAACTGGGCTCGATCGTCGGGTGTGATGCTTTCTTTAAGGTTGGCGAGGTTGACGCCGTGAAGAGCGAGAGCGCCAAACCAGAGGTGCAGGTGGTTGTCGGTAAAGCCCGGCAGCACAGTCTTGCCGCGTAGATCGACGATCCGGGTATTTGGTTGGCGCAGTTTTGTGATCTCGGCGTCGGAGCCGACAGCGTCGATCTTGTCGCCCGTGATGGCAATGGCCTCGGCCCATTTGGCAGTTGAATTCGCGGTGTAAATGCGCCCATGGATGAGAAGCAGATCGCTGGCCTGCGCGGAGCCGGCGAGCAAGCCCAGCCCCAAGGTGAACGCCAGGTGGATGCGGTGAGACCTACCGGCAACTTTCAATACTTTCCTCCGAATCGTTTTTGCTTGGGCCGCAGGTGGGTCTGTTGCGCGCGGGCGCCGGAACCGATCATGGCTCCGGCGGCGCCAGTGTTACTGGTGATCGTACCGAAATTTCCAGCGTTGGCAAAGAAATTGAACAAGGACATCAAAGCCCGGAGGGTTCGTGATTCGAGAGCAGCGGCTATGATTGACACTGGGTCTTGCTCCTGACGACCGCGATCAAATGACAAGCCACCTGCTCTGGGCCATGGGGGTTCTGGGAGACTTAATGATTCTCGTCGCGCTTTTCGCGCGCGGGCGTTTTTCCCGGTTCCCCTGGTTCACGCTGCTGTTCGCCTTTCATTTCCTTGTTGCGGTAAGCCTCAAGATCTCTTTGCGGGTGTCGGGCCAGGCCATCAGCGACCGTACGGCCGTCATGATCGATTTGACGGATGTGCTGTTGCAGTGTGCGGTCCTGGCCGAGCTCACCTGGATCGCTTTGCTCCCCGTTGCTCGTCTACGGCGTCTGCTACTTGCCCTGCTGCTGGTCATAAGCGGCGTCCTCATTGTGCTGCGCTTTTCTCCGCCCGCCTATCACTCGCTGCGCGAGGACCTGGTGCTGATGCACTCCCTTATATACGTCTTACGGTTGGAGTGGGTCATCGTCCTCGTCTTTCTGCTCCGTTCTTTGGGGCTTTCCTGGCGCAGCCCTGCAGCCGCGCTCGCCTTTGGTCTTGGTGTGTTTTCGGCCCACCAATTGGCGGCGGACGGATATTTTGCGACCGGCCGTGCTTTGAGTGACTTTGCACTTTCTTCCTTCTCCCGCATCCCGGTGTACCTGCTGGTCCTGTCGTGGTGGCTGATTGCGTTGTGGTTTCCGGACCCCACCCGCTCGCAGCGCGCCGCACCAGACTTGACGCGCATATAGGACCAAGTAGTCTGCATTCAAGCAGAGGGTGCGCGGAGTGTTGCGTCGTTCCTCATCTCTCCTCACGAATCAAGGAGAAAGAATTTGCGTCAGACAAAGACTCTTGCGGTCCTGTTGGCTGTACTCGTGCTCGCGCCCCTCGCGACGTCGTAAACCGTCGATCCGCAGCTTGCCCTGGGAGAAAGGGCAATCAAGTCAAGAACAGGCTGCTTTCTCGTGGACTACAGCTTCGTTGAGACTGAGGCCTTGAAGTCGGGCTACGTAAAGGATCCGCGGGTCTACGATGTGAACAAAGACAAATCGATCAAGGAATGGATCTTCGCCGAAAGCATTTCTCCAACACGCATCCGTCTTCAGCACGTCCTGATGGGTGTCGATCTCTCCGGCAAGGTGAGGGAAGACAGCCTGCTGAAGCACACGGGCGAGGATTGGGAGTACAACGCTCCCTACCTGTACGAATACGTTGGTTCGTCCACCTGGAATGTGAAGAGCCTTCAGGATTCACCTCGGCTCTGGACGCGCAGGGTCACGAATCTCGACGACGGCCTTCGCTACCAATGCGCGGCAGCGTGGGAAACAACGACTGCCTACCCGGATTGGACGTGCAACGATCTGGCCCCGATCCCAGGGCGTGAGAGTCGCGATATGCACCGCCACGACTACCAACTGCTCGACCGGTCGAGCCGCATCATCGACTACGACAATAGCTGGTTGGAGCGCGAGGCCAACACCAAAATCATCGACCAGAACGGCGTCAGGACGCCGCTCGTCAAGGAAGTGGGCAAAACCTGGTACGTGCGTCTTCCGGATGCGGAGTGCTCGTCCGCACAAGAGTTCGTGAAGCCGAGGCTTCCCTTTTGGACGATTGAGCGTGAGGCATGGGACCAGGTGTTAGCAGGCGATAGGACGTTCGTGGAACTTCCACCGGCGAAGGATCAGCCCTCACGATATGAGCAGATCCTCGATCTGGAGGACGAGTACATGAAGAAGAACCTATCCGACCCTGCCGTGGCGGCGGAGGCACGTTCGGCAATTTTGAAGGTCATCAGCGAACACAGGAAACTGTAGACCATCGTGCTGGGCGGATAAGAGACCAGGTCAAAACGTCAGCCGGGCGCCCACTTGTATCAGGCGGGGACTGGCAGCGGCTGTGATCTTGCCGTCAAGAGCCGAAGCCAGGTTCGCAGTCGGAGCATTGAGACTCACCAGGTTGAAAGCGTTGGTCGCCTCGCCTCTTATCTGCAACGTGAATCGCTCGATACTGAAGTCGCGAAATATTCCGAGGTCGACGTCCCGGTAGCCCGGTGCGCGCAGATAGTCGCGCCCCGTGTTGCCGTCTGCTCCGTAAGGGCCGATGCCGAGCCCGGGACCGTTCGGCGCGAACGCCGCGATGTTAAACCACGCGGCGGCTGCGGCCGGGCGGCTTCGATGTGGATCCAGGAATGCATTCACCCCCGGAACCAGGTTCGGGCGGTTGTTGTTGGCGCTATCGAAGTTCCGGTTAGAGCCGGTCGTGATGTTGACCGGTAGGCCACTGTACAGCGTGGCGATCGACGAGACCGTCCAGTGATTCGCGAGCTGGCTCATCAGGGAATTGGACCCTTTGTAATAGTCGATGTTCCAAATCCCCGAGATGACGGCCATGTGACGCCGATCATTATCGGTCGGCCCTCGCTCTTCCTCCAAATGCGCAAAATCCTGCGCCGTCGCCAACCCCACCGCCGACTCATTTGAACTCTGGAAAGAATGACTCAGGACATAAAAGCCGTTGAGCGTGAGTTTACCCGTGATCCGGCGTTGGGCCGAGATCTGCAGGGAATGATAGGAGGCAGTCTGGTTCGAGATAAGAAAGACGTTCTGGCCGAGAACTCCTGGATCGTAGGGACGCCGGGCATTGATGCTCGTCTGCGACGTGCTGGCTCCCGGTGCATAGGGTGCATAATTGTCGTCGATCATGATAGGGAGATCGTGCGACAGGGTCCCCACATAGGCAGCCGTAAGGCTCACGTTAGACGGCAGCTGACGTTGAACGGAGGCGTTGATCTGATAGACCAGCGGCCATTGAACGCTTTGTGAAATTGTTTCGACGCTGGCCGCGGGCAGAAAGCGGGGAGCCGATGGACTGTACACGTAAGGGAATGGGTCTCCCGTTGGGAAGGACGCTTTATTCCCGTAGACATTGGTGAGCGACGTGATGGAGTTAAAGGTCTGGCGCACGGCAAACGGCTGTGCGTTGGCCGGCTGGTTCCATTCGTTGCCGCTCACACTGCCGTAGAAAACGCCCGCGGCTGCGCGGACGGCGGTTTTGCCGTCACCAAAGGGATCGACGGCCACGCCGACCCGCGGCGAGATGTGGTGCCAGCGCAGGTCGACAATACCGCGCGGTACGCCCTTGTCTCCTGGATACAGCAAGCCCAGCGGTGCACTGGGAATGACCGTAGATTGAACGTTGGGAACGAAGGTCTCGGTGAGGTTCGACGATTCCACCGGAGGAACGTCAATATCCCAGCGCAATCCGAGATTGGCTGTAAGCCGGGGTGAAACCCGGTAAGTGTCCTGCAGGAAGAAGGCGGTGTGCCAGTCGCTCATGAGCCCATGGTAAGGAGTGTCCTGTTCCATGGTGTTGACTTGGCCGGTGACGAAATCGCCCAGCGCGTTGCCGGTTGTCGTGGGAGCAGAATTTTGAAAGTTGAAGACCCCATAGTTGTCCAGATTCCCGACCAGCATGTTTTTGTCCAGTGCCAGTTCGCCGCCGAAATTGATGGAGTGTTTCCCTTTGGTCACGCTCACCAAGTCGCGAATCGAATAGAAGTCCGTGGTAGTTACCGGTCCGGCGAGCGCCCCACCGACGGTGAAATATCCCGATACGGAGAGTGAGGGTAAAGCCTTCAGGCCCTGGGTCGTGTAATTCGATCCCAGATCCCCGATGGAAACCTGGGGCAGATTCACCCGGCCGCCGGCCACTCTAGTAAAACCGAACCAGGCCTGGTTGACAGCGGTGGCGTTGAAGATATGGGTGTCGCTGAGGTTTACGTTTTGTTGTTTCGAGAAAGACTGATTGATATCCCAAAGCAGATTGCCATTCCCAAAAGCATTTTGAGTGGAGTTGAGGTAGAAGTAACTCGCCGTCAAATGGTCCTTCTCGCCGAGAAGTTGATCGTACTTCCCCAAATACTCGTCCTGATTGGTTGGCCCGGTGAAAAATCCCGTCCAGGCATTGTTTGCGCTGTTGGGCAAGGGAATGTACTTGGCGATGATGTTGGCGGCGGTTGGGTCTATCAATGCGGATGGCACGCATCCCACCGTGGGAACCTGGCAGTTGGTGGAGCTATTGGTGCCCTTCACAGCAGTTTTGGTGCCGGGCACGTCCGGAATCAATTTCGATTGGGTGAAATCGCCCTGCCGCTCAAGCACGGTCGGGACCACGCCCCCGCTCAGGAACTGACCGACGGTTTGCCGCAATCCGGCATAGCTGAAGAAGAAGAAGGCGTGATCGTGTTTCACTGGACCGCCGATGGCGCCGCCAAACTGGTTGCGATGATACGGCGGGTTCAGGGTCGCGTTCCACGGGGTGGCGTTCAGATCGGTGTTGCGCACAAATTCAAACAGGGAACCGTGAAACTGATTGGTTCCGGACCGCGTGACCGCCGTGACTACGGCCCCGGACATGCGGCCGTACTGGGCGGAGAAGTTGCTGGTTTCCACGCGAAATTCTTCCAGCGCGTCCGGATTGGGCAGCGGATTTCCATAGTTGCGGATCCCGGTCATGTTGCTGCCGCCATCCAGGAAGAAGCTGACCATGGGAACGCCGCCGTCGATGCCGCCATTGACCACTACCTGTGTCGAAGGCACGCCGATTTGATAATTGGGAGTACCGCTGGGGTTAGCGTTGCTCGCATTCGTAGACCCACTGGCGCTGTTCGACTGCACCCCAGGCGTCAGCGAAAGTTCCGCATACGCATTGCGATTCACCAACGGCAGTCCGATGATCTCAGCCGGTTGCACGGTTCTTCCCAGGGTTGCTGTTGTGGTGTCCACCAACGGGGGAGTTGTGCTGACCGTGACTGTCTCGCTGGACGCGCCAACGGCCAGGGTTGCGTTCAGTGTTTGCGTCTCATCGACGGCGAGCACGAGATTCTGCTGTAAGAACTTTTTGAAACCCGGTGCTTCGACCGCAACGTTGTACTTGCCTATGGGAAGATACTCGATGCGGTAGGCGCCATCGTTTCCGGTCGCAGTCGAGCGGGACAATCCGGTATCTACGTTGGTCGCGTTCACCCGGGCTGCCGGTATCACAGCACCCTGAGTATCCGTGACAGTCCCCACGATGGAGCCGGTAATTTGTTGGGCTCCTGCGTCTACGGTGACGAACGTGGAGAGCACTACCGCGGCAAAAGTCAGGGTAAGTCGAATCAGTCTTTTTTTATTTGTTAACACGGCGAGACACCCTTCAACGAGCAGCCGTATTCTTTAGATACGCGATGACGAGTGTCAAGCACATAATGCACCCTTCGTTCCGCTATGCGGGATGCCGTGTGCGGCGATGCGATATCGTCTAACAACGCCCCCTACGGTTACTTTGATTGGTCGTGCGTGAGCACCGGCGCCATGGTTTCGAATATGCCGTCATTCCTGATCAGCTTGTGAAAGAGTATGGCTGCGACATGCATCAGGATGACCGCGAAAAAGGCGAAGGCCAGGTAGTGATGCGCATGCCAAAGGAGTGTGTGCAGGCTGGGACTTACAGGCAGTATCGATGGCAACTGCACGCTGCCAAAGAGCACTACCGGGTAGGACGCAGCCGACAACATGGCCCAGCCGATCAGCGGCATGCCGATCATCAGTGCGTAGAAAATGTACTGAGACGAAATCGCAGCCAGCTTGATAGGCACTGGCAGGTCCGCAGGCAGCGCCGGCGAGCCGTAAATGAAACGCAACGTAAGACGGATCAGCGCAAGTATCAGGATGGCGATACCCAGCGGCTTATGTATCTGGACCAGAGTCAGGTACTTTGGAGTGATGGTCGAGACCATGCCTACACCGATGAACAGCATGGACAGAATGCAGATTGCCATCAGCCAGTGAAGCACTCGTTGCGGAACGGCGAAGCGTTTACGGCTCGTTATCATTTCTCGGCTCCTGTCGCGGTACGCGGATAGTACTTCGCTTCGGCTGTGCGGCTGTTGTACGACCGGGAATATGCCGCCGAGCGGGCAGCCGGGAACGGGTCGTCCGAGGTTGTAATTCCGGCAGGCAGGACAGTTGGGTCGTAATTGATGTCGCGGCACGGGCCATCGCGCTCCGGCTCGATCTGGTGCGCGGTCAAAGTACCGGCATTCACTGTGCGGCGATTCTCAGGCCAAGCCTTGTTGGGGTCCGCGGTTTGATCCTCAGGGTTGGCCGCGGTGACCTCCAGGCTCCAGCGTTGGGGGCCGGCAGCGACCCGCTGGGTGATCTCCTGCTCCAGAAAATCGGGGCCGCGTTTGCCTAGTTCCTCGGGCGTGATGGGGACGGGTTGCGCCGCGGGAATCAGCGACCAGCGGACCGGATGCTTTGCGCCAGACCCGTCGACAAACAGAAAAGAGTTGAGACTGTTGTAGCGCTCCTCGGCGTAGCTGGCGGTCCAGGGAGCACTCTTGGCCCAACCAACAAACGTGAGGAACCCCGGATTCGCGCCAATGAACGTCTTCATCGCATTAGGGTCCTTGCTTCCGGAGGCAGTCAGCAATGCATAGAAAGCCTGTGGAGTGGACACAGGGAAAATTGGCGCATCGATCATGGCGCTGCGCCACTGCTCCCCGTCTGGCGTGGTGATCTGGATGCCTAGACCGCGTACACGCACCATCGCATCCGCAGCATGCGGATCCGCAGTGGCGAGGTTGAAGCGGCCCACCACGGGATACTCGCCTGGGGTGAAGACCTTGGCCTTCGAGAGCGCCGAGCCAGCTCCGTTCGCCGCAAACGTTCCGGTGAAGCAAATGCCTTTCGCGTGGTTGCGGCGATGGCCCAGCGCGGGCCACCCGGGGGCGCCAGCCCCGCAACGATCTTCTTCGGCGTCAGCCTGTCCGGTGACAGCCATCCGGCCGTGTACGCGAAAGCAATGGCGGCTACGCCGACCACCGCCCCAATGATCAGAAGCGGCCGAAGCGGAAGAGAATTTAGTGCTGTATTTGACGGAACCATGCCAACCTCATCTTTTGCTGTCATGTCCACTGATGCGCAGCGAACGGACTTGGTCGGATGTTTTTTTAAGCCCAGTCATTCTGCAAAGGCTTAGGCTGAGAGGTGAGGGGATGGAACATGGGCACTGCGGGGCTTTCGAAGCAGCGGCTGGAGAGAATGCACAGCCAGCTGTCGGGTTATATCAATCGGAGAGAGATGCCGGGACTGGTGGCGGTCGTTAGCCGGAATGACGACGTTCATGTGGAGACGCTTGGGACTTTGTCGTTCGAAAACCCAGCACCCATGAGCGGCGACACCATCTTTCGGATCGCATCCATCTCGAAAATCATCACCGCCGTTGCGGCGATGATTTTGGTGGAACAGTGCAAGCTGCGGCTGGACGATTCGATCGAGCCGTGGCTGCCGGAACTGGCAAATCGCCGTGTGCTCACGTCGCTCTCTTCGGAGGAAACGGTGCCCGCGTCCCGCGCGATCACTGTTCGTGACCTGCTCACCTATCGCATGGGGTTTGGCAGTGTGATGGCGATGCCCGGCACGTACCCGATCCAAAAGCTGATCCGGGATTATCAGATTGGCGGGGATGGTCCGCCAGTGCCTGCGCGAGCGCCCCGGACAGATGAATGGCTGCAAAGACTTGGCTCGCTGCCTTGGATGGCGCAACCGGGCGAACGGTGGATGTATCACGTGAGCGGTGATGTACTTGGAGTTTTGATCGCCCGAGTTTCAGGACAGTCACTTGGCGCCTTTATGAGTCAGAACATATTTGATCCGCTCGCCATGAAGGACACGGCCTTTCATGTGCCTCGAGAAAAAGCGAACCGGCTCCCCGAGTGCTATCGCTTCGATCGTCCAACGAATCAGTTGGCCGTTTATGACGGTGTTGAAGACAGCTCGTGGCTTCCAGAACCCCCGTCTGAATCAGGAGGCGGCGGACTCGTATCGACCATGGACGACTACTTCACCTTTAGCCGCATGATGCTAAACAAAGGCCGGCATGGCCGCGAGCAAATTCTCTCTCCCGCCACAGTCGATCTGATGACTTCCGATCAACTGACGCCAGAACAGCGCACGGGCGCCGAGCTGTTTTTCGGAACCTATTCCAGTTGGGGTTTGGGCATGGCCGTGGACACGGGACGGCAAGAGATTTACCACCAGCCAGGACGATATGGTTGGACCGGCGGCCTCGGCACCTCAGCTTACAATGATCCCGCAAACGGAATGATTGGCATCCTGTTTACGCAGCGCATGATGGACTCTCCAGATCCGCCGAAGTTCATGAGCGATTTCTGGACGCTGGCGTACGCAGCCATGGAAAGCGAATAAAGGGATCTTTGTCTGTCGATCCAATAGAAAATAGGTGAGAGATGGAAATCAAGAGAGTTGGCTCACAGCGTTCGGGTAAGGGACCGGCAGAGTGGTTCACGGGCACAGTCCGCATCGACCCGCTGTTTCAAGCGCCCGATCCGGCGCGGGTAGTAGGCTCCAGCGTTACGTTCGAACCAGGCGCCCGGACCGCTTGGCACACGCATCCCCTCGGGCAGACCATCGTCGTCACGGCCGGCCTTGGCCGGGCGCAGCGAGAAGGCGGGCCGATCGAGGAGATTCGGCCCGGGGATGTGGTGTGGTTCGCGCCCGGAGAAAAGCACTGGCACGGAGCCGCACCGGCTATAGCCATGACGCACATCGCCATTCAGGAAAAACTTGATGGCAAGACCGTCGACTGGCTGGAACAGGTAAGCGAAGAGCAGTATCGCTAACTTACGTGCTGCGCGAGATAGCCTTGGATTTCAGAAAACTCCTCGTCCGACAGGCGGAACGTCGCCGCGGGCAGCACGCCCTCCACCTGCTTTGCACTACGTCCGCCGACGATCGCTGCCGTGATGGCCGGGTGGTGCAAGGTCCAGGCAATGGCGACCACACCTGCAGTCACGCCATGCCGTGTGCCAATCTTAGCCAGAAAATCGGCAACCGCAAGATTGCGCGAGAGCAGAGGTTCCTGATAGTTTTTCGCGTTGCGGCGAAAGTCGTCGCTGGTGAAATTGGCGACACGATCCTTCGTCATCGCTCCCGTCAAAAGACCGGAATGCATGGGGGCATAGTTGATGACCCCAATATTGTTTTGCTCGCAAAACGGCAGAATGGCCGGCTCTATGGCGCGGTTCAACATGGAATAGGGCGGCTGGTTCGAGGTGATAGGCGCGATCTTCATGGCGCGCTTCATCTGGTCCACGTTGAAATTGGAGACGCCAATCCAGCGGACCTTGCCCTGCTTTTGCAGGTCTGCCATGACGCTCCACGCGTCTTCGATCTCTTCTTCCGGCTTGGGCCAATGCACCTGGTAAAGATCGATGGCATCTACCGCCAGGCGGCGAAGACTGTCCTCCACCTCACGGCGAATGTGTTTGAGGCTATTGCTGACTTCGCGCTTCTCATCCCACACCAAGCCGCACTTGGTAAAGATGTAAGGCTTGTGATCGGTGGTCTTCAGTGCGCGTGCGACCACCTCCTCTGAGTGCCCGAGTCCATACACCGCGGCTGTATCGATCCAGTTGAGACCGAGGTCCAATGCTTTGTGAATCGCCGCGATCGAGTCGTTATCGTCCTGAGGTCCCCAGGAAAATTGCCAGTCGCCGCCACCGATAGCCCACGATCCGAAACCGATCGGTGTCAGCTCCAAATCCGAGTTGCCAAGCTTCTTTTTCTCCATTCGTCTGTTGTATCAGACGAGACACTAGTACCGGCATCCTCGAGAGTCGGCCGATCGCCGGCGCCGGCTGGGAAATAGAAGCAGGGAGCTTTGCCGCGGCTTCAGGGGCTTGCAACCACGAGTTCGGATGGCCCCCACGACGGTGAACTTCTCCATCGTTTCATCGCTCTTGAGGATGGCTTCGACCTGAGCCAGGACCTCATCGACATCCCGGACTGGCGAGCCCGCCAGCATTTCGTTATAGGCAGTTCGCAGGAATTCAAGGGCGTCCACCAAGTGGTCCTTGGTGTTCAGAATCTGGTCGATCCAGTGCTCAAGCGATTCGGGCGCAAGGGGAGGCGCAGGGAAGGTCAGAAGCTTACCCTTCGCCTCCCGATTGCGCATAAGCACTCCTTACGATAGACGGCTGCGTTGTCCACAGTAGTTATCGGCAGCAGAAATCTTGTTTCGCAAATTGTCGCGTTTTCGTTGTTACATTTTCACTAACCTGCCGATGGATGCAGGGAGAATCCCTCAAGGGGGAGGACGCCATGGACGATATCAGCCGAGTCAGCCGGGTAGAATTTGTTCTCGGACGCGGTCAAACGGCCATTTTGCCCAAAGACAGGAAAACCGGGAAGGCCAGAAAGGTCAAATCCAGGGAGGCCAAAACCAGCGAGGATGAGTTCCACCGGCACGCTGACCCCATCGAAGAAAGCGCGGAGAGCCTCGAAACAGACCACATCGATCTGGATGTTTGACTTGGATAAAAGCAAACGGACGAATGTGAACCGATACTGTTACTGATGGGAAAATACTGTTATGCCGAATCTCCGGGCCTTATAGCCTTTTTCAAAGCCGTCCCCATCTGCGGTAAAACCTCGTCACTATTGCGGATGGGCTTTCCGTTATGCATGGCCTCGTAGAACCGCCAAAGCCGTTCGAGCACTTCGCCCAAACTCTGCAAACGTTCCGGCAGGCGCAGGTCGCCGCCTAGATGCTTTGGCTCCGTCCAGGAAGCACGGTCCTCGACGACTTTAAGGGTGGGGAATTCAATGATTCTTTGAAACTCAGCCACTGGCACTCCGCTTTCCGCACAATAGCGGTTCTTGACCCACTCAAAACACAGTTTGGAAATCCCACATAAGTATAGGGTGCGTTTGCCTGAACTAGCTGGTCAGTTACTAAAGATTGCGCCGCTTACTCGAGGTGTGCGACTCGAAGGATTAGCTGTACAAATTCAGAGCAGATTATGTTCAGTAAGACTGAACCGAGGTGGGAGCTCAGTCTGGCGAGGCCGAAAGTAGATGCGCGTGAACGACAAATCGTTTAGGCGCCGCGCCCACGTAATTAAATGGATAACAAGTAATCAGCGTTAGTTCTGGGCGGGAATGGATGGCGAGGACAGAAACCGCCTGGGGCATGACGATTTCGGTGGAGTCGACGACATAGTGGTACCGGCCGGTGGTATCGGTGGCGCGAATCTCCATCCCGGGTGCGATGCCGCGCAGCGGCCTGAGGAAAGTGTCCCGGTGCCCGGCAAGTCCGACCGTGCCCAAGCCGCCCAACTCGGCGGTCCCTGGGATATGGCCGAGACCGCGAAGCAGGCTTGTCGCTGTATCATCCTCGAGAACCGGTACCGAGAGGCGTAGCTGCGGGATATCAATGCGGCCGATCATTGTTGCAGATGCGGGGGGCTTCTGCGATGAGGCGGCCGGGAACAGAGTCTGAGCGCGATGCTGATCCATCTGTGCCTGCGCCCCAACCAGGAGCAGGTAAGCGGTACACGCAAATCCGCAAGCCCAGAATAGTCGCTCTACAGTCTTAGCTGCTCCCATGACTACGGACGAAGGTAAGCCGGGCGGAAGGCTCGAGTCGCCAGTGCGGCCAATAGGAAGAATCCGCCCACTAACCCGATCAACGGCAAATTGCTGGCGGTTTGGGGCAGCCTTGATACCACCGGTTTCCGGGCAACGGCAACCTCTGGGTAACGTTCCGCCTGGATGCCGCCGGAAGTGTCTCCGGGTCCTACTTTGGTGGCCGACAACAGCCAGAGGGTCACTAATTGAAGGTCGCTCTTCGACAGGCCTTTGATTTGGATCGGAAGCCCTTCAGACGCGGGATCAATCGCAGGAACCTTTGCCTGGTTGCTTTTTGCGATGGCGACGGCTTCCGCTTTCGGGTAGACGAACTCCAGTACGGAAGAAGTCCCAGGGAAAAGCCATCCTCTTACGTATTGCTTGCCTCCCGCGGGACTGCTCCAAAGCACTTCCCCGGCCTTTGCCGGCTTGGCAATTTCCGGATTGGCGAGGGCAAGGAAACTATAGTGAGCCCCGCCGTCCGGCCCGTCAACGCGAACCACATAACGCTCGGAAAGGTGGTCGACCACCTGGATGGAATAGGAACCGGGATGGAGGGTAGCGCCGGGGATGTTCGCCGGCTCAGATGTGGTGAATCGACTGGAATTTCCGGCATATCCGGCGGCCGCGAGCGGTGCAAGTGCAAGAACGGCGCACCAAAGCGATCTTCTGGCAAGCAACATGAGAATGTCCTTTCGTGGTCAGGCCGCCGAATTTGGCTCGCGCCCTCCTTCTCATTACGTTTGAGCCCGGGAATCGGATCTACAAAGCTCGAAAAGGATTGGTGCGGTAGTAACGCGTCGGTCTTCCGCGCACTGACGGCAATGGTTAAGATGCGTAGTCTGCTGCAAAAAACTGACGTGTTTTTTTATTGTTCGGGTCATGGCAGCGCCAGAAGAGTCTCAGTGAGAATCCGAACCGCAGGACCAATCAAATCTTGACGGGTGCCCCATGTTCGCCCCAGCGTACCTGGGCCGAAAGAGACGGGCGACCCGGATTTCCTGCCACGCTGCACTGGACAGAGCCGAGTGCGCGCCTTTCCGTGAAGAAATGCGCATGAACCGTATCAACGTCGCCAAATCCAACAGGAAATCCGGTCGAAGCCCATCAAACGCTTCCACTCCTTGAGTGAAAGCGGTCGAAGAATTCATAATCGGCCCACGTACGCTGGGGCGAACATGGGGCACCCGTCAAGATTTGATTGGTCCTTCTAAGCCTTTTACCCGAAACCCCAGTGTCCTCTCCCTGAAGCTCGCTAAAAAAGTTTCTTTGGCTTTGTATCAGGGCACGACTTTACAGATTGCTGACAAACTCGGTGAGAGTCTCGAAGGGACGGCTGAACTTAGCCCAGGACGCGGTCCTGGGTAAACTCGAAAACATGATCCAGTCCCGGAGGGACGACTGAAAGGCACCCAGGGCGCTGCCTTAAGCAGTTTTCAACCGTCCCTGCGGGACTCTCATGGAGTTTTTCAGCAGTCTGTTTGGTCGTGCCGAAAATGCTTGGAAATAGGATGGGCTTTACAGGTTGCGGAAAAACTCATGCTTTGTATCAGGGCACGACTTTAGTCGTGCCGTAAACACTGATAAATATGATGGGCTTTAGCCCTGCCACAGCTGGAGCCGCAACAAAGCCAAATTTTTCCGCAGCCTGTTTAGCCCCTGAGGCTGTTCTTCGACGTGTCGAATTTTTCGATGAACTGCAGGGACAGGACTCTAGTAGGTGTCCTTCGCGGTCGCCGGGTAGCTGTCACCGAACTTATTCTGGTGATGGGTCATGATGTCTCCGCTGGCTTGCAGTTCGAACGTACCGAGTTGGGTGTTCGACGACGAGATCTCCACCGTGCGGCTCAACGCATTGAGCTTGTCAACCGGTACATTTTCGGCCCACAGGTTTAAGCGATAAGTCCCCGGGGAAACACCGCGAATGACCACGTCGCCGTCCCGGGAAGAAACCCCAAAATAAGGGGTGCTCAGCGAAATGACCACCGCTCCCATCTCAGGATGAATGTTGCAGAAGATATACGAAACGCCATCGCGGTCAAACTGGACCGCCCGATGGGTGTGCGCTTCATAGAGTCCGAGGTCGAACCGCTTGCCATTGAACAAAGAAAAAACGTTGTGGTAGAAGGGGTCGAGGTTGGGGAAATCGACGCTGCTGCCGGTCCGTACCACCAGGATGTGAGGGATGAACTGCTTATCCTTTTGTGCCAGGGTATAGCTTTGCGGCGCGCGTGGCGGTGCAGAAACATCGCCTTGCTGGGATGTTAGCCACACAACAACGTCAGCCGAAGAATGCTGCGATGCACGGCTGGCGCCCCGACCCTTGATCACCGTAACGTGGGCGGTCGCGTCCACAGTCTGGGCTCCAGCCGCCAGCGTGAGTGCGAGGCTCCCTAGCAGGATCTGGAGACGGCATATCAATCGGACTCGCTTCATCTGGTTGGCGATGTCAACTTTCGCACCTCAGAATTCGTAGCCGGCCGTTATGGTGAAAATATTCGCAACCAATGGGGACCCTTCGTACGGCCAGGTTCGGATGTGGCGATATTCGGGAGAAAAAATCAGATAGCTTTTAGGCCGGTAGATCAAGTTCCCCACGAAGGAACTGTTGCGCGCGGTGGGAAGAGTACTCGGGAGGTTAAAACCATCAAAGTTACTGGCGAACGCCTCATCCATACCAAAGGCGGCGTTGGCCTGGAAGGTTGAGTTCAATCCAAACTTCAGCTGAGTCCAGCCCCCGGCAGTAGCGACTCCGGTGGTCCGGTTGACGCCGGTGGAGGAGTCGACAGCCGTGAATATGTCCTTGTAGGTTCCCCCGCCCAAGCCTCCCAGCGCCCGGCCGCGATAGGCTTCGCCGCTGAGCGAAAACCACTTGTAGACCGGGAATTGCCAGTCTCCCGTCACTCCCCAGGAGTGGATCTGACGGATGCCGGTGTACGACTGGTGGGCGGAGTAGCCACCGATACCCAGCACGAAAGGCCGCGGGACCCCATTGCGCGACCCGTCGGACGCATACGAGACCCGCCCTTCGTACCCAGGATGGCGGGACGCCTCTACCGGGCTGTCGAGCTGAACAGAATTGTAGGCGGAGGCCGGCGGATCGATAAAGCCGCCCTCCAGGCTGACCCGGCGTTGCTCGGTGAAGGGAATACGCTGCTCCACCCGAAGTTGCGGCGACCACGTCCAGAGATTGCCAGACCCGGCCATGCCAGGCTGCGCGACGGTCGCATAGGAGGTTGGTGACAAGGGAGAGATGAGGGGCACAGTATATCCAGCCTGAGCGGTTGTCCGGTACCAGTCGAGACTAACCCAGCTTTGCCGCATCCGCACCACGCCATCCGAGGAAGTGTACCCGTACGCGTTGGTCGTGGCGCCCCCGAAGAAGTCGACGCTGACGGCTGCCGAGCTGCGCGCACCGGCGATCCGGGGTCCGCCGGCATCGAGAGCCAGCAGAGTCTGGCGAATGTTCGCGCCCGAACTGCCATGGGATCCACCTGGAACCCGGGGCAACGCGACGGTCGGCAGCTGGGCGTCATCGACCACGCCGGCATTGGAAAAGGCGTTGAACAGGATAAGCCCGCTGAGCCGCACGGGATATTTGGAGACAGTTTCCACTTTGCTTTGATCATGTTGCTTGATCTCGGCCTGCATGGCGTCCTGTTGCTCGCGGACGGCTTCCGAAAGTTGGCTAGCCGGCTGGGCGGCTTCCTTTTCAGCGCGTAGGGCCTCCAGCTGAGAATGGAGCGCCTGTATTTCGGCGCGTGAATCCTCCAGCATTTTCTGGGTCTGGGTGAGAGCCTGGCTCAGGTCGTTGAGCCTGGTTTCGATGGTAGCCATCTGTTGCGCGTCGGGGGAGGCTGCCTGGTCGGCTATGGCCGGAACGGAGGACAGGATCAAAGCAAAGGCTGCCCAGGAGAATCGATGCTTCACAAGTTTGGATAGCCCACCTGACGATCGTTCCATAACAACTCCTCCCCAGTCCCGCCGGGACCGGGCTTAAATGGCGCGGCCGGCGGCAAAGCCCTCTGCCGACGGCTTCATTTTGGATAGGCCCGATCTATTCCTGGAATGTGTTGACCTTGACCGAGTCTGCCTGGGTGTGACCGAAGGCCTCGAGCGCCTGCTTGTAAAGCAGAATCGTAAATATGGTTTCTCCGGGGACCGATTTCTCCAGACGGACTTCTCCGCCATGCTCCTGGGCGACGTGCTGAGCCAGCGTGAGCCCGAGGCCCACTCCATTCTCCTTGCCGGCACTCACGAACGGCTGGAAGAGCGTTTCGCGGATGGAGTCGGCCACCCCCGGCCCGGAATCAGCAATACTGATCTTAATCTTGTCGCTGTCTTGCGACAGGCTTACGACCACGTTGGGCGGTCCGCCGCCGGTCTTGGCGGATTGGGAGGCATTGAGGATCAGGTTGTACATGGCGCGCGTCAGCTTCTTGCTGTCGATCCAGGCATAGACCGGTTCTGGGGTCTCGACCGAGATCTGCACCTGGCGGCATTCGGGGTGCAGGCGCACGTTCTGTACCGTGCGTTCAATCAGCGAGTCCACCGGCTCGCGACGCAGGTGAAGTATCTGACCTGTCTGGCTGAAGAGAAGCAGGGACTCAATGAGGTCGGTCATGCTCTGCACCGCGTCCCGGACCTCGAGAAGCAGTTCCGCGCGCTCCTCAGGACCGGTCTGAGGCAGGCTCATGAACTCAGCATTGGCGTAGATGGCGGAAAGATGATGACGCAAATCGTGGGAAACCGAGCTGGCCATTCTGCCGATGGTGGCCAGACGATCGGATTCCAGCAATTCGCGGTGACTGCGTTTGAGTTCGCCGCGCATCCGGTCAAAGGAAAGCGCGAGTTCGCGAACCTCCGCCGCGCCGTCGACGCGCAGCTCATAGTCAAAATCGCCTTGGCCCAGGGCGCGGGTGCCGGCGACCAGCATTTCGAGCGGACGAGTCACGGTGCGGGAGATGGCCATGGCCAGCGCCAGGCCGATCAGCAAGGTTGCCAGGCCCAGGGCCACGACCCAGCTATTGACGCGGCGCAGGTATTCGCTGGCTCGGTCATAGGACTTGAGCACCAGAATCTGAATTTTCGCCTGCCCTGCTGAGGGCAGAGTGGCGCCAGCGGCAATGTAGGCTTCGCCGCCCAACTGCATCCTGCGGGGAGCTGCGCTGATGGCCTCGAGCGTTTGGCCCTGCAGACGAAGATCATTCAAGCGCGCGGCCGGTAGGGTAGTGGCCGCGACTTCGCCGTTGATGAGAAACGTGACGCCCGCGTCTGCGACCTCACTGACCTCAGCCGCAACCTGGCGGTCAATGGCGTACCCGATGATCACGTAGCCAAGATACGAACCATTCTCCGGCGGCCCAAAATACAGCGGCTGAATGGAAAGCTCGTAGAGACTGGCTCCAAAGGCGATCAGGCAAGCCTCCTCGCCGGAGGTCATACAGGCTTGCAACCCACGGGTCACCGCTGCGTCATTCAGCTTGGCGCCACGATTGGAATAAGTGAAGAGTGTTCCATTGGCGCTGGTCAAAGCGAAGAAGTCGCTGCCGCTAATGGCCCAGAATTCCTCGCTCCCATCCTGGATGGTCTGCGCGTGCTGGGTGGACATGAGCGCTTTGAGGCTGGGCAAATCGGCCAGCAAAGCCGCTTCCCGGCCCAGCATGTGATTGCGTTGATTTTCCAGGTTGCGGAAAGTGCTGAGCGAGTGGTCGAGGTCAGCCTGCAGCCGCTTGCTGATTTCCTGTTGGACGGTAACCCGGATGATGAAAAGGCAGGTGACGGTAAGCCCCAGCGAAACCGCCAGGAGCGACACCATCAACGTCGTCCGCATCCGCCACAGTTTCATGAATCGAGAATAACCTCACCAGGCCAGGCTTAGACCTGCGGCACGAACTTGTAACCGATTCCGTGAACCGTGCGAAAGTGCACCGGGTTGGCCGGGTCGGGCTCGAGTTTCTGGCGAAGCTTGAGAATCTGGTTATCGACGGTGCGGGTGGTGAGATGGAAGCTCATGCCCCAAACATCGTTGAGCAATTCTTCGCGCGCGATGGCTCGCCCCGGATTGTCGAGGAAGTAACGCAGCAGCTTGAACTCATGCGCGGTGAGGGGCACCAGCGTGCCCGACCGGTAGGTTTCCATCTTGAGAAAATCGACGGAGATTTCGCCAAAGCCGAGTGGAGTTTCCTTTACTTTTTTCTGCGTCCGCCGGATCGCTGCCTGAACCCGGGCGAGCAGTTCCCGCGGACTGAAGGGCTTGGTCATGTAATCATCGGCTCCGGTCTCGAGCAGCAGCACTTTGTCCGCCACTTCAGAGACAGCGCTGAGCACAATGACCGGGGTGTCAGGGGACCAGGCCTTGATTTCCTTGCATACGATACGGCCATTCAAGCCGGGCAACATGAGGTCGAGCACCACGGTAGCGGGGCGCAAATTTTTGCAGGCAGCCAGGCCGGAGGGGCCTTCGCCCTCGATATGAACGTCGTATCCTTCTGCGCTGAACTGTCGTCGTAGCGCGCGCTGAATTCGTGGATCGTCTTCGATAACCAAAATCAAACTCATATTTACTCCTGCGCGTCACGCCCGGTTTGGGCCGCTTTTCCGGTAAAAGCCGCTCCCTATAGTGTCCATCAGGAAGGAGCCAAATGAATAACCCAAAGGGGAAATGACAAAGAAGTGACATTCTGCGGGGGATTCGCATAACGCTCCATTTGCGTGCAACTACACACATGGATGGCTGGCGATCCGCCGGGATGGTCTGGAGCACCATGGGCCCAGCGCGTAAGCAATGCCCTCCACCTCACAGGAACTGGTCCGGATCGGAAGCCAGGAGATCGAGGCAAGCAACTGCTTGCTGCAGATCCTGGTACCGAAGTTCATAGACATCGACGGTGGAGAGAGTGCGGAGCGCTTCCGCTTGCAGCTCCTGAGCCTTACCGGGAAGATGGAAAAACTGCTCGAAATATCGGCGCCCGGCTTCGCGCGGGAGCGATCGCAATTCGGCGTGCACCGATGGCACTCTGTTCAGCAGGATGACGTTATGAACCAGCGCCCGGTCGGAAGTTACGATTCCAGGCAGCTCACCGCTGGGAATCTCAATCGAAGGTTTGCCCTCTGCGCGGGGAGTGATCCCTCGTCCCTGGAGTTCGGGAAAGAGGCTTCTGGCGGAAGGGCGAAAGCGAAACTGATGAGAATTTCCAACCACGCGGAGCTCACTTGAGTGGTGGTTAAGATAGCAGGCGTCGTCCGAGGTGAAGGTCCAGCCGCTGCGCGCACAGGCATAGGCCAAGGTTGATTTGCCCGCGCCCGATTCCCCGCAAAGCAGCATGCCGCGCCCGTAACGGCTGACGCACGCGGCGTGCACGGGAGTGGCGTAGCAGCTTGAGATCAGGATCAGCGCCACCGCCTCGATAAAGTGATAGCGGGCATAGCTGGGGTGGTCTAAAGCGTCGAGTGTGAGCCAGCCAAAAGCGGAACCTGCCTGCAGATCGCAAACCGCCTGGTTATGCGCATCCGCCACAATCGAAAGCAAATGCCCTTGACCACGGACCACCGGTGCGGGCGGGCATTTTCCCGAACCGCGGGGTGTAACTCCGATACGGAGTTGCAGCACCGGGCCGTCATCCCGTTGTTTGGTGTGATTCCAGCTCTGGCCAGCAGCGTCCAAAACCCCAAGGCTATTGGTGATGATTTCGAAGGGGAAGCCGAGCGGGTAGAAGACGCTCCGCAAGGGCAGTTCCACTTTGCAGAGGAGGGGGTCAGAGCTATCTTCCGTGGATTCTGCTTTCCTGCTCAATGGCTCCGGCTCTCTCGCCAGCGCCGGATAATTGTGGAAGGCGCGCGGGGTGGGAAAATTGATTAGTTTGTCCATGGCTGAAATTGCAGTACCTCGATCTTTTCGATGGCCCAGGAGATCAAGTCCTTGTTTTGGGGAGTAGACAGCTCAAGTGTGCGCAGCAGGGGCAGGGAGGCACGGTCCCCTTGCCACGCGAGAATGCGAATAATGCGCGGCTGCGAGACGGGATCGCTCGCGGGCAGCGCCTGCCGTAGCTCAGGGAGAACAGAAGGGCCTGCTTTCACCAGCATCCATTCCGCGCGATCGGCGACTTCCACGTCATTTGATTGAAGAGCCTGCATGGCAACGCCTGGATCCGCGCCGATGCGGCCCCAGAGCTGATAGCCGGCCACTAATGCCGTGACCTGAGAGTAGTCTTCGACGGAACGGAACGCCTGTCCGGCGAGTGCGCGTAGAGCCTCCTCCGGGGGCAGCATTTCGAGGGCCTGCACCAATTTCATCTGTTCCTGGTAGGCCTCGACAATGGGACGGATCTGTTGCGGAGTGAGCTTTTGCCCGGCGATGCGAAGGTGGTATTCCTTGGCCGCCCGGTCTTCTTCGCTACGGAGAAGATTGGTCACAGCGACTGAAGCCATTTGCGGTTGATGGCGGGCGAGGGCCAGCGCAGCTGCTCCGCGTACGGCTGGTGTGCTATTCGACAAGAAAGGCAACAACGCCGTTGCCGGCACTTCACCCGGGCAGCGGCTGAGAGCAAGCAAGGCCTCCTGCAGCACGCCGGGGTCTTGGTCGTTCAACAGCGACAGCAGAGGTCCGGTGGCGGGAGCACCGGTAATGCCGAGGGCCCAGGCTGCATTTCGCCGCGCTGTTTTTTCTGGTGCGGACAGTGCGTCGATATAAACCTGGGTGGGAGTCACCGGACGGGCCATGACGAGAGCGACCGCGGCCGCGCGCGAAACCTGGTCGTCGGGATCGCGGAGCCAACGGAGGAAGAGTTCTTGGGTGGGAAACCCAGGGTAGTGGGCGAGCTCACGAATGGCGGCGAGTCGCTCTGCCAGGGAACCGGCCGAGGCGGTGCGCGCGAGCTCTGCCAGCTTTGCTTCTACCGGGCGGCCAGCTGCGTCCGCTCCCAGGCGGGGATAGTCCACATTCAGGGCGTCGACTCCTGCAGCCACGGCATCGCGCATGGAGGACAAATCCATCTCGTGCGGATTGTCGGAGAAGTTGGCCACGACAAATTTTCCCTGCCGCTCGAGTGCCGCCACTTGGGCGGGCGTGCAGCCGGGCTCGACCCACGCGACCGCATCACGGTTTGCCCCCGGGTAGAGAGCGGGAACATCCTGCCACTCCCCGCCAAAGACAACGCGCTCCAACATGCCTTCGCGCTTCAGAGTGTCTAAAATCAGCGGCGCAATCCCTCTGGTCTTGATGTCAAGGAACAGACCAATCCCTTGTTCACGGGCGAGCTGAACGGCCTCATCGAACTGGGGAATGCGCATGCCTCTGAATCGTTCCCCCATCCAGGCGCCGGCGTCGAGCAGCGCGAGCTCATCAGACGATGTGTGCTCGACGGTTCCCATGCCGGTGGTGAGGCGCTCGAGAAAGTCGTCGTGGTTAAGGACAAGCTTTCCATCCGCGGTCTTTCTCACGTCGATCTCGACGATGTTGCAACCCATACGCGCGGCGAGCGCGAGTGACTCCAGGGTGTTTTCGGGCAAGTCCCGATTGGCGGTGCGATGGCAGATGAGCTGCACCTTTTCACGCGACGGCCCGCGTTGCAGGATTCCGGCATGAGCCGGCGAAAGCGCGGGTGCGAGCAGCACGAGCAACAAATGCGCGAGATGTTTTGAATAGTCAAAATACATACTGGAGCGTATTCGAGTCTAGGCAAACTGCGCTGCCGGGTTGTCACCAAATTGTCCGTGTTTGGTCAGGTTTATGCACAAGAAGGGAAACCAACTCCACTCAAGGCAAAACCGCAGATCTCTCCACTTCGCTACCGGTCCGGTCGAGATGACAAATTTGTTAGGCAATCGACAGCGGTCCATCGGCTGGGTTTATGCCCGGTCGCAACAAATTTGTCATCTCGACCGGAGCGAAGCGGAGTGGAGAGATCTGCGGTTTTGTTCTCCCTCCTTATCAAGAGCCACTTCCTTCCAATTTGCTCGTCAGCTCGACGGTACTAACGGATTCCCTGGTTGCGCCTTGATTGCACAAATCGCTATACAGCTGGAAGTAGGCTTTCGCGATCCGCTCGCTCGAATAGCGATCGACGGTAGGGGTGCGGAATCTGAGGGTGGTAAGAGCTTCTTTGGCCGCCCGCACGAAAGCTTCCTCTGGGGATGATTCCAATGCAACGTAGTGGCAGTAGGATCCTCCGACCTCACGAAATGCCGGAATATCGGAGCACACCACCCGGCAGTGATGAAACATCGCTTCCACAATGGGGAGACCGAAGCCCTCGATCAGCGAGGGGGCCAGCAACAACTCGCAATGCTGGTAACACCACTCCAACTCGGAGTCGGCGATGCCGCGCAGAAAGACGACCTGCTGGTCGAGCGCAAGCTCGGTGACGGTTTCGAGAATGCGTTCCGTCTCCGGGCCTTCAATACCGATCACCACCATCAGAGCCGACGGAACGATCACTTTTTCCTCAAGCATGCGCTTGAAGATTCGCAACGCAAGCACGATGTTCTTGTTGCGCCGGTGCTGGGCTACGCACAGCAGAAATGGCTGACCATTCCACATCGGGATGGGACTTAGGATAGAACTTGGCGGGCCAGGATCGACGCAATTGTAGATGGTGACCGCCTTGCGGGCAGCGAGCCAAGGCATATAAAAGGACAGGCGCCGCAACGTGGTTTCAGATACGCAGGCGATGCTGTCAGCAGCACGCAGACACTGTTGCAGAACCAGGCGGTTAAATAAGACCTTGGGAAAGCCGAAGTTCGACGGAATGTCGTAGGGGTAGAGGTCGTGTAACGTAACCACCGCCGGGCAATCGAGCGCCTGGCGATGGATGGGCGCAGGGTAGGCGAAGTGAACCAGGTCTGCCCCGATCCGCCGCACGATCGTAGGCAGCCGGTTGTAGTACCACAGGTTTCGGCTAATGGGATCATTGGTTATGGCGACTTCGTGAAGGTGTAGCCTGCTGTCATTGCGCGGCAAAGCTGCATCAAGAGACTTCCACTGACATTCCGCGGCGATCACATGCACCGCGGTCACGCCGGCGCGGGTAAGCAGGCATCGTGCGAGATTGGCGGCATGGCGGGAAACTCCCGAGAGATGTCCTGAGGAACCGGCAACTACAATGACGATCTTCATGGTTGGCCGTCCTTTATCGGCGTAGGTTGAGGCAGCTGCAACAGCGAGCTGATGACAAAAAGTGACCAGAACGGCAAAGTAAGCTCGAAGCGATCCGTGTCTCCAAGCCCGCGTATCAAGATGAACAGCAGCAGCCCGAGAAACAGCGCTTTGTACGACGACCAGGGCAGGCGGTGAAGCTGCAGGTACAGGCTGCCGTAAACGGCAAGGAACAGGATGATCCCGGCAACTCCGTAGCTGTAGAAGAGGTGCAGCAATTCGTTGTGCGCGTGCCAGGGTTCGAAGGGGCCGAAGGCCGGTATCACATTGCGGAAAGAGTGGAAGCCATGGCCGATCCAAGGCTGTTCGAGGGACCGTTCCCAGACGTAGTCCCATATACCGACGCGCCCGGTCAGGGTCTCCGCTTCGTTGCCGGTAGTGGTGTAAACCTCAAAGTAGGCGGAAATCAAATTCCAGAATGCCGCCACGACCAAGCCAGTGCTCGCCAAAATGGCGACCAGTTTACGGCGGGTGATGGACGCATCGCGGATGAGTATCAGCGCTTCGGCGGCGACAAACGCAACAATGGTTGTCTTGCTCAGGGTACGCAGTAGAGTGATGGCAAGAAAAATTGCGGCCCAGTTCCAGGCTCGATTGGAACGGCTCAGGAACTGGGAGAAGAACACTCCGAATGCGCAGATGAGCGCGATGGCATTGGGGCTGAAGAAGTCATCGTTTCCAGGACGCAGATCCTGCATGGTGGGGGAAAGCCAGGTGATGACTGCGATCACGCCGGCTCCCCATACGTAGCCCTTCAGCAAGGAGGCAGACATGGAGTCGACCGGCCCGGTGCGCAGCAAAAGGACTGCCATCGCGAGGTCCGCGGCCACGCCGCACCAGTAGGCAAAGGCGACGCCTACCGAAATGGTGGCGCTCCAAAGCAAGCTGCAAAGAGCGAACAGCAGGAAGGTCATCGCCGGCCGGAAGCATGGCACACGCACGGTTGCGCGTAGCGTGTTTTCGGATGGCCCAAGGGAATGGAATACCACCACGGCGAACAGCAGAAGGTTGAGTCCCAGGCTGAAGGCGGCTCCGGCTCGAGGATCTGACTGAAAGAACAGATACTCGATGCCGTAGCGGAATGCGAAATAGAAACCCACCGCCGCAGCCATGAGACTGCCGGGCTGCGCGAGGGCCTGTGCTCGTGCGATGGCAGCGGTGGTGGTCATACGTCCTCACAGACAGGAGACAAAGATGGAGCCCGTGCGCCCCCCAGCACACGGGCCAGCGGGACGTACATGAGAACCGCGGTCGCGCCGTAAACAAGCCGCGCGATCGCGATTCCATGAACGCCCCACACTGGAAGCAGCCAAGCCATAAGCAGCAGCATGGCGAGGCCGCCCGTAAGATTGAGCGCCGTGACGATATGGACATGGCCCAGCGCGAGAAGTGAGTAATAGCCGGTGACACTCAGACCCAGGAGGGCGAAGCTCCAGACAATCGGAGCGAGAATGCCCACGGCACTTTGAGCGACCGATGGACCGACCCAGGCGTGAAGCGCAGCGTGGCCGAAGAGCAGTAGCAGGGCCGTTCCTGCGCCAACGATCATCACGTTGACCGTGAAGGCCAGCAGGATAGGCTGTTTCATCGCTGTGGACTTGCGGGCGGCCAGGTAAGGGAATAGGAAATGTAGTCCTGAGGACGCGATCCCATAAATCGGCTGTGCCATCTGCACACATAGCGCGTAGGCAGTCACGGCACTCGCACCCAGCGACACGCCGAGGAGCAACCGGTCCGCCTGGGTGAAGAGGACGCTCGCTACAGCAAGCAGCCAGCTAAAAGCGCCGAACCCAAAGAGGGCGGAGGTGGCGTGGCGATCGAACGAAGGCCAGAGCGAAGCTGCGCCCAGAAATTGCCGCATGCGGATGAACTGGGCCGCGGTGCCAAGGACCATAAAGCAAGCGGTGGCAGCCATGATCGCGGCAACCCCGAACCCGTGGAGGCTGAGGAGGACCGCCGCTGCCACGGAGATGATCCTGGCCAGGAGACTGATCCGGATCGCCTCCCCATACCGTTCGAAGGCGCGTTGGGTGCTGACGCAAACGCTCTCGATGGCCCGCACCAGCATGAGAATGGAGGCGATGCGCAAGCCGAAGAGGCACGCCTCCCGGAGGCCCCGCGTCGCTGTCGGGGCGGAATGAACACTGCCGGACCAAGCGGAACCATGACGGGTGCCCCATGTTCGCACCAGCGTACGTGGGCCGAAAAAGACGGGCGAAGCCCATCGATTGCTTTTGCTTATGGAGTGAGAGCATTCGAAAAATTCATATTCGACCCACGTACGCTGATGCGACCCGAATTTCCCGTACGCTGCCCATCCGACGACCACGTGTGCGGCTTTCTGTGGGGAAAGCCGCATGAAGTATCCAGCGCCAACAAGCTCTACGGGAAATTCGGGGGAACATGGGGCACCCGTCATGGTTCCGCTTGATCCTGTAACGTTCACGATGACCCGAGCGAAACGAAGCGGCGAGATCTGCCTTTCAGCGGCACTCTCCTGGAAATGTTGTTCGTACGCACTTACTGCGGCTGGTCCTACCAGGTGAGTGACAGCCAAAGGCGCCAGCATCCACGAGATAACCGCCAGCACCACCCCGAGCAGCAGGTTGATGCCAAGCATGCTGCGTACCGCCCGCACTAATAAATCCGCGTTGCCCTGGCTCCTGGCGCTCGCAATGTACTGAATGTTGGCATCCCCAAACCCGGAAGCAATAATCGCCCCGGTATTCAGCGCAGCCGTAGTTACGATCCAAATACCGTACTGCGCCACTCCCAGGTACTTCAGCAATGCCGGAGCGGAGACCAGCATGGCGATGGGGTAAGCGGCGTAGTCGAGCACGCCATAAGCCGCATTGGAGAGATGAGCCCTCATTCGCCACCAAAACTATCGCCCATCCTCCGGGCAAGTAGCTTCCTTGGGTCGGAGGGACTCAGACCCTCCCACATGGAGTTGAGAACGATATAGAAAGACGTTCCGCCCACGGCCAGCATGGTTAGGACCAGGATCATGATCAGCCGCGGAGGAAACGACTTCTTCTCCGCCACCAAAGGCTGATCGATGACCGCAACCACCGGAGTATCTTTAGCCTCTTCAATACGCGCCATTTCATACTGCTGCGACAACAACTCGAAAACTGTCTCCTGGATGCGCACACGCCGGTAAAGATCGGCCCAGGGAACGGCGAGGCGTGGAAGCTGGCGCAACGATGGGTAAAGCTGCTGCTTGTCTTCGCCGTCGCTCGGCAAATCCGCAGAAGATCCGCTGCCGCTCATCTTGACCAGCTGGCTTTTCAACACCCCGATGCGAGCCCGGGCCGCCCGCACGCGCACATTGCCGTCACCGTAAATCTGCTGCAACGAGTCGAGCTCCGACTGGCCGACGATCAGCTCCGCCTGGAGCTTCGCGGCCGCGTCCACCATGGCATGGGTCTGCTCCTTGATATCGAGCGTCGCGTTGTTGCTGGAAAACTGTCCCAGAGCCTTCTCCGCGCTCTGCAGATCGGCATGCACGCTAACCAGCCGCTTCTCGATAAACTCACGCTCGCGGCGTGCGGATGACGTGTTCGCCCGGGTGACAATACTGTTCAGCTCGTCCAGATAAGCCTGGGTGATTGCCTGCGCCCGCTGCGGATCCGTATCACTGAATGTAATCGTGATGACCCCGCTCTTCTTGTCGTCAACAATTGTGGTATGGCGAGCGAGATACTTAACCGTGTCGATGCGATAGCGCTTCCTATAAACGTGCTGTAGGTGGAAGCGGTCGATGAGGTGATCGCTGATCGTGCGGCTATGGAGAAGATCGATGAACAGCGCACTCGATGTTCTTCCGCCCAACAGACTAGTGATATTTCCGAGGCCGGCCAATCCACCAAGCGAGTGGCCGGCCAGAGCCGCCAGCATCGCAGCGCCTGAGGAAGGCTGTTCCGGAGGCATGAGGCGGGCAACCGACTCGTAGCGCTTAGGAATCAGGAAGGCGATGGCCGCGCTCAAAATCAGTGCCACAGCTGCCACGCGTGCCAGCGTGCGCCGGTGATCCCAGAGCAGGTTCGCATTGCTGAGCCAGTTCGGCATAGCCTGCGTTTGTGGCGTGCTGATCTCGGCGGTGGCCATTAGAGTTCCCCTGCTTTCGGGTGGAAGGAGAGCTGGATCGTCGTGGTCCAATTGTTCGTCGGGGAGGCGGAGACAATCGGAAATCGCCACCGTTCCTGTTGCAGGCTCCCGCTCAACTGCCAGTGCGCGCTCAAAGCAAGATCGGTAGCGACTTTCAAGTCGCGCAACTGCCCACCGCCAAGAAAGACCGAAGCCTCAGTTTGACGGCGAGTGCTCACTTGAACGCTGCTGCGGGGAGAGAACCACCAGGTACTCCACAGTTGATACCCATTCGACTCGCGCCCAATCCAACTGCCCAAAAGCTCGCGCTGGTTCGTGTAGCCGCTTAGATAATGAACATTAAAGTAAAAAAAACCAGGGATGTCGTATCTTCGTGGGGTTAAATACCCTTCCGCGCGGAAGTCGGCGTGCGACAGGTGCGGCAGGTGAGCCACATAAAATCCAGGCGACCACGCGCTATGGGTAGGGTAGGCCAGCGGGAACAACTCGTCGTCGGCGAATGTATCCACATAGAACTTGACCAGATCGTTAAGGTGGGGAAGCGTGTACTGGATATCCACATCAGAGCGGCGATCGCCCGGATCGTTCTTGTCGGCGCTATTGTTGGACGAAAACAAGCTGCGGAAGAAACTCGCGGTTGTCAACGGAGCTCCGGCGCCGGCGAAGATCGTAGTGCGGGAGACGCTGAACTCAAGGCTGGGCGTCGGTTTAAAGGAAAATTTCTGTCCATTGATAAACGGCTGATCTCGGAGCGCCACTCCGGGCTGGCCGAAGGTTTCACTCCCCACATGCACGAACTGCTGGCCGGAAAGACGCCCGGCAAATAACTGAACACGAATCGGGCCTAGCCAACGGCCGAAGCCAGGCAGCTCGAACGGCGACACGCGATCATAACGGAGCATGGTGATCGGCTCGGCATTGTTGCTGAAAAGGAGCGGCCCTCCCTGGCCCGGTCCCCACCACAAGGCTTGCTTGCCGAAGCTCAACTGGTTGTTGTGGAAGGTGTAGGAAACGTAGGCCTCGAGAACACGACCGCGGGCGAAGCCGGAGACCGGTCCGGCCGCCGCCAGCGGAGTGAAGTCGGCCGCCGCGATGGCAGCATCCGCGGAGGGAGGAGTGAGCGTTGCGCAGTTGCCGTTTGCTGCAGCTCATATCGCAAGTAAGACGCAAAAGGACCAGCGGCGGCACGCATCGAGACGCCGGTATAGAGATTCGATCCTTGCCCGTAGGGTCGTCCATAGTCGTTGATCAGCGTCTGCGCCGTGTGGTAGCCATCGGTGAGCGGCGCGCCGGCGATCGCGGAGCTGCGCCAGTCGATGGAATCGATCGCCGCCTGGCGATTGCATTGCCCATCCTGCTGGCGAAGCTCGACGGCAAACTCATGCGTAAGATCCTTGATCAACCGGCCGGTTTGTTCGTTCACGCTCTGGTCGGCTTGCAACTCCTGCGCTTCGGCGACCAGGCGCGCACTTTCCATCCGCGTCCACGGACGTAGTCCCGCAAACGCCGTCTGCACATAACCGGCAAGAGCCAGCCTCTCAATGGCGGGATAGATCCAGCTCTCAATCGGCACATAGGTCGACGCCATGTTGGAGGAGTCGCAGCCTCCGTATCCATCTGCGGGCGCGCTGACCTGAGCGATCGCGTGGCTAAACATGAGCGGCACCAGCAGAAGCGTGATGGATATGCGCATCGTGCACCTACAAAATCCCCGCGACTGCCGCTGTTATGGCGATGGAGGAAGATATCTGCGCCACGGTCAGCAGATTCCTCCAGAAGAGAGATCCGCCAATGATCTTCTGCGGAACCACGATGACGTCGCCGGGATCAAGGCGAGTGGAGAGGACGTTGGAGTCGTACCATCCGCCCGATCGCCTACCAACGACCGAACCGTTTGCCCGGACGACGAAGATTTCTTTGCGGTCGGCAACATCGTTGGTGCCGCCGGCGCGGCGAAGATACCAGCTTGCTTCTTTGCCGGGAACGAAGGTGAGCGCGGAGGCGTTATAGACCTGTCCGCTCACCAAAACAAATCCAGGCCGTTTGGGGATGGTGAGCACGTCGCCGGTATGCATCTCGATGTCGGCCGGAGTATTGGCCCAGCTTTCGATGTCGGGGCTGATGTGGATGACGAGACGCCCGCTGGCCGGCTGGCTCTTCAAGCGCTCCAGAACCTCCTTCTGCTGCTGCGTCGCGGCCTGCAGCAATGCAGCCTCATCCTGGCCGCCGAGATTGGGCGCCAGGCGCGCGGAGGCTGAGGATGTTTCTATCTGGCGAATGAGCTCGGCCCGGGTCTTTTCCTCCAGGTCCTTCACTTGCGTGCGGATCAGGATGGCGCCCGGGGCGTACGAGGTATCTCGCAATCCACCGGCACGCCGCAGCACGGAGCTGAGACGTTCCCCCTGCTGGAGGCCGTAACTGCCAGGGTAGGTGACTTCCCCATCGAGAACGACGGAAGCGCCGATATCGTTCCATCCCGACAATTGGTGAATGGTGAGGATGTCCCCCGGTTTGAGCCGGAGGTTATCGAAATCTTCTTTGCCGATATGAATCGAAGCCCGTTCGCTTACAACCTTTTTTCCGTCCTGAATGGTGTAACTGGCAAGGTCGGCGTTGCTAAGTAGCGCATCGCGCTTGAAGCCGCCCGACATGCTCACCAGCTTCATGGGTGTCATACCCTGGGAAAGCGCATAGGAACCGGGGCGCAACACTTCACCGAGGATGGTCACTTGCGGAGCATCCGCCTCATAGCGCCCGAGAACCCGGATAGTGTCGAACGGCTGGAGAGGCAGGACAGTGTTGCCGATCAGCACATCAACCAAATCGAACTGAATCGTCTCGGGATGAAAATCAGGTGCGACCAGGCGGATGATGTCGCCTTTGGCTGCGGGCTCCGGCAGCAGGTCCTGATAGGAACGGATAACATCCGCCAGCTGCATGCCATCGTGATAGGAGAACTTACCTGGCCGGACGACATGGCCTTCCACGTAGATGGCCCGCTCGCTATAAGGCAAGATAGGCGCGACGTGGATGCGGTCGCCGTCCTTCACCGCGAACGAAGCAATCGACCCGGAGCCCGAAAGACTTACCGTCTCGCGGTGCTGGTTGGGGTCAATGCGATCGATGGTGATGTGGTCGAGCGCCGCGGCGACGGTCGCGCCGCCGGCATTGTCGAGCACATCCTTGAGCGTTGCGTCCCCTTTGAGTTCATAAATGGCCGGGCGCTTGACCATGCCGAAGATCGCGACCTGCGGACCGGCAGGCGGCACGAGCAGCGTGTCACCGGCCTGCAGCCGTTCGTCGTCCATGCGCACGCCGTGCAGCAGAAAGTTATAGAGGTCGACTTCTCGAATAAGCTGCTGCCCGCGGTAATGGCGAACGATGCGCAGCGAGCCCACGCTGGTGGGGCCGCCGGCCTCGTAGATAGCATTCAGCGGGGTAGAGAGCGAACTGATGTCGTAGGCCCCGGGCCGCTGCACATCACCGACCACATAGACCCGCACCGAACGCAGGCGCGCAATCGTCACATCAACCTTGGCGTCGTGGTACTGCGGCTTGAGTGCGCCCTCGATGGTTGACCGCGCCTGCTGCAGAGTAAGCCCGGCCACTACCAGAGACCCTGCTTCCGGCAATGCGACTTTGCCCTCGCGGTCGATGACCCGGGCAAAGGTTTGAGATATACCTCCCCAAATGTTGATGGTGAGGCCGTCTCCAGCTCCCAGTACATAGTCGGGGCCGATAGGAACATCGACGGTCATGGTGCGGCTCCCCATGCCCGTGTTCAGCCCGTCACGGTTGACAAACACATCGGAACCGAAGCGCTTGAGCTTTACGCTATCCGGAGGCACCTGGGTGTAGAGATCGCGCAAGGAACGCAAGTTGTAGGGTGTGGGCAGGTGCAGGCTCTCGGGTTCGTCCGTGATGTTCTGCGTCTTGGTGTCGGGCGCGGTTGCCGGACGCCTGGTTGCCGGCCTGGTGGGTGTGATGGGGACGCCGTTGCCGTTTAAAGATGACACAGCGCCGGAGGCCATTCCACTTTGCAGGCGGTCGCCGCCCGCGAGGGCAAGGCTATCGGAAGGCACGCCCGATAAGGGGGATGAGAGCGGCGACTGGTCGTTGTCATTCCCATAGGCGGAGTTCGCCAGCAAGCGATCCATCTCCGCCGGGGAAACGTAGCCACGGGCGCGCAGCCAAATGGTTATGCTGGTACGCAACGCAGGATTGGTCGAGATCTGGCTGTACAGCATCTCGTCCGTGATGGAGTCAGCCTGCGTAGGGACGCCCTGTTGTTGAAGCTGGTCGGCCACCATCGACTTGAGTTCCTCCACCAAGTCGGGCTTCTGCTGCAGAATGGAAATGATCTGCGACGCCGTCAGCGATGTTTGCTGATTAAGCTGCGATCCGGTGGAGCTATTCGAATCCGAGTCGGACGAAGTTGTTTCCGCAGTGGGCGATAAAGGAGCGGCCGCCGGCGCGGTCAGCTGCTGGGCGTAAGTAGAGCCGCACAAGGCAATCACAGCAACAGCTTTCAACGAAAGCTGGCCAAATCGGGTTTTTAGTAAAGTCTTCATGGGTTCAATCAACAGTCAAATCGGGGCTCAATTGCCGCAACGCCGCGAGGCGGCGTTTCCAGCGAAAGGCCTCGACCAGGTAGCGCACTCCTTCCACGACATGGAAACGAAGGCGAAAAAGAACGAAACGTATTTGGTAGACTTCCCCGCGGACCCGCTTCCAAACCCCGTCACCGGGGCTGGCGCGCAGAATTCGTGGAGCCCCATGCAACGGGAGCAGACGGTTGCGTTTGGTTTGTTGCCAGTCACCATCGTTAGCCTTCAATTCCTCCTGCAACAGCAGATAGAGCTTTGTGCCCGGGAAGTCGGCCAGGACCGCCTGTCTCCCGTACCGGTCTGCCCAGAGCCTGACCGCGGCAGATAAGCGCTCGGTGGTCCACTCTTCAAGTTGCGGCGGAGCTTCGCCGCCCAGGATCCGCGACGAGAGCAGGTTCGCCAGACCGATAGCAATCGACGCGTGACGGTGAGGCTTCGCATATCTTCTGACCTCGTCCCAGAACGACTGATCCTGGTAACGGACGGCAACGTGGTGTTGATACTCGAGCAACCAGGAGAGGCGCGTGCACGAACTGCACAGGTGTTTGAAGAGGTGCAACGCCTGGGCAATAAACAGATCGGCAGGCGCGAGGGCTGGGAACGTAATCCCTCCCCAGGAGTGACTGCTGAGCCGGTCGAGCCGCAAATCGCGAAACGGCAGGTGCGGCGGAGCCTCCGAGGACGCGAAGTGCAGTTCGACACACCGCTGCGGCCGGTATTTGTAATGATCCTGGATACTGACCAACTCGGAAGCGCCGGTTTTAAACTCCCAAACATCAGGGGTGGATGCCGCCAGTTCATAACCCCGTTTGCTGAGAACGTTGCGGCAGAGATCGAGCTGCGCGCCATCGATCAGAAAGTCAAGGTCAAGCTGGCAGCGCAGCTCCGGGCTGGGGCAAGACTCGGGAGAAAGAGTAAAACCTTTAAGGTTTGCATAAATCAGGCCGGCGGCCTCAAACGAGCGGTTGAGAGAAGCAAACTCCATCAACATAGCGGCGCTGCGGTCACGATTGTCAGCGAGGTTGCCGCGAAGCCGCGCGAGCGTAGATGCCGGGAGCGCGGTCTCGATGTGCAACGACTCCACCCGGTGGAGAAAATAGAGAGCCATCCCGCTGGCATCGAGCCAATGGTAGGAGCGTGCCCATTCGCGAGTACTCAGCGCCGATAGACGGCGTGCGGATTCCTCCGCGGGCTCGTAGAAGGTGGCAACCACGGCCTGGACCACCTTCTTACTGGATCGTTCACTCCATTTCATAACCATCTCCACTTAGTGGCTGAAGACCTCGGGTTCACCGAGGCTGCCCGCCGGCGGCAAATGACGAATCCACTGGACGATGGACCAGATTTCATCGTCGCTAAGGGTGCCTTTGGAAGCCGGCATCCCGGAAGGCGCCAGGCCGTTGTCGATAATCCATTTCAGCTGCCCGTCGCTGTAGTCCTGAACCTGGTGCGAAGCCAGCGACGGTACGGGTGGGGCCATGCGATCGGCGAAGGGAACGCCCGTGGCTTGACCGTCGAGCCCGTGACACACGACACAGTAGTGACCGAAAGCCTCCTTGCCCGCCGCCAACGTCGCGTTGTTAAGGGGCAGCGGGTTTTTTTGCGACCGGTTGCCTACGGTGATGTCGTGCTCTGCGGCGATCACGACCTTGCGCTCAAGAGGACTTGGAGGGCTTACCTTGCAGCCGCATAGCAAGCCCACCGAGCTCAGCAAACAAAGCAGGTGCGTCGGGCGCATGCTTACTCCGTAACGTGCACGGTCAGCTTCATTCCGCCGTGACCCGCCCCGCAAAAGACCGCGCATTGCGCGACAAACGTGCCCACCTCATTAGGAGTGAACTCAACCTCGCTGCTCTGGCCTTTGTTGGCTTTCACCACCTGGTTAAACGCGTCGAGCTTCAAACCGTGGGTTACGTCTTTGGAAGTCAACACCAGGATCACGGGTTCTCCCTTTTTGAGCGTGACCTCGCTGGGCTCAAACTCGAAGCGGTGCGCGACGATCTCGACTTTATGCGGGGCCTGCTGTGCGGGCGAAAACCGCCAGGCAAAGGCAACGGCAAGCAGCGTAAAGATCACAATGAGACGGGTCGATTTCAGTTTCATCAGCTTTTCTCTTCTCCGGTACTGAGAGGGTTAGGGCGCGAGGAACTTCAAGATGTCGCGCTCGTCCTGGGGACTGAGCAAAGCTCGTACCCGCATGTGGCGGAGCACTGTTCCCGTGATGCGGGGTGAGAGTTGCTCCGGGGGATTGTGACAGCGGCTGCAGTTCGCCTGGAATGCTCGTTCGCCCGGGCTGCTGGTGGAAGTGGGCGCCTGTTTAGCCGGCGAGGCTGCGTGCGTGCCGCCTTGCGCAGAGGAAGCTGCTTGCGCCCAAGCCAGCAAGCTGCCCAGCGATAGAACGGCCAAAGGTACGAAATAATTCCAGAGGGAGCGATGATTCTTCATTGGTGACCTCGCCACATGGGAAACAGAAAGCGATAAGTGAGTGACACGTCCCAGATATTGGCGTTGCCGGTCGTGGAGAGCTTGCGCGAATAACTCCCATTCAGGCGCACCTCATGCGGCAGGTGGTAGTCGAGACCAAAATCCACCTGGGTGGTGTTGGCAGCCGGAAGCCCGTCCCCCGGGCCTGGAGTGTTACGGAACGTCTGCTGTAGCCGAAATACTGGCTCCAGCCGGCCGATGATGCTGTCTGGCCCCCTCCATTGCGAAAGCCGGTACGCATCTTCCATCCAGTAGCCCTGGGCGTGTTGTCCGTGGGCATATTCCGACCGTACTTCTAAAGGAAACTGCGACGGTTGCCACCAGACATGGAGGCCGCTGGAGTTATTGTGGGTGCCTTGGAGGAATCTCCCGTACGAGGTCCCAATTTCGAGACGCTTGGTGGGAAAGTAGAAGTCCAGACGATATCCTGCTGCGCGCCCGGCTTGAAACTGCGAAACGCTGCTCGATACCGAGAAATATCCAATGTAATTAATGTGAAGAGCCGGCTTGGCAAGCAGTGCTCCGCGCGCCATGATGCCGTCGCTGGAGCCCGTGGTGCGCGTGCCGATAGGAAAAATGAGTGGAGCATCCTGAAGCTTTTGGATCCAGATGGCCGTGAGCCGTTCGTTGTAGGTGCCAAATGGAGTGAGAAAGCGCCCAACCGTAAAGGTCGCGTGAGGGGATGCCAGGTAATCCAACTGGAGGTATTGGGTCGACCCGACAAAGGTGCCTTGGTAGGGTCCACTGGTTCCGTTTTTCGGGCTATAGAATCCCCGCAGGTCAAAGCGAGACTCCGCCAGAAAATGCTTGCCGAGCGGGGCGACCACTACGGGGGCGGCCACCGGTTGAAAAAAATTCACGCCGGTGTTGGTACTGTCAAGAAACCCGAGCGCACCGGAAACAATGGGAACATTTTGTGCTGACTGCGCTGGCGCGTTCTGCCCAAACAGAAGGAGCGAGAAGCCGGCGAGGAAGAATGCCAGGTACAGGAGCGGTGTGATTTTCGCGGATCGAGTGGGTTGCATAGGGGGCGAACTCGTCTTGCATCCCCAACGTAGCAACCGGCGTAATTCGACGTGTCAGTGCGCTGTCATCACAATGTCAATGGTTTGTAAGCGGAGATCTTCGGCGCGGGCCCGCGCAGGCCGGTTACCTCCGGGGGCGACAATCTCGGGGGCACCGGGCTGCCCCAGTCCGGCTTGGGTGCATCTACTCTTGTGTCCGCGTTCGGTGACGGATTCAATATTTTCTTTATAACGACTGCTCACTATGATGGCCACGCACCGAACAATTGGCGATTGTTTCACCCACGCTGCCACCGGCTTCGCGGTGACCGACGTAAATGGCAACGTGATTGATGCGAATGATACGTTGGCGCGCATCATTGACCACACGCCGGGGGAGATCGGCGATGCGAACCTGTTCAAGCTGACGCATCCTGATGATCAGTTGCGCCACCGCACCATGCTGGAACGGCTTTTGGCCTCGGAGATCCCCGGCTTCATCATCGAAAAGCGCTACGTTCGGCGGGACGGGAGTGTGGTCTGGGTCCGCAATTCGGTGAGCTTGGTCAACGATGAAGAGTCCCGCTCTCCGCATTTAATTTCCATTTGCGAAGATCTTAGCGAGCGCAAACGCGCCGAACAGGTTCTCGAACAACAGGAGCAAATGGCAGCCATCGGCCGGTTGACCTCTTCGATTGTCCACGAGATCAACAACCCGCTTGAGGCAGTACATAATCTGATTTTCCTGGCACAACGCTCTGGCAATCTCGACGAGGTGAGGTCCCACCTCAAGATGGCGGAAGAGGAACTCAGCCGTGCCAGTGAGATCACCACCCAGGGTTTACAGTTCCATCGCCAGCCTTTGAACCCTGTATCTACGAATGTAGTGGATATCCTGGAGTCGGTGCTGACCCTGTTCAAAGGGAAATTCAAAGCCGGCCGCGTGCGGGTCGAGTTCAGAAAAGAAGATGGGCCGGAACTCATGTGTTTTGCTGGAGAGATGCGGCAGGTCTTCGTCAACCTCATCGGCAATGCCGTGGAAGCGATGCAGGATGGCGGCGAACTCAAGATCAGGCTAAGGCCGGGCACGGAGTGGAAGAGTGGAGCTCAGGGGGTCAGGATCACGGTGGCGGACACGGGATCGGGAATAAGCCTCGAAACCCGCAAGCGCATGTACGAGGCGTTTTACACCACCAAAGGCCCTGCGGGCTCAGGGTTGGGCTTGTGGGTGACGGCCAATATCGTACGTAAGCACCGGGGCTTCATTCACGTGCGCAGCAACTGCGCGCGGGCCGGGGGAACCGTATTCACCCTGATTTTTCCCCATGCCGGCGCGGCTGGCAAGAGCGCCGGTTTTCAGGAACACGCTGCCTGAGGGGTACATGCGTGCCACTCTCGGAAGGCCGCATGCTTTTCACGTCAGGCCCCTCGCTGCGAATACTTCCCCTCCTTGGGTTCTAACCACACTGCCTCCAACGTGAACCAGATCTCAGGAGCAAACGGAACTCGATGGGTGCCCCATGTTCGCGCCAGCGTACGTGGGCCGAAGAAGACGGGCGAAGCCCATCCAGATTTTCAGCTTAGAACCTCAACGTCCAGGCTGGCCGTAAGCCCTTCACTGGACGCAACAAAAGCATGATTCAGCAAACCGTAAAGGGCTGAGTATGAACCCGAAAAAAGCCGACGAACAGCTAGGTAAAGGAGGGATCGATGATCCTACGTACCGCCTGCACCGAGTCGGCAGGAAATTTACAGAGCCGGGCGTGTTCTTTCACGGTCTCCTCATCGGGAGCGATGAAAACGCAGTACAACTTATCGTCGGTAACGTACGACTCAAGCCATTGAACCTGCGGACCCATAGATTGAAGGACATTGATGGATGCTTCGGTGACGGCGGCCAACTTCTGGCGGTCGAGCGCACCAACGCCCGGCATATTCCGCTCTATGATGAATTTCGGCATATTCCCTTCAAGTATTTTCCATGGTACATCGTGACTTGCTGACACAGCATCCAAATAAAGCAGAAAGGGGACAGCATGCCAGCACAAAAACCATCTGTGAGGCTCGAGGATTGGGCGGTTGTGCCATGTGTGAATCCAGGAAGCTACGAGCCGTTGCGCCCAGGAAACTTGTTGGTCGGCAGAGCATTTGGTCATCAGCGGATAAAGCAGGGAATGTTCATCTTTACATCGCCGATTGTGCGTGTCGACACCATGAACGGGATCGCGGAAACCAGAAATACGTCCTACAACTTAGGCGAGCCCAGCCACGAATACAACGTTTGGCTTCAGGAAAAGTCCAGCCGGACGGCCGCCTAGGCTACAAAATCGCCGGCAAAGTTTTGGTGGCTGCGCCCGATACGATTTCATCGAACGCAGCGGCGTTGAGCGGTTCCTCAGGACCGGCATAAATGGTTCGAATGCCACGCTGGCCGGCGATATGCACGAATCCGGCCGCTGGATATACCGATCCTGAGGTGCCCACTACCAGCAGGTGCGTTGCCCGCTCCAGTTGCCGGTAAATAACTTCCATATCCAGTGGAATTTCGCCGAACCAAACGATGTGCGGGCGCACGGCTGCGCCGCACGTCTCGCATACCGGCAACTCAGCCTCGTATTGCGCCCGATCCGCAAAAGGTATCCCACACTTCACACACCGGGAGTGAAATAGAGTTCCATGCATGTGATGAACGCGCTCTGAGCCAGCGCGCTCGTGCAGATCGTCGACATTCTGCGTGCAAAGATAAAAACGATCGCCCAACTTTCGCTCTACTCGCGCCAAAGCGAGATGAGCGGCATTAGGCTGCGCCGCCAAGGCATCACGGCGGCGCATGGAATAGAACCGCCAAACCAGCTCAGGGTCAGCGTCCCATGCCTCTGGCGTAGCGACCTGTTCGACTCGATATCCGTTCCACAGGCCGCCGGAACCGCGGAAGGTGGCTAGCCCGCTCTCAGCGGAAATACCAGCACCCGTGAGAACAAATAGCCTGTCGGTTGGGGAGAGATTCATCCGCCCAGTTTAATTGGCTGGGGCGCCGACGTGGGTTGATACCGCCACGGCGGATGTCGCTTGCTTGGCTTTGTGCGTCGCTTTGGCTTCTTCGGTCCGGGTCGGAGCTACACGGCAGGCGGCGGGCACATTCTTCATCTGCTTCAGGAAGACCTGGTAACTCGGATGCGCAGGGCGCAAGGTAACCCAATAGCTGGCTTCGGTAAGCAGTGGCCTGCTTTGCGTGATCACCTGGTTCTGCATGATCTTCACGCCGCACAACAAATTATTCCTGGGCTGCAGGATTGTCTTGTCCGGATCCTTTTCCGGCAGCGTCTTGTCATGTTGCCAGTTGAACTCGCAGCCGTATCGTTTTGCGTCCATGTATGTCAGCTGCAGCAGTCCCTCCTGGCGCACCGTTCGTTTGGTCACCGTATCGTTGACCGCCACTTCTGGTTCGGTGTGACGGACATCGGTGGTGGGCTTCAGACCCGCTTCCGCCCCAGCTAACGCCTGAAAGGTGTATGCCCAGAAGGCCCTCTTGTCGGCCTCGCTGAGTGAGCTGAACCGGGGACAGAAACTTCTCACGCTACGAGCGGCTTTCGCAGAAAGCATTTCCGGAGGCAACGCCCGTTCCACAATTTCATCCCACTGGGGGTCCCACGAGTCCTGGCCCAACTCCTCTTTCTTCTCTGCAATTGGGGTGGGCGGCGCCTCTTTGAGTGCCGGCTGATGCGGAGCGGGCGCGGCTTGCTGGGTGGCCTGCCTTCCACAGCCTGCAAGCAAAAGCGCCCAGCAAAGCGGCACTCCTATAACCATCCACTTCGTCGTTAACCGTCTCACAAACACCTTAGATGCTGAACTTCGGTGCGGCGACGATATGGCGCCAAACTTTTCAAAGCGCGGGCCCACACGCCGATGCTACTTGGCTTGAGGAATTCTCAGAAAGTCCGCCGGCGCCAACGCATTTCGCGTAAACCTCGCCTCATAAAGCGCGCCCTTGAAATAGTCTTTGAGATTGATTCTGACTCCGGCCGATGAATGGCCCGGCCGCTGCGGAACCAACTGCACCTCACCCTCGCCCTGCAGATCATCGTCAACGTAATTGCTGAGCTTCTTGCCGTCGTATCGCGCGGTAACCCGATACCACCGTCCGAAGGGGTGCAGCTTGTCGCAATTCAACAGCGTTTTCGACTGCTCGCCCGCCATGGCAAAGCTGTCCAGGCACCACTGCCCCTTGACAATCCTTATTTCAAACAGCAACCGGTCATTGATGTCTTTGCCCGTGGCGGGATCGAGCACTGAGAGATGAAAGAATCGCTGCGCTGGCGCGCCATCCTCGTCGGGCTTGAAGATGACCTCCCACGTCCAGGTCTCCGCTCCGGCGAGCGGATGCACCGGGACGAACAGCGCGTCGTCGACTCCGTTGAAGTGGACCGCCTTGCCCAGCGGTGTCTCGATCACCTGCGGATGTCCAAGTACCTTGGTCGGATGGCCGCCGAGCACGGAGGTCTGGTTGAACATCCAGACCTCGCCCGTGCTCTGGCCAAGCAAGAGTACGGCCAGCAAGGCAAATGCGGCCCGAATCAAAGCGCGCTCAAATCAGAAGTAGAATTTCCCCGCCAATTGGATGACACGAGTAGCAAAACCCCCCGACAGCCCATTGTTGATTCTCCCGTAATTCTGCGCGTTAATGTTGGTCGAAATTGTCGAAGGATCAGGATTGTAGTGCTTGAAGGCATTAAAGAAATCTGCGCGGAATTGCAAATTTCGCGACTCTCCCAGCTTAAACCCCTTGGTCGCGGAGAAATCATCGTTCAACAGACCCGGCAGCCGCACCGCGCCCGTGCGCGGGGACGTCCCAAATTCACCGGGTTGCGGCGCGGTGAATGCCGCGGTGTTGAATTGCTTCAGGGGAGTCCTCTGTCCGCGGCCGAAATTTGCCACCTGGCCCGGAACAAGATCAGGACGGGAGGTTTGGCCGGTCCCAGTGTTGGAAGTGCCGGAGTAGCTGACGTTCGACGCGTCGCCGGACACAGCGGTCACGATGGTAGAGACCTGGAATCCATCGAGCAGCAGTTTCTTGACGCCGGTTGAACTATGAAAGAAGGGAATGTCGTACAGAACAGTTCCGCTGAACCGATTCGGAATATCGTAAAGGGAAATAGACCGGTCGGAGCGCGGATTGTACGGGTTGAGCGGACCGGCGCCGAAATTGCCGCCTCCCACGGCGCCCCCGACGTCGGCAGGTCCGGAGATCGCTTTGGACCAGGTATAGGAGACCAAGGCGTTGAGCCCGTTCCCGATGCGCCGCTCGAGTTTGGTCTGAAGGGAATGATAGGTGGAGGAACCGCGAGAAAAGTCCCCCTGAACTGCCCGCTGCCAAGCCTGGTTAGGGCGTCTTGCATTGATGCTCAGGGTCGTGCTGGCAGGGTTGATGGGGAACGGCATGTTGGTGTCGGCGTAGGTGACAAAGTTGTGCGTTCCGCGCGCGCCCACGTAGGCTATCTGGGACGTAAACGCCCCCGGAAGCTGGTTTTGCACCGTGAGGTTGAACTCCTGTGTCATCTGATCCTGCAGGTGCTGATCGATGGACGTGTCGAAGGGATACGTGAGTGGCCCGCCGGCGGTAACCCCGGGAAATGGATTGCTGAACAGGATATTCGGTAGCTTCTGCGCTGGATTGGAGGCGGTCACCCCCGTGTTTCCGGTAATCTGCGCTCCGGCCTGCGCCTGATCTCCTTCTCCCATGGAGAACGGGGCATTATCGATTTCCGGTGTGAAGTAGATTCCATAGCCGCCGCGCACAACAACCTTGCCTAAGCCATAAGGCTGCCACGCAAAACCGATACGGGGTTGAAAGTCGTGATAAGTGGGCTGCAGTAGGCCACGTCCATATGGGGAATTCGGCGCTACCTGCACGCCACTGGGTGTGAGCCCATTGGGCCCGTTGTAGATGTCGGCGTACTTATTGTCATCCTGGGTGTAGGGCGCGAAATGGTCCCAACGAAACCCGAGATTGATGGTCAGCAGCTTGGTGACGCTCCAGTTATCCTGCACGGAGTAAGCCTGAATCCAGCTCGAAATGTTGGTCCGCGTGACCGTAGGGTTGATGCTGTCGCTGGCGATGTAGCCCAGCAGGTAGTCCACCAGGGAAGACCCGGTGTATTGGCCGGTAAAATTGAAGGTCCCGTGAGGGTCGCGTGCCTGGCTGAAGTAGTCTGTGCGGCGCCCGATATTCACTCCAAATTTAATGTAGTGCCTGCCCTTCTGCCAGGAGAGGTTATCCACGAACTGGTTGATACCGTTGGCGCGGTTGCGCGGCCCGATATTGCGTAAGTCGGCAAACAGGCGGTACGCGCCGTCCGGACCGCTGATCGTGATGTTGGGGCCCCCATAAAAGTGAGGATCCGAAGAAGAGAAGGGAATCTGCATCAGCCCACTGGAGATGTTGTACTTGGGGTTGTTCGTGGTGCCAAAGGTCTCAAACTCCTGAAAGTTCTGATGTCCGTAGCGAAACTCGTTGACGATGGTGGGGGAAAAAACGTGTGTTTCGGACACGTTAAACAGGTGGTTAAACGCATCGTTGTTGTCTTCATCGTTACCGAAAAAGGAAGGCCCATTGCTGTAGGTCTCGTCGTAGATATAGTGGCCGCTGACGGTGTCTTTGCTGGTGAGGTTATGGTCCATGCGGCCTATGTAGTCGTACTGGTAGTTCAGCGTATTGACGGGTGTGGTGTTGTAGTTGGTGGCGGATCCGGGCGTGCTCAAATTCGGCGCCGGGGTGACCGTAAACATAGCGGCCGACCGCGGATCGACGGTGACATGATCTCCGATCTGGTATTTATGCCCGGAAATCGGATCGACCACGTTGAGGGCCGCGCCGGTGGACGACGTAAGCGCGGTCGCGTCGAGAATGCCTGCGCGAATATTGTTATCCGGGACGATGGCCTGTTGGACGTTGGCGCCGTTCAGCAGTTTGCCGGTCTCCCAGTTGAAAAAGTAAAAGGTCTTATTGTGGCCGTCATAAATCTTCGGGATCTTCAGCGGACCGCCGACGTTTGCGCCGAATTGGTTGCGGTTTAAACGCGCCGGGGTTACGTTCGCTTTCGCAACCGCATCGTAGGTCTGGGTCAGGTCGTTATTGCGGTTGAACTCCCAGAGCGTGCCGTGCACATTGTTGGTTCCCGACTTGATGATGATGTTCACATTGGCGCCGGCAGCCGCGCCGGAATCGGTGCCACTGGTGCTCGTGTCCACCCGGAACTCCGCGATCGCGTCGATCGATGGAGAGAAGCTATAAGTCCAGGCGTCGTAGTCCATCGCTTCCGTTCCATCGATCGAGAACAAGTTCTGTGTATCTCGTTGTCCGTTCACCTGGATAGCGATGGTGCCCCCGGTGGCATCGGTAGTGGCGATGGATCCCCGGGCCCGGCGTACGGTGATGGATCCCTCTACCCCCGTGTTCACGCCGGGGATGAGTTGCGCCAGCTGCACAAAGTTGCGTCCGTTGAGCGGCAAATCGACAACCTTTCGGCCGTCGATCACCTGCCCCACAGCTCCGCTCTCCGTTTGCATCTGCACTGCCGCCGCGCTGGCCTGCACCGCCACCGTCTGGTTCACCTGCCCTACGGTCATCTTGAAGTCTTGCCGGGCAGTCTGGCTGGCATCCAGGTTGATTCCAGAAGCTTTTTGGCTCGCAAAACCGGCGATCTCGACGGTGAGCGAATAGTTCCCGACCGGAAGAGAAGGCAGTGTGTACGCGCCGTCGTTATCTGTCACGGTGGAGCGGACGGCGTTGGTGGCTGCTTCCGTTGCGGTCACTTTTGCGCCTGCCACGACCGCACCGGTACTGTCGCTGACATTGCCCACGATGGTCGCGTTGGTTTGCTGGGCCTTGGCGGCAATTGGCGCGCCTAGTATCAGTAGCGTCGACAGTGCCACCAGCGAACGGGAAATAGCTTTCCTGTTTGTCAATTGGTTCATATGCTCCTCCGGAAAAGTCGCTTTCGGCAGCCTTTTACTCGCCTTCTCGTGTCGAGAAGCGATATTTATTCTGTTTTGGCTTCGGTCGGGATTCTTCCAGTCCTGACTTATAAGTGTCAAGCAGATAGTGAGTCCGCCGTTCCGCCTAGCGGGACGCTTGTTCGCTAAGTAACGTTCTTGACAGAGTGCAGAAAGGATGAGGAGAATAGCAGCCCGGACGCGGAACTAATATTTCGTGCCGGGATCAAAGCTTTGGTTAAAGGAACCGCATGCACGATTTTCCAGTATCCCGTCGCCATTTTCTGGTTGGATCCGCGGCACTGGCAGGGGCGACCGCAGTCTTCGGATTGGATACCGGCAAAATCGATTCGGCGGCTCCTAGAGGGAAGCAACGCAATCTCCTCAGCCAGGCGTGCAGTCCGGGGAGGCTGAAGGAAACACTTCTCCCGCACGATAAGTACCATCCCTTTCCTACGATTCGCGATCGTGGAGCGTGGGAAGCTTTGCGCCCGGAGACTCGGGGCGCCCTGCTTGCCTCCGGCGAAAAATACCTGCATTACAAGTGGCCCGAGATGCCGGCGACGGTTTTCCTCGAGTATGCGAGAAACGGCAATCGCACTGACTACGAGAACCTTCGCAATGCCCGCATGCGTGCGCTGCAATCGCTTGTGTTTGCCGAATGTGTCGAAAACAAAGGGCGCTTTCTCGATGACATCACTAACGGATTGTGGGCCACGTGCGAGGAGAGCTTCTGGGGCGTCCCGGCGCACCTTTACATTCAAAAGGCCGACCTGGGACTGCCTGATCCTGCAGATCCTATAGTCGATCTGTTCGCCGCCCAGACCTCGGCGCTTCTCGCGACCACGGTGTACGTACTCGAGTCGACGCTTGATACCGTCTCGCCCCTGGTGCGGGAACGGGTGTACTTCGAGACCGAGCGGCGCATTTTGGCGCCCCTGCTGGCGCAAAATTTCATGTGGATGGGCTTGCCCGGCGGCAAGCCTCGTCACGATCTTCCCTGGATCGAAGTGCCCGAGGGGCAGGTGCAGCCGGTCAATAACTGGGATGCCTGGATTTGCTGGAACTGGCTAACGTCCGCTTTGTTCGTCGATCGCGATGAGGATCGCCGCCGCAGGAGTGTAGAGAAGATCTTTCTTTGCCTGGACAAGTTCATGAACACCTATCCCGATGACGGCGGCTGCGAAGAGGGGCCTGGGTACTGGAATGTGGCTGCGGGCGCGATGTTCGATTCGCTCGAACTCTTATATTCCGCGACCTCCGGCGCAGTCGACATTTATGCAAACCCGCTGATTGCGCAAATGGCCTTGTATATGAACCGGGTGCACATCAACGGCGACTACTATCTCAACCAAGGCGATGCCAGCCCCATTATCCATCTCGACGTGGACAAGATGTATCGCTTTGGCAGAAGGCTTAAGAACCAGGACCTGATTGCTCTCGCAGTTTCCAGCATCCCGAAGAATTACCAGCCCGAGACGCTGGTTGCCATATTCACCGAGACGGAGCTGCGGGCGCAGCCTCCTGCCAAGGCGAGGCTCCTTCGGGACACCTGGCTATCCGATTCGCGCATCATGGCGGCCAGAAGAAAGGCCGAATCCGCCGAAGGCTTATATCTGGCCTGCATAGCGGCTGACAACGGCAAGAGTCACAGCCATAACGACACCGGAAACTTCTGGGTCTACTCGCAGGGGCTGCCGGTGCTCATGGATATGGGCCAGGAGACCTACCAAAAGAAGAGCTTCGACGCCCACCGCTATGAGATTCCCTCGACCCAATCCGCGTATCACAACCTCCCGACGATCGGTGGCGTGCAGCAGGGAGTGGGGCCGATGTTCCGTGCCACGGAGGTCGTGTACGAGTCAAACGACAATGCAGCCCAGTTGTCGATGGAGTTGGCCAAGGCCTATCCCGCTGCAGCCAAGTTGAAGAGCTGGCGCCGGACGGTAAGGCTCGACCGCGGGAAGAATCAGGTAGATATCAGCGACAGTTACTTTATAATGGGTCCTGTTTCCGACATTATCCTGAACCTGATGACCGCATGCGAAGTCAGGGAGAGCGGGAAGGGGCAGCTGACATTGGTTTCCGCGCAGGGTGCCCCGCCCACCTTGATCGCCTTCGACGCACAGTTGCTAACTGCAACTGTCGAGACCATTCCGTTGGAGAACGCAGAGCTTAAGCGGAACTGGGGCAGCCAGATCTACCGCATTCAGTTGAAGACGCCGGGGACGAAGACCTCAGGGCAATTGAAGTTGACAATCACTACGGCCTGACGGGCTGCTTGTCCATGAGGATTTTGTCGAACTGCAGATCCCTCCAACTTCTGTATAAGGGCACGACTAACGGCTACAGAAAAAAGTCGTGTGCCGTAAATGCTTGAAAACAAGATGGGCTTTAGAGAGTGTGTGACAACTACAGAAACGCAGTCTGCGCGCGAACCAAAACGAAAGGACCAAACTAAACTTGACGGGTGCCCCATGTTCGCACCAGCTAACGTGGGCCGAAAAAGACGGGCGAAGCCCTGGGCGAAGACCTTCCAATGCTTATAGGCCTTTAGTGAAAGCATTCGAAGAATACATACTCGGCCCACGTACGCTGGTGCGAACATGGGGCACCCGTCAAGTTTAGTTTGGTCCTTTCGTTCCGGTCGTATTCTCACACACCCTCTTTAGCCCTGCCCCCTTGCCGTTCAAAGGCGAACTGGCATGCGCCTTGCCTTTTGCCGTAGCAGGGGCTAAGTCCACGTATTTTTTTGGCCCCTAACGCCACGACTAAACAGGCTGCGAAAAACTCCGCGAGAGTCCCGTAGGGACGCCTGAAAGCCAACCAGGACACTGTCTTAGGCAGTTTTTCAGCCGTCCCTGCGGAACTCTCGCGAACTTTCTCCCCAAACTCTAAAGTCGTGCCCTGATACAAAACATGGAAGGATTTGCAACCCAGCGGGCCTCTCCAGGACAGAGCGCGCCGAGCTTGCGGTAGTTTCCATGCTCGAAAACTGCAAGCTAAGATGAGGAGCATGTTGAAGAGCATCCTCAATTGGCTGGCGACGATAGCGTTGCTGGGAACAATCCCGGCACTTGCACAAGTGCAGGGCGCACTACTCGTAGTCACCAAGCAATCCCACGCACTAGCCATCGTCGATGCCACGACTCTTCAAGTGACAGCGCGAGTGCCGATCGGCGAGGACCCACACGAAGTAACAGTCGGACCAGACGGAAAGACCGCCTACGTATCGAACTACGGCGAAGGCACGCTGCATACCCTTGCCGTAGTCGACCTAGTCGGCCAAAAACCACTCCCGCCCATCGATCTGACTCCACTACGCGGCCCCCATGGACTCACGCTCCACCAGCAAACGCTGTGGTTTACGGCCGAAGGATCGAAGGCCCTCGGAACCCTAAATCCTGCCACAGGGCGCGTGGAAACGGTCCTCGGCACCGGACAGGACAAGACCCACCTGGTATGGGTATCTCAAGACGGCCATAAAATCGTGGCTTCAAATGCAGGGTCCGGCACCATGAGCATCTTCGACCGGACGGAAATAAAGCCAGCAACCGTGCCGGGTGCTCCGCCTGAGCCGGCGTCCTACACCGCTCCGGGGTGGCAACAAACCCTGATCCCGGTGGGCCAGGCAGCCGAAGGCTTTGCCGTCTCCCCGGACGAACGCGAGGTGTGGGTGGGCAACGAGGACGGCACCCTCTCGATCATCGATCTCACCGCGGAAAAAGTAGAAACCGCGATGGCGGCAGGCACCCGCGGAGCCAATCGTTTGAAGTTCACCCCCGACGGCCGCCTGATCCTGGTGACGACTCACACCGGTAAGGACTTGGTGGTGATCGACAGTCACACCCGGAAAGTAATTAAGCGCATTCCCATCGAGCAACGCGGCGCCTCAGGGATCCAGGTGGAACCCAACGGTCACCGCGCGTTTGTCGCCTGCCCCCGGGATCACTATGTGGCGGTGGTGGATTTACATCGGCTCTCGATGACCGGAACGATCAACGCCGGCCGGGAGCCGGACGGGCTTGCCTGGTGGGCTCGTTAACCCGCGTAATCTTCGCGGTAAGGAGTGAAGACATCCAAAATCTCGGAATCCTCCAGCGCCGAAGCCTGATGTTCGACGTTCCCGGCAACGAGAAAGCTGTCACCCGCCTTCGCCTCGAACACTCCGCCGGGATGCTGAAACTTAAGATGGCCGCTGACCACGTAGACCATCTGCTCATGGGGATGGCTATGCCGGGCGCCAACCCAACCCTTCTCCATCCTGTGCCGCACCAGCATCATGCTGGGACTATAGGACATGACCTGGCGCCGCAGCCCCGGCTCGGGATTGGACATTGACTGATCCTGCGACGGTATGACCTCGATTTCCATGAATTCTCCCTGCTTCGACATTAATTCAGTTGTACACGATTGTTCATTTGCGTGATCTCCGGCAGGCTCCCGCCAGGCTCGATGCTGACCGTTCCACCCTTCCAGTTTGCGGCCGCCGGTAATGTAATCGCGACGGTGGCGGTTTTAGGAGAGAGATCGACAGGGGCCTTGAGCGCGGGTGTGCGAACGGAACCGAGAACCTTACCCCCGCCGTCGCGAACCACTACTTTGGCAGCAGGAGCGTCCACCGCGCCCAGGCTGTGGACGGTCACCGTCATGCGCGAGCCGCTAACCTTCACATCGTCGCGATCAATGCCAAGATCGGGACGCGACCAGTAGGGAACCCCAGGCTTTACCAGTTTCAACTCCACGTCGGTCGTCGTGCCGGGGGCAAACGTAAAGGTAAGGTCACGGCTGCGTTCAAAATCCTCAGTGCGCTTGCTGCCCCCCTGCGTAATCTCCCACTGTCCCGGATCGATTTCCCAACCCGTCATGTGGGCCGTCACCGGCTGCTTATCGAGGTTATAAGCGGTGATCCGGATATGATCGGGAGTTCCTTCCGGGATGAGAATAGCGACACTCTGGTCGTCTGCGGGAGCATCGAAGCGCCAGCTCACCACGTTTCCGGGATAAACGTAATTACGCATCAACGCCACCCCGCCCAGCCTCGCCCGCTGCAACTCACCGTTGTTGAAGTACACGCGATCGATCCAAAGGCTGCCCTCCCGGTTGATGAACTCGCGATCGACCGCAGTCTCGATCTGTGACGAGTACAGTTGGTTAAGGTAATCGGTATTCCCGCTCAGCTGCCACGCGAAGTGAAGGCTCGTTTCGTCCCGGCCGATTGGCTTAACCTGCTTTCCCCAAGTGTCACGGACTTTCAGTATGTCGAGCGCGTCGGAATTGATCTGGTGCAGCGCGGCAACCGGCTCATCGCCGAAGCCCGCGAGATACTTCTTATCCCCGGTCCAACGATACGCTGCCCAAAGGATGAACGCCGGTTCCTGGCTGCCGGGGACATCTTCGTTGGTGTGGAAGTTGACGGTGTAGTGCATCCTCATTTTGCCGTCGGGGTCAAGATGCCGGTGCGCCAGAAAGCCATCGGCGATTTGTTCGATCATGGTGCGGGTGCGCGGCGTGCCGTTGAACAGCACCAGGGACATCGCAGGATGAAACACCATGTACGAACGTGATTTTCCCCAGCCCCAAACCCCGCCCTCGGCCATTTTGGTGCCGCTGTAATAGGAAGACCGAACCTGCCGCTGGCCGGCCGAGTTGATCCCGGTAAGCCATTCGAGGCGGCGCGAGCTTTCCATGGCACGCTCCAACTGCTTGGGGCTGCCGAAGTCAATCATCATGGCTTGGCCCAGCACGTTCAGTCCATCTTCGTACGCGTGCAGCTCGTCATACTGCGCAGTCGCGAGGCCATTAGCAAACATGTTCTGCGCGTACATGGTGTCGAGCGTCTTGAGCAGAGACGCTTTCAGCTTGTCGGGAGTGGCGCCCATAAAAGCCAGGCCCGGCCACCAGTTGAGGAAATCGCTGTCGTCGGAAAGACCCCCGCCAAACTCTCCATTCGAGATCTGCCGGTTATCGACGTACCAATTAATCAAGCTCTTCAAATAACCCAAATCCTGCACTTGCAAAAACGCCCACTGGGGCACGCCGGCCGGTGCGACCGGCGGGGTGAAAGGTGGTCCGGGCTGCTCGGGATTCATTTCCCGCGCGTACTTGCGTCCCAGGTCGTTCTCCGGATCGACCCGCAGCAGATCCGTGAGATCCGCATCGAAACGGTTGAAGATGTTTAGTTTTCGCGAACTGACGCTCTCCTCCACCAAATTGGCGTAGTTGTCGCGCACCTGGGTCAGGCGGTCGAGGGTGTGCTCGGGAAGAGCATCCTTCCAGGGCTTGAAGATGAGTCGTACGTGTGCCCCCTCAAGCGTCTTAGTCCCGAATTCCGGGCTGGCCGAGGCCAGCGTAAGGTAGAGACTCTTCCCGTTGGGCAGAATGCGATCGCGAGTATCCAGAAACAGAGTGTAGGGCTCGTCTGGCTTCACTGAGAAGCTGAAGTCAAAAAGGTCGCGCATGGGCCAGATCGGGTCTTTGACCTGGATGTTCATGGGCACATACTCGCCGTCGGTCGGCTTGATCTTGAGCGGTGGCAGGTCAATCGCAATCCCGTCCAAACCCGCGTGCAGGTTTTCCCAGTCATAAGCCAGGCCACGGCTAGTCCCGGTTGGCAAGGCACGAAAATCCGCGGGAATAAGAATATGTACGATGGGTAGATAGCCCTGGTTGGGCGCTACTGTAGCTGTTACCGATGGCGGAGTGGCCACCAGTGTGGCGCTTTGGTTGACAGGGAATCGGCCATGGATGTACTCGACCAGAGGCGCGAGTGAGGGATTGTCCGCGGTCACCACGCTGCCAAGGTTGTAGCGCAGCACCGCGACGCCGGCGGGTGGATCGCCGGGATGAACGTAGTAAGCGGAGAACTCGCCGATGGGCCACTCCTGCTCTACGTTGGTAAAGCGGACCTTCTCCCCAGTAATCGGCCGGTCGAACTGATGGGTCGTCCGCTCCTGGCCTCGGGGCCGCTCAAACAGCGTCTTCGCCAGCATGGGCGAGGTGTCGTGTTGGTCAGGATCGGCGACCGCCCCGGGCTGTCCCGCTCCCGGCGTCAATAAGGAAACGTTGCCCCACGCTCCTCCCTGGATCTCCAGATGATTCCAGGGCTCGTTGGGCATATCGAAGGTCACGGATTTACCGGAGAGCGAGTAGCAATCCCAGTCCGGAAGCTGGAAGTAGTCGAACCGGCCAACCAGGCGAGAGCGGTTGTACACGCCGGGCCACGTGGTCTCGCGGATACCATCCGTGCCCTTCCACCACCAGCGTTTTAAATCGTAAGCGTCATGGATCTCGACTTTTCGAATGATGGTGTTGGCGGCAGGAAGCGGGGCGGGCATATCTCCCGGCCGGTTCCAGCCGTAGCGGAACCGCCAGTTTGTCGGGGGATTTGGCGGAATAACCAGCGGCGGCTCGTTCTTAGCCAGCCCCGCGATGTTGTCGTCAGACAGCATGCGGTCGTAGATGCGAAGCTCGTCGAGGTCACCGCCACGGTCATAGTTATAGGAGCTCTCGACGCCGGTAGGACCGATGATGCGAGAGTGAGGACCGAACTGGTCGAGCGCGGCATCGAACATGCCGGTCGCCGCCTTTTCGCCGGCAAGCTTTCCGTTGACATAGAAACGTATTCCCTTTGTCTCATCCCATGCCAGCGCCAGATGTACCCATTGATTGCCCTTGGGGAAATCGGGCATGGAATAGGACACGCGGGTGCGCCCGAGGTTCACATCCGTAACAAAGGCGTCAAAGCCGTGTCCGTTATAGTCAATGCGCAGCCAAACCATGTCCCAACTGGAGTGGTCGCCGTAACCGACTCGAAACACGGGAAATTCCGTAGCATCGACGGGTTCGCGCGAACGCCAGAAGAAGGAGAGGGTGCCGCGCTGGGAGTAGATATTGCCCGGAGCCCAATAAGAGAGCAGCTGGTCGTTGCCGCATTGGAGATACCCACCTTTGGCTCCGCCCGGAAGGATCTTTACGTCGTGGAGGAAGTTCGGCTCCGGCTTGCCGTTAGCCGCGAAATCTGCGCGAAAACCGTGATCGCCTGAGAGGTAAAACAAAAGGCCAGGCTCTTGCGCTCGGATCGGCGCAGCCGAGAACAAACAGAGCGCAAACACGGAAACGATTTGCCAGTGCAACCGCAGAGGGTGGCCCATATCTCGCGTCCTTTTGCGAGATGTGGGAAAAGCGGATCCTCACTCGCAGGTTGAATTCCGTTTGGCCCCTATTTCGGTTATACCCGGACAGGGTCTGGCTAACGTGCCATCCACCCACCATCCACTACCAACACTTCGCCAGTCACGTAATCACTCGCGGCGGAGGCAAGAAACACCGCGGCGCCGGCGATATCTTCGGGCTCACCCCAGCGCGCGGCTGGAATCCGGGCCAGGATCTGACCGTTCCGCACCTCGTCCGCACGCAGCGCGGCGGTGTTCTCCGTCCGGAAATACCCGGGAGCAATCGCGTTTACCTGAACGTTGCGCGCGGCCCACTCGTTAGCCAGCGCCTTGGTGAGTTGGGCCACGCCGCCCTTCGATGCCGCATAAGCGGGAACTCGAATGCCACCTTGAAACGAGAGCAGGGATGCGATGTTGATGATCTTGCCCTGGCGTTTCTCCAGCATGCTGCGGCCGGCAAGCTGGCATAGGCGAAACACGCTGTTCAGATTCACTTGCACCACGGTCATCCAGGCTTCGAGGTCGTGCTCCTCCGCCGGTTCGCGATAGATGGTGCCGGCGTTATTCACCACGACATCCGGCGCGCCCATTGCTTCTGAAACCGCGTAGTAAAGAGTATCCGCACCATCGGGTTTGCTCAGGTCCGCAGCAAAACCCAGCGAATGCCGACCCAGGGAGCGAATCTTTTCACTGGTTTCGTCCGCGGGGCGGCGATTGCCATGGCAAGCCACAGAGGCTCCGGCCTCAGCCAGCGCCACGGCGATGGCGGCGCCCAGTCCCGTAGCCGACCCGGTGACCAGAGCGAGCTTTCCGTTAAGTTGAAACTTATCGAGAATCCCCATCGTTGCCGATGAGTATTCTTTGGGTTCATGAAGAGATTGTCAATGTACGGGTACCGGCATGCGGGACAATCACCGAATCAGAAAAGTAATGGCGAAACGATTCGTGCTTGCGGTACACTAATCGGGCAAGCACAAGGAATCGCCCTATGTCAGTCAACCCTCTGTCTCCAGCCTCGTTCGATTTGAAAGTAGGGCGCCCCTAGCGCACTTCGTTTATGAATTTACGAAGGCCCTGAGGCGCAGCCTCAGGGCCTTTCTCATTCCCTGAGGACATTTTTCCGATCTACCTGGTGTCCCGGTGAGTGAACTATGCGTGTTTCCCCAAAAAACAAGAATGTAATGCGTGAAGTGCTGGCTTTCCTGCTCAGCCATTGGCGGCGCGAGCCGTCGCTGGTCACGGGCGTTGCTGCAGCCATGGTCGTCGCGACCATTGCTGACCTCTTCATGCCGGTCTTCGCCGGCCGGATGGTGGACGCGATTGCCATCCACCCAGGAACCCGCCTCCAGGCCTTGCACTCCGCATGGAGGGCGTTAGGGACGATGCTGCTGCTGGGCGGCGTTCTGGTCACGGGGCGCCATCTGTCGCTGATGGGCATCAGCCGCTTGACCATTCGCATCATGACCCGCGTGGCCGGCGATGCATTTAACCGCGTGCAGCGCTTCTCGACCGACTGGCACGCCAACAACTTCGCCGGCTCGATCGTGCGTCGCGTCACCCGCGGCATGTGGGCCGTGGACCTGATGAATGACACCCTGCTGCTGGCCCTATTGCCGGCTTCCATTGTGCTGGCCGGCAGCGGTCTGCTGCTGGGTTGGCATTGGCTGTCGATGGGCTTGATCGTGGGCACAGGCGCGGCCCTGTATGTCCTGCTTTCCATCACGCTCTCGCTCAATTTTGTGTCGCCGGCGGCGCGGCTTTCGAACGCACAAGACACGCTGGTCGGCGGTTCACTCGCCGATGCCGTTACCTGCAACGCCGTGGTGAAGTCCTTCGGCGCCGAGGCGCGGGAAGATGCACGCCTGGGCCGGGCGCTCGGCAAGTGGAGCCGCCGTACCTATCGTCACTGGAGCAATGGCACCTGGAGCGGAACCACCCAGATGATCGTTCTGCTGTGTCTGCGCGCCTCGGTGACCCTGTATGCCGTCTGGCTGTGGTGGCAAGGCCGCGCCACTCCCGGCGGAGTCACCTTTGTGCTTACCAGCTACTTCATCGTGCATGGCTACCTGCGCGACGTGGGCCAGCACGTGGCCAACCTGCAGCGCAGCGTGAACGAGATGGAAGACCTGGTGGAGATGCACGTACTGCCGCTGGGCGTGGCAGACCGGCCAGGCGCTGGACCGATTCACATCGGCAAGGGCGAAGTGGTTTTCGACCGCATCACCTTCCGCTACGGAGCGCACAGCGAGCCGCTTTTCCGCGACTTCACGCTGCGGATTGAGGCCGGCGAACGCGTCGGCCTGGTGGGGCACTCGGGCTCCGGCAAGACCACCTTCGTCAAGTTGCTGCAGCGGCTCTACGACTTGAACGACGGGCGGATCCTGATCGACGGTCAGGAGATTGCCCGAGCCGCCCAGATGTCCTTGCGGTCGCAGCTGGCGTTAGTTCCTCAGGAGCCGCTGCTTGTTCCACCGGTCCCTGGCGGAAAATATTGCCTACGCCCGGCCGGAGGCAACGGCAGCGGAAGTCGAGCACGCGGCCCGGCTGGCCAACGCGCACGACTTCATCGTTCGCCAGCCCAAAGGCTATGCCACCCTGGTGGGGGAACGCGGGGTCAAGCTCTCGGGCGGCGAACGCCAGCGGGTTGCGTTGGCCCGTGCCTTCCTGGCGGATGCGCCGATCCTGATTCTGGACGAGGCGACCTCAAGCCTCGATTCCGAATCCGAAGCGCTCATTCAGGAGGCCATGGGGCGATTGATTGTCGGTCGCACGGCCATCGTGATCGCCCACCGCCTGTCGACCGTCCGGATGCTCGATCGCATCCTCGTGTTCGACCAGGGCCAAGTGGTCGAAGAAGGCACGCACGCAGCCTTGGTGCGCAAGAAGGAGGGTACTTACAAGCGCCTCTTCGAACGTCAGGCATTGGGATTGGTGGTCGATACCCCGGCAATGGATGAGGTGGAAGAGCTTCGCGCCTAAAATTCGGCCAAGAGAGCGTTAAGTAATACTTGTCAGCGTCAAGTATTTTTAACTATCTTTTGGCCTATCTTTCGGTCAAACTGCCAATTCAGGCAAGGCTGGCTTGTTTCATTAAGAAGCACTACAAAAGTAGTAGCTGAACCGTGGATTCCCCCCTTTAGAATGGGCTTAGCCTGCATCTTTCTCGTCCCGAAGATGTTTACAGCAGAATAGTTTGCGGAGGGTCATTTGTATCAGGATCTTGACTGGCTGCCCGAGCGTGAGGATTGGGCAAGTCTGACGGAGGGCATCCGTCATCAGGAACCCAAAGAAGCGCTGGATAGCTTTCGCCTGCTGGCCAACAGCCGTATGGATTTCATACGCGCCGTCCGGTTGGATAAGATGCTGCAGCGTTACCGCTCCGAACACGATCTGACTTCTCTGATTCCTCACGTACGGCTGGCCATCATAGGGTCTTCCACCCTTTCGCACCTGCATCCGGGCATCCGCCTGGCAGCGCTGCGGCGTGGAATTTTGCTGGATGTGTATCAAGGCATCTACGGCATGTATCGTCAGGAGCTGATGGATCCGTCCTCCGGCCTGCATGGTTTCCGGCCAGACGTGGTCCTGCTGGCGCTCGACGCGCATCATCTGGCAGAAGCGGAAAATGCGGATGCCGAAAGCATTCTCGCCATGCTGCGCTCCTGTTGGGACGCGGCTCGGGAATCTCTCGGCTGCCCGGTGATTCAGCAGACGGTGTTGCCGGTACACCCCTACCTGGTGGGCAACCAGGAGGCGCAATATCCGATCTCGCCCGCCGCGATCGTGACCAAGGTCAACACGCTCTTGCGCGACGCGGCTCCAAAAGCCAACGTTCATCTGCTGACCGTGGACACCTGGGCAGCGCAGAGTGGAATCTCCGAGTGGTTCGAGGCCTCACTCTGGCATCGTTCCAAGCAGGAAATTCACCCCCGGGTTTCGAACCTATACGGAGATCAGGTGGGGCGTATCCTGGGAGCCCTGCGGGGAAAGAGTTCCAAATGCCTGGTGCTCGATCTGGATAACACCCTCTGGGGTGGAGTCATCGGCGACGACGGAGTCGACGGAATTGCGATCGGCCAAGGCAGCGAGGCCGGTGAGGCCTTTGTCGCCCTGCAACGTTATGCAAAGGGATTAAACCAACGCGGCGTGATCCTCGCCGTGTGCTCCAAGAACGACGAGGCAAATGCTCTTCTGCCGTTTGAAAAACGCTCTGAGATGATCTTGCAGCGTTCGGATATCGCCTGCTTCGTCGCCAATTGGGAAGACAAGGCCGGCAACATCCGCCGCATAGCGAAACAGCTCAACATCGGCCTCGATTCGCTGGTCTTCCTGGATGACAATCCTTTCGAGCGCAACCTGGTCCGGCGGGAACTGCCCATGGTGGCGGTACCCGAGCTGCCGGAGGATCCTTCTGGTTATGTGAGCATGCTTTCGGCCGCGGGTTATTTTGAGACCCTCTCCATCACTGCCGAAGACCGGGAACGAGGCGAGCAATACCGCGCCAATCTTGCCCGCGAAGAATTGCGGGAAAAAGCAACGGACATGCAGGGCTTTCTCAAAGCCTTGAAAATGAAGCTCATCTTTAGCCCCTTTGCCGGCAAGGATCTCAAGCGTGTGGTGCAGCTCCTGAACAAGACGAATCAATTTAATCTCACCACCCGGCGGTATTCTGAAGAGGCAGTCCAAGCCCTGCTGGCGGATAAAGACGTACTCACGCTCCAGCTTCGGCTGCTCGATGTGTATGGCAACAATGGCATCATCGCCCTGCTGATCGGGAGACGAAACCGCAACGCGGAGCTGGAGATCGAAACCTGGTTGATGAGCTGCCGCGTTTTGGGCAGGCAGGTCGAGCAAGCCACCCTTAGTATCCTGACGAAAAAAGCAAGAGAAATGGGCTGCAAGGATCTGGTCGGCCAATACCGGCCTACGGCCAGCAACGGTATGGTCCGTAGTCACTATGAAAAGCTGGGCTTCACCTTGCTGCACAGCGCAGACGATGGCAGCACCAGCTGGAAATGTTCCTTAGACCAAATGCCTCCCCTGGCAGCGGAAATGGAAATCCTCGAGGAGGATGAATATGGCGTCGCAAGAGATCTACAAACAACTCACTGAAATTTTCCGCGACCTGTTTGACGATGACACGATCGTTCTTACCCCGGAGACCACGGCGGGAGACGTCACCGGGTGGGATTCCATGATGCACGTGAACGTCGTGCTCGCGGTCGAGATGCGCTTCAAGATCAAGTTCAAGACCTCCGAGGTGGAGTCTCTCCACAACGTAGGTCACTTGGCGGACATGATCGAAACCAAGCTGGCCGCAGCGCGCCGCCCGGCACATGCGTAATTTGATGAATCCCTTGGGATGTCAGCCGGATGCTATTTAATTCCTACGCTTTCATCTTCGGTTTTTTACCCCTCGCGCTGATCGGCTATCAGATCGCGGCCTCTTTCCATCGCCGCGCGGTCGTGGCCTGGCTGGCAATTGCCTCGATGGCCTTTTACGCCTACTGGCGGCCGGCGTTCTTGCTGCTGCTCGTGGGCTCCATTCTGTTTAACTACGGCTTGTCCCTGTTGATCAGCCGGCGAATTCCCAATGGAATTCCCACCCGGGCGCTTTTGTGGTTTGGCATAGCGGGCAATCTCGCCGCCCTCTGTTACTGCAAATATCTCTTTCCCCTGCTCAATTGGATCGGGGAGGTTGCCCACAGCCATTCGCATTGGGACGATGTATTGCTTCCCCTGGGTATTTCGTTCTTTACCTTCACCCAGATCGCCTATTTAGTCGACTTGGAAGAGGGCTCAGCCGAGCAGCAGGACTTCTCCAGCTACTGCCTCTTTGTCACGTTCTTTCCTCACCTCATCGCGGGGCCCATTCTGCACCACGCCGAGATGATGCCGCAGTTCCAGCAAGACCGCGATTACCGGTTGCGGATGAATGATCTGGCCATCGGATTTTCCTGGTTCATCATGGGCCTGTGCAAGAAAGTGATCATCGCCGACCAGTTCTCCCGGGCGGCGAATGCGGCCTATCTGGCGCCCGGAAATCTGCCACTTTTATCGTCCTGGGGCGGTGTACTTTCGTACGCGCTGCAGCTCTATTTCGACTTCTCCGGATATTCGGATATGGCGTTGGGCCTGGCGCGGATGTTCTCCATCGACTTCCCGCTGAATTTCAGTTCACCGTACAAGTCGGCCAGCATTATCGACTTTTGGCAGCGTTGGCACATGACGCTGACTCGCTACATCACGGTTTATATCTACAACCCTGCTTCCTTTGCCATCAACCGGCGCCGGCTGGCCAAGGGCAAAAAAGTATCGCGCAAGGCGTTCTCCACGCCCGCCGGTTTTCTGGACATGGTGGTGGCGCCCACTTTGCTGACCTTGTTGCTGGCCGGCATTTGGCATGGAGCCGGGCTGCAGTTCGCGATCTTCGGCATTCTTCACGGCCTTTATCTGAGCATCAACCATGCCTGGCTGATTTTCCGCCAGCCCGCAAAGGCCGAGTCGCTGAGCGCGATGAGCAAGCGCGTCCTGCACGTGAGGGGCGTCCTGCTTACATTTGGAGCCGTTTTGGTGGGGCAGGTATTCTTTCGCGCGCATAACACCAGCGATGCCGTGGCTATGCTGGGTGGCATGATCGGCCTGCACGGTTTGGGGTCGATAGGCCACACCATGGCTCCTGGCGGAACGTTGGCAGGCAATTACCGGGTCACGCTCCGCGATTGTGCTGAAATTGTGATCGGCTTGATCATCGTGTGGGGCCTCCCCAACACGCAGCAGATTTTGCTCAAATTCAAGCCTGCGCTTGAGGTGACCAAGGCGGACCTTGAAGAGCGGCTTCTCCCAATCTTCTGGAACCCAACCACCGGATGGGCGCTCTGTCTGGCAGCCGCTTTCTTTGCCGCTCTGATTCGCCTGCAGGATCCGAGTACGTTTTTGTATTTCCAGTTCTAAGGACCGGGTGTGATGGAAGTCATTGACGAGAAAGTTCCGGCAATTGAGACCAGCGGCACCAAGCGCGAGGCCAGCTTTCGCCGCTTTCTCGCCTGGCTTTTCCTTCCGCCGCTGATCATCTATCTCGCCGGATTTGCCTTGGTGTGTCTGCCCGCCTACGAACGCTGGAGCGGGAGCAAATGGGCGCCCACCCTCGAATATGCGTTCCACACCGCCGGGGAGAATGCAGACGTTGTTGTCTACGGGGACTCAACCGCCCTCTACGGAGTCGATCCCCTGCAGATGGAAAAGGATTTGGGCCTGAAGGTGATCAATCTTCCCAACACCATGGGCAGTTTGCCCGTGGTGGATGATTTGTCCCTGAAGCTTTACCTGGCGCATAATCCTCCGCCCAAACTCATCGTGTTCTACATGTCGTCCTGGAATCTGAACTACATGCATCCCTGGGGCCCGCGGCTCTTTGAGGGAGAAGAGATGTTGTTGCGGCACGGTTCGTGGGGCCAGATATTTCACTTTGCCGCGCATCATCTGGAGGAAACGTTAAACTTTCCGTTCCGGGTTTACAGCGGTCTTGGCCCTCGTTCGATTGTCGATATGCTGCGCGCATCGCATGATGTCCCGGAGGTCGTCACGCAGCGCGGCCACGAGGTCAACGATCTGCCGGTCGGGCCTCTTACCAGCGACTGCACTCTGCCCGACACTCTGGTTCAGGAACACCGGACCGCTTCTGTCCAGGCCCTGATCGACAGGTACACAACCCCGCAGACCAAGACGTTCCTCTATCTGTCGCCGGTCCCTGGCTGTCAGAACACCAGCGCATTGCTGAGTTCCATCCGTGCCAACATGACCCTACCGGCCGCCCAGCCAGCGGTTCTAGCCGCGGGCGACTTCAGTTCCGACAACATGTTCGCGCACGTGAGACCCGACGCCGTAGCGGCCTCGACCGACCTTCTGGTCCGCGCCATACGGCCGCACCTGGAAGCAAAGTAAAGCCGGAAGGACCAAACCACACTGGACGGGTGCCCCATGTTCGCACCAGCGTACGTGGGCCGAAAAAGACGGGCGAAGCCCTTCGAACGCTTCTCCTCATTTAGCTAAAAGCATTCGAAGAATTCATATCCGGCCCACGTACGCTGGCGCGAACATGGGCACCCGTACAGTTCTGTTTGAGCCCGAGGTTTCGGTTCTCACCCAGCCCGTCGTGCCCGGATACGACCCGTCTCAACAACCGCTACGGGCGATGAAACCGCCCCACCAAAACCGCCTTCGCTAGGATGTGTCCATCCATCGCCTTCATCACGTCCGCCTGGGTAGCGTCGGGCCCCAAGGTCAGCTTGGTGTCCAGCGCAAACAGCTCATACGTGTAGTGATGATACGGTCCCGGAGCCCGCGCACCCATGCCCATATACCCGACCTTCCCACCCCGGTTCAACGCCTGGATGGAGCCATCAGACAACTGAGCCTGCGCGGATTCCCCTTCCGGCAACTCCCGCGCTGTGCCGGGAATATTAAAGATCATCCAGTGCAGTACCTCATTGGTCGTCTTGGTAAGCGACGTGTCCGGATCGTGCAGTATCAGCGCGAAGCTAACGACGCCATCCGGAACATTGGTCCACTCGAGATGTGGCGACACCGCAGCGCCGTTCTCCGCCGCCTGGGTGTACTTGTTAGGAATAACTCCGCCGTCGTCAAACGCTGTCGTGGTCAGCGTCATTCCAGGCTTAGCCATGGGTGGAGGCGCGGCCGGAGTCTGACCCACCGCTCCCATGGTCGACATCATCACCGCAATCACTGCTAGTTTTTTCATGGTCGCTCCTGCGTCCTTTGCTGCTCCGACGCGATCTTCATTACGCAGGGTAGTGTAATCTTTTTGGGGAGATAACGCGGTGATTGGAAAAAAACACGTCGTAATTTACCTGGGCCTCATCTTGAGCGGAATGCCCTACCAGCTTTACGGCCAATCAGGCATCTACTCCGCCGATCAAGCTCATCGCGGAGAGGACCTCTACAAAAAGCAGTGCACCGCCTGTCACGGCGAAGCCCTGGATGGCGTAGGCCCCTATCCGCCGCTCAGCGGAGATGACTTCCTCTCCAAATACACCGGCCAGCCCGCACTCACCGTCTACGACATGATCCAAAAGTTGATGCCGGCGACGGCTCCCGGCACGCTGACCCGCCCGCAAGCCGCCGACCTGTTGGCCTACATACTCAGCTTCAACAAATTTCCCGCCGGCAAGACGGATCTGCCCACCGACGAGGAAGCGCTCAAGACCCTTACCATTCCTAAGCCTGCTCCCAAGACGTAGCTGCTAGTTGGAGCTGATGGAGTAGCGGACCACGAGGCCCTCGACATAAGTCACGTCCACTCGCCGATCGCCGCTGGCGTATTCCACCACCTGCGTTTTCAAGCCATCGTTGGAAACCGACTCTGACAGCTGATGTCCCTCGCCGAACAGGCCGGTCACCTCTTGCATCTTCATGCCGCGCTTGAGGTGGGCGGTGGCAGGGACGTCGGCGGTAGCCTCCACCGGAGGGGGAGCAGCCGGCTGCGGACCCTGGAAGTTCACATACTCCGCGAGCAGCTTCATCACTGCTTCGGGATTTGCCTCGTCGGGCGGGACGGACCCCTGCCAACGCAAGTTAAATCGCGAGCCTCCACCGAGGCGTTTGTCTGCGACCTGTTGCGCCTTGATCTGGCTGGCTACCTGGGCGGCGGACCGGTTGTCAGCTTCCTGGCGCTGCCGCCGGGAACGTTCGCGATCAAGGTCACGTTGAAGCTGGCGTTTGCGGTCTGCGTCCGTAGTGCTGGAGATATCCCGTTCCAGCTGCTTCTCGTAGTCGCTCTTATCGACTGTCTTAGGGATAACAGTCGTATTGCTGTCGTCGAAAAAAGTTCCAAAGCCTCCGCCGTCCAGCTGGAATTCGATAACGTCCTTCTTCAACACCACTGCCGTTACCCTGGCCGTGTCGCCGGTTCGGATCGCCGTTCCAGCGCTCTTGAGACGGCTGGAATATTCTTTCCAGTTCATCGGGTTGTCTTGGTTGAAGCGGAGATCGACGCCACGCTGCGTGCCTGGCATGTCAATCTTCAGCACCACTTGCTTTCCCACCAGGCTCTGTAACGGGTCAGGATTTTGCGCGCTCAGGGCCAAGGCAAGAAAGGCCATGGCGACGAGAACCAGGCTCTGCATCGCTCGAAACAAGTTTGCTTTCTCCTTGGGGGACCGCATGATGATAAGCGATCAGCGCGCCAAGCGGTAGACTTCTGAGCCCGCCAGCATGAAGGCGCCGGTACCGAACACATAGCTCGAAGCGGCCGTGTAGTCGCCGGGAGCGGCCCCAACCGGCTGGATGCATCCCAATCTCCCGTCCTGGTAGATGTGAGACAGCAGACCCGCCCACGCTTTCTGCACCACGGGCAAATATTTCGCCCGATCGAGAATCCCGGAGTTAATTCCATAAGCAAAGCCGTAGGCGAAAAAAGCGGAACCGGAGTTTTCCGGTAGTGGATACGCGGCGGGATCCAGCAGTCCCGGCCGCCAAAGCCCGTCGGCGCCCTGCAGCGAAGCAATCTCCTCTGCCATTTCTTTAAATTGAGCCACGTACTTGGCGCGCCCCGGATAGTCCTGCGGCATCTCGGCCAGCACCCGGGCCAGACCGGCTAAGACCCATCCATTGCCTCGCGACCAAAAGATGCTGCTGCCGTTGGCTTGGTGCTTGTCGAGGTAAGACTGGTCGCGAAAGAAGAGATGGTTTGGCGGGCTGTAAAGCAGGTGAGACGTGATCCACCACTCGCGGTCCATGAAGTCCAGGTACTTGCGGTCGCCGGTCGCGCGGCTCAGTTTGGCCAGCACCGGCGGAGCCATGAACAGCGCATCGCACCACCACCATAGCGGTTTTGCCGGATCATCCGGCATCGCCATCACCGCATCCATGCGCTCGCGAATGGGCGCGATCATGGCCGGATCGTGATGGAGGAAGTACAGATCGAGGTACGTCTGGCCGATAGCCTGGTCATCGGCATGCGCCACCCGCGGCCCGGGCTGCCAGTTAAACTTTTTGCTCATCCCGAGCATCGCTTGCTGATATTTCTTACCGTTGGCTGCCTTGGGTATTGCCATGAAGCCGGTGTACATGGCGGCAAAGGTCCAATCCTGGTTAAACCCCGGTTCGGCTTTAGCCAGCTGCCAATCGGCAACCTTCTCGATGGCGTGAATCACGTTCTTGCGGGTCAGCTGGGGCGAAAGATCCGTGGCCAAAGGGGGAGCGGACGCCGGCGTGTCGCCCACCAGGGGTTTGTCGGCAGGCGGAAGCTGCCCCCATAGGCCGTGGGGAATGAGCAAGATAGCCATAGCCAAGCCAACTACCTGGAAAACGCGAATCATAAGCTCCTCGTCCTCTGGCGAATCTTATACCACCAGCAACTTGTCGCAGCGCCCGGGGTTCATTCCTGTAGTCGAGGTGTCCATTTGCGTACCACGCTTCGTTGGACAACTAGCCGGCTGCTGATTTGTTCCCTCGCGCTTGCCCCGGTGTGTCCTGCGGCCAAAAAGAATCAAGACCACACCGTGATGGTCAAGTTGCCGCCGGCACCCAAGCTAAAGCAGGTGCAGGGGGACGAGCGAGTGCTCCACGCGCTGGATCGGCTGACCTTCGGACCGCGGCCCGGCGAAGTGGAAGCAGTGAAGGCCATCGGCCTCGATGCCTGGATCAAACAACAACTTCATCCCGCGACCCTCGACGACGCTGAACTGGAACAGCGGCTGGAACAATTCCCGGCTATGCGTTTATCGGAAGAGGAGCTCACCCGAAAATTTCCTCCGGGCAGTGTGATTCGCCAGGTGGAGAACGGGAAGATGTCGCCGCCCCTGTTCAATTCCACCGAGCGCGCTATATACGAGAACCAGGTCGTCACCGAGAAAAAGAAACAGGAGCAGGACAAGGCCAAAGCGGCCGCCGCGAACACGGCAGCGCCACCTCCCGCGGTGCCTGCGCCGGTTCTGCCCGCCGAGGAAGTGGCCGCGCTCTTAAGCCTGCCTCCCGCGGCGCGCATGGCGAAGGTGCTCTCGCTTCCAGCGGGCCAGTACGGCCCCTTGCGTCACCAGCTCACTCCCGCTCAACGCACTGCACTCGACGACGGGATGTCTCCGCAGCAGCGCGAGACTCTGATTGCTCTGGATAATCCGCGCCAGGTAGTGCAGGGCGAATTGCTGCAAAGCCGCGTTATGCGTGCGGTCTACAGCCAGCGTCAGTTGCAGGAAGTGATGACCGACTTCTGGCTGAACCATTTCAATATCTTCCAAGGCAAAACGGGCGAGGAGATCTATAGTCTGGTTCCATACGAGCGGGACGTGATCCGGCCGAATGCATTGGGCAGCTTTGAAACGCTGCTCTATGCCACCGCAACCAGCACGGCGATGATGACCTATCTTGATAACGCCGCCAGCACGGGTCCGGACTCCTTCAACGCCGTGGGGCCGCCGGGACGGCCACCTGCCAAGGGCGGTTCTCCCAAGGGATTGAATGAGAACTACGCGCGCGAGTTGATGGAGCTGCACACGCTCGGTGTCAATGGTGGTTACAGTCAGCGCGACGTTACTGAGGTGGCCAAAGTCTTTACCGGGTGGACGATCGAGCAGCCACCCAAAGGTGGGCCGCGCTTTGTGTTCGACGAGAGCCGTCACCAGCCTGGGATGAAGCGTGTGCTCGGCGTCAACATCAAGGAGAGTGGTTTCAAAGAGGGCCTCGAAGTCTTACACCTGTTGGCGACCAGCCCAGCGACGGCTCACTTTATCTGCCGCGAGCTGGCAGTGCGCTTCGTGAGCGACGACCCGCCGCAGAGCCTGGTAGATCGCTTGAGCATTGTGTTTCTGGCCTCGAATGGCAACATCGGGGAAGTCATGCGCTTCCTGGTCCAATCGCCGGAGTTCTGGTCCGTCACTTCTTATCGCGCAAAGATCAAGACTCCCGAGGATTTTGTAATTTCCGCAGTGCGTGCGGGCGGGATCGATGTCCAGGACGCCGGCCCGGTGGTGGGTGCGATCGGCAATTTGGGGCAGCCGCTCTATGGGCGGCAGACTCCGGATGGCTATTCGATGTTGTCGGCGCCGTGGGTCAACAGCGCGGCGTTGCTCGCGAGAATGAACTTCTCCCTGGCACTGGCAGGCAATCGACTGAGCAAGGGAGTGACCGCAGATTGGGTGAGCCGGCTAGGCACGGCGCCGTTGCCGCCCGAGGAGCAGGAGCGGCAGATAGAGACTCTCTTGTTACATGGTCAGCTTTCTGAGAAGACCCGTGACTTGATCTTGCAGCAACTCGGGACCGGTCCCACGGCCAAGCCAGTGGCTATGGGTCAACCAGCGGCGGATCGCCAGGCGGCGCTCACCGCCGGACTTCTGTTTGGCTCACCCGATTTCCAGCGACGCTAGATTGGAGCGCGAGAACCGGCAAGGTGTGAGTTGCCCAGGCGTCACCTGCAATCGCGGGCATAAAGATAGCCTCAGCGGCGGGTCACTTTTTGTGAATAAAAGTACGGGCTAAAGAGTCCGCGTGGAAACTAATCTCAGGGACCAAACCACACTCGACGGGTGCCCCATGTTCGCGCCAGCTAACGTGGGCCGAAAAAGACGGGCGAAGCCCTGGGCGAAGCCCATCAAATATGTCTACACCCGTCGAGTGTCGTTTGGTCCTTGAGATTAGTTCACGCCCTACCTGCACCGCTCGACAAGGGGAATTGTTTCGCAAAAAACTCAAAAGATGGCCCTAAAGCTCTTTCAACCTCATCACCAGCTCTTCGGGATGGATCGGCTTCGCAAGGAGCTCAAAATTGTAGCCTGCGGCGGCCGCCTGCCGCATCAATTCGGCAGTTGCTGCCTGGCCAGACAGCAGGACGATTCGGGTAGACGGCAACGATTTCTTGATCAGGATCGCCATTTGGATTCCCGTCATCACCGGCATCAGCACATCGCTCAGCACGATGTCCGGCTCCAACTCGTTAGCCAGACGCACAGCTTCTTCTCCACTGTAAGCCTTGAACGCAACGAAGCCATGTTGTGTGAGGATTTCGGTAATCGTGTCGGCGATAAGCCGTTCGTCGTCCACCACCAGAACGGTGCCTGCCGAGTCGGTGGACTCGCCGGCGAACTTGCCGAGCGAAGAATGAGACGGGGGAAAACCGTGGTGACCAAGCCAAATCTCAGTAGACAATCAATTCCTCCTGGTCACATTACGCGCTGGTTGAGCGCCATGGGCGCCGTCAGCGGCAAAAAAATTATAAAGCGCGTTCCGTGGTCCACCGGATCGATCTTGCTCTCGACGGTAACTGTACCGCCGTGTTGCTCGACAAACTGTTTTACCACCCACAGCCCGAGCCCGGTGCCGACGCTGGCCTTGGTGGTAAAGAATGGCTCAAACAGTTTCTGCAAGTGGTTGGGCGCAATTCCTGACCCATTATCTTCCACCACCACCTCCGTGCCCGGCCCCGTCTCAGAAAGCGACAGCCGCAGCCGCCCTCCTTTATGCATGGCATCAATCGCATTCGACACCAGGTTAGAAAAGACCTGGTGGATTTCCCCTCGAATTGCCTGAAGCTGGGGAACAGGCTGGAAGTCCCGGATCACTTCGATTTGGCTTGCCTGCATTCGCGAACGATACACGTTCAGAACATCATCCAAAACTCGCGATAAGTCAACCGTCCCCGGAACCGATGTTTCTCTATAGAAACCCAGGGTGTGGCGCGCAATTTGCGACACCCGCGTCAACTCCTCCTCGGCGGTAAGCAAGTAATGCTGAATCGTCTCAGCGGGAGCATTACGCGAAATTCTGGCCAGGTACAAAAGGTTCATTACCGACTCGAGAGGATTATTAATTTCGTGAGCAATGGTTGCCGCGAGACGGCCAGTCGCCGCCAGCTTCTCCGAGACCAGTAGCTTTTCCTGCTGGCTCCGTTTATCGCTCACATCCTGAATGAAAACCGAAAGACCATCGGACGATGGGTAGACATTGGCATGGAGCCAACGGCTGAGTGGCGAATAGTAGTCTTCAACCCTTTGAATCTCGTCCGATTCTCTGGCCGCGCGCAGTGCCTTCCCCAGGAAGGATTCCTCCAGGCCGCGGAACTCTTGCCAAACATTCTTCCCCAACAGGTCAATCGATTCGCGGCCGGCAATGGCAGCTGCCTGATCGTTTGTGTACTGGACGGCCCAGTCATGATCCAGAAATAGAAATCCCTCCGAAATGCTTTCAAGAATCATGCGGTACCGCTTTTCGGCGGCCTCGGCCTTCAGACGCTGCTGATGTTCCTTGGCGGTGAGCTGAGATCTCACCTGGTGCATGGTGAGATGAGCGCCGACCCTGGCCATCAGTTCGCGCACCGTGAACGGCTTTACCAGGTAATCATCCGCACCCGCCTCCATCCCTTCGGAGCGAGCCTCCTCGCCGGCACGCGCGGATAACATAATGACAGGAATCGCCGCCGTAACCGGATTAGCCCGGACTTTCTGCAGCAAGCCGAAGCCATCCAGGCGGGGCATCATGATATCGGTCAGCACCAGGTCCGGAGGATTTTCAAGGATCGCTTCCAGCGCCTGCTGACCATCTTCGAGCGCGGTGACTTGATAGTTCCTGGCCAACAGCCGTTCTAAATATTCCCGTATGTCGCGGTTGTCATCTACCAGAAAGACCCGCGCCATGCGGTCGGGCTTGACGTCCTGGTCACCTAGAAGAACCGTGAGATCCTGGTTGGCCGAATCCCTAAGGAACGAAGGCTCGTCGCTATGAAAGCTGGGCAGCCATTGCAAGGCCTCTTGCACGTACGGCAGGGCTCCACTCGTCGACGGTAAACTCGCCGCTTTTTCGGCCACTCGATTGGCCGGCAGATGGGAGCTTCCGAACGGAATGTTGACCATAAATCTCGTGCCCACGCCATACTCGCTCGAGACATCCACCGCACCGCCGTGCAAGCGGACTAATTCGTCCACCAGCGCCAGGCCGATCCCGGTGCCTTCATGGGTTCGTCCACCGGCGCCCTCAATCCGGTGGAAACGCTCAAACACGCGCGGCAGCTCAGCCTCCGGTATGCCGACTCCGGTATCCCGAACCGACAGCCGGGCGAAGTTTCCCGCCTCCCGCAGCGTCACTTCCACCACCCCCGCCAGGGTGAACTTGAAAGCATTGGAGAGAAGATTCAGGAGGATCTTTTCCCACATCTCGGAGTCGATGTAGACCGGCCGCGAAAGGGGACTGCACTCCACCCGGAACTCGAGCCCCGCCGCTTCCATAGCGGCTCGGAAGACGCTGGCCAATTCAATGGTCGTGGCGCAAAGGTCGATCGGCTGATATACCGCCTGCACGCGACCGGCCTCAATTCGAGAGAAGTCCAGCAGAGTATTGACCAGCTTCAGCAGGCGCAATCCATTACGGTGAACAATGTCGATTTCTCGCAGAATCCCAGGGTTTGCCGACGGATCCGCGAGCATGTGCTCCAGCGGGCCCAACATCAGGGTGAGCGGCGTGCGAAATTCATGGCTCACATTGCTGAAAAAAGTAGTTTTGGCCCGGTCCAATTCAGCCAAGGCTTCAGCGCGCTGGCGTTCCTGCTCGTAGGCTTCTGCGTTGGCGATGCTGGTCGAGATCTGATTGGCGATCAGCTTCAGGAAATTGATGTAGTTGTCATCCAGAGCCCGGTAGGGATTCAAACCCACGATGATGGCTCCGGCGCGTCCGGTTGGACCGGAAACCGGGACCGGTACCACGGCCACAGTGTGCGGCGGGGTATCCCAGGCCCCCTGCGGGAGTTTGCCAAGGCGTTCATCGGAGAGATCGATAAGGCGAATCTCGTGCGCGTTCTGCACCTCTACAATGGGCCAAATGCCGTTTGCATCGAGGTCGATGTTGCTCGGGGCCGCCGGGTGTCCTCCTTCGATGCCAGCGCTTCCGGCCAGAATCGCCACCTTTTTGCTGTCGTCGACCGCATAAATCAAAGCAAAGCAGATGTCTTTGGGATCGGTGGCCAGGCTCAGCGCGGTCAAGCGGCAGGCTTCCTGCCAGTTCCTGGCGTCCCCGGTTCTCGCAGCCAGATCCCCAAGGACTGCCAGTTGACGTTCACTGATAATGCGCTGGGTATCGTCGGAATTGGCGCAGAAAATCCCGCCGGTACCACCCTGATCGTTGGGCACCGGACTGTAGGAGAAGGTGTAGTACGTCTCTTCCAGGTAACCATAGCGTTGCATGATCAGCAGGAGCGCCTCGTCATACGTGCCTTCATTGGCACGCATGGCGGACTCCGTCCTGGGGCGGATCTGATTCCAGATTTCGCTCCAGACCACGTTGGCGGGCTGCCCGAGCGCTTCCGGGTGCTTTCCGCCAAGGATCGCTCGATAAGCGTCGTTATACAGATTGATAAGCTGGTCGCCCCACCAGACAAACATCGGCTGGCGAGAGGTCAGCACGATGCGAACGCAGGTCTTCAGGTTCTGCGGCCAGGACTCCACCGGGCCGAGTGGCGTCTTTGCCCACGCTACTTTGCTCATCAGAGACCCCAGTTCTCCCCCGCCCCTGAAGAGAGCGCCCGGGGAAAATGGGTCTACGGCCGGATTATTGGGTGATTCTGCATCAGAAAGGATTTGGCTCTCTGGTGAACTCGAATCCACTAGGGTCTCCCAGGCGGGTCAATGTCAAAAACCACCAGAACCGGCCGATGCACGTTTTTCCATGAAAATTCCCGGGGCCTCGGATATCTTCCGCTGCCCCTACATAAGAGATTGCCAGACACGACCGAGTTGCTTCCACCAAAAGGTTGAGATTTGTCTCCATCTCCACAACTAGGAAGCTTTTGCCCGGTTCACGTAAGCTAGCGGGTGCGGGTCTCTATGGGAGAGTGTAGTAGGTGGGCGGCTGCACTGGGGGCGGCCTTGGCGCTGTGGCTGAGTGGTTGCCATTCCTCCGGTCTGCCGAAGCCCCCGAGCAAGGCTTATTTGGATGAGGTGAAAGCTTTTTACGTGGGGCTTGCTGCGCTCGAGGTCGGGGATGATGTGCGCGCCGACAGCATGCTCGAGCAGGCCACCCGGCTGGCGGAGGGCGAGCCGGCAGGCTGGGCCAACTGGGGGGTGCTGGCGCTGCGCCAGGGAAACTTCGACGCAGCCGGGCAGCGGTTGGCGCGAGCCCAGAAGCTGGCGCCCCAGAACGATCAGATCCATTACCTGGCGGGGGTACTCGAGAGCAGGCGCGGCAATCCTGCGCAGGCCATCGTCGAGCTGCGTAAGGCGGTCGAAAGCAATCCCCACAATTTGCGCGCGATGTATTTGCTGGCTCAGCAAATTGAGCGCCAGGGCGACGCTAACGGCGAGGCAGAGTTCGAGCAGTTGTTGCAGCGGATCCTTGCTGACCAGCCCGGCAATCCGGCAGTTTTGCTGGAGCTGGGGCGAGTGGCGGCCAAGCGGGGCGATGGGCAGACCCTGCACGCGGTGGTGGCCCAGATCGCAGCGCGGGCTTCGACCTGGCCGCAGGAAGTGCAACCGCAGTGGATTGCTTTGCAGACGGCAGCCGCCGGGCCTGATCCGCGGGCAGCTGCCGTTCGTATCGCGTTTCTGCGCAATTCGTTGATGCGGGTGCCGGAGTTTCGCCAGAACTTGGCGATGATTCAGCCCACAGCTGGGAATGAAGCCACACCATTCCGCCATTTCCTGCGACTGCCGTCGCCAAACTTTACCCCCTCGCCGGCTGACACGGCGCTCCATTTTCAGACAGCCAATACGAACTTTGCCCAGGGACAAGTTTCAAGTTGGACCGGCGCTATCTCCCTGAGCGGGGCTGGCGCTCCGGTGATCGCCGTCGCCAATCACAACAGCGTGCGGGTGGCGACCGGCGCTACGTTTGCTTTTCCTGGTGGGACCGGGGATACGCCGCTTACGCCCGAGTCCGTATTGCCGGTTGACTTCAACTACGACTTCAAAATGGACCTGGTGTTGGCGGGCGAAGGGGGCGTTCGCTTCCTGCGCCAGGATAGCCCCACGTCCTTTGTGGATGTGACGGCGCAGACCAAGTTGCCTGCGGTCATACTCAATGCCCCCTACACCGGAGCATGGGCGGTCGACATCGAGGCCGATGGGGATATGGACATTGTCCTGGGCGCCGCCAAGGATCCGGTGGTGCTGCGGAACAATGGCGATGGTTCGTTTGCCGCCATTCATCCCTTCCCTGGGATTACGGGACTGAAGGGCTTTGCTTGGGTTGACCTGGATGATGACGGCAATCCCGATGCGGCCATGATCGATGGTTCGGGCGTGCTGCATTTCCTGCACAACCAGAGAGGCGGAGTGTTTCAAGAGCTTGCGCTCCCAGGCAATCTGCCGCGGGTGAAGGCGGTGACGGCCGGTGATGTAAGCAGCAACGGAACCCTGGCCCTGGTGGCGGTCGAAGAGAACGGGACGCTGGTCGCCATTACCCCCACGAACATCACCACCCTGGGCAATGCGCGCCCGGTCGCGGGGGAGCTGCGGTTGCGTGCCGCGGATCTGGATAACAACGGGGCGATCGATTTGCTGATCCTTCCAAGTGATTCTTCCGGCGCACAGATTTGGCTGGGCAACGGCGCGCAGAAGTTTACTCCTCTCGCTGCGGCTGGACCGGCACAGGTATGGGACGTTGCCGACATCAACGGCGATGGAAGGCTCGATCTGGTGGGGCTTTCCGCCACAGGGGGTGCCGAGCAGGCTATCAACCAGGGGAGCAAAACGTATCAGTGGCAGATCCTTCGGCCGCGCGCACGCACGGCTACCGGCGACCAGCGCATTAATTCCTTTGGTATCGGCGGAGAGATGGAGCTGCGCTCCGGCTTGCTGGTTCAGAAACAGCCGATCACTTCGCCGCAACTGCATTTCGGCCTCGGAGAGCTGGACGGAACCGACGTGGTGCGGATCACGTGGCCCAACGGCATGGAGAACGCCGAGTTCGCCTTGAAGGCAGATCAGGAAGTGTTGACCGAGCAGCGTCTGAAGGGATCCTGTCCCTTTCTGTTCGCCTGGAATGGCAAGCAGATTGGCTTCGTGAAGGATGCGGTGCCCTGGGGCTCGGCGCTTGGCTTGCAGATCGACTCGGTCGGCACGCCCGGTATCGCCGCTACCGAAGAGTGGTACAAGATCGGCCGCGGCCAACTGGCGCCCCACGATGGCTACTACGACCTCAGAATTACCGGCGAGCTTTGGGAGACCTATTACTACGACTACCTGAAATTGATGGTCGTCGACCACCCCGCCGGCACCGAGATTTTTACCGACGAGCGCTTTGTCGTGCCTGCGGTCAAGCCGGCTATCATCACGGTCACTATTCCGCGTGCGATCGCCAGGGCCACCGACGATCAGGGCGAGGATGTGACGGAAATCGTCAGCAAACTCGACGGAAATTACTTAGACACCTTCGGGCGCGGGCAGTACCAGGGCCTTACCCGCGACCACTTCGTCGAAGTTGACCTGGGTAACGATGTACCGCCGAGCGGGCCTTTGTGGCTCATCGCCAAAGGATGGCTGCACCCCACGGATTCCTCCGTGAATGTTGCCATTAGCCAGGGGAGCCACCCCAAGGCGCGTGCCCTTAGTCTCGAAGTGCCCGATGGACACGGTGGATGGCGCACCGCCCGCGCCAACCTCGGCTTTCCAGCAGGGCGAAAGAAAACCTGCATGATCGATCTGCAGAATGTTTTCCTTCCCGGCGCGCCGCGCAAGCTGCGCTTGCGGACCAACCTGGAGATCTACTGGGATTCGATTGAGTGGGCGCGGGGTGCGCCTGATGCCCCGGAGGCCCAGCTCAAAGTCACGCAATTAGCTCCGTCATTGGCTGATCTGCACTACCGCGGATATTCCATGGTCAAGCAGGCCAACGCTTCTTCTCCGGAGTTGCCCGACTACAACCGGATTGCCGCCAGCACCCAGGTGTGGCGCGATCTCGAGGGCTACTACACGCGTTACGGGGATGTTCGCGAGTTGTTGGCCGGGGCCGACGATCGCTACGTGATCATGAACGCGGGCGACGAGATCAGCCTGCGTTTTCCTCAGCAGGCTCCGCCCCCTAGTGGATGGGTTAGGGACTATGTGATTGCCGGGGACGGGTGGATCAAGGACGGGGACTACAACACCGCCTACTCCCGAACCGTGCAACCTCTGCCCTACCACCAGAAACGCGAGTACAACCAGCCCCCGGGCAAACTGGAAGACGAGTGGGTTTACCGCCAACATCCTCAAGACTGGCAGGACTACCAAACGCGCTATGTGAGTGGCGCCCGGGAATGAAGCCAAGCCGCCGGACCCGAGTCATTCTGGCCGTAATCTTTGTCGGCTTATTAGCAACCCCGCTCATCATCCGGCAGGTTTCTGCCCGGCGAGAAGCCGCGCAGGCGAAGTTGGATGAGAGCCAAGCCTTGGCGCGCTACGGCTTCCATCTGCAAGAAGTTTCGCAACAGGCAGGAGTCCACTTTGTACACCAGCCGCCGACCCTGGACCCCAAGCTCGACCACATCATGCCGGAGGTCGCATCCATGGGGGCTTCGGTGTCTGTAGTCGATTTCGACCGCGACGGCTGGCCCGATTTCTACGTGACCAACAGCGCCACTGGCAGCCAGAACCACCTGTACCGCAACTTGCACGATGGCACCTTCCAGGATGTGGGCGCCCCGATGGGCTTGGCTGACGTGAACCGCGAGGGAACCGGGGTCTCCATGGGAGCGGTTTGGGGAGATTACGACAATGACGGTTACGAAGACTTATTTCTGATCAAGTGGGGAAGACCGGAGCTATTCCACAACGACCATGGCCGCGGCTTCACCCGCGCAAGCGAAGCGGCGGGTCTGCCGCCCTGGATCAACGCCAACACCGCGATCTGGTTTGACTACGACGGCGACGGATTGCTCGACCTGTTCGTGGGCGGGTATTACCCGGAAAATCTCGACCTTTGGCATTTGAAGAACACGCGCATGATGCCGGAGAGTTTTGAGTACGCCAAAAACGGCGGCAGAAAATTCTTGTTTCATAACCTGGGCAATGGCAGGTTTGAAGAGGTCGCTGAACAGGCCGGAATCAGAAGCACGCGCTGGGCGTTGGCCGCCTCGGCCGCCGACCTCCGCGGCACCGGCCACCCTGACCTGTTCATCGCCAACGACTATGGCGTCTCGGAGTTGTTCCTGAATGAAGGCGGCCATTTTCGTGAGGCAGGTGAGGCCACCGGCGTGGGGTTCGCGCCCAAGAGCGGCATGAATGTCGCCTATGGAGATATTTTGAACCAGGGCAAATACGCCATCTACGTCTCGAACATCTCCCAGGAAGGCGTGCTGATCCAGGGCAACAATTTGTGGGTGCCCCGCGACGGAGAGCGGACCCTGAAGTACGAAAACCTGGCGCGGGATATGGGTGTGGAGCTCGGCGGATGGAGTTTCGGCGCGCAGTTTGGCGACCTGAACAATGATGGCAACCTTGATCTCTACCTGACCAACGGGTATATCTCCCTGAGCCGCAGCAAGAGCTATTGGTATGACTTCTCTCGCGTGGCGGGCGGTAACAGTAAGATTATTGGTGATGCCGCCGATTGGCCTGCATTCGACGGGCGCAGCCTGTCGGGTTATCAGCAGAAGAAGGTCTGGCTCAACGACGGCGCGGCCAAGTTTGTCGATGTAGCCCAAGCGGTAGGGGCGACCGACATTTACGATGGCCGCTCGGTAGCGCTGGTAGATCTGTGGAACCGCGGCGTGCTCGATGTGTTGGTAGCCAACCAGCACGGTCCACTGCTGATTTACAGGAACACGGTGGACCCAGGCAACCAGTGGATCGAGCTAGCTCTTGAGGGCACGAAGAGCAACCGGAGTGCGATCGGAGCGCGTGTCACCGTATTTTGGAACGGGCGGCAACAGATCCAGGAGGTTTCCGGAGGAAGCGGGTTTGCCGCGCAAAACGATCGCCGGCTGCACTTCGGTTTGGGAAAAGACCCGCAGATCGAGAAGGCCGTCATCCGTTGGCCTTCGGGAGCGGTGCAGACCATAACCAACCTCGTCCCGGGAAAGCTCTACAATGTGAAGGAGACTGAATGAACTATATCTCTCGATTCTTCAGCCCATCGAACCGCTATCTCTCGCCGCTGTTGATCTCGTGCGTGCTGCTGGTAGGCCAGCTTTCTTACGGCATCCTGGAAAGTTACACGCGCACCCTGTTGGCCATCGGCGCCAGCCTTGCCGCCGAGCTGATTCTCTCTCGCATCTATTTTGGCAAGTGGCCGAACCTGGCGAGCGCCTACATCAGCGGTATCAGTGTAGGCATCCTGGTACGTTCGCCCGCCTTCTGGCCCTATGCTCTTTGCGCCGTGATCTCGATTATGTCGAAGTACGTGCTGCGGGTGCACGACCGGCACATTTGGAACCCATCCAATTTCGGCATCGTCGCGATGTTTATTCTGGCCTCCGGCACAGTCGCGGGATTGAGCATCCAGTGGGGAAACTTTGTCTGGCCGATGATCGTGATTTGGACGCTAGGCTCGGCGATCATCTATCGTCTACGGCGCTTCCACATCAGTGCGACCTATGTGGTTTCGTTTCTCGGATTCGCATTGCTGCGCAGTTGGATCACCGGTGATCCCTGGAAGTCGGAGATTTCTCCCATCACCGGGCCTATGTATCAGCTGTTCATCTTTTTCATGATCACCGATCCTAAGACGACGGTACGTTCCAAGACTGGCCAGTGCCTGGTAGCGTTCGCTGTGGCTGGAGTGGAAATGCTGTTCCGTCTTCACCAGGCGGTGTATGCGCCGTTCTACGCCCTCTTCCTGGTTGGGCCCACGGCCATGCTATGGGAGATGTGGATGGAGTCCCGCCGGCCCCGCGTTGTCGTCGCCCATGCATAACAGGATCGCTTTCTGCCTATTGGCAGGCCTCGTTTCTGTTGCCTCCGCGCAGATTCGTTTCGTCGATGCCACCGCAACTTCCGGCATTTCCTTTCGCCACCATAACGGCGCTTCTGGTAAGAAGTATCTCCCTGAGACCATGGGCAGCGGCGTGTGCGTGTTCGACTACGACAACGATGGCTTTCAAGACATCCTGTTCGTGAACTCAAAGGGTTACCCGGCGCTTTACCACAACAATGGCAATGGAACCTTCACCGACCGCACCCGGCAAGCAGGGCTGGCGGTCGAGATGTACGGCATGGGCTGTACGGTTGGAGACTACGACAACGATGGCAAAGACGACCTCTATATCACCGCCGTAGGGTCCAACCACCTGTTTCGGAATCTGGGCGATGGCCATTTCGCGGACGTGACGGCGAAAGCCAAAGTAGGGGGCAGCGGTTTCTCCAGCGGCGCGGTATGGTTCGACTATGACAACGACGGCAAACTTGATCTGTTTGTCGCGCATTATGTGGAGTGGTCAGAGAAGACAGATCAGTTCTGCTCTCTGGATACGAAGAACAAATCCTACTGCACGCCCCAGGTCTACAAGGGTGAGAGCGCGCGGCTGTACCACAATCGAGGAGACGGCACGTTCGAAGACGTAACCCAGCGCGCTGGGTTGCTGGACTCCACCAGCAAGTCGCTCGGCATAGCGTTGCTCGACTACGACGATGACGGCTGGCTGGATTTGCTGGTGACCAACGACACGCAGCCGAACAAGCTTTACCGCAACAACCACAACGGGACTTTCACCGACGTCGGCGTACAGGCGGGGGTGGCCTACAGCGACGCAGGCGCAACCCGTGCGGGCATGGGAGTGGACAGCGGCGATTACGAGAATTCAACTCATCCCGGAGTGGTGATCGGCAACTTTACCAACGAGGGCATGGCGCTCTACCACTCCGATGGCTCGGGCTTGTATACCTCTGCGGCCGAGGCCACGGGCATCGATCGCTGGTCGTTGCAGTCGCTCACCTTCAGCACCTTTTTCTTTGACTACGATCTGGACGGTCTACTGGATGTGTTAGCGGTGAACGGGCATGTGGCCGACGACATCAGCGTGACCCAGCCTCATCTCAAATATGCGGAGCCGGTGCTGCTATTTCGTAACCGGGGCGGAGGCATGTTCGAGAATATGTCCACCAAACTCGGGCCAGCGTTGCAGCAGGCAATAGTAGGGAGGGGCGCCGCCTATGGAGATTTCGACAACAATGGCACTCTCGACCTGGTGATCACCGAATCCAACGGACCGGCACGGCTTCTGCGCAACGAAGACAGCAACCGGAACGATGTCTTGCGAGTCAAGCTGATCGGCACGCGTTCGAACCGCGACGGCATCGGAGCTAAGCTCACGCTGCAGGTTAATCAAAAAACGCAGCTGTTGCGTATGGTAAAGACAGGCTCCGGTTATTTGTCGCAAAGCGAATTGCCGGTAACGTTCGGTCTGGGCAAGCCTGATCCCAGCAAAAGAATGCAGCTCAAAGTGGTCTGGCCCAGCGGCCAAAAAGACACAATCGCAGACATCAAGCCCAACCAAGCCATCGTGATACAGGAAGGAAAAGGACTCATCGCAACCCGCCCGATCGTATCCCTGAGGACTCCGTAGGACCGCGTGAACCCGACCCGGACCAACCAAGATCTACCGCGAGTAAGAACCCGGACCGGTAACGGCTCTCGACGGGTGCCCCATGTTCGCGCCAGCGTACGTGGGCCGAAAAAGACGGGCGAAGCCGGGCGAAGCCCCTCAATTGTTTCTGCTTATTGAGTGAAAGCATTCGAAGAATTCATAATAGGCCCACGTACGCTGGTGCGAACATGGGGCACCCGTCAAGAGCCGTTACCGGTCCGGATTCTTACTCGCGGGTAGATCTTGGTTGGTCCGGGTCGGGCTCACGCGGTCCTACGGAACTATCATGGACATGTGCTTTTGACGGGTAAAGAGAAGCCGGTCCTATCCAGCATGGCGAGAATTTCCTCCCGGCTGGCTCCCAACTTCGACCGTGCTTGCAGCAAGTCTTCTGTGCGCACCGGATAGCGGTTATTGCGCGTCGGATCCCCGAAGCGTCCGAGATTGAACGGTTCTATCAGGCGCAATACATCTCCAGTGAACGCTTGCGTGTCGTCCTCGCCATCCAGCGTATGCGCTTGCTCGAGTAAAAGCTCCGAATTCGGTAAGAGGAATCCAGGCGCTAAGTCCAGTTTCCCCAGCCGGTGCGCCGTCTCAGAGAAACTCACCGCGGCGAAGTACAAGAGCGACACCGCTGTAAAAGCCGGGAGGTCCCCCATGGTTGCGTAGAGCGCGCCAATCAGCCGGCTGACGGCAAGCAAATCAGACTCCGTCTGTCGCGCGTAGCTCTGCAGATCAGCTACACCACTCATGACCTCCGCAAGCCGCTTGATTCCCATCAATGTCAGCGAAAAGCCAGTAGAGAGCAGAGGGTCGACGAACCCCGCCGCCGAGGGCAACAGTGCCCAGCGATGACCAACGATCGTCCTGCTGCGAAAGCTCATTGCCGGCATGTGCCGGAACGGTTGGCAGGCAGTCGCACCCTTGAACTGTGCTTGCAACTGAGGCAGGCGAGCCAAAAGCCGCTGCCAAGCAGGTTCGCCCTCGCTGAGCGCCAACTCTGCGGCCGCAACCTGGGTGGCCGCAACACCAGCGCTGGTAACCCCGTTGTTGAAGCGAAGCACCCACACCCAGCCACCCTCAAAAACGTGGTGCACCGCCGCGTCGTCGACCGGATACGGCGTGCCAGAAACGTCTGTGCGCCCGACGCCCGTGAAGTGGCTATAAAGGCACTCGGTCGCCGGTAGACCCGGCAACGGAGCCTCTCCGAGATGCAAGGTGCGGTGCAGGAATCCGCGCGGGCCGGTCCCGTCCAACAGCAAGCGAGCACGCAGGCAGAAGCCTTCATCGCCTGCCCGCCCGGCGATAGTTGTGATCTCCTCGGCGAGATCCAAAGACTCAATTCGCACCCGATCGCGATAATCAACGCCGAGCTTCTGCGCTTCCATCACCAGGAAGTGATCGACGTCGGCGCGATACCAATGAACGTCGGCGACCTTGTCATGGGGGCTCGCTGCCACCAGCAACTCGCCCCCATCGCGATGAAAGAAACTAAACCCACGCTTCAGCCCACAGCCGATCTGCGGATAGGTGCCCTGCCAGCTGCCCCACTTGGCAAGCGGCGCAATCCGCGGCAGATCGTACTTCGCGCAGAGCTCCTCCAACAGCAAATTGCTCAAGCGGCGTAGTCGACTCCCCAATCGCCATGCGCGGATGCTTCCCCTGCTCCAGCAGCACGACCGAAAGCCCCAGCCGCCGGGCGATCATCGCCATCAGACTCCCACCAAAGCCGGAGCCCACAATCACCAGATCAACTTGCACCACAGCACCCAGCGCAGGAAATCCGGTCGAGCAAAACCTGCCGCAAATTCATCTCCTGCAACCGGGCCGCCCGCTGCGCGTGGCAGTGCGCGCAGGACTCGCGCAATCCCCAAAGGTCAGCGAACACCCTCCCAGCTTTGAGACTCAGACCGTACTCCATAGCTGATTCCAACGTGTTCAGGGCAGGAGGAACAAACTCACCCCGCGCCATGAGCGCTTCCATGGCGCCGTTCCCAGCGCGTGTCGGGATCAGGGTCGCGGCCGTGGCGCCATGCTCCATGGCGAAATCCAGCCCGCGCTGCGCCCAAGGCAGCGCGTCTGCGGTCTCCATATAAGGAGGCTGGACCAGGATAAACACCCGTACATCGATCTCATTCCTGCGAAGGAAGTTCGCCGCCTTCGCGAACTGATCGAGCGTCATCCGCTTATTAAGTTTGGCCAGAACGTCAGGGTGCGTCGTCTCCAATCCCATGGCCACCTCCAGTTGGCCGCGAAGCAGATCCCGGAATCGCAGGCATGCGTCCCCAACCAGTGCCGGGTGATTCTCTACGATGACTCGATCGAAGCCATGAGCGCGCTCCGCGATGGCGCCATAGTCTTCCGGAGGAATCGCATGAGGATCGAAGAAACTGCCGCTGTTGTACAGCTTGAGCACCCGCGCCCGCGGCAACTGCGAGAGCGCGTGATCGATCTGCGCCGGGATCGCCCCTACGCCCACTGTTTCGGTAAGCGTGTTGCGCCATAGATCGCACATCACGCACCGAAACGGGCACTCGCGATTGGTGAGGAGGACCGTGGCTACCGCCTCGACCGAACCACGAGAAGAACATTCCGCCTCTACAAAATACTCATAGGGAAGATACGGATCACGCTTCTCTCGCGCCGGGCGTTGACTCACTATCCAGGCGTCAAGTGCGGAGCTCATGAATACAGAGACAAGAACTTCTGGCGGTACTCTGCTTCGCGAAATGGAAGCCTGGAATGCAAGGTAGTTTCAGAGACGGCGCCGTGCTGAAAACGCCGTTTCGAGAACACAGGCATATCGAAACCGGTAACCGCCTTCACCCCGCGCGATACAATCTCACCTTTCAGCTGGTACAGCCGTTTCACGTCATAGCCGGTGAGAGCAATAAACGGAATGCCCTCCGCGACCGCAATCAGTGACGGTTGCGTAAACGGACTAAAGCCCGAAAAACCAAAATGATGCCCCGGAGCATAGGTTCTGCTGTAGGAGCGGCTAAGTCCTCCACTATAGGTAAGCGAATGCTTGATCTTCCCCACTCCCCACCCTTCCTGGTAGAGCATGGGGTTGTGAATAACGCTGCGAATCGTCAGCTCCGGATTCTGTTCGATCGGATAATCTTTGAGGTTCTCGTCCCCGCCGTCACCGTCGATAAGGTAGCGCCATTCAGGGTAGCGCGCGCGAACCCCACGGCATAACGCCATCGCCATGGTGGCAGATTCCACATCGAGCGCTTTGTAATCTTCAACGACCCGGATCGTCTCGTCGACGTCGAGCAAGGATGCATCCATCTCCACAGGTTCCAGGAACAAACCGAGGCCAACAGCACCGAGGAAGGCGCGCGCCTGTGCTACATCGGGACCATCACCCACATCCAGCACGAAGGCTTTGAGCCGCGAGGGATTCATGCCCAACTTCAACATGACATGGTACGTGGTAAGAAAAACGCTGCCGCTGTCGATGCCGCCGGAAAAGCAAACACCCAACGGCTCATCGGCCGGCACACGCGCCAACCATTGAGCGATTTCGCCGGCCAGCGCGCCTATATACGCCTCCCCAATCTGGTCGAGGTCGGTGGTAAGCACTCCCATCGCAGGAGTGAAGAACCTCGTATAAACCGGGTCAGGATCAGGGCAGCCGATCAGTTGAAGTTCAACCACGTGGTGAGCGGGAACCATTCGCGTATAGCTGGGGTGGAACTGAGCTTCGAGGCCTTCAGCCTTCAGCCACTGATAAATGGCATCGATCCGCGAAGCCACAATAAGCACCGGGCCTTCTTGCCGCTTTGCGAGAAAGTAGCGCAAGGGCCGGTCGAGCGAGCGCGCCATCTTAACGGTCTTGCCCTCGCGAGCAACCAGCGCAAATGAACCCGCGATGCGGCCTACCGCTTCCGCCGATCCGTGTAAAACAATTTCTCTCGCTTCTTCCGCAGAGACCCGGTGGAGCTGGTTTGCCTCCGGCTCGGTAAGATCAACAACGCGCTCAACGTACTGCTGCTGCATGGTTTCCTCAGGATAGCGCATCCTCTCCCAACTCATCCGAAAGGTGGATGCCGGCCCCATCCCCTGGTGGGTTGCCCTCGTCGCACGGTTCAAGCAACCTTACCCAGACCGTATGACACGAAGCATTTGGATCTCGATTTTCTTTCTGGCGGCCTGCACCAGCACTCTGCTTTCCCAAGACAACTTCTTCTCCAAGTGGGAGGCGCGTACCAGTGCAACCCAGGCCAGGCAGCCCTCCTGGCCGCCTCCTCTGCTCGCGCCGTATCCCATGCTGATCCAGGTTTTCCGCTCCGACTTTACGCGCCAGATCACCCCCACGGGTACCTCGACCTGGAATTACGGAGCAGGTCGAGGGCTGAACCTGGTTCCCGGCCTCAATAGCGAAATCGACGTCTACTATGCGCCGTATGTGCAGCACAACACACCCAAGGCCAAAGATGGCTTCGGGGATGTAGGTTTTCTTTACAAATACCGCTTCTTCTCCCGGAACGAAAAGCAGGGTAGCTTTATGTTGAGTGCGCAGCTGGTAGCCACCATCCCTACCGGGAGCTACAGCAACGGCAGCCCCGATTCCTCCGTCTCGCCGACGCTTCTTTCGGGCAAGGGCTGGGGCAAGTTGGACATTATCTCCTGCCTGGGCGGAACTTTGCCGACGCAGGAGACCAACAAGGTGGGCCGCTCCATCGCCTGGAATACAACCGCGCAGTACCACCTTTCAAAATATGTTTGGCCTGAGCTGGAGTCGAACAGCACCTGGTTCTTTGCCGGAAAGAACGACGGGAAGAAGCAAAATTTCCTGACCCCTGGGGTTGTCTTCAGCAAGTTCAAGCTTCATCCCAGCGATGAGCGAAGCCGGATGGGGGCCGCGTTCGGCGGCGGCATGCAGATCGCGACTTCGCAGTTTCACGCCTACAATCACAGTCTCGTATTCACGGCGCGCTATATTTTCTAGACAAACGCATGAGTCAGGAAAGGTGTCGCAAGGCTTGATCGTCCGTCTTCGACCGTTCGCGCTCATCGCGGCCCTCCTGCTGCTGTGGCAAATTGCGGTAACCCGAGAGCCGGGGCATCTCTTGCCCACCCCCTGGGCAGTCGCGGCCGGCATGGCCGAGCTGCTGCAGCATGGGCTGCTGTTGAAGTATGTGGTCGCCTCCTTGTTCCGTGTGACCTGGGGCTTCGTGCTGGCCGTTGTTCTGGCGGTGCCCCTGGGTCTTATTATCGGGTGGAACCGCAGAGCAGACATGGCATTCAATCCCCTGATCCAGGTGCTGCGCCCTATCTCGCCCCTGGCCTGGATTCCCATCGCGATTCTCTGGTTCGGCGTAGGGGACGTGGCGGCTATTTTCCTCATTTTTCTTGGCTGCTTTTTTCCCCTGCTGCTCACTTCCATGAATGCCGTGCAAAGCATTCCGGCGGTTTATCTCAATGCCGGGCGAAATTTTGGTTTGAGTCCCGTGGCGGTGGTGGCTCGCGTTCTTTTTCCCGCCGTCGTTCCGCAACTGATCGTCGGCATGCGAATCACATTAGGGGTCGGCTGGCTGGTGGTGGTGGCGGCCGAGATGATCGCGGTGAACTCCGGGCTCGGTTTCCTGATTGTGGACGCGCGCAACGCCGGCGACCGGTATGACCTGGTGGTCGCGGGAATGGTCATGATCGGCCTCATCGGCCTGCTGCTGGATATCGGCATGCGTTCTTTGCAACAACTGAAGTCGCTGCGCTGGAGCTACTCGGAGGATTAGTTGGCAAGCCCAAAGTTAAAGGCCGAGCACATCCACACCGCGTTTATGCGCGATGGCAAGAGTATGCCGGTGCTTCAGGACATCAGCCTGGAAGTAGCCGATGGGGAGTTCGTCTGTCTCCTCGGTCCCTCGGGATGCGGCAAATCCACGCTGCTGAGCACCATGGCCGGCTTCCTCTCGCCTTCCAGCGGAGAGGTCAGGATCGATGGCCAGGTAGTCCGGGGGCCCGACCCTCGCCGCATCTTTGTTTTCCAGGAGCGCGGTGTCTTTCCCTGGCTTACCGTTGAGGGAAACATCGCCTTCGGTTTGTTCCGCCTGGACGCTGCGGAACGGCGAAAGCGTGTCGCTCACTACATCAGGATGGTGGGGCTCCAGGGCTTTGAAAAAGCTTATCCAGCCGCTCTCTCCGGGGGCATGAAACAACGGCTCGAAGTGGCCCGGGCCCTCGCCGTCAACCCCGACATGCTCTTTCTCGATGAACCGTTCGGCGCTTTGGACTCGATCACCCGTCTAACCATGCGCGGCGAACTGCTGCGCATCTGGGAGGCGGAACGCAAGACAATTATTTTCGTCACCCACGATATCGACGAGGCGGTGCAGTTGGCCGACCGGGTGGTGGTCATGAGCGCGCGCCCCGCCACCATTCAGCAAATCGTCACTATCGATATTCCCCACCCACGAGATATCAGCTCGGCCCGCTACCTGGAATTGCGCGACGGGATTTTCACCCAGCTCGGTCTGGCTCACAAAATATGAACTCACTGGCAGAACCAAGAAAATGGGAGAAATTCTTCTGGCCCGTCCTCGCCTGCGCGCTCTTTCTATCTCTATGGCACTACTCCGTTCTATGGACGGCAAGCAAAGTCTTCCCCTCGCCGCTCGATGTGGAGAAGGGAATCGAAGAGCTGATCCACAAGCAGGTGTTATGGCGCGATATCGTCGATTCGCTGCGCCGCGTAGCCCTCGGGTTCGGGACCGCGGCGGTGATCGGTATTCCCCTGGGCTTGACGCTGGGATGGTACCCGGCGGCCAACCAGGTGGTGAATCCATTACTGCAGATCCTTCGTCCCATCAGCCCCATTGCGTGGATCCCTGTGGCCATCGTCCTGCTTGGCGTAGGGGACCATGCCGCCACCTTGCTTATCTTCATGGGAGCATTTTTCCCCATCGTGGTGGCCTGCGTGGATGGCGTAGCGAACGTGCCTTCCATGTTCCGGCTCGCCGGCCGCAACTTCGGCCTGGGTCCCACCCGATTGCTGACGCAAGTCGTCTTTCCCGCAGCCCTGCCGAAAATTATCGTCGGTTTGCGCATCGCGCTGGGTATCGCCTGGCTGGTGGTGGTTGCGGCGGAGATGGTCGCCGTCGATTCCGGCCTGGGCTACCTGGTCATCGATTCCCGCAACTCGGGCAAGCGTTACGACCTGGTAGTGGCCGCCATGCTGATCATTGGCCTCATTGGTCTGGCGCTGGACCTCGGCTTCCGCAGGCTGGAAAAATTACGTTCTGTGCGATGGGGATTCCGTCATGAGACTTAAGAGAACGATCGCTTTGGCCGTCTTCGGGTGGCTGCTTCTGATTACGGGACTGCATGGCTGGCTCAACGTGAATTGGGCCGCCGAACTGAACGACTATCGGCCGCCCGAGGAACGAAAAATCACAGTTGCCTATCTCCCCGCTACCTGCCAGCTCACTTGCCCGGTAACGGATTACATTTCCAAGTATTCCCAGTCGGGGGAAATGTTTTTGCCCCGCTTGTTCCAGGGCTTTCCGGAGGTCAAGGAAGCGCTGATCGCCAACCGGGTGCAGGCCGCCTTCATCGTGGCTCCTTTGGCGCTTGCTCTCGTCGACCAGGGAGTAGCCATCAAGGTTGTCTACCTGGGACATCGCTACGGCAGTGCGGTGGTGGTCCGCAAGGACGGCCCCATCAAAACCATTGCCGATATGCGGGGGCGGACGTTCGCCATTCCCAGCCGCTTTTCTGACGAACGTCTGTTGCTGTTTCGCGCCATGAAGGTGTGGGGCATCCGGCCCAACGAAGTCAAGATGGTCGAAATGGCGCCCCCCGATGTTTCCGGCGCTCTTGCGGCCCGCGCCATTGATGGCTTTGCCATGGGTGAGCCGTTTCCGTCCCAGGCGGAAATGGGGGGTTTTGGGCGGGTCCTGTTTCAGGCGCGGGAATACTGGCCGGACTATATGTCGTGCATCCTGGTCGTGCGCCAGGATCTTATCGATAAGCGCCCTGAGGTGGTGCAGACCCTGGTGGATGGGATTGCCCGTTCGGGCCTCTGGTTGGACAAAAGCAAGCCCCACCGCGAAGATGCTTCCGATTTCGTAGGCCGCTTCTATTACAACCAAAAACCTGCACTTCTACGATGGGCGCTGACCAAGCCTTTGGACCGGGTCGTTTACAGTCCCTTGGCGCCACGCAAGGGGGACTTCGATATGGTGCGCGATCTGATGATCGAAACCGGCGTCCTGAACAAAAAGATCGAGTTCAGCGACTACGCGGATACGCGCTTCTCCGATCAAGCCGGTATCCAGACACCCTGGAGATACGAACCGGGCCTGGCAACAGCCCGTTAAGGAGAATTCATGTTTCGCAGACGGTTTCTTCAAATAGCGACGATCGCGAGTGTCGGTGGTCTGGCGCCGCTCGAAGGCATGGCTGCCGCAGTAGGCAAGACGGAGACTTTTCACGTGAAAGGGTTCAGCTGCATCACTTGCGCGACTGGCCTCGACACCTTGCTGGGCCGGGAAAAAGGCATCCATTCGAGCAAATCGACCTACCCGGAGGGCAAGATTACGGTGAGCTTCGATCCCGGGAAGACAAGCGAGCAAGCCATCGTCAAATTCATCACCGGCCTGGGCTTTACGGTCGAATCCTGACATCAGCGGGCATGGATGTTTTTAAATAGGGGTGCGAACGCAACCTGCCGCCGGTGTCCAGGTACTGGACTTGTCTCAAAATTCTTCCGATTTTAACCCCTTAACCGCACCCACCCAGCGCCGTTAGCTTACTTCTGAGAGAATCTTGAGCACTGGGAAAATTGCCCCAGAAGGTCCAATGACAGATCCAATGTGTGGGCGGGGCATCTAAATTCCCGAAGGCCCCACCAGGGAACGGAGCAAAGCGATGGCAACGGCAGTGAAGGTGCAGTCCCTAACGCAACGAGCAGCCTGGAAGGCGCTCGCCACCCACTACGAGAAAGTGCGGAATCTATCTCTGCGTTCGTTGTTTTCAGAAGATCCCCAACGAGCGGACCGCTTCACCATAGAGGCAGCCGGCCTTTTCCTCGACTACTCCAAGAACCGCATCACTGAGGAGACCCGCCAGCTTTTGCTTCAGCTCGCGAAGGAGTCGGGCATCGAGGAGCGCAGGGACGCCATGTTCCGTGGCGAGAAGATCAACATCACCGAGAAGCGGGCGGTATTGCACGTCGCCCTACGCGCGCCCGAAGGAGAAACCATCCTCGTCGACGGCAAAGACGTAGTGCCGGACGTCCATGAGGTCCTGGACAAGATGGCGGCTTTCTCCAACAAAATACGCAGCGGCGAGTGGAAAGGCCACACCGGCAAGCGCATTCGCAACGTGATCAACGTCGGCATTGGCGGCTCAGACCTCGGTCCGGTGATGGCCTACGAAGCACTCAAGCACTACAGCGACCGGTCCATGGTGTTTCGCTTCGTCTCTAACGTCGATGGCACCGACTTCGCCGAAGCTGTCGTCGATCTGGACCCGACCGAGACGCTGTTCATCATCTCCTCAAAAACCTTCACCACCCTCGAAACCATGACCAACGCCCACTCCGCCCGTGACTGGGCGGTGGCGGGTCTGGGAGACGAGAAGGCGGTGGCCAAGCATTTCGTTGCTGTTTCCACCAACGGTGCGGAAGTGACGAAGTTCGGCATCGACACGGCCAATATGTTCGGCTTCTGGGACTGGGTCGGCGGCCGCTACTCTATGGATTCCGCCATCGGCCTCTCGACCATGCTGGCAATCGGTCCGGAAAATTTCCGCGCGTTGCTCGACGGTTTTCACCAGATGGATGAGCATTTCCGCACCGCTCCCCTGGAAAGCAATCTGCCCGTCATCCTCGGCCTCCTGACCGTCTGGTACACCGACTTTTTCGATGCCCAGACCATGGCAGTTTTGCCCTACGAGCAATACCTCAAGCGCTTTCCTGCCTACCTGCAGCAGCTCACGATGGAGAGCAATGGCAAGCACGTCACTCTGGACGGCGAACGGGTGACTTACGATACCGGGCCGATCTATTGGGGCGAGCCGGGAACCAATGGCCAGCACTCGTTCTACCAGTTGATCCATCAGGGTACGCGTCTTATTCCCTGTGACTTCATCGGGTTCGAAAAGACCCTCAACCCGCTAGGCAAGCACCACGATATTCTGCTCGCCAACGTGTTCGCCCAGGCCGAGGCCTTGGCCTTCGGCAAGACCGCGGAACAGGTCAAGGCGGAAGGGACGCCGGATTGGCTGGTGCCGCATCGCGTGTTTGAAGGGAACCGCCCCTCCAACGTCCTGTTGGCGGATAAACTGACCCCGGAGACGCTGGGCAAGCTGGTGGCCCTGTACGAGCACTCGGTCTTTACCCAGGGCACCGTCTGGCAGATCGATTCCTTCGACCAATGGGGCGTTGAGTTGGGCAAGGTGCTGGCTCAGCACATCATTGCCGAGATTGAAGCGCCGTCCGATGCAGGACTGCAGCATGATGCTTCTACCAACAAACTGATTCGCCGCTACCGCAAACTCAAGTAAACGGCCCAACAGACGAAGATCACACAGACAAAGAGGAGCAATCTATGCAACTAGGAATGGTGGGCTTGGGGAGAATGGGCTCCAATATGGTAAAACGCTTGCTCAATAATGGTCACACCGCCGTGGTGTTTGACCGCTCAGCGCAAGCGGTGCAGGATCTGGAAAAGGCAAAGGCTGTGGGATCGTCCACGCTGGCCGACATGGTGAGCAAGCTGGACAAGCCAAGGGCTATTTGGCTGATGATTCCAGCCGGATTTGTGGACTCCACCATCGCCGAACTGGCCCCGCACCTGGAATCCGACGACATCCTGATCGACGGTGGCAATTCGTATTACATCGATGACATCCGCCGCAGCCAGGAGCTCGCACCCAAGGGCATCCGCTATGTGGATGTGGGAACCAGCGGCGGAGTTTGGGGCTTGGAGCGAGGCTACTGCCTCATGATCGGCGGCCCAACGGCGGCTGTCGAGCACCTGGAGCCGATCTTCAAAACCATCGCCCCGGGCATCGGCGACATCCCCCGCACGGCGGGAAGAGAAAAAGTGGGAGGCACCGCGGAAGAAGGCTACCTGCATTGCGGGCCGAGCGGCGCCGGCCATTTTGTCAAGATGGTGCACAACGGCATCGAGTACGGAATCATGGCGGCGTATGCGGAAGGCATGAACATCCTGCATCGTGCCAACGTGGGCAAGCATTTGGGGGAAATCGATGCTGAAACCACGCCGTTGCGCGACCCCGAGCACTATCAGTACGACATTAACCTGTCGGATGTGGCAGAAGTATGGAGGACGGGGTAGCGTCATCGCCTCCTGGTTGCTGGACCTGACCTCGAATGCCCTGACCAAGAGCCCTGCCCTAGAGGAGTTTGCCGGCCACGTCTCCGATTCCGGGGAAGGGCGGTGGACCATCAAGGCAGCGATTGACGAAGGCGTTCCGGCGCCTGTGCTCACGGCATCGCTCTACGAGCGGTTCAGTTCGCGAGGCGAGGCCGATTTCGCCGACAAACTGCTTTCCGCCATGCGCTTCGAATTCGGCGGCCACAAAGAAAAAGCCGCCAAATAGCGCGCGCGTTGTTTGGGATCTATCCTTGACCACGGACCGGAGGGCACCCCCCTGCCCTCGACGGGTGCCCTGTTCGCACCAGCGTACGCGGGCCGAAAAAGACGGGCGAAGCCTTTCAATCGCTTTTGCTTCATCGGTCCACGTACGCTGGTGCGCCCCGAATTTCCCGCACTCTGAACCATCCCACGCCCATGTGTGCGGCCTTCTGTGAGGAGGCCGCATGAAGTATGCCGGCGCGGTTAACTCTCCGGCTCGCTGGACGCCCTAAGCTCGGCGCCGGGCTTCAACCGTTCATACACACTTCCCGCGTGCAGGTGCTTTGCCAGCGTCTCGAGTAAATTGGAGCGAAGTCCGGGCTTGGCAAAGAAGATATCGGTGCAAGGCTCGATCGGCTCGCAGTATCTTCTTAGCAACAACGACGAGCCTCCGACGAAATTGATCAGTTCCTGCTTACGGCCAATCTCATGCTCTAACAGGAAGGCTCGCATCACCGCCGAAATAGATTCCTTCTTAAAATTCTTGTCGTTCATCTGCAGGTCGACATAGGTCACTCCATTGCGGCGCCAACCACTCAAGTAGCTTAGCCAGGGTCCATCCGGCAAGCGCAAACCCATGGAAAAGAAATTCGAATCCGCACGTAGCAAGCAATAGCGGGCATGAAAGAAATCTTCGATGCGGGGCGGCATCGAGTTGGGACGCAACGTCAGCATCACATCGCGCGCTTCCTCCGCATCGAGTGAAGTAAGGAACTTGACGTTAGCGCTCTTTTCCAATTGTTGGCGCTTGCCGGCGAGACTGCGCCGCGTGCGCGGCCCCAACCCGGCAAGCATGCCTTCGTAGGTAGTGGCAAGCGGCAGCTTGTGTTGTATTTCCGATCCGCAAAATCTTCTGCAATGACTTGCCGGTCCCATCGTTCCGATACAGGCAGTGATCGACGCTTTGATAGAGATGCTGACACCATGGACACGCCACCGTTTCAGCAGCGCCTGGGTAGCCAGGTAAACGTACTGCACGCGCAGCGGTTCGGGTCCAGCCACCAGACTCTCCCCAATGTAATCACCGCCCCGGAAAAGTCCCAGCCCAACTCCATATCGGGTATGTTCGTAAAACAACACGCAAGCTTCCAATTTGCTGCCCCTGCGGATCAGCACGGCTGAGCACTTTCTATTACCCAGAGTGTTGGCCGCGATGAAGTACTCCGGATCGGTCGTCAGATCATCTGTCTGGCCACACCGGCGCCGCAACTCAAGAATCTCTCCCATGTGGGCCCGGAGCTTCCGCTCGCCCATCAGCAGATGCGTCGTTCTCGGGCCGTCCGTAAACATGGGAACGGTGGTCGAATCGTAGCGTATCGAGCCATCATGGAATCTTTGACTGTTATCAATTAACCCGCTTGTACTCACTTGGTTTCTCCCGGCTTTTTGGCAAGGCTGCGCGCTGCCCGGTTGAATTGTGTTCATCAGGAGTGAAGATCAGCAGTAGGGGGACAGAACAACAATTGATACTGAACTTCCTGGTATTACTCAGTTGCGACCAGAGTATAGCATCCTGTAGGGAAAGGTCACACCTCCGATAGTTCCTGTCTGGACATAAGTGACGTTTTGTAGTCTCAAAACAGGCGTACAAGTTTCAGACTGGTAGGTACTATTGGTACTGCAACTGTTTTGAATCGCGACATATAAACGAGGCGCGTACCCCCTTCCACCTCTGATCTTCGTGATAAATGCCAGCAGCTAAACGAGTTGCATGCAAGCACAAGCGAAAACACCGTTAAGCATATCGTTAGACCGGTTGAACTGAGGTTACCCTGCGAAGGTAATAAAGAGCAGATAACCAAAATACCGTCACCAGTAATGCGTCGCAGCCCAGACTGGCCCATGCCGCTCCGCGCCAGGAATAACGGGGCAAGATCACGAGATTGATGCCGATATTAAGCAAAGCCACAAGTACCTGGACCACCGTGCGTACTCGTTGCAACCCCGCTCCGGAAAACGCGTCAGCGAGAAAGGAATGGATGCAGCGCAGGAAGGGAATCAGTGCCAGCCAGCGGACGGCTGGAACCACCGCGGCGTACCTGGTTCCCAGCACATGCGGCAAGATCGGCGCAAACAACCACAATGCGGCAGAGGCGAACGAACCATAAAAAACGGTTTTGCCAATCAGCGACAGCGCGTACGCATAGGTCGCCTCCAGGCCGTCCACGCCCTTCTTGAAAAACTGCGGATACGCGGCTGCGGCCAAAGACCGGACCGGAGTCATGGTTACGTCGATCACCCGATAGGCTGCGGCGTAAACCCCGGTCGAGGTCAGGTCCGCCAGCTTGCTCAACATGACCTTGTCGATGTCGTTATAGATCGTGGTTGCCGAACCGGCAATGCTGAACAACACACCCTCGACGGCATCTTCGCGTAACGCAGCCAAGTCCGTGCAGGCAGTTCCCCACAGTTGCCGCCCTTTGGTCACGGCATACACCGTGCCGAGCGATGTTGTGAGCAGGTACACCAGCACCCACCGGTGCAGCGTCACCTCGCGCATGGTGAGGATTAAGCCCGAAATACCGGCGAGCCGCAGCAGGCTGGCGACCACATTCTGGATGGAGGTTTGTTTCATCCGATCCAGTGCGGTAAAGCCAAAGGCCGCGAGCTCGGTTACTTTCAGCAAAACCAAATCCGCAAAGCAAACGATCATCACCACAAAGACAGAAGTTTTCAGGTGAAAGACCAGGCTTAGTCCAATGCCAAGCCCCGAAAGCAAAATTCCGGAAAGCACCGTGAGCAGAAGACCATTGCCCCAGCAAACGGCGGCTTCGCGTTTGCCGGAGCGCACATTCTTGATAAAGAGATTGGGCGTGCCCAGGCCGGAGAAGGGGCCGAGAAGCGCGGCCATGGCCACCACAGTCACGAACGCGCCATAGGCGTCCGGTCCGAGCGAGCGCGCGACCAGGATGAAATAAGCCGCCTGAATGACCAGCCTCAACCCCTGCCCAATGGAAAGGTGAGTCGTGTCTCGAAGCAGGCCGCTGCTCTTCATACGAGCTGAGCATAGCTGTTTGGCTTCAGCTATCTGCTCATTAAGTTTGCTTCATCTCTTGCGCAAAAAAATGCAGTAGATGTCTCTATCGTTGTTGTGCGCGAAACGGATCTGAGGACCAAACAAAACTTGATGGGTGCCCCATGTTCGCACCAGCTAACGTGGGCCGAAAAAGCCGGGCGAAGCCCCTCAAACGATTTCATTGCCGTGGCAGGGGCTAAAGAGGGTGCGTGAGAACAAACCAAAGAAAACCGCAGATCTCTCCACTACGCTTCGCTCCGGTCGAGATGACAAATTAGTTGCGGGATTTGTGATTTTTCACGCGTTAAAGCCATTTGCCTAACAAATTTGTCGTCTCGACCGGAGAGGTCATGGGCCTTGGGCCCACCCCAGGTGACGAAAACGCCACCGAAGTCGCCACAAACTTGTCATCTCGACCGGAGCGAAGCGTAGTGGAGAGATCTGCGGTTTCTTCTGTCGGTTTCTCACACACCCTCTGAAACTTTTCATCTTTCAGCCTTTACAGCAGGACTTTATCGGGCTCTGATACAAATCACTACAAAACCCTCCTGGCATGGTTAAGCAATTGGTTGCAATCGTGGGGGAGAATGCCCACTGTCCGGCAACTCAGGGAGTCGTACCAGTCTGATAATCCAGTGTGGCCAGCCCCAGCCGGTATTCATATTGCGCGTTGGTGTCGTCAATCGCTGCGCTGGTCTGTTGCAGCTGCGCCTGGCTGAGCTCGACGATGGAGCTGAGCCCAAGCTGGTATCGGGTTTGTGCCAGTTGCAGTGCCAAATTAGCCTGCTTGAGCAGCTCCGCGGTGACCGCAAGTCTTTGGTAAGCGGTATTTGCCTGCAGCCACGCCGTACGCACGTCGCGGACGATTTCATCCCGCAGATCCCGGGTGCGTTCGGCATCCGCCTGTGCGCGATACTGGGCTTCCTTTGCCTCCGCACTGTAGAGGAAGCCATTAAAGATGGGGATGTTCATGTTTACCCCGATCCCTCCCCACCAGTTGTTCGTATAGAACTGATCGACACGTATGGGAACGGTTCCTAACGTACCGGCGGCAGTGATCGAAGGCAGACGCTGGTCCCATTGCGCGCGGGCAAATTTCTGCGCAGACTGCTGCCCAAAGGTGAGCGATTGCAGATCGGGCCGCTGGGCCAGGGCGGCCTGAATCAGTGGAGCGCACGTCCGCCGGGGGCGCGTTGATCGCGGTTGCTTCCTCGACCAACTGGTAGGTGACGGGATGATCGAGTCCCAGGACCGCATCGAGAGTCGCCATGGTGGCATCCGCGTTATTCTGCGCGTCCAGCTGAAGCAGCTTCGATTGCGATAGGTTGACGTTGGCGAAGGACAGATCCAACGTCGACTTCAATTTGTTCTGGGTCATCTGGTTGACCTGGCTCTGGGTGGCTTGGCGGGTATTGACGGTTTGCCTTGCCACCTTGAGAACGGACTGGGCCGTGAGAGCGTCATAGAAGGCCTGGTCCGCCGCGAGAACGATTTCTTCCCTGGTCGCCTGCTGGTTGGCCTTGGCAGCTTGTTCCTGGAGCTTCTGGGTAAGCACCAGGTTGTGGGTTCGGCCGAAGTCGGTGATGAGCTGAGTGAAATCGCCACCTGCTCCGGCGTGCGTGAATAGCCGTGAAGCTGTAAGCGACGCGGCAGAGATGCGGCTTCCGTCGAGCGCCTTCTCTGCCGTGATGGCTGCGTTGGCCGTGGGCAGTTCCGCAGCCCGTGCTTCCCGCACTCCCTGATGTTGCGCCAGCGCCAGCAACTGGCTGACGCTCACGCGCGGGTTGTTTTTCAAGGCGAGTTGTTCTGCTTGAGTCCGAGTCAGCGCATCGCCCGCACTGGGAGCCGGCGCGGCGGCCTGGGGAAACAAGGTGAGGGATGGCACAGGTGCGCTGGGCAGTACCGCCTGCGCATGAGATGCCACCGCAGAAAGCATAAATGCGACCATGACTGTTTTCACGCCTGGGCCTCCCGCGCTTCACTTGCTTTGCGCTCACGGCGAGTGTGGATCACCAGGTACACCGCGGGAACCAGAAACACCGTCACCGCCACGGAAACCCCGAGCCCACCGATAATCGCCCGGGCCAGCGGGGCATATTGCTCGCTCCCTGCTTCCAGGCCAAGAGCCATGGGGATCATTCCCAGTAACGTGGCCAAGCGAAGTCATCAGGATGGGCCGCAGACGCACCTTGCACGCCTGCACCGTAGCATCCAGCAGCCCAAGTCCCTGCTGGTGCAGGATGCCGGAGAACTCCACGATGAGAATGCTGTTCGAAACCACGATTCCGGTCATCATGATCACGCCCATCAGCGACATGATGTTCAGTGTGCTGCCGGTAAACAGCAGGATCATCACCACCCCCGCCAATCCCGGCGGAATGGCCATCAGGATGATGAAGGGATCGATGAACGACGCGAACTGCGCCATTAAAATGAGATAAACCAGCGCAATCGAGATCAGCAGGCCGATGCCAAAGTCGCGAAACGAGGTGTTCATGCTCACCGCCGCTCCGCGCATGGTCAGCCGCGTATTTTTATCCGTCTTGGTATTCGCGATGAGCTGGCTGATGTCTTTGCCGGTTTGATTGAGCGCCTCGGTCTTGGTGGCGACGAAGATATCGATCACGCGGCGAATCTGGTAGTGATCCACTTCGGTGGGCGTATTGATCTGTTTGATCTCCGCCACCGAGCGCAGCGGCGTATAGCCGCCTGTGTGCCCGCCATAAAACATCTCCTACCTCCGGCATCGCCGCCGGGCGGGCGCGCGCCGCGTAGCGGGATGTTCTCGAAATCCTCCATGGTCATGTGATTGAGCACCCGGTTGGCGTATTGCACAGTGACCAGGTAGTTGTTGCCGGTCTTGGGGTCGATCCAGTAGGTGGGTGCGACCATGCCGTCGGAGGTGAGCGCGGTAATCACGTTGTCCACCACATCTTTGGCGGTGAGGCCGATGAGGCTGGCGCGCTCGCGGTCGATATTCAACGCCAGGCCGGGGTAGTCGAGATCCTGAGGAATATACACATCGCTCACGTTCGGCGAAGCTTTTATCTTCTGCGCCAGTGTTTTGGCGAGCGCAAACGCGCTTTGGGTATTGTTCGAGCTCACCTGCACATCGATAGGCGCGGGCAGACCCTGGTTGATGACCGAGTCGACCAGACCGCCAGCTTGAAAGTAGGTAGTGAGTTCCGGCATCTCGCGCGAAAGCCTCTCTCGCACCCGGGCCATGTATTCATAGCTTCCCAGGCTCGCGTCCTCCTTAAGGCTGGTCTGGACGAAAGCCGTATCCATGGAAGCGTTGGTGGTGTAGATGGCGGAGAGATCGGGATAAACGCCGATATTGGAGACGATCATGCCCAGATCCCGGGGACGGACAGTATCGTGAATGATCTTCTCCACCTGGGCAATGTACCGATCACTGTCTTCAAGGCGCGTGCCGCTGGGCATGCGCACGTTAATCACAAATTGGCCCGGATCGGTGCGAGGAAAGTAAGCGCGGCCGAGGAAGGGGAACAAGCAAAGAATCAGGAGCGCGACACAGGCCAGGATCACCGTGCGCTGTTAAACCTGGCCTCACTAAGACACGCCTGGCTAAAGCTTCATAACGCTCCAGCATCTTCTGGAAGTGCAGGTTGAATTTTGCCACCAGGCGCTTGAAGAAAGAACGATCATGCCCGGCGGTCTCCTCGTGTTCTATGCGGATGAACGTAGCGCAGAACAGTGGCACCACGGTCATGGCAAAGATGTACGAGGCGAAGATCGAGAGCACCACCCCCAGCGCCAGCGGGGTAAAGATATATTTGCTGACGCCGCTCAGAAAAGTTACCGGGAAAAAGACGATCGAAGTGGTCGAGGTGGCGGCAAGCACGGCGAGTGAAACTTCCATCCCGCCCTTTTCTGCCGCCTCGTGCGGCGCTACGCCCATCTCCATAAAGCGGAAGATATTTTCGAGCACCACTACCGAGTCGTCGATCAGTCGTGAGAAGGCCAGCGCCAGACCGCCCAGCAGCATGGTGTTGATCGACCCGCCAAGGACCTTGGTGATCACCAGGCAAACCAGTGCGGAGAGCGGGATCGACAATAAGACAGCGAATGTCGCCCGTGGGCTGCCGAGAAAAATCAGGATCATCAAGCCGGTCAACACCAACCCGATAGAGGCTTCCTTGAGCAGATTCTTGATGGCGAGCTTCACGAAAATGGACTGGTCAAAAACCACCGCGGTGCGCAGGTTTTCGGGGATGTCGACCAGGCGCTGAACCGCCGCTTTCATGCCGTTGACGATGGTGATGGTGTTGCTGTTGCCGCCCTGTTTGAAGATCGGCACATAGACCGAGCGTTGTCCGTCGATGCGCACGATGTTGTACTGCAGGGCGCCGGAATCTTCCGCCCTGCCCACATCCGCGACCAGCACGGACCCGTTGCCGTAGGACTTGAGCGGCATGGAGTTCATCGACTTGGCGTCGGGGAACTGGCTGTTGGCGTATATGTTGTAATCCTTCGAGCCGATGCGCACGTCACCCGCCGGAAGAATCAGGTTGGAGCCGTTCACCGCCTCGACCACATCGTTCAGGCTGAGGTTGTGCGCCTCCAGCTTGATCGGATCGACATAGACCTGGATCTGGCGATAGGTGCCGCCGTACGGCTGCGGAACCGAAGCGCCCTGGACATTCGAAATCTGATTACGTACCTGAAACTGAGCTATATCTTTTAGCTGGGTTTCGTTCAGCCCCTTGCCCTCGAGTGTCACCAGGCATACCGGCTGGCTGGACGCATCCATGCCCAATACAACAGGGGGGAGTGTGCCGGGCGGGAGGCGGCGCAGATCCGCCATGGCCAGGTTGGCAATGTTGCTCAGAGCGGCGTTGGCATCGGTGCCCGGCTTGAAGTAAATCTTGATCAGACTGACGCCGGTCAGAGAGCGCGACTCGGAGTGATCGATGTTCGCGCCCAGGGTAAAGAATCGTTCGAAGGTGTTGGTGATGTCGGCTTCGATCTGCTGCGGAGGCATGCCGTTGTAGAAAGTCGCCACCACCACGACGGGCATGTCGATCTTGGGAAAAAGATCGACCGGCATGCTGGCGATATTGACCACGCCAATCAACAGGACAACCAGGCACATCATGATGATGAAGAAGGGGTAGCGAAGCGCAAATTTCGGCATTACTGCTCACCCCCGTTTTCGTCATGCAAATCGATGGTGCTGCCTGCATCCCGGGTCACGTCTTTAGCCGGCCTGGGCTCGATGATGGGAGTCACTCGCTCGTTCTCCTGGTACTTTTCCTGGCCGCCCAGGATCACTCGCTCGCCTTCAGTCAGACCGCTCTTGATCTCCGCCAACTGCGATCCCCGCAGGCCGACCTCGACTGTCCGCTGCTGCACCCGGTTCTGGCTGTCGAGCACGTAAACCAGGTCCTTGTTATCTCTGAGAACCAGTGCTTCCACGGGAATGGTCAGTACATGGTCCGCGTGGTCGAGTTGCAATTGTGTGTTGGCGTACATTCCTGGATCGATGGAGAGATCCTTGTTCTCGACGTCGACTTCGGTCTCCATGGTTCGGGTTTCGAAATTGACGTCCCGGGTAAAGCGAACCACTTTGCCGGTGAAGGACCGGCCGAGCGCGTCCACCCTCACCTGCAATTGGTTACCGATAGCGACATACCGCACAGCGTTTTCGGGCACCGGCATACGCAGGCGGAGCAGGCCGATCTGCGCCAGCTTGACGATGGGCAGCGACTGGCTGTTGGAACCAGTGCCTGACTGGATGAGCGCCCCCGTGTCGGCATAACGCCAGGTGATGACTCCGTCGATGGGTGCGGTCACGTTGGTATAAGCCACCATCGCGCCGACTCGACGGTTGTCTGCCCGGGCGACCTCGGATCCGCCCTGGGCTGCGGAGAGGGCTGCCTTGGCAGCGTCCACCTGGGCGGCGGCGTTCAGGTCCTTCGACTGGGCGTCGTCCAGCTCCTGTTGGGCAATCAGTCCCGGCTGCGCTTTGGCGGCCTGCTGCAACCGCTGGTTGTCGGCATGCAGCGAGGCGTACTGGGCTTCGGCGCCGGCGACTTCATGCTGCGCGCGGGTGATCTCATCCTTGCTTCGCGAAACCTGGGCTGCCGTGCCTTCCAACTGAGCCTGCAGTTCGGGGACCTCCAGCACAGCGAGAGTTTCCCCCTGGCGGACCCGGTCGCCGATGTCTACTCGAATAGTTCGGATGAAGCCGGAAACCTTCGGATGCACATCGATCACCTGGTAGGGCTGGAACTGGCCGGCAAGGGCCAGCACATGAGAGACCGAGCCACGTTCTACGACCGAAACCTGGGCAGCCGCCGGCTCGGGAGCGGCTTCCACTGGCCGATTCCCGCGCGAACGGAAGATAAGCCACGCGGCCAGTCCGAGGACTGCGCACGCAGCAAGCAAATAAATGAGACGCTTTTGCATTTGGGTACACGCACCTGTCTTTGGTGTTTGGGGACGCACGAAACCAACACACGAGAAAAGGAGCCCAACGCCAGCGTTAGGGCTGACGGTAGAAATCTATTCGCTATCTCGCGGACGCGGTTCTACGAAAGGACAGGAGGAGGAGGGCGGAAGAACAAGGCTTCAAGGCAAGGGGGCAGGGGAGCCCGCGATCCCTCGGTACTTCCTGTTCGGAGGTAACGGACAGCGTCCCGGAACAACCCAGGGGTCGGCGCCACGGTCACCGTCAGCAGAGCGGGCGATGGCAGTTCCGCCGGGCGGAAGTTATCTGCCTGCACGACCGCAGGCCGTTCTTTCTGGGAGAGCAGCTTCGCCTCTGGAGCCAAATGCGAAACATGATCCTTGCCCTTGTACAAAGAGAGCTTGTACTGCAGGCCCCATCCAAAGACTGCCAACGACAGCAGTAGGAAGCTGAACGGGAGCAGGAAAGCGCGGCGGCGCTTTCCTGGCGAACTGTGAAAACCCTGCATGAGGTTCTTCGATGCGCTGCCCCATTTTCGGGTTGTAAGGCGCGGGGGAAGTGTAAATCCATTATCCTCGCTGGGGGAGTATTCGCTTGCTCGGTCTGCTTTGCTTGTTGCTGCTCTGGCTTCCACAGAACGACGCCCCCCAGACCCCGCAAGCCATGGGAGTCAACACCGGCGGAACCCACGCCCCGGTGCTTGACTCCGAGAAGCGGCCCATCACCGCCGGCGGTTTTGTGAAGACCGGGCCGGTGGTGTTTCAAGACATTGCCGCCAAAGCCGGCCTGACTACCTGGCATCACACGATGGGAACTCCGCAGAAGCAGTTCATCCTGGAGGCGCCGGGTTCCGGCGTGGCGCTCCTGGACTACGACAAAGACGGCTGGCTCGATATTTACATGGTGAACGGCTCGACCTACGATGCCCTTGCGGGCAAGGCAGCTTCGCCCCACGCCGCCCTGTTCCACAACAACCACGACGGTACCTTCACCGAGGTCGCGGCCAAGGCCGGCGTTACTAACGACCGCTGGGGATTCGGGGTCGCGGTCGGCGATTACGACAACGATGGCTGGCCGGATTTATTTGTGGCCAATTTTGGCAAGAATCGTCTCTATCACAACAACCACGACGGAACCTTCACCGACATGGCGGAAAAAGCTGGCGTGCAGCTCGGCAACTGGTCGAGCGGGCCAACCTTCGGCGACTACGACGGTGACGGCCGGCTCGATCTCTTCGTTTCCGGCTACGTCCACTACGACCAGGACAAGCCGCCGGGTGTCAATGGCAACGGGGTGGCTTCGAGCTTTTGCCAGTTCCGTGGGGTGAGCGTGATGTGCGGCCCGCGTGGGCTTAAAGGCGAGCATGATCACCTCTTCCACAACAACGGCGACGGCACCTTTACCGATGTCAGCCAAAAGACGGGGACCAACGATCCCAATGGCTACTACGGCTTCACATCGATTTTTGTCGACCTGAACAACGACGGCAAGGTGGACCTGCTGGTGGCGGACGACTCCACTCCCAACTACCTCTACATCAACAAAGGCAACGGCGCGTTTGAGGATGACAGCTACGCCTCCGGGTACGCCCTCAATGAGAACGGCCGGGAAACAGCGTCCATGGGGGTCGCTGTCGGGGATTACCGCAACAACGGGCTACTGGGCCTTTTCAACACTACGTTTTCTGACGATTACGATGTCCTCTACCGCAACGACGGCGACGCCAACTTCACTGACGACAGCTATTCCACAGGGGTCGCGGAGGTGACCGTGCCCTTTCTCGGCTGGGCCACCGAGTTCATCGACTACGACAACGACGGATGGAAAGACCTATTCGTCGCCAACGGCCACGTCTATCCCACGGTGGACCAGAACAACTGGGGCACGACTTACGCCGAGCGGCCGCTGCTCTTCCACAACCAGCAGGGCAAGAAGTTTGACCTGCTGCCGGCGGTCGAAGGCTCCGGGCTGGCGCTGGTGATCCCGGCGCGGGGTGCGGCGTTTGGCGACCTCTTCAACGACGGCCGGATCGACGTGGTCATCAATAACCTGGACACCGTGCCCACGCTCTTGCGCAACGTCAACCCTGACCGGCACCATTGGGTGGAGCTGAGCTTGACTGGGGGAGCCAAGAGCCCACGCGACGCGGTCGGCACGGCGGTGTATCTCACCGCCGGCGGTCTGCGGCAGCGAGGCGACGTGCTGAGCGGGGGCAGTTTTGTCTCGTCTAACGATCCGAGGGTGCACTTTGGCCTGGGCGACGCGAACCAGGTGGATGCCGTCGAGATTCACTGGCCAAGCGGCCTCAAGGAAAAAGTGAACCTGCCCGGCGTGGACAAAATCTTCACTGTGGAGGAAGGTAAGGGCGTGACCGGGCAAGTGAAATGAACGAGCAAATGCAGTTTCCTCATCGCCGCTTCGATCCTCTGCGCGGCCGCTGGGTGCTGGTTTCCCCGCACCGTACGCAGCGTCCGTGGCAAGGCGAGGTAAGCAAGACCGACACCACTCCACCGCTGCACTACGACCCAACTTGCTATCTTTGCCCCGGTAACACGCGCGCCGGGGGCAAGCAGACCCCGCCCTACGAGGGGGTCTTTGCCTTCACCAATGATTACGCGGCGCTCATGCCGGACTCGGCCCCCATGGTAACTGACATCGGCAACGGATTACTGCGTGCAGAGAGCGAACGCGGGGTCTGCCGGGTCTTGTGTTTTCATCCCGATCACAGCCTGACCCTGGCGGGCATGGAGGTGGCCGATATTATCCACGTGGTCGAAGCCTGGACGGCGGAGTTCATCGAGCTGGGTTCGCGCCCGGAGCTGCGCCACGTGCAGATATTTGAAAATCGCGGGGCTATGATGGGGTCGAGCAATCCCCATCCCCATGGCCAGATCTGGGCCACAGAACACATTCCTGACGAGCCGGCTGCCGAGGTGGCCAACCAACTTGCCTATCGTCGGCAACACCAGTCCTGTCTGCTGTGTGACACCCTTAAAATTGAATTGGCTCAGGCCCAGCGCATCGTCGTTGAGAACCAGGAATTTGTGGCCTTGGTGCCCTTTTGGGCGGTCTGGCCGTTCGAGACGCTGGTCCTCAGCCGAGGGCACGTTGGGAGCTTGGACCAATTCAGTGTTGCCCAGCAACATGGGCTGGCGGATATTCTCAAGCAGCTGACGACGCTCTATGACCGCCTGTTTTCCGTCAGCTTCCCCTACACCATGGGCTTTCACCAGCGGCCTACCGATGGCGAGGAGCACGCCGAGTGTCATTTCCACGGCCACTTCTACCCACCGCTGCTGCGTTCCGCCACCGTGCGCAAATTCATGGTCGGCTTTGAATTGCTGGGCATGCCGCAGAGGGATATCACTCCGGAGGCTGCGGCCGAACGGTTGCGCGCGGCCGGGGCCTGAGCATGCGTTGGCTGTTGTTGCTGTTCTTCTGCTTGCGCTTATCTGCGCAGGTGATCACCGTCGAGCACGGGCCGAACGCGGAAGCCCAGCAAGTGAAACCCTATGTCGTGATGGTGTCGCTTGATGGCTTCCGTTACGACTACGCCAAAAAGTACGGGGCCAAACACCTGCTGCAGTTGGGTGCCGAAGGCGCGATGGCGACCGAGGGAATGATCCCTTCCTATCCCTCGCTCACCTTTCCCAACCACTACACGCTGGTCACGGGGCTTTATCCGGAGCATCACGGGATCGTGGCCAACGCGTTCTATGATCCGGTGCGCAAACAGCAGTATGCCCTCAACAATCCCGCAACGGTCCGCGACGGAAGCTGGTACGGCGGCACTCCTCTGTGGTCCTTGGCGGAGAAGGAGGGCATGCGCAGCGCGTGTTTCTTTTGGCCCGGTTCCGAGGCGGAGATCGCGGGGGAACGGCCTTCCTACTACCTGAATTTCGACGATCACTTTCCCGATGAGAAGAGGATTGACCAGGTCATCGCGTGGCTGCGCCTGCCGCCTTCTCAGCGTCCCCATTTCATCACCCTGTACTACTCGAATGTGGATCACGCCGGGCACCAGTACGGGCCAGAGAGCCCGCAAACCTCGGCCGCCGTCGCGCACGTCGACGCGTTGATGGGTGATCTTCAGGCTAAGCTTGCCCAGCTGGGGCTGCCGATCGATCTTTTTGTGCTTGCGGATCACGGCATGGAGCACACGCAAGGGGACAGGATCAACCTGGACAAATACACCGACCTGAAGGGTTTCGTGACCGTCGGATCGCTGTTATATCCGCCTTCGGGAGCGGCGGCCGAAAAGGCCTATCAGGATTTGAAGATCAAGAGCGACGCCTTCACCGTCTATCGCCGTAACCGGGTGCCGGCGATTTTGCACTACAACGGCAATGGCCGCGAGGGCGACCCCGTTATTGTCCCCAATGGTCCGTTTCTGATCAGCGCGCATGTGCCGGAAGGAGCTACGGAACATCCGCCCGAGATGGGTATGCACGGGTATGACCCGGGGACGATGAAGTCCATGCGCGCCCTCTTCCTCGCCGTCGGTCCGGACATTCGTCCCGGTTCCAAGCTCGAACCCTTCGAGAACGTAAATGTCTTCCCCCTGGTGGCGGAGATACTGGGGCTGCACGCTCCCCAGGTCGATGGCCGGCTGAACGTGCTGTCGAAGATCCTCAAGAATCCGCCGGCTGACGATGCTCCTGCGGGAAGCGCCCGCTTGAAGTGATCCCGAGTAGGCGACTTGCCAGCGGCAAGTTAAGGGTGGAATGAACAGTACGGGCCGCCGCGCACTCGACGGGTGCCCCATGTTCGCACCAGCGTACGTGGGCCGAAAAAGACGGGCGAAGCCCTTCCAACGCTTTTAGTCGATCCAATCTACGGTTGTTCATTAGGAGTAGGCGACTTGCCAGCGGCAAGTTAAGGGTGGAATGAACAGTACGGGCCGGGCGCAGCTATGGGGCAATAAAAGGTTCACCTGGGGCAGCGCCAGCCTGCGTGGCGCCGGCGAAAGCCGGCAGCGCTATATAGCCGCGCTGCGTGCGGCGGACGCGCACGACATCGGTCCACTGTTGGCCTTCGCGTGTTCGTAGCTTCCGGAGTCACGTCCGGCTCATGGCCAGACAGAACAACTCCCGAATCTTTGCCGACTGGTGCTCATCTGACGTTCATGCACCATCCTCCCCCATCTTTGGCAGGCGTCCATTTGCTGGACAACGCGGTCTGGTCCGCCCTCTCAACGGAGCAAGCCTACCTGGCCGAGGGCACCGCGCTCGCCAAGCGATTTCCCCGTGACGTGGGTCCCTTTGCGGCCATGGCCGATCGGTCTCCGGCCGCGTACCAGGCGCTTGCCGAAATCCTCGCGGGAGATTTCGGCGCCTTGGGTTTCCATGCCAGGCCTGTCCTGCCTGCCGGTTGGGTGTTGCAACACACAGAAGAGATTTATCAAATGGTCTTAGACGGACCGGTTCCCTCAGCCCCCAAGCCGGTATTCCGCCAGTTGACCCAGGAAGACGTGCCCGCGATGATGGCGTTGACCCAGCTCACCAAGCCTGGCCCGTTTTCCCCGCGCACCATCGAACTCGGCTCCTATTTGGGCGTCTTCGACGCCGGCTCGTTGGTCGCGATGGCGGGGGAGCGGCTCCATCTCACCGGGTTTACAGAGGTCAGCGCCGTTTGCACTCATCCCGAATACACCGGCCGGGGGTATGGGGCCGCTCTCATGTCTGCCGTGATGGATGGCATTGCAGAGAGGGGAGAAACGCCCTTCCTGCACGTGACGACGCGAAATCCCGCCATAAGCTTGTATCAGAAACTGGGATTTAGAGTGCGCGCCCAGGTGCAGGTGGCGGTAATCCAGTACGCCCCGGCATAATGCACAGTTACAATCAAGAGTAACCATGCCCGACGCAAAGACTATGGTTGCGGCCTCCACTGCTTTGCCGGATCGCTATGATCCGGCGGAGATTGAAGTGCGCTGGCAGCAACGCTGGGACGAAAATCCGGAACTCTATCGCGCCGAGCCCGAAACCAGCGGGCGGCCCAAGTATTACGTGCTGGAAATGCTGCCTTACCCCTCGGGCCAGCTGCACATGGGTCACGTGCGCAACTACGCCATCGGAGATGCTCTCGCCCGCTACATGTGGATGCAGGGCTATAACGTGCTCCACCCCATGGGCTGGGACGCGTTCGGGCTCCCGGCTGAAAATGCGGCGCTCAAGAACCAAACTCCGCCCCGGCAGTGGACGCTCGAAAACATCGCCCACATGCGGCGGCAGATGCGCCGCCTGGGCCTGAGCTACGACTGGCAGACCGAAGTCACTACCTGTCTGCCTGACTACTACCGCTGGACGCAGTGGTTTTTCCTGCGCATGCTGGAACGCGGCCTGGCCTTTCGCAAGCAAAGCAAGGTGAACTGGTGTCCGCTCTGCGCCACCGTGCTGGCCAACGAGCAGGTGATCGATGGATGCTGCTGGCGGCACGAGGACACCATCGTCGAACAGCGCGATCTGGAACAGTGGTTTTTCCGCACCACCCACTATGCGCAAGAGCTCCTCGACGGTCTGGACAAGCTGCCCGGGTGGCCGGACAAGGTGCGCACCATGCAGCGCAACTGGATCGGGCGCAGCGAAGGCGCCACGGTCGAGTTTGTGCTCGCCGCGGAACAGGAAACCGGACGCGGCCAAGGGAAAGTTCCCCTGCCCGCTCCGCCGGACTTTGTAGCCGGCGCCCCTTTGGCCGAGGACGCGGTGAAGATCCCGGTCTACACCACCCGGCTCGACACCATCTTTGGCGCCACCAGCCTGCAACTCGCGCCTCAGCATCCGTTAGCCAAGCAGTTTGCCCAGGCGGATGAAAAGCTGGCGGCCGAGATCGCCACCCTGGTCGAAGAGCAGAAAAAAGCCCGCGATGCGGGAGATGCCGCGTCCGTCGACAAGCATGGCAGCTTCACCGGGCACTTTGCCATCAACCCCTTTAACGGAGAGCGGCTGCCGATCTGGGTCTCCAACTACATCCTGCATGAGTACGGAACCGGTGCCGTGATGTCGGTGCCGGCGCATGATGATCGCGACTACGAGTTCGCCCGCAAGTACGGCCTCGAAGTGCGCATCGTGATCTTGCCCCGGCGCAGCCTGGAACCGCCGGCTGCCGGCCAGCCGGATGAGCCGGTGCTGCCCTACACCGAAGAAGACAGCCTGCTGATGAACTCCGGTGAGTACAACTCTATGGGCTGCGAGGAGGCACGGAACAAGATGGCCGCCTTCGCCCAGGAGCACGCCTTTGGCCAGCCCACCGTCACCTTCCGGCTAAAGGATTGGGGGGTCAGCCGCCAGCGTTATTGGGGTGCGCCCATTCCGGTGCTTTATTGCCCCAAGGATGGCATCGTGCCGGTGCCCGATGATCAGCTCCCGGTGTTGCTGCCGGACCAGATAGAGATCACCCAGCAGGACGGTTCTCCGCTCGGCCGCATTCCCGAGTTCGTGAACGCCACCTGTCCCCGCTGCGGCGGACCGGCGCGGCGCGAGACCGATACCATGGACACGTTTGTCGATTCGTCCTGGTACTTCTATCGCTATCCCGACGCCCACAACGACGCGGCGCCCTTCAGCCGGCAGAAGATCGACTACTGGTTTCCCATCGATCAGTACATCGGCGGCGTCGAGCACGCCATCCTGCACCTGATCTACTCCCGCTACTGGACCCGGGTCATGCGAGATCTGGGCATGATCGGCAATGACGAGCCCGCCACCCGCCTCTTTACCCAAGGCATGGTCATCAAGAACGGGGCCAAGATGTCCAAGTCCAAGGGCAACGTGGTCTCGCCCGACGACATGATCGCCCGGTATGGCGCCGACGCTACCCGCATGTACGCGCTTTTTGCAGCGCCCCCGGATCGCGACCTGGATTGGCAAGAGGATGGAGTCGCGGGCGTGAGCCGCTTTCTGGGGCGCGTCTATCGCCTGGGCATTCGCTATCGCGAAGCGGTTCGCAGCCAGGCTGGCCGGATTCCCGCCGTGGCCGCCTCGCCGGTGGCGCAGGCGCTGTTACGCAAGCTTCACCAGACCATCCGCAAGATCACGCAGGATTTTGCCGGGCGCTGGCACTTCAACACCTGCATTGCAGCGGTCATGGAGTTGGTCAACGAGATCACGGCTGCCGAACCTGCCTTGGAAGAACTACCGGCGGAAGCTTCCGCGGCGCTAATGGCCACGCTCATGCCTGCGCTCATTCTTTTGCTGGCCCCCTTCGCCCCCTATCTGGCGGCTGAGCTTTGGAGCGAAACCGGCGGCGCCGGCTCGTTATTGCGCCAGCCGTGGCCACCCTTTGATCCTGACTTGGCCCGGGAACAGGAGCTGGAGGTTCCGGTTCAGGTGAACGGCAAATTGCGCGTGGTGATTCGGCTCTCGCTGGATGCCAGTAATGAAGACATGCAGCGGACTGCACTGGCGGAGCCCAAGGTACAATCCGCGATCGCCGGCAAGCAGGTGCTCAAGGTAGTGGTGGTGCCGGGCAAGCTGATCAACATCGTGGTCAAATAGGCGTCGTCTACGGGCGAAGTAATGGGGGTGCCCCATATCTCGCGCGCTCTTTGCGCGAGATATGGGTGCGAAGCCGAGGTCGTAGCGGAAATTCAGGGAATCATGGGGCAGGTTCAGAGCGTCCGCGGCACTCAGTCTCTGGTGCACGTCTGTCTCGCTTGCTGGAAGCGCCCCAGCCTTCTGGGATGGGAGCTACTGTGGCGCTGGGCCTTTGGTATTCCCGCAGCCGCCATTCTCTATTTCGAGGCCACCAGGATCGTGGCCCCGGTGGCGGTCAGTCTCTCCGGCCTCTCGCCCACCGACCCGGAACAAGCGGGTCTGCAATTAGCAGCCGCTGCAGCGGCGCTTGAACCTCACGTAGCACGAACCGCGCTGTGGCTTGGACCCTTGCTGGCCGTGGCCTGGGCCATCACCTCCGGGCTCGGCCGCACCGCTGTGCTGCGCCGGCTCGACCCGGGGTTGCGGCCGGTCCCTCTTACCCTCATCTGCCTGCAACTTCTGCGCATCGCGGCCTTGGCCGCTGTCTTCCTTGGGTGGTACAGCGCCATTCGCTGGGCCGCCGAGGCCACCCTGACGAACACCTCGCCTAACCTGGTGGGCTACAGCGCTTGCCTCATCAGCCTCACTTTGGGGATCTTTGTGCTCTGGGCGCTCCTGAGCTGGATCTTTTCCATTGCGCCCCTCCTTGCCATGTTCGAGGGAGCAGACCTCGGCAGCAGCTTAATGCGCAGTGTTCGCCTGGGGCCTCTGACCGGCAAATTGGTGGAAGTCAACCTGGTGCTGGGCATTGTCCGCCTGGCGCTGATCGTGCTCGCGATGGTGTTCTCGGCCATTCCGCTGCCCTTTACCCAGGATATGACCGGAATGCCGCTTTACTTGTGGTGGGCGGCGGTCACCCTGCTCTACTTCGTGGCCAGCGATTTCTTCCAGGTGGCGAGGCTGGCTGCGTTTGCCCAATTCTGGCGCGTAGCGTGAGAAACTGAGGCGTGGATACTCCCTCGATTGTCATCCTCGATTTCGGCGGGCAATACACCCAGCTGATCGCCCGCCGGGTTCGGGAGCAGAATGTCTTCTCCGTGGTCCTCCCGTGCACTGCTTCCGCGGCCGAGATCCAGTCGCATCATCCGATGGGACTCATTCTCTCCGGAGGCCCTTGTTCGGTGTATGACTCGGACGCCCCAGTCGCGGACCCGGGCATGCTGACCTCGGGATTACCCGTTCTCGGCATCTGTTACGGACTGCAGTTCCTGGCCCATCATCTGGGAGGCAAGGTGCGTTCGGCGGACAAGCGCGAATACGGGGCCGCCCAGGTTTCTCTAGAGCCCGGGCAATCCCCACTATTCGCCGGTTTGCCGGCGTCGCTCGATGTGTGGATGTCCCATGGCGATGAGGCGCTGGAGTTGCCCCCCGGCTTTTCCGTCACCGCGCGTACGGCCAATGCCATCGCCGGCATCGCGGATCCGGCGCGCAACCTGTGGGCGGTGCAATTTCATCCCGAGGTCCGGCACACCCCGCGCGGGACGGACGTGCTGCGCAATTTCCTGTTCAACATCTGCCATGCCCAGCCCAATTGGACGCCCGCCAACTTCGTCCAGGCGACGGTTTCTGCCATCCGCGAGCAGGTAGGGGACGGCCGCGCCATTTGCGCGCTCTCCGGGGGGGTCGATTCTTCCGTGGCCGCCGTGCTGGTGGAGCGCGCCATCGGCGACCGCCTCACCTGCGTCTTTGTCAATAACGGAGTTCTGCGGAAAAACGAGTTCCAGCAGGTACAGCAAAATATGCGCGACAAGTTGGCCCTGCGGCTGGTGGCCGTGGACGCGAGCGACCGCTTCCTGTCGCGGCTGGCTGGGGTCCTCGACCCGGAGCAAAAGCGAAAGATTATCGGCGGGGAATTCATCAACGTCTTCGACGACGAAGCCAAGCGGATTTTACAGGAGCAACACCCTGAAGTGGCCTGGCTGGTGCAGGGCACGCTCTATCCCGACGTGATCGAGTCCTTGTCTGTCAAAGGCCCGTCGCAGATGATCAAGAGCCATCACAATGTCGGCGGGCTTCCCGCCACCATGAAATTGAAGTTAATCGAGCCCTTGCGCGATCTGTTCAAGGACGAGGTACGTCGCATCGGCCGTGACTTGGGCATGCCGGCTGAAATCCTGGAACGGCAGCCCTTTCCCGGACCCGGGCTGGCAGTGCGGATCTTGGGAGAAGTCACGCCCGAGCGGGTGGCGCTGCTGCAGGAGGCCGATGACATCGTAGTGCGGGAAATCAAGGCCGCCGGCCTTTATCAGCAGATCTGGCAATCCTTTGCGGTATTGCTCCCGGTGAAGAGTGTAGGCGTCATGGGGGATCAGCGGACCTACGCGTATACCTGCGCCATCCGCGCCGTGCATTCGGAAGACGGCATGACCGCCGACTGGGCCCCCCTCCCCTACGATCTGCTAAAGAAAATCTCGAGCCGCATCGTCAACGAGATCCGCGGCATCAACCGCGTGGTTTACGACATCACCTCGAAGCCGCCCGGAACCATCGAGTGGGAATAAGAGGAATTCAGCAGCGTCTTTCCACTCGAAACTGAAACCGGGTTAAACACGCTGAGGATGGGCTAAAGAGTCTGCGCGCGAACCGGCACTAAAGGACCAAACTAAACCTGACGGGTGCCCCATGTTCGCGCCAGCGTACGTGGGCCGAAAAAGATGGGCGAAGCCCTTCCAATGTTCTTGCTCCTTGAGTGAGAGCATTCGAAGAATTGATAATCGGCCCACGCACCCTGGCGCGAACATGGGGCACCCGCCGGTCTGTTTGGTCCGTCAGATCCGGTTCCCACGCAGACTGTTTGGCCCCAGCCGCGGCCGGAGCTGCAATAAACACGATCCTTTGCGCAGCGCCACTCTACAGGCTGCGGAAAAATCTATGTTTTGTATCAGGGCACGACTTTAGTCGGGCCATAAATGCTCGAAAATAGGATGGGCTTTTAGAGGCTGCGGAAAAACTCGGTTTTGTATCAGGGCACGACTTTAGTCGTGCCGTAAACACTTGAAAATAGGATGGGCTTTACAGGCTGCGGAAAAACTCATGTTTTGTATCAGGGCACGACTTTAGTCGTGCCGTAAACACTTGAAAATAGGATGGGCTTTACAGGCTGCGGAAAAACTCATGTTTTGTATCAGGGCACGACTTTAGTCGTGCCGTAAACGCTTGAAAATAAGATGGGCTTTAGCCCCTGCCACCGCCAGAACTACAACAAATATGCCTTTTTCCGCAGCCTCTTTAGCCCCTGCCACAGCTAGAACCACAGCAAAACCGAGTTTTCCGCAACCTGTAAATTCGTGCCCGAATACAAACACGAGTTCGTGGCGACCTGCACCCCACCACACCTACCCCACTCAAGCCAATCGGGCTTGAATGGGGCGCCGTCGGGCTGGTGTTACCTTAGGCCGTAGCCAAAACGTCGGCTTCCGTGACCCCAACCTTGGGGAACCACGAGTGAGCCGCTTTCAGGCTGTTATTCACGTTTTGGATATTCTCGACACCCTGCGTATGGAGCCAGTCCTCAAAAGCCTTGGCGCCGTTCTTGGCGTAGATCGCAATGCCGTCTTTCCAGGTGGCGCGCCCGCACAACACGCCATTAAAGGAAGTTCCGCTTTCCACCGCCAGTTCCAGGGTCTCGATAAAGACCGGGTTGCTGACTCCCGCCGAGAGATAAATGAAGGGCTTGTGGGTGGTGGTGGCTGCGTCCTTGAAGTGGTGCAAGGCTTCCGCCCGGGTGTAGGCCGCTTCCCCCTTGAACGCCTTGGTGCCCTGGACAAACTCCATCTGCACCGGCACTTCGACTTTAAGCACGTCGATCTGATATTTCTCTTTGCCGAATTCCGACATCGAGCCGTACACAATCTCCGGCTTCTTCTTGGCGTACTCGATCGACTTCTCGCTGTTGCCGTGCACGTCGTAACCGACGAACTCGAGGAAGAAGGGGATATCGTGGGCCAGGCATTCGTCGCCGATGCGCTCGATAAATGCGTGCTTCTGATCGTTGATCTCGCTCTTCTCAAACGGAGTGTAGTAGAGCAGCACCTTGATGCAGTCCGCGCCCGCTTCCTTCAACCTGCGCACCGACCAATGATTGAGCAGGTCAGGCAGCCGCCCCGGCTGATCGGCATCGTAGCCGGTCTTTTCATAAGCCAGCAGCAGGCCTTTGCCGTGCCGCTTCTTGGACGCCGGCAAGCCAAACTCGGGATCGAGCAGGATGGCCGACGAATATTGGGTAAGAGTGTCGGTGACCAGTTCCTTGAACTCCACCAGGGCGGAGTCGGGCAGATCCGAAACGCCCTTTTCTTTGGCCAGGGATTTCTTCAGTGAACCGCGCTGGTCCATCGCGGCTGCGGCGATCACCCCGCGTGCATCCGAGACCGCTCTCAGTCCCGCCAGTTTTCCTGCTGTCAGCTTTGTCATTATTTTTTACCCTCTCGTTGGCTGCCGTTTTGCCCCGGGCGCCATTTTAAAGCATTCACATGGATGGAGACAGCGCCGCGCGCTGCGCTTCCACAAGTTCGATGATGCCACGCTCCGCATGATCCAGCATCTCGGTTAATTTTTCTCGCGGAAACGCATTGCGTTCCGCCGTCGCCTGGACTTCCACCAACCCTCCGCCCTCGGTCATCACCACATTCATGTCGACCTCGGCCTGGGAATCTTCTTCGTAGGCCAAATCCAGCAGGGTCACGCCTTCCACGATACCCACGCTGGTGGCGGCTACCAACTGGGTGAGCGGTAGCTTTTTCAGAGTGCCGGCCTCCACCAGCCGCCGGAAGGCTATGGCCATGGCGACACAGGCCCCAGTGATCGCTGCGGTGCGGGTGCCCCCGTCGGCCTGCAGAACATCGCAGTCCACGATCACCGTGCGCTCCCCCAACGCCTGCATGTCGACCACCGAGCGCAGCGACCGCCCGATGAGGCGTTGAATCTCATGAGTTCTTCCACCGATCTTTCCGCGCTCCGCTTCCCGTGGAGTCCGCGTGAGCGTGGCCCGGGGTAGCATGCCGTATTCCGCGGTAACCCACCCCCGGCCACTATTCTTGAGCCACCCCGGCACTCCGGTCTCGACGGTGGCGTTGCACAACACCCGGGTGTGGCCCACTTCGATCAGCAGCGAACCCTCGGCCATCGACGTGTAGTGAGGAGTGAGCCGAACCGGCCGCATAGTCTGGGCAGCCCGGCCGTTGGGGCGAAAAAAAGCGGCTGCGGATTTTTCCTGGGAGATCATCCCTCGATTGTATGACCGCCGCGTGTCTCCCGTTCCCGTTTCGGGATTGGCACTTATTCTTCCCAAAACGGAACCAGACGCCTAAGTGGAAGACCTGCTGAGACTTGCGCTGTCCGTGCCGCCGATTTCCTTCCCATTCTGAAAAAAGAGACGAATGGGTGCGGAAATCCACAATCTACCCGAATTCCGGTCTATCTCGATGTCTTGCTTTCACTTAGCCGCCCCGCCAACGACACCTTTAACTTTGGTCCCGTGCGTGCATTAGGACTAGTCATCGCTAGCCCCTAAACCGGGCCGGAAGCCGCTTCAAAAGATATTTCAAAAATGGGTCTGGAAACAGGTTCGGGAATCGTTTCACAAATCGAAGCAGAAATAGCAGCACGCGTCGGGCACCAGAACACTGGGGGAGTTGACCACCCGCTGAGCTAAATAAGTCAGCGGATCTGAACAGGAGCCATAACAGGAGCAATAGAAGACACAGGAGATTTGGATCATGAATGAGCTCACTAAAAATTTGATTATGAATTCCGCGCTCAAGCGGACCGTGCGCAAAATCGCCGGGGTGGCGGATACGCTGGATGGGCCTAAGGAATGGTCCAGCGCAGCTTTTTGCCGCCGATTGACGCAAGTTGCGGTGATAAGTGTCGATACAGCAGGCATGGAAGTTACTTTTTCCGGCCAGAAAGGAATCTGGGTACAATGGCCATAACTGTTCCTGTTACGTTTCCCGTGGAAACTATGTCGCGACCCGTGGAGCGCGCCGGCAAGCTCCATCTTCTGGTAGTTGACGAGGATGCCGCAATCCGCTCGGCCTGCTGCGAAATCGCTACCGACCTGGGCTTCGTACCGCAAACCGTTTCCACCGTTGCCGCTGCGCGCACTCTGTTGCGCAATCACGGCGTTGACATCCTCTTGCTCGATCTGCACGCTCCTCTGGGTGAGGGCTTGGCCTTGCTCAACGAAATCAAGACCCTCAACCCTGGCTTGGCGGTGGTGGTGATGACTGCCTTCGCCACCGTGCCCGCAGCCGTAGAGGCCATGCGCACCGGAGCAACCGATTATCTGACCAAACCGTTTGCCATGGACGAACTGTCCGGTGTCCTGGAGCGGGCATCGGAGCGGTGTACCGTCGATGGCGCCAGCCGCCGTTTGCGCGAATCCCTGCGTTCCCCCCAAGGCTTGGGCAACATGATCGGCCGCAGCCCCGAAATGGACAAGCTGTACCGCATCCTCTCCAAGGTGGCGCAAAGCTCCCACCCGGTGCTCATTCTCGGAGAGAGCGGGGTCGGCAAGGAACTGGTGGCGCGCTCCATTCATAGCAACGGTCCCCATGCCGATCGCCCATTCGTGCCCATCGATTGCGGTTCGCTGGTGCCCACGTTGATGGAGAGTGAACTCTTCGGCTATGTGAAAGGGGCTTTCACCGGCGCCAATCACACCAAAGAGGGCCTGTTGGCATCAGCCCAGGGAGGTACCGTCTTTCTCGACGAAATCGGCGAACTCCCCCTGGATCTGCAGGCCAAACTGCTGCGCGCGCTGCAGGAAAAAGAGGTTCGCCCGGTGGGCGCCACCCATCGGGTGGCCATCAACGTTCGTATCCTCGCAGCTACCAACCGCAACCTGGCGGCCATGGTCGAGCAAGGTCGCTTCCGCAAGGACCTCTACTACCGGCTGAGCGTGGTGAACCTGCGCATTCCTCCACTGCGCGAGCGCAAACAGGATATTCCGCTGCTGGCGGCACACTTTCTGGAGCGAATGTCACGGGAAACCGGCACCACCCATACGCTGAGCGACGATGCCCTGCGTACCATGGTGGAATATGAGTGGCCGGGCAATGTACGCGAGCTCGAGCATTCGATCGATCGCGCGTGCACTCTGTCCTCCGGCCCGGTAGTGCATTTGGGCGATCTGCCGACCCAGCTGCAAAATTTCCACCTGCAGAATCACCGTCCAGTCGTGGTGGCCCCAATGGCATCGGGTGCTCCCAATCCTGCCCGGACCCCGGTTATGCCGCTGGCCCAGTTAGAAAAACAGGCCATCCTCGACACCCTGCGCAAGCTGAACGGCGACAAACTGCTGGCCGCCCGCCTGCTTGGTATCGGCAAGACCACGCTCTATCGCAAATTGAAGGAGTACGGTATCGGTACTCCGGACGCAGAAGACCACGCCAGCTGAATCCCCACTCGAGCGTTGGGCTGCAAACCATCAAAGTGAAGCTAACCGCAAGGAGGTACTTGTGTCCTTATCTGTGCAGCATAGTGTGCTGATGATTAGTCCCATGACCGAGGCGGCGGCAGCGGCCGCTTCCCTGAGTAAAACTCTGGGGTGCGAGGTGAATGTTGCCGCCAGCCATCGAGCGGGGCTGGCCGAGTTGCGCCGCGGCGATTATTCCGTCGTGGTGGTGGATGAGACAACCGCGGAAGCGAACCCAGCGGCGACCGAGGTGTTGTGGCAGAGTCTGGGGAGGGCTGTGCCGGTGCAGATCAACTTTGCGTTCTACAGCGGTTCTCGCCTGGCTCGTGAGGTCCAGGCAGCGATTGGGCGTGGGGAGCAGCAGCAGGTTCTCGCCTTGCGGGCTGCCGCCTTCCGGCTGGAAAACGAGCTGAAGTCCACCGTAACCGGGTTGCTGCTGCAGTCGCAGCTGGCACTCGCGGATCCGGAGCTGTCGCCCAAGCTCACGGGCAAACTGGAACTGGTGGCCGAACTCGCCGGCAGTCTCCGGCGGCGCCTTGAGCAAGCGCAAGCCTGAAACCAACTTCCTGCGAGCGCTTTTCCCCGCTGATGGAGCGGGCGCCCGCGTGACCACCCCCACCAACTCCACAAATTGACAAAGGACTGCCGCGGATCCCCTTCGCAAACGAAGAGGGTACGCGGCAGTTTCGACGTTCCATGTGTTTTCCACAGTTCGTTCAGCCGACTGACCCAACGTAATCCACAACTTTCACTTGCTGCGGAAGTTCCTCGGCATACTGCGACCCGGCAGTTCGCTGACCCCGGCCACCTGCGCCGGATCAGGCTTCCCTCACTGCTAATACTCCGCAAGTCTTCTCTCGACCTCAGGCTGCGCCCAACCGGCCTGTTTTGGCATCCAAAAAGTATGAAAATCTTGGTGTAAGCTGAAGGCGTTCTACACGCAGCCGTTGCGTCGATTCGGGTCCGCGGAAACAGCGCGCAGGTAACGGCCGCTCTGAACCCGAACCAACAATATCTGCATTGGAGGAGAGAACTATGAAGATGCATGTTCGGATGGTCTACTCGTTTGCCGGCACGCTTGCGCTTGCCGGGTTGCTGTTTGCGGGGGGATGCAACAAGGGACCAGCTCCCGCCGCGGCCCCCGACACCGCGCAAGCGGCTCCTCCTGCGGCTCCCCCTCCCGCCGCTCCTGCCCCCGCGGCTCCTGCCGCTGCCGCGCCGGCTCCTGCTCCCGCTCCCGCCCCGGCTGCGGCGCCCCCCGCGGCCGCCCCAGCCATGATGGCGGCAGCCCCGGCCCCTCCTCCGTTGGTTGTTCCCCGCGGTACTCCCTTGGTGATTCGCATGGGCCAGACAGTGAGCGCAAAAGACAACAGCGTGGGCGATAGCTTCACCGGCACGCTGGCGCAGTCGGTGGTGGTGCGGGGTGTCTCGGTTTTTCGCGCGGGCACTCCGGTTACTGGAACCGTCACTGCCTCGAAGGGACAGGGTAGGTTCAAGGGTGACGGAGCCCTGGGTATAACGATTCATCGGGTGGGGAACTTTACGGTGGACACCAGCAATTACGAAAAATCCGCCAACGGCAAAGGCAAACGGACTGCCGGGTTTATTGGCGGCGGCGGCGGCGGCGGAGCTTTGATTGGTGCTTTGGCCGGCGGCGGCAAAGGAGCATTGATCGGCGGTTTGCTGGGCGCCGGGGCGGGAACTGCGGGGGCGGCCTTCACCGGTAACAAGAACGTCTCTGTGCCGGCGGAGACCGTCGTGACCTTCACCCTGGAAGCGCCGCTCACCGTCCGTCGCTAGTGAGGGTGTCGGCTCAGCTCGGATGCTCGCTCCGAAGGGGGATTGCGGCGCGGCTCGAATTTGCAGATACTCCAGAGCGTTACGAGAGCAAGCCCTGCTCCGGAGGGTGAATGGACAGTGATTGCGCACGCATCGCGGCGCGCAAACAAACCAATGGATGGAGGACGGTGGCGGCCCCGTGCCTGCTGGCCGTCAGCTGGTTCTCATATGGGTATCTGCTGACCGGCTTTTCCGCTGAAGCGCAGACAACGGCGGCCCCGGTGACTGGCAATACCGTCCCCCCGCCCGCCCCCGCGCTGAGTGTCGAGCCTGGCACCACCTCTCCACCCTCTGCTTACCGGCCGCTGCGCCGCCAGCCCGCAGTAAGCTACGCCGCGCCGGAAGCGGAGGCATCTCCCAATCCAGCCGTGGCCTCTCCTCGCTCTGCTCCGGACTCCAAAGAGGTCGAGGCTGCGCTCAACACCGTGCGCGACCAGCTGCGCCAGTCGCAGGACAATCTGCAGCAATCAGCCCGCGAACGTCGCCGTCTTGGCATCGTTTTGATGCTGTGCTTGGCGGTTTTTAGCATGCTTGCCTTCCTGGTAGTCCTTCAGGCCTACTGGCAAAGGCGGATCTGGGATAAGAGAGCTTCTCGGGCGGTCGGCGAAGTGGAAGCGGCGGCTGGTCAACTGAAGCTACTCCACGATGCCCGGGATCAAGCCAGGAACACTTTATCCCGGTTGTTGCAGGAGATTGGCGAACAGCCTCTCACTTTCCAGGAGGAAGGATCCGCGTTTCCCCCGCGCTCGGCGGCGATAGTCGCCGATATCGATCAGTTAGCCTACGTCGGCCTGGGTCGCATCGTCCTGGGTGAACCGCCTACCGAGCAGGAGGCGGCCGTCTACCTGAACGGCCTGCTGCTTTCTGCAGTCTCGCATCTTCATCACCACGATCCGTGGACAGCTTTCGCTCGGCTGGATCATTTTTTTTCCCAACTATCGCGGTCTCAGAATGCCGTCAACCGGCGGCGAATTGCCCAAGCCTATTCCTACCGCGCACAGGCCGGATATCAGGTGCTCGAGGCCCAGCATCGCGAACCATCCTGGCTGCGCAAAGCAGAAAGGGCTCAACTCGAGTCGTTTTCGAAACAGGCTTTTGCCGATATCGCCCAAGCGGCTTCGATGGACCCGGAATGGAAACACACCACCTTAGTCGAGGCCATGCTCTGCAGCCGGTTTTACCTTGCGGAGGAGGGAACCGACATCCCCTCCCGGAGCGATCTGATGGTCCGGGGTTTGCGCCGCTCGGCCAGTCTTTACAAGGGGCTGATCGAGGAGAGATCGTATCGCGGGCCGGCCCGCCGCAACCTTCTCCGTTGCCTCAAACAGGTCGCGGAGCTGACCGGGGAAAAGAGCGACTTCTCCGACTTTGGTTACGCCCTGAATGCGTTTCCCACCGACGAAGAGCTGGCCGACGAAGCTTTGGCGGCCCGCCAACCGGGTTCCCAGGACCGTTTTCTTTGGCAATGGCTACTCGGGGATGAGGAGCTGTTTGCCGGCGTCGAACGCCTTAACTTGGCTGAATACCGTGCCTTCTGGATCAGGATGCTGGATACCAAGGTTCATCTCAGGAACTGGAGAGCGGATCTGGAAGAACTCCAGGTGGCCAAGCCGGCGATGAGGGAGTGGACGATCCAGCTGTTGCAATCTGAAACACCGGTCACCCTGTCGCACGCCCTATCCCGGCGGCAGGAACGTTTTGAAAAACCGGCGACCGGGGGCTGATGGCCTTTGGTTTTAAGGTAACCCAAAAGTTACTATCCCTGTGGCTGACAACCTGGCCCTCTCCTTCGTATCATAAGACCATGCCTGTTTGGATGATGGGCGACTGAAGGAGAGATTTGAATGACGACGAGTAATGCAGAAGCACCCAACGGGACGGCCAAGCGCCGCAAGCCGGCTGCCAAGAAACAGAAGGCTGTCGCCGAACCGGTCGTCGCCGCACCTTCGCGCGAACAGATCGCCGCTTTAGCGGAAAAGTTCTGGGCTGAGCGTGGCTGGCCGCACGGTTCCCCGGAACAGGATTGGCTGCGCGCGGAGCACGAACTGAAGTCCGCCTCCTAGGTAGGAAGGCTAGATCTTAGAGAGTCCGGTTCTCGCACTACCTTCGTAGCCGCAACCTCCGCGTCTGCGACGTGCCCGGATAAAATCCGTACCAGCTTCTGGGTCAAAACCGGCGGCGTTGCTCCGTTTGCGGGCCGCATCAGCCGTGTTTCTGTTTCCCCGGAAAACTGCTTTCAGGGCTCGGAATTTTCTAAACCATAATTCGGCTATAGCGGCATCCCATCCTCTATCCACCGCGCTGAGGATGCCCGCAGGCCGGATGGGCTATATTTCGTCCCCTATCCGGTCGCACTTCGGTGATCTTGAGACACTTTGCTTCATTTGGCGATACTGATTGCCAGGGAAAAGCACTATTCATTGCTCTTCCCTATGTGGTACTTTGCGCTTTCTGCCGCCGTCTCTTTTGCCATGAAAAACGAAGTGCTGGACATTCTGATTCTAGGCTTGCTCGTGGTGCTGTTTGCCTCGATCCATCGCAAGCGCGCGACCCTGCGCCTGCGTTGCTGGGTCCTCGCCTGGGTACTGGTCCTGGCGCACTTCACCGCGCTCTTGCTGCCCGTCCGCCAGACGCTGGTCGACAGCCTGAGTCTCAGCACGTTGCTGCTTTCCGGGGTGTGCTTCCTCCTCTCTGCCTCGGCTGTCTTGGAGACCCCGCTGGGCCGCGCTCTGGCCGCATTCGGCATCGGCATCCCCGGGCTGTTCTACATCAACTACGTAATTTTTGGCGCTTCGCGGCGGTGGCCGATGTACCTGGCCGCAGCGGCAGTAGCCGTTGCCGGCACGATGCTGGCGTGGAAGTTATGCCGCCAACGTACCCGGGTCTTGGCCGTCATTACCCTGGCCTTTGTGGCGGGCGGTGTCTGGTCCTTCACCGGCATCGCCTACGGGCAACCGGACCAAGGCATCCTGGCGTTGCTGTTTGAGGTTTTCCTCACCTTCGCCGCTCTTTACTGGTTCGACTTTCGACGTACTTCGACCGGCGTGCTGACTTCGATCTTTGGCCTCCTAGCCTGGGCCTCAGTGTTTCCTGTGAGCCAGCTCTGCACCTGGTTAGCACCGGCCGCGCAGATTCCCGCAGAATTCTGGAATGTGCCCAAGTTTTTTGTCGCCTTCGGCATGATCGTTACCCTGCTGGAAGACGAGTTCCTGTCCGCGGCGCGGGCCATGGAACATTACCGCCTGCTCTTTGCGGCTCACCCCCACCCGATGTGGGTCCATGATCCGGAGACCCTGCGGATTCTAGAGGTGAACGACGCCGCAGTCGACCACTACGGCTACTCGCGCGAGGAATTCGTCAGCATGACCCTGCGTGACCTGCGGCCGACCGAAGATTTGGGCGCGATCCTGCTGGAAAATTCCGCCGCGAATTCCACCCGGCTGACTGGCCCCTGGCGTCACCGGCGCAAGGATGGCTCGTACATTCAGGTCGATATGGCCTCGCATTTCATCGATTTCAGTGGCCGCAAGTGCACCTTCGTCCTGGTGCAGGACGTAACCGACCGGCAACAACTGCACGAACAGCTGGTTTACCAGGCGCACCACGATCTGCTCACCGGGTTGCCCAACCGGTTGCTGCTGGAAGACCGGATGCAGCAGAGCCTGGCCCAGGCAGCCCGCTACGGACAACACGCGGCGTTGTTGTGCCTGGACCTGGATCGCTTCAAGCAGATCAACGACACCTTTGGCCACGCAGTCGGCGATCTGTGTCTGCAGCAAGTGGTCAAGCGAGTGTCGGCGCGGTTGCGGGCCGTGGATACGTTCGCCCGCACCGGCGGCGATGAGTTCGTGATCGTGCTGGGGGAGCTGTCGAATCGGAACAGTGCCCTGATGGTCGCCCGCAATATCCTGGAAAGTATTAACAAGCCGATGGAATCGGAGGATGGTTCCTTCGACCTTTCGGCGTCCATCGGCATCTCGATCTATCCCGACGATGGCACCGATCCTTCCCAACTGCGCCGCTTGGCGGACGCCGCCATGTATCGCGCCAAGCAGGCGGGCGGAAGCCAGTATTTTCTGGTTTCTTCGCAGTGCAGCGGCACCGTCGCCGAGATAAACGAGCTGGAACGATTCATGCGCGCCGCCCTGACCGAAGAGGGGCTCGAGCTGTTTTACCAACCTCAATACTCCATGGCCGGCAATCTCTGCAGCCTGGAAGCGCAGTTGCGGCTCAACCATCCGCAACTGGGCACCATCACCGCCGAACGTTTTCTACCCATCGCCGAGGAGTGCGGGTTGGTTGTTCCCTTGGGCAACTGGGTACTGGACGAGGTGTGCCGCCAGAGTGCGGTGTGGCGGAGCCTGGGACTGGCTACGCTGCGGGTATCGCTGAGCGTCTCCCCGCTGCAGTTTCTGCACTCCGACTTTTCCGGCCGGGTGCTGAGCGCCATCACCGAGAGCGGCCTGGATCCGCGGCTTTTGGAACTGATCGTCACCGAAAATACGGTGATGCGCAATCGCCCTGAGGTCGCCACCCAGATGCGTAGCCTGGCGGGGTTAGGGGTTCACTTTTCAGTCGCGGACTTTGGCAGTAGCTACTCCTGCCTGAGTCATCTGCACCAACTCCCCGTCAGCACGCTCAAGATCGACTACTCCTTTGTGGAGCGCATCACCGACCCCAATGGGACCTATACCATTGTTCAGGCCATTGTTGCGTTGGCTCACAGCCTGGGGATGAAGGTGGCGGGCGAAGGAGTGGAGCGCGCCGACCAGATGGAGTGCCTGCGTGCCCTCGGTTGTGACTTTGTGCAGGGTCCGGCCCTAGCCCCTGCCCTGCCCGCAATGGGTATCCCCAAATATCTGGCTTCTGCCGCGCCCCCGCTTCCCCGGCATTCCCGCCGCTGAGGTCTTAGGGAGCGGTGATTGCCCCGCAGGCGATTCTGCCGCCGGCGTTGCCGGTGGGGTCCGTCATCATATCGTCTGCTTTCTCATGAATGATGAACGCGGTGCCTCCATTCGCGAAAACCGAATTCTTCGCGTCCTTCTTCAGAGAAACGCTCTGGGTCACAAAAGTCAGGTGGTCCGTACCGTCCGCCATCACCTGCAGGTTGATGGGCATATCGCCGGCATGAGGACCTTGCGGATTCTTGGTTCCGTGTTGTTTGCTATCGGGATTTAGATGGCCGCCGGCGGTTTTGAAATCCGGTCCGTCACATTTTGCGTTCTGATGTATATGGATCGCGTGCTCGCCTTCGGGCAGGTTCTTGAGATCCAGCTTGACCTTGACCCCATTGCCGGCGGCCGTGAGCGTGGCGGTTCCGGCATCCTGCCCCGTGCTCGTCTTGAAATCCACTTCCAGACCCTTGCTTTTGCCGAACGCTGCCGGCGACGAAAGCAGCAACACAGTGGGCAAGGCAGCTACGCATACTTTGAGCAATCTAGTCATTCAGTTCCTCGTGTGGTGGCCGCGTTCCGGCCAACCGCTAGCATAACCGATCCCGCTTATCCTGCCGGTAAACGCGGGCTGGCGCGCCTGTACACGTCTCGCAGGAAATGATGCTAAAGCGCCTGTTATCAAGGTAATGCACATCAAGTGTTATGTACGGCGCGGGGTGGCGAACCTAGAGTGATAACAACCTTGGGAGCGAGCACGGGATGATTCCTCGCATATTGATCATCGATGATGAAGCCGACATCCGGGAAGTGACCGCGCTCAGCCTGGAAACCATTGCCGGTTGGCAGGTGATCCAGGCTCCGTCAGGGGCTCAAGGCATCCGCCACGCATCGCTCGAGCAGCCGGATGCCATCTTGCTGGACGTCATGATGCCCGACATCGATGGCCCGACGACCTATCGGATCCTCAAGCAGAATGCCAACACGGCTCACATCCCCGTCCTTCTGCTCACCGCCAAAGTCCAGGGGCAGGACCGGCGCAAGCTCGATGAACTGGGAGCGGCGGCGATCCTTTCCAAGCCCTATGATCCCCTAACCTTGGCCGCCCAGATCTCAGAAATTCTAGGCTGGAATGAGCAAACCATTCACAAGACCCCTCCCCCAGCCGCCTTTCCCTTGGCTGGCGATTGACCAACCTACTTCCCACCCAAACTCGAATAAATCGCCGGCTGAACAGGCTGCGGAAGAATTCAGTTCACCGAAGCGTACTTGCCTCTACAGTTTGGGGAAAAAACTCATGCCCTGTATCAAGGCACGACTGCAGTTGGGCCGTAAAGGCTTGAAAAAGGATTGGGCTCTGAAGCCCTGCCGCGGCCAGAGCTGCGACCATCAAACGTGCGCGATCAACAGCCAGCGGAAACTAACGCTTTGTATCAGGGCACGACTTTAGTCGTGCCGTAAACACTTGAAAATAGGATGGGCTTTAGCCCCTGCCACAGCTAGAACCACAGCAAAACCGAGTTTTTCCGCAGCCTGTTTAGTCGTGCCGTAAATGCTTGAAATAGGATGGGCTTTACAGGCTGCGGAAAAGTCATGTTTTGTATCAGGGCACGACTTTAGTCGTGCCGTAAACGCTTGAAAATAAGATGGGCTTTAGCCCCTGCCACCGCCAGAACTACAACAAATATGCCTTTTTCCGCAGCCTCTTTAGCCCCTGCCACAACCGCAACAAAACGGAATGTTTCCACAGGCCTGTAGACCCCGAACCCTTCAAGAGCCTGAGTTTTCCCACAGCCTGTAAATTCCGTACCCCGCATCCGAGTCTCGTACAGCCCTGATAGCCGGGCCCTCGACTCTGAGTTCTAAGTCGTCGGCCTGGGCTTCACGGCCAGGAACACTGGCGGCTTCGGATTCCCATTGATATCCGTCAGCTTAGGGTTGATCTGCTGGGTGTCAAGTAAAGTCGTGGTGTTGATCACGTGGAGTTGGTTATCCCCGCTGGTCCCGGCAAAAAAGAGCGTGTTGTCGGGAGAGAAAATGCCGGATACGGGTGCCAAGGCGGTCCCGGTGAGGGTGACGCTGCTCAGCGTTCCCAGCGTCCCTGCTTGCGTTGAGGGCTTGTAGACAGGTAGCAGGGCCCCCCCAGCTGGCGCTGTGGTAGCGCTGGTCCCATAGGTGACGAAAGCCTCTTGCGAGTTGGTGGCCGCCACGACCTCGTTGATGTTGTTGATGCCGTAGGCAGCCAGCGAGGCCTGATTGACCACCGGCGCCGGGTTGAAGCTCAACCCGGTGGTGTTCCCGTTGGCGTCGGTGGGGCACGCGTTGATAGGCACGGTAATCGACAGATCCGTCAGCACGGCGGGATTAGCAGAAGCGCCGATGATGTGTTTGCCATCGGTGGTAGACGCGAGATGGTCAGACAGAGCGGCAACCGTAGCCGCCTCGGGATAATTCACCACCGGCGTCACCGCGGTTTCCGGGCACTGCCCATACGCGGATGTGGCCGCTCCGGAAAGAAAAACCGCGGCCGAGGGAATGGTCACCGCCACATCGGGAGAGCAAAACATGTTGTACGTGTTATTAGGGTTGGCGGTGGTGTTGGGGGGATAGGAAGTAGGATCTTGTGGGATGGGGCTGGTGGTGTCGGTCGCCGGGCAGACCCCGGTTGTCGCGGTAGCCTGGTTCGCGGGCAGGGTTTCCACGGACCATCCGGTGAACGCGTTGTGGATATAGAGCACACCGTTGCCTACAATGTAGACCGTCTGGCCGTCCGGAGTGAAGGCAGCTTTTTGGCCGATGCCGGCGAAGGATGTATAGCCTCCCGAAGACGGCGTGTAGAGATAGAGAACGCCCCGCAACTGGTCGTTGATCAGCACCTGGGAGTTGGTCGGGGAAACCGCGAGCACGACCCCCGGCACATTGGCGGACTCAGAAGCCAGGCTGTTGGTCGCCGCCGTATACGTCATAAGCTCGCGATAACTGCCGAAATACAGGGTCGTACCCGTGGGATCAAGAACCATGGAGTTCGGTGAATAAGGCAGCTTGATCTGATTCCCGATGGTTCCGGTCGAGAGATCGATGGGCACGAAGTAAGGCGAACCCGGGCTGGCCGTCCAGATGTAATTGCTGTTCTTGCCGGGAGAAGCGACCTGCACGAAGTTGCTGAGCGCCTGCACCCCTGTGCCCAGGGTTCCCATAACGTTGATTGGCGCTGGATTGCACGTGGTGGGCTGGCAGATAGCAGTGATCGCCGAGTTGGACGGAAAGGACGACGTCACCGCGCCCGTGGCGCTGACCGCGATGCTTCCCGGATTGGTGGACACGTAGGTGAGGGCCAGCCCGTTGATCACATTCCCCTTGGTGTCGGTCACCGTGGCGGTGAGCGCCAGGGGGGTATTCAGGGTGAGATTCGCGCTGGTGGCGCCGGTCGAAGCTACGCTCAGAGCAATCTTGGCGGGCGGGCAGGTATAAAAGTAGCCGGCGTTGCTGCTGGTTTGAGCAATGCTTCCGGTGATCAGCGACGATCCGGGCGCGTTGGCGGTCGCCACGCCATTCTGGTCGATGGTGACCACGTCTGCGCTGGCCGCGGAGTAGGTGATGTGGCCGATCACGTTGTTGCATTCGTTCGTGGTCGGACTGCACAGCAGAGACTGTTGGCCGGCGCTGTTGGTGACGTACGCGATGGAATCCAGCTGCGAGGTTTGCCCCTGGGAAAGACAGACAGGGGCGCCAGCCCCGTTGGTGGGCCCAACCAGCTGCAGGCTGGTGACGTTTGGGTGGGAATAGACCGCCACCTGGTTGCTCGTAAATCCTCCGGCAGCGGCGGTCATATAGGCCACGCCGGTCTTGCCCGTCGGAATGCAGGTGGTGTAGGAAGCGACTGCGGGAGTGTTGTAATTCCACGTTCCGCCGCAGACCGCGCCAGTGGGGGAAACGTCCGCTATGGTGCGGTCGGAGGTGCCGTAGGTGTAAACGCCGACCGAAGCCGTGCCGCCGGAGCAGTTCTCAGCCGTGGGCGATTGCAGTTGCGCCGTTTGTGAAAAGGCGACCGAAAGCCCGGTGGTCTGCGGCTGCAGGTTGATGGAAACCGGCTGCGTCTTGTCGTAACCGTAACCTACGCCGTTGCAGTAGGTGGAGTTTTTGTTAGCACAGCCCTGAAGAGAAAGGCCCACGGGAACAGTAAGGAGAAGCAAAACCAGAAAAGTCAAAAACCGCTGCATGAAACCTCCCCGCCGGGTGTCGCCGATCCCGGCGGTTAATGAACTGCCACTTGCCTGAAATAGTCCGCACCACCAACTCAGTTGCAGGCCGACTCTCCCGCATGTCCTCGGAGCCTGCCGATCGACGGAGCTCTAAACACTCGACGCGATGGGCGTGCAGAGTTGTGTGTGGTCAACGTCCTAAGTGTAGAAGGGACTGGGCCCTGAGGCAACAGGGCCGGCTTCCGCGCGAACCTCAATTGTGCGGGGGCATGTATTGGTCAAACCAAGAAAGGGCGCGCGCCAGCACATCCCGCCGGTGAGCCGGGGAGTTGAAATGATGCCCCTCGTCCGGGTAGACCACTAACTGGGTAGGCACATGCTGGGCACGCAGTCCGTGCCAGAACTCGAATGACTGCGGCGCGGGACACTCGCCGTCCCGATCTCCAACCACCACCAGGGTGGGGGTCTTGACGTTGTGGATGAAGTCGATCGCCGAGCTCTTGGCGTAGACGCCAGGGTCGTCATAGACCGACGCACCGAAGAAGGGAATCATCCATTGGTCGATGGAGTTTTCCCCGTAGTAGCTTTGCCAATTGGCGATTCCGGCGCCGGCCACGGCGGCATGGAATCGCTGCGTCTGAGTCACCGCGAACATGACCATGAAGCCTCCGTAGCTCCATCCAGTGATGCCGATGCGCTGCTGGTCGATGGGAAACTTGGCGCTGACCGTGTCCACCCCAGCTAATATGTCGCGCAGATCGCCGTAACCGAAGTCTTTTCGGTTGGCTTGGGTAAAGGCCTCCCCTTCGCCGTAGCTGCCCCGCGGATTGGGCATGAGCACGAAATAATCCAACGCCGAAAAGGCGATGGAGTTGTAGCCGAGGCTGGGCCAGCGGGGCAGCACCGCGCCCGAGGGCCCGCCATGCACGCTGACAATGAGCGGATACTTTTTCGCCGGATCGTAGTGGGCCGGGTACAGCAGCCAGCCCTGCACCGGGAACTTGTCGCTGGTCCAGGAGATCGATTCCGCCTTGCCCCACAGCGGTTTGAGGTCGTTGTTCAGGTGGGTAATGGGTTGAGCAGCGGCCCCTAATTGGCCCAGGTAGACCTCGGGAGGAGACGAGAAGGAGCTCTTGATATAGGCCACCTTGAGATTGGTGGCGATGGAGAGACTTTGTTCCAGACGCCCATCGCCAATGGTGGCGGGGATGGTTCCGTAGTCGGCGGTTATCTTGCCGTTGGTGGTGTCCAGCTCACTGATCGCCGCTTGTCCCGATACCGACCAGGAAACCAACAGCGTCCCCGCCTTGCGCCAATCGATCCAAGCCGCCGTCTTGCCGGCATTGGCGGTGATGTCTCTTGCTTCCCCTCCGGAGGCGGATACCAGGTAAATATCTCCCCCGGTCGCACCCTGGTCGCTCATCAACCCGCCGATGAACGCGATTTGCCGCCCATCCGGGGACCAGCGGGGCACAGCGATCTGTAGTCCATGCAGCGGGCCCGGAGTATGTTCCGGAACCACCACCGAGAGCGGCTTATCCCCGGCCAGCGGCTGGGTATAGAGTTGGGCCACCCACCAATTGTTCTCCCCAGGCGGGGGAGCGCCGACGTAGGCGAATTGGCGGGAGTCGGGGGCCCAGTCGTATTCGTAAACATGCAGGTTAGCTGGGGTGACCGGGCGAAACTCGCCGGAAGCGGCCTCGACCACCGCAACCCGTTGGATCTCCAGCCCCTCGACCCCGATCACGCCAGACGGCGGCTTCATCGCTGCCAGCGCCCCCGCCGGCCGGGTGGCGCCCGCTATGTATAGGCAGGCAATGTGCAGCCCGTCGGGGGAGAAAGCCAGGCTGGTGATGCCGCCCTGCAGATGGGTCAGCCGCCGCGCGGGAGATGCGTTTGCCCCGGGCGCAGCCAAATAGACGTCTGCTTGGTTGTTTGTCCCGGCCGGGGCATTGCAGTTGGAGATGAAGGCGAGCGCCTTGCTGTCCGGAGACCAAGCCGGGTAGTCCTCGTCGCAGGAGGCCCCCGTTCCGGCACTCAAGCGGCGGGAATGGGATGGGTCCGCTGTGGACGCAACCCGAAGCTCGGTTCCCATGTCTGCATCCGCGACCCAGGCGATCATCTGCCCGTCTGGCGAGAGCGCGGTCTGGCGAATGCCGTGCGTCTTCTCGAGTGCGGTGATTACCTCGGCAATCCGGGGATCGAGATGGGGATCGAGATTTGCGCCGGAGGCGATGCCGGCAGAAGCGACGGCAAGCAGAAGTGCAATGGCAGTGCGGGGGGCGAACATTTAGCAGGGATGCTAGCACACCCGCCGGAATCTCTGTTTGCGACACAACTGGACCCCCAGGACCAAACAAACTTGACGGACGCCCCATGTTCGCACCAGCGTACGTGGGCCGAAGAAAACGGGCGAAGCCCTTCAATCGTTTTTGCTTATTGAGTAAAAGGATTCGAAGAATTCGTAATCGGCCCACGTACGCTGGTGCGAACATGGGGCGTCCAGTTCCGTTTGGTCCGTGGCTGGGTTTCTCGCGCAAACGCCAAACCCAGGTCCCCGTTTAACCCAGATCCCCTTGTATCGGATACACTCTTATTACCTGAGCCTTCTGTCTTTGCAGGGTATATCTAGTCAATAGCCTTAACGTTGACGGCAAAGGCGCTTCTTGATATCTTAAGAAGGTTCCGCATACGCCGGTAAGGCTCTTGAGACCGGCAGCAGTACCTTGCGGCCCATCAGCAGGGTCCCTTCACAGCGCTTGCGTGATGCAGGGAAACATCGCATCGGCTTTTGCGACACCTCCCGCCTGGGGAGGCTATGCAGGCCGGAACTTCGAAACGGAACTGGCTTCTTTTCTGGTGCCCGGTTTTCCGGTGCCGTGATCCGGCATGAGGCGCAATAGCGCGTGAGCGCTTACGTCCGGCGGATCCAGACAGAAACGCGCGGTCACCGTCGAAGTTTTTATCTCGGTTGGCAGCAGGCATGGTGAGCGCCGGTTTCAGGCGCGCGCTATTGATGTGCGTAGTGTGTTGGTGATTAAGGAGTGAGGTTTGCCTACATTTAGTCAGCTCGTCAGGAAGGGCCGGATCGCGGTCCGCTATAAAACGGCTTCGCCGGCGTTGCAAGGGTCACCGCAGCGGCGCGGCGTATGTACCCGCGTTTACACGTCGACGCCCAAGAAGCCGAACTCCGCGCTGCGCAAAGTCGCGCGCGTCCGGCTGACCAACGGGGTCGAAGTGACCACCTACATACCCGGAATCGGCCATAACCTGCAGGAGCACTCGATCGTGCTCATCCGCGGAGGCCGCGTGAAGGATCTTCCCGGCGTGCGTTATCACGTGGTGCGCGGCACGCTTGATTCCGTTGGCGTGGCCAACCGCAAACAGAGCCGGTCAAAGTATGGCGCCAAGCGGCCCAAAACCGGAAATAAGTAGCGGGAGTAAGTAGAAAGGTTTTCTATGCCGAGAAAAGGACATATTGCAAAGCGGGAAGTGGCCGCCGATCCGGTTTATAACTCGTCGCTCGTGACCAAGTTTGTCAACTCGATGATGTGGGACGGCAAGAAGTCGACTGCCCAGGGCATCTTCTACCAGGCGATGACTAACCTGGAGCAAAAAGGCGGCGACGAAGCCCTGAAGCTGTTCAAGAAAGCGGTTGAGAATTGCAAGCCGCTGCTCGAAGTCAAGACCCGCCGCGTGGGGGGCGCGAACTACCAGGTGCCGATCGAAGTCAATCCCGAGCGGCGCACCTCGCTCGCCATCCGCTGGCTGGTTACGTACGGCCGGGCGCGGGGCGAAAAAGGCATGATTGACAAGTTGACCAGCGAACTGCTGGATGCGGCCAACGGCCGCGGCGCAGCCATGAAGAAGAAGGAAGACGTTCATCGTATGGCTGAGGCGAACAAAGCATTTGCGCACTACCGCTGGTAGGCGCCACGTAGGGCCCGCTATTCAAGCGGTAGCGGGCAAGACCCGAGTAGCAAGAAGAATCGCGAGTCTAACGTCTCGCGCGAGAGAGAGAATACAGTGCCTCGTCTAGTACCACTCGAACGTTGCCGGAACATCGGAATCATGGCGCACATCGACGCCGGGAAGACAACAACGACCGAGCGCATTTTGTTCTATACCGGCATCACCCACCGCATCGGCGAAGTGCACGAAGGCACGGCGACCATGGACTGGATGGAGCAGGAGCAGGAGCGCGGCATCACCATTACCTCCGCCGCAACAACCTGTACCTGGCGGGATATCCGTGTCAACATCATCGACACCCCAGGCCACGTGGACTTCACCGCCGAGGTGGAGCGCAGCTTGCGTGTGCTCGACGGCGCAGTGGCCGTGTTTGACGCGGTGCATGGCGTGGAGCCTCAATCGGAGACGGTGTGGCGGCAGGCCGACAAGTACGGAGTACCGCGCATTTGCTTCATCAACAAAATGGACAAGATGGGCGCGGATTTTGAGCATGCCATCGATACCATTCGCAAGCGGTTGAATGCACGGCCCGTAGCCATTCAGATCCCCATCGGACAGGAAGCCGCCTTCAAGGGCGTCATCGACCTGATCGAGATGCGGGCCATTTTGTGGCACGACGAAACCATGGGCGCTAAGTACTCGGTCGAAGAAATCCCGGCGAACCTGCTCAAGAAGGCGGAAGCCTTCCGCATGCAGTTGGTCGAGTCCGTGGCCGAGAACGACGACGATATGCTGCACAAATTCCTCGAGGGCGAGACCCCCACCGCGGCTGAATTGCGCAAGGCGCTGCGCGGGGCGGTCATCGGAATGAAGCTTTTCCCGGTGCTGTGCGGCAGTTCCTTCAAGAATAAAGGTGTGCAGACGCTGCTCGATGCAGTGGTCGATTTCCTGCCCAGCCCGCTTGAGGTTCCCCCTATCGAGGGCCACAATCCGGACAACATGGAGGAGGTCGTCCTTCGTCACGCCGATGACAAGGAGCCTTTGGCTGCGCTCGGCTTCAAGATCATGACCGACCCATTTGTCGGGCAGTTGATCTTCATTCGGCTGTATTCGGGTCACCTGAAGACAGGGGACACGGTGCTGAATCCGCGTACCGGCAGGAGCGAGCGCATTGGCCGCCTGCTCAAAATGCATGCCAACAAGCGGGAAGAAATTACCGAGATCTATGCCGGTGACATTTGCGCCTGCGTAGGCCTTAAGAACCTGGTGACCGGGGATACGATCTGCACCGAAAAGTCGCCGATCGTGCTGGAATCGATCGATTTTCCCGCGCCAGTCATTCACGTTGCGGTGGAACCGAAGACCAAGGCCGATCAGGAAAAGATGGGTATGGCGCTGGCTAAGCTGGCGCAGGAAGATCCCACCTTCAAGGTGCATACGGATCCTGACTCCGGCCAGACCATCATCAGCGGCATGGGTGAGCTCCACCTGGAAATCATCGTTGACCGCATGATGCGCGAGTACAAGGTCGAAGCCAATGTGGGTAAGCCGCAGGTCGCGTATCGCGAGACCATTCGCAAGCACGCCGAGGCGGAAGGCAAGTACATCCGTCAGACCGGTGGCTCGGGTAACTATGGCCACGTGAAGATCCGGGTCGAGCCTAATGAGCCTGGCAAGGGTTTCGAGTTTATCAACGACATCAAGGGCGGCGTGGTGCCCAAGGAATACATCAAGCCGACCGAGCAGGGCATTCGGGAAGCGCTGCAAGGCGGGGTACTGGCCGGCTACGAGATCGTGGACGTAAAGGCGACCTTGTTCGACGGCAGCTATCACGACGTTGACTCCAACGAAATGGCGTTCAAGATCGCCGGATCGATGGCGTTCAAGGAAGCAGCCCGGAAGGCGACGCCGGTGTTGTTGGAGCCGGTGATGTCGGTCGAAGTGGTGGTTCCTGAGGAATACATGGGAACCATCATCGGCGACCTGAATTCCCGCCGCGGCCGTATCGAAGGCATGGAGCATCGTGCCGGTTCGCAGGTAATCAAGGCCAACGTGCCGTTGAGCGAGATGTTCGGGTATGCCACCCACATGCGCTCCTCGACCCAGGGCCGCGCTAATTACTCGATGCACTTCAATCGCTATGAAGAAGCGCCGCGATCGGTCTCGGAAGAGATCATTGGCCGCAACCAGGGCAAGTAGCTTGGTGGAAGGTACGGGCTGCCTCGCCGCAGCGAGCTTTAGCCCGTACATAGAAGATTAAAACCTTGACGGCCTTAGCCGCTGAGGGAACTGTTCAGGAGAGAAGGACAAGATGGCGAAGGAAAAGTTTGACCGGTCCAAGCCGCACGTGAACGTGGGGACCATTGGGCACATCGATCACGGTAAGACGACCTTGACGGCAGCGATCACCAAGGTGTTGTCCAAGCACAACCCGAAGATCCAGTTCCGTTCGTTTGATTCAATTGACAATGCGCCCGAGGAGCGGGAGCGCGGCATCACGATTGCCACCGCGCACGTGGAGTACGAGACGGCCAACCGTCACTATGCCCACGTAGACTGCCCGGGTCACGCTGATTACATCAAGAACATGATCACCGGCGCAGCCCAGATGGACGGAGCAATCCTGGTAGTGGCGGCGACCGACGGTCCGATGCCGCAAACCAAGGAGCACGTGCTCCTGGCCCGGCAGGTAGGCGTTCCCTACATCGTGGTGTTTTTGAACAAGTGCGATGCGGTCGAAGATGAAGAGTTGACTGACCTGGTGGAAATGGAAGTCCGCGAGCTGCTGTCGAAGTACAACTTCCCGGGCGACGACGTGCCGGTTATCCGCGGCTCGGCCCTGGGTGGATTGAACGGCGAAGCGCAGTGGGAAGCGAAGATCGACGAGTTGATGGATGCGGTGGACAAGAACGTTCCCCTGCCTGCGCGCGCCATCGATCAGCCATTCCTGATGCCGATTGAAGACATTTTCTCCATCTCCGGCCGCGGCACGGTTGTGACGGGCAGGATCGAGCGCGGCAAGGTGAAGGTGGGCGAAGAGTCGGAAATCGTCGGCTTCCGCGACACCCGCAAGACCGTGGTCACCGGCGTGGAAATGTTCAAGAAGCAGCTGGACGAGGGTCTGGCGGGTGACAATGCAGGTCTTCTCCTGCGTGGTATTGCCAAGGAAGACGTGGAGCGCGGCATGGTTCTGGCCAAGCCCGGTTCGATCACCCCGCACACCACGTTCAAGGGCGAGATTTACGTTCTGAGCAAGGAAGAGGGCGGCCGTCACACCCCGTTCTTCAACGGCTACCGTCCGCAGTTCTACTTCCGGACCACGGACGTGACCGGGACGGCGAAGCTGCCGGAAGGCACCGAAATGGTGATGCCGGGCGACAATGTGCAGCTTGAGATCACGCTGCATACGCCGGTGGCGATGGAAAAGGGCTTGCGTTTTGCCATCCGCGAAGGCGGACGCACGGTGGGCGCCGGCACCATTAGCGAAATCATCAAGTAAGAACGGGAAGCAGGATTTGAGATGGTAGGACAGAGAATTCGCATTCGCCTTAAGGCATACGACTATCGGGTACTCGATACCTCGACCGGTGAAATTGTCGAAACCGCCAAGCGCACCGGCGCCCAGGTAGCGGGCCCGATACCGTTGCCCACGGTGAAAAACAAGTATTGCGTGCTGCGTTCTCCTCACGTCGACAAGAAGTCGCGCGAGGCTTTTGAGATTCGCACTCACAAGCGGCTGATCGATATTCTCGAGCCCACCCAGCAGACCATCGACGCCCTGATGAAGCTCGATCTTCCGGCGGGCGTCGACGTCGAGATTAAGGCATTCGAGAAGTAAGGAGAGCATGATGTCGGTCACGGGAATTCTGGGCAAGAAAATCGGGATGACGCAGTTGTTCGATGACAAGGGTGAAGTGCACCCGGTCACCGTGCTGCAGGCCGGTCCCTGCGTGGTCACTCAACTGAAGACGTTAGCCGGAGACGGATACAGCGCGGCGCAGATCGGGCTGGTTGAGTTCGTCAAGGGCAGCAAGGTGACCAAGCCGATGGCCGGTCACTTCGCCAAGAACAACGTACCCCCGGTCAAGCTGATGCGCGAAGTGCCGCTAGCGAAGGCTTCGGAACTGAAAGCGGGCGACAAGGTCCTGGTGGATATTTTCGAAGAAGCGAAGTATGTGGACGTGATTGGCACCAGCAAGGGACGCGGGTTTGCCGGCGTAGTTCGCCGCCATCGCTTTGGCGGCGGCCCCAAGGCCCACGGACACATGTTCCAGGTGCAAGGTTCGATCGGCGCTTCCTCGTTTCCATCGCGAGTTTTCCCCGGGCAGCGTATGCCAGGGCACTTCGGGGCGGAGCAGGTGACGGTGCGCAATCTACGCATTCGCGGCATCGACCTGGACGAAAACCTTCTAATGGTGGAAGGCGCAGTCCCCGGTCCACGTGAGGGTTACGTGATGATCTCGTTGTCGAAGGCACCGCCGCGCGAGCGTCGTGGCTTTGGCGGCGGAGGAACGGTCGATCCCTTAAAGGCTTCGAAGAAAGCTTCCGGCGGCAAGCCCTCAGGCGGCAAAAAGAAGTAGCACTGGGCGCTACTAACTCGCAGACGCAATGCGGGAAGGTTGATAGGCGAAGATCGAAGGGCTTTGTATCAGTTCGTCGAACTACGTTGCTAACTCGCATACGCAGTTGCGGGCAGGTTGATAGGCGAAGATCGAAGGGCTTTGTATCAGGGCACGACTTTAGTCGTGCCGTAACGGCCTGAAATATTGAGGGCTTTAGCCCCTGAGGGTCTTTTAAGGAAACAGATGAATTGCGAAGCGAGCCCGGATTGGCGAGCGAAGCAAGAGGGCGAGAGCGGCTTTACCGCGAAGCCCTATGAGGAAAAGATGGCAACCATTGATGTAATCGATCTCGGTGGACAGACAGTAGGCTCGCTCGAGCTGGCGGATGAAATTTTCGCTCCCGACCAGATCAACGAAGCCCTGCTCTGGGAAGCGGTCAAGCATTATCGCGCCGCACTGCGGCAAGGCACCGCCGCCACCAAGAACAAGAAGCTGGTGTCCGGCTCAGGCAAGAAGTTGTGGAAGCAAAAAGGTACGGGGCGTGCCCGCGTGGGCTCGGTCAGGTCGCCCATCTGGCGGCACGGCGGCACGGTACACGGACCTCAACCCCGCAGCTACGACTACGCCTTTCCCCGCAAGAAACTGCTCGGCGCCCTGCGCTCCGCACTGGCCTCGAAGCTCGCGGACGGCAAGTTGACCGTAGTCGAAAGCCTGGAACTCGCAGACGCCAAGACCAAAGCCTACCGCTCCGCGCTCGACAAGCTGGATGCGAAGCGTACGACCCTGCTGGTGGAAAAGGAACCAGGCCGTTCGCTGCTCCTCGGAGCGCGCAATCTCCATCGTGTAGAGCTGATGCTGACGCAGGAAGTTCACCCGTACGATCTGCTCCGCTACGAACGCGCCATTTTCTCCCGCGCCGCCATCGAGCACCTGCAGGAATCGTTGAAGAAGACAGTTTCCCGGCGCAAGCATGCCGCGGCGGAGGTGGCCTAATGCCGACTCTCTATAACGTGATCAAGCGCCCCGTCATCACCGAAAAAGGTTTAGGGGTTAAGGAAACTCAAAGCACGCTGGTTTTCGATGTGGCTCCCGATGCGACCAAGACCGAGGTCAAGCAAGCAGTCGAGGCCCTGTTCAAGGTGAAGGTAGAAAGCGTTCGTACCGCGAATTTTCTGGGTAAGGAGCGCCGCCGGGGCAAGTTCACCGGTTTTCGCCCCGACTGGAAGAAAGCCTACGTCCGCCTGCAAGCGGGCGAGAAAATGCCCGACTACGTCAACGCGCTGTAAGTGAGCTAAAAGATGCCGATCAAGACATACAGACCGATCACCCCCACGCTGCGTTTCCAGACGTCTCTGGTGAACGACGACATTACCACCAACCGCCCGCACAAGCCGCTGCTGGTGGTGAAGCAGCGCACCGGCGGACGCCGCAATTCGGGCGATTTAACGATTCGTCACCATGGCGGTGGCCATAAGCAGAAGCTGCGCCTGATTGACTTCAAGCGGGACAAGTTCGGCGTGCCGGGCAAGGTAGCCTCTATCGAATACGACCCCAACCGCTCCGCGCGCATCGCGCTCGTCCATTACCTGGACGGCGAGAAGCGCTACATCATCCAGCCCGTTGGTTTGAAAGTCGGGCAGACGGTGATGAGCGGGCCGGAAGCGGACATCCTGATCGGCAACGCTCTGCCGCTCAAGAACATTCCCGCCGGCACCACGGTGCACAATGTTGAACTCCGTCCCGGCAAGGGCGCGCAGATGGTGCGCTCGGCCGGCGGTTCCGCTCAGTTGGTGGCCAAGGAAGGCGATTACGCGCTGCTAAAACTACCCTCCGGGGAAACCCGTCGGGTCCTGGTAGCGTGCATGGCGACCGTGGGCCAGGTGGGAAATACCGATCACGAGAACGTCGCCATCGGCAAGGCAGGACGCAACCGGTGGAAGGGAATTCGCCCCAGCAACCGCGGCGTTTCGATGAACCCGGTCGATCACCCGCATGGCGGCGGCGAAGGCAAGACCTCGGGCGGCCGTCATCCGGTCACTCCGTGGGGACAGCCCACACGCGGTTACAAGACACGCAACAACAAGCGGACCGACGCGTTTATCGTCAGCCGCGCTAAGAAGTAGTCAGGAGCAGGGTATGGCACGTTCGACAAAAAAAGGTCCGTTCATCGATACCCACCTGATGGTGAAGATCGACGCGATGAACGCGGCGAATGACAAGAAGGTTCTGCGCACCTGGTCGCGCCGCTCGACAATCCACCCCGATATGGTGGGGCACACCATCGCGGTGCACAACGGCAAGAAGTTTATTCCGGTCTACGTGACGGAAAACATGGTGGGGCACAAGCTGGGCGAATTTTCCGCCACCAGGACGTTTAAGGGTCACTCGGCAAAGGCCGCCGAGTCGTCGGCGAAACCCCGCTAAGAAGATTAAGGAAGAAGCCAATGCAACTGGAAACAACGGAATTCCGGGCGGAAGCGAAGTTTCAGCGGGTGTCCCCGCAGAAGGCTCGCCTGGTGCTGGAACTGATCAAAGGGCGCCGCGTCGGCGAAGCACTGGAGACGGTGGCCTTCACCAAGAAGGGCGTTGCGCCGCTGGTCGAGAAGGTGTTGCGCGCCGCTATTCAGAACGCCAACTATCTCAGCCAGGAGCGGGATCTCGATGTAGATGTGGACAACCTCTACGTCAAGACCGCGCTGGCCAATGAAGGACCGCGCATGAAGCGAATCCGTCCGGCGCCGATGGGCCGGGCCTTCCGCTACCAGCGCAGGATGGCGCACATCGTGATCTCGGTCGCGGAACGTAAGCGCGCTGGACTGGTCGAGACGGCAGAGCCGGAAACAGCGGCGCCGAAGAAGCGGCTGCTGCGGAGGCCTGCAGCGAAGAAGGCCGTAGCCAAGAAGAGCGCAGCAAAAAACTGGAAGAAGGCCGCGAAGTAGGCGCGAGGAAATTATGGGACAAAAAGTTCATCCTTACGGCTTTCGACTGGGTGTCAACAAGCCATGGCGGTCACGCTGGTTCGTCGAGCGCGACTACGACAAGTTGCTGATTGAAGATGTGCACCTGCGTGAGGAGTTGAAGGAAAAGCTCAAGGCGGCCGGCGTAAGCTCGGTCGAGATCGAGCGTCCCGGCAACAAGCTGCGCCTCATTATCCGCACCGCGCGTCCGGGCATCGTGATCGGCCGCAAAGGCGCGGAAATCGAGAAGCTCAAGGCCGACTTGCAGAAGCGTACCAATCGCGACGTGTTCATCGACATCCTCGAAGTGAACAAGCCGGAGTTGGACGCGCAGCTGGTGGCCGAGAACATCGCACTGCAGTTGGAAAAGCGTGTCGGCTTCCGCCGCGCCATGCGCAAGGCGGTCGACTCCGCGCTTCGCTTCGGCTGCAAAGGCATCAAGGTTCGCGTCTCCGGGCGGTTGAACGGTAACGAGATCGCGCGTTCGGAGTGGTACCTGCAAGGGCGTTTGCCGCTGCACACACTCCGCGCCGACATTGATTATGGGTTCGCGGAAGCGCGTACCACCTACGGCGTGATCGGGGTCAAGACCTGGATCTATCGCGGTGACATTTACGAGCAGAAGCGCCGCCAGCCGCAAACGGCGGGCGCCAGCGGGGTATTTTAGCCATGTTGATGCCGAAAAAGGTAAAGTTTCGCAAGCAGCAGCGCGGCCGCATGTGCGGCAAGGCGTGGCGCGGTTCCGAGCTGTCGTTTGGGGACTACGGACTCAAGGTAATGGAGTGCGGTTACATCACCGACCGGCAGATTGAAGCCAGCCGTGTGGCCATGACCCGCTTCATCAAGCGCGGCGGCAAGATCTGGCTGCGCCTGTTCCCTGACAAGCCGGTGACCAAGAAGCCGGCCGAAACCCGTATGGGCAAAGGCAAAGGCGCTCCCGATCACTGGGTGGCCGTGGTTCGCCCAGGCAAGTTGCTGTTTGAGATGGAAGGGGTATCCCCCGAGGTTGCGGCCGAGGCTATGCGGCTGGCTTCGAACAAGCTTCCGCTCAAGACGCGATTTGTCATGCGTCACGATGTCAAGCCCACTGCCGTAGCCAAGTAGAGAGAAGAAGAGCCATGGAATTGGAAAAGATTCGCAACCTGAACGACGAAGAGTTGAACCGGCAGGAAAAGCAGTCCGCCGAGCAGCTCTTTCGCCTGCGCTTCCAGATGAAGCTGGGGCAAAACGAGGGCGTAAAGAAGCTGCGCGATCTGCGCAAGGATGTTGCCCGCATCAAGACCATTCGCCGCGAACGGGCGTTGGCCGCGACGAAAGGAGCTCATTAACCCATGGCAGAAGCAGCAGGCGAAAAACCAGTATCCCGGCGCAATGAGAAGGTTGGCACCGTGGTGTCGACCAAGATGCAAAAGACCATCGTGATCCAGGTGGAAATGCGCAAGACGCACCCTAAGTACAAGCGGGTGATTAAGATCAACAAGAAGTTCTATGCCCACGATGAGCAGAACACCGCGCGCACCGGCGATGTAGTGAGGATCCGCGAGAGCCGGCCGCTCAGCAAACTGAAGCGCTGGACGCTCGAAGAAGTGATTCGCCGCTCCTCACTGCCGCAAGCGGAAGAGATCGTTCAGCCAACTGCGTAAGCAGTCTGCTCCGGTCCAAACAAATTTGTTATCCCGACCGGAGCGAAGCGCAGTGGAGGGATCTGCGGTTTAAGCAAGTTGTACCAGGAACGCTGTAAGGAGAGATAGCTATGGCAGTACAAATGAGAACCATGCTGGAAGTCGCCGACAACTCCGGCGCGCGCAAGCTGCAGATGATTCTCCCCTTGGGCGGCTCGAGCGGCAAGAAGGCCGGCCTCGGCGACGTGATTACTGCCGCGGTGAAGGAAGCCTCTCCCGACGGGCAAATCAAGAAGGGCGTGGTGGTGAAAGCCGTGGTGGTGCGCACGCGCAAGGAATATCGGCGGCGCGACGGCACCTATATCCGCTTTGATCAGAACGCCGCGGTGTTGATTAATGAGGCGGGCGAGCCGGTAGGCACCCGCGTATTCGGTCCAGTGGCCCGCGAGCTGCGCGAAAAGAAATTTTTGAAAATCGTGTCGCTGGCGCCGGAAGTACTCTAAGCGAGGAATTTATGGCATTGAAGTTACAACGCAACGATACCGTGGAAGTGATCACCGGCACTGGCAAAGGCAAGCGCGGCAGGGTGCTGCGCGTGATGGGTGAGAAGAACCGCGTGCTGGTTGAGGGCGTTCGCATGGTGAAGAAGCACGTGCACCCCAACCCTCAGCGCAACATCAAGGGCGGCATCGCCGAGCAGGAAGCAGCCATCGAGATCTCGAACGTGATGTTGGTCTGCGGCTCCTGCGGTCCGGTGCGTGTCGGTTACAAGTTTGAAGGCGACACCAAGGTTCGGGTCTGCAAAAAGTGCGGCCAGACGCTGGCGCCGAAGAAGAAGTAAGGAAAAGACAATGGCGAAAGTAAACGCGAGACTCAAGGAAAAGTACCAGAAGGAAATCCGGCCAGCGCTGCAAAAAGAGCTTGGCCTGACGAACCTGATGGCTGTGCCCCGCCTGGAAAAGATTGTCCTGAACATGGGCCTGGGCGAGGCCACGCAGAACGTAAAGATCATGGATCCGCTGGTAGCCGATCTGGCCTCGGTCGCGGGGCAAAGGCCGGTGACCACCAAGGCCAAGAAGTCGATTGCCGCCTTCAAGGTCCGTGAAGGCATGCCGATCGGCGCCATGGTGACCCTGCGCGGCGAGATCATGTACGAGTTTCTCGATCGCCTGATCTCGGTTGCCCTGCCGCGTGTCCGCGATTTTCGTGGTGTCTCTACCAAGAGCTTCGACGGGCGCGGCAACTACACGCTGGGCATGCGCGACCAGCTGATCTTTCCCGAAGTCGATTACGCGCGCGTGGAAAAATTAAAGGGCATGAACATCACCATTGTGACGACAGCCAAAGACGATAACCAGGCGCGTGCCCTGCTCCGGCAGTTCGGCATACCCTTCCGCCAGACGGCGTAAAGAGAGACCTATGTCAACTACAGCAAAACGAGTTAAAGACGCCCGCAAGCCGAAGTTTTCCAGCCGCCAGCACAATCGCTGCAAAATCTGCGGCCGGCCCCGCGCCTACCTGCGCAAGTTCGGTCTGTGCCGTTTGTGCTTCCGCCAGTTGGCGCTTCGGGGAGAAATTCCCGGGGTCGTTAAGTCCAGCTGGTAAGTAACAGAGTGGAGGAGAGAGAATGAGTTTGACCGATCCAGTATCCGACTTTGTGACGCGCATCCGCAATTCCATTCGTGCGCGCCACCAAAAGCTGGATGTTCCGGCTTCCAAGCTGAAGACCGAGATTGCCCGCATCCTCAAGGAAGAAGGCTACATCGCCAACTACAAGGCGGCGGAAGAGAATGGCCGCGCAGTGTTGCGGGTGTACCTCAAGTACGGCGCCAACAACGAAGCCGCCATCCGCGACCTGTCGCGTGTGTCTCGCCCGGGGTGCCGCGTGTACGTTGGTCGCGACGGGATCAAGCGCGTGCAGAGTGGTCTCGGCATCAGCATCATGACCACGCCGCGAGGCGTTATGACCGGCCGTCAAGCTCGGCGCGAAGGCGTCGGCGGCGAGATTCTCTGCGAAGTCTGGTAGGAGCAAGTTATGTCACGTATAGGTAAGAAACCGATTCCGCTGCCCGCCGGTGTGAAGTACACAGTGCAGGGCAACACCGTCCTGGTCGAGGGCCCAAAAGGGAAGCTGAACGCGATGCTGCCCGCCGGGATCACACTCGAAAAGAAAGACGGCACTCTGCTCGCGGTTCGCGAGAAGGAAGAGCTGGCAGCTCTCCATGGCTTGACGCGCGCGCTGGTCTCGAATGCCGTCGAGGGCGTCACCAAGGGCTGGACCAGGGAACTGGATATCGTCGGCATCGGCTATCGCGCCGAGTTGAAGGGCAAGGGCATCGTGGTGTTTACCCTGGGCTTCTCGCACCCCATCGAGTTTCCTTTGCCTACGGGCATCGAGGTGGCGATTGACCCCAAGCAGACCCGGCTCACCATCAGCGGCATCGACCGGCAAAAGGTCGGCCAGGTGGCCGCCGATATGCGCTCCTTGCGCAAGCCCGATCCGTACAAAAACAAGGGCGTGCGCTATGCCGGCGAGCGTTTGAAGAAGAAGGTCGGCAAGACAGGCGCCAAGTAAAACCGAACGGGGCCGCAGGGCGGCTCCGCTTTTAGGAGAGGGAAAGTAAATGCTTCCGATTAGACAGAGAAATGTAATTCGCCAGCGGGTGCACTTCCGCATCCGGCAGAAAATGGACGGCACCGCCGCTCGTCCCCGGCTGAATGTGTATCGTTCCCTGAACCACATCTATGCCCAGGTGATCGATGACGCCAAGGGGGAGACCATCCTCTCCGCGTCCAGCCTGGCGGCCAAGGTAAAAACCGGTGGCAATGTCGCGGCAGCCAAAGAAGTGGGCAAGCTGGTCGCCGAGCGGGCGCTCGAAAAGGGAATCAAGCAAGTGGTTTTTGACCGCGGCGGCTATCTCTACCACGGGCGCATCAAGGCCCTGGCGGATGCGGCGCGCGAAGCAGGTTTGGAGTTCTAGGAAGGAATCGATACCAGCATGGCAACACTGAAGCGGAAATTGGACGCCGGACAGTACAACCTGAAGGATCAGGTGGTGTCCATCAATCGTGTCACCAAGGTGGTCAAGGGCGGTAAGAACATGTCCTTTGCGGCCCTGGTCGTGGTCGGAGATCCCTCTGCCGGCGTCGTCGGCTTTGGTTCCGGCAAGGCCAAGGAAGTGCCCCAGGCCATTCGTAAAGGCATCGAATCGGCCAAGAAGAACCTGGTGCATATCAATCTTTCCGAGACCACGATTCCCCACCAGGTGCTCGGCCGCTTCGGCTCCGGGCATGTGCTCCTGAAGCCGGCGCCCGAAGGAACCGGCGTGATTGCCGGGGGCGCGGTGCGGGCGGTGATGACCTCGGTCGGGGTGCAAAATATCCTCACCAAGAGCTTGGGCTCGGCCAATCCCCATAACGTGGTCAAGGCGACCTTCGATGCCTTGGTGCAGTTGCGGGATCGGGGCGAAGTGGCGGCCGCTCGGGGCAAGCAGCCACAGGAGCTATATTGATGGCGGACACAACCAATCCAGCAAAGGCGACGATGCGCCTGCAGTATTACCGGTCCGCGATTTCCACTCCGGAGAAGCACAAGCGGGTCATCAAGGGCTTGGGTTTTACCCGGTTGAATCAAGTGGTCGTGCGTGAGGATACGGCGTCGATCCGTGGCATGGTGAAGACCGTGCCGCATTTAGTCCGGATCGTAGAGTAAGCGAGTCGGGCTGGAGCAACCAGTCCGGCGTTGAGCGAGGATAGTCATGTCAAAGAATCTTTCTAATTTACGGGCGCCCAAGGCGGCGAACAGCAACAAGAAGCGTGTCGGCCGCGGTATGGGCTCAGGCATGGGCAAGACCTCAGCCCGGGGCCACAAGGGGCAGCGTTCCCGTTCCGGATCGCACATGATGCGCGGTTTCGAAGGCGGACAGATGCCGTTGCATCGCCGTCTGCCCAAGCGCGGATTCACCAACATCTTCCGCACTGAGTATTCGATAATCAACCTGAGCCGAATCGCCGAACTCCACGAGGAACTGGGTCAAGCCGAATTGACCCTCGAGTCGTTTGCCGGCAAAGGCCTGCTCAAGAAGCGGGATGGTCTGGTCAAGGTGTTGGGCGACGGCGACTTGACGGTAGCGGTTACGGTGCATGCCCACAAGTTCTCCAAGTCCGCCCAGGAAAAAATCGAGAAAGCCGGCGGCAAAGCTATCCTGGTCGGCTGAGGCTGTTGAGAAGATTCATGCTTTACAGTCTGCGAACAGATTCATGCTTTGTATCAGGGCACGACTTTAGTCGTGCCGTAAACGCCTGAAAATAAGATGGGCTTTAGCCCCTGCCACCGCCAGAACTACAACAAATATGACTTTTTCCCAAGCCTGCTTAGCCGGACGTACTCGGTACAGTAGGTGCCGTAACAAAGTTGTCATCCCGAGGAGACGACTTTCCTGCGGCAAGTTAAGAGTGGAATGAACAGTACGGGCCGCCGCGCACTGGACGGGTGCCCCATGTTCGCACCAGCGTACGTGGGCCGAAAAAGATGGGCGAAGCTCTTCAAACGCTTTTAGTCGATCGAATGGACGGTTGTTAATTAGGAGCAAACGACTTGCCTGACGGCAAGTTAGGAACGGAATGAACCGTCGGACAAAAAGAATAGGGCTTCCCCAGGGCTGCCCGATATTCCGCGTTTTTGCGAGATGTGGGAAAGAAGCCAAAGTGGAAACAGCATCAGAGAGTGGATCCAGCATTTGTTGATTAAGACCGGAGCGTAGCGGAGTGGAGGTATCTGCGGTTTCCCTCGATTGCCACGCACCCTTTGCGGTTTAAGATATAGGTCTTGGGCTCGAAGAGCTCGAAGGGTACGGGCTGCCTCGCCGCAGCGAGTCGTACTTCAATCCGGCAAGAAGAACTGGGCTTTAGCCCCTGAGGTACCGGCAGTATGTTTGAGAAGATCCGCAATATCTTCCGCATTCCCGACCTGCGCAAGCGGGTCCTTTTCACCTTGGGAATCCTAGCTGTCTACCGCCTCGGCTCCCAAATCCCGACCCCGGGAGTCAACCTCAAGCTATTAGCGCAGTTCTTCGACCAGCAAGCCGGCAGCGCCCTCGGCTTGGTCGACCTGTTCAGCGGCGGAAACCTGCGCCGTCTGACCATCTTCGCCCTGGGCATCATGCCCTACATCACCGCGTCCATCATCTTCCAGTTGCTGACCGTGGTGTACGAGCCCCTCGCCAAGCTGCAGAAAGAAGGCGAACTCGGCCGGCGGAAAATCACCCAATGGACCCGCTACGTCACCGTGGTCCTGGGAGCCATCCAGTCCCTTGCCATCGCGTTGACTCTGTCGCACGGATCGGGCGGCGTGTCCTACGTATTGAACCCCGGCCCCGGCTTCATCTTGATGACCATGGTCACCCTCACCACGGGCACCGCCTTCATCATGTGGCTGGGTGAGCAGATCACCGACCGCGGCATCGGCAACGGCATGAGCCTTTTGATCTTCGCCGGCATTGTCGTCGGCCTGCCTCGCGGTATAGAGGATCTCATCGACAAGGCACGCACCCAGGCCTGGGGATCCTTCACCATCCCGGCCCTCGTCCTGCTCGTAGGCATGATGATCGCCATCGTGGCCTTTATCGTCTTTGTCGAGCGCAGCGAGCGGCGCATCCCGGTGCAATACGCCAAGCGGATCGTGGGCCGGCGTCTGATGGGCGGCCAATCCACCCACCTGCCCCTCAAGGTTAACTCCGGCGGCGTCATGCCGGTCATCTTCGCCAGTTCCATCCTATCGGCGCCATTACTCTTTGCCGGCTCCGGCTTCGTGCGCAACAGCGGCTTTTTGACCCGGGTGTTCGACGGCCTCCGCCCCGGCGAGCCGTGGTATGAGTTGCTCTACATCGTGGGCATCGTTTTCTTTGCCTACTTCTACATCTCCATCGTTTTCCGCCCCGACGACATTGCCGACAACATGCGCAAATACGGCGGCTTCATTCCTGGCATTCGTCCCGGGCGGCGTACCTCCGATTTCGTCAACGACGTCCTCACCCGCATCACCCTGGTAGGCGCCCTTTACCTGATCGTGATCTCGCTCATTCCCCAGATCTTGATCAGCGGCATTCACCTCAACGACCTCTGGCTCGTAGGCGGCTTCTTTGAAAAGCTGCCGACCTGGGTCACCCACGGATTGAACGTCAGCTTCTACTTCGGCGGTACGTCGCTCTTGATCGTCGTAGGCGTCGCTATGGATACCGTCAACCAGGTGGAATCGCAGCTGATCATGCGCCACTACGACGGCTTCTCCCCGCGCAGCGGCAGGGTCCGCGGAAGGCGCTCGTGGTGAAGCCTTTACCGGTCGCGGAAACCGGACCGGCTGAAAACCCCTGGAAAGACATCATCCCCGGTCCCATGTTGTTGATGGGGGCTCCCGGAGTAGGGAAGGGAACCCAGGCCAAGGGCATCATGGCGGCCTGGGGCATTCCGCAAATTTCGACCGGCGATCTGCTCCGGGACCACCGGCAGCGCGGAACGGCGCTTGGCGCCCAAGCCACCCACCTGATGGATTCGGGCCGGCTGGTTCCCGACGACTTGGTCAACCAGATGGTCGCCGAACGGCTAACCCAGCCCGACACTGCGCGGGGTTACATCCTGGACGGCTACCCCCGGACCCTGCCTCAGGCCGAATGGCTCGACTCTCGCCTGGCAGCGGAGCCGTCTGGGTTGCCCCTGATTGCAGTAAGTATCCAGGTAAGTTATACTCAGTTGTTGCGTCGTATCACCGGTCGGCGCAATTGCCCAACCTGCCAGCGTATTTACAACGTTTATCTGCAGCCGCCGAAGTTTGACACGGTATGCGATGTTGAAGGCGCACCGTTGGTCCAGCGCGCGGATGATACGGAAGCGGTCTTCCACGAGCGAATGCGTACGTATACCGCGCTCACAGCGCCGGTGGTGGATCATTATCGTGCCAGCAGCCGGTTCGTGGAAGTGGACGGCGAGCAGCCGGCAAGTGAAGTATTGTCGGGCATCCTGGCAGCCATCGCGCAGCTCAGGTCCCGGACGTAGAAGAGACGAAGAAGAGAGAAGACCAGGCCAATGGCCATCATGATCAAAACGCCGCAGGAGATAGAAAAGATGCGGCGCAGCGGAGCGGCAGTTCGTACCGTGCTGGAGCACGTGAGAGCTCACGTCAAGCCAGGCGTGACGACGCTCGACCTGGAGAACGTGGCAGTCAGCAAGATGGCGGAGTTGGGCGCCACCCCCGCGTTCAAGGGTTACCGCGGTTATCCCTGCGTGTTGTGTACCTCGGTCAATGAGGAAGTCGTCCACGGCATTCCCTCCGGCGAGCGCGTGCTGCGCGAAGGTGACATTGTCTCCATCGACTGCGGAGTGGTATTGGACGGCTACTATGGCGATTCGGCGATTACGGTCGGAGTGGGAGTAGACTTGTCGCCCAAAGCCAAGCGTCTCCTGGACGTGACCAAGGCTTCCCTCGAGACCGCAATCAAGGTAGTACGGCCAGGCGCGACCCTGGGTGACATCGGGGCGGCGGTGCAGGAAGTGGTGGAAGCGGACGGATTTAGCGTGGTGCGCGAATTTGTCGGGCACGGCATCGGCACCCGCATGCATGAAGACCCGCAGGTCCCTAATTACGGGCAGCGGGGAATGGGAACCAAGCTGCGCGCCGGTATGGTGTTGGCCATTGAACCCATGGTTAATGTGGGCAAGCCGGGGGTTCAGGTGTTGAGCGATGGCTGGACGGCTGTCACCGAAGATGGAAGTTTGAGCGCTCACTTCGAGCACACCGTCGCGGTGACTGCCGAAGGCGCTGTAATTTTGACGCAGTAGGTCAGGACGCCTGTGGGAGCAGGCAGAATCGGGATAAAGTTTGTCGAAGGAAGACGCGATTGAGGTAATGGCAACGGTCGTAGAAACGTTGCCGAACGCGATGTTTAAAGTTGAGCTGGAGAACAAGCACCAGGTTCTGGCGCACGTTTCAGGACGAATGCGGAAAAATTTCATTCGCATTCTCCCCGGCGACCGGGTAGCGGTGGAGCTCAGTCCTTACGATCTGACCCGGGGCCGGATCGTTTACCGCTACAAGTAAAAGTCAGGAGCAGTGATGAAAGTACGGGCATCGGTAAAGAAGATTTGTGACAAGTGCAAGGTCATCCATCGCCGCGGTGTGGTGCGGGTGATTTGCGAGAACTCGAAGCACAAACAGCGCCAAGGCTAGTAAATAGTGGGTGGTCCACATCTCGCGTTCTTTGCGGGATTTGGAAAAAAGGCTAGTTAGCCCAATGGGGCTTGCGTTGAACCTCTCCACCCGCTCAAACCAAATCTGCTCGAGCGGCGAAGCTGCATCGAGCACACGAACCAAAAAGGATCAGGTATGGCACGTATTGCTGGCGTCGATCTGCCCCGTCACAAACAGGCGAGGATCGCGCTGACCTACATTTTCGGTATCGGTAACCCCCGCGCGCGGCGCATCCTGACCACAGCCAATGTGGACCCCTTCAAGAAGGTTCAGGATCTCGGCGAAGACGAGGTTAACCGTATCCGCCAGGTGATTGAGAACGAAGGCCAGATCGAAGGCGATCTGCGCAAAGACGTCTCCATGCACATCAAGCGGCTGATCGATATTCAGTCGTATCGTGGTCTGCGCCACCGGCGCAACCTTCCCGTCCGCGGCCAGCGCACCCACACCAACGCGCGTACCCGTAAGGGACCGCGTAAGGGCACAATCGCAGGCAAGAAGAAAGCGACGGCGAAGACCTAATGGCGAAACAGGAACAAAAGAAAGAAACCGGAAAAGCCGGCAAGAACAAAAAGTTCAAGAAGCGCGAGCGCAAGAACGTTCCCTATGGATTGGTCTATGTGCAGGCTTCGTTCAACAACACCATCGTGACCATCACCGACGGCCAGGGCAACACGCTTTCCTGGAAGAGCTCGGGCTCCCTGGGCTTTCGCGGCTCGCGCAAGGGTACTCCCTTTGCCGCGCAGCAGGCAGCCATGAATGCCGCCAACCAGGCGCGCGATCACGGCCTGCGTTCGGTCGATGTGCGGGTCAGCGGTCCGGGTTCCGGCCGTGAGTCTGCGGTGCGTGCGCTGGCGGCAGCGGGACTCGATGTCCGCTCCATCCGCGACGTCACCCCGATTCCCCACAACGGATGCCGTCCGCCCAAGCGCCGGCGCGTTTAACAAATATTTGGTGGACCGGGACGAAGGAAGCTTTATCAATAAAGCGCTCCGTAAACCGGTCGGCCCCTGAAGTAAGGAGAAGAATACGTGGCACGTTATACCGGACCAGTCTGTCGCCTTTGCCGTCGCGAAGGCATGAAGCTTTTTCTGAAGGGCACCAAGTGCTTTTCAGAAAAGTGCCCTATTGAGAAGCGCAACTTCGCTCCTGGCCAGCACGGCCGGGACCGCAAGCCCAAGATCGTCGGCTACGGTCTCCAATTGCGTGAGAAGCAGAAGGCCAAGCGCATTTATTTCACCCTGGAAAGCCAGTTCCGCGCCTATTACGAGAAGGCTTCGCGGTCCCAGGGCGTCACCGGCGAATTGCTCTTGCAGCAGCTCGAACGGCGTCTGGATAACGTTGCTTTCCGGCTCGGCTTCGCCAGCTCCCGCCGCCAGGCGCGGCAGATCGTCCGCCATGGCCATGTGGAAGTAAACGGCCGCAAAGTGAACATTCCTTCCTATCAGGTAGGAGTAGGGGACGAGATCAAGATCCGCGAGGGCAGCAAAAAACTCACGGTGCTCGAAACCTCAACCGAATTTGCCAGCCACCAGGTAGCGCCCCGCTGGCTGCAGGTGGATCATGCCAATCTATCCGGCAAGATCCTCGCGCTGCCGAAACGTGAAGATGTGAATCTGCCGGTCAACGAGCAGCTGATCGTCGAACTGTACAGCAAGTAAAAAACCAACCACGAGGGAGAACAAGCGCGGCCGTTGCAAAATGCATCGCGACGCTCGCCGCGCAGGGAAAGGGAACACCGATATGCTTTGGAGAGGATTCCAAAAACCGAAACGTCTTGCAGTTGACACCGATACCTTAACCGAGAAATACGGCAAGTTCAGCGCCCAGCCTTTTGAGCGCGGCTTCGGCACCACCATCGGCAACGCGCTGCGCCGGACTCTACTTTCCTCGATTGAAGGCGCGGCTGTCACCGCGGTCAAGATCGAAGGAGTGCTGCACGAATTTCAATCGATCACCGGCGTCGTCGAAGACGCGACCGACATCATCCTGAACCTCAAGCAGATCCCCTTCAAGCTGAACGGCGAAGGGCCCAAGGCGCTTTATCTGCGCGCCGACCAGCCGGGTGTTGTCACCTCCGGCATGATTGAGGCAGACGGAGACGTGGAGATCCTGGACAAGGATGTCTATGTCGCCACGGTGAGCGAAGGCGGCAAACTGGACATGGAAATGCGCCTCAAGCGCGGCCGTGGTTACGTTTCCGCAGACAAGAATTTTGATTCCGACCTGGGCATTGGCTTCATTCCCGTCGACTCGGTGCACTCGCCCGTGCGCAAGGTCAACTACACCGTGGACGCGGCTCGTCTGGGTCAGATCACCGACTACGACAAGCTGACCATCGAGGTCTGGACCAATCGTTCGGTATTGCCCGCTGATTCGCTCGGCCTCGCGGCCAAGCTGCTCAAGGACCACATGAGCATCTTCATCAACTTCGAGGAAGAGATCGAAGCCGAGAGCGCTCATGACGAAGGCCGCATGCAGTTGCGCAACGAGAATCTCAACCGCTCTGTCGAGGAGCTGGAATTGAGTGTGCGCAGCTACAACTGCCTTAAGAACGCGAACATTCAGACCATCGGCGAGCTGGTTCAGAAGACCGAGCCCGAGATGCTCAAGACGAAGAACTTCGGCCGCAAGTCCTTGAACGAAATCAAGGAGATTCTGGCGCAGATGGGCTTGTCATTGGGCATGAAGATCGACGAGCACGGGAACGCGGTGCCTGGACCGACCAGCGTACTGCCGGCTGCGACCTTGGCGGCGAGCTACAACCGCTATGACGATGAAGAGGACGACGACGACGAGGATCTCGAGGGAGTGGACATTCCGCTCCAGTCGGAGCCGGAAAACTTCTAGGTAGAAAGAGAAACCCATGCGCCATCGCAATGCAGGCTACAAACTAGGACGGAACACCAGCCATCGCCGCGCCCTTTTGCGGAACCTGGTAACGTCCATTCTTCTTGAGGACCGGGTAGAGACGACCATCACCAAGGCCAAGGCTGCTCGTCCTCACGTAGAAAAGCTGATCACTTTGGGCAAGCGGGGCGACCTGCACTCGCGCCGTCTTGCCCTGTCCTATCTGCAGACCCGGGAAGCGGTCTCCCGCCTGTTCGACACCGTAGCCCCGCGCTACGGAGATCGTGCGGGCGGCTATCTACGCATCGTGCGCACCGGTTTCCAAAAAGGTGACGGAGCCGAGAAGGCCTTCATCGAGCTTCTGGGTTCCGAGCACGAGCTAGACGAGAAGCGCCAGAAGCGTGCCGAAGCCAGGGCGAAGCGTCGCGAGGAGATCGACAAAGCGATGTCCGAACAGCAGCCACCCGACGGCAGCGGCCACGACGCTAACGTCTAAACCGAGTCGGTAATTCAGCAAAGCCCGCGCCTCCAGGCGCGGGCTTTGCTGTGTGCGCAGAAGCCGCCAGCCTTTTGTAAGTCCTTACTCAGGGGTACATACACACCCTCTTCAGCCCCTGCGCTTTTGTTCGTATGGAACATGTAACACCGACTAGCGAGCGTTAGCGCTATGGCGTCCAGGCCTTTTGCTTTGTATCAGGGCACGACTTTAGTCGTGCCGTAACAGGCCTCCCCAGAACTGGGCTTCAGAGGCTGCGGAAAAACTCGGTTTTGTATCAGGGCACGACTTTAGTCGTGCCGTAAACACTTGAAAATAGGATGGGCTTTAGCCCCTGCCACAGCTAGAACCACAGCAAAACCGAGTTTTTCCGCAGCCTGTTCAGCCCCTGCCACTGCGGGTTTGCTTATCAAATGTTTGGGACAGGGCGCTCTAGGGGGGGTTGTGAGAACTAGAGAAACGCAGTCTGCCCGCGAACCCAACTAGAGGACCAAACTAAACTCGACGGGTGCCCCATGTTCGCACCAGCGTACGTGGGCCGAAAAAGACGGGCGAAGCCCATCAAACGATTTTCATCATTGAGCGAAACCATTCGAAGAAGTCATAATCGGCCCACGTGCTGCAAGAAGCTGTGCTCATCGACCATCCGCTCCTCAGAAAACGCTCTTAGCCAGACTCGCCCAGATATCCGAACTCCCTCTTCAGGCGATACGAAAATCCTTCTTTAATAAGCTGCATATCTTTTTCAATCGTAATTGCGCGCGGAATACTCATCAGTCGATGCACATGATCCGGCATGATCACGAAGTCATGCAACTTAAACTCACCAGTCGCTACAAACGCAGCACGTCGCCGAGAAGCATGGCGTTCCGTTCACATTGCAACAAGCGCCGCGCCGTGCTCGTTTCCGTCGTCACGAAGAACACTTGTTCAGAACATTCTCCGGATGAGCATTGTTTTGCAGGCTATGTCATAGCAGCGGGGTAAAACGGCTGCAGAAAACCACCGCGCGAGTCCCGAAGGGACGGCTGAGAGTAGCCCAGGATGAAATCCTGGGAAATCGTACGTCCTACGTATCGTCCCGAAGGGACGGCTGAAAATTACCTAAAGCCGCATCGTTATTTAGTTTGAGTCGTCTCCTTCGGGACTAGGATCGTGATTTCAAACCACCCAGGATTTCGTCCTGGGCTACTCTCAGCCAACCCTTCGGGACTCCCCTAATATTTCCATTTTCGCCGAACAAAGAACAGACCATTCACCACCGGCACTCATTCGGATACACCAAGCACGTCGGCGTTGCCGTGCGTTCCAACTTACAAACCACCTTTATGCCTTTTGAGTGAATTCGCGAAAAAGGGACCAAGACTTACAACGTCGCGCAGAAACCTTTCCCATTTCTACATTCGCTTGAATCAATATAACTTTCCGCCGCGCAAAGCCGAAATATCTACCAGCACCCATGCCCCGCCTTCTCAACCCGCTCTCGTGCACCTGCGCGGGCATCACTTTACCCCAAACATAAAGGAAGACTCGCAATGAAGTTCCACGAACTATGCAAATTTAACCAGTGGCGCTCCGGCGCAGTGCTGGCTGCTATCAGTCTCAGTGGCGCGCTCGCGGCTGCAGGACAGCAAAGCCGCAGCGTCCTCATACTCACCAGCACGAACAGCGCAAGCGGCAACGCTGTCGTCGCCTTCAAACTCAACACGGGGCAAACTCCGTCGCTCTCGTTACAGGAAACCTTGCCCACGGGAGGCATCGGTGGCGCGAGTGGGAACGCCGGCATTTTGCAGTTCCAAAACGGTTTCGGTGCGGTCGCGAACTACGGTTCCAATACCGTAACTCAGTTCGCACGCTACGACGATTTCATTCTCATGACAAGAACCATCGGTATGGCTCGCGACTGCGTGAAACCAGATTCCGTGGCGTTAACCCAAGATCGTATCTTCATCGTTGGGACCAAATGCGCGGAGTCGCACGCATGGCCTTGGGGTTATCTGGACGGCCCCGTAGTAAGTCTGTCCGATAAGTCGGCAGGCCAGATCGCTCTCGGAAGCACCTGGGCGGCGGTTACGATGACCTCAGGTTCCCTGCTGCAGCTGCCGCTCGCCAGCAACGGAGGATTCACCGGCGCGAGCAACCTCATTACCCTGCCAAGCGACGCCAACAATACACCTCTCGGAGCTGCGTTCTGGGGAAACATTCTCGGCTTTACTCCTGCGCACAGCCCCGACAGCTTCGCCCTTGTGGATGAGAATGCGAACGTTTCTCCCATCGCAGGGCCAACCCCGTCATTTCCAACCAACGCCCCGTGTTGGGTCGCCAAGGGTCCGCTGAGTATCTGGTATACCGCCAACTCACCGGGCGAAGCCGTCTCAATCTTCTTTACCGATGGCAAGGGCGGAGCATTCTACAAATCCGTGCCGCTACCGGGCTCGCCGACGGATATCACAGTATCGCCTGACAATAAATGGCTGGCAGTGATCTATACGGCCAGCGGTCAGGCGCATGTTGCGGTCTTCTCGATCGACGAACTTGGTGATCTGACCGCTGTGGCGACTTCCGGCTCTATGAATGTTGCGTCCTTCAGCGGCGTCGCCATCAGCAATTAGAACTCCATCCGTCATCCCGTGTTGATTTGGCTAGGCAACGGTGAAAACGAGTCTCGGCTTCCCCGTTGCCTTCTCCCAAACGGCATCTACCTCTGATAGCGGCACTACCTGGGTCGCGATCTGCAAACGTGCCGGTTCCACCGCTTCGAAGACCCGGGCGATCGATTCCACCAAGCCCTTCCGGCTCACGCTTCCAATACCGCTTCCCATAAGAGTGATGGCTGCCGAGCGGAGTGCCGCACCGGGCAGTTCCATATCCGGTTCACCACTCGCTGCCCCAACATGGACGAAGCGGACGGGCTTCTCCTCGATCGTCTTCGCCAGCGCAACGATCGCCGTCTTCGCGCTCTCGCCCCACAGATAGTCGATCACTACGTCGATTCCCCCCGAAAACGCCTCTTTAAGAGCCTCTTCATACTCACTCGCTCCTGCAGGGTGCTCCGCGCCAAGGGCGAACGGGATTACGACATCTGCGCCGAGCAGCTTTGTTGCTTCCAGTTCCTTGGCGTTGCGGCCAGTTGCAATGACCTTGGCTGCGCCGAGGTACTTGGCCAGTTGCACAGCAACTCCGCCTGCAGTCCCGGTCGCACCGTTGACCAGCACCGTTTCTCCGGCCACAAGATGGGCCCGCTCGACTAGGCTTGCCCAAGCCGACATGCCGGGATTGGCGATGGCAGCGGCGGTAATATCATCGAGCCCGTCAGGAATGTCTACGCAGCGCCTTGCATGAATCGGGCAAAACTCAGCGAGCGAGCCGAAAGGCGCCTCCGGCATGGCGAAATAGACCCGGCGCCCGTCCTGGGTACGCCCAACTCCATCCGTTCCGGCCACTGCCGGGAAGATGCCGCTAGAGCTGTAGTGAGCTCCGGTCGCCCTCGCCTTCGTTAGATTGCTGAGCGCGGCCGCTCGCACCGAAATGATCTCTTCGCCCTCCTTGGCAACGGGGTTCTCGAAATCTCCATAGGTAGGAGTCTTGCCTGCGGCGGTAACGATAGCTGCTTTCATGATGGTTCTCCTTAATGCTTTTGCCGGGTCAAGCCGGCCCGCAATTGAACGTTGTTAGGTAATATCTAACACCGTTCAATTAATGGATGTCAAACGCGGTATGCTGGATTCATGAAGATCAATCGAGACATGGTCACTCGGGCGGGGTTGAAACTGCTGAACGAGATCGGCCTGGAGCAGCTCACGCTACGCCGGCTGGGAGTCGAGCTGCATGTTCAAGCCGCTACCATCTACTGGCATTTCAAGAGCAAGGAGGAACTGCTCGATGAAATGGCGACGACTGTGCTCGCGGAAGGCGAGGCCAATCTCCTCCCGCGGCGCAACTCTTCCGATTGGAGGGTCTGGGCCTCCACCTACGGGGAAGGTCTACGAAACACGCTTTTGGCTTACCGCGATGGCGCTCGCATGGTGAGTGGAACCAGGTTGACCACGACGGAGCCGCTCAAGACGACGGAAAAGATCTGTGGGCAACTGCTCGCATCCGGTTTCACCTTGCGGGAGGCCGTCGTCTTGCTAAGCACGATCTACAACTACACGTTCAGTTTTGTGATGGAAGAGCAGGCAGTCTTTCCCACTCCGGGGGAACGGTCGCCCTTCTACTCCATCGAAGCGCGGAATGCGCGTCTCGATCCGCTGATCTTTCCCTACAACCGGCAGGCTTCGTCGATTCTCTTCGACCGCTATGACCGTCGTTACCGGGAAGGTTTGCAGCTCATCCTTCAGGGATCAAAGCCAAAAGCCGCGGGAAAAAGAGCGGCGGCCAGGAAGAGAAATAACAACCCGTGAAATTGCGGCATGTTCTCGCCAAGGAGGACCTTCAACGTTGAAACTGGAGTTTGCGGGAGTGGCCGTAAGCTCTGAGTGAGCGAATCGTCTCAACTGAGAGACTAGGAAAGCTCTCATGTGTCTCTTCGACGGTTGCTCCCAGTTCCTGGTCTGTAAGGACTGTGTCAGCGAGGATCCGCGTGCCCTTGACGACGGGCCTGCCACCCACCTTATCAGGGATGCTCTCGACTAACTCGCATCCGGACCAATCAACCATCACAGCGCCCCCCACGCGTTCTATTTGAGAAGCGAATCCGCCTACTCAGCTTCCGGCCTCGCCGGGTTGGCCCAGTGCCCGGATTCGTCTTTCCCGCTTACCACAACCCCCTTTGCGTTCCAGCCCAGCCCCGCCCTCACCACAGTTGGGCAATAGCGCAAGGTTAGCCCGCTGCGGCGTTTGCTCGATTGATTCGCTTCCGATCCGTGCAGCAGCAGATCGCTGTGGATGGAAATCTCCCCGGCCTTCAGTTCCACATCGAACGGCTGTCCAAGTTTCTCCGCGCCGGGAACCGTCTGGTTCAGAACATTCCCCTCATCGTTTTCACTGAGCGTGTACGTCAGGTGACCCAACTGATGCGAACCAGGAATGTACCGCATGCAAGCGTTCTCGACGGTCGCATCGTCGATCGCCAGCCACGCGGTCACAGCCATCGACGGCGTTAACGGCCAGTAGCTCGAATCCTGATGCCAGGAGACCCGTTTGCCGTCTCCAGGCATTTTGCAAAAGAAATGCGAACCCCACGCCACGACATTCTCGCCAATCAGGTCCTTGATGCGGCCCACAATACGAGGATCCGTCAGGATGTCGTAGACCCGCCCATGACGGAGATGCGCCGTGGTGATCGAGTAGCTGTCACCGCCCGCGGCCAGCGTCTTGGCCAGCAGTTCATCAAAGTAAGCGCGGATGCCGGCTATCTCGTCATCGCTGAAAATTCGAATCCCGGCCAGGTAGCCGTCGCGATTAAACGCCGCGATTTGCTCAGGAGTCAGAACAGCTGGATGCTCCGTAGTCGCAGGGTGAAACCGCAGGTCGCGATCCAGCTTGCTCAATTCGTCGGTCGTGGGGATGAAAGTGGGTGTAGTCACAGTTTTAAAACCTCCGTCAGATACCTGCGTACCACGAATAACCGGCTTCGGGCTCCGCGGATCCTAGACCCTTACCAAAGCCCTTTAAATTATCCGTCGCGGTCAACTGATTTACGAACTTAACGCTCTTGTAGCCGAGTTGGCGAGGGACGCGCAGGCGGATCGGGCCGCCAAACGGCACCGGTAAGTCGCCGTTGTTCATCCCCAACGTAAGCAAGGTCTGAGGATGCAGAGCATCCGCCATGTCGATACTCTCCCACCAGCTGCGATCGATCGAGTAGTACACGATATAACGCGCCTGGGGCAGAATCCCAGTGGCCCTCAGCACCTCACTCAGCGGGATGCCGATCCACTCGGCAATATAGGACCAGCCTTCCTCACAAGCCACCTCGGTGATTTGGCTGCGCACGGGAAAGCTCCCCAGATCCGACAGCGAAAGCGATGCCGGGTGGGTAACCATTCCGTCGACCTTCAGCCGCCAGTCTGTGAACCCGCTGGCCTGGTGGCGCTTGAAAGCATCGTCGAGAACCGGCGTCTCGTTGGCGAACGGCATCTTGGAAATCATGCTGCGCGGGAACTCGCGGGCCAGCGAGTGCTTCGTCAGCAGCCGTTGTGCCGCGTAGGTCAGCGTGGTTCCTGGACCGTAGAGTCCGCCACCATCGGGCGGAATTAACCCATACCGTTCCGCCAGCACGGCGGCTGCCGCCACTCCCGACAATCCCGCGGTTGCGGCGAGGCCACGGGTGAGAAGCTTGCGGCGTGAAATCTTGCTCATGTGCGCTCCCGGGGCCCGCCTACACGCCCGGTAATCATGGCCCGCATGCGGCTTCTGAATCCCGCCAGCACCACCATCGTAACGTGGACCACCACGAAAAGCAGAAGAAATACGGAGACGAAAAGGTGAATGGTGCGTGCGGACTGACGGCCGCCTAACGCGACCACGGCCACCGGAACCGCGGAAGTAAAGGCGGGAGACATCGCCAATCCCGTCCAGATCACCAGCGGAAACAGTACGAAAATCACCACCAGATAAGCCGTCCGCTGGAGAACATTGTACGACCGGGCCTCGGCTTCCTCCGCCGGCGCCCTGCGAAGATAACGGGCGATCACTTCCCAAAATGCTCGCCACTTCCGGTCGGCTGGCGCCGGGACCAGGTCCTTTCGGAAGTGGCCGCTCCACATGCTTGCCATCACGTAGACCATGCCGGTCAGCACCGCAGCCCATGCGGACTGGAAGTGGAGCGACCGGCTCCAGCCATTCTGATCGGGCATCACGTAGCCGTAGCCAGTCGGAACGGTATCTCGGGACGACGGTATCGGCAGGGTAAACAGCGGCCGAGTCATCACATTCCCCACTTCACCCCAATAAAAGCGCGGGTGTGAGATCACAATTTCAGCGCCGCTGACCAACAACGCAAAAAAGGCAAATACCGTGATCCAGTGGGTCACGCGAACCACAGCGGAATGCCGCAGCGTTTCCGGCCTGTGGATCGTTGTCGTGGCTGCCATGCCGGGAGAGTAGCACAGTCACTGCCAGGCAGGAGCTCCCATCTCTCTATGATGGTTCCATGAGCCCCTCACACGCCGATGCGAGCGCTGACCTTCGCCAGGTACTGGTAGAAAGTTACTCCGTCAACGAGCGGATGAATCAAGTCATCCTCGAGCATCTCAACCCCGATGCGTGGCGTGCTCACCTGCCCGCGAGTAAGGGACGGACGATTGTCGCCATCTTCACTCACGTCCATAACATTCGCCTTAAGTGGCTAAGGCTGTCTGCCCCGGAGCTAAAGCGGCCCGCACCGCTCAACCGCGCCAGCTGTACGCAGAAGCAGGCTGCGGCCGCTCTGTGGGAAAGCGCCGCCCGCTGCTCCGAGATGCTTGCGGAGGCCCTCTCCCGGCCGCAGGAGCGAATCTTTCACCGCGACGGTTGGTCCAAGCCGTGGCCTGCGGGCGCGGCCATGCAGGCCTATATGATGACCCACGACGCCCATCATCGCGGCCAGGTGTGTATGCTGGCCCATCAGTTGGGATTTCCACTACCAGCCAAGGTCATCAGCGGCATATGGGCCTGGGAAAAGCTGTGGAAGGAATGCGGCTTCACCCACCCACGCTAGCTCTCTACTATCATCATCATCGAGGTGCGGACTCGATGATGCGGCACATGCTTTGCTGGCTTGCGGGCGTATTTTGCATGACGAGCGTTCTGGGCGCTCAAGACCTGGCACTCCGAGGGAACACGGTGGCGTTCAATGTCCCGGGATACAAAGTAGGCCGCAACGGCCTGCCCGGGACCGGGCTGCTGCTGCACGACGTTACCTTCGAAGGTCAGGCTTTCCCCGCGAACCAACTACATATCCAGCAACTGAGCGAGGGTGTTTACGAGCTGACTGGTACGGCCTCGCGGGTAGGGAACTGGCATTTCGCTCTGAACGACGCTGCCGATGGTTACTATGGCCTGGGCGAGCGCTTCGACAGTCTTAATCACACCCACCAGGTCATCCGCAACGCCTCTCAGGACAACGCGACCTCCAAGGGCTCCGACACCTACAAGCCCATCCCGTTCTACATGAGCACCAGTGGCTACGGCCTGTGGGTGGATACCACCGCCGAGGCGATCTTCGATATGAATGCTGCCTCGCGTGAGAATGTTTGGTTCACCGTGCCTGCGCAGAAGCTGCGCGTTGTCTTCATCCAGGGCCCGGAGTTTCCTCGCATCCTTGACCGGTTCACGGCCATGGCGGGGCGGTCGATGCTGCCTCCCTACTGGAGTTTCGCCCCCTGGGTAGGCCGCGACTATCACCGTAACGACGCCGACGTGCGTGACGATATGGAGAAGACCCGGAATCTCGGCCTGCCCACCAGCGTGATCCTGATCGACTCCCCATGGGCGACCGGATACAACAGCTACCAATTCAATCCCAAGCAGTTCACCGATGTGCCGCGCCTAACCAAAGACCTGCACGCGGCCGGCTTCAAGCTAGTGCTCTGGCACACCTCGTGGATCAATAACAAGACCAGCCCCCCGCACGAGGCAGGTTTCGCCGACAAGATAGACGTGAAGTCGTCCAACTACGACGCAGCGGCCGACCACGGCTACTTCGTCAAAGATAAAGACGGCCGGCCTTACGAGGGTTCTTGGTGGAAGGGCCAGGGTTCGCTCATCGACTTTACCAATCCGGCTGCCAAAACCTGGTGGCAGGGAGAAGTCGGCATGGCGGTCAAGGCAGGAGCCGACGGCTTCAAGGATGACGACGCCGAAGGCAACTTCCAAGGCGACGCCCGCTTTGCGGACGGTACCGATCCGCGATTGATGCGCAACCGCTACGCCGTTTTGTACAACAACGCCATGGAGGAGGTCATCCAGAAACAACTCCACGGCAACGGAATCCTGTTCATCCGCTCAGCGACCGTGGGCAATCAGAATCTGGCCATGCTTTGGGGCGGGGATAACGAGTCCAATTTCTCCCCGGAAAACGGCTTGCCCACGGTAGTGACCGCGGGGCTCGGAGCAGGCATCAGTGGCATGGCGCTATGGACGGCCGACCTGGGTGGATACCTTACGCCCAAAGGTCCGCCCGACCCGAGGCTCTTCATGCGCTGGACCGAGTACAGCGCCTTTTCGCCCGCCATGGAGCTCCTAAGTACGTCGAATCGCGGGGCGTGGGATTACGGCGACCAGGCGCTCAACAATTACCGCAAGTATGCGGTGCTCCACATGAGTTTGTTTCCTTATCGCTACGCCGCAGCACAACAAGCCGCGAAAACCGGAATGCCGATCATGCGCGCCCTCGTGTTGCAGTATCAAGACGACAAGCGCGCCCGCGAGGCCAAGGATGAGTACCTCTTCGGGCCCGACTTGTTAGTTGCGCCGGTGATCGATGAAAATACTTCGCGGCCGGTCTATCTGCCCAGCGGAGAGTGGATCGACTACTGGTCCGGCAAGCCTCTTACGGGAGGAGATGTAGTGATCGCCGATGCGCCGCTCGATGTCTTGCCCCTATATGCGCGCGCGGGCGCCATCCTGCCCAAAATACCTGACGATGTGATGACGCTCGTCCCCGCCGCAGAAAGCGGCAATACCTCGGTCAAATCTTTAGATGACCGGCGCGTCTATGAACTGTTGCCAGGCGATGAAAAATCGGTAACCATCACTGACTTCGAGGGCAGAACCCTCCACCGCAGCGGGCATTCGCTCGCGATCGACGGCAGGGCCGCGAAGGTTACGGTGCGATGGCGGTTTGAACCCGTGACCGCGGTCACGCTAGGAAATGCGCCGCTTGAACTCCACACCGGCACTGCCGGCCGCTATGTCGAATTCGATCATACCGGCCGCAGCACGCTGAGTTGGAAGTAGGAACACCTTTACTCCGCACCCTTCAGATCCTGGGTGGTATCAGCGGCGAGATCGCTTTTCAAGAATGATTGCGTTTCGGGGAGGCGCACGTCGTACTCGGAAAGCACCTGAATAGCCCCATGTAAGGCCCTTGCACTGCAATCGAGCACATGACCACCCTGGCTGCGGTCCCTTGCGATGAAGTGAAAGTGATACCCGGGCACGCTGAACGAACTTGAATACTGCGGAGACCACATGCAAACCAAAGTCCCCTCGATATCTGTGAGGTGGAATTCGGCCTGCATCTGTGTGGCAGCTAAGAGCCCTTTTCCCTCGCTCGTAGCCTTGGCTGCGCGCACGTGCACGCGGTCGAATATGCCGTCGATACGGAACGCGTAGAAGAGATTGTCCGACTCCCGGTGAGAATCGCAGGCTGCCTTGAGTTCCTGCAAACTGCTGACCGCGGGAATATCAAAGCTCTCATCTGCATGAAATCTGCTGACCACGGCAAATGGGACGCGGAAATCACCCCGGCGGCGCTCCACACGGCCATCACCGTGGACCTGATAGATATTCCCCTCAAGCACAACCATTTCGCCGTCGAGGTGCTCAAACGTTCCGAGGCCGAAGTCTCCGTTCGCCAGCAAAACTCGCGAGGAAACCGCGCCCTGGTAAACGCCTTGCACCAGCGCAGCGGAAGTTGAAATCTGATAAACGCGGTGGCGAGACGACTGAAAATAGTGGCTGAGCACCGTGGTAACCACGCTATCGAGGGAAGTGGCTCGACTGGCAACCGCCTCCTCGAGAATAGACGCGAGCGAAGCCGGGATAACCACATTAAGGTTCGGCACGATACCCCCTGTTCTCCAGCGATTATCTTCCAAGGTTCTAAAATAACGACACAATGAACGCACAAGGAACCCGCCGTATTGCGCGACGCGCATTCGCTGTCTGCCTGGCGCAGTTTCCGGCCGTTCTTATTGCCCAAACCCCAGCGCCGCCACCCAGCCGGCCCACCATCGTCTACCCGGTCTATTCCACAGTCGAGGGCCGGCCAATCGAATCGCGGCCGCCGGACAAGAGTGACGACAAACCCCTTTTCCCGGAGCAGACGCGCGCACCTTATCACGCCACCGCGCCCTACGATGTGACGACGCTGACCAGCGCCCTGCATGCCCCATGGGCGCTCGCCTTTCTTCCCGGCGGAAAGATCCTCATCACCGAGAGATTGCCGGGCGCCTTCCGCATCCTCGATCACCAGGGTGTCTTGTCCGAGCCGCTCATCGGCCTTTCCGGTCTAACCTCTGAACCGGAAACCGGCCTGCTGGATGTCGCGGTCGATCCCCACTTCGCCAGTAACCACCGCATCTTTTTCACGTTCTTCGGCTACCACGAGAGGACGATGGGCAACACCAACGTCGCCCGGGCGCGCCTTGACGGAAACGCTTTAGCCGACGTCAAGGTCATCTTCCGCAGCACGCCGCCGTCACCGAATGGACCGAACCTCGCAGCCGGCGCGAAAAGCGGAGGCCGCATCGCCATCGGCCGCGACGGTAATCTCTACGTGGTAATCGGCGACCGTGACGATGCGGGAGCGACCCCCTGGGATGTGGCGCAAAAGCTCGACACGGATCTGGGCAAGACCATCCGCATTACTCCAGACGGCAAGCCTGCGCCAGGCAATCCCTTCATGGGCACGCCTGGAGCACTCCCGGAAATTTGGGCCATCGGCCAGCGCAGCCAGGAAGGTCTCGCGTTTGATCCGGCAACTGGCCGCTTGTGGGAAACCGAACATGGTCCGAAAGGCGGCGACGAGCTGAATCTCGTCGAGAAAGGTAAGAACTACGGCTGGCCCGTGATCACGCATGGCGTCGACTACTCCGGTGTTCCCGTAGGCGCGGGGATTACCGCGAAAGACGGCATGGAACAGCCGGTCTATTACTGGGATCCGATTATCGCGCCCTCAGGCCTGGCCTTCTATCAGGGCACCCTGTTCCCGGAGTGGAAGAACAGCGTCTTTGTCGGAGGCCTGCGTGGCTCGCTGGTCGACCGGCTCACACTGGTTGGCGGTAAGGTCGTCGCGGAAGAAGCCCTGCTGACCGACTTGCACGGCCGCATTCGCGACGTTCGTGTTGGACCGGATGGCGCGGTCTACGTACTCGCGGACATGGGATTTCAAGGGGTCCGCGACACTACCCCGCCCACCAGCAAGCTGCTGAAGCTGACGCCTAAGAGATAACGGTGGAGATCGCCGAGTTCGCTTTCGAAACCAATCCAACCAACATATCCATCCGGACGTACCAGCACGTACTCGCCTCGTCCACCGCCATAAGCAGCAGCCACATGGCCAAATGCGTCCACAAAAGTCTCGCCGACAGGTTCCTGAGGAGCGGAAGCAACAACATCCACGCTCTTTACGCCGGCCACTTCTGCCGCCGCGCCGTTTACCCCGAACAGCCGCAACAACGTGAACTGGGGTCCACGAAAAATATCGAATAGCCGCACTGGTGTGCCCTGCCCATCCAATCCGGGAGCATCGGGAGCACGGTCTCCCGATGCAATTTTGAGGCTTACATCTCCCGGCTGCTTGCTCAAGGACATCTCTTTGTACGTGATTCCCAACTGCAGAGTCACCGCATCCCCGCGAAGCCTATCTTCCCCGTCGCTGGTAATTTGCCGGTATAGCTTTGTGCTGAGGCCGAGCACATTCGCGGCCACGGGCAACCGTTCCTCTTCATACGTGTCGAGCAGCGCATCCGGCGCTCCTTGTAGAACGCTGCCTAACTTCCAGCCCAGGTTATACGCATCTTGTATCCCCGTATTCATGCCTTGCCCACCGGCCGGCGAATGCACATGCGCCGCATCCCCCGCCAAAAAAACGCGGCCCACACGGTACCGGGAAACCATCCGGACATTCGGCCGGTACAGCGAAAGCCACGGCGCATCCGTCAGCACAACATCTTCCCGCCCGGTTCGCTCTTTCACGATCTGCTGAAACAGTTCCAATGAGGGCTCGCGCTCCTCGCCCTTTGGTATCTGCGCTTGAAGCTGATATGTGTCGGTGGAGGGCAAGGGACAAAGCGCCAGCCAACCGGAGGGATGATGAGGCCAGGAATGCCACGCCTCCCGGTCCAGGCCACGCAGCCGGACATCGCCAACGTACATGCGCTCTTCTTTCCAAGTCTCCCCTTCAAAAGGGATCTCGAAAAATTTGCGCACAAAGCTGTGTCCACCGTCCGCAGCAGCCAGATAGAGGCAATGGACCGTCTCCTCGCCATCTTTGCCCTTGAGCATTGCCGTAACACCCTGTTCGTCCTGTTCGATCGAAACCAGCTCAGTCGAGAGCTCGACTCGCCCGCCTGTTCTCTCCAGAAGAGCGCGAAGTCTTTCTTCCGTGCGCCACTGCGGAATGATCAGCACACTTGCATAGGGAGTGCTCGGAGTCGGATTTTTTCCCGCGTACATGTCCTTCTCTCCCAGCACCGTCGCTCCGTCGTATGCGCGGAAGGGGACATGGAACTTTCCCAGGCTGAGGATTTCTTCGACAATGCCGAAGTCATCCAGCACTTCGAGGCTCCGCGGTTGCAATCCCTTGCCCCGCGACCCAACGAAGTAGTTTTGCGCTTTATCGACAATCCTGAATTTGACGCCACGGCGCGCCAGGTCGCAGGCCAATGCCAAGCCCGTGGGCCCGGCTCCAACGATAAGAACTTGAAGGTCTTGATTTTTCATGGAAGCTACTTGCCGTCGAAATAGGGATGCGGAGCCACTGGAGGCTTCGGCGTTTCGCCGCGCACCTTGTGCACCGTAACATCATCGAAAAGAAGCGACGGCGCCGCCACCGTGATGGGAGCGAATGACTCGTCTTCGCCGCCCAACCCAGCGGCAGGGAATCCATTGATCGTTCCAGACGCCCGCCGGCTCACCGTGAGAATGTTCTGATCTTTGGAAACAGCCACGATGTCTTTAAATGCGGATGCATTCATACCGGTGAACTGCACCCCACGAATCAATTCTTCGTGGCCGTCCAGGTAAACTTTCCAAGCCATAACGGGCCGCTGCGTACCTCTCATCCGGCGTACAACTATGCCGAATTCCTTGTTGCGCTGTTTCACCGTGGCCAGAAACTTGGCGCGAAGATCGGGCTCGCTCAAGCCGTTCTCCGTCGTCACGAAAAGATTGGATGGCGCGGCTTGTCCCGCATGGCGGCTCCCGCTGCTGTGATCGAAGCCCCGAACCGGATCGCGCGTTGTCAGCAGCGTCTTGAGAACCCCATTCTCCACCAGCTTGGTCTGGTGCGTCGGCACTCCATCCTCATCCACCTTGCACCAGCCGGCCAACGCGACGCCCTTGTATTCCGTAAGCGTGGGATCGTCCGTGACGCTGAGGAAATCGGGCAACACGCGCGCGCCGATCTTGTCCAAAAACGGATTTTCCGCCGGAGCATTGCGTTGCATGACCATCGCCATCTGGCCATCCGCCGTGGGCCGGCGCACGCCGAGCAGGTTGGTCGCAAAGCCCCACCCGAACAATTGCGCCGCCGCGTCGCCTTCGGCGAGAACCGGGCCGTTGTAATTCTCGAGCTCCGCGGCTCCGCGCAGATCCTTGAGCCGCTCGCCCAGCATTTGCACGCGAGAGGCCAACTGATCAGAAGAGGGAAGCCCATCGATCGATCGTGCATAAAGCCACACTTGGTCATCAAGCGGTGTCCCATCAGCCGCCTGCGTGGCGGCGCGGGCAATGAAGGTCACCGTAGGTTCCCGCCGGGTGTAGGACGTGCCTTCGCTATTGATGTAGCGCACATAGGAGTTCGTCGCCGAAAAGCTTACCGCCGAAGTGTAGATATCGGGCATCTGCCGAAACAATCCGGAAAGGCTGCGAGCCTCGGTTTCCCATTGGGTGCGGTCGGCATGGACGACCGGTGCGTCCATCGCAATCTGCATGGGAGTTTCCTTGGTGAAGTCGGGGATCTCGTCCGTATCGACCTTGTTCTGGAGACCCGCTTTCTTCTTCGACAAATCCTCAACCGCCTTTTTGTACGTGGCGTCGGTCGCTAGCCACATCTGGCGGCGCAATTCCTTATAGTCATCGTCAAGCGGAAGCTGGCTGCTGCCGCCGAACATATCGAAGCTCATGGAAGCGAAGTTGGTATTATCCTGCTTGTAGCTGCCGACCCGCACCTCCACGTTCATCATGCGGCCGCGGTTCTGAGAGCTCGAACTCAGAGCGCCGAAACTTGCGCTGACACCGGTGTGATCCACGTCAATGACACGATAAGAAATGAAGTAAGGCTTTTCGAGATTCTCCAGCTGAAGCTGCTTCATGGAGCGGTCCAGCTCGTCATGCATCGCCTTCATCACGATGTCGTCCTGTGCCCGCGCCGGACCGGCAACAGCGAAAACGCAGAGCAGAAGGAAGGCAGCGGAAATTCGCATTTTCAATTCCTCCTGTCCGATGGTTCAAACGGAGCGGGCAATATCGGTGCGCGCGACTGCGACTTTTGCTTCTTCTGTACTTCGATTTGCGAAATCAGGATTCCAGGCGACACCGCGGAAACGGGCACGCCGCCCGACTCCGCGCCACAAATGCCATTGAACACCGCAACGTGGTTGTCGGCGGCCTCGATCTTGCTGAAAGTCGTGAGCGGCGTGCCGATCAGATCCACCCCGCGGACCAGTTCCTCGCGGCCGTCTGGGAATATGCGATAGACCATCAAAGGCATCACATTGAATGCATTCGGCATGGCCCGCGCTGTGAAGGTGAATCCGCCGGAAATATCTTCGAAGTAGAGTCCATAGGGCAGGCCGCGCTTCTTGATTTCGGCAATAAGAAGCTTCTTCAGATCTGGCTGCACCGCCGAGGGCGCCACATTGACGACCAGGTTCGATTGTCGCGCCACCGGATTGAGACCAGGTTGCGCCCGCCCATGCCCGTTGGATTGCGCGATTCCCTCAATGGGCGTGCGCGACATGAGGAACGTTTTTAAAACTCCGTTCTCCACCACATCCACCCGTCGGGCCTTGATACCTTGATTGTCGTAAAGGTAATAGCCGGCCAGGGACGTTCCCGCCATGCGCCGCAAAGTCGGATCGAAATAAACCGAGAAATCCTTAGGCAGTACTTCCTGGTTGATCATCTTTTTGAAGGTCTGTGATTCTTCAGAAAGTTTCTGCCTGTGTCCTTCCATGCGATGACCGAAAATTTCGTGGAAAAAGACCCCGCTGGCCCGGCCGGAGAGAATGGCGGGACCGGTATAGGGATCAGCGACGGGAGCGACGCGCAGTGCCTCGAGATCATGGATCATCTTGTCCACCACTTTGAGCACCGCGCTATCGTCGGGCAGGTCCTTCTCGGTGAATCCCAGGAACGATTCGTAACGAGGTAGCTCCATGCCGTCGTCGGCCTTGGTGTGGGCCATCAGAAACAATCGCCACGCCGGCTGCGAGGTCTGGATCCGCGAGCCGTCAGAATTGACGAACCAACGAGTTTCCGCACTGGCGGTAAAGATGGCCGTAGCGTCGTAGATATCCGGATACTTGGCGAATGGCGCGGTGTATTTGCGGATCTTTTCTTCCCAAGCATGCCGGTCCACGGTAACGTCGACGGGCGGCTCGCTGTACTGCTGCGCCTGCTCGTGTGTGAAGTCGTCGGACTTATCCTCCGAAGCTACTTCGACCTGCACATTGGTCTTTACTTTGGTGTATTGTTCCACGGCCCGCTTATAACGCTCGTCTGTCTGATACCACACGGCGGCACGAATGGCATCCGGGTCGTTATCGACAGGAATAGGGGCGCCGGAGAAGTTCTGGAATGACATACCCCGCATACCGCCGCGAATCTCACGCGCGTTGTCGAGGGAGTAATCGCCGACCCGCAAATCGACATCAAGCTGCCGGTGACGGCCTTCACTGCTGCCGGTAAGCTGACCGAACGTGCCGGTGACGAAGAATGCGTGTGTTTCCACGACCTCGTAGCTCAGAAAATACGGAGGAACCGGCTGCGTCTTGAGCTTTTGCATCGAGCGCTCCAGCTCTGCATGGAGCGCCTGCAGAACGGGCGACGACGCCTGATCGCCGGCAAAGGAAGCAGTTCCCAGCACCAGAAATAGGCTGCAGACCGCAACGAATCGAAAACCTCGCATGAAAAAGGCCCCTTGGGATTCGAGGCAATTATATGTTGGCCGCATTGCTAAAGCGACGGGCTAGTGCTCCAGCGCAGCTTGCGGCCACCCGTCCTGCCAAGTGATGGTGGAGATTTGCAGCGCGGGCCGGCCCGTCTGGGCATCGTAGGCGTGAAAGACCAGGATGCTCTGCCCGTCTTTCTGCGTGAACGCTGATTCGCCGCCCGGGCCCAACCAGCGGTCATTCGCGCTCACGAGCGGGGTGCCGCCACCCTGCATCATCGGCACGCTGCCACGATCGACGTAAGGACCAGTGACCTGAGATGCGCGGCCAACCATGGTGCGATACGTGCTCTTGGTGCCTCGACAGCAGAGATCCCACGATACGAAAAGGTAAAAATACCGGCCGTGGTGCAGGATAAACGGCGCCTCGACAGCCTGCCAGTTTGCGGGCAAATTGGGAGGAGCTGGCGGCGCATTCTCGGGCCGCTTCCGCGTTGCCAGCGAATATAGCTTGGTGTCTGCGTTCGAAAGCATTCCAGTGGAATCATCGAGGCGCCGCATCTTGATCCCGCTCCAGAAGCTGCCAAAGGCAAGCCACGCATGCCCATGCGTATCCCGGATGAAATTTGGATCGATCGCGTTGAAGTCATCGCTCGCGGTGGACTTCAACACCAGTCCCCGGTCTATCCACTTGTATTCAGGACTTGCCGGGTCCAGTGTCTTATTGATTGCAAGGGCGATTCCCGAGGTATTTTTGCCGAACAGCGAGTAAGCGTAGTAGAGCCGATACACTCCGTTTTCAAACGAGATATCCGGCGCCCACAAATCTTTTGTTCCTGGGCTGTCTTGCTGTATCCATGTCGGGACAGCGTCGAAGACGTGCCCGCAGAGTTTCCAAGCGTGCAGGTCAGTGGAGCAGCGAATTTGAAACTGGCCGCCCTCCTTTGCCTTACCGGTTGCGAAGACATACCAGGTGTCGCCCTGCTTCATGACCGAGGGGTCGTGGGTCCCCTGGAAGTCCCCACTTAAAGTGAGCGGTTCGGGTGACTGGCACCAGGCGGCCAGCGCACCCAATAATCCTGCGGCGGCCAACAGGCTGTGAAGTTTCACCCGCCTCATCCCTGGCTCTACCCCTTGGGCTGCAACGCCGTTATCTCGCTGACTTCTTCACCGCGCTGGATTCTCACAGCCTGACGCCGCAAATGAACAAACGATTCGTCCTGGTCCGAACTCTCAAGGTCGCCCTCACCGGTCTCCTGCAGCGTCTGTGTAATGACGTGTTTTACGTGTGGGTGGGCGTAAGCGCGAAGCCGGTGAAGAGCATTCCCGAGAGAGTCTGCCATATCGACCATTATAGGCGGCCTTCTGTAGCATGTGTCTGATGACAGCCCAAGGCGGCAGGGTTCACGGGATACTGTCGTTCGCCATTGAATGGATGAACGATGAAGATCGTGTAGCGCTTCAACAACGCCTCAACTTACTCATCCAGGCTCATCCCACACTCAGGATTCAGGTAAACGCATTCGAAGATAGCTTGAGTGTGAGCGGAGACGATGAGCTGGAGTTGATAGAGTTCCGCGAGAAGATCGCCCCTTACCACGAAGCAAACGTACGCGAGGTGACGGTCAGCTACAAAGAGTCGATCCGTCGTCAGGCTGAGGCTGCCGGCAAGTACATCCGCCAGACCGGTGGCTTCGGTAACTATGGACATGTCAAGATCCGGGTCGAGCCTAACGAGCTTGGCAAGGGCTTCGAGTTTGTCAACGATATCAAGGGCGGCGTGGTGCCCACGGAGTACATCAAGCCGACCGAAGAGGGCATTCGGGAAGTGCTGCGAGGCGGAGTGGTGGCCGGCTGCGAGATCGTGGATGTGAAGGCGACCTTGTTTGACGGCAGCTACCACGAGTTCGACTCCAACAAAATGGCGTTCACATTGCCGGCTCGATTGCGTTCAAGGAAGCGGCCAGAAAGGCTTCGCCGCTGCTGATGGAACCGGTGATGTCCGTGGAAGTGACGACGTCTGAGGAGTTCCTGGGAATGGTGCTGAGCGACATCAACTCACGCCGCGGCCGGGTGGATGATACGGAACTGGCGGCTGCGACGCGGATAATCAGAGCGACCATTCCTCTTGCGGAGCTGCTCAGTTCCAGTAAGGGCGGGAGGCCGGGATATCCGATGCACTTCGCTGGATATCAGCCCGCTCCACCGCCACACGGCCAATTTGGGGATGACGCAGGAGCACCGCTGAGAAAACCCTCGGCCCCAGGAACGGGAGCAGGCTCGGCGGCAGCCGATCAAGTTTAGAAGGCGGACTAGTTCCGAAGCCGGCGGAGCATGTTTTGTCACTCGGGGAATGTTTTGCCAAACATGGGGAGGCCGCTGACCGACTCTTTCTGTGTGGCTTCATCTTGCAATACATCCCAGTGCTCAGCGAGTACGCCGTCTTCGAATCGGATAATGTCGGCCGCAATCCAAGCCGCTGGCCTTCCGTTGCCTGAGAAACGCCCATGTGCGATGACGTAATCGCCTTCCGCGAGAATGACTTGGTTTTCGTAGCGCAAGGTATCGGGCGCCGAACGGACCAGCGCGAACAGTCCTGCGCGTCCCGGCGCGATGTGCGCGCTATGCTGGATGTACCTGGGCGACCAGAAGCGTTCTGCCGCCGCGTAGTCGCGTTTATTGAAGAGAGTGTCGAAGGCTTCGAGAACGCTCGCCTTGTTCTGTTCGGGTGTTGTCTTTGCCACGTTCGTCTCCTCGCGCCAGTTAAAGTTTGGAACCGCCATCGACGGGAATACTGGCGCCTGTAATCCAGCGCGCCCCATCGGATACGACAAAAGCGACGACGTCGGCGACATCCTCGGGCTTGCCGAGTCGCTTCAGCGCCTGCATTCCCAGAGCGACCTCACGTCCCGCTTCTGTCTTCGTGAAGTTCGACATATCCGTGTCGATGACGCCCGGAGCGACAGCATTTACGCGAATGCCCTTTGGTCCGAGAATGGCGGCCCAATTCTTGACCAGGGTCTCAAGTGCTCCTTTGGTCGACGCGTAGGCGAGAATGGAAGGATTTTCCAACCCGGGCCTGCCCACCACCGTACGGGCTACGGCAGAGGAGATAGCAACAATGCTTGAGCCCTCACCCAGAATGGGCAGTAGTTGCTGCACCAGGAAGAACGGACCTCGCACGTTGGTCGCAAACAGGTTGTCAAAATCCTCTATGGTGTGATCTGCAATGCGAGCCGCCTTGCTGACTCCGGCGTTGAGCACAAGCACATCCAGTCGATCGCCGACGATGCTGCGCACTTCTTTAGCGAGCAGCGCCGCGCCTTCCGGAGTTCCCAAGTCCGCCGATACTGAATCTGCCTGACCGCCTTTCCTTTGGATCTCGGCCACGAGAGACTCCGCTTCCGCTTTCGAGCGGCCATAGTGAACCAGCACATGCGCCCCTGCCGCAGCAAGCGCCGTTGCCGTCGCGCGGCCAATTCCTTTCGATGCGCCGGTCACCAGCGCCGTTTTGTTTTGCAGTGTAGTCATTGTTTCCCTCCCGCCGATTCTGAACTGTTCAGTTCTTTAGAATGAGGAAGGCGCAGCGAGGATGCAGAGATATTGAACACCAGGTGGTTGTTCACCGATGACAGGTAAGAGCCAGGGAACAACCGTGGTCGAAAGTCGCTGCGACTTTTCGGTTTAATGCGAGGCAGGCAGGCCGATGCGCTCGATCACCAGGTGCGGTGTGGAGGCGTTGGTCGCGACATTGGCGGCGCTGACCAGCAACTCGAAGGGCTGAAGCTTTCCGTCCGCCAGTCTGGCCCGCTCCAACGTCGGCATCATCGACGATGGATCGAGCAGGAAAGCGGCTGCGGCCTGCGTACCGGCCGTGTTCAGACCCGCGACGATCAGAACATGACCGGTGCCGGTGAGGTTGGGGCGGTAGGCGATGATGCCGAACGTGCGGTCTTCCCGTCCGGTGGTCGAGTAAAGCTGGCTCTCGCCCGGACGCGGAGATGAATTGACGAACCCGGACGGCCGCCCGGAGTTCGGCTCATACTCAAATGCAAGCTGAAGTTGCGGACCGAAGAGCTGAAGCCAGGGATTGGACTCGTCGGAGCCGATCAGGATCGCGTTGACTGTACGCAGGTCGTCCATGCGCAGATCGCGAGCATATCGGAGCAGCATGCGTCCGGGCACGACCTCGCGCAATTGAGCCAGATGAGCGGCCAGGTCAAGATCAACCACGCTGGTATAGCGCCGGTTGCCTAGCTTAAGGATCTCGGCGGCGTTGGGCAGATCGTCCGCCTTGAGCCGGGTGCGATAAGTTCCATTGACGTAGTTGCTCAGAGGTACGGGCCGATCGACGAGCCGCTGCATGATGACCAGACCGGCGTCGGAGGGAACGATGAACGTGTCGCGATTGCCGCTGAATAGCTCCGCCCACAAGGTGTGCGATGCGGCTTCCGCGGGGGAGAGGAAGATGCGCGATTGTTTCAGCAGCGTTGCGCCGACACCGAGGAGGATCCCAAGAAGGAGCATAAGCAGCATGCCCGGCGTAAACGAAAAACGCGGGATGACCGGGATCGCAGGCACGATCGTCGTAGGCTTCGAAGATCCGGGCGCATCGCCTGCTTCCTCCTCCAGCGAGGCAATCGCCGATGGAGAAATGTAATCGGTGAAGATCGGCGTGTATCCACCGCGCGGGATCTCCAGGCGCAGCGTCTCTTCGCTGCCTTCGCCCGCGTAATAATCGTCGATGCGTTTGCGCAGCTTGCGCGCGTAACTGCGAACAATGTTGTCGTCGTTCGAGTTGTAGTCTTCGGCTCGGCCAAAGACAGCGACGCCGATCTGCTGTTCAGTGATCTCGCCGTGACGGCCCTGGATGCTGCGCTCGACGATATAGAGAAGAAAGTCCGAGAGTAGCCGCGAGCGGCCCATCGATCCGCTGCCGGCGATGCGCAGGGCGAGTTGCCAGCGTTGGTCGTCCGCGGAGAGATGCCGTCCTCGATCGACCGCCTTAGACGTTGGCTCAAGGATTTGCATGATCCCTGTATCGAATCTTAGGCCGGCACGATGAACGATCGATAAATTCGCGTGTATAGCGGCGATCGAACACCGGGTTCACGGAACCCGCACACAGGACGATCCGCTCTGATTCGCAAGGACATGCCGGCACGTGGACGGGTGCAAAGCGAGAACACCAGGAAAACCCCTACCGCAAAAGGAGAAGCTCCCCAATACTCGGCCATATCGAGAGACGTCGTGAGGAGAGAGATGAAACAGATTTACTTGAACAAGCCGGTGCGCACTGCAAGGTCTCAGAGAGGTTGGATCGCGATGCTGGTGGGCAGCATGGTCCTGCTCTTCGTCCTCGCAGCCCCGCGAGGCATCTTTGCTCAAGGCATCACCGGCTCAATTAACGGAACTGTAACAGATACAAGCGGCGCCGCGATTGCCGGCGCGACGGTTACCGTGCGCCAGACCAACACGAATGAGAGCCGCGTCGTTATTACTTCGAGCGTCGGATCCTACGCGGTCACCCAACTGCCGCCTGGCCGATACAGTGTCCGGGTGGATAGGGCTGGCTTCAAGGCCTTTCAACAGAGTGACATCACCCTGGTCATCGACCAGGTAGCGCAGATCGACGCTCGGCTTGAGGTCGGCTCCGATGAGCAGACGGTGAACGTCACCACCGCCTCGCCGGTCATCCAGACCGAAACTTCTTCCGTCGGACTGGTGATCGACAGCGCGACGATCCAGAACACGCCGCTGAACGGCCACGTCAGCATCCTGGGCCTCATCAACCTGACTCCGGGCGTGCAAGACGTCGCTGCGCAGGACCAGGTGCCGGTACGCGGGGTCACACTAGCCTTCGGGACCAACCAGCGCAACTCCTACGGCGACGTGGGCAATACCTTCGACGGCGTCACCAACATGGAGATCGAGTTGCAGCGTGCGCAAGGCGAAGTGCCCTCGCTCGATGCCATCGCCCAATTCAAGGTGCTCGACCAGGGCGCGCCGGCGGAATTCAATCAGCCCAATCAGATCATCGTCGTCAGCGCCAGCGGCGGTAATGCGCTCCACGGGGAAGGCTTTGAGTTCAATCGCAGCCGCGGCACCGCCGCCAAGGCCTGGTTCAACGGCCCCAGCGCCTCGGCTCCCGCGCGTGCGCCCTACCAGCGCAACGAGTACGGTGGGAACCTGAACGGTCCCATCTACATTCCGCATCTCTACAACGGTAAGGACCGGAGCTTCTTCTTCGCCAGCTATGAAGGCTTCCATCTCACCCAATCCGCTTCGGTGAGCAGCACTCAGGCGACTGCGGCCGAGCGCACCGGAGACTTCAGCTGCTTCCTCCCCGGCGGCAGCTGCCTGCCGAATGTGATCCTCAAGAATCCGCTGACCGGCCAGCCCTTTCCCGGAAACATCATCAACGTTCCGCTGAACCAGGTCGATCTCCAGCTACAACAGTTGCTCATTCCTAACTCGACCGTGCAGACGACCGGCGTCAACACCTTCGAACTCATTCCCCACACGACAGAGGTCACGCGCTTCAACCTGCGCCTCGATCACAAGATCAGCGACAACGATCAAATTCGCTTCACCTGGCTGCGCGCGTTCTACGGCCCGTTCGCCGATGTCGGAACCTCAAGCCTGGCCGGCGGCGTCGCCCGGGATGGAGAGCACAACTCCATCTTCGTGGTGGGCTGGACCCATACCTTCTCGCCTACCCTGCTGCTCGACAGCTATGTCTCCTACATGCACATGCCGCTCTACCGCGATGCGCAGAACTACAAGACTGACTTCTCGTCGATCATCCCTGGCCTCGGCCCGCAGCTTCTGTCTGGCGCGCCGACGATCACTATCACCAACATCACCGGCATCACCGAGGCAGGCTCAAAGAATCTCGAACAAACCTACCAGGGCAACACCGCGCTCACCAAAATATTCCCCAGGCACACCGTCAAGGCGGGCTTCTCCTATCTTTACAACAGCTCGTGGCAGGACTCGTCCTCGCACGGAGGCTTTACCTTCAACGGCCAATACACCGGCAACGCCTATGCCGATTTCCTGCTGGGTTACCCAAACACGACCAGCAATGGCATCCCGCACGACTACATCGTGCGCTTCAATTCCAGCCAGTACGGCATGTATCTCCAGGACGACTGGAAGATCCTGCCAAACCTGACCCTCAACTACGGCCTCCGCTACGATTTGCAGCGCTTCCATGACAACCCGTATGGCACCGAGTCGCTTTTCGTGCCCAGTATCGGGAAGGTCGTCGTCTTCGCAAAGTCCTATCCGGCGGTCAGCAATCCGCTGTATATCCCGTACACGGTGCTCGCACCATCGGTGGGCCTGCCGACCAGCATGTTCGCCTACCTTGGCCAACCGGCGACCAATGTCGCGCCGCGCTTCGGCTTCGCTTATCAGATCCGCCCCAAGACCGTGATCCGAGGCGCATACGGCCTCTACTACAACCTGTTGCCCTCGTCCTATTTGGACAACGGCTTCAGCAGCGTACCCTTCGTCAACAACGTCAGCTACACCAATACCAACACCAAGCCCACGATCACCATGAATGCGCCGTTTGCCGGGAGCGCGACGATAGGCGCGAACCCGGCGGTCGGCGCGCAGTACAAAACCAAGTCTCCGTACACCCAGCAGTACAACCTGGCCTTCGAGCAGCAGCTGCCCGGCGCGATGGACCTGCGCATCGGCTATGTGGGCCAGCGAACGATCCACCAGAACAACCACGGCGGCCCAGGCAACACCGAGCCCGACATCAACTACGCGCCTCCGGGACCCACCGCCGAGCAGACGCGCCGGCCTTACCAACCGTTCTCGACCATCACCTTGGCCTTCGATCCTCTCTACCACACCACCACCAACTCCCTGCAGGTGGGCCTGCACAAGGCCTTCAGCCATGGTTTTCTGCTCAACGCTGAGTACCAATGGATCCGCGTGCTGGGTGTGGAGAACCATCAGAACCCGACGACGATCGGCGACTCTTACGGGAACATCTCGAACATCACGCCGCAGACTCTCGAGGTGAGTTATCAATACGGGCTTCCGTTCGGCCAAGGCAAGATGCTGTTCCGCAACGCAGGCGGCCTTACCAACCGGATTGTCGGCGGCTGGCAGCTGGGCGGAGTCACCTCGTTCCAGACTGGACAGCCTTTCTCCGTCAGCTACACCGCGCCGGGAAGCCAGGTCTACGGCGCCAGCGGTCGGGCTAACCGGGTACCCGGCGTGCCCATATATCCGGCCAGCAAGACCAGAGCAGAATGGTTCAACACCGCAGCGTTCACCGCGCCTCCGGCCTATGCCTTCGGCAACTCCGGCTACGACATGCTTTGGGGTCCTCACTATCAGAACTGGGACATGAATCTCGAAAAGAACACTGCCATCGGCGAACGATATAGGCTGCAGCTGCGCGGGGAGGTCTTCAACATCGCCAATCATCCCAACTTCAGCGTCCCCAGTTCGGCCGTCAGCAGTCCCAGTTCCTTGGGTGTGATCTCGTCGGTGGTCAACGAAAACCGCACGGTCGAGTTCGCTGCGAAGTTCAGCTTCTGATCGGCCTGTGCCCTCATCCTGCCGTCTGCCAGGGCTTGGCAATGAGCCCTGACAGGTGGACAACAATTTTCATACGATTCGGAACCTCCACTCCCTATGCTTAGAAATATGCGCTTAGCCCCTATTCTCGCGATTGTTCTGATGTCCGCAAGCTTCTCCCTGCCGGCTATGGGCCAGACACCCTCTGCTCCTGGGTCGCGCACCGTCGGCGAAGCGACACGGCAAACCCCACAGTACATCCCAGGCGGATTCAACCTGCCCAACGGATGGCGCATCACCCCGGCCGGAAAGCCCATCGCCACGATCGAGGATATGGTGCTGAATGCCGTGGTCTCTCCCGATGGAAAGATCATTGTGGCCACCCACTCCGGCTATCAGCCCCACGGCATCGATGTGATCGACGTCAAGACGCGCAAGCTGGTGCAGCAGATTCCGCTGAAGACAACATGGCTGGGTCTTGCCTGGTCTGCGGACGGTCATACCTTGTATGTCTCGGGTGGTAACGCGACGGGCGCCAAGAACATCGCCCGCACCATGGCTCCGATCTATGAGTTCACTTATAAGGATGGCTGCCTGAGCGACACGCCCACCGGCGAACTGGTGGAGACGATCGATCCTAAAGAGGTATGGTGGGCCGGCGTGGCGTATCTGCCCGGCAAGCACCTCATCTATGCCGCCAATCGCGGAACTGGCCTTGGCCCCAGCAACGTGGTTGTATTCGATGCGAAGACGCGAAAAATTATCACCCGCATTCCCGTCGAGATCAACCCCTATGCCACGGTCTTAAGCAAAGATGGCCGCAGGTTGTTCGTCTCCAACTGGGCGAGCGAGAGTGTAAGCGTCATCGATACGGAAACCAACCGGGTGATCCGCACCCTGCACGTGGGCATGAACCCGAACGACATGAAGCTGTCCGCAGACGGACGGCTTTTTGTCGCCTGTTCAAACGACAACACGATCCATGTGATCGATACGAAAAAACTGGAGGTGGTCGAGCGGCTTTCGACCACGCTAACTCCGTTCGCACCGGAAGGGTCGACGCCCGACGCGATCGAGATCGACAACCAGCGCAAGCTGCTCTACGTCGCCAATGCGGATAACAACTCCATTACGGTGATGCGGATTGCGGTTCGTGACCATAGCGCCGTCATTGGATTTATTCCGACCGGATGGTATCCGTCGGCGCTCGCGTTGGCGGAAAACAACAATACGCTCTTCATCGGCAACAGCAAGGGCGAGGAAGGGCACCCGGACCTCAAGAGTGTGGGCAGTCCACTCGCCTCGAAGTGGAACGGTGACGAAACGGTAAAGACGCTGCAGAAGAGCAGCATCGAGGTGCTGCCGGTAGCCAATCTGCGCCAGAGCCTGCCGCAGTGGACCCATGAGGTAATCGAGAACACACCTTACAACGATTCGTTGCTATCGGAGGCGCGGCCACCGAAGGAGCCTACGATCCTGCCCCGCGAGGTCGGCGTCTCGACCCCGATTGAGCATGTGATTTACATCATCAAGGAGAACCGCACCTACGACCAGGTCTTCGGCGACATCAAGGGCGCCAACGGCGATGCGCGGCTGACCATCTTTGGCGAAGAGGTAACACCGAACCAGCACGCCCTGGCCCGGCAATATGTAACCCTCGACAACCTCTATTGCGATGGCGAAGTGAGCGTGGACGGGCATTCATGGTCCGACTCTGCCTATGCAACCGACTTCAACGAGCGCTACTGGCCGCCCACCTATGCGGGTCGCAGCGACGCGCAGCGGAGCCGGGCGTATATTCCTTCCGCAGGTCATCTGTGGGATGTGGCCGCCCGCAAAGGGCTGACCTACCGGTCTTACGGCGAATACGCCATCCGCGCCAGCACCGGCGAAGGCATGGATGCCGCTCCGGGAGTGGGCGGTCTGGTGGGTCACGTGGCCCCCAACTATCTCGGAGGCCGGCAGCGAGACACGGCGAATGTAGCGGTCTTCCTGAAGGAGTTCCACGGGTACGAGAGCCACTACGACAGCCCCGATGCCAACCTCCGCCTACCGAACTTCATCGTGATGAGCATGCCTGAAGACCACACCCGCGGTACGGCCCCGGGAGCATTTACTCCGCAGGCCATGGTGGCGAACAACGACTATGCCATCGGCCAGCTGGTCGATGCGGTGAGCCACAGTCGCTACTGGCCGAGCACAGCGATCTTCATCATCGAGGACGACGGGCAGGACGGGCCGGACCATGTCGACGCGAGGCGCACCGTTGGCCTGGTGCTGAGTCCCTATGTGAAGCGCGGCATTGTTGACAGCACGCTTTATTCGACCAGCTCGATGGTGCGGTCGATCGAGCTGCTGCTCGGCCTGTCGCCGATGAGCCAATACGACGCGGCCGCGATGCCGATGTACGCTTCGTTCGGAACCGAGGCGCAGGCGACGCCCTTCGATGCGATTCCACCGAAGATCGATGTGAACGCGAAGAATAAAAAGGGAGACTACGGATCGGAGGAAAGCCGCAAAATGGACTTCTCCGATGTGGACCGTGCGCCGATGCATGCACTCAACGAGGTCATCTGGAAGAGCATCAAGGGCGCCGATTCGCCCATGCCACCCCCGGTACACCGCTTCCGTCCGCTCATCGACGCCGGCGACACGAACCCAAAAGACCCGGACTAGCAGAACCGCAGATCTCTCCGGGGAAAAGACTAGCCTGCGGCCAGTTAAGGGTCGACTCAACCGTACGGGCGACCGCGCACTCGACGGGTGCCCCATGTTCGCGCTAGCTAACGTGGGCCGAAAAAGCCGGGCGCAGCCCATCGAACGCTTCTAATCATCACTCGCGCACTCAGAGCTCAACTTCGACCCGAATTTTTAATCGCCTAATTTAACCTGAAGCGATGGCGACGAAAGTTAAGGGCCGCACCGCGCCCCGCATCGAGATCGAACTGCTGACCGAAACCTTTCAAGAGCAGCTTTCCTTGGGTGAGGTAAGGGATGCGATTGCGTCGGAGACGATCCTCCCATCCCTTCTGAGCCCGCGCGGTCAACCTCTCTCGCTGAGCCGGTGTGTATGGCGTCGCGTGACCTTAGCCGACCCTAAAGCGCGACGTCTCCACCTACGCGACACTCTGATAGAGAACTCCGACCTGGCGAACATCGATCTTTCGGGGAGTCTGCTCGAACGGGTGGAGATCACGGCAACCCGCCTCACCGGGGCAGCATTTACAGAGGCAAAACTGAAGAGCGTCTTATTCCGCGAATGCAAGATGGATTTCGCCCTCCTGCGCACGGCGAAGTTCGAGAATTGTAACTTTGAAAAGTGCATTATGACGGATGCGGATTTCTACGACGCCGATCTGTCCCATAACATCGTCCGTGGTTGCGATCTGAGCCGCGCAGACATCTCGCACGCCAGGTTCACAGGCGCTGATATCCGTGACTGCCGATTGGATGGCGTTCGCGGCCTGCCCGCTAATCTGGAAGGTCTTATCATCAGCCCGGACCAAGCCCCCCTGCTCATCACCCTCTTCGGAGTTCGCGTGGACTCGTGACGTTCCGCGCGAGGCCGAAACTCTAAGACCAAACAGAACCCGATGGGTGCCCCATGTTCGCGCCAGCGTACGTGGGCCGAAAAAGACAGGCGAAGCCCATCAATTGCTTTGGCAAGAGCACCAACCCCTATTCCACGTGATAATTCGGAGCTTCGCGCGTGATGATGACATCGTGCACGTGGCTCTCCCGCAACCCGGCGCTTGAAATCCTGATAAACCGCGACTTCTCCTGCAATTCCTGGATACTATTGCATCCCACATACCCCATGCCCGACCGCAATCCACCCACTAGCTGATACACCATGGCTTCCAGCGGACCACGATGGGGCACCCGCCCTTCGATCCCTTCCGGCACAAACTTCGCCAGCCGGTTCTCCCCGTTGCGCTCCCGCGCCACCACCCCTTCCGTGGAAGGCCTATCCTCGATATCGCCCTTACCCTGGAAGTACCGCTCACCCGACCCTTGTGACATAGCCGAAAGCGAACCCATGCCTCGGTATGTCTTGAAACTGCGGCCCTGGTAGAGAATCGTCTCCCCAGGGCTCTCGTCCACCCCGGCAAACAGCGAGCCGATCATCACCGAGTTTGCCCCCGCGGCAATCGCCTTGGTCACGTCCCCGGAGTACTTGATACCCCCATCAGCAATCACCGGAATATCGTGTTCACGCGCCGCCCGGTAACATTCGCTGATCGCGGTGATCTGCGGCATCCCCGCGCCGGTGACCATGCGCGTGGTGCAGATAGAACCCGGCCCAATGCCGACCTTAACCGTATCCGCGCCCGCGTCAATCAGCGCCTTTGCCCCTTCGTACGTGGCCACGTTGCCGGCCATTAAATCCACATTGGGAAATCGCTTCTTAACCGCGCGCACAGCGTCGAGAACCCGCGAAGAGTGCCCATGGGCCGAGTCAATCGAGAGCACGTCCACGCGAAATCGGATCAACTCCGCGGCCCGCTCTAAAAAGTCCCCAGTCGCGCCAATAGCCGCGCCCACCCGCAACCGGCCCTGATCGTCCTTGGCTGCATTGGGATACTTCAGCTTCTTCTGGATGTCCTTTACCGTGATCAGGCCCTTCAGTTCATAGCCCCCATTGACGACCAGCAACTTCTCCACCCGATGTTTATGCAGAATCGTCTCTGCCTCTTCGAGCGTGGTCCCGACCGGAACCGTGATCAGGTTGTCCTTGGTCATCACATCGCCGATCGGAATGTCGGTGCGGGTCTCAAACCGCAGATCGCGGTTGGTGAGAATACCCACCAGCTTCTTGCCCTGGGTCACCGGCACGCCGGAAATCTTATAACGCCGCATCACCTCCAGCGCATCGGAGATAAGTTGTTGCGGCTCAATCGTCACAGGATCGACGATCATGCCGCTTTCGGAGCGCTTTACCTTGTCCACTTCGCTGGACTGCTGCTCCACGGTTAAATTACGGTGAATCACACCCAAGCCACCCTGCTGCGCCATCGCGATGGCAAGGCGCGACTCCGTCACTGTGTCCATAGCAGCAGAAAGCAGAGGGGTATTGAGGGAAATGGAGCGGGTGAGCAGGGTTTGGGTGCTTACTTGCGCTGGCACAACGTCGCTGTAAGCCGGTACGAGGAGGACGTCGTCAAAGGTAAGAGCTTCCGGTACGGGTATTTCAATCATAAAAAGAGTTAATGTTCAATCCTATCTCTAACTGGACGAATCCCCGTAGAAACTCATTGGAAAACAGCGGCCGTTGAAACCGTTTGGAAAACGGCGTAATCTTGGAAAGCAGACGAATTTGTTCCATGGTTTCCTCCTGAGCGCAGGGGGAAGAAACACGGAGAAATGAGTGGGCGAATAGCCCACTTTTCTTTTGGTGCAAATCGTTTTCACTATGGCATTCAGTATTGAGCAAATCCGTCACACGGCCGATCGCGTTGCCGCATCGCACGGCCTGGACGTGGTGGAAATCGAGTACCTGGGAGGCAGCAAGCACAGGGTTCTGCGCGTCTTTATCGAGCAAAATGCCGAGCAGCGCGCGCGCCGGGCAGAACAGGCTAAAGAGCAGAATCTGCTGGAGCAAATGGGTGCGGAGGGCGTCCCCCTCGACCAGCTGGCTTGGATTACCCACGAGGACTGCGAACGCTTCAGCCGGGACTTTGGCACCGTCATCGACGTAGACGGCCTGGTGCCGGTCGACGAATACACCCTGGAGGTCTCCTCGCCGGGGTTGGACCGCAAGCTGGCAACACGGGCCGATTATGAGCGTTTCCAGTCCAGTCCAGTGAAGGTGCGAACCTTTACCCCGGTTGCGGGCAACCGCCACTGGCTGGGGAAGCTCACAGAGGTGGGGCCGGAAGGAATTGTGCTCGACCTGACGGCAAAGAAACAAAAGCGGAGCAAGAAAGGGCCCCCCGAAGGCCAAACAGTCGAGATTGCATTTGCCAACATCGAGAAGGCCAATCTGGCTCCGGAAATTTAGTCACAGGTAAAAGAGAAAACCATGGCGAGTGTTCTTTATCAAAGCATCGAGGCGTTAAGCCGGGACAAAGGAATTGATCCGCAGATCGTCGTCACCGCGGTGGAAGACGCCATTGCGCTGGCCACGCGCAAGTACTACAAGACCCAGGAAAACATGCGGGCCGAACTGGATCGCGAATCCGGTGAGATTCGAGCCTATGTTTACAAAACCGTAGTCGAGGCTCCCGAGCAGTTGGAAGACCCCATCAACCAGATCACGCTCGACGATGCCCGCGCGTTGGCGCCCGAAGTCGAGACCGGCGGGGAAATTCGCTACTACAAGCCGACCGACGTGCTGGGACGGATCGCCGCCCAGATGGCCAAGCAGGTCATCTTCCAGAAGGTCAGGGAAGCCGAGCGGGATACCGTTTATAAGGAATACGCCCATCGCCTGGGCGAAGTGCTGAACGCCACTGTCAAACGACTCGAGTTGCAGGACGTCATCTTCGATCTGGGCAAAGCCGAAGCCCGCATGCCCAAGCGGGAACAATCCAGGCTGGAGCAGTTTGCCATCGGCGAGCGTGTCCGCGTGGTGCTGCAGCGGGTCGACCGCGCCGCCAAGGGCCCCCAGGTGATCGTCTCCCGGGCGGTACCGGAGCTGGTGCAGAGCCTCTTCCAGAGCGAGGTTCCGGAGATCTATGACAACACCGTGGTCATTCGGGCCATTGCCCGGGAAGCGGGCGAGCGCACCAAAATTGCGGTGCTGTCGCGCGACAAGGACGTTGACCCGGTAGGCGCCTGCGTCGGCATGAAGGGTATGCGGGTGCAATCCATCATCCGCGAACTGCGGGGCGAGAAGATCGACATCATCGAGTTCAGCGAGGAGATCACCACCTTCGCGGAAAAGGCCTTACAGCCAGCCAAAGTCAGCCGCGTGAGCATCACAGATCTGGGCGAGAAGCAGATCGAAGTCATCGTCGACGACTCACAGCTGTCGCTGGCCATCGGCAAGAAGGGCCAGAACGTCCGCCTGGCGGCCAAGCTGCTGGGTTGGAAGATCGACATCAAGAGCGAAGAAGAGAAGCGCCAGGAAGTCGAGCAGCAGATGCAGGCCATGAGCGGCGGGCCCTCGACGCCGATCGAGCAGGTGACGGAACTGGGCGAGCAGATCATCCAGAAGCTGGTGGTGGCCGGTATCACCACGGTCGAAGCTTTGGCCGACATGACGCCGGAGCAACTGGAAGAGATTCCAGGCATCGGAGAGAAGACGCTGGAGAAAATCAGCCTCGCCGTACGTCACTATTTTGGCGAATATGAACCCGGCGAAGAGCGTCCCGCAGGGGAGGGAACAGTGGCCAAAACAGACGAAGAGCTAGTAGAAAAAGCCCGGGCAATTGAAGACGCCCAGGTTGCCGAGGAAATCGACGCCCTTACCCTCGATGAGGAGGGGGAGCGGGAAATCCCAGACACGCGGGACGGATCCGGCCTCATCAGCGATGACGTAGCCCGGATGCGCCTGGAAGAGATTACGGAATCGGGCCCGGATCTCGACGACATCGGCGGGGTTTCCGAGGTCCCGGGCCGCGAAGATACCAGCGAGGTGCTGGCCAGCCACGTCCCGAACTACGAGATAGCCCGGTCGGAAGCCGTGGGCGAGGGGAATGTGGAAGAACCTAGCCAGGAAGCCAAGCAGGACCCAAAGGTGGACGAGGGCGACGTTTAAATGAACGCGGGAGCGCGGTTCTATCACGCACATTCCACGTTTTCAGAGGATAATAATAAGACCTGTCAATCCCACAGCCGTGAGGATGCTATGAAAGTCTGATCGGCAAGGGGGTACGGCACAAAGGGACGGATGAGCAAAGTTCGGATTAACGATTTAGCACGCGAACTGGAAGTGAAGAGCAGGGCGATCCTGGACGCGCTGACAGCTGTCGGTGTGACCGAGAAGAAGACCCACTCCAGCTCGCTCGAAGAAGATGAAGCGGAGCGGGTACGCCAGCACTTTCAGCGTGGCGGGAGAAACGGCGGCAGCTCGGCACGGTCCGACAGCAGCGAGCCGAAACAGAAGATCGACTGGTCGCGGGTATCCAAGCCAGGCGACGTGCTCAAGGCCATTCAGCAGCGCAAGGATGAAGCTGCGGCCATAGCCCAGCGTCCTCACGTCCCTCCACCGCCACCTCCCCAGGCTGTACGTCCGGCCGCCCCGGTCTCCGTTCCCCCGCCAAGCCCGGCGCCTCACGCGGCACAAGGCCCGGCAGCGCACCATGCCGCACCGGTCGTCGCCTCCAGCGTTGCCCCGAGCACCGCACCCGGCAGCGCACCCCGTACCGCGCCACCTGTCGCACAGAGTGCGTCGCAGCCGGTACCACCTCGTCCAGTTCCCAGTACGCCACCGCCCGTCGTTCAGAGCCAGTCGCCCAGCACCGCGCCTCCGAGTACTTCACCCAGCGCTCCAGGCAGCTCGTGGAATCAGCCGAACCGCCCCCCCACCCCCGCCTCGAGCCAAGGTGCGCCCGGTCAGGCCCGGCCGAACTTCGGTGGAGGTGGAGTTCAGCGTGGTCCCATTACGCCGCCCCCAGCTCCTCGCCGGATTGTTCCCCAGCCCCGGCAGGAACCGAGAATTGTTGTAGCCCCTCCGCCGCCGGCCCCGGCCATCGCAGCCAAGCCGCCCGCCGGTCCAGTGGTGGCCAGGCCTCCGCTTCCGGGTTCTGCTCCGAGTGTGGATGTGCGCCCAGCGGCCGCTCCTTCCGTCGGTGCACGGCCCACGGTGCCCAGTCCGGATGCGCGCCCGGCGTCAGCCCCGCCCAGTGTCGTGGCTGCCGCTCCAGCGGTTTCACGGCCGCAGGTGTCTCCTGCGCCCCCGCCGCAAACGCCGAGCGCTCCAGAGATTGCCGCCGCCGCCGCGAGTGCGCCGCCTCCAGCGGAGCCCGTCGTCGCCGCTGCTCCCGCACCGCCAGCTCCTCCGGCCCCGGCACCCCGTCGCGTAATCATGCCGCAGACTGGACCGCGCCCGGTGTATCAGGCGCCGCCTCCTCCGCCTGTGACGCAGGCCCCAACCCCAACCGCGAGCGCTCCCCAGCAACAGGGCGGCGCCATTCAGCGCGGACGGCCGATTTTCGATCGCGGCCGCCCCGGTGGACCCCCCAGTAGCGGCGGACCAGGATTCGCTCCACGCTCGCCCCAGGATGGACCTGGCGGCGCTCGCCGTCCCATGCACCCAACCCGGACCCAGCCCGGTGGCCCTCCTGGCCCCGGTGGACGTCCCGGCTTCGGTGCTCCACGTCCCGGCTTTGGCGCACGCCCCGGCTTTGGTGGACCGCCCCGGCCCGGTGCCGGCGGCGCCGGTGGCCTGACGCCTCCTCCCGGCGAAGCTCCGCGTCCACAGCGCGCTGCTCCGCAACAACGACGGGGACGCCAGCAGTACCCAAAAACCAAGGAAGGCCCAATGAAGGGCTTTTCTCCGCCGCCTCGTTTCGGCGGAGCGCAGGTTCCTCAGGAACCGGTGGCCATCTCCCGTACCATCACGGTGACAGAAGGCATCAGCGTAAAAGACTTGGCGGAAAAACTGGGCGTACGCGGCAAGGACCTCATCGCGTCGCTATTGATGCGGGGCGTTTTCGTCACCGTGAACCAGTCGCTCGACGCTGAGCTGGTGAAGGATGTAGCCGCACAGTTCGGCGCCGCCACGCAGGTCATCACCTTTGAAGACGAGATGGCCAACGAGGCTCTCGAAAACCTCATGAAGGATGAGGCCGTCAGCGAGATTGAAGTGACCCGGCCGCCGGTCGTTACGGTGATGGGCCACGTTGATCACGGTAAAACGTCGCTGCTCGACGCCATCCGCGAGACCGATGTGGCAGCCGGTGAAGCCGGTGGCATCACCCAGCATATTGGCGCCTACAAGGTGAAGATCTCGAAGTCGGACTCTCCCGCGTTTGGCCGTGAGATCGTCTTCCTCGACACCCCGGGCCACGAAGCGTTTACCCGCATGCGTGCCCGCGGAGCAAAGGTTACCGACATCGTGGTCATCGTGGTCGCAGCGGATGACGGCGTAATGCCCCAGACCCTGGAAGCGGTGGATCACGCCAAGGCTGCCAATGTGCCGATCATTGTCGCCGTCAACAAGATCGACAAACCGGATGCGCAGCCCGACCGCGTGAAGCAGCAATTGGGCGATCGCGGGCTGGTTCCCGAAGCTTGGGGTGGCTCTACGGTATTCGTCGACGTGTCAGCGAAGAAGAAGCAGAACCTCGATCTATTGCTGGAAATGATCTGCCTGGTTGCCGACGTTGGAGATCTGAAGGCCAGCCCGGATCGTCCGGCAGTCGGCACGGTGATCGAAGCCAAGCTCGATCGCGGGCGCGGCGCGGTGGCTACTGTGCTGGTCCAGAACGGCACCTTGCGTTCTGGCGACAGCTTCATCATGGGCAATACCTTCGGCAAGGTGCGCGCCATGTTCGACGACCGTGGCCGCCCAACCAACGAGGCTGTGCCCTCGACCCCGGTGGAGATCCTGGGCCTCGAAGGCATGCCGGATGCGGGCGATACCGTGCTGGTGGTTGCCGATCGCGACAAGGCCAAGGGCATTGCGCAGTACCGCAAGATGAAGGAGCGCGAATCGCAGCTGGCGAAGTCCTCACGGGTTTCGTTGGAAGGCTTGGCCGAACAGATCAAGCAGGCTGGCGTCAAGGAGCTGCCGCTCATTCTCAAGGGCGACGTGACCGGCTCGGTCGAAGTGCTGGCCGACTCGCTGCAAAAGATGTCGACCGAGAAGGTTCGCATCAAGGTCCTGCACACCGGCGTTGGCGCGATCACCGAGAGCGACATCCTGCTGGCATCGGCTTCGAATGCGATCGTCATCGGCTTCAATGTGCGGCCGGAACGCAAGGCGGCCGATATTGCGGAGCAGGAAGGCGTCGAGATTCGTTTGCACTCGATCATTTACGAGCTGCAGGACGAGATCAAGAAGGCCATGCTGGGCCTGCTCGAGCCGACCATCAAAGAGAACTACGTTGGCCGTGCTCAAGTGCTCAACATCTTCCGGATTCCCAAAGTGGGCACGATTGCCGGTTGCCGCGTAGTCGATGGCTCCATCAAGCGCGATGCGGAAGTTCGCCTCATGCGCAACGGAGAACAGGTCTTCAAGGGCAAGCTCTCGTCGCTCAAGCGCTTCAAGGACGATGCCCGCGAGGTCACCAACGGCATGGAGTGCGGCATGGGCATTGCCAACTTCAATGACATCCAGATAGGCGACACGGTCGAGGCATTTGTGACCGAGCGCGTGGCCGCCGAGTTGACTGCGCAATAGTCGACTCATGAATCTGGAACAGATACAGTCCGCTCTTCGTGAGCAGCAGGTCGATGGTTGGCTTTTCTACGACCATCATCACCGCGACCCCATTGCCTATCGCATCCTGGGTCTAAGTGAAGACCTGTTCGTCTCGCGACGCTGGTATTACTTCATCCCAGCCGAGGGCTCGCCACGCAAGCTGACCCACCGGATCGAGAGCGGGAAGTTGGCCGAGCTCCCCGGCAGTGGAAACGTCTATTCCTCCTGGCAGGAGTTGGAAGCCGGCTTGAGCGCCATGCTTGAGCCGTACACCACCCTAGCCATGCAATACTCGCCACGCAATTCCATCATGTACGTATCCATGGTGGATGCGGGGACGGTCGAGGTGCTGCGGGGAATGGGCAAGACCATCGTCAGTTCCGCGGATCTTGTGAGCCGCTTTGAAGCTGTCTTGACAGCGGACCAGATTGCCAGCCATTACCAGGCTCAGCAGATCATCGATGACGTTGTCCGCGAGGGATGGAAGCACATCGGCGCCCGGGTGCGTTCGGGCAACGTAAATGAATACGAAATCATGGTCTGGTTGCGAGAAGCCATGCGCAGGGAAGGCATCGCCGAAGGCCACGGGCCGAATGTCTCGGTAAATGCCAACAGCTCCGACTCCCACTACGAACCGACCGCCGCGAGCTCGAAGCCAATAACCCAGGGCGATTTCCTGTTAATCGATATCTGGGGGCGCCTGGACCGTCCGGGCACCTGCACCTACGACATCACCTGGACGGGTGTGGTCGGTCGCGAACCCAGCGAACGGGAACGCCAGATATTCACCCTGGTGGCGCAAGCAAGGGATGCGGCTATCAAGACCGTGCAGGCAGCCTTCGCCGATGGGCAGCCCTTAGCCGGCTGGCAAGCGGACGATGCAGCTCGCGGCGTCATTCGTGCGGCCGGTTTGGGAGACTACTTCACTCACCGGACCGGCCACAGTATCTCGACCGAGACCCACGGCAACGGAGCCAACCTGGACAACCTGGAAACCCACGACGTTCGCCTGATCTTGCCCTACACCTGCTTCTCGGTAGAGCCGGGCATCTACCTACCGGAGTTCGGCGTGCGCAGCGAGATAAACATGTTGACGGAGCCGGGCCGTGCGGTCGTCACCGGACCCATACAAACCGAGCTGGTTCGTATCTGAAGAACGTGCCAGAAAGTAATCTTTCTATCGGGGCACGACTTTACGGGCTGCGCAAAAACCACAGCAAAGTCCCACCTCATATTGGATCTTGGACTGGAGCGGGTGCGTGCGTATAGGTTAGGCTGCGTATAAAGGCTGCGTATAAAGGCTGCGGAAAAGCCACAGCAAAGTCCCGAAGGGACGGTTGAATTTAGCCCTAGGACGTTAGTCCTGGGTAACCTGATGCTAGAAGATTCAGTCCCGTAAGGGACGGCTGAATACTGTGACCCGGGGCTCAGCCGTTGGAGGTTAGTGGCGGATGAAGTACATAACCCAGCTGGCAACAATCACCGCTCCCACAAACATGGCAAAGCAATAAGCGCCGTACCGCACCATTGCCTTGGGCGTGCTCCGCTGGGTGATGCCGAAGATAATCGACGCAAACGTAGCGAAAAGAAGCACTGTCGCGAAATGGGAAGGCGCGAAGCTCATGGCTTTCTCCCCACAGCGATGCTGTGCGCGTCCACGGCGGAAATCAGGTTCAACAACCCGGCGACCACGACAAACTTCGCGCCGTAATCCGCGGTTACGATCTGTACCGGCGCTTGGCCCAGACCAAGCGTGTGGCCCACCAGGTAAAGCAGACCCGCTCCCAGATCGCCCAGGAAACCCAACATGTCCAACAGGTCGGCGGCATTGGGCGCGTAGAGCCTGGCGCCCATCATGATTCCCAATACAAACATGCAGCTGATCGAAACCAACACCAGAGCGCCGCGGCCCCAGCGTTTCAACATCAGGTGCCCTGCCCCGGGGACAAGCCAGCCCGCAATGAGTGCCATGTATCCCAACCGGTTAGCCTGCTCGGCTGCGGTTTTTTTTGCCGCCTCTGATCTCTGCGCCATCATCTAAGAATACACAAACTCAAGCACGGGCTCCGCCGCGACGCTCCCAAACCATGGCGTCGAAGGTCTGTCGGGTTACGAATCCGCTACGGTGGTAAAGCGCAACCGCTTCGGTATTCTCCCGTGTGACAGTCAGCGTCAACGCCTGAAAGCCGGAAAGCCGGAGAGCCCGCGAGCAGTCGGCGAGCAGCCATGCGCCCAAACCTCGCCGGCGATATTTCCGGCTGACGCAAATCTGGGTCACGTGGCCCACATCCTCGCGTACCCGGGAGCACAGCAGGAGAGCTACGATCTCTTCCCGCCCGCGATAAGCGAGCACCCGAGAGGCGGAGGGGTCGAACAGTCCACAACCCGGGAAGCGAACGATATTGTGCAGAAATCTCAGAGACCCGGCGACGGAGCGGTACTGGTCGTTAATGATGCCGTCCAAGTGCCCCTCATAAGCTTGTGCGATGAGGTGGCCGGCGGCGGAAAAGTCGCTATCTCTCCAGGTGCGCAGCTCCAAATCCTCCAGCCCCCCGCCTTCCGGGCCGCTGGTGAGGTTGGCGCCGCTCAGTTCCAGCTCCATGAAAAGCCGTTCATAAATCTGAAATCCCGCGTTGCGCAGAGTCTCGGTATGGGTACCATGCGGCCGCAGCAGCAATTGCGACTCGATGCGGTCGACTCCGGGCGAATGTTGCAGGAGCTCGATCATATGTTCCAGCAGCCGCCGCTCGACGTCGGCAGTCGCTTGGGGATTGGCCGCGGAGGGAACCGCAAAAACATCGCCGACCAAGGCCTTTTCGCTCTCATAAACGCAAAACACGTACCCGCAAAGCCGTCCATTCTCGATGGCCACGTACCCGGGCAGCAAGCGCGAATCGAGGTATTGCAGCAGCAAGTTGGCGGAGGCATGAAAGTCCCACCGCAGCCGTTGATCCCAGACGTGGCTCTCCGCCTCCAGCACCGGCTTGAGGTAGCTGGCGGAAAAGTGTCGCAAATCGAGAATTTCCAGATGCAGGGCCGGTGTCATCCGTGTTGAAAAGGAGTGTACGGCACCGGACCGTCTGAAGGGAAACGAACACCTTGGGGAAGAACCCGCCTTTGTATCAGACCGGAACCAAACAAGCCGCGAAAAAACCATGTTTGTATCAGGGCCAACTAAACAATCTGCGAAAAACTCATGCTGTGTTGTGCACGACTTTAGGCGGGCCGTAATGGCCTAACCAGGGATGGGCTGTAGGGGATCTGTGAGACCTAGCAAAACCGCAGATCTCTCCACTGCGCTGCGCTCCGGTCGAGATGACAATTCTGTCGCAGGATCAGCGATTTTTCACGTTTAAAGCCATTAACCTAACAAATTTGTCATCTCGACTGGAGCGAAGCGTAGTGGAGAGATCTGCGGTTTTGCTAGGTCTCACACACCCTCTACAGCCGTGCTGCGGCAAATCCGTTTTTGCAAGTGACAGCTGCAGGGGATAAACAGGCTGCGGAAAAAACTCATGCTTTGCATCAGGACCAACTTTATAGGTTGGGGAAAGCCATGCTTTGTATTAGGGCACGACTTTAGTCGTGCCGTGGCAGATTGAAAAATGATTGGCTTTAGAGGCTGCGGAAAAACTCGGTTTTGTATCAGGGCACGACTTTAGTCGTGCCGTAAACACTTGAAAATAGGATGGGCTTTAGCCCCTGCCCCCGTCATTTGCCCAGCAGATTTGCCGCGGCAGGGCTAAAGAGTCTGCGTGAGAACCGGATCTCTAGGACCAAATAAAACCTGACGGGTGCCCCATGTTCGCGCCAGCGTACGTGGGCCGATTATGAATTCTTCGAATGCTTTTACTCAAGGACTAAAACAATGGAGGGGCTTCGCCCAGGCCTTCGCCCGTCTTTTTCGACCCACGTCAGCTGGCGCGAACATGCGGCACCCGTCAGGTCCTGTTTGGTCCGTTGGGTTTTGGTGGTCCTCAGCTCAGGTTCCCGCACACTCTTTATCCCATCGTTTTTTCAAGCCCCAACGGCAAGACTAGTCGTGCCCTGATAGAAGCCAAAAATTTTTCCGCCGCCCCTTCACCCCAAATCCAGGCTTGAATCCCTACCCTACGGCTTGGCAAAAACTTGGTACACCGCGAGGCTCTGAGCCGGGTAAGAAAACAGCGGCTGATAAGACCGGCCGGCCAACAGAGTATGCAATTCGCCGGCATACATCTCCCGGGTTATGAGGATATGCTCCCCGGCAGGAACCCCATCCTGCTCATAATTCCCAACCTGGTGGTTCCGGTAAAACGACAACCCGTACTCAACATCCCGCCGCACGCGATAAACCGCGATACCCTCGTTCGGCCTGGCAATCTGGCTAATGATGGAGGCCAGCGGCCGAGCCGAGTAAGCAGCATCGAGCAAGCGAATATTCTTCTTGGTGGAAGAAATAGCCGGAAGGCCAAAAAACGGGCCGACCCCGAAGATAAACAGCAGCATAATCACCAACGGCACCATGGTCACGACACGCAGCCGCTTGACCCCAAACCGGGCCACCACGATCAGGATGAGAAGCCCCGCGGCAAAGCCGCTCGAAAGCGCCGGCACCAGAAAATTGGCCGGTGGAACGGCCCCCGGATGCACGATATGCCAGGGCAGAAGCAGCACCAGGATGATCGTGACCGCGGAGAGCAAAGCATGCAGCACCAGCAGCCATCCATTCAGACCACGCTGGCGAATACGGTTGATGTAATCGCCGGTGAGAATGGTGAGAGGAGGGATCGAGGGCAGAACGTAACCCGGGAGCTTGGAATGGGAAAGGGAAAAGATGACAATCGGAAATAAAGTCCACAGCACCAGAAATTCCGGGAAGGCATCTCCCCACCGGCTATGGCCGATGTAATGGTGCTTGGCCCGCCGCGCTCGCCACTCGGCAACCGATTGCCGGCTTGCATCCACCAGCGCGCGCATGGCAATGACCGACCACGGCATCAGCGCCAGCAGCATGATCGGGAGGTAGTACCAAATCGGCTGCGAGTGCATGTAGCGGTTGGTGGCGAATCGTTCCAGGTTGTGTTCCAGAAAAAAGATGCGCAGAAAGTCAGGATTCCGCCGCTGCACCTCGATATACCACGGCAGCACCATGGCGAAATAGAGGATGAACCCAGGAATCCAGATGGACCGGCGCAGCAGCGACCACTCCCTCCGCAGCGCAGCAAAGCTGAGGATGATGCAGGCAGCCATTACCGGAGCCACCGGCCCCTTGGCCAAAGTGGCGACGCCGACAAAGAAATACAGATCGAAGAGCCAGAACTTTTTCCCCGTCTCGTACCAGGCGTACCAGCCCAGCATCCCAATGCAAAAGGGCGCCGCCATCTGCATGTCGGTCGAGGCGCCGCGGGCGAATCCGACGACCCCTGCGCAGGAAGCGGTAATCAGGGCAGCGTCCAACTGGCTGCCCGGCCGAAAGCGCCGCAAATGTAGATAAATCAACGCCACTAGGATGAACGCAAAGCTGGCGGAGGGAAGGCGGGCCGCCCAGTCGTGGACCCCAAACTCGAGGAACGCGAACATGGCCCGCCAATAATAGAGAGCAGGCTTTTCCAGCCAGGGATGACCCCAAAGAACCGGGGTCACATAGTCATGCCGGAAAAGCATCTCCCGGGCAATCTGTGCATACCTGGGTTCATCCGCGCCCACGAGGCCAAGACCATCCCCGCCGAACACCGGCACCAGCCCATAAAACAGGAAAAATGGGGTAAAAACGAAAAGGCTGACTGCCTCCAGGCTATCCGCCAAGGCAGGGAAGCGAACCTTCAACGCATCCAGACCTGTGCTGGGCCGATGAAGGACTCCAGGAGTACCCAGCACTGTTGTTTTTTCTGCCATTGGTTCTGCCAGGTGGTCTACGGGCCTAAGGCTATCAGATTCATCGGCCAGGCGAGAGGATGGCCCCTACAGCGGCCGCTATCTCTGCGCGCAGGCGGTCCAGGATCAACTCCGTGGCCATGGGAAGCGGACCGTCCAGGGTGCAGCCGCTAGCGTTTTCGTGGCCCCCTCCGCCAAATCGCTCCGCGATGCTGGCCACGTTTACCCTGCCTTTGCTGCGCAGGCTGAGCCGAACGCGCCGGTCCGGGAGTTCGCGCAGAAACACCGCCACCTCGATCCCCCCGATAGCGATGGCATAGTTGACGATCCCTTCGCAGTCTTCCTCCTCTGCGTGGGTGCGCTCCATGTCATTTTGCGACACCCAGAGCCAAGCCAACTGCCCGTTGTACTGCAGGTTGGCGAGCGCAGCGCCCAGCAGAAGCATTTTCGCCGGAGGATTGGAGAAGTAAACATCCTGGGCAATCCGAACGGGGTCGGCTCCGCGGCGCACAAGGTTCCGCGCCAGCTCAAACGTATGGGCATCGGTGCCCTCGTAGCTGAAGGATCCGGTGTCGGAGAGCAAGGCGGTATAGAGGCAGGTGGCCATTTCCCTGGAGATCTCTACGCCGGCCGCACCAGCCAGTTGATAGACCAGCTCTGCGACCGCGCAAGCGCTGCTGTCGATCCAATTGACGTTGGCAAAGGCCCGCCCACTGGTGTGATGGTCGATATTGATCAGGAACCGGTTCTCGAGGCCGCTGAGGCGGGTGCGCGGGATTCCGTCGCACTCGAGCAGGATCACGGTATCGTAGTTGCCTTCTACGTAACTCCAGTGGCGAACGTGCCCGGCGCAGGGCAGGGACCGGTAAATGCGGGGAACCCGGTCGCTCAGCGCCATGTCAGCGTTCTTGCCCATCCGCTGCAACATCATCCAACACGCCAGCACGGACCCGACCGCATCGCCATCGGGGCGCGCGTGCGCGGTCACCAGCAGGCGATCAGCCCGGGCGACGGAGCTGAGTACAGCGTCAATCGGTGGAGTGGATGGCAGCGGCTACTCCTTCTTCTGCGCGTCCGCTTTTTGCGTCTTTCTCGTGCGCCCCAGCAGTTCGTCGATACGCATCTTCAGGTCTTTGGATTTATCGATCTGAAAGGTCAATTCAGGAACGTGCCGCACGCCCATGCGCTCCAGCAGTTCGTGCCGGATGAAGCCGCGGGCTGCCGTCAGCGCCTCGCGTGTCTTCTCCTCCTCTACTTCGCCGCCATCCACGGCGATATAGACCCGCGCAGACTTGCCCCCGGGATTCAGTACAACCTCGCTGACGTAGGCAAAGCTGATGCGCGGATCGGAGAGTTCCCCGACGATCATGCCGCTGATTTCTTCGCGTAACGTCTCCGCTACCCGATCCCGATGGTACTTTCGTGCCCGTGGTTCCACCATGAAAAAAGTCCTTAGCTAAACCCCTAAGAATATCAGAAAAGACCTATTCTTCAGCCTCTTCTTCCAGGAAGGTACACCAGGAATCCGCCACCTGCGCGCCGAGGTCATTAGCGATGCGCACCGCGGCGTTTTCCACTTGCCGCATAAGGCCGGAGAGGTAATCGCGTGAACTGGAGATGGCAGCGACGCCGATGGTTGCGGACTGCCAAGTGACCGCCTCATCCAACTCCGCCACCGAGATGTTGAATCCCTGACGAAGCTTGTCTTTGAGGCTGCGGACCACCTGGCGGCGGTCCTTCAGCGAGTGGGCTTGCTCGATGACCAATTCCAGCCTGAGGGTAATGACTGCCATGACTACGCCAGCGCCGTTTGCGCGGCCACGATGAACTCCGCCGGTTCCATGGCCGCCAGCGAACTGCATTGCAGCAGCCCCTTGCGGCAGGGCGTATTGCCGCGCAGCTGGAGGCATGGAGAACACTCCGGCTGATGGAACAGGCTGGTGCTGCGCGGACCGGTAGGCCGGAAGCGGTGGGGATGGGCCGGACCAAAATAACCAATCGCCGGCACGTCGTAGAGCGACGCCAAATGCAGGGCAAAACTATCGGGCGCGATGACCAGATCCGCAGCGGAGATTTTCTCAAACAGCTCTTGCACCGACCCTTGTCCATACGCGACGACCCGTGGGTGCGCCGGGAAATCTTTTATCGCGCCATGAATGACGATCCTATGCCGCGGGAAGGCTTGCACCAGTCCATCGAGGATGCCCTTCCATTGCTCATCGCTAAGCTGCCGGGCCCGCCACCCGGCCTCGGCCGCGCAGTAGATGTAGGGTGGGCCGGTGCGGGTCGCCGGCGGAAGTGCATAGCTGCTGCGGTACTGGGCCAGAGGGCGCCCCTCTCCTGGCACGTTGAGAAGTTCGAGCTCCACTTCTGCATCGTGCTTGTCTTCCGGGAGGCGAACCCTGCCCGGCCGGTAAAAGCGCTTGACCAGGGCCGAGACCCATGGGCGAACGCTTTTCCAGGGGAAGAACCCGCCTTCCGCATAGAGCAGACTGATCCCCTGCACCCACCCTGTTTTCCGTTTGCCCCGCACCAGCAAAGAGAAGAGGAGCGTGGTGCGGCTGTCGTCCATGGCGATCACCAGGTCGGCCCGGGGAACAGCGAGCAGCGTGCGCAGTAATTGCTGCTTGGAATCGCCATGGTCCAGAACGATGACTTTCAGGCGGGAGTCGACGAGGGGATAGACCTGGCCGCCCTTGCGGTTAGTGATGAGGGTCACCTCGGCCATGGGATAGAGACGGTCAAGTTCGAAGAGAAACGGAGCCTTGAGTACGTAATCGCCAAAGGTGCGAAAGCTCAGGAGAGTAATGCGCACGATGTTAGCCTCAATAATTATTGTGCGTTACATTTTTTTAGATCGCGATGGTGTTTTGAACCGCAAGCTGCCCGAGGGAGTCTTCGTCAGCACCTGGGAGCAATTCGAGTGGCTGCCGGGAGCCATCGAGGCAGTGGCCCGCATGACTCGCGCCGGCTGGACGGTGCTGGTGGTGAGTAATCAACGCGGCATAGCGTTAGGGCTGGTTACCGTCGCGCAACTGGAGCATATCCACAAGAAGATGCAGGCGGAGATGGAGCAGCAAGGCGCGCGTCTGGACGGCATCTTTTACTGCCCGCATGACCGGGGCCAATGCCGTTGCCGCAAGCCCGGCATAGGCCTTTTCGAGCAGGCCCAGCAACAATTCCCCCAGGCGACTGCGCAGAACAGCATCGTCATAGGAGATTCGCTCTCCGACATCCAAGCCGGCAAACGTCTTGGGATGAGAACCATCTTCATCCGAGGAGACGCGGCCACGCAGAAGGAAGGATCTGAGGTTGCTGCCGATTTGTCGGATGCCGTTGCCGGCTCATTGTTAGAAGCGGTCGAGACCCACCTCGGTCCCAAGGAACTAAGGAAAACTCCAGAGCCCGACCGAGTTTCCTGAGGACTCGCTAGAACAGCGGATCCCTCCATTTCTGCGGCTATTCAGGGCCAAACCGAACTCGGACGGGTGCCCCATGTTCGCACCAGCGTACGTGGGCCGATTATGAATTCTTCGAACGCTTTCACTCGATGACTAGAAGCTCTTGATGGGCTTGGCCCGTCTTTTTCGGCCCACGTACGCTGGTGCGAACATGGGCCACCCGATTGGTTCCGTTTCGTCCTGCAGCGTTCATTTCGCCCCGGACAGGTCACGCGTTCCCTTGCGGCTTTTAACCGACTCTTCAAGGTATCCAGCGACCTGCTCCCCATAACGCCCCCACGTATAGTGCTCAGTCACAGTTCTCATTGCATTTCTCCCCAAGGAACAACGCAGTCCCTCATCTCCTGTAAGCCTGCCAATCGCTTCAGCGAGAGCCTCGGAGTCGTTCACCGGAACATAAATCGCGCTCCTGCCATGCTCCAACGGCAAACCGCAATTCTCAGTCGTAATAATCGGCATTCCAGCCGCAGCCGCCTCCATCCCCGACCGAGACGAACCCTCAGCAAACGTAGGGAAAACAAACAAGTCCGCACTCTGAAACGCCGCCGCGACCTGCTCTAGCGGAGCAAACGGAGTATGCGTGAAGAACTCCTCATCCCCAGGCGTCAAGCATGAAGCCCCATTCCCCAAATTCCCCATCAACTCCAGACGAACATCGATCCCCCCGGCCCGGCACCTGCGAACCGCCTCCAACAACACCCGCACCCCCTTTCGGATATCAAAATTCCCCGTAAACAAAATCCGCACCGGCCCCTTGATCCGGTAATCGCGCTTGAGATCGAAAAACTCTTCCCGAACCCCGAGATAAGCCACCCGCACCTTCTCCACCGGGTAACCCTGCTCAACAAACGTCTTCTTCACAAAATCAGAATTCACTAACAACAAATCAGCATCGCCACAATCCCGCAACACCAGCTTCCATAAATCCGCCCGCGGATCATACCCCGCCGGCAGTCCAAACCGGGTAAACTCCTCGCGAAGCGCCGAGTGCATAAAGGCTGGATGGGCAATCGAATGATCGGTGACAATCGCCATCCCATTGCGGCGCGCTCGACGAATAGCCCCGGACTGCCCCGCCCCGCTGCGCACCAGCAGCACATCGGCATCCTTCAAGTATTTCCGGCTGCCCCACGCACCCACCCGGAACTCCATCCCATACGCCAGATCCAAAGGAAGGACGCGGGTACGCTGGATCAGCTTAATGAACGTTCCCGCGACCTCAGCCCAAGCCACCGGTGTAACCGACGCCCCAGGAATCTCAATCTGCCGCGCGGCCATCCGCGCCGAGAGATTTCTCTCTCCGAGAACCTTCCCCACCAACTCAACCAGACCTTTGTTTTTGGGAACCCAACCAGTGAGGAAATTCACTTCCACGCCGGCGGCGGCCAGAGCGCGGGCCGTTTCGTGGAAGTGCAGCTTGCCAAATCCCGTGGCGATGATTGCTTTCAAACCCTACTCTTCGTCACTCACACGCGACTGGTAGTAGTCGTTATAGGCCCGCCCATAGTACTCGGCATAATCCGAAGACTGCAGATCCACCGCATTCAACACCACGCCCAGCAGGTGGGCTCCGGAACGCAGTAAAATCTCGCTGGCGCGCGCAACGACATTCCGCGAAGCCTGACCGTAGCGCAGAACCAGCACCACCCCATCACTAATCGACACCAGCACCGCTGCGTCCGTGACCGTCAAAACCGGCGGAGTATCGATCAGAATAAAATCGTAATTCGCGCGCAAGCCTTCCACCAGCCTCTGCATCTGCAGAGAACCCAGCAACTCCGCGGGCATGGGAGCAACGGGACCGGCCGGCAGGACATGAAGCGAGGGCACCGCCGGGATCGACGTGATGGCTTCCTGCAGAGAAGACTTGCCGGTAAGCACCGAGGTGAGCCCGATCTTATTGGCAATCCTGAAGCGGAGATGCACCGACGGCCGCCGCAAGTCAGAGTCGATCAGCAACACGCGGGAGCCATTGAGCGCAAATACGATCGCCTCGAGCGTAGTGATCGATGTCTTGCCCTCGGAAGGCTTGGCGCTGCTGATTAAAATCACCTGGGGTGGAGTGCCTGCACGAGAAAGAAGAATAGTCGTGCGCAACGCCCGGTAAGCTTCCGCCAGCCGCGACCAAGCGCCCGGAATCGACGAAGTCGCATCTCTGACAAACGTCTCGGGGGAAAGCAGCTTGGTGTCTACCTGGGGAACCACACCCAGCATAGGCAAGCCGAGCCGCTCCTCGATGTCGTAAATGGTCTTGATGTTTGTATCCAGGGCCTCGATCAGAAACGACAGCACCAGTCCCATGCTGAGCCCGGCAAGCAAGCCCAGCATCAGGTTGACGGACTTGCGCGGCGAGCTGGGAAAGTCGGGCGCGTCCGCAGGATCGATGCGCCGGATATTCGTTGAGTGAAGGCCGGCAATAATGCCCGCTTCCTGCAGCCGCTGTTGCAGCCCGTCGTACAACGACCGGTTGGATTCGTATTCCCGGCGCGCCAGCGAGTACTCCACCGCCTTGGAATTCCCCATGTACGCCGTGCTTTTTTCCTGATCCAATCTGCGCTGCAGCGCGTCCTGGTTCTGCTTGGCTGCGTTCATTTCCTGCTGTGCGCGGTCGAGCACCGTAGCCTGCTCCACCTTCATGCTCCGCTCAACTTCCGCCAGCTCGGACCGAATCTCCAGCAGCTTGGGATTCTTCTCTCCATACTTCGCGCTCAGGCTCGCGTTTTCCGCTTGCAGCGCCGTCATTCTTTCCTTCAAGCCCAGCAGTACAGCATCGCCGCTCAGGGTGGCCAACACATCGGGCGGGGCACTCTGCAGAGTGATCAACCTGGCCTGCGCGACCAGCCGCTGGGACTCCGCCTGCGTAACATCGTGGCTGATGTCGACCAGCCGGGAAAGCACGATGCTCTGCGTCTGATCGATGCCGACCAGCCCGATATCCTTCTGCACCGAGAGCATGTGCGCCTGACTTGATTCCAGCCGATGCTTCAGGTCGCCTAACTGCTGCTGCAGCCAGACCGAAACCTCCTGCGTGGCCGCATAATTCTCCGCAAAATTGTGCTGCACGTAATTGTCAATCAGAGTGTTGCAGATGACCGCGGCCAGCTCAGGATTGCGCGCCGTAAAGCTGAGGTCGAGAATATTTGTGTGCCCGTAACGCTCCGCGGCTAGCCCGCCTTCAAAGATACCAATCAACGCATGACGGTCCGGGAGCTTCGACAGGTCCCACACATGATTCGATCCCAACGGAAGAAAATCCTTGTTCTGATCCAGACGCAGCGACTGGATGGTCTTCATCGCCAGCGTCGAGCTCTTCAGGATCGCGATTTCGGTATCCAGCTTGGTGACGTCGATATAGCCACCGTCGTAGCCGGCATTGGTGTCGACCCGGAATTGATCGGCCGTATCCTGAGTGATCTCAATGTTCGCCGTGGAGCGGTATTCTTTGGGCGAGGTCGTGTTCTGGATATATCCGGCGCCGGTGCCCAGCAGTGCGCACACTAACACCAGCCAGACATATTTCTTCCCGATGAGCAGGACGTGTTGCAGCGTCTGTCCATCGTTCAAACCAAGGCTGAGGAAAGAGCGCTCACGCTCGCCTGGCTCCCGATAATCGGGAAAAACCGCCGGTTCCGTCGGTGGAGGGTAAACGCTCATGGGCCTTGGAAGTTCACCGCATCAGTAGATTTCGGGAGGTTCTCTTCCTTTAGAACCCAGATTATAAAGGGCCGCAAGGTCCTTCACCAATCTTTCTCACCCGGGGTACCAGCTTGACTAAATCTTAGCTTCTTCGCACCCGTGCCCGTATCGCGGACTCGACAGCTCCCGGATGAGTCAAGATGCGCTCGATGCGAAACAGATAGACGCGCATCGCATCCAACACCGTCCAGCGCCGTCCGCTGGAGAGCGAAAACATACGGTCCGCGTCCGCTTTCATCATTTCCCGGTGCCGTCGCGAGCCCGTGATGGACTGAGCGTGGATCCGGAAGAGCGCCAAGTCCTGGTTGAGATAGCGAACCTTCGCGCCCTGCCGGATCATATCCACTAGCAACTCACCGTCCCAGCACGAGCGGTTATTCACATTGAATCCGCCGACAGCGGCAAACGCCGCGCGCCGGAAGAACGTCGCCTGTTGCAGCCACGTGGCGCCCCCATAAAAATAACGGTCCAGCGTGAACCCACCGGCGCGGATGCGCCGGATCCGTGCGCCGTGGGCGTCAATGGTAAAGCCGCTCCCCATCACGATGTCGCAATCAGGATGCTGCTCGAAGGCCTTGGCGACGCTCCTCATGGCTCCCGGCAGCAGCACGTCATCGGAGTTCAGAAATCCGAAAACATCCCCCGTTGCCCGCGCAAAGCCTTTATTCAGGCCATCCGCAGCACCCTTGTCCGGCTCCAAAACCACGCCTGACAAACGGCTCGAGTAATCGGCGATCAGTTCGCGGCTGCCGTCCGTCGAGCCCGGATCCACCACGATGTATTCGATCGCAGGGTAGTCCTGGTCGAGCACCGACGTGATGGCTTCTTCCAGGTATTGCCGCTGATTGAAGGAGATGGTGACGACGCTGAACTTCATCCGGTGTTTTCTATCGCTGGTAGAAATAGGCTTGGGTGGCGAATCCTACCGCGGCCGTCAAGGCATATTTTCCCGTCGCCTTGAGTGCGCTCGGCGGAATGAAGACAATATCATCGGGCTGCATGGTGATATCCACTTCCTTGCCGCGCAGTACGCTCTCCAGTTTGACCTTTTGCACCACCCGGGTCCCGCTTCCCGAAGCTCTCAGCAGCAGGGTACGGTTCGTGTAGGAGGAGGGTTTGGTTCCCTGGGCAAGGGCAATGACTTCGGACAGCGTCGTGTGGTTGGACTCACACAGCGGATATGCTCCCGGCCTGGTTACGTTTCCTCCCACGTACACCACCCCGCACCGGCTAACCAGGATGGTTTCCCCGGTCTTGATCTGCAGTTCGGCATTGTCGTTTTCGCGGAGCGTCGGATCCCACAGAACGGTCTCCGGATTTTTCATCGAACCCGCAGGAAAAATTTCAATAGTCGTGCCCCGCCCGGTCGCTCACTCCGCCTGCCTCGGTGAGCATGTCGATCAGCCGCTTCTTGCAGGCCAGCGCATAGATGCCCGGGCTCTTCACCTCGCCCATCACGGTCACGCTGTAGCCGAACTGCTCGGTGG
>CAWITT010000005.1:0-79722 GCA_963839025.1 uncultured Acidobacteriaceae bacterium
GTCGCGAATTTGGGTTTCTGCCCGGCCACCAAGCGTTGAAGATCCGTCCCCTCGGGGTCGAAATGGCTCAGCAGCGCTTACAAATGGGCTTTTGGCGCGTCAAATCGCGACGGATAAGGCGGTCAATGCCTACCACTGATTGCGCGGTCGACACCCGATCCCAGGATGACCGACGTTTCCTTCACTGGGTATAAGTCTAAGGTCGTATAAATTATTACGACCTTAGACTCCGTTGATGCCCGAACAAACTCGGAGCATGCTCAGAGATGAGTCAATTATTGTTTCTCCGGCAAGGCTCACCACCTGGGCATCACGAACGTTTTCCTGGAACTCTAAACAGTAGAGGGAGATGCGGTGTCTGAAAGCCGATTACTAGTTGTTGATGATGCCTTGGAGGGAAGATTGTGCATCATGCGACGAATGGTTTCTCAGATATCAATTTCGCTACCTGTCGATGCCGTAGATCCGTCGTCCCCGGAATTCACACCAATTTACATCGCTGGACGCAGATAAGGCCGGGCAAAAGCTGCCCAAGGTCGCCATGTTTTAGCACGGTTCGGAGGCGCTATGACGGAAGCAAATGGATTGAAGCTGCAACAGGAGCCCTTGACGTTGATAGGGGTACATCGTTCACCCAAGGGGTATGCCCTGCGAGATTTCCTGCACCGCAGCAACGTCCCTTTCATCTGGAGCGAGTTGACCAGCGATGCGGAGGCGCGCGAAAAGGCGCAGGTGAGCGGCCTCAGCGATCGGCGTTTGCCCGTCTGCATCTTTCCCGACGGCGAGCGGATGGAATCGCCGACAATTCGCCAAGTGGTTGAGAAGCTCGGGTGGTTCAAGACTCCATCTCGCACGGAATACGACTTGGCAATTTTGGGCGCAGGTCCAGCTGGATTGAGTGCCGCCGTGTACGGAGCTTCGGAGGGCTTGAAGACAGTAGTCATCGAGCGCTCAGTGGTCGGAGGTCAGGCCAGCAGCACGACCCGTATCGAAAACTATCTTGGCTTTCCTCAGGGAATCAGCGGCAACGAACTTACCGCGCGAGCACGCGAACAGGCGTGTAAGTTCGGCGCCGAAATCCTTCTATTGCGTACGGGCGTGGGCGCGGAATTCAAACCAGGCTTAGGGATTGGCCAACTGGAAGACGGCACGAAGCTGGTGATGCATGCGTCGATCTGTGCCTCCGGCATTCAATATCGTCGCCTGGGACTTCCGGAGGAGGATCGCTTTCTAGGTGCTGGTGTCTACTACGGAGCCGGCGCAAGCGAAGCTCAATTCTGTGTCGGGGACGAGGTGTACGTCGTAGGCGGAGGGAATTCCGCAGGCCAGGCAGTCATGCATTTCTCTCGCGATGCCCGCTCAGTCGTCATGGTGATCCGCGGTGACGGATTGAAGGAGACGGTTTCGCAATATTTGATCGACCGGATTTTGGCCAACCCTAAGGTCAAAGTCCTGACCCATACCCAGCTAACCGCGCTTCACGGGGACGATACCCTTAAAGAGGTTACCCTGGTGGATAAGCGGAGTGGAGAAAACAAAACGGTGCCTTGCGGCTGGCTCTTTCTTTGTCTCGGGGGGATTCCGAACACCGACTGGGCTGAGAAGGCAGGCATTATCCGCGATGAAGCCGGATACCTTGTAACCGGGACCGACCTGAAGAAGTTCGGCCTGAACCAGAACAACTGGCCCATCGATCGCGACCCCTATTTCCTGGAAACCAATGTGCCCGGAGTATTTGCTGCCGGTGATGTCCGTCATAACTCCGTGAAGCGGTGCGCTTCCGCTGTCGGTGAGGGAGCAAACGCCGTGACGTCTGTGCATCGTTACCTGATGGAGCATTAGCTGAAGCGGTCCCCAGGTTCTGGAAAAGATACAGGTATGGCTGCACCGCTTCCTTCGGAAAGTTGATCACCCGAAATTACGCCGTGCCCTGTGAGCTTTTGTTCGCACTTTCTGATCGACCGGACCCTCCGTTCCCTGTAAAGGATACGCCTGAGGTGGCCGGCTCCGGCAAGTCATCACGCCGCGGCCTCAGCCGCCGCCCACGACGCTTTCCTGCCAAACGGCATGCGGTCTAGACGCGATACCGTTCACTACTCCGTAAACTTTGGTTGCAGCTCGGCCTCCATGCGTTGAAGACCCGTCTCCCCGGGGTCCAAACGGTTCTGTAACACTTACAAATGGAGTTGTAGTGCGTCAAATTGCGCCATTTCCCTTAAGTTTTTTAAGCTACAAGGGCGACGACGACAGTCGGATCAAAACTGTCGTACTATGTTTTCGATGTGACGGAAGCATAGAACGCAACCGTCCAGCTACATGGGCCCGAAGCCGTGCTTATCATTCAGGCTCTTCCGATCATCTAAGCGATGCACGAACGAGAAAGTCAAGGCCGCGGCGGGTGCTGACCCGCCCAGTTCTGTTCTAACTACCACCGCGAGAGATCGGGGTCCTTCCCAGCTAATCTGCTTTCTGTGTTCTTTCGCGGAGGCCAAATGACAATGACGCGAGGTGCACGATGCAATACTTCAAGACGCTTTTCTCTTCTGGCCCTTACATGCCTCATGGGTACTGTTTCCTTTGGAACCCTGGCCTCGTCGGCCTGCATGTGATTTCTGACTTATTGATAGCGCTCTCTTATCTTTCGATACCCTTCACGCTCGGCTACTTCGTCCACAAACGCCGAGATCTTCCATTTCACTGGATGTTCCTCTGCTTTGGGGTTTTCATTCTTGCGTGCGGCGCTACGCACGGCATGGATGTGTGGACCCTGTGGCATGCGAATTATTGGGTTTCCGGATCGATCAAAGCCATCACGGCTATGGCGTCCGTGCCCACGGCCATATTGCTGGCGAAGCTGGTTCCGGACGCCATTGAATTACCAAGCCCGGCGGAGATGCGGCTGGAAATCGCCGAACGAAGGCGCGCGGAAGAAGCACTCAGCCTGGCGAAGATGGAACTGGAAATACGGGTCGAGGAGCGAACCCGGGAGTTGAGGAAGGTTAACGACGATCTGGTGCGCGAGATTGAACAGCGCAAGCAACTGCAACAAACACTGAAGGATAGCGAAGAACAGCTACGGCTGGCCCAGGAGGCTTCCGGTCTTGGGGTGTGGGACTGGGATCCCCGTGCGGACAAGATGGTGTGGTCCGCTCAGCATTTTCAAATTTTTGGCTTCGAGCCAAGCCAACACAGGTTTGACCTGGTAAGTTCGGTTGCGCTGATCCATCCCGAGGACCAGTTGGCCGTGCGGCTTGCCATTCGCGAGGCACTTCGACCCGGCGGAGAATTGGAGGCGGAGTACCGGATCCTTCGCCAGGACGATCAAACTCGTTGGATGATGAGCAAGGGGCGAACGCACTGCGACGACCAGGATCAGCCCTGCCGCATGATCGGCGTGACTCTGGACGTCAGCGAACATAGACAGGCCGCTGAGGAGCTGCGTCGCAGCGAGGAACGATTTCGCCTGCTGGTTGACGGCATCGCGGATTATGCAATTTATATGCTGGATCCGGCGGGATTCATCAGCAGCTGGAACCACGGAGCGGAACATATCAAGGGCTACGGGGCGCAGGAAATCTTAGGACAACACTTTTCCCGTTTTTATTGTGACCAGGATCTGCGCGAGGGAAGACCCGCCCTGGCTCTGCGGGAAGCGGCAGAGAAAGGCCGGTACGAAGAAGATGGCTGGCTTCTGCGCAAAGACGGGTCGCGCTTCCGGGCCAACACCATCCTCACGTCGTTGCATGACCAGCAGGGAAAGTTGATAGGTTTTGCCAAGATTACGCGGGATCTGACCGAAAGCCGGCGGGCGGAGGAGGCGGTGCAGGCGGCGCAGGCTGAACTGGCACGGGTAGTCAGAGCGACGACTCTGGGCGAACTGACTGCTTCGATCGCCCATGAGATCAACCAGCCCCTGGCCGCCATCGTCAACAACGCGAACGCAAGCCGGAGGATCCTGGCGAACCCGGCTCCGGATCTGGAAGAGGTGCGACAGGCAGTGGAGGATATTGCCGAGGCGGGAACGCGGGCAGGAGAAATCATTTCACGGGTTCGCGCGCTGCTGAAAAAGACCTCTCCGGAGAGACGCCCGCTGGATATCAACCAGGTGATTCATGAGGTTCTGGCCCTCATCCCGAATGAGCTGGAAAAGCAACACGTTTCGGTGGAGATGGAATTGGAAGCTGCACCGCCACCAGTGCTGGGCGATCGAGTACAGCTACAGCAGGTTTTACTGAACCTGATAATGAACGGAATGGAGGCGATGAGTTCCGTCTCTGACCGGCCCCGGGTGCTGATGCTGCAATCTCATGCGCGTGCGTCAGGGCTGGAGGTCACGGTGCAGGACTCCGGCACCGGTCTTGATCCCCGGCATGTTCCCCACCTCTTCGATACGTTTTTTACCACCAAGACAACCGGCATGGGCATGGGATTGTCCATCAGCCGCTCGATCATTGAGGCTCACAGTGGCCGCCTTTGGGCCAGTCCTAATCGCGCCGCTCAAGGGGCGGCCTTCCACTTTTCTTTGCCTGCCATCGCGTAGGCACAGCCATGAACGAGACTCCTCCCATTGTGTATGTCGTGGACGATGAGCCTGCGGTGAGTATCTCGCTCAAGCGGCTCTTGCGATCTGTAGGCCTCGAGGCCCGGACCTACGCTTCAGCACAGGAGTTCCTGCGCAGCGAACGTCCGGACGCACCGGGATGCCTGGTGCTCGATGTCAGGCTCCCCGGATTGAGCGGCCTGGATCTTCAGCAGGAACTTGCTGCGGCGAAAATTGACCTTCCTGTCATTTTCATCACCGGACACGGCGACATCCCAATGTCGGTTCGAGCCATGAAGGCAGGTGCAGTCGAGTTCCTTACCAAGCCGTTCCGCGAACAGGAACTGCTGGAAGCAATCGAGCGCGCGATCAAACTGAGCCGGATCGTAAGACAACATGACGCAGTCATACGCACATTGCAAAAGCGCTATGCATTGTTGACCCCGCGCGAGCGAGAAGTGTTTCCTCGGGTCACCAGCGGTTTGCCAAACAAGCAGATTGCTGGCCTGCTTGGCACAAGCGAAAAAACGATCAAGGTACATCGTGGCCAGGTGATGCAGAAGATGAAAGCCGAATCTTTGGCTGACTTGATCCAAATGGCCGCGAAGCTGGGGGTGCGGTCCGATTGATCTTACCCTTCTGGGACCAAGGTCCAATAGACACGCCGAAGTACCGGAGTTATTTTCCATACATGCAAAGGCAGGAGAAGCAAATGGCTCTACTACTGGCTGTTACCCAAAGAGATCGCAGGACCTGCAGATCGTGCGATTGGCAACAGACCCTATTTGCCCACACTTGTCCTAAAAGGAGCGGACATGGACAAGTGGCCTGTGATAGCGATCGTGGACGATGACAAATGGATGCGGAAGTCACTCGAAAGACTCCTCAAATCCGCGGGTTACCGGTCCGAAGCCTTCATTTCTGCGGAGCATTTTCTGGCAGCCCGCAATCAGGAGGAAATCGGCTGCGTGATCTTGGATATAGGGCTCCCGGGTATGAACGGATTTGAGTTGGAGCGCTTTCTGGCGGCGGAACAGAATAGGCCGCCGATCGTGTTTGTGTCGGCGCACGACGAACCTGAAGTACGCGACGAGGCAGCGCATGCCCGAGCCGTCGCTTTCCTTGGCAAGCCGTTTGACGATAACGCCTTGCTCGATGCGATTAGTACAGCGCTCAAATAACCCAGCACATCATCAAATGTCACGCTGAACATCTGCTCACCGCAGGTGCAATGGTTCTGACTTCTCCAATTTTGTATGCCACTTTCGCTGCTTGTCTTTGTGACATAGCCGCAAAGTGCGGTACTGGCACTCAAGGAGACTAACATGCAGACTCCCCAGATAATGACTCATGGTACGGCGGACTCTTCCGCGTCTCTCCACAAGGTATACACGGTGTTGATCGCGGACGAGCATCCGGTAGTGCGTGAGGGATTGGCAACAATGATTAACCGCAGATCTGACATGCGCGTGGTTGCCGAGGCGGCGAATGGACGGGAAGCGGTGGACAAATTTATCGCCCATCCTCCTGACATTGCGCTGATTGAATTGAGACTGCCGAACATGGATGGAGTGGAGGTAGTCATGGCTATCTGCGAGAAACTGCCGGCCGCGCGTCTCGTCATCTTCACCACATGTAAGGGCGAGGAAGATATCTATCGCGCCGTAAAGGCAGGCGCTTTTGGATACCTGCTCAAGGAGACGCCGCTGGACGAGGTTGTCGAGTGTATCCGTGCGGTGTCGCGGGGAGCCAGGTGGATTCCACCCGGTGTAGCGGCAATGCTAGGAAAGCGAGTCGCTGACAGAGCATTGACGGCAAGAGAACTGGAAGTGATTCGCGCGTTGACCAGCGGCAAAAGCAACAAAGAGATCGGTACCCTGCTTGACATCAGCGAAGCGACGGTCAAGGTACACATCACACACATTCTGGAAAAGCTCAAGGTTACCGGGCGCACAGAAGCGATCAACGTAGCCATGAGGCGCGGCTTGGTGCATGTGGATCCTCTCGCGGTCGCGTGAAGGCAATAGGACTCCAGCTCGAAGGCAGACGAACTCCCGTAAAGAGCCAGCTAAGTAGGACTAACGTCTATTTCGGGAGAGGTCTAACGTCACACGTCCCTTGCGAGACTGACTCATTGGCGACAAAGCTATTCCGCCCCACAAGCCCATCGACGACCGTTGGTCGCAGAAGCAACGAGGCTAGCCCGAAGGTTGTAGGGCATCGTACGAAGCTGGATTAAGTTCCCGGTAGCACGGCCTTCAGATCGCATCTTCAGCCTCATGTCCAATTGTTTTCGCAGCTTTGTCTCGCTAGCATCGGGCAATGAAGGTTAGGAGCTCGCGATGACGACTGTTGCTTCAACTCTGCTCACTGTTCCCGTAACCGGCCGTGATCATATTCGAGGATCCGACCGTGCGGTGGTCACCCTAGTTGAATATGGCGACTACGCGTGTCCGCATTGCAATGAAGCCCGGTCCGTCGTAAAGCGGCTTCAGGCAGCCCTCAGAGATCGACTGCGGTATGCGTTTCGTAACTTCCCGATGCCTGCCTTACACCCCAAGCCGCATCGGGCAGCCGAAGCGGCAGAAGCCGCTGGCGCACAGAACAAGTTCTGGGAGATGCACGACCTTCTTTATGACCGCCAGAGCGCGCTTTCCGACAGACACCTTAAGGTATATGCAACTCAGGTTGGTCTCGATATGGAGCGCTTCACTCGCGACATGCTGCTGCAGACTTTTGCTTTTCGCGTGCGCGAGGACACCCTGAGTGCCAGCCAAAGCGGAGTCAACATCACGCCAACCTTCTTCATTAACGATAGCCGGTATCTAGGACCGTGCGACTTTGAGACCATGCTATCCCGCATGGAAGAGGTTAACTTAACAGATCTCCCTGGGATCGTCACACTGCATTCGAAGGATCGTTGAGGCGACCGCAGTTGCTCCACGCTTCCTCCGGTTGTCGATTCCACAACCGTACAAGTCAACAGCGATAATTGACGAAAAGGAGTTTCCATGGCCACCGAAAAAGAACAGAGCACAACAACACCACCAACCAGCAAGGAAGAGGGCCGCTCTTCTCCAGGAACCGGTTTGATCCGGAAACCTCAGGAAGGCAGCATAGCGAAGCGCCAGCGGTCTGGTCCGTTTGGCTTGCCGCTCACCCCGCAGGAGATGCTACGCATGAGTCCGTTTTCTCTTTTGGGAAGAATGACGGAGGAATTCGATCGTATGCTCCAGCCATTTTTTTCGGAAAGCGAGACGGCGAATATTGCCTGGATACCAACGGTCGAGGTCTCGCAAGAGGATGGGAAGTACCGCATCCTTGCAGAACTGCCCGGGCTGTCGCCGAATGAAGTACGAGTGGAAGTGGACGACGATGCAGTCATCCTTCAGGGCGAGCGTCAACAGGAGCGGGAGGTAAACGAGGGCGGTATTCGCCGGAGTGAACGGCAATTTGGAATGTTTTATCGACGCATTCCGATGCCGGAGGGGGCCGATCCTGAGAAAGCAAAAGCTAAGTTTCACGACGGGGTCCTGGAAATCACAATGCCAGCTCCAAACAAGCAGACAGAGCGGCGGCAGATTCAAGTGGAGGCGGACTCAAAGCCTTCTTCAGACGCCTCGAAGCACGCGGCGTAAACTAAGCGGCCAACTACTTGCAAGTGGAAGCTAGTTCCAGTCCTGCTGGCAAGATGAAGACGCACCTCAGCGTCCTTGGATTATGTGTCATAGCAGGACCGGATTGACATGGATGCGTGCCCCGTTTCGAATCTGGTCCTGCTCCTTTCGACGAAACAGCGGGGTCATTCTTTTCTCAAGGAGCAGAGCCATGCACAAGCAGACGAAGTCCAGCGTATCACTCATTAAAGTGGAGTTGGTTTTCATCATCGTGTCGTGCTTGCTTGCCATATCGGGCTGTAGTTCAGGTAAGCCGAGTGACGTAGCTGACCGAAGCGAACCCGCGAAGACGCAACCGGCTTCGCCTCCTGATTTTGAGAAACAGCGTCAGCAAGCAGAACAGCAGCTGCGCCCCGGAATCGAGGCGGAACGGCAGAAAGATCAGAAGGAAGCCGAGCAGGCCCTCGACCAGGACGCGATTGCAGCAATCCAGCAAACCGAAAGTGCGATCAAGGCGATAGCGGCAAACAACAAGAACGACGCCATGGCCGCGATCGAGGCTGCTACGGGAAAGATAAACATTTTACTGGCGAGGAATCCTGCATCGGCTCTTATTCCGGTCCATGTAACAGTTGGGGTTATCGATGTTGCGCCCGAGGATCTCAAGACCATCGATGTGATCGTTCAAGGGGCGGCGGACGCCACGAAACAGCGACATCTGCCTGGAGCTCGACTCCTGCTCGCTTCTCTCGTCAGCGAGCTGCGCATTCAGACTACGTTTCTTTCGCTAGCGACATATCCGGGAGCATTACAGGAGGCGGCTCGCCTTTTGGATCAAGGCAAGAACCAGGACGCCGGGAAGGTGCTGCTGACGGCGGTCAATACGCTGGTGATCGACGATCGTGTGGTACCACTTCCGCTCATCCTTGCCCAGGCCGCCATCGAAGCGGCCGAGGCTCAGCGCCAGAACAAGGACGCGGCGCTTGCCCTGCTGCAAACGGCACGAAATGAGACGGCCCGGTCCCAGCATCTTGGGTATATGAGCGACGACTCGGAATACAAGGCACTGGATAACGACATCTCTGCGCTCGAGTCCGCGCTCAAGGGCACTGGTAACACAAGTTCGATGTTCTCGCACCTGCGCGACAGGATCACCGCATTTCTTAAACGGCAAAAAGAGCATAAGCAGAGCTGATTGATCAACTGGATATCTGTAATCACCTAATCTCCTGGTTCGCGGCTCCTCGCAGGCACCTCCCGCGCAACAGGTGCCTGCGCCAGTTACACTCCCTCAGAAAAAGCGGGAGCCGGTGGGTGAGTGCCGGCACTGTAGCGTCCTCCACGGACCATCTTGTTCCGGGTTTGGACCTGTCGATCCCAACTTATTTCTCGCGCAGCACACAAGGTGATGTCGAACTACGCCTATTGGTGTAGTTCGATATGTCTCGAAAGGCGATGGGTGGTGTACGCGTCAAACGGGATGTTTCTCTCCCTCCTCTGACGAATTGTTTTCGCACCGCCAGGCAGCCTAAGCTGTTCTCGAAATGCAACAACGCACGTCTTTCGCAGAATGCAAATCACAAGGAGAGTTCTCATGACCACGGCCACATTAACTCGTACCGATCAAGAAGTTCAGACGGATGTCCTTGCGGAATTGCGCTGGGACCTCAGCGCATCAGCAAAGGATATCGGTGTAGCGGTCAAAGACGGTGTCGTGACGCTTACAGGAACGGTAGACACCTACTTGAATAAGTGGAAAGCCGAGCAGGCTGCGCATCGGGTGAGCGGAGTCACTGCCGTTGCCAACGATATATCGGTACGCACGCTCGGTGAGCGTACGGATAGCGACATTGCGGCCGCGGCAGTACACGCGCTGAGGTGGAATGCAAGCGTCCCGGCGGAGAAGATTCATGTGACCGTCGACCAGGGCTGGGTAACACTCAAGGGTGAAGTGGAATGGCAATACGAAAAGCTAGAAGCCGAGCGCGCGGTACGGGGACTTTGGGGCGTGAAGGGAGTAAGCAATCTGGTGACGGTGAAGCCGGTCGCAACCCCCGCGGATCTGAAGAAAAAGATCGAGGATGCATTAGTTCGGAGCGCGGAGGTCGACGCTAACAACATCACCGTCGAGGTGCAGGGAAGCAAAGTAATCCTTAGGGGCAAAGTACGCTCCTGGGCCGAGCGGAAGGAAGCTGAAAGAACAGCCTGGCTGGCCCCGGGCATCACCTCTGTCGATAACCAGATCAGCTTTTTTTAGCACTTCTCGATATCGGTTCTGTCAGTCGAAAAAGCGCATCTTCAGATGCGTGGAAGATGCATTACCACACACGATAGCAGCAGTCGACGATTCATCCGCCGGTGCCGCTATGCCACTTCAAGAAGGAGGATTGATATGCGAATCGCTTCCAAGGCAAAAAATCATTGGATCATAGGAGTCTTGGTCACTTTCCTCTCGCTTTCGTTGACAACACGGGTTTTTGCCTTGCGTGGCGAAAGCGACCAGCTAGCCCAACTTCTGGGAGAGGCCCGGAACGAGGCCGGTGAACTGGCAAGGGACGCCGATGAGACGGAGTCTCTCATTCGGAACGATGTAAGCTGGCAGACCCATGCGGAGATGCTCGAGAGGGTCAAAGAGCATGTGAACAACATGGGTCGCATTATCGACAAACTAACGGCGACACGCTCTTCGGGTTCTGAGTTGCAGGAGCAGGCAGTCGACCGAATACTGCCCCTGCTCAAAGAGCTGGCAGCCAACACGACCGCTGCGATCAACTACCTGAACCAGAACAAGACTCGCCCAATTGGTGAGCCGTACACCCAATATCTGAAAGAGAACGCCGATACGGCCCACCAACTCGCGTCCACGGTTTCATCGCTTTTTGAATACGAGAAGACGATGAACAAGATGGGCGAGCTAAAGAACAAGCTCGACCAAAGTGGACAATAAGCGGATACCCGAGCGCGAATTAGCTTTCTCTGTCACTTATTCGCCAGGTTGCAATCGTTCGACCCAACTTTACACCATGGAGGTTTCACCATGATTGCTCTGCGTAGAATTTTAGCGATAGCGGCCTTAATCGCCGCCTTCTTCTCGATCCCAGCATTGGCTCAGAAAGTTGAGACCGATTATGACCACTCTGTCAGCTTTTCGCGATATCACACTTATTCCTGGGGGCGCGTCCACTCCTCAGATCCTCTTTTCGAGAACCGTATCCGCGAGGCGGTAGACCATGCCCTTCAAGCAAAAGGATGGCAGCAGGTGCCGGACGGCGGCGATGTCATGCTGACGGCTATTGCTGTCAAGAAAAGCCAGCCCGAATATACCACTTTCTACGACGGATTAGGTGGGGGCTGGAGATGGCACGGGTGGGGCACAGGCATGACGACGACAACGGTGGACAAGATCCCGGTAGGCACCTTAGTCGTCGACATATACGACTGCTCATCCAAGAACCTTATTTGGCGGGGTGAGGCGCAAGATCAGCTTTCAGATAAGCCGGATAAAGACACCAAAAAACTCGACAAAGCCGTGGCCAAGATGTTCGCTAAATTTCCGCCGCAATCGATGTAGCCGAGAGAAGGAGTCTTGATTATGCTCACCGCCCCGTATACGCGCTCGACTTTGTGGTCCATCTTCCTGGGTGTGCTGCTTCTTATTGCAGGGTTTATAGCCATCGCGCTGCCGCCTATCGCGGGTATTGCGGCCAGTGTCTTTTTCGGTTGGCTGCTCCTGGTTGCGGGTGTCGCTCATCTGGTTTATGCATGGTCGGAGCGCGGAGCCGGGGCCGTGATCTGGCAGGTTCTGATCGGGTTCGTCTATGTGATTGCCGCTCTTTACATGCTGGTGCTGCCGGTAGCGGGAATGGTCACGCTCACATTGGTGCTCGCCTTCTACATCGTGGTTTCGGGCATCTTTGAACTCGTCGTTTTCGCTCGATTGCGACGGTTGCGGGGATCGGTGTGGTTCCTGGTGGACGGCCTGGTTTCGCTATTGCTTGCAGGGTCTCATCTTCTTTCATTGGCCGTGGAGTTCGTTGTGGTTCATCGGCACCTTAGTAGGCATCAGCCTACTGTTGAGCGGCATCGCGAGAATCACTGTGCCGTTAAGTCTGCGGGCGGCTGTAAGGCCGGACCGGAAAGAGAGGAGTTTGCTATGAAAATCGCGCGTTTGCCCAAGAGGCCCTCGGTGATAGTGGCTTTCATGGTCATGCTCAGCTTCACTTTAGCCCTAAGGGGATACGTAATCAAGGAGGACAACCCACAGTTGACGCAGCTGCTCGCAGACGCAGACGATGAGGCGATTGAATTGGCGAACGATGCCGATGACACGCAAGGGCTGATCCAAAGCGACGAGAATTGGGTGAACCACGCATTGATGCTGGCCAAAGTGAAAGGCCACGTGGACAATCTTGCCCTCATCATCGGGAAGTTAAGTGATATGGAAAAATCCGGCTCTGATTTGCAGAAACAGGCTATAGACCAGATGCTGCCTCTGGTGAAGGAGTTATCGGCTAATACCACGGCGGCGATCAACTATCTGAATCAGAACAAGAGCCGGCCGACCTCTCCCACATATACGCAATATCTGAAAAAGAATGCGGAGACAGCACATCAGCTCTCTTCCATGATTTCGTCCCTGGTTGATTACGAGAAGAGCATGACGGAGATTGAAAGGCTGAGGAGCAACCTCGGGGGTTCCGGAGATTAGAGACCTGTAACTTTAAATACAAAGAGAGGAAGCGCCCCGATACAAGATCGAGCATTTCCGCAGCGTGCTAAAGAGTTGAAGAAGGGGGGCCGGTGACGGACAAGATACTTACTTTGACATCCGAGATGTCGGACCTGCGCTCCAAATGGAAGACCTTATCGCTCTATGAGCGATTTGAGCAGACGGTGGTCTCGTTACTCACGCTGGTGATAGCCATCATCATAGCGCTCGCCACCTGGCAATTGCTGCTGCACACAATAAGGCTGGTCGAAAGCCACGTGGTCGACCCTGCTGACTCTCAGGTCTTTCAGGGCCTGTTTGGCATGGTGCTTACGGTGCTGATCGCTCTCGAATTCAAGCACACGCTGCTGGTGGTCAAGCATCATCGCCGCGCTATCGTCCAGGTACGAGCCGTAGTGTTGATCGCGCTACTCGCACTGGTTCGCAGATTCATCATTCTCGATCTCTACCAGACCACTCCGAGTGTGGTCGCAGCCCTGGCCGGATCCGCTTTGGCCCTGGGGGTCGTGTTTTGGCTGGTCGGCAACTACGCATCCCTGGAGGAGAGATGCGTTGCAGGAGCAATCTTCGCGATCCGCGGCAGCCGAAGGGGCAAAGAGCAGACGCGACCAGATGATTTGTTTTCACCAGTCCAGGCTTCAACGAAGGGAGAGATCATGAACAACACCCAGCACGGATGTGTGGACTCGAATAGCTCAACAACATGTCGCCACGGGATGCCTGATCCTGATGTTCGCGGTGTCGCCCATCGTATCGTTCGCACAGCCGGCGGCACTGAGTCCTCCCCAACTGGATCAACTGGTGGCGCGCATTGCTCTTTATCCTGATCCACTGCTGGCCAATGTACTTACCGCTTCGACTTACTGGACCGAGATTCCTGAAGCTGCGGCCTGGGCAGATCAGCACAGCTATCTCAAAGGGGATGCGCTGGCTCAGGCCATTCAGACGGACCACTTGCAATGGGATCCGAGCATTCTGGCTTTGTTGCCCTTTCCTTCGGTTCTGGACATGATGGCCCGGGACCCGGCATGGACACAGCAACTAGGCAACGCGGTTCTGACGCAGGATTCGGAAGTGATGGATGCCGTGCAGCGGATGCGCCAGCGGGCGATGAGCTACGGATATCTGGCACCAAATGGCTACATGAATGTCACCTCGAGCGGAGGTTATATTCAGATTCTTCCCGTTGATCCAAATGTGGTTTACGTTCCCTATTACGATCCGGTTGTCGTCTTCGGGCCTCGCGGCCTGGCTTGGCGATTGGGGGAGCGATCCACTTCGGTCCAGGGGATCACCATCGGTGCGGCATTCGGTGGATGGGGATGGTGGCTCGGCTCAGGATTTGCCTGGCCTTCTCACACCATCCTGATCGATCGCCGTCCATGGGGCCGCGTGTGGGTCAATCGATCCGCATACATTCACCCTTACGTGCATCCTTGGGTGCGGCCGGTTGGGCCGCGCGTGGAGGTACATCGGTTTAATAGGTAGGTAGACCTGGTAGCGCTTTCCGTCGGCAGGCAACCAGAAAGGCGTCCTTCCAACTTGTATCTCCGGCTTAACCTCAAGGAGCCTGCATCTCATGCTTGTCGATTACACCGGATCTCAGCAGAATCACTTGCGCACTTCTGAGGAGTGTTCTCGTCTCTGGAAGCGGGTTTGAAATGCTGCAACGCTTCGCTGCCATGATTGCGTCTTCCGACGACGCAATCATCAGCAATACGATCGAAGGCACGGTGACCAGTTGGAATAACGGAGCCGAACGGATCTTTGGGTATGCCGCGCACGAAATGCTAGGACAGTCGATTTCGCGCCTGGTCAGTGCGAGAGGCGGAGACGATATGGCTAAGAGTCTTGGCCGCATTCGCAGGGGGGAGCACGTCGATCACTACGAAGCAATGCGGCGCTGCAAGGATGGCAGAGAGATTCCTGTCTCCTTGACCATTTCTGGCTTAAGAGATTCTTCGGGTGAGTGTCGTCGGGGCGGTCAACATAGCGCGAGATGTTTCCGCCCGGAGGGATGCGGAAATAGCGATACGCACCAGCGAAAAACTGGCTGCGGTTGGCCGCATGGCGACCAGCCTCGCACACGACATCAATAACCCTCTGGCATCGGTCACGAACCTTCTATTCTTGCTGGAAAACGAAGAACTGTCTGAGACCGGGAAACAGTACCTGGCAACCGCCCAGCGTGAGTTGTCGCGCGTCGCGCAGATTTCGGCCCACGCTGTTGGCTTCTACCGCAGCAAGGGAGAACCAGTATGGCTCTCGGTTGCTGCCATTCTTGATGATGCGCTTGCGCTACACCAAAATCGATGCAGAACACTGGGAGTTGAAATTTCGCGACACTATGCGCCGGCGCCCAAACTCTATAGCCATCCGGGTGAGTTGCGGCAGGTGATGGTCAATCTGATCGGCAATGCGCTCGATGCCATGCCTTCCGGGGGTAAATTGCGGGTGAGAGTTCGGAGGACTACCGATTGGGTAACGCAACGGCAGGGCCTGCGTATTACGGTTGCGGATACAGGCGATGGGATGAATGCCGAGACTCGTAGCCGACTGTTTGAACCGTTTTTCGCGACGAAGAAGCCAATTGGTACCGGGATGGGCCTGTGGATTTGTGCCGATATCGTGAGTAAATACGACGGCCGAATCTCGGTGAGAAGCAGCGATGCCCGCGAACACAAGGGCTCCGTCTTCGGTTTATTCCTACCGCTCTAGCGCTGGTGACCTATGCCTTTTTCAGCCAACGCGGAGATGTCAGCGGAATCTCCGCCCAGCAAGCACTACTTCACCGATAGCTACGTTTTCAACTGGAACAATCAAACCCTTCGCGCAGATCTCATTCTCATTCTGCCCGTCGCCATTTGTCTCGCCGCGGGGCTGTGCATGGGCCGCCCTGGGGTTGGAATGATCGCCGCCGGCGGCGCAATGACGGCTGGATTCGGCGCTAAACAGAGCATCGACGACTCTCGCCTGTTACCGATGGTGTTTGTTTCGTTAGGAATGGCCTTTGCTGCCTTTCTCGGCGTAGTTGTCGGCCATACAAACCTGTTGCTGGTCCTGATAGCTGCCCTGTGGGGATTCGGATACGGGATGCTTACCAGAAGAGAGCCTGGATACAGGTGGGTTGGCCAACAATGCGTCATTATCTTTCTGGTCGCATCCGCTTTTCCCGCCTCCCTCGAAGATGCTCTGGGCCGCGCTCTACTTGTCCTGGCGGGAGCAGCGCTCCAGGTTCTGTCCGCAGCCATTCTACTTCACGCCTTTGACCAGTTAAGCAACCATCTGACCTCGCTCGCGCGATACGTTCGCCAGGAAGAAGCTGCCCTGCATTCCGCGTTACTCGAGACGGCACGATCCGTCAGACAACGCAAGATCTTGAACTCGGCTTTGCCATATTCTCTGATGGTGGCGATCACGCTTGCCACAACCACTGAGCTCTATCGCAGATTGCAGTTTCCCAGCGGATATTGGATTCCCATGACTGCATTATTGGTACTGAAGCCTGGGATTACCGACACCGTGAACCGCGCCATCGCGCGGGTGCTGGGGACGATTGCCGGAGCAATCCTGGCGAGCTTTTGCATCGCGCATCTGCACCCTTCGCCGGTTGTCCTTGCGGGCTTTACTTTGCTATTCGCATGGTTATCTTATGGCACGCTCAATGTGAACTATGCACTGTACTCGAACTGCATCACCGGATACATCGTTTTCCTGCTTTCGCTCGCGAGTGCTCCGGGACTTTTGATTGCGCAGCGTCGTGCTCTATGCACGGCATTAGGAGGTTCGATTGCGCTGGGAGTGCAATTGATCATGATTTCGCTGCGGAAGGACATCTGGAAGAGGGCCGCCGCTGCCGCGGCTCGGCAGAGCGTAGAAGGTTTGAAGTGAGTCCTTAATTAGGCGACGGTCATTTCGCGTGTGCCGTCATGATATAAAACCTTCTAATGCTGCGGCACATGGCAGCAAAGAGGTGGGCCCCACAGGCTCTAGATCAACCGCATTAACGCCATCTCTCATCCACTTGTGGTTTGGGTTCTTCGCCTCGTTCCTGAGCGAGGGTCAGGTAAGCCTACTCACTGTGCGGCCATGCCCCTGTGAGACTATGAAGCCGTGGTGACTCACTATGAACAGCGCGGCGCTGCGAACGGCTGAAGATCCTTACCTGGTACCGTGATGGTTACGTGTTGTGGTACAAGCGGCTGGAGGCCGGTGTTTTCAAGTTGCCGCGTGTGGAAAAGGGAGTTCGTTCGATGGAGGTCCGTGCCAGCGAGTTAGCCATGATGCTGGATGGAATCCATCCCGAGTGGTGACACATCCCGAGCGGTGACAGACAGGCATGACCCTCTACAAAAGGCTGGAGCTAAGTTCTCTGAACAGAGCAATAACCAACGCAATATCCACGACTTAACGCCGTGACTGGAAACGTAAAGTGTTGAAAGTAACGACAGGGAAGTTTGGGGAAGATTTATCGTAGGGCTATTGTGGGGTTTTCAAAGCGCAAGATCGGCATCTACATCGAGTCCCGCACCTTTCAATTCCGGCTTCAGCCCTAAAGTCATCTGGGGCGTGGTGAAGGAGAAAGCTTGCTGCGGTCAGACAGGCCTATTTCGGGGACGGACGGGCTAACCGCCTGAGCAGCGGAGGGCGCGTTGGCGCTGCGCGGAGTGAATTTAATTGTTCCTCCTCGCGGTCGTCCGCCCGTCGTCAGGTCATGGTCCAGAGCCTCGCCCAACCTGTTGCCACAAACGTCCTCGAGGTGTTCGGAGACGACGAGGCGGTGGTCCCCGGCGCGCCAAGGGTGGCTCGGGAAAACCTGCGCTACGGTTCCGTCCGGTGCGAGTGACACATGCGTCTGAACGACCTCTCCGGAATGAGTCAGGACTCCGATCTCGTCCTCGCAGAGGGCGGCATCCATTACCCTGTCGAAGTGCACGACTACGGGATCGAGGCTACCCACTGCTGGAGAGACGAGACGCCAGCGGGACTCGTCGACCGCCTCCAGAACTGGATCGCTTACGCGGAAGGTATGGCGCGCCGTCTGCCCGAGCGCCGTGATGACAAGGTTGTATGTCCGTCCGACAACAAGCGCCGGATCGTGAGTCGGATCCGCTCCGAGACCACGTTTGATTCTTCCTGGCTCCATCAACACCGTCAGGCGGCGCCCATCATGCGACCAGAGCTCCTGCGACAGCACGAGGAAGGGGTCGTGCACCACCTATTCCTCCTCGTTCAGCAGGCAGAGTTGGTCACGATCGAAGTGCGCTTCTCCTGGCCTCGGAAAATGTATGTAGAAACGCAGGGTGTTGGCGGGAAGAACCTTGGCCTGAGGAGAGATGCGGATCGGCATCTCAGGGAATGTTTGAATCCGCATCTCTGTCGCCCTCAAAGGTCAAGCCTGCTGTTGAGCGCAGCTGGCTTAGGCGGTTTTGCGGGACGCCTGGGAAATCGGCCTCCACCCAGATCTTGTCCAGCCTCGCGGGCAGTGGGCTGGTCATCAGAGTCTCAAGCGTCAGATCGCCGGTATCCGCGTAGCGGGTCAGCGAGACGAAGAAGCGGTCGCTGAACAGGTCCGCCCGCAACGACGATCCGACGAACAGCACCTGTTTGCCGACCGGCCCGGCCGGCATGGTGGGGTGTTGGTCCAGCATCTTGTCCTGGGTCGGCCGGTTCTCAGGCGTGTAGCCTTCGGCGGAGCGGATTCCGGAGAGCGGAACGATCATGGGGCCGCGACCGAGATTGGTGATGAACAACTTGTCCTCGTCTCCATCGCGGAAGGCGACCATGCTGATGGGCTGGCCGTTGCCCATGTCGCCGATCGTCTTGCCCCTCACCTTCGCGCCGTGCTTCAGCTCTGAGACCGGAATGGTGACGAGCGGGCTGCAGGCGTAGGCGGCGATGAGCGTGTCCTCGCCATCGATGGTGCCGAACTGCATGGTCCGGATCGGCGCACGCGTTTCGTATTTGCCGTGAGCTAAGTGGTAGATCTCCATTTGGGTCTCGCTCGCGGCCCCGGTGAACGGATAGGGGATACGCCGCAGCGTGGAGGAGAACTCCTGGTTCGAGACGCCGGCGACGAACACCTCGCCGTCATGAAACTTCAGGTCCACGATCGTCATGGAACGGAGCGGCGTACGCGCCTTCTTGTCGAAGACCTCCGCAGGCGGGTATGGGAAAAAGCCGGCCCGCGACTGAAAGGTCTTGCCCTCGTCGGGAACGTCGGAGAGTTGGTGAACCGTCACCTTCGACGATGAGAGGTCAAATGGGTGGATCTCGCCGGCCAGCGAGACGCTCACGACCGCAGGCTCCAGGCGATCGCCGTTGCGCACGCCGACTGACAGGTATGGCTCGCGCGTCACGGGGTGGACGGCCATCCCGTTCATCACGAGGCTTTTCGCCGTTACGCCCAGCGCTTTGGCGATCTTCTCGTCGATCGACTCGAAGAGGAAGGGATCGAGCGAGGCAGGAGCCTGGCCGCGTTCCGTCTCGAAGGCGAAGACGGCTCCGAGCTTGTTGTCGCCTACGAAGAGAACCCCGTCCGGACTGAAGGTCAGAGGCCCGGCCGATTGCAGGGTAACTTGGTTAATCGTGTTCATGATGTTCTCCATCGATTCGTCCGCTCTCGGCGGCTGTGAGATTGAAATAAAAGAGATCGCGCCTGACGGGATCAGAGGCTTGCCATACCACCGTCTACGAACAACTCGATTCCTGTTGTGTAGGCAGACTGATCCGAAAGCAGGAACAGGGCAGCCTTCGCCACATCGTGGCCCTGTCCAATCCGCTTCAAGGGGTTTCTCTGAAGCATGTCCGCAGCAAAAGCCTGAACCACTTCGGAAGGCAAACCGAGCTTCCCGAAGATCGGGGTTTCGATGGGCCCAGGGCTGACGGTATTGACGCGGATCTTGGGAGCCAACTCTGAAGCAAGGCTGCGTCCGAAGGACCGGAGCGCGGCTTTGGTGGCGGAGTAGACACTCGCCATGGGTTCCGCGATGCTCGTCACCATCGAGGCGGTGAATAGAATGGCGCCACCGTCCGCGATCAGCGGAACTGCGTGCTGGACGGTGAAGTAAGCGCCTCGCACGTTCACATTGAACTGCTCATCGAAGAACTCAGGGGATGATTGCGCGAGCGGTGCAAACTTCGCGACACCGGCATTCACGAACAGCGCATCGATTTTCTTATACCGTTCCGCAATGGTCTTGAAGAGCTGTTCAACGGCCTTCAGGTCACTGGTATCTGCTGCGATCACATCTGCGTCAGACCCTAATATTTTCCTGGCCTGGTCGAGTGTTTCCGGGTTGCGGCCTGTGACGATGACCTTCGCGCCCTCTTCGATGAATAACTGCGCTGTGGCGAGACCAATGCCAGTGGTTCCACCCGTAATGACTGCGATTTTGTTATCTAGCTTTCCCATATGTGTTCGTCCTTTCTGGAACGAGCGTTCAAGTTTAGGGCAAATGAATTAACGAAGAGCAGCCAGAGTGACTGACACCACGTTATCGATCATTGCTTTGGAGGGTCGCGTCCTCGCCAGCAGGCGAAGGCCGAAAAAGGCATTGACCAGGAACTGCGCCAACGCAGAAATAGAAGATGAATTCTTTAGTTCGCGAGCGTCCCTCGCTTGCACTAAACAGCGTTTCAGAAATTCTTCCAGCCCGTCGCGCCCGATCCGTACTCTCTCGGCGACTGCCTCGTCCGAACTCCCCAGTTCCGCAGCGCAGTTCACAACAAAGCATCCGCGACCATCACAGACCGTCTGGGAGGCACAACTTTCAAAGATCGCTCGGATAAGCGACAAGCCGCCTTTGGGATGCTTCTTTGTGAGCTCGCTTACATGGTGGCCCTCCAACGCCTGATACCGCATGAGGCTTTGCAGAAACATCTCATGCTTCGATCCAAAAGTGTCATAGAGGCTTTGACGCTGGACGCCCGTAGCATCTACCAGTTCTTGAATCGATGTCGCTTCGTATCCCCGCTCCCAGAACACGTGCATGGCGGCATCGAGAGCCTGTTCCTGATCGAACTCCTTTGTACGCGCCATAGCTCGGTTATACCGTTTCTGGAACGTTTGGTCAAGTATAAGGAAAGGGGGCAAATTTGCAGATGGCCTTTGCCACGGTGCGCAAGGACACCGCTCATCTCATCATCTGGCGATCGCTTCCGAGAAGCCGACTTATCGTTACTTATCCGCACTCAATGAGTGCTTAGGCGATTTACCACCAAGCGACATGGACTCGACAAATCATAACTCTCCGAAGTTCACCGAATGTGTCTCGCGGGAGCTTGCCTCTTCCCAGAGAGGTCAACCATGGGATTTTCGACTGGTGTCACTTGGCCGAGGTTTTCCGAACGGGTGCATTGACCCGAACGAGGAAACGATCACCCCATTTCTGCATCGCTTGAATCAGTTCACGAAGCGATTCCCCGGCAGGTGACAGCGAGTACTCCACCTTCGGTGGAACGACTGGATAGACCTCACGGACTATTACCTCATCTCGCTCCAGTTCTCGAAGCTGGGCGGTGAGGATGCGGGGGCTCAGGTTCGGCTTCAGCTTCTGAAGCTGATTGAAGCGCAGCGTCCCATGTTGCATAAGGTGGTGGAGAATGAGCCCCTTCCACTTTCCCCCGACCACTTCTAAACAGGCCTCGACGCCGCAGCCGGTTTCCAGTTCGTATTCTTTGAAACGACGCTTCGTCACGGCTGCTCCTCACTACACTATCTTTTTTGATAGTACATCACATATTTGTAAGTACCATTATTTCTGCATCTTAGAAGCTTCAGTCTTCATCTCTTTAGGGAGTCAGGATCTACCACCCAGAGGAAGCCAAATGCAGAAGACTGTTTTGCTGATCCATGCTCACCCAGAGCCTACGTCCCTAACACGCACGCTCGTGGAAGCCGCCAAGACAAGCTTGCTTGCGTCTGGACATCGCGTTCTCGAAAGCGATCTATACGCGATGAACTGGAAAGCGGTCTTCGATGCGGCTGACTTTCCTCAGCGAGTGAACGAGGACCGACTGTGCTTCGTCAGCGAATCCGGGAACGCATATGCGAAGCGCGCGCAAACTCAGGACGTGGAGGACGAACAGGCCAAGCTGCGCCAGGCAGACGCTATCGTCTTTCAATTTCCGATATGGTGGTTCAGCTTTCCGGCGATCCTGAAAGGCTGGGTTGACCGCGTCTTTGCGTACGGGTTGGCCTACGGATACAAGGATGCTGGGAATCAACACCGCTATGGAGAAGGCGGCTTTGCGGGCAAACGGGCACTGCTCTCCGTCACAGTTGGTGGTCCTTTTGAGGATTATGGTGCGCGCGGTATCAACGGTTCGCTAGAGCAGATCCTCTTTCCCATCACTCACGGAACCTTGTTCTTCTCCGGCATGGAAGTGCTGCCCACATTTGCCGTCTATGGCACCGGTCGTCTTAGCGAAGCAGAGACCGGGCTCGCTATAGAGGGACTGAACAATCGGCTCGATGGATTGTTCACCGATGCACCGATACCGTTTCGTGCCCAAAACAGCGGGGATTACCAGGATAAACATCAGCTTGCGGTGGAGATAGCTCCCGGACGAACCGGTATTGTTGCCCATCACGCAGAACCTGATCTCTTTGTTTGAGGTTCACACTGCATCTGAATCGGTCATCTTGTTTACTTGAGGCGCAGAGCAGAGCTAACGGGATCACGTGTCGGTTCCACCTCGATAGGTAAGTGAGGCCTTATTGTTTTTACGGGTGTTAAGGGGACAGGGTGTTAAGGGGACAGGAAGCTGTGAAAAATTACCGACGGGATCAAGGTACCAACTTTTGCGATTGGTGTGATCCCGTTAGACTGCAGGCGTGAACCCATTTCCAGCTCTCCCGCGCTTGGCCCCAATCGATCGGTCACAACTTGTTTTGCGCACTGTCGATGTCGAACGGCTGATCGACGACGATCATAGTGCACGCTCGATCTGGGAAGTAGTAGGTCGGATGGATCTAAGCTTGTACCTTGGCGAGATTGCGGCTGTGGAAGGCCACGCAGGTCGAGACCATACAGCACCGCGGTTACTGATCAGCTTGTGGTTATACGCCTACAGTCGAGGGATAAGCTCGGCACGTGAACTGTCACGGCAGTGCGAGTTTGAGCCAGGCTCGCTGTGGCTTTGCGGGCTACAACCGATCAGCTATCGAACCCTCTCCGGGTTCCGGTCCGATTATCAAGTAGCTCTGGACGGTTTGTTTGTGCAGGTGCTGGGGATGTTGAGTGCCGAAGGGTTGATCACCATGGAACGAGTCACCCTGGACGGCACCAAGATCAAGGCCAACGCCAGCGGCAACACGTTTCGGCGCAAAGAGAAGCTGGAAGCTCATCTGGCATTAGCGCAACAGCAAGTGCAGGAGATGAACGCACAAGCCGCAGAAGAAGACAAGAGAGCCAATCGACTGATCGCTGCACAACGGCGTGCAGCGCGGCAACGGAAAAGCCGTCTGGAGTCTGCGGTACGTGAAGTGGAGCGGCTGCAGCGAACGAGGAAGTATGATCGCGAGTTCGTAGCCAGGGCCTCCAGCACTGACCCGCAGGCCCACGTGATGAGAAACGGCGAAGGTGGAACCGTACCCAGTTACAACGTGCAGCTGCTCACCGATACCACCCACGGACTGGTGGTGAACGTGGAGGCAACTACCGATGCGATTGATTATCGCCAATTGGAGCCGGCGTTGGATCGTTGCCAGACGACGCTAGGACGCATGCCCAAGCAGATCGTGGCCGACGGCGACTACACCAACCATACCTCTGTCAAAGCCGCGGAGACAGCTGGCGTCGACTTTTATGGTTCCTGGCAAGAGACGTGGAAGCCAACGGAACACGATGCCCACGGTCGCGGTCCCGCCTTTATGGCCAGTGCCTTCTCCTACGACGCCGAGCGGGACATCTATATCTGCCCGGCTGGGGAAAAGCTAACCCACCACGCGATTTACAACGACAAGAACGGGGTGCGTAGGCACGTCTACAAGCAACCCAGATCGGCTTGCCGCGCATGCGCACTCCGCGACCAGTGTGCTTCGAAAAAGCCAGCAGCCAGCTGGAGGCGATCGATTACACGCATGGAAGAACCGCCTGCAACGACGGCCTTCAAGGCCAAGATGAAGACAGAAGAAGCGAAGCAGATCTATAAGCAACGATCGCAGATTGCAGAGTTCCCGCACGCCTGGATCAAGCAGCGTTGCGGACTTCGGCAATTTCGATGCCGTGGACGATGGAAAGCTTCCATGGAAGCCACTTGGGCCTGTCTCAGCTACAACATCACGCGGTGGTTCAGCATACGACGCAAACTCAATGCTGTAGCAGTCGCCTAATATCAATGTGGCCCGCTTCGCACCTGGTATGAATCAAAATAATCGCTCTATTTGCCCTCTAATGACTAATCAATGCCCTCGTATCTTGATACGCCGGCTGCAGGCTTCCTCAAGAGGAATTGGTGCCCACCAAACCCGGCAGGCGTTCAACCCCGGAAAAGTTCGTTTCTTTCACAGCTTCCAGACGGGACGTAACCGACACGGTGTCGTGGGTGCGCATGCGTCGATCACTTGGGGGTTACTCCGTCTGGTCCCCGCTCAGACGAGCGGCGTCGACACGAGGCCCTGACGAAGACCTAGTAACTTGTTTTCGAGAACCGGTGAGCCGGTAGATTGGTGTGCGGCTTCCCGGCACGAACGGCAGGCCGAGATACGGAGCATCAGGATACTTGTGAAGTCCGATAAGTCTGAATGTTGCAGGTGCACGTCGCTTATGGGATTGCTTTGCGGTGGACCTGCCACCGGAAGTCCCGGCAGAGCTCGCAGTGGGGCCCAGTGAAAGTCAGCGCGGCGATCGGGTCGTGGTTCAACTGCCAATCGAGCCAGTCGAGTTCAATCTTGGTTCCCTCGGCGTTGGGGACGGATATGAGACCACCGTGACCGGCGCCGGGCTGATCACCAACGAAGACCGGCACTTTGTGGATGTGGTCGAAGTCATCGAGGCCATTGGATTCGGCGATGTCCTCAGGGCCGCCGAGGAGGTAGAGGACGGGCGTGTGCAGCTTGTCCAGGTCCTCTTTCTTAAGGGCGGTCATCTGCGGCAGACCGGCGAAGGCGGGAGGCGGGTTTTTGAGAATCCCGCTGCTTTCGATGAGCACGGCGGAGATGCGCGGATCGAAGCCGGCTTTGAGAGCGATGAGTCCACCGCAACTGAAGCCGGCGACAGCGATGCGGGCGGGATCGATAGCGCCGAAATATGGGCTGCCCTGGCGCTGATTTTCGGCGAGGATCCAATCGATGCCGGCGCCCATTTTCTCCGCTGTAGCGCGGGCGGCGGGGTCTTGCTTGCTTGGGTCCGGACCGGCACCCTCGGGTCGGGGTGGTGCTTTCGGACCGCTAAGGATTTTGCCCGGGACGATTACGACGTAGCCGTGGCTGGCAATCTCCGTCAGGTGAAAGCGCGAGCCGGCCGCATCTGCAGAACAAGCACCGCTTCCCCAGACGTAGACGCCGAGCTTGCTTTTGGCTTCCGCTCCGGCGAGGTCTTTAGGCTGATAGAGGACGAAGTCGGAACCATTCGGGGCAGCAGCATAGCTGGCGGGAAACGGGCCTGTGCCTTCGAGATCGGGAACCTTGTTCCACTTGGGAGCGAGGGAACCCATCAGGGCCGCTTTCTGGCCGAGAGCCGTATTAGGCAGGGGAGGAAATATCATGGCTGGACGATTGGCCGGGTCCGGCGTAGTGGGCGGGGGTGCTGCCTGCGTTACCTGTGCGGTGGCAATCGTGGCGGAGACCAGGAGGATTGCCGGTAATCGAGTTCCGATCCTACGATACTGTGCTGGCATTCTCTTAACCTTGTACAAGGATTCGTGACCAAATTCGTTCGTTGCGACCTGGAACTTGAGAAATCTTCTGAAAAAGTAACACACGACCTGTGGCGACTTTCACCACATTCCTCAGAAGGTTTCTAACCTCACAGGGACTGGAAACGTGAGTTGGCGATTTGACATCAATCCAAGTCGATCCGTGGCGGGATCGGAGTTTCGTGGACAGGAGTTTCGTGGACAGGAGTTTCGTGGACGGAGTTTCGTGGACAGACGGGCAGTGTGTCGGAGAGAAACTGCTTCATTATCGGGGCAGCGGTTGGTACTGGCTTTCCCAATTAGTAATTCTCTAGATCGCGTGCAACAGCCTACAGTCGGCGTTTGAGCTGTTTACGTGATGCGGAATCGGGGTAGTTTTGGGAAAATTGTCAGGCGTGAGCCAAAGTCATTCGATGGCGAAATAGTTTGAGAAGATTGTGGGTAGCGCAGATGAGCTTCCACTCTGATGTCACGTTCAACAGGCCACGTAAGCGGAATCTGCGGATACCACGTGCTTCTTTGATCTGGCCGAATACCGGTTCCACTGTTGTCTGTCGAAGTGCATAACGGGCTTTCCCCTCCGCAGTAGCCAGAGCTTCTCTCATGCGAAATGCTTCTTGGCTGCGCGGAGCGTTGGGCGGTAAAGGACGGCCTGGTAAATGCGGTTTGGCGTCAGGTGCTACCAACATTTCTATGCCGCTCACCGCCGGATCCAGAAGGCTGGTCGTGTCCCAGTAGCCTGCGTCGGCGGTGATAGTTGTTGGCACTCCTTGTGCTGTGCTTCTTAGACTCTTCACCATAGGTAACAGTTGCTGCCGATCGATGGGTTGCTGGGTTAGCTCCGCGGCCACGATGATCTGAGCTTGCGAGTCCACTGCGATCTGTGCGTTGTAAGCCTGCACGAATCCTCTCTCCCCACTGTCTTTCATCACCCGCGAATCCGGGTCGACAAAGTTATATTGCCGGCTGGGCGCGGCGGCGTTCTTTCTCGCTCGCAGACGCTGCTTCTTGTCCTTATCCTGCTGGCGGCGACTCTTCGGTGGCTGGCTTGACTGCTCCGCTTTGCTACGGGGACCGCGTTTGCCCGGAGGGAGATCCTCCAGAGTGGTCTTTAGTTTTGCTTGTGCTTCCTGCTCTAACTCCGCCTTGGCTTGCTGCAGCCGCTCAAGGCGCTTCTGAGCATTTGCTAACTCGTCGGGCAGTTGGTTGGCCGCTTGGTCCAGGCTGGCGCGCCGCTCTTCTTCACGGTCGGTCTGCTGCGCTTGACTCAGCAATCGCGCGACCTCGGCACGCCAGTGTTGTTCCCGTTCGCTGATCCTTTCATACCTTGCGGAACGTCGGGTGCTGGCGTTGGCCTTCATCTTAGTGCCGTCGATCGACACATTGCCCAACTTCACTAAGCCAGCCTTCTGACATAGCCTCAAGGCTTGTACGAACAAATCCGCCAGTGCCTCCACGTGTTCCTGGCGAAAGAAAGCTAAGGTATCGTGGTCGGGATGTTGGTCGGCGGCCAAATATCGAAACGCCACACTATCGTATGTAGCCTGCTCGATCTTGCGCGAGCTCGTGATTCCGATGCAGTAACCGTAAAGCAATAACCGCGCCATGAGTACAGGATGGTACGCTGACAAACCTCGCCCATCACTGCGTTCATACTTGGCGTAAATAGAGGACAAATCCAACTCGTTCATCACGTCGGCTACGAATCGCGCCAGGTGATTCTCGGGCAGCCAGTCCTGCAGGGAGGGGGGAAGCAAAAACGGCTGATCATGACTACAAAATCGAAAACGTTTGCTCACTAGGCAATCCTACGAGATTCCGCTCCGGGGACCGCACAATTTTGGTGCAATTTCTCACATCTATCTCCGACACACTGCGGGACGCGCACTTTCGGCGAAGTCGACGACCGCCCTGTGTCTATCATCCCAGGCCCCCGAGTTCTGAGCAAAGCCATCATAGCGAATCGCCAACCTCATATTAACTGTCGAGCGCTGCCAGCCACTGTGGAACAAAGACATTGAAGGGACAGACGAAGTAACCACCATCCCGAAACGGCCGGCAGGATATCGACATCCTGATCGAGCGAGTCGTCGCTCCCCTATTCATAGACCTTGGGCTGTGGAGAGACTGCGCAACCTTGCGGATGCGATGAGTCTTTCCGCGACGGTAGATGCCTTGGGACGGGAGTTTCGTGGACAGACGGTCCAGAGATGCGTCGACATGATACCTATCCCCCTTTTCTGTCCTTTGTGGTAGTTTGCCAAGATGACTCGCCTTGCCCGCATGGTGGTTGCCGGCCTTCCTCACCACGTGACCCAACGCGGGAACCGGCGGGAGGCTATATTTTTCGAGGACGGGGACCACGAGATTTATCGCGATTTGCTCGCCGAGCAGACGCGTAAAGCGGGAGTCGAGGTATGGGCGTACTGTCTGATGCCCAATCATGTTCACCTCATCCTCACCCCGATGCGGGCGGACGGTTTAGGGCTCGCGGTCGGTGAAACGCATCGTCGCTACACCAATTTCATCAACGCGCGTGGACGCTGGACAGGCCATTTGTTCCAGAGCCGTTTCGCGTCCGTGGCCATGGACGAGGCACATTTGATGGCAGCGGTCTGTTATGTGAACCTAAATCCCGTGCGAGCACGTCTGGTGTCACGCGCTGAGGATTGGCCTTGGTCGAGCGCACGAGCCCATCTCGCCGGTGAAGACGATAATCTAGTGATCGTGCGTCCTGTGCTCGATCGAACATCCTGCTTCGCGGATCTGCTTTTGCAGGATCGTGCTGAGGATTTTGCCGCGCTTCGACGGTCCGAGGGCAGCGGACGCCCGCTCGGCACTGCAGAGTTTGTCACAGGACTTGAGCGCTTGCTTGGCCGACCGATCGCGCGCCGATCTCCCGGCCCTAAACCCGCAAACCGTGTCGACGGCGAGCAGCTGGAATTGCTGCAATAGGTATCATGTCGACCTATCTCGACCGATGAGACGATTTGTCCAGCCGTCGCGGGCAGCATCCACCAGTGTTGTGCGAAGAAGGCTTTCCGGGGCCGCGGTCGCTTTTGACGAACTCTCTGCTTTCGCCATAGTGGTCGAACTCACCACTATAGCGCACTGTCAGCCCCGGAACGGGCGAGCGTACAAATCGTAACGGCGGGGACCATAATTCACGGGAAACCCGGGGACGGGCAGGACAATACCTCTGCTGAGACGTAACGGGCTGGGTGAACGTCCCGTCTGTCAACCCTTCTCAACCCTTCTCCGTGGTCAACCTTTTTCAGGTGCTCTCGTCAACCGGTTTCCAAGCTTCTTTAATCTTTCCCATATGAGAAATTCAGCAACTCTGATGCATGCTTGACCGTGGTGCACTGGGACTTGGCCGGACCTCCGCGCCGAAGAATTCACAAATGTAGCCGGTCGATGGCGCTTCACGCTGGTGTAATCACTGTCGGAGTTCCCCACCACATAACTCAGCGCGGCAATGCGGCCGGGAGTATACTTGCGCCACTCCGGGAATCAAACTGAATGACTGGCTAGTATTCATAATTTGCGCCAGTGAGCCACAAGATATAGGGATGAGTGATCGACTAGCTACACAATATTACTTACAAAATGAATTCACGGACACACTCCTATATGAACCTTACAACTGACACAATCGGAGAGCCTTTCGTGCGCAGAGTCTTGGTCGTCGTTGCACTTTTCGTTGCCTTGCCCCTGCTCGTCGCCCAACAACCCCTCAACAACGACTCCGTCATCAAGATGGTCAAGATGGGGTTTCCGGATGACATGATTGTCAATGCCATCAACCGGTCGCCGGGGACCTATGACACATCCCCGGCTGGCCTTACTGCTCTGAAGAACGCTGGGGTCGGCGACAGGGCGGTCGCGGCGATGGTACTCAAAGGGAAGGCACCGGTCCCACTAACCGCCCGGGCGCAGACGATGCCTGCCTCGGTGGTAGCGCCCCCCGTAACTCAAGCAAATGGGCAACAGCCTCGTCCCGCATCCGCTAATCCTGCGCGGCAAGCCGTAAGTCCTGAACGCAAACCTGACAGAACGACCTCCTCGGCCAACACACAGATTGCGCAAAGCGACAACGATACGGCCAAGCGGATATATGCATCGTCGCAAGGTTCGGTTTTCCTTGTTTATCTCAATGACAGCAGCGGTGCCCCTGCAGCCTTAGGTAGCGCCTTCCTTGTCGCCCCAAGAACGTTAGTGACGAACGCCCACGTGGTTGATGCTGGGGATCCCGTACTCGCAATAGGACCGGTACGGGTTCCCCTAACAATAGTTCGCAAGGATGAAAAGAATGACCTTGCTATTTTATCCACCAGTGTCGACCTGACTTCTCAACCCCTTCCGCTCGCAAAAGGCCTAGTTTCCCCGGGCGAGGAGATTTTCGCAATCGGTAATCCAGAAGGGCTCGAAAAAACCATCAGTCAGGGCATCGTATCTGGAATAAGGAAGAGGGAAGATCGAGAGCTGCTTCAGATTACAAGCCCAATTTCCCATGGATCATCCGGTGGTCCAATCATCAATGCCAAGGGCGAAGTAGTTGGAGTAGCTGTCGGGATGCTTGAGGATGGTCAAAACCTCAACTTTGCCGTACCCGCAGTGTTCGTTCAATCACTTCTTGAAGCGAAGGCAGATACGAGCGTCCCGCTTCCGAACCTTTCTCACAGCATTGGCGAGGTCAATGACCTGATTCGTAAAAGGGGTCAGGAGGATTATTCAGGAGAGTATTCATCTCAATATCAAAAAGACACACGGCAGCTAAAGAATCTAGTTGAGGGAATCAGCGCCAGCTCCCCGAGCGGGGATGTATTAGCCGAATTGGCCTGTTGGGGAACCACAAACGTCGACCTCAGCGATATAGGAATAAAGGCTGCAAGGTCAATAGTCAAAAGCGACCCATCTTCGGACAATCGCGCATTACTCGCCTACGTCCTATATGATCGCGCGCAAGACGAAGCATTTGCGTCGGCATTTGCCGCCAATGGCAGCGCTGATGAAACGCGGGCAAAAGCGGCTTACGATCAGTACCTCGCTGAAGCGGAAAACGTGGCGAAGGATGCTATTGGCCATACCAAGGGTTCCGTATCCCCAGTGTTGGACTATGTACTCGGTGCAGTAAAGGATGAGCGCAACCAACTCGCCGATGCGATTTCCTTGAACACCCGCTTGACAAATGCAAGAACGGACCTCTGTGGTAACGATTTGACACAGAACGCAATTAGATCGTTGATAAAAGAGACCGACAGGGCTTCGCAACCTGCTGAGGCGGAGAGATGGTTCAGGCGTTACTTGACCCTGTACCAGCCATTACCCTACGAGTGGGACTCTGAAGGAGACCGTAGGAACGCAAACAACGATTCTCGAGGAGCTGCTGACGCATATGAGAGAGCAGCAGAGTCTTCCAAAAGTTACGGATACGACTTTTGCTATGCCTCCAGCGCTCGGTATTACCAGGTCGAAAGAGACCTTAATGCAGTCCTTTCGGACGGCCGACATTGCATTGACGCATCAGTAGCACAGACGAGTAAAGAAGACCAAAAAGAATACATGCACGCGCTTCCACTGGTTTATCGTGTAATGGCAGATGTGTTAGAAGAGAGGGGCGTCTATCAAGAAGCCCTGGGCTATATTAAAGAGTCGCTATCGTTAAAACCGGATGACCCTTTTGCACTAAATACCGAAGCCGTGCTTCTCGAAGACCTTGAACGTTATTCCGAGTGCGTCTCGGCAGAGCAATCCGCCATTCAAGCGTCAGATGGAAAATACTCGTGGATGCATGCCAGGTTAGGTAATTGTTACTTCGATGCGCAGAATTGGAATCAAGCAGCCATCAACTTCCGTCTCGCCGCTGAAGCAGACAAGACCGATGCTGCCTCCGCTTTCGACCTTGCACTCAGTCTGTCAAGACAGGGCTATACCGCCGACGCGGATCAATGGTTTCGGGAGGCTTTGACAAGGAATCCAGAAAGTGAACTTCGAACGAAGATTCTGGCAGCAATTAAGTAAAACCTGGAGATTCGTGGATCAAAGATTTGTGGTCAGACGAAAGATTTGGGAGATGCAGGGAGATGCAGGACAGGACGGGGTAACCTGGGGACGGGCAGGATGTTTAGCCACTCCGCACGAATGGTAATGCTGAGGCAACATCCCGTCCGTCCTAATTTATCGAGAAGAAAAGCGGTTCGGAGTGATAGTTCGAGTTCAACGTTTATGCAATAGCTCGGCGCAGTGTTTGCAGACCGCGAAGAACGGTTCCCTCGTCGAATGGTCTTCGGCGATGTCTTGCGGTCCTTCGTTGTCTGGCTGATCTTTGCGCCTTTTAGGGAACTTCCAGACGGTCCCCTTCACGAGCTTTCGCAGCGGGGTGAGTCGATACGGGTGAAAATACGTCGGCAGTTCGTTCCCATCCGCTTCAAGATAGCCGTTGATCACGGTGTAGCGACCGGTGTAATAGGCGGTTTCGACCGGATCTTTCTGCTTCTGAGCAGCATCTCTGACGGACTTCAACATAAGTCCAAGTTCGTTGTCAAAATCCTCCTGCTTTATTCTCGTTCCGAGTCGGATAGAGTCTAGGAGGTCGTCCAATTCGTGAAGCAGGCCATCCTGGTACATCGCGGAAACGAATCCGCCGTCACAGTTTTGTTGGAGCTTCACATGAATCTTAACGATTCTGCTGCGTTCGCTCATCAGGAACTTTGTCAAGCGATCCGAGGGTATGAGCCCGGCTTCGACAAAGTGAATGCGCAACCCTTCGAGAAACTGCGTATCGCGCATTCGGAAAATGCCGATACCGCGCTGCGACCAATAGGTGATGTCCTCGTCAGTTGCGAATGGATCGAGCGCGTAGGCGAGCTTCGAGAATTGGCCGAGCCTGTTCGCGATTGAATCCCAGATTTCCCGGAAATCGGCGTCCTTCAGACTGTACCCCGTAAACAGAAACGTCTTGGTTGCCATAAGGTCGCGCACTTTATTGAAGAGCAGTGTATTAGCGGCAACACAGGCGTCATAGTCACTTTGAGTTGCCACGATCGAGTGAGGCCGCGTAATACAACCGTGAATCTTGACGACCTGCTTCTTCCGATCGTCCCAGAATCCCAAGTCGCGGTCCTGCGTGATCGGCACCAACACATCCAAGGCCCGCTCCAGGAGGGGGTCCCAGTTGGTGGTAAGGACTACCTTGAAAAACGGAACTGTCGCGAGTTGCCTACTAAATTCAGTCGCCACCTGATTCGCAGGGCCGGGCAAAAGGAAATGCTCGATGTAGCGGATGGCCTCGCGAATTAGAACATTATGGTGACCGCCATCTCTCTCTTCGCAAAACTTCTGCATGACCGCGGGAAAAGCGTGCGGCCCGCTATCGCCGCTCAAACTCGTCTGCGCCCTGATGGCCGTGTAGAAGCTGTTTTCTCTTGCCCACTTCTCCGTCGAGCTCCCCCCGCCAACGAACAGGACACAATTCTCGTCCGCGATTTCCTGACCGATGCGGCTTATTAGCTCGGTCAAGGGATTCTGCACGTGGGCGTGCTTGTTGGCAGGGTTCGTTTTGGCAGACTTTGCTCGACTTTTGCGACGCGGAGCCACTTATCGCTTTTCTCCAGAATCAGTGACATCGAAAGCGGTTAACTCAATGATAGACCTGATGGTTGGATCACCCCACGAATCTACGCTTTGCGACAACTCGATAGTTAACCTCGCCTGTCCCGGAAGCGCCACTAAGTGACGGCCCCGTCTGAGCGCTAACTTCTACCAGTACTGAGAGACCATCATAGATTACGTCCCGTCTGATCACTAGCTCCCGGAATCAAGAACACCGTGTTTCGAGAAAAGCTATTTCACCTCTGCCTCAATAATCAAGTACTTTCTCTCCGACACACTGCCAGTCTGTTCCGCATCGTCTGTCCGGCATCGTCGTCCCGCATCGTCCCCTGTCCCGGCTCAGTAAAAATCCGGATTGTTTTGCAGAAGGAAGCATTCTCGCGTCGCTGCCTCAAGGTCCATTGGGCCACCCCACACGGCTTGGCGCTCGGGGCCGTTGCGTCTCCAAAACCCCTCGACCCGAGTTTCGGTCGAAAATGTCGCACGGAGTTGGCCGTCACTCAATATCTTGGCGTAGATGGAACTTGCAAGAATTTCGGCCTGCAGGGCACGGAACACGAACGTTATCTCCGAATCGACAACCCGAGCTTTTCGCACGCTTGGCATTACATCCTTGATGTGCTCGATGCTGCTGCGAATATCGTAGAGCTGCCGCAGCAATCGCTCATTCTTAGCAGACTGGCCGATCATCGTTTGGCCACGATGGATAAACGTGGGTGTAACTTCTCGCCACTTGGGCTTCTTCGACCGCTTCCTCGCCCTTGTACTGCGCTGACGCGCAATAGTTGGTTTCAAAATCGCCTCGATCGCTCTAACGAAGGAATGGAAGCGTTCATTGAGCTCATATCCTTCCTCCGCTCCACGAATCCAGACGTTGAATCCTTTCCTTAACCGTCGGTAAAGACGATCCGGTACATGGCGGTAAATGAGCTCCAAGCTCTCAAGGATCTTGACAGCTTGTTCGAGGTCAGACGTTTCGATTCTTCTGGATTCGCGGTAAGAAGGACGAAAGCAAGGGGTGAGGCCCGGTCGTACGGGACCAATATTCAGTCCACCGCTTTGGTATCTCTCCCCGCCAACCATCAAGACCGCATCGTTGTATCCGCATCCCAGGAGGACCAGGGCATGGTGGAACAACCGAACTCGCCGGTCCATGAACTCATGATTCGGCAAATCATTTCCGTAAGCTGCCATCGGGTCGGTGAGAGCGGTAATGAAGAGCGTGCTTTCTTCGAAGGATCTGGCTTGGAGGGTTCCAAGCCATTCGACCCAGTGTGGTTCGAGTTTGAAAGCGTCCTGCTTATTGCTCACGATCAGGCCGGGGAGTACCTGATGCTGCTGTTTAATCCTAAGACGCGGCCCGTGAAGAGCGAGGCAACAAAAGTGTGTGGCCTTGGGAATCTTCGTGGTCGAGTCGGCTTGCCTAAGCTGTTCGGTCATATTTCTCGTTAATCATTTTCCCATGTCCATCGTAAAATTGGCGCAGCTCCGGTGGCCACCTTGGGAAAATAGTGGGAGATGCAGGACAGACGAAACAATCCCAATGAACCTAAACGGCGCACTAGGTAATATTTCGTCTGTCGCGCATCCCCGTGATTCTCCCTTTACCTCCAGTTCGCCTTGTTTTGGGCCCACCAATTGTCCCAGCTGACGTAGTCAAGCGCATTGAAGTGTTGTCCAGTTGACTGCACGAGCGCGTGATGCGCTGCTTGCCTGACGAAGATGAAAGGGTCATGCCTCATTATGTCGAGAAATCTCGGTACCAAGTCACGTGAGCTGGCGAGACCGTCGATAGCAGCCTGTCGGTCCAGCGGCTGTGCAGAAGAAAGAAGCTCGATCAGTTCGTCGTGCGACTTCTTCGCTGTAAAGATTAGTGGCCAAAAGATTAGTGGCCAGACGGGACTGACACTTTGGTATTTGCGGGACGGGGTATTTGCGTGACGGGACGGAATAACCCCCATCAAAAATCCGAGGTAGCCGCACAACTACATCCGTCTTCCCTCCGAACACGCAGAGGTTCAACTAAGCTATTCTTCCCCTCATTTCGCATTTAGACCACGAGCGGTCACAGATGGGGTATGACCCTCGACGCGGCCAAGGGATCGTGCGGTCACCAGTGGATCGGTCTGCGGCTCCGGCGGGAAGTGGGTTGTCGCGCTGTTTTCACTCCGGCATCCGCACGGGAATGACCTTATTACCGTGCCTGCGGTAGATTTTGAAATCAGCATCGAGAGTAACTACCTCTGCTGCACGGTGAATCTCGGAAAGCCTAACAAGGCAAGCGTCGGCCAAGGACATAGGCCGGTTTCGGTATCGGCGCATCAGCGCTCGCAGGTCCGCCTGCTCCCGTTCGACGGCGATCGCGATCCGAATCACTCCTCTCTCCAGCAAAGTAAAGAGAGAATCTGTATCGCGCCCCTCGCGGCGCAACAGAAATGCCGCCTCGGTCAGGACCGGCTCACACGTTAGCAGCGGAGGTCGTAGTTCTTTCCATTGACTGACCGTCCATGCATGATACTCGACATCGGCTGCCAGAAAGCTGACCAGCGGTCCGGTATCCAGCAGTCCGACTCGCTCCGTCACTCGCCGAAACCATCCATGTACCTCGGGTTGTGCGCAACATCACGCGGCAGTCCTTTGATCGAGCCGGCGAGATCCGCTGCCAGGTCGAAACTCGAAGCTGTGCGGCTGCGGGCGCGCGGGCGCAGAGCTGTTTCCAGGCTTTCGCGCACGATTTCGGACTTTGTGACCCGCTTCGCTTTGGCCGCACGCTCCAGCTCGGCCAGAAGCTCGTCGGAGATCTTCAGCGAGATCGTCTGCATAGACCTTATGGTAATACCCGCCGTTACGGGGCGCAATACCACCAGGCGTGTCCGGGGTACGGATCGGATCTAGCCCACCCTGGAACTGGCTTCCACAAGGACGTAAAGTCGGCATCTCGTACAGCATCCCCGAATGTGTTTACCGCTACGAAGAGCGCCGGGAAACAGACACCGCACTTTGGCATCCTTCGAGCCTTGGTCGTGAATCCCGAAAGCCCCCATGCCCGGGGGAATGCCCGCAAGCTGCGTAGCGCCCCATGGCCCCGTCCATCTTTTTCGCCAGCTTCAACACTTTCCCCCACGAATCCGTATCTATACAGCACCCCCGCTCGCGCTTGAAGAAAATCTTCAAGCGCACAGCGCTGTCGTGCAGCCAGACCCGATCGGTCCCGTGCGCTCAGAGACTAACCTCTCCTGAAGCGCACCGCCGGCCGAGGTCACGATGCATGGATGCAAAGCACCCATGGCGGCTCCATGCCGCCTTGGAACCGCTCCTTCCCGATGGCAACTTACCTCCGGAATGAGCAACCGTAAGTGTGGCCAATCATGATAGAAACCCTGGACACAGGCATAACCTCGCCCGCCCTCCCGGCTCTTGCAGAAATAGAACGGCGAACAGAAGACCTGCTCGCCCAGCCGCCAACCGCTGCGCGGCCCACCCCGGAACCACGCCCCCGGCCAAACCAACCCCAGCACACGCTACGCTCCATATTCGACGAGTACGCGCTCTATGGCCTTGCCGGAGAAGCCGTGCGCACCCTGGCTCCCCACACCGAGGCCCAGCCCGAGGCCCTGCTCCTGCAGTTGCTCGCCGCCTTTGGCAACGTGATCGGCCCCGGCCCTCACTGCATGGTCGGCTCCGCCCGCCACGCCCTCAACCTCTTCGTCGTCCTCGTCGGGGAATCCAGCAAGGCCCGCAAGGGAACCAGTTGGAACGACATCGCCCGGCTCTTCGCCGAAGTCGATCCCGCCTGGGCGAAGAATCGTGTGACCACCGCCCGTCTCACCGCCCGCGGACTCATGGCCGTCATGGGCCACCAGGCAGGCGACGCGCGTCTGCTCGCACTCGCCGAGGAACTTTCCGCCGTGCTCCACACCATGGGCCGCAGCCGCTCCCCGCTCTCCCCCTTGCTGCGCAGCGCTTGGGATGGCGCCGCCGGCGGAGCACATCTCAGCCTCATCGGTCACATCACCCAGCGCGAGCTCGCCGAGTCCCTTCGCCGCACTGAAGCCCACAACGGCTTCGCCAATCGCTGCCTGTGGGCCTGCGTGCAGCGCAGCCAGTGCCTCCCCGATGGCGGCAACGTCAACGCCGAAATACTATCCACCATCGCCCGCCGTCTCCGCCTGGCCGTCGAGTGGGTACAAGGCCAGGGCGAACTCCGCTTTACCCGCGACCCGGCCGCCGCAGAACTTTGGAACGACCACTACCCCATCTTGAGTCAGGCCAGTTCCGGACTCCGCGCCGCCGCCACCGGTCGTGCCGAAGCTCAGGTACTCCGCCTGAGCGCCCTCTACGCCGCTCTCGACCGTAGCCCCATCATCCAGTTATCCCACCTTCAGGCCGCCCTCGCCCTATGGGAATACTGTTCCCACTCGGCGGCCTCCCTCTTCGGTTCCTCTGTCGCAGACTCCGTCGCCGATCGCATCCTCGAGGCTCTTCAGGCGGCAGACCACGGCCTCACCCGAAAACAGATCCGCGATCTCTTCCACGGCCACCTCGGCAGTGGCTCCATCGACCAGGCCCTCGAAAAACTCCGCTCTCTCGGCGTAGCCACCTTTCGCTACATTCCCGGCCGCGGTCCCTTCACCACACTCTGGTCCGCCACCGAATACGAAGACCCTGAACCGGCGGAAGAAGACAACACCGGCCTCGAAGAATCCTTCTGGGAGGAAACCTAGTGCGCATAGTGCGCACATTTAAGCATTTCGCGAACCCGAGAAGGAGACTGGACGAGATGCACGACCAAGGCTCAAACCCTAAGCCGCATTTCTGACGGACCCGCAGGAAAGTGAGTGCGAACCGGCCGGCCTCGAAACAGACAGTAGGGTGTATAGGGAGTGGAAGCTCCCGTGCACAGTCAACAGAAACGCGAGGACCGGCCGGTCCTCGCGTTCCGGGTGATGTGCCCGCAAATGTCTAAAATCAGACGGTGACGTACGCTGCCTACCAATAGGAGGGTTGGCAGGTACGTATCGCAACAGACGATCGGGACCGCTCACGAAGGGCGCTCTTGAGGCGCGGTTAATCAATAGCAAGTGAGTTGATAACTGCTCGATCTTTCTCCAGGCCTTCTCTTAGGCGTTAGAGGGCATGGGAGGAGTCTGGATACCGCCCATATGCGCGATCTTGTCAATCATCTCGGTATGTTGCCGAATGACGGACTCGCCCTTTTCAACGGCAGCCTTCAGTTGAGGATCGCTCGTCTTATTTCCCTCATCGAGAAACGCTGACAGGTCATCGTGATGATCCTTGACCATCGCCTCCACGTAGGCCCGGTCAAAGTCGGTACCGGACTTCATTTTCAATTCCATGTATTTCGCGTGATCAGAAAGCGGAGGGCCAGAAGGCACCTTCACTCCCATCTCCTTCGCCAGCGGCTTCATTTGCGCAATCAGCATCTCGTGATCGTGAATCATTTTCGTCGCGAATTCCCGCACGTTCTTGTCCTGGCTCTTCTGCAGGGCCAGCTTGGCAAAGTTCACCTCCGCCAGGCTCCCCTCCATCGCGTTCTTCACAAACGTCTTGTCCGACGACGTCGCATCTTGCGCTTGTACTGCCCCACCAGCCAGTAACATACCTAGCGTGGCGCCTGTTATGCATTGCAACCAGTAACGTTTCATGTAATTCCCCCCACTGCGAACAGTAAGAAGTACAGGGTCAAGGAAATAGTTGCCTTATAAAGAACAAAGGATTTGATAAGCCCCTGCAACTGAGGAGAAGCCAGTGCTCAATCTTCAGAGCGGTGGCGATCAAGCCAGCGTCGCTGCTTTTGCCAACCGGTGAAACGCCTCTCAGCTACGGGTGTTTGCCACACCAAACACTAACTTACTCATCACCGTTGAGAGACTGCTCATTCCTTAGGAGCGCCATATTGCGCCAAGGGAACTCTCGGGGTGTGCCTAGTCCCTTCACGAACAATCTTTGCGACAGCTTGTCGTAGCACAATACAACCTCAAAGAAATTTATCTGCATCCTTGTCGTTATTGCGCGGCAGTCCGTGCGCATCCTTTTAATACAAGGCCACCCTCGCAGCGTCTGATCGTGGAGTTAACAATGAGTACGCTCGCTATCGAGCAGCGCCTCACGAAGTTGTGGGAAAGACCGAAGACTTTCAGAGGCTGGTTTGCAACCGTAGACCACAAGGACCTTGGAATAAGGTATGTGGTCACTGCCTTTATCTTCCTGTTGATTGGTGGCCTTGAAGCGCTGTTGATGCGCCTGCAACTCTCCGGACCGAATCAGACCGTCCTTGGTCCCGAGAGCTACGATCAGATTTTCTCCATGCACGGCATCACCATGATCTTTTGGTACGCCGCGCCAATCCTTTCTGGTTTCGCCGTCTTCCTGGTTCCGTTGATGATCGGCGCCAGGGACATGGCGTTCCCCCGATTGAATGCCTTCACCTACTGGGCCTACCTGCTCTCGGGCATATTGCTTTACATCGCTCCAGCCATGGGCCAGGCGCCTCATGGGGGCTGGTTTGCCTACATGCCGTACACAGGGATCCAGTTCTCTCCGAGCTATGGGCTGGATTTCTATGCGCTCTCTCTCATTTTTCTGACCATCTCGACAACGGGCGGCGCGATCAACTTTATCGTGACGATCCTAAGGCTGCGTGCTCCGGGAATGACGATCAGCCGCATGCCACTCTTCCTTTACAGCACGCTTACGATCTCCTTTGCCATCCTGCTAGCACTCCCCGCCCTTACGGTGGCCTGTGTCTTTATGGAGCTAGACCGCCGCTGGGGCACACACTTCTTTCAAATTGCCAATGGCGGAGATCCCATCCTCTGGCAGCAGCTTTTCTGGTTCTTTGGCCACCCCTGGGTATACGTGATATTCCTCCCCGCCACGGGAATGCTTTCGATGATCGTGCCTGTCTTCTCGCGCAGGCCGATTGTCGGCCATCCTTATATAGCCATCTCGACCATCCTCACAGGGGCAGTCGGTTTCGGCGTGTGGCTGCACCACATGTTCACGATTGGCATGTCGGATATGGCGATGAGCTTCTTCAGCGCAGGCAGCATGACCATCTCGATCTTTACCACGGTTCAGGTCTTCGCATGGGTGGCTACGATCTGGAAAGGCAGGCCGGTGCTGACCGCGGCCATGCTCTATGCAGTGGGTGCGATTGCTCTGCTCGTGATCGGCGGGCTGAACGGTGTTTTTACCGGCATCATTCCTGTTGATTGGCAGGTGCACAACACTTACTACGTGGTCGCACATATTCACTATGTGATCGTTGGCGCCAATGTATTCCCGGTTTTCGCGGCTATCTATTACTGGGGGCCGAAGATGACGGGCCGGATGCTGAACGAAAGGCTAGGTAAGTTGAGCTTCTGGGTCATGTTTCTCGGTTTCAATCTCGCGTTCTTTCCCATGCACATCCTCGGACTCATGGGGATGCCCCGGCGCATCTACACCTACCCCGCGGGTCTCGGGTTTGGTCCGATGAATATGCTGGTCACCGTAGGCGGATTCATCCTCGGCCTGGGAATGCTGATCACCATCATCAACGTGTGGATCAGTCTGCGATCCGGCGTCATTGCCGGCAGAAACCCCTGGAATTCCGATGGTCTGGAATGGGAGACGGATTCCCCACCCAAGGCCTATGCCACGGTTCACATTCCCATCGTGGTCTCACGACACCCGCTGTGGGATGACAACGACGAGGCCTACGATCCTGAGAATGAACGCGTTCTGGATCAAGCTCGCCTGACACCGACAACGACAGTGCTTGACGCAGAGCCAGTCGGCATCGCCACCATACCTGGTGATTCCCTCGCGCCTTTGTTTGCCGCGGTCACGATGTTCGTGCTTTTTCTTGGACTCATCTTCCAGCTACTTTGGCTAGCGCTGGCAGCGTTCCTGGGAACCTTCGCGCTCTGCGGTTATTGGCTGTGGCCATCCACACAGGAGGTCGCCTGATGGGAACCCTCGCGGGATCGCCTCCTTCAGACCGGGCTCAAGCTTGTAATTTGAACTCGCTACCGATCGACGATCGGCGCGGCATTCAAGGGATGTTATGCGTCATTCTGACGGAGATGTCGCTGTTCGTTTGTCTATTCAGTGCGTATTTTTACCTTGGCATCGACAAGAATCGCTGGGCCGCGGATCAGCCGCCGAAGCTCATGTATGCGCTGATCATGCTGGTGGTGCTGCTTGGCAGCAGCGCCGTTCTCGAATGGGGAGAACGCCAGGTTAGAGCAGAACGATATGGAGCCGCAAGAATCGCCCTCATTGTGACGATCGGCATTGGGCTGGTGTTTATGGTTCTGCAGTCATTCGAATACCGGGATCACTGGAAGACACTCACTCCTTATAGTGACTCGTATGGATCGATCTTCTACGCGTTGACCACGTTTCATGCGGCCCACGTCATCGTCGGATTGATGCTTCTCAGCTACGTGGCTTTTCTTCCGCGGTATGGCGCGCTCGCGGCGCCTTTTCGGCCTTACAAAGTCGTTTCGCTCTACTGGCACTTCGTGGATGTTGTCTGGATATTTATCGTCCTCGTTCTCTACCTGATTCCTCACTTTACTGCCCATGGCTAGCGAGACCACAAATCGCAGAGACCGCGTCGCGACTGGAAGGCTTTGGCTTGTCGTGGCCGCTCCCGCAGCAGCCTGGTTCGTGTTGGGGTTCACCGATATCCTCCTCACGTGGGCCGCTTGCCTGCATCGAGAACAACTCGGCGGCGCCAGTAGCCATCCGGCGATCCGGCTGCTTACCGTGGTGACCACCATCGTCCTTTTCACCATCATTCTTATGTCCGGAACCGTCTCCTATCGAAATTGGAGACGACTCTCAGGAGATGCGGGTCTCAAAACTGCGGAGGGCCGCGGGCGGGAAGAGTTTATGGCTCTGCTGGGGATCTTCGTGAGCCTCACCTTGGGCTTTAGCGTTGTTTGGCTGGCGTTACCGCTCTTCATCCTGGATCTATGTGTGAGGACGAGATGAAGATGGCTGGTCTGATTCTCTGCACCGTGTCGACCATACTTTGCGGCTGTATGGGTGGACAAGCGCCTCGCACCTACAGCGTTGTCTCAGTAGGGGACGCAGGACACGGCAAGCGAGTCATTCAATCCGCGGGCTGTGGAGCTTGCCACATGATTCCGGGGATTCATGAGGCGCGGGGCCTGGTTGGTCCGCCGCTATTGCTGTTCGGGCGAAGAACCATGATCGCGGGCGAACTCCCGAACTCTCCGGGGAACCTGGCGCTCTGGATCCAACATCCGAGATCGGTCGAGCCTGGAACGGCGATGCCCGACCTGGGCCTCACGGCTGACCAGGCGCAGGATGCTGCTGCGTATCTTTACACCTTGCGCTAACAGGGGCATTCAAGGGGACACCATGCATCGAGCAACACGATATATCGCAACCCTGGTTTCGGCCACGCTTCTGCCGGCGGTTTTTGGAATTACGGCTGCGCGCGCGCAGGCGAGTGGCAGCACAAGTGATATTCCTGGAGCCTTGCCGGGCATTCACCTCGTCTCGCCTGTTGCGGCGGGCCAGTGGACGATGCCGGCCGGAGATTACGCTAATACGCGGTATAGCCCGCTGGACAAGATCAACACACAGAATGTGCAGAATCTCCACATCGCAGCAACCATGTCGACCGGCATTCCCCACGGACACGAAGGCCAGCCGCTAGTCGTAAACAACACGCTGTACATAGTGACTCCGTTCCCCAACAACCTGATCGCGTACGACATCACGAAACCCGGGATGCCGCAGAAGTGGATTTTCCATCCTGAACCCGACAATCGCGCTGTCGGCGTTGCCTGCTGCGACGTGGTGAATCGCGGCGCCAGTTACGCCGACGGCAAGATCATCTACAACACACTCGACGATCATACGGTGGCAGTCGATGCCAATACCGGACAGCGTGTCTGGGAGACGCAGGTCGGCGAGATCAAAAAGGGTGAGACGACCACGATGGCTCCTATCGTGGTGAGAAACATGATCTTCACCGGGATCAGCGGCGGAGAGTTGGGTGTTCGCGGCAGGCTGGTGGCGCTCGACCTTAAGTCGGGCAAGATAAGTTGGGTGGCGTATAGCACCGGCCCTGACAAAGACACACGCATTGGGCCGGGCTTCAAGGCTTTTTATCCGAAAGATCAAGGAGCAGACCAGGGCGTGAAGAGCTGGACTCCCGATCAATGGAAAGTTGGCGGCGGCGCTGTGTGGGGTTGGGTCTCTTACGATCCCGAACTCAATCTGATCTACTACGGCACCGGCAACGCCGGAGTTTGGAACGCCGACATGCGTCCTGGAGACAACAGGTGGTCGTGCACCATCTGGGCGCGTGACCCGGAAACCGGTATGGCGAAGTGGGCGTATCAAGTCGTACCCCACGATTCCTGGGACTATGACGAGATCATGGAAAACGTCTTAGTCGATATGCCCTGGAAAGGAAAGATGAGGAAGTTGTTGCTTCACCCCGGGCGCACCGGCTTCATGTTCGTGCTGGATCGCGAGACCGGCGAGCTATTGTCGGCGGAGAAATTTGAGCCGGTCAACTGGGCACGCAGCTACGACCTGAAGACGGGATCACCGGACATCGACGAAGAAAAAAGGACACACTTCGGACACTACTCGACCCACATATGTCCCTCTTCCACCGGGGCAAAGGACTTCATCCCTTCCGCATTCTCGCCTCGAACCGGCATGCTCTACATCCCCGCCCACAACACCTGCATGGACTATGCGGGAGTTGCGGTGAACTACATCGAGGGAACTCCCTACCTGGGCGCGAGCGTGCGCATGTACCCCGGGGACGGCGGATACCAGGGAGAGCTGGTCGCGTGGGACGTGGACAAGGCGAAGAAAGCCTGGTCGATCAAGGAAAGTACGCTACCGGTGTACAGCGGGGTGCTGGCTACGGGCGGTGACCTTGTGTTTTACGGAACGATGGATGGATGGTTCCGTGCTGCCGATGCACACAACGGCAAAGTTCTCTGGCAGGTCAAGACGGCGTCCGGCATCGTCGGCGACCCGATTACGTTCCTTGGTCCCGACGGCAAGCAATATGTCGCTATTTATTCCGGCGTCGGCGGTTGGATGGGTGCGACGGCGCTGCCCGATGTATCTACCGACGATCCTTACGCCGCGCTTGGCGTGGTGGGTGCGATGAAGCAGATCAAGGGCATGACACAACCGGGAGATCTACTTTATGTGTTCAGCTTTTAAATATCTGACTGTCTTCTGCCTATGTTTCGGAAGCCTGGCGTCGGGCGCGGCGCCCCTGCTGCGTGTCTGCGCTGATCCGAATAATCTTCCGTACTCTGACCAAAAGGAAAAAGGATTCGAAAACGAATTGGCCACGATGATTGCCCGTGACCTCGGTATGCAGGTAACTTACACGTGGTTTCCCCAACGCGGCGCTTTTTTCCGCAAGACGCTGGATGCCGGCAAGTGTGACGTGGTGATGGGTGTGCCTGCCGGAATGACAGGCATCGCCACTACCCAGCCCTACTACCGTTCTGGATATGTTTTCGTCTCACGGCGCGACCGCAACCTGAATATCAAATCCCTCGATGACCCCAGGCTCCATCAGCTTCGCATCGGCATTCATAATCTCGGCGACACAGATCGAGAAGCTCCGCCTGTGCATGCCCTCACCAGCCGCGGCATCGTAAGCAACCTTGTGGGTTACAACATTTTCGGCAGCAACCTGGATGAGACGAATCCTTCCTCTGACCTGATCAAGGCTGTGGAGCAGGGCGATATCGATCTTGCTCTTGCGTGGGGGCCGATCGCGGGTTACTTCGCGCGGCTTTCCCCAGTGCCGCTGGTAATTTCGCCGATCGAGGGTGATGCAGCGAATCCCGACTTGCCGCTCGACTTCGACATCGCCGCTGGAGTTCGGAAGCAGGACGACCTGCTCCGGCAGCAACTTGATAGTGCACTTGCGCACCATCGGACGGAGATCCAGCATTTGCTGTTTTCGTATGGCATTCCACAACTGAGCCTGTCACAGGCCCGGGCAACGGGGTACTGATATGCGGTTGATTTCGCTCACTCTGGCAAGCGCCGTTCTGATTGCGGGTCTCGGCTGTCGTACTAGCCGTCCAAACTCGGTTGCTGTGGGCTCTGCGCCCACGGAGGCAACGAGCGTGGGTCCCGTGCCGGGAGGGGTTGTGGTCGGCTACCAACGGATGAATCCCTACCGTAACGATCCGGTCGCATTGCAGGACGGGTACCGGCTCTTCAATTGGTACAACTGCTCCGGCTGTCATGGCGGCCACGCGGGCGGGGGGATGGGACCGAGTTTACGCGATAACGTCTGGCTCTACGGAAACAGAGATGACCAGATTTTCTCTTCCATCGCACAAGGCCGGTCAAACGGAATGCCTTCCTGGGGATCGAGAATTCCTGAAGATCAAATATGGCAGATCACAGCCTATATCAAGTCCATGCGCACGCCCCAGGAACCCCAACCTCCGGTCGAACCGGCTGACGAGCAGGTGCCTAACCCTGCAGATAACACTGCGATCGGCTCGAAGCCGGGACCGCAGTAAGCGAAGGAGAGCGATGCACCGCCGGATCAGCACAACTCGTCTCTGCCTTCTTTTCCTGCCGCTCATACTTGCTGGCTGTTCGACTGCGCAGTCCACCTACAACCCGGAGGGTCACGCGGCGCGTGAGATAGCCAGACTGTCATGGTTCATGACCATTCTGTTTCTCGTGGTCACTGCGGTGATGTGGGTACTGCTCTTTATTGCCTCCACCAGACGGCGCGGCACGCTCAGCGAACATGCTCCCATCGACAGCGGCGGCGGCCAGGCGTGGATCGCTATTGGCGGCCTGGCCATTCCGCTGGTTGTTCTCAGCGTTATCTTCGTTCTTGGATTACGGCTGCTGTCACGGTTCCCCATCCACGGCGCTCATGGCGCAATGGATATGAGCCATGGGGCCATGAAGGGCGAGGTCAAGTCACCGGATATTCTCGTGATCGGCCACCAATGGTGGTGGGAAGTGCATTATCTCGACGGCGATCTGGACCAGCACTTCACTACGGCCAACGAGATTCATATCCCGACCAATCGGCCGGTGGATATTGAGCTTGAATCAGCCGACGTCATGCACTCTTTTTGGGTTCCGGGTCTTCACGGCAAAGTCGATCTGATTCCTGGGCATATAAACTTCGTCCGGCTGGAAGCCAGCCGCGTTGGCAGCTTCCCCGGCCAGTGCGCGGAGTACTGCGGGGCGCAACACGCGCATATGCGCCTGCTGGTAGTAGCGCAGCCCGCGGATGAATACGCCGCCTGGACGCAACAGCAGGTGAAACCGGCCGCCGACCCGACCACAGCGATGGCCCGTGCCGGCGAGCAGACCTTCGTCTCCGGGCCATGTTCCCTGTGTCACCAGGTTCGCGGAACCACCTCCGGGGGCAGAGTCGGTCCGGATCTAACCCACGTCGGCAGCCGGCAGTATCTGGCGGCGAATACCTTACCCAACAACGACGCCTATCTCGAGGCTTGGATCACGCACGCGCAATCCTTCAAGCCAGAGGCGCAGATGCCCAACCTTACGCAGTTTGATGGACGGCAGCTCCAGGGTCTTGTCGCCTATCTTCGGCAGTTGCAGTGACCTGGTATTCAACTTAAGGAGCACTCCAGTGGCACACAAACCTCTCCGGTTCCTCTCCATTCTCAGACCACTCTGCGTGGCAGCCGGTTTCCTGACTATTGCTCTGCCTTGCTTCTCTCAGGCCAAGCCGGACTGCTCCGCGTTGCCGGAGGCCGGCAGGTTGCGCGAAATTCTGCAGTCGATCGTGAAGCAAGGAAGCGAAAAGAATGGCGGACTGGGAAACCAGGAATGGGCAGCCGTAGTGAACCGTGACGGCATTGTTTGCGCCATCGTCTTCAGTGGAACAACCAGGGGGGATCAATGGCCCGGTAGCCGCCTGATTGCCGCGGAGAAGGCAAATACCGCCAACGGACTGAGCGGCAACAACTACGCGTTATCGACCGCTAATGTCTTCGCCGCCGCCCAACCGGGCCAAAGCCTGTATAGCCTGGCAACCAGTGCTCCGCCTAATCCGAATGCGGTTTTCGGAGACGCCGTTTCTTTCGGAACCCCTAACGATCCCATGGTCGGGAAAGCGGTCGGCGGCATCATAGTCTTCGGCGGCGGCCTTGCCCTCTATAGCCCACAGGGAAAGATCGTGGGAGCCCTCGGCTTGAGCGGAGATACGTCATGCACCGATCACGTGATCGCCTGGAAGGTTCGTCACGAACTTCATCTTGATGCTGTTCCCATGGGACCGAGCCCCGATCACAACGACAATATGATCCTCGACTGGAAAAACAACTCGAGCGCGAGCGGATTCGGGCACCCTCCCTGCAAAGGCGGAAGCCCCGCGGAGTACATCATTGGCAACCTGTCAAAAGACTTTCCGACAGGCCCCCGATCGCATTAGATTGCCGGAACCTAACCGTGGCTCACGTTTCACGCACTTTTTCGAATCGGCGCACATCTCGCGGTGTAACCGTGGTGGTGGCCCTCTGCCTCGCGTCGGGTTGGATCTTGCTGGTTGCAGGAACCCGCCTGCACGAAATGATCGTTGGGGCCGGAGCCGTTGTGCTGGCGACGCTTTACCTGAGGATGGTCCATGAATCGTCGCACAACTCGCTTCGGCTTCGCTGGAAGGACCTCGCACAATGCTGGCGCATTCCCTGGTATATGGTGTGCGACACGGGGGTGGTCACCCGCGTTCTCATCGCCGACCTTTTGCAGCTACGCCCGGCCGGCTCCTACTATCGGGTACGCGGCTTCGCATCCAGCAAACACGACCCTGCAACCGTGGGCCGCGGTGTGCTGACCGTCCTATATATGACAGCGACACCCAACTCTATTGTCCTCGGCATCGAACCACAGTCGGGCAGGATGCTGTTTCACCAGCTCGAGCGCGCGAGTGTGCCAAAAATGGCTCAGTCCCTGGGAGTGCAGTCGTGAATATCTGGTTGGTTTCGGGAATCGTTGTCTGCGCCACGCTGGCGCCCTGCGCAGACATGTGCCTACGCGGTTCGCCCGAGCGCCGGCTCGTTGGCCTGGAAATGACCAGCGTGCTCATTACCATCGCCATGATCCTGTTCACGGTTGGCACGGGCCGCATGCCTTTCATCGACCTCCCTCTGGCGTTGGCGATCATGTCGTTCGGCGGCGGGTTGGTGTTCGTCCGGTTCCTGGAGAAGCATTTGTGACGACCCTGCTGAATCTGTTATTGGGATCTCTAATGATCTCCTGCTGGCTCGGAGTACTCGGCATGTGGCGCATGCAGAAGCCGATCCAATCTCTCCATTACCTTTCCTTACCAGTGTGGGGAGCCACCATTTTTCTGACCGTGGCAGTCTTTCTGCAAACAGGAAACGGCCAGGCGGCGTGGAAGACTTTGCTGATCTGCCTGGTTCTGCTCGCAATCAACTCAGTCGTAGCCCATGCGACAGCGCGCGCCTTTCGCGCCCGCGAGCTTGGCCACTGGGAACCGCGCGATGGTGATCCGATCGAGTTCGTGCGTGCCGGGAAAGAGAAATGATCTGGTGCGGAGCGGGCATTCTGATCTTGATCGCGATCGCAGGGTTTATGGTCGTGCGTACGCAGGATGTGACTGAGCAGGTGATCGCATTAGGTTTCTACGGCCTGCTCACAGCCTTGATGTTTTTTTTCTTCCAGGCCCCGGATGTGGCACTCTCGCAAATCACAGTGGGCGCGGTGGCTTTGCCGCTCATGATCATGCTTGCTTTATCGCGTATGAAGTTTCGCAAACTCAGCAAACAGCGGGATGGAGACCATGACTGACCGGCTTCGCCTGGCCATCTTTCTTGCCGCTGGTCCTGTGTTTCTGGCGCTCTACGGTTATGCAGTCCTCAACCTGCCGCCCTGGGGGCAATATCGCGGACCCTATGGAGATATGATTTCGAGACTTGCGGTCTATGAGCGCCATGCGACCGACACTGTCAACGCTATCAACTACGATTATCGTGGGTTCGATACGCTGGGCGAGGAGTTCATCCTGTTTACCGCAACGATCGGGGTCACCATGTTGCTGCGAAGGGAGAAGGATGTACCCACCTCCCCGGCCACCAAGATGGACGATCGGCCGCCGTTGAGCGAAGCGGTGCAGGCGGTGATCACGCCAACCCTGCTGGTTACCGTCATCTTCGGGCTGTACATCGGGTCGCATGGACAGCTCACCCCTGGCGGCGGCTTTCAGGGAGGCGTGATCCTCGCTACCGCTGCGATCCTTGTCTACCTCGCCGCCAACACCGAAGGCTTCAAACGCATCACGTCTCATGTTGCAGTGGAAGTCGTAGAGGCGGCCGGTGCTTCCTCGTATGCGCTGATCGGAGTCGCTCCTGTTCTGATTGGTCTGCCGCTTCTCACCAACATCCTGCCCCTGGGGACAACGGGCGATGTTTTCTCCTCCGGGAATATCGCACTCATCAGTGCCTGTGTGGGGGTTGAGGTGACCGCCGCATTTCTACTGGTTATCTATACCTACCTGGAGGAAATTGTCACCGGCGAGATACCTGAGGATTAGAAACATGCCCCATATTCTGCATTCACTGCCGTACCTCGTCGCCGCATGGCTTTTCTTTTGCGGACTGTACGGTCTGGTCACGAGCCGCCATCTAATCCATTCCGTAATTTGTCTTGCCATCCTCCAGAGTTCGACTTATGTTCTTTTGCTGGCTATTGGGTTTCGGGTGGGCGGCGCGGCCCCAATCTTCGCCGATATAGCTCCAGGCGTGGTTACGGTCGACCCAGTCGTGCAGGCGCTGATGCTGACGGACGTAGTCGTGGAGGCGGTGGTTGTAGCCCTCTTGTTGGCGATGGTCGTGAAAGCCTATGAAAAGAGTGGAAGCATTTCTCCCTCGGAGCTACGGACCATGCGCGGATAAGGATGAGCGGCCCCCTTCCAGCGCTGCCTGTCGTCCTACCCCTGCTCGGCGCTGGGGTGCTGGCGGCCCTGCGTAAATGGCTGAGCCGTGCGGTGGCAGATACTATCTGCGTTGCCATTGCCGCAGGTACACTCATCTGCTCGCTTCTGCTGCTTAGCCACGCTGTGCAACATACTCAGATCTATTGGTTCGGAAATTGGTACCCCCGCGGTCTGGTCGTGCCTGGTATTACGTTCGTGGTCGATCCGGTTGCGGCCGGGCTTAGCTCGCTGGCTGGGCTTCTGACTTTCCTAGCGCTGATATTTTCCTGGCGTTTCGTCGATGCGGGGGCGAACCACTATCACCCGTTGATGCTGGTCTTTCTGGCCGCCATGGACGGCTTCGTGCTGACCGGCGATCTGTTCAATATGTTTGTGTTCTTTGAGCTGATGAGCACGGCAGCCTTCGCCCTATGCGGCCTCAAGACAAAGGAGCCTGCGCCGCTCCAGGGTTCGTTCAATTTTGCCGTGACGAATACGATTGCGGCCTTTCTCGGACTTACCGGAATTGCCTTGCTGTATGCGGTGACCGGGGCTTTGAACATGGCCCAGATTGGGTTGGAACTTGGCGCGCGCCACGATCCCCTGGTTCTCTTTGCCTTTACACTTTTGACCTGCGGGTTCTTCATTAAGGGAGCTATCGCTCCGTTTCACTTCTGGCTGCCGGATGCTCATGCGGTCGCGCCCACATCGGTGTGCGTTCTCTTCTCCGGCCTCATGGTGGAGCTGGGGTTGTACGCCGTAGTTCGCCTCAAATCGGTAATCTTTCAGCAGACTTTCGCGTCCGGGGAGACCCAACTTCGATATATTTTGTTGGCTTTCGGCGGGATGACAATTTTGATCGGGGGCGTGATGTGTTACGCCGAACATCACCTGAAGCGTTTGTTAGCCTTTTCGACGGTTTGCCACGCAGGTGTCATGCTGGTGATTTTCGCGATCCAGGGCCCGCTGGCAATCGCCGCCATGCTTATCTACCTGGTCGCACACGCCTTGGTTAAGTCGTCACTGTTTTTTGTAAGCGGCATCATGCTTCATCGTTTGCGTTCGATGAGCGAGCAGGTGCTCTTTGGCAAAGGGCGCTCACTGCGGTGGACCGCAGCGCTATGGTTTTCCGGTGGCATCGGTCTCGCTGCCGGCCCTTGCTTTAGCACTGTGCTGGGGGACGCGGGTATGTCGAGCGCCGCTGCGCAAGCGGGTATCCACGGGTTGTCATGGCTGTTTATGTTCGCCGGGGTGACGACGTGTGCCGCTGTCTTCAGGGTAGGCATGCACACCTTCGCCGGCTGGGGGGACGAGCCGATCACCGACCGCAGTGCGCTCGTGGATGAACTGCCGGAGACGCAGGCCGGAGAGCAAAAGGTGTTCTGGTACCATTTCGCTCCGCCTCTGCTTTGTATCATGCTGGCGGCGACCCTGACCTTCATTCCGGGTTGGCAATACGGTGTGCGTGAGGCAGCGGCACGGATCTCTGACCAGGCCGCTTACCTTAACACCGTCTATACGGGACATTCCATTCCGCTCTCCGCGCCCCCTTCATGGCGTGATGAAATTCCGGGAGCAGCACTGCGCGGAACGATTGCAGTCTTACTGGCGCTCTGCCTGGCCTGCACGTCGGTGTTTCGCAGAAGGCTCGCGCGAGGGCTGCGAATCGGCGCATTCCTCGAAGGACCGCTCACCGGTCTGCGTACACTGCAGAGCGGACACCCGGGCGATTACGTTTTATGGCTTACGGTCGGGCTCGCCGCGTTCGGGTCCGCAACCCTATTCCTCCTCAGTTGAGGCGGAGTTGTTTGTGATCGGTAAGATATCTCATTGGCCGGAAGAGCATCTAAGCCGTGTTAGGGAAGGTCCTCCATGATTGATCCATTAGCAACCTACTTGCACGACCATCTCGGTGGCGCCAAGGCCGCTATCGATCTCCTGGACGCCATGAAAGATCGCCAAAGAGATCAGGGGCTAAGAGATTTTGCTGCCAAACTTCTGATCCAGGTTCAAGCCGATCGCGATACGCTCCAGCGCCTGGCGGAAAGGGTCGGCAACGGCTCCAATTTGCTGAAGGAGTTCACCGGCTGGGCCGCCGAGAAAGTTACCCGGCTGAAATTAGGGCAAGGGTCGGGGGGAGATTTCGGGACGTTCGAGGCACTGGAATTTCTGGCGCTGGGTGTGCGGGGCAAGATGGGCATGTGGCGAGCTCTGGAAGTCGCGGCAACGGGGGATACAAGGCTAAGCGGGTGCGACTTCAGAGAGCTTGCCACCCGTGCCGAAGAACAATATGAGCAGGTGGAACAAACCCGGATGCAGGTTGCGAAAACTGCATTGCAGCCTCAAGCGTAGCGGTGCTGAGGTACGTGGCAGGTTATGGTGGGCCGCCATCGGGAGCTAAAACGATGTCGTATAAATTTCTTCGCGGTGACGCCGTTCGACACATCGGCAGACCAGAACATTTGTTGGTTGAGAAGGTCGACTCAGAGGGGTTGATGTACATGCTGAAGGACTCCGAGACCGTTGTCCCGACCATTGAGTGGGTGCCGGAAGATCGACTCGAGTTGGTTAAGCGAGCAGGCGACGATGAGACAGGAATAAAGCTTTGGTACGTCACTTAAATTCGTTTAGACGCGGAGCGCGTTCCGCATAGTTTGACCTTCGTTGGGCTGTGGCTCAACACTGGCCGTGTCTCGCTTTTTATGACAGCCTAAGCTCTTCGCCGGCGGCTTAGTTTTGCTGCCACCAAAGAGAGCAACTCAGCCGGCATGGTGATCGCTTCGAGGACCAGCACTGTCGCCCCGTCAGATAAGTTGATGACTCTGAGCAAATCGGATTCCTTGAGTGATGAGACGACCAGCAGATCGAACTTTCTGCTGCGCAATAGGGTTTCGGCCAGTTGAGGGGACGCCGACGCAACATCGTAGCCTGAGTATTTCAGAACGGCGCACCGGCTCTCCAGAAGGCCCATGTGGGGTTCTACGCAGAGGATCTTAGGCGACATTCTCACTACTCCTTCCTATGGCCATTTTAACGACTGCACACGTCCCCTGATGTCACGCCAAATTGCGTCCAATAAATGACTTTTGACCACAGCGAACATACGCTGACAGACGAAAGCTCCGTGGATCCCCGGGAATACAGAAGTGAAAACCAGCGACGGAATCGCCCGGAAAGGGGGCGAAGCAGTTTTGGAACGAAAGCCATGCAAGGTCGATCAAGGCCATCGGCCTGTCGACCACTGCGCCAAGCCGGCGCTACTTCTGCAGACGGCGTTGGGTGGTCCGGAACGACGCCTGTACTCCTCAATCGCGCTCTGAATGATAAAGATACCGGATGACAACACCCCATCGCCCGCGCAAGGAAGCGATAGTTTTTTCAAATGATGATCGTTGGCAGCTAAGAGTTTCGAGACAAACCGGAGTAAACCACGTAGCGAACGTTAGGGGGGTGCGTTTCGACTTGTGCAGTATATTGCTGAGATGGCCGACTCAAATCCGCCGGACCCGCCGCACAAAGTCGGACGGCTGCGCCTTTTCTCTCTGATTGCCGCGACCTTCTTTATGGTCTCCGGTGGCCCCTATGGCATCGAGGACACGCTCGGCGGCGCGGGGTACCTGGGCGCGCTGCTAATCCTGGCCATCGTTCCGTTCGTGTGGAGTCTGCCCACGACCCTCATGATCGGCGAGCTGGCCAGCGCCATGCCCGTAGGGGGCGGCTTTTATGTCTGGGTGCGGCAAGCCTTCGGCCCTTTCTGGGGTTACCAGGAGGCGTGGCTCTCGCTGGCTGCCAGCATCTTCGACATGGCCATCTATCCCACGCTGTCCGTGCTCTATCTCGGGCGGCTGTTTCCTGCATGGACCGCCGGCAGCCGCGCAACTCTGTGGGCGGTGACCTTTGTGATCCTGTGCTGCGTGTGGAACCTGGGGGGAGCCCGCACAGTCGGCCGGGGCTCAATCGTACTGTTCGTTGCCCTGCTCGCTCCTTTCGTCGTGCTGGTGGGCTGCGGCTACTGGGTTGGGTGGCATCACCTGCTTCAGCATGTTTCCTATGCCCAGTCGGCCGCGCCGCACGGCGCCAATCACTACGGCAACATCACCACGGCCCTGCTGGTCGCGATGTGGAACTACATGGGCTGGGACAACGCCTCGACGGTTGCGCAGGAAGTGGACAATCCGCGACGCAATTATCCGTTGGCGATGCTGGCGACTTGCGGAATCGTCGCGCTGTCCTACATTCTTCCGCTCAGTGCCATCGCTGCAGCCGGCATCCCCGTAGATCAGTTCACAACAGGCTCGTGGACCGATGCGGCGCGCCTGCTTGCCGGACCATGGCTGGCGATCGCGATTGTCATCGGCGGCATCATCAACGGCGTGGGCATGTTCAATGCCCTCACCCTCTCCTACACCCAGCTGCCGGTGGTGATGGCGGAGGACCGCATGATGCCTTCCGCACTGGCGCGGCGCAATCGCCGGCGCAGCCCCTGGGTGGCCATCGTGCTGTGCGGCCTCGGCTGGGCACTGGCGCTCGGATTCACCTACGAGCGGCTCATCTCCATCGATCTGATCTTATATGGCGCCAGCCTGGTGCTCGAGTTTGCAGCGCTCATCGCGCTGCGCATCAAGCAACCGGAGATGGTGCGACCCTTCCGTATTCCCGGGGGTATGGTTGGCGTGTGGGTGGTGAGCGTCGTTCCAGTGGCGCTGCTCGTGTACGCCGCTTATGCATCCCGGTCCGAACAGGTAGCGCATATGCCGGCGTTGGTGTTTGGATTGCTGGTCGCTGCCGGCGGGCCCGTCGGCTACCTGATCTCGCGGCGGTGGTGGGGCAGACCGATCCCCGCACCACAACCTACAGAGATTGCTGCGGACTGACGGACGTGGGGACAGGCTTGCCTTGTCGACGTCGGGAGTAGAGTAGGTAATGCTTCGAGCGAGAGTGTTGCCCGTCGAGTGCCGTGGTATCCCACATCTCGCGAAAAACGAGCGAGATGTGGGGCACCCGGGGGTTCGTTGAAGGTATAGAGAAAAGACAGACCTTTGATGGGGTTTCGCCCCGTCTTTTTCGGCCCACCCATCCCAAGGGGGAAAGGCTTCTTGGTTCGAGCGAAAAGTTGAATACTCTGAACAAGCGAATTCGCCCGGTGATCTAAAATCGACCCTGGCCGCTGGAAGATTGCTATGAGCCGAGTCCTCATCATCGACAGTCAAACCCCGATCAGCCACGAAATCGGTGAACTGCTCACCGCCGCTGGTTTACCGATCGAATATGCCGCCGGTCACATCGATGCACTCCACCGCGTGCGCTGCCGGATGTTTAGCGTCATCATCACCAGCGCGGAAGGGGTCATCGAAGAGGCCCTCGCCCTCATCCAGGAGATGAGGCTCATTCGTCCTCATTTGAAGTGCATCGTGCTGGCGCCTTACAGCACACCGGACGAAGTGATTGCGGCGCTTCGAGCGCGCGTCTTCGGATGTTTTACGCCTCCGTTCGAGTCCCACACGATCTTCTGCGTTGCGCTCAACGCGGCTACGGGCAACGAGTCAACCGAAGACATTGAAGTCCTCTCCGCGCGTCCGGGCTGGATCGCCGTTCGCGTTAACTGCCGTTTGGCCACCGCGGACCGCCTCCTGTCCTTTGCCAGAGAGTTTGCCGCGCAGCTGCCCGAGACCGCGCGTCAGGAGATCATGGTCGCGCTCCGCGAGATCCTGATGAACGCGATGGAGCACGGCGCTAAGTTCAATCCCGATCAGGTGGTCGAAGTGAACGCCATCCGGACTGCGCGCACCATGACTTTCCGGGTACGCGATCCAGGAGCAGGATTCCGCAAGGAAGCGATCACCCACGCAGCCTATGCGAACCCGCCCGGCGACCTCACAGCCCACAATCTCCAGCGCGAGCAGCAAGGCATGCGCGCCGGAGGCTACGGCATGCTCCTCGCCGCCGGCACCGTTGACGAGCTCATCTACAACGAGACGGGAAACGAGGTCATCCTTATCAAGTACCTGGATCAGCCTGCTCAGAAGTCGTAATCAGCAGCGCAGATGGTAACAGTGAGAAAGGTCCGGATTGAAGTAGCCTTTTGCTATGAAGCCCATTCGCACGCTGTTCGCAACTGAGCCCGGTGAGCCTTCGCGATCGGCCCTCCCAGAGGGTCTTCGCGCTCAATACGACGGGGATCTTTCCTTTCCGCCCGCTCCGGAAGGACGTCCCTATTGCATCGCAAACTTCGTGTCGACACTCGATGGTGTCGTGAGCTTCCAATTGCCGGGCCAGTCGGAAGGAGCTCAGATCAGTCACTCGAACCAGGAAGACCGGTTCATTATGGGTCTGTTGCGGGCCTCAGCGGACGCGGTTGTCGTGGGTTCGGGGACACTTCAAGCCTCTGGTCCGCATGCTTCCTGGCTCCCGGAATCTGTCTTTCCGGCAGCGAAAGACTTATACCAAAAGTATCGAACCGAGGTGCTAAGAAAAGTGGAGTATCCCCTCGTAGTGATTGTCACGGGAACCGGCGGACTGGACCTCACCAGCGCCGTGTTCCATACGCCGCGCACAAGGGTGCTCATACTGACTACAGAACAAGGCAAACGGATGCTGTCGCAGCGTGGATCAGACGCGCTCGCATCCGTCGAGGTTAAAGCGCTTTCGACCGCAGAGGAGCGTATAACTCCTTCTGCGATCCTTACGTCGCTCAGGCAGGACGCCGGAGTGGAGCTGCTGCTACACGAAGCGGGCCCGACGCTCTTTGGTGAATTTCTCGCAGGTGGGTTCATGGATGAACTCTTCCTGACAGTGGCGCCTCAGATTGCGGGGAGAGATGCAGTGCACCCCAGACCAGGTCTCGTAGCCAACGTTCAGTTTTCCCCGGCGACGGCTCCCTGGTGGAAGCTTATCAGCGCAAAAAGTGCAACAGATTTTCTTTTCCTGCGTTATCAGGCGTTAAAGGGGAGCGCATAGAAAGCCATTCATTCAGGGGTTATCAAAGTCTCAATGATCGCGTACGGAGCCGTCGGTTGCATCCCACATCTCCGGGAACTTCCATTCCGGGATGCCGCGCTCGTTGTCGATGAGATTGTCATCCAGCTCGATACCGAGCCCTGGCCCGTCCAGATTGTCCTTCAGCATGATGTTGCCCTCGGTCATCACGAACGGCTTTTTAATGTAGCTCTTCCCCATGGGGCTGCGCTGCACATTAGGCGGCCCTCCCTTCACTGCCTGCAGCGAGGGCACCTCATGCGCGAGGAAGTTCGGGATCGACGCGGCCACGTGCATCGAGGCGGCGAAGCCCACCACGCCTTCCTTCGAGTGCGGCAGCATATCGGCGTAGAAGGCCTCGGCAAGTGAGGCTACCGCTTTGAGCTCGGTGATGCCGCCTACGTGGGTGACGTCGGGCTGCAATAGTTGCGCCGCGCCCGCCGTCAGCAGGTCGCGGAACTGCCACTTTGTCACCATGCGCTCCCCCGTGGCGAAGGGGAACGGCGTTTTCTTCGCCATCTCCGCCATCAAAGGCAAGTCCTGGAACTGGATCGGCTCCTCATAGAACCAGGGGCGGAAGGGCTCGAGCGCCTTGATGATCTCCATGGCGGCGGGCGGCTCATGCTCGCCGTGCATCTCGATGCCCAGGTCGAAGTCAGGACCGATGAGCTCGCGGATCGCCTTTACCTTTTCGACAAAGCCGTCAATGTAGTATGGGCTCTCGGACGAGCGCGACAGCCGGCCTCGTGTGCGCGAGACGCTGGTCTTCATGGATCGGTAGCCCTCGGCGAGCACGTGGGTTCGCGTTTCTTCGACGCTCTCGGCCTGGCCGTAGCACTTGATGCGGTCGCGCGTGGGGCCGCCCAGAAGATCATAGATCGGGACCCCCAGGGCCTTGCCCTTGATGTCCCACATCGCGATATCGACCGCGCCCAGCGCGGACGTGAGGACGATGTCGCCGCGATAGAACGCGTGGCGGTAGATCGCTTGCCAGTGGTGTGCCGGCCGGCGTGCGTCCTTACCGATGAGGTAGGGCTCGAGCTCCTTGATGGCGGCGACGACGGTGGGGATGCGTCCTTCTACAGTGCCCTCGCCGATGCCGGTGATACCGGCCTCCGTGTGCATCTTGACGAAGATGCTGCGCAGCGAGTTGACGGGGATGATCTCGAGTCCGGTTATCTTGATCTCGTCGCGCGGGTCGGCCAAAGCGCAGGAGTGGTTCACCGGCTGCGCGGCGAGGTTGCGCTCCCTCGCGAGCAGGCCGCCCAGACCCAGGGCGGCGGTTTTCATCCAAGTGCGGCGTGAGTGAGCCATCGACGATTCCCTCGGCGTGATAACGCTATTACCTGCGCGTGAGAACGTCATCCGGCAGCGTACTAAGCCGCGCTGCGAATGCGGAGCGCGACATGCCCATCTGAAAGGCGCGTATCCCAGATACCGGATCCGGCCCAGTGACAATGTTATCGGCGGCTGCAGGAGGATCAAAAAGCAGCAGGGATTTCCTTCGTGCCAGAACTCGACTCATGGAGTGGCCTCGTGGCTATCAGTTGAAACTTTCAGGCTGGCGTTCTTCTCAGAACGTCAACCTGAGCATTCCTTGCAGTTGCCGTGCTGTATTCGACGTGCTGGTGATCGATCCTACACCCCCCTGGGCGATGACGGCGGCGGGGATCTGGAACTGGGGATGATTGAACATGTTAAACATTTCGAAGCGAAAGAGCAGGTTGGTTCGTTCGGTGATGGGGAACTTTTTTTCCGCGGAAGAATCCACATTGACTTCATCGGGGCCACGCAGGATATTCCTTCCGGCATTGCCCCAATTGTAGGCTGTAGGGACGGAGAAGGCGGCCGGATTGAACCACTGACTCACGCTCTTGTTTGCCGGGTATTTAGCCGCGCCGGGAACCACATTCGCGCGGCTGGCGGATGCGCCGGTATTGGTCGCTGTGCCGCTGGTGGTGACGGTGAAGGGCAAACCGGATTGGCCAGTAAAAATTCCGTTCACCTGCCATCCTCCGAGGAGAAAGCGATTCAAGAAGGAGTTGCCGCTGAGGTAAGCCTTCCCAGGTCCGAATGGGAGCTCGTAGGTTCCATAGAGAGTTACGCGGTTGTGGATGTCGCTATCTGAGCTGGCCCAATCGGCATTTCGGTTGGTGGGATCCTGAGGTACCGGACCGTCCGCCCCTCCATCGAAGGAAGCGTTGTCAAAAGCATGCGACCAGACGTAGTTGGCGGTGAGAAAAAAGCCATCGGTAAGCCGCTGTTGAAAGCTCGCCTGGAGTGAGTTGTAGTTAGACGTGCCCACCGATTCCAGGAAGGAGATCGCGGTCACGTTGGGATACAACTTGTTGTAGGGCCGTCGTGCCTGAATATTGCCTGGCCCGGGAGAGGGCTGGTCGATGGGATTTGTCCAGGACAGATGGCGGCCATCGGAACCGACGTAGCTGACGGTTAAGGTCGAACGCCCGGTCAACTGCCGTTGCACACTCAGGTTGTATTGCTGGGCAGATGCGTTCTTGAAATTGGGCGCAATGCCTTTGAGTGTGCCGTAGGGGTTGTTCAGTACGCTGGGCGGAATGTCCCCGATCGACACGAAACCCTGCGAGACCGTGTTCTGGGGAAAGAGGCTGCCCGGAGTAATGATGTAGATCAGGTCGAACGGCCACTGTCTTTGCTGGCGGATGGTTGTCCCGGCCTGGGTTTGTGGATCGAAAAAGACTCCATACCCGGCGCGGATCACAGTCTTCTCGTCAAAGCTGTAGGCAAATCCTACGCGCGGCCCGACGGAGCCGTAGTCGGTGTTCCACCCGGCGGCCTTTGGCACTCCATTCTGACCCGCGATTTCGACGGCCGAAGTTGCCTGGTTGAAGTTGACCCAGAAGTTGTGGGCTTCATGATACGGCGTGTCGATTTCGTAGTGCAGACCCAGGTTGAGGGTCAGCTTGCGGCTGATGCGCCAATCGTCAAGGGCATAGTAGTTGAATTCGGTGGAAAGCACGTGGGCGGTGCCGGGAATGAAGTAGTCCTTCGCGGTTTGGGTGGGATAGCCCAGGAGCATGGAAGCGATGGCATTGCCGGTGCCGGTAGGCGAGGCCGGGTTGTTGGTGAAATTGCCATCGAAATTAAAGCGGCCAAAAGCGCTTTGCGATGGGGGCGTGTCGGACTCGCTGATCATGTGATTGATGACATCGACACCAAACTTGAAGCTGTGTTTTCCCTTCAGCCAATTCACGTTGCCGACGTTCTCTATGGTGTGCTCACGGCGGATCTGTGGCTCGCCGCGGGAATTCCCCAACCCTCCAAAACCGGATGGACTAATGATCGGAGCGGAGTTGCCCCGGGCCGCGGCAGCAACCGGTTGATAGCCCGGATTCGGACCCCCACCGGGAATCTGCGAAAAGACAGGAAAGGTCAAGACGGGGGCGATGAGAAAACTGGTGTATCGATCGAAGCCAAAACGGTATTCCCCGACAATGCTGGGGGTAATCACCTTGTTGTAAGCGAGCACACCTTGCTGGCCGCGATCCGCCTGGTGGCCGGAGAATGAGTTCTCGTTGCCACCGATGACGCCGTTGTAGGTATTGGGAACGTCAATTTGCGTGTCGTCGATCGAGTACCGGCCGAAGACGCTCTGGCTGGCGGTGATCTGGTGATCGATGCGGACGTCTCCGCGATTGTCGTCGCTTAACTTGAGCGGGTACGAGGTGTAGTTATTAGAAACAGCGGTTGTCTGCGGAGCAGGATAGGCGTTCACCAACTGGTAGGCGATGGGATCGAATCGCGACGCAGGAATCGTATTGTTGGCGAACTGGGTGCGGGTGTAGGTTGACCCGGACGCGGCGGTGGTTAACGGATCATAGATTTTGGTAACCCCGGAAAAGTTTCCCTGGCGTTCGGCGACCGTGGGCACACTGGTGATCAACGTGGATGCGGCGCGTTCGAAGTAGCCTTCATAGTTCACAAAGAAGAAGGTTTTGTTGTGCAGAATCGGTCCGCCCAGTCTGCCGCCAAAATCGTTGAGCCGATAGGGCGGATTGGGCGCCCCCGGCCGGACAAAGAAGTTCTTTGCGTCGACGTAGGAGTTGCGTAGAAATTCATACGCTGAGCCGTGCCACTCATTCGACCCGGCACGCGTGCTGGTAACGACGATGGCACCCATTCCCCGATCAAATTGTGCCCCGACGTTGCTGGTGAGCACGGCGAACTCCTGCATACCCTCGACACTGGGACGAACGATAAAGGTTCCGGCGATCAATTCAGTGTTGTCAATGCCATCGAGCAAGACTTTGTTGGCGTTATCGCGGGCACCGTTGGCCACAATGGTGGTGCCGCCGGGACGAAGTTCGTCCGGCCGGACCCCGGAAGCGATGGTGCCAGTCTGTGCGTAGTTGAGGCCGGTGACGCCCGGCGCGATGATAGCCAGTTGCGCCATATTCCTGCCGTTCAAGGGCAATTCATTGATGGCTCGAGTGGAAATTACCTGGCCCACAGAAGCATTTTCGCTTTGCAGCAGAGGGAGGGCGCTGGTCACCTGAACGGACTCACTGACCGTTCCGACGTTCAGGGCGACGTCGAGCCTTGCGGTTTGAAAAACCTGAATGATGAAGCCTTTGTTGACCTGGGAGGTAAAGCCAGCCTTCTCGACCTCAACGGTATAGGAACCGGGGGTAAGGTTGCCGGCCTTATACTCGCCGGCGCTATCGGTTTGCATGGTGACGGTCTGGTTGGTGCTTTCTTCCACCACGCGCACGGTCGCATCCGGAATGGCTGCAGCCTTTGAGTCCGTAACTGTGCCGGTAATGCTTCCGCGTTCGACCTGAGCGAAGGTGGTAAGGCTCAGTGCCAAGATCGATACCAATACGCCGAAGGATCGCAGCAGGGATCCAGCGCGCATCACCAGGGTGGGTGATCCCGTCTCAAAACGATTCATCATGACCTCCGTAAACGTCGTTCAAAAAGCAGCAGGCTTTATGCTGTTTGGACCCGCCTGTAGGTCTGGCCCAAGTTCGAATGCCACGGGCTTTCTTCCGCATGCTTGATCGAAACTCGCAGATGGCCCAAGCCAAGCCAGGACCTACTGCGAATTCGGGAGCACCTTATTCCCCCGCAGAAGGAGCGGCAAGTACCATACCGTTAATAACGCCGAAAATCGAGCGCGCGTCGAATTTGTGGTTGGCGGCGGCCTCACCAGGACTTTGTCGAAACAGCAATTCTGATGCATGTTGTTGGCTGGAAAGGGATTAGCCCCAGGCGGCTGAGAGGCTGCAGGGGTTCGGCCGAAGCCGGCTACAGGTTTCGGGAAGACGTTTACTGGAATTCCGGCGGGGGTATGATACGTCCGAATTCAGACAGTGACAGTACGATCACAGCGGTTCTACTATGTCGTACGCAGCTGGAGAGAGTTCGGAATGCACGCTACTGTACGCGCGGAAATACCCTGGATGCCGAGCACAGAAGAGGAGCGCGCCGCAGTCTTGCGGGAGATGGAGCGACTGCTCAGCAGCCGCCATTTTTGCAACAGCAAGCGCTACCCTGCACTGTTGGAGTACATCGTTCGTGAGACGCTGGCGGGCAACGCGGACTCCTTAAAAGAGCGGGTTCTGGGGATGGCTGTCTTCCACCGTCCGCCGGACTACGACGCCAATGCAGATCCGATTGTGCGCGTGACTGCGGGAGAAATTCGGAAGCGGATTGCGCAGTTCTACCACGAGGATGGTACTGCAGCGGAGATCCACATCGATCTTCGGCTCGGGTCCTATGTGCCGGAGTTCTACCCGATACCCCGCAGCGCCGCAGTCGTCAAGGCGCCCCCGGACGTGGTTCGAGAAGAAGCACTCCCCGTGTCCGAGGATGCGAGGAGACTGTTTGACGGTCCGAGGAAAAGGATTTCCTGGCGAATCTCGACCCTGGTTTTCATCTCGGTTGCCCTGTTAGCCGGGGCACTGGTGCTCTTCGGATATTTCTGGCAAGCCAGGGATCAACGAAGCCAGATGTGGTATCCGCTCCTGAATTCTCCCGCTCCGGTTCTGGTGGTCGTGGGTCAGCCTTCCGTTGCACAGCTGGAAAAGTCACCAACAGGCAGCGTATACGAGCACAGCCCCGCCAGCGAGCTGGAGCTTGCGGACGCTATTGCGATGGCTCATCTCACCAACGTACTCGATGCGCACCATCACCTCTATCAGATCACTGCCGTCAGCTCTACTTTTTTATCGGATCTCCGCAAGGGCCCCACGATCATGGTGGGAGGATTCAATAATCCATGGAGCCTTCGCGTTTTGCAGCCGCTCCGGTTCTGGCTGAGATCAGCGGGAGAAGGAGAGGATGGCGATAGCGCGGAGATTCTGCAGATTGTGGACCGCAAGAATCAGGCGGGATCGCCCTGGACAGTCGACTTTCACCAACCGATCAGCGCAATGACCCATGACTATGCCATCATCGCGCGCTTTCATGCAACGATGACGGACGGCGAGGTGATGGTGATCGCAGGGCTAGGTTCCGGTGGCACAGAAAGTGCCAGCAAATTTGTAAGCTCGGCCCCTTACATGACGGAACTTGCGCGCAATGCGCCTCGCAATTGGCGGAACATGAATATGGAAGCCGTGGTGGAGACCGAGGTCATCGGAGGACGAGCCGGGCACCCCCACGTGATTGCCGCGGAATTCTGGTGAGAGGGGTTGTAGTTAGTGAAACCAAGGCAACTGGCCCCGGGTTTGCGAGCCATGGGTCGTGCCGTCAAAAGCCGAAGAGGGTCAAATACGGTTACGGTTCAAGGGGAGAACCGATCTGAAGACGATCCAGGGGCATGTTGCGGCATAGCGTTATCCGCACGACCATGAACCTCTACATGCAGGACGAACACGACGAAAAGCAGGCGGCACAAGGCGCATTTCTAAGCGCGGCAGGCCCTCGAGGCCGCTCAGTGCAGTGAATTGTCGATCGGGTTGTGAATTGTCACCTTAGGTCGCCACAGAGTCTAAGTTCCTTAGAATCCATGGCGGGGACACGGGGCTCGAACCCGCGACCTCTGCCGTGACAGCAAAACGTGAACTCGTAAGTTATAGAAATCAGAGGCACGGATGGCTCCTTTTAGCGCTCTGAGACACCCTTGGCACCCCTTGTTACGCCTTTATCGAACCCACGTCCCTCTGTCGATCAGACCTCTGTCGTTGTGGACAGAGGTCGAACGTTCGAATGATACCCAGCGCACGAATTGTTCCTTTGGGACGATCGTTTCATCCAGACAATGACCGACATTCATAATACTGTTTCCTGTTTCATCCCCTCGGGAGGAACAATATCAGCGCAGCATACAAGTCCAAAGACACTCCACTGAGATTGGAAGAATCCTGGGCCCGGTCGGGGGGTCCAAACAGTCAACTGGAGACTCCATCACGTTCCAATTGACGAAGATTTTCGGCGAGCACCTTCTTGGAAGCGGTGGGTATCAGGCGAACTAGCTGGCCCAGCCTCACCGGGCCACCTTGCAACGCGCAGAGGATGGGAATCCTCCACTTGCCCTGAATTGTCGCTGCGGCATTCGTTGCAAGGCCGCAAAGTTCGTCATAGCTACGTCCGTACATTTACGCCTCAAAAGGAAACTCAAGCTTTCTTGCTAGCGTGCTTCAATGCGAGCGCGGGGATTATCGATCCTAGAGATCGGGACCGAAGGTTATGGCTGAGGCGCAGGCTTCGCGTTAAAAATGCCGCTAAAGCTCTCGCGGTACTGTAGAAAGACAAGCACCCAAAGCACACAGGCCAGCAGTCCCGGAGCAATACCGGAACCTGACTCCAGTGCCAGGTGGAAGGCAAGGATGTTGTAGAGTTCCGCCGCGAGCAGTGTCAGAGCGAGTGGCACGAAGAAGCCGGAGAGCAATAGCAGTCCGCCAAGCACCTGCACAGCGAAGAAGAATGCAGCGAAGTGTGATGCACTTATGGCCACAAAGAACTGACTCGCTAACGGATTTGGGGGTGGCGGCTGATGAATGAAATTTAGAAATCCGTTCAGACCAAAGACCGTAAACAACAGGCCAAGCAAATAGCGAGAAACAATCGAAACAATCTTCATATGGACTACTCCTTCAGGGGTTGAGCGTGCGTTAGCCACGGCCTCGATATATGGCGCATGAAACGCGTCGCGGTTCACAACTTCGATCCGGGTCAGGACGCGGACTCACGCCAAGACATGATCCTTTCTGAACGACTGGGTATCCGACTATCCTCAGACCTAACCGATAGGAAGGCCGACCAATTTGGCATAAGTCACTGGATTGGCGTATTCCAAAACCTCTTCCAACAGCCCGTTACGGCCAACGAACTTGAATACGTAGATATTCGTGTAGTGCTTGTTTCCCTCTTCCGCGATGTAGTCGCCCTTGGACTCAACGAACACCGTCTCGCCGTCACGGGACTCATAAAATTGCTGATCAAACATGCGGATCTGCGAGAAGGCTTTTAACGTCTTTGCCTGATACTCTGTGATCGCCTTTTTGCCTTCGTACCGGAACCAGTCTTTTTGCTCTCCCGAAGCAGGTAGAGGAAAGATGTAGTTGGCCGTTTCCGTAAACGTAGACATCGTGGTGTCAATGTCGTGTCGCGACTTCGCCTCAAAAAATATCTTTGCTAATTCCAGGGTTGTTCTCGGTGCTGCAGGGGATTGTGATGGCATATAAACTCTCCTTTTGAGTTCGCACGGAATCCAAAGACCAAGAGTAGGTGGTATTTGACGTCATCAATGAGGCGATCTTTATCCGGTCTACGGAGATGCCGGGTAGCAATGATGGAGTGCGGTATCAGGGTCAATGGGTCAGGACGCGGGTCTCGTGTCGATCTCCCTTCGGATGTGTGTAGCACTCGGTACACTTGAGTAGAGTGCTTTGGCGTGGGACGAGAACTGCTCAGGAGTCCAAGAGTTTTGTCTATTCGTCCAAAAAGAGTGGCTCCAACCGAGTCCTGTTGCATCTTTATGACTGAGCTGGAACGCGCGGCTCGAAGGTAAATGAGTGCAGGACTTGTAGCGATGGAAGACGGTTTCGTGCTGTCCTCGCAGAACACCACAGCTTTCAAGAGTAGGAGTCTAACTTGGACCCGATAACAGACATCTTCAGAACGATGCACGTTACCGCTGTCGGTCTGCACAGGCTCGAAGCCACAGCCCCGTGGGGAATAAGACAGGAACAGCAAACCGACGAAATTGTCACGCCTGCCGACAAAAAGATGTCTCCCACGGATTTGGTGCACTTCGCTATGCTGTCACGCGGTAACTGCTGGCTGACTGTGGAAGGGACGCGAGAACCGATTCCCCTCACCGGTGGTGATTGCTTTTTGCTGGCCCGTGACTCTGCGATTGTTTTGCGCGACAGCCCGCGAACATCTCCGAGCTTGAGCTTCCGCGAGGTCGGTGCCACAGCGAACAACAATGTCATTCATCATGGTGGTGGTGGCGCACCCACCACCATCGTTTGTGGGGCCTTCAGTTTCGATCGCACCAGCTTGAAACCAGTCACGCAGCTATTGCCGAGCTTCATTCTGATGAAGGCCGATCAGGCACGCACGCTTGCTCTTCACATCACGATGCAGGCTTTGGCGTCAGAAATGGCAGAACAGGCGCCGGGATCGGGAGTCGTCGCGAGTCGGCTAGCCGAGATTCTGTTTATTCATGTACTCCGCGCGCATATCGCTTCGGGACCGGAACGCAGCAAAGGATGGCTTCGTGCTGTATTCGATCCGCAAATGGGCACTGCCCTGAGTGCCATTCACGGCAAAGTAAACACGCCTTGGACGGTCGAATCCCTGGCCGAGGCGACGGGCATGTCTCGCTCCGCATTCGCAGCACGTTTCAAAGAGCTACTCGGACAGACACCGCTCGAATACGTAACCCAGTGGCGGATGCAGAAGGCGATGCAATTACTCGAACAGCGTGACAAAAAGCTCATCGACGTTGCTCGGTCGGTCGGTTATGAGTCCGACGCTGCATTCAGTAAGGCGTTCAAGCGAGTTGTCGGGGCTAACCCTGGTGAATACCTCAAACGTGGTTTTGAAGGCCATAGTATTACGGGAATGGCGGAAGATTTTTGAAGCGGTGGATTCTGACTTTGGCGGCGGGGCCTGGCTACAATAGAAGTGTCTTCTTCCACAGAGATGGGTGCGGCCAATGGTGTATTATCCGCCGACAAGAAGCTGCGCGAGGCGTTAGAGCTTGGGGGGCGACGCCATCCCGGAGGCCCGCGCCAGTGCTTGCGTATCGACATATTCCCGAACGTTCGTCAATTTGCCGCTTTGAACGGTAATGTCGAAGATCCAATGATCCTCCCACTTCTTATTCGTAGCTTTTATTTTCCCCGTTGCAAAGCCTACCACTAGAACCCGGTCTCCCTGCGCGATGAACTCGGGGGGCTTTGGGAAGGATGTTTCCATCGTGTCGTTCGCTTTCTGGAGTAGCTCCTCCAACCCCGCGTGTCCGCGGTGCGTGCCAGCTAACGGCCAGTCCTCGCCGGGAATAATCCACTCGATATGTTCGTCAGCTAACGCCAGCAAACCTTCTTTATCGCGGCGGCCGAGGGCCGCAAGAAAATCTTTCACAGTCTGCACATTTTTCTCGATACTCATCGAAATCTCCCCTTTTCCTAAATCAAGTGTTCGATCTGTTCGAATGTCTTGGAAATAGCTCGCGTGACCAATTGATCACTGCTGCTTCCTGAACAGATCCTGGAAGATAAGCGGACCCCAGACCGGGCCGCGTGCGCTCACCAACGCGCCGCCCTCGTTGAGCTTTCCCAGCTTGACGGGAGCGAACCCGAGTTGTTTTGCCAGATCCACCACGGGAGCGAATGCGTCTTCGTCGTCGCTTGAAAGAAAGACGACGCGATGCCCGCCCTCGGCGACTGGGTCGGTAGCCAGTTTGGCCGCACCCAGGTGATTGAAGGCCTTCACCAACTGGGCGCCGGTAAACGACTTCGCCACGAAGGCGGAGGAAGTAAGACCGTCCAGTTCCTCAGGTGGGGTTGGAAACGAGTTCATCGCATCGATGATCGTCTTGCCTTTCCAACTTGGCAGGGCTTTCGCAATCTCGCGATGTTGCCCGAACGGCACCGCCAGGATGATTGTGTCGGCCTGAAGTGCATCCTGCAGCGACTTGGCGACGACGGTGGGCCCAATCTCCCGGGCCTGCAGCGCTAACTCCTCGGGTTTCCGGCGGCTAGCGACGGTGACTTCAATGTTCTTACGGGCGAAGGCGTGGGCGAGAGCCTGGCCTATCTTTCCGAATCCTACAATTGCATAGCTCATGATGTTCTCCAATCTGGTGTTAGAACGAAAGGCTTGTGTAGCGTGATCCCAGGACTGGCGAAGTTGGAGTGCCAGCCCCGGAACCGCGCCGATTAGACCTGCGCCCAGCCCCCATCGACGGGGAGATCCGCGCCGGTGATGTAGGAGCTTTCGTCGGACGCGAGAAATACGACTGCGGCGGCGATTTCCTCGGGCTTGCCCCTGCGACCCATCGGAATCTGCGAGGTGAACTGAGCGACTGCTTGGTCAGCCTGTTCAGCGGTGAGACCCGTCGTCGTCGCTAGGGCCGGAGTTTCGATGGCTCCCGGGCTCAAGCAATTCACGCGGATGTTGCGGTCCTTCAGCTCCATCGTCCAACCGCGCGCGAAGTTTCGCACAGCCGCCTTGCTCGCGGCGTAGGCGGTAAAGCCCGCGAGCCCCTTCACGTTTGAGACGGAAGAGTTGAGGATAATCGAGCCGCCGTCTTTGAAGAGGGGGAGCGCCTTCTGCACCGTAAAGAACATTCCCTTCGTGTTCACGTCGAAGGTCTGGTCATACTGCTGCTCTGAAGCCATCGCGAGCGGTGCGATTGTCCCTGCGCCCGCGTTTGCAAAGATGATGTCGATGTGACCATGCTTCTCTTCCACAACGGCATAGAGGCGTTCGAGATCTTCCATGCGTGAAACGTCCCCTGCGACCGTTGTGACGTTCTTCCCAATGTGGGTGACTGCTTCCTTCAGTTCTTTCTCGCGACGCCCAGAGATGACTACGTGGGCACCTTCTTCGACGAAGCGCTTGGCGGTGGCCAAGCCAATCCCGCTGCTTCCGCCTGTGATTACCGCAACCTTACCTTCAAGCTTTCCCATGATTACTCCTTCGCTAGATTCTTTTTCATTCGGTTGAGTCGCTCGCACTCTCTGTGCGCCGTATTATATGAATCAGTGATCCGGATATTGGTTGCACAACCGAATCACTGATCCGTATTATCTGGATCACTGATCCACTTGTCAAGGAACCTATGCGAGCTGACGCTAGAAAGAATTACAACCACCTACTTGCAGTCGCACGTGAGGTCATCACCGAGAGCGGTGTCAATGCATCGATGCGGGACATTGCCCGCCGCGCCGGCGTGGGATCGGCCACGCTGCTTCGTCACTTCCCGACACGAGAAGCGCTATATGAGGCATTGCTTTGCAATAACTTGGACACGCTGACGCAGAAGGCGGGTGAACTTGAAGGGGCGAATTCACCGGGCGAAGCGCTCTTGTCGTGGTTTCGCGACTGGGTGGCGTTCGTCCAGAGCTATAAGGGCGTTGTCACCCTGATGGCGGCTGCCCACACGAACCCGGAGTCTCCTCTTTATGCTTCATGCGCTGCGGTGCACTCAGCAAGCGCACGACTTCTGCTCCGTGCTCAAGCCGAAGGAACGGCGCGTGCCGATATGAATGGGGATGATCTCTTTGCCCTGATGGCGGCGCTCGGCTGGGCGGTCGACCAACCCTCATTCGCGCCGCTGGCAGACCGCCTGTCTCGCATTATCGCGAGCACCATCGTGACAAATCGGCCTTGACACGATGCAAACAGCTCGGGACACTTCGGATGCATTGGGTGCAGCAAGGATTGGTGGGTAAACATTACCGCCGCTTACATTCCTTCGCGTCTTCCTGAGTACAGGCGCCGCCAATCGAGACCGCCATGTGCGAGTTACCGGTACCTCTTGTTGAGCGCGAGAAATTCATGGATGTAGGCAACTGCCATGCTGCCCTCGCCGACGCCGCTGGCAATGCGTTTGCCGGAGCCGTGGCGGACATCGCCAGCGCAGAAGATCCCGGGAATACTGGTCTCAAGCGCGAACGGCTCGCGATCTTGAGACCACGTCTGCATGTCGCGACCAGTAGATATATAGCCGTTCGCGTCGCGTTCGAGGGATGCGGGAAGCCATTGAGTCTTGGCCTCGGCTCCAATCATGATGAAGAGCGCTTTCGCTTCCCGAGTGCAGCTCGATTCAGGATGGTCTGGCGGCCGAGATACGGTCGTGATCTGTTCCAGATGGTCTTCACCATGGACCCTGATGACTTGCGTATAGGGCTCGACCCGAATGTTGGCTTTATCCCGGATCTGCTCGATGAGGTATTGCGACATGCTCTGCTTGAGCCCGGCTCCTCGGACGAGCATAACCACTTCGGCAGCGTAGCCGGCATAGAAAACGGCGGCCTGTCCTGCGGAGTTGGCGCCCCCGACGATGAAAACACGCTTACCTATCACCGATATGCCGTCAAAGCCAGACGCCCCATAGATGAGACCGCGGCCCAGAAGTCTATCGTGACCTTCAAACTGAAGACGACGCCAGGCAACGCCCGTGGTGAGTAGAAGAGCGTGTGCGCCGACGCGGTCACCGCCATCGAGGATGACGTAATGGTCGTCGTTGAACGATTCAACTCGCTCCACCTCGCGAACGAACAGAGTCTCAGCTCCAAAGTGCTGTGCCTGCTTCAGGGCGCGCTCGGTAAGCTCATCTCCAGAGATACCGGATGGGAATCCGGGATAGTTTTCGATTCGTGAAGAGGTGACCGCCTGGCCTCCCGCGGCGAACCGCTCTACGAGCAGGACTTTGAGTCCTTCCGAAGCACTATAGACAGCGGCAGATATACCCGCAGGGCCGGCACCGACGATGACGAGGTCGTAGTGTTGGTGCTTCTGAACAGTCTGAAGGCCAATAGCTTCGGCTACGCGTCGAACGGTGGGACTTTCGAGCGGCGTTCCGTCAACCGAGACGGTGAGGCTCGGCGCCGGATCCGTGTCGCTCGGAAACCAGTCGTACTGGATGCGATTGGCAGACAGGAAAGCTTGGACGACCCGGGAGTTGTCGTCGTACTTCGATCCGGCGATGCGCACACGCGAGGAAGGCGTCTCGCACACGAGCTTCTGAGCCAGTGCGAGGCGTGAGCTTATGGTTCGGAAAACGATCTCGCCGGCAGATGGATTATCGCGGACGAGCTCCTGCAGTTGTTGGCGTTCGAAACGTGCAATGCGGCACTTAGTGACGGCGCGAGCGGAGGCAAGCTCGGCTGAACCCACGAAAATCGACGTTTCACCACCAAACTCCCCGGCGTGATGCCGCCCGGCCACCTGGCGCTGACCGCCGATTTCCTTGATAGCTTCGAGCTCTCCTTCAAGAATGACAAAGAAGCGTGGCTCCTCGCCTTCCCGCATGAGCCACTCGCCGGGCTCGACCGAGATGTCGGCGGCGCGGCTCGCCAGGCGGCGTAGTTCCTTTTCGTTAACGCCGGCAAACAGCGGAACCTTCTCCAGATCTCTGGAAGTAATCATGGTGTTTCTCAGGATACTTGAGCGGAGACCTTCGCGGCGGATCAGAGCCTCGTTCGCGAGGCGGGCTAACGCTTTGAACATGCCTCAGCGCGGCATCGCACATCGCTGGGTAAAGCCGAGCAAAGATCCTCCCGTTGGTCTGATGCTTTGCACGGAGAAAGGCGTAGCGGAAGCTCACTACGCGCACGATAACCTTCCCAATAGGGTCCTTGCCGCGGAGTATCGGACTGTTCTGCCTGATGAAAAGCTCATCGCTGATGAGTTCCAGCGCTCACAGGATGAGATTCAAGAGCGGAGAACGATCGCGTAAGTAGACGCATCCCGAACTGTTACTGATCTCCTCGGTGAGCGCATCGACGATTTTGCATTTGTCGAAATCACAGCTGACGAGAACAGCGTTTATCGGTACTAGTACTGCAGCCAACCTCAAAAGTACTGGCAGCGAACCTCAAAAGGAGTGGAATGAGTACATTGGCCTGAAGTCAACAGTTCGATAGGAATTGGGGCTGCCCCTCGGTTCGTTGCCGACAACTCGTTATTCGCCCGCTCTGTCGCGCAGCTTCGAAGGAAGGGGGATTGCCGCGCAAGGTTGCTCATTCTGTGTGTTCGGCAAGGAAAGCGCGCGTCTCTGCTACGACCCGATCCTGAAAGTTCTCATCGCGTATGAGCACGGATCCTTGCATCGGATGGCCGCCCTCGTCGTAGTAAACACCGGTGTGTCGGGACGTATCGCTCAGAACCTTGGTAATTTCGCGCGCTGCACGTTTTGACGTGCTCAGGATTTTGATGAAGGGCATGAGGAGTGGCACGATGAGTGGCACTACAAACCTCTGTATCAAACGCACGATTGCGTGTGCGTCGGCTGCTCCGAGACCGGTACTTGGGTTGAAGCCCGGTTCAATAGCGTTGATGTGCAATCGTGGGTTCTCACGGGCAAACGCAAATGCCGCAGCAAGGATGGCTTGCTTGGAAGTCGCGTAAGCGTCGAACCCCGGCTTCGCCGAGCCACCGGGCGCCCATTGGCCTCGCGCACTGGCTTCTGCGGAAATATAGCGAGCGCCTCGGAACCCTGCAGACACTGCCGGCTTGCGTTCAGGGTCTTCTACCGCGGAGACGACGAAGACGACGTTAGCACCATCGCGGAGGTGCGGCATGAGCGCTTCGGTCAAAACGAAGGGGCCGAGGTGGTTCGTCGCGTACGACATATCCCACCCGGAAGCATTCTTCGTGGGGCGCAACTGCATGATGCCTGCGTTGTTGACGAGACCTGCAACGGCAAGGTTCAGACGGACGATCTCGGCAGCCGCACGCTGAACGCTTGCGATATCTGACAAGTCGCACACGACTGAAACGGCCTTCCCGCCTTTCCGCTGTATCTCCTGCTGCAACGTATCTAGCTTTCCGACATCCCGGCCAACGAGCACTACCGTGCCGTGTCTGGCAACGTCGAGTGCGGTACGGCGGCCAATCCCAGAGGTCGGGCCGGTGATGATGTACGCCTTGTTTTCTGCTATGCGGACTGTTGACTTTGTGTTCGGCAAGTTACGCTCCTTGGTACGTGTCTGGTCAGTCATTAAACTTCCCAGCTATCATGCAACCATGCGCCACACAGCGTCGAAGCCCTCTTTGCAGTGCTTCTTCGCATTCGGAGCATCTTGCGTCATGTAGTCCATCGTGGCCTCTGCCACTGAATTCAAAATCGAGAGAACAAATCCGAGCGGTGCGTTGCGCATAGCGCCACCTGCGCGACTCTGATCGGCAAGTTCAGCAAGGTCTGCCATCATCTTGTGTCCGGCTGCGCGGCTTTCCGCTGTGATCTCGCCCGAGACAGATAGCTGGGCGAGCACTTGCCGTTTTTCAGGAAAGGTAACTGCCCAGTTTGTCCAGTTTCGCCAGGTGTGAAACATTTGCTCCCGGGGTTGCGCCTTGGCTGGTAGCCCTTTCAGGGCCGTTGCAGCCATCTCGCTCTTTAGTTCCAGATACAGCTGGTTGAGGAGTTCCGTTTTAGTTGCGAAGTAGGTAAACAACGAGCCATTCGGAATCCCTGCTTCTTTGGCAATTCCAGCAGTCGGAGCGCTCAGTCCCTGTGTGACGATGATGCGAGTCGCTGCCTCCAGAAGTGCATTCCGTTTCTTATCGCTTCGTGGCCGTGGCATCTCTAAAACATATAGGTAAGCGTCCGGTCAGTCAACTATTTCTCGTTGTGCTCGAGTCGCTTTCTTGATGCGCGAGTCGTCGCCGAAGCGCTCATTGAGTGCGGATAAGGTAACGATAAGTCGGCCTATCGTCAGCGATCCGCCTACTTCCGGGAAGCGCGTTTAGCAGGACCGATCCAGACTCGATGGGTGCATTGACCTGAAGTCATCCGTTAAGTATCTTGTGCGCTTCGTCGCCGGCCACCAGGAGCATGACGGCGCTAGTTACGCTTTTTTGTGACACATGCCTGTCGGAAGGCCGAGTTGGCCTCGTGGCGCAACCCGGCTCCTAGGCTCAGTGGCACGTCGCTAGATGACCGAGATGGCTCCGCCATCGATCATGTAGTTCCCGCCCGTCAAGTATGCCGCCGCTGGAGAGACAAGGAAGCCAACGAGCGAAGCCACTTCTTCGGGCTCCGCCATCCGGCTCATCGGTACGCCGCCGAACCGGTCAGTAAGGTTCTTGTAGACCTCATTTGGGGTTGCGCCGGAAGATGCGCCGAAGTGGTCCATCAACCGAATCATTGGTTCGGTCGCTACGCCTCCCGGGGATACCGTGAGCACTCGCACACCCTTGCTGGCCACTTCATTCGCGAGTGCCTTGCTGTAGGAGTTCAACGCAGCCTTTGACGCCGCATACGCCATGTTGATTTCCCAAAGCGGCATCTTGCCCGCGACGCTTGATATATGGATGATGACACCGCACTTCTTCTCGATCATTCCCGGAAGCAACGCGCGATCAAGACGGACCGTTGTCAGCAGGTTCATCTTCAACTCATTTTCCCAGTGCTCGTCCGTGAGGGTACCGAAGCCTCCTCCGGGTGCGGTCAATCCACCCACGTTGTCAACGACAATATCAACTCCGCCGAATTTCTCCGTTACTTCCTTCACCACGGCTGCAGTACCCGCCGGGGTTGCCATATCCGCCACGATCAAGAGATGCTTTTGATCGCCTTCGGTGGGGGTTCGGGCCGTTATTACGACCTTCGCCCCAGCCTGTGCCAGACGGTCGGCGATCGCCTTACCGATTCCTTTGGTGCCTCCAGTAATCAGAGCTGTCTTTCCTTCGAGAGATAGATCTTGTAGCAACGAATCGAGCATTCTTGTTTCTCCTTTGTAAATCAATCGTTTCAGAATAAGGCGTGCGAAACCGCGTGCCGTGTTGTTTAGAAGCAGACGCTTCGGAAGTGGGCCAATCAGCGTGTGAGCTGTTTCAAAAGGAAGCGAGCCATCCTCTGAATTTTTGAGGGGTCTCGGTTGACGATGAACGACTCGTGCCAGCCGATGTAGCTGCATAGGAGGTAGTCGGTCAGCAGTTCCGGGTCTTCGTCCGCGCTGATCTCACCCTTTCTGATGGCATCGGTCAGGAGCGAGCATAGGAAGCGATACATGATTTCGCTGTCACATTTCAGGATGGCCTGGACGCGGATGTCATCGGTCGCCACTTCAAATGCAGCCTTGATGGCCATGCAACTGTGCGGATTGGTCGTTATATTCGCTACCGCGTCGTCAATAAAGATCTTGATAGTTTTCAACGGTGACCGCGAGCTGGAAGCGTGTTTCGCGATGTATTCCTTGCGGTCGTCCGTGTAACGCTGCACGCAGCGGAGGAACAGTTCGTGCTTGTCTCCGATGGTGTTGTACAGGCTGCTGGGATTAATCTTCATGGCATCAGTCAGATCACGAAGCGAAGCGCCCTTATAGCCCTTTTCCCAAAACACCTCCATCGCGGTTCGGATCGCGCCTTCTTCATCGAATTCGACATTCCTCGCCATCTAGAGATCATTGTAAAGCATTCATTTCAGAAAGGGCGGATTCGGTATAAGCTTTCTTCGTACTCCCAGCGAGGTGGCCGCGCTCATACCTGACCGAGCGACCCATGCTTATTCGACAATCATCAGACGCTTAGACCTGGGCCGCACCACCGTCTGCGAAGACCTCAGTTGCGGTCATAGAGCGGCTATCTTCAGAGGCGAGGAAAAGACTTACCGCTGCGACATCTTCGGGATCGTTCACGCGGCCGAGAGGAATTTGGCTGACGAAGCTGGCATACAGCGCATCTTTGCCGCCGGCGAGTACTCCAATCTGACGGAGGGCGGGTGTGTCGGTAGCGCCAGGCGACAGGACATTTACGCGGATACCAGTGCCTTTCAAATCCATTGCCCAACTGCGGGCGAGATTGCGGATTGCTGCTTTACTCGCGCTGTACACACTGAAAGCCGGCGTTCCTGTTATCCCTGTCGCCGAACTCGTTAGGACAATCGAGCCACCAGACTGCATCAGCGGAAGTGCCTTCTGAACAGTGAAAATTGTTCCTTTTACATTGACGTCAAACGTTAGATCGTAGGACTCCTCTTGGATGTGTCCCAAGGGTTCCAGAGTCCCCAGTCCGGCATTTGCGACGAGCACGTCAATACGCCCGTGGCCGGCTTTCACCGCAGCGTAGAGGCGATCCAGATCAGCAAGTTTGGAAACGTCACCTTGTACTGCGGTCACATTGCTGCCAATCTCGTCAACCGCCTTATCTAATACTTCCTGTCGCCGTCCCGTGATGTAAACGTATGCTCCCTCGGCGACAAACAATTTTGCTGTCGCCAAACCAAGACCGCCATTGCCACCCGTAACGACCGCTACTTTTCCTGCAAGCTTTCCCATATTCCGACCTTTCTGCGAAGCCAACATTTCCCGTTAGCTTTTCTCGGCAGCTGCCTGCGATTACTCTAGCCTTCCGCTTTACTATGTACCAGTACCTACTTTGAGGTAAGTGTTAGAGATTCGGGCAAGGAGCGATTGATGGCTGAGTGTGGGTTGGATGTGGTTTTGGCGCTGATCGGAGGAAAGTGGAAGATGCTTATCCTCTACCATGTGTGCCACGGAACTCGGAGGTTCGGCCAACTTCGACGGCTTTTGCCGGGGATCAGCGAAAAGATGTTGATACAAGATTTGCGGCAAATGCAGGAGAGCGGCCTGATTGTCAGGAAGGACTACAAAGAGCTTCCACCAAAGGTCGACTATTCGATTACGCCATTTGGTAGAGCACTCGGCCAGTCACTCATTCCGCTCTGCACTTGGGGTGTCGAAAACAGAAAACGTGTATTGGGAACGGAATCATCCAAGAAGACGGTTGCTTGAGAACAGAACACGAAGAGTGCGGCTTCAAACTAATCTCTCGCATCGACGGGGTGGAGCGGGACGAGTAATGCGCTTCTCGTCAGCTGCCTTTTTGATTGATCCGAGTTCGTCGATATACCCTTCGGTTCGCGCTTGATGTTTTGTGAGCGGCCGTGACAATTTTTTCGGCTTGCTGTTCCTGTCCTATTCCCCACGGGCTGTGGCTTCGAGCCTGTGCAGATGAACAGCGGTTACGTGCATCGTTCTGAATATGTCTGTTATCGGGTCCAAGTTAGACTCCATCTGTCCTGAAAACCTAGTGTTCTCACAACTGTACGAAACAGTGCATCTCTGCTTGTTGGGCAAGTGCAGCATCAGCCAGTGGAGGCGCACAACTACGCCACTACGTGACTACGTGGGAGTCGCATATCCCGCTTCCCGCATAGAGACGCATAAAGCCCATTTCAGATCATTTTTGGACGAATAGACAAAACTATTGGACTCCCGAGCAGTTCTCGTCCACCGGTGAAGCACTCTATTCAAGTGTGCTGAACGCTAGGCATCAATCAAAGGAGCACTAATGGAAAAGCTTAAAGGTAAGGTCGCAGTCATCACCGGTGGATCGGACGGCATGGCGCTAGCTAGCGCGAAACTGTTCGTCGAAGAGGGTGCCTACGTTTTCATCACGGGCCGAAAGCAGGAGACGCTCGACAAGGCCGTGAAGGTAGTCGGCCGGAATGTAACCGGCGTCATCGGTGACGCCGCCAATCTAGACGACCTTGATCGCTTGTTCGACATCGTGAAGAAGGAAAAGGGCAAGATCGATGTCCTGTTCGCGAGCGCCGGCGTAGGCGAGCCCGTTCCGCTAGGACAGATCACTGAAGAGCACTTCGATAAGACTTTCGACCTGAACGTGCGAGGGACGCTCTTCACGGTGCAGAAGGCACTGCCGCTGTTCAATGATGGTGGATCGATCTTCATGACCGGGTCCAACGCTGCGGCGAAAGGTTTCCCTGGTTTCAGCGTATATGCGGCGAGCAAGCTGGCACTGCGCTCCTTCGCACGTACTTGGCTCAACGAACTCAAGGAGAGAAAGATCCGCGTGAACCTGCTCGTTCCCGGCGCTATTGCGACGACCATGCAGGAATCGGTCCTTACTCCGGAGGCGAGGCAGTATTTCGAATCTCTGATCCCGCGGGGATCGATGGGGCAACCTGAGGAAGTCGCGACGGTCGCGCTGTTTCTTGCTTCGAACGATTCGAGCTTCGTCAACGGGCAGGAGTTGTTTGTCGACGGCGGAATGACGGCGATCTAACGTCGCCAGACCTCGGCTAGTGGCTGACCTTCCGGCGGCCCTCACAACGGAGGGTCGCCGCAGAACCGAAGTTGCTGTCCGCTGCCGTCGAAGGCTGGCAATCAATCCAAACACTGATCGGAGAAACACTATGAGTTATGCAATCGTAGGATTCGGACGGATAGGGCAGGCGCTGGCCCACGCCTTCGCGCGTAAGAACATCAACGTGATTGTCGCGAGCCGGCGATCGCCCGAGGAGTTAGCGCCGCAGGCCCGGCAGATTGGACCCACGGTCGTCGCAAAGTCGCTGCAGGATGCACTCGAGGCCGACACAATCTTTTTGGCGGTCCCGTTCGGGGAACATCGCGAGATTGCAAAGGCCCTGCCGAGTTGGAAAGGCAAGACCATCATCGACGCGATGAACTCGGCCCCACTCCCACCTGAGGAACTGGATGGTCTTCCTTCCTCTGCCTTCGTCGCGAAGTCGTTCCCCGCCGCCAAGGTGGTGAAAGGATTTAATCACCTGCTTGCGGCCACCCTGGCTACAGACCCTGTCGTCGAGGGCGGGCACCGGGTCGTCTTTCTGTCGAGCGACGAGGAGGACGCGATCCCTCCGGTGGCGGATTTGGCCAAACAACTCGGGTTCGCACCCGTCAAGCTCGGAAGGTTCAGCGAGGGTGGCGCGCTGGTGCACGCGCGCGGTAAAACTTGGGGTCTGCTCATCTTCCAGGATTTATTCAAGAAGCAGCAGTAATCGATGTGTACCCTCTCTGATTTGGCGCGAGTGCAATGGTTACAAAACGTCCGAATACCTCGGACCTCACTTGATGTAAGGAAAAGGAGAGATTTCTATGAGCACCGAAAAGAATATTCAGGTTGTGCAAGATTTCTTTGCAGCAATAGGCAGCTCCGATAAGCAACGTGTGCTTGCGTTGGTTACCGAAGATATTGAGTGGATCGTTCCAGGCGAGGGCTGGCCGCTGGCCGGTACGCACCGCGGGCACGCAGGATTGGCGGGTGTACTTAAGAAGGCTTCCGAAGAGATAGAAATGACATACCCAAAGCCTCCCGAATTCGTGGCGCAGGGAGACCGGGTTCTGGTGGTCGGCGTCGCTACGGGAAAAATTAAAGCCACGAATAAGCCGTTCAAAGACGATTGGGTCTTCGACATCACCGTTCGGAATGGCAAATTGACAAAGATTCGGGAGTACATTGACAC
>CAWITT010000006.1:0-10854 GCA_963839025.1 uncultured Acidobacteriaceae bacterium
GACGGGACTGGTACTTTGAGCAGACGGCTGTCGTAAGGTACCGGTCCCGTCTGGCCACAAAACCCCGGCCACAAAACCCCAGGTACCGGTCCCGTCTGGCCACAAAACCCAGCCTCGCCACCGCCGCTGTTCCATTTGTCTTGGCATGTGTTTTTGAACACATGAGAAGAAGACATTCTTCTCATAATTGCCTACCACCCGCAGCGAGGACGGCAGTCAAGAGCGCGCGTTCTCTGCGCGTCGCGCCAGCGAGCGAAGCCCCTTGACGGCCATCGCAGCGAAGGGTACGGGGCCACCGCACTGGGCCCCTCGACGTCGACCTCAGCGCCCCGCTTCGTAGTCTTTGAGCCGGTCCTCGGCCACCCGCGCCTTGTGCTTCTTGACCTCTTCAAGGAGCCCATCGAACGCTTGCTCCGTCATCGGCTGGCCCGTGGCTCCCGGGCGAAGAAGATGGGTCAGCAGCAACCGGCAGGCCGTGATCTCCACCATCTCCGCACTGGCCCGATGGCGCGTCTTGCCCTGTTCGATTTCGCGCAGGATCAGTCCCCGGATCAGCTCCGCATGGGTCTGGCTGCGCTTCGTGGCCAGCGCCTCCAACTCGCGCACCTCCGCCTCGTTCAGCTTCGTCCCCACGTGATGCACCCGGAACCGCGCCCGCCTCGCCGCCTCGCCCGCAAGGTTCTTCTCATCAAGCAGCGCCATCGCTCCTCGCCCTCCAACACCCCGCGCTTACGCATCAAGACGCGGGTTTCCCTGGGGAACCCCGCAAAACGCTACCTGTTGGATGCCACGATGATTATCCGAGAACAGCCCCAGGTTTCCCCACAGTTCCCTCCCAGGGGTGGAGTGTCCACATAATCCCCATGCGCAAGCATGGAGGCTTTTCGGTCCCGGTCGCCACAGAAGCCGGGTGGAGGGCCAAACGCAGCAGCTTATCACTTTAGAGATTGCGCTGACGAGGCGTCTGCGGGGAGCCACCGCTTCATAAGCCAAGCTTCAAGTCCTACAGTAATTCCAAGCAAGATGGCCCCAAGCCACTGCAAAAGAACAGCGGCAACGAAAAAATATATGGTCGCTGCTAAGAGCCCCAGCCCTCCCCACAGGTATCCGGTCTTTTCTCGTTGCATTTTGAAAAACGTTCTGCCGATCTCGAACGATCCCCAGGAGTACACCAAGGCTCCTGCGGTCTGATGGGAGGACAGAAAGTGAAGAATTTGATCAAACATATATACCCCCGACTAAAAAGGAGAAGGGATCGAAGGCGTTGGATAAGCCGATGCCGTGCATGCGCCGTGGGCGAATATATCGCCGAGTGTCGCACCGCCCACAGCAATCGGACCTGCCGCTCCAACTGCTCCGAGAGCTTTCCCGGCTCCAGAACTAACCAAATTCTCAAGCGGACTTGCGATCGATGTTGCAGTACCACTCACAGCAGACTGAATTCCTGCTTGGCCAACCGTTTGAAGTCCCTTCAATCCGATCAGCTTGCCGCCCATGAGAAAGATGTTTTCCAAGATGTTTTTGCCCGGTTCCGGGTCCCAGCCGGGCACCATCGAAAGCAGGCTTCCAAATTCAAGAATTTTTCCACCCTTCGAGTTGTAATAGCTGCTTAGACAATTGCTAATTTGCTCGTTGTTGTTGAAGCCGTTATTTGGGGCTACTCCTTGGCCTGAGGACGACGAGAACGGAACGGACGTCAGAATCCAAAGTTGCAGGTCAAAATTCTGGAGCCAGGTGCTATACACTGTTTTGCTAAATGTATAGATTTGCTGATTGCCTGGTTGGCCGCCTCCGCCCCCGCCGCCTCCGCCGGGAGTTCCACCGCACGACCAGCAGCCGGGATCGCCCGACGAGGGACTAGGCGGCGAAGCTGGCGGGCAGCCATCGTCGCAACCCGGCGCGGGCGAAGCACATGGCCCAAACTTGCAGTTCAGAAGCCCGCTCGGGTCGGTAAAGCTGGTCGGATTGTTCAACACATAGGCGTATCGATTGAGGCTCTGCGGGTTGGCGAAGTCGTAGCTGCCAAGGTATCGATCCGGGGACAGCCATCTCCCCTGCGCCGGCGCGTAGTTGCGGAACTGCGCATGCTCCGTGTCTTCCTCAGGATTCGTGGTGCTCTGCACATCGCGCTCCAATCCTGCAAAGTCCAAACTGTCCAAACCGGCGTAGCTGTTGTTCACCGTCGCCGTGTAGCCGTCGCCCCAGGGCAACGACTGGTAGCTCGCTCCCACCGACCCATCGTACAGAGTCCGCATCCGCTCCGTCCCCAGCGTGTCTTGATGGTCGAAGTTGGTTCCGTCTCCTGCACGAAACGCAATCTGCTGGTTGTTCCAGTAAATCCTTCCCTGGTCTCCATAGTTGCTCGACGACAACCAGCCTGAGATGCGACGGCCCGCATAGTCGTAGTTGAATTCATGCGTCCCACTCGGCGTCTGTTCCGCAATCCGCCGGTTGAACGCATCATAAACGTAGCTCGCCGTCGTGCCCCCATCGACCTGCAGGACATTCCCTTCCGCATCGTACTGATAGCTGTGCGCACCGTCGTTCACCAGGTTCCCCGCTGCGTCGTAACTGTACCCGCTGGTCGTGATCTGATTCGTGGCCGGATCAGTGGTCAGCAGACGGGACTGGGGCTTTGCTCAAAAACGGAAGCCGCTCCTGATTTGCCTGGGCCCCTTTTCGGTATCCGTCCGAGCAAGTGCGGGACGAGAGGGGAGTTGTTCGCTCCAATGCGCCCGAGTAACTGGTCCGCATAGGAAATGGTTGGAAATGGTGGACAGCCTGGCTGTCCCCCTTCCCCCCCAATTTGCGTCTTGGTTTGCTCACATCGATGGGCGGATCAACGCGAGAAATTGTGCTTCCAACGTCGCGGAAGTCCGAAAAGCCGTCTCGCTCAGCAACCGCCGATAAGCGATTTCTGGATCAATCAGGTGAAGCTCGCTCGCGCTCAGCAAAACGCCTAGCGTGCCAGTCGTTCTATGGCCGCGCAATTTTGCTTTCCGTCGCCCTTTACGTTCGTCGATCAGCAGCAAGTCGGCTTGTTGTTCCTCAGCTAACTGGATGGCTTCCCGTTCGCCCAGGTCCAGATCCGCCAGCTCCGCATCCGGGGTAGCGGCAGGCTGAAGCACATCAATCCAGGCAGGAATGCAACTTAGCCACGCCCGCACGGACATCGGCGCAGCCGGGTGGCGTAATTCTTGCATCACGCCGGCAGGCACGATAATCCGTTCGTAAAGATGAAAAAGCAGGGCGTCGCAGTCAATCTGAATCAGATAATTGAGCGGAGCTGTATCGGCTACAACAATCATTCCTGGAGAAGTCCCAGAGTCTGAAGTTGGCGTAAGGTTTCACGGTCCTCCTCCAGGTCCTCTAGGTCATACGCATGATCGTAGACGTGTCGCTGCTTGAGAAAAGCGTCGAACTCAAAGCGAGACAGCCCGAGTAGTTGGCTGGCCTGATAGTGGGAGAGTACCTCCGTCCGGTACCCCTCGATCGCCAGAGCTTCCAGCGCCTCCCGCCCTGGTTCGGCATGTTCTATAAGGTCGTCGGGAAGCTGGACTGTGATCTTCATACTTATAGGGTAGCAAAAACGAGTTCTAAACATAGCACCATAAAAGAAGGCCGGGTTACTTTGCGGTAGACACGTCACAGGTCTGAAAATCGGTTGGAAGCTAGAACAGACGGAAAACGGCTTCGCCAGTATACCGGGGCGTCAGCAGATCGCGGTTTGTATCGACGCATTTGTCCGTGTCCAAGCTAGTGTTAGGACCAAACAACTCTGGACAGCCGTTACTGTTCCGGGTTGGGCGAGAGCTGCAATGCGGTTCCCGTGGTATCTCCCGGGAGTCCAGTCCCGCTGAGCGCGATATGCTGTCCTTCGTACCGGAAGCCCAGCCCAGTGGTCAGGTCGTTGTCCCACAGCACCAGTTCTCCGAGGTAGAGTCCCGACACCTGGGGCACAAAGCTGATGTCATAGACGCAGGAGCTACCCGCCTCCAGCCCATAGACGGGACCCGAACCGAACACTCGCAGGCACGAGGAGGCCCCGTCCACCGCAAAGCCGAGGCTGATGGCCGAGCCCACCGGCTGGATAACCAGCAGAGCATTGCCGGTATTCGCAACTGTCACGTACCGTGGGCTGTCTGTACTGGTTAACCCAACCTTGGTAGTCGCGAAACTAAGCGCCGGCGGATCGGTAAAGTCAATCATCGTTACCGTGCCAGCCGCAGCGTCGGCATAGTAAGGGTTCCCTTGCCCGTCCACTGCCGGCCACGCAGGATGGCGCAGCCCTATGGCGGGTTTGCTATCGACAAAGGCGCCGTTGGTTTGCCATGTGAACTTTATGATCCGGCCGATGCTGGCTTCAGCAACATAAACGTTCCCATTTCCATCGACGGTCAGACCTTCGGCTTCCTCAACTCCAAGACCCATCGCCGTCTGCAGATAGCTGCCATTCGGTTGCAGCGTCTCCTTATAAAATTCATCGTCGTGCACGTCTATGATGAAGATATCCCCGCGGCCATCCACCGCCACGCCCTGTGGACTATCAATCCCGTAGCCGATCGCCGTCTCGGTGTAGCTGCCGTTGGCTTCGAGCCTCTCTTTATGCACGTCCCCTAACGCGGAAGAAGTGAGATATAGGTTGCCGCTGCCATCCACAGCGATGCCCGCCAGGCCGGTAAGATCGGTAACAATCTCGGTTTGTCCATATCCGCAGTGTGCGGGCGTCTCTTTGTAGACCATGCTGCCTGCAGCGACATAGACGTTGCCCACCCCATCCAACGCCAGTCCGGTGGGATGGTTCAGCCCGCTCGCAATGGTGGTCCGGGAATAGATGGACTTACCGGACGCCGTCTCCTTATAAATATTGCCGGTGCTGCTTTCCGCCAGGAAGACGTTGCCGCGTCCATCGACCGCGACGCCGGAAATGTCCGCCAAGGCCGTGCCGACAGAGATGTGCGACCCCGGCGGAAAGCTGGTCTGCGGCGCCACTCCGGTTCCGGAAAGGTACGCGGTCGCAATGGTGTTGCCGGAGCCATCCTGCAATACCGCCGCGCCGTAGCGGCTTCCGGCCTGCTGCGGCTTGAAGACCACGTCGACTCTGCATGTGTCGCCCGGGAGGTAGACATAGCCACGCGCCTTCGTACCGCAGGTCCCGGTGCCGGCATTCGCAAAATCGAGCCCTGCGACGCCCTGGGTGAAGACCGCCGGCGCGGCCAGTGTACTTTGCGTATCGAAGGTGAAGGTCAACGAAATGGCTGGACTCGTGCCCCGCCACTCACCGCGCCAAAACTCGTCGTGGGACCGAACTGCTCCAGAAGCCGGTTCGACAGAGGAGAAACCATGTGGACGTCGCCGGCGGCGCTCGCCGCGATCGCATAGGGATACTGCCCGAAGCTGGGGATCGAGGTTTGGGTGTAGGCGCCTCTCGACGGTGTCTCTTTCAGCACGTCATAGGATCCATTCCCGTAATCAAGAACAAACACATCTCCCACGCCATCCGAGGTGATGCTCACCGGTCTCTCGGAACCGCGGTCTGCCAGGTTCGCGACCACACTCTCGCTCCAGATGTTTCCGGAGAGCGTCTCCTTGAGCACCCGCAAATGGAGGGTGTCGGCGACGTAGAGGTTGCCGGAGCCATCGACGGCCACCGCCTCCGGCATCGACAGGCTACTGGTAGGCACCGTGCGTTGGGTGTAGGTGCTGCCCGATGGCGTGGCTTCGACCACCCGGTTGTTCCCGTAATCGGCGATGTACAGGTTGCCCTGGGTATCCACCGCGATGCCCCGGGGAGTGCTGAGGCCGGTGATCGGCAACACGGTTCGGGTGCCGGTGCCGTTGGGGAATATGGTCTCCTTCACGATCTGGTTGCTGATGCTGTCGATAAAGTAGAGGTTGCCGGCGCCGTCCAGCGCGATTCCGTAGGGGTTTCCTTCTCCGTTGTAAAAGTAGCCCCCGCCCGCTACGGGGCCCGACAATGTGTATTTCCAAAGCAAGTTACTGCTGTTGTCTGCGATGTAGATGTTCCCGCTCGCATCCACCGCCATGCCGGTGGGATTGTCGAGGTCGACGACGGGCACGGTGGCTTGTGCTTCGCTGAAGTGAGCGGTTTGGGCATGCGCGCCCCCAGCCCACACCCGCAGGGAGATGAGTAAAACGACGAGTAAACGTGGCACGGGGACCTTCTTTGTCGCGGATCGAAACGATTACTTCATCGGCGGATTGCAGGGTTCTGTTACAGGGGAAAAGCAGTGACAGACGGGGACGGGTAGTTTGGTCACAACGGAAGTCGCTCCGGATTGCTGGGGTTGTTTTCGGTATCTGTCCGAGCAGGTGCAGGGACGGAGTTGTTCGCTCCCACTGCGCTGGTCCGCACACCCCCTATTGGTTCGTCCGATAGTTCATTCCGCTCCTAACTTGGCGTCAGGCAGGTGGCTTGGTCGAGAGGACAAATTTTTGGGGGTCAGGTTTTTCATCACCGTTGGTGGGTCGAAGGCCCGTCACAACTCTGTCGAAAACATTTCTACGAAAGGTCCGCTGAACTGCAGGTCCCTCGACTTCGCTCCTAATGAACAACCGTACCCTGGACCGAATAAAAGCGTTCGATGGGCTTCGCCCGGCTTTTTCGGCCCACGTTAGCTAGCGCGAACATGGGGCACCCGTCGGGTCCGCGGTGGCCTGCACTGTTCATTGCTCCCTTAACTTGCAGCAGGCAAGTCGGCTCCTCGGGATGACAAGGGGAGGGTGGCGCTTCCATTGGGGATCAGTTATTGGGATTGAGAGTGCCCAAGTTTCCCGTAGAAGTCTGGGGCACTACTGGCAGATTAAAGGTTGAGGTCCGCGGTATCCCACATCTCGCAAAAAACGAGCGAGATAGGGCACCCTCGCGTTGGCGGCTGGGACGGTTGCCAAAAAGTCACAGGCTCTCCTAATAAACAACCGCACCTTGGACCGACCAAAAGCGTTCGAGGGGCTCCGCCCGGCTTTTTCGGCCCACGTACGCTGGTGCGAACATGGGGCACCCGTCCAGTGCGCGGCGGCCGGTACTGTTCATTGCTCCCTTAACTTGCCGCAGGCAAGTCGGCTCCTCGGGATGACAAGGGGAGTGTGGCGCTTCCATTGAGCGGTGTTAGTAAGATCGAGAGAGCAGCGGACTGGCAACCGCATTAAGTTATAACCTGTCGCAATGAACAACCGTACCCGGAACGACTAAAAGCGTTGGATGTGGCTTCCCCCGGATTTCCTATTGGACTTCGTGGCGTTGATAGAGTGCATGCGCCTTTCTTCGCGGAAAGGCGCACATGCGGTCCTGTCCAGTGCAGCGTGGCAGGAAATCCGGGTCGCCCGGCTTTTTCGGCCCACGTACGCTGGCGCGAACATGGGGCACCCGTCGAGTGCGCGGTGGCGCGTACCGTTCATTGCTCTATTAAATTGCCGCAGGTAAGTCGGCTCTTCGAGATGACAAGGTAGGGTGGCGCTTCCATTGAGCGCTGGTCAGTGGGCGAGAGAGCAGCAGGCTGCCAACCGAATAGAGTTATAACCTGTCCTAATGAACAACCGTACCCGGAACGACTAAAAGCGTTGGATAGGCTTCGCCCGGCTTTTTCGGCCCACGTACGCTGGCGCGAACATGGGGCACCCGTCGAGTCCGCGGCGGCCCGTACTGTTCATTGCTCCTTTAACTTGGCGGTAGGCAAGTCGGCTCTTCGGGATGACAAAAGGGAGGGTGGCGCTTCCATTGAGCGCTGGTCGGTGGGATCGACGGAACGGCGGGTCTCCACTTCGCTTCGCTCTGTCGAGATGACAATTTTGTGTCGACCTCGTTGGGGGATCCTGTGCACCGACGGTTGGCGCAGGTGGGGTGGCTCTGGTGGAGCGTCGGGTATGATTACGAAAATGCAAGAGAATGTTCAGGAGATTTTGGCCGGCGGCGCTGCTCGTATCGATCGTGCTCTCGATCGTCTGCTGCCCAGTCCAGATCAGGCCCCGGTCTCGATTCACCGCGCGATGCGACATAGTGTGTTTGCCGGAGGTAAGCGCCTGCGGCCGGTCCTCTGTATCGAAGCAGCGAGAATGATCGCCGGGTCCATCCCCCAAGGTGTGGAAGAACTGGGCGCGGCCATCGAAATGCTGCACACCTATTCCCTCATCCACGACGATTTGCCGGCTCTGGACAATGACGATCTGCGGCGGGGCAAGCCCACGTGTCACGTGGTCTATGGCGAGGCGATGGCTATCCTTGCCGGGGATGCGCTGCAGACCCAGGCGTATGAAGTGCTGGCCGGCATGCAATGCCCCGCTCCTCAGACGGTGGCGATCGTGCGGCTCATCGCCCAGGCGACCGGCACGATGGATGGCATGATCGGTGGCCAGGTGATGGACCTGGAGGCGGAGGAACATAAGCCGACCGCGGAGTTGGTGGAAGCCATCCATCGGGCCAAGACTGGTGCGTTGATTCGCGTCAGCTTGATGACTGGAGGCATTTATGGGGGCGGCGCCGAAGCAGACGTCGATCGATTGTTTGAGTTTGGACGAAAGGCAGGGCTGGCGTTCCAGATCATGGACGACGTTCTGGATGTAACCCAGGATTCGTCGCAATTGGGCAAGACTGCCGGCAAAGACGTGGCCAGCGAAAAAGCAACCTGGCCGGCGGTGTACGGAGTGGAACAAAGCATCCAGGATGCCGCGAGGCTGGTGGATGAGGCGTTCGCTCAGCTCACCATTTACGGTGAACGAGCCGACCGGTTGAAGACAGTCGCGCGCTACCTGGTAGAGCGGAAGAATTGATGGCTCTTAGCGAAGAAGATATCTATGCTGCCCTGCGGGACTGCTACGACCCCGAGCTGCCAGTCAACATCGTCGACCTGGGATTGATTTACAGGGTCGCGTTAAGCCCAGATCCAAATTCCAAACGAGCCTTTCCCCGGCAGCGTGTGGAGGTGGACATGACCATGACTTCCCGTGGCTGCCCCTCGCACGTCGCCATTATGGAGCAGGTGCGCAACCGGCTCTCAGGCATCCCCGAGATCAGCGCCACCGAGGTCAACCTGGTATGGGAGCCGGCGTGGACGCCCCACCGCATCAGCCAACAGGCGCGGGAACAACTGGGCATTGCGTCTGCCCCATCAAGCCAAGAGAAGGCTTAAAGGGGGCACGGTGGAGAACTCTAGACGCGGACGGCCTTTTCCACCACGGAGCGCAGCTTTTCCCCTTGGGCGGTCAGCTCCCCGATAAACGTCTCAAAACGGCTCAGCATGCTGTGGCCGCTGTCGAGGTAATCGGGGATGTTGTTCCAGACTTTCTTGACCCCTTCCGGATCCTCGACCAGGGCGAAGATGGTGGCCGCAACGGCTACGGTCAGCCCGGCCTTGCGTTTGCCTGTGGCCAGTAGAATCGCGCCGGTCACCAGCGACCCAGCGGCTACAGTGCGTACCCAGTTCTTTTCCCAGCCGCCTTCGAGCTGGTACTTCACGCTGCTCGCGGCGTCCTGGACGGTGCCTGCCACTTGCTGCGGAATGTGTGTGATCCCCATTGCTATCTCCCTTTCACATGCGCTGTTTGTTATAGATGCGGGGGAATGCCTAATCGAGATCAAATTCACGCAGCGGGCGCCCTTCGTCGGGCGACTCCTTTGCCTTGCGCAACGCTTCCTCGAATCGCTTATCGAACAATTGCTGCTTGTTCTTTTCGGCTTCGATCGATTGACGGAAGATGTCTTCCTTCCGTTCGTCCTGTTCACGCATCGCTTTGGCGGCGGATTCGAAATCCTCAAAGGTTCGCTTGCGCGGTGCGGAGGTGTGGGAGAGGATCGCCCTGGTTTCCGGGTCTATTCGCAGAATCGCCCCGCAGTCAGGGCAGGTGACGTCGAACGGCTTTGCCAGCTTCGCCTTCATGCTGGCAACATTCTAGAACATTTATCAGAGCCAGACAGCCTTGTGGCCAGGACATTGCTGCCCGGCTTGCTCCACCAACAGTTCGGGAAGGGTTTCTCCGTAACGGGAAAGAAACCAGGCTGCGCCGAGCAGCCGCTCCTGGGGGTGGCGGTTGGGGAAAAGGTTGAGCGCGATCAAGCCGGCGTCGCGAGACAGACTCTGCTCCCGCCGGAGTTCGTAGTTTGCCGCCAGCCGGCGCATGCGGTTCATCTGGTAGCGCATTTTGGAACTGCTAACGTCCGCAGCCCGGCCAAGGCCAGCGTCCAGCGAGTGCATATAGGTGGCCAGCGCCGAGAGCTCGGTATCGAGAGCACTGCCGGCCGCGGCCAGCTTGCGCTTCCCCATTACCGAGATGGCCCGCGCACCCAGGCGCTGGGCCAGCTCCAGCGGGTCTTTCAACCCACTTTGTATGACGTCGGGCAGCGAAACGTCGTGGCGCTCCAGCAGACCGGCGATCGCGGGCTCAATGAGCGTCGCCGACAGACGGGGAAGAACCGGTGTTGTGCGGCCCAGGATGCGCTCATAAAGTACCTGTGACTGAGCGAAATAGGCTATTTCCGAGGGCCCGCCTATGTACGCCGCGGTGGGCAGAATGGAATCCTGAAACACCGGCCGTAGCAGCGCGTTGGGGCTGAGCCGCTCCGGCTCCTCGTCCAGAATCGCCAGCAGATCTTGCGTGGTGTAGGCCTGACGCGCAGCGTGCCACCCACCCTCCGCCGTGCGCCGCAGCGGAACCCTTGCCCCAGAATTGCGGTCGAAGAGAAACAGGAGACTGGAGAACGGTGGAACCAACACCTGGGAGTGGTAGCCGGCCGCGGCCAACTGCTGGTCGCGATCGGTTAGGGCTACCCGCAACTCATCGGCGCGCACGATGGCCTCGCGCAAGACATCCTTGCCGAGGGCGTGAAAATCGCGGGAGGAG
>CAWITT010000007.1:0-16660 GCA_963839025.1 uncultured Acidobacteriaceae bacterium
GACGGGACTGGTACTTTGAGCAGACGGCTGTCGTAAGGTACCGGTCCCGTCTGGCCACAAAACCCCACCATTTCCCCCACCATTTCCCCACCCAGCAAGACCGTCCCCAGAGGGACGGCCTGCGGCTGGGACGGGCTGTAGCTCTCAGGTCAGAGAACTGGCCCCATCGTTCCTGCTTGCCATCTTCTCGGCCAGCTTGACGCAGCCGTACACAACCCCATAATCCAGCACCCCAAGGGGAAGGAGACTAATTCCGGTCAACCCCCTGTTGCCCCAAGGGACAAGGAGCACGATAGGAACTTGAAGTGCGGCTCCAAAGACGATAACCGCCCAAAACCACCAGTGCTTCCTTAAATCCCACCGGACCATGACAACTAAAATCACCAACCCACAACAGATTGCTGCTCCTATCCCTGTGCGCCAATCCCCCAGCAGCGCAAATACGAGCAAGACGGGTAACGAACAAAGGAGTGCAAGATAAGCCGACTTGGAGGTCAACTGACGCGGTGACTCTTGACTGTGAATTGGCGGCATCAGTGGCCCGCCAAACATGCTTGGTAGTCGCTGATGCCGTTTCCAATATCACGTAGAGCAAAGAAGCCGCTCAGAAGATTCCCGGCCACCGGAACGGCCATTAACGCCGTGGTCCCGAGGGCCTCTGCGGATGCACCAACCAGTGTGAGTTGCCCACCTATTACGCTCCCAACAGCCCCCGTAGCATCCTTTGTCACCAAGCCATTCACAAAACCGACGCCAGCCGCCGCGAGTTGTACGCCTGCCAAAACCTGCCCTTCTCCGGGGATTGCACCAAGCGAATCAGCCCCGAGGGCAAGTGCATTGTTCCTTATGGCTTGGCCCGTGCATTGAGTCTGCCTCGCGTTGATTGCAGGACCTTGATAGCAGGGTCCGAAGAGAGGGCAGTGGTACTTCCTGTTTGGGGCTACTCCTTGGCCTGAGGACGACGAGAACGGAACGGACGTCAGAATCCAAAGTTGCAGGTCAAAATTCTGGAGCCAAGTGCTATACACTGTTTTGCTAAATGTATAGATTTGCTGATTGCCTGGTTGGCCGCCTCCGCCCCCGCCGCCTCCGCCGGGAGTTCCACCGCACGACCAGCAGCCGGGATCGCCCGACGAGGGACTAGGCGGCGAAGCTGGCGGGCAGCCATCGTCGCAACCCGGCGCGAGCGGAGCACATGGCCCAAACTTGCAGTTCAGAAGCCCGCTCGGGTCGGTAAAGCTGGTCGGATTGTTCAACACATAGGCGTATCGATTGAGGCTCTGCGGGTTGGCGAAGTCGTAGCTGCCAAGGTATCGATCCGAGGACAGCCATCTCCCCTGCGCCGGCGCGTAGTTGCGGAACTGCGCATGCTCCGTGTCTTCCTCAGGATTCGTGGTGCTCTGCACATCGCGCTCCAATCCTGCAAAGTCCAAACTGTCCAAACCGGCGTAGCTGTTGTTCACCGTCGCCGTGTAGCCGTCGCCCCAGGGCAACGACTGGTAGCTCGCTCCCACCGACCCATCGTACAGAGTCCGCATCCGCTCCGTCCCTAGCGTGTCTTGATGGTCGAAGTTGGTTCCGTCTCCTGCACGAAACGCAATCTGCTGGTTGTCCCAGTAAATCCTTCCCTGGTCTCCATAGTTGCTCGACGACAACCAGCCCGAGATACGACGGCCCGCATAGTCGTAGGTGAATTCATGCGTCCCACTCGGCGTCTGTTCCGCAATCCGCCGGTTGAAGGCATCATAAACGTAGCTCGCCGTCGTGCCCCCATCGACCTGCAGGACATTCCCTTCCGCATCGTACTGATAGCTGTGCGCACCGTCGTTCACCAGGTTCCCCGCTGCGTCGTAACTGTACCCGCTGGTCGTGATCTGATTCGTGGCCGGATTAATCGTCAGCAGACGGGACTGGGGCTTTGCTCAAAAACGGAAGCCGCTCCTGATTTGCCTGGGCCCCTTTTCGGTATCCGTCCGAGCAAGTGCGGGACGAGAGGGGAGTTGTTCGCTCCAATGCGCCCGAGTAACTGGTCCGCATAGGAAATGGTGGACATGTTGGACAGCCTGGCTGTCCCCCTTTCCCCCTTCCCCCCAATTTGCGTCTTGGTTTGCTCACATCGATGGGCGGATCAACGCGAGAAATTGTGCTTCCAACGTCGCGGAAGTCCGAAAAGCCGTCTCGCTCAGCAACCGCCGATAAGCGATTTCTGGATCAATCAGGTGAAGCTCGCTCGCGCTCAGCAAAACGCCTAGCGTGCCAGTCGTTCTATGGCCGCGCAATTTTGCTTTCCGTCGCCCTTTACGTTCGTCGATCAGCAGCAAGTCGGCTTGTTGTTCCTCAGCTAACTGGATGGCTTCCCGTTCGCCCAGGTCCAGATCCGCCAGCTCCGCATCCGGGGTAGCGGCAGGCTGAAGCACATCAATCCAGGCAGGAATGCAACTTAGCCACGCCCGCACGGACATCGGCGCAGCCGGGTGGCGTAATTCTTGCATCACGCCGGCAGGCACGATAATCCGTTCGTAAAGATGAAAAAGCAGGGCGTCGCAGTCAATCTGAATCAGATAATTGAGCGGAGCTGTATCGGCTACAACAATCATTCCTGGAGAAGTCCCAGAGTCTGAAGTTGGCGTAAGGTTTCACGGTCCTCCTCCAGGTCCTCTAGGTCATACGCATGATCGTAGACGTGTCGCTGCTTGAGAAAAGCGTCGAACTCAAAGCGAGACAGCCCGAGTAGTTGGCTGGCCTGATAGTGGGAGAGTACCTCCGTCCGGTACCCCTCGATCGCCAGAGCTTCCAGCGCCTCCCGCCCTGGTTCGGCATGTTCGATAAGGTCGTCGGGAAGCTGGACTGTGATCTTCATACTTATAGGGTAGCAAAAACGAGTTCTAAACATAGCACCATAAAAGAAGGCCGGGTTACTTTCCGGTAGACACGTCACAGGTCTGAAAATCGGTTGGAAGCTAGAACAGACGGAAAACGGCTTCGCCAGTATACCGGGGCGTCAGCAGATCGCGGTTTGTATCGACGCATTTGTCCGTGTCCAAGCTAGTGTTAGGACCAAACAACTCTGGACAGCCGTTACTGTTCCGGGTTGGGCGAGAGCTGCAATGCGGTTCCCGTGGTATCTCCCGGGAGTCCAGTCCCGCTGAGCGCGATATGCTGTCCTTCGTACCGGAAGCCCAGCCCAGTGGTCAGGTCGTTGTCCCACAGCACCAGTTCTCCGAGATAGAGTCCCGACACCTGGGGCACAAAGCTGATGTCATAGACGCAGGAGCTACCCGCCTCCAGCCCATAGACGGGACCCGAACCGAACACTCGCAGGCACGAGCAGTCCCCGTCCACCGCAAAGCCGAGGCTGATGGCCGAGCCCACCGGCTGGATAACCAGCAGAGCATTGCCGGTATTCGCAACTGTCACGGACCGCGGGCTGTCTGTACTGGTTAACCCAACCTTGGTAGTCGCGAAACTAAGCGCCGGTGGATCGGCAAGGTCAATCATCGTCACCGTGCCTGCCGCAGCGTCGGCATAGTAAAGGTTCCCTTGCCCGTCCACTGCCGGCCACGCAGGATGGCGCAGCCCTATGGCGGGTTTGCTATCGACAAAGGCGCCGTTGGTTTGCCATGTGAACTTTATGATCCGGCCGATGCTGGCTTCAGCAACATAAACGTTCCCATTTCCATCGACGGTCAGACCTTCGGCTTCCTCAACTCCAAGACCCATCGCCGTCTGCAGATAGCTGCCATTCGGTTGCAGCGTCTCCTTATAAAATTCATCGTCGTGCACGTCTATGATGAAGATATCCCCGCGGCCATCCACCGCCACGCCCTGTGGACTATCAATCCCGTAGCCGATCGCCGTCTCGGTGTAGCTGCCGTTGGCTTCGAGCCTCTCTTTATGCGCGTCCCCTAACGCGGAAGAAGTGAGATATAGGTTGCCGCTGCCATCCACAGCGATGCCCGCCAGGCCGGTAAGATCGGTAACAATCTCGGTTTGTCCATATCCGCAGTGTGCGGGCGTCTCTTTGTAGACCGTGCTGCCCGCAGCGACATAGACGTTGCCCGCCCCATCCAACGCCAGTCCGGTGGGATGGTTCAGCCCGCTCGCAATGGTGGTCCGGGAATAGATGGACTTACCGGACGCCGTCTCCTTATAAATATTGCCGGTGCTGCTTTCCGCCAGGAAGACGTTGCCGCGTCCATCGACCGCGACGCCGGAAATGTCCGCCAAGGCCGTGCCGACAGAGATGTGCGACCCCGGCGGAAAGCTGGTCTGCGGCGCCACTCCGGTTCCGGAAAGGTACGCGGTCGCAATGGTGTTGCCGGAGCCATCCTGCAATACCGCCGCGCCGTAGCGGCTTCCGGCCTGCTGCGGCTTGAAGACCACGTCGACTCTGCATGTGTCGCCCGGGAGGTAGACATAGCCACGCGCCTTCGTACCGCAGGTCCCGGTGCCGGCATTCGCAAAATCGAGCCCTGCGACGCCCTGGGTGAAGACCGCCGGCGCGGCCAGTGTACTTTGCGTATCGAAGGTGAAGGTCAACGAAATGGCTGGACTCGTGCCCCGCCACTCACCGCGCCAAAACTCGTCGTGGGACCGAACTGCTCCAGAAGCCGGTTCGACAGAGGAGAAACCATGTGGACGTCGCCGGCGGCGCTCGCCGCGATCGCATAGGGATACTGCCCGAAGCTGGGGATCGAGGTTTGGGTGTAGGCGCCTCTCGACGGTGTCTCTTTCAGCACGTCATAGGATCCATTCCCGTAATCAAGAACAAACACATCTCCCACGCCATCCGAGGTGATGCTCACCGGTCTCTCGGAACCGCGGTCTGCCAGGTTCGCGACCACACTCTCGCTCCAGATGTTTCCGGAGAGCGTCTCCTTGAGCACCCGCAAATGGAGGGTGTCGGCGACGTAGAGGTTGCCGGAGCCATCGACGGCCACCGCCTCCGGCATCGACAGGCTACTGGTAGGCACCGTGCGTTGGGTGTAGGTGCTGCCCGATGGCGTGGCTTCGACCACCCGGTTGTTCCCGTAATCGGCGATGTACAGGTTGCCCTGGGTATCCACTGCGATGCCCCGGGGAGTGCTGAGGCCGGTGATCGGCAACACGGTTCGGGTGCCGGTGCCGTTGGGGAATATGGTCTCCTTCACGATCTGGTTGCTGATGCTGTCGATAAAGTAGAGGTTGCCGGCGCCGTCCAGCGCGATTCCGTAGGGGTTTCCTTCTCCGTTGTAAAAGTAGCCCCCGCCCGCTACGGGGCCCGACAATGTGTATTTCCAAAGCAAGTTACTGCTGTTGTCTGCGATGTAGATGTTCCCGCTCGCATCCACCGCCATGCCGGTGGGATTGTCGAGGTCGACGACGGGCACGGTGGCTTGTGCTTCGCTGAAGTGAGCGGTTTGGGCATGCGCGCCCCCAGCCCACACCCGCAGGGAGATGAGTAAAACGACGAGTAAACGTGGCACGGGGACCTTCTTTGTCGCGGATCGAAACGATTACTTCATCGGCGGATTGCAGGGTTCTGTTACAGGGGAAAAGCAGTGACAGACGGGGACGGGTAGTTTGGTCACAACGGAAGTCGCTCCGGATTGCTGGGGTTGTTTTCGGTATCTGTCCGAGCAGGTGCAGGGACGGAGTTGTTCGCTCCCACTGCGCTGGTCCGCACACCCCCTATTGGTTCGTCCGATAGTTCATTCCGCTCCTAACTTGGCGTCAGGCAGGTGGCTTGGTCGAGAGGACAAATTTTTGGGGGTCAGGTTTTTCATCACCGTTGGTGGGTCGAAGGCCCGTCACAACTCTGTCGAAAACATTTCTACGAAAGGTCCGCTGAACTGCAGGTCCCTCGACTTCGCTCCTAATGAACAACCGTACCCTGGACCGAATAAAAGCGTTCGATGGGCTTCGCCCGGCTTTTTCGGCCCACGTTAGCTAGCGCGAACATGGGGCACCCGTCGGGTCCGCGGTGGCCTGCACTGTTCATTGCTCCCTTAACTTGCAGCAGGCAAGTCGGCTCCTCGGGATGACAAGTTGAGGGTGGCGTTTCCATTGGGGATCAGTTATTGGGATTGAGAGTGCCCAAGTTTCCCGTAGAAGTCTGGGGCACTACTGGCAGATTAAAGGTTGAGGTCCGCGGTATCCCACATCTCGCAAAAAACGAGCGAGATAGGGCACCCTCGCGTTGGCGGCTGGGACGGTTGCCAAAAAGTCACAGGCTCTCCTAATAAACAACCGCACCTTGGACCGACCAAAAGCGTTCGAGGGGCTCCGCCCGGCTTTTTCGGCCCACGTACGCTGGTGCGAACATGGGGCACCCGTCCAGTGCGCGGCGGCCGGTACTGTTCATTGCTCCCTTAACTTGCCGCAGGCAAGTCGGCTCCTCGGGATGACAAGGGGAGGGTGGCGCTTCCATTGAGCGGTGTTAGTAAGATCGAGAGAGCAGCGGACTGGCAACCGCATTAAGTTATAACCTGTCGCAATGAACAACCGTACCCGGAACGACTAAAAGCGTTGGATGTGGCTTCCCCCGGATTTCCTGTTGGACTTCGTGGCGTTGATAGAGTGCATGCGCCTTTCTTCGCGGAAAGGCGCACACGCGGTCCTGTCCAGTGCAGCGTGGCAGGAAATCCGGGTCGCCCGGCTTTTTCGGCCCACGTTAGCTGGCGCGAACATGGGGCACCCGTCGAGTGCGCGGTGGCGCGTACCGTTCATTGCTCTATTAAATTGCCGCAGGTAAGTCGGCTCTTCGAGATGACAAGGTAGGGTGGCGCTTCCATTGAGCGCTGGTCAGTGGGCGAGAGAGCAGCAGGCTGCCAACCGAATAGAGTTATAACCTGTCCTAATGAACAACCGTACCCGGAACGACTAAAAGCGTTGGATAGGCTTCGCCCGGCTTTTTCGGCCCACGTACGCTGGCGCGAACATGGGGCACCCGTCGAGTCCGCGGCGGCCCGTACTGTTCTTTGCTCTTTTAACTTGCCGTAGGCAAGTCGGCTCTTCGGGATGACAAAAGGGAGGGTGGCGCTTCCATTGAGCGCTGGTCGGTGGGATCGACGGAACGGCGGGTCTCCACTTCGCTTCGCTCTGTCGAGATGACAATTTTGTGTCGACCTCGTTGGGGGATCCTGTGCACCGACGGTTGGCGCAGGTGGGGTGGCTCTGGTGGAGCGTCGGGTATGATTACGAAAATGCAAGAGAATGTTCAGGAGATTTTGGCCGGCGGCGCTGCTCGTATCGATCGTGCTCTCGATCGTCTGCTGCCCAGTCCAGATCAGGCCCCGGTCTCGATTCACCGCGCGATGCGACATAGTGTGTTTGCCGGAGGTAAGCGCCTGCGGCCGGTCCTCTGTATCGAAGCAGCGAGAATGATCGCCGGGTCCATCCCCCAAGGTGTGGAAGAACTGGGCGCGGCCATCGAAATGCTGCACACCTATTCCCTCATCCACGACGATTTGCCGGCTCTGGACAATGACGATCTGCGGCGGGGCAAGCCCACGTGTCACGTGGTCTATGGCGAGGCGATGGCTATCCTTGCCGGGGATGCGCTGCAGACCCAGGCGTATGAAGTGCTGGCCGGCATGCAATGCCCCGCTCCTCAGACGGTGGCGATCGTGCGGCTCATCGCCCAGGCGACCGGCACGATGGATGGCATGATCGGTGGCCAGGTGATGGACCTGGAGGCGGAGGAACATAAGCCGACCGCGGAGTTGGTGGAAGCCATCCATCGGGCCAAGACTGGTGCGTTGATTCGCGTCAGCTTGATGACTGGAGGCATTTATGGGGGCGGCGCCGAAGCAGACGTCGATCGATTGTTTGAGTTTGGACGAAAGGCAGGGCTGGCGTTCCAGATCATGGACGACGTTCTGGATGTAACCCAGGATTCGTCGCAATTGGGCAAGACTGCCGGCAAAGACGTGGCCAGCGAAAAAGCAACCTGGCCGGCGGTGTACGGAGTGGAACAAAGCATCCAGGATGCCGCGAGGCTGGTGGATGAGGCGTTCGCTCAGCTCACCGTTTACGGTGAACGAGCCGACCGGTTGAAGACAGTCGCGCGCTACCTGGTAGAGCGGAAGAATTGATGGCTCTTAGCGAAGAAGATATCTATGCTGCCCTGCGGGACTGCTACGACCCCGAACTGCCAGTCAACATCGTCGACCTGGGATTGATTTACAGGGTCGCGTTAAGCCCAGATCCAAATTCCAAACGAGCCTTTCCCCGGCAGCGTGTGGAGGTGGACATGACCATGACTTCCCGTGGCTGCCCCTCGCACGTCGCCATTATGGAGCAGGTGCGCAACCGGCTCTCAGGCATCCCCGAGATCAGCGCCACCGAGGTCAACCTGGTATGGGAGCCGGCGTGGACGCCCCACCGCATCAGCCAACAGGCGCGGGAACAACTGGGCATTGCGTCTGCCCCATCAAGCCAAGAGAAGGCTTCAAGGGGGCACGGTGGAGAACTCTAGACGCGGACGGCCTTTTCCACCACGGAGCGCAGCTTTTCCCCTTGGGCGGTCAGCTCCCCGATAAACGTCTCAAAACGGCTCAGCATGCTGTGGCCGCTGTCGAGGTAATCGGGGATGTTGTTCCAGACTTTCTTGACCCCTTCCGGATCCTCGACCAGGGCGAAGATGGTGGCCGCAACGGCTACGGTCAGCCCGGCCTTGCGTTTGCCTGTGGCCAGTAGAATCGCGCCGGTCACCAGCGACCCAGCGGCTACAGTGCGTACCCAGTTCTTTTCCCAGCCGCCTTCGAGCTGGTACTTCACGCTGCTCGCGGCGTCCTGGACGGTGCCTGCCACTTGCTGCGGAATGTGTGTGATCCCCATTGCTATCTCCCTTTCACATGCGCTGTTTGTTATAGATGCGGGGGAATGCCTAATCGAGATCAAATTCACGCAGCGGGCGCCCTTCGTCGGGCGACTCCTTTGCCTTGCGCAACGCTTCCTCGAATCGCTTATCGAACAATTGCTGCTTGTTCTTTTCGGCTTCGATCGATTGACGGAAGATGTCTTCCTTCCGTTCGTCCTGTTCACGCATCGCTTTGGCGGCGGATTCGAAATCCTCAAAGGTTCGCTTGCGCGGTGCGGAGGTGTGGGAGAGGATCGCCCTGGTTTCCGGGTCTATTCGCAGAATCGCCCCGCAGTCAGGGCAGGTGACGTCGAACGGCTTTGCCAGCTTCGCCTTCATGCTGGCAACATTCTAGAACATTTATCAGAGCCAGACAGCCTTGTGGCCAGGACATTGCTGCCCGGCTTGCTCCACCAACAGTTCGGGAAGGGTTTCTCCGTAACGGGAAAGAAACCAGGCTGCGCCGAGCAGCCGCTCCTGGGGGTGGCGGTTGGGGAAAAGGTTGAGCGCGATCAAGCCGGCGTCGCGAGACAGACTCTGGTCCCGCCGGAGTTCGTAGTTTGCCGCCAGCCGGCGCATGCGGTTCATCTGGTAGCGCATTTTGGAGCTGCTGACGTCCGCAGCCCGGCCAAGGCCAGCGTCCAGCGAGTGCATATAGGTGGCCAGCGCCGAGAGCTCGGTATCGAGAGCACTGCCGGCCGCGGCCAGCTTGCGCTTCCCCATTACCGAGATGGCCCGCGCACCCAGGCGCTGGGCCAGCTCCAGCGGGTCTTTCAACCCACTTTGTATGACGTCGGGCAGCGAAACGTCGTGGCGCTCCAGCAGACCGGCGATCGCGGGCTCAATGAGCGTCGCCGACAGACGGGGAAGAACCGGTGTTGTGCGGCCCAGGATGCGCTCATAAAGTACCTGTGACTGAGCGAAATAGGCTATTTCCGAGGGCCCGCCTATGTACGCCGCGGTGGGCAGAATGGAATCCTGAAACACCGGCCGTAGCAGCGCGTTGGGGCTGAGCCGCTCCGGCTCCTCGTCCAGAATCGCCAGCAGATCTTGCGTGGTGTAGGCCTGACGCGCAGCGTGCCACCCACCCTCCGCCGTGCGCCGCAGCGGAACCCTTGCCCCAGAATTGCGGTCGAAGAGAAACAGGAGACTGGAGAACGGTGGAACCAACACCTGGGAGTGGTAGCCGGCCGCGGCCAACTGCTGGTCGCGATCGGTTAGGGCTACCCGCAACTCATCGGCGCGCACGATGGCCTCGCGCAAGACATCCTTGCCGAGGGCGTGAAAATCGCGGGAGGAGGCATCCAGGACCACCAGCCCCTGGGCGGAGAAGATCTGGGCAATCAATTGCGCGAACGCCTGCCCCAGAGTCTGGCCCGGACGATAACTGGCAGTCAGCAGATCCAAAACCGGACCTTCGCCCAGGATGGCGCCTGCTTCGGTCAGGAGATCCTCAACGTTCTTGCCTATAGTCACGGCCCCGGCCGCAGAGCCATTGGTGGGCTCGGTAGCGAGGCGTAAGGTTCTTACTTCGTGCCGGTCGGGCAACGTGACGTGATCGGCTTCGGCCAGATCATGGTCTTCAGTGGCCAACCAAAAAATCGGCACGTGCGGTCTGCCGGAGATGGAAGCGTCCTTGGCTTTTCGGATCGCGGTGGCTGCTTTAAGGATGGTGTAGAGCGGGCCGCCGAAAAGGGTCACCTGCTGGCCCGTGACTACCGCGCCGGCGCCGTTCCGTAACCGCGCGATGTTCTCTAAAACCGGATCTCCCGCCCCGAAACTACGGTTTTGCTGCTCGAGTAAATCGGCCAGGGCTTCGCGATGGGGTGGAGGGAGTACGGCCGATGCGGTCATCCAGTCAGTGGAGTAGGCACTGCCCGGGTAAAAGGGAGACAGTGTCTCACGCCGCTCCACAAAATCCAGAAACAGGCGGCTGAGCCCCGGCAGCATCGCGATGGGGTAACACTCGGTCTTCAGTTGCTCCACCGCCATGGGCTCACCTGCTGCCAGTTTCTCATATGCTTACGACTTCTCCCACCCGACGGGCAGGATCCCCCTACCGAGGCTGCTTCTTGCACTCGGTCCCAGCGTCCTGTACCTGAAATTCGACACGTCGAAGAACGGCCTCAGGGGCTAAACAGGCTGCGGAAAAACTCGGTTTTGCTGTGGTTCTAGCTGTGGCAGGGGCTAAAGCCCATCCTATTTTCAAGTGTTTACGGCACGACTAAAGTCGTGCCCTGATACAAAACCGAGTTTTTCCGCAGCCTGTAAAGCCCATCCTATTTACAAGTCTTTACGGCACGACTAAAGTCGTGCCCTGATACAAAGCCAAAGAAACTTTTTCCAACAAACCTCAGGGACAGAACTCTAGCTCGCTCGACACGTCAAAGAAGCGGCCTCAGGGGCTAGACAGGCTGCGGAAAAATTCAGTTTTGTTGCGGCTCCGCTGTAGCAGGGGCTAAAGCCCATCGTATTTTCAAGTATTTATGGCACGACTAAAGTCGTGCCCTGATACAAAACATGAGTTTTTCCGCAACCTGTAAAACCCATCATATTTTCAAGCCTTTACGGCACGGTCGAAAACCAGCTGCAACCGTAGATGAAAAACCGTACCTCAGCGGCTAAAGCCGGTCAATTTAGTAAGCTTGTTCGGCACGGCTAAACCCGTGCCCTTCGTTGAGAGCGGCACTCCGTCCAGCAAATAGAGCGCAGACTGGGCTAAGTTCAGCCGTCCCTTCGGGACTCTCACCGAGTTTGTCAGCAATCTGTAAAGTCGTGCCCTGATACAAAGCCAAAGAACTTTCAACAAACCTCAGGGACAGGACTTCAGCTCGCCTACGGCTCTCCCACCCGAACGGTCGTATAGGGCTCGCGAACATAGGATGAGGATCGAGGTTCCGAAGATGCAGACGATTGTCTGTCGCCCGTCCCTCGCCCCGAGGCCCGCAGGCTCGCGCTCCCATACCGGATGGTAATTTAAATCATCGGGCAAGTGGGGGACCCGGGAATGGCGAAGAAAGCAGCGGGCAAGAACGAACCTAAGGTGGAAGTGATCTCGTCAGAATTGAGTTACGATGGGCCGCTCTTCCGGGTATACACGGACAAAATTATCGAGAACGGCCGCGAGGTCAGCCGCGAGGTGGTGCGCCATAACGGATCCGTAGTCATCCTGGCCGTGGACGACAGCAAGAACAAGCGCGATCCCATGATCGTGATGGAGCGACAGTATCGCCACGCGGCGAAGGAATATCTGCTCGAGGTTCCCGCGGGAAAAATGGAAGCGGGCGAGGAGCCACTCCCCGCCGCCAAGCGTGAACTGCTGGAGGAAACCGGGTTCCGGGCCAAGCGTTGGCGGAAATTGGTACGGTACTTTGCGAGCCCTGGATTTCTTGCTGAGTGGATGCAGGTATTTATCGCCGAAGGCCTGACTGTCGGAGAAGCACAACCGGAATACGACGAACAACTTGAAATTGAAATGATGCCCCTTTCACGGGTGCTCAGCATGATCGACGAAGGCAAGATTCATGATGGCAAGACTCTGATTTCAGTAATGCTTTACGCACGTCTGCTGCAGGCCGCGAAGAAGAAGACCAGCCGATAGGGCGCTTTTATCGAAAGGACGAACGCAATCGGTGCCCTTGGGGAAAACCAAACCACGCTGCGATGCGTCTGTAAAGGAGAGCAGATTGTTTTCCCCCATGCTCGGATCGCATCAAGGAAGGTTGCCAGCTCGTGGCTCAATACAAAGGCAAAGTCAAGTGGTTCAACAACGCGAAGGGTTACGGCTTTATCGGGCGAGATGACGGTCCCGACGTGTTTGTGCATTACAGCGCAATTCAACTCGATGGATACAAGAGCTTGAAAGAAGGCGACGAAGTCGAGTTCGACATCGTACAGGGACAGAAGGGGCCGCAAGCAGACTCCGTCACGCGAGTCAGAGAAGTAGCCTAGACTCGCGGACGCTTGTTCCATGATGTAATGTGCGATGAATGGATAACAAATCCATCGCGCAAATGCTGGGTGAAACCGCTGACCTGCTGGAGATTGCGGCAGGGGATCCTTTTCGTATCCGCTCTTACCGCAGGGCCGCTGAGGCGGTAGAGAACAGTACTGAGCAACTGAGTTCCTTCGCGCACGAACCTGCCCGGCTGCTGGCCATCCAGGGCATCGGCAAGGGCATGGCCGCCAACATTCAGGAAATCGAAACTCGTGGCAGCCTTAAACTGCGCGACGAGTTGCTGGCGAAATATCGGCCAACCATGCTGGAGTTGTTGAAGTTGCCAGGCATGGGACCGAAGACAGTCGCCCTGCTATGGGAAGCACTGCAGGTAAGCGATGTTCCACAGTTGCAGGCTGCCATCGACGCCGGGAAATTGGCGACGCTGCCGCGCTTTGGGCAGAAACTGATCGACAAGCTGTCGCGCGGCATCGCGGACTATCACAAAAACAGCGGGCGATTTTTGCTCGATGATGCGGAAGCCGCAGCCGAGCGGGTGACTTTGTACCTGAAACAGTTTCCTGGCGTCGATCAGGTGATGCCGGCAGGTTCTTTGCGCCGCGGACGGGAGACGGTCGGCGACCTGGATCTGCTGATGACTGGCCCGGCTTGCGCGGAAGACGTGGTTGCCGCGGCTGTGGATTACACCGCTGCTTATCCTCCCATTGCCGAGCTGCTCGCTAAGGGACAGAACAAGGTAAGCTTTCGCCTGCGCAGCGGTCTTCAGATCGATGTGCGGTTGTTGCCCGTGGCGTCCTACGGCGCAGCTCTGCAATATTTCACGGGATCAAAAATGCATAATGTTTCGGTGCGTCAGCGAGCGTTGAAACGCGGCTACACGCTGAGCGAGTATTCGCTGGCGCGGTTGGACGATGGCGCCGTGGTCGCGGCCGCATCCGAAGAGGAGATTTACCAGGCGCTGGGATTGGATTGGATTCCCCCGGAATTGCGCGAGAATCAGGGCGAACTGGAGGCGGCAGCGGAGCATCGCTTGCCGCAGCTGATTGAGGTTAAGGATGTGCGCGGCGATGTGCATATGCATACGGTCGCCACGGACGGACGAAACTCCATCCTGGAGATGGCGGAAGCGGGTTTGGCGCGGGGATATGAATACATCGCGATTACCGATCACTCTAAGAATTTGGCTATGGTCAATGGACTCGACGATCAGCGGGCGCTCGAGCATCTGCAGCAGATTCGGGAAGTGGATGCGCGCATGGAAGGACGCATCCGGGTATTGACCGGGATCGAGGTCGACATCCTGGGCGATGGAGAAATCGATCTGTCGCCGGATGTGCTGGCGCAGATGGATGTGGTGATCGCCAGCGTTCATTCGCTTTTTCAGCAGCCTAAGGAACAGATGACGGAAAGGTTGCTTAGGGCTTTGGAGAATCCGTACATCAGGATATTGGGTCATCTTACGGGGCGTTTGTTGTTGCGCAGAGATAGTTACGAAATGGATTTGACGGCGGTGCTCAAGCAGGCGGCGAAGGTTGGCGTGGCGGTGGAACATAATGCGTATCCTGACCGGCTTGATTTGTGCGATATCGATTTGCGGCGGGCGAAGGAGTTGGGTTGCGCGATCGTGATCAATACCGATTCGCACCACATCAGTCATCTGGATGCTATGCAGTATGGGATACGACAACTGCGGCGCGCGTGGCTGACGAAAGATGATGTGTTGAATACCAGGCCGGTTGGGGATTTTCTGGCGGGCTTGCGTGCTCGGCCGTAATTGCGGAGGAATTCAGCCGTCCCTGGCGGGACTTAGTCGGTTAGCCAACTATACCCAGCACTGCGTGCTGGGCTAAGTTGAGCCGTCCTTTCGGGACTGGACGGGAAGTTGGAAACGATTGAATCCCAGCCGCTCCTTATGAACAAGCTCGTCTTACGGACCAAGCGAACCTTGATGGGTGCCCCATGTTCGCGCCAGCGTACGTGGGCCGAAAAAGACGGGCGCCGCCCAGGGCGAAGCCCTTCCAACGCTTCTAGTCCTTGAGTGAAAGCATTCGAAGAATTCATAATCGGCCCACGTACGCTGGTGCGAACATGGGGCACCCATCGAGGTTTGTTTGGGCCTGTTGTGTTGATTCCGCTCGGATGGCAAGGAGCGGAACTCTAGAAGACGCGTTCTTCCAGGACGGAGCGCAGGTACTTGCCGTAGCCGCTCTTGGCTACCCTGGCGATCAGCTTTTCCAGTTGCGCGGCATCAATCCAGCCCAGGCGATAAGCGATTTCTTCGGGACAGGCGACCTTCAGGCCCTGGCGCTTCTCAATCGTTTCGATGAAGATCGCGGCCTCGATCAGGGAGTCATGCGTGCCGGTGTCAAGCCAGGCAAAACCACGGCCCAGAACCTGGGTGCGCAGTTTGCCGCGCTCCAGATACCAGCGATTCACATCGGTGATCTCCAACTCGCCGCGCGCCGAAGGCTTGATGTGCCGGGCTACCTTGGAGGCTTCGCCATCAAAAAAATAGAGCCCGGTCACCGCGTATCGCGATTTTGGCTTCTCCGGCTTCTCTTCAATCGAGAGCGCGCGGCCGGAAGCGTCAAACTCTACCACCCCGTAGCGCTCCGGATCCGAGACCGGATAGGCAAATACCACGGCTCCGTCCTGAACACTCGCCGCGGCCTTCAGATTGTGGGCGAAATCATGGCCGTAAAAGATGTTGTCGCCGAGAATCAGCGAACTCGGAGCGCCGCCGATAAACTCTTCGCCGATAATCAGCGCCTGCGCCAAGCCGTCCGGCGTAGGCTGCACGGCGTATTGAAAGGACATCCCCCACTGCTCGCCGGAGCCCAAAAGCCGCTCAAATAAAGCCGTATCCGCCGGAGTGGAGATGATCATCACCTCGCGAATGCCGGCCAGCATGAGGACCGACAGCGGATAGTAAATCATCGGCTTGTCGTACACCGGCAGCAATTGCTTGGAGACAACATGAGTGACGGGGTAAAGGCGGGTTCCAGACCCACCCGCCAGAATAATGCCCTTCATCGGATGTCGCCCCCACGATGGGCATAGTTTAGATCGATCCACTGCCGGTACGCGCCGGTGGTGACCTGCTCCACCCAGTCCTGATGAGCCAGATACCACTCCACCGTTCGTCGCAGACCGGTAGCGAACGTTTCCGCGGGACGCCAGCCCAGCTGCCGTTCGATCTTGTCCGCATTGATGGCATAGCGCCGGTCGTGGCCCGGCCGGTCGGTCACAAAGTTGATCAACTTGCGGTGAGGCACATGAGGCGAGCCGGGGAGCTTCTCGTCGAGCAGGCTGCACAACAGCTCCACTGTGTCGAGATTGGCCTGCTCATTGCGGCCGCCAATGTTGTAGGTCTCGCCGATCTCCCCACGCTCCAACACCGCGCGTATCGCGGAGCAGTGATCGCCAACATAGAGCCAATCCGGACCTGCTGGCCGTCGCCGTATACCGGCAGCGGCTTGCCGGCCACCGCGTTGGTGATCATCAGCGGCAGCAGCTTTTCGGGAAACTGAAAAGGCCCGTAGTTGTTGGAGCAGTTGGTCGTCACCGCGGGCAGCCCGTAACTATGAATGTACGCGCGCACCAGGTGGTCGGAGGCCGCCTTGGAAGCCGAGTAGGGGCTGTTGGGGGGGTACGCAGTGGTCTCTTCAAACGGCGGATCCTCCGGACGCAGCGAGCCATAAACTTCGTCGGTCGAGACATGGAGAAAGCGGAACTTCTTGCGATCCTCGGGAGAACCTTTGGCCACGTAGGCACGGGCGGCTTCGAGCAGCCGGAAAAGCGCCTTCTATGTCGAAGTCTTAACGAACGCCTCGGGACCGGAAAGAGAGCGATCGACGTGG
>CAWITT010000008.1:0-31094 GCA_963839025.1 uncultured Acidobacteriaceae bacterium
GTGGCCTGTCGCAGAGTAAACGTTAGTGGATTTATAGACATCTAAGCGGGTATGTCCATTGATGCGGTGATGCTGGGGAAGTTGTGGGGACAGGGGAAGTTGTGGGGACAGGATACTTATTTCCCGGCTATGAATACGTACGCAGTCACCGCGTCGAGATCGGGATTGCCGTACATCTGTCGCATCTGACATAATTATGTCATGCCAGTGCGAACCACGGTCGACATTCCAGACCCGCTGCATGAGCGGCTACGGACCCAGGCAGAGAAATCGGGCTCTTCCATTCGTTCCCTCATCGTGCGGGCGATTGAGCAACATTATCCTGCGGCGCAAAAGAATGGTGAACTTCTCACCGGACCGCTGATGCACGGTCGGGGTAAGCTTGGCGACGCATTTCCAGAAGATGAGAACCCGCATGACCTCATTTTTTCCTGACCTGAATGTCTGGCTTGCGCTCTCCGTCGGGGACCATGGGCATAGCGCTGCGGCCTGGTCGTGGATGAATCCGTTGCCCCGGCAATCACGGATCATCTTTTGCCGGTATACGCAGATAGGTCTTCTCAGATTGCTCACGAATCCCGCGGTCATGGGGGAACAGACGCTCACCCTGCGCAAAGCATGGAGTCTATACGACCGGTGGCTCTCTGATCCGCGAGTAGACTTCTACCCCGAGCCACGGGAAGTAGACGCAGAGTTCCGGCGCGTATCGGAACCGTTCAGCAACAGGCCTGCTTCCAAATGGATTGGAGACGGCTGGCTACTCGCCTCTTCGAACGGTTTGCAGTCCACACTCGTTACGTTTGATAAGGGTTTGTTTAGCCACGCCCGAAAACACGGCTATTCCGTTGTCATGCCGGTTTGAAAATCCCCTCCATTCCCGCCAGGTCATCGAAGGCCACGGGGGAGATACAGGGGAGACACCGGAACATAATACCTATCCGTTCGTCCCGAATCGCGTTCTAAATCTCTAGGTGGGCAGTAACTCGAAACCGAGTTTTTTCCCCGCGTTGCGCACACGGTCATCCAGGCTTAAAAGGCGGAGACCGGCCAGAGCCGCGCGCGCTGTCAAAGCCGACGCGAGATGAATGGCATCCAGAGTTCGAATAGGCCCCGCGGGAAACGGCTGTCGCGCACGATCTACAACTTCGCCGGCAAGATGAAGGATATGCCATTGTGAAGCCGCGGCGGTCAGGTAAGCATGCCGATCGGCGGCCTCGGCTGCATTGAGCTCGCCGAGTGCGACCGCCCTCAGAAGCACGCGATCGCATTCAATCAAGGTCAGATCAGAGGCAAAGATGACTGTGGCGCCGCTCAGGAATTCTCGGACTTCAGGCGCCGCTGCTTCGTCGAGGAGCCAGGCCAGCACCGCGCTTGACTCTGCATACAGGTTCATCGCTGGCCGCGTTCAGCATCGAGCATCGATGCCGCATCGTTCTTGCCGCGTCGCACACGCGGCAGGGGCGGGTAAGAGTTGCGGTCACCGGGATTCCCAGGCGTAAGCATTCCGCGCTTGGCAAGTGCGAGAACGCCTATCGGAAGAGACGTTTCCGCGATACTTTGGCCGGGCGGCGACAGCTCGCCAATGACCTCACCTCGATCCGTGATAAGCAGGTGTTCTCCTCGCCGTACTTCGCGGAGGTGTTCACTCAAGCGATTCTTCAATTCCCTGATTCCGACGGTTTTCACAACCCAAATGTAGCCCCTTGTGGCTACATTGTCAAAAGGGGGAATTCAGGGGGAATTCGGGACAGGAGATACGTATCTAAGGTCTGGAAACGAAGGCTACGGATCTGTCGGCGCGGCGCGCGTTTTCGGAGCAAAATCTGGTTCGTTGTTCGTGTTGGGCTTCCGCTTCTGTCAGCTTCCAGAGAGCAATCGTCAGACACTTTTGGCGATGCTCCGCCAGAATTTCCAGATCCTTTTGCAGGACACCGGGATTTGCCGAATCACCTGCGAGAACCGCGACGTGTTTTGACCTCTTGTATTTGCGAGGTCCTCTCTTGCCTTTCGTGAAACTTCTTAGCGGCAGCAAGGCAGCGGTTCAGGTCGCCATCGCTGGAGAGAACTTCCCAACCTCGACGCACCGCAACGGCACAAATGAGAATATCGACCGTGCCGGGTTCGACGCCCTGGTTTCTGCATTCGTTGTAGACGCGCGCCGCGTACTCGTGATCGGCAGTGTGGATCGGCTCGTCGAGATATGGGTCGAGTGCGGCTTTTACTCTGTCGAATGGAGCCTTTTCCTTGATGCCTGACAGAAGCTCCTGACGGAGAAGTCCGAGGATCGCAACTCGACCATCCTGAATAGCTTGAACCAGTTGTGCCTTGAGCCTCTGTTCATCTGGACTGAGGCTCAAGGCATTCTTGCGACGAAGTGCGAGCGACCAGACGCAGGTATCGACGAGCAGCTTCACCGTTCGTTTTGGATCTGGTCGCGGCGGCGGTTAGCCTTGTAGTCGTAACCCTCGTGGAAGTCGATGGTATCGAAAAGGTCGAGGATCCGCATCTGCTTACGGCGACGGATGTACTCGTCCAAAGCCGCAGTCACGGCCTCCTTCTTCGTCCCGTGATTGCCTATCTGGCGAGCTTCCTCGATCAGGCGGTCGTCAATAGCTAAATTGGTCGGCACAAGGGCATTCTCCTGACGTGTAGCTTACCACACGCTACCATGTGTGAGGTGCTACACGTCAACGCTTGGCAGCGGCCCTTGGACTCGAGACCCGTAGCCATACTCATCCCATTCCAATCATCGCCTGCAAAGCTTCTCCAACTTTGCGAACGCACGATTCCTCCTACCTGTCCAGGGTCCTTACCCCAAATAATGAAACTTAGTCACACATGCCAGGTGACTATTGGAAACCCAGAGGAACTCCTTACCCTCTAACGCAGAACTCGGAACCGTGAGAGTGTCGTATTATGACACTCGGACTCAACCCCCTCAACCAACACTCTTCCGCACCCGCGTTCTCCGCCACACTACGCCGCCGCCGGGAACTGGCATCCCAGGCCCGTTATCATCCGGCGGAAGTAGCCGAGCCCATCGCCGGCGAAGAATCCCTTGCAACAGAATTGCCATGCGAGCCGGAGCATACCGAAGTGGAGGAACCCGCTGTCTCTCCTCGCGAATCCTATACCCAGGAGCTCCTCTCCCAACCCGCCCCCAATGCTGATCGCAACCCCATCGAAGACTCCGGCCCCAACCCGGACCTTCCCCCCGGCCCCTCCGCGCCCCCGCCTCTGGAACTCGCCGACGCGGCGCTCTACGGCCTCGCCGGTCTCACCGTCCGCAGCCTTGCCCCGCACACCGAAGCCCATCCCGCTGCCGTGCTCCTCCAATTCCTGGCGGCCTTCGGCAACCTCGTCGGCCCCGTTCCTCACTGCCGCGTAGGCTCCACACGTCACGGCCTCAATCTCTTCGTTATCCTGGTCGGCGAATCCAGCAAGGCCCGCAAAGGAACCAGCTGGCGCCAGATCTCCAGCCTCTTCGCCGATGCCGACCCCATCTGGGCCGCACGACGCATCACCACCGCCCGCCCCACAGCGAACAGCATCCTCCATACCCTGCGGGATCACCAACCCGCCACCGATCGCCGCCTTCTCTTGCTCTCCGAGGAGTTCGCCGCAGTGCTCCAGGTCCTCGGCCGCGAGACCGGCCAGCTCTCCCCTCTCCTCCGCTGTGCCTGGGACGGCGGCGACCTCTGCGCCCATGACGGCCATCATCCCGTTCAGGCCACCGCGGCCCACCTGAGCATCATCGGTCACGTCACGCAAAGCGAGCTTGCCCACCATATCAACCGTACCCAATCGCACAACGGCTTTGCCAACCGGTGTCTCTGGACCAGCGTGCGCCGCACCCGGTCCCTGCCTGAGGGCGACAGCCTTCCCGCGCAGCAACACTCCGCCATCGCCGGCGAATTGCGCCGTATCCTCGACTGGCTGCAGGGCCAAAACGAAATCGTCTTCTCCCGCACCCCAGCCGCGCGCGAACTATGGAACGATCGTTACGCTACCCTAAGCCAAGGTCGCGAGGATGCCTACGGAGCCGCCACCAGCCGCGCCGAAGCCCAGGTCCTGCGCCTCAGCGCCATCTATGCCGCCCTCGATGGCAGTCCCGTAGTCGACTCCGGCCATCTCCACGCCGCCTTGGCCGTATGGGACTACTGTCAAGCCAGTGCCCGCATTCTCTTCGACACCGCCCCCATCGATCCCACCGCTCAGCGAATCAGCCAGGCTCTCGACGTAAGCCCGAAGGGCTTAACCAGGGTGCAAATCAGGGCGCTCTTTCACCGCCACGTAAGTAAGGAACGCATCGACCTCGCCCTCGAACAGCTCAAGACCCTCGGCTTGATCGAAAGCCAAACTTCCACCGGCCCCGGACGGCCCTCCACCCTATGGGCCAAGGTCGCCGATCCCCAAGCCGCCGATAGCGAGACTTATGGCGCATAGGGCGCTTAGGGCGCACGCAACCCCCGTGCGGATGACACGCCCTTGGCGCGGCCGCTGTTTGGTCTATATAATCCCCTGCCATCGGCCGAAAGGGGCGGGACCCTTCGCCGTGGAGGTAAACATGGCAGCTCCCGATGTCGTCTGGAAAGGCGGCAAGTTCGGCCAGACGTCCCGGCGGGATCCATGGTGGCTTTCGCCGTCGGCGGTACTCGTGGGGTTAAGCGCCTTCCTGCTTTACTCCTCCTGGGCGGCATGGCAGGGCAACTACTACACCTTTGGCCCCTACATTTCGCCGTTCTATTCTCCGGAACTGTTCGGCCCCTCCCCACACGCTTTATTTGGTCCCAAGCCCGCTTGGTATCCAGGCTTCCTGCACTTTTCTCCAGCGCTGCTCGTCTTATGGATCCCCGGCTTGTTCCGCCTTACCTGTTACTACTACCGTGGCGCCTACTATAAGTCGTTCTGGGCCGACCCGCCGGCCTGCGCGGTAAGCGAGCCGCGCAAAACCTATCTTGGAGAACGAAGTTTCCCGCTCATCCTACAAAACTTTCATCGTTACTTTTTGCGGCTTTCCTATCTGGTGTGGGCCTTTTTGGTCTATGACGCACTCGTGTCCTTCCATTTCCCCAACGGTTTCGGCATCGGAGTCGGCAGCCTGGTGCTGGTGGTGAACGTAGTGCTGCTGGGAGGATATGTTTTCGGTTGCCATGCCTTCCGCCACCTGGTCGGGGGCACGTTCGATCAAATCTCCGAGCACCCTGTACGCCATAAGCTCTACGACTGCGTGAGCTGTCTCAACAGCAGACACCAAAAGTGGGCCTGGGCAAGCTTGTTCTGGGTGGGCTTTTCCGACCTCTACGTCCGCCTCTGCGCGATGGGAATCTGGCACGACTGGAGAATTCTGTAGATGCCGGAGTTCCAGCGTTTCTCGTATGACGTTCTAGTCATCGGTGCGGGAGGGGCCGGTCTGCGCGCTGCGATCGAAGCCGCGGCCAACGGCGCCAAGGTGGGGGTAGTGTGCAAATCGCTGCTGGGCAAGGCGCACACCGTGATGGCCGAGGGCGGCATCGCCGCGTCTCTGGCCAACGTAGACGATCGCGACAACTGGCGAGTCCATTTCGCCGACACTATGCGTGGCGGACAATACCTGAATAACTGGCGCATGGCCGAGCTGCACGCCAGGGAAGCGCCCGAGTGCGTGCGCGAACTGGAAGCCTGGGGCGCGCTCTTCGACCGCACCAAGGACGGCAGGATTCTCCAACGAAATTTCGGCGGTCACAAGTATCCCCGCCTGGCGCACGTAGGCGATCGCACTGGCCTCGAGATGATCCGCACGTTGCAGGACCACGGCATTCACTGCGGCATGGAAGTGCACATGGAGTGCACTGTGCTCAGCCTGCTGCAGGACTCAGGCCGCATTGTGGGAGCCTGCGGATACGACCGCGAGCGGGGCCACTTCCAGTTGTGGCAGGCGAACGCGGTGGTGGTGGCCACGGGCGGAATCGGACGCGCCTTCAAAATCACCAGCAACAGTTGGGAATACACGGGGGATGGCCTCGCCCTGGCATACCGCGCCGGCGCCGAACTGCAGGAGATGGAGTTCGTGCAGTTCCATCCCACGGGCATGGTTTGGCCGATCAGCGTGCGCGGCATCCTGGTGACGGAAGGGGTGCGCGGCGAAGGCGGGGTTCTGCGCAACAGCGAAGGCCGCAGGTTCATGTTCGATGAAATTCCGGATCTGTACAAAGAGCAGACGGCAGACAAGGAAGAAGAGGGCTGGCGCTATACGCAGGGCGACCGGAATGCGCGGCGGCCGCCCGAACTGCTCACTCGCGACCACGTCGCCCGCTGCATCAATCGCGAGGTGAAAGCGGGGCGGGGCACAGAGCACGGTGGCGTGTTCCTGGATATTTCCTGGATCAAGACCCACCTGCCCAATGCCGAGGAGCACATTAAACGCAAGCTCCCCAGCATGTATCACCAATTCAAGCAGCTGGCCGATCTGGATATCACCAAAGAGCCCATGGAAGTTGGACCCACGACCCATTACATGATGGGCGGCATCCGCGTGGATGGGGATTCGCAGATGTCGAATGTTCCGGGACTGTTCGCCGCGGGAGAAGCGGCGGCAGGGCTGCACGGGGCCAACCGCCTGGGAGGCAATTCGCTCTCTGACCTGGTGGTGTTCGGACGCCGCGCCGGCCGCTATGCGGCGGACTTCGCCAGGAAAAACCCGGCCCCCGGCGCAGTGGACGAGGAGCAACTTCAGGCGACGGCCAAGGCCGCTCTCGAGCCCTTCGATCGCGGGGCGTCGGGGGAGAATCCTTATTCGATACAGTCGGACTTGCAGAATGCCATGCAGGACCTGGTGGGCATTGTCCGGATTGAAGGCGAAATGCAACAGGCACTGACCACGATCGCCGGCCTCCAAACGCGAGCAAAGCAGGCAGGGATCACCGGCCATCGGCAATACAACAACGGGTGGCACACGGCGATCGACCTCGGCAACCTGCTGCTGGTATCGGAGGCGATCACCCGTGCCGCGCTGCTGCGCAAAGAGAGCCGTGGGGCGCAATTTCGCGAAGATTTTCCCAACAAAGATGCCGAATGGGGTAAGCACAACATCATCGTCAAGCGGGGCGTTGATGGCGAAATGCTGGTAGAGAAGCGCGCGCTTCTCCCCATGCCCGCACAATTGCAGGCGGTGATTCAAGAAATGAAATAGGGGGCGCTCAATGACGCAAGCGATGTTTCGCATCTGGCGCGGAGACGCGGCCGCCGGCCGCTTTGAGGACTACGTTACCCAGGTGGAAGAAGGCATGGTGGTGTTGGACGCCGTGCACCGCATCCAGGCTGAGCAGGCGCCCGACCTCGCCCTACGCTGGAATTGCAAGGCCGGCAAGTGTGGCTCCTGCTCAGCGGAGATTAACGGCATGCCCAAGCTCATGTGTATGACGCGCCTGAGCAACCTCGATCTGAACCTGCCGGTCATCCTGGAGCCGATGCACACCTTCCCCCTCATACGCGACCTGGTGACGGACGTCTCCTGGAACTTCCGCGCCAAGATGACCATCCGCAAATTCCGGCCTCGTTCTCCTGATTCCCCAGATGGAACCTGGCGGATGCAGCAAGCCGATGTGGAACGGGTGCAGGAATTTCGCAAGTGTATCGAGTGCTTCCTCTGTCAGGATGTATGCCACGTTCTGCGCGAGCATCATAAGGAGGATGAATTCATCGGTCCCCGTTTGTTCGTTTACGCGGCGGCGTTGGAGATGCATCCTCTGGACATCGAAGATCGCGTGGGCGATTTAAAGAAAAAACACAGTATCGGTTACTGTAACATCACCACCTGCTGCCGGAAGGTGTGTCCGGAATCCATAACCATTACGGAGAATGCGATTATTCCACTCAAGGAGCGAGTGGTGGATAGATTTTTCGATCCTTTAAAGCAGCTATTTCACATTCTGTAAAAACAGAAGGGGGTCTTATGTTTGTGCGTAAGCCAATTTCTCCTGACAGCCTGGACAACGCGCTGGCCAAGGCCGAGCGCTACCGGTTGCTGAACGAGCCCACGGAAGCCGAGAGCATCTGCCGGGACATTCTCGAAGTGGCGCCGGCGAACCGGGATGCGCGGATCAGCCTGATTCTCGCGCTGACAGATGAACTATCACGAGACGACAAAGCCTTTGCGGACGCGATGACGGAGGTAGCAGTCCTGGAATCGCCTTACGATCGCGCTTACTACAGTGGGATCGCCTGGGAGCGGCGCGCTAAGGCGTTCTACGACTCCCGAAGGCCGGGCCCCAGTGGGCATGTCTACGACTGGATAGTCAAAGCCCTCGCCTTATTTGAGGAAGCGGAGCGTCTTCGCCTTGCCGGCAATGACGACCCAATATTGCGCTGGAATGCCTGCGTCCGCTTCCTGGAGCGGCACAAAGGCATGGCCCCAACAATGGAGGACGTAAAAGAGCCAATTCTTTCGGAGTGAGGCGAAGGGACAGGACCAAGCAAAGCCCGACGGGTGCCCCATGTTCGCATCAGCGTACGTGGGCCGAAAAAGCCGGGCGAAGCCCATCAAACGCTTCTACTCGTCGAGTGAAAGCATCCCGACGGAGCGAAGGGATCTGCAGTTCAGCCTAAGGCACAACCTTGACCGGCGCTTGCCAGAAGGCTGCCTTCTGTCCCGTTGGGTCCAGCACAGATATCTGGCAGTTATACTCGCCCGGGGGAAGGTGCTGCATCGGAATGCTGAAGGTGAAAGGCATGGTCTGCAGACGATTATTCAATCCAGTCGCCATCTCCATCGGCAGGGTTTCAAAGGCTTTTGTTTGCTCATGATAGAAGCTCACAAACGCAACTAACGGCTGAGCGGCCGCTACCCCCTGCTCGTACGCCTGCAAATACACATACATATTCTGGCCCTGGCGGAAAACACGGGTCACGCTGGGAATCAACTTCTGCCCGTTCTGCACCAGCGGGTTCACCTCCTCTTCTTTTGCCCGATTCTTAGCCTTCTCCGCGTTATAGAGAGCGTCCTTGAGATCAACCCGCTGGCTGCTCAGGACAACCGAGCTGATCGGGACATGCTGAACTTCCTTGTTCAAGTTAGGAATCACGAACGTGGTTTGGTACGTGCCAATGCGCCCGGTTTCATCATCCCGGGCAAGGAACTTGATCATGTACTTGCCCGGCAGCAGCGTGAATCCCGTGTCGTATTCGATCGGGCGATGTGCGAGCTCAGCAGCAGTCGAGTCAGAGAGCTTGATGTTGACGTTGTCACGAACATTGGAGACAGTGGTGCCACCCACCAGATCCTTGATCTCACCCACGAAGTCAATGAGCGTGTGTTCCGCTCCGCCGCGTTTGGCCAGCGCCAACTCGCGGCCCGGAATCTTCACGATGATGGGGACAAAGTACTCAGCCCGGTTGAGCTGGAAGTGATCGATCTCCATGGCAATGGAGAGCTCGGTGACCGGATCCTCCAACATGAGCGCGTCTTCGAGCTGACGCTCTTTATCGACGGTGGTGAATTTGGCGAATTCCTTATCAGCGTAGTAGCCCTGGCGGTAATCGAGCTTGGCTTCGGCATCTTGATTGAGCCCGATCTTCACTCTGCGGAAATGGCCGTTCCTGGCGGTATTCGAGGTGTAGTAACCAAGCACGTAGTAGTCAGAAATAGACTCCTGTGCCTGCACGATGCCATGAGTGAGATCGTTGCTGTCGAAGAGAGCCTTACCACCCGTATCGCCCGCGAGCGCGAAGAGCGTGTCCTGCGACTGCTGGAAGTTGCTGGTGTTGGCCTGGGCGGCAGTCCCGGAGTACATGCCGGAGTTCCCCGGCGAGCCTTGCGTGGCGTCTCCAAGCGGAGCCTGGGCGACAAGCCCGCGCGCATCAATAGGCCAGAAGGAGACCCCGGCGCGGATAGCCGCGTCCACGGTGGCGTGGAGCTGAGCCTGGTTGTCGATCCCGTTGAGCCGCAGTCCGCTGGCGAAGTAGATGAGCGACTTCTTCTCCTGCAACTGGCTCAGCATCTTGGCTGCGGTCTGCAGAGCAGAAAGCTGGCGATCGGTGTTAAAGACATTGAACTCGGTGTCGTCCTGGCCGAAAGCGGCGCCGGTGTCGGCGCTGCTGGCGTCGTCGATCGTCTCGGCGTCGCCTTGGCCCTCGCCGACAACCATCGTCTCAAGGATGCTGAGCAGCTTATTGCGGTCGGCCGTGAAGTCCTGCAGGATGTCGACCGAACCGCCCTGGTAGCGCAAGATGGAAACCAGATCGACCGTCGTCATCTCTGACCGCAGGAACTTCTCTGCCGCGGCAAGGGCCCGAAGCTGATCCGGCGGTCTCATCGCCGACATATCGAAGTAAAGAGCCAGCAAGCGTCGATTCTTATAACGGCTGTTCTCAGGGTCTTCGGGTGCCAGTTGAGTGCGCGCAAGCTTCTTGTAGATTTTTATATTCTCCGCGCCCTGCGACGGGGCCGGCGCCTTTTCAGTGCCCAGATCCTGGTGTTCCACGAAGCGAATGTTTTGCGGGGCGCCATCCTCGGTCAGGGTGAAGTCTTTCGCAGTGAGTCCGGGAACGAACTTCCCCTGCTTGTCCTTCACCACTACGGTTTCGATCACCAATTGTGATTTGACGGTGAGGCTGTAAGTTCCTGGGGCGCCGGACGTGTTCTGGCCTATCTGCTGGGCGAATCCACAAACGGCGGCGAAGGCTAAGAGAAGAACCAGGATTTTCATCTCAGAACCTCAAACGCAGCGAAGTTTCCAGGCTGCGCATCGCGTTGGGGGCCAGGGGCAGGCCAAATTGGGTGCTGTTCACGGTCGTATTCCAGCCCGTAAACACAGGGTGATTCAGCATATTGGTGGCCGCCACCTTGAAATCGAGAAAGAATCGGCCATTGGGGCGGAAAGTCCGGTTGACCGAAGTATCCAGTGTGAACTGGCTGGGTCCAGTAATGGAGTTTCTGCCCGCGGTGCCCCATTGGCCGATCAGAGGCGCAGTGTACGCGGCAGGGTTGAGGTGCTGATTCGCGCGAGATAGGGAAATTTGAGCGCCAGTAGGGTCGGGCCGGATGGTGCCGGTGAATCCCGTTCCGGGGACCGCTGCCAGGTACACCGGAGTTTCCGGAAGGCCGCTACCGACGACGGCCGTGCCCACGACGGTCCACTCCTTCAAGAGCCGGCCCGGCCAGCCGCTCATCAACGTTCCGCCGCCAAGACCTTCCCCGCTGGTGTACTGCGCCTGCAGGTTGAGCAGGTGCCGCTGATCGAAATTCGAGAGCGAACGCTCAGCGTGCAGGTTGAGCCAGTTCTGCGCGATGGCCGCGGTGGTGGCCGCACTTTGTGTCGTGGTGGCTGCCGCGGTGGACGAGCCGCCACCGGAACTCTGCCCCTGTCCGCCGGACGGAGCCGCTGTTTGAGAGGTCGCAACGACGTGGCCCTGGCCGCCGAGCATCGCGTCATCATCGATCGACTTGGAGAAGGTATAGAGCAGAGAGGCAGTGAAACCGTTACGCAGCCGCCGGCGCAATTGCACCTGGCCTGCCTGGCGGGTCGAATCACCGCCCGAAGTTTGATAGACAAACCCCGCCGGACATTTGCTACAAAGGTTCGCCGCTCCGATGGGATAGGTATTAGGGAGAAACTGCTGCAACCCGCGGGTGCCTTTGACGCCGAGGTAAGTGGCCGTGGCCTGGAGCGCTCCGGGCAGGTCGCGTTGAATGGACAATTGCCAGGTCTGTGCATAGCCGATTCTGAAGTTGGGATCGACGGCAAAGGTATTGGCGGTGATGGAGGCGCACGGCTCAAAGGGATAGGCGAGGGTGAGTGGGCAGTTCGCGCTGTTTTCGACGCTCTGAGTTTTGGAGAGCGGGAACTGCTGGGCGAGTTGGAGCACGGCTGTCTGGTAGACCGAGGTGTCCTGGTAGATACCGTAACCAGCCCGCACGACAACGGTGGACGCAGGGATGGGTCGCCAGGAGAGCCCGACGCGCGGCTCGATACCGAGCTTGTCCGGGCGAAGGAGCGAGCTGGGGTAGTGAACACCAGTCAGCGGGCCAACAGGGTCGCTGGCCAGCACCGGTAGTGCCGCGGTGAAGCCAGGGGCGACATCGAGATTCACGAGTCGTCCATGGATCTCGGTCATGGGCGCGCTATATTCCCAACGCAGGCCGGCGTTGATAGTGAGGTTGGACTGAACCCGCCAATCATCGGAGGCGTAGGCAGCGTAGACGGTTTCGCGAAGATACTTGTCCGCATTCCCGAACGCGATGGAACTGGTATCGGGCACACCGATCAGGAAGTCGGCCAGGTCAGAGCCTTGGGTGGCGGCGCCGGTAAAGGTAAAGGCGCCGCGCGGGTCCTGCTGAAACAAGTCGTTGTACTGCTGTTTGCGCAGCTCACCCCCGACGGTGATATTGTGCCGGCCGCGATACTGGCCGATGGAGCCGGAAAAGCCATCGGTACGGTTACGATTAAACGTACTCTGCTGGTCGGTGAGAGGAGCAATGCCGCTCGAGAAAGTAAGTGCGGGCGGTCCCCAATTGGTTGGGTCCTGGTTGTTGCCAAAGATGCCGGCGTTCCCGGAAATGTTCTGCCGGTTTGCAAAATTGGGCACAATGAGAGTGCGCTGCCGGCTGAAGCGATAGCCCGCGAACAGAAAAAGTCGCTGGTTGAAGCGGTGAGACCAGTTGATGTTTGTATTGATGCCCAGCGTGTCAGTTTTATCGGTAAAGCCAAAAAGGTCGCCGTTGCTGGCGCGATTGCTCTGCAGATTGAAGCTCCCATAAACCTGGTCTTTGTGGCCTATGGTCTTATCGAGCCGCGAAAGGAGCGAGTCCTGGTGGGTGCTGTTGAGAACCGGAACCTGGTAGTTGTAAAGCGAAGTGGGGGGAATGTTAGGCAAGGGATAGAGCTGCAACAAGGCCTGCGCCTGCGAGCTGACGGGAACCATGTTGCCGGGGTATGGCAGTTTGGTCGTGGGATCGTAGACGGTGATCGGTTGGCCTAGGGCATTGAGCAGACCGGAGAGATCCCCAGACCGCTCCGCGCCGGTGGGCACGAGGCCGGATTCGCTCTCGGCGTTATGGTTTCGCGTCCACGAGTAGGCGACGAAGAAGTTCGGCCCCCGAGGCATTAGACGTGGGATGTTGAGCGGTCCGCCCAAGGTAAAGATGGCGGTGATGCGATCGTACGCGGCCTTTGGACTTTCCAGTCCGCTGAGCGAATAGGGACGCGCATCGAGAACAGAGTTGTCGTAGATGGCGGCGATTCCGCCGTTGTACAGGCTCCTGCTATTGGTCCGGCGATTGCCAAACGCCTGGTCAAGCGAGAAGCGAGAGGTGGCCGCGTTGTTGGTGCTGCCGTTGACCAGGAAGCCATCGGAGGACTGCTCCTCGGGCGGCTTGGGTATGTCCGCAACGGTATCATTCGATGGCTTTTTGAGCGCTGGAGCGGCGTTGGGCGAGGGAAGCGGCGCAGGCGGAAGCTTGGTCAACGCGGTGATCTGGTTGAGCGGAAGCAGGATTAACTCCGACTTCGCCGGGGGCGTCGTGGGTGAGACGGTGACTTCCGCGTGGACGGGCGAGAAGCATTGCATCTCGATATCGATCGTCCACGATCCGTCGGCGAGATCAGGAAAAGTATAGAGGCCGCCCTGGTCCGTAATCGCAATAAGCCTTTTACTGCCTTGTGCAGCCGTTACAGTTGCACCGGGAAGCGGCAAGCCTGCGAAAGTCACCTGGCCGTGATACTCCGAAGCGGCGGCCAAGCAGGGAAAGGCGAGCGCCACAAAAGTGCACACCAGATAGAGGATTTGCCGCAACCGCCCCAGATCCATCCGTTGACTCCGGCCCCTGCACTAATTCTCCGACGGTTTCTCCGCATGGTCGATGACGATTACGTCGTCGGCGAACTTTGCCGGTCCCATTTTCAAACCGATCTGCTCTTGAATGGCGGTGTAGAGGCTTGGTGGCGCCTTGGCGTCGTCCGTGGGTGGTGGCACAACCACCCCGGTCCCGCGGAACTGGGCGAATTGGGAATCGTCCGGAGTCCACTTCAATTGAAAGTCATATCTGCCGGGGAGCTCGGTTTGATTCACGACCGGCTTGTCCATCACGCCTGACTGCATCCAGGTGGCAAAGTCGTCCATCGTCTGGTTTCTTACCGTCAGATTGCCAAGCGCGGTGAAGAAGAAAGCCGGGGGAGCGTTCGCATCGGCGGTGCTCTTGGTCATCTTCGGTCCACCGCTGGCGACGCTGATTACGTAGACAGAAAGCTCCTTCTTGTCATGATGAAAAGTTAGCTTGAAGCGCTCGGTCAACAGCTTTTGCACCATGGTCTGCATCTGCTTTTGGTTGGGTCTGCCTTCGGCATCGGGTTTGCCCTCGATGTCATAAAGATCGGTGCCGAACCAGTCCGGCGCACCGATGATCTGCTTGGCGTGCAGCCCATACGCAAAGGCAATGAGATCGTTCACATTCGTATTTCGGGTCCTAAAGTGTCCGGCCTGGAAACCGAATCCTTTGCCCGGCCGGTTCGGAGGGCTTGGTTTGATGGTGGCGACTTCGAAGCTGGGGTTGGCGTTTGCATCCATGGGCGGAACAGGGGGCGGGGGCTTTGGAATGGTCCATTCCGTCTCGGGCGTGGCGCGCGTGAGATCGAGAGGGGTCGGAGGGCCCTGGGTCCAACTGCCGCTGATCGTCTTACCGTCACCGCTCAGTTTGCCCTCATAGGATCCGCCGATTGCGGAAACATTCATTTTGACGATGGTGCCATCCAGGGTCGTCTTAGCCACTGGAATTTCGTTTCCGCCCTGATCGATGCTGTAGAAGACAGATTTGTATCCGCCGTCGTCTGCTTTGGAAATTTTGACCACAATGCGGAGGTCTCTGCCGACATGCAGTGTCCCCTGCCAGGTGTCGACGATGCCTTGTCCCTTCGTTGGGGTTGCAGTCTGAGCCCGGCTTTGTGCGGCGTCTACCAGGCCGAACAGGGCGATTGCGGCAACGATCAACCATGCGGCCGCGTTCAGTACGAAGTTTCTGGTGAAATCCAGTTTGCGCACAACGTAGTCAGCCATGGTTCGGGGATCCTCTCCGGCAATAGCCCCGTGGGCTTGTTCAACGCATGTGAAGTGGAAAGCTACGTATAAGACGTTCCAACATCACTATTTTGCTCGATCGCGCAAATTATATTTGTTGCGCTGTGCGACTGTCGTCCTCCCGCAGAACTAATTTGCTGATTTAATAGAGTCTGAAATTGACCTCGATGTTTACTTCTACCGGAACAGGCCTTCCATGCAGGAGCGCCGGCGTGAACTTATACTGCTGCACGGCTTCGATAGCTTTCTGGTCCAGGCCCATTTCCAAGTGACGCACAACCTTGATCTCCTGGGGTTTACCCTGCGCGTCCACAATTAAAGAAAGAACGCACACGCCTTGATATTTAGCCTTGATAGCTTTGTCTGTGAACTTTGGATTAGGAGCGTAGATCAGCTTGGGCGCAGAAACTTCCCCTCCTATGTGGTAGATCTGCGGCTTAACTGCATCCGGTCGCGCCGCTTGCGCCCCGGCCACCGGGCCTCTCACCAGGCCGACGATTACCGGTCCGGCAACGGCCCCTAATCCGACCGTCAGGAGCAGGAGTTTTCTGGCGAAGCTGAGCTTATCTCCTGATTTCGCCGACATGATGCGGACAATCCGGTTCGTGAGATCGCCACCAGTAACCCCCGAAACACAAGGCAATGGTGAACTTACAGTGAATTCGCATGTCTTCAGGATGCTTTCTGCGTAGATATTTGGCGAATTGCCTAAACGCACAACAGCCTCATCGCAGGCCCGCTCCCGTTCCTCAACCAGTCGCCCTCCAAGCCACCAAACCACGGGATGAAACCAGAAGACGGCTTGCACCATCATGTGGATGGCAGCACCGAGATTGTCGCGGCGGCGCACATGCTGCACTTCATGAGCAAGGACGGCTTCAAGGTGGGCATCCTCCAGGCGTTCGGAGATCCCGGCGGGCCAAAGCAAGCGCGAGTGACCGATTCCGAACACACCCGGCTCAAGCGAATTTTGTGTAAGGCACAAGGTGATCGGCTTTAGCAATCCGGCTGCCCGCTCCGCGGCGCGCAATGCATCCACTTCACGCCCCCAGGTTATGGGGGCGCTGCTGCGTATCGCCAAAGCAACCCGCCTCCATCGCATGCACCATAGGCCGGCCACTGTGACTAAGCCGCCCAACCATAACAACCCGACTAACCATGGCGCCAACGCTCGGGTGCCCTCCGATTGGTCAAACGGCTGACTGACCGCATGCACGACGAAGTAGAAAACGGGTTCCGTTTCGCCGGAATGATTCAACTGCGCCAGATGACTGCCAAGGCCGATCAGCGGCGAAAAGGGAATCAGAAACTTGAGCGATGCCGCCAGATAAAGACAATAACGAACCTGCGCCTGATTCTTCCGCATGGGTAGCGCCAGGATCGCGGTTGCGACCGCGAACAACGTCGATTGCCACAGGTGGTTGGCAAGTGCCGCCCATACTCCAGACCAGGTGATCATAGGGTTATCCTTTCTTTTCCAGCTTACGGAGGGCTTTCTCTGCTTCCTTCACATCTTGCATGGTTAGCTTGCCGGACTCGATCAGATGCGCCATCACCGGCTGTGACCGGCCGCCAAATAAGGTCAAGAGGTCGTCGATAAGCCTTCGCTGCGCCGCATCACGGGAGATAGCGGCGGCAAAGATATGGAAATTCCCCACCTTCTTCACCCGCCGGACTATGCCCTTGGCTTCGAGACGATAGACCGTCGTCTGGATCGTCGTATAGGCAGGCATGCCCTTGGGGGCAAAGGTTTCCTGGATCTCACGGATGGATAGATCGCCCTGTGTCCACAGAGCCTCCATGATTTGGAACTCAAGCTTGGACAGTTTAGGTTCCGGCAAGGGCTCCTCCTACACTGATAATAGTTTCTACTACACGTGTTTGTTATCGTCAAGACGATAGACGGTTCACATATTTGTGAGCGGGATGAAATCCTGGGCTCTTCCCAGACGAAGCTCTTGCATCCAATGCGTTTGAATATGTCGAAACGGAAACAAGCCAGAGGATTGATTACGGATCCCGCCGAGTCTGCCAAAGCCGCGGGGCTGCGTTATGTGAGTGATGCGCAGCCTGGGATACACCGCAGACGCCGGGGCACCGGCTTTGGATACCTTGATGCTGACGGCAAGCCAGTTCGTGACAGGGAGGTGCTAAAACGCATCAGATCCCTCGTCATCCCTCCTGCCTGGCAAGACGTTTGGATCTGTACGAACCCTAAGGGACACCTTCAAGTCACCGGACGAGACGCACGAGGCAGAAAGCAGAGCCGCTATCATCCGCGCTGGCGCGAAGTGCGTGACGAAACCAAGTACGAACGGATGACGATTTTTGGCGCCGCCCTCCCGGGCATACGGGAACAAGTGGAGCAGGATCTTTCCTTGGCCGGGATGCCCCGGCAGAAGATACTCGCAGCGATCGTGCGACTAATGGAAGCGACGCTGATTCGTGTGGGCAATGAGGAGTACGCCCGAGAGAACCACTCCTACGGCCTGACCACGATGCGGAACAAGCATGTGCAGGTGGAAGGTTCGAGCGTTACGTTCAAGTTTCAAGGAAAGAGCGGCGTGCGCCACACGGTGGATATCAGCGATCGCCGGTTGGCAAGAATAGTTCAACGCTGCCAGGACATTCCGGGGTACGAGTTATTTCAATATATCGACAAGGATGGAACCCACCATAGTCTGGATTCAGCGGACGTGAATGACTATCTGCGCGAGATGACCGGACAGGATTTCACAGCGAAGGATTTTCGCACTTGGGCTGGAACCGTCTTGGCCTGCACCATGCTGCAGGAATTCGAAGCCTTTGAATCGCAGACGCAAGCCAAAAAGAATGTTGTGCAGGCGATTAAAGATGTGGCAACCCGCCTGGGGAACACGCCATCGGTATGTCGCAAATGTTATGTGCACCCAGCGGTCCTGGACACTTATTTCAGCGGAGCAATGATCAAGACAGTAAAGAAGCATGTAGAAGAGGATGCGCCGCACGCTCTGCGCCAGGAGGAAGTGGCGCTCCTGCATCTGCTGCAGAAACGCCTTGCGCTGGCAGCGGCATAGAAGTTATAGACGATACCAACCTGGATCTGTAACCTCTCTCGATGGGTGCCCCATGTTCGCACCAGCTAACGTGGGCCGAATAAGACGGGCGAAGCCCATCAACCGTTTTAGTAAAAGCATTCGAAGCATCAATAGCCGGTGACCAAAGCTATTTGACTGGCGTGTTCCCGTCTTGCGCACACGGCGCCATCAATCCCTCAAGTTTCACCTTGACGTTCACCATCTGCCGTTGGACCTCCTCCATCTGGCGCTGGAACTCAGGACTATCGACCATCACCCGAACGCGCGCCGTTTGCCGTTGTGCTTCTTCGATCTGTCGTTTGAATTTGGGGCTCTCGACCATCACCCGAACGCGAGCTGTCTGCCGTTGCGCCTCGTCGATCTGTTTTTTGAACTGGAATTTGTCGAACCTGACCGTGACGTTGGCCATTTGCCGCTGCATTTCTTCCATCTGTTGCTGGAATTCCGGACTATCGATCATCACTCTGATATTGGCCGCCTGCCGGTCCGCGTTCTCGATCTGCTGCTTGAAATTGGGACTCTCAAGCATAAGCCTGGTCTTTGACAGATCGCGCTGAATGTTTTCGCTCCGCTGTTCAGGCTCTTGATCGACGACCATCTTCCGTACGGCACGCCGCTTTTTTACCCGCTTGACCGCCGCCGGTTCAGGAGCAGGGTTGGCCGCGAGTGGCTTCGCTTGCGCTGTGGCCGAGACAGTCTGCATCGGCGGTTGCACTACGTCCATCGCCGGCTCTGCCATCGTGGGGGTTACGTGAAACATCGCTGCCAGCGTGCCTGCAACGATCATGGCCGCCGTGCCAGTCGCTGCGCGCGCGACTCTTGCCTGTACTGTCATCCTGGTCGTTTCCACCAGCAGCATGACTCGCTTCTCCAGTGTGTTGTGGGTGAATAGCCCGACGTGCCGTTGCTCCGCTAAGCCGGATCCGCCCAGCATGCTGTTCGCCAAAGCCAGCAAGCATCGCGCGTATCCGATGTGAGACTTCATCTCCTGCGCCGCCATGGCGTCGCATACCATCTCACGCGTCGTGCGTATACCTTGCTGCACCTGACTTACGACCGGATGCCAGGCCACGGGTAGAGCGGCCACTTGGCAGAGCAGGTTCATGAGATAGTCCCGCCGCTGAACATGCGCGAGCTCGTGACAAAGAGTTGCTCTTACTTCGTCCTCGGTCAGCCGGAAAAAACCTTCAGGCAGCAACAGAACCGGGGCCACGGCGCCCACGACCATCGGACTCGACACCTGCTGTGATTCGCGGACTTGAGGCAGCTCCACCCGGAAGCGCCGGCTGTAGTAGGCCAAGGCCATATTGTGCCGGGAGGTTTCTTGCGCATCCGCCACCAGTCGTCGAGATGCTGACCAGGAGCGCGCCAGACGCACCAGGGAGAAGACCACCGTCGCGAGGTACAGCCTCACCAGCCAGTGCTCTGTGGTTGCGTTCAAGCGCACGGTGTGCGTCCGCAAAGATAAGTGAGGCAGCGACGCAAACCACGGCCTTTGCCGGCTCAGCGAATCTTCGTGGGTGGCGGGATCTGTTGCAACCATGGTTACCGATGGCAGCCGGGTAGGGAAGACCCCGGGCGTATCCATGCCCCGGAGGGGAAGCAGCACGCACAGCGCCAGTATCGCCAACCATATCCGGTGTTGCGTCTGCGGCCCGGGCTTGGCCACGCGCAGCAAAAGCCAGCCGCCGCCGGCAAGCAACGGAACCTGCCAGAGGGCGTTCACGACGTACTCAGCGAGTGATTGCTCCATCATTGCTTCTCCTCCTGGACTTCGGTGCGTTCCGCGGCAGCCAAACGCTCTGCTACCCGCGCCAGCTCTTCCGCCGTGATCTGTTGTGTATCCACCATCGCCATCAACAGCGCCTCACTCGATCCGCCGAACATACGCTGCACCAGGTCGCTCAGAGCGCTGCCCGTTGCCCGCTCACGGCTGACCACCGGCCGGTAGCGATACGCCCGGCCTTCCTGCACCCGCTTTACTTTTTTCTTGCGCAGCAGCACGTTGAGCATGGTCTGCACCGTAGTGTAGGCCAGTTCACCCTTCAGTTTGGGCTGCACTTCGGCTACGGTGCCGGGTCCCGATTCCCAAAGCACCTGCATGATCTCCAGCTCCAGAGGGGTCAGTGTTTGTTGTTTCGCAGGCGTCATGGCCTCTCCTAAACAATTAGTAGAGTAATACGCACCCAGGGAGGCTTGTCAACTAAGACTTTAGGAGTTAATTTTCCGTGGGCCTCTAGCCATTCCGGGATAAGGTTGTTCATTAAGAGCGCAGGCGAGGGACCTGCAGTTCGCTCCATCCCCGAAACCACGGCTTAGTGGAAGACACTCCCTCCACCGTCTGGTCTTGGCTCCCAAACCTATTGGGCGTTGGTCATAGGGATCGACGGACCAACCAGCGCCGCGGGCCACTCCACGGGCGAATCCACCAGGCAGTCTGGGGGGACCGATTCCAGAGTGTGCGGAGAAAGTCCGTAGGTGCAGCCCATGCTCCAGGTCCCCGCATTGCGGGCGGTGCGAATGTCCACATCGGAGTCGCCAATCATCAATGTCTCCTCAGGGGTGACACCGGCCTCCTCAATCAACGCCAGCAACCCTTCCGGATCGGGCTTCTTGGTGGCAAAGCTGTTGCCGCCAAGAATGCGGAAAAAGTAAGGGCTCAGTCCCAGGCCCTCACAGATCGCCAGGGACGGCCCGATCGGTTTGTTGGTGAGAACGGCCATAGAACTGCCGGCCGGGTGAAGCCGCAAGCTGTCGAGAGAGGGAAAGACCCCTGGATAGACGTACGTGTGGTCGAGTTTGTGCGCGCGGTAGTAATCGAGGAAATAGGAAACGGCTGCCTCGAGAAACGCGGGATCCTCAGGTTCGCCCAGCGAACGGCCGACCAGCCGCGCCACCCCATCGCCGATATACGTCGAGATCACTTCCTGGGGTAAGGCCGGCCGGCCGAAATGTTGCAGCATGGCGTTGACCGACGCACAGAGGTCGGCTCCGGAATCAATCAGGGTGCCATCCAGGTCAAACACCAGCAGACGAAGCGAATCCCCGGGGATAGAACGATAAATCTTGAGCATCTCTCTACTTTAGTCGAGGCACCGGATGCGTTCTATTCCGGGACACGCCAGCCGTTCATAGTCAGCACAACCGCGGTGCGGCCCTGGGCGTCCGGGGAGCTTGCCTTGGCCAGAGCAGGGAAGGCCTTACGCATCGCGTCCGAGTCGGCCCAACCCGGAATGTCCATCATCTTGTAGTGATAGCTCACCTGGCTCGTGCTCTGGCCATCGACCACCGCGGGCGGAGTAAACCCGTCAATGCTGGTGATAACCCTGTGCCCATAGCAGAAACGAGGCGGAACGCGCTTGCCGTACGTGGTGAGTTCATACCGCTTCACATGGATATCTCTGTCTTCCAGCGACTTGAGCAGCCCCGCGCCCTCCAGTGCATCAAGACTCTTGATTTTGGAATCTTTGTCGCTGCTCGAAGTGCCCGCCTCATAGGGGAAGCGAAGCGAGCTCGAGAACAGGCAATCGTCGTGATTACTGAAGTACGCATTCAGCGCGCCGGTGAAGTTTTTCGCGTTGGGCTGCTTGAACCCATTACATCCTGCCACTAGAAGCCCCAGCGTAAGCGCGGCGGCGATGCGCCCGATTTGATGTTGACTTGCCATGTCGTGCTCCTTGCAAAAGCTGTTCGATGCACTAGTGATACGTTTTAGTTCGATATGGTGAGGGAAAATCAGCGGGTTGTCCTGATTACGGGCGCTTCTTCGGGCATCGGGCTTGCTTGCGCCAAGTATATGGTGGAGCGCGGCTTCCACGTCTACGGCACTTCACGGCGACCGACGGCCGGTCCGTCCGGGGTCACGATGCTGACGGCCGACGTTAACGACGATCGGTCGGTCGAGCAGGCCGTGGCCACTGTGCTCAACCGCGAAGGACGGCTGGATATCGTGGTGAACAACGCCGGAATGGGGATGGGCGGGGCTGTTGAGGATACAACCGTCGAGGAGGCGAAGACGCTGTTCGAGGTCAATTTCTTCGGCGTCTTGCGCGTCTGCCGCGCGGTTTTGCCGGCCATGCGGAGCCAGCGTAGCGGCTATGTCGTCAACATAGGTTCCATCGGCGGGCTCATAGCCCTTCCCTACCAGGCAATGTACAGCGCCTCAAAATTTGCCCTGGAGGGGTTGAGCGAAGCGCTGCGAATGGAGGTAAGGCCGTTTGGCATCCGGGTGGTGCTGATCGAGCCCGGAGACCATAAGACAGGTCTCACCCAAAGCCGTCACGTCACAAAAAACACCTATGGCCGGTCGTTTGAAGTTGCGCTGGCGCGGACGGAGCGGGATGAGCAAAACGGCTCAGGCCCCGAGCACATTGCACGCCTGCTGTACCGGGTCGTGAACCAGAACAATCCCCGGCTGCGCTATACGGTCGGACCGGGAGCCCAGCGTGCATCGGTATGGCTAAAGCGCCTCCTGCCGAACAGCCTTATGGAGTACGGAGTACGCCGCTACTTCGGGCTTTGAGAGAGGTTGCGGTTTCGCTTAATCCTCACGCTTACTGGATCCTGATATCCCCCGACCCGGTCCTAGCCTTGATAATCGGGCCGCCTCCGTTCACGGTTCCGCTGACGTGGTGCTTATCTGTAGTGCCATGGGTCGTCATCGTGAGCGGTGGATCGGATTTCACCGACCCGGAACCGGTATCCGCGTCCAAAGTGAAGTGAGCATTGCCGAGCTGCAAGCGGATATCGCCCGAGCCGGTCTCGAGCTTCCATGGCGCGGTGGGCCGGCCGCTGATCTCGATCGTGCCCGACCCCGTCTGCGCCTTCACCGCCCCTTGTACATTACCCAGGTTGATGGATCCCGAGCCCGTTCCCGCGCTCACGTCGCCCGCCGCTGAAAACTGCGCACGGATCTCTCCCGAGCCAGTCTGGAGCGTGGTAGCACCCTGCAGATCGCTCGCTTCGACCGACCCTGAGCCACTCTCCAGTCTGGAGCCCGCCCCGAGACTCGAGGCGCGAATAGATCCCGACCCGGTGTGAGCTCGCACCGTACCGCTAATACCTGAAAGTTGAAGATCCCCGGACCCACTCTCCGCCACCAGCATCGTGCTTTTAGGCGTCGTGATCTCGTAGTCGATCGTGACATGGCGGCTCCAATCGCCATGGTCGTCGCCCACGCTGATAATGTTGCCCGCCTGGGAGATCGGGGGATTCGAAGCAACCCTGCCCACATCGTCGGCCGAACCGCCCCACCAGCTGTTGTTGCTTTTCACGTGGCCGACAACATGCACTTGACTGTCGGAACCAGGAGAGATGTGGATATAGCCAGAACCGGTACTCACGTGCAACGTCACCGGGCCGTTCACCGATAAGTTGCGGTCGAAGGAGCGCTCCTCGGCAAGGGCAGCAGGGATATACAGGGCCAGGGCAACCAGGATGCCGGCTGCCACTTTCCGGGCTGGATTCGATCGGGTTTGCATGGTCGCCCTCCTTGGGGCTTCTCGGATTCGATGTCTTTCGACCTGTAGATGGATACGCAGACTGGGCCGGGAAGGTTCCACGCCTCCACCGCAGGTATCATGAAGCAATATCCGGTTTTTTGCTCGAAATGATTGAATTGCTGCTCTTTCGGATGGTATCCGTCGCCCTGCTGATCCTGGCGAACGGTTTCTTTGTGGCAGCGGAGTTTGCCTTGGTCAGCGTCCGCGAGACGCGCATCGAGCGGCTGATCACCCTGGGGCAGCCTGGAGCACGCGCGGTGCGCCGCCTCCAGGAAAATATGGAAGATTTCCTGCCGGCCGTGCAGTTGGGGGTGACCCTGTGCAGCCTTGCCTTGGGCTGGATCGGCGAACCGGCCGTCGCCGCCCTTTTCGAGCATTGGTTCAACGGGATGCCCCACGCCAGGGTGTACGCCCACCTGTTGGCCGTGCCGCTGGCGTTCGCCTTGATTACCTACCTCCATGTGCTGCTGGGCGAGCTGGTTCCCAAATCCCTGGCGTTACGTAAGGCGGATTTACTGGCCGTAGCGGTGGCCGGGCCGATGGATGCCTTTATCCGGTTGACCCGCCCGGTGGTGCGGCTGATGAAGTGGTCCGCGCGCGTGGTTCTGCGTCTTTTTGGCAGCGACATGATGCAGGGGGGCGAGGTGCACTCGCCGGAAGAGCTGAAGCTGATCGCCACGGCCTCGCGGAGAATGGGCATGCTGCCCGCCTTTCAGGAGTCGATGATCCACCGCGCGGTGGAACTAAACGCCGTACCCACGCGGGAAATCATGACTCCCCGGCAGCGCATCTTCTCCTTGCCCACAGACATGCTGATCGAGGATGCGAATGCCCGGGTGGTGGAGGAGCAGCACTCCCGCATTCCGGTGTATGACCCGGCCCGGGGACCGGAGCATATTGTCGGCGTGGTTTACTCCAAAGACCTGTCGCGTTTGATGCACTTCAGAATGACGGCGCAAACCCGTTTTGCCCGCGCGCCCTTTACGGAGCTGCGCCTCGGCCAAGTCATGCACGATGTGCTGGTGGTGCCCGAGACCAAGCCGGTGTTGGACCTGCTCAGCGAATTTCAGCAGCGGCGGAGGCAAATTGCCATCGTGGTTGACGAATACGGTTCGACCGTAGGGCTAGCCACGGTAGAAGATGCCATTGAACAGATAATCGGGGAAGTCGAGGACGAGTTCGACATCGGTCCCAGGGCCGCCCTGCAAACCACTTCGGGCGCCGTGGTGCTGGATGGCGGCGTAAACCTCCGCGACCTGGAAACGCAGATGAACTGGCACTTGCCGCGGAACGGCGGGGTGGAGACGCTAGCCGGATTCCTGTTGACGCGGCTGGGAAAGATCCCAACCGGCGCCGAAACCGTTGATTTCGAAGGAAGAAGGTTCACGGTACTCGAAATGAGCGATCATCGCATCAGCCAGGTCCGCGTCGAGCGGCTGGAGACCCCAACGGAAGGTTAGACCGCTGATTTGATTGCGCTGCTCAAGCGAGTGCTCTACATCCTGCCGGTGATCTGGCTGGTAGTGTCGATGGTCTTTTTGCTCATCCACCTGGTGCCCGGGGACCCGGTGCAGCAGATGCTGGGGGAGGGCGCGACCGCCTCAGACCTGGCGGCGCTGCGCCATCAATACGGGCTCGACGCGCCCTTGGGTCAGCAATACGTCCACTACTGGCGCGGGGTTTTCCATGGAGACCTGGGCCGGTCTCTGCGCCTCAACGATTCCGTTTCTCATTTGGTTTTAAGCCGCTACCCTTACACGCTGGAGCTTACGGTAGCCGCGCTGGTTCTGGGCCTGTTGATGGCCATTCCCGCCGGAGTCCTGGCGGCGCTGCGCCGGGCTCGCTGGCAAGATAGCACCGTCGGCGTGGTGAGCCTGCTGGGGCTTTCGTTTCCCAGTTTCGCGCTGGGCCCGATCCTGATTTTGGTGTTCTCGATCGAGTTGGGCTGGCTCCCGGTTTCGGGTGCCGGCTCCCCGGCCCATCTCTTGCTGCCCGCAGTCACCATGGGTGGCAGTCTGGCGGCTATCCTCACCCGCATGGTGCGAACGGCCATGCTCGAGGAACTCAACCAGGACTACATCCGCACCGCCCGCGCCAAGGGCCTGCCCGAGCACATAGTGGTGTACCGTCACGCGCTGCGCAACGCCATCATCCCGGTGATGACCCTGGTTGGCCTGCAATTTGGCGCCCTGCTGGCGGGCGCGATCGTCACCGAGACTATCTTTTCCTGGCCCGGGATTGGCCGGCTTACCGTCTCCGCCATCTCCAACCGCGACTACGCGCTGGTACAAGGCTGCATCCTGGCCGTGGGGCTGACCTATGTGCTGGTCAACTTGCTGACCGATGTGCTCTATACCGTGGCGAATCCTCGCATTCGAAGCTGACTACGCTGTGCGGGCAAAAATGCCCGCAAACGCGTGACGCACTCCGAAGAAGATGATGAGCCACAAGACAAAGGCCAGGAGACCAGGCGGCAAACCGGCCGGCGCCATGGTTATGTGAAAAAGCAGAATATTGAAGATCACCGGACCCAGCAAAACCAGTGCCAGCGGGATGAACTGCCCGGCTAGCAGCAGGATACCCCCCAGCAGTTGCACGGCGGAGACCACGTGGAAGTAATGCGTAGTGCCAATCGCACCCATGAACTGGCCGGCAGTGCCAGGGGGCATTGGGGCATGCAGGAAGTTGAGAAATCCGTTGAGTCCAAAGACCACAAACATCAGGCCCAGCAGGATGCGGGCAATCAGAACCGCAATTTTCATATCGCTCTCCCTAGCAACATATGTTGGTTATGCGTCGTTTGTCGCACACTTAACTTAGACGACATACGTTGTTTTCCGATTCTTTTTTGTAATGAATAGGCTCTAATAAAAGTGATGACCCCAATTTCTGACTGCCAGGTTCGTGACCCGCGGATTCGCCGCACCAGGAAGCTTCTGCAAGGGGCCCTCAGCTCGCTGATGCAGAGCAAGAGCTTTGACGAGATCTCGGTGCAGGATATTACCGAGGCCGCGACCGTGAACAGGGCGACCTTTTACGACCATTACACGGACAAGTACGCTCTGCTGGAAGCGATGGTGGGGAGTGGCTTTCATGAGCTTCTCCACCAGCGGCAAGTGCGCTATGACGCTGGCTGTCCCTCAGCCGTGGGGGCCATCATCCAGGCGACGTGCGATTTTTTTAGGGAGATACACGCCGGGGGTGCTTGCGCGCGGCAGACGGCGTTCGAACCGCTGAAGGATGCGGCGATCGTATCGGCGATCCAACGTTTGCTGCTGGAGGGAATGGAGCGGTCTGAACCGCCGTTGCCCTTATCGCCGGAAATTGTGGCGGCGGCGGCGAGTGCGGCTATCTGTGGTGGGGTGAAGCAGTGGTACTCCATGGCTGACCGTCCGCCAGCCGAGGCAATTGTGCCTCAGTTGCTGGAGCTTATCCTGCCCATGCTCCAGCCTACGCAACCCGAAGAGTCACGAGTTGCGGCTGTAGGCCATCCGCACGGGTCGCCAGCAGCCCGAGCGAGATCGGCAGGCTGAAACGGCGCGGCCCCGCGCTACCCGGATTCATGTAGAGAACGCCTTGGCGCCACTCGATCAGCGGCTGGTGGGAGTGCCCGCTGATGACTGCGGAAAATCCTGCTGCCACGGGATCGAGATCGAGTGCGTGGCGGTCGTGCAGCATGTAGAAAGTATGGCCCTCGAGGGTGATGACTTCGGTCTCGGGCAAGTGAGAACAGGGCCCATGTACATCGATGTTCCCGCGAATGGCGGTCACCGGCGCAATGCCGCGCAGGGCATCGAGAATGGATGGATCGCCCACGTCCCCGGCATGGAGAATATGGTCGACCCCGCGCAGGGCAGTGATCGCCTCAGGCCGCAGCAGACCGTGGGTATCGGAAATGATTCCGATCATAGGTCCCCGATCATAAGCCCCTGATCATAAGCCAATGAGCAGCCGGGTACGTGGGTCGAGATAATCGCGCAGGGCATCGCCGATGAAGTTGAACGACAGCACGCAGAGCATGACGGCAATAGCTGGAAAAACCACCATGTGGGGCGAATCGAACAGGTGGGAGCGAGCGTCGTTGAGCATGCCGCCCCAACTGGCCGCCGGCGGCGGCAGGCCCAGGCCGAGAAAGCTGAGGGTGGCCTCGGCCAGAACGGCTCCTGCCATGCCGATGGCGGCCTGCACGATGATGGGCTGCAGAATGTTGGGCAGAATGTGGCGGGTGAAGATGCGCAGGTCTGAGGCGCCCAGGGCGCGGGCGGACTCGACGAATTCCCGCTCTTTGACGGCGAGCACCTGGGCGCGCACCAAACGGGCATAGCCCACCCATCCGCCGATAGCCAGGGCGAGGACCAGGTTGAGCAAGCCGGGGCCCAGAAAGGCCACAAAGGCGATAGCCAGCAGAATGCCGGGGAAGGAAAGAAAGGCATTCATGACAAAGACATTGAGCAGGGTGTCGATGCGGCCTCCGTAGAAGCCGGCCAGTCCGCCGAGAACCAGTCCCAGAGAAAGTGAGAGGCCCACCACGCTCACGGCGACCATGAGCGACAGGCGCGCTCCCGAGAGGATGCGGGAGAAGATGTCGCGGCCGAGTTCGTCGGTGCCGAACCAGTGGGCATGCGAAGGCGGATCGAGCCGCTGCACGAGGTTGATGGCGGCAGGATCGTAGGGTGTGATGGCCGGCGCCAGCACCGCGATGGTGACAAACAGCAGCAGCAGGAGGATACCAATGACGCCGAGCGGCTGGTGGCGGAGAGTGCGGGCGAAGGCCATCGATGGCCAATGATCGCATAATATCTGGAGGGAGAACCGCATGCGACTTGTGACGATGGCGCTGACGGTAGTGTTGACGGCGATTCCGGCCTGGGCCCAGCAATCGCGAAAGGATCGCCCGAACAGCAGGTGATGGATCTGGCCAATGCGGACCGGGCCCAGCAGGGATTGCCTCCCTTCAAGTGGGATCCCGCGCTGGCCCAGGCGGCGGCCGAACATGCGCAGTTGATGGCGCAGCAGCCGGCTCTTTCCCACCAATATCCTGGCGAACCTGACTTGGTCGCCCGTGCTGCCGGGGCGGGTGCGCATTTCCGTTCCATTGCGGAGAACGTCGCTCTGGCGCCGAGCCCGCAGGGGCTGGAGCAGGAGTGGATGAACTCAGCTCCGCATCGGGCGAATCTTCTGAATCCGGCAATGAACGTGATTGGTGTGGGCCTGGTGAAAAAGGGAGCGAACTATTACGCCGTGGAGGATTTTGCCGACGGCGTGGCCCAGCTTGGGCCGGAGCAGATTGAGCAGAAGATTGGGCAATTGCTGCAGCAAAAAGGACTGCAGCCGGCAGGGCAGACCCAGGACGCCCGCCAGACCTGCGAAATGGACCATGGCTCGGCGGGCGGTTCGGCGCCGAGGTTCGTGATGCGCTGGGAGGGAACGGATTTGAGCCGCTTGCCGGAGGTGCTGGAACAAAGAATTGCCAGCGGCCAGTATCACAAGGCGGCGGTGGGCGCCTGCGGCTCCAGCCATCCGGAGCAGGGGTTTACGACGTACAAAGTTGCGGTGATGCTGTACTAGCAGTCGTCCCCCGCGTTCCGACGGGTGCCCCATGTTCGCACCAGCGTACGTGGGCCGAAAAAGACGGGCGAAGGCCCTGGGCTACGCCCTGGGCGAAGCCCTTCCGTCGTTGTTACTCGTTGAGTGAAAGCATTCGAAGAAATTCATATTCGGCCCACGTTAGCTGGCGCGAACATGGGGCACCCATCAGGTTCTGCTTGGTCCCACAGATCCGGTTCTCACCAAGACTCTTCAGCCCCTGCCACAGCTAGAACCACAGCAAAACCGAGTTTTTCCGCAGCCCCTTTAGTCGGGCCGAAATGATTGAAAAATCGATGGGGCTTACAGGCGGAAGAACTCTACGAGAGTCCCGAAGGGACGGCTGAATGTGCGGCCTAGGATGCCAATCCTGGGTAGATTTGACGAACTGATCCAGTCTGCGTAGGGACGGCTGAAAGTCAAGCAGGACACTGTCTTGGTTAACTTCCAGTCTGCAGAGGGAAGGACACATGAGGGCAAAATGACCGAGGTTGTGATTATTGGAGCAGGACTTGCCGGACTCAGCTGCGCTCTGTCGCTGGAGGCGGCGGGCGTGACGGCGGCTCTGCTGGAGGCGAGCGACGGGCCGGGCGGACGCGTACGCACCGACTTGGTGGAGGCTTTCGCCTGGATCGCGGATTTCAGGTGATGCTGACGGCTTATCCGGAAGCACGGCGCCTGCTCGATTATGGCGGATTGCAGCTAAGAAAATTTGAGCCCGGCGCGTTGGTATGGCATGGAGGCAAGTTCCATCGCTTTGCCGATCCGTTCCGCGATCCTGGGGAGGGGCCAGGTTCGCTTTTGATCCCATTGTTCCCGGGAGGACAAACTACAGGTGGCAACCTGCGCAATTGGGTGCAGCGAGGCAACTGGGCGGAGATATTTACCCGGCCGGAAAAGACCACGCGCGACTATCTGCAGGCGGTTCCTTTCAGCCCGAAAATCATCGAGCGATTTTTCGAGCCATTCTTTGGCGGCATTTTTCTGGAGCGCGAACTGGTGACTTCGAGCCGCTTTTTCGAATTCCTTTTTCGCATGTTTTCGGTGGGGGACACGGTTGTTCCGGCGGCGGGTATGGAACAGATACCGTTGCAATTGGCGGCGAAGCTTCACGGGTACGCTGGTGACGGACGCCCGGGTGAGAAAGTGACGCGCAACGCGCAATCTTTTCAGGTCGAATTGCGGGAGGGAAGACGTTAGAGGCGCGCGCCGTGGTGCTGGCGGTTGCGGGCAACGAAGCCAACCCGCTGCTGGCCGGGGTGGGCGGTTGGAGCGTACCCGAGGTGCGGGCCTGGAACAAGACCACGGCCTTCTATTTTGCTGCCCAGGGGCGCCTGTGGAGGAACCCATCATTTGTTGAATGGGGAGGGGCGCGGGGCTGGGCCGGTGAACAACGTGGCGGTAATGAGTGCGGTTTCGCCCGCCTATGCGCCGCCGGGAGCGCACCTGGTGGTGGCCAGCGTGGTAGGCGAAGCGCCGGGGGACCGAGCGGCGTGCTGAGGCTGGAGGCCGCGGTCCGGGACCATCTGAAGAAGTGGTTTGGCCCGGTCGTAGATTCCTGGAGGACGCTTCAGGCCTATCCCTTGGCCCGGGCGTTGCCGCAGCAGCGGCACGCGGAGTGGGAACAGACTCCGGTACGGTTGGGCGGCTCCGGAGGCGTCTACATGTGTGGGGATTACCGCGAAACGGCCTCTATTCAGGGTGCGCTGGCCTCGGGGAGGCGTGCCGCCGAGGCGGTGATTCAGGACCTGGCGGGGAGTGCCGGCGGATAGGCTTTTGACGCAGGGGATTAGGTTTGCGGTAAAATCAGAAACAGTTCAAGACGTTCCCGCCAAGACACTCCTCAGTAGCTCAATGGCAGAGCATTCGGCTGTTAACCGAA
>CAWITT010000009.1:0-222720 GCA_963839025.1 uncultured Acidobacteriaceae bacterium
CTGCGCTTGGGATGAACAACCGTAGCCCTGGACCGACCGAAAGCGTTGGATGGGCTTCGCCCGGCTTTTTCGGCCCACGTTAGCTGGTGCGAACATGGGGCACCCATCGAGTCGCGCGGCGGCCGGTACTGTTCATTGCTCCTTTAACTTGCCGCTGGCAAGTCGGCTCATCCTAATGAACAACCGTACCCTGGACCGACTAAAAGCGTTGGATGGGCTTCGCCCGGCTTTTTCGGCCCACGTACGCTGGTGCGAACATGGGGCACCCATCGAGTGCGCGGCGGCCGGTACTGTTCATTGCTCCTTTAACTTGCCGCTGGCAAGTCGGCTCATCCTAATGAACAACGGTACCCTGGACCGAGTAAAAGCGTTGGATGGGCTTCGCCCGGCTTTTTCGGCCCACGTACGCTGGTGCGAACATGGGGCACCCATCGAGTGCGCGGCGGCCGGTACTGTTCATTGCTCCTTTAACTTGCCGCTGGCAAGTCGGCTCATCCTAATGAACAACGGTACCCTGGACCGAGTAAAAGCGTTTGAGGGGCTTCGCCCGGCTTTTTCGGCCCACGTACGCTGGTGCGAACATGGGGCACCCATCGAGTGCGCGGCGGCCGGTACTGTTCATTGCTCCCTTAACTTGCCGCAGGCAAGTCGGCTCCTCCTAATGAACAACCGTACCCTGGACCGACCAAAAGCGTTGGATGGGCTTCGCCCAGGGCTTCGCCCGTCGTTTTCGGCCCACGTACGCTGGTGCGAACATGGGGCACCCATCAGGTTTCGTGGCCGGTGTTGAGGATTTACCAGGCCCTGGAGAATTTTGGACCGGGCTTGGTTCCGTCGCGAAGACTTGCGTCTATGCCGGCGTTTAGTTCGATCAGCCTGCCAAAGAGCCAAATTAGATCGGACAGGCGATTAAGATAGGCCAGCACTTCCGGCTTTACCTCTTGGCCGCTTTCGGCCAGGCGGACTGCGTTGCGCTCGGCACGGCGACAGACGGTGCGCGCTATTTCATAGGCCGCCGATTCGGTGTGTGCGCCGGGCAGGGACCAGTCGGCTAATATGCCGTCGGTGGCTTCGATCTGGTAGACGAGATTGGTGAGGAAGTCTACATCTTCGGTGGTGACGTAGGGTTGCGGTTTGCGGCTTTCGGGCGGCGTGGCCAGCGCGGATCCGATGCGGAAGAGGGTCTTTTGAATCTGCTCCGTCCAGGCCGCGATTTCAGCGTTCTTACAGATGCTTCGGGCGAAACCGAGCACCGTGTTCAACTCATCGACCGAACCATAAGATTCGACACGGAGGTCCGCCTTCGATACGCGAATGCCTCCGGCAAGGCCGGTCTGTCCGGCATCCCCACGCTTGGTTGCAATACTCATTGCTGTTCTCCTTTTTGTTCGTAGCGCACAACGCAGCAGTACGCTTGGGTTTGTTTCCAGGCCTCTGACTCAGTGCAGCCGCAGAGATGCCGCAAGACGACGCGCAGTACCCCAGCGTGCGCCACTACCGCGATTGGTCCAGGGTGCTGTAGGAGATGGCTTATTTCTTCCAGAACCCGCTTCTCGAAAACGTCGAACGTCTCGCCGGAAGGCGCGGGAAGGCGGGGATACTCGTCCATCCACTTGGTGGCGTACTCCGGATCCATTGCTTCGATTTCTTCCCAGGTCAGGCCTTCCCATCGGCCAAAACTAATTTCCCTTAAGGCTGGACGGAGCTCTATGGGCCCCTCCGTGATCGCTTGGGCGGTGGCGATGGCGCGTTGCAGGTCACTGCTGTAGATACGCTTGAACTTCTGTGCGGAAAGCTGTTGGGCTAACGGGGCGAGCTGGGCCCGGCCTCGCGCGCTCAAGACAGGGTCGGCGTGGCCGCAAAAACGGCCTGCCATCTCGGTTTCTGCGTGGCGAATGAAGAAGGTCATGGCTTCCATATGCCACAGAGGTATACGGCGATCTCGGTCAACTGATTGGTTGCGCCAAAACAATCTCCGGTGATGCCGCCGAATTTCCGCATGTAGAAGAGGCTGCTGAGGACGGCGAAAATTACTGCCGAGAGCAACGGCGCAATGGCGGCTTTATGAAGAGCCACCACCACGGTGGCAATTGTAAAAATGGACCCGAGCACGAGGGAGGTGGACGAGGTTAAGCCCGCAACCCGCGCGCCCTGGCCTTCGGTGTAGCGCGCAGGCGGCAGGTAGTAGCTTAAGGGCAGGGTTGACCAGCGGCAGAGGACGTGGGCCGACACCAGGTACGCGGTGAAGTGCTCGAGCGGCAGCTCGGCCAACAGGACAGCTCGGGCGAGTAGAGAAAGTGTCAAGGCTGCCCCGCCAAAGGTGCCCAGGCGGCTGTCGCGCATAATGGTGAGGCGTTGTTCAAAACTCCAGCCGCCCATGCTGTCGGCAACATCGGCGAGACCATCTTCATGCAGGCACCCAGTGATGAGCATCAGATAGACGAGGACGGCCAGCGCACAGGCAGGGCGGCTCAGATGAGGGGAAAGCAGTTTCTCCATCAGCGCCGCACCCGATCCGATTACCAAGCCAACCAAGGGAAAGAACTTCACCGACCGCGCCAGGCCGTCTTCCACGTAGCCCGTTTTGCTGATCGGCAAACGGGTGAGGAATTGAAAGGCGACGGCGACGTCTACGGCAATGCGCGGGGCACGGAGCTTCATGAGGTCGCCCCACTGACGCCGGCCGAAGCGAAGGTTGCCATCTCCAGAAATAGATGCATGGCGGCCTCCAGAATCGGCATGGCGAGCACAGCGCCGGTGCCTTCGCCCAATCGCATGTCTAAGTCGAGGATGGGCTCGATTTGCAGGTGAGCCAGCAAGACCTGGTGGCCGGGCTCCTGGGATCGATGACCGGCAAATAAATAGGACCGCACAGCAGGAGCAAGGGCGCAGGCGATCGCGGCGGCGGCGGTCGAGATAAATCCGTCCATGACGATGGCCATCTGGCGGCGGGCCGCTCCCAGGATCATGCCGGTCATGGCGGCGATCTCGAGACCGCCGGCGCAGCGAAGAATTTCGCGCGGGTTGGTGGGCTGGGTGAAGTGGCGGTGCAAGACCGCTTCGACGATGCGGCATTTGTGCGCATAGGCCTCGGTGTCGAGGCCGGTGCCTCGGCCGGTAACCAGGCTCGGTGGTTGGCCAGTGAGGGCGGCTGTCAGCACGCTGGCGGCGGTGGTGTTGCCGATACCCATTTCCCCCACCGCGATCAGGTTGTTGCCCTTGGCGAAAGCGGCTTCGGCCAGAGAATAGCCGGCCGAGAGCGCGGCGCTGAGTTCGTCTTCGCTCATGGCCGGTTCGCGGAGCATATTTCTGGTGCCCCGGCGCACCTTGTATTGCGAAAGGCCCGGGTAGTCGGAGAGGTCGGCGTCTATTCCAATGTCGATGACGTTGACTTCCACCTGGTTGAACCGGGCGAGGACATTGATGGCGGCTCCTCCGGAAAGGAAGTTGAGGACCATCTGGCGGGTTACTTCGGAGGGGTAGGCGCTGACCCCCTCGGCGGTGATGCCGTGATCCGCCGCGAAAACGTAGACTGCTTTGCTGAACGGAACCTGGACCCGCCCTTGCCGGATTACGAATAATTGGGCGGCTAGGTCCTCCAGCCGTCCCAGGCTTCCCAACGGCTTGGTAAGCATGTCGAGGCGAGCCCTGGCCTCGGCGAGGTAGGTGTCTGGAGGCGCGATCACTTCTTCTGTGTTCATCGGTAGAGCTCGGCTCGTTCGATCAGGAGCGGGTGCCGGTCCGGAGGGCACTGGAAGGCGCGTTCCAGCACGGAGGGTTTCAGGATCTTCTCGGGGGTTCCGGTGACTAAGGGCTGTCCCGGGCTGAGCAGAATTACCGTAGAGAAATTTTTGTCCACAAGGTGTAGATCGTGCATGGATGCCAGAATCGTTATGCCCTCTGCCTGAAGAAAGTGCAGCAGATCGAGGAGCTCGACCTGTCTCCCTATATCCAGGTTTTGGGTCGGCTCATCGAGCAACAGTAGGCGGGGTTGTTGCGCGAGTCCCAGGGCGATTTTGACTCTCTGGCGCTCGCCTCCGCTGAGTTCGTTGAAGATGCGATGACGCAGGCGAGAGGCATCCGCCAGATCGAGGGCGCGATCGACGGCCATGCGGTCGCTGCTCCCCGGCCCTCGCAGCATACCGATATGGGGGGTGCGGCCCTGCTCCACTACTTGCTGCACGGTAAAGGCAAATGGCACCTCCAGGTGCTGGGGCACCAAGGCGATGGTGCGGGCTATTTCCTTTAAAGGGATCGTTTCCATCGGCCGCCCGGCCAAGGTGACGCTCCCGGATTTTGGGCGCAGAACACCGGCGGCAATACGCAACAGTGTCGTTTTGCCTACTCCGTTGGTGCCAATGAGAGCGGTGCAGGTGCGTGGCTCGAGTTCGAAGGTGGTGTGGCGCAGGACGGTGTGGCCTTCGTAGTCGAAGTGCACGTCGTGCAGGCGGAGCAGCGCGCTCATACGGCGTAGCTCCGTTTCATTTTGCGCAGCAGGTAGAGGAAGAAAGGGGCGCCGATAAAGGCCATGAGAATACCGACCGGAACCTCAGACGGGGCGAGAATGGTCCGCGCCAAGGTGTCCGCGAGCATGAGGAAGATGGCTCCCGCCAACGCGGTGACCGGCAGCAGGCGAACGTGGTCGGGACCCAACAACAGGCGTGCGACGTGGGGCACGATGAGGCCGGCAAAGCTGATCATGCCGCCGAGCGAGACGGCGACGGCCGTCAGGAGCGATCCGATGAGAATGATGCCCACGCGGGCGCGCTCGACCGGGACACCGAGCTGCTGGGCGTATTCATCGCCCAGAGCCAGGGTATTCAAGGTGCGCATCAGCGGCAATGCCGCCATGGTTGAGACGGCGATGAGAGCCGCGCTTATGGTTAGTTCAGTCCAGGCAGGTATGCCGATGACTCCGTGCAACCAGGAGAGGAGGATGCGGTTGTTGGCTCCCGCCCGGTCAAAGAGCTCGAAGAAATAGCTGGTGTTGGTGAACATGGTGCTGATGGCAAAGCCTGCCAGGAGTAGAGTGACGACGTTGGTTTTGCCCGCCGATCGAGCCAGCGCGTAGACGAACGCCATGGTCGCCGCAGAGCCGGCGAAGGCGAGCAGCGCGGTGGCGCTGAAGCCAAAGACCGACCACTGGGAGAAGAAAAAGATGCCGATGCAGGCGCCAAATACCGCGCCTCCGGAAGACCCGATGACGTAGGGGTCGGCGATGGGATTGCGGAAGAGCCCCTGAAACAACAGCCCGGCCATCGCCAGCGCGGCGCCCACTAGGCCCGACGCGAGCACCCGCGGGAGGCGGAGGTGAAATAGGATGAGCCGCTCGGTTTCGGTGAGCGGTTGATATCCGAGGAGTGCGGCAGCGATCGCGCGAGGGGAGATGGAGACCGCTCCGGTTGCCAGGGAGAAAAGGATGACCACGGCCAGCGACGCGAGCAAAAGGGCTATGGCCGCCGCCGGCCCTAGCGTCCGGCGGCGGTCGATCCAATCGCCTAGTTTGGGGGCGCCTGACGTCGCGGCTATTTCAAGTGCCAAGACTCGCCTCCGAAGCTGATTTTTATCCCGGCCCGAAAGGTGAAGGGAAGCGCGGGGTAACCGAAGGCTTCGCTGTAATGCTCGCTCAACAGGTTCTGTATATCAGTGTAGGCGCTTAACGAGTGGCTTACCTGGTAGCCGCCGCCAAGCTCGAGACGTTGGTAAGCGCCGTCGAGATTGCGGTTGGGGAGTAACAGGCTGTTGCCGAACTCGGCATCCGTGAGGTAGTCACTATCGTCGCGGCGGCCAACCAGGGTGCCGGTGAACGCCCCATACCATCGGGAGCGATTGTACGTGAGCCCGAAGTAGCCGGAATGGGGAGCGCGGCGGAAGGGCCGTGCGCCAACCAGGGGAGAGAAAGCGCCGATCGGGATGGTGGGGAAATTGGGATTGTAGCTGGGCAGGGATTCGCTGGAGAAGGATTGCTGCACCACTGCGTCGAGGTAGGTGTAGCCGCCGCGGGCGAACAGGTGGCTACCTACCTTGTATTCGGTGGTCACTTCCGCGCCCTGCGCGCGAAAGGCTTGAGAGTTGACGGCCGCGCCGAACTCGACCGCCGGATTGGTGGCTGCGGGCAGGCCGAGGGCTATCAAAGCCGATTGGGGCACGAACTCCACACCATTGGTGAATTCGTTATGGAAGTAGGTCACGGTGATGCGGGCGCGGCCGTTCCAGAACTGTTGATCCACGCCTCCATCATAAGTGCGCGAGGTTTCCGGGCCGATCGGCGAGACGTGGTATTGCTGGATTAGCTGAGCGCCGTTGGGGAGGGTGGCGAGGATGCCGAAGAGCGAGATGCTCTGGTAGTAGATGCTCGGTTCTTTGATGCCTTTACCAAAGCTGAAGTTCAGCTTGGTTCCACTGAGCCAGCCGGTAGTGGGGCGGAAGAGATAATAGGCCAGGGAAGCGCGCGGAGTGGCGGCGAAGCCGAAGAGTCCGTTATCTTCGAGCCCGCTGCCTACAGTGTAATAGAGACGGTTCCATAAGTCTCCCGCGAACTGGATGGTGTAGCTGTAGTTGCCGCGTTCGATGGCGGTGGGGGTTCCCCCGGACGATAGAGTGGAGCCGCGCTCATCCTCATACTTGAAGGCGCCCAGCGCGACGATGTGAGGATTGATGCGGTAGTCCGTCTGGGCATAGACAAAGTCGCGTTTGCTCGGGGCCACGTAATTGTTGGGGAAGGTTTCGCCGTAGGTGGCGCCGTATTGAAAGATGGCCTGGCCGCTTGCGCGATAGCCGTTTGCACCCTCGATGTTGACTGGGGCGCCCAGGTAGACGTCGAGATCGGGATCATAGATTCCGGTCGCCGCAAAGTCAGTGTACTTGTAGTTCAGCCGCAGGCCGCCGTAGCGAATCTGATTGTGCCATTTTTCGGTGGTCTGGTTGTTCCATGCGGCAGTGTAATAACTGTCGCGCTCTTTCACGTTTGTCGAATCGGGAATGCCGTAAAGGAGGAAGGCGTTTGGTTGATCGGAGGCCACCGCGAGATGGCGAACGGTGAAGCGTAGATCGTTGGCGGTATTTGGAGTCCAGCCGAAATTTCCGGCATAGGTGCCGTTGTGGAAAGCATCGTTCGGTAAGCTGTTGCGGGTGTCGGTGCGGGCAAAGGCGGAGTAGTAATCAAAGTGGCGAAACGTTCCACCCAGCGTGCCCACTTGCCGGAAGGTGTTGAAATTACCTCCGTCGCTGGAGTAGGTGAGCAAGGGGAGTAGAGTTGTGCCGCGAGCGGTGGTGAGGCTCACCACACCGGCCAATGCGTCTGAGCCGTAAAGGGCGCTGTTGGGCTCGCGCAAGACTTCTATTTTGTCGATGCCCACGCTATCGATGTTGCCGAATTCGACCGCCCCTCCGATATCGTCGGCAGGGACGCCGTCGATGAGGACTTTGTTGGCATTGGTGTTGCCGCCACGTATCGATAGGCCGGTGGTGCCGCCAACTTGCCCGGTCTGGGTGAGTTGTGCTCCTGGAATCAGCCGCAGCGGATCCTGCACCTCGGTTGCGTAACGGTATTGATCTGGGGTTAAAACGCTCACGGCTGCTCCCACCTGGGCTTCGGGAGTAGGTGTGCCTGTGGCGGTTACCGTAATTTGCTGAGTTAAGGTTTGCGTGGCGAGGGTTATGTCCACCTGGGCTTTGCCTTCGGCGCCCACGAAAAGTGCGCTGCTGGTGGTTGCCTGGAAGGTGGGCGCAATGGCACGTATTTGGTACCGGCCGGACTTGTGCAGATGAAGTACGTAGTTGCCGGTTGCGTCGGTGGTTGTTTGCTGCGTGACGGAGACGCCCTCAAGTAATTCTACGCTGGCGGAAACGATGACGGAACCTAGCGGGTCGGTTACCGTCCCGCGTATGACACCCGCATCCGCGGCAAAGGCCGCGTAGGGCGTTAGGAGTATTGATAAGAACAGCATCTTGCGTAAAAACACGTTCGTGCCCCCCTCGGGTTGGTGAAGCAAGGCCGTTCTCCTGACTTACGCGTCAACAAACCCGTGCTGCCTTCCCGGGATTCGGCCCAGTGGCTTTGCAGGCTGCTGGAGAACTCAGATTTGTTATGACTCCGACTGTGGCAGGGGCTAAAGCCCAGCCTTTTTTCAGGCCTTTATGGCACGACTAAAGTCGTGCCCTGATACAAAGCATCAGTTTTTCCGGAGCCTGTTGGTCGTGTCCTGACACGAAACTTCGATTGTTCCGGAGTCTGTTGGTCGTGCCTTGACACGAGACTTCAGTTTTTCCAGTCCTGTTGGTCGTGTCCTGACACGAAACCTGGATTGTTCCGGAGTCTGTTGGTCGTGCCTTGACACGAGACTTCAGTTTTTCCAGTCCTGTTGGTCGTGTCCTGACACGAAACCTGGATTGTTCCGGAGTCTGTTGGTCGTGCCTTGACACGAGACTTCAGTTTTTCCAGTCCTGTTGGTCATGTCCTGACACGAAACTTCAGTTGTTCCGGGGCCTATTAGTCGTGTCCTGATACAAAATCTGAGTTTTTTCAGTAGCTTGTTTGTCTTCCTTGCTCGGGTTCTCTGCGCTTACAGTTACGGGGTAGTGGCGGATTTGCACCGCCTTCTCGTTACCTTGCCGTGGTTAATCTATGGATGAAATTCTTTTGCCATTTCTTCCAGGGCGTTGATGGCGATTGGACTTGGATCCTCTATTCCCTCGTCCACGTAGTAAACCTTGTTCGACTTAATCGCGGCCAGGGTGCTCCAGCCTGGCCGCTTTTGCAGGGTTTCGATGTTGACCTTTCCGCCACGGACCAGCAGGAGGGCGTCCGGGGCCCGGGTGATCAGGGTCTCGATGCTGATTTGCGGCCAGTCAGGGAGCAGATCGTCAGTGACGGATTTGGCTCCGGCGGCTTCGATGATGTCTGTGATGAAGGCGTGCTTGCCGATGGTGATGATCGGGTCGTACCAGACTGTTACCAGAATTCGGGGAGCCGGTTTGCCTGCGGTTCGCGCTTTCACTGCCTCGATACGTTGGGTCAGGCTAGAGTTGAGCGCGGCCGCTTGCGGCAGACGATTGAGCGCGCGGCCGATACTATCCACCGAGCGGAGGATACCGGCGAGTCCGCGAGGATCGATGAGGAAAACCGGTATCCCGACTGTTTCCAATTGAGCCGCGGTTTCGGCCGAGCCAGGAATCTGGGTTCCCACTACCAAGTCGGGATGGAAGGCAAGAATGGTTTCGATCGAGGGCTTCACCAGGCCACCGATGCTCGGCTTCTTCAGGGCCGCTGGGGGATAGACTGTGTAATCGCTGATGGCAACCACATCGTCTCCCGCTCCCAGCGCGAACACCGTGTCGGTGACGCTGGGCACCAGGCAAACGATGCGATGAGGATGGTCGGGCACCGTGACCTTGCGCCCGGTTTCGTCGGTCAGCACGCGGCTCGCGTGGGCCGCGAGAACGAAGCCGGACAACGCGAGAGCCAGCAGCGTCTTCCTCATGCGGTTGCCGTCCTGAGTGGCTGCGCGGCTCGAAGCACCGCCACGAAGTGCTGCGCCACGGCGGGATTCGCGCCGAAGTGCAGGTGGACGTAGCTGGCGAGAACGTTGGCGCAGGTGAATCCCTCCTGCTGCTGAATGCCGGAGAGGGAAAACTCAAGGTGATAGCCGGTCGATACTTCGGAACGGGAGCGAATCCGCGAATAATGAAAGCTATGGCCCCGGATCGTGGCGCCCTTGGGGCCGAGCACGCAGTCTTGTGTGAAGGTGACGGTCACATAACCGAAGTCCACCAGCTTGCCGGTCATCTCCATCTCCAGCGGGAAGACTCCTACCATGGGGTAGTCAGTTCCGTCCTTTGTGCTCAGTTGCTGCGACAGATAAAGCAGCCCGCCACATTCCGCATACACGTGGCCTCCCCATCGAATGAAAGCACGGATCTGGTTGTGCATAGCGACGTTTTCACTGAGCTCCCGGGCGTAAAGCTCGGGATATCCACCGCCAAAGTAGAGTGCGTCTAAATCCGGTGGTAAGGCTTTATCCGCGATGGGGCTGAAGGGGACGATTTCCGCGCCCTGCTGCCGGAGCAGATCCAGATTGTCTTCGTAGTAGAAGGAGAAGGCGCGGTCGCGGGCCACGCCGATCCGGATGCGGGGTTCATCCTGCTGCGAAATGGGTGTTGTCGCCGCTGCATCGAGGGGGCAAGCAAGCTGCAGAATGGCGTCGAGGTTGAGTTGCGTTTCCGCCAGTCGCGCCAGCGTGTCGATCTGCTGGTCCAACGAGGAATCGATGTCAGCCGCCGCATGCAACCCGAGGTGGCGCTCGGGAATGGCAATTTGCGGCTCTCGCGGTAGCCAGCCGACGATCGGGGTCTTGCAGCGAGCCTGAATGGCGGATTCCAGCAACCGGTAGTGGTTGCGGCCGGCAACGCGGTTGAGAATAAGGCCGGCGAGGGGCAGGCCTGAATCAAAGGATTCAAAGCCGAGGACCACGGCCGCCACACTCCGAGCACTCTTCGCGCAATCGAGGACCAAGAGCACCGGCAGCTTGAACAGCTTGGCGATCTCTGCGCTGCTCCCGCTGTCCGCATCTCCATCCTTGCCGTCGAAGAGCCCCATCATCCCTTCCACCACCACGGCGCCGGCGCCCGCTGCTGCCTTGCGGACCACGTCGCGGTTGGTCTCCCCGGAGAGCATCCAGGTGTCGAGATTGCGTGCGGCTCGACCAGCGATGCGGCTGTGATGGGTAGTGTCGAGAAAATCAGGGCCGCCCTTGAACGGCTGCACCACGTATCCGCGCTTGCGCAATCCGGCGATGATCGCGAGGGTGACCGTGGTTTTGCCCACGCCGCTGGCGGTGCCCGCGACGAGCATGCCGATCATGAACTGCCGTCCAATTGGCCCTTGAGGACCAATGGCAGGCCCGCGACCAGCAGAAGCACGTTGGAGGCAACGCGGGCAACGCTCTGATTCATTTCGCCCAGGAGATCGCGGAAGCGGCGGCCTGACGGATATTCGGGCACCACGCCGCTCCCCACTTCATTGGAAACCAGCACGACAGCGCAGGGCGGGGATTGGAGGGCGAGGCAGAGCGCGTCGATGCGGGTTTGCTCGTCACCTTCAGCATCGAGCAGATTGGCGGCGAAGAGGGTTAAGCAGTCGATGATCATCAGGTCGCAGGCGGGTCCGTACTGGTTTACGGCCTCTGCCAAGCCGAGTGGCTCCTCGACGGTTTGCCAGTGCCGGGGGCGGCTGCTGCGATGACGGTCGACTTTGCGCCGCATCTCGTCATCGTAGGCCTGCGCCGTGGCGACGAAAACGACCCGTGCTGCGCGCTCGCCGAGTTGTTGCGCGTAATGGCTCTTGCCGCTGCGCACACCCCCAAGCACGAGGGTCACTGGATTGCGTCGCATTGCTTGCATAGTCGCTCGAGCGCCTGGCGAAGCTTCGGCGCGAAGCGGGATCTAATAATGGCCAGCGTCCACGCTGACGGGCAAAGCGCGTCAGCGTGGTTACTTTCCAGCTCTCCCATCGAAGCTGGAACGGCCCTGGTGGGCATCTGGCCGGTCTCCTGACTTGCGCTTCATCGAGCTTGAACAGCCTTCCCAGGATTTACATCCCAGTGGCTTGAGCAAATTGGTTCAAGCTCTCCGCGCTTACAGTTACGGGGTAGTGGCGGATTTGCACCGCCTTCCCGAACACCAGATTCCTTAACATTAGCTTGCCGGGTGCTTGGCGTCAACGATTGGGGGTCAGGCTTCGAGAGACAGGGGGACGGTGCTGGTCTCGGCAAAGGCGGGCAGAGTCAACGAGGGCAGGATGCTGGCAATGGCGGCGTAAACCAGTAGTCCGCCGTAGAGCGCGGGGCTGACGGCAAAATTCTCGCGTAATATTTCCGCGATGACCAGGGTGAAAATTAGGGTAGGGCTGAGGGCTATGGAAACGCGTATGCTGCCACGGCTTTCCCTATGCCGCATGAACCGCGATTGCAGCCAAACGACGCCCAGCCGGACCGGCATAGTGCAGGCGGCCAGCACGAAGCCGTACACCATAGACGCGGAGATCAGCGCGGCGCTCGGTACGCCCAGTCCACTATGAAAAAAGTAGAACGGGATAAAGAACGAGGAGAAGAGCCGGATCGCTTCGAGATTTTCCTCGGAGGCAAGAGTCTTCAAGCGTTTGCTGAGAGAGCGGGCAACCAGGCCGGCGACAAACGCGCCCACCAGATAGTAGACTCCCAGGGTTTTGGTGATGACTGCGCAAATGAGACCGACCATCAGCAAGAGAGAGAATTCCGAGCCAGGCGCGTACGGCACAACATACCGGGCCAAGGCAAAGTAAAGGAGGGGGATGACCGCGATCATCAGGATGACGGACCCGCCGGAGACGAGCAAGGTTTTAGCCGAACCCGCCTGCGAGATCACCAAAAAGAGAAAGACAGCGGTTACTTCGCCGGTAACGGCGTGCAGAGCGACCTCGGACTGCTCCTGATGATTCAGCCCGGAATGGGGCAGCATGTCGAGAATAAAACCGGTGGACGGAGTCAGCAGCGCGAGCGCAATCATGCAATCGACTTGCCAGCCGAGATGGAGATAGGCGCCTGCTATGGCTGCAAACGCTACCAGCACCAACCCGCGCACCGCGAAGTGCCCCACCAACGATGTGAACTCGCGCCGCAATTCGGCAACATCGACTTCGAGGCCGGCAAGAAGAAAGAGGGCCGCTATGCCAAGGGTCGAAAGATATTGGATGACGCCATCGGAAACGAGCTCTTTGTAAAGGCCGGCAACGATGATCCCAAAAGCGAAACAGGTGAGTTGTGCGGGCAGGCGAAAACGTTGCAATGCACGCGGAATGACGAGCAGACCGAAGACCACCGCCAGGTAGACAAGACTCCCAGGTGTTTGCATCGCCGTTCTCCGACCAACTCCAAGCCAAAGATTAGGGGAACGGTATATAAAGTAGCAGCAAAGAACGGCTGGTTCAAAGTTCCTTAAGGAGCCATTTGATGGATCTCTTTTGTATCTCGACGTATTGCGGGTTCCACATGGCGTGGATGGTGTGCCCGACCGCGGTGAACACGACCCGCCCCTTGCCGAAATCGTAGGCCCAACCGGAGATGGACTTGGCGCCTAAATCCTCAAACTTAAGTCCGTCAACATTTTCCGCTTCCATGATGACGTACTTTGGATCCTTATCGTAGACCACGTAGTGCTGCTCGTCGTTGACGATGAACGGCTTCATGCCTTCGGTAATGGGGTGTTTGTTGGCCGTGGCGTGCACTTCAAAAGGGCGCAAGGGTGGGTGACTGATGTAGGCGCCGCCCATCACCTCACGGTAGGGCTTGGAGCTGAGCGAGATGTTGCTGCAATTGTGCAGAGCATAAAAGCCGTTGCCTGCGGTTACGAATTCCTTGATTGCGGAACCCTGCTCCTCGGTGATCCAGGTAACGGGCTTGGGCTCGGGGAAGGTTTTCGGGGTTTCGAGGTTTGCCTCGTAGGCAGTGTAGGCGTCGGGGCCGAGGTAGCCATCTGGCCAGATCATGCCGTCGCGGAGGATCAGGAATAGCTGATAGTCCTTCAGCATGCGGGCTGAGATTTTGTCGTAGTGGATGGTGTAGTCGATGGGGATGTTGAGGTCTTTGAAGACCTTGTCGAGGCTCACGCGAATGTAGTCGGGGTTATGGTAGCGATCGCCGATTAGAGCCAAGGCGCGCGGTTTACCGGATGCCGGCTGCGACTCCATCGTGGGGGCGGTACCGAGGCCAAGCAGGCCGGCGCCGGCGACGATGCCGGCGTTCTGAACCAGAGCACGCCTGGAAAAATTTGTACGGAAGAATTTCATAGAGCCTCCAATGCTATTGCGCAGGTACAAACAGGATGCTGACAGGAGCTGGGACGTCCAGCGTCTGTCCGGTGGGTTTCAATTGACCATTCTTGGGATCGATGGCAAGTATAACGATCGAATCGGATTTCTGGTTGGCAGCCAACAGGAATTTGCCCGTCGGGTCGATGGCGAAATTTCGGGGAATGTTTCCATTTGTGGGTTGCACCTGAACCTTGGTCAGCGTGCCTTTGGCCGGATCGATGGCATAGACCGTGATGCTGTCGTGTCCGCGATTCGAGGCGTAGAGGAAGCGGCCGGAGCGGTCTACTTCGATCTCAGCCGAGTTGTCTTCGCCGGTGAAACCAGGCGGCAGGTTGGAAATGGTCTGCAGGGGCGTCAGGGAGCCCTTGGCGGCATCGTAGGAAAATGTAACTACGCTCGATCCCATTTCGCAGAGCAGATAGGCAAACTTGCCGCTGGGGCCGAAAGTGAAATGGCGCGGTCCCAAACCGGCTTTCACGGAAACAAACGCGGGATCGTTGGGTGTGAACGAACTTTTCGCCGTGTCGACGCGATAGATTTTGACTTGATCGGTACCCAGATCGGGCACAATTAAGAAGCGATTGTCGGGGGAAAGCACGACCGCGTGGGCGTGCGGGCCCTGTTGGCGCTCAGGGTTTACGCTCGAACCGGAATGCTGATCGAAGCCGGTCTGGTTGCCGATGCTTCCGTCTGCGTTTAGCGCGAAAGAGGCCACGCTGCCGCTGCCGTAATTAGCGACAAACAGGATCTTGCCGGTCTGGTCGACGACGAGATGGCAGGCCCCTCCTCCACCGGAATCTACTTTGTTGAGAAATTTGAGTGCCCCGGTCTTCGGGTCGATCGCGTAGCTGCTGATCGAGCCGTGTACTTTGCCATCATTGCCGGCTTCCGTCACTGCGTAGAGAAAGCGATGGTGCGGATCGGTGATGACCCATGAGGGATTTTTCACTTCCGCTACTACGCCCATCGAGGTGTAGTGGCCGGTTTTGGGGTCGTAGCGGTAGGCAAAGATGCCTTTGCTCTTCGGGCCGGTGTACGTGCCGACGTAAACAAAATACGAGCTGGCTAGCTGAGGATTTCGTGGCGCGGCGACCAGCATGATTGGGGAGCTTATCGAGGCTAGGAGAAGAATTTGTAGGATGGTTTTCATTATTGTCCTTAAACTCCGCTGGACCGCAGATCCTCCACTTCGCTTGGAGATTGTGACTCATTTCAGCCGTCCCTGCGGGACTACACATTATTGATCCATTTTCCCAGGACTGTCGTCCTGGGCTACTCTCAGCCGTCCCTGCGGGACTTGGTTGGATGGCAAACTCCAATTAAATTCACAGCTTGTCCTAGGGAACAACCTTATCCTGGAACGACTAAAGGTTTTGAAGGGCTTTCCCTGTATTACCTGTTGGACTTCGCAGTCCGTACTGTTCGTTGCTCCTTTATCTTGCCCGTGCGGCAAGCCAAATTGTTTCGAATGTCAGAATCTTCTCCAGTCGGCCCCGCTTAGATTTGTCTCAGAAGCCATCGGACAGCGTTCTGCTGCAGTTTTTCATATTCGGGGTTCCATAATGAGGTGATCACGTGCCCAGGGGCCAAATAACAGACGCGGCCCTTGCCGTAATCGTATGCCCATCCTGCCGCCGAAGAGTTTCCCAGATTTTTGAAGGTCAGACCGTCTTCGTTCACGCTCTGCAGCAGCAGGTATTTGGGATCCTTTTGATAGGTCATGAAGTGCTGTTCGTCGGTGACCATGAAATCGTTGACTCCGCGGGTGATGGGGTGTTCGCGATTCACGACTTTTACTTTGAAGGGACGCAGGGGAGGGTGCTCCTCCGTCACCGCGCCCAGCACATCGCGGAAGTCATCGTTGTGCGGGCTGATATAGGTGACGTTGTGGTAGAAGAGGACGCTGCCGCCACCGGAAACGAAGTCTTTCACGGCTTTGCCTTGCTCCGGGGTGATCCAAAAGAAGGGCTGCGCGTCGATCTTTGCGAAGGGGGGCTCGCTCACGAGAGAGGTTGGGGGTGAGTTGGGAGCGCCCGGAGGTCCCTGAAGATAGCCGCCGGGCCAGAGCATGCCGTCGCGCAGCATGATGAGAAGCTTGTATCCCTTCAGCTCGTCGGCGGTTAGCAGGTCGACCTCGTCGCGGAAATCGATGGAGATGCCGGCATCCTTGACCAGCGTCTTGCGTAAAGCGGTGCGGATATAGTCACTGTTGTGGTATCTGTCACCAATTAATGCAAAGGCCGTCGCTTTCTTTGCTGCTCGAGCGCGCGGCGCGGGCAGCAAGGCCGAGGCTGCGATTCCTGAAAGAACGGTGCGACGGGTGATCTGCTGTTTCATAGCGGTCTCAGAAGACAATTTTCGCGGCAATCTGCATCACCCTGCCGCGGGTTGTCGCTGTGATGCGTCCAAACGCAGAACTGCTGAATGAGTTGTTGGGCGCTGAAAAGTTTGGGTGGTTCAAGGTGTCGAATGTTTCCCATCGCAACTCCACTCGCCTCTGTTCATTGATGGGAATGTTTTTAAACAATCCGGCATCGAGGTTCTCTGTTCCCGGAGCATAGAAGATATTGCGCCCGCTGGTGCCAAACGTGCCTAACGCCGGTGACGAGAAAGCGCTGGTGTCGAAATACTTCGCGATTTTAGTGAAGGTTCCGCTTCCGTTGTAGACGGCGGGATGGCCCTTCACATCAGCGTGGTCTAAGGCGACCCCCACCAGGCTTCGATCCACACCAGCAAGAACGCTGAAGGGCAAGCCAGTTTGTAGAGTGAGAATGCCATCCACCTGCCAACCTCCGGCAAGCGCCTTCACCAACGTGTTGCCGGATTTAGGAGCGGGGATTCGATAGAGAAACGACGTGACAAAGCGATGCTTCACGTCGAAATCTGATGGTCCGTAATCGAGATTCCAGTTGTAGGGATCGCGGGCCTGGTTGCCCAAACCGCTGTTGCCGTCGTTGGACGCAATATCCATGGATTTGGAATAGACATACGACCCAAGCAGAGTGAAACCTCCTGACAGGCGGCGATTCCAGTTTATTTGGAAGGCGTTATAGGAGGACGGCCCGGCGGCGATGTCTTCGGTGATGGTCTGGAAATTCGTGTAGGGCCGGCGCGAATTGATGTTGCCGGTAGTGGATGCGCCAGGAATGTAGATCCCCGGGTTCAGCTCTTCCAGCAGGAGTAGCTTGGTTCCTTTGCTGCCCAGGTAGGCTGCCGTGACTACAATTTGCTTCCAAACTTCGCGCTGCACGGTGAGATTCCATTGCTGGATATACCCCGTGGTGAAGTTAGGGTCGATCGTGTTTTCAGTCATGGGCAGATAGAAGACCCTGGCTGCGCGATCCGCTGCCGTTTTCGGCGGAACGTAGTTTAGCAGGAGCTGCTGCGTTTGCTGGGCGTTGGCATAGGGGTTTGACAGCTGAACGGAAAACGTCGTTTGTCCATAGGAGAAAGGTTGGTTGAGCTGGTTGGTGTTGAGAGCCACCGCCCGCAGGGTATCGGAAAAGATGCCGTAGGCGCCGCGAATGCTGGTCTTTCCGTTTCCAAACGGGTCGTAGGCAAAGCCGACTCTGGGCCCAAACCGGTCATAGCGATTCGGTGTCACGCCCGGGCCGATGCCCTTATCGCCGGGAAACACGGCCCCAAGCGGCGCCAGCGGATATACGGTCGACTGCTGGCCGGGACGAAAGGCGCCATCGTGATTAAAACGGTCCCTCGTGGTGATGTATGGTTCCCAGCGCAACCCAAGGTTGAGGGTCAAGCGGTTGGTCGCCCGCCAATCGTCCTGGAAATAAAGAAATGGAGTGTACTTGTATTGCTCGGAAAACAGCGGGGTGTTCTGAAACACGGAGTTGGCTGCGCCCAGGTAAAAGTCGGCGTAACCATCCCCGTAGCTCCCGGAGCGGGTGCCGCTGAAGGCGTACTGAGGAGCAAATTGGTAGTATTCGCGTCCGTATCGCCGCTCATAGGAGTATTCGCCGCCAAATTGCAGCAGATGGTTCTTCACGGAATAGCTTACCGTGTCTAGAAATTGGTAGTTCATCATGAAACTGCGGAAGTTGGTAGGGATTCTCAGGGATAGCCCATTGGTGACCGAGACCGCCCAGTCGGTAGGAATACTGGGAGGCGCCAGCGGTATACATCCTATGCATCCCAGGCCAGCCCAATTCAAAGGAGAGGTGAGCTGCGGGGAGCGGATGAAGGTGTTACGCGCGATCATGAAGGTAGCCAGGTTGAGGACGCCGGGCGAGAATACGTGGGTTTCGTTGATGGTTCCGTTATGTGTCGGCCAATCGTTGTTGGAGTTGAACGCGGGCAGTCCGGCGTTCTGGGCGTTGAAGCTGTCATCGAAGAAATAGCGGAAGCTTAGCTTGTCAGAGGTGGTAAGGGAGTGATCGAGTTTTGCTATGAGCTGGTTCTCTCTTGTCGGCAAGCCAAGATTGAAAGCATAGATATTTCCCGGCCGGTTGGGTAAGGGGAAGAAGGCGTTGGTGAATGCCTGGGCTACCGGATCGAGCAAAGCGGTCGGGATCTTGTTTCCCGGGAAGGGCGTGCCGTTTGGATTGGTAGCGGTGACGGTGCTCGGATTAGCTACGGTGATCGGCTTGCCTGCGACAATTGTCTGGGAGAAATCTCCGGTACGCTCGAGGGCAGTTGGAACGATAGTGGTGGAGACGGTGCTGCCGAGAGTTTGGCGGACGAGTTCGGCGCCTACGAAGAAGAAAGTGCGGTCTCTGCCGTTGTAGTGTGGCAGCCTGACGGGGCCGCCTATGGTTCCACCAAACTGGTTGCGCCGAAGGGGCGGAACGCTGGTGGAGAAGAAATCCCTGGCGTCGGCATAGTTGTTGCGCAAGAACTCGTAGGCTGTTCCGTGGACCTGATTGGTGCCGGACTTGGTGATCATGTTAATGACCGCTCCGGCATCGCGCCCGTAGACTGCGCTATAGCTATTTTGCAGGATAGAGAATTCCTGCAACATATCGGGGTTGGGAAACGCGGCGGGGACGTTGTTGTACATGTCCATGTTGAGGCCGGCGTCGAGAGTGTACGCGGATTGATTGGGCCGGGCGCCATTGACGCTAAACACCAACCCTGTGTTGAGCGCAACGCCGCTGGCTGCGGAGCCGCTGGCTGCGGGCACGGCGCCCGGTAGAAGCGCCTGGAGGCTGAGGGCATTCCGGCCATTCAACGGCAGCTCTGTCATGCGCGTGGAATCGACTACGTCTTTCACCGTGGAACTGAAGGTGTCTACATTGGTGACATCTGCTTGAACGGCGACCACCTGCTGGGTTTGTCCTACCTGCATGGGGAGATCGATGCGGGCTCGCTGATCCACTTGCAAAAGGATTCCCGTGCGCTGAAGGGTCTGAAAGCCGGTAGCCGAACCGGTGAGGGAGTAGGTGGCGGCCGGTAAATCTGTAAGGACGTAGTTGCCGGAGTCATCAGAATTTGCTTTTTGGACTGTGCCGGTGGCCACGTTCGTCACTGTGATGACAGCCCCACTCACGACGGCGCCGCTGGGATCGGTGACGGTTCCGAAAATGTTGCCGGATTGCGCCCACAGAGTAGACGACATGACTGCGAGCATGCCTAGGATTATTAAAACGTTTCGATGGATTCGCATAAGTTCCTCTTGCTACTGGCCACAAAAATTCAACCTCTTAAATTGAGAACGCCGCCATCGAATGGAAGGTCGGCCCCGGTGATAAAGCTGGCGAGATCAGAGCATAGATAGACCGCCAGGCCCGCCACCTCATCCGGCCGCGCCATTCTGCCGATCGGCTGGGCTGCTGCCAGCTCAGCCATCATTTCTGCTTCTCTTCCTGGGTAGTTATTTTTCAGGTATCCGTCGACGAACGGAGTGTGTACCCGAGCCGGGGAGATGCAGTTGCAGCGAATGTTCTTGTCGATGAAGTCTTTGGCTACCGAGAGCGTCATGGAGCGTACGGCGCCTTTGCTCATGGAGTAAGCAAAACGCTGGGGGATGCCGACGACCGCGGCCATCGAGGCCATGTTGACGATTACTCCGCCGGATTGCCCGATCATGGTGGAGATCGCAGCCTGCATGCAGAGGAAGGTGCCCTGAACGTTCACTTTGAAAATGCGCTCGAACTCAGGGGTCTTTGTGGTCGCGATTGTTCCTATGTGGGCAATCCCCGCGCTGTTGACGAGCATGTCAATGGGACCTGCGGAGGATATCGAATGGAATACCTGGGTGACGCTCTCCGGTTCCGCCACGTTGCACTGTTGGGCGGTGGCGCTTCCGCCTGCATCGACGATCTTGGCGGCGGTTTTTTCGGCGGCGCCGGCGTCGATATCCAGTACCCAAACGCGGGCTCTACTGGCGGCTAGACGTTCAGCGATGGCCTGCCCGATTCCACTTCCGCCGCCGGTGACTACGGCTACCTTGCCGGTTAAATCTATCCCGTCCAATTGTGACCCCAAAGGTGCGCAACCGTTCTATAGGGTGCAAAGTTCGAATGTCAAGCAACAAAATATGCGTTTCAATAGGTGAATTATTGGGTGGGGGTAAAGCTGGAGTATTCAACGGGGATTGGGTGGCTGAACTGCAGGTCGGGATGACAAGGGTGGGGTGGTGTTTTCATTGGGCATTAGTTCATGGGATGGGCGGAACTGCAGTCGCTCCACTCCGCTGCGCTTCGGTCCTAATGGACAACCGTAGCCCGGAACGACCAAAAAGCGTTTGATGGGCTTCCCCCGGATTTCCTGTTGGACTTCGTGGCGTTGATACAGTGCATGCGCCTTTCTTTGCGGAAAGGCGCACACGTGGTTCTGTCCAGTGCAGCGTGGCAGGAAATCCGGGTCGCCCGGCTTTTTCGGCCCACGTACGCTGACGCGAACATGGGGCACCCGTCGAGTGCGCGGCGGCCCGTACTGTTGATTCCACACTTAACTGGCCGCAGGCTAGTCGTCTCCTCCTAATGAACAACCGTAACCTGGACCGACCAAAAAACGTTTGATGGGCTTCGCCTGGCTTTTTCGGCCCACGTTAGCTGGCGCGAACATGGGGCACCCGTCAGGTGCGCGGTCGCCCGTGCTGTTGATTCCACCCTTAACTGGCCGTAGGCCGGTGTTCTCCTCGAGATGACAATTCTGTTGGAGAATCGGCGCTTCGTTGGGGAAGCAAATGGGAGCGAAGTTCTTCTGGAAAGATGTTGGTCGACGCGGTTTGCCTTTGGTTAAGCTTCAGCCGCGGGATTGGACTACGCGCTTTGCGCGGACGGGTTTTGGGGAGCGGCGTTCTGGCTTTGGGGCGCGATAGCCGAGGCGCCAGGAGATTTCGCGCGCGGCCTTCATGATTTCTGCGGAAAAAAAAGGCAGGCGCTCTTTGCTGACTCTCGAAACTGGTCCGGACATGCTGATGGCGCCCAGGACCTCGCCGCCTGGTCCATAGAAGGCGGCGCCTATACAGCGGGCGCCGACGACCGCTTCCTCGTCGTCGAGCGAAAAACCCTGGGCTCGGGTCTGAGCCAGGTCCTTTTTCAGACGCGCTATGCTGCCCAGGGTCCGCGCTGTATCCGGATTGAACTGAATGGAGGAGAGGATTTCGTCCACTTCGTGCTCGTCTTCCATGTTGGCCAAGATCGCTTTGCCCAGGGACGTGCAATGAAGGGCACGGCGCATGCCTGCCTGGGAGACGAGCCGGAACGTGTGGAAGCTTTCCAGCACATCCAGGTAGAGGACGGTGGCGCCATCGAGCACGGCCAGGTTTACGGTCTCGTCCGTGGCCTCGCGAAGCTTTTCGAGCGTCGGATGGCAGATGTTGGCGAGAGTCGCCTGGAAGTTAACCCCGCTTCCCAGCCTGACCAACTTGGGCCCCAACATGTAGGTCCCAGCTGCGTCTCGGAACAAATAGGCTTCCGCTTCGAGATGACTGACAAAACGGTGCACGGTGCTTTTGTTGATCCCGGTCTTGGCGGCGACATCCTTTAGGGGAAGACCAGCCGGGGACTGGTCGAGTAACTCAAGAATGCGCAGGACTTTTCCGATGACTCCGACTGGCGCGGATTTCGACTTCTTTGTTCGCATGGCGAGTTTGGCTAGAGCATTTTCACTTCTACGCTGCACAGGGAAGCTCTGTTATGTGCGGCCTTTCTTGAGGAAAAGCCGCGTTGGGAGCGGTTGCCCGGTATGCACCAGAAGTGAAAATGCTTAGCGATAGTTCTTCTCATCAAGATGCCGGAAGTCTACATCATTCATTACCCCGATGGTTACAATCGCGAAGGTAAAGACCTCAGTTCCGGGTTCCAGATGACCGCCAATTACTTTATCAGGAGTCGCCAGGGTCATGTGCGGATGGAGTTTGCCGTCGATGACGTAGCCGTTCATGCTGATCAGGTCGGCAGGCTGGGTGGGATTGGTTACGAAGGTGTCCTTCGAGGGAAGGGTACGATTGCTGACGGTGTGAATCTGGTAACCGCGAACCGATCCCACGCCGGAAAGAATGACTCCGTTGCGAATATTTTCCTGCTTGACCATTTTTTGCATGCCCGCAAGCAGGTCGGTTCGATATTTAAAGCGGAGAACGACAATGCGATCGAAATGGCCCGTGACGGCATAAACGTCGGGGATTTGCGGGTTGTTCGGCTTGGCGTCGTCAGCAGGGTTGGCCGCCGGGAGGCTGGCCTCCCGGCGTGTTTCCTGAGCAACGTTGACATTCAATGCGGCGAAGATGCTCGCGGCCAGCCCAAACCGTAGGAGCATTCTCATCGCACCCTCCCAATGTCAGAATATTGACTTAACAAAGTGTGCCGTTTTCACGCCGGCCTTCTCTGTGTAATAGACCGTAACCTTGGCAGACTTGTCGGCACCCGTGGCGATACCCTTGCCTGTATCCTTCGCTGCCCGGTCGGTTAGACGGAAGGTCTGTTCGGTGCCGTCCGCTGTCTTGACGGCGATGGTCTTAGCGCCTTTGTCGATATGGGAGACGGTGCCATCGGTGGCCTTGAGTCCGTCATCCCCAAGCTTGTCGATCTCGTGCGCCGTCTCCTTGCCGCCGTCGACGGTGTAGTGTACCGCGACCTTGCTGCCTTCCGAAACTCCGTGGGCCGCATCCACCGTTCCTTTTTCGGTGTCTTTGGCGCCATCCACTGCGACATCGCCGGTGTAGTGAAAGGTATGTTCCGTGCCGTCCTTGGTGGCGACAACGATGGTTTTGGTTCCGGAGTCAACTTTTTTAACTGTTCCATCTACTGCGTGAACCACATCCTGTGCGGCAAGGGTCAATGATGCGGATAACGCGAAAGCGCCCACCAGGGCTAAGGTTTTCATCATGGCTGTCCTCTTTCTTGGTGTTGATAGATTTCCATCTTATCAACAACTCCTGGGACAAGACTAACAGCCGTTAAGCCGGACTGCCGATTTGCCTCATCCCGCTATGGGGCGAGCGGTGGGCCCAGAAACTCCACACCCCACGGCGCTCCGAAGGTGTTGAGGGTTGACCGGTCAACGTGGGGCTTGGCCAAGACTTCTGCCAGTTCCAGGAAAAAACGTTCCGCATCCATTGCCGGCAACATCATGACCAACTGCCGCGAGGGGCCGTCCGATATATTGCGGAATGCATGCACGGCACCGCCGGGAACGCAAACCACGTCGCCAGCATTCGCCTGAAAGCGATGGCCGTCGAGCTCATACAAATAAACGCCCTCTAAGACGCGAAAGACCTCGGCCTCCCGGTGACGGTGGAGTGGGGGTCCAAAGCCGGCGGCGTTGGTGGTCTCAAATAGTGTCATGGCGCCGCCGAGAACATCCGGGGCAAGACGAACGGTGAGGTCCAGTCCGAGGGTGGGAACGCGGATGATCCTGCTGTTTTCCGCAGTGGAGTGAAAGGGGGTCGTCATGGCTGTTTTGTCGTCCGGCATTCCTGCTCGTCTCCTGCGAGTTCACAAGCGTTTGCCGATCAATATATTCTGAGTCGGGTGGATTGAGGATGAGTCATCGGTGGCGGGTGGAATGAAAAGGCCAGTACCCTCGAGAAAATGGGCTTGGGCTGCCGGGCTACTTTTGGCGCTGGTTCCGCTATGCAAAGCGCAGGAGCCTCAGCAACAGGAGGACTCCAGAGCCGTGAGTACGCGGGAATTTCTCGGTTTGGGCCGGATGCCTGACGCCAAATTGGCGGCTGAGGGGCAGAAGGTCTTTTCTTCCACATGCGGGTTTTGCCATGGAGCGGATGCCCGCGGCGCCAGCGGCCCCGACCTTTTGCGATCAGCAGTGGTGCTCGATGACAACCAGGGGGAGTTGATCGGTCAGACCGTTCATCAGGGACGGCCTGCCAAGGGAATGCCGGCGTTTCCTTCTTTGACGGATGAGCAGGTGCGCGACATTGCGGAGTATCTCCACTTGCAAGTAGAACTTGCCGCCAACCGCGGAACCTATAAGGCGCTGAACGTCGTCACTGGAGATGCCAAGGCAGGCGAGGCCTATTTCAATGGTGCGGGACAATGCAATACGTGCCACTCGGTATCGGGGGACCTGGCGCATATCGGTTCGAAGACGAAGCCGCCCGATCTGCAACAGGAATTTTTATACCCCAGGAGGCCTTCGCCTACCAAGGTCACGGTGACGCAACAGGATGGTACCCGACTGCAGGGAACGCTCAAGCATCTGGACGATTTTTACGTTTCGCTCTATGACGCGGAGGGTAACTACCATTCCATTGCGTTACAGAAGGGGGTTGCGGTGGAAGTGGAGGACAAGCTGCTTTTCCATCGGCAGATGCTGGATAAATACACCAACCAACAAATGCACGACCTTACGGCTTACCTGGTGACCTTGAAGTGAGACTCCTTTTGCTTTGCGCGCTTCTTTTGCTGCCGGAGGTGTCGATAGCCCAGGGGCTCGATCCTCAGAAGTTGGTGCAGAAGGAGCCCACCGATACGTGGCCTACGTACAACGGAGATTATTCCGGCCGGCGGTTTAGCCCTTTGACCCAGATCGATTCCTCCAACGTGCATAAGCTGTCGTTGGCTTGGATGTTTCGGGTGAGCGTACCTGGTGGCCCTATGCGCGGAGTGGGCGACCCCGACATCAAGTCCACACCATTGCTGGTGGACGGGATTCTTTACTTCACTATTCCCGATCACGTTTTTGCGGTGGATGCGCGTACGGGGCTGGAACTATGGCACTACGACTGGCAGGACAAAGGCGGCCACCTGATCGGCAATCGGGGTGTAGGGATGTTTGGTGGGTGGCTGTACTTCCTGGCGCCTGATGGGTGGTTTATTTCTTTGGACGCAAAGACCGGGAAGGAACGTTGGAAGAAGAAGGTTGCGGACGAGAAAATGCAGTACTTCACCACCGGGGCTCCCATGGTTGTTGGTAACCATGTGATTGTCGGAGTGGGCGGCGATGCGATCGATGTTCCTGGTTATCTCGAAGCGCATGACCCGGTGACTGGGGAGTTGCAGTGGCGTTGGAATAGTGAGCCGGCTAAGGGGGAACCCGGATCGGAAACATGGCCTAACGAATACGCCGCAAGTCATGGGGGTGGCATGACCTGGCTTCCCGGGACTTATGACAAGGACCTGAACTTGCTGTATTGGGGGACGGGGAATGCGAACCCCGTGATGGCAGGGCAGGGTAGAAAAGGGGATAACCTTTGGACGTGCTCGATTGTTGCGATTAATCCGGATACTGGGAAGTTGGTTTGGTATTTTCAGGGGTCACCGCATGATACGCACGATTGGGATAATACTGAGACTCCAGTGCTGTTCGATGCGGAGATTGACGGTAAACCAAGGAGGCTGTTGGCTCAGGCTGCGCGCAATGGGTATTTTTTTGTTTTGGATCGGACCAATGGGGCTCATGTCGTGTCGAAACCCTTTGTGCCATTGAATTGGTCCAAGGGGATCGATGGCAGGGGAGAGCCGATACCCGATCCGCAAAGGCAGCCGACGGTTGACGGGAACTTGCTTACGATTAACGGAGGCGGCGGGACGAATTGGATGCCGCCTAGTTACAGTCCCCAGACGGGTTTGTTTTATGTCAACGCGACGCTTGGGTATAGCTTGACGTATTTAACCGATACGAGTGAGCGGCCGGAGGGTTATGGAGGGTCGGTGCGGGGTCTCTGGTCGCAACATGTGCTGGAGGCGCTTGATTATAAGACCGGAGACGTGAAGTGGCGCCACGCTTATACAACGGCGGATAGCTTGGGCGGCGGGTATGTCGGTGCGGGGATTTTGACTACGGCTGGGAATTTGCTGTTTACCGGGGATTACAGCGGGAACTTGATTGCTTTTAATGCTGGGAATGGGGAGATTTTGTGGCATTTCCGGATGCTGCGTTCTGAGGGTAATGGGCCGGAGACTTATATGCTGGACGGGCGGCAGTATCTGGTTGCGGCCGGAGGCGACACGCTTTACGCATTTGTTCTTAGCCAATGAGTAGAAGCATTGGAGGGCTTCGCCCGTCTTTTTCGGCCCACGTACGCTGGTGCGAACATGGGGCACCCGTGTAGTTTTGTTTGTTCCGGGGTAGAGTTTCTCGCGCGGGCTAGTGCTTGTCTGTTTCTTTCAGGAAGGTGATCAGGTAGTCCTTCCAGATGGCTGCTTGGGTGTGAGTGCCGTGGCCGCGGGTTGCGTCCGAAATTGGGATCAGGATGAATTTGGCGTGGGGCATCTTTCCTACCAGCTTTTGGGCTATACCCAGCTCGGGGGGATTGATGAAGTCGTCGGCGGAGTTGATCCATAACACCGGGGCGGTGATGGTGGCTAGCTTCGGCTCTGGATTGTAGTTGCGCGAGGCGTTGACGTAATAGAGAAAGTTGTTGGCGTCGGTGTTCGCTATCGCCGCGGCTAAAGTGCGGTCGGCGTAGGCCTCAGCAGCGGCTCGCGTGGGAAGCTGCTTTTGCATGTAAAGCGGTGCGGAGCCGGCAATGATAATAAGATCGTTTGCCCCGCGCAGTCCCTCGACCGGCTCTGTCGTGTAGTCGCCGTTCTGCCATGCTGGGTCATCGCGGATTATCTGCATCGCCATATATCTCCACAGGCGATTGCGGCCGGCTAGCTCCACCGGCAGGCAGGCAAACGGGGCTAACGCGTCACTGAAGGTTGGGTAAGTCTCGCCCCAGACGAAGGACTGCATGCAGCCCATCGAGGTGCCGAGAATGAGACGTAGATGATCGACATGCAGGCCGTCCACCAGCATCGTGTGCTGAGAGGCGACCATGTCGTCATAGTCATACTGAGGGAAGTGCATGCGTAGGCCGTCGGACGGCTTGCTCGATTGGCCGTGGCCAATGTCGTCGGGCAGGATTATGTAGAACCTAGTGATGTCAAACGGCTGGCCGGGGCCGAAGAGCACGTCGCTAAAAACCGGGTTGAGCAGGGAATGGGCGTTGCCGCCAGTTCCGTGTAACAACAGGATGGCGTTATCAGTGTGGCCGGCCGCATCGCGGTGAGGCTTGCCCAGGGTCAGGTAATGGAGCTTGAGCTCGGGGATCGATTCGCCACTGCCGAAGTGAAAATTCTTGATGACGTAGTTGCCGTCCTGGGTTGGCCAGTGGCTGGTCTGGGCACCGGCGAGCAGGGCGGTGAAGAAGAAAAGTAAGAAGCAGCGCATGGGTGTCCTAGCGGGAAAAGTCATATTTGTTGTCGCTCTGGCGGTGGCAGGGGCTAAAGCCCAATTTTATCTAGCTGCTTACGGCACGACTAAAGTCGTGCCCTGATACAAACCCTAGTTTTTCCGCAGCCTCTAAAGCCCATCATATTTCCAAAATGTGAGGCACAGTCTAAAACCACCCTCAGCCCTGGATGAAAAACCGTACCTCTGCGGCTAAAGCCGGCCAATTGAGTAAGCTTGTGCGGCACGGCTAAACCCGTGCCCTTCGTTGGGAGCGGCTCTTCCGTGCAGCAAGTAGAGCACAGGCGCTAAACCGGTTTTCATCACCTTGTGTGAGACGCAGGCTCATCGGGACACGACTAAAGTCGTGCCCTGATACAAAGCATGAGTTTTTCCCCATCCTGTAAAGCCCATCTTATTTTCAGGCGCTTGCGGCACTACCAGAGTCGTGCCGTGATATCAACCATGATTCGTTTCCGCAGCATACTAGGGCTTGCGAGCCGGTGGCTTGTAGTCGACAAGTTCGTTCACGGGCTTTTTTCCTGCCCAGGCGATTCCGCGTAAAAGCATGGTTTGAATTTGCGGGTTGGCGTAGTTGGCGTAGGTGTGGCCCTGCATCCAGACAAAGGCCCGCGCCGGCTGTCCTCCAGGGAGCGTGTGTTCATAGGTCCAGATCTGGGGGACTACTTCTCCCTTGTGGGCTCCGGCGCTGGGGGTTCCCGGGATCACCGTGGTGGCCAGCACGTGGATCGCAGGATCCTTTGCCCAGGTCATGTTGTAGAAGGCCTCATCGAAAATGGTCAGGCCTCCGATGCCTTGGGTGATCGGACTTGATGGGTCCACCACCGTGTAGGGGATGTCCGCCCCCAAGGTGTAGTTCACTTCTCCATGCTTCTTGCCGCCACCCACCAAGGCCGCAAAAGCAGCTGGGTCCGGTCCGCACAAGGAATCGTGAAGACTGACCAGGCCGCCGCCGCGCTTTACGAATGCTTCCAACACGGCCTTCTCACTGTCATCCATGTAACCGGCGTCTCCCTTGTACATGACCAGGACGTCCGTATGCTCCAACTCGGCCGCGGTCGGGAAGTGCAAAGAACCGTCCACCACGGCGCCATGCTCGGTGAGGATCTTGCTCCAGTCCGCGAGAAACTGAGGGTAGTCGTGTAAGCCCGGCCCATGGCTCTTTAACCCCGCGCGGAGGTAGATGTGCATGCCGTTTGGGTTTTGGCCCGGCGGGCGGGGTGCTGATTGCGCATATACGGCTAAACTGAACGCGGCACATAACGCCAGCGAGAGAAGGTTAAATGCTTTGGGCCTCATGACGCTCCAGTATAGCTTCAGGAGTCCTCAAGAACGAGTTTTTACGCAACCGCTAAAGAACGAAGACAGAGGGTAGAGGAATGGACGAATCTGGAAGCAACCGCGAGACTTCTCGCCGGGACTTTCTCAAAGCAGCAAGTATGGCGTCGGCTGTCGCTGTGGCGGGTGGTCATAGCTTGACGGCGGTGGCAGAGTCCGCAGCGGCGCCCCCATCCACAAAGAAGTTCGTTGCCATGCAGATCAGCCCGCAGTCGTTTGTGGATGAGGGGGTCGAGAAGTGTCTGGACATCCTGCAGCAAAAGGCTGGTGTGAACGTCGTGATGCCGACCGCCTATTCCTATGGATGGGAGCTGGACGGGCGGCAGGTTCATGGGCGGCCGTTGCCCGATCATGGGGTCCAGGCCTACGACGAGATTCACGGGGGAAGTTACACCAAGGTTCATCCGGAGTTTTATAAGGATTCCCCGATTTTCGAAGGTTTGCGCGCGCCGGAATTGGGGAATTTCGACACCTTCGCCGATGTGATTCCGAAAGCGAAGCAACGCGGAATCCAGACTTATGCTCTGTTCGCGGAGGACTATAACCCGGCGTTTATTCCGAATTTTGAAAAGATTGCCGAGGTGGATGTCTACGGCAGGATCGGCCGCAATAGCTGTCATAACAATCCGGGGCTGCGGAGTTTCCTCGTTTCGCTGGTCCAGGATTGGTTTTCTTCCAATGACCTGGACGGGATGATGTGGGAATCGGAGCGGCAGGGTCCGCTTAACAATGCCTTGAAGATGAATTTTGGCCCGGTCACCCGTACTTCGATCTGTTGCTTTTGCCCGTACTGCATGGCGAAGGGCCGGGAGCAGGGCATTAATGGTCAACGGGCGCGGGAAGGGTACATGGCGCTGGACCGATGGGTGAATGATCCTGCGAGCACGTCTCGTGAGAACGATGGGAGCTTTGTTACGCTTTGGCGGTTGTTCCTGGAGTATCCCGAGATTCTGGCGTGGCACAGCTTGTGGTTTCACAGCCAAGAGGAGGTTTACGGGCTACTGTACGGCACGGTGAAACAGGTGAACCCCCGCGCCCAGGTGGGCTGGCACATTATGCATCTGGTCTCGCAGAGTCCGTTTTACCGGGCGGACCAGAATTATGCCAGGTTGGCTCATATTGCCGATTTTTTGAAGCCTTCGCCTTATAACAACTGTGGCGGACCTCGCTTTGCGCAGTATGTCAAGAATGTTCAATCCACCATGTTTCGTGATTTCTCGCCGCAAGAGGTGCTCACGATGCACTACAAGTTTCTGGGTTATGAGGGCGAAGAGGCGAGCCTGGAGAAGCTGCCGGCGGTAGGATTTTCCGCCGAGTACGTTGCGCGCGAAACAAGGCGTGCGATGGCGGACGTTCAAGGTGCGGTGCCTATCTATCCTGGAATTGATATTGACCTGCCAACTGCCGCGGGTGACAAGCAGACCCAACCTGGGGACGTAAAGGCGGAAGTTCTGGCAGCTTTCAAGGCGGGTGCTCCGGGGGTCGTGCTTTCCCGCAAATACTCGGAGATGAGGCTGGCAAACGTGGCGGCTGTGGGCGAGGCGCTGCATGAACTTGGCGCTTGAAGGAAGGGTTGAGGGAATGAGTATGAGTTCGGCTGCCGCGGGTGCGAAGGATAAGTTTGTCGCGATACAGATTGGCGCGCGATCGTTTGTGGATGAAGGGGTGGATAAGTGTCTGGACACGTTGCAGGAGAAGGCGTCGGTCAATGTACTTATGCCCACCGTGTTCACTTATGGGCGGGGGCTGTCGGGGCGGCAGATCCCGGGGTTGCCGCTTCCTGACCATGGCGTACAGGCGTACGACGAGATTCATGGCGGTAGCTATGCCAAGGTGCACACGGAGTTTTATACCGAGTCGGTGATCCAGGATATTCGTGCTCCCGAGTTGGGAGATTTTGACATTCTGGCGGATGTGACTCCTAAGGCCAGAGCGCATGGCATGAAGGTCTACTGCTTGTTTGAGGAGGCATACAATCCTCGGCTGATGCCGAACTTTGAGAAGGTTGCTGAAGTCGACGTGTATGGAAAGATTGGCCATAGCACTTGCTTCAATAATCCTTATGCGCGGGTTTTTATTACTTCCATGGTCAAAGATTGGCTTAGTAACAACGACCTGGACGGATTGATGTGGGAGTCTGAGCGGCAAGGGCCGCTCAATATGACGCTCAGAGCGGATTTTGGCACCGGGTCTCAGCGGTCTGCCTGTTGTTTTTGTACTTACTGCTTGCGCAAGGGGAAAGAGCAGGGGATTAACGTCGAGCGCGCCCGGGCCGGATACCTTGCTTTGGATCGTTGGGTTATGGAGATTACGACGCAACCGAAACCTGGCGACGGTGGTTTTGTCACGCTCTGGCGGGTGATGCTGGAGTATCCGGAGATCCTGGCTTGGCAGAGCTTCTGGTTTCATAGCCAGGAGGAGATGTATGGGTTGATCTATGGCACGGCGAAGGAAGCCAATCCGAAGGCGCAGGTGGGTTGGCATATTATGCATCTGATTTCCATTAGCCCGTTCTTTCGGGCGGATCAGAATTATGCCCGGCTGGCGAGTGTGTCCGACTATATCAAGCCGTCCCCTTATAACAATTGCGCGGGTCCGCGGCTGGCGCAGTATGTGCGGAATGTACAAGGGACGATTTTTCGGGATTTTTCGCCGGATGACGTGCTGGAGATGCACTACAAGATGCTTAAGCTGACGGGTGAGGCCAGTTTGGATAAGTTGCCGACTGCGGGTCTTTCGGCGAATTATGTGTTTAAAGAGACGGAACGGGCGATGGCGGATGTTAAGGGTGCGGTGCCGATTTATCCGGGGATCGATATTGATATTCCTACGGCGTTGACGGAGAAGCGGACACAGCCGGCGGATGTGAAAGCGGCGGTGCTGGCGGCGTTTAAGGCTGGGGCGCCGGGGGTTGTGCTGTCGCGGAAGTATGCGGAGATGAAGTTGACTAACTTGGCTGGCGCGGGGGAGGCATTACGGGAACTGAACGCCGGGTGAAGCAATCCTAGCGCAAGGAGAAGAGGGGCAGCCGTTAGTATCGTGGTACAACACTAACGCGATACGGTACTGCGGTACATGATCGTCAGTTTCAAGGACGCGGATGCGGAAACGCTTTGGGAAACTGGCAAAAGCCGTAGGATTCCCGCTAACCTGCGCCGCGTCACGGTGCGGAAATGAATGATCTTGAACGCCGCTTTGGAATTGAAGAACTTGCGCGTCCCGCCCAACAACCGGCTGGAAGAATTGACGAAGGATAGGAAGGGACAACACTCCATTCGCATTAACGATCAATACCGAAGATCAATACCGATCTGCTTTGTGTGGAATTCGGGAAATGCTTATGAAGTGGAAGTCGTAGACTACCACTGAAACCTTGAGGAAGGCTCATGTCGGACGCAGCACCACGGATGAAGTCAGTTTTTGCTATCCATCCAGGAGAGATCTTGTCCAAGGAATTCCTTGAGCCGATGGGGCTTACGCGATATCGCCTGGCAAAGGAAATCCATGTCTCGTTACCGCGGGTTAATGAGATCGTTCACGGCAAGCGATCCATCAGCGCGGATACTGCCCTCCGTCTCGGTACCTATTTCGGGCTCCCACCGCAGTTCTGGATGAATCTGCAAGCCGACTACGATTTACGGATCGCCCGCACAAACAAAGAACTGAAGAAGATCAAGCCGCGGACTGCGGCCTGAGACGTCTCAAGCATTGCTCCGCTTCGCAATTGCATAGTATGGCTGGTTGGATAGGGTGGCGTTGAACGCTGGATACAGCCAGGCAGCATCCTCGCGCTGCAGCTCGAAATAGTACTGCAAGGCGAAGGCGGAGTTGGTGTAGTCCGCGGGTATGGCGGCCGTGTATCCATCCCCGGTCTTCTTCATTTCGAGGGAGAGCCAGCGCTCGGCTTGATCAACGTGACGATAGTACAGATTTAGAGTGGTTGGGCCGTTTTGAGCGGCCGTGACATGCAGCGTCAATAACAGCGGCTGACCGGGATGAAAGCTCGTAGGCGGCGTGTGGGTGCAGGGGATCAATGGGCGCTTGGGTTTGCCCAAAGCCGACTGAATTGCCGTTGCAGCATTTTGTTTCGAGCTTGCCGGAGCGGGCGGAGTTTGCAGCTTTTCCTTCATGGCCGCAAGATCGGTGTCGATGCCGGCGAGGCGGTCGCTCCAGTTTCCCTTGCGCATGGGAACGTCACCGTAGGTAATGTCTGCACGGTAGACGCCGTTGGCACGGGTTGCCATCGCCGCCCAGGCGTCGCGGGCTTTTTGATATTGAGCCAGAGCTTGCTTGCCTGCCTCCGCATTCCCGGTCTTCGAGTAAATCTCGAACAAAACGCCGCTGCGTAGCTTGGCCGCGAAGAAGTTGCCTAAGCCGTTTTGGATGATGACATCCTCTTCCATGCGCCGGAACTCGGGCGAAGTATGCCACTTTGCCTGCACCCTTGCCGTCGTGAGGGCTTGCGCGGACGCTGCCGTGAACTCGTCCAGCCATTGCGCCACTTCGATGGGCGAATATTTGGCGTTGCATTGGCCGGCTAGCAAGTCGCCCGCGTGCTCGACGATGGTCGAGAAGAGCTGCGGATCGAGCGGGCTTACGGTGCCAAAGATCTTGGGAGTGGGTGTATCGCCGTATGGAGAGCGCTCACTCCCCAAGACTATCGGCATGTTGGTGTAGATTTCCGGCCAGAACGCATGATTCGACGCAGACGCTAGATGAGCCGAGGTCACCAGCGGCAAAACGCGGCTGGCATTGGCCAGCGCAGTCTCGACTGCATTCGCACCCGATCCGAAATCGGTTCTAAGGTACCTGCGCCAAGTCTCCGGGTCGGCATTCGGATCGTAGAGGCGACGCCCCAAAACACGATAGTAGATTTCAAATTTCTTCCAGTCGAATTCTGGATTGAGCGATGCGTCCGCATAGGCGCAGCGGCCGCCCGGCAGACCGGAGCCTTCGCGTCCCTTGAAGGAAAGAGGCTCCATGATGTCGATGCCGGCAGCGCCGCAGAAGTTTGAGGTACGGCCATAGGCGGCGGCCAACTCCGGATCCGCGGAGAGCAAATGGCGCTGCGTGCCCGGCCATAAGCGAAAGAGGACTTTGTATTTGCTCCCCTGCTGCAGGAAGTCGGCATAGCCGTAGCGGGTAAAGAGACGGGCACCGCCGCTGACGCTAAAGACGCCGGTTTCGACGTGGTCCGTGCGCGGGATTTCCAGTTGCCGAATATCTGCCTGGTTATAGCCGAGGCTTTCATGCTCCGCGGAGTACTTTGCGCCCAACTTGACCGGCATGCCCGTGGCCGCAGCCATGTCAATCATGATCTGATTGACGCCTTTGGCATGCATGTCGATTTCGATTTTGCGGCCGCTGCCGGAAATTGCTTCAAACACTGTTTTCCAGAAGGGGTAGCTTCCTTCAGGGATTCCGCTCTCGCCGTGCACGCGCATGGTCAGCCCCTGGATTTGCGGGCAGGCTTTCAGGATCATGGCCAGAGCGTCGCGGCAGTAGGCGGCGTGGTTTTCCGCGTTGAGCCCGTCGATACGGTGATGGGCGTTGGGGCTGTCGGTCCAGGCGTACGCGTGGGTCCAGAGGCCTAATTGGAATTGCAAACCACGCGCACTGGTTTCGGCAGCGATGAACTGCAACGCCTTCAGATTCTTTTCCCGTTCCTCGGCGGTGAAGGGAGGAAGGTTCTTTTCCCCGGCTTCGTTGGCCAAGCGCACGACCTTCACGTCGTATCCAGGGACTTCCACCAGATACGGGTAGGGGAAGTGGAGGTAGTCGCCTGTTACCCTGCGAGGAAAGTCGTAAGCCAACCCATAGGAGAAGTTAAAGCGATTGAAGCGGCTGGCCGCGAGCGTGTCGAGGTAGCCGCGCCAAAAGTCCTTGTCGTAGTACCAGGGAAGGTCCTCGACCTCGCTGCAAAACAGGCGGCAGACGCTGCGTATTTCGTTTGCCGGCTTTTCTTCGATGGCCGCATCCAGATGCAGGGCAGCTATCGGTTCCGGCAGAAATTGGACCCGTTCCGCCAACTCCAGCAGTCCGTAGACAAAGCCGCGCTGGCCGCCTGCCGTGACCCAGATGGCTGGTGTTTCGAGAAGGCGTCCCGGGGTGAGGCGGAGGCTCTCGGGGCCGTCGAGTGGACCCGATTGCAGGAAGCTTTGGGCTAAAGGTGACGCAGGACCAGCGACCAGGACTGTGTAGGCGGATCCGGCGGCTTGGCTGGGAGATCCGACGATCTCGCAGATCACGCCCTTGTCAACGAGGGCTTTGCGCAGTTGGCCGGCGGCCCACTGAATAGGGTCGCCGATTGCGCAGGGATCGCCGGCCTCGATAATGAGCGAGACCCTCCGCTCGGAACCCGCAAACGCCCGATGGGTAAGACTCAGGGCTGTAACCGCGCCGGTTAGTTTGAGAAAGTCACGGCGCTGGATGTTCGAGACAGGATCTGAAGCCATGGTCTTCGCTCTCCACTGGGGAATCTCATAATGCAGTACACGGTTTTACACTATAGACCTTCGCCGGGGCCTCTCGCAATCGATTTTGCAGCGGCCGCCAGATTGCGCGACGCTATGTGGGCCGTCTATAGTGTGAGGCCGGGAACCGACAAATGATTGATTTGACGCGCCGGGAGGCGATCACCGTGATGTGCGCAGCGGCTGGTGCGGCGCTGGCGCCAAACTTGCTCGGGGCGGCCGCCGCAGGTCCAGCTTCGACCGCAGCACCATGGTACTCGACCGTGCGCCGGTGCGGCGCGGTCCAGTTCAATGAACGCGATCCGCTGACCATGGATATCTCATGGTGGATTGACTACTGGACCAGCCTGAAAGTGGAAGCCTTGCGGTTGAATGCGGGCGGCATCATGGCGTTTTACCCAACCAAGATTCCCTTCCATCACCAGAGCCGATTCCTGGGTAGCCGCGATCTCTTTGGAGAATTCGCCAAGGCGGCCAAGGCGAAGGGCATCCGCGTAATGGCGCGCCTCGACCCCAATCTAGTGTACGAAGATGCAGCCAAAGCTCATCCTGAATGGATCGCACGAGGGCGGAATGGGGATCTGCCTAAGCCGGTGAATGGGCTTTACCCGACGTGTATTTACTCCACCTATTTCACCCAGCAGATACCCGCGATCATGAGCGAAATCAACTCCATGTACGAGGTGGATGGTTTCTTTACCAACGGGTTTCCGGCTGCGGGCCGTCCAAAGATGTGCTATTGCGAGGGGTGCGGTAACCAGGAAGCCGACAATCCTGACTCGCCCAAGGCTTACCAGCGGCACCTGGCGCGGGTGCGCGAGATTTGGCAACTCTGGGACCAGACGGCGAAAATGAAGAAGCCCGACAGCCTTTACGTTGGCAACCTGGGTTCAGGAATTGGGGCGGTCACCGATCTTCGCGACATGACAGCGGATGCGGCGTGGATCAGCAACGACCACCAGGGACGAGCTGAGCTGGCTCCCATTTGGGATTGCGCGCAGCAAGGCCGAGTGTCTCGATGCGTCATGAAGGGCCGCACCACCACGATCGTTTGCGGCGCCTATTCCACCACCCGGCCTTATTGGAGACATACCAGTAAGGCGCCGCTCGAAGCGAAGATGTGGATGGCGCAGGGAACCGCTAGCGGAATGGTCCCTTTGCTGCATTGGCTCGGCGGCGGACCGAAGGATTTGCGTTGGATGGAAACGGGCCGAGACTTCTACCAGTGGATGGCCAAACACGACGAGCACTTCGCTCATGAGGCGTCGATTGCTAACCTCGCGGTGGTGTGGTCGCAAAGCACCAACGCTTTCTACAAGCCGCCAGGGCCGGGCGATACCACGGATTATTTGCAGGGGATGTACCAGGTGCTGCTCGAAGGCAGATTCCTGTTCGATTTCGTGCACGAAGACGATCTGACGCCGGATGTCTTGGCGAAGTACAAGGGTTTGATTCTGGCCAATGCCGCGGTTTTGAGCGACCGGCAGTGCGGGCAATTGCGGGATTATGTGAGCCACGGTGGCTCAGTTTTGGCGACATTTGAAACCGGATTCTACGACGAACAGGGAAGGGCTCGCGCGGATTCCGGCTTGGCGGACCTCTTTGGTTTCAGCAAGAAAGCTCCTGTCGTTGGCCCGGACCAGAGCAACGCTGTGTATATGAACGTGGAGCGCAGCCATGCGCTTCTAGAGGGTTTCGCCCACACCACTTTGCTGCCGCTCTCGGAATATTACGTGCCCCTGCGGGCGATTCCAGATCCGGTGCTCACGGTGCTTCCGCCATTCCCGGGGTTTCCCCCGGAGTTGGTTTATCCTATTGACGGGAAAACAGATCAGCCGGCGGTGGTGCTGGCCGAGCGAGGTAAGAGCCGTCTGGTATATCTAGCGGGGGATATTGACCGAAGCTACTGGCATTCGCAGAACCCGGATCTTTCTCGCCTTCTAATAAACGCTATTCGTTGGATGTGTCCTGAGGCTCCTGTTAGCGTTACTGGCCAGGGCCTGGCCGAAGTGATTGCCTGGAAAACCAAGCCTGGCTTCGCGGTGCATATCCTCAACTATGCGAATCCGCAGACGTTGCGGGGGATGTACAGCGAGACGTATCCGCTCGGCCCGCAGACAGTAAGAATGACGCTGCCGCCAGGGTTCAAAGCTTCAAAGGTCCACCTTTTAGCCGCCGACACCGGGCTTTCGGTTACCGCATCGGGCGATGCTATCGAGTTCACAATTCCAGGAGTCGGAGACTACGAAGTTGCCACGATCGTCTAACGGCCGCAAGCCGGCGAGCAAGATTTATCGCGTCCAGGTCCTGGATAGGGCATTCCAGATCCTCAATCTGTTGGCCGATGAAAAGTCGGGCATTGGGCCGATGGAGGTTGCCCAGCGCCTCAAGCTACACAAGAGCACGGCGCACCGGTTGATCATGGTGCTGGAGTCGAGCCGCTTTGTGGAGAAGAACACCGTCACCGGCAAATATCATCTGGGCTCGCGGCTGATGGAATTGGGGCTCTCCGCGGTTTCCCGGCTCGATGTCTATGAGGTCGCCGGCCCTCACCTTCGCACCCTGGTTAAGGAGACTGGGGAAACGGCGCATTTGGCCGTGCTGCGCGATGGGCAGGTGGTTTCGCTGGTGAACTTCGAAAGCAGTCAAACTTTGCGCACTCCGGCTACTGTGGGTACCCGAACGCCCGCCCATTGCACATCGTTGGGGAAGGCGATGCTGGCGTTTGCGACCCAGGACCACATCGATGACTTTCTTCGCGGGCGGAAGTTGGTGCGGTACACGCCAAATACCATCGTTTCTGCGGCGAAATTCAAGGCGGAGTTGAAAGCGATCCGGGAGCGAGGGTACGCGATCGACAATCAGGAGCGTGAGCCGGGGCTGCGTTGCATTGGGGCTCCTTTATGGGACAGCGCAGGGGATGTGATTGCGGCCATTAGCATTGCCGGGCCGGTATTTCGCATTGGGGACGACCGGGTGCCGAGCCTTTCCATGTCCGTCATGAAAATTGCGGCCCGGATTTCTGCTTCTCTTGGCTACCGCAGCGGTAAAGCCAAGTCTGAGACGGGCGTCTACACAGAGTAGTGGGCTGAGGAGAAAGTGGAATTTATTGTAGTTCTGGCGGTGGCAGGGGCTGAAGCCCATCTTATTTTCGTGCGTTTACGGCACGACTAAAGTCGAGCCCTGATACAAAGCCAAAGCAACTTTTTCAATGAACTTCGGGGACAGGACACAAGTGCACTGTAGCGGACGGTTTGATAAGAGCCGTAGCCCATCCTATTTTCAAGCGTTGGCGGCACGACTAAACGGACTGCGGAAAAAGTCCGCGAAAGTCCCGAAGGGACGCTGAAAATTGCCTAAGGTAGCGTCCTCGCCGCCTCTCAGCCGTCCCTACGGGACTGGATCATGTTTTCGAATTTACACAGGACTGACGTCATGGGCTAAGTTCAACCGTCCCTTCGGGACTCTCGCAGACTTTTCCGCAGACTGTAAAGTCGTACCTTGATACAGGGAATAACATTTTCCCTGATTCAGGGCATAATTTTTCCGCAGCCTGGTAGTAGATTCGGTAGAGGCTTAGGTCTTTGCACTACCCAGACGTCCCACCTACCCAATCTCGGTCAAACCTCAAGCTTGAAAGCCTCTTCGCCGGTCGTGTATACAGGCGTCTCGTATTGTGGTCCTAAGTCTCACAGTCATAAGGACGACGCTAGGTCTCCTGTTGGGGATGTCGTTCCCGCTCGCCGCCCAGGTGACCCAAAGCCGGTTGGAACAGCCTCTGGGAAATGATTGGCTGCACTATAACGGTGGGAACAGCAGCCAACGCCACAGTCGCTCCGCCTGACCCGGCGCCGGGTTCTGGAGTTACGCGGTTCGCGGGAGGCTTCGCGTTCGTGGAGGGCCCGTTGTGGGTCAAGCAGGGATACCTGGTTTTCAGCGATATTTACAACTCGCGGATTATGAAGATGTCTGCTCCTGACCAGCCGGGGATCTACCGCGATTACACGAACGCCGCTAACGGAAACTCGATGGACGTGCAGGGCCGGCTTTATAGTTGCGAGCGCGATGGCCATCGAGTGGTGCGGATGGAAAAGGACGGTACGGTGAGTGTGATCGCTTCTGAATATGACGGGAAGCGACTCAACTCCCCTAACGATGTGGTGGTACGGCGGGATGGTCAGGTGTATTTTTCAGATCCTGCTTCCGATGCCGTGCTTGAGCCCAGAGAACTCGGGTTTAACGGCGTGTACCACGTGACTCCGGAGGGGAAGATTTCGTTAGTCGGCAAAATGCCTCGGCCCAACGGAGTTGCGGTTACTCCCGACGGAAAAACGCTTTACGTAGCGGATACGCAACAGAGGAAGATCCTTGCTTACGATCTCGATGCACAGGGCAATGCATCGCGGGAGCGGGTTTTTATTGAGGGAATCGATGGCGGTCCGGATGGGTTGCGGGTGGCTGCAAACGGAAATTTGTACATTGCTTGTCGCGGAATTGCGATCTACACCCCGGATGCCAAGATGGTGAAGATGATTGAGTTCCCAGAGACGCCTGCCAACTGCGCTTTTGGGGATTCTGATTTGCGGACTTTGTATGTCACGGCACGCACGTCTGTGTATCGCGTCCGGATACCGGACAAGGGCGCTGTGCAATATTGAAGGGTCGACTACAGATTCGGCGACGTAGAGTAAGGCGCATGCACCGTATCAGTGCCACTAAATCCGACAGGAAATTCGGGGGAAGCCCATCCAATGCTTCTACTCTTTGAGTGAAAGCATTCGAAAAATTCATATTGGGCCCACGTACGCTGGTGCGAACATGGGGCACCCATCAAGGTTCCGCTTCGTTCTGCAGCGTTCATTCGACCGGTAACTTACCGGAGGCAAGCCGCTAGAGACTGTTAAGCGCAGGGACTTCGAAAGTCCACGCAATGGCACTACAGTTATGCTGGGGCGAACTCCCTGGCTTCTATGGGCCGTAGCATGTTTTCCTGGGCTTCGATGGCTGCCAAGGCTGCAAGATTCACCACATCCGCTACCGAGGAATCGCGTTGAAATACGTGGACCGGCCGCGATAGGCCCATCAGGATGGGTCCGATCAATTGCGCCGCGCCGAGCGAAGCCAGTAGCTTGTAGGCGATGTTCCCCGCGTCCAGACTGGGGAACACGAGGACATTTGCCCCGCCTTGCAGTGGACTAAAGGGATAGGTCTCCTCGATCCGTTGCGGGAGTACGGCGGTGTCCGCCTGCATTTCGCCGTCCACCAGCAGCTCAGGACAGCGCTTGCGAATGATCTCGACGGCAAGACGCACACGGTCGGAGGACTCGTGGCGGCTGCTGCCGAAGTTGGAGAACGATAGCAGAGCAACGCGGGGCTCAACGTCGAAACGTCGGGCAGTGCTTGCTGCGCAAATTGCGATCTCGGCCAGGTCTTCCGCCGAGGGCTGGATGTTTACCGTGCAATCCGCCAGGAAGTAAAGCTTACCCCTGGGCGTGATCGCAATGTAGAGACCGGATGCCTTGCGCATATCCTTACGCAACGGAATGACCTGCAGGAGCGGACGAATGGTGTCCGGGTAATGAGTGGTTAGACCCGTCACCAAGGCGTCGGCATCGCCGAGTTGCACCATCAAGGCGCCCAGAATATTGCGGTTCTGTACCAAGCCGGCAGCTTCGGTGCGCGTGACTCCCTTGCGCTGCCGCAGGCGGAAGAGTTCGTCGGCGTAAAACGAAAGCCGGGGATGGGTTTCGGCGTCAACAATTTCTACTGCCCGAAGATCGAGGTGAAGTGCGGTGGCTCGGGCGCGAATTTCTTGCGCATTCCCCAGGAGCACTGGCCGCGCAATTTTCTCGTCAGCCAGTTGGCGGCAGGCACGCAGAACGGTGGGATTCTCGGCCTCCGGAAACACCACCCGGCAGGGGCGGGCCCGGGCTTTTTGAATCAGGATTCTGGTCACGCCCGGGTCGGCACCCAAACGCTTCTCCAGGGTGGGACGGTATTCGTCAAGGTCAACATTCACCCGGGCTACTCCCGATTCCATGGCGGCCGCAACTACGGATGCGGCTACCTGCACCACAACCCGGGGATCGAAAGGTTTGGGAATGATGTAGTGCGGGCCGAAACTGAGGTCATCGACCCCGTAGATCCTGCACACCGAGTCGGGAACATCCTGCTTCGCCAGATCAGCCAGAGTGCGGGTGGCGGCGAGCTTCATGGCCGCGTTGATAATCGTTGCTCGCGAGTCGAGCGCACCGCGAAAGATTCCGGGGAAGCCAAGTACGTTGTTGACCTGGTTTGGGAAGTCCGATCGCCCGGTGGCTACAATTGCATCGGGCCTGGCCGCCAGCGCCGCGGGGTAAGAGATTTCAGGATCAGGGTTGGACAAAGCAAACACCAGAGGGCTGGGCGCCATGCGTCGCAGCATCTCGGCGGTGACGCAATTGGGTCCCGATAAACCGATGAAGACATCGGCGTCGACCAGCGCTTCGGTCAAGGTGCGTAGGGGAGTGGGCTGCAGAAAGCGCGCTTTGTAGGGGTTGAGGCCCTGCTGCCGGCCTTCATAGAGGACTCCCTTCGAGTCACACATAAGAATGTTTTCGTGAAGCGCGCCCAGCAGGATGAAATGTTCCGCGCAGGCAATCGCGCTGGCGCCGGCGCCGTTGATTACGATCCGGGCCTTCGCGATTTCCTTTCCGGCAACATCGAGTCCGTTCAGTAACGCGGCGCCGCAGATGATGGCGGTCCCGTGCTGGTCGTCGTGAAAGACGGGGATCTTCAGCGTGCGGCGCAGTTCTTCCTCGATGATGAAACACTCGGGCGCCTTGATGTCCTCGAGGTTGATACCACCGAAGGTCGGCTCCAGCATCTGGCAGGCGCGGATCACGTCCTGGGGATCATTCGCGGCCAACTCCAGATCGAATACATCGATATCGGCAAAGCGTTTGAAGAGGACGGCTTTCCCCTCCATTACCGGCTTGCCCGCGGCCGGGCCGATGTCCCCCAAGCCCAAGACGGCCGTACCGTTCGAAATCACAGCCACCAGATTTCCTTTGGCAGTGTATTTGTAGACGAGATCGGGTTCGCGGTTGATGGCCAGGCACGGGGCCGCCACTCCGGGAGTGTAGGCCAGGCTCAAGTCCCGCTGTGTCAGGCAAGGCTTGGTGGCAACGATCGCAAGCTTCCCGGGTGGATTCGCTGAGTGATAGTCGAACGCATCTTCGTCGCGGATCATGATTGGCAGCCCTCCTACACAGGTGTGCAGACCATTCATCCTATGTCCTCTTGGTTTCACTTGGCAAGACTGGGTGTCAACGAGCAAAACCCTCCTTCCGGACAAGCTGAAGATTTACGGACCGGTTTGTCCTGCGTGATTTTTGACCGCGGGAAAAACGTTTTCTGAGATCTTCCGGGAGTCCTTATCCAATCCAGGAAAGGCGTTTGCAAAAGGATTGACAGTCGTCTTCCCTGGAGTGTATAAACCTGCCGAAACTCATAATGCGGTAATCGGTTTCACGAATAGAAAAGACAGGGAGCACTTTCATCGTTCGGCCTGATGAAAAGAAGTTCCTGGTTAACGCCGCGCGAAGTCCACTTCAGGAGGTTGCACCCAGGTCATGACCAAGCAGCTAAGAAAGATTACTGCCACCGGTACTTTATTGCTGACCCTCATGGTGCTGGCCAAGGCGCCTGCACTCCATGCCCAGGCGGTTTCGATCGCTTCGGTGACCGGCCGGGTGGTGGACACCTCGGGGGCAACGATCAGCGGTGCGCAGATCCGGATGACCGCGGTCGACACTGCCCAGGTTCACGACGTGGTGAGCAATGCCGACGGGATCTATACCCTCCCTAGCTTGCCGATTGGCGCTTACACCCTGGATGTGACCGCGAACGGCTTTCAGACCTACGAGCAGAAGGGCATTAAGCTGCAGGTGAATGACGCGGTGCAGATCAATGTGACGCTGTCGGTCGGGCAGGTGTCGCAAAAGGTGGAAGTCCAGGCCGACGTCACCCAGGTGCAGACGCAGCAAAACACGATTTCGCAGGTCATGGACCAGCAACGCATTGTCGATCTGCCGCTGAATGGCCGCGATCCGACCCAGTTAATCACGATCTCCGGCGCCGCGGTGAACCACGCCGACGGCACCAACACCGGCAACAAGAGCTTTTACACGTCACAGTCGATCGCCATTGCGGGCAGCGCCGGCGATACCACCAACTACCTGCTTGACGGCGGCGACAACAACGACAGCTTCACTAACGTGAACATGCCGTTCCCGTTTCCCGATGCGCTGGCTGAGTTCAGTGTGGAAACCAGCGTTCTGCCTGCCCGCAACGGTCTGCATCCCGGTGGCGTAGTCAACGCGGTTACCAGGTCGGGGTCGAATCAATGGCACGGCACCGCGTTTGAGTTCGTCCGCAATGGCGACGTAAACGCCATCAACTACTTTGGCGTGGCGCAGGATAGCCTCAAGAGGAACCAGTTCGGGGGCACGTTCGGGGGCCGGATCATCCGCGACAAGCTGTTCTTTTTCGGCGGTGTCCAGGAAACCATCGTCCGCCAAAATCCTTCCGGAAGTAGCGCGTTCGTGCCCACGCCGGCTGCGCTCAACGGCGACTTCAGCGCACTCGATGGAGCAGGCTGCCAAGCCAATGGCGTAGCGCGCGCGGTCGTTGATCCCGTAACCGGCAAGGCGCTGCCCAACGACTTTATCAGCCCCACCCGTTTCGATCCTTCGTCCCTGGCGTTGCTCAAATATTTGCCCAAGACCAGCGACCCTTGCGGGAAAGTCGCATACGGCGTGCCTGTGATCTATAACGCCCGTCAGTATGTCACCCGGGAGGACTGGACCATCAGTCCTAAACACAGCTTCTACGGGCGCTATCTGCAGGACAACTACAATCAGCCCGCCCCCTACAGCGCGACCAATATCCTTTACAGCACAACCCTGGGCGATGTGCAGCGGGCGCAGACCGCCGTGCTGGGCGACACGTATGCCTTTAGCGCGAACACGCTGAACTCTTTTCACTTCACCTTTGGGCGCAAGGCCGTTGATCGTGCTCCGAATTCCAAGGGCATCAGCCCCGTCGATCTGGGAGTGCAGAATTTCTACGTGTATCCTCTGGCCCTGGACAATTTGCAGGTTGCTGTCTCGAACGGTGGATTTTCTACCGGAGGCAGTGGCTTTTCTCACTGGGGCGTGAACTCGTGGCAGGAAGCCGACGATATCGATATCCTGCGCGGCAGAAATCAGATTGGTTTCGGCGTGGACATCCTGCGCACCCAAGACAACCAGAACGATCAATATAACGACTCCGGAACTTTCAGCTTCAGCGGGCTGTATAGCAAAGATCCGCTGCTGGACTTCCTCACCGGCAAGATGAATAACTTCACCCAGACCTTGCCCCAGGATTTCTCCTACCGCCAGACGTTGGCTGCCCTCTACGTTCAGGACACCATACGTCTGACCCCGAAGCTGGTGGCCAATGTTGGCCTGCGCTGGGAGCCGACCCTGCCGTCGCACGATTATTTCAATCGGGGTAGCGTTTTTGACCTGGCAGGTTTTACCGCCGGCCGGGTCAGCACCGTATTTCCGAACGGGCCTCCGGGCCAGTATTTCTACGGCGATCCTGGCGTCAACAAGTCGTTTACCGGCGACCACTGGCTCAACTTCTCTCCTCGTGTGGGTTTTGTCTACAACCCTGACGGACAGGGGAAGACGACCTTTCGGGTTGGAGGGGGAATCCTTTACGACTCCCTCGGTACTTTTCTGACCTACCGGGTTACCGGTCAGAACCCGCCCTGGGGTGTGACGGTCAGCAACACCAGCGGCCCTTACCAGTTCAACAATCCGTGGTCCAATGTGACGGGAGGCAATCCCTTCCCGCTGCCGCTGTTTCCGCCCAAGAATTATGTGTTTCCTCTCTCTGCCGCCGATGTGTTCCTCCCGAAACAAGACCATCCTCCGACCACGTCGACCTGGAACGCGAGCGTACAACACGAGTTTGGGAACAGCTGGATCTTTTCTCTTACCTACCTGGGCAATTCGACCTCTCACCTGTTGGTCGCCAACGAAATTAACCCAGCGGTCTACATCCCGGGTATGTGCGGAACGACCGCGTGCTCGACGACTACCAATACCCAGGCGAGACGCTTCCTCAACCAGATCAATCCTGCCGGCGGAAAATACTTTTCGACCATGACCTATGGCGATGAGGGCATCAGCGCGAACTACAACGGTATGCTTACCTCGATTGAGCACCGTTTTGCGCACAACTACACGGTGCTGGCGAACTACACCTGGTCAAAATGCCTGGGTGTTGCCCCGGTTACCTCGCTGGGCACAACGGTGATCGAAAACCCGGCCAACCCACGGGGTGACTACGGTCCTTGCTCCTACGATGTGCCGAACCTTTTCAATGCCAGCGTGGTGTACATCAGCGAGTTCGGCCATGGCGGTTTAAGTTCGTTTCTGTTGAGCAACTGGCAGATCGCGCCTTTGGTTCGCTATGCGACAGGCTTTCCGGTTAACCCGCAAACCGGGAAAGATAACTCCCTCACGGGTGTCGGCCTTGACCGGCCCAACGTCGCCTCGCAAACTACCTATCTCCACAGCGGCCACACCTCCAAGCTCTACCAGTATCTGAATCCGGGGCTCTATACTGCGAACGCCCTGGGGACCTTTGGCAACGCGGGCCATTACAGCCTGCGGACTCCGTCTTATTTCGACGTGGATTCGGCCATCAGCCGCGAGTTCAAAGTGCATGAGAGGTTGAGCGTCGACCTGAGAGTGGAGGCGTTCAACGTTTTGAACCACCCGAACTTTGGCGGGTCCACGCCGTCCACGGGGGTTGGCCTGGGACCGACTGCAAGCATCTCGTCGAGCCAATTCGGACAGATCACGACTGCAGGCGACCCGCGCATTTTGCAGGGAGCCTTTAAGGTAATCTTCTAGAAAGCTGCTAAAAACCGATATTTTGTTGAGGTTCTGGCGGTGGCAGGGGCTAACGCCCATCTTATTTTAAAAGCGTCGATGGCACGACTGAAGTCGTGCCCTGAGACAAAACATGAATTTTTCCGCAACCTGTTAGAGACACTCGAGGCCCATGGCACCCGATTTACTCACTGCGTGGCAGCGCCGGGATTTCCTGAAACTGGCGGGCGCGGCAACCGCCTTCAGCTTTACGCAACGAGCTTTGCCGGCGCCTTGCCGTCAGATCTCCATCATCGTCGATCCTGAGGATCCGCTCGTGTGTGCCGGCCCGGTGCAGTGGGCGGCGGCCCGGCTGCGCAAAGCCTTGGTGGCCAAGGGTGTGATGTGCGAGATCGTTCAAACTGCCGAGCAGGCGCAGGGTTCCGCTCTGCATGTGGTGGTAGGCAGAGATGGTGCTAGCACCCCGCTCACGGTCGCGGAGAGTCTGCGTCTCACGCCGGGACGCCTTGCACAAACGCCAGCGGTTTTCGTTTCTGCGATTGACCAGCGGGGGTTTGTTTATGGTCTTCTGGAACTGGCGGAGCGGGTTCAGTTCGGCTCCGATCCTGCGGCGGAGCTGCTGTTAGCCGAGACGGTCGAAGAGAAGCCCGCCAATGAAGTCCGCTGTGTCGGGCGATATTTCTCGAGCGAGATTGAAGACAAGGCCTGGTACTACGACAAGGACTTTTGGCGAGAGTATCTGGCTGCGCTTGCGGCTAGCCGGTTCAACCGCTTCCAGATGGCTTTCGGCCTGCAATACGACTTCCCGCGCGGGGTCACGGATGATTATTTTCATCTCCCGTATCCGTATCTCGTCGCCGTTCCCGGATACGAGAGTGTTCGCGTCATTCAGCTTGCCAGCCCGGATGGGAAGCGGCTTCCCGCGCCTGTTCCGTTAAGCGTGGAAGAGCGGGACAAGAATCTGGCGATGTTACGTTTTATTGCCACTGAGACTGCCGCCCGTGGGCTGCAGTTTCAATTGGGCATTTGGACCCACGCTTACGAGTGGACAGCTAGTCCGCTGGCCTATCACCATATTGACGGGTTAACGCCGCAGACCCACGCGCCATACTGCCGGGATGCTCTGGCCATGTTGCTCAAGGCCTGCCCAGAGATTCAGGGCCTCACCATGCGGGTGCACGGAGAGAGTGGAATCCCAGAAGGCAGCTATCCGTTCTGGAAGACGGTGTTCGAAGCGATTTCGGGATGTGGCCGCAAGATCGAGATCGATATGCATGCCAAGGGAGTCGACCAAACCATGATCGACATCGCCATCAACACCGGCATGCCGGTCAAGCTGGGAGCCAAGTACTCCGCTGAGCACGAAAGCCTTGGATATAACCAGGCAGATATTCGGGGAGTGGAAATACCGCAGCCTGGCCATGAGGGCACTGGGCCGATGAGCATCAGCAACGGTGCTCGACGCTTCACCCGTTACGGGTATGCCGACTATCTGCAAGAGGGCAGCAAGGCCAGGATTTTGTTTCGCCTGTGGCCGGGAACACAACGGCATTTGCTTTCGGGTGATCCGGAGATGGCAGCGGCGTACGGACGCACGTCTCACTTTTGCGGTGCGGCGGGATTGGACATCTGCGAACCGCTCACATTCAAGGGGCGCGAAGGCTCCGGGTCGCCGGGGGGCCGCTGCGCTTACGCAGACGCGTCGCTCAGTCCCAAAGCCGACTGGAAGAAGTTCGAGTACTACTATCGGGTTTGGGGGCGGCGTCTTTACGATCCAGACGCCGATCCGGAAAGCTGGCGGAGATATCTCAGGAGCGATTTCGGGCCTGGAGCCCTGCCGGTGGAAACCGCCGTGGCGAACGCCAGCCGCGTTTTGCCTTTATTGACCTCGGCGCATCTGCCCTCTGCGGCCAACCACGAGTTCTGGCCTGAGATTTATGACAACATGCCGATCGTGCTCGGGAGCGAGCCGTCGCCTTACGGCGATACGCCGACGCCAAAGTGTTTTGGAACGGTGAGCCCGCTCGATCCACAGTTGTTTTCGACCATCGTGGACCACGCCGGAGACTTGGTTGCCGGGCGCTTCCAAGGCAAATATTCGCCGATTGAAGTGGCCCAGTGGCTAGAGGATTTCACGGCAGCGTCCGCTCAGGCTTTGGGCCAAGCGCGTGTCCAGGCGACTTCGCCTTCCTCTCCGGAGTTCCGGCGCATGGAAGAGGATGTGCTTATCCAGATTGGCCTGGGGCGCTTCTTCGCGGCCAAGCTGCGCAGCGGAGTGCTCTTTGAGATTTATCAAACGACAGGCAATGCCGAGGCCGGGAAACTTGCGCTCGCGCGGTACAAGACGGCGCGCCAGGAATGGGCGACGATGGCGGCCCGGGCGAATCGCGTTTATCGTGCGGATATCGGTTACGGGGAGACTCCCAAGCGGCGCGGACATTGGAGCGACCGGCTGCCCGGCATCGATAGGGACATTGCCGCGATGCAGGACAAGGTGCAAGCTTCGGCCGCGCCGTCCACGCCGTCACCGAACGCCCAGCAGGCGATTCAAGCCGCCACCGGCCGGCCTCACCGGCCGTCTATCCCATGCACGCATACACCGCCCTCGAGCTTTCATCCGGGCCAGCCGCTGGCGGTGGCGCTCCTGGTTTCAGAAGCATCCGTGCGATCCGTTCATCTTCATTACCGTCACGTGGATCAGGCGGAGCGTTGGCTATCGATCGAGATGCAGCTGGGAAGTGGTAGATACAGCGCAGCTATTCCCGGGGATTACACAAGCTCCGCGTATCCGCTGCAGTATTACTTCGAGCTCCAGCGGGCGAACGACGCGTCGCTTTACCCAGCTTTTAATGCCACTCTTTCTAACCAGCCCTACTACGCGATCTCCAAGAGAACGACTTGAAGGAGCCGATGACTTTCGCGAAAGCCCTGATTATTTTGATACTGGTGACAGCGCCGCTGTACGCTCAGCGCAAGCCTGGAAGCCCGCTCGACGCGCTGCCCAAGAACGAGGAAGTGCTGACCCATTTTGGAGAGCGTGCCGATATCTCGCCGGATAATCAGCGGATTGCCTTTATGGACAAAAGCTTTGGCGACGCCTTCGTTATCGATTTGAAGACCCGCATCATTCGTTGCCTTACCTGCGGCATCCCAGGCGCTGCTTTTCTGCGCATTATGCACTTCTCGAACGGCGATTACATGCTTATCGGACCCGCGAAGTTCACCGATATCCATACCAGCCGCGCGGCTGACAACGAGCTCTGGTATTTGAGCCAGAAGCACGGGTCCAAACCGATTCGCATGGGCAACAAGATCAGCGAGGGAGCCGCGCTTTCCAAGAAGAGCATGAAGATCTCCTTTTCGGAGTTGCCGGCGCAAATCCCGGATATGCCGAAAGGCTCCTCCAGGCTCGTGGTCGCGGATGTCGATCTCTCGACCGGCACGCCCCGCTTGATGAACAAGAAGACGGTGTACGAAAGCAAGGACAACAGCTGCACCATCGAAGCGCAGGATTTCTACGACAACGACACCAAGATGACGTTCACGTGCTATGAGCCCAAGGGTTTGGCTTCCGTTATGGGAATCGACCTCAAGACCGGGAAGGTAATTAATTTCTCCAAGGCCCCCGGCACCTACAACGAGTGCGAGGGGATCTTTGCCGATGGGAAGTACACCTGCGTGGAAGGGGATCGTCAGGTGGAAAAGTTAGGCGGCGAGCACGGGATGCACAACATCGACATTTGGAAGCTGCGCCTGGATGGAACCGGGAAAGATTTTGTACGCCTCACTCACTTTAACGATTACGACAGTTGGAAGGCTTCGAACCCTGTCATATCGACGGATGGCAAATTCATGGCCTTTCAGGTGGCGAGCACCAAAGACGAAGCCGGGGTAGGATACGGAATTGTTCTGTATCATTTCTGAGTGACGCATTCCGGCCGGCACTTCCTTCAAATTCCCGGGCCCACCAACGTTCCCGATCGAATCCTGCGGGCGATGCATCGCGCGGTCATCGATCACCGCAGCGTTGAGTTTTCCGAACTGGGATGCGAGGTGCTGCAGAATCTTCGCCCCGTATTTCAAACCAAGGGTCCGGTAATTATTTATCCATCGTCGGGAACTGGGGCCTGGGAAGCAGCGATCGTCAACACGCTTTCCGCCGGTGACCGGGTGCTGATGTTTGAGACCGGGCATTTCTCGAAGCTGTGGCGGCAGTTGGCCGAGAAGTTTGGCATTGTGGTCGATTACGTTCCGGGCAACTGGCGCCGAGGAGCTTCGCTTACGGAGCTGGCCTCGCGACTGGACGCGGACGATCGTCACAGCTACAAGGCTGTGATGGTGGTCCATAACGAGACTTCCACCGGTGTCACGACTGATGTCGCGGGCATCCGCAAGGAGATGAACCGGTCCGGGCACCCGGCGTTGCTGATGGTCGATACCATTTCGTCCTTGGGCTCTATCGATTACCGGCACGATGAGTGGGGCGTGGATGTTACGGTCGCCGGTTCGCAGAAGGGGCTGATGCTCCCTCCCGGCCTTAGTTTCAACGCCATTTCCGAAAAGGCGCTTTCCGCGAGCCGGATCGCGCGCTTGCCCCGTTCGTATTGGGATTGGCAGGAAATGCTGGGTCCCAATCGCACTGGATATTTTCCTTCCACGCCCGCCACCACGCTGCTCTACGGTTTGCGGGAAGCTCTGGCTATGCTGCTGGAAGAGGGGATGGCTAATGTCTTTCGTCGTCATGACCGGCATGCGGAGGCAACACGGACGGCAGTGCGGACTTGGGGCCTGGAGATTGTTTGCGAGAATCCGCGCGAGTACTCGAGCGCTCTCACCGCGGTATTCATGCCGGAAGGCCATGATGCGGATCGGTTGCGCAGTATTATCCTGGAAAACTTTGATATGTCCCTTGGAGCCGGTCTCTCCAAATTGGCCCGGAAGGTATTCCGCATTGGGCATCTGGGGAGTTTCAACGACCTGATGCTGGCGGGAACGCTGAGCGGAGTCGAGATGGGTCTTCGCCTGGCCGGCGTGCCTCACCAGCCGGGCGGAGTGACTGCGGCCCTTCAATCGCTTGCGCCCGGCGGCGGTTAGAACATGGAAACACGCTCGCCGCTGCCGCTGAGTTCCCACGCAAAGCCGATCGATACGTTTCCGCAAGCTGCTGAGCTTGAGCGAGAGCTCAAGCGGACGGTTAAAGGCGAGGTTCGGTTCGATCGCGGCAGCCGCGCCATGTATGCGACCGATGGCTCGAATTATCGCCAGGTGCCCATCGGGTTGGTGGTTCCGCGAGATGCCGATGATGTGGTGGCGGGTATGGCGGCGTGCCGCAAATTCGAGGCGCCGGTTCTGGCCCGTGGTGCCGGCACCAGCCTGGCAGGACAGACTTGCAATGTCGCCGTGGTGTTCGATTTCACCAAGTACATGAACCGGATCCTCGAACTCAATCCGGAGCAGAGGTATGCCCGGGTCGAGCCCGGCGTGGTGCTCGATACATTGCGCAGCCGGGCCGAGATGCACAAGCTCACGTTTGCGCCCGATCCCTCGACCCACAACCGCTGCACTATCGGTGGGATGATCGGCAACAATTCCTGTGGCACTCATTCTTTGTTGGGTGGTAAGACAGTCGATAACGTCGAAGAGCTGCGGATTTTGCTGTATGACGGTACTCAAATGACTGTCGGCCCGGGGGTGGATCCTCAAGCTGGGCGCCCCGGGGAAATCTATAAGGCGCTGCGGGGAATCGGCGATAAATATTCGGATTTGATACGAGCGCGTTTTCCGCAGATTCCGCGGAGGGTGTCGGGTTACAACCTCGATGATCTGCTGCCGGAGCGGTTCAATGTCGCGCGCGCCCTGGTGGGCACGGAGGGGACCTGCGTCACGGTGCTTGAGGCCAAAGTGAAGCTGATCCCGAGCCCGCAGCATCGCGTCCTGGTCGGCATTGGGTATAAGGACGCGTTCATCGCGGCAGACCATGTTCCTGAGATCCTGAGTTTTGAGCCCATTGGGTTTGAAGGGTTTGAGGGAAGCATCGTGGACGGATTGCGGCTCAAGGGCGCGCCCAAACTCGATCTGCTTCCTGATGGCCGCGGGATTGTGCTGGTTGAATTCGGTTCCGACGATCCGGAGCATGCGCGGAGCCTGGGTCAGCAACTGATCGATCGGTTGAGACAAGTGCCCGATGCGCCCAACACTCGTCTTTATACCCCGGCCGAGGCGCGGCATGTCTGGTTTCTTAGGGAATCGGGGCCGAGGGCGGCGGCGTTTGCTCCGGGAGCCGCGCCGCAGTGGGAAGGGTGGGATGATGCGGCGGTGGCGCCGGAAAAACTTGGCCGTTACTTGCGCGATATTCGCGCGCTGATGGATGAATACGGTTATGTAGGCGCGTTTTACGGGCACTTCGGGCATGGGTGCATCCACATGCGCGTGAGCTTCGATTTGGAGAGCGAGGCGGGCATCCGCAAGTATGGCGAGTTTGTGGAAAGGGCGGCCGACCTGGTGGTGAGCTACGGAGGTTCGCTCTCGGGCGAGCACGGGGATGGGCAGTCGCGGGGTAGCTTGCTGCCCAAGATGTTCGGGCCCGAGTTGGTGGACGCCTTCCGCCAGTTCAAGAGCGTGTTTGATCCGCAGAACAGGATGAATCCGCATAAGGTTGTGGATGCTTATCTGCCCACGGAAAATCTGCGCCTGGGTGCGGATTACAAACCGCTCGAACCGGCTACGCATTTCAAATTCGTTGACGATCACGGGTCTTTTGCCGGGGCGGCTGCTCGGTGCATTGGACTTGGGGCTTGCCGCAAGGTGGATAGTGGCGCCATGTGCCCTAGTTACATGGTGACGCTGGAAGAGGAGCATAGCACTCGCGGTCGGGCTCACATGCTCTTTGAGCTGCTGCAGGGCGAGGTGGTCGACGGCGGATGGAAGAATGAACAGGTTAAGCAGGCGCTTGACTTGTGCCTCGCGTGCAAGGCGTGTAAGTCGGAATGCCCGGCGAACGTCGATCTCGCTACTTATAAGGCTGAGTTTTTGTCTCATTACTACGAGGGGAAGCGGCGTCCGCTGCACGCCTATGCGTTCGGCATGATCGATAAATGGGCGCAGATGGGGTCGTTGACTCCGGGCTTGGCTAATTTCTTCAGCAAGACGAGATTGATGAAGAAGGTTCTCGGTATTGCGCCTCAGCGGCAGATGCCGAGGCTTGCCAGGGCCAGTTTTCAGCGATGGGCGGCCAAGCGTGGAGTTGGTAACGGTAACGTGATCCTTTGGGCGGACACGTTCAATAATTACTTTAAGCCGGAGACGAGCCAGGCGGCGCATGAAGTGCTTACCCACGCGGGTTTTAGCGTGATGGTTCCGCAGGCTCATCTTTGTTGTGGGCGGCCGTTGTACGATTTCGGGATGCTCGATAAGGCGAAACAGTACTTGGAGCGCGTGATGCAGGTACTGGCTGCGGAGATCGACGCTGGTTTACCTGTTGTTGTTCTGGAGCCGAGCTGTGCTTCGGTGTTTCGCGACGAGTTAAGGAATTTGTTTCCTGAGGATGCTCGTGCTGACCGGTTGCGGCGGCAGACGTTCTTGCTGAGTGAGTTTCTGCAGCGGTATGCTCCTGGTTATCAGCCTCCGCAAGTTTCGCAGAAGGTGTTGCTGCACGGGCATTGCCATCATAAGGCAATCATGAAGATGACGGATGAAGAAGCGTTGCTGCGGAAAATGGGTGGGGAATTGAAGGTCCTCGATGCCGGATGCTGCGGAATGGCTGGCCCTTTCGGGTTCGAGAAGGAGAAGTATGCGGTTTCACAGGCAATAGGCGAGCGCGTGTTGGTGCCGGCGGTGCGGAAGGCTGATCAGGACACAATCATTGTTTCGGATGGGTTTAGTTGCCGCGAACAGATTTTTCAGGCTACGGGACGGCAACCCCTGCACCTGGCCGAGCTCCTGCAGCGCGGCTTGCATTCTTGAGTTGTGGCGTTGTTCGAGGATTCGAGTTTTCTTTCTACGGATCCGATGGGTAACCTTCTCGAGCGCTTCTAGCCGTTGAGGGAAGGTATGCTTGCTGAACTGGCAGAAAACTGTTGAGGGCTTCGCCCGTCTTTTTCGGCCCACGTACGCTGGTGCGAACATGGGGCACCCGTCCCACCCGTCGAGGTTGGTTTGGTCCGTTAGATTGCGGTTGATTGGGGTTCTAAGGTCCGGTCAACAAGACGTCAGTCTTCGGCAGCGTGGATCCTTTACTGAACTGGCAGAAAACGGTTGAGGGCTTCGCCCGTCTTTTTCGGCCCACGTACGCTGGTGCGAACATGGGGCACCCGTCCCACCCGTCGAGGTTGGTTTGGTCCGTTAGATTGCGGTTGATTGGGGTTCTAAGGTCCGGTCAACAGGCCGTCGGTTTTCTGCAACGTGGATCCTTTGCTGAACTGGCAGAAAACGGTTGAGCGCTTCGCCCATCTTTTTCGGCCCACGTACGCTGGTGCGAACATGGGGCACCCGTCCCACCCGTCGAGGTTGGTTTGGTCCGTTAGATTGCGGTTGATTGGGGTTCTAAGGTCCGGTCAACAAGACGTCAGTCTTCGGCAGCGTGGATCCTTTGCTGAACTAGCAGAAAACGGTTGAGGGCTTCGCCCGTCTTTTTCGACCCACGTACGCTGGTGCGAACATGGGGCACCCATCGAGAGCAGCGGTTGATTTTGAGTTCTGGGGCGCCGGGGTTCGCTCAACAAGGTATCCGAGTCATAGGGCTTCTCCTCCGAAGAGGCGATGAAGCCAGTGAGCTCGGAGGTCCCTTGCGGGGCTGTAGGCTACTGTCGCTGGAAGTTGCAGCTCGATTCTTGTGCCGAGGGCCGGGCTACTGCAGATGTTGAGCTTGGCACCAATTTTGTGGGCACGCTCCTTCATCCCTAGCAGGCCGTAGTGGCCGGCAGGACTTCCGTGGGTCAGGATTGCGGTGTCGATCCCGGTGCCGTCATCGTGAAAACAGATACGCAGCTCCAATGCGCCGTAGTCCAGTTTTGCTTCGATTCGCTTGGCCTTGGCATGGCGATAGGCATTGAAGATCGCTTCTCTCCCGATTTTGACGACCTCCTCGTATACGACCGGATTGAGCCTCCGTGTCTGCCCCGTTACTGTTACGTCGTACGCCGCCGCGCTCAGTCCACTGAACTCTTTGCCGGCCATGGCAAAGGCGATAGGCAACTCGTTGGTATCGCCTGCCGCCATGCGCAGGCCTGAGACCAGGCCGCGGCCTTGTGACATGACCGCGTCGGATTGATTCAAAAGCTCTTCGAATTCCAGACGGAGAGGATCGTTTTTTGCCAGTCGCAGGGTGCCGGTGTGGAAGCGAAGAATAATTCCTTGGATCCCCTGCAGAAAAGTGTCGTGGAGGTCACGCGCAATGCGCTCGCGTTCCGCAATCCTGGTCTCTAGCAAAATGCGGGTTTGCCTGACAATTTGCCGCGTCCTTGCCAGGTAGAGGGTGGAGAGCAATGCGAGGAAGGAAGCGGCGCAGGCAAATTGGAACCACGCTTTTTGGTAAAGCAGCGGTTGCTGAGTGACGTGATAGGTAACCCCGTCAAGGTCCCACTTGCCGTCACTGCCGGTCGCCCGAACATGGAAGGAATGGGTTCCAACCGGAAGCGCAGTGTACACCGCGGTTCGGGAGACATCGGCATCCAGCCAGACGGAATCCACGCCGTCCATCCGGTATTGGAGACGAGTTTCCTGGGGAGATACCAGATCCACAGCTGCCAGATGCAGCTCGATATGGTGAGTGCCCGCAGGGAAAACCACATCCTTTGGTGCAGGCTGCTTCTTCCCATCGATCGTGACCTCTCCCAAGAAGATTCTCGGTTTACTGTTGGTCGTGGGCAGATCTTCCAGGTCGACCATCGCCAAGCCCTTCGGTGTCGCAATCCAAAGTTTTTGATCGGGAGTGAGGGCAATGTTCGGGGCCCCGCCGCTCGCCTGGGTGGAGCTCAACCCGTCAGCCCGGTCCAGCCGGTCGTAATCAAGCGGCGCAAAGCGATCCTCGACAGCATGCTCGAGATTACTGAGCGCAACGCGAATAACCCCGTTCTTGCTGCTGAACCATAGGTCGTGATGGCGAGATTCCACCATATCCACTACGTTCAAATCGTCGTTTACGACTCTTAGGCGGTTATTCTCAATGAGGCCGATGCCCTTAGGGGAGTTACTTGTGTAAAGATTGCCGGCGGAGTCTTCTGCGAATCTGATTGCGGCGGTGCCTTCTTCAAAACCGGAGGAAGCGAATGGCACAAAGCGCTTTCCGTTGAAGCGATCGACTCCGGCTTGGGTTGCGGCCCAGATGGTTCCGGCATGGTCTTGATGAACGCCGAGAATGCGGTCGCTCGAAAGTCCCTGAACGGTGGTGTAGTTTGTGAAGTGTTCTTTTTCCAGGTGGCTCAACCCATCGGGGGTTGCGATCCAGAGCGAGTCGTCCTGCGCAACCACGATCTGGAGCACAACGTTACTGATGAGGCCCTGGGCGACGGCATATTGAGTGAATCGGCCGTCGCGGAACTTAAAAAGGCCGCCGTGGTAGCTTCCAAACCACAGGTCATTGTTATGGTCTTCCGCCATCGACCATACACATGTGTTGCGAAGACCCTCGGACTCGCCGTAGACCTTGAAGCGTTCCCCGTCAAAGAGAGAGAGCCCGCAGTTGCTTCCGACCCAAAGTTTGCCGTCGTGGGTGGCCAAAACGCTCATTGCGAAGTCGTTCGGCAAGCCATCGGCTTTGGTGTACATGCGTACGATTCGCGGCTTGAAGTGGACCAGGCCGTGGCCATTGGTCCCCATCCATATGTCGCCGTCCCTGCCGGCGTAGAAACTGCGCGCGCCGACGGATGAGAGGGTTTCGAGATTATTTTCTTCGACTCGAAATGTGCCTTTGCCGTTCGCGATCCAAATGTTACCGTGGGGATCTTCGTAGGTTCGGTAGGCTGGTGTCTGCGCTTCGCCTGGCGGGCCGAATGGTGCAAACGGATGTTCGCCCTCACGCCTGACGCCTATGCTGGTGCTGTACCACATGGTTCCGGTGCGGTCCTGGAACACATTGAAGATTTCGTCATCCCGGACACCAAAGCGGCTGGCGAGTCCCGGATGATCGATCACGCTCTTACCGTCAAACTCCCGAAATTTTTGGTCCGTCACCACCAACAAGTGCCCGTTCGAGGCTTCCTCAAGCCGGTTGACCGCTAGAGGCCCGGGGACTTGTATAAACCTGTCGCCATCGAGCCGATACAGGCCATGATTGGTTCCCGCCCAGAGGACACCTGCGCGGGTCTGGAGAAGAGCGCGCACCTCGTCACTCTTTTTTTCTCCCAGAGGGAAAAAAGTCGTGGCCGCGGGATTTAATTGTTCAAGGTCCTTCTTGAAGATCCGAACCAGGCCGGCGCTCGTGCCGATCCAGAGATCACCATTCGAAGCCTGCACTAACACGCGAACAGCCCCCGTTGAGGGCGCTCCCGGGAAGCTCAGGTGGATGCTTCGGAACTCGCGGCCATCGAATGTAGCGAGCCCCGATTCTGTTCCCACCCACAGAAGTCCATTGTCGGCACGAAGGATTGCGTTTACGACGTTATCCGGAAGGCCTTCTTCCACCGTGTAGTCGGTTTGGATGTACTGGCTGGCGAGTGAGTTAGATGGCTGTGCCAAGGCCGGTTCGGGCGCGGTGATGGCAATCCCTATCAGGCTGAGTAACCAGCCACACAGAGCCAGTCGTCGCACGCACGTGCTTTGAGTGTCTGGCGCCCGGTGTGGCCCTAGACGCTTCATCATCTAGAGGATCTGGTGACCAAGGTTGCTTCGGCGCAGACCCGCGCATCGCTGCACAGCTCATCGATTCGTTGGCGGTCGGTGTCCCATGAGCACATGAAGCGCGCAGCGCCCCCGATGAAGGTGTAGAACTTCCAGCCCCGTTGGCGGAGCGCGCCCAGGATTTCCTCGGACGCGTGGACAAACACCGCGTTCGCTTCCGGCGGGGAAACGATGTCGATGCCGGGAATACCCGAGAGACCTTGCGCCAAATACCGCGCGCTGGCATTGGAGTGCTCTGCGTTGCGCAGCCAAGCGCCGCTTTCCAACATGCCCACCCAAGGCGCCGCCAGAAAGCGCATTTTTGAGGCCAGTTGTCCTGCCTGCTTGCAACGGTAGTCAAAATCCTCAGCCAGTTCCCGATTGAAAAAGAGAATGGCTTCGCCCACGGCCATTCCATTCTTTGTGCCCCCGAAGCAAAGCACATCGACTCCGCTCTTCCAGGTAAGGTCCGCAGGGGAGCAGCCAAGACTCGCAACCGCATTGGCAAAACGGGCTCCATCCATGTGGAGCTTCAACCCATCCTTAGCGCAAACCGCCGCCAGCGCCCGCAGCTCGTCGACCGAATAGACGCGGCCGGTTTCTGTTGACTGACTGATGGTGACGGCGCGGGGCTTGGGATAATGAATGTCTGTCCGGTTCGTAGCGACGGCGTGTATGCCCGCCGGGGTCAGCTTGCCCTCGTCGCTTTCCGCGACCAGCAGTTTGGAGCCGTTCGAAAAGAATTCCGGGGCGCCGCATTCATCCGTCTGCACGTGGGCCGATTGGGCGCAGATGACAGCGTGATAAGACTGGCAGAGGGAAGCGAGCACCAGGGAATTTGCGGCCGTGCCATTGAACGCGAAGAAGATCTCGCACTCGGTCTCGAATAATTCCCGGAAGGCGTCGGCGGCGGCTGCTGTCCAGGGGTCGTCTCCGTAGGAAGAAACGTGGCCGTGGTTGGCCGCTTCCATGGCGGCCCAAGCTTCCGGGCAAATGCCGGAATAGTTGTCGCTCGCGAATTGCTGCAGACGACTGCTGGGGTTGATTTCAGTCATTCCCTATGATCGCATCACCTCGATATCCCAGCCCAGTCCCGGGGTGTCTGTGGGGCGTGCATAGATCCCTTCCGGTCCCCGGGTGATGTGGTTGTCTTCTTCAAAGCGCCGGTAGACTTCGGCGGGGCCACCGGGAGGGGGCATAAAGGTCTCTGCCCAGGGGCTATTCGGCGTGGCCAGGATGAAGTGAATGGAATCGAAGGCTCCCCCGCCGTGGGGAATAACCGGGATGTCGTAGGCGGCGGCCAGCGCGCCGATGCGGCGAAGCTCGGTCATGCCGCCACACCAATGGATGTCCGGCTGCCAGATTGCGGCTCCGCGATGGTCCAGTAGTTGCCGGAAAGCATAGCGGGTATATTCATGCTCCCCGGTGGCGATGCGGGTGGATTTTATTTCTGCGCTGAGGCGGCCGAAGCCCTCGTAGTCCCGGGGCTGCAGGCATTCTTCCATCCAGTACACGCGGTAGGGCGCCACCAGCTCAGCCATCTCGATGGTGTACTGCTCGTTCCATGCCATGTAGCAATCGAGCATCAGGTCGCCGGCGGGGCCCAGCGATGCGCGAGTTTGCTTTACCAGCTCCATGTTTTTCATTTGGCCCTCGTAGCCATCCGCGGGGCCGTAAGGCATGGCGAGCTTCAGCCGCTTGTAGCCGAATTTGATGTGCTGCTCGACGTCGTTGCCGGTGCAGTAGGCGGGAATGCGCGGCTTGGTTTGGCCGCCGAGCAGCTCGTACACAGGGAGATTCAGTGCCTTGCCGATTAAGTCCCACAGCGCTAGATCGACTCCGCTGATGGCGTTGATCGCGATGCCCGCCTGTCCGTAGGGGAGAGTCGAGCGATACATGATGTCCCAGAGACGCTCGACGTTGAATGGGTCTTCGCCCATCAGCAGCTTTACCAGGTGCTGCTCCACCACTAGGCCCCCGCCCGCTCCGCCAGAGCCGTAGCCGGTGACTCCCTTGTCGGTGGTTATCTCGACCGTGAAGCCTGGGAGCTTTCCCGGGTCCGGGTTCCATAGCGATCGGGTGGGTTTGTAGGGCGGGTAGATCGACATGGGATTCGCGACTTCCACGCCCTGCGTCGACCACGCCCCTGGGGCAGGGGTGTACTCGGGAACGGGATGCTTGGGGCGAGTCTGCACCAGGCGTACTCCGGTGATTTTTAGCTTGCTCTTTTCTTCCTGAAAGGCGAGCGCCGGAAGAGTGACGGCGAAGAGGCCGCCAAGCTTGAGTAGGGATCTGCGATTCATTTTGCCTTACACCGCATTGGTAGATTTGAAGGTGCTGCCGTCCGTGAAAGTAGGGGTTCGGGAGCAGGAGGATTGTACATCCCGGAAGCGGGGCTGGGAGAAAGCGGAGCGCTCGACTCCTGTTCTGGTTCCGCTTGCTGCTACCAGCAACTAAACTTGCGTTCAGCCGTCCCTTCGGGACTAGTCGATCTTGTTAAGTCTACCCAGGACTGCGTCCTGGGCCGCACATTCAGGCGTCCCTTCGGGACTGCAACAGAAATGGGAAGATCCGCGACCGGAAGAAGGGGAAGGCAATTGATTGAGCCTTCGACTTTGGGTGGGGGAGGGATTCGGAAAACTATTGTGGAGCGTATCCGGGCTCCCCGCGAGGCGGGAAGCCCGGTAACTTACGGCATGTGGCCGCCCCGGCTGTCTCTTAGTTGGTTGCGTCCGCAGTCTGCACTTGCGACTGCGAAGTCTTCAGAGCTTGCCGTTGCTTCTCGAGATCCACATTTTCTGCGTCCAGCTTCTTCTTTTCCTCCATCAGCTTTTTGTTGGAGGCGTCAAGACGCTGCGCGTCTTTCAGCAATTCCTGGTTCTTCTTGACGAGCGCACGCTGGTTGGCGACCTGTTCGTTCAACGTCTTGTTCTGATCAGCGAGACGCTGACGCAGCGCAGCGTAGTCTACGGACGCGTCGCTCGCGCTCGCAGGCATCGCGGTGTCGGTGGTGGCGGCGCTGTTGCTCTGGCAAAAACCGGGTATGGCAGAGAGAGACAACAGCAGGGCACATGTCGGAAGAAAACGCATTAGAGTACACCTCATTCCCGTGGGTTGAACTTCATCGCGCATCGCCCGGAACACTCGGGCGAAAGGGCCTCGATTGGCCTCATCCTAATCAATGGTTAATCCGATGGGAGTATCACTTTCGGACTACTTGCTTGCGGGAAATCAGGTGCAGGATGGGCAAGAATCTGACCCGGCGGCGACATCACTGCCCGGAAAGCATACAGTCTATTTGGCTTAGTGATATATGCAGGCAACCGGGACGAGCTCGACGGGAGCTTATCTTTCCTACTCCAAAGTAACTACAACCAAATGTTCGGTATCTTGCGCTTTCCGGGTTATTTTGTTTTGGTGAGTAAGTGCACCGTCCCCAGCAGGCCCGAGGAGATAGGTTGGACCTTGTTTAGATCCTGCATCTGGAAACGATCGCCATACTTGGCGATGAGTGGCTGGTAGTCGTGTGGTGGAAGGGCTGCCCAGGCATTGATGGCGGTGTTGTAGACGTGCATCTCCAGGCGATTCTGGCCTGCGCGCAGATAGGGCGTCACCTCGAGACGGTAGGGCGGATGCCAGAGGGAACCAGCGCGTTTGCCGTTTATAAATACGACCGCCGCTTCGCGAAGCGGCGGCTCGTAGTATGCCTGCATGCCGGGACCAGGCAGGGTGATACGGGGATTCGGCACGCCCGCAGAAGCGGGAGGTCGTTGCGCGTCCGCTTCAGACGGAATAGGAAGCGCGGCGCCTCCGTCCACCTGCAGATAGGCAGGCGCGGTCGGCTTGGTGGGCAGCGAGAATTCACGGGTGTAGACGGCTTCTCCGGAATAGAACTTTGATGCAGGATCGGCAACCCAGTCTGTGAGCGTAGGCTCGGACACGGTTTTGTTTGTCGAAGTGAAGTGGACCTGCCAATCAGCGCTCAGGTCTGTGATTTTAAGTTCGCCCGCGGAGGGATGCGGGGCAGGGATCGAAGCACTGGCGGAAAAGACAAAGACGCGCGATTCATACGCCGCCAGGTTCAGGTCAGTTGTGGCGCCGGTCATGGGAGTGGCGGTCGTGCTGTCGGGATCCCATTGCTCACCCTGCTTGTAATTCGTGCGGAAAGTCGCTTCGGTTTGTACGGGATGATTCGCCGTGTTGGCGACAAAGTAGACGTCTGCCGTGGGTAGCTTGCGACGGATGAAACCGACATCCTGCTGGTTAGAAGTGAGTTGGAGATCTGGAACGGCGGCCCGATGGAGTGCTTCTGTCAATTGCGTTTCACCGGGAACGAACGTGGATTGCGCGGCAGTGAAGAGGCGATGAGAAAGAGACGTAATCTCGTCGTTCGAGGCGCCTTCGGGGTCCACGGAGGGCGCTCGCCCGAGAGAGATGGCCTTGCCGCCGGCGGCTACCCAAGCGTCGATCCTCGGTAGAGTTTTTACCGGGATGCGATCCGTGGCTGGAATGACCAGGATGGAGTGGGAGCCAAGGCCCACGGAGTTGATGGCATCGGCATCGATGAAGTCGATGTTATAGCCGGCGGAGAGAATGGTGGACATCAGACGCGGTGTGATGAGGCGGGCCATCTCGCCGGTGATGGTTACTTTGCCGGGCGCGAAGGAGGCCCAGGCATCATCCGTGGGCAACAGGAGCGCGACCTGGTTGGCGGGCTCGCCTTGGCGCAGCAAAAAACTCAGGCGTTGGATGTAGCGGTCGACGTCGGACATGACGGGATGCCAGGGGTTGTGACGATTGAAAACAGCGGCGGCGTAGAGCGACCAGCCCGGCTCCCCAACCTGCGGCGCGGAGTAGGGCCAGCCGTGGAAAATCAGTTGATTCTGACCAGTGATGAAGTCAATGTCGGCCTCGGCTTTCATATCGAGCGGGGTGGCGCGAAAAACGGGTGAGTGAAGCCAGGTAAACGATTCGCCTGAGGTGACTTGATTTCCAAAGACATGATTGGCGGATGTGGCCCAACGCAGGGTCGAGAATTGGCGCCAGCGTGAACCCTCTCCTTCGGGCAAGGCGACCAGGCGCTCGCTGGAGAAGTCAACCGCCGGTTCTCCATAGGTCTGAGAGCGAAACTTCGTGTGATGGGCCAACGCCCAGCCGTTGATTTGAGTCAGGTAGTTTTCGTTGACGAGTTCAGTAAGGGTAACGCCCCAGTCATGGCGGATTTTTTCCGCGGCCGGCGTTCCCCCGGCGACCAGTTCAGGAAGATGAGGAAGCAGATCGTAGCCCCGGCGTTGCTTGAACTCAGCGGGGAGAGCGGGGGTCCAGTCGGCTCCGTAAGCTTCCAGGGAATCGGAGAACACCGCATACGGTGGGGTCGCTCCGAAGGCCTTCACCAGCGGTTCGCCGACCGATTGCAAATGTGTAGCCACGGCTTGGTGGCTGAAGGGATCGAGGACCCAGCCCTCTGCTCCGACGGAAGCGCGCTTGACCACCTGGCCGGTGTGGCCGGCTAGGAAGAAAAGAGCAATGCGGGCGCCGGCCGCGGGAGCGATGGAGGTGGACACCGGGAAGCTTTTGGCGGATGCCGGGTCCCAAGTGGTTTGTCCCGGCGTTGCCCGGGCATCGACGATCGACGCGGACAGGATGGTTTCGCCTTCCGCCAGTTTTGGCGGAACGATGGTTGAGGCGCCGCCAGGGATGGGAACTTCGACAACGCGCAGGCGGGTTGCGGCTTCTTCCAGAGTTGTGGCTGGCCCGCCATAGGGCCAGCCGCTGCCTAAGGTAACGTCGATGCGCAGGCCTAGCTTGCGGGCTTCGTCCTGAGCATAGTGGACGCAGTCGAGCATCTCGGGAGAGAGGAAGGGGAAATTCTTCAAGTTCCGGGTGGGGTCGTCCACCACCTCGGGGTAAACGAATGCCAGCTCGGCGCCGCCGATGTTATCCGCTTTCATCTGCTGCAGTTCGCGCAGGATCTCAGGTTTCTCGACCGCCGTGCCAAACCACCACCAGCGCACCATGGGGCGGTCCTGGGCGGGAGGGTTCTGAAATTGCTGCTTGAGATCTAGTGGTGAAGCCGCAGAAAACATGATCGTCGGGCGCAGAAGTAATGCGAACAAAAGGATTCGGAGCGCGGTGCGGGGTGAGAGCAGAGTCATGATCTTCCTTAGCGTATGTTCTTTTCTCGAACACTCCACCTTAGCCGGTAAACGTGTGCGTGAGAACTCTGGTTCACGAAAGCCCATGAACGGGACGTGTTTTAGCGCTGGCCCTGAACATTTGCGCGGGCATGGCCGATAGGTGAAGGTCACTGCTGGAAACAGAGCGCATCCGGCTTCGATATGAATATGTATAAAGGCCAGCTGCGTCTGTTGATCGTGGAAGACAACACGACCGACGCAGAGCTGTGTCTGCAAGAGCTGAAGAGTGTCGGCTTCGCCGCCACCGCCGATGTGGTTGAAACCCCGCGCGCTTTCGCGGAGCGGCTGGAAGAGCAGCCGTACGATGTTATCCTCGCCGACTACCGTATTCCCGGCTGGAGTGGAATCGAGGCCCTGCGACAACTGAAAAAGACGGGGAAGGATATCCCGTTTATTGTGGTCACGGGCGCACTGGGCGATGAGGCAGCGGTTCAGTGCATTAAAGATGGCGCGGGGGACTACATCCTTAAAGATCGCCTGGCGCGGCTGCCGCAGGCGGTTTTTCAGCTGATGGAGGAGAGACGGCTGCGCCAAGCGAGCAAAGTGGCGCAGCAGACTGTGGCGCGCCAGGCAGCTGAGCTGGAACAGGCCCGTGAGCGGAGATTCCAGATGAAAGGGGAGTTTCTCGACCACGTCTCTCACGAACTGCGCACGCCTATCGCGGCTGCATGCATGTTTTTGACCAATACCTTGGATGGGCTCGCAGGGAGCCTCCGTCCCGAGCAGCAGGATTGGTTGGGTAAAACTCTAACCAACTTGCGTGAACTTCATCGCATGGTCGATGAATTGCTGGCGACCACGCAACTTAGCCTGGTGGATCATGCATTCAAACCGAGCGCCATGTCGTTGGCCGATTGCGCCTACCAGGCTTGCTCTGCGCTGCGCGAAGCGGCGCACGCGAAGAACGTCCAATTGATCGTCGGGATCTCATCGGATCTGCAATCGGTCCATGCTGACTTAAAGTATGTCCATCAGATCCTGACGATATTGATAGGCAACGCGCTCAAGGCGATGGACAAGGCTGGAAACATCACGTTGAGTGGTGAGGTGTTTGATCAGGATCCACGTTTTGTACGCGTCGCTGTTTCCGATACTGGCTACGGTCTTGATACGGAAGCGCTTTCGACGATTTTCGAGCGTTTTTATCAGCCTCGCAATGCCGGGTATTCGAGCCGTCAAGGTTTGGGCATCGGGCTGCATGTTTGCGAAGACTTGGTGGCACGACAGACTGGCCGTATTTGGGTGGAGAGTCAGCCCGAGCAGGGGACGACGTTTTACTTTACTCTTCCGGTCAGCGAGGTTGAAGCTGGCCCCGATGTGCTGGCTTGAGCGTCGATTGAGTCAGGCGAGAGGTCGAATTGGGTACCCCCTACCTGGTCCACGGCAGATTTTTGGCGGCCAGATCGTAAACTTTTCTTCAGATTATTCAGATGCATCCCCGGCTGCGAGCAGCGCGCTGGATGCTTTGTCGCCTAGGTAAAGTTATTGTTTAAGGGTCCGTAACAAGTTTTTAATCTGGTAGATCAGAACAAAACCTTAAGTCGTCTACAACCATAGTGGGATATTGGAACCGGGATTGATAACCCCACTCGGACACATTGATTGGAGCATTTTCGGCTATACTTCTAGCGCCGTTAGCGAACACCGGCGCGGCCCAGCAGGCTGGAAAAAAAGCCGGTTGGAGGGGAAAATCTGAAGTCTCAGCGGCTAAAGCCGCACGTGTTTGCAACGGTTTACGGACGGGCTGAACAGGTTGAGGAAAAATGCGACGGTGAGAATAGCCCAGGATGAAATCCTGGGTACGTTTGAAAACATGATCCAGTCCCGAAGGGATGACTGAAAACCCAGTAACGATGCGGTCCCGGGTAATTTTCAGCCGTCCCTTCGGGACTACTCGTGTGACACGCGATTTCCCAGGATTTCATCCTGGGCTACTATCAGACGTCCCTTCGGGACTTTCGTGGTATGTTCCGCAACCTGCTCAGCCCGTCCCCTTCATGGGGGATGGGTCTTCCACTAGGCTTCCAGGTGAGGTCTCGATCAGTTTGATGCTAACTCGGGTTCCTTGCCGGATGGGAAGTATGCTCCCGTTTCTTCCGGTAGGGCGCTGAGGAAGTCTCGGCCCCAATGCCACATGGAATCGATGATGGGTTTGAGGGTTTCGCCCTTGGTTGCGATCGAATACTCGACTTTCGGTGGCACCTGGTGGTACACCTTGCGTTCGATGATTCCGTCTTCTTCCAGTTCGCGGAGCTGCATGGTCAGCATGCGTTGAGTGGTGCCGGGCATAAGCTTGCGTAGTTCTCCGAACCGCTTCGTCCCAGTGAATAGGATGAAAAGAATTTTGCCCTTCCACTTGCCGCCGAGGATCTCCGTGCATGCCTCAACGGGGCACCCCATTCGGTGATAGGTCTTGTGTCGCATAGCGTTTTTCCCCATTAGGCACATTTCTGATACTAGGGCAGGAAATTGTGCCTACTTGTTCTCTATATGACTACTGCTTAAGGTTAGCTCATAGACGAAGAGGGAGCGTAAGGATCGCGCTCCTGGCGAAAAGCGGCCGGCGTGCGTGTGGACGCGAAGTAGACGAAAACCCCAAAGAAAAGGAATTGACGTGAACCTTTCTCAGCTTGCCGAAACCGGACACTTCGCGAAGGTCTTCGACCCGAATCGAACCGTCTCTAAAGAAGAATTCGATGTCCTGGTGAAACTACTCCAATCCATCCCTGCTTCGTGCAACGCGCAATGCTCGCACTACATCATCGCTTCGGATCTACAGGCGAGATCTCGTGTCGCGGGCGCAATCGGAAAAGGATTTGGGATCAACACCCCAAAGCTCCTCAATGCTTCGCACGTCATCGTGTTTGCTTCGAGGCAAAACCTCACGAATGAATACCTGGAGGAACTCCACGAGAAGGAAATAGCAGACGGGAAATTTCCCAACGAGCAGATCGCCGATCAGTGGAAGGCGGTCGTCCGAGGTTGGGTTGACTTTCACCGTTTCGATGCGAAAGACCTTACTCACTGGGCCGAGAAGCAGACTTATCTCGCAGTGGGAGTGATGTTGATGGCGGCCGAAGATTTGGGTATCAACGCCATACCGTTGGAAGGTTTCGATTCCAGGATTCTTGACGCCGAACTGGGTCTCCGGGAGCAGGGACTCACGGCCAGCGTTCTCATGGCCCTGGGATATCGAGCGGAGTCCGATTTCTATGAGAAGACACCAAAATCGCGACTGCCGATGGAAAGACACTTCACGTTTCTGTGAACTGCGGGAGCTTATCAGGAGATCAGACATGAAGAAAACTTCGCAGTTAACGTTTTCGGCCGCGATGCTACTCGCTATCTCTAGCGCTGCGACTATTTCTGCACAGGAGAAATCGGATCATCGCGAAACCCTCCTGGCGAGCGTCGCCGCTCAGCCTCCCAACGCACCCGGTATGACTCTCACCATGGTGATTGCGGATTACAAGCCCGGAAGCTCCACGCCATCCCACCGGCATGGCCAGGCCTTTGCCATGGTGTACATTCTTGAAGGCACGATCGACAGCAAGGTGGACGGCAAAGAAGTCGTTCTGCATGCCGGCGACCACTTCACCGAAGACCCGAATGCCCACCATGAGATATTCCATAACCCAAGCGAGACAAAAACAACGAAGGTGCTCGCCGTTTTCCTTGCTCCCAGTGCTGAAGCGAAGAGAGACCTAACGATTCTTGATCAGAAGTAAGATCAGTACTATGAGCCATGGGAATGCATCCCGCGTTTCAGGTGTGGAGCTCGACACAAGGCGGGTCGAGATTTCAGGGGCGGGGACCGGGTGTTGAGCCGTGATCTGCGGTATAAGGCGCCTTTTGATTGGGAAGCGGTGCTGGGAGTGTTTCGGGCTCACCAGCTTCCTCATCTGGAATCGGTGGATGACCTAGGCTACGAAAGGGTCGTGAAGACTTCGCTCGGTATGGGTTGGTTCCGAGTCGCACATAACGCGGAGCAAAGCGCCGTACATCTGTCGCTCTGGGGTTGCGCTGATGAAGATGTCGACAAGGTTGCAGTTGGTGTCCGCCGCATGTTTGATCTTGACGCTGATCCGGTCAGCATCGGGAAGGCTTTCGATAGCGATCGGTATCTCTCCTCTATCTGGACGAGGTATCCAGGCCTTCGGGTCGCTCGGTCGTGGGATGGGTTTGAATCGATGGTGACCACCATACTAGGTCAACTCGTGTCGGTTAGCTTTGGGCGGACACTCACGGACGAGCTGATGAGGGTAGCCGGGGCAAGAGCTCGACACCCGAAGACTGGGGAAATGATTCACTTGTTTCCTACGGCTAAACGACTCCTAAACGCTGATCTTATGGCCATCCGGACTTCAGAGGGGCGGAGAAATGCGATTCGCTCTCTCGCGAAACTGGTTCAAGAGGGAAAGCTTCCATGGCAGCCGTCCATCCCACCCAAGGAACTGCGTAAGATTCTGGTCTCCGTTCCCGGGATCGGGGCTTGGACTTCTGAATATGTCGCGATGCGTGGCTTTCATGATGATGACGCATTCCCGGCAACGGACTATGTACTGAAACAAGAGTTGAAGCGTCACCCTGAAGTTGACGTGAGCCGCGTTCGCCCGTGGAGGGCCTATGCCGCGACCGCGCTCTGGAGAAGCTTCGCCGCAACGAAAGGCGCCGCTTATGAGTCTGTCGTATAAGTTGTTGGATTCCCCAATCGGAAAGTTAAAGCTGGTCGCTAGCGACCAGGGTTTGGTGGCCATCCTCTGGGAGAAGGATAATCCGCGACGTGTTCGCCTCGGAGATCTTATTGAGAACGGTCAACATCCGATCCTCGTTCGAACCGCGGCTCAACTCAAGGAATACTTTGCGGGCGAGCGAAGAGAGTTCACGGTACCGCTCGATATGCGGGGCACGCCATTTCAGAGGCGAGTTTGGGAGGCGCTACTTGGAATCCCGTTTGGAGAAACGAGAAGCTACGGCCAGCTTGCAGTGCAACTCGGAAACCCGAGGGCTACGCGGGCGGTCGGGGCCGCGAATGGTAGGAATCCTGTCGCCATCATCGCTCCTTGCCATAGGGTTATCGGGTTTTCTGGCAAGCTCACCGGTTTTGCGGGTGGATTGGAGGCTAAGGCACTTTTGCTAAATCTGGAGGGTGGGGATGAGCGCTTGTTTCGGTAGCAGGGCTGACTGCTAATTACCCTTATTTCGCTCCGCAATGATGGTTAGAGTGTTGGATTTTCCAGTATTTCCGGCGAAGGTCACTAACACGCGACCGTCCTGGTTTGTCGATAGGACTCCTGGCTGATCGATCGATGTCACGCTCCAGCCAGCGGGAAGTAGATACAGGGTCCGCGTGCGTGAGATAAATCGGTCGAGACGAAGGGTGTCAGGATCCGTGAGGCGATAACCATCGATGTCAGTCGCGGTCTGGAAGGAACGCAGGCGGGCGGAACCGCCCGCTGGAATACTGTATCCAAGATCCGCCACCAAGATGCGTCCATCTTCGGGAAAAGGCGCGGGTGCATCCCCGATGGCATTCGCTTCCTTTCCGCTGACGATCCGCGTGGGCAGTTCGATGCCGCGATCCACATCGAGCGTCACTGGATCGGAGGTTCGATCCGGGATACGAAGCTGCGAGTAAAAGTGGCTTTGGCCTGCCTTCTGGACGTACATCTCAAGCCATAGACGAATCCGATGGTCTGCGGGTTCTTGCAGATCGTACAGAATGATCTGGTTATCAAGAGCCAGGAATCCACCCTTGTAGGGCGCGTCTGTGACCGCAACGGTCTTGGTCATCCTTATCTCGACAGGTTGCGGCACGTCGCTGCTCTGCACGACGCCCAAAGAAATACGGCCCGTCGTGGTTTTGACCTGCGCGGGCAGTGAACAACTCATAACGTCATAGCCGGCCGGCAGCAGAAAGACGTAGCGGCCCTTGTCGAGCGGGCGCTGAAGCGTCAATCCGGTTGCTGGAATTTCCTCCTGCACGCGCATACGAAATTCCGCGCGGTCCTTTGGTACGTAAGGCATCGTGATGTGCGCCTGCCTTGCTTCAACTTTCACCGGTAATTTGTTTGCTTTGCTCACGTCGAACGCGGTGATGCTGACAGGATCGGCGTCTTTAAGGGCAGAGTAAATGAAATCGGATGAGGAAGCTTTCTTTACAATCAGCTCCGTCGTCACGTGGGTTGTGCCGCTGGGGCTAAGGTCGAAGATGCGAAGCGTCTCCTGCGCGGTCGCCAGGAGGGGCAGGAGCAAGGCTGAAAGCAGTAACGCGCTACGAAGCTTCATTGAAAGTTCTCCAGTCCAATGCGCAAGTGACTACAACGAAGGTCCAGCCAGCGGATGGTTCTACTCCCTAGTTGGGTCGTATCGTTGGTACGAAACAGGTTTTGCTCGTGCCGCGATCCGAGAACGACCGCGCAGGGCGATTCACCAAAACTTTGAAGATGTTCCTTTGGCGAGGCGAGGTAAATCGGCGTGCCGGGGAAATGGATCAGGCCATCGGACAGCTCCGGCTGATTCCAGTTGTAGAGCCGCATGAAGTCGTCCGCAGCCGCTGCGGTATCGTGCACGGCGAGCACGATGGCTGTCCATCCTGCAAGCGTCTTGGCGGTGTCGCTTCCAGGCCTCACGCGGATCGAGCGGGAGGTGCGATCGTCTATGAGGAAGGGAAGTGTGCCTCCAGGTTGTTTGTTCCCCAGATAGCCAAGCTCCCACACTCCCACCTCGCCGTCCGGCTTCTCCCGCCGTATGGTCACTGGGCCTTTGCCGGGGATGCCGCGGTCTCGAGCGCTGCGGAGTTCTGCCTCGATGTCGTTGCTGGAGCAGGTCCATGCCGTGCCTCCTGATTCGGGAAGCAAGTAGTCGCTCCACAGCGCGACCCGCCCGCCTGACCGGAGCGGAGAAACCAGTTCGAGGTAAGACCCGTCGCCGAAGCTCGCGAGCGCCATGTGCGTAATTCCGTTCGAGTGAATGCCCCCGTATTCGGTCGGGATACCTGCGGCCAGCAGGTCCTCTCTCATTACGGTGAGGCTGGCGCCGGCCAGTGTGATGTGGTCGATCCACATAGTTTGTTTATGCACCTGAAGGAGTTCAGTGGACCGCACTTCTTAAAAAGTTCTTGCGTTCGATTGGTTCATGGTATAGAAACAAGCCAATCCCCTCGGCCCCTTGTTGTTCTCTCGCTAATATATTACATACAGAATACTTTATTCGAGGATCATCCCAATGACACCCGTGAAGCCGTCCCTCCTCCGTGTTTCAGGCGCTTGTATGGTCCTGGTCGTGGTCCTGGTGTTGATGTTGCGCGCCGGGCTTGCCCAGGAACAAACCGGAACCGTCGAGGGCCATGTTCTCGACTCAAGTGGTGTCGCCATTCCCATGGCAACCATCACAGCCACCAGCGCGGCGGTGCAGGGTGGCTCCAAAACCGTCCAGTCTGACGGGGAAGGATATTACAGGCTCGCGCAACTGCCGGTCGGCAGCTACGATCTATCCGTCGCCTCGCCGGGCTTCGCCACGGAATCCTATAAAGACGTTCGCGTTCACGCGGCGACCACCATTACCCTCAACTCCAGTTTGCCCATCTCCTCAAGGGTCGACCAGGTTCTGGTAAACGCCGCGACACCCATGATTGAGACGGCGCAGACGGACAACAACTACACCTTCACGAAGCAGACTATGGAGAATGTGCCCAATGCGCGTGATCCCTGGGCCATGCTTTCGCAGGTTCCCGGCGTCACGACGAGCACGGTTAACGTCGGCGGTAGCCAGACCGGGAGTCAGCCGAGCTTCAACGGTCTGGGTGCGGATCCAACGCAAGCCACCTACCTGTTGAATGGCGCGAATGTGACTGACAATACTGACAACGGCGCTTCGCAGCTGTATTTTGACGTCGATGGCTTTAGCGAAATGCAGATTCAGATGAACTCTCACGGGGCAGATGTTCAGACTCCGGGGATCGTGATGAACATCATTCCAAAGTCCGGCTCCAATCAATTTCACGGCGAAGCCAGCTCGTACTTCAGTTCCCAGGGCATGGAGACGAATAATCTCAATAGCGCGTTGCGCGCCATCGGGGGGACCAGCAGCAGTCTCCACCAGTACCTGGACTACGGCGGCAACGTTGGCGGCTATATCATCAAGGATAAGCTGTGGTTTTACGGTGGCCATCGCTACCAGGCTATTCAGAAGCTCATTACCGGGACGGTCACCGCGAACGGAACGACCCCTATCGACAAGTTCCACCTCTGGTTCCCGAGCGGAAAAGTTAATTGGCAGATCAACAAGAGCAATAATTTTTCCTTTTACACCGCCTTCTTCCAGAAGGTTCACAACAACAACAATCTCAGCTCGACCCGCCCGCTGGATACTACGGTCAACCAGGTGGAAGCTCCTATTGGCCGCTTGTTCACCTATCGTGACGACTACACGGTGAGCCCAAAACTGGTCTTGAGCTTCAAGGTCTTCACCATGGATCAGGGCTTTGAATACCTGCCTCCGGCGGGAGTCGATACTCTCACCACGCCGGTCAGTTACGATCAGGCTACCGGCGTCTACGCCAATGCGCCGCCCTACCTATATGGCATTTCAAAGAGCCTGCGTACGTATGGCGGATCCGGCAATTATCTAGGCGGTAAATTTATGGGTGGGTCGCACGAGCTCAAATTCGGCGGCGACTATACGCACTACCGGGTATTCGGCAATCAGCATCTCAACGGCGGAACGGCCCTTTATGTTTACCCCGACAACACCGAGCTGGTCTACAACAATGGCAAACCGCTACAGGTGATCGAGTACGCGCCTTCCGCGGAGGATGTGGGGGAGCCAACCTGGAATTGGTGGGTGCAGGATGGTTATACGTATAAGCGACTCCGTCTCGATCTCGGACTTCGCTACGACTGGCAGGCTAACAAGCTGAACGCTGTTACAGCACCGCAGAGCCAGTATCTTCCGGCAGTCACGCAGGCAGCCACCGGGAACCTGATCACGTGGAGCACCTTTGCGCCGCGCGTCGGCGGCATTTACGACGTGTTCGGCAAGGCGAAGACTTTGCTCAAGGCGAGTTATGACCGGTACTACTATCAGCTTTGGACCACGTATGGTCAAGCAGCCAGCACGGCCGGTGTTCGCTCGTATACCTACGCTTGGAACAATCCAACGAACGCCCCGTTCAACGTTAACCAGCTGGGGGCTCTGCTCACGCACACAGATCCGTCGGCCACGCCGGTCACCATCGATCCGGGATTGAAAGCTACGCACACGGACGAATTCACTGTTGGGCTTTCCCAGGAAGTGATGCGGAACCTGGCCATCAATGTCGAGGGTATTTTCCGCAAGGATCGAGATATTCCATGGTCGATCAATACGAATCTTTCGCCTGCGGACTATACGGTCGTGAATGGCGTCGACCCTGGCCCCACCGGGGTAAAGGGTGGGCCGGGCAGCGGCAACGTACTCAAGTTTTATAACCTCGCTGCCGCCGACACGAAATTTTCGTCACCTAACTTTGAGACCACCCGCTACGGATACTCGCAGGAGTACACCGGATTTCAGATTCAGGTCATCCGCCGGTTCGATAGCGGCTTTCAGCTGATTGGTTCCTATACGCGGGGTGAAGAGTTTTACAACTATGGGCTTGGCTCATACCAAAACCCACAGGATATCTATTTCGAGAACGGGGCACGGCTCTCCAGCTCGCGGCCAAATGTCTTCAAGGTCTCCGGAAGCAAAGAGCTGCCGCGCCGGTTCCTGGTAAGCGGATCGTATGATCACCTGAGCGGTCCGAACTATACCCGAACCGTGACTTCTACCAGCGCAGGCGTCACCCTGAACCAGGGGGCGGTCACGGTGTTATCCGGATTTCAGAACGTCCACAGCTACAACGGTCAGGATCTGTTGGACTTCCGCGTTGGCTATACCCAGCCGATCCATGAACGCTTGAAGGCGAATTTTTACGTCGATACTTTCAATCTGCTCAACATCAACACCGTTGATAACACAACTGTGACCTCGGGAAGCAAATATGGCTATGTGGCCGATTTCATCGCGCCAAGGTTGTTCCGTGTGGGAGCGAAGATTGTCTTCTAACAATGATGGGAATCGTTCGAGAGGCTTCCCCCGAATTTCCTGTTGGACTTGGTGGCGTCGATGGAGTTCATGCGCCTTTCTTTACGGAAAGGCGCACACGCGGCCGTGTCCAGGGCTGCATAGCAGGAAATTCGGGTCGCCCGTCTTTTTCGGCCCGTTAACTGGTGCTAACAGGGGGCACCCATCAAGTTTTGTTTGGTCCTTTAGTTACGGTTCGCGCGCAGACTGCGTTTTTGTAGTTCTCACGCACCCTCTTAGCCGTTTCTTATTTTCGAGGTTGTCAGGCGATTCAAACAACGATGCTCCGCAAGGTCGATACACAAAGAGGATGACGATGGAACAATTTGCCTCACGCGTGGCTGGCGCGATCCTCGCTGCAGCCGGCTTGCTTGGGTTTTCTGGTCATGCTATTGCCCAGAAGAGCCCGGACATGAAGATTATTCAGAATGAGTATGGGGTTCCGGGGAGCGCTGAGCGCTTCGACCTGGAGGCCGCGATTGTCCGTGAAAAGCTCGACACGGCGCTGCTGCCGGCGATGCGGGCTCATGGTATCGATATGTGGCTCGTGTTGGACCGGGAAAATCACCCGGACCCAATCTCGGAGTCGCTGGGCGGTGGAAGCGGCGTTCGGACCGCCTTTATGTTCTTCGATAACGGCTCGGATAAGCCGGAGAAGATCTATCTCAGCTCCCACGAACTGGGCGCAAACACCGTCGTGATGAAGGTGTATGACGTCAAGAAGTTCTACGGCTACTCGAAGGAAGGACTTATGCCGCTGTTGCGTGAGGCTATTGCGCAACGGAAACCGAAGAAGATTGGAGTCGATGAGTCCATCACCTTGCCCGATGCCGATGGATTAACGGTTACCCTGCGTGATTTCCTCAGCCAGGCCGCGGGTCCCGAGTATGCCAAGCGGATCGTCTCAGCAGAGCTGGTGCTTAGGGACTTCCGGCTGCATCGCACGCCCCTGGAACTGGTTTCTTATAAGCGGCTTCTGGAGTGGACCTCGCGCTGGATGACCGAAGCGCTTAGCGTCGAGAACGTTCACGTGGGCACAACCACTGCCATGGATATCGGATGGTGGCTGCAGGATAAGGCATTGCAGGAACACATGACGGGCGAGGGCACTCCCCGCATTGTGCGCCGGGGGGATCTGCTGCCACTGGATGATCCATCGATTACCGTGCAACCGGGCGATATCATCAGCATCGATGGTGGTCTTAAATATCTGTTCTACTCGAGCGACATCAAGCGCGCGGTTTATATACTGAAGCCCGGAGAAACTGAGCCGCCCGCTTCCATTCAAAAAGCCTGGAAGGACACGCTTAAAATCGCCGAGCTCTATCGTTCCAAGATGGTGCCTGGAGCTATCGGACACGTTGTCTGGGAAGATCTGGCCAAGGTGTACAGCAAGGAAGGCTACGGTGTTGCCTATCCCGACAGCGGCGGCAGGGCCGCAACCGGCACAACGCCAGAAGTCGGCATCTATGGACACTCGACCGGTAACAGCGGCCATGATATTGGCGCCCGCATTGCCACCGATTGGCCTATGGCGTATGGAGACCGCGTGGACTATCCCTTGCAACTCGGAGAGTGGTATTCGCAGGAATTCCACGTGAGCACACCCATCCCGGAGTGGGGCGGAAAGGTTTGGTATGCAAGGTTTGAGGAGAACATGCGGGTCGGACCCCATGGTGGCGAGTACATCATTCCACGCCAGGAAAAGCTGCTGGTCATTCCGGCCGTAACCCAATAACAAAGGCTAGGAATGAAGATCACACGCAGAAAATTCGTCACCCGAGGCGCGGCCGTTGCGGGAGCCTCCGCTACCCTGCATTGGATGCCGTTGTCTCTCGGCCAGAGTGCGAGCGTGGCGAGCCAGCAGTTACAGGTGGTGCTTGACCAAATGCATGGTGGAGGCGGGTATAGCGATAACGCCAGCTCTGATCTGAGCGCTCAATCGTTCGCGGCCGCGTTATCATCCACCAGGGCGCTTATCAAACAACTGGAGGCAATCGACCGCACCCAGCTCAGCAAAGATCAGAGTATCGATCTCAGGTTTGCGGAGAGCATCCTGCAGGGGAGAGAACTGTCCCAGGGAAGCATGGAACGTTGGAAGAAGGATCCGCGGATTTACCTTCAACTTCGGTCTCTGTCTCTGCAATTAGCGCTTCCCAACCCTGATGCTGCACGTGCGGCACGGGTCGTCTCCGCGCTGCGTGAGATTCCGATCCATTTGGCGAACGGTCAGAAGAATCTGGAAGTGAATATTCCTCGCTTTCGCGAGCTGAGCTTATTCATGGTCGATAATGTCCTATCCGTCTTCCAGAGTGACGTGCCCGCCTTCGCAGGACAGGTTCCAGAGTCAAAGGCCGAAATCCTCAAGGCTAACGATGCGGCGTTGGCCGCGATCCTCGGATACCAGAAATTCGTGCGCGATGTTCTTCCCACCAAGCCCACGGCAGATTTCTCTATCGGGCGAAAGACGTACGATGCGATGCTGGCCAGGCAGTACATGCTGGAGTACAACGCCGACACTCTCTACGCCTTCGCCTGGGAGCAATTCAACACCACTGTTGCGCAGTTAGAAGCGGTGGCCAAGACGATTGACCCCTCCAAGCCGTGGCTGGCGGTAGCGGCTGATGTGAAGCAGGAGGGCCCCGATCCGCTGAAAATGATAGAAGCGCATCAAATGTGGGTGGATAAGGCGCGGGACCACGTGAGTGCTCACGGTCTTGTTCCTATTCCCTGGAAGAATCGCGTCGATGTTGTGCCGCGAGCGGAGTATCTCCGCAAGACGTCGTATTACGGAAACTTCTCCATGGCGCGTAAGGCCGATAACGACGGTGTGCTGGTCGGCCAATGGCAAATCAACACCTTCCTCCCCTCGTGGAGCGAGGCCGAAAAACAGCAGTACATGGTGGAACACGATTGGGGTGTTATTATCGACACCGCGCCGCATGAGACTTATTGCGGTCATCACGTTCAGGGCTTGTACCAACTGCATAATGCGAACAATTTTCGCCGCACATCGTCGATTTCTATCTTCTCCGAAGGCTGGGGGCTGTATGTCGAGCGCCTGATGCAGGAGACCGGGTTCTTCCCCAACGAAAAGATTCATCTCAGAAACCTTCAATTACGCCTATGGCGCATTGCCCGGGTAATTTGGGACGTTGGTATGAATAGCGGGAAGCTTTCGTATGAGCAGGCCGTTACGCTCCTGGTGGAGCGGGTCGGGTTCCAACGCTGGGCGGCGGAGTTGGAAGTCGATTACGCGGCCGAGCATCCCGGCTACCAACTGGGGTACTTCATGGGCTACTCTGGGATCGTCAAAATGCGAGAAGAGTTCAAGCAGGTGAGGGGCAGTAAGTTCACACTCTCTGACTTCCACGAACGCCTTCTCAAGGTTGGTTGCATGCCTCCGAGCCTGATGCGCGAGGGGCTGATGAATAGCCTTTCCGAGGCCAAGGCAGTATAAGGTTCTGGGTATTTTATAAATCGACATAACGACACAGGGACGACACGGGATGAGAGACGGGAAAATCGGTTTTGGGGTGGTGGGAACGGGAATGGCGGGCGGTATCCATGCGGCAGAGTTTCCCTTTGTCAGGGGAGCGGAACTGGTTGCCGCGTGCTCGAGGAACGAAGCAAATCTGCGAGAGTTTGCCGCTACGTTTGGGGTTCCTGAAATTTACACGGACTATCGGGAGCTTATTGACTCACCCACTGTGGACGTAGTCATCGTTCTGGTGCCTACGGGTTTGCACAAAGAAGTGGCGACCTATGCCGCGCGCGCGGGCAAGCACATCATCGTTGAGAAGCCGCTCGACATTAACCTTCAGCGCGCAGATGCAATTATCACCGAGTGCCAAAAGGCCGGGGTTAAGCTCGGAGTGATTTTTCAGATGCGCTTCGGCAAGGTTGCGCACGCGGTGAAGAAAGCAGTGGAGGACGGGGCCCTGGGTAAGATATTCCTCGCCGATGCCTTCGATAAGGCCAGCCGGACAAAGGAATACTATGACTCAGCGGCTTGGCGGGGAACCCTGGACTTGGAGGGCGGCGGGTGTCTCATGACGCAGTCCATCCATATCGTGGATCTGCTGCAGCATGTCGTCGGTCCCATAAGTTCCGTGGTCGGCGAAGTCGCCACCATGAGGCACGACATTGAGGTCGAAGACACCGCGATCGCTTTGGTCAATTTTGAAAACGGAGCCAAGGGAGTCATCGAGAGCACGAGTTCCGTCAGTCCGGCGCTCAAGTCAAACCTGCAGATTCATGGGACACGCGGAACCATCGTGGCCAACGCCCAATATGATCAGATTCTGTTCTGGGACGTCGAAAACTATCCTTGTCCCCTCCCAGTCGAAACGTGCGTGAAGTTGGGTGATATCGACGATCCATGGGATTATCCGCAGACCCGGCATCGCATCCAGCTCCAGGATATGGTTGACGCCATTCATGAAGGGAGAGATCCTATCCTCACGGGTGAGGACGCAAGAAAGGCACTTGCCATCGACATGGCAATCTACGAATCGTCCCGCACCGGCCGCAGGGTTTTTCTGAATGAAGCACCGTACCTGCCGCCCTTCGGGGAAAAGGATTCCAAGTTAATCATCCGATGACCGCCAAGAAACCGCACCTGTTGTCTCCGATATCGCATGTCACGCTGACGGATAATGTATACAAAACACTAAAAAAGCAGATTCTCACCTTGGAGATCCCGCTGGGCGCGCGGGTTCGGGATGAGGATATCGCACTTCAGCTTGGCGTCAGCCGCACGCCGGTGCGGGAGGCGATCCGCAACCTCATCCGCGACGGCCTGGTGGAAGTCATTCCCCGCAGCAAAACGCGGGTCTGCATGCTGAGTGAAGCGGATGTTAACGAGATTTTCGATCTGCGCGTCGCGCTCGAATCGCTCGCAGCACGCCTCGCCGCCGACCGCATTCCTGAAAAACAGCGCCAGCAGTTGAACCACCTTCACAGTCTCGCGGAAACAGGGCTGAAGAACGACGAAACGCGGCCGGCGCTTGAATTCGACCGCGAGATGCATCGCACCATTCTGGAAAACTGCGGCAACGCCCGGCTGATCTCGATGATGAACACCATCAACGATTTCGTGACGCTCTTCCGCAATCTCAACGCCCGTACGCCCGCACACCGCGGATTCAACTACCGCCATCGCGAGATCATGCGCGCGCTGATGCGCGAAGATGGCCCGGCTGCCGCGAAGGCGATCGAAGAACATATTCTGATGGCAAAAGAGCAGACGCAACGCGACTTCCAGCATCAGCAGATGGATCAGGCCAGGGAAAAGTCCCTCCGTGGGCATCGACGCCTTCGAGACAGCACGGCATGAGTCTCAAAGCCCATTGGAAGGTGCTGCTTTTTCTGTTTCTGGCGACCGTACTCAACTACATGGATCGCCAGACTCTGAGCGTGAGCAGCCCCCTCATCCAAAAAGAATTTTCCCTGAGTAACCAGCAACTGGGCCTGCTTTTTTCTGCTTTTTTCATCTCGTACGCGGTCTCGGTGGCGCTGATCGGAGAATTCATCGATCGGCTGTCGATTCGCACCGCATTCATATGTGTTGTGAGCTGGTGGTCGGTCGCGACGATGCTCACGGCCTTCTCCAAAAATTTCTGGTATCTGTTCGGCTTCCGCATGTTGCTGGGAATCGGCGAAGCGGGCCTGTGGCCGGCGACGGCGCGCCTGGTCTCGCTCTCCATGGAAGCCAAAGATAGAACCCTGGCCAATTCGTTCTACATGGCTGGAGGAAGCTTCGGCCTGGTCCTTGTCCAACCCCTCATGATCTGGCTATCCCTGGCCCACGGGTGGCGAGTGGGCTTCTTTATCATCGGTGGCTTGTCTTCGTTCTGGCTTCTGGCTTGGGTCCTGTGGTTCAAGCCCCCGGCGAAGCCGCCGGTCGAGGAGACCCGCGATGTCGAGTCGACGGCGAACAGTTGGTACCCCATCGTGCGCTCGGCCCGCTTCTGGGGTTTCATGCTGGCTTCCTTCTGCGGCAACACCACTCTTTATTTCCTGATGAACTGGCTGCCCACGTTCCTTATCCAGGATCGCCACTTCACCTACAACCTCAAGCTCGGCGGGGTCATTCTGATTCCGTTTCTCGGTCTCGATGCCGGTTACATGGTGAGCGGTTTCACCGTACTTCGGCTTTCCAGGAGCCGCGCCGTCCTCCAGGTGCGGAGATGGGCGATCGGGCTGGGCGGGCTGCTTACCGCGGCCGCTCTGATCTCAACGCCCTTCACCCAGTCTCAGGTGTTGGCGGTGGCCGCACTCTTTGCCACTACCTTCGGCATGGCAGTCTGGAACTCGAACTACCTCTCTGGGGTGGAGGAGATCAGCAGCGTCAAACCTGCGGCGGTGGCGGGTGTCATCGGCAGCATCGGGGCGGTTGGAGGAGCTATCTCGCTCTGGCTCATTGGTCTCATGTCCGAGCTGCCGGGCGGGTTCAAATCGGTGTTTATCATGATCGGCTTACTCATTCTGGTCGGCTCCCTTGGCATCCTGCTGACGGAGAAGAGGTCCATAGTGGCCGTTCCTACGTCAACACTCATACAGTTGGAGAAGGAGCTATGAAGGTCGTACCCAATCGTTTCGCAGGCAAGATAGTGGTGGTCACGGGGGCGGGTCATGGGATCGGGCAGGCGATTGCCGAGCGCTTTTTTCAGGAGGGCGCTTCGGTGGTCGTCAACGACGTGAAACAGGCGGGCATCGACGAAGTGGTCGCGGGCTTACAGGCGGTTGATCCCAAGCGGGTGATGGGATACGCGGCGGATGTCTCCGATCGCGCGCTTGTCGAGAAAATGTTCCAGGCCGTCGGTGAGCGCTTTGGATTGGTCGATGTCCTGGTCAACAATGCAGGTCTCATCCACGTGGTTCGGCATTTTCTTGACGGTGACGAGGAATGGTGGGATCGCGTCCTCGACGTCAACCTCAAGGGTGCTTTTCTTTGCTCGCACACGGTGGCGCGCGCCATGGCCGAGCGCGGCTCGGGAAACATCATCAACATGTCGAGCGGGGGCGCTACCAAGGCGCACCGCGGCAACGTTGCGTATGATGCCTCGAAGGGTGGCATCGAAGCCATGACGCGGGCGATGGCCCTCGATCTTGCGCCCTATGGCATCCGCGTCAATGCGCTCATCCCCGGGTTCATCCGCACCTATGACATCAGCGATGAGGGTGCTGCCGTCCGCGGCCAGAGTGTCCCACTTGGGCGCCTTGGAACCAGCGAAGACCTTGCCGGCCCCGCTGCGTTTCTCGCCAGCGATGACGCCGCCTACATCACCGGCTTTTGCCTTGCTGTCGATGGTGGCGTTCTCATCCAGCAGCGGCCGATGCCCGTCGAAACCTTTCCCCTGGACCGCTTCCCGAAACTGAATGAAAAATGACTCGGGCACACCGGCACTGTTGCGCTGCGGTATCGACATCGGCGGAACCTTCACCGATCTCATCCTGGTTGACTGCATCAGCGGTGAGTTTGTTATCGGTAAGTCACTCACCACGCCGCACGATCCCTCGGAAGCGATTGAGACGGTGCTCACCACCGCCTCCGGGAAGTTCGGCCATCCGCTTTCGCAACTGGACGCCATCGTTCACGGCACTACTCTGGTTACCAACGCACTCATTGAGCGCAAGGGAGACCGCACGGCTCTGCTCACTACACGCGGCTTCCGCGACAGCGTCGAGATCGGCCGGGAAAGCCGGTACGACCTCTACGATCTGCTGATCGACAAGCCGCAGCCGCTGGTCCCACGGTATTTGCGCTTCGATGTACCGGAGCGGACCCTGGCCGATGGGCGCGTCCTTGAGCCCCTGGATGTGGGGTTTGTCGAACGGCTCACCCAGGAACTCGCGGACAACGGAATTGTCGCGATCGCGGTGACGTTTATCAACAGCTTCGCTAACCCAGCCAGCGAACAGCTCGCCCGGGAGGCAATTCTGCGGGTCGCTCCCCAGATGCGCGTGTCTCTTTCTTCAGAGGTGACGCCCACCATTCGTGAGTTCGAGCGCACCAGCACTACCATCGCCAATGTCTACGTCCAGGCTAGAGTAGAGCGGTATATTCAGGATCTGGAACTCCGGCTCAGACGCTTGGAGTTCAAGGGGAATTTTTCCCTGATGCTCTCGAGCGGTGGTATCGCGACTGCAGCCACTGCGATTGCGTTTCCGGTGCGCCTGCTCGAGTCCGGCCCGGCCGCCGGCGCGTTGGCAGCCGCATCCTATGGAGCTGCCTGCGGCCATCCCGACCTGGTTTCTTTTGATATGGGCGGCACCACGGCAAAGTTCTGCGTCATCAGCGACGGTCAGCCGCACATCGCACACGAGTTCGAGTTCGACCGCATTTACCGGTTCCGCCAAGGCTCCGGGCTGCCGGCGACCATTCCGGTCATCGAGATGGTCGAGATCGGGGCCGGGGGCGGTTCGATCGCGCGGGTCAACTCGCTCGGCCTGCTCAAGGTCGGGCCGGATTCCGCCGGCGCCGACCCGGGCCCGATCTGTTACGGCCGGGGCGCCACTGAGCCCACCGTTACCGACGCGGACCTGGTTCTTGGCTACCTTGACCCCGCGTTTTTTCTTGGCGGCCAGATGGAGCTCGATCTCCCCGCCACGTACGCCGGCATTGAAGAACGACTCGCCACCAAGCTTGGCCTCTCGCTTGAGAAAACCGCGTGGGGCATTCATCAGATCGTCAACGAAACCATGGCCAGCGCAGCCCGCGCCCACGTGATCGAGCGCGGAAAGGATCCGCAGCGTCAGCCACTTTTTGCCTTTGGCGGATGCGGCCCGGTCCACGGTTACCGTATCGCCAAGGCTCTCGGTTCGCCTTCGATGATCGTGCCCCTGGGCGCCGGGATCGTCAGCACGGTTGGCTTCCTCTCCGCTCCCACTTCTTTTGACTTCGTCCGTCCGTGGCGTGTCGAGTTGGCCGCCATCGATTGGCAGCGGGCGAACGGGCTGCTCGATCAGATGACGACCGAGGGTCGTGAGTTATTGCTTGCGTCTGGAGTTGCGGAAGAGGAGATACAGGTTTTCTATAGCGTCGATATGCGCTTTGTCGGCCAGGGGTATGAAATCGTCGTACCGCTTCCGGACCTTGCACTCGACGCCTCGCAACGCGGCAGTGTGCTGCTTGAATCTTTCAAAAAGGCTTATCTCCAGTTCTATGGGCGGCCCGGGCCGCCGGTCCCGGCCGAGATCATCAATTGGCGCACCACGGTTACCGGACCGAAGCCCGAGGTTAGGCTGCGCGTGCCCGAGGCGGGTGGGGGCTCGCCGCAGAAAGCCACGCGCCGCGCGTACTTTCCCGAGCTTGGCGGATTTACGGAAGTCCCTGTCTACGACCGCTATGCTATGCCTCGCGGTTTTACCTTCCATGGTCCGGCTTTGGTAGAGGAGAGGGAATCGACTACGGTCGTCGGCCCTGAGGGGCAGTGCCGTATCGATGAACAATGGAATCTGGTGGTCGATCTGCGATGACATCTTTCGATCCTGTTGTGTTGGAAATTCTCTGGAACCGTCTTATCTCAGTCTGCAACGAGCAGCACCTCACGCTGCTGCGCACCGCGTTCAGCACTGTCGTGCGCGAGTCACAAGATCTTTCCTGCGGCGTCTTTGACCGGCGTGGCCGCATGATGGCCCAGTCCGCCACCGGTACGCCGGGCCACATCAATGCCATGGCTACCGGTGTCCGTCACTTCCTGGCGGCGTTTCCTGAGTGCACACTGGAACCCGGCGACGTCATGATTACCAACGACCCCTGGATGACGGCGGGCCAGATTAACGACATGACGGTGCTGTCCCCCGTCTTCCTCGACTCTACCCTGGTCGCTTACTTTGCCAGCACCTGCCATGCGCCTGACATCGGGGGGCGGATGCTCTCCGCGGAAGCTCGCGAGATTTATGAAGAGGGTCTGCGCATTCCGCTCACCAAGCTTTTCCATCGCGGCGAGCCGAATGCTGAGCTCTTTCGCATCATTCGCGCCAACGTACGAACGCCCGAAGAAACGGTGGGTGATCTGTATGCTCAGGCCTCGTCGAATGCTGTCGGGGCACGCAGCCTGTTGCACCTGATGCGGGAGTTTCATCTCGACTCGATCGAAGATCTTGCCGATGAGATCATGTCGCGTTCGGAATTGGCTTTGCGCAACTCCATCTTCGAGATCCCTAACGGACGTTACGAGAACGAGAGTTGGTCGGACGGGTTTGAAGAGCCGATTCGCATTCGCGTGGCGGTTACGGTCGAGGATCGCGACATCCACATTGACTTCGCGGGCTCCTCGCCGCAGAGTGGGCGCGGTATCAATGTCGTGCTTAATTACACCCAGGCTTACGCCTCGTTTGCGATCAAGGCGGCGATTGGTCCCGAGGTGCCGCACAACGACGGCTCGTTTCGTCCGGTGCATATCACCGCACCCGAGGGCTCGATCTTCAATTGTCGCGAGCCAGCGGCGGTTGGCTCGCGCCATCTCATCGGTCATTTTGTTCCCGGGGCCATCTTTGGAGCTCTGGCACAGGCCATGCCGGGCCGGCTTATGTCAGGCGGTTCGGAACCGGTGTGGCTTTCGCTGTATCGCGGTGAGCAGGTGAAGGAGTCCGGAGTGAGGTCGTCGTTCATGCTTAGCCATTTTCAACTAGGCGGCATGGGTGCGCGGGCATCGAAAGATGGACTCAACACGACCGGGTTTCCCAGTGGGGTTGGCGGGGTTCCGGCCGAGATCATCGAGTCGCTTACGCCGCTGGTGCAGTATCGCCGCGAATTGCGCATCGATTCCGGGGGCGCCGGCAGATACCGGGGTGGGCTGGGCCAGTCCACGGAGATGCGCAGTACTTCCGGTCTGCCATGGGAGGTCTCCGCCATGATCGACCGCATCCAGTTTGCCGGCTCTGGCCTGCAGGGCGGTGCTCCAGGGGAGCGTGGGCACTTCAGCGTCGACCAGGTCCCGAAGCCGGCGAAGCTGCTTTTATCTCTGGCTCCAGCTGCCAGGGTGCAGCTCAATCTTCCTGGCGGAGGAGGTTATGGAGATCCGCTGGAGCGTCCGCCGGAGCAGGTGCTGCGGGATGTCGTCGATGGATACGTGTCGATCGAGGCGGCGCGCAGTGAGTATCGTGTCGTTGTTACGTATTCAGGGTCGCAAGATCAGCTGGTTCGGTTACCGGAGCACTTCCGAGTGGACGGCCCGGCTACTGCGGTCCTCCGTTCTCAACCCAGTGGGCTGTAATAGTGGATCTGAGAGAACCGCAGATCTCTCCACTCCGCACCCCCGGATTTCCTGTCGAGTTTTGTGGCGTTGATAAAGTTCCTGCGGCTCTCTTTACGGAGAGCCACATGCGTGGTCGTTGTCAGCGCTGCGAAGTAGGAAATCCGGGTACGCTTCGGTCGGGATGACAAGTTAAAGGGTGGTGCTTCCATCGGGCATTGGTTAGGGATCGACAGTTCAGCGGGTCTTCTTCTCGTTACGAGTCAACCGGACGAGAGGAAGGAGGTCGAACTGACGGCACGGCAGATCCTCCACTGTGATTCTATTGAATCAGCTGTCAGAACCTGATGAGATAGAGCTCGGTTTGCAATGGAGTTAAGTACCCGGTGTACTGTACTCGATATATCAAATTAGTTCACCGACATGCTGAACCAAGCAAGGAACCTTGAAAGAGAAAAGAGGGTTGCCCTTCAGGGGCGTGAGGAGTTCACAGATGGCCGTATTTCTCCAGGGCCTTCAGTAGCGGCAATCCATTCTTGATCTCTTCCCGCGAGCCGGTTTCCGTGTTTGCCCATTCGACGACTCGGGCGGTCACCTGTTCGAGTATCGGTCGGGGCACTACGATGACTCCATCGTCATCGGCAACGAGGATGTCGCCTGGGTTGACCCAGAGCCATTCCTGCAGTGCTCCCCGCACCTGGACGGGAATCTGCGTGGCGGTCACGCGCCAGCGTCCCACTCCCTGGGCCGGAGTGCAATAGCGCGCCACAACCGGCATTCCACACTGCCGCAGGAAGGCCACATCGCGGACGCCGCCATCCACGATCGCTCCCACACATCCGCGACCCTGCATGGCTGTCGCGAGCAGGTCGCCGAAGCAGCAAACGCCTTTGGCGTCCATGCTTGCCCAGAGAGCCACGACGTTCGCCGGCATGGCATCGATGGCTTCGAGTTTAGCGCGGTCTCCGCCTTTCCAGGTTACGGTTTCCCCGGTGATGGTATAGGCCGGACCGGCGAAGCTCGCACCCTCGGCCTGGAAAGATCGCAGTGCATTGTCGAGCACGGGCGGTAGCTGGTCAAAGGAATCGAAGACATCTGCGATGACCGCGGTGCCGGCGTTCAGCAATTCATTAAGAGCATTTTGCATGGTTTCTTCGCATTCGATTGTCAGACATGGTTTCATGAATAGTGCCGTTGGCTACAGAAGTCAAGCTGGCGGGAGGGTCACTTCTATGACGCGAACCAGCTTTCGTCTATTACGTGTTGCTTCTTTCTTCGTGCTGGCAGTGGCCGGCCCGGTCTGGGGCCAGCAACCTTTCCTGAGTGCCCCGGAATGGGCATCGGTTCGCAACGAATCCAGTGGCGCCGCAGCCTACGAGAATCTGCGCGTGCTGACGAGGTTACACCGCGTGCCTGCGACTGCGGAGTTCGAGCGGGCGGCGGATTACATGCTTGCGCGAGCCATCGAGTATGGCCTCAAAGATGTCCACAAGGAAGAGTTTCCCATCGACGGAAAAATCCATTATGGCCTGATGCGCTCCCATCTCGCGTGGCACGTCGATGCAGGGAGTTTATGGCAGGCAGCGCCGGAACATGCGTTGTTGGGTGACTGGCAAACGGAGCCGATCCGGTTGGCCGATTACAGCCATAGCGCCGATGTTGACTGCGCCTTGATCGACGTTGGCTCCGGGATGAGCGAAGCAGACTACGCGACCAAAGATGTGCGCGGCAAGATCGTGTTGGCGGACGGGGTGCTCTCGGTGGTGCAGCGGTTGGCGGTGATGAAATACGGTGCGGTGGGGATCGTGAGCGACATGCCCAACCAGACCACTGCCTGGTCAGGGCTCGACCCGACTGTCGTTCGTTGGGGACATCTCGACGCTTCTCTGCCGAACGGTTTCGCGTTCATGGTCTCTCGTGGAACAGCAGCGGCACTCCGCCGGCAGTTGTCGATGGGGCCCGTGGTGCTGAACGCTCATGTGCAGGCGACCGTTGGGCCGGGTCACTGGACCGTCGTCACCGGCGTTATTCCGGGCACCGACCCTACTGCCGGGGAGGTGGTATACAGTTGCCATCTCGATCACCAGCGGCCGGGTGCGAACGATGACGGGAGCGGATGTGTATCGATTCTCGAGGTAGCCCGGGTCATGTCAAAACTGGTGGCGAGCGGCCAACTGCCTCGTCCGACGCGAACGATCCGTTTTATTTGGGGACCGGAGGTCGAAGGCACCATGGCGTTTTTGAGCCGGCATCCAGAGACCCGAAGGTTAATGCGGGCCGATGTTCATATGGACATGGTGGGCGGCGACCCTTTCAAGAACAAATCGATGCTGCATGTGACGGAGACACCATGGTCCCTTCCCAGCTTCGTCACCGATGTGGGAGAGTTCTTCGCAGAGACGTTGCGCGACACGGCGGCCAGGTACGCGGAGGAGGGGAGTGATCCGGAAGCGGCCGTGCTCGAAGTGCGCGATGGCGGGAGCGGGACGAGAAACGAATTCCTTGTCGACTCGACGCCGTATGCCGAAGGCAGCGATCATGATGATTATGACTCCTCAACCATCGCGGTTCCCTCACTCTATCTGCGCGACTGGCCGGATATTTACATCCATACCGATCACGACACACCGGAGCAGATCGACCCGACCAAGCTGCGCCGGGTTGCCGTTCTCGGTGTGGCCGCTGGATACACCTATGCGAGTTTGAATGCTGCGCAGGCTGAGGTCTTGCTGCCTTCGTTTGCGGCTCGGAGTGAGCAACGCCTGGCAAAGGGTTTTGAACGTGCCCTTATCCTGGTAAACGACCCGCACTTGAAGCCGGGGGATGCATGGTACGAAGCGCGCAATCTTACGACGCAAATGTTGAGTCGTGAGCAGGCGGTGCTGCAGTCCCTGGCTGGTTACACCCATAGTCAGCCGCGGAAGCTTGAGAGTGTCATGGAGGATCTACATCGGCAGGTGTTGGCGTTTCAGACTTTGATTGACGCGGCGGCGGCGAATCGAGGGGCCCGCGGAACGATGCCGGCGGCACCGTGGCAAGGAGACGTGAACGCTCAGCGGATCCCGGCGCGGATTGGTGAGTTCGGTCCGCTGACTTATCAGAATGACGATGTTCTCGTCGACCGCCTCGGGGAAGAGCGTGTGCGCAAGATCGAGCTGTTGAGCAGCGGGACGAGCCGGCTTCTCCGGGTACAGGATAGCGGCGCGCTTTACGCCTACGAAATCGTCAACCTTGTGGATGGAAAACGAAGTGTTGGGCAGATCCGGGATGTGGTCTCTGCGGAATTTGGGCCTATTGATGTAGGCATCGTTGGCGATTATCTGAAGGCGTGTGCCGAGGCCGGGATTGTTGACATGGGGGTGAAGTAGCGGTTCCTGTTATGCTCAGGTTTCTTGTGAATTATCGAGGAGTTATTTGCATGCCTTGTCGTAGGGTTTTTGTTTTGTCGTGTCTTCTCGGCGTCTGCCTGGCAGCACCGTGCCTCGCCAGCGCCGTCTCAGGAAACTCGGAGGTCAAGCAGGGTGCCATCGAGGTGACGTCTGGATTAGGGCGGAAACTCTATGCTTTGCCGGATGATCCGGCAGTCGTGACGGCGCGCGCGAATCTGCAGAAGGATCCCAAGAATGTCAGGCTGGTGCTCTTGCTGTCTAAGGCGCAGGCTGGGCGGCGGCAGTATCGCGAGGCCATAGAAACATGCACCAAGGGCCTTGCCTTCGCGCCGAACAATGCGGAGTTATTTGTGGAACGCGGTCATCGGGAGCTTGGACTTCGTGAGCTCCGGGCTGCCATGGCCGACCTCCAACGCGCGGAGTCGCTCGATCCCAGGAACCTGGATGCACGGTATCACTTGGGGTTGTCGCATTATTTTGTTGGGGAGTTTGACGCGGCGGCGCATGCTTTTCGCAATGCGCTCATCCTGGCGCGGAATAACGATAGTGTGATCGACTGTTCCAATTGGTTATATGTGTCGCTTCGCCGTGCGGGTAAGGAGGAGGAGGCGGCTCTGGTACTCAAAAAGATCACACCGGAAATGAAGAATACCGAACCGCACCTTTATTTCTACTTACGTTTGCTGCGGTTTTATCAGGGGAAGATCACGGAGCGGGAGTTGCTTCCGCCGAAGCCGGCCTCGGCGAACGATACGGAGGCCGAATTGTCTTTCGATACGGTGAACTATGGGGTTGGGAATTGGCATCTGTACCATCATCAGCCTGGTCCGGCTGCGGAGCTTTTCAAGAAAGTTGTTGGCGGTGAGGCTTGGAATGCTTGGGGGTTTATCGGGTCAGAGACGGAATTGGTGCGGATGAAAATGGGGAGTCGTTAGACGGGTGGGTCTTATGCGCCTGGAGTGGAGTGTAATCGCTGATTCTGTGGAACCGCGGATCTCTCCACTACACTGCACTCCGGTCGAGAAGACAATTTTGTTGTGGTACTGGCAGTGCGTACATTGAGCATTGGTTGTAGGATCGGCAGAACTGCAGGTGCCTCCACTGCGCTACGCTCCGGTCGGGATGACAAGTTGAGGGTGGCGCTTCGATTGGGGATCGGTTATTGGGATCGAGAGTGCCCAAGTTTCCCGTAGAAGTCTGGGGCACTACTGGCAGATTAAGGCTGAGGTCCGCGGTATCCCACATCTCGCAAAAAACGAGGGTGATATGGGGCACCCTCGCGTTCGTGGCTAGGACGGTTCCAAAAAGTCACAGCCTTTCGAGATGACAGGGGAAAATGGCGCTTCCATTAAGCATTGGTTAGTGAGATCGACGGAATTGCAGGTCCCACCACTAAGCTTCGCTCCGGTCCTCATGAACAACTGTACCGTTGATCGACCAAGAGCTTTTGATGGGCTTCGCCCGGCTTTTTCGGCCCAAGTTAGCTAGTGCGAACATGGGGCACCCGTCTAGTGCGCGGTGGCCCGTAGTGTTGATTACACACTTAACTGGCCGCAGACTAGTCTTCTCATCGAGATGACTAGGGGAGTCGCGTTTCCATTGAGCGTTGGTTAGTGGGATCGACCGAACAGCAGATCCCTCCACCTCGCTTCGGCCCGGGGCTGGGCTGTGTTCCTTGTTGTCTCTGCGAAGCGTAGTGGAGAGATATGCGGTTTCATTTCTGATGTGCCGGCTTCCGAGTAACTAGAAAATGATCTTGCCTCCCAGTTGCGCGTTTAAGGGCTCACCGGGTCCTACTCCCGGCGCACCCCAGTAGTTGCCGATGCTGGAATAAAGCTCTCCAAAGCCTCCGCCGATGGTGTTGTTCGGTGGAGCAAAGTTCTTGTTGTTAAAGGCGTTGAAGACTTCTCCGCGTAATTGCAGGCTGATGCGCTCGGTGATACGAGTGGTTTTGAAGACTGAAAGATCGGCATCGGCATAGCCGGGGCCATAAAGAGCATTGCGTGGCATGGTTCCCAAGGCGCCGTTCGCCGGCGAGACAAACGCCGCGGGATTGACCCATTGCTCGGTCGCACTTGCGGTCGACGTCGCTGGATAAAACTTATGCGTGATGCCGGCATATGGGTTGGCAATCATATTTACTCTCTGCGCATTTTCGTCGGTTCCCGAAGTGTCGTCAGAGTTATAGACCGTAAACGGCTGCCCGGTATGCAGAGCGATTAGCCCGTTGACCACCCATCCCTCACTCAGTCGCCTGAAGCGCTGGGAAAAAGTAGGAACGGTGTACGAAAGGAAGGTGGTGAAGTTGTCGCGGGTGTCGAGTCCGCTGTTGCCGTAGTCCGCTTTGAAGTTGTTACTGTTCTGCGGCAACATGCTCCGCGATTGAGACATCTCGTCGAAGGAGTGACCCCAGGTGTAACTGGCCTGCGCAGTCAGCCCATGATAATTTGCAAACTTTAAGATGGCTTGCAGGGAGTTGTAATTGCCGGTACCGATCGTCCCCAGTTGGTTGATGTTTCCGTATGTCGGAAACTGCGAGAAGTAGGGCCGGCTGGCCTGCTGGGCGTAGGCTTGGGCCGTTGTGCTCGGCGAGCCGAGGCTCGAAAACGCCGCCTGGTTGATGTCGATGGTCGAAACCAGCTTGCGGGATTGATTTCCGATGTAACCAATCTGGGCCAACATCTTTGACCCCAGGGCCTGCTGTACGTTGAGGTTGTAGTTGATCACATATGGGGTGCGGAAGTTGGGACTGACGGTGAAGATTCCGCAAGGACTTACATCTGTCGGGTTTACCGTGCAACTGGCGGTTGCAGAAGAAGGGAAAATCTGTTGTCCACTCTGAATGGTGTAGGCGGGCTTGCTGATAGTAAATACGGGGCTTGGCCCGGCGGGGTTCGCCTGGAGCCCGATCGGGGAGCTGTTGCTGGTCTTGTTGTTGAGGAAGGCGGACATAACCGGCTGGTCGAAATAGACGCCGATTCCTCCGCGTAGAACGGTATTGGCTTGGTTGAAGGGCTGATACGAAAAGCCGAGACGGGGGCTGAAATTGGTCCAGTCTTGCGGATAGACCGAATTGATGCCAGCGCCTTGAAAAACCAGGCCGCCGAGATTCGGGCGAAAGACCGAGAGATCTTTGTATCCGTCGTGGAGCGGCCCTTCATAGTCAAAGCGCACGCCGTAATTCGCGGTGAACCGGGGCGTCAGCTTATATGCATCCTGTGCGAACAGGGAGAAGGTATTGATGAAGACCTGCCGCTTAGGGTCGCCGGCATCCAGGGACGAGGTGGCGACGTAACCCGCAAGGAAATCTGCCAGGGAAAGAATGTTCGTGTCGGAGATAGTGGATTGGAGCTCTTTCCAGGGTCCCTGAGATCCGGTGAAGTTGAACAGGCCGGAGGAGTTGCCGCTGTTGAAGGCGTCGATCTGGGCCTGGCGGAATTCGCCGCCAAAGCGAAACTCATGCTTGCCCTTGGTCCAGGAAAGCGTGTCGTCGAGGTGTCCGGTGATGTCGTTTCGTCCCGATGGGGCGACGATGCCAACCGGATCAAAGCCGGAAATACGCAGGTGGGGCGCCACGCCTGCGTACTTGCTGCCGCTGTTGAAGCCGGTACCGGCAAGGTTGAAGTCGGTTTTGTTGTCGTCGAAGATCTGGTTGAAGTAATTAACTCCGGCAAGAACCTGGTTGCTGATGTGGCTGGTTGGTGTGTAATTCCACTGCAGCGCGTAGTTGTAGATGTGGATCGGACCGACGGTGTAGTAGTAAAGCAATTCGCTGCCATCGGGCGCGATCTGATTGCCTTGTCCGCCGAACCAATGCGCAGAGATATTGTTCTTGGCATTGAGAGCGTAATCGACCTTGATCAGGCCGTTGTTGCTGTGACCGAATTCCGGGTCCGGGCTGTTATAGTTTTCTCCGCCGGCCGGGCCGGTGAGCGCGTAGGACGGCCACAAAACATTCAGTAGGTTGGCGGTTACGGGGCTGAGTGGCCTCCCATACTGAGCCACTACCGCTTTCGCCTGGGCCTGATAGGCGGCTGAGGGTTCCACCGCCTCACCCGGTTGGCCAATCGTGAAGACCTGCTTCTCATAGGTTACGAAATAGAAGAGCTTGTCCTTGATAATCGGACCGCCGATCGAGCCTCCGACGTTGTAGGTGCGATTTTCCTGCTTTGGTTCGCCATAGGCGATAAAGGGGCTGGCTTCGGCAAAGGCTTCGTTGCGGTTGAAGTAGTAGGCAGTTCCGTGAACTCCGTTGGTGCCTGCCTTCAGCGCCAGGTTAATTACGCCGCCCGGGTTGCGGCCGGCCTCCGCCGAGGCTTGCGTCTGCACTGAGAATTGCTCGACCGAGTCGAGGGGCAGAAGAGTGCCGGCGATTCCATTTACGCCGCTCTGATTGACGGCAGGAATGTTGGCCCAGAGATCGTTGTTGTCGACTCCGTCGACTTGCCAGTTTATCTGTTCGAAACGCATTCCGTTCAGTGAGCCTGAACCGCTCGTGACTCCGCCCGCATAGCCTGAGAATCCAGGAGTCAGGGCCATCAGTTGGGTGAAGTCGCGCCCATTCAGCGGAAGATTCGAGACGGCCTTCTCGCCGACGGTGGATGTCTGCGTAGAGGTGGTTGTATCCAGAGAAAGCGCCGATGCCGACACTTCGACGACTTCGGATCCGCTGGCGACGGTTAGTTTAACGGGCACGGTGTAGATAGTGCCCGCAGAGACCGGCACATTCTGAGTTTTGACGGTCTTGAAACCGGTGGCGGATGCGGTCACGTCGTACGACCCCAAGGGGAGGTCGGGGAAAGAGAAATCGCCGGCGCTCGACGACACAGTGTTGTGGGCCACGCCGGTTGCGGTTTCCACCGCCGTTACCTGAGCGCCCACGACTACGGCACCACTCGAATCGGTCACCGAGCCGTTGATGGCTCCGCGAAACGTTTGGGCGTGAGAGGCAACGCATGCGATGAGGAAGGTGAGCGAAAGACAAACAAGTGTAGTGCGGCGCTTGGCGCTGGTGTACATCAGCAACTCCTGAAGTGACGTGCGGTGCAGAACAGCGGCACTCAGGGGGAACCTGTTAGAGATGGCCGCTTGCTAGCTAATGGAATAACTCTAGCTTGTATTACAAGCTAAACTACCGCAACGAGCGAATCTTCGCAACAGCTTTGTCGGTTCAGGGACAGGCTATAGGCGGGGGTCCAGCAGGTCGCGAAGCCAGTCGCCGAGGATGTTGAACGACAAAACGGTGATCATGATGGCGGTGCCGGGGAAAACGGCGAGCCACCAGCGCCCGGAAAGGAGTTCGTTGCGGCTGTCGGCCAGCATGCCTCCCCAACTTGGCACGGTGGGTGGAACTCCCAAACCCAGGAAAGACAAGGCCGCCTCGGCGAGGATAACGCTGGCGACGTTGAACGAAGCGATGATGATCAGAGGCGCCAGGATGTTGGGAAGAATCCCTGTGAAGAGGATCCCCGGAGTGCGCTGGCCTAGCGCCTTGGCGGCCTCGATGTATTCCTTTTCGCGTTGGGAGATGGTCTGGCCGCGGGCGATGCGGGCGTAGGTCACCCATTGACCTATACCAAGAACGAGTATGAGGTTGAAGACCCCCGGTCCCAGGACGACCAGGAACATGATTGCCAGCAGGATAAAGGGAAAGGCGAGCTGGATATCCGCGACACGCATGATGATGTCATCGAGCCAGCCTCCGAAGTAGCCGCCGATCATGCCGAGCAAGGTCCCGAGTGAACCACCTACGACCACAGCGACGAGGCCAACCGTGAGCGAAACCCTGGCTCCGTAGAGCAAGCGGGAAAGAACGTCGCGGCCGAGTCCGTCAGTGCCCAGGATGAAGACTGCGTGGGTTCTGCGATCGGTCTGCATGGGGCGCTTGAGGCGCGCGATGATGTTCTGGCGGTTTGGGTCGCGCGGGGCAACGGATGGTCCGAAGAGGGCTGCGAAGGTGACCAGTAGAAGGAGAAAGATTGCGAGCATCGGCCACTTCGCGCGATAGAGGCTGCGAAGGGCGCGGCGCCAGCCTCGGTCCGATCGCGGCGGGGCGGGGACCGAAATAGACTGAGGTTCTGCGACCTGTATGGTCATGCGAGGCGGATCCTGGGATCGAGTTGGGCGTAGAGCAAGTCGACCAGCAAGTTAAGTCCGATGAAAACGATCGAGAACATGATGACCGCGGCTTGCACCAGCGGGATGTCACGGTGATTGATGGCGTTGAAGACCAGTCGGCCGACGCCGGGCCAGGAGAAGATTGTTTCGACCACCACGACGCCGCTTAGCAGGAAGCCGAATTCAAGACCAAGCATGGTGATGACCGGGAGCCACGCATTGCGCAGAGCGTGATGGACCACGGTGCGAAACTCAGTGATTCCCTTGGAGCGGGCGGTGCGCACGAAATCCTGGGAAAGGACTTCGAGCATCGAGGATCTGACCAGGCGGGCGGTACGGGCCAGTGAGAAGAAGGCAATGGTGACACCGGGCATCGCCAAATAGCGAATCGCGTGGGGCAGCCTCTCGAAGGCAAGGGTGAAGTCGCCCTCTAGGAGCGGATCCAGCACGGGCAGTCTGCCGGAGATGGGTAGCCAGCGGAGGCCTAGTCCTACGGCGAGAATGAGCATGATTCCGAGCCAGAAGCTGGGGATGGATTGTCCCAACATTGCGACCAGCATGATGCTGCCGTCGAGCGGTTTGCCGCGATTGATGGCTGCGAGCACTCCTAGCGGGATTGCGAGAACAACGGCTAGGAATAGGGCGAAGAACGTGAGTTCCATGGTGGCCGGGAAACGCCCGAGCACGACGCTGAGGGCGGGCGTGCGGTAGGTGAGCGACATGCCGAGGTCGCCGTGGACGAGTCCTTTGGCGAAGTTGTAGTACTGCACGGGGAGAGGTTTGTCGAATCCCAGTTTTGCGCGCGTGGCGGCGATTTCTTCGTTGCTGGCGCGCTCGCTTACGTAGAGGTAGGTGGGGTCGCCGCCCATGTGCAGGGCCAGGAAGGTGATGACGGTCACGCCAAAAATCACCAGTACGCTCTGTAATAGTCTCCGAACGATGTAGGTGACCATTCGATTTCCCCCTCGCAAAGGTGTGGACCGAAGCACCAAGAGTTTGCGCAGTTTTTGACTTGGCAAGCTGCGGAGAAGCTCTTGTTTTGTTTTAACTCGGGCCGTGGCAGGGGCGAAAGCCCATCTTTTTTTCAGCGTTTACGGCACGACTAAAGTCGTGCCCTGATACAAAGAATGAGTTTGGCGCTGCCTTTAAAGTCTTGCCTGATACGAAACATCAGTTTTTGCGCTGCGTTTAAAGTCGGGCCTCGAAACAAAACATCGTTTTCCTCAAACTTTCAGCCGTCCCTTACGGGACTGGTCGTGCTCCACTCGACTTCCCAGGACTCACGTCGTGGGCTACTCTCAGCCGTCCCTTCGGGACTCTCGTGGAACTGACCGTATACGACTCCTTCACAATGAGCGACTCATCAGCACGTCTTGCAGCGTGCTAGTTCACAGAGATTACTTCATCGGCCCTGGGCTTCCAAGATATCTTGTTGCTAACTCCGTAGATGTCCGGTTGGCAATAGAGGGGTATCCAGGTTCCGCGCTCGTGGAACACCTCCATCATGTGGTTGATGATCCGTTGCTGCTCGGCCGGATCTCTTGTCTTGTCCAGCTCATTCCAGCCGGCATAGAACTCAGGGTCGGTCCAGCCGGTGTAGTTCACGCCGGAGGTCGGCGTCGACAGATCCGAAATGTCGTAGAGGGGGCTCCAGAGAGCGCCGCCGGTGCCAAGTAGAAACAGGGGTCCGAAATTGTGCGACCGCGAGAGTGGCACGAACACGGAAGCGTAGTCGAGGATGTCGACGTCTGTCTTCACTCCGATATCGCTGAGATATTGGCCGATGGCCAAGGCAAGGTTGTCATCGTCGAGGTAGCGGCCGCGGGGGGCCTGCAGCGTCACCTCGAAGCGGACGCCATCCTGGCGCCGGGGATATCCCGCAGCATCGAGCATTCGCTCGGCACGGTCCGGGTCATAGGGAAACGGAGCGATTCCCGAGAAGTCGTGCGAGGGCAGCAGCATGGTCGCCAGACGTTTGCAGGGCGTGCGCAGAAGGGACTCGCAGATGGCAGGAACATCGATGGCATACTGCATCGCGAGCCGCACCGCCGGATCTCTGATCGCTCTCCCGCCTGGCGTGGCCGCAAATTTGTCCTTCTGGTTGAAGCCGATATAGATGCGGCGAACGCTGGCAACGCTCTCTACCTTCGCCGTGTCGCTGCTGTTGATAGCGTCGATCTGGTCTGGGGTGACGTTGGTGACGATGTCGATATTTCCGGCGATCAGCTCGGCGCTGCGCGTCGATCCCTCCGGGATGATCCGCCAGATAACGCGGTCGTAAGGCGGCTTGGGAAGGGAATAATTTTCGTTGCGCTCGAGTACTATCCTGTCGTCATGTACCCACTCGGCGAGCCGGTAGGGTCCGGTACCGACGGGATGAGTCGCTGCATAGTCCTTGGTCATCTTCTCGTAGGGCGCCCGGCAAAGGATGAGCATCTCGGAGAGCAAGCCGATGGCAATCGGGTTGTATTTTTTGACCAGCAGGGTGACGGTGAGCTTATCGTCGACACGCGAGCCTTCGTAGCCTAGAGAAGGAAGAACGAAGCCGGTGGAATTGCCGGTGAACCTGAACTCAGGGTTCGCGGCGCGATCGAAAGAATAAGCAACGTCCCTTGCGGTGAGGGGCTCCCCAGTCTCGCATTTGAGGCCAGGACGGAGCTTGAGCGTGATCGACTTGCCGTCTTCGGCAAAGCTGTAAGACTCCGCCAGATACGGCTCCAACTTCCCCTCCGGAGTAACCCGGTAGAGCGTGCCGAACAGTTGCCTGGCAATGTTGAGGGTGTCGGTTGAATCGATGTCGGATGGGTCCAGGGTGTCGGCGTCCGCGGGCTGGGCTATGCTGATGGTTTTGAGGGCAAGGTCATGCTCTTCGGCTTTTTCGCGAGAACCTCTCGAGACCGCACCCCGATGCAAGGTAACGAACGCGATCATGGCCACGACAACCACCGTCACGGCGCTTAGGAACAAGCCTCGGCGTGGTTGGCTCATCTCTTGATACAGGCTTTGAAGTGCTGGGGTGAAACTTCTTCCAGCGGTGGAATGGTGGCCGCGCACTCGGCGCTTGCGATGGGGCAGCGGGTGCGAAAAACGCAGCCTGAAGGCGGATTCATGGGGCTGGGGATATCGCCTTCCAGGATGATGGGTTTGCGCACGACCGTCGGATCGGGCACTGGAATCGCCGAGAGTAGAGCCTCGGTATAGGGGTGACGCGGATTGGTGTAGAGCTCGCGGCTGGGAGCGATTTCCATAATGCGGCCGAGATACATCACGATCACGCGGTCGCTTATGTACTCCACCACGCCGAGGTCGTGTGCGATGAAGAGCAGGGCGAGTCCCAGTTCGCGTTGCAGGTCCTGCAGCAGGTTGATGACTTGCGCCTGGATGGAGACGTCGAGTGCGGAGACGGGCTCGTCGGCAATGATGAAGCGCGGGCCGACGGCAAGGGCGCGGGCGATGCCGATGCGCTGGCGCTGGCCACCGGAAAATTCGTGGGGATAGCGCTCGAGATGGGCCGCGGAAAGGCCAACGCGTTCGAGTAGTTCGAGAATGCGTTCGCTGCGTGCTTTGCCGGTCGAGAGATGGTGGATGTTCAGCGCCTGGCCGACAATGGCGCCCACGGTCATGCGCGGATTGAGGCTCGCGAACGGGTCCTGGAAGATGATCTGCATGTTCTTGCGGTAGGCGCGCATTTCCTCAGGAGGAAGTTTCGTGATGTTCACGCCATCGAAGAACACGCTGCCGGAGGTCGGTTCCAGCAGCCGGAGAATCGAGCGCCCCACAGTCGTTTTGCCTGAACCGGATTCGCCGACCAGCCCGATTACCTCGCCTGGCTCGATAGTGAACGAAACGTCCTCCACTGCCTTGACGGTGGTTGTGCTGCGCGACAGAAATCCTGATTTTGCGACAAAGTGCTTGGTGAGGTGGCGCACGGCCAGCAGAGGGAAAGCGGGAGCGGAGCTCATTGCGCGACCTCTGCAGCGGCGGCGATTTGTTCCCAACGGCAGCAGCGCACCATGTGGCCATTGCCCGTGTCTTCCATTGCGGGCGGTGCGGCGATGCAGGGTGGCTCGGTATGGCGGCACCGCGGATGAAACGCGCAGCCGGCCGGGAGGTTGCGCGGGTTCGGCACATTGCCGGCAATCACCTCGAGGCGCTGCTGGTGAGTGGCGGCGCGGTCGACGCGGGGAATCGAGCGCAGCAGGGCGCTCGTATAGGGCATGCGGGGATGCGCGAAAATTTCGCGCACGCCGGCCTCTTCGACGGCCCGCCCTGCGTACATTACGACGACGCGATCGGCCATCTCCGCGACCACGCCGAGGTCGTGGGTGATGAAGAGGATCGCCATACCGAACTCCGACTGCAGATTGCGCATGAGATCGAGGATCTGGGCTTGGATGGTGACGTCGAGTGCCGTGGTGGGCTCGTCGGCAATGAGCAGTTTGGGATGGCAGGCCAGCGCCATGGCGATCATCACGCGCTGGCGCATCCCTCCCGACATCTGGTGCGGATAGTTGTCCGCCCGATGCTTGGGATCGGGTATACGAACCAGTTGCAGCATCTCGACGGCCCGGGACATGGCCAGCCGCTGGGGCAGACCGGTGTGCGCGCGGATGCGCTCCGAGATTTGCGCGCCGACCGTTTGCACGGGGTTCAGACTGGTCATCGGTTCCTGGAAAATCATGCCGATGCCGGTTCCTCGAATGCGTCGCATCTCAGCCTTACTAAGGAGCGAGAGGTCCTTGCCGTCGAAGATGATTTTGCCCCCGGCCATCCGTCCAGCGGGGCGGGGAAGAAGCCCCATGATGGCGAGGGAAGTGACCGACTTGCCGGACCCTGACTCGCCCACGACCGCCAAAGTTTCACCCTTGTTTACGTGGAAGCTGACTCCATCCACCGCCTTCACCAGGCCGGTATCCGTGGCGAAGTGAACGTGGAGATCGGTCACTTCGAGGAGGCATTGCGCATTCGGATTTACCGTTGACATAGGTACTCGGTTGGGTGTGAATCTCCGGCTCGTCATCCTAAAAGGTGCGGGTCTGAAAGCGCGTATCTTCGATATACCTATGGGGTCTCTGCGACTGATACATCCCTCCCACATCTCGCAAAAAGCGCGAGATGTGGGCACCCATATTCTTCTCCCTGGATATTCTTTCGTGCAGCGTGCTAATTGGCCGTTTGCGGCAACCCGTACAGGCCGCTGTATTTTTTTGTAAGGTAAGCGATGTATGGTTCAGGATCAAGCCCGCGTCCTGTTGCCTTTATCAGTAGTTCTTCGCGGCTGTAGCGTCGGCCGTGGCGATGGATGTGTTCTCCAAGCCAGTTGCGTAAGGGCCGGTAGTCGCCGGCGGTGAGAGCGGGTTCGATGGCGGCGTCTTGCTGCAGCGCTTGGTCGTAAAGCTGGGAAGCCATTACGTTCCCGATAGTGTAACAGCAGAAGGTGCCGATCTGGCCCGACGACCAGTGAATATCCTGCAAGACTCCCAGCCGGTCGTCCGGTACCGCGAGGTCGAGGTCACGCAGTATGAGCGCGTTCCAGGCATCGGGTAATTCGTCGATGTTCAGCTTGCCGGCGATGAGGTCGCTCTCTATTTCGGTCCGCATCATGATGTGGAGGTCGTAGGTGAGTTCATCCGCTTCGACCCGGATCAGGCCCGGTTGCACCCGATTGATGGCGCGATGGAAGGTTTCAAGATCAATGTCGCCAAGCTGTGCGGGGAAGGTTTGCTGCAGAGGCGGAAAGTGCAGCGTCCAGAAGGCATGGCTGCGGCCGACGTGATTCTCCCACATGCGCGACTGGCTCTCGTGCGCACCAAAGCTGACACCGCCGACAGCGTAAAGGCCGGTGAGATCGGTAGCGAGCGGTGTTCGGGTGTAGGCCGGGTCGACCCCCTGTTCATAGAGTGCGTGACCCGTTTCATGCAACGTGCCGAAGAGGCTGGCGGGTAGAAAGTCGCGATAGTAGCGGGTGGTTATGCGGACGTCATCGCGAGTGAACGAGATCTCGAAAGGATGGACGGTTGCGTCGAGGCGGCCGCGGGTGAAGTCGTAGCCAAATTTTTCCGCCATTTTGAGAGCGAACTCTCGCTGCAGATCTTCGGGATAGTCGCGGCGAAGAAAATCGGCGCGCGGTTGTGGCTTGCCGGCAATGGCGCGTACTAGCGGGAGCAGTCCCTGGCGGAGGCGGGCGTACAACGGTTGCAAGGTGGCGACGGTTTCCCCGGGTTCATAGAGGGACAGCATCGCGTCATAGGGATGCTCCGACCATCCGATGGCGTCGGCCAGGCGCCGCGCCAGGTCTACGGTTTTTTTCAGATAGGGAGCAAAGAGGTTGTAGCGATTTTCAGCGCGGGCCTGGATCCAGGCAGCCTGCGAGGTGGCGCGCAATTCAGTTCTTTGCTGCTGTAGATCGGCGGGGATGCGACGATGGACCTCGATGGCTGAACGGGTCTGCTCAATCGCGCGCCTTGGGGGCGTATCTTCCGGCAGCGCCCGGCTTTCGGTGTCTGCGGCGTCGAGCAGGCGCATGGTCTCGTCGGAGATCAGCAGTTCCCGTGCCATCATGGTGAGGGTTGCTACTTGCTTTCCCCGGGCCTCGACTGCGCCGCTGGGCATCATGGTGCGCGAGTCCCAGGTGAGCAGGGAACTGGCGCTCAGCAGATCGTTGACTGCCCCCATGCGCTCGGCAAATTGTTGGTAGCTCAACTTTTCTATGCCCTCCCGCGAATCGGCACAACTACTCTTAGACGCTTGAAGCGTGGCGAAAGTGAAGTCTGAATGTCTGCCGTTCAAGAATAGATTGTATAACAATTAGTCAGTAGCATGAGCTTTCGGTGTCCTCGTGGAAAGGGGCAAGCTTTGTTGAGCAACGTTGCAGATTCTTTGTCCGCGGCCGCGATCGGTCCGCTCACACCGTGTTTTTATCGCGGCGTTCTCGATCGCATACGGGAAAAGACAGAAGCAGCCGGGTGCGAAGGTTTCCTGGTTCTGGATAGCCATAATCTGATCTATGCCAGCGGTTTTTTCCACCGCGCCAACGAGCGGCCGATGGGACTTTACGTGCCCGTCGACAGCGAACCGGTGCTGTTGGTGCCGCACCTGGAAAAGGAGAATGCCGAGGCCAGCTGGATTTCCGACGTCCGCACCTATCCGGAATTTCCGGGGGTCGTACACCCCGTGTTGTGGATGCTGCACGAGACGGGTGCGCGTCGCATCGCCGTGGATACGCTGGGGGCGCGGATTTTTCGGGAAGCGTCGGCCATGTTTCCGCTGCTTGCGTTGAGTCCTGGCATTGAAGAGCTACGCTTCGTTAAACAACCGGAGGAACTGGCGCTGGTTCGCGTGGCTGCCGGTTATGCCGATAGCTGCCTCGAATACATGCGCCTTCACATTGCCGATATCGTTTCGAACGGAGGCACCGAAGTTGACATTCTGCACGCCGGTGTTAACGCCGCCTCGGAGAAGATGAAACGGGAGATCGGAGATGCTTTCGATGGGACGGAGATGGCGGTCGTCGGTTCGGTGCACAGCGGGCCACGCGGCGCTCTGCCCCACGGGCATACCATGACACGACGGCCTGAAGCAGGCGACACTATCATTGCCGGCATTGGCGCAACGGTGGGTGGATACCACGCGGAGAGTGGCGCCACCTTTGTTTTTGGTCCGCCGTCCGCCGACACTCTGAGATGCTTGCAAGCGGCTGCTGCCTGCGATGCCGCTGCAGTTGCCGCGCTTCGTCCAGGGATAGCGTGCCATAAGGTCAACACTGCTGCGTTGGAGGAGCTTAACCGCGCCGGGCTGGGCGAGTTCATTCGGCATCGCATCGGCCACGGTATGGGAGTGCAAGGACACGAAGGCCCATGGCTCGCTCCGGGCGATGCGACGGTGGTTGCCGAGGGGATGGTCTTCTCCAACGAGCCGGGAATTTACCGGCCGGGGATCGACGGTTACCGCACGATCAATACCATGATTGTCGGCGCCGCCGGAGTGGAAGTGCCCAGCCGCTTCCAGCGCAGCTTTAGCATTGAGCAAAGAATCTTGGCGGTGCCAGGTAGAGGAGCAGCATGAAGAAGGTTGCGTGGGGAATTCTTAGCACCGCCAATATCGGTATCAAGCGAGTGATACCCGCCATCATGGCGGGGGAGCGCGGGGTTGTGGCCGCGATCGCGTCGCGCGATGGAGACCGTGCCGCAACAGTCGCGAAAAACCTGGGTATTCCGCGCAGCTATGGCAGCTACGAGGCGCTGTTGGCCGATCCGGCGATCGATGCGATCTACAATCCGCTGCCCAATCACCTGCATGTTGAGTGGACGGTGAAGGCACTCGAGGCCGGCAAAGACGTGCTGTGCGAGAAGCCGATTGGGCTCCATGCGAAGCAGGCAGCGGCGTTGGTCGAGGCTCGCGATCGTACCGGGCGGCAGGTTATCGAGGCGTTCATGGTGCGTTTTCACCCGCAATGGCAGCGGACGCGCGAGCTGGTGCGCTCGGGCTGCATCGGCAACGTGGGAGCGATTCAATCGGCGTTTCTCTTCACGGCGCTCGATCCACGGAACGTGCGCAACCAGGTGGAGATTGGCGGTGGAGCGGTTTACGATGTCGGCTGCTATCCCATCGTGACCGCCCGCTACATTTTTGGCGCGGAGCCGGACCGGGTGATCGGGCTGGTCGATCGCGATCCTCAAATGGGTGTGGATCGGTGGACGAGTGGGCTGCTTTCTTTTCCCGGTGGGGGGCAGTTGACCTTCAGCTGTGCCTTGCAACTGGCGTCTTACCAGCGAGTGGTCATCCTCGGCTCCGCGGGCCGCATCGAGTTGCAGGTACCGTTTACTCCGCAAAAAGACCATGCTTGCCGCGTGATTATCGATACCGGCAAGGCGCAGGATGGGACTTCGGCTGTGATCGAGGATTTCTCCCCGGTCGATCAGTACATGCTGCAGTGCGATCTGGCCGCCAAGGTATTCCAGGGAGAAGCGCGCCAGGAGTTTCCGATTGAGGACGCTATCGCTAACATGCGGGTCATCGATGCGATCTATCGATCAGCTGAGAGCGGCCACTGGGAGAAGCCATGATGCCCTTTGCCATCCCCCTTTCGGAGCGGGCCAAGGCCCTGCTTGCCTATCCGGTGGAGGAAGCTGTCAGTGCGGGGGCAGAAGTGGCGCCGGCTCATATCCGGCTGGCCGTGGAAGCAGCCCTCGATCGCGGCGAAACTCATTACACCGACCGGCCAGGGATCCTCCTTCTGCGGGAGAAGATCGCCGGGATGCTTTGGGACCGATTCGGGGTTGAGATGAGCGCCAAGAACGACATAATTGTAACTTGTGGTGTTACGGAAGCTCGCTTCCTGGCGATCGAGCAGCTTCTGCGGCCGGGAGATGTATTGGCAGCGCCGGGCTCGGGTAAGCTTCTTTTCGGGGCTGCCCTGCTTCGGGGTGCTGAGCTGGCAAGCTCCATTCCGGCGAATGCCCGTATGGTTTATCTGAAGAGCAGCACAGGGGAAGGAATGCTACGGTCTCAGCTCGCACTTACGCCCGCTTCGGCTGTCATCCTGTTCGAGGTCGACCAATCTGAGAATGGATTTCACCCCGGGCAACTGGAGTGGCTCCAAAATCGCACGATCACGATCGGCGGCCTTGGGGAAGAAACCTGGCGGATTGGCTATCTTGCTTCGCCTGGTGGTCCATCGGCACATCTCCGGGATTTTAAGCAAGCGTTGACCATCTGTTCGACGAATCTTTCACAGTGGGCGTTGCTGGCCGCGCTTGAGGCGCTATGAGTATGCTGGCTGAACTTCAAGGTCTCGACGGTGACAAGTTACGGTATGCGCTCATGGATCTGGCCAAGACCATTCCCGACGCGATCGCGCTGGGTCGCGGCGATCCGGATCTGGAGACTCCGGCGTTTATCGTGGAAGCGGCCAAAAGGGCGCTGTCTAGGCCACTGCCGGCTGGTCCGATCGCGGGCCTTCCTGAGCTACGGGCCGCCATCGCCCACAACGCGGCGCGCGACCACGGCATTGTCATTGGCGTAGAAAATGTTCTGGTGACCACCGGCGGGCAGGAAGCGCTGTTCCTGGTGATGAGCACGCTGCTGAATCCGGGAGACGAGATTCTGGTGCCTGATCCGCGGTATACGCCCTACGATCAGGCGATCGCACAGGCCGGCGCGGTTTGCGTCAGCGTGCCGACCTATGCCAAGGACGGTTTCGACCTCGACCCGGGTGAAGTGGAGAAATTAATTACTCCCAAGACGAAAGCGCTGTTGCTGGTGACACCGAGCAATCCCACCGGAGGCATCGTCACACCCAAGAATGCCGAAGGCCTGGCAGAGTTGGCGCGAAGACATAACTTCGTGATCATCTCCGACGAAATATACGGAAAGTTTGTGTGGGCTCCCTATCGGCATATAAGCATGGCATCTTACCCGGGGTTGCTCAACCGAACCATCACGTTGAGCGGGTTTTCCAAGTCCTATGCCATGACGGGTTGGCGGGTTGGGTATGTTCTGGCTCCAACTGAGGTGATTTCGGCCATGGCGGCGATTAAGGCGCATACGACGGGTCCGGCGGCCACGCTGAGTCAACGAGCAGCGCTGGCGGCGGCGGAATCGGACGATTCGTGCGTTGCGGAGTTCCGTGAAATTTATTCAGAGCGGCGCGAGCTTCTGGGCCAGGGCTTGAGCGCTATGGGCCTTACCTATGGGGAGCCTCGGGGCGGATTTTTCTTTTGGGCGGATAGCTCGGCCACCGGCCTCCGCGCGATCGAACTCAGCTACCTGCTGCTCAAGCATGCGAAGGTGTTGATCTTTCCGGGGACTGCTTTCGGCACGGCGTGGGACAACTACCTGCGCATTACGACGCTGCAGCCCACAGCGATGCTGGAAGAAGCGATTGCCCGCATGGCTCCTCTCATGCGGGAGTTTCGCGCTAAGCAGACGGTTTGAACTGCTGCGAGAGATCCCAGGCGCTCAAGCGCTGACCGGAAAGGGATTTGTCTTTACGCATCGCGAGATGGAGAAAGGCCGGGGTCAGTTCGATCGGGTCGACCCACTTTGCTTTTAGCTCCTCAGTATAGTTGCGCTCGGACATCGGCGTGCGTAGATACATGCCGGGGGTGACGGCGTGGACGAAGATGCCGTGATCTGTTCCCTCGATGGCCAGGGCTTTTACTAAACCCTCGATCGCGTGCTTGGTGGCGCAATAGGCGGTTTCGCCGTCGAAGCCTTGGATTCCCGAGCGGGAAGACAGGTAGATTGCTGTTCCGCCGGTTTTTAGCCAGTCCGGCCAAAAGGCTTTGGTGAGCAGACGAGCGGCTTGGATGCCGACGTTGAAGGTTTTGTCCCAGAGGGCGTCGGTCGTCTCGGCGAACGACTTTGGCACGAGGAAGCCGGCGTTGTGCACCAGGGTGTGGATGGTTGGGTGGTTCCCGCGCACCACGTCCAGCATTCGCTGCGTTTCTTCTGCGCTGGATAGATCTGCTGCGTAGGTGGTGGTTTTGGGCAATGCTTTCGCGGTTTCGGCGAGACCCTGCTCGTCGACATCGATGAGCGCTAGCGTGGCTCCGGCGCTCGCGAAGGCAGTGGCCAGCGCTTTGCCTAGTCCGTTGGCAGCACCGGTGATGAGGATGGTTTGGCGGGAGAGTTCGGGGGCTGGCATTTTGCAGAGTGTATAACAATTAGTTTGTTATATTCTGAGTCCGTGCTGAGAACTAATGCCAAGGACCTTGTCGCTATGGCCGTTGCGGGTGCGGTCAGCCAACCCACGCTGCGCCAGCCGGGGTATATTCCCGACAATGATGGCCGCGGAGTTATTTTGCCGGGGATGTCGGGCATCGTTTACAACGTCCGCACTGGAGATCCCGCATTTGGATGGGCTGGAGATCATGTGGAACCGGGCGTTTCTATTGCCGCAGCTAACGAGGGCGCGGATTTCGCGCTTCACTACATGTCTTGTATCGGGAATGAAGCGGTGGTCACATCCGGTCTTGCCACCGGGGCGCGCGGTGTTGTTACCGGCGAACATGCCAGGATGCTTATCGACTTCGAGAGCGATGTCTATGACGGGCTCTCTGTGGGGGATATGGTTCAAATCGAGGCCGAGGGCCGCGGTCTCAGGATGTTGGATTACCCGCAGATTGAATTGAAAAAGATTAGCCCCAGGCTGTTTGAGACGCTCGGCATTGAGGCCTTGGATGAATTGCGGGTTCGGATTCCGGTGGCACTGGAGTTGCCGGTGCGGATCATGGGGTCGGGCGCCGAACTGAACAGCGAGTATGTGGATCAGGATTTGATGTCGGGTGACCGGTGCTTAATGCGGCAGTTGGGTATCGATAAGCTGAGGCTTGGCGATGTGGTTGCCATTCATCATGCGGATCACCGCTGGGGACGTAGTTATCGGACAGGGGCGGTCAGCATCGCTCTTTGTATTCACGGCGACTCGGTGATGACCGGTCACGGGCCGGGGATCATGACTATTATGACGAGCGCCGAGCCGTGCATTGAGTGGTTCATTGATCGGCAGGCCAATATTGGCCACTACCTCGGGTTGATCGAGGCGGCGGTTTGAGGGGAGAGAAAACCGCAGATCTCTCCACTCCGCTACGCTCCGGTCGAGATGACAACTTTGTTGCGTCCGTCGAAAAACGTATCCACGAGAGGTCCGCTGAACCGCAGGTCCCTCGGCTTCGCTCGGGATGACAAGGAGAGAGTGGCGCTTTCACGAGGCAATGGTTAATGGGATCGAGATGGCAGCCGGTTGCTTAACAAACTTGTCATCTCGACCGGAGCCCAGCGGAGTGGAGAGATCTGCGGTTTCTTTGCCCGGTTTTCACTCACTGGTCAGGTTAACAACTGGAGAGGAAAGGAATTCCCCTAGTGTTCAATGAAGATCGTTTGGTGGCTGTTTCGGTGATGGGCCATATTGTCCAGCCTTCGTTTCCTGGACTCCCCGCTGAACCTTATCGGCTGGCGGCGGACGGGACTCCGTTTCTGCTGCCGACTTATGGCGGCATCGTCTATAACGTGTCAGTCGGCGATAGCGCTTATGGGTGGCTCGCGGATTGCGTCCATCCCGGCGTCAGCATCTCGTTCCCTAACGAAAATGGGAACCGCGGGCTCAATGTGTTTGCCTGCGTCGGGAACCAGGCAGTCGTCATGAGCGGTGAAGGCAAAGGCAGCAAAGGAGTGGTGACCGGCAAGTCCGGGCGCTTCTCCGAACACGTCATTGTCCATTTTCCCAAGGCCGATCGCAAGAAGTTCGCCATTAATGACAAGATCGTGATTCGTTCCTGCGGGGTTGGCATGGCGCTGGCCGATCATCCCGATATCAAGCTGAAGAGCCTTTCTCCGGAACTGCTGCGGGCATTGAATCCTCAGTCATCGGAGGGGAGCTTGCGGGTCCCAGTGGTGGCCAGGGTTCCCGCTCACCTGATCGGCGCGGGTGCTGGGTTGACCAGCGAAGGCGGCAGCCTGCACATCCAAACCACCGATCGCACCGAGATCGCCGCACGCGGGCTCGATCAGCTTCGGCTGGGTGACGTGGTTGCGCTCGAGGACTATGACAGCCGTTACCAGCATGGATATCTTCGCGGGGCGGCCGGCATCGCGGTGATCGGCCAGACGGATGGTCCTCGCGCGGGCTACGGTCCCGGCATGACGCTACTCATGACGGGTACCAGCCGGCAGATCGAGCCGGTTATTCAGCCTAACGTGAATCTCGTAGATCTGCTCGGACTTGCAGCCTGATGGCGGCGGCCATCCGGATGGTGAAGGTTCCGCCCGACGACTTGCAGCGATTCAGCAAGGCTGCGTTGGCCGCCATGGGGTTGAAGGACGAAGACGCGGCGATCACCGCGGATGCGCTCATTTACAGCGAGCTTCGTTTTCATCCCGGACAGGGGCAGGGGGTGCGCCGGCTGCCCGCTTACCGGGAAAGGATCGCCGCGGCCAGGATCGATATCCATGCACCCTTTGAGATTCTCAAAGAGAGTCCCGCACTGGCGCTGGTGGATGGGCATAACGGGTTAGGCAGCGTGATCGGCATGCGGGCGATGCGGCTCGCCGTCGCCAAAGCCAAGGTTTGCGGTATTGGCACAGTCATTGTTCGCAATGGCACGCACTACGGGTCTTCTGCGGTGCATGCAGCGGAAGCGGAGCGGAGTGGTTGCATCGGGCTCGCCTTCACCAATGCCGGCCCGGAGATGGCCGCATGGGGAGGGGCAACGCCGGTCACCGGTACCAATCCCTGGGCCATCGCTGCGCCGGGAGGAACGGGATTCCCGGTCGTGCTGGACATTGCCTTGACTACAGCGGGGAAGGGAATGATGCGCTGGCACGAACGCGAGGGCCAGCCCATTCCCAGCGATTGGGCGCTCACTCCGGAAGGCGAAATAACGACCGATCCTGCCGCGGCGATGGCGGGAGCACTGCTCGGCATCGGCCAGTACAAAGGCTATGGTCTCTCGCTGATGACCGACGTCATGACCGGCGTTCTCTCGGGAGGCGCGTTTGGGATCGAGCCTTACCGAGATCCTGCGAAACAGGACGTTGCGCATAGTTTTACTGCCATCGACATCGAATGGTTCATGCCCCTGGCGCGTTTTCGGGAGCGGATGGAGCGGCTCACGGCAACGATCAAAGCGAGCAAGCTTCGTCCCGGATTTTCAGAGGTCCTCATACCCGGGGAGCTGGAACACCGTCGTGAAACAGAAAAGCGCCGGGAGGGGGCGCCACTCGATGAGGTCGTTTTCGACGAACTCGTTGCGCTCGCCAAAGAACTGGGGGTAGCTCCCCCTTCTCGGATTGGGGAGGCATGAGCGACTTTGAGCTTACCGTTCGCGGTGGCACAGTGGTCACGGCGGAAGAGACAAAACGGTTGGATCTTGGCATCAGTGGCGGAAAGATCGTCGCCGTCGAAGAGACGCTTCCGTCTGGACTTGAGGATTTCCGCGCAGACGGCCTTCTTGTGTTGCCCGGCGGCGTCGACTCGCACGTTCACGTGGACCAGCCGTTTTCCTCTGGCGCTGAAATCGCCGACACTTTTGCCTCCGGCACTGCTTCGGCGCTCGCCGGGGGCACGACGACGATTCTCTCTTTCGTCATGCAGCCTCGCGGAGGATCGCTTAAGGATGCCGCTGCCGGTTATCACCAGCTTGCCCGGCAATCCCGGGTCGACTATAGCTTTCATCTCACCATCACCGATCCTGCTCCCGGAATCCTTGAAGACGAGTTGCCGGAGTTGGTGGGATCGGGCCTGCGGTCGATCAAGATTTTTATGGCGAACGCCAGCACCCGCCTGACAGATGCGCAGATCTTGAGAACATTGGCGGCGGCTCGAAAGCTGGGCGCTTTGGTCTGCATCCATGCCGAGCATCATGAGCTGATCGAGTGGTTTACGGAACGGCTGCTAGCCAAGGGAATGACAGCGCCGAAGTTCCTTCCGATGGCGAAATCGATGATCGTCGAACGCGAGGCGACGCACCGTGTCATCGCACTTGCCGAGGCGCTCGATACTCCGGTGCAAATCTTCCACATTTCGGGTCGCGATTCTGCGGAGGAGCTGGCCCGCGCCCAGGGGCGTGGGGTCAAAGTGTGGGCTGAGACTTGCGCTCACTACCTGGTCTTGACGGAGAGGGACCTCGACCGCCCGGGATTCGAAGGTGCGAAGTTCATGTTTGCTCCCGGCGCGCGCAGCGAAGCGGATCAGCATGATCTTTGGCAGCGTATTCAGCAGGGAACTATCACCATTGTTTCTTCTGACCACTCTCCGCTCAAGTATGACGACCCGAAAGGAAAGATGTTGGCGGGGGCGAACGCCCCATTTCATAAAGTCCCGAACGGCGTTCCGGGGCTTGCAGCGCGATTGCCGATTGTTTTTTCCGAGGGAGTGGCGAAGGGGCGCATCGATGTGCCGACTTTTGTCAGCCTCGTCTCGACAATGCCGGCCAAGCTCTTCGGGCTCTATCCCCGCAAGGGCACCATAGCTGTCGGCAGCGACGCGGATCTAGTGGTGTGGGATCCGCACCGGCAGCGCACCCTTACCAACGCGATGATGCATCACGGCTCCGACTACACCCCGTTTGAGGGGATGGTCATGACGGGTGCTCCGGCGGCGGTCTTCCTGCGTGGAGTGAAGGCATTCGACGGGGCTCATGTCCTCGCGCCACCCGGCAGCGGGCTTTTTCTTCCTCGCGAGCCTTACTCGTTCATAGAGCCCTCAGGAAGATTTCCGGCTGGATTCAATCCGTATGATTGATTGTTATACACTTATACAAAGTAAAGATGGAAAAGGCGACTGCAAACAAGCGCACCAGCTCGCTTATCGGGATCCAGATCAGCCCTATCAGCTTTATCGATGAGGGCGTGCCGGCGTGTCTTGATACTTTGCAGGGGCGGGTCGGCATCAACACGTTGATGATCGGGACCATCTCCTGGCTTGGTCTCAAGGTCGGTCGTCGCATTTCGTATGAACTTGAGGGCTGGCCTGACCACGGTGAGCAGTCGCCTTACTCGATGCTGGGCGGGGCTTATACGGCGGTTCGGCCGGAATATTATTCCGGCACGCACATCAGGGACTTCGCATCGAAAGACCCTGAGCTAGCCGGCCAGGATATTCTCGGCCTGGTGATCCCGGAAGCGCGGAAACGCGGGATGAAGGTGATTCCCGAGTTTATGGAGCCGCTGTTCAAGTATGCCGGCCATGGGTCGGCCGGTGCCGTGTTGATCCCCAATATGCCTCAGTGCCTGGAAATTGATTTGCTCGGCCGCTACGCCGGGGAGCCCTGCACATCGAACCCTGACTATCGCCGCTGGTGGCATGGGATCATCGAGGAGCACTGCAAGAACTACGATATCGACGGCATCATGTGGTGCAACGAACGGAACTCGCCGCTCGATCGCATGATGCAGGGCCAGGCGCCGGGCTGCTTCTGTCCGCATTGCCGGCGTGAAGCGATGGAGCGCAATATTGATGTTGAACGGGTTCGCCTAAGCTTTCAGGAGGTTTGGAGGTATTTCCAGCAAGTGCGGAGTGGGGCGACTTTCGTTGACGGCGCTTTCACTGAATTTCTGCGCGTACTGCTGCGTAATCCTGAAGTGCTGGTCTGGGAGAAATTCTGGTTGGAGCGGAGTAAGGACCTCGACCGCGAACTATACGGCATCGTGAAGTGGTGCAGTCCTAAGCTTACGTTCGGCCTGAATGTGTGGAACCGCAATCACTTCAATCCGATTCGCAAGGCACAGTGGGCTTGGAGTGAACAAACGGATTATGCGGACTGGGTCAAGCCGATTACTTATCAGCACCAGGCGGGAGAAGTGTTTGCGCGAGAGATGGCTTATTTTGGCAAGACGATTCTGAGCGATTTTGCCGCGAAGGAGTTCGTGCCTGCCATGTATGCCGTGCTTGGACTTAACGAGGCTACGTTCGACGAGGTCATCGGGAAGGGTATGGACCCCGACACTTACGTATTCGGTCAATGCGCCGATGCGGTACGCGGGGTCGCGGGCAAGGTGCCGGTTTATATGGGCATTGGCGTCGATGCCCCTCGCATGCTTGCTGAACAAGCTGTTTGCACACCCGACATCGTCTACCGCAGTGTTCATGCTACTTACCGTGCCGGTGGCGCAGGCGTAGTGTTCTCGCCAAACTACGCTGGGATGAACCTTTCGAACCTCGACGGCGCGGCGCGTGCGCTGGAAGAACTCGGATTTAAGACAGTTGCATGAGAAATACGCAAAAGCGTTTGATGGGCTTCGCCCGTCTTTTTCGGCCCACGTACGCTGGTGCGAACATGGGGCACCCGTCAAGTGCGCGAGGTCCTGTACTGTTGATTCCACCCTTAACTGGCCGCAGGCTGGTCTTCTCCTCGATTTACGTAACAAATTTGTCATCTCGACCGGAGCGTACCCGGATTTCCTACCTCGCAGAGCTAGTAACGACCACGGATGCGGCTCTCCGAAAAGAGAGACGCACGCGCTTCATCAACGCCACTACACTTAACAGGAAATCCGGGGGAGCGTAGTGGAGAGATCTGCCGTTTTCTGTCCCATCACTTAACTCCTTGAGGAGAAGCACATGCCGGAACCAGCAGCTTGGCGGTACCAGAAGATCATCAAGCCGATGGTCGACCTTCCCGTCGAACACAAGATCTTCGTTGGCCGTGTTGTTACCGCCTGCGACGATGAGATTCTGCCGCATGGGTTTGTCGAGATCGATGGCGGCAAGATCGTCGCTGTCGGCAATGCACAGGATCGGACCGACCTCGGCGGAGATCATGTGGTCGAAACCCGCGGCACGATCATGCCGGGGATGTTCAATAGCCACGCGCACCTGGCTTGGGATGGAGTGCATGACCTGGCCCGGCAGTCACTTGACGACAGCCCCGAGATCAGCGCCTACAAAGCTTGCGGCAATATGCTCAAGAATCTTCGGGCAGGGGTGACGACCCTCCGTGATCTGGGCATGAACAAGTCCAACTTCGCCGCCAAACAGGCCGTGACCCAGGGAATCTTTCCTGGTCCTCGCCTGCTCATTTGCGGGGAGGCGATCGTGCAGACCGGCGGCCACACCTACTGGTGCTGCCGGGAAGCTTCCGGAGCCGACGAGATGCGCAGGGCGGTGCGGGAACAGGTCCGCGGCGGCGCTGATCTTATCAAAATCATGGCGTGCCACGATCTGTTGGAGTTTACCGATGCCGAGCTCGAAGCCGTGATCGACGAGAGCCATCGCAATGGGCTGCCCATCACCGCGCACGCAACCTACGATGCCTGTATCCATCGCGTGGTGAAGTTTGGCGTCGATGTGGTGGAGCACGGAGGCAGCCTGTCGGACGAGACTATTCAGTTACTGCTTGATCGAAAGGTCCCCATCGTCACCACGTTCGCGCCCATCGTCCAGCAAAGCCAGCCCGAGGTTGCCCGAAAATTCAACATCCCGGAGTGGAAGATCGAGGAGCGGCAAAAAGCTGTGGCCGATCGATCCCGCTATGCCGGCCTGGTCAAGGCAGCAAAGGCCGGTGTGCCCATCGTCTTCGGCACCGACGCGGGCAGCCCGGCCGTCGGCCATGAAGTGGTGGCGCCCGAACTCGCGTTCATGGTCAAGATCGGCGTGGTCGCGGACAACCATGCCGCGCTGCGCAGCGCTACCAGCGTCGCTGCGCGCATGAACAAGCTCGACGGCGCACTCGGTACGCTCAAGGCGGGCAAAATTGCCGATGTGGTGGTAGTCGACGGTAATCCTGTTGAAGACCTTTTCGCTCTCGATCGTGTGGTGATGACTTACGTCAACGGGAAGCGGATGGTATGAGCCGATTGCTTTCTGCGCTGGCGGGCCGCATCCGCGAGCAGGATATCTCCTATCGCACCAAGATGCTCGAGATCGCGGCCAACTTTTCAGACGTGATCGCCATGGGCCGCGGAGACCCGGATTTCCGGACTCCGGCCCATATAGTGGACGCCGCGAAGAAGGCCATCGAGGGAGACCAGACGCACTATACGCATCCGGCCGGCCTCCCGCAGCTGCGGGAAGCAATCGCCGCGGTGTTGAAACGCGAGTATTCGCTCGACTACTCTGCCGAGGAAGTGATCGTCACAGCGGGCGCGCAGGAAGCGATCATGCTGTGCATGATGGCTCTGGTTGAAACCGGCGACGAGGTGCTGATGCCTTCGCCGCGGTTTACTTCCTACGACACCGCCGTCGAACTCTTTGCAGGCAAGTGCGTTTCGGTCCCGACTTATGAGAAAGACGACTTCGCGCTGGTGCCCGCGGAGATTGAGAGCCGTATCACTCCCCGCACAAAAATTATTGTCCTCGTGACCCCAAATAATCCAACCGGAGCGGTCACGCCTCCCGGCGCGGTGCGCGAAATCGCTGATATCGCGAAGCGGCACGACCTCATTGTCCTTTCCGATGAAATTTACGGAAAGATCGTCTTTGAAGGGAGCGAACATCTTTCGATCGGCAGCTTGCCGGGCATGAAGGAGCGCACCATTACCCTCAACGGCTTCTCCAAGTCCTACTCGATGACGGGCTGGCGGGTGGGTTACCTTGCCGCTCCGCCGGAGTTTGTGCGCATGTTGATTGAACCCCGGCACACTCTGAGCATCAACGCCGCAACCCCTTCGCAATGGGCGGCGCTTGCCGCACTGGAGGGACCGCAGGATGAGGTAGCGCGGATGTTTGAGGAATACCGCGCCCGCCGCGCTTACATGATGAGCGCTCTCGATGAGCTCGGACTCAGCTACGGTCATCCTGGCGGAGCCTTCTATATCTACGTGAATGTCGAAAAGTCGGGCTTGCCCGCGCCGGAATTTTGCGAGCTGCTGCTGCGTGAGGCGCAGGTGATGCTGTTTCCGGGAACACTGTTCGGCGATGCCGACGATCGGTACGTCCGGATGAGCTTGCTGCAGCCGATCGATCGGATGAAAGAAGCGATGCGCCGGATCACCGCCAAAAAAGACGTGTTGTTCGCAACGGGACCGAGATGACTTTCCATCTCCTTCTCGTGGGCCTCGGCACGCGGGGCAAGATGTGGGCCAAGGTGATTGACGGGGATCCACTGGCATCGATCACCGCGGCGGTCGATCCGAATCCGGAAGCACGCGCTGCCTTTGCCCAACAGCATCCTCAAGTCCCATTATTTGCAAGTCTGGAAGATGCCTTGGCCGACAGCAGGTTTGACGCTGCGGTGCTGGTGACGCCGCCCGATGGACATCTCGAACAATGCCGCAAGCTGTTCGATGCCGGGCTGCCGATCCTGGCGGAGAAGCCGCTCACAGTCGAGCTGGCAGACGCGGTCGCCATCATTGATCTTGCCGATCGACACGCGCTGCCGCTTTCTGTGGGATTGAATTTCCGCTTTCTGCCCGTCCACCAGAAGCAGCGGGAACTCCTCACCTCTCAGTTTCTCGGCGCGGTGGGTTTTGGTGAGTTCATTTACCGCCGCAATCGGGACGGCAAGCGTCCGGGCATCAATAAATATCCCCTGACTATGTGGCAGCCGATGATGCTCGAGCAGAGCATCCATCATCTCGACCTTATTCGCTATTGCTACGGCCGAGAGGTCGATAGCATTATGTGCCGCACATGGAATCCGCCGTGGAGTATGTATGCCGGCGACGCCAATGTGCACGCCCTGCTCACGCTGGAAGCCGGTGTCGCCATCCATTATTTCGGCACGTGGTCGGGAGGTTGGAACCAGCCGGGATTTGAATGGCGCACCGACTGCGAAGAAGGTGTGATCCTGCAGCGAGAGCTCTTCTCAGACCTCGGCTACGCGCGTACGGCCGATAAGGAAGTAACGCCGATCACGCTCGAACCCGCCGAAGCGTTTTATGACGATACCGCTGCCCTGCTCGAGAGTTTTATCGGGGCAATTCAAAAGGGAGGCCCCGTGCCATGCGACGGCCGCGATCATTTGCGCACGTTGGCTCTTTGCTTTGCCGGCATTGAAAGTTCGCAGACGGGCCGCGCGATCGTGATGAAAGACTTCTACCAGGAAAAGGGACTGGCCCGGCTGCTATGAAGATCCTGGTTACCGGAGCCGGCGGCTTCCTTGGGTTGAACCTGCTTCAGCATCTGGCTCAAGCACATCCAGAGGCAACCCTCATTGCGGCGGATCTGCATCCACTGGCGGCGGAAGGCATATTTCAGGCGCTCGATGTGCGGGATCCACGAGCTTGTCTGGATGTTCTGGCAAGTCACAGGCCTACGCACATTGTTCATGGCGCCGCGGTTACGTTGACGGAAGAAACTCCAGCTGCCGCTGAGCTGACTCGCAATGTGAATCTTGAGGGAACAGAAAATGTACTCCGGGCAGCTTCGGCAGCGGGTTCGGTTCAGCGGTGTGTGCTTCTCAGCAGCGGCGGAGTCTACAGTCAAGACTCCGATGCAGCCTGTGACGAAGACCATCCGCTCGATCTTAAAGATGCCTATACAAAGTCGAAACGGGGGGCGGAGATGCTAATGGGAGCATTGCCAGTCGTGGCAGCACGCATCGGCTCTGCGTATGGTCCTTTCGAGCATCCCCGGGCAACGCGACCACGAGTCAGCCTGATTCAACGGCTGCTGGACTTCTTGCATGCAGGCCGACCTGTCCGCGTTGCCGGTACTGATGCCTGTCGCGACTGGACTCATGCCGCGGATATTGCCGTAGGTCTGGATGGCCTACTCTTCTCTCCTACGCTCCACCATCGCATCTACAACGTGAGTTCCGGCTGCCCAGTCTCCGCACGGGAAGTATTGGAGATATTGATCGAGCAGGGGCTTCAGGTCGAATGGACCAGCGACGAAGAGGCTGACATCGTTCTTGATCCGCGAGACAGCCGGAAACCGCTTGCCATCGAGCGCCTCCGCCGTGACACCGGGTTCCAACCGCGTTTTGATTTTCGTACGGGCCTCGCATCGCTGATAAAGGAAATAAGAGCATGACCGCTTTCGATCGCTACTATACTTTTGCCGAAATGACCGAGCAGATTCAGTCTCTGGTCGCTGCTTACCCGGAGTTAGCGACGCTGCATTCGCTGGCCAAGAGCTTTGCCGGCCGGGACATCTGGTTGGTCGAGATTACCAATACGCGCACCGGCACCGCGGCGGAGAAGCCCGGGTTTTATATCGATGCCCAGATCCATGCCGAGGAGCATGCGACTAGCGCCACTGCACTGTACGCCATCTGGCATCTGTTGACGAACTACGGCAAGGACGACGAGGTGACCCGCCTGGTCGACGCCCAGGTCTTCTACATTATTCCTCGCATCAACCCGGATGGTGCTGAGCTGTCGCTGGTTCCGCCCTACTACAACTGGTGCGGCAACGGGCGATTCATGCCCGGCGCCGATCGCATCGAGGGTCTCATTCCCGAGGATATCGATGGCGACGGTTACATCGTCTGGATGAGAGTGCCCGATTCCAGGGGTGAATGGAAGAAGAGCCCGCGGAACCCGGAGGTGATGATTCAACGCAAGCCCGGCGAAGAGGGTGGCGAATATTATCGTCTTTATCCCGAGGGGAAGATTCGCAATTACGATGGCGCCGACGTGAAGATCGAGAAGCCTTTCGACGGGAATATGAACCGCAATTTCCCCACGAATTGGTCGCCGCAGGAGTACGGGGCGGGGCAGCATCCCTTCTCTGAACCGGAGGTGGCCGGGGTGGCGAAATTTATTCTGGACCATCCTAATATTTGCGGTATGTGTGCGTATCACACCCACGGCGGTATCATTCTGCGGCCCAGCATGACTCGCCCGGATAGCGATATGGGAGCGCGGGATATCAACCTCTACAAGGAGATCGGGAAGGTTGGCACCGAGATCACCGGGTACCCGACCGTCAGTATTTATGAGGAATTCACGCCGGATAAAAGTAAGCCCCGGCGCGGCGGCTTGATGGACTGGACATACGAGGAGATGGGCATCATCAGCTTCGGGACCGAGCTCTGGGACTTGGAGCGTGCTGCCGGCGTGGAGAAGGTCGGTTACATGAACTTGTATCCGCGCACGGAGGAGATCCAGCACAAGATATATGACTTCATCGCCGAACATGGCGGGGAACGGGGATGGCGTGCCTGGAAGGCTTTCGATCATCCGCAGTTGGGTGGGATTGAGATCGGCGGGATGGTTAATATTTGGAGCTACCGCAATCCTCCGGAGGCTATGCTTGAGGGGATTTGCCGTCTCAACGTTCTCTTCAACCTGCGCCACGCCGCTGCCGCACCCCGGTTGTTGATAGACAACGTCGCAGTTACGAGTTTCGGCGGCGGCCTCTTTAAGGTGCGTGCGGTCGTGTCGAACCACGGGTATTTGCCTACGAATCTGTCCGATGTCGCCATCGAGAACCAGGTGGCCAAGCCGGTACGGCTCAGCATCACGGTGGAGGGTGGGGAATTGGTGATGAATCCGGAGAGTGTTGAGCTCGGCCATCTCGCCGGCCGGAATGAGCGGCTCTATCCGTGGTCGCCTTGGGGACAGCAATGGACGGCAACTACCAAGGCTGCGGAATGGTTGATTAAGGTCCCGGGGTGCGGCTCGATCACCGTCACCGGAATTTCAGAGAAGGGCGGCACGGCGCGGGTGACTCGGGAGATCGGATGAGGGAGGCGTTCTCTTACCGGTAGGTTCAGTTCTAACGCCGAGGCTTGATGGCCATTACGTCGATTAGTTCATCACGGCGGGGCTCCCAGTCGATGCGTTGGCCCACTCCATAGAAGTCGGGCTGAAAGTAGAGGAAGATCCAGGGCGCGTCGTCGCGAAAGATGGCCAGCATCTTGTCGATGATCGCCCGCTCCTGCACCGGGTCGCGCACATCCTTCAGGCTGTCGAAGTCTTGCTGCCACTGCGCGTTGTACCAGCCGCCGCTGTTGGTCATCGCGGTCTTGCTCGGGAACAGCGACATACCGAAGAGCGCGCTCCAAAGCGCCCCGCCCTGGCCCAGGAAATAAATTGGTCCTACCTGATGGCGCCGGTTCAGGGGCGAGAATACGGAGTTGAAATCCATGGTCTCAACTTTCGTTTCCACGCCGACGTCGCTGAGATACTGTCCTACAGCCTGGGCGACATTCGCATCTTCCAGGTAGCGTCCGTTCGGCCCTTGCAGCGTCAGTCGAAAGCGCACGCCGTCCGGTCCACGGCGATACCCAGCAGCATCAAGCAGCGCCTCGGCCTTGTCGGGATCATACGGATAAGGCGGCACCGGAGGGTCGGCAATATTCGCCGGGCCGGTCATCCGCTTGCATGGCATCTGCAGCAACTGAGCGCAGATGGTGGGTACGTCGACGGCATATTCCAGGGCCTGCCGCACGGCTTTCTTCTGGATCGCCGCGCCTCCTGGCGTGTTGGCGAAGGCAGGCGTCAGGTTGAATCCTACGAACATCCTGCGTGTTCCTTCGACGGCTTTCACGGTGGCGGTTCCCGACTGATCGATCATCTCCTTTTGGTCAGGGGCAACGTTGGTGATCAGGTCGACGCTGCCGGCGATCAGCTCGGCGGCGCGGGTGCTTGCCTCGGGAATGGCGCGGAAGATCACCTTGTCAAAGGGCCCCCGGCCGAGCCGGTAACGATCGTTGCGTACCAGCACCACGCGGTCGTCACGTACCCACTGCGCGAGTTTGTACGGGCCGGAGGCTACCGGGGACTCCGCCGCGGCATTCGGGGTCATTTTCGAATAGCTGCCCTTGCATACAATGTCAGCTTCGGCGAGCATGCCCGGAATTTGAGAGGAATAGCCTTTGACGATTACTGTGGCCTTCAGTTTGCCATCCTGACGTGCGCCCACGTAGCCGATTGAGGAATAAACGAATCCGGGAAGATTGCCGTAGAACCCCAATTTCGGATCGGCCGCGCGGGTGAAGGTATAGGCCACATCTTCGGCGGTGAGGGGCTCGCCGTCCTCGCAGACCATGTCAGGCTTGATGTCGAAGGTGATCTCGGTTCCGGCTGCATTCCAGGTGTAGCCGCTCGCCAACGACGGGACGATCTTGCCCTCGGGTGTGACTTTTAGCAGCTTGGCCCAGAGCAAGTCGGCGATATTGACCGAACTCGCGGAATTCAGGTTGTCGGGCTCCATCGACTCCATGTCGACGCTTTGGGCGATGGTCAGGGTTCGTTCTGGTGCGTCTGCGCTGGTGGGTGGTGGGTGGGCACGCTTCGGTCGATTCGCATGGATGAGAATGGCAGCCAGCGCTAGTGCTGCGAGAGTCCAGGCGAGTATGGAGAGACGGCGCACGGTCGATATGCCCTTCAAAAGTGTTTGCGCGAGAAGTCGAACCGGCAGCCCGGAGTTCTGTGACGCCTCACGCAGACTATTAGGACCTCAATGTTTGCGTATTTTTTGTGCGGCATCAACAGGTCGGGGGAAAAGTCATATTTGTTGTGATTCTGGCCGTGGCAGGGGCTTCAGAGTCTGGGTGCGAACCGGCACAAAAGGACCAAACTAAACTTGACGGGTGCCCCATGTTCGCGCCAGCTAACGTGGGCCGATTATGAATTCTTCGAATGCTTTCACTCAAGGAGTAAGAACATTGGAAGTGCTTCGCCCATCTTTTTCGGCCCACGTTAGCTGGCGCGAACATGGGGCACCCATCAGGTTTAGTTTGGTCCTTTTGTGCCGGTTCGCGCGCAGACTCTTTAGCCCATCACTTTTGGAAGCGTGTGATACAAAACGGTCCTCCCCATCAGTGAAGCCGAAGTTGGATCGGAGACGCCAGGGTCGTGAACTGCTCGTCGTCGGCGGTGTCATTGCGGCACATCAGTACCGCGAAGCTGCCTTGCCGCTCCAAGACTGTCGCCGGCGCGTGCCAGACGGCAGGCGCGTACACGACCCCGACATTTCCGGGGGCGAGTAGGGCGCGAGCTGCCAGGAGGTCCGGAGTGCCGTCGCCCGCTGTAGGCGCAACCACAACGACGTATTGGGCGACATCCAAGGGGAGAAACACCTGCGCGGAATAAGGATGGCGCTCCATCACCTGGATCGCGTAGGGCAGCACTGCAGGGAGCAAAGAATTCGTATGCAGGCGCGGAGTCATGCGCGGGCGGTCACTGCCCAGCCACCGCGTATAGCCGTTCCGGTCTCCGGGATTGGTTGGAGATTCGATAATCGACCCGAAGGGTGACATGGCATCCGCGGTCAGCGGAAACAGGCGAAGCGTGCTCACACCGTTGCCTCGTTCAGTATCTTCTGCGCCGGTGGAAACCGTGCAATCCATTGCCGTGCGATCTCTTCGCGGCGGCAGATCCAAACATCGGGGAACCCCCCGGCATAGTCCAGAAAGCGTGCCAGGCCTGCGGCGCGACCAGGATGGCCCAATATCCGGAGATGCATGCCGACACTCATCATGCGTGGGTGGGTTTGGCCCTCTTCCCGCAGCATGTCCAGCGTGTCCTTGAGGTGGTCGAAAAATTGGCCTGCGGTTACCAGGCCGCTTCCCAAAAGCTTGGTGTCGTTGACAGTCAGCGAATAGGGAACCACCAAGTGGGGGCGATCAAGATGGTGAACCCAGTACGGCAGGTCGTCGTTATAGGCATCGCTGTCGTAGAGAAATCGCCCATCTTCGACCAGCAGCTTGCGGGTCGTTTCCGCGGACGAATAGCGGCAGTACCAGCCGGCCGGCCGTCGTCCAATGGTTTTCTCGAGCGAGGCGACTGCCCGCTGAATATGTTCTCGCTGTTCGTCTTCCGTCAGGCGGAACTGCTCGACCCAGCGCCAGCCGTGACAGCAGATGTCCCAATCGGACTCGGCGATGGCTGCCGCGGCTTCCGGGTGGCGCTCCAGTGCGAGCGCGCAGGCAAACACGGTCAAGGGCAGCTTGCGTTGCACAAACAAGCGGCGCAAGCGCCAGAAGCCGACGCGCACACCATATTCATACATCGATTCCGCTGCGAGATCGCGCTGCCCGTGGGGCACACGCGATTTTGCCACTTCCAACAGCGCATCCTCACTGTGGCCGTCGCCATCGAGGGTAGAGTATTCCGAACCCTCTTCAAAATTCATGACGAAGTTGAGTGCGACCGCCGCTCTCCCCGGCCACTGCGGGTCGGGTGGGGTGGCGCCGTAGCCACGAAAATCCCGCGAGTAAGTGGTCATGAGTCGCGCAGACCGTTGAGCTTGGCGTAGAAGCAGCACCACTCCCCGGTCATGACATTGGGCAGAGCGCGCAGGCCGAAAATCATGCCATCCGCGGGGGCAACCAACGTGGCTTGCGTGTCTCCCCAGACATCGGCGATTCGCGCAATAGGATCACCCTTGCGCATTGGCTTCTGGCATTCGACTCCGTCGGCGGGGATAAACAGGCCGCTGACCGGGGCCAGTAGCGCTTCCTGGACGCCTTTCCAGCGCTTCTCCGGATAATGGGGCGCTCCCGGGATCATGCCGTAGTGGCGCATGACATTGAGCATCGATTCGACCAGGGTTGCTTCTACTTGCCTCATGGCTTCGGGTGATGTCGCCGAGCGGCCGCCAAGTTCGACTGTGATCCCGGTCTTTCCGGCTTCGAGCATCACGGCCATGGGATTTCCCTTGGGACTGATGGCGGAGAGCACCAGTTCCCAGCCGCGGCCCATTGCCTTGGCGAGTTCTACCGACTTGTCGTCTTCATTGACGAAGATGGTTTGCGAAAGATAGGAATGCGCACCGCCCGAGTGAATCGAGATCTCCAGGTCGGCAACCTTCGTCATCCATTGCGAGTGCGCCCAGGCCATGCGCTCGGTTAAATAACCGTTAGCGCGGCCGGGATAGATCCGGTTCATGTCGTAGCTGAAGGTATCGAGTGGATTGCCGCGCTGTCCAGCTTCGTAGGCGGGCACGTTCATCGCCGGGATTAGGACTAGTGTGCCTGCCAGGCGATCTGGCGAAATCTGCCGCGCGAGCGACTGGCAAGTCAGCGTACCCTCCGGCTCATCGCCATGGATCGCCGCATCGATCCACAAACATGGCCCAGCGGTGGCGCCGTTGATGACGATTACGGGGATCTCCAGTGCCGAGCCGCCGGCAAGCGTGGTGACTGGAATTGCCCCCCGGACCGTTGTCCCTGCCGCGGCGATCGCGGTGCCGACGGTGATGGTTTGCGTCTCGGTGGTCTCCATTAAATTCCTTTCACGGCGTTGTACTCAGCGAGTTCGGCCGGGGTGTATACCTGCATGAACTCGATCTCGACTCCAGACGCATCGTTATCCAGGAACGCGACAAAGCCCTCCGGATGCGGATGGCTGCCTTCGACCTTGCAGGCCTTGCATGCGCGCAGCTGCGCGCCTTGCTGTTGGGCGATGCGGAGCGCCTCATCGATGTTCGCGACCTCGTAGCAGATGTGATGAAGTCCTTCCGCACCGCGTTCGTCGATCCAGGCGGCAAAGCGCCCGTCCGGGTCCATCGACTGGCAGAGCTGATACTCAATCCCTCCCAGACGAAAGAGCGCGACGCGATTACGCGACTTCATGTAGTCGACTACGGGCGTGTCGGCGGGGGCCGCCAGCAGTTGCACGTAGGTTTGTAGCGCGGCCTTCGCATCGCGTACGGCGAAGGCCATATGTTTGATCGATGTCACATTTGCTGTCATTTCATCTCCTCAGGTCGCAACCCGCCCGCCATCGATGAGCAGTCCAGTGCCGGTGATAAAAGAAGACTGCTCCGAAGCCAGGAACAGCACCGCCTCCGCGATCTCGTCCCCGGTGCCCATACGCCCCATCGGCGTCGCCGCCATCCACTTCTGTTCGAGGGCCGCCGGGTCGCTCGCCAGGTCCAGATTGCGCCTGTTCATGCCGGTGTCGATGACTCCGGGACAGATCGCATTCACGCGAATATTCCGCTTGGCGTACTCGATCGCTAGCACCCTGGTCAGGGACATGATCGCGCCCTTCGAAGCAGCGTAGGACAGATTGCCGCCCACGTTGGCGAAGGCGCTGACCGAACTGTTGTTGACGATCGTGCCGCCACCGCTCTTCAGGAAGGACTGGATCGCATACTTGCAGCCGAAGAACGTCCCCTTCAAATTCACATCGATGACGCGCTCGAACAAAGCGGCATCGAGAGTATCGGAAGCAGTCAACGGCTGCTCGATCCCCGCATTGTTGAACAGGATGTCGAGCCCCCCGAACTCGCGTTCGGCAGTATCCACCAAGGAAGAGACGTCCGCTTCCGACGTAACATCGCACTTGGCGAAAGCCACTCGACCGCCCGCCCTTGCAAGTTCCTCCGCTGTGGCCGAACCGGCTTCCGCGTCGATGTCCCCAATCACTACGGATGCGCCTTCGCGGGCAAAGAGCATGGCTGTGGACTTGCCCATTCCGCTGGCTCCGCCGGTGACAATCGCTACCTTGTGGTTGAGTCTCAGTAGGTTTCCTGCTTCAGGGTTTCCTAGGGTTGGTTCTGGGTGCGGCGAGTTCGTATTACAATGTTACAGTATTCCATTGCATCATTAAACTGATTTTCCGCGCAATTGCTTGCACATGCCGGTATCGACGCTGGAAAATCCTCTCATTCGAAAAAGGAATCACTCATGAATGTGGGCATCATCGGGGCCAGCTTTGCCAAGGCGGCCTACCTGCCAGCGCTTCGTCTGATCGATGGGGTTGAGGTCCTGGCGATCGCGAGCGCGCGCGTCGAGAGCGCACGGGCAGCGGCGGATCCGTTCGGCGTGCCACACGCTTACGACGATTGGCGGCGGATGCTGGCCGAACACCAGTTCGATTTGGTGTGCATTGCCACGCCCACGGTCACGCACGCCCCAATGGTCCTCGCCGCGCTGGATGCGGGCGCGCACGTGCTCAGCGAAAAGCCGACGGCTATGGACGCGGCCGAGGCAGAAGCCATGTTGCATCGCGCCGAAGAACTCGGACGGCTGCACATGATCGACCATGAACTGCGGTTCAACGCGAAGCGCCGGCATATCAAAGAGCTGATCGACAAGGGAGCGCTGGGCAAGGTCCGCCACGTTTCGATCAATATCACCGGTAGTAGTTGGGGCGATCCGGCATCGCGCGCTGAGGGGGATTGGTGGTCCTTGGCCGAACAAGGCGGCGGCCGGTTGGGCGCCGGTGGATCCCATCAAGTGGATTTGTTGCGGTGGTGGTTTGGAGAGATCTCAGCCGTTTCCGGCGAAGTGAGGACATTGGTTCCCGATCGCGTCGACCGGAAGACAGGTCATGCTTGGACAGCAACTGCCGACGATCATGTTCAATTCAACGCCGAACTCCGGGGGGGCGTCCTGGCCAGCGTGCTGCTGAGCGCTGTCGCTCGCCATGGGGTTGCCAATGACACCGCGATCTGCGGCAGCGAGGGCACAATCATGCTCAATCATGATTCGGAGAGGTTAATGTATGCGGCCGCCGGTGCGCCGCTCACGGAGATAGCTGTTCCCGATCCTTACGCTAAACTCGCCGGGCTCAACCCAGGTATCTGGAATCAGTCTGTAGTTGGGGCAATGCGGGAGCTTTGTGGGGCGATTCACGAACGCCGTCCGTTGCGGGAGGGTGCGACGTTTGTGGACGGGTTGCGCAATCAGCAGGTGCTGGATGCTATTTGGGAATCCGAACGGCAACGGCGTTGGGTCGATCTGCCGTTCTAGGTGTTGTTTCGAGTGGGGAAGGATTGGGTGGCCAGATGGTTTGGCACTGGGTTCTTTCGATGCAGGACATCTGCTAGAGGTCTTCCAGTTGAGTCACGGCTAGCTGTATATTGTTATACGGTTATACGGTGTTTAGGCCGATGCTAGAGGCAGGATCCATGACTATGCAATTGGAAGAAGACGTCCTGGGCCCCGATCCTCTCGGAAAACCGACGCGAGTTTCACTGGCGGACAATATCGCAGACTTAATCGCGAGGGCGATTGCCACGCGCCACATTTCGCCGGGGGAACGCATCATCGAGACCGCGCTCGTGGAGCGGCTCGGCGTGAGCCGGGTGCCGATTCGCGAGGCTTTGAAAGTCCTGCATGCCCAGGGAATCCTGGTCGGGGGCGGCCACCGCGGATACCACGTAGCCTCATTCGGTCCCGAGGTCACGCAACAGATATTAGAAGTTCGCCTGACGCTCGAGACTTTTCTGCTGCGCGACGCGATCCAGAATTGGCGATCGGGAGTCGAAGACGTAAAGGCGCTGCAGTTGCCCATCGAAGACATGAAGCGTGCCGCTCGCGCGGAAGATATGCCGGCATCCCTGCTGGCCGATCTGGATTTTCATCGAACCATCCGGAAGGCGGCGCGCAACTCGATCGTTGGCACGCTGTGGGATACGATCGCCCGCCACGTGTTGATCGTCTTTAACTTCGAACGCTACCGCGATAAGGATTTGAGCGCCATCGCAGTCCAGCACGAAAAGTTCAGAGACTTTATCTATGGGCAGGTCGCCAAGCCCAGTTCACCGGAAAAACTGCATGAGGCACTCGAAGACCACATTCTGCTGATTGCGCGCAGCAAACGAGGCAAACGGACATAGCTTCTGTAGCGTGGTTGCAGCTTCTGCACCTGGCGGACAGCGCTCTGCCGATCGGTGCGCTGGCACACAGCTTCGGCGTGGAGACGCTGGTTGCCGAAGCCGGTCTCTCAGAGGCCGGGCTGGCTGCGTTCTTCACGGAATGGTTGAGTGGCGCCGGTTGCACGGAAGCGTCGTTCTGCCTGCGGGCCAGCAGGATCGCCGACCAGCAGGAGTGGCACTCCCTCAATACCGAGTTGTCTTCCTTTAAGCCGGCGCGGGAGAGCAGAGAGGCCAGCCTGCGCCTGGGCAAGAGGTTCCTGGCGCTCGCGGCAGCGTTGATTCAGGTTCCGGGGCTTGCGTATCAGGGAAACGCCCACCTGGCAACGGCGTTCGGCCTAGCCGGGGCCGCCCTCGAAATGGAACCCGGCACGGTGGCCGCGGCCTATTTGCATCAGACTATTTTTGGCGCGATTTCCGCATGCCAGAGACTTCTGCCTTTGGGGCAGTCCTCTGCGATGCAGTTGTTGTGGGCGCTCAAGCCCGGCATGGTTCAAGCCGTGGAAGCAGCGGGGGCGGCGACCAACGACGATCTTTGGAACTTGCAGCCGATGCTGGAAATAGCGTCGATGCGGCATCCACACCTGACTACGCGGCTCTTCATCAGCTGATGGATGCAGGCCTTGAGCTTCAATTCGTGCCGCAAAACGGGGTGACCTCGTTCCGCTGTGTGCGGCAGGACCCACCCTGGAAAGTAGTGCGGGGATTTACGCTCGAAACAGGAGGGAGCCTGGTGCATCTGAACAATGTCTCCGGCGGCGTGTTTGGGGGCGATAATCTTAAGATGTCGGCGCGCCTTGCCCCCGATGCGGAAGCCCAGATCACCACCACGGGAGCGACTCGGGTCTATCGTCCTCGCCCGCAGGCCAACGAGGCAACCTTGTTCTCCAGTTTCGAGTTGGGCCGCGACGCTTTTCTGGAATACTTGCCCGACGCGCTGATTCCGTTTCGCGAAGCGTGCGTGTTTCAGCGGACGGCCTTCTCTCTTGCCGACGGAGCTACTCTTTTCGCGTGGGATACGATTGCCCCGGGCCGGACTGCGGCGGGCGAGACTTTTCAGTATCAGCGATTGAAGCTTGTCTCTGAAATCAAAGTTGCCGGAGAAGCGGTTCTGAATGACAGGCTCCTGTTGGAACCACAACGATGGGCGCCTGCTTCCGCCGCTATTTTCGGAAGATCACGATACCTCGTGACTTTTCTCGCCGTGCGCGCCGGAACTACTGCGGCGGAGTCTAGGGAATTGGAGGAGTGCCTGGAATCCGTGGCTCATGAAGCTGAGGAGCGAAACGCATTCTGGGGTGTCACGACTTTACCGAGCCACGGGGTGTTGGTGCGGGGGATGACCGATTCGGCCCTGGGAATTCAAGGTAGGCTTGGGAAATTCTGGTCCGCGGCCAAGGGTTTGTTGTGCCATCGCGAGGCGATTGCTCCGCGAAAACTTTACTAGTCCAACTACAGGTTTGGGAGAGAAACTTTGCATCTGACACTCCGCGAACAGGAGAGGCTGCTGATTCATGTGGCGGCGGATGTTGCCCGTCGACGGCAACAGCGAGGCCTCAAGCTCAACTATCCTGAAGCCGTGGCGATTCTAACGGCGGAAGTTCTCGAAGCGGCAAGGGATGGCAAGCCGGTGGCGGAAATCATGTCGCTGGGCGGAAGCATCTTGCGGGGCGAAGACTTGATGGACGGGATCGCCGGCATGATTCACGAGGTACAGGTGGAAGCGACCTTCCCGGATGGAACCAAGCTGGTGACCTTGCACGATCCGATAAGTTCTTATGCCGGAACAACGATCACACCAGGAGAATACATTCTGGCCGCGGAAGAGGTCACGATCAATGCGGGAAGGCGCACGGCGCAGATCGTGGTGAGTAACACGGGGGACCGTCCCATCCAGGTTGGGAGTCACTTTCACTTTTTCGAGGTGAACCGTGCTTTGCAATTCGAGCGCGAAACGGCTTATGGAATGCGGCTTGATATTCCCTCGGGCATGGCGGTTCGGTTCGAACCCGGCGACACCAAAGAGGTTCATTTGGTAGCTTTGGGCGGCAGTCGTGAGGTGTTCGGTCACCGCGGATTGGTCAACGGGAAACTTGATAAGGAGACACAGTCATGAGTAAGTCGATCTCCAGGCGCATGTATGCCGATTTGTACGGGCCGACGACCGGTGACCGGGTCAGGTTGGCGGATACCGAGCTGATCCTGGAAGTGGAACGCGACTATACCGTCTACGGGGATGAGATTACTTTTGGCGGTGGCAAGACGATCCGGGACGGAATGGGGCAAAGTTCCGACGCGCTTCGTCAGTCAAGCGGCTCGCATTTCGGCGCGCTCGATCTGGTGATCACCAATGCGTTGGTGGTGGACCATTGGGGTATCGTGAAGGGCGACATTGGCATCCGCGATGGCCGTATTGTCAAGGTTGGCAAGGCAGGGAATCCCGACATCATGGACGGTGTCGATCCGCAACTGGTTGTGGGTGCATCGACAGAAGTGATCGCGGGTGAAAATTTGATCGTCACCGCGGGGGCGATCGATAGCCACATTCACTTCATCGCTCCGCAGCAGATTGTTGAGGCGCTCTCGAATGGAGTCACGACGATGCTGGGTGGTGGAACCGGCCCGGCGACAGGAACGTGCGCCACGACCTGTTCGCCCGGGGAATGGAATCTTGCGCGCATGTTTCAGGCCGCTGAAGAATGGCCCGTGAACTTCGGCTTTCTAGGCAAGGGCAATGCGGGGACAGCGGGCCCACTCGAGGAGCAGGTGCGGGCCGGCGCATGTGGCCTGAAACTCCATGAAGATTGGGGCACAACTCCAGCGGCCATCGACGTCTGTCTCAAAGTCGCCGATGCCATGGATGTCCAGGTAGCCATTCACACCGATACGATCAATGAGGCCGGCTTCGTCGAGGACACCATTGCCGCCATCGCTGGCCGGACGATTCATACCTATCACACCGAGGGCGCCGGCGGCGGACACGCGCCGGACATTATTCGTGTCGCGTCGCTGCCGAATGTTCTGCCTTCGTCGACGAATCCAACCCGGCCGTTCACAGTGAATACGATCGCCGAGCACCTGGACATGCTCATGGTTTGCCACCACCTGAATCCAGGCGTGCCGGAAGATGTTGCGTTCGCAGAAAGCCGCATCCGCCCGGAGACGATTGCGGCGGAGGACATACTGCACGACCTGGGGGTTTTCTCCATGATCTCCAGCGACTCGCAGGCCATGGGGCGTTGCGGCGAGGTTGTGTTGCGTACGTGGCAGACAGCGCACAAGATGAAACAGCAGCGCGGTGCTCTGCCGCAGGATTCTGCGCGTAATGACAACCAGCGCATCAAACGGTATGTCTCGAAGTACACCATCAATCCTGCGCTGACTCACGGCATTGCGCGGGAAGTCGGCTCCATCGAGCCGGGAAAACTGGCTGACCTGGTGCTGTGGAAGCCGGCGTTTTTTGGGGTTAAACCCGAGATGATTGTCAAAGGCGGCTTCATCGCTTGGAGTGTTATGGGGGACGCGAATGCTTCCATCCCAACCCCGCAGCCGGTGTTGTATCGACCGATGTTTGGCTCGTATGGGAAAGCTCCTGCCGCTACCAGCGTGCTTTTTACTTCTCAAGCCGCGTTGTCTGATGGAGCCCTTGCCTCGCTCGGACTGCAAAAAAGGCTCGTTGCCGTAGCGAACTGCCGGGGTGTTCGCAAGGCGGACCTTATCCATAACTCGGCTATGCCGAATATCGAAGTCGATCCTGAAACCTATGAAGTTCGGGCGGACGGTGAGTTGCTTACGTGTGAACCGGCGCACATATTACCGATGGCCCAGCGGTATTTTCTTTTTTGATACGTGGAAGTTTCAGGAGGGCAGTGAGATGGGAAACAGGGCGTACAGGATTGGTATTGCAGGTCCGGTTGGGTCGGGAAAGACGGCGCTCGTGGATGCGCTTAGCCGCCGCCTCAAAGACAGCGTCAACCTCGCGGTGGTAACCAATGACATTTACACCATGGAAGACGCCCAGTTTCTCATCCGCCAGGGAACGCTCGAGGCGGCGCGTATCCGGGGAGTCGAGACCGGGGGGTGTCCCCATGCTGCGATTCGCGAAGACGCCTCGATGAATCTGGAAGCAATAGATGATCTTGAGAAAGCTCATCCCGGCTTAGAGCTGGTCTTCGTCGAGAGCGGCGGAGATAATCTATCCGCGGCCTTCAGCCCTGAGCTGGTTGACGAATGGATTTATGTCATCGACGTTGCGGGTGGCGATAAAGTTCCTCGAAAAGGTGGGCCAGGGGTCACTCGCTCTTCGCTGCTGGTCATCAACAAGATCGACCTCGCGGAACATGTCGGAGCGTCGCTGGAAGTGATGGATCGTGATTCAAAGAAGATGCGCGGGGACCGGCCTTTTCTTTTCACGGATCTCAAGCATAGTCACGGACTCAATGCCGTGATCGAGTGGCTGATGTCCAGCATGCAGCTATCGGAACGACGCGGACTGGGCACGCTCGCTGAGCCGGGGGGACTTCTTACGGGAGGCCACTCTCACTCTCATGATCATGGCAGTGCGCATTCGCATAGCCACTAGGGCTTGAAATTGTGAACGGCGCCAATGAAAGGGTTGGGATCATGTTCTTGAAGGGGACGTGCTGAAGAGTTGTCCTGATTTTTTGCCGTCCCGGTTGTGGCAATGGCTAAACAGTCTGCGCGAAAACCGGACCTCTAAGACCAAACAGAACCTGACGGGTGCCCCATGTTCGCACCAGCGTACGTGGGCCGAATATGAATTCTTCGAATGCTTTTGGCTAAATGAGTAGAAGCGTTTGAGGGGCTTCGCCCGGCTTTTCGGCCCACCTACGCTGGTGCGAACATGGGGCACCCGTCCAGTTTTGTTTACTCTTAGAGGTTCAGCTCCCACTCGGGCTCTTTAGTCCATCACATTTCCAAGCCTGTGCGATCGACTAAAGTCGCGCGTTGATTCGGAGCAAAGCAAAGTTCTTCTTCAGCTTGGGAAGACTGTTACTGTGGTGCGATCAGAGATACTTGACTAAAGTAAGTGTCACCGGATAACCTCTCGGTAGCACTTACCAGATAACATTTTTGCTTATAAGTCCAGAAGCATTATCAATTGGACGCCTTTTCTGCGTTGCCCTAATATCCATTTCACCAAGACCCCTTCTCCACAACTTTATCTGCTGCGCTCTTTGTTTCTTGCAAGGAATGTTCGTGCACGTGTGATCGTTGGCACCTGGGCCCCTAACTCTGACATTCGATTTTGGAGGCGTCTCCTCAAATGAAAGCTACTCATCAAGTAGATCACTCGAGCTTCGTGCGGCTCGCTCTTCTCGCGCAGCTTTTGATGGTCTGTTGGTTTAGCGGCTCCGCGGCCTTGGGCCAGTCGACTTACGGAAGCATTCTGGGAACCATCACTGATCAACGGGGCAGCATTCTCGCGGCTGCTAAGGTCACGCTGAAGGATCGAGGAACAGCGACGGAACGAACCGGCACCACGAACCAGTCTGGCGATTACGGCTTTACTAATGTCGGTCCCGGTTCTTACGACCTGGCGATTGAATTGACCGGTTTTCAGGCGGCTCACATTGAGAATTTTACTTTGCAGGCTAGCGAGACAAAACGCGTCGATGCTTCTCTTACAGTAGGTTCCGAAACGCAATCGATCCTGGTGCAAGCGACGGCGGGGGCGGTCCTCAACACCGATGTCTCCAGCATTGCGCAAACCAAGACCAGCCAGGAGCTCATCGATTTACCGGTTGCGATTACCAGCCGCGCGCAGGGGTCAACGAGCCCGATGTCTACGCTGACTTCGCAACCGGGCGTGCAAACAGATTCGAGCGGAAATATCTCCGTCATGGGCTCCACACCGCACATGTTCGAAATGACCATCGACGGCATCAGCACCATGGGGGGAATGGTGGCCGGACCTATCACGGAGTTGTTTCCCTCGTTCAACGCCATCGAAGAAATCCGGGTCAACGAAGTAGACGCGGCTGCGGAATACGGAGGAGTAGCTAACATTTCGACCGTCTCAAAAAGCGGGACCAACAGCTTTCATGGTGGCGGCTTCGAGAACTGGCAGAATCAGAGTTTGAACGCGCAAAACCCATTCAGCCTCACAAAAGCACAGCTCAACCTTAACGACTACGGAGGATACGTAGGCGGGCCTCTGACCATACCGCGCCTTTACAGCGGTCGCGATAGAACCTTTTTCTTCGCGGCGTACGAAGGGCTCCAGTTGCCGAAAGAGGAAACAGATGTAGAGAGCATGCCAACCGCGGCCATGCGTACGGGGGATCTCTCCGCATACTTGTCGTCCGGCCAGATTTACAATCCCTACACCGGCGCCGCCTACGCAAACAATGTCATTCCACAGAGCCAGATCACAACACTATCGGCCGCTGTCTTGAATCAGTTATTTCCCCTTCCGAACACCGGGGGCGCGGGAGCCATCGCCAATAACTATGCGATCAACTTTCCCACTCCCATCTCGAGTCAGCAGGGTGATCTCCGGCTCGATCAGGTCATCAGTACCAAACAGACGTTTTTCATTCGGGGTAATTTCAAGAGCCGCAGCGTGGAGGAGGCGCCTACCAACGCAAATGGGTTTAACGCTTCGCCGGTTGTCGGACCGTTCTCAGTGCCGGAGGAGGATTATGGCGCCACGGCCGCCTATAACTACATCATTACTCCTAACCTATTGAACGAGTTGCGCACGGGGGTTACCGGAAACAGGTTGTGGACAACCTTTGGAGTGTCTGCCGCTGAGATCGCGAGCAGCCTCGGTCTTACGGGTCTGTCCGTACCTCCCGGCAATGCAGTTCCCGACTTTGAGATCAGCGGCTTTCAGGGAACGGGTGGGCAAGGTTCCAGCTCCACCGAGACAGCGAATCGCACCATACAAGTTCTCGATAATGTCAGTTGGACGAAAAGCAACCACACTTTGAAATTCGGGGGCGACTTTCGGCGCATGTCCGGCCTGTTCACCAATGTCTATGCGGGCAAGCGCCTGGGTGTCTACAATTTCAACGGGAGCGTGACAGGGATCTCCGCGGGTAGCGGGACGAATCCTTATATCGGCAACCCGATGGCCGCTTTTCTCCTCGGCATTCCAGATAGTACATTCCTGTCCTCCGTGCTTCAGCCAAACTCAGAAGGCTATGCCCAGGCCTATTCGGTATTCGCTCAGGACGATTGGCGGGTTTCGCAAAGATTGACGATAAACATCGGCATGCGCTGGGAATATCGCCCGATGTTCCAGGATCATCTTCTCAACAGCACTCAATTTCTACCCAACTACACCTCCATTGTGAATGGAGTGGCTGTGAACGGTGCTGCGGTGATACCGAACCAGAAAGCGTTCGGTATTCTAAACCCCGCGTTCGCGGCATCGATCTCGCCCACCCCCATTATCACGGCAGCCCAGGCGGGCATTCCCCAGAGCCTGCGCTTCTCCGTGAAGACAGACTTTCAGCCGCGCATCGGGGCTGCCTGGCGGCCATTTGGAAATAACAGGACCGTCATCCGCGGAGGCTTCGGAAGATTCATAGCCGCACCGCTGGGCGAGCTCCTCGGCGCTACGTATGCGATCCATAGTGCGGACCAGGGGGAGTATTTTCAAACGATCAGCAACGGACAGCCTTCACTGGTTTTCCCGCACCCGTTCCCATCTAACCTTGCCGTACCTGGGTCGCAGTATTTCCAGCAGGCCAGCAATGTTCATTTCCTCGATCCAAGCCTCTATCAATGGAACCTTACCTTTGAGCGGGACCTGGGCTACAACATTGCTCTGCAGTTGAGCTACAGCGGGAATCACGGCGCGAATCTGTCCTACCAGTCAAACCTGGATCAGGTTCCAAAGAACACCATCGGGTATGCAGCCGCATCCCAGTATGCTCCGTATCCGCTATGGGCAGAGGTGGAGTACCTCAACAATGGCGGCACCAGCAATTACAACTCTTTCAGCGTGACCGCGCAGAAACGGCTCAGCCACGGCTTGCAATTCAACAGCAACTACAGCTTTACCCGGAGCCTGACCAACACCCAGGGGGGCGATCCAACCGAGTTCTCGAACGTCTTCAACGTCTTCCGCACCGACCCGCTGGATCCAAACCTCGACAAGGGGCCCGTGGCCTTCACACGCCGTCATCGCTACCTGACAACAGCGTTGTACGATTTGCCGTTTGGGAGAAACGGTATGTTCCTTGCCACATCCAAGGGCCTGGTGAATGGGTTGGTTGGGGGTTGGGAAGTGTCGGGCGTCTTCTTGTTCCAATCCGGACCCTTCCTGACCATCACGGTTCCTGGATCTGATCCGTCAGGGACCGGCTTTGACAATCTAAACCCGGTGCGGCCTGACCGTGTTCCCGGAGTGCCTCTTATCCTGCCCAATAAAGGTCTGGCGCAATGGATTAATCCCGCGGCGTTTACTGTGCCTCCCGACAATATTGGCCGCTTCGGAAACTCCTCAGTGGGCAACGTTCCGGGCATTGGTACGGAAACCATCTCGCTCTCTCTGATCAAGTCGGTAAACATAAAAGAAGGAGTGCGTGCCCAGGGCGGGATCCAGGCTGCCAATCTCTTCAACCACACGAACTACGAGCAGCCCAACACCACCTTCAACGTGGGCGGCTTCGGGCAGGTTTACAACGTTCAGGGGGCGGAGGGCGCAGGCCCTCGCGCTGTCCAGGTAACCGCACGCGTCACCTTCTAAGAGGAACCATGAACCGGCAAAGGGTGCTCCAGCACATTCTCACTTGCTCCTTGTTGCTCTTGACGACAGGTATGGGCGCGGCACAATCCAACGTCGAGACGGAGCGGGGAATTCCTATGAATGACCCACTCATCATTTCGAAATGCGCCGGCTGCCACGCGCGCGATGCTCATGGAGTGATGCGGCGCATCTCCTACATGCGGACGACGCCCGAAGTCTGGGAACAGATTCTCAAGCGGATGATCCGGTTGAATGGACTGGTCACCACCCCGGAGGAGTCGCGGCAGATTCTTCGGTATCTCAGCGCCAACAACGGGTTGGCTCCGCAAGAGGCACAGCCGATTTTCTGGGAAGCGGAACACCGGCTCTTCCGCACGCAGGAGGACGAAGGGGGAGCAGTTCCAGCAGCATTGCAGCTGACTTGCAACCAATGTCACACCATCGGCCGGGTTCTGTCACAACGACGGACCGCCGCGGATTACGTTAAGCTGGCCAACACCCACATGGCGCTCTTTCCGGGCTCCGAGCCCATGGTGTTCCGGCCACAGGAGCGGTACGCCCATCCGGAAGACATCCCGGTGACCACCACCCAGCTGAATGAATACGAGACGGAGTTGAATTATCCGCCGGCGCCTCCGAAGAGCGAAACCGGCGTCCCAAGGTATCCGATCGATGTGGCTCTGGAGTACCTGGCGAAGAACCAGCCGCTCATCACTCCGGAGTGGTCTGCGTGGAAGGACACGATTCAAGCACCCAAACTTGCTGGTACCTGGCTGGTAAGTGCCTATCAGCCTGGAAAGGGCAAGATCTACGGCGAGACCACCATCGAGGCAACCTCGACTGCGGATGACTTTGTAACCAAGACGGTGCTGCATTACCCCGATGGGCAGGTGGTGACAAGTACCGGGAAGGGAATCGTGTATGCCGGCTACAGCTGGCGCGGCCATGCCAAGGCGACGGCCAACAGCGCCGCCAAGGACGTCGCTGTTCCAGCGGATAGCAGGGAAGCCATGTTACTGTCCGCGGACGGAAACAGCTTCGAGGGACGATGGTTCTGGGGAGGGTACCAGGAGTTTGGCCTGGATGTTCAGCTTACCCGTGTGCAGCGCAATACAGTACTCCTCGGGTTCGATCAGTTTTCGGTGCAGTCACCCTCCTCTTCCGACCTACACATATACGGTGCCAATTTGCCGGCGGGCTTGACGGCAGCCGATTTTGATTTGGGCAAGGGAGTGCAGGTCACCAAGGTGGTTCGCTCCACTCCAACGGAGGTGACGCTGCAGATAGCGGTTGCCCCTGGGTTGCCGGCGGCGCCGCACAAGGTGTCGGTGAAAGGTGTCGTGGTTCCACAGGCCCTAACCGTCTACGGCAAGGTCGATTACATCAAGGTGAGCCCCGACGCCAGTTTCGCCCGGCTGGGGGGGACCATTGCGCCCAAGCAGTATGCAGTCTTTCAAACCCTGGGTTTTGCCAACGGTGAGGACGGCAAGCCCGGCACCGCGGACGACGTTGCGCTAGGCCCTCTTCCAGCGGCGTGGTCGCTTGAAGAGTTCTACTCCACTCCCAAGGACGATGACGTGAAATATGTGGGGTCCATCGCGGACACCGGCGTATTTACACCTAACCTGGAAGGCCCTAACCCAAATCGGAGAAAACAGAGTAATAACTATCCTACCGAGAATTGGGGGGATGTCTGGGTGGACGCTCTTTACAAATCCGCCAGTGGTGAGGCATTGAAGGCGCGGTCCTACCTGGTGGTGGGTGTGCCTCAATATATGCACTATGACCAGCCGGAAGTGGGGCAATGATGGCGAGGGGGGGAAGTTCCGTGATCCACGGTCTAGCTAGAAAGTGGTTGGTTGCGTCTGCGTTGTTCCTGGCACTTGGATCCTGCATCACCCTTCGCGCGGCCGCTGCCGAAGCGACACGCGATCGCCTGATGTATGTCGGCACGCTCGACCACAAACTGCTTGTCTTTGACGAAGACAAGGAAGCGGTCGTGGGAGAGATTCAGCTTGCCGGCGTGCCCCGGACCACCGTGCTCTCCGCCGATCAGAAGTTGCTCTACATCGTCAACACCAGGATGACGATTGAGATCGTCGATCTCGGCGCCCGGAAAGTTGTGGGCACCATCGACCTGGCTGATGAACACACTCAACCCAGTATCGCGAGCGATAACGTACGAAATTGGCTGGTGGGCGCAGACTCAGTCCCGCGCTTCTCCGGTGTGGCCGTAGATCCAGCGGGTCATTTCCTTTATGCTACGCTCCGCGTGGTGCGGAAAGAGAAGGACGAGTACATTCTGGAGCCGCCCAAGTTTGTCGTCGTCAATCTCGAAACCAAGGCAGTGGAAAAGAGTTTCAACTTTCCCAAGGGATATGACACGGGCTTCGGTTTTCTGGCTACTTTTAAGGTTTCGCCGGACGGGAAATACCTCTACGTGTTCGATGAAGATATCAAGATCTTCGACCTCGCGACATTTACTGTCGTCGATACTATTCCGCTGTCCAAACCGCCGTATCCTGGTGCGTCAGCCTATCGGTTGGCCGCCATGAATGATCCCTATGACGATAAGACCACGGTAAGCTCGGTGTTTGTCTCGGTCGATCCCATCGTACACAAAGGTACGCTGGGGCTCGCCTCGCTCAATATGTTGACGCGGGAAGTCAAGTACACACCGATAGGGCCTTCGCTCCCCATGATGGGGTTCATGCTCTCACCCGACCGCAAGCTGGGATATTCCGTGATGTACACAGGTTCAAGTGAAAACAGACTTACCGAGTGGTGGGTCTGGGATATAGACACTCACGAGGTGATCAAGAAGGCAGCGTTCGAGTCACGTCCAACCTTTAATTTTGGAATCAGCAGCGACGGCAGTAAGTTATATCTCTATGGCTCGGGTTCGACGATTGAAGTGTATAACGCTAAGACACTTACTTCCGACAAAGTTATCTTTGTCAACAAAGATCTAACAACGGATATTGTTACTCTGGCAGCCTCGGATTCGGCAGCGTCCGCTTCAGTCAAGGCTCAGTAGGCGTTGGGAAAGGAGGGAACCGGGAACGTGCACCATTGACAGTGCACGAGGTGCGTTCGGGGCGACGACCATCGGGCGATGCCGGGCGGTCTGCAGCACCTCGGATTTCGTTGCCAAATTTCGTTGCCCGGGGATTTCGTTGCCAGATGGGACTGGAGCTTTCAGAAACCATTCTTAGGAAAGTACCAGTTCCGGACTGCACCCCTGAACCCCTGAACTGGACTCATTATTCAAGGTCGGCGCTGGAATAGGAACCCACTACTGCTCAGTCACCGGGACCTGAGGATGCGAAACTCGCTGGCGTCTAAAGCAAGCCCAGTTGAGTCAGCTTTTCGTAGAGCAGCCGGCGATGAATGCCGAGCCGGCGAGCGGCGTCCGACTTGTTGCCATTCGATGCCTTAAGCGCCTGCTCGATGAGAAAGCGCTCCCAACTGGCCACCGCCTCGTGAAATGGTAGATCCGTCGCTGTCTGAGTATCGAATGCGCCCGGGATCGAACCCTTCGCTTTCGTCAATTCCTCTTGGATCTGTTCGCCGGTGACGGCCCGTCCCCCTGCCTTGACAGCGGCGCGTTCAATCAGATGCTCCAGCTCTCGCACATTGCCTGGAAAGGAATGGCTCTGCAGGGTCACGATGGCATCGGCGGCAAGTCCCGTCGCGGCGATCTGATTGCGTTTGGCATAGCGCGCAAGGAAATACTCCGCCAAAGGGAGTATGTCAGACTGGCGTTCGCGCAGCGGTGGCAGACGAACCGTAAAGGCATTGAGACGATAGAAAAGGTCGGCACGAAACGTCTTCTGTGCCACATCGTCTTCCAAAGACCGGTTCGTGGCGGCGATAACCCGCACATCGGCATGGATCGAAGCCGTTCCGCCCACGCGCTCGAAGGTGTGCTCTTGCAGCACACGCAAGAGCTTGGGCTGAAGGGACTGCGGAAGTTCGCCAATCTCATCCAGAAAAATTGTGCCTCCGTCCGCAGCCTCGAACTTCCCGCGTTTCTGGGTGATGGCTCCTGTAAATGCGCCGCGTTCATGCCCGAAGAGCTCAGATTCCAATAGGTCAGGCGGCAGCGCCGCACAGTTGAGGATGATGAGGGGATGGCGGCTTCTCGCGCTGTTTTCATGGATCGCGCGGGCAACAACTTCTTTGCCCGTGCCCGATTCCCCCAGCAGCAAAACTCCTACATCCGTGGCAGCGACCCTGCCGATGTTCTTGAAGACCTCAATCCATGCCGGCGAGTTACCGATCAGTTGAGGCTTCAGTCCCTCTTCGGCTGGCGTTATGTTGTCAACCGAGCGATCGCGGAACCGCTGTTGCCGCAGCAGTTCGACCTCGCGCTGCAATTCCATATGCCGGATCGCGCGTGCCACGATGGCGAGCGCCTGGTCGATGTCCAGCGGCTTCGTAATGAAATCGTAAGCCCCAAGTTGCATCGCCTGCATCGCATTTGGCCCCGTGCCGTGGGCAGTTAGGATGATGACCGGCATGGTGGTCAGGAGCCCTTCGGATTGAAGGCTCTTGAGAAATTGCTCCCCGCCTCCACCAGGCATCTTCCAATCGCACAGTGCGAGATCAGGAGCTGTGGTCTGAAGTAAGGTGATTGCTTCCTCAGCATTCGTCGCGACCAGGGTCTGGTAGCCCGCATCCGCCAGCAGCTCCCTAAGCGTTTCCCGCAGGTTGTGATCGTCGTCCACAATCAGCACTTCAGGCATCCTGTCCTGTCCCTCCCTCTGCCGGTTCGCGGCCGTCCCGGTTTGCCGGCAAGCGGAGGGAAGCAATGGCCCCTCCGCCCTCGCGATTGGCGAGCAGCAACTCACCTCCGTGAGCCTGCATGATCTCGAAGGATATGGAAAGACCGAGGCCTGTCCCGTTGTCTTTCGTGGTGTAGAACGGGTCCATGGCGTGACGGAGAGCTGCTGGAGTAAATCCTCGCCCGTCGTCCATGATGTCGATGCGCGCAAAGTCATGTTCGCGCGCCGTACTGATCGTGACCACTCCTCCCTGGGAGGTAGAATGCACGGCGTTCTCCATGAGGTTGTCGAGCACCTGGATCAGTCGTCCCCGATCGGCGGCAACAATGCTGTGCGACGCAGCCCTGCAGACAATCTGAACCCCCTTGGTAGTGTGTTTCTCCCCCCACGTCGACGCTGTGGCTGCGCACAAATCATCGAGCGAGACGGCTTGGCGCTCCAGTTGAATCGGTCTCGCAAAGTAGAGGAGACGGCTGATGATCGTGTCCAGACGGTCGATCTCTTCGAGAATCACCGCGCTGCTCCGTTTCGCCGCTTCGGGGTCCGTGGAGCGCTGCCACATTTGCGTGCGCATGCGGATCGTGCCGAGCGGATTGCGTAGCTCATGCGCGATGCCGGCAGCAAACTGGCCCAAGGCCGAGAGCCGTTCGTTGTGGCGGATCTGAGACTCCAGTGTGCGCTCGTTCTCGATCTTTTCCTGTAAGGCGAGTGCGAGTGAGTCGATGCCATGGAGCACACGATCGAACTCCTCCAACGGAGGACGCCCCCCCATCTGTCGATGGGCAATCGGCAGGCCAACCTTCATCGATCCCAGCCGTTCGAGAACGATGTTTACGCCGCTGCGAATCTCTGTCGTAACAAACACTGCGAGCAATGCTGTCATCAGGGAAGCGATGGCAAACCCGATACTTCCAAACAGGAGCTGGCGGCTCTGGCCGCCGTCGATCCCGGGGAGCCGCTGCATGAGCCACACCGCGCCGGTGACCTCATCCGCAGAGTCGGCAGTCTGAGTTCCGCTGGATGGCTCATGGATGGGAAGCGCGACAAAGAGGATGGCGTCATGTGACCCTTCAAATCGAAATGTTTTGACCGTGTTGGCTGCGGCGGCCTCCCGCGCAAGATTCTCAATCGTAGGCCGCTCGCGTTCCGGCATATCCTTCTCTGCCCCTGGCCCCTCATGGGTGGGGAAGGCGTATCCAATGAGAACGTCCGCCCTGGCAGCGTAGAAGCCACCCTCGATCCCATCCTCGCGCTCTAATGTCTCTGTCGTGATCTGTTTAAGCAGATCGGGTTTGGGATGGGGCCCCCCTGCCCGTTCCGGCGGGGGTGGGGGCGGCGGAGGACCACCCGCCGGCGGCCGCGGTGGACCCGGTTCCATCGTGCGCAGCGAGTTAGCCTCAGTCCGATGATCGGCATAGTTCCGCGCGAGATTCGCGGCCACGCTGACCAGATGACGCTCGGTCAAGGAGAGGGTCTCCGCGTGGTTGGTGCGAAGGAATGTAAACAGGCTGATCGCCGCGGCTGCGAGGAAGAGGAACGTCAGAACGACGAGCAACAGGATGCGCGAACGCAGGCTTCTCCAAAAGATCCTCGGCATTCGGCTCCTCTCTGTCTCTGTCTGATGCGGCGTTTAACCAGCACTTCAGTATGGTATGCAATTGGGCTTCCAACAGGGAACCCTCCTGATAGCGCCGAATTCAACGGGATGATGCGCCGTCGGGTGCGTACCGCTCCGGCCCTGTCCGCTATTCGCACACCGGTTGAGCGAATTGCGGCCGGTCGGAATCTGATTTCATCATTCCGGGAGAGGGAACTCGTACATAGGAAGGCTTTCTCGGCGGTTTCGATGAATGGCAAGCCACTTGCTTCAGCACGGGCAGAGGTATCGTCGATGACCATTCCGTCGTTCGGATCGGCGTCCTAAACGGCATCTCATTCCTGGACGGTGAGCAGGCCTCCGTCCATCTGTTTGCAAGCGATGTTCTGAAAGGGGTTATGGAATCGAACGCCAGCATCTCGCCGGAGAAAAAGAAGAGCATTCATGCTCTGGAAGCGGCAAACTTCTTTCTCGCCGACGTGCAGACCGGCCTCGGTCCATTTCTAGCCGCGTACTTGGCTGGCGCGGGCTGGGACCCCGGACGCGTCGGGGTGGCGTTGACCGTCGGCGGCTGTCTTACCGTTGTCCTACAGGCTCCTGCTGGGGCCATCGTCGATCAACTCAGGTCGAAGAGACTGATCCTCGTTTTCGCCTGTGCTGTCCTCGCTTTGGGAGCAGTTCTGCTCAGTATCACCACCGCTCCATGGGGGGTGTACACGGCGCAAGTTTTGATTGGAGGAGCAGGACCCTTTCTAGGACTAACACTCGCGGCTGCCACGATGGGCATCGTGGGCCTAAGCTTCTTCGACCGCCAGTTTGGAAAGAACCAGGCCTTCAACTCCGCCGGAAATGTCTTCTGTGCGCTTCTCATCGCGGGTGTGAGCTACCTGTTCGGGAATCGCGCCATCTTCGTGACAGCCGCGGTACTCACGATCCCCACCGTGCTTGCCATCCGGGCGATCGAGAGCAAAGACATCGACTATGACCTTGCGCGCGGCGGAGCTAGGGAAGTGGACGGCAAAGCCGTCCCGGCGAGAGCCTCCGTGATGCACACGCTGCTTGGAGATCGAGTTCTCGTCGTCTTTCTGGCCTGCGTCTTCCTTTTCCACTTTGCCAATGCGGCCATGCTCCCCCAGCTCGGCGAGATGCTGTCCCACGGCACGCGCGCCACGGCGGCTCCCTTCATGTCGGCCTGCATCATCGTCACGCAGGCCGTCATCCTGTGTTGCGCGCCGGCGATTGGACGCTACGCAAACCTGCACGGGCGAAAACCGCTGCTGATGCTCGGTTTCGGAGTCCTGCCTATCCGTGCCATTCTGTACACGCTCACCCATAACACCGGGAGCCTGATAGCCATTCAACTCCTCGATGGCGTTGCCAATGCGATCTTTGTCGTGGTCTCCATTCTCGTGGTCGCGGACCGAACCCGCGCGACGGGCCGCTTCAATCTGGTCCAAGGCAGCCTTGCCACGGCAGTCGGGCTCGGCGCAGCCCTCAGCACGACTTTCGGCGGCAAGCTGATTCAGCACTTCAGCTACCGCGTCTCTTTCCTGTCGCTGGGAGCCGTCGCTGCACTGGCATTTCTCCTGTTATGGACGGCTATTCCAGAAACGCTCCCGGAGCGCATGAAACCTGAGAATGATCCCTCTTCCCACGCTGTTACCCGGGAGCTTCCAGCATGACTGTTACGTTGGAAGCTTGGCCGGAGCATGGGCTGTTCGGCACAAACAAAAACGGAAAGAAGTGATGATGATTCCCGCAGACCTGGCGCACGTTGTTCTGCCCGTGATTGTCGCCCTCAGCATTCTGCTCATGCTGGTTCGCCCGCGCGGCATCCCTGAAGTTTGGTGGATCGCCGGCGGATCGCTCCTTCTAATCGCGCTGCGGCTGGTGCCGCTTAAGCTTGCCGGGCAAGCTGTTGCGAAGGGCAGTGATGTCTACCTATTCCTGATCGGCATGATGCTTCTGAGTGAACTGGCTCGGGAACAAGGTGTCTTCGATTGGGTGGCGTCGGTCGCGGTACGCGGGGCAAAGGGCAGCTGTTCCCGCCTTTTCCTTTTGGTTTATAGCGTGGGCACGCTGGTGACGATCTTCATGTCGAACGATGCGACAGCGGTTGTGCTCACGCCGGCAATTCTAACCGCAGTCCGTAAGGCAAAGGTCTCCCCGCTTCCTTACCTGTTCGTATGTGCCTTGATCGCGAATGCCGCGAGTTTCGTCTTGCCGATTTCGAACCCAGCAAACCTGGTGGTCTTTCATACCGGAATGCCGCCGCTGGGGCGATGGCTCGCCGGCTTCGGCGTGCCATCGCTGTTCTCGATCCTGACTACCTTTCTCGTCATGCGTTTTCTGTTTAGGGCCGAACTCTGCAAGACCATTGAATGCGAAATAGAGGATACGAAGCTGAGCGGGAACGGCAAACTTGTTCTCACCGGGCTTGCCCTGATGATTGCGGTGCTCCTGACGGCCTCCGCCATGAAGAAGGACTTGGGACTGCCAACGTGCCTTGCGGCACTGGTGATCACAGCCGTTGTCTCGATCAAGGCGAGGAGCAATCCGATCCATCTCGCCCGCGAAATCAGCTGGGCAACCCTGCTGCTGGTTGCGGGACTGTTTGTCATGGTCGATGCTGTCGAAAGCCAGGGGGCGTTGAACCTGACCCAACAGTGGCTCGCTTGGGCATCGCATCTCGGCCAGAACCTGGGTGCGATGGTAGTCGGCTTCGCTGTCGGCATAGCCAACAACATCGTCAACAACCTGCCCTTGGGGCTCGTAGCGGGCGGCACCATTCAAGCGGCTCATATGAAGGGTCTGATGGCCAATGCGGTTCTGATTGGCGTGGACCTCGGACCAAATCTCTCCATCACCGGATCTCTGGCTACCATCCTCTGGCTCCTGGCACTTCGTAAGGATTCTGGTGCGGGCCCAGGAGGCGACCAGCTCGACGTGAGTTTCTGGAAGTTTCTGAGGGTTGGAGCAGTCACGATGCCGGTGGCGCTCTTTGCCGCGCTGGGCGGGGCGATTCTGATGCAAATGTTTGTAGGACAACGCTAGTTACAAAGGAGCGGCACATGAACGCCGGATGGATAATCCCCTTCATCGTCGTGGGAGGCGTGCTGCAGAGTTGCGGCGCGGCCATGAATGGTCAACTCAACAAGTATGTGGTGAATCCGTGGTTGGCTTCAGCCATCTCGTTTGCTCTGATTACCTTCTTTTTCGCCGGGGCATCGCTGATTCATCCCCACCCGCTGCCCACTCAGAAGGACTTGGCAGAATTACCTTGGTGGGCAGTGGTCGGCGGCTTGGTGGGGGCAGTACAGGTCTATGCTGGGCTCACGCTCGTCAATAGGGTGGGGGCCGGACCGTTCGTCGGTTTTACCGTGACGGCGGCACTCATTACCTCACTACTGATCGATCACTTCGGCTGGTTCAAAATGCAGCCTCATCCTTTGAACCCAGGTCGCATCATCGGTGGGTTGCTCATGGTCGGTGGTATTGGTCTCATTGCCAGGTTCTGAGTCCGACGTTAACAGGAACAAGGGCGCAAAGAGGGCGCATGAAGAAAAGCTGTACATTCCCAACCCCTCGGTTCAAGGATCAATTGCGCCCTGGATATCCCGTAATTATAAGATTCTTATGGCACTTGCAAGCTGTCCCGCTACGACTTTCGTCTCCTTCTGCGCACCTTCAAAACCGGCCGCATCAAATTTCTGATCTTGACTTGCGGCAACTTTAAAGCAGCTGCAAACAAAATATGACTATGACGGCTAGGATCTCATCTAACTAATTGTGGGTGAGTGCTTGAGGGCGGGGTAGGTCTCTCGAGTGGACGTAAAAGATTGGCAAAAGTTTGCGGTGAATGGATTTGTATGTCTACAGTCTGCGAACAGTTACAACGTGCACGTCTCGATCAGGGGATTGATTTAGCTACAGTTGCAGCACACACAAGAATCAATGCAAAGTACCTGCAGGCCATTGAGGCAGATGATCGCAAGAGCCTGCCGGGCCCGTTCTTTTATAAGAGTTTCGTTCACCAATACGCCTCGTTCTTAGGGCTGGACACAAGAGTGTTCGACGCAGAGATCGATCGCGAGTTGAGCGAGAGCGCTCCTCCGCCATTGCTCAAACCCACCAGGCAAAGAACTGTGGAGTTGTGGTCATGGACTGGTAACAAACATCTTTCGTACGCGGCTTTGGCCGTCATACTGGTGGTTTGCTATGTAGCCGATCGTCGGTGGCATGACAACCTCAAGGTGGCAAACTCGAAAATCGAGACTCATGCGCCGGTTTTTGAGAGCGCCACGCGGCAGAGTGCGCCAAGCGCCGATAACAAGCAGGTTTCGCTTGCTGTAGTTCCCCACGTTGCTGTGGGGCCCGCCGCGGCTACGCCGGTCGTTGGTCCGGCGAAGCAGGGCAGGCCTGCGGATTCTCGAGTGGAGCTTGCCTTGACTGCTACGGAAGAGACCTGGCTTTCGGCTACCTCGGATGGCACCCCGGTCTTCTCCGGATTTCTCGAGGCCAATCAGACAAAGACAATCGAAGGCAAGGGATTTGCCGAGTTACGCGTCGGCAACGCGGCCGGCCTGGAAGTACGATTGAACGGAAAGCCGCTCGGCCCTTTGGGTGCTCACGGTCAAGTACGGAATATGGCGTTCACGTCGGACAAGTTCCAGTTTGTGTCGTCGCCAACCCAGAGCGATTAAGAGCCCGTCGAATAGCTCTTCACGGACCGATCACGCGATGAACACACCCTCGTTGTTACCCAGCCTTTTCGATATTTCCGCCAGGAACTCGGGTAAAGGAACGGGTTTTAGAAGCAAGTCGAAATTGTGACCCTGAACGCGGGCCGAACCCAGCAGGTCGAGGCTGGAGGGCGCCCCGGAAAAAAGCAGGATCTTACATGCCGGGAACTGCGTTTTCATTAAAATCGCAAGATCGATGCCGGAGAGTTCCGGTATCCCTACATCCGATATCAGAAGATCAGGTGGTCTGACCTTCGCGGCAGCCAACGCCTCCAGCGGCGAGGTGAAGAACTTTGCGGAGTACCCGTTCATTCGCAGAATCGCCACTAGACTTGACCCGATGACGGGTTCATCGTCAACAACAAAAACACTTGGAGCAGGGCTGGTGACATACATACTACCTCTTTCGCATACCCGTTCCGTGAGTGGCAGAAGGGCTCGCTGAACGGGGAGCCCAAGCTGGCATATCGAGTATTGACAGGATCGGCCGCAGGCCTGGTAAAGGCAGTTTGCTCTTCGCTTCGACCCCATTCTGGTCAATATTGCTCATCGGACTAATAACGAGGACCGGTGCCGCCGCCACGGTTCCGTAGCCATCGTCTAGCGGCGCCCGAGGTAGGCGCCTATTGCAGAAGGTCAGCCTGGGTTCGCATACTGCGGGCGATTAAGAACTTCAGAAATAGATCAGAGAAGGCATGATCTTGGCCTTAAGCGCTAAGTTAGGATGGCGAAAACCTGGTGTCACGACTAGGGGAGTGTCTCGATGCTACCATTGCCACCTAGGGGGCATGAACGAGGGATCCGGCTCAATACCGGTCATTTTCCGCCGGCCGGCCTCGCTGGAAGAGCCACAACATCCTTTTTAGCCCTCTTATCATCGTTTCTGAGCAAAATCGCTCAGATTTTCCCATCCGCGGAACTCGATACTGTTGGTAGGTCCCGAATTGAAGAATGCGCGTCTCTAAAGGGGTTTGCCTCAAAAGAAAGCACGCCCACGAGAGCCGGTTCTCATGACTGCAGACTGGAGTTGCGGACATGCAACTTGCAACCGTAGGGTTAACCCTCCAAACCCTAAAGTTCGACATGGAACAGGCTATTCCCGTGCATGAGTCAACACAGACCGATTTTGACCCTGCGGCCTTTTTGGCAAAGGCAGGGCTTGGCCGGCGGATCGTCGAAATAAAAGCAAAGCAAATCTTTTTTGTTCAGGGAAGTTCTGCTGACTCGGTTTTCTATCTCCAGAAGGGCCGCGCAAAGATCACCGTCGTTTCCGAGAGAGGGAAAGAAGCAACAATCACCTTGCTCACGGCGGGCGATTTTATTGGCGAGGAGTCGATTGCGGGCGTCGCAGGACTCCGGCTAGCCACGGCCACGGCCATTACCAGCTGTAAAGCGCTCAAGATTGAACGTGCGGAAATGGTGCGCGTTATGCACGAGGAGCATGCGTTCTCCGATCTGTTTCTCAAGTTCTTGCTCGCCCGCAGCATGCGAACCCAGGCGGATCTTGTCGATCAGCTATTCAATTCCAGCGAAAAACGACTTGCCCGCATCCTTCTGTTGATGGCGGAGTTTGGCAAGCCGGGTGAACCCGAAACAACGATCCCGCAGATCACGCAGGAAACTCTGGCAGACATGATCGGCACTACGCGCTCCCGAGTCAGCTTCTTCATGAATCGCTTCCGTAAAATGGGGTTTATCGAATACAACGGGCGTATCCAGGTTCACAAGTCGCTGCTCAATGTCATTCTGCACGACCAGTTGCCCGAACAGAACGCTGAAACACCGCCGATCCTGAGCGCGTCGAAGGTTGAGCCGAGACGTAAGAGATCTGGTAATCGTGTTCGGAAGGGACCTACCCTCTCTCCATGAGGGAGTCGGCCTGAAGTCGTCAGTTGAGGTTGAATTGCCGAGCCCTCGATACTTGCCGGCTTTTTACTGGAAATCAGACTACGCCATCCTCAATGAGCAAGTCCCGAGGTTTCCCGGGCAACCCTTCTAGAATCGCCTTCGAAAAAAAAGTGACATTGCTTCCTTTTGCTTTCCAAAAGGAAGCATGTATTATTCCTGTTGGATACCTAAAGGTTGATTCGCCATGAAGGAACAGCTGGACGTCTTGCAAGGAACGCTTGCCCTGATGGTCCTCAAGACATTGGACCTGCTTGGACCGCAGCACGGCTACGGGATCGCCCGGCGGATCGAGCAGATCAGCGGAGAGCTTTTGGATGTAAACCAGGGCACGCTCTATCCGTTGCTGCTGAAGCTGGAGCATGAAGGCTCGATCGCTTCGCAATGGGGAGCATCGGAAAACAACCGTCGAGCCCGCTTCTATCGTCTGACTGCGGCCGGCCGCAAACAACTGCAGGCAGAGACCCGCGATTGGGAGCAAACCGCGGCGATTATCGCACGGTTTTTTACCATCAAAGCGAAGGACCTGGCATGAAACACCTACGACGCCTCTTGATACGCCTGTCGAATATCGTGACCAGGCGAAGTGCCGGCGAACGCCTGCAGGAAGAGATCGCCGCGCATCTTGCGTTCCAGATCGAGGAGAACCTGCGCGCCGGTATGTCATCCGCCGAGGCCCGCCGCCAAGCCGCACTCAAGCTGGGCTCGGCCGAAGCGATACGGGAACACCACCACGCCGAGCATAGCTTGCCCCTGATCGAGAATCTGCTCTTCGACCTGCGGTACGCGTTTCGCATGCTGGTGAGATCTCCAGGATTCTCTTTCATTGCGATCGCCACCATGGCACTGGGCATTGGAGCCACCACCGCGATCTATAGTGTGATCGATGCCACCCTGCTGCACCCTTTGCCGTATCCCAACCCTGGCGAGTTGGTCCGCCTCCAGGATGATCTTGCCGGCGTAGGCGCGCACAACGTCGGGACCTCCGTCCCTGAGTGGAGAGACCTGCAGAGTTCCGGGATATTCCAGTCCGTGTCGTTTTCCGGCACCGGCGCAGATGTGAACCTTACCGGCAGTGCGCAGCCCGAGCGTCTCAGCTACAAGCACGTTACGCCAAATTACTTCGCGGTCTTCGGAGTGGACGCGCAGTTGGGTCGCACCTTCGATCCCCACGATGCGACTCCTGGCTTCAACTTGGAGGCCGTCATCAGCGATGAGCTGTGGAGGAGAGAATTCGGATCTGACCCGCACATTGTGGGCAAAGCTCTGCTGCTCGACAACGACCTGTATCACGTCGTGGGCGTGATGCCGCGCGGTTTTCGCGATCTGGGCTCGACCAGCGAGGAGCGGAATACGGAAACTTGGTTGGCGGCCGGCATGGCCGGTCCCCCGTTCCCGCTGCCACTGCGCGGTACACGTCTTCAGGGTCGCATGGTCGGGCGCCTGAAGCCCGGTCTCTCGATTGCGGCTGCGCAGGGGCACCTCGATGCCCTGGTTGAATCGCTGAAAAGGCAGTATCCGGCGGAGTATCCCGCGCAAGCCGCATGGACCGTTCGCCTGAGTCCGCTCAGCGAAAGCGTGGTCGGCAGCGTTCGCCAATCTCTCATCCTGGTGTTCGGAGCGGTAGGCCTGGTCCTACTGATCAGTTGCGTCAACGTCGCCAATCTTCTGCTTGCCCGGGCCAGTGTGCGCGGTCGTGAGGTCGCGGTTCGCCAGGCTCTGGGAGCACAAAGAGCGCGCCTCATCCGCCAGTTTCTCGCCGAGAGTTTGCTGCTCTTCCTGCTTGGCGGGATCGCCGGTTTTGCGATTCTTTTCTCCACCAGGAAATTCCTGCTCGGGTTCATTCCGGAGAACCTCCCGCACCTGAACGACATATCGATCAACTGGGGGGTGCTGGTCTTCGCTCTCGCCGTCTCCGTCGCAGCCGGAACCGTCTTTGGGCTTGCCCCCGCCTGGCTCATGAGCCGCTCCGATCTAATCGGTACGCTTCGCCAGGAAGGAAGAGGCTCGAAGGGCTCCCCGGAACGTTCGCGCACCCGCCAGATTCTGGTCATCGGGGAATTGGCGCTCTCCCTGGTGCTCATGGTGGCCGCGGGCCTTCTGCTGCGCAGCTTCTGGGACTTGTTCAAGGTGCAGCCCGGCTTCAATCCTGACCGCGTCATGGCTGTCCAAACCTGGCTGCCGGGGCCTAACGATCCCAGTTCGGATGTCTACCGAACCGCCACCCAGGAATCGGTCTTGGTGCGCGAAATTCTGCGCCGCACCCGAACTCTGCCGGGCGTAGAAGAAGCGAGCGTTGGCGACGTGGCCGCTTTTCCCCTGGGCCACAGCGATCCCATCCCGCTGCCATTGATCCGCGAAGGTATCGAGACGATGGACAATGAGGCTCCCGTCATCCATGGTCCCATCGTTTCGCCTGAATACTTCCACCTGTTGGGTATGCCGTTGTTGCGCGGACGCCTTTTCAACGATCGGGACCTCGAGGATACGCCCCAGGTTGCAGTCATCAACCAGGCTGCGGCTCGCACCTTCTGGCCAAACCAGGACCCGCTTGGCAAGCGCGTCCGTTTGCACCTGGATAGCCGCCAAAAGTTGAGCTCTGCCAAGCCAGCCTGGACCACCATCGTGGGTGTGATTGCGGATGCCCGCACGGAATCGTTGGCGGACCGGGCAATTCCGCAGATCTACCGCAGCGTGTACCAGCACCCCGCCAAAGATCTGGTCATCTTTCTTCGCGGACAACTCGATCCCAGCGCCGTTTCCGCACAAGTGCGCGAGCAGGTACAGTCCATCGATTCGACACTGCCGGTCTTCCATGCGGAGACGCTGGATGAGGTGCTCTCCACCTCGCTTTCCGTCAGGCGATTCTCGATGGAAATGGTGGCGTCTTTTGCGGCCACTGCCTTGCTGTTGGCCGGGCTCGGAATCTACGGGACTATTTCCTATGTTGTGAATGAACAAAGACGTGAGATCGCTATTCGCCTCGCGCTAGGAGCGCAAAAAAGCAAAATCCTCAAGATGGTCCTGCGCCGGGGATTCGCTCTGGCCGCTGCTGGCGCCGGCCTGGGTGTGGCCGGTGCGCTCATCGTCTCTCACCTCATGGCAGGATTGCTCTACGGTGTGTCGCCCACCGATCTGCCCACCTTCGCTGGCGTCACAGTTGTCCTGAGCACGGTCGCCATCGCGGCCAGCTATATTCCGGCGCTGCGCGCCATGCGTCTCGATCCAATCACCACACTGCACGAATGATTTCCGGGTGCTGCAGACAAGGCCAGACGATCAGATCGTCATCTTGATGATTGAAAAATCATCATCCGTTTCTTCCGAGCCGTGGACGTCTTGAACGAAATGAAGAAGTTCTTCTAGCTCCGATGCGCCTTCCGGAACTGCGCGAATCGCGCACGAATTCCTGGATGGCCGACAGCATGCCGGACACCAGCTGGAGATCCTGTGAGGTCACCTCCGGCGCGGCTACGTGCTCGATAAGAAGGCCGGTCTTGCGGTGAATCAAGGCCCGGTTAATCTTCTCTGCGAGACCGGAATTATTTAGGGTCTTAGCGAACCTTCTCGTCTCTTGAAAGAGCCGATCCGCCTCGATTACTCTCTTACGAAAGTCGCTTTCGTTCGTGGGAACTGCTGTTGTCATACTTGTGAGTTGCTCCTTCAGGCAGGCCTCCAGCCAGTCAGCGCGCAGTTGCACATCTGCCGCCCTGCAGCTTGTGTAGGTGCCATCCCCGAATAGGTCGAACGCTGTCCTGCCGAAGTTGCCGATGGCTACCTGGACCTCGCTCCTTTCCGCGAGCAAGCTCTCGCGTTCTTGGAGAATCTCTGAGCGTACCTCGGAGCCCGTGGTTGCATCGAGCAGTTGGCCGAGAAACTCCTGGGTTCCCGGCGGCCGATCCGCGCAGGTGCGGGAGGACCGGGAAGTGGAACGGATAGGACCGGAATCGCATTTATCGGGCCTCCGAGCTGTTGACCGGGTCTGACATCTTGACTGTGGGGGTCGGCGACCGGAAAGCGCGGCCGTTCCTGAAGACGGTCCGACGAAACGTCGCCTGCATTCTCCCCCGACGGACACTGGCTGGCATACGCGTCGAATGAATCGGGGCGGTGGGAAGTGTATGTGCAACCGTATCCGGGGCCGGGCGGCAAGTGGCAGATCTCGACGGAAGGAGGGACCGAACCGGTGTGAAACCCGGCCGGCCGCGAATTGTTTTACCGGGCGGGAAACCGCATGATGGCTGTAGCCGTGACCCTGCAGCCGGGGTTTTCGGCGGCCAAGCCGCAGGTTCTGTTCGAGGGCCCGTGGCTGCCGACCCCATTGACCCTTCCCAACTATGACGTGTCGCCCGATGGGCGGCGCTTCCTGATGCTGAAAGCCGTGGATGAAGACCAGGACACGCACCAGATCGTTGTAGTCCAGAACTGGCTCGAAGAGCTGAAACAGCGCATGGCGGCGGGAAAGAAATGACTCGGGGGACGCAAGCCTTCGGGCTCGCCGCCTGAAACTTCCAGATCGCCACTGCGCCGTCACGTGGGATCGTTGCCGGAGGCACATCCTAGAATCGGCCTCTCACTCTAGGGGTTCACTCCAATTTCTATCCCTGACCAATCAACTCCAATTACAAGATTGGTGTTATTGTTCCCCTGCAGTCAGACGCGAGCACCGAAGGTGCGTCGTCATACCAGCCCAGGCCATCGGCCTGGGTTTTGAGAAACCCAACAATTTCTCAGGGCTGCAGGCTCGATTTATGCTCTTCAGCATGTCCTTTCAACCCTTAGGATATGGATTCCCGGACACCCAGGCCGATGGCCTGGGCTCCTATAGGGACGCACCCTTCGGTGCGGGTTTTAGGTCTGCGACCACGGGCTCGATCTTTCTTTCCCCACGGATCGGTTAGGAAGTGTCCGTTTTACGGCAACCCAGAAGCGCTCCCCGATTCACTCCGCGCGCAGCAGTATCACAGGATCAACCGACAGCGCGCGCTGCGCAGGAATCCAGGTGGCCAGCAAGCCCATAAGTGACATAGCGAAGACCACACCCGCCAGTACTAGCGGGTCCCGGGGAGTGGCCTGATACACGATGTAAGCGAGGACTCTCGTGGCCAGAAATCCCAAGACTAATCCGGCGGCAGAACCGATGGCGAGGAGTTTGAAGGCGCGTCCGAGTGCGGCCGCTAATACTTCTTTCCGCCGCGCGCCGAGGGCGATGCGGATTCCGATCTCGCGCAGACGCTTGCTGACCGAGTAGGCAGCCATGCCAAAGATGCCGGTGATCGAGAGCATGGCGCCCATCATGCCGAGAACCCCAAGCGAAACCGTTGCCACATGCGAGGGAAACAGGGCACTGTTCAATCCCTGGTTCCAGGTTTGGATATTCACGGGCAAACTGGCATCCAGGTCTCGCAGCGTACTGCGGATAGCAGCGGCCAGCTGCTCCCGGTCGCGGCCGGAGCGCACTACCAGGCTTGTGAGGTTGGTGGGCGACTGCAGGAAGGGCAGAAACATCGCGGTCTTGGGAGCTTCGGTCAGCTGATAATACTTTCCGTCTTCCACAATTCCCACTACCTGCACGCGCGTCCCATCCTCCATCTTGAAGTATTTGCCCATCGCTCCGGGGACGGAGCCGAAGACTCTGCGCGCGAACAACTGGTTGACCACTGCCACCCGCGGCGCGTTCTTGTTGTCATGCCAGGAGAGAGCCCTGCCGTCCAGTAAAGATGTGCGCGCCGTCTGGAAGTACTCAGGAGATATCTCGAACCTCTCAACATTAGCGGCAACCACATTCGCCGGCCTCAAGTCTGTCGTTTGGTCGGTAAAGACGTCTGCGGTCGAATGGCCCCCTCCCAGGGGGATATAACTGACCAGGCCCACAGACTGAACGCCGGGAATCGCTTTCACAGCGTCGATCATGCGCCTTTGCACGGCGGGCACTTTGTCGCCGCTGTACCCGGCCATGCTAAGACGTGTATCCACTAGCATGGCGTTTCGCGGTTCAAAGCCGAAGTTGGTGTGCATCGTGAGCACCAGTCCGCGCACCGCAACCAGCGAGGAAGTGACCAGCACCCCACAGATGGCAATCTGCACCACGAGCAACAAGTCCCGGAGCGTAATCCGGGCTCCCACATGGCCCGCAATGATTCCAGTGGTCCCCGCCTTCACCACCTCATAGGGATTCGTGCGCAGTATCTGCCTGACCGGGACAGCGCCGAAGAGGAATCCGCTGACCAGGGCCAGCAGCAGAGCAGCAAGGTAAACATGTGCGTCCGGATTCACAGGTACAGACACGGGAAATTCCGGAACCGGCCGCCACGTGCTCAACGCGCGCAAGAGCGCAATGCTGCCCATAAGTCCAACGGCACCTCCGGTGAGCGAAATGAGCAAGGCTTCGGTAAATACTCCGCGCAGAATGCGCTTGCGGCTCGACCCGAGCGCGAGGCGCAGAGCCACTTCGCGTGCACGGTCAGCGGCGCGCGCGGCAAACAGGCTGCCCAGGTTAGCACAGGCGGCGAGCAGAATGAGACCCGCCAGCAGCATCATGCCCGTCATGAATCCCTTCACCGGAGGCCCGAGCATCGAGCCGATGAGCGCTGGACGGGCCAGGGAATAGGTCATATGGGCATCTTCCCTGGGGTAGGTCCTTTCGAGATACGATCCAACCGAGTTCAGATCCGCGACCGCCTGGGCCGAAGTGAATCCCGGCCTTACATGTCCTAGCACCATGAAAATATCGCGCTGCCCGCGGTCGTTCAGGACAGCGAACCCTTGCACCTGCTCCTGCTGAACCATCGGCACCCAGAAGTCGACGGAGAAAAACAACAAAGTCCCTCGGAACCAAGGTGGCGCTACGCCGAGGATGGTGAAAGGATGCTTGTTCACCTGAACCACACGGCCCACTACGCCGCGATCCTCCTGAAAGTGGCTGTGCCAGTAGGCGTAGCTGAGTACCAGGTACGGGGCGCTGTTCGGGCCGTGCTCATCGGCGGCGTGGAAGAAGCGGCCAATAAAAGGCTGGATACCCAATGCGTCGAAGTAGTTCCCCGTCACCACATAGCTCCAGGCCTGGGATGGATTTCTGCCTGTATCCATCCCCACGGGAGCCAGGGTGTAGGCGGTCAGGCCATCGAAGCTGCGGTTGCGATCGCGCAGGTCGAGATAGTCGGGATACGAAGTACTCTGGTCCTTATCGGGACCGCGCTCGATGGTGTAGAGGCTCTCCGCATGGGGCACGTTGAGAGGCCGCAGGATGAGCGCATTCAATACCGCAAACACCACGGCGTTGGCTCCGATGGCCAGGGCCAGAGTGACCACCGCCGCGATGGCGAAACCCGGAGACTTGCGCAAGACGCGAAGGCTGAAGCGCACATCCTGTATCAGGCTCTCGATAAAAGTGTTGCCCAGCGCATCGTGGCATTCTTCTTTGTACTTTTCACGTCCGCCGAATTCGATGCGCGCGCGCCGCTCGGCTTCCGGCCGGGGCAAGCCCGAACGTTCCAGATCGTCAGCGCGGAGTTGGATGTGCGAGCGGAGTTCCTCTTCCATCTCTTGATTCACCTGAGAAGAGTGGAAGAGAGTGACCAAGCGGAAATAAAGGAACTCAAGGAGTTTCATGTTTCCTCCGGTTGTTGCGAGAGTGCGCACGCAATGGCGGACGCCAGCCGATTCCAGCTATCGGTCTCTTCCCGCAGGCGCTTGCGGCCGGCGGCGGTGAGTTCGTAGAACTTGGCGCGGCGATTGTTCTCCGATGTGCCCCAACTCGCCTTGAGCAATCCCTGGCGGACGAGACGAAACAGGCCGGGATAGAGCGCGCCCTGTTCGATCAACAGCGCGTTGTCAGAGAGCTGTCCGATGCGCAGAAGGACGCCGTACCCATGCAGCGGGCCGAGCGAGACCGCCCTCAGGATGAGGAGATCGAGGGTGCCAGGAAGAAGTTGAGCTGGCTTGGCCACTATCCCTCCTAAGATGATTAGGAGTCTAGTGGGACACTCCTAAGCTGTCAAGGAGAGAAACAAGAGCTGGCCACGTGGACAAATCATCGGCTTGTCCGCCAAGTGTCCGCAAAGTGGGTGGATGGGGCTTTTCTCCGACCAGCAGGAAAGGATCGAATTCAGATATGGCTGCCCAATAACGGACATCCTGTTCTCGGAAACGGACGGTGTCGTGTCATAACAGGGCTTCTTCACAAATGTTGGATCAACCTTTTCAGTAGCATAGGCGTTTTCCACTTATGGTCTTAAACTTGCTCAAACCCTGCCAGCAGCACTATGTCTGAGCTAGGCAAGCAGAGAGGTCGAAAGGAAGCGTACACATGGAGACTTTACTTCACGATGTTCGATACGGTTGGCGGATGCTAGTCAAGAAGCCCACGTTTACCGTAGCGGCGGTTTTGACGCGGGCCCTGGGAGCGTGCGCGCTAGCGTTCGCTCTGATGGTGCCGTTAGCGCAGGCGCAAGCGCAGCCGGCAGGAATGCAGGCCGCCTTCGCAAAAGATGCCGGAACGCTTTCCGGCAAATTCACCGGACTCGCGCGCGTTATGTCGGGCAAGTACGACTGGAAGCCCGCCCAGGGCGTTCGCTCCGTCGGCGACGTGTTCAACCTCATAGTGATGGAGAACGGCATGCTCGTCGGCGTACTCTCGGGCACACCGAATACGGGGCCACGGCCCGCGCCCATCACCGATCCGGAGAAGTTGCAGGAAGCTCTGAAAGCTTCTTACGTCAACCTGCAAAAAGCGATTACGGGACTCTCCGACAGCGACCTGCAGGCGCCGGTGAAACTGTTCGGAAGAGACATGACGAAGCAAGCCGCGCTGATGCTGCTGCTCGAAGATCAACACGAGCATCTGGGGCAGTCGATTGCGTACGCGCGCAGCAACGGCGTGGTGCCGCCCTGGTCTAAGTAGGCCGCAAGTACAGGCCCTGAACACACGCACAGAGGGAAACGGCGCTCAGCCGCCCGCCGTTTTCCCGCTTGGTTCCTGATTGTAGCGCTGGATCAGTCTTGTCCCGAGGTGTTCGAGAACCGACGGAAGCGAGCCGCGAAACGCTTCACCCGCGATTGACTGATCGGGCTGCCAAAAGTCAGGAGCCCGCTCGTCGGATGGACTGGGCAAACACGCATTTGCGAGCCCAAGCAAGCTTGCCGTTAGCTCGGGAGCGGCATTGGAAAATCGCGCCGCCAGGATCGCCTGCAGGCCAATTGAGATCTCTGCCGACCCCGCAGCCAGGGCGCGCACGATTTTTCTTGCGGCGCTGGTCGCGCTGGTGGCGGTTCCCGGTAGACTGGCGGCGGCGGCAAACCAGCGATACTCCTGCGCCTGGTTACCGGTAAAGCGCGCCTGGATGTGGGAACCGGTGCGCATGACACTCGGCGAAACCGTGGTGACACGAATTCCTTTGCCGGCGAGTTCCGCCCGCAGCCCTTGCGACCAACCCGTAACCGCAAACTTGCTTGCCACGTAGGGCAAAAGATGAGGGAAGGCAACCTTGCCTCCGATGGAGCTGATGTTGACGATCGCTCCCTCCCCTCGTTCCAGCATTTGCGGCAACACCGCCAGAGTCGCATGCAGGGCGCCAAAGAAGTTGACGTTCATGGCCTGGTGGAAGCTATCCAGCGTCTGGCTCTCCAACGGACCAACCATGATGACGCCCGCATCGTTGACCAGAACGTCGATCCTGCCGAAATGCTCAGTAGCCGCAGCCACCATTGCGCGCACGTTAGACTCCTCGCTCACGTCGCAGGGGTAAACCCACACATCTGCCGGCGCCGCGCAACCACTTGCCACCAGCCGCGCCCGCGCCCGCTCCAACTCGTCGGAGTGACGCGAGGTGAGCGCCAGCCGGGCGCCCGATAAAGCCAGCTCACGAGCGATGGCATAGCCGAGTCCCCGTGACCCGCCAGTCACCAGCACCACCTTGCCTCTTAACGTTCGCAATGCCTTGGATACGCGCTGTTCACGCACCATCGCATACGTCAAGCCGGCCATACCCAACAGCGCCGCTGACCACCCCGCCCGGCCTGGATTCATCTTCATAAACCCGTTGGATGCGCCGGAAGGGTGACGACGCGATGACTCAGTTGTGCGGCACCAAAGCAAAGCAGGTCGTCCCGGCTTCCCATGCATCCAAATCACTTCAGAGCGTCGGGCATGAAAGAATCTCCTAGGGGCATCCCCTCGTTGAGCGAATCGGCAAAAAGGAATATCAGCGGCTTCGTTCGCGTGCGTGGCGCGCGAGAGCACAACCTGAAAAACGTGGATCTGGAAATTCCACGCGACGCGCTCGTGGTCTTTACGGGGGTTTCCGGTTCCGGCAAGTCTTCGCTGGCCTTCGGTACCCTTTATGCCGAGGCACAGCGACGATATCTCGAATCCGTCTCCCCGTATGCGAGACGTCTATTTCACCAAATGGCGGTGCCCGAGGTGGATTCCATCGAGGGTTTACCGCCGGCGGTGGCACTCCAGCAACAACGCGGTTCGCCGACCACACGATCGTCTGTCGGGAGCGTCACCACCCTCTCGAATCTCGTTCGGATGCTCTACTCACGCGCGGGAGATTATCCGCCGCACCAAACGATTCTGTATGCGGAATCCTTTTCGCCCAATACGCCGGAAGGAGCTTGCCCGAAGTGTCATGGCTTGGGGCGGATCTACGAGGTGACCGAGCAGTCGATGGTTCCCGACGACTCGCTTACCATTCGCGAGCGAGCGATTGCGGCGTGGCCGACCGCGTGGCAGGGGCAGAACCAGCGCGACATCCTAACTTCGCTGGGCTACGACGTGGATCGCCCGTGGCGGGAACTTCCCAAGCAGGACCGCGACTGGATTCTGTTTACCGACGAGCAACCCGTGGTTCCGGTCTACGCCGGCTTCACACCCGCAGAGACGCGGACGGCGATCCGGCGCAAGATGGAGCCGAGTTACCAGGGCACATTTACCAGTGCTCGGCGCCATGTGCTGCATACCTTCGCAACGACCCAGAGCCCGCTGATGAAAAAGCGGGTTTCGCAATACATGCTGAGCACGGAGTGTACCGTGTGCCAGGGCAAGCGTCTGCGGCCGGAGTCCCTGTCGGTCAAATTTGCCGGCTTCGATATAGCCGATGTCTCCCGCCTGCCAATGAAACAGTTAGCCGCCATTCTGCTTCCTTTTGCCAAGAGAACCGCAGGCAAAGAGGCGGCGGCGCCGGCTGACCATCCTGAGAAGCTGATCGTAATCCAGCGCATCGCCGCCGACCTGGTTGCGCGGCTGAGAGTGCTGCTGGATCTCGGGCTGGGATATCTTACGATGGAGCGCAGTACCCCTACCCTTTCGCCCGGGGAGCTGCAGCGCTTGCGCCTCGCGACCCAAGTCCATTCCAATCTGTTTGGAGTGGTCTATGTACTCGATGAACCGTCCGCGGGCTTGCATCCGGCAGATACCGAAGCGCTGCTGGTGGCGTTTGAGCGGCTGCGCGCGGCAGGCAATTCGCTATTCGTGGTGGAACATGATCTCGACGTGATCCGTCGCGCAGACTGGATCGTCGATGTCGGTCCCGGCGCCGGGGAACACGGCGGCCAAATACTCTACAGCGGCCCTCCACAGGGTCTGGAGCAGGTAGAGCCCTCGCAGACCCGGCTTTATCTATTCGGGCATCAGGCTGCCGATCGCAGGGCGCCGCGCAACCCCAAAGGGTGGCTAAAACTAAAAGGCGTCACCCGAAATAATCTTAATCAGGTGGATGTTGCATTTCCTCTCGGCGTCTTTACCACGGTCACAGGTGTTTCGGGTTCCGGTAAGTCGACCCTGGTAAGCCAGGCGCTGGTCGAGCTAGTGGCGCAGCATCTCGGTGATCCGCTTCTCTCCGGGGAAGAAGAACTGGAAGGACTTGATGCCGAGCCTTTGACCGTAACAGGCGGAAAGATCGTAGGTGGAATGCAGGGCATCAAGCGATTGGTGCGAGTCGATCAGACTCCCATCGGGCGAACGCCGCGCTCCAATCTGGCTACTTACACAGGCTTGTTCGATCATGTACGCACACTCTTCGCTAAAACGAAGATGGCGCGTGCACGAAACTACGACGCAGGCCGATTTTCCTTTAACGTCGCCAAAGGTCGATGCCCGATATGCAAGGGCGAAGGCTTTGTATGCGTCGAGCTTCTTTTCTTACCCAGTGTCTATGCGCCCTGCCAGACCTGCCAGGGAACTCGCTACAATCCGAAGACCCTCGAAATACAGTTCCGTGGGAAGAATATTGCCGATGTGCTGGCGCTCACGGTCGACGCCGCCTGGGAGTTTTTCGCGGGCGAGCCACCTTTGTGCCGTTCCATCGAAGTACTCCGCGAGGTGGGCCTCGGGTATCTGCGATTGGGACAACCGGCCACCGAACTCTCTGGCGGCGAGGCGCAGCGAATCAAACTGGCAACCGAGCTACAGCGTGCCCAGCGAGGAGCGACTCTCTACGTACTCGATGAGCCAACCACCGGCTTGCATGCAGCCGATGTGGACAAGCTGATGGCGCAGCTCGATGCGCTAGTAGAGTCGGGGAATACGGTGATTGTTGTGGAGCATGACATGCGCATCGTTGCCGGCAGCGATTGGGTGATGGATATCGGCCCAGGGGCAGGGGACGAAGGCGGACGCGTGGTCGCCTCCGGGACCCCTGCCGAAATAGCCGCTACGCCGGCAAGCCGCACAGCTCCTTACCTTAAGCCATTTCTGCCCTAAGTTTGCGCTAGCGTCCATTCAAGCCGCTTTGCGTTCTGCCCACGGGTCAATGACAATTTTGGTGACACGATCTTCTTTGTCCCGCCATACCTTGTACATCTCCGGAGCCTCGTCGAGCGAAATGCGATGGGAGATGATGTAACTCGGGTCGATTTGTCCTTTTTCGATGCGTTCCAGCAACGGCTTCATGTAGTTGTGCATATTGGTCTGCCCCATCTTCATGGTGATGCCCTTGCCGAAAGCGGCGCCAAATGGCACTTTGTCGAGCATTCCTCCATACACGCCAGGAATCGAGAGAGTTCCGCCCTTCCGCACCGCCTGGATCGCTTGACGCAATACAGCTGGCCGATCGGTTTCGAGCAGAAGGGCATTCTTCACCGTGTCGTACGCCCCTTGTAAATCTCCCGTGTGCGATTCCAGACCGACAGCATCGATACACGCATCGGGACCGATGCCGCCGGTCAGGTCCTTCAGCGCCGTCAGTACACTAACACCCTCGTGCGAGTAGTCGATGGTGACCGCGCCGACGGACCGAGCCATCTCCAGGCGCTCCGGAATTCGGTCGATCGCAATGACTTGTCCTGCCCCCAACATGAAGGCGCTGGCGATGGCGAATTGGCCGACTGGTCCACACCCCCAGACCGCCACCGTGTCCCCATCCTGGATTTGAGCATTCTCTGCCGCCATATAGCCGGTAGGGAAGATGTCGGAGAGAAACAAGACTTTTTCGTCTGCGAGATCAGTCTCGAGTTTTAGTGGCCCGACATTCGCAAAAGGCACACGCACATACTGCGCCTGGCCGCCCGCATAGCCACCCATCATATGAGAGTAGCCGAAGAGACCCGAACCGGAATATCCGTAGGCAGCTTCCATCAGATGAGCATTGGGGTTGGTGTTATCGCACGCAGACCAGAGCTTCTTCTGGCAAAACTGGCAGTTGCCGCATGCAATGGTGAAGGGAACAACGACGCGATCACCGCGCTTCAAGTTGGTGACACCAGGCCCAACCTCCTCCACCAAGCCCATAAACTCGTGGCCGAGAATATCTCCCGACTCCATGGTGGGAATAAATCCATCGAAGAGGTGAAGATCCGATCCGCAAATAGCCGTGCGGGTCACTTTGATGATGGCATCGTGCGGGTTCAATATCGTTGGATCTGGCACAGTTAAAGTTTCAAGCTTGCTCTTTCCCATCCAGCAGACAGCCTTCATTGCATACTCCTTCTGATATTTGTCACTAGCTCGCCTGTTGGGCGCCGTTAGGAACAGCGATCTTTTCCCCGTAGGCCGAAGCCTTTCCGCCGCCAATCATGCCCCGAGGACCATGCGGCTGCCCTTGGGTTCGAGGTATCTCGCCCGTCTCCGCCAGCGCCTTGAAGTGGCGAAGATTCTCGATCACTCCTTGCTTAGGATTTCTTCCGGTCAGGGTTTCCCAGAGGTTAGCGAGCTTACCCAGTTTGAACTCCTGCAGCAGGGTGACCATGGTCCCGCGGCCAGTGGACGCGGGCTCAAATACGACCTCGCCCGCCGTGTCGACTTCACCGCCCGTGGAGCGCCACGCCAGACGTTTGCCCGGTTCATCGGCAAGCAATTCCGAATCCCATTCGATGGTCTTGTCGCCTCGCCACATCACCCAATGGGAGGTTCTTTCTCCTGTCCTGATCACTTCCTTTAGCTGCTCCTGCCAACTCGGGGCAGACTCAATATCCCGCCAGAGTGCGTAGAGCTTATCGGGAGCGGCCTGGATGACCGCACTGGTCCGCACCCAGACCTTGCCGTCTTTATCTTCGGGCGGTGGAAGGTACCGACCGCCTTGAACAACCGTAACGCCGTTTCTCGAGATGTGTGCGTCCTTCAACAGAGCCATAGATCTCTCCTCATATTGCTTTCTTCCGTATTGCGGACCATGCGCGCTTTGGCCCGCGGTGTTGCCACGCCGGCGAGTTTCTCGTCCTACGAGCGTGCTGCCTTTTCTTCTTCAAGGGGCTTTGCCATTTTCTCGTGCATGGCGCCCTTCATCGCACCCGGCACTACGTTGGCCAACTTGCCTTCCAGCTTGGTTTTCATCGAGGCCGCATAAACATGATCATCGCCCGCTAGGAGCGCGTCGATCCCTTGGCGAGCGACGTCGTCCGGCTGGCTCTCCGACTTGCCTTTGGAACCGACTTCGGTATTGTCCATTCCAGCCCTATGGAAGAAATCAGTGTCCGTTGGGCCGGGTTGCAGCGCTGTGACGGAGATTCCTGTCTCACGCAGCTCGTAGCGCAGACTGTGGGCGAAGGACAAAACGAACGCCTTGCTGGCGGCATACACCGCTTCTCGCGGCGCGACCATTTCCCCGGCGATGGAAGCGGTAAATAAAATCTTCCCCTCACCTTGACTTGTCATGTGCTGCACCACATGTTTTGCCAGATGCACGGTACCGGTGCAGTTCAGTTCCACCATCTTCAGTTCAGCATCCAGGTCGGTCTCAGCAAATAGTCCTCCCACGCCAACCCCGGCGTTGATACACGCGATGTCTAACTTTCTCCCCAGGGCAGTCACCTGTTCCCATAGACTGTCAATTCCTTCGCGGGTTGCGAGGTCAGCCTGCACTGCAGTCACCTCGACCTCAGCAGCCTGAAGTTGTTGAGCCGTTGTCTGTAGTCGATCGCCTGCCGAGCAGACGACAAGGTCATATCCACGCTTGGCCAGCTCAGTCGACAGTGAAAGCCCAATACCGCTCGACGCTCCGGTTACTAGCGCCAATTTATTCGCCATGATATTTACCTCTGTGAGAGTTACCTACTGTTTACTTGTGATGCAGGTTGGGGAAAATAAGTCTTTGCGACGAGAACCCGCGGACGGTCGCTTGGGGGTTAAGCATACGGATGGCTTCTATTCTGGATACGTTGCTTGACACTTCTTTCGTCCTGTCAAACAGCGTACTCATTTGGTGCCAATATGGCCGCGCTGAAGCCGACGGGAGGTCAGAAGCCCGCATCATAAGAGCGAGCCGTGGCAAAGAAGGGAAGTCCTGATCATAGGTCGTCGTGCAACTTCGCGTGAAATTGAGGGGAATCAGTTTCCCGTCGACGCATGAGCTGACCAATGCCGTAAGGTCGCCGGGTACTCAAGTATGCATCGCATGCTGTCCCGGTTTCCCCGACGGGAAAGCTCTTTCATCTCATTAGAAGCAGCTGTCAGCGTGGCGTTTCGCTGGCCGCAGGGACTGGCAGCGGAGCGAACGAAACGCGCTGGCCCTCGCGGCTTGCGCGCCACAAGCGGTCGGACGCAAGGGAGGGCAACTGCTGGCCGTTTCGCCAGATTTGCGTCGGGCGTCCCGGCTCGAAGATAGCGTCGTAACGGTCGCCCATCCATTTCTGACCACGAACATACACTTTTTGATGAGCCGCGCCTGGAGCCACGATGAGGTCGTTTCCGCCCCAGGTGCGCAGCCCTTCTACCTCCGGGAAAAGCATGGTGTCGAGCACGTCGTACCCCATAATCCGCACCGAGCCTCCCGCGTGCTCTCCGGAAGGATAAGCCTTGGGATCGACCGTCTCCGGCAGCAATGGACCAAGATTCGAATGAACGGCGCGCGCCAGCCACTGGAATCCTTCCGCTCCGTGGCCAGACTGAGCCAGCGCCATCGACACATAACAGAAGATGCGTGGCCACGCTGGACCTCGCCAGTATCCGCCCCAGTTCGGCGTATCGAAGGCCATCGTGGGAAGAAGCGCACCATCGAACTTTCGTGGGTCGCGGAGACGGCGCATCATGGCATCGACGCGGGCAGCGTCCTTTTCAAAATATAGGACGTAATAAGCGTCCAGGTTCTCGCCCTTGGTCCACAGAGCACCCGTGTTGATGTCCAGATCCCAGTAACGTTGCGAGGTAGCATCCCACAATTTGTTGTGAACCGCCGCGAGCGCCTGCGTGTACTCCCGTTCCCATTTGGATTCTTCTTCGCCCTGTACATGCGCAAGGTACGTCATCTCTTTCAGGCTCCATAGATGAAAGGCCTGCTCATTGAGAGAACTGGTGTAGTGCCCTTTGAGGTCGATGAAAGGCGCGTTCTTATCGTCCCAGCCGGTTTCGTAGGTATGCATCCAGTCGATGAGGTGGTCCTGATTTACGTCGCGGACCTTCAAAAGATTCTCTTCATAGGCCAGGAGCGCCTGCCACAGTGTGCGTTCCCCGGCAGGGCCACCGAGCTTTTCGCGCAGAATGCTGGTGTCTCCTGTAAGGCGCACGTATTCGCCAACTAGAGTCGCCTGCACCGGGACGCCTTGCGTTTCGCGCTCCGGGCCCGTGGCTTGAAAGGTGTTCTTGCCGGAGGGAAAGATGGTCCATGCAGTCGTCCCGTCGCCATGGATATTCACGGAATAGCGGAACCAATTCAAAATTGCTCCGCGAGCGAGGTCGGAGCGGTTGGTGCCGATCATGGAGAGAACTTCCGCGATGCCGTCATTGCTCCACATGCCCATGAAGACATTCCAGTCCGCGATCGGCATGGGGCAGGCCGGAAGGTAGTCGACCTGGCACGTGGAGTTGAGCAGGCCCCTCCAAAACCACAACTCACTCCGCACCAGTTCTACCGGCGTGATGCTCTCGTGCTGTCCGGTTGTGCCAATCGTGAATGGAACTGGATCAGCGGGAGCCACAAGTGGGACCGAAGACAGGTATTCGTTCCATTGCTGGTGCGTGGCGCCGTCGAGTAGATCGTTCGAGGATCGAACCTGGGCCAGAGTCGTCTGCGCGCGCTGTTCATCTCCACCAAGGACAACGATCAAAGCCGCCTCCTCTCCTGATTTCAGCTTCCAATCGAAGCTGCTGCCGGAGCCGGGCGCCCCCTTGCCGGAAAGCAAAATGCGATAGGGCCACTTGGATGAGCCGAAGACAGCATCGCCGGAGCCCGGCGCGGACATACGCTCAAAACCGTCGGCGTGGGTCGCGATGACAACATCCAGCGGACTGTCTGCGTGGTCCACCTTGATGCGCAGCACCGCGGCCGGCTTGCCATAAACCGGATAGACCGTGAGTGAAACCTGGGGGCCGCCTTCGAACTGCGTGCGATAGACCGTACGATCCGCAAAGTATGTCATGTCGCGGCGAGCGGCGCTGTCAGCGAACCTGTACGTATGCTGGTGGGCATCGGTCAACACTGGCGCGTCAATGCCCAGGGCAAACAGCCGCTCAGTTTCGTTGGTGGGAGCAGCGGGACCGGAAACGGGAATCATCACCCTTTGGCCGCCGAACCCATTCTCCCGCAAAGCCAGAAAGCCGTTCGACTGGTAGATAAGCGTTTTAGGCGGGGCAGGAGCATCGAAACGCGTGAAGGCCGCGTAATCGAAATGCTCACTCATATATGACGGAAATTGTGCGAACGGGGCGCTTGCCTGTGCCCACGCGCTTCCGGCCAATAACAGCATGCAACCACAAATCCTCTTAAGATGACTCAAAACCCTTCCTCTCCAATTTCAATCCATGCGGACACTGTCACAGATGCAGCTTCCGTTCTAAATCCGGCACAAACATCAGCTGGGCATCGGCTTCCAATCGATGCGCGGCGGCCAGCGCCAATCCATAAGCGGCTCGTGCATTGTCCTTGTCGCCTAATGCCGCCTGGGCGTCTCCCAAGGCCATCTGCGCCAGTAGATTCTCTGGTTGCCAAGCGACAGCCTTCTTTGCGGCAACCAAGGCTTCTGCGGGCTTATTCTCCCGCAGAAGAATTTTCGACGTTTGCACCGCAGCCAACGCCGCTGCCTCAGGAATATGAAAATCGCCGCGGTACACAAAGACGCTGTGATCGATCTGCTCCGCCATCGGCATCCAGCGAAAGCGCTCGAAGACATTCAACTGGTCGCTGGGCCAGTCACAGGCTTCCAGATCGTCTGCGCTTAACAGCAGGTTGCCATGGATAGTCTCTGGCACTTCGACGGGCAGGAACTCTCCTCCCGTATGAGCCGTGGGCAAAAGGTGGCAGGGAATGCCATAGGCTTGCGGACGAAGATCCGGATAAGCGGAATAGGCCAACCAGCATTCCTCGCCAGGATGAGCGTCCACCCATTGCTTGATGTCCGGCAGCTGCTGCGCCCAATCCACACTGGAGTCGCTTAGATGTTTGTGCGTGTTCGCCGTTCCGCCCCAAGCTTCATTGCCGTACGCCATCTCTGCCGGGAAGATCGCCATGGCCGAGATAACGTGGAAAGCGACCAATCCACTACCGATCCAAAGCCACCGCCGGTTATGCTTCGCGAGCGCGGTCAGCCCCGCTGCGCCGAGCAACGCGGCCAGTGGATACAGGAACAGAACATGACGAGTGCCGATGTTCAAACCGCTGAGAATCGCCACGATCAAATAGATGGCGCCGGGCACGACTACGTAGGCCACTTCTCGTCTCTGCATGAGCTGCCCGCGGAACAGGGCAACGCCGGCCAACACCACCAGGCCGATCAAGCCCAGAGTAGTCTTGATGGACAGCGCGACCGGAAAGTACCACCACACACCGTGAGGGTAGTCGTGTCCCAGCAGGAAGATAGGGTAGCGCAGAGTTCCATAGTGAATGTCGGTCAATCCCATCAGGTACGATTCCGGCAGCAGCCGCCAGTTGGCGAGATGCCCGATCACCCAACTGTTCATGCCCGTGAGGGGCGCTGCGTATTGACTCAGAGTAGGATTCAAAGCCACCCCGGCCGGCCTGGCCGCATAGCGGAAACCGTAAAAAGCCCAAAGGATCGCGATCGCAAGAATGGCGATGGCGGCAAATCCGCCAAGCAGTGTCTTGGCGATCCGCTTGCGCTGTTCCCGCTCGGCATAGGCGATCTCCGCCAGCGTCAGTGCCAGTAGCATGGGAGCCAGCAAAATTCCGCTATGTTTGGACGCGAGCGTGACTCCAGCGGCCACGCCGGTGAGCAACAGACGAATCACAGATGGCTGCCGTGCGAAGCGGTAGAAGCAATAAAGTGTGGCCAGGAAGAAGCAAGTAACGCCTACATCGGTAGTGACCAGGTCGCTGTTCGCCAACACATTGGGCTCGAAGACCACCAGGAGCAAAGCCAGCAAACCAGCAGACTGGCCAAAGAGCTCGGTGCCAAGCAGAAACACCATCACGGAAAGTCCCGCAGCAAAGACCGCCGCTGCCATGCGAATGTGGAAGAGTAGGCGATGTCGCGGGCCATCATTCTGTTCCATAAAATCACGGCCGTCCCGGTACTCTTCTGTCTTGAAATATCGCCCTTGCAGCGGAGGCACGGAGAGGTTTTCGGGTAGCAGAGGCAGTGTTGCCACCAGCTTTACCAGCGGCGGGTGCTCGGGATTGAGGCCATAGTCGCCGCTATGCCACATCATGTAACCGGAGAAGATATGGGCGGCCTCATCGAAGGTGAGCGATTCGCCATGGACGATGATCGCGATCAGGATCATCTGCAAGACAATCAATCCGCCCGCAAGCGACCAGACGGGCAGTTTAAATCTTTTCATCGACCCTCCGCCTTCAAGATTCAAGGCTGTAGTGCCACTGCTAACGCAATTGTTTACGCGCAATGATTAGCGACCCATTATAGTGGGACGCAATCCTGTCGACCCATGAACTGCCCGGCCTTCACGTGCTCCCCTTGACCACCCGTGACTGGCTCCAACGGAGCCTCGTCCGCGCGCAGAATCTATTTGTCGGATGGATGCTAGCGTTGCAAGGCATTGTCGTTACCTAGGATGGCTGGTACGCGCCTGCTTCGCAGGAGCGAGCCTCGTTCAGGCCGTCCTCATCTTACTGAGCTATATTGCTTCAGTGCTGTCCAAATTAGGGTGTTCGTCGAGTCTGCTGCATTGATTGAATTGAGCAAACTGATATTGCGAACCCGCCTCGTAAAATCAGGTTGTGCATTGAAGATGGCAGGGTGAGAGGCGGCCTTGCAGCATGACAGTGAGAGTCTTAAGGAAGCGGACGGTAACTAGCCGGACGGAAAGCGTCTCTTGGCGGAAGGCACGGCTTCGGCCGCAGCCAGTCAGGGCTAAAGAGTTTGCGCGAGAACCGAATCTGAGGACCAAAAGAACCTGACGGGTGCCCCATGTTCGCGCCAGCGTACGTGGGCCGATTATGAATTCTTCGAATGCTTTCACCCGGAGGTTTAGAAGCATTGGAGGGGCTTCCCCGGATTTCCTGTTGAACTTCGTGGCGTTGGTAGACTTCATGCGCGTTTTTTCGCGGAAACGCGCGCACGCGGCGGGATGACAACGGGAGGGTGGTGCTTCCATTCAAGGTCGGTCTGTGGGAGGGAGAGGCCAGCAACTCTGTCGATCCACAAATGGATGTTGAGTAGAAGCACTGCCCTCCCCTTTGTCATCCCGAGGAGCCGACTTGCCTGCGGCAAGTTAAGGGAGCAATGAACAGTACCGGCCGCCGCGCACTCGACGGGTGCCCCATGTTCGCACCAGAGTACGTGGGCCGAAAAAGCCGGGCGACCCGGATTTCCTGCCACGCTGCACTGGACAGAACCGCGTGTGCGCCTTTCCGCGAAGAAAGGCGCATGCACTGTATCAACGCCACGAAGTCCAACAGGAAATCCGGGGAAGCCCCATCCAATGCTTTTAGTCGTTCCGGGTACGGTTGTTCATTAGGAGAAGTTGTGACTTATTTCGGTTGGCAGCTGGCTGCCCTCTCAATCCCACTAACAGCACTCAATCAAAGCGCAACCCTCCCCTTGTCATCCCGACCAGAGCGAAGCGCAGTGGAGGGACCTGCTGTTCTCTTCGGAACCCCCATGAGGCTGAGGAAACGTGCTCATACAAACGCCCGGTTCGGCACAAGTCGCAGGAAGTTGCGGCGAGCCCCGTTTGCATCGTGGGAAAGTGAACCACATCTTGCCGCGTTCTGCCAACATCTCCTGGCAGCGATTGGCCTATTGTTCAAGGGCCGCGCGAACCGCCCGATCAACGGCAGGTGGGGAACAACGGCCGTCTGGCGCAACCAGGACATGCATCTGGCGGGCGCCCCAGAGATCGCCCATCCCCTCGCGTTCCCCCCGTACATACATCGGATACGTGTAGTCGATGTAACCGAAAGAACGAGCGGCGGGTATCGCCCTCTCGGCAAAGGCATCGTAGCTGACAATCAAGTCAGGATGACGGTCGCGAATAAACCCAGGGGGAATCTCTCCCAAGCTGCCATTGCTCCGCTCCTCCGGGACGCGCATGGGATGATAGCGAATGGCCTCGGGGCTGCCCAACCCGGCTCCATCCAGGATGGTCCCTCGAAATCCCCAACCCAAGCCGCCAATTTCCGAAGTCATCAAAGTTCCCGTGGGGCATTGTTGATAGAGCGCTGCTCCGATCCGCCGGTACTCGTGGACGCGGGCACTCTCTTCGAAACCTGCTATATTGCCGGGCGGTTCGCGCATCGCGACCGGCAACACGCTCAGGTCCGACCCAAACAGCGGAACGAGCATCGCCGCAGTCAAGCCCACGCTGAGAACTGCTGGTCCTGTCCGCTTGCGGTTGCTCCAGAGCAAAACGCCGACGGCAAGCGGCACCCAAACGAGAGGCAGGTACCAGGCAAAAATAAACGTCTTACGCGCTACGTAGGCCAGCCCGAGAGACGCTCCAAATGCGGCCAATAGAATTCCGGCTGGACGAGCACGGCGGTCCCGGCCGTAAAACCACCACGCCAGACCCAAGATGGGGTACACCACCTTCCCCCATTTAGAACCCAGCACCCCTCCGGCCACGTGACGGTAGGTGAGGATGTACAGATGACTCTTGGCGATCACGGTGTTGGGGATGAGCGTGCCGTACTCCCGCAACAACCACGCAAGGCCGAGAAGGCCAATTCCGCTCGACACCAGCAGAGATGCCTTGGTCCATTGCCGGCGGCGGGTGATCCACAGGGCAGCGAACAAGCACAGGAGCACACACTCATAGCGGCAGAAGCAGGCGAGGACCAGGAGCGGCATTCCCCAGCTTTTCTTTCTCGCCACGCCCAGGGCGCCCCAAAGCATAAGCGCGACCGCGCATGGAGTCTCCATCTGCAGAACCGCGCTCAGGAAATTTGCCCCGAAGACGTACACGAACGCCAACGCCGGAAACACTAGACTGGACAGATAGGATTCGCGGTCTGCTGTCTGCAACAGCAGCAGATACGCCGCAGCCGCACCCAGGAGCATAAAGAGCCATTCCAGCCACGGAACGGGATTGGCGACCGGCAGTATCGCTCCTCCGGCGGCCAGCAAGATGGTCCACAGGGGAGAGGACGTGACCATCACCCGCTGATTCAGATTGAAGTAAGGCTGGCCGAAGCTCTGGTAATTGCGGGCGATGCGCCGGTGGATAAAGGCGTCGTCGGCAGCCAAACCTGCCATGCGCACGGCGCACACAGCAAACACGGTCGCGGCCACCGCCAACAAGATCCAGAGCAGGAGGTGGAAGTCCAACCCGAGCCGCCGGCCCATTTTTTTTTGCGGCAGCTGCAAATCCGCCGCAGAGCTTTCTGATGTCAAGATGTAATTGGGATGCCGCGAGGAAGAATGTGGTTGTGGGAACGCTTGAGGCGTTGGCCGAGTTTTGAGTTTCGCGCGGTAAAAGGCTCTGCAGAATTCAACAGACGGGTAACCCCTCGCGCCAGCACAGCGCTATCCAAGCCTATTCCAGATTCCCGCGGAAGCCCCGTAAAGCAGCAACATCCCCAATAGGTGGTATGGCCGAGTCCGCCAATGCCATGCTTTGACTCCTGCTCAGGGACTCATCCAAAATCCGACTTTCGGGCACGTTGTCAGAAGCCATGGGATGTAAGAAAGTTGATGACAATCGAAGAGAAAAGATCAGGCTTTTCAAGGTACAAGAGATGTCCTGTTCCGGGCACAACAATCCGAGTGACTAACCGACAATCAGACTTTGCAGGACCTTCCGAATTTCGCTTTGTCTTCCAGGGAACGTGATTGTTGGGAACATGATCATCAGGAATATCGACTGGTCACCAAGCTTGACGACTCACTAAGCTGATGGGTGCCCCATGTTCGCGTGGCGTACGTGGGCCGAAGAACCCGGGCGCAGCCCGACCATTGTTTTAGTGAGTAGACAGCAGGGGGTAATCGGGGAAAGCATTCGAAAAAAGTCGTTTTCGGCGCCACGTACGCTGGTGCGAACGTGGGGCACCCATCGGGTTCGGTGAAGGGGTTTAGATTTGCTTAGGTGTTGTAAACATGACGGCAGGGGATCATGCACAGCCAACTGCTCGAAAAACGGGATTCCCGGTAAGTTCGGGGCTTCGTGCGGGAGGGCCGGCCTTCAGGGCGATCGATCATTGCGGGGCGGTTTGAGGGAGACCGCCTTCCATGGCAAGGAAAGCCAAGACCAAGCGCCCGGCCAAAACTGTGCTGCGCCTGCCCGATCTCGACCACTCCTCCAAAACCTTAGTGCTACAAAGTTTAGGTTCGGTCGCCTCAAAGCGAACCTACGCCTGCGCCATCCACGATTTCATCACCTGGTACTGCTCCGAACCCAGACTTTCGTTCGGTCGCACCGACCGAACCTGGGTTGAGCCTGCCCGAGATTCCCATCTGACAGGCAGAAATTTATCATTGCGATGCGGAGGGATTGATGAATTTGGCCCGTCTCTGCCTTTACTCCGCGGCTCTCGCACTTTTCTCCGTGCATCCGTCGGGAGCACAAAGTGCATCGCCGAATCTTGTTCACTACAACCCAAAACAAGGATTGATCGGGCTGGATGTCGTCGTGACCGATCAGAGGGGTAACCCCGTACCCGGTATTGAGGCCGACAAGTTCACTCTGCAGGACGCCGGACAGCCGGTGAAGATTCTTACCTTCCACGCGCAGGCCGAAACCTCTTCCGTAGGGAACGAACCGGTTTCCATCATCCTCCTGGTCGATACCCTCAACCTGCCCGCGAGCTTCGCCTCACAGGAGCGCCGCGAAGTAGAAAGGTTCCTGCGTCAGAACGGCGGCCACCTGGCCCAACCCGTTTCCCTGATCGAACTCTCCAATATGGGGATTTTGACTGTAGGGCAACCGACCGTAGACGGGAACACCTTGGCTGCAGATTTTGCAAAAAACAAGGAAGTGGATTGGATTCACCGAATTCCTGACGGCTTACGAGGAGAGTCACTCGACACCTTGCTTTCAGAACCTCCTGCGCTATCAGCTTTGAAGGCCCTCGGAGACATCGCCACTAGAGAGAGGCAGTTGCCCGGAAGGAAGCTCCTTATTTGGGTTGGTCCAGGATGGGCCGTGGGCAGTGGCTCTTACATGGACAGCATGGGCAGTAAGCAGAACACGTTCGATTGCATCGAGTGGTTCTCCACTCTGATGAGAGAGGCTCGAACTAGCATATACAGCCTCTCGGTGGGAGAGACCAACGCCGATGGACGTGCACGCGAATATCTATCCTTTTTGAGTGGAGTCACAGGTCCCGAGCAGGCGAGGTTCATGCATCTGAACCGTAAGGTTCTTGCTGTTCAGACCGGCGGGCGCGTGCTCGAGCCAAAAGCTGATCTGGTAGTTCAAATCAATGACTGTATGCGAGAGGCAAGTACCTTCTACACGCTGTCGTTTGATCCTTCGCTAGCAGCGCACCCGGATGACTATCACAATCTCAAGGTGCAGGTGAACACGCCGGGGCTGACTGCCCGCACAACCACCGGCTACTACGACCAAACCTACTATTCCGACCAGGCCTTGACCGCAGGGAGGGTCGTGACAGTGGCGCAACTGGAGAAGCTCCTTTCCGCACTGCAAGACAAGTCAGACAGTGAGCAGGCGCTACAGCTTTCAGAGTTGACGCTGACCCAGCGGCTCAGCGATCTGAGGAGCCACAGTTTGAGCGGCAATCTTCGCGGCGGAAAGGCCCGGCAGGCGCTTCTTGCTCTGGCCGATACCTCGGCGCTTCTGGATCTGCCTGCTGATGAGATCCCGACCGGCCCGGCACCCGATCGATCGAATCAGAAACGCTTGTTATCCATGGCACTGGAATACCTGAAGAAGACGATGCCAAATTTGCCTAACTTTTACGCCACACGAACGACGGAGCATTTTCAGGAAAACCCTTCCTTCGAGAAAGGCGACGTAAGAATTCCGCACCAGCTTTTGCACATATCAGGGACGGAAAAGGACACGGTTTCCTATCGCGGGGGTTACGAGGTTAGCGAGTCTGCCGACGGAAGGAGCAGAAAGCGGAAGCCGGATGAGCCCTACCTTGTGACCTATGGTTCATTCGCCCCCATTCTGCGTGGGGCTCTTGACTCGATCGTTTCTCACACCAGCCTTACCTGGAACCGCTGGGAGAAAATCGGGGGCAGGTCAGTGGCGATCTTCCGCTATGCGATCCCGGAGGAACAATCTTCCTACGACACGGGGGGTTGCTGTTTGCCGGATGGTGATGGAACAGGCGGATTTCGAAGCCGCGTGGGCTATCACGGCGAGATTGCGGTGGACCCTGACACGGGCGCCATACTGCGACTGGAATTGATCTTCGATCTCGAATCAACCACCCCGCTCATTGTGTCGGAGATTGTGGTGAAGTATGGTCCCGTGGACATCGGCGGAAAGACCTATATTTGCCCCGTGGAGAGCGTTTCGATTTCAAGGGGCAGATCGGTGGTCGCTTTGTCTGAAACGCTAAACGCTCGGGCGAGGAATCAGTGGCGCGAGAGTTTTCGAACGTATGGGCCATACGCGACGATGATGAATGATGTCACCTTCGAGTCGTTCCACTTATTTCATGCAGATTCGCGCGTGCTAACAGGGCCGTAGTCTGCCGTTCGCGCAGGAAACGGAATTATAGGTAAATTGACCCGGCATCAGTTTCCCGGGCGGGAAGCTGCCGAAATCCAGACGTTTCAGGAACGACATACAGTTTGGGTAACGTGGTCCGCCTACAACTACGATCATGGTCGAAAACCTTCCCATGCCCCTGCTGCGGGAACCTGACCCTGGGTCAGCGGCCTCCCGAGACCCACTGGACCTGTGAGGTCCGCGGATGGGAGGATCATCCGGGCACCTTCAAAGACCTTGAATTCGTGTGCGGCATCAATGGGGTCGGGCTGCGCCAAGCTCGCGAAACTACAAAGTTTTTGGTGCATCCGGCATTGCGCTCAACTGAAAGGTTCGGTAACCGAAAACGAGAGAGCTTCCCTGACTCAACTTGCCGAGATTCAGACTTTCAAGGCATAGAGAACGGACGTTGTATCGCGTTCGCCGACGGGGGTCCTCTAAAATGGCACTCTCAGGCGCGGTGTCGATTGGGCGAGGCTTAGTGTGTCGGCTAGTGGCAGGCAGAAGCGGGTCAATCAAGAAAAGTTTGAGATTGAGGTGACCAGCCAATCGGTGAAAGTCCGCCTGAACGCATCGAAGAAGTCTCCGCGAGGCCGATTCTATTGGAGCATTTTCTTCGTGGCAGTTTGGATTGCGGTACTTTCCCTGGTTGTGTTTGCCAAAGGTAAGCGTGGCCAGTCAAGCATGTGGCATGACCTTGCTACGCATCCGGTCAATTCTCAAGGATTCATCGTCCCAACCGTCATATTGCTTGGCGCTTCCGCTCTGGTAGTGCTACTAAGCTGGCGTTATGTTGTCATGGCTTATCCTTCCGACGAAACCTTGTACTGTGACCGGTCAACGTTGACGATATCGAAGGTGCGTTGGCTGGACATTCAAAACGCCGACTGGCGGACTCGCTCATATCCCCTCAACGCGATTACCGGAATCAAGTATCGGGCTGTTGCGCGAACAAGGGGAGCAACTGTCTATGGACTTCGCTTCAAAGCGACGGGTCGACGCGAACGCGTACTTCCGGGTCTAGGGACCCATGATGCTGGCGAAATTCTCAAAGCTCTCAAAGCATTTGGGGCGGATGTAAATGGATGACATCACACTTTCCGGAAGAATGATTCAACCGTCTAGCTTAGCGCACACCAGCCATGACAGAAGGCCACAGCCTGCAAAACGGGGTTTCAGGTAAATTGACCCGGCATCAGGCTCCCGGGCATGAAGTTGCCGAAATCCCGACTTGAACGAAGCCGCTGGCGCGGCGGACACTGCCTCGGCGTGGAGCAGCCGGCTGCGTTAGCTGAGGTAAGGTTGGGTCACAAGGAAGGAGGTTCCTGTGACCCATTTACGCAAGAAGATGCCGCCTGTCGTGGAGGTGGCTGACATCCTTCGAGCCCAGGGTGACTCCTTTCGGGAGCAGAACTGTTCCTGGCTCGGCTATCAGCAGCTCAACGTGTTGCGGGCCATAACCTCATGTCGCACAGCCTTGCTCGGGGGCCATGTGGACGCCTGCTCACGTTGTGACCACCAGGCTATCTCCTATAATTCCTTCGCAACCGACACTGTCCCAAATGCCAGGCGCAGGCACGTCACCGTTGGCTGGCAAGACGCGAACAGGACCTGCTCAGCGTACCTTACTTCCATGTCGTCTTTACCTTGCCCCATCCGTTAAACCCGCTGTGTCAGCGTCACCCACGGTTGCTCTACGATCTGATCTTCCGCGCCAGCGCTCAGGCCATGCTCGAAGTTGCCGCCAACCCCAGGCACCTCGGAGCTAAATCGGCTTCCTCGCCATTCTGCATACGTGGGGACAGAACCTGCGACTGCATCCTCATCTCCACTGCGTCGTTCCTGCCGGCGGTTTCGATCCAAGCTACTCCCATTGGGTCCATCCCAAGTATCCTTTCTTTCTCCCGGTGAAGGTCCTCAGCCGCGTGTTCCGCGGCAAGTTCCTCGATTTCCTTCAACTAGTCCCACGCCAGCACCTTCCTCGCATGGACTCGACACTCTTTCGCAGCTTGCTGAGTTCGCTATTCCGGCGTGGCCCACTTTGATCATCTAATTTGGCCCACCTGGGTAGTGATATTGTGCATCATTCTTCCGGTTTTGGCTTTATGGGTTTTGAGAGATATTCATGCCTCGTAGTCGTGGCGGTGTGTAATGTGGGAATCGCCGCAGCGATTTCCAAGGGCTGGGGGAAGGGTGGGAAAACAGTTTTATCGTTTTCCCATGCTTTCCCCAGCCCGTCATTTCCACCGCCTTGTTTTTTGCGCGATTTTTGCCGCTCAATGCTTTTTGCTCCTTTCCAACGTTCGCCGGAAGCGGAAGGATTCGGTTCCGGTTTCGATGATGTGGGCTCGGTCCGTGATCCGGTCCAAGCAGCGCTTTGCAGAGCCGCGGGATTCGGAAACACGGTCGTCCATTCCGAGAACGGTAAGTTGGTGGTCACGATAATGGCCGCCCGCTCGGCCCGCTCCGAGATCACCTGAAAGAGGAACTCCGCGCCGATGTCGGCCAGCGGCACGTATCCGACTTCATCCAGCGCGATCAGTTCGTACTTCTGCCATCGCATCATCAGCTTGCGCACCTGGTTGTTCTGCTTGGCTTCCACCAACTCGTTGACCAGCGCCGCCGCCGTCGTGAAGCGGACGCGCCGCTTCTGCCGGCAAGCAGCCAGGCACAGGCCGGTGGCCAGGTGGGTCTTTCCCGTGCCGCATTCGCCGATCAATACGATCGGTTCCTTGCGTTCGATATAGCCGCCTTCGGCCAACTCGCGTATACGTGCCGCCGGGATCTGCGGCGCTTGCGCGAAGTCGAACTCTTCCAGCGTCTTCAAGCGCGGCAGTTGCGCGTCGCGAATGCGGTTGTCGATGGCGTGCCGGTCGCGCTCTTCGCACTCGATGGCCAGCAGCGCTTCCAGATAGCGGATGTGGCTGTGGTTCTCCTTCACCGCCTGCTCGGCCAGCGACACGAAGTTGGCGCCCACGGTGGGCAGGCGAGTCGCTTTGCAGTACTGCCGCACGCTGGCATGTTCCAAGGCTTGCGTCTGGTTCTTCACTGGATGCCTCCCGTCGTGTTGGCCAGCAACAGGTCGTAGTCATCCATCACCGGCATGCGGGCGCTCGAACTGCAGCAGTTCTTCGGCCAGAGCGACAGCGTACTGGCGGCGTTGTTCCGGATCGGGCATGCGCAGCAGATGCAGCACCGCGGCGGCATCGCTGATCCCCAGCCGCAAAGCCTCTTCCACGGCGGCGATCAGCTTGTCCCATCCGTCGATGGAACCGGCGCGGACCAGCGCGATCATCTCGCGGGTTCCGTTGCTCTTGCCATGACGTTGTTCAAGTTCTCGCCAGATCGCGTCCAGGCAAGCGGGCCAGCGTCCCGCCTGACGCCACTGCTGCAAGGGCGTGGAACCCGCCATGGCTCCCGGCTTCTTCTCCAGCACATCCAGATAGTGTTCCAGATCGAGGATCTGATGACCGCGCCCGTAGCAGCGCGGGTGCCGCGCAGCCACCTTGTTGTCGTGCACGATCTCTACCGTTAACGGACCAACCACCGCGGTTACGCGAAGCCCCGGCCAGAGCGGGGTCGAGTACCAGTTGGTCTTCACCTTCACCCGGCCTTTGCCGTCCACCAGCAGCGGATACAGCAACTCCGTCAATCGGAAAACCTTCTTCGGCCAGCGGCGACAAATGCTCGCGTTCCCGTTCGCTGGCCTGACCGATCGTCATGCCCCGGCCGATGATGGTGCGGCTTCGGTTCTCCAGGCAGGCATCCAGGATATGTTCGTTCAAGTGCGTCCAGATCGTTGGCCTCCGGCACGGGCACCAGCCAGTTGCGCCGGAACCAGCCCAACTCCCCTTCCACGCCGCCTTTTTCGTTGCCGCTGGCCGGGTTGCAGTACTCGCTCTGGTAGCCCCAGTGCGAGCGGAACGCGATGATCCGTTCCGTCTCCACCCGCTGGTATCCGCGCAGAATCTTCTTCACCACCGAGGTCATGTTGTCGTAGCGCAGGGTCTTGAATACGCCGCCAAAATAGGCGAACGCATGTTCGTGGGCTTCCAGCAGCGCTTGCTGCGTGGCGTGCGGATAGGCGCGATGGAAAGCATCGCCAGAGCCCATGCTGCGCATGGCGAAGAACTGCAGCTTGCGCGACTTCGCCGCCCAGTATGGCCATGGCTTCGAACCAATCCACCTGCGCTTCCTGGCCCAACTCGTAGCTCTGCGGCACGAACACTTCCCGCCCGCTGAGTCCCAACTCCCGCTTCCGCTCCCGCACATAGCGCCGTACCGTCGCTTCCCCGACCGGGTGCTCCGGATGCTCCTTGCGCAGCCGCATCCAGATCCGATGAGCCGTATGTCGCTGCTTGCGCGGAGCCTGAAGGTCCGAGGCCAGCATCCGTTCGATCTGCTCCTTCACCGGACCCAGTCTGGGCGCTTCACGTACCACCGCTTTTCGCTCCGGAGGAATCGCGTTCCCGATCGCCTGTCGCACCATCCGCCGGTGCACGCCGTGCTTCTTGGACAGCCCTTGAATCGTCTCTCCGGCCGCGTATCCCCGCCGGATCACCTCAAATAGTTCCACCTTACGCCTCCTGTCCATCCCCGAATGCTTACATCCGGGCTTGTACAGGTGGGCCAATTCAGATGAGCGAAGTGGGCCAATTTAGATGAGCGAACTCACTTGCTACTCGAGGACTGGGTAGTCTATGCCAAGCCTGCTTTTGGGCAACCTGATCGCGTACTTCGCCACCTTGGTCGTTACACACATCGTGTGGCCATCAGCAACCACCGTCTGCTTAGCTTCGATGGTCATAAGGTCACTTTCCGATGGAAAGACTATGCTCACGGCAATAAGCAACGGATCATGACTCTCACCGCTACCGAATTACTGCGCCGCTTTTGCCAACATGTCCTGCCCCGAGGTTTCGTCCGCATTCGCCACTTTGGCTATCTCGCCAGTGCCCACCGAACGGCCATGCTCGCACTCGCTCGCCTTCAGCTCAACTGCCAGCGCCAGCCCGATCCATGCATCGCGAACCCACAGCCGGCTACCTGGCGCTGCCCACGTTGCGGAGCCAATATGCAAATAGGGCCCAACCTTACCTCTCAACAACTGGCCTTCGGATGCAGGCTGCCCGACTCTTCATGACTTCTCCGCCACGCCTGTCGCTAAGAAGCGTGCCTCGCCACGTCTTCGCAGACCTGCGCCTAAGCTCTAAAATGCCGACTCAAATCAGCAAATTCTATCCACATTTAGACCGCGAGATCGGTCCTTCGGCGAGTGTCCGCCTCTCTTGGACGCCCCCACACATGGCAACGCCACACTGTTTGCTGCCTTCCATGTGCAGAATCTTGCCGGCAGCTCCATAGCAGCGCCCACCACTGCCAGCGCCTTCCTTCAAGGCTAACGACTTTGCGGGCAGCAGCCAAATGCTATCCGGCGGTCAGTTCATGCAAATTGAGAAGGCTTCTTCGACTTCTTCCCGCGTGAAAACACCTTGCGATAATGCAGAGTCTCGCTAACTTCTTCCCTGCCTGCACCCCGGCTGGAAAACCACCGGATGGGACTTCTCGGGAATCAAGTTTTCCAAGGGCTAGGGACACGACCCCGTGTGTGGTGCCACGTAGGTGTGTGATCGCGTGAGATCTGCGACTCGATTCGACTAAAGCCATCGCAGTTAAACCCGTGAACTATGTTCCGACACCAGAAGGTTACACATTCGTAACCCCCGGGGAATCGCGCTTTTCATTGAAAGTGCCGAGACGTGGTGGTAAGGTTTGCGCGGAGTCGCTCATGTCTAACGTGTTTTGCTTTCCGCTTTCTGCTGGTGTTATAGGGCGAATTTCCGGGACTGCACTGTTTTGTATTTTGCTGTCTTCACCTCTCGGTGCGCAGCTATCCAATACACCGTTATTTGCGGTTGCGCCCACGGTCTCCGTGAGCGGTTTGCCGGGGGCATTGACGGGACTGCGTAGTTTTACGATCGGGGACTTCAATGGCGACGGTGTAGCTGACGCCGCGTTTCTCGCCGACACGGCAAACAGCTCAACGGAAGTTGTGGTTTTGCTTAGCCAGAAAGGTGCCATGCCGCAAACGGCACTCACCGGGGCGCCGGGTTGTTCGGTTGCCATAGCGGCCGCCGATATTAATCAGGACCATAAGCTCGACCTTGTTCTTGCTTGCAGGCCCAATTTTCTTGAAATCGAACTGGGCAATGGGGATGGCACCTTCCAGTCCCCAACGCTTATACAGACACCCGGCGGCCCGCAGGACACCATGATGGACGTTCTTTTCTCTGACTTGAATGGAGACGGCTTCCCGGACCTGGTTTTTCTCAATGCCACCGGCTTTGGCGTTGTTCTGAATGCACAGGGAACTTTCAGCAGCCCGCAATTTTACGCGTTGGCCGCGGGTGTCAATTTTTACTTGATGGCGGCTGGGGACTTCAACGGCGATGGAAAGCAAGACCTGGTGTTTTCAAACGGCGGAACTGCCGCAGCGACCTACGTGTTTGGCAACGGAGACGGAACGTTCTCAGCCGGGCAAGCGTTACCTGCGAACGTGGGTTTGATCGCGGTGGGAGATTACAACCACGACGGTTACTCGGACCTGGCCTTTTCCACCCCGTATGATGCCTCTGGGAGAATCGCGAGCAGCTTAATTGTTTTGCCGGGTGGATCGAGTGGCTTGGCCACGAGCGGGTCTTCGATCATTACGAATAGCGCCGATCCCGCGTTTTTGACCGCAATAGACTTGACCGGCAGCGGCAACCTGGATTTAGTACAAGGAAATTCTGTGGACTTAGTCGGGGGTAGCGCCCCTGCCGACACACTAATTTTGCTGAATGACGGCAAAGGCAATTTCACCGGGCCGAATTCGTATGTCGCTCAATCAACTTATGGAGTCGCCGATCTGAATGGTGACGGTGTGCCCGATCTGGTTGGATTGGGAACCGCCGGGGTTGGCCTGGCGTTTGCTCCCGGGATTGGCGATGGAAGCTTCCAGGCCCTTCCCCATACGCCGAGCCTTCCCATGACGCAAGCTGTGGCGGTTGCGGACATGAATGGGGACGGGCTGACAGACGCCATCATTTACCAACAAAACTCGATTCCACTTGTTCTCCTCGGACGCGGTGATGGCCAGTTCACCGCGGTCCCGGATGCTTCGTTGCCGGCTGCGGGAGGATTCACTGTTACCGCAGATTTTAATGGCGACGGGAAGACGGATGTAGCATCGATTGAGCCCGGCAGGGCGGCCGCAGGGACCAGTCCACAGTTGAATGGCGCGATTGCTATTTATCTAGGGAACGGCGACGGCACGATTGCTTTTGCGCAGCAAACCACCCTGAACAACGCTGCATTCATTTCAGCGGCTGCGGGAGATTTCAACGGCGACAAAAAGCAGGATTTGGTCCTCGTCTACTTCGACATTAACACTATCGCGGGAGGAGCGATTTTCCTGCCGGGTAACGGCGACGGCACATTCGGCGCGCCACAATCGATTTCCCTGCTGGATCCCTCACCCGGGACCGTGCAGGCTGCTGACCTGAATGGAGATGGAATTACCGACATCGTGGTCAGCGGCAGTGAAAGCTTGAGCGCGACCTACCTTGGCAACAGCAGCGCAACCTTCCCATTCCTCCAGATGATCCCAAGCGGGGGAGTGATCGCAGATTTAAACGGTGACGGTAAGCTCGAGTTAATAACACTTCTGAACGGCTTGCTCAGTGTTTCCACCGCGGGCCCAGACGGCAAATTCAGTGGTGGCGTCGGCTCTAGCGTTTCGAGCGGACAAGGCTCTAATTTCAGTCTGTTTTCCGTTGGCGATTTGAATAACGACGGCCTTGCTGACATCGCCGTAATCTTTGTTTCCGGCAATTTCACGCCGGGGCTCGGTTACGTGCAGGGACTGAGTGTGCTGCTGAACCAGGGAGGCAACTCCTTCACCGAGGACCCTACAACCTACTACATAGGGAGTGTGAATACGCTATATCTTGATCCAGCGCCCTGGTATGCCGGCATCCCTGTTGCGATGGCAAGGCTGAACCGCAACAGCCCGGCGACCGGATCGAAGCAAGCGCTCGATCTGCTGGTGTACAGCGATAGTGGGCTAACCGTGCTGCTCAACCAACTCAATTCGGCTGCTAAGCCATCGCCGACCGTAAACGTGTCTCTTGCAGCTGGAGCGACCACAATTACGGAGGGCGAGACCATTACAGTTGAAGCTATGATCGCCGCCCCTAACTCAACCTCACCCACTGGTATAGTCAACTTTTTCGCGGGGGCTGTGCAGATAGGGTCATCTGCGGTGATGAATGGAGTGGCCAGCGTAACGGCACCGATTACAGTCAGCGGACCGCTGATCCTGCGAGCGAGCTATAGCGGCGACGCGAATTATGGACCGTCGAGCGGCTTCACCTCATTGGTGGTCAACGCACCATCTGCGACCACCACGTCGCTGACAGCTTCTGCGACGACTTTGAATGAAGGCCAGCAGGTGGTGCTCCAGGCAACAGTGCAAGGGGATTCTCCGAGCGGCACGGTAACGTTTCTGAACGGCACCACCAGCCTGGGCACGGCGACTCTCTCGGGAGGATCGGCAACGCTGACAACCTCCATTACCACCGCAGGAACGATTGCTGTGACAGCGAGCTATGGAGGCGATCTAAACAACGTAGCGAGCACGTCTAATCCGATAAACATTACAGTGGCGGCCCCGGGGTTCGGAATTTCGGCAACGCCATCCTCGGCCACTATTGCGCCAGGCCAGTCGGCGACATTCACCATTACGGTGACTCCCACGGGCGGTTTTGCTGACGCAGTAAGCCTGAGTTGCGGGGCTCTTCCCAGCCTGGCGAGCTGTTCCTTTTCCTCGCCTTCGGTCACGCCGAGCAACGGGCAAGCGGCGCAAGTTCAACTTACCATCGCTACGGCCGCGCCTACAGCAAGTCTGCTGCGCATCCCCCGAGCACCTGCCCCATGGGTCCCGGCGGGAGCGTTGATGAGTTTCGGCGGGATGGTCGGGCTCCTCGGACGATGCAGAAAACGGCAGTGGTTGCGCTCATTCCGGGTGATCGCGTTGGCCATGATCTGCCTGGGATCAGGTATTTGCTTTACCGGTTGCGGCGGCGGGAGTTCTGCGCCGCGCAGCCCGGGCACCCCGGCGGGCACATTAGCCATCGTAGTCTCTGCCAGCGCAGCCAACGGTAGTTCTCCGCATATGGCGAACATTCAACTCACGATCCAGTGATCCTCTATCTATTGCAGATGCCGGTGCGCCATCGCGGAAGAGTCTCGATTAAATCGGCAACATCCCAAGAAGGAAATAGGGGTTCTGGTAACTTGCCATGCGTCACCCGACCCACAGGGGAAGTTACCGGAAACCGACTTTGCGGGAGATTCGCTTGCCTGACTCACGTGTTGGCGGAAAACGTGTTTCTAGATTGCGCTTTAGCCCGCGTAACGGCCACGAGCAAGAGCTCCCCCATTAGCAAGCTGTTGTAACAGATCAAGAATAACGGAGATTTTACGAAATGCTCCTGTTGCTGAAGGCGGGCGACCGCGTCGGCTGGCAGCCTCGCAGTTAGCCTAAAGATCAAAACAGGGATGCCTATGACTACAACGAATACTGTGATCCATTGAAAGGTGAGGAAACGCCTGACGATCGGAGGAAACAACATCAGCCCAGTTTTCTCTACTATCTCGCTCATTCGTCCGCCACTTGATGCCCGCTTTACGAGCGCAGCCGCTTGACTGGAAGTTTCCCATACACATCCTATTTTTGCCACAGGTCCGTAACCAATCCGCAAAAACCTCCGTTGCCGCGAGCAGGGGAAAGGGCCGGCTGTCTGAAAAAACGGGTTTCAGGTAAGTTCCCCGACCGGACAAGTCAGATGGGAGGAAATGATCGCCCTGCACGCTAAGCAAGGTACCCCAAAAGGGTTATGCGTCGGGGAGCCGACTTCCTGCTAGGCTCTGAGGACCATGTCGCGGCCTCGGTTGGTTGCTGTCGTTGTGCTCCTATCAGCCATTGGTTATTCGCAGGAACGGACCCCGGACATCGACGGTTACGTAACTGCGGTGAAATCCGCCACCGAGTTCAGCGTTGACGGCATCCCGGTTCGCTGTAATGAGAAGACCGATTTTGGATATTCTTTTGACCCGAGGGGCGGAAAAGGCGACGGTCCTTATATCGGGCAGCCCTTGAAGGTCTATGGCTGGAACAAGAAGAACGTCCTCGAGGCGACTGCCATCTTCACGCAAAAGGGGCTCGTCGTGCGGAGGGATGGCTACGGGGTTATCGACAAAGTCCTCTATACGGATACGGTGTCTCCGGCCCAAGCGCAAAAATTGATCGTGCGCGCTGACGGCTTGCCCGTTCAGATCGACAAAAGCACACGCTCGAATTTTCATCCGCCACTACAATCGCTTGGCGATGTGACCACGAACGTCTGGGTTGAATTCCGCGGGGAACAGCGACGGAATGGGCTGATCGTCGCGACGGAAGCAACATTCAAGAAGAACGAAATCGGCGATCGTGAGAGCGGGCTTCGGAAAAAGGCGGACTACGACCCATCGAAAGTCGATCCGAAGGACAAACAGGGTGGGTTGAGTAAAGCTTTCTTAGGGGTGAAGGCGAAACGCATCCCACCCGCGAAGGATCCGGCGAGCCAGGCGCGTGTGGAACGGATTGGCCAGAACCTCGTACCGGCGTATCAACGTGTCCTGCCTGACTCCGACCCGACGAAAATTCACTTTCGCTTCCAGGTGGTGGATGTCGACTGGAGGCAGACCTGGGATCTGCCCAGCGGCGTCATACTGGTCCCGGATCAAGTCGTTACCCGGCTGCCACAGGACCCACAATTAGCAGAGGTCCTCGCCTTTGCCATCGCCACTGCCCTCGAAAAACGAGCCTATCGTGACCAGTACGCAAATGAAGCGCTCAATGCTGCATCTTGGGGCGGGGCGGGAGCAGGTTTCCTCGTTCCCGGCCTGGGTCCTGCTGAGCTCGTCGGCGGAGTGGTAGTGCGCTCGGCCATGCGGCGCAACGAAGAAGAGCAGAGCGCCCGGGTCAGTCTGGGGCTCATGGACGACGCCCACTACGACGTCTACCAGGCACCCCTCGCCTGGTGGGCCCTGGCTTCGAAAAAGCCAAAGAAGCCCGACGAAATTAGTATTCCTTCCCTGGCCCGTTATTTTTACAAGACGCTCGGGGAGACCTGGCAGAACGGTCAGATGGCGCGTGAGCCTGCGAAGAATCCCTGAGGGCTGCGCCAGCCGCTTGCAATGTGGACAGCGAACCGTGAAGCCGGCTTCCCGAAAAATGGGATTCTCGGTAACTTGACCGCGGAAGCTCGCACACAAAAACAACAGCGGCGCCGCTGCACTCTGGTCGTGAGTCAAACATCCCCAACCGGTTGTAAGGGTCTAGATACGTAAGCGTCATTTGCACACCGTCGTGACTTCCGATAGAAGCTCAGGCGAAAAGCTGGTTCGGCTTCGAACGAACGTCATCCAGAGAGAGGACTTCTACCTGGACGTTTCTGTCGTCGACCAGATCAAGAATGATCATCCCTTTGACAGGCGCTGGTTCAAGATTCCGGTGCTTGGGTCCATAGCTTCTAATCGGCTTTGCAGCGGTGTAACTGATTTGAAGAACGCCGCATGGTTTTATGCGCGCGCCGCGCAATACGCGATTCCGAAGACCAAGCCTCAATGGGAGGCAAAAGCTGAATCTACCTACTTGAACTATCACGGAAGTATGGATGGCTATCCTGAGATTCAGGCGCCGGCTAGAGCAAATCTGTTCCCAGCGCCGACCTATCGTCCATTTCGGATAATTGCTTCCAGGTAACCAAACGAGCCCCCGGCTTTACGGGAGTGCGGACCTTTTCCTCTGTTATCGTTACGCTCGTGTTCATCGTCACTTAGAACCCTTGGTCACCTTGGTAACTAGGGAGCCGACTCTATAGTGCGAAAAATTCCCGTCAAGCCTCGACCTGCCTGGAAAACCATACTACTGTTGAAATACGACCTACCTGCCAGTGCCGCGGACCCCGCGAATGCACTGTACGGCCCTGCATCGAGCCGCTCGCCCTGTGCATCCGCCACCAGCCTTATAGAGAGCGCGAGCCCTGAGACCCACGCTTTGCTAAGCGTCGTGTCACAGTGATCGTAAGTTCTCACCCTTGAGTGAAACCGGCTTACCGCGCTTTCCAAGCTGCATTTCTTTGCTTCGAGAGAACGCCGCGTGCGGATTTCACACAACGAGCAGGGCGGCGCTCAGTGCGCCCTCTTGACCGGCGTCTTTGACAATCTGGAGTCACAAGCGTCACAGCGCGCCGGCCAGCCGCTGCCTCGCCATCAAAGGCAACGTCTGGAAGACCACGGTGTCTTATAGCGCTTATAGCGCTTATAGCGCATCTTCTGCCGACATGCGAAGCAGCCGGCGCGCCCCCGCCTGGAGCCAAACCACCTCGCCCAGGAGAAGCTTTCCGTTCTCCGGAAAAGGCACGAGCAATCTCCACGCGCAAGCAAATTCAGGGACGTTCTTGGGAACTGGGGTTTCGCGGTATGTGTGAACCCGCGAACAGCACCGGTGCCCAATTCAGCATTGTAAGTCGCCTACCTGCCGGTACCGAGGGTATCCTGACATCACCATTTTGTTCTGTAGACCCGTCTGTCCGGCAAGAAGCATTCTGGCGACGTGTCTACCTCTCTGCCAAAAAAGAAGTGATGAACCCAAGCCCAATCCGATGAATTTGGATGTTGCTATCGTGGGCGGAGGTCCGGCAGCCGCGGCGGCGGCACTCTCGCTTCGGCAGCAGATGCCCGAAGCGCAAGTGGCCATCTTCGCCGCCGCGCCCACCACTCGATGGAAGCCGGGAGAGACGTTGTCGCCTGCGGCCAGGCCGTTGCTGGAATCGCTGGGTTGCTGGGCCGAACTGCAACGGACCGCCGCGGCCGGTGCAGCGTTGGAGAACTACGGGACCGAGTCGGTATGGGGTTCCGAGGTGGTTGAGGACCGCGAGTTTCTGTTCTCGACGCATGGGAACGGATGGAGTCTCGATCGGGCCCAGTTCGATGCCATGCTCATCGAACGCGCGCAAGCTGCCGGCGTCATGGTGCACCTCCGATCTGCGTTGATGGAATCTGCGGAAGAGCACTCGCACTGGCGCCTCGCGTTGGCGGGAACCACAGCTGAAGCGCGATTTGTGATCGACGCCAGCGGACGCACCGCACGCTTTGCAACACAGCACGGTGCCCGCATGGAAGTGAAGGACTCATTGGCCGGAGTCTTTGTCTTGTTCGATGGCGCCGGCGCAAATCTTCATGAGCGTGGCACACTCATCGAAGCCCAGGAGCATGGCTGGTGGTACTCGACCACCGTGCCCGGAGGAACTCTCGTCGTTGCTTGGATGAGCGATACCGACCTGATTCGTGCCATGGGACTGAAGGATGCGGCACCCTGGCATGCCTTGCTAGCCAAGAGCAAGCAAACCCGCCGCCGCATCGAGCGTGCCAAACCAACCACCCTCCCGATGATCTTCGCCGCGCAGTCACAGCGCTTGAGCAAGGTTGCCGGAAGAGGTTGGGCGGCTGCCGGCGATGCCGCCATGGCCTTCGATCCGCTCTCATCGCATGGAATTACCAAGGCGCTCCGCAGTGGAAAATTGGCTTCCTTCGTCGCCCTGGATTGGCTCCGCCATGGCCACGATACCCACACCCGCTACTGCCGCATTGCGGACGCGGAGTGGACGCAATACGAAGCAACGCGGCGCGCTTATTACGCAGAGGAGCAGCGTTGGCCGAGCTCGGTATTCTGGGCCAGAAGGCATGGAACGCGCTGAGCGGCAGGCGTATTAGGGACAGTCAGTGGCAAGCCATTGACGCACAGCTTCCTCGGCCTGGGGAACTTTCCATTCCCGAATAACGTCCTCGACCATCTGAGGATTGTCGCGGATATCCGCATCGGCGGGATCGCCGCACCGGAACATGGGCTCCGGATGATACTGCATGGCAAGCTGCCCTTGCCGCGCCTGGTCGGAGCCGTACAGCAGACTGACGATGTAGAGTGCTTCGTCGAGCCCCGATGATATACCCCCGCCGGTGATCCGGTTGCCGCTCTTCACATACCGGCGGTAGTCTTCGACCACACGGCACTTGAATAAGCTGAGCACGGATTTGTACGCCCAGTGCGTAGTCGCGATGTGGCCGTCGAGAAGTCCCGCGCCGGCAAGCAGCAGAGCGCCAGTGCAGACGGAGCAGACAAGCGTGCAATCCGGTGCCTGGCGGGCGAGGAAGTCGAGATATGGATTGCAGCCGAGGTGGCCCTGTTGCAGCACCGAGACCGGGTCTGCGCCACCGGGTACAAACAGCAGGTCGAGCTTCAGATTCGGATCGTCGAACGCAGCGCGAGGCGTGAGGGCTACGCCTTCGAAAGAGGTCACGACATCGGTGGTCGGCCCGAGCAGGTAGCGGTCCATCCCGGCAAAGGTGAAGGTTTGAAACGGACCGAGGACATCGAGAGAATCGAAGCCTTCGTACAATGGAAACCCAACTTTGAGCGCTGCCAAGGTGTCTCCCTGCGAAGAGTGATTTGGCCGAGTGGTATTCATCCGCCGGTTTGGCTTTCAGAAAGAACGAAGTCTGGTGTAGTGGGCGTCCAATCTGTTGCGGGAACAACAAAGCCAAGTTGGGACCAGATCGTGACCATGGTGAGATCACCCGCGTGCGTATTGGGGGTGGGTGACCACGCCCCACTCCCGCCGCCCGGCAGAGGGACATTGTTGGGACGATGCGCCGGCCACCAGTAGGTTAGCCAGGTTAGGTCGGTGAAGGTGTCCCCGGTCGATTGGGCCTCAATCAGGTTCCATTTCTCATAGGTGTAATCAACGTCCTGATTGGTGCACTCGTTGAAGTCGGCCTGCCAGGGAACGGCGCTATATTTGGTGAGGTCCCCCGGCTCGAGACCGTCGGCGATGCTGGCCGGCGTGTCGGCACCCGATACGACGGCTGGCTGGCTGAGCGATCCCGGCGTAGCGGATGCCGCCATGTGAATGCGATAGGGATGGGAGTAGATCGCGGGGTTACGCATGATCCAGCATGCCTCGGCGCCGGGACAAAATGCGCCACCCAGCGCATTGCCAAGCACTCCACGGTCGAGGGCCACACCTTCAGGCAAAGCAGCAGGTGTAATGTCTTCGAGCCGCTCGTTGATGAATTTCCCGTCGGCCCATTGCCGAAGAAGAAAGAGCTGGGTATCGGTGAGGCGCAGAAACTTGGACGGGATTTCATTAGAAAGCGGATTGTCGCCGCATAGCAGCGGCATGGCATAGAAGATCCGCCCCGGTTTGTTGAGATCGACTTCGAGACTGTTTTCCTGGCCCGGCTTTCGTAGAACCTTGTAGATGAAGTAGCGGCGGGCGGCGTTGTTCTGTTGCTCGGTGGGATTCTCGCCGTGATACGGTGGCACGGAGAGTGGGCCGGGATCGAAGTTTCCACCGGAGCCTCGCCCCGTCTGATGAGGATCGCCACCATCGATTGGATCAATATCGGCTACGAATTGGTAGCTGAACGGGCGCTGCAGAACAGGCCAGATATCGCGCCAGAAGTAAGGGTAGTAGTCGTTGTTGAATTTCCCATTTCCGTAGATTTCCGGTGCGTAATTGCCAGTGCGCACGGCAACGTCGTAGACGAGATCATCCATGGTGACAATATCGACGATTTGCGGCGCATACCGTGGGTAGCCGGTGATGACCCATGCACCCGCGTCAACGGGTAGAAATTGCTGCATGTCTGTAGAGGCGGGCACCGCGACGCCATCGATGGAGGTGACCAGGATCTTCAGCACCGCGGTCACCGGGCCGTCGGAAGTGTCGTCGAACCAGCCGTCGTTGTTAGCGTACTCCTGGATGGAAGGTTCGCCGAAGCCCTTTTCGTACGAGCCGGAGTTGCCGTAGCCGCCAAGAACAAGCAGGCGATTGTAGCCTTCCTCGGAGTGGGTGCAGATGAGCTGCCCGAGGGTGTCGATGGCAAACGGCTTGAGGTCATGGGGCGGAAAGGACTCGGGCGTGCCGGGCGAGGTACCGCGGGCGAAGCTCGCCGTGCGCGCGGATTTCGTAGTCCAATTCACCGAGCGTGGTCCGGCGTCGATGATCAGCTGCTGGCGCGCCCCGGGGTCGGTGACGTCGGCGTTTCTCAGTGGGTGCGTGGATGGGTAGCCGTGCTCGCCGTTTAGCTCCGCGAAGGCGTACCAGCTTGCCTTCTTGTTGGCGAGATAGACGGTCCATGTGATGTCGAGAAGCGTGCCGGTGAACTGCTGGCCGGATTCGACTTGGACGTTGGAAACAGTGTCGCCCAGCTTGAGTTCGCGCCCATTGGGAGTGGTGTCGTCATAGCCGTAGACACGGAACCGGGCAGCCTGGCGGCGAATGCGGTTCTTGGAGTCCTTGTACTTTGTCACCGGCTGCTCGGCGCCGTCCTTAACGATGGGAAGTCCGTCAACACCGCAATCGATGGGCGCTGCGCCGGTGCGTTCGGGAGCGAGATAAAAGCTGTCCGGGCTGTTACCCACGCGGGCCAGGCCAATCGCCGGATGAATCTTGTAAGTGGGAGTCATGCGCTCTGTGCCTCTTAATCGAAGAAATTGAGAGAGACGCCTTCGAGGTGAAGGGCGTCCGTGGCGGGGCTGCCGTCCAGGTTCAGCACCACCAGGGTGACCTGGAACTCGGCTTCACCCTGTTGCCGCAGACGCTCGACGGCATCCGTGCAGTCAAAGCGGAATGCCGCCGGGGCCTTATGCGAGCGTGGCCGATGGTCGAACTTCCGCCGGGGAGTGGCAGGCGGCGTGGCGCAATGTCCGGGGCCCCCGATACACAAGCCGGTAAACATAGTTTGCATGCCGACATAGTGCGGGTTGCCTTGCGTGGGGGTGGAGGCGTTGGCATCCGGCTGGTTGAGGAAGACGCGAATGAAAAAACCGGAGCGTGTCGTGTATTGCACGCGGTGCAGGCGGACTTCAGCGCGGCGATGCGTGGCGGCGACCTGGGGATGCACAGGCGTAACCTGCGACACGAATCGCGTGATCGGCACCGAACTGGGGGTGGGAAAGCTGTGCGTAGCCTGAGCGTACTCGTAACCAAGCTTGGCAATGGAATAAGTGTCTGCCACGGTCATGTTCCAGGGCGTAAGCAGTTCCGTGGGGTCGTCCGGTCCGCCATTAGGATGCAGCTTCTGCCACTCGAACCACAGGCGGTCGATGTTGGCGTGGTGCGCCCAGAAGATGGGGTCAAAGGCCGTGCGGCCGGCGTTGACCATGTCGCCGTTAGCCGGGTTGTGGACGTTCATCGGCTCACCGGATTTTGGATCGTAGTTCGGGTTGACCCCGCCGGAGAAATTGTGGATGAGGTTATGAATGTTCTCGAGCGCGCCGAAGAAATGGTTGTCCTCGGGCCCGCTCCCAAACGTGAAGAAGTTATCAATTTGAAGTGTGCGCGTGACGTCCTCGGGCGAAGGGTAAGCCTCGAAGATGATGATCTTGTTTCCGCCCGGCCAGCGCTGGTAGTGCCACATCGAATTGATCTTGGAAAGGGTCTGGAAAATGGCGCTGTCCGTGGCGGGGTCCTCGCCATATTTGAGTCCAGCGTCAATATAAAGGCGATTGCCCGAGCTATAGGGCGGCTTCCCAATAATCGTAGCGAGTTTGTCGAGCGTGGCCTGAGGAACGCCTTGCGCCTTCAGGGAATCGATACCCGGCTGATCGATCCAGCAGCAATAAGCGTCGGGCACGACGCCATTATCGAGCGGATTCGCAGAGCCCATGTCTTGAATGGAAGCGATGACGTTTTCTCGATCCGCAGCCCAGTCCCAATAGGGAAGAGTCACCGTGGGATCAACATCCTGCAAGCGCTGCTCGAAAAAATAGAGGTACGCGCGATGCCAGGTGAGAAACTGTTCCCACGAGTGCTGGCATTGGTTGGCATGGATGCGGGCCCAGTACCCGAAGCTCCGCTCATCCTGTTCGAAGGCATCGAGCGACATCATGGTGGCAAGCGCGTTTCGGAACCGCTGGAGTTCCTCGGGCTCCATGAACTTGACGTTCTTCCGTACCTTGACGCCCCCAACGGATTCGCGGAAGGAGTTCGTGGGACCAACGTGCGCGGCAAAATGCGCATTGCCGCTGGCCAGCGCAGCGAGGTGGGCGGCGGTGGCCGCGGCGTCGCCGCCGGAAGGCGCATCGAATTCCGGGCACCCGTCGTCGATCCAGGCCGCAATGAACGCAATGTCAGACGGAGAGACGGAGGATCCTCCCCACGGCAGGCGAGGGAATTGCGAGCCGTCGAACGGAGCCACGCCCTTGAGCCCAAGGATCAGGCCCGATGCGGCGCCACGGCCAGCTTGTGTTGGCGACGCAGGGCTTGCGCCGCCTTTCGCTGCAGTGGAGTGGCAACAGCTGCTGCCCGCCACTCCTTTTGCCGGCGCAGCAGAAGCAGGCGCGATCATCCGCACGCCATAGAGAGTGCATTCGAGGAATTCCCCAAGCGGCAAGTCCCAGAAGCGATCGTAACCCTGATAACTGGGGTGAGCACTCCCCGAGGCATCGTTCAATATCTTCTTCACTTGTTGATAGCGCGACCACCGCTGCGAATCCGGAGCAGACTTTTCTGTGTTATCGGGCATACTTCCGCTCCTCTTCGCGGTGGCAGGATGGCCCCAAACGCAACAACGTCTGAGGCCTAATGAGCATGCTTCATATTCGGCATGCCGAGCCCGTGGCCGGGCGCAGTCAAATCGGGCACGATCTCGACGTTCAGCATCATGCCGGCATCTTCGTGGTCGAGGATGTGGCAATGCAGGACGTACTCGCCGATATAGCGGTCATAACGCTGACGGATATGCACGTTGAAATTGGGTTCGACAAAGACGGTGTCTTTGAAGGTATGCAACATGCCGCAATACTGGTTGACCAGGGGGTCCGAGAAAACCTCCTTCTTGCACTTTCCCGCCGCATCGAAGATGGACCGCTGCGTGCCGTCGGGCAGATTCTGCACCACGTCGGTCACCTCAAACGGGTTCACATGGATGTGAAAAATATGAGGTTCCAATATCGGTGGTCCGGTCACTGAGAGGATCCAGTCATCGGTGGTGTTCACTTGCCGAGTGATGTTGACAACATCCGGATCGTAGGAGGCGTTGTTGACTTGGAACTGCCCGGTGGAACTGATTTGGAAGTTGATCCACGTTGGCTGCTGCTTGGAGGGTGGCGGAGGAAGCGAAACAAAGGGCGCCCAGGGCGTAAGATCGCCGGAACGAAGCCCACTCCGCACAGGCTCGGGCAGCTGCGGATTGGCGGTGTAGAGAGCGTCTTCGATGTACTTCTCGAGGTCGCCCGCAACCGGTTGCCCGCCCACCACGTGAATATAGGCCAGCAGTTGCTGCTGCGACGGACCGGAGCCGCCGCCGTTCCCAGTAGTGGGATTGAAACGCTGAGACGCCGGCGCCGCCTGATCGAGCAGGCAATACCAGCCATCTTGGGGAAAGGCGACGAGGATGTCGCTGCGGTAACCGGGCTGCAGATAGTTAGCCCCGTCGGAGCCGGCTTCGCTCGTGCCGGCCAGGGTGTGAATGCGGGCCATGGTTAGGCCGTCGGCGGCGATCTCGAACTGGGGCACGAGAGTCTCGGGCGTCGTTGGGCACTCCGCCTGCACCTCGGCAGCCTGTTCCAGGCGGTTACCTGTGAGTCCCGACGTCGCGATCAGGTTATGCGCACTGGTCTGATCCACGGCGTGAACAATTTGCAGGTTGACGGTGTCGTGCACACCGGCATGAACAAAGCGCCATCGCTGAATCTCTCCGGCTGCGAGGGTCATCGTCGGTTCCACCTCACCATTCACGCTGGTAAAACGGCCATTGGTATCCCATATGCTGGCCGAAAACAGTTGCAGACCGAAGTTCTCCACCACCCCGGGTGTCACATACTGGTCGGTGGAGGGCAGCGGGCAGCTCCACGGGGAAATGGCCGGGCTTTTCTTCGGGATGGGAGGGCTCACGCCTGCAGTGGTGGCGTTGAAAAAACCGTGAATGGTGTAGAGCTGCTGCCACGGACCGCCGTCCTGGTGGGGCGGGTTGCTGAAGCAGGCATAGGCCAGTTGCTGCAGAAAAAAGAACTGCTCGGTGAGGGGAGTGCCGTCTGCGCGATGCAAAATGGTATCGATATCGGCCAAGGGATGCGGGTCGTCACTGGTGGGCGCCCTGTAGGGGCGGTTACCGCGTATCACGAGTATGCCGGCAGCGCCGCTTGTGACCTGAACCGCCGTCGAACCGTGACGATGCGCGTGGTACCAGAATGTGCCCGCGGGATGATCCTCGGGAACATTGACTTCGTATTCGAACTTCGTTTGCGGTCCGATATTCAAAAGTACGTTGTCACTATTGCCCGCCGGTGACACGTGCAGCCCATGGGTGTGCAAGTTGATGGTGTTGAAGCATCCGACGCCCGGCGGAAGCCCAAGCCCTGGGGGCGGGGTGGTCAAGCAACTCGGGTCATCGGCCGGAAGATCGTTGATAAGATTCACGCGCAGTGTATCGCCAGGGTTAACGGCGATCAGCGGCCCCATCTTGCAACCGCCGTACGACCGCAGATGGAGCGGCTCCATATGCTTGGGCCAGGGGCTGTCCGTGGCTGGATTGAAGATCGAGGAGTCGGCATAGAGTTCGTTCAGATTGACCGTGACAATGCGGCCGTTCACCTTGACCGTGGCCTGCTCGCAGTTCTGGCTGGGCACCGGCTGGGGTGCCGCCACGAGCGCACGCAGCCTCTCGGTGGCCTGCGGGTTTTGCGGAATCAGCGTCGGCGGGGGTTGGAACTCGCGCACTTGGGAAGTGACAGGTGGAACCAGAAAGGCAGCGGAGAGCAGCAAAAAGAAAATGCGTTCTACTTTTGTCATTGTGTTTGTTTCCTTTAGCTCAATGCAATCGGCGTTTGTCAGGAACTCCCGGGAGAGACTCGGACTGCGTAGAACGAAGCGACCACACCGGCAGGGGCGACCCCACCAGTTCCGGAAGAATGAGGAATGGTGCGTGTTACAGAGCCAACGATTGCGGCGTGGTCGAGCGCATCGGTGCTTGCCGGCCACACGGGAACGAGCCAGCCGATGTAGTCGTAGATCCACTCTTCGCCGCCGACGAGCCCTTTGCCCTGGAACCGCACTTGCGCCGGCGAACCGTAGGATCGCGAGCCGCGCAGCGTGAGAGACCAGCCGGGTCCGCCAATCTTGCCTTTGAGAAGTTCGGGCGGCGTGTCGTCGATGATGATCGTGCCGCGGCCAAATTCCAGACTGTCGAAGTCCGTCGACAGATCAGGATCGTTTAGTAGACTCCGATAAGTCCATTGTCCGGTGAAAGGATTGTCGGCCACGACTTCCTCCTCGCGCTTGGGCATGCTCAAGCTACATTAGTAACCACGTGTGAACGCGTGTCCTTTTTGCGCTGGCCCAGGGTAAGTCCACCAAAGCGAAGAAGGCTAAAAAGTATTTGTGCGAAGGGCGAGAAGAACACTAACATCCCGCAAGCCGCCGCGCAACGAGCTTTTTCCACAGGCGAATAAAAGCGAGTTTAGATGCGGGCCGCGATACGTATCCGACCTTGTCTTTTTCATTAACTTTTTTTAATGTGCCGTCTCCGGGCGTGCGCGAGTTCCATGGCAGTCTCCAGATTTCGCTGTCCAACGAAGCCAGAGGCCCGACCCTCCTCAGGCTGTGCCGAATCCATCGCCTCCGCTAGATCAATCTAATCGTTGCTGGTGCAGGCTTCCCAACCCCACCCTGGCGTCGGGCGACCTTATAGGCTATCCGCGGATCCGGGCGTGCAGACCACGATAATTCGCGGGATTCCCGAGACTCAGAAATGCGTCCGGGCATCTTGCAGCGATGTTGCATCCTATTGCACGAGATCATTTCGACAAGGCATCCAATACCCGAAGCGCTAACTCGTCTACATTCACCGATCCATTGCGCGCAGCACTGCTTAACACCAACACAGCAACACTCGACTCGCGATTCATATATAAAGCCGCGGTGAAGCCGCTTACTGCACCACCATGTCCTGCGGCAATATATCTGCCCTCCCGGATGAACATGATCCCCAGACCATACAAACTCACTCTCGGCTCACCCGTGCGTACAACGTACTGATCCTGATAGTGGAGCAGTTTAGAAGGTGCAAGCACGTCCGCAGGGCCTTTGCCCATCAGGAACGATGCGAATTTTGCCAGGTCACCGACTGTGGTATAAATCGCTCCATTGGGTACCTTGTAGCCTCGTCCCATTCTGTTCTCCAGGTCCGATTCAGCCGAGCTTGTAGAGCCTATTTGATTCGCCTCGTACCCCTTCGCCAGGTGCGATTGTATTTCCGGTGTCAGCACCAGGGATGTATGCGTCATCCCCAATGGCATAAAAATATGTTGAGGAAGATATTCCAGATACGGTTGCCCCGCGGCCTGCTGCAATGCTGCTCCCAGCACGGCATATCCGATATTGGAGTATGAGTACCGTTTACCCGGCTTAGACTCGTAATGCACATGCGGCAGCGCTGCTGTCAGAGTCTCTTTCCAGGCTTCCGGCTCGCCGGTGACATATTTCTCGATATGGCCCGGCTCCCGTGAAAGTCCTGATGTGTGCGTGGCCAGTTGCAGCAGTGTGATCGGCGGAGCGTCTTTATATCTCTTCTGCACCGTATTGATTTCCGGGAAATATTTCTCCACCTGATCGGTAAGTTCTATTTTCCCCGCGTCCACAAGTTGCTCCAGCATCGTAGCGGTGAACATCTTCGTAATGGACCCTATGCGGTAGACGGTATCCCGATTTGCAGCCAGGCTCGTCTCTGAGCTTGCATTGCCATAGCTTTTCGTCCACACCAGTTTGTCGCCGGAAACCACGCCCACCGTCAAGCTGCCCACGGGTGATCGTGCGAATTCGCCCGACACCATCGCATCGATTTGTCTGCACTGCCTGCATGGCTCACCAGGGCCTGTCGTGCCAGGTACGGGCTTCGCCCATCCGGGAGCGATTGGTGCGACGAGCAAATAGCCCAACACCAGCGATTTCATATGTGACAACATCGTCTTGTTCCGCATCATGAATCACCTCCGGCCGACTCAGCTAAAAGTAAATGCGCCGCGTTCTTAGGTTCCGGGATTGTGACGCGAGGGCAATCATAGCCGAGCAGTGAGACGATCCTGCAACAGACCTTTGTGACCGCACCTTTCTTAATCAACTCACCGGGACTTACTGGGTCCAGCGATAGGCGACTCCCAGGAAAGGATGAGACCAGATTCGCATATGGCTGCCCAATAACGGACATCCCCTCCCCGGAAACGAACGGTGTCGTGTCGCAACAGGGCCCCCTCACAAATGTTGTATCAATCTTTTCAGTAGCATAGCCGCCTTCCACTTATGGCCCGAAACTTGCTCACATCCCTCGAGTAGCACTGCGTCTAAGCGAGTCAAGCAGAGGGGTCGAAAGGGAAGCGTTCACATGGAAACTTTACTTCAGGATGTTCGATACGGTTGGCGCATGCTGGTCAAGAAGCCCACGTTTACCGTAGTCGCGGTTTTGACGCTGGCGCTGGGAGTGGGAGCCAACACGGCAATTTTCAGCATCGTGAATGCCGTGTTGCTGCGTTCTCTACCCTACCGCGACCCCGATCGCTTGGTAAGAGTCTTCTTTAACGAGCCCGGCGTAGGATTGCGGGACGTTAGGTTTTCCAAGCCCGAACTGGATGACCTGCAGACGCGATCGGGTGTATTTGAAGATGTGACCCCGATCTTTGAGGGTACCGAGAATATGACCGGAGCCAAACAGCCCGAGCGTCTCGAGGCGGTCAATGGCAGTTTCAGCTACTTTTCCATGCTGGGGGTGACTCCGCAACTTGGACGGTTGTTCGCTCCGCAGGACTTCGCGCCTGGTTTCGCTCCCCTGACCGTGATCAGCGATGGCCTGTGGCGCCGTGCCTATGGCGCCGATCCGAATGTTCTCGGCCGTACCATCCGCATCGATGGGGATCCCACTACCATTATTGGGGTTCTGCCACGCGGATTTCGCCATCCTGGACCGACGACTTCGGGCGAAGTGGAAGTGTTTGGTGCCGGCGGATTCAGCGCAGATCCCTTTCCCCCGCCACTGCGTGGTACCCGGATTTTGGTATCTGGAATCGGACGGCTTAGGCCTGGCCTGACACTGGAGCAAGCTCAGGCGCGGCTCACTGCCATGGCTGCCCAATTACGCCACGACTTTCCCACCGATTATCCGCCGCAGGCCCAATGGACGATTGAGATTCAACCATTGCAGGAAACTTTGGTAGGCAAGGTACGGCCCATGCTGCTGGTGTTGTTGGGTGCGGTCATTCTCGTCGTTTTCATCGTATCGTTGAACATTGCCAATCTGCTCCTTGGCGCGCGCTTCAGGGCGACAACAAGAGATGGCGGTGCGGTTAGCGCTGGGGGCGACCCGCGGCCGCATGGTGCGCCAGATGCTGACCGAGTCCATGCTGCTGTCGCTCATCGGCGGGGCCGCGGGAATTGCCACCGCAGTGGGTACTTTAGGCTTCATCCTGCGCTTTGTGCCATCGACCGTTCCCCGGCTCAACGAAGTACGAATCGACTGGGTGGTGCTGGCGTTCGCTCTGCTGATTTCCATTCTTACCGGCTTGGTGTTTGGACTTGCTCCAGCGCTTCATTCGGCAAAAGTCGCTCTCTCCTCGGCCATTCGTGAAGGCGGTCGAGGGTCCGGCTACAGCACGAAGACCGGCCGATTGCGGGATGTTCTCATCGTCTCTGAACTGGCATTTGCCGTCATACTGATGGTGGGAGCCGGCTTGCTGCTGCGTACGCTGCGGGACCTGTTGCAGGAAAATCCAGGCTTTAATCCAACTCAAGTTGTCACGGCAAACACGTGGCTAGGAATCCCAACGATCCGAAGACGGATCCGTATCTCGGTATTCAAGGTAAGGCCACCTTTGATCGTGAGTTGCTGCGGCGCATGAAGGCAATTCCGGGAGTGGAACTCGCCGCAATCACCTCAGCTCTACCGACCACCAATACCAACCCCAACGCGGTCGGTGGCTTAGCGACTGAAAGCTTAGCGATTGAAGATAGACCGGTCGAGTCCTCGCAGGATCTGCGCGCCGAGAGAATTCGGATAAGCCCCGATTATTTTAAGGTGTTCCAGGCGACGCTCCTACGCGGCCGCTCATTCACCGAGGGCGATGAAGACGGCAAACCGCTGGTGGCCATCATTGATGAAAGCACCGCTCATAAGTATTGGCCAACCCGCGATCCGCTGGGCCGCCGGGTGCGGTTCGGACAAGACCCTACCAAGCCATGGACGACCGTCGTGGGTATTATTAGGGATATCAAGAGTGACGGTCTCGACATCGATGGCGTTCCCCACATCTATGTTTCGACCTATCAAGATTCCAGCAAGCGACTGAGCGTGGTGTTGCGGACGTCTCTGCCCGCGACCCTGCTCGAACCACAGATTCGGCATGAAATCCAGAGCATCGATCCCGGCTTGCCGGTATTTAATGTTTCTTCTATGAACGACGTCCTTGATCGGTCACTGGCTTCACGCCGTTTTTCTGCCGATCTGGTGGGCGGCTTTGCTGGCGTGGCGCTGGTTCTGGCTTCGATTGGAATTTACGGCTTGCTGGCCTATATGGTCGGCCAAAGGTCGCGCGAGATCGGTCTGCGCATGGCATTGGGCGCACGGCGCGCCGACATTCTGAAACTGTTCTTACGCAAGGGGGTCGCGCTTGCGGGCGTGGGAATCATTGCCGGCGTGGTTCTTTCCGCATCGACTGCCTCGATGATGGCGAGTTTGCTTTATGGCGTTCGCCCGCATGATCCGGCTGTGTTTCTGGTCGTACCTCTGCTCTTGTTTGCCGTCGCCGTTCTGGCCAGCTACATTCCAGCCTGGCGCGCGACGAAGGTGGACCCAATGATTGCCCTTCGAGAGGTCTGAACTCACAGGTTTACGGCCGTTGCTATGGATACGATTTCGGTTACGTATCGATGTATTGAACATCGTACTTCTAGTCCGGAGAGCGCAGAGCAAATTGCCGCTCAGGCGGAGCGAGGTTAGTCACCAATGGCCACCACGTCGATCTACTCACGCACACGCGCCGCGCTAGCGCGAATCGCAGAAGCCCTATCACCCTCAGCAGGGAACCGCGACTTCGACGACGAGCTCGCCTCCCACCTCGCAATGCTCGCCGAAGAAAACGAACGCCGCGGCATGTCCCCCTCCGAAGCCCGCCGCGCCGCCCACCTGCAACTCGGCGCCACCGAGCGCCTTCGCGAAACCAACCGCGATCTCCGTGGCCTCCCGTTCCTTGAAACGTTCGCGCAAGACGTCCGCTACGCCTTCCGCACCCTGAAGAAATCTCCCGGCTTCACCGCCGTCGTCGTGCTCACTCTCGCCCTCGGCATCGGCGCCAACACCGCGATCTTCAGCGTGGTCTACGCCGTGATGCTCAAGCCTCTCCCCTACACGCGCCCCGCTGAACTCGTCAACATCGGCCAAGTCACGCCCGACACTCGCGACACGCCCACCGGCTGGTCCTTCGCCAACATGGACGATTTGCGCCGCGATGCCACCACACTCGACGCCGTCGCCGGCAGCAACTTTCATCAGCTCACTCTCACCGGCCACGGCGAGCCGCAAGCCGTCAACACCGCCGTCGTCACCGGCGACTTCTTCAAAGTCTTCGCCGTCGATCCGATCATCGGCCGCACCATCACGCCCGATGACGCGAAACCCGGCGCGCCTCCCCAAGTCGTCCTCAGCAAAAATCTCTGGCGCGAAATTTTCCACGCCGATCCCGCCATCCTCGGTCAGTCCATCACTCTCGATAAAAAACAATTCACCGTCATCGGCGTGATGCCCAGCCGCTTCCGCTTTCCCGATCTCTCCGCGAGCAAACAGCTCTGGCTCGCGCTCCCGCAAGATCCGCTTTTCGGCGAATGGACCACGCGTCGCGCCGGCCACTGGCTCGGCGTCACCGCGCGCCTCAAGCCCGGCGTCTCACTCGCCCAAGCGCAATCCGAAACCGACGGCATCGCCTCGCGCCAGGCGCAGAATTTTCCTGTGGAAGACAAAGGCTGGTCCACCGAACTCACGCCGCTGCAGCGCTCGATCGTTGGTGACGTGCGCGTCGCGCTTTTCACCCTGCTCGGCGCCGTCGCGCTCGTTCTTCTCATCGCCTGCGCCAATATCGCCAACCTTCTTCTCACGCGCGCCACTTCGCGCTCCCGCGAAATGGCCGTGCGCGCCACTCTCGGCGCCGGCCGCGCCCGCATCGTGCGCCAACTCCTCAGCGAAACCGCCGTCCTCGGCCTTCTCGGCGGCATCGCTGGCGTCGCTCTCGCTTACGTCGGGGTCAAAGCGCTCAGCGCCCTCATCCCCGCCGGCGTCTCCCGCATCCACCCGATCACGGTTGACCTCAACGTCCTCGCTTTCGCCCTCGTCCTTTCGCTGCTCGCCAGCGCTGCCTTCGGCCTCGCGCCCGCACTCTTCGCTTCGCGCACCGATCTTCAAACTAGCCTCCGCGAAGGCGAAGCGCGCGCCGGTGAAAGCCGCTCGCGTCGTCGCATGCGCACGATTCTCGCCGCCGCCGAAGTCGCCCTCGCGATGGTCTTGCTCGTGGGCGCCGGCCTCTTCATCCGTAGCTTCGCAAGAGCCACCGCCGTCGCACCGGGATTCGACGCGCAAAATGTCGTCAAAGCCGAAGTCTCACTGCCGCGCTTCGAATACGCGAGGCCCGCGCAGTGGACCGCGTTCAACAACCAGCTACTCGCCAATCTCCACGCCGAGCCCGGCATGGAACGCGCCGCCTTCGCCATCCCCATGCCGATCGCCAACGGCCGCATCAACCTCGGCTTCACCATCGTCGGTGCTCCGCCCATCTCGCCCGGTGCGCTGCAAACCGCCGACTACGTTTCCGCCAGCCCTGGCTATTTCGGCGTGATGAATATTCCGCTTCTCGAAGGCCGCAATTTTGACGCGCATGACGTCGCCGAATCCCCGCGCGTCACCCTGATCAGCCGCTCGCTCGCGCAACGCTATTTCCCCAACGCCGACCCCGTCGGAAAAAAGTTGAGTTTCGCCATGCCGCCCGATCCGATCAGCCCCGCGAAATCGTCGGCGTCGTCGGCGATGTGCGCGACGTTGCCCTCGATCAAGATCCCACACCCATGGTCTACGTCCCTTACGCGCAAGCTCCATTTCCCGGCGTCAATGTCGTCGTCCGCAGCACGCTCACCTCCGCGCAAGTCGCCGACGCCGTCCGCCGCAGCACCACCCAAATCGATAAAGATCTCCCGGTCACCGACGTGCAAAAACTCCCCGACGCTCTCACCTCATCCGTGGACGAGCCTCGCTTCCGCACCGCACTCCTCGGCCTCTTCGCCGCCATCGCTCTCCTTCTCGCCGCCGTCGGAATTTTCGGCGTCATCTCCTACTCCGTCTCCCGCCAAACCCACGACATTGGCATCCGACTCGCCCTCGGCGCCACTCCCGCCGACGTCCTCCGCATGGTCCTCCGCGAAACTCTCATCCTCGCCTCCGCCGGCCTCCTCGTCGGCGTCCCCTGCGCCCTCGTGGCCTCCCGCCTCATCGCTCACCTCCTCTTCTCCGTCTCCGCCTACGACCCCCTCACCTTGCTGCTCGTCGCATGCACGCTCGCCCTCGTCGCCTTGCTCGCCGGCTACATCCCCGCCCGCCGCGCCACCACCATCGACCCCATGGTCGCCCTCCGCCACGAATGATGAAGGAATGGAGCTCTCGCTCCGCCAAACTCGCGCTATCGCACCGCGCGCTAAGTAGCACAGGCAATCCTGCCTGTGCGCGACCGACTTTAGTCGGTCGCGTTTTGACTTCGCCTTGTTCCGCCTTCGCTCCGCCGTTCACTTCTGTAACGGCGGGTCTCGCAGTCTCACCGCGGTACCCGACAGCCTTTGCCTTTGCTTTCGCTTTTGCTGTCCGTCGTCCCCTTTGGTTTTGCCTCATGTAACGGTGGACCGCGCCGATTCTGCGCGATCCGTCAGCCTTTGCAGTTGCCTTGCAGCCTCTGGCGAGCGGAGCAAGCTGTCCGCCCCCTGTGTTATCTTCGAAAAATGAAACCGTCCTCCAAAAAATCCGGTCCCGCGTTCTCCAAAAAATCCAAAAGCTCCGCCCCTGCCGCTTCCACCAAAGCCGATCTCCAGCCCCGCCTCAAACTCCGCGGCACCAACCCCACTCGCGTCGCCGCCATCCTCGACGGCCTCGACCAGATGTACCCCGACGCCTCCTGCGAACTCGTCCACGAAAATCCTTCCAACTCCTCATCGCCACCATCCTCTCCGCCCAATGCACCGACGTCCGCGTCAACCAAGTCACGCCCGCCCTCTTCAAAAAATATCCCATCGCCCAAAGCACTTCGCCTCCGCCACCCAAGTGAGCTCGAACAAGAAATCCGCCCCACCGGTTTCTTCCGCAACAAAACAAAGTCCATCATGGGCGCCTCCAAAAAGTCTGGTCGAAGATTTCGCCGGCCAGGTCCCGCGAACCATGGACGAGATCCTCACCCTCCCCGGCGTCGCCCGCAAAACCGCCAACGTCGTCCTCGGCTCCGGCTACGGAATCGCCAGCGGCGTCGTCGTCGATACCCACGTCATCCGCCTCTCCAACCGCCTCGACCTCACCAAACACTCCGACCCAAAAAAAATCGAGCAGGACCTCATCAAAATCCTCCCCCAAAATAGATGGGTCCTCTTCTCCCACCAGCTCATCTAGCACGGCCGCCGGCTCTGCATCGCCCGCAAACCCCGCTGCCTCGACTGCAAAATCGAACACATCTGCTACGCCAAAGACAAAACCATCTAGCCGCTGCTTCGATCTAAATTTTCAAATGATCAACGAAAAGCTCCGCGCCGAACTTCTCGCCATGCAACACGCCGACGAATCCCTGCGCGCCGAATTAGCAAGCGCCAACGCCCTCGAAGGCCATCACTACGTCCCCGCCATGCTTGCCATCCACGAGCAAAACGCCGCCCGCCTCACCCAAATCCTCGACACTCACGGCTGGCCACACGAGCAACTCGTCTTCGCTGACGGCGCCTACGCCGCCTGGCTCAGCGCCCAACACGCCATCTGCGATCCTCCGCTCCAGCGCCGCGCCCTCGCGCTCCTCGAAAAAGAATCTTCGCTCAAAACGTCCCGCGCTGGCAGCCGGCCTACCTCTCCGATCGCATCGCCATGTACGAAGGCCGCCCGCAAAAATATGGCACCCAATGGCTCACCGACTCCCGCGACGGCCTCGAGCGCCCTGGCCCTGCGAATCTCCAGAAAACGTGAACACCCTCCGCGCCTCCCTCGGCCTCCCACGCTCTCGCCCCCATCCCCGCACCCGGCCCCGATCTCCCACCACAACAACAAGCCGTCCTCCGCGAAAACGAACACTGGTGGAAACGTTGGCTCGCCTCCCGCGGCTGGCCCATCACGCCATAGCCACCGGACGGCGCCAGCCACCTCCCCCCGTGGCACAGGCAATCTTGCCTGTGCGGAAAAATCCTTCGCCTCACCCTCCAAAGAAAACGGCGCCGCGAATTTCTTCGCAGCGCCGCCTGAACTCTCGTCATTTCCGGCTAGTTCTTCACGACCCTCACTCGCGTCGCTCCGCCTTCCTGCTCCGTGCGAAACGCCACCGGCAAAAACCGCACTATCACTTCCATGTTCGTCCGCGCATGCATATTGAATTTCTCGGCGGTAAACGTCCCACCGCCCGCCAGCGCAAACGGCAGCAGCAGCTGATCCGCCAAATGCTCGTCCGCCGCCGCTCCAGAAACCAGATACGCTCGCGCAGCACCCACCGCCTCGCCCGCCACAGCCTCCGCACTCGCGCCGAGCCGCCCGAAGCCGCAAAAAAGTTGCGTCAGCCCCGTCGACGTTCCGACCTCCGCATAAATCACGTTGCCCGGCCCAATCGAATCGCGCGTCTGCACAATCTCCGACGGCGCCTCGCCCCATCCAAGCAGCGAAGTCGCCGTCTCCACCTCGCGCCGCCCAATCGACCGCGAAAGATTCGCCACGATCGCCAGCGATCCGCGCGACACGATTTCGCCGCGCTCCACGATCAATCGTGCGCAGCTCGCGCGCACGGCTCGATCGCCACGTGAAAGCATCCGCCGCCCGCGGGATAAAATCCATACCGCGAAAGATCGGTCTGCACCTTCGGCCCCATCCGCTCGATCACCGGAAGAAACGTTTTCTTCAGAAAATCACACGGCGGCGCCATCGGATTATGCGTCCCGCCCTCCATCGTTACATTCGAAACACCCTCCGCCGTCATCAGCGCCGGCAGAATCGTCTGCAGCACCAGCGTTCCGCTGCCCGCCGTTCCCACCGTGAATTTGTACACACCCGCCCGCACGCGCCCCGGCGTAAACGTCAGCGTCTGCGAACCAAGATGCGCGCCGTCCGCTTTCCCGCCGCCGATCTCCGCCGCCGCCATGTACCGCCGTCAGATGCTGCCGCAAGCAGTCCCGGTTTCTTCCGCTTCGCGCGAATATTCTCGATGCGAAACGGAACGTTCCCGTCGCGAGCGACAGGCTGAGCGACGACCGCAAAATCTGCCCGCCGCCCTCGCCCGCCGATCCATCGATCACGAGCATCATCTTGTTGTGCGTTTCCATTTTTCGTCTCACACGCCACTACTATCCCTTCACGCAAACCACCTGCTGCAGCGTGTGGACGATGTCCACCAGATCCGCCTGCGCCGCCATCACCGCTTCGATCGGCTTATAAGCCGCCGGCGTTTCGTCGATCACGTCCGCGTCCTTCCGGCACTCGACGCCTTCCGTCATCCGCGCGTGATCGGCCAGCGTGAACCGGCGCTTCGCCTCGTTGCGCGACATCGCCCGGCCCGCGCCGTGGCTGCAGCTCTGGAAGCTTTCCGGATTGCCCTTGCCGCGCACGATATACGAACGCGCTCCCATGCTGCCGGGAATGATTCCCATATCGCCTTCGCGCGCCCGCACCGCGCCCTTGCGCGTCACCAGCACGTTCTCGCCGTAGTGGTTCTCCCGCGCCACGTAGTTGTGGTGGCAGTTGATCGCCTTCACCTCCGCGCTGAACGGCGGCACTTCGCCCGATTCGCGCACCGCCGCGACCAGCTGCTCCATCATCAGCTCGCGGTTCCAGCGCGCGTAATCCTGCGCCCACTCCACCGCTTCCACGTAGTCGTCGAAGTGCTCGGTGCCCTCCGGGAAGTACGCCAGATCCGCGATCCGGCAGGTTGATGAAGAACCGCTCCATATCCTTGCGCGCCAGCTCGATGAAGTAGCTGCCCATCCGGTTTCCCACGCCGCGCGAACCGCTGTGCAGCATGAACCACACCGCATCCTCCTCATCGAGGCAGACCTCGATGAAGTGGTTGCCGGTCCCGAGCGTTCCCAGGTGATTCGAGTGGTTGCCGCGATCGAGCTTCGGATGCTTCGCGAGAATCGCGTCGTAGCGCGGCTTCAGTCCGCGCCCCACACTTCCCGGTTGCGCGCCGGAATGTCGTGCCACGCGCCGCGATCGCCCGGGCCGCCGTGATTCGTGCGCCCATGCGGCACCGCTTTTTCGATCGCCGCGCGAATCCCTTTCAGATTGTCCGGCAAGATCGCGCGCGTTCAGAGCGGTCTGCACGGCCATCATGCCGCAGCCGATATCGACGCCGACCGCCGCCGGAATGATCGCGCCCTTCGTCGGGATCACGCTCCCGATCGTCGCGCCGACGCCCCAGTGCACGTCCGGCATGGCCGCGACCCACTTGTAAGACGAACGGCAGCTGCGCCACGTTCACCAATTGCTGCGCGCGCTTCGTCTTCGAGCGCCACGCCCTTCGTCCAAGCCTTGATCGGGCACGCCTTTTTCGGGCGTGATCACGTTGTAAGTTGTCTCCGACATTGCGTCCTCTCTTGCTTCGATTCTGTGGCGCGTTAGTGGCGGCGACACTCTTGTCGCCGGTGGCGAAGCGCACCAGCGCGAGCCCCCCAACTAGCCGTCAGAGCAACTAACGACGTTCGTCGCCTGGGGCGCGGAACCGTTTTGGATTCCACGCCCCACCGGGCTCGCGACTCCGCTTTCGCTCGCGAACCGTCGCCGCGTCCTGCGCATATACGTATTGCAAGAGCTGTGCCATCCGATGCCGATGCGTAAGTCGTTACAAGTAGGAGGGTAACGCAATCTTCGCCGCCCGCCTCAATAAAACATGAATCCGTCCAGATAATTCCTTATACTTCCGTATATGGACGAAACAAAAGCTCCCGCCGCCAAGCCCTGCGTCGTCCTCGGCCTCCTCGGCACCACCCTCGACGCTGACCGCTCCAAAGACCGCTGGTCCGGCTGGCGCCCCACCGTCTCCATTTGCCGCCAGCCCGATTTCGTCATCAACCGCTTCGAGCTTATCCACCCCACGCGCTGGAGCACGCTCGCCGAACTCGTTCAAAAAGATATTCGCGCCGTCTCACCCGAAACCACCGTCGTCCTCCAAACCGTCGATACCGACGACCCGTGGGACTTCGAACTCGTCTACGAAAAGCTTTTTCAGTTTGCCCGCGCCTACCCGTTCGACACCGAAAAAGAAGACTACTTCATCCACATCACTACCGGCACGCACGTCGCCCAGATCTGCCTCTTCCTCCTTACCGAGTCGCGCTACTTGCCTGGCAAACTTCTGCAAGCCTCGCCCGAACGTGATCGCACCGCTCCCGGCACCATCAAAATTATCGACCTCGATCTCTCCGCACTACGATCGCATCGCGCAACGCCGCCATCAGGAAACCCGCGACGCCGTCTCCTATCTCAAAGGCGGCATCGATACGCGCAACGCCGCATTCAACACGCTCATCGATCGCATCGAGCAAGTTGCCATTGCCACTCGCGATCCGCTTCTCCTAATGGGTCCCACCGGCGCCGGCAAATCGAAACTCGCACGCCGTATCTACGAACTCAAAAAAATGCGCCACACCGTCACCGGCGAATTTATCGATGTGAATTGCGCCACGCTCCGCGGCGACGGCGCCATGTCCACTCTCTTCGGCCACGTGAAAGGCGCCTTCACCGGAGCGCTCAAAGATCGTCCCGGCGTCCTCCGCGCCGCCGATAAAGGCATGCTCTTCCTCGACGAAATCGGCGAGCTCGGCTCCGACGAGCAAGCCATGCTCCTCCGCGCCCTCGAAGAAAAAACATTTCTCCCGCTCGGCTCCGATAGGGAAGTGCGCAGCGACTTTCAACTGATCGCCGGAACAAACCGCGACCTGCTCGCCGCCGTCCGCGAAGGCCGCTTCCGCGAAGACCTGCTCTCGCGCATCAATTTGTGGAGTTTCACGCTGCCAGGTTTAAAAGACCGCCCCGAAGACATCGAGCCCAACTTGCAGTTCGAGCTCGATCAATTCGCCGAACGCGCTTCGCGCCAGGTCACCTTCAGCACCGAAGCCAAAAAAACGTTCCTCGATTTCGCGCTATCGCCCGAAGCGCAGTGGACCGGAAATTTCCGCGAACTCAACGGTGCCGTCGTCCGCATGGCCACCCTCGCCCACGGCGGCCGCATCTCCGTCGATACCGTCCAGGAAGAACTCACCCGCCTCCGCGCCTCATGGGAATCGCCCCACTACCGCGGACGCCGCCTCCGAATCCGCCGCCGAAAAAATTCTGCTCTCCGTCCTGTCGCTCGACGCCCTCGATCAGATCGATCCCTTCGATCGCGTTCAACTCGCCCGCGTCATCGAAGTCTGCCGCGCCTCCCGCTCCCTCTCCGACGCCGGCCGCAAACTTTACGCCTCCTCCCGCACCCGCAAATCCAGCTCCAATGACGCCGACCGCCTCCGCAAATACCTCTCCCGCTTCGCCCTTGATTTCTCCTCCCTCACATAGCGCCCAACCCACACCCGACCTCAGGCACATTCCCCCGCGTCGCTTTTGCCTAGGCGCGCGCAGCGCGCTGTAACATAGTCTGTCAGCCTGTGCAGCGTGTAGTACCACCACCACAACACGTCCATCACCCGCCATCGGACTGCGCCCGCCAGCCACCTTCACCCCTGCACCAAAAAAAAACGGCGCCGCGAAACCTCTCGCAGCGCCGCCAAAGCTCCTTCCGCCTTACTCGCTATACCGCGAAGAACAAACTCTGCGCGAACGGCCACTCCTCATCCACCCACTGCCCGCGCGCACTTGTACCCGGTCCGCTCCCCCATCGCGATCACTTCCCCTGTGTTGTACTTGTGCGAACTCTCCGTCCAAATCGTCTCGCCCTCGCGCATGTAAAACCGCAGCCCCGCCGCCTTAATATCCACGCGCTGAAACGCCTTCGACCGCAAATGCATCTCCACGCGCCGCTCGGTCTCGTCATACCGCGCCACATGCTCAAATTGCTCCAAATCAAAATCCGCGCCCAGCTCCCGATTAAGTCGCGCCAGATAATTCATGTTAAACGCCGCCGTCACGCCCGCTTCATCGTCATACGCAGTTCACCAGCTGCGCCACCGGCTTCTCCAAATCCGTCGCCAGCAGCAGCGCATCGCCCGCCTGCAAAATCCCGCGCACTTCGCGCAAAAATTGATCGCCGGCCGGTCGGTCGAAGTTCCCAATCGTGCTCCCCAAAAACAGCACAAAAATCTTCTCGCCTTCTTTCCGCCGCGCCGACACCTCGCGCAGCCCTTCCAGGTACGCCCGCTCGAATCCGACGATGCTCACCTGATCGATCTGCCCAATCTCCCGCTCGCAGCGCGAAAGCGCCGAGCCCGAAATATCGATCGGGTAGTAGTGCACACGCTGCCGCTTCGCGAGCGCCTCGAGCAACACGCGCGTCTTGATCCCGCTGCCGCTCCCCAGCTCCGCCACAATCACCGGTGACGGCAGCATCGAAATAATTTCCGGAGCATTCCGCACCAGTGTCCGCATCCCCGCGCGGCTCAGCCCATATTCCGGCAGCACGCAGATCACGTCGAACAGCCCCGACCCAACCTCATCGTACAAATATTTCGACGGCATTTCTTTCTGCCCGGGCTGCGAAAGCCCAATCGCAACCTCCGAACACATCTCAGCGACTTCACCCGAGAGCGGCGCGTCAACCGAAACACCAACCGGAGCAGGAGAGGGAACCATTCTGGGTGACGCCATGACTTATTCCTCCACGCAGCGAAAGCTGCCGTAGACGTAGGGGTAGTGAGACTGGAACCAGTTCCGATACGAGCGGCGCAGCATACACGAATCCGTGCGTGCTGACCCGCCTTTCATCACGTAATGTTTGCCGTCAAAAAAGTCCGCCGAGTAGCCTTTATAGAAAGGATATGGTTCGAATCCCGGCAGCGGCGCAAACGGCGTCGACGTCCATTCCCATCCATTCCCAAGCAAATCAAAAACGCCAAACGCGCTCGCGCCTTCCGGATGATCGTGCACTCCGCTCGGATCCCAGCGCTTGTGATGAAAGTTTCCGTGCGTAAGCTCCGGCTCTTCCTCGCCCCACGGATATGAGCGTTCGCGCCCTTCCGGCGTTCCGTACGCCGCGCGCTGCCACTGTTCTTCCGTCGGCAATTTCTTGCCCGCCCACTTCGCGTACGCGCTCGCTTCCGCATGGCTCACATACACCGGCCACGAAAGAGGCAGCCCAATCGAGCCGAACATCATCCGAAAATTCCAGCGCTGCTCCGGATTCTCCGCATCGGGCGTATCCGACGCGCTCCAAAAGTGTGGATGCGCCACGCCATCTTTTTGAATCCACGCCCAATCCTCTGCATGCCAGAAGCGTTGCGTCTCGTATCCGCCATCATCCATAAAACGCAGAAAGTCCGCATTCGTTACGGGCAGCGCATCGATCGAAAACCCCGGCACCAGCACCTGCTGCGTATCGAATTCGTTGTCCCATCCAAATCCACCCGCCGCGCGCTTCTGCCCAAGCGTCGCGATGCCGCTGGGAATTGCCACGCTGCGATTTTCGGGAGCGCGGCGACGATCTTCCGCCGGCGCAGGCTGCGCAATCTTCCGATCCACCTGCACGTTGTGAAGCAAGTACGCCAGCGTCTCCGCGTGCATCAGCCGGTGCTCGATCGCCACATGCAGCAAAGTCCCGTCCGCGAGATACCCATCTTTCGAAGTAGAAATATCCTGCACGCGCAGCGCTTCATCGATCCGCCCGCGTACATCGCGCCGGTATTTTTCCACCACGGCAATCGTCGGCCAGTCCTTCGGCTCGTCCATCGGCAGCCCGCCATCCACCGGATCGATTCCAAACGCAAAAAGCTTATCCAGTTCCGGCTGCTTCGATGCCAGCCCCAGCGGCCCCGCTCAGCAAATTCCAGTCGAACGCCTCGAGATGCCCCAAATAAAAAATCAGCCGGTGGCGCTCGCGAATCGGCCGGTCGTAATACGCGTTCGGCGTCAGCAACGCAAAAATATCGTCTGTGCGCGTGCGCGCTTCGGCCATCCGTTCGATCAGCAAAGATTCCTTTTTCAACGTGGCACTCGGAGCCGCCATGGGTTCACCTCGTTGCAAAGGGAGAATTTAGAATCCCGCAGCCGCGAAGAAACGCTTGGGAACCTTGCGGCGACCTTATTTAGATGCGACTACCGCACGAAGGTAACAGCGTTTGTGGTGGAAAGCACATACATGGTTTTACGGAAGGCCTTGCCTCGGTGGCGAGAGCCGATTTTTCTCATTCTGCGAGGCTTCCGCATACGTGCGCCCCAGCTCTGGAAACGTGAAATCGGATCGTACCCGAATCCGCCGCCCCCAGCGGGCTCATCCGCAATCGCGCCGTGCGCCGCGTCGGAAACCACCGCCACGGCCTTTCCGTGCCGCGCCACCACAATCACGCAAACAAAATGGGCCCGCCGCGCATCGCCTGTCATCGCTTTCATTTCGCCGAGCAGCTTCGCCACGCGATCCGCGTCAGTGCGCATCCGGCCCCGCATACCGCGCCGAATAGCACTCCCGGCGCTCCGCCTAGGGCCGGTACTACCAGTCCCGAGTCGTCCGCCAGCACCAGTTCCGGCGTGAACCGGCTGTAATGCAGCGCTTTGCCCGCGGCATTTTCTGCAAACGTGGAAGCAGTTTCTTCGTAGGAAGGGAACTCGGAAAAATCCGGCAGCGCCGTAATCTCGAAACCCGTCACGGTCGCAGCCGATTCTTCGGCCAGTTCGCGAAATTCGCGCAGCTTGCCGGCGATTCGACGACGCCAAAAAAAGTTTCAGTGTGCTTTCCTCGCCCAAGCGCCGGCCATCTCGTCAGGTGCGTGTAGCAAACTTAATCTGCACAAGTTCTCGCTGCTTATCGATCAGCTGCTTGATGCCGCCCGCCGCGAGATGCAGCAAATCCTGCAGCTCGATATCCGAATACGGCCGGCCCTCCGCGCTCGCCTGCACCTCAACGAACGAACCCGACCCGGTCATCACCACATTCATATCCACCTGCGCCTGCGAATCCTCTTCGTACGCGAGGTCCAGCAGCAATTCATCGTTCGACGATGCCCACGCTGGTCGCGCCTAAATAATCCATCAGCGGATTTTTCCGCATAATCCCCGCGGCCACCATCCGCTCCAGCGCGAGCGCCAGCGCCACGTACGCTCCCGTCACAGAAGCAGTCCGCGTCCCGCCGTCCGCCTGAATCACGTCGCAATCCAGCCACACCGTGCGCTCGCCGAGCGCCTTCAAATCCGTCACCGCGCGCAGCGTGCGTCCGATCATCCGCTGAATTTCCAGCGTGCGCCCCGACTGTTTTCCGCGGCTCGATTCGCGCGGCGTGCGGCTCTCGGTCGACCGCGGCAGCATGCCGTACTCTCCCGTCACCCAGCCTTTTCCCGTGCCTTTCAAGAACGCCAGGCACGCCATCTTCCACCGTCGCCGTCACGATCACGCGCGTGTGGCCCGCCTCAATCAGCGCGCTCCCCTCCGCATGCGGAATAAAATCCGGCGTAATCTTCACCGGCCGCAGCTGGTCAAACGCCCTTCCATCAATCCGCGTTCCCAAATCCGCCTCGTCGCTCAATCCCACTCACTCCCTCGACCAATTTTCCGCAACAGTGTACCGCATTCGCGCTGTTGCCTTCTCTTTACAGCTAAGTTCCCACCACTTCATCGGCGAGCTTCAGCCCCGAATAATCCTTCCCCAAGAAAAGACACAACGCCTCCACCACCGTCTCGTGATCCTTCCGTTGTGGCAGCCCGGAAACCGTCACCGCCCCAATCACGCCCGCCCCTCGCACCGTCAGCGGAAAACTCCCGCCCGCATCAATGTAATCGCTCGCCGCGAGCGCCGTCTTCTCCACCAGCGTCGTCCTCTTAATCTTGTTCTCCAGCCCGATCCTGTACGAACTCTTCAGCATCATCTCCACCGTGTTGCTCTTCCGCCGCACCCACTCCGCATTCGTCGGCGCCGTCCCCGGCATCGTCGTAAAAAAAAGCCGCCCTCCGCCAAACCGCCTCACATCAATCGCAATCGCAAACTTCCGCGCCACCGCGATCGCGCGAATGCTCGACCCCAAATCCCACGCCGTATCCGCATCAAACGTCTCGAAAACCAATTCTTGTTCCTGCTGCGCGATCCGCGCTACGTCCTCGTTCGATCCCAAGCCGCACGCTCCTCTTTGGTCAGCGGCAGCGGCAGCACCCGCCCCTCCGCTCCAGACTGAATCGCCGTCTCCAGCACCGCCATCACCGCCACCGCTTGCGCCGGCGGCACCGGATTTTTCCCCGCGCCCCAAATCGCATCGCGCATCTCGGAATAAAATTTCGCCTGATTCCCATCCGGCACGTTCATCTCATTCGACGTCCCCGCCACCCCATCATAAAAAGTCGCCTTCACCGGATCCACGCCCCAGCCCGCGCACCCCGGCTTCTCCCTGGCCATCAATTGTTTTTCCTGCACGTCGAGCCCGTACTTCACCCAACTTCCGCGCGTCCCATGAATGATAAAGTTCGGCACGCCGCCCGCCACGAGCACCGACGAATGCAAAATCCCGCGCTTGCGCGGCCACAAAAGTTCCACGTGCGCCCAGTCGTCCGTCTGCGCCCCGGTACGCTGCATCGCAAAATTTCCATTCACCGCATCCGGCAGCCCCATCAACTCCAGCGCCTGATCGATCAAATGCGGCGCCAGGTCGTACCAAAGCCCGGCACCGGGCCCAGGCAGCTCCCGCCAACGCACGCGAATGTTCGGGCGAAAGCGATCGTAGTGCGATTCGTAGTGGCTCACCTCGCCCACCAGCCCCTCGCTCAGAATCTTCTTCGCGCCCAGAAAACTCGAGTCCCACCGCCGATTCTGAAACACCGCCAAATGCCTCTGCTGCTTTTCCGCCAGCGCCGCCAACTCTCTCGCCTCACTCAAATTCAGCGTGAACGGCTTGTCGCACACCACGTGTTTCCCCGCAAGCAGAGCAGCCTTCGTAAGAGGGAAGTGCGTCTCGTTTGTGCTCGCAATCACCACCAGGTCCACATCCGGATGCGTCGCCACCTTCTCGCGCTCCGCAATCACCGTCGCGCCCGGAATATCCGCCCACACCTTCGCCGCATCCGACGATCCCACAATCGCCAGCTCCAACCCCTCCACCGACCGAATTAGCGGCGCATGAAACGTCTTGCCCACCCACCCATACCCAATCATCCCCACCCGAATCGTTCTATGCGCTGTAGTCACGTAGCCCTCATATTAAGGATGCGCCGTCGCCTCTTCAGTAGCACAGGCAATCCTGCCTGTGCGCGACCGACTTCAGTCGGTCGCGTTTTTACTTCGCCTTACGCTCCCGCTCGCCGCAACTTTCGCGAACCGCTCACCTTTCACTTCCTCGTCCCTTTCGCTACGGATGCGCCGCGGCCGTCGCACTCGTCGCGCCCGCGCCATTCAACTCAAAAAAACCCGTCAAATCCACATGCCCGGCGAGCGTATCCACTTCCTGCCCATGTATCAAAATCTTCAGCCGCGTCGCCTTCGGAAAATTGCTCTTCAGCGTCTTCACAATCGAATCCACCGCCAGCCGCTCGCTCAAAATCCCCGAAGGCGTCTCCGATGTCAGCGCATCCGAAAAATCCGCGATTGCCGTCCCGTCCGGCAACATGTAAAAAGCCAGCAGCGTCGTGTCCGCCGGCAGCGTGCGCTCGTCAGGCGACGGCACATCCGTCACCAGCGCATCGATCACCTGGTGCGCCCGCTTCACCGGATCCGCCGAAAGCGCCAGTTCCACATCCGTCGGCGCCACCGCATCCGCGCCGCTCGCCCAATACATCTTCGATCGCACCAAAATATCCGTCGGCGTCGAAACCTTCGGCGCCAGAAGCTCCCGCCGCGCCTGATCCTCGGACGTCCCTTCTTTATTCAATCCCTCGATGCGCTTGCTCAGCCCGCGCAAACTCAGCAGGCCAATCAAAACGGCCACCGCCAGTATCGCAATCGTGATTTTCAGATTCCGCGTCACCGCCCACCACCACTCGGCGCCGCACTCGGAGTCACAGACGTCGGCAGCCCCGGCACCGGCCGGAACAGCTGCACGCTCCGCACCACCGCCACAGCCAGCGGCCCGCCCAGCGCCAGGATCGAATTGGGATCAGGCACTACAACGCTCGAAATCTCGATCGCCACCGACGGCTGCGCCACCGAACGCAAATCCCTCACCGCATACGCCGACGAATCGCTTGGCGATCCTGAAAATTTCTGCGCGAACTGCTGCTGCAAAATATCCGCGAGCCGCTTGCTCGCATCCGCGTGCCCCCGCTGCGCCTCTTCCCACGGAATCAGCCCAGCAGGATGCGCCGCCGGAATCACCGCCGCATCCTCCGGCAGCGGCGCCACCGCAGGAAACGCGTAGCTGTATGCCCTCACCGTCCCAAATTTCCCCGTGGACGAAACATGCAGCGTGATAAAAATCGCATCCCGATACGCATTCGCGATCGCCGCCCGATCCTCATACGACGGATTCGAATCGTCATTCCGCGTCAACACCACATGGAATCCATTCCGCTCCAGGTCGCTGCGAATCATCCGCGCCAGAATCAGCACCTGCTCCTTCTCCGTCAGCCCGTTCGCCCCACGTGCGCCAGTGTCCGTCCCGCCATGCCCCGGATCGATAATCACCATCGGACCAAAATGCGCAGCCTCCGGCGGAACCGGAATCTGCGGCGGCGCAGGAGCCGCCACAGGCGCAGTCCGTTGAAGCGGCGCGCTCTGTTGCGTCTGCGTTGCTTGTGTTTGAGTTTGTTGCAGAGAGTTTCGAATCGAAGGATGCGCCGCCGCCAACGCAGTCAGCGCCATACAACCACCAAGACCGACCGTCAGCAGCGCGCGTCTCACGCCCAAAAGAATATCAGAATTGCCCCGCCCATCCGCCGCCGCCGATCGCCGCCGCGCCCCAATCGCGCAACGAGCGCGCACTCCGCGGGCGGCGCCGGCCAGCGTCACGACTCTTGTTCACCAGACGAAAATTCCAGACTGACGAACCGAGTTTGCTTACGCAGGTAAACCGCTTTCCAGCCGGTTGCTGTCTCCCAACGTAAAATACAGCGTAGCGCCCAGGCCTACGGCTCCCTCGGCCCACACGCGGCCTCCGTGCCGCGAGATGATCCGTTGCACCGTGGCTAAACCGATCCCCGTACCTCGGAACTGCGAATGCTGTTCCAGCCGATGAAACGGCGCGAAGAGTTTTTCCGCGTGCGCCATGTCAAATCCGGCGCCGTTATCGGCCACCGAGAAAATCACGTCGCCCCCACTGCCCGCCTGCTCGAATGAAACCCGAGCCTCTTCCTTCTTAGAACTGTATTTCCACGCATTTCCTAAAAGATTCGCCAGCAGCACTCGAAGCAATCGCGGATCGCCAACCGCGGTCATTCCGTCCGCAATGTTCACCACAATTTTGCGGAAGGGTTCCCCGGTTTGGAGTTCGGAAATCACGTCGCGGGCCAGCTCGGTGAGGTCAACGGGCAGTTTCTGCAGCCCGCCGCGGGTTATGCGGGATAGGTCTAGAAGACCGTCGATCAATCCGGTCATCTGTTTCACGCCGCTGCGCACCTTGGATAGGTAATTGCGCGCTCGGTCGTCGAATTTGTCGGCGCACTGCTCCAGGAGCACGAGCGTAAATCCGTCGATCACCGCCAGTGGCGATCGCAAATCATGGGAGACGGAATAGCTGAAGGATTCCAGTTCCTTATTTGCCGCCTCCAGCTGTTTAGCCCATTCGCGGCGCACCTGCGAAAGTTCCAGATGCGTGCGCACTCGCGCCATAAGCTCGTGCGCGGTGAACGGCTTCGCCAGATAGTCGTCGGCGCCCGCGTCCAGTCCTTCTACCGCCGATGCCTCGCCGGCTCGAGCCGACAACAAAATTACCGGCACAACCCGGGTTCGTGAGTCCGCCCGAATCGAGCGCAGCAAGCCGAAACCGTCCAGATAAGGCATCATCACGTCGGACAGCACCAGATCCGGAGGCTCCGTCCGGGCCGCGGCCAGCGCCGATGCCCCGTCGGGAACCGCCTGCACCTCATAGTCGCGGGCCAGCAGGCGGCGCAAATATTCGCGCATGTCCGCGTTATCGTCCGCCAGCAGAATTCGTGCGCGCCGGGCTCCCGTGGCGTTCGCCTCACCGGCCCGCACCCCCGGCTTCGCTGCTGTCGCGCTGTGCACTGAATCCGGCGCCACGGCCGGCAGCCACTGTCGAGTTTCCTCCACGTACGCGGCGCTTTGGATACTGGTCGAAGATAAAGCCGTTGGCGCGCCGATCCGGTCGGCTGCAATATGCGACGTGCCGGTTTTTATCGTCACCGCGAAGGTGCTGCCTTTCCCTCTTCACTCTCCACACGGATCGTGCCGCCGTGCAGCAAAACCAACTCTTGTACCAGCGCCAGTCCGATGCCCGTGCCTTCATGCGTGCGAGACTTCGCTCCCTTCACCCGGTGGAATCGCTCGAACAGCCGTGGCAGCTCCGCATGCGGGATACCCACCCCGGTGTCCTCGATCGCCAGCTCCACACTGTCGCCAAACCATCGCAAGCGAACCGATATCGAGCCTTCGAAGGTATGTTTCACGGCGTTGGAAAGCAGATTGAGAACGATCTTCTCCCACATCTCGCGATCCACATGAACCGCTTCCGGCAACGCCGGGCAATCCACATGCAGCGCCAAGCCCGCGCGACTCGATCGCCGAGCGGAACACGCTGGCCAGTTCCGCGGTGCAAGCCGCCAGATCGGTCAATTCGTAAACGGCCTGCGTCCGCCCTGCCTCGATGCGCGAAAAATCCAGAAGCGTATTCACCAGCTTCAAGAGCCGCACACCGTTGCGATGCGCCAGCTTCCAGTCGCTCCCGTCGAGCGGGAGAAAGCGAGTTGTCGCGTTCCGCGAGTTCGTCCTCCAGCGGCGCGAGTATCAGCGTCAGCGGCGTGCGAAATTCGTGGCTCACGTTCGAGAAAAAAGTAGTCTTGGCCCGATCGATCTCTTCGAGCGCCTCGGCCCGTTGGCGCGCCTCTTCGTGAGCCCGCGCGTTGGCCACTACGGTGGTCGCGGCCGCGGCCAGCAAATCGTAAAACGCTCGATACGCTTCATTCAGCGGCAATCGGCAACTCACGCCGGCCACCAGTACGCCCACCGGTCGATCGCATCCCGGCGGTGTGATCGGAAGTGCGAATGCACGTTTCACGAATTCGGGATATTCAGCGCATGGGAGTTGCAAATTATCGACGTCCTGCTTTCGCCCGGTGCGTGCCACCTCGGCCAACGGCCAAACCGTGTCGAGTGCCTGCAAGTCGACCACCGCTGGCGCGGCAGCGCAGCCCTCCGGCAATCCGTGCGACGCAACCAACTTGGCTTCCTGCTCCTGCTCCTGAAACAGGTAGAAAAGCACGAACGGAAGATCTAGCGTGGACTCGCACAGCGTCTGTACCACCAGGGCGCACGACTCCTCCGTCGTGCGCCCTCTGTCTGCGCGTGAGGCCAAGTCCCGAAGCGTGCGCGTGCGCCGCTCGCTCAACATTCGAGCGGTTGTTTCGGTTACCGGGTGAAACAGTCCGACGATTCCCGCATCGTCGCGGATCGGACTGAACGAGAACGTGAAAAACGTCTCCTCCAGATATCCTTTGCGATCCAGGAACATCCGTTGATTTTCCAGAAAGGACGTTTCGCCCTCCAGCGCGCGCTCAAACGCGTCGCGGATCACCGGCCAGGGCGCCGCCCAGCACTCCGTGAAGTCCTGGCCCATCGACCGCGGATGCTTGTCGCCGCAAATCGGCCAATACCCATCGTTGTAGATCTGCACGCGCTTCGGTCCCCAAACCAGCGCTATCGGAAAGTTTGAGGCCAGGCACAGACTCACCGTCGTGCGCAAGCTCATCGGCCATGATTCGATTGCGCCTAACGGCGTCTTCGACCAGTCCATCGAGCGGATCAGCGCTCCCATCTGGCCGCCGCCCACCAGCCAGTCGCGGCTCGCGCTGCCCTGAGGGGGGCCACCTTTTATTCGCTTTAGTTGTGCGACGGGCATTCGGGCAGTCTCTCGTTGTCAATATCGGTCGAACGCGCGATTTGCTTGAATCAGTAGCCGCGCGGCATCTCAATCGCTTCGGTTCGCCACAGCATCATTTCGCCAGGCGCGCGAAAGAAGCGGGGAACTCGCTGCTCAAAGTGAGTCTTTTTCCCGCACTCATGCGTACTACGCATCGGATGGGCAGCTTGCACAGGGCCTCGGAGACCAGCGCGCGCCCGGAAAGTGTATTCACCTGCCTCCTTCGCGGCTTGCTGGCATGGCAGATTTTGTCGTTTGATTTCTGTGCGCTAACTTGTGAAACCTCGGCGTAAGCCGTTGCTGCACTCGCCACCGAATTCGCTCGAGTGAGGTCCACGTGAAGAGAGAACGCCTGACCCAGATCGTCCTGGTGCTCGTAGGACTCGTCGACCTTTCCATGATTTATTTTCTATATCTGGACCTGCGCCATTCCAGCTGGCTTCTAGTGCAGAAGAACGAATGCGACCCGATGTTCCTCAGCTTCTTCATTCCCGTCGGCGTCTTTCTCCTCATCGCAGCAAAAAAGCCCTCTGCGCACCGCTCGATGATCGCTCTAGCCGCGTGGTGGGACTTCTCTCATAGCGCCGTCATGGCCATTCAAACCGTCCAAGCCCGCCTCCACGGCGTCCACCGCGACTTCACCGACGTAATCCTCTTCCTCGTCATCGGACTCGCCCTCTTGGCGCTACTGCCGCCAAAACAACACGCAGTGTCTTCGCCTGTTGGCTGATCGCGTCGTCCGCGCTGATGCGTCTTGCGCGCTGTCAGCATCTGCATGCGCCCGCTGGAGGTTTTTGTGGGGTGAAGAGGCGCGAGAGGCTGTTGAGAAATGTGGGTGATTTGGGACGATTAGAAATGGGAGGTGGTGTTTGTTTTGTTGAGGTTGCGCGCGTTTCTAATTGCACGAGGTGTCGATTAGAACGACCGGATTTGGTGGTGGGGTTTGGCGCCGAGGCGGAGATGGGCGCCTAGGTGAGGGTGGCGCGTTCGTCGGGCGTGAGGAAGTGTGCTCGATCGGGCGAGCGGTGCGGCGCTGCTTCGCGCGCGACGGGTGGTTCGCCGATGACGGTGTAGCGGATGGTGCGGGTTGGAGGGGCGACCCACGTGCCGGAGGAGTCGATCATGGAGCAGGCCTGGATGGCTTTGAGGACGGCGGAGGCGGTGACGGGGCAATTTTCGGCGCGGGCGGCGATGAGAGCTGCGGCGTCGCGGATGTTGGCCATGCGGATTTCGTAGAGGCCGGTGGCGCGGGCGTGGCGGTAGAGGGCGCGGCGGGTGCCGAGATCGAATTCGGTGACGATGTTGTGGACGTCGTGCCAGTGGAGGAAATCGGATTCGATGTCTTCGCGATCCTTGTGGCGGCAGATTTTGCATTTGCGGGCGTGGCGTTCGAGGGCGGACATTTCGGCGAGGGATTTGCGGCCGGGGCGCTTGTTGCGAGCGAGGAGGGAGAGAGGGCGGCGGCTGTGCGGGCGGGTGGAGACGTCAGCTGACGCGGCGAGCTGGCCGTAGGTTGGGTATTCGTAGGGGACGGGGACGAAGTTGGCGGCGTCGAGTTCGGCTTGGGAGAACATCGGGACTTGCTCGCCGGACATTTCGGGGGCGAGGACGGGGGGCGGAGCGGCGAGGGCGAAGGCGCGGAGTTCTTCGAGTTCGCGGATGAGGCGGCGATCGTTTTCGAGTTGGAGCTCTTCGGCGGCGCGCTCGGCGGCGGCTTTTTGGGCGGCGAGTTGGGCGGCATCGTGTTGGCGGATGGCGGCTTGGGTCTCGGCGTGACTGCGCTGGCACCAGGCGTCGGCCTCGGCTTTGGACATGGAGTTGGCGTGGGCTTCGGGATTTTGGAGGGTGCCCCAGAAGGGGGCGGGGCCGGTGGTGCGGTTGCGGCGGACATTTCGGAGGTGCGAGCGCATTTTTGTTTCTCCTTTGGTAACAAGGGTAGCAAGTATGCGAGTGGGAAACAGCTGGTCGGAGGGATGGATTGGGGCAGGACTAGGACTAGC
>CAWITT010000010.1:0-77473 GCA_963839025.1 uncultured Acidobacteriaceae bacterium
TCTATTTTGCCGATGACGCCTGACCTATGCCGCAGCAAAGGTCAGTTCTTGATGGTTTTCGCCTATCTTGATCGCCTTCGCCTATATGCCTCCGCGCATCCGCAACTACGCTCAAGTTAACAGGATAGCGAATGTGAGGATGGCCACTGGAAAGTGTCTTAGCTCGCGCTAGCTCGGTCAGCGCAGCGTCAAGCCATGCGCTGATCTTCCCAACACAAGGAGAAAACAATGCAAGCATTCAAGTTTGTTCGGAACGTCGTGGTGACGTGCGCCACACTCATCGCGATCACCAGTCCCGCCCTCAAAGCCTCGGCGCAGACAGCCCCCGCAGCAGGAGTGAAAACCGTACTCCTCGTCCACGGAGCATGGGCGGACGGTTCGAGTTGGTCGAAGCTTATTCCATTGCTGGAGGCGAAGGGCCTGCATGTGATTGCTGTCCAGATCCCGCTCACCTCATTCGCAGACGACGTTGCAGCAACCCAGCGGGCCATCGCTCTCGAGGATGGGCCCTTATTGCTCGTCGGTCACTCGTACGCCGGGGCTGTTATCACCGAAGCTGGGAACGATCCTAAGGTGGCAGGACTCGTCTATGTGTCGGCAGTAGCTCCAGATCAGGGAGAGTCGGCTTTTGGTCTCATTACAAGCGTTCCAACACCTGTCGGCTCAGAACTACGCCCCGACAAGAGTGGCTTCCTCAAACTGACTCCCAAGGGGATTGCTGAGGATTTCGCGCAGGATCTTTCCACCAAAGAAATTGCCGTTCTGACCGCAACACAGGTGCCAACAAGCGTTGCTGCCATGAAGGGAGAAGTTACGACTCCAGCCTGGAAGTCAAAACCGTCGTGGTACATCATCGCCGCAAATGACCGGACCATTTCGCCCGATCTCGAAGCAGCTCAGGCGAAGAAAATCGGCGCGACCACAACCACTGTCCCTTCCAGCCACGTCAGTATGCTGGCTCAACCGTCGAAGGTCGCGGGTGTGATTTTCGATGCGGCGTCAAACGCCAGTTCGAAGTAGAGTCCCTGCGATTCTTGTCATCGTCAAGGAATGAATGCAATCGCTCTGTCCTACCTTGCAAGCAAGTCACGACAGAGCGATTGTCCTAACCCTTCCAGCAAAAGCATTTTCTTGATCAGTCTGTGGGAACAGCGAGTCCCGCATTGTTTCCAGCGAGCAGAGGCGACAGAGATTCGACGTGCCCGGGCCCGCTCTGCCTCGTTCGCGCGTTATATTCAGCATTCGTTGACCGGTTCGGAGTTCTGGACGAAAGTGATTGACAAAGATTTTGCACTGAATGCATTTGTTGGTCTACTGTCGGCGAGCAGTTCAAGCCGCTTAGCGATCGCACCGCAAATGATCCTTGCCTGAGGAAAGCGCGGCAATAGGGAGTGAGTTTGTATAGATGATGGCTTCGGAGGAAAATAGCCACATTCAGGAGCACCTCATGAAAACCGTCGCGCTGTTCCACCCGGGTGAGATGGGCGCTGCGCTTGGCGCAGCGCTGGCCTCGCGAGGGTTTCGCGTCTTATGGGCCTCACAAGGCCGAAGCACAGAGACGATCGTCCGCGCCAAAGCTGCGAGCCTCGAAGACGGTCGCACAATAGAGCAAGTGGTGAAAGCCGCAGAGGTCGTCGTTTCCGTGTGCCCTCCCCATGGTGCTCTGGCACTAGCGCGCGATGTTGCTGCGGATGGTTTCCGCGGAATCTACGTGGATGCTAACGCCATATCGCCGGCCACAGCCCGAGAGATTGGCGCGGTGATCGAGGCTGCTGGAGGAGCATTCGTAGATGGCGGCATAATCGGCCTTCCTCCCACAGCCCAACAGCAACCTACACTTTACCTGTCCGGGACCGAGGCCGCGACGACGGCGGCCTTATTTAGTGGAACCAACATACACGCTGAGGTGATTGAGGGCGGCCCCGGAGCGGCTTCGGCGCTCAAAATGTGCTACGCCGCGTATACCAAAGGCACCATTGCCCTATTAGCCGCAGTGCGGGCCTTGGCCGAACACGAAGGCGTGGAACCTCCGCTGCTGGAATCGTGGCGGCGCACACTGCCGGACGTGCTGCGCCAATCTGAACGCCTCACTACCGCCGCTTCCAAGGCATGGCGCTGGTCGGGTGAAATGGATGAGATTGCAGCGACCTTCGGGGCGGCTGGGCTGCCTGACGGCTTTCACCGTGCGTCGGCCGAGGTCTACCGGCGACTGACGAACTTCAAGAATCGACCTACGCCCCCGTCGATGGGGGAACTGACTCAGGCAATGCAGCGACCAGCGCCGGTCGAGCCAGCAAGTGTTATCCCCGATGTAGATGATCGCTGAGGGCCGGGTAAATGCTGGGACATCTAACCCATTGCAGCAATTTCAACTGCTCGCCTTCCGAGCTCACGGGACCCCATCAGCGCAGATTTACGGTTGCTCCAACTCCTGCTCGTAACAACAGCCCACATTTCTCTCTTCGCAAGCACAATTATCGTGGTGTGACTGGCAGCGACCTTTCTGGCAGTCTTCGCATGTGTGTCTGCAACCACATTCGTTCCAGACCGTGTAGGCCATCAGTTCCAGCGTCTTGACAGGATTTGCTGGATCGTCGCTCGATATTACTAGTTCGCACGCGCGAGCAATGCGCTCCGTAGCCTTATAGCGAACCACAATAGACAGGCAGGAAGACGGATGCAGCGTCGCGGGGAAAGGATTGTTGATTAAGCTCCAGTGCGGATTCTTTCGTCGGAACGCTACGCTCGAAACCCGCAAACTGCAATCACCCACGTTACAAATGGCGATCGTGCGTTCCGCAAACGAGCATGCCTTCACCCCACCGAAACATGTCGAGCCGGTGACCGCGACCGTTCCCGAAGGCGCGTTCCCGGAAACATCCACGATCTGCGGGCTTGCAGCGGCGTTACTGTAGATATAAATTCTCCCGCTCTTCGACCCGAAGCTGGTCGGTTGGAACCGCAGCATCACGTCAATGGAATCCGCAGCCATGACCAGCAGCGGATAGGAGCTCACCTCGGGCACGAGAAAATCCGGGGAAGAAGAGGTGACCTTCGAGATGTTCAGCAAGCCAATGCTGGCTAGGCTTGCATTGGGTGCCCCGTCGTCCCGGCCATAAGCCTAAAAGAATCATTGGTTTATGGGCGACATGGTTTTCAAGGGTGCTGAAGGATGCTGACCTTGCGCTCTAGGGCGCATCTTCAACGGGGTGCACCGTGAAGCCATCTGTTCTTGCGGCGAAATATCTCCCCCGCATCCAGAAGGCAACATTGACCAGGCCAATGAGTGCGGGTACTTCTATCAACGGGCCGACCACACCCACGAACGCTTCTCCCGAGTTCAGACCGAACACGGCTACCGCGACCGCAATGGCGAGTTCGAAGTTGTTGCCTGCCGCAGTGAAGGAAAGCGTCGCCGATTGGGCATAGTTAGCCCCCAGCCGCTTGCCCATCCAGAAGCTCACAAGAAACATGATGAGAAAGTAGATCACCAGCGGCACCGCGATCTTCAGCACATCGAGGGGAAGACGGACGATCAGGTCGCCCTTAAGCGAGAACATGATCAGGATCGTGAAGAGCAGAGCTACGAGGGTTAATGGGCTGATGCGCGGAATGAAGTGCGTCCGATACCAGTCCTCACCCTTTAGCCTGATGAGCGCGAACCGTGTAAGAAATCCGGCCACGAAGGGAACGCCCAGATAAAGCCCGACGCTCGTCGCGATTCGGCCTATGCCGATCTGAACGACGCTGCTCTCCAGCCCGAACCACTTGGGCAGAACCGTCAGGAACGCCCAGGCATAGAAACTGTAAAAAACCACCTGAAAGACGCTATTGATCGCGACCAAACCGGCGACGTAATCCGTGTCCCCCTCCGCCAGTTCGTTCCAGACCAGGACCATGGCGATGCAGCGCGCGATGCCGATCAGGATGAGACCGCGCATATAGTCGGGCTCTGCGCGCAGGAAGAGGATCGCGAGCAGAAACATGAGTACTGGCCCGATAAGCCAGTTTTGTACCAGCGACAGTGACAGGACAGACTTATTGCGAAAGACCTCGCCCAGCTTCTCGTAACGAACCTTGGCCAGCGGCGGAAACATCATGACGATGAGTCCGATGGCAATGGGAATGTTTGTGGTACCGCTCTGAAAACGATTCACGAGATCGGCGGTCGAGGGCACAAAGTGCCCGATCGCGACACCGAGCGCCATTGCCAGGAAAATCCAAAGCGTCAGGAAACGGTCAAGGAAAGAGAGACGCTTGCGAACCGCGGGCGAGCATGTCTTGCCATGGGTTGCGGGAAAGCTGGACATGGACCTAAGCCTCCAGCGACACAGGCAGAGGAAGAGGAGCTCCCTGAAGGGTCGCAAATTTCGCGGGAGTGCAGCACGCCTTGGAGAGCCTTGACCGGTCGGCCTGCATCGCCTTTTCTTCCTTGAGCCACGCGAGTGTTTGGCGGAGCACCTGGGCAGCGCCAATGTTCGGCGGCATGACGATTCGATAATGCATCCATTTTCCTTCCCGGCGGGCCTCCACGATGCCGGCTCGCCGAAGGTAAGCCAGGTGCCGCGAGATCTTCGGCTGGCCCTGCTCCAGAATTTCCACGAAATAGCAGACGCATATCTCCTGCTCTCCCATGAGGTTCAGAAGGCGAAGTCTCGTATTGTCGCCCAGGGCCTGGAAGAAACGCTCCATGTTGAACGGTGATAATTTTCGTGCCATGCCTTTCTTATACGCCTTGACGAATATGTTCGCAATGGATATAGTCGCCTAAGCAAATATGTTGTCGAGGGCGGAAAACATGGCGGAACAAATCCTGGATTCGGTGAAGTCGAAATACGGCGCGGTGGCGGAAAGCAGCCTCTCCAACAATCATGCTGGTGTGCAGGCGGTTGCCGAGGCCTTCGGCTACACCGCGGAAGAGTTGACGTCGATTCCAGCCGACGCCAACATGGGTCTGTCCTGCGGAAATCCAACGGCGACCGCCCACCTCCGGCCGGGTGAGGTCGTGGTGGACCTTGGGTCTGGCGGCGGACTGGATGTCTTCCTCGCATCCAGGATGGTGGGACCGGCGGGCCGGGCCATTGGCATTGACATGACCCCTGCCATGATCGAGCGCGCAAGAGCGAACGCCGCCAGTGGCGGTTACAGCAACGTCGACTTCTATCTCGCCATGATCGATAAGATCCCATTGCCGGATGCCTCAGTGGATTGCGTCATCTCCAACTGTGTTCTGAACCTGGCTCCCGATAAGCCGGCCGTTTTCCGTGAGATCGCTCGCATTCTGAAGCCCGGTGGACGGCTCGCCGTGAGCGATATCGCGTTGAAACATGAGCTGCCGGAGGCTATCGCCCGCAGCATGGCTGCCTACGTGGGCTGTATCGCCGGCGCCATCAAGATAAGCGACTATCGTGAGGGCCTTTCGTCAGCAGGCTTCGAGGATGTCGAGATTGTCGATAGCGGCTCAGACTTGAATGCCTATGCGAAGATCGAGAACCAATCCGGATGCTGCTCCCCCGCGATGGGGCAAGCTGGGGGATGTTGCTCGCCTGAAACCTCTGCCAAGTCTCCAATCCACCAGGACCTGGCGGACTTGCTTTCCAGCCACGATGTGAATGCCGCGGCAGCCAGCGTAAAGGTGTACGCGATTAAACCCCTTGCATCAGCAGAAAAAAGCTGTTGCGGTCCGAGCTGCTGTTCGTAGCTGTATCAAGGGTCAGATCGAAAGAAGAGCCTCCTGCTGGGAGCCATCCTTCCGGCGTTGCGTCCAGCATACCGCAACAAAAATAGGGAGAACCAATGCATAAGGTGATCTTCGCGTGTGTCCACAACGCTGGGCGTTCCCAGATGGCCGCTGCCTTTTTCAACCACCTCGCCGACTCATCGAAAGCGTTCGCGGTCTCGGCGGGAACAGAACCCGGCTTACGTGTCCATCCTGAGGTTCTGACCGTCATGCAGGAAATCGGAATTGACCTTAGCAGTGCCAAACCGCAGAAGCTCACAGAAGAGCTAGCCCGGGAAGCGCAACTGCTGGTAACGATGGGATGCGGCGACAAGTGTCCGTACGTTCCTGGACTTCGCCGCGACGATTGGCCGTTACGCGATCCGAAGGGACTACCCACCGGGGAGGTGAGGGCCATCCGTGACGAGATCGAGCAGCGTGTGCAGGCCCTCCTCGTCTCCGAGTCTCTTGCGCGGGGATGACAATCAAATTACTTCACAGAAGATCAACAACGGGCGGAAATGTCAGCAACATACCAAGAGCGAGCAGCGCCAGAGCAATGCCAGTAATACGTCCCACGGCGACCGTCCTGTTCCGCCAGCGCCATTCCAGGATCCCCCACGTGATAAGCCACATCAGTATGGCAACCGTGGTTACGCCGGAGAGCGCCCCGGTTGGAATATAGAAAACCAGCAAGCTCTTGATAGCTGCTGATTTGTCTCCCGCGCAGGCCAGAACCGCCAAGGCAAAACAGCCAATAGCCGCGGCAAGAATCGCAGCAGCCCCGGAGCCGTTTGTCCGGGCCGGAGAGTTATGTGAGAGTGCACTGTCCGGCACGTTCATTTCTCGTCTCCCAATTGAATCGTATGACCGCCCTGGATCGGCGCATATTTGTTAATCATCGCGCCGAAGAAGCCCGCGATTCCCGCCGCAACAAACGAAGCCACAGCAAAGGAAAGAACAGCGGCGCGTAGTTGTCGATGGTTTTTCAAGTCCCGGCCGTACCGAATGAAAACGACCGCAACCATGGTAATCGAGATAGGAGCGAACCAGGCGACATGCTCCTTCCATTCCATCCCAAGGGAGTGCCAGCCTGCGCTTGCCGGACTGGAGATGAGTAGACGCTGCGGAAACATCGCGAGGTCGGTCGTACCCGGCGGAGGGACAGCCCGATACCACGGGTAGATGACATAGGCGCCCGTCAGCACAGCCGCCCATGCGAGGAAGACCATCGTGAGGAGGTAAACTTTGAGGAAGCGTTGTTGGCCCGGAGTGGATTCGGTCTGAGAGGAAAGGCCGGTTAAGCGATATAACTCCATGAGAGCGCCGGAACCCGCCAGGAGGTAGAGTGCGCCAAATCCCATGCCGTGTACGAGAGTCCAAAGGGCGCGTGTCGTAATTTCCATCTATCGTCTCCTCTGTTGCGGGTGGTCTTGCCGAGCAGGTCATCGAAATCCGTTACCCCGCATCGGCCCCTGCATCCAGTTGCTCGCAGCTGTGGCCTTTTTGTCGGCGTCTGTGCCCGCGGCATCTTTACCACCCCACGTCCAGTACATCCCTGCGTAGGCATAATTCTCCGTCTGGCCTGCGATCGAGTGGCCATAGCAGAACAAGAACTGTTCATTTGGATTGTGTTTGAAGTGGTAATAGCCGCCAACGTCGATCATAACGGACCGTTCGGTTTGGGCCGCCGCAAACCCTTCGCGCCCGTGCGCAAATAACTCCGCACCCAATTCAAGCTGCTCGCTCAGCTCCCGCTTCACCAGCCATCCGGTATAGGGAAAGTTTCGATAACTGGCCTGGGGTACGACCTGATAGCCGGCTCCTCCATCAAAGAGCCATTTACCGTAATTCTTTTGCAGCCAGACCGGGAGCTTGTACCAGACCTTTCCCACTCCCAGTCCCTTGCTATCGCTTCCAGTGGGCATTTCGAACATGGTGAAAGTGCCGATTTGTGGAATCCGCTTCCTCTCCTTGATGATGGCGAGTTTCACGCCCAGTTCCATATCGGTAAGACCGAACGCGCTGGGACCACTTCCCCCTGGCAGGTAAACCGGATTGTTCGAGGGAAAGACCCCTCCCCACGGTAGGATTGCGTGCAGTTGCACTCTGGGGATGGCCCCCCAATTGAACTCGAACGCCGGTCCCGTCGAGTCGATCTCCGCCGTTGTGCCATCGACGCTGCCGAAGATATAGAACTCATAGTGATGCAGGTCCACCGGCACTGGATCATCGGTCTGGTACGGAGGCCCTTGTGCCCACAGCCGGGAACCCATCAGCATGACAAGCAGGAACAGAATTAACCTTGAGCACTGCCGGCGACGACTCATCGGCGCTCCTACGTCTAAGCTTGAATCAGATGCATTGTTGCTATCGAAGCGCGATAATACACTATCGAAGTTCGATTTGGGTAAAAAGGGTATATTGGGTTGGTGTCTAGCCGCCAACAGCAGCTTTTTTTTGGCCTCATCCGGATTCATGTCCTGCTGCATGCGTCACACGAGCCCATCTTTGGTTTTGCCATGATGGAGGAACTGGCCCATCACGGTTATCGCATTGGGCCGGGAACTCTCTATCCTCTTCTGCATGGCCTCGAACGCAGCGGCCTGTTGAAGTCTGTTCTGAGAAATGTTGGAGGCCACCGTCGCCGGGTCTACAACATCACGTTTGCCGGCAAGCAGGCTTTGCAGAAGGCCAGAGCGAAGGTCGACGAGCTGCACCACGAGCTGCATGAAGACCCCCCTCGCAAGATCTCGCAGCTGAAGTAAGGCTGCGGCTGTAGGCGGCTGCTCTGCCCCCTTATACACAACCTGAGAAGTCTGATCCGGGATAGGCTCAGTTAGTAGGTGATTCCTTCCTCCAGTTGAAGTGGCGGCCGAGAATGCCCTTTACTATCAGATGATCTGTACCCGCAGTCGGGCCAACACCGACGCCGATATTGATCTCCCATTTGGGAGACACATTGAGATCGGTGACCAGGAAGATTTGCTGCTGCTGATTGTGCAAGTCGTAGAAAGATCCCAACCGGCCATAGTCCGCGTAATATTCGACGCCGCCACTGATGTGCTTGCTGAAGTCGTAGCTAACCTTAACCCCGGGCGAGAATCCGAGGCCCTGGGATACATCCGGGCCGTGCCAGGTGCGTTCGAGCGCGGGATTGAAGGCTAGATACCATCGGCCCAGGTACTTATCGACAATGGGCCGTATCTCCCACGTCCAGGTGTCGGGTGAATACACGGCCCGCTGATACCCAATCTCGGTGGAGAGGCTGACGCCCACCGGCCAATGCCATGAATCGGGAACACGGACGCGTGGCCGGATGTGGTCCCCCACCCATTGCACGCCATGGCCACTCTGTTCGCTTGTAAAGATGTAGAACCCAACCTCCGACCAACTGGTGAGCCCCTGAGTAATCTCGATCGTTTCGTGTTCCTGGTGGTTGGTTGGATAAACACCATCGATGACGTTCTTCTGGCCTTCCACCGTGTAGTTGGAATGGAGCTCAAGCATGGTGCTGTATGGTTCGACCGTATCGGCGCCGTAGACCTGTATCTCATAGTTGCCCTGTGCGCTGGCAGGCCTGGTCTGGCACAGTGCCGCAAGGAGTCCGAACAGACAGACCATGGCGTGCCGGATGCACAGCGGGCGCGAGTGAAAGCAATTATGCATGTCGAAACATCAGTATGACGACGGCGTCCATATAGCTTTGACGGTGACAGCACAATTCATGACGGTATCGAACTACCGTTTGCCCTTTTCATAGTCAGGCACGCTGGGCGTGAGCCGGCGCAAGAAGAATTCGCGGATCAAATTGTCCACGGCATGGCCAGCGACGCTGACGGCGCCATCGCCGAGAGTCAGACCCAGTCCACGGTCGGCTTGGGGATAGTAGAGATTTGCCAAGCCGCCCGCGGCAAAGCTTCCGAATAAACGCGAGTAGTTCGGCTCCGTGCGCCCGTCGTCCCCCCTGGTAACGATGGCCCGCGAGATCGCGTAAAAAGCGCGCGAGCGAACGCTGCCCGAACCCTTGTAGAAATACCTGGGATCTTGATGGATCAGGGAAGGGAGGAGGGCGCTCCCAATCATCCTTCCCAGCACATCGTCAGCATAGGCAGCCCCGTATCGCTTCGCATAGCCTGAGACTCCTTGTCCGTAGCCGGGAAAGGTATTGGTTGCCTGCTCGGCCCCAGCGATCACCCCAGTCGCCAGAAACTCAACGGGATCGGCAATCGAATGGAAAGCCAGGTCAAACTTCTGGCTGGCATTAAGAGGTGCAGCATCCCACAGGTAACTGCTGTAGAAATTCGGCAGCACACCCAACACCCGCTGCTGTTCTGCCGCTTTCACTTGCTCGTGTGCCAATTCAGTCTGAGTCACGCTGACGCGCACTTCTGTCGTTGTGCCTGCAATGGCCATGGAAATTTGCGGCAGCTCGCGTCTTTCGCCCTCTCCGAGGACGATGACCGGGAGCACAAACGCGTCCATCCCGGGCGAAGTGATCGTGAGCTTGAAGTTACCCGCGGGAAGGCTGGCAAAAGAGAAGTCTCCGTTCGCGCCGGAAAGGGAGGTCCGTTCCTCTCCGGTTTTAGCCGACCTAAGCGTCACGTCCGCACCCGCGAGTGTGCCTCCGTTCGCATCCAGAACGATCCCGGAGATACTCCCGGCCGGCACAGTCGTAGACGCCAGCGCGGCGCCAGGCAAACCCTCTGAAGAAATGGAGGTGAGGTACGGCTGTGCGCGTCCGGGGTGGGGTACAACAAGAATCAGCAGGATGCACGACAGCTTCAAGAGAAGAGTCCAAATCGATGCGCAATCAGGAACGTGTCGTCCCGGGGTCGAAGATGTCAACACGGGTGTCTCACAGCAAGCAAGAACTCATAACTTCCAGACGGAAAGCGGTTCATCGCGAATTCCCAGATCCAATCTTAAACCATTAAGATATCTAGACAAGCATAATCTCAATACGCTAAGACGTGTGTCATGAGATCACGTGCCGGCGAACGATTGCCTGCCGGGGCCACACCTTGAAAAAGTGGCCGCCCAATCGGCAGAACCAAAATCTCAGCCCGCAGAAGTCTAGTGCCGATCGACCGAGGAGAGTCGCTTATAGATGCCCAGAGCCGCCGTAGCTGTTTGCTGGACGGCTTGTTTCCTGTCATCCGACTTGATCGGTTGGCCCTTGGCATCCACATCAGTCAAGGCAATTGTCTGTGACTTTGCCTCTTTGGCTCCGGGCGGAGCATCACCACGCCGGCGGAGCTGCGGCCCGGAACCATTTTGAAGCGAGAGTGTCTTCGGAAGGGCGTCCGGCTCAAGATCGGCCTGTGGTCGTTCCTCTCCCTGCGGATTGGGACGAACAGCCTCCACTTGCCCGTGCCCTCTGGCTGAAGAAGGAAGGAAGCGGACTCTCCTGCGGGTTCCGCTTTCGTCTCGCAACTCACGCGGAGGCGTATCGGCGATGGATGTAAACGAGGAGTTCGATACCGGCACATGAGCAAAGGAAAGGAGGATGGCCAGCGAAGGCGCGACCCCGAGAAAGAGAGCGGAAACCGTCAATCCGCAAGCGATTTGCAGGTAATGCATCCATCTTGGGAACGTTTTGGAGGCAGCCAGTATGGAATGAACGCGAACCGTCAGATGATGAGCGGACGCGGCAAAATCGATTCCCCAGCTGCTCGTCTCCGGAACGACGTTTAGCCGGGCGAACCGAATAAGGCATTCCGCATACTCTGCTCTTCTTGCCGGGCACCGGGCTACGACCGCAAGGTCGCAAGCCAGTTCCCGCTCGAATTGCATCTTTCGGACGGCATACCATACTGCGGGATGAAAGATGAGCAAGCCCCGGGCGGCGAGCGCAAGTTCATTCCAAATGGCATCCCAGCGGTGAACGTGGTGCAGTTCATGGCGCAGAATGTCTTCGAGCTCAGAGCGATCTTCTTCCACACAGGAGCTTGGCAACAGAACAATCGGCCGAACCCAGCCAAACGTCACCGGAGAAGGAGCACCCGATAAGATAAGCAGCGTTGAGCGGCTGGCGCGAAGTTCCCTGGCGACAGATGCAAAGGTCTCCGCGAGTTCAGCGGGCGGCTCGCTGGTGAAACTGAGCACCCACCTCAGGTACCGGTGTTTCCTGGTATGAGCGAAGATCGAGTACCCTACTGCCCCCACGTAGGTAAGACCAACGATGCGCAACGTGAGGCCAAGGGGAAGAGCCCATGATGAAGGAATTTGCCAGGTTTCAAAAGAGGAAATCACCGGCTGCGATGCAACGGAAACAGCTGCGATCGATAGCGGTACGGGGCGCCAAAGGGTGATCGCCAGGTAGAGCCAGTACGCAGCCGCGCCGTAAATGAAGCCCGACCAGAGGATGAATCTGAATTTTGGCGAATATACCAGGCGGCTCACGGCGGCGCATGCCGCGAACGCCAGTGTCGACTTGAGAGCAAAACCCGCGATTGCCGCAATGACACTAAGCAAAAAGTCTGGGTCCATAGCTCCCTGCATCATTTCCGGTCGCGGCTGCCTCGGTCCTGCTTCTTACGATACTCCCGGATATAGGCTTCCAGGTCATCGAGCTCAGCCTTTTTGATTGGACTCGCTTCCAGCAGGTTCATGAGTAAACCCGCCGCCGACCCGTTGAAGTTTCGGGACATTAGAGTCTGTAAAGACAAGTGATCGATCGCTTTGCGTGAGACCAAAGGCCTAAAAATGAAAACGCGGCCCTGTGCCTCGTGCGTGATGAAACCTTTCTTTTCCATAATGCGAAGCAAAGTCTGCGTGGTCTTATAGTTGGGCCGCTCTTTTTCACTGTGAGCGTTCACCACATCCTCCACCGTAGCCTCTTCCAGGTCCCATAAAATCTGCAGAAGACGCATTTCTCCGGCGGTCGGTACTGTAAGCTGCTTGGCTAATTCGGACTTCGAGTGTCTGTTTGGCATCGGCGCCTCGTCAAAGGAGATCTTAATGGATTAAGATTCAGCTTGCTCTTGTTCTTTTAACAGATACCACTTTTCACGTCCACAGACGCAGAACGGACCAGCAAACCTCGTAAAGGTAAAGAGCGACCAGTACCATGAACCTGTTGAAACGGCAGAGCTCTCGCCTACGGGCGCATTGTGTAGCGCGTTTAGTCGGCATCGCGATCCTGGGCTTTTTGCCGGCCGGCCGGTTGCACGCGCAGGTGCAACCGGTAGAGATTGTTCCCAGCACCCCGTTATGGATCGAGTTACCTAAGCATTCCCCAATGCGGTCGGGTGAGCAAATAGACGGGCGTCTGCTCTATGCGGTCTACGTGGGAGATCGAGTCGCGTTGCCTTCGGGTTCCGTAGTCCACGGACGGATCATCCGCCTGGACCCGGACCACAGCCGCAGGATTCATTCTCGCTTTCGCGGAGACTTCACCCCCTTTCACGTTCCAGTCGTGCAATTCGACCAGGTGCTCCTCGGGGATGGGTTGATTGCCCCTATTTCCTGCAGCAATGCCAAGGACGGCGTGGTGATCTTGCGTCTTTCGCCTCCGCCAGGGCAGAAGAAAGGCTCCTTGCTCAGCAGGCAATGGTTCGACGTAAAACAGCGGGTCAAAGAAACGACTGCCTTATTCACCGCACCCGGCCGGGGCGACCGATTGGTTCAATTTATCTATACCCAGCTGCCCTATCACCCGCAGAGAATCCAAACCGGGACCACATGGACAGTGGAATTAGCTCAACCTCTCCACGTGAAATTGGCTGCCAGTCCACCGGCTCTTTCCGGCGACTCGCCTCTTGTGGGCAAGAGCGGATCGCCGGTCCGCTCAAACGGAGATCCGGCAAAGCAGCCAGCTGACCAAATGAGTGAATGGCGTCTCCGCGCCTATCTGCAGCAAACCATCAGCTCCGCCCAAGCCAAGCCAGGAGACACCTTTCACGCTTATGTGGCAGAGCCCGTTTTCAATGCAGACCACACTGTTGTCGTTCCGGAGGGGTCGCTGCTCACGGGTGAAGTTACGCAAGCCAAACCAGCTCGCTCCTTCGGGCGCCAGGGAAAGCTGCGATTCCATTTCAAGGAATTGAAACTCCCTAGCGGGTTCTCGCAGCCTGTGGAAGGTACGCTCTCCGGGGTGGACTCGGATAAGTCCGCAAATTTGCAGATCGATCCCGAGGGCGGTATTCAGCCACAATCTCAAAACCGTGTCGTGATCCCGCTGCTTCTAACCCTGCTCGCGAGCCGCGCTTTCGATGATGATGAAAATCAAACCTTCAACAATGCCATCGCCTCAAACGGCTTCGGGATTATTGGCCGCGTGGTGGGGATCGCCGCGAGCTCCCGCAATGTTGCGGCCGGGATAGGCATTTATGGTGCCGCACTCTCTTTGTACGACCTCTGGCTCGCACACGGCCACGACATTGTTTTCCCAAAAGATACGCGCGTCGAGATCACCACTACCCCGAGTCGTAGTCCCTTAAAGGCCGACAGCCTAAAGCCGGTACCCCAGCCGCTTCCTTGAAGCGGTGAGCGAGAGGGCGTTGTGGAGCGCTTTTCACAAAACCTGCCTCTGTCACTCGCAAGCGATTTTCCCTTAGGCGTATTGTTGAGCGGAGGTTCCGCGATGAAGAATCGTTCGGCCCCGCCTTGTGAAGTGATTCCCGTGGTGGCGTATCCCGATGTGGCAGCTGCCGTCACCTGGCTGGAAGCCGCTTTCGGTTTTCGAGTGCGATTGAGAATCGGCAACCATCGCACGCAGATGTGGTTTGGATCCGCATGCCTCATCGTGGCTGAGACGGGTAATGACAACCAGCGGGCGACGAGGAGTTCGGTGATGCTGCGCGTGTCAGATGTGGACGAACTGTGCGCGCGGGCGCAGGCGCAGGGAGCGCTCGTCGTTCATCCACCCCAAAAGCATGCGTACGGTGAGTATCAGGCTGCATTAAGAGACTTTGCTGGGCACATTTGGACGCTTACCCAGACGGTTGAGGATGTCGACCCCGCAGTTTGGGGAGGCGAGGCTGTGGAGATCTAAGCCAGCTTCATTTCCTGAATCTCACCTTCCAGTCTGGCTTTCTGTGCCAACGCCGGCAAGGGTTTTAGCCTCCCCCTATTTTGCCCAGGCCCATCCCGATGATGTAGGTCACGACGCCCTCGACAGCCCCGATCCAGGTCATCTCGAAACCACTTGCCCACCAGGATCGGATGGTGATGAGAGACTTCGCAGCTCCGACAGCGAAGTGCGCCAGCAGAGAGACGATCGCAGCGGCAACAACCGCCGGAATACCCGAAATGAAGAAGAACGGGATGATAGGAATGAATGCCCCGACTGCCGTCGATAGCGCGCCAGAAAGAGCTGATACCCAAGGCTTGCTCAATCCGTCTTCCGTCGTGTTCATGCGTTCACGAGCCAGTGCGCGGATCAACTGCTCTTTGTCTTTAGCCAGATGTTCGACGAATCGTTCCGCGTCCTCTTCCGGGAGACCGCGAATCTGGTAGCTGAGCGATAGCACTTCGCGCCCTTCGGCTTCGTTGTCCTCCACCGCTTCCCGTTCGCGGGCGAACTCAGCCTCGTAGATTTCCCGTTCGCTCTTGGCAGCGAGATACGCCCCGGAGCCCATCGATAATGCGCTGGCTACCATACCGGCGAGGCCGGCGATCAGGACAAAGTGACTATTCCCTAAAGTCGCGCCGGAGACACCGGAGACGATACCAAAGATGGAACCGAGACCGTCATTCACTCCATAAATCGCGTCACCAACCCAGCCCGCGGCTTGTGAGCGACCCTTGTCGCGTGCCGCAATGAGTTCATCGAGGGCTGCCTGAGCCTGCTCCGGGGGCAATGCTGGGAGTGCTCCGCGGGAGCGGATCAGATTTCCGAGGATCAGGTAATGCTCACGCTCATCAGCGATGACCTCCTTCAGAATCGCCATGCTCGGTTCATCACCGAGCGCCCTGAGCTGTTTGCCGTACTTTGCGATGTCCCGGCCTTCATCTATCTCGAGCCGGCGGAGGGCCAGATCTGGTCCGCCTATACGGTTTGCCAGCGATGCTGCTTGCCCTCCCGGATCTCCACGGTATTGGGGCTCTGTTCCGCCGATTGCCTTGATGCGCTCGGCCCAGAGGTTTGCATGGTGTTCCTCTGCCGTGGCGAGGCCGCGCAGTGCGTTCCGGCGGTGGGGATCACTCTCGTTCTTGGCGAGTGCCGAGTAGGTGCAGAAGCCCTCCATCTCGGCTTGCCAGTTGTCATTCAAGGCTGCCAGAAGTCGATTGTTATCAGGTGAGGTCATAGTCTCTCCGTTAACAATGTTTCACCTAATGGTTAAACCTCCGAGTGTCGTCTTAAAGTCTTGATGTGTTAAGACTACACCGCCGATGTGGGGACTTGTTCTCTTACCGGGTGAAAAGGCAGCTAACTCTTTTGCCCCGAATTCACCTTTGCCGCCCCAGGAGCGCAAATGCTGCTGGAAGTCTTAATCTGTTAAGATTGGATGTGAAATATCTCATTGAGAGAAAGCTTGTTCGGCGCCACCTCCTGGTAAAGGTTGCATTCGAGCGCTCATGATCAGGGTTTGATGGCCTATGACGCATTGACTACGGCTTGTGTGAGACGGCTGTATGTAGAGCGATGGAAGTGAGGCGGATGTTGGTGGTTGAGGCGGGGAGCCAGAAACTTCGACCTGGCCCCCTGAGAGGGGAATAGTGGCAACTTCCACACAGCACCCAATCAACCCCACTCGTTCCAGAGCTAAAAGCCGTGTCAACTCCAAAATAGTTCTCTGGATTTCCCTTGGCCTCACCACGTTCTTCGTCTTCATCACCTCAGAAGTTCTCCTGATCACTAACTATCCGATGTACCACGCTTACCGTCTGCAGGTCATCGCCGACCGGCGGTTTCTCATCCCACACACGCTCTTCGCCACGATGGCTTTGCTCATCGGCCCGATCCAGTTCTCATCCCGATTTCGCCGGCGCTACCTCTCAATCCATCGCGTCCTCGGCCGTACCTACGTCCTCTCCGTCTTCATTGGCGCCGCAACCGGAGTCGCCCTCGCCAGCGGCCGTCCTGGCTTCCCCGGAACTTCAATGCAAGCTGCCGCCTGGGTCGTCTGCACCACCGCCGCCCTCATCACCGCGCGCAACCGCCAGATCATCCAGCACCGCCAGTGGATGGCCCGCTCCTACGCCGTCACCTTTACCTTCGTCTCCAGCCGTGTGCTGAACCTCTGGCCCCGTTACTGGAGCCACCTCGGGGATTCCCTCGCTGCCGTCGGCGTCATCGCCTTTACGCTTGCCTCGCTGCTTATCGTGGACCTCGGTCTTACCTGGCGCGAGCTCACCACTCGCCGTGAATGATGAAGGTCCGCATACCGCATCCGGAAAAGGAGATTCCCGTAACTGTGTCCAATCTGAATCAAAATACTTTGCCGGCCGAAGTTCTCGTACTGGGTGGTGGACCGGCGGGCTGTGCGGCCTCGATCGCGCTGGCCCGCAAGGGGCGAGCCGTTACGCTGATCGAGCGCGAGCTCACACCGCACCATAAGGTCTGCGGAGAGTTCCTAAGCGGCGAGGCCCTGGCAGACCTGCATGCGCTTGGCATCGACGTGGCTTCGCTTGGCGCCGTGTCCATCGACTACGTTCGTCTCGCCGCTGCCAGACGTGCGGCCGAAGCTCCCTTGCCTTTCCCCGCCGCCTCGTTAACGCGTAAGACACTGGATACAGCGCTCATCGCCGAGGCCTCTGCCGCAGGCGTCCAGGTCGAGCGCGGCCGCAGTGTGCAGGCACTCAGCCGTACCACATCCAACGCATGGCAAGCTACGCTTGACGATGGCAGCACCCGTGAGGCCCCAGTGGTCTTTCTGGCCACGGGCAAGCACGATGTCCGCGGCCACCTGCGTCCGAAGGACCCACAGCGATGGGTCGCCTTCAAAATGTATTTCCGCTTATCGTCCGCGCAGGCGTCTGAGCTGGAGGGCGCCTCTGAGCTGATGCTCTATCCCGGCGGCTATGGCGGTATCCAGCCGGTGGAAGGCGGCATTGCCAACCTGTGCTGCGTCGTGCAACAGCGGTATCTGGCACGTGTGGGTCATCGCTGGGAGAACTTCCTCACGATGATGCAGCAGCACTGTCCGCACCTCGCGATGAGGCTTGCCGGTGCGGAGCCGTTGCTCGCCAAGCCGATTGCCATGACCCACATCCCGTATGGTTATATTCGCCGCACAACGGAGAATGGTCTCTATTGCGTCGGCGATCAGGCCGCAGTCATTCCCTCATTCACCGGCGATGGCATGTCGATAGCGCTGCATACGGCGCGTTGTGCCGTCGCGGCATACCTTGCAGAAGAGCCGGCATCGCTCTTTCAGCCTGAACTGCGCACCGCGCTGCTGGCCCAGATGCGTCTTGCCGAAGTCGCCGCCGATGGCTTGAACAATGCACTCGCGCGCGCCGTATTGCCGTTTTGCCTCAGGGTCTGGCCCGGGGTCATGCGCGTGACGGCAAGGCTGACCCGCGTTGCCCAGCACGCCCCTGTCGTTATTCCGGCAGCCGCCAACTGAATCGAGCCATGCCAAGACACTCTTTTGTCGTCAATCGCCCTAGGGGAGGCACAATGAAATCCGTCACCGCATTCGTCCTCGCTGTCCTATTCATTCCGTGCGCGCTGGCCCAGCAGCAGACCTTCGTCGCCAACCCCGATGCCAGCGAAGTGAAGATAACGCTGAAGACAACCCACGAGGTGGTCAACGGCGCCTTTCACATCCAATCCGGATCGCTTGCGTTTGACCAGGGCGCCGCGAAGATGTCGGGTTCGGTGGTCGTTCTCGCCGGCAGCGGCAAGACCGGCAATGGCAGCCGCGATAAGAAGATGAACAAGGACATACTGCAAGTCGAGCAGCACGCAACTGTCTCGTTCGAGCCCAAGTCTTACACCGGCGTCATCGCTTCGTCAGGAGACTCGACCATCCAGGTAACCGGCATCTTCACGCTCCTCGGCACCCCGCACGAGATCACCATCCCCATCCTTATTCATCTTGAAGGTACAACCGCAACGGCCAAGGCTCATTTTGTCGTACCGTACATCCAATGGGGACTGAAGGATCCAAGCTTTTTGTTCTGGAAAGCGGACAAAGACGTGGCGATAGACCTTTTTCTCACTGGCCGGCTTTCTTGACACTTGGACGGCGCTAACGCCCTTGTCTACGAACGACGGAGGAATCTCAGGTAGAAAGCTCCGAACACCAGGACTATGCCGATATTGACTATCAACCGGCCCCAGAACAGGTTCCGGAAGAAAAGTAAATCTACACTGGCTATTACGGCTGCCATCACGACGGCGTAAAGGACGACTGCTCCCGGTCTGCCCATTTCAGCACGAATTGCCATTGAGAGCCCTTTTCGGTTAGACCTAACTGCCGGTTGCTGATGAGCAAACCAGCGAGGATCGTTGAGCAGACCGCGAACTGTGTTCCAGCGGTTTGGGGGTGATTTCAGCCGCCCCTGCGGGACTCCCGTGATCTTCCTCTTGGTCCGGAAACCCTACTGCGCAGTCGGGGGATACGCACTCGGCTTGGAGGCATAAATCCGCACCCCCATGCCATTCAATTTACTTCTACCTTCCTGCGCCTCGGGGGTCTGCGGATACCGCTGCACCAGCGTCCGCAGCTCCCGCACACCGGCATCCTTTTGCCCCATCTCAATCAGCGACTGACCCTTACGCAATTCCGCCGCGGGCGCTTTGGAATTCCCCGAATACTGCTCCAGCACAGCGTCATACGCCTTGACCGCCGCCGCATACTTGCCCTGCCGGTAATTAATCTCACCCAGATAAAATTGAGCGTTTCCCGCCAAAGGATCCTGCGGATAATAGTGGATCACATCGCTGAACTCAGAAGACGCGATGCCGTACTTAGCCGAGTTATAGTCCCGCAACGCACTCTGATACAGCTGGTCGACCGGGGGAGCCGCAGGCCCGGGCGGCATAGGCGCTGCCGCCTCACCGCCCTGACCTGGATTGACCGCCGGCGCAGGACCACCCCCAGGCTGCTGCCCCGGCACAGCACCATTCACGTTTTGTAACTGGCTCTGAATCGCCTGCATCTGCGTGGTCAAATTCGCAACCCGCGTTTTCAACTCGTCGACCGAGTCATTCAGTCCCTGGATCTGGGTAGACAGCTGCTGTGTCCCCGTACCCCGCTGCTCATTCTCGAGCTTCAACGAGGCCTGAAGACCGTTCACCGCAGCCATCATCCGGTTTACGTTGTCGGTATTCTGCTGCACCAGGTTGACGATCACGCCCATGCGCTCGTCATTCGATGTCTGCAAGTGCTGCACCATGTCCTGCAATTGCTGGACCTGCGTTTGCAGCTGGACCATCTCTTTCGACACCGCGAACGCAGACGGCAAGCCCAAGCCAAACAGGGCCACAGCTGTGAATCGAACAATGAATGTACGCATAAACCTTCCCCCTGATGCTGACAGCCCCTACTGATCGAGCGTGAAGCCCGCACGGCGATTCAGCTGCCAGCAGGTCTCGTCGTTCTGGGAGCAAAACTGCTTCTCTTTGCCATAGCTCACCGTGCGGATACGATCCGGCGCGATCCCCCCGTTGACCAGAGCCTGCTTGGCCGCGTTAGCACGGTTCTCACCCAGAGCCAGGTTGTACTCCGCCGATCCGCGATCATCGCAATACCCGCCAATCACTATTTTCAGCGTGGGATGCGCCGCCAGGAAGCTGGCATCCTGGGCCAAAATGGTCTGCGCGTCGGGGCGCACGTCATAGCTGTCATAGTCAAAAAACGCCGGCTTGACGCTCTGCTCAAACATTTGCTCGGTCATGTTCTCGCTGGCAGCCTGGGGCGGCGCAGCCGGAGGCGTCACGGTCAGGCGAGCCGTCGAGTCCGTGGAACCGCCAGGACCCCGCGCCACCAGGTGATAAGTCGTCGACTGCGTGGGCGCAACATTCTGCGTCCCATAGGGATTCACCGTGCCGATTCCGTCAATCGAAACGTCGGTAGCGTCCGAAGTCCGCCACGCAAGCACAGCGCTTCCACCCGGAGCGATGCTTCCGGGGGTGACAGTGATCGTCGCGGTCGGCGAAGGTGAGGTCGCTGCCGGCGGCGGCGGGGGTGGGGGCGGGACTGCCTTCTTATGGCAACCAGCGGTGAAAACCAGCGTAACCAGGGTCATGAGTGATGCAATTTGGGTTTTTCTCAAGGTATTTCTCCTCTGTTGTTCAATTATTCTGTTATTTCCAACTCCAATTCGGCATCGAATTTCCACTGCCGGGAATGAGTCGATGCTGCTCGGTACCATCGGAGAGCATGCTCCAAATCTCCGAACCGCCACCATTTTCGCGTTGGAAAACGATGTGCCGTCCATCCGGAGACCAGGAAGGGAAGTCCTGCCGGCCCGCGTCATGCGTGAGCTGGGTCCAGCGCTTGCTGGCAATGTCCATGATGTAGATATCCTGGCCGCCGGGCGCTCCTGGTCCATACTTCCGGTTCCAGGCAAAAGCCACGAACTGCCCATTCGGCGACCAGGAGGGTGACGTTGCGTACCCACCGTCCGTCAGCCGCTGTATGTTGGTTCCATCCGAATCCATCGTGTAAATCTGCGGCAGACCTGTGCGGCCGCTGCACCAGGCAATTTGCGAGTTCGTCTTGGGGTTCCACGTCGGCGAAACATCCGGTCCGCGGAAAGTCGTCACCTGCTTAAGACCGCCGCCATTGGCATCGGAGGTAAAAATCTCCGGATCTCCGGAGCGCGAAGCGGAAAAAGCCAGCTTGCCCCCATCACTCGACCAGGCCGGGGAGAGGCTATTCCCCACCGGGGAAGCGAAGCTGACAACCCGGCCCAACAGCAGCGAGTACATCCGAATCGACCAACCCTGTTTCCCCAGGGAACTGAATGCGATGCGATCGTTGTCCGGCGATACGCGCGGCGAAAGAGAAATCGTGCCCAGGTGGGTCACCTGGTGGGCGCCTTGCCCGTCGTAGTCCGTCTGCCACACTTCCTTGTTCCCGCCTCGGGCGGAGATGTAATAAATGTGGGTCTCGGCTATTCCGGGGATGCCGCCACCGAGCCGCGTGATAATTTCATCGGCGAAACGGTGCGCGATTAATCGCGCATTGTCCTGACTCGCCGTTTCGTTGTACTGCTTGCCCAGGATCTGAGGAGACTCCGGATTCTTGGTGTCGAACAGCCATCCGTACACAGCCACGCGATCGCCGGTGACGGCAATCGATCCAAACGCCACCATGGCCGCACTTGCCGGCGCTGCCGCCCAGGCCGGAAGGTTCATCTGTTGCGGAGAGGCTGGCATCAACGGCGGCGCCATGCTCTTCGAAACCATGTCAAAAATCCCGGCGTTATTGAGGTCGTTGTAGAGCGTGCTGTCGAAAGTTGTTTTCAGCGCTGGGGTCTGCGCGTCCGCGGAAGACGGATTGAAGTCAGCCGCTGCCAATCGAATACGTGCGGCGCCCAGGTTCGTTCCGGTGCGGACCCAATCCTGAGCACCTGCCCGCAATCCCAGGGGAAGCAACAAAAAAACAAAAAACAAAGTAGATCGTCTGCGAGCTGTCATGCGATACGCAATCTCGATTTTATATGATAAAAACTCAACTCTGTTACGCCGGTAACCCTTTGTATCTTCATCGCGAACCTGGATAAGTACAGTGATACAGCACATTCAAGCTGTTCTCGTTATAGCCCGGTGGAAGCGGACCAAACGTATCCACCCGCTGCACCGCACGCAGGCACGATGTATTAAGCGACTGAGAACTGCTCGGCGTAGCCAGCGTCACGTTATTCGGGGTGCCGTCGCGCGCCACCGTGAACTGCACATACACCGTAGCGCCCGCAGGCGTGCCCGGCTGCACTTCCTGTAAATACCAATCCTGCGCGACCTTGCGTTTGATCACATCCACATACCACCCGAACTTCGAACCGAAGTCTCCCCCGGTCATAGCGACCATGCTGTTGGTCGCGTTGGTGGGTGCCGTGGCACGTGGAACATTGGCCGGCGCAGCTTCTCCATAGTTAGCTTTGTTCTGTTTTGGCGGAGCAGGATGTGGCGGCGGTGGAGGCGCTTGCGGCTTCGGCTTCGCCGCCGGCTTCACCGGAGTCTGTTTCTCAGGTATCGGAATTGCCTCAGGAAGAGGCAGCGGCTCCGTCTTCTGCTCCTCCAAAGCCGGCGCCTCGCTCGGCGTTTCCGTCGCCAGCACATTGTCTGTCGGCGGATGATCCTGGGGCAGCGGCAACGCAGCGGTTGAAACCAGCGTGGCCTGGATCGATCCCTGCTGACTCACATCCCCGCCCCACTCGCTTCCGTGCAGCAGGTTGTGCATGTAACCGTAGCCCAGGATCAGCCCCACCAGCAATCCATGCAGAAGCACGGATTGGGCCATCTGCGAGCCCATACCCTGCTTCTCATCCAAAATGTCCGGTTGGAACCTGGCCATGGCCTGCTACTTCGCCGACTTCGAGAGCGGCTGGGTCACAATGCTGATGTTTGTAATCCCGGCTTGTTTCACCGCATCCATGACCGAAGCGAACGCCCCGAAAGGAACCCGCTCATCGGCGCGCAGATAAATCACCTGGCTGGCTGGATCGGTCTTGGGTTGGTGTAACAGCGTGGGCAGTTGCGCCAGGTTGACTGGCTTATCGCCCAGGAAAACATTCTGCTCGCGGTCAATGGTCAACACCAGCCGCTGCTGCGTGATCTCTTTTACGCTGCGCGTTTTCGGCACCGATACATCGATGCCCGACTGCAGCACCGGCGCCGTGACCATGAAAATAATAAGCAGCACCAGGACCACGTCCACCAGCGGAGTGATATTGATTTCCGCAAGCGAGGTGCGGGTGTGGCCGGTGTTAGCGGTGAAGGCCACTTGCGGCCTCCCTCTCCAGCGCTCCCTGTTGGGGGGCAATCTCTTCCAGGCTGTTGAGCAGCTCGCGCGAGAAGTCGTCCATGGCGGAGCCAAATTCGCGCAGCGAAGCCGTGAACTGGTTATAGGCGATGACCGCTGGAATCGCCACCAGCAAGCCGGCGGCCGTGGTGATCAAGGCTTCGGAAACCCCGGGAGCCACCGCGCGCAGCGTCGCCGCACCTTCCGTCCCCAGGCCGTGAAAAGCATCCACGATCCCCATCACCGTTCCGAACAAACCAACAAACGGTGCGACCGCGCCAATGGTGGCGAGCCAGGTCAGCCGCTGTTCGAGAATGGTCAAAGATTCGCTGGCCGCGGCCTGTGCGGTGCGCTCCAGGGTCACAATGTTCTTGGGAGGGCCGAACCCATTGGTCTGCCGGCGATAGGTCTCATAGACCTCATCGAAAATCCCGACCAAAGGACTGGGCTTGAACTGCTCGCTGACCGCCGAAATTTCCTGCAGACGGCCGGCCTTGCGAAAGGCCCGCATGAACCGGCGGCTCTGTGCGCGCGCCTTTCGGAACAGGGAAGCCTTGCCCAGAATGACCGCCCAGGAGTAGAGGCTCGCGATCAGCAGCAGCACCAGGACAGCGATGGCGACCGGCCCGCTATTGCGGACCATATCGATCACGGCGCTGAAGCCGGAAGTTGTGGAATGAACGGCGGGGGCTGCTCCGTCGTCGGTTTGTAGCAAAAGAAAAGCCGCGAAATGGACCGGGGACATTATCACTTCCTCTTTAACGGTAGCAGACATGCGCGCGCGAGACCAAGTGATCTTGCCGGTTCGCTTCATGCTATGCTGCGCACGAACCTTGCCATGCTGCTGGAACTCCGCGCTGAAAATTACGCTGTCATCGATCACGCCATTGCCGTCTTCGGCCCGGGCCTCAATTTGCTGACCGGCGAAACCGGGGCGGGTAAGTCCATTCTGGTAGATGCCCTGGCGCTGTTGATGGGCGACAAAGCCTCGTCCGACGTGGTGCGCCACGGCGCGGACCGGACGGTCGTGGCCTGTGTCTTCGAAAGCACGCCCGGCGCGGAGAAGACTCTGGAGGCCAACGGCATTGACTCCGAAGGTTCCGAGATTATTCTGCGCCGGGAGATCCAAGGCGGCGGCAAGGGGCGGGTCTACGTGAACAATCAACCCGCCACCGTGAATGTGCTGCGCCAACTCGCTCCGGAACTCGCCCTGGTGCACTCGCAGAGTGCCACCTTGACCAGTTTCGATCAGGCGCAGCAGCGTCAGCTTTTAGACCGCAGTGCCGGCCTTAGTACCGATCGCGTGGTGGCCGCATTTCTCCAGTGGTCGGAAGCGTGTGCACAACTCGACCGTCTCCAGGGCGATGAACAGTCGCGCCTGCGCGAAGCCGATCTGTGGAGTTTCCAGAAGAACGAGATCGAGAGCGCCGCCATCAAGGATGGGGAAGACGACGAACTCGAGATAGAGCGCAGGGTACTGGCCAACGCAGAGAAGCTGCTCGCCGCGGCCGTGAGCGCCTACGAGCTGCTTTATGAAAGCGACCGGTCGGCCGAGTCCGCCCTGCGCGCGGCCGTGAAAAATCTGGAGGAGCTGGAGCGCTACGATCCGCAATTTACCGAAGCCTTACAGCAGTTGAAGTCCGCACGCGCCTTGGTGGACGATGTGAGCGACACGGTGCGGGACTATTCCTCGCGCATTCAGGCGTCTCCGGGCCGTCTGGAAGAAATTGAAGACCGTCTGGATGCCCTCAGTCGACTCAAGCGGAAGTATGGTCCATCGCTCGCGCATGTGCTGGCTCACGGCGCCGAGGTAGCGGCGAAGCTGTCAGAAGTTGAGAACCGCGATCAGTTACTGGTGGAGTTGCGCGCCGCCCGCGAGCGTGCGGGCAAAGCCTATAGTTCCGCCGCATCCGAACTAACGACTGCGCGCAAGGCCGCGGCCGTCAAGCTCGAAAAACTAGCCGAAACGCACATCAACGATCTGGCGATGAAGGCGAGGTTTGCCGTGCAAGTCACCCCACAGCAAGCCGAACAACACTGGACGCGGAACGGCTGGGACGCAGTCGATTGCCTGATTGCCACCAATGCGGGCGAACCATTGAAGCCGCTGGACCAATTCGCCTCCGGAGGCGAACTGTCACGAGTCATGCTAGCCCTCAAAGTAAGTGTGGAAGAAGGAGCCTCCAAGGGGCAGGGAACGAAGACCCAAGTGCCGCGCACTCTGGTATTCGACGAAATCGACATCGGCATTGGTGGCCGTGCCGCCGAAGCCGTGGGCCAGAAGCTGAAGCAGCTTTCCCGCGCCCAGCAGGTACTCTGTGTAACTCATCTTCCCCAGATAGCCGCCTTCGGTGACCAGCATTTCCTGGTAGAAAAGCAAGAGCGAAAAGGAACCACGAAGACCTCCGTGCGCCTTCTGAACGACGAAGAGCGAACCGAAGAAGTAGCCCGCATGCTAAGCGGATCAAAGCTAACCGAGACCTCTCTGCGTCACGCCGAGCAACTGCTAAAGGCCAGCCGCACACCGATCAAGTCAAAGTCCTAAGCCTCCGATCCGGACCAAACAAACCTGGACGGGTGCCCCATGTTCGCACCAGCGTACGTGGGCCGAAAAAGACCGGCGAAGCCCCTCAAGCGTTCTCTGCTCATTCAGTAAAAGCATTCGAAGAATTCGTAATCGGCCCACGTACGCTGGTGCGAACATGGGGCACCCATCCAGAGCAGTTTGGACCTGCGATGTTCATCCGCTCCTAAGTGTCCTGTCCCTGAAGTTCATTGAAAAAGTTTCTTTGGCTTTGTATCAGGGCACGACTTTAGTCGTGCCGTAAACGCTTGGAAAATATGATGGGTTTTAGCCCGCATGCTAAGCGGAGCAAAACTAACCGAGGCTTCTTTACGTCACGCCGAGCAAATGCTAAAGGCCAGCCGTACCTCGATCAAGTCAAAGTCCTAAGCCTCCGATACGGACCAAACAAACCTGGACGGGTGCCCCATGTTCGCACCAGCGTACGTGGGCCGAAAAAGACGGGCGAAGCCCATCAAACGCTTCTAGGCCTCCAGTGAAAGCATTCGAAGGATTCGTAATCGGCCCACGTACGCTGCTGCGAACATGGGGCACCCATCCAGAGCAGTTTGGACCTGCGATGTTCATTCCGCTCCTAAGTGTCCTGTCCCTGAAGTTCATTGGAAAAGTTTCTTTGGCTTTGTATCAGGGCACGACTTTAGTCGTGCCGTAAACGCTTGGAAAATATGATGGGCTTTAGCCCCTGAGGCCGTTCTTCGACGTGTCGAATTCTTCGATGAACTTCAGGGACAGGACACTAGGCGCATGCGAATCCCTTGCCTGTTCAGCGCATACTCATGGAAAGTTTAGCCTTTATCTCTCAGACAGATAAGGGCCCACGCGGTATACTAGTGGATGTGACAAGTCCCCTAGTATCGAGCAAAAGGGTTCTACTTCTAAAACCCCGCGGCTTCTGTGCTGGAGTAGTGCGCGCTATCGACGTAGTCAATATCGCACTCGACACCTTTGGCGCACCCATCTACGTTCGTAAAGAGATTGTCCACAACCGGTTCGTGGTCAACGAACTAGCCGAAAAAGGCGCCATCTTCGTCGACGACATTGAAGATGTGCCTGAAGGAATGCGCGTAATCTACAGTGCCCACGGAGTTTCCCCCTCCGTCCGCGAACACAGCAAACTCCGCAAGCTCAAGGTGATTGACGCCACCTGCCCCCTCGTCACCAAGGTGCACGTAGAAGCCGTCAAATTCGCCCGCCAAGGCTATTCGCTCGTCCTGATCGGACATCGCGATCACGACGAGATCGAAGGAACCCTGGGCGAGGCCCCACAAGTAACGCAGGTCGTCTCCACCGTAGAGGAAGTAGCCACCCTCGAAGTCCCCAATCCGGACCGTGTAGCCTACCTTACCCAAACTACGCTGAGCCTGGACGAAGCCCGCGACATCATCCACGCCCTCAAAGCAAAATTCCCCAAGATCGCCGGGCCGCACACCCAGGACATCTGCTACGCCACCGAAAACCGCCAGCTGGCAGTCAAAAACGTAGCCCACCAGGCGGACCTGGTCCTGGTCGTTGGTTCCACCAACAGCTCCAACTCCAATCGTTTGGTAGAAGTCTCGCGCAACCTGAGCACTAATGCATTTCTGATCGAAGATTCGAAAGCGATCGATCCCACCTGGCTTGAAAACGCAACCACCGTTGCGGTCACAGCCGGGGCCTCCGCGCCCGAGGTTCTTGTTGCCGAAGTAGTGGAATACCTTAACAGTCGCGGTTTTTCAGACGTCGAAGAAGTAGAAGTGATGCCGGAAAATGTTCGCTTTGGGCTGCCTCCGGGAATCGTTCAGGCCATCCAACCTGCAGCGGTTTAGCAGCCTTTGTTTTGAGAGAGAGCGTCAAGCCCGAATGAGTAGAGCGTTTGAAAGTGGACAACCCACGACCCCCCGTTTTGGACGTATTGACGCGGGTCTGGACCAGGTAGAATCTGCCGTCACGCGAGCGCGGGATTTCGTCTTCTCCCGCCAGCACCCCGACGGCTACTGGTGTGGGGAACTGGAAGCAGACACCACCCTCGAATCCGACTACATCATGGTGCACACCTTGCTGGGCACCGGCGACCAAAGCAGAATGAAGCGGGCGGTAGCCGAAATCCTCCGCAAACAAAATGCAGATGGTGGTTGGAGCATCTTCGCCGGCGGCCCCTCCAACATCAGCGCCTCGGTGAAAGCCTACTTCGCCTTCAAGCTGATGGGCTGGCATCCTGACCATCCAGTCATGGTCCACGCCCGCGAGTGGATACTCGCCAACGGCGGAATCGTAGAGTGCAACACCTTCACCAAGATCTACCTCTGCTTCTTCGGCCAGTATGAGTACGACGCGGTGCCGGCCGTCCCACCGGAACTGGTGTTGTTTCCCGACTGGTTCTATTTCAATATCTACGAAATCTCCTCGTGGTCGCGCGCCATCGTCGTCCCGTTGTCGATTGCCTACGCCAAGAAGCCGTTCAAAAAACTGGCCCCCGAAAATGGCATCGACGAACTGTTCGTCGGGGGTAAGTCGAACGCCAAGATGCGCCTGCGTTGGGATCGCGACAAAATCCTGGGCTGGCGAAACTTCTTCCTGGTCCTGGACCGGATCGCTCACTGGTCGGAGAGGGTGCACATCCGGCCGCTGCGCAAGATAGCCATCAAAAAAGCAGAGAAGTGGATCCTGGAAAGACTGGAAATGAGCGACGGCCTGGGCGCCATCTATCCAGCCATGCTCAACGCCATTCTGGCCCTGCGCTGCCTGGGCTACTCCATGGACGACCCGCAAACCATCCGGGCCATGGATGAATTCGAAAAGCTGGGCATCGAAGAAGAAGGAGTCCCCGACTTCAAAGAGCCGACCTTCCGCATGCAGCCCTGCATGTCGCCGGTATGGGATACCGCCTATGCGGTATACGCTCTTGGCGAAGCAGGAGTATCGCGCACCGACCCCCGCCTGCTGAAAGCCGCCGACTGGATGCTGGCCAAGGAAGTCCGCCACAAAGGCGACTGGGCGGTGAAGGTAAGAAACGCACAACCCGGCGGCTGGTACTTCGAGTTCAACAACGAGTTCTATCCCGACACCGACGACTCCGCCCAGGTGCTTCTGGCCCTGAACAAAGTCGACAACCACGCCCGCGAGCGTTATCAATACGACGTCTGCCAGCGCGCCATTGCCTGGATCTTCGCCATGCAATGCAAAAACGGCGGCTGGGCCAGCTTCGACAAAGACAACACCAAGATGGTGTTCGAGAACATTCCCTTCGCCGACCACAACGCCATGCTCGATCCGCCAACCGTCGACATCACCGGCCGGATCCTGGAAATGCTGGCCACCTACGGCTACACCCAAAAAGATCGCCGCGTCGAGAAGGCTATCCGCTTCATCTATAGCGAGCAGGAGCCGGATGGAAGCTGGTTCGGCCGCTGGGGAGTCAATTACCTCTACGGCACCTTCCTGGTCCTGCGTGGTCTGGAGGCGATCGGAGTATGGAACCACGAGCCGCAGATTCAGCAGGCCGCGGAGTGGGTCCGTTCCGTACAAAATGCCGATGGTGGTTGGGGCGAGACCTGTGGCAGCTACGATGATCCAACAACTCGCGGAGTCGGTCCCAGCACCCCCTCGCAGACCGCTTGGGCGATTCTCGGCCTGCTGTCGGCAGGGGACACGCGCAGCGACTCTGTCGCCAAAGGAGTTCGCTGGTTGATCGAGCGCCAACAGCCCGACGGCTCGTGGGACGAAAGCATGGGCGAAGGCCCAACACGGCAAGCGATCGTCACCGGAACCGGGTTTCCCCGGGTCTTTTACCTTGCCTACCATCTGTACCGTGACTACTTCCCATTGCTGGCGCTCACTGACTACCGCCGGGCGATGGAAAGAGCCTAAAAGGAGATTTGAAACGATGGCAGTGCCGATTTCACAAATGTGGACCGTGGCCAGCTACGTGCTTAAGAAGCGCCTGAGCGGACAAAAGCGTTATCCACTGGTCCTCATGTTGGAGCCGTTGTTTCGTTGCAACCTGGCCTGCGCCGGCTGCGGCAAAATCCAATATCCCGCCCACATCCTCAAGAAGGATCTCTCGCCGGAAGAGTGCTTCGCCGCGATCGAAGAATGCGGTGCGCCCATGGTGTCCATTCCCGGCGGCGAACCCCTGATGCATCCGCAAATCGACAAGATCGTCGAAGGCCTGGTCGCGCGCAAAAAGTACATCTACCTTTGCACTAACGCGCTCCTCCTGAAGGAAAAGATCGACCTCTTCAAGCCCAGCAAGTACCTGACGTTCTCCGTCCATCTCGACGGGCAGCGCGAGCATCACGACTTCTCCGTTTGCCGCGAAGGCGGTTATGACAAGGCGGTCGAAGGTATCCGCGAAGCCGTCAAGCGCGGATTCCGGGTCACCACCAACACCACGCTCTTCGACGGCGCCGATCCCAACAGCGTCCGCGCCTTCTTCGACGAAGTGATGAGCATGGGAGTGGAGGGGATCGTTCTATCGCCCGGCTACTCCTATCAAAAGGCCCCCGACCAGGCCCACTTCCTAGGCCGGGCCCGCACCCGCCGCCTCTTCCGCGCCATTCTTTCCAACCGCGAATCGCGCTGGAAGTTCAACATGTCGCCCTTGTTCCTGGAATTCCTGATGGGCAAGCGCGACTACCAATGCACCCCCTGGGGAGCCCCCGCGTACAACATCTTCGGCTGGCAGAAACCCTGCTACCTCCTGCAAGATGGCTACGCGTCGACGTTCAAAGAGCTCCTTGAAGAAACCGCCTGGGAAGAATACGGCACCGCCTCCGGCAATGAGAAGTGCGCCAACTGCATGGTCAGCTGCGGCTACGAGCCAACCGCTGTCAACGATACTTTCGGTTCGTTCCGAGGCTTGCTGGCCACGGCCAAGGCCACCTTCTTCAACAAGTACGAAGATCGCGGCGCGCGGGATCTCCTAGCCTCCGCGCAGTTCTCCGGTCATCCGTCACCATCGCTGGTGCAAATTGACAGCAAGCGTCAGAGAGAAGAGACCCGCGTATGACCGGTAAAGCCGCAGGAGTAGACCCCGACACACTCGAGCTCGCCCCAGGCACCCGGCACGAGAACTTTGAAGGCTGGGCGCCCGTTCTGGGTACGGATGCCGAAGTCCTCGACGCCCTCGAAAAAGCCTTTGACTATCGCGGCGACGTCACCATCACCCTCAAGGACGGCTCGGTGATCGACGGCTACATCTTCGATCGCAAGACGGGACCCTCGCTCGCCCAATCCTGGGTGAAGCTGTTTCCCAAGGATTCGCCGGAGAAGCGTTCCATCCCCTACAGCGAAATCGCCGGCCTGGTCTTCAGCGGCAAAGACCGCGCCGCCGGCGCCAGTTGGGAAGCCTGGGTAAAGAAGTGGAACGAGAAAAAGGCCGCCGGCGAAAAAGGCTTTGGCCTGCATCCCGAATCCCTCGAATAGAAAGTGAAAGTCTTCATTACAGGGGCCACAGGGTTCGTTGGGAGCCATGTAGCGCGGCATCTCTGCCGCGCCGGCGCCGATTTACGAGTCCTCATCCGCCCCACCAGCAAACTTGAGAATCTCGCCGGCCTGTCCACCGAAACCGTCACCGGCGATTTACTGGAGATAGAAGCCCTGCGCACCGCCATCCGCGGCTGCGACGCCGTAATGCATGTGGCCGCCGATTACCGCCTCTGGGTGACCGACCCGGAAAAGATGAACGCCACCAACGTGACCGGAACCCGCGAGCTGCTGCGCCTGGCGCGTGAGGAGGGCGTCCGCCGCGTGGTCTACACCTCGAGCGTAGCGACGATCGGCTTCTTCTCCGACGGCCGCATTTCCGACGAAGCGACCCCAGTGTCACTCGCCGACATGATCGGGCACTACAAGAGATCGAAATACCTGGCGGAGCAGGAAGCGGTCGCCGCGGCGCGCGCGGGCCAGCAGGTGATCCTCCTCAATCCCACCACCCCCATTGGCTCGGGTGACACCAAACCCACCCCGACCGGCCGCATCGTGGTCGATTTCCTTAAGCGCAAGTTTCCCGCCTACATGGACACCGGGCTCAACCTGGTGGATGTAAACGAAGTCGCCCGCACCCACGTCCATGCCCTCGAAGCAGGTAGATCCGGCGAACGCTACATTCTGGGCGGAGAAAACCTGACCTTGAAGCAGATTCTGGACAAGATGTCGGCGATCACCGGCTTACCTTCTCCCACCATGCGTGTTCCCCATAGCGTGGCCATGATTTTTGCCCTGTGCGACCAGACCATCACCGGCAAGATGCGCGGACAAGAGCCGCGTGCTACCGTTGAGGCCGTGCGTATGGGCAAGAAAATGATGTTTGTCTCCTCCGCCAAGGCGGAACGCGAACTGGACTTCCGCGTCGTTCCCGTCTACGCGGCTCTGCGGTCTGCCATCGACTGGTTTCGCGCGCACGGGTACGCACCGGCGTGAAGCGCCTCGGTATTATCGCGGCGATGTCCGGCGAATTGAAGCCGCTGGTGCAGGGCTGGAAGCAGCTACGCGCGGGTCCCGGAGAAGCCGCCTGGCAGGGCTTCATCGGTGGCGCCCCCTGCATCGCGACCTGCGCCGGAATGGGCAGCGACGCCGCCTGGCGCGCCTGCAGCCTTGCCGCCAAGGATGGTCCGTTGTCTGCCCTCATCTCCATAGGCTGGGCGGGAGCCCTCTCCTGCGGCATGATGCCTGGCGACGCCTATTTTGTGAATGAAGTCGTGGACGACGCGACCGGGGAAGCCTTCCCCACCGACTCTGTGTTTCACCCCGGCAACGGTGCGCCCCTCAAGCTCGTAACCATCGATCACGTGGCCGTGGGCCCGGAAAAGAAGAAATTGGGCGTGGGTCACCACGCGGTTCTAGCCGATATGGAAGCCGCCACCGTAGCCCGCTTCGCCCGCGAACACGGCTGCGGATTTTATTGCCTGAAGGCAGTGTCCGACACCATGGGCGAAGTGATGCCCGACTTCAGCCGCTACACCGACAAGCGCGGCCATCTCCGGCTGTCGGCCCTGTTGGCGCACGTCGCGATACGGCCCCAATACTGGCCCGGTTTAGCGCGCATGGGAAGAAACGGATCGCGGGGCGCGGTCGCCATTGCCGAGGCGCTAGGACCCATGGCGAAGGAACTATGACCGCCGCCGAAATGAAAGCCGCCGTCTACCGCGGGGTAGACGATGTCCGCATCGAGACCGTGCCCGTCCCCGCCATCGGCCCGGGCGAAGTGCTGATTCAGGTGCATGGCTGCGGCATCTGCGGGACGGATCTCAAGAAAATCCACACCGGCTCCCACTCCGCACCCCGCATCTTCGGGCACGAGACGGTAGGCACGATAGCGGCCTTAGGCGCAGACGTAGAATCCTTCGCCGTGGGCGACCGGGTGGCCGTGTTTCACCACATCCCCTGCGGCCATTGCTACTACTGCCGTAAGAAGACCTTCGCCCAATGTCCCGTGTACAAGCAGGTCGGTTGCAGCGCTGGTTTCGAGCCTTCCGGGGGCGGCTTTGCCGGCTACGTGCGAGTCATGGACTGGATCGTCAAGCGCGGGCTGATCAAGATCCCCGACGGCATCCCCTTTGACCAGGCTGTCTTTGTCGAGCCGCTGAACACCTGCCTTAAGGGCGTCCGCAGCCTCAACCTCGAGCCCGACGAGACGGTGCTGGTGATCGGCCAAGGTCCCATCGGCATCATGCTCGCAGCGCTCTCTGCTCGCTCCGCAGGCAAAGTCCTCACGTCGGATCTGTACCCCGAGCGCCACCAGGTGGCAGCCACCTTCGGGCTCACTTCCCCCATCGATGCCTCCCGGGAAGACGTGGTCGAAGTGTCGCGCGCCGCTACAGACGGACGGGGCGCCGACGCCGTCATCCTGGCCGCGGCGGGGAACTCGCTGATCCGCACCGCGATGGACGCGGCCCGTCCCGGTGGCCGGGTGATGCTGTTCGCGCAAACCCAGCGTGGAGAGGCCATAATTGATCCCGCGGCGGTCTGCGTGGACGAAAAGACGTTGATGGGCTCCTACAGCGCCTCGGTCGACGTACAGGACGAAGCCCTTGCTCTGGTCTTCGACGGCTACCGCCAGGGATTTGACCTGACCAGGCTCATTTCCCATCGCTTTCCTTTGTCCGAGGCTGTAGCGGCCCTGGACGTTGCATCCCATCCCCAGGCGACATCCATGAAGATCCTGATCGAAAGCACGCGGAATGGGCGAGAATAGACAAGGCATGCTAAGCGAGATGAACGCTGCCGTACTTTACGGCAAAGAAGACGTCAGGATCGAACGGGTTCCCATCCCCGCTGCCGGTAAGGGGGAGATTGTGATCCGGGTCCACGCCGCGCTCACTTGCGGCACCGATCTCAAGGTCTTCCGCCGCGGCTACCATGCCAGGATGATCGCCCCTCCGGCCCTGTTCGGGCACGAGATGGCGGGCGTGGTCCACGAGGTCGGCCCTGGCGTCCGAACTTTTCAACCAGGGATGCGCGTGGTGGCGCTCAATTCCGCGCCCTGCGGAGCCTGCTACTGGTGCGTCCGCAAGCAGGAAAACCTCTGTGAAGACCTGCAGTTCAACAACGGAGCCTACGCCGAGTACATCCGCATCCCAGCCCGCATCGTAGCCAAGAACACCCTCATCGTCCCCGAAAGCCTCCCCCTGGAGCACGCCGCATTGACCGAGCCCCTGGCCTGCGTAGTCCGCGGCCTGGAGGAGACGGGAGCCCAACCGGGAGACAGCGTGGTCGTGATCGGAGCGGGACCCATCGGCCTGATGTTCATGCACGTAGCGCAGCTTTCCGGTATGAAAGTGATTGCCGTGGTCAAGCGTGACGAGCAGATTGCCTCGGCCATGACCTTCGGCGCCACCGACGTCGTGCAAATATCCGCCACTGTGGATGCGGTAGCCGCCGTGCGCACCCTGACCCCCAGCCATCGGGGAGTGGATGTAGCCATCGAGGCGGTGGCCACTCCGCTGACCTGGCAATGGGCAGTGGACATGGTACGCCGGGGTGGAACAGTCAACTTCTTCGGCGGCTGTGCTGCGGGCACGAAGGTGGAGATTGACACTGACCGTTTGCACTACAACGACATTACCTTGAAGGCCAGTTTCCATCACACGCCGGCGGCCTGTCGCAAAGCCTTTGATCTGCTGGCCAGCGGCCGCTTCAAGTGCAGCGAATACATCACCGGCCGCGCCCAACTATCGGATCTGGAAACCGTCCTACGCCGTCTGAACGATCGCTCCAACGACATCAAGACGGCTATCATTCCTTAGGGTAGAACTTATGCTTTTGAGGGGTACCGGCATGATTGTCCGGGTAAAAGTCAGAGACTGAGGACTAAACCAATCTTGACGGGTGCCCCATGTTCGCACCAGCTAACGTGGGCCGAAAAAGACGGGCGAAGCCCATCAAACGCTTCTACTCATCGAGTGAAAGCATTCGAAGGATTCATAATCGGCCCACCCGTCAAGATTGTCTCCAGATCGGGGTTGGTTCTCGAGTCAGGCTCGTCGTGATTAGCCTCTGAAGGAAAACTAAAACAAGCATGGCAATCGAAACCACACAAGATCGGGAACTAATAGAGCGGGGCTGGGCCGCCCTGCCCGCGGAATACCGCATTCCCGACCAGCCCCCGACCCTTGCCGAGGCCCGCGCCTACTGCCACCGATTAGCCACCACCCACTACGAAAATTTCCACGTAGCCTCCTGGTTTCTCCCGGTCCGTCTGCGCCCGCATTTCTACAGCATCTACGCCTACTGCCGTATCTCCGATGACTTAGGAGACGAAGTAGGGAACCGCGAGCAATCCCTGGCCCTGCTCGATCTATGGGGACGCGAACTCGACGCCTGCTACCAAGGCGAAGCGCGCCACCCCGTCTTTGTCGCCCTCGCCGAAACCATACGCGCCTGCGACATCCCACAAAAGCCCTTCGCCGACCTGCTGTTGGCCTTTCGCCAGGACCAGAACATAACCCGCTACCAAACCATGGACGACGTCCTCGACTACTGCAAATTCTCCGCCGATCCCGTAGGCCGCCTCGTCCTCTACGCCTGCGGCTATCGCGACCCGGAGCGATTCCAGCTCTCCGACTACACCTGCACCGCATTGCAACTGGCAAACTTCTGGCAAGACGTAAGCTCCGATTACGACCGGGGCCGCATCTACCTCCCGCTCCAGGACATGAACCACCACGGCGTCGACGAAACCCTCATCGCAAACCGCAATCCAACCCCCGAGTTCCGCGACCTCCTGCGCTACGAAGTCGACTACGCCCGCCAACTTTTCAACCAGGGCCTACCCCTCATCGCCAAGGTCGACAGGGAACTCGCCCTGGACCTGGACCTATTCAGCCGCGGAGGACTCGAAATCCTCAACGCCATCGAACGCCGGCAATACGACGTGCTCACCGCGCGTCCGGCGATCTCAAAGACCACAAAGCTGCGCCTCCTGGCCCGCGCCTTCTCGAGCAAGTTCTTCGGAAGGCGTCCGTCGTGAACGCAGAAGTACAAGCGGCCTACGCAGCCTGCCGCGCCATCGCCCGCAAAAAAGCAAAGAACTTCTACTACGCCTTTGTCGCTCTCCCGTCCAGCAAACGAGACGCCATCTGCGCCGTGTACGCCTTCATGCGCCAGGCGGATGACCTCTCCGACGACGAATCCCAGGGCATCCCCGAGCGTCGCGTCGCCTTGGACGCCTGGATCGCTGCCTGGCACCGGGCCCAGGAAGGCGCCATCACCACCGATCCGGTCTTCATCGCCCTGCTCGACGCGCAACGCCGCTTTGCCATTCCCTCGCAGCTGCTCGATCAGCTGGTACAAGGCACAGCCACGGATCTCGAACCAAAAGTCGCCGCCTACGCCACCTTCGCCGACCTCTATCGCTACTGTTACCTGGTAGCCTCCGTAGTCGGCCTCGTCTGCATCCGCATTTTCGGCTACCAGGATCCGGGCGCTGAAAAACTCGCCGAGGAAACCGGTATCGCTTTCCAACTAACCAACATCCTGCGCGATGTGCGGGAAGATGCCGAACGCGGCCGCCTTTATCTCCCGCTCGAAGATCTCGAGCGCTGCGGAGTCACCGCCCACTCCATGGCCGAAATCTCCAACGGCGGCCAATTGACACCGCAGCAGCGACAAGTTCTCGCCATCCAGGCCCAACGTGCCGCACAGTTCTACAAATCCGCGGAAGCGCTCCTGCCCTTGATCTCGCCCGACAGCCGGGCGGCCATGTGGGTACTGGTCACCATTTACCATCGTTTATTGCGCCACATCGAACAACGCAATTACGACGTCTTTTCCGCGCGGGTGGGCGTCCCGGCCTATGAGAAGCTGAGCATATTGGGATTCGGTCTATTCAAGACGCTGGCGCAGGGCGTGTGGGCCTGACCAAGCAGTCCGTCATTGTGGTGGGCGGTGGACTTGCCGGGCTCTCAGCCGCCTGCGCCTTGGCCGAAGCAGGCCACCCAGTTCGCCTCCTCGAGAAGCGCCGCTATCTGGGCGGCCGCGCCTCTTCTTACCAACACCCGGGAACGGGGGAAGTGATCGACAACTGCCAGCACGTGCTGCTGGGCAACTGCGTCAACCTCATCGATCTCTACCGCCGCCTCGGCGTGAGCGATGCCATCCGCTGGTTCGATCGCCTGACGTTCCTCGAGCCGGGTGGACGAAGAACCATACTCGAGCCTTCTTTCTTGCCCGCGCCTTTGCACGACATGCCGGCCTTCCTCCGCGCCTCGGCATTTTCTCTAGCCGACAAAATTTCCATCGGCCGAGGAATCGGCGCGTTTCTCACCGGCATCCCCAACGACTCCGAAGAAACCTTTGCCCACTGGCTCGCCCGCCACGGGCAAACCCCAGGAGCGATTAACCGCTTCTGGAAACCGGTGCTGGTGAGTGCCCTCAATGAGGATCCGGACCACATGTCCATCCGCTACGCCGGGAAGGTGATTCGTGATTCGCTGCTGCTCTCGCCGGGCGCCGGGCGCATGGGAGTCCCCACGATCCCACTGACTGACCTGTACCACCGGGCCATTGAGTACATAGAAAGCCGCGGCGGAAAAGTCGACCTGGGCGCCGCTCCCGACTCGTTTCAATGGTCCGAGCCATCGCAGCAATGGACCGTAGGAGTACAAGGCCAGAACATCACCGCGAGCGCCGTGGTGCTCGCGCTGGCTTTTGAAGGACTCAGCCGCCTCGTGCCGGCTTTGCCGCAAACCTCAAAAGCGGACCAACTAGCCGGCGACCTGAAACGCTTTGAGCACTCACCCATCACAGGCATTCATCTATGGTTCGATCGCGAGATCACCGATCTAGACCATGCCGTCTTACTGGACACCACCATTCAATGGATGTTCAATAAGTCGCGCTTACGCAGCGAGGCGGGCCACTATCTCGAACTGGTAGTGAGCGCCTCCAAGTCCCTGGTCGCGCTGCAGCGGCAAGAGGTGATCGATCTCGCCCTGCGCGAACTGGCCCAGTTCTTCCCTATCGTCTCGCAGGCCACCCTGCTCAAAGCCACTGTGGTGAAAGAGGTGCGCGCCACCTATTCGATTCGCCCGCAGCTCGACCAGCTCCGGCCGACGAGCCTGAGCCCGTGGCCGCATATCTATCTGGCCGGCGATTGGATATCTACAAGCTGGCCGGCGACCATGGAAGGCGCCGTGCGGAGCGGCTACCTGGCAGCCGAAGCACTAAGCTCCGCCGCTGGAGCACCCGCCCATTTTCTGCAACCGGACCTCGCTCCCACCGGACTCATGCGCCTGTTGCGCGGTTAGGGTTCGGCTTAGGACAGAGCAAGCCACTCCAGCCGTCGTGGCTTCCACCCGAGCACCTGTTTCGCCTTTGCATTGGAAGCGCCGCTCAGCTTCGTCGCGTAATACACCACATCTTCCCCGGCGATTGCCTTCACTGCCGCCTCGCTGAAACGCGGCGGATCCGGAGCGCCCAGAAACTTAGCAAACGCCTGGAGCCAAACTCTCTGGGGCGAAGGATCATCATCCACCACGTTGTACACACCCGGTTCCGCACTCAGTGCCGCCACCGTAGCCACCGCAGCATCATGGATATGCACAAACGAAGACACGCCTTCGCCCGTACCCACAACCGGAATCTGCTGCTGCATCACCATCTTCCCAACCGACTCGCCCGGGTGGTACCACGTCCTCGGTCCATAAAAGAACCCATACCGCAGCGCCACGCCCTCGATGGCATTGGAGCTGAACAGCCGTGTTTCCAGTTCCGTATACGTCCGTGCGGCTGCGGCCACGCTCGGGCTCGCATGCACATCCAAAGGAGACGCTTCGTCTGCCAGCGCCCCTTCCGCCGCTTTTAAAAAGAAGCCGCTCGCCTGCTGGAGATACCGCTGCACGCCCGTCGCAATGGCGGCACGGAACAAATTCCCCCCGCCCTCCAGCCGCAGCTTTCTGTCCCCGGCCGCATACTTGGGCATGTCGCCTTGCTCTTTGGGCAGCGACGTCAGCTCATCGATTACCGCTTCTGCCTTCGACTGTCTGAGAGCCGCCTCCACGGCCGCGGCATCGAAGGCATTTGCGATCGCCGCCGAAGCTCCCTGCTCCTCAAGAACCCTGGCCCGCTCCTCGCTGCTGGTCATCCCGACAACAGAGTGCCCTTGCTTCAACAACTCCGCGATCAAGGGTTCGCCGATCGCCCCACTCGCACCCGCCACAAATACACGCATCCGTCCGCTCCATGCAAGCCGTGGTTCGGCTCAAGGTCTTCCATGATACGGGCCGGCGGAGATGTTTGTGTTAAGGCTTATCGGCGATCTGTAATTGGTTTGGCTTGCGGGAATTCCAGAAGATTCGCCCCACGATCTCGCCGCGGCCAAAAACGCAGGGGCCAGATCGGCCGCTCGGCCCTGCCGGGCAGACCAATGGGCAGTACGCCACCTTTCCCTGCTGGGGAGGTACCTCTCGACCATTCTTCGAGCGCCTCGAAGATAGCGTCCTTTGCCTCCGGCTCGATCCGTTTCACTTCCGCCCCAACGATGAAGTTCGTGTGGTGGTTCCAAGGTGGAGGGCTTTGAGGCAACGCATGATGGATCAGGCCGTCATGGACCCAATATTCCCGGGCCATACAGTCGCGCGGAGTCAACGTGATTCTCCAACCCCGTTGCGGCCCGACTTCGACGCAGGATCCTTCGACCTTGAAGTCGGCACTTACGATGAGCTTTGTCGTCGTTTTCTGCGAATCAAACGAAAGAAAGCCTTCCACGATCTTCTCCTGAGATAGCTGATCTGGGGCCGAGCCGGTGGGCGAGTCATGGCGGGGGCAGGGAACCGCAGCAAGTCGTCCCCGATGACTCAAACAATGTAACACAGTTGCACAACTGCTGATGCACCGTCCGGAAACGCAAGCGATCTTCATCGCCTGTCAGTCGAGCACTTTAGCCCAAAGGTGACTGTAACCACTACGGCCGCAACTGCTCTCGAGTGGGTGCCCCATGTTCGCACCAGCGTACGTGGGCCGAAAAAGATGGGCGAAGCCCATCAAACGCTTCTAGGCCTCGAGGAAAATGCATTCGAAGAATTCATAATCGACCCGTACTACAATCGATCCCCGGCACCTCAAGTATGAAACGTATGCCCCCGCCGCTCGCGGCCCAACGCGGCCATGATCGATGCCAGGATAAACACACTCGCCGCGGTAAGTGCCATAGCCGTCCCATAACTCGTCTTCTGCGCGTAGACCGCCTCAATGTAAACCACAGAACTCGCCAGCACCCCAGCGCTCTGGTACGCGAACCCCGGCAGAAACGCGCGCACCGAGTTGGGTGACAACTCAGCCAGATGCGCAGGGATAACCCCCCACGCCCCCTGCACACAAAACTGCATAAGAAACGCCCCCACGACCAGCAGCGCCTGGTTAGGCGCGAAAGCCCACACCGGAATCATGGCAATGGCCACCACAAACGCCGTGATGATCGCCCGCCGCCGCCCCCACTTATCGGAAAGATGACCGACGATAATCCCCCCGATAATCGCCCCCACGCCAGAGAAAGCCGTAATCGCCGAGCGCCGCATCGGGCTGAAGTGCCATTGCCGCTGGAGAAACGTAGGATACATATCCTGCGTGCCATGCGAAGCGAACAGCATCATCGTCATGAAGGCGAGTAGATAAAGGAACAGCCTCCAATGCGACAACATCTCCCGCCACTGTTCTCCCCAGCTTCGGCTCTTGCTCTTTTGCCAAACTTCCGACTCCTTCACCTTGAAGCGGATCAACCAGATCAGCAAAACAGCCGGCAGACTCCCCAGGAAAAATAACGGCCGCCAACCCAACCGCCCGTACAAAAAGAAGAAGCTCAACGCCGCCAGAACATTTCCCGCCGCGTACCCCTCCTGCAGCAACCCGGAGAGCATTCCTCGCCGGCCGGCCGGCGCTTTTTCCATAACCAGCGACGCCCCCACACCCCACTGGCCGCCCATGACCACACCAAACAGAGCCCGCACCACCAGCAGCGCGGTGTAGTTGGGAGCCAGCCCGGTGAGCACCTCCGCCACCGCGAAAAACCCAATGTTGATCATGAGCGGCCGTCGCCGGCCATACCGGTCGGCCAACATGCCGAAGATGAACCCGCCCACCGGCCGGAACGCCAGCGTCATGGTGATCACCAGGGCGATCTCCGCGTCCGACTTGTGAAAATCCCGGGCGATGGCCGTCAGGCAAAACGTCACCAGAAAAAAGTCGAAAGCGTCGAGCAGCCATCCGGAAAACCCCGCCACCACCGCAGCCCGGTGGCTGCCTTGAGACGCGCCCCGCGCCTGCACCACTTCTATTCGTCCGCCAGAATTCGCATTCCCTGAAGCCATGCCGGTAGTCCTCAGTGTGAGCAATCGAAAAGCTCGACAAGCTTAGCAAGCAAAGCAGCAGCAACCCCTCATCTTGGGGCTTCGAACATGTCAGTCACCGCTCCAATGCGGTCACGCTACGTGTTACATGCGTGTTGCTCACATACGTCCCCTACCCGGTTCTTCCACAGAGTTGGTACGGTTGAGCCGTTTCGAGGCCGCTGTGCCGTTTTGTCTCGGGAGGCATGTATGAGTCGTACCGTCAAAGTCCTTTTGTTCAGTGTGCTCTTCGCATTTACCTCTTCTCAGTTGTGGGCCCAGGCGACTGCCAACGCCAGCATCATCGGCAGAGTCACCGATGATTCTGGAGCCGCCCTTCCTGGCGTCTCCGTTACTGTGACCGGCCCGGCGTTGCAGGTGCCCCAGCTCAACACCGTCTCCGACGCCGACGGCAACTACAAAGTAGTGGATCTACCGGCCCCGGCCGCTTTCAACGTGTCCTTCTCTCTGCAGGGGTTCGAAACCTACGTACAGCAAAACCTGAATCTCAGCGTCGGCTTCACCGGGCGAGTGGATGCGGTCATGAAAGTTGGCTCGGTCACGCAAACCGTGAACGTGACCAGCGCCAGTCCTGTGATCGATACCGTCAGCACCGCCGGACAAACAACGATCGACGAGCAGCAGGTGCAGAACATCCCCCGTGGCGCGAACCTGCAGGAAATGGAACCCATGGTCGCGGGTCTCAATCTGCAAGGTAAGCCCGACGTGGGGGATAGCAACTTCGCCTCGCGCGCAACCACCTTAACCTACGGAGTTCCGCTCGAAACCACCCTCGGGGTCGAAGGTATCGATAATACCGACGACAAATTTGCCAACTCCTCCATCTATCTGAACTACTATGCCGTGCAGGAAGCCGAGTTCAAGACCAGCGGAAACAACGCGGACGTCGCCTTTCCCGGGGTGGATCAGGTAGTCGTGATCAAGTCCGGCTCCAACAAGTTTCACGGCAGCGTTCGTGGCGACTACGAGAATCCGAACTGGCAAAGCAACAACCTCAATCCCACCCTGCAAGGTCCGCCGAGCAATCTCAAATTCAGCAATCCCCTCAGGAACGTCGGCTATTACGACTACGCGGCCGACCTGGGCGGCCGCATCATCACCGACAAGCTTTGGTTCTATTTCGGCCTCAGCCGCCAATACCTCGATCAGGAGAGCGTCGGTTACGTCGGTGGTCCGGGCATCATCGGCCCCGGCGCCTGTACGCCCGTGACGGCATGGCTCGCCTCACAATGCCCAACCGCCAGGCCGGCGACCATCTTTGCCAACCTGCCCGAATACAACTGGAAAATGTCCTACCAGATGACGCCCAGCATAAAAGTGATCGGCACCTGGATGTGGGCTAACAAGGAGATCCCCAACGATCTCGGATCCTCTACCATCTCCCTGCCTGATAGCCTCTTTGAAACGCTGCCGGCGTGGACCTGGAAAGCCGAAGTGCAGGTGGTGCGTCCCCGCTGGCTGCTCAATATCTACGGCGGCGCCGCGGACGCGCATCCGTTGTATGTGCCCCAGCCCGCCAGCGAAATTGCCAAATACGGCTTTACCAACGGAAGCTCCTTCGCCGGGTCGCCTTCCGAGCAGGACCTTTACAACCAGCTCTACACGGGTCCGAACTATGAGGTCTACATTCATATCTACGATCGCCATCAACTGACCGGCGACTTCAGCTATTTGCCCGCCAAGCCAATCTGGGGAGGTACCCATCAGTTCAAATTTGGGTCCACCGAAACCTTCGAATCGGGCGATACCAAGGTTCCCAAGGAATACCCCAACGGCGACTACCTACTAATATTCAATAGTCCGAACGCACAAGCGACCACGCCGTCACCCTACGAGATCACGGTCTTCAACTATCCGGTCGAACCCCAGAACGAACTGCACAATCAATCCGTCTACGCGCTCGACAATTGGACGATCAAACACGTATCCCTCAACCTCGGCGTCCGTGCGGAACGGTTCCGCGCCTTCTATCCCAAGCAGACCACCACGGCCAATCAGTTCTCGGATGTCTTCCCGAAAACCGATATTCCTGAGACCACCGTTTTAACCTGGTTCGATGTCGTTCCCAGGGCAGGCGCGGCCTGGGATATCAGGGGCAACGGAAAAACCGTCCTGAAAGGTTCGTTTGGCATGTTCGGCGATACCATGGGCTTCCTCTATGCGAACCTCTACAACCCGGAAAGCGTGCAATCGAAAACCTATAGTTGGAGCGGTCCATGCCAGGCCACGGCTCCCCTCGCGCCGGTGGAGTGGCAGTGCGATGTAACCGCCGCCACCCTGGCCAATCTGCCGTCGCTGCCGCTGATTACCCAAAGCGGAGGCACCAGCCAGGTGCTGAACCGAAATCTCAAGCAGGACAGGACTTTCGAGTACGTGGCCAAAGTCGAACGGCAACTCATACCTAACCTCGCTTTGACCGCCGGCTACATCCGCCACTCCATCTATAACAATTACAACTCCACCACCAACGGCGGCTCGATCGCTCCGACCGAAACCTACACCACCGTGGGTGTGAACACGGGCATCGCGGTCGGGCATCCCAACGCCAGCTACAGCCTTCCCGCGACCTTCAAGTACACTCTCAAAGGCAATTCCTATCCCGTCACCTTGTACACGTATCCCACTGGCAGCGGCACCACGAGCTACGAGCTGCTCAACAACCCGTCCGGCAGGCCCGATATCTTCAACACCTTCGAAGTGGCGTTAACCCGAATCTTCTCCAACAAGTTCAGCGGTTCCACCTCCTTCTGGGTAACCAAAGATCACCGGTGGATTAACGGACTCGCCGGCACCGGTGTCGGCAGTCCCAACGACGATCCCTATCCCATCGACAACACCTGGAACTGGGAAGCCCGCGCCGATGTTTTCTACAACCTTCCCTGGAAGTTCAACGTCTCTTCTTTGTTTCGCGCCACATCCGGAACCTACGGCCAGCTCACAGGCTCGTTTTCCGGGACCGGTACCAACGGCCAGAAACTGAATCAAGGCGGAGTCACCGAGCGTCTGGGACCGTTCGGCCAGTATCAGGGGCCGTTCATCGAAGTATGGAATGCGAAGGGCGCCAGGACCTTTACGTTTCGCGATCGCTACAACATCGAAGGGCATATCGAATACTTCAACATGCTGAACAGCAATGCGGCCGTTACGACCAGCTATCTGACCTCAACCTTTGGCGCTGTCACCGGGATCGTCTCCCCGCGTGTGCTCCGCCTTGGCGCGGTCTTCAGCTTCTAGGTGCCGTCATCTTTCAAAGCTCAAATCGCAAAGGAGAAATCATGGAACGTCGTAGCTTACTGAAGACCCTTTCCGCCGCTGCCGCCGTGGGCGCAGTCACGAATCTTGGAGGCGGCCGCATGCTTTCTGCCGAGGCCGCGGGTGGCGTGGTGAAGACCATGGGCAACGGCGGACCGCTCGCGCAAGCCAAGGCCGCGGCGCGCAAGGGCATGCCCCCGCTGAAAATCACGGATGTAAAAATCATCGCCACCGCTCCCTCTGGTTCCAATTGGACCATCGTGAAGGTAATGACCAGCGAGCCCGGCCTCTACGGCCTGGGAGCGGCTACTCACCAGGAAATTCCCCAGGCCGCCCAGGCGTACATCGAAAAGCGTCTAAAGCCGTTTGTCATCGGCAAGAACTGCGACGAGATCGACGATATTTGGCAATCTGCCTACGTGCAGGAATATTTCCGATCCGGGCCGGAAGGGAACGACGCGCTCAGCGGAATCGATGGTGCGCTGTGGGACATCCTGGGCAAGCGCCTCGGCGTTCCGGTCTACCAGCTCCTGGGCGGCAAAGTCCGGGCAGCCGTGCCGCTCTACGGTCACGCGGCTGCGTTGACGCAAAGCGCGCTGAACGACCAGATCCAAGCCTATATCGAGAAGGGCTATCAATGTGTGCGCGTGCAATTGGCCGTGCCCGGATGGTCCGGTTACGGAGTCGGCGGCGCCAAGACCTCGGCAGCGGTGCAGGCGTTGCGGCCGGATGGAGTTGCTCCTTCGCCGGTATTTGATGCTGGCCGCTACCTGACCACCACCATCAACATGTTCGAAGCGGTGCGCGCGAAGTTTGGGTACGACATAGGCCTGGTTCACGATATCCATGAGCGGCCTGCCCCCAACCAATCGATCGAGCTATGCCGCGCTGTGCAACAATACCGGCCCTTTTACATGGAAGATCCGGTCTCGCCCGAGGATGTAGGTTGGTTCCAGATCTTCCGTCAGGAAACGACGGCCCCGCTGGCCATGGGAGAACTATTTACCAACCGCAATGAGTGGCTGCCCCTGGTGGCGAACCGCTGGATCGACTTTATTCGCATCCACCAATCGTCGGTGGGAGGTCTGAACATGTGCCGAAAAGTAGCGCACTGCTGTGAATTTTTCGATGTGCGCACCGCCTGGCATGGGCCGAACAACGTCGACCCGGTCGGTCACTCCTACAACCTGCATTTGGACCTGACAACCCCAAACTTCGGCATTCAGGAAGAGACCTTCTTCGACGAACCGACCCGCGAAGTCTTTCCCGGAACCCCAGAGATCCGCAAGGGCTACATGTACTCCAACGACCAACCCGGCTTTGGCATCGACATCGACGAGAAAGCCGCCGCAAAATATCCCTACAAGACCGACTTCGAAGGCCGAGGCAACGACCGCATGCTAGACGGAACAATCGTAAGACCCTAGAACGCTGCGGAAACAACTCGTTCTAAAGCGAAGATGGGCTAAAGAGTCTTCGCGACAACTGAACTGAAGGACCAAACAAAACTCGACGGGTGCCCCATGTTCGCACCAGCTAACGTGGGCCGAAAAAGACGGGCGAAGCCCATCAAATGCTTCTGCTCATCGAGTGAAAGCATTCGAAGAATTCATATTCGGCCCACGTTAGCTGGCGCGAACATGGGGTACCCATCGAGTTTTGTTGGTCCTTCAGTTTCTGTTCACGCGCAGAATGCTTTAACGCAACTCGCGGCTCATGACGTAAGTGGTCTCGGTGGGAATGTCATCGCGGAATTTAACCTTGAGGATCACCTGGTAATAACGAGGCATCTGTCCCCCGGATGCCTCCTTCAATTTAGCCACCAGCACATGTGCCAGGCTTGGGTCGGTGAACCACTGCACTGCGGCTACATACCCTGCCGATCGACTGCTGGTAAAGCTGACGACATCATTACTCCGCAGTGGTCCCGGCAGGTGGGTCACCAACGCGTAGGCAAACCCCTCCTCCGCCGGCGCCGTGGAATATTGGTCTGTAAACAATGCCGGCTCGCCCGCTTTCGGATGAACATTGCGAATCCCGGTCTCGATCGGAACCAACTGCGGCTCCAGCGGCATTCCGTGGAGCTGCTCATCGAAGAACAAATTCTGCACTCCGACGAACACCACATTGTTATCAGCCAATTGCCTCCAATACAGCTGGCTGGTTTTGAGAATGGAGAAATTCTCTTCCCGTGGTCCCAGCAGTTTGCCCAGCAGAAAAGCGACATCCACTTCCCCATAAGCCGTGTAATACCGGCTCGGCTGGATGCTGGCGTTTTTGAGAGAAGCCCGGATCGCCCCCACCGCCGGCGAATCGACCACATCCTTCCATTGATTCAGCGACCGGTTGCGATAGTAGATCCCCGGCTCCGAGTTGAGTTCGACAAAAAGAGGATCTTCAATAGCCAGAATCGACGGCTGCTTCGAGTCCACAAACGCTCCCCACAAAGCCTGCAGGTCCGCACTCCATCCCGGCGTCGAAGCAGCTCTCGCTCCCAGATGGGAGGCGCGTACCCACACAGTGACACCAAGCACAACCGCCACCGTAACCGCCGCCCACAGGAAGAACGAAGCTGCCGGAAGGGGCTTCGTCGCTGGAGCAATCCTGGGAGGAGGTTCCATTGCCCGCGGCGGGACGGGAGCTTCCACGGGAACACATCTCGGTTCGCAGGTCAGCTTGAAGCGTCCCTTGGGCAAATCGATCACGAACTCATCGTGGATACCTTCGGTGCGATAGTATTCCGCCAGCTTCTGGCGAAGCCTGCCCACCTGGATGCGCACCGCCGAGTTATGCCGTGGATCGTAGGAAGGATCCTTCCCCAATCCGTCGATGGCCACCGCGTATTCCTTGAGCTGGTCAGCCTCTCCGGCCAGCGATTTGTCGGCCAGAAATTTCAAGAGCCGGCGCAGAACTTCCGAGGTCCTCAACTCGTCACTATGAAGAATCCGCTCGACCTGGGACTGCAACGCGTGGTCTTCGACAATGAGCATGTGAGCCGGGATATCATGTCCTCTCTAGCACTGTCAATCGTGGATCTCGTCTCGCAACCCATTGACAGGACCTCCGGGCTCAGTTTCAAATCGTGTGTTTTGTTCCACGTAACCGGTTAAGAGACAGGTTTTTGCGGGCGGGGAGAAAGCGGATGAAGCTCTTCGGATGGTTGTTGTGCCTCACGATGATTCCCGGCGTGGTCGCTGCCGAATCCCTGGACTGCAACCTCAAACAATACAAGCCTGTCGACGGCCTGAAAGCCGAGGCCGGGCCGGATGCGGTGACTCTGACGTGGGCAGGCGAAGCGGGCCAACAACTGCGTGCGCAGTTTGCCATTCGCGACGGCCAGCCAGTGGTCAAAGAACTGGCCGCCCGCGCAGGTGGCGGCAAGTGGGTCGTTCTCGGCAAGGATCTACTGCCCGACTTCCAGGTAACGACCGCAAGAAGGCGCATCTCGAACACGCAGCGGCAACTGTTAAAGACCCAAGGCATCGATACACCCGACCAGGAAAACATAAGGAAGTGGAACACCTTCTGGGATGCGCCCCTCCAGATCCCAGGCGGAGGCGACACCACCGACCTGCCCCGCACCGAGAGTGAAATTCACCGCGGCTCCGTGAGCTACAAATCCAATGGCTGCGACGTGGCCAGCGACGGCGCGCGCGTAAGCCTCTCCTTCAATGGTCTGACCTTAGGGATCTTCTCCGGCACCCTGCAATTCACCGTGTACAAAGGGTCGAACCTGCTCCGTCAGGAAGCCATCGCCAAGACGGATGAAGATTCCGTGGCCTACATCTACAAGGCCGGTATGAAGGGCTTCGCCCTAGGCGACAGCACCCGCCTGGTCTGGCGGGACACCGCTCGCCAACCCCAGGAGACCAGGCTTGGAGGCGCACCCAACGATGGGCCCGTCAACGTGCGCGCCCGCAATCGCCTGCTTATCCTGGACGCCGGAGCAGGCTCACTCGCCGTTTTCCCTCCGCCGCATAAGTTCTTCTTTGCCCGCGAGAGTGAGCCCAACCTCGGTTACGTCTACTACCGCAAGGACAGCGGCAGTTCCTTTTCCCTCGGCGCCATGCAACCAGAAAAAGGAGAGGGCTATCATCCCTGGGGCGTCACCGATGCGGAGTGGAAACGCCGCACAGGCACTTCGCGGGGAGAATGGGACAACTTCGCCTTATACAACGCGCCTCCGGGAACGATGCAGCGCATGGCGGTCTACTACTATCTGAGCCCGCACGGAGACCAGGCCACGCAGCAAGCAGTATTGGCCTACACCCACAACGATATGTTCAAGCCAGTGCCCGGCTTCAAAGTCCTCACCGGCCACTTCCACATGGATCTCAACGAGCAGCTCCGCGATCGCGAGAATCTGGACTATCAAGCCACCTGGGTCCCCGTCTTTCGCGGTCTGGGAATAAACATCGTGTATCTCGGCGACTTCCATGACGATTCCGATCTCAAGGACCCTGGCCCCAAGCGCTTCGCGGAAGAAAAAGTCTACTTCGAAGGCGCCCAGCGGCTTTCTGACAAAGACTTTCTCGTCATGCCCGCGGAAGAGCCCAACGTCTATCTGGGCGGCCACTGGTATCTGCTGACCCCCAAGCCGATCTATTTCTCCCACGCCGTACCACGTCCGGCAAACCAGCAGTTCATGGAAAACGATCCGACCTATGGGACCGTATATCATCTCGGATCCTCCGGCGATGTATTGAACATGGTCAATCGCGAGCAAGGCATATTCTGGACGGCCCACCCGCGCACCAAGAGCTCTGAAGGCTACCCCGAGCAATACAAGGACAAAGACTTTTTCCTCAGCGATCGCTTTATCGGAGCATCGTGGGAATCCTTGCCGGTTGACTTATCGGAGAAGCGGCTCTGCGACGTTCGTTGCTTCGGCACCGGTGACGACATGAGCAACTGGGCGCCCAAGCCGAAATATCTGATCGCCGAAGGCGACACCTATACCAAGTGGCCTGATGACGAGACTTATCCTCAGCTAACCATCAACTACATAAAGCTGGACCGTGTCCCCTTGTACAACGAGAGTTGGGCGCCGGTCGTCGATGGCATACGCAACGGCAATTTCTACGGCACCACCGGAGAAATCCTATTTCATAACTGGGCCGTGGAAGGCGCCGGCGCCAAGCGTACCTACACCGCGAGCATCGAATACACCTTCCCCCTTGAGTTCGCCGAATTGGTTTGGAGCGATGGCACGAAAGTCGACCGGAAGATCATCGATCTAAAAGACACCACGCCGTTCGGAACGAAAGACTTCAAGATCCCGTTCGACGCCACCGGCAAAAAGTGGGTTCGCTTCGCCGTATGGGATTCAGCCGGAAACGGAGCCTATCTGCAACCGATCGCGCTCAAGTAAGCTTCTGAAAATTGTCATCCCGAGGAGCCGACTTGCCTGCGGCAAGTTAAGGGAGCAATGAACAGTGCGGGCCACCGTGTACTCGACGGGTGCCCCATGATCGCGCCAGCTAACGTGGGCCGAAAAAGCCGGGCGAAGCCCCCTCCAATGCATTTAGTCGTTCCGGGTACGGTTGTTCATTAGGAGCGAAGCGAAGCCGAGGGACCTGCAGTTCAGCGGAACCCGTGCGGGAAATGTTTGCCTGGCCTTATAGCAAGCGATCGACCTTCAGAAACCCAATGGGCAGTGCCGTTTCTCCCTCTAACACCAAATCAGCCAAAGCCTCGCCGATGACCGGGGCAAACTTGAAACCATGCCCGGAAAACCCCGCCGCAAAGACGACGTTCTTAAACTCAGGGTGCTGATCCACAATGAAGTCCTCATCCGGCGTCATGGTGTAAAGGCAAGTCGTCGACCGATTCAATCGCGACCCCAGCTTAGGCATGTACTTCGCCGCAGTGGCTACCAACCGATCCAAGTCATCTGGGCCCGCTGGTAGAACGGCGCTATCAGCATCAGCAAGAAAACTGCCGTCAACGTGCTCCCCCATCTTGACACCCATTCCAGGCACATTGGGGAAGCCATACGTCCAATGATCGGCAAATCCGAAGATCGGCATTCGATCAAAAATATCCGGGACCAAAGGATCGAACCAGGAGATCACCTTCCGCTTCACCTTCAAGGGAAGTCCAAGCCCCTGCAGCAACCCATTCGTCCACGCACCCGCGGTGATAATAAGTCTGCCAGCCGAAATAGTCTCATTCGTAAGATGCACCTGAGCACTCGCATCCCAGCCCCTGACCGGCTGCTCCAAAAACAACTCCGCCCCGAGCTTCACAGCCTGCGCAAGACTCGACGAGATGGCCGCATCTACATCGATCCACCCTGCCTGAGGATCGACCAGCCCGGCATAAGATTCCGGAATTTCAAACGCAGGATAACGGCGGAACACCTCATCCGCCGTGAGCGTCTCGATCGGCAGCTGATAGGCGGAAGCACTCTCCGCGACCTCGCGCAGAAAGCCCCCACCGGAAGCTCCCATATAGAGCATCCCGGTGCGATGCAACAACCGCCTGCCCGCTTGTTCCGAAGCCTGATCCCACAACGATCCCGCGCGCTGCGCCAGCGGAACATAGCCTGAGCCTTCCGCATAAGCAACCCGATAAATACGCGTCGACCCGGAATGGCTACCGCGGCCATGCGGGGGAGCGAACTGATCGAAGCCGGCAACACTACACCCGCGCCTGGCCAACTCAGCGGCAGCGAAACTGCCCATGGTGCCCAAGCCGATCACGGCCACATCGTAGTGTTTGCGTTGAGTAGTCAAAGGGCGAGTGACTCCATTGTAAGGGGCCACGTCCCATTGTTGTACTCTGGTTCCACAGGAGAAACGATGCTGGAATTGATACAAGCCGCAGGTGCGCCGCAGCCGCGAGGACCTTATTCAAGCGCAGTGCGCGCCGGAGATTTTCTATTCTTGTCCGGTCACGGGCCGGTGGATGCCGCAACCGGCGTAATGCAGTCGGAGGCAACCGTGGGGGACCAAACCAGGCTGGTCTTGCAGCACCTGCAGACCATCCTCAAGTCCTGCGGAGCCGATCTCAAAGACGTAGTGAAGTGCTCCGTCTTCCTCCTCGACGAGCGCGACTTCGGCGCAATGAATGAGGTCTATGCGGAAATGTTTGGCGCTCACAAGCCAGCCCGCACGACAGTAGCGACAGGCATGGTGGCCGAAGGCATGAAGGTCGAGATCGACTGTATTGCGTACAGCCCCGTAAAAACCAGCTAACGCTTCAGCAGCGCAACCCCGCAGCAAACGAACACGGCAGCCAGCCAGCGCCGGCGATCGACGTTCTCTCGCAGCACCCACTTGGCCGCCACGGCATTGGTGACGAAGGTGAGGGAACCCGCAGCCGGCGCGATCAGGCTCACATCCGCGTGGCTGAGGGAAAACAGCAAGGCAAAGAAGCTGAGTGCCATGAACGCTGTTCCGGCCAGGAAGAACGCCGCTTTCGTCCGGTCGATTTTCCCCACTCTGCGCATAGCGGAGGCGATCAACACATCGCCCGCCGTGGCCGTCACCACGATAACCCCGATCATGCCCGCAATGGCGGAGCCGGAGCTAAGGCTGATCATGGTTCGGCGTGAAGGATGGTCCCTGGGTGACAAAGCCGACCCCCGCCGTGATGAGCCCAATGCCCAACCAACGCCACGGCGAAATCTGCTCATGCAGCCAGAACCTGGAGAGAAGAGCAACCGCAACATATCCCAGGGAAGTGGCGGGAAGTACGAAGGTCAAATCGGCCCACGAAAGCGCGTCCATGTAGCACGCAATCCACACCAGTAGCAGCAGGATTCCAGCCACTACCCAAGGTGTCCGCAGAGCCGCTATCAGGGCATCGAGATGACTGATCGGAACTGGACCCAGGCGCTTCATCCCCACCGCGAGCGCGGTATCGCCGAAGGCCGAGGCAAGCGTCACCACGGCCAGGACCAGGTACTTCCGCATCGTCATAGCAGAGGGGCTAGGCTCCAGCGTTCACTGCCGGGCCGGGCGTATTGGCGGCCGCCTTGTGTTTCCCGTCGGCGACCACCTTGTTGCGGGCCGCACGAAGCTTGAGGAACGACTTGGACTCGACATACAGCCGCTTGAGATCTCGATTGACGATCGCTTTGCTCACGATGCGCCACGCCGCCTTGGGGCGGAAGTAGTACTCGTCGTAGAAGCGATGCACCATCTCGAGCACGTAATCCTTAGGCAATCCCGGGTACTCGATATGCGCCAACTGGTGGCCGCCTTCATCGACCATCGCCCCGTTGTTGATGATGAAACCGTTCTCGGCGGCGTAGTCATAGAACTCCGTGCCGGGATACGCATGGGCAATCGATACCTGGATGGTCTCGACGTCCAGCGCCTTCGCGAAGTTGATGGTGTTGCGAATCGACTCTTTGGTTTCGCCGGGCAGGCCGAGGATGAAATCGCCATGGATGGTGAGGCCGAGTTCATGGCAATCTCGAGCGAAATCGCGGGCGCGTTCTACCGTCGCGCCTTTCTTGATGTTCTTGAGAATCTGCGGATCGCCGGATTCAAAACCCACAATCAACAGCCGGCAACCAGCTTCCCGCATGGCCTTCAGCGTCTCGCGATCGGTAGTCACGCGGGAAGTGCAGGACCAGGTAAGCTTCAGCGGCTTAAGCTTGGCGCAGAGTTCGACCGTTCGCGCCTTCTGGATGTTGAAGGTGTCATCGTCGAAGAAAAACTCCTTCACGTCCGGAAAGATTTCCTTGGCGTGCGCCATCTCCGCGGCCACATCGTCTGTCGACCGCTTGCGCCATGCGTGACCGCTCAACGTTTGTGGCCACAGGCAGAAGGTGCACTGCGCCGGGCAGCCACGGGTCGAATACAGAGACACATAGGGGTAGAGCAGGAACGGAACGTTGTAACGGGTCACATCGATATCGCGCTTGTAGATGTCGGTGACCCATGGCATCTCGTCAAGATTCTCCACCTGCGGGCGGTCGGGATTGTGCACGACCGTGCCGTTCTGGAGATAGCTGATGCCCAGAATCTGATCCAGCGGCTTTCCGTTGGCAAACTCAACCACTGAGAAGTCGAACTCACGCCGGCAGACAAAATCGATGACGGCGCACTCGTTCAGCGCGCGATCGGGCGAAGTGGTGACGGGCGGACCAACGAAGGCAATCTTGATGGCCGGATTCGCGCGCTTGATGGCTTCGGCCAGTTTCTGGTCACCGGTCCACCCCGGGGTGCTGGTGAACAGCACCAGAAACTCGTAACTCTTACTAATCTCGATAGTTTCGTTAGCGGAGACATGGTGCGGCGGAGCATCCAGCATACGGGAGCCTTCCAGCATCCCGGCCGGATAGGCCAGCCAAACCGGGTACCAATACGACTCAATCTCACGCGTAGCCGGCCAACGAGAGCTGGCGCCGCCATCGAAATTCTCAAACGAAGGGGGATTTAACAGTAACGTCTTTAATGGCATAGGCACAACCTACAGTCTACCAGCTTTAGACGCCCGGGACGCCCAGGAGGGTTCTTAACTATGTTTTGTATCAGGGCACGACTCTCCACAGGCTGCGGAAAAACCGATGCTTTGTATCACGGCACGAGACTACAGGCCGCGGAAAACCGATGCTTCGTATCACGGCACGAATCTACAGGGCTGCGGAAAACTGATGCTTCGTATCACGGCACGAGTCTACAGGCTGCGGAAAACCGATGCTTCGTATCACGGCACGAGTCTACAGGCTGCGGAAAACTGATGCCTCGTATCACGCACGAGTCTACAGGCTGCGGAAAACCGATGCTTTGTATCACGGCACGAGTCTACCGGCTGCGGAAAACCGATGCTTTCGTATCACGGCACGAGTCTACAGTCTGCGGAAAACCGATGCTTCGTATTACGGCACGAGTCTACAGGCTGCGGAAAAACTGATGCTTTGTATCAGGGCACGACTTTAGTCGTGCCGTAGGGGATTGAAAAATGATGGGCTTTAGCCCCTGCCACGGCCCTTTGCCAAGCAGATCTGCCGTGGCAGGGGCTGAAAATTCTGCGTGATAACTGGATCTTAGGACCAAACAAAACCTGATGGGTGCCCCATGTTCGCGCCAGCGTACGTGGGCCGAAAAAGACGGGCAAAGCCCATCCAACGCTTTTGGCCGGTCCAGGGTACGGTTGTTCATTAAGAGCGCAGCGAAGCGACCCGCTGTTCCGTCGATCCCACTAACCAATGCCGACTGGAAACACTACCCTCCCCATGTCTTTCGAGGCGAAGACTAGCCTGCGGCCACTTAAGGGTGGAATCAACAGTAGGGGCCACCGCGCACTTGACGGGTGCCCCATGTTCGCACCAGCTAACGTGGGCCGAAAAAGCCGGGCGAAGCCCATCCAACGCTTTTGCTCGATCAACGGTGCAGTTTGTTCATTAGGACCGGAGCGTAGCGCATTGGAGGAACCTGCAGTTCGACGGAACTCCAGGGAAACGCGCTCTTTGCGAGACCCAATGCCTCCAAGTCATTCGACCCAACGGCTCTCTTGGGAGCAACCCTAAGGCCGCGGAGCCGGAACCACCTTGGCCCATTCCTCAATCTTCCCCATCGTCCGCAACAAAGACAGCCGCGCCTGCATAAGCTGGAATTGCGTCTGCAGCATATCTACGAAATAACTCCGCTCCCGGATATGCGCACCCTGCTCGTCCTTGGGCAGAGGACCACCCCCCGCACCCCCACTCCCCAAGCGCAGTTGAGTAGAAATAATCTCAAGCTGATCCTGAGCCAACTCATTCTGCAACTCCGCGACCCGCTCCTGTGCCCCAAGCTCCGCTGCGCTCTTCTGCAATTGCAAAATCTGCTCCCCCGTCTGGTCGCGCAATTGATCGGCCTGGGCCGTGGCCTCCGCAGCTTCCGCGCTCGATCCTTTCGCCTTCGCCTTACGCGTCGCGTCGAACAGAGGCATGGTGATCTGAATCCCCACGTTGAAGTTATTGTGTTGAAAGTGCAAGTAGTAATCGTTGTAATTATTAAACTTGGCGAACCGGTTGTACTCGCCTCCGAAACCAAAAATCGGCCGGTTATTCTGCCGCGCATCACCGGCAGCCGTGTAAAGCTTCGACTGGGCCGAGGCATACGCCGCCTTCACATTGCTGCTGTCCTCGATTCCGCCCGCGCTCGAGATCTCCGGCGCACTAGGAACAGTCTGCGGCTCCGAAACCAGGTCTCCCGGATTCAAACCAGTCAGGTGAGCAAGCCGAGCCCGCACCAATTCCACCTGGTCCGCAAGATGCAGCCGCCGCAACGCGACTTGGGCCGCAGTCAACCGGGCCTGGGTCAATTCCACCTTGCTATCCACCCCGGCATCAACGCGTTCGGTTTCAATCTCAATCAACCGGTCCACGAACCCGGTTTCCTGATCGAGTGCGCTGATCTCCTGACTCACCGTGCTCAGCTCGATATAATCCAGCGCCGCATCCAGGATGACCTGCTGCCGCGTGTCCCTCAACTGCTGTTGTGCCGCCACCAGGCCCGCACGCGCCGCGCGGATGTACTTCGGCTGCGAAAAAGAGAAAGCCAGGGATTGTGCAGCCAGGGTATAGACCGACGGCTGGCCAACCGGGAACCCATACGAATACCCCAAGCTAGAGCCCGCAGAGAAGCTGGGCCGATACGCATCCACACTCTGCGTCACCGCCGCCTCGGCGCGCTGCACATCGGCCGCGCTAATGCGCACCTGCGTACTGTTGCGCAGGGCCATGTCCACAGCGGTATAAAACGAGATTTGGCCAACTGCGCCGGTGGGCGCCAGGGCGATACCCAGTAACACGAACTGGCAGGCGCGTCTCACCGATATCCTCAATTGACGATGCGAATCGGAATTCCCTCGGAAATCGGCGCGCCGTTGGTTGTGCCCAGGGCGACAACCGTATGGTCCTTGAGCCCGGTCAGAATCTGCACCACCGTCAGGTTGATGGCGCCCACCGTCACCGCAGTGCGATGCAACGTGCCCCGCGCAACCACGTACACATAGTCGCGCCCTCCCTCAATGTGGAGAGCCTCCCGCGGAACCGTAAGCGCATTACGCACCTCGTGGGTCACGACCGTCACCACGACATTGATATTAGGCAGCAGGACCCCATCTGAATCGTCCACGCTGACCAGCACCTCGCCCACATTGCGCGTCCCATACGTGATGACAGTGGACGGCAAGCGGATGATGCGCCCGTGAAACTTCAAATCCGGCCGGGCATCCCACACGATGCTCACTGGATTATTGAGTTGCAGATCGCCAATTTCCGGTTCGTCGAAATACGCCCGCACCTGGAGCTTGGTGAGGTCCGCCATCTGCAGTATTTCCGCACCGGGCTCCACATAACCGTAGCGGGTGGCGGGCAGGGAATAGACGGTACCGGCAAAAGGAGCCCGCACATTCGACTGCGCGATCACCTGTTCCGCAGCAGCCACAGACGCCTTTGCCTCGGAGACGGTGGATTGGGCGCGGCTGAGATCAAGCGGGGCGAAGGGCTGGGTCTTTTGTTGCTGCAGCGATTGCAAAGAGGCATTGGCCAGGCTCAAGCGTAGTTTCGCCTGGTTCACCTCGCTCGCCGCCGCCGCACCTTTGGCCGCAAGCTTCTCCACCACGTCGAGATCCCGGGCCGCCTGGTCGCGGTCGATCTGCGCCTTCGCGATGTTGCTGACGAGGGACAGCTGTTCCTGGTGGGTGCCGCCGTTCTCCACCGTCTGGTAACCCGCTTCTGCGCTGCGCAACGCGGCCGTCGCGGACGCTAACCGGGCCCGCGCGCCAGCGTCATCCAAGATCACCATGAGCTGACCCGCGCGCACCTTCTCGCCCACGTGAACCGACACATCCTTGACGACGGCCGCCTCAGGAGCATGCGCTTCAAAAATATGCTGGGGTTCTACGCGGCCGTTGGTGCTGCTGGTCTTGATGAGATCCTGCACCTGGCTCTCGGCCACCCGCAGCGGCAGCTTCTCGCGCGTCAAACGGCGAACACCGAAAAAGATGAAAACGAGTGCGATGGCGGCAGCAATCCAGAGCATACCGCTGCTGATTCTTTTTCGTCTTTCTTCTACCATTCAGTCGGGACCGGAGCCAGTATATAAGACCGGACCCAGCCCGGACTCAGCGCACTTCAATCAGCTGTTCTTCGCGGGACCCGTTGCCGTAGCGGGACGCCACATACTCATCGAGAATTTTCTTGAAATCGCCGACGATGCCATCGCCGCGAAGCGTCGTCATGAGCCGGCCGTCCACATAGACCGGCGCCTTGGGATCTTCAAACGTGCCCGGAAGCGAGATGCCGATATTGGCGTGTTTGGATTCCCCAGGTCCGTTGACCACGCAACCCATCACCGCCAGCTTCAACTCCTCCACCCCGGGGTAGCGCTCGCGCCACACCGGCATGCTTGCCCGGACGTAACCCTGAATGTCCTCGGTCAGTTCCTGGAAATAAGTGCTGCTGGTGCGCCCACAACCAGGGCAGGCCGTCACCTGGGGCGCAAAACTCCGAATCCCCAGGGACTGCAGGATCTGCTGCGCGACCTGCACCTCCTCGGTCCGGTCGCCGTTGGGCTTCGGGGTCAAGGAGACGCGAATCGTATCCCCAATGCCCTTCAAAAGCAGGGGAGCCAGACCGGCGGTGGAAGCGACAATGCCCTTCATGCTCATGCCGGCTTCGGTCAGCCCTAAATGCAAAGCGTAGTCGCACCGCGCGGCCATCAATTCGTAGACTTCGATCAGGTCGCGTACCCCGCTGACCTTGGCACTCAAAATGATCTGATCCCTGCGCAGCCCGTAGCGTTCGGCCGCGCGTGCCGACTCGATCGCGCTTACCAGCATGGCTTCGATCATCACGTCCCGCGCCTCGGCGGGCTGAGCGCGCTTGGAATTCTCATCCATCATCCGCGTCAACAGGGCCTGGTCGAGCGAACCCCAGTTCACGCCGATCCGCACCGGCTTCTGGTTCTCGACCGCGCACTCGATCATGGTGCGGAAATTGTCATCGTCCTTGCGCCCAATCGAAACGTTCCCAGGATTGATGCGGTACTTGGCCAACGCCCGGGCGCACTCGGGATATTTCTTCAAGAGCAGGTGCCCGTTGTAGTGGAAATCCCCGACAATCGGGACCTCAATCCCCAGCTTGTACAGCCCCTCGACGATGGCCGGCAGCGCCGCGGCTGCGCGGTCGTTGTTCACCGTCACCCGTACTAATTCCGACCCCGCGTTCGCCAGGGCAGCGACCTGCTGGATGGTGCCGCGCACATCGGCCGTATCGGTGTTCGTCATCGACTGCACCACCACCGGCGCGGACGACCCCACGCGCACGTTGCCTACCTTGACTGTGACCGACTTCCTGCGTTCGAGCTGACCCATATGATTCCTCACGTATAGTTTACAACCCGGCGCATAGTAAATTTGAAGTACAGGGAAGGGAGTGCCCGCCATGCCCGAAACATTGCAAATGGAGACCGCCAAGGACGCCAGGGTACTGGACGCGTTGCTGAGCGACCAGTTTTCCGCCAAGCTCGAGGCCTTGGCCAAGGACAGAGCAGACGAATACAAGGCGAATAGCCCCTATCCCCACATCTATTTCGACGATTTTCTACCCGTGGACGTGGCTGAGGCTGCGCTCGCGGCCTTCCCTGAGCCGAAGGAAGCGGAGTGGCACGCCTACCGGGATGTGAACCAGCGTAAGAAGTTGTCCTTCGATGTGGTGGAGAAGCTGCCCCCGGCGATTCGCGATGTCCTGTGGTATCTCAACAGCCGTCCCATGCTCAGGTTCCTGGAGAATCTCACCGGGATCGAAAGCGTTCTGCCCGACCCCTACTACGCTGGCGGAGGTCTGCACCAAATCCGGCCCGGCGGCCTTTTGGAAGTCCACGCCGACTTCAGCTACCACAAGGGTCTACGTCTTGACCGGCGAATCAACGTCCTGATCTATCTAAACAAGGATTGGAAAGAAGAGTACGGCGGTCACTTCGAGCTATGGGACCGAAAGATAACCCGCGCGGAGAAGAAAATTCTGCCCGTGTTCAACCGCTGCGCCATCTTCAGCACCACCAGCGAATCCTTTCACGGACATCCCGAACCCCTGGCCTGCCCGCCTGAACGCAACCGCAAGTCGATAGCGACCTACTACTACTCCAATGGCCGTCCGGAAGAAGATCCAGGACTGACCCATCGGCATGAAGTGGACTTCCGCGAGCGCCCCGGCCTCAACAGCGTCAAAATGACGATTCGGTTCAAGAAGGCGATTCGTTCACTGACTCCGCCGATTGTGACCGACCTCTATCGCGCCCTGCGCAAATAAGCACCCAGCGCGGCTCCGAACCAACCGGGCTCCGCCACTCTCGATGGGTGCCCCATGTTCGCACCAGCGTACGTGGGCCGAAAAAGACGGGCGAAGCCCATCAAACGCTTCTAGGCCTCGAGTGAAAGCATTCGAAGAATTCGTAATCGGACGGGGCACCCATCCAGATCGCGGTTACCTCACCGGCCTTTTTTCCCGTGACGCGCAGCTGGCAGGACGCTGTTCCAAGGAACAGGCGAAGCCAACACCATGGAAGTATTAGTCGAAACGTAAGGCATCATCGAGTCGATCACCTCTTCCATATGCCTCACGTCGCGCACGGCGACTTGCACGATAAAAGACTCAGCGCCGGTCACCCGGTGGCACTCCAAAACTTCAGGCACATTACGCACGACGGCCGCGAATTTTGCCAACTTATCTCCGGCAACCGTCACATGAACAAAAGCGCGAACCGGCAATCCCACGCGGGCAGGATCCACCTGCGTGCGATAGCCGAGAATCACCTGACTCTCCTCCAGCCGGCGAACTCTCTCAATCACGGCCGGAGTGGACAGCCCGACTCTCCGCCCCAGCTCTGCAAACGCGATCCGCGCATTCGCCTGCAGCTCCCCGAGAATTTCGCAATCGATCTCGTCAATCGCCGAAGGGACCAATCCTGCCATTGTGCACCCATATCCTTAAATCATTAGGCTAAAACCCATTTTACCCATGATTCATTCTTCGCTTTGCCATAAATACCATAGATTCGCGATTCATCGGCGACCCTTGCAAAGCTATCCTTTTGATAGCGCGAGAAAGAAAAAGGAGTCCTCCCCATGGCACTCGGTGATGCATCAGCAAGGCAGTTAGCAAATACAACAAAAACCCCGCCCCAGTTAACCGCCATTACACCCCGCTGGCTGGTCCAGATGCTCAATTGGGTTCCTGTAGAATCCGGCACCTACCGAGTCAACAAGGTCAAGAACGAAGCCGAGATCGAAGTATCCTGCGGATCGCGCGATGAGAGGACCCTACCCAAGACGTTTGTCGAGTATCACGAGCAACCGCGTGAATACACCCTGAGCGCGATCTCGACCGTAGTCGATGTCCACACCCGCGTCTCCGACCTGTTTAGTCATCCGCACGACCAGATCCGCGAGCAGCTTCGGTTGACGATCGAGAAGGTCAAGGAGCGGCAAGAGAGCGAGCTGATCAACAACCCCGACTACGGCCTGCTCAACAACGTGGATCCTGCCTTCAAGGTGCCGGTGCGTGCGGGTGCGCCCACCCCCGATGATCTGGATGAGCTACTCGCCCGCATCTGGAAGGAACCGGCTTTCTTTCTCGCCCATCCTCGCTCGATTGCTGCCTTCGGCCGGGAATGCACGCGGCGTGGTGTTCCTCCTCCCACAGCGACCATCTTCGGTTCACCCTTCCTGACTTGGCGTGGCATTCCCCTCATCCCGTCGGACAAGCTGACTATCGACGGAGCGGGCAAGACCAACATCCTGTTGATGCGCACCGGTGAGAGAAAGCAGGGTGTAGTGGGATTGTTCCAGCCCGGGCTCCCCGGTGAACAAACTCCCGGCCTTTCCGTCCGTTTCATGGGTATCGACCGCAACGCGATCGCCTCTTACCTGGTTTCTCTCTATTGCTCGGCGGCTGTTCTCGTCGAGGATGCACTGGGTGTGCTCGAGAACGTAGAGGTCGGACGCTACCATGAGTATCAGTGAGCATAACGATGTAGGAAGGTTTGCTGAGCTGCCCAATGCTCCGGCGGGATCGTTACCGGATGTAGCCATGTTGGCTCAACTGGCCAACGAGTTCTTTCGCGCGCAACCGGCCCAAGGTTTACCGGCGGCGCCGTACACGCCCAGTCCGAGGGAGCTGACTCCGCCGTTCGAAACTCGCCTGCCCGAGTTCGGCATGCCGCTGCCTTCCGTGCCTGCCGTGCCCATGACCCCACAGCTATCAGCCCCCATTCCAGCACCCGGTGGCTGCGACCGCTTTACCGGCTGCCACAGCGACTCCGGATGCAGGACTGTTGCAGCACGATCCGCGAAGCGCGACGCCGGCCATGCCGCTCTCGCCTTTTTCTATGCCTCTGCCGGAGTTCACGGACTCTCTGTTTTCACCGTTCGCAGCTTCGGTACCCACCCTGCCGCCCTTGCCGCCATTAAGAAACGAGAACGACGCATTCTCGGCGTTAACCGAACCCCCGCGGTTTTACTTTGTCGAGGATGCCGGTCTGCCGGCTGTCTCCCAAAACAAAGCTGTCCATCCCGCAGAGGTCGGCGACCTCAGGCTTCCGCGAAATCAATTTGATATTGGCTCAGTAAGACGCGACTTCCCGATTTTGCAGGAGCGTGTGAACGGCCATCCGCTGATCTGGCTGGACAACGCCGCCACGACGCAAAAGCCGCAGAGCGTGATCGATCGGCTCAAGTATTTCTACGAGCACGAAAACTCGAACATCCATCGCGCCGCCCATGAGCTGGCTGCGCGGGCAACCGATGCCTACGAGGATGCTCGCACCAAGGTGGCTCAGTTCCTGAACGCCACCTCTTCAAAAGAAATCGTATTCGCCCGCGGCGCGACCGAGGCCATCAACCTCGTAGCCCAAGCCTGGGGACGCCGTCACATCAACAAAGGCGATGAGATCGTCATCAGCTGGATCGAGCATCACGCCAACATTGTTCCCTGGCAGATGCTGTGTGCGGAAAAGGGCGCGTGCCTGCGGGTCGCTCCCGTGGACAACGATGGCCAGATCCTGCTCGATGAGTACGAGAAGCTGTTGAGCCCGAAGACGCGGTTGGTTTCCTTCACCCAGGTCTCGAATGCCCTGGGCACCGTGACTCCAGCGCACCAGATGATTCAAATGGCCCATCGCTACGGAGCCCGCGTGCTGCTCGACGGTGCGCAGGCCGTTTCGCACATGCCGATCGATGTGCAGTCGCTCGATTGCGATTTTTACGTCTTCTCTGGTCACAAGGTGTTCGCGCCGACCGGCATCGGAGTGCTCTACGGCAAGCCGGATGTGCTGGCCGAGACTCCTCCCTGGCAGGGAGGCGGAAATATGATCGTCGATGTCACCTTTGAAAAGACCACCTATCAGCCGCCACCGGGACGCTTCGAAGCGGGCACCGGCAACATCGCGGATGCGGTGGGGTTGGGTGCGGCGATCGACTATCTGAACCACATCGGCATGCCCAATGTAGCTCGCTACGAGCATGAGTTGCTGGTCTACGCCACCCAGGAAATGCTGCGGGTGCCGGGCCTGCGCATCATCGGCACGGCCAAGGAGAAGGCAGGTGTGCTCTCCTTTGTGCTCGATGGCTTCCGCACCGAAGAGGTGGGCGCGGCGCTGAACAAGGAAGGGATTGCCGTACGATCCGGCCACCATTGCGCCCAGCCCACGCTGCGGCGGTTTGGGCTTGAAACCACGGTTCGCCCGTCCCTGGCGCTTTACAACAGCTTTGAGGACATCGACGCCATGATCGCGGCCTTGTTCCGCCTGAAAAGCCTGAGCGCTTAGCAAAAATGCTCTAAACTTGATTAGCCAAGAACAGTGGCCCCGTAGCTCAGGTGGATAGAGCAGCAGTTTCCTAAACTGTTTGTCGGAAGTTCGAGTCTTCCCGGGGTCACCACTACTTCTTGGGCTGCGCCGAGGGCGGGGTCATTCCGTTCAGGCGCAGATAGCCAGCCAGCTGAGAGTAGTGGTCCTCAACGTCGTCGGTGAGCTCAATCAGGGCCCGTGCGCGCGGCTTTTTCTCTCCCCGAAAATAGGTGATGGTGTCGCCCAACTGAGCGTCGGTCAGACTGGTCAATGCTTTGTCGCAATACTCAAAAGAGGTTTTCAACGCGGCAACAATGGCGTCTTTGGAGTCGGTGTCGCTGACCTTGCCTGTGGGCGCCGGAATATTGGACAGCATGCCGCAGATGGCATTGCCGGAGACTGCGATGTGCGAAGTGATCTTCCCGAAGCTCCATTGGTCCGGGGTGGGGTGGTAGCTATATTTGTCTGCCGGCATCTGCTCGGCTGCGGCGACGATAAACTTCGATTGACGGGCAAAGATCTCCCGCGCCGTTGTGACCACGGGGTTCGCAGTTGTCTGTGCGTTTGCGGCCAAGCCCAGCATTGTCAACAAGAGCAATCGGTGCATGCAGTGTCTCCAATGAAAACCATAGGGGGCGCCAACGCTGCTGTCAAACCTCTGCGCAAACCCATCCTGAAAACCTACGCGAAGCCGTGCGATAAACTCATACCCATGGCGTTTCGGTCGCGGCGCGGTTGCCTCTGGACGCTCTCGCTGCTTCTATTCTGCCCATCGCTCCGGGCCGCCATTGTCCATGGAACCGTCACCGATCCCCTGGGTCAGCCCGTCATTCATGCCGACGTCTTGCTCGTGCAGAACGGCCAAGTCCTGGCCCTGGCGTTAACCCACAACGACGGCACCTACCAGATCAGCACCAGCGCCAGCGGACGCTTCTACGTCCTCATCTCCGGCAAGAACTTCAAGCAAATCACCAGCCTCAGCTTCTACGCCGGTTCCGTCGACAGCCATGAGGAAGACGTGGTCATCGAGTCGGAGCATGTACGGCAGGAGATCGTCACCTCCGCGACCGGAACTCCGCTTGCCGAGGCGCAGGTCAGCGCGGCGATCAGTGCGCAGCGCAACGGCGAGTTCCGCAATCGCATCGATCTCCTCGACCCCTTACGCCAGGTTCCGGGTGTCTTCGCCGCGCGCGAGGGTGAGTACGGCGGGTTGAGCTCGCTCTTCATCCGCGGCAGCAATTCCGATGCCAACCAAGTGAACCTGGATGGTGTCCCCATTGGAGATATCGGGGGCGCCTTCGACTTCAGCACTCTCTCCACGGCAGGACTGGGCCAGTTCGAAGTGTACCGTGGACCCAACAGCGTCCTTTACGGCTCGGACGCTTCTGCCGGCGTAGTCAGCGTGACGACGCCGCGGGGGAGCACCGCCTTTCCATCCTTGTTCTACGAGGGAGACGCCGGCACCTTTACCAGCTTTCGCAACCTGGCGCAGCTCGGCGGCACCTGGAAGAAACTCGATTACTACGGCGGATTCGACGCCTTCCAGAGCGACAACTCCATCCCCATCGACGAATTCCACAACTACACATCAATTGCAAACCTGGGCTACGCCTGGAGCGCGGCCACCGAGCTGCGCGTGACCGCCCGCAACAGTGATGTAGCGGTGGGCACTCCGGGACCCTTCAACTTCTACGGCATTGCCAACGCCGGCAAACGATCGAACCAGGAAATTTATCTTGGCGCTTCCTGGGAAAATCGCACCGGTGGCGGCTGGCACAACCTGGTGCGCTATGGCATGACGCGGAAGCGGGAAGAGAATATCAACTTCTATCCCAACGGCATTCCTCTCACCGTCGGGGGCGCCACAAACTATTACGGTTACAATACCGTGATCAAGGGAGCGAACGGCGATACCGTGATCGGGCAGGCGATCCTGAACTTCGCCGGCACTTACCCGAATACGGTCGAACGGGTGAACAATCGAGACCAGCTGTATTTTCAGAGCGACTATCCTTTTACGCCGCACATCCTGGGTATGTTCAGTTTCCGCTACGAGGATGAGCGCGGGGCTAAGAAATCCACCGCATTCGGAATCGATCAGACACTAGAGCGGGGTAACTTCGACTACACGGCGCAAATCCAGGGGAATTACAAATATCGGCTCTATTACTCGCTGGGTGGGGGAGCGGAGAAGAACCAGCTCTTCGGGACTGTGGGCACTCCTCGAGTCGGGCTGCTCTTCTATCCGGTGCGCCCAGGCCTCGGCCTTTTTCACGGCACCAAGATCCGCTTCAACTTCGCCAACGGCTATCAGGAGCCGTCCCTCGACGAGCAGTTCGGCAGCCTCTACAACTTTCTTCTGAACCAACCGGGGGGCGGCGCAGCGATTCAACAATTCCATATCTCGCCCATCGTAGAGGAGCAAGTGCGCACCTATGAAGGGGGAGTGGCGCAGAGTTTCTTCAGCGAGCGGGGCCTTTTCCGGGTGAGCTACTTCCACAATCAATATGGCAAGCAGATCGAGCCGGTGCCGGCGACGGAAGTGCCCACGTTACTACCCCAATTGAGTTTGAATGACCGGCAGATGCTGGAGAATCTCTTGAGCAACGCCGGCGACCTGGATCTGAACTCACAGAAATTCCGCGCCCAGGGAATTGAAAGCCAGATCGAGTACAGCCTATTCAAGAGCCTCTACCTGCGCGCGGGCTACACCTATCTGGAAGCGGCCGTGCAGCGTTCCTTCACCTCGGATGCGCTTCAACCTGCGTTCAATCCTTCCTTCCCGGGAGTGCCCATCGGCGCATTCCAACCGCTGCGCGGAGCGCGTCCTTTCGAACGGCCGCCGCATACCGGCTACGCATCGGTGAACTACACTGGCCGCGCATTTTCCGCGGGGTTCACCGCAGCTGTCGCGACCAGGAGCGACGATTCAACTTTTCTGGCCGGCCGAGGTTTGGGGGGAGGGAACTCGCTACTGCTCCCAAACCGCAATCTCGACTACGGGTACAGCAAACTTGATCTTGCGGCAAGCTACCAGCTGTTGTCCTGGGTCGGGATCTACACTCAGCTCGACAACTTGACCGCTAACAAGCGTATCGCTCCCATAGGATATCCGTCGTTACCCTTTACGTTCCGTTTAGGTTTGAGGTTGACGCTGGGGCACTCGAAGAGCAAATAAACCAGGTAAGGGAGGTTCCATGCGGCGTCGAGATTTTCTGGGGATGGCGGCGGCCACCGTGGCCGCGGGCGCCCAAGCAGAACAGCTGGGCGGGGCAATCCCGCAGGTGACCATCGAGCGAGCGAATGCCGACCAACCACATCGCGGCAAGGTGCTGGCATTGATTACTCCGCACCTGGATGACGGCCCTATCTTTGCATCCGGCACAGTCGCCAAGCTCCTGAGCGAGGGCTATACCGGTTACTTCATTCGCACTTCCAACGACGAAAAAGATTCTTACCACCTGTCGTTAGGAGAGACGGTGCTGGCCAACGAGCGCGATACCGCGAGAGTAGTGAAGACCCTAGGCCTCAAAAAGTGTTACGACTTAAGCTACCGGAATCATCGCCTGGACGAGGTATCGAGAACAGAGCTGCGTGGCCGGTTGATTTTCCTCTTCCGCTTGCTCAAGGTGGATACGGTCTTCAGCTATGACGCCTGGGGTCACTACGAGGAAAATCCTGATCATTATGTAACGGCGCAGGCTGTGGAGGCGGCCTGCTGGATGTCCAGCGGCCTTCTAGACCTTCCCGAGCATTTCGAGGCGGGCCTGCAACCGCACGCTGTTTCAGAAAAATACTACTTTGCGCGGGGCCCCCAACAAGTCAACCGCGTGGTGGACATCACGCCATTCCTGGCACAAAAGGTTGCCGCCATCGCCGCCTGCGAGACGATGATCGCGCACATGGTGAAAGATCTGAATGACGGCCTTGCCGGGAGGGGACTGCGTGTTCCCGCCCTGACCGGGAACCAGGACGCAGCGAGCAAAGAATTTATTCAAGCCGCGTTTGTCACTCGCGATCACGCGACGGGGGCCAAGCATGGGCTCCAATATGCGGAGGAATTCCACTACATCGGGCCTGACGCATCCTTGGACGACTATATCGCGCGCCATGCGCAGCGAATCTGACCTCATTGCCCTCAGTGCTAAAATGGCCCCTGAATCATGCCTACGATATTGATCGTTACCGGAGATGCCGGCGAATCCTACGAGGCCCTATACGCCGTGCATCGGTTTCGCGAGGAAGGCTGGCCGGTTACGGTTGCCGCCCCTTCGGTTCGTCGCCTTCACCTCGTCATGCACGACTTTGAGCCGGGGTGGGATACCTATGTCGAACGTCCTGGCTACGGTCTGGAAGCCGATATCTCGTTCGATCAGGTGAATGTGGGGGATTACGATGCGATCCTGATTCTAGGCGGCCGTGCTCCCGAGTACCTTCGCAACGATCGGCGCCTGCTCGACATTGTCCGCGAGTTCGACGCACAGCGAAAGTGGATCTTCGCCATCTGCCATGGCATTCAGGTGCTCGCCGCCGCCGGTCTCACCAAAGACAAGTGCATTACTTGCTATGAACACGTTCGCTTCGAAGCCGAGCAAGCGGGCGGAACCTTTGTAGACCAGCAAGCCATTCGGGACGGCCGCATCGTCACCGGCCAAACCTGGCAATCGCACCCCGAGTTCTATCGGGAGGTCTTTGCCTGCTTTACGCCACAAGTTCCATCCTGAAGCCACGGCTGTTCCCGGATTGTCTAAGAGCCGGTGCTACCAAAGCCCTTCTGATCTCTGGGCGAGATCGACAAGGATTCAGCCTGGACAAAGCTTCCAACGATTCTTTCCACTATTCGTATCTGTGCAACTCGATCACCCGGTGCGATGGCTAATTCCTCCGGGCCGAGGTTCATCAAGATCACCTGAATTTCACCGCGATAACCAACGTCGATGACACCTCCGGTCGTGAACACGCCGCGACTTGCCAGACCCGAGCGGTCCTGAATGAGAGCGCCGTAGCCAGGTGGGAACTCGAGCGCGAGGCCGGTCTGTACACGCACCACCTCGCCTGTTGCGACCCTGTACTGCTTCAAGGAAGACAGGTCAGCACACAAATCACCTGAAAACCCCTCGTGCGCATAGTAAGGTAGCTTGGCAGCCGGGTCGAGCTTCACTACCTTGATTTCGACTCGCTTTTCCATGGATTCTCAGTGTACCAAGCACTTAAGACGGAATGGTCAGTGGCTTAATGCTGGTAGTAGCGCCAAAATGTTGCTTAGACCAAGGAGCGAACCTCATGCGCCTTTTTAAATGGTTGCGAGTGCGGCGGAATGTTTCTGCGCGTCTCCTTCCCCTGTTGCTGTGCAGCGTCATCGCAGGCTGTGGAGGCCGGGAGCCGGCGAATACGACTCCATGGAAGCTGGCCTCCGGCTCCGAAGCACTGGTGCCGGATGCGGGCCTGCGCCAACAGATGTTCAAGGCGCTCGATGCGGCGGAGCAGGTTCACCCGGACCCGCCGATATCGCACTTCGAAGTGCGCTACGCCACGGTGGTGACTGTGAACGGGCACGATGAAACCGTGGTGGGCGGCAACAGCGAATACACCCGCCCAGAAGGGATCCATGGCGAAACATCGCTGCTGAATCACGTCACCGTGCAATTCGGCCCGGAAGTGACCCGTCACGCCGTGCGCTTTGTCGCCTCCTACCGAAAAACCGCGGGTTATAGCGGAAGCTGTGGAGACTGCCGGGACTACCAGATGGCCACCACCGACTACGAGCACCTGCTGGTCGTGTCCGGCCAAGGCAGCGATCACACCGTGCGGGTGAACCGCTTTATGGATCAGCTGGTGTGCGAGCGCAACTTCCCCGCGGTGCATGCGGAGAAGATTCCGTTGAGCGCGAAGGAACTGGCGCAGCTGGTCAATGCGGCGCAACGGGCGCAGGCGGGTGGAGTGAACCTGTTTACCCCCGGCCACAACACCGCGGCCGCCGGCTTATCGTTCAGCGGCAAAACCTATCGTGCGGCGGGGGCTGATGACGCGGCGTTCCACTATCGCTATCCGATCGGCGGCATGCTGCAGCAAGCGGCCACAGACCAGGACTACGGGATGCGGGCCATCGTCGTGGCCGGCGAACACGGTGTGTGGCCGCAGATCAGTTATCGTGACCGCCAGTATGGATACGAGGCTAGCAGCCTGAATCACCTGCAAGGCAAGCCGCCCATTGTGTTGATCCTCACCGACGGCCAGGGCAATTACCGGATGACGACCTTTGAGTCCGCTCTGCCTGCGGCCTTCAGCACTGCGTTTTTCATGCCGGACGCGGTCAGCGCATTTCTGAAGTCCCATGCAAGCAACACGCCGTGAGCGTAAGAGACGCGGGACAAAGCATGCCAAGTCTCACGCCGGCCCTTCTTTTTGGGGCTCGATCACTTTGACCGTCTCACCGGCGGTGAGCGAATCCGGCGGGTCGAGGATGACGGCGTCTTCCGGCCTCAGCCCCGAGGTCACTTCTACGGCGTCGCCATAGTCGCGGCCGATGACTACGGGCGTGAGTACGACGCGATTCTGCTTAACCACCCCGACACGCAGGCCTTCGGCGCGGAAGAGCAGAGCATTCGAAGGCAGTGTGACGGAACGCGCCTCGCCGGGCAACTGCAGGTGGACGAAGACGTAGGCCCCGGGAAGCAGATGGCCGTTGGCGTTCTTTACATCGACCTCCGCGTTCAGAGTTCGCGACACGGGATCGATGGCGCTGCTGTTGCGCACCAGCTTGCCTTGAAATACTTCGCCCGGGCGGTCGGTTTCGGTGAGATTCACGGTGGCGCCGTCACCCACCGCGTTGGCATAAGCCTCGGGAACCGCAACGTAAACGCGCAACAGGTTCGTTGCCCCCACGTGAAAGAGTTCTTTGGTCTGGGAGTTGGCTCCGGCTTCGATGAGAGAGCCGATATCGATATTGCGCGCGAGGACGACTCCGTCAAAGGGCGCGACCACCTTTTCGAAGTTTTGCATCTGTTGCAGACGGCGCACGTTGGCTTCGCTGGCGGAGACCGCGGATTGGCGCGCGGAGAGATCGCTCATGGCCTGATCCGTCTCCTGCTTGGAGACGGCGTTCTTCGCCAGGAGCTTTTGCCACCGCGTGCTGGTGATGCCGGCGATGTTGAGGTTGGCCTGCGCAGTCTTCAGGTCGGCTTGTGCCTGCTGCAGTTGCTGATCGAGTTCCGGGGTTTCAATTTCGGCCATGAGCTGGCCGGCATGCACGTGGGCGCCTATGTCTACATACCAGCGTTTGATGTATCCGCTGGTACGGGCGTAAATGGGGGTGTCGTAAAAGGCCTGAACATTGCCGGGCAGGTCGACGGTCTGCCTGCGCTCGCCGGTCTGCGGATAGGTGACGCGAACGGAACGAACCGAAGTTTCGCCCACGACATTGCCCAAAGCGGTGTCTGCCGCTACGCGCGAGTGAATGCCGCTGTAAATTCCGATGGCAATGAGAACAGCGATTGCGCACAAGACCCAGATGGCCAGACGGCGCTTGGGCTTCGCGGGCTGGGCGGTGGTGCCGGTTTCGTTCCCTTCGTTCGGTTCCATGAATCTCGTCTTCCGGCTTACGCCAACTGCGTTTGCTGTTGTTCCTGCTTTCGTCGCGCGCGGTCTTGTTTGCCCTGGTGCACCAGGGCAAATACCGCAGGCACGAAATGGAGCGTCGCGATGGTGGCGCACAGCAGGCCGCCGATGACGGCGCGGCCCAGCGGAGCATTCTGTTCTCCGCCGTCGCCCAACCCCAGGGACATGGGCACCATGCCGATCATCATCGCCAGCGCAGTCATCAGTACGGGGCGGAAACGCGTGCTGCCCGCTTCGATCGCCGCGCGTATGGCGTCTCCATGTTCTTCGAGGCGCGTCTTGGCGAAGGAAACGACCAGGATGCTGTTCGCCGTGGCCACTCCCATGCACATGATAGCGCCCATCAAGGCGGGCACACTCAGCCGTGTCTGGGTAAAGAACAGGAGCAGCACGATACCGGCGAGCGCGGCTGGAAGCGCGGTGATGATCACGAAAGGATCGAGCCACGACTGGAAGTTCACCACGATGAGCAGGTAGATGAGCGCGATGGAGAAGCCCAAGCCGGCGAGCAGTTCGCCATACGAGTGGCGCATGGTCTCGACCTGGCCGCGCAAGGAGATGAAGGTGCCGCGCGGCGCGTGCTTCTGCGCGGCATCGACGATCTTCTGAATATCCGCAGCTGCTGCGCCCAGGCCGCGATCCTGCACCGCAGCATAAATATCAACCACGCGGCGCGTGTTGAAGTGGGAGACGATGGCCATCTCTTCATCGCGATGAATCTTGGCCAGGTCGCCGAGTATCTCCGTGGGCCGCGCCGCCTCGCTCCCTTCGCTGCCTTGCGCCGTGGTGGATACAGGGCCGGCGCCGGAGCGATTGATGGGAATGTTCTCGAGGGCGGTGAGGGAATCCAAGCTGTACTGCGGTGTCTGCGCAGCCATGTTGTAGTTGACGGCGTTGTCCCAGTTCAGGAAGAACATGGGCGTGATCTGGAAACTGCCACTGAGCGTGTTCAAAACGCTGTTGGTGACATCACGCTCGGTGTAACCGGCCTGCGAAGCCTTGGTGCGCTCCACGTCGACGTTGAGCGTGGGGTAGTCGAAGGGCTGGTGGATGCGGAGGTCGGCCAGGCCCCGAACGCCGCGCAACTGCGCGAGCATCTGGATAGCAAGCTGCTGGCTGCTGCGGACGTTGCTGCTTTCGAAGCGGATGTCGATCGGGGCGGGCAGGCCGAAGTTGAGAATCTGGGCGGTGATGTCCGCAGGCAGGAAATAGAAGGTCGCCTGGGGAAACTGGTGCGGCAGGGCGAGACGAAGCTGACGGACATAGTTCGCCGTGGGGCGATGGTCTTTCTTCAGGCTCACCATGATGTCTGCATCGGCGGCGCCCACGGTGCCCGACGTCATGAGCTGGGTGTTCAGTGCGCTGTAGGGCATGCCGATGTTGTCCAGGATGCCATCCATCTCGGAGGAGGGAACGATCTGCCGCAGGAAGGCTTCCACCTGATCGCAGAGGCGCGCTGTCTCCTCTATGCGAGTGCCTGTGGGCGCGCGGAGATGCAGGATGAACTGCCCGCTATCGACGGCGGGGAAGAAGTCCTGGCCGACCCAGGGCAGGAGCAGAAACACGAGCACGCAGACCGTGAGGAAAGCCGGGATGAAGAGCTTGCGCCCGTCGACGAGCGTTGTCAGCAGGCGCTCGTACGAGGAACGCGAAGGCTCTGAAATCCGTTGTCGAAGCCGCGCTGAAAGCGGCCGAAAACGCCGCGCGGCACGCCGTGTTCCTTGACGCGAAGCATGTAGACCGCGAGCGTCGGCACCAGGGTCCGGGATAGTACATAGGAGGCCAGCATGGCGAAGATGACGGCTTCGGCCAGGGGAACAAACAGATAACGCGCCACGCCGGAGAGAAAGAACATGGGGAGGAAGACGATGCAGATGCAGAGCGTGGACACAAAGGCAGGCACGGCGATTTGGGCCGCGCCTTCGAGGATGGCCTCCCGCAGTGGATGGCCCTCTTCGAGATAGCGCTCGATGTTCTCGATGGTGACGGTGGCGTCGTCGACCAGAATGCCCACTGCCAGCGCCAGGCCGCCCAGCGTCATGGTGTTGATGGTCTCGCCCAGGAAGCTGAGAGTGATGACCGAAGTGAGAATCGAGAGCGGAATGGAAACCGCGATGATCAGCGTGCTGCGCCAGCTGCCCAGGAAGAGCAGGATCATCAGGCCGGTGAGCACGGCGGCCAGAATGGCTTCGCGGACGACTCCGTTGACGGCGCCGCTGACGAAGACGGATTGATCGGCCAGGGGAGTCATCTGCAGTTGCGGCGGTAGAAGCTGGGCGATGCGCGGCAGCAGCGCGCGGACGCCTTTAACCACGCTGATGGTGGAGGCGTTGCCATTTTTGAGAATGGACATCATCACGCCGCGCCGGCCATCGCGGCGCACGATGTTGGTCTGTACCTGGAAGCTGTCGGCGACGGTCGAGATGTCGCGCAGGTAGGTGGTGACGCCATTTTCCTGCTTGACGGGAAGATTGTTGAGCTGCTCGATGGTGCGGGGCGCGCCGTTGACGCGGACATCGTATTCCTTGGGTCCGATCTTGATGGTTCCCCCGGGCGTCACCACGTTTTGAATGGCCAGGGCATTGAGCACGTCGCCAGGCGCGAGGTGGCGCGACTGCATCGCGGGCTGATCGAGATTGACTGTGATCTGACGCTGCTTGCCGCCATAGGCGGACGGCACCACCGAACCCGGAACGGTGATGATCTGCGGATGGATGAAGTTCTGGGCGTAGTCATTGAGCGTCTGCTCGCTGAGCCCCTCGCCGGAAATACCTAACTGCACGATCGGCACGCTGGAAGCGCTATAGCTGATGATCTCCGGGGGAAGGACGCCGGGAGGCAGCTGGCGAAGCTCGTACTCGGAGGCGGCCGATGCTTCTGCCACGGCTCCGGCGACGTTGGCGCCCGGTTGGAGGTAGACCCGCACCACCACGAATCCGTTGTAGGTGGTGGATTCAATATGGTCCACATCATCGATGAAGTTACTGAGGTTTTTCTCGAAAGGAGTGGTGAGCCGGCCTTCGAGCTCCTCGGGATCGAGACCGGTGTCTTGCCAGGCCAGGGAGACGACGGGGATATTGATGGCCGGGAACATATCCACCGGCGTGCGCATAATGACCACGGGGCTCAGCAACAGAATCAGCAGAGCCAGCACGATGAACGTGTAGGGCCGGTCCAGCGCTATTTTGACAATCCACATCGAGTGTTCTGGTCCTTATGCCGGGTGGCAGAGCCGGGGATGTCCGCTGCTGCCACAGTGGGCGGATGCTTTTGCGCCTTGGAGAATTCTTAGAGCCTTGCTCGCTGATCACATGTGCTTTCGTCGTTTTATTTTCACATTTCGTGGCGCTTTCCTCCTAGAGCCATTTCGCGGCCAGGCCCTTCCGCCCGAGAAGCGATGAAGCATCGGCACGTGCGTCCCTGGGGTGGATTTCCTGGCGCGGCTGCGGGAAAAATTGCGCTAAAAGCGCTATAAGCGCTAAAAGGCCGCCGGTCCGGTGGAAGCGGATGGGTTTTTGCAAGGCAGCCTCCCCTCGAGGCCGGCCGGTGTCGGGTGATGTTGTGGCACCAAGTTGTCAAAGACCTGCTCCTTTCAAGAGGACACGCTTGGGCGCACCTCTGTACACGGACGAATCTTCCGCTCGGTGCTCGGCCCTCGATGGGCGAAGGAGCACAGGGTGGAGAGAGTGGGAAGTCAGTTTTGTTGCACGACAAAACAGCTTACGATCGCTGAGGGATGATGCAGTCTTAGGCGCGGAACGCGCTTGGGACAATCGTCCTTCTTGTAAGCTGGTGGCGGCGGCACGGAAGAAGTTCGGGGCTGAGCCGTTCAGGGCTGTCGTTGCATAACAGCGCCGGCAGATGAGTTAGTAACTCTACTGTAGTACGGTTTTGTCGATTCGTCGAGAGGGTATGATTTTTTTTTTGCGGGCGCCATAGTTATCAAGTTATTTCGCTTTCGTTCAGGAGTAGCTCGCGAACGTCGACCTGTGGCTAGACGCGACGCACATTGCCATTCATAGTGCAAGGCGAGTGAATGACGAGTTGGCAACGATTGGAGGAAAATCCGGTTGCGCAAATTTCCCCCACACTGTATCTTTTCCTGCAGCTTCGCTCCGGGTTATTTGCGATATTGTTTCCAATTCCTGCCTGCTTGAGATTCCCTGAAAGACAACAGTCGCCGAGTGCATCTCGTGCGTGCTGGCCCGGGAGACGATTGGCTTGCAGACTAACAAATGCCTCAAAGTTATTGGACCGGGAACACGTGCTGCGGATGGTTACCTGATCAAGAGGAACACCCTCCACAGCGATCTTTAACCAAGCAAGCCCTTACTACCATCGTCCAGGTGACGGAGTGACTCATGGCAACGTGCTTCCGCTTTACCCTCGCTCTTTTTGCTTGCGCCGCAGGTGTAGTCTGCCTCCCTGCCGCAGCCCAGGTGCTCAATGCCACCCAACCATTGCAATACGTACCTTTGGGGGTGCCGTGTCGTGCTGTAGACACCAGGGATACAAATACCCCGATCCCTGGGGGCACCTTCGGGAACTTTAATCCGGGCAGCGGAGGCTGCAGTATTGACACGCCGGCAGGCGGACTGATCGCTTGGGCGCTCAACGTGACAGCTGTGCCCCGAGGACGATTGGACACCCTCACTGTTTGGCCCGCCGGGGAGCCTCAGCCGCTTGCTTCGACCCTGAACTCCTATGATGGGCGGGTCAAGGCGAACGCCGCGATTGTGGCGGGTGGCGCCAATGGACAAGTAAGCGTCTTTATGTCCAATACCGCAGACCTTATATTGGATGTAAGTGGTTACTTCGTCCAAACCAAACCCCCGGTGCTTACCTATACCTACTTCCCCCTTACGCCTTGCCGGGTGGTCGACACCCGTAACCATGACGGTACGCAATTTGGAGCGCCCTTCCTGGCTGCGGGGCAGCAGCGCGACTTTGTGTTTTCCCTGAGCAGTTGCCATCTTCCCCCAGATCCGTGGGAGGCGGGCGGCGCGTTTTCGTTAAACGTTACGGTTATTCCCAGGAACGGCAAGCCTGTCGGCCACGTAACCGTTTGGGGAACCTCGTATCAGCATCCGGATCAGCCTCTCGCGTCGACGATCAATGACCCAACCGGGACAGTCGTCGCGAACGCTGCCATGGTCACGGTGAATCCCGGATACACGGGAAGCGTCTCGGTATTTACCACCGACGACACCGATATCGCGATCGATGTGAATGGCTACTTCGCTTTGTTTCTCAAGCCAGGTGGCCTGTCGCTTTACACGCTGACACCATGCCGAATCCTGGATACCCGCTTGACGACCCAGGCATTCTCGGGTGAGCGTACGATACCCGTGACCACCGGCAACAACTGCAGCGTTTCGGGCACCGCACAGGCCTATGTGTTCAACGCGACGGTGCTTCCGGTCAAGACTCTTGGATTCCTGACTCTCTGGCAGGATGGCTTGCCTCGACCGACTGCGTCCACGCTCAACGCCGAGGATGGCGCGGCTGCTTCGAATATGGCGATCGTTGGGACCACGAACGGATCGATCAAGGCCTTTGCAGATTTGCCAACGCAGCTGATATTGGATACCTCCGGCTATTTCGCGCCATAGGCGGTGGAGTTACTGAGGGCCTATACAGTCCGGAGTTGTTTCGTCTGTTTGCATCGTCCTGTATCGTCCGCTCTCGTTCCCTTCGTGGTGTTTTTCCGGAACTCGGAAACGTCCTATAATCTTGTCACTATGGTGTTGTGCAAGAAAGGTTAAGGGACTTCCCAAGATGAAGCGGGAAAAAGTCGTATCGCCGCGCCGGCGTTCGGG
>CAWITT010000011.1:0-451247 GCA_963839025.1 uncultured Acidobacteriaceae bacterium
TTGCCAAGACTAGGATTCCAGCAGCGCCCGTAACTTGTGAGCGTATCTGCGGCTCGACGTGACCACCGTTCCTTCTGCCAGTACGATGTCGTAAACCCCATCGAACATCGGACGAATCTCGCTAATGCAGGCACCGTTCACGATGGCCGATTTCCGCACGCGGATGAAGTGGTGTGGCGCCAGCTTCTCTTCCAGGTGTGCCAGGGTTTCCCGCAACAGGTGACTGTCGCTGGCGGTGTGTATGCAGGCATAGTTTCCCGTGGCTTCGATCCACAAAACGTGGGAAACGGGAACAAAGAAAATCCGCTTCTTGTCCTTCACCACAAAGCGTTCCAACGGGCGGAGACTACGGAGGGATTGGAGCAGTGGTTCGAGACCTCGATTTGCTTTCCTGCGCTGTTCGAGGACCTGGCGTGCGTGAACCAGGGCCTTGGCAAATCGCTCCTTATCATACGGTTTCAAGAGATAGTCAACAGCGTGCACTTCGAATGCACGAATGGCGTGCGCATCGTGAGCCGTGACGAAGACATATACGGGAGCGGGGCCGGTCGACTGGCTCCACATTTTCGATGACTCCAAAACCATCCAGATCAGGCATCTGCACATCGAGAAAAACGATGTCGGGATGAAGTTCATTGATCTGCTCCACCGCGCTTATTCCGTTCGCCGCCTCGCCTACAACTTCAATGCCGTCGTGTTCGGCCAGATAGCGACGGATACCGCGCCGGGCGATCGGTTCGTCATCGACGATGAGGACTCGCGTCTTCATGCGAACTCCGCAGTGGAATGGTGATGATGGCCTCACAGCCTCGACCGTTGCCCCCGGTAAGTTCCAGCGACGACTCGTTCCCGTAGAGCTGTTTCAAGCGTGACTGGACATTGGTGAGTCCGACGCCGAATCGCAGGCGCGATCCCGGTGCCGGACCCGGGCCATCATCGCGGACGCAGAGCCAAACTCTGCCGTTGTGGCGTTGCGCAGCGATCTCTAGCCGGCCTGCGGCGGAATCGACGCTGATGCCGTGCTTGATGGCATTCTCAACCAGTGGCTGAAGCGCCAGGCTCGGTACATAGACTGCGAGAAGGTCAGGTGGCACGTCCATGTGAACTTTCAAGCGATCATGAAAGCGTGTCTGTTCGATCTCCAGATACTTGCCGACGAACTCGAGCTCGCTCTGCAAGGTGATCTCGTTCTCCCGCCGTTCGAGGGCCATGCGCAGCAAGTCGCCGAGGCAGACCAGCAGATGGCTCGCAGCATCGACGTCTTCCTGCATCAGGATTCCAATGGTGTGAAGACTGTTGAACAAAAAGTGCGGATGTAACTGGCTCTTAAGGTTCTCAAGTTCGGCATGGGAGAGCTGCGTCTCCAGTTGCGCCGCTATCGTCTGGCGCTCCATAGCGGCCTGGTAAAAGTGGATCGACTGATACAGTCCCACAACTAACCAGTACGTAAGCATGCCAGTAAAGCTCATAGATAGAACACTGACTGCGAACGGCGGGAGAAGGCGCAGCACGCCAGGATCAGTTATGCGAAAAACTGACCGCAGAAGTCCACGGCTCAGAAAGTATTCGGTGACAGATGCCAGGGGAGCCATCATGAGCGACGTGATTGTGTGGATCGCTATATGAGGTACAAACCTCGGCCCCGTCAACGGGAACCGTTTGGCCAGACCAATCACAAGCGGTGTGTACGCCGCCCATACGTACCAGTAGACAAGTTCGAGCGCACCCACGATCACCCAGTTGACGTGCATGCCCTGTACCTTCACCAGCACGATCCTGCGCACGGCAAACAACAGTCCTACAATCGTCCACGCACACAGGATCAAAATCCATCTCGTCCGTCCCATATCTGGTGTGGCCTGCAGCAATGGGTGTGTCGACCCTCCGGCACGGATTATAGCTGAACCTTCGAAGGAGACATCACTGAGGACAGGGCCGTCGAAAGCGCGCAAGTTCTCTTTGACGGCCAACTCTGACCGCTTGTCTCATTTCGGACACCGCATGTCACTTTTCCTGCAAACACTGGTTTTTCGCGGCATATTGTCCAGTGAGCAGGAGCATTAAAATTGACGTAAAGGAGTTCCACATGAAGAAGATTCTGACTCAGTACGGAGTGTGCGCGCTTGCGGTCGCTCTGATGGTGCCGTTGGCGCAGGCGCAGCCGGCAGGAATGCAGGCCGCCTTCGGAAAAGATGCCGGAACGCTTTCCGACAAATTCACCGGACTCGCGCGCGTTATGTCGGGCAAGTACGACTGGAAGCCCGGCCAGGGCGTTCGCTCCGTCGGCGACGTGTTCAACCTGATCGTTATGGAGAACGGCATGCTCGCCGGCGTGCTCTCGGGCACACCGAATACGGGGGCAAAGCCCGCGCCCATCACCGATCCGGAGAAATTGCAGGAAGCTCTGAAGGCTTCTTACGTCAATCTGCAAAAAGCGATTACGGGACTTTCCGACAACGACCTGCAGGCGCCGGTGAAACTGTTCGGAAGAGACATGACGAAGCAGGGCGCGCTGATGCTGATTCTCGAAGATCAACACGAGCATCTGGGGCAGTCGATCGCGTACGCGCGCAGCAACGGCGTGGTTCCGCCCTGGTCTAAGTAGGAGCGTCGCAGGGGTCAAACTGGCCGACGCCGATACGATAACGACCCTGGTATTGCACGCTGGGAGGAGTGTCTTCATGGAAACTTTACTTCAGGATGTTCGATACGGTTGGCGCATGCTGGTCAAGAAGCCCACGTTTACCGTAGTCGCGGTTCTGACGCTGGCTCTGGGAGTGGGAGCCAACACGGCCATTTTCAGCATCGTGAATGCCGTGTTGCTGCGTTCTCTGCCCTACCGCGATCCCGATCGCTTGGTACGAGTCTTCTTTAACGAGCCCGGCGTAGGATTGCGGGACGTTAGGTTTTCCAAGCCCGAACTGGATGACCTGCAGACGCGATCGGGTGTATTTGAAGATGTGACCCCGATCTTTGAGGGTACCGAGAATTTGACCGGAGCCAAACAGCCCGAGCGTCTCGAGGCGGTCAATGGCAGTTTCAGCTACTTTTCCATGCTGGGGGTGACTCCGCAACTTGGACGGTTGTTCGGTCCGCAGGACTTCGCGCCTGGTTTCGCTCCCCTGACCGTGATCAGCGATGGCCTGTGGCGCCGTGCCTATGGCGCCGATCCGAATGTTCTCGGCCGTACCATCCGCATCGATGGTGATCCCACTACAATTATTGGGGTTCTGCCACGCGGATTTCGCCATCCTGGACCGACGACTTCGGGCGAAGTGGAAGTGTTTGGTGCCGGCGGATTCAGCGCAGATCCCTTTCCCCCGCCACTGCGTGGTACCCGGATTTTGGTATCTGGAATCGGACGGCTTAGGCCTGGCCTGACACTGGAGCAAGCTCAGGCGCGGCTCACTGCCATGGCTGCCCAATTACGCCACGACTTTCCCACCGATTATCCGCCGCAGGCCCAATGGACGATTGAGATTCAACCATTGCAGGAAACTTTGGTAGGCAAGGTACGGCCCATGCTGCTGGTGTTGTTGGGTGCGGTCATTCTCGTCGTTTTCATCGTATCGTTGAACATTGCCAATCTGCTCCTTGCGCGCGCTTCAGGGCGACAACAAGAGATGGCGGTGCGGTTAGCGCTGGGGGCGACCCGCGGCCGCATGGTGCGCCAGATGCTGACCGAGTCCATACTGCTGTCGCTCATCGGCGGGACCGCGGGAATTGCCACCGCAGTGGGTACGTTAGGCTTCATCCTGCGCTTTGTGCCATCGACCGTTCCCCGGCTCAACGAGGTACGAATCGATTGGGTGGTGCTGGCGTTCGCTCTGCTGATTTCCATTCTTACCGGCTTGGTGTTTGGACTTGCTCCAGCGCTTCATTCGGCAAAAGCCGCTCTCTCCTCGGCCATTCGTGAAGGCGGTCGAGGGTCCGGCTACAGCACGAAGACCGGCCGATTGCGGGATGTTCTCATCGTCTCTGAGCTGGCATTTGCCGTCATACTGATGGTGGGAGCCGGCTTGCTGCTGCGTACGCTGAGGGACCTGTTACAGGAAAATCCAGGCTTTAGCCCAACGCAAGTTGTCACGGCAAACACGTGGCTAGGAGTTCCCAACGATCCGAAGACGGATCCGTATCTCGGTATTCAAGGTAAGGCCACCTTTGATCGCGAGTTGCTGCGGCGCGTGAAGGCAATTCCGGGAGTGGAACTCGCCGCAATCACCTCAGCTATACCGACCACGAATACCAACCCCAACGCGGTGGGTGGCTTAGAGACTGAAAGCTTAGCGATTGAAGATAGACCGGTCGAGTCCTCGCAGGATCTGCGCGCCGAGAGAATTCGGATAAGCCCTGATTATTTTGAGGTGTTCCAGACGACGTTACTACGCGGCCGCTCATTCACCGAGGGCGATGAAGACGGCAAACCGCTGGTGGCCATCATCGATGAGAGCACCGCTCATAAGTATTGGCCGACCCGCGACCCGCTGGGCCGCCGGGTGCGGTTCGGAAAAGACCCTACCAAGCCATGGACGACCGTGGTGGGTATTATTAGGGATATCAAGAGTGACGGTCTCGATATCGATGGGGTTCCCCACGTCTATGTTTCGACCTATCAAGACCCCAGCAAGCAAGTGAGCCTGGTGTTGCGGACGTCTCTGCCCGCGACCCTGCTCGAACCACAGATTCGGCATGAAATCCAGAGCATTGATCCCGGCTTGCCGGTATTTAATATTCGTTCTATGAACGACGTCCTTGATCGGTCACTGGCTTCACGCCGTTTTTCTGCCGACCTGGTGGGCGGATTTGCTGGACTGGCGGTGCTTCTGGCTTTCATTGGAATTTACGGCTTGCTGGCCTATATGGTCGGGCAAAGATCCCGCGAGATTGGTCTCCGCTTGGCGCTGGGCGCCCGGCGGAACGACATTCTGAAACTGTTCTTACGCAAGGGTGTCGCGCTTGCGGGTGTGGGAATCGTTGCCGGCGTGGTTGTTTCTGCATCGACTGCTTCCATGATGGCAAGTTTGCTTTATGGCGTTCGCCCGCATGATCCGGCTGTGTTTCTGATCGTGCCTCTGCTTTTGCTTGCCGTTGCCGTTGTAGCCAGCTACATTCCAGCCTGGCGCGCGACGAAAGTGGACCCAATGATTGCACTGAGAGACGCATAGCGAACCACTGGTGAAGTGGGTTTTTAAATCGCGCGTTTCTTTGAGGTCAAAGCCGAGGACATTCGGCGTTACGAGCAGCACCAGTAGTTTAAATTGACGTAGAGGAGCTACACATGAAGAGGATTCTGACTCAGTACGGAGTGTGCGTGCTTGCGCTCGCTCTGATGGTGCCATAGGCGCAGGCGGCAGGATTGCAGGCCGCCTTCGGCAAAGATGCCGGAACGCTTTCCGACAAATTCACCGGACTCGCGCGCGTGATGTCAGGCAAGTACGACTGGAAGCCCGGCCAGGGCGTTCGCTCCGTCGGCGACGTGTTCAACCTGATCGTTATGGAGAACGGCATGCTCGCCGGCGTGCTTTCGGGCACACCGAATACGGGGCCACGGCCCGCGCCCATCACCGATCCGGAGAAATTGCAGGAAGCTTTGAAGGCTTCTTACGTCAATCTGCAAAAAGCGATTGCGGGGCTTTCCGACAACGACCTGCAGGCACCGGTGAAACTGTTCGGAAGAGACATGACGAAGCAGGGCGCGCTGATCCTGCTTCTCGAAGACCAACACGAGCATCTGGGGCAGTCGATCGCGTACGCGCGCAGCAACGGCGTGGTTCCGCCATGGTCTAAGTAGGACGCCGCGGGGTTATCTGGCCGCCCCTGGTAACAGGCGGCCAGGATGTCACAAAGTTCTATGCAATGTCGAGCCAGAGGGTTCGCCCACGTTGACCAAAGCTCTCAGCGCTGGGCGCCCTGTGGACTGTGAGGCGGGTGGTCTGGCTGCCGACTCTCTTGCTCCCCGCCGAATCGGCGAAGCCGTGTACCCAATTGTGGCCCGCTACGTCGAGGAAGTCGTCCTGGTAAGTGACGACGACATTCGGTCCGCGCAACTCATTCTTTGGGACAAATTGCGCATCGTCGCGGAGCCGGGCGGCGCTGCAGCATTCGCGGCACTTCTGTCTCGCAAGTATCAACCCGCCGAAGGGGAGCACGTTGGAGTTGTCATTAGTGGCGGCAACACCATAGCAGTCGATTTCTCACTTCAGGAGAAGAAATATGACCAGGAATGAAATTGTGACGAGCGAGATTGCACAACCGGTCGATCCGTTTTCTGCTGCAGTCACAACTAGCCTTTGCCTTCAAGAATATTTTTTGGAGATTGCAGTCACGCCATAAGAAACTTCCGGATTGAAGTAGCCTTTTACTATGGAGCCTATTCGCACGCTGTTCGCAATTCAACCCACTGAGCCTTCGGAAACCGCCCTACCCGAGAGTCTTCGCGCCAGATACGACGGAAATCTTTCCTTTCCACCCCCTCCGGAAGAACGTCCCTATTGCATCGCAAACTTTGTATCGACACTCGACGGTGTCGTGAGCTTCAATTTGCCGGGCCAATCGGAAGGAGCTCAGATCAGTAACTCGAACGAAGAAGACCGGTTCATTATGGGCCTGTTGCGGGCCTCAGCAGACGCGATTGTAGTAGGCTCTGGGACGCTTCAAGCCGCTGGCACGCATGGTTCCTGGCTCCCGGAAGCTGTCTATCCGGCGGCGAAAGATTTATACCAAGAGTATCGAACCGAGGTGCTCCGAAAACCGGACTACCCACTCGTAGTGATTGTCACGGGAACGGGCGAATTGGACCTCACCAGTGCCGTATTTCATACACCGCGAACCAGGGTGCTCATACTGACTACGGAAACAGGTAAACGGAGGTTGTCGCAAAGTGGATCGGAGGCGTTCCCCTCACTCGAGGTGAAGGCGCTTTCGAAGGCAGACAAGCGCATATCTCCTTCCGCAATCCTCACGTTGCTCAGGCAGGAAGCCGACGTGAAGTTGCTGCTACACGAAGCCGGCCCGACGCTCTTTGGTGAATTTCTCGCAGCTGGGTTCATGGATGAGCTTTTCCTGACAGTTGCGCCTCAGATTGCGGGGAGAGACGCAGCGCACCCTAGACCAGGCTTGGTTGCCAACCTTCAGTTTTCTCCGGCGACAGCTCCCTGGTGGAAGATTGTCAGCGCAAAGAGTGCAACCGATTTCCTCTTCCTGCGCTATCGGGCGGTAGATCGGGATGTATAGCAGGCAAAACGCAGAGATTCACTTCGTGGGAGCCTCGGCGATTTGCCCAGGTCTCCATTCCCTCCGGAGTCGCAACCGGAACGGCTGATATTCTGCTTTGGCAATGCTCCGGCTCAATAGGACGCTGGCACGCGAACAGCCATGCACGCTGTCTCGACGATATCCGCCGCGACATCCAGACCGCGAGCTTGCTCGATAATCAACTGGAGCTTTCTGGCGTTCTCCCGATAGCTAGACGTATGCAGGACGGTTTTTATGAGCGTTGTCAGTCTTTCCGAACTGAGTTCTTCTTCCACCCGAATGAATTCTCCTACACCGTAATGAGCAATCCGTGCCGCGGTTCCGGGTTGATCGTACCCAACCGGGATTGCGACCATGGGAACACCTTGCGCGAGTGACTCCAGCACGGTGTTAAGACCCGCATGAGTGATGCACAGGGTAGCGCGTTGCAAGAGTTGAAGCTGAGGAGCTTTGTTAACCGCAATAACGTTATTCGGCAACTTCCCGAGGTCCTCGATCCGAATGGCATCGCCAACGGACACAACAAACTGTGACTCGGGAAACTGAGCCGCCGAGTGCAAGATGATTCTGTAGGTCTCGATGGAGCCGTTCAAGAGCGTGCCCATGGATGCGTACATCAAAGGGCGATCGTCAAGCAGCTCCCACGGGAACTCAACCGTGCTACGTCCCCTCACGTCATGCAAGGGGCCCGTGTAGTGATGCTGCGGGGGCCACGGTGTGCCTGGAAAATCGAATGCCTCGGGAATCTGCGAAAGAATGGCCAGCTTGGAAGCGGTGGCGCCAGGATCCATCCAATCTATCTGCATGCCATGCTGAGTTGCGTAACGAAGCGCAACCTGCATGACCGGAGGAAATAGCAGTTCCACGAGTTCATGCGACGCCTCTTGATTTCTGGAGAGCGCGGCGGCGGTAGTCTCGTGCGGCCAGTCAAACAGGCTGGGAGGTGTCTTTCCGGACAAATCGAGATGCACGACGTTCCACATCTGGATGTAGGGGATACCCATGTTCATGGGAACGAGCTCGATAAGGAAGTGGATTGTGTCGATAACCAGAAGGTCGACATCCAACCTGCGGAGCGTTCCAGGTAGATGCTTGAAGGCTGCTTCCGTGAAGCGAGGCACAATTTCCTGACAAGTATAGGTTGTGACCTCGAGTCCATGCATCTTTCCTGCCGGGGCGTACGCCTTTGGGATCGAACCCAGCGGATATTCGTCTTCGCAGTAGGAAACAAAGTCCACGCCAGCCCCACGCACAATCATTTCGGCATCCGGCACGCCAATAAATAACACCTCATGACCACGGGACTGCAGTGTTCGCGCAAGTGCGGCCATGGGATAAAGATGCCCCGACAGGGGTACGCTTAGGAATCCGATCTTCATTTGCTTTCCCTTCAGGTGCTTTAGTCTCGTGGCCGAGAGGTATTCTTCGGCATTGCGAGCGCCCACCAAGACGCTCCAGGTAGTACATTTCTCATCTCGTACAGAGCGAGGAGCAAACTGCTCCCGTGGCAGTGCTTAATCGGGGGATGAGCCTTGACCCGGCCGCGCCCGTCGTTCGCACGTAATCCGTCGACAAGGCAAGCGTACCTGCAAGGCCCGCGTGATCGATAGGACGAGATTGCTATCTATATGCAGAAATGACCCCGTTTGGCGAGTTTCGTGAAGAAGTTATTCGGTTTCGCCGTTTGTCCCGCAGGGCCAATTTATGTCTGCCTTAGCGCTTCCTCGTGGGCTTTAACCAGTTCGGCCAGGCTATTGAAGCGGAAGTCCACCGCGGGTCGCTCGCCCGGGTCGATCGTTGCCCCGAAGCCGGGCCGGGCGTGACGGCGATAGATCCAGCACGATGCGATCCCAAACGCGTTTGCGGGCTTGTGATCGTGGAAGAGGCTTTCCGCCGTATGCAGGATTTTCTCTTTCCTGATGCCACGATCACTCAGCTTGCTGAGCATGTACTCGAAATTTCTGGGCGAGGGCTTATAGGAGCCGACGTCCTCGGCAGTAATGATAGCGTCAAATTCGACCAGGAGCTTTGCGTTGCTATGGGTGAAGCTCTCGTTGTCGACGTTCGACAAGATCACCATCTTGTAATGTTTCTTCAGGTATTGCAGCGCGGCTGGTGAGTCCTCGAATGGCAGCCAGTTCTGCACCGACTTGCCATACGCGACGCACTCCTCAAGGGTGAAGGGCACCTGCCATTCCTCGGCAAGTCGCTTGTAGACGATCGAAAGCAGCTCACAATACCTCTTCGCCGGCGTATAGGCTTGTTGCGAAACCTCGTGACGCGCATGTGTTTCGAGCACTCGATCCTCTACCAGCGGGGTTGTGAGACGGGCGAGCAAGGGCCGTAGTCCCTCGATGATTCCGCGTTCCCAGTCGATGAGAGTACCGTAGCAATCGAATACCAACGTATCGAAGTCAGTCAGCTTCACATCTTCTCCTGTTTGACTTGTGGACGACACCTCAGTGTAGAGGCTGTCCAATGTCCTTTGGGCTGGAAAGCAGATCCAATCTGTCCTGCGGCTCATTCGTGAGATGGCGGCGAAGGGCTCCGTTCATCGGTTTCGCATGGACGGAGCTCCCTGGGTGCACCCACTGAAGAAGCGGTACGCAGTACCGTAAGCAAGGCGTGTGGTACGGCCGGAGTTCTCGTCGTGCATCGCTGAGAGTCGCCCGGCTGCCCGGTCATACACTGGAACGCATGGTCGCCGCATTTCGCTAGACAGTGTGGGTCTACCATAACAGCACGTTTCGGTAAGAAGCGCCTGGTATAGATGCAGGCAAAGACGGCCCCTCAACAGGGACGGCCTTCCCGCTGGACATAAGCATCTGCGCATAAGCAGGGGCTAGTTCGTAGGTATCCCCAGCCTCAAGTGCGTATGACTGCATGTAAATGCGGCCTTCGCGCACTCTGGTCACGGATTCAAGCATGCGTAATCTCATCGGAACCACCTCTGATAGGAAAGGCGTAAAAAGTGCCGCGATGGGGCCAACCGGCGATGGGAGTGGTTTCTCGATGTCGATCAGTGCAAGCGCGACCTAGCCCGATCGAGGATGCGGGGCACCTGCACGGGTGGTCACCGATGAGGCTTTGCAGGCAAGTACCACTTGTTTCGCAGTTTGGTCATGAATGAGAAAATTCGCCGCGCGAGCTTACTTCCGCCTTCTCCCCGCATGGCGGCACGTTGAGTCGCCAGCCCCGGTACGTACCTGCAAATCCTCCCCGTCTCTTCTCCAAGCCAGGGTGCAAGTGCGGCTTCATTCTCGACTCTTCCGAGCCATTCTCCGACCTCCACTTGAAGAAGGGATCTCAACCCAAGGTCTTCTTCGGCGGCCTCCGCAACCTCTTCAAGGAAAGCACAAAGCCGCAATATCGAAGCCAGGTCACCGGCTTCAAGTGCATGATCAAGGGCGGGTATGAGTACCGATCCAAAAACGACATAGGGGCCTGGCTTCTCCTTCCCCATATACGCAAACTTGTCATCGCTGAGCAGCCGAAGCTTGGGGAAAAGCACGAATAGATCGGTCACGATTGTTTCGTAGTTCATGCGGGCATATGTGCAGAGGTGCTCTCCGCACTCTATCTGGATCGTTCGGCCAAGGCCGAGTAGAGAGTGCCACCGAACCGCGACGCCCGTGTGGCGAGTCTTTCCACGCGCTCCACTCCTTCCCCGATGAAGAGTTCCCGGAGCTTATCGAAGCCGACCGGATAGGGTCCCCACCGGTTTGGCCTGGATCTTTCATATTCCACAATCAGGAAACGGTTCGTCGCGGGCAAAAGTTTTCTCAGGAACCGGTCTTGGTCCTCAATAAAGTGCAGCGAGTTTGCCATGAGGATCCCATCCACTGGCGGAAGGCGAAGGCTGGGGCTCCGAAGATCCGCCAAAACCTTATGGATCTTGACTCCGCCAACTTGATCCTGGATCCGGTCCAGCGCTGTTTGGTCCAGATCGAAGGCATGAATTGTGCTGCCGGAGGTCAACAATCGCGCCAGCGCAGTTGTGAACGTTCCGCTTCCGCAGCCGAGATCGCACCAGGATTGGGGCCGCCCCCATTCAATCATGGGAGCGCGGATGAGGGCTGTTGCCTCACTGATCTTCATGTTTTCGCAGTTTGCCCTCGAAGGCGATTGACGAGGCTGCGTCCCAGGACAAATAAACGGAGCGGCAACCTCGGGAAAATTATACTGCCGGTGCGGTCAAGCGAATTGGGACGTCGGTCACAAATCGGGGCCGTCCGATCAGACCTGTAAGACGTCTCCATCGCGAGCAACCATCTCGTACAGCACAGGGTTGACGAAGAAGCCAAGGAAAAGGCGCGAGATGAGCCCGGCTACGATCACGATGGCAAAAGGCCTTTGCGTGTCAGAACCGATGCCGGTGGAAAGAGCCGCCGGCAACAATCCGAGACAGGCGACCAGGGCGGTCATCACGATAGGCCGCAACCGCAGGAGCGAAGCCTCCCGGGTCGCGGTACGGATGTCGCGATTCTCCAGACGCAGCTTGTTGATGTACGAGACGAGGATCACCGCGGTCTCGACCGAAACGCCCATCAACGCGAGCAAGCCCAACGCCGACGAGACGCTGAAAGGCGTGTGCGTGAGCTTGAGCGCGATCAGGGCGCCCACAGGCTCGGTCAGGATCACTCCAAGACCAATCGTTATAGGGAATTTGAAATTGCCATAGAGGGCGAACAAGATCATGAAGATCATCAGCACGGAAAGCGGGCCGATAAATTCTATTTGGTGCTTGGCTTCAAGAAATTCACTGTACTCCCCGCCCCAGGCGAGCCGATAGCCGGGTGGCAACGATTTTTCCAGATCCGCAATGGCTCGCTGCCCGGCGTGCACGGCGCCCTCCAGGTCGCGTCCCTCAACGCTGTATTGCACGCCGATATAGCGGGAGTTGTTTTCGCGATAGATGAACGACGCGCCGCCAGCCTCGTGGATATTCGACAGCTCCCTCAGAGGTATCTGCTGGCCTGTAGCGGTGCCCACGAGCAAGTTGCCGATCTCCTGCGCATTCTCGCGAAATTGCGGCTTCATCCGCACTACCAGGTCGAACAATTTTTCGCCCTGGATTACCTGGGTTGCTGCCTGTCCGCCGACAGCCGCTTGTACCACCGCTTCGACGTCGGCAACGTTAATTCCGTAGCGGGCAATCTTGTCGCGATCGACGTCGATCAGCAGGCTGGGCTGGCCCAGTTCACGCACCACGGTCAGTTCGGTAAAGCCCTGCACCTGGGAAAGCCGGCGCTTGATCTCGAGCGCTTTGCTTTGCAAGACATTTAGATCAGGTCCGTAAATTTTTACCGCGAGCGCGCTCTTGAGGCCGGTCAACGCTTCATCCACCGCGTCTTCGGCCGGCTGCGTGTAGTTGAAGATGACTCCCGGAAATCCGCTCAGCTGCTTCTGAATGTCCTCCTCCAACTCGGCTTTGCTGTGGATGCTGCCGCTCTTCCAGGCGGCGTCACCGTAAGGCTTGAGCCCCACGTAGAACTCGTCATTGAAAAACCCGGTAGGATCGGTGCCGTCGTCGGGACGGCCAAGCTCGGAGCCGACGTCCGTGACCATTGGATACTTCATCAGGATGTTGCGCACCTGGGGCGAAAATCTGCTCGCTTCCTCAAATGAAACCGTGTACGGCATGGTCGCGCGCACCCACAGCGCGCCCTCGTCGAGGTGAGGCATAAACTCCCCGCCAATGAACGGGATGAGCAGGAGCGTGACGGCAAAGATTAGGCCGGCCACGAATATGGTTATCCTGGGGTGGTCCAGGCACCAGTCAAGCTCGACTGCATACTTGTCGCGCAACCATTCAAACGGCTTGTTCTTGCGCTCGTGCACCCCGTTTTTGAACCAGTAAGCGCACATCACGGGAACGAAGGTGAGGGTCAGGATCAGGGCGCCAACCAGTGCGATCGACACTGTGTCTGCCATGGGTTTGAACAGCTTTCCCGATGGCCCACCGAGGGCGTAGATCGGCAGATACCCCGCGATAATCACGGCGACGGAATAAAAGATGGGGCGATCGACGTCCTTGGCCGCGGCTAGGATCACCTCTTGCAGGTTGTAGGTCTGGCCTTCGCGCGCGCCCAGTTCGCGGAACACGTTCTCTACCATCACCAGAGTTCCGTCGATGAGAATTCCGAAATCGATGGCGCCAATCGAGAGCAGGTTGGCGGCGACTCCTCGCGCGTGCAGAAAAATGAAAGAAAAAAGCAAGGCCAGCGGAATGGTGAGGGCGACGATGACCGCGGCGCGAATGCTCACCAAAAAAGCCATCAGCACGATGAGCACGAGGGCCATGCCCAGCAGCATGTTGTGCTCGACGGTATCGATGGTCAGCTGAACCAGATCGCTGCGGTCGTAGTAGGGCCGCACCTTTACATCAGCGGGCAGAATATGCTCATTCAGCTCCTGGGTCTTTGCTTCGACGCCCCGAAGCACGTTTTGCGTCTGCTCGCCGCGGCGCATCATGATGACGCCTTCGACGGCATCGTCCTGCTTGTTGAAGCCGAATTCGCCCAGGCGTGGGGCGCCTCCGATGGTGACGTCGCCGATGTCGCGGATACGTACCGGCACGCCATTCTGGGTGCCCACGACGACGTCGCCGATGTCCCGCACATCGTGCACCAGGCCGAGGCCGCGAACGTAATAAAATTGACCGCCCTGGGAGTAGAACCCTCCGCCGGCGTTCGAATTGTTGACCGAGAGCTGCTGCAGCACGGTCGGCACCGTGATGTGGTAGGCGTAAAGCCGGGCCGGATCGAGCAGCACCTGGTACTGCATCACCGTGCCGCCGAAACCGGAATCGTCGGCGACCCCCGGAACCTGCTTGTATTCGCGCTCGATGACCCAATCTTCGTAAACCTTCAACTCTTGCGGGGTGCGGTCAGGACTATCGATCACATAGCGATAGACCAAGCCGGACGGGCTCGCGAGCGGGGCCAGCGTAGGGGTTACCCCGGTCGGATAAGTCACTTCACTCAGGCGCTGGAAAACGACCTGGCGGGCAAAATAGTCGTCGGTTCCTTCCTCAAAGGTCATGATGACGTCGGAAAGCCCATACAGCGAAATCGAACGCATAACAGCCATCTTCGGGACGCCGTTCATCTCCACTTCTGTGGGGATGGTCACCAGGCGTTCAATTTCTTCGGCTGCGTGTCCCGGCCATTGGGTAATGACTTCGACCATCGGGGGGGACAAATCGGGATAGGCGTCCACAGGCATGTGCTGGAATGAGATCGCGCCACCCACGGCAATGAACGCCACCACCAGCAGGACCAAGAGCCGTTGCCGCAGCGCAAAATGAACGATGTGATGAATCATGGGAAGCCGGCTCCTTAGTGTTGCAGGGAATTAGCAAACTGAAGGAACAAGCTGCCATCGCCCACAACTCTCTCTCCCGGGGAGAGGCCCCGTAAAATTTGCGTCTTCCCCTCGAGGCTTTGGCCGATTTCCACGTCGCGCCTGCCAAACTGATTCGCGCCGATGGCCAGGTATACGAACGGCTGATTGTTATCGTCGCGCAAAACCGACGAGTCTGGGACGGCGATCGCGTTCGGGATGAAACCTGCCGTCACGGTGACGGTGCAATACATATCCCTTTTTAATTTCTCACCTGGGTTGTCTACGACGATGCGGGCCTGCAGTGTTCTGGTGTTAGGGTCGAGGGCAGGGGAGACGTAGGAGATCCTTCCGTGGAAGCTGCCCGGGTAGGCGTCGCTCTCGACGACCACGTCGTCGCCGGTGCGCACATCTGCCAGATCCGCCTGGTACACGTTGGCCAGAACCCAAACCGTGCGCAGGTCTGAGATCGTGAAGGCCTGCGTTTGACCCGCCAGCACCACTTGGCCGGGCGAGACGAGACGCTCGACCACCTCGCCCCCTATGGGAGCAAGTACGGGAATCAGGGCCGAACTCGGCGCCTTGGCCAAGTCGCCCGGGCTTTTGATCCCGAGAATCCTCATTCCCTGGTCGGCCGCGTTCAGGTCTGCCTGCGCTTGGTTGCGGTCCGATTCGGCCTGCTCGAGGTCCCTCTGGGCGATGGCGTGATGCTGGTACAAGTCCTGTGCGCGGACCCAGTTCTTGTCCGCCAGCCGGAAGGAATCGGCCGCCTTCAGATAAGCATCCAGTAACTGCGAATAATCGGGGCTGCTCACATCGAGCATCGGCTGGCCGGCCTTGACTTGCTGTCCCGGCACTACCAGAATCCGGCTTACCGGGCCCCCGACCTGGGTGATGACCGGTGTGGTGTTGAAGGCGTTGTAGGCCACGGCGCCCGTAAGCCGGAGCGTGCGTGTCAATTTCGTTGGTTGGACGGTAACCACCTGGACGTGCGACAGCTGGTCTTGCGGAATGGTAAAAAGCTGGGGGGTCGTAGACGGCGAGCCGTTGGCGGAATAGGAGGTCATCTGGCCTGCCCCCTTCCGATCGGCTGAACTGCAGGCCGTGAGCGTCAAGGCTATGGTGAGCGCGACCGCGCTTAGCAGCCTGGTAGAGGCAGTGGTCATGGCAGGCTCCTGGTTCCTACAGCTTCGCGCAATTGTTCGAGTGCGCCGAGGTACGAAGCGAGCGCCTGGCGGTAGGCGAGTTGGGTGGCCCGGTAGCTCCGTTCCGCATCAAGAAAATCAAGCAGGCTGGCTGCGCCGTGCCGGTAGGCGTACTCGCTAATGTCGCGAGACTGCTGCGCCTCGTCCAGATACCCCGAGCGATAAAGTCCGATCACCTGGTCGTTGGTGCGCAAATTCTCAAAGGCGTCGCGCACATCCGTCAGCACCTGCCCGTTCGAGAATCTCTCCTGCTCTTGCGCTTGCGTGACGGCGAAGGCGGCGCGGGCAATTTCCCCCTGGTTGCGATCGAAAACCGGCAGCTGCATTTGCCCGAACAGTGAAATGTCGTTGAGATAGCCAAGGTGGGTGTAGTTGATTTCCCCCGTGATGTCTCTTTTGCCGATGGCCTGTTGCAATGCGTGTTGGCTGTTAGCGGCGGTCACCCCCTGCTGTGCAGCCCGCAAATCGGGCCTGTTACTCAGGGCCGTTGCCCGGAAGTCGTCCAGGTTGCCCTTGACCGGCTGGTAATCGAATGTCCCAGCTACGTCGTAGTCCGGCGCGATCGATTCGTAGCCGAGCAGTTGGCGTAGATCTGAAAGCCCCTGCACCCGGGCGAGCTGCGCCGCGGATACGTCGGTCTGGAACTGAAGCATCTGCAGCTTGATCTTGAGTAGGTCGCCCTCGCCTATGTCGCCTGCTTTGTAGCGGGCTTCGCCGATATCTACCGTGTTCTGGAAGCTTTTGAGATCCTGCGTAGCCAGCGCAAGCGTCGACTCCGCGAGCTCGACGTTGATAAAGCCGGCGGCAACACTGAAGGTAAGACTGCGCTCATTGTCGGCGACCTGCGAGCGGGTCACGGCGGTCTCATCTTTGGCGGCTCGCAGGCGATGTTGCCGTTTTTTGCCCCGTTCGAACAGGTAGCTGACGCCCAGGTCGAACTGCGCTATGTTGTCGAGATAATCCGTGCTGAATTGGCTAGGCTGGAATATCGGCAAAAACTGCCAATCGCTCAAAATTACCGGGTTCGGACGCAGATTCGCTGTAATCTCTTCCGCTTCGTTCTGTTGGATCGTGGTGCGCGCCGCCAGAATGTTGTGGTTGTGGCGCAGCGCCATCTGAATGGCGTCGTCCAGAGAAATCATCACCGATCCCGGATTCTGGGCCAGCGCTTGCGCCGGCGGCGCTGGCTGAGTCTGGGGTGGGGATTGCCCACCGGCAGCTCGGGCTAGAAGCATTGCGACCAACAAAGCTGGAAACCGCAAACACTGTAAACGCATGGAAGGTCAGCCTTCTTAAGGGGGACATGTACACGGATGGGTGTGCCGCGAGGGGCACATGAAAGAAGGGACTCTTATGCGGGGGGCGCCCGCGCGGGAATGTGCCCGTTGGCGGAACTCAGGACGAAACTGTAATGTTCAGGTTCTGGTCCAGGTCCTGTGGGAACCAGAACGTCTGCACGCGTGCTCGCCTGCGTTGGCTCGATGGTGTCATGGCTCAAATGGCAAATCGGGCAGGCGTCAGGCGAAGAGATAGCGTGGCGATGCCACACTCCTCTGAGCGTGGTCCCTATCACCAGCATGAGTAGCGCTATCGGTAATACCGTGCGCCAAATTCGCTTTTGATCAAACACTTTTGAAGGGCCTTCACCGGCCCCGAATACAGCGTGCCTAAGTGTAGTCCAGGAACTCATTCTTGGACATCTGGCCAAAGCATTACCCGCAAGTAGTATGATCTAGCCCGTCCTTCGGACCTGCCTTGGAGAAGGGGGGATTCATGAGACACCGGTGTTACGGGCAGTTTTTAGGCAACTGCGTCTGGCTGGCAATTTCCATCCTGGTGGGCTCGTACACCTTGCTCGCAGAAACGGTGAAGCCATCGCCCGCAACGCCAACCGTGGACCCGATGCAGAGGATAGGCCTTGCCACCATCTCCACGGTGTCGCCAGAGGCGCAAGGCGACCTCCTTATGATCAACGGAAACTATGTCGCTGCGATCAAAGCCTATCGACAGAGCTCTCTTCCATCCGCCGCCACCTGGAACAAGATTGGGATCGCCTATCATCATCTCTTCGCCTTGGAAGAGGCTCGTAAGTATTACCAGAGAGCGCTTACTCTCAATCCGCGATACCCCGATGCGCTCAACAACCTTGGTGCCGTCTATGACGGAGAGCGCAAATATAAGAAAGCGGAAAAAACCTATAAGACGGCGCTGAAGTATGGGCCAAACTCTGCTGTCACCTACCGCAATCTGGGTACGGCCTACTTCAGCGAGGGAAACTACAAGGAGGGGGCAAAGGCGTATCGGAAAGCTGTGGAGCTTAATCCAAACAGTTTCGAGCCTGACCGAACCGAGGTCAAAGAGGAGAGGATCTCGCGCTACCAGCGTATTGCCATCAACTACTGTCTTGCAAAAGCCTACGCGATGACTGGAAAGAACCTACAGGCTCTCCTTTGCCTTCGAAAAGCCCTGGACGCTGGTTTCAACAATCGTGGGCTCCTCATGGATGACAAGGAATTCGCCCAGCTCCGCACTACACCGGAGTTCCAACAACTAATTGCTGCGCATCACCTGGATTAAGGCGCCGAGGAGCGATCGGGCATGGCAAAGCCCAACGCAGCTGGCGCGCGTTCAGGAGCACTGTACGCCGCACTAGATCAAACATGCCCGCATTCATTGCAGCTTTTACGTTAGGAAAGAGATTCCGTCAGCGCCGTAAGCAAACGTCGCAATCCCGAGCAGCAAGCACGCTGCCGCGACAACCATAACGCTACCGCTCGACGGGCTTTGTCGTGTCATTGAGTGCACCGATCCTCCTGCATCCCAGAAAGGTACTCTCGAGCAAAGTGAGAAGTTCCCGTCGAATTTGTGTAGCAGCTATAAATCCATGTTCTAGCCGGCTTCTGCAACAGCGACCGGTGCTTTCCCGACAGGAACAGACATGCCCGACGGCTTCAAAGCTAAGGAAAGGAGCGCCCCAAAAGACGAGAGTGCCGATATCTGCAGCAGTCCGGCAAGCGACCATCCAACATGGATTGCCAGCCAGCCAATGGAATAGCCGGCAATCGCCGCAGAGCAGTACAGGCTCGAGACAAAAATGCCCGAAGCTTTGCCATTGAGATGCGAGCTTACCGAACGAATGTGATATCCGCCCAGATTGACAAAGACGACTCCACTGACAATCAGACCCCAGCAGAATGACAGCGCGGACTGTTCCCACAAGGTGGTTGCCGCGTGGAACAGGCCGTAGCCGAGGAGTGCCGTGACCGCGAAACCGCCGCCCAACACCCAACGCGCAGAGATTCGGTCGCCCACCCAGCCGCCCGCGATCGAGGCAAGCACACCGAGACCGTAGGCGCCCATGACCCCACCCGTGACAGCCGGACTGAAGCCCATGTGCTCGCGCAGGAACGTGGGATACATGCCGAGATAGCCGTAGATGACCATTCCACCGATGAGGCTCAACACGGTGAGTAGCACAGTATTGTGGTTGCGCATGGAATCAGCCGCTTGCCTCATGGTGGCGGGCTCCTCGAGCGTCCTCGTCTCCGTCAACCAGGGGCGCACCGCGACGCCGATCAACGCGATCGCCACGAAGCCTAGCAGGCCGAAGACAACCATTGGCAATCGCCATGAATGGCGCACGGCAAGGATGGCTCCGCCGCATGCCGGTCCGAGGATCGCTCCGATGCCAAACGCGAAGTTGATGGAGCCGACCGCAGTCGAACGGAAGCGCCTGAAATAGCTGGTGCCGATGGCGAGAATCACCGTCAACTGCATCGCCTCGCCGATCCCGGTCATGGCGCGGTAGAGCAACATGCCGGTGAAGCTGTGCGCAGTGGTCATCAGCACCGTGCCGATGGAGAAGATGGCGAGACCGATGATCACTGCCGCCTTGCGCGACATCCGAGCCAGAAGTAGCCCGGTCGGCACGCCGGCAATTGCCATCCCCAAGGTAAAGATGGTCGATAGCAAGCCGGCTTGAGCCAGGCTGAAACCAAACTCCCGCCGCACGTCGGCGGCGACCAGGGGAAAAATCTGCCGGTCCATTGCATTTAGGGAATAGGAGGCAAGCAAGAGCGCGAACATCAGCAGGGCCGCCGCGTGGGTACCTGCGGGCTTACGGGAAACTTCCGAAGCATAGCTCTTCATCGTTCCGCTCCTGAAATAGTCTCAGCGACACCCTTTTGAAATGCGGTGCAGATCTCACCGCCGGAGGTGAATACCACATCCGGAAAATTACGAATGTGGGCGAGGGCTTCGCGGAAGTAACGGAGTCGATGGGGCACACCCATGATGTAGGGATGCACCACGAGCGCCATGATGCGCGGCTCACTCGAGGCATCCGCGTACAACTGCTCGAATTGATCGATCGCCCGCGTCCGGTACTCCGCCGCCGTATGGTGTTGGATGAGCATCATCGCCACGTCATTGCACTCCTGTGTATAGGGCACGCTGACGATTGGCCTGGTGCGCGTTTTCAGCAGCACCGGCTGGTCGTCGAGCACCCAGTCGCACACATAGTCGTAGCCTTGTTCGACCAGGATATCCGGTGTGTCCCAGGTCTCGGTGAGACCCGGGCCGAGCCAGCCGCGCGGCGCGGTGCCGGTAAATTTTCGGATTGCGTCGGTCGTCATCGCAATGTCAGCGCGCTCGTCGTCGACTTTCTGCAGGTTCTTCTGGCTATAGCCGTGCCCGATGAACTCCCATCCTCGTTCAAGCGCCGCGCAGGAAATTGGCTCGTACCCACGAATCGCGGAGCCGTTGATGGCAAGTGCGGGCCGGATATGCAGCGAATCGAAGATGTCGAGCATGCGCCAGAAACCAACACGGTTGCCATATTCGTGCCAACACCAGTTCGGGATATCCGGGCTGGGCGAGCCACCGGCTGGTGGTGTGAGCACCGTGCGCGGCATGGCTCCCTTGGGATCCCACTCCTCGATGTTGACGATGACCCACACTGCTAAGCGGGCGCCGCCGGGCAACGCCGGTTTGGCGCGGCCCGCAATGGGAGAGTAGGTCAACCGTTCGTTCGGCAGCATGACTGAGCACTCCTGAAACGCCTCAAGGCCCCCTATTTTGGCTTCGAGTATATCTCCCGGTTTCCCCAGGCCCGGGATCATACCTCGGACGTCGCCACGCCCGTGGCCGGGTCCGATGTTTTTGAATTCGTGCTTTGTCTCATGACCCGACTAAACAGCTTGCAGAGAAAGTCCCGAAGGGACGGCTGAACTTAGCCCAGGACGCCAGTCCTGGGAAATCGCACGCCGCAGGAGAAGTCCCGCAGGGACGGCTGAAAGTTGCCTAAGGCAGCATCCCGGGTGGCTTTCAGCCGTCCCTAACGGGACTGGATCAGGTTTTCAAACCTACCCAGGACTGGCGTCCTGGGCTAAGTTCAGCCGTCCCTTCGGGACTCTCATGGAGTTTTTTCCGCAGCCTGTGTGGTCTGCCGTAAACAGCAAAAAAGGCGGGCTTTGGAGTCTGCGGTTTTCTTAGTTCTCACGCAGACTCCTCAAGGCGGAAGGACACGGTCGTTCATGCGTTCACCGGATCGCTGCTAGCGGCGCCGTTAGCGGAGCGGTGGTCGCATCGTAGGAATATACCCAACCCGCCTGCAGTCCCGAAGACTGGGGTTCGATCAACTGCTTCAGCTTGTAGCGTAAGTCACGATACATCTGCCGTAGAGGACCGGCGGTATGATACGTTTCACCTCGCTTGCGAGACTCTAACTGAACGCGGCTGGTGCGGGGGAGGCGTAGCTCCTGGTAAAGCCTGAGCGCATCGGGTACATCTCCGCCTGCGGCCAGGGTGCGTGCCAGAACATATCCATCCTCGATCGCCATGGCAGCACCCTGAGACAGAAAGGGAAGCATCGGATGCGCCGCATCCCCGAGTAGGGTAATGCGGCCTGACGACCACTCCGGCATGGGATCGCGATCGAAGAGGCCCCACTTGTAAACGCTCGTTGCCCCTGAGAATAGCTGCAAGACGTTGGGGTGCCATCCCGGGAAGGCCGCGATCACTTCGCTCGCGTTGCTGGGCACGTTCCAGGATTCCTCCACCCACTCCTTGCTTTCGCGAATGGCTACCACATTCACCATCTTGCCGGCCCGCAGGTAGTAGGTAACAACATGACCGTGCGGCCCCAGCCAGAATGAGGCATCGGGGCTTACGAAACCTAACGGATGCGTCTCCAGTGGGAGGGTCGTACGCCAGCACATGTTGCCGGTATAACGCGGTGCATCGTGACCGAAAAGGCAACTGCGTACTACGGAGTGGATTCCGTCCGCCCCCACGACAACATTGGCTTCGAATTGCGAACCATCGGCAAGATGTATGACGGCCCGGTCGCTGCTCTGCGTGACTCCCGTGCAGACTGCGCGAAGCGTTGCCGCACTCTTTGGCAGCAACGAAAGAAGAATGCTGTGCACGTCGGCCCGATGGGCATGAAAGAACTCCGCGCCATAGAGGCGCGGGCATTCCTCTTTGAGCGGAGTGCGAAACACCTCGGCCCCGCTCTGCCAGTTGCGGCCGACGACGCACTGCGGCAGAAAACTGATTTCCTGCAGGCGTTCAAAGACCCCCAGTTCACGGATCACCTTGACCGAGTTCGGCGTCATTTGAATACCGGCGCCTACCTCGCCGAAGGTCGAGGCGCGCTCAAACACATGCGCCTCCATGCCGAATTTTCGGAGCGATGCCGCCAGTGCCAATCCGCCGATGCCGCCGCCAACAATGCCGATTTTGAGATTGCGATTTGTAGGGTTCATGCTCTTAAAGATCAGCCCTGCGAGGCGGGGATTGTGATACTTTTAACATCTCAACGGGCAAATCTGTAGAATTAAAATATCAAATATTTAAACGACTCGGTACACAGGCGTCGTCACGATCGCCTTTTCAGTTGCCAAGATTCGGATGAACGGGACAGGCTTTGTCTTCCCAACACTGCGATCACGCCCATGTTCCGCAACTTGCTCCGCGCAACATATATCAAATATCTTGACACCGATCCGACGCTGAATATACTGAGTTGGTGTCGCGGGGAAGAGTATGATCTCACTCCCAAGCGACCGCGGCGTCAGGGCTTTGTCTCACGCCTACCGGGCCCTTTATCAACCCGTCCTTCGCAATTCAGTTCCACCAGGAGAGGTGTATGTCAGTAACGACAGCGACAGCATTCCGAACCGCCGAATTGGTCCCCTTGTTCCGGCGCATGTTCGAACTCTGCAAGCTAAAACCAACCGAATCGCTTGTGATTCTTACTGAGCCCGATACGAACCAGGAGTATTCGGCGGCCATGTATGGTGCTGCCCGCGGCGTCGGCGCGGACGCCATGATGATCATGATGCCCTCGCCTCCTGCTGAGCAGGTACCCGTGATGCGCGGTGGCAATGTTTCGTCGGTCATTCTGGCCGGATCGAAGCTGGCAGTCGACACCCTCAAGAACGCCGATATGGTCATCGACCTTTCCAGCGGCGGTTTGCTGCACTCCAAAGAGCAGCGTGAAATTCTGGGCGCAGGCACGCGCATCCTGATGGTGCACGATCCCGTGGAAGCTCTGCAGCGACTATTTCCGACGGAAGAAGACCGGGCTCGCGTGGAGCGCGGCATGGCGCGCCTGAAGGTGGCCAAGAAAATTCGACTTACCTCGAAGGCAGGGACCGACGTCTGGTTCGATATGACCGGCCGTCCCGTGATTGGCCAGTACGGCTATACTGACGAGCCTGGCCGCTGGGACCACTGGCCCGGAGCCTTTCAATACACCATTCCCAACGAAGGCATGGGCGAAGGCGTTCTGGTGATGGAAGCCGGAGACATCTGGTATCCCGCCAAGCGTTTTCTTACCTCGCCGGTCAAGATGGTCTTCGAGAAGGGCGCGGTTACCTCGATTGAGGGCGGTTACGATGCCGCCATGATTCGCGACTACATCGAAGGCTGGAGAGATGCGGAGGGTTTCGCCATCTCGCATCTCGGCTGGGGTTCGCATCCACGCGCGCTCTGGAATTCACTCGCCTTCCAGAATCCGCTCGATGTGATCGGCCAGGACGGCCGCACGGCATACGGCACAACGTTGATTGCACTTGGAGAAAATGCGACCTTCGGCGGCAAGCATACCACCGGTTGTCACCAGGATTTCGCATTGCGGCATCATCAGTTCTACCTGGATGGCGAGCTGATTGCCGATGACGGCAAGATCCTACCTAAGGATCTTCAATAATGAGCGAACTGCAACCTGAGATTGACGATGCGGGCTTTATCTACCGACGCAGCGGCATCGGAAGCCGGGTAGGCTTCGGCGCCAAACCAGCCCTGCTCATCGTGGATTTTCAGAGAGGGTTCACCGATCCCACCTGTCCGGTGGGGGGTGAACTCTCTCGCGAAATTGCGGCGACCAGGACCTTGCTTGATTCGGCACGCAGAGCAAAGATGCCGATCGCCTTTACCGCCGTTGGTTTTCACGAGAGCCGACTCGACGGAGCAACCTGGCTGCGCAAGATGCCTGGCTTGCAAGTCCTGGCGGAAAAATCAGCCTTGTGTGAAATTGACGAACGGCTGAAGCCGCTGGAAAACGAACCTGTATGGATCAAGCGCGCTTCCTCGGCTTTCTTCGGTACGCCGATTCTTCCGTTTCTGAATGCGGCGCGCGCCGACACGATTATTTTGGTCGGCTGTGTGACCAGCGGATGTATTCGCGCTACCGCAGTGGACGCGGTCTCTTATGGATTCCGCACGATCGTGCCAATCGAATGCGTTGGCGATCGCGCCGAGGGACCCCACCGTTGGAATCTGTTCGATATCGATGCGAAGTACGCAGATGTTGAACCGCTCGCCGATGTCCTCTCGAGCATTGAGCTTCATGTTGAAGCGGGCCCGGAAGCAAAGGTAATCTGATCGGTCGCGCGCCGTTGCTTCCGCGGCGCGCGGTACATCAGCGAATTTGGTTGCTGTGGTGCCGGGCCTTATCCCAGAGACCCATGGGGGCAACAATGAAATATATCAAATATCAAAAGCGTTACCGAGGGGCCTGGGTACCTGTCTCCATGCCACTTCTTCCACGCGAGATAAGCCCCATTTCTCTTTTGCGCGGTTGATATCAGCGTGTGGCGGGTACTAGATCATGGCCGCACAGTCCTCTTAAAGAAGTCGCTTGACAACAGTTAAATATCATATATCTTAATTTCATCTTCACACCCCGGGCCCCAAGGTTGACCTTCAAACATTGAGGTGCTCGGATGCATTTCGCGGAATTCAAAGAACAAAGTGCCTCTCTCCTCGGAAGTCTTCCGAGAACACTTCACCGGCCGGCCAGGCTGGTGATGGATCGTCTTCGACCCAAGCGTCGCTGCTGCCCCTCTCCCTGGCTCGACCAAGGGCTGCAGTCTCTCTAGCTCCATCGGGAACAGATCGATAAGTGTCCTTCAGTAACTAAAGCTTCCTAAAAATCTTTGGGGGTGCGGTGATGCTCAACAAGTTCAATACGAAATTCGAAAAGTTCTTCTTCCTGTGGAGCATCCTGGGGCTGACCTTGTATCTCTGCAGTCAGGCGGCAGCTCAGGTCACAACTGGCGATATCGTCGGCACCGCCACCGATTCCGGCGGGGCCATCGTGGCAAATGCCAAGGTCACAGTGGAGAACACGGCGACTCAACAAGTCCGCAGTATTCAAAGCGGAAGCTCGGGTGAGTACAGCTTCACCTTGTTACAACCCGGAACTTACTCCGTAACCGTGGAAGCGCCGGGGTTCAAAGCCTTTAAGGTTTCGAATGTACAGTTGCTTGCCGGCGATCGCACCCGCGTGGATGCCCACCTGGCTATCGGCGAGACCACTCAGACCTTAGAGGTGAACGGCACTCCATCGGCGCTGCAAACGGATAGCTCCGCGCTCAACACGTCGATCACCGACATCGCCGTGCAGGATCTGCCGCTGAACGGGCGCAACTACATCAGCCTGGTGCAGACCACTCCTGGAGCGAACGCGGGAAACCCGAATTCCATCTCCAGCGGCCAGCGGCCGGACGACCGCCGTCAGACGAACTCTGTCTCAGCCAACGGGCAGCCGGAAGAGTACAACAACAATCTCGTCGACGGCATGGATAACAATGAGCTCGAACAGGGCTTCATCATGATCCGTCCATCGATCGATTCTATTCAAGAAGTCAAGGTCATCACCAACTCCTTCTCGGCCGAACTGGGCCGCACGCCGGGCGCGGTGGTGGACGTCATCACCAAATCCGGAACCAACAAGTTTCACGGCTCGCTCTACGAGTTCCTGGGCAACGACAAGCTCAACGCGAACGACTACTTTGCCAAGCGTGCCAATCCTCGTGCGGAGTATCGCCTGAACCAGTTCGGGGGAAGTTTCGGTGGCCCCATCATCAAAGACAAGACCTTCTTCTTTGGTGACGTTGAGGAACTAAGAAATGTTCAGGGTGCTCCGACCGGCTTGATCACGGTCCCAACTCTTTACGAAGAACAGCATCCGGGGGATTTATCCGACCAGGGTGGTCCGGTGATCAAGAACCTCGACCCGGTCGCGCTGCAGTATTTCGCCCTGTATCCCAAGCCCAATATTGGCGGTCCGGCCACCTTCATCAACAATTACTCCAACAGCCCTAAGCGGACCCAAAACAGCACCACGGCCGATGTCCGGATCGACCATCATTTCTCGCAGAACGACCAATTGTATGGTCGCTACAGCTATAACCCGGTAACGACGTTTACCCCTGGTGCTCTTCCTGTGACGAATGGCATCCAGGCCGGTGGTGGCACCAATTATCCTGGCTCGGCCAAAGAAACCGCGCAAGGCGGAGCCTTGAACTACGTCCACATTTTTACCCCGAGCTTGCTCATGGAATTGAAGATGGGTGTGGTGCGATTTGATGGCGAGTCGCTGCAGCTGAACTACGGGACAAATTTGGCGCAAAAGTTCGGCATGCCCAACGTCAATAACTACGATCATTTCAATTCCGGCCTGCCGCCGGTAAACCTTACCGGCTACGTATCCCTGGGTGATGCGGACCAGATTCCGATCATCGACATCAACAACGTTTTTCAGTACGCCGGCTCGGTGACCTACACTCGCGGTCGAAGCACGTGGAAGCTTGGTACCGGCTTCATTCGGCGCCAGCTGAACTACTACCAGGCGGTCATGGGCCAGGGCGAGTTCACCTTCAGCTTCGGCTCTCCGTTGCTGAATCTGCAGAACTTCCTCCAGGGCACTCCAAGCACGATTGCCCGGCAGAACCAGCTATACACCAACTACATGCGTACCACCGAGCCGCATGCTTACGTACAAGACGACTTTCGTTTGACGCCGACACTGACTCTGAACCTAGGGCTGCGCTGGGACTATTTCAGCCCCATCACCAATCCCACCTATCAGCGCTCCAATTTCGATCTGGATACATTGCAGGTTGTCGTGGCTAGCAAGAACAATCCGACGGCCGGAGTCCAACCGGACTGGAAAGATTGGGGTCCTCGATTCGGTTTCGCCCAGTCGCTGCGGCACAACATGGTCGTTCGCGGTGGTTTTGGTATGAACTATTACAACCCCTATACGGGCGCCGCAGCACTGAATCTCCCTAACGCTCCGTACTATCCGGTCGCCTTTACCTGTCAACCCTTCAGCTCGAATACTGCACTGCATTGTCCTACCGGACTTGGGACACTCGCACAAGGCCCTCCGTTTCCAGTCGCTACGAGCATTACCGCGCTCACCGGCGGCGTTACCGGCATCCCCAAGCATGCGAAAGCATCCTATGTCGAGCAGTTCAACCTGACCGTGCAGAAGGAATTTGGGGCGAACACAGTCGCTGCTACGTATCTCGGCTCGGTGGGTCATCGGCAAGAGATCATCGTGAATTACGATCTGCCCTACCCGTCGGGCTCTACCGTCATCCCGCAGTTCTATTACCAGGCACAGTTGCCCAACGTAAACTCCATCTCCTTCCGGGTAACCGGCGGCGATTCCGTTTACAACGCCTTACAGCTGGTATTCGACCGTCGCTACTCAAAGGGGCTTACAGTCAATACCAGTTACACCTATGCCAGCAGCCTCAATGATTTTCCCGATACCAGCGGATCGATTTCGACGGCGCAGCAAGTGCGGGGAGACTACCGCCACGACTACGGAAACTCAGACCTCGCCGTTCGCCACCATTTCTCGATCGCGCTCAACTATGCCCTCCCGTTCGCCAACTCGGCCACGGGTGCAAAGCGGTTACTACTCTCGGGATGGCAGGTCAATACGCTCTCCTTTTACGAGACCGGCATACCGATCACCATCAAGGACTCAGCCTTCGCGGTTGCCCCCATCAATCTGCCCGGCGTTTCGAGCGATCGCCCGAGCAAGATTCCGGGTGCTTCCTTCTCGCTCCCCAATCGGACGCTCGCACAATATTTCAACATCAGCGCATTCACCGTGCAGGCGCCCGGAACCCCAGGCAACTCCGGCAGGAATCCGATCTGGGGACCAAACGATCGCGAGATGGATGTGTCGATTTTCAAGAATTTCGCACTGCGCGAACGCTATAACCTCCAGTTCCAGGCGTCGGCGTACAATTTGACCAACACCGAAAACTTTGGTCAGCCCGGCAATACGATCACAAAGTTCACCCAGGGCAATACGGTTTCCAACACCAACGTTGCCACCAATACGGGTGGGTTCGGGCAGATTACTTCCACCCGGCTTGGCGCCATTCCCCGGCAGATCCAATTCGCGTTGAAGTTCACTTTCTAAACAGCTCGCGACCAGGTAGAACTGGACCAGGGGAGAGGCGTCATGGGCCTTAGAGGCAAGGCTAAAGGGTTAATACGGAGGCGGTTTCTGGGGCTGGGCGTCATGGCTTTTTGCGTGGCATCCGGGGTGGCACAAGACCGGCACACCACCTGGCAACAGTATCTGGGTGGGCCTGACTCATCCCACTATTCCTCGTTGAAGCAGATCGATCGTGCGAATGTCGCCAAACTTCAGGTGGCCTGGAGTTATCCCACCGGCGATAAGGTCTACTACTCCTTTAACCCGATCATTGTCGGCAAGGTCATGTACGTGGTGGCCAGGAATTTCTCCGTGGTCGCTCTGGATGCGGCGACGGGCAAGGAGGTATGGGTTCATCCCACCCGTACTCCAGATGAGCCGTTAATCCAAGGACGGGGTACCTGGGCCGTCCGATACCGAGGGATGAATTACTGGCAGAGCAAGGACGGCTCCGACCAGCGCCTGCTGATATCGGTTCATAACCACTTGCAGGAAATCGATGCCAGGACTGGCAAATCGATCGAGTCGTTCGGCGAGAACGGCCAGGTCGATCTTCGCCAGAACCTTGGCCGCGATCCAGAGTCAGTCACTCAGATTCAGTCCGGCAGCCCGGGAAGAATTTTTGAGGATCTCATCATCTTAGGCTCCGTTACCGGCGAGGAATACATGTCGCCGCCTGGTGATATCCGTGCCTATGACGTGCGTACCGGCAAGATGGCGTGGATCTTTCACACCGTCCCTCATCCCGGCGAGTTCGGATACGACACCTGGCCCAGAGACGCGTGGAAGTATATCGGGGGCACCAACAACTGGGGTGGTATGAGCGTAGACGAGAAGCGGGGGATTGTCTTTATTCCGCTGGGCTCTCCCACCTATGATTTCTACGGTGCCGACCGCAAAGGGAACGACCTCTTCTCCGATTGCCTGTTGGCCCTGGATGCGCGCACCGGCAAACGGATCTGGCATTTTCAATTTACCCACCATGACTTATGGGATTACGATCTCACCGCGGAGCCGCAGCTCTTAACCATACGGCACGACGGCAAATCGATCGACGTCGTCGCGGAAGCGGGCAAGAATGGCTTTCTTTACGTCTTCGAGCGTGCGACGGGTAAGCCGGTGTGGCCAATCGAAGAACGCCCGGTGCCGAAAACCTCGATGCCTGGTGAACAGATCTCGCCCACCCAACCTTTCCCAACCGTTCTGCCGCCGTTTGCACGGCAGTCATTTACCGCCGCGGATGTAGATCCCTATTATCTGTCCCCGGCGGAGCGGGCCAAGTGGATAGCCATTACTCAGAATGCCCGCAACGAAGGCTTGTATACGCCACCCGGATTGACCAATGTCGTGCAGATGCCGGGCAACCACGGAGGAGCTAACTGGGGATCGACCGCGATCGACCCTTCTACGGGAAAAGTGTATGTGATTTCCGTTGACCTTCCGGCCTTTCTCAAGCTGGAGCCTCAGCTGCCATCAACCATTGTTGCGGCCGGAACTCTATCGCAGCAGGGCCACACCATCTATGAGCAGAATTGTTTGATGTGTCACGGAGCGGAGAGGAAAGGCAATCCACCGGCGATTCCATCGCTGATCGGCATGACGGATAAGATCGGGATCGATGGCGTCAAGAGAACGGTGAAGCAAGGCGCCGGAGAAATGCCTTCGTTCCCTCGCATGAGCGACGAACGGCTGAACGCTCTGGTGGCTTACCTTGCCAATGATGACAGCAGCGCGATTCATCCCGCGCTCGAAGCCGATAAGGGATTGCCGCCGGCCTATCCAGCAGGTAGTGATGCTCCTGCGCAGCGCTACTGGACCGGTTACGGTCTGCAGCCGGTTGTCGTCAAGCCACCGTGGACGACGATCACGGCCTACGACCTCAACCGCGGTACGATCGATTGGCAGGTTCCGCTTGGGGGACGCTCCCGAGGTTGCGCATGAAGGTGTGAAGGGAACTGGCGTGCTGGTGATTCGTAATGGCGTTGCGGTCACCGCAGGTGGAGTCATCTTCGTGGCCACCAATGAAGAAGGGAAGCTGCGAGCCTTCGACAAGGACACCGGAAAAGTACTCTGGGAGGTGGAGCTTCCGGCTGCTTCTGAGGGCGTTCCTTCGATCTACGACGTGGACGGTAAGGAGTACCTCGTTGTCTGCGCGACCTCCCCGAAAGGTCCGTCCGCGCAGCGCGATGCTCAGGAAGGTGCGGCGCCCCCGTTAGCAGCGGCTGCTCCTCGTCAAGTGAAGGGGAGCTACATCGTATACGCGCTACCAGACAAGTAAACCCTTAGCAGCAGACAGCTACTAGTGGGCTGTAACAGCTGAATCAGGAGTAGAACCAAAATTTAGGAAAATGCGCGATCCTCTTAGGCCCCCGGGCTCCTATGCTTGGTATCAGGCCTGACTTTAGTCAGGGCCCTGGAGTTTCTACATTTGTCAGCACCGTTGGTAGCCATATACAACTTGATCCGGCAATCCGTGCCAGCCCCGGACTTCAGTCCGGGGGAGCGGGTTTTCAAACCCGCGAGAAAGCTTTATCTTGCAATGACCGGGCTTTAGCCCTGGTGAGAATGCCCCAAGCTGCCCAATCAACCCGTACGTTTTTCGTGACTTCGACGACAGCCGGACGTCGCGCGCTTCTGCAATCCGATCGGATGGCTCAGCTTCTGGTGGATGTCCTTGCGGAGAATCGACGAAAGGGGCGGTTTCTCCTACCGCGCCAAACGGGAAATTCATTTCTCTCTGGAAATATGGCAAGCAAGTTTCGTGAATCACCGCATTCGTGACGCAGAGGATTACAAACACCACCACACGTACATTTGGGAGAATCCCGTCAAAGCGGGCTTGAGCGAAAGGCCGGAGCTGTTTGCCTGGTCATCGGCGTCTCTGGGGATGGAATTGGACGCCCCGCCACCAGGGCTAAAAGCCCTGAATTAATGTACCGGAGGGTTCACGCGGGTTTGAAAACCCGCTCCCCCGGACTGAAGTCCGGGGCTGGCACAGATCAAGTTGTTTGCCACAAGTGGGGCTGAAAATGAAGAAATTCCAGGGGCCTGACTTTGGTCAGGCCGCAGATGGCTAAGAAAGAATTGGGCTTTTTGCCCCTGCGGCTCCACCAAACAGTTCTTACGGTCCACTCCTGAATCGGTAGAACCGCCGGGTTATTGCTTTCCCTTACCCGGCTTGGAAGTATTGAAGAAGATGAAGGCGCCCTTGCGCGCTGCCGTCATAACATCGGGTGTACCGTCGCCATTGAGGTCGGTTACAAAGATCTGAGTTCCGAGTCCCGTGAAATTGTTGATCAGGTGCGGTACGAATGCTACTGAGCCATCGGATTTCCGAACCAGTTTGAACCAGTACATCACCGCTGGGTCGTCGAGATCGTTCTCTTCGAACTCTATGCCGTGCGACCACCACCGCTTTCCGGTCACAATATCTTTTAGCCCATCGCCATCCATATCCACTAGCGAAAGGGCGTGGAGTTCGGTGAAGGCAACACTTTTGTCTGTCTCTTCCCAACTCTCCCTGGCATTCATCGGGATTCCAGGGGCGTCCATGATCGTGTGAGGCGTGAACGAGACTGTGCCGTCCGCTGCGCGGTGTTGTTCGAACCACCCGAGGCCCGGGCCGTGGGAGAAATAGCTCGTGATGACGTCAGGCAATCCATCCCCATTCACGTCATAGACCAGCAGATCGGCGCCGCGGATAAACGGATTCTTCCCCCGGCCAAACGGAACCTCATGAAACTTCCAGAGCCCGCTTGCCGGGCCGGCGGCGGGTTGCTCAAACCATCCGGCACCTTGCAGAATATCGATCCGCCCATCACCATTGATGTCGGCGTAGCCCATCCCATGGCCGCTCCAACCGCTGGCGACAGAAATGGGATGAAAAGTCCAAGGCTTGGTCACATCCGACCAATCGGGTTTGGCATAGCCGATGGTCCGGTCAGGATCGGCTCCGGTGGACATCATGAACTCCGGCTTACCGTCGCCATCGATATCCCCGAGCTGGGTTGTTTCCGCCGAAACATTGCTGACCACTTTGAAGACTTGCCAATGCCTCGATTCGCCTTGGGGGTTGAGGTAGAGAAACGCGCCTTCAAAGTTGACCTTGAGTAGATCCGGCCAACCATCCCCGTTGAAGTCGTAGAGGTAGTTAAGAAATGAATCAGTGTACTCACCGCCCTGCACCGGTCCTGCCATGTTGTAGGTCCGCGGCTGATAAATTTCGATGGTGTGTTGATAGTCGGGTCCGAGATAGGCATAGGGTCCGGACACCACGTCCAGCACGCCATCGTGGTTGACGTCTCCCGCGGTGATCCCTTCCGAATAGAGGCGGTCGTTCAGCTGCAACTCGCGGAACCCCGGTCCAGTCACTCGCGGTGGAAGGCCCATCCGGGGCCGGGTTAGATCGAACAGCGCAACTTGCTTGAACCGCACTTCTCCTTTTTCGATGTGTAACGAAAGCTGCCCGAAGGCCGGCATGTTTGATTCGCCAGTTGGCTCGTGGCTGGTTGCCAGGTTGGCCGGGACCAGATCACCGCGCAGCAGGAAATGAAGCTGCTTGGAGCCGTCGGGGAGATCTTTGATCGAAAAGTAATGCCCATCGCGATTCCGCGACCCATAGATAGAAAGCGAAACGAACAGCACCACCTGGTTCGGTTCGACGCGCGATGCGAGGAGCTTGCGGTCGAGCTCTTTGCCTTGCTTATCGAGTGTCAGGCGATAGACGGAGGGCGAGTCCGGCCCCGTCAAGGACAGATAAATTCCCGTGCTCCGCTCGCCCGGGCCGCTGATTGGCGCCTTGCGGAGTAACACACCTGTTACGCATTCCTTGCACTGGTAGCGAATCTCCAGGATCACGTCCTCATAGCCATGCTTGAGTGTCAGCCATCCGCCACCATCGGCGGCCGATCCAACAATCTCTCCATTGCTCACTTGCCACCGGCCACCCTCCGTGGTCCAACCATTGAGGTTGGAACCGTTGAAAAGTTGATCGATCGTTTCGGCTGCTCTCAAAGATGGGCTGATGAGTAGGAGCAACATCATCGTGGCAGAAAATCTGAAGGCCATATATCTCCTGAAACCTGGACCTGTAGTATGACGCTCTAGCAGGCTGCGGAAAAAGTCATGTTTTGTATCAGGGCACGACTTTAGTCGTGCCGTAAACGCTTGAAAATAAGGTGGCTTTAGCCCCTGCCACCGCGAGAACTAGAACAAATACGCCTTTTTCCGCGGCCTGCTAGTGGAGATACCCGATCAGTCTCCAGTAGCCAACCGACAACACCAGCGCGACAATCACTGTCGCGGCGTAGACTGTGCCGAGCAGTGCGCGTTGCGACCCGCTGAAACCTTGATTCTCGGTCATGCCTTCCGCTGTTGCTACCCACGGGCTTTGATAAGCAAACCAGAAAGGCGCCGCCGCGAAGAGTAGCGGCGCCGCAAGAACGAGGGGCGGGACCCCAGCTGCCGTCGTGACATCGACCAATGGCAGGAAGAGTACCGGTATCGCAATAAATCCGGAAGGATCGAGGAAACGCAGGGCCAGCATCAAAACCGCAATCGCTACGAGCAGCAGCACGTAACTGAACGAGAGCCGCTGCGCGATCGGGACCAGAAATCCTGCGAGCCAGGGCGTGATGTCATATTGCTGGATCACATTCGCGAGACTGAAGGCGCCTCCTAAAAAGAGAAGCAGATTCCACGGAACCGCCGTCCCGATCTGGTCTTCTCTGAGAATGCCTGACAACGCGAGAATGGGAACACCCATCATCCCGATAAAGAAGCTCGGAATGTGGTGGTAGCGCTCGGTCGCCCAGAACACGATAGAGATCAACACCAGCAGCCCGGTCACGAATTCAGCGCGGCTGGGCCTCCCCATCTCCCGCAGCCTCTGCTTCGCAAACTGGGGATGCCGCTCCGGCATCGGCTCAGGCCGAAGTGCCAGGCGGTTCACGATAAGAATCAAAAAGCACAGGACCACCGTTGGAACGAACATCACCTCGATATAACCGCCCCAACTAAGGGCCAGGTGCTTGGTATGAAAGAGCGTGTCGATGACGACGCCAAACAACGCCCCATAGAGGATCGCTGAGCCCGGCACAACCGCCATCTCAACCGTAGTGAGAATGATGAGGGCTGCGCCGCGCGATCGGTCCTCCAGGTCCAGGGATTTCACCAATGCCCATGCGATGGGGACCATGATGGCTGTGCGGACCGTGCTCGATGGAATCCCCAGCGTGAGCGCGAAGCCCATGCAGAGAAAGGCCAACGAGATTCCCGTGTAGGTTGCAGGGAAGAGAGAGAGCGTGTAGTAAGCAATTCTGCGCGCGAGCCCAGTAGTTTGCATCGCGAATCCATAGAACAGGACCGCGACCAATATCCAGAAACTGGGCGCGCTGAAGCCACTCAGCGCCACGGGAGGCTTGACCCCGGCGACGATCATCAGCCCCATCATGAGAATCGAGACGACGCCAGTACTCATGACCCGGAACATCCAAAGGATCACCGTCAGCGCAGTCACCGCCAGCACCAGCTGGCCGCTTCGCGACAGGCCGTGAGGGGTAGGCATGAGAGCGACGGCAATTCCCACCACGATGCCGAGCAGCAGATACAGCCAGCTGCGGTTCGAACCTGCCGTCATCTTCTTTGCCGACGGTTGAGGCGAAACGAGAGTTTGGACCGTACCGCTGTCCTGCTTTTCCATGACCATCTGCTCACCCGCCAATTGGAATGACTTCGCAGCTGCGACGACAAAGTGTGACAAGCTGAAGCAACGGTGGTTCGGCTCTCGTACCGGATTCAAAACGCGAAACGATTGTGCCTATGCGCCCCGGATGGTATTGAGTAATTGCTCGGCGCAGTCCGGAATCTCATCACCCCGCCAGCTAACATGCTGGTCCGGACGAATCAATACAAACTGCGCCTGGTACAAATCCTTAAGGCGATCCTCTTTGGGCGCCAGGACTTTCAGCGGTACGCCAATTTTCCCGGCGGCCTGTACCACCGGTTCCACCGGCGCGGACCCCGAACCATTCGTCATGAGCAGAGTGAACCCCTGGCCGAAATGGTCGTACAAGGAACTACCGTCCTCGAGCCACGCGTGAGGGGCAAGACAGCCCGGGTGAGCGGAAGGCACGTAGTTTTTGAAATGTTCTACTGGCGGCTCGGTGCCGTCGGGAATGATGGTTGGGGACCCTTGATAGCGGTAGCCGAGCACGACCCCGAGGGCTTTGAACTCGCGGGTCTTCTCCGCGACAATTTCCTCTCCCACCTCTTTGCGTAAGGCCTCTGCTTCCGGTCCCGCAGCGTCCAGGTTGGGCCGATTGAACTCGTTGGCGACCTTCACATAATTGGCGTTTGCTTCGTTGAGCACGCGAAGATGCACGGGCCGGCGCTCCGTCTCGTACGTATCCAGCAACTGACGCCCTCCCCAGCCCTGCAGCGTGGCAGCCATCTTCCACCCCAGATCGACTCCATCCGCGATACCCATGTTCATGCCGAAGCCGCCGAACGGTACGTGCAGATGGCAGGCGTCGCCGGCCAGAAAAAGACGCCGATCGGAGTATTTATCAGCGATGAGACTGTGAGCGAACCAGGGATCGACCGATCCCACAATCTCCATTTCAAAGTCGATGCCCGTGCTACGGCGGATCATGTCACACACGTCGACGGATTCGGGATCGAGGTCGGGATCGATCTTGGTGGCCATGAAGTACCATCGGTCCACGCCGTCCATGGGACCAAACAGGCAGGGAGCCTCGTTGTTCACCAACCAGTATTGAATGGCCGGCCCCAGCGGATGCATCCGGGCGAGTGTGGGCGCGCGCAGAACTACATTGAAGTTGCGATATTTCGCCGGTTTGCCGGTCATGGTCGCGCCCATCAGCTTACGCAGGGTGCTCCGCCCGCCATCCGCACCGATAATATATTCGCTGTCGATGGTGCTCTCTTCTCCGGTTTCAGTGTGGACAAACACTGCCTTTGCCCGGTCCTCGAACTGCTCGACGTCAGTGAGCCGTTGGCTGAAACGAAACGAGACATTGGGGAAGGATTCGGCGCGCCGCCGCATAACCTCTTCTATGAGATATTGCGGCACCCATTGGCCAGATTCGGAATAGTGCTCGTTACGATCAGGCCAGCAGTAAAAAGCGTTTTCAATGCGCGCCAACAAAGGGCCATTCATACTGGTGGCAAAAACGATATTGGAAGGATAGTCGGCGGGCAGGGTGGATGCCTCGCGCAGAGCGTTGGCAATTCCCCAGCGGCGCAGATGCTCGCGCGTCCGGACATTAGTTGTTTTGGCCCGCGGATTTTGGCCTACCCGTTCATGTTGTTCTACGACTATGCAGCGAATGCCACGATGTCCCAGTTCAAGCGCGCACGCCAAGCCCGAGGGTCCCGAACCCACGATCACAACTTGAGTCTCCACCATCGCTATAAAATATCAAATATTTTGCCGCTATGCAGCGATTAAAAAAATGTCGCTGATTTGTTTGCTCCCCCTTCTTTGTCGCCCTTAGCGCTATACTCTCAGGTATAGCAGTTTGGCCTTGCCCCGCGGTATGGAAGATCTTTCAGTTTGGGTTAGAAATATCAAATATCTGTGCGCTCGCATCTCAGGAGAGACCAGTTTTGAATAGCAACCTGCTCTACGGCGCTAATGTCCACGCGAATGGAATCCGCCAGCACTACCTCCGCTATGGGGGTAAGGGAACGCCATTGATTGTGGTCCCAGGCATTACCAGTCCGGCCGCTACCTGGGGATTTGTCGCCGAGCGCCTGGCTTCCGAGTTCGACACGTATGTCCTCGACGTGCGGGGCCGCGGAATTTCTGAGAGTGGGCCTGAGCTCGATTATGGCCTCGATGCCTGTGCCGCTGATCTTGCCGGGCTGGCAGACGCATTAACCTTGCCGCACTTCGTCGTGCTGGGCCACTCCATGGGTGCCCGCATTGCGCTCCGCGCCAGCGGACTACTCGGCGAACGCATCTCCAAGTTGGTGTTGGTGGATCCCCCGATGAGCGGGCCAGGCCGGCGTGCTTACCCAATTCCGCTCGAGTTCATGCTCAAGGGCCTGCGCACGGCACAGAAGGGCGCGGGTCTCGAAGAAATGCGGCCGTTCATGGCGAAATGGACTGATCGGGAAATCCGCATTCGTGCCGAGTGGTTGCCTACTTGCGATCAGCGGGCCATTGAAACCGCCTTTCGCGGTTTCCACGAGGACGATATTCACGCGGATTTGGCAAAGGTGAAGGTGGAAACCCTACTCATCGCGGCCGGCTTGGGTGGAGTGATTCAGGAGCAAGACATTGCTGAAATCAAGCAGCTGTTGCCCCCGATCCAGGTAGAGCGCATAGCGACCGCCGGCCATATGATCCCGTACGAAGACTACGAAGGTTTCTTTGCCGCGCTGACCCCTTTTCTCGCCAGCCTTCGCATCCACTAGTCGGAAACTTCCGCCTCAGCCAGAGCCGCTTCCCGGTCCTCCGAGATGCGGCCGCGCAATACTTCGAGGGTTCCCGCCAGATGCTGGCGCAACGTGGAAGATGCGCCCTCCGCGTCTCCCGCCTCGATCTGCCGAAGCATGGTCTTGTGTTCTTCCTGCGATTCCCTGAAACCGTGCACCGATCGAATGTAAAGACGAATGTACGGTTCAGACGTCGCCCAAAGCGAGCCAATGATCGACTCGAGACGGGGCATATGAGCGAACGAGTAGATCGTTTTGTGGAAGCGTTCGTTCGCGGTCTGCCAATCTCCCGGGTTCGACTCCAGTTGATCCATCTCCAACAGCAATTTCTTAAGCATGGTTATTTCGCGTGGAGTGGAGATCAATTCCGTAACCGCGTGTTTCACCGCGAGCGCTTCGATTTCAATGCGGATCGCGAAGATCTCGTTTAGGCTCGTCTGGGTGAGCCGATTGATCGTGATGCGCCGATTCGAGCCGAAAGAAATCAGGCCCTCGGCTTCCAGCCGCCGCAGCGCTTCGCGCACCGGCACCGCGCTTACACCGAAACGCTCTGCCAGCTTCCTGAGGTGAATCTGACCAGGACCAAGGATGCCGTGGGAGATTTCTTGCCTCAGAGTTTGGTAAACCACCTCTGTGATAGAGACCGGGAGCTTGATGGTCGACTTGGTAACGGGATTTTCCCTGATACGAAAAGTCTCACTCACATCACGATTACTACTCATGTAGCCCTCATTCCTTCCGTCTAGGACCTGCCTATCAGCGAACCGGGAATTGCATGGAATTCTAATTCGAGCCGAGCTCTCCTGGTTTTGCACACGCCCGCCAGGATGCTTGACCGGGTCGCAACAAATTGCCTTGGGGGAACGGCGGCAAGCGGTTTTGAAGAAGAGATATCTCGTTGCTTTCCCACTGTTCTCATCGAATATAACATGTGATATATCCGACCACCCATGCCGGCAGTACCCGATACGTTAATGGTTTAGGTCCGTTCGGGGATGTCGCGCCCGCACCACCGTTTTCGTTTGGAATCAACCCTTAGCAAGTTATCCGCCGACCGGTGGCTCCTTCTCATCTGGCCCGCCAATTCATTCGTTCACTCGCCCTCGGTCCCGGGCCCAACCAGGCCAGGCACCGCAGGGAATGTTGACAGGGTTTAAAAATATCATATATCTTTGCCTCATCCTTGACGCCGCAGTCGCCATATTTTCACCCTCAGAGGCATCCATGAACCTGAAGACCCTCGAAAGTCTAGTGTCTCCGCCGAAGTCCGCGGCACTGCTGCGCAACGGAACCCGCTTCAAACAATCGCTGCGTGACGGGCGCGCCGTCTGGGCAAATGGAGAGCGCGTTGAGGATGTCACAACCCACCCCGCGCTCGGGCCGGGAATCGATATGATCGCCGAATGCTTCGACGCCCAGTTCGACCCAAAGTTCCAGGATGTTCTCACCTTTATCGATGATGACGGCCAGCGTGTCAGTCGCTCCTGGCAACTTCCGCGCACCTATGAGGACTTGGTCAACCGCCGCCGGCTCATCGAATATACGACGCTAAAAACGGCCGTGATGCCTTGGCCACCTTCGCAGCTCAGGGATCGCTCTACAGTCTGGATGAACTCGAGAAGGCTTCCGGGAAGAAGGCTGATTTCGAGGGCGATCTCTTTCCCAAAGCCTGGAAGGAGCTCTCTGCCTACAAGGGCGTAACCTATGGCTATCCCGCGGCCGGCAATACCATGTTTGTCTTGTATCGCAAAGATCTCATGGAAGATGTGGCGGAGCAGCACGCGTTTCGTAAACGCTACGGATACAAACTGGCGCCGCCTCAGGACTGGAAGCAGTACCGCGACCTCGCGGAATTCTTCAACCGCCCCGACAAGAGCTTCTATGGAACCGTTCTGCAAGGGAAGAGATTTCCCGCGGTGTGGTTTGAATGGTTGAACTTCGCCTACTCCTTCGGTGGTGGCGTGATGCAGAGAGAGCACGCCTGGGAATACGGTCCCGTCATCATCAATTCCCCGGAAACCATTCAGGCGACCGACTACTACAATTCCCTGAAAAAATTCAGCTACCCGGGATATACCAACTTCACCTGGGACGACGCAGTCGGGCAGATGCGCCAAGGCCATATCTTCATGTGCCTGCTGTGGAGCGATGCGCTGTTCCATGTTGTGGATCCCAAAAACTCGTCTGTCGTGGGGAAAATCGGGTACGCGCCGCTCCCTGCAGGAAAAGCGGGCCGGATCGCCGAGATCGCAGGCAGCAGCTATTTCGTATCCCGCTACGGCAAGCATCCAACTGCATCGTTCGAGTTCATCCTGTGGATGATGAAGCGTGATAACCAGGTCAAACAGGAATTGGCAAAGGGCGCCTCGGCGAGAAAATCAGTCTACGACGATCCTCGCGTTCTGGAACTGCCCTATGCCTTGGCGAACGCGCAATCTCTGGCGGCCGGGAAGACTATGGCCGACACCGTACCGGAGGCGCCGCAGATTGCCGGGATTATTGAGACTGCGATCAATGACGTTCTCTGTGATAAAAAGTCTTCCAAGCAGGCGCTTGACTGGGCAGCCGTCGCGATCAACCAGCTGCTGGGCAGCAAAGCTCCGCTCAAGTATGCCGTCGCTCACTGAAAGAGACGCGGCCGCGAAAGGGACAAATTTTGACCGAGAACAACTTCACTCCTCCTGATGAAATGCCGCCGGCCCCCATCCATCGGGTGCTGGTAGGACAAAAGGCCCTGGTAACTGGGGCAAGTAAAGGTCTTGGCCAGGCAATGGCGATCGGCTTTGCGCGCGCGGGGGCCGACGTGTTGGTCAATTACAGCACCGACGAAGCGGGGGCGCGTCACACTGCCCAGGTTATTGAAGAGCACGGGGGACGAGCGGTTGTCTTTAAAGCGAACGTGGCGAAAGAAGACGAAGTGAAAGCGATGTTCGCCTGCATGTTGGAGAACTTCGGCCGCATCGACATTTGTGTTCCCAATGCCGCCATCCAACTCAACGCACCGGTGGATGAAATGTCGATGGAGCAATGGCAGGGCGTGATCGACGTAAATCTGACCGGCATGTTTCTTTGTGCCCGGGAAGCGGTCCGGGCATTCAAGCGGCAGGGAATTGACCGTTCGATCTCTTATGCCTGCGGAAAGCTCATCTTCATCAGCTCGGTTCACGACGTTATTCCCTGGGAGGGGCACGCGAATTATGCCGCAGCCAAAGGCGGCTTGATGCTCTTCATGAAGAGCCTGGCACAGGAAGTAGCTCACCTGCGCATCCGGGTTAACTCCATCTCGCCGGGTGCGGTTCGGACGCCGATGAACGTGGAAAAGCTGACCAGCCAGGAAATGTACGAAAGGGTGCTGCTGAAGCTAATCCCTACCAAGCGTATCGGCGAGCCGGATGACGTGGCACGCACTGCGGTCTGGCTGGCATCCGATGAGTCCGATTACGTGCACGGAACGTCTATCTATGTCGATGGCGGCATGACGCTTTACCCAGGCTTTATCGATGCTGGGTAGCGCTTATTTATTAGGTCGAAGCATAAGACAAGTTAGCGCGCGATGGGGCATAGATACACCATGAAAGCATTAGTAAAGTACGCTCCCGGTGAAGGCAACGTAGACATCAGGGATGTCGAGGAGCCGAGTTGTGGAGACAATGAGATCAAGCTCGAAATTGCATACTGTGGCATTTGCGGAACCGATCTTCACGTTCTGCATGACACCTTTCGCAATTACCCGCCCGTCATTCTGGGTCACGAGTTCGCGGGAACCGTGGTCGAGGTCGGCCGAGACGTTACCGATGTTGTGGTCGGAGAGCGAGGCGCGGGCTTAGGCGCCACTGCTGTCACCTGCGGCCATTGCCAGTACTGCCGGTCGGGCTATTTCATATTTTGCGCCAATCGTCGTGGGATGGGGCATGGGGTCAACGGAGCGTTTGCGCGTTACGTCGTGATGCGTCCGGACCAGCTCTACCGGATTCCAGAGACCTTCACCTTGGAAGAAGCCGCCATGAGCGAGCCCTTCGCGGCGGTAGTCCAGGCAGTCACCGAAATTTCGCAGGTGAATATTGGCGACACCGCCCTGGTTTCCGGTCCAGGCCCCATCGGTCTTCTATGCGTCAAGCTGCTGGTTGCGGAGGGAGTAAAGACAATCGTCGCCGGCGCTCCCGGGGATAGGGATCGTCTCCAGGCCGCGCTCCGGTGCGGCGCGACGGCCGCCATCAATATCGGTGAACAGAAGCTCAGCGATGCCATTCGCGAGTACACCGGCGGAAGAGGTGTGGACGTTGCCTTCGAGTGTGCCGGTCACCCGGGCTCGGTACGGCAATGCCTGGAAGCGTTGCGTCCCATGGGTCGCTACACCCAGATCGCGATCTGTGGTCAGGAAATCAAGTTCCCAATCGACCAGATCTTTTATAAGCAGCTCACGATGTCCGGATCCATCTGTTACACGGTAAAGACCTGGGAGCGCATGATGAAGATCTATGCGGAAGGGCGGGTGCGGCTGAACGACCTGATTTCGGCCAAGCTGCCGATCTCCGACTGGCGCACAGCCTTCAGCCTGTGCGAGGACAAAAAGGCCGTCAAGGTCCTGATGTATCCGGAGTGATCGAAAAGTATTAGGGCGGCAAGATACGACATTTCGCGACTTGTAGCCGGATGGCTGACAGGTCGATGCTTGTCGTCATACGCCGCTTGTGCCGGCAATGAGTCATTCCCCCATAATGCGTCCTGTCGGGGGCCACACACCCCCTTTCGTACTTTGAGCGGACTAGAAGTTCGAGCACCCGGAGCCGGGTGCGTTGCTTCGCTCACGCGTGGAGGAATTCATGACAATGGCAGAGCTGCAAACCGCGGTGGCTGGCAGTGGGTTTGGGCCGGAGCGTATTACCGGCGAGTTGAAGTCCCTCTTACACCCGATGGATGTCAGTCTCTTTTTCACGGAATATTGGGACCGGAGAGCGGTTTTTTTGCCTGGTCACCCAAACAAGTTTGGCGGATTGTTTGACCAGGCTGCCTTCTACCGGGGAGCTCCCGACTGTTTCGACCTCAAGGTGGGCTACACGGACGAGAGGGGCTGGCCTGCCCATTTCAACATCAAGCCCAGCCAGATCCGGGAAATGCTGGACAGCGGCAAAACCGTTTGCGCTTCCGCGATCAATACCGGAAACCCAATCCTGACATCGTTCCTGGATCGAGTCGGAAAGGAGTTTGCCCTATTGGGCCGGTTCTTTTTCAATTCCTATCTCTCTCCGGACGGCGCCGGCTTCGGCTTGCATCTGGACCATCATCCGGTGATGATTTTGCAGATTGAGGGCCGCAAGCGATGGTGGTATTCGCCTGAACCCGCTCTGCGGGAGGTTCTCAGCAACATTTCATTTCCACACGGCCGGGACGTACTGCAGCTACCCTGGGTCACAATCACCCGGCCGGCTGAGGCTAGCTTGTGCGAGGTGATCCTAAACCCAGGAGACATCCTCTACATGCCAAAGGGCACCTGGCATCGGGCGCAGGCAATCGGTGGATCGCTGGGCCTCACCCTGGCCATGGAGTCTGCCTCGCCCCTCGATCTTCTGCAACATGCGCTCGGCCCCCACCTTAACCGGATCGAGCTTCGGAACGCCTTGCCCGGTTACTGGGAGCAGTCGATTCAAAATGAAATGCCCGCCGAGCTGAAAGCTGTTTTTGATTCCGCTCTGAGCACTCTTCGCACCGCTTTAAACTCCTTGACTCCCGAGGAATTATTCCGGTTGTGGCGTCAGGCTCAGGCGGCGCAAAGTGCCGCGAAGAAGTAGCAAGCCATCAGGACGTTGTTCTCCCACCAGATCCGAAGCGGTGTCTCCGTCTGCTTATCCCTCTTACTCTCCCTAAACCCTGTTCACCGATGTACCGCGCCGCCAAGTGCGGCGAGGTACGACAAATAGCGGCATGCATGCCATGGCGTGCTGAATAAGCATTCTGTCGCAATTCACCGCTTGCAGGCACTCACCTGCTGCCGGAAACTCGGTCACGAAATGGCTTGATCCTCCGCGGAAGAACGTTAGCTAAAACCGGCAAGGCCAGAATTCGGCCGAATGGAAGGCTTGGCGGAACGCCGCGGCGGACAGAATCAGAAGGGTGGACCGAAGATGGAGACGCAAGCACCGAATCGGCGCGACATGGAAACAGCGCTTATCGAGAAATGCTGGAAAGACCCCGAGTTCAAGAAGGCGGTCATCAACGACCCGAGGACCCTGCTCGAGCAGCGAACCGGCCGCAAGTTACCACCGAACCTCAAGATCTACATCCACGAGGAGGACGCCAATACTTTGCATCTGACGATCCCCCCAAGCCCGACGAACGTGACGGAGCTGTCGGAAGACGAGCTGGAGAGCGTCGCCGGCGGAACCGAAATTACCTTGATCTATGCCGGGGTTTTCGCGACGATCGGCGTCGCCATGACGGCGGCCAGCGTGGGAGGAGTCGTCGGCGGCAAGCAAGCAGGCTGGTAAACGACCTCGGGAAAAAGGACCCCGCCATTGGCTGGGTTTGGGACGCACGACGGGCCGCTCGAGTTAATCTCTGTTTCCCCAGCTTTCTCTGGCTGGACTCGAGGAGGCATCGACATTTTTAGACATCACACGGCGGCAGGTGAGGCCGCCATCTAATCAACAACATCGGAGGAGAAATGGACACGGTAAGCGGGCAAAAGCCGACGCGGCGCGATTTAGAAACGGCGCTGATTGAGAAATGCTGGAAAGATCCCAGCTTCAAGACAGCTGTAGTGAGCGATCCGAAAGGGATGCTGGAGGGGTACACCGGACATAAGCTGCCGGAGAACGTGAAAATCTTCATCCACGAGGAAGATGCCAACACTCTGCACTTCTCGATTCCGTTGCCTCCGTCAAATCTGACGGAGCTCTCTGACAGTGAGCTGGAGAACGTTGCGGGGGGCACTGACATCATCTCGATAGCCATCACCGCCGCAATTGGGATTCCCGTGATGGCTGGGGCATTTGCGGGGAGCGCTGCCGGAGTTCTGAAGGGCACTGGTACCTGGTAGCGAGATTGGCAAGCCGGGATTTGGAAGCGAAGATTCGATGGGTTTTGAGAGGAGAGACGGAATGGACACAGCTGTAACAACGACACGCCGCGATTTAGAAACGGCACTTATTGAGAAATGCTGGAAAGATCCGGCATTCAAGAAGGCCGTGGTCAACAACCCAAAAGGGATGCTCGAGGAGCACATGGGGCAGAAGCTGCCTGACCGGTTGAAAATATTTGTTCACGAGGAAGATGCGAACACACTGCACTTCTCGATTCCGCCCGCTCCCGCGAACATCAGCGAATTGTCCGACGATGATTTGGAGAAGGTTGCAGGCGGAACGGATGTGGTCGTGGCTGCGGTTACGATTCTGGCCGGAATTGTGGCCACCGCTGCGGGGGCCGGAGCGACGGTGGGGTCCGCTGTAGTTGGCATGCAGAAAGGTTGGTAGCTCTTTCCGATGGTCCCCGGATCGATTCCAGGCGGGTAAGAAGAGTCGTTTTGACCAAACCCAAGAGAGGACGTGAGGAATGGAAACACAAGTAATAACTCGCCGCACTTTAGAGACGGCACTGATTGAGAAATGCTGGAAGGATCCGGAGTTCAGAAAGCAGGTGGTCAGCGATCCTAAGAGTCTCTTTGAGAAGTTTACGGGACAGAAACTTCCCACAGATATGAAGATCGTCATCCACGAAGAGGACGCGAACACATTACACTTCTCAATTCCGCCTGCTCCCGCGAACCTAAGCGAATTGTCGGATGAGGATTTGGAGAAGGTTGCCGGTGGAACGGACATCAGCTTTGCCGTATCTCTCACCATCGGCATTTTGGGCGTCACCATGGGTGCAGGGGGAGCTGCCGGCACGCTCGCGGCAGCCGGTATCCAACCCTGGTGAACACTGGCTCGCATGGGAGCCGGCATAAAAAGGCAAGCTTCATCTTTAAAATGGAGGAATGAAATGGCTACAGCACCATCACCAAGTTCCGTCCGGCGCGATTTAGAAACGGCGCTCATTGAGAAATGCTGGAAAGATTCCCAGTTCCAGAAGGCGATCGTGAGCGACCCTCGGAGCGTCATCGAGAAGCACACAGGACAAAAGTTGCCCCAGAATCTCAAGATTGTTATCCATGAAGAGGACACCAATACGCTTCATTTCTCCATACCACCGGCGCCCGCGAATGTGGCCGAACTCTCCGACGACGATCTGGAAAAAGTCGCAGGAGGAACCGAGGTTGGGTTTGCCGTTTCGGCGATTATGGCTACCGCAATGGCTGTTGCTGCCGGAGGGGTTACCGCCTTGAACGCACAGAAACTCGGCTGGTAACGGATCGAAAAAGCCCAAAAACCCACGTCCGAACCGTGCTGGCGTGGTTGCCCCTGCTCGGAGGATCTTTTTTCTGGATACTACTGGAATCTTGAAAACACTACCGGGCTCGCTCGATTGGATGGTCTGGTTCCGGTTGTCCGCGTTCCGTCCATGGGCCGGGGACGCTCAACTTCGAGCGATGTTCTTCCTACCGGACGAGCTCGATCTCGCGCCGGTTAGTCATGTGATTCTCAGCTCGCAGGGGCGTTTTCTTGCCTCGCTTAGTGAACCGGTCGTGTATCTGCTGAAGGACGGACAGCTCCAGATCGCCGCCCCGGCACCAACTTCTCTCCTGGGCCGCTACTCGCAGTACCTGAAGCTCTTTCCACTGGACGAGGCGGACTGCCTGGGCATCGGGCAGAAGCCTGCGCTTCCGCCCGTGCTGTTGCACCTGACCATGCAGGACAACTGTGGGCATGCGCGGGCAATCTTCGCTCGCCGGCCCACCGAGCTTCATTACGAGCTTCTCCAAGCCGTGGGTGTGAAATACCAAGGGGGTTACGCGAAGGACGGTTCTTTCGTTGCGTTGTTTGAAAACCGACTACCCGTCCACGTTCACGCGGGCGCGCTGGCGGGCTACTCGCGAACCGGGAACTGCAATGAGTTCTTTTTAAACCATGGCGAAATCGATCAAGGTCTGGAGCAAGGGTTGATCAAGGCTTCCGAATCGAGAATTGAGCACGCGAGGAAACGAGGCCTGATCGCCGCGGCGGAATTAGCTGAGCGCGCCTGCGCGGTCTGTCTGCCCATGACGTGCCAGCCTCCGTTACCGATGCAGCGGTTTGGGTATGGAGACCTGGTTCCCCTCGGGTTCCTTCTAAAGGCCCTCAGCCAAAATTCCGAAGAAGACTTGTCTAAAATCACCACCAAATTGCGGGCCAAGGTCCTCGGAGGGCGCCAGGGTAAACTCTGGCCGTTCCATACCGGCCGGCTGACGACCGCGACGGATTCGGTGTTGATCCTGCAAGCACTCCTGGATCCTGATGCGATTGAATCTCTCGAGCAATTCTCCGACGGGCAGGGCGGCTACTATCCGCAGTTGTGGTCGCAGACCCAGGAGACTGGCCGAATGACCATCACTGAAGCCAACAAGCATTGGTGCCAGGCCGACTTCGCTACCACATGCCTGGTAAAGGCACTGCGCGCTCAGGCTGGCCTGCCGGCACTTACCTCGCGGCAGTATCTGGAAGAACGATTCGACGTCCGGTCCGGACTATATTTCGCTAATCCTTATCTGGTGGACTTGGCTTTGGCCCAAGCTATTCAGCTCGATCCGCTGGCCAATGACCTTCGGCACGCATTGGTGGAGGAGATCCTGGCGAGCATTAACGCTGACCATTCCTTTGGTACGTTTGATGCCGCGCTCTCCACCAGCTTTGCCATCCTGGCCCTTTCGGCCCTGGGATGCAGGGGACGCCAGCTCAACCTTTGCCAACTAAGGCTGGCCGAGATGATGGAGCCGCGCACGGGCGCGTGGCCGGAGTGCATACCGTTCTATTCGACTTTTCGCATACCGAGTGATGCGACGAGCGGCCTTGTTGAAAGACCCGCGCAGACGCTCAACGTCAACGGCTCCCGCCACGAACTCTGGCTGTACTTCGATACTTACCGCATTATTGCCACAGCCGTTGCCGTGCTCGCGCTCCACCAACCCTCGGATGCGCGACACGCGGACCTAAGGAAAACAGGCAACGCACACCCTCGTTACCGATGCCAAGGTCATGAGGACTACATCGCGAACTTTGCGTTGCCTGAGTATGCCGGCGCGCTCGAATGCAGGAGCGTGGTCCAGTGATTCTGAGCCCGGAAGTCTCCAGGGAGATCGCCGCGCGGGCCAGCACGTTCGAAGAGCGTCTTGCGAACGGCAATTACATTCCCCACATGACTGCCGACCCCGAAAAGGTCAGCCGGCGTCTCGATCGCTGGTGCCAACTAGCCTCACAAGGAGATCGGCTTCGATTTGAAAAGCTGCTGGCACTGAAGGGGCTGGATGCTGACGCGGTTCGCAAAGGCTTGGGGCCGGTTCAACTTACGTCCGGCGTTCCCGATTGGATCGAGCTGCTGCAGGAAGGTTTGACTGCCGCCGCATCGCCAGATTCAGAGCCCATGCGCTTCATAGACGCACAGGACCCATTTCCCTTTGAACAGATCATGGCGCCGTTCGTCTGGGCCGCGAGAAGCCGATTGTGCCGAAACGCCGGCGCCGCTTACGAGTATCTAGGCGACCGCGCCCATGCCGGCTTGGAACGGCAGCTTCTTTTCTGGCTGGTAAGCGCCTGCAGTTCAGCTTTGATTCTGGAGTTCTCAATCTTCCGGCTGAATCACCAGCCAGTCTTCCGAGGCGGACTTGCGCCGATGGTGGACGAGCCTTCCACCGAACTCTATCGAGGATTCGTCTCCCGGATGTTGAGAGACGGACTGGTGTCGTTTTTCCGGGAATACTGCGTATTGGCACGCGCGGTGGCGAAGTTGATGAAAAACTGGATCGACTCAACCGCCGAATTCCTGGTTCGCCTCTCCGGCGACTGGAGCAGCCTCGAGCAGCACTTCCAGCCGGGAATTTCGCTGGGAAAAGTAGAACATCTCGGGGCCGGCATTTCCGACCCGCACCGTGGCGGCCGGTCGGTGGCGACCGTAACCTTTACTTCCGGGTTGACCGTTGTCTATAAGCCGAAGAACCTGCAGACGGAAGAAGCTTACACGCGCCTGTTGGACTGGCTGAATCGGCAAGGCACTACTCTTCACCTTAGGGGACTAAACGTGCTCTCTCGTCCGGAATATGGGTGGGTGGAGTTCGTCGAGCATGCACCGCCCGCCGATGAATGCGAGCGGGCCCGCTTTTACCGGCGCAGCGGCATGCTGCTTTGCCTCTTCTACGTTTTAGAAAGCAATGATATTCATGCCGAGAACCTGATTGCCGCCGGAGAGCACCCGGTGCTTATCGATTCGGAAACGTTGATCGTTCCATCACTCGAAAGCAGTGAACCGCGGGAGAGCGACACCTGGGCGGAGTCACAGGCTGTGGCGCGGATCAACTCCTCTGTGCTGCGCGTCGGAATGCTGCCGTGGTGGCGCCCCCAAGCCGGTCAATGGCATGATCCGAGCGCATTAGGTGGAGTCGGCGGCGAAGAAGTGCTCGCCACGGTATGGCAGGGGATTGAGACGGATCACCTGGAGCGGCAAGCCACGAAGGTACAGGTGTTACGAAACCGGAACGTGCCCTTTGCCGCCGGCGACTTAGCCGACCCGGGACGCTTTCTCGAAGAAGTGGTCGCCGGATTTCGTGAGATGTACGAACTTCTCACCGCACATCGCGCAACCCTGCTGGGCGCGGGGAGCCCCCTCAAAGACCTGGCCGATGCTCCCATGCGGCTCGTCTTCCGCGATACCGCCATCTATTTTTCGATTCTGAAGAACTCGATGGATGCTGCGGTGCTGCGCGATGGGGCCGACCGCTCCGTCGATCTCGAGGTGTTGAGCCGCGTGCTTTTGGCCTCCGGCACAAATGCCAGATTCGCGCCCTTCTTGAAGGCGGAAAAGCACGCGCTGACCGAACTCGACGTACCTTTTTTTACCGTGTCACCCCAGAGCCGAAGCCTCGATGCCGGAACGGGTGGAACGATTGAAAACTGTTTTGCACAGTCAGGCTACGAACGTGTCCTCGATCGTTTGGCACGGCTCGGCGCGGATGACCTTGACCGGCAGACCCGCATTATCCGGGGATCTTTTTGGGCCAAGATCGCCAGCCGGCCATCGCAGCAGGCCGGATGCTGGCAGCCGGTAGAGAGGCCTGATGACAAAGAGCCTGCTGCGAGCGCAGACGCCTTGCTGGACGAAGCAGTCAAAATCGCAACCCGCATTGTGGCAGAAGCGGTTCGCGGCAGCGACGGAAGCGTGACATGGATCAGCCTTTCTCGCCGGCCGGATTCTGTTTGCTACAGCTTCGGACCCTTGGGACCGGGATTATTCGACGGCGTGAGCGGAATTGCGTTGTTCTTGGCGGTCCTGCATACCGTGACCGGGATTGCGGAATTTCGCGAGACAGCCTTGGGCGCCATCAAGCCAATGCAACGGGCGCTCGTCAAAAGCAAATCGCAGCTGACTACCGGCAGGAAAAGCTCAATGCAGGATTTGCCGCCAGGCCTTACCGGACTTGGGTCCATTGTCTATGCCTGCACACGAGTCGCGAACGTGCTCCATGACGACACACCGATGGAAGTGGCTTGCGCTGCTGCTTCATGGATCAAACCGGAGTTATTCAAAGCAGATACCCGGCTCGATATTTTTAACGGACTGGCAGGCGCAATTCTCGGGTTAATTTCGCTGCCCGGAAATTTCGATAGCGGTGCTGCGGTCACGGCGATCCGATGCGGTGACCATATTTTGAACGGAACAGCCCAATATTCGAGATGAGCAAGTTGGGGAGCGGTTTTGCTTGTGGAACCACAGGCATTGCTTATGCGCTCGGGCGGCTCTATGAAGCCACCGGAGAACGCAGATTTCAGCAGGGCGCTCAAGAACTATGGGAATCGGCATGGGCGAACATGGAGAGCGAAAAGGAAAAGCTCCTGGGCATGGACTCAGGCCTGGAAATCGCGGACAGATTGGCCCCGAAAGGCTTGGCTGCCTCGTTGGACGTTCCGGAACTAACCGGATCTGCCGGGCGCCTGGATTCTCTGATTGAGGCGGCTCGCTACAAGGATTGCGCCGGCCTACTGGACGTGGCACGGCGAGAGGCGGGATGCATGATACGTCGCGCGGCTCGTGAGGGGGGATATCGCCTGCATCCTGCCCTCCCGGCGCAAGCGTTTATTCCTGGCTTCTTTCAAGGCGCCTCTGGAATCGGCTATGAACTTCTGCGGTTGGTTTCCCCTGAGGCAACTCCCTCAGTTTTTCTCTGGAACTGATTCTTCAATGGCGTGGCGATGGAGATGACATTGAATACGATCGAAACTCCGCGAGCGGAATCAGCCGCTGTGATGGATGCAGCCTCCTGGGCCGCTGCAGGTGGCGGACAAAGATGGACGGCAGAGCCTTCGCTTAGGCACAGTACCGTTGCCGACTACATCCATGCCGCAGTGGCTCCATACGTTTCCGCCGATTTGGTATCGCCGGCCGCGATGGCCAACATCAATGTCATCGGCTCATTGCTGCCCGGTGCGCTCACAGATTTTTTCGGCTTCGAGTGCCCGCTCGGAATCCACGAACCGAAAGCGGATTTCCTGGTTTGTTCACGAGCCAGCGAGGGTGGCCGCGATGTCTTAATCGACCAAAGACCGGGGAGAGGGCTTCCGGCTTTTTTCGAGCAGCACCCCGTTTGGCGCCGGATCCGTGGCTTTGCACGAGAGTGGTCCGATCTCCGGTCGCCTCTCTTCGAAGGCATCCACAACATTTGGATCGAATTCGATGTTGACGGTACGCCGGCAATACTTCCGGTGCCCAGCGTGTTCATCGGGTCTGATCTTCTGCGGCCGGGCGAATCCGGCAATCTCGAATCGCCACTACAGCACTGTGCGTGGCTCATGGACCTTGCACTGCCGCTGCTGCTCGGATGCGACTTGGATCCATGCATGCGTCTTCGGGTGGCCCGATGCCTGAATCTTCTGCCCGCGGGAGCACGCATCTTTCAGGTCGGCCTGATGCTGGGTCGAGCGTCTCGCATCACCCGGCTCTGCGTCCGCGGCCTCTCGAGCAACCAGATCCCGGAATATTTGCATGCCGTGGGTTGGCAAGGATCGCTCCCGGAAGTGCGGGACCTCGTGAATCTGCTGGCGCCGCTCGTCGAGCGAATTGATTTGGATATCGATGTCGGGGATCGAGTCCTGCCTAAAATCGGATTGGAATGCTACCCGGCCCAGAGTCTTCCGGCCATCCAGCGATTTCTGGATTATCTCGTCTCATCGGGACTTTCTACTGCGACCAAAGCAGAAGGCCTTAAGCGATGGGCGGGCCTGGCCCATGAACGACTGACGCCGGACGTATGGCCGCGCGATTTGTTGGCGTTGTCGGCCTTCCTGGAGGGGCGAGTTCACAGCGCCTTTTTCCGTTGGTTGCACCACATCAAAGTTGTTCATCAACCGGGCCTTCCGGCACAAGCAAAGGCCTATCTCGCAGTACACCATCATTGGATCGCACCGGCGGATTTGAAGCAGATCTTTTACCGCGCCGCAGGCGAGCAGAGATCTTCGGGCGGTGCGGCTTGGCCTACTCAGGATTGAATAGATTCCTGGCACTTCCGGTTTCGTTGCTCTTCTGCGCCTCGGGTTTTGCCCAGGCGAGCGTCGACCTTCCTCATCCGCCAATCAGCCTCATCGACGCTTTGAAAAGCACGCTGGAACAGGACCCGGACATCCAGGTGCAGGTACAGCAACTGAACGCGAGTAAGGGCGCTCGCCAAGCCGCCGCCGGCCAGTTCGATACCTTACTCAATGCCGGGTTTCAGCAGAGTCACCTGACCACGCCGCTGACAGACCAGCAAGTGGCTCAGTACGCGCTTGCCGGGCTATTGGTTACCTCGTTCGTGCCAAATACCACCACTTACACTTTGGGAGCGCAGAAGCTTTTTCGTAACGGTATCTTCGTTGAGCCGACGGTGAGTTTGACCCGGGACACCGATAACATCACCAATCGGCAAGGGCTGAACCAGTCCCAGATTGCATTTCAGGTCAACGTGCCCCTGCTTCGCGGTCGAGGACGGGACGCGGTCGATGCCCAGGAAAGGGCCGCCACGAGCACGGTCGAAGCGAGCACACGCAACGTTAATCAGGAAATCGCCCAGTTAGTAACCACCACCGCGATTCAATACTGGAACGCTGTTGCCGCGGCACAGAACCTGGTGATCGCCAGAGATTCCGAGGTGCGAGGGCAAAAGTACGTGCAGGACGTCCAGATCCTGATTGATAGGGACCGCGTGGCGCGGGGAGAGATTAACCAACTGATCGCCAATCTGGCGAATCGGAGCGCAACCCGCATCGCGGCGGAACAGCAACTTGCAGCCGCCCGGCAAAACCTGGCGTTTGCCATGGGCTTGCGCCCGGCCGAAATTACAGTGCTGCCGGATACGGTCGATTCTTTGCCGGATTGGACGGCTGAGAACGATCCGCGGGTAACCTCGCAACTGACCAACCAGTTTGTGGCCTCGGCGCTGAAGAATCGGGCCGATATGATCTCCGCCGACTTCCAGGTCAGAGCCGCGGAGCAACTTCTTCCCGCCGCACAAAACCAGCTTCTCCCGCAGCTGAACGCGAGTCTCAGCACTGGCTACAGCGGTCTGATAACCGGCACTCCCTTTGGAAAGCCCTTCGTCGCGCCCTTCGACAACGTCCACGGCGCGAATGTGATCGGGTCCATTAATTTTTCATTCCCCGTGCGCAATGACACCGCGATCGGCCAACTGGCCCAGGCACGCGCCTCCTACCAGGCAGCAATATCAAACCGGGCGGATGTGGCGCGCAACATCGCCTCCGGAGTGGTCACGGCGATGACCGGTCTGACCTATAGCGTTAGCGGGCTACGCCAAGCGCGGGAAGCGGTCAAGTACTATCGCCTGGCTTTAAGCAACGAGGTGGAGAAGTTTCGCTTGGGCCGGAACACCCTGGTGGAGCTGACCACCATGGAGGACTACTTGAATTCTGCGCTTCTGGCTGAAGTTTCGGCGCACCTTGGTTATGCTGTGGCGCTGGCGAACCTGCGTTTTGCAACAGGAGCAGTCGTCGACGCGAATACACCGGTCCAGAACCTGGACAAGAGTGTTTTTCTGAATCCGCCTGCTGAATTGGGTTTGCGATAGAGAGGACGGGCCAAACGATGGATACTGCGCTTTTCCGCAAGGTCTCGCTCGACCGTTTGTCGTCGCCGGAGCAGATTGACCACCTGCTGGAGGTGACGACTGCGCGCACCTGGATTGCGCTGATTGCCTTGTGCTGCACTCTGACCGCCGGGATTATATGGAGTGTGATGGGATCGAGCGACGATACGGTGATCGGCAGGGGAGTGATCACTGGGACCGGCGTCAACGCTGTTGTAGCACTGGGCGCCGGCAACGTTATCGACCTACATGTGGAAGTGGGCGAAGTGGTTAAGGCCGGCCAGGTGGTGGCGCAGATCGCCCAGCCCGCACTCGAGCAAAAGCTGAAGGAGGCAAAGGAACAACTTGAGGAGGCCAGGCAAGCCCGGGATAGCGCTTTGAAAGAACGTGCGGAGAGTGACGCTGCCAAGCTGGTGGCCATCAAAAAGCAGATTTCCAGCACCGAACAGGAAATCACCGACACGCAGGAGCAGACCAAGTGGGCCAGGGATCAGATCCCGGTGGACGAGGAACTCGTCACCAAAGGGCTGATTACTAAGCAGACGGCACTGGCCAACCTCCAAAAGGTCGCTTCGCTCGAGTCCGACGTGCAAAAAATGGGAGCGCAAATCGCGCAGTTACAGTCTCAACGAGTCGCGATGGAAAACGACACCGCGCAGGCCTCGCTCGATTACACCAACAAGATTAACGGCATGCTTCGGGACATCCGGATGATGGAACAGGATTTGCGCAGAGCTTCCAATGTCGTTACACCCTACGACGGGCGCGTTGTGGAAGTAGCCTCGTACGAGGGCGCGCTCGTGGCTTCCGGCCAACCGATTCTTAGCGTTGAACCAGCAAACGGAGACGACGGCTCAAAGAACGCTCGAGACCTGACAGTTTACGCGTACGTTCTCTCGAGCGATGCGAAGGAAATCAAACCAGGCATGGAGGCGCATATCTCGCCTTCGGGGTTTCAACAAGAGGAATACGGGTACATGCTCGGCAATGTCGATTCCGTCGCAGACTACCCCGTCACGATGGAAGCGATCACACACGCCTTTGAAAACGAGAGCCTGGCCCGCAGCATGACAGCGGAGGGTCCTGTCACCGAGGTGCACGTCACGCTCCGCAAGAGTGCGGAAACGCAGAGCGGCTACGCGTGGTCTTCGCGTAAGGGACCTCCCGAGGAAATTACCAGCGGATCCGTGTCCAGGGTCGAGGTTGTCACCCGGAAACAGCATCCGATCGATCTCGTGCTTCCCTACATGAAAAGGAAGCTGGGCCTTTGATTATGCTGAACGCGATCAAGAACGCCGGAGCGGTCGTGGTGCAGAAGGTCAACTCCGCCTTTCGCCGCCGGTATCGGCGGGTGAGGACCCCTACCGTTATTCAAATGGAAGCGGTCGAGTGCGGGGCGGCGGCGCTCAAGATCATTCTTGGATACTACGGGCGGATCGTTTCGCTCGAGGAGTTACGCGACGCTTGCGGTGTTTCCCGAGACGGTTCCAAGGCAAGCAACATGCTGAAGGCGGCGCGAACTTACGGGCTGCTGGCCAAGGGTATGAAGGCCGAACCGGAAGGGCTCCGCGGTCTGCGCCTGCCATTCGTGGTGTTCTGGAACTTCAACCACTTTCTGGTCGTCGAGGGAATCAAGCCGGACCGGGTTTTTCTGAGCGATCCGGCCACAGGTCCGCGTTCCGTCACTACTGAAGAATTCGACCAGTCCTTCACCGGGATTGTGCTGACGTTCGAAAAAGGGCCGGACTTCAAACGTGGCGGCAGCAATCCATCGCTGCTTCGCGCCTTGACGAGCCGGCTGGCGGGGACCAAATTAGCCTTCGGTTATGTCGTTCTGGCCAGCCTCGCCCTTGTCATTCCGGGTCTCGTGATCCCGATTTTCCCCAAGGTTTTCGTGGATGACTATTTGATCAAGGGGATGGAGAGCTGGCTCAAACCGCTGCTTCTCCTGATGTTTTTGACCGCCATTCTGCAAGGTTTGCTGACCCATCTCCAGTCGTATTCGCTTCTCCGGACAGAGATCAAGCTGGCCGTGAGCATGACAGGAAAATTCTTCTGGCACATACTGCGGCTTCCCATGCAGTTCTTCGCCCAGCGCCAACCGGGAGAAATTGTCGCTCGGATCGAGATTAACGATCGTGTTGCGACGCTGCTCTCGGGTGATCTCGCGACCAATGCGGTCAATGTCGTGATGATCGGTTTTTACGCTCTGCTGATGCTGCAGTATGACCTGTTGCTGACGATGGTTGGTGTTACGACTGCCGCACTGAACCTCCTCGCGTTACAGTATGTCTCGCGCCGGCGACTGGACCAAAATCGCCGTCTGCTGCAGGACCAGGGGAAACTTTGGGGGGTTACGATGGGTGGGCTATTGATGATCGAGACCCTGAAATCCACGGGGGCGGAATCTGATTTCTTTGCTCGCTGGTCCGGTGGCCACACCAAGGTTGTGAACGCGCAGCAACGGTTGGGTGTTTCCTCCCAGGTGCTTTCAACGATTCCTCCTCTGCTGTCGGGCATTACCGCTGCGCTGGTCCTGGCCATCGGCGGATACCGCATTATGAACGGCTTGCTGACGATCGGTATGCTGGTGGCGTTTCAGACCCTGATGAAGAGTTTTACCGACCCGGTCAACAAACTTACGGATTTGGGTGGGAAGCTGCAAACGACGGAAGGCGAGATGTACCGTCTCGATGACGTGCTGCGCTACTCCGTCGAGCCTCAGCTTGCCGGGTTGAACGAACCTATCCCTGAGGAGCACGCCGGTGGGAGGTTGAGGGGTTTCGTGGAGTTGCGAAACGTCCACTTCGGCTATAGCCGCCTTGAACCAGCACTTATTCAGGACTTTAATCTGCAACTGAGGCCGGGCCACCGGGTCGCGATTGTCGGCGCCAGTGGGAGCGGGAAATCCACCGTGGCGAAGCTGGTCGCGGGTTTGTATCAGCCGTGGTCCGGCGAGATTCTATTTGACGGCCGGCCACGGAACGACCTGCCACGGTCACTCATCCTCAATTCGCTCGCGGTCGTCGACCAGGACATCCTCCTCTTCGAGGGCACCATCCGCGACAACCTGACGATGTGGGACACCAGCATCAGCGAGCCCGATCTAATACGAGCGACTAAGGACGCCCAGATTCACGACGACCTTGTGCGGCGCGGCGGCGGCTATGACCATGCTATCGAAGAATCAGGCCGCAACTTCAGCGGCGGTCAACGCCAGCGGATGGAGATCGCCCGGGCCCTTGCCACCAATCCACGAATCCTTGTCCTGGACGAAGCTACGGCCGCCTTGGACGCCAAGACGGAGCACTTGATTGACGACGCGATCCGGCGACGCGGCTGCACGGCCATTATCATTGCCCACCGGCTGAGCACGATCCGTGATTGCGACGAGATCGTGGTGCTGGAACGAGGCAAAGTCGTGGAACGTGGAACGCACGAGGAAATGATGAACACGGCGGGCCCATATGCAAGGTTGATTCGCTCCACTTGAGCCTCCATCATGACGAACGAAAGCCGATTTGAATTCGAGCGAGGCGTGGGTTTGAGGATCGAAGTGCAAGCCAACAAACCCATTCTCATGGATGACCCTGACTCTGCGTGGCTGGTAGAAACCGGGACAGTGGATGTGTTTTTTGTGCAGGAGCAGGATGGAGTCTTAATAGGGCCACGCCGGCATGTCATGCGTGCCGCCAGTGGTAACGCGGTTTTCGGATTCGAAGCCGATGAGAACGGAGCGGGCCTGAAATTGCTGGCCGTCGGTTCGCCGAGATCCCAATTGCTCAGAGTGAGTCTCAAATATCTGACCGACCTGGATCCGAATGGCGAACCCAACCTTACCGGCACTGCGTTGCTGGAAGATTGGATCATCTCGCTCTCTCGTCCCGTAGCTCCGGATAAGCTGCCCAAGACCTATAACCTCGCGGAGCCCGGGAAAGAGATTAGGGTCGCTTCGGGAATGGGTGCGGTTTGCGGCCGGGGACTGGTATGGGTCAGGCATCGAGCGGGCTCTTCGCAGTTCCTCGGCAATGCGCAGGTTACACCCATCGTGCAGGATGCATTCTTTCCTCTGGCGCCGGAGACATGGCTGGAGGCTTCGGAGGGCTCCGTTCTTGAGTGTCTCGACACCCGGGATTTGCAAAAGCTTGATGAGCCTTGGTTGGCGCTGCGCTTCTTCCACAGAGTGATGCTCTCAGCGCTCGCGGCCAGTTTTGCGGAGTCCGATCGGCACGAACACCGACGACTGAGCGGCAAACACACGGCAGACCGGCGCCAAATGCGTGCGGCGCTTTCCCGGTTGGCGGCGCCTCTCGCGCGCAAAGGGCAAAACAGCTTCCTTGGGGGCGACCGTGACCTGGACGCTTTGGTCGCTGCCTGCCAAATGACAGCGGCGCCTTTCGGAATTGACATACGAGGTCCAGCCCCTTCCTCGCGGGGCAGCGTCAGCGAGGATCCGCTGCGCGCGATTGCCAGGGCCTCGAATATTCGCATGAGACGTGTGCTCCTACGAGGGCAGTGGTGGAAAGACGATCATGGTCCCTTGCTGGGCTACACGCAGCAAGGGAAACAGCCGGTTGCTCTGGTATCGGTTTCAGGACGCGGCTACGAACTCCACGACCCCGCCGACGGCTCGCGTAAGGCTGTGGATGCGGACTTATCTCTGTCGCTGGAACCGCTGGCGTTCACTCTCTACCGCTCATTCCCCAACAAAAAACTCGACGCCCGCGACCTCTTTGACTTCGGCCGGCAGCACTGCACCAAGGAGATTGCGACGGTGTTGTTAACGGGTACGGCGGGCGGTTTACTGGGACTTCTGACGCCTATCTTCACGGGCATGATTTTTGACACTGTCATTCCTGGCGCGCAGCGGAGCGCTCTGCTGCAACTCTCCGGGTTGCTGCTGGTGGCGGCCATCGGAACCGCGATGTTTGATGTCACTCGGAGCCTTGCGTTACTCCGAGTGGAGGGTAGGATGGGCGCAACGCTGCAGGCCGCCGTGTGGGACCGGCTACTCAGCTTGCCGGTATCGTTCTTTCGCAACTATTCTGCCGGTGACCTGTCCGATCGGGCGAATGGCATCGATGGCATCCGGCAGGCGATCACCGGCACCCTGGCCAACTCGATCGTCTCGGGTATCTTCTCGATCTTCAATCTCGCGCTGATGTTCTATTACAGCTGGAAGCTGTCCCTGGTGGCGGTCGGCCTCGTCCTGATCGCTGTCTGCGCCACCATCGTTTTGGGAAAGCGACAGCTACGAGTGATGCGGAATTTGTCGAGAGTGCTCGGTCAACTTTCCGGCCACGTTTTCCAGTTCATCAGCGGGGTCTCGAAGTTGCGTGTCTCCGGAGCGGAAAGTAGAGCTTTCGGGGAATGGGCGAAGGGTTACGCCATGCAGAGGACATTCGCGAAGCGCAGCCGCGAGCTGAGCAATCGATTCGCCGTGTTCAACGCCGTTTTAACCGTTCTTGGGCCGATGGCCATCTTCTATACCGTCGATGAATGGGCGAAGCCTCTCAGTGCCGGCGATTTTCTGGCATTCAATTCTGCTTTTGGACAGATGTTTTTAGCGAGCATGACGTTGGCAAGCGCGGTGCTTCAGGTGATGGGTCTGGTTCCGCATTTCGAGCGCGCCTCGCCGATTCTGCAGACCGCACCTGAGGTCGATACTGGCAAGGCAGATCCGGGGGAGTTGACTGGGCAGATCGAAGTGAGCCACGCTGCGTTCGGTTACCACCCGGACAAACCCTTGGTTCTGCAGGATGTCGGCTTTCGCGTGGAAGCCGGCCAATTCGTTGCCGTGGTAGGGCCGTCAGGCTGCGGCAAATCGACTCTCTTTCGCCTGCTGCTCGGCTTCGAAAGCCCCCAAACCGGCATCGTCTCCTATGACGGAAAGGATCTACGGGGGCTGGATGTTCAATCGGTTCGCCGCCAGATGGGCGTCGTGTTGCAAAACAGCTTTCCATTTCGCGGCGACATCTTCTCCAATATCATCGGCTCGAAGCCCTTGACGCTGGATGATGCGTGGGAGGCTGCTCGTCTGGCCGGTTTGGACGAAGATCTCCGGCAAATGCCGATGGGCATGCACACGGTTATCAGCGAAACCGGCGGCCTCTCCGGCGGCCAGCGGCAAAGGTTGATGATCGCGCGCGCGATCGTCAGCAAACCCAGGATTCTTCTATTCGACGAAGCCACAAGCGCACTGGACAATCAGACTCAGGCCATCGTAAGCAGGAGTCTCGAAGGCCTGAGAGCCACTCGCATTGTGATTGCTCACCGCCTGAGTACCGTGATCAATGCAGACAAGATCATCGTGCTCGAACGAGGCAGGGTTGTGCAGAGCGGGACCTACGCGGAACTTCTCGATCAACAAGGCGTTTTTGGCGAACTGGCAAAAAGGCAGTTAGCTTAGCGGTCGTGACGGCTCCGCGATGAGCAGGTAACCGGAACAGGTTCTACTAAGGAGGCGGGATTGAGAAACTTTGCGATTCTGGGGGAGAAAGCCAAAACAATGCTTCCCCGTGAAGGTGTTGTGGATATGGTTGTCCTTGACGATGTCCCGGTAAGTTGCGGAATCGTGGAAACACCTGAACCTGAGTTCGGCGAAGAGAAACCCGGAAGCGAATTGAGTGTGCTTGTGCGGGTAAAAGCGTTTTCGCTCAACTACCGGGACAAGAGCCGCATCTTCTCGATGGTTACGAAAGGTATCGACACGGGATTCTATGTCATCGGATCCGAGTTTGTTGGGGAGGTGCTGGCCACCGGGCCCGGTGTGACCCGCTTTGCCGTAGGGGATAAGGTCATCGGCAACAATAGTTATCCCTGGTCCGATTGCGACGGAGTCATGGCGGGCGTTCCCACCAACCATGCCTCCAGGGAAATCCAGATTCTCCACGAGGCCAAACTGCTCAAGGTGCCGTGTTCGATGGCGGATGCCGTAGCAGCTTCCTTCAGCATCGGAGCCCAAACCACCTACAGCATGGTCCGGAGACTGGAAATGTTCGACGGGGCGAATGTGTTGGTCACTGCTGCGAAATCAAATACATCGCTGTTCGCAATCAATGCCTTAAAAAAACACAACGTAAACGTGTATGCCACCAGCACATCCGACCGGTTTGCGAGCAATCTCACGCACATGGGAATAAAGGACCTGATTATCATCGATCCGGATTGTGAAAGCTTTGCAACCCATCCGGTGCTGGGGCCGCTTTCAGCGCGGCTGGGTGGATTCAACTTTGTGATCGACCCTTACTTTGACCTGCATATGTCGCGCTCGATCGACGTCATGGCGATTGGGGCGAAATACATCACGTGTGGTTTCTATGACCAATATCTGCAAATGATTCACAAACAACCGCCGCGCTCGTACCGGACCAATCGCGAGCTCACCAGTCTGATGATGAAGAACCTGCACATTATCGGGAACTGCATCGGTCTCACGAGTGACTTGCAGGGAGCGGTCGACGATTTCAACGCGGGGGTGTTCGACGTCGCAGTGGATTCGACTTTTTCGGGCCGGCACATCGCCGAGTTCCTGGACCGGACATACAACGCCAAAGACCGCTTTGGAAAGGTGGTTTATCAGTACGACTGACCGCGTACGAGAGGGGTGAGAGCGTTATTTCTCCGTCGGCTCACCCTTCCCGTCGTATCCCGATGCGTCCCGCAATTCACCGTCTTCTCATCTGTTTCTTCTCCCAAGTCCTATCCGTCCGCGAGATTCGAGAACCCGCCAGATCGCCGACCGTGCTAGAGTTTACGTTTGGGATCATCAGTTAGGGCATTAGCTCTTGCACGCAAGGATCATTTGATGGTGTACCCGTTCGTATGACGGGACCTTTTTTCTGCCAAGACTCAATTTATGATCCAGGCTGTTTTCCGCGCGGCGATATCTTACTGGAGAAGGAACGCGATACGCGCAATTTTCAAGACCATAACACCTTCCAGTCGTCTTTACTATGGATTGCTTCTCTGCTGCTCCTTCTGTTCTATTTCTTGCCGTACCCTTCTCTCGGGCACAATATCAAATCGATACCTGGACAACCGACAATGGCTTGCCGCAAAACATCGTTCGTGACGTGTGCCAAATGCCGGATGGGTATCTGTGGCTTGCGACCATGGACGGTTTGGTCCGGTTCGACGGCGTGAAATTTACCGTATTTAATCGGAGCAATACTCGGGGAATTCTTGGAAACCGGTTTACATCGCTTTACTGCACTGGTGCCGGCGAACTGTGGGCGAGCACAGAGACCAACGGGGTGACACGGTATCGCCAGCAGCGATTTACCACTTACACCATGCAGCAGGGTCTGCCATCCAATGAAGTGCTGGAGGTGACCGGTGATAAGACTGGCCAGATCTGGGCCCTCTCCAACGGTTCCATTCTCCTCTGGAATGACAATAGTTCGAGCTTTACCAAGGTCCAGACCCGCTGCAAAAAAGGCTTTCTTCCCAATAGCTCATTCGGATTTTCAGATGTTGATGAAGAGGGGCTGTGTTTGTTTTCTAACGGGCGAGAACTCCGGTACCCTCTTCCCGCCGGGTGGCCACACCATAGTCTGATGCGAGCCGGTCAGGATCTGAACGGTGTCGTCTGGTTGGCGTGGGCCGACGGCAGTTTTGCCAAACTGAGTGGCGGCCACTGGTCGAGAATTTTTCGGCCAGGATCGAGGCAAAGTGGTGAGGATACCCTTACGTCGTCCTATCGCGACTCGCGAGGCAATGTTTGGCAGATTGGAATCGCTACGGACGCAGCGGTTAACTTCGCGCCCTACCTGAATCTATCAGAGCGCGGCCAGACACAACGAATCGGGTTCAACTCTTTTTTCGAGGATCGCGAAGGCAATGTTTGGCTTGCGACCGACGGCCAAGGCCTCTACCGCATTCGAAAGGCGGCCGTCTCCGTGCTTTCAAAGGAGGATGGGCTGCCTGACAGGATCATTTACCCGATTTTTCAGGACCATGCGGGCGCGATCTGGATTGGGACATGGAACGGCGGTCTGGTCCGATTCAAGGATGGGAAGTTCACGAAGTTTTCTACCGCCAACGGGCTGGTATCGAATCGAGTGAATTCCATCGGCGAGGATAGCGATGGGGTTCTGTGGGTCTCGACCAGCCCGGGCCTGCAGACGATACGCAATGGCCGCATCGAGCGCGTGCAAAATGGGACCGTTCGGCTACCCGGCGACATACGAGTGATTCACCGGGATAGTGACGGTGCAATGTTGCTCGGAAGTACCCAGGGCCTGCTGCGCTACAAGGACCATAAGTGGTGGGCCATCACCACCAAGGACGGCTTGGTAAGCGACGACGTGCGAGTGATGATCGATGGGCGGATGGGGAACATCTGGATCGGGTGTTATGGGGGACTTTCAAGCTTCTTTCACGGACAATTCAGGCGTTGGACCGAAGCCGACGGGCTTCCCAGCAATAGTATTCGTTCATTATATGAAGATCGCGACGGGGTTTTGTGGATCGGAACATACGATGGCGGTCTCGGCCGCCTGGAAAACGGTCGCCTTACGCGTTATACCTTGGGAGACGGTTTGTTCAGCAATGGAGTCTTCCAGATCCTCGAGGACTCTCGCGGATATCTTTGGATGTCTTGCAATCGCGGAATCTACCGGGTCGCGAAAAGCGAGCTGAATGCGTTCGCTCAAGGTAAGTCGCACGCCATTTCCTCGGTCGCATATGGCAAGAGCGACGGCATGCGGAATGCGGAATGCAACGGTGGCCTATCGCCCGCCGGCATCCGGGCACGCAACGGCGATCTTTGGTTTCCTACGCAAGACGGTGTCGTAGTCATTGATCCTGACCAGGTGGAAGTGAACGCAAGCGCGCCGGCCGTTGTGATTGAGTCGGCCTCCGTGGATCAGAAACCCGTGGAATTGAATAACGCCATTCGAATCCCGCCGGGACGGGAAAATTTGGAGATTGAATACACTGCGCCCACTTTGGCCAACTCCAACCAAATCAAATACAGATACAAGCTGGAGAATCTGGACCGCGACTGGGTGGAAGCCGGTGTGCGACGCACCGCCCTCTATTCGCACCTGCCCCCGGGCAAATACACCTTCAGAGTAATCGCCGCTAATAGCGACGGGGTGTGGAACACACAGGGAAAGAGCCTGCCGATTACGGTTCTTCCACGACTCGATCAAACCTGGTGGTTCAAGGCAGTTGTCTTCGCCGCTATCGTTGGGGCGTTACGTCTCGCCTGGCTATATCGGATATCGGAGTTGCAGCGGGAACAAGCGGCACAACGGGCTTTTTCCCAGCAGTTGATCGCTTCCCAGGAGGCGGAACGCAAACGTATTGCCGCCGAGCTGCATGACAGTCTAGGGCAGAGCCTGGCGATCATTAAGAATCGCGCAATGCTCAGCTTGACTACACCGGGCGATCATGAACGCGCGATGGCGCAATTGCGCGAAATTTCGGACGCATCTGCCGAGATCATTGAAGAAATGAAGGAGATTGCGCATAACCTCCGGCCCTATCAGCTCGACCGGCTAGGATTGACCAGGGCTATTGAATCGATGATCCGGAATGTTGCGGACGGGTGCGATTTGAGCCTCACCGTTGACATCGATCCGCTGGACGGCCTCTTCTCCGCGGAAGCGGAAATCAACATTTTCCGCATCATCCAGGAAGGAGTTAGTAACATCATCAAGCACGCGTCTGCCAGCGAAGCTGCCGTCGCGATCAGGAAAACTGTCCAACAGGTGCGAATTACTATCAGCGATAACGGAGTGGGGTTTTTGCCCAGGGGCAGTGATGGCGCTTCGCAACACGGCTTTGGGTTGATCGGGATGGAGGAACGGGCTCGTCTGGTCGGTGGGAGTTACAGCCTGAATTCCACTCCCGGTGTGGGTACCATCGTGACTCTGACCATTGCCTTGAAGGGTGATTTCCGCTCCGGCAAACTGTAGGTGTTCACTTCACCTTTACGCGAATTGAGCTTTGGGATGGCGATGGCTAAGTTGATTGAAAGGCAGTTCATGTTAGCAGGCTCATTCTGGAACAACTGCATATATTCTGCTTGTAATCCCCATGGGACAGCTGGGGTTAGGGCGCCGATTGTTCCCGGGAGTCTTTGAACATGGACCTCAAACGAGAAATTCACATTCTTATTGCCGACGATCACCCGATCGTGCGTCAGGGCCTTCGCCAGGTGATTGAAGCTTCTCCCGGCCTCAGGGTGGTTGGCGAAGCTGAAGACGGTCAAAGCGCGCTGGCCAGAATTCGGACCTGCAAGCCCGAAGTCGTTGTACTTGACATCGATATGCCGGGGATGGATGGCTTCGAAGTCGCCCGTGCCATGCGTGCTCAGGGTTTGATAGATCCGATCATTATCTTTCTGACCATCCATCGTGAAGAGGATTTCTTGAATGAAGCGCTCGCGCTCCGGGCCCAAGGTTACGTTTTGAAGGACAGCGCCATCGCGGATATCGTAGCCAGCATCCGTGCGGTCGCTGGAGGTCAAAGCTATACCAGCCCAGCTATGACGACTGCACTGATCAACGGCCACCTTCGCGCGACGGCGCTGCGGCAGCAAAAGCCCGGTTCTAACGATCTCACCCCTACTGAACGGCGCGTACTCCGCTTGATTGCGGAGTATAAGACCAGCAAAGAGATCGCCGATGAATTGTGTATCAGCTATCGGACGGTCGAAACTCACCGCACCAACATAAGCACCAAGCTGGAAATCCACGGTAGCCACGCCCTCATGAAATTCGCGTTGGCGCATAAAGCCGAGCTCTGAAGCGTCTTTCCAATCGGGTACGCAGATATACGTAGCAGATTACGCATTCTTCGGGACCCAAAATGCCTGTTTCCCTCGATGGTTGTTCCCGGATGAGTCGAACTACTATGTCCTCGGGCAAGATTGACGCCTGTTTCGGGGGCGTAACCCGTGCGAGTGTTGCCCTCAATCTGCAATTTCTATGGCGGTCTCCGGGATATCGAGACTCGAACTTCGCCGTTACAAATATCGGTCTCATGGTATTTCAGAACAGCGCACCCCATCGGCTGGCAATGGGCCATAACTCTTATGTCGCAAGCAAGGAAAAAACGATGCGGATTTCGACGCAAACGGATCGAGAGAAGGGAACGGCCGATTCATTCGTCAATCGGGAAAATTCCGTTCCGTCAGCGGGCATTCATCTGCAGGCCCTTCGGGGAAGCCTGCCGTCTCACGAGATCCCAGACCAGCTCCTGGAGGCGTGGAAAGACATAGCGGCGTATATGCGACGCGATGTTCGCACGGTTCAGAGGTGGGAGAAATCGCTCGACCTGCCCATTTACCGCCTCCAGGACTCTCGGTCGGGTCCGGTCTTCGCTTATAAAAGAGAACTTGATGCCTGGTGGCAGAAGCGGGCAGTGCAAGTCGCACCCAATCAGGCTAACATCTCCAGGCCCGATCAGGGCCCTGAGGCGAAGGCCTCAGAGCAGATGAAAACTCGCATTTCATTTCCTTGGACCGTCGCACTGATCAGCGCTCTTTTCGGTGCAGTAGCGGGCACACTCATTTTATTCGGCCTCCGGCTAATCAGTTAGAGCCTGGTTCCGCTCGGCGGGAGCGGCAAAGTGCCGTCCATGTCGCTCCAGAGACAACAGGCTAGTGCAGGTGCCTTAGCTTGTCAGGGTTTCTCATCACATAAATGGCTGCGACTTTTCCATCTTCGATTTCGAGCGCGGTCGTCTGGAGTTCGCCATCGGCCTCGAGTGTAATGAAACCAGGCAATCCGTTGATGAAGGCTGCGCGAACAAACTTGGTTTGGTGCAACAAGGTCGACAAATGCCGGAACAGCTTCATAGCGGCATCGATTCCCAGGATTGGCCTGGTTGCAGCCGCACGTTTACCGCCCCCATCCGCGTGAATACTGACATCCGCTGCCAGCATCGCACCCAGCGTCTCCACATCGCCGCTGCGCGAAGCGGTGAAGAAGGCTTCGGCAAACGCCAGACCTCGCTCCTTTTCCAGCTGGAAACGCGGCCTCGCATCGCGAACGTGGTCGCGCGCCCGGGAAGCAAGCTGACGGCAGGCCGCCGGGTCGCGCTGGATGGTCGCTGCCACCTCCTCAAATCCCAGCCCAAAAACATCATGCAATAGAAAGACCGCGCGCTCCAGTGGAGACAAACGTTCCAGCGCAAGCATCAGCGGCAGCGTAACATCCTCGACCTCTTCCTCCTCCACAAGAGGATCCGGAAGCCATGGGCCGATATACGTCTCGCGCTGGTGCCGCGCAGATTTGAGTTGATCGAGGCAGAGACGCGTGACGGTACGGCGCAGGAATGCCTCCGGTTCGCGGATGCCGCTGCGGTCGGTGTTCATCCAGCGGATGAAAGCATCCTGCACCACATCTTCTGAGTCCTGCACGGAGCCGAGCATCCGATAGGCAACACGAATGAGCTTCGGACGCAGCGGCTCGAAACCAACCGCTGCATCCTCGAATCTCGTATTTACGATCAAGCGGCGACCGCCTTATTCGCGGCTTTTATCGCTGCCGGATCGGCCCACCCGCCGAAGCCAATCGAGATGCGGTTCCACCCGCTGATGATATTGATGAGCAACGTGAGATTGACCCTCTCTTCCTCTGTGAAATGAATCTGTAGAGCTTCATAGGCACCCTCATGCGTGTGCCCTTCCGAGAGTCGCGTCAGCGCTTCGGTCCAGCCGAGCGCAGCACGTTCCCGATCGCTATAGCAGGGAGCCTCACGCCACACCGGCAACAGATAGATGCGTTGCTCGGTCTCTCCATTTTCGCGCGCGAACACCGTGTGCATATTGATGCAGTTGGCGCACCCGTTGATCTGGGAAGCACGAATCCTCACCAATTCGCTGAGGCTTGGCTCGAGACTGGCGGCAATAGCGATAGATGTGCTGTGCCATTGCTTCATGAGTGATGGGGCGGCGGTCAGGGGATTGAGTTTGGGGTTCATGAGTAGTCTCCTTTGTTGGCCTCTACCATCATGACGAGCCAGGGCGTGGCAATGTGACATGCAGACCAAGCCTTTAAAGAAGTGAACCGGCCGCACGCTTGCCATCTCGACGTAAATATTTAGCAGACAATGACATAAGAGGCGAGTCCGGGCCAGGGCGAGCAGATCAACGGATTCCAGTGCGGGCAAAATTTGCGGCCGGCCAACCCGGAATCATCATCCAATCCAGCATGACTTCTCAAACCGTTACCCATGCTGTCGAGGCTGATTCCGAACCGGCCAAGCTCTTTAGCCTTTTGGCTGACATTGAAAACATTCCCAAGTGGGCTCCGGTCTTCGCCGATTCGATCGAACGCATCGACGCCAATCGCTATCGTGTCATTAAGAATGGGGAACCGTTCGATATGGAAGCGGTAACAAACTCCGCTGCCTGCACCGTCGACTATATCCGGGAAATGCCCAACGGCAACCGCGGTGGCGCGTACATTCGCGTCACTCCTCGTCCGCTCGGAGGAAGTGCGATCATCATGACCGTCCCAATTGCTGCCAACACAACGGAAGCAGATGTGGCCAAGGTTCTTTCACAAGAGCTTGCGGATCTTATTCGCCTCGCGCAGGCCTGAGGCTCCAGGTTTCCGCCAATCGGGTCTGGAAACGCACCATACGAGCTATCTTTTGGCGGCCTCGCCGAATATACGGGGGTACTTCTCCCCGCCGATGTCCCCGATGTCGATCGCGCTAAACAGGTTGCTGAAAAACACCCGCACGAGTCCCGAAGGCAAGGCTGAGAATAGCCCAGGATGAAATCATTTGGCGAGCGAGATAGATAGCTTTCCACCCACGTTGCTTGCAATGTCTTCGGCAAGTGTCGATGGCCTTATCCCCTACAATTTGCTGGCTTACCCGGGCGCTCTCTGTCCCGAAACTACAGAAACTTCGTTATCAACAAGCCGGAACCCTCGCTTGAGTCACGAAATCGCTTATTATGGCGGGTATTGCCGTGGTCTTGAAAGTTCGCAGCTGGAGGAGTTGTTAATGGGAGGGATGGGCGCAGGGCTCCGCACCATTCGGCGGCAGTGGCAACTCTCCTTGCGGGAGGTTGAGGAACGCAGTCTTCGCCTGGCCGAGGAAAATGGAAATCAGTCTTACCAGGTTTCGGCCAGTTGGCTCGACCGCCTGGAGCGGGAAGAGCACGAAATCAGCGTCAATAAGCTAATGGCATTGGCAGAGATTTATAACGTCTCGCCGGGGCAATTGCTGCGCTGTATTGATCCTCGATGCGAACAGAACCTGACTCCCAGACAGCTCTCCCCTGAAAATGCAAGCATGGTCCCTGTCGAGAGATCGCTCGACCCACAGGCAAGATATTTACTCCCTGGTACGGCTGTTCCCGCCCAGCCGCCCGAAGACGAGACCAGTCTACCCGCGGCAGAAAACGGTCCGTCACCGGGGTCGTACAGGCGCGGAATCATTGGTAAACACGACCTGACCCTGCACCCCGTGATCCCTGCTGGTTCTATCGTTGAGATCGATACCCAAAAGCGGGCAATCTCGACTCGAACAAACTGGACCCACGAATTCCAGCGGCCCATCTATTTCCTGAAGACCCGAGACGCCTATGTCTGCGGCTGGTGCGAGTTGGACAAAAACTCAGACTGGTTGACATTGATACCGTATTCCCTATCGCCAGCCCCAAGCAGGAGGTGGAGGTACAGGACAGAAGTCGAAAGCATCGGGCGTGTCGCCAGAGTGGCTGTTCCAGTAGCAAGTTGACGATCGCCGCGGAGCAGCGGAGAGGCCGCACACGCTTTTCAGCAGGAGGCAATGCGGAATCGGTCGATAATTGTGTAGACGACTTCCCGAATCAGGCGAATCTCACTTTCCAGTCCTTGCAGCTTCGACCGAAAGTGGTCGACGTTTCTGGCAACATCCGTGGAGTTACGCGAAAGCTCCAGAAAGCTCAATTCCAGGCCTAAGTAATATCCGTGGACCGCCTCATCAAGCCCTCGCAGCAGCTGCGAGCATTGGTCCGCTGCGAACGGCAGGTTTCCCGACAGCGTATCCAAGATCGCAGCGGACTCCTTTTCCGCCGTAACGTTCACGACAAAAAGGCCTAGTTGCTGCACACGCTGTGAACTGCCGAAGACAGGAAAGCAGTAGTCTAACCAATGGCCGCTCTCGATCGTGTCCCGGACACGACCCGCCAGCCAGACGGACGCCGGCCTACCCGTCCCCAACACCTTCTCGTAAATTGGCTCGATTTGTGAAGCCAAATCACCCACAATTTCGCGTGAAGTCTTCCCGATATGTTGATCGATGGTCGTTCGTGTCTCTTTTGCAAGAGCGGCATTCACCCAGTCAAATCGCGTCTGAGTGTCCAATAGGCAAATGCCGGTATGTGTGGCACGCTCACCGGCAGCGAACAGCGCCTTGAGGTACCCCGGGCAGTCCAGCCTGCTTGGCTCCTTCGCGCCCCCTTTTTTCAACATTGGGGCCTTCAGCGAGGATCCATTGTTCTCAGGCATATCGTGCGGCCTCCGGGCGCGAAGCATACCACTTCCTTACAGATTTTATCGGACTCCATTGCGCCTGAATACTCGCCTCGAATGAGGGGCGCTGTTCCCATCGATGATTGTGCATCCGGTAAAGGGATTTCGAGTGATCGGCGCGATCTCGCTGGAGGGGGAACGGAATACAGCTTGCAGCAAGTAAAAGCCTTGATTTGGGGACGATTTCCCTACGCAGAAGGTGGCAGAGAGAAATATTCGACCTCCACCGGAGTTTCGAAGAAGATGTTTTGGAACCTGGAGTCGGTGGTATGCAGGGCATCTGTGACGATGCTGTACGTGGTCCCCGGAAAAATGGCGAGGATCATTGCGGAATCCTCTATCAACCGCGGCTCGGGGCAGGGCCCTAGCGTATGACCCTTAAGGCGTTTGCCAACTGTGGCGACCCAGACGACTCGCTCGTGGACAAAACTTATGGAATACACTCTGCCTGCCGGTCCGGGCGCGATTTGGTCGCACTTCTCCGCCAGATGGGCATAGGAGGCCTCTGCTAACTCCAGAGGCAGGAAAGGTAGAAAAAACAGGGGTGGAGTGGGCATTGGACCCTTATTCCTCGCTCAAAGTCTAGTAGTCATCTTGCTCTTATGATTGCTTTGACTGGTGGATTTGCCCGGCCGAACAAGCTGCTTTGAATTCCCATGGCTCCTCACGCTTGGGGAGACTTTCAGTCGGGGGAAAGACTCTGCAAATCCAAAGCGGCGCCCGCTCTCCTGTGCAAACATTTTGCTCCGCAATTTCGATTAGAGCAACGCCTGTATTCTAATGATTTCAGTGTAGTTACCGAAACCCCCAGCCCGTCTGAACTGACGGCAGAAGTTCGGGAGAGACGTTCGGAAGGCCGTCCCTGGAATTCTTTCGGGCGAGTCGAGGAAACGAGGTGGCCTCCTTGCGGTTCTGCAACTACCGGCACTGGAAGGACCAGAACTGGAGATGATGCGGCCGCTCGGTCCAGGCCGAGACGTCACTCTATGACCCGCTACCTGCTCGATACCAACATTTCAAGCAACGCTACGAAGATCGCCCCTTCTAAAACTCTCGTCGATTGGATCGCCCAGCAACTTGACGACTCCCTCTATATCTCTTAGTGGACCCTGGGCTGGGTCCCCTGCCCGTGGTCAGGAGAAAGGGAAAACATCGAGAGCCATCTTCGACCAAAGAGTTTTTACCTGCCTGCAAAGGCGGCGTCGCTTCGGCTGGATCTTTTTTGTGTTTAGGGTTAACGAATGGGAAGAACTTTGGCTGGTAAAAAAGCTCAGGAATCATTGCGCCACTGTCTTGGTTACTAAAAGAATGCGGCGTGCTGTTCGGTGGGTCATCGATTAAATCGGATTTGCCGGATGGATCGAGACGCCGCCGTTCACCGTCTGAAAACGAAGCGTAGCGCCGCCTTGGCCTAGATTGGTTTCGATGTGGTTACCAATTTTCCCCTGAACCGTAATCGGGAAGCCGACAGAAATTCCTCCGTGGACCGTCTCTACCACCAGGTGCGCAGAATACTGACTTGGCGCATTCACATGGACCCCGCCGTTAGTCGTATCCGCAATCAGACCCGCTCCGTGCCACTCAGTTCCGCCCAGCCGCACATTCATTCCGCCGTTGACTGTCCTCGCATGAACGTCGCCGCCCAAATCGTCAAGGGTAAGGCTGCCGTTGGTTGTATCTACATGCATCACGCCCACGACATTCGTCACATGGATGGATCCGTTCAGTGTATGCAGTTCAGCGGCAACCTGGCGCGGCACCCGCAAACGCCAATTAACCGACCAGCTGCGGCGAGAGAAGCCCCACGTCTTAGGTCCTTCTGCGTGGATGGTGCCGGTTGTCACAATTTCGACTTCGCGCGCCAACGACTGTGCTTCCTCCCGGCTGGAATCCTGCGTGATGACCTGCGCCTCCAGTGCGATGTCCTGGCGTTCTTCGCCGATGACATCGATGCCGCCATTTTCTCCCGAGACACGCAGCTGTCCATTGACCAGCGGCAGCGCGGCGCGCCGCAGTTCGCAAGCGCGATCCTGGTGCCCTGCGAACCAGTTGTCGCTGGCGTTACCTTCCTCGCGAGCGCACGGGCTGGTAGTGAAAGACTGCGCAGGAAGCCTTCCCACGAGTAGGAAAGCAAAAAAACACAAATTGACATACCGGCGCATCGACACCTCCATGTAACGACCGTGCAAGGGCTGATACGCACAGCGGAGACATTTGGTTCCCGGAAGCTCATAAAAGTGATAAGCGGGAGACGGAGAGACGACACCGTAATGGGCGATGAGCCGTGTGGACTCGATCCTGTACACGGCTTCATTTGCCCCAAGCACATCTTTTTTTTAGTCTGTTGCCATCGCGAGAAACTCGCGCACCTCGACCGGCGCGCGGCAGGCGACGACGGCTTTGCGTCCCCACGCCACGGCCTCAATCCATGTTGGCTGCGTCGAGTATCCAAAAGCCGCCTATGTGTTCCTTGGCCTCAAGGTAAGCTCCGTCGGTGATGACCACCTCTCCGCCGGGCTGCTTACGCAGGGATTTCGCGTGGGACACCGATTGCAGACCGCCGGCGAAGAACCTGGCGCCGGCAACCTCCATCTCTTCGTTGAGTACATCGATATCGCGGACCATCTCTTCGCCCTCTTGCGACCCGTCGTAGCCGTCGGGGTCGAGGCATGACTTCTCCTGTAATAGTCCCTCAGGCGGGACTCTCTGCCCGGCCTTCACTAAACGACGAACGGCCAGATCGAAATTCTACGAGCCGGGAAAATGCTATTTTTGGAAGCGTCTCCAATGAGCCCTATCATCGAAGCGCCGCTTCAAAAAAGCGCGTTACTTTCGATTGATATTGTGACTTCGCGATGATCTCCGCGTTGCCGTGTCCGGATCCCGGTACAAGCCAAAGCTCTTTTGGCTGCCGTGCCGCGGCAAAGTTCCTCAAGCTGTTGTCCGCCAGTACCACGGGATCTCCTTGGTTATGGATGATCAGCACTGGCCGGGGACTGATTTCGGCGATCACGTCCATAGGCCGGACGCGAGTGATATCAATGCCCGCTCGCGCGTCGGCGATGGCGACCGTTATGGGTGCAAATGGGAAGGCTGGAAGATGAACGAAGTGTTCGAAGGCGGTTGCGATCACGCGGGGGCCATCGCTAAAGCCGGAATCATCTACGACCGCGCGGATGCGCTTGTCTTCCGCCGCTGCCAGGATGGAACAAGCGCCGCCCATAGATATGCCAAGCATGCCGATTCGGTTTGCGTCGACATCACTCCGCCCGGCTGCATAGTTAACCACCGCGAGCACATCCTTCTGCTCCAGAGCGCCCACTGTCACATACCGGCCGCCGCTCGCCCCGCGCGCCCTGGAGTTGTAGGTCAATACGCTGAATCCAGCGCGATGGAGAAATTCGGCAATCGATAGCATCTGATCCTGCGTATCGCCGTAACCACTCAGCAGGATGACCAACGACGAATGATCTCCCCGGAAGAAGCGTCCATCGAGTACAACGTTATCCGCGCTTCGAACCTGGATGTGCTCAGGATCGAGGTCGGGGAACGTCGCGAGAGACCACGCATACGAGCGATACTGAGGACGAAGAGCCCGCTCAGATCCAACCCAACCTATGGCTCCAAAAATCACCAGGAAGAGAAGAACAAGTCCTGCGACAAACCACAGCGTGATCTTTCGTAACATACAGTGCCGGGCTCCCGCTACCCGGAGAAGGGTCTAGTCTAACGGATAAGTTTGGAAGACCGCGCTTTCGCGCGCCCGCAGAGACAACCGCCGTGTTGGCTTACCGGGATTATCCCGAAAAGCGGGAAGCGCGTTAGCAGGACTCATTCAACCTCATTCAACATGCCCAGGTAGAAAGCGAGGAGCGCCTCATTTCGTTGCGCCGCGATCGATCGTCCCTTGGCCGTTCTGAAGCCTTCTGCCAGCTTTAATAGCTTTGCCGGGAAGTGGTCCAGGGCGAACGCGGCATCATTCAAGGCTCTTCGTTCGCCACGAGGGTCAGAAGCCTCGTAAAGAGAAGACCCCATGCGACCGGCTGTATAGAAACACCGCGCAATCCCGGTATAGCCAATTGCGTCCAAGCGGTCAGCGTCCTGCAGGATGGAAGCTTCCAGAGTGGCCGGCGCAATCCCTGCCGAGTAGCTGTGACTCTCGATGGCCGATGCTGCCCAGTTCGCTCGCTTGTCACTCCAGCCCAGAGCGGTGAGCCGGGCTGTCGCTTCGGCGCCGGCAAGCCTCGACGCCTGCGACCGCAAGGGTGAGTCCTTTGGCACCTGGACACAATCATGCAACAGAACCGCAGCGGCCAGGATCTCCAGATCCCCACCCTCTTCGCGCTGGATCTCCTGCACATTTCGCCATACTCGGATGAGGTGAGATGTGTCATGGGCCCCATCGGTTCCAGGCTCCACAGGCAGGAGCTTGCTTGCGAGGGCACTGAATGGTGCAAAAAGATCACAGTTCATTTAGCCACACCACCGTCGGAGTTGGTCGCATTGGTAGAACTCGGGGACTTCCTATACCTGCATGATAACGATCCGGCGGCTTGCTTCGTTATCGTCTCCGGTGACCGCGTCTGCCGCCTCCTTTGAGCCACAAAAGTAAAGGCCCTCCCCCCATGGATTGGGGAGAGGGCCTTTTGGTTCGGGAACGTTAATCGTCGTCGTCTTTTTTGGCAGGCGCCTTCTTGTTGAACTCGCTTGCCGGACGAACCTTTTTCTCGCCTGGATACGGGACCTTGAAGTTTGTGGACTCATACCAGTCCAGGTGATTGACGGTCGATGGGTCTTCTGAATCGGGAATATGCTGCTTGCCGGCGAAGATCTGCGTCTTCTTCTTCATCCATCCCGCTTGCAGAGCTTGTTGCGCTGGGCTCAGAGTGGCGACGGTTTGCGGCTTTCCCGGGGTTGCGCCCGGAAGAACCAGACTTTTTACCGCGGCTGTCGAAGTCGTGGTGGTCTTGGCCAGGATCAACGCAGGTCCAGGTTTGCTCGCAACGGTGGTCTTAGGCGCCGGGATTGGTTGTGCCGGGGTCTGGGTTACGCCCATGTTGAGCGGAATCCCATTCGGCACGTGCGTCCACGGCAGGAAGTTCGCCTTGGGCGGATTGTCGACGAAAATTTCGCTCATCGGGGACGCGGTCAGGTCGAACTGGTTCATAGGCGGGAGCCCAAGAATCTGCTCGATCGTGCGCGTGAAGTTCACCTGCGTGTAGAAAACGCCGTCTTCGGTGACACCGGCTCCGCTGCCGTCCGCTTTTACCTGCTGCTGTACGTACGGGCTGATGACGTAGCCGGGGCTGCGGTGACCATCCACGTGATCGACGCCGTCTTGCGCGTCGTCTTCTTCCACAAAGATCGCCGAAGAAGACCAGATGGAACTGTGGCTGATCGCATCGACAAAGCGGCCAAGAGCCAGGTCGTTATCGGCCTGCATCGCTTGCGCGACGGGCGGGCCGCCTGTGTGGTCAGAGCTGATCCACATCAACTCCAGTTGCGGCACCGAGCCGGCGGCAACATCCTTGTTGAATTCCTGGTTCCAGATGTCGAACCGGAACTGGTCAGGGATGCCGAGGTCGAACTGCGGATAGTTCTGAACCGTGTTGTTGATCAGGTTCGGCAGCGGAGAGTGGGAAGCCACCGTGTTGAAGTTGTAGAGCTGACTTTCCGCGCCGGATTCGTACGCCAGGGTGTCGTTATAGAAATCGATCCACTGGGGCTCCTTGGTTGAGCCGGTCGGGGTCAGGAAGGTGTTGTATTCGATGTACTCGCCGAAGTTCTTGAACGTGACCCCTTGTCTTGCCGCCACGTCCCACAGGTGACCCACCTTCTGGTAAGCGAGCGCATCGCCTCCGTTGGAGGGGTAATCACGCAACCAGTCAGGCGACTGAATGTCGTCGGAGTAGGGCGCCATGCCCTGAACGATCCAGTTGTGTCCGTCAGCCGACTGCCGGCTCGGGTCGTAGAAGTTGTCGAACAGGGGAAAGCGCTGGACGAGGGCATGCGCGTTCGGCGTTACCGAACCGAAGGTCGGGTTGTCGCCAAACACTGCCAGCGAGGCCTGCCCGTTAGCGCCGGCCACATCACCCAGGATCTGATCGTAGGTGCGGTTCTCGCGAATAATCACGAATACGTGCTTGATTTTGGAAGGAGCACCCAGCCTTAGCGGAATCGCCAGGGGCTTGGCGTTTTTCGACCCTCCCGAGGCGGCAAAGATGTTTCCGGCCAGGTCCCAGTGATTGTTCATGAACACTTGCTGCGTCAATGTTGCCAGTGTGGAAGAAGTGGGGATAGGAACGATGCTTACCGTGCCAAGATCCTGGTGGGTGTTGAAGCTGACCACGCCGTGCGCGGTAGCATACGAGTTCTCTGCGGTCTTGGTCGGGGGCGGCGCAACCGCGAAGCCGGTCGTGCCGATGCCCTTATCGTTGGCCACGAGCAGCGCATTGTCCGCCGCGTCGAGAGCGACCGAGCTTGGCGCATAGCCAACCGGGATCATGCCGAGCAGGGAACCGCCGTTGTTCAAATTGAAGACGGCAACCGCGTTGGCGTTATACAGGGCGACATAGGCGATGCCGCCGGTTTGATCGACGGCAATTGAGTTCGGCGCCGCACCGTAGGCTGGGCCCTTCTTCGCCGGGTCACCGATGGGTAAGCCGAGGCTGAACGTTCCCACCACCTGGTTGGTGCCAGTGTCGATCTGCGAGATAGTGTCACTGTAAGTGTTCGCGACCAGCAGATACTTGCCCCAAAAGGCCATACCGGTTGGGTGCAGGCCAGTGGGGATGCTCGCGGTGACCTTAAAGGAAGCCAGGTTGACGACTGAAACGGTGCCACCGGCCGTGGAACCAGTCGGAAAAGCCGCAACCACGGGTGTGCCGTTGGAGTAACCCTGGAAGTCGCTCTGCTTGGCGATTTGCCCGGCTTCGTTCGAAACATAGGCGGTCTGGCCATCGGCGGAGATGACGACGCTGTGCGGCACGTTGCCGACGCGAACCTCTGCGCCCTGTACCGGGGTGGAAGCGGTCAGGTCGATCTTGGTCAGGGTATCGTTGTTATCCAGTACGGCGTAGGCGGTTTTGCCGTCCGCCGTGGTCGCGATCCCCAGCGGATAGGCGGTCTTGACGCCATCGGAGTTGATGGACACGGTCTGCCCGCAGGGAATGGCGGCGCTGCCGGTGGTTCCGGGAACGCTGGTGTTATAGCAGGTAACGGTCGTCAGGGTGTTGGTGGAGTCCACATCCATGGCTACGCTGACGTGCGCGTAGTCAGAGAGCAGGCCCGTGGTGCTTACGCTGGCGATGCCGATGTAGCTACCGGTGCCGCCGCCGCCATCCTGGCTGAACAACAGGTATTTGCCATCCGGGGTGTAGGTAATACCGACGCTGCTGCCGTCATGATCCTTTCCCGCGGCGGGCGAATAAGTCTGCAACACCGCGCCGGACTGTGTATTAAAGATCGTCACGGCCTGTGGCGCGCCCATCTGCAGCACGGCAGCAGTATGATTTCCCGTCGGGTTCAGAGCCAGCGCTTTGGCGCGGGTCGTCGTACCGAGATAAACCGGGGTGCCTGCCGGCGTGATGATCTGGCCATTGCTGGTGACCCAAGGCGTCCCCAGGGTGGAGGGATAGTTCGGGCCGCTGGATGCATTCTTGTTCTCACCGACTGAGTATGTCGGGAAGGGTACGGATTGGGCCAGCGAAGTACCGGCGAGCCCCGCGGCCCCGAGCAGCACGGCGAATGATCGCTTGATGGATCTTTGATTCACAAACCAGACTTGAGGCTTTTTGCTGAACATCGTTCATCTCCCACGGTTGTTGTTGCTGGCTTTAGTCACTTTGCCGGTGGCGGACGCGGACAAGAGCGGATGGTCTTCCACACGTCACAGGGCAACAGATAAGCAAGACTCAACTGCGTGGCGAGTATGGCAAGTGGTCTCTGACGGACCCATGACAGGAAAATGACAATTCTGTCATCTAGGCGGGTGTCAGGGCTTCGGGACTTCCCGGAGATAGATAATTGTCTGTTTTCCGGCCCCGTCGCGTTCCCGGCGTCTCTCAAGCGCGGTACCGTTGTCGATCAGCATCCATGTTTCTCGGGAAAGAAGGACGCGGCCATCCTCGTGTTCCTCAATTGAGAAGACCAAGTCCCGCCCGCTCCAAACCACGGATGTATGGAACTCATCTCCATCGGCGCCGGTGGATACGGATGTCTTGCCGTCCGTCGTGTAGTGTTGCGACGCGTGCCGCGGTGCAGAACTACTGCTCAGGATCGTCGTGTCGACTGTCAGTTGGGAATCGTGGTAGTCGATGAGCAGAGTCACGTCGCCCCTGCGAGCGGGGGTAGAGCGTTCGTTGCTCTGTTTCCACGTCCCTGAGAAATCGGGATTTGCCGGGGAGCAGATCCCGGGGGGAACCAGAAGCAGCATCGCCAGCAAACCCAGGAACAGTTGTCGTTTCATATTCGGCGGCTCAATGAATGGAAGGGTACTGGCTTCAGAGGTTGCGGAAAAACTCATGTTTTGTATCAGGGCGCGACTAGTCTTGCCGTTGGGGTTGGAAAAAAACGATGGGATAAAGAGCGTGCGGGAACCTGAGCTGAGGACCACCAAAACCCAACGGACCAAACAGAACCTGACGGGTGCCCCATGTTCGCGCCAGCTAACGTGGGCCGAAAAAGCCGGGCGAAGCCCTTCCATTTTTTAATTCCTTGAGTGAAAGCATTCGAAGAATTCATAATCGGCCTACGTTAGCTTGCGCGAACATGGGGCACCCGTCAGGTTCTGTTTGGTCCTAGAGATCAGGTTCTCACGCATACTCTTTAGCCCTGCCGCGGCAAATCTACTTGGCAAATGACGGGGGCAGGGGTTAAAGCCCAGGTCTTTTTTCGCCCCTCACAGCCCGACTAAAGTCGGGCCCTGATACAAAGCATGAGTTTTTCCGCAGTCTCTTCCGCCCGTACTTCAAGTTATCGGGAATGATTACTGCTTCAGCCGCTGCGGGGCGCTCCCTCAGCGGCTAAAGCCGACCCTGTTTGCATTTACGTACGGCCTAAAGGCCGTACCCTTCCAAAGAAGGACGTTCCGGAGAAGGACGTTCCGGCAGTACCCTGCATTGCCTTAAAAATCCAACCGCACTGCCAACTGGATCTCGCGCGGTGTTCCCGAGCCGACGGGGGTGATCGGGTTTACGATGGCCGTGTTCAGGTTCACCGTGTTGATGATGCTACCGAAGCCTGCAGGAGCCGCCGGGTTAAAGCTGGACTGCGGTTGCCCCAACTGCGGGTGATTGAAGATGTTGTAGAACTCCCCGCGGAATTCGATCTGCATGCGCTCGTGAATGGGAAACGTTTTGGCGGCGCCCATATCGACCTGCCAGGTGCCCGGTCCGCGAAGGAGGTTACGCGGCGCATCGCCAAATTCCCCAGCTGGCTTGGCAAACGCCGCGGGGTTAATCCACCGTGCGATGGTCCTACCCCCTGGCGGGGTGAGCGAGACGCCTGGAACCCGGTCAGGACGCTGCGTGCCGGAGTTCCCAACCGGCGAAGTATAGCTGCTGGGCAAAAGCACATTAACCGGGAAGCCGGTGCGAGCCAGCGCCGTCGTGGTGAGTTGCCAGTTGCCCACCATGGTGCTGACGATGCCGCGTTGGTTCAGCATAGGCTTGCCCAAGCCGAAAGGGAGCTCATAAACCGCATTGCCGTTGACCACATGCGTGGCGTCCCAAGCGCCGCTGGCCCAGTCACAGGAGGGGCAGAGTGGATTCTGAGGTGAAATCTCATCGCCATCTCCGCTGCCGTTGGAGCCGTTGTCGATTTCGTGTGTATAGGCGTAGTTCGCCGCCAACAGAAGTCCGGTCGCGAACGGCCGCCGCACCGATACGGAAAGGCCGTTATATGAGCTGGCGCCGATGGACCCGCGCCAGCCGATGGCGGGAGCAAAGGCCGGATATTGCGCAAGCCCCGTAGCTGGATTGATCAGGTTCACGACGTTGGTTTGCAACAGGTGCACGCCATGGCTTCCCAGATAGGTCGCTGAAGCCACCAAATTGGCAGGAAATTCGCGCTGCACGCCGGCGGTCCACTGCTCAACATACGAGTCCTTACGGTTCCGTTGCTCGGCATTCGGTGAGATGGTTCCGGTGGTGAAGAAAGGGTCGGGCGGATAGGTCACCTTCGTGACCGAATAGGAAGGAACCTCGTTCTTGGCGGGCAGATTCTGATCGTCCAACTGGCCATCTTCGTGGTACATTCCAAAGCCGCCGCGAAGGATTGTCTTTCTGTCCTGGTCAGGCGACCAGACTATGCCTAAGCGCGGATCAAAGTCGCCGTAGTTTTGTTGGCCGAAACTGGCGCCCAGGCCGCAGAATCCCTGAGGCCCGCAGGTGTCGAAATCGAAGGGATTGGCCTTCCCATGCGCCTCATGGAACAACTGAAATACGGTGTAGCGAGCGCCGGCATTCAGTGTCAAGTTAGGCCGCACCTTGAACTCGTCCTGGATGTAGCCGAAGATGTCGTACTTGCGCAGGTCGTTGACCGGCAGAGCGCCGGTAAGACTGGCTCTCGCCACTGTATTCGCTGCCAGCGCTTGCAGCGAGGCAAATGTAACTGTTCCGTGTTGCCCGTAATGCTGGTTCAGTTGGACGCGGCGGACCTCCGCTCCAGCTTTGATGGTGTGCCGGCCATGGAGCCAGGTCAGGTTGTCGATATACGAAAAAGTATTGCCCACGTAGATGGCGTCGTAGTTGTAGGTCTGGGTGCCGAATCCCGGCCCAGGACCCGAGGAAATCGCAATCTGGTAGATGGAGCCGGATGGGTTGGAGTTGTAGGTGTTGTCGGTGGCGCGATTGAATCCAAACTTGGCCTCATTGGTCAGGGTCGGACTGAAGATGTGCAGCAATTCGAGCACGCCATTGATCGGCGAGCTGACCCTCTCCTCCAGGTTTGTCACGGAGGTCGAAACGGGCTGTGTGTCGACCGACCGGTCGTAGTTGAAGCGCAGGAAGCCGGTGGTTCTGGATGAAAAATGCTGGTCAAGCCGCAGTAGCACCGAGCTCTCGTTCACGACCTGCGTGCAGGAGCAGGTCAGCAGGGCATAGCTCGCGTAGTTCGGATCTCCCGGGTCGGTTGCCGGGGTGTAGGGCGTCAAAAATGTTTTTGGACCTGCTCCCGGATAGGCGTTGACGATCCCATAGACGGGGGACGAGGTGGGGATGGTTGCCTTGAAAGCCGCACTCGGGACGTCGCTTGTGACCGGGTAGCCCCAAACCTGGCGGTAGGCTTCCGAAGCGATATAGAAGAAAGTCTTATCGCGCACGATGGGTCCGCCCAGCGATCCGCCGAACTGATTCAGACGAAGCGGCTGCTGCTTTTCGCCGTTCGAGGCCCACGTCGGCTCGGGGGCGTCGAAATAGTTGTTGCGCAAGTACTCAAAGAGGCGGCCGTGAAAGCGGTTTGTCCCCGAAGGGGAGGTAACCGCTAATTGAGCTCCGCCGGTTGCTCCTGCATCGGCCGTTGCCAGGAGCGTATCGACGCGGAACTCTGCGATCGCGTCCAGCGGGATGGAGAGCCGCGCCCAGGGCCGCTGTGTCTGGTTGATGATGCTGGTCTCGTCAATGCCGTCATAGGTGAAGTTGCTGTCATCCAGGCCTCGCCCGGCGAACCGGATCGACCGCTGGTTGCTGCCACCCGTGTCGATGGCGCCGGGGATGAACGCCGTCAACGCCGACCAGTTGCGGCCATTCAACGGCAGTTCGTTGGCCTGCTTTCTCTCGATCAGGCCCGTCACTGCGGCCGTGTTGCGGTCCATCAGCTCAGAGCCGACCGACACTTCCACCCGCTCCAGGCCGCCTGATATTTGCAGGGCCGCATCCAGTGTGCGGGTTCGCCCCACCACCTGCTCTACATCGGTGAACGTCAAAGTCTTGAAGTCGGGATGATCGAACGTAATGGTATAGTTCCCCACCGGAAGTTCGGGGATGTCATATCTTCCAGCGGCGTCTGAGACCCCTTCACGCTGCAACTGGGTCGCGTTGTCCACCACGGTAATGTGTGTTTCCCCCAGCAGCCTGCCGGATGGATCGGTAACCGTACCGTTGATCGCACTGCGATCTACTTGCGCGATGCCTGGCATGGCACAGCAGACACACACAATTGTGGCAACAATCGAAAAAGACAGAGAGACGAGAGAGCGGAGTTTTTGCATGGTGGCCTCGAAAACAAAATTGCGGTCAGACGGGCGGTCGCACTCGTACGCTTTATGCGAAGCTTGGTGAAAACAACCGGAACCCTTATGCAATTTTTAAAATCTCACGCCATGGTTACAAAATTGTAATAGTCACGGCAAAGTTTCGTAACTTGAGACAGACTCCCGCTATTTGCAGTGGGGCGAACAATCACGATGGCGGCGTTTGCTTCTATCGTATCGGAACCCCTGGCCCTGATTGGTTTTTCAAAATTCATATCCCGTTAACGCGGTCCGATCACCCTAGAGGGCGAGGACTGTTCCCTCCAGTATTGATATGAAAATCCTGGTTGTAGACGACGAAGCAAAGACTGCCAAGTTTCTGAAGAGGGGTTTGGTCGAAGCAGGGTTTGTCGTCGATGTGGCGACAAACGGTTTGGACGGCCTGCAGCTGGCGCAGGATCTGGACTTCGACCTGGTGATTCTGGATGTGATGCTGCCCGGCCTTGATGGCTGGCAGGTACTCACTCGCTTGCGTCAAGCAGGCCGGGCAACCCAGGTGCTCTTGCTGACCTCCCGGGACGCGATCCACGAGCGTGTAAAAGGATTCGAGCTGGGCGCAGACGACTACCTGGTAAAGCCCTTCGCCTTCTCTGAGTTGTTAGCGCGGGCGCGTTCGTTGATGCGCCGGTCGTCCTCCCGGCCGCAGGATACGATCCGCATGGCCGATCTGGAAATCGATCTCCTGCGTCATCGCGCGACCCGGGGCGGCCAGAGGCTGGACCTGACTACGAAGGAATTCCTGCTCCTGTCACTGCTTGCGCGGCGTGCGGGTGAAGTTCTGTCCAGGACACTCATCGCCGAAGCGGTGTGGGATATGAATTTCGACAGCGACACGAATGTGGTGGATGTGAACGTGAGGCGACTGCGCAGCAAGGTGGACGACCCCTTCCCGCATAAGCTGATCCAGACGATCCGGGGCGCCGGCTATGTGTTGGAAGCTGAGCCGTAGCCTGGCGCCCCTATCACGTCTGTGGCGAACGTTGGCATTCCGGTTGACTGCGGGATACGCGCTGGCAGGCCTGATTCTCGTGATTTTGGCCACGGCGAGTCTTTACCTCTTGCTGGTTTCGGAATTAAACAAGAGCACGGAATTGTTTCTGGGCGACAAGTTGAACGTGCTCCGCACGATGCTGCGGGAACGCCCGAACGATCGCGAAGCGCTGGAGGAAGAAGTTGAGTTGGAAACCGCGGCGCGGCGATACGAACAGTTCTATATTCGCTTGCTCGATGAGCAAAACACGCCGCTACTGACGACGCCGGGCATGGCGGAAGAGGTAGACCTTGCGCAGCTCGCCCAGCGGACACAAGGACGGCCCGAGGTGGCGGTCTCGATGAAGGGGCGCCACGGACGAGCTTTCCGCGTGGCCTCCGCGGCAGCGCCGGTCGGGTCGATTCCAACCCACACGATCACCATTCAGATTGCCATCGATGTCTCGCAAAAGGAGGCGTTCCTCGCGCGCTTCCGGCTCTGGTTCGGCGTGATCACCCTGGGGACATTAGTGATCTTCCCAGTGGTCGGTTATCAGATCGCGCTGCAGGGAATTCGGCCGGTGGAAGAGATGGCGGCGACCGCCAGGCGCATCAGTTCTACCCATCTCGGGGAGCGAATTCTCACCGGGGGGTACCCTTTTGAGCTTGCCTCCCTGGCAGGGACCTTTAACGAGATGCTCGACCGGTTGGAAGATTCCTTCGAGCGAATCTCCAGGTTCTCTGCCGATATCGCGCATGATTTGCGAACGCCCGTGAACAATATTCGCGGTGAAGCCGAAGTTGCGCTGGCGCGTGCGCGCTCGATCGACGAATACCGGGAAACACTCGAGTCTTCTCTTGAAGAAGCCGTGCGCCTGTCGGACTTGATTGGCAAGCTCCTGTTCCTTGCTCGCACAGAAAGTCCTTTAATGCATTTGCGACGGGAACGAATCAATGTGGCCGAGTTGCTGGATGGCGTGCAGGAGTATTACGAGGCTTCCGCCGCCGATCGCGGCATCTCATTGCGCACTAGATTTAGCGATGAGCCGGTCCTTGCGGAGTTGGACAGGACGCTGATGCAGCGGGCCGTTGGGAATCTGGTTTCGAATGCCGTCGCCCATACGCGATCGGGCGGATCGGTGGTGTTGTCGGCCAGTTTCCAAAGCTCCGTGGTTCGGATTGAGGTCAGCGATACTGGTATCGGCATTCCAGCGGAAGCACTCCCCCGGGTATTCGATCGTTTCTTTCGTGTAGACCCATCCCGTGCGCAAGCATCGGGGGGCACCGGCTTGGGTCTCGCAATCGTGCAGGGCATCATGGTACTGCACGGCGGTAACGTAGAGATCGCAAGCCAACTAGGGGAAGGCACGCGGGTCATTCTAAGCATGCCCGCTTCTGTGTCTTGAAAAATTCGACACGTTGAAGAACGCCTCAGGGGCTAAACAGGCTGCGGAAAAACTCAGTTTTGCTGTGGTTCTAGCTGTGGCAGGGGCTAAACCACGACTAAAGTCGTGCCCTGATACAAAACCGAGTTTTTCCGCAGCTGTAAAGCCACTGCTACGGCAAATCTGCTTGGCAAATGACAGGGGCAGGGGCTAAAGAGCCTGCGCGAAAACATACCTCTAGGACTAAACGAAACCTGACGGGCCCCATGTTCGCACCAGCGTACGTGGGCCGATTATGAATTCTTCGAATGCTCTTACTCTAGGATTAGAGCGTTGGAGGGGCTTCGCCCGTCTTTTTCGGCCCACGTACGCTGGTGCGAACATGGGGCACCCGTCAGGTTTCGTTTAGTCCTGGAGGTCCACTTCCCACGCGGGCTTCAAAGCCCATGCCACAGCTAGAACCACAGCAAAACCGAGTTTTTCCGCAGCCTCTAAAGTCATGCCCTGATACAAAGCCAAAGAGGCTTTTTCAATGAACTTCAGGGATTAGTGGCGCTGGCTGTTCCAAAGGGCGAAAATTAGAGATAGGCGGATGGTTGAGGCGCTACGCGATGAGTGACTGGTTTGCTCGCTCCGTGCTGAACGTAACCGATGTGGAGGCTTCCGTCAGATTCTACGTCGATCGGCTAGGGTTCACAAGCGTTTGGCACTATGACGCGGACGGCAGAATGCGTGTCACCCAGGTCGACGGGTGGGGCTGCGCTCTGATCCTCACCGACTCCTGGCCGGAAAAGATAGGCAAGGGGTTGGTGTTCATTTCGCTGAATCTCGAACCAGAGGCGCAGATCGCCGCACTGGATGGGCTTCGTGCAGAACTGGAAGCCAAGGGCGTCACCGTCAGGGTGGGTTCGTGGGGCTACCGGTTGTTGGTGGTCGATGATCCCGACGGTAATCAGTTTTTGTTCAACTATCCAGCTGAAGCCGCACCCCACTAGATGGGTTGGCCGGCCTCTGGCCCATAGCGTTACACGAGAAGCGGGATTGAACCCCAGATGAAATTCTTGACAGGTGAGGCGATCGGTCGATAGCCTCGCCTTTTGTCCCCGCGAGTGAGCATGCAGACTTTCTGCCGGAAATGTTGACTGCCCGCCAGAACGTATTACACCGGCCCCGAGCCCACAACAGTTCCAAACCTTCCCTTGCTAGGAAGCTCGCGAAAATTTGGGAGGATCATGGCATCGATTTCTCGGAGAAGTGTCATCAAGGGTGGTCTTGCCATTCCTGCCACCGGATTGCTGTCTGGGTCCGGCGTCACGACTCTTGCCGAGTCCATGTCTGCGCCGGATACGGTTGCGCTCGATCGTACCGCACTGCGCGAACGGCTGCTGCTCGATTTTGACTGGCGCTTTCATTTCGGCCACGCCAGCGACCCGGTGAAAGACTTCGGTTTCAGCAACGGCCGGTCCCGCGAGTTTCAAAAGACAGGTAACTTTTTGCCCGTCGCGGCCCTGGCATTTGACGACAGCGACTGGAAGAGACTCGACCTGCCCCATGACTGGGTGATTGGGCTGCCGTTCAAGAATGATCCGGCGCTCTCGAGCAAGGGCTTTTACCCCATCGGCCGGTCATATCCGGAAAACAGCGTGGGATGGTATCGGCGCATCTTTGAGATCCCACAAGCCGACAAGGGCAAGCGCATCTCAATAGAATTTGACGGCGTGTATCGCGAAGCCCTGGTGGTGCTAAACGGTTATTACATTGGCCAGCATCGCGGCGGCTACGACCCGTTCCGCTTTGACGTGACCGACTTCATCATTCCCGGTGCACCCAACGTGCTGCTGGTGCGCGCCGAAGCCACGCTGAGCGATGGCTGGTTCTACGAGGGCGCGGGCATTTACCGGCACACATGGCTGGTAAAAACAGCGCCGGTACACGTCAGGCAGTGGGGTACGTTTGTGCGCTCCACGGTGCAGGCGGGGAGCGCCAGGCTGCAGATTCGGACCGAGGTAGCGAACGAGGCGAATACGCCGCAGAAGGTGCGCGTGCTCTCGACGATCCTCGATCCGGCCGGTAAGGCAGTGGCGAAAGCTACCAGCAAACCTGTCGGGATTGCGGATGGGGCCGAGCAAACCTTTGAGGACGAGGCAAGCGTTTCCGGCCCTTCTTTGTGGTCATTGAATAAGCGCAATCTCTACACCTTGCTTACCGAGATTGAGGCTGGCGGGACGATCGTCGATCGTAGCGAAGCACGCTTTGGCATACGGTCGCTACGGTTCGATGCCGACCAGGGCTTCTTTCTGAATGGCGAGCCGGTAAAAATAAAAGGCACCTGCAATCACCAGGATCACGCCGGTCTCGGTGTGGCGCTCCCGGATGCGGTGCAGTCCTTCCGCGTTCGTACCCTGCAGGAGATGGGCTGTAATGCCTATCGCAGTTCGCACAACCCGCCTGCGCCGGAACTGCTCGATGCATGCGACGAGATGGGCATGCTCTTTCTCGACGAGACGCGGATGATGTCCTCGAATCCCGAGGGACTGGCGCAGTTCGAGAACCTGGTGCGGCGAGACCGCAATCATCCCTGCGTATTTATGTGGTCCATGGGCAATGAAGAACATGAGGCGACCACCGAGACCGGCCTCCGCATTCTTACCCGGATGAAGAAAATAGCGACCGAGCAGGATGGCTCGCGGCCGGTCACCGTCGCTCCTCCGCCCTTGGGCTTTGACCTCGGACATGGCGGCCTCGTGGTTTCGGACGTCGCGGGCTACAACTATGCCGATCCTCCGATCGAGGCGTTCCATAAGGCGAACCCCAAAATTCCATGCATGGGCACAGAGAACGTCAGCGCCGTGGCCACCCGCGGCATCTACAAAATTGACGCGGAAAAGGGTTATGTCAGCTCCTATGATCCCTACACAACCAGCGGTCGCGCCTCAGCCGAGGGGTGGTGGCGATTCGTCAGCGCGCGGGCATGGATGCCGGGCGGTTTTGTTTGGACAGGGTTTGATTACCGCGGTGAGCCATCGCCCTATCAATGGCCTAATATCGGTTCCCAGTATGGAGTGATCGACACCTGCGGTTTTCCCAAGGACACGTACTACTACTACCAGGCGTGGTGGACTGCGAAACCGGTATTGCACATCTTTCCGCATTGGAACTGGCCTGGCCTTGAGGGCAAGGAGATCGCCGTGTGGGTCCACACGAATATGGACCGGGTCGAACTTTTCCAGGATGGCAACAGCCTTGGCGCGAAAGACGTGCCGAGGGATTCGCACGTCGCATGGAACGTAACCTATCAGCCAGGAACGCTGGAGGCTCACGGTTTCAAGAGTGGCCGCCAGGTGATGGTTTCCCGGCGGGAGACGGTTGGTAATGCTGCCAAGCTCGCCATTCGCGCTGACCGTGCAGAGATTCTTGCGAATGGTGAGGACGTTGTCTTTTGCACCGTAGGAGTCGAGGACAAAGAGGGCCGGGTCGTGCCGATCACCGATCAGGCCGTGACGTTTACGGTTACCGGGCCGGCCAGGTTGAAGGGTGTGGGCAACGGCGATCCTACCTCGCACGATTCGGATCTTGGCCCGGTGCGACACGCGTTCTCCGGCCTCTGCATGGGTATCGTGCAGGCAAGCAAGGATGCTGGGGAGATCCGTATCGAAGTCACCTCTCCCGGCCTTTCAGCGGCCTCTACCGCGGTCGAGGCGAAGAGCGTTACGCTGCGGCCCCAGGTGGCCGCCTGGGAGCGTGAGGTGCCCAAAGGGCCTGGCATCACTGGACTGTGGCGGCCAACCTCGACTGCTGGGCCCTCAGGGCCCGATCCGCTGCAGTTGGCTGTGGCGGGCGATACGCTTTACACCTTTGTGCAGAACGGGGGCGGCTTGACGGGAAAGTTGGAAGCGCCGGGTGGTGGTTTCGGCCCGGGGGGAGGCGCAGGCGGGGGTTCCATCGCAGGGACCGTCGACGGGAAAAACATCTCGTTTCGCGCCGGTACAGCGAGCTACACCGGCACGATTAATGGGGAGCAGATCGAATTGCGGAGAACGACCCCGCCATTCCCCGGAGCGGCAGCGACGCGGCCGCCTGAGACCGGTCCGAAGCCAGCTATCGGGCCGCCGCCTGATGGTTCGGATCCGTCGCTCGCGGGTTTCCGCAATCGAGGAGCACAATTGCCAATCCTGCTGCGAAGGGCCAACCGATAAGGAGAGCCCTCAGGCGGCGTGCGGTTTGCTCATTGGCGGCTCATTCACATCGTCAGCACAACACGAAACTCCGCCTTGCCGCTCATCATGCGGGCATATGCTTCGGCAGCTTTTTCCAGAGGATAGGTTTCGATCATGGCGCGTACCCCGCGCAGTTCTGCAAAACGAAGTGCGTCATTCGAATCCGCCGGCGTTACTCCTGCCCATCCTTCAATGGTCATTCCGCCCCTGATGAGCTGAGTCGGAGCAAACTCGACAGTTTCGGAAGCTACGCCGATCAAGAGAAGCTTGCCGTTCGGTCCCAATCCGCCAATCAGTTGGGTCATTGCCTTGGAGTCCGGCGCCGTCGCGATAATGACTCGAGCTCCGCCTAATTTTTGTAGTTCCTCTGCTGGGCTCTTCACCTTGCTGTCGATATACACATCAGCGCCGAGTTTCATCGCTAACGATTCAATTTGCGAACCGCGCCCGATAGCAGCCACCTTGTAGCCAAACTTGTTGGCGAACTGAATGCCCAGGTGGCCAAGTCCACCGATGCCTTGCACCGCGACCAGGTCGCCTGGTAGTGCGCCGGCATAGCGCAGGGCGTTGTAGGTGTTACTTCCAGCGCACACCAGGGGCGCCGCATCGACATCGCTAAGATTTACCGGAATCGAAACCAATGCTTCAACCGGGGCCAGCATGTACTCCTGGTAGCCACCGTCATAGCTGAGACCGGGATTCTTCTCATTGCGGCAGAGTCGAAAATCTCCGCGAAGGCACTCGGGGCAAGTGCCGTCATGGCCGCCATGCCAGCCAACGGCAACACGCTGGCCCTTTCGCCATTCGGTCACTCCCGTTCCCAGCGCATCCACCACGCCCGCCACTTCATGGCCCGGAACGCGCGGATAGACGATTCCAGGCCGGCGACCTTCTATGATGATCGCATCGCTGTGGCAGACACCACATACCTGAACTTTGATGCGCACTTGTCCCGGGCCTGGATCGGGTATCTCCAACTCAACGATTGTAAGATCAGCTCCAGCCGCGGACACTCGGGCGGCTTTCATGGTTGTTACGGCAACTGTGGTTTTCATAAACCTCCTACTTGCTACTTGAGCCGGTGTCGTCGTTCACGCATATGTGAATCAGACCCGCGCTAACCCCCGTAACTTTGCCTCAAGCGAAGAGGCGAAGCCATTGGACCTAAGTATCGATCGATACCAAGGTCTTTAGACTAGGCTTGCGGCCTATGCCGGGCTTACTTTGGAGTGACTGGAGTCTCTCCGAGTTCCTGTAGCTTCTGCCTGGCGTTGTCGTTGGTGGGGTCTTTCGCCAGCGATTTGTTGTAATTTTCGATGGCTAGCTGCTTCTGCCCGGATTGCATGTAGGCTTCACCCAGGCTGTCGTAGACGCTGCCGGAATCGGGATTATTCCTGGCGTTGAGTTTGAAGATGTCGATGGCTTCGGGGATGTGGTGGTCGCTCAGGAGTTCGTTGCCCCAGTCGTTCAGCGTGGATTCATCGAGCTTGAAACTGGGCGATTCCTTCTGCATGGCGGCATAGATGTCCTCGGCGTGATCGAAGCCCTGCCGGCCGAGTTGCATACGAAAGGATTCTAAAGTTGCGGGCAGGCCCTTGGCCGGGAGGTAGGTGGCAGAAAGAAAGTGCTTGGGTGCGCCATTGGCCGCAGGGGTGTTCTTGAGCCAGGTCATCGCAGCTGCGTCATGCTTCAAATAGGCGTCGAGGAAATGAACTGTGTACCGGGAGATCCAGGCGTATCCGGTGATTCCGTCGGCGCGATCATAGTCGGCTATGGCTTCTTTGGGAAACCTCTTCCATATCTCCTCGTTGCGTTGGTACATCGAACTGTGCTCGACATGCACGAGGCCCAGCATACGTACCAGGACCAGATCACCGTGTATCCATGCGTTGAGTACGTTTGGACCTTTGCTTTTCTCGCCGTTCAAGTATCGGTCCTGGTCTTCGAGGGTCATAGCGCCCTGAGCGAAGAACAAAAGCGGAATCGTCATCTGCTCGGGGTGCACGTCGCCTTGCTTCACCAGCCCGGCGTAATAACGCATGCTGCCGTCCAGGGCGACCAGGGCATCGATCCGGTTATCCTGCGCAGCGGCGAAGAGGTTGGAGATGCCGCCCCAGCTGAATCCGGCGACTGCGATGGCCGACATGTCGGTGTTGGGCAAAGATTCCGCGTAACCGATGAGGAAGGAGATGTCGCGCGCCTGGCTGTTGATCCCAGCGAGGTCATTGGTCATGTTGCGTGCCGATGCTCCCATGTCGGGACTGGCGACGACGACGTAACCGTGACTGGCGAGATATTCGCACAGGTCCGCGTTTTCCCAGGACATGGCGGAGAAACTAGGGGCGTAGATCACTACGGGAAAATGCCCGGTGACCGGCGGCGCATCGCGCACCGCCCACATAGGCATGGCCAGAGTGGGCTTGATGGCGTCGAGCCATTGCTTTTGGTCGATGGATAGAGCGGGCTTGTCGAAGCTGGTCTCGGTAGCGGCGAAATTTGCGTAATCGCCGACGGTCATTGATTTCGAATTAGATTTTTCAGCCGGATACCAGATGAGGGTCTGCAGGGGCCGGGCACGCTCGCCCAGGTAGGGCAAGCCGAGATCGTTGGTCCTGGATCGATAGGTGCGGGAGTAGTCGTACTGCGCGACCACCTTAAGGCCGACCGGATGCGGGCCAGGATCCTCTGTGAAGTGAAACAACGGTCCGTTCTGGGCCGGTGCGGTGAGTGCGACGGCCGCGAATGCTCCGATAACAAAGGGAGTAGTTCCTCTCACGATACGACCTCGTATTTTGCCGCGAGTATAGCAGGCGCGACGGCGGCTCACTCTTGAAGCGCATTGGATAAGAGATCGACGATAAGACGCGCTCCTTGTCCTCTGGGGTCGAGTGTTGGGTCATAAATGGTGATTTCCATGCCGATGCAGTTGGGCGATTGCGTCGCAGCTCTCAGAATTGTTAGGAGGTCACCGGGGTTCATGCCTCCGGGGTCTGGGCTATCGACCGCGGGCATCCAGACCGGATCCAATACATCCACGTCGAGGTGCAGCCAGAAGCTTTTGTGTTGCAAGAGCTCAATTGCTTTTGCTGCGGTGGATTGAGCCCCGTGATGTTCAATCGTGGCTAGCGGGAAGGCTTCCATGGGTTCGACCGGATGAGCGATGGATGGCGTAGATGGGTCCGGGCAACGATATCCGAATAAGACGACATCGGCCGGCTGAATGTAGGGTGCGAGGTCAGCGATGGAAGTGAGGAGACGAGGCCCCGCGCCAGTAACAAGGGCCAAGTCCATGCCGGCCGCGCCTCCTGTTGCGGAGGTTTCAGGGGTGAGCAAGTCTGAGTGGCCGTCGATGAATAGCAAACCAAAGCTGCCCCTTTGGCGCAGCGCCAGGGCACTTCCGAGGAGAATGCTACAGTCTCCTCCGAGCACGATGGGGAAAAATGCTTCGTCCAGGAGCTGGCCTATGCGGCCGGCCAGCGCGACGCTGTAGTCGCGAATAGCATGCGCGTTGCGAACTTTGGTTTCAGTGTCGATGGAGTTTGTGTACGGCGGAGGAAGGAGTATGCCGGAGTCTTCAGCTTGGAGGCGGGTCAATAGTCCGTGCTCGCGGAGAACTGTTGGCATGTAGCGTACTCCGGGCTCGCGGCCAGGGGCGGGCGGTTTCAACCCCAGGTTGGAAGGGGCGTCGAGGATGACCAGGCGCCGTTGAGACTGCATTTTCACATCTAAACACATCAAGGCTGGGTACGTTTCGCGGTAGGCGATACCATAAGAGGGTGCAACTTCCCGTCAATCCGCCGGTTCTGCCGATGCTTGCGAAGCGTGTGGGCGAATTGCCGGTGGGTGACAACTGGATGTTTGAACCGAAGTGGGATGGCTTTCGCGCGCTGGTTTTTCGGGATGGCGATGAGATCTTTATCCAGAGCCGCGATCAACGGTCGTTGAATCGGTATTTTCCCGAACTGGTCGAGACGTTTCGGGGGCAGTTGCCTACGCGGTGCGTGCTTGATGGTGAGATCGTCATCGCTGGGGCTCGGGGTCTGGAGTTCGAACTGCTCCAGCTTCGGATTCATCCCGCTGCTTCGCGGGTGAAGCTTTTGTCGGAGCGGACGCCCGCCTCGATTGTCTTTTTCGATTTGCTTTGCGCGGGCGATCGCGATTTGCGGGGCGAACCATTTCAGAAGCGGCGGGGTGAATTGGAATCGCTGCTCGCCTCGGCGGCGCCTCCGGTGCATGTTACTCCGGTGACGCATGAGGCTAGGGTGGCGTCGGATTGGTTTCGCCGTTTCGAAGGGGCCGGTCTTGATGGGGTTATGGCGAAAGCTATGGCGGGGGTGTACGAGCCGGACAAGCGGGTGATGTTCAAGGTCAAGCACGAGCGTGACTGCGATTGCGTTGTAGCTGGTTTTCGCTGGCACAAGACGGGTGAGGGACACGTTGGGTCGTTGCTGCTCGGGCTCTTTGATGAGGCGGGCGCGTTGCAGCATGTGGGGGTGTGCGCCAGCTTTACGAGAGAGAAGCGGATCGAGTTGGCGGAGTTTCTTGCTCCTTATCGACGGGATGCGCTGGTTCAACATCCTTGGGGTGGGTGGGCGGAGCCTGAAGGCGGCGGGCAGCGGATGCCTGGCGGTCAGAGCCGGTGGAGTCAGGGGAAGGATTTATCGTGGGAACCTTTGCGGCCGGAGCTGGTGGTGGAGGTTGCGTACGAGCATATGCAGGGGAGCCGGTTCCGCCACATGGCGCAGTTTCGACGGTGGCGTGTGGATAAGAAACCAAGCGACTGCACGTATGCTCAGCTGGAAGTGGTTCCTCCGCAGGAGTTGATGGAGATTTTTGCTGCGGGGCGGTGAGGAGTGCTCAAGGACCCAAACGCTCTCGACGGGTGCCCCATGTTCGCATCAGCGTACGTGGGCCGATTATGAATTCTTCGAACGCTTTCTTTCAAGGAATAGAAGCATTGGAAGGGCTTCGCCCGTCTTTTTCGGCCCACGTACGCTGATGCGAACATGGGGCACCCATCGAGAGCGGGTACCAATCTTGGTTGGTTGTCGCGTATAGATCGCTGTTGGTTCGGGTCCCCACTCAGACGTCTACTTGTTTCTGGTGCGAGTCCGCCATTTGCGGGTTGGGTCGTCATCCGGATCGGGAGTTTCTTGCGGGGGGCGTAGTTCTTCAGGGACGTGGCGCAAGTTGACTCGAATGCGGGTCCAGGTCGATGAGGCGCCGCGCATGGAGTCGACCAGCACGTCATCCACTGCTAGCAAGGCGGCTGCCTGCGGATGTTTCGCCTTCCATCTCTCCAGCCCCGCCAGTGCATCCCCTTTGCTGGGAGAGTTTGCCACCACCAACAACGGCATCTTGGTGCGCGGCGGTTTCTTCGCCGCTGGCTTGGCGCGCGAGGGCGCCACTCGCGGCGCTTCGCCTTCCATCTTGCGGAAATGCGGCGGCCAGGGCGCATCGCCCAGTCCCGACGCCTCGTCTTTGGCCGCTAGCTCCAGCAGCGGTTCGAGTGAACCTGCCGCGGCGTCCATGCCTTCGTGGGGGTCACCGATCTCCGCAAAGCGGGCCGGCATGGTGAGTACGGTGAAGTCGGCCGGGTCGCAGTCGGGAACCTCATGCCAATGCAGGGGTGTGGAGACCCGGGCGTCGGGCAACGGGCGTACCGAGTAGGCCGAGCAGGTGGTGCGGTCCTTCGCGTTCTGGTTGTAGTCGAGAAAGACGCCATGACGTTCTTCCTTCCACCATTTTGAGCTCGCCAGTTCAGGGACTCGCCGCTCCACCGCACGGGAAAGCGCAAGCGCCGCACGGCGAACTTCGCTAAAGCTCCAGCGCTGATGGATGCGCACGTTCACATGCATCCCGCGCGAGCCGCTGGTCTTGGGCCAGCCGACAAGCCCAAGTTCTTCCAGGAGCGATTTCACTTCCAGCGCGACGCGGCGCACGTCCGCCCAACCGACACCCGGGCCCGGATCCAGGTCGACCCGCAACTCGTCGGGATGATCGAGATCCGCGGAGCGCACCGGATGCGGATGCAATTCGAGGCATCCCAGGTTGACGATCCAAGCCAGCCCAGCCGCGTTGTCCACCACAATTTCTTCAGCCGTGCGGCCAGAAGGGAATGACAGTGTCACCGTTCGCAGCCATGACGGTCGATCCCCAGGCGCACGTTTTTGATAAAACGCTTCCGCCTCAGCGCCGTTCACGAAGCGCTTCAAGACAATGGGGCGGTCCTGGATTCCAGCGAGAGCGCCTGGCGCCACGGAGAGGTAGTAGCGTACGAGGTCAAGTTTCGACAGCTTGGTCTGGCGCGAAAAATAGGGCTTTTCGGGATGGGTCACGCGGACCTCGCGCCCCTCGATCGTAAGCAGCTCGGCGGTTTCCTGCTTGCTCACGACCGTGCTCTAGACAAGCGGAATCACCTCGACGAGAGCATCTTTTTCGCGCACGATCTCTACCGGATTGCGCAGAGGACGGCCGAAGCCCTGGAAATGGATTTCCATCACGTCCCCATTCTCCAACCCAATGCCCTGCCCAAAACTTAGCGAGTGAGCGCCCAGAAAATGAATGTGGACATCCCCGGGACGGCGATGCAGCTCGAATTTGAAGTGATGGTGCTCGAGGTTGCGCAGGCTGTGAGACATTTCTTCCTCGCCGCTGGCGATGAGATGCGCCCAAAATTCCTTGCCGTCGCGCTGAATCGAAACCGTGCCAGGCACAGTTTGAAAATCGGGGTTGATCACCAGCTCCGGTCCGATCGAACATGTGCGCAGCTTGGAGCCGGCCAGGTTCAGATAGTTCTTCTTTTCGAAGCGATGGTCAGAGAATTCGTTGCCTTGGGCCATGCCCACCCGATAGGGCCGCCCATCCGGACCAATGACATAGGCCACTGCGATTTCGGCTTCTTCTCCGCCGTCCTCTGCGTATGCCGGGATAAGCAGCGGCTCGCTGTGCGCGTGGACGACCGAGCCATAGCCTTTGTGGAACCACTCCGGGGCAATGCCGACTGCTCCCGCGCCGGGGCGGCCGCCTTCTACGCCCCAGTGGAACATCTTCATGCTGTCGGTGAGGTCTTCCTCTTTGGCCATGTGCATCGAGGCCCGGTCGCGGGCGCTGCCCAGATGCGTCAGTCCTGTGCCGGACACCAGGCACCGAGCCATCTCCTGCGGGTGATCGATGGGGGGAAGCAGCGTCCACTCGCTACGTCCTTCATAGATGGGGTCGTAGTCGAGAACCTCATTACTAACGTGATCGGCGGCCACCTTGCTGAGCTTGCCGCCGTTCGCGATCGCCGCCTGCGCCAGGGCCGCCATGGAATCGAAGTCGCGCAGCAAGCGCAATTTTGGTTCTTCGACAACAGCTACCCGGCGCACGTCACCGGCTTTTAGTTGCACCAGTCGCATTATATTTTCAGCCAAGAAACTTCATCCGTTCCGCCTCCGAGGGTAGAGGACAAATGTCATACCGCGCCCCAAATCGATATCGATTACGAGCGGCCAACCTGTAAGCCCAGTTGCGAGCAAACAATGGTATGGTCCGCAGCAAATATCCTAATATCCGCCAGCGGCCCCCCAGCATCAGGAGTATCTTGACCCATACGTCCGATTGCTCCAGCAGCCTCTCGTGATCGGAGCCGGCATCCAGCACCAGGTAGACACTGTTGTTGTTGATCATCGCTTCGCGGTCAATGCCGTGGCGACTGAGGATTGCCTGGCCGACCTGAGACTGCTGGGCGGCGAAACGAAAACGATCGGAGTGATCTCGCCGGGTTACGCGATTCACGGCAAGGTTGCATATGCCGCACAATCCGTCGTAGAGCATCAAGGGGCGGCCGCCTACCCGGTCGCTTAGTTCGAGTTCGCTTGCTGTGGCACCGTGGCTCATAATAGGCCCGAAGCCATCTTACCTCTTCCGGAGACCAAGTCATGAAACTAGCCGTCATTACGGGCGCGGCCCAAGGCATCGGGCGCCGTACCGCTGAGGTCTTTGCTGCCGCCGGATATTCGCTGGCGCTGCTCGATCTACAATCTTGCGCTGCGACCCTGGCGACCGTCCGCGCCAACGGTTGCGACGCGGAGGACTTTGCCGGCGATATTTCCGATGAAGCCGTGGTGGAGCGCACGGCCGAGGCCATTCAGACGCGATGGAACAGCGTCGATGTGCTGGTGAACAACGCGGGTATCAGTTCGATTGCCCGGGCGGAGACGATCCCGGTGCAGACGTTTCGGCGGGTGCTGGAAGTGAACCTGGTGGCTCCGTTTCTGCTGGCGCGGGCTTTGGGGAAAATGATGTTGCAGCAGCGTTCGGGGAGCATTGTCAACGTTGCTTCGATCGCTGGGCTGGCTGGTATCGCGGACCGCGCTGCTTACAACGCTTCGAAGCATGGATTGATTGGGCTCACGCGCACGTTAGCGGCGGAGTGGGGCGGGAGGGGCGTGCGCTGCAATGCGGTTTGCCCGGGGTGGGTGAAGACGGAAATGGATGCAGCCGACCAGGCGAACGGCACTTACAGCGATGAGGACATCATGGGAGTGAACCCGATGGGCCGTTTCGCGTATCCGGACGATATTGCCAGCGCCATCCTGTTCTTGGCGGATCCTGCGCAGAGCGGGTTTGTGAATGGACATGCTCTGGTGGTGGATGGTGGGTGGACTACCGACGCCGGGTGGCAAAGCTTGCGGTTGAGCCACCGGTAGCGAAAAAGTAATGGACAGGGGTTCGGAGAGATTACTCAACTAGACGCAGTAGTCTTTCGACTTGCGCCTTTAGCTCCGCTACTTCCTGCCGCAGCGCCGCGACCTCGGCTTCGATGCCTCCGGACTCAACAGCGCTCGGTATCGCATCGGTCACCTCTCCCGAGAGGAGATGGGCATAGCGAGCTTCTTTGGTGCCGGGCTGCCGGGGCAGGACCACGACCAACGGCGGCTCGCGCTGCATCAAACGCTGCAGTGTCGTTTGCACATCGCTCAGCTCTTCAAAGCGGTGCATGCGTTCTGTTCTTCCCCGCAACTCACCGGGCGTTTGCGGCCCTCGCAGGAGCAGCACGCACATCACGGCGGTTTCTCCGCGGGTAAAGTTGAACACCTCCTGTATGTGGTGTTCGTACTTGGCGACGCGGCTTTCCGAGCCGCGTACCGCCCCCGCCAGCCCTTGGTCTTCCAACGCGTGGAGTGCTTGCCGGATCTGGTCCTCGTCCAGGCTGGTCACTGGGTCGCGATTGTTTTTCTGGTTGCAGGCATTCGCCAAGGCATTCAGAGAGAGCGGGTAATACTCGGGCGTGGTGATTTCCTTTTCCACTAACGAGCCGAGGACACGAGCAGCAACCGGGGAGAGTTCCGTCACGCATCCATAGTACCTTCATGTGGCACGGGTTTAGAAGGTCAACTGCATTCGTATGAGATGTCCCAAAGTGCCGCAGTAGTAACAGGTTGCAGTTGGGCGACAACGATCCGTGCGCGATCCAGATGCCATCATGGAGTATGCCGCTCCAATATCTCAGTCGTCTTAGCAGTCATATCCGGACGCCTTCTGCCAATCGGCACCTTGCCCGGTATCTTGCGTTTGTTGCCGGGGCTACGAACGCGGGAGGATTCCTTGCGGTTCGCCAATACACATCGCACATGACAGGAATCATTTCGGTCATGGCCGATCACTTGGCTCTTGGCAGCTTCACCCTGGCGTCGAGTGGGCTCGGTGCGGTGGCTTCCTTTCTGAGCGGCGCCGTCACGACCAGTGTTCTCATCCGTTGGGCTCGCGACCATGCACCCGAGATCCAATATGCTCTCCCTCTTGCCCTGGAGGCAGGATTGCTTGTCGTGTTCGGGGTGACGGGAAGGAAATTTGCTGGAGGGCGGCTTCTCGGCACCGTCGCCCTGCTTGCTTTCACCATGGGTTTGCAAAATGCCATGATCACGAAGCTTTCCGATGCGGTCATTCGCACCACTCATTTGACGGGTATGGTTACCGATATCGGGATCGAACTAGGCCGAATGCTCATCCCGGACCGAAGCAGCGATTTTTCCAGGAAGGCCGATGTAGAAAAAGTAGTTCTGCTTTCGTCGCTGATCTCTTTGTTCTTCGTGGGTGGAGTGATCGGTGCGCTTGGTTTCAAACACGTCGGCTTTTTATTTACGTTGCCGCTTGCCGGGATTTTGTTGCTGATCGCTTTTATGCCAATCCTCAAAGGAATGCGCTCAGCCTGAGCGGATGGAATTGAAGACCTCCAAGGTCTTGTGCTTCACCCAGTCCGCGGGTCTGACAAAAATCGCGAAAAATCGCGACCGCAACCTAACCAGAATGCCATTTCCTTATCTAACGCGCTGGACGGGTGGAGAAGGACTCGCCCGTCAAGCTCGAAGGAGATTGCTCCATGAAGAACGACGCGCTTATAGTTGTGGCCATCGTCGCCTGTGCGCTGGTGACCAGCGCTCAGGAGCCCCGGGTTACGCACACTCAGTTTCACTCCGGACCCGCGGGTCTGGGACTGTCCGCGACGGTGGACCGATTTCGCCACTCCAATGGTCCACTTTGGTTGGGATATGCGGTGCCGGTTCTTCCGCGAACACATCATTCTTCGTATTCATCTTGCGCGGGATCATCAGAAGTGGAAGCTGGATGCTGCGGTGAGGTTGAACTCGAGGACCGAGCGGACGATCTGAATACTACCGGGTCGCCTGCTCCCGTCGCCGAAGTACTCTTGCGGCTGGACCAGGGCGAAGTTACAAAGACGCGTGTGGTTCCCGGGGGATGTACTCTGGATGCCGGCGGAGTGCCGTTTGAATGGCTGACCGATGTTACCCCGGAAGACAGTGCCGCCTTCCTTGGGAAACTTATCCTGAATGCGGCTGCGCTTCGCACCAGCGGGGTAGGGCACGGCAGGGGAGTGGATGAGAATCTGGCTGCTCTGAGCATGCATGCGACGCCCCAGGCCACCGAAGTGCTGGTCTCGCTCGCGTCCACCGCGAGCAGCGCCCACCTGCGCGAGAAGGCGGCATTCTGGTTGGGTGCACAGCGTGGGCACGAAGGATTGCTGGCCTTGCGTCAGCTGGTGCGGAGCGAGCAGGACAGCAAGCTGCGGGAGAAGCTCGCTTTTGATATCTCTATTAATTCGGACCCGGGCGCCATGGACGATTTGATCCAGATGGCGAAGTCGGACCCCGAGAGCCGGGTTCGGGCTCAGGCTCTTTTCTGGCTGGCGCAGAAGGCAGGCAAAAAGGCCATCGGCACTTTGAACGCTTCGATCGAGAACGATCCCAATTTCGAAGTCAAGAAAAAGGCTGTCTTTGCCATCAGCCAGTTACCCTGGGAAGAAAGCGTGCCCCAGCTGGTCCACATTGCCGATACGAATGCCAACTTTGCTATTCGCAAAGAAGCGATCTTCTGGCTGGGACAAACCAACGACCCACGCGCCCTTGCCTACATCGAGCAGATGCTCAAACGCTGAGTAAGCGCTCGTTATTGTTTGCTGGTCTGGTCGAGAAAGGTGGCATTGGCGATCATAATTTCCTGCCCCTGGTTTTCCAGGATGGTATGAGTGGCGGTGATTGCTGTCAAAACCCCATTCTGGCCTGCAATTTCCACTCCGCGGCCTATGGCGAGAAACTTGCGAGTGTAGAAGCCGGCAACGATGTTGCGCACAATCTCGCGGGTGCCCAGCCCGAAAGCCAGTCCGAAGGCGAGCGCTCCGGCTCCGAGGAAGAAGCTGGTCACAATGCGGACCATCTCCGTATCGATTTTCAACTGTCCAACGGCCATCATGCCGACAATAAAAACGATCATTGCCGAGGCCACTTTTCCCAGAGCGGGCGCTGAATCGATTCCTGAACTCTCCGCCGCCTGGGTCACCGTCTGTCCAACGAACTGGCCAACCGTCGTGCCCAGGATCAGGAGCACCAGCGCCGCCAGGATGTTTGGCAGGTAGGCGAAGAAGGCTCCAATCGCGCTGGAGATGGCGGTCAACCCAAGTGCGTCACTCGCCGTTTGGGCCAGGACAAAAATAATTAGAAAGTAGACCAGCCGGGGGAGAAACAGCGTGAGCGACTGACGCAGCCCGATCCTCTGCAGTGTTTTATCGACCCCGGCTTTCCCAAGCAGGCTGTCGAAGCGCATGCGGATGAGGATCGCGCGCAAAACCACTTCGGCCAGCTTCGCTAAAGCCAGCGCGAGGAAAACCAGCACGATGCCAACGGCTACTTTCGGTAGCGCGGCGACGACCGATTTGCCCAGATTCGAAAAGGCCTCAAGAAGTCTCTTTTCCACGTATGACGTCCTTTCGTGCCTGTTTCGGACCCAGCTGCTCGATCAGAATGAGCCAGAGTTCTTTAAAGACCACCAGCGGCACCGAGGCGGTGAATGCGGTTAACTGAGCCACTGCGGAGCGGCGTTGAATGGCGCGTCGAATGCGTTCGAGCAGACGGCCGGAAGCCTGGTGCTCAAAATTAGCCAGTTGGGGGATGGGTTCTCCCGGGTCTATTTCGTTTTCGCCTTCCGCATCCCGCGGCGGCCCGCTCAATGGCCGCCTGCCACGGCTATACCCGCTGACTGTGCCTGATTGAATTTTTCCCTGAATTCTTCGCGCGCGCGCTTGATGCGCATCTTCGCGGCCGAGAGGCTGATGCCGATAGATTTGGCCACTTCATCGTAGGACAAACCATCCATATCGCAGAGAACGAGCGCGATCCTCAAGGTGCTTGACATGGAATCCAGAACCAGGCTGGTGAGTTGACGGTCGCTGATGGTCTCTGCCATGTGTTCCGCGGTGACGGGAACCTGGAGTTGACTGAGTTCTTCGGCCGCGGACTCATCGATACCAACATACGATCGGCCTGCCTGCTTCTTGAGATGGTTGAGGCAATGGTTGATCTTGATCCGTTGTAGCCAAGCGCTGAAGGAGGAACGTCCCTCGAAATTACGAAGTCCGAAGTAAGCCTTTACTAAAACTTCCTGCGCGAGATCCTCAGCATTGTTGGGATCGCGGGTGATGTAGCGGCAGTTCGCGACAACCCGCCGCTGATAGAGCAGAACCAGCTTTTCGAAAGCTCGTAGGTCGCCTGCCGCCGCTGTTTTCGCCTGCAGCACGAGTTCTTCCTCCGGGTCGGCTGTAGGATACCCCGGCCGCTGATCGATCTCGTTCATAAAGCCATAAATATCACACATTGTCAGTCGTTGTTGCATGAACAGGGAGGATACGGCGGTCGGCCCCGCCGGAAGAAACCTGTCGTCTTAGACCGATGTGACTTTCTCGGCAGGACCGTTGTCTTGATCATTGTGGATGTCAAATTGAGTCCACGTTGAAGTAGCAGTTACGGTAAACCCCCCGCCTATGACCGCGGATGTGGCTCGATGGCCGCGTCCAACTTCAACGGAAGGGCCAAGGGTGTGTCGAGCCTGAGGCCCTTCCAACTTTAGGAGAGGCAGCATGAATTGTACCCCTGAAAATCCTGCACCTTGTGGCCGTGCTCAAGAGACGAGCGGATCGATAGAGCATCTGCATCCCACGACAAAAATCAAGCACTTGCGAGAGTACTACGGCGGCCACTTCGCCAATGGATGGGACGACGAGAGCACGCTAGGGGAGCTGCTCAAAGAGAACAAGTTTGCGTCACTGACGGAATACGTCAGACATTTCCGCCACCGGCCATTGAAAAGGTTGTAGACCGTCAGCCTAGAACGTGAAGGCCACCCCGAGGGTGTATCGATCCTGAATGAATTTCCGGTTCGGGGTAACAGGGAAGATGGTGGTGGAATACGTGTCATCCAGATCTGTGACCTCGTAGTCCTGGTAGCTGGTGGCGATGATGTCGGGATTCTTACTCCAGGTTTCACGCCAATCTGCCCGAACGATCACCCGCGGCTTGATACGATACTTGACGCCGGCGCCGTAATTCAGGCCGATGCGGAAGATACCGCCTCCATCTAACGGCGGCGTGTTGCCAAAATCAAAGGCCGCCTTGAGCAGACCGATGTTCTTGAGCCCAACATTGAAGACACCTGCAGGTTTCTTTAACGGAGCTCCATTCAATGCGATGAGCTGTAAGGCCGGTCCCACTGCCAAATACGGCCTTATGCGAGAAGTTGGTCGCGTTGGCTGAATCAGAAGGTTGTACTCAAACTGCCGCGTCACCAGCCCAATCTTGTCTATATCCAGGTCGCTATCGTCGAGGATGACAGTTTCGCCTGGCGGTATCGTCGCACGCGACACTGGCCAGCTCATATTTCACCTGCTGCCGGAAATAGGAAAACTCGTTTGAGAAATGGCGCCAGCTATTAACCGTCACCGAGCCGCCGGCCGCCCACCCATCCCCCACATTGTCACCAAGAAAGATGAAGTAGGCAGGCTTGTCATCATCCGACGACTACTTCGAGCACGCCCACAGCCGAAAGGTAGCTGGAGAGCATGTGCGTGTATCCACCCTGGAGAGCCAGCTCGTACCTTGGTGGATCCCACTTGTGATCCTCTTTCGCCTTTTGTAACGCGGCTAGATCCTCAGGTGTGGGCGCCGGGTTGAATACTCCGCCGGCGCGTCGTTCGAGGCCCGGAGCTTTGTTATGCGCATTGCTTCCCAGGCCTGAGCCAGTTTCATAGCCCTTATACCGCGCGCCGGAAGCATCCGTCATGCGCCACGAGCCATAGTCGGGCGCGAGTTCCTTGCTGGAATTCAGATAACGTCGTACGGCAAACGTTCCCGCTATGCCCTGGTAGATGAAGTTGCCGCGGTAGAGGCCGTTGCGGATGGTCAACGAAGTATCGCGGGTGATGCGCTGTTCTCGCGAGGGCCGAGGGGCCGGGTCGTGCGCCGTGGTTCTCGGATCCTGACAATCGCTCACACTCAGCACCGCAGCTGCTCCGTCGGTCAACAAACGATCACCGGTGGAGTTGTATGAGTCCTGCGGCACCCAGGGGCGCGGCACTATATCCAGGTGCTCCACGCAGCCGGTAAACACCAGGTCGTTCACAATCTTCGATCGTTCGTTGTCGATGTGCTCATCGATCACGTGGATGAAGGTCTTCTGCTTGCGCGAAAAGGCGATGCCGATATCCTGGGTCGACGAGGCGGTCAGCACTTCGTGCCCGTCGCGCGTCTCTCCCGTAGTAAATATCCGCAGATGATGCCGCGAGAAGAAGGTATTGGTGGTCTTGCCCAGGGAAAGAATAGGCTCACGTTCATCGAGCATCAGAACCGACATGGGAGCCTGCGTGTAGTTCTGGTTGCCGCTGAGCGTTTTCAATGTCCTGAAGGTGGTGCCGGCGGTCAGGTCGTCCGCCGGCAGCCATCCCGCGGCCCGGAACGCACGTTCCAGGCCGGCAGCAGAGCCAACAAAGACCACGTTGGTCACATCGGAGTCTTTGTTGCTCCCCTTGGTCTTGGTCCGATAGGGCAGCGTTTTCACAAAGGTCTGCAACGCAGCCTGTTGCGCCGGCGATTGAGCAGACGGCTTAACCGACGGCGGATATGCCTGCGTGGTCAGTAACGGTTTCACATTTTCGAGCACCAATTCCGTGCCCGCCGGATACAGAATCTCCGGCTCGGCAAAACCCAGCACCGCACTGCCCGCTGCCGATGCGAAGATATAGGCGATGGGATCGATGCCGGCGAAGGTGAGCACTCCATTTTCCGCGGCATAGCCCGGTGTCGCTGTGGAGCGTATTCCCTGGATCTTGCCCTGGCCGGTCACGTTCTCCCGCGCGTTCTCCACCTGGAAGACTCGCATGTCGAGTGACAGCTCTCTGCCCTCGGGCAAGGTCGCTTTCTGCCAGTGAAGGGTCAGGGAGGCGGTTTCGTGCTTAAAGCCCCAGCCCGTACTGTCCGCCTGGACCACCTTGCCTTCGAACTGGGAACCCGCCGGGATAAGAATGGCGCCGTTGACCACCACAGGTGCGATGGAAACCGCTTTTACCGTGTCTCCTTCGTGGGTGGTGCGTGAGGAGAGCGCCTGCTCGAGGCGGACCACAAATCGGTTGGCCGCCGGTACACCCGGGACGGTCACGAGATCCGCCCAGGGAACCCGGTAGGGGGCGGCCTGGTTTTTTGCGCGCATTTCCAGAATCTGGCCGTCGGTGTGCCACGTTGGGTGATCGATCGTTCCATCGGCCGACATCGTGAAGGCTGTGCCATCGCCAAAGACCTGCAGCAGTTTGGGCGACGTTGGCGTGGGCTGGGATGGAGCATAGATGCCGGTTTTCGCTGTTCCCAGCAACGCGTCGAGCTTGACGGTGCGGCTCTCGCCATTGTTTTGGTAGGTCAGGCTATCTTCATGGATTGTGGGCGCGGCTGCATTCATCAGCAGGCCGGGAATACCTTCTTCATCGCCGGCGACGATGAATGGTTTGCCAGTCACGGCATCTTTGCCGGCGAGGGCAAAGGCCCATGAGTCGCCGGTCACGGCGGTTTCGGCAACGGTCGCTGCGCTGAACGGCACCGTGCCAAGCAGTCGTCTGCGACCACTGTCGAGATCGTAGTAACGCAGGGAATAGGTTTTCGGCGTTTTGCCCTTGGCCGGAGTGAGGCCGATGATCAGCGCGCTTAGCCCGTCACGGACTTTGAAAGCTGCGACGGCATGCGGGCTGATTTTGCGGATTTTGCCCTTTACGGCCATCTGTGCTTCGCCGTCTTCTCTGCCCGGGCGGCGGACGACCGTGATGGGTGATTCGTCAGGCTGGGGCTGTGCGGTCCCGATCTTTGGCGCAGAAAAAAGGGTGAACGCAGCGAGTACTGCGTAAAGGAATGGCGGGCATCGGTGCAAGTAGGAGCTCCCGTCGAATCAGGTTTTGGGGGACCTATAAGAGTTTAGGACAGCGCAGCGTTCTTTGGAACAACTTGTGGCTGGATGGGTTTATGGGGATGACATCGTGTGTTGTGAAAGCCTCTTGAAGTAAGGAATCGCCTCTGCAAAAGCTTTGAATTTACATAGTGGTCATATTATTATGGTCATATTTGGGGCGTCATGCAAAAAATAGCTGCCGCACAATTTAAGGCTCAATGTCTTGCGTTGATGGATCAGGTCGCGCAAAGCGGCCGCCCGGTTGTGATTACCAAGCATGGCAAGCCTGTGGTGAAACTGGTTCCCGCGAATGAAGGCGAGGATGAAATTTTCGGAGCCTTGAAAGGCATCGCCAGAATCAGAGGCGATATCGAGAACACGGTTCCAGGTGACGATTGGGCTGTTGAATGATCCTTCTCGATACGCACGTTCTTGTCTGGCTGCTGATCGCTCCCGAAAACCTTTCTCCTAAAGCGAAGAAGGCAATCGTGGCTGCTCGCAAGGTTGGGCCCCTTGCGCTTTCTGCAATCAGCCTGTGGGAAATTGCATGGTTGGTAGCGAACAAGAGAATCGACGTCGATGTAAGCGTTGGTTCTTTTGTTAAAAAATGCGCTTCTTATGTCCAGGTTTTTCCGATCACCCAGGAGATTGCGGTTCGTTCCGTTCAGTTCCCAGCGTCCTATCCGAAGGATCCGCAAGACAGAATTATCGGAGCCACTGCTATTGTCGAAGGCATCCGCCTTCTGACTCACGACAAGATGATCGTGAAATCCGGCCTGATTCCCCTGGCAGCGTAGACCTCAATCGTCCGTCGTTTTCCTTCGGAGATTCTGCTTGAGATACGTGGGCCGCTCAGTCTTCGCGGGAATGGGATGCGCGCTTCTCATTATTCAAACGCCAGAGATTCGAGGGTCAGCTTGCCTTCGGTAAGAACTGATTTAAGTAAGTCTCAACGGCCTTCCAATCACCACTCTTTGTAGAGAGGGCCACATATCCGTCTGGACGAACGAGAGCAAGACTATCGGGCGAGAAAGGACTGCGCGGGGTGGCCTCAAGAAATCCGCTGTACTTTTCTAGTAGACCTGCGGGCATGTTACCGGATTCCGCGAAGAGCGCAAATCGTGGAGAGTCTCCTGAGCCGACGGGCGGCTCGCTCGGACGAATCGGAGCGCGCTTGCCTGGTTGGACGCCGTCGTGCGGGTGTTTCGTTAGCGCGTTCAGCGGGCTATCCGAATAGCCGACCGTAATCTCCGAGAGCAGATTCGTCATGGTGTGCGCAACGGGTGCGAAGCCCAAGACGAGGGATGCGACGTGGTTGCGGATGTACTGCTTCACGGCGCCCTGCATGATTGCGGCGGCCGTGGCTTTGCCGGTGAATTCGAGGAGAAGTTTAGCGATGTGGCTACGCTCGATGCTGTAGCTATTGAGGAGCGGCTCAGGCTGGCAGAGGCCGCGCGAGACCAAGGCAAGCTTCCAGGTGAGATTGAATGCGTCCTGCATGCCGGTGTTCATCCCTTGCCCACCCGCTGGGCTGTGGACATGCGCAGCGTCGCCGGCGACGAAAACGCGGCCTGAACGGTAGTGCTCCACCTTGCGCTCGTTGATGCTGAAGTTCGACAGCCACACTGGATCGCTGGCCCTTATTCCGTTGGGAACGCGCGCATCGAGAACACGCTGCAGCTCTTCGAGCGAAGGAGCAGGATGGTGGCCTTCGCCGATGGGGCCGGAAGACTCTCCCACATTCGCGATGATGCGATACCTCGTTCCTTTTAGAGGAAACTGGGCCACGACTCCGTCAGCGTGCCAATACAGATTGATGGCGGGTGGGCCCTGTACACCGGTGAGATGGACGTCGGCCAGGATCCAGTCGCTAAGAAGTGTGCTGCCGTGAAACTCCATGTTGAGTTTGTGCCTCACAATGCTGTGAGCTCCATCGGCGCCGATGAGCCACGAGGCCTCTGCTGTCTCTTCACTGCCATCGGCATGCTTCAGCACGCAGGAGACACCATCCGCAGTCTCCTTGAAGTCTGTCAGCTCAGTCTGCCGCTCCGCCTTTACGTGCAAGGTAGCAAGATGCTCTTCGAGCACGCGCTCGGTCTCGCTCTGAGGAATCATGAGAACGAACTTATATTGGGATTCGACTTCCTTCATGTCGGCGTGCCCAATGGTTTCGTTCCCGGAGAAGATATTGACTGCCTCGGTTTTTAGTCCGGCCTGGATGAATCGATCCGCACAGTTCGGGGACATCCGGTCGATGAGCTCCATCGTACGAGCCCACAAGACAAGGGCCTTCGATTTGTCGGTACGTTGCGTGTTTTTGTCGACGAGACGAACGGATAAACCATATCGGGCCAACTCGGACGCCATCGTAAGTCCGACTGGCCCCGCTCCGGCGATGAGAACATCGGTCTTCATATCTTGTGATCGCTCTTTCTGGCCGGCGACGGCCGTGGCCGAAACGGTAGCGCCCCGGGAAGCTGCCTTAATATCTAGCATCGACAGTCGGTCCGGGAATGTGAGCTCAACAATTGGTGAATAGTTTACTCGAAGGCCGCTACGCCCCTATCAAACCGGTCATCACCTCATGCATGATGCGGGTATAGAAGTTTGTACGCGTCTGTGGGACCGGTCCAGGGAAAAATGTCAGGATGGATGAGGTGGGCCAGAAGCTGTGTGCCTTCGACAACCCTCGGTCCGGGGCGCGCAAAGTACGAACTCGCATCGACGGCGTACACTCTCCCTTGTTGCACTGCTGGAAGGTCCAGCCAACCTGGGCGAGCCGACAGCTTCGGCGCGATTTCGACGACCTGGTCGAGATGATAGCCGCAGGGCATAACCACCAGGACTTCCGGCTTCCAGGCTAAAACATCTTCCCAGGCCAGGCGCACAGAATCCGAGCCCTCATGGCCCAGGTGATCCACTCCTCCCGCGATGCGCACCATCTCCGGAACCCAGTGACCGCTGCAATAGATCGGGTCCAGCCATTCTATGCAGAAGACCCGGGGACGCGAAGAAGCCCGGGCGGCAGTTGCGGCAATGTGCTCAAGGATGCCACGGCCGGAGGCGATCAACTCCTCCGCTTTGTCGAGACAGCCGGTTGCCTCCCCAAGGGCCAGCAAATTACCCTCGATTTGCTGCATCGATTTCGGGGTGAGCCACAGGATTTGCGGCTCCTTGGGAAGGGCTTGCAGCGCCTGGCTCACTTCATTCCCCGAGGGCGCGCAAACTTGACACAGGTCCTGTGTCAAAATCAGGTCGGGCGCAAGCTCTTGCAACAATCTTTCATCCACTTGATAAATGCTTCGACCTTTTTTCAGGAGTTCGCTCACCGTTTGGTCGATCTCTGCCTGGGTCATCGTGTCCGGGGAAATTGCGCTTCTCACGACGATGGGCTTGTCACGGATCGATGGTGGGTAGTCGCATTCGTGGGTAATCCCAACCAGTTGGTCTTGCAGACCCAGGGCGCACGCCATTTCTGTTGCGGAGGGAAGAAAAGAGACGATTCGTTGGGGATTTGTCATTAAGCTACCGCGATGCGTTCGTCGTGTCCGGACCGCTATTTGTGAGGCTTGGGGTGAAAAGAATCGCACCTAAGCCGGCAAGTGTTGCGGCCACAACGTAGAGGGCCGGACCGGAACGATCGAGGTGCGCCAACCATGCCACCAAGAGTGGGGTCACTCCGCCAAACAAGGCGTATGCCAGGTTATAGCTGAACGAAACCCCGGTGAAGCGTACTGAGGCAGGGAAAGCGCGCACCATCGCGATGGGTGTCAGGACAGATCCTCCCACTCCCACCCCAGCTAATAAATAGAGTGGGAGCAGAGCCGACGGACTTGTTGCTGCTCCGCGATAGAGCGCATACGTAGATGCCATCAGAAACAGGAGCATCGGTACGGCCACGCGGCGGATACCGTATCGGTCGGTCGCGGCGCCTACCACGATGACCGCAACACATAGGATGGCGGTGGCGGCCAGATTGGCGCTTTGCACCGTTGCCGGAGAGAGGCCGAATAACTTTGGCATGATGGCAGGCGTGAGCAAGACCACAACTACGATCGCTGCCGTCAGCATCCAGGTGCTCACAATCGAGAGGGCCACGGAGCGACCGTAGCTGCGCAACACAATGCCCAGCGGCAATCCCCGGGAAAGGGAAGCCTGTTTTCGCATCGCCTCGAACACCGGTGTCTCGTGCAGCCACCGCCGCAGCCACATGACAACAAAGCCGAAGACGCCGCCGGTGAGGAACGCGATTCTCCATGCGCCGGCCAGCATTTGCGCTGGGCTGAAGAATCGGTTGAGCGTGGCCGCGGTCAAGGAACCGAGGAGGATACCGAAACTTAGTCCGCTGGTGAGCAGGCCGATGGCAAAACCTACTCGCTTCGAACTTGCGTGCTCGGCAACGAAGACCCAGGCTCCCGGCGCCTCTCCCCCGATGGCCGCCCCTTGCAGAACGCGCATGAGCAACAGAAGCAAAGGTGCGGCCACCCCAATGGATTGGTAAGTGGGTAGCAGTCCGATGAGAAGGGTGGGAATCGCCATGAGAAAAACGCTGAAGGTGAACATGCGTTTGCGGCCGTGAGTGTCGCCAAAGTGGGCGATGACGATGCCGCCGATGGGTCGTGCCAGGTATCCGGCGGCGAAGATGCCAAAGGTCTGAGCCTGGCGAACCCAATCGGGGAGTCCTGCGGCGAAGAACAATTTTCCAATGACGGAAGTGAAGAACACAAAAATGACGAAGTCGTAAAACTCCAACGCTCCCCCGGCCGAGGCCAGGGCCAGGGTGCGTATCTCCGAGGCCGACAGTTCCGGCGGGGTTTGGACAGTCATGATCGCATCATTCTATAGGCGGCGCCGATTTTCTGGTCTCAGAGGTGGGGAACCCCTTAAATTGAGAGGGAGCAGTTGCTGACCCGGCAATTGCAATTCTCTTTAGAGGCTTTCCTCGATGCCGGTTCGTTTTCTGCTGGTTGGGGCAATTTTATTGAGTCACTTTGCGCAGGCGCAGACAGCCACAACCCCGAACTCTGCCGGCGGATATATTCACGACGATCGCCAGCATCCTAAGGACCCGTCCCGGGACAATGCCTTTTCGATGACGATCAACCGCTATGGCATTGCGGCCACCTTGCAGACGCTTGCGTCCCAGGCCAGTGCCTCGATCCTCGCCAAAGGCGGAAACGCCGTGGATGCGGCGATTGCCGCCAATGCTGCCGTTGGGGTGATCGAGCCGATGATGGATGGCATCGGGGGCGACCTCTTCGCGATCGTGTGGGATCCCAAAGACAAGAAGATGCATGCGCTCAATGCCAGCGGCTGGTCCGCGAAGGAGGAGACCCTCGCGGCCATGAAGGCGAAAGGGCAGACCAGGATGGATGGGACCAGCATTTATTCGGTGACCGTTCCGGGAGCTGTTGCCGGCTGGGAAGCTCTGCATGAGAAATTCGGCAAGTTGTCCCTCGCGGACGACCTCGCCCCCGCGATCGCGCTGGCGGAAAATGGCTTCCCGGTTACGGAGACCGACTCGGCCAACTGGGCCGAGTACGGCATGAAGTTTAAGGACCGGCCCGCGTTTGCCGACGCTTTTTTGCCCGGGGGAACCTATCCTCGGGTGGGGCAGATGTTTCGCAATCCCGACCTCGCCTACAGTATGCGCCTGATCGCCAAGGACGGGGCAGCCGCTTTTTACCGCGGGCCGATTGCGGATGCCATCGTGAAACTTTCAGACGAGGAGAATGGCTTCCTTACCAAAGCCGATCTTGCCGATTACCAGCCAGAGTGGGTTGAGCCCGTTTCCACCACCTACCATGGATGGCGGGTTTGGGAAACTCCTCCCAATACGCAGGGCATTGCGGCACTCTCGATGCTGAATGTCATGGAGCTTTATCCGCTGCGGGCTTGGGGACACGACTCAGCCAAGACACTGCATATCGAGATGGAGGCCAAGGCGCTGGCTTACGCCGACATGCTGCACTACGTGGGAGATCCGCATACGGATGACATTCCTACGGCGAAGCTGATCTCGAAGGAACTGGCGAAAGAGCGAGCCAAGGGCATCAGCGACAGGGCCAACTGTAAGGTATTGCCTTCGGATCGCAAGCAGCAGCTGGACAAGCTGCAGTCGGATACGACGTATCTGGCCACGGTGGATCGCGATGGGATGGTCGTCTCCTTTATTCAGTCAGATTCGGGCGCCTTTGGCGCTGGGCTGGTCGCAGAGCACACGGGGTTTGTGTTGCAAAATCGTGGGGCCGGCTTTTATATGGAGCCGGGCCAGCCTAATTCGTTAGCGGGGCACAAGCGGCCGTTGCATACCATCATCCCGGCCATGATGCAGAAAGATGGGCAGACCATCGGCTTCGGGATTATGTCTGGCTTCAACCAGGCGCAGGCGCATGCCCAGTTCGTGGCCAACGTGGTGGACTTCGATATGAATCTGCAGGCCGCGATGGATGCGGCGCGGTTCAATAAGGACAATTCCGGGTGCAGAGTCAATCTCGAAGATGGATATCCACGCGAAGTGATGGAACAACTGGCCGCGCAGGGGCACCAGATCAACCTGGTGCCGCGCTACTCGCAGGTGATGGGGCGAGGGAACGCTGTCATGCACGACGAGAAGTTAGGCGTGAATTTTGGGGCATCCGATCCCCGAGCCGACGGGCAGGCGGTTCCCGAGCAAGGACCTTACTAAGGCGGGACAAGCCAGGGTCCGGCTGCCAATAGCGGAAAAGTCCCATGCTCAGCGACAAGCGTCACAAAATCGCAGCAGCTTCGAACTCGTCCTTCCACGGCACGCCTGCGGACACTATTATGGCTATCGGCCTGACAGGATGGAACGGATTCGCTTATGAAGGTTGGCTTAGGTCTCTATCGTCACATGTTGTCGCGTGAGAACTACGATTTTGCGCGGCAGACCGGATGCACTCACATCGTGATCCATTTGGTCGACTACTTCCGCCAGAATGCGGCCAATCCCAACGGCAATCAGCCGACTGGCGGCAAGTATGGGGCCTGGGGCGTGGCCGGAGATCCTGGCGCGCTGTGGAGCGCCGGCGAACTGATCAAAATTCGGCGCGAGATCGAAGATGCCGGGCTGCAGTTGGCCGCGATCGAGAACATCGATCCGGCGTTTTGGTACGACATTCTGTTGGACGGGCCCAAGCGGCCTGAGCATATCGGCAATATCAAAACCATCGTCCGCCGCATGGGAGAAGCAGGCATTCCCGTCCTCGGCTATAACTTCAGCATCGGCGGAGTGTGCGGCCGTGTCTCCGGACCTTGGGGACGAGGAGGGGCTATCACCGTAGGCATGGACGGGCCTCTCGACGAACCCATTCCAAACGGAATGGTCTGGAATATGATCTACGACCAACAGGCTGCTTCCGGAGTGTTGCCCACGATCAGCGGTGAGGAACTCTGGCGCCGGCTGGAAGATTTTCTGGAAGAGGTGGTTCCGGTAGCCGAGCAAGCAGGGGTGCGGCTCGCGGCCCATCCGGACGATCCTCCTATGCCCACCATGCGCCAGCAACCACGGCTTGTCTATCAGCCGCATATGTACCAAAGACTGCTGGATGCCGTGCCTAGCCAATCGAATCAACTGGAGCTCTGCGTGGGCACACTGGCCGAGATGACGGAGGGAGATGTCTACGACGCGGTCGATAGATACAGTAAGCAGGGAAAGATTGCTTACATTCATCTCCGCAACGTCGCCGGTAAGGTTCCCTATTATCGTGAAACCTTCATCGACGATGGTGAGGTTGATATGATTCGCATTTTGTCCATCCTGCAGCGTAACCATTTCGATGGGGTGATTCTTCCTGATCACACGCCGCAGATGACGTGCGCCGCTCCCTGGCATGCAGGGATGGCTCACACGATCGGCTTTGTCGAAGCCGCTCTGGCGATACTCCGCCAGCAAGTCGAGACACGTCCCTAATCGCCTCGCCCGGCCTCGTCTGTTGGACAGAGACAGGGCGTCCCCAAAAGTGATAAAGTGCGTGCTGCTGAGAGAATGGTCTCCTGCGCGGTGCGTAATGCGAACACCGCCTTGCAAGATGCCCATAGCCCCGGCGATCGCATCTCCCGAGGAAGGGAAGAGAATTGGCCGCAACGCGCAGAGTTTTCCCGGGCAAGCTCCCGCTGTTTTTTCCCGCGGTTTTGGGGGCGCTTGTCTGTTGCGGAACGTCAAGCGCGCAACAGCCACGAACCACCTGGCACGACTACCTCGGGGGGCCGGACAGTTCCCACTATTCGGCTCTGAAGCAGATCAATACCAGTAACGTCTCCAAATTGGAGGTTGCCTGGAGTTATCCGATCACGGAGGACGTGAACTACACGTTCGGCCCGATGGTGGTCGATAACATCGCCTATTTCGCGGCTAAACAGGGTTCGCTGGTAGCGGTGGATGCGTCGACCGGCAAGGAGTTGTGGGTTCATCCCTTTCCCAGCGCCAGCGGCGTGCCTTCACGGTTTGGCGGGATCGCGGGCATGCGCGGTGGAAACTACTGGGAGAGCAAGGATCGAACCGATCGCCGCGTGCTGGTGACTGCGGGCGGATTTGTGCACGCGATCGATGCGCGCACGGGGAAGCTGGTGGACTCCTTCGCGGATCACGGAAAGCTCGACCTGAAGATTGGCCTGGACCGGGCCACGCGGCCGCTGGGTTCGAGGACGCCGGGCCGCATCTTCGAGAACATCCTGATTCTAGGCAGCGCGACCGGAGAGGGATACCTCGCGCCTCCTGGAGACATCCGCGCCTTCGACGTGGTGACCGGCAAGCTATTGTGGGTTTTTCATACCATCCCCCGTCCGGGCGAGCCGGGATACGATACCTGGCCCAAAGATGCGTACAAATACATGGGCGGTGTGGATGTCTGGGGGGAAATCACCGTCGACGACAAGCGCGGAATCGCCTACTTCCCAGTAGCGTCGGCGAAGTACGAACTCTACGGCGGAGACCGGCCCGGGGACAACCTTTACGCCGATTGCATTCTGGCGCTGGACGCTCGCACCGGCAAGCAACTGTGGCACTACCAGACGGTCCACCACGATGTGTGGGACTACGACCCGAATGCTGCCCCTCAGCTGGTGACCGTGAAGCACGACGGTAAAACCGTGGATGCCCTCGCCTTCGCTTCGAAGAATGGGTTCCTGTTTGTGTTCGACCGGGTTACGGGGAAGCCGCTGTGGCCGATCGAAGAGCGTCCTGTGCCGGCCAGCGATGTACCCGGGGAAGTGACTTCGAAAACCCAACCTTTTCCGACGGCCCCGCCTCCGTTTGCGCGCCAGGGGATGACCGTGAAGGACATGTACACGGGGTTCATGAAGCCAGAGGAGAAGGCTTGGTGGACCGAACGTCTCAGTAAGGCGAGAACCGGTTTCTATACACCGCCCGAGGTTGGCGTCGATACGATCAACCTTCCCAGCGTGAACGGGGGCGCGTTGTTCTTCAGCACCGGAGCGGACGCAACCAACGGAACGGTCTACGTTCAATCGAAGGACATGCCATCGATCGTGAAGTTGGTGCCGGCGGGAGAATCCACGTCCGCCAACGCCGGCGATTCGATTCCGAGCCGCCCGCCCCATGCGCCAAGAAGCAGGGCAGGGTTTCCGACGCAGGAGGAGATGGGGCGTGGGGTGTACGAGCAGACCTGCCAGGTTTGCCACGGCCCGGAACTCAAGGGAGACCGCGGCCCTGAAATCGATACGGCGGTAAGCCGACTGGGCGCGGACGGCGTCCGCAAAGTAATCACCAACGGCCGCGGGGGAATGCCGGCGTTTGCGTCCCTGCCGGCGCAATCGATGACCGAACTGATGGCGTTTCTCACCAAGCCTGATTTGGCGCCTGTGGGTTCTGCGCCCACGGCTGCCATGCGGGCGATGGTGAGGGCCTATTCGGAACCCCCTTATCCAGAGGATGTTGAGGGGCCTCCATCCCGCTACAAGACCGGCTATGGGAACGAACGGTACGTGATTAAGCCGCCGTGGACCACCATCACTGCCTACGATCTGAACACCGGCAAGATCAAATGGCAGGTCCCTTACGGTGACCTTCCCCAGGCGGGGCCGAGCGATAAGCTGCGGGGCAATGCGTATCCCAAAGCCGGATTTGTGATCACAGCGGGAGGGCTCCTGCTATATGCCGGCAACGACTCGAAACTCTACGCGTTGGACAGCGCCACGGGCAAGCTGATCTTCAGCAAAGAACTGCCTAACGGATCGCAGGGCGTGCCGGCGGTTTATGAAGTGAACGGCCGGGAATACATTTTACTTTCCGTTTGCGGCGGAGCCTCACCGTATCCGGAAGGAGCCTATCTTCCGCCCGGCGGCACGCTGCCTCCGCAAACTTCTAAAAGTTACATGGCGTTTGCCCTTCCGGCCGGCGAAAAATGAGCTGCCCGCTGGAAAGCTTTCCATCTCTTGTTTACAGGAGTAAGACATGATGCCTCGAAAACTCCTCTCGCTGGTGGCTTTCACTACGTCTCTCAGCTGTCTGCCGTTATTCGCAACCGGTCCGTCCTTCCATCCTGACGCCACTTTCACCGGGTCAAGCCTGACCGGTTGGCATACCTTCGGCCAGGCGGAGTGGCGCGCAGACAATGGCGAGATTGTCGGCAACCCGAAGGGGGGTAGCGGGTGGCTGGTGCTGGACCACTCTTACCAGAATGTCGCTGTCTACACCCAGTTCCGGTGCGCAGCGGCGTGCGAAACGGGAGTGTTGCTGCGCGCGGAAAAGACCCCCACCGGCATGAAGGGTATCTACGTCGCGCTGAGCGACCCTGAGCTTCCGACCTACTCAGTGACCATCGACGATCAGGGAAAGATTGTGGAGAAAAATAAGCTCCGGCACGGAGGCGGATTGATGCGCATTGCGCCGCCGCCCACCAATCAGCCCGAACGCCAATTTCACTTTCCCCCATCCACGGTGACCCTGCCCTTCACGGCGCCGGACAGCAGTCTGCGACCCAACGATTGGAACCAGGTAGAAATTTTCTTCGATGCCAACATCGTCCGCACCTTCCTCAATAACGGCCGCGAGCACGGGGCCGTGGGCGACGAGGATTATGGGCCGATCGCACTCTATGCCGGGGGCAGCGGCGAGGTGCGCTTCAAAGACCTGGGCTATAAAAATTACGATCTCAGAGAGCGGCTTCCGGATAAGGCCTCGAGTAACTTCCGCAAGCAGCAGTTGGACGACTTCTACTACGCGTGGAGCGCCGGAACAGCGGATTTTAACCACGACGGAGTCCCCGATATCATCTCCGGTCCCTACATTTACTACGGGCCTGACTACACGAAACGCAGCGAGATGTATTTGGGCGAGACGGTCAATCCTTCGACCGGATTTGCCAGCAATGCATGGATGGACTTTCCCGCGGACTTTACCGGCGACGGCTGGGCGGATGTGGTGACGTTGTCCTACGGCGGCGAGGCTGGTGGGGTCTATCTGTACGTGAACCCCAAAGGGGAAACGCGGCTTTGGCAGAAATACAAGGTCGTGCCTGAGGTACAGAGCGAAATTGCCGTGATGCGCGATGTGGACGGCGATGGCAAGCCGGAGATCGTCTACATGGGCGGCGGCCAGGTTCGCTATGCCAAGCCGGATCCTGCCAATCCCACCGGGCAGTGGATCGTGCACAATGTTTCCGAGAAAGGATATGGCACCGCTCACGGCATTGGCGTCGGCGACGTCAACGGCGATGGCCGGATGGATATCCTCAACGCGTATGGCTGGTGGGAACAACCGCCGGCGGGCAGTAACCAGGAAACGTGGACTTATCATCCGGAAGTCTTTGCCCGCTACGGCCGGGGTATTATGGGCGGCAGCGTGATGGCTGTCTACGATGTGAATGGCGACGGACTGAATGACGTGGTGACAGTCCTCAATGCGCACGGATGGGGGATGGCGTGGTTTGAACAGAAGCGCGACGCCCAGGGGAAGATTTCCTTCGTGAAGCACATGATCATGGATGATTTCTCTACCGAGAAGGAAAACGCTGGGGGTGTAGTCTTCTCAGAACCGCACGGAACGACCTATGCGGATGTCGATGGCGACGGGATTCCCGATTTCATTGTGGGCAAGCGGTATTGGTCGCATCTTGATACCTTTCTCGATCCTGACCCTTACGGGCAACCTGTCTTGTACGTATATAGGACTGTCCGCAATCCAAAGGCGCCAGGAGGCGCAGAGTTCGTGCCGGAGCTGATCGACAACCATTCCGGCGTAGGTTCCGACGTGCTGGCGGCGGATCTCAACCACGACGGTGCGATGGATATTGTCACGACCAGCCGCTGGGGGACCTTTATCTATTGGGGTAAGCCACGAAAATAGGGACTAAACTGGCGGCGCTATTATGCGGCGGCATCGCGGTGCTGTTGGTTTGCTGCCTGCTCACTGCGGCGCCTGTACATGACAAGTCCGATTACGTGGATCCGGGCACCTGCGCCGAATGTCACCAGAAGATCGCGCAATCGTTTCAGAACACCGGCATGGGGCGCTCTGTCTACCCCGCGTCCTCCGCAAACACGATTGAGGATTACAAGACCCACAATACCGTCGACAACCAGGCGTCCGGTCTCTCGTACACGATGCTTGAGCGGGACGGGAAGTTCTATCAGCGTCGCCACGAATTGGGGTTCGATGGCCAGGAAACGAATGTGGTCGAGCAGCAGATCGATTACGTGGTCGGCTCCGGCAATCACGCTCGAACCTACTTGCATCGCGCATCGGATGGAAGCCTGACCGAACTACCGGTCAGCTGGTATACGGAGAATCAAGGATATTGGGCCATGAGCCCCGGCTATGACCGGCGCGGTCAGGAGGACTTCCGCCGCACGATTCCGGGCGAGTGCATGTCCTGCCACAACGGTCTCCCCTTGAGTGGAAAGTATCCCGATCGTGCCGTCACAGGCCTATCGGTTTTTCCCAAAGAGATTCCTGCGGGCATCGATTGCCAGAGGTGCCATGGACCGGGCGGGGCGCATGTGCGCGCGGCTCGGGCCACGCCGGCCTCGTCCGAAGCGATCCGGCAAGCAATTGTGAATCCTGCACGCCTAAGCCGTGACCGGCAACTTGAGGTCTGCATGCAGTGCCATCTGGAAACGAGCAGTAGCCTGGTGCCGAACGAGATCCGGCGGTACGGCCGCGCCATGAATTCTTTTCGCCCGGGAGAAGTGCTCGGCGACTACAAGCTCTATTTCGATCGCACGTCCGCTACCGGCCAAAATGACAGAGTTGAAATTGTGAACGCGGCTTATCGCATGCGCATGTCGGCGTGTTTTCGCTCCAGCCAGATGACGTGCCTCACTTGTCATGACCCGCATCAGTCCTACCGCTCGGCCACGTCCACGGCACACTACCTGGCTGTCTGCCAGGGGTGCCATCAAGCGGTCGTCCACAAAGCGAGCCTGCCCGCCGGGACCGACTGCCTCTCATGCCACATGCCGAAAAGACGAACCGACGACGTTGTGCACGCGGTCATGACGGATCACTATATCCAGCGGATAAAACCTGACCGGGATCTACTGGCGCCCAAGGCTGAGGTTGCCGATGACCCAGCGGGCCACGCCGGGATTGCGCTGTACTATCCGGCAAGCAAGAGCGCCAGCGATGAACTTTATGTCGCTTCGGCGGAGGTGAAGCACGGCACGGCCGCAGGCATCGCGCACCTGCAAAGTGCGATCGCCAACAACTCGCCGCAGGAGCCGGAATTCTATTTAGACCTTGGCGATGGGTATGACAAAGCCGGAAAAGAAGACGAGGCGATCCATTGGTACCAGGAGGCGCTGCGCCACAAACCGGACTTTCGGCCGGCTGAGAAGCAACTGGGGGCAGCGCTGATTACGAATGGGCAATTCGCTCGCGCCATCGATGTATTGCAGCGGGCGGTTGCTGTCCCTCCGGAGGACGATGCGATTCTCACCGATCTGGGAAACGCTTATCTGCGCCAGCGATCGTTTGAAAAGGCGCGGCAGGCGCTGATGCATGCTCTCGAGATCAATCCCCAACAGCCGGAAGCGGAGAATCTGCTTGGTTTAGTGGCCATCCAGAAGAACGATCCAACCGGGGCCGAACCGCATTTTCGTAACGCGATTCGTAATCAGCCTGATTTTGCCGAGGCGCATCATAACCTGGCGAATCTGCTGGCGAGAGCCGGCCAGTATGAAGAAGCGCAATATCACTTTGAACGAGCTGTCGCCATCCGCCCGGGATATGCGGAAGCCCATGGTCAATATGGCCTTCTACTGGCAATCATGCATCAGTATGACCGGGCCATCGCCGAGCTTGAGGAAGCGATTCGTCTGGCTCCGAAAGTAGCTCAGACGCACGACGACTTGGGCGACATTCTGGTAACTCGTGGGGAGATGGTGCGCGCCGCAAGCGAATACCGCCAAGCCATCCAGCTCAACAACAATCTGCCGGATGCGCACTATAGCTTGGCGAGCATTCTGGCGACTCAGGGCAAGGACGGGGAAGCGGAGCCAGAGTTTCGCGCGTCCCTGCGGCTGGCTCCCCAGGCTTACGAAACCCATCTAGGGCTGGGACTCACCCTCTTGCGCGAAGGCAAGTCTGCGGAAGCCCGCGTGCACTTGCAGAAGGCGGCGGAGTGCCCGGATCCTCAGATCCAGCGCGCCGCCCAAAGCGCCCTCGCAGAATCATTAGGCAGGTAGAAATGCGTGTAGCAGTGATCGGCGGAACCGGCCATATCGGCAGCTATTTGACACCGCGGCTGTTCGATGCCGGCCACAGCGTTATCTGCGTCAGCCGCGGATTGAAAAAACCTTACCGCGACCACGCGGCGTGGCGGGGTATAGAACACGTCGAGCTCGACCGCGGGGCAGAGGAGGCTGCCGGCAATTTTGGAGAGGGCATTGCGAAGCTCGATGCAGAGGTGGTTATCGATCTCACCTGCTACCGCCTGGAGAGCGCTCAACATCTGGTCGAGAGTCTACGCGGGCGTGTTGGTCATCTTCTCCACTGCGGGACCATTTGGGTACACGGACCAAGTGTAGAAGTACCCACGACCGAAGCGGCCCCACGAAAACCATTCGGCGACTATGGCCAGAGAAAGGCCGCGATTGAGGCCTATCTCCTGGGCGAATCGATCCCGGTCACCATCCTGCACCCGGGACATCTTGTGGGACCAGGCTGGGCTCCGATCAATCCTACGGGCAACTTCAACCCGGAGGTCTTCACCAAGCTGGTGCAGGGCGAGGAACTCGCGCTGCCCAACATTGGGATGGAAACGGTGCATCACGTCCACGCGGACGATGTGGCGCAATGCTTTGTGAGTGCAATGCACCACCGCGCCAACGCGCTGGGTGAAACCTTCCACGTGGTGTCGCCGGCGGCGCTGACGCTTCGCGGGTTTGCCGAACGTGTCGGCGACTGGTTCGGGCGACCGGCCAAATTGCAATTCCTACCCTATGAACAATGGCGCCGTGAAGTCACCGAGAGGGACGCAGCCGTAACCTGGGATCACATTGCCCATTCGCCCAATTGCAGCATTGCCAAAGCACGGGCCCGCCTGCGATACGAACCGCGGTACAGCTCTCTTGAAGCAGTGAAAGAGTCACTGTCATGGCTTATCGAACATCGGCTGGTCGAGCAGTTGTAATCGGTTCGACGAAACACTACAGGACCAAGCGAAACTCGACGGGTGCCCCATGTTCGCACCAGCGTACGTGGGCCGAAAAAGACGGGCGAAGCCCATACAACGCTTTTAGTCCTTGAGCGAAAGCATTCGAACAATTCATAATCGGCCTACGTACGCTGGTGCGAACATGGGGCACCCGTCCAGTTCCGTTTGGTCCTGCAGTGTTCATTTGACCGGAGCTATGCGCAGTGGAGAGATCTGCGGTTTTCCTTCGTCCTCAAAAAACTACCGAGGGTCGTTCCAGTGCACCATGGGCAGCCCTGGCGCGGGCGCGCGGAAGTAGGGAATTCTTTTGCCCTTTAGCGAGCCGATGTAGATCGTCTGCAGATCAGGGCCGCCAAAAGTCACACTCGCCATCCAGGGGGCGATGCCCTGGCCGGTGGCAAACAGGACCTGCTCATTCACGTTATTCGCGAAAAATGCCTTTTCCAGAGCATCCACCTTCTCCGGGTCACCCTCGTCGAGCAGCAGCCGAAAATCGCCCTGTGGCGTCAAGACAAAAAGCTTATCGGAATACACCATCGTGCCCCACAGATTTCCCAAACTGTCGAACGCGATGCCGTCCGGCCACGCGCCCTTTCCCAAACTTGACGGGCCGAAGATCTCGCGGTCACTCAGGCTTCCGTCTTTGCCCACGCGCAATCTGCTCACGCATCCGCCTGTGGTCTCGACCACGTACATGAATTCTTCCCGCGCATCCATGCGGATCTCATTGGTGAAGTGAAAGCCGTCGGCCACAATGCGAAATTTGCCGTCGATGTATCTGGCGATATACCCATCCGGCAGATCCGTCCGCAAAGCATGCATCCAATTTTTGATCCGCGTGGAGACCGTGATCCAAATCCGATCTTGGGAGTCGCGTAGAACGAAGTTCACTTTCCCGATTGCCTCACCATCGATGCTGTCGGCAAGCACCTTGGTTTCGCCGTCGCGCGTCATCAACTCCAGGCAATCCGTGCCAAAGTTCGATATCAGGATATCGCCGTTGCGGGCGAAAGCCAGCCCGTTCGGCAGCGTGCCTTCCAGATACCGGCTGGCCTCGCTGGTCACTCCCTGAAAATGACCGGACCGCTGTTGGGTAATGATCTGCTGTTTCCCGTCAGGGGTGATCTTCGCAACCCCGCCCCGTGCATCCGCAGACCAAAGAGTGCCGTCCGATTCTGCCAGGATGCATTCCGGGCGCTGTAGGTCGCTGCCGATGTAATGAAGGGAAGACTTGTCGAGGGCAAAATTCAGAATAGGATTTTCGGTCATGCGAACTCGGCGACAGACTTTTCCTCGGAATCGGAGTTCTGGTCCGCAATGCTCAGCAGAAGGCCGATCGCCTGCGCCACCTTGCACACCTGCTGCGCAGAGACGCGAAAGCGTTCCTTGGAAAAGCGGGCAAGAGGGGCGGAAACCCCGATCGATCCCACAATCACGTCGTTGTCCACGCGGATAGGAGCCGCCACACAACGCAGATCCTCCGCATATTCGGCCTCGTCCGTGGCATAGCCCCTTTTCTTAATCAGAGTGCAGTCCTTGGCCAACTCCTGAATTGAGGTCATGGAGTTCTTGGTATATCTGCGGAGCGGGCCGGAACCAAGGAGAGCACGCAACTCACGCTCATCGGCATCGGCTAACAACGCCTTGCCGTGCGCGGTGCAGTAGAGGGGGACCAGTTCCCCGACTTGCCCTGCTACGGCGATGACATTATTGGCCGCGGCATGGTCGATAAACAGCGCGTATTTGCCTTCGCGGATGGCAAGGTGTGAGGTTTCGTTGACCTGGCTCGCCAGCAGCTTGAGCTGCTTGTTGGCTACCCGGATCAGCATGTTTCCCCAGTCGTACCGATGGGACAAGCGCCACATCGAGGAGCCGAGGATGTAGTCTTTTCGGCCCGCAGGGCAGGCCAGAAACCCACGCCGTCTGAGCGTGTTGGCCAGACGGAACACACTGCTGCGATCGATCCCCAGCAGCTCTGTGAGTTCGCCGAGGGAGACTGGCTCTTTGGAAAGGGCAACCGCCTGCAGGATCGTAAGACCGCGATCAAGACTCTGGATAAACGGAATCTGGTGAACTTTTTCCTCGGGCATAAAGAGAGTCCGGTTCTAGGCTCGAAACTTTATTCCCAGCGTTTCCAGGTAAAGCTTGCTGGTTTTAACCAATTCCACAGGTGGAGTGGGTGATAGGTTTTTGGGGTCGTTGTCGAGTTCCCCCATTACCATACCATGAATTTTTCGCCCTTCCATGATGTCCAAAATGGCGGGGATGTTTACTTTTCCCTTACCCAGAGGACAGTAGCCGAGAAGGTGTGGGTCTTCGCCGTTGTAGTCCTTCAAGTGCATGTGCTGGACGAGTGGCAGATAGTCCTTCACCACCTGAACCGCGTCGGAACCGCCCTTGGTAAGCTGGCCGATATCGGGCCCGAACTTGACGACCTTCGTATCGACTGCGTCCAGTACCGCGTAGGTCTCATCCCGCGATTCGACGCAGGTGCCGGTGTGCTGGTGCAGCACTACGGTCAGACCTTGGTCGGTAACCGTTTTGGCCGCTTCGTTGAGAGTGCTTACGATGTTTGCCTTGTTAGCGGCAAAGTCGTAGCTGGCGCGGTTGACCTGGTTGGGGCCGAGAACAAAGATGCGCCCGTTATATTTTTTGATGAGCTTGGCCCAGGCGATTGCTTTGTCCATCTCGTCTTTACGCTTGGACGAATCGGTCAGATTGATGGTGCAGTAGCCGGAAATGAGCGGCAGGTGATGCTGCTCGAGAGCCGACTCGAGGCCGCCCTGCGGCTCGGCTTTGGTGAGGACGTCTCCGAAGGTTTCGAAGCCGTAGAAGCCGAGATTGCCGATATCGGTGATGGCCTGGGGAACGTCGTTCGGCCAGGTGATTCCGGTGTGGCCGATTTGGAGGGTTCGGGTTTTCTTTGCGAAGGCGGGGAGAGCAGCGGTGGCCGCGCCCATGGCTGCCCAGCTGAGCAATGCGCGACGGCTTAGTGTCTTCTTCAACATGGGAATGAACTCGTTACGAGGGTACTGTCGCAACTCGCGATTGTCCAGAGGTATTGCATATTATGCACTCAATGTTTAGAAGCGTTGGATGGGCTTCGCCCGTCTTTTCGGCCCACGTACGCTGGTGCGAACACGGGGCACCCGTCGTGTTCTGTTTGGTCCCCTTGGGACGCTACTCGGGAAAGACCACGTCGTCGAAGAATTTGTAGTTGTCGAGGTTCGTTGCCGGAGCGAAGAAACAAACTACTTTCATTTCTTCCGTTCCCGTGTTCCGCAACATGTGTACTTTGCCTTGAGGAAAGAGGATTGCGCTGCCTTCTTTCACGGGTTCTACTACGCCCTCGATCATTACCTTTCCCGTTCCGCGGACGATGTAGATGATCTCTTCTCCATTGGGGTGGGAATGCGCGGGCCTCACGGTCTCTCCCGGGGCTACCTGGATCATGCACATGGAACAGTGGCGCGCGTCCACATTTTCTCCGGTCATCAACCAGCGAAGCTTCCGTCCGGGAAGATCCAAAGCCTCGATGGAATTTTCATCCACGATGGGTAGGGTCATCGTTTCTCCTCAATGGTGAAAGCGATTGCGGCTCGATGGAATTCATCCACAATGGGTAGGGTCATTGTTTCTCCACGATGGTGAAAGCGATTGCGGCTCGATGGAATTCATCCACAATGGGTAGGGTCATTGTTTCTCCACGATGGTGCGAGCGATGGCGTCGGGAGTCAGGTGGAAGGCCGCGATCAACTCCTCGTAGGTGCCGGAATGAATGAATTGCGGCTTGCCATCGCTCTTAAGTGTGTTGATGGTAAGGACCCTGTCCCATGCTCCGGCCTTCACTCGGCCCCGATGGCGGTAGAGAACCTTAAGCAGGTTCTGCCAGATATATCCATTGTTCTGTTCCGCAAGAATCACGAGCTGGCCGGAATTGCACAGGTCCAATAACAGCTCTTCGTCAATCGACGGCATATCCACTACGCCTACTGGAACCGAGCATTTTGTCGCGGCAGCCAGCGCTTCGTGCACTCCGCGCCCGCTGCTGACGATGACCGCGCGGTCCTCCGGGCTGCTGCGCAGCCGATAGCCTTTGCCAAAGGAAAACACATAGTCGTTGCCGTACAGTACCGCGGAGCCCGTGCGCATGACGCGCAGGTAAACCAGGCCGCGATTTCCCTCCATAATCCACTTCATGATGGAGAGCATTTGCTGGGGACAAGACACGTCAATGATCTTTAGTTGGGCGACGGCGTCGAACGTCGTGCTGTCGTCGTTGCCCATGTGCGTCGCGCCGTTGGTGCGGGTCTCGAAGTTTGCAGCCGTTGCCAGGAAGGTCAAATCGAGGCCATGGCCTTCACTCAACCATCCGTCCGGCGCCTCGATGGCTTCCTGCCGCTCCTGGGCGCCGACGGCAATGCGGCGCAATACCTTCCAGTCGAAGAAGGGGCAAAAGGTGCTGACCCAGGTGTTGTAACCCAGCGCCGCAAACGCCTCGCCGATCAGCATCATGTTCGCTTCGGCGACACCCGCATTCAGCGCCCGCTTCTGATCCACTGCGGCGATACCGGCTTCGAGGCCGCTGGTGGAGGCAAGGTCTGCGTCAATGGAGACCACCGAAGGATCTTTGGCGAAGACCTTCATGGCCGCGGTCACGATGTCGGAGGCCGCGTATTCCTTCTTGGAGTCAATTTGCGGCAACTTCTTAGGGTCGTAAGCGATGCGCTTGTTGCGCGGTGGAACGCGCCGGGTCAGCACCGGGCCAACGATCGTCGTCACCGTGCTGGCTGCGACTTCGAGATGCATGCGCTGCGCCGCTTCCAGCAACTGGTCACGGATCGCATCGCCCTCAGCGCTGCCGGCCAGCCGCTCGCAGTACAAATTAAATTCATCAACCCGGGCCTGGCGCTGATTCGTCTGGAGCTCATATTCCTGGGCGATCAAAGTCTCCGGCATGGTTACTTTGTGTTTGTTCAGGAAATCGGAGAAGGAGCCGAAGCCCTTGGTGCTGTTGCAGATGATCGCAGTGGGCTTGCCGTCGCGCGGCCCGAAGCGGAATCTATCCAGCGCAGCCACGACGCCATCGTATTGGGTCGCATCCACCGTGTACGCCTGCCAACCAAAAGAGCGAAAGACCACCTCGAGATCTGGCATGGGAAAAATCAAGCGCGTGTGGAGATCGAGCTGCCCATTGTTGCGATCCACCAGCACGCAGAGATTATCGAGATGGTGCTGGCCGGCGTACATCACCGTCTCCCAGATGGGCCCCTCTTGCAGCTCGCCATCGCCAGTCACGGTATAGGAATCAAAGCGGGGGCTGGTGCGGCCGGCGATCGCAAAGCCCTGCGCCACGCCGAATCCCTGCCCCATGGGCCCGGTGGCGATATGCACTCCCGGGAGAATCGGGCCTGGATGCCCATTCAGAATGCTGGCATACGAGCGAGAATTTTTGAGCGTCTTACGGTCGAAGTAGCCGAGTTCAGCGTAGATCGAGGCCATGGCAGCGACTGCGTGGCCTTTGCTGAGGGTGAAGATGTCTTGCCCGCGGCGGGTCGGATCTTCAATGTCCAAATGGAGGAAGCCGCCATAAAACAGTGCGACCAGCGGGATGATGGATGAGAATGCGCCACCCGCGTGCAATCCTTTGTCCACCGCGTCGCGGGATTGCTCCAAAGTCAGGAGACGGATGTCGGAATCCTTGATGGCGAGCAGCTTCAGAAGACCTTGGCGTACGGCGTAGTCTTCATTGGGAAAAAATTCCCGGCTCAATTGTTCAGACCGCGCGGTGACAAAGGTAGGATTCTTCATGGTTCGAACTCACTTTCCGACCCAACCGCCGTCGGCGTAGAGTGATTGGCCGGTGACATATTTGGCCTCGTCGGAAGCAAAAAACGCAGCTACGGTTCCAATCTCGCGAGGCTGGCCCGTTCGACCCAACGATATCTGCGCCAAAACCCCCGACATAACGCTCGGATCAGGATGCTTCAGGACCCACTCGATCATGGGTGTCTCGATCAAACCCGGGTGGATGCAATTGACCCGAATTCCGAGCGCACCCATTTCCGCGGAGATATTGCGGGTGAGCGCCTCGATGGCCAGCTTGGCCGGCGCGTAGTGAGTGCGTCCGGGCAAAACCTTACCTGCCTGGATGGACCCAATGTTGATGATGGCGCCACCGCGGCCGGCGGCCACTGCGCGGCGGCAGAAGACTTGCGCACACAGCCACTCTCCGCGCAGATTGATGTTCACCACATCGGCCCACTGCTGGTCGGTCAGCTCCATGAAAGGAACAATGGTTTCAATGCCTGCGTTGTTCACCAATATGTCGACCGGCCCCAGCTCTTTCTCTACCCGGTCGAACAGAGCCTCCACCTGGGAGCGCTCTCTGACATCGGCTTCCATCGCCAGCGCACGCCGGCCTTGGCTCCGCACCCACTCCGCAACTGCGGCAGCTTGTTCGCACGAGCCCAGGTGATTGACGGCGACGTCAGCTCCTTCTTCGGCGAATACTTCGGCAATGCCTTTGCCGATCCCCTGGCTGGCTCCGGTAATGATCGCTACTTTATTGCGTAGCTTCATGTTCACTCCGTTCAATTGGCGTCAGTGAATCGTCCAGCCACCGTCGACCATCAGCACGTGTCCGACGACCATGTCGGAAAGCGGGCTTGAAAGAAATAGTACCGCGCCCACCAGGTCCTCGGGCTGATTCCATCGTCCGCGTGGAATCATTTCCTTGGTGGCCCATTCTTTGTATCCGGGCCGTTCCAGGATATTTTTGCGTGACTCAGTTTCCGTGATGCAAGGCGCGACAACGTTTACCAGCACGCCGTCTTTCGCCCACTCCAGCGAGAGGGCGCGGGAAAGGTGGTGGACACCCGCCTTGGCCGCGGCGTAGACCGCCCGTCCTTTAAAGGCGATCTCCCCAAAGTTGGATCCAATGTTGATAATCCTGCCGCCGCCCTGCGGAATCATTACCCGGGCAGCCGCCTGGCAAGCAAAGAACACGCTCTTCATGGAGGCGGCCATGGTCCGGTCGTACTCGTCTTCGGTCATGTCGAGAGCGGGTCCCGTGCCGGTCCATCCTGCGTTGTTAACAAGAATGTCCACGCGCCCGAAGGTGGCGTGCGCCTGATCCACCAAGGAGCGCACCTGGTCAACCTGGGCAACATCGGTCTGCACGATGATCGCCTTGCGTCCCAGCGCCTCGATTTCCGCCTGCACGGCCTTGATCTCGTCCTGGCGCTTATCGGGATATTTCGCCAGCACCAAATGAGCGCCGGCCTGCGCCAATCCAAGCGCAATCGCACGGCCAATCCCCTGGGACGCTCCAGTGACGATCGCGATTTTGTCCTGCAGTCCGAAGCTTGAGTAATTCACACTGCCCATGGATTTTAGACCTTGTGGACTTCTATGATTGTATAATACGCGCGATGGATTGCGTATTGTTCACGTAGCCTACCAGCTCGGTTACGGGCAGTCAAGTCGGCAAGCGGCCTACTTGTGGCCCTGATCAGGCAAGGCAAACACATAAAACCCCTGCGTTTGCGCTGCGTCTGCGGTCTGCCGCTCTCCGCCGGGGCCCAGTGGTTTCAGGGTAGGCCTCGCACTGAAGGCCAGATACTCCCTTCCATTCACCTCAAACACCGCCGGAATCCCTTCAGGCCCGGCAGGCATGACCTGCTCCCAAAGTACCTTACCAGTGTCTTTGTCGTAGGCCCGGATAGTGGCGTCCGAGATGGTTCCCGAAAAGATCAGCCCACCGGCCGTAACCACGACGCCGCCTCGCGGCCAGAAACTTCCCGTATCTTTGATTCCTTTTGCGATGAGCTCGGTAACACCGCCTAACGGGATCTGCCACTTGATCGTTCCCTGGTTCAGATCGTACGCGGTCAGGGTGGACCAGGGTGGTTTGTTGGCAGGGAGCCCATCACTGGAATTCATGTACCCATAGCCGGTCCAGTAGCGCTGCTGCGGCGCCCCCGGTGGAGGAGGCGGCGGTGGTGGCCGCGGCGCCGAGAGGAGTGCCGCGACATCCGCCGGCACGTGCGCCTTCGATGGATCGGAAAGAAAGGCGACGAGCGCGTCTACTTCTTTCTCAGACAGGCTGGTGAAGGCGGGCATGGGAGAAGCGCCATTCTGGATCGTACTCTTGACCCGGTCCGCACCGATGCGGGAAACAACATTGACCAGCGAAGGAATCGATGGCGGTTGGCCGGCCAACTCCGCGGTATGGCAAGTCTGGCAATTCTGTATGTAAACAATCTTGCCATTGGTCTCGGGGGAACCGGTCATCGGCCGCTTGGGCTGATTCGGCTCCAGCTTGATCATCGAGGGCGCGTTCTTGCTCTCGATGTATACGGTACCCGTTAGCGGATCGACCGCGCCGCTGCCCCAATTGCCTCCACCATTGTTTCCCGGCATCTCGACCGTGTCTGTCAAACCGGCCGGAGTAAAGAGTCCATGGTTGCGCGCGTTCTGCAACTGCTGCTTGATCTTCTCCCGTTCCGCGGGATCGGCGATATAAGGATCTACGTCATCGGGCGTGAAGGACTGGGTGGCGAAGGGCGGGGGCGCCGTGGGGAATGGCTGCGTGGGCCAGGAGTGCTCGCCGGGCATATCCGATTGCGGAACGGCCCGTTCCACGATCGGCCAAATAGGTTTGCCGGTAACCCGATCCAATACGTAAAGAAAGCCATCCTTACCCGCCGCGGCGACAATATCCACCATCTTACCGTCGTGCTTGACAGTAAGCAGCTTAGGTGAGGTGGTGAGGTCGTAATCGAACAGATCGTGATGCACCGCCTGGAAGTGCCAAAGATATTTGCCGGTGCGGGCGTCGAGCGCGAGCAGGCAGTTCCCGAATAGCCCGGCGCCGGTTCGATCCGCGCCGTAGAAATCGTAGGTGGGGGATCCGAGCGGGAAGTAAGCGATCCCGCGCTTCTCGTCGATGCTCATCCCGCCCCAGTCGTTCACTCCACCGATGTATTTCCAGGCGTCCTTCGGCCAGGTGTCGTAGCCAAACTCGCCGGGGTGCGGAACCGTGTGGAAGATCCAAACCATCTTGCCGGTGAGCACGTCGTAGGCACGAATATCGCCCGGGGGTGAGTTGTACTCCTCGCCGGTTGCCGAGCCCAGGATCAGCAGATTTTCAAATACCCGCCCCGGGCTGCCCGACTCGATCTGCCGGATCGTCTTGGGATCGCGGCCCAAGCCCTCCCGCAAATCGACATTGCCGTGGTCGCCGAACCCGTCCACGAGCTTGCCGGTGCGGGCGTCGAGGGCATGAAGCATGTTGTTGGTGGAATAGAACAGCCGGCGGTCTGTACGATCTTGGCTCTCCCAGTAGTTGATGCCGCGGTTGGTGATATTTCTGGGGTTGTTGTTGTCGTGGACCCAGATCTCCTTGCCGGTCAGTGCGTCCAGCGCAGCTATGTTGTTGTTCTTAGCGACCACATACATGACGCCGTCCACCACGACTGGATTGAAGCCGTAGCGGAAGCCGTTATTGCCGTTGGGATAAAACCATACCTGCTGCAGTTGGGCTACATTCGATTTGTTGATCTGCGTCAGGCCGGAGTATTGGGCTGAGTCCGGACTGCCTTCGTAGTCGCTCCAGGTGGTGTAAGCCTTGGCTGGTTTGCCCGTAGCTTCCACCACCTGATGACTGACTGCCACGATCACGAGGATCGCGGCAGTCAAAGCGCCCACTAGATTACCCAGAGTGTGCCTCATCGGTTCGTTAGAATGTGATCCTTCCTGCCATTTGCAGCAGCCGAGGAGTGTTCAGGTCGGTCGTGATATTGCCGAATTGCGAGTTTCCGACGACGCTGTTTGGGCTGCCAAATTGGACACGGTTGAATAAGTTGAACGCCTCGACCCGGAATTGGAACACGAGGTTCTCGTGGATCGGAGTGTCCTTGTAAAGGGCGAAGTCATAGTTGGCGACACCCGGTGTGCGCAACGCGTTGTCGGTTCTGGATTCGTTGCCGTAAGTGAAGAGTGGAATCTGGCTGAAGCAGCCAGTGTTGAAATAGTTGTTTGCAGAACCCTCGAGGGTGCCTAGGCGATTGAAGATGCCCCCGCTGATCTTCTTTGCGCAGCCGGGTGTTACGTTTGGCCGGGTATTGCTGCCATAGGCGTAAGTGGAGAGGTTGTTGGTGGCGTTCGTCAAGCCCAACGGATAGCCATCCTGGAACGTGGTTACCCCGTTGACGCCCCAGCCCGCTGCAACAGCATTGGCAATCCCAGATAAGTTGGAGAAATACGTTCTGCCTTTTCCGAAAGGCAACTCATACACGTAGCTGAGTACGAGACGCTGCCGGGAGTCGAAGCTGGAGAGCGAATATTCGCTGGAAAGATTGTTGGTGTCTTGATAGCCGGCCGTGGTCGTGGTGTCCAGCCAACTGGTGAGGTACTCCGCGTTGGTCAAAAGTTTCGAGAAGGTGTAGGCACCTAACACAGTGCCACCGGCAGAGAAACGCTTTTCCAACTTCATCTGCAACGCCGTGTAGTTGCTCACGCCGACATAGTGCCCTGAATTGGAAATACTTCCATACTGTGGAAACGGACGGGCCAATTGGTTTGCGGTGACCGTCGCGTTTTGCAGGACGCCCTGCGAGATTTTTCCATAGTACGGATTGGCCACGGTTTTGGTGAAGAAGCAATCTTTAAGATCGCCGCTGGCACACACCGGATCAAGGTGCGCCATGTTCACAGTATTGGTAGAGACCTGGTTGATGGTGGCGCTGATGGGGAGATTTTCCCCATGCAGGCCGGCGTACGCCACCTCCAGTGCCCAGTCCTTGGGAAGCTGCCGCTGAATGGCAAAGTTCCATTGATACGTCAAACCGTTCGGCTCATTGACGGAAAGCGCCTGGGGATTTCCTCCCAGCAGGATCTGCTGGTAGCTTGGATTCCGGTGTGGCGGTCCAATCAAGCCATTGGGATAGGGATTATCCAAGGTGTTCGCCGGAGTCTGATTGCTGTTGGTCGACTGCACCATCAGGTTGTTGATGAAGTTAATGCCGGCCTGGAGCGGCGCCTCTGGAAATTGGAGATCGGACGGGATGACAAATTTGCCCCAGCCTGAGCGCACTACGGTGAGGTCGTTGAGGCGGTAAGCCACTCCAATGCGCGGGGAGAAATTGTTGAAGTGCTCGTTTCTGACCCCGCTTGCCGGGTGTTGGGGAGTATTTACCAGATCGAATGCTCCGGGAACGCCGACGATTGGATTGATCTCGGTTGGATTGAAGGTATCCGCATAGCCGTGGCGCGCGACATACACTCCGGGAATCTCATAACGTAGGCCCAAAGTAAGAGTCAGCTTGTTGCTCGCCTGCCACGTGTCCTGAACATAGTAGCCCTGGTAGTAGATGGTTTGCAGGGTGGGAGGAGCAATCTGAACCGTCTGCGAGGAACTACTGCTCACATAACCCAGCAGGAAAGATGCGAACGGGTTTCCGGTGGAGCCCGGGCTTGCTGCGCTCTGGCCAGTAAACACGTTGTCGAAGGTAAAGACACCTCCCGGCGAATTGTTCTGGAAATAGGCCATCTCCAAGCGCCGCAAGTCCGCTCCCGCCTTGATCGTGTGCCGCTGGATTGTTTTGCTGAAGGTCGGCGAGATCACATAATTGTTGTTGATGGAAAAGATGAGTCCTGTGCCGACCCCGTTATACGTCGGGTTCGACATGGAGATCGACGGCACGGTGGTTGAGGGTGAGAAGCCGTTGTATTGCGCGATCTGTGAAAAGTAGCCCGGAAAGCCGAGTTTCGTTTCATCGTAGCCCAAGGTTCCCGGCGTTCTCTTGTAGTTCCAGCGCAAGAACGAAACGTGGATGTCAGCAATGGTCGTCGGGTTGAAAATATAGGTGTCGCCAATAACGCCCTGCTGCGTGGTAAAGGCTTCGGGCGAGATCGGGTCGCCGCTGATCAAGCCATTCTGGTATGGCTCTGCACCGTGATTCTTGGATCGCCACCAGGTATAGCGCTCGAATAACTGTTGTTTCGAACTGAGCGTTTCGTCTCCGCGGATGGTGTATTGATCGTTAATGCCACCTGCATTGCCGAACCGGGAGAAGTTGTTAATTCCTGTGCCGCTTTGTGAAGTAACCGTCGGCGCCGCCCAGTAGGGAAACGCGACCAGATTCTTGGCCACTGTGCTGAAGCGGCTTTGGGGAATGATGTTGCCTGGAAACGCTGTGCGCGTGGGAGCAGTGCCAGCCAGCTGCGCCGCAGTGCAAGCGGGATTTCCGTTGTAGCCACAGGTGGTAAGCGGGTCGTAGATGGCAGCTCCCGTTTGCGAAAAGTCACCCGTCCGCATGGGCAACGTGGGCACGTTGTAAACGTAGACCTTGCCCTGTGCCTGACGGTAGCCCTGATAGTCCCCAAAAAAGAAGACCTTATCTTTTATGATCGGGCCGCCGATGTTGCCGCCAAACTGGTTTTGATGGAATGGCTGTTTACCGGTGTTATTGCGCTTGGCAAAGAAATCATTGGCGTTCAAAACGGTATTGCGGAAATACTCGTAGGTGGTTCCGTGGAACGAGTTTGTTCCGGACTTGGTCGCCATATTGATCACGCCGCCGGTGTACATGCCGAATTCCGCGGTGTTGTTGTTGGTCTGGACTTTGAACTCCTGGATCACATCCTGATCGGGCACGAGTTCGACAGTATTTCCGTAGGAAGTGTTGACCGGCGAGCCGTCGACCAGCACCGAGCTCTGGTTTCCGTTGCCTCCCCCGATCTGGTAGTTGCCCGCGGCAAAAACATTCTGGCCGGTGAGGTTTCCGGAAGAGCTGCCCTGCGGAACGACTCCTGGAACAAGGGCCACCAACGCCAGAACGTTGCGGCCATTCAACGGAATGTTGGTAACCGCTTTGCCGGAGACCACTTGTCCCAGGGAAGCGGTTTCCGTCTGCATGATAGGTGCTTGCGACGTCACGATCACCTGTTGGCTGACCGCCCCGACCTCCATCGCCGCGTTCAGACGAAAGGTCTGAGCAACCTGGACGATGATTGCGTCGCGAGTGTAGTGCTTGAACCCGGTCGCTTCAATCTCGAGCTTGTAGGTTCCAGGCGACAGGGAAACGAACTGATAGTCGCCCGAGCTATCGGTTGAGCTGGTGCGGCGTTCCGCGGTGGCATCGTTCGTTAAGGTGACGGCCGCTCCTGAGACGGCTGCCCCGGTGTTGTCATCGACCGTTCCGACAATCGTGCCGAAAGTATTCTGGCTGAGCGCTGGAACCGATTCCAGCAGGAAACAAAATGAGATCGATAAGAGCGTCCGGCCAAAAGATCCTCGAAATATTCGCATGGGGCTTCACCTCTTTTTCGTGTCGATTTGTAGTCGCTTACACGTGTTCGTATTATGCAAATGCCTTTGCATTCACACCGAGGGACGCTATCACGCGCCACAAACCGCAGTCAAGAAACCATTTCGGAGAGAAACGCGGGCTATATCATGGCTCGGTCGTGGGCCGTCGCAGGTGCTTTAGACGGTGGGTGAGAACGACAGGAACGCTCACCCTCTTGCGGCCCGACGTTCAGACGCTGCGAAAAAACTCGGTTTTGTATCAGGGCACGACTTCAGTCGTGCCGTAAACATCTGAAAATAGGATGGGCTTTAGCCCCTGCCACAGCTAGACCCACAGCAAAACCGAGTTTCCCCTTTGGGACTGCAGCCCTGCTAGTGAGCTTTGCCGGTGGTTTTATCTGCCGGCTTTCCCCAGAAGATGTAAGTCCCGCTTCTGGTTGAGGTAACGATATCCATCCTTTGATCACCGTTGAGGTCGATTGCAAGCACATCCGATCCGGCGCCCGAGCGGTTGTGGATCAAGTGGGGAACCAACTCCGCTCCCCCCGGCGCCTTGGGATTGCGAACCGTTTTGTACCAATAGAGAACCGCCGGGCCATAGGGATCCGAGTCGTAGTAATCGTCCAGATGCGACCAGAAGCGCTTGCCGACGATGAAGTCAGGAATGCCGTCCCCATCCACATCCGCAATAGCTGTGCCGTGCAACTCGGAAAAGGCGACATTACCGGAATTCTTCGAGTTGTAGTTATCCATCACCATGTGCTTCACGAAGGTGATGTCGCCGTTTTTAGCCCGCTTTTGTTCAAACCAGGCGAGCCCCCAACCATGCGCCTGCAGGCTGGTGACAACATCGGCCAAGCCATCGCCATTCACGTCGTAGACGCCGATTTCGCTGCCCCCGGGGGATGCCCGCTCCCAACTGCCGAAGGCCACGGGATGGTACGTCCACAACTGATCCCCGCTCCCTGGGGGAGGCTGCTCCCACCAGCCCTGTGCCCCGAGAATATCCACCCGGCCGTCGCCGTTGATGTCGCCTGCGCCGATACCGTGCGCCGGCCATGGCCCTTTCTCTGAGACGGTGTGGACGGTCCACGGCCCGGTGGGATTGGCTGGATCGGGCTTGGCATAGCGCATGTATCCTTCCGCTTCATACACCAGCTCCGGCTTTCCATCGCCGTCCACATCTTTCAGCACCGTCTCTTCGCTTTGAATCACCGGCACAACTTTGTATTTCTCCCAGCGCCGCGACTCGCCCTTGGGGTTTACGTAGAGCACAGCTCCGTCTTTGCCGCCTCCGGCGTGGCTGGTAGTAATGACATCGGGCCAGCCGTCCCCGGTAAAGTCGGCGGCGTGTTCCACCCAGTCGTTCGAGGAGTATTGGTTCGAAGCGTTATAGGTCTCTGCGGGGTAAATCTCTCGGGAGGTGAGGTAGTCGGGCCCGAAGTAAATGAAAGGTCCAGAAACGATATCCATCTTCCCGTCATGGTTGAAGTCGGCGGCTGCCGCCGACCAGCCGTAGTAAAAGGGGCTCAGGCGCTGCATGCGAAAGCCGTTGCCTACTTGCTCCGCGGGGTCTCTCTTGATCGCAAGGTCTTTGTAGGCGACATTCTTGAAGCGCACTTCGCAGTCCTTGCCGGCATAGAGGGCGATGGGTCCGTACCCGTTCATCTCTCCTGTAGCCACGCTTGCCTGGCCTCCGCCATTGTTCATAAAGGCGCGCAGGATATCGGCATCGAGGAGCAGCTCAATCTCGTTCCACTCCCCGTCACGAATGCCTTGGTGCGGGCGGGTGATGGGGATGGTCACGCCAGCGGGAGCACTCGGCAGCGCGGGAATTTGAAACGGACGCACGGGAGCGGAAGGATCGGGCGGAGGTGGGGCAAATCTGATCTGTCCTCCGGCTGGCCGTAATTCCTTTCTCTGAATTTCCTTGCCGTCACTATCGAGCGTGAGGGCGTACCCTTTCAATTCGCCATCTTTGATTGCCAGGTAAATGCCCTGCATGCCGTCAGGCGTATGGTGCAGCCGGAAGAGAATACCGGTATCGCACGGACCGGTGCACTGAAAGGATGTGTAGAGGCCGGCATCCTGGTACGAGTGATCCAGGACAAGCCAGCCGGAACCTCTGGTTCCCGTGCCCACGATTTCACCTTTCTCTGCGCGCCAGGAAGCTTGCCCGAGGGTGTGCCAGCCGGCGAGTGTCGACCCTCGGCCGTCGGGGATAAAGCTGGGACCGCTGAGCTCCGGTGCTGGCCCTTGGCTGCGAGCAGTGGCTGGGCCAGCGATCACGCCTAAAGCCAGCAGCGTCAAACATAGGATTCGCGAAGCGTTGGTGCGGTTCGTATTATGCAATGGCGATTTCATCCGATCGGCGGAACCCTATCACGCACGGGGAAGGGCAGTCAATCGGCATGGAAGTTACAATCACTGGAAGAAGAGCATTAAGGGTTTTGCTGTCCGCGCGAGAACTGACGCTATAAGGCTTAACAGAACTCGACGGGTGCCCCATGTTCGCGCCAGCTAACGTGGGCCGAAAAAGACGGGCGAAGCCCATCAAACGCTTCTACTCATTGGAGTGAAAGCATTCGAAGATTCGTAATCGGCCCACGTTAGCTCACGCGAACCTGGGGCACCCGTCGAGTCTGTTAGGCGCTCGCGAACGCTTCAACCCGGATCCGCTGTAGCCCGGAAAGGCACGCTAAGAACGTCACCTCGAGTCTGGTTACCTTGGGCCTTTCTCACCAATATAGTTTCAGAGCGACCTGTACCTCGCGCTGATCGTAGGCCCCATCGCGTGTGGCCGTAATCCTCCCGAAATTCGCCGTGTTGGTGAAGTCGGTTGAGCCTGGAGCGGCAACCACACCGGGACCCGAAAATCCGGGGATGCCGAATTGCGGGGTGTTAAAGAGATTGAAAATCTCCCCGCGAAATTCGAACCGCACCTCCTCGGTGACCGGGAATTGCTTGAGAAACGACAGGTCAGCCCGATGAAACCCTGGGCCCAGTAGTTGGCTTCCAATGCCGCCGAGAGGAGTGTAGTCACTTTGCCCGATTGTGGTGGCGGGAGCGGGGTTTCTAAACGCCAACGGGTTCGCCCATTGAGTCACGTTGTGAAGGGGCCCGTACAGACTCTGTCCCTTGACGGTCGGGGCATAACAGCCAAAACTGGCCGCGGTCGTGATCGTGCAAGAGACCGTGAACGGCTGACCGCTCTGCTCGGTAACGATCCAGTTGGTCGTCCATCCGCCGACTACTTGATTCACAATCCCCGACGCATTTCCCAGAAACTTCTGGCCCTTACCAAAGGGTAGGGGATAGGTTCCGCTAAAGTGAAACATGTGCGGCACATGATAATCGCATAGCGTGTAGTCGCCCTTGATACCAAATCCGGGTAACTGGGAGGCTCGATAGGCGCCGATGTTATTATTCAGCCCGTCTCTATAGTCAGTCCGGCATTTCGACCAGGTATAGTTGGCAAGCAGATTCAATCCATTGCTCATCCGGCGCTGAATGGTCGTCTGCAGCGAATTGTAGCCGCTGTTGGCAGCCCCGGTCGTAACTCCAAATCCCCGTGAAAAATCAGGATACGGAACATAGTTCTGAGGATTCGCCGCGGGTGGCAGCATTTCCGACACGCCATTGACAGTAGGCCCTCCGAGCAGGTGGCGCCCTTGGTTGCCGACAAATCCCACCGTGAAGGTGGCGCTCGGCGATATCTGGTTTTCTATGCTGAAGTTATAAGCCTGATAATAAGGCGTCTTGAAGTTATAGAGAGTTCCTGAGAGCCCCAGGCCCGCGGCATTCACATTTTGCGGAACGAAGTTGATTGAGCTCAATCCGGTTTCTAACGTTGCCAGTCCGCCATTAGGAAAGGTGATGGGATGTCCCGCATCCGGCGAATTGTAGGTAAAGCCAAAGGAGAAAGGATAGTTGTTCGCGGTTGCGAAATTGAAACCATTGCTGGCAGCACCGTAGAAGATGCCGTAAGCACTCCGGATCACGACGTTATTGAGGGCCTGATACGCGAACCCAACGCGTGGCGCAAAATCTGTCCACGGCGTCTTGATCAGTGCTTCGTTGCTTGAACACGCGATGCTGATTCCATCCTTGGCGGTCAAAGCCAGAAACGAGGTGGAAAGGTTTTGATTGCACACTCCCTTCCGCATGAGGAATTCCGCGCCTTGGCTTCCGGTCGGCGGAATGAAATTCACCTGCCTCCCTTGTCCTTCCTTGCCGCCACCTATGAATTCCCAGCGGAGGCCAAGATTCAGTGTCAGGCGATGCGATAGCTTCCAGTCGTCTTGACCATAGAACGCATAGTAGTTTCGGCCCGTGTCGATGAGTTGGTGATTCGTCGCCTGGACTTCGTTAAATCCGCCCACATAGTTCAGCGCTCCAGGAATGGTTCCGGGGATGGGAGTGAGCAGCAGTTGGGCCAAACCTGTATTTCCGCCGCCGCTCGCGAGGGTGGAATTGCTGGTTGCCGATCCTCCCGAAGTGTTCGCCACATCCGTGTAGGTTCCTGCGGCGGTGTAGTTACCCCGGCTGTAGGCCGGTTGGAAGAACGTAATATCCACGCGTTGATATTCAAAGCCGCCCTTAAAACTGTGAAGGCCGGTGTTCTTGGTGATGTTCTCGGTCACTTGAAACACTGTGCCGGTCTCGGAAGTGGGCATCCAGGGCGATGCCCCCAATTGGCTGAGGCCTGCCAGGTTGTAGGTCGGGAGGCCACCATTATTGGGAAATGCAGGAATCCCCTGAATACCGAACTGTGCAGGAACCCCGAGATTGGTCGCATAGGGCTGTACCCGGGCAGTCCCAATGCGAGAGTAGCCGACCCGCGATTCATTGACCAACGTCGGTGAGAGAAGGCGGGTCCAGCCGACCACATCGTCTTCAGAAGTTAGACTTTGAATCCCGGTGGCAAAGGCGCCGCCAGATGCAAGCCCGGTAAAGGGTGGCGGAATCGTGGCGGGTTGCTTCAAGTAGCTGGCTCTCCCAAATACTTGACCTTTCTCGCCCGTAACCTGATCGATTCTGACATCTCCCTGATCGCTCTGAAGGATCAGGTTAGGCGCGCTGGTGTAATTGCTAAACAGCCCGGTAGCATTCGGTGCGGGATACACATTCAGCAGGGCGACTCCATTCGGATCCAATCGTGCGTTGGGGATCAGGTTGCCGGCAAAGGGCTCACGCACATAACCTGCTGCGGTTGCGGTCTTGCCGGTGTAAGGATCATTCTGCCCGGCGTTTAACTGCCTGGTAGTGGAAGGATCAAAAACCTGGCCCAGCGCAAAGGTTCGTCCCAGGATATCGGTTCTGGTTCCGCTTTGATCGGAGATCAACTCCGACAGGTTTGTGTAGTTGCTGGAGCGCTCCAGGGCTGTTGGGACCGTCGAGGTAATTGGACTTGCTTGAACAATTCGCGTTCCTTCGTAGTCTCCGAAAAAGTATGTCTTGTGCTTTCTTCCGTCGTAGATGTGCGGGAACACGATCGGACCGCCTATCGTGGCGCCGAATTGGTTCAGCCGGAATTCACCCTTCTTACCCACTTCAAAATAATTGCGCGCATCGAGGGCGTCATTGCGCAGAAACTCAAACAGATTGCCATGGAGCGAATCCGTGCCTGACTTGCTGGTGGCGTTGAGGACGGCGCCGGAGGCCCGCCCGAATTCCGCACTAAAGTTGCTCGTTTGCACCTTGAACTCACCCAACGAATCGGGTGAGGGCAAGTAAACGTAGAAGGCTCCATTCAGGTAGTCGATGAGGTTGGAGTTGTTGTCAACACCGTCCAGGAGGTAGTTTTGCTGATTCGGAGGGGTTCCATTGGCGGAAAATCCTCCATTGGCCGCCAGCCCCCGCGTGTCCTGCTGTGAGGTTGTCACCCCGGCGCTGAGCTGGGCGAGGAAGGTAAAGTTTCTGCCGTTCAATGGAAGATTGTTGATCGTCTTTTGCGCCACCACCGCTCCGACCGAAGCGTCCTCTGTTTGCAGCGCGGCGGGCGCGGTCGTGACTTCGACCGTTGACTGCACCGTCCCCGTGTTCAGGGTGATGTTGGCGACCAGGTTTTGCTGAATGCTGAGTGTCAGGCCGGTCTGGGTCGTTCTCGCGAAGCCTGAGGCTTCTGCGCTCAGGGTATAGTTGCCAACCTGGATGCTCGAGAACTGGTAATTCCCTTGCGAACCCGTCACTTGAGTCTGCACGGCATTCGTGCCTGTATTCGTAAGGGTTACGGTTGCGCCCGCGATCGCTGCGCCCTGCTGGTCAGTGACCGCGCCGAGTATCTGCCCCGTATCCACTTGTCCGTGCAGGAGCGTCGGGAGACATGCAAACATCGTCAGGAATACGAAAGACCTATACTTCGCGCTGATAAGAGCCATGTTGTCACCTGCGTGCTTTCACCGGGCATAGATTTTGGGCCGTTTCAGAATTGCGTATTATGCAAATTAGATTGCTTTGTGTGAAACAACATCAACCTGCCTAGCGCTTTGCTGCTGCTTAAGTTCTATGGTTTGGGAGCTACGGTGTAGTAGCCGTGCCGCAGAGTCCAGGTAAATTCGCCGCCTGGTGGAATAGTCGTGATCGGCCCGTTCGATAACTCGGCGCTGAGATGGTTCTGCGCCGGCGTGGGATGGGCAAGCAGGAATATTCCCCCGGGAATTCCAGCAAGTTGCACACTGCGCAATGGTCCTTGCATCGACCGGAACGCTACCACCCGAATATAACGTTGTCAAGCGCACCTTTAAAATTGTGGAAAAGGGTCGTCTCCACGCATTTGCGCTCGTCTTGACATCCCTGCTCCTCAACTGCAAACATTTGCGATTGCGAGACCGATTCACTTGTGGGTTTCCGAAAATGGCGTTCCCGCAGCAGGGCAACCGACTGGATTCGGCTTTGCTTAGGCGTTTTTTCGCGCTCGGCCTGTGCTTAAGCGTGTCAGGCTCGGCGCAAACGGTTCCGGCCCCAAAAAGTCTCAAAGACCAATTGCAGTCCGCCGACGAATACTACTCGCAGGGGCGTTTTCCCTTGGCCGAGCACGAACTTCGCAGTGTGCTGGCTGAGTCGCCGCAAAATTACGCCGGCAATGAAATGCTGGCACTCGTGCTTTCCGCTGAAGGGAAGGATACGGACGCGACAGCGTTCTTTGAGCGGGCCGTGAAGGCCGAACCGGCCTCTCGACAAGCCCGCGAAAATCTTGCCGCCAACTATGCAAAATGCGGCAAGAACACGTTGGCGGAGGCGGAATTCAAAAGACTGGTCGCGGCAGATCCGGGGAACTTCGATCTAAACCATAACTTCGGAGAGTTTTATGCAAAGCTCGGCGAGCTCTCCAAAGCGGTCCCATTGCTCGAGGCTGCGCAGCGCCTTAAGCCCGGCGACTACGCCAACGGATACGACCTGGCCCTAGGCCTCATGATGTTGGGCAGGCTGGCCGAAGCGCAGGAAAGGCTTGAAGGACTGCTCCGCATAAAGGAGACCGCAGACCTGCATTCCTTGCTGGCGGAGGTCTACGAAAAGCGGCAGATGTTTCTGCCCGCGGCGCAGCAATTTCAGCGCGCCGCTCAGCTCGATCCGACGGAGGATACCGTGGTCGCCTGGGGAGCCGAACTCCTGCGCCATGGAAATCTGAAAGAAGCGGAACAGGTCTTTAACAGTGGGGTCAAGCTCTATCCTCAATCATGGCGGATGAACACCGGCCTGGGAATCACCCAGCATGTGCTTGGCGACGACGGCGATGCCATTCGAACATTGATCCGTGCTGCCGACCTCAACCCGGCCGACCCCAGGTCCTATTCTTTTCTCAAGATTATCGACCAGGTACCGGCTGATCTGATGCCTGAAGTGACCTCGCGTTTCCGGCAATATGCCCAGCAGTATCCCGAAAGAGCGGAAGGCCAGTATCTTTACGCCGCCAGTCTTTGGCGGGCCGACGAAGTCTTAAACCAAACGGAAGACTCCGGGAGAATCGAATCGCTTCTCAAAACCGCGATCGCTCTCGATCCAAAGTTGGCCGAGGCGCACACCCAATTGGGGATACTCTATGCTCGCCGTGGTGAGTACACACGCGCAGCCGCCGAGTTTGAACAGACAATCAAGCTGGATCCTGGCCAGGCGACCGCGCACTATCACCTTGGCCAAGTGCTGATCCACCTTGGGCAGAAGGAAACAGCCGAGGAACAATTAAAGGTTTTTCGCAAGCTGCACGCCGAGCAGAAGGATGACGTAGTGATGGCGTTTCTCATGACCAGGCAAGATCAAGGGAAGTAGCCGGAGGTCGCCCTCGGCTTGACAAGTGCCATCGTGAATTGATAATTCTCACGTCCATGCAATACAGATTGCGCAATTTGCAATCATGTGGTGATGCCGGCGCAACCATCACGGCATTCGGAATAGGAGATTGAGACATGCGATGCACTTCGATTCCGTTTGGCGTAGGGATCTGTCTGCTCGGTGGATTGGGTTTTGCGCACGAGGGATTGGCGCAGGGGACGGGCGCCTACCTCACGGCGGCGCAGGCCGAGCGGGGCGCTTCCGTTTATAGCCAGACCTGTGCCGTGTGCCATGGTAAAGGCCTCGAGGGAACAGCGGATGCTCCGGCCCTTTCCGGCAAGACCTTCCAGTCGCAGTGGCAGTCCAGGATGGCCCTGGAATTGTACGGAGAGATCTCCGAGAGCATGCCCCCGACCAGGCCTGGATCCTTAAGCGAATCCGAAGTGTCGAGCGTGACGGCGTACATTCTCAAGAGCAATGGCGCGCTTACTGGAAATGAGGAGTTGAGGGGCGGCGGATCGACAGCAAAAATCAGTGAAATCCTCAGTGGAGCGCCGCCGGTTGCCGGCGAAGGGGCTGTCTCCGGCGTGCCCGATAAGGTGGGAGGGCGTTATGGCCGCAATGGGCCGCGCGAGATACTCAACATTGTAGATGCTCACGCAGCACACCCCACCATGGACGCGGCTGCCAAGGCGCGGTTTGCGGAGATCATCAAGCCTCTCGATAAGCTCACGCCGGTCACGGACGCCATGCTGCGTGATCCCTCGCCAAATGATTGGCTGATGTGGCGCGCGACTTACAACGCCTGGGGCTATAGCCCGCTTAAGCAGATCAATCGGGAGAACGTAAAGAACCTGACCGTAGCTTGGACCTGGGGCCTGAACTCCACCGGCATGACGGAGTTCACGCCGCTCGTGCACGATGGCATTCTCTACGTCTGGAACTACGGCGAAACGATTCAGGCGCTCGATGCTCGAAACGGAAACCTGCTCTGGCAATTCCGCCATGAAATCCCAGCCGAATATCATCGCGATGTTTTTTACCGCACGAAACGCGCGCTCGCGATTGGCGGCAATAAGCTGATCTTCCCGACCACCGACATGCATATCATCGCTCTCGACATGAAGACGGGAGACGTAGTGTGGGACGTGGCGACCGACGATTACGAGAAAACCCGCCGCGTGTACAACGGCGGTCCTCTCGTCGTGAAGGGGAAGGTGATCATGGGAGCCAGCGGCTGTGCCCCCGGCACGGTCGGCTGTTTCATTGCTGCTTTCGATCTTGAAACCGGGAAACAGCTATGGAAATTCAACACCATCGCGCAGCCAGGTGAGCCTGGAGATGAGACCTGGAATAACGTGCCTGCCGACAAACGCTGGGGAGGGTCGATCTGGTTGCCGCCCAGCTATGATCCCGAATTGAATCTACTGTTCGTTGGTGTCGGCTCTCCTTTTCCATGGTCGTCGGTGGATAGAGGTACCTACAATCCCAAAGGCGGCGGAAAAAATGGCGACAGCCTCTATGTCAATGCGACGCTCGCCATCAATCCGGACACCGGCAAGCTGGTCTGGTATTACCAGCATTTGCCGAATGACACCTTCGATCAGGACTACGCTTTCGAACGAATCATCGTCCCAGTCGACTGGCAAGGCGCCAAACGCAAGGTGGTGATCACCGCGGGCAAGCCGGCCGTCATTGAATTTCTGGATGCTAAGACGGGCCAGTTCCTCTTCGCGAAAGATCCAGGCGCGCAGAACATTTTCACCATTGATCCGAAGACCGGGGTCAAAACGCTGCTTCCGCCGGGGCCACCGGAGGGAATCAAGCGGTGCCCCAGTAACAATGGCGCCAGAAACTTCCTGGCTGGCTCGTATGACCCTGAAACGAGCCGCTATTACATTTCGGTCAACGATGTCTGCACCGGGAAGGGCGGCGATACGCCGGACCGGATGATTGGGCTCGATCTGAACACGAGAGAGTTTGCGATGGACATCAAGTCCCGGGTGATGCAGTCATCCGCCAAGCTCACGACCGCCGGCGGCCTGCTGTTCTCGGCGGCTGCCGATCGGTACTTCCGCGCTTTCGATGTTCACGATGGCAAGATGCTTTGGCAGATGCGCACGCAGGATGTACCGAACGCCTTTCCTATCACCTACGCGGTGGATGGCAAGCAGTATGTTGCGATGATCGTCGGCAACCCGGGCCTCATTGGCAACGGCGCATCGCGAGCATCGACGGAGTACCTGCGTCCTGAACCGACTTCAGTGTTGTGGGTATGGGCGCTCCCATGACGGTAAGTTAAGGGCGGAACGAACCGTGCAGGACCCAACGGACCTGCTGACCCCAGCACGGTGTCATTCGCAGATTCGCCGTGGCAGGGGCTAAAGAGTCTGCGCGAGAACCGACCTTTAGGACCAAACAGAACTCGATGGGTGCCCCATGTTCGCACCAGCGTACGTGGGCCGATTATGAATTCTTCGAATGCTTTCATTCAAGGATTAAAAGCGTTGGAGGGGCTTCTCAGCCGTACCTTCGGGACACTGTGGATTTCTCGTAGTCGGTCAAGCTCGCACGCTTCGCATTCATCGGAATTGCTTGCGGTCAGGGAAGACCGAAGACGAACAGATCGGTGCCCGCGGCTATCGCGAAGTATTGATGGCCGTTGACTCCGAAACTCATCGGCGAGGCGCGTGGTACTTGGCCGAGGTTGAAATGCCATAGAGATTTGCCGCTCTGGGCATCCAGCATGATGAAGTCCTGTTGATTGGCATAGGCGACTAAACCGCCTGCGGTCGACATCACTCCCGCCCAGGTATGGCCCTCGCCGAATTGCGGATTACGCCAAGCGAAATCCATTGTGCTCAGGCTGAAGGCATTGATGAAGTCCTTTCCCCTTTGGCCTTCCGGCCGCTTGCCCCCGCCCGCGTAAAACGTGTGACCCGCTTTGAAACCCTCCGGACTGCGCGACACAATGGTGCACGCCTCCTGCGAGCGGAAGTAGAAAATCTTAGTTTCTGGGTTGTAGCTCGGGGAGTACCAGTTAGTCGCGCCATCGACGCTGGGGCAAACCATGACGCCTTTCTCGTCGGGGACGAGATTGTTGGAAATGGGGCGGCCGTTTTCATCCAGACCCTTCGCCCAATTCATGTTGGAGACGAAAGACCTGCCAAACAGGAATTTGCCGTTGGTGCGGTCCAGTATGTAGAGAAAGCCGTTGCGGTTGGCCGACATCAGCAGCTTGCGTGGCTGGCCCTTCCAATCGGTGTTGATGAGCACCGGCGTCTGCACCGAGTCATAGTCGTAGAGATTGTGCGGGCTGTATTGGAAATACCACTTCAGCTTTCCGGTATCGGCATCGAGCGCGACGACCGCGCAGGTGTAAAGGTCATCACCGGGCCGGACTTCGCCGTCGTAGTCGGGTGTGGGATTGCCTGTGCCCCAGAAGATGGTTTTGAGCTCAGGGTCATAAGTGCCCGGCATCCACATAGCGCCTCCGCCATTCTCCCAAAGGCCGTTCGGCCAGCTCTCGTTACCGAATTCTCCCGGGCCCGGAATGCTCCAGAAGCGCCATAGCTCCTTGCCGGTCTGTGGGTCGAAGGCAGCGAGGAAGCCGCGCACGCCATCGTCGCCTCCTGAAGTGCTGATGAGAACTTTGTTGGCGGCAATCAAAGGAGCGCTCGTAGCTCCCCAGTTCTTGTTGCCGGTGGTGTAGGCAACGTCGAAAATCAGGCTGCCGGAGCGTGCATCCAGACAGAGGAGATGCGCGTTGTCTGTCTCCATGTAGAGGCGCGTGCCGAGTACAGCGACCCCCCGATTGTGGTGGCTGGCGGCGTCATCGATCAGGCCTTGCGTGATGGGCCAGATGTGGTGCCAAAGCAGATTGCCTGAGCTTGCGTCCAAAGCGTAGGCGTCGTTTTCACTGGTGACAAACATGACCCCTGCCGCGACTACAGGAGTTACTTCCAGTGCGCCGGCATCGCGGGAGTGAAAGACCCATTTGGCCTGCAAGCGGTTCGCGTTGGCGGGCGTGACCTCCCCAAGCTCGCTAAAACGGCTGCCGGTGTGGTCGCCATTGTAGGAGAGCCAATTATCTTTTGCCGGGGCAAGCAATTCGGCGGGTTGAACATGGATGACGCCGGCCGGACTTGCGGATTGAGCCCAGAGACCGGCCGTCGCAGTTACAAATAACAGGCCCGCTGCTCGCTTACTGTATCGCCTCATCATGCTATTCGTCGCCTCCACGCCGTTTCCGTGGAGCCTGCGGCGCATTCCTGGCGGCCAGAATCAAGTAGCTCGCAATGTCGTTCAACTCGCTTTGAGTGAGGCGGGTCCCGTAATCGCGCGGCATGAGCGAGTGATCGGTGTACGTTACGTCTGCTAACGAGCTGCGATCGAGGAAGTGAAATTGGCCATCCTGCGTCTGCAGTTCCAAGTTGAAATTATCCTCGAAGCGAAGTATGCCCGAGAGCTGCTCCCCGCCTTTGGTGCGCACTTCGACCACGCGCGAGGTAGCGGACAGGGGAACGTCAGGGTTGACAATCGCCTTGATGATGGCGGCGGCGGAGTGGCTTTGGCCGTAGCCATTCAAGTCCAGGGCAATGAATCCGCCCTTGCCTTCAACCATGTGGCACTCGGAGCACTGCGCTTTCCCGAAGTACAACGCCAGCCCGTTTTCTGCGTTGCCGGTGACAGGCGACGAGGAGCCTGCGGACGTTTTGCCTTGCAGAGTGCGCAGGTAGTTGACCACCGCCCGAGTGCTCGCTTCGTCCAGCTGGGGGAAAGCAGGCATCCCGGCTGGGGTCCCGTCGTGAACGATCTTGATGAGCTGGTCGTCAGACAGCGCAACCACCGTCGGCATCGTGGCAATGGCCGGGGCCTTATCGCCCCCGCGGCCGTCAGCTCCATGGCAGCCGGCGCAGTTGTGAGCGAATTGCCGTGCCCCGGCCCTTTCCTCCGCCCGAACGGATGGAGCGACCGAAAGCAAACCCACCAACAGCCAAAAATACCGCGCCGTCATGGATCCCAGTATCTCCTATCCGCTTCCGCATTCGCTGCCTTGCGCGCCGTGTTGAGTATCTTGCGCAGCTCCTCGCCGGGTTGGATGTTCATGGAATTTCGGTCTTTGCGTTAGAAGTAGTGAAACCGCAGATCTCTCCACTCCGCTGCGCTCCGGTCGAGATGACAAATCTGTTATGCAACTAACTTGTCCCGCCCAACAAAATTGTCATCTCGACCGGAGAGGTCATAGACCTGCGCCCCACCCAAGGGGATGAAAATCGCCTTCCGTCCGGCGGCCACTCTCCATGGAAGTGACACGCTCCCCTTGTCATCTCTCAATCCCAATGACCGATCCAAATGAAAGCGCCGCCCTCCCCTTGTCATCCCGAGCGCAGCCGAGGGACCTGCAGTTCTACGGACCTTTCGGGGAAATGCTTTTCTGTTTTTCGACCGAGCATACTCAGCTTCGCACCCACATCTCCCGGCAAAAAACGTCGTGAGATATGGTGCAACCCCAGTTCCTCGCCCGTAGTGATTGATCCGCGCTGCACCAGGCGTCGGCCGCCGCTCTCATGCTGATTGTTTTCTGGCCTGGTTGAGTATCCGGCGAAGACTGTTGCCCACCACCAGATCCTCTCCCTCCTGCAGCGTCATGGAAATGATCGGTAAATGGTTGACCGGGGACCAGGGCTCTCTTGCACTGACTGCGGGGACCAGGTCGTACCGGCCCAATAGTATTCCGGGACACTGCGGACCGTGGAAGCCTTTGTCTCCGCTGAAGCAGTAGAGATCGACGCCCATCTTGGCGAAGCGGGTGAAGTTTTCAAAAGGAGCAATGCCCGCCGCAGCGTCCAGCAATACGGGCACGCCCGCCGGCTTGCTGGTTTTTAGCAGCTCGGAGACGCGCTCGTCTTTCCATGTGGTGTAGATCATGGCGTTTTGCGGATTAATGGCCGCTTTCAAGCCGTCGACGGTCGGCACGATCACTAGCTTGGCGCCGCAGAGACGAATAGCGTTATCAAACGCTGTGCGCCCGCCCAGCATAATGACTTCGCTCTTCAAGCGGTGGTATCGGGAAGCTGCCACACATTTTTGGGATCGCAGCCGGCGATACATCCCGCGGTGGCGACCGCAATCGCTCGCGCTGAGCCGGAGGTTACCATGCCCGATTCTGCTCCAGCGAGCCACTCAGATAGGTCCAGGTGCCGCGGGCGTTGTTAAGGGAGCGCACGCCAAGCCGCGAGTAGATGTTTCCCTTGGTGGTCTTCTTGGTTGCCGCACCCACGCTGTTCGCCAGACTACGTGTGCCGATGGCGGCGAAGAGGTAGATCGGATCCAGCGATGACGCTGAACACGACATGGCTGTTGTTGGGCAGGCTCGCGATATGGCACGCGGATTCTATGTACCTTGCGCTTGCCCTGTTGGCCACTGTGGTAATGTAGCGACGGCTAGCGACGACTGGGTCTGCTGGATCCTATGACGTTGTTTGGAATGCAATCGATGATGTCCCGAACCGTCGCGCCCCCGAAGTTGACTCTCTTATCTCTGCTGCTCGTGTGCGCCTTTGCCTCTGCCCAAGATGCGCCCGCACCGTCACCCCAGACTCCGGCCGCACAGCCCACGCATCGGACACCGGTCCCCGACAAACCGTTTGCGCTGCAGGCGCTCGCGCCCGACTTTTGGAAGGTGTTTCCCAAGGACGCCAAACTCCAAACCATGGGCACTAGTTTTTCCTTCACCGAAGGGCCGGTATGGGACCGAAGCGATTTTCTATGGGTGAGCGACGAAAAGGGGAACCAGATCGTCAAGCTCCATCCGGACGGTCGGGTCGAACCAGTGCTCTCATTGATCGATCCCGACGGCAGCACCTACGACCGGCAGCATCGCCTCTGGAGTACTTCGAGCGGTCTACGCGCCGTCATCGAGCTTTCTCCCGATGGCAAGAGCTTTGACGTCGTCGCCGATCATTATGAAGGCAAGAAGCTGAACACTCCGAACGACATCGTCCTCGGGCCGGACGGCGCCATGTATTTCACCGATCCAATTATCGACTTGCGAAAGGACCAGGAGCAGGAGCAGCCGCAATCGGTATATCGTCTTGGCCCCGATCACTCCCTCACGCTGCTGACCAGGGAGTTGTTAGCGCCGAATGGATTGGCCTTTTCTCCCGACGGAAAATATCTCTACATCGACGATGACAAGACGAAGGAAATCCATCGTTACGACTTCCACAAGGACGGGACCATCTCCGGCGGAATGGTCTTCGGCAGTCTGGTCGATCCGGTGAACCGCGGTTCTCCTGACGGGATGAGGGTCGACAAACACGGCCGGCTCTTTGTCTCCGGACCCAACGGCATCTGGGTCTTTAATCGCGACGGCAAGCACATCGGAACCGTCCAGACGCCGCACAGCATGGCCAATCTAGCTTGGGGCGGCCATGATTACTCCAAGCTGTACATCACCGCGGGCAAGACCGTGTACATCCTTCAGACCAGGACGCAAGGATTTATCCCTTACGAAAATAAGAAGTAGGAACCCAAATGCCAGTTTTGCGCTGTGTGACCGACGTCAAGCTGGGCTTTTAGTCCCTGGGCGCGAACCCGAACTGTAGGACCAAACCGAACAGACGGGTGCCCCATGTTCGCACCAGCTAACGTGGGCCGAAAACAACGGGCGAAGCCCATCAAATGCTTTTACTGGTCGGGCAAAATCATTCGAAGAATTACATAATCGGTCTTCACCCCGACGCAATCAGGTTGACGACCCCGCAATCTTCCCTTCCAATGAGCAAGATGTCTTTTCGTCCCACACGGCGCAGGTTCCTTCAAGCCTCCGCGGCGCTATTGAGCCGCCCCTTGTTGTTGGCCTCCCCTCGCACCGACGCACGACGGGAACTGCTGCACGAATTTCCCTTCGGAACCGTGACCCTGACCGGTGGTCCCCTCAAGCAGCAGTACGATCGGATTCATGCGAGTTATCTCGCGTTGGATAATGACCGTCTCCTCAAGGTCTATCGCCAGCGCGCCGGTATGCCTGCCCCGGGACCGGATATGGGAGGCTGGTACGACACCGACGGCTTCGTTCCCGGCCACGCCCTCGGGCAATACATTTCCGGGCTCGCACGCATCGGTGCGGCTACAGGTGATCCGGCCTGCGCCACAAAAGCGGGCGAACTCGTACGCGGCTTCGGCGCCACTCTGGGAGCGGATAACCAATCCATCATTCGCCCCCAGACGAATCTTTGGATTTGCTACACCCTCGACAAACACTTCGCCGGCCTCATCGACGCATATTCGCTCGCTCACGTGGAGGAGGCCAAGGATCTCCTGCCCCGTGTCTTTGACGGCGCCGGATCGCTCATGCCAGTGCAAGGCCGCGATCGCGTCGGGAAGAAAAACCCTCCGTACGACGAGACCTACGTCATGCCGGAGAACCTCTTCACGGCCTACACCCTCACCGGCATCGACAAGTTTCAGGCCAAGGCAATGGACTACCTCCTCGACCAGGACTTTTTCGATCCACTGGCGCGGGGGGAAGATGTGCTACCCGGCCGCCATGCCTACTCGCACGCGATCGCGCTCTCCTCGGCCGCCAAGGCTTACCTCGTCCTGGGAGATGACAAATACCGCCGCGCGATGGCCTATGCCTGGACCCGGCTCGTCACGACGCAGCAGTTCGCCTCCGGAGGTTGGGGGCCGAATGAGCAATTTATCGAGCCCCATCAAGGCAAGCTTTATGAGAGCCTCGGCAGCACAGTCGACCACTTTGAAACGCCCTGCGGGGCGTACGCAGCGACCAGGTTAGACCGCTACCTGCTCCGCATGACGGGCGATTCGCGGTACGGCGACCATTTGGAGCGCGTGATTTACAACACCTTGTTGGGCGTTAAGCAAGCCGATTCTGACGGCAACTATCCCTACTACTCCACCTACGGTCCGCGGGCAAACAAGGTGTGGTATCCGCGCAAATGGCCGTGCTGCTCAGGAACCCTGGTGCAGGGTGTTGCCGACTATGTACTCAATCTCTACTTCCGCGGCGCAGACGGCGTTACCGTGAACTTCTATGCGCCCAGCGAATTGCGCTTCCAGCAAGACGGCGCGAGCCTCAAGCTGACGCAGACGACCGATTACCCCGCGAGTGAAGTAATCTCGATCCGCGTCGACACTACCGCCCCGCGGCTCTGGACCCTGCGCCTGCGCATCCCCGCATGGTTAAACCAGCCGGCGCGGATCACAGTGAACGGCGCCGCCGTCGTGCCTGGACAACCCGGCACCTTCGCCGCCATACATCGCCGCTGGAAAGCCGGAGACGTGGTCGAGTTGCGTCTTCCCCAGGAGTTTCGTGGGGAACCGATTGACGATCAACATCCCAATTGCGTCGCGCTCATGCGGGGCCCCCTGATGCTGGTCGCCCTCGATCCGCCGGAAGGGTTGGAAAAAAAGCCGCTTGCGATTCACGACGGCTTCACCGCCCTCCAAACGGGCTCCGACGCCTGGGCGCGAAACGACGGCGGCCAGGAGATTGTCTTCATACCCTTCTACCAGGTACAAAACGAGCAGTACACCACCTACTTCACACGCGCATGAAGCCTTCGGGAGAGCCATCAGCATGAACGATCGTATTTGGGCCCGCTATTGGATCGAGACTGCTTTTCCGCTGCAAGATGCGGCCGAGATGATGGCCGGGGAACAATCGACCGGCACGTTCATCAAGGTGCCAGGCGAGACCGCAGAATTACGCGAGCGATTCGCCGCACGAGTGGAACAAATCACGGAATTGGGCATAGTCGACCGGCCCTCGCTGCCCGGTTCGGGCCTGCCGAAAGGTTCATCGACGGTCGTGCACCGCACTGCGGAGGTAACCCTCTCCTGGCCTTTGCACAATCTTGGCCCTTCCCTCCCAAACCTTCTGGCCACCGTCGCGGGCAATCTCTTCGAGCTGAAACCATTCTCCGGCCTCAAGCTGCTTGACCTTACGCTGCCGCCCGCGTTTCTCGATCGCTACCAGGGGCCGCAGTTTGGCGTCACAGGCACTCGCCGCTTTACCGGTGTGCAACGCAGGCCGCTCATCGGCACCATCATCAAACCGAGCGTAGGGATGAGCCCCGAAGAAACAGCGGCCCAAGTGAAAACCCTCGTCGAAGCCGGCATCGACTTCATCAAAGACGACGAGCTGCAATCCGATGGACCGCGCTGCCCGTTTGAGCAGCGCGCCACCGCGGTGTTACGAGTGGTGCGGGAGCATGCCGACCGCACCGGCAAGATGACCATGTATGCCGCCAACATTACCGGCGATCTGGACCAGATGCTCGCGCGCCATGACCATGTTGTCGCCGAGGGTGGCACCTGCATCATGACCAGTTTGAATTCGATCGGATTGCCGGCGATGAAAATCTTGCGGGCTCACTCCCAACTCTGTATCCACGGTCATCGCAATGGTTGGGGTATCTACGGGCGGTCGCCCGCGATCGGGATGAGCTTCATCGCCTATCAAAAGCTTTGGCGGCTGGCCGGCATCGACCACACCCACGTCAACGGCTTGAACAACAAATTTTGCGAACCGGATGAGAGCGTGATTCAATCAGCGCGAGCCTGCCTCACACCCATGTTTCCTCCGCCGTATGCTGGCTGCGAAATCATGCCCGTCTTCTCTTCCGGCCAGTCCGCGCGTCAGGCCGCGGATACTTATCGGGAACTAGGATCCACGGACCTGATCTTCGCTGCCGGGGGAGGTATCCTGGCGCATCCGCAGGGCCCAGCCGACGGCGTTCGCAGCCTGCAGCAAGCCTGGGAAGCCGCTGTGGAAGGCATTCCGGTCGCCGAGTTCGCCGCGAATCACGGCGAGCTGCGCGCCGCGCTCGAAAAGTTCTCCAGCTAGAGATGCCGCCACTCTTCTGCTACTACGGCGATGACTTTACCGGTTCCACCGACGTATTGGAGCAGCTCGCGGTCAACGGTGTCTCCACTGTGCTGTTCCTCACCCTGCCAGGGCCGGAGCAATTAGCTCGCTTTAGCGGCTGCCAGGCGATCGGATTTGCCGGGGACGCGCGATCCCAGAGTTCGGAATGGATGTCCGCGCAACTTCCCGTAATCTTCTCCAGCATCCGCGAGCTCGCCCCGGCGATCGTGCAATACAAGGTATGCTCCACCTTCGACTCAGCGCCTCACCGCGGCAGCATAGGTCGCGCGCTCGAGGTAGGCCGTGAAGTATTTGCCACCAGCACTGCGGCAATTGGCGTAGGTGCACCCCACCTCGGACGGTACCTTGTCTTCGGTCAGCTCTTCGCTGCTGCCGGGAGCGAGGTGTATCGCATAGACCGTCATCCAACCATGGCGCATCACCCCGCCACACCGATGCACGAAGCCGATCTTCGGCTGCATCTTTCCCGGCAAACGGATCTCCCTATCGGATTGGTGGATCTTCGCGCTTTTCAAACCCACCAGGCGGGCGAACGATTTCGCGAACAGCAGGCGGACGGTGCAGCGGCGGTCCTTCTCGACGGCATCGACGAGGTCATGCTCGAGGAGACAGGCCGGCTGCTGTGGGAACTCAAGGAAAGCTCGCACCCGATGTTCACGATTGGCAGCTCCGGGCTCACGGCCGGCCTGGTCGCGCACTGGCGCCGCATTGGGCTGGTAGGGGCAGGGAAGCCGACTGTATCCGCCGCTGCGACGGATAGGATTCTCGTCATCAGCGGAAGCTGCTCCGCGGTGACCGCGCAGCAGATCCTCTGGGCCAGGAGCCACGGCTACGCTTGCGTCGAACTCGACGCTGCTGGGCTGGCCGGCGGTGACTCCCAAGCCAGGGAGACGGCACTACGGCAGGCTGTAGAGTCATTGCGATCGGGCACCAGCACAGTGCTTTACACCGCACTCGGTAAACCATCGGGAGCGGCGCACGACCAGAAACTCGGCGCCGCTCTCGGGCGCTTGCTGCTCGAACTGGTTCACGAGACCGGTGTGGAAAGAGTGGTTCTCTGCGGCGGCGACACGTCCTCCCATGCCGTGCAACAACTCGGCCTCACCGCGATTACCTTTGCCGGTGTGCTGGTGCCCGGAGCACCCTTATGCCGAGCCCATGCCGATGACACCACCCGCTTGGATGGACTGGAGCTGGTGCTCAAAGGCGGACAAATCGGTCCTGAGAACTTCTTCGAAGTCGCCCGCCTGGGAAAATTGTCAATCGGCTAATCCGCGGGTGCAATCCACCTGGGAGAACAAGCCGGCGCTTATCAGCACGACCGTGGCAATGGCGAACAGAGGCAGATTGTAATTGCCGGTCGCCCGAATCACGTAGCCAAACAGCAGCGTACACAAGAGCCCGCCAAGATTGCCCGCTGTGTTCATCACCGCGGTCGCCGTGCCGCCGCAGCTGCCGCCAAGATTCAGGCACATAGCCCACGCCGCCGGCAGCATCAGATCCATGACTCCAAAACAAATGCTGAATGTGGCCACCACCAGGACCGCACCATGCACCAAGCCCAACACCAAAAACAAAGCCCCAGCCACCAAAAGGCACAGGCTAGTTACCCGCCGGTACGCGACTTTCATGCCGTAGCGTTCGACCAGCCGGTCGCTCAAGTAGCCGCCGGCGAGATTGCCGCCTATGCCCAACAGGAAAGGAAACGACGCCACAATACTCATGCTTGCCAGCGAAATGTGCGCGCCATTGACCATCCAGGTGGGGAACCAAGAAAAATAAAACCAGCTGGCCCAACCGTAGAAACCATAGGCGGCAACGATGAGCCAAAGCTGCGGCAGAGCGAGCAGCCTACGCCATGGGACGCTGCGATGCAGAGATTCGCTGGTCTCGCCGATTTCCTTCAGTTCCGCTTGCGTAATTCCCGGCTGCGCGGCTGGGTGGTCATGGAACCACATCCACCAACCCACCGTCCAAACCAGCCCGAGCGCGCCCAGGAGCCAAAAAACGGCACGCCAGCCAAAGTGCATCTGCAAGGGAACCAGGGTGAGAGGCGCCAGTGCGGCGCCCAAGCGGCTCGCAGCCCACACCACTCCCTGGCTTCGTGCCCGTTCCTGCTTGGGAAACCAATGAGGGATGACACCGGCCGCGTTAGGATAGGCTCCCGCCGCGCCCACTCCAAAAAGAAAACGTGTGGCGAAGAGCTGCCAGAAAGTGCGGCACCAGCCCGTGAGCGCGGTGAAGATGGACCACCATGCGGCTATGCGTGTGAGCTCGTTCCGCTGACCATAGCGGTCGCCAAGGGCCCCGGAAGGAATTTCGAAAACAGTGTTAGCGATCACATAGGAACTCAACACCCATCCCCACTCGACTGGTGTAAGCCGGAGCTCGCGTTGCACGCCTGGACCCGTCACTGCAATGGCTAGCCGATCGAGGAAGGTAATGACCGAGACCGCTCCCAGCAGAGCGAGCACGCCATGGCGTTTTTTCACTGGGCGTAGAATTCCGACGTTTCCGGTTTCCCCGAAGACCCATACAGAATGTCGCGCGTTCGCAACACGGCCAGCTCCGGGCTCGAGAGGACTGGAACGGTTACCGATCCTTCCGGCATGGCCTGGAGCACACGAGCCATGGATGCCTGGGCCAGTACCACCAGCTCAGACTTGGCCGCGAGCTCAAGCAGCGCCTGGCTTACGATGCGATCGTGGGTGGCGGTATCGCCGGCCAGCACTGCCTCGAAGGCGCCCTCACAGAGGGATGGCTCGATCGTGATCTCCTTGCCGGCAGCGATGCTTTTTTCCCGCAGCAAGGCAATGGTCGGTTCGAGCGTCGTGCGGAGGGTGGCCAGAACCCCGATCCGCCGCGCCTGCTGGACGGCCTTCTCTGCCATTGCTTCATCCACCCGCACTACGGGAAAAGCAAAGAGCTTGGCCGCCAGTGAAACCGCCGGCCCGATGGATGAGCAGGTAACAAGCATTCCGTCGGCCCCGGTCGCGGCAGCCGACTCTACCATGCTGATGAGGCGGCGTACGGTCACCTTTTGCAGTTTGCCGGCGGCGATCGTTTGCTTGATGAGACTTTCGTCGACCATGTGAAAAATTTGAGTGCCGGGCAGATGTTGCCGGCAAAGGGAAGTAAACAACGGTGTAAGCGTTGGGCTGGTGTGCAGCACAGCAAGCGTGGATGCCAAAGCTAGGGTCGCCTTTCAGCAAAAGTGCATTGCGTACAAGCCCATTCACGCTCCCGGGTGGCTGCTTCGTCAAGAGGTTTTCTCGGGGCGAGGGCTACTTCCTTTAATTGCCGCGAGAGAGCGCCCAAGAGTCCGGCATCCACCGTGCGCATGATGGCAGCTTTGGTTTTGTCGTGGGCTCTGGTATTTGGGGGTCGCCGTTCCGGCGACTTACCCGCGCAAAGATTTGTTGAACCAGTCAGTCGTGCGCTGCCAGGCTAGATCGGCGGCAGCTTTGTTATAGCGTTCCGGAGTCGCATCGCAATTGAATCCGTGAACAGCGCCAGGGTATATATACCCTTCGTGCAGAATCTTTGCTGCGGTCAGAGCCTGGTCGTAGGGTGGCCATGACGCAGCCCCTGCCTTGTCGAGCTCCCCGTTGTGTGCCAGAATCGCACCCTTGATCTTGGGTATGTCCTGAGCATCGGGTACCCTGCCATAGTAGGGGACCGCGGCCGACAAATCGGCTCCCATCTGCACTGCGAGCGCGTTGGCGACTCCACCGCCGTAACAAAAACCTGTGGCGCCCAGCTTCCCCGTGCAGTCGGGACGCGCCTTCAGCCACTGGGCGGCGGCCAGCATATCTTCCGCCATCTTCGCCCGGTCAATCTTGTTGAACATCAGTCCGCCCTTATAGTCGTCCCCGGGAAACCCACCGAGAGACGTAAGCCCATCTGGCGCAAATGCCATGAAGTTCTCCAACGCCAACCGCCGCGTGATGTCTTCGATATGTGGGTTCAAGCCCCGGTTCTCATGGATCACGATAATGCCAGGCAGCTTTGTCACCGTCTCCGACCGGGTGTCGGCGCTCACCGGCCGCACCAGATAACCCTTGATGGTTCCGTTGCCTTTCGGTGACGGGACGGTCTCATAGGAGGTCTTGATCCGGTCATCGGTCTTGGATACCTGCTGCCCTCGAGCATAGTTGGGCATTAATGCCTCGACGATCGTCGAAGCAGCGAGGCCCGCAACCGCAAACCGTTGTACGCCGTCCAGGAAGGCACGGCGGCTCATCCCACCATGGATGAACTGATTGTAGAGTTCCACAGCCTCGCTCGGTATTTTGGGCCTGGTAGGCTCCATAGGTTCGATTCCCCCCGGTGAATAATTCTTTCAGAAGCATACGCGAGGCGCTCAGCCAAGTCACCATGCCGCCGTCCGGGTTCCCAGGCGTTGAAAAAGTCTTCTAACGCCGCTAATTGTCGTTCTGTCGGCTTTGTAAGTCGAAGATCATCGTTCTCCCACCGGCAATCGTCCACTCCGCCGCAGGCTTTCCGCAGAACTCACCGCGGAGGTGGGGCGCGTGTGGGCCGGCCTGTGCGGGCTCCACAGCGGGGAAGCAGCCGTTGAAGGGCTCGGTCGCTGTGGCTATGTAGTAGCGAACACCATACCGATCTAATACGCTGCGCAGTGGCCTTTGCTTTGCGATCAGACGCAGATACTCTCCATCCATCATCAGCCCTTCGGTTTGAATAACCGGTTGATGGAGAAGAAAACCGACCATGCCACTACGGTCCCCCATGGCGTAAATCCCAGGGTGACTCAGGCTGAATTGCTCCACCTTCCAGGCTGCTTCGACAATGTAAGTCTGCTGTTCGACGAGATTTTCTGATTGAACGCGGCAGGTTGCGAAGACAAGCAGCAAGAGGGTGAAGGGTGACCACGCTGCCATCCTCTTGCATTGCCCGGTTCTAAAAAACACCAGAAAGGCCGCCAACACAGCGGGAGGGAGCATGTAAAAGTACCAAGGCCAAAGAGGCCAGTCACTCCGCCACGACAGGAGTCCTATGTATAGGAAGGGGAAAGACAGCGCCGCCGGAAGGAAAGCGCGCTCCGGCGGAGGCAGACGCTTCCAGATCCAGGGCAACAACGCCAAAGCCAGCAGGATAGGCGCCAGATTGAGTAACTGCACTGTGGACTTGTGCCAAAGACTCTCCCATGCCGGGGAGGTGAAACCATGGTCCAGCTTCAACTGCTTAGCCATTCCGGAGATCGGCATCCATATCCCGAAGAACACCGTGTTCGTCAGAAAATAGACCGCTAACGGGCTCAGACCCAGCGACAGTCCTAAGTATTGTGCCCGGAACCTAAGGCGTAAATCTGGTTGCAGCACCACGGCCGCCGCAAGGAGCGCGGCAAAGAGGATCAGGTCAAGTCTCGAGAGGACGATGAGCGAAGACAGGAAGCCAACCGCGAGTCCAGTCCATGGCTTGATGTCTTGCTCCAAGAGGACAAAAAGACCCAAGAGCAGTGGAACCGCCAGCGTCACTTCCATCCCGCAGTTGAAGATATGCAAGGAATAGACAGCAACGTAGATGGAAATGGAAGTTACAGCCAGAACATCGGCGCCCGTTCGCCGCAAGAGGAGAAAACTCAGGGCAAACGTACTTATGGTCGCAAGCGCAATCGAGATAGCGAGAAAAGCGGGAATGAAGCGTACACCGCCTCCCAGACGGACGACCGCTGCCAGTGTCAGCATCCAGAGCGGATGGTATCCATTGGTGGAGACCAGGCCGTTGAACGTGGAGCCCTTCCCCGAGGCAACATTGGCGGCCACCTTCAAGTAGTAGAAGAAGTCATCTTGTACAAAGTTCATCCAGCCAGCGCCCGGGTGGACCAGTGTCATCACTGCCCAGACGGTTTTCAGGGCAAGCGCGAAGGCGAGCGCCCAAGATAGATATTTACGGGTAGGAAGCCGGTTACCTTGAATCGTAGCCGTCGTGTTCAAGAGCTCCTCAAAGAATACATTCCTGTAGTTCCAACTTTGTTTTCGCAAAAACTCTTTCAAGGGGAGTGGGCCCACTCTCGCTCCGGTATTACTTTCGTACTACTTTTCGTTTGGGTCTCTGCCACAAGCGTGGTATTTCGGACTGCCACTAAGTGGGCATTCATTAACAGGAGGGAGCGGTCTTCTCAATACGGCCGGGGAAAGACGAATGGAAACTGCAGCTATACTTTCTGGCTGGGAAACCGGCTGTTCGGAGGATCGCGATCCTCTTCGACCCGGGCTGCCTGAGCGATCAGATAGTTCTGTTCCGGAAGGCTGGTGGTCCCGGCCGCAGCCGCTCGATAGTGCTGGACGGCCTTCTCGAAATCTCCGAGCATCTCGAACAAATGAGCGCGGACAGCATCCAGACGATAATGGTTGCTCAGTCTTGCATCGTTATCCAGCGGCTGCAGGAGCTCCAGCCCGCGCGCCGGACCATGCACCATCGCGGCCGCAACGGCCTGATTCAAGGTCACCATAGGATTTGGCGACACCCGCCGCAGTAACTCGTAGAGCGCCAGAATCTGCGGCCAGTCAGTATCTTCCGCTCGCGCTGCCTCGTCATGAACGGCAGCAATCGCCGCCTGTATCTGATACAGTCCAACGGCTCCCTTTGCAAAGGCGAGCGTCAGAAGCTCAGTTCCTTCGGCAATCTCGGCGCGGTCCCACTGACTCCGGTCCTGCTTGTCCAGCGGAATCAGTTCGCCGTCTGGCCCGGCCCGCGCCGTGCGCCTCGCATCTGTCAACAGCATCAGCGCCAGCAGGCCGGCGATCTCCGCATCCTCAGGCAGCAGCACCTTCGCGCTTCGAGTCAAGCGGATAGCTTCGCGAGCAAGGTCGAGCCGTTGCAATTGCGCGCCAGTGCTGCTCGCATAGCCTTCGCTGAATATCAGGTACAGCACACGGAGAACCGCAGGCAGGCGCTCTCTCCGTTCTTCCGCAGCCGGAAACCGAAAGCCCGCCTTCGATGCCTTGATGCTCTGTTTTGCCCGGCTAATCCGCTGCGCCATCGTTGCCTCGGGAACCAGAAACGCATTGGCAATCTCGGCCGTAGTGAGGCCGCCCACGGCACGTAGCGTCAGCGCTATCGCCGAGGACGCGCTCAGCGCGGGATGGCAGCACATGAACAGGAGAACGAGTGAGTCTTCAGGGTCCATGTCCACCTCGACATCTTCCTTCGCCTCGATCGCCGGCTCCTCCGCTGGTGTCATTGCGGTCTCGCGTTCCCGCCGCGCGATCTCGCTGCGCACCATATCCGTCATCCGCCTCGATGCCACGCGGATCAGCCACGCGCGCGGGTTCTCCGGAACGCCCTCCTGAGGCCACTGCCTGAAGGCGGCCAGCATCGCTTCCTGCACCGCATCTTCGGCCGAGGAAAAGTCACGAAAGCGCCGGGCGACCACGCCGAGAACCTGCGGCGCAAGTTCGCGGAGCGAGTGCTCGAACGGGATCACCGGAGCCTGACTGTGCATGTTGCCTGACCTTACAGGCCTAGATCGCTGTGGCCGCTCAACACCTGTCGCACTTCGACAGGCATACCTGTCCTGCCTTCCGTGCCGCGTCCCTGCGACAGCCGCGCCGCAATTCCATAGGCCTGTTCTGGGGACTCCACGTCGATGATCCAGTACCCGGCCAGGAACTCTTTGGATTCTGGAAACACTCCATCGGTAATCGGCTCTCCTTTGCTGCCGGCGCGCACGAGCTTGGCCTCATGGGGCCAACTCAGACCTTCCGAGGCGACGAACACTCCAGAATCCTTCAGTTCCCTGGTAAAGGATCGCATGAAAGCAACGTTGGCCTGCAGGTCTTGCTTGGACCACCGGGCATATTCCTCGAAATCCGGCTTCGTAGCATTCATCATCAAGATGTATTTCATTTCTTTAGTCTCCTATTTAATAGGCGGCAAACTGCCGCACTTCGATCGGCATGTTGGTTGGAATATTTCCTGGCCCCGGCGCCACTGAAATGCGGCTCGCGATCGCGTATGCGCGCTCGGGCGTGGCCACATCCACGATCCAGTAGCCGAGCAGGAATTCCTTCGATTCGGGGAATATGCCATCCGTGACCGGCAGCCCGTTCTTCTCGCCCCGCACGACCGTGGCTTCTTTCGGATCTGCCAGAGGCTGCGTGGCGACGAACTCGCCGGTTTCTGTCAGGTCTTTCACCAGGTCCCTCAGAGTTTGCATGTGCGTGTCCCGGTCGTTCTGCGACCACGCGTGATATCCGGAAGCACCTGCTTTTGTGCCCGACATCATCAGAATGTATTTCATGACTTTCCTCCTTCCCGGTTTCCCGGAGTGTTACAGTCCACTACCGCCCTAGATGCAGTGAAACATCCATCGAATGCCGAACTTGTCGTTCAGCGCGCCGTAGCTACCGAAGAACATCTCTTTCAGCGGATCGGTCACATCCGCGCCTTCTGCGAGGCGTTCAAAGAGAAGCCGCAATTCCTCGCGCGATCCGGCGCTTAAATAGAGGCAAACCGTGTTGCCCTGGATGCGTTCGCGATCAGGCATCAGCCAGTCCGATGCCGAGATGTCAATATTCCCGCTCTTGAGCCTCGCATTGACGATCTTTTGATGCTGAAATGGCGGTATGAATTCCTTTGCCGGAGAGTCCCCAACCTTCATTTGCGTCAGCTCTCCGCCAAGGCAGGTTTTGTAGAATTCCATCGCTTGCTTGCAGTTTCCGTCGAACAACAGATAAGGCGTCAAGGTCGTCATAGCATCTCCTTCTAAGGTTATCTCCGAGTTCCAAATCCGAGGCCGGCCCATAATTGGACCTGTAAAGCCGCCACCATGATTGCTGTAACCGTTCCGGCCGCACAGCAGCGTCCAGACACCGTGCCGACTTTATCCATCTCATCCTCCTCTCAACCACGAGCCAAGCTCAGTTCGTGCTTTCACCCCATAGTCGTAGCCGATAATCGGTTCTCGACATCCCCCACGTAAAAAAATGCACGCAACAAACCGATATCCGATCAGTCCAGGCGGCTGCCGGACTTCCCGCTCCAGCCTGTTGGGGATCGAAAGAGACGGATGCAAGAGCGACGAATTCACCCACCCTGCAGGCTGGATGAATGTGCCGTAAACACAGTGACTAATCCGTCCCGGAACTCCATGAGTTTGCTGCGGAAATTGGAGGACACGCTGTCACTGTATCGGTTCAGATTCGATGATGTAGGATAGGCGGGAATCAGGTTGGACTGCGGAACCATCCGAAATGATGGCCGTCACAAACCATTTATCGAACCCGTCGATCAAAAGGATGACCTATGCGGCACATTACCCTTCAAAAGGTCCTATGGTGGCTATGCCTTTTCGCAGCGCCGCTGGTTCTCGTTGTTCTCGAACTCTTCCATCCAGCCGGTTTTACAACCTCGCCGGGTATGTATCAGTACCTCTCCAAACCGGAGCCTTACGACCCTAAATTCAAGGCACTGGCGTATTACGGCCCGCAGTGGTGGTTCACGCTTCACATGATACAGACTCCGATGATTGCGCTGGTGTCGGTCGGACTGTGGATGCTCGCGGATCTTACTGCCGCAACCGCCAGCCTCGCGGTGTTGGTGTTGGCGTGGCTCTCACGGATTGCCACCTTTGTTTTCCTGATCTATTACACGGCGCTCGACTCTATCGGAGGTAGCGGCTTGGCAAGGGCAATTCTCAACGTCCAATCGCTGGCTAAGCAGGGAAAACTGACCACGGATCAAGTCAACGGCGTTATCTCCGTCCTCAACACCACGTGGGTCGACGAGTGGGTGGGCGGGGTCGGGTCGTTTATCAGCATGACCGGCTCCTGGGCGGCATTTTTCGGGGCGCTTTTCGTTGCACTTGCTCTCCTGCTGGATAAGAAGAGCTCCTGGCTTCCCGCACTCTTGCTGACGGCGTTTGGGTGGGAGTTGCAGATGAGTCACACCATGCCCCATGGGCCAATTGCCTTCACCCTGCTGATCATGGCAGGCGTCCTGGTGTGGCGAGCGAACCGTCAGGGCGTGAGATAGGGGTCAGATTCGGCAAAATGAAAAGGTACTTGTAGCGACAGGGCAAAGCGGGGTACGATCCATGCCGAAGGAGACAAGCTATGGCGAAAGTAATGGAATGCCGCTCCACCGGAATGGATTGTGGCTTTGTCGCTCGGGGTGAAAACGAAGATCAGGTGATGGCCCAGGTCGCCGAACACGCTCGAGTAGAGCACGGTATGCAAACCATTCCGTCCGAGGTAGTGGAGAAGGTAAAAACCGCTATTCACGATGAGTAAATGATGGCGAGGAATCATTAGTTCGCGGCCCGGAACATGCAAAAAGTGTCCTCTTTGCCGGACAGCGCCTCGAATTTTTAAGAGCATGGCGACATACCAGCGGATTAATATCGACGGACAAGGTGCGGGAAGTGGCACTCACTCGGGCGGTAAGGAGAATCGACGATGGCGCCGGCGGAGACCCTCACGACTCAACAAAAAGCACTGCACATTAATCTCGACCCCACCAGCTATGGCTCCTTTGCGGAAATTGGCGCCGGCCAGGAGGTCGCACGATGGTTCCTGGTAGTCGGAGGTGCGTCCGGGACCGTCGCTAAATCGATCTCCGCCTACGACAAGGAGGTCAGCGACGATCTTTACGGCGCGGGCGCCCGTTACGTTTCCAAGGAGCGTCTCGGAGCCATGCTGAATAGCGAATGGAGCCAGCTCCTCAACCAGTTGAACCAGAGCAGGGGATCGAACACCCGCTTCTTTGCCTTCGTGGATACTATTTCCGCCCGTAACTACGCCGGAACGAACCAACCGGAGGGGTGGGTCGGCTTGCGCTTCCAATTGGAGCCTGGCGGCAAGGCCAACGAAATCATTCTGCATATCAATATGCGAGACGATTCCAATCCTCTCGAGCAGGAAGCGATCGGCATCCTCGGGGTGAACCTGATCGACGCAGTGTTTTATCGACTTGAGGCGAAAGACGCTTTCCTTTCGAATGTCGCTCGCGGTATCGAAGGGCGCATTGAAATCGACTATATCGAAGTGACTGGGCCGGCCTTCGCTGCGTGGGACCAGCGTGCGATGCTGATAGACCTGGTGCGCGGAGGGCTGGCCGAAGCTGTCTGTTTTCTGTCCGGCAGGCCGCCGGTTCCGCCCGGCGAAGTGCTGCACAAGAAAGCTGCGGTGCTCGCGCCAGGGACGTTCGAACACGTCAATTCCGCGCATGCGGCAATCCACCAGGAAATGCTGGCGTCGGGCGTGCAGCAATTGCGCGGGGAGCTGGAACAAGAACACGAAAGCTCCGCACCGTCCGGTTTTTTCTGCCTTTCCGCCATGCCACTGAACGAGGGTGATCCGTCCACCGGGGTTCCGGACCTACTGCAGCGTGTGGATGCCCTGCACACGCGGGGCGGTGACGTATTAGTGTTCCGTGAACGGGAACTGTATTACATGACCGATCTTGTTAACCGCTACACCAAGGAACATGTCCGCTTCGTCATGGGTCTGTCGCTGATAATTCGCGTGTGGGAGCATCGCTACAAGCAATTGCCCGGCGGCTTTCTTGAGGGTTTGTCGCGTCTGCTGGCGCAGAACGTTCGCATTTACGCACATCCCATGAGTTCCGGCGACCTTGAGCAAGCGATGCAAAGCACCTCGGTGACAGGGTGGCAATGGACGGAAACGAATGGATGGGTTTCCGCCAGTCAGCTTCATCCTCCTTTACCGCTGCGTCACCTTTACGACTATGTGTTGGCCAGCAACTTTTTAGTGCCGTTACAGATTCCGGTGGGTGCCATGGCCGGCGCCTAGCCTTACGGGACCCACCCTGCGCAAACTTCGCACTCGTACTCTTCTGAACATTACAAACCGGTTTTGCCGAGATGCGACTCACCGGTGCATACCCAGTGGTTCGCTGCAAAAAACAAACAGAACCGTCTTGTGAGACGGCACCGGGATTCGTGGCTACTTCCACTGTAGGACTGTTTGTGCCCTGCGTCGAGAGCAGCCGCAACACTTGAGTAACCACGTTGGTGTTATGTCGTCATAATTATGACGGCGGTGACTCGTTGCGTTGCGCATATCGTCGACCGTGCCAGGGGCGCTTCTCATGCTTCTCTTCCAACATATCTATGTGCCGAGCGACTCCGCGCTCCGATGAGAGAGGGAATGATGCGCGGGTGAATGGGTCATTGCCACGACAGCCAATGTGAATTGCTTCGAGTAATAGCGGCAAGCATCTACAACCCACTCCGGATCGCATTCAGTATCAGAGTCATCCCTCCTACAACGAACGTTAGATGGCATCAGGTGACGTTGGGAACTATTACTTAGCTATGACCCCCCGAGCGCAAATGCAGAATGAGCGGAAAGCCCCCTCTGCTGGAAATTATGGATCACAAGTCTGGGCTAAAACGAAAACAGTACTATGGCTGATACCAATCGTGCTGGCGCCTCATAAGGTACGCGCAGCCACGTACACGATCCCTGCAGGGGCCAGTACGGCCACGATTCAGTCAACCATCAATACCGCGGCAGCGGCACCCGGCGGGAACACCGTTTCGTTTGCCGCCGGATCGTACAGCATCACGCAGGGCATCAATATTCCTTGCCCTGCTTCTCCGCTTACCATCACCGGCCCGAGTGTGCCCTATCACAATCCATCAGCCTACACGGCCACGCTCAATGGCGTCGTGGCAGGGAACTGGGGCTTTGCTATGGATTCGTGCGCGACTGCGGTGACGATCGAATACCTGAACTGGAATGGGGGCGAACCGTCTGCTGGAGGCGGCGGATTCCTGTATGTGAACTCGGGCGTCAGCAACCTGACGGTGACCAACAACTTTATTCACGGCAATCAGGCCAATGTGTACGACGGCCATGAATACGATTCGCTGATCTGGTTTGACGGAGACGACTCCGATCCGGTCGGTAATTACGACAATAACGACACCATACAGTGGAATATCTTCGGCGCCACGAACGATGGAACAGCGGCGAATGCAGATTGCGGCGCAGTCAGCGCTCTCTACGATTACCAGGGCGACACCTACGACGCCGTTGGGGGTTTCTGCGCAGCGATTGGTTTACATTCTTCCACCAATAACTTCACCGTCAGCAACAACGTCATCCACTATCAGGAGGAGGGCTTTAAGCTCTATGAAGGCGGCCAGGTAGCGAGCCAGGAGTTTTACGACAACAACCTTAATTTCACTTACAACGATGTTGCTTTCATTCACCGTATCAGTGTCGAAGGGCAGCAGACCGGCAATCCCACAATGAACTTCAACAACAACGATATTCACGACCAGGTCAATCCGGCGTGGGGATCGTGGGGGTTTTCGATTCCTCAGAGCGGCGCCAACAACTGTCAGAACAACGTTCTCATGGCGAACGCTGTCACTACGGGCAACTCGACCGCGGGCCCAGGCTCAGTCGAGTTCTGGGGTAGCGGCAACTGCAGCAACAACCTCGTGCAGGGATATTGGGGAGCAGCTATGCAGTACGGCTTTGGCGGTTCTCCCTGGCAGATGACGCAAAACATTATTCAGCAACTGGCCAACACCAGTTACATCAACAACGAAGAGAACATTACGTGCTGCTACCCGGTCATGACGGGGAATATTGAGAGCCAGAAGCTCGCCACCGTAACATCGGCCCAGCCCGCGATATCGGTAGCTTCAGAGAACGGCTTGGTCACCGTCACTTTGACAGATGCGGGGGTGACCAACGGAGGCGTAGGGCCGCAAGGCAACACCACCATCTACTACACCACGGATGGCAGTACACCCACCACCTCCTCTACGGTGTGCAATCCAACCCCCGGCAGCACGAACTGTTCCTTCACACCCCCGCAAGGCAGCACCACGGTAAAGGCGATCGGTATGTGGGGAGCCATCAATCAACCCAAGAGCTACCCGAATGGGTATGGATTTGTTCCCAGCGCGGTCGCCAGCGCAACTTATCCGGGCTCCGTGAGCGCTCCGCCCGTCTTGACCGGAGTAAGCATCTCCTGCGCGAGCAACACAGTCCAGGTGGGAAGTTCCGATGCGTGCACGGCGACGTGCAGCTATACCGGCGGCATTACGACGCAGTGTACCAAGACGGATACCTACGGAACGCTGGCTTCTGGTTGGGCGAGTTCAAGTGCCGGCGACATCACGATTTCCGCAACGGGTGTAGCTACCGGAGTAGCAGCGGGGACATCCATCCTCACCGTGCAGGCGGGGGGATTCACCTCCAATCCCGGCTTCGATCTTACGGCGACGGCGGCCGCCGCCTCCACGGCCACGGCGGCCACTGTTCTGGGCAACAACCAATACAATGTCGCGGGCGTCACCTATCCCGGCGCAATGAACTCCATCTATGCCGTCACGGGCACGGCAGCGAATGGATACAATGTGACGACGCTGAATTTCTATCTTCCGAGCGGGTATACGTACACAGCGGGGAGCAAGTGGGACGCCGTCCTCGTTCTAGCCCCGACCCCGACGACACAGGCTACCTCGGCGCTGTGTTCCGCGACTTATACGACGACCGGAACCTCTACGGATTTCGGTTGGCACGACCTTGCCGTGTCGGGCTGCGGAACCCTGCCCAAGTCGACCCCCTACTGGGTAGGGGTGGTCGAAAACGAAGATGGACCGATCGGCCAGGGCTTCTCGAATTGCGGCGGTTCCTGCTCCGGAGGCGTACCATCCTCCAACACCGGGACCTACCCCTATGCTGCGGCCCTGGTAAATTACGGCGTCTATAAGGGCATGTCCACGTTGATGTACCCTACAACCGAAGCCGGCTCAACCGGCTACCAGCCGTCGCAATACGCCACCTTGACTGCGGCGACGACGGCACCTCCCGTTTCGACGACCGCTCCTACCTCTGTTTTGGGTAACAACCAGTATGATGTCGCGGGAGTCACTTACCCCGGCGCAATGAACTCGATCTATGCCGTCACGGGCACGTCAGCGAAGGGATACAATGTGATGACCCTGAATTTCTATCTTCCAAGCGGCTATACCTACACGGCGGGCAGCAAGTGGGACGCTGTCATTATTCTGGCGCCGAGCCCGACCACGCAGGCTACGTCGGCGCTGTGCTCCGCGACTTATACGACGACCGGGACCTCTGCCGATTTCGGTTGGCACGCTCTTACCGTGTCGGGCTGCGGCACCTTGTCCAAGTCGACCCCCTACTGGGTAGGGGTGGTCGAAAATCAGGCTGGACCGATAGGCCAGGGTTTCTATGATTGCGGCGGCTCCTGCTCCGGAGGCGTACCATCCTCCAACACGGGGACCTACCCCTATGCTGCCGCCCTGGTAAATTATGGCGTCTACCAGGGCATGTCGACGGAGATGTATCCGACAACTGAAGCCGGATCGACCGGCTATCAGCCGTCGCAATACGCCACTATGACTGCGGTGCAGTGAATCGGGAGATATCGGTCCAGAAGATCTCATCAGCGGTGTGTTTCGTGTGTCCGGTGGCGACGCGCTGCCGCTTTCGGATCCTTTTGGGATTCTGACTCCGTCTGCGCTGGGTCACTCGTCAACAACCTAGGGTCCGTTGTAACCTGATTGAGTCCAAACTCGCACTTACGAAACGTGTCTCAAAAATCGCCGATCCTCCTGAGGCCCTCATGCCGACAAAGACCGCGACCAAAGCTACACCCAAAGCCCGCCACTCTCCCATGGAGCACCCGCGCCACCAGTACCCGCGGGAGACCAAGGCATTGCAGGAAATCGCGCAGAGCTGTGGCCTCAGCGAAGAAACCAAGTGGGGCAAGCCCTGCTATACGCTCGAAGGAAAGAACATTGTATTGATTCAGCGATTCAGCAAGTACATCGCCCTGATGTTCTTCAAAGGCGCTCTGCTCAAAGACCCGGAGAAGTTGCTCGCCCGCATCGGCAAACAGATGCAGGCGCCGCGCCAACTTCGGTTTGGCACGGTCGACGAAGTGACACGCCTCAAGCCGACAATCCAGGCGTACATCGAGGAGGCTATCCACCTCGAAAGGACCGGCGCAAAAATCCCTCTCAAAAATGCCGGCGACTACAAAATTCCCGACGAGCTGCAAATGAAACTTAAGACAGACCCCGCCCTGAAGAAAGCCTTTGCCACCCTGACCCCCGGCCGCCAGAAAGGCTACATCTTCCAGATCGCCGCGGCCAAACAATCCACCACCCGTGCAGCGCGAGTAGAAAAGTACACCCCCCTCATCCTGGCCGGCAAAGGGCTAAATGACTAGCGCAGGCTTGTCTATTTGAGCTTCGTATTGAGCAGATTCGCCAGGCGGTATCCGGCCAGGAGGATCTGTTCATTAGCAATCTGATCGGCCTTGATTCGATAGGGCGCGTTTGGACGCGGAGAAAGCTTCACCGACGGATCATTGTCAGAGCTGATCGGTGCGGCATAGACCGCGGACTTGGCAAAGTCGAAGCTGCCGGTGACCCATCCCGGAACGTCGAGAGACTCGGCTCCTGCTGGCTTGGGATGGCGAAGCAGGGCTGTCGCGTTCTCTGTGATCTGCTGCGCAGTGGGTGTATCACCGAATAATCCATCCCAGTAGGCGTGCAACTCGTCCGTACAGGGTAAGTTACAGAAGTAGACCAGGTTTCCGCCCGCGTCGCCGTGCGGATGGTTCATGGTGAAGCGCGCCGTGGCGTGGAGCGGCTGGTGAATGTCGCCTACCAGATGCTCCAGCCAGACAACATCGTATGACTTAATGTCGTCGGACTCTTCCGTGGCGATGGCAGCCGAAAGCTTCTCGATCTCGGTCAATGCATTTGGAGTTTTCGGCGGCACGCCCGGCGCTCCGGCCGAGTAGGGCGTATCGACAAAATGCCAGTACTGGTGCATGAGCTTGTCGGCATACCCTATGTTCTGATCGTCGGTGGGATGGCCAGGAGGAGTGTTGCCGCCGTCGCTGGTGTACCCAGCCTCGCAACTCGCCTGCTTGATGCAGTCCGGCCAGGTGGCGCCCTTCATAAAAGCAGCGAGCGGCTTCAGGCTGTCCGGGACATCCACTGTCCACTGCGCATACATGGGATTCAGCTTGAGCAGCGCATCCACACGCGTTCGGGTAGCGGGAGCGAGGTTCTTATAGGCGATGTAGGCGACGATCTCATGGCCGCCGTTCCACCAGGCGAAAGCAGGCTGCGACGCGACAAGGGCGGCTATGATGACCACGGCCAGAATTCGTTGCTTCATCGGGGAATTCTCCAGAATCGCTCTTCGTTTTCTTCACGACACAGCCCGGACCTCCCGAAGGAGAACATCCTGTCTCCATCTACTCACCCCGAGTCGATTCGACCGTCACAGCTGGCGTCTCGACAAGGGCTCACCGAACCGCGCTGAGTATACACGCAGTTTGTGACGAGGAGTCATGAAGCATCGAGCGTATATACATAGTCGTAGTATTATATATACATCGGATAACGAGGGGGCGCTCAAAATGGCAGTCAAAATAACGTCAATCCGGCTCGATACCCAGCTTGCGGATGAGGCCGCCAAGGTATTAGGAGTGAATTCCCGGACAGAAGCTATCCATCTCGCTCTCAGCGAAATTGTTGCCCTAAAGCGCTTCAAAAACCTTATGAAGAAACATGCGGGCAAGTTGTCTTTCGACGGCTTCGATGGCTAATCTTGTGATCCTGGATACATCGATCTTTATCAATCATTTGCGCTATGGCCATCACCAAAACCAGATGGGTTCGCTTAACGGTTTAGTAAGGACTTCTTCAGTGGTACTGGCGGAATTGTGGCGCGGCGTGAGCAAGACCGCAGAACGTGGCTTCTTGGAAGCCTTGGGAAAGAACCACCCGATACTAGTTCCTACCAGGCAAAATTGGTTACATTCTGGCCAGCTCCTGGCCAAAATGAGAGAAGATCGCGGCTTCACTCCCGACAAGTTGCGCCATCTTCATTTCGATGTCCTGATCGCGCTGACAGCGCGATCCCACGGAGCACGCCTCATAACGGCCGACCGGACCGACTTCGACCTCATTGCGTCCTACCGTGGCGCTGAGGGACTCAGCCTCGAGATCTGGTAAGCGAGGCCGCGTTACCGCGCATCCAAGTCGCGAGGCTTCGGCTCGCTGAACCCCTGGGAGGTCTCGCTCTCAGCCTGAGCGGCCGGCCGGCTACTCGGGCCGCTGACAACTGCAACGGCGACGGATGCTGGTTCGGGGTAAATACCCATTCGCCAGTGACAAGGGAATTGTTTTGGTAAACCAACGGGAGCGCCGGGAACCAAAAATGACCATGGATCAGGGTGCGAGGCGACCTATACTTATCCTCGGTTGCATAGATATCACGAGTGGACTGTCGCTGGTCTCGTAGATATGAAATCAGTTTTAGAAACCGGGTTTCCCTAGCAGTCTGCTGAAAAGCACATGTTTATTGAGAATCCGGCTGTGACTGGGGCTCCAGCCCATCGTTGTTTCAAGTATTTGCGGCCCGATTATTGAAAGTCTCCATGCCACCCACCGTGACGTCGCCGAACATCGACAGTAACCGAAACACGCGGCACCTGCTTTCTGCCCAGTTGCGGCTGGTTTACGGCAACGCGACTCTCGGGGCGGCTGTTAACGTGCTGGCCGCCACGGTTCTGTGTGGCCTGCTGTGGCATCTGATCGGCAGGCCGAAGCTGATCGGCTGGTGGCTTTACATCGCGCTCGTCACAGGCTTCCGCTATAGCTTGGCACGACGCTACCGGCAGGCCTCGCCCGTCTTGAAGGGGCTGGATGCCTGGCGCAGAGCCTTTCTCGTGGGTGTGGGCATGGCGGGGGCGGGCTGGGGGGCTGCCGGCGTCCTTCTTTACCCGCAGGCTCACCTTGGCAACCAGGTGATCCTCATCTTTGTCCTCGGCGGCATGATGTTGGGTGCCTCGTCTCTATTAGCCCCTCTGCCTGCGGCCTTTGTCCCCTACCTGTCTCTCGCCGGACTCATACCGGCATTCCGCCTGTTGGCCGATGGCGATCAGACCCACATCTCCATGGGCTTGCTGGCCGGCACGTTCACCGTAGCAACGTTGCTGGGTACTCGCCGCATGCATCGCACGATGATCGCCTCCATCCAGCTTCAGTTTGAAAATCAGGAACTGGTGGAAGAACTGCAGGCCGCCAATCAGCAGGTCGCCGCCTGGAATCAGGAACTGGAACAACGGGTCGAAGAACGCACTGCCGAGCTGCGACTCTCCACCGAGCAGCTCAAGAGAGAAATCGCCCAGCGGCACCAGGCCGAAGAGCAATTGTTGCGGGGGCGCAAGCTCGAATCCCTCGGCGTCCTCGCGGGTGGTATTGCCCACGATTTCAATAATTTTTTGACTGTCGTCCAGGGGAATATCGAAGTCGCCAAGTCACGGCTCTCCTCTGCCGAACCGGCTCGATCCTTCCTGGATCAAGCGACGAGCGCCTGCCAGCGGGCAAAATCGCTTTCGTCACAATTGCTGACCTTCGCAAAAGGCGGTACCCCGGTGCGCCGGGTGATTTCCATGAAGCAGCTGATCGTCGATGCTGTCCACCTCGCACAAACCGGGTCTCACGTGCGGATCGTCACCCAGTTGGCGGAAGACCTTTGGTCATCGGAAGTCGACCCGGGACAGATCGGTCAGGTACTCCACAACATTCTACTGAACGCACGCGAGGCAACTATCGGCAGCGGTGTGATCGAGGTCCGCGCTTCCAATATCGCGGGCGATGATTCCGAACCATGGGTGAGAGTCACCATCCGCGATGAGGGCACAGGCATTGCGCCGGAGACACTGCGGAGGATCTTCGATCCCTACTTCAGCACCAAGCCGGGGGGGAGCGGCTTAGGCCTGGCTACCGCCTACGCCATCGTCTCCAAACACGGCGGAGTCATCTCAGCTAGGTCCACACTCGCGGTTGGCACCGAATTTATCATCGATCTCCCCGCTTCCAGAGCCAATCCTTTACCCGCGGTCGTCCTGCCGGGAACCACTCACACCGGCACGGAACGGCTGCTGGTCATGGACGACGACCCTTCCCTCCGGATCCTTTCCCAGGCTGTGCTCGCCCATCTCGGATACGACGTGGAAATTGCCGCGGACGGGGCCGAAGCCATTGCCCTCTACCGAAAGGCGACCGTCGAAGGCAGGTGTTTCGACGCCGTGCTTCTGGACCTCACTGTGACCGGTGGCATGGGGGGTGTGGAGGCAGCAACCAAACTGCGTGACCTGGATCCGACCGCAAAACTGATCGTCTCCAGCGGCTATTCGGATGCCCCCGTCATGTCCCACTTCTTCGAATACGGATTCGACGCTGTGATTGAAAAACCCTGGACGGTCCAGGCGATGAGCGAGGTCTTGCGCACCGTGCTCGCCGCCGTTCCGCTCAGGCGGCTTTGACCGTCGCCTGCCCGATCGCAGCCGATGTATTTCAGACGACAAGCCCCAAGCTTTCGCGGTCACTGATGGACGATAGCCAGGCCGGTACCAGGTTGATTGCAAAACTGCAGAGCCACAACCAGAGCGCTGGTCCCAGGATGTACGCTCGATGCCATCCATCCACTTCGCTGTAGATGATGTGGGGAAGCAAAGCAGTCAGCGCCAAACAGAGGGCAATCATGGCGGCAGGACGCGAGGTTTGACCGCGAAATAATTTCCAGACGCTGTAGAGATACGGGATATTTGCGTACCACGCGAACGACAGTGCGTCCGAGCCCGCCCAGCCGAGAGCACTAAGGCGAAACCCAATCATGGGTTCTAACGATACGGACTGCGTGGCGACTGCCTTCGATCACCTGGGCGCATGGAAGACAATTGGATGCCATCCACATACCGAGCGAAGGGACGGCGAGCAGCCTATAGCCGCCGGGCACATGTAACCAGGAAAATGCAACCACGGTTCAATCCTCGTCTAACTGTAGCCGCTCATCTTTACAGGAGGCCCGGAGACCCAAGAACGGAGCAGCGCGTCCTAACTGGCATAGTGCAGCCGGTGACATGAGCGATAAAACCGGAAACCCTGGCAGATATAGCACTCTACATAGGGTCATATCTCGCTAAGCTGAAGATAAGGTGAGGATGGGCGATGCGGCCAGATGCGTGATGGAGTCATCACAGGTCATGACAGACTTGTGTCCGAACTCAGCGGCCCCCTTGCCTCACCTGGAATTCGCGATAACCCAGCCGTATATCGTTTTGAGATCCGCCGTTCGCTGGCGTGTTAGCTCTTCAAGACAGGCTGAATAGGCCGGAGCTGACGCAGTTCCACCGCTGTAGAGGTCGCTCTCTGCCGTGCAGGTCGCGTCTCGAAATTGTATCCAGAGGCGTTGCGCCACTTTTAGCCGCTCGAGGTTATCCGGTTGCAGCATCTTGGATATCTGGCTGTACATCTGATTGAGTCCGCTATCCGCAGTTTTGTATGCCTTGGCAAAGCAATTTTCCATGGCTAGTGTCACCGCAACATTCCGGCAGGGTGCGGCTGCGTCGTTCATATGCTGGGCTCTGGCGATGGAAACGCAACCAATACCGGCCGCGAGCAGGAGCAGCCAAGAGCGGACAAGAGTGATCATGGCTGCACGATAACAGAACTTTCCGTGAGAGTGCCTTCTCAACGGGGTGAGTGATCATCCTGAGGTCACCAGGCCTTGAGGGAAAGTATTCGAAGAATTCATAATCGGCCCACGTGCTGGTGCGAACATGGGGCACCCATCAACCTCTGTTTCGCGTTAGAGTCCAGTTGTCGCGCGAACCCTTCAACGCGGTGGGGAACCTTAGATTAGGCGACGGCCCGTCGGCCGGGTTCGTGCTCCCCTGCAACTTCACCGATCCGGTCGAGATTGACCCCAGTGGTCTCGATGAGGTACATCCAGGTCACTACCGCCCCAAGTAGGGAGGCAGCGATCAGGCTGTAAAGCAGCAGACGGGTGCCGATGCTGACCAGCAGGATGGGGAACAGGATGGAGTCGCGACAGCGTCAATCTTGGCAAAGGCTGCCGGCAAAGCCTGCGCCCTTGCCGCGAATGACAGTCGGAAATACCTCACCAGTGAGCAGGTAACGTGGTAGCTTCCTTGCCGAGGGCGGAGGCCAGGATGGTGGGGGGCCAGTTCGCACTTTCGGTGATGTTGAACGTCCGATGGTGACCAACAGGGCGGGGACGACGGCGGTGGCATACATCCAACGGCAGGCGCTGAGATTCGGCACTAGAACCAGAACGGCATAGCCGACGGCGGTTCCGGCCAACGCGCCTACCGCTTGAAAAGCGAAGGCCCCGAGCACCAATTTTGCCGCGGCTGGTGCTCGCCCCCGAAGAACTTACCGGCAGCAGCGAGCATCCAGATACGGCGCTGCATGGAGGTCATGGAGTTGGATTGCAGCCTGGTACCGTCGGGCCACATCGGTAGTTCATCAATATAGTCCTGCACGGTACGGGATTGGCCCGGGTGCTGGGGAACACTGGACATGTCGATCCCCTTGTATGGACGGCGCAGCCGATCCGGAGGCCTAGTGGATTTTGGCAAGCTGCATTTCACTTAGTGCCCGAATGGAAACCGGCAAAGCGATGAAATGCAGCGGCTCGAGGTAGCTCCGCGCATCACCGCCATGGGGCCCGATGCACCGGAGCAGAAAATTGCTGATGGCTTCCGCTGTCTGAGGGTTCGATTGTTTGGCCGAAACGACGGCGTATTCGTAATTGATGAGGGGATAGGAGTGCCCGGTACCGCCGGCCAGTTTACGGTAGTTTCGTAACCGATTTTGTTTTCCCAGTTGACATCTCGTATCGATAAATGTTGCTGATCCGGGGGGAATATGAGAAATTGGATGGAGACGAAAGTGCCAATCTGCACCCGATTCGCAATGGCCTGGTCGATGCCTGCCTCGGAGCCACTGCTGCCGAGCGTCATGTGAATATCAGGATCGACTTTCGCGTATCCACTGACCCAAGCTTTGAACAGCCGCAGGATGAGAGTCGAACCGGTTTCGGAGATAGGGTTACTATTTGTAAAGTCTCACGATGAAACAGGTCGCGGGTCCAGGAGCAGGGGGAACCTGCCGCACGAAGGTATTCACTGTTGCGATTTCACGCCTGCGCTTGCGCGTCTCGCATTCAAGGACCCTGACCGGAACCGGGGCTTTTGCGAGCCAGCGTGGTTAGGAAAGTGTCAGTTCTGTCTGGTCAGAAAATCAGAAAATCGAGGCTGCTAATTATTAGGCCTGTTCGGTCGTGCCTCACCACAGGGGCCGTGTCAGCGAGTTACGGATGTACGACCTGAAGGCCCAGATACTGCTCGAACGGCTCGAAGTCACGATCGCGGTGGAGCAGGGCATGGCCCTCGATCAGACAGAAGGTGGCAATCAGGCAATCGATCGTCTTTCGGACCGTACACCCGTGAGACCGCAGCAGACGGTAGTTCCTTGCCGCCGCCAGAGCCAACTCCTCGCCTCCGGTGACGAAGACCTTGAAGTTCAAGAGCTGGGGCGCGTACGGGTGAAGTCCGAGTCCCGCTGAATCCGCTGCAAAACTTCGTAAAGAATAAGGTCCGTTAGTCCTAGACGCTGCCGGTAGAGTTCCCGATCGAGCCACTCGGTGTGAGGATTGGCTGTTCCTCCCAGGTAATCGATCCAGATAGTGGTATCCACAATTGTCATGAGCGGAGGTTAATCCTGGGCGCGGCCTTGGCGAGAATGGTTCAGATCTCCGTGCCACTTAACCTTCCCGCGAAGCTTACGAATTCCCGCTTGCGCGTGGGTTTGTACCAGCAGCCTAAGCCTCGCTTGCACCACAGCCTTTTTTGTCCGCGCTCCCGTGCTGCGAATCGCCTGCTGCACCAACTGGTCTTCGATTTCGATGTTTGTCCGCATCGGAACCCCGTGCGTAAGAATCCCATGTTTAGTACCGCTCAAGCACCGGCCAAGGGAGTGCCAGGCTCGCTAGGGTTCAAGAGTCCCCTGGCTTCGATAATTCTGCCGGCATAAATGCCTGTCAAGGAAGAACCCTTCCCGGGAAAATCGGCAGGGGAGATGGGGTCCTACAGAATCTGTAAAAAGCGCAAAACCTGTGTTCTCTAGCAGATAGGCGTTTCTAAAATATTTTCACACTGCGGGGCGCTTTGTATCCAGAGCCATTTCGTGAAGAAGCATGAAGGTGGGAGAAGCACGGGTGTGACGCACGTCACAGACGATCCGGTATTGCATCACGTCTAATTAACGCGAGGCGGTCCGTTCAGGAGGACCCATGAATCCGCCCAAATTAGACCATGGTGGGGGCCTGGGATTGGCTCCAGCCGCTCTGGAGAGCGGTTGCGCCCTGTGCGCAAACCGTCCCAGGCATACGTTTTGCAACTTGCAAGGTGAAGCACTCGAAGACTTTGCCGGCCTTGGATTCGTTCACAACGTTGGTTCCCGCGTCATCTTGTTTCGCGAGGGCACGGAATGTAACTTCGTCCTGCTTGTTTGTTCCGGTCAGGTAAAGCTCTCGTGCACATCGAAGGGAGCCAGAACCTTGATTCTTCGCATCGCTATGCACGGAGATCTTCTGGGCCTGGGCTCGGCCATGTCGGGTTCACAGTATCTGCTGACGGCAGAGACGCTCGAACCCTGCACGATCAAGAGCATACGCCGCGCGGACTTCATGAACTACCTGGAACAGCATGGAGAGGCGAGTCTCAAAGCAGCGAGATATTTGTCTCACGAGTATAAGACGGCGTTTTTTGACGCTCGGCGACTGGCACTCTCCGCTTCTGCCGCTTCCAGGCTGGCCACGGTTCTTCTCGATTGGGGAAAAGGGGCCGCTGCGGGAAAGGATATGAAGTTCACCATGGCTTTAACCCATGAAGAACTGGCCAATATGGTGGGGACATCGCGGGAAACCGTCTCCCGCACTCTCAGCCGCTTTGGGAAAGAGAAGCTGATCCGCGTGAACGGCTCGTCCATTGCCATCCTCGCGCCGGAGAAACTGGAGGCGATCGCTGTCTGAAACGGTAGTCCGGGAGGACGTTAGAACTGTCACGGATAGCGGGGTAATCCGAAGAGAGTGAGGTTAACCATGAAGAGTTCGCATGACCGTTCGCTCGTTCCCAGAAAGATTTTGATCGTGACCGACTTAAGCCATCGCTCGCGGATCGCGGTCGAGAACGGCCTCGACCTTGCACGGCGTTTCGGATCTGAGCTGGTGGTGCTGCATCTCTTCTCAGCAGCGACGGCAGAGAACGAGAAACAACTTCCTCATCCAACTGCGACAGATTTCGGAAGGATAGAAGATGCGTTTGACCAGGTCCGTGAGGCTGCTCGTGCGTGTGGGCTTGCCTGTGAGTGCATCGTTGCCGAGGGCGCCGGGCCGGAGCAGATAACGGATATCATCACAGCCAAAGCGATCGAATTGGTTCTGGTTGGCAAGAGCGCTGTCGATTGCTTCCCGGCAGTCATGTATGACTCCTTGACGCGATCGTTCTTTGAACAGACCGCGTGTCCGGTGCTTACCATCGGCCCGCGCATCCCGGCCGGCAGGCAGCTCTCCGGGCGAGGAGGTCCTGTCGTGTTTGCGACCGACCTGGATGAGCACCGGCTGACGGCACTCCAGCATGCCGGCCGGTTTGCAGAGATGTTCCATACGCAACTGCATTGCCTGCATATTTTGCCGCGCATCCTGGAGGAAGGGCAGCATAGTGCCACGCTACCGAGCTTCATGGAAAAGGCGTTAGGTCAGTTGACAGAGGGCGCGGATCTCAACGTGGATGACATCGTATACGCGGCAAGATTCGGCGCAGAGGTTTCGACCGCAATTGTTGCCTATGCCGAGCAGCAAAACGCGCGATTACTGGTTCTAAGGGCGGAAGAGAGGTCTTCCGCGTTCCCGGCAAATATCCCTTATCGAGTATTGTGCGAAGCATCGTGCCCATTGCTTACAGTTCCGGGAAACGAATTATGGAGTTCGGGGACAGTAAGCAATGAAAGAAAAACAGGTGTATCCGGGAGCATTGCTCTCGAACGCCGCTGACCGGGCGGGCTCCGGCTTTTATCTGCAGATGTAGAAGTAGAGACAACGTTGTGATGGGAGGTGTATATGTTCAGAAGTTATTCCAGTGGCAGCCTTCTTCTAGTGTGCCTAACTTGTACCGCGGCGCAGTGCCAGATGGTGGTACATGCAGTCAGCGGTACGGTAACATCCATCGACCCCAAAGGGCAACACATGAGTGTTGCCGTGGATGGTCAATCCGATTACAACTTCACGGTCGCTTCGGGGAAAGCCGTACCTCTAAGCTTCGACCCCGAGCTCCGTCGCGAGGCCGTAGACGCCAACCAGTTTCGCAAGGCAGGTGACTACGTGGTGGTTTACTACTACGGCGTGGATGCCGAGCTGACTGCGGTGGCCGTCAAAGACATCGGCAAGAACGGAGTCGAAAAGACGACAGGGACCGTGGCCGGATTCGACAAGCACAAGCGTGAGCTGACGGTGAAGGGTAATGACGGAAGCACACAGGAATTCCGTCTAAGCGACACTGGAGTTATCGACACGGGCATGGGCCTCGAGAGTGGACGACGGTATGATCCCCAACGCGGCACCAGGGTACGAGTAACGGCAGTAGACAACGGTGGGGAGAAAACGGCCATGTTCGTTTGGTCCAGGGTTGGGTGAAGATCGGACCCTCTCGGAGTGCTCTCGAGGGGGTCAACCCAAACTGGCGAGATGGCATCCCAACCATTGGAACCGGCGCGGCCCGATGTTGGATACGAGCGGCCAGGATCGGGTTGGGCCTGGGTAAGTGGGTCATGCGGAAAGATCTGGGCTATTGGCTGATCACTTTCGTGCGCGGGCTCGTGGCTATTGGGGCGAGCTGCTTCATCATCTTCGTTCCCAACATCGCCCATAGCGTACTGTTCCTTCCCGTCGCGGTTGCTATGACTATCGCCGGTCTGGCGGCATACCTGATCATCGACGGTACCTTGGTGCTTGCTTCGAGCGTTATGGCAACCAGCGGTTTCACGCGCTTTGCACTGGCAGCGCAGGGATGTGCCGGTTTTGGCATTGGTGGGCTGCTCCTATGGAGGTTCCTCCCGCAGGCGCGGATGGAATCGTTTCTGCCTCTGGCTGCGCTGCAGGCGCTGATCACTGCGACGGGCGAATTCGCGGCGGCAAGCCACCCGAGAAGCGGTTCCACGTTTCACCGAGACTACACGGTGACTGTGTTAGCGGTGGTTTGTGGTTGCGCTTATCTCCTATTGGGAATTTTAGTACCGAACCTGACCCGTAGCCGGATTGCGTGGCTGATGTTCGCCTATCTTGCGACCTTCGGTCTATCTCAATGTGTTACGGCTGCCAGGATGATTAATGGAAGTGAAAATGCTTCGGCGCCGACATGTACGCCGATATAGCTGCGCCAGGTTTTTACAGTTACCCAGGACTGTCGTCCTGGGGTGATTTCAGCCGTCCCTTCGGGACTGGATCAAGTTGTCAAAGTTATCCAGGATTGCACCATCAAACCCTCGGTGCATCCATAACCAGATTATGGAGCGCCTGGGAAAAATGGGATCGCACTTCCATGTCACATGTGATGGCCGACACAGACTTAGAAAGCGATTAGGCCCATGATTCATGTGGAGGCGTTTATGCTACAACTCTGGTCTCCCATGCTCGTACTTTTCTTGATCCCCATGATTGGGGTCATTGGCTTCATCGTGCAGTTGGCCAAATCCAAGCACTGACGGAGGCGGTGCGCCGGTGCTTCAGGTCCGCAGATTCATGTCTCTCGCGGGTCCTGCATCCTCCCGAATGTGACTGGCGAAGCGTTTGAGGAACAGATCCATCGAGCCGCCCTTCAGAATGATGGAAAAGACAACTACGGTATACGTGGTCACCAAAATCCAGTCATGGCCAAGTCTTTGTGGAACGCTTAACGCCAAAGCGATGGAGAGGCCGCCCCGCATACCGGCCCAGGCAAGTATCAGCAAGGACGACTGATGGCCCGGCTGAATGAGCCTAACCACTCTCAGGACCGATCCTGTAGCCAGAAAACGCGCTGCATTTACCAGCACAATTGCAAGCAGGCCAATGTAGAAGCTCGAGAGATTAAATGGGACGACCAGGAACTCGCATCCCATGAGCACAAAGAGGATGGCGTTCTGGACCTCGTCGGTTGCGGTCCAGAAATGCTCGATCTCGCGCTGCGATGTTTGATCACGGTGATGGCTGTTCTTCCACCGAAGCGTCATTCCAGCGGCAACCGCTTCTAACGGTGCGGAGAGATGGAGGGAGTCGGCCAAAGCATAGCCGCCAACAGCCAGCATAAGAGTGAGCAGGATTTCGACGTGATAGGCGTTGACGGAGCGCATCATCCGGGATATCGGAAGAGCAAGCACAACGCCGATAAGAAGCCCTCCCCCGGCGTTCAGGAGAAAAAGCTCGCCCACCCGGAATGGCGTCGGAAGTGTCCCACTTTCTCCAATACCAAGAATGGTGAGAAACAGCACGGCACCCACTCCGTCGTTAAAAAGGCTTTCGCCGGCCAGTTGTGCTTGGAGATAGCGTGGAGCGGATACCCTGCGGAGCATCTCCAGAACAGCGATGGGATCGGTCGGGGAGATGAGAGCACCGAAAAGCATTGTCTGCAGGAAAGACGGGTGTTCTCCGAGAAGGGGAGCGACGAAGTACATCGCTGCACCGATCATCCACGTAGAAAGGATTGTTCCGAGCCCGGCAAGCAGGCTCACGGCAAGTTTCTCGCGGAACAGATAATCGAGATCGAGCAGGAACGCACCGGCAAACAGGAGAACGGAGAGAAAACCGTGGAGGATGAATTGCTCGTAGTCGATGCGTAGCACGGAATGAAGTGCCCAGGCATGAACGGACGGAACGAGGCGGCTCGTCAGTGCAAGACCGGCGGACAGGGCAACGGTGAGCAGCATGGTTCCGACAACGGTCGGAAGCTTCAACCAACGCGCGCTGATCCATCCGAAGATAGCTGCCAGACTGACGACCGCTGCAATCAACGACAGCATCTTTAGAGTCTACAGAATGGAGAGTTGTGCTCCCTTTTCAGAATCGGGCGCGATGGAGGAAATCAGATGTTGCGACAAAGCCGGCTTTGCGTCCTGCGAGGCAACCAATAGAAGCCGGTCGCCCGGCTGCAGGATCGTGTCGGGGCGCGCCAGCAAGACGGATTTCCCCCGGAGTATAGCGACTATTTTGGAATTTGCGATTGGGCCGATGAGTTTGCGCGCCTGCAGTGCCTTGCCCGCCCAGGGACTTTCAGGGCGAAGTGCGCCGATCAGCATTTGCGAACCATCCGGAAGATCCAGGCCAATCCCCGATCGCAAGAGCGCCGTGAGATGAAGGTGACTCACTTCCGATGGGAGGGCGATCTTTCCCTGCTCGAGTAGTTGCAGAGCGATCTGGACATGTTCCGCATGATGGGCCGGTGAATGTCTGTGCCCGGCTACCTGGGCCTCGTACAAGCTCTCGTACTTGCAGTACGAGGATAGTTTCATCTGGATGATGAAACTTAACATGACCGCGAGCCCGGCAGGCACGAGCAACTGGTAGCCACCCGTCATCTCGGCGACCATCAGCAAGGTTGCAATGGGAACGCGGGCCGCGCCGGCGAAGACGGCCGCCATTCCGACGAGAACCAAGCCGGCTGGGGGATGGTGCGAAAGCTCCGAGAAAACACCTCCGAGCATCGCGCCGACAAAGAGTGTGGGTGCGAACACGCCGCCCGAACCACCCGAGGAAATGGTCAACGATAGTGCCACCATCTTGGCGATGGCCAGGATGATAAGCAGATGCAAGGCCAGCCGTCCGTCGATCGCTTCCTGAATCCAGCCGTAGCCGCCTCCCAGAATTTGAGGCAGTTGCAACGCTAATAAGCCTAGTAGCAAACCGCCAATGCCGGGTTTGATCCATGCGGGAACGCGCAGGGCTGCAAAGGCGTCTCGCATGCGATAAAACATCTCCGGCAGGATGGTGCCAAGGATGCCGCTGGCTACCCCCAGGGAGATATACCAGCCGTAGTCTGCGAGACCGGTGCCGTACAGATGGGACGGGATCTGAAACAGCGGATGCCAGCCGACGAAACGCCCGTTGACGGCGTAGGCGACGATCGCGGCCAGCATGCAGTAAAGGAGCGCCTCGGCCTCGAAGTCCATACCACCGTAAAGCACCTCGACAGCAAAGATGGCGGTGCCGATGGGGGAACGGAAGATGGCGGAAAGCCCGGCGGCCATCCCCATCAAAACTAATAATCGTCTTTCCTGATCTGGCCGATGGAGCAGCTTGGCATAGACGGAACCAAATCCCGCAGCGATGAGTGCTGTGGGCCCCTCGCGTCCAGCGGCTCCCCCTGAACCGATGGTGATGGCCGAGGCAAGCATTTTGACGGGAGCCACGCGAGCGCGAATGGATCCCCAGGTCCAATGGAGCGCCTTGACCACGGTATCCGTGCCGTGACCCTCTGCTTCAGGCGCTAAACTATACACGAGGGCGCCCGAGAGTAGCCCTCCGACTGTTGTGGCGACTGGCACGAGCCACAGGCCGTGGGGACCAATGGCTTCACGAAGGACGCCGCCCTCTTCGGGTAATCCGGGAGGGACGTAACCTGCCATCCAAATCAAGAAGAATTTCGCGGACAGGCGCAGCATCCAGACGAATAACTGCGCGCTCAGACCGCCAATCATGCCCAATACGATCGAATCGAGGAGGAGTCGCGGTTTATCTCCGGCTTGCATTACTAAGCTGTGTAGATGGCGCAAGATCCTATCGGGATGTTTAACTTCTCGGCCATTGTTTTCTTTCGACGGAAAGGATGCATCTTAGAAAATGGAAGCGCCTCTCTTAGGCCCACCCCGAAGGTTAATCATCGATGTTAAGTTCACCTGTTGTTGTCGTTACCGGTGCGTCTGCGGGCCTCGGCCGTGCGATCGCACACGGATTCGCTAAACGAGGCTGCCGCATCGGGCTGATCGCACGAAATCCGGAAGCATTGAATGCAGCGAAAGAGGAGTGCGAGGCGCTGGGCGGCCGAGCGTTGGTGCTGCCTGTGGATGTCTCCGACGCGGAGGCAGTCGATGCCGCAGCATCCCGAGTCGAAGAGACGTTTGGGCCAATTGACATTTGGGTTAACGACGCCATGGTCAGCGTGTTCTCGCCAGTGAAGGAGATGGAGGCCTCCGACTATAAACGCGTGACGGAGGTGCTGTATTTAGGGTTTGTGCACGGAACGCTGGCTGCGTTGAAGAGGATGCTCCCGCGCGATCGGGGCACCATCATTCAGATCGGATCTGCGCTGTCCTACCGTTCCATCCCGCTGCAATCCGCATACTGTGCCTGTAAGCACGCGATCAATGGCTTTACCGATTCGTTGCGCTGCGAACTCTACCATGACCATAGCAATGTCAAGGTGACCGCAGTGCAAATGCCCGCGATGAATACGACGCAGTTCGGTTGGGTAAAGAATCGGATGCCAAACGATACGCAGCCAGTCCCGCCGATATTTGAGCCCGAAACAGCGGCGGAAGCTGTCATTGCCGCTGGTCTTGCCGGGAATCCTCGCCGGGAATACTGGGTTGGCTCACCCACCGTGTTGGCGATCGTCGGGCAAAAGTTTATACCCGGCTTGTTGGACAGGTATCTGGGAAGGACAGGTTACAAGTCGCAGCAGATCCCGAATGAACCAAAAGATCCAAAGGCCCCCAACAATCTCTACGAATATGTTCCGGGCGTTCACAGCGCGCGCGGGAAGTTCACGAGTCGATCTACGAGAACGAGCGCGGAGATATTCGTGTCGCTGCATCGCGGGTTGGTTGCGTTGGGAGCAGCGTCCGTCCTGCTTGCTGCTGTGGGCGGTTGTCTGGTTGCGAGGCGAAAGCTGTTATGAGGACCTCTCCGTCTGGTTCATCGGACCCCGATCATGTTCTTGTAGTTGGAGCGTGCTGCGCAGCGCTGGCAAGTTTGGCGCCGGTGGCGCTTTTTCAAGCGGGATGGCTGCCCCGGCTCCCGGATCCGCCCGCGCGCATTTTTGATTCGGAGAGAATCACACTGTCAGAGGCCGCCCATCCCTTTGGAATACCAGACGGATGGTTAGGTCTGGCCAGCTTCGGGACGACACTGGCTTTGGCTTTGCTCGCTACGCGTCACCAGGCAGCAAAGAGATTGCTCGGGGCAAAGCTGACAATGGATGTTTCCGCGGCCGCATTCAATGCAGGCCGGCAAATATACAGTTTTGGAAAGCTGTGTTCCTGGTGCACGGGCACCGCGCTGGCCGCGGGCGTCATGGCGTATGGCGGGCGTCAGACGATACGCGAGACCTGGGCGCTGAGTGCGTCCGGAGTCAAGGCGCGCATCGAGGCGTAACCGGGACTAAGTGACTTATAAGTCTTTGAGGCTGAAGGCAACTTATGGAATGCTTTCAACTTCATATAACTCGCGTGTGGGGGATAAACATGAAAAGGTTATGGTTCCAATGTGTATCAGGCGTCGCGCTAACCACTATGCTGGGTAGTGCAGCACTCAGTGCTCAGAACACGAAATCAGCGGACAAGAGTTTTATCAAGGACTCCATGGAGGGCAGCTTAGCGGAGGTAAACTTTGCGAAGTTGGCGTTACAGAAGAGCCAAGACAAGAATGTGCGCGAATTTGCTACGAAAATGATCCACGATCACGAAATGCTGATTGCGGAAATGAAGCCGCTCGCTAAAGAGATGGGTGTGCGGGTACCGAGCGGCGCGCCAATATCCGATCATGCGAAGTATATGGAACTGAAAATGAAGTCCGGCACCGACTTTGACCGGGCCTATGTAGAAGCGATGGTCAAGGATCACCACGACGATCTTCAGACTTTTCTGAACGAAGAGGGCAAGACCAGTAACCCGCAGCTCAAAGCTGCTGTCGAGAAGGGTGAATCGGTCATTCGTGAGCATACAGAGATGATTGACAAGATCGCTCACATGGGTGGCATTCAGACTCCGCCTATGCCCTCGAATGCCTAAAACAGGCTTGAGCTTGAGCGGGGGCCAGAACGCAGATATTGCACCAACGAGTGCAGTCTCCCAGCCCCCGCGGTCCTTTTAGGTCTGCCACCCCTCAGTTGATTAGGGCAAGTTTGTGAATGGCAGGAAGTGCTGCAGAGTGGGCGTAGAGAGAGCAAGCGCACAGTACTCTGCGCTTACTTTCTCTACGCCTGTTTACCCTCTACCTCGGAGTAGCCAGCAAAGCGTGTAACTCCGTGCACGCCGGCATCACGCAGCCTTGCCCGGTAATCTCACCCGCATCATTGATCGAGTCAGCATTTACCAGGTGCAAGGGCGAGTCAGCCGGTATGAGCGTGTTCAAGTCCACGATCTGCCCGGCTTTCCACAGGAAAGCGGTGCTCCCGTTGGCATCGATCGAGAAGCCCACGATCTCGCCCCGGTTGTTGACGGTTCTGCAGCAACCGGCGATCGTCGCGAACGCTTCCGGAAGCGTCCCGATGTCTCTCATCCCCGTGCCCTTGGTCCAGAAGAAGCTGTGCACCGTGCCGTCGGTGAATTCCGAGGTCCCGACAACTTGACCGCGGTCATTGATGCTGCTGGCTACGTTGGACGCCGTGTTGCTCGCATCCCCGAGGGTTCCAAGATAGACGGGAGTCCCATCTTTTTCCGAGAGAACGGCGTGCAGCCCGGTTACATTGGCGGGCGGCAATCCCTGGGTGCCACACGTCCCCGAGGAGCCCACAGCTTGCCCGCGATCGTTGATGCCGAAGCCAAAGGCGACGGTGTCTCCGTCGAGCGGCGGCAGCTCGTGAATGCGGCCATTGGGTTCCCACCGGACCGCTTCAAACTGGAATACCTGGTTAGGAGTCGCCTGGCCGCAGGTGGAGTCGCGCACACCGTTCTCCGACCAGCCGACTAGCTGGCCCAGGTTGTTTATCCCAAACGCATTCGCATTGCGTCCACCCGGAAGGCTGCGGAGCGGGGTTAGCTTTCCATGACGCCAGACGGCTCCCCGGCACTGCAGGTGGGTCCTGTAGCCGCAGAAGTCCTCATTGTCAGGATCAGCCCGGGAAATCTCGGAGCCTATCGGCGCCTCACCATATAGGTTAGGTCCATCGGCAGCGCTGTTGAGTCCGCCGAGCGTGCCCAGGTCCATGAATGGACCCGCGCCATACCAAAGGAACGCATGTTGTGGTCCATTGGGAACCAGGTTCGAAGACCCTCCGACCCAGCCGGTGCGGTTCATGTCATATCCGCCGGCGTTGGTGCCTTGGCCTAACACTCCGAGATCTTTGACGATGTACTGAGGTTTGGCGTCTGCCGGCGCTTGGGCAGCCGGAGCCGCCATCGTTGCCAGGGAAGCGGCCAGACCTAGGGACAGAGAGCTTAACAACCATTTGCTGTTCATCGGATCTCCTTACTTCTGATTGGTAGCCGCGGACTCACCGGGCTGGATGATTGCTTTCTGCACACGAGCGAGCAGGGAATTCAGGCACGTGAGCGTGGAGCCGTCGGCCGCCAGTAACCGATGGATCTCCCCCGAATTGAGCCATTCCTCCAATTCAGGCCGTTCCAGATTCGAGATCACTCCCATGTCTTCGAGCGCGATCAGCTCTACCTCCGCCGTGCACCGGGGACACCATGCGCGCACGGAAACCCGGCCGCGCAGGATCAACATCGACTCCGTTTCGAAGGTGATCTTCGTCTGCTTCGTCATAAAGCCTCCCGTGCCAACCGGAATGAATCTGGAACGAGAGCCAGATTGGCGCCGGGTGGGCTGAAAAGTCCTTCCGTGCGGTCTGAAAAGTTCTGATAACTTCTCGCATGCCCTGTAAGTGCCGCGAAATCAGCAACTTTCTCCACGTGCCAGGAACAGGCTTAAATCCGAAAACACGGTGGTGCGTGCTAGAATTCGGGCTCACATGGCAACCAGTGAGAACCAGGGAGCTGAAGAACTCTACGAGTTCGGCCCTTTTCGGGTGGATCCGGGAGAGAAACGCTGCTCAAGGCTGGGGTGCCTGTCGCGCTCACACCCAAGACGTTTCAGCTCCTTCTCGTCCTGGTCCGCCACGGCAAGGAAATCGTTACCAAAGATGACCTGATGAAGACGGTCTGGCCGGACACGTTCGTAGAGGAGGCCAACCTCAGCCGCAACATTTTTATGCTTTGCAAGGCTCTGGGCGAGACGGCGCGCAGGACCATCGCTACATCGTCACTGTGCCGGGGCGAGGATACCGTTTAGCCGAGCATGTGCAGATGGTGCAGGGGCAGGACTTCACGATCGCCGCCGCCAGTCACACCAGGGTGCAAATCGAGATCAAGGAGACCAAGCCCTGGAAGTGGATCGCGCTGGCTGCCGTTATCCTGCTTCTCATTTCTGGAGTTCTCTGGCGACGGGCCTCGCGCCCGCGTGCGGTGCTGGGCGCAAAAGATACGGTTGTGCTGGGCGAGTTTGCCAACTCGACCGGGGATGCGATGTTCGATGAGACCCTCCGCCAAGGTCTGGCGATCCAACTCAGCCAATCGCCCTACCTCAGCCTCATTTCCGATCAGCGGATTTCTCATACGCTGCGCCTGATGGGGCAGCGTCCGGATGCCCGGCTCACGACAGAGGTGGCTCGCGGCATCTGCGAGCGAACCGGGAGCACCGCTATCCTGCAGGGCTCGATCGCACCACTGGGAAGCCAGTACGTGCTCACGCTCCATGCCAGGAGCTGCCGTACTGGCGAAGTTCTGGATCAGGAGCAGGTGCAGGCAGCGAGAAAGGAAGACGTACTCAGTGCGCTGGACCAGGTCGCCAGCCGTTTCCGAAATCGACCTTCCTCACCCTGTGGAAAGATGCGGATCGCGATATTCCGATTTTCGCGCGGGCAAAGTCGGAATACGCCGAGCTCGCGTGAGACTTTGCCCCGCGCGCCCACTCATGCAAAACAGGCCGCCCTTTAGGGCGGCCTGTTTCGTGTAGCAATTGCTGTTTCGTTTAGTACATGTCGCCCATACCGCCGCCGCCACCGTGGCCGCCGCCCGCAGGAGCAGACTTCGGCTCGGGGATGTCGGCTACCATCGCTTCGGTCGTCAGCATCAGGCCGGCAATCGAAGCTGCGTTCTGCAGCGCAGTGCGGGTTACCTTGGTGGGGTCGATGACACCGGCCGCAACCAGGTCCTCGTACACGTTGGTGCCTGCGTTGTAGCCAAAGTGAGGGCTGGGGTTGTCGCTGATCTTGCCTACGATCACCGCACCTTCCTCACCGGCGTTGCCGACGATCTGGCGAAGAGGCTCTTCCAGAGCGCGACGGACAATGGTTGCCCCGATCTTCTCGTCGCCCTCGAGCTTCTTGATGAGCTCGTCCACGTCCTTGGCGGAGCGCAGCAGAGCTACACCACCACCCGGGACAATGCCTTCCTCAACCGCAGCGCGAGTGGCATGCATGGCATCCTCAACCCGAGCCTTCTTCTCCTTCATCTCGGTTTCAGTTGCCGCACCCACCTTGATGACAGCCACGCCGCCGACCAGCTTGGCCAACCGCTCCTGCAGCTTCTCACGGTCGTAGTCAGAGGTCGTCTTCTCCACCTGGCTGCGGATTTCCTTGACGCGGCCTTCGATTGCCTTGGAGTCGCCACGGCCTTCGACGATCGTGGTGTTGTCCTTGTCAATGGTTACGCGCTTCGCCCGGCCCAAGTCCTCGATCTTGACGTTCTCGAGCTTGATGCCGAGGTCTTCGGTAATCGCGTTGCCGCCAGTCAGCTTGGCGATGTCTTCGAGCATTGCCTTGCGGCGATCGCCGAAGCCAGGAGCCTTTACGGCCGCCACGTTCAACGTGCCACGCAGCTTGTTGACGACCAGGGTCGCCAGGGCTTCGCCGTCGACATCCTCAGCAATGATTACGAGCGGCTTGCCGTTACGGGCAACCTGCTCCAACAGGGGCAGAAGATCCTTCATCGAGCTGATCTTCTTCTCGTGGATCAGAATGTAGGGCTCTTCCAACGACGCTTCCATGCGGTCCGGATCGGTCACGAAGTAGGGGCTCAGGTAGCCGCGGTCAAACTGCATGCCTTCGACCACTTCCAACTGGGTCTCGAGGGTCTTCGATTCCTCGACCGTGATTACGCCGTCCTTGCCGACCTTCTTCATCGCTTCCGCGATGATGTTGCCGATGGTGGCATCGCTGTTGGCGGAAATGGTGCCCACCTGGGCAATCATCTCGCCGGTTACCGGCTTTGAAAACTTGGCCAGTGCGCCGCCGATGACAACGCCGTGCTCGTCGCGCTTGCCGACAACGGCCTCAACGGCCTTGTCGATGCCGCGCTTCAGGGCCATCGGGTTGGCGCCGGCTGCTACCGTCTTGACGCCCTCGCGGTAGATCGCCTGGGCCAGAACCGTCGCCGTCGTCGTGCCGTCCCCGGCTACGTCCGAGGTCTTCGAGGCCACTTCGCGAACCATTTGCGCGCCCATGTTCTCGAGCGAGTCCTTGAGTTCGATTTCCTTGGCCACCGTCACACCGTCCTTGGTGATGGTGGGGGAGCCGAACTTCTTCTCGATGACCACATTGCGACCCTTGGGCCCGAGCGTCACCTTTACTGCGTCGGCAAGTACGTTTACGCCGCGCAGAATTGCCTGACGCGAATCTTCTCCGTGCAGAATTTGCTTTGCCATTCGATTTCTCCTTCGTTCCTGTGCGCCGCCTCAAGGGCAGCAAAAAAGCGCGTTCGTTGCAACGAGGACGCGCTTACTTCTTCTTCAGAATTCCGAGAACCTCTTCCTCACGCATAATGAGGAATTCCTCGCCATCGATCTTGATCTCGGTTCCCGAGTATTTGCCGAACAGAATGCTGTCGCCTGCCTTCACGTCGAGCGGGAAGGTCTTGCCCTCGTCGTTCGACTTGCCCTTACCAACGGAAATGACTTCACCTTCCTGGGGCTTTTCCTTGGCCGTGTCCGGAATGATGATGCCACCCCGAATCGATTCGCCCTCTTCGACGCGCCGCACCAGAATGCGGTCATGAAGCGGCGTAAAGCTGGTTGCTACGGATGCTGATGCAAGTGCCATTGCGTTACTTCTCCTTCGCACGAGGGTTTACCTCGCGGTAATGTTTCGAGTGAAGCTATGGTTTAGTGTGAGATGACAAACCAGATCCGATGAAGCGGCGTTTAGCAGTCTCGCCCTTCAACTGCTAAGATAGCCAGCGGTCTGAGACTTTGTCAAGTGGCTTGCGCAAATATGTGAGTGAAACTCACTCACATTATAAAGCTTTCATGTTTGCCCCGCCGGGGGGTGGGGAATTCATCTATACTTCCCACCATGAGCATCCGCAGGATTTCCACTGCTGTCTTGTTGCTTGCGGGTTTTCCGTTACTTTGTGCCGGGGCCGATCAGCGCAATGGACGCAAGTACACCCCTCCGCCGGCAACCGCCACCATTAAAGTCACGGTCCTTCGGTCGACGAACGGGAAACCGATCCCCAATGCGGCGGTCGTGTTTCACCCCATGGAAGGGGATCATGACAAGGGCGCCCTGGAGCTGAAGAGCGATGAGGACGGCAAGGTCACGATCGATGTCATCCCGATCGGCGATGTGGTCCGTCTCCAGGTGATCGCGGAAGGCTGGAAGACGTTTGGCGACGATTACAAGATTGATACTGATAGTAAGGACATCGTGGTGAAGATGAAACGGCCGGGCGAGCAGTATTCGCTTTATGGCGATGGCCACGGGACGGCCACCAGCACCACTACTCCCAAGGGCGAATCGAACAGCGCCAAACCCTCCCAGCAGACGCCTATACCGCAATAAATTGAGAAGCTTGCATTCTAAGATTGCGCTGGTGACCGGCGCCGCCAAGCGAATCGGCAGGAGTTTGGCCTTGACGCTGGCGGACTCCGGCGCGGATGTCGCCATCACTTACCGGGGTTCCAAGGCCGAAGCTGCGGTCACGGTCGGAGATCTGCAGAAACTCGGCGTGCGCGCCATGGCCGTGGAATGCGATGTCCGCAACCCGGAGAGCGTTGACGCTGCGGTGGGTGCGGTGTTTGCGCAGTTTGGGGGACTGGATATCCTGGTCAACAACGCGGGGGTTTTTGAGACCGCGGTGTTGCAATCCATCAGTCTGGCGCAGTGGGACAATATGTTTGAGACGAATACGCGTGGGCCGTTTCTGGTGGCCCGGGCGGCGTATCCTCACCTGCACAAGAGCCGGGGACGCATCGTCAATATCGGGTCGCTGGGTGGTTTGCATCCCTGGGCCACGCATGGGCACTATTGCACTTCAAAAGCCGCCCTGCATATGCTCACCCAGACGATGGCTAAGGCCTGGGCTCCGGAGATCAGCGTTAATTGTGTTGCTCCGGGGATGATCGTGAACGGGGAGGTCGACCCAGCCTATGAGCATTTCGCTCAGAAGACTCCGATGCAGCGGAATGGCACAGCCGACGATGTTGCGGAGGCGGTTCTGTTCTTCGCCCGCGGACCTCATTTTATTACCGGGCAGGTGTTGGCGGTGGATGGCGGGCTGGGGCTGTGAAATGGACTTGGCGGAAACTATCCTTCACCACGGACCGAGCCCAAGCTTTCTGGCAGCCTTGCGTCATCTGGCCTAAAAGCGTTTGATGGGCTTCGCCCGTCTTCTTCGGCCCACGTACGCTGGTGCGAACATGGGGCACCCGTCGAGGGCTGTTTGCTCCTTTCGTTCCGATTCGCGCCTAGGGAAAGAGCCGGTTACCAGCCGAACATTTTGCTGATCAGTCCGGAAGAAGACTTGGGCTCCAGCTCGGGGTGCAGGCCCTCGGGTTCCGGTTGGGCCGGCAGGGGTTCGCCGAAAAAGGCCGCGCGGGGATTGTGGATACAGAGCCGGTCCGCAGTCTCTACTCCGTATTTCTCCGCTACCAGCTGATAGGCATCGCGCAACATGGGCGGCCGCGAGGTAAGGTCGTGCGCATCCGTGGCTATGAAGTTTACCCAGTTACGGCGCAGCAATTCGTGGGAAACGCGCTGCGCTACTTTGCCGAAGCGGCCGGTCAGCGAGGCTGCGGTGATCTGGATGTAGCAGCCGGCGCGAAGCCACTCCGCCATTCGCTCCGGGTGGCGCGCTAATAATGGATTGCGCTCCGGATGGGTGATGATCGACGTCATCCCAGCCATACTCAGGCGAAAGAAAATTTCCTTCATGTTCTGGGAGATGGCCTGTTCGGGAAACTCCACCAAGAGATATTGCTTGCCGTTGATCGAGTACTTCGTCGGATTTGCGATCGCATCTTCAATGTTGTCGAACATGAGATGGAAATCACACCCCAAGGCCAGCGTGATGCGGGTGCTCACCCGCTGCCGCACCTCTTCGAGCCGTTCGAGATTCAACGCCGGGTCGAACCGGAAATGCTCGCTGGAATGCGGAGTGCACACAATGTGCGTGACCCCGTTCTGCAGGGACATCTCCGCCATCGCCACAGAGATTTCAATATCGGACGGACCATCGTCCAAGCCAAACAACAAATGGTGATGTATATCGAACATGAAGATCCTGACTAGCTGGCCATTGCATTGACCAGCGACGCAAAAAGCAACAAACCATCCGACGAACCCAGTATCGTTTCGCTGGAGCGGTCCGGATGGGGCATCATGCCTAGGACATTGTGACCCGGGCCGTAGATTCCGGCAATGCCACTAATGGACCCGTTAGGATTGGCGGCCCGCGTGACTTCCCCCGCCTGAGTACAGTAACGAAAGGCGATGCGGTCCTCACGCTCCAGATTTCGCAGAGTGTCAGGCTCGCAAAAGTAGTTTCCCTCCATGTGGCCGATCGGGATTTTTAAAACCTGGCCGGGCTTGAGCCCTTGGGTGAACGGACTGGCGGCAGTTTCAGTACGTACAAAGACCTGCTTGCAGATGTAGCGCAGGCCGGCATTCCTCAGCAACGCTCCGGGAAGCATACCGCTCTCACACAGAATCTGGAAGCCGTTGCAGATACCCAACACCAGTCCGCCCGCAGCGGCGAACTTCTTTACCGATTGCATGACCGGTGAAAAGCGAGCGATCGCCCCGGTCCTCAAGTAGTCACCGTAGGCAAAGCCGCCGGGCACCACGATCGCGTCACAGTTCTCCAGGTCTTCGGAGGCATGCCACAAAAACGTGACCGGTTGGGCGGCTATGGCATGGAGAGCGTGGTAGGCGTCGTGGTCGCAGTTTGAGCCGGGAAAGACGAGGACGCCGAACTTCATACCCATAGGCTAGCAGTTTTGCCGGGTGGAGAGGACGGGTTCACAGCTAACGGATTGGATTCGGGCGCATTTGCAGGAGTATGGTGGGGAGCAGGCGTGTGATGACCGACGATCTCGTGCCCAGTCCGGAGCGAAATCTGAGCGTACGCGGCGCTCACCTGCGCACCGCAGGCACTGCGCTGGTGAACTGGTGGCGAGCGGTCACGATTGAAGGGCTGTGCGTTGCCGTGCTGTGGCTGGTTGGACTCCTGCTGTTGCACGTGCCCCTGTCTCCGGTCTGGGCCTTGATTGCGGGGCTCATGACCCTGGTACCCAATTTTGGCGGGGTGATCGCGCTGCTGGGCCCGGCTTTCTCCATCATGCTGAGCCAACCCAGCATGTACCGGCTGTGCCTGCTGCTCGGTTTGTACGCGATTATTGTGGTGATCGATCAGCTGCTGATCCAGCCGCTGGTCATGAAGCGCGTGACCCGGGTGCCGATCTGGGCTTCGATCCTGGCCCCCATCGTGCTTGGCATTGTCATTCCTTTTTGGGGAATTCTGCTGGCGCCCCCGCTGCTGGCCATTGTCTATGCTTTCCGCCGGCCCAAGCCGCTGCCTGGAAAGCCTCCAGTTTAAAGTGCTATACTCGCCTTTCGCCGCGAGGATTCACGGCAAGATACGCCTTCCTAAAGGCAGTAGAGGTCGCCATGTCCGGCCATTCCAAATGGGCCACAATCAAGCACAAAAAGGGCGCGCTCGACGCCAAACGGGGTAAGATTTTTACCCGTCTGATCAGGGAAATCACCATGGCTGCCCGCCAGGGTGGGGGCGACGCGGATGCCAATCCCCGGCTGCGCGGCGCGGTGGCTGCGGCCAAAGCCGAGAACATGCCGGCGGACAACATCAAGCGCGCCATCCAGCGCGGGACGGGCGAATTGCCCGGGTCGATTTATGAGGAGATTTCCTTCGAGGGCTATGGGCCCGGAGGCGTCGCTCTCATCGTCGAAGTCACGACCGATAACCGGAACCGCACGGTGAGTGAGGTTCGCCATGCCTTTCTCGAAAAACGGCGGCAACCTGGGTGAGCCCAATTCGGTGCGGTTCATGTTCGCGAAGAAGGGATTGATCGCGATTCCCAAGGCTGCCGCGGATGAAGACAAGTTGATGAACATTGTCCTCGACGCAGGTGGCGAAGACCTGAACGACGAAGGGGATAACTGGGAGATTTTGACCGATCCCTCTGCTTATGACGCGGTGGCGAACGCGGTCAAGGCGGCCAAGGTGGAGACCGTGGTCTCTGAGATTACGATGATTGCCTCGACTTACACCAAGCTCGAAGGCGCCGTGGCGGCCCAGATGATTCGCCTGCTCGAAGCCCTGGAAGACCTGGACGACGTGCAGAACGTTTATTCGAACTTCGATATGGACGCCAGCCAGTACGAGGAAGTCGCCGGCTGAGCGTTCCTCCGATCTCTCGCGCCGCAAAACAGTGCTCCTCGCCTCAAGAAAACTCCGCTCGTTCCAAGAAGGGAAGGTAACCATCAAGACCGCTCTGCTGGCTGCCTGCCTGTTTCTGGGTGTTTTCGCGACTGCCGGCGCCCAGACGACCGAGACCATTCCCAGCTTGCTGGCTAAGCAGCCCTGGGAATATGGCGTGTTCGCGAACGGGGGCTTTGGCACCGCCAACCGTGCCGATTACAAATTCCTGTGGGCGGGCGTGCATGCGGGGAAGGTGCTTACCGAGCCTTTTGGTCCAGGGGTGCTCCGGGGGCAGTTTGAACTTGCGGTGGAATTGATTCCGCTGTGGCAGGCGTACACTCCGAAATATCTGCGCGCCAATTGCTACCAGCAGCCGGGCGGTCCACTGAGTTGCACCCCTCTGTTCCCCACGGGTGGCACGTACACGGGGGTCAGTGTCACGCCCGCCATTCTGCGCTGGAACCTGCGCAGCGGGCATCGAATCTCGCCTTGGATTCAGGGTGCGGGCGGCATCATCTGGACCAATCACAAGTTTCCGCCGGTGGGTCCGTATCCGGTGGCCAATCATCTCGGCACGAGCGTGTTCAACTACACTCCGCAGTTCGGAGTGGGCTTCCATTATTTCGTGAAGCCGCGGCAGTCCATATCCGTGTCGGCGAATGCGATTCATATCTCGAATGCCAGCATGGGCGATTCGAATCCGGGCGTGAATGCGAGCGTTCAGTTTTCCATCGGTTATACGTGGTGGAAATGACGTTTTATGAGCGACGCCGTCATCGAATGCGTGCCCAACTTCTCCGAGGGCAGCGATCGCAGTAAAGTGCTTGCCATTGTGAGCGCCATGCGCTTGGAGGGCGTGTCGCTGCTCGATTGGTCCATGGACGGCGACCACAATCGCTCGGTGGTGACCGTTGCCGGGCCTCCCCAGGCTGTGGTGGAAGCGGCGGTTCGAGGTGCCGGCAAGGCTGCGGAACTCATTGATCTGACCGCGCAGAAGGGGGTTCATCCGCGCATTGGAGCCACCGACGTCATTCCCTTTGTTCCTGTCTGCGGGATCTCGCTGGCGCAATGCGCCATTCTGGCCCGACAGGCTGGGTTGGCTATCTGGACCCGATACCACATCCCTATCTATTTCTATGAAGCGGCCGCATCGCGGCCGGATCGGGCGCTGTTGGAACAAGTGCGGCAGGGGCAGTTTGAAGGCCTGCGCGAGCAGGTGTTGCGGGATGCGGCTCGTCGTCCCGATTTGGGCGGACCGGAGTTGCACCCAAGCGCGGGCGCGAGCGCCGTGGGGGCGCGCCGGTTCCTCATTGCCTATAACCTGTATTTAGACCGGCCGGACGTGACCGCGGCGCGCGCGATCGCCCGGGCGTTACGCGCCTCAAGTGGCGGTCTGAAAGGGGTTAAGGCTATGGGGGTTCTCGTCCACGGGCGAGCGCAGATTTCTCTCAATATCACGGATTTCCGCACCACTTCGGTGGGGCAGGCGTTTGCCGCAGTCAGCCGCCTTGCGGGAAATCATGCTACCAAGGTTGTAGATGCGGAACTCATCGGTCTACTTCCTGAAGAGGCGTTTGAGCGTGATAGTGAGTGGGTACGTCTAATAAGTGAGTTCAAGCCCGAGGAGCGGATCCTCGAGCGGCGTTTGCGACAGCCCTTGGAATGGCCGAGCTGCGATAAAGCATAAGATGGAGAAGTAGGGTTAAGACTTGCTTACATCTTTGAATGTAGTCCCCCAGGAAGGAATGACCCCTTGATTCAGTTTAGAAAGACAATGCAAATGGGTTCCGTGATTGGAGTCGCACTTGCGCTGGCATTGCCCGCTACTGCCGCTCAGCTTGCTCAGGACGCCCGGGCCGCGATTCCCAAGGATGTGCAGCAATTGATCGTGGTCGATTATCACGCCATGCAGAACTCGCCGGCGGCCATGGATCTGAAGGCACGGGTGCTGCCCCCGGAGTTGAAGCAGTTGGAGCAGGCGTTGCGTACCTCGGGTTTGGATGAGAACCACGATATTGAAGAGCTGGCCTTCGCGTCGTTTAAGCATGGGCAGGACACCCGGATTGTGGGGTTGGCACAGGGGCAGTTTTCGCTGGACGACATTCTCGCTAACTTCAAAAAGCGGAAGGTAAAGCCGGTGGCTTACCGCGACAATCGGGTGTATCCCATGGGCCAATCGGGGATGCAGGTGGTTTTCCTGAATCCTACGACCATGGTGTTTGGCCAGACCGAGGCGCTGAAATCCGCACTGGATGCGCGCGATGGCATGTCGCCGAATTTTCTGACGAACCGTACCATGCTGGACCAAATGGCGTCGGTCGATAGCGATGCGGTGTGGAGCCTGCTGGACCAGGAAGGGACGCAGACGATGATGCGCTCCGTCCTGGGAGATGCGTCGCAGTTAACCGACTATGACACGGTGAAGAAGCGGCTGCTGAGCTCGCGGTATTCCATGAACTTTGATAATGGGGTTAAGTTCACGCTGGACGTTATTACTCCGGATACGATCTCCGCGGCCACCATGGCATCGCTGCTCAATGCAGCGGCGCTGTATAAGAAGGTGAGCGGAACTCCGGCGGAGAAGCAGGCCATCGACAACACCACTATCAACTCGAGTGGCGGTACTCTTGACGTGCGGTTTGTGTCGAGTGACAGCCAGTTTTCGAGCTTGCTGCAGTCGAATTTGTTCCAGTCTGTGGTGCGGTAGCTGGGGACTGCAGGTCGCTCCAGTCCGATCCCCCGGATTTCGTGTTGAGTTTTGTGGCACTGATGAAGTTCCTGCGTCCCTCTCGACGGAATGACAAGTTGAGGGTCGTTTCCATCGGGCATTGGTTCATGGGATCACGGGAACTGCAGGTCCCTCCACTGCGCTACGCTCCGGTTGATGGGATAAACCGAAAGGCCCCAGTGGCCCCGGCGATAGACTTTGGTTGGAGACCTGGTCGCGCGCGGGAGCAAAGGAGCCTTATGAAGATTGTAGGCTGTGATTTTCACCCGAGCTACCAACAAATTGCGATTTTGGATACAGAGACAGAGGAGGTCCAGGAGAAGAAGCTGATGCATGCCAGTGGGGAGGCGGAGAAGTTTTACCGAGAGCTCGAAGCGCCGGCGCTGATTGGTATGGAAGCGACTGGGAATGCCCGCTGGTTTGAGCTGTTGGTAGACAAGTGCGGCCACACCCTGTGGGTTGGGGATGCGGCCAAGATTCGGGCCAGTTACGTTCGCAAGCAGAAGACGGACAAGCGAGATGCGGGCCATATTTTGACCTTGCTGGTGGAGCAGCGTTTCCCCCGCCTGTGGCTGCCAGATGCACAGCAACGCGATATCCGTCAGCTGCTCACCCATCGCCATAAGCTGGTCGGTGTGCGCACCCGGTTGAAGACAGAGCTCCAACATCTGGCCTTGAATCAGGGCGTACAGAAAAAACGCCAGCTATGGAATGAGAAGGGTCGAGTTCTGTTGCAGAGCCTTCCACTGCAGGGGTGGACACAGCAGCGGCGCAAGGACTTGCTCCAACTGCTGGCCGTCGTCGAGCCCCAGATCGAGCAACTGGACAAGGCCGTCGCTCAAGCCGCTAAGGCCAATTCCCAGGCCGTGCTGCTGATGAGTCAGCCAGGAGTTGGGCCCGTCACGGCACTCGCCTTTGCCGTCACCATCGGCGAGGTATCTCGATTTAAGCGCAGCAAACAGGTGAGCAGCTATCTCGGGCTGATCCCCTCAGAACACACCTCGGGCAACAAACGAAGATTGGGAAGCATTTCCAAACAAGGCAATGTCTTTCTGCGCACCCTGCTGGTGGAGTCGGCGCAGTCTGCCGTACGCCACGATCCGGGATTTCGCAAAGAGTATCAACACCGCTGCCACCACAAGCTAAAAGGCATCGCCAAGGTCGCAGCAGCTCGCAAATTAGCCGTACGGCTTTACTGGATGCTGAAGTCCAATAAGCCCTATCCGGAGGTTCTTCTCAACGGGGGCAGCCCGCGTCATCCCGTGGCGGCGAAAGCTAAAGCCGTTCAGTTGAATGGGCACCCCCGCATCTCGCAATAGGCGCGATGTTCGTAAAGTTAATCATGGACGCTTCGTTCGTCCGTATCGATGGCTGGTGGAAGATCTTTTTCCACTGAAAATGATTCCCTGAGAGGGCTCGCGTGCCGCCAGGTCTCCAAACTCATGGCAAACGAGTTGCTCACAGCAACTCTACGCATTTCTACGCCCTTGACAACACCTTTCGGTTTATCGACGGGATGACAAGTTGAAGATGGCGCTTGGATTGAGTGTTGTAGTGGGATTGAGAGGGCAGCTAGCTGCCAACCGAATTACGTCACAACTTCTCCTAAATGAACAACCGTACCCTGGACCGACCAAAAGCGTTTGAGGGCTTTGCCCGTCTTTTTCGGCCCACGTACGCTGTGCGAACATGGGGCACCCGTCGAGTGTGCGGCGGCTCGTACTGTTCATTGCTGCCTTAACTTCCCGCAGGCAAGTCGGCTCCTCGGGATGACAAAGTTGAGGTCGAGTTTTCATTGGGAATTGGCTCATGGGATCGCGGGAAACGCAGATCTCTCCACTCCGATGCGCTCCGGTCGAGATGACAAATTTGTGCAACTAATGGCCGTTCATCCGTAGAGGCAAATGATCGGTGAGCTCTACTTAGGGTTGGTTAGGGTGGGTGTCCAGGTCACGGCGCCGCTCGGGCCGACGTTGACGAGTAGCGAGCCCTCGTCACCCAGTTCGACCTTGGGGCCTTGCGCGGTTTGGGTGTGGCCTGCGGCGTCTTCGTATTGTAGCGATAGCGGCCCGGGACCCTGTATCTTGAAGCGGTAATGGTAGTTCGCGCCCTTCGCCAGTTCGTTGGCTCCAAAGCTGGCGCTGGGATAGTCGAACTCGACTACGTGCATCGTTGGTCCCTGGTTCCGGATCGTGACCTCGACATAGCGGGAACGGCAACCGCACAGGCCGATACACAGTATCAGTGACAGTGACACATTCAACTTAGTCGTGAATCGTTTTCGATGATTCAGATCAGGGACTTTCTTTCCAGTATCCGGGCGGTGAGCACCACGCCGGTTTCGTTATTGTGCAGGGTCAATGGAAAGGCTAGTACATTCCATACCCACTCCTCGCCCTTGCGGGGAAGATTCAAGAGTCCGCGATAGGTGCGATCGATGTAGGTCTCTCGCTTGTCGGCAACGGTTTGCAGAATTTCTTTCCAGTCAGCCGCAAGATCCGGCATCTCGACAAACATGTTCTTTCCCGGAAACCAGTCCCGGGGCCGCTCCAACAGGCGCGCGCAGGACTCATTGACGTACATCCACTCTCCGGCCCGATCCAGGATTTCGAGCACCACGTCCTCGCCGATCGCCATGCTGATGCGGGAATAGAAAAAGTCCCGGGCGTCGACCACCACGGGTTTTCCCCGATGTTTGGCTTCGAAGGAACGTAGGGCGGTGATGAGGTCGTCGACCGAACTGTACCCCTTCAAGAGATGCATATCCTCCACCCCGCCAAAGCGCCGCTCCAAGGTGGCCGAGAGGATGATGATGGGAACCTCCGGCCGGCGCCCCCGTAATACGGTTGCTACCTCGGTGCCGAACTGTCCGGCGCCCAAGTGGTAGTCGAGCACGGCGATGTCGATCTTGTTGAGCAGCTTCTCCGCTTCCCCGATGGTGCCGGCCGTGTTGGTGAGGTAGCCGTGCTTGCGCAGGATGGCGGCTCGAAGCAGCAGATTCTCAGGATCGTCGTCGAGAAGCAATACGCGGATGGGGTCTTCGACCAGCTGCAAAATCTTCCTTTCATTTCGCCGTTAGGTTGAGACTGAAATAGGATGCCACCCCGGCAAAACATGCTGCCACTCACTAAGGTTAATTTTTACAAAAGCTTACGGCTTCTTGTGGACCTGTTTGACAAGGTCTGGCAGGCGGCGGAATGCCGCCACGCTGCGCATCCAGCTACGGTGCTCAAAGGCCGGCGATCCGCTGATCACGCTCCCTGGGGCGACATCGCCGGGTACACCGGACTGCGCGGTGACGACGACGCCGTCGCCAATGAAACTATGGCCCACCACACCCACTTGTCCGGCGAGCACCACATTCTTGCCCACTCCGGACGATCCGGCAAGCCCTACTTGCGCACAAATGAGGGTATTTTCGCCCACCCTCGATCCGTGGCCAACCTGTACCAGGTTGTCGATCTTAACCCCGCGATCGATCTCAGTGTTACCCACGCTGGCGCGGTCGATGCAGGAATTGGCTTGGACCTCCACCTGGTCCCCCAGGATTGCGGCGCCGCTCTGGGTGATTTTGCGCCAGCTCCCGCCGGCTTCCTTGGCGAAGCCAAAACCGTCGGAACCTACCACGGCTCCGTTCTGCAGAATGACTCCGTCGCCCAGGTGACAACTCTCTCGCACCACGGCATGCGCATGAGCAAAGCAATGCTTTCCCAAACGCGCCTTGGGGTAGATGACCACGTGGGGCAGCAGGGTACTGCCTGGGCCGATCACGGCCTCCGCCCCAATTACCACGTAGGCTCCGATATGCACATCCTCGCCCACCGTGGCGCTGGGATCGATCACGGCAGTGGGGTGGATCCCAGCCGGATAGTGCGGCGGGGGGTGGAAGACATCGATGGCCAAAGCAAAGGCAAGATAGGGGTTCGGCGTGCGCAGCGTGGGCGCTGCTATGGGTTCAAAGTCTTCCGTCACCAGGACCGCCCCGGCCTTGGTGGTGCGGGCAAAAGGAGTGTATTTCGGGTTGGCCACAAAGGTCAGCTGCCCGGGGCCGGCCTTCTCGATCCCTTCCACCCCGGTGATTTCCTGTTCGGGGTCGCCGTGGCAGGTAGCGTCCAGGACACGGGCGAGTTCAGCGAGCTTCATGATGGGGATTGTAACGGAGTCACGAGGGGGAGTTTTGCGGTTTGAACAGGCTCTCCTGGACGGAATCGGACGGCCCACGCCGGGTTCCGGCCCGGATGACTGCCACGATATCCAGTTCCGCCACCGCCTGGCGGGGAAGAAAAATCCGCTGCGTGTTCGACCGAGTGTCGGGAGGAATGAGAAACAACCCCTCTCCTTCCAACAACGTCAGGTCGTTTTGCGCGAGCCCTTCGATTAAGTCGTTGTCCTTCAGTCGCACTCGGACCCAGAGGCCGGCGCTGCGAGGACGGGCGGCAAAGGTCTTGCGCAGCAGCCGCTCGGGCTGATTCATGTCGCCGGATTGAAAATCGCGGACGAAGCAGATCCATTTGACCTCAGGCATGTGCACCGAGGTCAGCTTGCCGCCCAAATCGAGGAGCTGTACCTGCTCGTGGACGACGAAGTCGGACGGGGGCAGGTAACCGGACAGCCAATCCCGGGTCAATTTTCGTACGATGACCTTCTTGCGGCTCACGGCCATGGGGCAATCATAGTCGCACGGGCAGTGTTTCGAACGAGGTGGGGAACGAGCCTGAGAAAGCACAGAGAATCGTGCAAAGTGGTGCAGCGAAAACTGTGCAGCGATGTAGCCAAGAATCTGTACAGTATGCTAACTTAGGTATTTGCTCGTCGCGTGGGTGTGCCGCTAAGGTGTTTACATGGCTAAAGATAGCCGCAATCTCAGTCACGGGCGGAGCTGAGCGTAAGGCATGCCCGACTATATTTATCTGTTGAAAAATCGCCTCAATATCCACCAGCGCAACGCCCTCGAACACATCCGTCTGGCGGCCCGCGAAGCTGGGATGACGGTATTTCTGGTTGGCGGAGCTGTCCGTGATCTGACCAGCGGCTCACCCGTCTTCGATCTGGATGTAACGGTTCAGGGAAATGCTCTTAACTTAAAGACAGAGCTAGAGAAAGCGGGCGGGAAGTGTTGGGGCGAACATGAACCCTCACGCACCCTGTTCTTTCGTTTTCCGGTGGGCGTTACGGTCGAAATTTCCAGTGCCCGGCGGGAGGAATATCCCAAGCCTGGCAAACCCGTGTACCAGTGGGACACGATTTTAGAAGATCTGCGCCGTCGCGACTTTACCGCCAACGCCATGGCCTTGTCGCTGAACGAACATTCCTACGGCTTGCTGATGGATCCGCTGAACGGGGTCGCGGACATTGAGGCCAGGCAGCTTCGCCTGGTGAGCAACTATGGATTCATTGAGGATCCGGCGCGTTTGCTCCGGGCCACCCGCCTGGTGGCGCGCCTGGGGTGGGAACTCGACGAACGGACCCGTACTCGTTTCCAAAATGCCAAGGATGACAACGCTATCGAGGCTCTCTCCAGCTACGAGAAGGGGTACGAGCTGGAAGAGATTGGGCATGAGGAAGACGGTCTGCGGGTGTTGACGGCTATGGAGACCGAGGGCTGGATGCAGCACCTGTTTCCGGCGTGGACCACGGCTTCCGCCGATGCGACGGCCTTGGAAGAAATGCGTAAGCTGGTGACGCAACTGCAGATGCAGGGTGTCAGCCCGGACATCTCGGCACCCTCAATGCAGTACCTCACGGCGAAAATGCCGCCCAAGGACTTGGCGGCCCTCAAGGCCATGTTTGTGCGGCCGGGATTCGTTGAGGAATGGAACGAGCTCGACCACGTCGCGCGCGAGTTCAACAAGCTGCTTATGGGGAAAGAGGCGGCCACACCTTCCGCCACCTGGAAGCTGTTTACCTCGGCCGACCCAGTGGCGGTTCTGTGGCTTGGACTGACGTCCAAATCCCCCGCCGTCCAGGCCAAATATAGGAACTTCTTCACGGTCTGGCCAGAGGCGCGGCAGAAGATTCCTCATGCCTTGCTGCAGGAGCTGCGTATCACCCCGGAAATCGCCGGGTACGATGAGATGATCGGGCGGTTGTTCCTGGGTGTCATCGATGGCGAACTGGAGACGGAAGAGCAGCTGCGAGCGTTCCTGGAACCGTACTCGCCGCCAGCGCCTCCGCCGCCGGTCACGGTGCGGCGTACCCGGGGCTCAAAGAAGGGCGAAAAGAATAAGATTCCGGTCGAGGTGGCCTTCGACGGCGATGCGGATGCCGATGTTGAAGTCGAAGCCGAGGCTTTAGAACTGGATGACGAGGATCCGGTCGAGGATGTTGTCGACGAGGTGGACGACGAGGAAGAAGATTCCCCGATCAGTCTTCCGCCGGTGGCCAAGAAGAGCGTGCCGGTGGCCAAAAAGTCCGAGCTGGAGAGCGAAGGCATCCATCATGAGCATCCGGTGTCTGCGCACGAGACGCCGAAGGCCGGCCCGGCGGCAACGAAGACAGTCCCGCCTCCCACGCTTCACGTAGTTGGGCCCAGCAAGGCTTCCAAGGTCCACGTGATGGAGAAGCCGGCAAAAGCGGCTCCGCCTCACCGTGCTCCGGCGCATGGTGCTCCCGCGCATGCTGCTCCAGCGCCGGCCAAGAAGGCGCTGCCCATGAAGACAGCCCCGGTCAAACCGGCTGCTACGAAGCCCGTGGCTTCGAAGCCGGTCGCCTCGAAAGTGGCCAGCCGTCCGTTGGTCAAGCCGGCGGTGAAAGCGGTTGCCAAAAATGGGACGCAGGCTAAGAAGGCTGCAGCGAAAGCGCCGGCCAAGCTGCAAAAAAAGTTGGAACCGGTGAAGAAAACCCACCCCGTCAAGAAACCGGCGCCGGCTAGAAAACACCGATAAAGCTAATGTAACCATCCCCTGGTGACGATGATCGTTCCATGGACAGGGTGGATGCCGAGCCTGAGGCCGCGAGTTCTGTTAGTGAGCCGGCTATTGGAATCAACGGCTTAACGCTCAGTTCGGAGGCCCGGTCTGCGGTTCTTCGCTTCCAAAAGCGACGCCGGGAGCGTTGGGAAAAGAGCAGGAACGAGATTGTCTCGGCGATTGTTGGCCACGATTCTCTGCCCGCGACCATGCAGAGGATTACCGATGCCTTCGTGGCCGTGTGCCCTGCCAAAGCGATTGCGATTGCCTTGTCCGCGGGCCAGCAGGTGCAAATCGCGGCGAAAGCCGGATTGCCGTCGCAGTTTCCACTCGCGCAGCCGTCGGGTGCGAGCCCAGTTCCAGGTGGGGTTTGCCTGGCATTCCAGCAAATTCTTGAATCCGGAATGAAGCTTTGCCTGGTGTCGCCGTTGGTCTCCGTTTCTGGAGACACCCGGGGAGTCCTGGCGATATTCGACAAACACGATGAAGTCCTGGACAGCGCCACGCGCGAGACCGTGCAAGGCCTGTGCGACTTGGCCCGCCTGGCGATTGATCATAGTTTGCTTTACGAGCAGGCGGTGCATCGCTCGCAATACGATGGGCTGACCGGCTTGCCCAACCGGTTTCTTATGGAAGACAGGCTGCGGCAGGCAATGGTGGCTGCCACCCGGCAGGGAACCCTGGTTGCTGTTTGTTGCATCGGTTTGGACCGTTTTCGAGAAATCAACGATAGGGTGGGAAGGGAAGTTGGGGATTATTTCTTTAGGCTCATTAGCAAACGGCTGAGTACCGCTACACGGGCAATTGGCATCCTGGGGCGCCAGGATGGCGACGAGTTCATTCTGGTGCTGCGGGACCTCGATGCCAGCTCCGCGGCGGGCGCGATTTGCCAACGGCTGTTGAAAGATTTGAGTGCTCCTTTCCCGGTCGATGGACGTTTGCTTTCTGTCACTGGCAGTGTGGGCATCAGCATTTTTCCCGACCATGGGGACTCCCCTGGTCAATTACTGCGGAATGCCGACATCGCGTTGCAGGAAGCTAAACGCGGGGGCAGAGATCAAACGCATATGTATTCTCCATCGTTAGGTCGCCAGACCCAGCGGGCGGCCGAGATGGTCGACGCCCTGGCCCGGGGTGTGTCGCAAATTCAGTTCCGCATGGCTTACCAGCCTATCTACACCATGCATAGACAAATCGCAGGGTTTGAAGCTTTGCTGCGTTGGAACCACCCTTTGTGGGGGGAGATCGGGCCGGTGGATTTCATCCCGCTCGCGGAACGGAGTGGGCAGATTATTCCAATAGGGGATTGGGTTATCGAAGAGGTTTGCCGCCAGGCGGTGGAGTGGAATGCTGGAGCGATCCATCCGGTGAAGCTGTTTGCCAATATCTCGGGGGTGCAGTTGGCGCATCCCGACTTCAGCGCCAAGATTGCGGATGCGTTGTCCCGCAGCGGCCTTGAACCCGAGCGCCTCGAACTCGAGATTACGGAAAGCTGGGTGATCGCGGACCTGGAGGCGGCGGCGGCCAAGCTGCGGAAGTTGCGGGAACTGGGGATTGGCATTGCTGTGGACGACTTCGGCGCCGGGTACTCCACGTTCCATTACCTGCAAAGTCTGCCGCTCGATATGTTGAAAATTGATCGTTCGTTTATTCATCGTCTGGACGGTTCTTCCGCGAACCTGTCGACGGTGCGGGCTATTACCGGGATGGCGCGGGATTTAGGGCTGAAAACGGTGGCTGAGGGCGTGGAGACTGAGTCGCAGATACGGCAGCTTAGCGAAATCGGATGCGAGATGATGCAGGGTTTTCTTCTTGGCCGGCCGCTTGAGCCGCAGGCGGCGTATTCGTTGCTCGGAGCGTCCGCTCCGGTTTAAGACTGGTAGGCGATAACGCAGCGGGACTGATTGTAACCATCCAGAGTAGATTCTCACGCAGATCGTCTAGCCGCTCATCCCTCGTGACGTAGACGTACGGGCTAAAGAGTCTGAGCGAGAACCGGATCTGGAAGACCAACCAGAACCTGACGGGTGCCCCATGTTCCCCCGAATTTCCCATAGGGACTGTTGGCGCTGGCATACTTCATGCGGCTTTGCTCACAGAAAGCCGCACGCGTGGTCGTTGGATGGGCAGCGTACGGGAAATTCGGTTCGCGCCAGCGTACGTGGGCCGATTATGAATTCTTCGAGTGCTTTCACTCTAGGATAAAAACAATGTAAGGGCTTCGCCCGTCTTTTTCGGCCCACGTACGCTGGCGCGAACATGGGACACCCGTCAGGTTTTGTTTGGTCCTACCGGCTTTGTTTGGTCCTACCGGCTTTGTTTGGTCCTCCAGGTTCTGTTTAGTCCTCCAGGTTCTGTTTGGTCCGTTGCGTTCTGTTGGTCCTCAGATCCGGTTCCCGCGCGGACTCTTTGGCCCGTACCCTCCGGAACTTGATTTTTCCAGCAGGCTGTAAAGGCGCTCTGCGATACTTCCGTAGTGGATTACAGCAGGGAATTTGCTTCGTCGCCTCGCGTCCGCAGCATGCGGGTGATCCCGGTTGCTGGTGCCGACAGTATGTTGCTCAACTTGAGCGGTGCCCATGCGCCGTTCTTTACCCGCAATGTTCTGGTGCTCACCGACGATGCCGGCCATACCGGTGCGGGTGAGGTGCCTGGGGGCGCGTCCATTGCTCAGGTGCTGGAACAGGCCAGTGCTGACGTTGTTGGCCGCCCCATCACCGCATACAACGACATCTTGCAGACTATGCGGGAACGCTTTGGCGATCGCGACGCCGGCGGTCGGGGTGCGCAAACGTTCGATTTGCGCACGACCGTGCATGCCGTCACAGCGGTAGAGTGCGCGCTGCTCGACTTGGTGGGACAGTTCTTGAACATGCCGGTCGCCGCTTTGCTTGGCGAAGGAAAGCAGCGGTCGCGCGTGCCGGTGCTGGGTTACTTGTTTTTTGTCGGCGACCGGCGCAAGACGGATTTGCCGTATGCGAGCGATCCGGAAGCAGCCGATCCCTGGCTGCGGCTGCGGCACGAAGAGGCGCTAACGACCGAGGCTGTCGTCCGCTTGGCTGAGGCGGCACAGGCAAGATATGGGTTTCGCGACTTCAAGCTCAAGGGCGGAGTGCTCGCCGGGGCGCGGGAGATGGAAGCCGTGACTGCCTTGGCGGAAAGGTTTCCTCAGGCACGGATCACGCTCGATCCCAACGGCGCCTGGTCGTTGGAGGAAGCGGTTGCGTTGTGTCGCGGCAAGCAGCAGGTTTTGGCGTACGCGGAAGACCCTTGCGGGGAAGAGCACGGCTTTTCTGGCCGGGAGATCATGGCGGAGTTTCGACGGGCTACCGGTCTCCCCACTGCGACCAACATGATCGCCACCGACTGGCGCCAGCTCAAGCATGCGGTGCAGTTGCAGGCGATCGATATTCCTCTGGCAGACCCGCATTTTTGGACCATGCAGGGGTCGGTGAGGGTGGCGCAGTTCTGCCGGGATTGGGGTTTGACTTGGGGGTCACACTCCAACAACCACTTCGATATTTCTTTAGCCATGTTCACTCATGTGGCGGCAGCGGCTCCTGGGAATGTAACCGCGATCGATACACATTGGATATGGCAGGATGGCCAGCGCCTGACCAAAGACCCACTCCGGATCGTCAATGGTGAAATAGAAGCGCCGCAACAGCCCGGGTTGGGCATCGAGCTGGATATGGAACGCGTTGAGGCTGCCCACGAGGTTTATCGAAAGCTGGGCTTGGGACGGCGCGATGACCAGGCTGCTATGCAGTACCTGGTGCCGGGCTGGACGTTTCATCCCAAGCGGCCCTGCTTGGCATAGCTTGGTTGCGCTTCATCGGATGCTTTTACTCTAGGAGTAGAAGCGTTGGATGGGCTTCGCCCGTCTTTTTCGGCCCACGTTAGCTAGTGCGAACATGGGGCACCCATCAAGATTCGTTTGGGCCTGTTAACGGCTCGTTCAGCTGGAGGACAGAACTAACGTGAAGGTGGGTAGGTGGCTCGCATTCCTGAGTCTCGGTTTGGGCGCTGCTGTCTTCGTTATCTACCGAAACCAGCAGCTCACCATTACCCCCGATCGGCTTATTCTTCCAGCCGATGGTGCAGAGCACGATGCCCTCCGTATCCGGGTACCTGTGTTCGACGGAATTGTGAGCGATGAACCCCCGCTTCGCCTGGTAAGGGACGGTGACGCCATTCACGGCTTGGTACAGTCTCCGGTGATTCCTGGAGAGAGCCAACTGCTGCTGCGCTGGCGGGACCGCAGCCGGTATGTTCCGGTGAGGTTTGTCTTTGACCCTCGCGACAGCTACGGCGACGGGACCCCTGATTTTTTACGCCTGCACACCGCTCAGGATCGCTCGGCTTTTCGTGCCTGGTTCATTTCCATCGCGGAGGTCCAGCTACCCAAAGTGCCGGCCGAGATCACCGATTGCGCCGCCCTGCTGCGGTTCGCCTATCGCGAAGCGCTGCATGCTCACGACGCTTCATGGCTTCGCAGCCATCAGACGGAAGCTCTGCTGCCTTCGATTCAGCAGTACGTTTACCCACAAACGCCGTTGAAGGCGAACCTGTTCCGCGTTCGCCCCGGGCCTTTCGTTCCCGCGGACCTCGACAATGGCAGCTTTGCCCAGTTCGCCGACGCACAGACGCTGATGGGGCTCAACACCTACTTGATCGGCCGCGACGTTCGGATGGCTCGCCCGGGGGATCTGATTTTTTATCGCCAGTTGGAGCAGGTCTCACCGTATGATGTCCATTTCCACTCCCCGTTTCACTCCATGATCTTTTGTGGGGATCAGGGGGTTGTGTATCACACCGGGCCCATCCGCAATGGCAAAGGCGAGATGCGCCGGTTGCTGCTAGACGACCTGTTGCACCACCCGGATGCGCGCTGGCGCCCGCTCCCGGAAAACGAAAACTTTCTCGGAGTCTACCGTTGGAACATTCTGCGCGAAGGCGATTGAGCATTGCAGTGCTGCTGTTGCTGGCGCTCGTGTTTCCCACGCGGATGTTGGCGGCACGGGCGGTCTCGTTTAATCTCAGCACCAATCGCAGCTTCGCGCCCACAGAAAAACCGACGATCCACCTCTACGCGCAGAGTGTCGATCAGTTGGAGTTTCGGATCTATCGGGTGCAAAACCCGGAGAAATTTCTCACAGGACTCCCGGACCTGCACAGCTTCGATAACGGGGCTCCGTTTGGCCCGAAGGAACGCATCGACGAACGGACTTGGCTGGAGAAGTTTCATGACTGGAAGCATCATCTTTGGTTCCTGGTCCGCCGCTTTTTCCGGGGCCAGTTCACCATGGAAAATCGCGACCGGCTGCGTTCCAAACAGGCTGGCCTGGCGCGCCGCAGCCGCATTGTCGGGGTCGCGGAGTTCGCCCAGATCCCGCTGCTGAACGACCGCCAGCTGGTCGCCCGGTGGCGGCAGGAGCTGCCGCCGACCTACGTCTCAGATTCTCAGGAACTCCCCATTGATCCCTTGCCCGCCGGGCTCTACCTGATCGAAGCGACGGACGGCCACTACAAGGCTTACACCCTGCTGATGGTGAGCCGGATGGCGATGGTCACGCGCACCGAGAACGCCACCGTGCTCGCCTATTGTGTGGACCGCGTTTCCGGCGCCGGCATCGCCGGGGTGCAGGTGAGCGCGGGCTTTGCCACGCAGCAACAAGCCACCGGTACAACCGATGCGGACGGGCTCGCTCCCCTGCAGCTCGCCGTGCCCAAGCCCGCTCCCGACAACTTCTGGGTGGTGGCCACGCACGGCGATGATGTGGCTGCGGTGACTCCTGGCGGTTATGCGCTCAGCGGATGGCAGGGTGGCCGCTGGTCTTCCTACGTCTACACCGACCGGCCGGTCTATCGTCCTGGCCACACGGTCCATTGGAAGGGAATTCTTCGCGCCCGGGTGGAGAACCATCTGGAGTTGCCCAAGCTGGCCACCATCCACGTGACGATCGCTGACCAGGACGATCACGCCCTGATCGATAAGGACATGCCGCTCTCTGCTGCCGGCAGCGTGACCGGGGACCTTACGCTTCCGGCAACGGCGACTTTGGGCTACTACTCCATCCGGCTGCGCGACGGACCCGCTTCCGATAATCCTGATGCGGGCGCGGGCAACGGCCAGTTCCGGGTGGAGGACTATCGCAAGCCCGAGTACCAGGTGCGGGTGAGCCCCGGCAAATCCCGCCTGCTGCAGGGCGAGAGCATGCCGGTCACGATCGATGCCCGGTATTTCTTCGGCGAGCCGGTGGCGAACGCCCAGGTGAAATATCGTGTTTACCACTCTCCGCACTATTGGTGGGATGGCGAGGAGGGAGGGGATAGCGGGCCACCGGACACCTCGATTGGATATGACGCTGCGCAGCAGTCGGAGCAGACCGGCCGGCTCGATGCCAACGGGAAGCTGACCGTTAACGTTCCCACCGAGTACATCGCGGACGCTAAGCAGCCACGGGATCAGGACTACACGGTCGAGGCCGCGGTCACCGATCAGGCAAATCGTGAGATCACCGGGCGGGGGCGGTTTCTGGCTACCCGCGGGACTTTCCGCATCCATGTGGAGCCGGTGAGCTACGCCGTCCGCGTGGGCGAATCCGCGCAGTTCAACGTAACCGCGGTGGACTACGACAACCACCCGGTTCAGACCCAGGTGCAGCTGCAGTTGGTGACCCACCAGTACAGCAACGGCGCCACCCATGATATTCGCGGAACCGCAAGCAGCGTGACTACTGACGCCAACGGTCGCGGCCAGGGTGCCGTTCCGGTCCAGAGAGCAGGCAGCACAGAAGTGGAGGCGACCGCAACCACGCCCGGACCCGGAGGTTCGGACCAGCGGACGGTGTTCGACTCGAGCTACTTATGGGTTATGGGCGGCAACGAGCAAGGGTATGGAGGCGATTCGCACGCAGTGCAGATTGTCGCCGACAAAAAGAGCTATGCTCCCGGCGACACCGCCCACTTGAGCATCATGTCGCCCGTGGACAGCTTCCACGCCCTGGTGGTCGCGACTGGGTATACGACCGAGTTCCGCAAGGTGCTGTTTTCGCCCGGCAAAGCGCTTACGTTTGATTTGCCCATCACCGCGGATGCGCAACCGAACGTGAGCGTCACCGCCACCTTCATCCGCAACGACCAGCTTTACCAGGCGTACCTGATGGTCAAGGTTCCTCCGGTGCAGCAACAGTTGCAAATCGATATCACCCCGGCGGCCCAGGTCTTTCAACCGCAGCAAACCGCGTCGTACGACGTGTTCGCGCGGGACTGGCAGGGTAAACCGGTGAGCGCGGACTTCAGCTTTGGCGTGGTCGACGAGGCGATTTACTCGCTTTATCCGGATAGCAGCGGGGACATGGTGAAGAAGCTGTATCCCGACCGCTACTCGTTCGCCTCAGTCGAGTCATCGCTGCAGTACTATTTCAGCGGGAGGGCGGGGCTCAAATCTCCCATGCTGGCCGAGCGGGCTGGGCGCTACCGGCCACAGTTGGCCCAGGTAAAACCGGGCAACGATGTGGCCCAGCCGCGGGTACGCAAGGCGTTTCCGGACACGGCCTACTGGTCTCCATCGGTCCACACCGATAGCACCGGACATGCCCACGTCACGCTCACTTTTCCCGATTCGCTGACCACGTGGCGCACCACGGTTCACGCCATCACGCTGGACTCGCGGGCCGGTTCTGCCATCAACCGGGTGCTGGTGCGCAAGAACATCATCGTGCGTTTGGGTACGCCTCGCTTCCTGCGGCAGGGGGATGAGGTCACCATTCCGGTGATCGTTCACAACTATCTTGATCAAGCCAAGCAGGTGCAGTTGTCGCTCGAGATCCATGGGCTCGATCCGGTTTCCGGCGCGCCGCAATCGGTCACTGTGCCGAGCAAGGGAGAAGGCACGGTGCTGTGGCGGGTGAAAGCGTCGCAGGTAGGCACGGCGCGCTTGCTCGCTAAAGCTCTCACCAATGAAGAATCGGATGCCCTCGAGCTCAGCTTCCCGGTCGAGCCGATCGGCGTACCGCAGACGATCAACACCTCGGGCGTAGTCGCGGACAATGGACAAGCCAGCAGCACAATCAGCTTCCCCACCAACACCGATGCCGCTGCGCATTCACTGCATCTGGAGATTGCTCCGTCCATTGCCGGGAGTCTTTTCTCCGCCCTGGGCTATCTCACCAGCTATCCCTACGGCTGCACGGAGCAGACGATGTCGAGCTTCCTGCCTAACCTGGTGGTGGCGGATACGCTCAAGAAACTCAACCTTTCCGGGCTGGTGAGCCCGGCGGATCTCACCGGCAAGATCATCGCCGGCCTCGATCGCCTGAATGATCTGAAGCATGATGACGGCGGCTGGGGCTGGTGGAAGGAAGACGCCAGCCGCGTGTTCATGACCGCGTATGTCGTCTCCGGGCTGGCCCAGGCCAAGGATGCGGGCTATGCCAAGGCGGAGGCTAATCTGGGCGGAGGTGTGGCGTACCTGCAGAAGCAGTTGGCGCTGCATCCGCGCATGCTTCCGGAACTGCGCGCCTATGTGCTGTATGCCCTCAGCCAAGCCGGAGCGCAGGGTCTGAGCCCGTCGGTCGAAACCCTTTGGTCGCGGCGGACCGACCTCTCTGCCGAAGGGCTGGCGCTTACCGGGATGGTGATGCTGCGCACCGGCGACAGCCGTGCTCCGCAGATCGCGCAAATGCTTGAGGCGAAAGCGCAGCGCGTGGGCGCACTCGTTTCATGGCCGTCCAGCTACAACCCGCTGCTTGACTTGAGCGACGACAACAGCGCGGAGAGCACGGCCTTCGCCTTACGATTCCTCACCCACGCCGATGCCAAGAGTCCCTTGCTGGAAGGGGCGGCGCAGTGGCTGGTGCTCAATCGCAATGGCGGATATTGGTGGAATTCGACCGAACAAACGGCCATGGTGCTGTTTGGGTTGGTGGACTACCTGGCCGCCTCGCAGGAGTTGAACGCGGACTTCGATGTAGACGTGCTCCTCAACGGCAACTCGATCGGTAAGCGTCATTTCACCGCGGCAGACGCGGCTTCGGGGGCTGATTTGTCAGTCGATGTGGCGGCCGGGCAGCTCCAGCCGGGGAACAACGTGGTGCAGGTCACGAAACACGGCAGCGGCCGTGCCTATTGGTCGGTGCAGGGCAAGTATTACTCGACCGAACAAAAGCTCTATCAGCACGGCACCCTCTCGCTCAACCTCACTCGTGATTACTTCAAGCTGACGCCGATCACCAAAGACGGGCAAATTGTGTATCGGCTCGACCCGCTGCAGGGGCCGGTCGCGCCGGGGGACACCCTAGCGGTGCACCTGGCGGTGAACGGTTCGCCGTCAAAATATCTGCTGATCGAGGATCCCATTCCCGCGGGCGTCGAGTTCGTGCAGCAGGAGGACGGTTATAAGATCGTGGATCAGCCGGATGCCTGGCAGTATTGGTACACGCGGCGCGACTTTTATGATGACCGCGCGGCGATCTTTGCTTCCGAATCGACCGGCCGCCACGAGTCCTTCTATCTGCTTAAGGTAGTCAACCCGGGGAGCTTTGCTATCAGCCCGGCGAGTGTGCAGCCCATGTATCAACCGGGCATCCAGGCGACGAGCGACCTGTTGCATCTGCAGGTGGAGGAGAAGAAATGATGCAGGCATTGCGCGGTGGCTTTTCGCGACTTACCGGCCGGCTCTTCTTCGGGCAATGGGTGGGCAACGTTGTTCTCCTGCTGCTGGCTGCCGGCTGGCTGCAGATTCCCGATTCCCACACCTGGCAGTTCGCGGTCTCGATGCTCTCCGCCGTGTTCTTGGTCGTCGCGTTTTTGTGGCTTTACACTTCCACGTTCCGTCATCTGCGCCCATGTGCTGTCCGTCCGCCGTGGTGGCTGAGCTGCCTGCTTTTGGCCATCTTTGTTGCGTTGTGGTGGCTGCTGCTGCAGTGGATTAATGCCGGCCGGGCGCACGAGGCTCTCTATGCCGGCTATTGGAACTCGCAGTCGCCGCCATGGCTGCGCGCCCATTTCGGATATTCCCAGTTGGTCGCCTGGCAGGAACACATCTATGACTGTGGCGAATTGATTGGGGCGGGGCTGCTGCTTGTAGTCGCTGTCGAGACGTGCGCCTGTGGGCTGGGCAAAGGATGGCTCGGCCGCGCCGCCCGGGTGTATGTTCACTGGCTCTATTGGCTTTGCTTGCTCGTCTTCGGGCTGGGCGGAGCTGCCCTGACCTGGGCTCTCGCCGGTTGGACGCCCGCAGCCGGGCTGGTGGGGCAGACGTTGAGTATCGTCCTGCGTTTGGGCTTTGCCTACACGTTAGACATATTCCTGTGGTGCTTTGTATTGGCCCTGATTGCTTACTATCTGACTCCGCCGGCTGCGGATGCCGGCAACGTGTAGCTATGGGAACGCGCCTTATTTTGGCGGTTGCTCTCTTTGTGGCTCCAGCGCTTGGAGCGCAGGAGAAGCCCGTAACCAATCCAGTAGCGAGGCGATCCGGCGGCTATCCGCGAAGGGGGTTCGCTTTTTCGCGGGAATTGCTCGCCCTGTCACGGGATGAATGCAACCGGCGGCGGCCGCGGTCCTGACTTGACTGCGGGACGCTGGGTCCACGGCTCGAGCGATGCGGAGATCTTTCACACCATCACCCATGGGGTTCCCGGAACGGAGATGCCCGCCAACGATTTCGAGGATTCTGAAACGTGGGCCATCCTGGCCTACATTCGATCGCTGACGCCGGGGAAGAGCGAGACGGTCACCGGCAATCGGGCGGCTGGGGAGAAGATCTTCTGGCAGACCGCGGGGTGCGCCAATTGCCATATGGTGCACGGGCGGGGAGGTGTGCTGGGTCCCGATTTGTCGCGGGTCGGCGAGGCTCGCTCGGTTCCGTATTTGATCGACTCCATCCGCGAGCCCAGCAAAGAACTGACCAGCGGCACGCTCGACCCCAACAACCATTACGGCATTCCTTTGATGTACGACACCGTCACGGTGGTGACGGCTGCGGGCGAGAAGATCACGGGATTGGTAAAGAACGAAGATACCTTCTCGATCCAATTGATGGATACGCACCAACAGCTGCGATTTTTCCTCAAGAAGAATCTGCAGCAGGTGAGCCACGAGCGGAAATCGCTGATGCCGGCCTATTCCGAGGAGATGCTCAAGCCGGCGCAGTTGAGTGATCTGGTGGCGTACCTGGAAAGTTTGCGAGAAGAATGAGACACGCGATCGCGTGGTTGGCTTTGTTGCTTTGTGGGGGAGCGTCCGCGCAGGTGACTTACCAGCGGCTGCTCGCCGCGGACCAGGAGCCGCATAACTGGCTTACCTATTCGGGAGACTACCAAGGCTGGCGGTACAGCCGCCTGGTCCAGATCAACACGGGCAACGCGTCGCGGCTCGCCATGCAGTGGACGTTTCAGGTTGCCGATTTGGGGCAGTTTGAGACGACTCCGCTGGTGGTGGACGGCGTGTTGTATGGAACCGGTCAGAATGACCGCGCCTTTGCTCTGGATGCGCGGACCGGGCGCCCCATTTGGCGGTACCAGCGAAACCTGCCGGAGAAACTGCAGCCGTGCTGTGGGATGGTGAATCGCGGGTTCGCGATTCTTGGCAGCCGGCTGTTTATGGCGACGCTGGATGGCCATTTGATCGCGTTGGATACGAGAACCGGAAATCTGGTATGGGACGTGAAGGCCGCGGACTCGAAGGCGGCGTATGTGTTTACCGTCGCGCCCTTGGTCGTGAAGGACGAGGTGATCGTTGGTATTTCCGGCGGCGAATATGGGGTGCGGGGATTTGTCGCAGCCTATGATGCCGAAACAGGGAAGCAGCGATGGCGCTTTGATACGGTGCCGGGTCCTGGTGAGCCTGGGCATGAAAGCTGGGCCGGCGACTCGTGGAAGACGGGTGGGGCACCGGCGTGGATCACGGGTTCCTACGATCCTGAGTTGAACCTGGTTTATTGGCCTACGGGAAATCCGTCGCCCAGCGGGTACGGCGGTGCGCGGGCCGGCGACAATCTTTACAGCAACAGCATGCTGGCCTTGGACGCCGATACCGGAAAGCTCAAATGGTATTTCCAGTTCACGCCTCACGATCTGTATGACTACGATGCCACCCAGGTTCCGGTACTGGTGGATGCGGATTGGCAGGGGCGTCCGCGAAAGCTTTTGCTGCAGGCAAATCGCAATGGGTTTCTGTACGTGCTCGACCGAACGGATGGAAAGTTTTTGCAAGCTACGACGTTTGGCAAGGTGACGTGGGCTAAAAGCATCGGTGCAGACGGGAGGCCGGTGCTGGATCCAGACGTGACGCCGAACGCGACGGGGCAGCGGGTGTGTCCTGGTGCACTGGGACTTACTAACTGGTATTCGCCGTCTTATAGTCCCGACAGCAAACTGTTGTATGTGGCTACCTCGGACGAGTGCGACATCTTTACCAGCTCGCCACAGAACTATCGTGTGGGTCATGATTTTCTGGGCAGTGTGTATGTTCCGGATCCGGTGGTGAGGCCTACCGGCGCGCTCAAGGCGCTCGATCCCGCGACCGGCGCGACCAAATGGGAATTCAAGTATTTCAGCAATCCGAATGGCGGGGTGCTGTCCACGCGTGGTGGGTTGGTGTTTGCGGGTGAGTCCGACGGCAACTTCATTGCGCTCGATGGGCGGACGGGGAAGGACCTTTGGAGCATCCAGCTGGGCGCAGCTATCTACTCAACGGCTATTAGTTATCAGCTCGACGGTAAGCAATACGTGGTGATTCCGGCAGGGTCGGCGCTGTTCGCCTTTGCGCTCACCGGGCCATGAAGAGTGATGCACGATATCCGTACCAGTCAATCCCCCTTGAGAAAGGCGTGATAGTGGCGCAAAATATGGGTATGGACAAGCGCGCCGTCATCGAGATACTGCGACATCACGAGAGCGAGCTTAAGGCCGCAGGAATCATTCACATACGCGTATTTGGATCCGTCGCGCGCGATCAGGCCTCGTCCAAATCCGATGTGGATCTCCTCGCTGATTTTGATAAGGCAAGGCGGATGACCTTGCTCGATGTAGGAAGCCTGCAAAGCCGCCTTAGCACGCTGCTCGGGGAGCAAGTTGATTTGTCTTCCCCCGAGTGGATGCGTGAACCGATTAGGTCAAAGGCACTCGATGAGGCAGTGATTGCCTTTTAGGGATAATGCGACACATCTGCGGGACATTCTGGGCGCGCTCGATCTCATCGAGACATTTGTTGTTGGATTGACCTTCGAGGGCTACAAGTCCGATCTAAGAACGAAGTCAGCTGTTGAACGCCAGATGCAGATTCTGAGTGAGGCAGCGATTCGTCTGGGTGCGGACGCTGAGACGATCGCGCCAGGGCTGGATTGGGAAGGTTTGCGCGGGATGGGAAATCTTTTGCGGCACGCGTATCACCGGATCGACGATCAAATTATTTGGGATACCGTCAAGGATGAACTTCCGCTAGTGCGTGAAGTCATTTTGAAGGCTCTGGGGTGTCGGTGATGCGCTGTTAAAAAGAGGACGGCGCTCCTACTTCTTCACGACGCTCAGGGTGATGCTCGAAGGGTACTGCACCGAGTGGTGAATTTGGTTGTTGGCAACGAGAGCTTTGGATTCGCTGTAGTTGTCGCCACCTGTGTTCAAATTGCGGTCGAAGCGAGGGAAGTTGCTGCTGCTGACTTCGATGCGCAATTGGTGCCCGGGGGCGAAGTAGTCGCTGGTTTGCATCGGCTGCAGCACTACTTTGTAGACCTTGTCCTTTTCCATCCACACCGGGGCTTTCTCATATCCCTCGCGATAGCGGACGCGCTGGATGTTCTCATCGATGTTGTAAGCCGTGCCGTCAGGCAGAACTTCGACCAGTTTCACGGTAAAGTCGGTGTCCTTGGCGTCGCTTGAGACGTATAGGGTCACGTCGATGGGTCCGCTGACCTCGATTCCTTCCTTAAGCGGGCCGGTACTGTAGACGAGGACGTCGTTGCGCGCTTCCACGCTGCGCTGGTCGACTGCGCCCGCTTTGTAGTCGGACCCCATACAACAGAGCCCTCCGCCGCGGGAGGGAACAGGATTCATGGGGTCGTAGACGAACTTGTCGGGATTGTCTTTCGGCTCCGCGGCGGGGACGAGAGCGCCATCTCCGTTGAGGGAGTTGGCGTGGCCGTCGCTGGCCAGATAGTAGGTGACCGGCTTGGCGTCCGCCGGTGGCCAGGTGTCCGACGACTGCCACTGGTTGCTCCCCATGGTGAAGTAGCGCACCTTGGGGTTCTTGGCGAGGGTGCCGTTGTCCTCCCCCTTGAGGAAGTGGTCGAACCAGCCGTAGGTGAGGCTGTCATAGTCGAGGCGCGCGTCGCCCAGGTCCCGTTCGCCCACGATGGTGTGTTCTGTCGCCCGCTTGTAGGCACAGTGGGTCACGGGCGCGATCACGGCGTACTGTTGGTTCGCGACGGCAGGGCTGGCGGTCTTGCGGACTTGATTGTATGCGGCGAGGTTTGGGGCGACTCCGATGTCGTACCACGTCATGAGCCAAAGGCCGGGAATGTCGATGCGCATGCTGTCGTTCCAAAGACCACCCTGGTACCAGGAGGGGTCGTTGGGGGTCCGCTCAATCATGCCGGGTTTGCCGGAAGGCGTGGGGTCGGCAAAGATCCCGTGTGGGCTGCCGGCAGCGAGGAGGATGTCCTTCTCCGGCAGATGCTGATAGGCCTTCGCCCAGTCGACGGCGGGTGGGTGGGCGGCCAGATCGTAGGACTTGGCGGCGGTCACCAGTTGCTGCTGAGACATGCCTGGCGGAAGGGTGGGCCGGCCGTCCTTGGTTTGCAGGCCGTAGTCAGAGAGCCAGCTGCCGAAGAGCAACTGGACGGCGCCGCCGCGGAACCAGTTACCCTGCTCATAGTAGGGGCCGACGCGACCGACGCCGGCTCCGAAGCTTTCGGGGATGAAGGTGGTGAGGGCCTTATTGCCGCGCGAGGCTACAGCCAGCTGCCACTCCGCCGTGGAGGAGCAGCCGATCAGGCCGACCTTGTCCGCAGACCAGGGTAGCTTGCCCATCCAGTCGAGAGCGTCGTCGGAGTCCGTGAGGGGGACGCCGAGAATGTCGTAGTCTCCTTCGGAGAAGTAGCGGCCGCGCTCGTTCATCTCGACATAGGCGTAGCCGTGCTTGACTGCGGTCAATTCCGTGGTCATGTCCGCGGGCGCACCCAGTTCCACATCCCAGTAGTTGAAGTTATACGGAGTGCGGACAAAGATGATGGGATATTTCTTGGACTGGTCTTTGGGCCGGTAGATGTCGGCCTGCATGCGCTTCCCGTCCCGCATGGGGACCATGACTTTGCGCTCGATGATGGCGATGGACTCTAGCTCTTCCTCGGTGGCGTTTCGGCGGGTGGCTTCATCCGGGCGGGCCTGGGCCGGTGCGGACGGGGCTATGGTGTTCCATACAAGCAGCAGGCACATCAACTTTGCAATTCGTTCCATTCAGGCATCTTAATTCACGTCCGCGGCACGATTCGTAGGCGCCCTGGCTGGAGGGCGTCGCCTGTCCCCTTGAGGAGGCGAGCCGGTAGGTGGGCTGTGACAGCCGACTCGGTACGTGCTGGTTCTATTGCAGCGCTATCACGCGGGTTATCCGCTGACATTTTCAGTAAGGAGCCATTTATATGCCATCAGAACTCGTCTTAGAGAAACCAATCACGTGAGTGCAACCAGCGGCCTGGGCGTGCCCCATACCGAAATTTACGCCACAGGTCGTGATCGACCAACTGCGCGATGGCTACTGGTTGGAATCACCGGCCATCAATCAGGACGGCAAGCCCGATCTGATCGGGTACGGGCCCGCTATGAGCGAAATCTATTGGTACGAAAACGGCCCCGGCCCACTGGACAAGCTTTCCGGTGGATCGACGCAGGACGAGCGGACCGGCTGGCAACAAGCAGCGCTGCTGCGTGCTGTCACAACGAGGATGTTCGCATCAGCTTTGTCAAGTTATTCGATCAAAGCCAGCCTATTGTCCTGGATGTCAAATAGAGGGGCGGGCCGGTAGGGAACTTATGAGTGCTGCTATTGTCGCTGTGCCGGTCTGATATTTAGCCCGCCGTCTGGGATCGATTTTGCAAAAATCCCGGTTAGAATCGGGGCATGATACGCCAGTCGATTGCCTTGCTTAGCCTGTTCGCCTTGGCTGCCCACGGTGCGGACGTAGTTTCTCCGTTGCGCGGGTATACCTCCGCCAGTTCTGCGACCGAGGTTCAGTGGGAGGGGAAGTTCCGGCAGATACCGGATCCGGCGAACTTGAGAGAATACATGCGGCGGCTCTCGGCGCGTCCGCATCACGTGGGCTCCGCCTATGACAAGGACAATGCGGAGTGGATCCTGGCCCAGCTTAAATCCTACGGGCTCGATGCGCAGATCGAGACGTTCGATACCCTGTTTCCGACTCCTCAAGTGCGATCGCTGCAACTGCTGGGTTCTAGTCCGTTCGTCGCAAAGCTCGAAGAGCCGGCGCTGGCGATCGATCCCACGTCGAATCAAAAGAGCGAGCAGCTGCCGACCTATAATGCGTTCTCCAAGGATGGGGATGTCACGGCTCCGTTGGTTTATGTGAACTACGGCGCTCCGGCCGACTACGAACAACTGGAGCGGTTGGGCATCTCGGTGAAGGGAGCGATCGTGCTCGCTCGTTATGGCGAAACCTGGCGCGGCATCAAGCCCAAGGTTGCCGCCGAACACGGCGCCATCGGTTGCTTGATTTATTCCGACCCGCATGAAGACGGGTATTTCCGTGACGATCCGTACCCCGAGGGAGCTGCACGGCCGGCAGAAGGCGCACAACGCGGCAGCGTAATGGATATGCCGGTGTATCCGGGCGATCCTCAGACACCCGGGATTGGGGCAGTGCCCGGGGCGAAAAAGATCCCGCTCAGCGAAGTTAAGACCATCACCACGATTCCGGTGATGCCTATCTCTTATACGGATGCGCTGCCTTTCCTCAAGTCACTGAAGGGGCCGGTCGCTCCGGAGGGATGGCGCGGCAGCTTGCCGATGGCTTACCACGTTGGTCCCAGTACCGCGACCGCCCACCTGGTGCTGAAGTTTAACTGGGATCGCAAGCCGCTCTACGATGTGGTGGCGCGTATCCCTGGGTCCAAGTATCCGGAACAGTGGGTTATCCGGGGGAACCACCACGATGCATGGGTCAACGGCGCGGAAGATCCTGTTTCCGGAGCCAGCCCCGAGTTGGAGGAAGCGCGGGCCCTGGGAGAGTTGTTGAAACAGGGGTGGAAGCCGGATCGCACGATCCTGTATTGCTTCTGGGATGGAGAAGAGCCGGCCCTACTGGGCTCGACCGAGTGGGCGGAGACCCATGCCACCGAGCTGCAGCAGCACGCGGTGGCGTATTTCAATTCGGACGGGAACGGGCGAGGCTACTTTCATGCGCAGGGATCGCATTCGCTGGAAAACTTCGTGAACGGCGTCACCAAGGATGTTGTCGACCCGGAAACGAAGATGCCGGTATGGAAGCGGGAGCAGCTGGTTGCGATCTCTCGTGCGGATACGGATGCGCGGAAGGAGCTGAGGTCTCGTAGCGACCTTCGCATTGGGGCGTTGGGCTCGGGTTCGGATTACACCGTCTTTATCGATCACCTGGGGGTCGCGAGTGTGAATCTCGGCTATGGCGGTGAGGACGAATCCAGCGGGCAGTATCACTCCGTCTATGACGATTTCTACATGTATACCCACTTCCAGGACACCGACTTCGTGTATGGCCGGGCATTAGCCCAGACCGCCGGCATGATGGTGATGCGGATGGCCGATGCCGATGTGATTCCGTTCCAGTTCACCGACCTTGCGGAGACGATTCACGGGTATGTTGCGGAGCTTAAGAAACTAGCTTTGACCACGCGGGACAAAACCAAGGAGCAGAATACCCTGATCAGCGAGGGCGTCTACAAGGCGCTTTATGATCCTAAAAAGCAGTTCGTTCCCCCGGCTTCGCAGCCGCTACCCCCTTATTTCAACTTTGCGCCACTCGATCAAGCCTCCGACGACCTGACCCGGGCGGCGGAAGAGTATGACAAGGCTGTCGGCGTCGCGGGGGGCAATCTGACGCCCACCGTCAGCGGGCAATTGAATGAACAACTCGTCCAGACCGAGCGCATGCTGATTGACTCCGCCGGATTACCCAATCGGCCTTGGTTCGAGAATCTTATTTATGCTCCCGGCTTCTACACCGGCTACGGCGTAAAGACGATGCCGGGCGTGCGGGAAGCGATTGAGCAGAAGCAGTGGTCTGCTGTCGATCCACAAATTGCACGGGTCGCCGCTGCGCTTGAGCGTGAGGTTTCTCTACTCGAGACGGCGACCAAGTTGGTTCAACCGTAGCAGCAACGGGTACGACGTTCCGATGTTTAGTGGGAATCCGAACGTCGGGACTAGACCAATCTCGACGGGTGCCCCATGTTCGCACCAGCGTATATGGCCCGAAAAAGACGGCTGCGGAAAAACTCCGAGCGAGTCCCGAGGGGACGGCTGGGAGTAGCTCAGGATGAAATCCTGGGAAAGCACGTGTCGTACGAGTAGTCCCGAAGGGACGGCTGAAAAATTATCGAAGGCCGCATCGTTAGCGGGTTTCAGTCGTCCCTTCGGGACTGGATCATGTTTTCAAACCTACCCAGGATTTCATCCTGGGCTATTCTCAGCCGTCCCTTCGGGACTCGCGCGGTATTTTCAGCAACCTGTGAAGTCCATCGAACGCTTCTAGGCCTGGAGAGAAAGCATTCGAAGAATTCATAATCGGCCCACGTACGCTGGTGCGAACATGGGGCACCCGTCGAGGTTGGTCTGGTTCCGAGGATTGGTCTGGTCCTGAGGGCTGGTCTGGTCCTGAGGGCTGGTCTGGTCCCGAGGTTGGTCTGGTCCCGAGGTTGGTCTGGTCCCGAGGTTGGTCTGGTTCCGAGATTCTGGTCTGGTCCTGAGGTTTTGCTCTGGTCCTGAGGTTGGTCTGATTCTCCAGATGGAGATGTTGGCAGGAGACGGCTGGATGTGGTCCACTTTCCCATGCTCAAAAACACTCGCCGCAACTTCCTGCGTTTGGCGCCTTGCGCCGCTGCCGCCGCTGCTTATCCACTGGCCAGCACGCCGCTGATTTCCAGGGCAATGGCTGAAGACACAGGCGTCGTCGCTCACGAGCCATTTCAGATCTACACCGCGCAAGCGATCGACGACGCAATGCATCAGTTGCAGGCGAAACCAGGCAACAAAATGTTGTTTCAATCGAAAGCGTTGCCGTTCGCGGTGACCTTGACAACGGAAACAAAGAAGAGCGCCACGGAGTTCGAGTACCACGAGGGCCGCGACCACGTGATCCAGATCGTCGAGGGCACAACGCTCTATGAAGTGGGCGGAACTCCAAAAAATGCGCGTAACGTCAAGCCCGGAGAATGGCTAGCCCCGATCTCTGAAGGGAGCACGGCAATCACCATGAAAAAAGGCGACATGCTGATCCTACCCCGGGGCACGCCGCATAAGCGGAGTACCGAGGGTAGTGTGACGCTGACGTTGATCGCAACCACGGGTGCAACGACGTCGTAGATTCCGCGCGAACGCGTTCCTTGATTGAGTAAGTCTATTGGCAACGATTGGGGTAACGGGGCGGGGATAAATGACGGGTTGCAGCCAGCGATTAAGCTCTACTGTCGATCCTGATGCATGAGTGAACAGTGCTACATTTCCCTGTCATTAGCTCTTCGCCCGCTGTAACGAACGGCATTTACGAGTCACCTCTACCTAGATCGTTGGCAATAGCGGTGGAGGAAAGACCAATGCAGCCGATTTTCGTCCCCTGTCGGTCTGAGGAAGCGTTCAGCAAGCTCCCCTCGATATCTGATCTCATTCGAACAGAGGTCCATTATTTCAAGCGCCTTGAGGCGAAGCTGCCGGCGGATTTTCGCCAGGACCTTCCCCAACACGTCATTGTCACCGAAGACGATGCCGCGCAGTACATTGAAGCCATGAGTCGCTTCTTCCGCTCGCGCATTGCGCAGGCGCCGATAACGGTAGTCGCTCCCCCCGTCGCGGCCAGTTCTGCCATAGTGAAGGCAGCGGCGAAGAGGAGAGCTCTGATAGAAAAAAGGTATCTCCTCAGAAGGCGAAAGCAAGGCGTGGCTTGGCCGGGGACGAGAAACCTCCGGCTTGAGCTTTAGCGACTGACTTTGAAGGTCCGCAAGGGTGTCGATCGGGATGTCGTTGCTGTCGTCACTTGCAAAAGAAGAGCAGCGGTTTTTCCTCGGCAGCCCATCCCCTACACCCGCACGATGGGTTGATCCCGCGGCAGGCCGAGACGCGCGGCACAGAAGTATTCAAAGCGGATGCCATACGTGCGCCTGGTCTGTGCCCAAATGATGCGCAGCCGCGGACTGCGCGCCCAGCGCATGAACAGGATCGCCCAACCCCGGTTATCGGGGTGGTCCCAGTAATCATCGAGGCGCAGGTCGAGGAAGACCTCTTCCATAAGCTGGATGAGTTCCAGGCCGATGCATAGCTCGGCATCGCTGAGCGGAGTTGCGGGCGCCTTCTGGCTGGAAAGAGTGGAGAGCTCCTTCATGAAGGGAAGCAGGGCAGGGGTCGCACGGAACTTCTCCCACATCTTTTCGAGCGATCCGCTGTTCCTGAGAAACGCCTCACTCGCACAGGCAGCCGGAGTGAGCACATCGGCCATCTTCTCGGGAATTAAGAGCGGGTCGTCCCCAGGCAGATTGCCTTTGAAGGAGGCACGGACAACGTGTAGTCCCAGCTTGCGGTAACTCTCAAACTGGTCTTCCGAGAAGAATTGGTCAGCTGTGGTTTCGTGCGGGAACGACGGATGAGAGCTGCGGTATTGCGCGATGCTGGTGTCTTCGTCCCCGGTCATCGATGCCTTGAGATAAATCAGGTGGCCGATGTCGCCACTGCTGTATTTGATCTCGCCGATGGCGCAATGCGCGAGGCTGGGACCATCCTTTTGCGGCCTGATCGATTTCACATCGATGTGGATCGTTGCGCCGAAATCCGTTTCGCAGATGCGGATCACATTTCCCAAGCCACCGAATTGGAGATACTCGTCGCACTCGGCATCGCAGGCAATGATCAGCCGGCAGCGGCGGCGCACGAGCTCGTAGATGCCAAGGTTCTCAAAGTGGCCACCGTCGGAAGTGTTGAGAAACAGCCGCTTGTCGTCGGCAATGCCGAGCAGCTCCATCACCAGGTAATAGAGGCTCGACTTCAGGCCGGTGCTGTCCCAGGCAGCCTTGCCAGGATTCGGAAACCACCAACCCAAGCGCACGTTGAACATGGTCAACAGGAAGGCGACCAGAGGCGATGTGTTGTAGCCCATGTTGGAGCTGACAGCGGCGCCGGAGATGGATACCGCCTGACCGAGCATCACGCCACCGGCGAAGCTGCCGTTGGTCGAGCAGGTAGGGGCGTAGCCAACCTCGGGACGGTCGCAACCACAGCGCAACGGCGTCAGCGTGAATGAGGAACTGTGGCGCGTATTGAGAGCGAGATCGGAGCTGCCGCCAAGGTTCAGGGTGCAGTTCACGAGGGGAAGGGGTCCGCGGTAGGGGAAGTCGGCGTCTTCTTGCTGGTCCATGTCCGCGGTGGGGCCGGGGGTGGGGCCGGCGGTGCGAAAGCGAGAGAGATCGAGATCGTCCTCGAAGTCGAATTTGGTGAAGGGATTCGGATTGCGAAGTCCGGGAGCCCAGCGGCTCGCGCCGAGATAACACCGCACCAGGCGGTTGCGGTAGAACTCGTTGAGCCCAAAGATATTGATGTCGAAGAAATAAGAGAAGAGCAGACCGATGACTAATGCCAGCACAAAGGCGATAGGTATTTGCTGCCGGCTCAGTTCTTCCAGCACTTGGTAACAGCTCGTGGTGACAACCGAGTCTTCCCGGGCGAACACTTCAAACAGCAATACGTATAGCAGGGTTGAGCCCAAAAGGAAGCTCCCTGCGATGAAGAGAAAGCCTCCGAGCCGGGCTAGAAGCTCGAGGCCCGTGGCGCTGCCTGCCTCGTTCTCACCCGAGGTTTTGCTGCTCTTGCCGGCAAACAGACCGGCGATCACAGTGCCGAGCCAGCTGAGGACCGAGGCCCACTTTATGCTCTTGATGGTCTTCGGGTAACTGCTCACGCCCGAGTGGAATAACCATAGGATCAACGACGGGCCAAACACGGCGACGCCGGAGATGAAGAGACCGGCCCCGGATACGATGGCGAGCCAGGTGCCGAGGCGAGTCCACCATTCCCGCAGTTCGTCGCTGGTGTCTCGACCGGTGAAGCCGATCAACAAAACGACACATGCGGAAAAAGCCAACAGCACGAAAGAGGGGCCCAAGACGAAGGCGAGTTCACTCGAATAAGTAAGGGGGGACCAGGTACGGAAGGCCAGGAAGATGGCGACCAGCTCGAGGTAGAGAACCGAGGTGCACAGAGGGCTAATCCACAAAGCGTTGAACTTGTTCCGCGTCAGGGTGTAGGCCGAGATGATCGCGAAAGCCAACGCGGCACACCCGAGTAGGGGAGCCAACGGCCGGTAGGCAGCGAGCAACAAGCTCGAGTAGTTGGTGAGGTGGGCAAGGTTGGCCCAGGAATTACAGTTCGCCGGAGCGTTGGCCCAAAACCGCGAGGAGAGGGCGTAGGCTCCGACCCAGGCAGGGAAGACGGCCAACAGCCTGACCGAGCTGGAAGTGTGGCTCTTGGCGGCGGTGCCGAGACGAATTGCGGTCAGGTTTCGGAACACGGTGGCGGTTAGGAGTAAGCCGGTGATGAAGGCCACCAGCGCAGCCCAGGAATAGCTTCCCAGCGGGGCCGGGCCGAGAAGAAGAAAGCCCTCCATGCCAAGCAGGGTGGCGAGCAGCAAAACGAAGAGCCAGGCGAGGCCGGTGAGCTGAATCAGGATCGCGTTGCGAAGCCAACTGGTCCCAAGGTTCCAGGTATCGGCGCTCAGAATACCGGTGCGGGGCGCGAGGTAATTGGAGTAGGCACGGAGATGGTCGACCGATTCGCTCCAATCCGTGAGCCGGCCCAACCAGTGGGTGCTGCGGCGAACGTTCGCTACGAGCCACGACCCAATGTACCCGCCGCCCGAAACAGTTGAGAGATAGTCGACGTGGCGCAGCAGGTCCAGCTCCTGAAGGCCCTGTAAGACGCCCAGGTTGAAGGTAGCGCTGCGGATGCCGCCTCCGGAGAAAGCCAGACCGATGAGGTTGAGCGGCTGCTCGGCGCCGATGATTCGGCTGCTCCATCCAGCGGCGCCGGCAGCGACACGATTGGACGCGGCTGCTGGGTCGAGGGGTGTAGGGCCTTCCGGAGGGAGCGAAGGATCGCTGAAATGGCGAACTCTGCGTTGCCGGTTGATTTCCTCCAGCTCTTCGTCGAATACCGTCCGCCAATTTTGCGCCTGGTTTGCGGAGAGCGGGGCAGTCTTGCCCCGATCCTGGTCGCGTGCGAGTTCGACCGCGTTCTGGACAAGTTCGCAAACGTAGCCGAACACGGAGCGGATGGCATCTTCGGCTTTCTGAAGGTCGCGGGCCTTATCCTCATCACCGTGCAGGAGTGAGTGGAAGCGCAGCAGATGTACCCATGAGTATTTTTGATAGGTGACCGAGCCGTCTTCCGATACGTCGGCACGCAGCAGGCGGGCAATCCAATAGATGTCGGCGAGTGCCAGCCGGGCGGCGATCGGGTTGGTCACCAACCAGCCTGCGGGTGGGCGCTCTTCCAGGCCCTTGATTTCCGTGGCCCTGGCCTCGACCGCCCCATCCTGGCTGATCAGTGCCGGCTCCTCGGATTGGAGAGTCAGGTAGAAGTTGCTGCGGGAGATGACCCAGTCGGCCAGGCCCACGCTGATCTCGCCGAAACGGCTCGCCTGCGGTTCCTCGGTCTCCGGCCGCAAGCCGCGCAGCCATAGCTCAAATGCGGACGGCTCCTGTAATTCGTACAGAATGGGTCTTGCCTGCGGTGGGTGGAAGTCATCGAGAAAGCGCAGGGCGGTTTCATTCTTGGCAAACTCCGCCTGCTTGTGGCCCGCGAATGTTTTGAAGTGTTCCTCGGCTTTGGGGTACCCGCTTAGCGGGGGAGGGGTCGGCAGCGGGAGAGACCGGATGTTCCTGTCACCCACAGGCTTGCCCTGCGGAGCAGGTCGATACGCGCTCCGGTTGGCTAGAAAGCGGATGCCGAAATAGAGGTAGGCGTTGACGTAGCGCAGAAAAGCTTCGGAAGCAAAGAGGATACTCAGATTGCCGGGCGGTTCGGCTGTGCCGGTAGACAGGCCAAGTTGGATGCTTATTTCGCCCAGCGTCAGTTCGTCCAGGGCATCATCCAGACGGCTGCGCAGAAGGATCATCCAATCATCCGCGGGCGAGCGGAAGCCGGCCTCGTCATGAGGACGGAGGACGCGTCGCAAACAAGCCTCAAGATCGGGCTTCCGGCCGAGAATCAGGCTGCGATCAAGGGGGGCCCGGGTGTTGAGCGTAGCCAGTTCGTCGAAGACTGACCAGAGGTCACTGCCGGGTTCTGAGCTTTGATCCATGGAGTATCTACGAGCCCATTCCTAAGCCCCGGCGACGGCGGAAATCTGCGGCAGAGCCATCGTTGACATCGTGTGAAACCCTGCGCTTTTGCGCCCCAGACTGGGCGCCACGACCGGGAGGCTTGGCAAAGAGTGGAATCTAGCATCGGACAACCACGATTACAATCGAATTCTCGAAATGAAAGAGATGTTAACTAAATAACAACCTGAGAGCGGTACCGTTCTTGAGCTGCGGTTTGACGTGCCGGGGGTCTGCCATCTACCTTGGTCTTCCATGGCGAAGCGCGGGCTTGGCCATTTTTTGTGGAGCGGGAAGCGATGCCTCTCAACGCAGCTAGCCAGTGGTTTAATTTCCTGAGGCGGCAATAGACGGATGCGGGCACCCGAGCAACTCGGAGCCAACGCCGTTTTCCCCGGTGTGGCCAGGGGCCGGTGGACGATCGTCTGGTTGTTGTTTGCCGCATCTCTGATCAACTACCTCGACCGTTCCAGCATCTCGCTGGCCTTGCCGCTGCTGTCCAAAGATTTGGGGCTCGGCCCGGAGAGCAAGGGCGTTTTGCTCTCGGCGTTCTTTTGGCTGTATGCCCTGCTGCAGATTCCTGTCGGCTGGGCTTGTGACCGTGTCAACCTGCGGTGGCTCTACTTCACGGCGTTCGTGTTGTGGTCCGTGAGCCAAGGCTTGACGGGTTTTGCCGGCAGCCTGGGCGTCCTGATCCTGTTTCGCATGTTGCTGGGTGTGGGCGAGTCTATTTACCTGCCCGGCGGAACGAAGATTGTGAGCATGCTGTTCGGACCCACCGAGCGTGGGCTTCCGTGCGGAATGTTCGACTTCGGCACCCGCATGGGCCTGGTGCTCGGCGGGCTGATCATCCCGTGGCTGCTGGTGCGTTTAGAGTGGCGTGCGACCTTTCGGTTGATCGGGTTTGCCGCGCTGGTTTGGGTGATTCCCTGGGTGCTGGTGACTCGAGGAAAGCTGGCGCAACGCCCACGGCCGCCGGCGTCGAGCCGCAGCAATTTACAGCAGGTGCGTTGGCTGCTCACCAACCGCAATCTTATCGGTATCTGCCTCGGTTTCTTTTGCTTCGATTATTACTGGTATCTCTTTGTCACCTGGCTCCCGGACTATCTGGTAACGGTTCGGCACTTTACCATCTTGCGGGCAGGTTTCTTTTCCTCGCTGCCGTATTTCATATTCGGCGCCAGTGAGCCGCTAGGGGGCTGGATCGCAGACCGGTTGACCGCCTACGGGTGGAACGAGACAAAGACGCGGAAGGGGATCGTCACCATTGCGTTCCTCAGCGGCTTGCTGCTGATCCCGGCCTCCCGTGTGCAAAGCGCGAATGCCGCGATCGCGCTCATCGCGGGCGGTTCGCTGGTTGGGCTCGCGACTGGAAATCTTTTAGTGATTCTGCAGTGCTGCGCGCCGCATGAGGATATCGGGTTGTGGACGGGAATTGAAAATTTTGCCGGCAACCTGGCCGGTGTGCTCGCGCCCCTGGTCACGGGATTGTTGATCAGCAGGACGGGCTCTTACTCCCCCGGATTTGCGCTGGCGGCAGGCGTGCTTCTGGCGGGGATCTTCTGTTACTGGTTTATTGTGGGCGATTTGGGCGTACGCAGCGAAGTGCGCACGGAGAGCGTAACGACGTGAATCGCGGCGTTTTTCGGGAAAAGATTGACTGAGCCGCAGGCTCTCCTAAGGAACAACCGTTTTACGATGGGCGATTTCGAATGCCTTCCTGTGCAAGCAAAAGCGTTTGATGGGCATCGCCCAAGGCAAAGCCCTGCCTGCGCAACCGATGGAGCAGCTTGTTTAGAAATTAAACCCTTTCATCGTCGTTTTGGGGGATGAGCAAGTCCCTTTCGAGATAGAGCAGCAGTTGCGAGCACAATAGAAACGCTTGATCCACGTCTTGTATTTTGCGAAGAAAGTCGAACGTTCCCAGTCCTCGTTTGTCAAATGGGGAAAGGTCTTGGAGCGCGAATCGAATTTGGCGTTCAGAGAGATGTGATAGTTGCGAAAGGTTCGCGCGGTCGAGGCCTCGTTCGAAAGCCAACGCCAACGGATCAGTTGACGGAAAAGCGCCGTGACGCGCCACCACGCAAAGGTCGTAGGATAAGCGACCACTCTTTTTAGGCGCTCCATAAAGTGCAGGTAGCAAGTGAAAGGGCGCAGGCGCCGATTCATCAAGTTCGTCCGCTATAGTTCTGTTTTCAGCGAGGATGGCGCCTTCGGAAGCAGCGGTTACGGTGTCCTTGATCTCTTTGAAGGGTCTCTTCTGGTCAGACAGCAGGCGTGCATAGGCTAGCCGCAAGGTACCCAGTGGCTCGTACTTAAGGAATTGTGAGAGGTCCCGGTCGGACATAAGTCCGCGCTCGATCCGGCGGGCATTGACCGCGAAGCGCATCGCGGGAGTTTGTGTCCAAGAAAACAGCATTTGCGGGAATGTGGGTTTTCTTAATTGGAGCAAATCGGAATCCGACAAAACATCCAAAAACATCCTGCTGTGGAAGATCAGCAGCGTAAGATCAGAAATCAGGACGAAGAGAAAAGGGAGCACAAACGACAGCAGTATCGGCATGAGAGTTCGTTGGTCTTCGGCGCGGCCTGGGTTCGTAAGCACTTGGGCCATCACCGATCCCAGGATCACAGTTGCGAAGAACGCGATTGAGTCGAGGATCCACCTGAGTTTATTTGCCGATTTACGCTCCTTGTCGAACGCAGTTCTCTCTGCTTCCGCTCGCGCCTTTCGGGCTTCAGCAATGCTTGCTTCCAGGCGCGGGCGGCGTTCGCTCCACTCGATTCTCGCCGCACCGCGACGCTCAGCATATCGCCGTTGGGCGTGGGTTTCGGAGACCTGCTCTTCTCTTTGTTGAACGACTTTGGTTTCGTTGGCTCGCTGCATGCCAATCTGCAATAGGGCATCTTTGACGATGGTTCTGTCAGTGACGGAGAGCTCTTCAGTATTCGAGGGTGAAGGACGGTGGAGCAAGGCTCGCTCCAGGACGCTCTCTAATTGTGATTGGAACTCCTCCGGGGCGAATACGATAAGTTCGTTGACCGCCTGGCGCAACCGCTCCGTGATCTCGGGGCTCACATAGCCCGTGGCCACCTGTACGAAGGTGGCAAACTCGGACAAAGTCCGCAGCCGCCCTACCGTGTCAGCAGTGACTAAGGCATTGGTTACCTCGTCATCGCCGTATATGGCATCGGTCACATTGACGAGGACAATCGCTTTGGAGGCCTCGATCAGGGCAAAGTCGAACACCATGTCCTGTATGGCGAATCGTTCGGCAATGCGGTAAGGCTGCCGGGTTAAAATACGGCGCGTTTCCTGGACTACTCGAGCTTTGTCAAAAAATTGCCTGGCCAACTCTGACTTTGCGGTGGAACTCACCAAGTGAAGGTCGATAACGCTGCGGGAAGGCTGGGCATGGCGAAAGACGATGTGGCAATATTGGAGTAGCTTGCGTGGGTTACCGGCGCTCAACCGCACGATTTCCCGGACCGCATCTTCCGTGAACGGATAGAGACTTCCGCTTCCGGATCGGAATTCCTTCTCTACCGGGATGACATTCAGCCGTACCAGGTCGAGAGCCTCCTCCCAGCTCAAGAGTTCGCAATCGATGACGCTTAGACCGATCCTTTGGCGCGCGTCCTCGGGCAGCCCATCCCAGCCTGCCGGCGTACCCGATAGAACCAGAGCCGCATTGCGCGCTTCGAACGATTCCATCAGGGATCGAAGAAGGCCCGCGTTCGTAAGCGTAGTGGAAGGCTCGCCTTCCAGCAGTTTCTCGCATTGGTCGACGAACAAAACCAATGGTCGGCCGGCCGCGGTGAAAAGTGCCGCGAGCAGTTCTATGGCTGCCGCGGCCTGCTGGGCGCTACGGATTGGGGTAGCGATGCCCATCGCCTGAAGCTTCTCCGACGGTACCGGTCGCAGGCAGAACCAATCTGCGGCGTAACTCGGAAACTGCTCGCCCTGAAGACACTGGACTGCGCGGTTGAGGTCGGAATTTCCTTGTGTGAGGTCCTCGAGGGTTCCCCTTTGCCGCGCCCTGGTGGCGCCCTCTTCGACCGCATAACTGGAAAACAGCCTCTTTACCAGCAACGGGTCGGCCTTCAAATCCCCTCGCAGAACCTTAGCTTCTTCTTGAGAGACCTCGACGGAAGTTTGGGAGAGGGGTATAGTCTCGCTCAGTTGTTCCACGGTCATATTCGCCAGCAGCCCGCGGCTTAGCTCTACCAGCAACGCCAGACTCAAACGTCCTGTCAACTGCCGATACAGATCAAGGAAATCGTCTCCCTGGAGCACCACGTAGATGGAAAATGCCCGGTCCTCAGTCGGAAGGCTTTTCCAGGCGGCGAAAATCGCGTGCGTCTTGCCTGAACCATGGGAGCCGCGAACGAACGCAGCTCCGCCATCGCCGCTCCACTCCGGCTGGAACCGGGAGAGGAAATCCGCCAGAGACCGCTTCAGTTTCCTAATCGGCGTTCGGTCTATGCTGCGCAGACCTTCCGTCAACCTGGGTATGGCGCCATCTAATCGCTGGCCGGCCAGGCGTAGCGTACCCTGATGCGGAAAAGGGTTGCGTGCGGGATAAGTCGTCTCCTCGCTCACGCCTTACCGCCTCTTTTGAAATGTTTTCGGATGAAGCTGAGTGCGTGCTGGACGTCTTGATCGGTGAAACCAAGAGCCTGATCCTCGGGCCATGTTTCATCATTGAGATGGCTGGCTAGTTTGTGATCGAACATCATCGCCGCTTGGGTGAAGAGCCAGCCCATGGTTGGCGGCGGCACTGCTACGTACTTCTCCACAGCTGTTTGCGGCAAAGGAACAGGTTTTTTGGCTTGCCATTTGATCCAACGATCGTACAAGGCGTTCCAGACTTGTCCAGGCGTCAGATGCGGCATTGTGATTTCCAGGAACTTCTGCTTGTTCCTGAGTAGTGCTTCATCCCGATCAGCGTCTCGCACCGTACAGATCACAATGGTGTCGGCCTTTTGGAAAATCCTGTAGGCCTCATTCAGCATTTCTGCTTTGGGCACATTTTCGAGCATGCATCCAAAACCACCGCCCGCCTTTCTCATGGTTTCGGAGAATGCGCGAAGCACGCTCTGCATGCTGCTGGAGTTCAGGTTTTGCGGGGAATTTGCCAGCAGTGCCGTGTGCAGTGATCCACTTGGATCCTGGCCAAATGTCGCCTGGAGGAGCTTTGCCTCGTCGGCCAAGAAGGTGATGAGTGCGTGCAGAACCTGGGATGCGCTTACGTTGTCCTCGGGATCGTGCTCGGCAAACGCAAACTTCGAGCTGTCTACACCTTTGATCTGTTCATAACGACAGATCAAGTTGCGTGCGAAAACCGTACGTCCAGATCCATCAGGGCCACTCACGACAAAAAAGGCCATCGATTTGGCCTTGATGGCCTTCCGGATCTCCCGTTCGAACTCCAGTTCCTCGGTGTCGGAGAAGAAAATATGCCCATAGCGATTACGATCTTCCTGGCTGCGGATGCAATCCAGCACCGGAGCTTCGAAGGGGTTTTCCTCTAATCCGTAGCGGAGCCAGCCATCCGCCATTAAAGGCCTCCTATGACAGAAAGATAAGTTTCCAGTTTATCGGCGACGTTGGCGAATTTCCGGTCTTCCTTCTTAAACACCTCAGCCAGCATCCCGGTAGGCCGGAAATAGGTTTCACAAAGAGCTCGAACCGACTCGCCTTTTTCCTTGAAGTCGATGAACGTATTGCCGTCGCGTACGTCGCGTTCCCCGGCATAGACCTCCTCCAGCGCCACGAGCAGCCTGGGCAAGCGCGCAGCCTCTATATAGAGTCCCGGCTGCTGCACGCGGATTACGGCCAGTGCGGTCACTACGTACCAATCGAAAACCTGTTCCGGATTGCTGCTGACGATGCTGTTCGTCAAAGCGAGCATGTTGAGCACCCGCTTAATCTTGCGGGGATTCGGATTGAGTGTGGCCACCAGGAGCTCGATCTGGCCGGTTACGGATGCGGAGCGATCGAGCGCCAAAATGAAACGGCGGATCTGCGTTTTGTGAAGCGGAAACAGATATACAGGCATCTGGATCATTTTTTCCAGGTATTCGGCACCCAACTCCTGCTGTCGTTGGCCGAAACTGAACTTGCCGTACTTGACCTCTATTCCTCTGTCGATGACTTCCTTATCCAAGGCCAAAATATGGACCATGTTTTCCACGTCGAGAAAAAGCTTCATGGATTCCAGAACATCCACCATCTCAGCGGGATCGCAGCGGTCCAGATCGTCGATGAAGAATACGATGCGGATATTGCTATCTTTTAGCTTCCGAGCTACGCCTTCGAGGCATGTGCGCAAGTTACGCAGCTGGTTATCCACTTGTCCGCGCCGGTCCAGATATTTTTTTTCTAACTTCTCGAGCTTCTCCAAATCTACGGAGCCCATTGTGATTTTCTTTAAGAGGACGTCCGCCGCCAGATTAATCAGCACGTCCCCAAGTTTCGCGGCGGAATACTTTACTTGTGCCAGCGGGGACTCGGCCAAAGCATCATGGAGCGAATTTAAGAGTGGCACCAGAAGGTTCGGTTCTTTGCGATACATCCATGGGTTGAAGCGTACCCTTACGAATTTCCAACCATTGTGGGGTTGCGCAAGTTTCTCTTCCAAAATCTCGAGCAAAGTGCTTTTGCCGCTACCCCAAGAACCGAAAATGCCCAGAGTGAAAGGGGTCTCTAACGTATCGCTGGTGATCACCGACATCAACGGCTCGTAATACCTTGAGAAATCAAGGAGATCCCGCTTGGCGCTGACCGGCGCATCGGATAACACTGTGAATGGCATAGCACCCCCGCGTGGGGATGATACCACCGACATTCTGATCAGCGGGACGGGCCCCGACGCGTTCCGGCGAGCCAACCCTTGCAGCAAAAAGGGTCCGGGACTATTCCACCGAGAAGGCCTTGGACCGCGACGCGGCAGGTTGATCAAGTCAATCGGCCCCAAGAGAGGGATCGACCACTCCACGATGTCGCGCACTGTGTGTGTTCGTTTCCTCGGCTGCGGCTTAATCCGCAGTGAAGCATGCGGGTGCGGTTTACCTGTTCTATTTAGGGATTAAAAAGTTTCGCGAACGACCGACCACGGCTGACGAGATGATCCACGTGCAATCACTGCCTCTGCGCAGAGTGTATGCGCCTGGAGTGGTGGTGAATACCCTGAATCGCAAGACTCCGATTTTTTCTTCGCTGTCCTCCCCCAATTTGTCAACCCCGCGCGCGGGCATGTGAGCGCGCAGTTTTTTGCTTTGGGTATGTTGTTCACTGCGGTGGGACTGGCCAGCGATAGCGGTCGGGCGCTGACTGCGGGTTCGGCCGCGGGTTGGCTCCGCCGCAATCAGGGTTTTATGCGCAACCCGCGCCGCGTCACCGGAACGGTTCATCTGGGCATGGCCACCGGCGTCAGCGGCTCCCGGCACAGATAGCAGGACTTATTTTTCTGCATCCGCCTTGACTTCAGACCATCTAAGATATATCGTAAGACATATCGAAGATAGAAGGAGTCAATCATCATGTTTCAACCAGAAAATTTTGCATACGGACGAGCAGGGCGGCATCACGGAGGCGAGCATCACCGCTGGCGCGGAGGGTTTGAAGGGGGCAGGGGGCACGAGCGTGGCTTCGGCCGGGGCGAGGGGCGCGAAAGGCACTTCGACAACGGAGAACTGCGCCTGGTCATTCTGCAGCTCATCGCCGACAAACCCAGCTACGGCTACGAAATCATCAAGGCCATTGAAGAACGTCTCTCCGGTGGCTATGCGCCGAGTCCCGGGGTCGTGTATCCCACACTCACTCTCCTGGAGGAGGAAGGTTACGCCACCGTTTCCTCGACCGAGGGCAACAAAAAGTTGTATGCGGCCACTGAGACCGGTGTGGAGTACTTGAAAGACAATAAGGCGGCCATCAAGGCGATTTTTGGCCGGATGGAGCAAGCCGGCAAAGTCTTTGGACGTGGCCGGTCTCCTCAGATCATGCGGGCGATCATGAACCTGAAGTACGCTTTACGCCTCCGGACAGAGCGTGGCAACCTGTCGGCGGAGCAGATCCGCAAAGTAGCGGAGGCGATCGATGCAGCGGCCCGGGTGATCGATGAGGTCTGACTTGGCCGCCTCGCAGGCCGGGGGTTGCGACCCCCAGGTCTGTCTGCAGGCTCAGTGCCACTGCCTGCAGTTGCTTGTTAGCGAGCTCTTGCTGAAGAACCAAGAGCTGCGCTTCGAGATAGCGCGGCTCAGCTGCGAGGTCAAATACCCGCAAGGTTTGCATACAGGAGCCGTGACTGGCCCATCCAGAAACGGTTGCTTTTTCGGGTAAGTGCGCCCGGAGCGCGGCCGCGGAGCCGGTTCTGGGCTTCGTAATAGGGGCCAACGAAACGTATGTGCCCAGGAATAAGCGGATAAATCCAGGGCAGCCGGCGCGCAGCCCGGTTCACCGCTTCCTGCTCCTTCGCGCCGAAGTCCATGGCGAACGCGGCGCGTAGCCGCGGTGGCATCCAGTACGCGGTCAACGCGTGATACCAGTGCGGAGGGCGAATCCGCGTACCCGCACCCGACAATACACTGTGGCTGAGAACCAAAGCGGTCGCGTCCACGTACAGCTGCGGCGAGTCGAACATCTTCGCTGTGTATTCCTCGAAGGCTTCCCAATTGTGGGGAAGCGCGTGCGCTGGGATACCGAAGAGCGTGGCCATCCGTTTGCTTTCCGCGTAGTACTGTTCGCGGTCCGCGGGCACGAGCGGCGGCAACACAAATTCGTAGGCCAGGATCGCGCTTTCTACCAGCGTGGCGTAAACCCAAAGTAAGGCTGACACCTCGTTTGCTTCGTAATGCTCACCTTGCGGCAATTCGCCGCGGATACTGGTGTGTCGCTGATATAGCTGCTGCGAGGCCGCTAGAGCTTGCGCTCGGTTGCCGAACAGCATGGTGTAGATCACGCGAAATGTGGAGTGAAACCGTCCGGTCGCGTCGTGCAAAAGTTCGGAGTGTTGGGCGAGTGCGGCCGCGACCCAGGGGTGCGCTAATTGCAGCAGAGCTGCGCGTCCCGCGGCGAGAAAGACAGCAGACTCCCGGTTGACTTGCCACGTGATGGATTGGGGACCAAAGAAACCGTTGCGTGGCTCGCCTGGCAGCTGCGCCAGCGAGGCATGGAGCGCGCGGCTGGCGGCTGGCGAAACATACTGCGCAGAGGCAGCCTCATTTTCCATACACCATTAGACGTCAAATCGGAGGTGTGTTTGCCGACTCGGTCGTCCCCAGGTTTCCATGAGTTGTGATCGTGGGAGGCGGATTCTACGCGGCCCGCTCATTAGCCAACGCTCTGGCGAAGAGCAGAAAAACATTTCCCCGAAAGGTCCGTAGAACTGCAGGTCCCTCGGCTTCGCTCAGGATGACCAGGGGAGGGCGGGGTTTCCATGGGCACTCGTTGAGTTTTATTTGGTTCTTGAGTGCATCGCCAGTTGAACAAGCAGTGGCCAGGCTCAGCGAGCGGGAAGGCGCTTGTTAGGTCTGGATCTTTGGCCATAGTCAGCACCCGGCTCACTCGTGCTGCTAGCTTTGGTTGACGGCGGTTTCGAGCAGAGAGGTCTGCTCCAGAAACTCGACCAGGCGGGAGCGCACATGATCGATGTGGTTGCGCATGGCAGATTGGGCCGCGCTGCGGTCGTCCTCTTTGAGAGCCTCAAGAATCGTCAGGTGTGCGCCGGAGGCGGAAGAGGAGGAGAGATCGTATGTTTTACATCGGCAAAGCCAGATTTGATCCTGAATATTCTTGAGCACACGACATAACTCATCGTTCCCCGTAGCAACGGCAATGGTCGCGTGGAACCTGGTGTCTTCTTCAATGTGCTTGATTTTGTCGTTTGCCTTCACGTGCCTGCCGGTGCGCTCGACGCTCTTCGCTAAGTCCGTTAGCAACGCGGGAGTTACGTGGGCAATGGAGACGGCGAAGACCTCCAGCGTTTCTCTGAGGTCATAGAGGTTCTTCACCTCCCGGACGGAAAATTGCCGGAGGCGTGCCCCGCGGCGCGGCTCAATATGGATCAAGCCCTCAGCCTGCAGAGTATTCAAGGCTTCTCTCACCGGGGATTTGCTGATGCCTAGCCGCTTGGACAGAAATTCTTCGGTGAGCCGCGTTTCCTCATCGAGCCTTCCTTCCAATATGTGGCGCTTTATGCTGCTATAAGCCAGGGAGGTCAGATTTGGCGGCGCGGCCAGTCGTCGGATGCTTGAAACCATGCAGTTTCCATTTTTGCATAACGCCGCGAAAAACTTGTATGGTATACGAGATATCAAATGCCTCCCATCGCCTTTCTTGAATGTTCGCGGTGTCATGCGCACCTGAGCGCCGATTCTCCACAAACAGTTTGCACGGTGTGCCCGGAGCCTCCCGCCGGCTCTCTGTTTGTCCGCTATGACCTCAGCCATTTGCGTGGTACTTCCCCCGCGGACGTGATCGCACGCGATGCGGCTGCTGCTCCCTGGGTGGGCATGTGGCGCTATCGCTCCGTGCTGCCCAACGTGGAACCGGTGACCCTCGGCGAGGGCTGGACTCCGATGCTGCGGAGCAAACGGTACCCTGAGGTGTTTCTCAAGGAAGAAGGGGCGAATCCCACCGGAACCTTCAAGGCACGCGGGTTGGCCCTGGCGGTGACCATGGCGAAGCACTACGGTCTGCGCAAATTGGCTGTGCCTTCGGCCGGCAATGCTGCCGGCGCCTTGGCGGCGTACGCGGCTGCGGCGGATATCGAAGCGCATATTTTCATGCCCCAGGATGTTCCGTTTGCCAATTATGTCGAGGCTGTGGCCTATGGAGCCCACGTCACGCTGGTGGATGGGCTTATTTCCGACTGCGCACGCATGGTCGCGGAGAGAAAAGAGAAAGAAGGCTGGTTCGATATTTCTACCCTGAAAGAGCCTTTCCGTATCGAGGGTAAGAAGACCATGGGCTATGAGTTGGTGGAACAGCTTGGCTGGGAGTATCCCGATGCTGTTTTCTATCCCACCGGCGGCGGCGTAGGGTTGATCGGGATGTGGAAGGCGTTTGCGGAGTTGGAGGAGTTGGGCTGGGTAAAGCCGGGGAAACGCCCGCGCATGGTGGCCGTGCAGGCGGCTGGCTGCGCACCGGTGGCCCGGGCTTGGGACGAGGGCGCGCCGGCCAGCCGGATGTGGGAAAATGCGGCGACATTTGCCGCGGGTTTGCGGGTTCCCAAGCCATACGGCGACGCGATCATGCTGAAGATTCTGCACGAGTCCGGTGGCATTGCGCTGACCCAGACGGACGATCAGATTTTTGGGTCAATTCTGGATTGGGCTCGCCACGAGGGTATTTTTCTTTCTCCGGAAGGGGCGGCGGCCACGGCTGCGTACGATCACTTACTGCAGACGGGATTTTTAAAACCGTCGGATCGTGTGGTGCTGTTCAACACCGGAGCCGGGCTCAAGTACACCGACGTCACCGGGGAAGCAATGAAACTCCAACGCCCGGCGCGGGAACCGCAACTGGTGTAGGGAACCAAACAAGCCCCGGGCTTCGGTGGTCGTCAGCCGTCCCTTCGGGACTACCTGTCAGGTTCCATTTGGTCCTACAATTTTCATTCGGCCTTAGCGGGAGAACACTAGTACTCCCCGTTCCAGATCCATCCCTACCCTCGTGATGCCTAGGCTTGCTGGACTCATGAGGCCATCGAAATCGTGGGCCTGGCTTCGCCCTTGGACCACAAAGGCGGCCTCACGGCCGAATTCGGCTTCCCCCAGTCTCAGGCTGTGTAGCCATACCTTCTTCCGGTCGAAGTCCCCGATCGTGACGCTGATTTTCATGGGCTTGGGGGAAGGCGGCGGCTGAGGCGGCCCAAATAACACCAGCGAGGCGGCTCCGGTATCGAGCAGCAGGTGAGCGGGAAGGTGGTCGAGCTCCGCATCCACTATGGGCAATCCGTCCCTTAAGTGCATGGGTAGCGAATTGACCATATTGGGAAGGGAGCCGAAGCGAATTTCCCGCGAACGGTAGTCGATCAAAAATGGGCTTTGACCGAGCAGATCCAGACCAATCATGCCGTCGATCCGAACCGGGAAGGCTTTTTGGAAAAACGACAAATCCGCGATGACAACCGGGAGATTGTCCTTGCGCAGAGGGCCAAGCTCCAGGCTGGGCACGACGGACTGTCCGGCTCCCACGTTGCCCGCGATCACGGCAATGCTGGCCGGCGACTCCGGTAGATGAAGCTTTTGCGCCACACGGCGGTCCAGAACAGACGGGCTCGCCCCGGTGTCTACCACGAAATTCAGGCCCCTCAGGGGACCGGCCGAACCGCGCGCGACCACCAGATAGTCCCGGTAAAGCTCAAATCCTACCGTTTGTTCCGCCGCAAGCGGCTTTCCAGCAGTTGCGAGCACTGTTAAAAGGCCTAACCAACCAAAGATGTGACTGCGCATGGGCTGCACCTCATCGCAAACCCATGCTGGGCGGGGGCCCGTAGTACCTCAATTCACTGGAACTAACTTGTCTGTATTCCGTATTTAGAGAGCAGGAGACAGCCGGGAGACACGCCGGAGACCTCCCTATCCAGGCAGACTAGTTGCATCAGGAGGGCGCCTATGGCATCAACAGAGGACGGGGCAGGCAACGATGCTAGACTCACTGATAAACGGGGAACCTAAGGTGAACAACGGGTCCGGGACCGTTCGGTTTGGAGCGTTTGAGGCTGATCTCCACTCGGGAGAGGTCCGTAAATCAGGTAGCCGGATCAAACTGCAGGAGCAGCCCTTCAAGGTGCTGCAGATTCTGCTGGAGCACCCGGGAACCCTGGTGACTCGCGAAGAACTTCAGACGCGTATCTGGCCGGAAGAGACCTACGGAGACTTCGACCACGCAGTGAATGTGGCGGTGGGCAAGCTCCGCACCGCCCTCGGAGATTCCGCAGACAACCCATCCTTTATTGAGACGGTGCCGCGCCGCGGGTACCGATTTGTCGCCCCGTTGGAGAGCCCTCCGGTCGAGGCGCCTCCGCCACCCCCGCCGCCTCCCTTGGCCGCTTCCACCCCTGGCCCGGGGAAGCCCGTGCACAGACTGGGGTTGGTGGCCGTTTTGGTGTCGCTGGGCGCAATTGTGCTTTTGTTCGGAATCTGGTTAGGGCACAAGATGACCGGGCCGCGGCTGGTGGATTTTCAGCGTTTGACCGTGCGGCATGGCACGGTCTACTCCGCCAGGTTCACCCAGGATGGGCGCAACGTCGTTTACGGCGCTTCGTGGGACGGCGCCCCCGTAGAGATATTCTCGACCGACCCGAAGATCCCGGGCGAGCGCAGCACCGGCATATCGGCAACCCAACTGCTTGCGGTTTCTTCCACCAGCCAAATGGCGGTGTTGCAGTCACCCGTTTATGCCTTTATGTATACCTGCCGCGGCACCTTGGCCCAGGTGCCGTTGACCGGGGGCTCCCCCCGCCAGATTGCCGAGAACGTGCTGGGAGCGGATTGGAGTCCGGACGGGAAAGAGCTCGCCATCGTCCGCGAGATTGGGGGAAGGCAGCGGCTTGAATATCCGGTTGGGCACGCTCTTTACCAAACTGACGGCTGGGTGAGTCATCTGCGAATTTCGCCCAAAGGCGACCAAATCGCGTTTCTGGATCATCCCGTTCTGGATGACGATCGAGGCGTCGTTTCGGTGGTTGACCTCGGGGGACAAAAGAAGGTTCTTTCCACCGGGTGGGAAAGTGAAGAGGGCCTGGCCTGGTCGGCGGACGGCACAGAAGTTTGGTTTTCAGCGACCCCAGCAGGGTTGCAGCGCCGAGTTTACGCCGTCGATCTGTCCGGCCATCTCCGTCTGGTTTACCGTGCCCCGGCCGGGGTCATGTTGCAGGACATCGCCCCGGATGGAAGGGTGCTGCTGACCCGCGATGAACAGCGTGCCGGGGTCATGGCTATGGCCGAAGGAGCGGCACGGGAGCGGGACCTCTCCTGGTTGGACTGGTCGCTCCCGGTTGATATTTCTCGCGACGGCAAAACGGTTCTACTCGATGAGCAGGGCGAGCAGAGCGGACCAACCTACGCCGTGGCAGAGCGGGACATGCAAGGATCGCCTCCGATTCCTTTGGGCGAAGGGATGGCCGGGGATTTCTCCCCCGACGGGAAATGGGTACCTGCCACTGTTTCGTATACCCAGCTCATGTTGCTGCCAACGGGCGCGGGTACGGTGAGGCGCATGGACCGGGGCGATATTCAACAGTATCGCCATTCGATTCACTGGATGCCCGACGGCAAGCAGCTCGTATTCGCAGGGATCGCGTCCGGACAGGCGGTGCGTTGTTTCATTCAGAAAATCGACGGTGGTAAACCGCGCCCGATTACCCCGGAAGGAACGACTGCGTGCGAGGTCTCTCCGGACGGTCAGTGGATCGCAGGCTCTGACTTGCATGGCTTCAAGTTGTACCCCTTGGATGGCGGTGCGCCGCGTCCGCTGGTGGGGTTACTGCCGGCCGAGGGATTTACCTGGACCTCAGACCCGCAATTTGTGTATGCGTACCAGGGGCACAGGTTGGCGCCGGTGAAGATCTATCGCTTGAATATCTTGACTGGGCAACGGCAAATGTTCAAGGAAATCACCCCCTCCGACGAAGCCGGCCTCTTCGGTATGTCGAAGATTGTTTTTAGCGATAACGGCCGAGCCTATGTCTATGGCTATGTCCGGCAGCTATCGGAGCTCTATCTCGTCAATGGAGTGACCTAGCTTCCGCGGCTTTACAGCTCTAGCGCGGTAGCTGTCCGATCGTTCGCTTGAGATCACCCTGGGCCAACGACAGACCGAGAGCTGCTTCGAGAGAAGAGGCTTGGGCGGAAATAGCTTTTGCGTGAGCCTCGGCACGCGCGGAGGCGAGCGCGGATGTCTGTTCGAATCGGCGGTCTGTCACCCGGGCGGCCTCAGCCCTGGCCTCAACTACCTGCTTCGCCACGCCGACCAGATCCTCTAATTGTTCGACTTTGTCATAGGCCGTCTGCACCTGGACGGCGACTTCATCTTCTACCTTCTCCAGGTTGAGCTCTGCCTCCGAGAGCAGTGTGCGCGAGTCCTTGATGGCGGCGATGCGCTTGCCCCCATCGAATAGGTCGTAGGTGAAAGAGAATCCAAAGACGCCGAAGTTGTGGACCAGGAAAGGGATGCCGCTCTGGTAGCTATACCGCGCCAGGCCGGTAACATCGGGGATGTACGCATCCTTCGCGGCCCCCAGGCCGGCTTTGGCTTTGATCACGCTCTGTTTCGCGGCTTGAATTTCCGGACTGTTCTCCTGAGCGATGCGAATGCATTCCTCACGCGAGGGCACTGATAACGACAGGGCAGAAGTATCCGCATCCAGCGCCAACTCGGTATCGAGCGGGAGCCCTAGCAAGTCGTTGAGATTGAGCGTCAAATCGTGGATTTGAAGCCGCTGGACCAGTGCGGATTGTTTTGCGTCGAGATTGGAGGCGCGGCTTTCCAGCACCGCGGTGTCCAGGGCTTCTCCGCGTTTCACTTCGTCGAGACTTTCCTGGAGCTTGACGTCGCTGGCGCTGACTTGCTCGGCGGCGGCCTGCTGCTTGAGTTGCGCAATTAAAATGCCGTAGTAAAGTTGACGCACCTTGAGAGCGATCGCGTCCTGGGTTTGCGTGGCCTGCACCTTGGCGGTGTTGATATCGGCGGTGGCGGCGCGATTGGCCTCCCGAATCTTGAACATCTGGGTGAGAGGCTGTTCCAGTTGCGTGCCGCTGGTGTAGGACGTCATCGCACCCTGATCGAGAAACAGATTTTGGGCGGGAATGGCGCCGGTGTCAGGATGATTGCCGAACGCTCCGGCTGGTATCTCCACTCCGGCGAGGTCCGTGATGTGGGTAATTTTGGAGTCGTTGCTGATATGGGGGAGATAGGAGGCATGCGCCTCCTCTTTTTTGTGCCGGGTGTCGTCCACCGCGAGTTGGGCAAGCCTTACATTCCGATTTTGCTTGAGGGCCAGGTCGATGGCTTGTGTGAGCGTCATCGGCATCGCGGGCTTGTTCTGGGCGCCGGCGGTGGCAGCGAGCACTCCGAGTAAACACGGTATCGTTATCAGCTTATGCATTGATGATCTGCCGGTATTGCTTGGGAACAGGCGCCATGCAGGCGACGACAACCAGACAGCACACCGCCGCGAACGCGATGAGCAGGAAGCTGTCGGTAATGGCCAAGGTGAAGGCCTGCCGCCTCACCTGCAGGCCAAGGATTTCCGCGGCACGGCCGGCAGCCGCGGGAAAACCCGCGGATTGACTCTTTAGCCCGGCACCCAAACCGAGCAAGCGCTGATCGGTGGCCGCGTTGCCCAGCTGGACACCCTGACCCAGAATGTTGGAGTGGAATTGCTCGCGGATGGAGAGAAAATGCCCCAGGAATGTCGAGCCGACTTCTCCCCCGAAAAGACGAACGGTTTGGAAAAAGCCGGCGAAAGTGAGCACGTCGATGGGACGGCTGAGGGCCCCGGAGTTTACGACTTGGAGGATGATGGCTCCCACCATGCCGTTGAAGGCGAAAGCCAGGCCGACGGCCATGATCGCCTGGGACAGACCGAAGTTCGATCCGGACCAAGCGGATGAAAGTTGGGCGTCCAGGAAGCATGCGATGCAGACCAGGGCAAAGCCAAAGGTCAGGACCAGGCGGGCATCGATATATTTCAGGGAGTACATGGCCACCAGGCCGCAGATAGCCTGCGGTACGGCAACCCAAAGCAAGACAGGCCCAGTCTGCAGAGGCAGATAACCCTGCACGGTCCCGAGATAACTTGGAATGACCACTACGGTCGCTAGAAAAACGAAGCGAAAGAAGATCAGCACCAATCCGAGCAGGAGCACATTGCGCTGCAGAAGGAACTTGAGATTGATCAGCGGGTTGGGCTCCACGAGCCGGCGCACTATGCTCATCAGGAGCAGGAATAAGCCGGAAACGATGAGCGCAACGAAGGTGCCGGAGTTCCACCAATCGACCCTTTGTCCCTGATCGAGAGCGGTGTAGAGCAGCGCAAATCCCAGGCTGGCGTATAGGAAGCCTCTCCAGTTTGGTTTTGGCTGGCCCTCTTTGGGGACAGGGAGCGGCTGCCACGGGATCCCGAAGTAGACGAGCACCATCATGATCGGGGTGGCCACAGCGCCAGTCCAGAAGATCCAGTGCCAGGACAGATGGTCCATGTACCAGGCCTCGAGGGGCGTGGCGACGTTGGTGGTAAAGACCACGTCCAAGGCGTACATGGCGATGCCCAGGAGCACGTACTTCATGGGGAGACCGCGCAGGACAAAGGAAAGCGTTAGAGGATAGAACGTTCCCGCGGTGAGCCCGGCGAGAACCAGCAGGACGAGTAGTACGGGAAGGTTGGGAGCCAGCGGGAGCAGCAGGCTGATGAGTGTGAATACAAATGCGCAGGCTAACAACACTCGCCGTGGACCGAGCAGGCCGCCGAGATATACGGAGAAAGGCCCGATGAACATCAGGGCAGCGTTGAAGGTAGTGTTGATCCACGCGCCCTCATCGAACCCAAAGTGCATGTGTCCCCGGAGGTCCGGCAGGCCGACGTTGAGGAGCCGGCCGAGGCAGGTCGCAATCATGGCGCCAAAAAGAACAGCGGCCACCCCGAGTACAGGGCGCGTGCTGATGGGAGAAGGCGCGGAAGGAGTGGCTGGCGTGGCAGGAGGAGCAGCGCTCAAGACGGGGAACCCTCCCTCGCCTGGTGTTTGCCGCTTGCATGAATGGTGACGACGGCGGAGAAGCCGGGCCGTAATCTGCCCTGAAGGGGATGCCCGGGATCGAGCACGATCTTGACCGGGATGCGCTGGACGACTTTGGTGAAGTTGCCGGTCGCATTGTCTGGGGGTAGAAGAGCGAATTGAGATCCGCTGGCCGGAGCGATCTCGAGAACTTTCCCGTGCAACGTTACTCCAGGGAAAGTGTCGATGGTGATGTCGGCGACATCTCCTCGTTGAATATTGGTCAGCTGGGTTTCTTTGTAGTTGGCCTGGATCCAGACGTCGCCGCGGACGAGATCGATGACCTCCATGCCGGGAGCCACCAGCTGCCCTTCCTGGACGTGGCGCTCACCGACCGCCCCTTCCGCCGGGGCGAGAATGCGGGTGTAGCCAAGGTTGACTTCGGACACGATGATGGCTGCTTTCTTAGCCTGGATATCGGCCTTATATACAGCGTCTTTGGTGTCGAGGGCGTCGCGCTGGCTTTTCGCCGCTTGGAGGAGAGATTGGCTGCTGGTGAGCTGGGCTTGGGCTCGAACCAGGCCCGCCTGTTGGCTGGCCAGCGTGCTGGTAAGGCGATCGGCATTGGCAATCGCTCCTTCCAGTTCCTGGTGGGTGGTGGCCTTGGAGGCGAGCAGGGCTTGCTGGCGTTTCAGTTCGGTTGCGGTGTGATCGACGTCGGGTTGAACGGCGTCGACTGCGGCTTTGGCAGCGGTTACCGCGGCTGTGGCTTGGGCGATTCCTGCTTCGGCATTTTGAATTTGGGCATCCTGGATTTTTTTCGCCGCCTGGTTGTCCGCGAGGTTTGCTTCCGCGGCCGCCAAGCCCGCTTTGGCTTCGGCTAGCATGGCGCCGTAGTCGTCGTCGTCCAATTGAACCAGAAGCTGACCCGGCTTTACGGCTTCGTAGTCGCCGACCTCCAGTTTGCGCACGGTTCCGGAGATACGGGTGCTCAGGGGAGTCAAATCGGCGCGCACGTAGGCGTCGTCGGTTTTCTGTTCTGCGCCTCCTCCCGTCCACGCGTTCCAGCCACTGCGGATGGTGAAAAAGAGCGCGGCGGCAACGGCTAACACGATGATGGGGATGATGATGGCTCGCTTTTGCATGCTTTCAGTAACTCCTCAATGCACCCCGAGGACACTGCAGGGGGCGTCCTGCGCCAGCTTGTACACAGTGCTCCACAAGCGCTCGATGTAGAAGTCACGCTGGTGCAGTCCGATGACCAGCAGATCCGCTTGTTGCCGGCGGAGGAAGTCGACGATCGCCTCGACCGGATGACCTTCCAGCAAATGACCGTGGAATTCGATGCCGTGGCTTTCGAAGAGGACGCGGCCCTTTTCCTTAAGCTTGTCGTAGTGGGTCGAGCGATCCTGATCGAGGACCTGGGTCAGCCCAGGATCGGCGGCCTCGGCAAAGGCAGTGTACGAAGGCAAGTCGGCCATGGTGGTGACTACATGCAGGTCTGCCTGGAGGCTTTTGGCAAGGTGAATGGCCGCGACCAGCGCCCGGTGCGATTCAGGAGATTCGTTATAGGCAGCGACTATTTTTCGAAACATACTTCTCCCGTTTCAAAGCTTTTCGGTGAAACTTTTCGCGGCGCGAAGGACGGCGCGTTGCAGTTTTTCCGCTGTGAGCGGTTCTACCAGCACGTCGTAGCCTCCGGCTTCCAAGACTCCAGACCACAGCTCGAACGTCGGCTTGTGGGCGTAGACCAGAATTTCCGGCCGCGGACTCAGCAGCGCAATTTCTCCCCAGAGCGACCACCAGCCGCTGCCGGGGAGGGCAGCGGGCAGCAGGGCAACGTGGTACGTGGTTTCCGCGAGCGCACGGTGAGACACCTCGGCCGCCTCGGATATGAAGTCGATGATCATGCCAAGGGGGTCCAGGTAACGCCGAATCTGCTCCTGCCTTTCCAGGGGAACCATGGCCAGAATCCTCACCTCGGATTTACGGTCAAGGTCTAGATGCGGCTCGCTCACATTCGGCACCATTGCTAAATCCGAGAATGGCAGAAGTCTGAGCGAATGAAACAGTGAGGAACTGTGACATCACGGTGAAACTGCAGCCCATGTGAAATGATTTGCTATGGTCTTGAGGACAGAATCGCCTTTAGCCGAAAGTCCTGGCGAAGAGGAGGTCCGCACGGAGCTGGAGCGGGTGCTGCAAAGTCCGCTTTTTTCGCAATCGGACCGGCTCGGGCGCTTCCTTCGCTTTGCCATCGAGAACACCCTCGCGGGAACGACCGACCTGCTGAAGGAATACGTCATCGGAACCGAGGTCTACGACCGCAGGCCTCCCTATCACCCAAGCCAGGATTCCATTGTGCGCACCGAGGCGCGACGGCTGCGGGCAAAGCTCAAGGAATACTATGAGTCCGAGGGCCGGCAGAATCCTGTCTTCATCTACTTCCGCCCCGGCACTTATGTTCCGCTGTTCCGCCGCAATGAGAGCGGCCCATTCCCGCAAGATGATTTGTTGACCAAGGGAATGGGAGTTGCCGTAGCTGTCCTGCCGTTTGTCGATCTTTCCAATCGGCCCCTTTCTGCCTCTTGTGCGCAAGGCGTCACCGAAGAGCTGATTCACAATCTGACCCGTGCGGACGGGATTCGGGTCATTGCGAGGCAGCCGGCAGACATGCCCGAGGATATTCCGGAGCTGTCGCAAAAATTTGGCCTCAGTACGGTAATCGAAGGCACCGTACGCGAGGACTACAACCGATTACGCATCACGGCCAGGGTTCTCGGTTCCGATGGCTTCCAGATGAGCTCGCATCGCTTCGAGACCGAAGCGGGCCCCGAGGCCCTGCTCCAGGTGCAGGAGCAGATTGCCACCGCCTTCGTGAGTCGAGCGGCTCCGGCGCAGTCCCTTGTACGGCGTCGAAGGGCTGCGCCCAGCGCATTGACGCTCGCCGCGTATCCCCTAGTGATGCATGCGGAATCGCTTTTGGATGAAGGGACTGTGTCTAATCTCTCTGCCGCTCTCTTGAAATTCCAGGAGGCGCGCGCACTGGCGCCTGCCTACGGGCGGCCGTACTGTGGCATCGCTCACTGCAACACCGAAATGGCGCTGCGCGGGACAACCGTGTCTTCGGCCCTTCTCGACGCTGCCAGGGAAGCGGCTCTGCGAGCCATCGAGCTGGATGCAGACATGATTGAACCCTATTCTTGCCTGGGCAGCGTACAAGCTCTGAACTGGGAATGGGAAGATGCGGAAAAAAGTTTTCTCCATGGAATGAGCGTCGGCTGGCATGCCGCCACAGCACGCCGATACGGGATGTTTCTTGCGGCGTTGGGCCGGAGCGACGAGGCAGCTCACCATCTGAAAAGCGCGGCGCAGATAGATCCCTTTTCCAATCGGCACAAGGTCGCCTGGGCGAAGTTCCTTCAACTTACGCGGCGAGGCGAAGAAGCATTGCGCCAGTTATCGGAACCGCAGCTTTATGGACCCATCCCCGTCGAAGTACGTTTTCTGCTGGCTCTCATGGCGGCGCAGGTGGGAAAGCGCGATCAGGCAAGGCGGCTGATCGACGGTATCCGGCCTGCTTCCAGTGCGGAATTGCCCATGATGGCCGGTATCGCGGAAGTGCTGGCACTAAGCGGCGATGCGGAGGAGGCGCGCCGGATGGTTCAGAGTTTTCGCCTTATGTCTCCGGATACGGCGGTCAGCCGATGCCGCCAGGCGCTGCTCTCCCTTGCCCTCGGCGACCGCGAAGGCGCACTCTTGTTTCTGCAATTGGCGGCTGAAGATCGAGAAGCGGAGTTGGTTTGGGTGGGAGTCGATCCGAGGTTTGATCCCATCCGGCGAACGAGCGCATTCCAGGAAATTGCCGGCAAGGTCAATTCGCGTTGGCTGGCGGACATGAAATGATCGTTCCACTATGCGTCTCTGGGTCAAAACTGCTCTCTTCCTGCTAACGTTTGTCCCCGGTTTTGCTCAACAGGGCCCCGGGGCTGCCTCACCGAACCCGCAAATCACGCTCGATGTGGTCGTCACCGATAAGGCGGGTGTGCCACAGCGCGGGCTCACGCAGCAGGACTTTACCCTGTACGACAACCATCAGCCACGAGCGTTGACTTCCTTCCGGGCCGTGGATGTGGCGGCCGGTACACCCGCGCCTTACATCGAGGTGGTGCTGGTGATCGATGCCATCAACGCCGATCCTTTTAAAACGACCATGGAACGGGAAGGAATTAAGAACTTCCTGCAGAGCAACGGCGGCAAGCTCGCACAGCCGGTATCGCTGGTGCTGATTTCGGATAGTCCAACCCAAATGCGGAGCAAAGCCTCGACCGACGGAAACGCCCTCGCCGCTCAGCTCGATCAATATGAAACCGGGCTGCGCACCGTCAACCGGTCGCAGGGAATGTATGGGGTCGCGGAACGGTTCGAAATGTCGATGCGGGCGCTCAGCTCATTGGCCTCCTTCGAAGCGGCAAAACAGGGGCGGAAGCTTGTCCTCTGGATTAGCCCAGGCTGGCCCACGCTCCAGAATGCAGCCCGGGATATCACCAGCCAGGATCAGCAACATATCTTTCACTCCATCGTCTCGTTGTCGGCCCAATTGCGAGACGACCACATCGAGCTTTACAACGTCGAGACGCGCGGGTTGGCCGGCACAAATCTGACTCAGCTGTTCGGCTATGAGCAGTTTGTTGGGGGCGTAAAGTCCGTGAACCAAGCGTATCCGCCCGCACTTTCCCTGCAAGTGCTCGCGGTGCAGACCGGGGGCCTGGTCTTGAACCGGAGCAACGATCTCCCCAGCGCGATCGGCGCGGAGATCGCCAGGAGTGCCGCGGACGCAGGTGTTTTCTACGTTCTTTCCTTTGCCCCTGACCGCGCGGACCGTGCGAACGAGTATCACGCGCTCGACGTGAAAGTTGCGAAGCCGGGGTTAACGGTGCGCACGCGCACCGGCTACTACGCGCAGCCCTAAAACGGGAGAGGCTTCGCCGTCCAAGATTTCCGCAGCGATTTCAACAGATACTTTTCGTAAGATGAGGACACGCGCACAACTCCGCAGAGTCGTCTTGCCTCCTATCAAGTTAAGGATGAGGAACTATGGATGATTTGAAGTATCTTGCCCTCGTTGCAGCAGCTGGCTTGCTACTGATTGCCACGTCGTCCCAAGCACAGACCACCGTCCACACCCCTTATCAGCCCGCCCCCTACGGATCACGGTAACGGCCCTAGGCCTCGATCAGCGTCTATCCGAATTGTGGATGCTCCATCTCATGAGAGAATTGGGCATCCACAAACCAGGAGAAGCGAAAGATGACGAAGCAGTGTTCCCCGGTAGCGAAGCGGGTCCTCTTCATTGCCGGTCTGTTGGCTGGCCTTTCCACAACCAGCGCGCTCGCGCAAAACAAACCAATCGACTTTAAACCGGGCATGCCTTTCAGCGGCGGGGTTGTCGCCGGCAACACGCTCTATGTTGCTGGGCAGCAAGGGCGGGACGCGCAGGGTAAGCTCTCGGGCGACATCGCCCAGGAGACCACGAGCACCATCGCCGCCATCAAGAAAGTGGTCGATGAGGCAGGCTTCAAGATGACGGACCTGGTAAACGTAACTGTATTTGTTACCAGTCTCGACGACGTGGCTAAGATGAATGAAGTGTACAAAACTCTGATCCCCGATCCCAAGCCGGCGAGAGCCACGGTGCAGGTTGCGGGCTTGATCGGCGGCGCCAAGATTGAAATCTCCGCCATCGCAGTCAAACACTAGGCTGGATCCCGTCACCCCTGAAGCCTATCGAAGGGTACGGGCATTAGCCCCTGCTAGGGCAAATCTGCTTGGCTAATCACGTGGGCAGGGGCTAAAGCCCATCCTATTTCAAGTGTTTACGGCACGACTAAAGTCGTGCCCTGATACAAAGCATGAGTTTTTCCGCAGCCCGTAAAGACGTGCCCTTCATTGATCGATGGCTCGAAGTCTAGATATGCGACAAGAACGACTTTTCAGTAGATTGTGCGGGCAATAGATATAAGTTTGCAGTAATGCGGGCTAAAGAGTCTGGGTGAGAAGCGGATCTGAGGGATCAAACAGAACCTGACGGGTGCCCCATGTTCGCGCCAGCGTACGTGGACCGATGATGCATCCTTCGAATGCTTTCACTCGACGAGTAACAACATTGGAAGAGCATCGCCGAGGGCGAAGCCCGTCTTTTTCGGCCCACGTACGCTGGCGCGAACATGGGGCACCCGTCAGGTTTTGTTTGGTCCGTTGGGTTCTGTTGGACCTCGGATTAGGTTCCCCAGCGGGCTCTCTAGCCGCGCGATGACGCTCAGTCGTCCCGGCTAGGTGTTACTAAAACGAGACCAGCGTTCCGACGGCTTACCCTGCCGTGGACCCGCGGCAGCCCTGCGCGGAAAAAACTTTCTATAATAAAGGAATGCGAGTCTTCGGGTTACTTTCGTGTCTGCTGCTGTCGTTCACGATTCCATTGGCACATGCGGACGGGGGCCCGGCATTCGATCTCGACGGCCCTCGCATTCAAGCCAAGGTGACCCGCGCCGGCAAAACCCTGCCCATCGGCACGGTGGCCAACCTCGCAGCCGGCGATCGTTTGTGGATCCATCCCGACCTGCCCGAAAAAGAGGGGGCCCGGTATGTGCTGGTGGTTGCCTTTCTGCGCGGCTCGGTGAACCCGCCTCCCGATAATTGGTTCACCAAAGCGGAGACATGGAATAAAAAGATTCGTGAAGAGGGACTGTACGTCACCGTGCCCGACGGCGCGCAGCAGGTACTGGTCTTCCTCGCTCCGGAAACCGGAGGAGACTTCAGCACTGTGCGTAATGCCGTGCGTGGCCGCCCCGGAGCCTTCGTACGAGCCGCGCAGGACCTCCACCAGGCCAGCCTCGATCGAGCCCGTCTCGATACCTACCTGGCTGCGGTAAAGACCGTAGATAACGGCGATCCGAAGGCCGTGCAAGACCAAACAAAGCTGCTGGCGCGAAGCCTCAATATCAAGGTTGATCAGCAGTGCTTCGACAAGCCGACCGAACAACAAGCACCGTGCCTGGTGCAGAATCCCGACAGCCTCGTGCTCGATAACGGGCGCAGCGCCAGCGTGGTGCAGCAGGTAACCGGCGGCGCAGCCGGGGACATGTTGGCCCAGATGTCCTACACCCAACAGGCGGGCAGCGGCTACTACAGCGTCTATGTGGGCACGGTGTTGGATATGGCGAAGATCCTCGACAGCTTTCACACCGCGGAATATCAATATCTGCCGGCGCTCGCGATGCCCAAGGGCGACACGCTGGTGCTCAAGCTGAACAATCCGCCATCGTTTCACAAACCGCAGTCGGTGCTGGTAGTCGGCTTTCCCGCTGTGCAACCAGCGGACCTGCCGGTGATGCATGCGGTAGATGCCAAGAACATTCTGTGTGCGCAGACCAAGCCGCTGGTGCTCCCCGTGGTGGGTGCGCCCTATGTTTTTTCCAGCGGTTATGCGCATGATTTTGTGCTCAAGGTGCAGAACAAGGCCGGACAGAGCGTCGACATTCCGGCCACTCCGAATCCTCTGCAAGGGGGATTTGTGGTGGATGCGCAAGCGTTGGAGGCGCAGAAACTGGCTCCCAGCGCCACCGGCACCCTGCATGGCTATTGGGGCTTCGATGCGTTCACGGGCCCAAGCTTCCATCTCGCGAGCGCGCACCCCGAACAATGGACGCTGGCTTCCGCCGACCAGCATGCCTTGATTGTCGGCCGCAAGGACACGGTGCACCTGGACGCTGCCGTGACGGCATGCGTGGATGGGGTGACGGCGAAAGATGCTGAGGGCAAGACGCTGGAGACAACCTGGAAGGCCGTTAAGCCGGGGGAGATCCAGGTGGACGTGCCGCTCGACGCCGAACAGGCGGGTTCCGTGAGCCTGATGGTGAAGCAAACCGGGTTGGAAAAGCCGGATCAGGTTCCACTGCACACCTATTCCGAGGCCGGCCGGCTTGACAGCTTCAAAGTCTACGCGGGTGATCACCAGGGGGTATTGAAGGGAACCCGGCTGGACGAGGTGGCTGCCATGTCGGTGAACAATATTGCCTTCTCGCCCGCAGGGACGCTCACCCACAGCGGCAGCGAGGATTCTTTGCTGCTGACTGCGCCGGAATCTACATCGTTTCATCAGGACGAGAAAATTGCGGCCAAGGTCACGCTGAAAGATGGACGAGTGTTGGACCTGGACGCAACCGTGCAGTCACCGCGGCCGAGCGTCAAGCTGTTGAACAAGAGTATCCATTCCGATGCGCCACCGTCCCAGGTGCAATTGGGCAGTCAGGATGAACTTCCCGATCACGCGAAGCTGATGTTCTTTGTGCAGTCGCCGTCGGCCTTTCCCAGAGACCAGAAGATTGAAGTGGCCAGTCAGGACAATGGCTTTTCTACGATGCTGCATATAGGGGAGGGCATCGTTCTGCAGGATAGCAAGACCGCCCTGGTGACCCTGGATCCGGCCAAGGCCTTCGGGGGGTCGGCTTTTGGCCCGCTGCGATTTCGTCCCATCAGCGGGGACGGGGTGCAGGGAGACTGGCAGCTCCTGGCCACGCTGGTGCGGGTGCCACAACTGAAGGAATTAAAGTGTGCGGAAGGCGCGCCCCTATGCACGCTGGTGGGAGCAGATCTGTTCCTGCTGCAGCAGGTTGGCATTGATGCCCAGCTAGCCAATGCAGTTACGGTGCCCGAAGGCTTTGGCGACAACAGCCTGAATGTTCCGCGGCCGACCGGGACACTGTATTTCAAGCTGCGCGACGATCCGGCGGTGGTGAACACGGCGGTATTGCCTGTGACCGATGTACCCGCGCAATCAGCCGCTGTGGCGCCGTTGCCGACTGAACCCAAACCGAGCCAGCCGGCCGCGGACGCTACTCCTCAACATTAGGGTCCGCGGAAAAACTCGCCCGTGAGGAAAGCGCGAAACAGCCTGAGCGACAACTGATCTATTCGACCAAACAAAACTCGATGGGTGCCCCATGTTCGCGCCAGCTAACGTGGGCCGAATATGGAATTCTTCGAATGCTTTCACTCAAGGAGTAGAAGCATTTGATGGGCTTCGCCCGTCTTTTTCGGCCCACGTTAGCTGGCGCGAACATGGGGCACCCGTCGAGTTTTGTTTGGTCGAATAGATCAGTTGTCGCTCAGGCTGTTTTGTTCGTACCCTTGCGGCCTGATTAAACTTGCGCGAAACCACCGTCGACAAACAGCTCGATTCCGGTTACGTAACTGCTGTCGTCGGAGGCCAGGAAGACCGCAGCCTTCGCGATCTCATCCGGTAATCCCAGCCGCCCAAGCGGGACTGTGGTACCTATGCTCTTCAGACGGTCCTGTCCCGCTTGCGAGGAACCGAGCAACTCGCGCAATCCTTCGGTGTCGATCGGCCCAGGGCTGAGTGCATTCACCCGGATGTGGCGAGCCTTAAGATCGGTGGTCCAGGTACGAGCGAAGGAGCGCACGGCCGCCTTGGTCGCGGCGTATACGCTGTTCGACGACATTCCTTTGCTGCCAACTACCGATGCGTTGAGGATGATCGATCCACCGTCCGGAATCAGCGGCAACGCCTTCTGCACAGTAAAGAGCACGCCCTTCACATTGCCCGCGAAGATGCTGTCGAAGTGTTCCTCATCGATGGAGCCCAGTTGCCCGTACTTGGCGATGGCCGCGTTGGCAAACAGAATATCGAGCTTGCCCTTCTCTTTTCCAATCTGTTCATAGAGCCGGTCAAGGTCGGCCAGCTTGCTGACGTCGCCCTGCACTCCGGTCACGTTCGACCCCACCTGCTTCACCGCTGCGTCGAGCTTGGATTGGGTGCGGCCGGTGATAAAGACGTACGCTCCTTCGAGCACGAACCGTTTCGCCGTAGCCAAGCCGATACCGCTGTTCCCGCCTGTGATGAGTGCCACCTTACCGTCTAGTTTTCCCATAGAAACTAGATGTCAGGAAATTCACAGCGGACTCACTTCCTCATCGAGTTCCAAAAAGGATAGAGTGGCACGGAGGCAAAAAACCTATGAAGCATTTCCTGGTGTTGGCAGGCCTGTTGGCGATTCTGAGTAGTGGATGGGCGCAAAAAACCAGTCCTCCGGAAACGGCGAGCGGAAAAATCGGCGATGCGAAGCTCGATATCAAGTACTGCGCGCCGTCGGTCACGGGGCGCAAGATTTTTGGCGAAGGCGGCCGGGTCATGCAGGATCCAACGGCTCCCATCTGGCGCGCGGGCGCAAATGATGCCACTGCGTTTCACACCGATGCAAATTTGAAGATCGGAAACGTCACGGTGCCCAAGGGAGACTACACGTTGTACGTGAATGTGAAAGATCCCGACGCCTGGGAGCTGGTGATCAACAAGCAGACTGGCCAGTGGGGTACGAATTACGATGCCTCCATGGACCTCGGGCGCGTGAAAATGGATATGAGCAAGCCGCCGTCTCTGATAGAAATGCTTAAGTACACGATCAACAGCACAGGCGGCAATAAGGGCACGATCACCTTGGCATGGGAGAACCACATTGCCTCGGTGCCCATTACCGCGCAATAGGAGCTCGCGATGCTAAGCACGCAAACCCTCAATCCCAAAGTGGATGCGTATGTTTCCAAGGCGCAGCCATTCGCGCAACCGATCCTCGAGCACCTGCGGGAGCTGATGCACAAGGGCTGCCCCGGGGTTGAAGAAACCATCAAGTGGAGCCGCCCGTTCTTCCAGTATCGCGGCGTGATTCTGGGCAACATGTCCGCCTTTAAGGAGCACTGCAGCTTTGGCTTCTGGGGTGAGGAGATCGGCGCCGTGCTGCGCGAGGCTGGGGTTCTGGAGCGCGACGGCATGGGCTCGCTGGGACGCATCACCAGTGTGGCCGGTCTGCCGTCGAACAAGCAGATGCTGGAGTGGATCCGCCAGGCTGCGGCGTTCGTGGACAGCGGCCAGTACACTAGCCCCATCGCAGCTCGCCACAAAGTTGCGAAGGCGCCGAAGCCTTCGCTGGAAACGCCCGCGGAGTTTACCGCAGCCTTAAAGCGAAACAAGAAGGCCGCGGCGGTTTTTACGGCGTTCAGCCCCAGCTGCCAGCGCGAGTACGTGGAGTGGATCGCCGAGGCCAAACGTCCTGAGACCCGGGATAAACGGGTTCAGACCGCGATCGAATGGATAGCTGAGGGCAAGCAGCGTAACTGGAAATACCAGAACTGCTGACTTCTTATTGATCGCCGGTGGGGATAATCCCTTGATTCTCGAGCATGAGAATCACTGTGCGCTGCGGCGCCCGGGTGCGGTGGGTCACGCCTCGCGGAACCATGAACCCTTGTCCAGGGTCGAGCTCGACAATGCGATCTTCCAGATCGATGAGCAACCGGCCCTCGAGAACAAAGAAAAACTCGTCGTCAGCGACGTGCTTGTGCCAGTGATATTCCCCTTCTATAACGCCCAGGCGGACCACGGAGTCATTCACCTGGCACAACGTCTGGTTAAACCATTTGAATTCGCAGGAGTCTGCTAGAGCTTTGGCGTCGACGACCTCGAGCGGCTTATACAGCACGTTCAGGCGAGTTTCGTAGGTATATTGCTGAACCTCACTCATAGGGCTCCTATTGTCGCTCGAAACCAGCCCTCATTCCAATGCTGTCGATCTTGGGCCGCGATTCGCGCAAGGTAGATTCCAGATTCATCAGGACGAGCCCCGCGATGGTGATGGCGACCCCGGCGCAAGTGAGCACACCGATGGGCTCGCCCGCGAATAATCCCCAGAAGAGACCCCAGAGCGGAAGCACGTAAGTAACAGCGGTCACATGCGTGGCAGAGACCTGCGCCAACAGACGGTAGTACAGCAGATAGGCGAAGCCGCTGCCGGCAAGACCGAGCACCGCAATGGCAACCACCGGGCCAATACTCAAGCTAGCCGGGTGGGGGCCGGCAAGTGCTAGAGGAAAAATCATGAGGCCGGCGAGACTGAGCTGCGTGGTCGCCAGGCCGATGGGGTCCAGACCTTTCAGTTTTGCTTTGGCCATGACGGTGGCGATGGCGTACCCAAGGGCCGCCAGGGAAATCAGAATCGTTCCGCTCAGAATTCCCCCGGGTGCATGATCCACGGCCGGATCGCCGGCATGGCTCACCACCACGAGCACCACGCCGCCGAAGGCGATCAGAACGCCTCCAATGGTGAAGAGCGCCGCCCGGGTACGGTGAAGCGCCATGGAGAGTATCAGGGTCCAGACAGGGGTCGTGGCGTTAATCACCGCGGCCAGATTGCTTGGCACCGTGCGCTCGCCCCAGGCGAAAAAAGTAAATGGAATTGCGTTGTTGAACAGGGCGACGGCGAGCAACCAGGGAAGCAGGCGCCGCGGGGGCAACTTATGGCCGCCGAGCCGAAGAACCGTCCACAGCAGGGCCGCCCCCAGGGTGGAGCGCAAGAGCGCTACCCACAGCGGCGGAAAAGCCGTGCCGGCAACGCGGATCAGGAGAAAGGAAACTCCCCAAACCGCGGAAAGCAGCAGTATCTGCAGATTGGACCGGGTGTTCATAGTTAAAAGATGACAGTGGGGGAGGCTCGCGTCCAATAAATAGATGAGATACCATCGATCGAAATCTCTGATGTGAGAAAGCGGATGCATGTCCACTTGGCGAGCAAAATACTTTGGACTTGGTTGTGTTCTCTTGCTTCTCGGCTGTAACTCGAACACGCAGGCTACGGAAGAAGCCGCAGTAAGGCAGACCGATCAGGATTGGAGCAAGGCCGCGCAAACAAAGAAACTCGACGACTGGGTCGCTTTCTATTCCGATGACGCGGTGATTTTGCCCCCAAACGATCCCAAAGCAACCGGCAAAGCGGCCATCAGCAAAGAGATCGGCGCATTGTTGTCGGCTCCCGGGCTTTCCATCAGTTGGGAGCCGGAAAAGGTCGAGGTAGCCCGATCGGGCGACTTGGCCTATACCCAGGGAAAATATCTACTCACCATGACCGGCCCTCAAGGGAAACCCATCACCGATCATGGGAAGACCAGCGAGATATGGAAGAAGCAAGCCGACGGCCGGTGGAAATGCGCCGTGGATATGTGGAGTTCCGATCTTCCCGCTACTCCACAGTAGCGGTCTCTTCAATGCTTGTGAACCTTACCCGTCGTTTGATTCAGGAGGTACGGCGTTGCGTCCGAATGAGCGAAATCGAACATCCCGTTGAGCGAGCCGGCGAGGGCATCGAACGATCCACCACCCACTCGCTCGCCGTTGAGCCAGTTGTCCTCGATAAAGCGCAGGATCGAGGTTTGATCGGTCAAGCTGTTGTCCACATAGTTCTTGCGCGCGAACGGGGAAATTACCAGCAGAGGTAGCCGGGGACCATACCCGCATCGGCCCTGGGCGTGGTCCACCGCGGGGCCGGGAAGCGCCGCGGCCCCGTTGCCGCAATGATGCGGTGCGGTTAGCCCGTCGGCATCGCTCTTCGATTGATTGACGATGGGTCCTATCTGATGGTCGTACCAGCCGTCGGAATCGTCATAGGCCACGATGACCGCGGTATCTTTCCACTCTGGGCGGCGTTCGAGAAAGTTGATCACGGTGACCAGCCATGTCTGCTCATCCACTGGATCGGAGTAGCCGGCATGGCCATCCTGATAGCCAGGCGCCTTGAGGAAACTCACGGCGGGGAAATTGCCTGCCGTGACAGCAGCGTAGAAGTCTTCCGTATCGTACTGATGATTCGCAGCGTCCTGCTTGCCGATCATCGGCACGGAAGACGGAGGGACATGGAGTAGGTTGGCCGTCGGAGTGTAGTACTGGAATGGCTCATGGTGCGGAATGTAGTCCGTGGACGTTACGTGGGTGATGGTTGAGGTGGTACTGCGCTTGCAGTTCGTGGTTCCATTGGAGTTAGTCCGGGTTAGGTCGAAGCCCGCCTCAAACCATCCCCAGCTTATCCCGTGCTTACTCAGCATCTGGCCAATGTTGTTGCCGGTGAAATGAATCTGTCCCCAGGTAGTGCTCGAGCACTTATCCCCAATCGGGTCGGCATCGGCGATTTCGGTAAACGTCTTGTTGCCGCCCTCCACCACAGCGCCGGACGCATTGATCTGGTCGGTCACGCCATTGGTTTGACCGGAGATCAGCTCAATGGCGCCCTGCGTAGACTGGCCAAAGGTCGAAGCATACGAGTTATCGCTCAGGGCATACCGTTGAGCATAGTTCCATAGTGCGGTGACGGTGTTTCCGTCGAAGTAAGCCATTACGATTTGTTTGGTTTGCTGAACGACTACCGGCGGAGCGCTGGCAAGGCCGGTGTACTGCGGAAATGAGTCCATCAGGCCGGCGTGGAAGGCCTGCTGTTCCTGGCTGTAGCCGTGGTCCTGGTCCGCGGTGGCAGCCTGCGCCGGCCCCAGGCGCATGGGATTGACCGCGTATTCCTTATTCACCTTTACATTCAGGAAATTCGGGTTGCGATGGAGCAGCACGGGTGCAAGACCGTTCACTTCGGGTGTTTCTTCGAGCGCGCGGAACTTAGTTTCACCCGGCAGGTTCAGCGCATGGGGATAAGTCGCGAAATAGTGATCGAAGGAAACGTTCTCGTCAAAAATAACTACCAGGTGCTTGATGGGAGTGGCGGTCTGTGCGGCAGCAGACCCGGCAAGCAAAACGGCTGTCCATAGGAGTGGCGTACCTGTCATGGTTTGGTGCAAGCGAAGTTGGAGGCTTCGTTGGTGTCGCCCGTCCCCTTATACTTCGCCATCGCGGGATAAGGGCACAAAGGACGAGTCAGGATGACCTGATTGTCGGGCGAGTATTTGGTAGAGATAACGGTTTCCGCAGGTGTACCTTTCTCGACCCAATCGACCAGCGCGTCGAACACCCCGTACTTCGGGCCGCCGGTGGTGGGGATGCCGAGCTGCCCGAATGCGGCCGGACCCGGGCCGCCCGCGCAATGTTCCAGCCCCGGCGCCATGTAAAGGCGCATGAACTCACTGGTTCCTGCCTCGCCCATCATCTTCTGTACGCTCTGGTAGTAGGCAATGCTGTTCCAGGGCGAGATGGCCGGATCATTCCAGCCATGGTACATGATCAGTTTTCCTCCGTGGGCTTTGAACTGGGTGAGATCGGGATTTTCCGCGTCCAGCTGGGTTCCGGTTTTCTTCACCGCGTCTTGTAACGACTGGTGAATGTCCGCGGTCATGATGTTCCATTTGGGGTCGTCGGCCACCATATAGCGGAAATAATTTTGTGCATATTGTACGCCGTCAGCGGCGGCAGGAGCAGGCCCAACTACCCATTTACCCCAGGCAAGTTCATCGCCCATCGCATAACCACCGGAAAGGGAAGTGCCGGCGTAGAACTGCTTGAGCGATTCCACTTGCGGCCGGGTTAGGCAATCTAAAGAATCCGCGCCCTTGCATAGCAAAACTTCTGGATTGAAGTGGCATTTTGCGGGATCGCTGAGGAACCCGTCCTTTACCCCGTCCGCTGCGTCGCAGGCAGCAAGAGAAGCTCGTTCGACAGCGGGCAGTTTAAAGCTCGAAATGTAACCGTGTGGGTCACTTATCGTGGATTGCAGAAGACCCACGCCTGAAGTGATCAGGTGGGTCCAGCCGTACGCGGGTGCGCCCGCGAGAATGCCGTCGTAGTCCTGGGGGAACCGCTGCGCTTCCATGAGCGCTTCCCGGCCGCCGTCCGAACAGGAATCAAAATAGCTATTCTGTGGCGGCTTGCCGTAGTAGGCCTTGATCACATCCTTAGCCCGCTCAGCTGTTAGGTGGACGGCGCGCCAGCCGAAGTCGGTGATCTTCTCCGGATGGCCGAAGGCCCAGCTGGCGTCCTCTGCCTCTGCCTGGTGGCCGGCGTCCGAGCCTGCGGTCGCAAAGCCGCGGCGCAGGTTGCCGGCAAGCCCCGTGTATCCGATGGAACCCGCAAACCCGCCGTTGCCTACGCCGAGGTAGCGCTGGTTCCAGTCCTTTTCCGGCAGCCAGACTTCGAAGCGAATATAGGAATCGGAGGTGGGGTGAAGAACTCCGGCAACCAGGCAGAAGGGAGGCAGGGTATGCAGGGGTTTCTCGAGGCCGGGCCTGGTCAGGTCACCTGAGTTGATGCGTTCGGCCGTGGTGATGGTCGTATCCGGAAGTTGGAGCCGGCTCAGTGCCTCGCAATTGGCGGCATTGAGCATAGGAGAACCGGCAAATCCCAAAAGGCAGGCGCAAATCCACAGGCGCATCATGCGAGTGATTGTAGCGCCCAAGTGCCTAACGAGCGTATCCGGATCCCCAGGACCAAGCAGAACTCGACGGGTGCCCCATGTTCGCACCAGTGTACGTGGGCCGAATATGAAATTCTTCGAATGCTTTCACTAAAGGCCTAGAAGCGTTTGATGGGCTTCCCCCGGATTTCCTGTTGGACTTCGTGGCGTTGATACGGTGCATGCGCCTTTCTTCGCGGAAAGGCGCACACGTGGTTCTGTCCATTGCAGCGTGGCAGGAAATCCGGGTCGCCCGTCTTTTTCGGCCCACGTACGCTGGTGCGAACATGGGGCACCCATCCAGTTCTGCTTGGTCCTCTAGATCCGGTTCTCGCGCGGGCTCTCTAGCCGCGGCTTGTATAGTGGATACCCATGAAATCCATTCTGGAATTTGCTGCCTTGGCCGTGTTGCTCGGTGGTACTGGTTGGGCTCAGATGCACGATCCGATGCTGGGCGAGACCACGACCAAAGTCTCTGACCATGTGTGGGCGATTATGGGCTTTCCGAACGTCGCCATCGTGGTCGGGACCCAGGCGACCTTAGTGGTGGATACCGGCCTTGGCCCCAAGAATGGAGCGACCATAGCGCGCGTAGCCGCGAAACTCGCGCCCGGGAATAGCAGGCTTTTCTTGACCACGACTCATTTCCATCCCGAGCACGCTGGCGGGGAGCCCGGTTTTCCTCCCAGCACCATCCTCATCCGCGACGCGATGCAGCAGGAAGATATGGAGAAGCACGGGCAGGAAATGCTCGATATGTTCAGCAGCCGTTCAGGGCAGATCAAAGATCTGCTGGCCGGGGTGAAGTTGCGTTCGCCGGATGTGACCTTTCCTGACGAGGCGACCGTGGATCTGGGCGGCGTGACGGTGCGCCTGCTGTGGTTCGGCCCAGCCCATACCAAAGGCGACGAATTGATCTTTGTCGAACCAGACCGCACGCTGGTTTCAGGGGACGTAGTGCAGAACAAGGTGATTCCCAATATTGTGGGCGGCGGTACACCCGCAACTTGGCTCGCGGTGCTGGATAAGGTTGCCGCGCTCAACCCCACTTATGTGCTGCCCGATCACAGCGCTCCTGGCGACGGTTCCCTTGTGGCGGGGGAGCGCGCTTTGATTGTGGAGATCCGCACCCGTGCGCTGGCGCTGAAACAACAGGGTGTTTCAGTGGACGATGCGGGCAAACAAATCAGTGCTGAACTGAAAACCAAACATCCCGACTGGGAAAATACGAATGCTTCGGGATTCGTGAAATCCGTTTACGCCGAACCGTAGACTACGGGAAAAGGTCGGCCTGCGCAGGCGGCTCCCCAGCTTCACGAAAGTTGCTCAAGCCCACACCCACCAGGCGAAAGCGTCGCTGCGGATCGAGATGGACGCGATCCCTTAATGACAGTGCGATGGTGATCAATTCTTCACAGGAAGCTGGCGGAGAGAGCGGGGTGTAGCTGCGGGTGAGGATTTGGAAATCACTGGTCTTGAGCTTGAGCACGACCGTGCGGGGGATGCGCGTCTCTTTGCGTGAGGCGGCCCAGACCCTTTCCGCGAGGTGGAGGATAATGGACTCCGTTTCCGCCAATGGCACGTCGACGGCAAAGGTATCTTCGGCGGAGATTGATTTTGTCGGCCTGTCCGGCACTACTGGGCTGTGGTCGATACCGCGGCTTAGTTCGTAGAGCCGGGCGCCGTAGCGTCCGAAGTGGCTTTCGAGCAGCGGCAGTTCCAGTCTGCGCAGGTCGCCCACAGTTTTAATGCCCATCTCTGCGAACCGCTTTTCCGTGACTTTGCCTACGCCGGGAATTCGCGCGATTTCGAGCGGCGGCAGAAAGGTGTCGAGGTCTTCGGGCTGGATCACAAAGAGTCCATCGGGCTTGCGCCAGTCGGAAGCGATCTTGGCCAGGAATTTGTTGGGCGCAACTCCAGCCGAGGCGGTCAGGTGCAATTCTTCGCGGATCTGCTCGCGAATCGCGCGCGCTACCCTGGTTGCGGTGGGCAGTCCGGTCTTGTTTTCGGTTACGTCCAGATAGGCCTCGTCGAGGGACAGTGGCTCGATCAAGTCGGTGTGGCGTTTGAATATCTCGCGCGTACCTTGGGAGACAGCGCGGTAGCGAGTGAAGTCGGGCGGGATGAAGATAGCATCGGGGCACAGGCGCTCCGCCCGGATCGCCGGCATAGCCGACCGGACACCGAAACGGCGCGCTTCATAGGAAGCGGCACAGACCACCGACCGTGTGCCTCGCCACGCGACAACGACTGGCTTACCCCGCAGCAGGGGATCATCCCGCTGCTCAACGGAGGCATAGAACGCGTCCATATCGATATGGACGATTTTGCGGGTCGCCATCTCGCTACCATCTTATGGCGAGGAGAAGTCCCGCACAGGGAGCGAGCATTCGACTCCGGATGAGAACCCGAACTGCAGGACCATACCGCTCTCGATGGGTGCCCCATGTTCGCGCCAGCGTACGTGGGCCGAAAAAGACGGGCGAAGCCCGGGGCGAAGCCCCTCCATTGCTTCTACTCGTTTGAGTGAAAGCATTCGAAGAATTTCTATTCGGCCCACGTACGCTGGTGCGAACATGGGGCACCCGTCCAGTTTTGTTTGGTCCTTCAGTTTGGGTTGTCGCGTAGACACTTGCGTCGAGAGCGGTTTGGTCCTATAGATCCAGTGGTCACGAAGATCCACTTGCAACGCGCTATTCATATTTCTCTCGATACGCGGGCCGTAGAATCGGAGCGACAACGAGGAATCATTCTATGGCTGCTGCTACTGTGCTGGCGTCCGTCGGCGACCACGGTGCTCTCAATGCAACGCTACCCACCGGATTGCAGGCCGTGTGGATCGACCGCGATCTGAGCTGGCTCGACTTCAATGAGCGAGTGCTCGCCGAAGCACTCGATGAGCGCACACCGCTCCTGGAACGGGCGAAGTTTCTGGCGATCTTTACTTCCAACCTGGACGAGTTCTTCATGAAGCGGGAAGCCGTTCTCCGGGGCGGACCCACGGAAGCCCAACGCGCCCTGCACCAGCAGATTCGCGAAAAGCTCCAAGGGTCGCTCACCCGCCAGGCAGAATGCTACCGGCAGACCATCATCCCAGGACTCGCCGAACACGGTGTCTTTCTCCGTACATGGGACGACCTCACCCCAGATCAACAGGAAGAAGCGCGCAAATACTTTAAATCGGAGCTGTCCCCGGCGCTGACGCCCTTAGTCATCGACCCCGTCCATCCCTTTCCGTTCCTCTCGAACCTCTCCACCTCGCTCGTTTTCCGGCTGCGCGACGTGGCCAGAGACGAGACCATGTTTGCCCGAGTGAAGGTTCCAGGGGGGGTCAAACAATGGGTCGCCGTGCAGACAGGTGTCCCCGCCGGACAGACGGTGCTGGTCCCCCTGCACGAGGTGATTTGCGGCAATCTGCACCAACTCTACAACGGCATGGAGATCAGCAACGTCACCATCATGCGGTTGACTCGCGATGCCGAAGTGGAAATCGATGACGATACCGCGGCCGACTACCGCACCGCCGTCAAAGAACAAATTCGCCAGCGCCGCTACGAGCCAGTCGTGCGCCTGGAGTTTGGACCGGACGCCGATCCCGCCATTGTCGAAATGCTGCGCGCGCGCTTCGATCTCTCCCCGGTCGACCTCTACGAGATGCAAGAAGAGGTGGAGTACACGTCACTCTTCGAACTTCTCGGCTTGCCTTTCCCCGAGCTGAAAGACAAAGTGTGGACGCCGCTCTGGCCGTCCGGGCTGCCGGAGGGCGCCGGCGCCATCTTTACCGCGATCCGCGCCGGCGACTTCCTGGTGCATCATCCCTACGAAAGCTTCGACTCGAGCGTGGAGCACTTTATCAGCGCGGCGGCCGAAGATACACAGACCATCGCCATCAAGATGACCGCTTACCGGATTGGCGACGACACCCCCTTTGTGAAATCGCTGATTGCCGCCGCCGAAGGTGGCAAGCAAGTAGCCTGCGTCATGGAGATCAAGGCCCGCTTTGACGAGGAACGCAATCTGCATTGGGCGGCTGAGTTGGAACGCGCCGGGGCCCACGTCACTTTCGGAGTTGCCGGCCTAAAAACTCACGGCAAGGTGGCGTTGGTGGTACGCAAGGAAGCCAGCGGCCTGCGCTGCTACGTGCATATCGGGACCGGAAACTACCATGTAAAGACCGCGCGCCTTTATGCCGATGTGGGCCTCTTCACCTGCGATCCCAAGATAACCGGCGACGTGGTGAATCTCTTTCACTTCCTCACCGGGCACGCGGACCAGCCGGAATTCGCCTCGCTCCTCGTGGCTCCGGTGTCGATGCGGCCGAAGCTGCTGGACCTGATTCAACGCGAGATCCAGAACAAGCGTGCCGGTAAGCCAGCACGTATCGTGGCCAAGATGAATCAGTTGGAAGACCCGGAGATGATCGAAGCCTTGTGCGAGGCCTCCAATGCCGGAGTATCCATCGACCTCATCATTCGGGGGTTCTGCTGCCTCCGGCCGGGGGTGCCGCACCACAGCGAGAACATCCGCATTCGCTCCATCATTGGGCGATTCCTCGAACACTCCCGCATCTTTCACTTCGCCAATGGGCGGGAGCAGCCGGTGGAGGGTGAGTTTTATATCGGGTCGGCAGACTGGATGTTCCGCAACCTGTCCAAACGGATTGAGGTGGTTACGCCAGTGTGGACCGAGGGCCTGAAGCAGCGCCTTTGGGAGATTCTGGATATCCTTTTACGCGACCGCCGCCAGGCCTGGGTGCTTGAATCTGACGGAATCTACGCGCAGCTGCATCCGGATCCGGGGGCTATTGGCCCAGAAGCGGCCGGAACTCATCAGACGCTGATGGATCTCGCCCTTGCCCGGGCCAAGGTCTAAAACAAAATCAGCATTTCGGGTGGCGGGGCACACTACCAAAGAGGCCCCCGCGCGTGGTCCCAATTAGGCTATTGAATTTTTTGGAAGAGACCTATCTTGCTTACAGTAGCAAGGGAACGCGAGGAGGCCAGCCATGAACGGGATCGAACAGATCAATCAACCATTAGATTGGCAGCAGTTGGCGCAGGAAAACGGCTCTCTGCGGACAATCATCGCGGAGCTGTTGATCAAGAACCAGAATCTTCGTTGGGAACTACTGAGTCGAGGACCGGCCCAAGGTTCCAAGGTTCTCATCAATGCCTGAGGGCACGCCGTGGCGTAAAAAATCGCGCACCGCGGGCGTGCCGTAGCGGGCGCAGAGCAGGGTCGTCATCCGGGCTGCGACCTGGTGGGCGCGGCGAGATGCGTCCGCGTCAGCGGGATGGATTAAGGCGGCATTCACTTCGCTGGGCGTCAGGTCAAGCGGTCCTGACTGTCCGCCGCCAGCCAGAACTTCCACGAAACCCTCACGCAACCACAACGGTGCTTTTTCTCCCGCTTGCTGTTCTACCAACACATGCAAAAACTCATGCAACAGGAGATCCCCGGCGCCGGGGTTCTTTTGGCGGATCTGTGCCGGTTGCAGGAACACGCTGCTGTCTCGGGTGGAAGCGAGCATCCAGCCGGGCTCTCCCGTAGTTTGCCGGAAGAGCTCTGTGGTGGGCAACTCCTCAACCGTCGGGTGGAGGGAGTGGTTGGAGGCGCCGAAGAGAGACTGTGCCTTGGCCCAGGCAACATTGCCTTCGGACAGGAGGCTGCCGGGCGAACCTGTCGTCAGGAGCGTCCAGTCCGTGCCCGGAACGGTATGCCATCCGCGGTCCACCGGCGTGACACCGGCAACCGCTCCAGGGAAGTAGAAGTTGAGGATCTCCGTTGCGCTGTGGCCTTCCACGGCCATTTCGTAGGCTCCGGTCTGGCACAGGCCGACTCCATGTCCGTAGCCTCGGCCTTGGATCTCAAGCGCCCCGCCCGATACCTTCAGGTTGTATAGGTCGCTGCGCATCTGGTTCCAACCCAGCGCCCGGTCGACCGCAAAGCGAAGACTGCTAGCAGAAATCTGCGCCGGTGCACCACGGCCGGTTACCTCCAGCAAATCGGCTCGTCCGGCCGCGGTTTTGCGGATTACCTGCATGGCCTCGATGGGGGAAGGCGTTTTCCATCCCTGGGCGTGGAAGATGCCGTTCAGTTGGTCGAGCGGGATGCGAGTATGCCACTCGGCTGGAGACCGGCGCAGGCAGTAGGGATCAGCGTGAGGCTTGTCGCCAGCGGGAGCGTCCGGCCAAACGGCGTTGGGAGTTTCACTCATACCTCCGCAGTGCTGGGTGTAGTAAACATGCACTCTCTGGCCGGCTGACCAGAGGGTTTCGCCGGCGGTCTCCCTCACCGCTTGCTCTACTTCCGCCCTGGCTCTGCCCAGGCGCAGCGCCTGGCAGTGGGTGCTGTCGCAAAGATCGAAATCCTCCGCCCGGTGGCGCCCGGCGTTGGATAAGGCGAACGTGCGCATGGTGATCGCCATGGCTTTCAGCGAGGCCGTGGGCTCATCGGGTGCGGCCTCGCCGCTCAGCGCCGCGATCACGTAGTCTTCGCTGGGTAGCATGAGCAGCACTCTCAGGCCCTCGCGTCCGGAGGTGATGGTCCACTCGCCCGCAGCTGTTAGTTCTGGGCCGTCAGCGGGTTGCATGCGAAACCTGCCGCTTAGCTTGAGCGGCTTCGGGGGATCGCTGGGAGTCCATTTAAGGTGCAGCGGGGCGTGCGCGCCGCTCAAAGGGGTCACCGTGAGGTCAGTCACAACTCGGCTTGACCACAGTTCGACGGAAAGGGTGCGCGCGCTTTCTGGTGAAGATTTGGGAGGCTGGAAAAAGTGCTGCGCCAACCGGGCCGCATCGGCTCCGTTGCCCCGGGGAAAGTAAATGGCAATCACAATTGGGTGACCTTCGAAAGCGCCGCTGCCCGCGAACCAGCCACCATTTGTCACTGTTCCTGTCTTGCCGGCAAGCTCCAGGCCCGGAACGGCTGCGTTATGTGCCATGCCGTAGGCTACTGATTCCCGTAGCCCGTCTCGCACCGGTTGCAGAGTAGAGTCGTCGAGGTCTTGGTTGAGGTCTTGGACCAGCTTCCGATACGCATGGGCAATTTGTTGCGGTGAAACAGATATTCCTTGGAGTCCCAACACGAGCAACTGCTTTGCTTCCCGGCCCTCCGGTGGGCTGATTCCAGCCAGCCCATAGTGCTCAAGTATGGCTACACTTCGCGCAGGAGAAAGACGGTCCGCCAGCGCTGCAAAATAGGTATTGCACGAATAGGCGAGCGCTTCTTCCGCAGCGAAAGGGCTAACGGTTTGGGGATGCGTGCAAGGCAGGTTCCAGTCCCGGGAGCCCTCGGCGATATGGAGGCTGCGGCTGCAGAAGACCGTGGTCTGGGGGAGGATTTCCTGGCGCCTCAGGGCCGCGGCGAGGAACAGCGGCTTGAGGATCGAGCCTGGCGCTCCCTGCGCGGTGGCAGCGTTGCCCACTTCCGCCAACTGTCGCCCGCCGGCTACGTCCACCACGACGCCTACGGCGGATGTGTTCCGCAGGGCTGAAGTAAGAGAAACTTGCACCGGGTTCTGTGCAGCTAACGTGAGCGGAAATAGGAGGAAGATGCCCAATCTCAGCAAGAACATATCCCATCTCCGCGAACCCGACTCAAACGGCCCGCGTGAGAACTAGATCTGAGGACCAAACCAAACTCGACGGGTGCCCCATGTTCGCACCAGCTAACGTGGGCCGATTATGAATTCTTCGAATGTTTTCATTCACGGACTAAAAGCATTGGAAGAGCTTCGCCCGTCTTTTTCGCCCCACGTTAGCTGGCGCGAACATGGGGCACCCGTCAAGCTCTGTTTGGTCCTCAGATCCGGTTCCCACGCAGACTCTTTTGCCCCTGCTACGGCAGATTTGCTTAGCAAATTATGGTGGCGGGGGCTTTAAATCCCGTCTCTTTTTTGCTGCGAACGGCCCGACTAAAGTCGTGCCCTGATACAAAGCATGTGTTTTCCGCGGCCCTGAGGTACGTTTTCCCCGAGTCCCTGCACGGACCCGACTCTAAAAACCGTACCTCAGCGGCTGAATCTGCATCATGCGAAATGAAATTACGGCACGGCTTTAAGCCGTGCCATCCGTACAAAGAATAGCCCATCTAAAGTCGTAATTTGGGCTGGTCTCAGCCGTCCCTGCGGGACTTTCAGGGAGCAGCGCATGCGTAACCCAAACCCTTACGTTAGCTTGCGTTTCGCCGGGAGACGGGTAGCCTTCTTGGTGCGGGTTTTTGCTGAACGGCGGGTGTAGCTCGCAGCGCGCAGGGTGGCGGCAGGCCGGCCGGTTGCGTGGTGCTGTGCAGGAGGGCGAAGTACCGCGGCCACTCGCTGCTGGGCGGCCCCGGGCTCGAGGTTGTAGTTGGGATCGAACATGGCGATCACTGTGGAGGCCCGCACCGTGTACCGGCGAGCCCATTGGCTGTCCATCAGCGTGCTCTGTACCGTCCGCCAATGCTGCTCGTCATTCTCGATAAAACCGTTCAGTTGGGCCAATTCGCGGGCGCCGTTTCTATCGTTGAGGGCTGCCAGAAACTCGACAAACTGCTCCAGATTCGTGCCCATCTGGAAGACCAGCTGGCTCAGAGCCATCTGCTGCGAACCTGTCAGCTGATCGAAATTCCGGCAATACGCCCGGGCGTTGTAGACGGCTTGGATGGCAGAGATACGCAGAAGCCGCGTAGCTTCCTCCTCGCTCAGTTGCGGCGTCAGGGTCTTACGGAGCACGCGATGGCGATACTGTTTCGCGGTCCAACGCCGGGAGTCGCGATCGAACTGATCGAGGATGGTCTGCAGTCGGCCAGGATCGAGCCCGGCAGCCTGCCAAAGTTGTGCCGAAGAAGGTTCCACGAAAGCATGAGAATTCAAAGGATCGAGCTGAGGATGATCCGTGGCCTGTACATCCAGACTGAACCCTGCGCCGATCAGCGGCCGGTGCGTGTTCGGATCGGGGTACGCCGCCAGCACCCAACCCTCATGTTCATGGTCACGGAGGATCTCCATCAGGCTGCGCAGATTAAATTTGATATCTGCTTCATGGAAATTGAGCAAGGCCTGCGAGCCGTCCCCGAGGGGGGCAGACGGAGGTGTCCAGGATGGCAGGGTGAGCGAAAGCTTGCCTGCGCCGCCCGGCAAAACCTGCGCGGAGGCGGAAGTTGCTAACACTAAAACCAGAATGGGAAACAATAAGCGCATTGCTGCCTTACACAATGACGGAAAACGCTCCGGGAGACAATAACTGAAAAGTGCCAAACCCTACAAAATAGTGGATGAATAAGAAGCGTTATCGGCACCGGAGCGAGGATAAAAATTCTTAAAACACTAAACCGTCGTCGCGTGCACCAACAGTTTGATGTCACGCGCAACCGGCACAAGGCGCTTGACAATCATCATCCCGGGTATCTATAAGCATCGGCAGGCAAAGAGGCCTCGGCCATCCGCGCCATAAAAAACCAGGTAACGGTAAGTCGTCGGTCGTTCATTCGCTCTCCGTACTTATCCAGCCCCAGCCGATAGGTGGGTAATAGCCCGCCACTCCTTAGGCTGTTCATCAGAGCACGTCCGGCATGGCCGCCGCAGTGATTGCTGCCCGGCGGATTTGCAACACCTTTGGAGACGAGTATGCAAACGCAAAAGCTCAGGACGCTAGTCCTGGCAGTAACCCTTGGGGCATTGTGCCTGCCCAACCTCTCTCATGCGCAAGCTATCTACGGGTCGATTTTCGGGACGGTGAACGACAACACCGGGGCCGTGGTTCCGAACGCCACCATTACTGTCACCGATGAATCCAAAGGCACGTCTGTCGTTGCCCAAAGCAACGGCTCGGGCGACTTCACGGTGCAGCACCTGATTCCGGATACCTACGATATCAAGGTGACGGTCGGCGGCTTCAAGACGTTTGAGCAGAATGGGATCGTAGTTGCCGCGGACACCTCGGCCAAGGTGGATGTGGCCTTGCAGATTGGCGGAGAGTCCGAGACGGTTACAGTGAGCGCCGACACCGTGCCGGAGCTGAAGGCCGACCGCGCGGACGTATCGACGGTCTTCACCGAGAAAACGGTCTCGGATTTGCCGTTGTCCAATCGCAACTTCACCAGTTTGCAATTGCTGCTGCCGGGAGCGCAACAACTGGGCTGGAGCCACGCGGCCGATGAAAATCCTCAAGGCAGCCAGCAGATTCAAATCGATGGCCAGGCCTTCGGCGGTGTGGCCTACGAGTTGGACGGCACCGACAACCAGGATCCAATCCTGGGCATTATCGTCGTGAATCCAGCCCTGGATGCGATCACCGAGGCCAAGATCGCCACGCAGAACTTTGACGCCGAATCCGGCAAGGCTGTCTCCGCCATCGTTACGGTGCAAACCAAGTCAGGATCGAATAACTTTCACGGCAGCGCATTCGACTATCGCCAGAGTGCGGCACAGTTGGCCCGCGACCCCTATTCCCAATTCAACCCGGATCCGGTGACCGGCCGGCTGATTCCTCAAGCGCTTTTCAATCAGTTCGGAGGATCGATCGGTGGTCCGGTGATCAAAGACAAGCTCTTCTTCTTCGGGGACTACCAGGGAGTGCGGCAAAAGGTCGGCTCTTCTGCCATCATGACGGTTCCGTCTCCCCACCTGATCAGTACCTGCCTGGGGCTATCAGCCACCGTAAGCGGCACACCGGGGTGCGACTTCAGTGAGTACGCCAATGCCATTGCCGGGACCGGCAATGCGCTGGTCTACGATCCAACCACTGGGAAGCCGTTTCCCGGGCAAGTGATCCCGGCCGCCCGCCTTTCTGCGCCGGCGCTTGCGCTGCTGAAACTGCTGCAGCCGTATGCTCCGAACAAGTCCGGCAACTTCGGCCTCCTGTCTTCCGGCAATTACGCATCGGGGGGCACCGGCCTTTTCAACAACAACCAGTGGGATGAGCGGGTCGATTATCAGTTGTCGCAGCGGACCCACGTTTTCGAGCGCTTTAGCCGCTTTACCGATACGCTCAGCGGGGGTACTCTCTTCGGCTCCGCCGGCGGCGCAGGCTTTGGCATCAATGGCTTCGGCGGGACTTCGACTGGAGCCAACGACAGCCTGGCGGCCGGGGCAGACATTGCGGTGAGCGCCAGTCTGCTCACAGATTTCCGGCTTGGCTACTACCGCTACAACATCGTCACCTCGAAGTACGATCAGACGACGCAGTTTGCTACCCAACTCGGTATCCCGGGTCTCAACTTGGGGGATCGATTCACGAGTGGGGCACCCGGTTTCAACCTCGCGGATGTCGGCAGCACCAACCTCACGAACAATCCCAGCAACCCGCAGAGCCAAGGAACGCAGTATGGATCGGGTTTGAACATCACCCGCTGCAATTGCCCCACCACCGAAAAAGAGGACCAGTTTCAGGGGGTGAACAACTGGACCAAGATCTTTGGCAACCACTCTTTCAAATTCGGCGCCGACGCGCGCTATGCGCGCAACCTTAGAGTCCCCAGCGACACGGATCGCGCCGGTTTATTGGATTTTGGCAATGGTCCAACTTCCAACGGCGCCTCAGGGGGGCTTGGTTTTGCTACGTTTGTCCTGGGCGACGTCACCTCGTTTGGCAGATATATTCAGAACCCGGGCATTGCTGGCTCGCTCAACGCAAAGGAATTCCAAAAGCGCCTGTTCTTCTACGGTCAGGACACCTGGCGTGCGAGTCCGAAATTGACCGTGAACTACGGACTCCGTTGGGAGCTGTATTTCCCTGAGACCGCCAATGGGCCAGGACACGGCGGCTTGATGAATCTGAAAGACGGATTTATCCGCGTCGCCGGAGTGGGAGGGGTTCCCAGTGACATGGGTTGGAACATCGCCTGGAAGGCGCTTTCGCCGCGGATCGGTGTCGCCTACCAGTGGCACCCCAAGACCGTAATTCGGGCGGGCTATGGGCGCAGCTTCGACTTGGGGGTGTTTGGCTCCATTTTCGGCCACACCATTACCCAGAACCTGCCGGTGTTGGCCAACCAGAGTGTCAACAACAATTCCAGTGGCACCACCTCGGCTGCGTTCGCGCTCACGGCGGGCCCCCCGCCCAACGTCTTTCCTACCGTGCCATCGAATGGGTTGTTGCCGGCTCCGAACTATAACGTCACCGTCAAGGCGCGGCCGAACCCGATCCGCCTGCCGACCATCGATGCATGGAATTTGAGTCTGCAACAGTCCATCACCCCGACGCTCTCGCTCACCATCGCTTATGTGGGCAACAAGGGCTCGCATACTCTAAGCGCGCTCGACGGCAACAACACCAACCCGAACGAGGAAGCAGCTGTTCTTCCCGCCGGGTATAGCATCAACGGGCGAACCCTGCATTACGTCCCAAGCACCGCGATCCTGCCCAGTGCCGTCAATGGAATTAATCCGGACGGGGGGACGAATACCAGCTCATTCCTGCAACGCTACTATGCGCTCAGTCTGCCGGCGTGCCAGAGCGCGGCCTACACTCCTCAACCAGGTGTGCCCGCGGGCGCCTGCGGATGGACGCAGAGTATTCAGTACAACGGGGACGATCAGGATAATCATTTCAATGCCCTGCAGGTCACGCTGCAGAAGAATATCTCCAGAGGGCTTTCGTTCACATCTAACTATGCCTGGCAGCGGGCTTTCGATTGGGCATCGAACTTCCGAACGTGGAGCGCACCAGCGGTGAAAGGCCGCAATGACTCGCTGCGCGAGCAGCAGATTGTCAGCTATGGCAACTGGGAGTTACCGGTCGGCCGGAACATGAAGTATTTGTCCAAGGTGTCGGGCTGGGAAAACGAAATCATCGGCGGATGGGAGATCAGCCCGATCGTGAATTGGTCCAGCGGATTGCCTTTCTCGCTCACGTATTCGGGCTGCGGGAACAATCTTCCCGGGGATGCGCCTTGTTATACCAACGGTCCAGCTAAGAGCTTGTCGACCAATGTCGGTTCGTTCAGCACCAGCGGGCACAACCGGTCGTTCTTCAACGGGTTCAATAATCTTTACACGAATGGACCGCAGGGAAATTTCTCTGCTCCCGGGCTGGATCAGGTAGGTACGACCGGACGCAACACCAAATTCGGTCCCAATTTCTACTCCACGGATATCGCAGCGCAGAAGAATTTCCCGATCCACGAGGCGTTGTTCGCGCAGTTTAGGTTGGACGCTTACAACGCCTTCAATCACATCAACGCCGGCAATCCGAGCGGCAATGCGTCCACCGTCAATATTGATCAGGGTCCGGTCTACATTACCAGCCAACCGCCTGGAGGCAAAGCGCGTCAGCTGCAGTTATCAGTGCGGTTGCAGTTTTAGTTGGCAAACCGGAACTGGGTGAGAACCGAACTCTAGGATCAAACGTTCTAGAACCTTGGGTGAGAACTGACCTTGAGGACCGAACAGTACTCGATGGGTGCCCCATGTTCGCACCAGCTAACGTGGGCTGATTATGAATTCTTCGAATGCTTTCACTAAAGGCCTAGAAGCGTTTGAAGGGCTTTGCCCGTCGTTTTCGGCCCACGTTAGCTGGTGCGAACATGGGGCACCCATCGAGTTTCGCTTGGCCCTCGGGATTAGTTCTCACCCGTTGTTGTGGTTGCGTTCGTCATTGGGGTTTACCTAGCTCGTCAGCCTTTTTGCGCTCCACATCAGCTTCTGCGGTTCGGCCCGAACGGGCCAATGCCGTTGCTAATTGCCGGTGCGCATCGGCGAAGTTCGGATCGTTTGCCAACGCCTCCTGATAGCGCGCAATTGCGTCGGCGATCTGGCCCTTCTCCAGCAGCATATTGCCGGTGTTGGTGGCGAATGTAGCGCGCTGGTGATTCACTGCCACTCGCGTGAGTGCGGCTGCGGTCTTGCGCTCTGCTGCGGCCTCGGTTTGCTTTCCCTGCTGCGCCAGTACTTGGCCCAGCGTGATGTGCGGTCCGGGCATTTGCGGCGAGAGACGAATCGCTTCTTCAAGAACCGATACGGCTTCCGGCAGTTTTCCTTGCTGCTGGTACACCGAGCCAAGTACGGCCCAGCCCTCGCTGTTTTGCGGGCGCAGTTTCAGGGCCATGTTCAACTGCTGGGCAGCATCGTCGAACCGCCCCTGCTGCATGTAAAGGATGCCTAGGGTGAACGGCGGGTCAGGGCCGTTGGGATCCAGCTTCTCCGCAGTTTCAAATTCAGGGATCGCTCCAACTAAGTCATCTTTGAGCTTGAGCGCAAGCCCAACGTTGTAGTGCAGCTGTGGGTCGGCAGCATCCAGCTTCAGTCCGGTGCGAAACTCGCGCAGGGCGTCGTCCACGTCGCTCTCCTGAAGATAAGCGACCCCCAGGTCTTCATGCACCGTGACTACATCAGGGGTAAGCGAGAGTGCGCGCTGGAAGATGGGAACGGCTTCTTTGGCATTGCCCAATTGCACCATGTCGAGCGCGAGGTTGGTTAGCAATGGAGCGTTGCCGGCGCCGGTTTTGGCGGCTTCCTGAAACAAGGGAAGCGCCTCTTTGAATTGACCTGTCGCCTGGAACGCCAAAGCCAGTTGATACTTCGCATCGTCATTCGCTCGATCGAGCGTGACGGCAGTCTTGAGGATGGGAAGTGCTTCCTCCTCGCGGCCCGCTTGGACCAGCGCCTTACCCAGGCTCAGTTGCGCTACGGCATTTTCCGGCGCCAGGCGCACGGCCGTTGTGAGTTCCTGGATGGCTGGCTCCATCTGCTGCTGGTTCAGGAGCACCAGACCAAGGTGTAAATGAGCAATCGCGAGCTCAGGGCCGAGTTGGAGCGCGGCCGTAAATTCCTCTGCGGCGGATGTCCAATTGTGCTGTTGTGCGTATAGGGATCCCAACGCGTCATGATGGGCGGCATCCGGCGCCAATGCGACGGCCTGCTTCATCTTCTCCACGGCGCTGGTCATCTGGCCTGTTGCCGTCAGCGAACGCGCATACGCGGCGAGGATATCGGCCGATGGCTCCAGTTTGGCAAAGAGCGGCAACGCCTCTCGATCGCGTCCCGTCGCGGCATAGGCGAACGCCAGGTTGGTCTGCGCGGAAACATCGTTGGGCTTCATCTTGAGGGCTTGTTTCAGCTCTGAGATAGCCGCGGGATAGACATTCAGGTGCAGCAGGACAGCGCCCAAGGCGCTGTGCCCCTCCTCCAGTTGGGGAGCCAACTCGACTACTTTTTGGAAGTCGGCCCGGGCCTCCTCCAGGCGGTTGCTGGAGAAAGCAGCATACCCGGCGCGAAACGCCGTATCCGCTTCTTTCACCGCCGCGGTCTGAGCATCTGCCGAAGCGGCCAGCGCCAGCCCGAGCAGCGCGGCGCACATCCCCTTACTTGACGGTTTCGAGTTTGGGTTGAGCATCGGCCTGAATCTGCTCGGCCACCTGGAATTCATGAGACGCCCGGCTCGTCTGACCCAGCGAGCGATAGACCTGGCCCATCAAAGTATGCGTCATGTAGTTGCCCGGATCCATCGCCAGCGCCTTCTCGAGGTACATCTTGGCCATTACCGGGTCCTGCTGCTTCAACAGTACCTTACCCAGCAGAAGAAACGGGACGGTCGAGTTGGGCTCGAGGAGCACGGCGCGATCCAGAGCCTCTTGGGCTTTGTGGTAGTCGCCCTGGCGGAGATAGGTATCGCCCAGCCGGTCGTAGACCTCGCCCAACAGCGGATTCAGTTCGCTCTCCCGGGTGAATTCCGCGACGGCTTCCGTTAGTTGGGATTGGGCCAACCGGATCTGCCCGATCAACAAATGCGCCAAAGGAAGGTCAGGGTTGAGCGAGAGCGCCTTGTGAGCGAAGGAATCCGCTACCGGGAGATACTCCCGCCGCAGCATCATTTTCGCGGCCAGGAGGTAGGCGGGCGGGGAGTCTGGCGGAAAGCCGTATTGGGTGGCGAAGGCTTTCCGTGCGTCATCGTAACGCCGGGTGTCGAGATAACACAGCCCCAGAACGTAATTGCTGTCGATGTTCGTGCGGGCGATCGACAGGTGGGCTTGCTCCAGCAGGGGAATGGCCTCCGCGGGCTTGCCGGTGCGGAAGAGCACGACCCCCTGCATCTGCATGGCTTCGCGGTCGGAGGGATCCTGAGCCAAGGCGCGCTCGAAGGCTGCGCGTGAGGATTGCATGTGCCCCTGCTCGTAGTAGGCGAGGCCCCGCATGCGCTCCACTCCAGCCGGCTCCGGTTGCTGTTGAGCCAGCGGCTCCAGCGCTTTCAGAGCTTCGTCGAGCCGCCCGGCATCCAACAGCCTTTGTGCTTCCGCGGTTGGGGGACTCACAGTTGTCTGCGCGGAAAGGCAAGGCAGGAGTAGGACGAGAAAAAAGAGGACGCGCAGGCTCCGCATAGGGCTCCCGGGTGATTTTACCTCACTGCGGTCCTCTAGAATGAGTGCGGATGGCTGGTTTGCGATTCGCGGCGTCACGAATGATTCTGTTGTTGTTCCTAGGCGCGCAGGTCTACCCGCCGTCTCCGCAACACGGTGGTCCGGCATGGTTTGAGGATTTTGCCGCAAAGGCAGGCATTCGGGTGCTCAACGCTAACGGGGGCACGACGTCGAAGCGCTACATCCTCGAAGCCACCGGGAGCGGCGTAGCTATTTTTGATTACGATAACGACGGCTGGCCCGATATTTTTCTGGTGAACGGGCAACAGAAGGATCAGCATCCCACGAGCCATCTCTTCCATAACAACCACAATGGCACTTTTACCGACCTCACCGCTCATGCCGGCCTTGCGGAAACGGGGTGGGGGCAGGGCGCATGCGTTGGCGATTACGACAATGACGGTTACGAAGACCTGTTTGTCACCGCCTACGGCAAGAACCGCCTCTATCACAACCAGGGCAATGGAACCTTTAAGGAGCTCGCTTCAGCCGCTGGTGTCGACGGCACCGGCAAACTGTGGGGAACAGGATGCGCTTTTGTCGATTATGACCGTGATGGCAAGCTTGACCTTGCCGTGGCCAACTACGTGAATTTCGATCTGGCGAGTACGCCGGCTCCTGGTTCGTCGGCTAGTTGCACTTGGAAAGGGGTTCCGGTGATGTGTGGTCCCCGGGGGTTGGCCAGTTCTCCTAATCTCCTCTATCACAATTTGGGCAACGGGAAATTTGCTGATGTGAGTAAGACGAGCGGCTTTGAAAAGACGCAAGGTCATTACTGCTTCAGCGTCTCGACGATTGACTATGACGAGGACGGGTGGCCGGACATCTTCATAGCCTGCGATTCCACTCCCGCCATTCTGTACCGCAACAATCACGATGGGACGTTCACCGATACCGCGGCCGAGACCGGCGTTGCCTTCAACGATGACGGCCGCGAGCAAGCGGGCATGGGGTCCTCGATTGGCGATTACGACCGGGATGGCCATCTTGATATCTTCAAGACCAACTTTTCCGACGACACCTCGACGCTGTATCACCAAAATGGTGACCACTCCTTTAGCGATGTGACGTTTCCTTCAGGGATCGGCATCAACACCCAATATTTGGGTTGGGGCTGCATGTTTCTCGACGTGGACAACGATGGATGGCCGGATTTGTTGCTGGTGAACGGCCATGTATATCCCGAAGTGGACAGTGGGAACATGGGTTCGGCCTACCGTGAACCGCGCGTGCTTTACCGCAATTTAAGCAATGGTAAGTTTAAGGACATTTCCAGTGAATCGGGCCCGGGGATCACGCAACCGCAAGCGAGCCGGGGTCTGGCGATCGGCGATTTATGGAATGATGGGCGGCTGGAAGCGGTTGTCAACGACGTGAGCGATTATCCGCTGCTATTAGTCAACCTGGCCAGGAATGACAACCACTGGTTGGGGGTTCATTTGGTCGGTGTCGAATCGAATCGCGATGGGATTGGGGCTCGGGTGACGGTGCTCGGCCCTGAGTCCGTTACTCCAAGAATCTGGGTCGACGAGGTGCGCAGCGGCTCGAGTTATAGCTCCAACAACGACATGCGCCTGCATTTTGGACTGGGCCGGGCGAGTAGCGTTACTTCGATCGAAGTTCGCTGGCCCAGTGGGCGTGACGAGGTGTTTCCAGGGGTCGCAGCTGATCAAATCCTCTCGTTGCGGGAGGGCTCTGGACAGAAGAAGCCCTAACGAACCGCGCTTTACACACGAAAACACGCCTCGATCAGCAGAAAATCTTGATGGGTGCCCCATGTTCGCACCAGCGTCCGTGGGCTGAATATGAATTCTTCGAATGCTTTCACTCAAGGCCACTAGAAGCGTTTGATGGGCTTTGCCCGTCTCTTTCGGCCCACGTACGCTGGTGCGAACATGGGGCACCCATCAAGATTGTTTGCTGATCGAGGGTGGTTTTCCGGTGTAAGCGCGCGGTTGGTGCTTTGCACACCCACCGACATCCTCTTCCTCCCACTTTGTCATCCCGAGGAGCCAACTTGCCTGCGGCAAGTTAAGGGAGCAATGAACAGTACCGGCCGCCGCGCACTCGACGGGTGCCCCATGTTCGCACCAGCGTACGTGGGCCGAAAAAGACGGGCGAAGCCCAGGGCGAAGCCCCTCCAACGCTCTTGGTCGTTCCAGGGTACGGTCGTTCATCCCGAGGAGTCGACTTGACTGCGGCAAGTTAAAGGAGCAATGAACAGTGCGGCCACCGCGTACTCGACGGGTGCCCCATGTTCGCGCCAGCTAACGTGGGCCGAAAAAGACGGGCGAAGCCCCATCCAATGCTTTTAGTCGTTCCAGGTACGGTTGTTCATCAGGAGCGTAATCGAGGGATCTGCAGTTCAACGGACCCTCCTTGGAAACTCTGTAGTCAGTGTCCGCAGCTTTCCGGCTTTCCCGTGATCACCTCCAGCATCTGCCTCGCTTTTCCATCATCGGGCGAAAACTCGAGCAAATGTTGCAATGCTTTGATCGCTAGTTGAGGATTCCCCATTCCGCACTCAATCACCGCCAGGTCCATGCTGGCCGCGGTTTCACCAGGGTCCTTCTCACTGACCTGTCGCAGACGGCCTACCGCGCTTTGAGTATCACCGGTGTGCATTTCCAGGATCGCCAAATCACCGGCGGCAACAGAGTCCTGTGGGTCGGCCCGCAGCGCTCCCTGATACTCACGCATCGCTGCCGCACCATCGCCCGACAGTTGGTAGAGAAATCCGAGGGCTCGGTGTAAGTCTGGATCCGGCTCCTTCGCTCCGCGTCGCTCATACTGCTGCAGCAGCGTCATTGCTCTCTGCCCTGACTGCCGGTCGCCGTGAAGAGCAAACTGAAAGTAAGCGAGCCCCAGGTCGCGACCACTCACCGGGCCCCCGCCCACCGCTGTCAGATCTCCACTTAACGGCGTTAGTGCTAACCCAGGACGCCGCTGAATGCGATGGTCCGTCACCTGTTCATGTGCCACGTCCGCTGTCTTCTCCCGAGGCATGTGGCATCCCGCACAGTCCGGATTGTCAGGATGATGCTTGCTGACGAACTCCGGCGCTCCATGGCAGGTGAGGCATCGGCTTCTAAAATAGCTCACCCGCTGTTCGGCCGGCGGCGAAGCGTGTGGATCGTGACAAGTGGTGCACGTGAGCCTGTCTCCGCTCTTGCGCTTGCATTCGCTCTGCAACAGCGCTTCCCATTGGCTGGTCGCTCTTCCGTTCGGCCCCAACTCTCCGGCATGTACAAAGTGGGTTACATAATTGGACAGATCCTCACCGGGAAGGAAATTAGCCAGGCTTCGCCCCGGAGAATTCACCGCCGTCTCCCCCTCCAAGTGACATTGCAGGCATACCGAGTCTCGCTTACTCGGAGACAACTTCGCTGGGTTCAAAATCGGCGCCTTGCCTTCGCTGGCTAAATGCGCGGCAGGGTCTCCATGGCAAGCCTGGCAGGTGATGCCTGGGTAAAGAAAGGGCCGCCCTGCAAAGTGATTGACTGCGCCCGCAAGCGACGGCTGCACGCCGGTAGAGTGACAGTGGAGGCAGCCCGCATCCACCTTCAGCGTGAAAGGCATTTCCTTGGCGTCGACCGACTTCGGGTTCATATCCCAGACCCGTTGCTTGCTGTACCAGTTGACGGGGCTCTCAAACCAAAAACCGTCTTTCTGAAAGAGGTAAGTGCGGCCGCGCTGGCCGGAGCCGACGAAATAACTGAGTTCCTGCTCTCCCTTAAGCGTCGCGTTGCGCCGGTCGTAGCTCAACCAGGCACGATCGTCGCGCAAGAAGAGACGGTAGTGAACGCCAGAGGCAGCATGGGTAAACTCACCCGGCAGAAGGCCATCGGCTGCCGCTCCGCTGGCTCGTGCCATGGGAGTCGACTGGTAGGTGTCGTAGATTTTCTGATGGCACCCAGCACACGGCTTGTCCGGATTCTGTGCCGGCGCGCTCAGTACTGCCTCGAAGAAGAGTAGGAGAAGGCAGAGCATCTTACCGGCCCAGCACGATTGCTTGCGGACTCTTTGCGCCTTCGGTCACCACATAAAGGCGGTTGACCGGAAGGTTTGTGAACTTATCCACCTGCCCGGAAGGCCAGCGTATTTCCAGCGAATCCACTGACTGGGCCTGATCGAGCCCGAAATGCAGGCGCAGATCGCTCTGGGAATAGTAGCTGCCTCCGCTGCGCACCTCATCCACTTGTAGCAGCGTTTTCGTCAGCACCCGCACCTTGGCGCCAATGGCGGTGCGATTGGACTTGACACCAATGGCTTTGACTTTGATCCAAGACCGCTTCGTCTGCGTGTCGCATCGCAACAACTGGGGCAGGGAATTCACGCAATTCACGATCACATCCAGATCGCCATCGTTATCATAGTCGCCAAAAGCGCATCCTCGAGCCGCCACCGGCGTCGTCACGCCGGAGCCACCCTTCTCCGTTACATCTTCGAACCGGCCGTTGCGCAGGTTGCGATAGAGATACTTCCGCTCTGCATAGGGAGCCTCTGTCTTGGAGTTGCTCACCTCGGGATAGACATGTCCGTTGCAGACGAGAATGTCCAGCCAGCCGTCATTGTCCATATCGAAAAACCCCACGCCCCAGCCTAAAAAACGCGTGTTGATGCCCAATCCGGCGGCGTAGGTACGATCCTGAAAGTTATTGTTGCCAAGGTTGGCGTAGAGCGAATCGGTATCTCCCGCGAAGTTGGTTTTGACAATGTCAAGCTTGCCGTCGCGATCATAGTCTCCGATGGAAACCCCCATGCCTGCCTGCGGCTTTCCGTCTGGCGATAGCGCCGCGCCGGCTTCGATGGCAATGTCTTTGAAGGTCCCGTCCTTTTGATTCTGATAAAGCGTAGCCGCGGTGGAGTCATTGGCCACATAAATGTCGGGCCACCCGTCGTCGTCGAGATCGGCCACCGCGACGCTCAAAGCATAATTTCCGATGGTGTCCCACATGCCACTCTTTTGTGAGACATCGGAAAACGTACCATCTCCATTGTTGTGGTAAAGCAGGTTTTTTCCGGCGGCGAGCCCGGGAGGCCCGCATGCCACCATGATTCCTTTGTAGGTGCAAGGACCGGATTCCGGCAGCGGCGCAGTCTTCAGGTCGAGATCAATGTAGTTGGCCACAAAGAGATCAAGATGGCCGTCGCGATCATAGTCGAGAAAGGCGCAACCGCTGTTCCATCGCGTCCCGGCCTGGCTCAGTCCGGCCTTGCTGGTCACATCGCTGAAGGTGCCGTTGCCGTTGTTGTGGAACAGGGCATTCTGGCCATAGTAGCTAACAAACAAATCGTCGTGCCCATCGTTATCGTAGTCGCCTACGCAACAGCCCTGCCCCCATCCGCTGCGCGCAAGTCCAGCCTTCGAGGTGACGTCGGTGAAGGTTCCATCGCGGTTGTTTTTGAAGAGGTGGCAGGTTGGTTCGTTATTGTTGGCAAAACCCTCCAAACGCCATCCGTTGACGAGGAAAATGTCGAGCCAGCCATCGTGATCGTAGTCGTAGAAGGCGGCGCCGCAGCCGGTCGTCTCCAGCAGATATTTGTTGCTGCCCACGCCGCCGTAAATGGTTTTGGCGTTTAGCCCGGCTGTGGTTGCCACGTCGATAAAGCTAACGCCCAGGGTGGTTCCGGCAATTGGAGACACAGGTCCGGGCGGAGGCGCCACCGGCTTGGTGTCATAGGAACGGGTCATCTGTCCTTGCGGCCAGGGCGGCGTCGCCATCATGAGCACTTGGCTGAAGGGCAACACCAGGGAGGTCCGACTGAGCGACTTGAGGAAGTTTCGCCGATTCATCCGATGCGTCCCAGTTTACGCTCGATGACGGCGGCCGGCACTAAGGATTGGTCGTGAGCCAATAGGTGTCTTTGACTTTGAACCCCTTTTTCATCGGTGGGGGATTGTCTTTGCCCCAGATGGCGTGGTTCCACTTGACCGCCTGGAGCCCATCATGCGCGGGCGCAAACGCCATCGGCGGTTCGGGCGATTTGCCGTCAGCGGAGTCGAACGTGACCGTGACTTGCCCCCCAGTGTCGGTCCAGTGCCCAAACAAGGTGGTTGTTCCGCTGCCCGGATCTTCTGTAACCGTAGCGGTGCCATCCTTTCCCAGGCTCAAATTCATAAAAGAGGTCTTCTGACCGTCACTGAAGTGAGACAGATAGACTCCGGCAAACCTGGAATGCATGGTTGTGTTGTCCGCGAGTGCGGCGATGGGACACAGCAGCAATACGGCGCATAAAGAAGCCCGTACAACGAAGCAGGCGGCGGATTTCATCGCTTAATCATCAAGGGCACACCTGCCGGTTTGCAAGATGTGAGCGGACGCATGGCGGAATCCCGCCGCGAAAGGAGCCTGCTTTGCAATCTGTACGCCCTTGCAGCGAGAGGAGTTGTGCGGAGAGCCGAAGAGGCTCACACTTATTGGGGATTGTTAAGCTTTATTCAAGGAGACGAATGCAAGATCGCGCTGGTTACCGAAGCGGCCCACCAACGCTCAGCGTCCAGGAGCAATTTGGCCAGATCGATATCTACGTATTCGATCAAATTCTGCGGGGCAATATCGCGCCCGGCATGCGGGTGCTCGACGCCGGATGCGGCTACGGGCGCAACCTGGTATTTCTGCTGCGTGAGGGGTGCGAGATATTCGCAGCAGACCTGGATGCCGCGGGCGTGGACCATGTCCGCCAACTATCGGCGTCCCTGGGTACAGGGTTGCCCGCGGAGAACTTCCAGGTGGCGCCGATCGAAAGCCTACCCTTTCCGGATGGTTTTGCCGATGTGGTGATCTGCAACTCCGTACTCCACTTTGCCCGCGACGATCGGCATTTCCACGCCATGGTGGCAGGGCTCTGGCGCGTGCTCAGGCCCGGTGGCATGTTGTTCTGCCGCTTGGGTTCGCGGATCGGCATGGATTTCGAGCGCGTAGGCGGCAATCTATTTGTCGTGGGGGACGGGCAGCACTGGTTCCTGGTGGATGAGGACATGCTTCTTGACTTGACGGAAGAAATGAACGGACTGCTGATGGATCCTTTGAAGACAACGATCGTGCAGGACTATCGCTGCATGACTACTTGGGTTGTCAGAAAACGGATAGCCTGATGCATTGCGTGTGATGTAGCTGGTGGAGGGGTACGACATGAATTTCTTAAAAACCTGTGTGGCGGTCCTGCTTGGGTTCGTTCTGGGCGCGGCGTTCTATCACCCAAACACGGCCAAAGCGGCCGGCAATGTATACGTTCAGCAGGCGCCGGTCGGCACATACAACCCGATCCGCGGAACCGCTGTGGTCGGGTTTTCCTGCACCGGTTCCGGGATGTCTGCCGCGTGCTACATTGCCAGCCAGTAAGGCCGTTTCAGGCGGTTAGCTCCTTTTTCTTCTTCAGTTCGTCGAGCAGTGCCTCGACCTGGTTGTCGCGCTCCAGCGTGGCAAAGCGGTCTTCGAGGGAATCGCCGGCGGTGAGTTCTCTGCCGGCCTGGTTCACCGCCTGCTGCACGGTGATGCGCGACTTGTAACGGTCGATCGAGGCTGCGCTTTTTTCCGCGCGCGCCGCGGCCTGCGCCTGCTGCGATTTGCCCACAACACGAGCCCGTCTGTGCTCTGCGACCAGCAGATCGCAGTGGGCTCGGGTTTCCGTGAGCTTCTGCTGCAGCTTGAGGAATGCGCCTCGCAGCGCTTCGGCTTCGGAACGCTGATCTTCCAGTTGCTCCAGAAAATTCCTGCCCATCTGCAGATGCGATAGCGATCTCTCCAGAGCTTCTCGCGCCATGTCGTCCCTACCCTTGGTCACGGCGAGCGCTGCCTTGGCTTTCCAGCCGGCTGCCGCCGTTTCGTGCTCCGCTGTCTTCTTTTCCAGCAGATGCTGGTCTGCGATGGCTATGGCCACCTGGGTCTTTACCTGGAGAAGTTGGTTCTCCATATCCAGCACGAGTTGTTTCAGCATTTTCTCCGGATCCTCCGCTTTGTCGACCAGGTCGTTGAGGTTGGCGCGAAGAAGAGTGGTGACGCGTTCCATGAGTGCCATAACGGTTTTCCTTTCGTGGAAAGTCAGTAGTGGATCAACGTAGCGGCGTGTTGTGTGCGTCGCCATTCACGTTCGGTTTCATTTGCTTCACGTTCGCCATCAAGTCGGACATCTTCATTCCGCTCAGCGCCTCGAAAAGGGCAGGCACCTGGGCAGCAATTTCGGTCATTTCCCCAGTAATCTTGTGGGCGCCGACGTTGCCATCCTTGCCGGTGGAGACGATGGTGATTTTGTCGACCTTGGCCAAAGGCTCAGCCATCGCCCGCACTACGTCGGCCAGGTTGGTGATGAGCTTGTCGACCACGGCGGCCTGCGACCATTCCTGATAGGCCTCGGCCTTCACGTTCATGGCCTTTGCCTCGGCCTCGCCCTTCTGCAGAATGATGGCTGCTTCGGCTTCACCCTGGACCCGGATGGCGGCAGCGCGTCCTTCGGCTTCTGCCATCAGGCGTGCGCGTTCTCCATTGGCGGCGTTCTCCACCCTCTGCTTATCGATCTCGGAGCGTTTCAGCACGGTGGCGATCAGCTCCTTCTCATTGCGGATAATCTCCGCTTCCTGCACTTTTACCTGGCCTTCTTTCTCGATCTGCTGCACCTTCACCTGCTCGGCGATTACCTTCTGCTGCATGACGTTGGTTTGCAGCTCGTAGGCCTTGTCGGCCTGCGCTTCCTGCCTCCGCGATTGCTCGGCAAACTCCGCCTTCTTGATGTCCAGGTCACGCTGTGCTTCCGCTTGTTTCGCCAGCGATGCGGTCTCTGCGATCACCCGATCCTGGTCCGATGCAGCCTTGGCGATCGCAGCTTCCCGGAGCGCGTTCGCTCGGCGAATGGCGGTATCACGTTCCGCTTCGGCACTGGCAATTTCAGCATCGCGCCGGATTCGGGCAATGTCCGGACGGCCCATGTTGGTGATGTATTCATTCTTGTCGCGTACCTCGCGGATGGTGAAGCTCACCACTTCCAGTCCCATCTTGCTCATATCGTCAGCACACGTAGAGCGCATGCGGTCGGCGACCATTTCCGGCTCTTTGACGATCTGCTCCACTGTGAGTTGCCCGATGATGCCGCGCAAGTGACCTTCCATCACCAGGCGGATGAGGCCCTCGCGTTGCTCCGGAGTTTTCGTGAGGAACTGTTCTGCCGCGGTGAGGATCGATTCCTGGTCAGAACGAACCTTGATTTGCGCCACCGCTTCAACGGTGACCGCAACGCCCTGGCGGGTGTAGAGATCCTGTTGCGGGGCCACGTCAAAGCTCATGAGCTCGAGCGAGAGCTGGCGGCAATGTTCGACCACCGGAAAGATCATCGTTCCATGCCCTTTGATGACCCGGGGTCCGCGAAAGCCGAAGACGATGAGGGCTTCGTTCGGGCCGGCCTTGCGAAACATAGTAGCGAGTATTGACAACAAAACAATCGTGGCGAGGATACAGAGGCCGATAACAACAAAAACCATGTTCGGCATAAAGCCTTCCTTCATTGGTTAACCGGGTAAAACTGCCGGCGGCCACTCCAGAGCGGTCGCGAGTGGGTTAGAGATCCAAATCGTGCCATGCGCGTACGTAAGCAATACCTCGCTCATAGCGCAGCACGACGACTTCCGACCCTCGGTCAATGGTCTTCCCGTCTTCTGTGCGGGCGGGCGCCGACCTGCGTGCGCCCAGTTGGGTGTAAATAATTTCGCCAGTAGTGCCCGGCTCCAGGGGACTGGTGAGGCGGCCGACCACGCCGGTAATCTGTGTCTCTTCGGCGGTGAGCTCCCGTTCCCGTGGCAGGAGAACGGAGGCAATAAACCAGAAGATCAGCACACCGCCTGCGATCCCACTAAGGGACGAGAACAACAGCACCAGCGGAGCCAAGAGACCGCTGTGAGTGCGCAGCAGATAGCCAACCCCGCCAAACCAGCATAGAAACGCCGTGAGCGTAAAAGCATTGATCGGAGATACGCCGGCCCTAAGATGGGTTTGGTGGAAATGGGGATGGTGGCCGAAGTGGAAGTGGCCTCCGTGCAGGTGGCCGCCCGTGAAGACGGAGAGGATACACAGCACCAAACCGAGAGTGAAGCAACCGAGATAGAAGATTTCCCAAGTCATGTGTGTTTCACCGAATTCCGCGCCGCGCGGTGTTTGGGTTTACCCGGCTTGTCATTTTGCTTTGCCGAGCGCTCCTGGGGACGAAGAATTTCAAGCAGGCGATCCATCAGTACTGGCGTTTCGAGTACCGACTCGAGCAGGAGCAGGCTGCGGCGCGAGTCCTCAAAAAGTGCGATGGTTCGCAGGGCCCGGCACAGGTCCGGATCCTTGCGAAAGCGATCTGAGCCGGCGATCAGCCAAAGGTCGAGTTTCTCCTCCTGGGCGCGAATATCCGAGAGCAACTCAGCGTGGTAGCCTTCCGGGTCTTCGACCAGGTAACCGGGGTGAACCTTAAAGAACTTGGCCAGCAGCAGGCGCGTGGTGTTGGTGAGGTGGGGGCGCGCGCCTGATTCGATCTGCGACAAGTAGCTTTGGCTGAGGGGCGTCTCCATCTCCGCAGCGATGGCGCGCACCAGCTCCTGCTGCGTCATCGCCCGGCCCAACCCGCGCAGGCTGCCTTCGACTTCCCTGAGGTACTTCAATTTGTCGGAGAGTTTCATGTCTATCGCCGATTGCAATAACTATATCGCAGATTGCAATACGGTGCAAATCGCTCCGGAACGAACAAAAGCGGGACGGTGTCTAACTCAGGTATGGCCGGGTCCGCGTTCCTTCTACTGAAGTTGACGTTGGTTTGGTTGCTGCTTGGACTTGGGCTTCCGGCGCAGGAACCTGAGCCACAGATTTCCGGCCGGGTCACGGAAGCGAAGAACGGCTCTCCCATCGAAGGCGCCATCATCCGATTGATTCCGCCATTTCTCGCCGGGCAAGCGAACTTCCAGACTGCCACGACCAACAGCAATGGAGAGTACCGTTTTCCTGAGGTACGCGAAGGCTCCTATCTCATCGAGGCGTCGCGCGATGGATTCGTTTCTCTGCCCTACAAGCGCAACGTACCCGAGGGTGTATTCCAGCGTTTCGATTCATCGACAAGATTGGCGGGAGTTGATTTTCGACTCAACCATGAGGCCGTGATCAGCGGTACCGTCACCAATTCGGAGGGCCAGCCGGTGGCAGCCGTTTCTGTTGCTGTCGTTCCCAGGGAGCCGAACGGATCGGTCCATAGCTTGCCGCTCCGAGGGGTTAAGACAGACAGTGGTGGACACTTTGTGTTCAAAGGCCTGCCCGCCAGCGCCTATTTCGTTTGCGTGAACGGGCCTCACGGATTTAACGCCTTCCCGAGCGCCGGCGTTTGGTATCGGGAACGTTGGTTCAGAAATGCGTACTCTTCCGAGGCTGCTGTACCCATCACAGTTACTGAAGGCGAAGAGCACGGCGGCGTACTCATGACAGTTGAACGGGAAAAGAGGTTCAACGTGATCGTTTGGCCGAGTGGCCCGGACGGCACGGCGAAGCCCGATCGCTATGACGTGATGCTTGAACATCGTAACCACTCGTCGACTAGGCAACCGGATGGAAGCTACCTCATTCCGGCTATTCCCGCTGGACACTACACGCTCGTCAGTACCGCGTGGTCTGGCACGCAGTATGTAGGGCAGGGGGAATCGAGCTTCGATGTCAATGACCAGGACGTGAACGTACACTTGCAGGTAGGCGGCCTGGGTCAAATCGAAGGCCAGGTGAAATCGGCAGGCGCGGCGGTTGCCGCCAGTTCGATGATCCGCATAAATTCGGATGAGGCGGGCCAGTCAGTTCCTATCGACGCTCAAGGACATTTTGTTTTCCCGCGTGTGCTACCCGCGAGATACAAGTTCAAGCTTTTTCCGTCCGCGCCGGGCGTAGTGTTAAGGAGCGCGACCTGTGACGGCAAAGAGGTGACCGATCAGCTCTTGTTGCAAGTGGGTGACCGGCAAAAGGTCAGTTGTGAATTGACCTTGGCAACCCCGTAAGTTCCTTCGCTGAATCGAAGTCCAAATAGAGGGTCGCATTCGGATGAGTGCGGAGAATGGTGGCGGGGCATGCCGTGGAGATAACTTCTTCCAGAGCGCGGCGCACGATGGTGCTCTTCCGTTTGCCGGGTACCGACGCAATCAACTGGGGTACGCGGAGCAAAGCCGGAATGGTCAGCGTAATCGCGGATTCCGGAACATCTGCAGCATTGGCGAACCAACCTTCTGCCGTTTGCTGCTGCCGGCATAGAGTGTCCAGCTGCACTATCTTGGCATCGAGCGGATCGTGAAAGTCGGCCACCTCAGGCTCGTTGAAAGCGAGGTGGCCGTTCTCTCCAATGCCCAGCAAACATAGTTGCGGGTACGCGGAGCGAAGCTTCTCCGCGTACTGGCGGGCGGTCTCCTCCGGATCCGGCGCGTTCCCATCGATCTCGAAGAATTCTCTCATCCGCACCTTTTGCGTGAGTCGCTCGCGCAAGTAGCGGCGAAATGAGGCGGGGTGATCCGCGGGGATGCCCACATATTCATCCATGTGAAAGCCGCTTACCTGATCCCACGGTAGGCCTGCCATTGCTGTGAGCGTATCGAGAGTGTCGAACTGGGATGCGCCGGTCGCAAAAATCACCGACACAGCGTCCCGTGATCTTACCAGGTCTCGCAGCGCATTGGCCGCGGCCTGCGCGGCAGCAGCGCCGGCTGCCTTGCTATTCGGGTAAATCTCTACTTTCAGCCCCTCGACCTGGAATTGTTTTGCCGGAATATTTTCCACCATGCTCTCCATGGAAACACAAGTTTCAGGCTCATGCGGAACTGGACGGGTGCCCCATGTTCGCACCAGCGTACGTGGGCCGAAAAAGACGGGCGAAGCCCCATCAAACGCTTCTAAGCCTTTAATGAAAGCATTCGAAGAATTCATGTTCGGCCCACGTACGCTGGTGCGAACATGGGGCACCCGTCCGGTTCCGCTTGTTGGCGGGCATTGGGGCCGGAACGTTCGTCTGCAGAATGCTATGCTTGCCCGCATGCGTTTGCGAAAAGGTGCAGGCTTTCTTGTTGTCGCTTTGGTGCTGCATTCTCCCATTCTGTATGCCAGAGTAACCCGTGTCGAGGTGGCTTCCCGCACCACTGTCCTTAACGGCGAAGCCTTCGGGAATGCTGGAGCTTACGAGCGGATCACCGGGCGCATCTACTTTTCGCTTCCCGTCACCAATGCTCACAACCGCGTTATCGTCGATCTCGCCAACGCGGTCAACCTGAAAAACGGCGAAGTCGAATTTTCGTCGGACTTCGTTGCGGTCCGTCCCAAAGATGTGAACCGGAGCAACGGAGCCCTGCTCCTGGAAGTCCCCAACCGCGGTCATGCAGGCATTCTCGCTTTGGTCGACGGCGGCGATGAGAACTTGTCCCACGACGCGGGTGAGGCGTGGCTGTTGCGCAAAGGCTACACCATGGTGGCCCTGGGCTGGCAATGGGATGCTCCGGATGCCGACGCGCTGCGGTTTTATGCGCCGATCGCGAAGGAAAACGGAAAGACCATCACCGGGCTGCTACGCGGTGACTTCATGCTTGCTACGCCGCAGCCCGAGATTCCGCTGGGACATCTTATGGCGGGGAGAATAGGCGGAACCGAATATCCCGTCTTTGCCCCAAATGATCCGCGCAACACGCTGACCGTGCGCGATTCGCGTGAGGGGCAGCGGAACGTGATCCCCCGATCCGATTGGCAATTCGCGCATACCGTCGAGGGCAAGCTGGTTCCCGCAGACCGCTTTATTCACCTCAACGGCGGCTTCCAGCCAGGAAAGATTTACGAGTACGTGTATGTCGTCGCTGACCCGGTGGTGGCCGGGGGAGGTTTTGCCGCAATTCGCGACTTTGCCTCCTATGCCAAGCACGATCCCGAGACCATCACGCCGGCGCGTCGCGTTTACGGCGAGGGCATTTCGCAAAACGGGCGCTTCTTGCGCGACTTTCTTTACCAAGGCTTCAACGCAGATGAGCAAGGGCGAATCGCCCTCGACGGGGTTCTCGCCCACGTGGCCGGGGCGGGACGTGGAAGCTTCAACTTCCGTTTCGCCCAGCCTTCTCGTGATGCGCAACCCACCTCGTCGGTCTTTTACCCCACCGACGTTTTCCCCTTCACGGATCAACCTGAAAAGGATCCTGTCACGGGCCAGACAGCTGGGCTGCTCGATCGCGCCGTTGCGGAGAAGGTGGTGCCGAAAATCTTTTTCTCCAATACCTCGTACGAATATTGGGGCCGTGCGGCTTCTCTGATTCACGTGAGCGCGGATGGAAAGCACGATGCGCCCATTTCAGACAGCGTGCGGATCTACCACTTTACCGGACTGCAACACTATAGCGTCCCCTTTCCGCCGGAGAAGGGAACTGGAGCCCAGCTCGGGCAGCACCCGCAGTCACCTCTTCCCGTCCGATACTTCTGGCGCGCCATGATTGAAAATATGAACGCGTGGGTGGGCAGCGACACGGCTCCGCCTCCCAGCAGCTATCCAAAGATCAGCGAGGGGAATCTGGTGCCCCTGAGCTCGTGGGCGTTTCCGCGAATCCCGGGGGTGAACCTGCCGCACGACTCCAGTCAGGCTTATCGGCTCGATTTTGGACCCAACTGGCAGCAGGGAATCCTGAGCATACAGCCCCCGAAAGTTGGACCCGCGTTTCCTGCGCTGCTGCCTCAGGTCGATGCCGACGGCAACGATCGCGATGGAGTGCGGCTGCCCGAGATCACCGTGCCTCTGGCCACCTACACTGGTTGGAATCTTCGCGATCCTTCGATTGGTGCGGCGGATCAACGGCTCCCTTTCGAAGGGTCGTACCTGCCGTTTGCCAAGACGGCAGCGGAGCGTTCCGGTGATCCACGCAAGTCCATTGCCGAGCGTTACGCGAGCCGCGAGGAGTATCTCGCGCGCTACCAGGCGGCGGTCGACGATCTGATCCGGCAGCGATGGATTTTGCCCGAGGATCGCGCCACCCTCATGCATCGTGGCGAACAGGAATGGAACGAGTGCGCAGGTGTGCGCTGAGGTTTAGTGCTTTTCAGCGGCGGCTTTCTCTGCGGTTTCGACCGCCTTCCTGAATGAGGTCACTGCCGGTACGCCTGCCGGGTTAAGGCCTTCCTGGCCGAAGTATTTCCACAGCGGGACCGCGGAGCGGGGATTGTCGCCGGCTTTAAAGACGGCAAAAAAATCCTGCGTATACCCGAAACCTCCTGGCGAGCCCGGATTCTGCTGGCCGTCACCGGGAAGATTGGACTGGACCCCATGCCCTCCGATTCCTCCTCCGTTACCTTGGCCGAAGACGCTGCCGTTATTCTGCCGGCCGTCCGGGCTCGTGTCATCCATTTGGCGTCCGTTGCCCTTGCGCACCACCACGATTAAGTCGGCGCTTTGGGCATCGGACACGGGTTCAAATTTTCCCCATTTCAGCAGCGCCGCCTCGACATCCCTTTGTGCCATGAGATTTGCATGTGGGTCGTCAAGAGAGAATTGGGTATTCGGGTCGATGATCACGGCGATCGTTTTCGCCTGCAAAACATAGGGCGGCAACGTGGTTTTGTTTTTATCCTTGGCGAAACTTAGGGTCGCCAGGAGAGTTACTGCAAGGAAAACTAACCAACGCTTTGCCATAACCAGAGCATGATACGCCGATCTCTCCCCGCCCGGAACCATCCCTTCCAGGACCTCCCCGGTTGGTCTGAAATATCATTCATCATGATGACCCACGACACTAGAGCCAAATGCCTTTCACGCCGCGATCTGCTGAAGCAATCCATAGCGTGCGCTGCCCTCTCTTCGGCGTTCCGGCCCTTATACGGAGCAACCATGACTGGACATAAAACATTCGCTTATGTGGGAACCTACAGCAGCCCGGTCGACGGGGGCGGGAACGGTAAGGGAATCTATCTGTACTCCATGGATCCCGCTACCGGGGAACTGACCCTGGTTGATTTGGCTGCTGAGTCCCGCAATGCCGCGTGGCTTGCCTTCGATCCATCGGGAAAATACCTTTTCGCCGCCAACGAAGTCACCAACTTCGAGGGAAAGAGTGGGGCTGTCACCGCCTATGGGGTGGATCGCAGCAACGGAAGTCTGCAGCAGTTGAACGTCGTCAGCTCGGAGGGCGCTGGACCCGCTCACCTGAGCGTCGACAAGTCGGGCAAATATGTTTTCGTGGCCAACTACGCCGGTGGTACCGCCGCCGTGCTGCCCATAACGCCAACGGGAACACTGGGACCCGCAACCTACGTTCACCAGGACACCGGTTCGGTCGGCCCCAAAATCCCGTCGAGCGCTCCGCCGGGCACCTTTGCCTTTAGCGGCCACGACAAGCCGCACGCCCACATGATCCAAGCTGACCCGGGAAACCGCTTCGTCATCCAAACTGACCTGGGCCAGGACCGCATCTATGTCTCTGCTCTTGATCCAGCGACCGGCAAGCTGACCCCGGCACAGGTCCCGTTCGTTTCGCTGCCTCCAGGAGATGGGCCGCGGCATCTCACATTTCATAGCAACGGGCGCTGGTTCTATTCCCTGCAGGAGGAAGCCTCAACGGTAGTGTTTTTCCATTTCGACCCATCCACCGGATCGCTTCAACCCCAGCAGACGATTTCAACCCTGCCGCCGGGGTTCAAGGGAACAAGCTTCTCGTCGGAGATCGTGCTGTCGCCCGACCAGCATTTTCTCTACGCTGCCAACCGGCTGCACGACTCCGTCGCTGTATTTTCTGTGAGTCGCGAAGGCCGGCTCGCCTACGTGGGCGAGACACCGACTATGGGCGACTACCCAAGACACATACAAATCGACCCTACCGGAGCTTTCCTGTACGCCTGCAATCAGCGCAGCGACAGTATCGCGTCGTTTCGTATCAACCGCACCACGGGGCAGCTGAAGTTCACGGGACAGTACACGGCAGTGGGCAGCCCAGCTTGCATCGTGTTTCCTCCCGTGTAACGCAGTGTGGGAAGTATAGAAGCGCAGTCTGCGCGCGAACCGGAACTAAAGGACCCAACTAACAGTCTGCCGAAAAACTCCGCGAGAGTCCCGAAGGGACGGTTGAACTCTGCGGTTTTACCCAATCGGCTGCCACACTCCATTAGACTCCTTCCACGAGCGTGACCCGATAGTTTGCTCCCCGCAAGCGATGTTCGCGCGCGTCCCGATAGGACTCGCTGTCATACCAGGCCTTCGCCGCCGCGGCAGTGGGAAACTCGATGATGACAGTGCCCTCCGTGGGAGGTCCCTCCAGATCCTCATGGGCGCCATAGAGCGCGAGAATCTTCGCCGGGTGTCCTTCCAAAGTCGGCGGGACCTGCTTTGAGTAGAGGGCCATCTCGCTTTTATCGAGCATCTTGTCGCGTGTAAAAACCAGGTATGCACTCATAGTGATCTCCGTCAGTCCATCTCACTGCCAAATTCTATCCCCCGCGCACTCCGCGCGAGATGTAGGATACGCGAACCTGGTCTTATACTGACTCGCATGGCTGAAACTTTAAGCGCCGCATCCAACTACCCGGTGGATAGAGAGCACAAGCCGACCGTGGCACTGACCCTGGGTGATCCAGCCGGGATCGGCCCCGAACTGGTGGCCAAGCTATTGGCCCGCCACGACGTCACAGGGTGCGGCAACATAGTTCTAGTAGGCGACCCTTGGCTATGGGAAGAAGGTCAGGCCATTGCCGGGGTGAGCGTGGCCACGCGTACCATCCACAGCTTCGATCAGTTGGCCTCATTGACCGGCGGCTCACCGTACTTTTTCCCAGTGGAGAGCGTACGTCCCGAGGACGTGCCCCGTGGCGTCGTGTCTGCCGCTGCCGGGGCCTCGGTGCTCAAAGTTCTGACCCTGTGCCTGGACGCCGCGTCTGCAGGCCTGGTCGACGCCCTCTGTTTTGCTCCTCTCAACAAGCAAGCGATGAAAATGGCCGGCATGCCGTTCGCCGATGAGCTGCACTTTTTTGCCGACCGTCTCAAGGTCACCTCCGGGCTTGGGGAATTTAACACCCTTGGCAATCTATGGACTTCGCGGATCACCTCTCATGTTCCTTTCAAAGACATCGTTCAGTATGTGACCAAAGAGCGGATCCTCGAGGCCGTCAAGTCTCTTTATGAAGCCATGCACCAAGCTGGTTTTGCCAATCCACGGGTCGCCGTGGCTGCCCTGAACCCTCATGCCGGCGAGGGCGGCGTGTGCGGCCGTGAGGAGATCGACATCATCTCCCCCGCCGTGGCCGAGGCTAACGCGCAAGGGTATCCCGTGTCGGGACCGTTCCCCGCCGATACCATTTTTTTGAAAGCAGGCCGATACGATGGCATTGTCACCATGTATCACGATCAGGGCCAGATCGCGGTCAAGCTCCTGGGGTTTGAAAGAGGAGTCACCATCCAGGGAGGCTTGCCGATCCCTGTCACCACGCCTGCCCATGGCACCGCCTTTGATATTTCCGGTCAAAACAAAGCCAACGTCGAGGCGACTGTCCAGGCGTTCCTGATTGCCTGCCGCATGGGCGCCTCTTACCGTTCGAACCTGCCCCGCGGAGAGAGGATTCACCAGTGAACCACAACTATGCTTTGCCACGGTTAGCCATAGCGTTTGCGGTGTACTTGCTCATGCTGGGCGCTTCCGCATCGGCACAATCGACGTGTTCCACTTTCGGCACTGTTTCGATCAATAGCGGCCAATACATCTTCCAGAACAACGAATGGAATTCGTCTTCCGAGCAATGCGCCACGGTCAGCGGAACCGGGTTCACGCTCACCACGGCCAACTTTAATCTGGCCACGAATGGGGCCCCGGCAACCTACCCTTCCATCTTCCGAGGATGCCACTGGGGCAATTGCACCAGCTCCAACCCGTTTCCCATCGAGGAAAATAACATCGCCTCCGCCAGCACCAGCGTGTCGATAACCCAGCCCTCCGGGTACAACAACGACTCTGCCTACGACATCTGGTTCAACCAGACCTCAACCACGTCGGGGCAGCCCAATGGCACGGAGATTATGATCTGGATCGATCACGGGGGATCCCCGCAGCCGTTCGGTTCGCAAGTTGCCACCGAGACCATCGATGGAGCGTCCTGGGCGGTTTGGACGGGCCGTCAGTCCTCGTGGAACATCGTTTCCTATGTTCGGCAGACCCCGGTAACTTCGGTGAGCAACCTGAATCTGCTGCCGTTCTTCAGCGATGCCGTGTCCCGTGGCAGTCTGGAACCGTCCTGGTGGCTAATCGATGTGGAGTTCGGCTTTGAGATCTGGACGGGCGGCCAGGGACTTGCCATGAGCAACTATTCCGTCAGCGCCGCGGCCGGCAGCGCGGGAAGCGGGTCGTCCTGCACTGCCGCGCCGTCGGCGCCCAGCGGAGTCACCGGGACAGCGGCGTCCTCCAGCGTCATCAACGTCAGCTGGACCGCCGACACCGCACCGGCTAACTGCTCCATCAGTTCGTACAGCGTGTTTCGCAGCACCAACAGCGGATTCACGCCCTCATCGAGCAACCAGATTGCCAGCGGATTAACCAGCACCAGCTACTCTGACAACGGCTTGTCGCCCACCACCACTTACTACTACAAAGTGGAGGCGGTGGATAGCGCCGGGACCTCGCAGGCCTCCGCACAAGCCAACGCCACGACCTCGGCGGTAAGCACCAGCGGCACCGCGTGCCATGTTGTCTATTCCATTACGGGCCAATGGCCAAGCGGCTTCGGAGCGACGGTCGCCATCGATAACACGGGAAGCACTGCCTGGTCCAATTGGACCCTGACGTGGACCTTTGCCAACGGCCAAACCGTCACCCAACTTTGGAACGGCAATGTGACGCAAACCGGGGCCAACGTGAAAGTCACCAACATGAGTTACAACGGCAGCATTGCCGCGGGCAGCACCTACACCGGCATGGGCTTCAATGGCAGTTGGAACAATCTTACGAACGCCGTGCCTGCTTCGTTTGCGGTCAACGGAACCACCTGTAAGTAGGACTTATTGCGCGGAGCGACCCGTCGTGGCATGGGGCCCCTGGGGATGGGTCGCGCGTATATACGAGGCAGCGGCCATAAGCCGCACTCCCGGCTTCGAATCGTACATCGCGTCGCTAAGTGCGTCCTTGGACTCTTTGGTCTGATAACTCCCCAGCGCCTGCGCTGCGGCGGTTCGCACCGACGGGTCAGGATCATCGAGTGCGTCCACGAATCCTTTCATGGAAGTACTCGACGCATCCTCTTTAAGCAGCGTGATCGCCAGCACCCGCGGCGGGATGCCGTTGCCCTTACGTCCCCGCAGCGCGCTGAGTCCAAAGCCAAAGGGCCCCAGCAGGGCATAGGCGCCTTGTTCCGCTCCGATAGCGGCCAACTTGGAAGGGCTGTGAAGGTCCTGGTTCGCCTCGTGCTTCTCCGCGCTTACCGCGCCCCGGGTGGCCTTCTGGTCTCTTGCCAGAACCGCCTCTAGAATTTCCTCGCCGCTGCGATCGTTCATCTTCCACAGACCAACCGCGGCGGCGAACTTTACTTCCGCGGCGTTGTCGTTGAGCGCCTGCTTGAGATCGGGAAGGAAAATGGCCTTCTTACTGGACGCCATGGAGGCGACGACTGCCAGGCGTATGTAACGGTCCTGGTCTTTTTGGGCGTCGCGCAACCAGCCTTGGGCTTTGGGGAAATCGCCCAACGTGCCAAGCGCCACGATCGCGTCAATCCTCGTGATCTGGGCTTGGGTTCGGGTATCGGAAAGCGCTCCCTGGAACATGTCCCAGGCCGCTGTCGTCCTTGACTCCACACTTTCCCCGGCGGAGTTGGCCGGCTTGGCGACCGGAACGTCCGGTTCCTCCCCAGTGTCGGCCGCGGCGGGGGCTGTCTGGGTCGAAGCGGCAGGCGGATGACTTTGCGCGAAACTCAAAACACTCCCAAAAATAATCAAAGCGATCATCCAAGCGATCAAGGTCTTCATGGTGCTTCCTTTCGAACGTATCCTCCGCAGATTTGACTCGCTCGAACAGCCGATAGATTCACCTGCCGGGAGTCACCGATTTGCCAAAAAGGCTGTTTTGTTGCGGTTCTTGATGAAATGATTCGAGCCGTGGACCACGCAAGTCTGTATAGACTTGGACGGCCGCTGATGGGACTTCCGTCAATCTCTGTTTGGTCCTACAGGCCGAGTCCTCGCGCGGACCCTTTAGCCGGTAGCTGCCACTCTCCTGAGGTCCGCTTCATATTGGGACCCATAGTTTTATGGAGAAACCGGTTTGGCTGGACGAGTGGCTTATTTTGGGAACAAACTTGAGGGTGAGGAGGAGGAACGATGGAAATTTCAGAGAAGGTGCAGCGCCTGACGAGCATTCTCATGGAAGAGGCCTCGAAGTTCCCAAGGGTCTCGGTTAGCCAGTACTCGACGGGCGCTTACGCTTATGACTGGCAAGTCTACATGGATGATGAGCGGCAACTCGGCTCCATTTCGTTTACCACCGATCCTGCGCTCACTGAGCGCGAGCTTCGGGCTGCATTCCGGCACGAGTTGAGGGCGCTAGTTCGTTCTCAGGCGGCTTAGGAGGTGCACAAGAGCCCTTCTGAGATCGGCAGGTCCCTCACTGCGTTCGGAATGAACAACCGTACCCGGAACGACTAAGAGCGTTTGAAGGGCTTCGCCCGGCTTTTTCGGCCCACGTACGCTGGTGCGAACATGGGGCACCGGTCGAGTGCGCGGCGGCCCGTACTGTTCATTGCTTCCTAACCTGCCGCAGGCGAGTCATCCCGAACGCAGTGAGGGACCTGCAGTTCAGCCGGAACTCTCCCCAGACGCCTCCGCCCTTTTGGTCACCGGTCCATCCTTCCTTCTCGCCCCTGATATCAGTCAACAGATATAGTTCCTGTCATGAGGGACAAAATAGCCCTGTTCGCGCTGCTGCTTGCGGCCGTCGCAGCACCGCTCCGCGCGCAGTCCTGTGAGAGCCTTGCGAAGTTGGCTTCGCCGCAAGTGACCATCACGCTCACCCAGGTTACGCAAGCGGCCGGCGAAGTTTCCGGCCTTCCCCCGTTCTGTCGCGTGGCTGCGAAACTCAAACCCACCACCGACTCTGAAATAGGAATCGAGGCCTGGCTCCCGATCACCGGCTGGAACGGAAAATACATGGCGGTCGGCAGCGGCGGTTGGGGCGGTTCGATTGCTTACCGTGAAATGGCAGAGGCCCTTCGCCGCGGTTACGCCACCAGCGCTACCGACGACGGCCACACCGGCGGAAGCGGCCGCTTCCTTATGGGCCATCCGGAGAAATTTGTCGACTTCGCATATCGCGCCGAACATCAAATGGCCGCGGAGACAAAAGCCCTCATCCAAGCCTTCTACGGCCGTGATCCGCACTATTCCTACTGGAATGGCTGCTCGGGAGGTGGGCGCGAGGGCCTGCTGCAGGCGGCTCGCTATCCCGATGAGTTCGACGGCGTCATCGCCGGCGACCCGGCCAACGTCCGCCGGAATGCCTGGGCGTTGTGGCTGGCAAACCAAACCTTCAAGGATGCCGCCGCTTATATCCCGCCCAGCAAATACCCGATGATCCATCAAGCGGTACTCGCTGCCTGCGATGCCAGCGATGGCTTGAAAGACGGACTCATCGATGATCCAACCCGCTGTCAAGTGGATTTCAAGCAACTCGAGTGCAAGGCGGGCGACGCTCCGGATTGTCTGACTGCGCGCCAGGTGCAGAGTGCGCAGACGATCATCAGCCCGGCCAAGGATGCCGCAGGCCATGTCCTGTTCGAGCGCCTCGAGCCTGGCACAGAGCTTCGCTGGGGGCGCCTGGCCGGCGGCCCCGAGCCGGCGGACCTTTTCCTGGACCAATTTCGCTACCTGGTCTACCACGATCCGGATTGGGATTGGCGCACCTTCGTCCTGGATCGTGACTCCGCGAAGGCCAACGCGATCAATAAGAACATCGACGAACTGGATCCGCACCTTGCGGCCTTCGCGAAGCATAAGGGCAAATTGTTGCTCTATCACGGCTGGGCTGACCAGCAGGTCGCGCCTGGTTCGACGGTTGACTTTTACCGGCAGACGATCCAGCTGAGCGAAGATGCGCCGCCTGCCACCAACTGGATTCGCTTGTTTATGGTGCCAGGCATGGGCCACTGTTCCGGCGGGGAAGGGCCCGACACCTTCGACAAAATCAGCGTCCTCGAACAGTGGGTGGAGCAGGGAAGAGCCCCGGACAGGATCGTCGCCTCCCATCAGACTGCGGGCAAGCCCGATCGCACCCGGCCTCTCTGCCCGTATCCTCAGACGGCCCGCTATCAAGGCAACGGCAGCATCGACGATGCGGCTAACTTTGTCTGCAAGTGACGCTTTATATAATTCGATCTGGGAGAGACGATGGCAGAGCCGCTGCGCGACCTTTATCTGAACTTGCTCGAGAACACGCTGATCCGATGGGGGGATGACGAGATGTACCCCCTGATCGAGAAGGGGTCGGTTGCCAGGAGGCTGGTCAAATCCTCTCTGAACAACGCTGCCGGCCTGATGGGGTTAGCGGTGTGCAAGCCGGTCAAGTTCGACGCCGAGAAACGAATGAACGGCCGCGATTGGCCTTCGCAGGCGACGACGATGATAGGAAAAAAGCGCCTGGATAATTTGCGCTACTGTGTCGAGACGGCTCTGGCGGACAGTGTGGCCGGGGACTGCATTGAGACCGGCGTCTGGCGCGGCGGAGCGAGCATTTTCATGCGCGCGATTCTGAAGGCCCACGGCGACGAGACACGGAATGTGTGGGTCGCGGACTCCTTTGAAGGCCTGCCAAGCCCTGATTCGGAAAAGTACCCGCAGGACAAGGGCGTTAAGTGGTATCTCGATACGGAGCTGGCGATCTCGTTAGAGGACGTGCAAGAAAACTTTCGCAAGTTCGGTTTATTGGACGACCGGGTCAAGTTTTTGCGCGGCTGGTTCAAAGACACGCTGGCTGCCGCACCGATAGACAAGCTTTCTGTTCTACGGCTGAACGGTGTGATGTACGAGTCAACGATGGACGCTTTGGTCCCTCTCTATCCCAAATTGTCACCGGGTGGCTTTCTCGTCATCGATGACTACGGACTACCCGAGGATAATTGCCGGCGAGCCATCCACGATTTTCGCGACGCCCATGGCATAACCGAACCGATCGTAGACATAGATGGCTGGGGCGCCTACTGGAGGAAGCCTTCGGCGTGAGTGGCTCCGAAAGGTTTCCTGCTAAACCGAATCGACTTCGGCGCTGACTTTATCGCCTTTTGAGTGGCTCTGCGGAATGATCCCGTTGTTGTTGTGTCTCCGTCCAAAAGTGACACTTCGCTCCGACTCACGCGCAACGGCGCGCTTGCGGCCAGTCAACAATTCCGCCGCCCCGATGGTCCCGCGGAGCCGGTTCGTCCGGCGGTCCACCACTGGCAGTGTTAGCATACCGGTCGTCGCCATCTCTTCTGCGATCGCGCGGCAGGTCTCATCTGAATAAGCAAATGCCGCCGGGAGCTCCTCCAGGTGGTTGTTCCCATCTTCGCGCGCTGTCATTACCTCAGCTACCGTAACCGTTTCCAGTGGATCGACGCCGTACTCGCGCGACACGTGATGTCCACGCCTGCCCAGCCTTTCCGTTAGAATTGACCGGCGCATAACCAGGGAGGTAACGAAATGAGAAGAAATACAGGCGAGCATCAATGGCAATAAGGCCGGCAGTGCGTGCGTCAATTCCAGCGAAAACAGGATCGCCGTCAGTGGTACGCCCAACGCCCCCGAGAGCATAGCTCCCATCCCCACCAACGCCCACAGCGCCTGTGTTTCCGCCGGCAAGTGTGCCAGATGAGCTATCGACTCGCCCAGGGCCGCGCCAATCATCAACAGAGGAGCGAGGACTCCCCCCGACGTACCCGAACCTAAGGAGAAAGCCCACATAAGAGATTTGGCGACGAGTATTCCAACCAGCAAGGCCACAGGCGCGTTGCCGCGCAACAAGGCCGCGATGTTGTCGTAGCCAACGCCAAGCCCGCGGGGGAAGAAGAACCCGCCAATACCAACCCCTATCCCACCGATGGCCGGCCACCACATCTGGTGTATTCCAAGGCGGCCGGAAACATGCTCAAAGGCATCCTCGATTCCATACATCAATCGACTCAGTGCCGCGGAGGCCAGCCCAACCAAAATTCCCAAGGGTGCAGCCATGAGCATCATCCATTTGAGCGAAATGCCTGGTCCCGGGTTGAGGGGAAAGAGAGGACCTGCGCCGAGCCACCAGATGCGCAAGGCGCCTGCGATCACACAGGCAACCGTGACTGGCACGAGCGAACGCGGCCGCCACTCAAAAAGAAGCAACTCCACCGCCAGGATGACCGCGGAAATCGGTGCTGCAAAGGTCGCTGACATCCCAGCCGCCGCGCCTGCCACCAGGAGTGTGGTGCGTTCGGCATCGGAAAGTTTGAGCCATTGTGCAACCAGCGAACCAGCCGCCCCACCTGTCATGATGATCGGCCCTTCAGCGCCGAAGGGACCACCGGAGCCAATAGCGATGGCGGCAGACAGAGGTTTGAGCACTGCTACCTTGGGCTCGACGCGCGCTCCACGAAGGAGAATGGCCTCGATCGCCTCCGGTATCCCGTGCCCGCGGATTTTGTCGGAGCCATAGCGTGCCATGAGCCCGACAATCAGTCCTCCAAGGCATGGCGCCAGCAGCATCGCCCAATGCGGTTCTGTCGATCCTGCCGGGCTGACCATAGCCAGGCTGATGCGGTGGTAGTAAAAGATATTGGTCGCCAGAGCAATGGCCCTTAACAACAGAACCGCCAGAGCCGCCGAGCATGCACCGATCAGACAGGCCACAGCGGAGAGGGTCCAGGTTCTACTGTCGACCGTAAAATCCCGTAGTCCAGAGGAGTGCGCTTTCATTCCCCAGCCTCCTCCGTGCCCACGACAGTATTTAGCCCGATCTGTTCTAACGCTGCGATCAAGCGTGGCGCTCTTTCATTCAACTCCCGCGCGTGATCATCCGATAGTCTTCTAAGAACTTGCCTTCCGCTCCGTGTGACGCGGAGAAGCACTCGTCGCTTGTCATCTTGATCCGTGGTTCGTAACAGCAGACCTTCCCGTTCGGTACGGTTTACGAGTTCCACCGCACTATTGTGTTTCAATCCCAACCGGGTTGCGACATAGCCAACGGTTACGGCATCCGGATCACAGGCGCCGGCAACCTGCAGCAGGAGCTGATGCTGCTGCGGTTGCAGCCCGGCATGCAGCGCCGCCGTTTCGCTGAAATGGAGAAACAATCTCAGTTCATACCGGAAGTCCGCGAGAGTGCTAAGGAAGGCGGACTCTTCCATCATGGGATTGCGATGCGCCATGATTGTATCGTATCACGATACAATCATGTACTGGGTTAAATGACTGTCGTCTCGAGCATTACTCGGACTTGGAACTTCGTAATCTTATGCCTGCTCGGCCAAAAGGCGCGAGCCAGGGGAGGCAAAAGGGACGAAGATCGTGATGGTGGTGCCGCTTTTTTCCGGCTCGATACTGCTTGCCACAGAGATATGGCCCCCGCGTTTTTCCACCAGTTGCCGGGCGACCCAAAGCCCGATGCCCGTACCCAGATTTCCCTTTGTGGTAAAGAAAGCCTCGAAGATCTTTTCCAGATGGTCTCTCTGGATGCCCGCCCCATTGTCCCGAACTACGATTTGAATTCCATCGCCCGTGGATCCCGTGAGCTTTCGAGTCGAAATCTCCAGTAATCCTCCCTTAGGCATGGCATCGAGCGCATTCGTAATCACGTTCGAGAAGACCTGAAGCATTTCTCCCCGACTGGCACTGATCATTTGCAGGTCGTTGAACCTGAGATCCACCGTGATACCCAGAGCGGTTAGCCGCGAATTGTAGACTACCAGCACATTTTCAATGAGTTGATGGAGCAGCAAGTCGACGGGCGCGCCGGTGTCTTTGTAGTAGCCCAAGGTCTGCCGTGCGATGTGGGAGACGCGCTCCAATTCTTGTTCCGCGGTCAGCAGGTAGTTATGGGCTTTGCCTGACTCCGGGCTGTGTTGGCGGGCCAGAAAAATCAGGTTCATTACCGCTTCCAGGGGATTGTTGATTTCGTGCGCGATCGTAGCCGCCATCCGGCCCGTAGCCGCCAGTTTCTCCGACTGTATCAACAACCGTTCCAGCTTTTTGCGATCCGAAATATCGCGAGCGATCTTTGAGGCGCCGATCACTTGGCCCGTCGCATTCCGGATCGGCGAAATGGTCACGGAAACATGGACGCTCTCCCCATTTTTCTTCCTGCGGGTCGTCTCATAGTGGTCGATGCGCTCGCCGGCTCGCAGCTTCCTCAGAATCTCATCCTCTTCGTAGCGCAGCTCTTCCGGAATAATCTGCAGGATGGACTGGCCGACCATCTCCTCTGCTGCGAAGCCGAACATCCGCTGCGCTCCTTCATTCCAACTGGTGACAATGCCGGTCAAATCCTTGCTGACAATTGCGTCGTCGGCAGAGGCGACGATGGCCGCCAACTGAAATCGGCTTTCGTCATCGAGCTGTCGCTGCGAAATATCGGTGGCGATCTTCGATGCGCCAATCACATTCCCGCTCTCGTTCCGGACGGGGTAGACGATGACAGACACTGGTATGTTGCGACCATCCTTCCGAACCCAAGTCGTTTCGTAGGGATCGATGGGTTCCCCGGCCTTCAACTTCCGTTGCAGCTCAGTCTCTTCCCGATGGAAGTCCGGGGAGACCACGCGCAACATCGATTGGCCCAGAATCTCCTCCTCCTCATAGCCAAACATACGAACCGCAGCCCGGTTCCAGCTGAGAATCCGGCCATTGAGATCTTTGCTGATGATCGGGTCGGGATACGATTTTACGAGGGCGGCGAAGTGAAAGTGTGTTTCCGCCGCCAATTCGCTGAAGTTATCTAGCGGATCAGGCACTGAATTGCGAGGTCCGGCCTGCATGGTTGTCACTGCTGTGGTTCCTCTTGGTCTATGACACATTGATTGGATGCAACTGCGAGAGAGAGTTTTGCCTGAATTCGGCTGCATATTCTCCTTTTCTTCCCATTTGCCTCTGCCACTTATGAGTGACGAACCTCTCCACCCGCAGCCGGGGCATAGGTAAAACGCACCCACCGGCGCCCTAAGGCATAGAATGAAGTGCTTCTTAACACAACTCCTAGAGATCGAAAGGTAATCCATGACTGAGCCAAATCCTGGCCACATCCTGCAGGTGGGTATGAGCTTCTGGGCCGCAAAAACGTTATTGAGCGCCGTGGAAATGGGGTTATTTACCGAACTCGCCCAACAACCGCAGAGTCTGGAAACCCTGCGGAAGCGCTTGGACCTTCATGCGCGCTCGGCGCGCGATTTTCTCGATGCGCTCGTGGCCCTCGGATTTCTCCAACGGCAGGAGGCTAACTATGCCAATACGGAATCGACGGATTTATTCCTCGACAGGCGCAAACCGTCTTATATCGGCGGCATGCTGGAGATGGCAAATCATCGGCTCTACCCGGACTGGGGCCGCCTGACGACCGCTCTGCGCACCGGGTTGCCGCAAAATGAGATCCGCGACGGTGGCCTCGACCCCTTCGTGGCGCTTTACGCCGACCCGGCCCGGCTGAAGCAGTTTCTGGGAGCCATGACCGGCGGAAGCCGCGGAGCAAACCTGGCCATCGCTCGCAAGTTTCCCTTTAACAATTATCGCACCGTGGTCGATGTGGGCACCGCACAAGGGGACTTGATTTCCCAGGTTGCCCTGGCCAACCCCCATATTGCAGGCATCGGCTTCGATTTGCCGGCCGTGGGCCCGTGCTTTGAGGAATACGTCGAAGGCAACGGTCTGTCGGAGCGGGTCAAATTTTCCCCCGGCAGCTTCTTTGAGCAGCCGTTGCCCAAGGCCGATGTGGTGATGATGGGTCACATCCTGCACGACTGGGACCTGGAAACCAAGCGCATGCTGGTCCGTAAGGCCTGGGAGGCACTACCTCGAGGCGGCGCCTACATCGTGTACGAGGCCCTCATCGACGACGATCGTGCCACCAATGCCTTTGGCTTGCTGATGAGCCTGAACATGCTCATCGAAACCCGGGGCGGGTTCGACTACACGGGCAGCGACTGTACGGGCTGGATGGAAGAAGCAGGATTCCGCGAAACCCGGGTCGAGCATCTCGTCGGCCCCGATTCCATGGTGATCGGCATAAAGTAAGTTGGTGGTTCCACCCAGGGCCGGGATTCGGCGGGCAGACAAATCCAGGCAGGTCAGGCGTTCGATATGGTTTTTCCCCATGCCAGCGTGGTAGTGATAGAGCTTGGGCGCAAGTGTGATTAAGGTACTGATCGTCGACGATCATCCAGTGGTCCGTCTGGGCTTGCGAACCATGCTCGAAAGCGAGGAGAACATCTCGGTGACGGGTATGGCGGGGTCTGGGAGAGAGGCCCTGGCGGAAGTGCGAAGAGTGCAACCCGACGTTGTGCTGATGGATTTGCGCATGCCGGAGTTAGAAGGTGCGGAGGCCATCGTGGAGTTGCGTCGCATCTTTCCGGAGATACGCATCCTCGTGCTGACGAACTACGAAGCGGACGAATATGTTCTGCGTGCCCTGCAGGCTGGAGCCATGGGCTACCTTTTGAAGAGCACTCCTCAAGAAGAAATTGTAAAAGCGGTGGAGATGGTGCATGAGAACCAGCGCTGCATTCCACCCAACATTGCCCAACGCCTCTTTGAGACGATTGCGCGTGAGGAGTTGAGCCAGCGCGAACTGGAAGTCCTGACTCTCGTGGCCATGGGGCTAACCAACAAGGAAATCGCAGAGCGCCTCTTCATCAGCGACAAGACCGCCCGCAATCACGTAGTCAGCTGCCTGGAAAAACTAAGCGCCAAGGACCGCACAGAAGCCGCCACAACCGCTATCCGGCGTGGCCTCATCCGTGTTGGGGAATAGCATTCCCTCGATTCGCACTGGCAAAGGCTTTCCGAAGCTTCTACTCGTATATCCAGGTGCCGTGGTGTTTTTCTTGAAGGGTACGGCCTTAGCACGCTGCGGAAACACACTGCGCTACGCTACGTCGAACAACGGAAATACATTTCCCCGAAAGGTCCGTCGAACTGCAGGTTCCTCGGCTTCGCTCGGGATGACAAGGGGAGGGCGGCGTTTCCATTTGGGATCGGTTATTGGGATTGAGGGATGACCCAGGAGAGCGTGACGCTTCCATGGAGAGTAATCGCCGGACGGAAAGCGATTTTCATCACCTTGGGTGGGCCGCAGGCCCATAACCTCTTCGGTCCTAATGAACAACTGTACCCCGGAACGACCAAAAGCCGTTTGATGGGCTTCCCCCGGATTTCCTGTCGGACTTGGTGTCGTTGATACAGTGCATGCGCCTTTCTTCGCGGAAAGGCGCACACGTGGTCCTGTCCGGTGCAGCGTAGCAGGAAATGCGGGTCGCCCGGCTTTTTCGGCCCACGTTAGATGGTGCGAACATGGGCACCCGTCCAGTGCGCGGTGGCCCGTACTGTTGATTCCACTCTTAACTGGCCGTGGGCTGATCTTCTCCTCGGGAGGACATCCATGATAGGTAATAGTCAAGGGAAAACGGAGATTTCCCTTGACTCGGCGGGATGGGTTCTCCGAGCCAGCTGATAGTGAATGTTGCGAACTGTCCTCGATCCCTTAGCACGACCAACGCCATGGCAGCGTGGCCAGACATCCATTTGCGGGAACAACGCTGGTTAGGCTTTGTCCACGAAGATTGAGTTATGGTAAACCGGCCGACCTTGAAACAAGGGAAAGGGTGTATTGGGAACCAAAATTCCCGTGCACAGTCATCCCATACGCAAGGACCGGCCGGTGGATCGCTGACAGATCGAACAAAAAAACTCTGGTAGGCTGAGTGGATCGAGCAAGCGGAAGCAGGCTCTGCTGGAGAGCAACCTGCCAGGAATACTCGATCCGACTCATCCCACCGATGTGTCCTGAGGGGAATCTGCAAAACTAGATTCCCCTTTGTGTTGCGCCCAATAGAGCGACCATCGGGGGAAAGATCGGCATGCCTCAGAAAACTCGCAAGGGCATGTTCGGTCTTTACCAACCTGACGGTAAGATCGTTAGCCGACGGTGTGTTTCCCCTTACGCGGCCGGTGCTAAAGCAACTGCCTTCTTGCTCTTTCTGGCTGGCTTCTTCTTTGCCGAGTTGGCTACCGGCGGAGGCGGGGTGTGCACTTGAAAGGGTTGACCACTCTTGTCCACAGCCAGCAGGTACGCCACAAGCTTTCGCGCCACTTGCAAGGTCGCGCGATTGGCGTGTCCGCGCTCCAATTCGTGAGCATGCAGTGCTGCCAACTGCGGGTTCCAGCGGGGCGCCAGTTTGGCGGCTTCGATCAACACCGGCTGCAGCCAGGCATTGCGCTGCTTGGAAATCGGACCACGTTGCTGTTTGCCGGCAGAAGAGCGGAAGGCCGCGGTTAATCCGCAGTAGCTGACGGCTTCGGCGATGCAGGCAAAGCGGTGCGGATCGGCGATCTCCAGCGCCCAAGTCAGAGCCGTGATCGGGCCAACCGCACGGATGCTCATCAGTCGTTCGACGCGTTGCTCCAAAGTCGGCTCCGACAGCAGCCTGTTGATAATTTGCTTCTGGGCTGACTCGAACATCTCCATCGAGCCGCGACTCATCCTGAGCAGATCCTTGACCGACTCCGGTACCTCTTCCAGACTCTTGATCAGCTGAGAGAAGTATTTCTTCCCACGCAGCTTGTCTTTGTGAAAGGCAGTGCCGGTTTCCATCAGCAGACCGGCCATCTTGTTCTGCATGCGCACGGACTGCTGCACTACCATATTGCGATAGCGCAACAGTCTTCTTAGATCGCGCATCTCCGGCGCCATCACATAGCAGGTAGGCAGCAAGTCGCAACGGAGCAAGTCGGCGATGGTCCTGGCATCGATGGAATCGCTTTTCTTCTTGCCTGCGGTGATGGCCTTCATCCTGGCAGGATGCCCCATCACCAGCCGCTCGGCATAGGGCTTTAGTGTGTCGTAGATCCAGGCGCTGAATAGTGTGGCTTCCATGGCGCCATGCCAGGGAACACGTTGCGCCTTCGCCCATTCGTGCAACGCGGGCCGTGTAGCGGCCAACTTGCCTTCCTGGACAATTCGGCCATCCGCCGCCTTGATGCAATAGCTGATTGTTTTCTTGTGTACGTCCAATCCGATATAGTGAATAACAGTCATTGGGTTCTCCTGATTGAGATTTCTGAGCCAGTTGCTCGAAACAGCTGGTCTCAGCATGGTAATCTCCGGGAGAACCCTTCTTCATTTCCCCAGCCCCCGCCCCACCTATACATTCAAACAAGGGAGGGTAGTACTTCCATGGAAAGTCGGGCTATGGGACAGGGAAGGACCTGCAGCTCTCTCGATCCCACTAACAGCACTCAATGGACACACCACCCTCCCCTTGTCATCCCGACCGGAGCGAAGCGAAGTGGAGGGACCTGCAGTTCTCTTCGGAATACCCCTAAGGCTGAGGGAAGCCTACCCTAAAGCCAAGGCGCAGCAACTCTGCATTCGGAAGCCCCTTGCCTTTGCGCTGCTCTTATCTCGCCATCGCGAATATCTAATTTAGAGAGGTATTACGCGAATTTCTTTCTTACTCGCGTGAGGATTCGTCTTGGCAGTTTCTCCTCATCGAGGGCAGCCCTTACACGTAGTATTGTCCCCACTCCGGCAACACTCTCGATCTGCAATATACCGGCTACATCACGCGCTCTTTTCTGCATGCCGAGGATGCCGAATCCGGCCGTCTCCGGTTTATAGGCAAAGCCCTGACCGTTGTCTTCCACCACTAACTCGACTTCATTCCCCTCGAAAGCCAAAGTAATCGTAAGCACGGTCGGGTCGGCATGGCTTACCGCATTCGCGATCGCTTCCTGGCCGATGTGCAGCAGTGCATCGGCCACGCGCAGGGTTAACGGAGTGGAATTTCCGTTCAGCCGAATCACTATTTTTATCTGCTCTCCGGCAATTCTGCCGGCGGTTCTGGCTAAGGCGTCTAAAAGACTCTGCTGTGTGGAGGGCAGCGCGGTGCTGAACATCGCGATGGTTCTGCCGGCTTCCTCGTGGCATTTGCGCACCAACTGGTAAGCAATGCTCAGCTGATCGGCAATCACGCGGTAGTCCTGGTAATTGCCGCGAATGACACTGCGCCGGATTCCCTGGATCTGGTACCCAACGCCAGCAAAGCTCTGCGCCATCGTGTCATGAATTTCATGAGCCAGCCGTTCCCGCTCCTGGGTGATGGCAAGCGCCTTCCATTGCTGGATACGGAAATAGGCAAGCTGAACCAGCAATGCGAAAACCAGAACCCCTGCGAACAGCATTCCTACGTGCCACGGCGTCCACCACGGCGGGCCCTCGAGAACGGCAGGCTGCTCCACCGAAGTTGCGTGTTTCTGTAGCTCCAGATAATCGTCCCATCCCGCCTCGCGCACGCCGATGTTGCGCCACATGGCATCGGAGTTGAGGGAACGCAATCCGATGCGCCCGCTCTTGACGCAGAAGCGCTCCTCAAAGGCGATCCAGGCAGTTTGAAGGGTAGTCAAATTTTGGACAGACGCGGCAATATGACATTGGTATGCGGTCACGCGCAGCCGGTACCAAACCCCAGGAGAAACGCCGCCCGGTATGGGTACGGGGGGTGCTTCCACCCACTCCCCATAATTCGCGCGGCCAATCACGAGGGTACTGTCTAAATTACGGAAACCGACAAAGTATCCGTTGTAGGTGTCTGTTCCTTCGGTCTCATCATTCGATCGGACCATGAGGCCCATGTCGGCGGCGGCTCCATCGAAACGCATGTCGGAGGTGAGGGTGTAGTCGCTCCAGCGGGTCGAGCCGGCAACCAACTTGGCGCCTCTCTCGTTGGTCTCGCTACGCACGACTCCGTTAGCAGTTTTCCACCTGCCGCCGATGGCCTTCCATTCGCTCAGCTGCCCGTCATGCAGTGGGAAGGAATGCGCAGGGACCACGCTCTGCGCGCGGCCCAAGCTCACCCACAACCAGGCTCCGAACGCCATCCCAGCGCACGCCAAGCTGATTGCGATAAGTTGTTTTGGAGATGCGGCCGGCCAACTCACGCTGTGCGCCTTTCCGCCAATCATTGTACGGTTTAAGATGCTCGTCCGCCGCCTTCGACTAGGGTGATGTAGCGATCGATGGGCAAATTAGTGAAGCGCTCGATCCGGCCACTCGGTTGCGGCCAGCTGACTTCGATCCATTCAATTTTGTTGTGCTGTCCGGCCCCCAGCACCAGGCGCGGATCGTGAGCGGAGAGGAAACTGCCCCCTCCGGTCTTCATGCGGTGGCGGACCATTTCTCCAGCCTGATAAGTGACACGCGCACCAATAGCATCCGGATTGCACTTCCTCCCTTCGAGCTTTATGCCCAGCCAGTGATTCTGAGCGGCGCCGGTGTTCTTCAAGAGCAAAGGAGCGGCATCATTTACGTTGATCAGAACGTCGACCGCGCCATCGTTGTTGAAGTCCCCCGTGGCGAGGCCGCGGGAGGCGAATCTTTTGGAAAACGCCGTTCCGCCCTGCTGGCTCACGTTGCGAAAGGTGGCCTCCTCGTTGTGGAACAACAACAGCGGCTCTTTGTAGGTCACGTAATGCGATTCCTGGTCAATCAAGTCGTCGGGAAACCCGTTGGACAAAATCAGGTCCAGGTTGCCGTCGTTGTCATAGTCAAAGAACTTCAGCCCCCAGCCGCTCATCCAGCGTGTGGCTTGGCCGATGCCGGAAGGCATGGCAACATCCTCGAACGTCCCGTTTTGATTGTTCCTGTAGAGAGAGAAAATCTCCTCGTTGATGTTGGCGACGAATATGTCCATCCAGCCGTCCTGGTTGAAGTCGGCGGCGTCGACACCCATCCCGGAGCGGGTGAATCCGTCGGCAGTGTAGGCCACGTTGGCGGCGAACCCCGTCTCTTCGAATTTGTTCCCGCGATTCATGAAGAGGAAATCAGCCACGGTGTCATTGGACACAAAGAGATCCATCCGGCCGTCGTTGTTGAAATCGGCCGCGACCGCGCCCCACGCCTTACCAAGAGAATCGGCGATCCCTGTCTCCCGGCTCACGTCAGTGAACGTTCCGTCCCCGTTGTTGTGCAGAAGCCAGCTAGGCCTTGGATTGAAGGGGCGGGGAATGCAGTAGTGGCGAGTACCGTCAGGATCGACGGGACACCCAAGCGTCTTATTGAACTCGCAGAACTGGCAGACGAACAGGTCCAGCCGGCCATCGTTGTCGTAGTCGAACCAAACGGCGCTCGTACTCCATCCCGAGAGGCCGACCCCGGCCTTGGCCGTCACGTCGGTGAAGGTGCCGTCTCCATTGTTGCGATAGAGGATGTTCCGCCCGTACTGGGTGACATAGATATCCGGGAGACCGTCGCCGTTATAGTCACCCACCGCCACTCCCATTCCATAGCCGCCGCCGGCCACACCCGCCTTTTCCGTGACATCGGTGAAGGTTCCATCGCGGTTGTTCCGGTAAAGCGCATTGCGAAGCGGCTTCCCGGGAGTATAAAAATCACACTTGCCGCTGTTGACCAAGTAAATATCCATCCAGCCGTCGTTGTCGTAATCGAGGAAAGCGCAGCCGGCGCCGCTGCTCTCGGGCAGATATTTCATGCGTGATTTACCGGCTACGTGATTCCAGTGCAGGCCGCTGGCGGTGGGCGATATTTCTTCGAAAAGACCTCTGCCGGCCGATGCGGTCGATGGCCAGGCCGGCATTCGAGGCAGTAGCAGAGCCGAGGCAAGCTGCTTCAGCAATCGTCGCCGTGAGTAGTGCATTTGTACCATCTTGAATGGGTTCGTCCGCCCTATTGTGTTGATCCCAATGCGAAGCCTACTCTTCTCTCCGGTCCAGCAAGAGCGGAAAGCCGCACTTGGAATGTAACCGTTTGCATTAAGACTGTACAACTTCGGGGGGTGGGGTATGTGGCAGGCACTACGCAGAAAGATTGCGCCTTGCATGGTGGCGCTCACCATTTTGATTCTTTATTCCGACTCCGGGCGTGCCCAGAGCACGACCAGCGCGGTGAGCGGCACCGTGACCGATTCGACCGGCGCCATTGTGATTGGAGCCAACGTGGTGGTCACGAATGCGGCGACCGGCGTTGCCTACTCGGCGACCACAGACAACCTGGGCGCCTATCACGTGACCCAGCTTCCGCCCGGCAGCTATACGTTGACGGTGTCGAAAACCGGATTCGAGACGCAAAACACCGTACCGTTCACCCTTTTTGTCGATCAGAAGCTTGAGCAGAACATCACGCTGGGCGTCGGGGGAACCACGCAGAGCGTGTCCGTTTCCGCCGATGCTTTGCTGCTGGATACGCAGACCTCCAATCAAGGCCAGGTGATTGAAAACCAGCAGATCGGCGATATGCCCCTAAACGGGCGGGATGTATTGCAACTGGCGCAACTTTCCGCCGGAGTTACCCCAGTGGTTTCGGGCATGAGTTCCCCTGCCTCGCAATGGACAGGTACGGCTACCGTGGCGCTCGTTATTGGCGGCTTGCGCGAAGACGATGTGAGCTACCTGTATGACGGTATCGAAACCCGCAACGCGTGGTACGGGGCCGCCGGGCTTTTGCCCTCTCCGGATTTCACCCAGGAGTTCAAGGTGGAACAATCCGGCGCACCCGCCGCCTTTGGAAACGGCGGGGCCTTCGTCAGCGTCGTCACCAGGTCGGGCACGAACCAATTCCATGGCTCCGCCTATGAGTACCTGCGCAACAACGACTTTGACGCGCGCAACTACTTCGATCAGGGCGCGCCGCCACCCTTTCACCAGAACCAGTTTGGGGCGAGCCTCGGCGGTCCCATCAAGAAGAACCGGATGTTTTTCTTCGGCAACTACGAGGGCTTCCGGCAGATTTACCCGCAGAACTATTACGCCAACGTGCCCAGCGCGGCCCAGCGTGCCGGCAATTTCAGTTCCGACACGACGCAACTGGTAAACCCCTTCGTGGTCGTGAACGGCGCGTATGCGCCTTTCCCTGGGAACCAGATCCCCAGCAACCTTTTCAACGCTACGGCGCAGAAGATATTGGCCTATTACCCGGCGCCGAACGGCACGTATGCCAGCGGTCAGAACTACCACTATCTCGGGGTTACGACCGATAACTGGGACCAGGAAAACGTCCGCTGGGACTATCCTATTTCCAACAACGATAGCGTCTTTGTCCGGTTTACGAATCAGAACCAGACCACCAGCGTGACCGACATTACCCCGTCCAGGGAAATCATCTACCCGTCCAGCCCGAAGAACCTGGCAGTAGGATGGACCCACGCCTTTTCGCCCGCACTGTTGAACAACGTTCGCTACGGCTGGTCGCACACGGCGGTCGGGGAACAGCGCGCCGACGGATACGACGCGAGCAAATCGAACCCGCTCGGATTGGTCGGCGAGGTGGACCAGCCCGGTTCCTATGGACCCCCGTCCTTCAGCGTGACCAATTACGCCAACCCCGGCTCGACCGAAGGAACCGACATCGTCCGCGAAGGCATGAACATGTGGACGGAGGCGCTGCAATATCAACGGGGCAAGCACCAGATCACCGTGGGCGGGGATATACGCTACCAGCCCATCTTCATGTATGAAGACTGGGCGGCCACCAATATCAGCTTCAATGGGTCCTACTCCGGCGATCCGATCGGCGACCTGCTTTTGGGAGTTCCCAATAACGGCTTCACCGCGCTTGGGGATCCCACCATGAATTTGCGGATGTGGTACCAGTCCTATTACGTAACCGACACGGTTAAGGTCAACAACCACTTGACGCTGACTGCCGGCGGCCGCTGGGAGCATCGCAAGCAGCCGATTGAGTTGAAGAACCACGTCGGAAGCTTTGACGTTGCCACCAATCAGGATCTCTCTTATCCGGACACGAATGTTCTCGGTCTCACCCGGGCGATGGTGAAGCCGAGGTACACGAATTTTTCTCCGCGCCTGGGCTTCAACTGGATTCCGTTTGGCCGCGGCAATACGGATATTAAAGGCGGGTTTGGGATTTTCTTCATTCAACCCAACATTAACCAGTACGAGGTCGAGGTCGATACGACCAAGTACTATCTGATCCAGAGCTATGGCAACTCGCCGGTTGGGAAGCCGCTCAACTATACGCTCAACCAGCTGTTCGGCCCGACCGTGCCCGGCGGAGGTCCTACCGCTTCGTTCATCCAACCCAACGGCCAGACGCCGTACACCTACGAATGGAACCTCTCTGTCGCTCACACACTGAAGACCTGGGTGTTTGAAGCCGCGTACCTGGGGAGCGCCGCCCATCACTATGAGGAGCGGCCTAACATCGACCCTGAAAATACGGATGGTACCTACCCGCTCCCGGGCTGGAACGGGGTACAGGAGAACAGCAATTCCGGCAGTTCGTTCTACAGCGGCCTGGCGCTGCGCGCCGAAAAGCGCTACAGCTCCGGCTTTTCGCTGCTTGGCTCTTATACCTGGTCCAAATGCCTGGGTTGGCCGTGGCAGGATGTCTTCTCATGGCACCCGCTGGACATGCGGCTCGATCGCGGCCACTGCCAGGAGGATATAAATCATGTTCTGGTGGCGAACTCCATTTACGAACTCCCCTTTGGCAAGGGCAAGATGTTCCTGAACAATAGCGGCTGGACCGATGCATTTGTGGGCGGCTGGAAGCTGGCGGCGATCGCCTCCTACCATTCCGGTATCTGGTCAACGCTGGGTAGCAGCCAATCCCTGGGGATCTTTGTAAATGCACTGCCCAACGTTACGGGATCGGTCAACAACCCCTCGCTGACAGGGGGCCTGGGCAGGAATGGAAAATTGGGACCGTACTTCAACACACAGAACGTTCATGCTGTGACGGCTGTGGGTGTGCAAGGGAACTCGTCGGTGCAGAGTGTCGCCAATCCGGGAAGCGCCGACTGGGACCTTGCCGGGGATAAGACCTGGCGCTTCGCTGAGCGCTATGGTTTAACCTTTAGGGCAGATGTGTTCAATGCCTTCAACCGGGTCAATTTCTACGGCCTGGACACAGGAGTGAACGACAGCAAATTCGGTTATGTGCAAAATGCCAATCCGGCGCGTGAGATCCAACTTAGCCTGCGGTTTGCCTTCTAGATCGAAAAAGCTTGCCCTCCTCTCCGCCTTGGCCGCCGGTGTGTGTCTCTCCGGCGGCTTGGCGGCAGCTGCGCCAATAACGAAGGGGTGCCCCACCCCGGAGGAAACGGGCACGATGCTTGGCCAGGCGAGCGCGTTCATGGAGCAGGCGCAATATCAGCAGGCAGCCGATAGCCTGCGACCGCTCGCCGGGTTGCATTGCGATGCCAGAGTCAGTCTCTTACTGGCAGCCGCCTTCGAGGGCGGAGGCAACCTGCCTGAGGCGGAAAAGACTCTGGAGCAGGCGCATGCTGTGTGGCCGTCGAATAACAGTGTTGCGGCTTCGCTCGCCCGCCAGTACCTGCGCAGTGGACAGGTGGAGCAGGCCGCGCAGGCGCTCGCATATTTTCATGCCAATCCGAAGACGCCCGTGCAGGAGATGCAGGTGGCGGTGGTGGCATTTATTAAGAGTCGCCAACTGGCGCCCGCGCAGACAGTGGCCGAGATGGAGTACAAGACCTACCCCTCGATTCAATCGCTGCTGTTGCTCGCCAACACCATGCAGCTGCAAGGGAGATTCAAGGAGGTTGTCGCCCTGCTCAATGCCAGGAGGAATGTCTACTCCGGATCTGCCCCCTTTCTCGTCACTTTGGCTGAGAGCGAATATGACTCGATCCTCTACGATGCCGCGCGCGATGATCTGAAGCGGGCCATTGCGCTGGATGGGAACTCCTATCAGGCCCATTTCCTGCTGGGCAACGTCTGGCTCAAGTTGAGCAAAGTCGAGGATGCTGTTGTTGAATATCGTCAAGCAATCGCTCTGTCTCCGGAGCAACCGCGCACCCACTATCAGCTGGCCCTCGCTTTGCTGTCGCAAAACGATCAAGCCGGCGCGGAGCAGGAGATTACGCAGGCGCTCGCGATTGACAGCAACTATGCCCCGGCCTTGATTGAAAAGGGGAGAATGCTCATCAACCAGAACAAACCCTCGGACGCGGTGACCCAACTCAACCTGGCTATCCAGGATAATCCCAACGCGGAACAAGGCTATTTCCTGCTGGCAAAGGCGTATGCGCAGCTCGGCGATAAGCAAAAGAGCGACGAGATGGCAAAGCGCATGGTCGCGGTCAGGAACACGAACTGGAAGAGTTCCGGCAATAAGGACACGAGATGAAAGGCAAACGATGATCCGGAAAATATTATTGCTGCTCACTGTCGTCTGGTCAGGTTTGGCCGTTGCGCAAACGCCCAACGGTGGATCGGAGCGGTGGACGGCCGAACAGGCCAATCAGTGGTATGAGAAGCAGCCGTGGTTGGTGGGGGCGAACTTTATTCCCTCGAACGCGATCAATGAACTTGAGATGTTTCAAGCGGCCACGTTCGACCCGGCGATCAACGACAAGGAACTGGGGATGGCTGAGAGTATCGGCATGAACACGGTGCGGGTGTTCTTGCAGGACCAGCTCTGGCAGCAGGATGCGAAAGGGTTCACGCAGCGGCTCGACACTTTTCTCGGCATAGCGGCTAAGCACCACATCCGGCCTCTGCTTGTGCTTTTCGATTCCTGCTGGGAGACTGACCCGCATCTCGGCCCGCAGCACCCGCCGATCCCGGGCATTCACAATTCCGGGTGGGTGCAGAGTCCGGGTAAGACCCGCTTGCTGGACCGCTCCGTGGAGCCCGAGTTGAAGGCATACGTAGTGGGCGTGGTAGGCGCGTTTGCTCACGACGAGCGCATTCTTGGTTGGGACATCTGGAATGAGCCGGACAACCGCGGTGGCGACAAGGTTGAGGATGTTGCGGTGAAGGTTGCGCGCGTGCGTGAGCTGCTTCCCCAGGCGTTCGCCTGGGCGCGCTCGGTGCATCCGGTGCAACCGCTGACCAGCGGAGTATGGGTGGGCGATTGGGATGACCCTGCCAAAGAAAGCGAGACCACGCAGATTCAGCTGCGTGAGTCTGACGTGATTACCTTTCACAACTATGGATGGCCTGAGGAGTTCGAGGCGCGGATCAAGAGCCTGCAGAAACAAGGCCGTCCGATTATCTGCACCGAATACATGGCCCGGGGCGCCGGATCGACTTTTGATGGGAGTCTTCCGGTGGCCAAGAAATACCACGTCGGAGCCATCAATTGGGGCTTGGTTGCGGGCAAAACGCAAACCTATTTTCCCTGGGACTCGTGGCAGCGGCCTTACGTGTTAATGCAGCCGACGATCTGGTTCCACGAGGTGTTCAAGCAGGACGACACGCCCTACCGGCAACGGGAAGTGGACCTGGTCCGCGAACTCACCGGACGGGGAGATCACCGGGTCTTTACGCCGATGCGCGGCCTGGGTTCCTAGAAAAAGATAGGGCTCCTGCTCGCACAAGCAGGAGCCCTAAAAGTGGGATGCGTTAATTGCTTTATCGACGATTCGGGGTAAAGCACTAGTCAAGGACGTCCCGCTGTCAGAGATTCCGAAGTGTCCGCGCAAGAACGAACCATGAGGCGGAGCCGCCCGCGTGCAAACTGGATCTCAAGGACCAAGCAAACCCTGATGGGTGCCCCATGTTCGCACCAGCGTACGTGGGCCGAAAAAGACGGGCGAAGCCCTTCCAATGCTTCTAGTCCTTGAGTGAAAGCATTCGAAGAATTCATATTCGGCCCACGTACGCTGGTGCGAACATGGGGCACCCGTCAGGGTTGTTTGGTCCTTGAGATCCAGTTTGCACGCGGGAGGCTAGGCCGCATGGTTGGGTCCTCGCACCGATGCTTGGTTGGGTTGAATTCTCACGCGGCACTGAAGCCCCTCGGCAGTCGGTCGAAAAGATCTCCAGGAGTGGCCGCGTTGGTTCTGTCGGTGGAAGACGCTTTACGGCTTCACAAACGCGGGCGGTTGAGCGAAGCCGAACAGGTCTATCGGCAGATTCTAAGCGCCAACCCACGGCACGCAGACTGCCTGCATCTGCTGGGGATGATCGCCTTCGAATGCGGAAACCTTCAAGGAGCCGCCGAGCTCATTGGCGAAGCCATCTCGATCCACCCGAACGGCGCTTCGTATCACTCGAATCTCGCCAATGTTCTGCAAGCGCAAGGAGACCTTCAAGCAGCGGTGTCCGAGTATCAGATGGCGCTGGCTATCAATCCGAACCTGCCTGAAATTCACGTCAATCTTGGCAATGTTCTGCAGGCTCAGGGAGCACTCGATGATGCGGTCCTCTCGTATCAGCGCGCACTCGACCTGGATCCACGGAGCGCGGACGCTTGGTACAACCTGGGCAACGCGCGGCACACTCAGGGGAGACTGGTGGATGCCACGGAGTGTTATGAGCAAGCGCTTTCCATCAACCCGAACCACTCCAAGGCCCACCACAATCTAAGCCGCACGCTCGGCGACTTAGGCCGACAGGATGAGGCGTTCGCTCAATTCCAACGGGCATTCCGTCTTGATCCCGGGAATGCAGGCATCGCTTTCAACCTGGCGCTTGCGCAGTTGCTCCGCCGCGATTTCTCCCAAGGATGGATTCTCTACGAGCGGCGTTGGCGATCCGTGGATCACGACACCCCAATGCGAGACTACCCCCAACCACTTTGGAGAGGAGAAGCGTTACCATCAGGCCGGCTTCTGCTCTGGGGCGAGCAAGGCATCGGCGACGAAATCATGTTCGCAGGGCTGGTTCCCGAAGTCCTCCGCAGGGGAGTCCGTTGCGTCCTGGACTGCGACCCACGACTGCAAACCCTCTTCGCCCGGTCCTTTCCGGGTGTCAAAGTAATTTCCGGTAATCCGGAACCGGACATCGCCGCGCATCTGCCCTGCGGCAGTTTGCCCGGGATCTTTCGCGAATCGAGAGCGGCGTTTGCGTCGACCACATCGCCCTATCTCATCGCTGACCAGGCGCGGCGGGAACAATTCCGCGCACGCTATGCCGACGGCAGGCTTCTGGTAGGGCTAGCCTGGCACACGAACGCGCGCAAGACGGGAATCACCCGGTCGATCGATCTGCACTGCCTGGCCCCGCTGTTCGCGCAACCCGGGATTCAATGGGTGAGCCTGCAATATGGCGACCTGGACGCATTGGAAAACGACGCCGCCAGGGCCGGTGCTCCTATCGTTTTTGATCCCTCGGTCGATCCGTGGTCGGATCTGGATGGGTTTGCGGCGCAGATAGTAGCTATGGACCTGGTCATCACCATCGATAACTCCACCGCCCACATGGCGGGAGCGCTTGGAGCGCCGATATGGGTCCTATTGCCGTTTCTACCAGATTGGCGTTGGCTCATGACCGGGGAACAGAGCTACTGGTATTCGTCGATGCGCCTCTTCCGCCAGCCGCAACCCGGTGCCTGGGCTTCCGTCGTCGAAACCGTTGCCAGGAAACTGTCTCAAATTCGGTCTTAACAAACTCAACAAATGCGCCGATAGGTAGCCAGTCGAAGGGAGACTTGCGATCATGTCAATCTTGATCTCGGCCACATCTTCAGATCCCTCAGCGTTTTTTCCGTCGACGCCTGTCCAGACACCGACCACGGTCACACCCGCGCCCCAAACTCACGCGCAAGATCAGGTGGAGGACACGGTTACCCTGTCACAGACCTCTAAGGTAAGCCAGCTGAATTTGCAGGGTGCGACACCGACACAAATCGCCGAAAAACTCGGCATATCCCTTGCTAACGTCGATCTTGATTTAGGACTTGTTACCGCCGAATCCGTCCCGGCGACGTCAGCCGCTCCCGTGGCCAAAGCTGCACCGGCCTCTACGCCGGCGTCGAGTACCCCGGCCCCCACACCAGCCCCCACTACACCGGACGCCACAGCTCCCGCCTCCATTAAGGCGGCGGCGTCTACTCCCCCGGTTGCGAGTACCGAGGATGCAGCTACTACGGTCGTGGTCGCGGCTGCGCCCGCCGTAGCGGCCCAAAGCGCGACCGTGTAGCATGGATCCTCACTTCACCGGATGCGGCGGTCTTGCGATCGCCGCGTCTTCTAATCCGGTTTCCTCACCGGGTCTTTATCCATGAAGAGCAGGAGCGATCTACCCCCGAGAATCACCTTCCCGCCTGGCTCTTTCTCCGCAAACGGCTCGTCGATGTTTTCGGTGCTCACGATCTGACGCCAGATCGCTGCTGTTTGGCAGGGAGGAAGCTTGAATTCCACTCCATCCTGAGCCGCATTGATGATCAGCAGGAAGCTGTTATCGATGACAGGCTGGCCCTTATCGTCGGTGACTTCCAGCGTTTGCCCATTCAGTAGAACGCCAACTGCGCGATTCCATTCCGTGTGCCAGGTTTGGTCGGAAACAGGATTTCCGTCCGTGTTGAACCAGGCAATATCCATGACTGCGGGGTCTTCTCCAGGTTTCCGGATCTCCCGGTCCTGAAAGAATTTGCGGCGATGCAGATTGGGATGAGCGAGCCGCAGTTGAATCAGCCGGGTCGTAAATTCGAGAAGCCGTTTACGGGGTTCATCCAGGTTCCAGTCGAACCACGTCAGCTCATTGTCCTGGCAGTAGCAGTTGTTGTTTCCCCGCTGAGAACGAGCCACCTCGTCGCCCCCGGACAGCATCGGGACACCCTGCGATAACATCAGCGTCGCCAAGAAATTGCGCATCTGCCGCTCGCGCAACGCGTTGATCGCCGGATCCTGGGTCGGCCCTTCGGCGCCCATATTCCAGGAGTCATTGCTGTCCGTGCCGTCGCGATTATTTTCCTGGTTTGCCTCGTTGTGTTTTTGGTTGTAGCTGACCAGGTCGCACAAAGTAAATCCGTCGTGCGCGGTCACAAAATTGATGCTGGCGTACGGTTTGCGGCCGTCGTCCTGATACAAATCACTGGAGCCGGTGAGACGGTTAGCGAAATCCGAGAGCTGGCTCGGGTCGCCGCGCCAGAAGCGGCGCACGGTATCGCGGTACTTGCCGTTCCATTCCGCCCACAAAACAGGGAACTGGCCGACCTGATAGCCGCCTTCGCCTACATCCCACGGCTCCGCGATCAGCTTCACATCGGCCAGGGTCGGATCCTGATGGATGGTGTCAAAAAACGGGGAGAGCTTGCTTACATCATGGAGTTCGCGGGCGAGCGTGGCGGCCAGGTCGAAACGGAAGCCGTCCACATGCATCTCCGTTACCCAGTAACGCAAAGAATCCATGATCATCTTGAGCACTTGCGGATGGCGGACGTTGAGCGTGTTGCCGGTCCCCGTGTAGTCCATGTAATAACGCGGATTGTCCATCAATCTGTAATAGGTTGAGTTACAAACTCCTCTCCAGCTGAGCGTGGGCCCAAGCTGGTTTCCTTCACAGGTGTGGTTGTACACCACGTCGAGGATGACTTCGATGCCCGCGGCGTGGAAAGCCTTGACCATCTGCTTGAACTCGTTCACCTGTCCACCGGTATCGCCCGACGAGCTGTACCGGGACATGGGAGCGAAAAATCCCAAGGTGTTGTAGCCCCAGTAGTCGGTCAGGCCTTCGTTGACCAGGCGCCCCTCATCGATAAAGTGGTGGCTGGGCATCAATTCGACGGCGGTGACGCCCAATTTCTTGAAGTAATCGATGCTCAGCTGCATGGCCCAGCCCGGCAAAGGTTCCGCGTAGGTGCTCCGGGATGCCGGGGTGGCGAATACTGAATCCTCGCACATGAACCTCGTAGATCACAGAATCGGCCAGCGGGGTTTCGGGTGGGCGATCGTTTCCCCAGTCAAATTTGGGATCGATCACGACACACTTCGGAACCCCCGCTGCGGAATCCTGGTTGTCGATTTTGAGGTCGTCGCCGGAAGCCGCATCGTAAGCGAAGATGGGCGCCTTCCAATCGACTTTGCCGGAGAGGGCCTTGGCGTAGGGATCGACCAGCAGCTTGGCCGGATTGAAGCGATGGCCTCTTTCCGGCTCCCATGGACCGTAAACCCGGTACCCGTAGAGTTGGCCTGGGTGGATATCGCAGATTAAGCCGTGCCACACATGCGCCGTTCGTTCGCGTAACGTCACGCAGTCGGTCTGCTTGCCTTCGGCGTCGAACAGGGCCAAATCGACCCGCGTGGCGCCTTCCGAATAAATTGCGAAATTGGTGCCCTTTTCAGAAGGAGTAGCGCCGAGAGGGTAAGGGCGGCCGGGGAGAAGAGTCCGCTTCATAGGTGTCAGATGTCGCTTCTTGGCAAACTGTTCTAAGCTCCAGACTTAGAATAGCGTGTCGCGGTCGCAGAGGCTCAAATGCTAAAAATAGCGAGAGGCACGCCATGAATCAAAGACCTGTCTTGCCCTCGGCAGCCGCGATGGAGGGCCAAGGCGGATATAACCTTAATTCACGCCTAAGGCAACCACCTTACAGCTCGCTACGGGCTTTAAAGGCCGCGATGCCTTCGAGGCCAGCTCGGCTTTGCTACAACTCTTCGGAGTCCATCAGCAAAGCCCCAGTTAGGCGTGCGATAGTTGGCCCAACGTGCTCCCTGACAGCACCGCCTGGACATCCAAGCTCCCACGGCAAGCATCGAGTTACATATGTGGACTCGGGATACGCACAAATTTGCAGGAAAACCTGGCGACTTGGTCGCCGCAGTCTTTTTCGACCAAACGTCAGCGCGCGACGCGATCGCAGACTTGAATCTCGCTCGATTTCATGCGGAGGATATTGCCGTCGCAGTACCGGAGTATCGTAAGCGCGAGGCGGCCCTAAACACCGTCGGCGAGCACAGTGTGCTTTGGAAGCTGCGGCACAGTTTTCAGCATGATTTGCAGAGCCACGGCGCCGACTTGTCCAGCCAGGAACATCTAGCCGCCGCAAACGCAGAAGACTGCCCCTACACCGAAATCGATCTGGTCGATAGTCTGACCGAGTTGGGCGTAGCCAGAGACACCATTAAGCTGCTCGAGGACAGGATGGGCGCAGACGGATTGTTGATCGCAGTGCATGCCGTTGATCGAATCGATGAAGTGGAGTCCATCCTGGTAAAGAATCGCGGCATGCTGCGCACCGTGATGGTCACCCAGCCGTCCTCAACCACTCTTCGTTCCTAAGCATTTCCGGCAGTGCTTGCCATGTATACACCGGAAGGGAAAACGCTCTAGGCCGCCGGGTGCTTGAGGATGTCCGCCAAGGCGAGCATCCGGTTGGAGTCTGCCGGACTTGGCGTATTGCTGGCGTTTTGTTCCAGGCGCGGCGCTAAGCTCCGCAGACTTGCCCTTTTCTCCGGTGATTTCTCCGCAGCCTGTATCGCCTTCTTGAGCATGGCAATTTGATTTTCGGGGAGCGCCTGCGACCGGGCTAGCTGATCCACATACGCCTTGGCGACCACCAACTGCGCCGGCCACTCGATCTTCTGTTGGTTTTGCACATTCAGTTCGGCCAATTTGACCGACTTGGCTGCGTCGATTTCATTCTGAGTAAGAAACTTGGTCGGCGTCAGCTCGAAGACATCGAGGCCACGCGCAATTTCTGAGCCGTAAATCGCTCCGTTGTACCAGTAAGCCGACCAGTAGCCGCCCAGCACCAGCTCTTTAGGGTCGATGGGTCCGCGATCGAAGTAGGCAATCTCGAACGGGTGCGCCGGATCCGTAAAGTCCATGATGGAAATGCCTCCCTGGTACCAGGCCTGGACTTCAATGTCGCGCCCGGGAATCGGGATCAGAGTGCCATTGTGCGCCACGCAATTCTCCGTGTCGCCCTGCGCCGCCGGCAGCTTGTAATAGCCCACCATGCTTAGCTTTTCGTCTTTTAGGTTGAAAATGGCATCGGCGCCCCACTTATTGGGATCGTTCGGACGGCAGCGCGCACCGAGCCCACCGCCCCACTCATCCGTGAACACCACCTTGGTTCCATCGTTGGAGAAAGTGGCGGAGTGCCAATAGGCATAGTTAGGGTCGTTCACCGCATCCACCCGCTTGGGATGCACCGGATCCTTGATGTCGAGCAGAAGCCCGTTGCCTGAACACGCGCCCGCCGCCAATCCAATGGCGGAGTATACCGTGATGTCGTGGCACTGGTTAGTGTCTTCCGGCTTTTCCTTGCCCACGTCGTGGGTCCCGCCGTTATTCAGGCCATTGAGGGCCCCTGACCGCGGGTCCATAAACACACGGGGGTTGGCCACAATCTTTGCTTCCTGCGGAGCGGCCAACGGCACTTTGATCACGTCGATGCGGAACAGCGCTGTGTTCGGATCCTTATCGGGGTCTTCCTTGGAGCATCCAGCCAGTTCCTCCGGCTGGCGCACAAACGAGGTCCCCGAGACGTATATGTAGACGTTGTCTTTATCGTTGGGATCTAAAACCAGGGTATGGGTGTGCGAGCCGCGGCAGGTCTGTACGGCCGCGACTTGGCGGGGGTTCTTGATGTCTGAGATGTCGAAGATGCGCACACCGCGGAAACGCTCCTTCTCCGCAACCGGCGGCGGCATTTCCTTCTTCTTCCCCGGGGCGGGTGGGGGTTGCGGGGCGAGGGCAGGCTGCGGGGCAAATCCCTGCGGGCCACAATCCAGGCGTCCATTGGGCATCTCCACCGACATGAAAAGCAGGTTTTTGTAAACCGACAGATCCCCCTGGCCGCCTGGGCACACCAGTGAGGTAACCAAGGCCGGCTTAGCCGGATTGGCGATGTCGTAGACATCGACGCCGTAGAAATTGCCCTGGAACAAATGATTACCCTGGAAGGCGAAGTCCGAGTTGGCAAACGCCAGCTGGGCAATCATCATTTGCATCAGCTTGGGCTTCTTCTCGGGGTTCCGCATCGCAATCTGGCCAAGGATTTTCCCAACCTTGGGATCGTCGGGAGAGGTCGCGCCCAGCTGAAACACGGGGGGTTTCTTCAGGAATGCAATATGTTTCATTCCCATGGCGATCTCGCCCGCGTCGAACATGCCTGGCTTGAGCGTGTAGCGAGGATCGCTGGTGCTGGACCCGGTCATTCCGGCTGGCAGGGGCGGGGCGGGCTGCGGCGTAAACTCTTTTTCCTCTTCTTTTTCGTCGTCATCTTGGCCGGCGGCCGGGGTAGTTGCTTGCGCTGGGGGTACGGAGGGGGCAGGCGTCTGCGCCCGCAATAAAGTCAGGCCGGAACCGAAAATAAGAGCGGCCACAGCGGCCCAACGCATGGTGGGACTGAATTGGTTCAACGTTTTTCCTCCAGCATGCTCTGCATGATTTTGATTTCGGCCCGTTGTGTGTTGTCCGCATCGGTGGCGAAGTTGAACAGATCCGCGTCCTGCCCCGCACCCGCTGTGCCGAACAAATTCTTCACCATGACCAGCGCACCCTGGTGATGCTGGATCATTCCGGTCAAGAACAGGTGGTCGAAGTCCGCATCTTTCGCATGGCGCAACGCCTCCATCTGCTCCGGCGACAGCATCCCGGGCATAGGCGCTACGGGTTGGCCCGACATGTCCATATCCGCCATGCCGGGCATAGCCATCGACACCGGTTCTCCGCGAGCTACGAGCCACCGTTTCATGAAGCGAATCTCGTCGGACTGCGAGCTGCTAATCTTCGCCCCCAACGACCGCAGAGCCTTGTTCTGAGTGTGCGAGCCAATGAGTGCGGTCATTTCCACTGCCTGTGAGTGATGCATGATCATACCTTGCATAAACTCAACATCCGCGTGAGAGACCGGCGGCACCGTGGGCCGGGCGGACGACGGCAGGGTTTTGCTCGGCTGCCCCGGCGCCCCCGGCTGCACGATCACAGGCGCCTGCTGAGGGTAAGCAAGGCTCGAGAGAATGCCCGCCGCTACGAGAGCGCCGAGCATCCAGTGAGGCTTCAATTTTGAGGAATCACCCAATATCGGGGATTCTACCTTAACGGACGATGAAAATACGTGTAACCGTCGTGGTTGCGCCCGCCCGGCGCTTAGTCGAAGAACTGGCGATCCCCATCCGCCAGGTGCGCTTTCGCTGCCGGCACATTGAACGTGATGCCCAGCCCCGGCCGGTCCCAAACCTTGATAAAGCCGTGTTCGACGATCGGGCTCGGGAACCCATCGACTATGTCGTACCACCAATCAGGTTTCGCCACCGGATACTCAAACGCGATGTAGTTCTGCGGCAGCGCGGCCGCGACCTGCACATGGGCTGCTACGCCGAAAACCCCGTCGAAAATTCCATGCGGAGCAATCTGGATGCCGTGAAGATCGGCGTATTCCGCAATCCACTTCATCTCGGCAATGCCACCCACGTCTTCCGGGTCGGGGCCAATGATGTTCACCGCCTGCTTCTCGATCAGATCCTGGAAGTTCTCTCTGAGATAGATTTCTTCCCCGGTGTGGATAGGAACGCTTGTGCTCACGGTCAGGTCGCGGAAAAGCTGCGCGTTCGGATACACCGAGTAGTCGCCGGTGATCATGTCTTCCAGCCACGCGATGCGTAGCGGTTCCATCGCCTTGGCAAACGTCATGGCATCCTTGATCGTCCATCCTGGTCCGCAGTCCAGGGCCAGCCCGATCTCACTCCCTAGGACCTTTTTCATGGCCTCCACGCAGGCAATCACGTTGTCCAGGCCGCGCTCGGTCATCATGCCGCGGTCGGAATGGGAGGCTCCTTTGCGCGGTGGCTCGTCGTACCAGGCATTAGGTACGGCGGGCATCATCAGGGGATCATGGAAGCCGACGGCTTGTTTGATGAGGGTGAAGCCTTCTTTGGCGTCCTTCATCTTGGCCATGGTCTCGGCATAATCCTGAGGCGTGTGGCCGGTCATGGGGAAGCGAACGCCGCCATTGTAGATACGGACGCGGTCGCGGATTTTGCCCCCGAGGAGCTTATAGACCGGCACTCCGGCGGCTTGGCCTGCGATGTCCCAAAGAGCTATCTCGATGGCGCTCACCGCGGCTCCCCAGGGTTTAAAGGCGCCCAGGCGGCGGATCTTCAACATCACGCGCTGGACATCGGTCGGGTCCTCGCCCAGTAGATAGTCCCGATAGAAGAGGACCATCGGCTTGAGATACGGCTTATAGGACTCGGCTTGCCCGTATCCGGAGATTCCCTGGTCGGTGACGATGCGCACGGTCGGGTTGCTGCCGATGATGGCGCAGCGCAGGTCGATGATTTTGATTTGCCCCCGTTGCGGCGCTCCGAATGCGGTTGCCGCTGCTGCTGCCGAGAGCGATCCGATAAATCCTCTGCGCGTCCAATGAGCCATGCGTTCCTCCTGAAATGGGTCTTTCCTTCCGGCTTTGGTACCACGGCAATTCTATTCGGTTTTCTTCTGCTAATCCCTCTACACGCCCTTCATTATGGGACGAGAGCACTGCGCCAGATCGGGCTTGTTCTTTTTGATTCCCGTGGCTTGGTATGCGGGACGTTCGATGGAGCCCTCAACAGGCTGGTCGATATTCTGCTTGATCGCGCCCCCCTTCTCCCGCAATGGACCGGCGCTTCTTCCCCTGGGTTTCTCAAGCGAAATCTTTATCGAGGATTTATGACACGCTCCTTTGCTTTATTGCTGTTTATGCCGGCGGTTCTCTCAGCCTTTGCCCTGGGGCAATATGACACCGCTACTTTCTGTAATGCGGGACTCAACCCCGACGGCTATATCGATTTCACAGACCTTCCTCCCGCGCCCAGCTTTCCTGGGAACTCCACTCCTCCTGCAGCCACTACGGCAACCGTTCCAGTCCATGGAATCGCTGGGCTGTCGGTCCAGGTAACCATTCCGCCTTTTGTGGTGAACTCGACCGGACCCATTTACACCGTCAACAACGGGATCCTGGTTTTTAACACCTTCCCTGAATCAGCTACGGTGGAGCTTCAGTTCAGTCAGCCAGTCGCCGGCGTGGGCATAGTTGGCATCTCTCCCGGGCGCGATGGAAGCTTCGCAATCTCGACTACGGTACCGGGGGTCACGATGCCCCCGACCAATTACTCTAGCGGCTCGAGCATCCATACCTTGGAGCCCAACTTCCTCGGCACCCCCATGCAGCAAGTGGCGATCGGGGGAAGTAGCTTTATTTTGGCGACGATTACGGTAGGCGGGGGCGACTTCGGGAGTCCGAGCCTTGGCAACTTGCGCGTGCAGAGCACCACCGCCTCCGCAGCCAGCCTGGTGCCTACGGACGGACTACAACTGTGGCTGAAGAGCGAGTCGGTGGGAGGCCAGTTTGCCGGGGGAGCCGCTTCCTGGCCTGACCAGTCAGGTAACAGTCACGATGCTACCCAGACTGTGGTTGCGAATCAGCCTGGGCAAGTACAATCTGACGGGAACACTTGCCTCGGCGCCTTCTCTTTTGGGCAGAACCAGTTCTTCAACTTCAACCTGCCGATCGACGGCTGGAAAGAGATGACCATCTTCATGGTAGGGAAGTCGCTGGTCGACCCTTCCGCCGTTTCCGGACCTTCGACGTCCGCAGGGATTTTCTGGAACGAGAATGCGTTCTGGGGAAATAGTTTCCTGAGTCCTTACCAGAACAGCGTATCTTTCCGGTTCGGCACCAGCCAAGCGGGCAATCAGCCAATCTACACTCGACCTCTCACCGTTGGTCAGGACTTCACCATCACTCGAGCGGAACATAACTGGTCAGTCGAGTCACTTTACGTGAATGGCCTGCTGGCGCTACGGCAGGCGAACAAGAACCCTCTTCTTAGTGGCACGGACGGCACAGGCTTTATTGGCAGAGGAGTGAATGGCACCTACTACAACGGGGAGATCAGCGAGATCCTGGTGTATGACCGGGTTCTTTTGCAAGACGAGGCAGCTTCGGTCGAATCGTATCTAAGAAACAAATTCGGTACGAGGTAAGGGCCGGCGACCATCAGGCTGCGAAAACCCGTTCTTAACGTTTGAGGTCTACAGGATCTGTCCTGACCAGGCCAAAGTCACAACAGTTGCTCGGGGCAGGGGCTAAAGAGCCTGAGTGAGAACCGGATCTGTAGGACCAAACAGAACTGACGGGTGCCCCATGTTCGCACCAGCGTACGTGGGCCGATTAAGAATTCTTCGAATGCTTTCGCTCAAGTAATAAAACAATGGAAGGGCTTGGCCCGTCTTTTTCGGCCTACGTACGCTGGCGCGAACATGGGGCACCCATCCGGTTCGGTTTGGTCCTTTGGGTTCTGTTGGTCCTCAGATCCGGTTCCCACGCAGGCTCTTTAGCCCATCTCATCCGAAGCCTGTTAGTGGTTTGCTGCCTTTACGGAAAAGGGCACCTCCAACGTGCCCACGTGACCGGAGACCGGGTCGAGAATGCCCGCGCGAAGCCATGCGGCTTGGGCAGGGATATCCAGCTTCTGCTGGTAATGGATGCCCCCGTTCACAAACTGAGGATAAGCAGCGGAAGGCACGTTGATCGCCAGCGTGTTCGACACCGAGTTGAGGGCCCTGCCATCACGGTCATAAGCGATGGTAAGCAGGGTGGTGGCTCCGTGCAGCACTCCGTCGGCTGAGGGCGTGAGAGCCAGCAGGCCGGTGTCGACTCGCCAATCGAGAGAAATTCGAGTGACCGGGCGCTTGGAATTCTGGTTGTCCCCAAGGATGGCGGCCATCGTATCCGGCTGAGGCGCGGCCATAGTGGGGGTCACGCGAAACAAAATCTGCGTCGATGGCGGCACGTCATGCTGCAGCAGGGATGCGAAATCAGCACTCATACGGTTGCGTTGAGGATCATCCGAGGGGGTATAGCTGCGGCGATACGACAGATGATACTTGCCGGGCCGAACGCGAACATCAATGCGGCGGGGCTTGTTGTCTTGCGACTTATTCGAGGGAGCGTAGGCCAGGGAGTAGTAATGAGACCCGGCGCTATCCACCTCGGCCAGCGCACCCCTGAGATCGTTGGTGTTGTAGATAGCCTCACCACCGGTCAGGTGAGCAAAGGCTTCCAAGCTGAGCTGCTCCTCCGCGTTTTGACCAAATTCATCCATCTCCGCCTTGGAGACGCGGTCCGGAGTGCGGGCTTCGCTACCGCCGCCCATGGCAGCGGTGGATAGCGTCGCCGGAAACAGCCCCCGGGCGTCGATGGGATAGAGCGCGACCCGCGCGTCGGCGAGCAGGCGGCCGGTGCGGTCCACGGCGTCAGTGAAGTTCCGCGCGGCTCGCTGTGGATTTTTGAGCGTCGGGTCGGGCAAGACGGCTATCGGAAATGAGCCGGAGAGCCACATCACGTTCTTGCGTCCGGGAATGCCCGACAAGTAGCGTCCCAGGCGATCGAAGGCGGCCAGCGTGTATTGCACCCGCAGGGTGATGTTGAAGGAAGTCCGTTCGCTGTCGAACTGCTCCAATTGCTGGATTTGTATACCCGCAAGCTGGGGTATTTTGATGGCTGCGGCGGTTGAAATGATCCGATCCTCTTCCGTCAGCTCCTCTTCGGTTTCTTCTTTGGTCTTTAACAGGGCAGACTTCTCTGGATTCCGCGCGAACTCTTCCACCGCCCTGAGCAGCGCGGTGTGGTCAGTAGTGAAGTCCTCCAGCTGGCGAAGTTGGGTATTGAGCATGAAGATGGCAACCGGTTTGCCCTTGGGCAAGGTGTTCAAGTACTGGATCAGAACCCTGTGGGCCTGGACCTGGGCGGCGACTGGGGTATTGAGTGCGTCGATGAGGAGAACATCAACCGCACCCCCCTCCGGAGCTGGTTGCACATTGGTGTAGACGCCGGAGGGCAAGGGCTGTACGGCCGGCGATGACGATAGAGATGGAAGATGCGCTTCGAAGGAGACAATTCGCTGCGGCCGGCCATTCTCGAAGACGGTAAAGTCTTCCTGCTGGAGGTTATCGACCGGAAGGCCTTTATGGCCTGTGACCACAACGTCTACGAGGATATTGGTGGCGCCCGTCTTGATGACCGGAATCGGCGCGGCCGTAGTTGGGCCGGATTGGGCCTGACAAGGGATTCCTGAGAACATACAGGTGACAACGAATAAAGGTAGCGCCGCCTTTATCAATCGAGGGTTCTCCCGTAGAAGCACTCGTCGAGCCATTGTAAGCTTACGGTGCGAGATACTAATCCGGCTTTAGCGTCGCCGCTATTTCAGACTTGATTTATCTCAAGCCACTGTCTTCTCAGCCGCGAGCAGTCTGGGGGGCGCTCAAACTCTGGCTGGAGGCTCCCTGCTTCATTTGCCTGCGGATCGACTGTATGGCGAGCACATGAAGGACGATCGCCAGCGGCATTAAGAATCCTGGGATAAGCAGGAATGGAAATCGTCCCATCATCAGATTCGGCACTTGCGTGTGGATCCGGTTCAACGGGCCTGGGGCTGTCAACACGGCGCGAACCACAACGTTCGTCAGCGCGGAAATACCGAGCACATTCCAGATGCGTGCGAGCTTCAACCGCCCTCGCATGGCCCACACGGCGATCAAAGGCGCGGAAGCGCCGATATAGATGTCTAAATTCGCGCCCTGGTAAGTCAGCATTTTGGGGATGACGCCTTCGATGTAGAGCTGGTGCAGGAATAGCTCGACCACAATGCGAAAAGTTTGCGCTCCTAAAAGAAGCGAGAGCGGGAACGCCAGCGCTGTGGGTGTTCCCGCGGTGCGCACTATGAAAACAACAAAAAAAATCACTACGGGGAGAAGTATGAACAACGCTCCCGGCGGACGCAGGGTGGTATTTTGCGGAATGCCAAAATAGACCAGCACGCCGATATAGAGAAACCACAGGGCGAGCCCAACAGCCACCCCAATAGCAGCTCGACTTCCCAGGTAGCGGCCGGTGAATGCAATCACAGCCAATACGATGATGGCCACAAATCCGAGAAAAAGTGCAGCGGTCATGCTCGTCCCCTTTACGGCAAACCCACTCTACCACGCTCCCCGCGAAACGATCGTGCGTTGAAAAGCACTATTCACAGTTCGCCGAAGACCGTTGCAGGAAAACTGGGCCTTGAAGAGTACAAATTCAGGGTGTAGTGTTGTCGTCCACATACGAACTTAGCTCTGCTCTGCAAGGAAACTGCCATGACTCTACGATGGAAGCGGCTCCCCTTTTTCCTGACTCTTGCTGTGGGAGTCATCCCGGTGACTGGATGCCAGCAGTTACAAGCAATATTGGGTAACAGGCCGAGCGAAAACATGCCCGCGTACAAGCCGGTGCCTGTAGAAGCGCAACATCAGAATTGGTCCCACGATCAGAGCGCGTGGTTCTATCACACGGGACAGGGGACAGAGTTACTGCCATACAAATGGTTTCTTGCGCTGGATCAGCCCAAGCTCCAGATCTTCGGCGCGGTTCCCAAATTTTCTGACACCAGCTATCTGGCGCGTTTTGGCTTTTTACCAGACCCCGCAAGCGCGCAGAACCCCGGCGGATTACCGGTTGGGTTTGGCGTAGACACGATCGTCGATCCTGACAACGGCCAAACTGTGGAGGTAGTGGGGCTGACCTGCTCCGCCTGCCATACCGGGCAGTTGGAATATAAGGGTAAGGGAATCCGCTTCGATGGCGGCTCCGCGGCGGTCGACCTGGCGTCTTTCCAAACTGAGTTGGGATATGCGGTCGCGTTCACCGACAAAATACCATTCCGTTTCGATCGCTTCGCGCGCGGGGTTCTGGGTGAAAACGCGTCGGACGAGGATAAGAAGAAACTTCGCGCCGAGTTTGAAAAATTTCTGAACAGCGGCCTGCAAGAGAGCAATGCGGCGCAGGCCGGCAATCTTTACCCGCCTGCGGGCTTCGGCCGGACAGATGCGCTCGGGAGAATAGGAAATTTCGTCTTCGGTACTGAGTTGAACAACGCGAACCTGAGAGTGGCGGATGCTCCGGTGAAATTTCCTCCCATCTGGTACACAAGCTGGTTTAGCTGGGTTCAGTACAACGGTTCCATCCAGCAGCCGATGGTACGCAACATCGGCGAGGCGCTTGGCGTCCGGGCGCGGGTCAACCTCACCGATCCTGCCAAGCTTTATCGATCGACCGTCAATGTGAAGAATCTGTGGGACATGGAAACCTTGTTGGCGGGCCCGAAGGCTTTCGCTGGGCTCACGCCCCCTGCTTGGCCGGCAGAGACGCTCGGGCCCATCGATCAAGCCAAGGCCCAGAAAGGCGCGGAGCTGTACAAGCAGCGTTGCCAAGGCTGCCACCTGCCCCCGGTGGGCTCTACAGAAATTCAAGATCCGAAATATTGGGAAGCTGCCCTCGAAGGCAAGAGCTTCTTGAAATTGAACCAGATCCCGCTGGACGAGATCGGCACAGATCCCAAAGAGGCGTCCAATTGGGCGCAACGCACCGCGGTAACCGACGCCCTTGGGAAAGGAACAGTCCCTGCGACAACTGGGCTTCTTTTGGTGACCACCAAGATTCGCGATATGTATTACGACTCACGCGGTTTCTCCGCGGCGCAAAGGACGGAGTGGAACGGCTTCCGCGGGGACGGAGTGACCGCGCCCCTTTCTTACGCTGCCCGCCCGCTGGCTGGAATGTGGGCAACACCGCCATTCCTGCACAACGGATCGGTGCCCAGCCTGTACCAGTTGCTACTGCCGGCAGAGCAGCGGGATAAGACGTTTTATGTGGGTAGCCGCGAATTCGATCCCAAGAATGTAGGCTATGCCACGGCGAAGTTTGACGGCGCCTTTGAATATCGTACCGACCAGCCAGGCAATTCGAACCTGGGCCACGAATTCAGAAATACACCGGGCAAGGGCAGGATCGGGCCTGAGCTGAGCGATGACGATCGCTGGGCGATTATCGAATACCTGAAGACGCTTTGATTTCACGGGCCCTGTGCTTCTTCCACGGAGGCGATTTGGATGTCATTCCTCGAAGAGTACGACGCAATCGATCCAGGCCAACCCCAACAGCAGATGGGCGTGTTTTTCAAATATGTGCTGACCGATCCCGGGACTATGTTTGCCGAGCTGCGGCAGCACCGCCCGATCCTCGTGATGCCGGCTGCGACCTTGGTTACGCGCTTTGTGGATGTGCAAGAAGTGCTGACGCGCAACAAGGTCTTCTCCGTGCGTCTGTATGCGCCGAAGATGGATCCCAGCGTTGGACCCTTCATGTTGGCGCGTGATAGCACCGAGATAAACCGGCGTGATAAGTCCATCATGATGGCGATGCTGCGGCTCGAGGACTTGCCAGCTATTCGAACGATAGTCTCGAATTTCGCGGTAACTGCCATTCAGCAGGCGAAGGGGAGCATCGAGGTAGTCTCGCAGCTAGCGCGCCTGGTGCCGGTGCAACTGACTGGAAAGTATTTTGGCTTTCCGGGCCCGGACGTTGCGACCATGATGCGGTGGTCGCGCGCTACGCAATTCGACATGTTCCACAATACCCCGCAGAATGACCCCACGGTGCATGCCGACAACGTTCAAGCCGGGACCGAGATGAGAGCGTATCTCACGCAGTTGGTGGCGCAGCGGCGATTGGAACTGGCGGCGGATCCAACGCTGGACGACACGCTCTCCAGGCTGCTTAAAACAGTTCTGCCCGAGGTGATCGGGTTTGACGAGGAGCGGGTTATCACCAACATGATGGGGCTGCTGGTGGGCGGCGTGGAGACAACTTCGGCAGCTATCGTGCAGGCGTTGGATGAGTTGCTGAAGCGTCCGGCACAGTTGGCTGCGGCACAGGCTGCCGCGGCGGGCGGCAAGGACGATCTATTTGCGCAATTTGTCTGGGAGGCGCTTCGATTCCATCCAATCAACCCGTTCGTGGTTCGATTTTCCGAACAGGATTACATGTTGGCCGATGACACAGATCGGAGAGCGTTGATCAAGGCGGGCACGGTGGTGCTGGCATCGGCAGCATCCGGGATGATGGACGACGGAGATATCGATACTCCGGAAGAGTTTCGATTAAACCGGCCAGACTATCAGTTCATGCATTTGGGTTACGGCAATCACACTTGCCTTGGGGACCAGGTAAGCCTGGTCCAGATTCCGGCGATTCTGCAACAGTTATTGCTGTGCAAGAATCTGCGGCGGGCAGCGGGGCCTGCAGGCCAGGTAGATTTTCGCGGGGGTCCATTTCCCGAAAGCTTTGTGGTCGAATTTGACTCGTAGGGTTTGGGGGGTGGTTGCTTCTCCTCCGATCGCCCATGAGCCGCAGGCAAGTCACCTCGTGATCGGACTGGAACGAACCTGACGGGTGCCCCATGTTCGCGCTAGCGTACGTGGGCCGAAAAAGACGGGCGAAGCCCTTCCATTGTTGTTACTCGTTGAGTGAAAGCATTCGAAGAATTCATAATCGGCCCACGTACGCTGGCGCGAACATGGGGCACCCGTCCAGTCTCTTCTAGTCCTGGGCGGTTTGTTCCGGTGTCAACTTTTTGCAGGCAAGTCAGATCTTCAGAATGACCGGGGAGCCTTGTTAGGATGTCGGCATGGCAAACAGGCCGGTGCGGTTCAAGGCGGTGCTGGAGCGAGATACCATTGGTCTGGGATGGACCACAGTATGGCTGCCATTCCATCCGCATAAGGTCTGGACGGCAAATGCAACGGCTGCGCGTGCGCGGCAAAATCTTAGGCCGGAAGGCGTCGAGTGTCGAGTTTCGCACGTCGCTGTTTCCTGTACCGGGCGAGGGCGGACGTTATCTGCTGCTTGTGAATAATAGGGTTCAGCGGGAAGCAGGCATCACTATCGGCAGCGTTGCGGAGTTTTCATTGGAAGCCGACTTGGAACCGCGGCCAGCTGAGCTGCCGGATGAGTTGGACTCGCTATTAGACGATGAGCCCAAGGGCTGCGCGAGTACTACAACTCTTTTAGCGAATCCATGCGGCGCGAAATCGGCAAATGGATAACGAACGTTAAGAGCGATGCTTCGCGAATGAAGCGCGCCGAGCAGATGGCCGAGCGGTTGCTGGGGGCGATGGAAGGTGAGCAACAACTACCACCAATCGTCGCAGTGGCATTTCAAAAAAAGGCCGAAAGCAAAAGCGGGATGGGCCAGGATGGCGATGACGCAGCGACGTCAGGAACTGCTCGCGATCTTCTACTACCAGGGCGTGGAGGCACAGCAGCGCCGGGTGGAGAAGCTGTGCGATAACGCGGAGAAGCGTGCTTGAAACATCGGGACGCTTAGCCTATTTCGCCACCGCCGCTGTTTCCAATCTGCCACCACGAATCCACTCGAGAATCGTCCGATACTGCCAGCTCGATTCGTTCCCATGCCACCGCTGCCCGCCGTTATGTGTCGCCAGGTAATCGCCTACGTTGCCCGCGCTGTCGGTCGGCCGCGTCGGCTTGATCAGCATCAGGCTATGGGTCGGGTCGTTGATGTCCACCACGTGCATCGCGTACTTGTAATTTTCTTCGCTGTCCTGGTCGGAGTAGACTCCCTGATCGTTGGGCGGCCGTAGTTTGAAGATTACGTGGCTGGCGTGGCAGAAGACGCAGGCTTTTCCGTCCGCTCCTTGGGTGGCCAGGATCGGCTCTATCTTGGCCACGAAATAGTTGAAGTCGAGCACCGAGCCGGGCTGCACATCCTTGAGCGCTTCGCTGAGCTTCTTTCCTCCCAGCACGCTGGCAGCTATCAGCTTCAGGCGGGGGTTATTGTCGTTCTGTAACTGCTCCATGGCCGCGCGGAATTCTGGCCGCAGCTCCACGCCATTCACTCTGCGCAGGACGTCGAGTCCCGCCGCACGCACATTGTTGTCCGGGCTGTGCAGGCTGGCCAGCACGGTCTCCAGCACCAGGGGATTGTCCAGCAAATCCTTGGGCTTCTTCACCGCCACAAGATTCTTATTCAAAAAGTAGGCTTGGTCCTGCGACACAGCTCCACCGGCCACTCCCAAGTGACGGGCCAGAAACTTGGGGTCACCCACCTCCTCCACAAAGACACTCATCCCCTGGATATTCAGGTTCGCAAACGCCGTTTTCACCAACCCCGCCGTTTGCGGGTCTCCCAGGAAATGTTCGAGGCAAACTCGCACCGCTGCGCGCTGCACCTCCGGGCTGGGATCATTCAACCCGGAAAGAATCAGCTGCCGCATTTCCGGTTCTTGCATCAGGCGCTGGAACGACGAGGCGGCATTCAGCACCTGCGCGTAGTTCGCCGGCCGGGGTTGTTGCTCGAGCATGCCCCGCAGCGACGCCAAAACTTCCGGCTGCTGTCCCCACGGAGAATTGCTGGGTAATGCTGCCAGCAGGGGAAGCACCACGGCCTGACTATCTGGATTGCCTTGCTTCAGGATCTCCACCACCTTGCTGACTAGGTGTGGATCGGGCACCGCCGGCGCGTCGAGATTCAGGATTCCCCGTTGCCCATCCTCATAGACATAGCGCACCGTCTGCCGCACCTCGGTGTTCGGATCCTCCGATAGCTTGAGCGCCGCCAGGGTGAAGCGTTCATCGCCGGCTCCGCTCAGCGTGCTGCCTGCCTTCAGTACCTCAATCTTCATCTTGTCGTCCGCACCCTCCAGGCAAGCCAACAGGGCGCTTTCCAGTTCCGGCCCGGAGCTCTTGAAGAAATGAATCAGGTCGCTATCGTTGCCCACGCGGGTCTGGAAAAATCCGTTGTGCACGTCGTATTTGAAGTCGACCGCCTCCCGGTAGGGTGTGTATTCGTAGCCTGGACGATGCAGATCGGGTACCCCGCTGACGTACTTGGTCAGCACGGCCGGCAGCCCGATGGACACGGTGTTTTCCTTGAGCGTCGGCAGAGCATAGTGACGCACATGAAAATCCCACAGTGCGTTGAGGATGCCTTCCCGCCCCAACGGCGTCCCCTCGCGCAGCACCTTCGCCAGCACCTGCGCCTGGTCACGCACCACCGCTTCGTAGCCCGCGCCGATGCGGTCTTTGTCCTCATCTTTCGCACTGGCGCGCACCCAAGCGGTCAGGTAGCCGGTGTTCTCGTCCAGCAGGTCATAGATGCTTTCCTGCAGTCCGCGCCGCACCATCGCGTCCGTCTCGGTGTTGAGGCGCGTTGCCAGCGATTCCAGCGTGCTGCGGCGCACGTCTGGCTGATCGACCTGCCAGTAATACCAGCGCCACAATCCGGAGGCGGCCTCGAACCGCACGTAGGGCACCGGGTCATTCAGGTTGCGTTCCAGAGCCGCAAGCAAATCCTTGTCTCCAGTCAAATCCCTGAAGTGTTGGTTGAAGACGCGGGCGGCTCCCCAGCGGGTGCGCGGGTTCGGCGAGGCCAACGCCTCTACCAGCAGTCTGCGCCCAGCCGGGGCAGCCTCCTGCCGCCGCGACAGGATCATGCGCACCGCATACGCCGAGCTCACCTGGACCATCTTGGTCTCGTCGCCCAGCGACCGCATTAAATCCGGAAGCGATCCGGCATCCGACATGTGCCCTAACGCCCGCGCCGCCGCCTCTCGTGCCAGCGGCTGATCGCTTTTGAGCAGCACCTCCCGAATTTGCTTGAGTACCGGTTCTGGAGCCAGATCCCAATATTGATCAAGCTGCGACAACAGCAGTGGCAGATTGTTCTTGGCCAGCTTGGTCGGCGGAGCAGGGAACCCGGCATCCCAATTCTTCGCCTCGACCGTTCCCGGATAGAGCGTGGAAAGTGCCATCACCGCAAACTGCGTTGCCCGGAACGGGGTGTTGAAACCCTGGTAGACCGGATCGCCTTCCCAACTGCCCTCCTGCCTCTGCGCCGCGAGCATCGCCTTCACCGCCACGGCCAAATGCTCATCGCTCTCCGGACGCCGCCCCGCCTGGGCCAACGCCAGCACGGCATTGTAGGAGACAAAATCCGCCGGCTTAGCCTTGGTGTCAAACGGGTATGGCCACGCGCCCTGGGGCGTCTCGTATTGGTAGAGCTTGCTGATCAGCTGATCGAGTTGGGCGGAGTACTTCGCCCGGTCGATCGTGGCCAGCAACATGATCTTCCAGTTCAGATCGATCATGTTTCTGGGCTCATACGGCAGAGCCAGCCGCTCCACATGATCGCGTTCCGCCGCCCAATCCGCACCATGCGTCTGCTTGTACACCATGTCGAAGGTCTGCCAGCTCTGGGTGGCAATTTCGAAGGGGCTCACATCCGGCTCGCAGCCGTCCGCCTCGTCGCCAGGCATTACCGTGAGGCCTTTGTAGTGGATTTTCAAAAATTCAGCGTAGGGCAGGCTGAAATCCTTACGCGGCGGATCGTGGGTAACATTCTGCTCGAACTGTTGGGCGATCAGCGGTAGCCGGCTCGACACGGTGCGTGCGGTATAAATCACTCGCACCCAGTTGGTGTTGGCCTCTCCGTATAAGGGTCTGGCGTTGTTGTAAATGCGATCGGTCAGGAACTCCAAAGACGCCCGCTGCCTGGGCGGATAGCCGTTATGGACCGCAGTCAGATATCCGCGGGTGGTGAACTGCGCCGGGTGGCAGGCGATACACAGCTGGGTTTCGGAGTGCTGCATCGTGGTGCGCAAGGCGATCGCGCCCCGCCGCGGCGTATTCGAAAGCCACGAGTCGCCCATGTTGACCAGGAAGTCCATGCCCGCGCGCACTGCCAGGTGCGGGTCGGTGTAAGGCGGGATAGGGAAATCCGAGGTGTGCAACTGAAAAGCGGGGTGGTTCGCTGCGATGCGGACGTAATACTCCTGCCCAGGCTCCAGGATGCGGGTGCGGAATTTGTAAAGTCCGGGGTAGTTCTGAGTGGCTTCCACCTGGTAGACAAACTCGCCCGTCGTGAACGAAACCACATCGTCTTTGCCCGGTTTGAAGATATCCACGTCGAGCGGGACATCCCGGTCGGTAACGTTCAAAGTGAAATACACGAGCCGCGGCTTGGGTTCCTTAAAAGTGAACTTGAACCATTGGAAACCCTTGATCATGGCCGCATAGCCATCTTCACTCTTGGAGGGAGCGTAGGGCCGTTCGTCGTCGCTGCCGTAGATGGTCTGCCCAAACTCGAAGGGCTGCGCCGTTTGCCACGTATCGTTGGGTGCCGCGGCAATGATGGCCGGGGCGGCCGCTGCTTCGAGAATCTTGCGCAACGAAGTGCTGATTTCCGGAACTGCCCCCGAAGACGACAAGCTCACCGTCACCGGACCCGCCGCTCGCGGCCGCAGGGTCAGGTACAGATCAAGGTCCGCCGTGTGCAGCCATTTGGAGTCGATGACTCCGGCAGCGTCTTTCACCGTGGCCAGGACAGCATCGTTCCCTTGGAGCCTGGTAGGATCCTTGACTGCCAACGTCATGGCATACAACGTTCCCGGCTTGGCGGCGCCCAGCTTGATGTCTTTGACCGCCGGAGGGGGCGCCTGGTTGGCGTGTACGAATCGGCCCGAGCGCACGAGCGACCCGATGAAGACTGCGGCGACCGCCAGCGGGAGGATTCCCCAACGTAAGTTTGCCCAGTTTCGCGACCGTCCGCCCATGATTTGCTCTCCCGGCCCAAACTATATACCGGTTGAGGCGCCGCAAAATAGGGTTTTGCCGTGACAGTGAAATCGACATTTAAAGTTTTGGTGCCCCACATCGCGCGCCAGGCAGCGCGGGAGGTGGGACACCCGAGTTAGCGCTAAAAAGCCTCATCTGCTGACGGACCGTAGACCGCCGGGACCTTCGCTTCCAAAAGACGGAGGTATACCGTCAACTGTCCCCGATGGTGCGCCAGATGGGTCATCGCACCGTCCGCGATCATGGCATAGCGCGGCCCTTCACTTACCACCTGGCCGTTCATGCGGAACCGCCACATCTTGGTCAGGTGTTCTTCCGTAGTTTCCTCCAGTGCCTTCCGCGACTTCGCTAAGCCCTCGGCAAGCATCCCGCACAACTCGGCGCGGGTCTTCACTGCCTTGGTTCGCATAACCTCATTGGCGGGGTCAGAGAGATCCAACTCCCGCCGGTTGACCATGAACTCGACCCAACCCGGCATCGACGCCACTAGCGCCGCCAGGTACCCCAGTTCCATCGAACGCTTGTGCGGCTTCCAGGTATTCCGCCCCTCGGGGACACGCTCAATCACCTTGCGCGAGGTTGCAGCCTCGTGCTCCAACTGCCATAGAAAAAACTCTCTCAGTCCCATACGACCTCTCTTCCAGGAGGCGCCGGCCTCACTGTTTTAAATTAAAGCGGCATATATGACACCCAATGTCATATATGGCAAATAAACTATGAATGATGAAATCAGGCCGTCTCCTCTCCACCCTCATGCTGCTGCAAGCGCATGGGCGACTCTCCACCCGCGAACTGGCGGAGCGGCTCGAGGTCTCGCAGCGCACCGCCCATCGCGATATGGAGGCTCTCAGTGCCGCGGGAGTTCCTATCGTTGCTCTGCGCGGCGCCCAGGGCGGATGGGAACTGGCCCCTGGCTGGCGCACCCGGGTTCCGGGGCTCGACGACGCGGAGTTGAGTGCTCTGCTTATGTCACAGCCCAGTGCGCTCGGCCATCCCGGACTGACCGCGGCCGCAGAGCGCGCATTTGGCAAGCTGCTGGCCGCCATGCCGCACAAGATGCAGACCCAGGCCGCTTCTATTCGCGCCCGGCTGCACATCGATCCCGAGGGTTGGCACCCCTGGCGGAACGATCTGGGATTGCTCCCCATTGTCCAGGACGCCATCGCCCGCGACTGCAAGCTCACCTTTCTCTACAGGCGCGCCGACGGCGAGAGCGGCGTCCGCACGGTGGAGCCCTACGGCCTGGTGTCGAAACAGGCGACTTGGTACCTGGTAGCGCGCGCCCCAGCCGGAATGCGCACCTACCGCATATCTCGCATGCAGAATGCCGTTGTCCTCGCCGTGACCTTCGAACGGCCGGCAAACTTCGACCTGGCGGCCCACTGGAAGACCTCAACCACCCAACTGCAACAGAAACGAGAGCAATTCCGCACCACGCTCGCGGTAGCTGCCGATGCAGCCACTCAACTCAGAGGCTGGTGCCGGGTCTCTCCGGCCCCAGAGACGCAGTCGGCACCCGCGTTGCCGACGGGCTGGGCGACCCTTGATGTTTACTTCGAAAGCGATGAGGAGGCGCGCTTTATTGTGATGGGCCTGGCGGCCCGCGTGCATGTACTCGCGCCGGCCAGCCTGCGTGAGCAGGTGATGGAAGAAATGCGGGCGGCTCTTAACCGCCCGCAGGTGTTGCTTTAGTGGGCCTGTTGCTTTAGTGGGCCCATCGCTTTAGTGGGCTTGGACGATTAACGGGTGATCTACCACGTTGACCTTCACCGAGCTTACGTTGGCATAAGTGGCAATGGGAGAAGTGCCGGCCATAGGGTCATAGACCGACACGCTGGAAAACGTCTTTCCAAGACTTACGGTCGTCGCATAAGTGGGCGCCGTGATATCGGCGTTGTTGGCCGAGTTAAATACAGTCGCGTCGATCCACACAGCTATGTCGAAGGTGGAACTGGTTCCTAAAAGGAAGGAGTGGCCCGTCGAAGGGAGGCCGGTTATTTTGTAATTCAAGGTGCTGGAGGCTGTACCACTGCCGGCCCCGTTGAGAATGGTGGTCAGCGAGTGCAGGGCGGTACCCCCGATTTTCGGGGTCCAGTCACTATGGAACTGGCCGAAATGCACGTCGTAATCGGTATCACTCGTCGATGAGTCAAGATCCACTAACTCGAATAGATACGTCGTCGAGATCCCATTCAGCGCATTTTCAAATAAAAGGTTCAGGTTGTACTTAGCTGCTGCAAGTTCATCCACTATGTAAGCGATGGTGGAGTAGCCTGTCTCGGTAAGCACCGTCGGTTTCCCCGGTGTGTCCTCTTTGAAAATCGGAAGCCAGTACTGGGCTGATCCCGACCATAGATTGACATTGCCGCCATAAATATGTGCGTTGCCGTACGTCACATAAGAAGCGAGATTGCCAAACTGCTTTTCGTAGGTCGTTGCGTTGGAATATCCGTCAGACAGCGTTAGGGCATAGATAGGGGTGCCCTTGAGGGTAGAGCTGCTTTGAACCCCGGACCACAAGGCCTTGGTCACGGCAATGCCAGCCGAAACGTTATTGGTGATGTTGCCATAGGTGATAGGCCAGGCATTGATCTCGTTCGGCGCTTCGATCGCAGATAATGAACCTTTGTAACTCTGCACAAAGGAAGTTATGCTGGCAAGGTTTCCAGTTACATTGACAGCGCCATTTCCCAGCAGAAGCACATCGAACTTTACACCGTAAGAAGCAAGCGATTGGGCGTTCGCGTAGCTGGTGGGATCAATCGAAGCATAGAGCGGGGATTGGTCGCGAATGGTGTTAAGACCGAGATATTGCAGCGCGGTATACACGCCCTGCGGATTCGCGTAATACGGGGTACCTTGATACGCTAAGTGCGTGTTGACGCCTATAGATTGAATAAACGCGCTTGGGGTCATAGGCTGCGCCCATACGGACGAGCCTGCGGCGAGTAGCAATGCGATGGGGAGTCTCATTGCAGTCATTCCTTTCGCTTTCGCAGTCTGGGGTAAGTTGTGTGAGAATGCTCCGGCGCCTGCGCTCGCGGGCTAAAGACTGGGGGAAGAACGACCTGGGGAAGGGGATACGAGGCGAGCGAATGCACCAGACCAGGACTTAATGCCGGGCCATGGTTTAACAGGTTTTGTTGACGAGGGCGTTACCGGCAAGGGGTCCTGCTTTATTCCAGGTCCTTCTCCTCCTTACGGCAAATCATCGTGGAGTTTGGCCGAGGTGTCAACGAGTATTGATGTGTTCAGCAGGATTGAACTCTTACTAATTAGTAACCTAACAAAAGGGTTACTAAACGAACGTTCACGGTTCATGAAAAAGCTATAAGGTGCAGTGAAAAAAACTCACACTTTGTAGTTTCCAGGAGAGGTCCGCAGCACCGCAGGTCCCTCCCTGCGGTCGGGATGATTGGTTGATCGGATCGACGTACCTGCGGTTCCTTCCATCCCAATAACCAATCCTGAATGGAAGTACTGCCCTCTCCCTTGTCATCCCGACCGCAGGGAGGGACCTGCAGTTGAGCCGGAGTTCTCCTGAAACGTTCGAGCGAAAACGCCATCCTCAGGCGAACTGGTCCAAGCTCATGCCCAACTGGTAGGTCTCGCCATGCGCGAGCAACTGCTCCCAGGTTACTTCGCGCTGTTGATATCCGGCCATGCGGCCAAGCATGCAGCTCAAAGCCGTCTCCACACCCGCGGCAATCTGGTTGTGCGCGGGACCGGAGGTGATGCTCGCAATGAAACTCCGCTCCTTCTCCCGGTCGGCAAAGGCGAGGTTGTCGCTGAAGCTGCCATTGGCGGCGAACTTCCCCGAACCGGCAGCGGTGTTCATCGACTCCGTCCAAGCCCACGCCTGCGGGCCCACAATTTGCACCGGGCCGGAGTACGGGACAGTCGCCGATCCGCCACCGCCGAACAGCGAGAGCCCGGCGTTGAATCCGCCCTCGCCGAATTGCGTAGACGCGAAGGAGAAGTGGACCTCCTCAGGATAGGTGAAGTCCACCTGGTAGTTGTCCCAGCAATCGCCAGCGTGGTTCAGGATGTTGCGCCCTCCCGTGGCTGTGGCCTTGAGCGGGCGAGCGCCAAGAATCCAGTTGCAGAGATCGATGATGTGGATGTTTTGCTCCACCAGGATGTCCCCCGACAGCACGCGATACCACAGCCAGTTGCGCAGGCGGTACTCATCCGGCGAGGCGCCGGCACGCACCTTCTCGACCGATGCCGGAGCGTTGTAGTTGCCGGCCACGGAAGCGATCTTGCCCATGGCGCCGGCTTTGATCTTTTCCGCAATGGCGGCGATGGGCGGTGCGTAGCGGCATTGGAAGCCAACGTCAACGCTTTGCTTGGGCTGCACGCGTTTGGCAATCTCGAGCGCGTGCTTCGCCTGCGCGATGTCGACGCCTACCGGCTTTTCACAATAGACGTGTTTGCCCGATGCGACGGCAGTCTCCAGATGCTGAACGTGAAAGAACGGCGGCGTGGAGATCTGAATCAGATCGACGCCGGAGGCGCCGGCCAGTTGCTCGAAGGCATGCGGTCCGTGGAAGAGAAGCTTGCTATCGATAGGCGACTGGCCAAGCCCGGCGTTGAGTTCGTCGAAATGGCTGCGGCCGAGCTCTAATTTGTCGGGAAAAATGTCGGCGAGCGCCACTACCCGGGCAGTCGTGTTGTTGGCGAAAGAAGTGGCGACATGCGTGCCGCGATTGCCGCAGCCCAGCAGGCCCAGGCGGACGGCCGAATTGGCCTGGTAGCTGAAGACTGTCGAGGGCTTAAGCAGAAGCAAGCCACAAGCGGTTCCGGTTTGGAGAAATCGTCTACGATCCATCCCTTTCACTATAGGACAACCCAAGCTCGCTGCAAAAATCTCCGCGGTCGCTGCATAGTCGTGGAACGAGGCGGAGATCCGTCGATACTCCCTATGAGGCAAGGTAGCGGATATACCATAAAAGCCACTGCCTTCAGGTGAGCCGGATGCCAAAGAGATTCAACGCCCATGCCGTTATTTTTGCCGTTTCTGCCGTACTCACCGCGGCGGTTGCCGGCGAGTGCAGTACCGTCACCCACTTTCCCTCCTTGTGGTATGGGTTGGTGCTGTGGGGTTGGTGGGGTTGCGTTGCCAGCGGCTTGTGGGAGCTAGGCAAGCGGCTGAATTTTGTGGGCAACTTTTCCGGCAAAACCGTTACCCTTCACCTGTTGACAGGTCTTGCGCTGGGTATCGTGCACCTGGCGCTTTTGGGTAGCTTCGGTGTAAGCCTGTTCTTCCTCAACCGGCTGGGGATCGAGTTGCTGCTCTACGGGTTCTTGTTCGCGACTACCGGGGTGGTGCAATTTCAGATACGCGCCCAGCGGGACGCTATCCAATCCCTTTCGCTGCAAAAACAACTGTCCGCCGCGCACCTGCGGGCACTGCAGATGCAACTGGAACCGCACTTCCTCTTCAATACTTTGAACGCGATTACCACCTTGGTCGAACTGGGCCGGCAGAAGGCCGCCGCTGAGATGCTGAGACACCTCAACTCCATCCTCAAAAGCACCCTGACGAGGTCGACCCCGGAAAAGGTTCCCTTGTCGCAGGAACTGGAGTTTGTGGGTAACTATCTGGCCATCGAACAGGTCCGCTTTGCCGACCGGCTGCGCATTGAAATCGATGTCGATCCGCGCGCTATCGATGGGCTGGTACCTTGTTTTCTCCTTCAACCGATTGTTGAGAATGCGATCCGGCATGGAATCGCGACTTGTGAGGACAAAGGTTTAGTCGAGGCCTCAGCCCGGCGCGAAGGGGAGTTTCTCCACGTGATGGTGCGGGATACCGGTCCGGAACGCGTGCGCGTGAAGCAGAACGGCCATGGCATCGGTCTTAGCAATACCCGCGAACGGCTAGAGCACTTTTATCCTGACGGCTATGAGATGCGGGCCCAATCGCTCGGCGAGGGTGGGTTTGAAGTCGCCATCACCATTCCCTACGAGCCCGCCGCAGTATGAAGTTACGAGCCCTGATCGCCGACGATGAGCCGCTGGCGCGGGAGCGGCTGCAATTTCTTCTTTCCGGGAAGGAGGAAGTGGAGGTGGCCGGCGAATGCCGCAATGGGCGAGAAGTAGTGGCCGCACTCAAGCAAAACCGTTTCGATGTTCTCTTTCTTGATATTCAAATGCCAGGCATGACCGGGTTCGAAGTATTCGAACAGGTCGGGCCCGCGCACATGCCGGTTACGGTGTTCGTGACCGCGCACAATCATTACGCGGTGCAGGCATTTGAGGTCCGCGCGCTCGACTATCTCACCAAGCCGGTCGAAGCGGAGCGGCTGGAAGCAACGCTGGGGCGGGTGAGAGAACGGATCGCCTCGCAAACAGCGTTGCAGACTCATGAGCAGCTAAAGTCTGTCTTGGCCGGCATGGACAACGGCAGGCGCCGTCTCCTGGTCCACAACGGAACCAGCGACTCTTTCATCAACGTCGACGAGATCGAGTGGATCGAAGCCGCGGACTACTATGCATGCCTGCACGTTGGCCGGAAGAGCTTCATGTTGCGCGAGACCATTAAGCAGCTGGCGAAGACGCTGGACCCGGGAAAATTCGTACGCATCCATCGTTCTGTGATCGTGAATCTCGACCAGGTGAGTGAGATCTTCCGCGAAGGGCAGAGCGAAGGCGCGGTCGTCCTCAAGACCGGCCAGCGGCTAAGAATGAGCAAGGCCGGTTTGCAGAGTCTGCTTGCACTCAGCCGCCAAAGCTGATTCCTGTCTTAAGTCAAGACCGCCGAACGTAACCCTGACGGGTGCCCCATGTTCGCACCAGCGTACGTGGGCCGAATATGAATTTTTTCGAATGCTTTTAGCTAAATGAGTAGAAGCGTTTGATGGGCTTCGCCCGTCTTTTTCGGCCCACGTCCGCTGGTGCGAACATGGGGCACCCGTCAGGATTTGCTTACCCTCAACACCAGCTCGCGCCAGCGCGTCGCTGGTTACGCAAGCGAGTCTGCTTATCGCGTGCTGTTACTTATGGCAGCAAAAGTGGCCGCACCGGCTCTAGCCAGGGATAAAGCGCGGTTGGGGAAAATGCCCAGGATGAACGTCGCCGAAACCGTCAGCAACAACGCGATGGTGAGTGAGCTTCGCAGCCGCGGGACCAACTGCACGGGCGAGTCGTCTGCCGGCTTGCCGTAGACCGAGACCAGCAGCCGCAGATAGTAATACGCCGCGATACCGCTGTTCACCAAGCCAATCACTGCCAGCCACACTTCCCCAGAATGCAATGCCGCGGTGAAGACGTAAAACTTACCGAAGAAGCCGCCGGTGAAGGGAATCCCTATCAACGACAGCAGGAAGAATGCCAGCGCGCCGCCCAGCAAAGGCGAGCGGTACGCCAAGCCACGATAATCGGCCACCGAGACCAGCCGGTCTTCATAACCGCCGGCATGGCTGATGACAGCGAAGGCGCCCACATTCATGGCCGCGTAGGTCGCGGTGTAGAACATGGCCGCCGTGATTCCTTCTTGGGAAAGGGCAGTGAACGCAACCAGCGTGTAGCCGGCGTGGGCGATGGAAGAGTAAGCCAACATGCGCTTCACGCTGTGCTGACGCAACGCTCCCAGGTTCCCCACCGTCATGGAGGCCGCAGCCATGAGCCAGATAAGCAATAGCCAGTGCTCGTGGAATTGCGGATAAGCGCCGTAAAAGATACGCAACAGCACAGCGAAGGCCGCCACCTTGGGACCGGTGGACATTAAAGCCACCACCGGGGACGGAGCGCCCTCGTACACGTCCGGCGTCCACACCTGGAAGGGCGCAGCGGAAACCTTAAAACCGAGGCCAATCAGGATCATGGCCACAGCCAACAGGGCCAAACCAGGAGTAGCGCTGTGAGGCAGCGCTGCGGCAATCTCAGCAATGTTGGTCGTTCCCGTAGCCCCAAAGGTCAAAGCGATGCCATAAAGGAAGAAGGCGGTCGCAAAGGAGCCGAGCAGGAAGTATTTGAGTCCGGCTTCGGGGCTCTTACCGTTGCGCTTGCGAATAGCAGCCAGGATGTAGGTTGAGATAGAAGAAATTTCCAAGCTGATGAAGACCAGCAGCAACTCGACCGCGCTGGTCATCAGGCACATGCCGGTAGCGCCAAACAAAAGCAGGGCGTAGTACTCAGCCGGTCTTTCCTTGGTGCCATCGAATACGTCGAAGGAGATCAACAGCGCGATCAAAGCAATGGCGCAGATCAACACATGAAAGAATCCGCTGAAAGCATCGGTCTGCACTGTGCCGAAAAAAGCAGTCCCCGGCGCAAGTCCCAATTGCCAAACGCTTGCCAGCAGAGCGCCAAGAATACCAATCAAGGCAAGAATGCCGATTGGTTTCCGGCTCATGCTCGGCGGCATCACCGGCTCAATCAACATGGCCAGAACTCCCGCAGCGGTAAGTAACAGCTCCGGAAGAATGCGATAGGCCTGAGGCACTGCGTCGGGCGCTTGCATCATTGCCTCTCCGCCATCCCGGCGGTGGGGGCGGCTGGCGATGCCAGCTTCACCACTGCGCCATCAATCGCTCGTATCCAATACGGGGAAGCTACCCCCATGACTAGCATCAGCACCGCCATTGGCCAAACGGCTACCTGCTCGCGGAAGCCCACATCGGTAACGGTCAGATCTGTCACCATGCCCGACAGGTTGCCATAGAAAATGCGTTGCACCATCCACAGCATGTAGGAAGCGCTGAGGATCACGCCCGTGGTCGCCAACGCAACCCAGGCCACGTGTCCGGCAAAACTCCCGCTAAGAATAAGAAATTCACCCACAAACCCATTCATCAACGGCAAGCCCACCAGCGAGAGGGTAGTGATGACGAACAACGTAGCCAACCAGGGCATTCGCTTGGCCAGCCCACCGAAGGATGCGATTTCATAGGTTCCATAGCGTTCGTACATGAAGCCGAGAAGGAGCAAAAGCGCGCCCCCGGATACGCCCTCGTTGATCGTTTGGTAGACCGCGCCGTCGACTCCCGAGACCGCAAAGCAGTAGATGCCGAGGATGCAGAAACTCAGCGCGGCTACCGTCGCAAAGGCCGCCAGTCGCTTCAGGTCTTTCTGCACCAGCGCCACCAGCGACCCGTACACAATGCCGATCGCCCCCAGCGCAATCATCCACGGAGCCACTTGGCGAGCCTGGGCCGGGAAGAGACCCAGATGGAAGCGCAGAATGGAATAAAGGCCAAGCTTACCCGCGAGCACCATGGCCATCGCCGTGGGGGCTTCACTGAAGCAATCACCGAGCCAGCCATGCAGTGGAAAGACTGGTACCTTGACGGCAAACGCCACCAGGAAGGCCAACGCGACCCACGAGAGAGCATCCGCGGGCAAATTATTCTGTGCCAGCGCCGCTTGAAGGCGAACAAAGTCGAAGGTGCCGGTTTTGGTGTAAAGCCAAACAATGCCGACCAGCAATAACGCGGAGGGCAGAAACGTATAGATGAAAAACTTGATGGCCGCCTGGGTTCCGCGGTCGCGCCCAAACATGGCAATCAGGATCGCCATGGGCACTAGTGTCAGTTCCCAGAAGGCGTAATAGAGAAACAGGTCGAGGGCGACAAAGACGCCGATCATCGCCGTCTGCTGTAGCAGGAAAAAGAAGTAGAACTCCTTGGTCCGGTGGTCGACGACTTTCCAGGAAGCCAGTACTCCCAAGGGGGCAAGAAATCCAGTCAGCACTACCAACCAGAGCGAGATACCATCAATGCCCAGGTGATAGCGAATGGCCGGGTTGGTGATCCAGGGAATGTCGACTTCAAACTGAAAGCCCGGCTGGCCATAGACGTAATGCGCAGGCAAATGCAGGGTCAGGCCAAACGTGGCCAGCGTGACCAGGAGGGTGAACCATTGAATGATGCTGCCTCGCCGGGGCAGCAAGATCACGACCGCGGCTCCTACAGCCGGCACAAAGGTCGTGAGCGTCAAGATGGAATCGTTCAGCACTGATGGTCACTTTCTTCTAGAGGTGCATGGAAAAGCCAAAATAAGTAATCAAGATCAGGCCTGCCGCGCCCACCGCGAGCCAGCCGGCGTAGGACCGTATATTTCCCGACTGCACCCGCTGGACCAGCGCTCCCAGACCGCGCACACTGCCCGCGGCCAAGCTGCCGCCTCCATTGATCATTCCCCGATCGACCGCGCCCCACAGCAGGTAACGGCTCAAAAACAGAATTGGGGCCACAATCAAACCGGTATAAATCTGATCGATCCAATACTTGTTCACCAGCAGCGCATAAAGGCCGCTCACGCGCTCTGCCAACCGGTCGGCCATTCCGGGCTTGCGGCGGTAGAGCATATCGGCGACAAACCAGCCCAGTAAAGCCATGACCACGGACAGCACGGTGAACAGTAGCTCCTGGCTATCGTTGCTGGTCACGGCAGGTGGATTCAGCACCGGGTCAAGAAAGTGTGCGAACTGATCGCCGCCCCCAAGCGCTTTGGGAATTCCGATCCAGCCGCCCGTCAACGACAGCAAGGCCAGAATGGCAAGAGGCGCCAGCATAATCCAGCCGCTCTCATGGGGGTGAGCATCTGGAGTTCGGCTCTCGCCAAAGAACGTGAGGTACCAGAGCCGGAACATGTAGAACGAGGTGAGCAGGGCCGTCACCAGGCCGACAAACCACAGAATGGGTCCGGCGGTAGGGGACTGAAACGCCTGGTAAAGGATCGCGTCCTTGCTGAAGAAGCCGGCAAATGGAGGCAAGCCCGAGATGGCGAAGACTCCAGCGCTCATGGTCCAAAACGTAACTGGTATTTTCTTGCGCAGGCCGCCCATGGCGCGCATATCCTGCTCGCTGCCACCCAAGGCGTGAATTACTGATCCGGCAGCGAGGAAGAGTAGGCCTTTGAAGAACGCGTGGGTGACCAGGTGGAAGATGGCTGCTGAATAAGCCGCCGCTCCGCAGGCCAGGAACATGTAGCCAAGCTGGGAGATGGTGGAGTAGGCCAGCACCCGTTTGATATCGGTTTGCACGATGCCCACCGTGGCCGCGAACAAAGCGGTGGCTGCTCCGATAATCGCCACCACGCCGAGAGCAAAGGGCGAGCGGTCAAACAGCACATGGGAACGCACCACCATGTAGACGCCGGCCGTCACCATGGTCGCCGCATGGATCAGGGCGGAAACAGGTGTCGGTCCTTCCATGGCGTCGGGCAGCCAGATGTAGAGCGGAATCTGCGCCGACTTGCCGGTGGCCCCAAGCACCATCAGCAACGCAATCGCTGTCAGAAAGCCGCCTTGCAGCTCGGTATGCTGGCTAATGGCTCCAAACACTGTGGCATAGCTGAGCGAGCCAAAGTGGGCGATCATCAGGAACATGGCGAGCAAGAAACCGAAGTCGCCCACCCGATTCAGGATGAACGCCTTCTTACCCGCATCGGCAGCCGATGTGCGCAGGTAGTAGAAGCCGATCAGCAAATACGAGGCCAGACCGACGCCCTCCCAGCCGACGAACATCAGCAGGAAGTTCTCCGCCAGCACCAGCGTCAGCATGAAGAACATGAATAGGTTGAGATAGGCGAAGAAGCGCCAGTAGCCATCCTCGTGCGCCATGTAGCCGACGGAGTAGATGTGGATCAGAAACCCGACGCCGGTCACGACCAGCAGCATGATCAAGGTCAACTGATCGAGCTGGAAGGAAAAATCCGCGCGAAAGACCGAGGTCGCCATCCACGGCGTGGACAGCCTTTCGACATAGGGCAACGTAAGGCCGCTGAATTGCAGGGCGATGTTCGTGACCATTGCCAGCGGCGCGGCAGTAAACAGCAGGGCTATCGTGGAGACCACGGCCTTGGGCAGGCGACGGCCCAGCAATCCATTCAACAGGAAGCCCAGGAACGGCAGCACCGGAATCAACCACAAATGAAGCGAGGGAGTGGGGTTCATAGTTTCATCAGGTTGACTTGATCCACGTTCAGCGTGCTCCTGGCGCGGAAGATGGCAATAATGATGGCCAGGCCAACAGCGGCTTCGGCAGCGGCGACGACCATCACGAAGAAGACAAAAATCTGCCCTTGCACCCGATGCCATTGATAGGCAAAGGCGACGAAGGTCAAGTTCACGGCGTTGAGCATCAACTCAATCGACATGAAGACGGTAATGATGTTGCGCTTAATGAGGAAAGCGCCCACACCGATCGAAAACAGGATCGCGCTCAGCACCAGGTAATAGGCAATCGGGATAGCCATATCAGTGCTCCTTGCGGGCCAGCGCCACTGCGCCCAGGATGGCAATGAGAATCAGAACCGAAGTCACTTCGAACGGCAGCAGAAGGTCGCGGAAGAGCACTTTGCTGAGGTCAGAAGTGCTGACGATGTAATCTCCCAGGTGCGCCGTGCCGAGGTGGCTGCGCGCGGAGAGAAAGATGAAGCTCAATACACATACCAGAATCGCAACCCCAGGAATGCCGACGATATAGGCCGCATGACTGCCGTGCGTTCGGTCTTCTTTCCCCGCATTGAGCAACATGATGACGAAAGTAAACAGCACCATGATGGCGCCGGAATAAACGATCACCTGGGCGGCTGCGAGGAACTCAGCACCCAACAGCAGGTAGAGCACGGCCAGCGAGCTCATGACGACAATCAGCGAAAGCGCGCTGTTGATGGGATGGCGCTGGAAGAGCAGGTTCAACGCTCCCGCTACGCAAAGGCCGCCAAACAAGATGAAGAGGACCAGATACATGCTAGAGCTTTTCTCCCATGTCTACCTCAGGCCCGAAGCTGATTGTAGAACACATTGGACTTACGAAACCGTTTTCAGACCCTGAAGGTGGGTGACCAAACCTGCGGTTTGTTTCAAGGCTTGTACCCATCAATTTGTTAAGGAGTACTCAATATGCCAGACAAAAGCTGGTGACCAGAATATTGGCGATAGCCAGGGGCATCAGGAACTTCCAACCAAAGCCCATGAGTTGGTCGTAACGCAACCGGGGCACCGTACCCCGCACCCAAATGTACAGAAATAAGAAACAGAAGACCTTAAACACAAACCACAAAACAGGAAAGATGGCCTGCAGAACGAAGTTGCCAGCTGGAAGCAAATTTCCAAAAGGGCTGGTCCATCCCCCGAAAAAGAGCAGCGTAGCCACACAGCCCACGGTGATCATGTTGGCGTATTCCGCCATGAAAAACATGGCAAACTTCATTGAGCTGTATTCCGTGTGGTAGCCGGCGGTGAGCTCAGTTTCCGCTTCCGGCAAGTCGAATGGAGCACGGTTGGTTTCGGCATACGCCGCCGTCAGGTAAATGAAGAAGGCTACGAATTGCCAGCCGCCGAACACATTCCACGACCGCAATCCGTGAGCCGACTGGCTTTCAACGATGGTCCGCAGATTAAGCGATCCGGCTCGAAGGACCACGCCCACCACAGATAGCCCCAGGGCAAGCTCATAACTGATCACCTGGGCACTGGCGCGCAAGGCTCCCAGCAAGGAGTACTTATTATTGGACGACCAACCGGCTAGGGCAATCCCGTACACGCCAACCGAGGTCACGCCCAGGATCACCAGCAGTCCAATATTCACATTCGCGATCTCAAATAGATCAACCCCATGCCAGGTGATGTGAGCGCCAAAGGGCACCACGGAAATGGAAATCAAGGCGCATCCGAGCGCAATCATGGGCGCCAGGATATACAGCGGGCGATCCACATTGGTGGGCATGAGGTCTTCCTTAAGAAAGAGCTTTAGCCCGTCGGCCATGGGCTGCATCATGCCGAAAGGCCCAACCCGGCTGGGTCCCCACCGGTTCTGAATGCGCCCCACCAGCTTGCGCTCCAGCAGCACCGTGTAGGCTACAGCCCCGAGGAAGATCGCCAGCACCACGGCAATCTTCAAACAACTTATCAAGAAAAAAATCAGGAAGCTCACTGGGGTCTTCGCTTTCTCTGCCCCGCATTGCCTAATCTGCGGCGGTTTCCGTCGGTTTGGTTGTACGCGACTCCATAACTGCATGCAGAGTCGTGCTGTATCGACCCAAAGTGCCTGAGGTAAACAAAGTGTCGTCCGCCGGCAAAATCAAGGCGTGACGGTCAGGCGCAGCCTCGATTTGCACCAGCGATGATTGCACATGAACGTCGTTGCCGGCCAGAAGCTCCAATCGGGAGACCTGGTAACCAGGGACCAGGCGCTGGATCTCGTCCAGAATGGCAAACGGGTCAAAGGGGCTGAGCTTGGGCTCCAGGTTTTGCGCCGCCAGCCAAACGGCATGCCGATCTGCCTCACCCGACTGCGCGCCCCGGGTCTGTCCCATGTCGGCGCGCACGCCGCGGCCGAATGGAACCAACTTTTTGGGATCGGCTCCCATGCAATCGGCCAGCCGCACCATCAACTCGAAGTCACTGCGCACACCTGCACGGTCACCCGCCTTCTTCACCAGTTGCTGGTCGCCGTAGGTGTTGGTCACGGTGCCGGCTTTCTCGTAAAGGTTTGAGGTAGGCAAAACCACATCGGCCAGCAGCGCCGTCTCGGTCAGGAACATGTCCTGCACCACAATAAAGGTCTCCTTCAGCGTCGCGGGATCGATCCCGTAGCGAGAAACCGGGTTCGAACCCACCACGTAGAGGGCCGCCAACTCACCGCGTCCTGCGGCATCGAACATTTCCACCAGATCCATGCCCGGAGCCGTGGGCAGGGAACCGTATTCCTCGGCAAAGCCGCCGGGTTGGGTAACGGGCACGTAGCCAGGCAGCAGACCGGGCAGCAATCCCATGTCCGCAGCGCCACGGGAGTTGACGTAGTCGCCCAGGCAAGCGAAGCGGGCGTTGGGAAGTCCCAAGCCAAAATTCACCAGGGCGTCGATGTCCCGGCCACGGAATTCCGAACCAAACACAATCAGCAGACTAGGCTCGGCGCGTAAGGTCTCGCGGAACTTCTTCGCCTCGTCGGGCCCGGCCCAGGTCGCTTCCTCGTCGGCCAGGAAACGCACTGCGTCGGCATAGCCATCCTGAGGAATAATCAGGGAATCGTGGGCCTGCCGCTCCAGCTTGATGTGGGCATGGTTCACGGTGTAGATGCGGGCGTTGTGGTGCCGCACATTGGTGCGCAGGTTCCACGCCAGCAGGGGATGCTGCTCCGTGGCATCGTTGCCCAACAACAAAATCGCGGGAGCTGTCTCAGAATCGCGCAACGACGCAACGCGATCCTGATGAGTGGACATAGCACGGGCAAAGGCGGTGTAGTCCGCGGTGCGGTGATGATCGATGTTGTTGGTTCCCAGCACCGTCCGGGCCAGCTTTTGCAGCAGGTAGCTTTCTTCGTTGGTGGTCCGGTTAGACCCGATGACCCCGATCTGTTTGCCCCCCTTGGTCTCGCGGATCTCGCGCAGCCGTTTGCCGGCATGCTCCAGAGCTTTCTCCCAACTCACTTCGGCAAACTTGCCATCTGCCTGGCGGATCAGAGGCTTGCTCAGGCGATCGGTGTGATTGGCGAAATCGAAAGCGTAGCGTCCCTTAACGCATAGGAAGTCGCCGTTCATGCCGCTCTTGTCGCGGTTGTCGCCGCGCAGGATCTCCGCGCCGTTCACCACGCTGCGTACGCCAAGCGTCGTCTTGCATCCGTCCGCGCAGTGAGTGCAGACGGTCGAGACGTGGTTCATCTCCCAGGGCCGGGTCTTGTAGCGATAAGCGCCGGAGGTGAGAGCCCCTACCGGGCAGGCATCGATGCACATGCCGCACTCTTCGCACTCCAGGTGATCGCCTTTGTTGGGGGCAATCACGCTGGTGACGCCGCGATTCTGCACCCCCAGCGCCCACACGTCCATGCCCTCGCCGCACATGCGTACGCACCGGTAGCAAAGGATGCAGCGCGGCCGGTCAAAAAACACCACCGGCGACCACTGCTGTTCGTCACGGTGCTGCTTGGCCTCGACGTAAAGCGACTCCGCGGCGCCGTACTTGAAGGTCATGTCCTGCAATTCGCACTCGCCGCCCGCGTCGCACACCGGGCAGTCGAGGGGATGATTGCCCAGCAACAATTCCACCGTAGCCTTACGCGCCTGGATGATTTCGGGGCTCTCGGTGGTGACGACCATACCTTCCGCCACCGTCGTGGTGCATGCGGTCTGGAGCTTGGGCACCTTTTCCAGGCGCACCAGGCACATGCGGCACGCCGCCTGCAGGGAGAGTCCAGGGTAATAGCAGAATTGGGGGATGGGAATGCTCGCCTCGCGGCAAGCTTCGATCAGCAAAGTGCCTGCGGGTGCGGTCAGTTTCTTGCCATCGACGGTAAAGGTTACGTCAGCCATGGGTCCTGCCTTTCCATCGGAGTGCGCCTGCTATGCATGGGCCAAAGCCGCTTCCGGCTGTTTGGCGTAGGGACAGGGTTTGCCGTCCAGGTGGTCTTCAAATTCTTTGCGAAATTTATCTACAAATGCGATCGTGGGCATCGCCGCCGCATCGCCCAAGGGGCAGAACGTACGGCCCAGCATGTTTTGCGCCAGGTAGCGAATATTGTCGATATCTTTGCTCACGCCGGCGCCGGCATGAAAGCGGGTCAGCGTCTTCTTCAACCAATCGGTGCCTTCGCGGCAGGGAATACACCATCCGCAGCTTTCGTGCTGGTAGAACTTCATCGTGCGTAAAGCGAACTCCACCATGCAGACGGTGTCGTCCAGCACCACCACGCCGCCCGAGCCGAGCATGCTGCCCGCTTTGCCTACCTGGTCGAAGTCCATGCCGATGTCGATTTCGTGTGGCAGCAACACCGGGGTCGACGATCCGCCGGGAACGACTGCTTTCAAGGATCTGCCGTTGGCGATGCCGCCGCCCACCTCGTAGATCATCTTCTTGAGGTTGTAGCCCATGGGCAATTCATAAACTCCGGGCTTGGCCACGTTGCCGCTCAAACAAAACAAACGCGTCCCGCCGTTGCGCTCCGTGCCGATCTTGGCGTATTCCCCGCCACCAATGCGAAATATATGCGGCACCGTAGCCAGAGTTTCCGCATTATTAATGACCGTGGGACCCCCATACAGGCCGACGACCGCCGGGAAGGGAGGACGGATGCGCGGAATACCGCGCTTGCCTTCAAGCGACTCCATCAATGCCGACTCTTCCCCTACCTCGTACGCGCCCGCGCCGGTGTGGGAGACAACGTCGAAATCGACATTGCTGCCGAAGATCCCCTTGCCCAGAAAACCTTTGGCATAGGCGTCGTCGATGGCCTTCTCCATGATCTTGAGCAGATAGCGATACTCGCCGCGCAGATAGATAAAGCCCATCTTCGACCCGATGGCCAAGCCCGCAATGATCACCCCTTCAATAACGGAGTGGGGATCGTGCTCGAAGATCAAACGGTCTTTGCAGGTGCCGGGCTCGCTCTCGTCACCGTTGACCAGAACGTATTTCGGTTTCGCCGATTGCTTGGGAACGAACGACCACTTCATCCCGGTAGGGAACCCGGCGCCCCCGCGTCCCCGCAGGTTCGATGCCTTCATCTCCGCGATGATGCCTTCCGGGCCCAGCTCAATGGCTTTGCGAGCAGAGGAATATCCATCCAACTCGAGATACTTGTCGATGTCGGTCGCGCCCTTACCAAAGCGGTAGGAAAGCACCTTAACCTCATCGGGATGGGATACGAGATAAGCCATGCTTTTCTCCGCGTGCTAGGTTCTCGCCCGGTAGTCGGCGAGAACTTTGTCCATTGTTTCGGGGGTTAAATTTTCGTGAAAGTCGTAGTTCACCTGAACCGCGGGCGCCCAACTGCAGGCCCCGATGCACTCGACTTCTTCCAGTGAAAAGAGCTTATCCGGCGTAGTTTCCTTGTTGCCGATGCCTAGCTGCTTTTTGCAATGGTCGAGCATCTCGTTCCCGCCGCGCACCATGCAACTGATATTGGTACATACCTGTACATGATACTTGCCGTGTGGGGCGGTGTGCAGCAAGGAGTAATAACTGATCACGTTGCGCACATCGAGTTCAGTAATTTGCACCCGGGCTGCCACTTCGCGGACTACCTCGTCGGAGAGACAGCCGATCTCGTCCTGGGCGTACAGCAGCATCGGTATCAGCGCCGACCGGCGCAGCGGATAAAGCGTCACCAAGCGGTCGAAACGCGCCGCCAAGGCGGGAGAAAAGATGGTCTTGATCTCTGTGCTCATGATTTGATCTTAAGAAATACCCATGGGATGAGAACCGCAATGGACCAGTAGCTCGATCCAATCGATGGCTGCCGTATCGAGTGGTTTCGGGCCGGCCGGGAAGTTCAGCGTCCCATCCTCCTCGATGCGGAACACGCCCCACTCTTCCCGCTCCGGCTGCGTAATGCGCCAGCCGGCTTCTCCGGTGACAGAGTTAAAGTGGAGGTTCAAGGTTGAATCCTGGCACTTGACCTCGGCCCCCTCCTCCGATCCGGTCACTCCGTACTCTTTGCCGTTTAGACTGGCGGCATGAGCGTACACCCGCAGCATGCTCACCAGCGACTCCCACACCTGCCGCCGCACCTGGGTGGGATAAGCTACCGTCTCGTCGCTCACCGGTCGATTTCTCCCAGCACGATATCGATCGACCCGATGACGGCCACCACATCGGCCAGAAGGTGTCCCACGCACATGGTTTCCAGGGCCTGCAGGGACGCAAAAGTCGGGTTGCGCATGTGTACACGGTAGGGCTTGGCGGTCCCGTCGCTGACCACGAAGTAACCCATTTCGCCGCGTGGGGATTCGATCCCCTGGTAGACTTGGCCGGCTGGGACGGCAAAGCCTTCCGTCACAATCTTAAAGTGATGGATGAGAGACTCCATTTGCGTCTTCATCTTCTCCCGGTCGGGCAACACCACTTTCGGCGCGTCGGCCTTGAGCGACCCCTCGGGCATTCCGTCCAACGCCTGCTGCACGATCTTCACCGACTCCCGCATTTCCTGCACTCGCAGGGTGTAGCGGGTCCAGACGTCGCCGACATCCGAAACCGGAACCTTGAACTGGAACTTCTCGTAGCCGGAATAGGGCATGTCGCGCCGTAAGTCCCAATCCACGCCGCTCGCCCGCAGGGGCGGCCCGGTCACTCCCAAGGCAATCGCATCGGCGGCGCTGAGGTAGCCCACTCCCTTCAATCGGCTTACCCAGATCGGATTGCCATTCAGCAAATTTTCATATTCGTCGATCTTCTCCGGCATGATGTTGATCAGGTTCTGCACCCGTTCGAAGAAGTCGACGGGCGGCTCGAGTGAGATCCCGCCCACACGAAAATAGGAACCCATCATGCGCTGGCCGCTGACATGCTCGAAAATCTTGAGAATTTCTTCGCGCTCGCGGAAGGTATAAAGAAACAGCGTCAGCGCGCCAATATCCATAGCATGGGTGCCGAGCCACACCAGATGCGACTGGATGCGGGTGAGCTCGTTGAGCAGGACCCGCAAAAACTGCGCCCGGGGCGGAATCTCCAACTGCAGCAGTTTCTCGACCGCGAGGCAGTAGCAGAGATTGTTGGACATGGGGCTGAGGTAGTCGATGCGGTCGGTAAGCGGAACCACCTGCTGATAAAACTTGGCTTCGCAGGTCTTCTCGATGCCGGTGTGCAGAAATCCTATGTCCGGCACCAGGCGGACAACCGTCTCGCCGTCGATCTCGAGCACCAGGCGGAGCACACCATGCGTCGAGGGATGCTGCGGCCCCATGTTCAGGACCATCGTGCGGTCCTTGTTGCCTTCTTCCACGCGGGGTTCGATTAGCGGGGCAATGGCAAAGTCGGCGGCATCCATTTAGCGGTAGCCCTCCACCGGGTAATCCTTACGTAAGGGGTGGCCTTCCCACTGGTCCGGAAGCATGATGCGGCGGAGATTGGGGTGTCCGCCGAAGCGCACGCCGAACAAGTCCCAGACTTCGCGCTCGTAGAAATTCGCCGAAGGCCATTCGGGAGTGATGCTGGCGACCTCGGTATCCAGGCTATCGACCAGGACACAAAGCCGCAGGCGCTCCTTCAGGCTGTGGGAAAGAATGTGGTACGTCACTTGAAAGCGAGGCTCGCTGGGAAACCAGTCCACGCAGGTCACATCCACGAGGAAGTTGTAGCCTGCCTGTTTCAGGATACGGCACACGGGCCGGATATCATCGCGGGCAATCCACAGGGTCAACTCGTTGCGATCGAACCGGGCGTTGATAATGCACGCGGGTTTTGCGGCCACGAGGGCGGCAACGGCATGGTTCTGTGCATGCGCAGTGAGAACTGCGTCCTTTTCAGCGTTCGCGTCCATTAGAGGTCTCCCTTATCGGTAGACCAGTCCAGAATTCCTTTTTTGAGGACGTAAAAGAAACCTATCAGCACAAAGCCGAGATAGACGACCATCTCCCAAAAACCGAACAGGCGGGAACCGGCCAGCTTTGGCAGGTCGCGGTAGACCACCGCCCAGGGGAGCATGAAGACGGCTTCCACATCGAACAGGATGAAGAGCATGGCGACCATGTAGAAGCGGACGGAGAAGCGGCCGCGGGCGTCGCCTTCGGCCACGATGCCGCACTCATAGGTAGCCAGCTTGGTGGCGGTATTGTGATGGCGACCGATGAACCAGGAGGCGGTGACGATTCCAGCTCCAAAGCCGACCGCAACCAGGATCTGCAGGAGCAAAGGCAGGTAGTTCCAAAAATAATCGGGCGTCTGCATGTCGACTCGTGGGGGCCTCGAGGGATGGAAGCGCTCTTCTTCGACTCTAAGTTTTTGACCCTGCGGAGTCAAGCTGTGAGGACAGGCGGGGATTGAGGGTTCCTATTCCGGGTGAAGGCCCTCATGTGTCCATCACCTTTTGCCGATAGGGGCCAATGAGGTGTACTTCGTGATCAAGTCCCCCAGCGCCCGCTTGCAGCTTGCTCCGCCCCCAGCCCCTCGTGTTCGCCGCAAGCTCAGCCCCGAGGCCGGGAAGGCCCTGGAAATCCTGGGCCATGCAATCGAATACCTGGCGGATGAGTACGCCGTCGATACTGCGTCCAAAGGACCCCTGGGAAGTGCCGATCCCCGGGTGGAAGCGATTCAGATGCTCAAAGCCGCGAATCGCCAAATCTATCTCTCCGGTACTGAAGTTCAGCCGGCCTTCCGCCGTATACGGCAGTGGTTGATGGGTGAACGGGCTCCCGAATTGAGGGAGCCGCGGTGATACTCTGCCCTTATGTACTTTGTCGTCAACGGCCAGTCGCGCGAATTTCCGCAACTCGCACCCGGATCCCAGGTTCGTGATCTGATCGCCGAGCTAGGCCTAAAAGGCGACCGGCTAGCCATCGAACAAAACGGCAACATAGTGCCCCGCACCGAGTGGGCCACGACCGCCTTGACCGACGGTGACCGCCTGGAGATCGTCCACTTCGTCGGTGGCGGCAGTGGCCAAACCGAAGTCAGCTACGCGAACCGGAACTAAAGGACAAACAAAACTCGATGGGTGCCCCATGTTCGCACCAGCGTACGTGGGCCGATTATGAATTCTTCGAATGCTTTCACTAAAGGCCTAGAAACGTTGGAAGGGCTTCGCCCGTCTTCTTCGGCCCACGTTAGCTGGTGCGAACACTTCACCCGTCAAGTTTATTTTGGTCCTTTAGTTCCGGTTCGTGTTCTCACACACCCTCCTGCCCCCTTTACTGTCGAAAGCGGACCAGTCCTGCTTTGTATCAGGGCACGACTTTAGTCGTGCCGTAAATGCCTGAAAAACTGATGGGCTTTAGCCCCTGCCCCCGTCATTTGCCAAGCAGATTTGCCGCGGTAGGGCTAAAGAGTCTGCGTGAGAACCTGATCTCTAGGACCAAACAAAACCTGACGGGTGCCCCATGTTCGCGCCAGCTACGCAGACTCTTTATCCCATCGTTTTTTCAAGCCGCAACGGCAAGACTGGTCGTGCCCTGATACAAAACATGAGTTTTTCCGCAACCTGTTTAGCCCCTGCCACAGCTACGGCCCTGATAAAACCCCAGTTCTTTCGCAACCTGCACTGTCACCCTACTCGGGCAGAGGCGCCGGGTTCAGTGATGGAAACTGCTTCTGATGCCAATACGGATACGGCGCGGGCGTCTTGCTTGCTGCATCCAGCTTGGCGACTTGTTCAGCTGTAAGGTTCCAGTCAGCCGCGGCGAGATTCTGACGCAGCTGCGTCTCATTGCGGGCGCCGATAATGATGGAGGACACCGTCGGGCGCTGCAGCAGCCAGTTCAATGCGACCTGAGGAAGCGGCTTCCCAGTCTCCGCTGCCACCTCATCCAGCGCATCGACAACCGTGTAAAGATACTCATCGCTCATCTGCGGACCGTTAGCAGCGGTCTTGTGCAGCCGGCTCTCCGCCGGCAAAGGATGGCCACGACGGATCTTCCCCGTCAAACGCCCCCACCCCAGCGGACTCCAGATAATCGCCCCTACCCCTTGATCAATCCCTAACGGCAGCAACTCGTGCTCGTAATCACGCCCAATGACCGAGTAGTAGACCTGGTGCGCCACATAGCGCGCCCATCCATAACGGTCCGCTACCGCCAAAGACTTCATCAACTGCCACCCGGAAAAATTGGAGCAAGCGATATACCGCACCTTGCCGCTGCGAACCAGCGTGTTCAGAGTATCCATCGTCTCTTCCACCGGCGTGTACGTGTCCTGGCCGTGCATGTGATAGATGTCGATGTAATCCGTTCCCAAGCGCCGGAGACTTGCCTCGCAGGCATGCACCAGATGACCCCGCCCAGAGCCAATATCATTCGGCCCATCGCCCATGGGAAACGTGGCTTTGGTGGAGATCAACACTTTGTCCCTGCGGCCAATAATCGCCTGGCCCAAAATTTCCTCTGACAAACCCTGCGAGTACACATCCGCCGTGTCAAAGAGATTTACGCCCGCGTCCAGGCATATGTCCACCAGGCGCGTCGCCTCGGCAACATCGGTTGATCCCCACGCCTTGAAAAACTCACCACCACCGCCAAAAGTCGCCGCGCCGAAGCAAAGCACCGGCACCTTCAATCCAGAATGTCCAAGCCGTCTGTATTCCATAGGGCAAGGATAAACGAAAGCAAGGTCTACTTGGACGAGCGCCGCTTCTGCTTGGCAACCACTTCGGTCATCAGGGAAGCCGTCTCGTTGAGGTGGTCCTCCATAAGCCCGCGGGCCGACTCCGCATCGCGATCCCGAATCGCGGCAAAGATGAGTTTGTGGCGTTCGATCGCCATCTCGGGCACGTCCGCCATGCTCAGCTTGAGATGGATCCAATATTTCATGACACTGCGGATGAGTTGAGAGGCGTTGGCCAGCACCTCATTATGCGCCGCCTGGGCTACCGCCAAATGAAAGGCCATGTCGGCATCGGTCACGGACTCCCCGGCGGCAATCTTTCTTCCCATGGCAAGGAGGGTGTTCTCGATCTGTGCCAATTCTTCCCCGGTGGCCCGCTCCGCAGCCAGGCCGGCAAGATCCCGTTCCATGAAGACACGCGCCTCCAACAGATCAGCGAGCTCATTGTGATCTGTACCGGTGAACGCCCAGAGTAAAGGCCGCGACAGAAATTCCGAGCGCGGACAAACAAACGTTCCTTCCCCAATACGGCTTTCCAGCATGCCCACCAGTTCCATCGCCTTGAGGGCTTCGCGCAAAGTCGTGCGCGCGATACCCAACTGCTGGCATAGTTCCCGTTCGGCAGGGAGCCGCTCCCCAGCCTTCCACTTGCCGTGAACAACGTTCGAGATGAGCTGTTCAAAAGCAGAGGCCGCTAAGGTAGTGCGTTCGATGGGAGTCGCCGGCAGTGTGTTCATCGCTGAACATAATCCATACTATTTTCCTGCTTGACACAAGTGGTCTTACCACTATACCGTACCCGCTGTCCCAAGGTCGGGACTTTTCCAAGCTCTCCAGCCAGTCCCTTTGTGAAGTGTAAGCAGGAGGATACGACATGCGGCTAAACATAATCCGCGCCTTGATCTCCGCTTTGCTGATAGTGGGTGTCTGTTCAACCGCATCGGCTCAATCGACCAACGCAACTCTCTCAGGGGTGGTTACAGATGCCCAGGGCGCCGTCGTTCCCAATGCCGATGTGACGGCAACAGATATCGGGACAGGGCAGAGCCACGGAACCAAGAGCGGTGAGAGCGGGGCCTACACCATCACCGATCTGCCTATCGGCGAATACAAGATCACCGCTTCAGCCCAAGGGTTCAAGACGGAAGTTATCCCCGCGATTACATTGCACGTCGACCAGGCCGCCTCGCTCGACCTGAAGCTCGAAGTCGGCGCAGTCTCCGAGCACATCGTGGTAACAACCACGCTTCCGCTGCTGAACACGGAAAGCTCATCCGTGGGCCAGGTGGTGCAGAATCAGTCGATCGAAAGCCAACCACTGAATGGCCGCAGCTTTTGGCAGCTGGTCGCGCTGGTCCCGGGAGCGAGCTACACGCCGGGCGGGGAAGGAACCATCACCGGTGGCGGTTCGCTGCGCGCCTCAGTGGTGAACGTGCAGATTGATGGGACCGGGTTCATCTGGAACGGATGGCTGCTGGATGGAGCGGACATCACCGAGTATGAGCAGGGCGGTACCAACGTTCAGCCCAACGTCGACGCGCTCGCGGAATTCAAGGTGTTCTCAGCCAATATGCCCGCGGAATATGGGCACACCCCCAACGTCGTCAGCGTGACCATGAAAAGCGGAACAAATCAATTTCACGGGACAGCCTACGAGTTCATCCGCAACGACATCATCGACGCGCACAACTATTTCGCCATCACCTCGAAGAACATCCTCAAGCGCAACCAGTTTGGGGGAACCGTGGGCGGTCCCATCATGCGAGATAAGGTCTTCTTTTTCTCCGATATTGAGGCCTCACGGCAGAGCCAGGGAATTACGTTCTCTGACATTGTTCCCAGCCTGGCGATGCGCACCGGCAATTTCAGCGCGAGTTCTACCAAGATCAAGGATCCTTTGACCGGCGCGCAGTTCCCGAACAACATGATTCCGGCAAACAGGATTTCCCCGCAGGCGACTTTTTTTATGAACTACCTGCCCACGCCGGCCCAGGCCAGCTTCAGCTCTTCGCAGGCGCTGGACATCATCAAGAGCGATCTGAAAATCGACGCGGCCGTCACCAGCACCGATCACCTGATGGGACGCTATTCGATCGCGGACAACCAGGAGGTCGATCCCAATCAATTTCCAGCCTTGAAAACTCAGTCTCTGCACAGCAGGGCCCAGAATCTCGCCTTTAGCGAGACCCACACGTTCGGACCCCACTGGCTGAACGAGGCGCGCGCCGGATACTATCGCGACTATTTCCTGTTCAGCGCTATTCTGGGTGGGACCAACTACCTGTCACAAGCGGGTATCACGGGATACGAGTTGACCCAGGTAACTCCCAGCTTTCCCTACATCACGATGTCGGGCTATTCGGCCTTCAACGGTTCCGGTTCCGGTAACTTTCCGAAATCGAATCGAATTCGGACTTGGCAGTACGCGGATACCGTCAGCTACACCAGCGGCAAGAACGAGGTACGGATAGGCGCCCAGATGTGGGTGCAGCGGCACAGTTTCTACAACGGGCAGGGACAGGAAGGGGAGTTCACCTTCACCACGCAATATACAGGCGACGCCTTCGGCGATTTTCTGTTAGGCGATCCGGCCCAGGTGTATCGCTCCTTTCCGCTCACGCTTTACGGGAACAAAGGAATTGAATGGGCCGGCTTCGTACAGGACAACTACCACGCCGCGCCCAACCTTACGTTCAACGTGGGGCTGCGTTGGGAATATAACCCGTTCTTCGATGGCATCAACGGTCAGAATTCGGCATTCGATTTTTCCACCGGCAAGGTCGTCGTCCCCATGCGCAACGGGCAGATTCTCAGTCCCATGGCCCAGCCGGAGACCCCGCAACTTGTCCCGCTGTTCAGCGACCGGGTAAGCGGAACCGGGAATGGAGCGGTGCGTAGTTCCGGGGCGCTGGGGCAGTGGGTCCCGCGCGTCGGCTTCGCCTGGCGCCCGAATGGAAGCAGTCGCATGGTGGTGCGCGCCGCCTACGGGCTGTTTCCCATCTTCCTGGACACGAATATGACCCTGCAATGGGCCCACGTTCCACCGTTCCTCATCCAGCAAACCATCATCAATCCCACTGGTACTCCACAATTCAACTGGGCGAATCCATTCCAGGGACAAGCGCTGGTGGCAGCCAATCCGCATCCGGGCACAGTTTGCGCGGGCACCAGCCTGGTCCTCAACAGCTGCGTGATGCCGGCGATCTCAACCGCTCCTCTGACCTTCAACCACACCTACATGGAGCAATACAACTTCGCCATGCAGTTTCAACTGCTCAAGGACATGTCGCTCGATGTGGCCTATGTCGGCAACCACACGGTACACGGGCAGTTGATCTCGATTCCGTATAACGTGCCGAATCCTGCCGCGGGAGCGGTGCAGGGACGCAGACCGTTCAATCAGTGGGGACAGATCGGATTGAGCAATAGCATCGGCAGAGCCCACTACAACGCGTTGCAAACCATGTTGGAGAAGCGGTTGTCAAACGGCGTTTATGCGCTGGTCTCCTATACCTACAGCAAGTGCCTGGACAATGGGTCGAGCGAATCGGCGCCGCCGGTGATTTCTCTGCTGGCCCAGAATTACGGCGTGTGCAACTACGACATCACCAATAACTTCACCCTGAGCTCCGTGTACCAGTTGCCCTTCGGCAAGGGGCGGAGGTTCCTGAACAGCGCGAGCTGGCCGGTGGAGACGGCTTTGGGCGGGTGGGAACTGGCCGGAATTTTCATGGATCGAACCGGGCTTCCGTTCACGCCAACCATTAGCAGCGACGTTGCCAATACCGGGATTTCGGGGGAATGGCCGAATCGCGTCGGCAGTGGCCATCTCGCCAACCCCACGGCACTCAAATGGTTTGACACCTCAGCCTTCACCATTCCGGCGCAGTACACGTACGGCAACTCCCGACGCGATATCCTTCGTGCGGATGGGTTAGTAAATCTGGACATGACGATCAAGAAGAATTTCAACTTCACCGAGTCGAAGATCCTCGAGGTGCGGTTTGAAAGCTTCAACGTGGCCAACCATCCTACGTTCTCTGCACCCAACGCGACCATCGGCACATCCGCCGCGGGCAAAGTAACGAGCACGCTTAACTCCAATCGAATTTTCCAAGCCGCGGCCAAGTTCTTTTTCTAAGGAGAGACATACGTGAGCGAATTAGACCGTCGTCAATTTGTAGCGGGTCTGGGTTCCACCATGGCAGTATTGGGCGGCGGGCGCGGCTTGGCCGAGACGTTGGGACAAGCCGCCGCACCTACGGCCAAGCAAACGCCCGTCATCGGCATCCAGATCGGAGCCATTTCCTTTCTGGACGAAGGTACGGAAAAGGTTCTGGATATTCTCCAGGAAAAAGGCGGGGTCAACACGCTCTTTGTCGCCTCCTTCACCTACGGCAACGGCACGGCCAGCAGGATGATTGCCGGACATCCCCTCCCTGACCACGGCGTGCAGAAGTACGACGACGATTTCCACGGCGGCAACTACGCGACGCCGCACCCCCAGTTTTACAAGGACAGTATCCTCAAGAATCTAAAGGCGCCGGACCACGGCAACGTAGACATCCTGGAGATGATCATTCCCGCATGCAAGAAGCGGGGGATTAAGGTCTACACCTGGACGGAGGATGTATTCAGCCCCACGATCCCGAATATCGAGAAGGTGAACGAGCGAGATCTCTACGGGCGGCCGGCGCACACGGTGTGTTTCCGAAATCCTGACGTGCACAATTTCTGGATCGGATTGCACGAGGACTTTACCAAGTCCTACGACATCGACGGCATCATGTGGGGCTCGGAACGCTACGGCCCGTTCGGAAATATGGTCGAGTCGGTCCACAACCGCAAAGGGAACGACCCCTCGCGGGTAACTTGTTTCTGCACCTTTTGCCAGGAAACAGCGAAAGCGCGGGGAATTAATGTAAAGCGCGCATTTGAGGGCTACCACACGCTGGAAAAGTGGACGACAGCATGCCGCAGCGGCCAACGGCCTACCGACGGCTACTACGTCACACTTTGGAGGATCCTCTTCAAGTATCCCGAGATCCTGGCCTGGGAACAGATGTGGAACGACGGCGTGCATGAGACTTATGCTGCGATCTATGAAAAGGTGAAGTCGGTCAAGCCGCAGAACCAGGTGGGATGGCATGTCTGGCACGCCCACAGCTTCAGTGCATTTTTCCGGGCGCTCACCGATCTGAACGAGATCAGCCCCTACTCCGACTACTTGAAGATGACCGTCTATCACAACCTCGGCGGAACGCGCATGGAGACCTATATCACGAGCACTTCGAACACGATCTACGGAGACATGCCGATCCCGGAGGCCCTGGAGTTCGAATACCGCATCATGAATCTACGGGAGCGCGGATACGACGAGTTGCCTTACACCGGTCTTTCTCCGGATTATGTCTACCGCGAGACGAAAAGGGCGGTCGATGATCTGAAGGGCACCAAAACGCAGGTGTGGCCCGGCATCGATGTGGACATCTCTAACATGAACGTGGAATACAGCCAATGTACTCCGGAAACAACGAAGGCCATCACCAAGGAAGCCTTTCGCGGGGGCGGCACGGGTTTGGTGATTTCTCGCAAATACTCTGAAATGAAGCTGGCCAATCTAACAGCAGTGGGCGATGCGCTGCGGGAGATGAAAATTATCTAGATGAAGATTCTCACTTGTCTTCTTCTTGCTTTCGCTATGACTTCTCAGGCACAGGACAATCAATTGGCCGGGGCGATCGATATCCACGTACATTGTGCGCCGGATAGCGTGCCGCGCAAGATCGATGCGATCGATTTGGCCCGGATGGCGAAAGATCGCGGCATGCGCGGCCTGGTGCTGAAGAACCACTACGAGCCGACCGCCTCGCTGGCGTACGTGGTGCGCAAAGTGGTTCCCGGCCTCGAGGTATTTGGCGGAGTGGACCTTAATTTGTCGATGGGCGGCATGAATCCTGCGGCCGTGGAACGTATGGCGTTGACGACCGGCGGGTACGGCCGTTTTGTCTGGATGAGCACGTTTGATTCCGAGGCCCAGGTGCGCTATTCGAAGGAGAACCGGCCGTTTGTGCGAGTATCGCAGAATGGTCAGTTGCTGCCGGAGACCAAGCAGGTGATCGCTCTGATCGCCAAGGACAACCTGGTGTTGGCTACTGGCCACCCCACGGCGGAAGAAGTCCTGCTGGAGCTTCGCGAAGGGCAGAAGCAAGGCGTGAAGCACATGGTGGTGACCCACGCCATGATCGCACCCATCCACATGTCGGATGCGCAGATGCGGGAAGCAGCGAACATGGGCGCCTATATCGAGTTTGTCTACAACGGGCTGATTGGCTCTTACAAGGAATTCACGTTTAAAGACTATGCACGCGCGATCCGCTATGTGGGGGTCGAACACTGCATCCTGTCGAGCGACATGGGGCAGCCGGCAAACCCGATGCATCCCGATGGTCTGCTTCTGCTCTACAAAGGCCTGGAAGAACAGGGATTTACGAAGGCTGAGATCAATCGCATGGGCAAGGAAAATCCTGCTCGCCTGCTGGGTCTCCAATAACGACGGGTCTACCCCGAAAGGACGACATGGTAAACATCGATCGCAGACTTTTTATACAGGGCGCAGCCGCAGCGACGGTTGCGGCCTCGTTGCCGGCTCAGGCGCAGCCCGCCAAAACCACCGACAAGATGATCGGCATTCAGGTAGGAGCAGTTTCGTTTGTCGATGAAGGTGTGGGCAAGGTGCTGGATGAATTCCAGCAAGACGCCGCGATCAATACACTCTTCCTGGCGACATTTACTTATGGACGGGGAATCGCCGGACGCCAGGTTCCCGGGCAGCCGCTGCCCGACCACGGCAAGCAGGAATACGACACAGGCACATTTTATGGTGGCAACTACGCCACCATCCATCCGCAATACTACAAAGACACAGTATTCAAGGGCACGAAGGCGACGGACCTGGGAGACTACGATGTGCTGCAGGCCGTGCTGCCCGAGACCAAGAAGCGCGGCATCAAGACGATCTGCTGGTTTGAGGACGTGTTCCGCAAGGATCTGCCCAACATCAGTCAGCTACAGGAAAAGGAGTTGAACGGTCAAAACGCAACGACGCTCTGCTTCAATAATCCCAACTACCGTAATTTCCTGACGGGTTTGGTCAGTGACTGGTCGCACTCTTACGAAATTGACGGAATCATGTGGGGCTCGGAGCGCCAGGGCGCATTTTCGAATGCCTTGGGGGCGAGCCATGGCGGGAGCCACAGCAACCCTCGTAACGTGACTTGCTTTTGCCAGTACTGCGAGGCCAGGGCGAAGGCGGCCGGTATTAATCCGGAGCGGGCGCGGAAAGGGTTTGCCGAATTAGCAACCTTTGTCGAGGCAGGGCGTAAAGGGCAGAGGCCGGTGGATGGATACTACGTCGAGCTTTGGCGGCTGATGCTGCGTTATCCGGAGCTGCTCGCCTGGGAGATGATGTGGACCGACAGCCTGCGCGATACCTACGCGGCCATCTACAAGCAGGTGAAAGAAGTGAAGCCGTCGATGGGTGTCGGCTGGCATATCTGGCACAACAATTCATTCAATCCGATTTATCGGGCAGAGCAGGATCTGCAGGCCATCGCTCCGGTATCGGATTTTCTGAAGATTGTGATTTATCACAATTGCGGTGGCGAAAGAATGGCGGAGTACATCGAGAGTGTGCACCAGACACTCTACGGAGATGTGCCGCAGCAGGAACTGTTGGATTTCCACTATCGCGTACTGGATTACAAGGAAAGAGGCATGGCGGAGATTCCGTTTACGGGTTGGTCTGCCGACTATGTCTATCGCGAAACCAAACGTGCACGGGCAGGGCTAGAGGGCACCAAGACGAAGCTGTGGCCGGGCTTAGACATCGACATTCCGACAGCCCCGAATCACAGCAAGTGCACTCCGGAAGGAACCCGGGACGTCGTCCTGGCGGCCTTCAAAGGAGGAGCGGACGGGGTCCTGCTCTCGCGGAAGTATTCCGAGATGAAGCTAGCCAATCTCAAGGGGGCAGGGCTGGCACTTAAGGAGTTGGGTATGGTTTAGGATCTGTCCCTGGAAAACCAACCTCGATCTCTAGAAACCCTCGACGGGTGCCCCATGTTCGCACCAGCGTACGTGGGCCGAAAAAGACGGGCGAAGCCGTTCCAATGCTTTTAGTCCTTGAGTGAAGGCATTCGAAGAATCCATAATCGGCCCACGCACGCTGATGCGAACATGGGGCACCCGTCGAGATCTGATGCTGGTACAGGCCGGTTGTTGCGCAGACAGGAGTTGTTCTCAGCCCTGCCGTCGCTCGAGCAGGTTGCGATCCCATTGGGCGAGGGTGGCTCCTGCTTCATAGGTGCTTTGCAGGAACTTGAGCAGGGCCTCGTCGGGCGAGGGCTCCTGCAGCAAATCTTCATAAAGGTAGATAAACTCGCCCAACTTGTTGTTGTACCCGGACTTCGCAGGTTGGATAGTCGCGGCCTCGAGCCCCTTTGGCGCGGGAGCTGCATAGCAATAAAAAGCCGCGTCCCCAAAGCCCCCGTTCCCAGGCCAAAACCCCGCGCTAATCACCTCGTGCGAATAAGCCTCACGGGTAATCGCATCGGCTCCCTCACGCGGCGGCGCCGGCCTGCCGGAAAATCGAGTGACCGCAAGATCGAAGCTTCCCCAGAAGAAGTGCACCGGGCTAACCTTACCCAAAAAACGAGAAGAAAACACCTGGAACACTCTGTCCGCGTACATCAACACCCGCCAGAAGCGGTGCGCCGCATGCGAGTCGTAGGATGCATGCTCAACATCTTCCAGGAAGGGAATTGGGTGCTCCAGTTCCACCGGCACCGGATGGATATCCACCCGAACACCCAGCGCGGCCAGACTGCGCTGATACTCGCGGTAGAAATCAGCCACAGACTGCGCGCGCAAAGGAGTCGACAGACTAGCGCCCGTGCTGAGGAGAAACTTCAATTCATGGCTGACGAAGTCGAAGGAAATCTCGAGGAACTCTGACCCGTAAGGCATCGCCGAAGTACTGAGGCCGCGCGCGCTCACATAAAGAGGAACATTCCACCAATGCGCCTGCAGGGGACTCAGCGCCAGGCGCGTCTTCCCCACGATCTGCGTCCACATGTGGAGCGTGTTCGCCGTTTTCTCCCACTCTGCCCACTTGAGTGGAGGCCAACTCACTGGCAGAAGACCAGCATGCCAAATAGGAAGATCCAAAAGACCCCCATGGTATGCCAGTACCACGCAGTGCAGTCAACCACGACCTGTCGCAATTCGACACGGCGCAAAAAGATGAGCGCCGGCATTGCCCCCGCTAGCGCCAAGACGCCGATCAGCAAATGCAGACCATGCGTCCCGGTGATGAGGTAAAAAAAGTGACTGCTGGGATTAGAGGCGAAGAAGACACCCTGTTCGACCAACTGCTTCCAGGCAATCCACTGGCCGCCAAGAAACAGGCCGCCCAACAAGACTGTAGCCGCGAGCCAGGGAGCGGCGCGGCGGATGGTCGGACGCCCGAGCCCCAACCACTCTTCCATCACATCGATCTCACGAAAAAAATGCCTGCGCCCGACCTCCATCGTCAGACTGCTGAGGAGAATCAACGCGGTATTGAGCCACAAAATCGGGGGAAGCGCCACTGGATGCCAGTCCACAACCCAGGTGTTGTTGGCAGTGAAGTGACCGCTGGTCTGGCGGGCGAAGAAGGTACTTACCAGGGCCACAAAAAACATCAGATCGCTGGCCAGGGCGAAAAACAGCATCATCCGGTAACGGGATAACAGGTCACGAGGCCCACGCCGCCCGGGAGGACGATTTTCCCAGTTTTCGCCGTCTCCCCCACCGCCCGTCGGCCGACGAGCTACCGGCGGTTTCCCGCCAAATCCAGGATCTTTGCGCTCGGTCTCAACGGGAGTACGGGTGAACGTTGCAGGCATCGATGAACTCCGACAACAGAAGATTACTCCTGTTTGGCCTCCGGCTCCCACTGCATTTTAAAAACTAGTACAACGCCATGAACTCCGGTTGTAGCATTGGATGCTGATAGCTCCTAAAGTGAGTCATCCTTCATGCTGTTGTGTCGCTTGGCGCACCATGTCGACGAAAAGTTGATGGACCCGGCGATCGCTCGAGAGTTCAGGATGGAAGGTAGCCGCGAGCAATTTGCCCTGGCGCACCAGCACCGGGTAACCATCTCTTTCGGCCATTACCTCAACTTCAGGGCCAACCCTAGCTATCCGGGGAGCTCGGATATAAACCATCTCCAACGGGCCGCCGGCCAATTTGGTATCCCCGATCCGGATGGCGCTGTCGATCTGCCGCCCATAGGCATTTCTTTCCACACCAATGTCCATGACCGCCAGGCTCTCCTGGGCCGGATGGGAGACATCGCGGGCAAGCAGAATGCAGCCGGCACAAGTGCCGAAGGCCGGCTTCTGCGCCACGAAGCTCTGAAGGGACTGGAGAAAGCCGTCCCGCTCCAGGAATTTTAGGAATGTGGTCGATTCGCCGCCAGGAAGGATCAGCCCGTCCAGCCCGTCCAGCTCCGCCGGTTTCCGGACCTCGACGGCCTCGGCGCCCGCCTCTTCGAGGGCCCGAGCGTGAGCCGCAAAATCTCCCTGGATGGCAAGCACCCCAATACGCGGACGTTCCAAGAGGTTACCAGCCGCGGGTCTGCAGCAGTTCACCCTCTTCGAGACCAGCGATCGCCAATCCTTGCATCGCCCCGGTCATCTGCTCGCTGACCTCGGCCAGCAGTTTGGGATCGTTGTAGTGCGCAGTGGCGATCACAATTGCCTTGGCCCGCGATTCAGCTTCTTCGCGCTCCTCGGGATTGCGCGGCGCGCCCGTCTGGGGGTCGAGCTCGACGTCGAGCGGCGTGGCGCCTTCTTTCATGAAAATTCCTGACCCGACAAAGACCGCTTCCGCGCCCAGTTGCATCATCAGCGCCGCGTCCGCAGGAGTGGCAATGCCACCCGCCGAGAAGTTGGGAACCGGCAGCTTACCGGTCTTGGCAACCATACGCACCAGTTCATAGGGGGCTTGATGTACCTTGGCAGCGGCGTAGAGCTCCTCATCGCGCAGAACGGTCAGAGCCCTCATCTCGCTGGTGATCTGACGCATGTGCTTCACCGCATGCACCACGTCTCCAGTACCGGCTTCGCCCTTGGTGCGGATCATCGCCGCTCCCTCAGCGATACGCCGGAGCGCTTCGCCAAGATTGCGGGCACCGCAAACAAAGGGAGTGGTGAAGGCATGCTTGTCGATATGGTGCAGCTCGTCTGCCGGCGTCAGAACTTCACTCTCGTCGATGAAGTCGACACCCAGGTACTGCAGAATTTGTGCCTCGGCAAAGTGCCCGATGCGCGCCTTCGCCATGACAGGAATTGAAACCGTGCCGATAATTTGCTTGATGAGGCTTGGTTTCGCCATGCGCGCCACACCGCCCTGAGCGCGAATCATGGCGGGAACCCTCTCCAGGGCCATGACCGCGGTCGCGCCGGCACTCTCGGCAATGACGGCTTGCTCGGTGCTCATCACGTCCATAATGACGCCGCCTTTGAGCATCTCAGCCAAACCCAGCTTCAGCCGCAACCCGGAATTCCCGTTCAATTCAGACATCTTTCCGCCTCCGCACAGTTACCAGTTTAGCAGTCTCCAAGCGCTTGCTGCGGTATACTTTGACTCACGATGACAGCGAGTAAAACGTTCTATCTCGAGACCTTCGGCTGTCAGATGAACGTGCATGACTCGGAGAAAGTCATCGGTACGCTCCGCCATGAAGGCTACGCCCAGGTGGAGAACGAAGCCGACGCCGATGTGATTCTCTACAACACCTGCTCCATCCGCGACAAAGCCGAGCAAAAGGTCTTCAACCGCCTGAACGATTACAAGAAGCTGTACGCGTCCGGAAAGCGGTTCGTCGTCCTCGGCTGCGTAGCTCAGCAAGAAGGCGAGCGGATCTTCGAGCGCGCTCCTTATGTATCGATGGTCTCCGGGTCGGCTTCCTACCGCAAGCTGCCGGAGATGCTGGTTCGACTGGAAGCAGGGGAGCGCCGCATCACGGGGCTCGACGACCGGCAGACGGAAGAGACGTTTGAAACCGAATTTACTGCGCGCACCAACCCCCATCGTGGCTACATAACCATCATTGAAGGCTGCGACAAGTTTTGCGCCTACTGCGTGGTTCCTTACACGCGGGGCAAGGAACGCAGCCGGACTTCGACTTCGGTTCTCGCCGAAGCACGCCGGCTGGCCGAGGCCGGCTACACCGAAATCCAGTTACTGGGTCAGAACGTGAACTCCTACCGGGATCGCGAGGGCAAACTTAGCTTCGCTGAACTCCTCGCCGCCGTCGGACAAGTCCCGGGGATTCGCCGAGTCCGATTCACGACCTCCCACCCGCGCGACTTTACTCCCGATATCGTGGCCGCGATCGATGCCGTGCCGGCCTTATGTGACCACGTACATCTACCGGTGCAGAGCGGATCGACGCGCATACTCAAAGCCATGCAGCGGGAATACACCCGCGAGGAGTACCTGCAACGGATTGCGTGGATTCAGTCCGCCCAGCGGCCCATCAGTATCACTACCGACATCATCGCTGGTTTCCCGGGAGAAACAGAAGAGGATTACGAGCAGACCCTGCAGCTGCTGGCCGAGGTGGGCTTCGACGCAGTGTTTGCCTTCAAGTTCTCGCCCCGGCCCAACACGCCCGCGGTGCATCTGGCCGACAGTATTCCGGAAGAGGAGAAGAGCCGCCGCCTTCAGGACCTCCTCGAGCGCCAGCGCGAAATCCAAAGGTCACGTTACGCAAGTCATATAGGGCAGGTTATGGAAGCAGCCGTTGAGGGATATAACACCCAACGGCGCCAGGTAATCGGCCGCAGCTCGCAGAATAAGACGGTAAATTTCACGACTCCGTCCCCCATCAGCCCCGCTCCGGGCAGCTATGTACCGGTGCGGATCACCCAGAGCTACCCCAACAGCCTTGTCGGCGAGGCCGTCCTCTAGCGACGGCAGGGCATCGGAGTTGACCATGGATGTCGAAATGAAGATCCGCGGTCTGGTCATGGATCCGGCAAGTAATATGCCAATCGTTATCCTCAAGGATGTCAAAAGCGAGACCGTACTGCCTATCTGGGTTGGCATGTATGAGGCCAACGCCATCGCCCTGGAGATCGAAAAATCCTCTACCCCTCGACCCATGACCCACGACCTGCTGAAGAACCTCATCCGCGGCTTGAATGCTGCGGTGCAAAAGGTGGTGGTGACAGAGCTTAAGAACGACACCTTTTACGCCGTCATTTGGATGGAACAGGATGGGGAAGTGGTCAGCCTCGATGCCCGGCCCTCGGACGCTTTGGCCTTGGCTCTGCGCTCCGACTGTCCCATTTATGTCAGCGAAGAAGTGATCCGGATCGCTAAGCTGGCCCCCAGCATGGCGGAAATGAACACCCCCGAGGAATTGCGGCGCTGGCTCGAAGGTCTGGGCGACGAGGATCTCGGCCGATATAAGATGTAAAAGTAGATAATCCCCAATGGGCGTAATTGACGGCGGACAGTCCTAAGGAAATACTGCGAGAGTCGGTGGCAAGTATCCGTGCTCTCAAACACTGCCAGTCGAAACGCTCTCAGCACGCACCGAAATTCACTTGCTGCCGTTGACGCCGAGACGTCGCGAGGAATCCGTGTCCGATTTCGATCCACCTGAGTTTTCGAGTCCGAGCCGGTTTGCGGTGCTGAAGAGTTATCTCAGCGCAGGGAAGATCAAAGCGATTCTCACCAAGTCCAGCGCCAATCGGGGACTGGAGCGTTATCGCCGCGCGGGCATCACCGCGTCTTCTTCTTTCATCGCCAAGGCCCTGAACATCCTGATCAGCTTCCTCTCCGTGCCGCTGACGGTCCACTACCTAGGGGCGGAACGGTATGGTGTGTGGCTGACCATCAGCAGCCTGTTGACCTGGATGTCGATGACTGACTTTGGGCTGGCAGGCAACGCGCTGGTGAATGTGCTGGCCGAGGCGAGTGGCAAAGAGGACCAAGCCGGGGCGCAGCAGTACACGTCCTCGGCCTTCTGGGCGCTTTCCGGGGTGAGTGTCATCTCCGGGATCCTATCCGTGGCCTTCTTTCGCTATATCCCTTGGCGAGAGGTTTTCAAGGTCTCCGCGGCGACCTCAACCCAAGAGCTGCAGACGGCGTGCGCGCTGACGCTGCTGTTCTTTGTCCTTGCGTTTCCGTTGAGCATTCAATTTTCGATTTACAGCGCCTACCAGGACGGCTTCCTGGCGAACGTCTGGGGAATCACCGGCAATGCGCTGAGTCTGGCGGCGCTGGTGTTCGTTTCGAGGACCCATGGCGGCCTGCCGCAGTTGGTGCTCGCGCTTTCCGGTACCCGCTCCCTGGTCTCCATGGCCAACGTGTTCTTCCTGTTCCGGCGCTATCACTGGATCAAGCCTTCGCCCTCGGCCGTCCGCTGGCATTGCATCAAGCGGCTATTCAGCCTGGGCAGCAAGTATTTGGTTACCCAGCTGGCGTCCTTAGGTATTTACCAGAGCCAGCCGATCATCATTACCCAGCTCCTGGGGCCGGCCAAGGTGGTCATCTTCGTGGTTGCGTACAAGATCATCGCCTTGCCGATGGACTTGGTCTTCATGGCGACCCAGCCCTTCGTTTCAGCCTTTGGAGAGGCGAAAGCCCGCCAGGATTGGCAATGGATTCAGGGAGCCTATAAGAACGCCGTCAAGGCCTCGCTGGTCGTGGGATTACCGCTGGCGATCATCATCGGGCTGACCGCGCAGCCCGTCATCCGCATTTGGGCCGGCGCGGTGGCTGTGCCGAGCGTGTCGTTAATCCTGTGGATGAGTATTTACAGCCTGATCGGGATCTTCCTGATGGCGGCTGGACAGATGATGGTGGGACTGGAATGCGTGAACCCGCTGGCCATCTCCGTCACGCTTTGCGCCATCGGCGTCATCGGTTCAGCGATTGTCTTAGCGCCGCGCTGGGGCCTTACGGGGATCGCCTTCGGCATGGCAGCCAGCAAGCTGCTGACCTTCTGGCCAATCCAGCTGCGGGAAGTGAACCGCATTCTGCGCAACGCAAAGACCAACACACTGGAGCCGGTCGCCAACCCCGTAGTCTAACTTTACAGAATATCCGTTATCAGACACGAAAGCCCCGTAAGAATACGAAAGACCCTCCCTGTGCGCTCCACTCCTGAAGGCACTCTGCGTAAAGATTCCGAACTCGTCACAGTTTTGGTTGAGAAGGCTCCGGTTCAAGTTCAATGATGAGACGTTGCCCGACGATCCCGGCGGCGCGCTGCAACGTGTTGAGTTGGACGCTCATGTTTGCCGGGTCAAGTAAGCGATCAATCTGGGTGCGGCTTGTCTTCATGCGCTCGGCCATCTGGCGCTTCGAAATCTTCTTCTGCTTCATCGCCTGTTGGATCTGCCAGGCAATGACTCGCTTGATGGCGACGCTGCGAGTTTCGTCATAAATACCTTCCTCCTTGAGGAAGTCGTCCACGCTTGAACCAACGTGTTTGTTGTTGCTCATTGCCGTTTCCCCTTATCGATCTCTCGTTTCCGCTTAAGCGCCAACTCCAATTCGCCTTCCGGGGTTTTCTGTGTTTTCTTTAGGAACCCATTTAAAAGGACTAGCTCCTCTCGATGCACGAAAAAGATGATCCGGGCAATGCCGTGTCTGATTGTGCTGCGCAACTCCCAGAGCCCCTCGCGCAACGAGCGGCAGATGGGCATGCCAACCGGCCAGCCATATTCCAAAGTTTGGAGGTCTTCGCCGATTAGTTTCCGATCCTCGGCTGCAAGCGATTTGAGCCAATCACGCACAGGTTCCGTTCCCATCTCGGTACGGTAGAAGGCTGCGGGAACTTTCTTGCGTCGGGCCAACTCAGTGACCTTGCCTAAAGGTACCGTAAAAGGAGCCACCGCGCAACGAACCGTCCGGCATTCCGCAAGCATCATGGAATCCTGTTGGAGGCCCTCTTTACCACTTCTGTGACGTTACTTCTGTGGGCCAACGCACTGCGAACGTTCATCAACAAATGGTAGATTCGGAAAATGCAGACTGTTTTCGTCACCGGAGCCAGTGGGTTCATTGGCAGCAATTTGGTCGATGCGTTACTGGCGAACGGCAAGACCGTCGTTGGATGGGACAACCTCTCCACCGGCCGCCCCGAATTCCTCAAGAATGCTAAACAAAACCCCAACTTCTCTCTGGTTGAGGGCGACACGCTGGACCTGTCAGGCCTGACCCGCGCCATGAAAGGCTGCGACTTCACCTTTCATCTGGCGGCCAATGCGGATGTCCGGTTCGGAGTCGAGCACCCGGGCAAAGACTTCGAGCAGAACACCAGGGCTACCTTCCATGTGCTCGAGGCCGTTCGTGCCAACAACATCATGCAGATGGGCTTCTCTTCCACCGGCTCAGTCTACGGCGAGGCCAAGACTATCCCGACCCCGGAAGACTGCCCATTCCCAGTGCAAACTTCCCTCTATGGTGCGTCCAAGCTGGCCGGCGAAGGCATGATCCAGGCCTATTGCGAGGGCTTTGGAATCCAGGCTTACATCTTTCGCTTTGTCTCCATTTTGGGACCGCGCTACACCCACGGACACATCATCGACTTCTACAAGCAACTAATGGATCATCCGTCGCTCTTGAAGGTGCTCGGCGACGGCTCGCAGCGCAAGTCATACCTCTATGTCGAAGATTGCGTGCGTGCCATCCTCCACGTCATCGGCCTGGACCTCGCCGCCAAGGCGAAGCACAAAGTGGAGATTTTTAATCTGGGCACCGATGGATACTGCACCGTCCGCGACTCCATCGGGTGGATCTGTAACCAACTCGGGCTCAAACCCACCTTGCAATTCAGTGGCGGCGATCGAGGATGGATTGGCGATAACCCCTTCATCTACCTCGACACCAAGAAGGTCCGGCAGCACGGCTGGACTCCCAAACTGACGATTCAGCAAAGTGTCGAAGCCACCGTCGACTGGTTGAAGGCCAATGAATGGGTGTTCGAGAAACCGGCAGTGTCGGTGTGAACTTAGCGGGCCGCACCGCCATTGTGACAGGAGCGAGCGCTGGTTTAGGCTACGCCATCGCGCAGGCATTCCTCGCTGACGGAGCGAACGTCGTCATCTGTGGAAGAAGCGCCGGCAGTTTGCTCCCAGCCTACGCTTCCCTTTCCGCTCTGGCGGCCCCCGGACAGCAGGTCCGGATGCAGGCCTGCGACGTGGCCTCCGAACCGCAGGTCAATGATCTGATCCAGAGCACCATCGAGCACTTCGGAACCGTCCAGATCCTGGTCAACAATGCGGGGGTCCAAGGCCCGATGGGTCCCACCGAGGACCTGAACCTCGAGGAGTGGCGGCAGACCTTTGAAACCAACCTCTACGGTGTTCTGTTTACCTGCCGGGCGCTGCTTCCCCACTTCCGCAGCCACGGCTATGGCAAGATTCTCAATCTCTCCGGCGGCGGCGCTGCCTCACCCCGCCCGTTCTTCAGCGCCTATGCCGCTTCCAAGGCCGCCGTTGTCCGGCTGACGGAGAACATGGCGGAAGAGCTTCGCGGCACACACATCGATGTGAATGCAGTCGCCCCTGGCGCCTTGAATACGCAAATGCTGCAGCAGACTTTGGCCGCCGGCCCCGAATTGATTGGACCAGGACAATACGCGCAGGCCTTGAAACAAAAGGAAGCAGGCGGCTCGTCGATCGAACGGGCGGCTGCTCTATGCGTCTACCTGGCATCCGCTGCTTCGGATGGCATCACCGGCCGGCTCATCAGCGCGCCCTGGGATCCCTGGCAGACGCTGCATGAGCACTCCGCCGACTTGGCCTCGAGCGATATCTACACCCTGCGGCGCATCGTACCCGCGGATAGGGCAAAGCAATGGAATTGAAACCGGTTCGGTTCGCGATCGTTGGCTGTGGGCTGATCGGCGGAAAGCGCGCGGCCGCACTGCCGCCGGGCTCCCTGACCGCTGTCTGTGATGTCATTCCCGAGCGGGCTGCTGCCCTGGCCGCAAAAGCGGGCGGTCCATGTGTGGCCACGACAACCTTGCCGCAGATGCTCGATACCAATCCGGATGCCGTGATCGTCTCCACGCTGAATGCCAACCTGGGGCAGGTGGCCCTGGCTTGCCTGCAGGCGGGAAAGCACGTACTGGTCGAAAAACCGGTCACCATTTCATTGTCAGAAATGGATGAGCTCGTCGCTTGCGCCACCGAGAAGCATCTCCTGGTGCGCGCCGGCTACAATCACCGCTACCATCCGGCCTTTCAAAAAGCACGGCAGATTTTCGAATCCGGCGTACTGGGTCCGATGATGTTCATCCGCGCCCGCTACGGGCATGGCGGACGAGTGGGCTATGACAAAGAATGGCGATCGGATCCCAAGCTCTCGGGCGGTGGCGAGTTGATCGACCAGGGAGTCCACCTGATCGACCTGGCGGGCTGGTTTCTCGGAGAATGGACCCAGATCGACGGGTATGTGGATACATTTTTCTGGAACATGCCCGTGGACGACAATGCCTTTCTCCACTTATGTAACCGTTCCGGTCAGACCGCCTGGCTGCATGCCAGTTGCACTGAGTGGAAGAATCTCTTTTCTTTTGAGATCTATGGCAAGCTGGGCAAACTGCACATCGAAGGCCTGGGAGGCAGCTACGGTTTGGAGCGCCTTTATCATTATCAAATGCTTCCCGAAATGGGCCCCCCGGAGACGTTGATTTATGAGTTTCCCCGGGGCGACGATTCCTGGGGTTTGGAAACTAGGGAATTTGTCGAAGACATTCGCTTGCACCGCCAGCCCGCGCCTGGATTGAAAGAAGCGCGCGCCGTAATGCACGTGGTTGATACGGTTTACCGAAAATCCCCCAAGCCGAAGTAGCCGCGAAGTACCCTATGATAAAGGCCGTTGTTTCTTTACACTGAAGTCGTATGGACCGCCCCCCGGTGAAACAACAAAGATGTTCACAAAGATGCTGATTCGATAATCAAATGTCGACTAGAGTGGGGCTTCCTGTAGCTATTCTCGCCGGCGGTCTGGCGACCCGTTTAAGGCCGGTCACAGAAACTGTTCCCAAAGTACTACTGGAAGTCGCCGGTAAGCCGTTCCTGGAGCATCAACTGGCCCAGCTTCGCGACCAAGGCGTCCAAGAAGTGGTGCTGTGCGTCGGCTACCTGGGCGAGTCAATCCGCGAACGCTACCAGGACGGACGGGATCACGGGATACGCCTCAGCTATTCGTTCGATGGGCCCAAGCTCTTGGGGACCGGGGGCGCCATTCGCAAAGCCTTGCCGCTGTTGGGCGAGGCGTTTTTTGTCATGTACGGCGATTCTTACCTGCGCATCGATTTCGGAGAGGTCGAAAGCACGTTTCGCCTGTCGGCGAAGTCAGGGTTGATGACCCTGTTTCATAACCAGGATTCCTGGGATGTTAGCAACGTCTGCTACTCCGGCGGCACTATCCAGCGGTATGACAAAAAGCTGCGTGGTCCGGACATGCAACATATTGATTACGGTTTGAGTGTTTTCAAAGCGGAAGCATTTCGCGAGTATCCGCCGGACGAGGTATTGGATCTGGCCCAAGTCATGCGTACCCTTGTAGACCGGGGCGACATGGCGGGTTTCGAAGCGGAGGAACGCTTCTACGAGATTGGATCACCCGCGGGGTGGCGGGAACTGGATGAGTTCCTGAGCAACGGTGTAGTACAGAAGCAGGAGGCGCTATGAGCTTTACCCAGGAATTCCTCAAGGAAGTGCAAGCGGTCACCCAGGGACTGGATGCAGGGGCCATCGACGCCGTAGTCGAGCAACTGCTGACCGTTCGCGAACGCGGCGGACGGCTCTTTATCCTGGGCGTGGGCGGGAGCGCAGGCAATGCTTCGCACGCGGTCAACGACTTTCGCAAAATCTGCGGGTTTGAAGCCTATGCGCCCACGGACAATGTTTCCGAGCTGACGGCGCGTACCAACGATGAAGGATGGCCGACCATTTTCGCCGAGTGGCTGCGCGGCAGCCGGCTTTCGGCTAAGGACGGGCTTCTGGTCCTGTCGGTAGGCGGGGGCAATCTGGAAAAGAATGTCAGTCCGAATCTGGTACGCGCCCTGCAGCTAGCCAAAGAGACCGGCGCGGCGATTACCGGCATTGTGGGACGTGACGGCGGTTACACGGCGAAAGTGGCCGACGCGGTGGTGATCGTTCCCACCGTCAATCCGGATCACGTAACGCCGCACTCGGAAGCATTTCAGGCGATCGTCTGGCACTTGTTTGTGTCGCATCCTCGGCTCAAAGTGAATCAGACCAAGTGGGAAACAACGGCTGCGTTGGTGCGTTGATCCATGGAGCCAGGGCTGCACAACAAGCATCGCGCTGTATTTCTCGATCGGGACGGGGTCATCAACGCTTCGATCGTGAAGGACGGAAAGCCGTATCCGCCCTGGACGGTGGAGGACTTTGAACTCCTGCCCGGCGTGGCTGAGGCGTGCCGGTCACTCAGCGGAGCGGGATTTGCCTTGGTCGTCGCCACCAACCAGCCGGATGTCGGCCGGGGCAAGCTGGCGCAGGAGACGGTGGAAGAGATGCATCGCGTCATGCTCGAGCAACTGCCGATAGATCAGGTGGAGGTGTGCTACGAACCCGGAGGACAGCAGTCCTCAGAGTTCCGCAAGCCAAGGCCGGGCATGCTGCTAAAGGCGGCACGGGAGCTGGACCTCGATCTGCCGCGGAGTTTTATGGTGGGCGATCGCTGGCGCGATATCGATTGCGGGCACGCTGCCGGCTGCAAGACTATTTTTATCGATCGTGGTTACGATGAAGCGCTGCAGCAAAAACCTGATTTCACGGTGGCCGACCTGCCCAGCGCCGCCAAAATCATTCTTTCCCTATAAGGAGAATCCGGATTATGAAACCGATTGCTGACCTGGCCGTACAGACCGCAAGCAAGAAGCATCCCGTGCAAAGCCTCGGCGTCAAGATCTTCGCCGATGGCGCTGACAAGGCCGGGATGCTGGACCTCTATGCCAATCCTTTGATCCATGGTTTGACCACCAATCCGACCTTGATGAAAAAGGCAGGGCTCACCGACTACGAGGGCTTTGCCCGCACCATTCTCTCCACCATCAAGACCAAGCCGATTTCGTTTGAGGTTTTCTCTGACGAGCCCGCGGAAATGCGGCGGCAGGCGCTCAAGATCGCTGCCTGGGGATCGAACGTCTATGTGAAGATACCGGTCACCAACACCCGGGGCGAGTTCATGGGGCCGCTGATTCACGAGCTTTCTGCGGACGGGGTCAAGCTGAACGTCACTGCCCTGCTGACCTTGACCCAGGTGCGCGACGTGGCCGAGGCGCTGGTGGAGTCGGTTCCGGCTGTGGTGTCGGTCTTCGCCGGCCGCGTCGCCGACACGGGCGTGGATCCGGAGCCCCTGATGCGGGCCAGCCGCTGCGTGCTCGAAGAGAAGCCGATGGCCGAGTTGCTCTGGGCCAGCGTGCGCGAAGTCCTGAACATCTTCCAGGCCGACCAGTGCGGGTGCCATATCGTAACCGTGCCTCATGACATCCTGACGAAGGCGCTGAAGATGGCCGGTACCGATCTCACCAGCCTCTCCCTGGATACAGTAAAGATGTTCGCTGCGGACGCGAAAGCAGCCGGCTTTACACTTTAGACATATCGCTGGGGAGAGGAATCTGGGTGGGATGTTCAGGGTGCAGAGCTCTCTAGGTACCCGCGCTAGTTTTGAAAGGTTCGGGCTTCCCAGGGTGCGGAAAAACTCATGCTTTGTATCAGGGCACGACTTGAGTCGTGCCGTAGACGGTTGAAATATGAGGGGCTTTAGAGGCTGCGGAAAAACTCATGCTTTGTATCAGGGCACGACTTGAGTCGTGCCGTAGACGGTTGAAATATGAGGGGTTTTAGAGGCTGCGGAAAAACTCATGCTTTGTATCAGGGCACGACTTTAGTCGTGCCGTAAACACTTGAAAGTAGGATGGGCTTTAGCCCCTGCCACAGCTAGAACCACAGCAAAACCGAGTTTTTCCGCAGCCTGTTTAGCCCCTGCCGCGGCCCGAGCCATAGAAAAGTCGAGTTTTTCTGGAGACGTTCAGCCCGGAAGCAAATCGTTGTGAAGCGTCGCGGCTTTGCAGGCTGCGGAAAAAGTCTAAGAAAGTCCCGAAGGGACGGCTGAACTTAGCCCAGGATGCAATCCTGGGTAGTTTGGAAAAAACGACCCAGTCCCGCAGGGACGGCTGAAAGGCAAGCAGGACGGTGATTTGGATAATTTTTAGTCGTCCCTTCGGGACTAGTCGTGCTGCATAGAATTTCCCAGGACTGACGTCCTGGGCTAGGTTCAGCCGTCCCTTCGGGACTCTTGTAGAGTTTTCCCGCAGCCTCTCTGGCAGCTGAGGTGTTACGTCCCTCGGAGAGACTTTTTCCGAAGACTCTTTAACCGGCGAGAAAGGCAGTGGTGGAGACAAGTCAAATCCAAGTCAGCCCGGCTGCTACGAATCCCTTACGCCAGAATCTCGAAAAGAAGACCATTCCGAGTCTCGACGGGCTTCGCGGCATTTCCGCCTTAAGCGTGGCACTGGCCCACGGGTCGTCGCTCGTGCGCTGGATTCCGGCCGACTACGCGGTGGTGCTCTTCTTTGAAATCAGCGGCCTGCTGATCACGTGGCTCTTGCTCACCGAACAGGACCGATCCGGTTCTATTGATCGCAGCAACTTTATGAAGCGAAGGACGCTGCGGCTGTTTCCAGCCTTCTATATGTGCTGGCTACTGGCCTGGCTGGTCCCGGGGGTTCCAGGGCGGTGGTGGTCGTTTGTCTACATGATGGACTTTTACAACGCGATGCATGCTGCCCCGGTCGAGCAGAACATTTTGGGCATGGCTTGGTCGCTGGGCATCGAAGAAAAATACTACCTGTTATGGCCCAGCTTTCTAAAGCACTTCAACCGGCAAACCCTGCTCAAGGTGATGCTGGTGCTGTTCCCCCTAGTGCAGCTTTACCACATCGTCATCTTCAACCTTGGCCACGTGATGTGGGCTGCATGGGGATTCGATACCCGGATCGATGCCATCATCTTGGGTTCGGCCATGGCGATCGCCATCAAGTCCGGTTGGGCTCCCCCTGCCTGGTCGTTGCGCCCGCCGATTGTGTGGGCGTCGTTCGCGTTGGTCATGTTACTGTCCGGAACCACATGGGTGCATCGCCTAAGCTATGGCGTCCTGATAGCGGCTTACCCCTTGGCGATCATTCTCATGTCGACGATCGCGCGGCCCCCGCGGATTTTGAACAACAAAGTGGCGTCCTACTTTGGGCGAATTTCGTACTCGCTGTATTTGTATAACAGCCTGATTGTCTACTTCACGGCGAGATTTGCGTTGTTCCACGGCTTCGCGCGGGTGGCGGTGAACATTACCGGATCCATCCTGGCCGCGGCACTCTCGTACCACTTCATCGAGCGCCCCTTCCTCCGCCTCAAAGACAAGTTTCATCACACTGAGCTGCGGGTTCCAGCATCGACGCCAACGGGCGCGATGGGAGTTTGACCAACCAAAGGTACTTGTTGGCCACAGAAGGCCTGGGATACCCTCGATTCTGATTATGAAGATTGCGTTTGTAGCGTATCCGACGGCGGCCCTGCTTCCGCCGTATCACGGATCGATGGGGGCCACGATCTATGTGATCGCGCGCGACCTGGCGAAAGACAACCAGGTGGTCGTGTATGGCGGGGCCGACTGCCAGGCAGGCGCACAAAGCGGCTTTTATGAAGGCGTGGACTATCGCTTTGTGTCTACCACGAAGCTGGACAATGTCATCGGCAAGGCGCGCAGAGGTGTGGCCAAGGTGATGCCGCTGTCCACGCCGATCTCCACCTCGGCCGCGCTCTTCCCTTCCTTCGGCCGTCAAGTTGCAGCCGACCTGGCGAAGGAGAACTGGGACGTCATCCACGTGCAACACTGCACCCAATATGTGGACGCGATTCGCCGGCTCAATCCCAGCGCGAAGGTGGTTCTGCATATTCACACAGAATGGTTTTCCCAGAGCAACTTCGCTTTGCTCGCACGAAGAATCCGCGGATTGGACTTATTGCTGACCGTAAGCAACTATGTCACCGGGAAAACCAAGCAGCACTTCCCCGCATTCGCCGATCGCTGTGAAACTCTCTATAACGGCATCGATCTCAAAGAATTCGACCGCGAAAAAGACTATGCGGCGTCGCGTGGGAACAACATAAAGCGGATTCTGTACGTGGGCGGAATCTGGCCGCACAAGGGAACGCACATTGCCATCGACGCCTTCAAGATGGTGGCCGAAAAGCATCCCAACGTGGTCATGGACCTGGTAGGCCCCCAAGGCGACTATCCGATTGAAGAGGCTTGCGACCTCGAAGATCGAGCCACCTTGGAGAGAATGGCCCCTTATTTCACGACGAAGAAATTCTCCCTGCTTAACTTGTTCCGGAAGCCGGCGAAGTCTTATGAGTACCTTGAATTTCTCAAGGCTAAGTTGACTCCCGATCTGAAAGAAAAAGTTACTTTTCATGGATTCGTCTCGCGTCCGGACTTGGTGCAGCTGTACTACGACGCCGACATTTTTGTTTTTCCACCCATCTGGAATGAGGCCTTTGGCGTGACACCACTGGAAGCTATGGCCGCCGGAGTTGCGGTGGCGGTGAGCCGCTGCGGCGGGATCGTGGAAACAGTGCAGGATGACAAGACCGGGTTTGTCGTAGATCCGGCGGACGCCGAGGCGTTGGCCCATGCGATGCTGCGGCTGCTGGAAGACGATGCCCTGCGGGAAAAGATGGGCCGGGCAGGACGGCAGCGGGCGCTGGAATTCCGGTGGGAGATCGTCAACGCGGGCATGCTTGCCCGTTACCGGGCTCTTGTACAAGCTGACTCCGCACAACACGGGAGCAGCCAAAAATATCTGGTTTCGGCAGGCTAATTATGATCATCACTCGATCGCCTTTGCGCGTAACACTTGGGGGCGGGGGGACCGACCTTCCTTCTTACTACGAATCGTACGGCGGCTTTCTCATCGCGGCGGCCATCGATCGTTACGTTTACATCACCATTCACGATACGTTTCAGCAGGAGTTCATCATCAAGTACTCCCGCCTGGAGCGCGTGAACTCCATTAGCGCGATCGAGCATCCGATCATCCGGGAATCGCTCAAGTTGACAGCCATCGAAGAGAACGGCTCGCTGGAGGTCACGTCGATGGCGGACATCCCGGCAGGTACCGGCCTCGGCTCGTCGGGCAGTTTCACCACCGCATTGTTGAAGGCCTTGCATGCCCATCAGAGAAATTTGATTCATCCGCAGGAATTGGCGGAACAGGCGTGCGACATCGAGATCAACCGCCTGGGCGAACCTGTCGGCAAGCAGGACCAGTACATTGCGGCCTTTGGGGGCATCACCTGCTTTGAATTTCTCTCCGATGGAAAGGTGCGCGCGTGGCCGCTGCGCATCACCGAAGAGATGCGGTACAACCTCGAAGACAACCTGCTCCTGTTCTTTACCGGTTATTCCCGTTCGGCTTCGACGGTACTCAAAGAACAAAACGACCGCAGCAAGACGATGGATCCCGACATGCTGGCCAACCTTCACTTCGTCAAAGAACTCGCGGTCGAAAGCCAGCAAGCCCTTGAAGCCGGCAATCTGAAAGAATTTGCCCGGCTCATGAATGTTCATTGGCAGAATAAGAAGAAGCGTTCCGGAAACATGTCGAATTCGCACATCAACGATCTGTATGACGTTGCCATGGCGAACGGCGCGTTGGGCGGCAAGTTGATCGGAGCCGGTGGCGGCGGCTTTCTGATGTTCTACTCAGAGGAAAAAACCAAGCTACGCCACGTCATGCGGGAGCAAGGCTTAAAGGAAGTCAGATTCAAATTCGACTTCGAAGGAACAAAGCTGATTTCGCAATAGTTGCTTTTCCAGGCAACCGTGAGAACACTGCACCGGATTTTAGAATTGTCCTCACCACGGCCCGAGGGAATCCGGGCAACGCTGAGATGGCGTTCCCCCGGCCGCTGACGTCATTTATTTTCTGTGACTTGGATGTATCGGCAGAAGCCTATCCTGGCACACCAAGTTGATCCGGATTTGCTGCCGGATGATAACTTTTTCATTAAACCGGCTGGGGTCTTGCCGACGTCCGCAAGCGGCGTACTGTTTGTACCACGAAGGCTTCCGAAAGACTGTCCCCGATTGTCCAAAAGATACCGGGAAACCTCTTTTCTTATCCCAGATTTTGACGATAATTCCATTAAGTATTGTAAGTCGCATGCCGCTCATTTACTTTGCCTTCGCTAAGTGCACCCAAACGGACATGTACTTTCGTTTGTAAGTGCAATGAAACAAGCATGCATTGAGTGCATGCACGAACGAAGCTCTCACATTAAGACTTCGTCGAAATGAATACGATTTACTTGCAATCCCGGCGCCGTCATTAATCCCGAATCCCTCCCCCCGGTTTTCAGGCGCGCCTTGGGGGGACCTTGGAAATTACGAACATGTTGCCCTTTTGCCTACTGATGGCGGTATTCATCAGTGCTGGTTATTTCTTCTGCCGAAACCTCTCGCCCTATAGTTCCCTGGTCCCGCAACTTCTCAATACCAGAGGATATTCCTTGGAGCTCGAAAGCATGCGGGGAATGCTGGCTCTGGGAGTGGTCGTTCACCATGCTTTGGTTTACTACTTTCTCCTTTACAACCACACCTCGGAAATCAGCGGACCGCACGCAAATTTTTACACTCAGCTAGGCATAGCGCCGGTCACGCTTTTCTTTTTCATCACCGGCTTCCTCTTCTGGTCAAAGCTCATGGCCAACCCAAACCCGCAGCCAGTAAAGTTTTTCACTGCCCGCCTGCGCCGCCTGGGACCAGCTTATCTAGCAGGCGTCGCTCTGATGCTGACGCTGGTGGCTGCGTTCTCGCATTTCAGGCTCCATGACAGCCCGCTCGCGGTAGCCTCCGATGCCATTCGAGTGTTGCTTGGACAGACCCCCAAAATTAACGGCCTCAGTTTTGCGCCGTGGTTATATGGGGTAACTTGGACCCTGCAATTTGAATTCATGTTCTATGTCCTTGTACCCTTCCTCGGATGGTTTGCCCAGACTCTCTGGAAAACGCTTCTCTTTGTCGGTGTCTGCAACCTTCTCTATGCGGTGACCCTCGCGAATCCTGACAACCAGTGGCACATGCGGGGCTTTTATCCGCTTCAGATGCTGTTGCATTTTCTCGGCTCTACCTTTTGTGTCGGTTTCATCACCGCGCATCTGGTGAGGAATGAGAAAGTCCGCAAACTCACCCGATCGGCCTGGGCTGCTCCTGTCGCTCTCGCGGCCCTCGTCTGTACCCTGTTTTTCCTTCCGCCCTGGTATGGGCCGAGAGAATCCTTGTGCCTCGCCCTTCCTTTTATCGTCATCGCATCGGGTGGCAACTTCTGGGGTGTGTTGCACAAGCCGGTAATGCTCTTTCTGGGGCAAATCAGCTACAGCGTTTACCTGATTCACTGCATGCTCTTTGCCGCGATCCTGATCCCGTTGTACAACGTGTTCGGACCGGCCATGCGTAGCCCGGCGCTCTATTGGACCGTGGTTCTTTTGATGGGCCCAGTCATCGTGGGCATGGCAACCTTGTGGAATCACACCTTCGAGCTGCCATTCCTGAGCAGGAGGCTCGTTGTGCCACGACCCGCTCCGATCGTCGGCGCGTCCTCGTTACAGTCCATACCCCACGCCTAATCGCGGGACCGTAGTTGTTCCCGATGCTTTCAGGTCGAGGTTTGGGGCCCGCGGAAGAATAGGAACTGAAGGACTAGACGGAAGGGGATGGGGCAACCCGTCCAGATTGCGATTGGGGCGGGTTCTCACACGCCCCTCTAAAAAGGCTGCGGAGAAGCACCTACGAGAGTCCCGAAGGGACGGCTGAGAGTAGCCCAGGATGGAATCCTGGGAAATCACGTTTCGTCGAGGTAGTCCCGAAGGGACGGCTGAAAATCAGACCTCTTTGGAACCTTTCTGCCAGAGGAACAGCACCATGCCGGCTGCGAATATCAGAGCCAGCGTCAGGCCGTACCACAATCCATAAATACTCAACCGGGTCTGGAAGCAAAGCAGGTAGCCGATTGGCAACCCGATCGCACCGTAAGCGATCAGGTTGATCAGCATCGGGCCACGGGTCTGACCCAAACCCCGAAGGGCGCCGGTACCGATACCCTGGACCCCGTCAAAGATCTGGAAGAGAGCGGCTACGGTCAACAGACGGGCACCCACAGCGACCGTTTTTGCGTCGTGGGTATAAACGTGCATGAGGGTTCTGGGAAAGATCAGAAAGGCAGCGGCCGCCGCACCCATGAAAAGGGTGCCGATCGCGATCGCCATGAACCCGGCTCGGCGTGCCAGGGGCCGATTCCCTGCTCCGACGGCATGGCCGACAGCGATCGCGGCGGCTGCGGAAAATCCGAGCGGCACCATGTAGGTGACGCTGGCGCAATTCAGGACGACCTGGTGGGCGGCCAGCATGTCTGGGGAAAGCCGGGCCGCGAACAGGGTGGCCAGCGAGAAAGCCCCGACTTCAAAAAGCATCTGCGACGCTGCCGGCCAGCCCAATTGGAGCAGCCGGCGAAATTGCTCGGGCCGCAAGCCGGGCCAGCGGGCGAAGAGCGGGTGGCCTCGATCCCGTTCATGTTTCCAAGCCCACCAAATCAAGACGCCGGCCATGTAGACGCGGGCGACGCACGTAGAGAGTGCCGATCCACGGACGCCCATGGCGGGCAGGCCCAGCTTGCCATAGATAAGCGCCCAGTTCCCGAACCAGTTGACCAGGTTAGCGGAGATCAGGGCAAACGTGACCGGCCGAACCTTGCCCACGCCCTGCAGGTAGCGCCGGAAGGCGGCGTACAGCAGCAGCGGCAGGGCGCTGTAGACCAGCAAGCGGGTGTATTCCGTTGCCGGGACCCGCACCGCCTCGGTAATGCCCATGGCAGGAAAGAAATGGGGCGCAACGCTCACCAACAACATGGCGATGGGGGTATAGCCGATCGCCAGATAGACACCCTGGGCCAGGGCGCGATGGCAATCGTCGTAGTCACCCCGGCCGAAGGCTTGGGACACCAGAGTATCCAGCCCCAGCAACAGGCCAATGCCGAACAGGGACGGGGTATAGAAAATAGCGTTGCTGACACCGACGGCCCCGATGGCCGCTGGGCTTAGGCCGCCCACCATGATGATGTCCACGATCGACATGGCCATCCAGCCGAGCTCCGAAAGCACGACGGGGACACCCAGCCGCAAGAGCGCTCCGAGTTCGCTACGGAAGCGGTCGCGGGGGGGCATTTGCGCGGCTGGAGTGGGGGGGAACATCGTCCATTCCACCTTAACTGATGGGGACGGGGTGGCGGCGCCGCTAGCCCATCTGCCAAATCTTTGCGGGTGGCAAATTCAAGATGGTAAAGTCAAAGAGGCGCGGTAAACAGCGCTCCGTTTATCGACCGGGAGAGATGGCCGAGTGGCTTAAGGCGCACGCTTGGAAAGCGTGTGTACCGCAAGGTACCGTGGGTTCGAATCCCACTCTCTCCGCCAGCCAACCGCAAACTCAAAGCGCTGCACGCCATGGTCGTCCGAATAGCCGACTTGAACGGCCACGTGGATATGGTTCAACCGTGTAGGCACCTGTTTTCGCCTATTCTGTGCCGCAGTGGCAAAGATTCCCGACGATTAGTGATCCACCCTCAACGGATGTCGAATGTGAGTTCGGTGGTGTTAACGCCATCGTCGCTGGGCTTGGGAACATTGTAAGACTCACCCGTTCCGGCAACCTCAAACTGCGATCCATTGAGGCGACCGACAGCGGTGACCCTCGCCTCCATTGGGCGAAATCCATTGTCCTGGATTCGTTTGCGCAGGTCGCTCATCTTCAAGGTGTTGCCAGGCATGAGCTGGATCGCGAGCGTTCCCGTTCTCAGACTCAGCGCGACCGACTTCACGCCCGTCATGCGATGAACCGAAGCACCCACACCACGAGCGCACAACTCACAATCGAGGCCATACACCTTGAGCTGAATTTGCAGGTATTCCGCCGGGAGAGGCCGGCATGCAAGTAGCAGCGGAAGCAAGACCAGACCGGGTAAAGTATTTCTTCGACCCAAGGCTATCTCCTCCCCTTTAAGAAAAAGTAACTCACACCGATGACGGCCCGGACTCCCTGGGCCGCTTGATTGCCATTGACTTGGCCCCAAAGGGGGACCATCACACCAGCCTGAAAAGCAACATCCCGATAAGTGCACAAGAACGAGGGCCCTGAAAAGACACCGGCACTTCCCGAGTCCGGCAGCACCACACTGTCGCTGTCGTGCGGAAGAATCATGGTGCCGGGGGCACTATGCCCATGGCCAGGAGGCACCGGTGTTCCCGGAGGCTCTGCATTTCGCCGAGCTTGTCCAACCCACTCGCCGGTCGTTTCCCAGAAGACTCTCACATCGGGCTTCGGGTAATCTTTAAAGAAAAATTGCGGTCTCCACCCCAGCACGACGCTGCTCAATAGCGAGTTACTTTGATGGTCTTCACTCGTGCCAAAGTGCCCGTGGGCTTCATAGCCTCCGCCCGCCCAGGCATAGTAGGTCCGTGAAATGTGGCCGGTCGCCGCAGCAACGTAGTAACCGGGTTGACGGCTCAGAGGAGGACCGTCGGTACGTACTGGCGTTTGCGTCGTGCTGGAGACGCCAAGGTAAAGCGTGCTCTCATTGCGGGTGCCGACTCCAGAGATAGCGTGATGAAAACGCCAGGCAACCAGGGCCTCGGCTTCCGGGTCGCCTGGCATCATGCCGGTGAAGCGCCCCACAGGGTGTTCTCCGTGATTCAGATGAAATGGCGCCGAGACCGAAAGCTGAAGGTTCTCATTCAGTCCGTAACTAAATCTCGGACCCAGCATGGTCACGCCGGAGCGGTACATCGACACCGTCTCGATGCTGCTGTTGCCTGCGCCTAGAGTGCTCGTGGCATAGCCGAAGGCGGGGCCATGGCCATCCGCCCAAAGCCGGAAAGGGCCCAGAGAGATGATGCACAGAAGCAGAATTCCCTTCATCCCGCCCTCATTAAAAGTGATTCCTGGTTTATGAGACATACTACAGGTAGGCGGTTGACACCGTACCGCTGATCTCCGCATGCAGGGCGGCATTTCCGTTCCGGCATGCGCCCGTACCGTCCTCAAGATCGATGAGGGCGAGCAACTGGTATTGCCATACGCCGCCTTGGTCTAGACTCACTGGGATGGCCGTGCCATCAGCCGTAAGCAGCGAGACGGATGACCCGAAGAAGCGCAGATCTGCCGGCACGACTCTCATTCCCTTCATTCCCACGCCGTCGTATTACTGACCGCAAGAGAAAGGCTTGTCTCCGAAACTACTGGCAAACGCACTATCCACCGCGTCCGACGCGTTAGCAGCAGACGGGGCTGCCACCGCGGAGTTCTGCACCGCCGGCGCTCGATCGAACGACAGCAGCATCGGAAGTGGAAAAATCTTGGCTGCACAACCCATGGTGTCCCTCTCGGCAAATTCGTTACTTTACCTGAAAGAAAACACGGCCCCGCATGAGGTGGCCATCGGCGGAGAGAAGGCGGGCGGCCCGCGTGGAACCGATGGAAGCGTTGCGGTCTTCGTAACGCACGTCTGCCATTCGCCGCATTTATACCTCTATAAATACTTCTAGGTTGCGCATGGTACGAACCCAACTCACAATGTGGTACACCCATTTTTTCCCGAGCGGAGGAACCACCATAGAATCGGTTTCCATCCTCATCCGTTCCTCACTGCGTTGCGCCGCAATTGCCGTTCTGGTATGCGCAGCCGTTGTGGGTATTGGCGTCCATCAGGCATTTGCCCAAGCGTTGGCAACCCTGCAGGGAGTCATCACCGATGCCAGCGGGGCGGCGATCGCAAATGCAAAGATCACAATTCACAATGTCGCCACCGGAGAAGAGCGCACCGCTCAGTCAGGAGCCGCGGGCAGCTACGCGCTACCTTCCCTGCCCTCCGGCAGTTACCGCCTCACTGTTTCCGCAAATGGAATGAAGACGACCGACGTAAACGGGATCAACCTCGACGTAGGGCAGGTCCTGGCACAGAACGTCTCTCTCGGTGTTGCCAGCGGCATAGAAGTAGTAGAAGTGAACGCATCCACGGCATTGATCAACACCGAAACGACGACCGTAGGCCAGGTGGTGAACTCCAGAACGGTGCAAGACATCCCGCTGAACGGCCGTCACTTCCTGGATATGGGTTTTCTCATCCCAGGCTCGGTCACTCCGCCACAAAATGCCAACTTGGGCGCTCCGCTCCGCGGCCAGGGATTCTTCGGATTCAATACTGCCGGGTCCCGCGAAGACACCGTCAATTTCATGGTGAACGGCATCAATCTCGCTGACTACGGCGGGGGCAATCAGATTACCTTCCAGCCGACGATCGGCACCATCCAGGAGTTCAAAGTCGAAAACCAGACTTTCCGCGCCGAGTATGGGTTCAAGACCGGAGCCATCGTCAACCTGGCTACCCGCAGCGGTACAAACTCATGGCATGGTGAGGCCTACGACTTCCTTCGCAACAATGACCTCGACGCCCGGAACTATGAAAATCCCATCACTCAGGTGATGGCGCCCTTCCATCGCAATCAGTTCGGCGGCAATGCGGGTGGTCCCATCCGCAAGGATAAGTTATTCATCTATCTGAGCTATGAGGGGCTGCGACAGGTACAATCCGTGCCCTTATCAGCGACGGTGCTTTCCGATGCACAGCGAACCCAGGCCCAAACCAGCAGCGACTCGGTGGTGCGCAGCCTGTTGACTCTTATCCCTGCAGCCAACTCCCCCGGCAACGTGTACCAAAGCGAGGGGAGTGCCCCCGTGACCAATGACCAGGGAACGGTCAACATCAGCGATTCCCTGTCTGACACGCATCAAGTGAGTGTCTATTACGCTTACCAGGCCGATTTTCGCAATGAGCCGCCCACGACCGTGAACAACAATCTACCTGGGTACGGAGATCTTCGAACTGGCCACCGGCAAATTCTCACAATCAGCGATGTAAAAACTTTGAGCGGCACCATGGTGAACGAGTTTCACGTGGGATACAACCGGCTCCATCTTCCGTTTAATCCTCAAGCTCATCTAACGTCGGCAGCCTACGGGATCAACAACGGTGTAGCAGCGTTTCCTCAAATCAATATCAACGGCGGCGCACTGGAATTCGGGGGCAACAACAACGAACCGGTTTTTCGTGGCGACTATACGGCTGTGGCCTCGGACTCTTTGAACTGGGTGCGCGGCAAGCAGACGATGAAATTGGGGGGAGAGTTCCGCCGCAACACCAACAACAACTATTCCTACACGCCAGGTACGTTTACCTTTCCCACCGTGGCAGCTTTCTTGAGCGATCAGGCCAACGGGTTTACCGCCAATGCTTCTAACCGGGCGAACCGCATTGCTGCGAGCGCACTCGCGGTCTATGGCGAGGATAGCTACAAGTGGAGCGAAAACCTGCTGCTCGAGTTCGGACTGCGCTATGAATGGAACGGAACTCCAGTCGAGGCCAAAAATCGGTTCGTGGTCTTCGAGCCCGCCACGATCTCACTCGTCGATATCGGGACCACAGGGGCGCGAGGCAAGGCATACAACCAGAACGCGCTCAACTTTGAACCCAGAGTCGGCTTTTCGTGGAGAGTGTTTGGCTCGAAGAACGCCGTGTTGCGTGGAGCCTATTCCATCGGTGTAGATTCGCCGAATACCGGCCAAGTGGTCCCCCTCGCCCAAAATCCGCCGTTTGCCAACCCCGTATCCTTCTCCCCCTCCACCAGTCAGCCATACGTAAGCTTCACCAATGCCTACTCCCTAGCCAGCAGCACTGTATCTCCCACCTCGATCGTTCCCAATTACAAGAATGATTACGTGCAGTCATGGAACTTGAACGTGCAGCAGCAAGTCGGTTCCTCGATGAGTATGATGATTGGCTATTTCGCGTCCAAGGGCACCCACCAGAATGTCGAGACGAACGCCAATCAATTGATCGGCGGCCAGAAACCGTATCCAACACTGTCGCCGACCAGCCCCATTGATCCGGCCAGGTCGCTGGGGACGGTCACCGTGATGACTTCGGGTTCAAACTCGGCTTACAACGCACTCTGGGTTACCGTCACCCGGCGCATGGCAAAGGGACTGCAGTTTAACGGCTCCTATACCTTCTCCAAGTCGATGGACGACAACTCGCGTACGGCCCAAGGCATCGTGGTGCAGAATAGCTATAACATCCATGGGGACTGGGGTCTCTCCGATTTCGACGCGAGGAATCGCTTCAGCTTTAACGGGATTTACCAATTGCCTTTCCAGCGGAACCGCCTGGTCAGCGGATGGCAGGTCGCTCCAATCATTACCCTCCAGAGCGGGAACCCGATCACCTTCAAGACGAGTAACGCAGCCTTCACCGGGGTCGCTTCGGTGCGCCCAAGCGTGACCGGCCCGGTCTATACCGGGCTGACGGCGCCCACCAACAATAACCCGACGTTTCGTACCTATGTAAAGAATCCCACTGTATTCGTCGCCCCGACCAATGCCTTTGGAAACCTGCCTCGCAACGTGATTCTTGGCCCCGGCTTTTCCGACGTGGATCTTGCTCTCTACAAAAACACTCCGATCGGCCGGTCCGCCGATTCCAGCCTCATGCTGCAGTTCCGCGCGGATGCGTTCGATATGTTCAATCACCCCAACTTTGGGCAGCCCAATGTTACCGTGGGGTCCAGTACTTTTGGGCTGATCAACACCACCCGCTTCCCAACCGGAGACTCCGGATCATCACGGCAATTGCAACTCGCCCTGAAACTTCTATTTTGAACATGCGCGAGTAGAACCTTTCGATGGGCTTGAAGCGGAACCGGAGCCCAGAGCGCCCCATATCTCGCGTTTTTTGCAAGATGTGGGTAAGATGTGTCTGGTCAACTAGATCCTTCGACTTGAAACGTTTTCGCACGCTGCGCACAGCGCCCACATCTGGCAAAAGGCGTGAGATGTGTTGCACCCCCTGTTCTTCCACCTGTCATTAACACCAACTTGCTCATTAGGAGATGTATGTTCAAATTTCGCCTGCTTTCACTTGTCGCTGTGTGTTCTGGATTCGCTGCGCTGGCGGCGAGCACGAGCTATGCCCAGGAGCCGGCAACGGCAAAGCCCCCGGTCGTGCTGCATGCGGCACGCTTGCTCGATGTGGCGGCGGGCAAGGTAGTGACTCCGGGCGAGGTCCTGGTGCAAGGGGACCGGATCGTGCAAACAGGATCGAGCGTAACTCATCCGGCAGGCGCTGAAACGATCGATCTAGGCGACACCACGCTCATGCCCGGGTTGATCGACGTGCACGTACACCTCTTTCTGCATCCGGGAGCCGAGGATCTGCAGACTTTTCAGGAGAGCATCGCGGAAAGAACTGTCTACGCCGTGCTCGCCGCCAAGGACGACCTCATGGGCGGCTATACCGCCGAGCGCGATATGGGCACCGAGGGCGCCCAGTGGGCCGACACCGCCGTGCGCAACGCGATCAACAAAGGCATGATCCCTGGGCCACGAATGCGCATCAGCGGCAATGCGATCTCCATCACCGGTGGTCATGAGGATGCCGTTGGCTTTAACCCAGATCAGCATGTACTGGGTAACGCCACCTATGCCGATACGGCGGACGAGCTAGTGAAGGTCATTCGCGAGCAAATCAAGCAGGGTGCAGACTTCATCAAGATCTACGAAACCGGAAGAGACTCTTACAAGAACGGGGTCTTTCACAGTCCCTACCAATACACCGAAGCGCAGCTTGCAGCGGCTGTTGCAGAGACAGCCCGGGTAGGTACGGTCGTCGGTGTGCATTGCACCGGAGAACCTGGCGCCGCCTATGCCGTCGCTGCGGGAGTATCGTCAGTCGACCACGCGGACCAACTCAGCGATGCCACGATGCAGAAGATGAAGGAGAAGCAGATCTATGCTGTGCCCACCTTCGCCATCTCGGAGTACTTCGCCGATCACGCCGGGAACCCCGCGGCCGTGGCACGGCGCCACGCTACGCTGGACTTCCACGGCGCTGAATTCAAGAAGCAGCTAGCGGCTGGTGTTCCCATGGCAGTAGGTAGCGACGTAGGCCCGTTTCCCCACGGAACACAAGCCAGGGAACTTGAGCTCATGGTGAAATACGGCATGACGCCACAAGCCGCTCTCCAAGCCGACTTTCTGCATGGCGCTAAACTTCTGGGGTGGGAGGGCGAAATCGGAGAGCTGAAGGCAGGCTACTACGCCGATATCATCGCCGTTCCTGGCAATCCTCTCGAAAACATATCGGCTGTAACCCACGTAGGGTTTGTGATGAAAGGTGGAGTCATCTACAAGCGTTGATTAACCCGCAGAATCTGTGTGGGAACTTGCGAAACCGCAGATCTCTCCACTGCGCTCCCCGGATTTCCTGTTAAGTGTAGTGGCGTTGATGAAGCGCGTGCGGCTCTCTCTACGGAGAGCCGCATCCGTCGTCCTTGCTAGCCCTGCGAGGGAGGAAATCCGGGTCCGCTCCGGTCGAGATGACAAACTTGTGGAGCGATTGGCTGCATAGTTTCGGGAAAGAAGCGATTCGTTGCCACAACTTTGTCATCTCGACCGGAGCGTAGCGTAGTGGAGAGATCTGCGGTTTCGCAAGTTCCCACACACCCTGTAAAGCCCCCGATAAAACGAACGAGTCTTTCCCCACACTGCTACACGTATTTGATCAGCCGCATGAAGCCATAGTCCATATGTAGTTGGTGATGGCAGTGGAAGAGTGTCGCCCCGGGGTTATCCGCAATAAAATCGACCTCAATCTTCTGATAGGACTCAAGGTTGATGACATCCTTCATAACCCCTGCCGTTTTGCGATTCCCTATCTTGACGATTTCGAAACTGTGCCGGTGGAGATGCACGGGATGAGCCTCGTTGCTCTTATTGAAGAACGCCAGCCGGTATCGCTTGCCCTTTTCCACCTGGAGCGGAGAAATCTCCGGGTACGACTGACCGTTGATTGTCCAACGATCCAGCACACCTCCAGTCCCGGCAATCTTCTCGAATTCCATGGAGAAAGTATGGTCAGGAACCACCTCGATGCCGGTGTGGCCAAACTTGGTGTAGCCCCAGTCGTTTTCGTCCACGGCCGTCCACACGGCGGGCCCGGTGGCGCCCGCGTACTCGATCGGAAGTCCGAGCCCGCTTTCTCTTTCCGCATCGTTCTTCGACCCTAGAATCCAGTTCCCCGGCGCGTTCATCTCCACAATAGCGTCCACTCGTTCTGCCACAGCGATGGATACCGTTGAGACAGCGCGAGGGTTGGGGACCGGATTGCCGTCCAGTGCCACCACGGTGAACTGGTGCTGCGGCAAGGCCAATAACACGTTCTGGGTGGCGCTGGCATTGACAAAATGAAACAAAACCCGCTGACCCTTGCGCACACACAGCGGTGGGGACGCGCTGAAAACCTTATCGTTGAAGGAAGCAAACTTGTATTTGACCTGGCAGCCACTGGACGCGACGTTCATATCCATGATGGACGGCTCCCAATGGTGAATCGCAAGAAAAACCTCCTGATCATAGGCGCCGGCATCCTGCTTCGGGTCGATATAAAGAAAACCGAACTGGCCGGAATAGGTGCCGCGAGTGAGGTCTACTGTCTTGGCATCTACCTTGGCCGAGTTGTGCGTATGGTACCAGCGAGACCCCGACGGACCGGGGGTAAAGGCATAGCGTGTTTTTCCATGAGCGCGGATCATGGGCGATCCCTCTTCCATGGCGCCATCATTTCTCGAGTCGATCGCTAGCCCATGCCAATGCACCAGGTCGGCGCGATCGGTGTCATTGAAGACATCGATGGTTACCGGGACACCTGCCTTCAGACGAATCAGAGGACCGGGCGCAGTGCCGTTATAGCCGATCGTCTTGATGACCTTACCCGGAGCGAGTTCGACAGAAACAGGAGCGATGTGGAGTGTGACGTCGGGAGCCTGCGCGGTCTCTGCCGCACGAATTCCGGGCAGCCCGCGCTGCGAGGAACTCAGGAACGCGCCTGCAGCGCCGCCGGCAAGTGACAGAAATTTTCTACGCTTCATGTTTGCTCCAGAAATAGTTAGATAAGGAATGAGACCTACGCAGAGCGAGTTCGACCAGGTTCAACAGGATGGCGATAGCGACCAGCGCCGGCCAAAGGTTGGTTCTTACTGACATTTTGTGCGCCTCCCAGGTAGGCCGCGAAGCCAGGCTCGTGTAGAAGTTGCCACCGGTCAGCTTTGCGATCTGTCGCAGCTCGTCGCGGCTTCCGATCGAGTCGCTGGTAGAAGGCGTGAGCAGAGCGGTGGCAGGAAATGCGATCGACGCTGGTTGCGGAAGAACACGAAAAACCCCGGACTGGTCGCCGATGGATAACTTGGCCGCATAAGAAAGAGGAGCAGTCTCCTCAAGGAGTACCGCCTTTCTAAATCCATTGGGGCCCAAGACAAGCACCTTCGGCGCCACCGCAGGAGAACCCGTCTGCGCGCCAAGGTGATACTTGATTTGTATTTCCTTAGGGCCAGAAGTCGCGACGACCTCGGAAGGCCCGGTGTGTGAGTAGAGATCCCGAGTCAGGTTGGCCCACAGTCGATCGAATCCCGAAGGATTTCTCCAGGAGCCAGCCCACGAGCCGATGTCGTCGGTAGTGAACATGCCAACGCGGCCAAGTCCATATTGCCACCGTACATACAACGGGTCTTTGCCGGCCTCTCCTATGCCCAAAATCCTTTCTGCCCCAGGCTTCGGGTTGTAGCGGGTGTACCGCGTGACCGGAGGCGCCTGCTGTATGTCCACGCCGGCAAGGATGCTTCTGGGCTGCTGGACGATTGGCTTGAATGGCTGATTGATGGTGTTAGAGCCGGTGTAGTCCCGAACGTCTCTAAGCGTGATTCGCTTCAGATCCCCCGCAGTCGCCAGGAGATAGCTTTTACCTCCAGATCCTTTGGCCACAGCTTCGAGAAAGCTGCGGTTGACTCCGGCGCCGATACCTACCGTCGAAATGGCAATGCCCTGCCGGAAAGCCTCCTGGGCTAACTGAACACTATTCCCTTCCTCGGATATCCCATCGGTGACGAGAACTAAGTGCCGGTACTTGGCCTTGGAGGTCAAAACCGCATGGTACGCGGCAGAGAGAGCAGGCGGTATCTCCGTGCCTCCCTCGGCGGTCAAGCTGGTAAGCTGCTGCAGGAAGAGGCGCCGATCGCGAAATTTCTGAATGGGAACGATCCATTGGAAGGCATGGTTGAAAGCCAAAACGCCAACCGAATCTTGCGGGCTCAAGCTATCCGCAATGGATAGGAGCGACTGCCGGGCCATTGCGATCTTCTCCCCTTGCATTGAGGACGATTTATCGATGAGGATGACGACGCACTTATCTCCTGAATTCTGCGGTGGGGCAGGAGCCGCGGGGAGCACTTGGTCCAGTGCGTCCGCGCGATCGGGCGTTTTGTAGGGATGCGCCTCCCCGCCCAATAACAACAGACCTCCGCCATCTTTGGCATATTGCGCTATTTGATCTTTCTCGACATCCGTCAGCGCTGGGAGGTCTTGATTGCTGAGAACAAGCAGTTGTACACCCTGGAGGCTGTCTGGACCGAGCTTGCTTTTCTGCGTGATGTCTGCGCCATTGACCCGCAAAGAACGCAGTAAATTCCCCTCCAGGCCGGAAGGATCGCGGGCAACGTAAACCACGCGGGCACGGCTCACTTGCAGCAGGCGTTCAAAATGGACTGCTCGCAATCCACTCGCAGCCACCTCGCCTGAGACGACTAGGGGCCCGGTGGTCTCCGTACGCTGTTGCGCGTGGATGAGATTCCGGCCTTGCCGCAAATGCAAAGATTGCGCCTGTCCCTTCCCGCTCCCGGCATCGATAGTGACTTGCCCGGGCAGGTCCCGCGGAGAGATTACCGCTATCTCAATAGGAACTGTCTCCCCGGCATAGGCCCGATCCGCGAGCGCGACCGACTCCAGGGCCAACTCTTGGGTTGCCCCCGGGGTCAACGGCGTCGTGTCGACTTCAACCTTCATTTGCCGCATTTCCAGGATCGCGCGCGACAGGTTGCCTTCCGCTGCATTTCCGTCGCTGACCAGGACCACCCTGGGTGAATAACCCTCCGGTACTTGTGCAGCGGCGGCGAGGAGAGATCCTTCAACAGTGATTTCGGGACCGGCAAGCTCTACCACCCGCATCCACTTCGCCTCTCCGTGTTCGCTGACAGCCTTCGTTACTGTGCCGGCATACATGCGTTGTGCCGGCGTGATGCCGCCGGATGTATCCACCACAACCACGACTCCAATGGGAGGACGACGAGAAAGGACCAGGGATGGTCCACTGAGCGCCAGCAGCAAAGCTGCGACACTCGCACCTTTGAGACCCGCGGAACGCCGGTCCGTTTTCTTCCACCAGGCAAAGGCCAGTGGCAGGAGCAAAAGAAGCAGCCATGGATACTCAAATCTCATGGTCGCCGCCCACTGCGGGAAGAGGCAAAAAGCCACCACTCCAGGAGGGTGACTGCGAGACCCGCCAGGACAAGCCATCGCCAAAGGTCAACCCGCGGATGAAATACGGCCGAAGCGACCGCACCTGCGTGCTGGGATGGCTTCCACTCCGCCTCTGCTATCTCCGGCAGAGCGATGACTCGCTGTTCTTTACTGCCTTGATGGTAGAAGCCGACAAGGGCCGGTTGGGCAGCGAAGAACTGCCCCTGTTTATTGAGAGGGGGCGGCGGATTTCCGCTCGCATCAAAACCTTCCAGCGAGTCGTTTTCCCCGACTTCGATCTGACCGGTCCCTCCATGGCCGATTTCTATCCGAGCCGGAGCTAGGTGCTGCGGCGCCAACCAACGAACGAGGTTCAGGAAAAGCAGCGGCACTGTCACTTCATAGCGGACCTTGTCGTCGGCAGGGTCAAAGCCGAGAATTGCCCGGCGCGCGTATCCGCCCTGGGCCGGCCTGACAACGACTACGGGGCCTTCTTGAATACTCAACACCGCGGTGTCGTCTTTGACCAACTTGTAAACCTTCGCCGACGCGAGAGGCAGGTCGTCGTTATGCAAGCCCTGGGCAACGACCGTTCGGGAATTCCATCTTACGGTGCGCACTCCCAGGACGCTGGTTTGTACCGGAAACGGAGGGTTCCCGCGCGCGGGGGCAATCCACAAAGTGGGGATCTGCGCCGGCGTTCCCAGAGATATGCCATCCAGAATGATGAGATCCGCGCTGGTAGACTTCGGTGGAAGATCGCGCTCTTGGTGCAAGCTTATTCTGGCGTCAGGAATCAGCCGCGCCAGACTCCGCATAACTTCCGGGCGCGATGTATAGACTGCCACCCTCACCTCTGCCGGCCCCGGAAGTTCCAACGCCAGGTGATGATCGCTCGGAAGGCCATCCTCGGGTGTGAGGGAAAGCTCTAACCGTTCGCTCTGCGAACCGGCAAACCGGTACTCAGCCCGGCTATCTTGCCCGGGTGCAAGACGGTCTTGCCTGGCGGGCAGAGCAACCCCGGAAACTCTCGCCTGCAACCCGACATCACAGGCATCCACTCCGTAGTTACGAAGAACCACCATCATCTTCCAATCGCTGAGCGCCTCGTCGTCGCGCGCCAGGCCGACCCGGCTTATGCCGCAATGGCTCGGCTTTGCCTGCACAGGAAGAATCCGAAGATTCGGCAATTCCATGTCACTTGCCGCAGCATCGCTCACGCGTGCTGGTCCGGTGTACACAATATCCACATTGGCTTGTTTGGCGAAAGCCAGCATCTCACGCAGGTCGAGAGCCAACAGACTCGGCTCTGCTTCAGTGAGCCGCTGCCGAAGCAGAGTGCGGTCGCTGGTAAAGGGAGTTAAAGGCACTACCAGTCCGTCAACCCGCACCAGCATGACCTTATCGCCGGCCGGCAGCCTGGTAAGGTATTCGCGGACCAGCGCTTTTTCCCGATTCAAGATCGAGCCCTGGCCGTTGTTTTGCAGGGTCCAGGCAGAGGTGTCAAGCAGCAGCACATGCGAGTTCCCTGCTGGAGAAGGGGGACCCCATTCCGGGCGCGCAACCGCGAACAATAACGCTAAAAAGCAGAGCAGCTGAAGCAGCAGCGAGGCCACCTCGCGGATCCTGTGGCCACCTCTGCGCTCTGGGCCACCCGCAACCAGCGCCCAGAACTGTACCGAGGAAACAACCCGGGTGCGGCGAAGGCGGCCTTCCAGGTACAGCAAGGCGATCAGAAGGATTCCCGCAACTCCTATGCCCGCCAGCTGACCGGAGGTAAGATTCACGAAGCGCATCGTTACCCCATCATCCCTGAGCGGATCATTGGCTCGAACAGCACACCCAACAGAGGAGTAGTGACGCTCACACTGAGGTAGCGGCCGCCACGGCTGCATGCCATTTTGCGCAAGGCCTCACCATGGCGATCGAAGGCTTCGGTGTAAGCACGTATAGTTTTTTCGTCCGCGGATACCGGTAACCGGCGATCTGTTTCAGCATCCACGACGCTCAGCGCCGAGTCCATCGATGGACTGCGATCTTCCTTCGTCGATAAATGAATCAGCCATAGTTCGTGGCCGTGGTCGGCAAGGGACTGCAGCGGTTTAAGACACTCGGCGTCACCGAGGAAATCCGAGATCACAATCGCCACGCCCGGGGTTGGGTAGCGACGGAGATAGTCCTCCGCCATCCCGGCATACGTGGTGTGGCCGCCGATGGGCAGTTCGCGCAAGTATCGCTCGCCCAAGCTAAACCTTTGCCGCCCGCCATCGCATCGCATCGCCCGCTCCAAACCCCCGGAGAAGGGTTGCACGATGATGCTTTCCAATCGGACCAGGGCAACATAAAGGAGAGCAGCCGCCAGCCGCTTGGAGTAAGTGAACTTGGTCTCCTCTGCCTGCCCTGACCCACTGACCCCGGACCCACTGACCATAGACCGGCTACGGTCGAGCAATATGCGGGTCGGGGCGTGAAGATCGTCCTGGTAGAGTTTGACAGCGAGCGCTTCGGACCGAAGATAGACCTGCCAATTGATACGCCGCAGGTCATCCCCCGGCTGGTAGTTACGATGGTCGACGAATTCGCGTACTCCACTTCCAGCGCGGCGGTGATGCTGCTCGCCGGCATGACCGGAACGCGGCCGGCGCCGTAGCGCCAAGAGCTCTAACTTTTCCAGGACCGAAACACGGAGCAATGGTTCTGGCATCGGATCATCTGCGCCGGGCTGCCACTTCGGCAAGAATCGTTTGCAGTGTCGCTTCTACGGTTTGCCCATCGGCATAGGTTTCGAGATTGGGAATGATGCGATGGCGCAACACCGCCGGCGCCACGAAAAGAATGTCCTCGATGCTCAGGTGCAGCTCTCCACGAGCGGCGGCTCGCACCCGGCCACATTCGATGAGTGCTTGCGCGCCCCGCGGCGAGCTCCCGTAACGGATGTAACGATTCGTGACTGCGGGCGCAGCCGGATTGCCGGGCTGGGTCGCCATGATTAAATCCACCGCGAACTCTTCCACATGAGGAGCAACGATCAACTGCCTGCAAGCTCTTCTCACCTCGAGAATCTGACTCGATGTCATGAGGACTGAGAGTCGGGCCGGCTCACACTCCTTGGTCGCCTCGACGATCCGGAGCAGATCGCGCCGCGTGGGATAAGGCATGAGAATCTTCATGAGAAAGCGATCGAGCTGCGCTTCCGGAAGGGGATAGGTCCCCTCCATCTCAATCGGGTTCTGGGTAGCCATGACAAAAAAGGGAGAGTCCAGCTCGTAGGTTTCGGTGCCCACCGTCACCGTGTGTTCCTGCATCGCCTCCAACAGCGCTGCCTGCGTCCTCGGGGAGGCGCGGTTGATTTCGTCAGCCAAAACCAGGTTCGAGAAGATAGGCCCTTTTTGAAAGGCCAGCCTTCTGGACCCGAGCAAATCGCTGTCCAGGGTCATGCTGCCGATGATGTCGCCCGGCATCAGATCAGGCGTAAATTGAATCCGCGAGTAACCGAGGTCGAGCACGTGAGCCAAGGTTCGCAGCAGCTTCGTTTTGCCCAAGCCAGGCGCGCCCTCTAATAAGATATGGCCGCCGGCCACCAGGCAGATGAGCACCGCGTCGACCACATCCTCTTGGCCAAAGATGACCTTCGCAATCTCTGCGCGGATCTTTTCAAGCCAAATTCCCGCCGAGTTTCCGTAGACGTTCGAGGTCACGATATGAGCCGCCCTTGGTTGCACTGTTGACACCCGTTACCCTCTCCTGTCTACTGCTTTATCTGCCGGCCGATTCTGGAGCGTGCTCCAGGTAAGCCTGGATCGCTCCCTGATAGGCCAATGGCACATCGTCATGGCGTACCTGGCCGCCGAAATCAGCATGGTGCGCAAAGTCAGAGGCCTTCTTGGGCTGACCGCCTGCGCTGTTGCGCGCTGCCAGGACTCGCGCCTGCCCTGCTTCTCCATCCGGGCTTGCATCGACCAGATCGATTACATTGTCCGAGAGCGAGTACTTATCTGTCGGGTTCGGCGCGGCCGCGGGCTGCGCGCCTCCCATACTTGCCGGCAGACTCCCCGGAGCCTTGGTCGAGGTTTGCTGTGTCGAAGCATCGGCTGCGCTGTACTCCGGCTTATCCGGCAGAACGCCTTGCTGGTTCGCAATCGAGCCCTGCGGAAGCGCTTGAAGACGGCCGGAAGCAACATTCGTCTTCGGTGCGGAAGCATTCTTGCTCTCGGTCTGTGTGTCCGCTTCTGTCGAGTGACCGCCTTTTCCCTCCACGTTGAGGAGCCGCTTCATGGAAGAAAGTACACGAGACAACAGTGAGGGGCCCGCGGAGGAGGAAGTCCCTTGTTCCGTGCGATCCTGGTGACCACCGGCAGAACTGGCGCTTTGATTCGCATCACGACGCATGGAGCCGGAATCGCTCGGACTGGCCTTCGACGGGGACGACACGGTTTCATTCCCAGCATCGCGGCTTTTTTCCGCAACCGCCTTCCCGGGCAAGGGGTCCCCGCCGCCGAGCGAACCCGGCGAACGGGCGCTATCACTGATGGCATGGGACTGGGTTACCTGCCGGCCAACCGGGTTGTCGCCTGGCTCACTCCCAATGCCAAGCCGACTCGGCAACTCCGTAGCGAAGCTTTCCGGAGACTTTGCGCCAGCCTGCTCGATGCGAGGCGCCGCAATTCCCTTAAGGCTGTCTCTCGAGGCGATGCTCGAGGGCAGCGGGTATAGACTCCCCTGGCTTCCCGCTCGAGGACTCACCACACTGATAGCCGTTAGAACCGCTCCCAGGCTAAGTACCACGAAGATACGCCTTACAGGGAGTGGGAATAGCTCGCGCAACTTGATTTCAGATACGCGGCCGCCCGCGTGTGCAATGTGTGCAACCACATTGGGCCCGCTAGCATAGCCAGGATTTGCCAGGAGGAACCATGCGGTCGAAAACGAATCGTTCAGACAGGAGCCTGCATCCAGCATCTGCGCGATTTCATAAGGGCTATGCAAACGTCGCCGGACACGCCAACTCAACGCCCCAAGCACCACCGCCAACCCAACCACTCCCAAGCTAAGGACGATCCATCCGAAGTGCACGCCGAATGCGACTTGGCTGATGCGAAGGCAAAGCAGAATCGCCAGCACCGGTGTCGCTTCTTCGATGAGTAGCACCGTGAGATGCCGCAGACGGCCCAATCGAACCTTCCGTTGTATCCGATCCGCCGGCTGGCCGGTTTCACTCCCGGTTTCATTCATTGGAGTCTCTCCCGGACAAGCCGAACATCTCTACTCGCTTGTTCCGTCTCCCTTAGCGGCAATCGGCGCCAACTCAATAGGCTGGGCCTCTTGATAGAGTATTTGACTGACCGTCATTCCCGGCTGGGCTTTCGCAAGCTCACACGCCCGGGCCACAAAACCGCTCATATTCGCAACCGCAAAACTTACCCCAAAGAGATTTCGCGAAGGGTGAACTCCAGGCAAACTTCTTGGGTATCCTGACGCTCGCCACCTTGGAGCCGGTTGTGAAGTGTCGAAACGGAACCGGTCTCTTGGGCACTCCCAATCGACGCTGACACCAATCACCCCCGGCAAGCTGCCTGGGAACGCGGGCGCCGACTCGATCTCAGCCGCGGCGACAACGGCGGTGCCGGACTCCTCGGCTAATCGAAGCAAGGCGGTCATGTGCGGCTCGTGGGCCGAATTTACCGTGCCAAGGCTAAGGTTGATAATATCCACCTGCTGGTTTACCGACCAACGGAAGGCTTGCGCCAGAGATTCCATGTTGGTTCTTAGCGAACGGTAGTACACCTTGACCGCAAAGTATTCGGCGTCCGGCGCCTTTTCCTTGATGGCGGCCAGAACCGCCGTACCGTGGCCCAGCAGATCAAGGTAGGAATCGATCTCGCCGCCAATAGCGGTACCTCCGGCAACCCCATTGACGTGGGGATGAGCCGGATTGACGCCGCTATCAATCACCGCGATGCGTACGCCTTTGCCCGTACACCGCTCGAAAGCCTTGGCCGGCGGAACCGCTGGGCCCGGTTGATCCATTCCGGAGATCATACCCAAAGCGGTCCCCATCAGTAATCCCCCAGGAACTGTTTCCTAATGGCTTCCTCCACCGGCACTCGTTGCGGGCATTTCCCGGACAGTCGCCAGGGTCACGATATGGGTGGTGAGGTCCTTATTCAAGAACAACAACTTCTCCGACTTCAGCGTTTGTGCATTGAAGATTTCGAGCGTGGATCCAGCGCCGTAGAGGTACAGCTTGGTGCCGTCTCCGCTGATGCCAACACTAAACGTCGGTCTGGATTGAAGCGGCGACTTATTGATGACCTTGTGGGTCTGCAAATCCCAAGTCCACCACTCCGTTTGGCGGTTCCCTCCGGCCCCGGTGTACATCACGGAATAGCCGAGCTTCTTCCCCGGCGCCACCATAAAGCTGATCATCGGCAAGTCCACGCCAATCGGGCTGTAGGTTACCTTGCGGGTCAGCAGGTCAAGAGATGCCAGCCCTAACGTTCCCTTATGAACAATCGGGTCCACCGAGACAAAAACAGAGGTGACACTATTAGGCCCATCGTTCGGATCGTCCTCCGCCGTCAACCGGTAGGGCGAGGCGCCGGGATAAGCAGGCTTGGCCAGCGGTATCTTATCGACCACCTTGAAGGTGCTCAGATCGATGATCGAGATGTCCTCATCGAACACGTAGAGAAACTTTCCGTCGGGTGAGACCTTGAAGCTGGCACGAAACCCGAAGCCGGTATCGTACTCGGGCGGGAAATCAAAGCTCTTGACGATTGCCTTAGTGGTTAAATCGATCACGACAAACTTGGGCGCCGCGAGATGAAACTCGTTCTTGTCTTTGCTGATCATCCGCAGCGTGGTGTACAGGTAATGGCCAGTCGGATCGACGGCCACGCCGGTAAAGCGAGCCTGGGCTCCGGCGCCATTCAGCCAGTTACGCGAGGTCGCTGTGATCCGCGCCCGGCTATGTTCATCGCTGAGATCAATCGTGCCGGTGACCTTGCGCGCAGCGAGGTCGACGATCTCAATCGTCATCTCGGTGTTGATGATGTAGAGCATCTTCTGATCGGCAGAAAGTACCGTCGTCCGGGGCACGCCGCCGAGCTGAATCTCGCCCACCACAGCTTCCTTATCCTCATCGAGAATAAGCAGCTTGTGATCGAGCGTACCAATGTAGGCGATGTGGTCAGTATCAGCCGCCATCGCGGCGGAACCTGCACCGGACGAAAGCAGGAGGGCAACAACAACAAGCGACAGTTTACCTAAATCTCGTTTCACAGCAGCTCTCCAGATTTTTGAGACAAAACCGCCCACGCGCCTCGCTGCGCGCGAGGCGTTGGGGCTCAGACCTAGCGCACGGGCGCTATGGAAATACGATGTCGACCTTGCGCCAGTCATTGGCGGCGGACGCACACTTATCCGTCCAATCCGGCGCATTGTTCAAGTGATCGGGAACTTGAGCGGGCCATCCGCAGCCCAGGTAGCAGTCGAAGAGATCACGCTCGACAGGCTGGCAAAGCCCCGCGGTCCCTCCGGATATGTCGATTTCCCAGCCCGGCGTAAAGTTCAGCGTGCAACCCATCGGGTGATAGACTTTGCCGGCAGAACTCACCCCATCGGCCAATGCCATCAAGTCTCCCTTTTCGGCTTCCACCTGCAGGGACACTTTTTTGGCTTTACGGTTAACCGCTCGCAAGGACCCCATGATCCGTCTCTCCTTTGTTAAACAGCCTGGTTAGTTGTCGCTAAACCGGTCAAGAAATGCAGGGCGTCGTGTGGCAATCTCTCCATAGATCTGGAGACATACATCATTCCATCCGCGAATCCAGTCGCAATAGTGCAGGTTAGCTGCGGCCGTGTTGCCGGTGTGGATAAAGGCTTCGTGGTAGCAGCCGCCTGCACAGACCGGCCGCGCCCAACAGGTATGGCAGTCGTACCTGGCGCCGATGTGGTGCGTAGTCAGGAATGTCTGCCGCGCTTCGTGATCGACACCACCATCTTTCACGTGCCCCATTTTACCCACGGGTGAGTCGACAAAACGATGGCAGAGACTAACATTTCCTTCGGTACCTACTCCAAGCAGACCTAAGCCCGCACCGCAGGCATAAGCTTTGCTAATACCGGTATGCAATTCTTTTATGGTGTCGCTAGCGTTGGTAAAGCCATGCTGCTTGCCTTCCAAAGCATAGTCGCGATACTCCCATGCGAGCTCGGCGAACTGGTCCAGCACGTTATCCATCTTCTGCGGACCGATCGAGTAGAGCCTGTTCGGGCTGGCAGTAGCGGGCGAGAAACCGGCCGCGTCAAAGCCTATCTCCTCGGTCAGGTGCTTATAGATGCGGCGTACATCGCTAACCCCCGCCGTCAGAGTTACACGCGCCCCAATCGAGTTTGTACGGTGGCGCTTGAGCAGGTGCTTGATGTTGGGAACGATCACATCATAGGTTCCCTTCCCGTTGTGGAAGACCCGCTGACTGTCGTTGAGTTCCCGGTCACCATCGATGCTCACCGTGACGCCAATGCGATTCTCGGAGAGGAATTCCACAATCTCCTCGCTGAGCAACGTCGCGTTGGTGGTCAGGCTAAATTCAATCTGCTTGCCCACTTCCGCCGCCCGGCGCTTGGCGTATTGCACCGTGGTGCGCATCACCGGAAAGTTCAGCAGGGTCTCCCCGCCGAAGAAAGTCACGTGGATATTCGGCCGGCTGCCGGACTCCAGAAGAAGCATCTCCACCGAGGCTTCCGCAATGTCCGCCTGCATGTACTTCTGTTTTCCGGCCGTTTGCGCAATCTTATCCGCACTGTACTCGTAACAGTAGGTGCAGGCCAGATTGCATTGATTGGTGATATTCAGCACCACCCGCTGGAGCGGAAACTCCTGCAGCGGCACTGCGGGCATCGGCTTTTTCCCGGTGGAGGAAGCGATCGCGTCCAGATCGATCAACTCATCCAGGGCGCTCTCTGCCGCTTGCACGTCGTAGCCGAGTCCAACCAGGCTGCGCACAAGGGTGGTCCGGTCAAGAACGTTATCCCCAAGCAGGCCAAGAATATCCTTGCCAATGCCTTCAAGCGCGAAGATGGAACCGCTGGGCACGAGGTACCAGAAATCTACACCAGCGGCTGAGAAACTGTGATGCTCTCCTGCTCGATAGGCGGTCACTGCCTGCTCTACCAACGTACTCATTGCGAGACCTCCGGTTGGTCGTATCGGATATACGTGGGAATAGTAACGACAAGATAAGAGCGCGCCTTGAGAGATTCGCCCTCAGGACCTTTATACAACGCATCTACCCACACGTCTCCCCAATTTTCTGTGGGATAGTTATTTGCTTGCTTCTTTCGTTGTGGATTAGGCCCTTCCAACGAGGGCGTGAAGAGCCCGGAATCATTGATCGAGCCCACGTAGTTGATATCGTCGTCGTCCGGTGTGGAATAAAACTCTTCCAGAGACCACGCCGATGTAACTGGACCCACGGCAATATCATCCGCAGTTCCGGGAACACCATCCGGACCGTTCGCGTAGCCAATGGCTTCGAATTGGGTAAATTGCTTGGCTGTGATCGTGCCGCCGAGACGGGCGAAGCTGGCATCGGGCGCGACCTTGATGTAGCTCAGCTTGTCGTAAACGACAACATCTCCCGGCACGCTGATGCCTTTCACCGACATTTTGTGAGCAGATGTCGAAAGGCCTGGAGCGACAGCCACCTGCACGGCAACCTCATCCCCACTGGAGTGCAAGATCTTGGTGACCTGGACCCCGGACCCCAAATCAATATCCGCCGCCTTTAATCCGGCCGGCAGATTCGCTCCATAAATGTGGACTTCGTCGCTCGACGGGGAATGCAGCGAAACCTTATCCGCGCCAAGAATGACTGGCTCATGGCCCATGCGGGTCAACTGCACGTCCAGACCGAACTCCTGATAACCACCCCAGAACCAACGGCCCTGCATGGCATTTTCATCGTCGGAGAGCAGCATCGCCTCCCGCGTATCCGCAGGAAATCCAGGGTCGGTAGCGCCGGCCGCGGGTGTGCTGGTAGAGTGCCCGCGCCAACTGTAACCGGTGTAGACCACCGCTTTCCCGGTCCTTTTCACCACCTGTCCATCCGGATAATGCAGCACCGTAGTGGTGGTGTAGTCCTGACCAGTTGGACCCGCAGTCACGGTCGTTTGACCGTAAATATGCCCCTTGCCAGTCTGGGATGCACTTACCAGCCAGACACCAGCCAGCTTCGGCGCGTGCATCTTGGCTTTCCACGCAGTCCATTCCGGAGTGATGAGAGGCTGACTCTTCGCCAGGTATTCCAACGCAACGTCGATCGGGTATTCGTGAGTACCCGAGGCCGGTGTGCGGCGGTGGGGAGGGATATTGCGAGTACACCGTAGCCAGTACCGGCCTGCGTCAGCGCTACCGGAATATCCACGGGATTGGGATATCTCCGGTTGGGCTTGAAGACCGCGCTCTCCGACCCGGGAAAGAGCGCCATGTGCGTGTTTGCCAGTTTGACGTAGTCCTCGGGCGTGCGCCGCTGCAGAAATACCCGCCCGATCGTGTGGCAGTAGTTGCAGGTGCGCTGCAACTGCGCGGGTATTCCGGCCTCCTCTTCCTGGGTGCCGAAGACGCGATGTTCCGCATCATAAAAAGCGGGCTTGGCCTCCGCTGGGGCCAAGCCGTTATTGTCACTGAGATAGCGCACAACCTGGCGCGCCTCGTCCGGGGTAATGGTCAAGCCGTTTAACCGGATCATGCGCTTGACGATCTGTTCCCAGATTTCAGGCGTAGTCCGCACCGCGGAGATGCGTATCATGACCCCGTTATCGCTCCGCGTATGACATCCACCGCATTTTGAAATAACGGTGGGATCATTGATCGGGATGCCCGCGGACTCCTGTTGAGCGTGTGCGGTCAACAAGGATCCTTGCGCGACTGCAAACAAGACATAAACACAGAGATGGAGGAAATTTCTGTAATTCATCATTCGCCCTTTAGAACGTAAATCGACCGGTAAGTTGAACAGCGCGGGGTCCGGCGCCCTCTGCCGTTTGGACATTGCTGACGGTACCGTAGGTGCCGGTGACCAGGCTTGTACTCGGCTGTGCAAGGTTGACGTGGTTGAACAAATTGGCTACCTGGGCGCCGACTTGCAGGCGAATGCCCTCGGCAACCCTCACGCTCTTGATGAGGGAGCCAGACACAACTTCTGTGCCAATGCCCGGTATGTTGCCGATGGAGCTGTTGCCAAAGCGGCCGATGTTGTTTTGCGGAGTAGCCAAAGCTGCTGGATTGAGCCAGTTGTGGATCGTCCGATTGGCTGACTTGAAAGAGACACCTGGAACTCGATCCGGCCTTCCATCGCCGACGATGAGAGGGAAGCCCGTGCCGGAGGGATCCGCACCCGGTACAGATGCGGTAAGAAACGGTCCCGACTGGATCATCACGACGCCCGCCAATTCCCAGCCGTTGACAAGCCGGTCGACCACGCCATTGGCATTCGAAAGGAAGGCATTGCCACGGCCGAAGGGCAACTGGTAGAGGCCAGTGGTGAGAAAACGATGGCGGCGGGTGTAGGCAACATTGCCATAGTCAAGGTTGGGATCATTCAGGTTGGTCTGAAAACCGCCCGCCTCGGTCGTAAACTTGGTCGGGTTATAGCCCTGCGCGTTGGTCAGATTTCTGGTGAAGGCATAGGTAGACTGGAACTGCAGGCCTTTGACAAAGCGCCTCAATACACCGATGCTGACCGAATTGTAATTGGAACGGCCACCGTTGGTTTCGATTTCCATCTCTGCCCAGAGCGGATACGGGGCGTACTGCTTCGCAGCCGCATAGCCGATGGTGTTCAAGGGTAGCTGATTCAGGTCTCCCTGCACCCCAAGATGCTGGCCATGCATGCCCGTGTAGCTGAGTTGGACGGCGGTGTTGAAGCCGAGATCCCGTTCTCCCGTGACATTCCACTGATAAACAATAGGGTCGATGAAGTGGATGGCGCCGGCTTGCTGAAAGAATTGGGATCCTGGTTGCGCAATGTTCGCAGGAAAGGGATAGGGGAACGTAAGAGTCGCTTTGCCGTTAACGATGGACTGATTGAACAGACCCTGGTCGGCGCTGTGGATGGCGTAGGCCGCGCCCAGCAGGGAGCCAAGCGGAGCCTCGATAAAGCGGCCAAAGCCACCGCGGAGAACGGTTTTATCGTCGCCCGAGGGCCTCCACGCCAGACCGAAGCGCGGGGCGAAGTCCGTCTTTACGGAGAAGCGCAGGCTCTCGGGAATGCCGGCCTGGGCCGCGGTAAGAATCGGCGTCGGCGCGATCGATTCTGCGAACGCCGGGTCCAGAATGTCAAACGCCTTCTCGTTCATGATGACCGCCGCCCCATGAACATAGACCCCATTCACAACCGAAGTGTAGTCGGGTAAGAAGTTTGTGCTGTTCAGCAGGTGATCTTCGAACATCGGATGATATTCCCAACGAAGTCCGAAATTCAAAGTCAGCCTGGAGGAAACGTGCCAGTCATCCTGGCCGTAAAACGCATAGGAGTTGGCATAGCCCAGGCTATTCGGCTGGATAACCGAGTCGATCTGGGTCTTGTCCGGAATACCCAGCAAAAAGGCCGCAAACGGGTTGCCGATAAATGCGTGATTCGATCCGCTCGGATTGCTTCCGCTCGCACGTCAGGCTGGTCACGCCGCCGTTGAAGTTATAGACGCCCAAACGCTGGGCAGCGTAGACGTTGGCCGCGTTTCCGCGCAGGCGCTTGTAGTCGCCTCCAAACTTCAGCGTGTGCCGCTGCTTGGTCCATGTGAGATTGTCGATCACCTGGGTTGTGTTGTTGGAAGACAGCGTGGACGCATTGCCGCCCGTGGGCTGGAAACCGGAAATATTGAAGTTAGGCACCGCATCCCCGGAGGGAATCGACACGTTGGTGAGGCCCAGGTCCGCCGCAATCACATTCGCTGGAAGATTGAACGTGGTCCAGGTATGGTTGCCATCGAAACCGGCGCGAACCTCATTTAACAGGCTGGCGGAGATGATGAAGTTATGGGCAACCGTCAACCCATAATCGATTTCCGGCTGAGAAAAGGACCCCAGCAGCGCGGATCCGGTGATGGCCCCGCCGGGAGTTGGCGCAACCAGAACCTTCCGGTTCTTGTAATTGCCGCGCACAAAGAATGACTGCTTGGAGTTGATTGTTTGGTCAATGCGAGCGTCTTCCTGATCGCTCGAAATTGGCGTGCCAAAGTTCTCCGTGTAGTTGTTGGAGACGGCATTCGCCGAACCGGTGTTGGGTAACGGGAACAAGTATTGCAGCGCCTTGGTGGAGAGAGTCGCTATATCGCTCGCGGGAATCATGTTCCCGGCATACGCCGCACCCGTGTTCGGGTTGTAAATCTGGTTTGCGTACGCGGAAAGGTTCCCCGAACGCAGAGCGACGGAGGGAACGCTCTCCACGACCACGGTCTGGAACGGCAGGCGGAGGGCCTCATAGCTCGCAAAGAAGAAGGTTCGATCATGGCCGCTGTATAGACGCGGAATCGAGACTGGGCCGCCGACGAAGAAACCAAAGTTGTTCATGTTCAGGGTCGGCTTCTTGGAACTGAATGGATTCTTCGCCGTGATGATATCGTTCTGCCAGTTTTCGAAAGCCCCTCCGTGAAAGGAGTTCGTCCCACTCTTGCTGGTGGTCGTGATGTCGCTAATGCCGCCATATTCAGCCGTGTTGTTGACTTCGCTGACCCGGATCTCAGAAATCGCGTTGAACGAGGGAAAGAGTTCGGATAAGGGGCCCGCTGCCCGTGGTCCCATGCTGCTAATGCCGTCAATGCTCATGGAAAGCATGCTGGGCTTGATTCCGGCCACGGAGATATTGCCGCTGGCATCCGTCTGCACCCCAGGCTCTGTCGTAAGGGTGGTCATGGGGCTGGTCGATCCAGTGGATCGGCTGGTAATAGCAACCGGCAAGTCAACCAGTTCGCGACCCGTCTTGGTTTGGGCGATGTTCGAAATATCGGTGTTGACCACCGCTCCACCCACTCCTTCGACGATCACGCTCTGATTGGCACTGGCCACCGTGAGTTGCGCATCGACTCTTTTTGTCTCGCGGGCCTGCAGGTCGAGATTGGGATAATCAGCCTCTGCGAAACCGCTGACCTGGATGGTGAGCTCGTAGGTACCGGCATCCACATTATTAAAACTGTAGGTCCCGGTCGGATCCGTTTTTTCCGTTCGCTGGGCGGAAGTTCCCTTATTCACCAACACGACCGTCGCTCCCGCAATCACGCTGGATTGCTGGTCTTTAACCGTTCCGAGGATGCTTCCATTCGTGGATTGGGCCGAAGCGCGCTCAGGTGCAAGAAACACGGAAACCTGGAGCAGCGCCAACACGAGAAGCCCTACGTGAACAGGGCGCCGGGTGTTCTGCTTCGCCCCAAATCTAAACATGGAGAAATCGCGTAATGCTGTCAAGGTCACTGGAAGAGCCTCCGCAAAATAGAAAAACTGAACTTAGAGTGAGACAATGAGCCCCCAACCCGGTGATCTCAGGGCATGGTGGGCTGCTAAATGTAACTATGGCTACCACGTAATCTGCACAGACTAAATGCAGAGGGAACCGCGCTTGGCCCAACCTGACCCTGGTTTACTTCTGTGCGTGAGGACACGTATGCATTCGAAGGTGGGATGACCTTCTTAGAAGTTTCATTGGAGGCCCGAAGGGATGCTACTAGATGCTGCGAGTTCTCAGCCCGGACAGGGGGCTTGTCGATGGTTTCCCCGGCAACGGAACCACATACTTAACCGAGGCAGTCTCTGGGGCCCGACAGGCGAACACACCGTTTACATGCCATGAATTTAAGCTGGAGTGCACAACGTGTCCAATCACAAATGCTTCTTGACCCATAAGCCGTGTGAATGTGCCTCTGATAAAAACACGGCGCGCGAACGGCATCCGGAGCACCCTTGTTTGGGCCGCAGAGACACTGCCGCTCCATCACCGCGAACCAGAACGGTGAACGGCGCTGCTTTGAAAAGCGGATAGTCTACTGCACCGCTGCCATCTGATCCGGGTCCAGGCGTGCAACGAACAGCTTGTTGCGCATGATCTCGATCAATCGCTCCGCTGTTTCCGATTTGCTGTCTTTGCGGAAAACCATCACGCTCCGAAGGGGTAGCCTCAGTTCTGGTACAGCTATCTCCACCAGTCGCCTTTCCCGCAACTCCTGCAAAACCGTCATCCGAGGAACCATCGCAACCCCAACGTCGCCGATAACCATACTCTTCATGCTTTCAATACTGCACAATTCAGCGGCCACGCGATAATGGATAGAGTGCTGGTTGAACAGGCGCAGAACGGTACTGTCAGTCCATTTTGAAAAACCGTGAACCACCAGGGAAACCCCATCCAGGTCCTGGAGCGAGACCGGATTGAGCGAAGCCAACCGATTTTCCGGGGCCGCGATCAGCACCATCTCATCCACGTGCACCTGCTCCGATTCAAGCTCCTGAAAAGCCGGCGGCTCCCGAACAACTCCAATCTGGACTTCCCGGTCTAATACTTTCCTGGGAATCTCCTCCAAACCGCCCCGTTGCACGGACAGTTTGACTTGGGGAAAAAGCGTCGCGAAATGTTTCAGCGGGGTGGGAAGAAGATAAAGCTCGGCACTCTCGTGCGCGGCAATCGAAAGCGTCCCCGCCTTGAGCGCCTGCAGCTGCGATATGGAGCGCGTAGCCTCGTCGCGCATCTTGACCATTTTGCGCGCGTAGACGACCAGAAACTTACCCGCTTCGGTCAAGGACACACCGGTCATGTCGCGCGCGAAAAGCGGGGCGCCAACACTCTTCTCCAGCTTTTTTATGCTTTGGCTCAGAGCGGGCTGCGTGCGAAAAACTCGTTCTGCTGCACGCGTAAACGTTCTCTCGTCGGCTACCGCGAGAAAGTGCTCAAGCTGCATCAGGTCCATGCGAACCCCCAGTTGCGACTCACGACCAGTTTCTTTGGTAGATGAGCTTTGGCAACACGACACGGGGTTGCGCAAAACCAGCATTAGGCTGGCCGATAGTAACACTCAATTCACATGGAGAGCAAGCCCACAGACCGGGGCGCTGAGGTGCTGCAGACCGTACGCCATCCCGATGGTCGTCGCCCCGAACACACCTCGTGCACTATTCATGGTGCACGTTCCCGGTTCCCTCCTTTCCTTCTTCTCTCAACGCCTGCTGCGCCCTAACTGGAGCGGACGCCGTCGAATCCGAGACTGCCAGAGTAACAACAGCTGTTGTTAGTTCTTTCTTGACAAAGATAACTTTGCCGGAAGTAAGTGTCTTAGCATTGTAAACTTCAATCGTCGAACGGGGAGATATGGCAATCAACCGTTCCCCCCGGCTAGAACAGCAGTTTCAGCGCCAGCTGAAGCGCCCGTTGATTGCCCGTGGTGGAAGTAATAAGCCCGAAACTCGAGTCTGTGACTTTAGCATCCGGATTGGAGAAGTACGGCGTATTTGTCAGATTGTAAGCCTCGGCCCTGCCCTGAAACTCATAGCGCTCCAGGAAGCGGAAGCCCCGGAACACTGAGAAATCATATTGCTTGAGACTAGGGCCGCGAACCGAGTTCGCCCCAACGTTTCCAAACTGGCCCGCCGGCGGGGGAGCGAAGGAAGATGTCGAAAACCAAGGGCTCGTTTTGATGCCGTGCGGATATTGAACACGCGCTACCTGCTGCCCAAACTGGCTGTTCCCAGGGCAATTGCAAGAGGTTGCGTCCGAGGTGATCGTGAAAGGAGTGCCTGTCGTCAGACGCAAGATGCCGTTCAGTTGCCAGTCTGAAAGCAGGAACGCCCCAATCCCGCCTTGATTCAGGAATTGCTTCCCTTTGCCAAAAGGCAGTTCATAAACGTGGCTCACCACCAGGTTGTGCGTAGTGTCGAACGAGGAAGGCCCGTACTGCCGCGCAAGGTTAAGATTGTCGATGAACCCCGGCTGGTTACTGCCCACATCCAAGGATTTCGAGTAGGCATATCCCAACGTCACAGCATAGCCGGACGAGAAACTCCGCGACATATTCACCTGCAATGCATTGTAGTTGCTGGCAACTAGATCGATGCGCAGCTGCGTGCTCGCGGTGCGCCCGTATCCTATGAAAGGAAGACCGGCTGTGCCGGTGCCGGGAGCAGCCGCATTGAGCTCCACGTTCGCCGGTAAGTGCCGGCCAACATTTCCCACGTAGGCAATGTTGGTAACAAATCCCAACCCGAGATCGCGCTGATACGTCAGGTTATAAGCTTCCACATAGGGAATGGGGTTTCTGTGGGCCATAACGAAAAACGCCTGATTCGGCGCGTTCGTAATGATGCCGTTGGCAGGGATGGTGATAAAGTTCACGGCAGGCAGACTGGTGATGGATCCGGTTACGCCGTACCCCCCGGTGTTGCCATTCTGAATATTATAAATTACAGGGAATTGCGTAGAAAGGGTTCCGCCCGTAAAGCCGAACCTCCCTGCCCAACCACTCATCGCAAACCCGCCGCGAAGGACCGATTTCTTGTCGATGTTATAAGCAAAACCGACGCGTGGCTGGACTAATGACTCTGAGCCAACTCCATTCGCCAGATCGAGAGGTCCGCTGCCATAGCCGGCCACATTCAGACTGTTGTTCGCTGTGTTGTAGTTCGACGCTCCGCCTTTGCCTCTCGGCTTCACGGCCGAAAGAAAGTCATACCTGATACCCAGGTCGAGCACCAGTTTGGGAGTTGCATGATAAGTATCCTGGAAGAAGAGTCCAACCTGGGTCTGCCGATTGGTCGGCGTTTGGGTCATGTACGTGCGGCTTGTCTCCTGCGGTGTGCCCAGCAGATAGGAGGCGAAGGAATTCACAAAGGACCCATAGGTTCCCAACCCAGGCCCTCCATTGAGCTGGGTGGTGCCTGGCTGAAAATAGAATCCGCCTCGCGGTCCTCCGTTGAGGCCCTGCGGCTGCCTGCGATCCATCCGGTTTCTGTGAACTTCGCCGCCCCATTTGAGCGACTGGTTGCGAACCTCTTTGCTCCATGTGTTCACGATCTGAAACAGGTTGTCCCGATTCTTGAGTGGGTAGTAAGGACTTCCCCCCACATTAATGGCCGACGTACCGGTCGTGCTCGTGCCCGTCGTACCTATATACATGAACGCCAATCCCTCCTGGGAGATCGGGTATGGATTGGGGTCCGCGATGCCGGCCTGCGCGTTATTCAAGGTCGTGTCGGTATCAACCACGTTGGTGGCGTATAGGTTGTACGCGAGCCGCAGCTCGGTCAGCAGTCCGGGACCAAATCCATGCGTAACATTCACAATCCCGGTATAGGTATCGTCGTTGGCATTGACACCATTCCCAAGCGGCTCGGGGTAAAAAGTAGGCGAAAGGGTCGTGTACCTGGAGATATTCGTCTCGCCAAATATTTTCGTCTGCTCGCTGAAGGTGTGGTCGATTCGTCCCGTGTAGTTATCGGCGTTATAGCTAAAAGGAATATTGGTTACCCAGTTGTTCGTGATGCCGGGCAGATTGGGCGAAGGAAAGAACTTATTGATCGTGGCCGCGGGCGCGCTAATGAGATTCACAGGGATTTTGTTGCCGGCAAATAGCGCACGACCGGTGCCGTCTGGATTGCCGGTAAAAGGATTGTAAAGAGCGATTCCCGGAACCGAGCTAAAATCACCGCTAAGAAAAGCAGGTAGCGGGACGGTGCCGGTCGAGGTGCTCGACGAACGCTGGCGTACACCGTGATAGGCGCCGAAGAAAAATGTGTTGTTTCTGATAACCGGGCCTCCGACGGCGCCGCCGAAATCATTGAAGGTGAACGGCGCCTTCGGCAGGCTCCCGCCGAAGTAGTTCTTCGCCTCGAGGGCCGCTACTTTGTTGTATTCCCACAAAGATCCATGGAATTGGTTTGTGCCCGTACGTGTGGCTTCGTTCACCACCGCGCCGGCCACGCGGCCGAATTCGGCACTGTAGTTGCTGGTGGAGACATGAACCTCCTGTACCAGTTCCGGAGCCGGCAGGTAGATGCTCAGGCCGAGGAGCGGGTCCGTATTGTCCACTCCGTCGACGATCGTATTGTTTGCGGAATTATCCTGGCCATTCGCGTTGAAGAACGTCGTCCGTTGCGGATCTTCGACCTGGGTGAAACTTTGTTGAGGTAGACTTACGCCGGCGGCGAGACCGGCGAGCGCCTGAACGTTGCGGGCTTGGAGCGGTACGTCGGTAACCTGGCGCGCGGAGAGGTTAACGGCTACCTCCACGCTTTCGGTTTGCAGCGGCGGTGGCGCCGAGGTTACCAGGACCGTCTCCGAGGCGCTTCCAGGAGTCAGAACTGCGTTGAGCCGGGCAGCCGTTGAGATAGAAACGGTGATGTCGGACTGACTGAAAGACTTGAACCCGCTAGCGCTCACGTCCACTTTATAGTCGCCGGGCGCGAGGTAAGAAAAGTCGTAGAGTCCATCGGCCGAGGTAGTAGCGGATCTTTGAACGCCGGTGGAGATCTGCGTTATGGTAACTTTCGCGTTTGGTACCGTCGCTCCGGTCGAATCTGTAACTGTGCCCGTCATGGTACCAGTAACGACTTGGCCCCCAACTTGCGGCCCTGAAATGAGTATCAACAACATCGCCAGAACGGGGAAAATCGACACCCAAACCGACGAAGATCGGCAGCCCGCTCCTGAATGTTTCGCGGAAGTGGCGGATTCCGTCGCTTCACAGCGATGCTGACTGCCGTAGTTCGTGACCGCCACGGTGAAATCGCACTGCTCGGTATGGGTCGGGTTGTGCATTTTGCCTCCAGAACAGCTGAGCCATTGGCTTGTCTAGCAAGAAGCGCTTACTTACGGACAAGCTGGGGTGGGACGATGAACTGTACTTGGCGCATCCGCTGCATTGTCCAAGACGGCTTTGCGGCCGTCTTCGTTGTGTCTCTTTTGTCTCGCGCGTCGAACAGGTTTACGACACCTGCTCAGCGGCCATCTGATTACGGTCCCACTTGATATACCCCGTACTCAGAGGCTGTCAACAGGTTTTGGTTACTTGAAGTTCCCTATTGAACGAACGCTGTTACGTATAGCTGGAAAGGCGCCCTCAAAAAAGACACTTCCGCCCGCATTGGGCCCGAGGACTTCGCGACGCCTGTGCGAATGACTGGCCGCCATCTTATCGTCCAGCAACAATGCTCGCCGGGAAACAAGGCGCGACAGGCTGGTTGACCTTTCCCCGTGAGCTTGTTAGTTTGGGATTCCCATGAAGATGATCCTTACGCGACGTGCGTTTCATGCGAGCGCTGGAGGATTTTTGTTGAGCAACTCGTTGCTCGGCTGGGGTGTCCGGGCTGCAGAGACGCGCCGCGGGGGGAGATCGCTGAGCACTCAGAAACTGAGCCGCCTCTGCCCGCACTCCAGGCGCCTGTTTCGGTCCACGGCAACTGGTCCGCTTACGACGAGCTCTCTGACAACGTTCCGCTCACCGAGTCGCTGGCGATGCGCGAACTGGATGAGTTGCTACGACAAGATTCTGGAGTGGACTTTCCTGGGCCGCCGGCGAGACGAAAGCGGACGCCTTGGCTCCGAATGAGTCCGTCCTGAGCGCCTTGCGGTCAACCGGGAAAACCCCCGTGAAGCTGGAGGGAACAGTCTATAACGTCGTCTATTGAGGATTTGTGATGAAACCTCTCGCAAACTATGCACCCGCCTCTCAAACGGCCTCCATTACTTCGGGGTTGCGATCCATAATCGCCTGCATCGTTTTAGTCGTTCCGCTTTCGGCGGCCCCACAATCTCTTCCGGCCGATCCATTCGACCACGTTGCCGTTGGGGCATTCGACCCCAACGCATGGAATGGACTCGTCTTCGACAGCACAGCCTACGGACAACGCCTCCCATTTGCTCTAAGAATAGGATCGAAAAGTGGCAACTTCCTCGATGGCGAGAAAATTTTTGAAGCAGTCAGCGAGGTAGGCCCGCACGCACCGGATGGCTCCTACGCTCTTGTCGGTTGGGCCCATTCTCCTCGAACCGCTACGGTTACCTTAGAGTGGTCCAGGATCGATAAAACCACCGTTGTGGGAAGACTCAAGTCTCCGGCAGATATCGAATTGGTGATCGAGGCCTATTCGCCCAACGACACTAATTTCACCGGTGCCTACCACATCAGTGAAGACGGCACGAAAATAATCGGGGAACACCCCCTCGAAGGCCACTTTAATTCCGCAATCCATTTTGTCGTTGCGACCGACCGCCCCATCACGGGCAGTGGCGCATTTTCTAACGTAAGCCAATTAAGAAAAGTCATGGATGCGGGCCGGCTCACAAACCCCGAAACCCGCGCAGACCGGGCTAAGTCAACCACTCACGATGATTTTCAGCGCGCTGCGGCAGGCCTCCAATTTGTTACCGATGGAAACGCCGGCGCCCATTTCGTGGCGGCCATCGGACCGGATCCGGCAGCATTGTCCGCCGGGGCGCAGCGCCTACTTCAAAACGGGCGCATCGACGCCATCCTTAACGAAAAGGCCGCCCATTACGAAAAGGATCGGCCGCACATCCGGGGTCTTTTCGAGGGTGCCCCGGAGCCAATCGGAAACTCCATGTTCTGGAACACTCTCTACGTGCCGTCACTCGGGCTTGCGTTTCCCAGCATAAGCCGGCATTGGGCTAATAACTTTGGCGGCTGGGTTGTCGGTGAGTGGGATTGCTTCTTCGGTTCTCTGCTGACGAACGTAGAGGATACCGCGCAAACCTCGGCGTCCGCCCGCGCCATTCTTCTGTCCCAATCGCCCAACGGAGTGGTTCCGAACATAGCAGGAGCTTCCGGAACGACCCCTGACCGGTCCCAGCCTCCGGTCGGCTCCTACGCCATTTGGAAGAACTATCAACGGAACCAGGACAGAGCGCTTCTGGAGTGGGCCTATCCACGGCTCAAACTATGGCATGATTGGTGGTTTAAGGACCGTGGCGACGGGCAACCCTGGCGGGACGGAAACCGCGATGGCTTGCTGGAGTGGGGCAGCGATAAAGGTTCGTCATCCGCTGTGGGCGGTCGTGGATTTCTCCAAGCCGCCAAGTGGGAGAGCGGGATGGATGACAGCCCGATGTATGACGATGCCACTTACAATCCCCAAACCTACACGATGGATCTTGACGACGTAGGCCTCAACGCGCTCTATGCGCTCGATTCGGAATGCCTGGCTCGGATAGCGCTCATTCTTGGACAAGACGGCGACAGCCGGCGCTTTACCGCCGATTATGAGCGAATCAAGACCGTCATGCAGCAAAAACTATGGAACGAAAAAGACGGAATTTACGAGAATCTATCCTGGGACGGAAAGTTTTCGAAACGCCTTTCTCCCACGAACTTTTACCCGCTGCTGGCCGGAGTCGCAACGCCCGAGCAAGCCAGGAGGATGGTGAAGGAACACCTGTTGAACCCTAAAGAGTTTTGGGGTAAGTACGTCATTCCTACGATCTCGCGCGATGATGCCACGTTCGCCGACCAGTTCTATTGGCGCGGCGATATTTGGGGCCCCACAAACTATCTTGTATATGAAGGTCTGAATCGCTATGGTCTGGACGACGTGGCGTTGCAGTTTGCACAGAAGAGCTACGAGCTGTTTCAAGAGGACTGGCAGGCCCACCAGCACACCAACGAGCAATATTATGCGTGGGGAGGAAGTGCGGGTGGGGATAAGCACTACACCTGGGGCGCGCTGCTCTGTTTGATCCCGATGGAGCAATATATCGATGAGACTCCGTGGGATGGCTTTCGGTTTGGCGCACTGAACCCTCCTGCGGACGGGGACCTGTCGAACATCACCTGGAACCATCATCACTACGATATTGCGATCGGACCCGCCCGCACTACCTTGACGCGAGATCATAAGGTTCGCTTTGAGGCGTCCGCCGGGGTTATTGTGCGTCGCTACACACTTAGCTCAACGAATTTCTCGTTTGCAGTGAAATCGTTGCACACTACGAACATCACAACGCGCGAAGTCACGTCCGGTAGCTTGTCCTTGAAGATCGATGATCAACCCGCCAGGACGATGACCGTGCAGCGTGGAGGCGTCTCGTTTGCGGTGCCAGGCGGAGATCATCTCGTCACGGAAACCTGGGCCGGAACGTCGACCGGCGCAAACTCACCGTGAAAGGGACGTCCATCGCATTTTTGGAGGGCCTTGAATGGAGTGGATGCGATGTTGAAGACCGGCTCTACGGGTTGCGAAAAAAAGCCCACGGGAGTTCCGAAGGGACGGCTGAAAGTTACCTAAGGCCGCATCGCTATTGGGTTTCAGTCGTCCCTTCGGGACTAGATCATGTTTTCAAACCCACCGAATGGAAACGCCGCCCTCCCCTTGTTCATCCCGAGGAGACGACTATCCTGCGGCCAATTAAGGGAGCAATGAACAGTACGCGCCCCCGCGCACTCGACGGGAGCCCCATGTTCGCGCTAGCTAACGTGGGCCGAAAAAGCCGGGCGACCCGGATTTCCTGCTACGTTGCACTGGACAGAACCGCGTGTGCGCCTTTCCGCGAAGAAAGGCGCATGCACTGTATCAACGCCACGAAGTCCAACAGGAAATCCGGTGGAAGCCCTCCAACGCTTTTAGTCGGTCCAGGGTACGGTTGTTCATCCCGAGGAGCCGACTTGCCTGCGGCAAGTTAAAGGAGCAATGAACAGTACCGGCCGCCGCGCACTGGACGGGTGCCCCATGTTCGCACCAGCGTACGTGGGCCGAAAAAGACGGGGGAAGCCCCCTCAAACGCTTTTAGTCGGTCCAGGGTACGGTTGTTCATCCCGAGGAGCCGACTTGCCTGCGGCAAGTTAAAGGAGCAATGAACAGTACCGGCCGCCGCGGACTCGACGGGTGCCCCATGTTCGCACCAGCGTACGTGGGCCGAAAAGCGACCCGGATTCCTGAGAACTGGACAGAACGCGCGCGCGAAGTCCCCAGAATCCAACGCTTTAGTCGGTCCAGGGTACGGTTGTTCATCCCGAGGAGCCGACTTGCCTGCGGCAAGTTAAAGGAGCAATGAACAGTACCGGCCGCCGCGCACTCGATGGGTGCCCCATGTTCGCACCAGCGTACGTGGGCCGAAAAAGACGGGCGAAGCCCATCCAACGCTTTTAGTCGGTCCAGGGTACGGTTGTTCATCCCGAGAGGCTTGATGGATGCTAACACCAGCCCAACTCCCTTTCTTAGCAACGCAGGAGGCCGCTCGAAAAGAATGCGACGACAGGAGGTGGAGGGGAGATACGGGGACATCCATGCCGGGCGAGACGGCCTCCAGCCCGGAGGAAAGGCCCTTCAAGAACGGGTTGGCGCGATCGCCTGCCATGGCGCCGAACAGGTTAAGCTTGGGATCGATAAAGCTTACGGAGAACGACGGTCGCGTGCACTCAATACGAAAGGAACCAGCAACTCCATGGTCTTCAAATTGAGAAGGCCCCAAACAGGTGCGCACCGTCGTTGGATGGTGATCGGCCTTCTCCTGTTTGCTTGCAGGGCGGCCCTGGCACAAGCTCCGGACAATGACTTTCTGGATTCGCTCGGCTTGGCACGCATGAAGGATTACAGCAGTCACCGGCTTTCGAGTGGCAGCCGTTTTGTTCTGAGCAACGACGACAGCAAGCGCATTATGCCCGGCCAGACGTTCGTCATGGCCGACATCCGCGGTGCGGGCATGATCACTCACCTCTGGCTGACGATCGCGCAGAATGAGTTCGCGTGGCCTCGTCGATTGCGCCTGCGCGTTTACTATGACGGACAAAAAACACCGGCCGTAGATGCGCCGCTGGGAGACTTTTTTGCGGTTGGGCATGGCGCGGAGCGGGACGTGAACTCCATGATGGTGCGGGACAGCTCGTTTGGGCGGGCCCGGAACAGCTATTGGCCGATGCCTTTTCGAAAGTCATGCCGCATCACGCTGACCAACGAGGGCCATCGCGTCGTGCCGATGTTTTACTACCATGTCGACTACCGCAGGTACGCGTCTCTGCCCGCCAACCTGGGATATCTGCACGCATATTACCGTCAGGAGAGGCCTGCGCGAAGCGGCCATAACTACGCCTTTCTGGATGCAAAGGGGAACGGCCATTATGTGGGGACCGTGCTCAGCGTTACGCAGACGGAGATTTCGTGGTTCGGCGAAGGCGACGATTTGTTTTACATCGACGGCGCGCATCAGCCGCAGATATACGGGACCGGCACGGAAGATTATTTCAACGACGCATGGGATCTGAGAGATGCGAGCGGACCATGGACGGGAACCCCTATCGCAGAGGGCGAACTGCCCGGATCGAGGCTCTCCGCCTATCGATGGCACGTACCGGATCCGATCGTCTTTACCAAGTCGATCTGGGCGGGGATTGAACACGCGGGGTGGACCGCCAATCCCGATGGCTCCGTTCGCTCAGGGTTTGAAGAGCGGCCGGACAACTTCTCGAGTGTAGCCTTTTGGTATCAAAAAGGGGTGAATGAGGGGCTTTCTGAGCCGCCCTACGGAGATGAGCGGCTTCCGTTTGGAAACGCTACCCAGATTCCGATTGAAGATTCGATCGAGGAAGTAACGACGCAGAATGGAGAGGCCTCCGTTCTGCGGGATGTCGATTGGTCCAAGGATCTTCTTTTCTTCAAGGCGAGCGGTGTAGGTTCCAGGCTCAACGTCCCTATCAACGTGGCCGCGAAGGGGCGCTACGAGATCGTGGCGGAAATTGCCCAAGGGCCCGATTACGGGGACTACTCCATCCTGGTGGATGGACAACCCACGAATCTGGATACCAGAAAACCGGCAACCTCGGAGATTCCTCTTCCCGGGCCAGAGGTGTTTCGTAATTACCTGAATGAACTGTACGTAGCCCGGGATCGAACCCTGGGCATGTTCCAACTCAGTGCGGGCCGCCATATTCTTAGCTTCATCGTCAACGGGAAGGACCCGCGCTCGGTCGGCTACAACCTGGGGATTAACGACGTTGTGCTGGAAAAGGTAGAGAAGGCGGCGGTGACTCCGGATGTTCGCGAGCACATGACCGGCACAGCGGTAGGCATCGTGTACCGGGGTTTTCCGCTCAGTTCGTACGTGGCAAGGCTGCGCGGCGCCTCGCCGGAAGAACGGCCAATCCTGATCCGTGCCATCGGTAGTTTTGGTTTCGACGCCGCTTCCGCATCGCCGGAGCTCATCGCGGCTCTTTCCGATCCTTCGGCGAAGATCCGCGCAGCCGCTGCCGCAGCGTTGGCACAAGTCGCCACGCGCAGCTCGCCGGAGGCGGTCCCAGCGTTGGCCAAGGCACTCTCAGATCCTGAGCCGGAGGTGCGCGACCTGGCTGCAACCGCCTTGGGCTCCATGGGCGGCAAGGCGTCTTCGGCAGTTCCCGAGCTGATCCGTGCCTTGAGCGATCCGGTGGATTACGTGCGGGCGCCGGCGGCGGATGCGTTGGGGAGCATTGGTCCGAAGGCCGCCGCCGCCGTTATGCCTCTTGCCCAGAGATTGTCGGCAAAGGACGAGGGTTTCGTTCTGGACAGCGTTGCGTATGCCCTGGGCGACATTGGCCCCGCGGCGAAGGGCGCCCTGCCCGCCCTCCAACAGGTGTTGAAAGAAAGACGGCTTGGCAACATCGCCCAGGAGGCGATCCTGAAGATACAGGGAATGCCCGTTCCGCTGTATCACCATTGAATAACGCGGTCTAATAACTGCAAATACTTTGGGAGATAGGCGGGAGATCGGGGGCAGCTTACTCATCCCGCCCCGCGCGACGCAGCGGGTGCTTACATAAGCTGTCCGCCTATTCCGCAGGGACGGCTGAACTTCACAACTGTCTGCATTGATTTGATTGGGCAAACTGATATGGCGAACCCGCTTTGTAAAATCAGGTCTGGGCATCGAAGATTGCAGGGTGAGAAACATTGACAGCTGAGAGTCTTAGTGAAGCGGACGGTATTTAGCCGGACGGAAAGCGTCCCTTGCGAAAGGCACGGCTTCAGACGCAGCCAGTCAGGGCTAAAGAGTCTGCGCGAGAACCGGATCTGAGGACCAACAGAACCTGATGGGTGCCCCATGTTCGCGCCAGCTAACGTGGGCCGATTATGAATTCTTCGAATGCTTTCACCTGAAGGTTTAGAAGCATTTGAAGGCTTCGCCCGTCTTATTCGGCCCACGTTAGCTGGTGCGAACATGGCGCACCCGTCAGGTTCTGTTGGTCCTGGAGATCCGGTTCTCACGCAGACTCTTTAGCCCTGAGGTACGTTTTTCCATGAATCCCTGCACGGACCCGACTCTAGAAAACCGTACCTCCGCTAAAGCCGCCTCAGGCGAAAGATATTACGGCACGGCTGGAAGCGGTGCCCTTCGCATGAAGAATAGCCCAATCTAAAATCGTAATTTAGACAAGTCTGGTTGAGCTTAGCCCACGACGCCAGTCCTGGGTAATCCCACGCGCGGGATTAGTCCCGAAGGGACGGCTGAAAGGTCGGCTGCGGGGGATCTGGGACGAAGAGATCCGGTACGGACGAAAACGACTCCGGATTTTCCCCCGGTAGATTGCCGGGGCTTGTATCGTCCGTACCCGGGCCTTTTCCGGGAAGGATTGAATTACCCAACGCGATCCCGATTACCCCCAGATCGTTCGGTCTTATCGACTATCAACATAAACAAATTTTAACAACTGGCTGGACCTACCGTCTGCCTTAGTTCATCTACGGCAAGACGGAACTACTTACCCTACCCTCTTTTAGTGAACCCGCCCTCCGCGCTAACTCGCCTGCCTTCATTAACTATTGTTCAAGTACCAAGCAGTCAAGGCTATACCCCATATAATCCTAGCCAGGGGGCGGGCGCTGACTCTCGTTCTTACCATGTCAACCGCCAGCTCTATCGCCCCGGCAGACGTCGGCGGGCATGTACAACCCACCAGCCCAAATCTTCTCCTGATCACAGTACTGCATCGCCATGACGGATACGTTTCCTTCGCTTCGAAGGACGGGGACGACTTCCACCTCCGCTTTGCGATTCGCGCAGATGCCCTGGAGTCCTACTTCCCGCAATTCCTCGATCAGCTCACGAAAAACTCCCTGGTGTCGGTCAACGCGTCTCATCGCACAGCGAGTCGCAAACACCAGCCCGTCGGCTTCCCCTGCCACCGCAACGAGTCCCTGCGCTTTCTTTGTAGCTGCTATTGTGACGTGGACTTCTACAAACACGGGCTTACCTTCGCTCAGGTCCAGCGCGAAATACATAGTCTTTGCGAAACCGGAGCTCTGCCACGGCCCTCCATCATCGTGGATAGCGGTCACGGCCTGTGGCTTCTCTGGTTGCTTCACGACGAGACTGACCCCACCAAGGCGCATCTAGGAGCCTACGGCGACAACGCATGCAACCACCTGCAGCTTTACACCAAGATCAATCGCGCGATCGGCCAGAGGCTTATCTTCCTGGGCGCGGATCTGGGAGCAACCGATGGCGCGCGATACATCCGCGTTCCCGGCTCTTTCCGGACCGACCACGAGCGATACATCCATTGGGATCTGCAGAGCCGCGCTGGCCGGCCCCGCACCTACACGTTGAAGGAGCTGGCCGAGTTCTTCAGCATCCCGCTGGAACGGCGCCTTCCCCAGGAAGAACAAGCGATCGCAGAAGCCGCAAGTCGCTGTCCCGCCCGAAGCAGGGGTTGGACGAAGACCAACCAAAATCGGCTGGCGGCTTTCCTCACGCTCAAGGATCTACGCGCCGGCGGCTTCGATGCCGGCTGCAGGAATTTCGCTGCCTTCATCTACGCCTCCTCTCTGAAAGCGACCGGTGTTACCAGGAGAGACGCGCTCCACAGCCTAACGGCGATGGCCGCCCTGTGCAGGCCCCCGCTCTCCTTGTCAGAGTGCGAAGGTGCGGTCAAGAGCGCGTGGAAACAAAAGTCTTTCAAGCTGCGATACCACCGCATGGCAGGCTTGCTGAAGGTCTCTCTAGCCGAAGCAGAGATAATCTCCCGAACCATCGGGCGTCCGTTTCCCGAGGCGAGCGGAGTGGTCGCCGAATTTCCGGAAGAAACCCGCGCAACAAGGCAGGCCAGCCGCCGTCACAAGATCCGATGCATCGTCGAGAACCTTGACCTGCCGCCCTCCTACCGGGAGATGAAGAACCTGCTATTCGATCAAGGGATAAGCGCAGGCCACGTCACCATCATGGCGGATTACCACGCGCTGGGTTTGGTCCCAAACCGGTCAGCGAACCGAAACGCAGCCTCGTCCAAAACCACCCATCAACTAACACTTGTTTAAACGCGAACGAAACCTGCCGGTGCTGTTCAGTTTCTATTGCATATAGGGAAGTGCTAGAGAGCGGGAGAATTCAGCGGTTATATAGGATTTTGCCAAAAAATGCAAGCAATATCTATAGAATGCCCCAAGCAATGCCCCAAGCAATGCCCCAAGCAATGCCCCAAGCAATGCCCCAAGCAATGCTTGGAGCATGGCTGGTATTGAGGATCTAACCGGGTCGATGGCACGCGCCGCGCACGGCACTAGGAGTCGAGAGTAACCTTGCCAATCTCCGATGAACATTCCGGGCTCTAGCTCCATCCTTCTCAAGGACTTCTGACTATAATCCGTGGTATTACGGTCAGAATCGACGATGGCCAAGTGGCAAATTCAGGAAGCCAAGAAACGATTCAGCGAACTGATCGATCGTGCTTGTACAGAAGGTCCGCAGACCATTACACGTCACGGGCCGACCGAGCTGTGATGCTTTCGATCAACGACTACCAAAGGTTGGCTGCATCCCGACCGGACTTCAAGGCCCATCTGCTTGGCGGACCCAAGGTGGATGAATTTTGCGTAGACCGCGACCTGGACGAGGGACGCCCAGAGGTATTTTGAACGCTGGTTATCTGCCCGACACAAACGTCATTTCGGAAACCCGCAAAACCCGCGCCGATCAGGGCGTCTTATCCTTTCTATCGAAGGCGAACGAGACCGAATTGTTCCTCAGCGTGTTAACGCTGGGAGAATTGCGCAGAGCTGTCGAGGGAAAGCGTCGAACGGATGCTGGGATGGCCGATCTACTTGCTGGGTGGGTGGACCTCATTGAAACGACCTTCGCCGACCGCCTGCTCAATATCGACCCTCGGATTACGCGACGCTGGGGCGAATTATCGGCTCGGCGGAGCCTCCCGGTCATCGATACCCTGATCGCGGCCACTGCCCTTCACCATGGTTTGACCCTAGTGACGCGCAACACGCGAGATGTGGAATCAACCGGAGTTACTTGGATGGATCCCTGGGAAGCGCGGGGATAGTAAACGGGCTCGCCGCCGTTGAGCAGTTTCGATTCAGACCCCAGCAGAAGCTGGGACTGTCCCGCCTTGCTGGTGCCGCCACTTACGCGAATTTCGAAGGGTCCACGCCAGGTTCGGGCTAAAGCCGGCGGGATAGGAGCCGCAATCTTAACCGGCCAGCCTTCCTCGCGAAACCGATGAACTGCATAGAAAGCTTCGTAAAATTCGCCGGCATCTCCGGTAACGATCAATATCGAAGGCATTGTCTTGGTAGGTATTGTCCAGCGGCCATTCTCGAAATAACTGGCGTCGGCAGTTCGATCCCGTCTCTGGCCATATCCCTTATCTTCAATGTTTATAGGGGTTCGGCGACTTCCCGGAATAAATTGCAAGAAAAATCCGAAGCGTCGGGGCCGAAATGGGCCTCCCCCGGTGACCGGCTGCCCTCCTGTTTCCCGCCTGTGAATACTTTCGCCCTGTCTTCGCCTACACTAAGGCATGCCGCCCGAACGCCGCATGGTTCCGCCCCGCCGAAAGCTCTCCCCGATCGAGGTCCTGCAGCGGCTTCTCCGCCGCCTGGAGAAAAGGACAGAGGCCTTGCAACGGGTCAGGCTAGACGGGAATCGGTCGTGATCTCCGAGCTTGAGGTCGAAATGGACTACCTGCGCCGTGCGATCCGGTATCTGGAGGGCTGACGGCGATACAATCGTGCGATGGTTCCATATAGAATCCGTGGCGGCGTCCTGAGCGGTAACATAGGCGACCTCGATTCGCCGGATAACTTCCTCGACATCACACTTACATTCGTTGTGACGGTCCATGAGAAAGAACTGGACGTATCCGTTAGGGCCAAGCTCGTCATCGGTTCGAGTCTTCGGGATCGAGCTATCGAGGTCTACCCTCCTATTTGGCCGGTCGGTACGGGGAACATCCGTTATGACGAACTCCAGGATGCAGTCCGCGCATACGTATTCGCTTTCTTGAATACGGAAGAGACCAGGCAAGCTTTCAGGCGAGAAGGCGTTTTCAGCACTCCTTAACCGCCGTGGGAGCGAGATAAACTGGGTTCATCATGCCTACGCTTAATGAGGTGTACTTGAAGTTCGGTTTCGCTTCTGAGGCCGCTCAACTTCTCGAAACCGAACTTGGCAACATGCTTTTGGGAAATGGTGGGGGGAAATGGTGGGGGGAAATGGTGGACGGGGGAAATGGTGGGGGAAATGGTGGGAAATGGTGGAAATGGTGGGAAATGGTGGGAAATGGTGGGGGAAATGGTGCGGAAATGGTGCGGAAATGGTGGACTGCGGAAATGGTGGGAAATGGTGGGAAATGGTGGGGGGGAAATGGTGGACGGGAAATGGTGGACGGAAATGGTGGGAAATGGTGGGAAATGGTGGGAAATGGTGGGAAATGGTGGAAATGGTGGGAAATGGTGGACAGCCTGATCTGCGTGATTTTTGAAGTCAAAATAAGGAGAACTGGATCTGCGGCTTCGCCGCGATAGCAATTCCTGTCTTCTGCACAAGATCTTTCCGTGGACGGCCCCGCTTCCACTGGCGACCGAATTGGGTGGGGGAAATGGTGGGTGGAAATGGTGGACAGAAATGGTGGACGGAAATGGTGGACGGAAATGGTGGGGAAATGGTGGGAAATGGTGGGGAAATGGTGGACAGCCTGATCTGCGTGATTTTTGAAGTCAAAATAAGGAGAACTGGATCTGCGGCTTCGCCGCGATAGCAATTCCTGTCTTCTGCACAAGATCTTTCCGTGGACGGCCCCGCTTCCACTGGCGACCGAATTGAACGCCGACCTCCGCCATGAAGGCCTCCTCACCAAACGGGCGCCCCGCATAGGTACTTGCCCGCAATGCTGCTACCTCATCCGAATTCTCGCAGTCTAGAAAATTCGACCACTCTGTCTGGAAACCACTCGCTTCCCACCATTGCATGTCGAGTAATTGGAATTCATCTGCTTCTGTTAAATGGGCTATTGCGCTTGACCATCTGTACTCTGCCACCCTTGTCACCAAGCCGGCCCTTACGGGATTCCGGTCCACGTACGCCAGCGCCTTCCACAGATGACTGGTACTCAAACCGCAAGCAAAGAAGCGATTCTGCCAGAGATGTCCGTTTCGCCCGCTTCGGGCGTTGTAGTATTGCGCATATCTTCCGTGTACCCGCCGCAACAGCACGGCCAACGAATCCTCACGGCCTGGGATCGCGATCAGATGCACATGGTTTGTCATCATGCACCATCCCAGTAGTCGCACCTCTGAATCGGTCAGATTGTCTCTCAAGAGCCGCAGATAGGTTTGATGGTCGCCCTCCGTCGAGAAGGTCATGCACCTATCCACACCACGTTGAGTAATGTGATGAGGCACGCCCGTTAGCACGCATCGTGATCGTCGCGGCATTGCGGCAGTCTAGGTTCGGCAGATTAAACCACTCCTGCTTCGTTCATTAAATTTACGCAGTTCAGGCTGTCCCCCTTTTCTTCCCCCATAGGAGCATCTATGGAGCCAGTCATCGGCACCGCACCCAACCACATTTCTCCGCACCGCTCGTACGCCAAACTCTGGGACATGGTGCGCTCGACCGACGAATGGGTGTCCATGCCTGACAGCGCAGTCGGTGGCAGGGACGCGCGCATCAAAGCAGCCACGCTGCGGGAATCAGCGCGTTCAATGTCGATGCTGGTGAGTGTTGTGGTGGAGGATGGCCGGATCTTTGTGCGTCGTAAAGAAGAAATGGTTGTCACAGTGGGGTCCACGCCCAGAAGCCCTCGTGGCGTAGCGCTACAGCCGGCTGTAGCTATCAATGAGACGGAGGAGGCCAAGAGCCTCACCTCGTCGTCACTTACCGCTGCGCGGCCAATCCGCGCCTTAGCGCGGCTGCGAGAAGAGATCAATACTCTGCTGTGCGACCTATATGCGTTGGCAGACGAAGAAGAATGGGCTTCACTGAACTTAGGTGGTGACCGCAGTTACTGGCCGACTTATCAGGGCGAAGTCATCGTGCGAGCGCTTGAATTATGCCGAGGTTATCGTATCGACTGGTCGATGGACGGGTGTTTAATGTACCTGCGATTAGTCAGGCGGCCGGATGTTACAAATAATGAAAAGATAGTGAAATCAACTACGAAACGCCAATGTAGAGACGGCCCGGCGCTGATTCGCAATCTTCCCGCCGCTGGTTTTGTTTGAGCAGCGCTGCTCGGCCGTCTCCAGACTTTGTTGTCGGGTTCGTACCTGTTTCGCCCGTTTTACCTCTTGCCCGTTTGCCATTTCGGGCGTTGTGATCTGTGTGCGAACCCTTCCTTTGTGTCTGAGGTTAGCCATTGGCCGAGCGTGCGAAGCGACCATGCAGTAAGTTCGGATGCGCTGCGCTGGTCGCACCGCCTGAGCATTACTGCCCTGCCCATCAATCGCTTGATCGGGGCACGGTAAAGGATGGCAGGAGAACAAGTAATGAACGTGGTTACGATTATGGGTGGCAGCGTGTCCGGGGACAGGCCTTACGGCGGGACTACTTCCTGTGCAGGTTTTGTCAGAAGGAAGGAAGAGTTAGTTCGGCGACTGAGGTACACCACGTCAGGCCGCTGGTAGACTTCCCTGCTTTGCGGCTTGATCTCAGCAACTTAGTTTCCCTGTGCTCGCCCTGCCATAAGCAGGAGACCAGCAAAGAAGTTGCCGGACGTCGCGGGAATAATACGTAATCGTCACCGTGTTTTTTATCTGCGGCTTGTGATCAGGTACCGCATTGGTTATGGGTATCTCATTTGTTTTCAACAACATGCCATAGACCACAACGTCGCCTAATTTTTATGTGCGCAATTTTTACCTCGATTTTGGCACTCGCTCAAGTTTGCCGTTGAGCCATTCTGTGAGCGATTGTGTTTTGCTCCTCAACCGGAGCAAGCCGGCACCAGTAAGCTGGTCGATCTTGTGGCGAGTGTCTCGTTCGGGGTCGTACACTTCTGTCCGGTTCATTTCGATCGCAAGACCTTCGAGGGTTTGCGCAGCGTTTTCTACGTGACCCTCATGGTGAACGTCGTCGATGTAACCCTGTAGTTTGTGGTTGTCATTGACTCCCTCCGCCCCCAGCCGAAGCATGATGTTTTTGACTTTGTCCGAGAACAGGAGTCTGTACCCGTTGACCAGCCGGGCTTCAAACGGAGCTTGTATTTCGAACCGCTCCACGAGTTTTCTTTCGAGTTCTTCGGCCGTAGATGCAGCGCCCCAAACAGCATCGGGCCTTGGCCCCAGCGTCGAGAGGAACTCACGCATCAATTTCGCCAGTGTCAAGGCTTCAACCTGTAGCGGGTTAAGAAGCCCTTCCGCATGCATCGCAGGAGTCGGCGGAGGGAGAGGGTCTGCTGGCACTGGAACTTCGGGATTCTTATGTAGGTGCGGCAGGGCGAGGTAGATCACGCACACCACGGCACCTAAGGCTGCAAGCCCCCAGAAATCGACAGTTTGATGCTTCAGGTACATCCAAACGCCACTCAGCAACGCGATCACGGCCCCCCCGAACAGGCTCTTGAGCACATCGTAGGCAGCTTTTTGGCCGAAGCTTTCCACGGTACGACTGAAAAGGCCCCTTGTCTTCCCCATGGTGATCAGCCTCCTCGCAAAACTGGGAACCAGTATATCGATAGCCGTCCGCACCGCCGAAGGAAACCCGGGTCACCGTCCCATCCCCACTGAAGTGGACTATCCCACGGGAATCAAGTGCCCGTCCTTCCTGGATAAAGAAGCTAAGAGGGAATGGAAGCGCATCGTTACCGCGCTCTCCGGGCTTGACATTCTGAAGCAGACGGACGCTTCGATATTAGCCAGTTACTGCGTCGGGTTCAGCCGGTGGAAAGCCGCTGAGATGACCATCGCACGAGAAGGCACAACGATCAAGGTGACGGGGAGCATGGGTCAGGAGAAGTGGCAAAAGCATCCAGCCCTAATGGTCGCGGCGGAAGCTGTGCAGCAGATGACCCGGGCCGGAACCAGACTTGGATTTTCGCCGGTAGACAGGGTCAGGGTGCCTGCCTCCAGCAAACAAATTGAGAACCCGTTCGCCAAACTCGACGGCCCAGACGAAGACGAATGACCCATGCCTACCAAGCAACGTCGTATTGCCGCGATGTTCTCAATGGCACAGTAATTGCCGGGAACTGGATCAAGCTGGCTGCGCGTCGGCACCTGGATGACCTGGCTAAGTCAGCGACTGGAGGAAGATTCGAGGAAGATTCGGAGGAAGATTCGGGGACAGGAGGAAGATTCGGGGACAGGTGAAGTAACCACCATTGGAAAACACTTCGCGGCTACAACACGACGAAGGATGGGCTCGATCTAGGACAAAATCACTCAGTAAGCGTAGAAGGAAAATGTCTCCTGGCGGTCGCAAGTATCGGTCTTCTTCCTCGGCCCACGCTTTTGGGAGGTTAAGTGGCCAAAAGTTTTGTGGCCAGACGGGGAGCCTGTCGGAGATAGATTTGACTCAACCTACAATCAAAGACTTACAAGCCATCGCCGACTAAGATCCGCCTGTAAGTTATTGACTATACGTAGAAGAATATTTCTCTCCGACACACTACGGGACTGGTACTTTACGACGGCCGGCTGCTCAAAGTACCAGTCCCCGTCTGGTGCATAAGCCCAAGCCACCGCATAGCCTCACGGCGATCGCCGATTACTTCTGTTGCTCGCTCAACGATTAAGGGTAATGTGGTTTCCGCGTCGTAAGCGTCCGAAGTTCCCCTCTGGCGCCAAGCCACGTTTGGCACGAGGCTCATTTACATGGAGCAGGCACAGGGAGTGTTGGCGGAACATCGTGTTCGCCGGTGGCGGTCGGTTGCCGGGTGCGTCTGTGTCGCTACTCCCACCCGTCCTGGAAAGCGGACGGATGGGGCACCCGGCCGGTTGCCGGTGCGCGCGATGGTTGCTGATGGCGGTGCGGCGGCGGCGAGGGTTTGCGGGAGGGTGCGGGGATGGGCCGGGCGGTTTAGCCCAAGGACGTGGCGCGGTTGCGTTTTTGGATCATCGCCACGTGGCCGAGAATGCCGAAGGTGCCGGCGAAGATGACGATGAAGCTCGCATGGTAGAGGGATCGTTCGGAGCTGGTGAGATAGACGGTGTGTCTGGTCATGTGCCGTGACCGTGGCGCGGTCACCGGAAACACGTGTCCTGATGCGGGATCCGGTTGCCTTGGGGAGTGGCGTTGGATATATCCGTAAACGGCCAGGCCGAGCAACACCACCAGGTACGAACATCTTTTCACGATGAAGCCGAGGATTCGGTGAAGGATCATGATGCGCAAAGTCTAGATGCGTGCGAAGGCGACGGCAAGTCGAAGAAACACATAATAATCATTATCGTTGCCTTGCAGACCTACGGTTCTGAACATTGCGTCGCCGAGATGTGCAGATTTATTTCTCAGCAAACGAATATACGCAAACCAGTCAGACTCCGGGCCTGAAGGATGGACGATTGGCCGGAGCTTAGTGTGAAAGTCTTGTGGCCAAAGTTTTGCGGCCAGATTTATGGCCAGATTTTGTGACCGATTTTGTGACCACACGGGGACTGACACTTTTCATATCCCCGCGGGCTCGCAAAAGCCCCGGCTCCGTCTGGCGACAAAACTCGGCGACAAAACTCCCGAGCGGATGTCGGAGTTTTCTGACCGCGTTAAAGAGGATGACCGGCGTCGCGCAGAGAGCCGCCCAATCATCCGCTGAAGCATGACGTGTCCAAAGAGCAAGGAGATCCCAATAAGGGCAAAGCCAGACGTAATCGCGTCACTCAAGTGATGCCAGGCATCGCTTTCCACCGCGCTGCTTTCGAGACCAGCACCCACAGCGGAGACGTAACGGGAGAGGATGATCTTCACGCCGGCAACCGCCAGCAAAACCCATAGCGTGTACGGTAGGGGCAATGGATGCGGCTCGCGGATTCTTGTGACGCTTTCCATCCCGATGAAGACAGCGGCAACGATGAGAGCAAGGCCGACTGCGATCGCCGCAATTGGTTCGGCCTTCCCGTGACCATAGGGATGATCTTCATCGGGCGGCTTGATGGCAAACCGCAGCCCGAAATAAACCATCGTTGAGCTGATGACTCCGGAAAGTGACTCGACGCCATCCGCGACCAGCGCAAACGAGTGCCCAAGCAATCCCGCCGTACATTTGAAGATGGAAATGGTGTGGAAATGGTGGACAGCCTGATCTGCGTGATTTTTGAAGTCAAAATAAGGAGAACTGGATCTGCGGCTTCGCCGCGATAGCAATTCCTGTCTTCTGCACAAGATCTTTCCGTGGACGGCCCCGCTTCCACTGGCGACCGAATTGAACGCCGACCTCCGCCATGAAGGCCTCCTCACCAAACGGGCGCCCCGCATAGGTACTTGCCCGCAATGCTGCTACCTCATCCGAATTCTCGCAGTCTAGAAAATTCGACCACTCTGTCTGGAAACCACTCGCTTCCCACCATTGCATGTCGAGTAATTGGAATTCATCTGCTTCTGTTAAATGGGCTATTGCGCTTGACCATCTGTACTCTGCCACCCTTGTCACCAGGCCGGCCCTTACGGGATTCCGGTCCACGTATGCCAGCGCCTTCCACAGATGACTGGTACTCAAACCGCAAGCAAAGAAGCGATTCTGCCAGAGATGTCCGTTTCGCCCGCTTCGGGCGTTGTAGTATTGCGCATATCTTCCGTGTACCCGCCGCAACAGCACAGCCAAAGAATCCTCACGGCCTGGGATCGCGATCAGATGCACATGGTTTGTCATCATGCACCATCCCAGTAGTCGCACCTCTGAATCGGTCAGATTGTCTCTCAAGAGCCGCAGATAGGTTTGATGGTCGCCCTCCGTCGAGAAGGTCATGCACCTATCCACACCACGTTGAGTAATGTGATGAGGCACGCCCGTTAGCACGCATCGTGATCGTCGCGGCATTGCGGCAGTCTAGGTTCGGCAGATTAAACCACTCCTGCTTCGTTCATTAAATTTACGCAGTTCAGGCTGTCCCCCTTTTCTCCCTCCCCCCTTTCTCCCACTGGGCGGGCAACCTGATCCAGGAGTCCGATGGTGTGAGCGGGACCATCAGCTACGGCCGTTCGATCGCTGGGGAGGTGACCTCGATCACCAATGAGACGTACCAGGACCTTCCCTACAATCCCCCGAATCTGGTATCGAATGTGGTGAACGGTCCGAACGGCCCGATGAGCTACGCGCTGGGCAATGGACTGAACGTTTTCCAATCGTACGACCAACTAGGCCGGCTGGCTGGCCGCTGGGTGTGCAACGGGACTGCGGCGATGTATTGTAGTGGGGGAACGCAGGTGTACGGCACATCCAGCGTATGGTCGGGGTCGCGGATGAATTTCCAATCCGATACGGTGCTCAATCAACAACTCACGTACGGGTATGACGAGTTTAATCGTTTGATTTCGCGGACGGTGAGCAGCGGCACGGTGCAGAACTACGGCTACGGCTATGACCAGTACGGGAATCGGATATCCCAGGTAGGGTACCAGGGAGGGTGGAGTTTCAACCCGACGATTAATCCGGCCACGAATCAGATCACGACCAGCGGGTACAGTTACGACGCAGCGGGGAACCTGGTGAACGACGGTGCGCACAGCTATCAGTACGATGCGGAAGGGAATGTCCTGCAGGTCGATGGGGGCACGACGGCGAGCTACGTTTATGATGCCTTCAACCGGCGGATTGCGGAACAGACGCCGAGTGGGACGCATGAATTCACCTACGACTATGCGGGCCGTCGCATCTCAGGCTGGTTGTCGTCGAGCAACTATGGAGACCAGGGAAGGATTTACTGGAACAACCAGCAGATTGCGTTTCGTGCAGGAGACGGAACCAACTTCGACCATCAAGACACGCTGGGGACGGAGCGGATGCGGACTCTGTACGATGGGTCGGTGGGAGCGAGCTACCAGTCGTTGCCCTGGGGCGACGGCTACACGGCGACGGTGAACAACAGCTACGCCGGTTTGGACAGTTTGGACTTTGCAGGATTGGAGCGCGATGTGCAGAGCACCACGAATCCTGAGGAAGACACGGAGCATGCGCAGTTCCGCAACTACGCGCCGGCGCAGGGGAGATGGCTGTCCCCGGATCGATACCTTGGCAGCTACGACTTCGCCAACCCGCAGAGCCTCAATCGATACGCCTATGTGTTGAACAATCCGACCAGCTTTACCGACCCGAGCGGGCTTCTGAACTGCAAGTTTGGGCCATGTGCTTCGCCCGCGCCGGGTTGCGACGATGGCTGCCCGCCAGCTTCGCCGCCTAGTCCCTCGTCGGGCGATCCCGGCTGCTGGTCGTGCGGTGGAACTCCCGGCGGAGGCGGCGGGGGCGGAGGCGGCCAACCAGGCAATCAGCAAATCTATACATTTAGCAAAACAGTGTATAGCACCTGGCTCCAGAATTTTGACCTGCAACTTTGGATTCTGACGTCCGTTCCGTTCTCGTCGTCCTCAGGCCAAGGAGTAGCCCCAAATAACACTCAGAGGTCCTGTGTCGCAGGAGTACTAGGTGAGAATGCTGTAAGCCTAGGGCTAGACGCCCTCGGAACCCTCCCCATTCCAGAAGCTGGCGGAATCACTAGGTTGGTTGGCCAGCAACTAGGAGCGGCGAAGATCGGTGCGATATATCGAGGTGTCGTCGCGGATCAGCAGGGTGCGAATCTTCTGAATGGTCTCAGAAATTCTACGAGCGCAGTGGCTTTATCCGGTAACTCCGGTGATACCTCAGCTCTGGGTCTGGCTTCAACGGCGGTCGGTGGCGCTGCGCTGACTGCTGGATATTTTGTCCCTGTTCTGGGACAAGTACTTTCTGGAGGGCAACTCATCATTGACGCCATTCACACGTACAACACGATACAGACGAAATGCTACGGTCACAGCTAAAAGCGAATTTCGACAGCGATCTGAGGGCGGCCCAGAAATTACGGCTTCCATGGTGGGGCGTATGGTGCGTCGTGCTTCCTGCGCTCCCTTTCTTTATCTATCTTGACCATCGCGGCAAGCTTGACCTTGCACTCCCGATCTTGGCGAGTGTCGCAACAATTGCACTTGTGATCATTTTGAAGAGACGATGTGCAAATCGCGCTTGGTTTTGGGGGCTGATCCTCCTCTTTTCAGCTCTCCATTTAGCACTAATTTGGCTCGTTCCGTGGCCAACTAGATGGGTATTTCCGCTTCTTTCGGCTGCCATCGCTTCTGCGGACTTCTGTCTCCTGCTTCTGATCATCTCGTTCGTTGAGCTTCTTATTGGCACGCAGGGTCACGAGGGGGGTGACCATGCAAACTTCCAGCGGCGCGACGGAAATGGATAGATGTACGACGACGCTCGCCGCTTGTGCATTTGGTGTTGCCCCAAGTAACGGGCTGACTAAAGGTCAATGTCTAGGGCAAGCTCTCAAGAGCGACGGAAATGGAGTCTCGCTTGCACTTGACGTTGCAGGTGTAGGAGCTGGATTCCTGCCGGGCGGTGGCCTTGTTACCGGGTCTGCAGGAGCAGCGACCTTTGCCTTTGGCGCGCAGCTCGGACTTACTGCGGCATCGACTGGCGTAGGCATCGCCTATAAGAGCGGACCGGGAATCGTGGCAGGCATACTCGGAGGACAGGTAGCCCTTACCGCAAAGACAGCCGAAGCCCTCGGCGAAGACGCCGTTGAAGCGTGAGCGGTACGCGAACCGCATCTTGTTTGCGTTGAGCTGAAGGTGGAAGCTTTCGGTATGAGAATGCGCGGTGCGGAAGCGGAAGCGAAGTGGTCTGGATTGATCAAAGAGCGAGAGCAGGGCGGGCAGAGCGTAGCCAGCTTTTGCCGGGAGCGCGATGTGCGAGCCTCGCAGTTTTATGCCTGGAAGCAGCGCATTCGTGAGCGCGCCGGATCGGGTTTTGTGGAAGTGCGAAGCGGCGCCGAACCAGCAGGCGCTGGTTTCCGGAGAAACGGAGCGATTGAAGTTCGCCTTCATGGGGGCCGCGGACTTCCGGTTGAGCCTGGATTTGATCCCGATCATCTGCAGGCGCTGTTAACGGTGCTGGAGCGATCGTTGTGATTGGGTTGCCCAGCTTGCGCGACCTGGATGGGGCTTCGGGAACCCGGATCTGGCTGGCCGCCGAGCCGACCGACATGCGCTGTGGTTTTGACCGGTTGGCGGAGCAGGTCAGGTCGATGATCAGCCAAGACCCGTTAAGCGGCCACCTGTTCCTGTTTCGCTCCCGTCGCGCAGAGCGCTTGAAGATTTTGACGTGGGACCGTGACGGATACGTATTGTGGTACAAGCGCCTGGAACAGGGCGTCTTCAAGCTGCCGCGCCTGTCTCCAGGGACTCGCTCCGTCGAGTTGCGCCCTAGCGAGTTGGCGATGATCCTCGATGGGATCGACATGACCAAGCTGAAGCGCGTCCCACGTTACCAGCAAACCACACGAAGCAACAGAGAAAAAGCAATTGTCTGAGCGAGCCGGCCTCCGTTATGACATAACGGACTGGTGGCTACCGTGTCGAAGTTACCCGACGATCCCGAAGTGCTCAAGGCTATCATCCTGCGCCTCCAAGACGAGCGCGACGATCTACAGTAT
>CAWITT010000012.1:0-725124 GCA_963839025.1 uncultured Acidobacteriaceae bacterium
CCGAGGGATCTGCAGTCCAACCGACCTCCTGGAAAAACCTAATGCAAATATCCACTAACCAAACCCGGGCCATCATGGTTCTAGGAACCAGCTCCCACGTCGGCAAATCCTTAATAACCGCCGCCCTCTGCCGGATCTTTGCCCAACGCGGCCACCGTGTCGCTCCCTTTAAATCCCAAAACATGTCCCTCAACTCCGCCGCCACCATCGAGGGCCTGGAAATCGGCCGCGCCCAAGCCCTGCAAGCCGAAGCCGCCGGCATCGCCCCCTCCGTGCACATGAACCCCATCCTCATCAAACCCTCAAGCGACTGCACCTCCCAAGTAATCGTCCAAGGAAAAATCTGGGGACAAATCTCCGCCGCCGACTATCATCAGCGGCGGGTCGAAGAACTTCTCCCCATCATCCGCGAAAGCTATCAAACCCTCGCCTCTGCTTTTGAACGTAATCATCCTGGAAGGAGCCGGCTCCCCAGCCGAGATCAACCTAAAAAAACACGACATCGCCAACATGCGCATGGCAGAAATGGCGGATGCCCAATGCCTCCTGGTCGGAGACATCGATCGAGGAGGAGTCTTCGCCTCCCTCCTCGGCACCTTCGAACTCCTCGATCCAGAAGAACGCGACCGCATCCGGGGTTTCTGCATCAACAAATTCCGCGGCGACAAAGCACTCCTCGAACCCGGCCTCCGCATGATGGAACAGCGTCTCGGCAAACCTTGCCTGGGAGTCATTCCCTACCTGCCCGCCCTCGCCCTGGAAGAAGAAGACAGCGTAGGTCTGCCGAAACTCGCCCGCGGCTGGCCACCCAGTGAGCCCACCAACGGCCGTCCACTCCGGGTCGCCGTAATCGCTCTGCCATCCTTCTCCAACTTCACTGACTTCGACTCCCTGCGCGCGGAAACCTCCGTCGACCTGCTCTTCTGCCGCACACCCGAGCTAGTAGCGAATGCCGACCTAGTAATCCTCCCCGGCAGCAAACAGACCATGAACGACCTGGCGTGGATGCGCGCCCATAAACTCGATAAATCCGTGCAGTACCACCCTGGCCTCGTGGTCGGTATCTGCGGAGGTATGCAAATGCTAGGCCACGAAATAACCGACCCCGGTGGAATCGAACAGCAGGGCCGCATGGACGGCCTCGCCATGCTTCCCATCCGCACCTCCATGCAGGACCGAAAAGTAACCCGCCTCGGAACCGGTACCGTCAACAGCAATTCCCTTTTCCACCAACCCCTGGCACAAGCCAGCATTGCCGGATACGAAATTCACGTAGGCAAGACCGAATACCTGGACCAAGCAAAATCCTTCGCCACGCTTGCATCCGGAGAGCTGGATGGATGCGTCAGCACCGATGGAAGAATCCTAGGCACCTACCTTCACGGCATCTTCGACGACGATTGCTTCCGCCACCAATTCGTAACCGCAGCGAGAGCGTATCACCACTTAGCCCCACCATCGGCACTCAACCCCTGGCAATCGCAGCGTCAGGAATCCCTCGACCGTCTTGCCACTCAAGTGAGCGCCTCGCTCGACATGCAACAGATCTTCTCCTGGGTCGGGCTAAGGTGATCATCGCCGCCTACCTACTGGACTGGCTAGCCGGAGACCCGGAGTGGTTCCCACACCCGGTGCGGCTCATGGGCCGTTTCATCGAACGTGGAGAAACCCTCCTCCGCCACCCCGGCCAAGGCCCCCGCGCCGAATTGGCCGCAGGGGCGACCCTCACGGCAAGTCTCATCACCACCACCTACTTCGTGACAACCAAGGCCAGCGCCTGGCCCCCGGCAAAGCTCCTACTGGCGTGGACCTGCCTCGCCACGCGCAACCTGGTCGACGAAAGCCGCGCTGTCATCCAAGCGCTGGAGCAAAGAAACCTTTCCCGAGCCCGGCGAAGGCTAGCGAGAATTGTCGGCCGAGACACCCAGGGTCTCACCGATACAGAGATTCATCGCGCCCTCATCGAAACCCTGGCCGAGAGTGCCTGCGACGGAGTCGTAGCGCCCTTGATGTACATGGCGATCGGAGGCGTCCCGTTGGCGATGACCTACAAGGCCATCAACACCCTCGATTCCATGATCGGCCACGCCGACCAACGCTATTTCTACTTCGGTAAAACTGCGGCGCGGCTGGATGACGTGGCCAACTATCTCCCCGCGCGAGCGACGGCATTGGCCATTGCCATGGCCGCCGGCAGCCTATCCAGCCTACGCACCTGGAGACGCGATGGAGGAAAGCACAAGAGCCCGAACGCCGGTCAACCGGAAAGCGCAATGGCCGGCGCGCTACGCGTCCGCCTGGGCGGCGAGAACACCTACGCGGGCGAACCCATCACGACTCCGCTCCTCGGGGCAGAATTCGATCCCCCCAACCTGCACCATGCCAAGCGCGCCCTGAAACTGGTCATCGCCGTCTCACTCCTAAGTGTTGTCGCCGCCTGGTGTTCGATTCCGAACAAAAGATCCCGCTCGCGGACAATCCCCACCCCCGCATAGCATTTATTTCCCGCCACTTGGCAATGGCACCCCACGTGCAACCAAGATCAGCAAGATGCTGAATGACCTGAAGTACGCGTGGCGGCAGCTCAAAAAGTCGCCAGGATTCACCCTGACCGCCGTCCTGACCCTTGCCCTGGGCATCGGAGCCAACACCGCTATCTTCTCCCTGGTGGAGTCGATCATGCTACGGCCGCTGCCATTTCCCAAACAGGATCGGTTGACGCGAATCCAATACGGCGCAGACCAGCAAGGGCTTTATCCCAAGGGCTGGATCCGGGCCCTGAACCAGCATTCCGCCTCGTTCACCTCGATCAGCGGATTCGGGGCCGACGCCGAATCCAACGTCGCCGAAGCCGACGCCTCGGATCGGGTCTTCGGCGCCGAAGTCATGGTCAATGCCTTCGATACCCTCGGGATTCATCCTGCCCTGGGCCGCTTCTTCGACCCGGAGGAAGAAAGAGCCGGCCGCGATTCGGTCGTGGTCCTAAGCAACGGCTACTGGCAGCAGCACTTTGGGAGCAAACCCGACGCGGTGGGACAGACCATACGCATCGACGGCATCCAGCGGCGGATCATCGGAGTTATGCCCGCCGGCATCCACTTCCCCTACGCCGGCACCCAACTTGTCATGCCCGTGGCCTTCCAGGGCGGGGATCCCATCGATCCCTGGCGAACCTTCGACCTCCGCATATTCGGCCGCCTAAAGGACGGAGTAACCCCAACCCAAGCCCAGGCAGAACTACAACGGTTGCAAACAACCTTGCTACCTTTGTTCCCCTGGCGGATGCCGGATAGCTGGGCATCCGACTTGCTCGTAATGCCGCTGCTCGAATCGGAAGTGGGCGCAACCCGGCCCCGCCTGTTGCTCCTGTTCGCCGCAGTCGCCCTGATCCTGCTGATCGCCTGCGCCAACGTAGCCAACCTTATGCTGGCGCGGGCTGCGCGACGCGAGCGCGAAATGGCGGTCCGGGGCGCGCTCGGAGCCTCGTCAGGTCGATTGCTACAGCAGGTATTGTCGGAAAGCATATTGGTGGGCGCGCTGGCGGGCATCGCCGGACTCATCGCAGCTGCGGCGAGTCTCCGCGGTCTAGTGGCCCTGTTGCCCGCTGACACCCCGCGCCTCCACGAAATCTCCCTCCATTGGCCAGTATTTCTCTTCGCCGGAACCGCATCTTTACTGACCGGTTTTATCTTCGGACTCATCCCCGCTTTAAAAATGGCATCGCCCAACCTGCAGGGAATGCTTCGCTCCGGCAGTCGAGGTGCGGCCGGCACGCCGTCCCAGTTCCGGCTGTCGACCGCCTTGGTAGCCGGACAGATCGGCCTGTCCGTCGTAGTCGTCACCACCGCGGGTCTCCTGCTGCACAGTCTCTACAGCCTGTCTAAGGTCGATCCAGGATTTCGCCCAGAACGTGTCGTGACGGCTGAAGTATCGCTCGACTCGACCGCCTGCCGCCAAACAGGGCACTGTCACAGTTTCTTTTCCGCCTTGGCGAATGGCGCCCGCGGCATCCCGGGAGTCGAATCCGTCGCGCTCACTGATTCCCTGCCCCTGAGCGAGCTCGATGGCAATTACGTTTACGATGCCGAAGCGCATTCCCGCGAAGCGCGAGAGGCCGCCCTCCAGGCCACTGGACGTACCGTGTCGCCTGACTATTTTGCGACCCTGGGAATGCGCTTGATGCGCGGACGCTGGCTGACCGCTCAGGATGAATCGGAATCAAGCCACGCCGCCGTCATCAACGACACCATGGCGGAGCGCCTCTGGCCCCATCAGGATCCGCTGGGCCGGCACATCCTCGCCGTCAAGGATGAAGTAACCCCCGGCGCATGGAACAGCACTGCGGCCTCCGTGATTGTGGGCGTAGTCAGCAACACACATCACACCAGTCTGGCTGCCGGCTTCGGCGACGAAGTCTATTTGCCCATGACCGCCACCCGCGAGCTACCCGTCCTGTACATCTTGCTGCGGACGCAAGCGAGCGTCGCTGAAACGGCATCCGGGCTCCGCAGGGTAGTGCAGGAGATAGATCCACTGGCCCCGGTTACCCGTGTCCGCAGCCTCAACGAAGTGGTCGCCTCCTCGGTTTCCGCTCCGCGCTCCCTGGCCATCCTCTTGCTCTGCTTCGGCGCGTTGGCGCTCTTGATCGGTGGCGTGGGGATCTACAGCCTGATCGCCTACATCGTGAGCTGGCGCACCCGCGAAATCGGCATTCGACTGGCCTTGGGTGCGATGCGTTGGCAGATCACCGGCGCCATTGTGAAGCAGAGTCTGCTTCTCGCCGCAGCAGGCGCCGCCGCCGGACTAGTCGCGGCAGCCCTCCTGACGCAATTCCTGCGCAGCTTTCTCTTTGGCGTCAGCATGCTTGATCCCCTTACCTTTTGCACCGTGCCCGTCATCATCTTTTTGCTGGCGGCAGCAGCAGCCTGGGTACCGGCGCGCCGCGCAGCGGGCGTGGATCCCATGGAGACGCTGAGAAACGAATAGGCTACGTCTTCGCAGCCATTTTGCGGATGGTGTTGGTGGTGCTCACGCCGTTGACCGTGGGGACAATTTCCACCCGGCCGCCCCAGGTAATGACGTCGTCTGCGCCCACGATGGTCGCTGCGGAGTAGTCGCCGCCCTTCACCAGCACATCGGGGCGCAGGGCCTGGACCAGCTCCAACGGAGTCGGTTCATCGAAAATGACCACCGCGTCGGTGGAACCAAGAGCAGCGAGAACCCGGGCCCGCTCCCGCTCGCCCACCACCGGCCGGCTGGGCCCTTTGAGCCTTTGCACAGAAGCGTCGCTGTTCAGGCCGATCACCACCTTGTCGCCAAAGTCGCGACACTGTTCGAGGAGCGTAATGTGTCCCACGTGCAAAATATCGAAACAGCCATTGGTGAACACGATGCGATTGCCATTCGCGCGCCATTCCGCCAAACGAACCAACATGTGTTCCAAATCCAGAATCTTGTCCGGACCCTTCATCTGGGTAGAGGCGGTGAACTCGGCCACCAGTTCATTACGCGAGATAGGCGCCGTTCCCGTCTTGGCCACCACGATGCCGGCAGCGATATTGGCCAGGGTAACGGCCGTTTCCGCATCGAGGCCGGCGGCCAGCGAAGCCGCCAGCGTGGCAACAACCGTGTCGCCGGCCCCAGTCACGTCGAATACTTCCCGCGCGCGGGTCGGGAAATGAAGAAAGGAATCCGGGTACAGAATGCGAATCCCCTTCTCGCTCATGGTCACGGTCAGGTAGTCGATGTTGAGTCGCGACACCAGCTCCTGAGCCGCCGCCAGCAACGCCTCCAGGTTCCGGCGGTCCACTCCGGTCACCAGGCCCAGTTCCTGAAGATTCGGGCAGATCGTGGTAGCGCCTGCGTACTTGCTGAAGTCCCGATCCTTGGGATCGACCAGCACCGGTATCCCCCGTTCACGGGCCAGGGCGATGACCTCCTGGCAAAGTTCCGGCCGCAAAGCGCCTTTGGCATAGTCAGACAAGACCACCGCATCGACCGAACCTGCCAACGCAAGCGAACGCTCCAGCAACGCCTGGTGCTCAGAGGCCGGGCGCGGCTCGGCGCTTTCCACATCCAGCCGCAGCAACTGCTGGTTCCGGGAGACAATGCGGGTCTTCGAAATCGTAGACTGACCGCTCAACACCATTCCCGAGCAATCCACACCGCCGGCGCCCAGCAACCCGCGCAGCTCGCGCATTTCCCCGTCGTCTCCCCAAAATCCTGCCTGGGCAACCTGCACCCCCAGGCCGACCAGGTTCATGGCCACATTGGCCGCGCCTCCAGGAGCATTGGTGGTGCGCACCGAGCGCAGCACCGGAACCGGGGCCTCCGGTGAAATGCGGTCCACTTCCCCCCACACGGAGCGATCGAGCATGACGTCGCCAATCACCAGGACACGAAGTGCAGCAAATCCGCTTTCAACGAGCGAAAGCACCCGCGACTGTTCTTTCACCAGCATCCCCCCATCATCGCAAAAAAAAGGGGGCTACCCGCTTCCCTCAAGGACTAAGTAATAGGGGGTGCCCCATATCTCACCGCGCTTTTGGCGGGGAGAAGTGGGTGTGATCTCCAAGCTGAGAACGCTGCAATGGAAACGCGCATGCAAGTATCCACACCACGCCAATCCAACAGGAAATCCCGCCAACTGGCCTATACTACGGGTGACCGGCCTATGGCGATAAAGCTGCCAAATTCGAGAGCCTTGCGCGCCCAGGCGATCCAAATTCTGCGCACTCGCAGCAAATGGGGCCGCGTCACCGTCTGGATGGGCATTTTATCCACCCTGCTCTGGATCGCCAGCATCTTTAGCGTCAAAGCCGGCTACTGGGCGCCATTTGCCACCGAGATCTTTGTATTCCTGGCCCTGATCTGGCTTTGCCGTTGGGGTTACCGCCCGGTCATGTGGCGGCTGCGCAATCGCTTAATCGTCACTTACCTCTTCATCGGCGTCATGCCGATCCTGCTCCTCTTGCTCATGGTCGGCTTGGCCGGCTATCTCTTTGCCGGGCAATTCGCGACCTATGTCGCCATCTCTGACCTGCATTCGGAGTTGCAGCATCTGCAGGCAGCGAATGACTCGCTGGCCGCGCAGCTCTTTCCGCTCGAAACCTCAGGCAGACTCAACGAGCATGTAGCCGGCGAGTTCACCCGCGCCTCCGACGAGAGATTTCCACAACGAACCGTGACGATATGGCGCGGGGGCCATGGCTTTGTCCTCTCCACCGCAGGGCAATTGCTGACCACGGAACCTGCCAAAGTGCCCCCCTTTATCAGCGGGGACTTCACTGGCTTTGTCGTCGATCAAGGTGCTTTGCATCTGCGAGCCATCAAACTTCAGAACCCTGGCTTGGCGCTCATTTCCGACGTTCCCATTAGTCAGGCATTGATTCAGCCCACCGCCGCCCGTCTGGGGAGACTTAGCTTTCTTCCCATTTCTTCGCAAGGCGACAACCCCCACAACCAGGTAGGTGCCGGCCTGGTGCCTTTTAAGGCTCATACCTTAGACCTGGAGCTCTACTTCGGCACCTTTTTCGATGTTGTCGACTGGCAAGCGGGCAAGAAGGAAGTCAGCGTTCTTGGCGTCGTCACCCGGCCCTCCATGCTCTATGCGACTCTATTCGCCACCCTGGGAGATAGAGCGCTGCTAGGGCGGGACATCCTTCTGGCCGTCGCTATTTTCTTCGCCGTGATCGAGCTGGTCGCCCTGTGGATTGGCGTCCGCCTCTCGCGCAGCATGACTGCTTCGGTGGGAGAGCTTTACCGCGCGACCGAACACGTAAACCGGGGCGACCTGACCCACCGCATCCGGCTCCACGGCCGCGATCAAATGGCGGCCCTCGGGCATTCATTCAACTCCATGACCGGATCGCTGGCCAGGCTGATCGAAGAGCAAAAGGAAAAACAACGGCTCGAGAACGAACTCAGCATCGCCTACGAGGTGCAGGAACTCCTCTTTCCCCGCCAAGTCACGGACCTGCCTTCGCTCGAAGTCCACGGCCTTTGTGTCCCGGCGCGTACGGTCAGCGGCGACTACTATGATTTCATTCCGCTGGGCAGCGACCGCCTGGTCATCGCCGTGGGAGACATCAGTGGAAAAGGTATCTCCGCCGCCTTGTTGATGGCCACGGTGCACGCTTTTGTTCGCGCCTATTCCATGGAGCCGGAGATGGCGCTTTTGCCTGCCTCCCTGTCTTATGGATCGCAGGAAGATCCCCGCATGTATTATCGGGGCGACGGCAGCACAGAATCGCAGCTGGCGCCGGCCACGCTCATGACCACCCTGAACTATCAGCTTTACCGCAGCACTCCGGCAGCAAAATACGCCACCATGTTCCTCGGTTGTTATGATTGCAAGGCGCGGGTGCTGACCTATTGCAATGCCGGCCATCTGCCGCCTCTCATCCTGCGCGCTACCGGAGAAGTTTCCCGGCTCGCGGTTAATGGCACAGTCGTCGGCCTGTTTAGCGGCGTCACCTATGACGAGTCAACTCTGGTAATGCAGCCCGGTGACATCTTTGTCGCCTACAGTGACGGCGTCACCGAACCCGAAAACGAGTTTGGAGAATTCGGCGAGGAGCGCTTGGCCGCCTTGATCCTGGAGCATCGCGACAAGCCTCTGCCCCGTATCTCTGAAATCGTCACCGGCGCGGTTGCCGACTGGATCGGCGCCGTCGAACAACCCGATGACATCACCATCGTTTTAGCCCGCTGCACGGGCGCATCCACATCGAGGAGCTAGTTTGAATTATCGTCCCCTTGGCCGTACCGGTTGGAAAGTCTCAGAGATCAGCTTCGGAGCATGGGCCATTGGTGGCGCCTGGGGGCAAGTCAGCGATGAGGAATCGCTGGCCGCGTTGAACCAGGCAATTGACTCCGGCATCAACTTTCTCGACACCGCCGATGTCTACGGCAATGGCCGCAGCCACCGTCTGATTGCGCAACTGAAGAAGTCGCGCAAAGAAGAAATTATCGTCGCCACCAAAATGGGCCGCCGTTTGCCCAAGCAAACGGTGGAGGGCTACAGCCGTGAGAACCTCACCTCCTGGGTCGAGGACAATCTTCGCGGCTTGGAGACAGAGGCGCTCGACCTGGTGCAGCTCCACTGTCCACCGACGAGCGCCTATTACCACCCCGAAATTTTCGGAGTGCTCGACGACCTGGTGCAAGCGGGCAAAATCCGTTTCTATGGAGTGAGTGTGGAGCGGGTAGAAGAAGCCTTGAAGGCGATCGAGTACCCCAATTTGCAAACCGTCCAGATCATCTTCAACTGCTTTCGCCAGCGTCCGTCGGAGCTCTTCTTCCCCCAAGCCAAAGCCAAGCAGGTTGGAATCCTGGCCCGTGTGCCCTTAGCCAGCGGATTGCTGACAGGCAAATTCCGCATTGATACGCAATTCGAAGCCGACGACCACCGCAATTTCAATCGTCAGGGGCAGCGCTTCGATGCCGGCGAGACTTTTTCCGGCGTCGATTACGAAGTGGCTTTATCGGCGGTTGAAGAAATCCGCGCGCTCTTGCCGCCTGGAGTAACTATGAGCCAGCTTGCCCTCCGCTGGATCCTCATGTTCGACGCGGTTACGTGTGCGATTCCCGGAGGCAAGCGTCCCAGCCAAGTAGCCGACAACGCGACCGCCTCCAATCTATCGCCGCTCACCCCAGAAATCATGGCAGCCATCAGAAGCATTTACGAAGCAAAGATCCGCCCAACCGTACACCAACTCTGGTAGCCCCATCACGCCCATAACCCTCAACCCAACCGCACACTTGATGGGTGCCCCATGTTCGCACCAGCTAACGTGGGCCGAAAACGACGGGCGAAGCCCATCAAACGCTTTTCCTCGCCTGTTCGTGCATCAACCCACTGGACCCAACCGCAAACCTGACCCATTTACGAAGCAAAGATCCGCCCAACGCTGCACCAACTCTAGTAGCCCGCCACGCCCACATCACTCTAACCAACCGCACACTTGACGGGTGCCCCATGTTCGCACCAGCTAACGTGGGCCCAAAAAGACGGGCAAAGCCCATCAAACGCTTTTCCTCACCTGTTAGTGCATCAACGCACTCAACCCAACCGCAAACCTGACCCATTTACGAAGCGAACATCCGCCGAACGCTGCACCAACTCTAGTAGCCCGCCACGCCCACATCACTCAACCCAACCGCACACTTAACGGGTGCCCCATGTTCGCACCAGCGAACGTGGGCCGAAAAAGACGGGCAAAGCCCATCAAACGCTTCTGCATCCCCCGCGGTGCATCTCTGCTACCAGCCGGGCTCTGCTAATCTTCTGAGAACATGCGCAATCAGATCCTGAGCCTTTCCCTGGCCACCTGCTTCTCCCTCTCCGCCTCGACATTATTCGCCGCACCGCCCGCCACACTCGCCTCGCGACTCGCCGAGCAAAACGCCCTATTCGAAGAGCAATATCAATCCGACCTGAAATCCTCACCGGAAACCGCGACCCAATTCGGGGACTACCGTTACAACGACAAACTCGACGAAGCATCCCTCGCGGAAGCGGAGCGTGAGCACGCCACCGACGAAAAGTTCCTAACCCGCCTCCAAGCCATCTCCACCACGGGTTTCCCCGAGCAGGACCAGCTTTCCCATCAACTCATGGTCCGCACTCTCGAGCAGCGCAACGACGACTACGCCTTCAAGGATTTCGAGATGCCGGTCTCGCAGATGAGTGGCCCGCACACCGAGCTTGCAGACCTACCGCTTTCCTCTCCCTTCGGCACCATCAAGTATTACCAGGACTACATAGCGCGCCTGCACCAGATACCGAGGGTCTTCTCCCAGACCGAGGAGGTGATGCGCGCTGGCATGAAAGACCACCTGATGCCGGTGCGTTTCTTACTGGAAAAAGTCCCCGCTCAATGCCAGGGAGTCATTTCCGCGAACCCCTTCCTCATTCCCACCAAAAAGTTCCCCAGCAACATCTCATCGGCCGATCAACAACGACTCACCCGGGAAATCACCGACGTAGTAAACAAAGAAGTCCTGCCGGCCTATAAGGCCTTCGCCAACTTTGTCGCCACCGACTACGCTCCTCACGGCCGAACCATTCTTTCCATCACCGCGCTGCCGGACGGCGAGAAGCGCTACCGCCATTACATTCGCAGTCGGACCACGATCAGCACTCTTACTCCCGATCAGATCCACCAGATTGGCTTGCGTGAAATGAAGCGCATCGGGGACCAGATGCTGGCCATTGCCCACCAGCAAGGCTTTTCCGATCTGGCCTCCTTCGATGCTTCGGTCAAGAAGAATCCGAAATACATTCCCACCTCTGCCGACCAGATTCTTGATGACTATCGCCGTTATCTTGCGCAGATGCAGGGCAAGTTACCCCAGCTCTTTACCTACATACCCGGCTCACCGGTCACGGTAGAGGCCATTCCCGCATTTCAGTCGGCGATGGCGACCCACTATCAAACCGGAACTCCCGACGGAAAGCGCCCTGGCCGCGTGGTTGTCGCCACCTCAGACTTTGCCCATCGCACATTGATCGACGATGAAGCCACCGCGTATCACGAGGGCATTCCCGGGCATCACATGCAGCTATCCGTCGCGCAGCAGATGACCGGCCTGCCTAAGTTCCGTCAGCACTCCTTCAACTCCGGGTATATCGAAGGCTGGGCGCTATACGCTGAGCAACTCGGCAAGGAGGTTGGGTTCTACCGCGATCCAGTATCCGAGTACGGCATGCTCGGCAGTGAGCGTTTTCGCGCCGTGCGCCTGGTGGTCGACACCGGCATTCACTCAAAAGGCTGGTCCAGGGAGCAAGTGGTCGACTTCTTCCGTAAGTCCGGCACCATCGACGAGCCCATGATCCAGACCGAAACCGACCGTTACATTGCCTGGCCCGGTCAGGCTCTGAGTTACAAGTTAGGTCAGCTAAAATTCCGCGAACTCCGCGAGCGTGCCCGCAAGGAACTCGGCCCCAAGTTCGACATCCGCACCTTCCACGACGAGATGCTGAACGGAGGAGTCCTGCCCTTGGATCTCCTAGACGCCCGCACCGACAGCTGGATCAAAGCGCAAAAAGGCAATGCTTCAGGCGAGTGAAACTGCAGATCCCTCATCCTTGAAATTAATTCCGAATGGAACGCCGCCTCCCCTTGTCATCTCGAGAGGCTGTGACTTAATTGGCCATTCGCCTTTATCATCCAGTCCCGCAGGGACGGCTGAGCTTAGCCCAGGATGAAATCCTGGGAATTCGCACGTCATACGACTAGTCCCGCAGGGACGGCTGAACACAACAGTCTGCCTTTTAGCCATCCCTGACGGGACCTCCATCTTTTGCATCGAGCTGAGTTCAGGCGTCCCCACGGGACTGGCTACAGGCTTGATCTTCTCCTTTTATTCCCCTATAGTAAGGCTCATGCGTGCTCTGCCTTTCCCCAAATCTTGCGTGGTCTGCTGCAAGAAGTGCGGCCACGACGTTTCCACCGGAACCGACGGTTTCCCTCCCCGCTCCATATGCGTGGTCTGCTCGCTATGTGGTGAGAAAAAGCGCTATCTGCCCTCAGAAGTAATCCACGGCAGGCCGCATTTCGTGCCCCGGAAAAGGGCCCGCCGTACCCCCTCTATTGCGGCAAAGGCGATAGCTTGATCGTCTTGCCTTCGCGGGCAGACTGCCGTGCCGCATCCAGAATCTGCATCACCACCACGTTTGTATCGAGGGAAGTCAAGTCGCCCTCTGGCTTCAGCGTTCCCTTAAGCACCGCTGCTAGATAGTGGAGCGACCCATCGTTCGGCGCCGTCAACGGCGGAGACACACTCTCTGTCTCCTGAGTCTGGCCTTTGGTCCGGAGACGCATCTTATCCGGTCCCACGGTGATGGCATATCCGGTGGCCCCATAGACCTCCATGTCCTTGCGGGCAAACGGCCAGTTCCAGGAACCCATCAGCACGGCCTCAGCCTTGGGATAACGCACGATGATGGTGGATTCATCCGCAACCCGGGGGTAGATCTCCGGCTTTTCGGTCTGGGTAACAGCGGTGACGCTCAGCGGTGACTCCCCGTGCATGAGCCAAGTGGCCAGGTCCGCGCCGTAGCAGCCAAAATCGTAGAGAGCCCCGTCGCCATTCTGATCCGGATCTTCCAGCCACTTGAGGAATTCCGGCTGCACGCCGATCTCTTTCGGTCCTTGGTGGCCATCGTGCACGACGATTCGGCGAAGATCACCCAGGCCGCCCTGCGCCACCTCGTCATACGCAGCCCGGTTGCTTGCATACCAAGTAGTCTCATAGTTCACCAGTACCTGGATGTGGTGTTCTCTGGCGGCGCGGCGAATGGCCAAGGCGTCGTCCAGCGACATGGTGAGCGGTTTCTCTACCATCACGCTCAGCCCGTGCTTGGCCGCTTCCTCGATGACTTGGCGATGCCGGCCGATCGACGTATAGACCAAAACCGCCTGGGGATGCCGTGCCGCGACCATGGCGTCCATCTGCGTATAGAAGAGGCTGGAATCCAGCTGATACTTCTCTGCGTAGCGATGAGCAAGCTCGGCATCGCTTTCCACGATGCCCACCAGTTGTACCTCGTGCTGATTGGGGAACTGCTTCAGGAACCCGCCGATGTGACCGTGCTCCAGCCCAACGACAGCCACCCGAAGTGGTTCTTGAGCGAAAGCGAGGGTTGAAAACAGGAAAACCGAAACCGCGACAGCAAACCGCATTCTTCCTCCAGGATCATGACTGCGGGGGAGCCTTGCCGGAGCGGCGTACCCAAACACCATTCTGCTTCTCCAGATAAACCCACTCCGCTTGCGAGCATAGATTGCCGCACCAATCGAGGATATAGACCAGCGCCGCCGTTTGCGGAATATTGAAATAAACTTCGCTGAAATACGTGATCCCCAGGTAGCCTCCGTAGGCAGACTGCAGATCGGAGGAGGCGTCCAGCGCGGTGCGCGATGCCTTGAACTCGGAGGTCTGGGCCGGCACCAGCAGGACGTAATCCCGGTCCAGCTGGAAGTGGCGGGTCAACTGAAACCGTTCCTTCTTGCGCTGGTTGTAGTCGTTCACAGCTTCCTGAAAGCTGTGCGGATTATCTTCCGGCGGCTGGAGAGTCGCCTCGGGCGCCAACCTCGGATTAAGGTCATCTTCATTTACCGTGGTGTCGCTAATGGCCCACGGCTGACCGGAATCCATATCCGTAAAAACCTGGCCCGGCATCAGCATGGAATAAATCGTGTATGTGTCGGCTACTCGGTCAATTGGAACGTTGGGGCGCGCCGGCTTGGTCTGCGCCCAAGCCGATGAGGTGGCAACCGCCAGGTACACCCAGATCAGTGTGACAGGAAACCGGCCCGCATTCACCATGCTGCGTCAACTCCTGATGGGTAGCTACTTAATATTATTCCTCTATGCGACATCAGGCTAAACACCCTCAACCCGCGTCTATACACGCAAAGGGTTTTTCAAGCGCTCGTGTCGCGTCAGAGTAATCACCCATGAAGCGCGCCTTAACTTGCAGATGCGGAGCCGGGCATCTTGTAGTAACCAAAAGTAACTTAAAACGCTTATAGCGCTTTTAGCGCATTCTTTGCAGCCGCCATCTTCGCGGCAAACTGCCTCAGGGCGAATGCACGTAGATCTTTGACAATTAAATTGAAAGGTACCGGCTGCCTCGTCGCAGAGAGCTTCAGCCCGTACGCTTGGGCTTTACAGGCTGCGGAAAAACTTGGTTTTGTATCAGGGCACGACTTTAGTCGTGCCGTAAACACTTGAAAATAGGATGGGCTTTAGCCCCTGCCACAGCTAGAACCGCAACAAAACCGAGTTTTTCCGCAGCCTCTTTAGCCGCGGAGCTAGAAGCAAATAATTCCCTGACGGGCTGAAAACCCTCGAAATCGCGGCCTTCTTCCTAGCGACTGAACAGGCTATGGAAGAACTCCTGTTCTGTATCAGGGCACGATTTTAGTCGGGCTATAAATGCTTGCAAAAATGATGGGCTTTACAGGCTGCCGAAAAGTTCTTGCTTTGTATCAGGGCACGACTTTAGTCGGGCCGTTAGGTTTTGAAGAATGATGGGCTTCAGCCCCTGCTACGGCAAATCTGGTCGGCAAATGGAGGGGGCAGGGTCTTTATCCCCTGCCACACCCGGAGCCGCAACAAAAAATTACCTTGTCCGAACCTTCAGCCGCTGGGCGGCCGATTCGCCACCGCACAGCAATTTTTCCACACCCTGTAAAGAGCGTCGCTTCTTCGCCGATAGCATCGTTGACTGGTCGCTTTCAGGGCACTTGAGGCATTGGGATGCCTCGAATGCATCCTGAGCAGCTATACCGGCTGGAGCAACACTGGAGTGACCCGAATGGCTGGCCCGCCTCCGCAACCGGAAACGATACCCTTTGCGGAGATCGATGTGCTCTGGATTACAGCTGGCCTCGGCTGCGACGGCGATACCATCTCCATGACAGCGGCTACGCAGCCTAGCCTCGAAGATATTCTTCTCGGCGGCATACCCTGGATTCCAAAGGTAAATCTCCACAACCCAGTGCTCGCATACGAAAACGGCGAAGACTTCCTCAAGCCATTTCATAAGGCTGCCGCAGGCGAGCTGTCGCCTTTCATTCTGGTCATCGAAGGCTCGATACCGAACGAGAAGAATAAGGCCGAAGGTTATTGGGCGTCGTTTGGAACTGATCGCACAACGGGCCAACCCATCCTCACCTGCGACTGGATCGATCGGCTGGCGCCCAAAGCGTGGGCAGTGGTCGCTGCCGGCACCTGCGCCACCTACGGCGGCATTCATGCGATGGAGGGCAACCCCACAGGTTGCATGGGGCTCGCCGATTACCTGGGTTGGGATTGGCGATCGAAGGCCGGCATACCCATCGTGTGCGTCCCTGGATGTCCGGTGCAACCCGATAATTTCATGGAGACCTTGCTCTATTTGCTTCATATGTCTACAGGGAAAGCGCCCATGATCCCCCTCGACGAACGTCTTCGCCCTACCTGGCTATTCGGCCGCACTCTGCACGAAGGCTGCGACCGCGGAGGCTTCTACGAGCAAGCCGAATTTGCGACCCGTTACGGTGACGTTGAATGCATCGTAAAGCTGGGCTGCTGGGGACCCATTGTTCAGTGCAACGTCGGCAAACGAGGTTGGATGGCTGGAATCGGCGGGTGCCCGAATGTCGGTGGAATCTGCATCGGTTGCACCATGCCCGGCTTTCCCGACAAATTCATGCCCTTTATGAACCAACCCCCCGGTTCCCTGCTTTCCGCCGCCGCCGTGGGCACATACGGAAGAGCGATTCACGCGCTGCGCCGCTTCAGTCAGGCCTCCGTCAATAAGGAGCCGGCCTGGAGACACCGTTGAGCAGCGAACAGAGCACAACCTAGCGACGCAAACTGCGATGCATGAAAGTTTGGAAGGCCCATGAGCGCTGAAGGGTTAGTGCAACAACTGAATCCGCTCCTTCCTTCAGATCCACCTGCTCTCGATCTGGACAGTGCCGAGGCCATCCTCCGAGGGATGGCGGATGTTTTCGGCCAGCACGATCCGTCCAATCCGCAAGCCTCTAGTGGCCACGCCAAGTCGTTTACTCACCTGGGTGTGAACGCCAAATTTCGCTCACTCGTAGATCAAATGCCTGCGGTTGTGTTCATGGCCACTCTGGAGGGTGGCATCGGCGACGCCTACGTCAGCCCGCAGATTGAAGCGGCCCTGGGCTTTTCTCAAGGCGAGTGGCTCGAAGATCCGTTGCGTTGGTATGCCCATATACATCCGGACGATAAGATTCGGTGGAGTACCGAAGCCGCCGAATTGTTTGTTTCGGGAACGACCTTGAAGTCGATCTACCGGGTGATCGCACGCGACGGCAGGGTGGTGTGGTTCCAATGCGAAGTAAAAATCCTGCGCAGTGAGGATGGTCAGCCTTACGCCCTGCACGGCGTGGGCTTCGACATCACCAGCCTCAAAGAAGGCGAGCGAGCCCTCAACGAGAAGAACAAACAGCTCGAGCTGCTAAGAGATGTTGCCAACATCGCGAACCAGGCCAGCACCATTGCCGAAGCCATGCAGTTTACGGTGGATCGCGTCTGTGAATTTACCGCTTGGCCGCTGGGGCACGCGTGGACGATCACTGACGGCCCGGATCATCTGGTCTCTGGCTCTATTTGGAGTAGAACGCGAGACCCTCGCTTCGAGCCATTTCGTGCCTTCTCTGAGGATGTCAAATTTTTAAAGAAACTGCCTTTTACTGCCGAAATCATCGCGAAGGCCCAGCCGATTTGGGTGCGAGACGTGACCACCCATCCCAACTTCGCCCGGCGATCCTTAGCCGAAGAAGCCGGGCTGAAGACGGGTCTCGCTGTCCCTGTGCTGAGTGGAAGCGAGGTGATCGCAGTGCTCGAGTTTTTTTCCCTTGAGACCCTCGATCAGGACGATGCGCTTTTAGAAGTAATGTCGCTCCTCGGGACCCAACTTGGACAAGTCGTGGACCGCACCCGGCGATTGGCCAACGAGGCCAAATTCCGGAGGCTGCTGGAGGCAGCTCCCGATGGGATGCTGGTCGTGGATCGCGAAGGAGAGATCATCTTAGTCAATGCGGAGATGGAGCGCCTCTTCGGTTACAAGCGAGAAGAACTGATCGGGCAGGCAATGGAGATGTTGATGCCGCAGCGTTTCAAGGATCGGCATCCCGGGCATCGCAAATCTTTTTTTGCCGATCCCCGCGTGCGGCTGATGGGATCCGGTGCGGAACTATACGGGTTGCGCAAGGATGGTACCGAGTTTCCCATTGCCATCAGTCTCAGCCCGCTCGAGACCGAAGAGGGCATGCTGGTCGTCTCCGCGGTGCGCGACGTTACGGAACAAAAGCAATATGACCGGCGGCTGCAAGAGTCAGCGGAAAAGGCTGAGGCTGCCAGCCGCGCAAAAACCATGTTCCTCTCGGTCATGTCGCACGAACTGCGCACCCCCATGAACGCAGTTCTGGGCTACGCACAGTTGTTATCACGGGACACTACCCTAAGCAGCGTCGCCAAGGGTCATCTCAAGACTATCTGCCAGAGCGGCGAGCATTTGTTAGGCCTCATCACCGACGTTCTGGACATGTCGAAGATCGAGGCCGGCCGCACTGAGGTGAATCCGACGACCTTTGAGTTTGCCCAGTCCATAGAAAGCCTGGGCGCCATGTTTCGCCTATCGGCACAGGCAAAAGCGCTTGAATACGAGGTGTTGGTAGATGGCGAATCGGTGGATTACGTCACCGCGGACGAAGGCAAGATGCGCCAGATACTCATCAACCTGCTGGGGAATGCCATGAAATTCACCAACCGCGGTCATGTAAAGCTGCACGTCACGCTGCGCACAAGAGACACGCAGCTCTGGATGTCGGCTCAGGTTGAGGACACCGGTCCGGGCCTGACGGTCGAGGAGCAAGGCCGGCTGTTCCAACCGTTCAATCAGTTCAAGCGCGGTATTAAGGCGATCGAGGGGACCGGCTTGGGATTGTCGATTGGGCGAAGCTACGCGCGGCTGATGGGTGGGGATATTACCGTGACGAGCAGCCCAAACGAGGGGTCCACCTTCCTTTTCGAAATGCCACTCGAAGCCGCGTTAGAGCATCATGATCCAGGCGCCACCCTCCCGCACTACACAGACCGGTCCAACCAGAAGGCAACGCTCGAGCAAACTACGCCGTCGCCTGTGCTGCCCTCTTCCGTGACTGCGCAGCAACTGAGCGAACTGCCCGCGGGACTAATCGATCAATTGCACGAGGCGGTGCAACAAGGGGAAAAGGACCTTTTGGATCAGCTCATTCAACAAGTAAGCGAGCATAACAAAGGATCTGCGGGCGCATTGCAGGAGATGGCGGAGAACTATGACTACGACGCCCTCTCTTCTCTCCTGGCGGAGACCAAACGGAAAATACAGCAATGACTCTCACCCCGCACAGCGAAACGCACCCTCTCAGCATCATGGTGGTCGACGATCAACCCGCCAACCTGAAGCTGTTGGAAGACATTCTGAGAGTAGACGGTTACAACATACGCTCGTTTCCGCGGGGGCGCATGGCGCTTGCGGCGGCAGGGTATAACGCTCCGGATTTGTTTCTGCTGGATATCAACATGCCGGAGATGAATGGCTATGAGGTGTGTGAGCAATTGAAAGCCGATCCCGAGCTTTCGGCTCGGCCGGTAATTTTCCTGAGCGCCTTGAATGCAACGGAAGATAAGGTGAAGGCCTTTGAGGCGGGCGGCGTCGATTACATCACGAAGCCGTTTCAGATCGAAGAGGTGAAGGCCCGCGTCCAGACTCACCTTAAGATGCGTCAGCTCCAACAGGAGCTCAAGCTGCACAACGATAGCCTGGAACAAACTGTGGAGCAGAGGACCCGCGAACTCAAGCTTGCCGCAGAGCGCATGAAGCTGATGTATGAAGAAACAATGCGGGTGCAAAATGCCTTGCGCCAGCAGGAGCAGCGCCTGGCGGGAGAGAAAGTGCAGATCGCCGAAGCCAGTAACTCGGCCAAGAGCGAGTTTCTGGCGAACATGAGCCACGAGCTTCGCACCCCGCTGAACAGCATCGTGGGGATGACAGAGCACACCCTGCGGACCGAACTCACCGCCGAACAAAAAGAATACCTGGGGAAAATCAAGCTTTCCGCGGATTCTCTCTTGAATGTGGTCGACGAGATCCTGGACTTCTCAAAGATCGAGGCCGGCGAGGTTGAGCTAGGGATCATCGAGTTCGATCTCTATGACTGCGTGGAAGGCACGCTTAGGACCCTGGCTCGCCAGGCTCAAGAAAAGGGCCTGGAACTCGTCTGTGAGCTACGCGAAGGCCTACCGGCGATCGTCAAGGCCGACCCGGGACGCCTTCGGAACGTGCTTAACAATCTGATCGGAAATGCGATCAAGTTTACCGAGATGGGAGAGGTTGGGATTAAGTTGGAGCCGGTTGCCGGGGTGCGCAGGGATTCTTTCCTGCACTTCACTATCTCCGACACAGGGGTTGGGATCGCGCAGGAAAAACTGGCCGCGATCTTCGATTCCTTCACGCAGGCTGAAGTGTCGGCGGCCCAAAAAGTGGGAGGAACAGGCCTGGGCCTGACGATTTCCAAGCGACTGGTCGAGTTGATGGGTGGACACATCTGGGTGGATAGCGAACCTGGTGTGGGATCGCAATTTCATTTCACCGTGCGGTCTGGCACGGAAACGATGGCACCTCCGGCGGTTCAGGCGGTTGCTCCTCCCGTGCATCCGGGCCTGAAGGTTCTGATCGTCGATGATAACGCCACTAACCGTCGTATCCTTTCCACCATGTTCGAAGGTTGGGGAATGCATACAACGTCCGTCACCAGCGCCGAGCAGGCATTGGATCAGCTGTCAACTGCGGAGAAGTTCGACGATCCCTACAAATTGGTTCTCACGGATATCCATATGCCCAAGATGGACGGCTTTGGGCTAGTGAGACAACTCAAGACCCGTTTGCAAAACCCAATTGCCACCATCATGATGCTGACATCCGGCGGCCAGCCAAGCGATGTCGCGCGCTGCGCAGAACTGGGTGTGGGCGCCTATGTGTTGAAGCCGGTCCGCAAAGAAGAACTCTACCAGGCGATGCTTCTCGTCCTGCAGGCCAAGACGTAACTATCCGTGCCGTTCATCGTCGCGCAGTGAAGGGTGCGGACTTCCGAGTCTGTGTGAAAACTCTCAGGCTTTGGGATCTATCCTGAAAGCGGACCGAGGGTGTCCCACATCCCGCTCGTTTTTGCGAGATGTGGGACAACACGTCTGCGGACCGCACGGTTCATCCGCGCATTCTTGCCAAGCTAGAAATCAGCGCCGTATCCGAGAATTGTTCTCAGTCCGCCAGCTTGCCAAACCGACGGAGTCTGTCCCGCGATCAGGGCGCGATAGGCAAGGTGAGCGATTTCGGCGCCTACCTGGACTATGCGATACGGCTCTGGCAGCGGCTGCTGTAACTCATTCGGAATTGCATTGTTGAGTAGATACGCGAGCGTCTGATTCGCGCGCGGGTCGGTGGGAGTGTTCTCGAGTTCCATCCGGCCCTTCCCGGTCGAGTAATCATAGAACTCGTACTGAGCGGTGCTTAAGTCGATCTGGCTGCTCTTGCTGATCCACTCAGCCGAGATACCGAACTTGTAATCCTGCGTCCGCAGGCCAAGCACGTGGGTCGGCGCATTCGTCGGGTTAAAGTATCCAGGAGCGATCTCATCGGTTGCGAGCAAGACAAAGTCCCTGCCCGGCGCCTCACAGGTCTGCAGCATGGAAATCATGTCATGCCGCGAGCCGTAGATCTGACTTAGCTCGCGATTCATCCAGCTGGTGCTCCCTTTATCCCCGAGGCTCACCAGAAGCGGCATGAGATCGGCATGCGATGTGAGCCCCATCCGTATCTGATCGATGTCTCCCGTGAATCGGCCACTCGGATCCACCACAATCAACGGAACGTGCCATGCCTCCTCGTAGACAGTCGCCATTTTGCCTTGGAGCAAACCGTGAGCACCGTTGTATTCGCCGTGATCGGAAGTGAAGACAATGACTGTATTCTCGATGACTTCGGGTGAGAGGCAATGCAGCGCATCCACCACGCGTCCAATCTGGGCATCAACGAGTTCCATGACTTGGGTATAGCAGTCCATGCCTCGCCGCCAGTAACTAAAAGGCCCGTACGCACCACCGATATTGCTGCTCGGATCTGTTGTCGCGTAAGGGACAAGCGTGAACTCGGTTTGCGTGGGATCTGAGGAAGCCCCACCCCAGTTGAGGTTGCAAAAGTTTTTGATGAATGTCTGTGTGGTGGGCTTCTTTTGGTGTTCCCAGTCCTTCTCGGTCTCCCAATTTGGAGGTAGGTCTGGATAGCCGTAATGCGGCGGGTTTTTCAGCTTGTCCACGTCCCAAGGCACGTTTGGCCCGCTGCTGTCGGGGTTGCTGGGATCGCCGTAAACAATATTCGGTTGTATCCCGGTCGGGTTCGCTGTCGCGGATGCATAGAGATTGTTGACCGTCTGGAATTCCGTTCCCGAAGGGAAGAATTCGCGGTCATGCGGATTGACAAAGCTCACGGTGAGGCAGAAAGGCGCACGTCCCGGTTTTAGGTTGGATAGGTATTCGACCGCCTGAGTCGCAGTATAAGCATCGTTGTGGTAGTCGGTTTCCATGCCGTAACTGCCCTGCAAGTTATAGCCGGTCGGGTCGGGATAGGTTTGATAATCGAAGCCGTATCTCAATAAGCCAAAGCCATTCGGCGGGGCCACGGGGATGGAGACGTGCCATTTGCCGCGATAAGGTGTTTCATAGCCCATCCTGCGCAGGAGCTTGCCGTAGGTCGGATAGGCAGGATTCAACACTGGCGCGAGGCGTGCGATGGGTGACGGCGTCGGTGACGAGAGGATGGTGTTTAAGAGCCAGCTTTGCTGCGAATAAAGCCCGGTAATCATAACACCGCGGGATGGAGTACAAGCGTTCGCGGCGCAATGGTGGCTGCCAAACTTGACTCCGCGCTTCCAAAGCTTGTGGAGGTTGGGCATAAACCTATGCAGGAATTCCCCTGCGTCTTTGATTCCGGCGGGAAATACGGATGGGAATCGCAGTTCGTCGACCATAAGGAACAGGATGTTCGGGCGCGGTCCGGGGACTTTAGAAGAGTCAGACGCGGTCGCGCCCAACAACTTTTTCAACCCAAGTTCGTTGAACAGTCCGGCGCCGGTGACGGCAGCCGAAGACTTTAAAAAATCTCTCCGCTTCATAAATCTCCTGAACACATCGATTGTCTGTTGTCAATGGCTCAATAGTTGTAAATTCGGATTACACATGGTGTCCAGTATTTTAGACAGGGAGCGCCATGTTAGTAACTGCCATCAGGGCGAATGGCTCAATTTCTAAACGCTGAGTCAACAGGGAGTTAAAACCTGTGTGGCATTCTGTGAATTCGAGGTAAATAGCGGAAGTATTGCTTTAAAGAGCGGCCGCCGGGATGGTGATCTTACCTTGATAGTCGAGGAATCGAGAAGGGAAACCTGCTGGTTTCAGGCTCGATTGTGAGGAACGCGATGCGGTTGTCATCGGGATCCTTTACGATCAGCATCGACTTCTCTCTTGCGAAGGCAACATGCCGTGCGTTGAGTTCGGCAGCAGCCCTCCGCAGGCTGGGAACGGCGAGGAGCAATTCAAATACGCCCGGAGTCATTTCTATCACCTGGCCCGAAGACCCAGGCATCAGCAGCGGAATGACCCCCTCCTCAAGGACATTGCGAGATTCGTGAAAACCCAACATCTGTTCATAGAATGACCGGGCTACGACCGGATCTTCCATGCGCAAGCTCACGCCGAAAATTTCCTGCGAGATGCGGTCCGCGCCCAGATGTTGCCCCTGGTCTTTGGAGTGGAGAGAACCGGGCATGTATTGGGTATATTCGATATTCTGCTGCTCCGGCCCGACCATGGTGAAGAGCAGGTTACCGGCGCCCGCACGCTTCACCGGCGTGGGTGTTAGGCCGCGCGCCACGTAGGCGCGGTTGAGTTGTTCCAGATCGGTGGATTCGAAGCAGACATGCATGAACCCGATCTCCTGTGGGGACTGTGTCTGCGGATACATTTCAATGAATTGCCGGTCGTTTACCTTGAGGAAGACCTCCGTGGTGGCTCCATCCTTGGTAAAGGCAAAGGACTGCTCGAACCCGAGTTTTTGGTAGAAGTCGCGGGAACGCGCGAGATCGGAGACGCGAATGGCCACGTGCGCGATCCCGGCGAGGGTCGTGGGTGGTGGTGCTTGCGCCTGGGCAACGACGGCGGACAGAAGGAGAGCGGCCAGCAGGTAGCGGGGAAAAAAATTCATGACGTCTTATTATCGACGCTGGCCGGGGAAAATCGCATGCGAGTATCTTGGTTCGCGTAACGCTGGATCAACCGGCGCCACTATGTTCCCGAGGAAACCCCGTGTACGAGACTTTTGGCTTCACGCGCTCTGCGTCGGGCGACCAAAGTATTCAGCTCTTTGTTCCCGACAACACGATTGATCCCACCCAGTACACGCGGGGCGGCGCCTGCCAGATCGCGTCGGTTAGCATTGTCAGCGATTTTCAGCACCTGGTAACCCCGGGCGCACAAGATTGGGACCCGGCCAGCGCGCTGAAGATGACCCTGACCACCCATAAAAACGGCTATCTCTACGTCTACTCCTTCGCGACGCCGCTTCCCGACGGATGGTACCAATATCAGTATCTGGTCACTTTCAATGACACCACGGTCCGTTACGTGGGCGATCCGTGCACGAAATACGGCGGCGACTCGAAGGACCGATCGGCGTTTGTCGTGGGTGGAACCCTGGTAGACGTGAACGCTATCGGCCAGCGCCTGCCATCGAGCGACCTGATCATTTACGAACTGATGATCGACGACTTCACGAAAAACTATCGTGGGACACGCGCGCCGATCGATGCCGTTCAAGACAATCTTGACCTGGTGCAGGCATTGCATGTGAATGCCATTGAGTTCATGCCCTGGATTGCGTGGCCTGACGACGCCACGTTCAGTTGGGGATACAACCCCGCCTATTTTTTCTCGGTTGAATCCAGCTATGTCGCTGTGGCGGGGGATCCTCTGGATCGGCTCTCGAGAGTCGCCGGGCTGGTGAACGAATGTCACCGCCGGAATCTGCATGTGCTGCTCGATATTGTGCTGCAACATGCGTATCAAGGTTCCAATACCAATGGGTTTCCCTATTACTGGCTTTGGCAAACACCCACAGACTCGCCATTCATCGGGCAGTTTGAACCAGCCGGGAATTTCGGCATGCTGCCGCTCGACTATACCAACAGCTGTACGCAGCAATTTGCCACCGATGTTTGTGAATACTGGCTGAGCCGTTTCAAACTTGATGGGTTCCGCTTCGATCAGGTCACGGGTTACAACAATCCGCAGTTTCCCACCAAGGGGGCTCCGGAGCTGATCGCTGACTTGAAAGCCTACGCGGGAAAACAGGGGCTGGATAACGTTTCCCTGATTTTGGAAGATGCGTGGGATTTTTCCGTCATAGCCGATTCGAATCTCATTCAGCCAACCGGGGCGTGGTTCGATGTATTCCGGTCTTATCCGTTTGACGTGGCCAACGGCTACGCGGTGAAGGGTGGAATCACGGCGAGCTATATGCGGGTGCTGAATTCGGCCCGGGATTTCAACGCGCCCATCTGCCCGACGATTTATCTGGAAAATCACGACCACGCTACGATCACGTATGAATTGGGCACACGGGACCGATGGTTCAAAGCGCAGCCTTACATGATCGCCCTCGCAACCTGTTCAGGAACGGTGCTGGTGCACAACGGCCAGGAATGGGGGCAGTACGAAAACCTCTGGGAGGACGATACGAACGCTCCTCCCGAGTTCAAGCGCGTGCAGTCAAGGCCTCTGACCTGGACGCAGCGCAACGATGCCGACGGAACACCGTTGGTCTACTGGTACACCTTTTTGATGGGCTTGCGAGCTGCCCATCCTGCCTTGCGTTCTCCTAATTTCTACCCGAACTTCTACGATTCGTCGTGGACGCAGTTGTCCCCTGACGGTTACGGCATCGATGAAGGGAAGCAGATCGCGATCTATCACCGCTGGTCCGGTGGAGACCTGTACATGATCGTGCTGAACTTTTCAGATTCGCCGCAGTCCGTGAACGTTCCATTTCCGCAGAACGGAACATGGAATGATTTGTTGAACAACTCGTCCGCCAACGTCAGTAATTATTGGCTTTACAATTTTCAGGTGCAGTCTAATTGGGGCTGCATCTTTCACACGGGGTCGTGAAGGTCGAGCGGGCTTGATTGTCCGCGTTTTTTCCGCGCTATCGGAGGGGGGTGCCTCCGGGTTTTGATAGGGTTTTAAGAACCGAGAGAAGAAACCGCAGATCTCTCCACTCCGCTCCCCGGATTTCCTGTCGAGTTCTGTGGCGTTGATGAAGTTTCTACGTCTCTCTTTGCGGAGAGCTGCATGGGTGACCGTTGCCGCCCGCTGTGAGGTAGGAAATCCGGGGGAGCTCGGTCGAAAAGCAGAAAAACATTTCCCCGAAAGGTCCGTAGAACTGCAGGTCCCTCGGCTGCGCTCGTGATGACAAGTTGAGGTTGGCGCTTCCATTAGGTGCTGTTAGTGGGATTGAGAGGGCAGCCGGCTGCAAACCGAATTAAGTCAAAACGCTCGGGATGACAAGGGGAGGGCGGCGCTTCCATTGAGTGCTGTTAGTGGGATTGAGAGGCAGCCGGCTGCAAACCGAATTAAGTCAAACGCTCCTAAGGAACAACCGTACCCTGGACCGACTAAAGGCGTTCGATGGGCTTCGCCCGGCTTTTTCGGCCCACGTTAGCTGGCGCGAACATGGGGCACCCATCGAGTGCGCGGTGGCCCGTGCTGTTCATTGCTCCCTTAACTTGCCGCAGGTAAGTTGGCTCCTCGGGATGACAAGGGGAGGGAGGCGCTTCCATGAAGTGCTGTTAGTGGGATTGAGAGGGCAGCCGGCTGCAAACCGAATTAAGTCAAACGCTCCTAATGAACAACCGCACCTTGGACCGACCAAAAACGTTTGAGGGGGCTTCGCCCGTCTTTTTCGGCCCACGTACGCTGGTGCGAACATGGGGCACCCATCGAGTGCGCGGCGGCCGGTACTGTTCAATGCTCCCTTAACTGGCCGCAGGCAAGTCGGCTCCTCGGGATGAACAACCGTACCCTGGACCGAGTAAAAGCGTTCGAGGGGCTTCGCCCGGCTTTTTTCGGCCCACGTACGCTGGTGCGAACATGGGGCACCCGTCCAGTGCGCGGTGGCCCGCACTGTTCATTGCTCCCTTAACTTGCCGCAGGCAAGTCGTCTCCTCGGGATGACACGGGGAGGGTGGCGCTTCCATTTGGGATCGGTGATTGGGATGGAGAGATGACAAACGGGAGCATGACGCTCCCATGGAGAGTGGTCGTCGGACGGAAGGCGGCAGTTTCAAAGGTGGGCGGAGCCATCCCGGACTGATTTTCTTGCTCTCGGCGTTTTCCCTGTTGCGTTTCGCGTCTATCCGTCGGAAACTGCGAGGGACAGGTGAAAACGGGGATTTGGTGACGTATGCATTCAACGGCTCTGGAGAAGAGTGCTTTTACCACAACTCTCAACATGGCCCTAAGCTCGACCTCGCCCGAGCGGTCAGCCGAGACGGTACACCGCAAACAGCTGGCTCGGTTTGGTAAGTGGCTGTATCGATTGGGTTTCGTGCCCGGTACCGCGGGGAACCTATCCGTGCGCCTGAGCCATGATCGCATCCTGGCGACACCGACCGCGATGAGCAAGTTCCTGCTCAAGGCGTCGGATATGGTCGTGGTCGATATGGACGGACGCCGGGTCGGGGAGAGCCGGAACGTCACCAGCGAAATCGGGATGCACCTCGCCATCTATCGGCAGCGGCCCGATGTGCAGGCAGTGGTGCACGCGCATCCGCCGATCGCTACCGGCTTCGCCTCCTGCGGCTTGGCGCTCGAGGAGCCGTTATGCTCCGAAATTGTGATGTCGCTCGGCGCGATTCCGTTGGCGCCCTACGCCACTACCGGGACGGCGGACGTTGCCTCCAGTATCCAGCCCCTGATCGTCGATCATGATGCGGTCTTGCTGGCCAACCACGGAGTGGTGACGGCCGCCGACACGCTGCAAAATGCGTTTATGCGCATGGAGACGGTTGAGCACTTTGCTCACATCTGCCTGGTGGCTCGCCAACTTGGCTGCCCCAAGCCTCTCTCCTGCGATCACCTGGAACAACTGGTCGAGGCGCGCTCTCGCTACCAGAGAAACGCTGCCCCCGGCTGCTGACCAGCCCCGCTTCCGGTACCATACGGGAGGGGGTCGATACGGGGCCGGATGACCACGCAGATCGTTGAAGACAATCGGGAAAGCAGCGAAATCCAAAGCCCGGGCCTAGCCCAGGATGGGATGATTTTTCGAGTCCTGATAGCAGTGAGCTTTGGTCACCTGCTCAACGACACGATGCAGTCCCTGCTGCCCTCCATCTACCCCATTCTGAAGACCGGATTCCACCTGAACTTCAGCCAGATTGGTTTGCTAACGCTGACTTTCCAGATGACGGCATCCGTGCTGCAGCCGTTCGTCGGTCTGTTCACCGACCGCAAGCCCATGCCGTATTCCCTGCCCATTGGGATGGTGTTCAGCCTGGTGGGCGTACTGCTGCTGGCGGTTGCCCCCAGCTTCGGGCTGCTGTTGCTAGCCGCCTCTCTGATTGGGGTGGGCTCATCGGTCTTCCACCCGGAAGCTTCCCGCGTGGCGCGCCTCGCCTCCGGGGGCCGGTACGGCTTGGCGCAATCCGTTTTTCAGGTGGGGGGTACCTCCGGACAGGCTTTGGGCCCGTTGATGGCTGCCTTTGTTGTGCTACCTCACGGGCAGCGAGGGGCGGCCTGGTTTTCACTGGTGGCGTTGTTGGCCATCGTGGTGCTGACTCGGGTGAGCGGCTGGTACAAGGCACGCCTGTTGCACCTGCGAACCCGGCTGGCCAAACATTCTCAGCCGGCGACGGGATTGCCGGGCTGGCGCGTGGCGTCAGCCATTACGGTTCTGGTCGCTCTGGTCTTCTCAAAATATTTTTATCTGGCCAGCTTCACCAGCTACTACACCTTCTACCTGATGATGCGTTTTCATGTCGGGGTGCGGACTTCGCAGATCTACCTGTTTACGTTTTTGGGCTCGGTGGCCGCGGGTACTCTTATTGGGGGCCCGATTGGCGATCGCATCGGCCGCAAGCGGGTAATCTGGTTTTCGATTCTTGGCATTTTGCCACTCACGTTGCTTCTACCCCACGCGAACCGGTTCTGGACTTTGGTGTTGAGCGTGATTGTCGGCATGGTGCTGGCTTCGGCGTTCCCTGCGATTCTGGTCTACGCGCAGGAACTGCTTCCGGGGAGGGTGGGAGCGATCTCGGGTCTGTTTTTCGGCTTTGCTTTCGGCATGGGCGGTATTGGCGCGGCCGTACTCGGCAGAATCGCCGACGCTACCAGCATTTTTTTCGTGTACAAGATCTGCGCCTATCTGCCAGCCATAGGGTTGTTGGCAGCGTTTCTGCCCGATATGTCGAAGCGCACGCCTGGAGCGCCTGAACACTCTGCGCGCAAACTTAATCTGTAGGGCCAAACTGAGGCGTTTGATGGGCTTCGCCCGTCTTTTTCGGCCCACGTTAGCTTTCGCGAACATGGGGCACCCGTCAGGTTTGTTTGGTCCGTAGTTGTTCATTCCGCTCTTAGCTAGTGTCGTGCGAAGTTCATTGGAAATTCGAGACGTCGAAGAACGGCCTCAGGGGCTAAAGCCCATCGTATTTTCAAGCATTACGGCACGACTGAAGTCGTGCCCTGATACAAAGCCAAAGAAACTTTTTCAATGAACTTCGGGGACAGGCCACTAACTGGAAGGCTGCTATCAGGCCGAGTGCGTATCCGCCGAGTGCGCCTTAGGGTTTCAGGACCAAACGGGACCTTAACGGGTGCCACATGTTCGCGTCAGCGTACGAGGGCCAAATATGAATTCTTCGAGTGCTTTCAATCGGTGAGTAGAAGCGTTTGATGGACTTCCCCGGATTTCCTGTTGGAATTCGTGGCGTTGATACAGTGCAGCGTGGCAGGAAATCCGGGTCGCCCGTCTTTTTCGGCCCACGTTAGCTGGCGCGAACATGGGCACCCGTCAGGTTCGGTTTGGCCTTAGCTTCTGCTGCGGCGAATCGCAGCCTATTGAGTCAGAAACCGAGGTCTTCGAACTTTACGTTTTGGATGGAATAGTCTTTCCAGTCCTTGTAGTCGAAGTGCCACCACTCTTCCGGGAAGACGATGAAACCTTGCTTTTCCATGGCTTGGCGCAACAAGGCACGGCGAGCAAGTTCCTCGGGCGTGCCGCCAGGATAGTCGGCATAGGCGCGCTTGGTCATCTCGTCATAGCCACTCGGCATCTTCACTTCTTCACCGGTTTTCAAGTCGTATAACGAGAGATCGACGGCGCATCCCCGGTTATGCCTGGAGCCTTGTTTTGGATCGGCCACGAAAATCTTCTTATCGTCCGGCGTGGCCTTCCAGAAGATTTCCGTTACGTACCACGGGCGGTAGCCATCGTGAATGATGAGGCCGTATCCATGGGCCTTGAGGTCGCGATGAGCGCGCACTAACGCCTCGGCTGCCGGTTTCTGAAGAAAGGCGCGCGCTTGGGTATACAAGGGCGTTCCCAGGAAGTTGTTGGTCCCGGCGTAACGGATGTCGAGCTTGATGGTGGGATCGAGTTTCACCAGTTCCACGAGTTCCGATTTGCGGAAAGTTCCCTGCTCCGGCGGCGGTGTTGCTCTCAAGGCTTCGGCGCGAAGCTCCGGCACCGGGCGCACTGGGGTAATGCGAAAACTGACCTGTTGCGCCGCCAGGGTCGCCGTGATGAGCGCGCAAGCGAAAAGCAGAGCGGTCTTACTTGATCGAAACCTTGGCGTTGGCGAGCGAGACGATTGGATCGCCTGATTGCGGCTGGATGTTAACGTTTTGCCCATTGACCTCAGCATATCCAACGGTGAGACCTTTCGCCGCTTGAATCGACACATTCTTCAGCGTCACTTGTGCGGGAGATTCGGGGAGACCGACGATGATGCCCGCAACCTCGCTGCCCACCGCGTGAAGATTTTCAATCGTGATGTCATGAAAATGGGGGGTGAGCCTGGTGACTGGAGCGGCCGCGACATTGCCCTCGGGCAGAACTTTCGGGTAGTACTCGCTGATCAGGATCGCGGTTTTTACATCCTTCATGTCGATGTCACGGAAGACCAGGTGACTGATATCGTTGCCGCGGTCTCGATTTGCTTTCACCCGGATGCCGTTGGCGGTTCCGTTGAAATGGATCCGTTCCGCCACTACGTTCTGTGCACCTCCGGCGATCTCACTCCCCACCGACAAGCCGTGGCCGTGAAGAAATGTCGAATCCGTGATGTGGATGTTTTTGGTGGGCTGGTCTCCACCCGGCGAATTGATGGCGCCCGATTTGATGGCTATGTCGTCATCGCCCACATCGGCATACAGATGATCGATGGTGATGTTACTTGAAGAAAAAGGATCGACCCCGTCGGTGTTGGGCGAGTTGGCGGGAGCAAGAACGCGGATGTTGCGAATCACGATGTCGTCCGAGTAGTAAGGCACCAGTTGCCAGAAGGCGGAATTCTGCAGCGTGACACCCTCGACGCGGACGTGCTTGCAATGATCGAAAACGACCAGGCGCGGCCGGGGATGATTGCCCATGACGCCGGCATCCTTCACGCCCCGAGCCATCTTCCACCAGCTTTCTCCTGCCCCGTCGATCACGCCTCCAGCCCCACTGCCGCCAACGATCGCCACGTTGCTGGCATTGGTGGCGATTACGAGCGGTTCTACTGCAGGCTGACGGAACTCCGTTTTAGGCGGATAGTCCGCGTGGTCGGAAGAGCCAAGGAGAGTTGCACCCTGGTCGACCTCCAGCGTGATGTTGCTCCTGAGCGCGATTGGACCACTCACGAAGGTACCCGCGCTGAGCTTAACAATGCCTCCACCCTTTTGGGCACAACTATCAATGGCAGCTTGGATCGCGCGCGTGTCTTTCGTGGCGCCATCGGCTTTGGCTCCGAAGGTGCGCGGATCACAGACCCGGCCCTGCCCATAGGCGGACGAGGCACTCCCGCTGAAAGACGCGGCCAGAATGACAGCTGCCAAACTAGACTTGATCCGGCCGGAGCGAACTTTTCTGTTCCTCGAGATCATTGACCTCACCTTCAAAAGCGGCGTAGAAACGTGCCTGTATAGAACAGAGATTTTGGGCTCTGTGCATAATACTGCTTATTTACCATGAGCAAATAACGTTCATGGAAATGCACTTGGAAACCATTCATTAGCAGGAACCAACGAGGGTCAGCTGACCTGCAGATCTCTCGGCTTCTCTCCGAATGAACAACCGTACCCTTAAACAATCAAAAGCGTTGGAGGGGCTTCCCCCGGATTTCCTGTTGGACTTCGTGGCGTTGATACAGTGCATGCGCCTTTCTTTGCGAACGGGGCGGGGGGCTGCTTCGGGTTTGCAGGAAGAGGCTTCTTTGTGAGCAGTGCGGCCTCAGGCGCAGCCTCGTAATTGACACATTGGTATGGCCGATGTACCATTTCGGCGGTCCGGACTGCCGTGAAGGGATTTGGACCTGAGGGTGCTCCCTAGGCACTTCAAGATTGGATTCTCTGCCACACTATGGTCTTAAGGAGTATTCCTTTGTCGAGCAGCAGAAGAACCTTCCTCAAACAAGCAGCTAGCCTCTCCGCTGCCTGCGTTGTGGGCTTTGACGGGCAGCCCACACTTGCGGCTGCGGCACCCGTCCCGGCAACTCCATCGTGGTATGACCGCCCCATGCGGTGGGCCCAGCTAAGTTTTGTCGAGGATGATCCCGGCAATTACGACCAGCAGTTCTGGCTGGATTTTTTCCAGCGCATCCACGCCGATGCCGCACTCCTGAATGCCGGCGGATGCGTGGCCTTCTACCCCACGCAGATACCTCTGCACTACCGCAGCAAATGGCTGGGCAACATGGACGCCTTCGGCGACCTGATGCACGGCTGCCGCAAGTTGGGCATGAACGTGGTCGCCCGAACCGATCCACACGCATGCCACAAGGATGTCTACGATGCCCATCCGGACTGGCTGGCAGTCGACGAAAACGGCAAGAAGCGACAACACGCATCGGATCCGGACTTCTGGCTTACGTGCGCGCTGGGGCCGTACAACTTCGAATTCATGACCTCGGTGCATCAGGAGATCATGTCGAAGTACATGGTGGACGGTATCTTCACCAATCGATGGGCCGGCTCAGGGATGTGTTATTGCGAGCACTGCCAACAGAATTTCCACGAATTCTCAGGGCTCGATCTTCCCCGCACTACCAATCCCCAGGACCCGGCGCAGCGGCAATACATTGTTTGGCACCAGGCGCGGCTGTTCGAGCTATGGCGGCTTTGGAATGGAAAGATACAAGAGATCAATCCCAACGCAAGCTACATCGCGAATGCCGGCGGCGGCGCGCTGAGCCAACTCGATATGAAGACCGTCGGAGAATTGGCGCCTACGTTGCTGGCTGACCGGCAAGGCAGAGCCGGTGTCGTAGCGCCATGGGCCGCAGGCAGAAGCGCGAAGGAATTTCGTTCCACCCTGGGGCGCAAACCGATCGCGGGCATTTTCAGCGTCGGGCTGGAAGACAAGTACCGCTGGAAGGATTCGGTGCAGAGCGGCGACGAGATCCGGCTCTGGGTGGCCGATGGCATGGCGCAGGATTTTCGTCCGACCTTTACGAAATTCAATGCCAAGCCTTACGACAAGCGCTGGTTCCCCGTGGTGGAAGAGATTTACCAGTGGCACCACGCAAATGAGAGCTACTTTCGCAACGAAAAATCATTGGCTCGCGTAGGCATGGTTTATTCGCAGCAAACAGCGGCCTTCTATGGTGGGGAGCATGCGGCAGGAACAGTTGAGGATCCTGCGCTCGGCTTCTATCAAGCTTTGGTCGAAGCCAGGATTCCGTTTGAGATGGTGCACGACCATTTGTTGGACCGGGAGCATACCGAACAGTTTCGCACTTTGATCCTGCCCAATATCGCGGCGCTTTCCACGCAGCAGTGCGGCCAGATCCGTGAATTTGTCGAGCGTGGCGGTGGCATTGTCGCTACTTACGAAACGTCGCTCTACGACGAATGGGGCGTGCGGCGATCCGATTTTGGATTGGCTTCGCTTTTCGGAGCGTCCTTCGCCGGGAGCAAGGAAGGCCCGATGCAGAATTCGTACCTTTCGCTCGAAAAGGACGCTAACGGCCAATACCATCCGGTGCTGGCAGGCTTCGAAGATGCGAACAGGATCATCAATGGAATCCATCGGGTTCACGTCACACCCGCAGGCGAAAGTCTTTCCCCGCCGCTGAAGGTCGTTGCGACTTATCCTGACCTGCCTATGGAAGAGTGTTTTCCCCGGTCGCCCAACCATGACGCGGGTATTTTTCTGCGCCAGATTGGAGCGGGCCGTGTGGTTTATTTTCCCTGGGACGTCGATCGCACTTTCTGGGAAGTGCTCAACTTCGATCATGCGCGGCTGCTGCGCAACTCGATCCTGTGGGCTACCAACGAGCCGGCTCCGTTGTCCGTCGAAGGCGCGGGGGTTCTCGACCTCGCTATCTGGGAGCAAAAGAACTCCATGACGGTGCACCTGGTGAACCTGACCAACCCGATGATGATGAAAGGGCCGGTGCGCGAAATTATTCCGATTTCCAGTCAGCAGGTTCGGATTCGCGTCCCTGCGGGCCGACGTGTCCAGAAGGCGCGGCTGCTGGTTGCCGGATCGGAAGTACCTTACCGCATGGATGGGGGAGTGATCATGATCGAAGTCCCCTCGATCCGTGTACACGAGGTGATCGCGCTCGACTTCCATGGCTGACTTTTTCGAAATCACGGTGAATACAAGTTGATCTACGTGGCGTATCCCGTGATGCTAAAGGCGGAAACGGCGGCCAAGCTGCGCAGTTTTTTCGAGCAGGGTGGTACGTTGATCAGCGAGGGGTTACCGGGATTTTGCCGATCATGGCCACGTGGGGACGGAAGGTGGAAGTTGCGGAGAATTTTGAGTCTGGCGAAGATATCTGGGGCCAACAAAGCGTTGCCCTCGACGGGCGGCAGGTCAAGGTAAGTGTCGGCGGCCGGTATGCGGCCGTGATTGCGTTGCGCTAACGAATGAGGATACTTCGATGATGAAACTTGGGGTTGTGTTGATGGCTTTGCTTTGCTCCACAGCGGTGGCGCAGACGGCAGCTTATTCCACCGATCAATTGCTGCAGATGGTGACGGAGATGCGGGAGCAGGCGAAGAAGAGTACGGATGCTGGAACGGGCATCCTGGAGAAGCGATTGGACGCGAATACCCTGGTTGCTTTCCGCGACCGGGATGGAAAGGGTGAGCAACATCAGCAGTTCCAGGATGTGTTTTTCATACTCCAAGGTACGGCTACGTTGGTGACTGGGGGAACGGTCAGCAATCCCACGACCACGGCTCCTGGCGAGATTCGCGGCTCCGCAGTGCAGGACGGGACCCGGCGCAAGCTTCAGGAGGGGGATGTGGTTCATATCCCCGCCAATATTCCGCATCAGATGCTGCTGGATGCCGGTAGTTCGATTACTTATTTTGTGGTGAAGATTCCGCAGAAATAGGGCCGCGAATTTGGGAGGGAGAACTGCAGGTCGCTCGGCTGCGCTCTTAATGAACACCATACCCGGAACGACTAAAAGCGTTTGATGGGCTTCGCCCGTCTTTTTCGGCCCAGGTTCGTTGGTCGAATATGGGCAGCCGTCGAGTGCGCGGTGGCCCTTACTGTTCCTTGCTCCCTTGACTGGCCGAAGGCAAGTTGGCTCCTCGGGATAACAAGTTGAGGTGGCTAGCTGGTCATTCTTACTACGGCGCGTCGGGTGCGATCTTCGGATTGGCGCAGGGGTGCGGGAGCTTGCTTTACCTTGGGATTCGACGCTCGTTGACCGGAACGGGCGTGCATCTGCTGTTCGACCACTTGGGTCACTAGTCGCGTCGTTTCCTCAAGGTGACGGCGCATTTCATTGCGGGCGCTGGCCGGTTTGCGGCGTTGAATGGCACGGTAGATCGCAATGTGACGCTTTAGAACACTCGGCGCTATATCGGGTATCAGGAGCTTGTAGTAGATCCACTGCCGCATCAGATTGCGCAAGAGCTGGACAGCATTCCGCAACACCTCGTTGCGCGCAGCCTGCGAGATAGAGATGTGGAAGGCCATGTCCGCTTCCAGAATGGAATCGCCCCTGGCTATGCTGTCGCGCATCGCCTGCACCGCTTCCCCAATCTTGGCGATCTCTTCTTCGGAACCACGCTCGGCGGCTAATCCAGCAAGATTCTCCTCGATGATGGTTCGCGCTTCCATGATGTCGTGTAGCTCGGTGTGATCGTTGCCGGTAAAGGCCCACAGCAAGGGACGCGACAGAAATTCGGTGCGCGGACAAACGAACGTTCCATCGCCTACCCGGCTGTCCAGCATGCCAATCAATTCCATGGCTTTGAGGGCTTCCCGCAGCGAGGTACGGGCAATGCCCAGTTGCTGGCACAACTGGCGCTCGGGCGGAATACGGTCGCCCGCCTTCCAACTTCCCTTCACCACAAAGGAAATGAGCTGCTCGAAGGCGGCCGCAGTCAGAGTCGTCCGCGCTATTGGAGTTACGACTTTTAATGCCCGGCCCATAGCTGCGCGACTCCTCCGGCGATCCAACACATCCCCGTAAGATAGCACGCCGCCGCCCGCTAGCGTAACACTTGTACTTTCGCGGCTAAACGGCTGATTGCAGCGCTCTAGTCGTAATACTCGAGCCCGAGGTGGGTAATCAGAGACTCTCCCTGGATATGGCGCAGCGTGTTCTTTAGCTTCATCAGCTGGATAAACAGGTCGTGCTCCGGATAAAGTCCAGGAGCGGTCATGGGCGATTTCCAATAGAAGCTGAGCCACTCTTGAATGCCCAGGTCTTTCAGATCCGGAGTGCGGGCAGCCAGGTCGAGAAACAACACCAGATCGAGCGCGATGGGCGCCGCCAGAATGGAATCCCGGCACAGGAAATCCACCTTGATCTGCATCGGGTAACCGAGCCAGCCGAAAATATCGATGTTATCCCAACCCTCTTTGTTATCACCACGTGGAGGGTAATAATTAATCCTTACCTTGTGATAAATATCCTTGTAGAGATCGGGGTAAAGCTCAGGTTGAAGGATGAAGTCAAGCACGCTCAGCTTGGACTCTTCCTTGGTCTTGAATGACTCGGGATCGTCGAGCACTTCCCCATCTCGATTGCCCAGGATGTTGGTGGAGTACCAACCGCTCACGCCCAGCATGCGGGCCTTGAAGGCAGGGGCGAGCACCGTCTTCATGAAGGTCTGCCCAGTCTTGAAGTCCTTGCCGGTGATGGGAGCGCTGTTCTTGCGCGCAAGCTCCTGCATGACGGGGAGGTCGACGGCCAAGTTGGGCGCTCCCATAGCGAACGGGACGCCTTCCTGCAGCGCGGCGTAAGCGTAGATCATCGAAGGCGCGATGTTTATGTCGTTCTCCTCGAGCCCTTTTTCAAATGCCGCCAGCGACGAATGGACTGCCGTGGGTGTGAGGAAAATCTCAGTCGATCCGCACCAGATCATGACCTGGCGTTCGGTGACGCGCTTGTAGGCCTGAATATCCGCGCGCAGCTGCTCAGCCAGGTCGCGCTTGTTTTTACCCTTCTTCACATTGCAGCCGTTCAAGCGCTTTACGTAGTGCTGATCGAATACCGCGGGCATGGGCCGGATGCCCTCCAGGAAGGGGCGGATGGTCTCCAGTTGGTCTCGCTCGAGCACGCGGGCGGTTTGGGCAGCCTCGAACATGTTGTCGGCGAAAATGTCCCATCCTGTGAAGCAGAGGTTCTCGAGTTTGGCCAAGGGAACAAAGTCCCGAATCAGCGGGCTGCGTGCCTCGGTGCGCTTGCCCAGGCGTACGGTTCCCATCTGGGTCAGGGAGCCTATCGGTTTGGCTATACCCTTGCGTACGGCTTCCACACCGGCCATCAATGTGGTGGCGACCGATCCCATCCCGGGGATCATGATTCCTAATTTTCCGTTGGCGGGCTGAATCTCTGAGCTGGCAGGTGACATTTTCTTGCGGGTCGTCCTCTCGCGTCTTTAGGTACGCCCAGTCTTGCCGCTCGATTCTGCTTTGGCAAATCACCGGCGTCCAAAGGCGAGAAAGCACGGCTCAACGGCAGCCATAGGAAGCCGGTGGTTGCGCTTCTAGTGGGCGGCGGCCTCAGTGGCCCCGCGGTTCTTCCAGTGCGACCACAAGAACCACAGAATGCCAACCAGCAGTACAACCTCTACCGCGACGTGAAAACGATGAAAAACTTCTTTGAAGCGGGGATCTGTCTCCCAGGATTGGCCGAGTTTCATGCCAACGTAGGCGAGCGCGAAACACCAGGGCCAGGAGCCCAGAAAGGTGTAGATGTGGAAGCGCCATAGCGGCATCTTGGCGATGCCGGCGGGCAAAGCGATGAAGGTCCGGACGACCGGAAGCAGGCGGGCCAGGAAGACGGTAATGGACCCGTATTTCAGGAAAAAAGCGGTGGTGCGATCCAAATCGTGCCGGCTGAGGAGAACGTACCGGCCAAAGCGCTCCACCAGCGGACGGCCGCCATGGGCCCCCACCCAATACGCCACGGCCGAACCCAGGTTGCATCCGATGGCACCCGCGGTCGCGACCCAAATGAGCTGAAACCTGCCGGTGTACACGAGGTAGCCGGAGAACGGCATGATGATCTCGGAGGGCAAAGGAATACACGCCGACTCGATGCCCATGAGCAAGGCAATGCCCAGATAACCCGTGGAGGAAATGACGGCAATGACGAAATGGGCGAGGAAACCTATTATTTTCTCAGTCATCCGCAGGCAGTATAGCCGCTTTAACCGCCCCAAAATGGTCTTGACCCGCCCTTTGCTACCATGGAGTTCACGAGGAGTACACCATGGCAGAAGCCCTTATCCCCGAAGTTGCCGAGCAGACCCAGGCCGCGGCTGAACCGCAGCGCGCCCCAGCCAAGGAAGTCAAGCGGCAGACCGTCGGCTTTACGTTTTTCAAGGTTCTCCCCGAGTGGCGGCGGTTGCCCGCGCAGGAAAAGGATGCGCACCGGGCCGCTTTTGCCGAGGTGATCAAACGCTGGAATCAGCCGGGGCGCCTGCTGACGCTGACCTACTCCACGGTTGGCGTGCGCGGGGACTGCGACATGGTTCTATGGCGCATCTGCTATACGCCGGAAGACTTGAACCAGATGACCGCAGAACTGATGGCGACCCCGATGGGCGGCTATCTGGAGACCACCTACAGCTATCTCTCCATGACCAAACGGTCGCAGTACCTGATTGGACACGAGCATGAAGGCCAGCACGATTCGCGCGGGAGCATTCGGCCGGGCGGCCAGAAGTACATCTTCATCTATCCCTTTTGGAAGACCCGCGGCTGGTATCTGTTACCGATCGAAGAGCGTCAACGGCTCATGAATGAGCACATCCGGGTGGGGCATCTTTATCCCCGGGTCAAGCTCAACACCACGTATTCGTTCGGCATTGACGATCAGGAGTTTGTGGTGGCGTTTGAGACGAACTATCCCGAGGATTTCCTCGACCTGGTGCAGCAACTGCGGGAAACGGAGATCAGCGCTTATACGCTCAAAGATACGCCGATCTTCACCTGCATTCGGATGACGCCGGAAGATATGCTGGCGCGGCTCGGCTAGCTGTTCATGAAAACCGCGGTAAAGAAGACGACTAAGAAGCCCAGTAAGAAGTCGCGGCGGAATCCGCTCGCTCCTGAGCGCATCTCAGCGCTGCTCGAGCAGTTGGCACAGGCCTATCCCGGGGCAGAGTGCGCCTTGCACCACGGGGATGCCTGGGAGCTTATGGTGGCCACGATCCTATCGGCGCAGTGCACGGACGCGCGCGTGAACATGGTGACGCCCGCACTGTTCAAAAAGTTTCCTACGCCGGTGGATTTTGTAAATGCCTCCTTAGTCGAAATCGAGGAGCTGATACGTTCGACCGGTTTTTATCACAATAAGGCGAAGTCGTTGAAGGGCGCTGCGACCAGAATCACGGAAGAGTATTCTGGAGCCGTACCGCAGACGATGGAAGAATTGCTGACGGTGCCTGGAGTGGCACGCAAGACAGCCAACGTAGTACTGGGCGTGGCCTTCGGCAAAGCTGTGGGGATCGTAGTAGATACGCACGTATTGCGGTTATCGAGGCGGCTCGAACTTACTCGCGAGACGCAACCTGTCCCGGTGGAACAGGACCTGATGAAGATCATTCCCCAGGATCACTGGATTGCTTTTTCCCACGAAATGATTCACCACGGGCGTCAGGTTTGCATTGCCCGTAAGCCTCGCTGTGTCGATTGCACATTGGAACCGTTGTGCTATTCAAGCGATAAGACATGGACGACACATTAGCTAAAAGTGACTTACTATCTTCCGTACGATTCAAGCTATCTTTAGATAGGTTCAAGGTCCCTCACTAGAATCCTTTTCTCGCGCAACCTTATCTGTATACTGGGGTTTCATTCCACGACGGTAGACCCGTCGTGTGATCGAGTTGGCGCCAAATGATAGAACAGACTCTCGGTAACTCTCTGCGTTATCTGCGGGAACAGAAGGGGATGTCGTTGCGCGCGCTCGCTGAGCGCACCGATTTCTCCGCTAGCTTTTTGTCGCAGATTGAGAATGGGCAGTGCTCGCCCTCAATCACATCGATGGAGAAGATAGCCAATGCTCTCGGCGTCACGCTTGGGCAGTTCTTTCTTTCCGCGACCAAGGAAGTGGTGAGCGTCGTGCGTGCCAGCGACCGCGCTCACATGGCCCTCGATTGGTCACGTTCCGAGATTGCTTCGCTTGGCGCGCATTCGAATGGTCCGCAGCTCCGGGCTGCTGCTAACGGGTCGCAGTTCCGCGCTTCCATGCTCACGATCCAGCCAGGCGGTCTCACCGGAAAGCAGGCGACCCCCTCCATCTCTGACGAGTTCGCCATGGTGTTTGAAGGCAGAGTGATTTTGAAGCTGCAGGAGAGTGAGCAGATTCTCGAGCGGGGCGATTCTGTAACAGTGGTTGCAGGCGCGGCGCGGCAATGGCGAAATGAGTCCGACGCTATTGCAGAAGTGCTGGTCGTGTCCCTCGGACCTTATCGTTAGGGTTGAGCATCGGTTTCGCCGAATCATGGGCAGAACAAAGCACTACAGACTGGCTCGCATTTCCGCGAAGGCACTGTACCAACGGCACGAAGTCCAAGAGGAATCCGGGGCAAGCCCATCAAACGTTTTTAGGTCCTTGAGTGAAAGCATTCGAAGAATTCGTAATCGGCCCACGTTAGCTGGCGCGAACATGGGGCACCCGTCGAGAGCGGTTAGAGATGGCGGTTGGTCGGCCCGTCCGGTTTCCGCTTGGTCTCATGCCTAGCCTAGGCCTTCGCTCCCACTTGTGTAGGCGGATTTCACCACTTCATACTTCTTGAGGTAGTCGGGATCGATTTCGACGCCCAGGCCTGGCCCGGTGGGAACCTTGAGCCGGCCTTTGTCGTCGCTGCGCAACGTTGACGGTTGCGCATGTGAATGGCAGCGTATCGTTGAAGGATTTGAACTCGTGGTAGGGGCCTGCGTTGGGAATTGCGGACACGAAGTGCATCATGTACAGAAAGCCCAGTCCTGAATCGGATATGTGGGGAATGGTCAGTTTACCTAATGCGTTGGCCATGCGCGCTACCCTCACACAGCGGACCATGCCGCCAAAATAAAACATGTCGGGCTGGGCTACGCCGATCGCGTTGTTGGCGATCGCCCAGCGGAAGTTGTGGATGCTTGGCTCCTGTTCACCGAGGGCGATGGGTATTTGCAACGCATCCGCTACCTGCTTGATTTCCTCATACCAGTCGAAAGGCACGGGCTCTTCATAGAATGCATACTTGTATTCCTGCATGAGCTTGCCGATCGGAATGGCTTCCGCCACGGTGTAGGAGCCGTTGGCATCGGCGGAGATCACCATATCGTCGCCGAAGGTTTTGCGCACCAAGGGGATCAACTTTTCAGATCGTCCCACTGGGGTTTCGGGATGACTCATGCGGCCGCCAAGCTTGAACTTGATCGCCTTGGCTTTGGAGATGGCAACCTGCTGCTTCAGGTGCTCAATCGTCAGCTCCGCCGTGATGTAACGCTCACTGTTCGCCTGGTAAACGGAGATCTCCTTGTTGTGAATTTCGCCTATCAGCTGGCCGATAGACTTGCCGGACATGCGCCCAAACATATCGAGGATGGCAAACTCGATCGTCGCCATGGGTACCCAGAGAGCCAGACCGGTCAGCTTGTAGTTGCTCTTGTAGACAGTGGATTCCTCGATCAGATTCTCCAGGTCGCGCGCGTCCTTACCGATGAAAAATGGCGCCAGGCGGGTGACGAAAAACGCGTAGAGCCCATCCATCTGCATGCTGTTGCTCACGGAGATGCCTTCGGCTCCGTCCTTCGAACGCACGCGGCAGAGGAAGCTGTCTTTGTAGTGGAGCAGTTCCACGGACTCAATCACCACCGGGTCGTGAAACAGTTCCCGCTTGAAGACCGGCCGCTTGAGAATTTCATCGAACTGCGCGTAATGCGGGTTGACGTCCGGGGTAATGCAGGTGGTGCCATGGACGGAGGATGGAAGAGCTGCAGCAGCTCCGGCGGCTAGAGTGCTTCTGAGTAAATTGCGGCGGCTTACCTGCATGCACTCTCCGAATCGAATGAAGGGCCGGTGGTTAGACGGCGGGTTGGGCCGCAAAGTTCCCGTTAGGCGTAGGTGATCCTATATCTTGCGATAAAGTCCTCGTCGAGTTCCCAGCCTAGCCCCGGCCGGTCTGAAAGCGTGATCCACCCATCTTTGAGTGGCGGCCGGTTGGAGATCATGTTGGACCAGATGGGATCGCGATCTTCGTGCATGGTGTCGGCAAAGGTCCCATGCGGAATGGCCGCCAACAAGTGCGCGCCGATGTGTGCCTCCTCGTGGTGACACATCTTCACATCGAAGCTGAGCGCCATGGCAGCCACGCGGCGCCATTCGGTTGGGCCACCGGACCAGGAGCCGTCAAAGTTGCAAAAGTCGATGGCCGAGTCCACCATCAGGTCGCGGCAGCCTCCGGCAGAGAACTCGCTTTGACCGGCACAGACTCTGGCTCCCGAACGATAGCGCACATCCCGCATGGCGCGGCGATCGTTCTGCCAGCGGCATGGCTCCTCAAAGTAGAAGAGGTCATAATCTTCCACCAGGCGCGCGAAACGTACCGCCTGATCGGGGGTGTAGCCCTGGTTGGCGTCGGCAATCAGCACAAAGTCTTTGCCGGCAGCGGCACGGGCCTCAATGAAGCGGACTGCGTCTTCCTCAGGGGTGCGGCCGCCTACCTTGAATTTCATGCCGGCAATGCCGGCCGCGCGGGCTGCATCCATTTCCGCTCCTATGCGGATGTCGGTGTTGTAGTAACCACCCGTCCAAATGGCTTGGACGCGATTGGTGTAGCCTCCCCACAGCTTCCATAGAGGCAGGTCTACCGCCTTTCCGATGGCATCCCATAGAGCTGCGTCGACGGCTGCGCAGGCTACCAGTCCGATTCTTCGATCGCGGAGGATGTTCCAGGTAGCAGGCCGCGCAAGCTCCCAGCAGCGCTCGATGGCGAAAGCGTCTTCGCCGATCAGGTTAGGGGTGATCTCGTCGCGGATGACACGGTCGATTTGATCGTTGATGTGATCTTCGTCGCCGACAAAGGCTTCGCCGACAATGCCTGCCTCGGTGTAGATTCGGGTGAGAATCGTCGCCCGGTGGCTCATCTGGTAAAAGCTTCCGCGGTAGGTCTGGCGGAGCGGAACGCGAATCGGAATGGTTTCTATTCTTTGGATTTTCAAGTTGGTCAGTTGCGCGGAAATTTGTCCCATTGTGTTCATAATTATCTTCTCTGAGTCTCGGTAGGACTGCTGATCTATGCAGGCTGTTCAGCCGTCCGTGCGGGACTCAATTGTCAACTGCCCTAGTCGGGATTTAGCGAAGATTTGGCGTGAGGCCTCTTCCGCGGCGGTTAGAGTCGCGAGCCACACCCCGGTGTGTTCCGAGAGAGGATTATGCCATCCGCGCCCAGGGCAAACAACGCCTGTTCGACCGAGATATCCCGCTCGCGGAGAATCGTTTTCTGAAAATACTTCGGGTCGTAGTCGTAAAAGGCACCACCCACGAGTGCGGCACCGGAGACACCATGATCGGGCAGAGGAATCACACCCTCTTTCCTTAGGCGGGATTCCTCGTAATCGAAGGTGTACGCGAAGATAGTATTTACGTTGCCCTTCTGCTGCAGGTTATCGAGTACCTGGTCGACGCCTTCATCCACCCAACTGAAAGGCTTCACTTGCAAGGCAATGAAATTCTTCCGGCTCTTCACTGCGCTCTTGTTGGCCGGAACCTTTACGACCGTTTGTGGATGCGCGGTCTGGGTCAGGAAGGCAGCGCACGCGGAACAGAGGCCAAGAAAGGTCCTGCGATCTAAACGCGGCATAAAGTACACTCACTCTCTGGAACCGGTTCCATTGGCAGCGTACATCCCAGCTTAACTTTGTACCGCGGAAAAGTATCAGATTGCGAGAAGGGTAGTCAACATATGGGATCGTGTCATAAAACGTTTACGGTGGGACTTTGAAACATCCCAGATTGGCAGGTATCAAGGCGGTCGCAAATCGGGCCGGAGTTGGCGTCGGATCTGTCTCCCGCGTGTTCTCCGGCCAGCCTGGCGTCAGCGACCAGATGCGCGAGCGGGTGAATAAGGCCGCAAAGAGTCTTGGCTATGCACCAAACATGCTTGCCCAGGCCTTGCGGAAAAAGACCACGCAGTCGGTCGGCTTCGTGGTGTCCGACATTGCCAACCCGCTGGTCGCGGCCATTGTGCAAGGCGCAGAAGCGGTGCTGAGCGGGGCGGGCTACTCCATCCTGCTGACTAATTCCGGCGGGCGTGCGGCGGTGGACGCGGAGCGGATTCGAGTACTGTACCAGCGGCGGGTGGACGGATTGATTATTCTTCCTGCGGACGAGGGCGACGCGGAAATGTTGGCGACGTTGAGGCGATCCGCTATTCCGCTGGTAGTGATAGACCGCGATCTGCCGCCTGACGTTCGCGCGAACTATGTGTTGTCTGACCATTACGTTGGTGTGGGCGATGCGGCCACACATTTACTCCAGCTTGGACACACTTCCATGGCCATCGTCGTAGGCGGGAATGTTCGTCCGTCGCGAGAACGTATCCGCGCGGTTCAGGACGCTTATGCCGCCCGGGGCGTGCCGCCCAATTTTTGCGTGGAGAGTGGGGCGCTTTCCGTGGAACGTGGGGCATCGGCACTGTCCAAGGTACTCGATTCTGCCCGGCCACCGACTGCCGTGATTCTGGGCGGGAACCAGTTGCTGGAGGGTGCTCTCGCAGTGGTACGCGCGCGAAATCTGGTCTTGGGCCGTGACCTTTCGCTGGTTTGCTGCGACGACGTGCCGCTGGGGAGGCTGTTTGAAAGGCCCGTCTCGACGGTCATGCGCGACACCATGCTCATCGGTGGTAGTGCCGCTCAACTGCTGCTTGAATCGGTGGCCAAGCCACGGCGGAAACCGTCGACGGTGACACTTCCCACCTGGTTCGAGGCTCGCGCGAGCAGCGGAAGGCCTAGGCGACAGAAGTAGGCTATGGAGCTGCCGTCCCAGTCCCCGGAAATGCGCAAGTTGGTGCGCAAAACGCTTCTGAGCGCGGTGGTCGGCACGGCCGTTGAGTGGTACGACTTCTATCTGTATGCGACGGCGGCGGCGGTTATCTTCAACCAGCTCTTTTTCCCGTCCTACTCACACCTGGTGGGTACGCTGCTGGCGTATGCGACGTTCGCCATTGGATTTTTTGTTCGCCCTGCCGGCAGCGTTGTCTTTGGCCGCCTCGGAGATCGCATCGGCCGCAAACGCGTGCTGGTGATTACACTCCTGCTGATGGGCGGGTCTACGGCGGCCATCGGGCTGCTGCCGACGTACTCCCAGATCGGGGTTTGGGCGCCTTTGCTGTTGACTTTTCTTCGCGCTGTGCAGGGCTTCGGGTCTGGTGCAGAGTATGCGGGCGCTGTTTTGTTGGCGATTGAATATGCCCCTCCTGAAAAGCGTGGGTTGTACGCATCGATTCCCTATACCGGGGTGGCCGGCGGATTGTTGCTTTCGCTCATCGCGTTCTCGGTTTGCTCGCGATTGCCGGCAGCGCCAGTTTGCGGCGTGGGGATGGAGGGTTCCGTTCCTGCTGAGTGCGTTGGTGGTGGTGGCCGGCTTGGTGTTGCGGGTGTCGTTGAAGGAAACACCTGTGTTCAGCGAGTTGATGAAGACGGGAGAGATAGCACGGTCACCTGTCCGCGAGGTGTTTGCTGTCGCCCGCCGGCCGTTGTTTTGCGCCTGGGGTGCGCGGCTGGGGGACAACTCGTTGGCTTACATCTATGAGTCCTTTGTGATTGTTTACGCGACGCAACAGCTGGGGATTCCGAAGCCGCAGATTCTCGGAGCTTTGATGGCTAGTGCGGCGGCGCAGTTCGTGACTGTACCGCTTTTCGGTTGGGTATCTGACAAAGTGGGACGTAGGCCGGTGTATCTGGCGGGGGCTTTGCTGTCTGCTTTGTTCGTGTTTCCTTTTTTCAGGCTGCTTGAGACGCGGGCCGTGGGGCTTATCTATTTCGCGCTGTTTATTGTTTCTGCTATTGCCAAGACTTTGATGACCTCGGCGCAGAGTCCTTGGTTCGCTGAGATGTTTCCCGCTTCCGTGAGATACACGGGGTTTGCGCTTGCTCGAGAGGTCAGTTCTCCGATTTCGGGAGGGATTGCGCCTATGATCGCCACCGCGCTGCTTGCAGCCGGTGAGGGATCGCCGCATCTGGTGTCATGGTATGTGGTGTGCTTGGCCGCCATCACGACGGTGTCGGTGTCCTTGGGGCCGGAGACGCGCTGGAAAAATTGATGGGTTGAGTGTTTGTCTTAAGGTTGGGGAATTATGAATTCTTCGAATGATTTCACTCGAGGGGTAAGAGCATTGGAAGGGGCTTCGCCCTGGGCTTCGCCCGTCGTTTTCGGCCCACGTACGCTGGTGCGAACATGGGGCACCCATCGAGGGCGGATACGGATCGAGGTTGGTTTTTGTGTAGAGAGCGCAATGGAGCCGGATTCTCACCCCTTCGAATGATTTCACTCATGGGGTAAGAGCATTGGAAGGGCTTCGCCCGTCGTTTTCGGCCCACGTTAGCTGGTGCGAACATGGGGCACCCATCGGGGGCGGATACTGATCGAGGTTGTTTTTGTGTTGAGAGCGCAGTGGAACCGTCTCCTTCGTGTTCATTTGGTCATGGACGTAAGCTGGTGCGAACATGGGGCACCCATCGAGGGCGGATACGGATCGAGGTTGGTTTTTGTGTAGAGAGCGCAGTGGAGCCGGATTCTCACCCCTTCGAATGATTTCACTCATGGGGTAAGAGCATTGGAAGGGCTTCGCCCGTCGTTTTCGGCCCACGTTAGCTGGTGCGAACATGGGGCACCCATCGGGGGCGGATACTGATCGAGGTTGTTTTTGTGTTGAGAGCGCAGTGGAACCGTATCCTCTCCCCTTCGAATGATTTCACTCTAGGGATAAAAGCATGGGAAGGGCTTCGCCCATCGTTTTCGGCCCACGTACGCTGGTGCGAACATGGGGCACCCATCGACGGCGGATACCGATCATGGTTGGTTTTTGTGTAGAGCGTCGTTGAGCCGGCTCTCATCCGAACTCCTGCACAACCCGGAAAGTTTGTTGGGCGAATTAGTGGTGGGTGTTCAGTTTGTCTAAGGCGCGCTTTAGGTCTTCCAGCTTTTGGCCGGCTTCGCCTAGTTTTCCTTCTGCCGTCAGGCGCTGGTAGTCGGCCAGGTCTTTGGCGGCTTCCGCTATGGTTGGATTGAGTTCCGTTGCTGGTTGCGATGGTGGCGTGGTTCGTTGAGGCTCCGCCGCGGAGAGGGATGAGCCGGTTCCGCCGAAGAGGGCTGATAAGGCCGCTTCGAAGGTCGACCCATAGGCTAGCCGGTCCTGGAGGGCTAGAACTACCAGCCGTAGCTCCGGCATCGGGCTCCGCTCCGCTTGCAGGTAGATCGGTTCGGCATACAAAAGGGCTCGCCCGGTTGGGATTACCAGCAGGGTGCCCCGGCGCACATGAGAGCCCTGCTGGTTCCATAGGGTCAGTTGACCGGAGAGCTGCGCGTTTTGGTCGATGCGCGCCTCGATCTGGAGAGGTCCGTCGACCAGCTTGTTCTTAGGAAAGTTGTAGACCATCGCGGTTCCATAATGAGCGCCATCGCTGCGCCCACCGATCCAGCCGATCAGGTTGTTGCGGTTGGCCGGGGTAAAGGGCAGTATCTCGACGAACTCCATACCCGTCTCATCCGGCAGCTTCATCAGCACATAGTTCGGCTGCATCGCTTGGGTGGTTTGGCCGCCCCCCGCACTCATGCCTACCTCGCTGGCCACAGTCCACAAATCCTCGCGGTTGTAGAACACTTCGGGGTTGGTCATGTGATACAAGCCGTATACTTCGGCCTGCAATTTGAGCAATAACTCGGGGTACCGCATATGTTTGCGGAGCCCGGGGGGCATGGCCGACCCATCTTTGAACAAACTGGGAAAGATCCGCCGGTAAGCGGCAAGGATCGGATCGTCGTTGTCAAAAGCATAGAAAGTTGTCGATCCGTCGTAGGCATCGATCACTACTTTTACGCTGTTACGCAAGTAGTTGATGGAGTCGTCGCCCAAACGGTAGTGAGTGGCATAGGGATACTGGTCGGAGCTGGTGTACGCATCCATTACCCAAGACAGCCGGCCATCCTCACCCACCACGATGTAAGGATCCGGATCGTAGGTGAGGAACGGGGCCAGCGTCGTTACCCGGTCACGCACGTTGCGGCGCATGAGCAGGCGGCTCTGTGTGTTTACGTCATCGCTAAAGGGCAACTTGCCCAGATCTCCACGATCGATGGCGAGCAGGATACGGCGGAGCAAACCGCCCAATACAATACCGCCGGTGCCCTGATACGAGGTCAGATTGTTAGTTTGGCCCTGAGGATAGTTAAATTCCTGTTGCCGCGTTTTCACGTATACGTCTGTGTTGGTCAGCTCGCCAAAGTAGATTTCGGGCCGGCTCACGGTAAGTCCAGGTACGGTGCTCTGCACCGGCATGTTGCTGAGGTAGAGAGTGGGTAGACCTTCGGCGGTGAATCCATTGACCGGGTTCATGGTGATGCCGTAGCCGTGGGTGTAAATCAACTTCTCATTGATCCAGTTGCGGCTGCTCTCGGGAAGTTTTTCCACATTGAGCTCGCGTGCGGACAACATTACCTCGCGCAGCTTACCGTCGATGACATAGCGATCAATGTCGATGTCAGGAAAGTCGTAGTAGGTGCGAATTTCCTGAATCTGTCGCAGCGTGTCCTGCAGTGCTTGCCAATCCCAGAGTCGGATGTTTTCAAGAGTGGCCTGGTTATTGCCGGGATCTGCCGCGGCGGCGGTGGTCTCGGCGGGAAACTCGCGTAGGGAGAAGCGGTCTAGCCCATAGGCCTGGCGCGTCATGAGGATGTTGTGGGCAATGTAAGGCTGCTCGCGAACCAGTTCGTTCGGTTTGACAATAAAACTGCTCATCCACCAGCCGGCGACGCGAACCCCCGCGAAGCAAAGGGCCGCGGGGAGAATTGCCGCCAGCAGCCAGCGGCCCCGAGCCGCCGTCAAGGCGTTGGTGGCCGCGACCATGGCGCCCACGATCAGAGCCACGCAGACCAGCAGAAGGCCCGCCAGAGTCACGTGCGCGTCGGTGTAGGTGACACCGCCAAAGACGGTATGGTCGTCGAACAGTAGATCGTACCGACCCAGGTAGACGCGAACGGCCAGGATCAGCAGAACGAGGGCGAGGGTGGTCGAGAGCCCGCGCCAAGGGATGGTGAGCCAGCTGCGGCGGCCGGCCAAGGCGCCAGCTCCGCCGGTAATGAGGATGAAGACAATGGCGAGCGCGGAGCTCATGACAGCCAGGGTAAGCAGCCAGCCGGAGATGAGGTCCCATGCGGGAAGAGTAAAGAGAAAGAAGTTCAGCGGTTTGCCAAAGATGGGATCGGCTACGCGGCCCAAAGCGGCCGGCGCATACCAGAACAGGGCCAGGGTTTGCCATTCCGCCATCATGCCCGCGCCCGTGACCAAAGCGATAGCGATCGATCCCGCAAATGCGACCAGTCGCATCACCGGCTCCACGGGCAGCCTTACGGGTTGTCCGCCGAAGAAGATTGTGTGACTGCCGGGCAAATCGGGGAGATGGGCGCGCTTGAGAACGGTAAAAGATCCGTAAAGGATGCAAAAGGTGGCTGCGGCAAAAGCGGCGAAGATACTCCACTCAAGAGCCAGTGTTTTCGTGAATACGCCGCCGTAGCCAAGCGAGCGGAACCACAGCAGGTCAACAAAATACGACAGCGCAGTGCGGCCACCGAACACGATGACGGCGAGCAACGCGAGGATGAGATAGAAGCGACGGCGGCGGGCAGGCCGCTTCCGCGGCCAATCGATGGAGGTGAGCATTGCTACAGCTCATTCTACTGGGATCGGCTTGAACTCGTAACTTTCGTAGGAACGCATTCCGGAATAGTATGGGGCGTTGCACAAAATCGGAGGACTCTTCATGGCCCCTAAGAAATCTGTTCCCAGCCTCGCTTCCCAGCCACGCGTTGTTCTGCCCGGGAGTGAGAAAGCGCCCCTATCCTCGGCCACCGACGAAAAGCCGGTGCGTCCTGCTAGCGTTATCACCGTTTCGGTGATCGTCAAACGCAAGAGCCCGCTCAACCTAAAACGGCTAGGCAAAGACCGCATCACCCGGACCCAGTATCGGCAGAAACATGCGGCTGATCCGGCGGCGGTCAAGTTGGTACGGGCCTTCGCCAAAGAGTTTTCTCTTACTGTGGATAAAGACACGCCCAAGCCAGAGCAGCGTAACGTCAAGCTCACCGGCACGGTTGCGGCTATGCAGAAGGCTTTCGGTGTCAGCTTGACGCAGAAGGTTCTGGGCGGCGAAACGTATCGCGTCCGTGAAGGCAGCATTCACCTGCCTCCCGCGGTGGCCGGCGTGGTGGATGCGGTGCTGGGACTCGATAACCGGCCCCAGGCGCAGCCGCACTTCCGGGCCGTTAGCGCCGCTGCCGCCAACGGCTCGTTTACCCCGGTTCAGGTGGGAGAGCTCTACCAGTTTCCCAAGGGGGCGAGTGCCGCGGGGCAGACCATCGGCATTATTGAGTTGGGCGGGGGTTATCGCACCGCTGACATCAAGGCCTACTTTAAGGGATTGGGTTTACCGGCTCCCAAGGTGACTGCGGTTTCGGTGGACAAGGGCAAGAATACGCCCGGCAATGCTAACGGAGCGGACGGCGAGGTGATGCTGGATATCGAAGTGGCGGCGTCCGTGGCGCCGGGAGCAAACATCGTTGTCTATTTTGCACCGAACACCGACCAGGGATTTATCGATGCGATCGCCGGGGCGGTACACGACAAAACCAATAATCCGAGCGTGATTTCCATCAGTTGGGGTGGGCCGGAATCGAGTTGGACCGCCCAGGCCATGAGTTCGCTCGATGCGGCCTGCCAGTCTGCCGCCGCGCTGGGCATCACGATTACGGTGGCAGCCGGGGACAATGGATCGACCGATGGGGCTACGGGAAATAACGTGGACTTCCCTGCTTCCAGCCCGCACGTTCTTGCGTGTGGTGGAACCAAGCTGGTTGGCAGCGGCAGCAACATTACTTCCGAGGTGGTATGGAATGAGCAGGCCAGCAATGAAGGTGCAACGGGAGGAGGGGTGAGCAACGTATTTGCGCTGCCCTCGTGGCAGGCAAACGCGAAGGTTCCAAAGCCGTCGGTGAACGGCGGGGGCCGCGGAGTACCGGATGTCAGCGGCGATGCCGATCCGACGACGGGCTACCAGGTGCGCGTCGATGGCCAGAATATAGTTGTTGGCGGCACCAGCGCCGTCGCTCCCCTTTGGGCTGGGTTGATCGCTCTGAACAATAAGCAAAATGGAAAGAGCGCCGGGTTTATTCAGCCTCAGATTTATGCCGCGAAAGCAGCGAGTGCGTTCCACGATATCGTGTCGGGAAATAACGGGGCGTTTTCTGCGGGGCCCGGTTGGGATGCCTGCACCGGTCTCGGATCGCCCATCGGGACGAATCTGATTTCGCTTCTGGGTGGGTCAAGCCCGGTTAAGAAAAAGAGCGCGGTCAAAAAGCAAGCGCCGGTCAAAAAGGGGGCCTCGCGGGGGAAAGGTAAATAGGCGTTCATTCTTCGTGGTTTCGGGATCTCCTTAGGGCGGGGGCTTTACAGGCTGCGGAAAAAGCCGGTTTGGTTGCGGTTCCGGCTGTGGCAGGGGCTAAAGCCCATCCTATTTTCAAGTGTTTGCGGCACGACTAAAGTCGTGCCCTGATACAAAACATGACTTTTTCTGCCTTTAGCCGCTCATCGTTGATGACTTCGATGTTCGGGCTAAAGCTCGCTGCGGCGAGGCAGCCCGTACCCTTCCTATTTGGTCGATGAGAGTACTTCTGAGCAAACTGTTGAAGAAAGTTCTCTATCGCGCCGATCGCGAGTTTCCGCAATCTGTGAAGTCTTGCCCTGATACAAAACATTAGTCTTTCGCAACCTGTTTATGTTCCGACATCCACCCACATCTCGCAAAAAGCGCGGGATGCGGGTGGGGTGTCGGAAGATAGGTCACCCGGCGGAGACACTTTAGCCGTTCCCCCAGCCAAAGTGACCTGAAGTAAGACGGCGTTGCTTTCTCACCTTAAAAAGTGCAATTCCCTCTAAACTTTTTCCGGCTTGTGCCGTTAGTGTCGTGACTGGGTAGTGAAGGAGGAGGTCCCGTGTCCACAGCTGCGATTTCACCGCTATCGGTGTTAGAACATACGCTCGCAACCATAACGCCCTCAAACCCCAATCAGACGACGCTCACCAATGCAAGCACGGTGAACGCTGCGTCCAAAATAACCAGCAGTCACTCAGGCGATTCGGAGTACACGCTCACCCAGGACACCGTCACGCTGCTCAAGGACCAGGCCAAGGGAGATACTCACGCAGCCAATACTGACGTTGGTAAGTTAAAAACGGATCTTCAGACCCAGTCCGCGTCCATCAATTCGACCAAGATTAACCAGGACGTGACGTCGCTGATCAAAGCGCTGACCGCCGGTAACAACGATGCCGCAAACTCAGAACTCACGAACCTTAAATCAGATCTGCAGACGCAGGATCTGGCGACCGCGAATATCAAAACGGCCAGCAGCGAGACGATAAGCCCGCTCGCAACCCTCTTGAACAAGGTCACAAACAAATTAAACACAGGCAGCGTCCAGGGCGCCCTGGAGGATCTGGCCGGCTACCTGGTACAGAACGGACAAGTCACAGGAAGCCTGCTGAACGTATCCGCTTAGTCCTATTCCCTTCGCAGCGCCTGCATAGGATCCACCGAAGCAGCGCGCCGCGCCGGAAGCAGGCACGCCAACATTCCCATCGCCACCAGTACGCTCACTGCGCCTGCGGCCAGAGCGGAGTCGTACGCGCTCAGCCCAAACAGCAAGCTGCGCATAAGCCGCTCCACGGCAAAGGTCACAGCCACCCCGGCGGTTGCTCCGGCCAGCACCGGCACCAGCCCGTCGTGCAGAACCAGACCATATATGTTGCTCCGTTGTGCACCCAACGCCAGCCGTAAACCGATTTCCCGCTCCCTCTGAACGACGGAATAGGTAACGACCCCGTAGACGCCTAGGCCCGCCAGAATCAGCGCGGTCACGGCAAACAAGAGCAATAGCTGCATTTCGAAACGCCGGTTGGCGACGGAATCTTCGACCACCCCGCCAAGCATCTGGACTACCGGCACGGCGACTTCTGGATCGACGCTCCAGACAGCCTTGCGGAAAACATCCGCCACGGTCGCGGGATCCTGCCGGGTGCGCACCAGCATTCCGGCGGTGGTTTCACTGCGGTACCAGTAGGGCATGTAGACCATCATCGGGTCGGGGCTGGCGAGAGAAACCGTCCGCGCATTGCCCACTACGCCGATCACAGTAATGGGATCTTCCTTCGGATCTCCACGGCTAAATTGTTGGCCGACGGGATTCTTACCCGGCCAGAGGGTTCGTGCCGTGAGCTCCGATATGAGGGCGTCGTGCTTGCCCTCGTCGCTCGCGGTCAATAGCCTTCCAGCTATCAGCGGCAGGCGGATGGTCTCAAAATATCCCGGGCTCACCCAGCGGAAATGCTCGCTGGGGACTTGCATAAAGGGCCGGGTATCCCCGGAAATGCGCATCATGTCTATCCAGGTGTCACCCGCCAGCGGCAAGACACTAATCATGGCCGCGTGCTCCACGCCCGGGAACTGAGCCAGCCGGGCCAGCACCTGTTTATAGAATGCGAAGCGAGCGGCCGTGTCGGAATAAGACTTGCTGGGCAGATCGACGGTCGCGGTCATGATGCGTCCGGCTTCAAAGCCGCGGTCGAGTTGCAGCAACCGAAGCAGGCTGGTGGTCACGAGGCCAGTCATCAAGACCAGGGCCACGCTCACGGCAACTTCCACGCCCACCAGTACTCTGCGTATCCGCCGGCTGCTCCGGGATTCGCTGGCTAATCGCGACTCACTGTGCAGCACCTCCTGCGGCGGAGTGTTGGAGATCATCCACGCCGGCGCCGCACCCGCGACCAGCGTCGCCAGCAGGGCAAGCAAGAGAGCACAGGCTGCGCCGGCCCAATCCAAATGGAGCACGCCACGGAAATCGAGTCCCGGAGGGAGGAACCTCTGCATCACCGGCATAGTGATCGCCGCCAATAGAATTCCCAGTGTGCCTCCTAGCGTGGCCAGCACGGTCGTCTCACCCAGCGCCAGGCGGAGCATTTCGGCGCGACTGGCTCCCAGGGCTGCGGCCACGGCCATTTGTTGGCGCTTTCCGACCGCCCGCGCAAGCAGCAGATTGGCAATGTTCACGCAGCCGACCAGCAGCAAACCCGCTACCGCTGCCAGCAAAATCAGAAGCGGCTTCTGGTTGCTACCCACCAGCGCCTGCTGGAAAGGCGTCAGGGTTGCCGAAAGGCCAGCTTTCGCGTCCGCCGGCAAACCGGCGGCGATGGTGTGCTGCAGGACGTTTACTTCCTGGTTCGCCTGGGCGACGGAGGTGGCGGGCTCCAGGCGAGCCAGGCCGAAATAGTTGAAATCGCCCATGGCCTCCTCAAGGGCATCCTTGGAGAACGCCAGGGGCACCAACGCTTCGACCGGTTGCCGTCGATTGGGATTCGGGCTACCCACGGTGTGTATGGGAGGCAGACGGAAGGAGCGCGGCATCACTCCGATCACGGTGTAAGGAAATCCGTTGAGCGTGATGGCTTTTCCCACGATGCCCGGATCACTCTGGAACTGGTTCCTCCAAAGGCTGTCCATCAGCACGGCAACGCGTTCGTGACCGGGCTGCTCTTCCTGCGATGAGAATGCCCGGCCCAGCAGCGGCTCGGCGTCGAGCACGGAGAAGACGCCGTGGGTAGAACTCACGACGCCTATTTGCAACGGATGGCCGCCTAACCCGAGCGGCATCGAATCCTGCTTCATGGCTGCCATCGATTGAAAGCTGCGGCCATTCTGCTGCCAGAACATAAAGTGATTGGCATTGAGGGGCAGGGTGGGATAGATATCGCGGAACTCCGCCACCTGTTCTTTGATCACCACTAATTGCTCGGGACGGTTGTAGGGCAGTGGCTTCAGCAATACGTCGTACACGAGGGTGAAAATTGCCGTGGTCGCCCCGATACCCAGCGCAAGGGTTAACACGGCTGTCATGGTGAAGCCGGGAGCCTTGCGCAACTGCCGCAGCGCCAGGCGCAGATCATCGAGCAGTGTCTGCATAGGGTCTCCTTGGCTAATCAGGTTGCGGAAAAGCTTCGGGAGTCCCGAAGGGACGGTTGAGAGTAGCCCAGGATGAAATCCTGGGTAGGTTTTGAAAACATGATCGAGTCCCGAAGGGACGACTGAAACCCTTTAACGCTGCGGCCTTAGGTAGTATTCAGCCGTCCCTTCGGGACTACTCGTATGAACATGCGATTTCCCAGGATTTCATCCTGGGCTACTCTCAGCCGTCCCTTCGGGACTCGATCGGTGTTTTTCCGCAGCCTGTAAAGGCCGTATACGGAAACCGGGGCGGCGCGGTTCCCTCTTTCTGGCGAGGCCGGGCTGTTATCTTACTAATGATCTGGCTGTCCCCGAGGTTCCCTGGCAATGTGCCGAAATATCAAGATGCTGTTCAACTTCGATCCTCCCGTTACCCCTGAGGAGGTGCACGCAGCCTCCTTGCAGTACGTGAGAAAAATCAGTGGCTTTAATAAGCCGTCGAAGGCCAACGAAAGCGCTTTTCTGGCGGCTGTTGAGGAAGTGACCGCGGTATCGGGTCGTCTTCTGCGTTCGCTCGAAACGACTGCCTCGCCTAGAAGTCGCGAAGAGGAAGCAGCGAAAGCCAAGGCTCGAGGCGCGGCGAGGTACCGCGCGGGGGCATGACGGAGCGCAGCTCGAACCCTAAATCACACCTGGCCACCCGGGTTCTTGCCGGTGTGGGCGCCACCGCAGTGGTGGTTCTTGGAGCACGCCTGCTGATCGATTTTTTCGGCTCGGCGGTTCCCTATGCGATGCCGGATAAGAACCCGGCCGCGCTGGACTCGGAGGAATTTATACAATTCCTCAGCCTGGTGACCGACGGCACCCGCCGGCACTCCCAGATCTCCCGGCTCAAAAATGGCGCCGAGTTTTATCCCGCTTACCTGAAGGCCATCCGGCGAGCGAAGTATGCCATTAATCTTGAAGCTTATGAATTCCTGGCGGGCCAAGTCGGCGATGAAATACTTGCCGCACTGAGCGAGCGGGCAGCCGCCGGGGTTGAAGTGCGCATCATCGTGGATGCACTTGGGAGCTTCCAAACCCGCTCCAGCTACTTCGATGGCTTACGTGCCGCCGGCGGCCAGATGTGCTGGTACCACCCCCTGCGCTGGAATACCTGGCCCAAGATGAACAACCGCACCCATCGCAAGATATTGATCATCGATGGCGAGACGGGATTTATCGGCGGCGCCGATATCGCCGATCATTGGCTCTACCCAACGCCGGCGCCGGTGTGGCGGGATACGGTGTTTTGCGTCGAAGGTGAGGCGGTGGCCGGGTTGATCTCCTCCTTTTGCGAAAACTGGCTGGAATCATCGGGCGAGATTCTCTCCAGCTCCAAACAATTTGGCTTTCGGGCCGCTCCGGGAGGCAAGGAGAGCTTTGTAGTCTTGAGCACTCCTCACGGCGGAGGCACCCAGGCGCGCATTCTCTTTCAGGCGCTGATCAACAGCGCGCGCAGCACCATTCGGATCACCACCCCTTACTTCATACCCGATCGCAGTGCGCGCGAGGCGCTGGTGGAAGCGATCGAGAGGGGGGTTGCGGTACAGATCTTAACGGCTGGTCCTTTGATCGATCATCCCGTTGTCAGGAGGTTGAGTCATCGCAGCGTTCGCCGTCTGCTGCAGGCGGGAGCCGAGATATTCGAATACGAGCCCTCGATGATCCACGCCAAACTGATGACTGTCGATGGGATGTGGAATGTGATTGGCTCGACCAACTTCGACCACCGGTCCTTTGCCCTTAACGATGAGGTCAATCTGGCGGTGTTGGATCGTCAGCTTGCGGGGACCATCGAGGCAGATTTCCGCGAGGATTTGCAGCAGAGCCGGCGGCTTGACTTGTCGACGGTGGCGGAGACAATGCAGGCCGAGGCAGTTGTTGACCATGTCCTGGAACAGGAGAGCTGATCTATGAGCCAGGTGAGCATCTGGTTTGAACGCAGGTTTGATTTTCCGTTTCCGGTCGCGTTGCTTCCGAATCTGTGCGCGCGTCTTCGTGGCACACCTGCCCGGCTTGAAGAGTTGGTGGTGGGACGTTCGGTTGAGGGCCTAACCAGGAAAGAGCAGGGGAAGTGGTCGGCTCAGGAACAGGCTGGTCACTTGCTTGACCTTGAGCCTCTATGGCTGTCCCGGGTTGAAGATTATGTCAAGGGCAGCGATGGTTTGACCCCGACGGATCTGGCCAACCGGAAAACGGATGAGGCGAATCATAACGCTAATTCGCTGGAACAGATACTGGGCAAGTTTCGCGCGGCCAGAATGGCCCTCCTGCAAAGGGTCGATGAATTGGAACCATCGCTGTTGACTCATGCGATTCCCCATCCGCGCCTTAAGACGCCCATGCAGCTCGTGGATCACCTCTATTTTGTCGCGGAGCACGACGATCACCACCTGGCTCGGATCTGGGAATTCGTGCGAGGTTAATAGAGTTTGCGGGAGAACTAGAGAAACCGCAGATCTCCACTCCGCTACGCTTCGGTCGAGATGACAAATTTGTTAGGCAACCGGCAGCAATCGCTTCGGTCCTAATGAACAACCGTACCCTGGACCGACCAAGAGCATTGGATGGGGGCTTCCCCCGGATTTCCTGTTGGACTTCGTGGCGTTGATCCAGTGCATGCGCCTTTCTTCACGGAAAGGCGCACACGCGGCCCTGTCCAGTGCAGCGTGGCAGGAAATCCGGGTCGCCCGGCTTTTTCGGCCCACGTTAGCTGGTGCGAACATGGGGCACCCGTCGAGTCCGCGGTGGCCTGCACTGTTCATTGCTCCCTTGAATCGAGATGACAGATTTGTCGCATGCGGTTGATTGCCAAACAATTTGTCATCTCGACCGTAGCGGAGTGGAGAGATCTGCGGTCATTTCGAGTCCGGAATGAGCGCAGAGTGCGATATTCTAGTGGTGCCGCTAACGAAAACATAAAAGAAAAGCCGGCGGCGTTTGAACGATTGGAGTTATTGAATTTCCACTATGCGCGCAACTGCCTTGCGACAGGTGTTCCTGGCCTTGCTGTGCCTAATTGCCGGCAGTGCTTTGCCTGCGGCAACCGTACCGCACGTCTCTGAGACGAACCATCTGCCATCAGCGCCGACGCCTTCTAGTTCGCTGGTGAATGCCGCAGCTGTCCGAATCAACCACGTCGGTATTCCGCGGCTCGACGGCGAACCACGGTTGAACGATTTTTTGTCCGAACCGTTGCGCTCGTTGGCAGCAAAACAGATGCTGCGGGTCAATGACTTCGTTGAGCGTTACCCCAACGACGGCCAACCGGCGACAGAATCCACCGTTGCTTACCTGGGCTACACACGCGAATACTTCTTCGCCGCCTTCGTTTGTCGAGATAAGACACCGGGTCTCATCCGGGCCCACATGCTGGCCCGCGATTCGCTCGGGGACGATGACTACGTCGAGATTATGCTCGATACCTTCGACGATCAGCGGCGGGCGTTTGTGTTTGATAGCAACGCTCTCGCTATCCAGAGCGATGGCCTCTTCAGCGAACAGAACGGCGCTGACTACTCATTCGACACAGTGTGGGACACGTGGGGCAAACGCACGCCGTCAGGATATGTCGTGCTTATGCGCATTCCCTTCGCCAGCCTCTACTTCAAGAAGGCCGATCCCGGCCAGATGCGCACCTGGGGGATTGTTCTGCAGCGAAACATTTCTCATGCCAACGAACAGGCCTTCTGGCCACAGATCCGGCATAGCGTCGCCGGACGGTTGACGCAGGACATCGCTGCGGAAGGGTTTCGCGATATCGAGCACGGCCAGAATTATCAATTCGAGCCCTATGTATTGGGCCGGAGCCTGCGGCAACTCAACTCGATTGACCCCGATAATCCTTACTTTCAAAGCCGCCATTTCCAGGGTTACACGGGGCTGGACGCGAAGTTCATCCTGCACAACAGCCTGGTTCTCGATACCACGGTTAACCCTGATTTCAGCCAGGTCGGCATAGATAATCCAGCCATCCCCAATCAGCGGTTTCCAGCATACTTCCCAGAAGTGCGCCCATTCTTCATCGAGAACAGCAGCTACTTTCAGACCCCGATCAGCCTGTACTACACCGACAACATTGTTAAGCCGCAGTATGGCGCACGCCTCACGGGTAAGCTGGGGCCATGGGCGCTTGGGCTACTGGGAGTGGACGACCGCAGTCCTGGAGAAGCAGTTCCTCCGGCGGATCCGGAATTTAACACCCGGGCCCAGTTCTACACCGCGCGCGCGAATCGGGACTTGGGTACTTCCTCCAACGTGGGCATCATCTATGCCGACCGCGAGTATCTCGATTCGTTCAATCGAGCCGGCGGTTTGGATTATCGGGCCCGGCTAGAAAATCGGTGGACCTTGACCGGGCAGGCCGTTACCTCGGCCACCAAAAACATAAGCAACTCTACCCAAGGCGAGCAGGAGTGCGAAGTGCTTACCTTGGCCTGCAGCGGCCAGTCGTATTCTCAGCAGGCGGATTATTCCAGCCTGCATGACAATTGGTGGGTGGGATATAGCGATACTTCGCCGGGATATGTTACGGATACCGGATTTTTTCGCCGTCCCGATGTTCGAGAGCCCTACGGCTACTACGGTCATACCTTCCGCCCTAGCCACGGATTTATTCTTTCGCACGGGCCCAGCATTTACAGCGAGCGAATTTGGGACCATACCGGGACACCGCTCGATGCTTACGTCAATCCGGCGTATAGCATCACTTTCAAACATCGGACCTCGATTTCCGCGTATGCCAGTTTAGGGGAAGATCGATTGCGGCCGGTCGACTACTCCGCCCTCCCGCACGACGTGGAGTATCAAAGTCACACCAGCGGAGTGAATTTCTATAGTTCGCCGGGGGCTTACCTGGCGATCGGAGGGGGATATCGTGCCGGGACGGTCATCAACTACTCCCCGCCAGACAACGATGGCCCGGCGCCGGTGAACCTAACTTCCCCCAACCTTAACGTGGAGGTGAAACCGGTCAGTTCCATTGATTTGCAGAACAGTTACGTGTACACGCATTTCACTAACCCGGCCAACGGCGATGTAGTTTATGACAACCACGAGCTGATTTCGCGGTGGAATTATCAGATGACCAAGGAGTTTTCCTTTAACCTCATCGGCCAATACATCTCTACGCTGCCCAACCCGCAATACACGAGCGTTGCCAACTCCAAGACGCTGTTCGCAGACGCATTGCTGACCTACATGCCGCACCCGGGAACGGCGGTCTACTTCGGATATCTGGGCAACTTCGCCAATATCGACCGGGCGCTCTGCACTCGCGATGCCAATGGGCAGTGCGACACGGATGATCCGATTCTGGCTCCCACTTACTCATCGATGATGAATGACGGCAAGACCCTCTACGTGAAGGTGAGCTACCTGCTGCGCTTTTAGTTTTGCGCCATCAGCCGCACACAGGCCTCGACCACTCCGGGAATGTCGTAGGGCGAAGCTTCACAGGCCGGTTCCCAGCCGTGGCGGCGCAGGGTTCGCGTAGTGACGGGGCCGATGGAGATTGCTTTAAGACCGCTCGGCACTGCGATGTTTGCGGCAGTGAGAAGAGCAACGAAGTTGTCTACGGTCGAGGAACTGGTGAACGTAACCGCGCCGGGGAGCGAATTCCCTGCTTTGAACAGCTCACGCGCCAACTCAATCGAATCGGCGGGAATCACCGTGCGGTAGGCTGCAACGACCTCAATATCAGCGCCACAATGGCGCAACTGGTCAGGGATCACGTCCCGAGCTACCACCGCTCGCACCAACAGAACGTGCTTCCCGGCGACCTTCTCCTTCAGCAGGGACACCACGGCCTCGGCGACATACTCCTCGGGCATAGCCGACACCTTCAGGCCGATGCGCTCCAGGGCCACGGAGGTGGCGGGGCCAATCGCGGCAATCTGGAGGTGTTGCAATTTCTCCAAGGAAATCCGCAGGAATTCCAGGCGGCCGTCCAAAGCCGCAGCTCCATTGGCACTGGTCACGATCAGCCAATCGAAGCCGTGAATCCGTTCCAGGACTGCGTCCAGAGGGGCATAGCTTTCCGGCGGAATGATCTCAATCGTAGGCAGCCGCACTACCTCGGCTCCTTGCGCCTCCAGAGCCTCCGCCAACCGGCCCGCCTGGTGGCGTGCCCGCGTGATCAAGATGCGCTTGCCGGCGAGAGGCGGAGCGTCGCTCATGCCTGCTTTTCCGCGAGACCGAGGATGGCTCCGGCGCCCTGGTCCAACAACTGCTGCGCCAGCCTCTCGCCTAAGGTTTCCGGATCCGTGTGCCGTGCGGTGGCGGAGACCACCTGCGTGCCATCCGCGGAGGCGACAACGGCGCGCAGGAATAATTCGTCGCCATCGCGGTGGCAATAGGCTCCTATGGGGACCAGGCATCCCCCGCCCAAAGCGGCCAGGCAGCGGCGTTCGGCGGTAATGGCATCGCGGGTCTCGCGGTCATCGAGGGGCTGCAAAGCTGCCTGCATCTCCGTGTCGCGTGCTCTGGTTTCGATGGCCAGCGCTCCCTGGCCGGGCGCAGGACACAGAACTTCAGGGGCGAAGCGCTCGCGGATCACAGCGGTTCTCTGCAAGCGCTCCAGGCCGGCCGCAGCGAGGATGATGGCATCGGCTTTCCCTTGCCCCAGCTTGGCGAGCCGGGTATCGACGTTGCCGCGAAATTCCACATAGGTGAGGTCAGGCCGCCGGGCGCGCAGTTGGGCTTGCCGGCGCAGGCTGCTGGTGCCGACCACTGCTCCCTCGGGCAGTTCGTCAAAGCCTTGCGCCGACACCAGTGCATCGCGGGGATCCGCACGTTTAGGAATGGCCGCCAACGTGAATTGTGGCCCCAGATCGGTGGGAAGATCTTTCAGGCTATGCACCGCCAGGTCGATCGACTCCGCGAGCAGCGCGTCCTCAATTTCCCGGGTAAACATGCCCTTGGCGCCGACGGAAGCAAAGGCGATGTTTTGCATGCGGTCGCCGGTGGTGCGGATGATGTCGATCGAGACCTCATGCCCCAGCGAGCGCAGGGCATCGGCAATGTGGTTGGCCTGCCATAGGGCGAGCTGCGATCCGCGGGAGCCGATGCGAATCAACGATCCGGATCCTCGGGGCTGCGGCCAAAGGCTTCGCGGATCGCATCCACGGCGGCGGCGTTGCCTTCACTGGCGGCCGCCTTGATCGCCTGCACCGGCTGATGGAGGAATTTGTTGACCAGCCCTCGGGTCAGCGCTTCGACCGCAGCGAGCTGATCCGGAGAGAGGCTCTGCAGCCGGCCAGACAGCCGCCGCAACTCCGCCACGCGCATTTGTTCCGCGGATTGCTGCAATTGCAAAATCTCCTGCCCGACGTTCAACGCATGCAGCCGGCGTTGGTACTTGTCCACCTCGGCCACGATCATCGCCTCGGCTAACTCCGCCGCACGGGTGCGCTCTTTCAGGTGTGAGCCCGCGACCGACTGCAAATCGTCGATGTCGTAGAGGAAGATGCCGTCGAGCTTATTGACTTCAGGATCCACGTCTCGCGGCACTGCAATATCGATGAAGAACATCGGGCGGCCGCGTCGCTGCTGCAGAAAATGGTGTGCGTGTTCGCGCCGGAATACCGGTTGGGTCGAGCCGGTCGAGGTGATGATGATGTCGGCCTGGTCCGCGCTGCTGTAGATCTCCTCAAAACGGATCGCTCTTCCCCCGAAGCGCTGGGCCATCTGCTCGGCGCGCTCATGGGTGCGATTGGCAACCAGGACGGTTCCAGCGCCGTGGTTCACGAGATGCCGAGCGGCCTGCTCGCTCATCTTTCCCGCGCCCACCAGCAACACCTTCTTCTCATGCAGGGAGCCGAAAATCTTTCGCGCCAGCTCCACCGCGACCGAGGCAATCGAAACCGAGGAGCTGCCAATCTCGGTCTCGCTGCGCACCCGCTTGGCCACGACAAAAGCGCGTTGCAACACCTTGTCGAGATGCCCGCGGACGGCTCCGGCGGAGCGCGCCGCGAGATAGCTGCTCTTAACCTGGCCCAGGATCTGAGGCTCACCAATCACCATCGAGTCGAGGCTGCAGGCAACGCGGAAGAGGTGACGGACGGCATGCTCCTGCCGGTATTCATAAATGTGGGGGGCGAGCTGCTGGGGGTCGATATCGAAATAGCTCCCGACATAGTCCAGCAGGTGGGGTGCGTCCGGAGTCTGGCTGGTCAGCAATTCCACCCGATTGCAGGTGGAGAGGATCATCCCCTCAAGAATCCCCGGAGCCTGCACCAGGGAGCGCGTCGCCTCCTCTAATTGCTGCGGCCCGATGGCCAGCCGCTCGCGCAACTCGATGGGCGCGGTCTTGTGGTTGAGCCCTAGCAAGACAATATTCATGGGGCGGTGAACCTATGAACCGAGCTGAGTTGGTTGGCTGCCCAGACGCTGATGACCACAAGAAAGGTGAGGCTGGAAAGATAGACCGCCCGCTTGCCGCGAAGACCGGCTTGGCGGCGGACAAACAGCATCACCAGGTAGAGCCCCCACATGGCGAAGGAGAGCAACACTTTGGGATCCTTGAAATACGCCGGGCCGACACTCTCCTGGGCGATCAATGATCCCGCCAACAGCCCCAGCGTCATGAAAGGAAAACCGATGAGGAGCGACCCGGATGCGATGCGCTCCATGGTATCGAGCGGCGGCAGCCAGGACAGGAAATCGACTTTGCTCTTGTTCTTGAGCCGCCTCTCCTGCACCAGATAAAGGAAATTCGCGATGAGGCTGAAGATGAGGGCGGCGTAGGCCGCCAGCAGGGCGACGATGTGGAGGCCTAGCCAGCCGCTGCGGACTTCCGGAGACTGAAAAGTCCAGTGGTCCCCACCCATCGCTGGACCCAGCACCAGCAGCAGGGCGAGAGGCAGCGCAAATATGCTGAAAGACACCGTGCGATAGAGCACGGCGACCAGCAAAAAGGCTCCGCAAATCAACAGCGCGAGCAACGATTGGACCTCGTGCATCCCCACCGGCAGCGAACGGTGGGAAGCGGAAAGCATCTCAATTAGAGAGACAAAATGGAAAAAGAAAGCCGCAACGGCCGCCGGGACGCAGATTCTTTTCCACCCCGGGCGATCGTACAGCACCGCGGGCAGCGCAGAAATGCTCCCGGCCGCGTAGAACGCCGCAGCCACCCTTAACCAGACCAAATACATGCCAATTCCCGCAACTTTCAAGTATAACCGTCCGGGAATCTGTGTTGTGCGTCCTACCTTGGATCGCTCAAACGCACAAAAGGTCCCGAAAATTTGATCTTGCTTCACTCCCGGCGCTTCCTGGTCCTTCGTTCGTGAGTGCGGACATCCTTTTACTCCGGGCCGACCTCCCAGCCCAGAGAGGGAAATTTCACCTTCTTAATGGTTTCCCCAGGAGATTGAAAATGGATTATCGCGTACGTGCCGGTGAAATTCCGGAAGATCAAACTACGGCCATGATGGAGAGTTTCTCCGCCAAGATCCCCTCCAGCTTTTTTCTTGGCGCAGCGGCCGTTTCGGTCGTGGGTTCGCTCGTCCTCAAATTCACCAGCAAGGATCATCACGCACTGTTCGTTGGACAGTGGGTTGCTCCCATCCTATTGTTAGGAATTTACAACAAGATGGTGAAGCAACATGGCTCCGACGCCCACGTCAACGCAGAACCCCGTCTCGTCGCTTCCTAACCCAAGCCTGATTTAGCGCCAGCATGTCATTCACGATATGCTGGCGTTTCCGTGTCTACTCTCCCTCCAGCCACCGACGCAACCACTACCCCACTCATGCGCCAGTACGCCGCAGCCAAGCGGCAGAACCCCGATGCGCTGCTGTTTTTTCGCATGGGCGATTTTTACGAGCTCTTCTTCGAAGACGCGCAGGTTGCTTCCCGGGAACTGCAAATCACACTGACCGCAAGGGATAGAGAGCGTTCGGTGCCGATGTGCGGGGTGCCGTACCACGCCGCCGACAATTACCTGTCCCGGCTGCTGCGCAAGGGTTACCGGGTCGCCATCTGCGAGCAGATGGAAGATCCCAAGCTCACGAAGAAGATTGTGCGCCGGGAGGTCACCCGGGTGCTTACGCCGGGGACGGCCATCGATCCGGCCTTGGCTTCGGAACGGAATAATTACCTGGCCGCCCTCCATGTCGCAGGCCCAGTGGCAGCCTTGGCCCTGCTCGATCTGTCGACTGGCGACTTCCGGACGACCGAGTTCAAGGGCGCGGGAAGCATCGGCCTGTGCGTCGATGAGTTGATCAAGGCCCAACCCAGCGAGTTGCTGCTCTCGACAGATTTGCCGCCGTTCGACCCGCAAATCGAAGCGGAGCTCGAAAAAATCGGCACCAAAACGCGGCTGGAGGCGTGGATCTACACGGCGGACTACGCCATCCCCCAGTTGGAACGGCAACTTGGAGCCAACGGGCTCGAGGGTTTCGGGCTAGCGGGGGCGCGGGCAGCCGCCATCGCGGCCGGGGCTGTGGTCCATTACGTCCGCAGCACGCAACAGATTGAATTGCAGCATATTAACAGCGTTCGCTACTACGAGCGTGCGGAAAACTTGCAGCTCGATGCGGTGACGGTACGCAATCTGGAGCTGGTCGAACCGCTGTGGACCGGCGGCGCGAACGAGGCCACGCTGTTCGCCAATCTTGACTGCTGCATGACTCCGATGGGCAAACGGCTGCTGCGCGCTTCCCTGGTGCGTCCGCTGATCGACCGCGCGGACATCGAGTCGCGGCTGGAGGCGGTGGGTGCGGCCGCACAGAGCGTGATCGACCGCGAGCATTTACGCAAGACGCTGTCGGCCATTCAGGATATGGAGCGGATGCTGTCACGTATTTCGCTCGACAGCGCCGGGCCGAGGGATGCGGCAAGCTTGGGTGCGTCGTTGGCGCGGTTGCCTGACCTTTATTCCGGACTAGCGCGGCTGACAGCGCCACGATGGCTCGAATGCGCGGAGCGGCTCGATCTGCTGCAGGATTTGCGCGAACGGCTGGAGCGGACGCTGCTGCCCGAGCCTCCGGTGAACCTGGCCGACGGGGGCGCGATCGCCGAGGGAGTCGATGCGGAACTGGACGAGCTGCGCGGGTTGGGCGCGAACGGCCGCCAATCGATCAGCACGATCGAAGAGCGGGAGCGGAAACGCACCGGCATCCACTCTCTAAAGGTTCGGTTTAACAATGTCTTCGGTTATTCGATTGAGGTGACTCGGGCCAACCTTGCGCTGGTTCCATCTGACTACGAACGCAAGCAGACGCTGGCCAACGCTGAGCGGTTTACCACTCCTGAGCTGAAGCAGTATGAGGTAAGCGTGCTGACCGCGCATGAGCGGTCGATCGAGATTGAAAAGCGCATCTTCGCTGAGCTGCGGCAAACCATTTTGCTGGCTGCCGGGCGGATTCGCGTGTCCAGTGGAGTGATCGCCGAGGTCGACCTACTGGCCAACTTTGCCCACCTGGCCGCGCTCCGGAGGTACGTACGCCCGCAGATTGTGCCGTCCGCAGTGCTCGAGACGGTTGGCGCGCGCCACCCGGTTGTGGAATGCCTGCTGGAGGCAGCGGGCCAGACCCAATTCGTGGCCAATGATCTGTACGTCGAGACTGGCGCCGCCAGCCTGCTGCTGATTACCGGGCCGAACATGGGCGGCAAGTCCACGTATCTGCGTCAGGCGGCGCTGCTGGTCATCATGGCGCAGATGGGGTGTTTCGTTCCTGCCAAGAGCATGCGGCTGGGTATCGTGGACCGGATCTACACCCGCATTGGCGCCAGCGACAACGTGGCCCGCGGGCGTTCCACGTTTATGGTCGAGATGACGGAGACGGCGACGATCCTCAACACGGCGACGCCGCAGTCGCTTATTTTGTTAGACGAGATGGGCCGCGGCACTGCGACCTTCGACGGGCTCTCCCTGGCTTGGGCGACTTTGGAATATCTGCACGCCGAGGTGGGCGCGAGGACTTTGTTTGCCACCCACTATCACGAGCTCACCCTGCTAGCGGAACAGTTGCATGGATTGAAAAACCTGCGGGTCGCGGTGAAAGAGACACCCAAGGGCATCGTTTTTCTGCACTCTATTGAGCCGGGAGCCGCCAGCAAGAGCTATGGGATTGAGGTGGCGCGGCTGGCCGGTCTACCACTTTCGGTTCTCAAACGCGCACGCGAGGTGCTGCGGCAGCACGAGCAATCGGAAAAGAGAAACGTGGCCCACGAAACCGAGGCCCCGCTGCAGCTAACCATGTTTACCCCGCTGTCGCAGAAGATCCTCGACCGGCTGGAGCAGACCGACACCAATAGCCTGACGCCGCTGCAAGCGCTCAATCTCCTGGAGGAACTCAAGAAGGAGATCCGGGGGAATTCGTGAGCAAATTAAGCTTGCGCCAAGCCGCCGGCCAAGTGCTGATCGTGGGCCTCGAGGGTACGCAGCTCAGTCCTCTGGAATCGGCCTGGCTGCGACTGTTGCGGCCCGGTGGGGTGATTCTTTTTCGCCGTAACATTGAGAGTGCGGAGCAGACCCACGCTTTGCTGCGTGCCGTCGATGGCGCGCTGCTTCGCTGCGTCGATGTGGAAGGAGGCACCGTCGACCGTCTGCGCGACTCGGTTGCGCGGATGCCCTCCGCCTTCGCTGTCGCTGCCACTGGTCGACCTGCGCTGTTCGAGAAGCACGGGGCGCTGATCGGTCAAGAAGTACGCATGTTGGGGTTCAACACGACGTTCGCTCCCGTGCTGGACCTGAGAACCCCCGCCTCGGAACCTGTGATGACTAGCCGCGTCGTTTCCGGGGAACCGGCGATGGTTGTTCAGTACGCCAGCCGTTTTGTTAAAGGTTTGAGCCGGCATAACGTGCTCGGGTGCGGAAAGCATTTTCCTGGGCTGGGTGGCGGGCAGGTGGACTCGCACCACGCCACTCCCTCCATTTCGAAGCCGCTCAATTTGTTATGGGATGAGGATTTGCTGCCCTACCGGGAACTGGCCAAGCAGCTGCCTATGGTCATGGTTTCGCATGCGTCGTACCCGGCGGCCGTCCCCGAGCCGGCGTCTGTCTCGGGCTATTGGATCAGGGAAGTTTTAGTCCGGGAGATTGGGTACGAGGGGCTCATCGTCTCTGACGATATGGAGATGGGTGGCATCCTCAAATACACGGGCATGGAGGAAGCTGCGGTGGGCGCGATTGCGGCCGGCACTCACCTGGTAGAGATCTGCCGCGACCCGGCATTGGTTTTCGCAGCCTACGAGGCCATACTGCGGGAAGCGGAAAATTCGTTGTCCTTCGCTCGTCTCCTTCGACGGGCTGCGGCGAAGGTTCAGACGTTGGCCGTCAAACCGTCGCCCCCGTCGCCCACCGATGCGGCGGTGAAGAAGATGCGCACGGCGGTTGAGCTTTTTGCGCGAGACGTGGCGAAAGCGGGTGGCGCATGAGCGTCGCGTTCACGCCGATGACGGTGGCCGGCATCATGAGCGGCACTTCCGCTGACGGGATCGACGTGGCGTTTACGCAGATAGCGCCCGACGCGGAGGATCCCGAATCTCCCGCATTGAAGCTGCTGTTTCATGCCGGCTTCCCTTTTCCGCCGGCACTGCGGCGCGCGGTGCTGGCGTCGATGAACGCGGAGTCGATTGCGACCGCGGAGCTGGCGCGGCTGAACTGGCGCTTAGGGCAGGCGTACTCCGAGGCGCTCGAAACGGCGGTGCAGCGGCATCCCTGCCGTTTGGATCTGATCGGCTGCCACGGGCAAACGATTTATCACCAGGCTACCCCCATGCGTTATCTCGGCCGTGAGGCTGCCTGCACGTGGCAGATTGGTGAGATGGCGATGCTGGCGGAACGGAGCGGGGTTCCCGTGGTTTCGAACTTTCGGCCGGCGGATATGGTGGTCGGGGGCAAAGGTGCGCCTCTGGTCCCGCTGCTTGACTACGTGCTCTTTCGCCACCCGACCCGGGGCCGGGTACTGCAGAACCTGGGCGGCATCGGGAACTTGACGGCGCTGCCTCCAAAGGTGGACCCGCTGCAGGTAGTGGCGTTTGATACTGGTCCGGCAAATATGGTGATCGACCAACTGATGCAGCAGCTTTTCAATAAACCGTTCGATCGCGGAGGAAAGACCGGCAGCCGAGGCACGGTGATTAAGAGCGTTGTGAGCGCGCGGCTCCGCGAACCGTTTCTTCAAGCGCGGCCGCCCAAAGCCGCTGGCCGGGAGGAATTCGGTACTGAGTATGCTGCCCGGTTCCTCGAGGCGTGCACGAAAGCGGGCGCCAGTCCGGAGGATGCGATTGCTACGGCCACTGCGCTGACCGCGCGGAGCGTAGGGCTGGCTTATTTCAGCTTCCTGGCCAAGGCTATGAATGGGGCGCCGGTGGATTTTATTGTCTCCGGTGGGGGTGCGCGTAACCTCACCCTGATGCAGATGTTGCGTGAGGAGTTGGAGCCGCAGGGATGTACGGTGCAGGCCAGCGACGATCTCGGGCTTCCGGCGGAAGCGAAAGAGGCGGCAGCCTTTGCTTTATTGGCTTATGAAACGTGGCACCGGCGTCCGGGGAACATTCCTTCGGCTACGGGCGCCTTGCGGCCGGTGATCCTGGGCCAAATCACGTATGTGTGACCGGTGGGTGTTGGCCCTGTGCCTTACGGTGGGTCTTGCGGGATGTGGGGGTCGTCGGCCGTCTCCGCAAACCGTGACCATGGTGATTGAGAGCAGTCCCACCAGCCTGGATCCACGGATTGGGGTCGATGGGCAGTCGGAGAGGATCGCCAGCCTGATCTTCGACAGCCTGGTGCGTAAGGACGCGCATTTCAATCTGCAGCCTTGGCTCGCGACCAGCTGGGAAACGCCTGATCCGCTGACGTATCGCTTTCACCTGCGCACCGATGTTCATTTTCAGAACGGGCAGCCGCTGACCGCAGCCGACGTGAAGTACACGCTTGACTCCATGCGCAACGGCACCGTGATCACCGCCAAGGCAGGGGCCATGGCTCGCATCGATCACGTCGACGCACCCGATGCCGCGACGGTGGTAGTGCATTTAAAACAGCCGGACGCGGCGTTGTTGTGGAACTTATCAGACGGCGCCTTGGGGATTGTTCCCGCGGGGAGTGGTCGCGACTTTGCGTTTCATCCTGTGGGCAGTGGGCCTTTCCGTTTTGTACGCGAGATGCAGGATGAGGAAGTGGTTCTCGAGCGCAATGACCATTCATGGCAACCGGCTCCTGCGATTGCCAGGATCCGGTTTGCGGTTGTGCCCGATGCGATCACCCGGGCGCTCGAATTGGAAAAGGGCTCGGCTGATGTTTGTATTAATTGCCTGACCGCCGACATGGTTTACGCTTTGCGGCAGCGCGCCAACCTGCAGGTGGAGAGCGGACCCGGGACTAACCTCAATTACATCTCGTTCAATACCGAGGACCGTGTGCTGCGCGACGTTCGCGTGCGTCAGGCGATTGCCTATGCCATGAATCGGCGGTTGATTATTCGCTCGCTCTGGAGGGACCATGCCCGGCTGGCGGAGAGTCTGCTGCCGCCTGAACATTGGGCGTGGACGGGAGATGTGGAGCAATACCCTTACGATCCCGTCAAGGCGAACGCGCTGCTCGATGCGGCAGGATGGAAGCGAGACAAGGACGGCATTCGCTTTCGCCTGGCGATGAAGACCTCGACGGACGAGACCAGCCGGTTGCTGGCGATGATTCTGCAACAGCAATTGCGTGAGATAGGGATCGACCTGGAGGTGAGGAGCTTCGAGTTTGCCACGTTCTATGCCGACGTCAGCAAGGGCGCGTTCCAGATTTACACTTTGCGCTGGCTGGGTGGGAACGAAGATCCGGATATCTTTCGCTACGCGTACGATAGCCGGATGTTTCCGCCGCATGGAGCCAACCGGGGGCGCTATTCGAATCCGGCGTTGGACGCGCTCATCCGCGAAGCGGGTATGTCGGGCGATCAAGCCCAGCGCCGGATTGACTATGTGAAGGTGCAGCAGATTCTCGCTGCGCAGTTACCGTCGATCAACTTGTGGTACTTGGACGCAGTGCTGGTGCACACGAAGAGGCTGGCCAATATTCGGATTTCCAGTTCCGGGAATTTTGATTTTCTGAGGACGGCCACGGTTACACCTTGAGGGGTTGCGGGCTTACGCATTTAGGGGCCGGTAGAAAACTCATGTTTTGTATCAGGGCACGACTTTAGCCGCACAGGCTTGAAAAACGATGGGCTCTAGATGGCGTGTGAGAACTACAGAAACGCAGTCCGCGCGCGAACCGGAGCTAAACGACCAAACGGAACTGGACGGGTGCCCCATGTTCGCGCCAGCGTACGTGGGCCGAAAGAGACGGGCGAAGCCCTTTCAGTGTTGTTACTCGTTGAGTGAAAGCATTTGAAGAATTCATAATCGGCCCACGTACGCTGGCGCGAACATGGGGCACCCGTCAAGTTCCGCCTGGTCCTACAGATCCGGTTCTCACCCAGACTCTTTAGCCCCTGCTACGGCAAATCTGCATGGCAAATGACGGGCAGGGGCTAAAAGGCCAGTTGAGTTTAGACACTAATGTGCGGGCTAAAGAGTCTGCGAAAAAACTCGGGTTTTGCTTTGGTTCTAGCTGTGGCAGGGGCTAAAGCCCATCCTATTTTCAAGCGTGTGCGACCGGGGATGTCGGTAACAGAAGGTACCGGGCATGTAGGTAACACTTTTCGTTGAAGTTTGAAGTTAAACGAGCTGAGAAAAAAAGGAAATCCCAGTCGTTGCCGAGGCTGTGGGAATGTGGGAAGCTCGCGGCTTTAGCGAGCTTTCCAAGGCGGTGTGGGAAGAGAGGGAAAGGGCTTCTTCTTTTCCTCTCTTTCCATACTGCCGTCATTTCCATAGCCGTTCACTGCTTGTTGTCCGGCATCGGTTGCAGAATGAGCTTATGACTATCGAATCGCGCTAGGGGGAAGGTGGCGAAATGAACTTTCCAGTAGCGATCGTCGGTCGGCTCCATGGCGATGAATTCTCCTCCCAGACACTTGCTGATAAAGATCTGTGTGCCTTTCCAGAAGAAGGTTCCATCCGGATAGACGCGCTTAGGCTTCATGTGGGTGTCGTATTCCGGGTCAGCAATTCGATCGGGATAGGGGCGCGGTGAACAGTGATAGCAAGAGGCCGGTGTCTTCTGTTCCAGCGCCTCATGCGGGCGTTCCTCGTTGAACTGTTGGCGGAAACGATCAAAGGCTTTTTGTTGCGCTCTCCGATTGGCCGACGGCGGTTTGGCCGTCTCGGCCTTCAACGTCCGGTGCATGCGCTCGTGACGCCCATTTTGCTCCGGGTGACCTGGCTGGATCCGTTCCGGCTGAATGCCCAGCTTCATCCAGTAGATCGATAAGCGCGATATGCCGGCGATGGCTCTGGAGGCGAACGGAACGCCGTTATCGGTGCGGATCGTCTGCGGCATGCCGAATTCGCGAAAGGTGGCCGCAAAGATGGCTTGCACCTGCTCCGTGTCCATCTTCTCCACGTTCTGGCAACGCAGCAAATAACGGCTGTGCGCATCCGTTATCGTCAACGGATCAATTCGCTCTCCTTGGCCGGTCAGAAACCAGCCCTTGAAGTCCGCGCACCATGTCTGGTTGGCCTCGTCTACCTTCGCAAACGGCTTGCTGTACACAGGAACCTTTAAGCGCTTGTGCTGCGGTGCGCTCAAACCTTCCCGCCGCAAGATCTCTCCAAACGTGCTCACCGCAGGCCAATGGACTCCCTCTTTCGTCGCCACAAGACGGGCCCGTAGCTTCTTGGCGCCCCAACTCGGATGAGACTGCTTCAGCTGCACAATCTGCTCCTCGATCCTGCTTGCGGTCTGGTTGGGATGGTGGACCGCTCCATAGCGACGGTCAACCATCCCAACCATTCCCTCCACTGCGTACCGGTCCACCCACTGATAGCCGGTCTTGCGAGCGATGCCATAGATCCGACACAGCTCCGCCATCGTGAAACTTCCACCCTCATACTCCAAAACAAAACGCGTCCGCTCGTCCACCACATCCGTCACTCTCCAGGGCATGCTCTCTTCTACCTGCCCCGCGCCGTGAACGAAAAGTGTTACCCACTTGCCCGGTACCTTCTGTTACCTACTTGCCCGGTCCGTACCGCGTTTACGGCACGACTAAAGTCGTGCCCTGATACAAAGCGCGAGTTTTTCCGCAGCCTGTAAAGCCCATCCTATTTCAAGTGTGTGCGGCGCTACTAAAGTCGTGCCCTGATACAAAACCGAGTATTTCCGCAGCCTGTTTGGTCCATACCCTTCAAGAGCAGAGTGGAAATCTGGGGTATCGGGGAGGAATGGCTTGAAATGCTTGACGTTGAGGGCGACTATAGTTTGTTAAGGAGAACTGTATGCCCAATTTGTTTGGCGCGCCGGTGGTCATGGCTCAGGGGGACGGTCGACTCGTGCTGTTCATGCTTGGAATCGATGAGGTTCTGTATAGCATCGAGCAGACGGCGTGGTCGAACGGTTGGTCCGGTTGGTCAAGCCACAGGGTCACAGCGGCGCAGTGGCCCGCGGCCATGGCGCGCAACGGCGACGGCCGGCTGATGACCTTCTTCGTAAGCGCGTCGGTCGAGTTCATTGAGCAGGCGGTCTGGTCGGGTGGCTTCGGAGCAGCGACCGGGCTGGGAAATCCGCCCCCCGCCGTGCCGGTCACGCCGTCCATCGCGGCAGGAGCAGATGGCAGGCTCGTCCTGTTCGCCGCCAACGGCTTCTTGTGGCGGCTGGAGCAGTCGACGTGGGGAGGGGCCTGGAATCCGGTTTGGAATCCACACAATCATCCCGGGAATGACTTCCCCGTTGGGCCGCCGGTGGTGGTTCGGGACTCCGCGGGCTGTTTGCAGCTTTTCGTGGTCGGGGAAAGCGGCGCGCTGTGGAACGTGCATCAGACTTCGCCCGCCGGCGCGTGGTCCGACTGGAACCCACTGGGTGACCCGGGCCCGGGCTTGGACGATCGGCCTGCGGTTGGGTTTAGTGCCGATGGACGGATGGAGCTTTTTGTGCGCGGCCGGGATAACGCGGTCTGGCACAGATGGCAGCTGGCTGTGGGCGGCGGATGGTCAAGCTGGGTGTCGTTCGGCACCGCCGGGGTCGGTTTCCAGGATCATCCCGCGATGGCTCCGAGCGCCGATGGGCGACTGGAGCTGTTCATTACCGGCAACGATGGGAAGCTTTACCACGCATGGCAAACCGAGGCGAGCAATGGTTGGCATTTTTGGGATGCGCTCGGAGGCAACAATGCACCTCATGTGATCAACGGTCCGGCAGTCGCCGCCAGCGGAGACGGACGGCTGGAAGTCTTCGTGCTGGGAACGGATGGCGCGCTGCGGCATATCTGGCAGACCGTCGCCAGCAACGGTTGGTCGGCCTGGAACACGCTCGGGCACCCGTAACGGGCTTCGGATAGTCCAGCTCAAAGGCCCGAAAGTTGTAACGAATTTAAGATCAAATCCACTACTTGCCAAACGACCCTCCGTGGTAGGCCACAGCGGACTGCGGTGTGGATCGCTTACGTTCGTAAGATGTAAACGTATCTGTCCCGGTGCCTTTTCTCGGGGGCATAGTCTAAGTTGAGCCCCGACACTATCCCGATTGCCTGGAAAAGCTCGTGGCTGAAAAACAAACACCCGTGATTGCCGGGCTTGGCGGAGCTGCCGTAGTCGCCGCTTTGCTGTCGTTGGGCGGAACGTCGGCCCCACCCGATGCCGGACCGAAGACGCCAAACGCTGCCGTGTCCGAAGCATCCTCCGGGCAAATTGAGATGACCTCCAATCAGGAGGGTCCGTGGTACGCATTTTGCCAGGAGTATGCGACCAACGAATTCGATGTGGGCAAAGATCCCCAGCAGGAACGAGGGATCACGGGGCACCGGGTGCCGGAAATAGCGGACGAGGGCACCGTCGAGGTGACCCGCACCCTCAAGAGCGGAGACCAGGAAAAATTCAACGTACGAAAACATATGGTGGGCGACTTACGGAGTTGCGTGCCTCCCGGCGCCACACTACGGGTATTGATTGCCATGGTGCCCGACCCCAATGCGACACAGATGCCGCTGGAGTTCGATCGGGACATCGAAGCGATCCAAGCCGCGGCGGCAGCCAAGCAGTATAACTACACCCGATTCTGGTTCCCGTGGCGCTCCAGTGATTGGGCGCCGGACAAATCTGCCGATCCGGAGACGGAAGTTCGAAGGCGCCAGGAGCCGGGCATCCTGTGCTTCCGTAAGAACGACCACAGTGGCGAAAGCCAGGAGCGGCTCTTCGTGTTGCTGGTCGGGGAGACACCGACCTCCGGCGTGAACCGGATCCAGTTCGCTCACGCCCTGTATTATCGCCAGCAACTTAGAAGCGAAAAAGATGCGCAGGGCAAGGATCAACCCGATGAACTTACCTCTCCCGATCGGGATTTCGTCAGTATTGTAGGCCCTCATTTTTCGTCCTCGTTTAAGGCGATTCAGGACGTAATGACAAAGTCGATTTATCAGGCCAGCGCACCCATACCGGCGGTCAACCTCGTATCGCCGGACGCCACCGGGCAGGAATACCTGGATGAGTTTCGACAATATTGCGACAAGCAACGGCCTCAGTGCACGCTGCGTACACTTTCCTTATCCTCGTGGGACGTCACGTCGGCGGTTGTACCTTATCTAAGGACGCTTGGCTACACAACTCCACATATAGCTCAGTGGAGCGAAGACGAAAGTGCATTTGGCGTTCGCCAGTACAATGACCTAAAACACCAGTATGGTCTAACTCTGAAGTTTCCCCGGGATCTGTCTTCCGCGCGCAGTCGCAGCGATCGTGAAAGTGCCAGGGTCGCGGAGTCGGGGTCGAAGTACTTCAGCTTGCCTAGCACCTCGCCGGCGATTCACTTAACATCCAGGGAGCCTATTGACCGTGACTCACCCGCTGCGTTCGGGTCGGAACAGGAGGCAACGCTGGTGGCGCGCTCTCTGGCCGACTCAGTGCGGGAGATGCGCGCCAACCGTATCCGCGCCGTAGTCATCAATGCGTCGAACCCACTCGACCAAATCTATTTGCTGGAGTATTTGCACAACGAACTTCCTGATGTACGGGTGGTTACTACAGGAGCCGACGAACTGGAACTTGGCAGGCCAAACTTTGTCGATTTGACAGGAACCCTAACGATCACAGGTTTGCCGCCGCTTACCGGACTTACTGACACTTCGCCGGTCAACGGCTGAACAGGAAAAGGCGGATGCAGTCACCACCAAGCGGCTGACAACTTTCAAGAGTAGCCGTCAGGAAGGCGAATATCTTGGGGTGGCCACACTTCTCGATCCGAACCAGTCTACCGGAGCGTCCTCTCACACCGGGCCTTGTTACACGATGAGTGTGGTGACCGAAAGCGGATTTCGCCTGCTGCCCTATTTGCAAGACGGTGAAAGAGACGGGCAGCCCACATTCCCTTGCATCATGGACGCCAAGCGATCCCAGTCCTTCGCGATGTCGTTGACGGCGTTTGGAAGTTCCGTCGCTCCCAAATCTTTCTTGTGCTTTCTGGGATTTCTGGTGGTTCTGAATATTCTTCATTTCTGGTGTATTGCGGCATCGAGGCGAGGTATTGAACGGTGGTTTAGTTATCCGAGGCGCCTGTTGGCCTCCAGCGAGCCGACCCGGTTGTATCTGCTTTTCGCCACCAATAATCAGCTGGTGCTCCTGAACACACTGGGGGCGGCACTTGGCTATGCTTCATGGAATGCGACCGGGAGAAACCTGGAGCATGACCCCTGGCTGGTATCTCTTCTCTGTTGCGTAGGGCCACTGGCAGCACTGACATTAGCCTTTTCCGGCTACCTTCTCTTCCGGTTCCGCGTGAGCATGAACCAAGCCGGACGTGACCATGAAAGCTCGAGGCTGGTGGCAGATGGCAGTGGCAGTGGCCTATCTGCTCACGAGCGCCTGGATGCTCTTTTCGCTGCCGGCGCTGAGATTCAGCAACAATATCTTCCTCGCGCGAGTCACGAGTCTCAGTGACGGTCTCTCCCCTGTGATACCGATCGCAGCGATCATGCTGGGTTATTTTCTTTGGGGATGCATGCAACTGAAGCGGCTGGCTTGGGCCGCCTCGCGCAAAGCTGACTTGGGAGGCAGCACGAACGTAGAGCAGGATTTCGGATATAGGGTGGGAGCGCTCAGTGCCAACCTGGAGGTCCTCGTGCCCGCGAAGCAAGGCTTCATGACGATGGGTGTCCCCTTTTGCGTTTTGCTTGCCTTCCTATTGTGGAATAGCTTGAATGGTTTCGATGGGAACGGCTTTCGGATATGGCTCGCAGTCTGGGGCGTCATTATGCTTCTTTCGACCGTGATGATCACTTGTTTCCATGCCTGGAGCATCTGGGCAGATCTGCAGAAGCTGTTGGAATGGTTGGAAATCACGCCCCTGCGGGATACCTTTCAGCAACTCGGCGATGACGGGCTGCTGCAGATCAAGATCTGGGAGTTGATCAAGCCCGATCGCTCCTTCAGGGTTCTAAGCCGCACGGTCGACAGCATTCGAAAACTCGACGGATCGGATTCACCAAATGCACTCAATGCAGCCCGCAGGTTGCAATCTTTGCAGCGCAGAGAGGTCACTCACATGCAGCCGGTACCGCGGCAGATTGAAAAGATGAGTCAAGCCTTAAATGTGCACATGGTGGATGCCATTGCTACTCTTCGAGAGGATCTGCCTACCTATCGTTGTTATCTGGCGCTTCGCGTGATTGCCCTCATTCGGTACGCGATGTTGCACATAGGAATTTTGATTTGCTTTGTTGCCTACGGATATGTGCTGGCGGTCATTTCCATCATGTTTTATGCCTTCGAGGGCCGAAGGTCCTTGAATGTTCTGGTCGTGACGACCTTCGTGGCCTTGCTCATCTGGATTGGAAGAATGATGGCTCAGTTTGAACGGAACGGCATGCTAAGCCGACTGCAAGGGACGACACCTGGGCAGGTGAGTTATGGGCAACTGGCATTGCATTTACTGAGCGTGGGAGGCTTGCCGCTATTAGCGATTGTAACCTCCCAATTCCCTGCGATTTCCGGTTTCGCTTTCTCCTTTTTCCGCCCGGTGCTGGGAGCCCTGCAATAGGCACCGCCGGTACCCATCTCCATGTTACCGCGCGCAAGTACTGCATTTCGTTACCAAAAGGATATTGCACTTAGAGGTCTTACCAAGCATGGTTAAATGGATGGATTCTGATAAACCACCGGTAAAGGCAACCGTTTACCCGGACCCCCAGTCCGCGGTGGACGGTTTACTCGATGCTTGGCTGCCACGTTTGATCGAAAGTAACGAGATCCTGATGGCGGCCTTAGTAAAGTTGAGAGACTCCTATTTGGCAGGAACCCCGGTTGGGGATGCCGCAGAAACGCTGGCAGAAGTGAAAGACGCGCTGGAATGGGCCGCCATGGTTCAGAAAGGTTCGTAGCCGGCTAAGGATGATTTTCTCCGCCCGGGTTACGAGGTGACTCCGCGCATCGCGCTACTAATGGCGTCTTCCAAGCGTTGCAGGTTAATCGGTTTGGAGATATATCCGTCCATCCCGGCTTGGATACAAAGTTCGCGATCTCCGGTCATGGCATGAGCCGTCATGGCTACGATCGGCAGGTGATCGCCCATCGCCTGTTCTTTCTGGCGAATCATCCGGGTCGCCGTCAGCCCATCCATCTCCGGCATTTGAATATCGATTAACAGGATGTCAAACCGGGCCACGGACAGTAGGGACAGTGCTTCTTTGCCGTTTTGTGCAATAGCTGTTGCATGGCCAAGCTTCTCAAGTAGACGGGTTGCCACCGCTTGATTCACGGGGTTGTCCTCCGCTAGAAGGATGCGGAGACCGCCAGGATGCACTCGTTTCCCAGTCTGCGCGGCGGGGATCGATGGGTGAGCAGCCTGGCTTCGACCGGTAACGGTCAAGATTGCGGAAAGCAATTCCCGCCGCCGAACGGGTTTTTGAAGATATGCCCGAATGCCCAGCCCACGGCAGCGTTCCCTGTCACCCCAATGACCGCCCGAGGTAAGCATCACGATGGGGAGTGGCGACGACTCCGCATCTCGCCGAATTCTTTCGGCAAGTCCAAATCCGTCGATGCCGGGCATGTGCATGTCCGTCAAGATGACTTGATAGGGGCTGCCGCCTTCGCGTGCGGACTCCAGTTGTAATAACGCTTCGTCAGCGCTCTGGACACACGCGGGTTCCGCCCCCCAATGCATCAGTGTCCCTTGGAGGATTCGCAGATTCGTCCGGTTGTCGTCGACTGCCAGGACCCTCAACCCGCCGAGAGAGGCGGTGGAAGCAACGGCTACTAGTTTAGGGCCGTTGAGAACTTTGAACCGGGCCGTGAAGTGGAATCTGGTACCCTTCCCTATTTCGCTTTCGACCCAGATTCTGCCCCCCATCATCGCGACCAGACGGCCCGAGATGGCCAACCCTAGCCCGGTCCCGCCGTATTGACGGGTGGTGGACGAATCGGCCTGCGTGAAGGGGGCGAACACAAAAGCTTGTTTTTCGGCAGCGATCCCGATGCCGGTGTCGGCCACGGTGAATCGTACGGTGCGGTGGGACAGGTCCTCGCTTTCGACTTGCGCTGTTAGCGCTACCTCACCGTGATGGGTGAATTTAATCGCATTGCTCACCAGGTTAAGAATGACCTGGCGGAGGCGGCCGGGGTCGCCCTCTACCTTTTCGGGTATATCCGGTGCGAAGTCACAAGTAAGTTCCAGTCCGCGTTCATCGGCTTGTGAGGCAATGGTTCTCAATGCTTCTTCGGCGCAGTCCAGCAGATGGAAGGGGAAGGACTCCAGTTCCACCTTGCCCGCTTCCATCTTGGAGTAGTCAAGGATGTCGTTGATCACCCTAAGCAGAGAATTGGCAGATAGCTTGATGGTTTCGAGATTGTCGCGCTGCTCTGAAGTTAGATAGGTATCGAGCGTGAGATCGGTCATGCCGATGACCCCGTTGAGCGGCGTTCGGATCTCATGGCTCATGTTGGCAAGGAATTCGCTTTTGGTACGGTTGGCGACTTCCGCAGCCTCTTTCGCGAGGCGCATTCGTTCCTCTGCCATGGTCCGCTCTGCCACTTCCGTCTGCAAAGCGGCGGTTCGCTCCTCGTTTCGCCGCGCACGATCGGTAGTGTCGATGACGGTTGCGGTCGAAACGATTGCGCCGGTGAAGACGATCAACAGGACGATTACCAAAAAGCCTACACCCACCTCTGTGCCGTAGTAGCCCGCACGCTCGCCGGAAAGGCCAAGCCAACCTAGGATGATGGGCGCGCCCAAGGCCGTGGGAAGAAGACGCCGCGCCATTGAGCCCCCCGGGCCATGGGACAAAAAGAGTTTAGCGAGACCTGCTTGCGGGCGGGAGCAAACGATGCCGACGGACGCAAGGGTGAGCGCAAACCCGGTAGGCAGAGCCATGCCGGTAAAAGACACTGTCTTGGCGAAGGCGATCGCGCTGTACAGATAGCCGACTACTCCCACTAAGCCGATGCTGCCACCGGTGACAGCGAAAGGCTGAGCAGCCCTTCGCAATTTCGTCCTGGTTGCGTTCTGGAGCAAAAGAGCAGCCGACAGAAACACCAAGCCAAGTGAAGTGGGGAGCGACATTCGTTCGTTATGGTGTGGCACCGGCATGAAGTGGGAACCTATGCCGTCAGCTCCGAGGCTGAAACTCAGGGTGTATCGAGCCAGGGTAAGCAAGGCCAGGATCAAGGGCGCCCACGCCGTAGCTCGGCCTGCGTACAGCGGCTTGGGAAGGTTGGGGTCGCGATTGGCGAGCAGCATGGAAATGCCCATGAGCAACAGGCAGATTGCGGTTGTCGCTTTCATGGATGCGGTGCCAATGCGGAGGGTCCGGAGCGCGTCGATTTGAAGTAGCCACGCTGCGAATCCGAGGAACCCCGTCAGGAGAACAATTGCTGTGCAGGCGAATGAGATTTGTCGAACCGCGCGAAGGCCGCGGGCTTCAGACTGGGTCACAACATGATCCGATCGAGCCGGGTGCTGACGATCCCGTTGCCACGAGCGAGCGGTGGTTCAGCTATAAACGGGCAGTCTTTCAAGAGATGATCGGCCTCTTAAGAAAAGACTCTACCATTGATGTAATCAAATCAACTTAATCTAAAGTTTTGTGTGCCAGAAGAATTATCCATGGCGGCGAATTACTGCCGCTATTCCATTTACTTGGTATCGCGGAATGACCCGAGAGTACGGCAGTGACGATATATCGCCCGGGGAGGCTGCTTGTCATGACTGATTTGTAACTGTCGACGATAAGGTTTGTGAGAACCATAGCCTTCTGCGCTCTCTAGAGATCCGCTGCAGCTGAAAATGGGCAGGAGGCAGTTCTGGGAGACTCGGCGAGGTCGAGTAGTCCCGAAGGGACAGCTGAACCTAATGGTTGCTGTCCACGGGATCACGCAATAATTCAGCCGTCCCCGCGGGACTTGACAAGAAGTGGGGGACCATTAGGTCACCGCCGCTCCTAATGAACAACCGTACCCTGGACCGACTAAAAGCGTTTGAGGGGGCTTCGCCCGTCTTTTTCGGCCCACGTACGCTGGTGCGAACATGGGGCACCCGTCGAGTGCGCGGTGGCACGTGCTGTTGATTCCACCCCTAACTTGCCCGCAGGCAAGCCGGCTCCTCGGGATGACAAGGAGAGCCTTGCGCTTCTATTGGCATTTGGTTGAGCGGATCGAGAGAGCAGAGGTTCCTCGATGCGATTAGCCTACGACGAGTGAAAGCGCCGCCGTCTTTTGTTATCACGAGTCTGTGACTCATCGGAAAATAACCCCATTCAAGCCAACGCCGGGCTTGAATGGGGCATGGTCGGTCTTACCAAATGTTTAATTGCTGAGGTTTTGCGCTGCTTCTCCGATATCCGATACTTCAACCCACTTCGGGTGGGGCGGAGCGCCGGCGACGTATTCGTCGTGCCAGTTCCACCACTTATAGGTTGGGGTTTGCGGGTAACCCTCCGGAGAGTCCTCCCATAGTTCCTGACGCCCCAGCGGCGTCATGTCGAGGTAGCTCCAGGTGCTGCCCATGGCCTCGTCACCGCGATTGTTGATGAAGTAGGTGCGGAATACGCGGTCACCATCGCGGAAAAATACGTTGTGGCCATGCCACTCGTCCACACCGAAGTCCTTGTCGAAGGTGTCGGTTATGGTGTACCAGGGCATGTGCCAGCCCATCCGTGCTTTCAAGCGCGCGATGTCCGGTTGCGAAGCGCGGGAGGCAAATGCGAGGGTCGTGTCGCGAGCGTTCAGGTGCGCGAGGTGGGCTACCTGGTCTGCCCCTAAGGAGCAGCCGCGGCAAGCGTGATCCGGCCAGCCAAACACGCCGGGCTCAAAGAAGGCGCGGTAGAGGATCAACTGACGACGCCCGTCAAATAAGTCGAGCAGGTGTAACTTGCCCTCAGGGCCGTCAAATACGTAGTCCTTCTCCACAGCCAGCCACGGCATCCGGCGGCGGTGGGCGGCCAGAGCGTCACGGGCATGGGTCAATTCTTTCTCCTTCACGAGGAGTTGCTGGCGCGCTGCCTCCCAGTCCTGCGATGAGACCACCGGCGGCATTTGCGGCTTGTTGTTGTTATCCATTTTCCTCTCCCTTCTGCTGATTATTTTTATGCGTTGTTAACGTGTGATTCTCACCGCGAAGGCGGCTCACGACGACAGCGGAGATGCCGCCGGTCGAGGTGACGCCCGCGGCAATCCAGGCCACGGTTGCGAAACACATGGGACACATGACTACGAGCCCGGCCTCTCGGTGAACTTTTCCTCTTTCTCCGCCGCAGCGCGAATCCGAGTGATCAGGTCGGCCCAGCCCTCCTCCACGCGAAGATCGGATTCGCCAATCCAGCCCATCGCACGATGCACAAACCGCAGTCGCGTTACTCCGTTCTCCTCAGTCAGCCGGTATTGAAGATTGGAGACGGCCGGGGTCGACATAAATAGCGGACCGCATATCTCCAGCAGCGACGGAGGCTTGATTGCCTGAACCAATCCCCAAAAGTGACCCGCGTTGTCTCCCAGATCGCGAAACCATCGGCCGCCTGGCCATGCCTCCAACGTCATCGGCATCGGGCCACGGCCGGGCACCGAGTTCAAAGGGCCCATCTGTTCCAGAATCGTCCCAAAGACGATTCCGATCGGCGCCGCAATATCCTCATTTTTCACAATCTCGAATGTTTGTACTGCCTGTTCCTGAATGTTGGTCGGCATTAGTCCTCCTTCTTTTCCCGGTTTTTTAAAACGATCTGCTCCAGAGCTTTTCGCTCCGCGCGCTCTTTGATGTGACCCAGTTGATGGGTCCAGTAACGCTCAAACATCTTTACCCAGTCGTGCACCGGCTTCAGTTCTGCCGGGTTCAACTTGTACATCCGGTGCTGCCCGCGCTTAATCGCCGACACCACCCCAACCTTGCGCAATACGGCAAGGTGTTTCGATACAGCCGGCTGAGACATCCGCAAGCGCAGTACCACGTCGCCCACCGCGTATTCCCTGCCATCGGCGAGCACACCGATCAGTTGTCGACGGCGAGGCTCTGCAATTGCGTTGAAGACGTCCGTGGTGGTTGCTGCTCTTGCCATTCTCCGAATATATGCCTATATCGACATATGTCAAGCAGCTTTTTTGGCTCGATTTTCGCGGAAGAATTAAGAAGTACTGAACCTTTCCGCGGCGGCGGAGCATCTGTTTAGGGAGATTGCTCCTAGATTATGCGCATACGCTGGTTTTTAAGCAGTCTGGTTTTGTGTGTCGCTGGGGTCCCCGTATTGGGCCAGCAAATGGACGCGCCTGTACCGCAGCGCGCCAGTATTCACGGCACCGTTACTGATGTGCAAGACGCTGCGATTCCTGCGGCCATCATTACCATCGACGGGCTTGCCGCGACCGGGCAACGTACCGTCACAGCCGATGGAGCGGGTTACTTCGACGTTACAAACCTTGATCCTTCTGTTCGTTACAAGCTCACTGTCAGCGCAAGTGGATTTGCGGTATGGACGTCAGATCCGATAGTCCTCAAACCCGGGCAAGCGTTGGGGCTCGAGGATATCAAGCTGAAGATTTCTGTGGTGGAAACGACTGTGGCTGCGCTCACGGTGGAGCAACTTGCCCGTCAACAGGCGACCGCCGAAGAGAAGCAGCGTGTTTTTGGAGTCATTCCCAACTTCTATGTTGTTTATGACAAGCACCCCGTTCCGCTGACAACGAAGCTCAAGTATGAAATTGCGTTTAAAGCCGGCACAGATGTCGTCAGTGTCCTGGGAGATGTGGTGCTCGCGAGCATCAATCAGGCGGCGGATACTCCTAACTATCAGCAAGGCTGGGTGGGATACGCTCAACGGTTCGGGGCAGTCTATGCGGATAGCTTCTCGAACATCATGCTCGGTGGCGCAGTACTACCGTCTCTGCTTCATCAGGATCCGCGTTACTTCTACCAGGGCACGGGCACGAGCAAGTCCCGCGCCTTGCATGCGCTCTCAAGCCCGTTTATCTGCCGGGGTGATAATGGCCGCTCGCAGATCAATGTTTCCAGCATGGGTGGGGATCTGATCGCTGCCTCCCTGACGAACATCTACTATCCACCGAGCAATCGCGGTCCAGGGATCGTCTTCTCCAGCTTCCTCATCAATAGCGGTGGCCGGATGGCCAATGCGATTGTGCAAGAGTTCATCCTGGGGAAACATACGACCAACGCTAAGCCCTGATGCTGCCTCGATGTAAGCTAGCCATATGAATCCTCTGGTTTCACCTTCCTGGTTGGCGGACCGCCTGACCGACGCGTCCACGGTGGTTCTGGATGCTACCCTGCCTCCGGTTGGGGTGACGCCGCCGGTGGATACTTACGCGCGGTTTCTCGCCGCGCATATCGCCGGGGCAGTTTTCTTCGACATTGAAAAACTCTCGGACCACTCGACGCCACTGCCCCACATGCTGCCAACGGCAGAGGCTTTCTCGCGGGATATGTCGGCACTTGGTGTTGGCGATGGCATGACCATTTGTGTTTACGAGCAGGAAGGCGTTTTCTCTTCCCCGCGTGCTTGGTGGATGCTGCGCAGCTTCGGAGTCGAGAAGGTATACATCCTCGATGGCGGACTTCGGGGTTGGGTCGAGGCCGGTTTTCCCATAGCCTCTGGCCCCGTTGACCGCGCTTCCGCTCACTTTCAGGCGAGGCTTGGCCTGGGTGCTGTTAAAGATTTCGCTCAAATGCAGGAGCTGATTGGCGGCCGCGGGCAGGTTCTCGATGCGCGTTCTGCCGGGCGCTTTACGGGCGCTTCGCCTGAGCCTCGGGCTGGACTCAGTTCTGGTCATATGCCTGGTGCGACCAGTCTCCCTTTTACAGAATTGGTCGCGGATGGCCGCTTGAAGCCTACGGAACAACTGCATGAGATTTTCGCGGCCAAGGGCGTGAAGCTCAAAGAGCCGATCACGACCACTTGCGGTTCGGGCGTGACGGCGGCTGTGCTTGCTCTGGGTCTCGAGATTGCGGGTGCGCCTCTGGTTAGTCTTTACGATGGCTCGTGGGCAGAGTGGGCGCAACATCCCGAGGGTGTGATCGAGAAGGATTAACTAGAAGCGTTTGATGGGCTTCGCCCGTCTTTTTCGGCCCACGTACGCTGGTGCGAACATGGGGCACCCATCAAGAGTCCGTTGTCAGGTCTAGGTCGGTTGTCGCGCGCAGGTCGCCTTGGGTTTCGTTCTCTCGCTTTCGCTGAAGTCCTCATCGGCGCGGGACGTTATTCGCCGACGCGGTAGAGCTTGGATGCGTGGGCGGCCAGTTTTGTCTTGAGCGAAGGCGCCGAGCCCAGATCCTTGCGCGCCCACAAATCGCGCATCGTGTGGCTGCCGTCGGGTAATCCCAGTTCCTTCCAGGAGTAGGTCAGTTCTTTCGGCTTGTCGCTCAGATTGAAGACGGCTAGATATTGTCCTCCGCCGGATTCAGGCGTCGCCTTCCACACGACTAACGAGCCGACACGCAATTGTTGGCGGTTTTCGCGCGAATGCTGATCGACCGCGATCACCTCGGGATTGGTATAGAGAGCTTCCGTCGCCGCATCGACTTTGGTGAGATTCGTTCCCGCAAACAGCGGCGAACGCGCCATCGACCACAAGGTCATCAGGGTTTGTGACTCATCCGCAGTTAGTCTCGAGGTGCGCGGCTTACCCCATCCAGGACGGGGACCAAGATCGCCCAGGGGCAGCATGTCAGCGTCCGGCCAGTGCCCCACTTCCATGTGCGGCGCCCAGTCCGCAACACGTTGGAATTGGCCTAGCAAGCCGGCGGGAAAGGTCTGGCCCGCCGGGCTCGGCCAGGTATCCCACATATCGTCGGAGATACGCCACAGCTGCGCGTATTTCCGCACATCTTCGGCTTCCGTTAGCGGTGTAGGGCCGGGGGAAAGGCTGAGCACCATGGCGCGGCCCGACTTCTTGATGGCCGCACTCATCATATGAATTTCGTCGCCCTGGTAGGGCTTGGAGATGCAATCGACCTTGATGTAATCGACGCCCCATCCGGCGTAGAGCTTGATGATGGAGTCGTAATAGGCCTGGGCGGCGGGATTCGCGTTCAGTCCATAGTTGTCCGCATTCCATCTGCAGGTATCGGTGGTGTTCGCCGCTTCCGCTGCATGGAAGGATGAACCGGCGATGGGAAGGTTCTTCTCCACCGCTTGCCGCGGGATGCCGCGGATGATGTGGAGGCCAAACTTGAGGCCCTGCCCGTGCACCCAATCGGCTAACGGCTTAAAACCTGAAGACGAGAAACGATTGTCCGCCACCAGGTAGCGGCCATTGTCATCCATGACAAAGCCTTGCGCGGCGCCCTTCTGGCCCGGATTCTTCAGATACCAGCCTTCATCGACCACCACGTACTGCCATCCCAACGGCTGCAGATGTTGGTGCAGCCAGGTGACGTTCGCTTTGAACTCAGCCTCGGTTACGGTCATGCCGTACGAGTCCCAGCTATTCCACCCCATCGGCGGGGTGGACGCGAGATCCTTCGCTGCGACACAGGGTAGAGCGGTCAGTACGCTAAGAAGAGCGACGAAATAAGGCCGGGCTTTCATCGTGCCAGTCTACTACCAGGTCTTCTACCACGTTTTTTTGATCAGCGCATCGAACCCAAAGCCTCCGTTCTGGTCACGAGTGGCGCTTACGGCAACTCGCGGTGACAGCTGGTACTGCCCTTGGATGGTCTGGTTCTGGGTCGACGCTACGTTGCTGGAGAAGGTCACGAACAGGTTCCCTGTCACACGCTGTTGGATGGTGATGTTTGCGCCTGGCGGGCCTTGACTGGTACCGCCTGCCAGTACCGGGTTGATGGAAAGCTGGGAAATGCCGGCTACCTTGGAAACCCGGCTGGTCACCTGACTGCTTACTTGCGAGGCGACCAAAGATTCAGCAGCCTGGTTGGCCGGAGTCGTATCCATGGCACTCGCTTCCGTCGTGGAGCCGAACGCCAGCAGGTTGATGATATCGGCAGGTGGCAGCGAAGGATCGGATGAGTAAATGGTGCTGAGCTGATCGACCGGTCCATTGAAGCGCATGGAAATGTTGTACTGCTGAATGGTGGTGTTGAGGGAAAGATTGACTACCGGCTGCGTTTCCGCAGGGTTGATGAACTCGATGGTCCCGCCATTCAGCACAAATCGATCGCCGTTCAGAATAATGTCACCGCCATTGAGATTGACCCGTCCCAGGATCACCGGCTCCGCCGCCGTGCCCCGCACGCGCAAGTTAGCCGCGCCGTTGATGCTGAGGGTTCTGCTCACGAGATTGATGTTGTTCTCCGAGGTCACGCCGATGTTTAGCTGAATGTTTTGCGCCAACCCCGGCGTCGGCGGCGCGGAAACACCCCCTGAGAACTGTCCGATGAAACTGTTTAGATCAAACGCCGGAGTGAACGAGAGATCAGCCAGCTTGACTTGGCCGCCCAGCATTGCGTTCTCGGTCGTGCCCGCAAGCCGCAGGTTGGCATTGACGCTCTCCCGCATCCCTTGCGGATAAAGCACCCGGATACCATTGGCGGCGAGCCCCAGGTCAAATTGGATGCCGGGACGGTAAGCAACCCCTCCCTGCGCCGTGAGCGTGCCCCCACCGACGGTGGCCTGGAACTTGCTGATGTTGAGACGGTCTCTGGTGAGAGTGAGCACGCCGTTGCCATGTGACAAACCAACCGGCAGGTCTCCGCTGGCAAAGCTGGCGTCTACGATTTCAATCTGGCCGCCCAGTTCGGGACTGTTCGTCGCGCCTTTGGTGTTGATGTTGAACTTCAACTCGCCGGAGCTTTGAATATCGGGCGCGAACACCTGCGCCAGGTGGAGGTTCACATTGCCAAGCAGCAAGAGAGAAATCGGCGCGCCCTTTGCCGTAGACACCGATCCCTCGAACTGCAAATCGGTATCCGTACCTTTCAGACCCGACCGTTGCAGCGTGACGACGGTGTCCTTGTAATCCACGCGGATGGGCGAAGTCTCAGCCAACTGGATGTTGTTGGCGTATGCCAGCTTCAAGGTTGGAATGGTGATGTGCGCTTCTAATGCTTTTTGATTTTTGAGCGGCCCGTGCAGAGTGCCGTGAATCTCGGTCTGCCCGGTTAAGTCTGCGGCCTGGTCGGGGGCATAGATGGCAAAGATAGGCTGGAGGGGGATGGTTTGCGTGTCAAGCGCGGCGTCCGCCTGGTAGTCCCCAACAAGGTGGATCTTCGCGTCGGCGTGTATCTGCGTGCCCACGGCAGCGGACGTCAGATTTGCCGTAGCCAGGTGATTGGCTACATTCATTTTCAAGTCCACGTTCGCGATCTTCTGGTTCTGGATGTCGATTTCCGGAATTTGCAGGGTCGCGTCCACTTGCGGATTGTCGAACGAACCCGCGCCATTCGCTTTGACGCTGACCACGCCGGTAGCCGCGATGTTCTGCGCCTTGAGCGCCTGCAACTGATCCAGCCGGATACCCGAAGCGGTGAGCTGCGCACTGTAAGTCTTGGCTTGCGGGCGCACGCTGACTTTGCTCTGCACGCTCCCAGCAGGCAACTGAACCCCCAAGTCGCCGTGGACTTCCTCTCCCGTGCCGTCGAAATTCAAGTTCACCGAGGTCACCGGCTGGTCATAGGCAACGATGTGGGTTATGGAGATGTTTCCCTGCCCGACCGGGCTGAGTTCGGTGCCGTGCGCGTGCACCGTGGCTGCCAACGTGCCCGTAACCGGCACTTGCTGCCCAGCGAGCTTCACCAGATCCTGCACGTCGATCTGCGCAGCATCCAGGTCCAACTGCAACGGACTCTTCTCAGTGAACGCCCACTTGTGAAGGCCAGTGCTGGCGTTGAAGGTAATCTTGCCGTGCCCGGCCGGCTCCAGGTCGGCGTGCTGCAAGCTGGCCGAGGAGGAACTCACATCCACATTGGTGCGCAGCACCTTCCACGAGGTTCCGTTGAAGTGAAAATTCGAGGCAGTCATCTGTCCGGTCAAATGCGGCTCGCTGGTCGACCCGCGCACCGTTCCCTGGAAGAGGGCAGTACCGGAGAGCCCCAGCGATTGGACAGGCTGTCCCGGAGCTGGCGTGCGGAATAGCTCGGCGACGGTTTCCAGTTCGCTCAGATTGTTCGATTGGAATTTGAGATCGAGGCTTGATCGCCGGCTCACCTCGCCGTTCATGGTCAGCGTGCTCTGCGGTGTGCGCAGGAAACTCTGCTTCAGCGCCAGCGATTCCTTACTGCCGGTGTACGTGCCGTGAATCGCGCTGTCGATCGGGATCACCTGCGCGTTGCCGGACACTTTGCCCTTCAGGGTCGCGTCCGCGTGGGCCACAAGATTGTCGATGGTCTTCCCCCAGGCAGCGTCTGCTTTGGCATTGACTACTCCCCCGAGTGACACTCCCTTGGGAAGTGTCTGCGCCTTGAGCGCGCGATTCACTTCTGCCAGTTGGATCCCCTTGACCCCGGCGACAAATTTCGAGCTCGAGTTGCCAGCGATATTGCTCATCTCGCCGGAGGCGGTCACTTCCCCTCCCAGGAGACTGGCTTTGAAATCCTGCAGAGTAGCGTCGCCGTTCTCAAGTGAGTAGTGGGCCGCGATATTTCTGATTTGCGAACGGAGTTGCGGGGTCTGCACGTCAAGACGGCTGCTGTTCAGATCACCGTGTACCAGCAGCATGTCGAGCGGCGGTCGATTGGGCACTTGCCGATACTCAATCGAACCGGTGGCGCGGATTGTTCCCGTGGGCACTGTGGGGTTATCGAGAATTTTGCGGAACTGGCTGCCGTCGAGCACCGCGTCATATTGCCCGTACACCTGGGGCTGACTGTAGTTTTCAAGCGTCGCCGTGAGCAGCAGTTGAGAGGTGTCGCTGGTTAACTTTGCTCGCGACAGGTGGAAGGTGGTGGGCGTCGCATCGAACTCCGCTTCCAGGTTGTGCGGAATGGGCTTGAACGTTCCAGATACCAGGTGCCCATTCGCGTAGCTGAGGCGGCCCGAGTACTTCTGTTGCGCGCTATCGAATCCAGCGCGGAAGTCAACGTTCTGCAGATCAGCGGAGAGAACGCTTTGCTTGTCGTTGTAGTAGACCTCGCCCTGATCGAGCACGGCATGGCGGACGCCCAAGTCGAAGATACTGGTATTGCTGTTGCTGGAACCGCTGCTCTTGATGACCGGGATATTGCTCACCCCGTGGGCATCGGTAAACACCTTTACCACCGGGCGATCCACGACAAAGCTGTCGAGATACCACTTCTGGTGCAGGATCGAGACGATGCGCACCCCCACCTCCGCGTGCGCGACCTGCAGCAGGGGCGGATTGGGATAAGGCGCGGCTCCGTGCACGGTCAAGCCGTATAGGTCGAGGCTGAGATTCGACAGATGGAGAACGAAATTCTGTAACTGTACCTGTGTCCCAATGGCCTGGCTGGCTTGTTTTTCGGCGGTACTGAGAACGTATAGATGAAACCGGGCGCTGCGCAGCACCAAGGTCGCGGTGACTCCGACGACCACCAACAAAACCGCCACACTGATGGCAACCCAGGCCGCTATCTTCCACAGCCGGGAATGCCGGCCATGCTGAGGACTGAGCTTCTGGTGCGACGCTGTCGTGCCCACGTGACTACCTCCGTCAAAATGCCTGGCCAATGCTCACGAAGTATTGGGTTGATTTCACTCCCGGTACCGGGTTCAGGTTATGCCCGAGATCAATTCTTACCGGGCCGACGGGCGTCGAGTAGCGTAAGCCCAACCCGACATTGTTGGTGTAGAGCGAGCCGAAGTCGTGAAAGCCGACCGTCGGGAAGACATTCCCGCCGTCATAGAAGACGGCCAGACCGAGACCTTCTTTGATCATGGGCAGCGGAATGCGGGCTTCGCTGTTGATAAGCAGCAGTTCGTTTCCTCCGGCGGGCACTTGGATGAACGTGCAGTCCGTGGAGGAGCCTGAGCTGCAAACTTGAACCTGCTTTTGCGGGCCGGCGCTTAACAGGGGAAAGCCGCGCAGAGAATTGCCGCCGCCGGTGAAGAAGGCTTCGCTCACGGGTACACGGCTATTGGAATAGGGCTGTGCTAAGCCGATCTGAATCCGGTTCGCCCACACGATATTGCGAAAGGTCGGCCGGTAGTAGGAGGCCTGCGCGGTCAGTTTGCCAAAGTTCACACTCGATCCGAGCTTGGTGTTGTTGAAGTCGAGTTCAATGCTTTGCAGCGTGCCCTTTTTCGCATCCAGGGGGTTATCACGGGTATCGTGAGTGAGATTGGCCGCGATGGTGGAAAGCCGCACATGCTGATCTGCCGGCTCCACCAGCGCCGGAATCAAGATGCGCGTCAGGTCGGTTTGACTGAAGCTATAGCGCAGGAAGAAGGCATTTTGCTTCTTCTTGTCGATGAATCTCTGCAGCTGAACACTGCCGGTTTCCACTTGCGAGGAATAAATCGGATTTTGCTCGTTCCGTTCCGCCTGGATAGAAGTGGTCGCGCCCCAGCTTGACCAGCGGAAATTCGGGTCGATGTAATATCCCGCAACGCGCTGATCCAACCGCCCGGCAAACCCCGTGGCGGACAGCGATTCGCCCTTGCCGCGCACATTGTTGCGGGTGTATTGAAAACTCCCCCGCGGCCCGTAGAAGGTGGCTTGGCTGGTGGTGAAGTTGGAGGGCAAGCCTATCGGGGGCAGGTTGGGCAGGGCGACGGTGCCGCTGGGAATGTTGCCCCCGCGGTTGATCAGCTCAAAGCCGATGCCGTAGGTCAACGAATTCCTCTTCGCCTCGTGCACTTTCACCAGCACGTTCTCGGTCGTCTGGGTGGTGATGTTGCGCTGCGGATCTACCTCGGCCCAATCGAAGACTCCAGTGTGGTTGTAGAGCAGGCTCGCCGCGGTGAGCAGCGAACTCTCCGTAAGCGGTTGCGTGGGAACGATGCCGGCGACATCACGGTCGATCAGCCGTTGTTGCGTATGATCCCGCCCCAGGGTCACGAGTTCATGGGTATGGACTTGGGGTCCTTCGTAAATGTGATAGACCACGACGATGTGATGAGGATCGCTCTTCGAGGCTACGGTCGCTGTCTGGCGAAAGCTGGAGGTGAGGTAACCCGCCTGCAAATAGTGGGCGAGGATTCCGGCACGGTCCGCCTGGACCAGCTTTTGCGAATATGGCTTACCCGGGGCAAGCTTCAGCCCATCCGGAGCAAATTTCGACTGAGGAAAAGTGTCGGCGCCTTCGATGCGCAACGAGCTCACAACATCCTGCGGCCCCTCGACCACGTGGAAGGTGACGGTAATGTTGCCGTTGTTCTTGCTCACGGAGGAGGTGACCTTGGCGGTCGAGAATCCTTGCGACTGGTAAAGCGCGGTCATGTTCTTTGTGCTGTTGCGAACCAACTGCTCGCTGTAGTCACCGGGGGAGAACAGGTGCCCTTTCTTCACGGTCACCATCGCCATCAGTTCGGGTGTCTTCACCTGGCTGTTGCCGGACACGTCGACACCCGCCACTTTGTGCTTCTTCCCTTTGGTAATGGTGTAAACGATGTTGTCTACCGAATCCTGATGATGGAACTGGGAGTCGACGCTTACCTCAAAGAAGCCCTTGTCCTGAAAGTACGAAATCAGCGACTGGCGGCCTTCCTGGATCAATTCGTCGTCCACGCCAACGCCCTGGTACACGGGGAGCAGGGATTTGCGGGTCCAGCTCCAGAGATGCGCGCCCTTCACATCGACATGAACGGTTGGGCCCGGCTGCACGTCGTAGTGAATGTCGGCGCGATTGGTGTCCGCAGTGTAGGCAGCCCCGGACAGTTTTACCTGGGCCGATAGTTTGCCTTGTTTTTCCAAACGCTTCTGCAGATAGCTTTGGGCATTGTTCAAGGTCGCGCGACGATATTTTTTCCCCGGGCGGATGGCCGCTCCCCGCGCACGCGCTATCAGTCCCTGCAGGCTCTTGGTCATGGCGGCCGATTGTTCCGGTGTGGTGCCGGATATCGTCACAGCGCCGAATTTGGCCCGGCGGTTGAGACTCACCTGGAACTGCACGTTGGCCACATCGTGTTCTGTGTCCACGTTCACCTGGGGACGAACCTCGACCTCGAAATAGCCTTCCTGTTGAAAGAAGCGGACCAGGGCGTCGGTATCTTTCTGAATTTCACCGGGGTTATACGGGGCTTGCGGCGGGTAATTCGCGATCTGCACCAGCTTGGAATACGGGAATCTCTCCGCTCCAGGGAATTCGAACATGCCAAACCACATCGCGGGTTCTGCTACCAATAGCACCCGGATGCCGTTGGCCTCGGGTTCGATCTGCAACTGCACTTCTGTGAATTTGCCTTCAGTTTTGAGGGCGGCGATGCTTTGATCGACTTTCGTTTTGGAGAATGGCTCTCCCGCATGTTGTTGCAGAAGAGGCATTAGTTTGCTGGTGTCGAGATTCGGGCGTCCGGCGATTTCTACCGAAGTGACGTTCTGTCCTTCATACGAGGACAAGATCGCCTGTCGATCAGGCGCCGTCCTGGGCTGTTGGCTGGGCTCCTTCGGGTTCTGCGCCCTTACCCCTATGCAGAGGGCAAGTGCTATAAGTCCCGCCAAGGTGCTGGAACGAGCCGTGCCGCAAAGAAATTTCACTACCAGCCCGATTCCGAACATTCCACTCCTGACATCTCCTGTGGGATGCAGGAAGGCGAGCGTGCGGTTTGATCCGAATTGTTAGATGACCCGTGACAGGCGTACAAATTTAGGACGCTGCGGGAGTAAGGATTTCCGGTTTCAGCGCGGCTGCGGCCTTCAGCTTTTTTTCATGCACGGCGGCCTCAATTTCGCTGTTGATTTCCCCTCCCAGCAATAGCATCAGCCCGCTCAGATAAAACCAGGTGAGGAGGATGATGACGGTGCCCAGGGATCCATAGGTCGCGGAATAATTGTTGAAGTAGTGAACATAAATGCGAAGACCCATTGAGCCGAGGAGCCATCCCACCATGCCCAGGGCGGATCCCGGCGTCAGCCAGCGCCACTGGCTCACCTTCACGTCGGGCCCGAAGTAGTAAATGATGGAGAACATCAGCAGCAGAAGAGCCGTGGCCACGAGCCACCCGGCCGTTCTTATGGCAACTGCGGCGCATACAGTCAGAAGACGGGAATCAATGTGCAGAAGGGCAAGGCGGGCCAGAAAGTCGGCCGCCATGAGCGAGGTCAGCATCATGGTAACCACGATGGAGAGCATAAACGTGATGCCGATGGCGGCGAGTCTCAGCCTCCAATAGGGCCTGGTCTCCTTTACCCGATAGACCACGTTCAGAGTGGCCTGGATGGCGGTGAATCCCACCGAAGCCGACCACAAGGCCGCCACCAGGCCAAAGGTCAACTTGCCGATGCTGGCGGCGGCCGTGGTTTGATTGAACGCCTGGAGGACGATTCCCAAGGCTCCCGAAGGCACCACAATCGAGAGGTATTGCAGCAGGTGCTCGTAGATGCGAACCGCGGAGCGGGCCGCCAGGCCGAGAATGGAGCAGGCCGTTAACAACGTGGGAAACAGGGCAAAAATAAAATAGAAACCAAGCTCGGCCGAGCGCCCGAGAAGGTTGTCGTCAAACATGGAGTTCCACGTGTTTTGAACGATGACCTTTGCGGGCACCCCTTCGAGGTTCCACAATGACCGCAAAGGCGAGCGGGAGACGTAACTCCAGACCTGGCGATGGAAACCGGGCGCAGCGTCAGGGGGCACGGCGTTGCCAGGGCTGGCCATGCTCACAAAGATAGATGAGGGGCCATTTACGTTGCCCGGCCCCTCAGAGAATTGGTTATCTTGTGGATGCCACTGACGCGGAACGGCACGTTGGCTGCGGACTTCTATTGATCTCTCCACAAGGCCATGGCGCCCAACAAGCCTTCTTCGTTGGAGATGATTTTGACGTCGGAGCCAAGCTTCAGAGTGACTTTCTTGGCGTTGCCGCCCCCGAGATAGAGAACATCCCAGTTGAAGGTGGCCGCGGTTTGCTCGATTGCCTGCTTGAGCAACTTGTTCCAGCGTTTCGTCCCGAATTTCTGCAGGCCGCGCTTACCTAGATAATCCTCGTAGGTTTTCTTGCGCCAGGGGTGGTGTCCCAACTCCAGGCCGGGGCACAACACGCCATCTGTAAACAAAGCGGAGCCCATGCCAGTACCGAGTGTTATGACCAGCTCCACGCCCTTCCCCTGAATCACGGCAAAGCCACCTACGGCGGAGTCATTGGCCATCCGCACGGGCTTGCCCCATCGTTTCTCCAACGTTTTGGCCAAGGGAAAACCGACCCATTCGTCGCCCAGGTTGGCCGCAGTCAGGGTCTTTCCTTGCTTGATGACGCCCGGGAAACCCACCGATACTCGATCAAAGAGAGGCACACTGACCTTGAGTTGGTCGAGCGCCGTTAAGACCGCAGCCGGGGTTGCCGGGTCGGGGGTGGGTACACGCAGCCGCTCGCTGATTGGTTTGCCTTCCGGACTCAGCGCCTGGATCTTCAATCCGGTGCCGCCGATATCGATCGCCAAGGTGATGGGGCTCACAGTCGTGCCCGTAGAATCCGGATCGGTCTTGCTAACCGCTTTCGCCATAGGCCTCCGCAAGTGACACTTGCCATTGTAGATGCCCGAGTCGTTCAACGGTCGCATTCCAGGAAAAAGGCGGAACCAGTTCGGTTCCGCCCGAAAAACATTGTTACTTTGGAATAGGGTTTAGGTGGCCAACGCGCTCTTTTCCTCTTTTAACGGCTTGGCGGTGACTTCCTTCTTTTTGTCCAGACAGAAGCCGGCTTCCTCGGCTTCTTCCAGGGCAGCCTCAACCGCCTTCTCAATGGCTTTGATGGATCGGCCGGTGCGGGTCTTCTTCGCGGCCAACGGCAACAGGTCGGGCAATTGGGTCCACCATAAGATCTGCTGATGCAGCTCCTTGTTGAAGTACCACTCCCCGCTCGCTTCGTGTACTTTGAGCAACCAGCGCGCGTTGTCGTCGTCCCACAGGCTGCGCGGGAAACCGGCGAAAGCCGGCGCTGTGGTTGCTGCCATCGACTGGTAAAGGAAAGCCAGTCTTACCCGGGCAGCAGCACGCCATCCGTCCTCAGTGATGTCGCTGCCCACGGAGAAGGCACGGGCCAGAGGCTCACGCAGGCGGAGCCGCTCAAAAAGGTCCAGAGCGGAGATCGCTGTGTCCTTGGTCTTTAGGGACTCGGCCATGTTTTCGAGTACACAGAATGCCATCGCCGGACCCCAGGTTTCGCTGGGGCTCAGCGGCGAGCTGGTACTCGGCAAAACCAACCGGGCATCTCGTGACCAGGATTGGGAGAGTTCCAGCTCAAGCGCCGGCAGGGCGGTCAGTGCGTGAAGGTCGCGGCAGATGCCGAGCCACAGGTCGTTACTGGCAGCCTGCGCCGGAGTGCCGGTCTTACGCGCGTAGATGGCGAGCCCGTCGCCGGCGAAGCGCAGACTGAGTGCTTCCAGCCGCTGCAACAACTGGGCAGCCGGAGTGGACTCCGCCGCTTCGGCTCCGCATTCAGGCAATGGCTCGGACAAGGAAGCCAGTTCGGCCACCAACTCAGGCTGCAGCAGCGCAACCAGAGCGTCGTGCAAGGGCGCCAGTTCGCGCGTCACGAGAGCGTCTTCCAGGCTGGGAACGCCCCGGCCATTCAGGTAATCGCACAATTCGTCCCAGCGATGCTCCTCATCTGGCCGCAGTTCTCGCCAGTCGAGAAACACGTGGCAACCGTAGGCGTGCAGCTCGAGGGAGAAACCGTTGGAAACGATCTTCGATGCGCGCTCTAAATGGTGGAGGCCTGTCGTCTGATCGCGGAAGGCGAGAAAGAGATTGCCGTCGTTGGGTAGGCCGAATGCGCCGCTCAATGACTGCTGACGCAGATGGCCTGCTGCCTTGTCAGCATAGGCGGCAGATTGATGAATGGTGCCGAAAGTCGTGGCGAAGACATTGTGGTAGATAATGAGCGCCCGATGATCGCCGCGGCGGTTGGAATAGGCGAAAACGTTCTCGTCCACGGAACCGTCAGGCCGGTAGAAGTCATAGAGCAGGAAGTTTTCGCTCTCGGCAAACAACCACCTCTGGTGGAGCAGGGGTGCGATCTCACGGTCGTGGCGCGCCACCAGACCTCGGTCCGGATCTTCCTGGTAGCGGGCGCGACGGAATTCCATGCCGTATTTTTCCGTGAAGCCTTCGATCTGCCCGTGGCCGAACATCGGCAAACCAGGGAGCGTGGCCATCATAGTCGCCACACCGAAGCACTTGTCGCCGTTCCCGAACTGGTCAACAGCAGTGCGTTCATCAGGATTGCTCATAAAGTTGACGTAACGCTTGAGAATATCGGGATCGAATTCGATGGTGTTCTTGATCACCGTGCGGTACTTGGCATTCTCTTCATCGCGCATCATGTTCATGAAGGCGCTGTTGTAGACCCGGTGCATGCCTAAGGTGCGGACGAAGTACCCTTCCATGAGCCAGAAGGCTTCCGCGAGCAGCAAGGTGCCGGGGACTTCCCGGGCCACACGATCCACAACTTCGCGCCAGAACTCTTCCGGGATGGCACGGTCGAAATCGGCCTTGCTCATGCTGTATTCCGCACGCGATGGGATGGCTCCCCCGGTGCCGGGAATGGGAAACCACAGGCGCTGAAAGTGGCGCTTGGCCAAGGTCATCGCTGCGTCGAACCGGATGATGGGAAACAGCCGGGCCACGTGCAGAATGGTCTGGATCACCTGCTCCCGCGTCGCCGGGTTCAGGTAGTCCAATTGCGCGGTGTCGTTCCAGGGAAAGCTGGTGCCATCATTGCCGTGGTAGACGTAGCGCGTTTCGCCGCTCCACTTGTCACGACGGCGAAATACGACCGCGGCGTCCGATTGCTCGTAGTAGTGATCCTCGATCTTGATCTCCACCCGGCCATCGCGCGATAGATCCGGCCCTTCAAAGCGATAGGAAGGATAAGGGCTATCGGAGCGGGACATGAACCACTCCGGATGGTCGATGACCCAGCTGGAATCGATGCCCATGTGATTGGGCACCATGTCGCTGGCAAGCCTGACGCCGTGCGCGAAGGCGCGGTCGCGCAGGTTGCTATAAGCGGCCTCGCCGCCCAAGTCGATGGCGATGCCATATCCGTAGAGAGAGTAGGCCGAAGCCACCGCGTCCTGATTGCCGCAAAGCTGCTTGATGGTCTGCGAGGCGGTGCTTCTTTCCCAAACGCCGATGAGCCAGAGTGCGTTGATTCCATGGCTGGCCAGGCGACGGAGCTCTTCATCGGGAATTTGATCGAGACGATAAATGTGGCGTCCATAGTAGCGCGAGAGCTGCTCTAGCCACACGTACGTGCTCTTGGCGATGAGCACGGTGGTCGGCATCCACTCCTGGTCCTGACTGAAACGTTCGCTCTCCTCGGTTTCCCCGACAAAGGACGGCACTTCGCTGTGCTGGTCCTCATCCCAGCCGAAGCGCCGGTTTTGACGGGCGGCGGCATCGGCGGGGTGGAAGCGCATCCAGATGGCAACGTCTTCTTCTTTGAGTACGTCGATCGCCAGCATCAGCTTGGAAAGCTCGTCGCCGATCATTTCGGCCCAGTGCTCGATGATGTAGGCCAGTTGGCCGCTCAGCGAGTCCGGCGACGCCAGGGCCGGGGCACGCAGCATGTCGATCAGGTTGAGCTTCTTTGCGCCTAACGGAGGCCGGGTGGCGAAGAAGTCGCGCAGCCCGATCGTGATCTGTTGATAGCGCGTGACGGCGGCGAGGGATTGGTCGGTGAACAGTTCGGAAAATGGTTTGAAGGCGGGATTGGCGTTGGCCAACCACAACAGCATCATCTCTTCAAAGGCCACTGCGCGGTGGGTAAGACCGTCTGTTTGCCCCGCCAGCCACTCGGCGGCGGTTTTTTCTTCGCGGTAGACGTCCACGGTCGGAAACTGCTCAACGAAGGACAGAATGGTCTTGTCGAGTTCGTCTTTGCCGATGCGGGCGTCGAACCATTGGAGCGCGCCCGCCATGACATTGGGATCGACGCGCCGGCGGTAATAGTCCACCAGGGCGTGACTCATCTCGTCGATCAACCCCATGGCGTAGAGCGCGCCGGGGTTGATGATTTTGGTGGGGTCGCTTGCGGCTCCCCGCCGTTCGTTCATGCGATGGGCAAACTCGCGGCTGGCGGACAGGTTGGCGAAGACTACGTTGCCGCTGAATGCAAAAAGCGTTTGGTTAAATTCGTAACGGTCGCGCGCTTCACGGGAGACATGGAATTCCATTAATACCCTTCCAAAACACTTCTATTGGGCAGCTTATTGGTTCGATGCGCAATCTGGCCCCTACAGGTACCTAAACCGAGGCAAACCTGCCGGTAGATCCTGGATTTTGCCGCGTTGCGCCAGCGAGGCCGGCTAGGCGCCGTCAAAGTCCGCAGAAAACCCAGATGCGGCCCACAAGCCAAGGGCGGGATGGGAAATGAAGAAGACTTCTTCTCCGTCGACGGTGTTCCAGCCATGGTGCAGTTTTGCGGGGTCGTATTGAGCGAGGGTGGCGGCCAGATCGGCATAGCGAAATCCTACGCCTTCTACCTCCTCCCGGGTCAGATTACCGGGGCAATAAGTGATGCGGAAACGACCTTCCGACGAACTGTGGATGAGATGAGCGGCGGCGCTGAGCTCTGCTGCCAGATCAGGGTTCTGCTTTACCTTTTCCAGGGTATCCGGCGTGCCGAAGTAGCCATATTTTCGGATCAAACGGTCGATGGTGGGGTCCTCACCAAACTGCCGTACTCCAGGTGCGAGCACGATCAGGTCGGCCCCGTCCGCCAAGGCCATGCGGGTGCGATAAATCGCCTTGTTCCCTAGCCAGGTGCTGTGGAATTCTGCCGGATCGAGGTACACGACTGCTTTGCGGATGGAGCGGTCCAGCAGATTGATATTCACCTTGACGCTGAGTTCGGAGGCGAGCCGGAAGCACTCTTCGTCGTCACCGACGAAGAGTCCGCGCGCCACCGGCTCGCCAGCTTGATTGGCGCCGATGACTGTCAGGACGTAGACGATGGGGATGTGGCGTAAAAATTCATCGGCGGCGCGATTCAGGACGCGGCGGACCGGATTGTCCATCCGGCCCATGATGCGCTCCATGCCGACCACCGCACCCAGGTAATGGCTGCGGCTGATGCTGAGCGGGCCTGAGGTACCCACCAGGATGTTCTTGTTGTAGTTGGCCAGGCCGATTACTTCGTGGGGCACCACCTGGCCCAGGGACAGCACCAAGTCGAACCCTCCTTCGGCGATCATCCGGTTCACCTGAGCGGGCCAGGTGTAGTGAAGCAGGCCGCCTGACTGCTCCTCAATGAAGCTCGCCGGCAACTCACCCAGCGTGACCACGTCCGTTCGCCAGTTGTGCACGGCAAACAGGGAATGAGGGATGTCGCCGAACATGCGCGTGAGGGTGGCCGGCGGCATGGCGGTGTGGGTTCCCAAGGCGGGTAAGACACAGCCCAGCCGGTCGCCGTAGTACTGGTAGGCGTATTGGGTGAGTTCCCCGGCCCGGGAGTGGAAGCGGGTGGCATCGGGGGGCACGGCCAGGACTTTGCGCCGATTGCCCAGCCGGGCGAGCGCCTGGTGGAGCGAGTCGCGCAGAGATTCCGCAGATAGCTCGGCGCCCGGGCCGCCCTCGTTCCAATAGAGGCTCACAGCCGGTACGCCTTACGGGCCAAGTCGTAAGCCAGCAAGCGAGCTACGTCGGAGGCTTCGTCTTCGTCCAGTTGATGCTCGGCGACCAACCGCGCCAGGTAAGCACAGTCCACGCGGCGTGCCACATCGTGGCGCGCAGGGATGGAGAGAAAGGCCCGGGTGTCGTCGTTGAATCCTACGGTGTTGTAAAAGCCGGCGGTCTCGGTGGTGAGCTCGCGGAAGCGCAGCATGCCTTCCGGGCTGTCGTAAAACCACCATGGCGGACCGAGCCTCAGGCAAGGATAATGACCTGCCAGCGGCGCCAGTTCGCGGCTGTAGGTCGATTCATCGAGGGTGAAGAGGATGATGGTGAGTGCGGGGTCGTTCCCAAATAGGCTGAGCAGTGGCTGCAGCGCGTTTACGTAGTCGGTTGGCATGGGAATATCGGCTCCCATGTCGCGGCCAAAGCGGGCGTAGATTTGACGGTTGTGATTGCGCCGGCTGCCGGGATGGATCTGCATGACGAGGCCGTCCTCAATGCTCATGCGCGCCATCTCGGTGAGCATTTGGGCGCGGAAGAGTTCGTTTGCGGCAGCATCGGTTTTGCCGGCAATCACCTGATCGAAGAGGACGGCCGCTTCGGTGGAGGAAAGGTCGGCGGTCCTGGCGGATGGGTGTCCGTGATCGGTTGCGGTGCAGCCCTGTTTCTTGAAGCGGTCACGTGCGCGGCGCAGGGCACGCAGATAGCCTTCCCAGCGCGAGGAATCCTCGCCGTGCATATCGCCGAGCCGGTGGACGTTCTGATTAAAGCCGTCGAATTCCGGGTCGACCACCGAATCGGGGCGGAAGGTCGGGACGATACGGGCGTTCCAGCCTGAGTCGCGGATGGCTTGATGGGAAGAGAGCGGGTCTGACGGCGGATTGGTGGTGGCCAGAACTTCGATATTGAACTGATCGTAGAGGGCGCGAGGACGGAAAGCGGGCGAGGCCAGCTTTTCGCTGATGGCGTCGTAGTAGGCATCCGCGTTCGCGGCTGAGAGGCGTTCTTCGAGGCCGAATTGCTCCTGGAATGCGTAGTCGAGCCACATGCGGGTGGGTGTGCCGCGGAAGAGGTAGTAGGACTTCGCGAAACGATGCCAGATGGCGCGCGCTTCGTCTGCGTGGAGCGGGTTTATTCCGATTCCCAGGTCTTCCATGGCGATGCCTTGGCTGTAGAGCATGCGGAAGACGTAATGATCGGGGACAATCAACAGGGTTGTTGGGTCGGGAAAGGCCTCGTTCTCAGCAAACCAGCGCGCGTCCGTGTGCCCATGGGGGCTGACGATGGGTAGATTACGAACTTCCCCGTAAAGCCGGCGCGCGATGGCGCGGATCGTGGGTTCGGAAGGAAAGAGACGGTCCTCATGCAGAATGGTCACGGCATCCATTCTCGCCTGTGTCGAGGTTTTCTGCACGGGGGGTTGGGTTTTCTGAAGAGCTTTCGTGTCCGCCTGAGAACCCAATTCAATCGGGACCGACCACCCCTTTTGTCCCATGTCAAGGTCGGCGTATTCCGAAGAAAACAGCAGGTCACTCCGCTACGCTCCCCCGGATTTCCTGTTGAGTGCAGTGGCGTTGATGAAGCGCGTGCGGCTCTCTTTGCGGAGAGCCGCATCCATGCTCGTTGCCAGGTTCGCGAGGTAGGAAATCCGGGTGCGCTCCGGTCGTGATGACAAAGGGAGCGAGGCGCTTTCATTGAGTGCTGTTAGTGGGATTGAGAGGGCAGCCGGCGCAAACCGAATTAAGTCACTACCTCTCCTAATGAACAGCCGTACCCTGGACCGACCAAAAGCGTTGGAGGGGCTTCGCCCGGCTTTTTCGGCCCACGTTAGCTAGCGCGAACATGGGGCACCCGTCGAGTCCGCGGTGGCCCGTACTGTTCATTGCTCCCTGAACTTGCCGCAGGCAAGTCGGCTCCTCGGGACGACAAGGGGAGGGTGGCGCTTCCATTGAGTGCTGTTAGTGGGATCGAGAGGGAAGCCGCCTGCAAACCGAATTAAGTCACAACCTCTCCTAATGAACAACCGTACCCTGGACCGAGTAAAAGCATTGGATGGGGCTTCGCACGGCTTTTTCGGCCCACGTACGCTGGTGCGAACCTGGGGCACCCGTCCAGTGCGCGGTGTCCCGCACTGTTCATTGCTCCCTTAACTTGCCGCAGGCAAGTCGGCTCCTCGGGAAGACAAAGGGAGGGCGGCGTTTCCATTGAGCGCTTTAGTGGATCCAGAGAGCAGGTGGCTGCCAAACGAATTAAGTCACAACCCTTCGGGATGACAGTTCTGTGGTGGAAGCGCACGAAAATTTGCAGGTTTTCTTCGGGATACCCGGGACCGTTGTGGCGACGGTCATCGGCGCGAAAATGCCCATCAATCATGCAATCATAATACTATTGAGTGTGCACTCCAGGGGCGGTTGACGAGAGGGTATGGATATCGAACTTGGCGGGTGTTCCTTCAGCTTCGGCCGAACGTCACTCCGGGAATCGCTGCTCCTCGTTAAGAGAATGGGATTCGATCTCGTGGACATAGGGGTAAGCCCCGAAAATGCCCAGATTAACCAGATGGCGGCTGCCAGTGAGCCGCTCAAACTCGCAGCTGAAGTTGGCTCACTGATCCAAGGGGTTGGACTCCGGCCTGAGGAGTGCTTTGTCCTGGATTTTGGTGCGCCGATCAACCATCCAGACGAGAACCTGTGGCAACGAACGCGAGCGTCGTTTTGCGGAGTTGTCAGATTTGCCACGCTTATCAAATGTCGAAGTATCATGCTCATCCCAGGAATCGTTCACCCCGAAATCGGTCAGGAACGATCCTTCGATCGGTCGGTTGAGAAACTTAAGGAATTAGCTCAGATTAGCCAGGACATGGGACTGCAGTTGAACATTGAGGCTTGCGAACCATCGATTGCAGAAAACCCAGGAGACGCACAACGACTCTGTGAGGAGGTTCCAGGACTCGGCCTGACATTGGATTACTCACACTTTATTGATCCGGGCCACACTCAAGCCAGCATCGAACCGCTTCACCTGTTCGCCAAGCATTTCCATGTCCGGCAGGCGGCACGGCAAAAACGTGTCGAGACCGTCGCTAAGGGAACCATCGATTTTGGGCGTGTGCTATCGCTCCTTCAGCAACAGCGTTATGCCGGAACCCTCGCCGTTGAATACGTAGAATGTCCGGAAACCACGAAATGCGGGGTCGATGTGGTGCCCGAGACGGTCAAAATGCGAGCACAGCTTCTGGAACTTCTGCGCCATTCAGAGAGTGCTCGGCCCACTCTTGAGAAGGGATTACATGCGTAAAATATCGTATCGTAATAGAATTGCCCGGTCTTTGAAGCGTAAGGCCGGATCCGCATGGTTCACGGATAGGCTTCCACGGAGGAAGAATTGCTAAGGCGACGAACGCTTACTTCCCAGGTTATCGAGTATGTTCTGGGCCTTATTAAAAGCGGGAAAGTAGCACCCGGAGAAAGCCTCCCCACCGAAAAGGAGTTGACGGCTACGCTTGGGGTCAGCCGGACATGCATCCGCGAGGGAATGAAATCTCTGGAATTTCTTCGCCTTGTTCGCATCCGGCCTCGAATCGGTGCGGTGGTGCTCGATGCGTCCCCTGGAGCACTTCTTACCGCAGAGCATCTCTCCTCCGGAGAAGATCTGGAAGAGCCCGACGTCCTCTTGGAGTTCCGCCAAATCATCGAAACGGGTGTGGCTTCTTTAGCTGCTGAGAAAGCGACCGAGAGCGACATCCTTGCGATGGAGAGAGCCCTGGATAAATGCAAATCGGAAATTGACAGCGGAAGCCTCGACTTTTGTGCCGACATGTCGTTCCATGCTGAGGTTGCTGCCGCCTCGAAGAACCCTTTGGCGATTATGGTTTGGAAAATAATTTCTGCGCAGCTTACCGGAATCTTCAAACACACGGTGCAAATGCCTAATGTACCGGAGGACAGCCTGCACGACCATTTGCAGGTCTTACGAGCCATCAAGGAACGTAGTCCGGCCAAGGCAAGGGCAGCGATGCGAACTCATCTGGAAAACGCGGACGCGGTGTGGCGAATCGTCAGAGCCCAGCAGGCTGCTCCTGAGGCCGGATCTCGAGGCAACACCAAGGTTCCCCTGGAACTGGACCTTGATTCCCTCACCCATGAGGTTCACGAGAGAACCAAAGCGGCGAAATCGTCCAAGCCCCGGACTCGTCGCCTCCTGCACGTCAAGCATCCAGTGCCTCCGGTAAGTCGAAAGCGATCTAAACCCGAGGCGCACCATCCTTGACGGTTAGAATTTCACGCAGCCTCTTTCCGACCTGCGATGCCTCCCCATCTTGCATTGCTTCTGGATAAAGGACGATGCGCCCGGCCGATGCCAACGTCTCGTAAACTCCGATGCGCGGCGTGCCTTCCTGAAGCTGATTGATCACATGATTTGCGTCAAAACCTAACACAGACGAATCAATCCGTATCGTGGCTCCGGGAACCGGCCTATCGCCTGGTTTCGGTGAGTTGACCTCCGCCGTTACACCGCGCAGACCGTCGACGTAAGATACGACGGTTTTTATATCCTCGAGCCATTTGCTGTAAACCGCATCCGTGTCGCGCTGCGCGTAGAGCTGCAGCGCCACCAGCAAGCCGACGATTTCCTCCTTGCCCACTTTGAAACCCCGGCCAATACCATGATGAGGGGGGCTAGCGATCAGCCCTTCACTCATGAGCTTTCTCATGGGCCAGGTTTCAGGGAATACATCCATGTCCTGGTGCTGAAGCGCGGCGGCCAGAATGAGATCTCTGCGCCCGCACAAAATGCCCGATGCCTGCGGACCACGAATGTCTTTTCCACCACTATATGCGACCAAATCCGCACCCTGGGCAATAAAGGTTTTCAGATTGCCGGAAGGCGGAAGCGCCGCTGCCGCGTCCACGATCACGGGCAACTTGTGTCTGTGGGCGATGGCAACAAATTCTTTTAGAGATAGGCCACTTTCCCCGGAACCAGCTAAAAAGAACAGCGCCACCGTGCGTTGTGTGATCAGCGACTCAACATCGTGAGGGAAGGTATAGTACGGGAATCCCGCCTCAACCAGGCGCGCTCCCGCCAGCCTCAGGGCGTGATCGTAATCATTCCGGTGTGACTTCTGCACAATAATTTCGTTGGGGAATTCGGAAGTATCCGGAAGCCGGTTCATCTTGCTGACGTCAAGGCCGGTCAGGCAGGCAGCCGCGGCCAGACTCAGCGAGGCAGATGCTCCGCTCGTAGCGATTCCAGACTCGGCGCCGGTAGCATCGGCAATGACCCGGCCAGCCGCCTCCTGTAGCTCTTCCATGCGAATGCAGGAGCCGGCAGCGCTCCGCATTGCTTCCAGTACCGGCATTGGCAAGCGGCAGCCACCTAGTTTCGTGCTGTAGCCCCGGGCGTTGATGACCCGAGTTACTCTGAATCGCTCATAGATGCCACCACTGGAGTCAGCTAGACCATTATCCGCAGTCCCAGGCACAAACACTTGGCCGTCCACGACACCTCCTTCAGAAATGAAACCCAACCTGATTGGCGTTGCTTGAGTGACTTAGACGGTCCAGCCCATGCCCCGAAATAATTCCAAATCCGATTCAAAGAAGCTACGTAGCCTAAACCCGGTCGCACCCGGAATGTATGCAACCCCATCCTTCACAACTCTCAGAGGAACAATGGAACGTGAACCGACGCGCGTTTCGAGATGAGTATCTTGAAACTTGAATTCGCCTTCCTCAAGCCGGAATTGGAGAACATCTGCGCGCCCACCGACTTTCAGGGAACCTATTCCCTCCCCTAACCCAACTGCTTTTGCGGGCGCACTGGTCGTCTTCAGAATCGTGTCCTGAAGACTCATCCCAAGGCAAAGAAACTTTGACATGACTTGCGGCAGGCTTACGGACAAAGGCTTCCCAACGCAATAGCGGTGGAGGTCTGTGCTTAGCGTGTCCGGATAAAAGTGATGCTCGTATCCCCGTTGCGCCGTATCCCAGGAAAAACTTCCACCGCCATGACCCACATCAAAAAGAATTCCCCGCTTGCGCGCTTCCATGACAAGATCGGTATTCGTAATCCCGCCTTCGCCGAGCATTCGATTCCCTCGACCGTGGAAACAGTGGGTGAGGATGTCACCGGCACGGAGGCTTTCGAGGATCTTTCGTTCGTCTGCTCCCAGGCTGATGTGCACCATGAGCAGGGTGCGAGCATCTTTTGCTGCCTCAAGCGCCAGTTCCAGGGCTTTGTCGCCATGAGAGCCGGTCATGCTACCGATGCGGACCTTGACCCCCAACGCACGGTCTCGATTTTGCTCGATCACTTGCGCGGTTTCGACCGGGCGGGCATACGAGATGTTCATCAGCTCCTCGGCGAAGGGCGCGTGGAGTCCGAGAAATGAAATATGAATCAAAGCGAAGAGGTTGACGGGGTTCCCGTCCATGGCTGCCCTGCGAAAGGCCGGGAAGTTTGCATACCCTGTCGATCCCGCGTCCACGGCTGTGGTCACACCATGGTTCAGACAAATTCGAGGATCGATGCCGTACAGTCCGCCTTCGTACCAGTGGCCATGAATGTCGACGAGCCCTGGACACAGATAGGACCCTTTTGCCTGGTACACCTGCGGACAGCTCGAAGCCGGCAGATCTTTGGCGATAGCGGCTATTTTTCCGTCTTTGATTCCAACGTCAAAGACGCCATCCAGGTTCTGTGACGGATCGATGACGTGACCATCCTTGAAAAGCGAATCAAACCCCAACATGATGTACCTTTTTACACTGAAGGAAGGCGATCTGGCTCCCCCGCAAAGCCCGCAGGTCCCTCGACTTCGCTTCGCTCCGGTGGGATAACAGTTCTGTGGGTGAGCGGAAAAGTCCAAGCCGCGTTTTTCGTCCCCTTGCTGAAAGCTCATCGTCTCTCCGGGTGAGATGACAAATTTGCTCTGCAACTAGCTTTTTCGCGCCGCAAGTTTGTTATCTCGACCGGAGAGGTGATGGCTCTGTGGCCCACACAGGTGGTAAAAGCGCTGAGGCCTAGAAGATGGCCTTCATGCCAAACTGAATTTGCCTTGCGTTATTCGTACTCTGGATTTGGCCGAATGCCGGCGAACTCAGAGAGGAGACAGGCTGCCCGAAGTTGGGACGGTTGAACAGGTTGAAAAATTCGCTGCGGAATTGGAGGCTGCGAGCTTCTCCGAGAGGAATGTTCTTGAACATTCCGAAATCTACATCCGCATAGCCAGGTCCCGTGAGCATGTTGCGGCCGACATCTCCAAACTGCCCGATGGCATTGGGAACGAATGCGCTGGTGTTGAAGAATTCCTTGACCGTGGCTGGCCTGGACCGGCCTCCGGGCAAGCGCGCGTTCCCCACCAAGTTGGGACGATCGTTGCCAACAGCCGTCAAGGAATTGTTCCCTCCGGTAACGATGTTGAAAGGCAATCCGCTGCCTACAGTTGCCAAGCCCGACGCCTCCCAATTGCCGAAAATCCATCTCGGTACGGCCGAGAAATGCGATAAGGCCGGCAGGTCCCACACCCAGGAAGCAGCAAACACGTGTTCGCGATGGAAATCTGCAAGACCCTTGTCTGCCTGCGGATCAAAGGGATTTTGGAAGAAGCTGGAACCAGATTCCGCCACCGACGTGTCGTCTATAGAGCGAGACCAGGTGTAATTGGAACGGATAAGAAGGTTATTTGTAAAACGCCTCGTATACACGACCGCCAAGGCGTTGTAGGAGCTGTTAAAGCCATTCCTGTTGTCCACAACGGAGGAGATCTGACCGGGATTGTACAGCCTCCTCTGTTCGATATTTGCAGCGGTGGCGCCTGGGCCGTAGATCGCGGGGTTTATTTGCAGAAGGCCAACCAGCCTTCGGCCACCATTGCCCATGTAATCCAACTCAAGAAGATTGTTTGGTGTGAGCTCATGCTGAATCGACAAGGTGTAGGACTGCACGTAAGCAGTTCGATTGTGCTGGTCATCGGCCCACATGGAAACCGGCAACACAAAAGCGGCCTGCCCTGTTTTGGGGTTGTAAGTTTCGATTGGGTCACCCGGCACCGGCCCAGGCGCAATACCATGCAGTGGGTCGGAGAACGAGTAGACGTTGAAGTTAAGAATTACCGGCAGGAACGGTTGATTGTCCGTCAGGAAGGATTCGTCTCCCTGGATAAGCGACTGAAAGAAGATACCGTAGCCGGTGCGCACCAGCGTCTTGTGATTTCCAAACGGGTCCCAAACGAACCCAGCGCGTGGGGCGAAGTTGCGATGGTCGGGATAGACCATCCCTTTCGGCTGACCAGGGTCTCCAGCGAAGGCCATACCGGTCGGTGCGTTGGTAAACCGCGTGGAGCGGAAACCGGGAACGAAATTTACGTCGGTGCCATTCGCTCCGTAGACGGGTTCATCGTAGTCCCATCGAAGCCCGGCGTTGGCCGTAAACTTGCTGTTTAGGCGAAAATTGTCGTTTACGAAGAAACCCCAGTGGTCGAAGTAGTTATGTTCCCGCTCGCGAAGGAACTCGAGTTCGTTCGGTCGTCCCAAAAGGAAGTCCGCCAACGCATTGCCGGTGTACTGGCCGTTGAATGTAAAGAGACCGTTATCGAATCCGGCGAAGTCCGGGCCGAAGCGCGTATGCATGTATTCGATCCCGAACTTCAGGTCGTGCTTTCCTTTGATCCAATTCACCGTGTCGGCGTACTCGTAGACGTTTTCGAGTGTCAACGGGCCCTGCAGAGAAGGTCCCGCGATGAATCGTCCGTTTACCGTTGCCTTCGAAGGATAGTTATTTGGGTATACGGGGTTGGGAATATTGACGCCCGCGTCCATGGGATTCTTGAACGGCGTTCCCGAGTTCGCCTGGCTCCAGGCCTTCCGGTTATAGGACACAGAAGCTGTGTTCAATAGATTGGGTCTGAATGTATAGGTGTCAGTCAACTCAATATTTACAAAGAAAGCGGTCAGCGAACCCTGTCCAAAGGGTATGTTCTGATTCGGCGTCACGCCGGTTCCCTTGCTGTACCACATCCGGCCGGACATCATATTGTTGCTAGTGAATCGATGATCGCCCTTGGCAATGAGATTGGTCCCGTTGTTAGTCTCAGGGTCCAGAGTCGAGTAAGTGCCCGCCGAAGTGTTCGCCAAGGGCACAACGGATAGATACTTTACTGCGGCGGGATCAAAGCGGCTGGATGGAATCATTGCATTCGGAAATGGCAGACCGGTTGCCGGGTCCGTGGGGACTCCTCCGGCAGAATGGGAAAAGTCTCCATTGCGCTCTGCTTGCGTAGGCGGAATCGCAGTGTTCACCAACGCCGATTGCGCGATCCGGGTGCCCTGGTATCCGAAGAAAAAGAAGTCCTTATCTTTGCGGATGGGCCCTCCGACTGTACCGCCAAACTGATTCTGGACCAGGAAGGGTGTCGAAGGCGCAAAGTAGGTTTTTGCTGTCAATACATTGTCCCGGTGAAACTCCCACAAGCTGCCATGGAATTGATTCGTTCCGGATCGGGTAACTGCTTGAACGACGGCCGCCGAACCCAAGCCCATGGAAGTGTCATAGCCGTCCATCGTTACACGAAATTCCGAGAGGAAGTCCGGCGGGGGAAATGGATTTCCATCTCCCAGTTCCACCGAATTGAACCTTGAGCCATCCAACAGAAAATTGTTGGCTGATGTTCGACCGCCAGCAATATTCACGTCGATTGTGAGGCTGTTTGGTGACGTGCCAGCGGAGACCTGTGTCACCCCAGGAATGAGTACCAGCAAACTTGCCGGACTTCGGCCGCTGAGAGGCAACTCCACCATGCGCTTCGCGTCCATCAATGAACTTACCGAAGCCTGCGTGGTGTCGACCAAGGGTTCGGCCGCCTGAACATTGATCAACTGGGTCGGCGAGCCTACTAACAATTGAAAATCAATTCGGGCCACCTGCCCTATAGAGAGCGATATGCCGGTTCGGATGGAGGTCTCGAAACCCGGTTTGGAAATCTCCACCGAGTACGTTCCCAGGGGCAGTAGATTGACCACATAAGCTCCATCGGACCCGGTCTCCGCCGAGCGGACGTAACCGGTCTGCACATTGGTGACCTTGATGGCGCCGGCTGGAATGAGCGCGCTGGATGTGTCGCTCACCGTGCCGACAATGGAGGCCGTGTTCTGGCCCCGGCAAGCAGTAGCAATGGATAGCCCCAGGATGATCACGAACATGGTTTTCAGGATTTCCATGGTTTTCGCTCCTCAGAATGTATATCGTATGATAATTGCGATGGGCCGTAGGAAATGTAATATCATTCGACATATTGCTTGTCAAAAGAAATTTGAAAAGGTAGAAATGGCCGTGCTCCAGCGTGAGCATCTTGCGGATTCCACCGCAATCAGAAGAGGTACACGATCAGAGGCCAGGGCACATCTAGCGTTTGCCTTGGCGAAGACACAAGACGACAGTTGCTACTTTTTGTGCCAGAGCCTGCTGCACCCGTAGTGGATGCAGCTTGCATCGAAGCAACCACCGCAACCTCAAGAGCAATGAGAAGGGAGCAGCTCTCCGAATGAATCGTTTAGTGGACGACGCCGCGTTGGCCAGTCGCGCGGAAATACAAGGCAAGATCATCACAGTGAACGGGATAATCGAACGCAAAAATCTGGGATTCACCCTGTCACACGAGCACCTTGTTATGGATTTCTTTTCGTATCAGGGTAGTTATAACGACATCCTGGATGATGAAAAAATGATGACCTGGGAGTTGGAACACTACATCCGGGCGGGCGGAAAATCACTTGTAGATTGCACGAGTATAGGCCTGAAGAGGGATCCTCTCGCCATCCGTCGCATCGCGACCGCGACCAGCGCGAACATCATCATGGGCAGCGGATGGTATCGCGAAGCCGTTTATCCGGCCTACATCCGCGAACGCGGACCGAACGAGCTTGCGGAGTTTATTGTGCGTGAAATCGAGGTGGGTGCCGACGGAACGGACGTGCGGGCAGGGATGATCGGCGAGATCGGAACGGAGAAGGACTTCATCTCGCCTGCCCAGGAGCGCGTCTTCCGTGGATCGGCGCGAGCGCAGAGAAGGACTGGCGTATCGATATGGACCCACACGACACATTTTGGATCGCTGGCGCTGGAGCAAATATCCCTGCTCCACGAAGAGGGAGTACCGAGCAATCGAATTGTGATTAGCCACCTGGGCGATCGCTTCGACTCCGAGTTTCTCCGGCCGATTGCGGAAGCCGGCGTCTACATGAGCGTCGATAATATTGGCTACCAGGCGGACGGATATCCGGATGATGATGTGCGCGCCAATAATGTCGCATTTCTCGTGCGGGAAGGGTACGCAAACCAAGTCATGATGTCCATGGATATAGGATCGAAGAAATTTCTTCTTTCCTACAAAGGTCATGGTTTTGCGCACCTGATTGAGAACTTTTTACCCCGACTGCGGGCGAGAGGCGTGACGGACGAGCAAATCTGGATGATGACAGTAGAAAATCCAGCGCGGGCTCTTGCGGTAAGCTCAGAAGCTTCTCAGGCGCCTCACACTGCCGGCATCGAGAGGCGAGTTTCAGTCCTCGACCCGTTTGTGTGATTCGGGCGGGAATTATTTTGTTTTGCGGGTGCATGTTTATTGTCATATGATATGCACATACGCCGGTCCCGGGCTCCATTCCCTTAAATCTAGAGCACTGCTTCTTCATGAACTATCTATCCCTCATAACCGGTCTCGTCAGCCTCGGTGCTCTAGGCATCCTGCACAAATATGCCGACTTCCTTCAGTGCCGGCCTGTGGTAGTCAATCTGTTCCTGTTCGCATGGCCGGCTCTGCTTTCCGCAGCATTTCTTGTTTTGGAAGCGACCATCAGCCACCCGGTTTCTTTTCCCCCTGTGGTTGTGATGGCCGGTCTCATTTGTGGGGCTGTTGGCTCGATCGCCATACTCGCCCTGCAAAACGCTCTGCATTACGGACAGATCTCCACCAGTTGGCTCATCATCAACCTTTCAACCGCTATTCCTACGGCGCTCTCGATCGTTATCTACAAAGAACACGTCGGAACCAGACAAAAACTGAGCCTTGTATTGGTTGCCCTCTCGCTGCTTCTGTTGTGGTGGGACCGCCGAAGCACGGACGCTACCGTACCGCATGAGGCAAAAGTGGAGGTGCTCTAGATGTGGATCCGATTAATGTTGGTAGCATTCATCGCCAACGGGCTGGGTGCATTTGGCCTACGCTACCTGGCGGCCATGGGAGTAGCCGGCAGATACGATCTCCAATACCTCTGCGCCATGTATCTGGGCGGCTTCCTTATTGCCGGGGCCGCGTACTTGATGCACACAAAGGCCCTGCACCGTCGCGAGTTACTGGTCGGCGCAGGGATGGCTTTCGCAAGCATATTCGGCCAGATCGGGATGATGGCCGCCTTGGAGAAAGGGATTCCCGGGTTCATTGTGTTCCCAGTTTGCATTGGGGGAGGCATGTTGCTTGTGCTGGTGGGGGCCGCTCTATTTTTCGGCGAAAGACTTAGTCTTTCAGGATACCTGGGAGTCGCCGTTGGTTTCACGTCCATCGTCCTGCTGGCTTTCCCTAACTAGCCGCATCGAACAAGCTTTTGTGTCCGTCTTTTACTTGATTCGAGTAATCACCAGGTAACAGACTAAATCCATCAAGGATGTACTACCATTGAATCTGGGCATCATTGGCTTTGGTTACACAGGACAGCAACACGCTCGCGCGGTAAGAGAAAGCGGGAACATCGTTCTTGCCGCCATCGCTGAACCGGATGCAGCGAAGAGAGAGCGCGTAACAGTACGCGCATACGATAACTATCGCACCCTCCTGGAGAATACCGGCATCGATGCCGTCAGCATTTGCCTACCACACTTTCTGCATGAAGAAGTGGCGAACGCATCCCTACTGGCCGGGAAGCATGTGTTGATAGAAAAGCCCCTAGCGATGACCGCATCGAGCGGGGAGCGACTATGCGCCCTCGCTGGTTCTCAAGACCGCGTACTGATGGTGGAAATGACGCACCGCTTCATGCCCCCGATTGCTCAAGCCAGAGAGTTAGTGATGGCGGGCCAAGTTGGCGAAGTCGTAGCAGTGAATGATGTCCTTATTGAAGGCATAGGCCTGCTGGGCAGCTTGCCGGCTTGGATGTTCAAGCGAACTGAGGCCGGAGGCGGCGTCGGGCTTACAAGCGGTATCCACCTTCTCGATCATGTCGCCTGGATTACTGGTCAGTCCTTGAGTCTCGACTCTGCCCGATTCAGCAGTTCCCCCGGGTTGGGGGATGTCGAAAATATAGCGTCCTACTCCTTACATTTGAGCAACGGCGCACCGGTACAAATTATTCTTGGATGGCGCCCCGAGAGCACCTGTCTTGATGGAGATATCTCCATCTTCGGGACCAAAGGAACTTTAATCGTCCAGTCGTGGAGTGGGTGGAAGCTTAGCAATGACAAGGGTTTTAGCGAAAAGGCTTGCTTCGATGATGGTCAAAGCATAGCTCAACGCGCCTGTGAAGGCATGAAACGTGCACTTATTGAGTTCGCAGCGGCCGTCCACGAGGGTCGCGACCCGCGCCCTAAGGCTGAGGAAAGCCTGGCGAGCCAGCGCCTGATCGAGCAAGCTTATCGACAATTGTAGCCAGTGTATTTAGATCCAGAAGAAACAGGGAGAGATCCATGTTACGGCGTGACTTACTTAAGCTAGGTACGATGTCCGCGCTCGCCCACCTTGGGCCAGCGTCTTCAGCGGTGAGCGTCCCCGAGGTCACTTCGCCCGGGCTGGCTGACATTGGGACTGCGGCAATCATGAAGTCTTTCACGGCCGAAGAACATCGCCGGCGTTTGCTGAATATCCAGGCATGCGAAACTGGCATCAGAAAATGTTTGCGACGAAATCTCGTTACCGGCTACATTCCTGGTCAGGTCTCGTACAACCTCGGTGAATATCCTTGCCGCAAGCCCTACGATCCCGATGAATACGATGAGCGTGAACTGGACCGGCTGCGCGATGGCGGTATTCGGCTGATTCAGGTTATGGAGGATTGGAACGACTTGCTGGGTTTGTTTGGCGGCGACAAGTTCACCGCAACCAACCCAGCGGGCCTGCGCCGATTCATCGATATGGTGCACAAGCGAGGGATGAAAATCATCCTCTATGCATCGACGGGCTATATGCAAGCCGGAGATCCGGCGCTTCGCGAGGAGTGGGTGCGGGGGTACCCTGGCCATGTCGTCCAGGCGGCTCACTGGAAGCTCGTTCGATGCTCCCCCGCAAGCCCTGGTTGGCGCGCATATATTCTTCCCCATACGCTCCGCGTTTTGGATGAATATGGCCCAGACGGGCTCTTTAACGACTGGGGATACGTTCCGCTCTACAACAACACCTACCCGCCCACCAAGGACGAAGTTCTCGCATTTCACGAGAGCAAAGATGAAGACGCCGCCCTTGAGGATCTCGTCGCTCTGATCTACTCCGAAGTGAAGCGCCGCGGTGGTATCTACAAAATGCATGCGGATAACAACAACCGCCCGATGACGAAAGCCAAGCTTTATGACTATCTGTGGGTGGGAGAGGGAGTGGAACACATTGACACAGTGCGGGAGAGTACCAAAGACCATCCCCCTTATGTAGTTCCGTGTTTTGACTTTCGCAAAGGCAAACCGTCGAACGAAGATGAGATCTACCTGAACACGATTCCCTACCTGCAATTTCCCTTACTGTTGGCGGGCAGGCCATTCACAGGTGAGCGGGCGATGATTCCTGGAGTTCAGTACCTGCCGGAGAACAAAGACCCGTTGCTTCGCCAATGGCGCGCCATGTGGGCCTACTATCAGGCTCATCCGGAGGGCCCGTTCGTCTACGGCCCGTGGGATACCTTTCCTATACAGAGCGACGTGAAGGAGAGACATGCGCGTTGGCTCGCACAATATTTGCCGTTAGTCCAGGAGGGGACTTATGCGTACCTGGAGATTAGCGACTCCGATTTATTCCCTGCCCCACTACCATCAGACACTGTCGCCTCGGTGTTCGTAAACCTGGAAACCTACCTGGTGCTCGCAAATTACGGTACGAAGAGCGCCATGGTACAGACTACCAACAGCTATGTACCGCAGCAAAGTCACGCAACTGCAGGAGCAAAGAGCTGGCAGCTATCGCCGCGATCGTTCATCATCTTGCGGCAAACAACATGAGCTTGTAACGGCCGTCCTGTTGTTGTCCCACCGCCATCGGATCGTCTTTGCCGGAGAGTGATCATGAGACTACGCGATTTTTTGCTGAACGTACTCGTTCTAGCTTCGGCGCCGGTCGTAAGAGCGGCCGTTCGAATTGTTCCAACACCACAATATGTGGAGTTTACAAATCAACCGCTGCTGATCGCTTCCGGATCTGAGATCACAATTGTGCTGGGGCCGGCCAAACCGGAGGAAAGCGGGAAAAGAGACATCGCGGCCCAATTTCTGAAGACGGCGCTGCAACAGGCAGACGCTTCACTCAAAGTCGACCTCGAGAGTCCTGCCGCTTCGACGCGAACGAGGTTTCGCATATATCTGTGGAATTACCGCGGCAATCCAAACCCTAGTGTTGAATTGAGTTTCCTGGATCGCGAAGTGCTCACTAGCCCCAGCCACTTCGGGCAGAGCTACATCATTCGGCCGCAAGGCGAAACCTCGCTCTGGGTGGTTGGAAGTACGGAGGAAGGATTGCTTTTGGGAGCCATGAGCGTCCTGCAGATGATCCAGAAGGGCAGCACGGGAATCGAAATTTCGAGAGCTTATGTTCGAGACTATCCCGATTTTCGCTATCGCGCAGCAGCGAACTGGCTCCTGAGAATCGAAGTCAATCGTTGGTCGCTAGACTGGGGCCGGGGAGAGGACGCGTATCGGCATTTATGTGAGCAAAAGCTCGACGAGGCACTACGATTCAAGATCAATATGGTGGTGTTTGACGGATTCGGGTGGGGCTTGAAACAGCGGTTTGACGGATACGCAAACATGATGAAGAGCTTGAACCAATATGCCCGGGCGCGCGGCATCCATTTGGTTTACGGTGGCTACGGAGCGCGCTACGGCTTGTCAGACAAGGGGTTCTACGCCGGTGAGATTTGGAAGAATCGCGCAATTTACCCGGACGGCACAACGTATGAATGTATGGGGAGTGATAAAGGAACCTGCCGCGCGAATGAGCATCTCAACCGCCTCAAGGTCGAAGAATTAAGGAAATATGTAGAAACCGTTGAGCCTGGTGCTCTCTATATTCACCACGAGGATGTCGGCCTCAATGAGTTCGCATCGATGTGGAGGACGCGTGATGCCCTCTGCCGGAAGCGTTGGCCGAATGACTCTGTCACTGAGGTCGATGGCGGCGTGGGAGCTTTGGCTCACCTGGACTCGGAACTGATCGAGGCTATTAACGGCGTGAAGAACGCGGATGGCTATGAAGCGGCACGGGATTGCGTGATCATTCTCGTCTCCCCTGGCTATGGGCCGGATTCGATATCTTCCGCTGACTGGTCGAACACCCTGGAATTTTGGACGAAGTATGCGGGTCAACTGCCTGCCTCCACAAATACCCTGTTCTGCTTCGGAGGATCGAGTATCTCGAGCATTTTTCCTCAGAAGTACGGAGGGAGCACGTGGATCGCAACATTCAATGCTCTTATGGCCCGGCAAGGCTCTCACATTGGAAGTTATGTGTTTTTCGCCGGCGGCGCAGAGAACTATTATTCCGATTACCCACTTTCGGGAACTCCAGCCTTGAACGCAATGTTTGACGGCGCGACGGGCATCTACAACGCATCCGGGAACTTTTACAACGAACCGATGGAAATCGTGAACGCGGAGTATTCCTGGAACCGTCATTCGGATGGCTTTTTTCGCGAGCCCCTTACCTTCGATGAAGCGATGCGACTTAACCTGAATTACATTTTCGCAAAGAATCAACCCTCCGAGCTCTTTGGTTCAGGAGGCATCTACGACAGGGCTCTCGAATTGTTGTATGGGGCAAAGGCAGCCGCCGCAATGAAGGTCTACTACGACACATCGGCCTGGGTCCCAGACAATGGCACCTCTGATACAGGAGCCTCCAGTGCAGCGAAATATCTACGCAGCAGCCATGTGCTGCCTGACCCGCTGACCGCCTCCCAGGAACAAGAGATTTCGGCGAAGGGCGACTATCTTCCCATGATGTGGGGTCGTGCGTATGCGATACCTCGGTATTGGCGAGACCTGGAGATTGACTCCATATCGTGGAAAACTACTATTGAGGACGCCGCCTATGCCGCCGATATGGCTCGCTTGCATATCGATACCAGGGAGTTGCATCGCCGGCTCGCGCACCAGTGGGAGGTCCTGGCTGGCTTGAATTTGAAGGGTGCGTCCGAAGTAGCCACAGCTCTCAGGGCCGGGCCGCTGGCTGAGAGCGTTCCGGGACTTCAATTTCTTCTGGTGAGCTTCAAGGTAGACCAGCCCCTGTTAGAGGCTCTGGTCAGCTATCACCGGGGAAAGGGTGCGTTGCTCGCTTCGCCTGCCGATAGAAGTGCAGCCGAAATCGACCTCCGGAATGCTCTGGCCGCCGCTCAAAGAGCACGTGATCTGGCAGCTCAGGAATTCCCGCATCCTATTGATCCTAGTCACGGAGAAGTTGGCGCTATTCGAGATTACTCTGCACGCCTGGTGCAATCGATTGAGCGGGAACTTGGTGAGAAAGAAAATGTAAACTCAGGCAGCGTCCCGCTATCGAGGTAAGGCATGCCCAAGGTTGCTGTGATCGGTTGTGGAACGGTGGGTGCTTCCTGGGGCCTGGTGTTTGCGCGCGCCCGCTTCGAGGTTTCACTGTACGACCCTTCACCAACTGCCATCGATGCTGCGTTGAACTATGCTGGCCAGGCCGCCGACCGTCTTCATGTCCTCGATTTGCTTAACGGCGAGAGCCCGGCGGCGGTGCACCGGCGCATGCACTCGGCGCCAAGCTTGGCCGACGCGGTTCGTGGAGCACACTACATCCAAGAGAGCGCGCCTGAGCGGTTGCCCATCAAGCAGACTCTCTACACGGAACTCGCCACAGTGACAGAGGCTGATGCGGTCATCGCAAGTTCTACTTCAGGGTTCCCTGCCTCTGCCTTCACTGCGAATCTATCCGGGCGCGAGCGATGCCTGGTTGTCCATCCCATCAACCCACCACATCTAGTGCCGCTGGTTGAGATTGTTCCGGCGCCTTGGACCGATCCCCAGGTAGTCGACCGAGCGATTGCGTTCATGCAGGAGGTAGGTCAAGTCCCTATTCGTCTGAATCGTGAGGTCGAAGGGTTCGTGGTGAATCGACTGCAGAGCGCAGTGCTAGCGGAAGCGTTTCGCCTGGTGGAGGACGGCGTCTGTTCCGCACACGATGTGGATTCCGCCATGGCTGACGGACTGGGCCTGCGCTGGTTCTTCATGGGTCCCTTCGAGACTATCGACCTGAACGCTCAGGGTGGGCTCGCGGATTACTGCCGTAAGCTCGGCCCCATGTACCACGAGCTCGCCAAGTCGCAAGCGGATCCCCGCATGTGGAGCGAACAATTGATTGCCGAAGTGGAGCATCAGCGCCGTAGCAAGCTACCCGCCGACAAGCTTGAGCAACGCAAAGCGTGGCGCGACCGATGTCTCGGCGCGCTGCTTAGGGCCCGCAGGGAGATCCTGGGAAATGAATCGTGATTTGCTGGTTGCCCTATTAGGCTATGTCGTCGAGGGCGCGCTTGAGCCTCTGGGCGGGAGATTCCTGGTGCTGGAGCAGGTGAAAGGCATGACGGGATATGCCACTCTGCTCCTCCCAAATTTCGCGGCCAGAAAGTCGCATCAGCCAATCGGCTATCTCTCTGCCGGTGGTGCACCCGGTCGCAGCATCCAGACCTAACTCGTGCAAAAAGACGCGCGTGGCGGAGTCTTTGTGAACGGTGCCAAGCACGGGAAGATTCACAGCCATGTAGTCGAGAAGGCGGGACGGTATCGAGTAGCGGCTTCGCAGGTCATGGCGCGGATCCAGCTTGGGACCAGGCAAGAATGCTACATGGGCTCTGCTGAGCGCTTTGTCCAGCGCTTCCTGGTTGGGAACGAACCCAATTGCTTTGACTCGTTTTCGGATGGTGGTGTTGGTTTGGCGCAATATCTTGGGAGAGCCGACAAAAGTCACTTCCACCTTGAGCCCACGCGGTTCCAGCAGAGAGATGGCTTTCTCCAGATCTTCCAGCCCCTCGGTGTAGGACTTGATATTTCCGTGCATCACGACCCTGAGCGGACCCTTGTCGCGCGGCGCGGCTGAAACCGTTGCCGCATCCCGCGAAAAGGACAGCAACTCCACATCGCCGCGAATCCGCGACACATCCTCGAGTAGCGGTTGACTGACACAAAACACAATATCGGCCCGATCGACCAACTCGCGCAGATCACCGCGCGTGATGTCGCCGTCCAAGACATCCCAAAGATGAAGCACGAAAGGTGCGCCGATCAGCTTCACCAACTCGAGACATCGGCCGGCATCGCTCTCGTCCAACGGCGCAAGGTACGCGCTCGAGACACGATCCCGATACTCAGAGACAAGACGCTTGGAGAGTGCGGGCCGCAGGTCGTCCCCGCTCCAACAACTGATGCCCAGCCGTTCACAAATGCTCATCAAGGTTGGGTTGTGAAGAAATGAGTAGCGGCTGAGGACCGCATTTTCAAAAAGAATGGAGCGGGGATCCAGTTGCCGGAGACTGTTGCTCCACCAGTGGAAATGCAACCAATCACGGTGCGGCCGCATCAGGCGCATGGTTTGCACACCAATGGCTGTTCGCGGCGACAGCGAGAATCTATTTATAAATAGCGGAACTCGATTTGGATTCATTACCTTCCCGTGGCCCAAGGAATTTGATGCGCGGGGCGCGTTCGGGAAAAAATGCCGAGCCTTCTATCTGATCAATGATTCACTCACATGAACAAAAATCATCGAAACGATAGATCCGGACCAGGTCGGAGCAGAGCAAGAACACGCCTAAGCAGTACTTTAATGATAATTTTCGGGTTCGGCAAGCGCGCGTTTGCGCAACGGTTATGTGGTTGTTCTAATGCGTCAGCGGGGTGCAGCAGTAATCCTAACCTGCGACACACGGGCTACCCTTTCGCTGAGGCGATCAAGTCTTAATAAATTAGTTGACATTCATCGCGGAGGGCGCTACTCTATTTTTGGGTCAGACCTATGCCACCGAAGAAATCGCCCACGCTTACGGAAGCTGAATTACGGCTGATGAAGATTCTCTGGGAGCGAGGGGAATCGACAGTCAACGACATTACGGCAGCGTTACCGAAGAAGGCGGCGCTAGCCTACAATTCCGTGCTGACGACGATCAGGATTTTGGAGCAAAAGGGCTACGTGCAGCATCGCAAAGAGGGCCGCGCGTTCTATTACATCCCACTGATAGCCGAGGAAGAGGCCGGCAGCTCAGAAATTCGTTTGGTGCTGAGCCGTTTCTTCGGCAATTCCCGGGAAAAACTGATGCTCTCGCTTCTCGGCGATCGCGAGATAACGCCGGAAGAGTTGCAGCGTCTAAGAGATGCGATCCAGCAGTCGGAGTGAGTTACGCGATGGAAGCGATGGTGTTGCGGCATTTAATTTCGACGGGCCCCGCGGAATTGCTCATCGCCAGCATTTGGCAGGGGTTGTGTCTAACCGCGTTGGCTTGGGTCGCGCTCAAGCTCGCTCCGGGATTGCGCGCATCCACTCGATTCGCTTTGTGGCTGATGGTCTTTCTGCTGGTGGCCTTGCTCCCTTGCTTCGCCATGGGCGCTGGATGGTTTGCCGGACATACTCCTTCGATCAACGCTGCATCCCAAGCGGGTTTCTCGTTGCACCTGAACCGCGTTTGGGCATTCGCCCTTGAAGGGACCTGGGTGCTTGCTTCCCTGTCCGCGCTGGGCCGTCTCCTCTGGAGCGGACTCGAGATGAGACGCCTGCTCAAAAGGTCTGTCGCGGTTTCTGACTTGGATGAGGAGATTTTATCGGTTTTGCAACGGCCCGGCCGGCGTCCGGTTACGATGCGGCTTTCCGATGGGGTCGACGCACCGAGCGTCATCGGCTTCTTTCGTCCCGCAGTGGTAGTGCCTCGCTCCTTATGGCACGAACTTACCCAGGACGAGTTGAAGCAGATTGTGCGGCATGAGGTGGCGCATCTCGATCGCGGAGATGACTGGACCAATTTGCTACAAAAACTGTTACGGGCCCTTTTCCCTCTGAATCCGGCGCTGTTTTGGGCGGAACGCCATCTCTCCATGGAACGCGAACAAGCCTGCGACGACGCCGTGTTGGACGCGGAAGGCAATGCACGAGCTTATGCTACCTGCCTGACGAAACTTGCGGAAAACAGGATGGTACGGCGGTTTGCTTCCCTGGCGCCCGGGATGTGGCAACGGCACTCAGAACTGGCTGGCAGAGTGGAAAACATCCTGCATCGCCGCCGCACACTGAGACCTTTGTTTTCGGGTGCATTGATCGCGACTGGCCTCCTGACGTCCCTTTCCGGCGTGTGGGCTCTGGAACGTTGCCCGGGCATTATCACGTTTGCAAACAGCGATGTAGTTACCGAGAACGCCTCTGTTCCCAAGGCGCCGGTCGTACATAACCACCAGAATCTCCATCAAGCTCGTTATCAAGAGGCCGCGTTCCACCCTGCCGAGAGCCGCCCCAAAGCGCAGGCTCCGCAGCAGGTGCATACTTCCCGCCGGATTCAGTACCTCCAGGTTAGAGAGGACGAGGACGGTGGAGGCATCACCCTGGTTCTCTTCACTGTCGAGGTGCCGCAGAATACCCCGCGCACACCGGCAACCGTAACTGTTCCCACACCCCACAGCTGGATCGCTTTCCAGATTTAAGAAGTTCACTTTGAAAGAGGAAAATTCATGTCCACAGAAACTAATTTATTAAGAGCACAGCTCAAGCGCTTCACCGCTCCCGTGCTGGCTCTCACCCTCGTTGTCATCGGTGGCGCTTTCGTCCTTGGCCACAAGGATGTGAATGCTGCTACAGCTGTCGAAGACCCGATCACCCCCATCAACAACGCCAGCATCGATCCCTTGCTGGCGCTTGACCAGGCGACGGAAGCCGTGGCCTCGCGGGTTACACCGGCTGTGGTGAACATTGCTGTCACCTCGCGCGCACACGAACAGCAAGCAGAGGATCAGGGCGAGGGCCAGAGCGACGGAGATAATCCTTTCTCCCAGTTCTTTGGTCCCGGCTTCGGGCGGCAGTTTGGCCACGGCATGCCTGGCCAAGGCCAGGGCCAACGGCAGATTGAGCATGGCATCGGCAGCGGCGTGATCATTTCGCCGGACGGCTACATCGTGACCAACAACCACGTGGTCGATGGCGCCATGGAGGTGCGTGTGACGTTGCATGACCGCCGTAGCTTCCCGGCCAAGGTAATTGGCACCGACAAGCTTACAGATCTCGCGGTGGTCAAAATCGACGCCAAGGATCTGCCCACTATTGGCTGGGGCGACTCGACCAAGCTGGTGCCCGGACAGTCCGTGTTAGCGATCGGCAACCCGTTCGGCTATTTCCGCTTCTCGGTTACCCGCGGAATTGTCAGCGCGCTTGACCGGCCTAACCCTTACTCCGATGATGCGCGCAAGCCTGGCGGATTTATCCAGACGGATGCTGCCATCAACCCGGGCAACTCCGGCGGCCCGCTGGTGAACGCGCATGGCCAGCTGATCGGCATCAACACCTTCCTTATCTCGAATACCGGTTCCTTCTCTGGCGCGGGCTTCGCTATCCCGACACAGACGGTGCATCCGGTGGTCGATTCTCTGATCAAGAACGGTGTTGTCCATCACGGATACCTGGGAGTTGGATTGAACGATGTAACTCCTGACAACGCGAAGTTCTTCAACCTGACCGGAAACAGCGGCGCCCTGATTGCTTCGGTCACTCCGAACTCTCCCGCCAGCAACGCCGGCTTGAAGCAGGGCGATGTCGTCACTGCTGTGAATGGCCGCCCGGTGGAATCGGGCAGCGATCTGCAGGTAGTGGTGAGTGAAGTTGCTCCTGGCTCGAAAGTCCAGTTGCAGGTGGAGCGGAATGGTCATCCGGAGAACGTTGAGGTGACGGTTGGAGAGTTCCACAAGGACCAGCAAGTCGCGAGTGCGGCAAGCACGGACGGTGGTCATGCTCGGCTGGGGATTGCGATTTCTGATCTCACGCCGGATGTGCGCCAGCAACTGAATCTCCCTTCGCAAGTACAGGGAGTGGCCGTTGCCCAAGTACAGCCGGGGAGCCCTGCGGAAGATGCGGGCTTGTCGGGTGGCGATGTGATCCTCGAGGTCAACCGCAAACCGGTGACTTCCGCGGATCAGTTCCGGAACGATGTAAAGCAAGCCCCCGCAGGTAAGGACATGCTGCTGCTGGTATGGGCCAACGGTGGTTCCAGCTACCGTGTGGTTCATCCCGAAGCAACTTCTGGTTCGAACGGCATGTAACGAGAGCCGCGGTATCCCACCCTTCGCAAAAGAGCGCGAAGGGTGGGGACGCGGATTTAGATTTGTGAACTGTCCAACGGGCTCAAGTACAGATTGGAAATGTTGCTCACAATCTCCGCATCTGTATTCCCGGGCCGATGGGAAAGATCTTTCCAGGCCGGATCGGATGCAAACACCGCCCACCTCTTTGTCAGCTCTGCCACATCCGCAAACGTCAGCATATAGGTCAGGCTTGGGGTGCGAGGCCCGATCAGCGTGTCTCCGAAGAAGACCGCTGTCAATCCCGACTTGGTGAAAATCGCGATCTCCGCCTCGTTGAACATCTCTACCTTCCGTATATGGGCCGCAGGACTCGCGCTTTCGTACGTTCGCAGCTGGAAAATTCTCTTTTCGCTTTTCGGGGCGACCAGTTTGGGCCAACCTGGAAAGGCTGACATGAGGGAGGTTTCCACCCGCACAAAGGGAGGCGCTGACGAGGGTGCTGCCCAAAATGCCGTCGATGCTTTCAGGAATTCTGCATCCTTCGCCAGGTGCTGGTCCAACATCGCCAGGGTGTCCAATGAGCTTGCAGGAATGAGCAAATAATAGGTCGGGGTTTCAGGACCGATATCCAGCTTAAAGGTTCCGACCGGCGACAGCCCCATGCGGTTGAGGGCTGGAATCAAGGCGTGGGCAAAGTAATTCTGCATCAAGGCGGGCTGCGGCCCGTTTTGCAGCGTGAACTTGCGTAGCAGGTAGAACTCCTGTGCCGGTTGCGCAAGCGCCCGTGCTTCCCCGCTGCTCAAAGCCGCCCCCGCCATGGCAATCGCCGATGTCATAAAGTCTCGCCTCTCCAATGTTGCCTCCTAGGTGAGGTCCATTGTAACCAGCGCCAGGGTAAAGCCATCGTACCCCTTGCTGCCTACGGTTTGGATGGTGGTGGCGTTGATCCGCGGTTCGGCGGCCAACATTTCATGCAGGCGCCGGGCGCCCTGCACGTTCGCATCGGCGCTGGTACCGTCGATCAGTGCCCCCTCGCGAATCACGTTGTCCACGATGATGAGGGTGCCGCGACGCGAGAGCTTGAGCGACCACTCGAGGTAGTGGGGAATGCTCTGCTTGTCGGCATCGATGAAGATGAGGTCGAAGGGTCCAGCTCCCTCCGCAACCAGTTGCTGAATGCCGGCACGCGCGTCCCCCAGCCGCACGTCGACCGACGCGGCAAATCCGGCGCGGGCAATGTTGGATCGAGCGACCTCCGCGTGTTTGGGATTGGCTTCGAGGGTGATCAGCCGGCCACCGGGGCGGAGCGCCCGAGCCAGCCAGATGCTACTGTAGCCTCCCAGTGTGCCGATCTCCAAAATTTGTGATGCTCCCGCAAGCCGCGCTAACAGCATGAGGAGCTTGCCTTGGCTGGGGGAAACGCTGATCGATGGTAGTTTGGCTGCATCGCTGGCTGCCAGGACTGCTTCCAGCACCGGATCCGGCGGTATGAGCAGATCTGTGGTGTACTGGTCCACCGCCGTCCATAGTTGTTTGTTCATCCGAATCTCCCGATACACTAACGCAATGCGCACTTCCTACAACCAGATTACAGGGCAAAGTCTGGAGCGGCTCGCCGCGCTCAGTGACGGGATCTTCGCGGTCGCTATGACGCTTCTGGTTCTGGATCTGCATGTGCCGGCCAGTGAGGTGATCCATAGCCAGGGGCAACTTTGGCATACGCTCGCGGAGGCCGTGCCCCAGGTGGTCAGCTACATCATGAGCTTCCTGACTCTGGGAATTTTCTGGAATGGGCAACAGGCACAGCTGAGTTCTTTTTCACGCAGCGACCGGCACCTTTCGTGGATCCACATGGCTTTTCTTTTCGCGGTGACGATCATGCCCTTTTCAACCCGGCTGCTGGCGGGGTTTATCGGTTATCGCAGCGTGCTGATTGCGTACTGGGGGAACATTTTGCTGCTCGGCGGGGTGTTGTTTTTTAGCTGGCGCTACGCGATCCGGGCGGGTTTGGTGCGGGAAGACATTACGCATCAAAAGCAATGCGCCGTGGAGAGGCGAATTGTTGTGGCTCAGGGGCTTTATGCGTTGGGGGCTTGCCTGTGTTTTTTCAATAATTACCTTAGCATTGCTTTTATTGTTCTGGTGCAGCTCAACTTCGCGGTGGCGCCGCGGTTGCCTTTTCTGTCGGAGATCTAGGTGGGTTTCAACCGCGATCTATAGGCGAACCCTGATGTGGATCCCCAACGGATTCGATGGGTGCCCCGTCTAGGTTGGTCTGGTCCTGTAGGGCCGGTTCTCGCGTCAAGGATCGCGGTGGTTATGCAAGTACTCAGAGCCTCTCCGACTCGACGATTTGCACGCCGGCCGGAGCGGCTATGGCAGCTTCGATCAGAGCTTTGGCTATTTTGTCCGCGGAGACCACGCGGTAATGGCGGGGCAGCAGTGGGCGGAGCGAATGAAAGACGCGGATCGTGCGCGCCTCCCAAGCACGATGAGACTCGCGCGGACCCAAGATGCCCGAGGGCCGCACCAGCGTGAGCGAGGGGAAACCGCACTCGATCAAGCGCTGCTCCACTTCGCCCTTCACCCTCATGTAGAAGGCGCGCGATTTCGGGTTGGCGCCGATGGAGGAGTTGAAGGCAAAGCTTTTCGCTCCATGCCGGCGCAGGAGCCTGGCCACCGCCAGCGGATAATCGACGTCCACCTTGCGAAACGCCGCGTGCGAGCCCGCCTGGCGCATGGTGGTCCCCAGCGTGCAAATCCCGGCGTCCACTTTCCACCATGGCGCTTCGACGGGCAGAGCGTCGAAGTCCACCTGCGGATTCTCGAGACGCGGCTGCGGCGGCAACGGATTCCGCGTAACCGCGACTACCTTCGTCACCCTAGTATCAGCGAGCGCCTGGCGGAGAACGGCTTGACCTACCAGGCCGGTCGCGCCCACGAGTAACAGCTCAGTCATAACGCTTGCTCCTTTGCAGCCATAATAGGCCATGGAGAACTTTCGCCTGCGCGTGTTTCGTGCCGTGGCGCATCATCTCAACTTTCGCATGGCGGCGGAAGAGCTGCTGCTGACGCAGTCGGCGGTGACACAGCAGATCAAAGCGCTGGAGTCGGAGTTGGATGTTCCGCTGTTTGACCGTGCCGGGGGCCGGGTTGCCTTGACCACGGCAGGCGCCGCCTTGCTGCCTTTCGCTGAGCAGCTGGCGGAGCTTTCGGCGCGGGCGCGGGAAGCCGTCGCGGCCAGTACTGGAGGAAGCGCGGGCCGCCTAGCGGTGGGGGCGTCTCAGACGATCGGGCAGTATCTTTTGCCTAAGCTGATCGCGGGGTTTCTGCAGCAGCACCCGAAGGTCGAAATCAGTGTCATGGGTGGGAATACACAAACCATCCTCGAAGCGTTGGTGGAACATCGCGTCCAGGTCTGCCTAATTGAAGGTCCCCCGATGCGCCGGGACGTGCAACTGGAAGCCTTCATGGAAGATCACATGGTGTGCGTGGTGCCTGCCGGACATGAATGGGCCGACGGAGAAATAGACCCAAAACAGTTGGAGGAGGCAACCCTGGTGACCAGGGAACTGGGTTCGGGTTCGCGCAGAATCGTTGAGCAGGCACTGGAGAAGGCCGGTGTCGAAGTGAAAAAACTGCACCTGGCAATGACGTTCGATTCGACCGAGGGTCTGCTGAGCGCAGTCGAAGCCGGATTGGGGATTGCGTTTGTGTCGCGCTGGGCGGTGCGTAACCAACTTGCGCTGGGAACTCTGAAGCTGGCCAGGGTGCGGGGATTGAACCTGGCACGCATGTTCTCGCTCGCCACCGTGGCCGGTCCGGAACCTGCCGGAATTGCCGGCACCTTTCACCGTTTTGTGCTTGAGCGCGCGGAGCAACTAGCGCCTCGGGCGACCGGCCGTAGCGGGCGCTAGATCGATATGTAGTGGAAGTAGATTGCGGCCAGCGAGACGCCGCCAACCACGATCCAGAGGCTGACACCCTGAACGAGGGGCCTGACCCCGACCTGGCGGAGAGTTCCCTTCGAAAGGCTGGTCCCGATCAGAAACAGCGTCGCCGTAAGGCCGGATTTACCGAGATGATTCAGGGCTGCAAACTGCGGGGCGAAGTAGGGGAAGTAGGTGGCCGCGGCAGCTGCCAGACAGAAAAGCAGGATGAACCACGGAATTTTCAGTTTCGCGCAGTTAGTGGATTTCCCCGACCTGGCCATGTAGGCGGCGGCCAGCAGCGAGACGGGCACAATCCACAGGGCACGGGCCAGTTTTACCGTGGTGCCCACTTGAAGGGCCTGGTTTCCATACTTTGCCGCGGCTCCGACCACCGAGCTGGTGTCGTGAATGGCCAACGCAGACCAGAGCCCGAATTGGTTTTGGCTCAAGTGCAGGGCATGACCGATCGCGGGAAAAATCAGCAGGGCCACGGAATTAAGCACGAAGATTGTTCCCATGGAGACGCTGATCTCTTCCTGGTCTGCTCCGGTGATGGGTGAGATGGCGGCAATCGCGCTGCCACCGCAGATGGCGGTGCCCGCGCAAATCAGGAATGAGGCCTTCCCGGCCACCTTGAGCAAGCTGCCGAAGAGCAGGCCGAGCAGCATGGCGCAGGTGATGCTTATGGCGGTGTAGAAGAATCCGGAGCGGCCGGCATGCACCACCTGGTGCAGGTTCATGCCAAATCCCAAGGCGACAACGGAGGCCTGCAAGAGCAGTTTGGCCAGCGCATGGCTTTCCAAGCGATAGGGATGCTCGATGGTTAGCCCGAATGCGATGCCTCCAGCTAGCGCGACCGCGGGGGAGACTATGCCACTCGCCGCCAGGAGAAGACCCACGAAAAAGATATTTCTGCCGTGCATAGAGCTACTTTCGGCGTTTTCCCGGGGCCGGTCCAAACAGAAATAGTGATGGGCCATTAGCGAACAACCCCACTCAAGCCAAAAACGGGCTTGAATGGGGCACCCTCGGTCAGCACCCTGCCCGTAATTTGGCCTGAGTGGGATTGTTCATCTTCGCTTATATTTCGCCTATGATGGCTGTATGCCCATGAGCGCCAGCCTGCTGCGTCGCGAAATCAGCCATCGGAACACAGCCCGCGCGGCCGAGATGACCTACGGGTCCCTCCCCAGCATCGTCTACGGCGAAACCGAAGACGGGGGACATGGCAACTTCCTGCTCGCATCCTATCGACGGATTCTGCGGCGGGAAGCATGGCGGGCGCGTCTGGCCAAGGTTTACACCGGTTCGCGGTTCCTGGCTCACCAAGATGATCGTACCCGGCGCGAGCTCGAATGCGCGAACAGCTCCGACGCGCTGCTGATGAATATTTTCTGCTATCCCGGAATGCTGCGCCGCAAGGCTGTCTGTTCCCTTCTCGGGATCGATGCGGGCGTTCTCGCGAGCTTCGGCTTCCGGCCGGAAATCCCGCTGACGAACGGCGCCTGCGATCGTAGCGAGCTGGACCTGAAGTTAGGCAATCTGTTCGTTGAGGCAAAATTGACGGAGGGCGATTTTCAGACCGCACGGTGCGACTTAGTGCATCGCTATCGTGACCTCGAGTCCGTCTTCAGCCGTGGATCGGCTGCCTAGGAGCAACGGCAGGTTCCGCTCCTGCCAACTGATTCGCGGCGCTCTTGCCGCCCACGCGCATGGGGCGTGGTTCGCGGTCTTCTGCGACCAGCGGCGGCAAGATCTGATCGAGGCGTGTTTCCTGGTCATGTCGGCCGTCAACAGTGCGGACCTGCGCTGCCGGCTTAGCGTGGTGACTTGGCAGGAGATCGCCGTCGCCGCTCCTGCGAAGGTACGAGCGTTTTTGGGCGAAAAGTATGGGATCGTCTAGTGTCCTGAGTTAGCAGTTCGTTGAATCACTATTCTTCGTGCCAACGAAAGGGACCGGCTTCAGCCGCACCGCAAGACGAGCGTCGCTTGAGGGCTTTTGAGCGTGGGTGGGAGCCGAAGGAAAGAACCGTACCCCAGCGGCTGAAGCCGGTCAATTTAGTAAGCTTGTGCGACCGGCTAAACCCGTACCCTTCGTTGGGAGCGGCTCTCCCATGCAGCAAGTAGAGTACGGGCGCTCACCCGGTTTTCGTCACCTTGGGTGCAGCAGGCTCATGGGGAGACGGCTGAACAGACTGCGGAAAAGTCCTATTCCTTGCAATTGAGGCGGTGGCAAGGGCTATTGAGCCGGTGTGAGAATTAAGAAACAACCCTACAGCGGGCTTGAATGGGGCACCCTCGGTTTGTATCGGGACAGCTTCTTGGCAGCTCCGCGGTGGCAGGGGCTAGTTAGCCCCTTTGTGAGAACTCAAACCAACCACAAATGCATGGGGCACCCGGAGTTCTGCGGCACGGTATAAATATCGGGTCCGGCAAGGTTATCACACACCCTCCAAAGCCCCTTAGCTTTTGATTCGAGTGGCACGACTTTACAGACTGCAGTTCACCCAAGGCGACGAAAACCGGGTTAGCGCCTGTGCTCTACTTGCTCCATGGGAGAGCCACTCCCAACGAAGGGCACGGGTTTACCCGCGCCGCACGAGCTTACCAGATTGACCGTCTCACAGAAGGCGCTGGGGTACGGGTTTTCCTCTAGGGTCGCGGGTGGCTTTCGACCGAGGACTGCCTAAATTGAGCGGCTTTTAGCCCCCGCCACAGTCGCCAAGAAACTGTCCCGATACAAACTGACGGTGCCCCATTCAAGACCGCTGTTGGCTTGAATGGGGTTGTTTCTTAATTCTCACGCAGTCTCTCTAGCCCCTTGCGCACCGCATTCACGCGGCATACGTTCCAGTCCCCAGTCCTGATAGCACGCGTTGATCTCGCGAATGGACGGCAAATAAACCTTCGGCAGGCGGAGCTGCCCGTAGACATCCGCATAGCGCTTTCGGTTTCCCGGCGATACCACCGCGATGTGATGAAGCATGGCGAGCTAGATGCTGTCCTGCCCACCTTCCAATGCGCCGATTCTCCTGCCATCAAAGACTGTCCTGCGAAGTATCGCAATAGGCTTGCGACCGCAGAGATATCTAAAGAACGATCCCTGTCGCACGCTGAAACCGTTGGGGGAAGCATTTCGAGTAATTGCCATCGGTCACCCACTGGTCGGTTGCGATCGCCTCATCGTGTAAAGCGAGGAACTCCTCCGCCGGACGGACCTCCCAGTTCGTATTGGGGAGATGGTGAAGCTGATCCAGATGGATGGCTTTCAAACCACGTTTTCTTGCAATAGCTTCGGCAAGCGTCGATTTGCCGCTATTGGAAGGTCCCAAAATGCATATGCGTTCTCCAAGTTCTGACAACCGCATATAGGATTTTACCGCCGCATCGTCCTACAGGCGCCGCACGAGCATGGCTATACGCCAAGCTGCGGCACCGTGGGTCGGTCCTGCGAAGCGCTCTTCTCGTCGTCAAAAAGGAGGGGGACTGTTCACGCAGCACTCGATTAGCAGTTTCAGCGTCCTATTATTTCTTTTAGGCGTCGCCGCCGCGTATGCCCAGTCACCCCTAGGCCCTGACAGCCCATTTCAGCGGCGCGCAGGTCACACTCCCGATGGGCACACTTAGCCACCCCTACAGAATGAGCGGTAGTTCGAGCGCGAATACCTATGTCGCCGATAGTGCCGGCAATTCGTTATCGAAGTTGACGCCGTCCGGAGCCCTCTCGGCTGGGTTTCTCAGCGCAGATAGTAGCCCCCTACGGACTTTCGACCTTGGTTGCTCTGACCTAGGCGCTAAAACTCCCACATTTCCAGCCATCAATTTCGCCGTTTCTTCGGTCGTGACCACCGGGGGACAGGTGGCCCCCCGGTAATCTCCCCATTAGGCCCCCATCGCGTGCAGTTTGTGGAACGGGCAATGAACTGGGGGCGCTTGGTCTAGACGCCAACCGATTTCCTCCTACCCACCATTCTCACTTCCGGATATAAAATTAGGTGTTTACATCACGAAGAGGGTTTGATGATTGGCGTTGAAGGGGTTGCGACCGTGGACAATCTGGTGGGAACCCGGCCCGGTGAAGTTATTCGGGTGCTGGATTCACGCGCGAAATCGCTTCAACGCGGAGAAAGCTGGAACGACGGACGCAAGATCGGGCTGGTGGTGGAAGGCGGAGGAATGCGCGGCGCGCTTTCCGGAGGCAGTCTTCTAGCTTTAGACCTAATGAACCTTCGCGACTGCTTCGATGCGGTGTATTCGGTTTCTGCGGGCGGCGTGAATGCAGCCTACTTCCTGTCGAACCAGGGCACACTGGGCATGACGGTCTACTTTGACGACATCACCACCCGCAAGTTTATCAATCCTTGGCGTCTTTGGAAGATGGTGGACGTTGATTACGTTTACGACCATATCGTGCGCGAGGTCAAGCCACTCTGTGAAGCAGCCGTGCGCGACAGTCGTCCAGACTTCTTTGTCACCGCGACCGACATCGATAGCGGCGAACATGTGCTGCTCAACGCAAAGGACCCGCAAGCATCCGTGGCTACCTATCTAAAGGCTACGGCCGCCATTCCCGTGCTGTATAACCGGAGTGTAGTCATCGGCGGCCATCACTATATGGATGGCGGCGTAAGCGGGGGCCTGCCGATGGAATGGGCGATCCGGGACAATTGCACCGACATTCTGGTACTTGTGAGTCGGCCCCTGGGTTACATGAGTTCTAAACCCAAGCTGTTTGAGCGCTCCATCTTTCGCGCCTTAAACGGTTTGCGACATCCGGAACTATACCGCACCTGGATGGCAGCTCTGCCAGGCAAGGAGAGGGCTCGCAAGATTGCCCTAGGCGTGCAGCCCATCGATGGAGTGAATGTTCTCACCGTAGCCCCCGACGATATCGAGGATGGGCCCCATCGCACGACCATTTTGCGCGAAACGCTTGTGAAGGGCGCCTATTTGTGCGCACTGAAAACCGCGAAGACTTTCAACCGGCCGCAGGAAATCATAGACCAGGCTTTTTCAACCTTCCGCAAATAGCATCTCCGGCCCCTCAAAGTGCAGATTGGCACAATGCTCGAATTCCGTTTATCTCATGAAAGCGTGCGCGATAACCGATGCTTTCGGCAAAAACCGCTGCATCTTCGATACTCTTTCGCGCAGACTCTGGTCGGCTTGTCGCTAAATGCACTCGTGCCTGTTCCATAAGCAGATCAACACGGAAAAGGCTGTTGCCGGATTTGTTGATGAGTGCATCGGCTTCGGCGAGAGGCAGAACGGCGCTGTCGGGCCGCCCCGCAAGCCGGGCTCTGCCCGCCATTGCAATCTTTGCTGTCGGAAGCATCCAATCCATGCGAAATCCTTCGTCGTCCTCCAACGCTTTCATGGCGATTGCCGCATCGCTCATCGTATTTTCGTCCGGAACGGTACCCCGGATGTCCGCCTCTCGAATGGTACAGTTTATCTTGGCCAACGTGAGGACCGGACCGACGAAAACACCTTCTCCCCACCCTTTGGGCTTGCCCGGATCAATATGTGCTGCCTCAAGCAACTTCCGGGCTTCATCGAATCGTTCCGCGTCGAGGAGGTGTGCGATCCTTCGAAAACACCAGAGATTGCGCAGCGTGGGGAAACGTGTGGCCTTGAGCGTGATCGTCTCGGCCTCCTGGAAGAGCGTTTCCGCTTCTTCAAATCGCCCCTGCAGGTGAAGAACGCTGGCGAGCATCACCCGGCAAGCCATTCGTTGGAAACTTAGTTTGATTAAAAACACGTCCATCGCTTGAATGTGTAGCGGACTGCGCTTCTCGAGATCAACAATAGCCTCCCGGATGTAGTCCTCCCCCTTTGATAGTTGCCCGTGCATGGCATATACGAAGCCCAGATAGCGAGCGGTTCGAGCGGCGGTGCTGAAGTAATGATTCTTGCGGGCGTCCTGTAGGCCGCCTTCGATGACCCGCATACCCTCTAATGTCCGATTGACTCCGTTGAGCAAGAGACCTCCCCAGACCTGTGCCTGGGTAGTCGCAAATTGATCGAGGCCGATATGTTCTTTCACGTGCAGCCAGTTGCCTTCGAAGTAATTCGCGATTAACGCGACGTCCTCGGCGATCAGCCCCTGAGCTGTACTATAGCCTTTGAAAAAGCGCAGACACCGTCGCGCATACATCCAGCCGGCACGTCTTCCTTGCCCGGCATTTACACCGTGTGGCACAGCGGAATAGAGGATTCGGAGTGACTTCTTGTCGTCGGGCTGACTCTCTCGAACGGAGCGTGTAATGCTGAGGTAGACACGCTTGTTCGCCTTACGCCAACTGTAGGGATGGTTGATAATAAGTTCGCGTCGAACACCCGCTTGCACCAGCGGATGCACTTCTAGCTCCCACGAGCGGACGTTGCGCTCGTCACCTTTGAGGGTGATCATCGCAGCCTCCTTGAGGAGAATCGCTGCCTTGTGAAATTTCACATCCGAGCAACGTGTCCTCCATAGTCCTGGTCGCCGAAGGGCTACGGTAAAATGTGGGATGGCTTTTTTATCCAGCAATAAGTTCTTCAGCTCCTCGTACTTTAGCGAGTGATCGAACACGAGAATAGAGTGGAGCACTGAGCGGGCCTCTTCACCAAGCTGATTCAAATGCCAAACGGCGACGCGCTTTACCGCCTCCGGAATAGGGGTTTGGCTATCCTTCATCACTTGATCGACACGGAACATCGAGGGATCGTAGCGCCCGGTTTCGATCGCAGGGGCCAGAAGCGCAATCAGTAGAGGATGGCCGAGCGACTGGCGCGCCCACTCGTCAATATCAGCGTTGTTGGGGTTCAAGCCTGCACGCTTCAGGGCTTCCACTCGTGTCGGGTGGTCGAGTGGTCCCACGGAAATTTGCATAGTTCGCTGCCATCCGGAATCGGACTCGAGTTCTGGGGCCATGATGCGGCTGGTGACAATGCACAGCCCCCCCCGCATGCGAACGTGGTCCTTCAGCTCACGCAGGAACCAGTGCAAAGTCTTGTTGTTGATGTGGCCCTCGCTCTCAGCGCCGCGAGGCTGTTGGTGTGGTTCGAGACCATCCAATACGAGAAGCGTTCGGCGCGTTTGAAGCATGGAGATTATCTCTTTGGCCCATGCCTCTTCGCCGCCCGGGGGAAGTTTTTCGTCGCTTATGCCTGTGAGCGCACAAAGGCATTCCGCGAAAAATGGGGCGCTCGTCATTGCGGAGCCTGCTTCCCAGCCCTGTTTGTAGAAGGAATAGGCAAAGCCGGCCTGAATACCGAGATAATCCAAGTGCTGAATATCGGCCAGCCATCGCTGGACCAAAGCGCTTTTGCCGAAGCCTCCGTCGGCGATTACACATGCCACGCTGCAGGCTTCGTCCTTGAAGGCTTCGGTGAGTTTGGCTAACTCGCCGTCCCGCCCGAGCAGATTGGCATGACCACCGGCGCCCTTCCATCCGGGCATATTTTTACTCAGATAGATACGCCTGGCTGTTGGCGCAAATCGCACTGGCTTGTGCGAAGCGGCGGTCTGCAACAGTGCGAGAGATTGCGAGGAGTGTAGTTGATCGGGGAATTGAACTCGGATTTGATCCGCAGCAACCGCAGGGATCGCTGCATTGTCAAAGCGGAAGATCAGTAGTTTTGCTTGGCGAAACGCCGCATAGAATTCGATTTCCGTGTAGGTAGAAGCTGCCAAATAGTTCGGCGTGAAAATCGCAATCACTTTTTCAGATGTTTCGAGCGCCCGATTAATCTCCGCGAAGAGGCTCTTGCCCGGCTCGAAATCGTGATGTTGGATGCAGACCTTGTAGCCTTCGGCCGTGAGCAGATCGTAGGCCCGCGTGGCTAGCTCTGAATCGAAGCCGGAGAAACTTAGGAAAAAGTGATATTTGTGCCCTTTAGAAGGGGAAGGTGGGTAAGCAGGTGCATCGCCATTCGCCACAGGCTGATCTCCCAGAATTTATCGGATCCAAATCTTGGCCAGCAGGTTTCTGTTGGGAGAGTTCATATCATACTGGCTGGCCGTTCGGCAACACGAAACCGGCACTGCGGGAATGGTGGGCCCAAATGCAACGGTCGGATGGCACAAATCGCATCCGGCGGCTCGCAACGCCTTGCAGGTCGTTGCGGAAATTGCCTAGTAGAATGCGTTCAAGCTTCACCATGTCCGTCGCGCCCATTCGGCGACTTGGCCTTGCTCTCAGCCGGTTGAAACGGCAAGTATACTCGCTGGGGCTCTTAATTTAAACCAGCCAATAGGAGACGCTTCCCTCCAATGACAGACGGCCGTATTGCACTGGTGGTGGCAGTGAGTGGGCACCACGATGTTTCTAAGTCGGCCCTCTCGGAGATAACGCAGGACGTCACGGAGTTCTTTGCGAGCCTTCTTGAGTCGTATCCGCACACACCCATTTTGGTTGTCAGTGGGTTAGCGGAAGGGGCTGACCAGCTGGTAGCCGGCATTGTTCGCGACTTGAAAGTCCCAGGCGCGGAACGGCTTTCCCACATGGCCGTCCTGCCGATGCCCGAAGACATATACCTGGCAACATTCGAGCAGGAAGAAGCACGGACGGCCTTTCGCGAACTTTCCAGGAATCAACCGATGATCACCCTGCCCTTGCAGGTGGGGCATGATCCGGAACAACTCTACGTCACCGGAAGCAAAGAGAGGAGACGTCAATACCAGCTCCTCGCGGACGCTCTGGTTAAGTCCAGTCAAATCCTTCTGGCGTTATGGGATGGGCACGACTCGATGCATCCTGGAGATACTTCCGAAGTGGTTCGCCGGAAGCTTGGCGCCTACAGGCCCACCAACGAAGAGGCGAAACTGGACTGCTTGAATCAGAACCGCGAGCCCTATCGCCTCGCGATCAAACCACTCGGTACAGGGCCTGTGCGGCACATATACGCGCCGCGTGAAGGCCACTCTATCCAAACGGCCGAGCTACGCTCGCGTCTGCTCCTGCCGGAAAACTCGCATGCAATCGTTTTCCATTCGATGGGCTTGCTTCTTAACGAATTCAATCGCGACATCCTGGGACATTCCAAAATGGCGCCAGAGGTTGCAAGACGTTGCTCGTCGTTCGCAGGCCCCCAGAAATTAAGCCGCACGACCCCCGCTATGCAATGGTGCGCCAACGTCCGAAGCTGGAGCACTGTACTGGCAGGTCACTATAAAACGCTAACCACGCGCACGCGGATCGCCTTCCTACTGTCCGCATTTGTCGCCGTTCTGGCCTTGCATCTTAGCGAACAACTGCCTGCAGACCCACCGCTGTTGCTCAAAATGGATGTCGCGCTCTACGCATTAGCGGTCTTTGGCGCATTCATCATTTACAACATTGAACACGGAGGCGCTCTTTATCTTTGGCGGCACTGGGTCAGAGACCGAGGAGTTCCTAATGGTCGCAGGGTTCGGGCAGCTGGTCTCCGGTACAGCAGAAAACATGAAGACTACCGTGCTTTGGCCGAGGCTCTCCGGGTGCAGTTCTATTGGCTCTCTGAGGGGCTGAGTGCGCTAGCCTGCGAATCGTATTTGAATAAGCACGCCGGCGAGATGCTTTGGGTCCGGGATGCCACCAGCGAGATCACCCTCCGCACGCACTTAAGGGATCCAGTGCCCGCCGAGTCGGCGGCCAGTGAAGGTCTCGGTGGAAGCCTGGGCAAGGAGTGGTTAGAAGGTCAGCTCGCGTTTTTCACTCGAACTGCAAAGAAGCACGAGAGGATCCACCATCGGATCAAGCTCTTTTGGTGGGTTCTGGTGCTGCCGACACTGTTTTCCCCTTTTCTTCTTTTATTACTCGCGCACTCAGTGGTCCAAGCCGCGTCCGCCGAATCTTCCGAAAGCTACCGCCATTGGTTCGTGCTCGCGGCATCCACCCTCATGATCGTAGCAGTGCTGTACTGGAACTTTGCTGAAATTCAAGGCTACGAACAAGAGGGGCAGCAGTACAAACAGATGGAGTTCTTTTTCGAAGGAGCTGTTCGCAAGCTTCGTGAGTTTGAGGAACAACGTTCGAGCATTGAACGTGCGGAAGACTCAGACGATACCCAGAAACTGGAGAAACAGAGGCGGCTTCACGAAAAGGACAATGATATCCGCAATTTCTTTTGGCATGTGGGCAAGGATGCACTGACCGAAAATGGCGACTGGCTTTCAATGCACCGGGGACGAGACTTGAAGATACATCATGGCGGTGGCTGAACCGAAATTACCCAACTGATTAAGAGCCCGGGCTTCGAGGGTTACTTCGTCCCGCACCGTCCGCTCCAAGAAAAATGTTGCGCAAGAGATGACAGGACGCAGCAAGATTGCGCTATAGCGATGTCCACCAGGGGGCTGGTAATGAGGTAGGAAGTTAGAGTAGGAGGGTCATTTGCCAGGTTTACATGAGGTTTTGGAACGGGCGCAAAGCAATGATGTAGCGGTGGGCCATTTCAACATCGCACATTTCATTATGTTGAAGGCTGTATTTGCATCCGCGCAGGAACAAACGGTCCCGGTCATCGTCGGGGCGTCCGAGGGTGAACGTAAGTTTCTAGGTGTTCGCGAGATCGCAACCCTGGTACGAGGGCTGCGAGAGGAGTTCGACTTCCCAATCTTTTTTGAACGCCGATCACACGCACTCTCTTGCGAGTGCCATAAAAGCAGCCAAGGCTTGCTTCGACTCCATTGTCTTCGATCTATCGGCCCTGCCGTTTGAGGAAAATATCCGGCAGACGAGGGATGCGATTGCGATACTCAAAGGTATTAATCCTGCCATCCTCATCGAGGGCGAGATTGGAGACATCGGAACTGGCTCTGAAATTCATGACGCCGCTCCCGACCGTTCCAAGAGCCTGACGACGCCCGAGGAGGCCAAGCAATATGTGGACGCCACGGGAATCAACACTTTGGCTCCGGCGGTCGGCAACATGCACGGAATGATCGCAAGCATGGTGGAAGGAAAAACCAAGAAGCACCTCGATATCGCACGGATCGCTCAGATAAAGAGCACCACGAAAGCGCTGATTACGCTCCACGGAGCATCGGGCACCGATGACGACGATCTGGGAAAAGCAATAGCAGCCGGAATCAACGTCGTCCACATCAACACAGAGCTCAGGGTTGCGTGGAGGCATGGCCTGGAGGAGGGGCTCGCCAAATTGCCAAACGAAGTGGTTCCTTACAAGATCCTGCCGTCTGCATTCGAAACCATCAAGCAGGTAGCAACCTCCCGCCTGAAGCTCTTTAACAATTTGGACTAATGCGTCGACATGATACCTATTCGCGTACCCGGTAGATGAGGAAATACGGGGGCACCCTCGCTCGTTGCATTCGATTGGGCGAGACCGCGATCGTTAGCTAGCTAAGCCCATCAATTTCTCAAGCCTGTGCGACCCGACTCAAGTTGGGCCCTGATACAAAGCATGAGTTTTTCAGCAGTCTCTGAAGCCGTCAGATGATGCGCTTTCAATGGTCTGGGTGTGTTTCAGCCGTCCCTGCGGGACTACTCATCGTTCATCTCTTTTCCCAGGACTGCGTCCTGGGCTACTCTCAGTCGTTCCTGCGGAACTCTCATGGAGTTTCTCAGCAGTCTGTAAACCCGTGCCCTTCGTTGGGAGCGGCTCTCCCATGCAGCAGGTAGAGTACGGGCTCTGACCCGGTTCTCATCACCTTGGGTGAGACGCAGGCTCATGGGGACGCGGCTGCCACGGAAGAGTTTTTCGCGGCTGTTAAATGTGATTCAGCCGAATTGTTGCATTGACTTCTGACTTAGGACATCTAGCGTGGCGTCCACTGCGGATGGCTGGTGAAGAGTCCGCCGAGAAAACCAAGCTGGTAGACGAGAAAGAATCCGAAGCAGACGCTCACCACGCCTGAGGTCACGCTAAAGACGCGGCTGAGACTGCCGAAGCGGTTTCCCGCATAGGCGAGCGGCACTGCCATCGCAGCGGTCATGCACATCATCCCCACCATGGTGCCGGCGCCGAAGATCAACAGGTACAGCGTGGCCCACACCGGGTTGTGAATGGTCGAAAGAACCAATAGGGCTACTGCGGCCGACCCAGCCAGACCATGAACGACGCCGATGACGAGCGGCCGCACGCATTGATACACACCGAAGTGATCGAGCGCCTTCTCCACTTGCAGCGGCTTGCGGCTTCGGGTCAGAAACGAGGTAACCCGCTGCAGCAGGCCAGTGAGATTCAGCACGCCCAGAAGGATCAACATCAGGGCAACACTGAACTCCATCGAGAGGCCGAGCCGTGGAGGGATGACGACGCCAAAAAGGATGATCAGGCTGCCCACGGCAAAGATGGTGAGCGTGTGACCCAATCCCCAGATGGTACCGATGAGGCCGGCTTGGCGAATGCTTCGCTGTTTGCTCACGATGGTGGATACGGCCACTACATGGTCGGGATCGGTGGAGTGGCGCATCCCCAGCAACAGCCCTAATCCGGCGACAAACAGGAAAGGGCCGAGCTTTTCTTTGCTCAGATTGTGAATGTCGAGGCCGGTGGTCACAAATGCGCGCACGGCAATGGCAGCGCCGAGCACGGTCATGAACGCTGCCGAAGCTACTGGCAGCCAGCGCGTGGTCAGTGGGCCACTCACGCCCATACCGGCGATCATACGGCGCCCATACACCATGAGCAGGCCGATGCCGATCAGGACCGCAGCCAAACCGAGACTAAAGGCAATAATTAGAAAAAAGCCCAGGCCTATACGATGGAGAGCGAAGGCGCTCAACAACACCACTAGCGCCGCGGGGCAAGGAATGATTCCGCCGGTAATGCCGAGCGCAAAGAGCTGGTAAAGCGAAACCGGCTTTTTGGGCCCAGGCGTCTCCGTGTTCTGCTTGCGAGACGAGAACCCATGGCTATGGCCGTGGTCGATCTCCAGGCCGCTCCAGCGGCGGAGAAACAGATATCCACCCAAACCGGCAATGGTGAGGCCGGAAAATACTCCCAGCCAGGGGTAAAGTTGCTCGGGCACGATGTAACGCGAGGCGTACAAGGTGATGGCGCCCAGCGCAAAGACTCCCGCAGTGTGTGAGGCGGTAACAATGAGCCCGAGTAGCACCGCATGCCCGGCTGTGCCGCGTGAGCCCACCAAGTAGGCGCCGACAATGGTCTTACCGTGCCCGGGTTCAAGAGCGTGCAGAGCGCCCAAACCGAAGGCAATGCAGGCGGCGCTGACCAGGAACCAGAGACTCATGCTGCGAGCGGTGATGAGCTCGGTGAACGCGCTCCGCGGGGTGGCTTGCTGGTTAGCCTGCAGGTGCAAGGGTCCAGGAGTGGCTACCGGAGCGAGCACGGGAGCGGCCGCGGGGACAGCAGCCTTCGGGGTGGGCGTTTTTACCGCAACGGGATAACGGAATTGAATAGCTGCGGACGAGTCTTGCGGCGGGCTGTTGAGCAGGTCGGTCGGATAATTGGTGAGGCCTGCGCTGCGATCCGTCTGTGGCGCTGAACTGCTGATAAAAGTTACCCCTGGATTGGCGACCGCAACAATCTCTTTCCACCCCGCATGGCCGGGAAAATTATCGTCCACATACTGCAAACGGGCCGTGGAGCGATCGGGAGGATAAGCCGCCCGGTAGACAAACCCCATCTTCATGGTAGGGAGCCCGCCGGCGCCAGGGGGAAAGATCACCTGGCTGGACACCAGCCGCAGCGGCACTTTTTTGCCGTCGATCAGCAGGCTGAGACCACGCCCTAGTTCGGCGCCGCGTTGTTCGACAAAGCGCTTCACCGCTTTATCCGCAACATCAGCGGATACATTTCCCTGCTGCAATTCCTGGTAGGTGGGGATCTCCGCCAAATCGATGATGTACGACACCGAGATGCCGTTCTTTTCGAACGAGATCCTGGTGTAGTGATTGATGCTGAAGTTGCCCATGGGATGGGCGAAGCTCTGCGCCGTAACTAACAGGCAGAAGGCGAGCAGAGTAGAAAAACGCTTACGGAACATGGGTTTGTCCTTGGCTTGCGGTCAGGGAGTTCTGCGCCTGCAGCGATTTCAACTGCTGCGCGGCCACACTCGCGTAGACAACGTGAAAGTGCGGATTGATATTAAGCGCCGTCTGCAACCTATCTTTGGCTTCGGTTGTCTGCCCCAGGCGGCCCGAGATCATGCCGGCATGAAACCACAGCAACGCGTCACGCGCGCCGGGCCGCAGCGCATGATCCATCGCATCGCTTGCTTCCTGGTATTTGCCGTTCTTGTACAGGGCCCAGGCTAGCGCATCCCAGGTGTAGACATCATGGCGAACTTCAAATTCCTTGCGTGCTAACGCAAGGGCCTCGGCGAGCTTGATATCGTGGTCGGCATAAAACAGCGCCAGGTCGCGATTGTGGAGCACCTGGTTGATGTGGCCGAGGAGCCCGATGTATTCCACCAACTGGTACTGCTTTCTCGCCTCCGCCTGGTTGCCCGCTTTACTGTACATATCCCCCAGCTCGGCCACGAAAATTGGCATGGGCACAATGGCGATGGCGCTCTGGTAAAGCTTGATCGCCTCCGCATAGCGGCCCTGGTTGCCGCGGAGCCTGCCCAGCCCGGCCAGCGCACGATAGTCGCCGGGGTGAATACTTAGCGCCGCCAGGTAGGCCTGATTGGCTGCGGCAACATCCCCGGCCTGCCACTCGTACTCACCCAGCTCGAAGTAGAGCCAGGCCAGATTTTCCGCGGGCAAGCGGGCTTCCTTGCCGGCCGCGACTGCGCTTTGCATCAGCCGGATCGCCCCCACAGTGTCGCCGGAGACGAATTTGAGATACGAGGTGCGGCTGTCGCGCACATACGCAGCGTGCGGTTCGGAAGCAGAGTCGCCGGAGATATCGAGCCGCGAATAAGCAACCGCAGCTCGTTCATATTCGCCCATATCGGCATTCGCGTCGCCCACAATGGCGAACGGAGAAAGATCTCCGGAGCCGAGGGAAAGAGCCTTCTGCGCATAGGTAATGGCATCGCTGAAACGATGCTCACCCATGCACACTTCCGCCATGGTCGAGTAGGCGGCAGCAGCGGAAAAATCCGTGCTGACCAGGTCGAGCGACTTGTTCAGGGCCTGCTCTGCCAATTGAAAGTCCTCCACGTCGCCGGTCTCCCGGGCACGTTGAAAAAACGCCGCCCCCAAGGAGGAATAAGCAGCGGGGTCTTTCGGATGGTTTTGTACCCGGCTCTGCATGTTCTTGATCACGCGCTGGGTACCTGTGGGTTGTGGGACCAAGAGCGCAGCAGGCACCGGCAACAGCACCACAGGAGACAAGGATGCGGTTTGCATCTGAGCTATAGGATTTGCGGCGATCTGCGATGCGGCTTGAGCTGCGGGTTCGGTAGCCGCGGGTACGACGGCCGGATGGTCGAGGTGGATACGAGCCAGGTTCTTAGCCGTCTCCGGATAGCCGGGAAAGGCCTCTTCCGCGCGTTGCAGCGTCTGGCTCGCAGCCTCAGGCTTCCCCATGCCGATCTCAATGGAGGCGATGTGATTGGCGATCGAAGCCAGTTCATCGGTGTCGCCGGGCGCGGTCTCCCCGTAGGCGCGCTGGAGCACATCCAACGCCCCCTCTGCGTCACCGGCGTGTTCGCGTAGATCGGCGGTGATCAACAAACCGGGAACATTGAACTGCTGCATATTCATCATCCACTGGGTCGCGTCGACGGCGGCATCGTAGTCACCCAGTCCGATATCCGCCTGCGCCAGGTATCCGTAGACGGACGCGTCATCCGGATTGTGCTGGTTCAGATCCTTCGCTTCTTCTCTAGCCCGGGCAAACTCGTGTTGTTCGAGCAGCAGAGCAACCTGCGTCTTACGCAGGCGATAATCCTTAGGCGCCAGGCTGAAGCCGGTGGCGATGGCCTGCGCGGCCTGACGTTCGTAGTCGGTCGACGCGGTCTCGCGCGCCCGGCGCAGCAAAGCAAGAGCGAGGTTGTTGTAGGCCTCGACGTTCTTGGAGTTAGCGGCAATCTGCTGCTTGGCGGCGGCGATGAGTTGTTCGGCCGGAGTAGCGGCCTGGGCCTGCACGGTTGCGGCAATAAGAAGGACGGCACTTAAAAGCTTCATCACGAACCTCAAGAAGGCTACCGGCACTCCTGTTCGCGGGGCGCCGGTAGGTTTCGGTTTGTTTAGAGAACCGGGCAGGTAGTGGACCCACCCTGATCTGCAGGTGGAGCAGCGCTGGACGGGCTGGACGGCTGATTACCGCAACCCGTTTCGCTGGGGTCGATGTGACGGCTGTCGCGGCCGCTGTAGGCGAAGTGCACGTAAGGGAAAGTTTCCTGTGGGGGCACATCGGTAGAAGCTACGCCATCGCTTAGCAGGTTGTTGGGAGCGATGTTGAAGGCGGAGTTGAGCACGCCGCCGGCAACGACGCGCATCGCAATATCCACCACGTCATCCGTCAAGCGCCGCCCGTTAGGAAAGCCTGCGCCGTCTCCGGCGATCAGACCCAAACGCTTACGGCTCCCTTGAGCAGTAGGAGGAACTCCGGTGTTCAGCCGCAGCAGGTCAGCCACGGGACCAGCCGGTGTGCCGGGGGCGGCAATCGGCGGGGCGTAGGTGACCAGCGGAAGCAGATCGGTCCGTGGCGGAGTCGGAATGCCGATCCCGAACACCGCGTTCACGACGCGCGCAAGGGTCGGATCCAGATCGAAGCTGGCGAATTGCGCATCGTCCACCGGTTCCGACATGCTCCACTTATCCTTGTAGCCGGTACCGATGATCAGTTCGTTGATGAGTGGATTGCCGAACCTCTGCACCTGGTAGAACCGTCCCGCGGTCTCCTCGCGATTCGGGGAACGCAGAACAGTGAATTGCGGCCGGGACGTGGTGGCCCAGGCTCCGATGGTTGCGGCGGGGTCGCTGGCCTTGTGGGTGTGTCCGTCACAAGTCAGATAGGCGATTGGCACCTCGATGGCAATCGTGTTGACGTTAAAGCCTGAGACTGCATTGGGAGCGAGGTTGAGGAAGTCGTTCCCATCCTGGGCTGTGGTTAGGACTCCGCCCCCGGCTCCGGCGCGGAAGTTGAGGGAGTCGAACGCGGCTCCCAAATCGATAAAGAACGGATCGGCAACGGTACCCGCAAATACACGGATCCCCGCCTGCAGGGTGTAGATTCCCTGCTTCGCCAGCGAATCGTAATCGGGCATGGTCCTGGGCCCAACGTTGGTAGGCACAGCAAAGAGAGGAGACCCTCCCAAGGAAGGCAAAGGAACTTTCTGCCCATTACGCTCGAAGGTGACGCTGTAGGTCTGGCGCAGGCTCAAGCCGGCCGCACCTGCTCCATCCAGTGAAGTGATGGCGGGAGGAACGATTGGAGTGCCCGGCGCTACCGGTGCCGGTGAGTTTCCGGGAGCATTGACTCCGTTACCAGCGCCCGCAAACCCGGTAAAGAGCGTAGGATCCCGAATTTCAGTGTGGAAGCGAATGGAGAGAGAAACGTCTTCCTTAGCGTCGTTGTTGTTGTCGATTTTGATCTTGTAGAGGACGTTGGGATCGAAGGGAAAGTAATTGGGCCCGTTGCTGGGTTCGAGGAAGGGATCCACATTCAGGATGAAAGTGACCCGATCCGGGTGGTCGTAACTGACAAAGGCATAGAAGTCGGTGATGTCAGCGGCATGGTCTAAAGCAGTGATGGGGGCCTCGCGGTGACTGGATGCGAATACTCCGGGTGGGGTAATCAGCAGCAGGCTCATCGCAAGTCCAACGAGCGACTTGGGTGTTGGCATGCGTATCTCCCTTTATTTACGTGCAGTCGAATGGCGCTAAACCCGGTTGGGCGGTCTAGGAAACGGAGGAACGAGCCGCACTATTCGGTACTGAGGGTACGCGGGCTGGCCCTAAGTGGATGACATTGGATGATGAATTTTTTGGTGGCCTAAGTTGCTTGCGTTGGGGGGACTTGGCAGAGTAGGGGATGGAATGGAATCTGACAAGTTAAAACCTATCTTAGGTTTTTGCTGCGGGTCGAGGGCAGATGCCGTCCTCTACAATCAAAGGGAACAAGCAAGGGATTCGGGCGTATCGCGCCTCGCACAAGGTGAATATGAAGTCAGGAATTCATTACTTAGTCACTGCTGCCGCCGGATTGATGGCGGTCGCCTCCAGCGCCATTACGGCCATGGCAGCCGATGTGGCCTTTGGCCCTGGAAATCCGTTTTATGCGCCCAGCACTTTGCCGTTTCACGCGCCGCCCTTCAACAAGATTCAGGACAGCGACTATCAGCCGGCGATCGAAGCCGGCATGGCGGCGGAGCTGGCGGAGATTCGCGCGATTGCGGATGACCCCGCCCAACCTACCTTCGAGAACACCATCGTCGCCATGGAGAAAAGCGGCCAGCTGCTGAACCGCGTAAGCGAAGTGTTCGACGCGGTCACGGGCGCGAACACTAATCCCGATTTGCAAAAAGTGGAAGAGATAGAGACCCCCAAGCTCGCGGCACATCACGATGCCATTTATTTGGACGCCAAGCTTTTTCATCGGGTGGAAGCGATTTATCGGCAGCGAGCCTCGCTCCATCTCGACCCTGAATCGATGCATTTGATCGAGTACTACTATCGGGAGTTCGTTCATGCCGGGGCTAACCTGTCCGATTCCGATAAACAGAAACTCAAGAAGTTGAACGAAGAGATATCGACGCTGGAGAACGACTTCAAGAACAAGCTGCTCGCGGCAACCCGCGCGGCGGCTTACGCGACTACCGACAAAAACAAACTCGCCGGGTTGAGCGAGGCGCAGCTTGGCGCGGCGGCCGAGACTGCCAAGACCAGGAAGCAGGAGGGCTGGGTTCTGGCTCTGCAAAACACCACACAACAGCCCCCGCTTGCGGATTTGAATGACCGCGCCACGCGTCAGGCGTTGTTCGAGGACTCGTGGAACCGCGCGGAACGCGGAGGAGCGAATGATACGCGCGCCACGATCGTCCGGTTGGTACAACTGCGTGCCGATAAGGCTAAGTTGCTCGGCTTCCCAAATTTTGCCGCGTGGAAACTGCAAGATCAGATGGCCAAGACACCGGAGGCTGCGATCCGCTTCATGGACGACCTGGTCGCTCCGGCTGCGGCCAATGCCGCCGGGGAAGCCGCCGACATCCGGAAATTGATGAGCGGCGGAGAAGTCGAGCCGTGGGATTGGGACTACTACTCCAAGCAAGTGCGCAAGGCAAAGTTCGACATCGACGAAGCGCAAGTGCGGCCTTATTTTGAGCTGAATAATGTACTGCAAAATGGTGTGTTCTTTGCCGCCAACAAGCTCTACGGAATCACGTTCCAGGAGCGTAAGGATATTCCGGTCTATCAACCGGACGTGCGCGTCTTCGAGGTGATGGATGCGGACGGTAAGCCGCTCGCGTTGTTTTACTGCGACTACTTCAAGCGTGATAACAAGAACGGCGGGGCCTGGATGAGTAACCTGGTGGATCAATCCAAACTGCTGGGCATGCTTCCCGTGGTGTACAACGTGGGCAACTTCAGCAAACCTGCCCCGGGCGAACCGGCGCTGATCAGCTTCACCGATGTCACCACCATGTTTCATGAGTTTGGCCACGCACTGCATGGCATGTTCTCAGACGCGAAGTATCCTAGCCTGTCTGGCACCTCGGTTGCTCGCGACTTCGTCGAGTTCCCTTCCCAGTTCAATGAGCACTGGGCGACTTATCCTGAAGTTTTTGATCATTTCGCGAAGCACTATAAAACCGGTGCGTCTATGCCGCCGGAATTGGTCAAGAAGCTGGTCAATGCGAAAAATTTTAACCAGGGTTACGCGCTTACGGAGTTATTGGGTGCGGCGGAACTGGATATGCAGTGGCACACGCAGAGCACCGGGACGCACATCGCGGATACAGATGCGTTTGAGAAAGAGGCCCTGGCCAGGAAGCTTTTGCTGATCAGCTACGTGCCTCCGCGGTATCGCTCCAGCTACTTTTCTCACATCTGGTCGACGGGTTATGCGGCGGGTTACTACGCGTATTTATGGAGTGAAATGCTCGATGACGATGCGTATCAGTGGTTCGAGGATCACGGTGGCTTGACGCGCGCGAATGGGGATAGATTCCGCCGCATGGTGCTTTCCCGCGGGAATACACAGGATTTGGCTACGATGTACAAGGCTTGGTTGGGGAGTGATCCAAGCGTAAAGCCGATGTTGAAGGACCGAGGGTTGAAGCCATCGGGCAATTAATCAGGTAGAGGCTGCGCGAAAACCGGAAAAGGAAACCGCAGATCTCTCCACTGCGCTTCCCCGGATTTCCTGTCACGTTTTGTGGCGTTGATGAAGTTCCTGCGTCTCTCTTTTCGGAGAGTCGCACGCGTGGTCGTTTCCAGCCGCGGTGAGGTGGGAAATCAGGCACGCTCCGGTCGAGCTGACAAAAAAACATTTCCCCGAAAAGGTCCGTAGAACCGCAGGTCCCTCGGCTTCGCTCGGGATGACAACGGGGAGGGCGGCGCTTCGATTTGGGATCGGTTATTGGGATTGAGAGATGACAAATTTGTTACGACGGACACGGTCAATTGCACAGCAAATTTGTCATCTCGACCGGAGCGTAGCGGAGTGGAGAGATCTGCGGTTTCCTTTTGGTTCTCGCCCAGGCTATGGGTGACTCTTCAATAGCTCTTCAATCTGCTGCTTGGGAACGGAGAGGTGATCCTCGTTTTGCTTCAGCCAGGAAAGGTAGTCCTGCTCGATGGGGTCGGTCCAGCGGGCGTCGATCTGGCCTGCAGTGTACTTCTTTTCCTCCAGCCTTTGATGGCCGAAGACGTCGCGCAGATGGGTCCACTCCGAGCTCTTTACTACCTCTTCGGCCAATTGCGGCGGAATGAAGATGACGCCGCCGTTCCTGCCCAGCACCACGTCGCCAGGCATCGCTGTTGCGTGGCCAATGCGCGTGGGAGCGTTGATGCTCACCATGGTTGAGTTGAGCAACTTACCAGTTTTAAGAGATCCGTAGTGGTGGGATGGATCGTAAAAACGAACGAAAGATACAAAATTCGGCAGCTCGTCCAGTCCGTTGATGTCACGCACCGCGCCGTCGTAAACAATCCCATTGCCTGACTTGGCATAGATGGCGTTGCCCACATTGTCGCCGATCGACGGGCCGTCCACCTTCAAGCCAAAGTGGTCGGCCACGTATACATCGCGGGGCTGCAGCATATCCACCGGCCAGGCGTTCATGGCACCCTGCCGCTTATCCTTCACTCCCTGCTCTTCAATCACCTTTTGAATATCGGGCCGGCCCGGCATCCATGTGGCCGTCAGGACCCTGCCCACGAGCACCTTGTCCGGATGGATAGAGAGCCAGCCGTCTTCATACTGATGCATGAAGCCATGTTGCTCCACCGTTGCCCACGCTTCCTCCAGGGTTACAGATTTCATCAGGTCGAGGATCGCATCCGGCACCTTGGGTCGCCCATCCGGAAACCGCTCTCCATGCCAGTCAGGAGTGTATTTGATTACGTCTTCGGGGGTGAAAAATCCCTGCTGCGCGCCTGCCAAACCGGCCCACATCAGCGAAAGACTCAGAACGGTGGCGCACCTCAATCTGCTCATTTTCCTATCCTTTGTTTGGCTCGAACCACGTCGTTCCTGGGATTTGCACCTTCTTTGCAGCCTCTTCGTCCATCTCGACACCTAACCCCGGCTTATCTGGCGGGGTGACATATCCCTTCTGGATAATTTCGCCTTCTTTGACAAAGGTGCGCCAAGTGTCCAGGTGGTTGATCCAATGCCACTCGCAAACCAGGTAGTTGGGAATGGTCGCGCAAACATGGGCCGACGCCATCGTGCCGATGGGAGAAACCACACAGTGTGGTGCAAAAGGAACGTAGTACGCCTGCGCCATATTGGCGATCTTACGCGCTTCCGAGAGGCCGCCGCACTTCTGAATATCCGGCATGATAATATCGGCGGCGCGCTTCTGCAGCAGCTCTGTGTACCCCCACCGCATATAGAGATTTTCGCCGCAACATATCGGCGTGGTGGTGGAGTGGCGTATATCGGCCATCGCATCGATATCTTCCGCCGGCACTGGTTCCTCCAGCCAGAGCAGCCGGTAGGGTTCGAGCGCCACCGCCACCTTTTTGCCGGTGGTGGCGTCGTAGCGCCCGTGCATGTCGCACGCCAAGTCCATTTCCTTTGGGATCGATTCGCGCACGTGCTTGACCCAACTCACCATGCGGTCGATCTCCCCATTGCTTGCCGTCCAGTTCACTTTGTCGAAACGCGCAGGATCGGCGGCATCGTCCAGGTCGATCTTCATCGCGGTAAAACCCTGCTCCTTGATCCAGGGAAGCTTACGGTCTGATTCCGCGCCGATGGGATTGTCCATATCAGAGTCGCAGTACATGCGCACCTTATCGCGAAACTTACCCCCCAGAAGCTGGTACACCGGCAGACCCAGAATCTTGCCGGCGAGGTCCCACAAAGCGATCTCCACCCCGGTGAGGGCAGTGATGTACTGCCCACCCTGGGCGCCGGCAAAAATGCCCGACACTCGTATCTTCTCCCACAGCGCATCGACGTTCAGGGGATCCTGGCCGACCAACATGCGACGCCAACTGTGCACCAACGAGGCCGTTCCCACGGCCGCGTCGGTCGATTCTCCCTGCCCGTAAAGCCCGGAGTCGGTATAAACCCGCACGTGGGTTTGTGGTCCGTGCACGATCACCTGCGCGGTACGGACATCGGTGATCTTGACCTTGGGCCTCTGCTGGGGAGTGCTGTTCGTTTGAATCGCTCGCGCCAGGGAGGGCAGCGCAAAGATTCCGGCAGTGGGCAGGGCCGCAGCGGCACCTTTGATTAGGGACCGTCGTGTGAATCGATTCATTACCGAGTTCCTCTTCTGTCAGTTTTCTTTCGGTAGAACTGCTTGAGACGGAGCGGAAAAAACCGCAGATCTCTCCACTTCGCCGTTAGAACGTGTACCTGCCGGCCAGCTGCAGCTGCCGCGCCGGCACCGCCGCGTTCGTACCGGTAATTTGGCCGAATGTCCCCTGATCTATATATTTTTGTGGATTGGCAAAATCAGTGTGGTTGAAAGCATTGAACGCGTCAAAGCGAATCTGGAAGTGGTGGTGTTCGCTGTAGGGCATAACGAAATTCTTGTCCAGGGACATATCGTAGTTTTGCACCCCCGGACCGTAGATCATGTTGCGGCTCACGTTTCCGAGAAAGCCCGGGGCCGGTTGTGCGAAGGCCGCGGGATTCGCGTATTGCCCGCTGGATCCGACCGTCCGGTGGGCCTCGTAGAATTGTTTCGAGACGAGATTCGCGTGGGTCGCCTGCGTGCCGCCAGAGATGGTATTGGTGTTGGCAGTGTTCGCGTTCACGAAGGGGTTCCAGGGTATGCCGGTCTGGAGCTGCACCAGCGCGGCGTATTCCCAGCCTCCGACCACAGCATCCAGGATCTTCGACGACGGCGCCCACCGCCTACCCGCTCCGATAGGCAGGTAGTAAATGACCGATCCCACCACGCGATGTTTCACATCGAAATCCGACGGCCCGTATTCGCAGCTGATGCAGCGGTCGTCCTGCGGGAAGAGCTGCGAGGACTGGGTGCGGATGCCGCTGGTGTCATCCATGGATTTCGAAAAGGTGTAGGAACTGATGAGATTGAAGCCGTTGCTGAAACGCTTGTTCACCTGGAAGGCAAAGGAGTTGTAATTACCGCTGCCTATGTCATGCACCATCTGAATCACGCCGTAGTTCGGATAGGGCGTGCGAGCCTGGATGGAAGTGGACGCGCCGTTGCCGATGTAACCATAGGGAATGGAATAATTGGCATTGCGGAACCCGGCAAGGCGCCTGCTGACGTTGCCCATATATCCGGCCTCGAAGACCCAGTCTTTGCCTACCTGCTTCTGAACGTCGAACAGAAAGACCTCGCTGTATGCGGTTCTATGGGCGTACTGGTTGGTGTAGGCATAAGGTGGTGGGATGGGCGCGATCACCCCCGGGCCGCTGGTGGGACCGACAGCGTTGGCCCACTGGATGTTAGCCACACCATTGGTTCCGCCGCCCGAAGTATTCGTGATGCGTCCAGCCAGGTTCCGCGCTACGTCGAACCGGGCGTTGGCAATGTCATGGTTGTAGTAAATGCCATAGCCCGTCCGAACCACCACGCCCTTGCCCGGTAGATACGAAATGCCCACGCGAGGCGCCCAATTGCTGTAGTCGGTCTGCATGAGCTTGTTAGGAAAGTGGCCGTTCGCGCATTGCGGCCCAGGGACGACCGGGGCATTCGGGTTCGTAGGGTTATTGGTGCTGCCTTGTGTCCATAGGACGCTCACCCCTTGATAGGCATTCGTGCAGTTGCCTTGGCGGGTAAAGAGCGGCCAGAGATTCTGAGGCTCCGCTGTACCGATGTTGGGAGTGATCGGCGTATTGTTAGTCTGGAAGTCAACGATGAACTCGTTGCCTAGGGTGTCGTACCACGGCGGCGTGATCTCATAGCGTAGTCCCGCGGAAATGGTGACGTTCGGCAGGAGCTTGTAGCTATCGTCAAAGTAGAACGACTCTACGTTTGCAATGTAATTCGCGTGCGCGATCGACACGGCGTAGGTCGAGGAGTAAATCTGACCGAGAAGAAAATCCGCGAAGCCGGAGCCGCTATTGGCATTCAGGGTTCCCGGCGAGGTTACCTGCGCACTGGCGTTTCTCTGAAAGACGAAATTGCCGCGCGATTGCTGATTCCCCAACTCGCTAAACGTCAGCCCGTCGTACTGAAAACCGAAATCCAACGAATGCTTACCCTTTACCCAGGTAATGTTGTCATTGATTGACTTATCCAGGTCGCTGGTAACATAAGGGCCGTCGGTGCTGTCGCCGACCGCCGTATAGGGATCGGGAGTAAACGAAAAAGAGGGTATACCCCAAGTGGAAGAAGCCCCAGGTTGCAGGTTGGGAATCCCGGAATTGATCATGCCCACCGCATTGACCTTGTTTTGTGAGAGCGTGCCCAGACTGTTGTAAAAGTCGGTATAGCCAAGCGCAAGGTTGTTGACGATCGTGGGCGAGATGGTCCAGGTATTGGAAGCCATGTATTGGTAGAAGTTGGTGACGATGCTGGTGCCGACCGTCGCGCCCAGTGCTGGGAAACCTGGTTGCCCGACCGTTTCCAGGCCATCGCTGAAACGAAAGGCCCATTGTAACTTCTCCGACTGGTTGTAATCGGCACGAAGTGTGAACTGATCGTGGTCGTCCGTGTTGAGATCGGTATATGAGTAGTTGTTGGTGAAGCTCGAAGCCGAGGCCGGGTGGTAGAACTGCTTGATGACTAGAGCCGATGTCGGATCGATGCGGTTCGCAGGAATCACATTGCCCGGGAACTGTGTCCTGCCGACTCCGGTGGCGGCGTTGCCGGTCGCGGGATCATAGATAGGGATGACGGGGCCGCCGGCCTTGAGGGTGAATCCGCTGAAATCGCCCCCCAAAACAGCCGCTGTGGGCAAGGTCGCACTGTTCCGGACGTTCTGCTTTTGCGAAAACCATTCTTTATTCGCCATGAAAAAAAGGCGGTTCTTCCCGTTGAAGACCTTGGGAATCGACAGCGGACCACTGACGACGAATCCGTAATCGCTGTACCTGAAAGGCAACTTAGGAGGAAACGGGGTGGTGGTGTAGTTGAATCCTCTGGCGTCGGCGTAGTTGTTGCGCAGGAAGTAGAATGCCGTTCCGTGATATTGATTGCCGCCGCTCTTGGTGACCACATTGACCTGGGTCGCGTTGTAACCGTACTGGGCGGGATAGACGCCGGTTTGCACCTTCATTTCCTGGATGGCGTCGACGGTGGGCTGCACCACGAAGCTGTTGAAATCCACGTCGGTGTTGTTGATGCCGTCAATCGTGTAGTGATCGTACATGATGCGCTGGCCGCCCACGGAGATGGCCTCGTTCGAGCGTTGGCCACCCTCCCGCGACTGGGCCTGGCCTTGCGAGGTCGAGAGCGTGTTCGTGTTCGCCGAGACCGCCACCAGGCTCAGGTAGTTTCTACTATTGAGCGGCATCTGGCTGACGGTCTGCGTAGGAACCACGGTGCCAAGGGTGGGGTTGTCCGCCTGCAACAGAGCGGCAGTCGCCTCAACACTTACAGATTCTGTCACCTGACCGACTTGCAGCGTGAAATCCTGACGCAAGGATTGCTGCACTTGCAGTTCCAACTGAGCTGTGTCGGTCTTAAAGGCCGGGTGGGTCGCCTGAAGGGTATAGTTTCCGGGTTGAACGTCGGGGAATGTGTAGTCTCCCGCACTGGTGGTGAATGTGGAGCGCGCCGCACCGGTAGCTGCATTGGTGAGGGTGATGGCCACCTGCGGAAGCACGGCGCCGGTGGTATCCGCGACGTGTCCGGAGATTTGACCCGCGGTCTGCGCAGATAAGCTGGCAGCCCATAACGTGGAAAAAGCAAGTACACAAATGCGCTTGAACATCTGGACTAGCCTCCGAAAAGGTTTTTACTCGACAGCTATTTACTTTTCACTTCACCTGGGCACACCAAACCGACCACCGGTTAGGCGAGCTAGGCCCGAAATTGGGAACGCTTTCATAACGGAACTTTTTTCGGAAGGAAAACTAGCACGCTGAGATAGAGACCGTCAATCAATCTTCCGGCTACTTAGTTCGGGGAACCTTGTAAGTGATGGAATGGTTCTACCTTGGTTCTAGTGACCGGTTAAATGGCATAACTGGCCGCCATTAAGGGGAAAGGACGGCTGGGTGCTCGTCGCCTGGAGTGAAACGGGGCCGTAAGCGGCTTTCCATCTGCTTCCCGACGACTAGCCTGCTGTAGGTCAGGGGGCGGAACCGGGACTGCAGGACCAAACAAAACTCGACGGGTGCACCCGCGTACTTGGGCCGAGTATGAAATTCTTCGAACGCTTTCGCTCGACTAGTAAAAGCGTTCGAAGGGCTTCGCCCGTCTTTTTTTCGGCCCACGTACGCTGGTGCGAACATGGGGCACCCGTCGAGTTTTGTTAGAAGACGAACTTGGCGGATACCTGCATGTCGCGGTTGTCGAGGTTAGTGCCTGAAATGATGCCCGCTTGGCTGGACCCGATGGCCGAATTGGGATTCAGGAAGTTCGGATGATTGAAGGCATTAAATGCATCGCCCCGCAACGCGAGGCTCATCGACTCGTGGATTTGGAAGATGCGCTGCAGGGATAGGTCGGCATTCGCCTCCCCAGGCCCGTACAGAACGCTGCGGGCGGAGTTGCCGTAGGTGTTGAAGGGCGGAGCCACAAATGCGGCCGTGTTGAACCACGCCGTCGGTTTCGGATTGGACAGCTTCCCCTGGCCGATCCGGTTAGGCCAACTCGGGGCGCCGAAATTCACGCCGCTGTTGAGGGTTACGGTGAACGGATTGCCAGTCGCCAAGGTCACGATGCCGTCGACCTCCCAACCGCCGGCGATCCAGGAAGCGATCCCATCGCGCAAAAACGGCTTGCCTTTGCCGAACGGTAGCTCATAGAGTGTGCTGCTGACGAAGCGGTGTTTCTGATCGAATCCCGAAGCACCGTATCCGCATTTGAAGCAAGTCACCGTCTGGGGATTCCCGGCACTGCCTCCTCCGCTGGCCGCCGAGCCGCCATAATCCAAAGACTTGCTCCAGGTATAGCTAAGTAACTGCGTCCATCCATTGGAATAACGTTTGGTGAACTTTGCCTGCAGAGCATTGTAGTTAGAAGAATTGATCTCGTTTTCCTGCACCCACGTAGAGAGATTGTTCAGTGGTTGAATCAGGCGGCGGCTGGCTTGCGAAGAAGCTGCGTTCACGCCCGGAACTCCCGGCTCCACTTCGTTCGGGTTATACGCGATCAAGAGATGGATGCTGTGGCTGCCCGCGTAGGCCAGTTCAAACAAACCGCTCGAAGAAATCTGCCGCTCCAGGCTAAGGGTATACATCTGCGATGAAGGCGTGTAGTTCTGCAATTGGTGACCAATGACAGCTGGCGCGGCGGCATTGAGAAGCGCTGTCGTGGTCGTCGTTGGCGGCCCAATGGTGACGACGCCCTGGGGAAACGGGTTATTGATAGCAACCGTACAGCTACTTCCGACATTCGCCGCGGTGCACGGGGTCGCGTACGCTGTGCCGGCCAGGTTGGTATTGGTCGAGAAAGTCTGGGAAACGGTAAAAGGCGGGTTCTGCCCGAGTTCATCGGAGGCCGAGTACGGCAGCGGGAAGTAGCTGATACCGTAGCCGCCACGCCAAACCAGGGTACCCTTGCCGTTGGCATCGTAGGTAAAGCCTACGCGGGGACCCACATCTCCCCACCGGGTTTGCATGCCCGCGTGGCGATCCACACCATTTTGATTCGCGTAAATGAAAGTCAACGTCGAATAATTAAAATTGGCCAGCCGGTTGTGCCGTTCTACCTCGGGGGTGTACACCTCATACCGCACTCCGGCATTCACGGTCAGTCGCGGGCTGAACTTCCAATTGTCCTCCGCGTAGCCCGCCCATTCTCCATCGGTCACAAAGTAAGTCTGCTGCAGATAGTTTCTGCTGCCGCTGTTGGGGAAACCAAACAGCAGGGCGGCCAAGCCTGAGCCGGTCCCGGTGACATTGTTGGGGTCGTTGGTGAAGTTGTCGTTAAAGGTAAACTGCCCCCGGGTCGTTGTATTCGTGAACGGAGACGCCATCTGCTTGATATAGCGGCCGCCGAATTTCCATTGATGGCGACCTAATGTCCAGGAAACAACGTCCTCCACCTGAATATTGGTCTGCACCGGATGGGCGGGCAGGAAAGCAGTACCACCCTGCAGACAGGTAAACTCGGCCCCGCAGCTGCCACCAATCTGGATGTTGGGTAGACCGGTCGCATACTGGGTTACGTTCAAACCTTGAATGCCTAAAGACGTTGACGAATTCTTGCCGTAGTCGGATTGGAACGTAAACGGATTGGTGCGCGAGTATCCGGTGCGAAACTCATTCACCACCGAACCGCTGAACACATGCGATTCGTTGAGCGCAAGGCCCTGGGCAATCAAAGTCGTGTTTTGAATACCCGCAACATAAGGCCCCAGGGAAAAGGTGGAAGCGGCCGAAGGAGGAGTGGGCAAACAGCAGGTTCCCTGCCCTCCCACCAGCGGGTTCGGCGCCGCCTGAACAAACTTTTCGTAACTGTAGCGGCCGAACATCGAATCCTTTTCGCCAATGCGATAGTCGACTCGGCCATTTCCGCCGTTGTCGTCGATGATCTGGCTAGCCGAAGATTGGAAGTTGTTGAAGCTCAGGTTGGGATTCTGCGGTAACGGATAGATGCTGGCGATGTTCAAGCCGACTTGGGAAAGCTCGCCCGGCGGCAGCACGTTGAGCCTGCCATTGTAAGAGGCTTGCTTGCGGGTCGTGACTCCGTTCACAATCGTCGTGGTGTAGGGGTCGAACACCGGGATCAGCGCGCCGGCTGCATTCCGATAGTTGCTGAAATCGCCTGTGCGCTCAGCCGCGGTAGGCACGCTGTTGAGGTTCACAATCCCCTTCAACGACCGCTGCCCGAAATAGTCTCCGAAGAAAAACAACTTGTCCTTGATGATCCGTCCACCGACAGCGGCGCCGAATTGATTGCGGCGATATGCGGGTTGCAGCTGAGTCGCGGGATTGAAGTAGTTGCGCGCGTCCATGTAGCTGTTGCGGAGGTAATCGAAGACTTCGCCGTGCAGGGCGTTGGAGCCCGAGCGGGTGGATACAGAAACTACGCCGGCGCCACGGCCGAACTCTGCGGAATAGGTTCCCGTTAACACCTTGAACTCGGCGATCGATTCGACCGACGGCTGAATCATTACGGTGTTAAACGTCCATTCGTTGTCGTCGATACCGTCGACCACCCAGGCATTCGCGTTGGCTTGGCTGCCGAGGGCATTGAAATTCGATGCTGCGCGGGGATTAAAGGAGCTCGAGCCGGAGAGGTTTTCACTGGCTTGGCCCGGAGTTACACCGGGAACCAGGTATACCAACTGGGCAAAGTCGCGCCCGTTGAGGGGCAGATCCTGCACTTGCGTCTTGCCTACAACCTCACCGAGTTCGGCGCTATCTAATCGGACCAGGGGAGCAGCGGACGTCACTTCCACGGTCTCGGACGCCTGGCCAACCTGCATGAGGAAGTCGATGCGCGCATGCTGGTCGACGTCCAACACGACGTTATTGGAAACGTCTTGCTTGAAGCCGGATTTCTGAGCCGAGACGTTGTAGGTTCCGGGAATCAAAAAGGGGGCGTTGTATTCGCCGCTGTCGTCGGTTTTGTAGGTGGAAACTGTGCCTTTGCCGGTATCTGTGATGGTGATATCGGCCCCGGCGACGACGGCGCCAGTGGAATCGTGGACTGTCCCTAGAATGGTCCCGGTGGTGACTTGACCCAGAGCAGCGGAAGAAAAACCCAATAAACAAAACGCGAGAGTACCCAAAAGCCCTTTAAACATACGTAACTGTCTCCTCAAAAAGTCGTACGACCTCTACCGAATCGACTTCAGAGTTGCCCTGAGGTCTACCGGTCCAGGTGGTGGGGATTTCATCTGAATTTCTTGGCCAGCCTGTGGCTGAGCCTTTTGGTCCACCGTCAGTCCTTATACAAGCGCCGTAATACGACCGTCAAGGACAAACCGGCTTGGCGCAGCCGTGAAGGCAACCCGATAAGAGCAGATTGAGACAGGCTGATCCTTTCGGGGCGAGACTTTCCTCCGGCTCCTGCTCTCTAAGCAATGCCGCTCAAATTCATCTTTGGCCTACATCACGGGTGTAGTGTCAAAGGGGGGGATAGTAACTGGAGTGCACATACTCGTCGTAAACAGCGGTTCCTCATCCATCAAATTCTCCATTTTCGACACCGGCCAGGGCGCCGGGCTTCCCCAGGTCCTGTACACCGGGGAAATAAGCGGCATGGGGGGAGCCAAGCTGGGGTTTACGTTTAGCGATGCTCAAGGGCACGAGCTGGGGCGTTTGGGGGACCCCAAACCTGAGCCAATGAAGCTGTTGAGCGACGCGGTTTGTGCCCCCGGAATGCCCCCGATCGACGCCGTTGGCTATCGCGTGGTACACCCCGGGCCGCTCCTCGACCGGCATCAAAGGATAACGGAGGAGGTATTGCAGGATTTGCAACAGGCAGTGGTGTTTGCCCCCCTGCACGACCCGTCGGCGATTCACCTGATCCGGGACATGATGGGTCTGTTTCCGCAGGCCCGGCATTATGCCTGTTTTGACACTATCTTCCACCAGACAATGCCTGCTGAAGCGTCCACCTACCCTATCCCTTTCGAGTATCGGCAGCGTGGCGTCCGGCGCTACGGGTTTCATGGCCTTTCCTGTGAGGGGGTCGTGGAGGACATGCGGGCGGTCTGCCGCCAGGCGGGTACGCAGTTCCCGCGGCGCATGGTGATTGCCCACCTGGGCAGCGGGTGCAGCGTCACTGCGCTCCAGAACGGGCTCTCGGTGGACAACACCATGGGCCTCACGCCGACCGGCGGGGTCGTGATGGGCACGCGGCCTGGAGATCTGGATCCCGGCTTGGTCCTGTACCTGTTGCGGCAGGCGCAGGGGGACCGCGTGGCAGCAATGAATTCCGTCGAGGGGCTGCTTAATCATCAGGCCGGAATGGTGGCGATCTCGCGATTACCGAATGACATGCGGGGGGTACGCAAGGCTGCGGGAGAGGGTAACGCGGAGGCCAAGCTGGCGGTGGACGTCTTCACCCGAAGCGTGCGCAAGGCGATCGGCGCCTTCGCCTGGCTGCTGGGCGGCCTGGATGCCCTGGTCTTCACCGGTGGCATTGGAGAGCACGATGTGCTGTCGCGAGCCGAGATTCTAAGCGGGCCTCGAAAGCTCTGGGGTGACGCTCGACACAGCCGCCAATAGCGCCAAGGGTGACAATCTACGCAGGATAAGTTCCCAGGATTCCCAAGTGGCGGTCTGGGTGGTTACCGCCCAGGAAGATCGAACGATTGCGGTGCACGTGGGCCAGATGGATCAGAATTAGGAGGAACTATGAGCAACGTTGAAACCCTTCCCGTGGCGGCTCCCGGCACGTTAACCGCCGATGAGCTCCGGAAAATCAATGCCTACTGGCGCGCCTGCAACTATCTCTCCGCAGGCATGTTGTACCTGTGCCACAACCCTCTCTTACGCGAGCCTTTGAAGCCGGAGCACATCAAGAACCGTTTGCTCGGCCATTGGGGGTCGGACCCGGGGCAGAGCTTCATTTGGGTCCACATGAACCGGCTGATCAAGAAATACGACCTGGATGTGATTTATGTTTCGGGTCCGGGGCACGGAGCGCCCGCCACCCTCTCCAACTGCTACCTTGAAGGGGTCTATTCGGAAATCTATCCGGAGAAGAGCCAGGATATCGACGGGCTGCAGAAGTTTCTCAAGCAATTCTCGTTTCCCGGAGGCATCGGCAGCCATTGCACTCCAGAGACCCCAGGATCGATCCATGAAGGCGGAGAGCTGGGATACAGCCTCTCGCATGGATTTGGGGCGGCGTTCGACAATCCCGATCTGATTGTGACGGTGGCGGTCGGCGATGGTGAATCCGAAACCGGTCCGCTGGCCACCAGCTGGCACTCCAATAAATTCCTTGACCCGGTGCGCGACGGGGCCGTGCTTCCCATTCTGCATTTGAACGGCTACAAGATTGCCAATCCGACGATCCTGGCCCGCATTCCGCCGGAAGAGTTGGACATGCTCATGCGGGGCCTGGGATGGACGCCGCACGTGGTCGAAGGCGACGACCCGGAGAAGATGCACCCAAAGATGGCCGAAGTGCTGGAGCAGTGCGTGCTCGATATCCGCGCTATTCAGGAGAAGGCGCGGAGTGCGCCGTCCGGGCAGACGGTGGAGCGGCCGAAGTGGCCGATGATCATTCTGCGCACACCGAAGGGCTGGACCGGCCCGAAGACCGTAGATGGACATAAGGTGGAAGGGTTTTGGCGGGCCCACCAGATTCCTATCCTCGATCCGCAAACCAATCCGAAGAATCTGGCTCTCCTCGAATCCTGGTTACGCAGCTACAAGCCGGAGGAGTTGTTTGATGAGTCCGGCAAATTGATCGAGGAGCTGCGGGAGATGGCGCCGGTGGGCACACGGCGCATGACTGCCAATCCCCATGCTAATGGCGGTTTACTGCGCAAGCCGTTGGAGATGCCCGATTTTCGCGACTATGCGGTCAAGGTGGAGGCGCCCGGGCAAATCGAGGTGTCGTCGACCGATGTCACGGCGCATTTCCTGCGGGACGTGATGCGCCGCAACATGACCAGCTTCCGCGTTTTTGGGCCAGATGAAACGGCCTCTAACAAACTCGATGCGATCTACCAGGCCAGCGGTAAAACGTGGTTGGAAGAGATGCTGCCGGAAGACTCCGACGGTGGCTTCCTGGCCAACGACGGCCGGGTCATGGAGATGCTGAGCGAGCACACGCTCGAAGGCTGGTTTGAAGGATACGTGCTGACCGGACGGCACGGGTTCTTCTCCTCGTACGAGGCTTTCGTGCACATTATCGACTCCATGTTCAACCAGCATGCCAAGTGGCTGGAGAAGAGCAAGCTGGAGACGCGGTGGCGGGCTCCTATTTCCTCCATCAACCTGTTGATTACCTCGCTGGTCTGGCGGCAGGACCACAACGGCTTTACCCATCAGGATCCTGGGTTTCTGGATGTGGTGACCAACAAGAGTCCCGAGGTCACGCGCATTTACCTTCCGCCGGATGCGAATTGCCTGCTGAGTGTGACCGACCACTGCCTGCGCAGCGTTAACTACGTCAACGTGATCGTGGCTGACAAGGCATTGCATCTGCAGTACCTCACCATGGACGCGGCGGTCGAGCACTGCACCAAGGGGATCGGCATCTGGGACTGGGCGAGCAGTGACGCCGGCGAGGAGCCGGACGCGGTGATCGCGTGCGCGGGGGATATTCCTACGTCCGAGGGGTTGGCGGCGATAGCGATCCTGCGCGAGCATTGCCCTCTATTAAAGGTGCGGTTCATCAATGTGGTCGACCTTTTCCGACTCATGCCCGACCGGGAGCACCCACACGGCATGACCGATCGTGAGTTCGACGGCCTGTTCACCAAGAGCAAACCGGTGATCTTCAACTTCCACGCGTATGCGTCGCTGATTCATAAGCTCACCTATCGCCGGACTAACCACGACAATTTTCATGTGCGTGGATACAAGGAGAAGGGCAACATCAATACTCCCTTGGAGCTGGCGATCCTCAACCAGACTGATCGGTTTAACCTGGCGATCGATGTCATCGAGCGCGTGCCCGGCTTGCAGGAGAAGGGTGCGCATACGGTGGAGTGGTTGAAGGGGCAGATCATCAAGGCTGTGAATTACGCCCATGAGAATGGGATCGACCAGAAGGAAATCCGCGGGTGGAAGTGGCCGGTGACGTAAAGCGACCTAGCCTCTTCTGACAACGAAGCCAGGGTGGGCTTCGTTGTCAGAAGAGAGGGGAAAACATTGACTTGCCTGGGCTGCTCCCCTACGCTAACCCCTAGTCCATGGCAGAGATACGCAGGCTTTCGTTAAACCAGATTTCGGTTTCCAGTTGGAGTGTTGGCCAGGCGGTCGAGGGATGCGTTCGCCATGGCATCCCCTCCGTCGCTCTGTGGCGGCACAAGATCGAGGAGGCGGGGCTGGCCTCCTGCGTTCGGGCAGTGAAGGACGCCGGCTTGCACGTGTCCAGCATATGCCGCGGCGGCATGTTCCCCAGTCCCACTCTTACCGGCCGGCAAAAAAATCTTGAAGACAATTACCGGGCCGTCGACGAGGCCGCCGCTTTGGACGCAGACTCCCTGGTGCTGGTGGTGGGTGGCGGCGGTTCAGAGGTCAGCCTGACCGACGCTAGAGCCATGGTTGCGGACGGCGTTGCTGCGCTGGCGCCTTATGCACGCGAGCGCGGCGTTAAGCTGGGCCTGGAGCCCCTCCATCCCATGTACGCTGGGGACCGTTCGGCGCTGGTCACCATCGGCCAAGCGCTGGAACTGGCGTCAGGTTTCGCACCCCAGGAAGTCGGGCTAGTCCTCGATGTTTTTCATATCTGGTGGGACCCCCAGGTGCTCCCTCTGATCGGTCAATGCCGGGGCAGGATCTACGGCTTCCACGTCAACGACTGGCTGGTTCCCTTGCCCGACGTGCTGCTCGGCCGAGGCATGATGGGCGATGGAGTCATCGATAATCACATGCTGCGGGTCGCCGTCGATCAGGCCGGCTATGACGGACCGATCGAGGTGGAAATTTTCAATCGAACTATTTGGGATCGCGATCCCGACCAGGTATTGCGTGAAATGGTGGAACGCTTCACCACACTGGTGTGAGGAGACCGGTTGCAATCCAATCAAACGCTTAAAAGCAAGTGACCTGGCGCCGGCGATCCAGCGCGCGTTGCAGTTGGCGGCAGTCAAGACCCTTACCCTCGAGCGGCGGTGGAAGGCCAGCGATGGCGCCCCCGTCATCACCGTGGCCGGACGCTACACTGCGCGCAGTTGGACCCAGTGGACGCAGGGCTTCCAATACGGCAGTTCCCTGCTGTGCTTTGAACTGACGGGCGAGCAAGAGCTGCTGCAGGTGGCGCGACGCCATGTTGTGCAGGATATGGCCGAGCATGTCACGCATATCGGCGTGCACGATCATGGGTTCAATAACCTCTCCACCTACGGAAACCTGCGCCGCCTGATGCTCGCGGGCCGGATCCCGGCCAACGAATGGGAACTGCACTTCTATGAGCTAGCGCTCAAGAGCAGCGGAGCCGTGCAGGCCGCGCGTTGGACCAGCCTGCAGGATGGTCTCGGCTACATTTACTCGTTCAACGGCAGCCATTCGCTTTTTATCGACACCGTCCGCACGCTCCGCATTTGCTGCATGGCGCACATGCTGGGGCATTCGCTGCACGGAGAACAGGACCAGCACTTCAGTCTTCTGGATCGCGCTCTGACCCACGCAACCACCACCGCCCGCTACAACGTTTACTACGGCGAGGGGCGCGATCACTACGATTTACCTCATCTGCGCGGTCGGACGGTGCATGAAGCGATTTTCAATCCGGCCAGCGGCGTCTTCCGCTGCCCGTCGTCGCAGCAAGGGTATTCGCCTTTTACTACCTGGACGCGAGGCCTCGCCTGGGGAATGCTGGGTTTTTCCGAGTTGATGGAGTTCGATGCGGACACATTTGCCTCCTTGGAAAAGGCGGCTCGAGCTTGCTGCGATTTCTACATCCAGCAGGCGAGCGCACTCGATGGCATCTGTTACTGGGATACAGGAGCGCCGCATTTGCACCGGCTCGGCGATTGGCAAGCAAAGCCGGCGGACCCGTACAACGACTACGAATCGGTCGATGCCTCGGCCAGCGCCATCGCGGCCCAGGGATTGATCCGCCTGGGACACCTGCTGGGCACAGAGGGCGAAGTCTACACGCAGGCGGGATTGACCATCGCCGCGCGGTTGCTGCAGGAACCCTATCTTGCCATCGATCCGAATCACGAAGGTCTGCTTTTACAGAGCATTTATCATCGTCCCAATGGTTGGGATTATGTCCCACCCGGAGCGAAGGTTCCCTGCGGAGAATCCAGTATGTGGGGCGACTACCATCTTCTGGAGCTGTGCCTGCTGATCAGCAGGATCGCTCACTCCGGCTATTACACGTTCTTCGGAGCAGCATGAACGATAGAGTGGCGCTGGTTACCGGCGGGGCCAGGGGCATCGGATTCGGCATCGCGCGCAAACTGGCAGCCGGCGGCTTTACCCTGGCCATCACCGGCAGACGCGAGGCCGAGCAAGTTCAGCCCGCGCTGCAACAGCTAAAGGAACAGAGCCCGCGCTCCATTTATGTGCAGGCGGACGTGGCTTCAGCCGCAGACCGGCGGGCACTCCTGGCAACGGTGGAAGCCCAGTTGGGCAGGCTGGATGTGCTGGTCAACAACGCCGGCATCGCGCCCCGCGTTCGGGCCGACGTGCTCGAAGCCGGGGAAGAGAGCTTCGACGAACTGATCGCCACCAATCTTCGCGGGCCTTATTTTCTCACCCAGAGCGTAGCCGCGTGGATGATTCGCCAACCGAAAGGACCACGGTCCATCATCAACATCAGTTCTGTCTCCGCCACGGTTGCCAGTGTGAACCGCGGCGACTATTGCATCTCGAAAGCGGGGATCGCCATGGCGACAAAGCTGTGGGCAGTGCGCCTGGCGGAGTACGGGATTGGGGTGTACGAGGTGCGTCCTGGCATTATCGAAACCGATATGACCGAGGGAGTGAAAGGAAAGTACGATGCGTTGATCGAGGGCGGTATTCTGCTGGAAAAGCGGTGGGGAACCCCTGACGATGTGGGCGCTGCCGTCAGTGTGCTGGCGCGGGGAGAACTTCCCTACGCAACCGGTGCGGTTCTGGTTCTGGATGGCGGTCTAACCTTAGCGAGGCTATAGATGGAATGGATGAGCAAGCCCCGGGCAGGCTCGGGCGCGACCAGCATAGTAACCGAGCAGGACGTCATCACCCCGCGGTGGGGCTTTGCCGTCACTTCCGGAATTTTGGGTTGGATTCTCGACGCCTTTGATTTTTTCGTGCTGGTCTTCCTGGTGGACGTGCTCGCCAACAATTTTCACGTCAGCAAGGCTGAGATTGTCTGGACCATCACCATCACGCTGGCAACACGGCCGATCGGCGCGTTTGTGCTGGGATCGCTCGCGGATCGCTATGGCCGGCGCCGCCCGTTGATCGCCGCGGTGCTCTACTTTTCGATCATCACCGCATTGACTCCGTTTGCTCCCAGCTATGCGGTGTTCGCCACTTTGCGGGCACTGTATGGCATCGGGATGGGTGGATATTGGGGCATAGGCGCTTCGCTGGTTATGGAGAGCTCTCCGACGCGTTGGCGCGGTCTCTTCTCCGGAATCATGCAGTCCGGATATTCGGGCGGTTACTTGTTAGCCGCTGTGGCTCTGCGAACGATCGAGCCTCGCTTCGGATGGAAATGGATGTTTTTGTGCGGGCTTGTCTTCGCGATTTTAATTGCATTCCTGACGTGGCTATCGCCTGAGTCCTCGTCGTGGGAGAAGCACCGGCCTACCAGTTTTGCTGAGGTGGCCACGGTTGTCTGGCAGCACAAGAAGGACTTCGCCTATCTGGTGCTGATGATGACGGCCATGATTTGCCTGTCGCATGGAACGCAAGATCTCTATCCGGATTTCCTCAAGACGGTCCACCGCTTTTCCAACGAGATCGTCTCCAACCTTGCCATTCTTTACAACGTTGGCGCGATCTTAGGGGCCATGGTCATCGGTCACTACTCCGACCGATTAGGCCGGCGTCTGGCGATCATCCTGGCTTTGGTGATCTGCATACTCTCGATTCCGCTCTGGGCTTTTGGGTCGACGATCCTCATGCTTGCCATCGGATCCTTCGTGATGCAATTCGGTGTTCAGGGAGCCTTTGGCGTAATCCCAGCCCACTTGAATGAGCTTTCCCCTAACGCGGTGCGCAGTCTGTTCCCGGGGGTCGTTTACCAGCTGGGCGTCTTGATCTCCGCGCCGGCGGTCGGAATCGAATTTGGGTTACGCAAGCAGTTAGGCTATCAATGGGCACTTACGACTTTTGAGCTGTGTGTGATTTTTGTCCTATTCCTGGTCTTTGGCTTTGGGCCGGAGCGAAAGGGTCACGATTTTCACGCTTAGGGCGGAAGAGGGCGCTTGAGAACTAGCAAAACCGCAGATCTCTCAACTCCGGGGCTTTTTCGGCCCACGTACGCTGGTGCGAACATGGGGCACCCGTCCAGTGCGCGGTGGCCCGTACTTTTCATTGCTCCCTTAACTTGGCGCAGGCAAGTCGGCTCCTCGGGATGACAAGGGGAGGGCGGCGCTTCCATGTGGGATTGGCTATTCGGATTGAGAGATAACAAAGGGGAGCGTGACGCTTTCACGGAGAGTGGTCGTCGGACGGAAGGTGATTTTCATCACCTTGGGACCTCTCCGGTCGAGATGACAAATTTGTTAGGCAAATGGCTTTAAAGCGTGAAAATCGCCGATCCTGCAACAGATTTGTCATCTCGACCGGAACGTACCCGGATTTCCTACCTCGCAGAGCTAGCAGGGACAACGGATGCGGCCCTCCGTTAAGAGAGCCGCACGCGCTTCATCAACGCCACTACACTTAATAGGAAATCCGAGGGATCGGAGTGGAGAGATCTGCGGTTTTGCTCGTTCTCACACACACTTGTAAGGCCTTGCTTAATTGATTTTCCCGATCCAGTCACGGCCTGTCAGGATGCCTATTCCGTGCTAACCGAAGACCAGCGCCACCGCCTTGCCGTCGTTCTGGTGCGAGCGCGTAATCCCAACAACATTGGCGCCGTTGCGCGCGCCATGCATGGATTCGGCTTTGCCGATCTGCGGCTGGTCAATGACTACTCAGGCTCGATCGAGCGGGCAAAATCGGCCGTAGATGCATCGGACATCCTTGCCGCGGCGCGACAGTTCTCGACCGTGGAAGAGGCGGTGGCCGACTGCAGCCTGGTGGTAGGCACAACCGCGGTGGGCGAGCGAAAACAGGAACACCCCTTGCGGACGCTGGCCGAAGGCGCACCTTACCTGCGATCCACACTGGCCAGTTCGCGGGTGGCCCTGCTGTTTGGCTCCGAGAAGACCGGTCTTAGCAACGAAGCCCTCAGTCACTGCCATTGGTTGATGACGATCCCCATGCACGCGACTCCTGGAGTGCGCCATGCTTCCATGAATCTGGGTCAGGCAGCGGCCGTATGCCTCTACGAACTCATCCGGCAGAACGACCCCGTTGCGGTGGACCCGCCACTACCGATGGCGCTGGCAGACGATCAGGAACGCGTCACGACGCTATTGTCTGACTTGTTGGCGCGCACCGACTACGCGCGCCGCCGTCCCGCCGCTGCGGATCCGCTGGCAGTGCGGCGCATGGTGCGACGCCTGAACCTGACCCAGTCGGATGCGCGGCGATGGATCGGCATCCTTCGTCAACTATTGTGGAAAATTAGCGAGTAATGATGACTTCGTAGAGGTTGTCTTTGGCCAGGTAGAACTTGGTGTTGGCGTATTGAGTAAAGAGGTTCTCGATGGTCCGATTGGTATAGACATGCTGGACCGCGTAGCCAGTGGTTTCCTGGGTCTCAATGGAATCACTGTCGGTTACGTGATACCGGCAGAAGCTGGTGTCCGGTCCATTGTTACGGGTATGGAAGAAAGTGAGCACCTTGCCTCCGGGACGCATCGAGGAGCGCAAGCGTTTGATCATAGGCGCGACCAACGCCTGAGGAATATAGTCCAGCGTGGTCCAGAGCAGAACAACATCGAATTCCCTGCCTGCAAAGTCGAGGTTGTTCTCGAGAAAGCCCTCCACGTCGAACTGCGCCACGCCATGCTCATCCGGGGCGCTCATCCAGTTTCCGCGCACCGACTCGTTCACCACATCCGCCATGTAGACGCCGTGGCCCAGCGTGGTGAGGTAGTTGATGTTGGTGGGGGAGGTGGGGCCGATATCCAGGATGCGCAACCCCTGCTCGGCCTTCAGGAACTTCAACAGGTCCTTCCAGGCACTCGAATGTCTCGGCACCCGCGGCCCGGTAAGGACCGTAGGACTGCCCGGTGTTTGGGATCCGGGTTGTGTTTTGCCAAATAGGTTACGCATTACGTCGTCGGTTTTTGACCGCAAACCCGTATTGCCTGCGGGAAATATACTCATCATGACTGGGCCCTCCAGCGTTCGTTAATATTTTGCTGGAGAGGTTGCTACCGGTTCGTGCACACCCCTTGCCGGTGCAACATTGGCTGCTTTTTCGGCGGGTATCGGTTCTACCTTGCCACGAAAAACAGCGCTCTCCTCGATCATCAGGCGTGCGGCGGAGATATCCCCGACCAAATCGCAGCCATCCCGTAGTTCTACCCGGCCGGTCGCCAAGACATTGCCACTCAATTGCCCCAGCAGGATCACGTCTCGTGCCGATACATTGGCTGCCACGTGCGCATTGGGGCCGATGGTAAGGCGGCTTTCGAGGAGGGTAATTGTACCCTCCACATGGCCGTCGACCATAAGATCCTCGCTGCCCTTCACTTCGCCCCGAATCTGCACCGATTTGCCGATAACGGCGGCGTTCTCTCCAGCAGCCATTTAATGCCTCCCTGCGTCCCGCAGAAGGTTCTCTGCCCGAACTATACGCAAGGTGGGAAGCCAACCGCAACCCGCAAGGCCGGTTAGACCAACCATTTGGGCATAGATGTAAACTGGAAGGTATTGCCTCGCATCTCACTGGGGTAACCGCATGCGATTCGTGATCGAATTTCGTTGGTTGCGTGGCCCGGTCGGGGTTTCGATCTTGAGCTCGGCGCTCCTGCTGATCGCTGGGGCGGCTCACGCAGCGAGCCATGCCCTGGCACCAAAAGACACTCCCGCCTCCGTAGACCCGGGGAAGATTGTGCGCGATGCCAGTTGGAACGAACTTCATGCCAAGAATCCAGGACGCTCATTCCGCTATCGACAACATAAGGTCGATTCTAAAGGGAGCGTCACAAAAGAAATTGTTGAGACCAAAGACGGAGACGTCGCCCGCTTAATCGCGAAGGACGGCAAGCCCTTGAGTGCCGATGAGGAACACGCCGAACTCGACCGCCTCAACCATCTACTGGACCACCCCGAGGTACAAGAACACCGCCATAAAAAGGAGCAGGAGGACAACGCTCGTGGCGACGAGATGGTCAGGATGCTGCCCGACGCGTTTCTTTTCACTGCGGACGGGATGGTCGAGGGTCCGAACGGTCCTTGCTATCGCTTGAAATTCCGCCCGAATCCGTCGTTTACTCCGCCTGACCGCGAAGGTGAGGTGTACCACGGGATGGTGGGCGAACTGTGGGTCGATCAGGCACAGTTACGGTTGGCAAAGATCGATGCTCATTTGATTTCGGATGTCAATTTTGGCTGGGGCGTGCTGGGCAAGCTCTTCAAAGGTGGCAGCATTCTGGTGGAAAATAGCGACGTCGGGTTGCACCACTGGGAGACAATCCACATGAAGCTACAGCTGCAGGGCAAGGTGCTCATGATGAAGAGCGTGGACTTCTCGACCACAGAAGATTACAGCGATTTTCAGGCACAGGACCAGGAGCTGAGCTACCAGGAAGCGATCCGCCTGCTCCAGAAGATTCCCGCCGAGCAAGTAGCCTCGAAATAAAGTCGAGCGAGCAAATTTAACCGCCGCAAGAAGAACGAAGATGAACGATTGTTCATGAAGGAATTCGTGTTTTTGGGGAACCTTCTAGTGTCCCGTCCCCGAAGTTTATTGAAAATTCGACCCGTCGAAGAACGGCCTCAGGGGCTAAAGCCCTTCCTATTTTCAAGTGTTTACGGCACGACTAAAGTCGTGCCCTGATACAAAGCCAAAGAAACTTTAAACCCCGAGTTGTTGGGTCATGTACCCACGGACCAAGGGTGCCAGGACAGATACCACCCGATTCGTGGGTAAGGGGCCTCAGGGGCACTCATAGAAGGGTAGGCACAATTCCTCCCCTTGGGCTAGACCAGATCGTCATTCCCAGTTTGGGAATCGTCGAATGAGGAGTCGTCGTAGGAAGCGTCATCCGGGGTGAGATCGTCCCGGCTGTCGCGGTCGTCACTGGCTCGCAGATCTGAGTCATCGCGCCCCCGGTCACCCCCGCCATCGTCGTAGTAGTTGTTGATGACGGTTTCCTGGGGAACGCCACCGCCAAACTGGTTGCCCCCGCCAAATCCTCCGCCTTCCCCAAAACCGGCGGAATGGCCGAAGCCATGCATCAACGATTCCACCCCTTCAAAAGCCAGGGCTCCAGCGGCTACGCCGGCGGCCGTCGTGGCGGCACTCCGCAGGAAGCTGGGCCCCCCGCTCGGCGGTGGCGCACCATAACCGGGACCGGGGCTCCAAGCCTGGGCATAGGGTTGGCCGTAGGCCGGCGGCGCTCCGTACCCTGGCTGGGGAGCCGAAGGTGGCGGCGGCAATGGGGGAGCAGGGTCACGGCGGCCCAATAAGTTACCGAGAAAGCTGGTGGCATGGGCCGGCTGCTGAGTCTGCTGCCGCATCTGCTGCAGCTGCGCCTGGGCTTGCTCCAGCGCATACTTCTGCACCAGCACCGTTTGCGCGAGGATGTAAAGAGAGTCAGGGTTTCTGCCCAGCCTCCGGTTCAACAATTGCTCGGCCTCGGGATCTTTCTCGGGCAGTTGGGTCTGCTCAACCCGGCCGATAAGATCGTTCAACATTTGTTCTTCCTGGGGAGTCATCTCATCTCCTATTGATCAGACCAGCGCCATGGCCTTGATCTCCTCTTTGCGAACGGTAAGCCGCTCGATGAGGTCGGTGCGCACCTCGAAGCCGCGACCTGGGGTGGTGGGTACGCGAATTTCACCGGCCGGGGATACGGTGACCTCAGGCTCAATGATGTCTTCTCTCCAGTAGCGGCTGGAGGCAGAAACGTCGCCCGGCAGTGAGAAGTTTTCGAGCGTGGACAGGGCGATGTTGTGGGACCGTCCCACCCCGCTTTCCAGCATGCCGCCACACCACACCGGAATACCCCGTTCCTGGGTCGCGTTGTGGATGGCGATGGCTTCGCTGAATCCCCCGACCCGCCCCAGCTTGATGTTAATGATGCGGCAGGACTCCATTTCGATGGCCGCCAGAGCATCGCGGCGATTGCGAATGGATTCATCCAGGCAAATGGCGGTATCCAGACGCTGTTGCAGCATGGCGTGGAAGTAAAAGTCGTCGGCCCACAACGGCTGCTCGATCATCAGCAGGTTGAACTGGTCGAACGTCGTCAGATGGTCGGCATCCTTCAGGCGATAAGCGGAGTTGGCATCGCAACTCAGCTTGATCTCGGGCCAGCGATTGCGGACCGCTTCGAACATCTCCACATCCCGACCCGGTTTGCACTTGAGTTTGATTCGCTGGTAGCCCTGGGCAACTGCTGCTTCAACCTTTTCCAGGAGCTTGTCGAGCGAAGGCTGCAGGCCGATGGACACACCGCAGGCGATGGTGTCCCGGATGCCGCCCAATAACTCGTACAACGGTATCCGACGCATCTGCGCCTCTAAATCCCATAGGGCATTCTCGAGCGCAGCTTTGGCCATGCGGTGGCCGCGCACCACGCGAAAGATGCCCGGACATTTGCCCCCGGTCGGCTCCTCGGCTGCCGTGAGCAAGGGCGCCAGCTCCTGCAGAATGGTGACCCAGGCGGTGTCGGTCGACTCTTCGCTAAAGTAGGGGTGTTCGCCGGTGGTGCACTCGCCCCAACCGGATAGCCCTTCGGCGCGAATCTCGGCCAGCAGTACCCGCCGCTCCTTGGTCTCCCCAAAACTGGTTGTGAAGGGGTTGACCAAGGACATGTTGAGCTCACGCAGGATAATTGAATCTATCTTCATGGATACCTGCCCGATTCCGGTTGAAGCGAATATGAGACGTTCCCATTATCTGTCAAGCTGCACTCGACAGGAAATCAAGACTCCTGCCATGGCCCGAGCTGAAAGACCCCGTTCCCATCATCATCGATCCTGAAACCGAACACCACAAGCTGACTCTCGAACGCCTGTTGAAAATGCTCCCGGTTCCTACCCTGGATGTCAAGCACGCGTCCCAGCTCCTGGGGCGAATGCCTCCAATGAGCGATCTGGTGTGGAACTAAGATTTCTTCCTCCACTACGGGGGTGGGAGCAGGATTACCGGCCGAGACGGAGCGAACCCGATCGCTATCCAAACACCATTCCGCGCAAAGGCGGTCGGTAGGAACCTCACCATGCAGCCGAGATGAGGATACACCATAGAAATTGGGCTCATAGCGGCGCACGATGGTACCCAGCTTGGCGATATTGAGGAAACTGTTTTTGATTTCCAGAGGATCGAAGGTCCACTCCATGCGCTTGATTCCGCGTGCGAGCGCCTCGTCCCGTTGAAACAGCTTGAGGCGGCGCCCGATGCCTTGGTTGCGGTAGTTGGGGTTGACCGCCAGCATGTGGGAGTGGAGATAGGGCTGGCCCTTAAAAATCCCCGGCAAGGCCATGGCAAAACCGACCAGGTCTTCGCCCACAAACGCCCCCATTACCTGGCCCCCGATCTTCTTGGCCACCACGAAGACGCGGCGCGGAATCACGTCCCGGTCTCCGTAACCCCAGACGTCGATCTGCAACTGGACGCAGGCATTGAAGTCGTCCAGTCCCTCGCATGGCCGGATATCAATGGGGTTCATCGGGTAGGGGTAGGGCTTTCGGCCAGTTTGGCCTGGCTCCAGAGCGACTCCAGTTGGTCGGGCGACAGGGCTTGGAGGGGCTCCGGAGAGGCGGCCTCCATAGCCGCGAATCGGCGGCGGAATTTGGTGTTGCTTTGGCGCAGCGCGAGCTCCGGATCTACGTTGAGACGGCGGGCCAGGTTGACCATGGTAAAAAGCATGTCCCCAACCTCGGAAACCACATCCTCAGGGGCGATCGCTCCGCGCAATTCCTCTGTTTCTTCTTCCAGTTTGGCGAAGATGCCTTCGATATCGGGCCAGTCGAAGCCGCTCTTATGGGCTCGCGCGCCCAGCTTTGCCGCTTCCAGGAGCGAAGGGAATCCACGCGGAATGCCGTCGAGCGCTGAGGAAGCCGGCTTCTCTGCCCGCTTGATGGCATCCCAATTGCGCAATACCTGGGAGGCATCGATATCCTGGATCTCGAGCGGCGCCTCGAGTGCATTACCGGCGGCGATCGAAGCTTGCTCCCCGAAAACGTGAGGATGGCGGCGCACCAGCTTGCGATTCAGCCCGGCGATTACCTCCGCGATAGTGAAATGGCCGGAGTCGCTCGCGATTTGCGCATAAAACAGCACCTGGAGCAGAAGATCCCCCAGCTCGTCGCAAAGGTCCGGCCAGTGCCGGCGTTCGATGGCGTCGAAAACCTCGTAGGTTTCCTCGAGGGTGTATTTCCGGATACTGTCGAAGGTCTGCTCACGGTCCCAGGCGCAGCCTCCTGGACCGCGAAGCCTGGCCATGATGCTCACAGCTTCGGCGAAAAGTGCAGCCGAATCGGCGGCCGGGTCATGCTCGGAAGTCATGTGAACAATGTAAACGATGCTGCTGAGGATTCCGCTGTTACTGTGGTCCTCACGCGATACCGTTCATCCCTCGTTTATGACAGCTTGTATTTTTTTCGGATTATTCGGTCTGCTGCTGGGTAGTTTTCTGAATGTCTGCATTGTGCGATTGCCGGTGGGCGAATCCATCGTGCGGCCTCGCTCTCATTGCCGCCAATGCGGTCGAATGATTGCCGGCTGGGACAATATTCCCGTGCTTAGCTGGCTGGTGCTCGGGGGTAGCTGCCGGGCCTGCGGGGCGCGCATATCGTGGCGCTATCCAGTCATAGAATTAGCTACTTGTGGGATTTTTATAATGTGTTGCCTGCGCTTTCAGCCAGGTTGGGAGGCTGGCGGGTGGGCGCTCCTCTGTTTTCTCCTGCTGGGACTGGCGGTCATGGACGCCGAAACTCTGCTGCTGCCCGATGCGTTCACCTTACCTGGGCTGGGCGCGGGGATCCTGTTTTCTGGCCTGCGGGGCGGAATCCGTGGGGCAGGGTCTTCCCTGCTGGCTGCCGCCGCCGGCGCGGCGACCTTGTTGTTAATCTCCGGGGCCTATTGGCTGATGCGGCGAAGAATGGGCATGGGCATGGGCGACGTGAAACTCCTGGCGATGGTGGGGGCCTGGGTAGGCCTGCGGCAGACCGCCCTGGTTCTTTTCCTGGGAGTGATGATTGGGGCGGTGTATGGCGTGGGAGTGGTTCTATTTGAGCGCAGGAAGGATGATCCACAGCCTGCCGGTCAACTCCCCGTGCCGTTCGGCACCATGCTCTGCGCGGCCGGGCTTTACAGCGTCTTTCTTGGCCAGCGGACGTTGGAGTGGTACCTCAAGTTCTTTCACTAGGTCATTGTAACTAGCTGGAAGCGAAACATTTGTCTGTGGGCAATCGCCTGAATGTGTCCTAGGATACGGGGGCGGAGCCTGGGGGGCGCCGGATTTACCCCACGGGCTCGATCCTCAATATCTGGAGAAATGTGAATGAAGCTCAAGACATCTTTGTGGGCGGCGGCGGTGTGGCTGGCCGTTCCATGCGGAATGCAGGCACAAATGGCAGTGAAGCGCATCTACGCAACGCCGCAGCAGCGAATTGCGTCTGCGGTTTGGGCCGGGGACACTTTGTATGTGTCGGGCATGACCGGTCCCCCAGTAACACCGGCAGATACGGCGAAAGGAACGCCGGCGGTTTTCGGCAATACTGAACAGCAAACCATGGGCGCGCTGAAAACGATCGAGACCACCCTAAAGGGCCAAGGTTTGACCATGGCAGACGTGGTGGAGATGCAGGTCTTCATGGTTGGCGATCCGGCCATGGGCGGTAAATTGGATTTTGCCGGAATGAATGCGTCTTACGGTAAATTCTTTGGGACGACAGAACAGCCCAACCGGCCGGTGCGGGCGGCGCTTCAGGTAGCGGCGCTGGCGAATCCCAATTTGCTGGTGGAGATCATGGTGATTGCCGTTAAGAGCAAGTAGGCTCGGAATGATGCATGCATGACCTCCATGAATGACCGGGGGTCTTTTTTCAAGTTGCTGGCGGCGGCTCCTTTATTGGCCGCCATCGGCTCACGTGCCAAGCTGGTTAGGGAAAGTAAGAATTCAGATGCTATCTCAGGACGTTTAGCGTGGTCCCAATGACCGGCGATAAGGGTCTGCTTTCGAACGAGCAAAACCGCAGATCTCTCCAGTCGAGTTCAGTTGGTTCTTCAGTTCAGGTTTTGGCTCGAGTGGGGTTTGCGCAAACCTCTTAGGCCTTGGGCGCTTCGCTGAAGATCTCGACCAGGCGGTCGGCAATGATCTTGTCCTCGCCGTCTTTGATTTGCCAGACGGCGAAGCCGAAGGTAGTGGGGTCGGGGCCGTGGCCGTTGCGGCCACGGGGATGGGGCGGCGCGCCGGCCGGCGCATTCGGATCGCGCCCACGCATGCCGCTCGCACCGGCGCCCATGCTGCCGATCCCGATGGGCCGCGTGTCGGCCAGCTTCTGCATCACTTCGGGACCCGTGATCTTCAGCTTCGCCTGGTCGATGTGCCAGCTGTAACGAGGAGTAACGTTCCCCAAAGCCTCAGGATTGAATTCCCGGGGGAGCGCCGTTACCCCGAACTTTGCGATTGCCTCGGTGATTACCTGGGCGCGGTCATCGTACTTTTTCAACGTGGCGTCGTAATCCTGGTTGACGAAAATCTCCAGCGCCTTCAACATGCCGAAAATCGTTTCTTTCCCCACCTTGCAACAACGGCCGATACGATCTTCCTGCGGGCTCATGTTCAGCAGCGACCACCGAATCAACTCTTCCTTACCCATGAGAATCCCAGCCGCCTGCGGTCCGCAGATGTCCTTGCCTCCGCTCACGGTCAGCAGGTCGAAGCCGATCGCCGGATACTCCCAAAGCCGCGAAACCGGGGGCACATCGGCGGAAAAATCATTGAAGCTGTAGATATTGTGCTGCTTGGCGATGGCCACGGTCTCCGGGCCGCTTACCTTTCCGTGATCGGACAGAATGTTAGTGAAATGAATAGCCACGGTCTTGGGATTAATCGCGGCAATCATCTCCTCACGCGTTTCCACCTCGATCAACTTCGCGCCTGTCTGGCGAATCTGATGGTCAAAAGCATAGCGATGGCTCTTCTGGATAATTACTTCGTTCCTGGGGAAATCGGTGACATCGGGAACGGCGCGAAGACGGGGTTCAAGATCTTCGGTCATCATGGCGGAATACCCGACCACCATGGCCGCAGCCGCACCCCCAGTCACTAAGCCGGTGTACCCGGGCGGAAGCTTACACAGCTTGGCAATGAATTTCCCTGCCGCGATCTCCAACTCGTCGATCAAGACAAAGTGCTCGTTGCCGCGGCGTATCAACTCCATCACCTGCGGTGACATCACTGACCCACCGATCACAGTGACGGTGCCGTTAATGTTGATCAGCGGCGTCACTCCCAGTTCCTCATAGATATCGCCGGAACCGAGACCGCTGGTAATCGGCACGATGGGACTGCCGTCGACAGAGGGCATCTTGTGCTTATTGCCGAACATACCTTCGCCCCGCATCTCCGCCGGGGTAAGGAGGCCGCCAGTAGCGGCGCCAAGCAAGGACAGAAAAGAGCGGCGACTCCAGCCAAATTTCAAATTCATCGGTAGCTTCCTTTGTTATTCGCCTGCAGGTGGGGTGGGCGGATTCACGACCCTCGCGCTGCCGACGATTTCAATGAGTGAATCGCCGGGGATCCATTCCAGAGCCATGCAGGCGCGCGATGGAGCTGAGCCAGGACTGAAGTAGCTGCGATAGATTTTGTTCAACGCGTCGTACTGCGCCTTGTACGCATCGAACTTTGCCTTACCTGCGGGCATGGGAACCCCGTCGGCGAGAGGCAGGCAGAAAAACACCTGGGCATTGATGATGCTGTCCATGGTGCAGCCCGCGCGCTCGACCGACTTCTTGAGCGCGTCCATGGTGCGGGTGACATGCTTTTCAAACGGGTCGGTTACCAGAACGTGGTCTTCTTTGGGATAGCCATCGTTGGAGCCGGTGCCGGAAAAGTAGTAGATCCCGTTTTGGGTGTGGTTTCCGGCTCGCCGCGCCGCATCGGCCGGTGGGGCCGGGCTGGGTGGCGGAGCGGGTGCAGCAGGAGTCTGTTCAGCAAAAAGTCTTGGGGTTCCGGCCGCGGCAGCAGCGATGGCCGCAATCTTGCCAAAGAAGCTGCGTCGAGTATTGGTCAGCATAAATTTTCCTTTCGACGTCGCGGAAGCGCTTTGCCTATTCTCAGACCACAGACAGCGGCTGTCATAGGACAAATAGCCTATCCAGATTATGCGCTAATCTTTTGAACAACTGAGGTTCCATCCGATGATGGTGACGCCGCCCGTTCGTCGCACTTGGACGACTCCCGGCGGCTTCTTTTCCTTCCTCGAGAAGAAGGGCATCGCACCGAACGTTGTTTCCTATGTGGGAGCAGGACAAGTTCGCGCTTCCGTCATGGGTTATGAGAACCGCACGCCAACGCACGCCGAAATGATGCAGATGAACAAGCTCATCGCTCAAGCCATGGAAGAGGGCGCCTTCGGCCCTTCTGCCGGCCTGGTCTATGTGCCGAACTCCTTCGACACGACGGAGCAAATGATCGAGTTCGCCGAGGTCGTGGCGGGCTACGGCGGTATCTACACGGTCCATATGCGAACGGGGGATGACAAAGGATTGCTGGAAACGTTCGCGATTGCCAAGGGCGCGAACATCCCCGTCGGGATCTTTCATATCGGGAGTACGATTGCCCACAACCCCCGCCCGGCGCTTGTATGATTGATTTTTCTGGAGCCATTATGTCAACCGGCATTCTCTCTCGTCGCCGCTTCTTCCGCTGGGGTAGTGGGTTAGCTGCCGTGCCCTTGCTCTCATCCATACCAGCCAACGCTGCGCTGACAGAGCAGTCAGCGGGCGAGGACTACTACGACAAACTTGGTGTGCCCAAGATCATCAACGCGGCCGGCACCTATACGATGTTCACTGCGGCTTGTATGCCACCCTCGGTTCTAGCCGCCGTGCAGCAGGCCGCGATGCACCCCGTGCGACTGCACGACCTGCAGACAAAGTCGGGGGAATACATTGCGCAAAAGCTCAAGTGCGAGGGTGCCGTCGTCACCTCCGGCGCCTCGGGAGCGATCACACTGGCCACGGCTGCCTGCCTGCAGCATGCGAACAGTATCAAGCCGACAGATATGCCGCAGGCGATCGACGGCATGAAGAAACAGGTGATCGTGCAGCGGGCGCATCGTTATGGCTATGACCATGCGATGTTCCTGTGCGGTGCGAGGGTGACGGAAGTGGTCACGATGGACGATTACAAGCGCGCTTGCGACGCTGGCAACGCGGTCATGACTAACTTCTTCAATGCCGCCGAAGACGAGGATGGCATCGCGGGAACCGCGCAGATCGGCCGCGAGGAATGGCTGCGGGTGGCCCATGATCACAATATTCCTTGCCATCTGGATGCGGCGGCGGATATGCCTCCTATCTCGAATCTTTGGAAGTACACGGGTATGGGCTTTGACCTGGTGGCATTCTCGGGTGGCAAGGGCATGCGCGGACCACAGAATGCAGGCCTGCTGCTGGGCAGGAAGGATTTGACCGACCTGGCGGCGAAGAACAATAACCCCGGGGATGGGGTTGGCCGGGGCATGAAGGTGGCGAAGGAGCAAATCGTCGGGATGGTGGCGGCGGTGGACTGGGTGTTATCGCACACGGAAGAGTCGATGCAGGCCGACTACCAGAAGCGTGCGGACCTGATTGCCAAGACGGTGAAGGGCATCCCCTCGGTGCGGACTGAGACGGTGGTGCCGAAGATCGCGAACCACGTGCCACATTTGCTGATCCGTTTCGACCCGGCAGTGACAGGGGTGACGACCCAACAGATCGTGGCTACCCTGCGGGACAAGCAGCCTTCGATTGAGCTCAACCCGAATACAGGGCGCCCGCCAAACCAAGGCATTCCCTCAGACGCGAACACGCTGGTAGTGGGAGTGTGGATGCTGCAACCCGGCGAGGATCGCATTGTGGGCCAGCGCATTCGCGCCGCACTTACTAAAACAGCTTAGTCGAGATCGCCTATCAGGGGTGCGACCTGAAGAGTCTGCGCGAGAACTGGAACTAAAGTACTAAACCAAACTCAATGGGTGCCCCATGTTCGCACCCGCGTACGTGGGCCGATTACGACGGGCGAAGCCCATCAAACGCTTCTACTCCTTGAGTGAAAGCATTCGAAGAATTCATATTCGGCCCACGTACGGGTGCGAACATGGGGCACCCATCGAGTTTAGTTTGGTACTTTGGTTCCGGTTCCCGCGCAGACTTCCTAATGCTTTGCACTCAACTCATGCGCGTTTCGCGGCCTGCATCTTGGCCATGCGGGCATACAGCTCCTGCAGGACGCCCACCGCTTCGTCGGCCACCGCGTGGTCGGGAACTTCGGTGCTGTCGTTCCAGCCGGCATCCTCTCCACGTTTGTTCAACATCAGGACGATCCCATCCCGACGGGCCAGCATATTCAAACCGTTGTAGTTCAAGCCGTAGGTTGCACCTTCCTGAGGAATCAGCCACGTGATCTGGCCCCTTACCGGGGTGATGCTTTCATCCGACCAAAGCTGGCGCGCGGCATAGCCGGTGCAGTTGATGATGATCCGCTGGGGCAAGGTTGAAAGCTCCTGGGGAGTGTGAAAATCCCGGGTTTCGATCGTCCCTCCCGCCTGCTGAAAATCGGCCATCAATTGCCGGGCATAGTCCGCCACGTTGAAGGTCAGCGAGGTGGAGCGCCGGGCGTACTTGGTGGGAAAGGGATGCGTGCCCGGCGGCAGATCATGGGAATGTGGGGTGAGATCCGCAATCCGGTCCATGTACCGGGCATAATCGCGTACTTCCTCCGGGTGATCCGTCATTGGCTCGTCCGAGAGCGCATAGCGATCGGTCCACTCGACCGGATAGCCCGCCGAACCAATGTAGGTCATGTACATGGCGAATGAGGTCCGCGCCATAGCCTCCCAGCGTGCTGCGAAGTCAGGAGTTACGTCCGAGCGGAGCGCAACCCTCGAATCTGGAGTCCACGAGCCGGTGGCTCTCACGGACCGCACGTAGGGCGCCCTTTCCCGCGCGTAGATGGTCACCTTGAACCCCGCGCGCTGCGCAGTCAGGGCGGCCGTCAATCCCAGCGCGCCGGCCCCGATCACCGCTATCTCGCGCGGGCCGCCGCTCTCCCCCATCACGTCGACCGCCTTGCGCACCACCACATCGGCCGACCCCCAGGAAAGCGACCAACCGCTTCCACCATGGCCATAGTTGTGCACCACGCACTTGTCGCCCACCTGTTCTACGTCCTGCCGCGGGCCCTTGGCACGAAACGGCCGGGTACAAACCGTGATGCGGAAGACGCGGTCTCTATCGGCCCGGATCGGGATGAGGGGGCCGACCGCGTCATAGAACGGGAAATCCGGCGTGGAAGTCACCAGCGGCGCCGCCGCGGTCGTTACGTGCTTTGTGCAGCCGGACAAACCCATGGCGCCCATTCCGGCAAGTGCCCCGGACCCGTGGAGAAAATTGCGTCGATTCATCATGCGTGTCTCCGCTGATAGAAGGTAGGTTCGGCGTGAAAACGAGAGAACAGCAGATACTGTACCCGAATAGCCTGCTCCCCCTCTAGGCCAGATGGTCTAGTCGAAATGAATCAGGCCGCGCTGCAAGGCATAAATTGTCGCTTGGGTGCGGTCGCGGGCTCCCATCTTATCGAGGACAGAGCTGACGTGAATCCGTACCGTCTTCTCGGCGATGGAAAGCTGGGTGGCAATCTCACGATTGCTGCGCCCCTGGGTGATGCAGCCGAGCACCTCCGACTCTCTGGGCGTCAGGTCGATCACCGGCATGCGTTCGGCCAGACGCTGGAGCGTAAATTGCGAAAGGTAGCGCAGCCCGCGATGGACGTTGCGAATCGCGTTCAGCAGTTCTTCCCCGCTGGTGTCCTTGGTAAGATAGGCCATGGCCCCATTCCTGATGGCTTGGTAGACATCTTCGCTGCCCCGATAGTTGGAAAGAACGACAATCCGCGCACTCGGAAACTCTTTGCGGAGATGCACAATCACGTCCAGTCCGCTCACCCCGGGAAGACGAAGATCCAGCACCACCACATCGGGTAGGAGCTGTCGATAGATTGCTAACCCGGTCTCCCCGTCGCCGGCGTCCCCCACCACCTCGATCTGCGTGTGGCCTGCCAGCACCGAATGAAGAGCCATGCGCGCCAGAAAGTGATCCTCAATCAGTAAGACACGGATCGGTTTCATACCGAATTCCATTGCATGAATGGATGTTCTTCCGTCGCTGGCTGCCGAACCCCTCGCACCGGAACCCGGACGGTCACATCGGTGCCCACACCGATCCTGGTCTGTAAGCGAAAGGTGCCGCCGATTTTCCGCGTGCGCTCTTCCATCACCCGGAGGCCGAAGTGTCCATTTCGCGGCGCCGGACGATCGGACGCATGAAACCCTCCACCGTTGTCATGGATCGAGAGGCTGAGCGCGTCGCTCTCATACTTCAGGAGCACATCAATGTGGGTAGGATGGCCATGGCGGATGGCGTTGGTAACCGCCTCCTGGCCGATGCACACAAGATGATGGATGCAGTCCGCCGCCAGCGACAGCTCATCGCCCTCCACATTCAGAGTGGTGGGGACAGCCTGGCGTAAGTGGTCCGCGCTCAGCGTGCGAGCCAGCGCCTTGGAGAGTAGCTTTGTAACTTCTTCGGTATCGTTTAAGTCGCAGAGGATGCGGCGCGCCTCTGCCTGCGTATGGTAGACCATACTACGCGCCAGTTCGCAGGCTTTTGCCCCGGGCGTTGCCTCCAGGGCTTCGTCGCGAAACAGTTTGGAGGTCGCCTCCAGTTGCCAGGAGATGGCAGCAAAACCGGCCATCAGCGTGTCGTGGCAATCGCGCGCGATGCGCTCGCGTTCCTCGAGCAAGATGTCCAGGTTCCCTTCCGTCAACCGAAGCCGGCGACGATAATGTTGTACGGGAAATGCCACAACGATGAGCGAGAAGATCGCGTAAAGATACCATGACTGATAGAGTTGGAGCGGCCCGTCGCCGCGCTCCCGCGGGGAGTAGCCCGGATCAAAAGCTTTCGATTTCGCGGCAGAGTGAAGCTGCGGAGTCGTGGAAGGCGAGTGCGGCGTATCCTGAGCCATCGCGCTGCCACAAGCCAGCACTGAGAGCAGGACAAGGTGTCCGGATTCGACGTAAAGATAAGGGAGTCGCATGTTGCGCACACCTCAGGATTGATGTGATTGCACATTCCCTGGGGGATCGTCTTAACAGCACCTTGGGTGGAATCCCAACTACAAACAAAAACGTGGTTAACGGGCAGAGTCCAGCACACCCCTGAGGGAAAGGCCGTGCGCCTTTTCGGCGCGGGCACTCTTGAGCAGGCGGACTGTATAGGCAAAGTCATCCAGCAGTGAAGACAGGATATCGCAGAGCCGCCGAAAATCCTTCGCCGACAGGCTGCCAAATAGCTGGTCGTTTACCTTTCGCCGCTCCGGCCCAATGCTCTGTACCAGGCGCTCTCCCCGGCCAGTCAGCCGCAGAAATACTCCGCGGCCATCCTCCGGATTGGGCCTCTTTTCAACCAGGCCTGCCTGTTCGAGGCTTCCGGCCTCCAGCGTGATAAACGCTGTGCTCACGTGCATCCGCTTGGCTACGTCGCTGACGCTAATGCCTCCGGTGTTCTGGTGGCTGGCCAAGACCATCGCTATGTTGTACTGCGGGGGTGAGATCCCGATCTGGGCGGCCAGATAGGCCCGAGCCACTTCCAATGAGCTGCCGAGGGTGGAAAAGTCATAAAGCAGCTGCCGAAAACGGTGATCGGTCTTGCCCCCCTCGTCCAGAAGCTCGACCAGCGACGCCGACAGGGCCGGGCGAAATGGAGCCGTCTTTTTGCCCTTCGCCGAAGGCTCTTTCCCGGACGAGCCCGAGTTTGATTGCCCGCGCGGCGCGGCCGGCTTCCCGTTCAGGTCTTTCCCCGAGCGGTCTTTTGCCCCATTGTTTGCCGAGTGCGCCATGAGCCTCGCTTGTCCGGCCATCATAAGCTTAATTAAGTTACTTGACTACTTTCTTATGCGTCCCTATGCTACAGCCACGGCGTAAACCGGAAATGTCAGCGATCGATTCACGCAGTCTACGGGATGTACTGGGGTATTACGCCACTGGAGTGGCCGTAATTACCACGCGCACGCATGCCGGCGAGCACGTTGCGGTGACCGTAAACTCATTTTCATCGGTGTCGCTTGACCCGCCGTTGATCCTGTTCTCGCTGGGCAAAAAGGCTAATGTCCTCGCCCACTTCAAGCAGGCCCAGAGCTACGCGGTGAACATTCTCGCGCACAACCAGGAATCACTCTCGAACACGTTCGCCCGGCCGTCGACCGCTTCCTGGGAAACTGCGAACTATTCCGAAGGAGAAAACGGCTGTGCGCTGTTTGCGGGCGCGCTGGCACAGCTTGAATGTTCGCGCTATGCGGAGATCGAGGGTGGCGATCACCTCACGTATTTCGGCCAGGTGACACAGCTGCATCTGGGCGAGCCCGGCGCGCCGCTCCTCTTCTATCGCGGACGTTATGGGACCTATACCCACACCCAATTCGATAAATCACCCGCACAGAATAGCTCTCTCTCCGACTTTGCCGTCATCGGCTGGAGTTGACGCTGCCGCGGTTCGAAACCAACACTGTACGGGGAGATGATGCCGGCATTTGACTTTCTTCTTGAGGGCGAAACCGCCACGGTCGAGATCCACGATCTGGTTATCGCCGGTTGGACTGGCCGCGACGCGGCGACAGTCGAGCATCACATCGCCGAGCTTGAGGCCATCGGAGTGGCGCGTCCTCGCACTGTTCCCTGCTTCTATCGCGTGGGCGCCAACCTGCTTACCACCGGGACAACGTTTGATGTCACGGGGCCAGACGGCAGCGGCGAAGTCGAATTCGTGCTCGTCTCTCTTCCCCAAGGCCTCTATGTGGGTTTGGGCTCTGACCACACTGACCGCAAGGTCGAAGCCTACGGCGTTACTGTCTCGAAACAGATGTGCCCCAAGCCCATCGGGCCCGAACTGTGGTCCTTTACGGAGATGCAGGACCACTTTGACAGTCTGCTGCTTCGTTCGTGGATTACCCGGGAGAACGAGAGCATCCTCTACCAGCAGGGCGTCGTGACCCGCATGCTCGCGCCCGAGGACCTCATCCGGCGCTACACCGGCGGCGCCCCGAGTCTGCCCGTAGGCACAGCCATGTTTTGTGGGACCATGCCTCTCCTGGCGCCCATGGGCCCAGCGGCAAGTTTTGAAATGGAGCTGGAAGATCCGGTGCGTCACCGCACGCTACGCCATCATTACAGCGTGCGGGAACTCCCGTACAACGACTGAGAGGAATTGAACGTGCTGTTTCCCATCGCACAAACGTTGAGCAGGCTTGCTGCCGGAGAGCTTCGCAGCCGCGATCTGGTGGATTCCTGCCTCGCTGCGATCGAGGACCCTTCGGGAGAAGGAGCACGCGCTTTCATCCGCATCTATCCCGACAGCGCGCGAGCGGCTGCCGCCACTTTCGATAGCCGGCGTACTGCCGGACCACTTGGCGGCCTGCCCATTTCCATCAAAGACCTGTTTGACGTTGCCGGCGAAACAACATTAGCCGGTTCGCGGCTGCTGGGCGGTACTGCCGCCGCGGCCGACGCACGCGTGGTCTCCCGGTTGCGCGCCGCCGGAGCGATTCTGGTCGGCCGCACGAATATGACCGAATTTGCTTTTTCCGCTCTCGGTCTGAATCCGCACCATGGCACTCCGTGCAATCCCTACGACCGTCCCGGGAAGCGGATCCCTGGTGGCTCTTCGTCGGGCGCCGCCGTCTCGGTGAGCGACGGCATGGCACACGCCGCGATCGGTTCCGATACCGGCGGTTCGGTGCGCATACCCGCAGCCCTCTGCGGTCTCACCGGTTTCAAACCGACCGCCAGGCGCATTCCGCTCGACGGAGCAACGCCGTTGGCTTTCAGCCTCGATTCGATCGGCCCTATCGCGCCGACCGTGGCTTGTTGTGCGCTCATCGATGCAGTCGTGGCCGGCGCGGATCCCCAACCGCTGCTTCCTGCCGGGCTCCCCGCTCTGCGTCTGGGGGTGCTGCAAGGCTTCGTGCTGGATAAGCTCGATGCGTCCGTCGGTGCCGCCTTCGAGTCCGCCTTGTCGCTGCTTTCCCGCTCTGGCGCGAGGTTAGAAGATGTGACTTTTCCATTGCTGGACGAGATTCCGCGCGCCAACCGGACGGGAGGCTTCGCCGCTGCGGAGGCCTATGCCTGGCATCGCCCGCTGCTGGAGCATGCTGCGCGCTACGATCCCCGCGTCGTCTCTCGCATCCTCATTGGCAAGGGCATGAGCGCCGCGGATTACATCGAACTCATGCAGGAGCGAAAGCGGATTTGTGCGGCGGCCGCCGGCGTCTTCGGCGGGTACGATGCCATCCTGATGCCCACCGTCCCGCGCGTTGCCCCGCCCATCGCGGAAGTTGCAGCGACGGATGAGGCGTACTTCGAGGCCAACACAGCGATGCTCCGTAATACGAGTGTCTTCAATTTCCTCGATGGCTGCGCGCTCTCGGTCCCATGCCATATGCCTGGCGAGGCTCCCGTGGGCCTCATGATCGCAGGTTTAGCCATGCAGGACGAAACCATCCTCAGGGTCGGAGCGGCCATCGAGTTGGAACTCGCAGCCGGCGGCCGCGCCGTTCATCAGAAGGTTGATTCCACCACGCTCGCGTAACAGGTAAGCCATGATTCGATGCACCCGCGCGATCCTCTGCATAGTGATGGCCGGTGCTTCCTTGTTATCCGGAGAGGCAATTCCGGCGCCAGTGACTCTTCGTGTGGCCAATCAGGCTATGGAGCGCTGGCCTGACGGCCGCATCGGTCCGAAAGGTAGTCCCGCAGTCTGGGGCTTCGAGTTAGGTATCGTTCTCGCCGGGGTAGATCGTGGGAGATCTCCGGACCACCCGCCCGCCGGGGCGCGGAGACGCGACTTACAGCACATGGAAGCTTGCGGAAGCAAAACCCAAAATCCCACTTACCGGGCCGGCGCGGTGACCGCGGACATGAAATGGGAGCGCATCACTTACTTTCTGGATCGCGTCATTCCGGTGGCCAGCGAGTAAGATTCGTATGGCTTTGCACCCGGACGACCCCAGTGTTCCCTCTCCGGGGTACCAGGGTGTGGAGCGGGTTCTGGGTACTGTCGACGGATTGAAGCGATTTCTCAAGATTCAGGAGAATCCCTATCACGGTCTCAACTTTTGCCAGGGGACGGTGTCTGAGATGCTGATGAATCCGGGCGCCGAGATCTTCGATGTGATCCGCTACTTCGGCACCGCGACAAGATCTTCAATGTTCACTTTCGTAACATTTGCGGTCTCGCGACGATTTTGTAGAAACCTACCCGGACGAAGGCAGCGTCGACTTTGTCAAGGCTCTCCAGGTGTACAAAGAAGGGGTTACAAGTACATGCTCATGCCGGATCACGTGCCGCAGACTCCAGGCGATCCGACGACTCACCTGCAGTCGCTCGCCTACGACTATGGCTATATCCGCGGCCTTATCCAATCAGCCGCCGAGCTAAGCTAGCCTGCTGCGCAAATGAACATCCAGGCCCAAACATGAGGGTGCCCCATATCTCGCGCTTTTTGCGAGATGTGGGAAGATTGCGCAAAGATGTTTCAAAGGGTACGAGCTGAACAGGCTGCGGAAAAACACCACGAGAGTTGATCGCGCATGCGCGCAATGTAGCTCAGGCGATGAAGTTCCGAAGGGACGGCTGAATGGTAGCCCAGGACGTCAGTCCTGGGTAATCCGGTTCGTAGTGATGCAGTCCCGTCAGGGACGGCTGAAATGCTCAGATACTGTGCTTTGAGCAGCTTGGCATGATTTTCAGCCGTCCCTGCGGGACTAGGTCATATTTTCAAACCCACCCAGGACTAACGTCCTGGGCTACTATCAGTCGTCCCTTCGGGACTCTTTTTCCGGAGCCTGTCCAGCCCGATGGGATTTCGTTCCATGGATATCTCTCCATATCTCGCCACATCTCGCAAAAAGCGCGAATATGCCACCCTGTCCCTTTGGTCCCTGGGCGCAAGTCATAACTCCAGAAGAGAGGCATTGACCCGCGCTTCGTTCACTAAGCTCCTGCCGGTCAACTTGACGGGCAGCGGCGCCGGAGCAACCTGCTCCATTACTGACCGCAATTGAGGCAGGTGGTGTAGTCCGTGAACCACGTGAAAGCGGCGCCACTGGTCCACGCGGAGCGTCCCCAGCCAGGGATGAGTAGCGACTCGCTCCATGCCGAACTTACGGCGGCAGTTGTCGAGCAGGGTGTCCATGTCCCCGGCTTCCCTCTGCAGTAAGGCGCCGAGCTGCAGTCCGTTCATTGGCGCAAAGGCCCCGGGCTCCGGTTCCGTCTCCTCCAGCGCAGGCACACCCTGGGCGAACTTTCCGAAACTAAGGATCATCAACTGCAAGGACCATTGCAGGTAAGTGCGCGTGGGGTTGCGAGTGAGGCGGCCCCTGTTCAACCGGGCTTCCAGCGCGCGGCTCGTTAGCCGATAGCTAAGCACCAGGTGTTCGATTACCTGTTGCGTGGTCCACTTATGAGTCCGGCCCCCGGGGTGAAGTTGAGCGGTGTCCACATCAAGCTTCTGTATTGCGCTTGCTATTTGGCCGACGACCTGTTCCAGAACAACGTGCATAAGGAACCTTTAATCTCGCGAAAGTGTAAACCCCTGATCGCACAAGAGAAAACGGCAAAAAAGAAAAACGTATCACCAAGGGAACTACCCCTTTCGCGCGGTCAAAAACATTTTGAGGGCTCTTGCTTACGTGACGTTCATTCGTCATTTGCCGTGCGTCAGTAGAGAAAATCTGCCGGAAGCCTACTGGCCGGATCCGAGCGCCTTCAGCGCCTTGAGCGCCTGCTTGGACTTTGGCCCGTTGGGGACGATCTCGAGATAAAGTTGATAGCTCTGGGCCGCTTCGGCATTTTTCTTTAGCATGCGCTGCGCCTCGGCCGTGCCGAAAATAGCATCGACATTAGTGGGGTCCGCGGCCGTCGCATCCTTGTACCGCTGCAAGGCTCCTTGGTAGTCGCCTGTCTTCAAATAAAAGCTGCCCACCTCAGCATCTTTCTTGGCCAAAGCGGGATTAGAGACCTCATTCTCCCCGGTGCCGTTCACGTCGTCAGACCGGCTGGAACTGACACCCGGCGGAAGGTCGTGCTTCGCAGCAGGAGTGGCGTCCGGATCATTCCCCGCCGCTTTGGCGGCATCACGCGACTGGGCCTCGGGAAAAGGATTATCCTGCGCGGTGGGCTTTTTAGGATCCGGCGCCTGTGCCGCCTTGGCGGCGTCCTGCGACACGGCTTCAGGAAAGGCGTTCTCGTCCTTCGCAGGAGCCGCCTGAGCGCCCTTGTCAGTAGCCGGCTTATCAGCCGCAGGCTTGTCCTGCTTCTCCGGAGCCGCCTTCTTTTGGGGCTGGGGTGCGTCGGGTACCACCTGGGTCGGTTGTTGAGCATGCAAAGAGCCGGGGGCTCCAAGCGTGAGAAGAGCAGACATCAAAGCGACGATAAAAGGGCCGTTACGCATTGGTTGCTCCTCTAAGTTTAGACCACGCGTGATAGAAATTTGCTTATGGGTTTGATGATTCGCTCTTCTTCCATCCATGCCGCCGGCTGCTACACAACTTCGCGCATCGCCAAAGGGGTCAAGGTGGTGGAATACACCGGACCGCGCATCACCAAGAAGCAGGCCGACGCGCATTTCAAGGACTCTAAAATTACCTACCTCTTTGGCATCGGGGACGGCGCGACTGTCATCAACGGCCATGGAATGGCCATGTACATCAATCACTCCTGCGACCCGAATTGCGAGACGGAAGAGCTGCGCGGGCGGGTGTGGGTGATGTCGCTGCGCACCATCGCGCCGGGCGAAGAGCTGACCTACGATTACAACCTGTACGATGGCGACGAAGATGAGGCCCGCTGCTATTGCGGCGCCGCCACCTGCCGCCAGACCATGTATTCGCCGGAGGAGATTCTGCGGCGGAAAAGAGCCGCCCGGCGAGAAGAGATCAAGAAGGCCTCAGCGCGCCGAAAATAGCGTCGCCACCAGAAACGATCCGGCGATGCAAATGACGTCTTCGACCAACGCAACCGGCAGGTCCGGCAATCCGAACTTGGTGGTAACGCCACTCCGCACAAAATAACCCAGGTAAGAGCCGGCGACCGCACCCACCGCGCCCAGGACGATCGCAAGCGGCAGAGAAACGGAAGCGGCTGAACCCAACACTGCCCCGCAAAGTGCACCCATGACAATCCTGACGCTGAAGCCAGGCTGCTTCAGACGGCTCGGCGTCTTGGGTAATTTATCGGAAACCAATTCACCCAGCGCGCCGAGAGTGAAGAGCCCCACTGCGATCTTGTTGCCCACGAACGAAGGCCAGCCGGTGAGTGGAAGCCGGTGAAGCAGCGCGACCCAGCAGATCACCGCAATCGGTGACAAAGCCCGTAAACCCGAAAGCATACCAATCACAAAAATCGCGCCCACCGCTTCCACCATAGACATCCTCGGTTCTCCCTAACTGGTTGAAACATAACAAAGACTTTCGTGCGTCTATAGCGCCGGCTTGATATCGGTTTGCGATTCCTGCTGCGATCGGCACTCGGGCTACAATCTACCTTTAGGCAGTTCACTCCTATGGCTTACCAGGTCCTCGCCCGCAAGTACCGTCCTCAACGCTTCTCCGATGTTGCCGGCCAGGAGCACGTAACCCGCACCCTGGGCAACGCTCTCGAACAGGAGCGCGTAGCCCACGGGTACATCTTCAGCGGTCATCGCGGCATCGGGAAAACGACCATCGCCAGGATCCTGGCCATGGCGCTCAATTGCCGCAATAAGATCGGCAGCCCGGAGCGGCCCTCTCCGGAGCCGTGCGGCGTCTGCGACTCCTGCAAGGAGATACGCGCCGGCAATTCCCTCGATATGGTGGAGATCGACGCTGCCACCAACCGCGGCATCGATGAGATCCGCGAACTGCGAGACGCGGCGCGTTATGCCCCGGCGCGCGACCGCTACAAAATTTACCTGCTCGACGAAGCCCACCAGATCACCGATGCGGCATTTAATGCCCTGCTGAAGACGTTGGAGGAGCCTCCGGAGCACGTCGTCTTCATGATGGCGACGACCCAGCCGGAAGACATTCCGCAGACCATACGATCCCGATGCCAGCACTTCAGCTTTCACGCCGTGAAGTTCGATGACATCGTGGTGCAACTGACGCAGATTGCCGCCCAGGAAGACATCCTGGCCGATCCCCAGGCACTGGCCTTGCTGGCCGAGGCGGGCGACGGATCCATGCGCGATGCGCTTTCTATCATGGACCAGGCCATCGCCAGCGCACCGCTGGTGGATGGCAAGGCAAAGCTCGACGGGGAAGAGATCCGGGAGCTGATGGGCACGGTTCCCGATGCTGTGTTTGAGCGGATTCTGGAGTGCGTCTCCGAGGGCCAGAGCGCGGCCGTAATGGAGGAGCTCAACCGGCTGCTGAATGCGGGCAACAGCCCGTCGCAGATGGCGCGGCAGTTGGTGCGCTATCTGCGCAATACCCTGATGGCGAAGCTCGGGGGAGAGAAGACGGAGTTGCTGCAGATTTCAGGTGACGAGCGCGCCCGCGCCTTACGCTCGGCCGCGCTGTTCGGAGAAGAGGACCTCACTCGCTTTTTGCAGGTGATGCTGCGTACTTTTGACGAGCTGAACTATCGCCAGGAGCCGCGCTTGCACCTGGAGCTTGGCCTGATGAAGCTGGTTCATCTGCAGCGGCTCCTCCCTCTGGAGCAGATTCTTAGCGGGCTACCCTCCGCTCCCGCGCGACCGCTGCCGGTGCAGGCCCCGCGGCCGCCAGCCAAGCCACTGCCGCCCCCTCCATCACCGCCGGTGGCAACGTTGCCTCCTGCTCCGCCGGCTGCTTTGCCGATGGCTGCACCGCCGATTGCTGTGTCGCCGGCTGCACCGCCACCGGCTCCGCCGCAGGCACAGGCGCCGCCAAAACCTGAGCCCCCTTCCCCTTTTGAGCTCGATCGTCAGCGCAAGCAAATCGAGGAAGAGGTGGCGCCTGACGTAGCGGCAGCCCCCGCCGATTTGGATCAAATAAGGGACCGGATCACCGCGGCGCTCGACGACCAGGGACACACCACCGCCGCTTCGCTATTGGCAGCCGGCCGCTGGAAGTTCGATCAGGATGGCGCAATCCAGGTAGAAGTCGCGGTTAAGAAAACCATGCTGGGCCTGACCATGAACGCTCAGGCGTGGAAGATTGTAAGCGGGGCGTTACGCGATGCCGGGGCTACGCAGAAGATGACGGTGGTGCCCGGCGAAGCGAGCGGCGAACCGGCGACCTCAAGTCAGCGGGCAGTGCCGCGCGATAGCATTGAAGCGGTCGCCCGGGCACATCCCCTGGTGGGGCTGGCACAAGAACTCTTCCACGCGGAAGTGCGCAGCGTGCTCGATTTAAGAGAGAAGGGCAAGCAGTGAATCCTTTGAAAATGCAGGAAATGTTACAACAGGCGCGCCAGATGCAGGACCAGATGCAGGAGAAGCTGAGCCACACAGTGGTGGAAGCCTCCTCGGGTGGAGGCGCGGTCACGATCAAGATGAACGGGCAGAAGCAGGTGCTGCAGCTGAAGATCGATGCCGCAGCGGTCTCGAGTCTAAGTTCCAGTCCGGCCGATGTGGAGATGCTGGAGGATTTGATCACGGCCGCATTCAATGAAGCGGGCCGGCGCGCCGACGAGGCCATCAAGTCAAACCTGACCGGGATGCTGGGCGGTCTGAATCTTCCTCCCGGGCTTCTCTAGTGTCCCAATTTGCAGAGCCCATGGCGCGGCTCATTGAAGAGCTGCGCAAATTGCCCGGCATCGGCGCCAAGAGTGCGCAACGGCTCGCGTTCCACATCCTGCGCAGCAGCGCCGAGGATGCCGGCGCGCTCGCGGATGCCGTGCGTGAGCTGAAGGCGCGGCTGTTGCTGTGCTCCACCTGCAACAACATCACCGATGTCGACCCATGCGTCTACTGTGCCAGCGCGACCCGCAGCCAGCGGATGGTGTGCGTTGTCGAAGAGCCGGGCAACATTGCGGTGATTGAAAAAACCCGCAGCTACAACGGCGTGTATCACGTGCTGCACGGCACCCTGTCCCCTCTGCACGGCGTCGGTCCCGAGCATTTGCGGACCGGCAGCCTGTTGGCCCGGGTGGCTCAGGGCGAGGTGGAGGAAGTGATCCTCGCGACCAATCCCACGGTGGAAGGCGAGGCGACCGCTGTTTACCTGGCGGATTTGCTGCGTGCAGCCTCCGTACGCGTGACTCGCATTGCCACCGGCGTACCGGCCGGCAGCGACATCGAATACGCCGACGAGGTCACGATGACGCGCGCCATGGAGGGCCGGCGCGAACTGAAGCTATAAAACATGGCACACTAAGATCTGGAGGGATGGCTATGCAGCGCGTGAAACTGGGAAAGTCTGATCTGGAAGTTCCGGTCATTTGTCTGGGTGGGAATGTTTTCGGCTGGACAGTCTCGGAAGCAGATTCGTTTCGTTTGCTGGATGCCGCCCTCGAAGCGGGATTGAGTTTTATTGATACCGCCGATGTCTACTCCGCTTGGGCCCCCGGTCATACGGGTGGCGAGTCGGAGACGATTCTCGGCAAGTGGATGGCGACGGGCAATAAGCGCAGCAACGTGATCCTGGCCACCAAGGTCGGGATGGACCTGGGTCACGGTAAAAAAGGCCTCAAAGCTTCCTACATTGAGCAGGCAGTGGAAGACTCCCTGCGCCGCTTGCAGACGGACTACATCGACCTTTACCAGTCACACAAAGATGACCCGGAAGCCCCGCTCGAAGAGACCCTCGCCGCCTTCGACAAACTCGTGAGACAAGGCAAGGTGCGGCATGTTGGCGCCTCTAACTACAGCGGCCCGCGGCTGGCCCAGGCGCTCCAGACGAGCAAGGATAACGGCCTCGTCAGTTACGTCTGCTTGCAACCCAAGTACAACATGGTGGAGCGAGAAGATTTTGAGACCAACCTGCTGCCGGTAGTTCAGGAACACACGCTAGGCGTGATTCCCTACTACTCGCTCGCGGCCGGATTTCTCACCGGCAAGTACCGCTCGAAACAAGATGCGGAAGGAAAAGCCCGCGGCGGCACAGTCAGCAAATACTTGAATGAGTTTGGATTCGGTGTTGTCGATGCACTCGAAGAAGTCGCCGCCGAGCATCACTCGACCCCAGCGCGTGTGGCCTTGGCTTGGTTGATGCAGCAACCCGGGGTCACAGCTCCCATCGCCAGCGCGACCTCGGTTGAACATCTCACTGACCTGATCGAGGGCGCCAAGCTGGCGCTCAGTCACGCGTCGCTCGAAAAGCTGAACACGGTAAGTGCCCCTGCGGCAGCGATAAAAGCTTAGCCGGGCTCCAGATTCCGGGCCAAACTTTTCACCAGGGAGCCCTCGTGTCCACAGCCACGCTCGACCCTTCGCTCCCCCCGCTCCCAAGTCTGCCGGCGCAGCCCTCCAGATCGCGGCTGCCACCATTGGCAATACGCTGGAGTGGTTCGACATCCTGGTCTACGCCTACTTTGCACCGACCATTGCCCAGGTTTTTTTTCCTAACTCGAACCCGCTGGTTTCCATGCTGCTCACGTTCGGCTCCTTTGGCTTGTCCTACCTGGCCCGCCCTTTCGGCGCGGTGGTGTTGGGCGCCTATGCCGACCGCGCTGGCCGCAAGGTTGCGCTGGCGCTTTCTCTGCGGCTGATGGTCATCGGCACGGCCATCATGGTCCTCATGCCGTCGTATGCAAGCATTGGAGTGCTAGCACCGTTTGGTATTTTCGCCGGCCGCCTCCTGCAAGGCTTTGCCGTGGCTGGAGAGTTCGGCAGCTCGACCGCTTTCATGATTGAGCATGCGGCTGGGCGTAAAGGCTTCTTTTCCAGCTGGCAATTCTCCGGCCAAAACATGGCGAAGCTGTTGGCGGCGCTGTTCGGCGTAGGACTCACCACCACCCTCACTTTCCACCAGCTGCACAGCTGGGGCTGGCGAGTGCCCTTTCTCTTCGGACTTCTAGTGGGCCCTGTCGGCCTCTATATCCGGCGCAAGGTGGATGAGACCCCGGAGTTTCTTGAGACTACGCACACGCGCACTCCTGTCCGCGAAGTCTTTGCCACCGAAAAAATGGGCCTGCTGTTGGGCGCCGGCCTGGTCGCGGTTGGCACGGCAAGTACCTATTTCTCCATCTATCTGCCGACGTTCGCCACGACGCGCTTACATCTGCCGCCGGCCAGTGGATATATCGTAGCTATCGTGTTGGCGATAACCTCGGTGGTTTTATGCCCGGTGGCCGGCAACCTCGCGGACCAAATCGGCTATACGCGCATCATGCTGCCCGCGGCGATTCTGATGATGCTGTCGTATTACCCCATCTTTTTGCTCATTACCCATCACCCGGGAATACCCACGCTGCTGGGCGGGCTGCTCTGGGACGCGCTTTTGCAGATCTCGTATCTCTCCAGCTTGGGGGCGGTGATGGCGGGCCTCTTTACCGCACGCACTCGGGTCACCGGACTCGCCCTCAGCTACAACCTGGGAGTGACGGTCTTCGGCGGCTTTGCTCCATCGGTGTTTACCTGGCTGACCGCAGTTACCCACAACAACACCGCGCCCGCGTTCTACCTGATGGCGATGGCCCTGATCAGCGTCCTGACATTGCTGGCTGTCAAGCGCCGTTCTCGATAAGTTCAGGACTAAGCGGAACCCCCTCGATTCTTCGCCCCAAACAGAATTATCGCGTCTAAACAATAAGGGGTGGCCCACATCTCATCGCGCTTTTTGCGGGTGAGATGGAGGTTGGGTTGTGCCTGGCCCTTGACGGGCGTGGTAGTATTCTTAACGTTTAGATAAAGGGGCAGCATGAAGAAAAAAGCGCCCACCATGAGAGATGTGGCGCGTTTGGCTGAGGTTTCCGTGGCTACGGTTTCCGCAGTAGCCAATGGAACGGCAGTGGTAAGTCCCAAACGGGCTGACCGGGTCCGTAAGGCGATGGAGGCCCTCGACTTTCATCCCGATCAAATTGCGCGCAGCCTGAAAACGGGGCGAACCCACGTCCTGGGCATGATTCTTCCTGACGTAACCAATCCTTTTTATCCCGAGGTGATCGTCGGCGCGGAAGAAATCGCGCGCGCCTCGAGTTACTCCGTAATGCTATGCAACGCCAACGAAGACCCCCGGCAAGAGCAACAACAACTGAACACTCTCTTCAGCCATCGGGTCGACGGAGTGCTGATCGCATGCTCCGACCCTGCCATTGCGCTTGACCGGTTGATGCGCCGCCGCTCTCCCATCGTTTGTTTCGACCGCATTCCCCCCGGCTTTCAAGGAGACACCGCCTGCACCGACAACTTTCAGGGCGCCTACGAAGCCACGCGTCACCTGATAGGGCTGGGCCACGAGCGGATCGCCGTTCTTGCCGGGCGAACCGCTTTGTCCACGCATTCTTCCCGGCTCGACGGCTTCCGCCGGGCCATGGCGGACGCCCGCCTACCAGTTCATGACGAATTCTGCTGGCCCGGAGGCATGCAGGCGGATAACGGCTACGATGTGGGACGCAAATTGTCTGCTCTTCGCCAACGGCCCACTGCCGTTTTTTGCACCAACAACAAGCTGCTTCTCGGCTTGGTGAGAGCCATAGGCGAAGCGGGGATACGGTGCCCGGAGGACATCAGCGTGGTCGGCTTTGACGATTTCACCTGGACCGAAAACTTCCACCCAAGGCTCACAACCGTGGCCCAGCCGGCGCGCGAACTGGGCCGTAGAGCCATGCAACTGCTCATCGAACGCGTGGAAAACGACGGCGACGAATTGCCTCGGCGTCAAGTGGTTTTGGCACAAGAGCTTAAGATCCGGGACTCTACCGCCCGATTGCTCGCATCTTCTCGCCGAAAAGCTCATCAAAGCTGATTCCTGAATCGTTTCGTGTCAACAGCGCAGAGAGCGAAGCAACCGGCCGGACAGTATGCGGCAAAAATTCCAGGACAGTCCCGAAGGGACGGCTGAGAGTAACCCAGGACGTTAGTCCTGGTGCGTTTGAAAAAATGATCCAGCCCCGCAGGGACGGCTGAAAATCATCCCGAACGCTGAGAAGCACAGTATCTAAGCATTTCAGCCGTCCCTGCCGGGACTGGATCCCTAAGCACCCGATTTCCCAGGACTGGCGTCCTGGGCTACGCTCAGCCGTCCCTTCGGGACTGTCCTGGGGTTCTTCGGCCGCCTGTGTGGCCGAATCCAGCACCATACAACGAACCTTGTTACATTCCGGCGAGCCTCAAATTTCTCCCCATTTACCTAATCGTTTAGATAAATCATAAAGACAGTTGACAGCGAGCGGTTCGCTTATGTATTTTTGCGGACCATAAAGCCGCGACGCATTCGCCGTCGCTCCCATCACTGGAAAACCCGAAGTGTCAGGTTTTGAAATACCGGGGTCGGACAACCCGGTGTGGAATTGGAGGACCAGGTGAATCGATACTTGAACCCGAGGAAGTTACATAATTTCGCCCTCCCGGCTGCCATCGTGTTCGTGACACTGGCTCCCCAAATGCGAATGGAGGCCCAGAATCTGTATGGTTCCATCACCGGCAACATCACGGATTCCTCCGGAGGCGTGATTGCAGGAGCCAAAGTAGTTGTCACCAGCACGGCCGAGAACAGTTCCCGAGACACTGCTTCCAACTCCGCCGGTGAATACAATGTGGCCAATTTGCTCCCGGGTGAATACTCTGTCCAAATCACGACCGCAGGCTATGAGACGTTTCGCGATGACAATGTATTGGTGACACTGGGCAACACCTCTCGCTTAGACGCACGTCTCCTGGTTGGCCGTGCGTCCGAGCAAGTAGTGATTCACGCCGACATGAGTGCCTTGCAGACCGAGCAATCCGACGTTCGTGATGAGATCAGCTCCCGGGCCCTGGAAGATCTTCCGACACCCATCGGCCGGAACTATCAGGCTGCCATCGCAAACATACCTGGAACTGTCGTGACCGGCGGCGGGGCGGTAAGAGGCTCCAACCCTGCGGCCGCGTTCTACATCATGTCGAACGGAGTACCTCGCGAACTCGACAACGTTCGCATTGACGGTGCTTCGGCAGTGAATAACTTTGCTCAATACGAAAGTGCCTATGTGCCAGGGCTGGACGCCATCCAATCTGTGGACGTCGTCACCAACGCTTCAGATGCGGGTACCGGCCTGGTGGGCGGTGCTTCCGTGAACGTGCAGATCAAGTCCGGCACCAATCAGCTCCACGGCGAAGCCTACGAAACCAACTCGAATAATGCTCTCGAAGCTCGTCCCGAACTCTTTCCCGCCGGCCAGCGTCTGCCCCTCTTGATATACAACCAGTTCGGCGGCACGATTGGCGGACCAATCCGCAAAGATAAGCTGTTTTATTTCCTTAGCTACGACGGAGTTTTAAGCAGACAAGCATACTCTACGTACGCGACCGTACCGACGGATGCCGCCAAAGCGGGCAATTTCTCCAGCGAATCGGCTACCCCCATCTATGATCCCGCAACCGGTAACTCCGATGGCTCGGGCAGGACGGCCTTCCCGGGAAATCGAATTCCGATAGCCCGCTTCAGCGCAGTTTCGCAAAAGATCCTGCCGCTGTGGCCTGAACCCAATCAACCAGGCCTTACCAACAACTACTTCGTGTCCACCACCTCTCCGTATGACCGTCACACGGTGGATGGCAAGGTCAACTACAACATCTCGAAAAATCTCATTCTGACAGGCCATCTCGGATACTTGATCTGGAACTCGTACTACAACACGCTTTTTGGAACAGCGCTCGGCGGCGCCGCGATTTCAGGCCAGCAATCGGGGCCGGCGAACGGAACGTCAGTCAATCTGACGACAGCGGTGACGTACGTTCTCAGGCCGACTCTTATCCTGGACGGATACTTCGGGTACAACCGTTCCTATGAAAATGTCCTGCCGCAAGACTACGGGAAAAATATCGGAACAGACTTTCTCGGCATTCCGGGAACGAATGGACCCAACATTGTCTCCTCAGGATGGCCGCTCATTTCGCTCAGTGGGCTCTACAGCGGAATCGGTGTCGATCAGCCTTACATGCCCTGGATCCGCCACGACCCCGGTTTCGATTACGTGGCGAATTTCAACTGGACGAAGAGTACGCACAACCTACGATTCGGCGCTGAGTTTCAGCGGCGCGATCTCAATCACATTCAGCCGGAGATTGAAGGCCAGATCGGCGGGGCTGCCGGAGGCTTCGTTTTCACCGAGGGGGTCACACAACTCAAGGGCGGAGCGGCGGGAAATCAAGACAACGTATTTGCCGATTTCCTGCTCGGCATGCCACAACAGATGGGGACAACGCTCCAGACTTCGGCCCAGTCGCAATTACGCAGCAACTTCTACGGCCTTTATGTCCAGGATCGTTGGGCGGTCAGGCCGCGGCTCGTCTTGAACTACGGCGTGCGGTGGGAATATCTTCCCCTGCCCGGCCGTCCTGGCCGGGGGCCGGAGTATTACGACTCAACGACCAACACGCAGTTGGTCTGCGGTTACGGTGTGGTACCAAGAAGCTGCGACATTCAGATGTCGAAACTGGGTTTCTCTCCCCGCTTGGGTGTCGCCTACAGTTTGTCCAACACGCTCGTCGTCCGGGCAGGCTACGGATTGGCTCGTGATCCCTACGACATCGGGCCGCGCGGACTGCGCGTAAACTACCCCGACATGATTGGCCAGAATTATCAGGGACTCAATACTTATACGCCCTATGAAAACTGGGCCCTGGGTATTCCTGCCATCGTTCCGCCGAACCTGGGGAACGGCATTCTGCCGGTAAGCGCGACCACGGTAGCGCACACCATTCCACGAAATTTTCATCGGGGCTATATCCAGTCTCGAAATCTGACCATTCAGAAACAGTTTCCTAACAATCTCATGCTCGAGGCTAGCTACGTTGGCACGCTGGATGTCCACCAGATCATGCAAACCGATCTCAACGCGGGGCAGGTGCTAGGGGCCGGGATACCAGGCGAGAATCTCTATAGCCAGTGGGGGCGGACAGCGACCACTCCGGAATACGCGCCCATCGGGAGCATGAATTACAACGCCCTCCAGGTGAGGTTTCAACGCAGGTTTGCTCAAGGCTATTCGCTGGGCGCCGGCTATGCATGGTCAAAGGCGATGGGAAACTCCTCCGATGTGGAGAGTACGCCGCTGGTCGAGGCCACCGCTTACTTCGCCAAGAACCATGCGGTGCTTAGCTACGATCGTACGAACATGCTGCATGTCACCGGTTCCTGGGAACTGCCCTTCGGCGCCGGGAAACCATGGGCGAACAGCGGCTTCCTCTCCGTGATTCTCGGTGGTTGGCAGACGAACGGCATCTTTACCGCCATGTCCGGACTTCCCTTTTCTGTAACAGCATCGTCAACGTCGCTGAATATGCCGGGCAGCACACAGTTTGCTGACCAGGTAGCGCCGGTGAAGTACCTTGGCGGCCACGGTCCCGGCCACCCATGGTTCTCAACCTCATCCTTCGCGGCGGTAAGCCAGGTGCGCTTCGGCACGGTAAACCCTTTTTCGATGCGCGGTCCGAACTTGTTTAACCTGGATGCGAGCATCTTCCGGGATATCCCGATTGTCGAAAATGTGCGCTTTCAATTTCGAGCCGAAGCATTCAACTTCACCAACACGCCTCACTGGGGCCTTCCGGGCGCCAATGTATCGTCGGCCGGAAGCTTCGGCATCATTTCCAGTACCGATGCCAGCTATCTTGGCCGATCGGGCACGGATCAACGATTATTTCGGCTAAGTGGGAAAATTTCCTTCTAGCCGGCCCACATCGATAACGGAAGTCGCTGACAAGTCCTCTAAGGAGACGTTATGCGTAAGCTTGCACTTGCATTGTTGGCTCTTTTATTGCTCATTGGAGGCCCCGCTCGAAGGGGCTTTGGGGCGGACCAAGTCGTGGTGCCGCAGATTGACGGGGAGTTCTGGCAAATTGCCGGGGATCCGGACCTGGGCAAGTACACACTCGCGAAGCAGCAGCCGGTGGACTTTGGAATCTGGCAAGCTGCCGACGGTACCTGGCAGCTTTGGTCCTGCATTCGCTCCACGGCGACGCCCGGGAAAACCCGGCTTTTCTATCGCTGGCAAGCGAACAAAATTACAGATAGTAACTGGACGCCGATGGGGATCGCGATGATGGCGGATCCGAATTTCGGAGAAACGGAAGGCGGGTTGCAGGCGCCTTTTGTGCTCAAAGTAGGATCCGTCTATTACATGTTTTATGGCGACTGGGAACACATCGCCATGGCGAAGAGCCAGGACGGCAAAACCTTTGCCCGCCAACTACTTCCCAACGGCAAGGTGGGAATGTTCGGAGAAGGCGCCGGCAACAACACCCGCGATCCAATGGTTCTGAAGGTTGGAAGCCTCTACTACATCTATTACACCGCGTTTCCAAACGACAAGGGCGCGGTTTACGCCCGGACATCCAAGGATTTGGTTCATTGGAGCGACGCCAAAATCGTCGCCTACGGAGGCTCGGCGGGCAGTGCAAGGTATTCCTCCGAATGTCCGTTCGTCTATTACGACAAGGCGTCGGGGTACTACTACCTGCTGCGCAACCAGTACTACGGAAAAAACTCGCACACTGGCCAGGATCCACAGTTCACAGTCTATCGTTCGAAGGACCCCTTGAATTTCGGTAAGGACGACGACCGCTTCAAGGTGGAAACGATGCCCTATGCTGCGCCGGAGATTGTTGAATCCGAGGGACAGACATACATTGCCGTCCTGCGTGACGACCTCAAAGGAATCCAGATGGCAAAGCTGAAATGGGCGCCAAAGTAGAGCAGTCGATGGTTCGGTGCATTTCCGCCAGCTGAAAAAGGGTCCACGCCTCAATTCCTGAAACGTTTAGTTTCTCTTGACAAGGCGCAAAATCGTCAGATAGATTGAGCACCTGTCAAGCCGTTGCGATCGCCGTCGGCAATGGTTTCGTTCGCAGCACCTTTGAGGCTGGAGGAAGTGATGCGTCATCCCGGGCGGTTTTGCCTGCCGATTTTCCTGTTTTTGCTGCTGCCCCTATCCGGCTATTCTCAGGCCACCGAAGTGGATCAGATTACCGGAACGGTTCAGGATTCCTCCGGGGCGAACATCGCGAATGCCGAGATTCGGGCCATTCAGACGGACACCGGACTCATCCGCACTACCTCCAGCGGCGCTGACGGCTCTTACATCCTCAGCAATCTACCGATTGGCCCTTATCGCATCGAAGTCAGCGCTGCCGGCTTCAAGACGTCGATCCAGACCGGGATCGTCCTGCAGGTCAATATCAACCCCAGCGTCAATGCCAAGCTTGAAGTGGGCTCGGTGTCGCAGCAGGTGGAGGTTCAGTCGTCGGCCACCATGGCGGAAACGGAAACCGCTGCCGTTGCCCAGGTGATCAACTCTCAGAGTGTGGTCGATCTGCCGCTCAACGGCAGACAGCCCACGCAGCTCATCCTGCTTTCCGGGGCGGCGACCACCATCGGCGGATACATCGGCAGCAAGAACTATCCCTCCTCTGTAACCATTTCGATCGCCGGCGGAGCCACCAACGGAACCAATTACCTGATGGACGGCGGCTACCACAACGATGTGTTCAGCGCCGTCAATCTTCCTCTTCCCTTCCCGGACTTGCTGCAGGAATTTAGCGTGCAGACCAGTTCCATTCCCGCGAGCTATGGAGAACGCTCGGGTGGCGTGGTCAACATTGTCACGAAATCCGGCACCAACGCCTACCACGGAAACCTATTCGAATTTCTAAGGAATGGCGCGGTCAACGCCAGAAACTATTTCGCCACCAAGGTTGACCAGCAGAAGCGGAACCAGTTCGGCGGCACCGTCGGCGGGCCCATCAAGCATGACCGGCTGTTCTTCTTCGGCGGCTGGCAACAAACGATCCTCAGAACAGCGCCACCGACTACGATCTCGTTCACGCCAACAGCCGCTGAACTTCAGGGCAATTTCTCGGCGATTACCAAGGCAATCATCAATCCGGCGACCGGCCAGCAGTTCCCCAATAACCAGATACCTGTATCGAGCTTCAGCCCGGCTTCGTTGAGTGTGTTGAAGTATGTTCCCGTTGGGGCTCCTCCTACGGGACAAGTTACGTACAGCATCCCGTCGCCCTCAACCGAGAATCAGTACCTGGGAAGAATTGACTGGACCCAATCCGCGCGCAACACGGTCTTCGGCCGCTACTACTATACGAAGGACAGCAATCCGGCGGCCTTTGGTGGCAATCTGCTGCTGACGACAGCGGCAGGTGTGATTGATACCGTCCAGGCCTTAACCGCGGGCGATACTTTCACATTCACGCCCAACGCGGTGAATGCTTTGCATTTCACCTGGACCTCTGAACGAATTAATCGCGGCCCCGCTTCCGGGGTTCCCTCGGCCTCGAGCCTGGGGATTAACGTGGCTCCGTCCCCCGGCAACTCGCCCCAGATCTCGGTTTCCAGCTACTTCAGCACCATGTGTGGAACCTGCTCCATCGCGACCGTCTACTCGGGCGCGAAGCAGGTAGCCGACGACTTCAGCCTGCTCAAAGGGCGCCAGCAGTTTTCCTTTGGGGGAGACTGGGTGGGTAAATATCTGAACTATACGACCGCGAGCCAACAAAACATCGCTGTCACCTTCAACGGCAGCATCACGGGCAATGCGCTGAGCGATCTGCTACTAGGCTATCCGAGCGATTTTCAGCAGGGGAACATCACCAAATGGGATCCTGTCATGAACTACTTCGGCTTCTACGCCAGCGACAGAATCAAGTTGACTCCGCGTCTCAGCTTGAGCGCTGGGTTGCGGTGGGAGCCATATCTCCCGCAGTACGACACGCAGAACCGCGCCGCACATTTTGAGCAGGCCTCCTTTGTCGCCGGCGTCAAGACCAAGGTCTATCAAAATGCACCGCCCGGCCTCACCTTTCCCGGTGATAGTGGTTTTCCCAAAGGCGGCACACATCACACCTTGGCTCGCTTTGCTCCGCGATTGGGCCTGGTCTGGGATCCATTCGCCAACGGAAAGACTATCGTGCACGTGGGCTACGGCATCTTGAATGACGGAAGAAGCGATCTCGAAACATTCGATCGCATCGGCTTTGAGCCTCCGTGGGCCAGCTTGATCGATCTGGCCAATCCTGCGGGCGGATTCGCCAACCCCTACCAGAGCTATCCAGGTGGGGATCCGTTTCCTTTGCCGATCCCGCCTACATCCGCAGCAACGTTCACTTCCGCAGCGCAGTACGTGAACCTGCCGCTGCACATCAAGCCGAGTTACTTCCAGGAGTGGAATGTAAGCCTGCAGCAGCAGTTTGGTCCGAACTGGCTTTTTTCCATGGACTACATCGGCAACCAGGGCTCGCACCTGTGGACCACCTACCAGGCTGATCCAGCGGTCTATATTCCTGGACGATGCGGCAATGCGGCCTGTTCCACGGTCGCGAACACCAATAGCAGAAGAGTTCTAGCTCAACTGAACCCCGTAACCGGTGCTGGATTTGCCAGCTTGAGCACCGTTAACGATGGCGCGACTTCCTCGTATCATGGGATGCTGGTGTCGCTGAATCGCCGGTTGGAGCATAATCTCAGCTTGCTGCTGAACTACACCTGGGCGCATTGCATCAATGACGGCGACGCCTACGTCGAGATTACGGGCAGCTACCAGAACCCCTACAATCTGGCCGGCGAGCGGGGTAATTGCGGTTCCGATGTTCGCCAGATCTATAACATCTCCCTGGTGGCTAGTTCCCCGCATTTCGAGGGCAATTTTCTCAAACGCCAAGTGCTTTCAGACTGGCGTCTCTCGGCCATCGTGAGCGGTCACTCGGGAAGTTGGTTTAGCCCGACCACAGGAACAGACGCTTCGCTCACGGGCGTAAATTCCGATAGGCCAAACGTGGCCGGAAATCCGAATCAGTTCAACCGCACGCTGAAGAAGTGGTTCAACACCTCGGCATACAGTACCAATCTTCCCGGATCTTACGGCAACGCCGGACGTAATTCCCTGGTGGGTCCTGGTGGCTATCAACCGGATCTGGCCGTCTTCCGCGACTTCCCATTTCAGCTGTTTGACCGGCCACAGTTTTTCGAACTGCGCATTGAAGCGTTCAACGCCTTCAATCATGCTGAGTTCTCGAACCCCAGCAGCTCCTTCTCATCTGCGCAATTTGGCCAAATCCTGAGCACAGCCAACAACGCTCGCATCATGCAAATTTCGCTCAAATATGTTTTCTAGTGGAGGCCGGTGGATGCCGACCAGATTCTTGCCTGTGCTCCTTTGCAGCGTTTTTCTCTTATGCCCTGCCCTTGCTGGGGCGGCAGATGCGCAACACCCTATTCCGGTTGGTCTCGACGCGTACCGTGCATGGGACCAATGGGATGAGCAGAAAGTCGGCATGCGCGCCTACATGCGCAGCACCTACGACCGGCGCGGTGGTAACGAGGGCGCTGATGCTTCCCACTTTCTTTATCAGCTGGCGGATGATTTCAACGTGACGCTCGACCTCGAGGGCCCGGGAATTCTTTTGTTCAGCCGCTACAATCACTGGCACGGAAGCCCATGGCATTACGTGGTCGATGGCAAAGACTACATCGTGCAGGAGAGCAGTACGGCCGACCCTTTGCATCCCAAGCCCGACTCCACGTTTCTGCCCCTCGCGCCTTTCCCTTCTCCGATGAACGAAACCTGGGCGACGACCAAGGGGGCCGATCTGGTTTGGAGTCCGATTGCTTTTGAACGCAGCTTTCAGATGGCTTACACCCGCACCCACTACGGCACGGGTTACTACATCTTCGACCGGTTTGTGCCGGGCACGGCTCTTTCCCATCCCCTCCAAAGCTGGAATGAGAACGTGGTCCCCGATCAGGATGTGCTCGACTTGATTTCCAAGGCAGGTACGGACATTGCGCCTACTACGGGCGCCAAGGAAGTCAAGGGAAAGGTCAGTGTTCCCGCAAGCGGAACCGTCACCGCGGTGGCGCTCAAAGGCAAGGAGACGATCCGAGCCCTGACCTTCTCCATACCCAAGGATCAAGCGCTCGCCTTCAAGGATGTGCGCCTGCGCGTCACCTGGGATGGAAGGGAGCAACCATCGATCGATGTTCCCATGGCGCTCTTTTATGGCGCGGGCACGCTCTATAACTCTGACAACAAGGAGTACCTGGTTAAGTCTTTCCCGGTAAGCATCCGCTTCGCCAACGATCGCGTTTACCTGGCCTGTTACTTTCCTATGCCCTTCTTCAAGTCCGCTCATGTCGAACTGGCCGGCGCAGGCCAGGCCATTGAAGGAGTGGAATGGGCTGTGCGCACTTTGCCCTTGCAGACACCCGCCAACCAGGTGGGCTACTTTCACGCCACTTATCGTGACATGCCTCACCCTACGCTGGGAGAAGACATGGTGTTGCTCGACACCCGCGAGGCTGAGGGCGCGAAAGAGTGGTCGGGGAGCTTTGTCGGCACCTCGTTCATTTTCTCCCACGATGGCCAACTGAGAACGCTGGAAGGCGACCCGCGGTTTTTCTTCGACGACAGTCAGACCCCCCAGGCGCAAGGTACCGGAACCGAAGAGTGGGGCGGCGGCGGGGATTATTGGGGGCGCGGCTTGCACATGAGCCTGGCCTTTGCCGGACACCCTGTCGGCGCGCGGGCTCCTTGCTCCGGTCTGGTTCAGGGAGGCCCTGGCTGCGAGGGGACCGACAAGGGAGTCGCTGCCAATGAGCAGGACAAGATTGAATCTGCCTACCGTTTTCTGCTCGCCGACCTGATGCCATTTGGCAAGAATGCTGTCATTCACCTGGAGCATGGCGGGACTAACGAATCGACCGAGCACTACGAGACCATCGCGTATTGGTACGGCCTGCCGTCCCCCTCACTGGTAGAAACGGACCAGCTGCAGATCGGCGATACACAGGCGGAGCAGGCGCATCGGTACTCGTCCCCTGAGGCCTCCGCGGTGTACACGATCTCTTCGCGCTATGAATGGGGCGTGGATACCCTGAATGGGAAAACTATTTTCCCGGAACAGGAAGATCGCGGGCGTACTACCAAGGGCGCCTCGGAGTTTCGTCTGCGCATCCGTCCGGACAACTTAGGTGTGCTGCTGCGGCGCAAGCTTGATTACTCCTTCGCCGACCAGCGCGCGGAGGTGTATATCGCGGATGACCCTAAGTCGGGTTGGAAGCCTGCGGGCGTGTGGTATCTCGCCGGGTCGAATACCTGCGTTTACTCGAACCCAAAGGATGAATTGGGAGCCACGCAGCACATTGTTCAGACCTCGAACCGTAAGTTTCGTGACGATGAGTTTTTAATCCCGCGCGATCTGACGCGCGGTAAGAAGGCGATCTGGGTAAGGATCAAATTCACGCCGGTCAACCGGCCTCTGTTTCCCGGCTACCCCGTTGGCGAAAGAGCATGGAGCGAGATCAAGTACAGCGCGTATTGCTTTGTAACTCCCAAGGCGCCCAGATAAAAAGGGACAAGCGAACCGCAGAGCTCTCCACTCCGCTCCCCCGGATGTCCTGTCGGGTTTTGGGGCGCTGATGAAGTTCCTGCGTCTCTCTTCACGGAGAGCCGCATGCGTAGTCGTTGCCAGCCGCTGTGAGGAAGGAAATCCGGGTACGCGCCGGTCGAGATGAAAAATTTGTTGCTTCTCTGCGGAAAGCATTTCCACGAAAGGTCCGTAGAACTGCACGTCCCTCGGCTTCGCTCCTAATGAACAACTGTACCCTGGACCGACCAAAAGCGTTCGATGGGCTTCGCCCAACTTTTTCGGCCCACGTTAGCTGGCGCGAACATGGGGCACCCATCGAGTGCGCGGTGGCCCGTACCGTTCATTGCTCCCTTAACTTGCCGCAGGCAAGTCGGCTCCTCGGGATGACAAGGGGAGGGCGGCGTTTCCATGGAGAGTGGTCGTCAGACGGAAGCGAGTTTCATCAAGTTGCGTGGGCCGAAAGCGCATGGGGCTCTCCGGTCCTAATGAACAACCGTACCCTGGACCGACCAAAGCATTTGATGGGCTTCGCCCGTCTTTTTCGGCCCACGTACGCTGGTGCGAACATGGGGCACCCGTCGAGTGCGCGGTGGCCTGTGCTGTTCATTGCTCTCTTAACTTGCGCCAGGCAAGTCGGCTCCTCGGGATGACAAGGGGAGGAGGGCGGCGTATCCATTGAGTGCTGTTAGTGGGATCGAGAGGGCAGCCGGCTGCAAACCGAATTAAGTCACAACCTCTCGGGATGACGAGGGGAGGGCGGCGCTTCCATTTGGGATCGGTGTGATTGGGATGGAGAGATGACAAAGTGTAGCGGAGTGGAGAGATATGCGGTTTACTCTTGCTCAGTTCTGAAGCCGATTCGAGACGGGCTCGATCCTCTTGATCATCAGGATGATGATCAGAAACGAAAGCGGATGGAAAAAGCCGGCCAACAGAAACACACTGGAATAGCTGTGCGTGTACGTGAGAATTGCGCCTACCAGCAAGTCGAAGAGCATGGCGCCGAAGGAGCCCACCGCCCCCATTAGTCCGGCAACCGAACCGACAACTGCGGAGGGAAAGATGTCCGCCGCCATCGTTTGCAGGATTGTGGACCAGAATTGGTGGCCTAAAAACACGATGCTGAAAAACACCAGCGTCCAGCCCAAGGGGGACTTGGTGATGAGCAAGGACATCGGCATCAGCGCGGCACTCAGGCCAAGACAAATCTTACGCGACGCATTGATGGAGACACGGCGGCGAACAAGAATGCTGCTCAACCAGCCGCCGAGAAAGCTCCCGCACCCCGCGGCAGCATACGGTATCCACGCGAAGTAGCCGATCTGCTTTATGTTGAGATGTCGCACGTCTCCCAGATACTTGGGCAGCCAGAAGATGAAGAAAAACCACGCGGCGTCCGTCAGAAACTTTGCTCCCACCAACGCCCACACTTGCCGGTAACGGAAAAGGCTTGGCCAGGAAATGCGGCTGGATGGAGCCACGGGAAAGACAGATTTCTCGATGTGGGCCAATTCGGCCGGGGTAATGAGCTTTTGTTTCTGCGGCAAATCGTAGAATAGCCACCAGGCCAAAGCCCACAGCAGGCCGGCTGCTCCAGTAATGAAAAAGACCCAGCGCCAATCGAGCGTCAGAATAATGAAGGCGATCAGCGGAGGCGCAACCACCGCGCCAACACTGGAACCAGTGTTGAAGATGCCGAAGGCAAATGCCCGATCCTCCGGCGGAAACCACTCGGATACAGCTTTCGCGGAACAAGGAAATCCACCGCCCTCCCCAAAACCAAGAAGGAAACGCGCGATGCCCAGCCCAGACACCGTGCTTACCAGCCCATGCAGAATAGTGGCGACGGACCACCACAAAATCAGAAGGGCGTAGCCCAGCCGGGTGCCGAGCCAATCGGCTAGCTTGCCTCCGCCCGCGTACATGGCGGAGTAAGCCAGCAAAAACAGCATCTGCAGAACCGAGTATTGCCGATTGGTGAGCGCGATTTGCTTTTGAATCTCAGTGACGGCGACAGGAAAACTCTGCCGGTCGAGATAGCTGAGCGCACTCGCGCAGGCGAGCAGGCCTGCGACCCACCAGCGGAGATTTCGAATTCGTGGCATAGGCTTCCACGGCCAAGCCTACATCAGCGCCGAGTGGGACTCAATTTCTAATCGTTTCATTTCTGTAGCGCGCTACACCGGATTCACTTCCAACTCCGGCAGGCGATGGCCGCTGGTGGTCGCCCCCGCGTTCGGGGGAAGGCCCAGGCTGTCGAACACCGGCCCCAGAGCCACCACCGAGATGAACAAAAAGGCGAGGTGGAAATCGCGCAGCTGCGGCGCGGCGGCGGAATGGCCCCGCGCGTGGGCCACCAGGCGCAGAGTCACCGCGCCAATGGCTACGCCCATACCCATGCTCAGCTGCATCACTGCGCTTAAGAAGCCGTTGGCCCGGCTCATCCGCTCCGGGGCAATATCCGCGTAGGCCAACGTCGTCATGCAGGTGAACTGCATCGATCGCAACGCTCCATGAAAGAAGAGAATGACGGCCACCAAAATCGTCGCCGTGGCTGGGCTCAGCAGCGCGCAAAGCGCCATGGAGAGCGCGGTCATTATCCCGTTCACGATAAGAAGGCGGCGGAAACCGAAGCGGCGCAGCGCCTGGATCACGAACGCCTTCATGCTCAGATCCCCCGCGAAGAGAGCCAGCAGGTATAAACCCGATTGAAAGGCATTCAAGCCAAAGGCAATCTGGAACATGAGCGGCAAAAGAAAGGGCAACACCGAAACAGCGATGCGAAACGCACTTCCTCCAAACACAGACAGGGAATAGGTTTTCACCTTCATCGATTCCAGATCGATGAGCGAGGTAGCTGGATGGCGCCGGGCAGCGACAATCGCAGCTACTCCGCTCAGCAGGCTCAGCGCCAGCACCGCGCCAGGAAAGTGCCAGGAACCACCCTCACTGCCCAGCTTCTCCATGCCATAAACAGCGCCGGCGGAAGCGAAGCCCGCCAGCACAAAGGTGAGCCAGTCGAATCCATGCTTTTCGCCGGTGCGGACATTCTCCACCCAAAGCAAAGCCAGGACCAGCGCGACGAGGCCGATGGGGAGATTGAGGAAGAAGATCCAATGCCAGCTGGCGTAGGTGGTGATGAAACCGCCGAGCGGCGGCCCTACCACCAGCGCGGTTAGACCGGGCCACGTGATGTAAGCAATGGCCTTGGCCAGCTGGTCTTTAGGCGTGCTGCGCAACACGATAAGGCGGCCGACCGGCACCATCATCGCCCCGCCGATGCCTTGCAGGATGCGGGTGAGCATGAATTCGGTGAGCGTATCGGAGAAGCCGCAGAGCAGCGAGGCAAAGGTAAACGTTGCGATCGCAGCGGCGAAGACAGAACGTGAGCCGAAACGATCGGCCACCCAGCCGCTGATAGGAATGAATACGGCCAGCGTCAGCAGGTAGGCCGTCATCCCGATGTTGAGACGAACCGCGCCCACGTGGAAAGAGCGCGCCATCTGCGGCAGCGCAGTGGCGATGATGGTGCCGTCCAGGTTTTCCATGAAGAAGGCGCCCGCGATCAGAGAGGTGACGTACAGCGGCGAGCGACTCTTCTCCATCTTTCCCTGGGTCTGCCTAAGGGGTCTCTAATCCGCTCAGACCGGCTCTCCGCTCGAACGCTTGGATAAGAGAACCCAACGTGCGTTCGCCACCGTTCTCCGGGCGAGGCTCACTGACTACCGGCGGTGGGGGAGCTACCGTGGCGCGTTCCTGTACCTTGCGCGCTTCGTTGGCGGAAACGACCACCGGTCCGGTGGGCACCATTCCGCTGAGCGCAGCGGTTGACTTGGGAGCCTTCTCCGCTTGCTGCCGGCGTTCCATCCGGCGCCTGGGCGGAACGCGCTGTACTTGTGGTTCCTCTTTGGCAGGCGGCGGAGGAGGAGGGGGAGCAGCAACCACTGCCGCTGTGACTGCCGGCAGCTTGCGAGGCTTACTCGTAGTTTTCCTTTTAGCCTTCGCCTTGACAGCAGCGAGGGAAGCGATGGCCGAAGCCGCGCGAGGATCTGCAAGCGCAGCCGCGAGAAAATCTCGCGCCCGCTCGAGGCGGGTAAGTTCTAGATCAAGATGAGCGATTATTTCAGTCCGAGTGGTCATGCACAATCATTCTATCGTTGTCCGGGCTTCTCTGCCGATACTCCGTCTGTGGGAATTGCAGAACCTATACGCGCGAGTTAGAGAATCTTAACCACCACCACAGTTAGATCATCCACTTGGGGTTTGTTTCCCGCAAACGCAGAGACCGCCCCGGTGATGCGATCCACCAGGACCGATGCTGGTTCTCCTTCGTTGTTTAGAACCACTTGTTCCAACCGGGTGGTCGAGAATTCTTCACCCGTTTCGTTCTCTTGTTCAGTCACTCCGTCGGTAAAGAGTGTGAGAATATCACCCTTTTCAAGCGCCACTACCGTATTGGAAAACTGAGTGTCTTTCAAGATACCCAGGATTGGCCCGCCCACGTCCAGCTGCAGGGATTGGCCCGTTTTAGGACGAGTGAGCAGCGGCGGATTATGGCCCCCATTGGCGTATTGCAGCGTTTTCCCAGCCTGGTCGAACCGGGCATAAAACATGGTCACGAACGTAGCCGTGCTGGTGATCTGCCGCAACACCTGGTCGAGATCTGAGATGATCTCCGCCGGCCCGCTCAGTTCGCGGGCGCGCAGGCGCAAGGCCACCGCCAGGGACGGCATTAAGAGCGAGGCTGCGGCTCCATGTCCTGAGACGTCGGCAATCACCACGTCCACCACGCTGTCAGAAATCTGATAAAAGTCGTAGTAGTCCCCACCCAAAAGTTGCGCGGTGTGCATCGCCGCGCCCAGCTCCAGCGAGCGGCAGGTAAGCGGTTTAGGCAACACTTGCCGCTGCACTTGCGCGGCCAGGGTCAAATCATGCTCGTACTCATCGCGCTGCCGGCGCACCTCCGCTGCCAGCCGTTCGCGCTGCCGCGCGATCAGCGTCACCAGAAATCCCACCATGAGGAAGCCCGCCAGCGTTATCGCGTCGCGCGCCACCCTCACTTGTAGGACAACCGGCGAATCCGGGGAGAAAACGCCCTGCAGGACCGTACAAATCACAATGAGTCCCAGGGTAAGAGGCAGTGGATTGACCAGCGCACTGAGCGCGATTGGCAGCACGTAGAGGTAACCGAGGAAAACATCGGGAACCACGATGTAGTCGGTATAAGCAACCGCGACTGTAGCCAGCAAGACAACAAGGTTCAGCATGCCGGTGAGCCGGTTCTCCTCTCCCCAGAGAGGGGGCTTGCCGCGGCTGCCGTTACGACCGTTCATGCGTGCCAATCCTCTGTGGTGATCACCCGCTATGGCTTACCCTGAGCGTGGGGCGTCAGCTTGCGGACAACAAATTCCTGGAAAATATTGCCAATGGCAGAGCCGCCGATGCCGATGAAAGTGTTCTCAAAAGTCAGCCACGCTCCATCCCGGCTGCCGGCCGGATAGTACAGGTTCGAAATGCCGCCTCCGGCGAGGCTTCCCAGGATACCTGAATAATCCGGCTGCCAGCGCCCATTATCGCCCTTGCAGACGACAGCATTCGCCAACGCATAGAAAACGCGGGACCGCTTGCTGCCGGTTCCCTTGTAGAAATAGCGCGGATCCTGCTTGAACAGCGCGGGCAAAATCGCACCTCCGATCATGGTGCCGATCAGCGCGTTTCCGTAGGAGGCGCCATAGCGCTTGCCATATCCAGAGGCTCCCTGCCCGTATCCGCCGAAATTGTTCTGCGCCTGCTCCACCCCCGCAAACGCGCCGTTCGCCGCAAAGGTCACCGGGTCTACGCTGGTCTTCCACGCCAGCTCAAACTTTTGCTTCGGGCTAAGCGGCAATGCGTCCTGCTGGTAGGTGACATAGAAATTTGGGATAACTCCCAGCACCCGCTGCGTCTCTGCCACCTTGATTTGCTCTTCGGCCAGCTCGTAATTCGTGACCCTGACCTGTACTTCGGTAGTGGCGGCGGCGATGGTCAGCGAGAGCGCGGCTACCTCTAGCGCTTCGCCGTTGTGGAGCACGCCCTGCTGCTGTTGGGGAGCAAACCCAGAGGCCGTGACGACCAGCTGAAACGCACCCGCTGGGATGCCCTGGAAGTGAAAGCGCCCCTCCGCGTCGGATATCACTTCCTGCTGCCCGGGATGGCCGTCGCGGGTAAGCATGACATGGGCGGAGACGACGAAAGTTCCCGTCTGGTCGACCACAGTGCCGCTAATGCTGCCCTGATCTTGATCCTGTCCAGAGACGCCAGCTGGTTGGGCCTGGACCGGGCCGGGAAGACAGCAGCACACGAGATACATTGCAGTCCAACAAAGAGCGCGGAGGCTCCGGCACAGCGCGTTTAGACGAGAAGCGGTGCAATGGATCATTTTTTGGCAGCATAGAGTCTGACGGGTCATTCCCGGAATTCGTTGCGGTTAATTCGTTATCGGATCAGATGCGCGCACCGAATGCTTACCGAAGGGGTGTCCGCCCCCTGCCGGAGGGGCCGCCTATCCGTCATAATAGATGCTGGCATGACGAATCTAACCCAACTCCGGCCAGACCAGCTCCTTCAGGACAAGTATCAAGCCTTCAAAGCCCGCGGGCTCAAGCTCGACCTAACCCGGGGAAAGCCCTCGGCCGCTCAACTTGATCTGAGCGCCGGGTTGCTGTCCCTCCCAGGGGCGAACGACTTCCTGGGCGAAGGCGGTGTGGATGCGCGCAACTACGGCGGACTGCAGGGCTTGGCGGAGGTCCGCAGGCTTTTCTCCACCATGATGGGAGCGCCGGCCGGGCAGATAGTCGCCGGCAACAACTCCAGTCTTACCTTGATGCACGACACCATCGTCTTCGCGCTGCTCAAGGGAACCTGCGACAGCACCGCGCCCTGGTCAAAACAAGGAGAAATTGCGTTCCTGTGTCCCGTCCCTGGGTATGACCGCCATTTCGGGATTTGCCAGGAATACGGTATCCGGATGATCCCGGTGGCGCTGCGGGAAGATGGTCCGGACCTGGAGCAGGTGGAACGGCTGGTAGCCGGCGACGCCTCCATCAAGGGGATGTGGTGCGTGCCTAAGTACAGCAATCCGACGGGAACGGTCTATTCGGATGCGATTATCGAGCGTCTGGCGGCTATGAAGACTGCGGCTCCCGACTTCCGCCTCTTTTGGGACAATGCCTACGCCGTTCACCACCTGACCAGCGAGCGAATAGAGATTGCCAATATATTGGACCTGTCCGCGCGTCATTCTCATCCCAACCGGGCCTTTGTTTTTGCTTCGACTTCGAAAATCACGCTGCCCGGTGCCGGGATAGCGCTGTTTGCCGGTTCGCCCCAGAACGTCCAATGGTTGCTGGCCAAGCTTTCTCCGCAGACGATTGGTCCGGATAAGTTGAACCATCTGCGTCACGTTCGTTTTCTCTCGGACGACGCCGCGATTCATCGCTTGATGGATCGGCACAGGGCCCTGATCGCGCCCAAGTTTGAAAAGGTGTTGGAAGTCTTTGCCGAGAAGCTTACCGGCGTTTCTGACGTGAGCTGGACCAAGCCCAAGGGAGGTTACTTCATCAACCTCACGGTAGGCAAAGGCTGCGCCAAGCGCGTGGTTGCCTTGGCCAAGGAAGCGGGCGTAGTGCTTACACCCGCCGGCGCCACCCATCCGTTCGGAGATGATCCCGAGGACCGGACGATCCGCATAGCCCCTACTTTTCCGGAATTAGAGGCGGTAGCGAAGGCAGCGGAAGGTGTAGCCATTTGTGTTCTGCTGGCTTCCGCGGAAAAGCACGGCGCCTAGCCTCCGCGCGCGAACCGGCCCCAAAAGACCAAACAAAACTGGACGGGTGCCCCATGTTCGCACCAGCGTACGTGGGCCGAAAAAGTCGGGCGAAGCCCATCAAACGCTTCTAGGCCTTTAGTGAAAGCATTCGAAGAATTCATAATCGGCCCACGTACGCTGGGGCGAACATGGGGCACCCATCGGGTTTTGCTTGGTCCTACTGGCCGGTTCGCGCGCAGACGCTAGGTGCCGAGCTCTAGGTCATCGAAGCGTCGCCACTTATAAAAGGCCACGGAAGCTGCCCAGCAGATGGCAAACAGGCCGACAATGAAAAAGCCGAGGGCGCCGAAGTTGTCGTTGAGCCTGGCCACGGCGTCCCAGAAGTTTCCCTTCAAGTGAAAGCGCCCCACCAGCAGCCCTAGCGCTTCAATTCCTCCGACGGTCAGAGCCACGACCACCGAAACCGAAGTGATGGTGATGTTGTAATACAACTTGCGAATCGGCTTGGTGAAGGCCCACCCGTAGGCGCCGAGCATAAGGATGTTGTCCGTCGTGTCGATCAGGCACATGCCCGCGGCAAACAACGCGGGGAATATCAAAATCGATAGCATCGACAGCCCCTTGGACGCTTCGGCGGCCGAAATTCCCAGGACTCCAATTTCAGTTGCCGTGTCGAATCCCAGCCCAAACAGGACTCCCAGGGGATACATATGCCAACTGCGCGTGATCATGGTGAACATGGGTCGAAACAGGCGCGCCAGGAGGCCGCCATTCCCGAGTAGAAGATCGAGGTCCTCATCCACATACGGTTCGCCGCTTCGGACCTTGAGAAACGTCCGATAAACAGAGCGCAGCACCACCAGGTTCAGAACTGCAATCCCGAAGAGAAATAGAACGGATACGAGCGTGCCGACCAGGCCGCCGATCTCCTTGACCGCATCCATCTGATGCTGCACTGCCAGCGCTGTCCAGGCAATCGCCACCGATCCCACCAACACAACCGTTGAGTGGCCGAGAGAAAACATGAACCCTACGGCGATCGGCCGCTTCCCCTCTTGCATGAGCTTTCGTGTGACATTGTCGATGGCCGCAATGTGGTCGGCATCCACCGCGTGCCGCAGACCAAAGCTGTAGGCTAGCAAAGCCGTGCCCAACAATACCGGGAAGTGACGAAAGGCAATGAGAGCCCACAGCCATGCGCCCAGATTGAACACCAGCAGCAGGCTGTAGATGGCCACGACCCTGCTGCGCGTGTTGCGGGCAGAGTCGTCGAGCAGAGAAGGCAGTAATACGACTCTCACAAACGTATTATGCCCCATGGGTCCTTCCCTTGTCCGCAACCCCTTCCAGCCTATTGTCCTTCGGGATGTTGCGACAAGGAGAGCAGGTTTCCATCTGGATCCTGAAACCATGCGATCTTGCTTCCGCCGGGAGCCGTCCAAACACCAAGATCCGTCTGATTCATCCCAGGATATAGGCGAAAAGTCACTCCCCGGGCGTGCAGGGTTTGCACTTCCTGCTCGATATCGCTGACCTGCCAGCCCAGGATCGTGTAAGGAGCAGGCGTAAGCTCGTTGAGCTTGGCGATGCGGATAAGCGTTCCCTGTGACTCCACGACCAGAGCGAAGGGATCGTCGCTCACAAACCGCAGCCCAAGAACATCCTCGTAGAAGCCACGCGCTCGCACCGCATCGGTGGTTGGAATAAAACCCATCACTTTGCCATCAGAGATCATGGTTCAACCTTCAGCTTCGGCTGTTTTGCTGTGGGCAGCGTCACTCCAAGCAAGCTTGCCACCGTTGGGGCAACCTGCCGCATATCGATGATACCCAGATCGCGGCCGCTGGCTATGCCCTGCCCCATGGCGAAGAACGAGGCATGCATCTCCGGGAATGAGGGCAGATACCCGTGCACGCCCTTCTCTGGCGCGGCGGTCACGAGCGCTCCCGACAACTCGCCCCCGATCATAAACCCCGGCTTCATGGCAACCACGAAGGCTGCACCCGGGAAGCCTCCAGCCGCTCGCACCTCGTCCCCGGTCAGGATTTTCGCAATCCCATTTGCCGGGTCCCCCGCCAGCTTTTCGAGCAGCCCTTTTACCTGGGCCCGCGTGGCCGCATCCGATGGATCGTGCAACATGATTGCCGCCAGGCCGCTCCCTGACCACGGCTCCGCTTTCCACGAGGTCACGCTGACCTCGCCGAAGGCGCTCGTCTTGGTCGTGATCAAACCTGCTTGCACGAATGGAATTGCCAGGTTCAACTCATGATCGACCGCAGCAAAGCCATGATCGGAGAGAACAACCACCGTCGTCTTGGGATCATTTTTCATCGCCGCGGCGATGAGCTGCCCTACCATTTCGTCCACTGCTTCCAAAGTATGGTTCGCTTCCTCGCTGAAGGGGCCGGATAGGTGCTCCGCCTCATCGAGGGAACTCAGGTGGATGGTCATAAAGCCCGGCTTCTGATGCTCCAGGATATCGAGCGAGAAACGGGTGCGCGTGCGATCGCCATCAATGGTCGTGGCATTGCCTGCCATATATGGCCCGAGCCGCTGCTCCATCGCGGCCAGCATGCCATCAGGACGCGAAATGGCCGCCATCAGGTAGCGATCCTGGGGATTCGCGTCTCCCGCCGCGGTGAATAGTCGCCAATATTCGGGAATGAGGCTGTCGACGCTGGTGGCATTCACGCTCACCGGCCAACTCACGCTCGCCGTGCGGATCCCGGCCTGGTGCGCAGCATCCCATAGCGTAGGTACGCGGATGCTCTCCGCGTACCAGTACCACGCCGATCCCATCTTGCGCTCAGGATCAAAGAGCGGGTTGTTATAGATCCCGTGCTCCTTCGGCCACACGCCGGTAATCATGGTGGTGTGGTCCGGATAAGTGACGGAAGGCAGCACAGGCACCACCCCATCGGCATATACGCCTTGGGTGAGAAAGCGCTGCAAGGTGGGGAGCCGCAATCCATGTTCGGAGGCGTGTGTGACGTACTCGGGTTTCAGGCCATCAATAGAGATCATCAGCACCGGCGCCGCGTGCAAGGCAGCCGCAGAAGTCAGGGAAAAGGCTAGAACAAGGCCTTCAATAACCCAGGACATCCGCGATCGATGACGCATTGACTCAGTAAATCGTTGCCCGGCCATGACGATGTGAATGTAGCACGAAATAAGAACCGGGAGGCCGTGGCTGATCGCGGACAGGGCGTCTAGCGACCCGAGTCCTCATCAGCAACTGCTACAATTGGGCGGCTCTGGATCATGCAAGTCCGCCCTAATCCCGGCTCTCCGCTTTCCAGTTTCCTGATCATCGGGGTCATTCTCGGAATGATTGCTCTCCCCGCAGCTCTCACATTGAGCCGCGTGCGGGTGCCCTCGGTGGTGGATGTTTCGGTGCCCAACCCATCGCCCTATGGTTACACGGTAAGTCTGCTGCTTTTCATCGTGCCGATCCTTGCCATCGGTGGCTGGCTTGTCCCTCAAGAGGGCGTGGCGATCTCGAAAAAATCATTCGTTCGGACCATTGCGATCCTGTTTCCCATGGGTGTCATTCTCGACTTCTTCTTCGCCCACCTGTTCCTCAAATTCCCGAATCCCCGCGCCACCCTGCAGATTCCCGCACCTGCGCTCGGAGACAGCGGATCCGGTTACATCTTCATCGGCTCTCCCGGCCACGTCATTGTCGGCAGCGTTCCCATTGAGGAATATGTGTTCTACCTGACCGGGTTCATCCTTATTCTTCTTCTGTACATTTGGGCCGACGAATATTGGCTGGCTCGATACAGCATCCCGAATGACGCCTCACAGCGCGTGGATTTTCAACGCCTGCTTCGCTTTCATCCACAATCGCTCGTCTTGGGGATAGTGCTTATCCTGGCCGCAATCGTTTGCCGCCATTACTTTGCGCCGAAAACACCAGGATTCCCTGGATACTTTACCTTTCTTGTCGTAGGCGCCCTGGGCCCGTCGACAATACTTTTTCCCACCGCCCTCCCGGTCATCAACTGGCGCGCGTTTTCCCTTACGCTTTTTGTAATGCTCTTGACCAGCCTGCTTTGGGAGGCGACTCTTGGTGTGCCCTACGGTTGGTGGGGATACCAACCAACTCAGATGATGGGCATCCAGATCACCGCCTGGGACTACCTTCCCATCGAAGCCGTCTTTGTGTGGATAGCCGTGAGTTTTCAAACCGCGATGGTCTACGAGGTCATCCGGCGGTGGCAGGCCTCCGGCAAGAAGGCACGGCGGGCCTTCCTGGGCTGAGATGATTTGCAGGACCAAATGGAATTCCGATTCACTTATCCGTGCCGCTGGTCAGCGGGTAGTACTCCTGTTGCAGGCGGCGCACTTCCCAGGCATGCTCATGCAAGAGCTTCTGCCACCTGGCGTCGTCGCCGTCTTCATATTTGTAAAATCTCCCTCGTTGCTCACGGAAGGAGGCCGGAACTTCCGTTACACCGCTAAGCGTCGGCAGAATTCCGGCCATCACCTTCGCATAAAGTTCCGGCCCTCCGGTGATGTCGATCCAGCGAAAAGGTCCACACAGGGTAGCCCACAATCCAAAGGCATTGCGGAATGCGCGATCAATCGTCTCTACATCCCCGATGCCCATCTCGAGGAGATTCGCCGCCTCCCGGTACATGGCGTAGCCTAATCGGTTGGCAATAAATCCCTGAATATCCCGATTGACAATGCACGGATCTTTTTCTGTGGCATGCCCAAGCTCCATCGCAGCGCTGATGACCGCATCCGAAGTCTGATCCCCACGAATAATCTCGAGAAAGCGGGTGGCATACGCCGGATCCGTCCAATGCATGCCCAAAAAACGGGATGGGCGCCTCCGCCCTTGCTGAAGAAGGGTAATCGGTAACGCGGAAGTATTGCTCGCGATAGGAACGTCCGCAGCGACAACGTTTTCAATCTCGTCGAAGACCGCGCGCTTGATGGCCAGGTCTTCGGTGACGCTCTCCACCACAAATGCGCACTCCGCAAGTTCCGCCAGCGAAGTCGCCACGCGCAATCGCTCCGCCCACGGAACAGCCTGCTGCGAAGCCCCGTGCCTCACCGTCTCCGCCATGGCACTCTCGATATAAAGCCGCGCCGCTGTTAACGATTCCTCCCGCGTGTCCACCGCAATCACCCGCAGGCCGGCGCGGAGAAACGACGCTGTGATTCCTCGGCCCATGAAGCCCTGACCGGCAACTCCCACTAAATCGAATTTCATGCACGCAACCCCCACCGAGAATTACTCTATAACCTCATGTTCATTCTCGATGCACACCTGGATTTATCGTGGAACGCTTTGGGCTGGAATCGTGATCTCGATCAAACCGTAGCCGAGATCCGGCTATCCGAAGCAGGAATGGAAGGAAAAGCTCGCGGCAAGAACACGGTCGCCTTTCCCGAGATGCGCCAAGGCCACATCGGTATCGTGCTCTCGACGCTGTTGTCGCGCGCCAATCGCACCGGGCGTTCCTCACTCGACTTCCGTACCCAGGAGATCGCCTGCGCCACTGCGCAGGGACAACTGGCCTACTACCGGCTGTTGGAGCGGCGCGGGGTGTGCGAGATGTTGCTCGATTGGCCGTCTCTTCAAAAAAGCGTTTCGCGCTGGGAAAACGGCGGTGAAGATGGGCCGCTCGGGTTCATCCTCAGCATGGAGGGCGCGGACCCGATCCTCTCCCCTGGCCACGCCGCCGAGTGGTATGAGGCTGGTCTGCGCGTGGTTGGTCTGTCGCACTACGGCCCCAGCGCTTATGCGCACGGCACGGGCTGCGAAGGCGGGTTGACTCCAGAGGGCCGCGATCTACTGCGGGCGATGGAAGAGCTGAACATGATCCTCGATCTCACCCACCTCGCGGACGAAAGTTTTTGGCAGGCCCTCGAACAGTTCCACGGCCCGGTGCTCGCAAGCCACAACGATTGCCGCGCCATCACTCCCGCGGATCGCCAGTTCGACGACGATCAGATTCGCGCCATCATTGAGCGGGAGGGTGTCATCGGCTCCCCTTTCGACGCCTGGATGATGGTGCCCGGATGGACCCGGGGTGGCAGCACGAATCCTCGCGTCACGCTGGATGACGCGATCAACCACATCGATCACATTTGCCAGCTCGCGGGAAACACCCGTCATGTGGCCATAGGCAGCGATCTCGACGGTGGATTCGGAACCGAACAATCTCCCGAAGACCTGGATACGATTGCGGATTTGCAGAAGCTCGATCCGTTGCTAAGGAAGCGCGGGTATACGGAAGACGACGTAAAGGCAATCTTTCATGGAAATTGGCTGCGGCTCTTTGAAAGCGCCTGGGCCGCGTCTTAAAGCGAATAACTCACCTTTCGGAGTCCGTGGAACGAAATAATCGTATACCATTATTTTCTCTACTCCAGCACTTACCCCGGATCCAAGGACAGAGAGTTATAGCTTATGGCCTATTCCTGTTTCGTCTCCGCGTTCGCCATGCTGTTGCTGCTGCTGGCTGGCGCCTCCCCGGTTGCTGCCGAATCCCAACCGTATACTGCGCTGGTGACGCTGTTCCAACAGTGGCGCGAGTTCGAACGGCCGGTGATGAAGGGCAACGTACCGGACTACAGCCCAAGCGCAATCAAGGCAAAGGAAGCGGCGTTCCCGGGCTGGCGCAAGCGTCTGGATGCGATCAATCCCGCCGGCTGGCCCATCGCGCAACAGAACGACTATAAGCTGGTCAAGGCGGAGATGAACGGCCTCGATTTTGACTTCAGGGTGTTGCGTCCCTGGGCACGCGATCCCGCCTTCTACGTAAACATCTGGCCGACACGCACCGATGTCCCGTCACGCGAGGCCCCGGTCTCCTATCCCGAGATCCAGCTTTATAACTACCACTGGCCCCTCTCTGCAGCCGCACAGGACGAACTGACGGGAAAGATCGGAATGATCCCCGCCTTTCTCGCCGAGGCAAAGGAGAATCTGAAAGACAGCAATGCGCGCGATCTGTGGGTTTACGGCGAGCAGGAGCTTCGCAACCAATCCCGCGCCTTGGCGTCACTGGAGGCAGGAACGCTCACGACCCGCACGTTGGAAAATCACCAGCACGCGGATTTGACGGGGGCGACTCCCGCGCTTCGAACCGCCGTTACGTCCGCCCATAGGGCAACGGACGACTTCATCTCCTGGCTGGAGCAACAAGCGCCCACCAAGACCGGCGTATCCGGCGTTGGCAAGGAAAACTACACATGGTACCAGCAGAACGTCCACTTCATCCCCTACAACTGGGACCAGGAAGTAGCATTGCTGCGCCGCGAATTGGAGCGCGCGCACGCATCCTTGCGGTTGGAGGAGCATAACAATCGCAAGCTGGCACAGCTCGAACCGATGCCCGATGCCGCCTCGTTTGACAAGATGGCGAATGCGCATCTCGATAAGTTCATCGATTTCCTCATCAAGCAGGAGATCATTCCCGACAAGCCATACATTAGGGACGCGCTCAAGAACCAGTTGGGCCACTTCGTACCAGAAGGCCACCGGGTGTTCTTTACGCAGGTTACGCAGCGCGAGCCGATGCTGTTGCTCTCCCACGATTACCACTGGATCGATCTCGCACGCATGCGCGATGAGCCCAATCCCAGTCCCATCCGCCGCGAGGCGTCGCTCTCAAATATCTGGGACAATCGCGCCGAAGGTTTCGCGACGGCGTTTGAGGAATTGATGATGCACGCCGGTCTGTATGACGACAATCCGCGCGCGAAGGAATTAGTGTGGATTATGCTGGCGAACCGGGCTGCCCGTGGTCTCGCATCGCTCTATGTGCAGGCAAACGAATTTACTCTGGAACAGGGTGGACACTTCCAGGCCGAATGGACGCCGCGCGGCTGGTCGAATCCCAAGGACGAACTCACCACCTTCGAGCAGTTGCTGTATCTCCGCCAGCCCGGCTACGGTACGAGCTACGTGACCGGCAAACTATTGTTTGACGAACTCCTGACCGAATATGCCCACCAGCAAGATTTGGCAGGAAAGCCCTTCGTGCTTCGCGACTTCATGGACCGCTTCAACAATGAGGGCATGATCCCGGTTCCATTGATGGAGACAGAACTGATTCCAAGCTCCACGCGGGAGCCTTAAACAAACGCCCAAACGGCTCTTGATGGGTGCCCCATGTTCGCACCAGCGTACGTGGGCCGAATATGAATTCTTCGAATGCTTTTGGCTAAATGAGTAGAAGCGTTTGATGGGCTTCGCCCGTCTTCTTCGGCCCACGTACGCTGGTGCGAACATGGGGCACCCGTCGAGATCTGTTTGGGCCTTAAGCTCGAGTTCTCACGTGGAGAGTTCCTGCGCTACGAGATACCTCTCTCCCCGAACTGAAGAATGAGTTTTCCCAATCGGCTGCAGCCGTTCATCCAGTTGAGCCATAAGGCTCGCTCCAATGCATCCGCATCGCCATTGGTAACCGCTTCAATAATCGTGTCGTGTTCGTCGATGGAAAAGTTGAGATTATCCAGGATCGCATCCGAATACAAACGCCAATACCGTTCCGTTTGCGGCTCAACAGCCTGATGCAGCGATCGCACCCTGGGTCCCGCACCAGCATCGATGATCGTGCGGTGGAAACCGGAGTCAATGTCGAAGATCTCGCCCGCACGGCTGCTTCCTGCAGTCTTGATCGCGCGCAATTGATCGTTGGCCGCCCAAAGGCGCGAACTTAAAACCAGCCGGTCTGTCTTCTCGAGGGCCGCAATCTGCCGGCCGGCCAAACCTTCCACCCGCCCAATGACGGAGTAAAGTTCCACCGCGTCCGCGCTGGTCAATGGGGCAACTTCCATCCGAGACTTGATGATTCCCTTCTGCTCGACGATATAGCCTTCGCGGTGCAACGCGTGGATGGCCGCGCGCACTGGCGTACGACTCATCCCAAGCTGACTCGCGATCTCAGATTCCACGATCCATGTGCCCGGCGATAGTTTGCCGTGCACGATCATCTCGCGAATCTGTTGAAAGGCCACTCGTGAGCTATTGCCGTGCTCCGCGGGTAGAAGTCTTTTTGTGCGAGGCAAGGCCTTCGGTCTTCGGGAAGAAGTAACCATAGTGAACCACCTATTCTCGCATCGGAAGACCGTTAGATTCTGCTTGACACTCAAACAGATGACGGTCATGCTGAATTGTATACGATTTCATTCGAGCGCTAAGGGAGACTCTATCTCCTGTAGCGCAGGCCCCTCGAGCGATAGCCCTCATTGCGAGCTCTGCCGAGCTTGTTCGGTCATCGTGTGTGTACTCGATGACTCTGCGGGATAGCTCAGTCCCCGGAATGCCCCTGTTGCCATTCCACGGCTTCACTTTTTGTTCTGATTCATTTCAGGAGGCACACGCATGCGTTTCATCTCAAGATCATTCGTCCCCACCCTGCTCCTCGTTCTCGGCCTTCTCGCTACCACGAGTAGTTGGGCACAGATTTTTCGCGGCGGTATTAGTGGAACCGTAACGGATGAATCGGGAGCGGCTGTTGCCTCGGTGCCCGTCACCGCACAGGATGTCGATACCGGCATCAATCACCCGACTGTCACCTCGAGTAGTGGCACCTATACCATTCCCGATCTTCCCCTCGGCACGTACAGCGTCAGCGTCGAGGCGCCCGGCTTTGAAAAAGTCAGGGTCGATAAGGTCACCGTGAGCGCCGGCGAAATCTTCAATCTCCCAATCAAGCTGGGCGTTTCGCACGAGAGCACGGTCGTTGTCGTCTCCGCCGATGCGCTCAACTTAGATACCGCGAGCACCGCGAACACCGCGACTCTGACCCCGAAGACGGTCCAGGACCTGCCCCTCAACGGCCGCGATTACACGCAGATGATTGCGCTTACCCCGGGGTATGCCGGCTACTCGGGCGGCCAGGGATTCAACGGGTCGCTGAACGGCGCGCGCCGTAACCAGATCAACTGGCAAATTGACGGCGTCGATAACAACGACTTCTGGCACAACGAACCCGCGGTGAACGAAGGCGGCGTAAGCGGGCTGCCGGGAACGACTCTTCCTCTTGACACAGTGGATTCGTTTTCCGTGCAGACCCAATCGTTACCCGAAGCCGGGCGTAATCCCGCCGGTACGGTGAACCTGACCCTACGCTCGGGGACCAACTCACTCCACGGCAGCGCGTACTACTACAACCGCAACGAATTCCTTGCCGAAAAATCTCCCTTTACCGCCAGCAAGCAAAAAGTTCGCAACTATAACTGGGGACTTTCGTTCGGTGCCCCGATTATCAAAGACAAGTTGTTCTTCTTCGGTTCGTTCGAGACGCAACGGTTTGAGCTGGGGACGCCCGGTTTAGGCACCGAACCCTCCGTTGCCTACCAAACCCTCGCCCTGGCGCAGTTGGCCAAATACAACGTTCCCGTCAACGGAGTTACGTCAGCGATGCTGAAGACCTTCTGGCCCGCTTCCGCGCTCACTGGGCCTGCGTCGACCGGCAACTTTACCAGCAGTGATCCGATCAGCGGCCACACCTATAACGGCTCCGTAAAGTTCGACTACAACATCAACGAAAAGAATACGGTTTCGTTTCACTGGTTTTCCGGCGAGGGCATTCAGGCAGCACCGGCCGGCTCGCAGATGGTGTGGTACTACTCCAAGGTGCCGACCCGCGCACAGAACTACGCCGTGGTGTGGAACTACCAGATTTCTCCCCGCTTTAGTAACCAGCTGCTGCTGGGTACCGATTACTTTTACCAGGCATACGGGGACAACAACACGAGCTTCAATCCCATTGCTCTTGGCTTCAATACCGGAGTCACGAACATATCGGGAGCGCCCAACATTCTCCTGGGTGCAAGCTCGCAATTTGATCCGATCGGACCCACACCACCGCTCTCGCGGAATGGCACCACCGGTCACGCGACCGATGATTTTTCCTGGACTGTCGGCGCACACCAGTTTCGATTCGGCGGAGAGTACCGCAAAGGCTACGTCACGGAAAACTATCATTCCAACGGAATCGGCCAGTACATATTCGACGGGTTGCATAACACGACTTGGGCGACTGATGCTACGGTCGACCCAAACGTCAAGATCCTGGCGGACTTTCTCGCCGGTTACCTGGCATCGGGTACGGTTGCCCGCGGTAACCAGGCGCGCGAGATCTTCGTCAACAACGTCGGTCTGTTTTTCCAGGATGCCTACAAGGTCAAGCCAAACATCACCTTCAACTATGGGGTGCGTTATGACTACACAGGGCCCCTCTACAACAGCGATAAGAACCTCTCGATTTTCCTGCCCAACAAGGGCGGGCTCGTATTCCAGGGAGATGGAATTTCCTCTATTTATCCGGCAACCTATACGAACTTCAGTCCTCGTATTGGCCTTACCTACCAGCCGGCTTCTCTCAAGAACACTGTGATCCGGGGCGCGATTGGCCTTTACTACGACACGCCGAACGTCAACGTCTTCCTTTCCCAGAGCGTAAAGAATGGAGGAGCGATTGGGTTGCAGGGTAATCCCGGAGGGTCCTCGCCGGTATTTACCCTCAGCGTAGCGCCGCAGACGATCGTGGCCGGGCAACTGCTCGCACCCCTGGCCGCGAGTCCTTCCACCACCTGCATCGTCACCACCGCCAAAGTCAGTCCCTGCGGAGGCTACACGGTAAGTCAGAACCTGCGCGACGGCCGGACACTCAACTACAACATCAATATTCAGCAGCAACTCTCACCAACGGTCGTGTTCCAGCTTGGTTATGTGGGTTCGGGGGCCCGGCGCCAGATTCTGCTGCACGATATCAACCAGGCGGCGCTCAACCCGGCGGGTTCTTCAGTAGCCGCCTATGCCAAGCAGAGCAGCCGTCCCTTGTTCGCCCAATACCCGACCTATGGCGCGATCAACGAATTGGATAGTATCGGCAATGCGAACTACAACGCATTGCAGGCGAGCATCCGGACCCAGGGTTGGCATAACCTCTCGTCGATGTTCTCTTACGTCTGGAGTAAGAACCTCGACAACGGAACCAGTTATCGAAATTCGCTGCCGCAAAACAGCAACAATATCGCGGCCGACTACGGGCCGAGTAGCTACGACATCACCAATGTATTCTCTGCACATCTGAGCTATGCCGCTCCGGTCATCGCAGGTACGCCGCACTGGCTGACCGGAGGTTGGGAGGCGCATAGCGTTATCTCGGTATTTAGTGGGGAACCCTTCTCCATCCAGAGCTCTGCCGATAACTCCGGCACGGGCGAAGGCGCGCAACGCGCAGTCATGGTTCCCAACACCTCTTTGAATCGCGGGGTTACGATATCGGGCACAAAGAAGTTCTGGATCAATCCCGCTTCTTTTACAAACGCACCCAATGGCACATTTAATACGTCCTCACGGGGCCTGGTTCGTGGTCCTGGTTACAGCGATTTCGATTTGTCGGTGTTCAAAACCGGCAACATCACGGAGAAGTACAAGCTACAGTTCCGGTGGGAGATGTTTAATCTGTTCAACCATATCAACTACGCTCCCTTCAAGAATACGGTCAGCAGCACCAGCCTTGGTCAGCTCACTGATACCATCGGCGACTACAACGGTGCTCCAGGTATTGGACCCGGCGAGCCGTTCAACGTGCAGTTGAGTTTGAAGCTGCTTTTCTAGCTACATGACGGCGGCCGCGGGTAGTTCGCGTCCGCCACCCCATCGACTTGGGCCAAGGGAGTTCGTAATTATGTCGAGACCTGTAGTTGCTCTTGTATCTCTGCTCGCGATGGCATCTACTTCGCCGCTGCAGTCCCAAACGAAACCTTCCCCATATAACTATCACGCCGAGGCCGAAGCTGCCGCCAGGATGGACCTCGAGCATATGACTCCGGCGCAAATGCAAACCATCTATGCCACGCGCCGTGACCGCGTGCTGGCCGGTGTGCCGCAAGGCGCCATGCTGATTTTTTCCGTGGATCAGAATCAGCCGCGGCATCTCGAATATCAAGTTCCGCAAAGCGAAAATCACGACTTTCAATACCTCACCGGCCTAAGCGGCTTAGACAGTTTCGACTCCGCGCTGCTGCTTGTGCCGAGTCCGGACGGAAACCGGGCAGTTCTCTACACCTCCGGCGACGTAGCGATGATCAAGGGCTTCACCGGCATCGAGGACGTGCGCCCTTTCGCCAAGCTGGAAGACGACCTCTCAGTCGCCATTACCACCTTTCGCGACTGGCGTATTACCGAGATTCGCCGTTGGCCTGTGCCGGCTGCACTGTCCAAGGCTTGGGGCAGCAAGGAAAAGATTCTGTACGTAAACTATCCGCGTTTTCCGATGATCAATCAGCCGGACCCGGTGCGCCTGGACTTTCTGGATAAATTGAAGCGTTACTCTCCGGCCTTGGAGTTCCGCGATTCGGCGGACGTTCTCGACCCGATCCGCATGTTGCATGATGCCTACGACCTGGCCTGCATCCGGCGTGCTGTCCAGATCACCGGAGACGGGCTCATCGAAGGAATGCGCATGGCCAAGCCAGGCGTGACGGAAACCCAGGTGATGGAGACCATGGATTACGTCTATCGCTACCGCGGCGCAACCCTGGGTTTTCCCACCGAAGTGCAGGAAAGCCCCCTCGCAGCGGGTAGAAAAGTGCGCGCCGTTCCGGAAGGATACATCGCCGTTGTCTCCCGTTCCTCCGAAGTCCCCATCCACGCCGGCAGCATGGTCCATGCCGATACCGGCGCGTCTTACCTTGACCACTCCGCCGACATTCAGCGGACCGTGCCAACGGATGGCCACTTCACGCCTGAGCAGCGCAAGTTGTATGAGTTGGCGATACGTGTGCAGAAGACCGTGATTGAGAAGATCAAACCCGGTGTGCATTGGTGGGACCTGCATAACCTCGCCGTACAAATGCTGCATGACGAAGGAAATTTCGACCAGTACTACAAGTACGGCATCGGCCACTTCATCGGCATGGAAGTGCACGACGAAGGGGATTACGACCAGCCCTTGCAACCGGGCATGGCGATGGCCATCGAGCAAGGCATCATTCTTCCCGGCGGTCTTCACATGCAATTTGAAGATGATGTTATCGTGACCGAGACGGGCCACGATTGGATCAGTCAGACGATTCCGATCGAACCGGACGACGTGGAGAAGATGTTGCAGACATCGAGTTCGTTTTCCGCGTTCGTCGCCAAGCCTTGGCCGCCTTCGCACTAGGAGTGCTTCCCTCATGAATCGGCGTCATTTTTTGTCCAGCGCGGTCCTCGCGGTTCCGGCTGCGGGCTTTGCCCAAGCGTCCATGCCGGCCGGCGATACGACGCCGCTTCCCGCTCCTATTCAAGCGTTAACAAGCCGCAAGAGCGAGGCCAAACCCATTACTCTTGCTGAGCGCGAGGCGCGGGTTGAACGCGCACGTCAGCTGATGACGGAGCACAAGGTGGACGCCATCGTTATTACCGGCGGAAACTCGCTGGTCTACTTCACTGGCCTGCGGTGGGGTATCTCTGAGCGCATGGTGTGCTTTGTTCTACCTGCCAAGGGGAATGGCTTTTTCGTCTGCCCTTTTTTTGAGGAAGGCCGCTTGCACGAGAGGCTGGTGTCTGTACCGGGTGGCGCGAACTTGCGCATCTACACCTGGCAGGAAGACGAGAGCCCGTATGCGCTGGTGAGAAACGGTCTGACCGAGGCAGGAGTGCTGAGCGGAACGCTGGGTATTGAGGAGCGTACGCCTTTCGTCTTTGCGAATGAAATTGCCCGTGCCTGCCCAAATTTCAAGGTGGCCGACGGCACACCCGTAATTTCCGGATGCCGCATGATCAAGAGTCCGGCCGAACTTGCGCTTATGCGGCTGGCGTGCCATATCACGCTCCAGGTGTATGAGGCGGCGTGGAAATCAGCGCATCCCGGTATCACGACGCACGATTTCACTGAACTTTGCATGAAGGGATACGCACAGGTTGGATTCCCTGGCGAGATAAGCTGCCAAACCGGAATCTACAGCGCAAACCCTCATGGCTCGCTGACGCCGCAAGTCATTCAAGAAAACCAGATTGTGCTGATCGACGACGGCTGCCTCGTGGAGGGCTATCAGGCAGACATTTCACGCACGTTTGTGTATGGGAAGCCGACCGATACGATGTTGCGCAATTTCGACATTGTGCACAAAGCGCAGGCGGCGGCACTGGCAGCAGCGCGTCCTGGCGTGGAATGCCAAGCCGTAGATGCGGCCGCCCGCAAGGTCATCACCGACGCCGGCTTCGGCCCGGATTACAAGTACTTTACCCACCGGGTCGGCCATGGTCTGGGTATGGACATGCACGAGTGGACGTATCTTGTGCGGGGTAACACGACCAAGCTCGAAGCCAACATGACCTTCTCCGATGAACCAGGAATCTACGTCCCGGGAGAATTCGGCGTGCGTTTGGAGGATGACATGGCCATCACGTCCAACGGAGCCGAGCTCCTCACGCCGCAGAGTCCCTCCCTAACACATCCGTTCGGCGCCTAATTTCAGCACTAACCAGCACTGGACGGGTGCCCCATGTTCGCGCTAACGTACGTGGGCCGAAAAAGACGGGCGAAGCCCAGGGGGAAGCCCCTTCCATTGTCCTTGCTCGTTAAGTAAAAGCATTCGAAGAATTCATAATCGGCCCACGTACGCTGGTGCGAACATGGGGCACCCGTCCAGTGCCGTATGGTCTTATGGATTTCGTTTTTCCCCGGCTGATGTACCATAGACGCGTATGCGGCGCTTGGCGGCAATCCTGTTACTCGTGGCTTTCTGCTCATTTCTGAGCGCGCCGCTGCTTGCCTTATCCTCGGATCGCCAGAATCTGCCTGTTTGCTGCAGAAATAACGGCAAGCATCATTGCATGTCGAGCATGGGGATGGACCACGAATCGGATTCAGCCGCCGCGAACGTATCGGCTCCTTTCGAGAAGTGCCCCATGTTCCCTAAGGCTATCCTGCCCGGCACGGCCGCAAGACATCTTTGCACCCTGCCTTCCAGCGGGACATTCTTTGCGGCGCTGCGCAGTCATCCCGCCGGCACCCCGCAAACCGAAGCGCGTTATCGCGTCTCCTTGCATCGTTCTCGCCAGAAACGCGGGCCGCCCGCACTCCGTCTTTCCTGACGCCCCTCCCTTAGAACCAAGTCCTATACGATCCGCAGCCGCCCCGATGCCGTGCATTCCGCGGGCGCTGGGCCAATGAACGAGGCGGAGACCCTTGGCGCACATGAAACGCCACACAGTCGACGGATTCCGGCGCATCAGCGCCTTCATCCTCCTCGTGTTTTTTCTAGCCCCTCTCGGTCTCAGTTTCACTGCCGCCCAACTTCTCTCCGAGACTTCCTTACCTGCCTGTTGCCGCACCCATGGAAAGCACATGTGCGCAACGCAAAGGGAGAGCCTTGCCACCTCTGCCGGGTCGGGACAAGTCAACGTCGCCCAGATATCCGAACGCTGCCCTTGCCCTCCGTGCGTGCCTGCTTCACCGCACACCGGAACCCTCGGGCAGCCTTCGGAAACTCCCCATGCGCTTCCCCGCCTGAATGCGCAGCCCGCTTACTTCCCTTCTCCCACGGAAAACAGTTCCCGCCGTTTCCGGAAAAACTCCCAACGCGGGCCGCCTATCTCCAGCCTCGTCGCCTGACCCCTACGCACAGGCCCGCAGCCCGTCTGGCTGCCATTTAACTGGAGAATTTATGTTTCGACTGGCACGCTTGTTCGCTCTTTTCGCCATGACGCTACTTCTGTTTCTACCTGGCTCGCTCCATGCACAGGAGACCTTAACCGCCGCCTCAGTGACAGGCCGGGTGCTCGATCCTACTGGGGCAGCCGTACCGAACGCCTCAGTGTCCGCTCTGCAATCGGCAACCGATGAGAAATACACCACCCAAGCCGACTCTCAGGGGCGATTTCGCCTGGCCTATCTTCCGGTCGGTCTCTATCGCATCACCGCCGAAGCGAATGGATTTCGAGAAGCCGTCGCCCAGGTGCAGTTATCGGTCGGAGCAGCCTTCGACGTTACCTTGCGGCTCTCGCTTTCACAAGCTAGCTCCAGCGTGCTCGTCTCGGCTCAGCCACCAGTCATCGAAACCGACCGCAGTCAGATCAGCGAAACAGTCGACCAATCCGAAGCCACAAACCTGCCCTATGAGGGACGCAACTACCTCGATCTCTCTCTCCTGCTGCCCGGCGTATCCCCGACCAACACCGCCAGCACCCAGACTTTGGCGGAAACCTCTGAGGTTGTCGGGCAGGGGTACTCCGTCAACAGCCAACGCAACTTCTCCAACAGCTTTATCGTCGATGGCATTTCGGCAAACGACGACGCTGCCGGTGTGGCGGGCACCGTGCTCGGCATGGATGTGGTGCGCGAATTTCAGGTCGTCACCGCGGGCGGCCAAGCTGAATTTGGCCGCGCGATGGGCGGCTACTTCAACATCATCACTAAGAGCGGCACCAACGATCTGCATGGCACGGTCTACGGATTTCTGCGCAACCAGCGGCTGAACGCAGACAACGCCCTCTCCGGCACCAAGCTCCCCCTTACGCAAGGCCTCTACGGCGCAAGCGCCGGTGGACCCATCCAGAAAGACCGCACCTTCCTCTTCGGCAATTTTGAAGAAGGGCGCCTTAATACCGACGGCGTCATCACCATCACGCCGGCAAATGCCGCCCAGATCAACTCCGTCTTGAGCGCGACCGGATACAAGGCCCCGCTGTTGCCGGTGGGAACCGCCGCAACGAATGCGTACCCCACTACTCTGCACACCGACACGGCGTTCCTGCGCGGCGATCATCGTTTCAGCCAGAACGACCAGTTCAACATCCGTTATAGCTTCTACAAGCTGAGCAGCATTAATGCGCGTGGAGCCGGCGGGTTGAATGCCGTCAGCAATGGAACCTCGGTATATGACACCGACAACACCATTGCCGCAAGCAACATCGCAACGCTCTCACCGCGCACCTTCAATGAGACCCGGGGGCAGTTCGTTTACGACAGCCTCAACGCTCCTCCCAACGATCCCATCGGCCCGGTAGTCACCATTTCCGGCGTCGCGACTCTCGGACGTTCCACGTCCTCACCCACAGGACGCCTGAACTACTTATACGAGGTGGTGGATAACCTGGTGATGGAACGGGGCCAGCATACCTTTAAAGCCGGCGTGGACTTCCTGTTTAACGACGACACGATCACCTACCCTCAATCGCTCCGCGGTTCCTATACGTTTTCATCCCTGGCCAACTTTTCCAAGGGCATCTATAACACCCAGGGATACACGCAGAACTTCGGGACCCCGACCGTTCAGCAAAACAATCCAAACGTTGGCTTCTATGTGCAGGACGAGTGGAAAATGTCACGCGCGTTCACGCTGAATCTCGGTGTTCGCTACGATCTCGAATTCCTGCATACGATCAATACCGCCACCAAGAACGTCTCGCCACGGGTCGGCTTTGCCTGGTCGCCCTACGCTAGCGGCAGGACCGTGGTCCGGGCCAGTTACGGCATCTTCTACGACCGCATTCCCTTGCGCCCGCTGGCGAATGCGCTGCTTTCGGCCCACAACACCATAAATCCCACGCAGGCAGCGCTATTGAGCTACACCTTCTCACCCGGGCAGACCGGCGCGCCGACCTTCCCGCAAGTGGCATCGCAGCCGCCGGCCGGCGCGGTCGAGAATTATTCGCTCATGAGTCCAAATATCGACACCCCGTATTCGCAGCAAGCCAGCCTGGCGGTGCAGCAACAGCTCACAGCGAAGAGCACTCTCGGGGTCAGTTACCAGCATCTCCGCGGCCTGCATCTGATCGGTTCCATTAACACCAACATCAACATCGATGGCACCCGGCCCGATCCCACCCGCGGCAACATCAAGCCATACAGCTCGGTGTTCGACTCGTATTTCGACGGAATGGAAGTCTCCTTTCAGCAGAGGCCCGTGCCCTGGGGCTCGGCGCGCGTTTCCTATACCTGGTCCAGGGCGAGCGACGATATCAGCGAGTTTTTCTTTAGTGCGCCCATCAACAATTTCTATCCCGGGCAGGACCGCAGCCGGTCCGACGACGATCAGCGCAACCGGGTCGTCTTCAATGCCATCGTGAACTCACCGGCGAGCCCGGCAGACGGCTGGGTCGGCCATGTGACCCATGGATGGCTGCTCGGAGGTATTCTCCAGTATTATTCGCCGCTGCCCTTCAATATCAGCACCGGCACCACGACGAAGCAGGCCACGACGCAAAGACCATGTGCCGTGGGTTTCAGTTTGACGGCGGGTGGCGGCCTCAATCCCTGCACCGAGGCGCTACCCGGAGCGGTGATCGGGCGCAACGCGGGTAAGGGCTTTGACCTTTTCACCCTGAACGCGCGCCTGAGCCGCACCTTCGCATTGACAGAGCGGGTAAAGCTGGAGGGAATCGCCGAAGCCTTCAATTCCCTCAATCACCGCAACAACATGATCCCTAACGCCACCTGGGGATCAAACCCCTACCCGTCCACACCCAACGCAACCTTCGGGCAGCCCACCGCGGTGGGCGATCCACGCAGCATCCAGCTGGCTGCGCGTGTGATCTTTTAGGAGCTGAATTAATGGCAACCGTGACTGTTCCCAACGCGGGCAAAAAGGCTAGCTGGCTGAACCACCGCACCATCTGGCGATGGCACTTTTATGCCGGTTTGTTCTGCATTCCCTTCGTGATTTGGCTGGCGACGACAGGCTCGATCTATCTGTTTCGTCCTCAAATCGAGGCGTGGCTCGATCGTCCCTATGAGCATCTGGCGATCACAGGAGCAAGAAGCAGCGGAGAGGCCCAGGTGGAACGGGCCCTCTCCGCCGTGCCAGGCTCGAATCTCCATCACTACCAGCTTCCTCGCAGCGCTCACTCGGCAGTCCAGATCATCGTCGGCCGCAACACCGATGAGTACCGCGTCTATGTGAATCCCTACAATCTGCAAGTGCTCAAAGTGGCAAACGAAGACGAGCGCATCATGTTGCGCATCTTCCACCTCCACGGCGAATTGCTGATGGGGGACCGCGGCTCGTTCCTGGTGGAAACCGCCGCATCCTGGGCGATCATCATGCTCCTGACCGGCCTCTATCTTTGGTGGCCCCGCCACGCCAAGGGTCTTGGAGGCGTGCTCTATCCCCGGCTCCGGGCCGGTAAACGCATCTTCTGGAGGGACATCCACGCTGTCACCGGGATGTGGGTCTCCTGCTTCGCGCTGGTCTTTTTGTTCAGCGGGCTTCCCTGGGCTAAAAGCTGGGGTGGGTATCTGAAAGCGGCACGAAAGATCAGTGGAAAGGCCATAGTCCACCAGGATTGGACAACCGGCCGGTCATCGGAAATAGCGCAGCGGCTAGCCCTGAACAATGCCGGAGAACACGCCGGACACATGGCGCGCATGCATGGAGGACCCGCTCTTCCGGGCGCATATGTGGCCATCGGTAAAATCCTGGCAACGGTAGAACCGTTGCAATTTGCTTTTCCCGTACTTATCTCCCCTCCGCTGCATGCTAACGGCCCGTGGGAAGCGGCGTCCGACTCGCAGAATCGCACTTTGCGCGATCAGGTTACGCTCGATCCGGCGACGGGCGCGGTACTCACACGCCTCAATTTCGATCAGCGTCCCTGGATTGATCGCGCCGTCGGAATGGGTGTCGCAGCGCACGAAGGCCATCTCTTCGGATGGTTGAATCAACTGGTGAATCTATGCACAGCACTGGGGCTGATCGTGTTATGCATCAGCGCCATCGTCCTTTGGTGGCGCCGCCGGCCGGAGGGCGTCCTGGGCGCGCCCCAGGCTCTAAGCAGGCCCCAGGTCACTTTCGCGCTTGTGGCCTTGGTCGTGGCTTTGGCGGTTTATCTGCCTCTCTTCGGGCTGTCGCTGCTGCTGGTGATCTCGACGGAACGCCTTGTGTTGCGCAGGATCCCCTCGGCAAGCCGCTGGCTCGGACTCAGTGCGGCGGCCTCTTGAAGCTTGTGTCGTCGCTCTGTTTCCGGGCTGCATCCGCCAGCACTATTTCGGCGTTCTTAAATCCTTTCCCGAGTTGGTCAATACCAACTTGCCTAACTCGACCCCACGCAGAGCCAGCATACGGTCTGCAATTTCCTGCAGCTCCTTGCTCTTCCCCTTCATGATGATCACCTCCAGGCAGTAATGGTGGTCGAGATGGACGTGGGTGGCGGCGAGAACCATTGCCCCCGCTGCGTGTTGCGTCGCGGTGAGTTTTTCCGAGAGATTCGGTACATGGTGGTCGTACACCAGGGTCAAGGTTCCGACCACAGGCTTGTTCAAGTCTACCGACTCCGCTAAAAGCGCCTCGCGGATCAAATCGCGGAACGCCTCGGAACGATTCTTGTAGCCTCGTTTCGCAATCAGGCGATCGAATTCCTGTAACAGCCCTTCATCCAGCGAAACCCCGGTCCTGGCCAAGTCCGACATCGTACTTCTCCATTCTTAACTATGCGAACGAGCGAGATCGTCGTCTTTGGTTTCGCGAATCGAAAGCAGCCCTAGCAGCGTCAGGACTGCCGCCGCGCAGAGATAGTAGCCGACGAATGGTAAGCCATAGGTGCGTGCCAGCCAGGTGGCGATGTACGGGGCGAGCGAAGCTCCCAGGATGCCGGCGAAGCTGAAGGCCAACGAACTGCCTGTGTAACGCACCTGCGTCGGGAACAGCTCAGAGATGACCGTTCCCAGGGGTCCGTAAGTAAATCCCATCAGCAACAGCCCCACCCCCATCATCAACAGCGCCCCGGTGGTTCCTGCCGTGAACATGGGCGCGAGCACCAAGCCAAAGAGGCCGATCATTACCGTCACCCAAATCATCACCCGGCGCCGGCCCCGCTCCGCCAGCACCGCGGAGATGGGAATACCGATGGCGAAGAATGAGATGTCGAACAGCTGCATCAGCAGGAATTTTCCCCGGCTGTAACCGAGCGCGCTCGTGCCCCACGAAAGCGCAAACACCGTCATCAGGTAAAACAGAACAAACGTCGCCAAGCTGACCGCGATACCCGAAATCAGCGCCTTGGAGTAGTCACGAAACACCGCTACCATGGGGAGTTTCAGTTGCTGCCCACGATGCTGGGCTTCGCGGAACACAGGTGTCTCGGTAATGGTGAACCGCACGTAAAGCCCGAGGAACACCAGCACGGCGCTCGACAGGAAAGGTAGCCGCCAGCCGAAATTGAAGAACTGTTTGTCGGTAAGCCAATGAGAGAGCAGCAGGAAGACACCGCCGGAAAGAAAGAAACCGAGCGGCGCACCCAGTTGCGGAAACATCCCGTACCAGGCCCGCTTGTTCGGGGGTGCGTTCTCAATTGCCAGCAGCACGGCTCCCCCCCATTCGCCGCCGAGGCCCAGACCCTGGCCAAAGCGGCATAGCGCGAGCAGCAGCGGCGCGGCGAATCCGATGGTCCGGTAGGTGGGGAGAGCGCCGATAGCGACGGTAGAAAGGCCCATGGTCGAAAGCGCAAGGACCAAGGTCGTCTTGCGCCCGATTTTGTCGCCGAAGTGACCGAAAAGCACCGAGCCGACCGGGCGCGCGAAAAACGCGATGCCGAAGGTGGCAAGCGATTCGAGCGTGGCGGCGCCCGGATTGGACGCGGGAAAGAAAAGTTTGGGGAAAACCAGCACTGCCGCAGTGGCGTAAATGTAGAAATCGAAGAACTCGATCGTGGTGCCGATCAGGCTGGCAAACAGGACCTGGCCCGGCGAATTTACCGGCCTCCCGGTCCGGCTGGGTGTGGTGCTCATCGAATCTCCGGCTTCTTATATGATTTCCTTTTACAGTGAATACTAAACTGAAGGAGCCTTCGCATGAGTCAAGCCCAAGCGGTCTCTGCCGCAGCAGCAGGTACCATTACCCTCGGTGGCGATCTCACCGTCAACCGTTTGGGCTATGGAGCCATGCGCGTCACCGGCAAAGGGATCTGGGGTCCGCCAGAAAACAAGCCACAGGCCTTGGCCACGCTGCGCCGCGCCGTGGAATTAGGCGTCAACTTCATCGATACCGCTGACTCCTATGGCCCCTACGTCTCCGAGGAGTTGATCGCCGAGGCCCTCTTTCCTTACCCAAAAGGGGTGGTGGTGGCCACCAAAGGGGGATGGGAGCGAGTCGGGCCTGCGCAGTGGTTGCACAACGCCAGTCCCAAGCATCTCACCGAAGCCGTGGAGGGTAGTCTCAAACGGCTGCGCCTCGACCGCATCGATCTCTATCAGCTGCATATTCCCGATCCCGCCGTCTCCTACGACGCCTCCATGGAAACCTTGGCCGGACTGCGCGAACAAGGCAAGATTCGCCACATCGGCCTATCCAACGTGACCCAGGAGCACATCGAACGCGGGCGCAAAATTGTCCCCATCGTTTCCGTGCAAAACCGCTACAGCTTCGCTGACCGGGAGTGGGACTACGTAGTGCAGTATTGCGAGCTGCACGGCATTGCGTTCCTGCCCTGGGCCCCGCTGGGCCAAAATAGAAAAGCGCTCGAGGTGCTGGAAAAGATTGCCCGGGAACTCGGCGCCACCACGCTGCAAACCGGGCTTGCCTGGTTGTTGCAGCGCTCCAAAGTCATTACACCGATTCCAGGAACTTCTTCCCCAGCCCACCTGGAGGAGAATGTCGCCGCGGCAGCCCTCGAATTGCCCGATGCGGCGTTTCAGGAGCTGTCCAACGTCAATCCACCCCACGTCAGCTATCGCGGTTAGCCATGAAGACCTATCGGATTGCGACCATACCCGGGGATGGAATTGGTAAGGAAGTTGTGCCCGCCGGGCGCCAGGTGATAGAAGCGCTCGGCGGCGCCTTTGCCTTTGAGAACTTCGACTGGGGCGGAGATTATTTCCGCCGGCATGGCGTCATGATGCCGGAGGACGGACTCCATGCTCTGCGGGACAAGGACGCTATTCTATTCGGGTCCGCGGGCGACCCGCATATCCCCGATCACATCACGCTTTGGGGCCTGCGGTTGAAGATTTGCCAAGGCCTCGATCAATACGCCAATGTGCGGCCTACGCGCATTCTTCCTGGCATCGAAAGCCCGCTCAAGCGCTGCCAGGTCGAGGACTTGAACTGGGTCATCGTCCGCGAAAATACTGAGGGCGAGTACTCCGGCGTGGGCGGCCGGGTGCATCAGGGTCACCCCATCGAGGTAGCGACGGACTTGTCGTTGATGACCCGGACTGGCGTCGAGCGCATACAAAGGTTTGCCTTCCGGTTAGCCCAAGCGCGGCCGCGCAAGCATCTGACGGTGATTACAAAAAGTAATGCTCAGCGGCACGCGATGGTGATGTGGGATGAGATCGCGGCAGAAATCGCCGTGGAGTTCCCCGACGTCACCTGGGACAGAGAGCTAGTGGATGCTGCTACGGTACGCATGGTGAATCGCCCGGCGTCTCTGGATACGATTGTTGCCACCAACCTGCATGCCGACATCTTGAGTGACTTGGCTGCGGCGCTGGCGGGGAGCCTGGGCATTGCGCCCACGGCCAACATCAATCCCGAGCGGGTCTATCCTTCCATGTTCGAACCCATTCACGGGTCTGCCTTCGACATCATGGGCAAGGGCTGGGCAAATCCGGTGGGCACTTTCTGGTCGGTGGTGATGCTGCTGGAGCATTTGGGTGAGTTCGACGCTGCGGCGCGCGTCATGAGCGCCATCGAACATATCACCGCCAATCCTGCACTCCACACCCGCGATCTAGGCGGCACAGCGACCACTGCGGAGGTGACCGAAGCTGTCTGTGCGCAAATCGCAGCCCATCAAAGCCTGATGCTGAAGGGCTGAATAACCTGCGCAAGAACCGGATCTACACGATCAAACAAAACCGGACGGGTGCCCCATGTTCGCGCCAGCTAACGTGGGCCGAATATGAATTCTTCGAATGCTTTCACTCAAGGAGTAGAAACGTTTGATGGGCTTCGCCCGTCTTTTTCGACCCACGTACGCTGGTGCGAACATGGGGCACCCTTCCAGTTTTGTGTGATCCCGGGCTTTGTTCCCTGCTCTAACTACCGTGCTTTCCGCTCAAAACGTCCTTGCTAACCGAAAGCGCACCTGAAACGGCTCGACCGGGTGGAAGACATCTGTAAATGCTGGTTCGGCAGTCGGTGTTATGCGGGAGGTATAGGCGTAGTCGATGTCGTGATCTTTGCGGTTAAGCAGATTCAAAAATTCGGCCGAAAGGCGCCACTTTTCGCCAATTTGATATCCAACCTCACCATTGAGCAATGTTGTTGCTTTTGAACGATAGAGTCCGTCGGATGTCAGATCGCGTGGGCCAAAGTTTCGCAGGCGAAGACTCGTCGAAAAGCCTCTGTAGTCGTGCAAGGTGACGCCCGATGCCACGACCCACCCAACCGCCTCGGGAACCCGCTTACCGCCTGGACTGTCAGGCGCAGCATCATCCTCATCGATCTCGGTGAAGAGGGCTTTGGAGTTGGCCAAGTCAACATCAATGGCTACATGCTCCAGCGGCGTGTAGTAGTTTGCCCATTCAAGCCCGTAGCGGTTGCTCGGTTGTCTGGAAGCAGTCGTACCGCCGGTGTCGCCATCCTGCTGCAGCTCGGAAGCACTGTGCAGATACCAAAGCGAAAAAGTACTTTGCAAACGTGGCAGAGCCACCGTGCGCACGCCGATCTCTCCGCCTTTGGTAGGAATCAGGGGGGGAATTTTGGAGGCGGGCGTCTCCGGATAGGGGTTGTCCGCCGAAACGGGCTCTATCGTAAGCGTTGTGCCCCGCCCGTCGTTGCTGTGAAAACTGAACCCGCCCTGTGCATAGAACTCGGTATTGGCCCAAGGGCCAAAAATCACACTCAATTTGGGGCTGGGAAGCACCTTGCTGGCTGTGCCGGAATTGGCGGCGGTTACATCACTGGTGACGTCAAAGTATTCCAGGTCGCCTCGGATGGCCGCGACAGAACGGAATTTCTCCCCCCACCGGATTCTATTTTCCGCATAAAAGCCAACCTGCGTATCGGTAAAGCGATCCTGCTGCGTGATCGCCGGCAACGTCGTGCCCGAGTCGGCATCGTTCTTGTCCACACGGATACGATTTTGCGCCTGGTAGAGGCCGTTGTGGATCCAATCGTTCCGCACCTGCAGGCCGAACGTGTTCGCCACCCTGCGGCCAAGCCATTGGCTGAAGATCGTGTGGCTTGCATCCAGGCCGGCGACCCAGCGCTTGTCCTTCTGTTCAAACTGGTCACCGTGCGCGAGGTCAGTCAGGTAGTAAGTGAAGTCCGAGAATAAATCGAGATCGTAATAAAACCCGTAGGTAGCGATTTTCGACACTGAATTTGTACCCTGGCGATGCCACTCAGCCTGCAAGCTATAACGCTGCGAATGTCCGCCGTCCGTCGGATTCAAAGCCCCAAAGAATCCGACCAGGGGTACGGCATTGATGGGGATTTGATCGCTGGAGTGCCATTGCCCATGGTAGCCGCGGGCGGTGATGCTGAAACCATTTGCGTCTTCGCCTTGGCTATACGTCAGGAGGGCGTTGTATTTGTAGTAATTGTCCGGATGGGTCCAGGGCCCGTCATCGTGGGCAGCTTCACCGCCGTAAAGTAAATTGCCCGGGCCCAGCTTCCGCGATGCGCCGAAAACCATCCGGCCATAGCCATACATACCACCCTCCACCCGGAAAAGATCCTGAGGCAGCGTCTTGAAGAACTCCAGGTGGGCCGATCCAGCTGAGCCATAGTTGCCGACGTCGGCGTAATAGGGACCCTTCTCGTAATTCACGCGCTTCACAAATTCCGGGATCACGGTGTTCATGTCCGAGTAGCCCTCGCCGTGCGCATGCGATGGCAGGTTGAGGGGCATATCATCGACGAAAATGGCGAAATCCGTGCCGTGGTCGAGATTGAAACCGCGAAGAAAATACTGGTTTGCCTTACCGCCGCCTGCGTGTTGTGTGATGATGACGCCGGGAACTGTCTCCAGAATTTCTCCCGATCGGAGGATCGGACGATCCTGAATCTCCCTTGCCCCCACCGTTCCCTGGGTCCCGGAGTCGGCAACTCCGATAAGGTCGTCATCCCGGCCTTGAACGTTTATGGTGGTGCTGACAGCGCTCACTCTCAGAGCGATGATCAGCGGAGCCGGCGCCCTGCCACTCCCGATATTGACCGGCATATCTTTCGTCTCAAAGCCGGAATTGGATACGACAAGTCGATAATCCCCCGGCGGGAGTCCTGAAACGGTGAAGGCGCCATTCCTGTCTGTTTCCACGGTTCTCCGTAGGAGGCCGTTCTCCCCGCGAACCTGCACGGTGGCCCCGGCAATGGCCGCACCCGACGCGTCGGCCACCATGCCGCCGATCTGGTCTGATTTGGATTGCGCGGCAGCTGTCAGCGCAGCGAGTGCCATCCACAGCAGGAAGACGATTTTCGGTTTCGTGCTACCGGATTGCATGAGAAATCCAACTTCGTCGGCTGCGATGCTCAGTTTTGCGCAGTGGTTGACCGGGAGAACGGACGCACCCACTCTGCGCCGCCGTTCTATGTACGGCTCTTTTTGGGAATTGGATTCAAGAACCCCCGCACAGTAACACGTTTTTCACAAACATATTATGCACGAGGATGCGCTAGAGGCGCATTTCAATACCTAGCGTTCCCACATCTCCCCGCAAAAACGCGGGAAGCTATGGGACCGATGCTGAGGTAGAAACGAAGACGCTGAGGAAAAGCGCTGCCCTCCCCTTGTCATCCAGCCATGATGCCCTGACGAACGCGCTTTCCGCTAGTTCGTCAGCGTGACCGGGATCGTCAGTGTTTGCACTCCCGTCGGGGCTGTCGCCGTGATCACAGCGTTGTAGTTTCCGACCGAGCCACCCGAAGATCCGGAAGTCCCGCATCCGATCGAGACGCTCAGCAAGAATGCCGCCGTTAATATCCAAATGCCGACCGAACGGTGCAGCCGTTTTCGCTGCCACAAGAGATAGAGACCCAATAAACCGCCGGGGAGCATAAAGATGCCGGCGAAATAGGTTCCGGATCGTTCGCTCACCTGCGGTCTCACCCTCGCACTCCCGCCCGGCAGTCCAATCGTAAGTGTCGTCGTCATGACATTGGAATTGGTCGAGTTGTTGGTGCTCGTCGAGAGCGTCGCCGGATCGAAGGAACACGTCGACCCGCTGGGAAGCCCGGTACAGGTGAACGACAAGGTGCCCGAGAATGTTCCCGTGGTTACGACGGATAGGGTTGCGCTGCCAGTCTTGCCCGCCCCCAGTGTTAGATAAGTGGGGTTGGAGTTAAGCGTGAACCCGGTCGTGCTGCCACCACCGCTGCCAGTCCCACTCACCGTGATGGTGACAGAAGCCGAGGTGCTGCCGAGGCTGTTTGCATCTCCGGTGTACGTCGCGGTCAGCGTGTGGGCTCCCGCGGAAAGATACGCAGTATAGGTCGCCTGCCCCTTCCCATCGATCCCAATATTCGTAATTTGGGTAGTGCCGTCGAGAAACTTGATGGCGCCGGTAAGCTGCCCGCCGGTCGTCGCAGCCGTGACCGCCGTCAAAGCAATCCCTCCGTTCGGCGCGGTGAGGGCGCTCAAGGTGGTGGTCGTCGTCGCCAGGTTAACCTGTAGCGTCGTCTTAGCTGTTTCCGAGGAAGCGGAACCCGTCGGATAAAAGGTCACCGACAGCGACTGCGAGCCGGCGGTGAGCACACTTCCGGCGGGGGGAATATACACAAATGTTCCAGGAACGCTCGCTGTGGCATCCAGCTGTGTCGCACTCAGCGGGGTTCCATACATGATGGCAGCGGGCGTGGCCCAGGTGATATCCGAACCGGTGCTGGAACCATTGGTAATGGTAAGCGCGCCATCGTTCAATGTAGCGGTGTAGTTTGCGAGGCGATTACTGGGGTCGGCGAGCACCGGCGTGATCGCATAGGTGCCGGTGGAATAAGTGCCGGCGGGGGTGGTCGCTGTCGCTTGCGACACGTACGTCGCCGTGATGGGGTCGCCGTTCAGGACGCCGGTCAATGTTCCCGTAAAGGTAGGATTTGCCGCCCCAAAAGCCCTGCTGGCGGCGGCGGCGGTTGCCGTGAGGGGCGCCGGTCTAATCACCAGCGAGGCCGCAGTGTTCTGCGCCGCGTAATTACTGTCTCCGGAGTAGCTGAAATTTACCGCATGGGTGGTCGCAGTCAAATTGGCCGGGACCGTGAGGCTTGCCGTGCCACCCGCAAAGGTGGCGGTTTGCGGTGCTTGGCCGTCGACCACCATACTGACCGTGCCGGTTGGGGCAGCAAACCCGACGCCGCTCAAGCCGCTCAGACCGAGCGTGAAGGCAACCCCAGTCCCATACGTTGCCGTCGATGCGCCATTCACGGTGACGCTTGCCGTCGCTTTCTGAACCGCCAGTGAGACCGTCGCAGAGGAAGCGGCATAACTGGTGCTTGCCGCTAAATGAATGACGACCGAATGGGAACCCCCGCTCAGTGTGCTCAACGGAATTTGATAGGAATTGCTACCCAGCGACGTGACCGTGAGAGCCTGCGTCCCATCCAACTGCGCGCTGAACTGGGACAGGGGAATCGGGCTCGTGGGCGTAGGCGTCAGCGAGAAATTGACGTTCGCCGCTTGCCCGTAGTTGTAGGAGTAGCCGGGCGAAACGGTCGCTACGACGGATACTGAGGTTCCGGGTTGTTGGCTCTGCTGGTCGACGACCGTCGTTACCGATGTGGACGGCAAAGTCTGCGAACCCGCCGACGCTGTCGCGCTCACGCTTTGAGAGGATTGGCCGCTGCCATTGAAGGTCAAGTTGGCCGCGGGATAAATCACCGTCAGCCGAATGCCTCCGAACTCGGCGGTAGCCAGAGCGCCGAAAGTGCAGGTGTAGGCCGGGCCGGAGTTGGTGCAGGTCCCGGTGGAACCGGTCGTCGTTTGGGTAATGACAACCGCCGCAGCAGGAAGAGTCAGCGTGATCGTCGCGCCCGGCAATGCGCTGCTGGTACGGTTGTTCACGATCGCATCGTAAACGGCCTCAGTCGTGTTGCCGGAACTGCCCGTATCGGTATTGCTGGTCGCGGCGACGACCGTGGAGGGGCTTTGCGAAAGAGTGAACGACGGAGTGGTGATGGGAGTTCCCCCGCTCAATGGGAACTGTATCCCCGACAAAAGCTGCTGCTTCAAAGCGCTGGCCGGCGTGGAATCGTAATTGGAATCTAACAGCGCATAGCTGTCCTCTCCATTGAGCGCCCAGTAGGTCCAATTAATTGAGCCGTTCGCCCCCAAAAATTGCACCAGGCTTGAAAACCACTGGCCCTGCGAGCCGCTGGTCGAGCTTTCAACGTCGGCGTCGTCATTGAGTGTGCCGAACTCGCCTACCCATACTGGTGCGATTCCATTCAAACTGATGTAAGCCCAGTACGACGTCCAGGTGCTTACCAGGCTGTCATAAGTGGTGTTTGAGTTGAACCAGGCCTGGGACGATTCATGAGGGCCGTAATCGTGCGCTTCGTAGACCAGTTGATTCGCGGTGTTCAACACCACCGGGGAGGTCTGCACTCCTTGCAGATTGCCGCCCCAGAAGTAGTAGTTGTTGTTATATTCGTCCGTGCCTTCTACAAAGATCAGCAGGCTGGGATTGATCGCGAGCACGGCGTTGCCGGCGCGTTCGGCGGCCAGATGCCAGTCATTGGTAGCCGTGCCGCAATCCCAGCAGGCGCCGCCGCTGGCCGCATTGTGTGGTTCGTTCCTAAGATCGACTCCGATCACGGTCGTGTTGCTCTGGTAGCGGGTGACCAGCGCTTGCCAATCGCTGATCCATGAGCTTTCCGGGTAAGCGCCCGTGTACCAAAGTCCGCTTGCTTCGGCGCTGTTGCCCGCCTCCGAGCGATGGTTATCGAGAATGATGCGTAGCCCGATCGATCCTGCATAACTAACGATGGCATCCATGATCTGGAGCGAATTCAAGCCCTGGAGATCAGCATTGATCTGTTGGTTGTTCGAGTTGTAAAACGCGACAGCGGTGGGGACAACCGGCGCCTCAACCACCTGGTTTGAGTAGGGCAAACGCACGGTGTTATAGCCGTTAGCCTGGATGGTGTTGAGGATGGTCTTATAATCCTGGGTGCCGAGCCCGTGGACCACCTCGTCGGTCGTTTCAAAACCATACCAGTTGATGCCGGCGATGCGAACCGCCTGGTTGTTGGAGTCGAGAATCTTATTCCCGCTGGTATGCCAATAACCTGCCCCGGGCGCAGCAGCCAGGCACACCTGGCCCGGCATCATGCCCAAGGCAAACACAGCCCACACTGCGCACGTACGTACGATGTTTCGCAACATTGACTTACTTCTCCCAGGCGCGGGGGATGCGCCTGCATTCTTGATCTACTACAGTTACGTACTCTGAACTTCCCTCAGCGGCGAATACAGTCTCTCCGAGTTACAAACCGACAGGCCTCCAACAGGCCGCAAACGACGCGCGCTTGAAGGGTACGGGCTTCAGCCCGTACGTCAACTCTTGCCTACAGGTGCGGCTTTAGCCGCTGAGGGATCGTGCCCTCAGGGGCTAAAGCCCAGCTCAATTGAGACCCCAAAACGTACGGGCTGAAGCCCGTACCCTTCACAAACATGATTTTTACCGCAACCTATAAAGTCGTGCCCTGAAGCATTGGCTTGCCCTAAAGTCGATCGACTGCCCTACGGAACAATCAGCGGCCGAATTGCTTGCTCGTCAAACAACCCGGTAGACCCGCCCTCGACCTCTACCTGCGGGCGCTGCATATACTTCACCGCGAACCCGGCCGTCCGGTCCTGATAATCGTGCGCGTTGTTAACACCGGCAAAACCGCCTAGATACCAGTGTTCGTCGAAGCGATAGGCAAGATTAATAGCCAGGTTGTAGTTCGCTCCCATGTTTGACTGTGCCGTCGGAGTCGTATCTGTCGCAATCAGTGATCCCGCTTGTGCCTGACCCTCGTGGAAGCTCTGCACCCCGAGGCTACCCTTGATGTCATAGGCAATCCGGTTCATGGGATGACCCTGCCATTCGAACGGCGCATTCAGCAGCACATAGGCATCCGGGCTGAAGTAGCCACCCTGCCCGAACGTGAAGTAGCGCTGATTCTGGGCATAATGCAAACCGGTCAGGTTAGCGCCCATCTTCAGCACGCCGTACGGATTGCTGTAGGCCGTCCAGTAAGCGCCAGTCGACCCATAGATGCGACTATTATTCGTCACGTGGACCCCGGTAAGCTGTGCGCCACCAGCATCCACGTAGAAACCGGATTGAGCCGAGCCCAGCGAGAGGCCCCCCTCGGCGCCATTCGCCACCACTCCACCCCAAATCGTACCTGTCAAAGGATCTTTTTCCCCAGCGTAAGAGAGCATAGTCTCCTTCACCTGATCCCGATAGACACGGAAGTGCAATGGAAAATTCTGAGGGTGTGCGCTAACGCTTCCAAGCACATGGGAAACATAGAACGTGCTGGGCGAGAAGCCTAGATTGGCATCGACCGACCGGGTCGATACCTGTAGCTCGCCCCCTACGCCTGACTGGAAGTGGTCTTGTCCAATCAACGCTGCGCCCGAGTTGCCGAAGCTGTAGTTCGACGTGCCGTCCGCAGCTCCCGCGGATAGCAGCACAGGAAGAGCTCGGACCGTGAGCCGCGCGCTTTCGCCAAGAACTGCGCTGGTTTCAAAATCCGCTTCCAGGCGGGTCAATTGATCGAAGCCCGCCTGGCCGCTGCGGCTACCCAGTACCGTGCCCCCTCCCATGAATGGACTGTACCGGCTGGCGAGTCCCTCCAGCTCCGTCTGTGCCTGTTGCCCGGGTCCCAATACCATGGCGGCCGGCGCGGTGGATGCGGTGGTCGAGCTCACCGCGGATGCCGGTGCCAGCTCAGCACCGGTTGCCCGATTCACCGTAAACCTGGCATCGACGGCCGTTGCCGGCGATGCATCGTCAGGCTGACGAAACTCCGCCGGCAACGGCGCGGGAGGCCCATCATTCATCGGCACCGTCCACTTACTCTTTCTGTCCACCTGCCAGGCTATGGGTTCGGTGTGCGGCGTGGGAACGGGCGACTTCTGCGTTAACCACGGGCTTGGTTGCTGGCTTGTGTCCGGGCGGGGGTCGCTGTTGGCCTCGCTTGCCGGATGCTGAATGATGGGAAGTGACGTAATCGCGTCCTGCAGCGGCTCAGCTTGCGCCGCGGGTGCCGGCATCCCCTGCACTGCGGTCGCATCCTCATGCGGTGCGAGCATACGCGCCAGCGCGTCGCTTGCGCTCAGAGCCGTGGGAGCAGGCTGCGCGCCCGGCCCGGTGAGTTGCTGGGTCAGCTTCACCTGGGAATTATTGGCCACCACTTGGCGCAGATACATTTCGGCCTTGCGGTTGTCACCGACCGCCACTTCAAACTGGGCTGCCGCGGTCAGCAGCTGGGTATCGTTGGGGAACTGTTCCAATCCATCAGACAGCCACTGCCGACCCGCCTCCTTTTGCTTTGCCGCGCTGGCCGCCGCTACCGCGCCGGCATAGTCCACCGCCGTCGCATGGGCCCAATCCAGTTGTTGGTACAAGGCAAAAGCTAGTTTGCCTTCATTGTTACGAATGTAGGTGGCCGCCGTGGCGCGGCGAACGTCTCCATTGGACGGGTAAGCCTGCGACGCCATTTCGAGGATGGCCAGCGCCTGTTTGGTATTCCCGCTCTTTTCTTCCTTGTCTGCTTTGCGGATGCTCCAGGCGGCCCAAATGTCGCGCGTCTGTTGTTGCTGGCCGGCATTCAAGTCTGTCCGCCGTCCCAGCTGAGAGAGAGTGGCCGCCAATCGGCTTTCATCACCCGCATTCAGCAGCAGCCAGGCGTACTGCGCTTCCACCGCGAAGGGCGCGTCATTTCTTCCTGGCTGGTAATGAGCAAGAACGCGTCCCATGGTTTCCACGGCCAGTTGATTGTGACCCGTGCCCCCGTATACACCGGCCAGGGTCTGAAGGAAGCTCGGATCCTGCCCCAGTGTCTCCGCGACATCCGGCGGCAGTTGCTGAATCTGGGTCAAGGCGTCTTCATCCTGCTTGGCTTGATGGAGAGCGGAGATGACTCCATTCCACGCCGTGCTGTCGTTGGGAGAGCGCCTGAGAATCTTTACGTAGGTCTTATAGGCGCCCTGAGCGTTGCCTTCGGCCAGCAGTAACGCAGCGGTCTGCGCTTCGATAGCATTTGCGGAAGCTCCCTGGGCGTCCCCTCGCGCCTGCGCCAGCAGATTCGACGCCGTGCTGTAGTGGCCCATAGCCTGGTGGGTGGCGGCCAGCATGGTGACAAAATCCACATCGTGCGTCGCCTGCTGGTAGACCGCGGCGGGCATACGATCGACTGCGGTCAACGCCATCGAGTCGCGGCCGGCCACGTGTTCGTCGCTCACCAGCAGCTTCCATGCATCCAGGTTATCGGGGGAGGCGCGAATCACATCGAAAGCCAGACGCGCGGAGACCCGCGGGTTGTTCACCGCCAGCAATTCCGCACAACGCAGCTGGGCCGCAGTGCGCTTGGTGACATCCGGAACCTGGGCCAATTGCGCTATGAGGCGACGGCCCTCGGCCTCGCTGCCCGCGCTCATTTGGGCTGCGGCCAACACCGCCATATAGTCCGGCTCGCTCTGCAGCTTGATCAGGGTTTCAGGCGCGATGTAGGGCTGGTCGGCGATGACCTGTTTGCTCTTTGAAGTGCGGACCAGCGCATCGAACCATGCTGTCCAGCCTTGGGGGCGGTCCTGCTCCATCCTCACTGCCTGCTCGAAAAGCGGCAGAGCCTTTTCCGGTTGCTTCTGCTCCATCCACACCCCCGCCTGGCCTTGCAGAGCCTCGGGAGCGGAGGGCTTGATCGCATGCGCCTGGTCGAAGGCGGCCAAGGCGTGGGTGAACTCATCGTTTTCGAGCGCCTTGTTGCCCTGCTGCATTGCGTTCCAATAGCGGGCGTCGACCAGCGAAGCGGTCAGCTCCGGAGCGTGGAAGCCGGCGCTCTCCGCTTGTTCAAAGTGCTCCTGGGCTGCGGCAAAATTCTGCTTCTGCATGTCCACATAGCCCAGTCCCGCGAGCGCCTTGCCCCGCTGTGGGGCAACCGAGAGCAATCCCTCGAACTGACGCTGCGCCTGCGGCAAATCACCCTTGCGGAGCGACTCGTAGGCAGCTCCCTGTTCCGGCTGTCCGGCGATCGCTGGATGGCTCGTTTGTATTCCTTTCAGCTGCGCCTCTAATTGCTCGTCCGGATAGCGCGCCAGGTAGTCCTTCGCCGTCTCAGCCGCGGGACCATTCTTGCTCCATAAGATGGCCTGCCTCCAAGCCACCCTGGCCTGTGCCATTTGCTCCGCGGTGCCATGCAGGTTAGCCAGGATGTGCACGCCTTCCAGGCGCGTCTTGGGCTCGTAGGTCAGCACCCGGCCCAGCGCCAATTGATAGCTGGGATTGGCAGGATATTGCTTGGCCAAATCGCGCAAACCAGCCACGGACTGCGGCAATTCGGCCGGGATGGCAGCCTGAGTTTCGTAGTAAGACAATGCCCACATCCCTGAGGGTGTGGTGCCGTGGAATGCCTTGCGGTACAGCGCCAGAGCCTCCGGATAGTGATGCTGGGCCGCCATCTTGGACGCTGCTTGAAAATCCGCATCCGCCCCCCCAGGCGCGGACGATTGGGGAATTTTCGTCAACCGCGCGTCGCCCGGCTTCGCCTTACGAAGCTCGGCCAGGTAGCGATTCGCGGTCGCGGTGTCTCCGGCACTCTGGTAGAAGCTCGCCAGCGCCGCCAGCGCCTCGGGTTGCGCGGGCTCCAACAGCAGGACCTGGCGCCAATCCGCGGCGGCGAGATCATGCCTGCCTTGGCCATCGAGTGCGCGCGCCCGCTGGATCAAAACTTCCGTGGCGCTCGACTGGGCATGCGCCGGTTGCACGCAGGCGGTCACCGCGATAAGGCCCAGGGCTACTTCAAACTTGGCGAACATAGTGCCTCCATGGCCCGCAACGCGGGCGTCCACTTCAATTTGCGGGGGTGAAAGCCTCGCCCGTGGGCGGCGCTCCGTCACCCAAAGTCAACCGTTCCCGAATTTTGCCGGCGAGATAATGTTGCGTACACCATCCCAGCAGCCCAAGTACTCCCAGCAGCAACGCCAGCAGAAGCGTGAGGTGATGCGGCAACCAATAACCAAAGGCCCGGTACCAAGGCAGATCTCCTGACCCGTAAACCGGGGTGGAGAGCGGATAACTGATAAAGTTCCCCCCGGTCCACAAACTGACCGTGTTCTCAATGCCGTCCACCGGCATGGTAGATAGCAGCGCAGAGGCAAGTTGGGGCAGCGCCGAAGTATCGCGTCCGGCAATCACCACTACGCTGCGGCCGTGGGCGAAAGGAGATGCGATGCCTTCCAAGATCCCCTCCGGCCAAATCGTGGTCCCGTCCTTCAAGGTGTGCCAAAGGTCGCCATTACGCCGCAGCAGCCGATCGGGCAGCATCCCCCAACGCGCGCGCTGGCTCAACGTGAATGAGCGTTCCGCGTAGGTGAGCGGCAGATTGCCCGTGATCTCGGGAACGCTCGACAAGTCGGGGAAGGTTCCCAACACCAGCAGGTCCTTGTCCTGGAAGCGTGACGCGCCGGCAGCGGAGGCTACCTGCACGCGAACTGCGGGGTATCCTGTCTGCGCGCCAAAATATCCCATCAGGTCGAGGTAGAGTCCGGTCACCTCGGTCCCTGGGTTTGCCGGCAGAAGCACAGCGGTCTGGCTCAAATCGGCCATCCGGGTAAAGGGAAAACCTGACTTGGCGAAAAGGCGCAAATTGGGCAGTTGGGTGTAGTGGACCGCGCCGCCCAAGTCTATAAAGGACGAGCCGAGAATCTGGGCGCTCGAATTGCTGCTTCCAGGTGCGCATGCGTCCGCACCCGCAGGCACAAAATAGAACTGCAGCTGTAGCGTATTGGCATAAACCGCCGCTGGTACATCCACCAGCGGAATATCCGCACTCTGCGCCTTGTTCAGTAGGGGTACGCTCCCCAGCGGAACCCCGTTCAACGTGGAGGCAATGTTGGAGGACTTTGCCAGCTGGGGTGAGTCCACCGAATAGGCAAGATGAAGGTACATATTCTGTTGCACGCCAAAGTTGTAGTCGGGTGCGAGGTGCATGTACACATTCACCGGGCTCTGCCCGTTGTTACGCCGTTCCGCACGGCCCACAAGGTCGTCGAGACTCACGCGATTGGTGTGGATCCATCGCGGCGCGTCATTCGGGCCGCGCGTGCCTAATTGGACCGGGCCAGTCAGGTTCGCCGAGCTGCCCGCCATCTTCAACTGCCCGGTGGCCAGCGCCTGGGTCACGGCTAACAAGTCGTCGCTGGTCTGACCGTGAATTACGAGCAGCTTGCCGAATCGATCTCGCGGATTTTCTTCAATCGACACCGACGCCTGCTGGTCATTGCCCACGCCGTCTACTCGCTCCGAGCCCGACAACAGGACAATGGCATTGCCGTTTGGGAGTTGGCCTAACTGCTCGCTATAGCGAACGCCACTATCGTCTGCCTGCGCGCCGAACCATGAAGCCAGAACACCCGCGCTCTCGAGCATCACACTATCCGGCGCACGCATAAAGACCACCGGCAAGAGCACCGGCGAGTTGGCCAGATGCTCCAGGAACGGTTCCGGCAACGCCGCCATCTCCGAGGCCAGGACTAACGGCTGCGCTTCGAGGCTTACTTCACTGCCGGGGTCAATACGAAACCACGGCTGATCCTTTTGCCCCGCCGCCGCGCAAGCGCCATTTCCCTGCCCTGCAAGCTGGATAGTGAGCTCGTTCTTCGCCAGCAGCAGGTCAGCAGGAAGAGGAACCACGATCTCCCCCGCACCTGCCTCCCGTTCCTCCGTGGTCGGGTTCACGGAGGCCAGAATGGAGTCGTTCAGGCGCACATCGGCATAAGTGAATTCATCTTGCGCGCCCTTGGGCACCTGGTACTTCAAGTGCAGTTTGCCGCCTCGGATCAGCCAACTGGATGGGGTGGCGAACTTGAGTATTTCGCGGCTGCCGGGCTGTTCCAGGAGCAGGGTCCCCCCTCCCCGTGTGAGTGACCCCAACGTGAAGGATCGTTCGAAAGTCGCGGGAGCCGATTGGTTGCTGCCCCGCGTAAGATTGGTGCTGGCATTGGCTCGCCAGAAGGCCAGCACCAAAACCACCAGCAGCAGGCTGGTGATCGTCGCCACCCGCGCTGCTTTCAACGGCTTGGGGGAAGCTGCGATGCTGCCCGGAGCCATCGTGAGCAGCTTCCAGAAACCGGCCGCCGACGAACGGAGAACGCTGAAGAAGCTAAGCACAGGATGATCGATCGCAAAGCCTTCATCCCACTCCAACCAACGATCGGCACGGGAGTAGAGCACACGAGTAAGCAGCTTTTGCTCGGAAATGGAGAGCTGCGCAAATTGGATCTGAAGCCGGTCTGCGCGACCGCCAATCACTTTACCCCGCAAGCGCTCCACCAGGTCCTCTTCCGGGAACCATATCTCCACCGGCTCTCCTGGGGCCCAGGTGGCGGTCATCCTCGCTGCCAAGCCGCTGGTGGATAGGTCGGCCGTCGTCGCCTCGACTGTTTCTCCGCACGCGCGAAGCATCACCGGGACCGCGCAAGGAATGCGGACCGCATGCCGCCTTTGCCGCTCCTCCGCGCAGACTGACAAGGCCACTCCCAAAATCACGACGTTGAAAAAGGCCCAGAATACGTTCATCCATATGGTGCCGGCGTGCCCTGGATCCCAATAGAGGTAGCGCGGAACCGCCAACGCCAAACCAGCTAAATTGAGGCCCAGCAGGCAAAGAAACGGAGTGGCAATCCCCAGGCTGAAGTATCCCTTCTCCATCGCGCCACCCTTATCCGTGACATTGAAGCTACCGCTCCTGGGACTGATGATGGCTAAAAGCGTAGGCAGCAGAATGTAAGGCGATAGCACCGTCTCATAGATCTCATTCCAGAATGAGAAGCGCTTACTGCCCTGAATGCGGGAGTTAGTAATGGTCGAAAGCGCAAGATGCGGTCCGGCGAAGGCCAGGATGGCCAGCCAGTATCCAGGAACGTTGGAAAGGCCAAACAGCAGATACAAGAGCGGCGCGGTAAGAAAAATCAACCGCGGCAGCGCGTAGAGGAAGTGCAGTGTCGCGTTGAAGTAACACAAGCGCTGGGAAATCTTGAGCCCGCTGGCCAGCAACGGATTGTCGATGCGCAGAATCTGGACCATGCCCCGCGCCCATCGAATGCGCTGCTTCACATGACGGGCGAGCGTTTCGGTGGCCAGGCCCGCAGCCTGCGGCAGATTGATGTAAGCGGTATTCCATCCCGCTTTCTGCAGCCGGAGAGAGGTGTGCGCATCTTCTGTAACCGTCTCCTGGGCAATTCCCCCCACTTCGTTGAGGGCTTCCCGGCGCAGCACGGCACACGACCCGCAGAAGAACGTGGCGTTCCAAAGATCGTTGGCATCCTGCACGATTCCATAGAAGAGGCTGCCCTCGTTGGGAATCTTGCGAAACTTCTTCAGGTTTCGCTCGAACGGGTCGGGGGAATAAAAGTGGTGCGGAGTCTGCAGCATACCCAGTTGCTGGTCACGCAGAAACCAACCGATCGATATCTGCAGGAAGGAACGGGTGGGGATGTGATCGCAATCGAAGATGGTGACAAACTCGCCCTTGGTCTGACGCAGGGCGTTGTTCAGATTGCCGGCTTTGGCGCCGGAGTGTTCGGTGCGGGCGATATACTCCACGCCGGCCTGCGCGGCAAACAGCCGGAACTCACTGCGCCCTCCATCGTCGAGCAGGATGACGTTGAGCTTCTCCGCCGGCCAATCCATTTGCAACGCGGCCAACACCGTATAGCGCACCACATCCAGCGATTCGTGGAAGGTCGGGATCAGAACGTCGACCACCGGCCACAACTCCGGATCTTCGGGCAACAGAACGGGAGGACGCTTAAGCGGGGCGATACTCTGAAAGAAGCCCAGCACCAAAATCACAAAGGTGTAAAGCTCCGCCGCGAGCAGAATCACCATGAGCGCGGCGCCGATCACGCCTACATGGCCCCAAGGGCTGTGCAGATACTTCCAGAGGGTTGCCGAACGCCAGTAAGCGTAGCGCGCGGTGGCGCAGAGGCAAAGCAGTACCAATAGGATGGTCGCGATCTGTCCCCGCTTTCTGCGATCGATCAGAAAAGCCGTGACCACTACGAGCACGCCGAAAATAGCCTGCTGCTGCCAGGTCATCGGGATGACGGCGATCAACACCAATACACAAAAAATAAGCGGGAGAACCAACCAGGGGTAGAGGTGCTTCAACCAGTGAGTTCTTTCGGGCAAGCCGTCTTTCATGCAATCTCCACCTGGTCGGCAGAACTCTCGGCTGCGCTCGAGAGATGCTGTTCCAGCCACAGGACAAGCTGTTCGAAGTCTTGGGTTACCGGGGATTGGGGCATATGATCGAAGACCGTCATGCCCAAAGACAAAGCGTCCGGCACATACTCAGACTCGCGAATGGCCACTGGGGCGAGCCGGTCATCAAGAATCTTTTCCAAGTGGGTACGAATGTCGCGATGCAACGGCCGCGCTTCATCGAAGCGGTTGAGCACAAACAGGCTGCGCCCGTTTTGCCCGTCAGCCAACGCCGCGGAAAGCTCTTCCACACGGGCGATAGTCGCGATGGACTGAATATCGGGAACTAAGGGGACAACTACCCGGGCCCCGTGGCCCAGCGCGGCCGGCGTGGAAGCATCGTTGACCGTGGGCAGATCCATCAAAGTCACCATGGATTCCGCCTGCAGTCGCTCCAGCCAGGTGGCCGTCGGTGTATCCGGTTCTGCGCTCCACGGGGCAGCCACCAGTGTTAGCTGATAGCCCGTCCGCCGTGAGTTTGGATAGACCGTCTGTAACCCACCCGCACTTAGCCGCTCCATACTGAAGTAATAAGGAACGATGCCGTCGGTACACCGGTCGGCCACCAGCACATTAGACATGCGAGACGACAAGAGCCTCGCAGCGGTGGCACAGAGCGTCGTCTTACCTACCCCACCGGCGCACGAGGCAAAAACCAGCGCAGCTCCCGAGCCCGCAGCCAACTGAGGCCGGGACGCAGCGATGCGCAGTCTGGCGTTGACCTCGAAGACTGAGTTGAGCGCACGCCGCAGGTGAGGCCCGCTGGCCGGCGGCGCGGCGGGTGCTGCCTCTGCGGCCGGCAGAGGGGCCGCTTCGCCCTTCGTTGCTGCTTTCTGCGCCGCAAAGCTGACATAGCGCAGATCGCCAATTTGCGCCTTCTCAAAGAGCGCGCGCACATCTTTTCCGGGGGAGCCCGGTCCTCGGGGATCACTCAAGACACACCTCCAGCGTCCATGCTTATGCAGCAAAGCCGGTAAGGTCAGATTCTCGATAAGAATCTGAACGACTGCTCGCGGATCGGTGGGGAAGGGCTCGAATGGGGAAGCTGGCTGAGATCGTGCTTCGAAACTGCCAGCTCTCTATGGTGTGTTGTTGATTAAGTGCTAACTACGAGCCCCAACGAAATAGTTCCGCGTGAATCAGCGCCCGTAATAGGGCGTCTAATCATCTTTCCTGAACCTATGACCTAAGAGTTAAGTAGTCACAGGTTAACATGCTCTTACTGGCTCAACAATGTAACTAATCCTCTTTCTGGTAATCAGCAATTGCCCCTGTTTCCCAACCTCTTTGGTACCTGCGATGTTACGGTAGTAAGACTCCCAGATACTCTTTAGGCCATATCAGCTGGTTAACAGCTGCTGGACAATGGCCGGGAGGGAACCCAGAAAGTTACTAATACGCCCTGTCGTAAAATAGGGAGGATGCAGCGCCGAGCCGTGTTGCGCCATTTGAGCGTCTGGGGCACCAGCGTCGCATTCTCCGCGCGAATGCCGATGCTAGCCGCTGCTGCGCCGGCCAGCGTCGTCTTCAACCAAAGCGGCTATTTGCCGAACGGCGAGAAGATCGCGAGCGTACAAGTTGACGATCAGCGAGATCCATCCTTTCAAATCTATGCCGAGAAGACCGGGCGCAAGGTCTTGGACGGACAGCTCACAAATCCGTTAGTCGATGCCGCTTCCGGGTACCGTGTCGCTCGGGCGGATTTCTCCCGGTTGACTACGCCCGGCTCTTACAGATTGCAGACGCAGGGTGTCCGCAGCCAGCCGTTTCTCGTCGACAACCATGTCTACGACAATCCCCTGGTGCTGTCCATGCGCGCCTTCTACGGCCAGCGCTGTGGGTGCCCTGTGGACCTGGGTGATGGTTATCGCCATCCAACATGCCACGCCTCGGGAGCCTATCATCCCAGTTCGGGGCGCACGGGCGAGTTGGCGAACTCCGGCGGATGGCATGACGCAGGTGATTACGGCCGGTACGTTGTCAATGGCGGCATTACGACCGGAACGCTGCTATGGGCGTGGGAGCTCTTCCCTCACAGTTTGCGGACGCTTTCCTTGCGCATCCCTGAATCGGGAGGCAAGCTCCCTGATTATCTGGCGGAGATCCGCTGGAATCTGGACTGGATGCTCTCCATGCAAGACTCGGACGGTGGCGTATGGCATAAGCAGACCAGCGGCCAGTTTTGCGGCTTCGTCATGCCCCAGGATGACAACCTCACCAGTTACGTCATCGGGACGGGTGCAACCCCATACAAAAGCACCTGCGCCACGGCGGGCTTGGCTGCGGTGATGGCGATCGCCGCGCGTTGCTACGGTGCCTATGATGCGGCTTTCACCGCGCGCTGCCTGGCCGCTGCCGAACACGCCTGGACTTGGGCCTTGGCACACCCGGATGTGGGCTTTGTCAACCCGCCAGGGGTTGCCACCGGTGGATACGAAGATGTGCACTGTAACGACGAGATCCTATGGGCCTCGGCTGAGCTTTGGCGTACCACCGGCAAGCCGCAGTACCAACAGGCTTTCCTGCGCGAAGCCCAGACGCTGCCGCCGGAGACCGCCATTGCGGCGCCTTCCTGGTCCAATGTCGCCCCCTTGGGTTATTGGACCTACGTGCTGGCGCAAGGCAAAGCGAACGAAGCGATGCGGGGACGCATATTAGAGCAAACCGCGGCGGCCTCGCAGACGCTGCTGAGCCGCCATCGTAGTAGCCAATACGGCAACACACTCGACCTTGCGGACTATGTTTGGGGTTCGAACTCTCTGGCCGCCAACCAGTCTTTGTTGTTGTTGATTGCGACCCACCTGGAGCCCAATCCGCGGCTACTGGAGGCGGCGCTCGGAAACCTGCACTACTTGCTGGGTCGCAATTGCTTTGGCGTTTCCTGGGTCACTCACGTGGGGACGAACCCGTTGCTGCATCCGCACCACCGTCCCAGTATGGCGGACCAGCTTGCCGAACCTTGGCCGGGACTTTTATGTGGCGGGCCAAACGCGAAGCCCGCGGACAAGCTGGCGCAGAGCTTACCCAAGCTGGCCCCCATGCGCATGTGGATAGATGACCCGATGGCCTTCTCGGTCAACGAGGTCGCCATCAATTGGAACGCGCCGCTGGTGTTTCTCCTGGCCGCCGCAAGCGCCCCCTCCTGAGGATCGAGGTCCTTCCCACCTCAGGGAGACTAGTCGCTCTTCAATCGCAGATCCCGGTGCTCGAAGATGGCGCTCCCTGCGGCAAAGAGGAGAGCGGACAAAAGAATGATGAGGAGGAAGCCGCCTGGACGATGCAGAAGCCGTGCCGCCCCATCCAGGTCCCCTTGACTCAAGGTAAAAAGTAACCGTGCCGGAGCAAAGCCGGGCCACTCGTAGCCCGCCAGTCCAAATAGACCGAGCAAGCCCAACGATGCCGTCGAAGCCAGCATCATGGGCATAAAGGTCGAAAACAGGAGCGCGGCGGCCGCGGTCCACAAGCCCAGCGCAAGTTCTACCAGGGCCAAGGTGAACAGCAGGGCCGGTGGCCGGTCGATGGCGGCAAAAAGGGCGTTTCCGCTCACCACAAAGCTGAGCACATAGAGCCCCAGCGGGAGCCACGCCGCGCTGATCAACGCAAAAAAATATTGCCGCCGGCTCACCGCGCGCGAAAGCACAGAGCCCGTGCGCCGGGACCGCTGCTCATTGCCCAATAATGCGCTCCCGGTAAAAGCCACCAGCCCCAAACCATACAGGCACTCCTGGTGCAGAAGCGAAAGCACGTCCTCCGTCTCGACCTTACCCGAAGGAACCAGCAGAATCGCCGCCATGCCGAAGGGCCACAGCATGAGAAACAGATAAATCCAGCGATTTTGGTAGAGCAGCCGTCGCGTGATCTGCCATACCTTCGATAGATTCATGGACCGCTCCATTCCAGGAACAGATCCTCCAAACGGCGGCGCACTGGCATCAGGCTCACGATCTCCCCGCCCGCATTCCAAACCGCCTCGATCACCCGCCGCTGTTCCGCCGCCGAGACCGAAATGCGCAGCGAAGCGGGGCCGGCGTTCACCGCCGCAGGGTGAATGAGATTGAGCTGAGCCGCAGATATACCCCGAACCTCGATCTCTACCCGATCCGACTCGCTCTGGAATTCCCTCAATGACCCGCTACGCACCAGACGGCCTTGGTTGAGAAAGGCGATGCGGTCGCATATCTGCTCCACTTCCGTGAGTTGGTGTGAGCTGAAAAAGATGCTCTTGCCCGCGTGCCTGGCATTGCGCAACAACTCCCGCACTTGCTGCACGCCGGGTGGATCCAGCGCCGCCGTCGGCTCATCCAGGATCAACAACTCCGGATCGTTGATCAATGCCTGCGCGAGAGCCAATCGCTGTTGCATTCCCCGGGAAAACTGCCGCGCATCCTTGCGGTCGTCGGGCAGTCCAACCACGCCCAGAAGATCACGAATATTCTTTGCCAGCCGTGGATCGTTCATCCCGTTAAGCCGGGCCGCCAATTCCACACTGCGGAAGCCACTCTCGGAAAAAAACACCGGTACATCGGGCACGAAGCCAAGCCGTGCGCGCGCCTCGGCATCCCCGAACGGCTTACCTAGGAGCGATCCACTGCCGGAAGTGGCCCGGATGAAGCCGAGGGCGAGATGAATGGCGGTCGTCTTCCCTGCTCCGTTGGGGCCAAGAAAACCGATGATCTCTCCCGGCTCCAGGCTCAACGTCAGAGGATGAAGAGCTGTATGCTTGCCGAAATGTTTCGAGATTGCATCGAAAATCAGGCGAGGAGCCATGGGGAATCGAACTTTCCACGAGAAGTCCGCTGCAGCGTAGCGGGACCCTCTTGGAAATGTGGGGGCCCTCTAAGCAGAAAGAGATCAGGCACCGCGCCTGATCTCTTCCACTTCTCGATGCAAACGGCTCTAGTGAACTTTGACGAAAATGATGACCAGCGTGAAGAGCGACAGCGACTCCATAAACGCGAGACCGAGGGTAAGCAGCAACAGGATGCCGGCCCGTGCTCCAGGATTGCGAGCCAGAGCTTCGGTGGCCGATGCAGTTGCCCGGCCCTGACCCAGGCCGCAAAGCCCAGCGGCTAGTCCCATGCCCAGCCCAGCGGCAATGGAGGTAAGCCCGGGACCAACTCCGCCTTCACCGGTCGTTTGGGCAAACGCCGGAACCGCCAGGAACAAGACGGAAAGCGTCATGAATAGATATTGCAGTTTGCGCATTCTTTCTCCTTGCTTCCGAAAAAGTTGCCGCCAGTGGGTGGTTGAGGCTCACCGTGCTGGCCCCCTCACGCTTGCGGCGCTTGAACCGGAGTGGAAGCGGTCTTCGGTCAAATCTAGTGCTCGTGCGAAATCGCCTGCGACACGTAAATCATGGTCAGCAGCATAAAGATATAAGCCTGGATCAGGGCCACTCCCAAGTGCAATCCCATGAAAACCAGCGGAACCCCGACAGGCACGAGCGAGAAAAAGACCAACGTCACCATCTCGCCGGCGAACATGTTGGCATAAAGACGAACGGTGAGGGAAAGGATGCGAGCCAGATGCGAGATCAGCTCGATCGGCAGCATCATCCATGAGATCCACCAGATCGGACCCAGAAATTGCTTGAAGTAGCCGAATCCATTCTCGCGAATCCCGTAGTAGTGGTAATAAAACCAGCAGACCAGCGCGACTCCAAGCGGGACCGTCGCCTTCGAGGTGGGCGCCAGCAATCCCGGAACCATGCCCAAGAGATTCGAGCTGAGCACGAAGATCAGGATCACGGTCGTAAACATGACAAACTTCTGCGCCCCGTGGCCAATGATCGAATCGGCCTGATCGGAGACGAATTCGTGAAGCATCTCCGCCAACTGCTGAATCGGACCCGGATTTTCGACGTTCAGCGAAATCCGTACCAGAATGAAACCTACCAACAGCAAGCCGAACACCAACAGTTCCATGGAGAACGTCTGCGTGATCGGCGCCTCCGGGTGGTAGGGCTGAAAATGCACAGCCTGCAGAATCTGAGTCGCCAGGCCCCCGAAAATCTTATTGATTAGAGCGGTAATAGGGTCTAATTGCATAACCGTAAATCGAGCCTCATGCGGTCCAGCCGCGGAATAGCCGAATTGCCTCAATGAACAGGGCCACGAGCGCCAGGGCAATCCCCATGAGCAGCGCCGCCACCTTGCCGTCCAAACTTCTCAGGCTAACATAAAGCACGCCGCCGGCTGCTACGAGACGGATAAAAAACCAGAACAACACTGGTCCCAGGGGCCGGGGCGCAGCCTGGGAGTCCAAACGCGTAATCACTGCACCCATCAGCTGCCGCCACTCCAGGATTCCCGTAGACGCGATGGCGCCGCCCACCACAAACATCAACGCAGAACGCCAGCCCCAGGCCACCCAGAGGATGGGAATGCCCACCGCGATGGCGATCAGCACACTGCGTAACGCTCGATTGAATACCAGTTGCAGATCCTGGTCGCTAAATTCCATTCATTCCTTCATGTGCGACAGAACCACGCGAAAGATATAGACGAAGCCGGCGACCGCGCCCAAAACTACCCCCGCAATGTTGATCCAGTGTTGGTTCAACCAGTGGTCGAGAACCAAGCCCAGGGCCCACCCGACGACTACTGCGGCCGGCAGTACCAAGCCTAATTGAATCAGGCTCTCGACCCTCACCAGCGATTGGAGCGTGCCGTCCTTTGACTTCGAATCCGATGTACCCACGGCAGTTATAATACGCGGGAGAGGCACCCATTGTTTGAGTCGGAGTTCGAGCGCAATCTCTTTGCGCTCCGCCAGGATAAGCTGAGCCAGATTTCTGCGCTTGGCCAGCAAGCATATCCCAACCAGTTTTTGGCTTCGCACACAGTCGCCCAAGTCCGGCAACAATTCGGAGAGATCCCTGCGGAAGCCTTAGACGCCCAGCGGACGGTCGTTACCGTTTCCGGGCGCATCATGGCCATCCGCGCCCAAGGCAAGGCCGGATTTGCCCAACTGCAGCAAGGTGGCGAGAGGCTGCAAATCTACGTGCGCCTTGACGCGGTCGGAGAACAGGGATTCCAGCTCTATAAGCTGCTCGACCTGGGCGACCACATAGGCGTCTCCGGTTACGTCTTCCGCACCCGCACCGGTGAGTTGACGGTGCATGTGGAGACCATCACCTTCCTGGCCAAAGCAATGCTGGCGCTGCCGGAGAAGTATCACGGCCTGGCCGACGTGGAGCTGCGCTATCGCCAGCGTTACGTCGACCTGTTCATGAACCTCGATGTACGCGCCGTCTTCATCAAGCGGGCCCACGTGCTCAGAGCGATCCGGTCCTTTTTCGATGGCCGCGGCTACATCGAGGTGGAAACACCGATGATGCAATCGATCGCCGGGGGCGCCGCCGCCAGGCCGTTTCGGACCCACCACAATGCGCTGGATATCGACTTGTTCCTGCGCATCGCGCCGGAGCTTTACCTCAAGCGGCTGGTGGTTGGCGGTCTCGACCGGGTCTACGAGATCAACCGCAACTTTCGTAATGAAGGTGTATCGACCCAGCACAATCCCGAGTTCACCATGCTCGAGTTCTACCAGGCCTACGCGAACTATCACGACCTGATGCAACTCACACAGGAACTGATCACCCAGGTCGCGCTCGAGGTGAACGGCTCCACCGTCACCCATTTCGGCGAGCATGAAATCGATCTGGCGCAATGGCGGCGGTTTTCCATGCGGGAGGCCATCCTGGAATTTTGGCCGGAGACTGCCGGAACTAAGCCGGCGCTCGAAGATTTTTCCAGCGGCCATGCCGTCGAGCAGATGGTGCCACGTCTCCGGGAGGCCCATATCTCCGTCGACTGGAAACCCGGCGAACCTACGGGAAAAACCATCGCCTCGATCTTCGAGGCCGTCGCCGAAGACCACCTGATTCAGCCCACCATCATCTACGATTTCCCGGTCGCGGTTTCGCCCCTATCCAAGAACAAGCCGAACGAACCGGACTGGGTGGAAAGATTCGAATTTTATGTCGGGGGATTCGAACTGGGGAACGCTTTCAGCGAGTTGAACGATCCGGAGGAACAGCGCCGGCGGTTCGAGCAACAGCTTGCGGAGCGGGAGCGTGGCGACACCGAAGCCCACGCGATGGACGAAGATTACGTGCGCGCACTGGCGTATGGGCTACCGCCCACCGCGGGGGAAGGAATCGGCATCGACCGGCTCACCATGGTGCTCACCGGGGCGAAATCGATTCGCGACGTAATCCTCTTCCCTCTTCTGCGGTCTCAATCCGGAGCGGGGGAAGCCGAATGATGCTCTACTTTCGGCTCGCCGGTTTTCCCACCCGCTTGAGTACCTGGCTAAGGCTGGTTTTCTCAAATTCATCCAGCAGCGCTATCATGGAGCCGGAGAATATCTTCTCGAGCGCCGCATTCACTCGTAAGGCCGCAGCGGCCCGTACGTTGGGTGTATGGAATAGCGAGCCAGTTTCCACCGCCTTATAAACATCGGCCAGAGTGATGGCTTTAGGAGACTTCAGCAGCCGTGAACCGCCCGTCGGTCCCTTTTGACTTTCAATCAGCTTGGCTTGCTGAAGAGAGGCGAGGACCCGGCGAACGACGACTGGGTTGGTATCGAGCTTGAGCGCGATATCGGTTGAGGTTTGCAGCGAGTCCGGCTCGGAAGCGAGCAGAACCAGCACATGAACACCAGTAGCAAATCTGCAGTTGACGGCCATCCTCGAACGCTACCATAACGCGGCCAAATTCGGCATGACCCTGTAACAACACGTTAGTCACTTCCAAGGTTGCAGAATCACCAAAGGTAACCATGATCATTTCGGGAATTATTTCGTACCCGTCGCAGGATCGTTTGCCGTTCAACGCCCCAAGGAGAACTTTCTTTGCGTATCCTTTTTGTCGGTGATGTCTTTGGCCAGGCCGGCCGGCGTATCGTTCACGAACACCTCGAACCCCTGATCGAGCAGCGGGGGGTCGACCTGGTCGTGGTCAACGCCGAAAATTCCGCCGGCGGCTTCGGCGTAACTCCAGGCATTGCCGACGAGCTTTTCGACCAGGGCGCCCACGTGCTTACCACCGGCAACCATGTCTGGGATAAGCGCGAAATCATTGAGTATATGCAATCGGTTCCAGCGGATAGCCACGACCGGCCGCGGCGCTTGCTGCGCCCGGCTAACTACGTAAGCGGCACGCCCGGACATGGCGTTTACGAGGGTGAGTTGCCTTCCGGACAAGCCTATGCCGTCATCAATTTGCAGGGCCGCACCTTCATGGCCAACCTGGACGATCCCTTCCGCATGGCGGACGCCCTCCTCGGGAAAATAAAGGCTAAGGTGATCTTCGTTGACTTTCACGCCGAAGCTACTTCAGAGAAGGTCGCGCTTGGATGGTACCTGGACGGAAGGGTTACGGCGGTAATTGGAACTCACACCCACGTACCCACGGCTGATGAGCGTGTGCTACCGGGGGGTACCGCTTATCAAACCGATGTGGGCATGAGCGGACCCTACGACAGCGTCATCGGTGTGGAAAAAGAGTTGATCATTCATCGTTTTCTCACCGGCATGCCGGGAAAATTCGAAGCCGCCAAAGGCGATCCACGGATGTGCGCAGTCCTGATCGAGTGTGACGGCAAGACTGGACGCGCGCTCGCGATCCAGCGTCTCATGCTGGGCGAGTAAACCTACGGCTTGAGCGCGATGGCCTCCGGTTGGCGGTCGCGGTTGCGCGTCGCCGCGGTGATCTGGCCATGGCGATCGAAATGGAGTGTCCAATTGGTCGTGATCGTGGGCCGCGAGACGTCACTAAAGGTGACCTCGGCACTCTGATCGGGCCCTATTAGCATTTGCGGCTGGTTCGCCTTCAGGCGAAGCAGGTCCAGTGACGGCTCCGGCCGCGGAAGATAGCTCAGCACTTGTACCGGGTATCCGCTTAACTCGGCATAGCACAGGCCGATGACCAGCCAATTAGGAGCGTCGCCCAGCGGAGCCATTCCACGCTCCTGCCGCAGCATGCCGTTGAACACCTCGAAGGTGCCCGGCCTGTTCCACGAGGCCTCAAACGGCAACAAGCCATGCGCGTAAGCAGAGACAATGCGGACCTGCGAACTATTGCGCGGCAGCATGGCCGAAAATCGCGATGAGCCGCTATCATCCGCACCCTGGCTAAACGACAGCAAAACGTAATCCGGCAGCGCCGGGCAGACAATCTGCTGGTAATGCCAGGCGGGACGGCTAATATCAAAATTCGCGAGCGCTGCCTGTTTCGAAAGCTCTGCGCTTAGATTGGACACCACCTCATAGTCGGCCGCGGTCATCTGTGCCGGTTCGAGGTGATCGAGTGCGATGACCGGCGGCGGAGCGGAAAGTGGAGAAGCCACCGCCGGAACAGGCGTGATCCCGGGAAAGACAGTGTTTGTTACCGTTGCCGTGTAGCCGGGAAAGGGACTCTGGCTCGGTGCTTGCGCGACTGCCGACAAACAAGGCAAAGCAAGACTGGCGAGCAGCAGGGGCCGGAGCATGGGGGATCCTGCCCCACTCTAGCATGGGCTATCACTGGCTTTCCTACAGTTCTCTGCTGGGGAATTTATCTAGATACGTACTGAAAGTACGGGCAGCCCCGAGTGGAGCTGCCCCGGGTTGTTGGTTTAGTGAGCAGCCGACCGGTGATGAGTTGCTGCCGGCTTCGCCTTGGCCGGCGGTTCACCGTCGATCAGGGTGATCATCGGCGGGTTGGCCACATACGAATCGAACGTGGCGTCGAAAGAAGCGGTCGCGCCAATCGCGGGAACGCTCTTAAGCGGGGTCTTCATATTGATGGTGAAGTCCGCCTTCTTGCTCTGCTTGTTGTCTTCCGTGACCGCAACCTGGACCGAGTCCGCCGTCGCCTCAATGACCGTACCCGGCACTTGGACGCGGTTTCCCTTCATCGTGTCCCAAACCTTCTGCGCATCCTCGGGCTTGCCGTTGAACAGAATAAATTCCTTGTCGGCAAGGCTGAGCGTCTTCAGGTCCGGAGTGGACGCGACCGTCTGAGCGGCAAGATCGGCAGGCGAGGGTGGTGGCGGAGCAGGGGTGGGGTTGTAGGCGTCCGGCGGAAAGAGGTTGGCCTGGGCCAAGGTCTGGATTGCGGGGTAGCCGTCCAGGCTTCCGTGGTACTTCTTGAAGAAGTACTCAGCGGCCGCTTCGATGGTGGGCTTCGCTTGCGGGGGCGCAAACTGAGCCGCCCGGGTCAGGAACCAGGCAGCGTTCTTGAGATCGGGCGGAGTCTGCTGTGCATAGGCCTGCCCCAGCAGGTAGGTGTCATTGAGCCCCGGACCCGACTGGGTCTGCGCTGGATCCGAATAGGATTTCAGCTCACTCGTAAAGGCCGCGATGGCGCCGGAAAAGTCCTTCTTGTTTTCGTCGTCCTGGGCAATCGCACTATTGAAAATGGGTGCCGTGGCCGCCTTCAGCTTTTGATAGTCCGCGTCTGCCATGGTAGCTGGCTTGGTCGCGCTAAGACCGGTCTGAGCTTGGGCAGCAGCCTTGTCAAGAATCGGCTGAGCATCGGCGGGCGTGGTCTTGGTGGCGGCCTGAGATTTCTCGATGTAGACCGAAATCGCCAAGGCCCGCAGGTTTCCTGGATCCACCGCGAGCAGCCGGTCCGCGGTGCTCAGGGTCTTATCCATGTCCCCGGCCTGCTGGTAGCTGGCCATCAAGACTTCGAGCAGGTCGTTCTTGACCACTGAGTTGGGGTACTTGGTCAAAAAGGTTTCGATGGCGGCAGCCTTTGCCGCCGGCGTGGATTGGCCGACCGCATTGGTGTAGTCGTTGTATTCGGTTGGATCTTTGATGGTGATCTGACCGGACTGAGCGCCTTGGCCGTAGACCATGGATACGCTGCCTGGAAAGATGCTGGCCAAGGCCAACAAGGAAGCAAGGACGGACTTCTTCATGCAACGCTCCTAAGAGATGCGGGAATCAGGGAAACGCAGGAATCAGCACTCATGACGATACAGCCGAAGTTTCTCATCTTTTATTGGGATGCTAGCCGGAAAACTCGAGTACGCGCTAAACGCTTTGATCCTTCGCCCTAATCGTTAAGACCCATTGAGAAAAACTAGTGTCTTTCCGATGAGCTGTGGAAGGATTATAGAAACGCTTGCAGCTTCTGACAAGTAAACCGATTCCCGGAATCACGCAAAGGCCCAAACATGGTGGAAAAACAATTAGCCGGTCAGGTAGCGGTGGTCACAGGCGCCGCACGCGGCATCGGCGAGGCCATTGCCCGGAGGCTCGCGCTCATGGGGGCTGCCGTTGTGCTCACCGCCCGCGATCGAGCACGCCTGGCGCAAGTACAAGCGAGCATCGAGCAAGCGGGAGGAATCGCCTTCGCGCACCCGTGTGATTTGACCGACCCAAAAGCCGTCGCGTCGCTGGGCGAAGCGGTGGGAAGGCAACATGGCCGATGTGACATTTTAATAAATAATGCGGGCGTGGGCGTGGCGCACAAGCCACTCGCTGATCTTCCGGTCGAGGAGTGGGACGTGCTGATGGCGACCAACCTGCGAGCGCCGTACCTAATGATCCGATCGTTGGTTCCGTTGATGATCGCCGCCCGCGCAGGCCATATCATCAACATCTCCTCGTTAGCGGGCAAAAACCCGCTGCCCCAGGGCGCCGCCTATGCCGCTTCCAAGTGGGGCCTCAACGGTCTGACCTATTCGCTTGCCGAAGAGCTGCGGCAGCATAATGTCCGCGCCTCGGTCATCGCTCCGGGTTCGGTCGACACTCACTTCGGAGCCGGCAGCAGCACAAAGGATCGCAGCAAGATGATTCAGCCAGACGACGTAGCCCAAGTCGTGGCCATGCTGGTCACCCAAACCCCCACCTCGTTCGTCAGCGAAGTTCTGTTGCGGCCGACAATGAAGCCCTGAGGCCGAAGAACGCGCGCGAGAAGCGGAAGCAAGAAGACTTAACCCTGATTGCTTGACTGTCGATTGGCTTTACAGGCTGCGGAAAAACTCATGTTTTGTATCAGGGCACGACTTTACAGTCTGCTGAAAAACTCGGTGAGAGTCCCGAAGGGACGGCTGAAAGGCGCCCAGCAAGCTACCTTAGGCAATTTTCAGCCGTCCCTTCGGGACTGCTCCTGCGGAGATGGGATTACCCAGGACTGGCGTCCTGGGCTAACTTAAGCCGTCCCTTCGGGACTCTTACGAGTTTTTCAGCAGTCTGTTTAGTTGTGCCGTAAATGCTTGAAAATATGATGGGTTTTAGCCCTTGCCACAGCCGGAGCCGCAACAAGACTGAAGTTTTCCGCACCCTCTTCAGCCCTGACTACAGCCATGACTTAAAGATCAAATGACGGTTCCTCGACCCGCCCATGGCGGCGGCTCCATCCCGAACGCGAACGAAAGTTGCATTATTATCAGTTATTTAGGCGGCGATAAATGCAACTATTACTGTACCCCGTGCCCCGAACGTTACTTGTAACGCTGCCCGCGTGGGTCTAGCCTCAAGTTGTGTCATCTGTGGATACTTTGCGGCCCCCGCCGCGACACATTGGGTTCTGTACGATTTATCCACAATATCTTGGGGTCCCCATGTTGCTTCAGGAGGATGCGATCGCTAGAGTCGTTTCTAAAGGATTGTCTAGATGCTGAAGCTCAAGAAGATCCAAATCCTGGGATTTAAATCGTTCTGCGATCGCACCGAGGTGACCCTCCCCGGCCAAGGAATCGCCGTCGTGGTCGGCCCCAACGGCTGCGGCAAGTCAAACATTTTGGACGCGGTGAGCTGGGTCCTGGGCGAGCAGTCGGCCAAAAGTCTGCGCGGCGCCAAGATGGAAGACGTCATCTTCGCCGGAACCCGGGAGCGGAAAGCCCTGGGCATGTCGGAAGTGACTTTGACGCTGATCGATCCCGATGCCTACGCGGAGGGTCCACTGCTCGAGTCGCCTGAATCCCCGGAACCTGAACCCGAGGGCGGGGATTGGGACGAGGAGAAAAGCCGCGCCGAGCGAGCCGAGGAGACGGAAGAGATCATCGCCGGAGTCCAGCCAGGACCCGTCGAAGGGTCAGGAGAAGGTCAGACAGAAGGAGCGGAAGCGCCCATCCAACCGGCAGCCGAACCACAAACGGCGGAAAGTCCCGCCGAGAGTCCTGTGATCCTGAAGATCCGCCGCCGCCGGTTCCAGCGGACAGCCGCCCGCCACGGCGAGATTGTCATCACCCGCCGCCTGTTTCGCACCGGCGAAAGCGAATATCTGTTGAACGGCAAGCTCTGCCGCTTGCGTGATATTCAGGACATCTTCATGGGCACCGGCCTGGGTCCGGAGTCCTACGCGATCATCGGGCAGGAACGTATCGGCCAGCTGCTCAGCTCGAAGCCCCACGACCGCAGGGCCATTATCGAAGAGGCGGCCGGAATCACCCGCTTCAAGAGCAGAAAACGTCTCTCCGAACTCCGCCTGGAGCAGGCGAAACAAAACCTGTCCCGAGTCGACGACATCTTCGAAGAAGTTACCCGGCAGATGGGTTCTCTCAAGCGGCAAGCAGCCAAGGCAGAACGCTATGGCGCGATACGCGACGAAATGCGTGCCCGGCTGCGCGTCGTCCTGGCCAGCCGGATTGCCCAGATGGACAGCGAGCAGGCCGCGCTGACAGTCGAGATCGCCGAACTGGGCACCCAGATCGAGCACGGCAGCGAACAGGTGAACGCGCTCGAAGCGGAATACTCCGCAGGCATGGCGCGCGGCTATCAGCTCGATTCCACCGCAAAAGAAGCCAATGCGCGCGCCAATCAATCTTCCGTCCAACTGGAGCGCGCCACCACCAGGGAGGTCAGCAACCAGGAGCGCATCGCGGAATTGCGCACCCGCGCCGCCGCCGGGGCAGCCGAACTCGAGCAGGCAAAGCTGCACCTGCAAGGCTTAGTCGTCGAACGGGAATCTCACCGCAGTTTTCTCGAAAACGCCGCTGCCGAGGCAGCGGGCGTCCGCGAAGAGTCCCGCCTGCGCCAGATGCAGGCCCGGGAAGCCGTCGGAGCCGTGAGCGGAGTCGAACAGCAGCTGGAAGCAGCGCGCCGCTATGCGATGCAACTGCTCACCCAGGCCGGCAACGCTCGCAATCAGACCGTGAATGCCGAGCAGTCACTCGCTGCGCTCGAACAGGACGCCGAACGTCTCGCCGGGGAGATTCACTCCGCCAGCGGCGAGCTCGCCTCGCTGGGTTCCGAACGGGGACAGGCTTCACTCAAATTCGAGTCGGTCACCGAGCAACTGCACCGTCTCGAATCCGAGCTGGCCGCCCTGCGCGCAGAGGGAGAAACCAAGCGCGGCGAAGAAAGCGCGACGAAGCTTGAGGTCGACCGGTTACGCGCCGAAATGGCTACCCTGACCGGGCGGCGCAACTCCCTCCAGTCGCTCATTCAGGAGCACAGCTATTCCACCGACACGGTACGCAAGCTGCTCAAGTCCCATTCCTTGGGCGGCGGCCTGGCCCCGGTAGGCACTCTGGCCGACTTTCTCGAAGTCAGCGGCGAATACGAAACCGTTGTAGATGCTTTCTTGCGCGACGAGCTGAACTACATCGTGGTTAAAAGTTGGGATGCTGCGCATGAAGGCATGCGCTTACTAAGGAGCGACGTCGACGGGCGCGCCACGTTCCTCGTTCATCCGGACGACTCGCAAGCGAAGTTTTCCTTTGCTGGAGACTCCGCTGACGGAGAGCCCAGGAACGAGGGCGTAAAACGCCTCAAAGACTGTATCCGGGTGCTCGACGGCTTTGGCCGTTCGCTCGAAGTGATTCTCCCCAAATTACGCGACGGTTTCGTCACTCCCGACGCGGACCTGGCCAAATCGATGGCCCTGGAAAATCCGAACGCCTTCTTTCTAGCCCCATCCGGAGAGTGCTTCCATAACGTAACCGTCACCGGCGGTAAGCCCAGCGTCGAAGGCCCCCTGGCCTTGAAGGGTGAACTGCGAGAGATCCAGAAAAAGCTGAGCCTGGTCGAAGCCGAGCTGGGCCGTGCCGAAATCACCGCCGCTTCCCTGGCCCGGTTGCTCCACGAGCTGGCTGCCAGAGTGGAAAACATTAGCGAAGAGCGCCGTCACGCCGAGCGGGAAAGCGCCAACCAAAGCGCTGCGCTGCGGCAAATGGACGCCGAGGTGGCAAGACTGGAGCGCCGCCGCGATGACTGGATCGTGCAAAGCGAGCGCAACAAGGATCTGCGCCGCACCCGCCAGGCATCGATCGAAAGTCAACGGGAAGAAACGGCCCGCCTCGAAGCCGAGCATGCTACGGCCGAGGCTAAATTGAATGAACTGCAGGGGAGCGTGGAAGAGCTGCGCCGCCAGCGGGAAGAAGCCCAGCAACAAGCAGCTGCAGTCGCCGCGATACTGGCCGGGTTGGAAGAACGCAGCCGCGGTGCCGAGGCGGCATTCACCCGCATCGATCGAATGTACGGGGATCTGGAACGGCGAGTGAATCAATTGGAACAGCAATTGGCCTCAGCCACCGCGGAAGAGCAGCAGCGCGAGAGAGAGAACGAACAGCTGGCGGTCGAGCGCGAGCGGCTGGCAGAAGCGCGCCGCAGCGCCCTCGAAGAAGCTACCCAGTCCACGGAAGAAGCCAAGCAACTGCGCGAGCAGTTAAAAGAGCTGGAGCAGACTCTGAAGACTCTCCGGGCCGAGATGGATGCCTTCCGCGAGGCGCGCAGCACCCGCACCGCGCATTCGGCCAAGCTGACAGTCGAGCTCGAATACATGGAGGCGGCCTGTGTCAGTGACTTGGGAATCGAAGCGCCTGAACTGCGGCAGCAGCAGGATTTAACGCGCCTCGAAGGAGAAGCGCTCGGAGCCGAGGACGAGGCTTGCCGCGGACTGAAGCAAAAACTCGAAGCGATGGGCCCGGTGAACATGATGGCTCTGGAGGAATACAAGGAAACCGCGGAACGCCACGGCTTCCTCGAAACCCAGCGCAAAGATCTGATCGACGCGATCGAGAATACGCAATCGACCATCCGCGAGATCGATCAGATCACCCGGCAGAAGTTCGACGAAGCCTTTGCCCGTATCAACCAGAACTTTTCCGAAACATTCACTGGCCTCTTTGGCGGTGGCCAAGGCTTTATGCGTTTGACCGATGAAGAAAATAGCGCCGAAAGCGGCATCGACATCGTCGCCTCGCCTCCGGGTAAAAAGCTACAGAACGTGTTACTACTTTCGGGCGGCGAAAAGGCCCTTACGGCGCTGGCGCTCCTGGTGGGCATCTTCAAACACGCGCCGAGCCCCTTTTGCGTGCTGGACGAAGTCGATGCCCCGCTCGATGAAACCAACGTAGGCCGGCTGGCGGAGATGATCAAGAGCATGAGCCGCGAAACCCAGTTCCTGCTCGTAACTCACTCCAAGCGCATGATGACCGCGGCGGACCTGATCTATGGCGTCACCATGCAGGAGCCGGGAGTTTCGAAGCTCGTCTCTGTCCGCCTCGGAGGAGAGGACGCAAGCCATGGCCGTGGACGCGAACGAGCACAAGAGCGTCGATTAGCCACAGCTTAATGTCGGAAACGCCCTTGACAACCGTTTCTGCTGCATGAGAAGGCGCTTGCGCGGCGGCCGGATGTACTAGTTTTCCTGCGTTGACAAAGCCGCCGCCACCTCGGACAATCGGAGTCATTCCTCTCCCGAGGCGGAACACTTTGCCGACGCTCATTGCCACCGAGTTCGAAGATCTGCAACTGTATGCCCGCGGCAAGGTACGCGATCTGTACGCAGTTGGCGATCTTCTGCTGTTGGTTGCGACGGATCGCATCTCAGCCTTCGATCATGTGCTGCCCACGGGAATACCAGGCAAGGGCCGCGTACTCACGCAAATTTCTCTCTTTTGGTTTGAATATCTCAGTGATATCGTTGCCAATCACCTGGTAACTGCTGAGGTGGAGCAATACCCTTCCCAGCTTCGAGCGTACGACGCCGAGTTGCGCGACCGGTCCATGCTGGTGAATCGCGCCCGCATGTTCCCCGCGGAGTGCGTAGTCCGGGGATATCTTTCCGGCTCCGGCTGGAAGGACTATACCCAAACAGGACAAGTTTGCGGTATCCCACTGCCCTCCGGTCTGCGCGAATCGGAGCGCCTCCCGGAACCGATTTTCACTCCTGCGACCAAGAGCATGAGCGGAGAGCACGACGAAAATATTTCTTTCGACCAGATGGTGGCGCGCGTGGGCGGAAACCATGCCGAGGAACTACGCCGGCTTAGCCTTGCCATCTACGCGAAGGCGGCGGACCATGCCCTGCAGCGGGGCTTGATTCTCGCCGATACAAAGTTCGAGTTTGGGCTTACTGCGAAAGGTATCGTCCTGGCGGACGAGGTCTTGACTCCGGACTCCTCGCGCTTTTGGCCCAGCGATGGGTACGTTCCTGGAGGGCCGCAACCTTCCTTTGACAAACAATTTGTCCGCGACTATCTACAGGCAGTGGGTTGGAATAAGCAGCCGCCCGCCCCGGAGCTGCCTGCAAACGTAGTTCGGCAGACACAGGAAAAATACGAACAGGCTTTGCATTTGCTGACGGGCAGCTAGGATGCACGGATGAACCTGGCTGATTTACTCATCATTGTTGTTCTGGTAGTCTCGGTCGTCTCTGCTTTTGCCAAGGGTTTCTTCGTCGAAGTTTTCTCCTTGGCCGGTGTATTTCTTGGGCTCTTCATCGCTGCGGCAAACTACGGAGCATTCACACCCTGGGTTCTGCGTCTGGTGCAGAACCGGGAGGTGGCTAACTTAATTGCATTCCTGTTGATTGCTTTGGTGGTGATGTTGCTCGCGGGTCTTGCCGGTCGATTGCTGCGGAGCGTGGTGCGCGGGGTGGGCCTCGGGATTGTGGATCGGCTGTTGGGTGCGGCTTTTGGGCTGGTTAAGGGTGGGGTAATCGTTACGCTGGTCCTGATGGGCATTGTGGCTTTTTTGCCGCGCCAGGATTGGCTGGGTGGCTCGCGGTTGGCTCCGGCTTTTTTGACCGCAGCCCACGGTGGCTCACACGTTGTTCCGTTTGCTTTGGGAGAGGAAATCCGTCAGGGCTTGGAAGCACTCCGGATGGGGCAACCGCACTGGTTGAAACCGAGTTCGGCGAGACAAACACAAACCCGGCAATCGAGCGGGTAAGAGACAGAAAGAGGTTTTTGTGAAACGTGAGCTGGATAGTCTTGTGACGCAGATGCACGCCGGCGGCATTCACTACGACGAAGCTGTGCGCGAGTTTAAGCGGCGCTTCATTCTCGAAGTGTTGTCGCATCACAGGGGAAACCAGTGCAAGGCCGCTCGCGAGCTGAGCATGCACCGCAACACGCTTCGCCGCACCATCGCCGAACTAAAACTCGACCCGGAACAAATTCGCAACGGACTCAAGCGTCCGCCCCGCGGCGAGCGTCCTGTCTTTGAGACCAAACAAACGGTCCGCAGCTAGTAACCCACATGGCAAGAGTAGTCCGCTGAACCGCAGATCGCATTGTGGCCCAGCGGAACCAAATAAGGGGTGCCCGCTGTTTGGGTTCCGCTACGCCTTCATGCTGTGGGGCGTCCGTAAGGTCGCGGTCGGTTCCAAAACGGTTACGTACAGGCCCGAAACCGAACCCTTCCTGACCTCGAACCGTTCACCAGACTGCTAGGATAGCCCCATGCGTTTCCGTCGCTGGTTGACCGCCTGCTGTGTGCTTGTTTCCTTTGTGGGACACGCCCAGCAGGCTCCCACACCGCGCGAGACGCGCCTGGCCGAGAAATACTACGCGCAAGGCGTGCGGGCGGTGGAGAAGGGGGATGTGGACGCCGCCGAGAAAGCCTTCGCCAAAGCGGTGGAAGCGGATCCAACCAACCAGGATTACGCCTTTGATCTGCAGATTGCCCGCCAGCATAGCGTCACCAAACTGGTGGAGGAAGCGGACAAGGCACGGCTCACCGGTCAGCCCGAAGTGGCTCGCGCCGACCTTGCCAAGGCCCTGGCGCTCGACCCCAAAAATGAGGAAGTCACCCAGCATATTGAAGATCTGGCGAACCTTTCCTCCGCGCCGCTGCCAGCTGACTCAGTCACCGCCACCCTCGCTCCAGCCATTGAACTGACGCCCAAGCCAGGCAACCAGAGCTTTCACTTCAAAGGCACGGAGGAGGAGGTCCTGCGACGCGTAGTGCAGGCCTACGGGCTCGGAATGGTGGTCGACGGCTCCCTCGACACCAAAACCGTGCGCTTCGATGCCGATGACGTGGACTATTTCCAGGCCGCGAACTTGTTGAACCTGGTCACCAACTCGTTCATGGTCCCGCTCGACCCCGCACGCATCCTGGTAGCGAAAAACTCCAGAGACAATCATTTGAAGTACGACCGCCAATCGGTCGAAACCATCCGGCTGCCCGGCCTCAACACGACGGAATACAGCGACATGGGCAACGTGGCCAGGAATGTGCTTGGCATTCAGCAAACGGCCGTGGAGGCCGCAGCCGGCACGCTTACCGTTCGCGGACCAGTCGCCAACTTGATGGCTCTCAATCAAACCCTTGCGGATCTGCTAGATGGCAAGAGTGAGGTAATGCTCGACGTTAAGATTTATCAGATCGACGACACCAAAACTCGGCTTATCGGAGTACAGCTCCCGCAGACCACCACCGTCTTCAACGTTCCGACGGAACTCAACAGTGTCATCGCGGGCAACTCGAGCCTGGTGCAGCAGATCATCTCCAGCGGCCTGGCGAGTGCCGGGGATTACGCCGCCATCGCCGCTATTCTGATCGGGTCAGGCGAAGTGAGCAGCTCCATTCTGACCCAGCCCTTTGCCACCTTCGGCAACGGTCTGACCCTGACCGGACTCACCAGCAACGGAGTCAACGGAAATTTGAGCTTCAATGCCGCCCATACGCGCGCGCTCCAGAGCGTCCAGATGCGTCTGGAGGACAATGCGGAAGGAACCATCCGCAATGGCACGCGATACCCCATCACCACCTCGAGTTATTCCAGCATTGCCGCCTCCTCGGTCAATATTCCGGGCATTACCAGCGCCGGCCTCTCAAGCGTTTTGAGTGGGCTGGGCGTCAACGCCAGCAGCCTCTCCACTGCCGCACCCATTCCCCAGGTGCAATATCAAGACCTTGGCCTGACGTTGAAGGTGACCCCCCGCATCGATCGCAACGATGATGTGGTGCTGAAGCTCGACCTTAAAATTCAAGCCCTGCAAGGGTCGAGCCTCAACGGACTTCCCGTTTTGACCAATCAGAGCTACACCGCCGATATTCGTTTGCGCAATGGAGCCAGCGCCCTGGTTGTCGGCGACTTGTCACGCTCCGAATCGCTGGCCATCAGCGGTACTCCGGGCCTCACCGAACTCCCGGGCTTTTCATCCCTCAGCAACACCACCAAGGAATACGACGTGAGCAACATGGCCATCCTCGTGACTCCGCACATTCTGCGGCGGCGCCATAGCAACCTCCTGGGACCAGTCATTCCTCTCCCTCACCACAGCTAACGTAATGGGTCATCCATTCCACCTATCCTCCACGCACTGTTGCTATTAGCGGATCGAATGACGAAATAAGCCTGGCTTTGGCCTAAAGTTTTTCGAAACCTTTCTACTCGCACTTGTACATCGCCCTAAAAAAGGTGCATTCTATAGGACCGAAGGGGCCCCTATGGAAAGCAAATTTCTCGCGCTCACTGGTTTGCTGTTCCTGTTAGCCGGATGTGGTCAGCGACCTCTTACCCTTCCTGTCACCCACGCAGCCGTGTCTCCTTCCGCACAGGAAGAACCCATCGCCGCCGAGATGCCGCCCCCGACTGAGTTACAGCCTGTGGCCGGCATGTTCGACGATCCTGCGCCCAGACAGAGCTGCTACTCCTACATGCGCCGGCGGCCGGCGAACCAACGAGCTACCGCCGTGCAGGCACGGCTCCGGAAAACCGATCAGTTAACGGCTGCCTTTGGCGACGGCGTCTTGAATGTGGACCTGTTGGGCGATCACGCGAACATTCTCTCTTTAGAATTTCCGGTGGTGTGGCCGGCGAATCCGGCCTACTCGAGCCGCGTCAGCTCCGTGGTCGAGGATTACCTCACAACCCCTGAAATTCAGGAATATCTGTGTCAGGCAGGATTTGCTGAGGTTCGCTTGTCGGCGAGGGGTCTCAATGACGGACGAACTCATCCTCTTTGGACGGCTCGTGTGACTACCGGCGGTTTTCTGAAGGTTGCTCCCTAGCCAGAGTTAAACCTCGAGGCCGATCGATCGCATGAGCGCCAACGCATTGCTGGTTTGAACAATCCCGGGATAGAGCTTGTAATCGAATGCCAGCTTCCCTTCTTCCAGGTGGTCTTCGAAGTGACAGTTGATGGCGCGAGATCCGATCTCTTCCGGGATCGCCGTCAGTGCCAGATCGTGCGTACTCACCAACCCCACCGCACCTCGTTCTACCAGTCCGGTAACGAAGGATCGCGTCCCAATCAACCGGTCGTGTGAGTTTGTTCCCGAGAGCAACTCGTCCAGCAGAAACAGAACCGGCGCCGCGCCACCGGTCAGGTCCATGATCTGCTTCAGCCGATTGATCTCGGCGTAGAAGCGCGAGATGCCGCCCTCCAGCGAATCGAGAACGCAAATCGAAGCGGTGACGGTCAAGGGTGAGAGCGTCAAACTTGCCGCCCGCACCGGCGCACCGCACTGCGCCAGCACAGCGTTGACCCCTATCCCGCGCAGGAAAGTACTCTTCCCCGCCATGTTCGGCCCGCTTACGAGAATCAGTTGAAGCTCCTGATCCAGCCGGACATCATTGTCGACCGCCCTTTCCCTCGGCAGCAGCGGATGAGCGAGTCCCTGGGCAGCAAAGCAGGGCGCCTGCGCGGTAAATTCAGGAAACACATCCTCAGGATGCTCATGGGTGTAGCCACCCAAGGCGGCGAGCGCCTCCAGTTCGCCAACAGTCTGGATCCAGATGCGCAGCGATTGCCCATAGCGCCGCCGCCAACTCTCCACTGCGAGGACAAATTGCAGTCTGTAAAAGATCAAATAATCGAACACGCGAACGAACAGGTGGTGCGCTGATTCGAGAAACTCCACCCGGCGGTTAAGTTTGGCGATAGCCAGCGAAGGCAGGGTCCCGGGCTGCCGCAGGCGAGCCTGGAGCTCGACCAATCGCGCGCTGCTGAAGGGCTCCCGCTCAAACGCGGCTAGTACCTGGGAAAGCAGCGTCAGTTCGTGCCCCGCTTCCTCTGCGGCATGGGCCGCTTCACTGAGGCGACGCCGAAACCGATAGGAGACGCTGAGATTCACCAAGGTCGTTGCCAGCACCAGCAGATCCGGTGCACCCCAAAGCTGCCAGGCGGCTACGCTCACTACCCAAGCGACCGCGAGTATAGGCGTGACAATGCGGATCATCCCGGAAGGAAACTCCGCCTTCGCTTCTCCCCAGGCGGCGAGTTCCTCAGGTCTCACCCCTAATTCGACATCTTCGCCCAGGATGAAAAGGCCTTCTCGAAAATCCAGCACTTGGCTCAGTTCGGTGGCTGCCGCCTGACGGGCGCGGATCTCGTCTGGAGCAGCGGGCGCCAGCAACCACGCAGCAAGCGTCTCTTCGCCCGCGTGGGTGCGAGCCGTACACAGCAGTTCGAAGACAGAGGCCCGCCCGAACAGATCGAGGTCTCGTGCGCAGGGATGCGCTTGCTCCAGGAAGCGCTCGCCGGTGACTCCGTCACCGGCCCAGGTTCCATCGAGCCGCGCTAGTCCTTGCTCATAGAATTTCATGCTGCGGGAGCAGAGGCTCACCGAGCGGATGAGCCGTCCATGCACCACGGCGAGCACCACGAAAGCGGTGACGGGAATTAACACCAGCAGATCGACCGCCGCATAGCGGTGCAGCCGGACGAGGATCCAAATCACCACCACCGCTGCCAAGGCAAGTTGTGTATACCCTGTAATCCGCTCCCGCTCTTGGAGCCGGGAGCGGCGCTTCGACAACTGGTCCAGACGCCGGCGGTACTCCGCAAATACTTTCTCTGTCACACACTCACGTCCAAGCAGCTAAGCCGCATCTGTTTGCAGGTAGAAGTAACGGCGGCCTCCCGGCCTACAAACTGACAGGTCTCAGGAAATTCGGGTTCACTCGCTAAGAAAAAACTCCAGCGAAGTCCCGAAGGGACGACTGAGAGTAGCCCAGGTCGTCAGTCCTGGGTAAATCGGTTCCCAAGAATAAAGTCCCGAAGGGACGACTGAAAATAGCCCAGGATGTCAGTCCTGGGTAAGTGGGCTCCCAAGAATCCAGTCCCGCCCGGGACGGCTGAAACACTCAGCTACTGTGCTCAGTCGTCCCTGGCGGGACTGATCGTGTTTTCAAACGCACCCAGGACTAACGTCCTGGGCTACTCTCAGTCGTCCCTTCGGGACTTTAGTGGAGTCTCTTTCCGCAGCATGTAAGAGCCCGTGCAAACAGTCGCAATCAAATGCGGCTCTTAAGCGCACAAACGACTAAGGCCGCAAGGACGGAGCCGGTTTCGCCGGATGAGCAGGCGGCAGAGGTACCCCGTCCAGCTTCGCCTGGAACTCGATGATCTTCTGCAGCATTTCGTATGGAATTCCGGTAAGAGGCAAACCCCGCCCGTTCACAAAGATCGTCGGCGTCTGATTCACCCCCACCTTATCCCCCAGAGCGCGCGAAGCATCCACCGCACTCTTGGCCGCGGGAGTAGCCGCACAAGCAGCGATCTTAGCTGGATCCTGCCCCGCCTTGGTCTCCGCCGCCTTAAGCGTTCCATCCGCCAAGTCGGGCGTGAGTCCCGCTTGGGCGGTAAACAGCGCATCGGCAAACTTGAAGAACGCCTCATTGCCTCCAGCTTTGGCAACACAATACCCGTGCGTCGAAGCCTTAAATGCCTCCGGGTGAATCGAACTCAAAGGAAAATCCTGGTAGACAAAATGGGCGCTTGGGTAGTCAGCCAGCAGCTTGGCGACAATCGGCTGCGCGTCCCGGCAATGGGGGCATTCAAAATCCGAGAACTCCACCAGCTCGAGAGCCTTCGACGCACCCCCCTGGGAAGGTCCGGTGGCGCCTTCTTGCAAAATCTCGCGGAATGACGCGAACGGCTTGGCGCCGAAAGGAAGCAGCGAATCGGCAACCAGGAATTTGCCATCGGGCAGGGTAAAAAATGAGAGTTGTGCGATCTGGTCTTTAGGTCCGGGATTCGTCGCTTTCACCAACACCAACACCCGGCTTACGCCCGGAGCCGGTGTCGGCAAAATAGCCTGAATCTGCCAAACCCGCGAGCTGTCGTATCCCCAAAACGCGTGGAGAAAATCTTCCACGGTTTCCTTGGTGGGAGAGGTAGCGGTAAAGTTTGCGGGGTCGATCGGAGGGAAAGCCGCGGGCGCGGCCGCCGGGGCCTGAGCCGCCGGAGCCTGAGGTGCGGGAGCTTGTGGGGTCGGAGCCGGCGGGGCGGGGCTCTGGGCTACCGCACTGGCGATGGCCAGAACAAAAAAACCTAGGGTTGTACGAAGCTGCATTCAATTCCTCTCTAATCTTGCTTATACCTGAACTTTGACGGCGATGGGAAAGCGGCGCCCCATGCCAAAAGACTTGCTGGTCACCTTGAGCACCGGTGCCGCCTGCTGACGTTTGTACTCACTGCGCTCGACCAGCTTGACTACCTGACAGACGGTCGCCAGATCAAAGTGGTATTCCGCCGCGATCTGCTCCGGAGTTTCATAACGCTCGACGTATGCCTGCAAAATCGGATCCAGCACCTCGTAGGGCGGCAGGGAATCAGTATCCTTCTGATCCGGACGGAGCTCCGCCGAGGGCGCCTTCTCCAGGATGGCTCGAGGAATCACCGTCCGCTCCCGATTGAGATAACGGCAAAGCTGGTAGACCTCGGTCTTGACCACGTCCCCAATCACTGCCAACGCGCCCACCATATCGCCGTAGAGCGTGCAGTAGCCAACCGACATCTCCGACTTATTGCCGGTCGTCAGCACCAGTGCATTGAATTTGTTGGAAAGCGCCATCAGCAGATTTCCGCGGATCCGCGACTGGATATTTTCCTCTGTAATGTCCGCTGCCCGGCCGCTGAAGAGAGGGGCAAGCGCCGCAGTGTACTGTTCGAAGAGATCGTGAATGGCGATGGTGCTGAACTGAATGCCGAGGTTTTCCGCCAGCGCCTGGGCATCCGCAATCGAACCGGCCGATGAATATTGGCTCGGCATGCCGATGGTGGTTACATTCTCCTTGCCCAGGGCGTCGACCGCAATGGCGGCCACCAACGCCGAATCGACTCCGCCGCTGAGTCCCACCAACACTTTGGAGAAGCCGCATTTGCGAACATAATCCCGGGTGCCCAAAACCAGCGCCTGATAAACAGCCGCATCCTCGCTGGGATCGACCGGCCGCCGATCCCCGGTGAGGCTGGTGCTATCGAAGAACACCAGATCCTCGGCAAAAGAACGCGCCTCGGTGACGACAGAGCCGTCCGGTCCCAAGGCGAAGCTCGCGCCATCGAACACCAGGCTATCGTTTCCGCCGATCTGGTTGACCATCACCACCGGAACCTTGTGCCGCCTCGCGATCGCGGCCAACATGCGGTGGCGCAATTCCCGTTTGCCCCGGTAATACGGTGACGCCGAAATATTGAGGATCAGCGATCCGCCGCCGCGCATCAGCTCCTCGATCGGATCGACGGGATATAGCTGCCGCGGCCAAAACTGCTTATCGTTCCAGGCATCCTCGCAGATGGTGAGGGCCAGGCGTTGGTCGCCGAGGGAGTGCAGCTTCTGGATTTCTGCGGGTGCAAAGTAACGCTGTTCGTCGAAGACGTCGTAAAAGGGCAGCAGCCGCTTCGATTGAACAAACTCCACCACGCCGTTGCGCAGCAGCGCGGCTGAATTGATCACCTGCTTCCCGGAGCCGGGAGGCGCGGCGGTGACATAACCGCAGATAACGCTCAACGCGCCTTTGGTGGCGGCTGCGATTTCGGCGACGGCCTCGCCGGCTCGCGCCACAAAGGAAGGTTTGTCTAGAAAATCAGCGGGGGGATAACCGCACACCGCCAATTCCGGAAACATGACCAAGTCCGCTTGAGCAGCAGCCGCCTGACGAGCGAACTCGATAATTTTTTTCGTGTTGCCTTGAAAATCCCCTACCGTCGGGTTGATCTGGGCGAGCGCTATCTTCACTCCACCAGTCTATCAACCGGAGATTGCTAGGATCCCGTCCCGCCCACGACCACCGACAGGGTCCGGATCAGAATCTTGAGATCGAGCCAGATGCTCCAGTTGGTGATATACGCCGTATCGAGCGAAATATAGCTGTCGAACGAAGGATCCTGGCGCGCTTGTACTTGCCACAGTCCGGTCATTCCAGGCAGCACGTCCAGGCGCCGCAGATGGCTTAGGTCGTAGCGCTTGACCTCGCTGGCGATCGGAGGCCGCGGGCCGACCATGCTCATATCCCCGCGCAGCACATTGACAAACTGGGGCAGTTCGTCCAGGGAATACTTGCGCAGGAAGCGCCCAATCCGCGTGATGCGAGGATCGTTGCTTACTTTGAACAGCACTCCGTCGCGCTCGTTCATGTGCAGAATTTCCGCTCGCCGGCGCTCTGCGTCCGCCACCATCGTACGAAACTTGATACAGCGGAACACGCGGCCTTTCTTCCCGATCCGATCGGAACAGTAGAAGACAGGTCCGGGCGAATCGAGCTTAACGGTGATTGCGAGAGCGGCTATGAGCGGCGACAGGACGAGCAGCGCCAGCGACGACAGCAGCAGATCCATCACGCGTTTGAGAAACAGCCCAATCACCGGCGTTTCCCCACGATGCAAGGGGATGGTGGGAAACTGGCCGATAAACTCGATCGGACTGTTCCAGGCGAGCCCGTCATATAGTTCAGGCACCACACGAATATCGACGCCCGCTTCCCGCGCTTGGGTTACGATACGCGTCACCACCCGCGCATCGCACGGCGCGGAGAGAAAAATCTCGTCGGCAAAGCATTGCCGCGCCAGCGACAACAACTGGTCGAGCGAGCCGAGCACATCACCCACCGAAGATGGACTCTCGGCATCGACTCCTGGGATACGCACAAAACCTTTAAAGTTGTAGCCCAGGTGTCGAATGCTGTCGAGATGGTGCCGCATGGCTTGGCCAACTCGCCCGGTACCGACGATGATGATGTTACGCGTTTCCAGGCCGCTCTCGAAACGGCGATACTTCATCATTCGCCATATCAAACGCCGTCCACACAGCAGCACCGTGGTCGCCACCACCGTGATGGTGACGACACCCCGAGAGATAACTTCCCCGCGTACCAGATAAAGCGCGCCGGACAACAGAAGTCCGGCGGTCAGGCAGGCCTGGATGGTCAGGCGTTGCTCATGCAACGCATTGCGCATTTGCAGCGGGCCGTACAGTTGATAGCGCTTGCTGATAAGAACTAACGAAAGCATGAACCAACCCAGGCAGCCGAGTAGGACAGTGGGGTGGTTATGAAACATGATGTTGGTGCGATACGGCGAATCTGCCCCGAATACCCCTTCGCCAAGCCAGCCGCGAACCGCAATCATCAGAGCAGCCAGAACGATGACGACGTCGCCCACCATCCAAAGCACGCCAATGCGTGCTCCCTTGCTCTGTGGGTTTCGCCGGCTTGGAACAGCGGCATGTTGCGGCCGGAATTCCTCGTAGCCGGTGATCGCTGAGCGCTTTAGTAGTCCCGAGGTTGCCATGAATGTCCCCACCACATAGGCTCGAGGAGGATGCACGCTAACTACACTTGCCCCTCGCTGGAGCCGGATTACATGATTGCCTGAGTTTTTGTGTACTACTCAGGTACCCCAACTAGTCACTACGCGTTGCTTTACGGTGGTTAGCACAACGTGTCGCCCGGCACTGCACTTGCTGCCACATTCGAGGCGCCGCAATCGCCCGGCGGGATCTTGACAGCGAAGTAAAAAGTCTGCGTTGCATCGCAACTAAACCTTTATTCTTCGTAGGTTAGGCCCGAACCCTCAGCTTGCCCCCGGGATAAACTCCTAGGGCGCAAATAGCAAAAGGCTTATTACCCACAGAGCATAGCATCGGGTACCCCGATTGAGGCATAAGTAACTACCGGGGTGTGGTTACTAATTGGGGACTGTGTAACCGGAAAGTGACGGGGGGGCGTCAGCCCTCGGGGAGCACCAGCTTATCCAGGTCGAGGAATTCGCGCAGGAACGGATCCTCGGTAAGCTTGAGTTCGTCCATGGTGCCGAAGAAATAAGCCTTGGCCTCATGCAGAAAAAGCACGTGATCCGCCAACCGCTCGGCGAAGCGCATGTCATGTGTGACCACGATACTGGTAAGGCGCAGTTGATGCTTGAGCTTCTGAATAAGATTGCCCAGCAGCCGGCCCATCAGCGGATCGACCATGGTCGTGGGCTCGTCATACAGGATCGCTTCCGGCTGCGCGGAGAGGGCGCGCGCGATGGCTACCGAGCGCTTCATGCCGGTCGAAAGATCCGAAGGCAGCAGGTCCCCCATGCCCGCCACTCCGACCATGTCCAGTAATCCATTCACCACCTGCTGGATCTGATCTTCGAGCAACTGGCCGCGTTCCCTAAGGGGGAAGGCCACATTCTCACCCACCGAGAGCGAATCGAAGAGCGCGCCGCTTTGGAAGACCATGGTGACTTTCTTGCGCACGGTCTCCATCTGGTCTTCCGTGAAACCGGTGATGTCTTGCCCCGCCACCAGGATCCGCCCCGAATCAGGCTTGAGGAAACCCATGATCTGCTGCAACGAAACCGACTTTCCTACTCCGGATCGGCCGAGAATACAAAGCGTCTCACCGGCCTGGACGGAGAAGCTGACATCGTCGAGCACGTGGACAGCACCAAAGGATTTGGATACGTGTTCGAAGGCAATGTACGGAGGAGCGGTTTGCCGTGACTTCTCCTCTTCGTCAGGTTGTCCGACGATCTCGATGGGGATTCCTGAAGGAATGCCGGCGGCTTGCTGAGACGTACTCATTGGTTCAAGACTAAAGCATTTCCGCTTGCCGCCATATCTTCGGGTGTATTGCAGTTGTGGAACCAGCGGTAGAGAGGAAGCGGTGATCCATCGAGCAGTTCCGGATTGGCGGAGGCTACTCGCTCCATATCGAAGACATCCATTGCCTGCCCCTCAGCGGCGGCCATCATCACGGTGATCACTTTGTAATTGCCGGCGAGCAGCGATACGGTGATGTGTCTTAGCAACTCCCGGTGGTACACGGCGCAAAGCGGCTGGGGGCGGCCGGCGATACGGGGAATGGTCACGTGAGCGCCGGTAGTCTCGGCGCGCAATAACATCCAGGCCAGCAAGCTAGCCGGCAACAAGGGCGTATCGACACCGAGAAACACGTTGAGTGGCCGGGTACTGGCGGCTAATGCTGCCTCTATGCCGCTGAGAGGGCCGCAACCGGGATGCAGATCGGCAACGACGGCTGCATAGCACGACAAATCAGAAGCGGCGCCGGCGATGCGCGGCGCCGCGGCAAGAGGCAAGGAGCGCAGCTTATCCAACGCCAGCTCGACCATGGGCCGCCCGTCCACCCGGAGTAGAGACTTATCCCGGCCCATGCGGCTGCTACGGCCTCCTGCGAGAACAAACCCCTCAGCGTCTGTCAGTTCCCTACCTCTCAACCAAGTGCACAAACCTCATGAACCCCGCGGGGTTCATGAGGTTTGTGTGCGGGGAAACATCGGCTACGGTTAGCGCCCAAGCTCCTCGAAGAACAGGATGATCGACTCAATTCCCAAGTGAAAATTGGCAATGTGGAATTTCTCGTTCGGCGCGTGCAGGTTATCGTCCGGCAGGCCAAAGCCCATCATCACCGTAGGAATTTTGAGATGCCGCTCAAAATCACCGACGATCGGAATGGACCCCCCGGACCGGACAAAAACCGCCTCTTTCCCGAATACCTCGCGCAGAGCAGTCGTAGCCGCCTGAATGTACCGATTGTTGGTGCCCACCACAATCGGTTCGCCAGAGTGGATCAGCCGAACCCGCACTTCAACACCTCTGGGCGCCAGCGACTCGACATAACTCTTATACTGCGCGAACGCCTCCTGCGGACTGGTGTTGGGAACTAACCGGAACGAGATCTTCGCCGTGGCTTTCGCCGGGATCACGGTCTTCGCACCTGCCCCAGTAAAGCCGCCAGGCATTCCATGGACATCCATAGTCGGCCGCGCCCAAGTGCGTTCCAATACAGAAAAGGCAGGCTCTCCGGTCAACTCCCGTGACCCGACTTCCGAGGTCCGGTAATGCTCCTCGTCGAACGGTAAGCTCTTCCAAGCCTTGAGCTCATCTGCGGAAGGCGCCGCCACCTTGTCATAAAACCCGGGAATAAGAATGTGCCCCTGAGCGTCCTTAAGCGCCGCGATTACCTGGGCCAGCGCCACAAAAGGATTAGGAGCCGCCCCACCATAAACACCGGAATGCAGATCGGTGCTGGCGCCGATAACTTCCAGCTCGGTGTAAATCATCCCCCGCAACCCGACACACAAAGTAGGCAGGCCGGGAGCGAACATTTCCGTGTCCGAAACCAGGGCAAAGTCGGCCTTGAGCTCCTCCGGATGCTCGCGCACAAACCGCGCAATACCTTCCCCGCCAACTTCCTCCTCGCCCTCGAGAATCACCCGCACGTTGATCGGCAGGCTGCCACCGGACGATTGTAAAAGCGCTTCGATCGCCTTCAGATGCATGAACATCTGGCCCTTGTCGTCCACCGCGCCGCGCGCGTACAAATTGCCGTTGCGTTCCGTGGGCTCAAACGGAGGGGTATGCCATTCGTCCAACGGATCCGGCGGCTGGACGTCATAGTGCCCGTAGGCCAGGCAAGTGGGCTTACCCGCGGCATGCAGCCAGTCACCATAGACCAGCGGATGACCCGCTGTTGGGATCACCCGAACATGTTCCAGCCCGATTCGCTCCATTTCCCGGGCTAGACTCTCGGCTGCGAACCGGACGTCGCCGGCGTGCTCCGGCAGGGTGGAGATGGAAGGAATACGGAGCAGAGACTTCAATTCCTCGAGGAAACGCCCTTGCTGGCTGCGGGCAAAATCGACCGGAGATGACATGGATGTATCCTAAACCTGGGGAACCATTATGTTGGACCTGGAAATCTCTGCTCGCGACGTTGCTCGCCTCCAGTCTGGGGAAACCGGACTGATTCTGCTCGACGTACGCGAGCCGTGGGAATTCGCAACTGCGCAGATTGCCGGCTCGACCCATATCCCGATGGGCGATATCCCTTCCCGCGCCTTTCAGGAATTGGACCCGGAAGCCCGCATCGTCACTGTGTGCCACGCCGGTGTCCGCTCCCTGAATGTTGCCCTGTGGCTGCGTAACCAGGGTTTCGATAAGGTGCAGTCGCTCAGCGGCGGAATCGACAGCTGGTCCCGGGAAGTCGACCCCAAAGTGCCTCGATATTGATCACCGCCTCCCCCTTTGGTTGCAGACTGCGACTGTGAGCGCACTGCTCAAACCGATTAGAGGCGTGATACAAGCAAGAGAGATACCCGTCAGAGAGAGTAAGAGCAGCCATGGGCGCTACCGAAAGAGTATTAATCGTTGAAGATGAGTTACATGCGCTAGCAGGACTGGCCGAGTTGGTCTCCGGCTGGGGCTACCGCACGGAGACTGCGCGTGACGGCCTGGAAGGCCTGGAAAAAGTAGCCGAGTGGTTTCCCGGCATTATCGTCACCGACCTGAAAATGCCCCGCATGGACGGTTTGGAATTGCTGTCAAGACTGGGCGAAATGCAGCTGAACGCGGCCGTCATCGTCTTGACCGCCCAGGGCAGCATCGAGCGGGCAGTCGAGGCGATGAAAATGGGCGCCTACGATTTCATCCAAAAGCCCATCGACCCCACTCGATTAAAGACCGTCCTGGCCAACGCCAGCCGCCAGCGCGAGACCGAGCGGGAGTTGGAAGTGACCCGCCGTAAACTCCGCGAAACCGGTGTTCTGGGATCGCTGGTTGGCAGCTCAAAAAAGATGCAGGAAATGTTTGCCATGATCGAAAGGGTCGCCCCCAGCACCGTCTCCGTCTTGATCACCGGCGAAAGCGGGACCGGCAAGGAACTGGTGGCGCGAACCTTGCACGAACTAAGCCCGCGCCGTAACAAGCCCTTTGTCGCTGTCAACTGCGCCGCCATTCCTGAAACCTTGATTGAGAGCGAAATCTTCGGTCACGAAAAAGGCTCCTTTACTGGAGCCCTCGAGCGCCGCGCGGGATGTTTCGAACTGGCGGAAGAAGGTACGCTGCTACTCGATGAGATCGGTGAAATGCCGGTGGGCACACAGGCCAAGTTGCTGCGGGTTTTGGAAGACAAGAAGCTTCGCCGTTTGGGTAGTAAAGTGGAAACCCCTATGAATGTGCGCGTCTTGGCCGCGACCAACAAGAATCCCGAAGAGGCGGTCGCTTCCGGCCAACTGCGCGGGGACTTGTACTACCGGCTCAATGTTTTTAACCTCCACATGCCGCCTTTGCGAGAACATAAAGAAGACATCCCGGCCATCATTGAAGCTCTCTTGGCTGACATGAATGACAAGCATGGCCGAGACGTCAAAGGGGTGGATGCAGACATGCTGGCCCGCTTGATGGTTCACGACTGGCCGGGCAATGTGCGCGAGCTGCGTAACACCATCGAACGCGCCGTAATTCTCTGCGGCGAGGGCTATCTGGAAACGCGGCAACTGCCGCCTGCCTTTGGGCAGCGCTTCACGCGTCCTGACGTGGGAACCTCTCCCTACAGCGACAACGGCGTGCACGTGGAGATAGGCAGCACCGTCGATGAGGCGGAGCGAATGCTCATCCTGAAAACTCTTGAGTCCACGCGCAACAATAAGACGCGGGCTGCCGAGATCCTGGGCATCAGCCTGAAGACGCTGCACAACAAGTTGAAGGAGTACGGGAGTGCCTCCAGCAGCGAAACCGCGGAAGAGAGGCCAGTAGCTTAGAAAGGCGGTCGATTACACAGTTCCGGTGACTCCCCATGAGACTGAAGACCAAGCTCGTGCTCGCGATTACCGGACTTGTGTTTCTGGTGGTGTGCACCCTGTCCTGGATTTTTCTCGGGCAGCTTCTGCGCCAGCGAACCTCGCAGGCCTATTCCGCCAACGACATCGTGGCCCATCAGATTTCTCTCGCCACGCAGCGAACCATCTCCAACATTCGCAATGTCGACGTCGCTGATCCGGCGGCTTTGCGCGCGGCCGTGGCCAGGGCGCTGCGCACCGATCCCGCACTTTCCGCGCTGTTGAACTCAGCGATCCGGTACGCGCCCACAGTGTTTGACGTCACCATCGCCGATAGCGAGGGGCGCGGCCTGCTAAGTACCGATCCCGCGAACATCGACCACCTGGTGCCAAGCCGGCCGGAGTACGCCGAGCTGGAGAGCGGTGGGTTATTGCAAACCCTGCAAGTGGTCTTCGGGCCGCCTCGCGTGTACAACCTGACCTTGCCGCTGGAGCGCGGTTCGGAGCCCTTCGCCACTGTCCGGGTGGGGGTCCGTACCACGTTCCTCCGCCTGGTGGTGGAACCGTGGCTGATCGCCGCGCTCACCTATACCGGCGTGGCGATTCTTTGCTCCCTGGTCTTCGCTGCGTTCCTGGCCAACCTGGCGCTCAAGCCGATCGAACAGATTGGCGCCCGGCTCGATGCCCTCACTTTGGCCGAGGCCGAGGTCACCGGCGACGCAACCGGCGGCCCCTCTGGCGATGCGGTGGTGTTGGTCTCGCACAAGATCGAGCGGATTGGCCGCCGCATGCGCAATGTGGAAGAGGTCTTCTCTGCCTTGAAAGAGAACCTCGACCAGATCATGACCAATCTCCAGGACGGCATCCTGCTGTACACCCACGATGCCCGCGCCGTGTTGGTCAGCGATTCGGTAGAGCGCTTTCTGGGCATCAGCCGCGCGGAAATCCTGGGCGCCAAGTTACACGATGTCTTCTCTCGCAACACCCGGCTGGGAAGGCTCGTGCGCGAGTCCTTTGACGCTCGCATGGCGCTGGTGCAGGAAGAGATCACCACCGAGACCGGCCGCCACGTTGAGATTTCGCTTGATTTTATCCATGACGACCGCGCCTCCTCGCCTCAGGAAACCCTGGGCGCGCTGCTGACCCTGCACGACGTGGAATCGGTCAGAGAGATCGAGAGCGATCTCGAGCTCTCGCGACGCCTGGCCGCGATTGGCAGACTCACCGCAGGCGTCGGACACGAGGTCAAGAACCCGATTAACGCCATCGTCGTCCATCTTGAATTGATGCGCAATAAACTGGGGAGCGCCGATCACAAGGCCATGCGGCACTTGGAAGTTATCGAAAGCGAGATCCAGAGGCTGGATCGTGTGGTGCAGACCCTGGTCGACTTCTCCCGCCCGGTCGAGCTGCAACTGAAAGAACAGGATTTGCGTCGCGTTGTCTCCGGCGTTCTGATGCTTGCATCGGCTGAATTCGAAACCCGCGACGTGTATGTGCAGAGCGAACTGCCGGATCACCCGGTACTCGCCAAGGTCGATGCGGACCTGTTAAAGCAGGCGTTACTGAACGTAGTCCTCAACGGCGCACAAGCGATGGCGGAAGGGGGCAAGCTGGAGGTGCGCCTGGCCGAGGATGGCCGCATGGCGATGATCAGCATTCACGATCAGGGGAGTGGCATTCCCGCCGAGGTCCGGGACAAGATCTTCGACTTATACTTCACCACTAAGAAAGACGGAAGTGGTATTGGCTTAGCAATGACTTACAGAATCGTGGAGCTACATAACGGTTCGATTGAAGTAGAATCGGATGCGACTCACGGAACGACCTTTATTTTGCGCTTTCCTCTTAACAGCCCCCAGGAGAGTCGAGCGCGTGGATACCTTATGCCGGATGCGAGCAGCTCAGCTGGTTCTATCGTTGCCAAGGAGCCGAGGGGATGAGGGCGGTCAACTTTTGTTCGACCGTAACGCTACTCGTAGTGTTCGGTACCGGGTGCTCGCATAAAACTGCGTCTCCCCCACAACAAGCGCAGGCGCCGCCTCTGCAGACTGGCAAGGGCACACTGCCCCCGTTGAGCAGCACGCAACAGCAGGAAAAATCTACCTCGCCCATAGCGTCTCCTCTGCCGCCGCCGTCCGCGCAAAGCGTACCCTTGCCTCCGCCGCCGCCGCCGAAGAAGGTGCGGCACCGGACCAAGCCAGCGCCCCCCAAGCCCGTTGACAATCCCCCTGAATCGGCAGCGCAAACAACGCAGGTCGCCGCCCAGCCAACCGCGCCGTCGGGCGCCGGATCCCCGATCGGCCAGTTGACCACTGGTGACAGCGCTCAGGGCGAAAAGACCAAGCGCGAGACGCTCGATCTCATGGGTGAAACGCAGCAGGGGCTCATGGGGATCAAACGCTCTCTCTCCAATGACGAGAAAACCACCGCGGGCCAGATACGCAATTACCTCAAGCAGGCCCAGCAGGCATTGGATACGGGCGATACCGACGGAGCGCATCTTCTAGCCACGAAAGCCAAGGCGCTGCTCGCCGAACTGATCAAACCCTAACTCTGACGAAGCACTCCGGGACCAAACCAAACCTGATGGGTGCCCCATGTTCGCACCAGCGTATGTGGGCCGAAAAAGACGGGCGAAGCCCTTCAAACGCTTCTACTCCTTGAGTGAAAGCATTCGAAGAATCCATATTCGGCCCACGTACGCTGGTGCGAACATGGGGCACCCATCAGGTTTCGTTTGATCCTGGAATTTACCCCGTACCCGGATCTGACGCTAACGCTCTCCCCAGCTCAATTTGGAGCGAAGCACGTCGAAGAATCCCGTAGCGCCCATCCGCACCAGATTTACGTTGTGCTCGGATCGGCGGCAGCACACCTTGTCTCCCACCCGAAGCTGCAACGCCTCCTGTCCATCGACGGTGAGGAAGGTGAGATCGGGAACCCCTTCCACGCTAACGATCACGTGCGCATCCCCGCGCACCACCATGGGCCGAATGGTCAGCAGGTGAGGGCAAATGGGAGTGATCACCATCGCATCGACTGAGGGAGCCAGAATCGGACCATTGGCCGCCAGGTTATAGGCGGTAGAACCGGTGGGCGTTGAAATAATGACACCATCCGCACGGAACGACGCTGCCAGCTGATCGAACAGGTGAATGCTGAAATCACCCATGCGTGCGATTGCGCCCTTGGCGATCACCACGTCATTCAGCGCTTCGTACTCCTTGTATAAGACGCCGCCGCGCATCACATCGGTATGCAGCAAGGCGCGGGCGTCAATGTTGCAGCAGCCTGCCTTCCAGCCCTCTAGCGTAGCGTAGAGATCACGTAAGGGCACTTCGGTTAGAAAACCGAGCGCCCCCAGGTTGACGCTGAGGATGGGTACATCGGTTCGGGCAAAGGCACGGGCCGCCGCCAGCAGGGTTCCGTCCCCACCCAGCACCACCACCAGTTCGGGCTTCTGTGACGGCAATTCGTGGCGTGGTACGACGCGCGCATCCTGGGTGTAGCTTCCGCTGACGTGATCCAGAATCGGCTCAAAGTCATGCGCCCGCATCCACACCACGAGCTCCGGGAGCAGCGTAGCCAGCTCTTCTTTCTGCGGTTTGGAAATGATGGCGACTGGTGGCATGGAGGCTTTAGTGTACCGAAAGCATTTTAAAAGCGGCCGTAGAGCAGAAACTCCCGATTTCCTGTTCCCCCGCTGCCGCCGAGAAGGGGCGAGTCCGTCAACTCTACCGTCGAGGCTCCAGCCTCCTGCATTGCCTCACGAACCCGCTCGATCGCCAGCTGATGGGCTGCGGGATCGTGCACAATGCCCCCTTTGCTGATGTACTCCCGGCCCGCTTCGAACTGTGGCTTCACCAGGATGACCGCCTCCAGAGCCTCCGTTGCGCTGCCTCGCGCTGCGGCCACCACCGCGGGCAGTACCAGTGTGGCCGAGATAAACGAGACGTCCATCGATACGAAGCTGATCCCCGGCGGAAGATCGCCCGGCTTGAGATAGCGAGCATTGGTGCGTTCGCGCAAGGTCACTCGCGGATCCCTGCGCAACGCTTCGGCGATCTGCCCGTAACCGGTATCCACCGCCACTACACTCGCCGCGCCGTGTTGCAGCATACAGTCGGTGAAGCCCCCGGTGGACGTGCCGATGTCGGCGCAGTGGCGACCTTTGAGATCGATCTGCCAGTGCGACAGCGCGGCCTCCAGCTTGAATCCGCCGCGGCTGACGTAGCGTTGTTCTTCTCCCAACACGCGCAACACCGCTGCGTGGTCAACCGAGGCGCCCGGTTTGTCGACTTTCTGCTCGTTCACCAGGACGCGCCCGGCCAGAATCAACGCCTGCGCCCGTTCCCGGGAGGGCGCCAAACCGCGGTCGTGCAGCAACTTATCCAGCCGGTTCCTCATCTAGAATGGGTGAGACTGTGCCAGTTTCGTACTTGACGCAGGTAATTGTACCCGCCTCATTCCCAGTACCTAAGTTTGGCTGTTCTCCCGTCACACCGTAGAATAGCTTCGGCTCGCGAGAATGCCAGACAATACTCCCAATCCGATCGGAAATCCCGAGCGTTCTACTACCAGAGATTCGAGTCAGAACGACAGGGTGGACGATGGCCTCTTGCTGCAGCGTGTGCGCGAAGGCGATCAGACCGCGATGGCAGAGGTCTTCGACCGATACGCCAGGGCAGTCTACTCCGTCGCACTGAGGATCCTGAAGGATGCCGGCCACGCCGAAGACGTGATGCAGGACATCTTTTTCCAGGTCTGGCGGAACTCTGAGTCATTTGTTCAAGGTCGTGGGTCATTGGGCGCGTGGCTGGTTGTCGTGGCAAGAAACCGGTCGATCGATCTGTTGCGCCGCAGAAAGCCCACCGACTCAGTAGACGATGTGGTGCTTGCTGCCAAATGCAATCTGGCTTCAGAAGCCGAGCATAACGCTTTGATTGAGAAGGTTCAGCAAATCTTGAAGGATTTGCCAGCAGAACAGCAGCGATCCATGGAGTTGGCTTTTTTCGAGGGCTTGAGTCATTCGGAGATCGCGGAGAAAACAGGCGATCCACTGGGGACGGTAAAGACGCGCATCAGGCTGGCATTGATTACGTTACGAAAGGCATTCGGGCAATGACGGGCAACGGGCACAATACGCAGGAGGAATTAGCTTCCTTTGCGATGCAGAGTCTCTCGGTTGAAGAGACAGCATCCATTCGGGCGCACCTGCAGATCTGTGCCCTTTGTCGCACAGAGCTCGCCGAAGTCTCGGGTGACCTGGCCTTGCTCGGCTTGTCAGTGGAGCAGCAACCACTGCCTGACGGTGCGCGCGCGCGTTTCCTCAAGAGAATCGCTGCTCCGGTAGAGGCACACGCAAAGCCAGCCGAGGTTGTGCCCTTTGCGGTGAAGAGCACGCGTCGTGGGCGAGGTTTCTGGGTCGGTTGGGGAACCGCAGCGGCGATGACGATCGCGACGATTTCTCTAGCCGTGCAAAACCGTGCTCTGAATGATGAGCTGCATCAAGAGTCTTTGCTTGTGACCAACCTCGCTGCACAAGCGTCGCGAGCGCAGCAGGTACTGGAAGTTTTGACTGCGCCCGGAGCGCAGCGGGTAACGCTCACCGAAGGCAAAGCTGCTGCGCAACCCAGTGCGCGCGCCACCTACTTGCCTGAGCGTGGCGGCCTGATTCTGCAAGCGACCAATTTGAAGCCGTTGCCTGAGGGAAAAACTTACGAGCTGTGGGTGATCCCGGCAAGTGGCAAGGCTCCCGTTCCAGCGGGCTTATTCCATCCCGACTCGGCGGGGACTGCCACTCTAGTGTTGCCGCAGTTGCCTACGGGTATTGCGGCCAAGGCCCTCGCCGTGACCATCGAGAATGCGAGCGGCGCCACTTCGCCCACGCTTCCGATCATTCTGGTCGGAGCCCCCAGCGGAAGCTAAGGGTATCAGGATCGGCCCCCTGCATCCCGCTAGTGTCCTGTCCCTGAAGTTCACTGAAAAAGTTCCTTTGGCTTTGTATCAGGACACGACTTTATCCGGGCCGTAAATGCTTGGAAATAGATGGGCTGAGACGTTTCGAACTTTTCAATGAACTTCAGGGACAGGACACTACGGCCTAGTTGCTTCCCCAGCCAATCCCTTTAGGGCTAAGAACAGAGGGCAGCCCATATCTCGCGTTTTTTGCGACATATGGGTGGGATGCAGATTGCCCCAGCCGCCAAACAGGATCGGACCCCCCTCAGCTACTTCCCGCTCTTCACCGCAGACGTCAAGGGCGTCGTCTGATAGCACCTGGCTCCGAACCCGCACGGCGATCCGCTGCCGCTGGCGTGGCTCACGTTGATGGCGTTGGCTACCGTCCCCGTGGTGCTGCTGTTCGCCGCCACCGACTGAGCGCTGGTATGCACGTCCACTCCGGTCCCATCCAACTGGATCACCGCTGCCACCTGGTTGGTGTCGGTGCGAATCACACTCATATACGGCTGATCGGAAGACAGAACATAAATCTGGCCATAGGGAGTGCTGAAAGTAGACGCAATCGAAATCGGGTGACCGGTCACGGGAATGGTGGCTAACACCTGGTAATTGGTGAGACTCACCACAGTCACCGTGCTGTCCTTCTGATTGGCTACGTAAACCCGGCTGCCATCTCGCAGAATCGTCAGCGCGTCCGGCCCATTTCCAACTGGAACCGTCACCGCCTGCCCGAACAGCGCGGAGTCGTTGCCGAACTGATCGAGGCTGGTGTTGATAATCGTGATGGTGTTGGAATCGTAGTTGGCGGTCACCAGCTGGGAGGAAGGCGTGTAGTAATCGGCGAAAACCGGTCCCGCGTTGAACGCTGCCGCCGAAACACCGGTGGGCGGAGGCAGCACCAGCGTACCGGTCGCCGCCACGAGGTTCTGCCGGCCTGCCGTCGTATCCAGTTCATTGAACTGGCTATTGATGACGGTGACCGTCCCCGAACCTCGGTTGAGAATGAACACCCGATTATTGTCGGTCGACCCAACGCCATAGACCGGGCAGATGCCGACCGGCAGCGTGCGTGAGATGGTGACCGTCGAAATCTCGATCGACTGCACCTGCCCCGGCGTGGTGACCTGGGAAGGAGTCTCGCAATCTCCGAAAGCCACCGTCTTCGACCCGTTGTCCTGGGTGATGGAGTAGACCCGCGCCGCACTGGAGGTACCGACGACCGTGATCGGGCTGGCAGGCACCGGCAACTGCTGCGTCAGCTGATAAATCCCGCTCGAACTGTTGGTGAGCACGGCCACAGCCGGCACGTTGGGTTCGGTGATGAACAAATTACTGGTAGTCGAGAGCAGATTGATGGGCTGCGCCGGCTGCAACAAGGTGCTGCTTTGGATGTTCTTGGTCTGCAGCGTGGTCGAGGGCGTGAAGCTGTTGACCGTGCCATCGGTGTTCGCCGTGGTGGCGGAACCCGCGGTCGAACTCAGCGTGAGCGCCAGCGGATTAATCCCTAAAGATGCCTGGGTCAGCAAAGTATCGCCGGCGGCATCGAAGACATTTGCCAAGCCCGGCAAGGTGGTCCCCGCGCTGGTGGTCACGACTGCGTAGCTTTGCGGCTGTGGCGCAGGCGGCGTAACGGCAACTGGAGTAACCACCGGCCGATAGGTTTCTCCGCATCCCCCCAGCAACACAGCAAAACCAATCAAACTCCCGGCAGCAACTGGTTGGAGAACCCTGAATGCAACCTCCGGAAAACAAACACTCCGCCGGCTCCATGACTGAAGCCATGCAACGCTAAGCACCCGTGAATACCTCACTACGTTTCATTTCCTGGTAGAAGATTGATTGTAAACGGGAGCGTGGGTCCGGCGATACGCCGGACCCAAAATCAACAGTGCGCCTTAACGAACAAAACTGGCAGTCGTGGCTGGTGCTGGCCATGGTCGTTCCGTGGTGCGTGCTCGCCGCCGTGCGCTACGCCATGGCCTCGTGGAGCGCAACGACCCAAATGGCACTCGCCATCAGCCTGGCGTTCGCGCTGCTGGTTTCCTTCCTGCGCGCTGCCACGCCGCCCGGCGGCCTGACTGGGGGAGTCATCACCGCCGTCCTCACCCTGGGCGCGTCCGCCTGGTATCGCTCCGCGCTGCCCGCGCTCCTGGCGCTCTTTGTGCTTACCTGGTGCGCCACCAGATTTGGCCGGGCCAAGAAACAGCATCTGGGCGTGGCTGAAGACAAGCGGGGACGAAGCGCAGCCCAAGTCGCTGCCAACCTGGGCGTCGCAGGGTTGGCAGCAGCCTTCGCCCTAACCCAAGGCAAGTCGTATGCGGTCATGGTGATCGCTGCCCTGGCTGAGGCCACCGCCGATACCCTGGCCAGCGAACTGGGAGAAGTGCTGGGTGGGCCGCCGTTCCTGCTGACCACCCTACGCCGTGTCACTCCCGGCACAGATGGAGCAATCAGCCTCGCAGGCACCTTGGCCGGAACAGGAGGAGCCGCCCTCGTAGTCATGGTAGCGCTACCCACACTCGGTCTACGGCCCGGCGACGCTATAGTCGCCGGATCAGCCGCCGTAGCCGGCCTCTTTGTCGATTCCTTGCTGGGCGCTACTGTGGAGCGGACCGGCTGGCTCAATAACGATGCAGTAAACTTCCTCTCCACCCTCGCTGCTTGTCTCATCGCCGCGCTGCTCCTTGTCGCAGTGCACGGACACTAAACAAGTACGGCGTTGCTACCTCGACGTAGCGTAATTCTCACTCTCCTGAGGGAACATTCGTCACAATCAATGAAATTTTTGCACCCCGCTGAAAATAATGCGGCCCGGAGTTTATTTCTCAGCCTCCCACTAGTATCCTTAGGGAAATTGCCTCATTACAGTCTGCGCGTTGTTACGGTAAGGTTAGCACCCTGCTTCGCCGTACCAGGTATGGCATAACGGCAGGAGAATTGGTTCGCATGGTTACTCTTGTGGAACCACACGCCTGTTAGTAACTACTGCACCTTTCAACGCTTGGCAGAATTGGACTCTTCGGAGTTCTCTGCCAGGCCGATAGTGTGTATCGGGCCCCGATCTATCGCATTCGATCAATTCAACACTGAAAGGTCATGCCACATTTCTGCCCCTTGCACTGCTTTTGTCATTGGGGCTGCGGTAGATTGCTGAAAAATTATGACACTTACCATCACCCACAGGGTACTCGTATGCATAGCCGCGTTTTTTGCCTTGGCCACCACCAGCGCTTCGGCAATGCAAACCGGCGCAGCGGCAGTGACGGAGGTGGTAAATGTAACTCCAGGCATGAGCACACCGGCTCTGCAGAATGCAATCTCCAACGCTCCGCTCGGGGCGACTCTCCTGTTTGCGGCAGGAACCTATCCCATCACCGGCCCGCTCTACATTCCTTGTAACGGCCTGCAAATCACTGGACCCGTGGCGGCCACACCCACGGCAATTCTTGCTGCCACCTTCACCGGCAGCGATATCTTCTCTTACCCTTCCGGATGCGCAAGTCCCGGCTCAGTCCAGTATCTGCACTTCGAAAATACTGGAGCGGTCTATTTCGGCCCCGGCAATAACGGCAACTTTACCTTCGAGCACAACTTTGTAACCAACCTCCCCTCCATGTTGGGCAATGGCGGCGCGGAGATCGGGCTCTTCTTCGATGGGGCGATGTGGTCCAAACTCAGTAACGTACTCGTCGAGTACAACACCTTCGGTGATCCCACTTCCTGCACTGCCGTCTTTGCCACGCCAGTGGACGAGGGCGGTTATTGCGCCGGTGTCGTTACTTCGCAGGGCACGAACCAGAACGTCACCATCGAGTACAACAATTTCATTCACCTCGAAGAAGGAATACACATCAACCAGCTGGCCACCTTCAATCCCGGGGCGGCCAACAGCGTCTGCATTTCTTGCACGCTCGAATATAACTACATCGTGAATTACCATCGCATCGGCATTGAGATTCAAACCTCCAGCCCAACCAACTCGCTGCTGTTGGAACACAATGTCATAGCCGACCCGCTCAACTCTTCCTGGGGCACCTTTGCCGTTTCGCTCGCCTGCTGTGTATCAGGCGTCATCCAAGGCACGCCCGGTTTTTCTCCCGCTCTGATATTCGACGACAATGTGCTCATCGCGACCCAGCCGATTGGCTCGGAGTGCCCACCCTTTGGCGTGGAGTTTTGGGGCAGCGGCTCTCAGGGAACCAACAGTCTGATCGAGGGAACGTTTTGCAATGGGTATGCGTGGGGTTATGGCGGCGCGCCCTGGACGATCAGCAACAACTATCTCTGCGGGCCTAATATGGGGTCTTCCAGCAGCCATATTGCGAACGAAGAACACAACACCAATGCTCCTGCCCAGATAGGCAATACGCTCTCGACCACCTGTGCCGCCACGGCCAGTGTGGTCCCGGCCATCTCTCCAGCAGGAGGAACATTCTCCGGCTCTCAGGTGGTGACCCTCTCCGACACCGGCCCGAATACCGGCATCTGGTACACCACCGACGGAAGCGTACCCAGGCCCGGATCCGGGACAACTCAGCTGTATACCGGTCCGTTTGTGATCACCAACAGCACAACGGTCATTGCGGTAGGCATGTGGGGAGCGCCCAATCAGCCAACCGGCTATCCCGCGGGCTACGGTTACATTCCCAGCGCTGGGGTCGCCGAGACCTACGTAGCCTTGGCGCAATAATCTGTTACATCCTCTTTCCCACATCTCCCCGCAAAAAACGCGGTGAGATATGGGCCACCCTCTAGTCTTCACCCCAAACAAAATTATCGCGCCTGAACAATAGGGGGTGGCCCATATCTCGCGCTTTTTGCGAGATGTGGGAAGGATGTCCATAGTGCGAAAACCGTTCAAGCCGAAAGCGCGTAGCTCGACCCCAACACGAGCAATCGCATCAACCGCCGCCGAGTCTCAATAAATCTTCAAGCGCCACAGCGTGTAGCTGAACATCTCGTGCATCAGCCGCATGGCCGCATCCCACCACCCCAGCGGACGCGCCTCAACACGGGGTGAGGTCAATACATTCAACCCCATACTGCTGGAGAGAGCGCGGATACGAAACAAGTGCGTCCCGTCAGAAACGGCGAGGACGCGGCTTAGGTGGTTTTCGCGCGCAATGGCAGCCAGCCGAGCTGCGGACTCCTCGGTATTCGTGCTTTGGGTCTCGGCAATGATCTGGCTCTCCGGCACTCCGTGTGCGAGCAGGTAGTCATGGCCGACTCCCCCTTCAGAATCTCGCGCGTCGCCACCGCCGCCCAAAGTAACGATCAGCGGAGCCAGGTGCTCGCGATAGAGCACCAGAGCACGGTCAAGGCGCGCCCGCAGCACCGGCGAAGGGCGGCCGTCGTATTCCGCCGCACCGAAGACCGCGATGGCGTCAGCCGGGCCAGCCTCATCGTGCGTGGCATAAAAATGAATCTGCCCGTAAACCCAAACAAACCAACCCCCGATCGCGATCAGGGTGGCGGCCAGGAGAATGCGAAGCACGCGCCGGCTTTTCCGCGAGGCTCCGTTCTTGATCGTCGGCCGCATCGGTCTCTGCTCAGCGCTGGAGAGTCAACGCAATCTCGTGGGTAGGAATGGCTCCTTCCCGAAGAATCTCCCACGGGCCATCGGTGGAGAGGTCGACGATCGTGGTCGCCACGCTGCGGCCGGTAGGGCCTCCATCGACGATCAGCGGAATGCGATTCCCGATCTGATCGCGCACGCAAGCGGCGTAGGTGCACTCGGGCAAGCCCTGCAGGTTCGCGGAAGTGGCGGTGATGGGCAGGCCGAATTTTTCCACGATGGCCCGGGGAATGGCCGCGTCGGGCACGCGCAGGGCTACGTTGCCGGTGTTTGCCGTCGAACGCAAAGGCAGGCGCGAACCCGCACGGACAATCAGGGTAAGCGGGCCGGGCCAGAAACGCTCCGCCAGCAAATCGAACCGTGCGTCGAGATCGCGCGCCAGACCGTAAGCCTGGGCTGCGCTCGCGATCAAGAGAGACAGTGGTTTGTGCTTGAGCCGGGTCTTGATCTCGTAGATGCTCTCCACCGCCCGAAGATTAACTGGATCGACCGCCAAACCGTAAAACGTGTCGGTGGGTATGCCGACCACCTTGCCACTCTGCAGGCAGGTGACGACGTAGTCGATCCGATCCTGTTCCGGCTCGTCCGGGTGAACGCGCAGAATTTCTGCTAACAAGCTGAATTCGCTCCAGGCCACATTTGGCGCAATTCATCGAGACTACCAGAGTACCAAGCTTGAGCAGTGTATCCCCTCCAAACAATGGGGTACCTCCCCTCTCACTCGTGGATGGGTCGAAGATTTTCGCGATAAGCTCACAGAAGATGAAGTCTGTGGCCGCACTTGGTCTGAGAAGGGTCGAGAGCCGGCAGAATAGCCGGATCAAGGAGCTGCGTACTGCTTTGGCGCGCGGCGCCAGGACCCCCCATGTCGCCATCGAGGGCCTGCACCTGGTCCAGGAAGCGGTGAAGAGTGGCCTGAAACTGCACACTGTGTTTGTCCGCAGCGGCAGTGAGGCCCTGCTGGAGCAGGTCGACGTGGGTAATGCCGAAGTGCTCATGGTGGCTGAGGAGGTCTTCCGCAGCGCCACGGCGACCGAGCATCCCCAAGGCATCGCAGCCCTGCTGGAGGCGCCCCAGTTCACTACCCAGGCGATGGTCCGCGGCAATCCGCTGGTGGTGGTGGCCGCTGGACTGCAAGATCCGGGCAATCTCGGGACGCTGGTGCGCTCGGCGGAGGCCTTCGGGGCGACCGGTATGATGCTCCTCCCCGGCACGGTGAGCCTCTGGAACCCCAAGACCCTGCGCGCCTCCTCGGGGTCGGTCTTCCGGCTGCCGGTCGTCGCCCTGGACGCCGCAGAGGCCTTTGCGGCCCTGCGTGCAGCGGGTGTGCGACTGCTCGCGGCCGTAGCCAGGGATGGAGACAGCGAAGCGGATCTACGGGGACCGTGTGCATTGCTGGTGGGCAATGAAGGCGCGGGCCTGCCGGATGCGTGGATCGCAGAAGCGGACGCGCGCGTGACCATCCCCCTCCCCGGCGGGGTAGAGAGCTTGAACGCTGCCATCGCGGGAAGCGTGCTGTTGTACGACGCGATGCGGCAGCGCAATGGCGGTACACGCGCATGAGCCTATTCAGCCAGATTCCCGAGGAGGGCGCGCTCAAGACGGCTCGCAAAGCGCCGCTTGCCGAACGAATGCGTCCTCGGACACTCGACGAGTACGTAGGCCAGGAACATCTACTCGGCCCGGGCAAGCCGCTGCGTGGAGAAATCGAGCGCGATGACCCCTCCTCCATGATCCTGTGGGGTCCCCCTGGAGTCGGTAAGACCACGCTGGCCAAGATCATCGCTGAAACCACCCGGGCCACTTTCATTGAGTTCTCCGCGGTCATGGGCGGCATCAAGGAGATCAAGCAGGTCATGGTCGATGCCGAGAAAGCAGCCGGCTTTGGCTCGCGAACCATTCTCTTCATCGATGAGATCCATCGCTTTAACAAAGCCCAGCAGGATGCGTTCTTGCCGTATGTCGAGCGCGGCACCATCCGTTTGATTGGGGCAACCACGGAAAATCCCTCCTTTGAAGTGATTGCCGCCCTGCTTTCCCGCTGCCGCGTGTACCGGCTCACGCCCTTGACCGATGTGCAACTCATACAGTTGCTGAAAGCGGCCCTGGCCGACAAGCAGCGCGGACTCGGCACACTGAACGTCACTGCGGACGATGACGCGATGGAGATGATCGCCGGCTACGCCAGCGGAGATGCCCGCTACGCGTACAACGCCCTCGAAACAGCGGCCAAGCTGGCGGCGGCCGGTCGCATCACACGCGAGGTGGTACAAAATGCCCTGCAGCAACGAGTGCTGCTTTACGACAAACAGGGAGAAGAGCATTTCAACCTGATCTCGGCTCTGCACAAAAGCATCCGCAATAGCGATGCCGACGCGTCGCTTTACTGGCTGGGACGAATGCTGCGCGCCGGCGAAGACCCGATGTATGTGGCCCGCCGGTTGGTGCGCATGGCGGTGGAAGATGTTGGCCTGGCTTCGCCCGACGCCCTGCGAATGACGCTCGCGGCCCGCGACGCCATGGATTTTCTAGGTTCGCCCGAGGGCGACCTGGCGCTGGCCCAGGCTGCCGTTTACCTGGCCTTGGCGCCCAAGTCGAATGCGCTCTACACCGCCTATGGAGAAGTAACCGCCGAGATCGAGGCCCACCGCGCCGAGCCTGTGCCTCTCCATCTGCGCAATGCGCCCACCGCGCTCATGGAGCAATTCGGATACAGCAAGGGCTATCAGTATGCGCATGATCTCGAAGGCCGGGTGGCCGATATGGAGTGCATGCCGGACAATTTGCGCGGGCGTGAATTTTACCGTCCAACCGCGGAAGGCCGGGAAAAACTGCTGGCCCAGCGGATGGATGAAATACGCCGGATCCGCGCGGCTAAGCGAACCGAATAAGGAGAAGCATGGATTATCAAGCCGACCCGCAGTGGCTGACTTGGAGCAAGCGCTTGCAAGCAATTGCGCAGACGGGCCTCACCTTCACCCGGGACCACTACGATCAGGAGCGCTACGAAGAACTGCGTGGCATTGCTGCGGAGATGATGGCTGCCGGAAGTGGCATGCCCGACTCGCAAAAGATTCTCGATCTATTTACCGCCGAGAGCGGCTACGCCACCCCGAAAATCGAGGTCCGCGGCGCCGTTGTGCTTGAGAACCAGATTCTTTTGGTGCGCGAGCGTGAGGATGGCGGCTGGACCATACCCGGTGGCTGGGTAGACGTGGGGGAATCGCCCACCGAAATGGTGGTGCGCGAAGTGAAAGAAGAGTCAGGGTACGACGTTACGCCGCGCAAGCTGGCAGCCCTACTTGACCGCAACAAGCATCCTCACCCGCCGCAGCCGATGCATGCCTACAAAATCTTCTTCCTCTGTGAGCTCATCGGCGGCGAGGCAACGCCGAGCTTTGAAACGCCCGAAGTCGCCTTCTTTCCGCGTCACGCCTTGCCCAAGCTGTCCGCGCCCCGCATCACCGAACATCAAATCGAGCTCATGTTCGAGCACGCCGAACACCCGGAGTGGCCAACCACGTTTGACTAGTTGTGCAGCCACGCAGTGTCTGAGTGAGACCAAATCCGCAGGGCCAAACCAAACTTGCTGGGTGTCCCATGTTCGCACCAGCGTACGTGGGCCGAATATGAATTCTTCGCATGCTTGTAGCTAAGTGAGTAGAAGCGTTGGAAGGGCTTCGCCCGTCTTTTTCGGCCCACGTACGCTGATGCGAACAGGGGGCACCCATCAAGTTTGGTTTGGCCCTGCGGATCCAATTCTCACCAGGCAACGAACGATGGATTTACTTGATGTACCATCCGCTCACTCTCCAATACCCATTGGCGAAGGCGAGTGTAAGCGTCTCCACGGTATCGGCACGCTTGGCGAAGCTCGAATGATAGTGGAGCACCACGTATTGCCCCTCCGGAGCCCCCGGCACGCTAGTGGCATAGCCGGCATCGATCAGCTCTCGCGATTGAATGGCCCCCGTCCCGGCGCGTGCCTTTTCCACCTCCGAAGCAAAAGCCTCCCGGTCCAACTGGCTGCGAATCAGCATCCCGGTATAAGCGTAACTATCGGCAAAGCGGCCGTGGTCGAGGTATCCAAGAAACCCAAGGGCCTGCCGCTCCGCCGCTTGTTCCTCCACAATGTGCGGATCGGCGCCCGGTTCCGCTTGCGAGGGCCCGGCCGCCTGCTGGGCCAAAGACGGTGCAGCAGCGGCCAAGGCAAGAACGATTCCGGCTAAAACAGACAAACTCCGCACGTCAGGTCCCTCCCCCACCTACTGGCCGTACTTGACCGAGCAACCATAGGGCCGCGTATAGGCAGTCTCAACGGTTTGACCGCTCATAGCCTCGGTCAGCGCCGCGGATACGTAGTTCTTCGACACGCGAATGTCGGAAACCTCAGTGGTGGGATGATCATCGATGGCGCCCGCGTAGATCAGTTTCCCATTGGGATCGATGACAAACATATTCGGAGTAGTCCGGGCATCGTAAAGGTGGCCGATAGCCCCCGTAGGATCAAGAATGACCGCGGTAGGCTTAGCCCCTGATTTGCTGAGGAAGGCATTCTCCTGGGCAGCGCTCATGTAGCCTTGGGTGCCGGGGGCCGAGGAGATGACCGTAAGCCACACCACACCCTTAGCCGTCCACTGCTTCTGCAGCGACTGCATATTTCCGCTCTCGTAGTGCTTTACGGTGTAGGGGCAGTCATGGTTATGCCATTCCAGCACCACGTACTTGCCTCGGTACTGATCTAAGCTCTGGGTCTTGCCGTTGGAGTCGGTTCCATGGAAATCGGGAGCCGCGCTGCCGACCTGCGCAGCGAACGCGGCGGAAACAAAGGTGAGGGCCACCATCGCGGCCATGAGAACACGAACGCCGGCTTTTCGAATCATGGTCTGATCCTCTCAGGGCTGTTGTTGCAGCAACGCCTGGGTGTTCGGGCGATTCGGGAGCTGATCGAGCGCCCCAAGAACGATGCCCGGGGTGAGCACTTCGGGCAGGACCAACGCTGGCTGCCCAGGAGGGTACAGGACATACGTAGGTACGCCATCGCGGCCGAGCTCATTCAACGCCGAAGCTATGGCTTCATCGCGCTTCGTCCAGTCGGCGCGCACCAGCACGATTCCGGAGCTGTGCAACCGCCGCTGAACATCACCCTGGTCGAGCACCGCGCGCTCGTTCACCTGGCAGCTCAGGCACCAGCGGGCGGTAAAGTCGACAAAGACCGGCCGGCCCTGCGCCCGATATTGCGCCAAAGCCGCACCGCTGTAAGGCTCCCAGCCCCCCTTGGCGATCGTCTTCTCATCTGCGGCCGGGAACTTCCACAGCGCATAGAGCGGGGCTGCCACAGCCAGAACAATGACCGAGATCGCAAAGACCGACGCCAAACGCCGGGCAGGCCAGCGGCCCAGAATCCAGCCCGCGATGCCCAGCAGCAGGAAGGCCACGAGCAACGCAGCTAACGCATCGACTCCAGCTGCGGAACCAAACAGCCACACCATCCAGATCACGGTGCCAAAAATGGGTACGGCCGTCGCCTGCTTCAGCACTTCCATCCATGCGCCAGGACGAGGTAAGTAACGCATCCACTGGGGATAAAACGTGAGCAGGACATATGGCACGGCCAAGCCGAGGGCCAGCGCGGTGAACACGGCAAAGGCTTCGCCAGCGCTCTGCGCCAGAGCGAAACCGATCGCCGCTCCCATGAACGGAGCAGTGCACGGAGTAGCCACGATCACGGCCAGTACCCCGGTAAAGAAGCTGCCGGCATACCCTTGGCGCGCGGCAAGGCTCGATCCGGTATTCGTGACCGTGAGCCCAATCTCAAACATTCCGGCCAATGACAGGCCGAGGAAGAACAGCAGCAGCGCCATGACCGCCACGAAGCCCGGTGACTGGAATTGGAAGCCCCAGCCGAGTTGACGGCCCCCCGCCCTTAACCCCAATAACAGGCCCACCACCAACCAGAAAGACACCAGAATTCCGAGGGTGTAGACCAAACCATGAGCGCGAACCCGGGACGGATCGTGCCGGGAAGACTCGACCAACGACAGGCCCTTGATGAACAGCACCGGGAAAACGCAGGGCATGAGGTTCAGGATCAAGCCCCCGAGGAAAGCCAGCGACGTATAGCGCAGAAGCTTGAGCAGTCCGGCGGCGCTTACCCCAGCGCCAGCCGCTGGTAGCGCCCCAGGGGGAGCATGAATCTCATAGGCTGTGCCGTCGCCGAGCACCAGCACCCCGTTCAGTTGGGCCAACTGTGCCTTGAAGTTTTCATCCCGAGCCAGCGAAATCTCGAGCCCCCCGTCGACCGCGCGCACAGGTTGAGGCGCGGCATTCTTGAGCTGGCTTTCATTCAGGGGGAAGAACTCTGCTCCAGGGGCAGGATGCCCCTTGAGGGCGAGCGTAAACCCATTCGGAGTGGCGGCAAAGACAGCCTGGGACCCGGACGGTAGCGCCTGCGGCAGCCGGCTGCGGAAGTGATCGAAGAGCGTTTGCCGCGCGGGATCAGCGGTCGGCTTCCCAGCCGTAACCTGCAGCGGGAGAGCCAGATCCGCCTTACCCGGAATGCAGACTTCACGGCACACCAGCCAATTCACGTGGGCTGCCAGCGGGGCGGTCGATGGGGCCTTGAGAGAAGAATCCGCGCTTAGGGTCATGGGGAACAGAACCTCATCCTCATAACCAAAGTCCATCAGCGGCCCGAGCGGCAGCCGCCGGGGGGCGGGAAATTGCATGGCGCCCACGGTGACGCCCGCGGGCAAAGTCCACTTGATACTCGGAGGTTCTCCGGAATCGCCGGCATTGACCCAGTAGACATGCCAGCCCTTATCCAGGGTAAAGTGCAGGCCAATGAGCGACTTGCCGCCGGGCTGAACCGAATTGTCGAGCGGCAGTAACTCGACCGTAAGGTGCTGGGCGCGCACCTGCGCCGGCGGATTTGCGGCGACGGCCACGGCGGCCACCCAAAACGTACAGAACAACAGGGCAATTCGGCGGAAACTAGGCATATCGAGAGCCAGCGGCTACTCAATATTGTAGACGCACCCCATTAGACGCGGGTCAACCGCGCATGGTCCTTATAAATGCAGCGATCCATCACTACCTGAATGCCGGCGGCTTCCGCCCAGCGAACTGCCTCTTCGTGACACACGCCCTCCTGCAGCCAAAGGTAGGGAATTTTGAGCCGCATCACGTCCTTGACGATCTCCGGCACGTACTCCGGGGCGCGGAACACGTTCACCAGGTCAATCTTTCCCTCTGCCGCGTAGGCGTCATCGAGGGTCGGGTAAGCTTTTTCCCCCAAAGCCTGGGTCACGTTGGGATGAACCGGAATGATGCGGTAGCCTTCCTGCTGCATGTACTTGGAGACGCGAAATGAGGGCCGGTCGGGCTTATCGGAAAGCCCAATGACGGCTATGGTCTTGGTTTTGTCCAGTATGGTGCGGATGGTCTCAGGCTCATTCATCGATCCATTGGATGCTTAATCCACGTCGCCCGATTCCTCTACGGCCGGTGGCATGTCTCCCTTCCGTCGCATGATCAGATAACCCCGAATGAACGGCCCCAGGTCGCCGTCCAGCACCCCGTCTACGTCGCCGACTTCGACCCGGGTGCGCAGGTCCTTCGCAATGCGGTACGGCTGCAGCACATAGGAGCGGATCTGCGAACCGAAGTTGATATCCAGCTTGGAGTCTTCCAGCTTTTTGGATATCTGCTTCTTCTTCTCCAGCTCGTATTCGTAGAGTTTCGACCGCAGCATCTTCATCGCCTTTTCCTTGTTCTTATGCTGCGACCGCTCGTTCTGGCATTGCACCACGATGTTGGTGGGCAGATGCGTGATGCGAACTGCGGAGTCGGTCGTATTTACGTGCTGCCCGCCTTTACCGCCGGAGCGGTACGTGTCGATACGCAAATCCTCCGGCCGGATATCGATCTGGATAGAATCGTCAATCTCCGGGGAGACAAATACGCTGGCAAAGGAGGTATGGCGGCGCTTGGCCTGGTCAAACGGCGAGATGCGCACCAGGCGGTGGACTCCCGTCTCACCCGCAAGCTGGCCGAAGGCAAACTCCCCGGACACGGTAAAGGTAGCCGACTTGATGCCTGCCTCTTCCCCATCCTGATAGTCGTTCATCTCGGTCTTGAAGCCGTGCCGCTCCGCCCAACGGAGATACATGCGCATCAGCATCTCCGCCCAGTCCTGCGATTCCGTCCCCCCGGCGCCGGGGTGGACAGTCACGATTGCATTCAGCGGATCGGTCTCGGAGGAAAGCATCGTGCGCGTCTCGAGCTGTTCCACGAACTCGCTTAACGACTTGATTTCGCGTTCCAGTTCGGGCTCAACTGCCTCCCCCTCGCGCCCCAGCTCGAAATAAGCTTCGATGTCGCCGCTGCGCCGCACCAGCTCGTTCTCCATCGAGAGCTGGCCTTCGAGGCGCTTGCGTTCGCGCATTAACACTTGGGATTCTGCCGGATTCGACCAGATGGCGGGATCGGAAAGCTTGGACTCTAAGGAAGCGAGTTCCCTGTCGATTCGCGCGCGGTCAAAGATACTCCCGAAGGTCGCGAACCTTTTCGCGCACCGGAGTGTAAGAGAATTCGAGTTCGTTCAGCATGTTTCAGGGTTCCAATCGCTACAACAAAAATGCCCAAGCTGATTATCCCACACAGGTAGGCGAAGACATCGCCGTGCAGGGTATAGAAGGTCATATCGCTGCGGTAGCCGTACCGTCCGGCGAGCGAAGTAAGCTCGTGCCGCGGCGCGCTCGCGGTAAGCCGTCCATAGGGGTCGATGATGGTGGTGATACCGGTGTTGGTGTCACGCAAGAGCCAGCGGCGATTCTCAATCGCGCGCATGCGCGACATATTCAGCGTCTGCCAGGGCGCGCAGGTGTCGCCATACCAGCCGTCGTTGGATATATTCACCAACACCTCGGCCCCCTGCTTTACGAACAGTCGTATCTCATCGCCAAAGATTTCCTCGTAGCAGATGAACACGCCAAAGCGCCGGCCGCCGGTCGAAAAAATTACCCGCCGCCAACCATGCGTCATATCTCCCGCTTCCTGAGTAAGGTTCTTGGCAAACGAAAAAAATTGTTTGTAGGGTATGTACTCTCCCCACGGAACCAGGTGGATCTTGTCATAGCGTCCGGAAATGGCGCCATTTGGCGCGACAAAAAGGGCGGAGTTATACATGTCCGCCCGGTCGCCGTGCGGGTCAAGCGAGGTGGTGCCCACGATCAGCGGCGCGTGCATGGAAAGCGCCAGGGACTGCAAACCATTGAGCAGGCGGGGATCCTTGTCGAGGAACGGCGCGGGCGATTCCGGCCACACGATGACTTCGGGAGTCACCGGACGCAGCGGACAATCTGGAGTCACCGGATACGCGTTCAGTTCGAGCATGCCGGCCAGAAAAGGCCCGCAGACGCGGCTGCTGAGTTTCGCGAACTGGCTGAAGTTCCGTTCGTATGCGGGGCCCGGCCAACTGTTGTCTTGATTGACGTTCAGATTCTGCTGCACCAGCACGGCGGTAGCCGTGGCTGGCGCCGCCGGGGGTGCGAAATGATCGCCATTCTGTAACACCAGCACCGCTAACAAACCGGTTATTACAATAGCGCCCCGATGCTTGGCCGCCAGTAAGCCCCACGCAAGCAGCGCGTTGCCCGCGATCAGCACAAAAGTAATGCCGTAAACACCGGTATAGGGAGCCAAGTTGGTAAGCAGGAAATTTCCAACCTGTGAGTACCCCAGCAAGTCCCAGGGAACCTTGGTGAGGCGAGCCGACAACAACTCCAATCCCACCCAGAAAAAAGGCGCGGCCAGCAGCGCATAGCCGGGATTTCGAAACGCTTTTGCCGTAGCGGTTAGCAGAAAGCCTAAGGTGGCGAAATACAATCCCAACACCATGCTGTAGGCGATCAGAATGCCGGCAGATACCAGCGGTGGCAGGCCGCCGAAGTACAACATGGTTTGGTAGATCCAGTAGCAATTGCCGGTAAACCAGAGAAAGCCCATGAGATAGGCGCCCAGGGTCCCGCGCAACACGGCCCGCGGGTGTTCCAGGTTTGCTTTCAATAACAGCCCGTAAAACAGGGGTACAAACGCCACCCAGGAGAAGAAGGTACGCCAGAAAGGTACCGGGCCGATAATCGAAAACGGCAGCATCAGCAGCGCGGCGGAAACGATGCCAAGCAGCCAGGGTTGCCGTGCCAGTCTTGCCATGGCCGAGAGTCTACCATTCCTCGTTTGCTAGGCTTCGCCGGATGAACCTTTTGCCTACTCCGCCGCCGGGAAAGCGTACAATCGACTCTTATGGTCGTGGCTATCCTTTTCATGCGGCTGTTCGAAATCATGTTCTTCACCGGTGTCGCCGGATCAGTGGTAGTAGTGGTGATTAGTTTCATCGAAGACTTGCAGTTGCTCGTGGGCGAGTGAATTCGTTGACGGTGAGCAGCAACCAACATAGACTCAGTTCTGGCTTCGATCCTGACCGCAGCTTTTTTCGGTCGCGGGCCTTGACACCGTAGCCCCCATCGAATGGCTTCTGAACGTACAACCAGTGCACCTTCCATCGCCTCCAGCCGGGTAAAACTGGTCGTTGCTTCCTCCGTAATGCTCACCTTTATCTCGTTCTGGCGCGCCGCCGCAGTGGTGCTGAACGACCTGGGCTCTTCTGCTTTTTACGCCGGCGGCATTGCGGAAGAGGCGGTGGGTAAATCTGCTCCCTGGTTCATCCTGGGCGTGATGCTGTTCTCCTTTGCGGTGCGCGCCGTGTATGTGGAGAGCTGCTCCATGTTCACCCGCGGGGGGGTCTACCGCGTGGTGAAGGAGGCTCTGGGCGGGACCTTCGCCAAGCTGAGTGTCTCCGCGCTCATGTTCGACTACATCCTCACCGGACCCATCTCGGGTGTGTCGGCCGGACAATACATCACCAGCCTACTCAACGAGTTGATGAACGTCGCGGCGGTTCACAGTTGGCTGCCGGCCGCCATGGTGCGGGGACATCATATTCCCCAGCTACCCATGGACTTTACCTCGGCGGCCTTCGCCGTCTTCGTCACCGTCTACTACTGGTGGCAGAACCTGAAAGGGATCGAGGAGTCGAGCGATAAAGCGCTGGAGGTAATGAAGATCACAACCGTCATGGTGGTGATTTTGCTTTTTTGGGGAATCTATTCCGCCATTCATCAAGGGGCCTCACTCCCGCCTTGGCCGACGCCATCGAATCTGCACTTCAGCAACGACGCCCTGGGCTTTTTGAAATACACCAGCTTGCCCGCGACGCTGGGCCTGTTCGGCATCATCATGGCCTTTGGCCATTCGGTGCTCGCTATGAGCGGCGAGGAGACGCTGGCCCAGGTCAATCGCGAGATTGAACATCCCAAGCTCAAGAACCTGAAACGCGCGGCGATTGTCATCGCCATTTACAGCTTCCTGTTTACAGGTTTGGGTTCCCTGCTGGCGGTCATGCTGATTCCCGACTCGGTCCGGGTCCCGGTATACCGTGACAACCTGATTGCCGGCATGGCCATGTACATGGTCGGGCCGCAGGTGCTGCGGATTATCTTCCGCGTCTTTGTGGTTCTGGTCGGCTTCCTGATTCTTTCCGGGGCAGTCAACACTTCGATCATCGGCTCTACCGGCGTGCTCATGCGCATTGCCGAAGATGGCGTGCTCACCGACTGGTTCCGGAGGCCGCATCGGAAATTTGGCACCAGTTACCGCATTGTGAACCTGGTGGCGGTGATGCAACTCTTCACCATTGTCGCTAGCCGGGGCAATGTGATCACCCTGGGCGAAGCGTATGCCTTCGGAGTGATCTGGAGTTTCACCTTCAACAGCTTGGCCATGCTGGTTCTGCGCTGGAAGTACAAGGGCGAACGCGGCTGGAAGGTTCCTCCCAACCTGCGCATAGGCAAGCGCGAGATTCCGATTGGTCTCACTTCGGTCTTCATGGTGCTCCTGACCACGGCGCTGGTAAACCTTTTCACCAAATCGGTGGCTACGGTCAGCGGCATTCTCTTCGCCAGTACCTTCTTTGTCATCTTCACCTTTTCGGAGCGCGACAATCGCCGCCGCCGCACGACGACCGAGCTGCAGATGAAAGAGCATTTCCAACTGGAGCACGAGGACGCGGTCGGGCGGGACGTGCTCCAGATTGATCCCGGTTGTGTGGTCGTCACCATGCGCGACGCCGCCAATCCCTTCGCTCTGAAGTGGACCCTGGCGCGGACCAACACCAGCGATCAGGACGTGGTGGTATTGACGGCACGAATGGTTGGAGCGGGCGGACCGGAATTGCTGGCCACCTCGGAGCAGTTATTCAGCGAATACGAGCAGATGTTGTTTACCAAGGCCGTTTCCGTAGCCGAGAGTTTTGGCAAGCACATCTCGCTGTTGGTGGTGCCGGCGGGAGACATTTTCGCCGCCTTGGTGCAGACCGCCAATTCGCTTGAAGCTGCGGCTGTGGTATCGGGCCTTTCGAGCAAGATGACGGCCCACGAGCAAGCCTACCGCGTCGGGCAAGCCTGGGAAGCTTTGCCGGAGCCGAAGAAGCAGATCACCTTCTATGTTGTCTCGCCCAACGGCGAGGCAGAGTCCTTCCACATCGGACCCCACGCGCCCTCGCTGCAGGCCGACGATGTGGAGCTTGTGCATCGCCTCTGGTTGAACTTCCGCCGCGACCCCGAGATGCAGAACCTGCACCATAGCGACATTGTGACGCACGCACTGACGCGCTTGGCCGCCGAATATGCTCGCGACAAGGAAGAGACCCTCCTCGGTCTTCGGCGCCGGATGCACGACGGTTCCCCAACCCCCCGGCTAGGACCGGTGCGAAACCCTGTAACCCAACCTGGAGGCGACTACGCCGTCCGGGCGCCCCGGCCAGACGACGAAGAGTCCTAGCGGCCATGAAGCCCAGCATCGCTATCGAGGCAAAGCGGAGGGGGCAAATCAACAGTACGGGCCACCACTCACTCGACGGGTGCCCCATGTTCGACCAACGAACGTGGGCCGAAAAAGCTGGGCGAAGCCCATCCAACGCTACATCGTCTAGAGGTTAATCCGGCGTGCAGCTGGCAGCTCTCTCCATCCCACTAACAGCACTCCATGGAAACGCCGCCCTCCCCCTTGTCAGCCCGAGGAGCCGACTTGCCTGCGGCAAGTTTAGGGAGCAATGAACAGTACCGGCCGCCGCGCACTCGACGGGTGCCCCATGTTCGCACCAGCGTACGTGGGCCGAAAAAGCCGGGCGAAGCCCCGCCAACGCTTTTGGTCGGTCCAGGGTACGGTTGTTCATTAGGAGCGAAGTCGAGGGACCTGCAGTTCAACGGAACCCTCAGGAAAAACGCCCACCCTCGGACCTATTCGCAACCATCATCATCACACTGCATGCGCTGGCAGCTCTATTCCCAGCCGTGTAAACATCTCCTGCGGAGTGCTAAAAGTCAAGGTCACGGGATACCCTGCAGCTTGCCAGCTCGCGAACCCGCCCTCCAGCACCCAGACATTCGTCACGCCCTTATGTTGCAACTCAACCGCAACCCGGGCGCTGGTAATAGCATTCCGCGACGAACAATAGAGCACCACCTCGACGTCGTCCGGAATCTTCAATTTCGGATAAGAACTGAGCCGTACAGGATCCGCCCGCACCGCCCCAGGAATCCCCTCCCGTTGGTGCTCTTCCCCTTCAAAGCTTGCCAGATCAACAACCGCCACCCTGTCCCCGTCCTGCAATTTGCTACTCAGCAGGACCGCACTGATCCGGCGCAACCGCAGCTTCCCTATCATGCGAATCAGGACAATAGCGCGCCACACCACATACAACGCGAGAGGAAGGACGACCACTAAAACGATAGCCGTTCCAAAGTGCTCTAACTGCGCCATGGCCACGCTGAGCCGATCGGCAAAGCCATATCCCAAGATGACATACGCGGATGACCACAGAAGTGCCCCGCACGCGTCGAACAACAAAAACGAACCCAAGGGAGTGCCTTCCGCCCCTGCTAGCGGCGGGCTAACACCGTCAAGTCCTGGAATGAATTTGGCAACCAGCAAAACCCGTAAGCCCCAACGGTGAAAGACCGCATGAGCACGCTGCGCAGCGGCGCGCGGGTTACTGCTGAAACTGCAGACGATGCGCAGCACCCGCGACCCCCAGCGCCGCCCAATCTGAAACCAGACGAAATCCCCTGCCATGCATCCCAGAACCCCCGCCCCCAGGACGAGGCTCAGGTTCAGCTGTCCGTGCGATGCAAGCGTGCCGGCAACCACCAGAAAAAGAAGCGCCGGCACCGGAAGGCACAGCTGACGTGCAAATACCGCAAGAAACACCCCGGGGTATGTGAGATGGGAGACTGCCGTCACGGTCTATATATGATCCGCCACGTTCAGAATAGATCCGTCAAAAATTAAACGACATCTGCAAATCGATACTGCGGTTCGAGGAAGGCGAAGAAAAGAACCCGCCCGCCAACGCATTCGACTTACCGAACAGCGGCGACTGCAACACTCCCACCGGCGCAGCCAGGTTTACGTTGTTAAAGATGTTCCGGCCCATCGCTGTGAAGCTGAGGGAGTATCTCCGGGCAGCCTGCTGATCAAGCATCGGTGGCCTTCCCCCGGAACTGCTGAGTCCGCCAGGGCCCAGGCCGCCGCCCGGTCCACCCCCTCCAGGACCCCGGCCGCCCCCACCAGGACCCGGTCCATTGAAACCTCCGCCACCCGCCGCACGCTCCGAGCGAGGTCCGATGCCGATGGTCTTGCTGATACGCAGATTTGTGCTGAACTGTCCCGGGCCGGTTTGGAAGTTGTAAGGAATGCGGGCCGCATTCGCCGCCGGATCCAGGTCGAAGTTTCCATATTTCGTGTCCATCACGTCGGTGCTGGAAGACGTGGCGAACGCCGGGCGATCGTTAAACTGGTTGTCGCCGTTCAGATCCTGCCCCACCGTGATGTTGAAGGGAGTACCCGAATTCAAGACTAGGAATGGACTGACGGAAAATCCCAAGGGAGCCAGATAGTTGCCGCCTACCAGGAACCGTTGACGAACATCGAAGGTCGACCGGCCGTAGTCCGCCCGGGGATCGAACTGGTTGGAAGGAAAGTACGTCGCTCCGGACGTATCCGCCTTCGCGGAATTAACAACGTAGAAACCAAACAGCGAAAGCTTGCGCGCGCGGATGTTGAAATTGGTGATCAACTGATTCTGGTGATAGATACCGCCTGACTGAAATTGATACAGGTTTTCATTCACTCCATTGGGCCGGATGCCGGTTCCCGTTGTGGTGTCGTAAGTGCCAGGCAAAAACGCATTGACGTTGTCGCTGTAGAGCTGATGCAACCCGCGGGAGTTGATGTAGGTGCTGGAAACCGTGATGCTCTTGCCGAACTTGTGTTCGATTCCAATCGCTGCCTGCATGTTGATCGGAGCCGTAAGGTTGGGCGCGATGGAATAGGTGGTCGGCGCCGCTTCGCTCGCCGCCGGCAGGGTGGCCACACCCAAAGTAGGATTTTTCACCACAAACTGCTGTTGATTGATGCCGTTCTGGCGAATCGCCTGCAGCACGTTGGTGGAGGCGAACCGGTCAAAGAACCAGCCGTATCCGCCACGAATCACGGTCTTAGCCGGTGCGCCCCCACCTCCCAGAGCCCAGGCGAACGCGACGCGCGGGCCAAAGTCGGCATGATCGCTGATGCGATTTTGCCCTTCATAGCGCAGACCGTAGCTGAGGGTAAGATTCGGCCGCACGCGCCAGTCATCCTGGAAGAAGAGTCCGGCGTCGAACAGAACCACCTGCGCTGCCGGCGTCCCGACCGTCACCTGGTACTGCGATGGCTGCCCTGCGGCATAGCTCTGCAACGACGCGTAAGTGTAGTTTCCGTTGAAGCCTGCGGTTGAGCTGTTAGCATCGCGCACCACTCGAAATCGGCCGCCGAACCGGAGCGCGTGCTTGCCCAGCGAAGCCGTGGTGTAGTCCTGCAGTTCGTAGTGATCTTGCGCGTCACGAATGGTCCCCTCGTTATTCCCTCCCCCCGTAAAGGCGCCTTGGACGGTGATGGTGGGCGTGGTGTTGAGAGCGAGCTGGTTGTCGCGATCGCGGATGTATTCGAATCGCAGTTCATTAATCACCCGGGCGCTCAGCACCTGGGTGTCGCTCACCTGCAAGGTATTCTCCTGGTTCGTCGTGTCATACCCTTGCGTCTGCAACGCAAATTGGGAGACGCCGTTGTTCGTGCTCTTTTGCCGGTCATACATGTAGCGCACGGTGAGCGTGTTATTGGGTGTGAGCTGCAGGTCGAGGCGCGGGCTTAGATCGAGCCGCGATTGCGGATTCGCCACCGCCGCGGCATAGTTGTAGCTCCCGCCCGTAGGGTCCAGCAACTGCGCATTGATGATGGAATTCGCATTGTTGTCGCGCCGGAATCCGCTTAGAAACCACGACGCATTTTTATTCAGAGAGCCGCTCACGTTGCCCAGAAAGAACGTGGAGTAGTAAGGAGGCTCGCTGGTCACGAAGGTATTCAGCGAGTTGAACGCGGAGTCGTTGCCGTTGGCCATGATCATGCCGTGCAGATGATCTGTGCCGGGCTTGGTTAGAATCTCAATGCGGCCGTAACCGAGTTTGTCGAATTCCGCGGAGAAGGGATTCTGGTTGACCCTTATTTCGCGGATGGATGACTTTGGCGGCAACTGCCCGCCGGTAAAGCCGTCAATGTAGATCTCCCCGCCATTTGGCCCCGCAGCCGGCCCGGCCAGCGCATTGAGCTCATCCTGCAACTGATCGGGATCGTCGGAGAGCGCGTCCAGATCCTTGCCTTTGATCACGATCGCGCCCGCATTGTTATCCGGGCTGGTGTCCAATCCAGCCTCCTGTTCGGAGACCGTGATCTGTTGCTGATCGACCGCGATGAGGGCCAGGTTCTGGACGATGGGCCGGCCCGCCGTAACCGCCACGCTCTGCGCCTGGGCCAAAGCCAGACCCGGCGCCGTCACGGTGATGACATAGGTACCAGTGGCAAGCTGCCCGAACTGGTAGGAACCATCAGCGCCGGTCTGCACGGACGTCGTGGTCCCACTCTCTGCCTGCACCGTCACCGTGGCCTTAACCACACGGGCTCCGGAGGGATCGGCAACCACTCCCTTCAATGCTCCAGTGACCGGCGCGTCCGCCGCGAACGCGAACGATGGTGTGGCTACAAAAAGACTGAGAAACACTGCCAGGATGGCGGCACAACTTTGCATTGCATAACCCCTCAATCAGGTCATATTCAGAAGACACCCGGCGGCCTCAGCCTGCGGTCACAATGAGTAACCGTTGGTAACAGACCGTCACCGGACAAGTGACAATTTGTTACATTTCCGGCGTCTTGCCGCCGCACCTTGGGAGTACTCTCGGTAGTGGCAGAAACGTGGAACCCATCCTTCTCATCGACGACGACGTGGAACTGTGCTCGATGCTCAGCGACTATCTGGGCCGCCACGGTTACCAGGTCACGCTGGCGCACGACGGCAAAACCGGACTAACCAAGGCTATGGGTGGCGGCTACTCCATCGCTTTGCTCGACGTGATGTTGCCGGGCCTCGACGGTTTCGAGGTGCTTCGCCGCTTGCGCGCGGCGGCATCCACCATGAGTGTTTTGCTGCTCACTGCCCGCGGCGATGATGTGGACCGCATTGTGGGGCTCGAGATCGGCGCCGACGACTATCTGCCAAAGCCATTTAATCCCCGTGAGCTGCTGGCCAGGATACGGGCTATCTTGCGCAGAAGCGGAAAGGCGGAGACCACCGGCGCTGGAGACTTTCTCACTGTGATGGGTTTGGAGATGGATACCGCGGCCCGGGTTACCCGTTGTCATGGCGTGGTGTTGGACCTGACCGATGTGGAATTCGGCTTATTGCAAACCTTGATGCGCTCTGCCGGAGAAGTCGTGGCCCGGGAGCAGCTTGCGGAGACGGTCCTGGGGCGCAAATTTCATCCCTTTGATCGCAGCCTCGACATGCATGTGAGCCGGCTGCGGCACAAGTTGGACGCGGTCAACAATTCCGGAGACCAGGTCAAGACCATTCGCGGTGTCGGCTATCAGCTCGCCGTACCGGCTCAGCGAAAACTCTCAGGAGAGCGATAGGGTCATGCGGGGACTGTTCACCAAGATCTTTCTCGGTTTCTGGATCGCGCAAAGCCTTACGTTTTTTATCTCGACCCTGCTCATCGTGCGTCGTCATTTTGTGCGGCCCAACGAGATCATGGAGGTTCTCGACGCCACCCTACCTATCACGGCCAAGGCTGCGGTGAGTGCCTACGAGAGTGGTGGATGTCCCGCTCTGCAACAGTTTGCCGGCTCCCTGCACCAGGCAATTTATTTGGCCGATTCTGCAGGCCATTATCTTTGCGCCAGCCTGCCCTCGCCCGAGGCGGAGGAAGCCTTGAAGGCCGCGGACGCTAATCATGGCGTGCACCCCAGTGTGGCCGGTGATCACTATTTGTGGAGCATGGCCACTCAGTCTGCCGCCGGCGGTCGCTACTTCTTTCTGCTAAGCCGGCCGCGCACCGCAGCTACGTTCGGGGTGCGCGATCTGCTGCATTTTGCCACCCCTCAACTTCCGGTCGGAATTGTACTTTTTGGCGCGACCACCTTCATCATGGTGCTGTTGCTGGTGCGGCCCATCGGCAGGCTACGGTCAGCCGCGCGCCAGCTGGCCAACGGCGAGCTGGGCACACGGGTTCCCGAACCGGACGGAGAGGAGCGTCTGTTCGGTGGTGACGAAATTCAGGGCCTGGTGCACGACTTCAACCACATGGCCGAGCAGCTCGAGCAGTTGGTAGGAGCGCAGAAGATGCTGGTGCGCGATGTCTCGCATGAATTGCGGTCGCCACTGGCTCGCCTGAGTGTCGCTCTGGAGCTGGCACGCGAAGAAGCGCCCGAGGTGATGACAGAGCATCTGCAACGCATCGAGCGCGAGGCTGGACGTCTGAATCTGTTGATCGGCCAGTTGCTTCGTTTGTCCTCCATGGAATCGACCAATGCCTCGACCCACATGGAATTATTCCGCCTGCAGAACCTGATTGACGATCTTCTGCCTGATGCGGAGTACGAGGCGCAACAGAGGTCCTGTACGGTCCGCGTCCTTGGTCATTGCGATTGCATGATTCGGGGCAATCCGGAATTAATTTATCGCGCCATCGAGAACGTGCTTCGCAATGCCATTCGCTACAGCGGGCAGGAATCGATTGTGGATCTGGCGGTGCATTGCGAAGAACGTGCCGGTGCGCGTGCGGTCACCCTGGATATAAGTGATCGTGGGCCTGGGGTGCCGGAGTCGGAGCTGGAACATATCTTCCGCCCGTTTTACCGCCTCGACGCCGCGAGGGAGCGGGACACTGGGGGCTTTGGTGTAGGGCTGGCGATCGCCGACCGTGCTGTGCGTCTGCATCACGGGGAAGTGCGGGCAAACAACCGGCCGGATGGCGGTCTGGTAGTGAGCCTTCGCTTGCCCTGCGAGAAGTGAACCGCTACGGATCAAACAAAACCTAACGGACCAAACACAACCGGACGGACCAAACACAACCGGACGGACCAAACACAACCGGACGGACCAAACACAACCCGACGGATCAAACAGAACCCGACGGATTAAACAATACCTGACGGATCAAACAATACCTGACGGATCAAACGAGGATACCTGACGGATCAAACGGGATACCTGACGGATCAAACGGGAACCTGACGGATCAAACGGGAACCTGACGGATCAAACGGGAACCTGACGGGTGCCCCATGTTCGCGCCAGCGTACGTGGGCCGAAAAAGACGGGCGAAGCCCTTCCATTGTTTTTATTCCTTGAGTGAAAGCATTCGAAGAATTCATAATCGGCCCACGTACGCTGGCGCGAACATGGGGCACCCGTCAGGTTCTGTTTGGTTTTAGAGATCCGATTCCCACGCAAAATCTTTATCCCGTGACGTACGTTTTTCCATGAGTCGCACGAACCCGACTCTAAAAACCCTACGTCAGCGGCTAAAGCTGCCTCATGAGAAAGAAATTACGGCACGGCCCTTCGTACAAAGGATAGCCCCTCTAAGATCGCAATTTGGACAAGTCTGATATAGCTGCCAACGCCCCTCGCTTGAGACCATAGAACGTCCCATAATGCAACATCCCACGATTCTGCTTGGCCCGAACGCAGCCCTGTTCATTAGAAAGCAAGCAGATTACGACCCCTCGCCGGCCGACGCTAAATACATCTGACGCAGTTGCTCATTCTTTCTCAATAATTCTGCTACGAGCCGTTGCAGACGCGCATTTTCCCTCTCCAGGTTTAGAACCTGCCTCAACTCATCTGTAGTCATCACCTCAGAATCCACAAGACCTCTCCATCTCTCCATAAAAAACAGAAGAGCCCCTTTGCAAGCGTTGCCAAAGGGGCCCATCGACCTTAAAAACTGTCTTCGAACTTACTCGCCGACGGTCGCGATGCTCTCTACGTTATGCTTTGGCTTTTTATCCAGATTAGGTGTTATGTACGACCCATATTGGATCGTACGCAACGCATGGTCCGTTCCGGTTACATCAAACGTCAAGCTGACTTTGGGGTGACTGGGATCAGCGTCTCCCGGCATCATGATCCACGTCAGTGGCTGGCTGGACCGCCCAATTTCACTCAGCGTCACCATCGACCTGGTCCAATCCACCGCGACAGAATACGATCCGGCATGATAAGCGTGGTTCTTGGCCACGAAGCTGAACGGCACTTCCACCCTTTTCTGCTCGGCGGCAAAAGCTGCGGTGGCACAAAGGGCGGCGGATGTAAGAACCAGGTTCCTGAAGCGAAATATCATGGGAGTATCCTCTGAGGAACCAAGCTACATCCCCACTCCCAGCCCTGGCGTTAAATTGCCGTCGAGATTTCGTCCAACTTCTGTCGACGATCCGTTCCGATACCGGCAATCAATTGTCGAATCTTCTGCTCTGCGCTCTGCCGTTCGGGTTCGGTCAAATTCTCGATCAGCCGCAGCGCACGATTCGTCAATTGCACGCTCTCCTCGCGCGCACCCCGCAGCATAGCCTTCCCAGCTGCGGTACAGAGCGCCTGCGCTGCGCGCACCCACTCCGCTGCCGCCTCGAAGTGCATAGCCAATTCGGTGGACACATCCATCTCGCGCCCGGCAAATAGCCTCTCCAGCTTTTCTGCCACCCGAAAATGCCGCCTGCTGCGGCGCGCCGGCGATTGCCTCGCCCGCAACACCTCGCGGTACAGCCCGTGCGCAAACACGTAGAAGGCCGACTGCGTGCCGTCCGGCAATTCATCATGTCCGGCCGGATGCAGGAAGTGCAGACGCCGCGTCAGCTTTTCATATTGGTCTTCGATCTCTTCCAAATCACCGTCCAAAGCCGCGGCCGCAGCCCACGCCGGGAAAACCACCCCAATCAAGCTGGCTGCTTCGAGCAGGCGCTGGTCCGCTGCATCCAGGCGGTCAATCTGCAACTCGATCATCTCGGAAAGCGCCGTGGGTACTCCCACGTCCATCTCCGCCAGCGCTGACCGCAGAGCCCAAACCCCGGCTTGCTGTTGCAGGAATCCCTGCGCGATCAGATGCTCGAGCATGGCGATCATGAACAGAGGATTGCCTTCCGAATGCTGGTGTACAAAGCTGGGCAGCCCCTTCGGGGGAATTTCTTGCTGAAGCTCCTGAACCAGGTATTCGCGGACAGCGTCCCTTCCCAGCGGAGGCAAAGACACGTCGGTGCACAACTTGTGCGTAACCAGGTCCTGTTTAAGCCGCTTCAGTGGATGTTGGCCCGTGCTCACCTCCGCTGGCCGGTAAGACCCGAGCAGCAACAACTTGACCGGTTGCCGTCGCCGCGCCAACGCTGACAGCAAATCGAGCGTCGAGAGATCGGCCCAGTGCAGATCCTCAAACACCAGGACCAGTGTCTTCTCAGAAGACATGGCTTCGATCGAATCGCAAATCTCATTCAACAACCGCTCACCGCGCACCGGCATCACTGCGCCATTCCCGTGAACCGCAGCCAGATGCCCCAGTGCTTCGATCACGGGATAGTAAGGTTCCTTGCCGGCAAACCCCTCCACACACTGGCCGCGGGCGATGTGCGCCGGGACTTCTCCGCAGAATTTCCCGCAGAATGCATCGATCAGCGCGGTTTTTCCCATGCCGCTCTCGCCGGTAACGAAAGCCACTTGCCGATCGCCTTGCGTGGCCTGCCGCAGCAGGCCCTTCAGCCGTTCCAATTCTGCCTGTCGTCCGAAGATGCGCCCGGTAACGGGCCCGATCTGCCGCTCATGACTGCCGGACGCAGGGACCTTCTCTTCTTCCACCTCGGCCACGAACCAATAGCCCCGGCCTGCCACAGTTCTTATGTATCGCGGGCTCTCTAGACTGTCTCCCAGCAGCTTGCGCAGCTCCTGCACATAGGTGCGCAACACCTGAGGCTGGACATAGGTATTGGGCCACAGTTTTTCCAGCAACTCATCGTGCGTGACCAACCGCTGCGGGTTTTCCACCAGGTAACGCAAGACGGCGAACGGCTTCGGCGTCAGGCCAACCTGCCTCCCGTCTTGCCATAGGCATTCGTTCCTCGTGTCCAGTCGAAAACAGCCGAATTGTTTCATCCCATCGCCAAGATGAAATTGTAACGGGTCTGATCGAGGGCTGGCGCTAGTTCCCCAGGTAACGACGGATGTCACCATGTCTGGCGACGCGGCGATTGGAAGCTGTGACTTCATCGGACTTCCTGTTTCCGTCGAGCCCCGTGGGGACGCGCTAAAAACGCCAGGAGGAAATGGTTCAAAGGCTGGGTAACGATGCCTTAATTTGCAGGCGATGATCGCTATTATCTCAACCGTCCGGCGAAACAGGACGGAAACGGAGAACACCGATGAACCCACAGCCTCGTTGCGACAGCCAAGACCATAGCAGGGGAAATTTTTGCGTGCAATATTACTTGTGTCATCGACTGCCACGCGCTTCTAAGAAAATTAATTAATTGCGCGGCAGGAAGAGCCGGCGTAGAGTGACTAAGCTTTTCGGACCGAGATGCGAAGCGAGTCCGAACCAAGGAGCCGAATATGTCGCACAAGCGATTGCTATCCTCTGCTGCTCTCGTGCTGGCGCTCACCTGCACCGCCGGTATAGCCCAAACAGACGACGATCAAGGCGGTAACGACTGCAAAAACCTCCCCAGTCATGGCGCGCTGCAAGCCGCGCTCGCCGCGGCAACTGCGACCGAAACCAGCGGCCTCAATAACCAGATGTGGGCGACGATCGTCGATCGCGACGGCATAGTGTGCGCGGTTGCCTTTTCCGGTGTGAATCGCGGCGCCCAGTGGCCCGGCAGCCGCGTCATCTCCGCGCAAAAGGCCAACACTGCAAACTCGTTCAGTCTGGACGCCTCATCGAGCAGCGACGGCTCGGGGCAGCCCAATGGACTGTCGCTATCGACCGCGAATCTATATTCCGCTGTGCAGCCCGGCGGTAGCCTCTTCGGCTTGCAGGAAAGCAATCCCGTGACGCCCGCGGTGGCCTACAGAGGACCGTCTTCGCAATACGGAACCATAGACGATCCCATGGTGGGCAGGAAAATCGGCGGGGTGAACGTATTTGGCGGGGGCCTGGGGCTCTATGCGAAGGGAAAGAAGCTCATTGGGGCGGTAGGGGTGAGTGGAGACACGTCCTGTGCCGACCATGACATATCGTGGCGTGTGCGCAACCACTTGAAGCTCGATCACCTTTCCGGCGTGGGAGGGGTTGCGGGTGATCCCGCTCATCCGGATAACATCATCTACGACATCGCGCCCAATCCTAGCGGAGGTACGGGCATCAGCGCAGGAGGCTTTGGCCATCCAACCTGCATCAAAACGGGTGACCCCACAACCCTTCCACCCGTACAACCGTAGTTTTTGGCTCAAGCCTCAAGTGGTAACAGCTGCGCTGGCCACTTGAGGCTACTGCCACCCGCCACCAAGCGCGCTGTAAAGCTGAACCAGGGTGAGAGCCTCGCCTTGCTGTGCCGTAACGAGAGTTAACTGCGCCGCGTACAAATTAGAGTCATTCGTCAGGACTTCAAGGTACGAAGTCGATCCGCCTTGATACCGGAGGCGCGCCAGATTGGAAGAATCCTGCGCCGCAGCAACCAGCTTCTCCTGCTGCTCGCGGTACACGCGTTGCTTGTTGAAGGCGACGAGAGCGTTCGACACATCGCGAAAGGCCCCGGCGATCGTCTTCTGGTAGTTGAGGACCATCTCCTCTTTTGTCGCCTTGGCCAGGTTCAGCTGTCCGCGGAGCTTCCCGCCCTCAAAAATAGCCTGCGTCAGCGTGCCGATTCCGTAAATGGTTTTGCCCGACGGGTCGAAGATGCTCGACAGCGAGTCACCGCCCACGCCTCCCGAACCCGAAATCGAAAGGTTGGGGAAGAACTGCGCGCGGGCTACACCGATCTGAGCATTTGCGGAAACAAGGGTTTGTTCCGCCTGCTGGATATCGGGCCGGCGCTCCAGCAACTGCGAAGGAATTCCGGCCGGCAGATTCTGCGGAGGCGGGATGAGAGCATTAGGGTCGGTATGCGCGACCGGGCCAGGGTTCGCTCCAAGCAGCAAATTCAAAGCATTTTCCTGCTGCTGAATCTGTTGCTCAAGCTGCGGCACTTCGGAAGATGCGGTGTAGTAGAGCTGTTCCGCCTGACGAAGGTCGGAGAGTGGAACGGATCCACCGCTCTCGAGGGTCCTGGTCAGGTCGACGGAATCCTGGCGAACCTTCAAAGTCTGTTTGGTGACTTCCAGTTGCCGGTCCAGGGCGCGCAACTGCAGATAGGTCGTGACCACTTGCTGCACCAGCGACAGGCGCACCGCGCGCTGGGCCCAGCTTTGCGCGAGCAATTGCGCCCGGGCCGCTTCGGTTTGTCGGCGATACAGTCCCCAGAAGTCAGGATTCCACGCGGCACTCAGGCTGAAGCTGCCCTCCACCAGCGGATTCGGAATGTTGTTCCCAAGGCCCCCGGGCAAAGTCGCGCCGATGGCGGTGCCACCCCCGGTGATCTGGGGAAACTCCTGCGATCGCGTGATCTTGACCTGTGCCTGCTGCTCCAGCACCCGCTCCGCGGCGATGCGGACGTCGTAGTTATTCGTAAGCGCGGTGCGGATTAAAGCTTGCAGCTCCGGCTCCCGGAAAACCTGCGCCCACTGCTCATCGCCCAGCGAAGTTTGCGCGTCACTGGTGACCGGGGAGTCATCGACCCCGCGGAAAGCCGGCGGCGTGGCATACCCCGGCCGCTTGTAGTTCGGGCCAACCGTGCACCCGGCGATCCCTGCGATCGCAACCCCCGCGACAATGCCTTTCAGCATGGTGGGAAAGTTCCTCATGCCCCAACTCCTTGCCCTTTGGTCTCGCGGACCGGATCGCAATGAAACTTCGAGTCCATGGTCGTTCCCTTGCCCCCTCGAGCGAAGCGATGCGAGATGTACTCCACCACTGAAAATGTGACCGGAATGAAGATCAGTCCGATGGCGGTGGAGAGAAACATTCCGCCGACCACGACAGTACCGAGGATTCGTCGCGAGGCCCCGCCCGCGCCGCTAGCAAACCACAGTGGCAAACATCCGAAGACAAAAGCCAATGCAGTCATCACGATGGGGCGGAAGCGGAGACGGCCAGCGGCAAGCGCAGCTTCGCAGATGCTTTGGCCACTCTCGTAGTTACTCTTGGCAAACTCAACAATCAGGATGGCATTCTTCGCAGACAGACCGATCAACATAACCAGCCCGACGGTAGCGAAGATATCGTTCTCCAACGACCGGGCATGGAGAGCGATGTATCCGCCCAGGATCGCGACCGGGGTGCTGAGCAGCACGCTAAAAGGCAGTGTCCAGCTTTCATAGAGGGCAGCAAGGATCAGGAAGACGAAGAGCAGCGATAGCCCGAAGACCGCCCACGTGGGCACTCCCTTCTCCGCCTGCTGTTCCTGGTACGACATGCCGGAATAGTCGAACCCCGCACCGGCCGGCATCGTCTTTGCGAAAGTTTCCTCCAGTGCTGCCCGTATCTGGCCGGAACTGTAACCGGGAGCGCCAGTGATGTTGAGCTGCGCAGCGGGATATTCATTGAATCGATAAATAAATTCGGGACCGGTGATCTGCGTCGTCTTCACCAGGGAAGAAAGCGGAACCTGGCCCCCGTTCGCGCTACGCACATAAAACTGACTGATGTTTTTTATGTCGGTCCGTGAAGTCCCTTCTGCCTCTACGTAGGTCTGCCACTGTCGTCCGAATCGATTGAAGTAATTCACCAGGTAGCCGCCCATGAAGGTCGACATCGTGGCGTAAACATCAGAGAGGGACACCTGCTGCTGCAGCACTTTTTCCTGGTCGACCGCAGCGTAGATCTGAGGCACGGCCGGCTCGAACGAAGGGATGGCGGCCCCGATCTCCGGCCGCTGATGGATTGCGCCCAGGAACGTCATGACGTTTTTGGCGAGCGTCATGGGATCATCCGAACCGGAGCGATCTTCGAGGACCATGGTAACGCCGCCCGAGGTTCCAATACCCGGAATCGAGGGAGGCGGGAACGCGAAGGCTATACCGTCAGGGTCTGAGCCCAGTTGCTTCTGCAGATTGCCCTGGATGTACTCGAGTTGCTCCGTCTTTTTCTTTCGCTTTTCCCACGGCGCAAGTGAGACGAAGAAGAAGCCGGCGTTCGTGCTTTGCACCTGGGTGAGCAAGGAAAAGTTTGTGACCGCGATCACGCCCTGGATGCCGGGTGTTTTCAGCAGAGCAGTGGTGATCTTCTGTTGGGCTGCATCGGTGCGCTGTGCCGAGGCTCCGTCGGGCAGTTGGAGCGCCAGAAACATGTAGCCCTGATCTTCGGTGGGAAGGAAGCCTGAGGGCAGAGTGTTACCGAGGAAAAGAGCGACAACCGCCAGGACTGCTAGCCCGATCATGGCCAACCAGGACTTATGAATGAGCACCCACGAGGTGTGCACAAAACTATCCGTAGTCCGGCCGAAGAATTTGTTGAACAGTCCGAAGCCTTTGCCGATAAGGCCTTTCTTCTCTTCTTTTTCTTTCGGTTTAAGCAGCAACGAAGCCAGCGCCGGGGACAAGGTAAGCGCGTTGAAGGCCGAAATCAAAACCGAGATTGCGATGGTTACGGCAAACTGCTGGTACATTCTTCCCGTGATGCCGGGGATGAAAGCAGTTGGGATAAAGACCGCGGCCAGGATAAGAGCGATCGCGACCACCGGGCCGCCCACCTCTTCCATGGCCTTGATGGTCGCCTCTCTCGGCTCCATGCCCTCTTCAATGTGGTGCTCCACAGCCTCCACCACGATGATAGCGTCGTCGACCACCAGCCCGATGGCAAGCACCAAGCCGAAGAGTGAAAGCGTGTTGATGGAAAAGCCGAGTGCCGGGAAGATGATGAAGACGCCGATCAACGAGACCGGCACAGCCAACAGTGGAATAAGGGTGGCGCGCCAGCCCTGAAGAAAGATGAAGACGACGATCACGACCAGGCCCAGCGCTTCAGCCAGGGTGAGGACAATTTCGTGGATGCCGGCGGTCACCGCCTTGGTGGTATCAAGCGGAATATCGTAAGTGATGCCGGGGGGGAAACTGGCAGCAAGCTCCTTCATGCGCGCGGTGACAGCAGCGGCCGTGGCCACGGCGTTCGATCCAGGAAGCTGGTAGATCGCCATGACGCCGGCGGGCGCCTGGTTGTAGCGGCCGGAAATGGCGTAGAACTGGTCGCCGAGCTCGACCCGTGCAATATCACTCAGGTGCAGAATCGAACCGTCAGGGTTGGCGCGGATGGTGATCTTGCCAAATTGCTCCGGGGTGACCAACCGCCCTTGGGTGCGCACGGTGTAAGTGAACTGCTGCCCCTTGGGAATGGGTTCGCCACCGATTTGCCCCGCAGGGTTTACGTTGTTTTGCACCTGTATCGCGCTGATGACGTCCGTGGCAGTGACGCCGAGCTGCGCCATCTTGTCAGGATTCACCCACACGCGCAGCGCGTACTGCCCGCCAAAGGTTTGAACACGAGAGACACCTTTGACACGAGCTACCTGGTCCTGAAGGTTAATGATGGCATAGTTGGTAAGAAAATCCTGACTGAGCTTGCCGCCCTTCGAGTTCACGGCAATCAGCATCAGTGGCGAAGTGAGCGCCTTTTGCGTCGTTAAGCCGGCAGTCTGGACCTGAGCAGGAAGCTGAGCTTGCGCCTGATCGACACGCAGCTGCGCCAGCACCTGATCGATGTCAGGATTGGTCTTGACATCGAAGTCCACGAAAAGCTGGACTTGGCCGTTGTTCGCGCTGACCGAGTCCATGTAGATCATGTTATCGACGCCGTTCATCTGCTGCTCGATGGGAGTGGCAGTGGATTCCGCCAAGGTTTTGGCGTCGGCGCCCGGGTATGTGGCAGTCACTAGAATTTCCGGCGGAACAATATCCGGAAACTGTGATGTCGGCAGCGACAACATCGACACCGACCCGAGGATGACGGTGATGATAGCGATGACGATGGCGACGATGGGCCGGTTAATGAAAAATTTCGACATCGGATCCTACCTCCCTGCCGAGTTGTTAGCGGACTGCGTAGGAGCGGCGGGCGGACCCTGGTGCGGGCTGACGGGAGCTCCATCGCGCAGCTTCTGCAGATTGTCGGTAATGACGCGCGCTCCTGCGGATACACCGGAGTCGACGAGCCAATTTGATCCCACCTGCGTGTTCAATTGCACTGTTGCGACATGTGCCTTGCCGTCGTCACCGGCGAGGTAAATCTGGTGTTGGCCTTGAAATTCCACCACGGCTACTTGCGGAATCAGCAACCCATCGTGGCGAATCTGCGTTTCTGCCTTGACGCGGCCGAACTGGCCGGGCCGCAGAACATTTCCCGGGTTGGGAAACGCAGCCGCGATGCGGATTGCGCCAGTCTGCGCGTTCATCTGGCGATCGACCCACACGATGTGACCCTTCTGTGAGAAAACCTCGCCATTGGAAAGCGTGAGCGTGAGGGGAAGACCGGAGGCGTTCTTAAGCAAGTCCCCTTTGCCCTGCCTGGTGCGTTGGGTCAGCGCGAGATACTCGGCGTCGCTGATGGAAAAATAGACTTTGATTGGATTGAGCTGCGACACGGCCGTGAGTACAGACTGGGTATTGACCAGGTTGCCGACCTGCGTCGTTGCCTGTCCGGCGACCCCGCTTACGAGCGATCGCACGTGGCAAAAACCAAGATTCAACTGTGCGTTTTCGACTGCGGCTTCGGCGGCAGCCACCGAGGCCTGCGCCGAGGTCACGCTGGCTGCGGCTTGTGCCTTCTGCTGGGTTTCATTGTCTAGCTGGCTCTGGGCAATGGCATGGGCCTTGACCAGGGGTGTATCGCGGTTGACATTAATGATCGCGAGCCCCAGTTGCGCCTGCGCTTGTTCCACTTGCCCTTTGGCCTGGGCCAGCTGACCCTTCGCCTGATCCAGGGCAGCCTGAAAGGGCCGAGGATCAATCTCAAAGAGGACCTGCCCCTTTTCGACTTGCGCGCCTTCGCGATAGTTCTGCTGGATGAGGTAGCCGTTCGCCTGGGGTTGGATCTGTGCATTCACGAAACCGTCGAGCGTACCAACCCACTCGCCCGTAATCGGCACCGACGTCGGCTGAACCTCAACCACGGTCACCGGAAGCGAGGGGGGTGGTCCTGCGGGGGGCGCCTGCTTGCCACAGCCTGACACCAGCGCCGTGCCCACGAGCAGGAGGCCCGCCGCAGTGGCGAAATGGAGGACGGGGCGGATGGATGCTGCTCGGTCTTTACGCTGTTCCATTGACTTTTTCTCCGCGGAACCTTCTGTCACTTTTTTGCAACTTGTGAATCCAATGTTCAACGTCACAAAAATACGTACATGTGTGTTTACTTTCAGACGCTATGAACCAGCCACCTGATTCAAAAAAAACTGCCTGGCGATCTGCGAACTCGTTACACAAGCAAAAGCGCGGGCTGATCACCCGGCAGGAGCTTCTTCTTTCGGCCAGAGCCATTTTTGCGCGCGACGGATTTGAACACGCTCGTCTGGAAGACATCGCGTCGAATACGGGCAAGACCCGCGGTGCCCTATATGACAACTTCAAAAATAAAGAAGATGTGTTCTACGCAATCTTCGAGCAAAATATAGAGCGTGACCGCGCTGAGCTGGCGCCCTTGCTCTCCGCGGCCCCTACGATCGAAAAGCGAGTCCAGGCTTTATTAAATTATCTAATCGGTGTGAGCCGCGACCGGGAGCGTATGCTCTTGAATTTGGAATTCAAGCTCTACGCCATCCGCCATCCCCGAAAACGCCAAAGATTTGCCAATCTTCACGATGCGATGTGTCTACAGGTTTCCGTCCCCGAACTGAGCCAACTGCTGCAACAACTCGGGCGCCGAAGTCTACGGTCGAGGAGAATTGCTTCCCTGGGCATCAGCGGGATTCTTGACGGGCTCGTTCTCAGTCACCTCTTCGATCCGAAAATACTTAACCGCCACGAGCTCGAACGCGATTTGAAACTTTGCTTAATCGAAATGCTTCAGGCCGGTCCCGGCGAAAGAGAACGCCTTCACCCAACGCGATAGATGCAGCGGACCTGGCATCGGTCTCACCCGGTCCAGTGACCGCTCTCAGAAATTCATTGGAAATCCGCGGCCTTCGGCGTACCCTTTGGCTCTGGATTTCCATGAGGTGCGTTAGGTGCTCAACACTTACATCCTTGTTCGTGAGCCTTCCACTCCCGACGGAACTCTGGGAGAAATGTTCAATCCTGACGGTTCGCACCTGTGCTTCACAATGGAGCTTCCCTGGCAAAACAACGAGCCAGATAAGAGCTGCATACCTCTGGGTACCTATACTTGCGTCCCCCACAACAGCACCGATCATCCAGGCACCTGGGAATTGTTGGGTGTTCCCGGCCGCTCGGAAATCTTGATTCATACCGGAAATACAGATGCTGATAGCCTGGGCTGCATTCTGGTGGGGCGGCAGATTGGCATGCTGAATAACAAGCCCGCGGTTTTGATGTCGGCCGTAGCGTTCCAGGTGATGAAGCAGACTGTGCCCAGCACTTTTAGCCTCACGATTGAGGCGGCGAATCCGCTGGACAGCGCCGCCCGCCCGTGACGCCCGCGAAACAGGAGAAAACGATGAGAGTGGATCGTAGAGCGTTTCTAGGGTCGATGGTAGCAGTGGCGGCGGCGCGCGTGATCCGGGCGCAACCTCCGGCGGGAGCGGCCAACCCGTGGGGCTCGCCGGTGATCGACTGCCACTTCCATCCCCGGCCAACTCTAGAGGCGAACCTCGCTCACTTGAACGGGTCCGGGTGCCAGGCAGCGTATCTGCTGGCGCGGCTGACTGCGGCTGACGACGTGAAGCGCTTTATGGCACAGGAGCCAACCCGCTTCGCGGGCTATTCGGTCAGCACCGATGTCTCCGCGCCCGACGCGGTAAAGCTACTGACGGAGGCGGTAAAGGCCGGGGCGCACGGCTTCGGCGAGGTGAAGTATCACGTTCAAGCCGATGGGCCTGAAATGCGGCGTTTGTATGCTGCAGCGGCTGAACTTGGAGTGCCCGTGACTCTCCATTTCCAGGAAGTGCCGCACACGCCGACCGAGGGCATCTTCAACTCTGGTTTCAAGCGCTTCGACAAGATCCTGAAGGAGTACTCAAAGACCACCTTTGTTGGCCACTGCGATGCATTCTGGGCCAACGTCAGTGCCGACTACGCGAATGACAAGGATTACCCCAGAACACCCATCGTTCACGGAGGGATCACCGACAAGTGGCTGTCGGACTACCCGAATCTCTTTGGAGATCTTTCCGCAAACTCCGGCAACAACGCCCTTACGCGGGATCCCTCATTCACCGCAGACTTTCTAAAGCGCCACCAGGAGAAGCTGCTCTTTGGAAGCGATTGCGCCTGTAGCGATGGCCACGGCGCGGGCATTTCGCAAGCAGGCAATCCGGGTGCGGCCAGGCTATCTGGCAAGTGCGTAGCGCGAGAGACGCTCACTGTCCTCAAGGCCAATACGACGCCGGAACTGTTTCACAAACTGGTATGGCTCAACGGCCATCGCATCTACAAGCTGAAATCGTAGGAGTGTAGGCATAGTCCAGCTCCCGTTCCTCACGTAACCAGCATGCATTCTCAAACCGCTCTGGACGGGTGCCCCATGTTCGCGCCAGTGTACGTGGGCCGAAAAAGACGGGCGAAGCCCCACCATTGTTTTTAAAATGACACCATGAACTGCGCCGATTGCACGAGGTCCAACATGAAATCCGGGCCATGCTCGCGGAATAACTAGGCATCCTTTGCCCATTTGCAAAGCGGCAAACGCTGCCGAGTATGGCTTGCAGCACAGGAAAACGAAATACAAGCCACTCTCAGTCTGTTGAATCTAAACAGGAAAGCGATCGGCAACCCAACCAATCTCTTTTGGCCCGACAAATGCTAATTAGACGAGCGTGCACGTAGCATCCATCCTCGAACTCCTGAATGCCCCGCAGCCTGGCACACGCTCCGCTGCCAATTCACAACCATCCAATTCATCTCCGCAAACATTCATTGAATCACTGCTCGCGAGTTCCAAAGCATTCTCAGACTCCGAAAACGCCCAGGACCAGATTTCCCTGCCGCAAAACGCGAAAGAAACAGAAACTGCGTCTCCTGCGGGCGTTGTCTTGCCGTCGGTTCCTCGTCAACAACCGGTTTCGCAACCAATTTCAGCCGCCCAGCAAACACTACTCCAGCCAGTAACGCTCAATACTGTTCCCAGCCTGACCCAACTGCCGGCCGGAGCACTCGTCGCGCCACCACATTCTTCCAAAGTGCAGCCAGCCCCCTCGAAGCGGGACACCGCAACGACGAAGAGTCCAAGCACGGAATCCGACGTCCCCCAGCCGGCCGTCCCAAAATCAGACACTGATCAGCTCACCCAATTAGCCCTTCAAACGACATCGATACTGCCCACCCCTGAAGTCTTGCCCGTCACCACGCCGCCGGCGATCGTACCCCAAGCCGTGGATCACAGTGCACACACTGTTGCAAATACGATCCCCGAGACACTTCAGAGCGCCATACCGCATTCAACCTCGCAGGCCACTCCGACGGTCGCAATACCAGGAGACGCCAACCAAGCGGTACAACCCTTCGACACCCGCACGGAGGCAAGCAAAGTTCTTGCCACTCCTCAAATCGCACGGACGAACAAAGACCAAAGTCCAGTTTCCGATTCCCTTCCGAGTCCCGTCCAAGGTTTCGCCGCCAGCCTTCTTCCAAGCACAACGAACGTTGTGATTCCAAGTCCCACCCCGGTTGCGGTGCAGACTGCCATTCCAAACGCCAGGCTGGCCACCCCCGATACAGCACCAGCAAATATCCAGCAGCCTACGACGCAAAACACATTATCCAGCGCGATCCCGGCCCCTCTTCCAAGCATCGCGCCCGTAGCATTCAATATCACACTTCCAACCACCCTCCCGAACGTGGTCAAAACGGCAACTGCGACTTCTATCCCGAACGTAGTGTCAACTCCAATCCCAGTCGCTGCCACGAAACCAGATTCAACCGCAGCTACCCACCATTCAACCTTGGAGACCGCACCACCCGCGAACGTCAGCGCGCCGCAACAGGCAGACCCGGTCCCACAAACTGTTAAAAATACCTCCCCCAAAACGGACGTCGCCACGGCCTCGAACCCCAAAGCCGCCGATCCGGCTCAACCCTCAGTGCCCGCGCCCGACCCTACCCTCCCCACCGCGACCGTGAATCAAGTTTCTACCTTGATCCAGCCGGCAATCGCAACGCCGGCTTCGCCGCACACGACTCTCGCCACAACCGCGGTTGCGAAACCAGCTTCCATTGCTGCAACCACGACAAAGACCGGACCAACGAGCGCCGTCAACGACCTGACAAACCCGGCGCAGCACGCGCAGGCCGCTTCGAACCAAACAGGGTCACAGGAAACGGCATCCTCTGACGACCAGACTCAGGCCGGCGCGTCTCAGCAAGGGCAAAGCGTGCCCCCCGCCCAAATGAGCTTCATCAACCACACCGCCGCCGCTACCATCGACCACGCCCAGAGCACCGGCATCGCCACGCAACCTGCCGCGACACTCGCGACCGGCTCGCATCCAGCAAAGACCCAGGACTCCACCACCCCCGCTCCAGCCGCTTTGCCGCAAGCTGCACCGGCGATCAACACCGCGAAGCTGATCCAAAGCATGGGTCAGAGCGAAATGCGCGTAGGTATGCGGTCGAACGAGTTCGGCAACATCTCGATCAACACTTCCGCAACCCGGGACCTGATTTCGGCACAAATTTCTCTCGATCATGGCGAGCTGGCCAAGACCCTTGCTACCCATCTGCCGGAGATCCAGGCCAGACTGGGCGGCAGTCAAGCAGTGGAGGTACGCATCGACATGAACGGACAGGCGACAGGGCAGAACACAGGAACATTCGCCGGTACGCCGGATGGCTCGGCTGGCCAATCGCGCGGCGGTGGGCAGCAGAGGAGCGGCGGAGGCCCAGGTAACTCCGCAAACGATTTAGCGGAGCAAAGCCGTGCCGCCTCAATCCCGGTACCTGAGTCGAGGCTCGATACACGACTCGACATAAGGGCCTAACTAGATCCAGGAGATAGAAGGAACTTCAGGAGGAGCGATGATACATCAAGTCCCAGCAAACTACACTTTGCCGACCATTCTCAACTCAATCAAGCCGTCGGCTGGTGTCGCAGCTAGAAACGCTGCCAGCACGCGCACTTCGACCAGAGCAGCCAGTTCGACCACCAGTGCAAGCACCAGTTCGAGCGGCACTTCAGTCACGAGCTTAGGCAGCACCTTTCTTAGCCTGCTGTCGACGGAATTGCAGAATCAGGATCCCACGGCTCCCGTGGATTCCACCGATATGGTCGGCCAGATGATCTCGCTGAACCAACTCGATCAGCTCATCAGCATCAACCAAACCCTCACCGGCGACACCACAGGAACGACTGCATCGGCGACTGGATCGCTGCAAAAGCCGGCCGCGACCGCCAGCGATACCGCGGCTTCCTCGGCCATTGGCGGCCTCGCCAGTTCGCTCCCAGCAACCGTCGCAGGCGCGGCAGCTAACCTGCTGCCGTTTGACCCAAACACGCTCATGCCCTTGAATTTCGCTAATCCCGGCTCCTCGGCCCCCAACAATTCTTCTATCAGTCCCGCGACGATGAACTTCTCACCATCCAGCAACCACACCTCAGGAGGTAAGTAATGGGTAATTTCTATACGCCGCTTTCAGGACTCACGGCTGCGCAGAACCAGCTTCAGAACGTTTCCAATAATCTGGCTAACATTGATACCGATGGTTACAAGGACCAGACTCTGACCTTTTCTGACATCTTTTCACAGACCGGTATCACGAACGGAAGCGGCGATCCGCTCCAGACAGGATCCGGCGTTCAGACTTCCTCGACGGATGGGAACTTCAGCGAAGGAAGCCTCAACACGACCGGGACCCCGTCGAATATGGCCATATCCGGCAATGGCTTCTTTGTTGTGCAGAATTCGAACGGTGCGCAGGTTTTCACGCGAGCCGGTGATTTCACCACCAATAATCAGGGAGAGATCGAAACACCGGACGGCAGCCTGGTACTCGGATACCCCGCCACCAACGGGGTGGTGAATACCTCCACCAGCTTGCAGCCGTTGATCGTCGGCAGCGGGGTCACCACCCCAGCAGTGCCCAGCACAAAGATTAATATCACCGCGAACCTCGATGCCCAGTCAGCGGTCGGGGCATCGACAAGCAGCACGTTGCCGGTGTATGACTCGTTGGGTGGAAATCATACGATTACAGTTACCTATACCAAGACCGGGCAGAACACCTGGGGGTACAACGTCACCGTCCCCTCAAGCGACCTCACTCCGGCCCCAAGCTCAACCACTACGCAAATCGCCTCAGGCACCATGACCTTCAATAGTTCGGGTTTGTTGGTTTCTACGGAGCCTACCGGAGGAACAGCCACCGTATCGCCGTCGGCAGGCATCTCACTCACAATCCCACCGGTCGCTGTTTCCCCCGCCCCCCAAACCACCTTTGCCGATGGCGCCTCGACCATGACGCTTGCCTGGAGTCTGGTAACTCAGGGAAGTCCAACGATTACCCAGACAGCCACGACGAGCTCCACCGCCGCCACCAGCACCGATGGCTTCGCCAGCGGCACGCTGCAAACCTATGCCATTGAGCCGGACGGCACCATCAGCGGCACGTTCTCGAGCGGCCAGACGCTCGCCCTGGGGCAAGTAGCCGTCGCCAACTTTGCCAACTATCAGGGGCTTACCGACGTCGGCAACAACAACTACCAGGCCACCAACGCCTCGGGTCCGGCAGTGGTTGGCCTGGCAAACAGCGGCGGACGTGGTACGGTCCTCGGCGGACAGGTGGAGCAATCGAACGTGAATATTGCCACCGAATTCGGCAAGATGATCGTCGCCCAACAAGCCTACTCAGCCAACGCCAAAACAGTTACCACCTTTAACCAAATCTCACAGGCGACGCTGGCCATCTTGCAGTAAACACCCGCGCTGTAGATTTCTTAGTATTGGATTAAGGGACCGGCCGGCTTCGTTTCTGGACGGAGCCGATAGTCCCTTAATCCCAATTCTTTCTCATTTCGACCTCACCAAATCGCCTCATCTCCTAAAGGTCTTTGTTCCTAGACGCTGGAAAATAGCGCCCGCTATTTCGCTTCGTCCCGAGTTTTCCCTTGGTGTGCTGGAACGGCACACCCGCCTCCCTCCCTCACCGCAACGGCCCCTCGATTGCTAGACCCCTAGCTAAAGGGCGCACTCGTGCGCGCCCCTACCCGACAGATGGGGATAAAGACGAATGAATACGTCACCGAATGCTGCGTCTCAAATGATCGAAGCCAAATCGGCCAAGCATCCCGCAATACCGGATAAACCGGTCCCGCAGGATCCAGCCGAATTTCTCCCTTGGCTTCCCTGCACCCTCGCATTGGATCTTCCGGTGGTGAAATTTACCGTTCGCGACTTGCTGCACCTCACCAAAGGTTCCGTTGTCGAGACCGCCTACCATCAAAGCAGCGATCTTCCGCTGCGCGTGAATGGGCAACTAGTCGGATGGACAGAATTTGAAGTCGTCGGCGATCGTCTGGCCGTGCGACTCACGGACTTGTCATGAAAACGCCTCGTTCCAAGACGTTGAAACCAGCGGCCTCTCAGGTACTCCCTTTTCCGGTGATCGCCGATAGAGCTGCCTTGAAGACCCTTCGCGCCTCCACCAACTTATTCTCCCGCGCCTGGACATGGGTTCAGCAGCGCCAGGCGGCACGCCTCGACGTCAAGCGGCTTCGCGTGGCGGAGACGGTTTCGCTGGGAGAAAAGCGGTTCGTCGCCGTGGTTCAGGTGGACGGACGTCATTTCCTCTTAGCCGGCGGCCCCACAAATATCGTCCTCCTCGCACAACTGGATCCAAGGGACGACTTTGAAAAGGTGCTCAAGAAAACCATGCTTCCTCCGGGCAAGCGGCCGGCAAAGCGGGTTAAAAAAAAGAAGCCTGCCCCCGCGAAGATGGCAAAACCGATGCCGCCCAAAGCCCCCGAAAAATTCGCGGATGTGCTGGAGCAAACCGCGGATTCATGGACTCCGAGTGACAAACCCCCCATAAGGCAGACAGGAAACGCGTGAAAGGAGCCGCCATCGCGAGAGCGACTTTGGGTATCGTCCTCTGCATGATCGCCGCTTCGGCCCAGGCAGGGCAGCTCTCGCGGCCGGTATCTGGCCTCAGGGACGCGGTGCCGATGCAGTTGGGCGTCACCACAAGTCCCAACGAGGTGCGTATCACCGGCTTGGGCGGGGACTCCTCCAAATGGACCCTACTCCTCCTGATGACGTTTCTTACGCTCATCCCTTCCCTGCTCGTGTGCATGACGCCCTTTGCCCGCCTGCTGATTGTCTTTCATTTCCTCCGCCAGGCATTGGGCCTGCAAACCACGCCCTCGAACCAAACCCTCATCGGCCTATCGGTAATCATGACCTTCTTCCTCATGCAGCCAATCGGAGAAACAATCTATCGCGATTCGGTCGTGCCCATGCAAGCGGGTCAAATCAGTGCCTTCGACGCCATCACCCGCGCAGGCATACCCATGCGCCAGTTCATGTCACATTTCGTTCGCGATAGGGATGTCGCCCTCTTTCTCGAGATGGCAAAGGAGGATCGGCCGCAGAACGTTCGCGATGTTTCCTTTCGCGTTCTGCTGCCCGCATACATTCTGTCCGAGCTAAAAGCCGGGTTTCAGATCGGCGCCGTCCTGTTCCTGCCTTTCCTGGTAGTGGACATGGTCGTTGCGTCCATTACTACCTCTGTCGGCATGATGCAGTTACCGCCGGTCGTGATCTCCACGCCCCTCAAGCTGCTGCTGTTTCTCATGGTGGACGGCTGGCACCTTCTTATCGGCGCGCTGATGAGGAGTTTCAACTAATGGGCGTGGATGAAGTAGTGCTGTTGGGCCGGCTGATGTTGCAGGAGGTGGTGATTCTGGTTGGGCCGATCCTGGCCGTCGCCATCGTGATTAGCCTGCTGGTCAACATCCTGCAGGTGCTGACATCTCTTCAGGATCAGACCCTTTCGCAAGTGCCCCGGCTGCTGGGAACCGGCTCAGCCACCTTCCTCATGATGCCTTGGATGTGGCGGCATCTCGCGCACTACACCATTAACCTCTTGTCGGATTTTCACAGGATCCTGCAGTGATCAACATTTCCATCATTGCGATCTTCGGCGCCTTGCTCACCATAGCCATGCGGCTTACCGGCATCTTGCTGTTTGCGCCTTTCTTTGGCAGCGTCGTCATTCCTGCCCGGGTAAAGGCCGTGCTCGTAATGGCGCTCACCGCACTGTTGTATCCGCTCATCGCGCCCAAGCTTCCGGAGATCAGTATCAGCCAGTGGCCCATGATGGTTTTTAGTGAGCTCCTGATAGGGGTCGCTCTCGGGGTCGCCACCAACATTGTCTTCGACGGTGTGCAGATGGCCGGCCAGATACTGAGCGTACAAATGGGGTACTCGCTAGTGAATATCCTCGACCCTCAGACGCTGGTCGAGTCAACCGTGGTGGCCACCTTTCATCAGACGATCGCCATGCTGGTCTTCCTGCGTCTCAATGTCCACCTTTGGATCCTGAGTGCATTGGCACGCAGCTTCGAATACCTTCCCCCCGCCTCGGGCCACATCAGCCCGGCGTTCGCATCCTACGCGCTCCGGGCCGGTGCAAGCGTCTTTACAATTGGAGTCCAACTTGCCGCACCGGTGCTCGCCGCTACGCTGTTTGCCGACATTGCCCTCGGCCTGCTGGGCAAGGCCTCTCCGCAGCTGCCTCTGCTGTTGATGGGGCCGCCAATCAAAAGCATCCTCGGCATATTGGTTTTAATCTCCGCGCTCAAATACTGGCCTGATCTCTTCGAAACCATGTTCCTGAACTCGATCGCCACGGCCGATCATCTGCTCCACCTGGCTCGATAGCACACGCAATGGGGATCTATGGCTGATAGCAGCAAGACAGAACAGGCGACACCCAAGCGGCGGGAGAAAGCACGGGAAGAGGGCCAGGTTGCCCGGTCCCGCGACCTGCCCGGCGTTATTGCGCTTGCTGGAGTGGCCGTGCTAACCGCACTCATGGCGCCCCGCTCTATTCCTCACTGGACGACGTTCTATCGCAACACGCTCTATGCTGCCTCCTCCGGCAATTTCGACAGCAATGGACCTTTATTCTTTTGGAGTGCTGTTGAGGTGCTGCGTTGGATCGTTCCCATTCTATTGGCAGCGATGGCGCTTTCGGCCTTTTCAGGGTTAGCCCAGGGCGGCATCAACTTCGCCCCGGCAGCCTTGGCCTTCAAGTTCGAGCGCTTTAATCCTGTCACCAGGCTGGGACAAATTTTCTCGCCCGTCGGTCTCAGCAACCTGCTGAAGTCGTTGCTCCCCTTCGCAGCCATTCTGTGGATCGCCTTCAATGCCCTGGGATCGAACTGGAACACGATCGTACACTCCTCCACCCTCGGCTTGAGAATGTTCTCGAGCTTTGTGGGATCGATCATATTTGCGTTTACCTGGAAGGCGGGGCTGGTTCTGCTGGGCTGGTCGTTCATCGACTATGTGCTGACCATGATGAAGATGTCCAGCGACATGAAAATGACCAAGCAGGAGGTGCGTCAGGAACACAAGGAAACAGACGGCAACCCGTTCATCAAGTCAAGAATCCGGCGTCTGCAACGGGCCATGCGCAGGAAGCAGGCTCTGAAGGCCGCCGCCACTGCCACTGTCGTTGTGACCAACCCCACCCACTATGCCGTCGCTCTCCGCTATGAAACCTCGATGTCCGCGCCGGAAGTGGTCGCCAAAGGAATGAATCTACTGGCGGAGAAGATCAAGCAGCTGGCACGCGAAAACGGAATCATGCTGGTCGAGAACAAATCCCTGGCGCAGGCGCTTTACAAAAGCGTCGAGGTGGGCGATTCCATTCCCGCCAAGTTGTACCAGGCCGTCGCAGAAATTCTCGCCATCGTATTCCGTGCCGAAGCCGAGCTCCGCAAGGCCGAAGCTGTTCGCCGATCGAGAAACGCTTCCGGTCAACGAAGTGAAGCCGTAAAACCGGGAGGCGCTCGATAATGGCAAAGATCTTCGCAATGCTCCGCAGATCAGGCGAGTGGATCGCTCCCATCGCCGCGGTCGCCATGGTCTTTGTGATGCTGGTGCCCTTGCCCAGCTTTATCCTCGATCTGCTGCTGACCCTCAGTATCACCGCATCGATGCTGGTGCTCCTCACCGCCATCCAGGTCTTGCGTCCAATCCAGTTTTCTGTGTTTCCGAGTCTGTTGCTGTTACTCACTTTGCTTCGCTTATCGCTCGATCTGGCCAGCACGCGCCGCATTCTGCTGCATGGCAACGAAGGCACCGGGGCAGCCGGCAAGGTGATCGAAGCATTCGGTCAATTTGTCGTCGGCGGCAATTACATTGTCGGCTTCGTACTCTTTCTCGCTTTGATCGCCATTCAGTTTCTGGTCATCAGCCACGGCGCGGTGCGCACCGCGGAAGTAACCGCACGCTTCACCTTGGACGCCATGCCAGGCAAGCAGATGGCGATCGATGCCGACCTGAACGCCGGCGTTATCAACGAGCAGCAGGCCCGTGCGCGACGCGAGCGGGTAGCCCTGGAGGCGGAATTCTGCGGCGCCATGGACGGCGCGGCTCGCTTCAGCCAGCGCGACTCGTTGGCCACGATTCTCATCATGGCCATCAACATCATCGCCGGCTTTCTGATCGGCGTGTTTCAGCAGGGGGTTCCGTTTCAGGAGGCGCTGAAGACCTACACCATCCTCACCGTAGGGGACGGACTGGTGAGTATCCTCCCTTCCTTGCTGGTATCCGTCGCCGGCGGCATCGTCGTCACCCGTGCCGCCTCGAAGGAATCACTGGGCGTGAACGTGGGCAAGCAGCTCTTCAACAGCCCGCGCCTGCTGTGGATTGCGGCCGGCGCCCTCGCTGCCCTGGGGCTGATCCCCGGCTTGCCCAAATTCTCGTTCTTCTCCCTGGCGGCCGTGCTCATGTACTCGGCATGGAAGATAAAACCGGAAACTGCAAGGGATGCCGTGGAAGAGATGGATTCACTGGCTAAGGCGCCCGCCGCCGGCGCAGCAGCGGCCACACCCGATCCCACGGACGCGGTCCTCAAGTTGGATGACTTGATGCTCGAGGTGGGCATGGGCCTGGTGCCGCTGGTCGATGTCAAGCAGGGCGGACAGCTGCTCTCCCGGGTAAAGTCGATGCGCAAGAATCTCGCCCAACAGCTTGGTTTCCTGGTTCCCTCCATCCACATTACCGACAACCTCTCGTTGAAGGAACGCGAGTACGTGGTCTATCTTCGCGGCGCGGAGATCGCCCGCTGGGAGCTGCGCCGGGATAGCCTGCTGGCGATCAGTTCCAATGCGGACGCACCGGCTCTGCCCGGGCAGGATACGCGGGAACCGGCCTTCGATGTCCCCGCGAAATGGATCACACCGCAAACCCAGGGCCAGGCCATAGCGGCGGGATACGCGGTCGTCGACCCAACGTCCGTGCTCGCGGCCCACCTGGCAGAGGTGATCCGGCAAAATGCTTACGATCTTTTGTCCCGTCACGAAACCAGGAGACTGATTGACCGCCTGAATGACTCTCACCCCAAGCTGGCCGATGAGCTAATTCCCAAACTCATGAGCCTGGGGGAAGTGCAGAAGGTTTTGCAACAGCTGCTGCGCGAGCAGGTGTCCATCCGCGATCTGGGAACCATCCTGGAGACACTGGTCGACGCGGCAGCGTTCAACAAGAACCCCATCGCCCTGGTGGAAGCGGTCCGCCACGCACTCGGCCGCTCGCTTATCCGTCCCTTACTGAACGAGAAGGGCGAATTGAGAGTGGTCACGCTCGACTCGACGATCGAAGAGGAGTGCACCCGCGGATCGAATCTGCAACCCAACCAGTCAAACTCCACTCCTCAGCAGCTCTCGCTGGCTCGCCGTGTGCTGGACGGTTTGCGTACCAATTTCGGCAAAGAGATCGGCACCGCGCCGCCGATCTTGCTTTGCTCTTCTCCAGGCCGCTACTATCTCCGCCGCCTGATGGAACCGTTCATCCCCAGGATCGTTGTTATCTCTCCCGGGGAAATTCCGCCCCTGACGCCGGTGCAGTCTGTGGGGGTTCTTCGTTGAGGAAGCAAGCGAATCAGCAGGAAGCGATATTTGTGGATCTCAAAGTTGAAGTGAGTTGGTCCTTCGCCAAAAGGGTGACCGAATGCAAAAGCCGGAAGTAGCATACCGCGCGAGTAGGGGCGAAATACATGAGCGAAACGAATTGGTGCTGCGGGAACTGCCACAGGTCTACTACGTGGCATCGAGAATTCGCGAACGGCTCCCGAAGCACGTAGACCTCGACGATCTGGTCCAGGCGGGGGTGGTTGGCCTGCTCGATGCCTGCCGCAACTACGATGCCGAGAAAGACGCGCAGTTCTCCACTTTTGCCAAGTACCGCATTCGCGGAGCCATTCTCGACAGCCTGCGCAAGCTGGATTGGGGATCTCGAACCTTGCGTCGCAAAGGGCGCGAGATCTCCTCTTCGACGGCCAAGCTGGAAGCCCAGTTGGGAAGGCATCCGTCAGAGGAAGAAATTGCCGTCGCGATGAAAATGCGCGTCGACGAATTGCAAGGCGTGTTGACCCAGCTTGACGGCCTGTTTGTGGTCGGCCAACTCGCGAATGTGGCGGGCGACGAATTCGAGTCATTCGACCTGATCGAGTCCGCGCCGAGCACCGGCAAAGACAACCCTTTTGAGCTGTGCCTCGAGGGCGAGATGAAAAATCAGCTGGCAGCCGCGGTTTCGCGGATGTCGGAAAGAGAGCAGCTGATCCTCTCCCTGTATTACTACGAAGAGCTCACGATGAAAGAAGTCTCCGAAGTTGTCGGCATCGCAGTGTCCCGAGTCTCGCAAATCCACGCCGCCGCGATGTTGAAGCTGCGAATCTCGCTGGGCCATCTTCGCGCTGCACCGGGAGCGGCGCTCGAACGTGCGCGCGCCGTAACCCACCATAAGGTGAAGCCATGACCACCCCGATGAGCAACTCCCCAGCACGGGAGCGCGTCATTCATTCCTGTAACTTTCGCTATGCCGGGCGACTGTCGAACGAGAATGCGCGTGCCTTGACCAGCCTGCATGAGAAGTTTGCCCTCAGCACCACCAACTCCCTCGAGGCGTATCTGGGCGCCACCATGCGCCTGAAGCTGCTTTCGCTCGAGCAACTGTCTCTGCAGGACTACATCACCAGCATTGCTCCGAATCTTTACCTGTTCCCCTGCGCTTTGAACGTGATGGAAAACAATTTCCTGATGGAGACAGAAGTCCGGCTGATTTTTCCCATCATCGACCTGCTGCTGGGAGGTTCCGGCACAACCGCGTCGGATGAAGCGCGTGAGCTCACCGACATCGACGAAGACATCATGGGAAGCATCACAGCTCTGATCATCCGTGAGGTACAGCGCACATGGAAAGTGCTCAACCTCAACCTGACGCCTGGCCATTGCATTAAGCCAGCGATGATTCAGCAGGTGTTTCAGGCCGGCGAAAAGCTGGTCCTGTTGATGTTCGAGATGACGGTTGGGTCGACGACGGGGTCCTTCAAGGTCGTGCTGCCCACATCGTTTGTCGGCTATTTGCTTAGGCATCTAAAGGCAGCGCAGTCGAAGAAGTCCTCGAGTCTTCGTCACTTGCCGAACCCGAGCCTGCGCGAACGGATTCTCGACTGCCAATTTACCCTAGCCACCGATGTGACGGATATGCGGGTGCTGGTGAAAGATTTGATCGATATGAAGCCGGGAACAATTTTGAAGATGAAGGCGCCCGTGAAAAGTCCCGGCCGGCTTACAGTTGAGGGCGTTGAAATCTTTGAGGCACTGCCGGTTCGCAACGGTAATTTGAAGGCGGCACAGCTTTCAGGCCGGTTACAGGAACCGGTTCCGACAAAGGAGTAGTTATGACTACTAACCAGGCAGCGGAGAATCGCAAGCTTTTCTCGAGCGCCTTCTTCAATTCTTTGGTAGCCGCCATCTCCGAAGCCAGTGGTTCGCCATGGCTCGTCGCAGCCGTGCCCGGCGCGCCGTCCACGTCGGAAGAGACCGAGCTGGTGCGGATCAACCTTACCCTCGAGGGCAACCTGCGGGGGGAAATGCTATTGGAGTTAAACCAGGAGGAAGTTGCCATTCTGGCGGCAAATATCCTGGGATCACCCACCGCAGATTACGGAACAGAAGCCGCCGAAGCGGTACTGAAGTTCGTGAGTGCCGGAGCTGAAGCTTTCTCTAACGCCGTTGTGGAGACCTATGGCATCTTCACCATCGCGGCCGTGGCAGTGGAGGAGCCACCCTCCGACCTGAAGAACGTCGCCGAGGGGGGCGCTGCCGACGAAGCCGGCAATCGCATATCCTTTCGGATCTACCTGAACCCGGCGTTGACCGAAGGCTTGGCAATCCACGCCCGGACCGCCGACGAAGCCCAGGCCCCGCCAGAACCGGAAACAGATGAGCCAACCACGAATGCCAAGACCTCCGACCCCGCGACCGATGGCCAAGTCCAGGAGTGGAAGGCAATCGCAGACGAGCTGAACCTCACGCTGGTGATGGATGTTGAACTCAATGTGACCCTCCGCTTTGGGCAACGGCAGCTCACATTGCGCGAGGTGATGGAGTTGACGAGTGGATCCGTGATTGAACTCGACCGGCAGGTCGACGAACCGGTGGAGCTGCTTCTTGACGGCAAGGTCATCGCCAAAGGGGAAGCGGTCGTAATCGACGGCAACTATGGGCTTCGTGTGACGGAAGTACCGCAGCCGATCACGCCCGCGGTGCTCCGTTGAAACTGCTCCCTTCCATTCCGATGCCGGCTTGGGCCAGCGGGTTAAAGACCGTGACGACCCGATGCGATACCTGCCAGGGCTACCGGGGCATTCGGCAAATTTCAACCCGCAAGGACGGTATCCGGATGCGAGGATCCTGGTACTGCAGTGCGCGCTGTTTTACCGCCGCGGTCGAGAAGGAAATTATCCGGCTTCTAAGTTCGGGAAAGGAGTCATCCAATCATGTCTCACGCATGCCGCTGGGGCTCAACCTGGTCAGCCACGGACTCTTGACCGTTGAGCAATTAAGAGAAGCGGCCAGCAATCAGAAAGAAGCTGGAGAGGAAATCGGTGAAGTCCTGGTGCGCAATGGCACGGTCACGGAGAAGCAGGTGACCGCCATCCGTGCCGCGGATTGGGGCTGCCCGGTATTTGCTGTGCCCAAGCATCCAGTCCGCATCCGGATCGATATTCCGTCGACGCTAATCCGGCTTTATTTGATGATTCCGCTCCACTACGTAGAGGCGACGAATTTGTTACTCGTCGGCTTCGTTCAGAGTGTGGACTACGGGCTTCTCTATACCATCGAGCAGATGACCGGATGCACGACAAAGCCGTGTTTTGTAACCCCCAGCGACTTCCAGCTTCAAATGCGCCACCGGGAACAGGCACAAACGCCGCCACAGGAAGCACCGGTCAAAGAGGTCAAATCCGATGATATTAAGACTCCAGCGGAGATAGCCCAAGCTATCTGCGCCTCGGGCCTTGATACAGAGGCCGATGAGGCGCTCCTTTCCAAGTGTAATGAGTACATTTGGGTGCGGCTGAAGACCGGATCGCAAACCGCTGATTTCCTCTTCAAGGTTCGAGAGCCGATGCCCGACGTACCGAAAAATCCCCCTCGCCGGGTGGACAAATCGTCTCCCCGTGCCGATAGGGACACCGCAGGGGGAAAGAGTGCCCAGCCAGGCGATCAACCCGCTCACCGATCATAGTTGGTTACCGTCGTCTGCCTGGCGCCGTCTGGGCTACCCGGCGCAGAAGAAGTTGCCGCGCAAGGAAGTGGATCTTCTGGATGATGTACCGGTCATGCAGGCAACGGTGCTTGGTTTGGAAATGCTCTTGCATGAGCCCTGTATCGATCTGGGGATGGCCTCGGAGCTTGTCCTGAGCGATGTGGGAGCCACCATTCACGTCCTGCGGTTAGTGGGGAGAGAATTCGAATTTGCCGGCGAGCTACCCAGCCGCATGGGCGATTGTTTAGCCAGTTTGGACGCGGGCGTCTGGTTCGAAACAATCTCTGCGCGCACCTTCGCCCGTGGGCAGGAGAATGCGGCCGCTACCGCGCTGTGGAATCATTCCCGCCTCGTGGCCCGCTATGCGCAACTCGTTGCTGAATCGCTGGACGGGGTTTCACCCACAGATGCTTACCTGGTTGGGCTGCTTCACGAGATTGGATCGATTCCCGATGTGCTCGGCTGGCCGAAGGGCAGATTGGAGGATACCGAATCCGCCGCCCTATTCGCCATGGAGGGCTCGCTGCCCTTCTTTGTTCTTGCTGCCATCGGCAGCATCAACGATTCGCGTCCCTCGTCTACCTGGAAGTTCATCCTCACCGAAGCTCACGAACTAGCGGGCGCCAGGGCAGGCTTGGACGCGATGCTTCCCTTTTCAGCGCGCGCCGGAGGCGGCGCATTGCTAAGATCCCGCTTTCCCTGCTGCCACCTATTGCCCTCATCGCCGTCGAGCTAGCCTCGTTGTTGCGAAGTTAAGCGCGGAATAAACCCCACAGGACCAAACAGACCCCGACGGGTGCCCCATGTTCGCACCAGCGTACGTGGGCCGAAAAAGACGGGCAAAGCCCATCAAACGCTTCTAGACCTGGAGTGAAAGCATTCGAAGAATTCATAACCGGCCCACGTACGCTGGTGCGAACATGGGGCACCCGTCTAGGTTCGATTTGCTCTTATCACCAATTTTTTCACTCGGAGCCCGTTCGAAGAGTCTGCGGAACTTGCCACCCAATGATTTCCAATCCGGAGCCCACAAAAACAAATGCAGATACAAATCCCACCCTCACATAATTCTCATCGACTTCTCATACCACCGCGTCCCAGCCCACAACCAAGCCCCGTAGCCACCTCAAACACGCATTGGCCCTCCGCGTGCAACTCACTTTATCCGGGGGCAAGCTATGGATAGCGGGTACTACGCAGCCTGTACCGGATTAATGGCACGAGCCGAGGCGCTCGAGACCATCGCCAACAACCTGGCCAATGTGAGCACCACGGGATTTCGCGGCAGCCACAATGTCTTTAGTTCGCTTCTCGCCTCCACCGGCAACTCCCCCCTCTCCGTTCTGAACCAGGACGCAAACGATTTCGGAGTATTCAGCTCCACCCAACTCGACACTTCTCAAGGCGTTCTCATGACGACCGGGAACGATCTTGATCTGGGCATACAAGGACCTGGCTATTTCCAGGTGACGACCCCGGCTGGCACCCAATACACCCGGGGAGGAAGCTTCCGCGTGTCGCCCAAAGGACAACTGATCACTGCTGCAGGCGATTACGTCATGGGTGCAAACAACGCCCCTATTACCATCATCGGGGCGCCAGTCTCGATCAGCCCGGATGGGACCATCTCCGTCAACGGCGCCGTCTCCGGCCGGATGAAGCTGGTGGAATTCAAGCCCACCGCCAACATACAAAGTGTGGGCGCCAGCTACTATTCCGTGCCGGACGCTGACGTCGTGACCGCTACCAAATCTCAGGTCCGGCAGGGAGCACTCGAGGGTTCGAACGTCAACCCGGTCACATCGGTCGTGGAAATGATTTCTGCTGAGCGAGACGTCGAAACTATGCGCCGCGTTCTTACTATGTTCAGCTCTGAGCTCGACAAATCAGCAGCTCAAGACTTACCTCGCATCAGCTAAGGTCCTTGAAAGGAAACCAACATGCTTCGTGCTATGTACACGGCCGCCAGTGGAATGGCAGCACAACAAATCAACCTGGATGCCATCGCCAACAATCTCGCCAACGTGAGCACCACCGGGTTCCAGCAGCGCCAGGTAAATTTCACTGACCTGCTCTATCAGAGTGAGATCATGCCTGGCGCGGCCGCAACGCAGCAGACTACCTACCCGGTCGGTCTGCAGGTCGGATCCGGCGTGCGGCCCATCGAGACTGAAATCATCCAGACGCAAGGCGAGTTTTCTACTACGCAGAACCCTTGCGACATCGCTATCTCAGGTCTGGGATTTTTCCAAATCCTTTTGCCCAGCGGGCAGATCGGCTATACGCGGGACGGTTCGTTCCATCCCGATGCTCAGGGCCAATTGGTCACCAACGACGGCAATCCTCTACAGCCCGCGGTGACCATCCCGCAAGACGCGCTCAGCATAACCATCGGCGCCGACGGCACGGTCAGTGTCACCCAACCCAACCAGACCGCGTCCACCCAGGTAGGAACCATTCAGACGGCGCTCTTCATCAATCCCGGAGGGCTCAACGCCGTGGGAGACAACATCTATCTGCAGACCACTGCTTCCGGGCAACCGGTGGTGGGAACGCCGGGCGGCGCAGAAGGATTGGGAAGCCTGCAGCAGGGCATGCTCGAACAGTCGAATGTCAGTGTCGTAAACCAATTCGTCGCCATGATTCTGGCCCAGCGGTCCTACGAGGCAAACTCGCGCGTAGTAAAAGCGGGGGATGAGATGTTGCAGCAGCTGAGCCAACTTGCCACTTAACCTCACAGGGCATATATGAATGCACGATGGGCGCAGTTTTTGTTACTGAGTGCGCTGTGTGGGTCAGCGTGGGGGCAATCGCAATCCCAACCTCGCTTTCCACTCACAGCTGCGCTAGTCGCTCGCGCGCTCTCCGAACGTGGAGTGCAGACCGAGGCCGCACAGGTGTCTCTGCTGGCCAGCGTTGTAGCCACCGATCCGGATCCTACGCTCGACGTAATGTCTCTTGAAACGCTCGGCAGTCCGCAGCCTGAAGGACACAAGCAGCTTCGCTCCCGGGTCAAGCTGGCTTGCCGGGCGGCAGGAAAGTGTTTGCCCTTTTACGCCATCGTGACCTGGCCGGAAGGAACCGCATGGGGAGTAACCATCGCGTCCGCCACCTCGCCCATCCTCAAAAGCCCGGCCTCGAGCCTTCGAGCTGGCAAAGATGTCGGACCGAATTCTGAAATTACCATGCCGGCTGGTACTCACGCGATGCTGGTGATGGACGATCACCGGTCCCATATCCAGATCGCCGTTGTAAGTCTTGAGAACGGCGTGGCCGGTCATAGGATCCGCGTTTCCAGCCTCGACCATAAGCAGTTCTATGTCGGAGAAGTAGTCAGCGCAAGTCTGTTGAAAGGGACGTTCTAATATGCACCCAATGTTGCGCCTCCTCAGACCCACAGTCGTCGTCGCATTGCTTGCCGCCTCCTCGCTCTTTGCCGACCCCCTCAACAAGCTCAAACCGCATCCGAAGACCCCCGAGCAATTGCGCGCAGAGTACATCGCTCGCTTGCAGCAGCAGTATTCTCCGCCCATTGACGACGCTACTCTAGGGAGTCTCTGGACGCCCGCCTCCTTCTTAGGCGACTTCTCTGCCGATTACAAAGCGGCGCACCTGAACGACACCATCACCATTCTGGCCTCTGTGCAAACCACCGCGGCCCAGTCCGGTTCGGTGGACAGCGAACGAAGCTTAACCTCCACCTCCAGCATCACGGGCGTTCTGGGTAGGAGTCCTTCGGCCGTGAATCCTTTGCTATCGGGAGCCTCGTCTTCGGTACTCAAAGGACAGGGATCGACTGCCTCCAACACCACCTTTTCCACCAGCCTTACCGGCCAGGTGATCGCCGTTTTGCCGAACGGCAACTTGGTAGTGCAGGCAGAGCGCCAGATCTTTATGAACAATCAGCACGAAAATATCATCGTGCGGGGCATGGTCCGCCCGGGCGACATCGGCCCCGGCAATGCCGTCGCATCGGCGTCTCTCAGCAATCTCGAAATCGAAATGAAGGGCAAAGGAATCATCGCGGACGGCGTTCGTCCCCCGAATGCCCTTACGAGGGCGATTCTATGGCTGTTAAATTTTTGAGCGCGGTGCGCCGCAATCCATCCCGGCTTTGGTTGTTCGCCACCCTATGGATTTTCTCTTCCACGGCGCTCTTCCCTGCTGAGACGGTGCATAAGGTCTTTCTGCGCGACGTTACGCAGATTGAAGGCGTGCGTGAAAATCAACTGGTCGGCTACGGACTGGTGGCCGGTCTCAACCGCACCGGCGATACCCAGCAGACATTCTTCACTGTCCAGACTCTGGCCAACGCGCTCACTCGCATGGGCGTGCAGATCGCGCCCAGCGTTGTCGTGGTGAAGAATATAGCCGCGGTCTTCGTCACCGCCTCGTTGCCTCCGTTCGCGCGTCCTGGCATGAAGCTGGACGTCACCGTCTCTTCGGTGGGGGACGCAAAAAGCATCACCGGCGGCGTGCTGTTGCTCACCGCTCTGCGCGCTCCGAATGGCCAGGTTTACGCCGAAGCGCAAGGGCCGCTCGTCATCGGAGGCTATTCCGAGGGTGCGGCCGGCAACACAAGAAGCGTCAATCATCCTACGGTCGGCAGGATCGCCGACGGAGGCGTAGTCGAACGGGAAGCGGCCGTCGACCTGAGCCGCTTTCACACCCTTTCCCTGTTGTTGCTCAACTCTGACTTCAACGCCTCACACGATGTCGCCGAGGTAATCAACAAAGAGTTCGGCAAGACCATCGCCACTGCCCTCGACAGCAACCGCATCGACGTGGACGTTGCCGGAAGCGGCGAAACGTCTGTGCCCACCCTCATCGCCCGGGTGCAGAACCTCTCCATCGATGCCCGCTCGCCGGCGAAGGTGGTGGTCAACGAGCGCACCGGCACCATCGTGATGGGAGGCGACGTGCGGCTATCGCCGGTGTCGGTGATCCACGGCAGTTTGACCATCGACGTACAGAGGGTAAACCTGGTTTCTCAACCACCGCCTTTCTCCGGTGGGTCAACCAAGACGGTAACGGAAACCAGGCTGACAGTGAACGACGCGCCGGCACAATCGATCGAATTGCAGGAGGGCGCAAACGTGGATGAGTTGATAAAGGGGTTGCACGCCATCGGCGCTACGTCTCACGACATCATCGCCATCCTCCAGGCAATCAAGGCGGCGGGCGGCCTGCAGGCCGAACTGGAGGTGATCTAATGTCGGACACTTCTTCCCTCGGGGTGGCAGCTTCCCCAGCCATCTCCCTATTGACGACGCAGACTGACAAGCTCCTTCACCACCCGGTCTCGGAGGTAACGGAGAACAGCAAGATCGAGAAGTCGGCAAAAGACTTCGAGTCCATTCTGCTGAGCAATTGGCTGCAGGGGGCAGAGGAAACCTTCGGCAGCGTCCCTGGAGAGGATGACGACGACGCGGACCCAGGTAAGGATCAATTTCAGGGAATTGCCATGCAATCGTTAGGCAGCTCGATGACTGCGGCAGGTGGCATCGGCATCGCCAAGATGATCAGCCAGGCCCTTCATAAAGCGGATGCCAAAGCGGCAACGCCCGCGCACCAACCGAACCACGAAGCGCCGGCATCCATCCCACTTCACAAGGCGGGAACCGGAGGAAACGGGGGCAGGGGCTAAGTGCATGCCTGGCAGCCCTGCTTACATTTCGGATGAAGTCCATATCTCTCACTCCCCGTGAACGACCATCCAATGGAAACGCTACTCCCCGCTTTGTCATCCCGAGGAGCCGACTTGCCTGCGGCAAGTTAAAGGAGCAATGAACAGTACTGGCCGCCGCGCACTCGATGGGTGCCCCATGTTCGCACCAGCGTACGTGGGCCGAAAAAGACGGGCGAAGCCCCCTCAAACGCTTTTGGTCGGTCCAAGGTGCGGTTGCTCATTAGGAGCGAAGCCGAAGGATCTGCAGTTCAGCGGACCTCTCGTGGCAGGCTTGGGCCCAGTTGGTTCACGTGCTCAAATAAGCACTTAACTTTTTCGCACCTTCTCCCACGGATTGAAATCTTTCCGGGCATACGCCGATAGCAGTAACGCTGATACAGGAGAAGTTGCGATGAAGATTGAAGGGAGCAGTCCGGTAGAAACCCAACTGCCCGTCGGTAGCGTGACGGCACGAGCGGTAGGTGATTCGACGGGCGCCACGGGTGCTACGGAGGATTGGACGTCCTTCCAATCGGACAGCACATCGGTACAGTCCTTGACCAGCCAGGCTCTAAACTTCCCCGAAGTCCGTCAGGACACCGTGGACACTCTTCGCCAGTCCGTCGAAAGCGGCCAATATCCGATCGACGCAACGAAAATTGCCACCGCAATCAGCTACAGCCAAGGTTTTTAACCCCGATGAATGACCAGGCCGTCCGCGACCAGCTAGCCGCCACCTATCTGCAGCATCTGGAGGCGCTGGCGTTCGAGATTTCCGTTGCCATGAAAGCTATTACGACCAACGAAATCCTCCGATTTCGAGACAGTGTCGCCCAGCAGGAAATGCTCTGTGCCGTATTGGCAACCATGGAGCGTACGATCCAACAGAAGCTTCGCTCATCCGCCCCGGCCGCGCCGGCGTTCAGCGATGCTGCCATCGAACAAAAGATCCGAGTTACGATCGGAGCGATCCGGCAGTTGAACTTGCAGTACGGCGCATTGCTGAAGCACTCCGGCAGGTCCATTGCTCTCCTCGCCTCGCTGTGCAAAACCCACACTGGGCAAGTTCTTGAAATTAACGGAACCAGGTCGAACCGCCAGACCTGGTCTTGCGAGATGTAATCCATGGCATCGATAAACAGTTCACTCAACTCCGCCTTACAATCGCTGATTGCCGACACTGGCGCGCTGCAGATCACCAACAATAACCTTGCGAACGTGAATACGCCCGGCTATACCCGGCAAGTACCGGATTTCGAAGAAGCAGTGCAAACGCCATCGACAAACGGCAATTACAGCCTCGGCAATGGCGTTGTACTCCAGGGCTACCAAAGCATACGCGACGAGTTGGTCAACTCCCAGATGCAGCAGGAGACCTCATCTCAAAGCGCCGCCAACGCGCAACTGAGCACCTTGCAGCAGATTCAGCCCACATTTACCACCTCGACTCAAGATATCGGGACTGAGATGTCGGCGTTGTTCACGAGTATCTCCGCTCTCTCGACGGATCCGGCAAGCTCCGCCCAACGGCAGGCAGTGCTGACCGCGGGCAGCAATTTAGCCGATGCGTTCAACACCGCCTCGAACGTGCTCACCAGCCAGCAGGCCGCGCTCAATCAGCCGGTCACGGATGATGTGAGGCAAATCAACCAGATTTCGCAGCAGATCGCCGCATTGAACCCCCAGGTCACCACGCTGACTCAGTCGGGGCAGGACGGGGGAGCTTTGGAAGACGAACGCGACGAACTGCTGCAGAAGCTATCGGCGCTGACGAACGTCGCCATAACCCAGACGGCGGATGGCCCGACCGTGACCACCGGCAACGGAACCGCACTCGTTGTGGGTAACCAGAGCTACGCCCTATCGACGACCAACGTCGGCAACGGCATGGTGGATGTAACGGATTCTAACGGTAATAACATTACCTCGACGTTGACGGGCGGCGACCTGGGCGGGAGCATTGAAACCCGCGATCAGACAATTCCAGCTCTTCAGAACCAGTTGGATACCCTGGCCAATCAATTTGCGACCTCGTTCAATGCTGCCCAGGCCATGGGCTACGATCAAAACGGTGCGGCCGGGATGAACTTCTTCAATATCCCCACCACAGTGGCCGGATCGGCCGCCGGGATCAGCATGGCAATCTCGAATTCAGCCAAGATCGCTGCCAGCTCAGACGGCACCTCCGGGAGCAACGGCAACCTGGCTAACCTGAGCGCAGTGGAAACGACTGATCTCCCCAGCGGCGCGACTCCCGCCGGCGCGTATTCCGATCTGGTCTACCAGGTGGGTAGTCTCATCTCCAACGCGAACGCCGAATCTGGCGCGACAACGGCCAGCCTGGCGCAGTTGACCGACCAGCTTAACTCAGTGTCGGGAGTTTCGATCGACGAGGAAGCTACCAATCTGATCACTTATCAAACTGCTTACGCGGCCGCCGCCCGAGTCGTCACTACTGTTCAAGCGATGTTTTCCGTGACCTTGGCGATGGGTACTGCTGCTGCAGAGTAAAAGCGAAGGCGCGGCCCGTGGCCACGCAGGATAAATCAAAATGCGCGTGACAAATCTGGTACCCGATGTAGAGTATGCTGAGCAGCAGAGCCAGCAAAACCTTGCGACCTCGCTGCAGCAGGTGTCTACGGGCCTGCGGGTCAATCAACCTTCCGATGATCCTGCAGCTTCAGCTGAGATGGTGATCTCGCTAGCCACGTCAGCGAGCGTCGATGAGTACACAACCAACGTCAGCGCTGTGAGCGCTCAACTGCAAACCGCCGATGACGCCGTCGGCGCGATAACAACGCAGCTGAATACCGCTATAACCCTAGCCACCTCGGCCCCTACCGAAGCCGTTAACAATACCAATCGGCAGGCCGTTGCCACTCAAGTCGAGGGCATTCTGGCGAATGTCGTCGCCCAAGCCAACAGCTCTTACCAGGGGTCTTATCTTTTTGGCGGTTCAGTGACGAACACCCCACCCTTCGTGGCCGCCTCCACCGGCTACACATCGGCCAATGGATCGGTGTCGACCCCGCTGACCACCAGTTCGGCGCTGCAGGTCGGTTCGGTCACCACTGTGAGCGATGCGGGCACCGGCCAGACGTTTACCTATACCGCGGCTGCCGGCAACACCGTTGGCAGCCTTGAAAGCGCGATCGCCGCTGCTGTCACCGCAGGCACGCTCTCCTCCGGCACGACGGCAACCATCAATGCCAACGGGGAGCTCGCGATCAGCTCCGCCACCGGTATCGTGGCCAGCTCAAATGACTCGACGTTAGGCTCGTTGGGCGTGTCCGGTACAGTACTGTCGAATGCCTACGCCTATGTCGGTAACAGCACGGTCAATAACGTGCAGATCGGCGATTCTAACTACATCGCGTCCAACGTACCTGGCAATCAACTCTTCACTACCGGCACAAATGTGATTGGCGCACTCACCAATCTGGTCACCGTGCTTAAGGGCGGCAGCAGCGACCAAATTGCCACCGCATCCGAAAACATCACCGTGGCGTTGAATTCTCTTTCTCAACAACGCATTCCGCTGGACAACTCCGTCAACCTGCTGAGCGATCAGGATAGCTACCTTAACCAGGAGACGCTGACCTTGACGACGCACCAGAACGCGTTGGTAGGAATAAACCTGGCGACCTCCGCTACCAATCTCTCCCAGGCCGAGCTCGGGAATCAAGCAGTGCTCGCGGCTGCATCCAAAGTCCTGCAGCAAACCCTACTCAACTACCTCGCACCCGGATAAACTCGACCGCGATGTCCGCGCGACACCAATCTGAAACCGCACGCAATCTCGGACGGGTGCCCCATGTTCGCGCCAGCTAACGTGGGCCGGAAAAGACGGGCGAAGCCCTGGGCGAAGCCCATCACACGCTTCTACTTGACGACTGAAATATTCAACGCAGATCCCGGTTAGCTCTCCTATACAGATCTCCGTTCGTACTTGTTTCAGCACTGAATGGGCCCCCGGTGCTCCTGGCACAGTGATCATTTCGAATACAGCGCCTTCCCCCAATTCTCTTCGTCAAATTCCACACAAACTCCTCCGAAAATCTTGCCGAATCGCCACTTTGGCACTGAAAAGATTTTTCTCCAAGGTCGATAGTGTTGTTGACCAAAGCGACCTCCTCTCGACGAACCGGGCTCCATGCAGCCCCGCGAAAAATGCCGAGCGCAGGGGCAAATTGGCGATCAAAAAGGAGCCGCAAAAATGCCACTAACAGTCCTGAACAACATCTCTTCGCTGGTTGCGGAGAATGCGTTGTCCAACACCCAGATGAACCTGCAAACGACCCTTACCCAGCTCGCCACCGGCCTGAAGATCAACTCCGGTTCGGAGGACGCTGCGGGCTTGTCGATTGCCAACGGGATGGGGGCCAACATCGCAGCACTCACCCAATCACAGCAGAACGCCAGCAACGGCGTTGGTTTGTTACAGACCGCCGATGGCGCCTTGTCGCAGGTCAGCACGCTGCTCAACCGGGCTGTAACCCTGGCCACGGAAGCCTCCACCGGCGGCTTCAGCGGCAGCCAGGCCTCCGCTCTCGACAACGAGTTTCAGTCCATCCTGGCGGAAATCAACCAGATCGGTTCGGCTACCAATTTTAACGGTACCAACGTGTTCGCCGGAAATACCGGCAAGTCTTTCGACACCACGGCGGGTACCGCACTCAACCAGTTAACGACGGCCTCCACACTGGCGGTCGGATCGGTAACCACAGTGACCGAAAACACCGGCGGCGTCATCACAACGGCTGTCTTCACCGCCACTTCGGGCTCAGATACAATCGGCGCCTTGGATACTTATTTGGAAGGTGCCACCAGCGCCGGCGGATTAAACATTGCCTCAGCCGACGTATTCGCCGCCGGCACACACACCGCGGGATCGGTCGCAAGCCTGGGTGCTGATACCAATAACCTCGAGTTTGCGGGAAATGGAACCAGCACCTTTACCTTCTCCACTTCAGATAACACCACCCTGTCGACTCTGAATGCATACTCGAACTCAACCAACAACAACTTCGTGTTCATCAGTGACGCCAGCACACCCGACACCATCGCCGACACGCAGATCCAGACTTCTATCAACGCCCTCTCGTCCGCTACATTGGGCTTAACCAATGCCACCACAGGCGTCAGTGACAGCTTGTTGAGTACGACAACTGCGCAAACCGCCCTGACTGATATCTATAGCGCAATCACAACCGTCTCGGCGCAGCGCGGCGCGATCGGCGCTTCCGTCAACCGGCTCAACGCCGTAGTCAACGTCATGTCAAACCAGGTCCAGAACATCACCAGCGCGCAGAACAACATTCAAAACGCTGACATCGGTAAGACCGTGGCCAACATGACCCAGTACAACATCCTGCAGTCCACCGGTATGGCCGCCCTGCAACAGTCCAACCAGGCTCAGCAGGCAGTATTGAAACTGGTCCAGTAAGCCAAAGCAACCTAAACTAAGGGGTGGAGCGCAAAAAGCTCCACCTCTCCTTACGTACACATTTCTTCCTCCGGATTTCGACAAAGTTGCTTCTCTTGCCCATCGAGCTCCGGGCGGATGCCCCCAGGAATAGGTCGAACGGATGAGCTCTACTTCAGCAGTAAACTCCGCACTGGACTCCACGACTACTACCCCGGCAATCAATTACAGCCAGATCCTTGCCGCATCGGTCGGCGCTACCACACCCGGTATCGATGTAACCGCAGCAGTCGCAGCAGCCATCTATGCCGATCGCGCGTCCGAACGGGTCTGGCAGGGAGAAGTCACAAACCTCTCCAGCCAAACAACGGCCCTGACGGCAATCCAAACGGCAACCACAACCGTCTCCAACGATCTGAGTTCACTCAATAGCCTGTCCGGTCCTCTCTCCGCACGGACTGTGACCTCGTCCAACTCCAATGACGTTACCGCGACCGCCGCAGTTGGCACGACCGCCGGCACCCACGCTGTGGTGGTACAGAATCTGGCTTCGACGGCAACCTGGTATTCCGACCTGGCGACCAGTGCAACTTCCGCACTGCCGGCATCCTCGTTCACTCTCACCAACGCCAGCGGCACCGCAACTATGATCAATATAGGCGCCGGGACCTCAGGCGACACGCTCACCGATCTCGCCACCGCCATCAATGGAGATAATCTTGGCGTGAAAGCCTCGGTGATCAGCGACTCCACCGGTTCCCGTCTCGCACTCGTCAGCAACACCGCGGCCAGCGCCGGCAATTTCACCATCACCTCCGCCAATTACACTGGCACGTCGTGGACTTCGCAGGACATACCCACCGGCGATTCGCTGGGCGCTAACACCATCACGATCACCCCGCAGGGGGGCTCTCCCTCGACCGTCACGACGACGTCGGGAGAGACTTACGCACAGCTGGCCAGCGCCATCAACGCACTGGGTATTGGCGTCACCGCCGCTGCCGGTACGGATGCGAACGGCACCAACCTCAACATCACGAGCTCTACCCCTTTCACAATCAGCGAGCCAAGCTTCGGCTTCACTCAGGCTGCCGCAGGGCAAAACGCTAACCTGACCGTGGACGGGGTTCCGGTCAGCAGCAGCAGCAACTTGGTCACTGGAACCATCCCCGGGGTCACGTTGAACCTTCTCGGCGCGTCCAGCAACCAAACTGTAAACCTCACAATTGCTTCCGATGCATCGCAGGTCTCGACCGCGATCAGCCAATTAGTGACGGACTACAACACCGCCATCGGCCTGGTAAACACGCAATTTGCGGTCACTACGAACTCCTCAGGCGCGTCCAGCCAGGGGGTGCTTGCTTCGGATCCGACGATGCGTTCGTTGCAAAACGCGCTCGAGCAGGCCCTCAACTATGTTGCGCCCGCACCAACCACGGGAACGACGACCGTCTCCAACTTGAGCGATCTTGGCATCACCATGAACAACGACGGCACCCTGAGTGTCGACACCACCACGCTCACGAACGCACTCGCCTCCAATCCGACCGACGTGCAGAATTTCTTCGAAGGTACTGCGCTGAATGGCTTCGCGAATTCGTTCAATACCGCGTTGGACAACTTTACTAACCCCGGAACGGGCGCGTTTACGGTTGACCTGAACGGTATCAGCCAAAGCAGCTCGTCGCTCAACGGTCAGATCAACGATTACGAGTCAGGCTACATTGCCAACCAGCAAACGATTCTTACAGCCGACTACAGTGAGGCTGAAACGGCACTGCAGCAGCTGCCGACAGAAATGGCACAGATCAACGCGGAGCTGGGCCTTACTCCCAGTTCCAATGGTGGATGATGATGCTTACACAAACGCAGAAGTCTTATCGCATGTCAGCCATTCAAGGGGCGAGCTCGATCGGCCTGATTGTCATACTGTTGGACACTCTGGCGGACGATCTTCGCCGCGCGGCGGCTGCGCTTCGCGCAAACGACATCGAGAACCGTTGCCGGCAGCTGAATCACGGCGCATTGGTGCTCGGGCAGCTCGAAAACTGGGTTGATCGTGTAAACGGCGGAGAGTCCGCGATTTTGCTCCACACTTTCTACGCCCATCTGCGAACACAAATGATGCAGGCATCGGTAGCCCGCGCACCCGAGATATTGGAGGCAGCTATAGACGCAATCATGAATGTGAGGACCGCCTGGCAGGAGATTGACACTCGACCGCTGGAAATCTCAGAAACTCTGATCGATCCCATAAGCAACCTCGCTACACCCGCACACCCGATGGAGATGGAACGAGTTCCCTTCTCGATGTCCGGTTGATTCGAAGATCGACAGAAGCGGCCTGGAGAAATCCAGATCCAGCGCCGCTCTGCGAATCTGCTTTGGGCCCGCTTGAACGCGCCATTAGCGCCCTTGAAGCCCCCTCCGTCCGGGCGTGTAAGCGAGGAATTGATGAAAGCGCTAGTGGTAGACAGCTCGAACACAATGAGGTCCGTCTTGCGCCGCATCTTATCCAAGCGAGGGTTCGAAGTAGCCGAAGCGGACGATTGTCAACGAGCCATCGATGTTCTACACGGCATGGGTACAGCAGACCTCGTCATCATAGATTGGATTGAGGGGACGAACTGCCTGGAATTCGTGACTCGCTTGCGCCATGAGTCTGCCCACGACACAACGGTGGTCTTGCTGGTGGCGGAAGAGCCAGGGATCCGTGAGCTCCACGGGGCGCTGATCGCTGGAGCCGATGACTATTTGATGAAACCCTTTACCGCGCTGCAGATTGACGAGAAGCTGGCCCAAGCTGGCCTTACCCGGCGGTTGTAGCTACGAGAGGAGTTCCGCGATCTTTTGCCCCTGATTCTGTGGCATCTGCGACCATCGTGGTCCCGTCACTCCCCAGGACGGGCTATCGCACGGGGTGATAGAAGATCCCGTCGCGCCGATAGTAAATCCATACGGATGTTGCAGTTCAAGGTGTCGGCGCCGGTGAAGGGGTTGTAACGTGGATAAGAGCACACTTGGTGGGGTCGGCCTCGCAGTCGCGGGAATCGCGGTTGGCTTATACCTGGACGGCGGTAAAGTGGGCCAGTTATTGCAACCGACCGCGGCCCTGATTGTCTTTGGCGGCACGATCGGGGCAGTGATGGTGCAGTTCCCGTTTTCGGTGGTAAAGCGGGCCGCCGGCCAGCTCAAACCCGTCTTCATCGGCGAAAAGGATCCCGCCTCACAACTCATCAGTGACCTTACGCGCTACGCGGCCAAAGCCCGCCGTAGCGGTGTGATCGCCCTGGATGCAGACCTCGCCATGATCCAGGATCCTTTCCTGAAAAAAGCCTTGACCCTCGCGGTCGACGGCACGCATGCCACGGACATACGGCAAAGAATGGAATTCGAGATGGACAGTGAGGCTGACCGGGAGGATCTGCTGCCCAAGGTCTATGAAGCTGCCGGCGGATTTGCTCCCACCATCGGAATCCTTGGCGCCGTCATCGGTCTCATTCAAGTTATGCAGCGGCTGCAGAACATCAATGAAGTCGGCAAGGGAATCGCGGTCGCATTTGTAGCGACCATTTACGGAGTGGGATCAGCCAACATCTTCTTTCTTCCGTGCGCCGGCAGAATCAAGATCATGATGCGCCGGAAGCAGGTGATTCGGGAGATGATCCTGGACGGGGTGCTTTCCATTGTGGATAGGATTAACCCCCGGATCTTCGAGTCCAAGCTGGCCGGATACAACGGCACCGCCGCGGCGGAGAGAGTTAAGCCGGTCGCCGTCAAATGAGAGAGCGCAGAAGGCGCGAGGAACATGTCAACCACGAGCGTTGGCTGGTTTCCTTCGCGGATTTCATGACCCTTCTGTTCGCTCTTTTCGTGGTGTTGTTCGCGTCCTCCTACCGGGACCAGCACGCGGTCGAAACGGTATCGAAGGCCGTCAAGAATGGCTTTCAAGCGATGGGCGCCTTTTCCGGCGACCATGCTAGCCATACTCCAGGACCGGCGAATGTCGGGGAAGCAACACCCAGCACAACGCCTGCAGACGCGGGTATTGACATGGTTGAGTTGCAAAGGAAGCTGAAGAAAGCCCTGGGCCAGGAAATCGAACGCCAGGAAGTTGTTTTGCGGATGACGCCCGAGGGTTTCGTCATCAGTCTGCACGAACTGGGGTTCTTCGATAGCGGTCAAGCCAAGCTAATGCCGGGCGCGTCGGACAAGGTCAAGCGGATCGCCGAGGTGCTGATGCAATACGGTCTGGATATGCGGGTGGAAGGCCATACCGACAATGTGCCGATCCACAACGCATCGTTCGCTTCCAATTGGGATCTGTCAACGGCTCGTGCCATGGCGGTGGCCATGATGCTGCTCAACGAGTCGGGAGTTGATCCCCAGCGTATGTCGATTGCCGCTTACGCGCAGTACCATCCCGCTGCGAGCAACGATACCGTGGAAGGGCGAAGAGCGAACCGGCGGGTCGATATCGTCGTGGTCTCCGCTTCCAAGGCCCCAGCTGGGAAAACACCTTAACCGTGCAGGAACAAGCGGAGCCAGACCAGGCGTTAAGCTTCGACCGCGTGCAGAGTATTGCCTGCGGCTAACAACGCTTCGAAATAATATGCGGAGCTGTCCGGAACGAATGCATTATGCAGTACGAGTTGCTGGGCGTCTCCTCCCTCCTCCTGATATTTGCAGAGCTCCAGCACCCGGCCTATGCCTTCGGGAGAACCAAGGAGAGCCTCCCGGATTCGGGCGCTAATAGGAATCAGGTCGACCAGCTGTGTCATGGGGATATTCAACATCCGGTCCATCATCGACAGCATGCCAAGCATGTAGAGTTCCGCGGGATTCTCATTCAAGACCGTTGCCAGGGACTCGCAAAAGTAGGCCCTCTCTACAGCCCGTTCCGCATCCATATCCACCCGCGATTGAGACAACTTGGTGGCAAGAATAACAGTGACGAGTTTGCGAAAGGCATCTTCCCCAACCCCATTGAGAGCTGCCTGAATCGTCGATATTCGATATCGAGATCCGTAGAAGGCTGAGTTGGCGAGCCGAAGCAGGCGATAGCAAATCGCCGGCTCCATCAGGATGAGATGTTCCACTCGTCTCATATCCAAAGGAGACTGCGCCAGCGCGACGACAAGTTGCAAGTAGGCTGACTTGCTGGGGGTCAGTTGCGTTTCGGAGATAATCTCTGGGCGAGAATGGAAATAGCCTTGAAAGAGCGTGTGACCTTCCGCCTGGGCGATCCGCAATTCCTTCAAGGATTCGACCTTTTCGGCCAGGAAGGTCACCTTCCGATTGCGAAATAGATCGTATATCTCTTGGCGTACAGCAGGATCAGAGGCGCGAAAATCCACCTTGATGTAGTCGGCAAGGTCTGCGAGTGCCAGTCTGCTTTCGTCGGGCAGAAAGTCATCGAGAGCAATGCAGAACCCCAGGCGCTTCAGCTCTTCGCAAGCCCGCAAGAGATCCGCGTCGGGCTTGGCGCTTTCCAACAGTTCGAGGACTACGGTTCGACTGGGGAGCAACTTCACGCGCATGCTCACCAGGGCGTCATAGGTACAGTTGATGAAGAACTTTTTTTCGGTGGAGCAGGCAATCATCGACAGGCAGCTGTCGATGATCTGGTTGGTGGCGTTCTCAGCTTCTCCGCTAAAAGAATTGTCTGTTCCGTCGCGGAACAGCAATTCGTAACCGTAAAGGAACATTTTCTGGTCGAGGATGGCGTGTCTGCCGATGAACCTCTGGTTTTTGCTTGGTTTTACAGGCATGAGTTGTCAGACGCGTTCTGCCGGTTCCCGGCCGGCCCCTCAGACGTTGACGGTTTTAATCGGTGGAGACTTGGAGAATACTGAGAACTTACCCCCGGTGTAACCCTCCACGGTTACATTGAAATAGCTCCGGTGGTCCGGTTTCTTGAACATCTCGCCGGCGGCCCCGTCGATGTAGGCGGCCTCAGGCACCATCTTGGTAAAGATGGCGCGGCCGTCGGTGGTGATCACGGTGGCAGCGACGTTCAGGACTTCATGGATCGCATCGCGCAAAACTTCTTCCAGGGGAGTCACACCCAGGCGTTCCTTTACCGCAGAATCCGGCAAGCCTACCAGTGCCCCCGCCATCGAGCCGAGCAGAGGCATCTCGGCCTTGACGACGATCGGCCGTTCGTGGGGGACCACGTTGTAGATTCCGTACATCTGTTTGACCTTCCCGTCGACCGAAAGCGTGGCTTGGGCAAAGGCGACTTTGCGGCCGATGAGTGCCGAAAAATGTTGAGAGAGGCCGTACGGCGTTGGTTCTGACATGGCGTTTAGCAGGGTCCTAGAATGGGCGTAAGAGCGGCTTGCACGTCTTCCGGACTAAACGGCTTGGTGATCAGGAAGTTTGCTCCGGAGTCCATGCCTTGTTGCTTGATCGCGGCCGATGCCTCTGAAGTGATGAAGCCGAAAGGCACTTTGTTTCCCGAGGCCCTCACCTGCACCAGAAAGTCGATCCCTGACATTTCCGGCATGTTCCAGTCCGACAGAATGAGTTTCGGCTGTTCTTCGCGCAGCTTTTCCAGAGCTTGTACCCCGTTTTCAGCTTCACCCACCGAAAGCCCACGAAAACCGGCTTGCCGTATCGCCCGCTGGACGATGCCGCGCATCGTCTTGCTGTCATCCACCAAAAGAATGTCCATGGGTATCGCCTCACTGTTATTGTTTTTCGTTTTGACGGGCCACACCGGGAAAACACGCCGTCTAGCTTTGTATCGGCAGGTCCGGGCGAACGTGTCAGCCAGCGAAGCGCAATTTCGTGCCTCAAATCGAGGCACCCGCGTCACTCAGGGCTCCGCTCCCCTTGCACTCGAGGATCGTTACCCAGAATGCGCCGAGAGCACATTGGAAGGCGAGCCTATCCTCAACTTCGAACTCACGAACCAGCGCTCGATGCTCTTCGCCCGCAGAGACTGTAGGCATGGACAACTGCAATCCCATGGCCACGGTGCACTTTATATTGCCGCCGATCATATTGGCCAGTTCGCCCAGCACATCCCGTACGTCATCGTTCACGGCGTCGGGCGGTGCCATGGAAAGAAACAGACCGGCGAACCGGCAGGCCTGCCAAGGGTCGCATTCAAACAACATAGCCCCGCTCCAGGCCCCGGAAAAGCGGATAGCAGCCGTCAACCGGTCAGCCGAGGGGGCCCAATGTTCATGGCTGGGGGATACTTCAAGGTCCATCATAGTGACGAATACCGACTCCACAATCTGCGTCACCATTTCTGTATTCACGTGAGCGAGCATCGGTTTCCTTTCATCGGGCCACGTAGACGGTCGCGTTGCCCACTGTCTGACGTTCGAACCGGTCCTCGAATCCCAAAGCGTTCTCGGCTCCTCCCAGCAGCAGCCACCCGCCCGGCTGCAGGGTGCTGTGAAGTTCTTTCAGGATCTTCCGCTTGGTTTCGTCGTCGAAATAGATCATGACGTTCTTACAAAAGACCAGGTCGAAGGGGCCCAGGGAACGCATGCTTTGGCGCAGGTCGATGGTGTCAAACCGAACCATCTCCCGCACCTCTTTGTTTAATTGCCACTCCATGCCGTGGCGGCGGAAGTACTTTACCATCAGGGCCGCCGGCAGTCCCCGATTCAGTTCCAACTGCTGATAGAGCCCACAGCGCGCGCGTTCTACGACCTTGGCGGAAAAATCAGTGCCGAGAATGTCCAGCTTCCAATCCTCCAAATGCGCCTGCCGCAGCAGCATGGCCAGGCTGTAAGCCTCCTGCCCGGTGGAGGACGCCGCGGACCAAAAGCGCAAGGTCTTGGTATCTGCCCGCTGCTGCTTTAATTTGGGTAACAAGCCTGTCCGGATCGCCTCATACTGGGCAGGATCCCGGAAAAAATAGGTCTCGTTCGTGGTCATGGCTTCGACTACGTCGTGGCTCAGCGCGATGTCGCGCTTGGCGCGAAGCACGGCACATAGGTCGTTGATGGAACCGAGACCGTATTGCTTGACGATGGGCGCGAGGCGGCTCTCAAACAAGTAATGTTTGTTGTCTTCGAGCACGATACCCACTTGGGTGTGGATGTGTTCCTGCAGGAAGCGGTAGTTGTCGGGGGAGATCTCGGTGGTCACCGCGTGGCTCCCCACCTTAATGTCTGCCCGCAAGAAGGATGATCTCGTGGACGACCTGGTCCAGCGGGAGGACGCGATCGGCGAGGCCGGCTCCGGCGATCGCGCCGGGCATGCCCCAAACCACACTCGACGCTTCATCCTGCACGATTACGGTGGCACCGCGGGCCTTGAGGGCCTCCGCGCCGCGCAACCCGTCTCGCCCCATGCCGGTGAGGACCGCAGCCACCACGGCGCCGCCGTAGACCTCCGCCGCCGAAGCAAAGAGTGGGTCGACCGCGGGCCGGCAGGAGTTTTGCTGTGGCGTCTGGTCCAACGCTATACGGACAGCACCTCCCTTCGAAACCACCTTCATGTGGTAATCCCCGGGAGCCAACAGAACCGTACCCGGTTCCACCGGGTCGTCCTGGCTTGCTTCCCTGACCTTCAGTTGGCACCCTTCGCTCAGCCGCTCCGCCAGCAAGCGGGTGAACACAGGCGGCATATGCTGCACCACGAGAATGGGCAGGGGAAAGCTGGATGGGAGAGAGGGCAAAATTGCAGCCAGCGCGGCAGGTCCTCCGGTGGAGACCCCCACGACTACCACTTTGGGCTTCAACTTCACGCCCGGCACCACCGGCTTGACTGGCTGGATTGGCGCCGCCGCCGGCTGGGCTGCGGGGCTTGGCCCATTCACGCCGAAGAATTGCTTGATCTTGGGGATCATGTCTTCCTGCAGCCGGCGCAAGGATTCGTCCAGCGATCCTTCGTTCGAGACCTTGGCTACATATTCGTCGGCCCCCAAAGATAGCGCCTGCAAGGTTATGCCAGCGCCTCGTTCGGTGAGAGTGCTGAACATGATGACGCGCAGGTGCGGATACTCCTGGCGCACTCGCTTCAACATCTCGATCCCGTTCATATCGGGCATCTCGATGTCCAAGGTGATGAGGTCAGGTTTGAGCTCCGGGATCCGTTGCAATCCGATGGCGCCGTTGGAGGCCGTTCCTACTACCTCGATCACGGGTTCACTGCTCAGCGCTTTCGTCACCAGGCGCCGGATGACGACTGAGTCGTCCACCACCAGCACGCGAATCCGATCCCCGGGCTTCAGCACACGTTGCTTCGCTATGGCCATATCTACTCGCTTGGCACAGGAGGGATTCCCACTAATTCCAGCTTTTCCCTGATGATGTCCTTGGTAAACGGCTTCATGACGTATTCGTCCGCCCCTGCTTCCAGGGCCGAGGTCATGTTGTCGAGCTCGGTTTCGGTGGTCACCATGACGACCTTCAGCGACGTTAGATCAGCATTTTGGCGTAGCCGCTTGAGCATTTCGAGCCCGTTCATCTCCGGCATGTTCCAATCCGCCAAAACTACATCGACTTTGTTCTTCTCCGATTCCATGACTTTCAGGCCCTCGAGGCCGTTGGCTGCCTCGCAGGTTTCGTATCCCAGTTCCTTCAAGATCCTGCCCAGGATCACTCGAATGGTTTTCGAATCGTCCACAATGAGGGCTTTAGCCATTACTCATTCCCCATGCGACTGGCGGAATGTGAACTTGGAGATCGAGGCCTGCAGCCGCGCCGCCATCTCACTCAACTCCAGTGTGGCCAGCTTGGTATCGTTGGCTCCCTGGGTAGTGCTCTTGGCCGTCGAAGCTACGCCGCTGATGTTCTTGGCAATGTCGGTGACGCCCTGGGCGGCTTCATTGACACTGCGGCCGATTTCATTGGTGGTGGCGGTTTGCTCTTCTACCGCGGAGGCGATGCTGTTGGAGATGTCGTTGATCTGGTTAATGATGGTGCTGATCTCCTCAATCGCGGTCACAGCGCCCCGGGTCACGCCCTGGATGGCCTCGATCTTCTGGCTGATTTCTTCGGTCGCCTTCGCCGTCTGCTTGGCTAGTTCCTTCACCTCGTTGGCCACGACGGCGAAACCCTTGCCGGCTTCTCCGGCTCTTGCCGCTTCGATGGTGGCGTTGAGAGCGAGGAGATTGGTCTGTTGCGCGATCGAAGTAATGACCTTGATCACGTTGCCGATTTCGCGGCTCGATTCCCCCAGCTTCTTCATGGTTTCTGTGGTGGTGTGCGCGACGCTGACCGCATTCTTGGCCACGCGCGCGGAGTCGTTGGCGTTCTTCGAAATTTCACGGATCGAGACTTGCATTTCCTCCGAGGCCGAGGCGACGGAGGCAACGTGCTTCGAAACCTGCTCGCTGGCGGCTGACACCACGTTGGCCTGCACCGCAGTCTGCTCCGCATTGCTGGCCATCTGCTGGCTTACTTCGGTCAGTTCTTCGGTCGATGAGGCCAGGGCGCCGGCGTTTTCCGCCGTCGACCGGATGGGCTCAACGATGGTGTCCAACGCCTGGTTGATGTCTTCCGCGATTTTGCGCTGAACCCCTTCCAGCTTGCGGAGGTCGATGCGGGCGCCCAACCGGCCTTCGGCGGCAGCCCTGGCCAGTGATGCTATTTCCGCCGCCAGATCCTGCAAGACCTCGTCTGCATCGGCTTCGCCGGCTTTGCGACGGCCATTGCTTGCTGCCCTGGGCGTTCTTCGCTCCTTGGGTTTCTGGTGCGCCAGGCCGTTCCCGTTGGCTGCTTCGGGAAAATCGTGCTCTTCGATCGGTGAAGGGACTGAGGCATCCCCGATGCTGTCTTCCATTAAATCGTCTTCTGGTAGGGTAACTTTGGCCGGCATTAGACTGACCTCCCGATGGTTAGATCCACCGTTCTTTCTTCGTCGAGGACCAGTAGCAGCCGGCCCTTCAATTTGTAAACGCCACGGATCAGTTCACCCGCAGCAGGCTCGAGGTTCATGGGCGGCCGCTCGTAATTGGCCGCATCCATGTCCAGGACATCTCCGATTTCGTCGACCAGCAGGCTCACGGCGCCGTCCGTAGTGCGGACCACCATGTTCATCGATGGCTTGTCTCCGGTCCGTGGGGGCAGCCGAAGCCGCCGCCGCATATCGATGGCGATGACAATCTGGCCGCGCAGGTTGATCAGACCTTCGATCACGTTGGGGGCTTGCGGCACCGCCGTCATGGGCTGGAAGCGCAAGACTTCCTGCACGTTGACCACGTCCACACCGAAGAACATATCGCCCACAAAGAAGGTGGCGAATTGTCCGGTGCCATGCGCCGCGTCCTTGGCCGTGTCTTTGACCGGGGTGGCTTCGGGTTTCGGTGCCGCGTTTTCAGGCTCCATGGCTCACCTCTGCGCTCCGGCATACTGGGCTGCCGTGGATGGCCGCGAAGCGATCAGCCGGGCGATCGATTCGAGCAAATGGGAGCGGTCGAATTTGACGTGGCACTCCTCAAAGCCCGTCGCCCAGGCCGCAGCATTTTTGGCCTCCTCCGCCGAATCAGCCAAAGCCAAAATGGGGATGTTCTCCCACTCCGGACGGCGCTGCAGAACAGCGGTTAGGGCGGCAATGTTCGTGGGCGGGAGATCGAGCGCCGCCAGGATGATATCTATCTGTTGCCGGTCCAACCTGGCGGCTACCTCGTCCAGATTTTCCGCTTCCACGACCAGGTATCCGGCCATGTCCAGGCTGCTGCGCACCATGGCCCTGGAGAAGCTCGATCCATCCGCGATCAAAATCTTTTTGTGTCTCTTGTGCCCTGCGGCGCCCTGCGCCCAAGCGCCTCCGCCGGCCCGGATAACTTCGTGGATATCCAGGAAATCCGTGACCTGCTTACCTACGACTGCGGAGCCGAGGAGGCCTTTGTGGCCAGACTCCTGGCGCACGGTGACGGCCTCTTCGGTGACATCGAGGATCTCGTCGACCACCATGCCTACGCTTCTGTCGCCGTCGTTGAAAACCACCACCTGCACCGGATCCGCCGGTTCCGCATCTTCAGGAGAGCCGGGTTCCAGGAGTGCGCGCAGTGGCACGAGGGGAAGAATCTGGTTGCGATATTGGACCACCCGATCGCCGCCCGCGTGCTCGATGGCCGAAAGTGGGAACTCTTCCAGCCGGGCGACCAGGGAAAGCGGTACCGCGACCCGGGCGAAGGAGCCAGCGCGAAACAAAAGTAACCGCTGCTGTTCTGCTTCCGCATGGGTGATCGCGTGTCCCGATCCGCGCGCCTGTTCGAACGACTCGGCCAACACGCCGGAACGCTGGCCGATGCCCAACACGTCCAAGATGAGCGCTACCCGACCGTCTCCCATGATGGTTGCGCCGGCGTAGAGGTCGAGTCCTTTTAGTTGCTTGCCTAAGGGTTTGACGACAATTTCCTGGGTGTCGTTGATGCCATCGACTACCAGGCCAAACTGCCTGTCTTCCGCTTGTAAGACCACCATGCTGACGGCCTCTGGTTGGTCGGCGGAGGTGAGCGCCAGCACCTGGTTCAGATAGGCGATGGGCAGCAGACTTCCCCGGCGGCGATAGACGGGCGTACCGTGCACGTACTCGATGTGCTTTCCGGACTGATCGCCTTCCAGGCGCAGCAACTCGAGCAGGCTGACCTGAGGAATGACGAATCGCTCTCCTCCGCTGGTGATGACCAAACCGGGGATGATCGCCAGGGTGAGGGGGATCCTGATTTTGACGGTGGCGCCTTCGCCCAGCCGGCTCATCACATCCACGACTCCACCGATCTTCTCGATGTGGGATTTCACGACATCCATGCCGACTCCGCGGCCGGAGAAGTTGGTCACCACTTGCGCGGTTGAAAATCCTGGTTGGAAGATCAGGGTGAGCGCCTCGCGATCACTCAGCTTCTCCGCCTGTTCCGGACGCAGCAGTCCATTTTCGACCGCCTTCGCCTTTACCCGGGCGACGTCGATGCCCGCTCCGTCGTCCATGATTTCGATGTTGACCTGGCCGCCTTCGTGGTAGGCACGGAGGCTCAGGATTCCCTGCGGCGCTTTGCCGGCGCGGACCCGGACCTCGGGTGTTTCGACACCGTGGTCGCAGGCATTGCGGATGAGGTGCACCAGCGGATCCTTGATGGCCTCGATGATGGTGCGGTCGAGTTCGGTGTCCGCGCCTTCCATCTGTAACTGAATCTGTTTGCCGAGCGCCATGGCCATATCGCGCACCACGCGTGGCAGCTTGTTCCAGATCACACCGATGGGTTGCATGCGCGTCTTCATGACGCCTTCCTGCAGCTCGGTGGTAATCAGATTCAGGCGCTGGGAGGTGGCGTTCAGGGCGGGATCTTCCCGCTCGATGTTGAATTGCAGGATCTGGTTGCGGGTGAGCACCAGCTCCCCAACCAGATCCATGAGCTTGTCCAGCAGGCCGACGCCGACACGGATGTTCGAATCCGCTGCCGCTGATGATTTGGCAACATCGTCATCCTTGGCGGTGGCTTCCTTCTTCTTTGGTTTCTCCGGTTCTTTCTCCTGCGGTGGGTCATTTTGCTTCGCCTGAACTGGAGGCTGGGGTGGGGGCTGGGCTGGAGTCTCAACCGAAGACTGGACTGGAGGAGGGGCTTGCGCGGCCACGGGCTCGGCAGCTGCAACCGGCGCGAGCGCGGGTATTGCCGGCGGTTCTTGAGCGGGCTCAGAGCCGGTTTCCGTCAGCTCGGCAGCCGACCGCAGGCGTGCGGTCAGGTCTTCAAACCGTTCTTCTCCTTCTCTTCCGGTGGCTTCAATCGAGGCCAGCACCTTGCGGGTTGCGTCCACGGTTTCCAGAATCAGCGACACCAGAGCGGGTGTCAGTGGACGGGCGCCGTCGCGCAGCTGGCTTAACAGGGTTTCGGCTTTGTGGGTGATGGCTTCCAGGGTGGTAAACGCCAGAAAGCCGCACGCTCCCTTGATGGTGTGGATGGTGCGGAAAATGCTCGACAGCAGGTTCGTGTCGCCGGGGCGTTGCTCTAGTTCGACGAGATCCTGATCGAGGCGAGATAAGTTCTCATGCGACTCGACCAGGAATTCGCGTATTGTTTCCTGGTCTTCTTCGCTGATGTTCTCCATGATCCCTTTCCGCCGTTGATCCGTGAGAGTTGGGCAAGGCGGAGATATCGCTTATTCAGCGGATCTTTGCCGCGGTGCGGGAGTTTAGATTGGCTTGATCGAGGGTGCGTGCGCTAGTAAAACCGCAGATCTCTCCATTCCGCTTCGGTCCAGTCGAGATGACAAATTTGCGGTGAAACTGACAAGTCGCCACGGAGATAGCGACTTCCCCACCGCTGATTTTGCCGTCTCGACCGGAGCGAAGCCGAATGGAGATCCGAAGGTTAACCGATCACATAAGCTTCACCTTCATTACTTATCGCTACGTTCGCGCTGTGTCCCTCTTTGCCCGGTCAAACTCTGCCTCTTGCATCGGCTAGAGATAACCGGAAGTTGATTCTGTTCAATTTCGCTTCAACCGATGGCGACTGCGCAATTTTCGGCTGGTGGTCCACCTGTTCCTCGGGCTCTCGTACTTGGGGTAAAACTTGCGCTAAAAGCGCTATAAGCGCTAAAAGATCGCGGTTCAAGACGGAAACGCATGGGCGCATCCCTGCTCGCTGACTCCTCTGCGCTCTCCGCCGCCCCCCGGCGGGCGGAGGCACACTGCGTGGAACGAGTGGAAAGTCAGTGTTGTTTCAAGAGGAACAGCTTACGATGGCAGAGAAATGCGCAGCACGCGGATTGCGCTCTCAGCACTCTTGCTTTCTATAAGCTGGTTGCGGCGGCACGGAAGCAGGGGTTCGGTGCTAAGCCGGGCAGGGCCGTCGCGACGAGGCGGCGCTGGCAGATGAATTTCTTACTTCCACTGTAGTACGGTTTTTCGGATGCGTCGAGATACCTTGAGGATTTTTTTTTGGGTGGCCCACAGAGATGGCCGACAGGTTACGGGCCGCAAGGTACATTTTAAAGATGATGATAGGGGTTGCGACCGGGCCACAAATTTCGGTAGTGGAAGCACTGCGGATCTTTAACAAGAGCCAGATTTTTGTATGCCTGGGTGCGGTCATTACCGCTGTGGGCGTGCTGGCCGCGGCATTTTCGATGCTGCGGCGCCGGCTTGACGCACTGCTGCTATGGTTTGCTCTCTTCGCCATTCTCTACGGTGTGCGGCTTGCGATCCACTATCAGCCAATGTGGCAGCTGGGAGTGCATCCTCAGATCTTTGAGCGGGTGGCGGTTGGGATTGGCTATCTGGTTCCGATTCCCGCATTCCTCTTTTTCATCACACTGAAGATCTTGAATGTCTTTGGCAGGAGGCTGGTCATTCTGGTGTCTCCTCTGCTGGTAGCGCTTTCAGTGGCGACCCTGGCCATAGGTCCTCGATATCTGCTTTCCAATATCAACAGCCTTGTGATGACGATCTTGCTGACGATCCTGGCAGCCGAGCTGGTTATGGACCGTTCGAAGTCGGCGGATACAAGAGTCATTCGTCGCGGGTTGATGATTTTTATTGGCTGCGCCCTATACGAGAACATCGCCGACTTTTTCCCGCTGCCCTACTTCAATATCGAGCCGTTTTCCTTTCTCGTGCTGCTGGGGGCGCTTGGCATCGTGGCGGGACGCAGGACACTGGCCCGCGAGCAGCAGTTGACGTTGATTGAGAAAGAATTGCAGATTGCGCAACGGATTCAACTCTCAATCCTGCCGGGCAGCTTCCCCCAGTCCAGGAGCTTCCGGGTTGCCGCGCGGTACCAGCCTATGACCGCGGTTGCGGGGGATCTCTACGACTTTCTGCTTTCGGGCGACGACGAGGCCGGCTTGCTGATTGCCGATGTATCCGGTCATGGAGTACCGGCGGCACTGATTGCGTCGATGGTGAAGATGGCGGCCACCTCACAGCGGTCTTTGGCCGATGATCCAACCGCCGTGCTGACGGGCATGAATGAGGCTCTGTGCGGAAACACGCAGGCGCAATTCGTAACAGCGGGATATGTGTATCTGAATGCCCGGACGCGTGAGTTGCGGTACGCGGCTGCGGCGCATCCTCCGATGTTGTTGTTGCGCGGCGGCGAGGTGACGGAAGTGGAGGAGAACGGGCTGATGCTGGCGGCGTTCGACTCTGCGATCTATAGCACGAGGACCATGAGGCTCGAGCAAGGAGATCGCCTGGTGATGTATACGGATGGACTGCTGGAAGCGGCAAACGCGGCAGAGGAAGAGTTCGGGAGCGAGCGTCTTCGCGCAGCGGTCCGTGAGAGTGGCGGATTGCCGGTGATCGAGGCGTCGATGCAGATCGTCGCCGGAGCGCAGGATTGGTCGGTTGCCCAAAATGACGATCTTACTGTGATTGTTTGCGACTGTGTCACTTAGCAACTGTGCCGTGGAAGGCCTGCACGGTTCAGTTACTTGTCCTCTGCGTCATCGATCGGAGGACTAGCAGGCTGCGGGAAAAGGTATATTTATTGTAGTTCTGGCGATGGCAGGGGCTTGAGAGGGCGTGTGTGCGTCGGTTGTAACAACGGGGGCATTCCTGTAGTGCACACATACCCTCTTTAGCCCTTCACTTTTTCGGCTATACGGCGCAGTCGAAAACCACCCGCGACCGTAGATGAAAGACCGTACCTCTAACGCCGGCCAATTTAGTAAGCCTGTGCGGCTAAACCCGTGCCCTTCGTTGGGAGCGGCCCTCCCATGCAGCAAGTAGAGCAGGGGGTTAATCCGTTTTTGATCACCTTGGGTGAGCCGCAGGCTCAGGAAGACACGACTAAAGTCGTGCCCTGATGGGGTGTTCGCTACGGTGCGGACGGGATGCGGTTTTCGTACTTGGGCCAGTTTGTGAGCAGCTCACGAATGACGGGAATGCCGGCCCGCTCGTTGCTGTCGAAGGCGAGCTGCTGGCCGGGCTCATCGCCGGTTTCCTCCTGGAAGCTCTGCCCGGGTGCGGGCTGAGAGAAATTGCTGGCCGTGCGCAGAACCATGATGCGGTCCTTGTCGAGCAGCCCCCTCCCGGCGAAAGTCAGGGCTAGGCGCTCATAGGTCTGCGATTCCATGTTGGTCATTACGAAGGTGCCCTTGCCGGCAGTCCAGAGCTTGGTCCAGTCCTCGGCCCAGCGCGTACGCGAGGCGCCATGCCAGTAGCGGACGCAGCCGAGGGTTTCGCCCATCATGACTTTGGGCTCGCGCTGGGCTTCCGGGAAGCCCTTCCAGCGCTCGCGGGGGAGGCCGAGAACGTTGCGGTTCTCGCCCAGGGGCACGTCTTTTGTCAGGTGCAAACCCCAGCGCGCGAGGCCCTGGTTGAGTTCATAGGCCATTTCGCGTTTGGTGACCGCGATGAGCTTCTTGCCGTTCGAATCCTTGAAGGGGAGTTCGTTGGGGCGGTTGGCGCCAATGGCCCAGAGGCCGTAGGGCCAACCGGTGGGCAGTTCGCGGTCGTCGACCTCGTGAAGCTCGTCACCATTGACTACCCATCGCGCCCAGGCCGCGTCGCCCACGGTGCCGACCTTGGGATCGATGCCGGAGATACCAGTGAAGACCCAGTAGGTCTTGCGCAGGTCGAAGTGCGGGTCGAGCAAAAAGGCGGAGAAGTCGGCCGCGCCTTGGCGGGGGACAAGGCCATAGAGACCATCGTGGTTGCGGCGCAGGATGTTCGCGGCTGCTCCGCGGACGGGAACGACTTCGTTGAGATGCTCGCGCTCAACCCAGTCCTGATACTCGCCGGGAGCATCCCCCATGTCGGCGCCCTTCTCCCAGTTGGCCACAACTACGACCTTGATAGAGATAGGCGCGTCAGAACTAACCGCGTGAGCGGGACGGCGGGCAGACAGGGCCAGCCATCCAAGGCAAGCCAGTGCAGCCACTGCAAGGTATGCCGGACGGCGCGTGTTAGATGTCATGGGAAGCATCTCCGGTGTCGTGAATTTCTTTGAGTAGATCACAGCCTTAGCAGAGCATCGACGCCATACCTGAGCGTATCGATCCGTTTGACTTTAACGGTTTGATTCGTTTAAATCGGACTAGATTATGGATGCTGCGGCCACTTGAGCCAAGCATTTCCTGTAGCGGAAACAAGCTTTATCACCACCTGCGATCGCTGCTGGCGATCTTCCCTGGAGGGGACATGTTACGCATTCACCATTGTGGGATAGGAGCGCTCGCTCTGCTATACCTCTTTTCCCTTCCCGCCGTTGCGCAGGTTTCTGCCGCCCTATCCGGCCGGGTCACGGACCAGACCGGCGCGGTGGTCCAAGGAGCAACTGTAACTGCCACAGATACCGATACGGGCCTCTCCCGCCCCTCGATCACGGATGCCGCGGGCAGATACGAATTACCGGCCCTCCCGGTGGGCCATTATGAAGTCGAGGCGGAGAAGAGCGGATTTGCCAGAGCCGTTCGCTCCGGGATCGTCCTGGTCGTGGGTCAGGACGCGACCGCGGATTTGAGCATAAAAGTCGGCAATGTGAGCGAGCAGGTCCTGGTAGTTGCGGACGCTCCCATGGTGAATTCGAGCACGCAGGATATCTCCGGGTTAGTGGGAGAGAAAGCAGTCAAGCAGCTTCCGCTCAACGGGCGCAGCTTTGATTTGCTGCTCACCATCAATCCTGGTGTGGTGAATTTCACGTGGGAAAAGACGGGGGGCATCGGGGTTTCCAACTCCACCACCGGGAACAATTTCGCCGTGTCCGGGAATCGCCCGCAGCAAAACCTTTTCCTGCTAAACGGGGTCGAGTTTACCGGCGCCGCCGAAAACAATATGCAGCCAGGCGGAGCCAGTCAGAACCTGATTGGCGTCGAAGCCGTCCGCGAGTTCAACGTGCTGCGCGATTCCTACGGCGCGGAGTATGGCAAGCGGCCGGGAGCACAGGTCGTTATCGTGACCCAGTCGGGCACCAATCAACTGCACGGCTCGGTGTATGAATTCCTGCGCAACAACGTATTGGACGCTAAAAATTACTTCGATCAGCTATCCGCTCCGCCTTTTCGCCGTAACGAGTTCGGTGGGGCTGTCGGCGGACCCCTCAAAAAAGACAAGACTTTTTTCTTTGCCAATTACGAAGGACTTCGGCAGAGCCTGCATCAGACTTCGGTTGCCTTTGTCCCTGATTTGCAGTCGCGCGCGAGCGCGGTTGCCAGCGTGCGACCGTTATTGAACTTGTGGCCGACGCCCAGCGCCGGTGACCCTGACTTCAGCGGCATTGCGGAGGTTTCCAGCAGTCCGCCGCAGACCATACGAGAGGACTTTGGGACGGCACGATTGGACCAGGTCTTCTCGCAAAAAGACAACCTCTCGGGCATCTATACCGTGGATGACGGTGGGGATGTCACGGCGACCATCGCGGACCCGTACAGCTCCGATATTTTGAATTTGCGGGAGCAAGTCGCCACGCTGGAAGAGACGCACGTCCTCTCACCCAAATTGCTCAATACCGCCCGTTTCGGGTATTCGCGGGCTGGCTACTTTTTTACCGGCGAACCCACTCCGGGCACTCCAGCAGCCTCTGTACCGGGATTTCTGTCCGGCCGGCTGGTCGGCGCCGCTGTAGTCGGCGGAAGTGCGGCTTCGAACCCGCAGGCGCAGGTGGGGCTGGCGGGGAGCAACAACGGAAGCAACCTCTCGATCGCCCGCAACATTTACACCTATGAGGATCGGGTGTCTTGGACGCACGGTGCGCATCAATTCAGTTTCGGCGCCTGGTTTCAGCAGTTCCAATCGAACGAAAACATCGCGCTCAGCCAATATGGCCAGGCGACCTTCACGAGCCTGCAGACATTCCTCACCGGGGTCACAAGCACGTTCTTGTATGATCCCGCGCCCACCAGGATGAACTGGCGTTCCCTGTTTGGGGCAGGCTACGCACAGGATGTGATTCGCTTGTACCCCAAGTTAACTCTGTCTCTGGGGTTCAGGGGCGAATTCTCCACTGGATGGAACGAGGCGCATGGTCGCGCGGCCAACTATACATTTTCTAACGGGATCATCTCCACTCTGCCGCATATAGGGAGCAATACGTTTACCACCAACAATGCGAAGTTCCTGCCTCAACCCAGAATCGGGGTGGCATGGAGTCCTCACTCAGAGAGCACCGTGGTGCGAGCCGGGTTCGGGATGTACTACGAAATGCAGGATGCGCTCGGCTACCGCATGGATCAAAATGCGCCGTTCAATCCGGTCTACAGCATTGCATCCTTTCCAGTGTCGAGCTTCCCGCTTTCCACCCAGGCTCCGACACCGTCGAATGCACTGCTGGTCCCCGGTGGAGTGCAACCCGACATGAAGACGCCGACGTTGATCTCTTATTCCTTAAGAGTCGAGCAAGCGCTTGGCCAGAACACTTCGTTCACCGTGGGTTATGTCGGATCGCACGGCTACCATGAGCTTGTCGGCCTGGATGGCAACACGCCTACTCCGACCATTTGTCCTGCCTCGCCTTGCCCGGCGGTTTACCCGAGTACTTTTCCCTCGCCGCTAGCAGGCTCGCCTGTTCCTGCCGGCTCTTATTACATCCCCGCGGGCGCCCCGAAGGCGAACACCAAGATCGCAAACACCTGGACGTGGTTTTCTCTTGGAGCAGCGAGTTATAATTCGCTGCAGGTGGACGTGAATCATCGCTTCAGCCACGATCTCTTTCTGCGCGGTGTCTATACCTGGTCGAAGGCTTTGGATGATGGCGATTCTCTGAATGCAACCGCGGCGGCCAATGCTCCCGGCCTGGTATCGAACCCTTACAATGTCAGCGCCGACTGGGGTCGAGCTACTTACGATGTCAGGAACTTAGGGGTGATCAGCGTTGTCTATGGCTTACCCTTCGGCAACGGCAAAAGCTTTGCCGGTGGCTTGGGTAAAGTGGGCAACGCAGCGGTGAGCGGCTGGTCGGTGAACAGCCTGGTCGTCTTGCAGGCAGGTTTTCCCATCACGCCGCAACTCAGCTACAACCCATCGAACAATGGGGACACGCGCAACCCCGTGAGGCCGTTTGCCAACCCCAACTTTCACGGGTCTGCGATTCTTGGAAAGCCCAGCCAGTGGTTTAATCCCGCCGCCTTCTTGCAGCCCCCAGCCAACAGCGGTTTCTTCGGCAACTTGGGAAGAGACACGCTGACCGGTCCCGGACTGGCCACGTGGGACTTTTCTGCAGTGAAAGAAACGGCCCTGCACGAGCGGCTGAGCCTGCAATTTAGAGCCGAAATTTTCAACCTGCTGGATCGAGCGAACTTCAACACGCCGAATCTGATCGTATTTACGCCCACCGGAGTTTCGGGGACCGCGGGAGCGATCTCCAGTACGTCCACCACGTCCAGGCAGGTTCAGTTCGGCGTGAAGTTGCTTTGGTAATTCTGTTTAGATCTCTCCCTGTTGCATTTGCTTCACGGTGTAGTAACAGGTACGCGTCGTCACCGACATATAGACTTGATTTTGAAGACAGCATTACATCCCGTGACTGCCTTCTTGGTCGGTGTCATCGGCGCTTTGCAGATTTGCGTTCAGTTGACTTTTCCGTCAATTCAGGGGCGAGTTCGGTAACGAAGTATGTGGCAATTTCGCGCACTTCGGGGGCGATGCGGCGCAGGTACTGCCGGGAGCCTGACTGAATGGCTTTTAAGGCCACGTACAAAGGACGCCAGCGTTCGTTAGCTTCAGTTCGCTCGAGCACTGTGACTGCATTATCCAGATTTCCGGACTTGATGATCGCGCTGAACGTCCAAAGGTCGGGATAACCAATTTCCCGGGCAACAATCTCTGAAAGCAGTTGTTCGGCTTGCTGCCACTTCGAGCTGAGCGCAAGCATACCGATCAGAACAAACGTTGCATCCCTATCCTCCGGGAAAACTTCGTGGAGCTGAGAGACAGACTTCAGTGCGTTGAGCAGGCTCTCTTCCGACTTGGCGCCAAAAGCACGCGCCAGGCGGAGTGCTGTTTGTCGGCGTTGAGAATTGGTTGGGTCAAGTTCCGCGGCTTTGAGGTAATATTCGAGCGCTTCTCCCTGGCGTGCTTCGTCCTTCTCAATCAAAAGGCCAAGATTTCCCCAAGAATGCGGTAACTTGGGATTTAGCTCGATGGCTTGGCGGTATGACTGTTCGGTCTCTTGAAACCGTTCCGGTTGTTTATGAAGCAAAACTCCCAGGGCTATCCATGAGTCAGCTCCGGTTGAATCGAGTTCAAGGGCTCGGCGATATGCCTGCTCGGCTTCGTCGTGCCGCTTCAGATGGTCGGTGAGCAAATTGCCGAGACCGTTCCATGCGTATGAGTCTTGTGGATTTAACTCTATGGCTTCGCGATATGCCTGCTCGGCTTCGTCATGCCGCTTCAGATGGTCGGTGAACAAATTGCCGAGACGGGTCCATGCGTAGCCGTACAGAGAATCAAGCTCGAGGCAGTGCTTGTAAGCTTGTTCTGCCTCTTCGTACCTTTCCGAGTGGTCTGCCAAGAAATCGCCGAGATCACACCATGTGGCTGTGACACGAGGTTCCAAATCCAGAACTTTGCGGTAGGCCTGTTCTTCTTCTTGCGAGCATCCAGGCCGACCGCTCAATTGCTTGCCAAGCATATTCCACAACAGTGGATCTCTCGGGTCAAGCTCGATTGCGTGCCTAGAGGCCTGCTCGCCCTCGGCGATCCTAGATACTTTTTCAAACAGTAAGGCACCAAGGGCACTCCACGTTCTCGCAGATTTGGGGTCAATCTCAAGTGCGCGACGATATAAATGTTCCGCCTCTTCGTATCGGTTCGTGCGATTCCGTAGTAGATTGCCCAGTCCAATCAAGGCTTGCACTTCGTAGGAGGGTTCGGACATCAGTGTTCGCCATGCATTTTCAGCTGTTTCAAGTTCCTGCTTCGAAAACTCTTCATCCATGCACCAGCGGCTGGTTCGACTCGCGATGGCAACGGCTGGCAGCATGTACAGCCCGCGGCGACTTGCAACAGCCAACAGGCCATCCACATCGTAGACATCACGCACCTCACCTTGCCGCAAAGCCTCATAAAGCACCGAGATGTCTTCGGGATGCCGCGGAAACAACACCTCTACACGCAACCTTGCACTCCTTAATGTCTTAACGAGGCGATCCTTGGCTGGTGGTTCCAGTGTGGGAAGATCCGATACAACCTTGGTTTTTTCTTCGAGCGTGAGGTGGGGGGAGCCGCCAACGAGCCCCCATAGCTCTTCAGCATCAAAATCCAGATGCATAGCCAAGACACGCGTACGCAGGTCTCGGAGACGGACCATGCGCTCTTTCCGGTCCAGCAGTTCGAGGGGAAGATCACCGAAGTCGAATTGGTCGCGAACGCTCAAATCCAGCGCGGCCTTCAGGCCCGCGGATTCAAGGCTGCGGCGAAGACGGCGATCATCGACGAGTTGGGAGTACGCCAACGTAGTTTCGGCGTAGCGGCTGGGGCCGACGACGATAGGATCGCGCTGCAGGTATTTTCGGGCGTGCTCGGCGATCTCTTCGCGCTCGAACCAAGCTTCCAGGAATCGGACCAGCCAGATAAGGCGGCGGCGGACCCGGCGACTGGCGCGCATGAGATACCAGATGTTAAAGAATCGCTCGGCGATCTGGAAGGCGGCCTTACTCTCTCCAAACCATGGAGTCTTTTCAACAACGGCGAAGTCCTCCAGACGCTTAAGCTGGGCTGAGACTTGATTCACCGGAAGGGGCTGCAGTTTTTCAGCCAGTTCGTTTGCGGTGACCGGGTCCCAGTGAATAGCCATGGCGTCGAGTACCCTCTGTGCCTGCGAGGGCATCTCTTCGAAGCGTGCTTTGTATAAGGGTGTGTAGAGGTCCAAGAGCTGTTCGATATCACGCTGGACATCGCCATCGGGGCCCTCAGAGAGGATGCGGTATAGGAGCACCAAGGTACGCGGATTACCGCCAGTGAGCACGCGTAAAGCACGAAGCCGGCCGGGGTTCTCACGCATGATTTGCCTGACCCGCTCGTCGCCAGCCTCTCCGGCAAGCTTCTCAAGGACTGAGAACATCTCTGCGTCTGTCAGGCCCTTGAGGTCGTGAACCTGAAAGTAGTCATAAAAGGCTCGTCCGTGCTGGTAAAGCGTTTCGAGGGCGCGACTGGAGGCGCCAACGAAATAAAGTCGATGCTCAGAGGAGATCACCCGGCGGAACTCCCACTCTTGTTTTTCGCCGATCCGGTCGAGGACGATGTCGACGTTGTCGACCAGCAGGACAAGCTTGCGGTTCAGGCGCTGAGCTTCGTCGATGAGCACAGAAAGCGCGGCCGTGGAGCGGCGCTCAGGATCAGTAGGAACGCTCTCCACTTTCTGATCCAAGGCGCCCGCAGCGGCCTTGTCCCCTGCTCGGTCGAGCGCATCGCTCAAGGCATCGACGCAGTTGAGCCAGAAATCGCCCAGGCTCGTGACGTTGTATTGCTCTTCAGGAAAGACGAGTGGAAGCCATGTTGAGGAAAGCTGAGGATCGTCTTCGATGGCGAAGGCAACGCGGCGCAGGAGAGTGGTCTTGCCTAGCCCGCGCTGGCCAATGAGGATTTGGTGTTGCGGCGGACTGTCTGGCTGGGTACGGCGGAGATCGTCGAGGAGACGTTCGAGCAGGTCCTTGCGCGCTACGAAACCGCCGATTAAGTCTTCTTTGCGCAGTAGCGCGGGGTTGAAGACGACGGTAGTGAAGAGACCAGCAGCTGGACTGCTACTCATCGTCTGGATCCGGCGGAGCTACGTGACGCAACCAATATTCGCGGAGGAGCGGTGAGCGAAACCGCCAGCGCTTCTCTTCTTGCCCCAAGTAACCGTCGCTGGTCAAAATATCGAGGAGATAGCGGACTTTCTCTTCGCGGCGGTCCGCATCGAGAATGACATTGGTGAGTACTTGCTGGGCAATGGAACGACTGATGCCTTCCGGCGTCCGACATGCCGCATTGAGTATTGCCGTGGCGTGGTCTGAGTCTGGGCGGCCAAGCTCGTCGCGGAGGCGCTGACGCCAATAATCGAAGATGGTTTTGTGGTGAACCAGCGCTTCGACAGCCGCATCGACATCGGTTTCGAGCGGCTTGCGAATTTCTCGCAACTTATCGAAGACAAGCTGCAGGTAGTAGGGGACGAGCCACCCTACGCGTTCCCGTAAATGCTCGCGAACCTTATGTTCCAGCTGTAGGTTGTAGGTCTTCGACAGCTCGATAAGAAGCGCATGGGAGCTTTCAGCAGAGAATGCGCCGAGGGATACGATACGGAGGTCATTGATAGAGTCTGCGATGTTGAGGCGGGACGCTATGGTATCCAAACCGATGGAACCAGCGAGGACCCATCGGACTTGCGGATATTCGAGGCGGATGCGGCGAAGCCAGTAAAGAAATTCACGGATGCGGCTCTGGTCAGTTTCGTCGCTGCGGTTGAGCAGTTTCAGGACGAAGACGGGAAGCTCATCGACCTCTATCAGAGTCTTACCGCCGAGAGCTTCCAGTGCATTAGCAAGTTCCTCACCCATGCGAGACCATTTCAGGTCGCTGCCCTCAAACTCAATGCTGAATCCGGCGGCTCCAGCTTTTTTGACGCGGCTGACGACCTGGCCTAGCCAGCTTTCTTTGATTCCGTTCCAAAGGCGCTCAGAGGAGCCGTGATGTTCGAGGATGGCTGAGTATAGTCTCTGGACGAAGTGGAGTTCATCCCGGCAGTCGGAGACGTCGAGATAGACGCCGGTGAAGCCTGATTTGTCGGCAAACTTCTCCATATGCCGCAAGACTGAAGTCTTACCGACACGGCGTGGTGCAAGGAGCAAAAGGTTGTCGCTTTGGAGCCGACTCCAGAAATGGTCGATCTCGTTGACGCGATTGAAGAAATCGACATCGCGAGCAACCTGTCCAGTAACATTTTGCATGCCGGTACAACCGCACAACAAATTCATTGTACAACAAATCTGTTGCGGCCTTACTCTTCAGCGTCGTGAAATTGCTTTGGTAGGCTAGATCGCTCCCTGTTGCATTTGCTTCACGGCATAGTCGCAGGCGCGGGCGGTCATGGCCATATAGGTCAACGAGGGGTTCGGGGAATTTGACGAGACCATAAAGGAACCGTCGGTGACAAACAGGTTCTTGACGTCGTGCGCCTGGTTCCAGGAATTCAGTACGGAAGTCTTGGGGTCGCGGCCCATGCGCGCGCTACCCATCTCGTGGATACTCTCGCCGGGGGAGGACGGCGTCGTGCGCAAGGTGATGTCCTTGGCTCCGGCAGCGTCGAGCATCTCGGCCGCTGTCACCTGAGAGTCTTTGAAGATGGCCAGCTCGTTGTCGCGCCACTTGTGGCTGATCTTGAGCGTCGGGATCCCCCAGGCGTCGACTTGATTCTTGCTCAGCTCCATGCGGTTGTCGGGATGGGGCAGGCACTCACCGAACAGAGCAAAGGTGAAGCGCCACGGCCCTGGCTCGCGCAGCATGTGCTTGAAGTCCACTCCGAAGCCCGCGGTCTCACTGCCGCGGCCCCAGTCATCGCGGCTTCCACTCCCCTGGAAACCATAACCGCGAACGAAGCCGGGGTGCTTGTCTTTGACGTTGCGGAAGCGGGGCATGTAGATGCCGTTAGGGCGGTTGCCAATCTGGACGCGGTCTTCGTGGCCGGGAATGACGCCAGTGGCGCCGCCACCCATGATGTGGTCCATCAAGTTGCGCCCCAGCTGGCCACTGGAGTTGGCGAGGCCGTCGGAGAATTCAGGCGGTCGCCGAATTCATCAGGATACGCGCGGACTCGAGCGTGGACGCGCAGAGGAAGACGACCTTGGCGTGGAACTCCACCGGTTGCTTCGTCTGCGCGTCGATTACCCGCACACCCGTTACACGACGAGTCTTGGGGTCGAAGATGAGGCTGTGCACGACGCTGAAGGGGCGCAGAGTCAACTTGCCGGTGGCTTCGGCGGCGGGCAGGGTGGAGTTCACACTGCTGAAATACGATCGCGTGATGCAGCCGCGGGCACACGGGCCGCAGTAGTGGCAAGCGGCGCGGCCGCGATGATTCTGGGTGAGGATGGCCGTACGGCCGATGGTCAGGCGGCGCTCGGGAAACTTCTGCGCGACCACTTCGCGCATGTGAGTCTCCGCGCAGTTCATCTCCATTGGGGGAAGAAACTTGCCGTCGGGCAACTGGGGAAGGTTCTCGGGCTGACCTGAGACGCCGATGTAATCTTCCACGTAGTCGTACCAGGGCTCGATATCTTTGTAGCGGATGGGCCAGTCAACGCCGTGGCCGTCATGCAAGTTGTCCTCGAAGTTGAGGTCGCTCCAACGATAACTTTGACGGCCCCACATCACGGAGCGCCCGCCGACGTGGCGGCCACGCAGGAAGAGATACGGCTGATCGGGTGGGGTGGTGTACGGGTTCTGGATGTCATCCACGAAGAATTTCGCGTTCCACTCGTCGCCTATTTGCCGCTGCACCGGCTGATGTACTTCTTCATACTGGCGGTCACGCATGCCGCGGAATTTTACTTTCCAGACGGGGACGTGTTCTACGTAATCGCGCTCGGGAACGATGGTTTGGCCGGCTTCGAGCACGATCGTCTGGAGGCCTTTTTCGGTGAGTTCCTTGGCGGCCCATCCGCCGGTGATCCCGGATCCGATGACGATGGCGTCATAGGTGTTCGCTTTTTCGGTTTGGACGGTGGGTGTTTGCAGGCTCATGAGGTTCTCTCTATAGGAGCGCACCCGGCGTGGCCGGGAGGAATGATCGTCTTGCCGAGCTCCTGCGAGAAGCCGATCTCTGAGGTGTAGTAGCCGGCGAGAGTCAGCTTCTTCATCTGGTAGAAGAAATTCATCGGCGGAGCGGCAGCATGGCCCTGCATGGCTTGCTTTTGTTTCGCGGCAAATTCCATGGCGGCGGTGTCGAACTGCTTCAGCAGTTCCGTTTGCTGCGCGGGAGTGCAGTCGATGAACGCGGCGGAAAACTTTTGTTTGCTGCAGGTATCCACGTAGGCTAAGTGGGCTAGAAACTGTCTCGTCTCGGCGGGCTCATACCACTCGGTCAGCAGCAGATCGATAAACTCGTTTACTTTGGCGCCCTTGGCGCCCGGGGTGTCGGTGGCGGGGATGATCAACTCTGCGATGGTGGTAACGGTGGCGTTCTGATGCGGGTTCAGAGTTCTGAGGGTGGTTGATTGGCCGACCTGCGCGCTTGCCTGCTGGATGAGGGTAAGAGCTTCAAGGGGGAGAGCAGAGAGAGCACCGGCAGAGCCTAGCAGCTTGAGGACATCACGTCGTTCCATGAAAACTCCCTTTTTCGGGCACAGCGTTTGGTCGAGCGCATCCATCTTTATACATATTTTCATACAGGTCTGACCAATGCGGTTTAATTGCCGGCAACAAAAGTAACCTCTACCGAATAATAACGTTGGATGGGCTTCGCCCGTCTTTTTCGGCCCACGTTAGCTTGCGCGAACATGGGGCACCCATCGACACTGCGGTCGCCTTGACGGCCGCTACGCCCATACGTCTGGTCGCTTGGTAGAATGTCAGACGAAGGGAACGATGGCGGTTCATGGGTAAAAACGGCCTTACGACCCTTCTGGCGCTCCGTTGGTTCACAGTTGTATTCCTGAGTCTCCTCTTTGCGGTTCTCCCCGCCAAGGGCCAAACATCGGCGTGGCGTGGCACGGTGCGCGATGACAACGAGCACGCCATCGCAGCGGCGCACGTCAACCTCGACGCAGGCACAACCCACTCATCGGCAACCACTGCCTCGGATGGGTCGTTTGCATTTGAAACAATACCGTCGAATAGCTACCACCTCTCTGTCGAGGCGGCCGGACGTGTCTATCACGGCGATATTCTTGTCAGGATCCCGGCGCAAAACACGAATGTCGTGCTGGTCCTGAATTCTGATGGCACATTGGTTCTTAGTGGGCCGCAGCAGAAAGCCGCGGGTGGCGGAGAAGAGCTCAACAGCAGATCCGTGAGCGAGATCCCGCTCAACAAAAGGGACTTGAGTCAGTTACTGTTACTGGCAGCCGGAACCGCGACAGACTCCAGTGGCGCATTTAATTTTACCCAACAGTTCGCGATTAACGGCCAGCGCGGCGTGGAAGCAACGTTCGCAATGGATGGCGCTGACATCACGGATCCGGAGCAGGGCGGCGGCACCTTCACCAACTTCAATGTGGACGCAATTCTGGAATTGCGTTCCCTGTCGGGAGTGATGCCGGCCGAGGTTGGACAGGGTTCTTCGGGCTTCACCAACATCATTACCCGTTCTGGTTCCGACAGCCCCCACGGGTCATTCTTCGAGTTTCTACGCAACTCGTCCCTCGATGCACGCAACTATTTCGACTATTCTTCCCCGGTGAATCCGGGCCGTATTCCTCCTTTCCGGAGGAATGAATTTGGTCTCACCAACGGCGGGCCAATTTTTGTACCCCGTCTCTACGATGGCCATGGCAAGGCCTACTACTTCTTCGAATATCAAAGCTTTCGCCAGGTGCTCGGCACCACCCAGGTTTTTTCAGTCCCGACCGCATTGCAGCGCGCAGGCATGGACACTACCGCCTACCCCGGTGACACATTGACGGTGCCGGTAAATGCGGACATCGCAGCTGTCCTGGCGCGGTATCCCTTGCCCAACTACCTTCAGGGTTCCTTCGGCGCGAATACCTACGCGACGTCTTCCAAGGTAGCCACGGATGCCGACCAATTCTCGCTGCGGCTGGATTACCGGCTCGGGGCAAAAGATCAGATCTTCGGGCGCATCACCTTCGACAATCTCGACGGTCCGACGACTAACCCCGATCAGACAGTCCTCAATAAGAGTTTCGGAGTCAGGTACGGAGATCGTCAGCGCAATGGAGTGGTTACGTGGGTCCATACCGCTTCGCCGAGGCTGGTCTTCGAGTCGTCGCTCAGCGGAATCCGCACTACGCCTTCTTTCTCCACGCCCAACCTAACGGATCCGGCGGTCAAGTTCAACGACTCGCTTTTCGAGCCCTTCAATGCACCCGGCGGGTCGGTCACCAAGGCGTTCGCCAATCTTTTCCAGGCCCGGGAGAACGTCACCCTCACCACGACATCGCATACCGTCAAAGTGGGTGGGGAGGTTCGCCTCGCTCGCGATTCCAGTTACTATGGCCTGTCGCCGAACGGGGAGTATGACTTTGGAGGCGGCACTGCCTACTCACCCTCTGAGATTCCCTCACAGAGCGGAAAGCACGACGTTCATAGAGGCGATCCCTTGCCGGACACGTTGTCGGCGCTGCTCACGGGGAGTCCGTTCGCCTACACGCGCGCGGTCGCGCCTTCCTACTTCTCTAACGGTGAGAAGATCGGCGCGGCCCAGGATAACCGGAGTTCCTTCGAAGCGTATGCGCAGGATGTGTGGAAGATATCTTCGCGGATCGTGCTGAACTACGGCCTTCGTTTCGAACTGTACACACCGATCTCGGACCGCAAACGGCGCGGGTCGGGTTTTTATCCAACTGCGGACGGTGGCCAGGAATTTCTGATCAATCCCGAGCCTGTTTACAAAACGTGGATGAACGACTGGGGTCCGCGCTTCGAGATCGACTATCGCTTGACGGACCAGTTTCGCTTGCACGCCGGTGGGGCTCTCACCACGATTCCCCAAAACATCTGGCAAACGAACTTCCTGACCGGCGGATTGCCGTTTGTCTTCAATCCTCGGGTGACCGCTTCGGTTGGCAGTCAGATTCCCTACGGGTTCCAGATAACGGCCGCGCAACTGCCTCGCGCGTATACGCCTGAGGGTACCGACATCTTCGCCAGCGGCAATACCAAGGATGTGCCTGCAAACACAGTGCTCGATATCGACCGCCTGGAAAGTGATCTCGCATCTCTCTCGGGACAGCCTTCCCCGCTCAATGTGCAAGCGATCAGCCGCAGAATGGGCAACGCTCTGCTCAGTACCTGGACACTTGGTTTGGAGCGTTCGCTGGGCAACGTCACTCTGTCGGCCGGTTATGTCGGTACGAGCGCGTACAAGCTGCCGCGCGTTTCATTTCCCAACGCCTATTCGGGGGCTACTGCGCAGTTCGCCCACTTTACTCAGTTCAATGCGAGCGGCCTTCCGATTGGAGGGTTTGGTACGGAGAGTGAAGTCACGCCTACGTCGCATTCGAGCTACAACGCTTTGCAGCTCTCCGCCACGGGCCAGACTCCGCACGGAGGCCCGGGCCTGCAAGCGAGCTATACCTGGTCGAAGTCGCTGGATGACACGAGCACGGTGGCCGGGACGTCCGCGACCAGCAGTGTGGGCGCGATCGCGCAGGCGGCGCCACAAAACCCGTTCGATACGCATCCTGAGCGCGGACCTTCGACCTTCGACGCAACCCATTCCTTCTCGCTGAGCCTGACGCAGGAATTGCCGCTCCCGTCCGTTTCCTTTCTGTCCCGGGTGAATCGCAAGGTTACCGAGGGATGGCAGTTGGTGAGTGTTTCGACGATCACCAGCGGTACGCCCTTTACTGTTTACTCCGGAATTCAACAAACTGGGGCCGGCTCCTCCAACGCGGATCGCCCGGATCAGGTTGCGAAACCTGCGCTGTCGACCTCTCGACCCAGGCACGAGGATTATTTTGGACGCGGTGAGGACAATGCTTCGTTCTTTTCGATCCCAATCCACGTGCCGAACGGAACGGGACCGAACCAGGGACGCTTCGGTACGCTGGGACGAAATACCTTTCGTGGGCCGGCGTTCCGCGACTTTGATATCTCCATCGTGAAGGACACTCCAGTCGGCAGGCGCAAGTCGGGTGGTGAATTGGTCAACGTTCAATTCCGATCTGAATTTTTCAATATATTCAACATCGTGAATATGGGGCTGCCCTCGAACACGATCCAGGGAACAGGTTTTGGTCTGATCAACCGCACGTCGGGGAGTTCGCGGCAGATTCAGCTTTCTTTGAAGATTGTCTACTGACGCGCGGGCTTACGCGCGCCGGGTTGGGCTCATTTTCCCGTGAACGGTATCCCACCTTTTGTGTCTCGATGCATCGTATGGTAAGCGGGCTACCGTGTTGAAAAGGACGCAACGAGTCTAGCCATGAGCACCAACCAATTGCTGCCGGTTTTGAAAACCGCATTCGCCTCATGGAATAGGCACGAGGCGCCTAGGCTCGGAGCGGCGCTTGCTTTCTATACCATCCTCTCGATGTCTCCCCTGGTTATTTTGCTGGTAGCGATTACAGGCCTGGTGCTGAGCCATAGCACCGTGGAAGCTAACATCCTGAGTGAGGTTCGCCATATGGTCGGCCCGCAAGGAGCGAAGGCCGTGGCGGTGATGCTGGCGAATACTCAAAGACCAGCGGCAGGAATTTTGGGCGCGGTCATCGGTGTACTTAGCCTCTTATTCGGCGCGTCTGGTGTTTTTGGTGAGCTGCGATCGGCTCTGAACAAGATTTGGGAAGTAGAACCGCGGGAAGCTTCCGGAATTTGGCTTATCGTGCGGGAGCGAGTCTTTTCGTTCGGCATGGTTCTGAGCATCGGCTTTCTACTCATGGTTTCTCTTGTTCTGAGTACCGTGCTGGCAGCTATCAGCAAGTTTTTTTCCGGCCTTTTGCCGGTTCCAACGTTCATCCTTTCGACCGTTAATTTTTTGTTTTCCTTTGGTGGGATTGCGATTCTTTTCGGGCTGATTTTCCGGTTCGTACCGGCGGTTAGAACGCCATGGAGGGACCTGTGGCCGGGATCACTTGTGACCGCTTTGCTTTTTGAGATCGGCAAGGCGTTGATTGGGATTTATCTGGGCAAAGCCAGCGTCGGTTCCGCGTATGGGGCAGCAGGCTCGGTGATCGTTCTGATTGTTTGGATTTATTACTCGGCGCAGGTTTTCTTTCTGGGCGCTGAGTTTACTTGTAGCTATAGCAGGCGCGGTCTCGCGAAGTCGGATCTGGGCCGACGGCAGACGGCTGTCCAAAGCAACGCTGCGGCGTGAGTGCGAAGCCCGAACCAATTGGCCGCTCATTTTCACGAGAGTTCCGCTGAACTGCAGGTCCCTCGGCTTCGCTCCTAATGAACAACCGCACCTTGACCGACCAAGAGCGTTGGAGGGGCTTCGCCCGCCTTTTTCGGCCCACGTACGCTGGTGCGAACATGGGGCACCCGTCGAGTCCGCGGTGGCCCGTACTGTTCATTGCTCCCTTAACTTGCCGCAGGCAAGTTGGCTCCTCGGGATGACAAGGGGAGGGCGGCGTTTCCATTGAGTGTTGGTGAGTGGGATCGACGGAATTGCAGGTCCCTCCACTTCGCTCCCCCGGATTTCCTGTCGAGTTCGGTGGCGCTGATGAAGCGCGTGCGGCTCTCTTTACGGAGAGCCGCATACGTGGTCGTTGTCAGTGCTGCGAAGTAGGAAATCTGAGTGCGCTCCGGTCGGGATGACAGATTTGTTGCTTCTTTGTCGAAAAGCAATTCCACGGAGGGTTGGCTGAAATGCAGATCCCTCAGTTCGCTCTTAAATGGACAACAGCACCCTGGAAGGACCAAAAGCGCTCGAGGGGCTTCGCCCGGCTTTTTCGGCCCACGTACGCTGGTGCGAACATGGGGCACCCGTCGGAGTGCGCGGCGGCCCGTACTGTTCATTGCTCCCTTAACTTGACGCAGGCAAGTCGGCTCCTCCTAGTGAACAACCGTACCCTGGACCGAGCAAAAGCGTTCGAGGGGCTTCGCCCGGCTTTTTCGGCCCACGTACGCTGGTGCGAACATGGGGCACCCGTCGAGTGCGCGGCGGCCCGTACTGTTCATTGCTCCCTTAACTTGACGCAGGCAAGTCGGCTCCTCGGGATGACAAGTTGAGGGTGGCGCTTCCATTGAGTGCTGGTGAGTGGGACCGACGGAACTGCAGGTCCCTCCACTTCCGTTCGCTTCGGCCGGGATGACAGATTTGTTGCTTCTTTGTCGGAAAGCATTTCCACGGAAGGTTCGCTTAAATGCAGATCCCTCAGCTTCGCTCTTAAATGAACAACCGCAGCCTGGAACGATCAAACGCGTCGGATGGGGCTTCGCCCCGGCTTTTTCGGCCCACGTTAGCTGGCACGAACATGGGACACCCATCAACATTTTTCACTGATCGGGGTTGGTTTCGCGTGTAAATCGCGTTCGGTTCGGGTTTGCTACAGTCCGAATGCTGTGGTGGTTGCGCTGGTCAGTTCCTTCTGCCAGATCTTCATTCGCGAATCTTTGGGGTTCAGGAGCCTGCCTAGGAAAGCTTTCCAGCTCATCTTCGCAAAAATCTTGTCTTTATGCCTTAGATATTGCTTCGCGGCGCGGGCCAGGAGGCGAATCGTCAAGGCAGCATTGTCCCAGCGAGATCCGTAGAGTTGCAGAAATGCACCCTCGGCAGCGAGAAAGTTGCGGTACCGTTGGGGCGTCATGTCGTCCCCGTAATTCGTGGTGGACAGGGCATGCTCCAACTGCAAATCGTTCGCGATGTACACAGACCTGCCGTTGCGGAAAAATGAGGCGAATACGTAGATGTCTGAGAAATCGAGCCAGAACAGGCCTTCGTCGTACCCTCCAGCCTCGCGTAAGGCAGTCACTCGCATCAACGTGGCACTATCACACGCAAAGAGCTGCTCCTTGTAATAAGCGCCATGACTGGTTCTCGGAACCGGCAGAACGCGGTAGAAGCTGGCGAGGTGGTTGGGAGAGATCAACCGGCCGCGACACCAGAGCAATGGCACAACCGCCCCCACCTGCAAGTCGTTCGCGAAGCGCTGGCCGTACTCCGCCATTTTGATTACGAATTCTTCGGGGAAAGTTGTGTCCTGATCCAACAGAAGAAGCCAGGGGATCCCCACGCTCTCGGCAAGCTCCATAGCCCCATTAAATGCACCGGCGGTGCCGGCATTTTTGGTGGAGTGAAGATAGTCGAACGGAAAGTCGAGCTTGGGGCTTTGAAGGCACGCAGGACTGTTGTCCCAGACCAGCACCCGAAAGAACTTCAGCGCTTCCGGATAACGCCTGAAGGCTGATCCCAAACTCACCAGGGTCTGCGATTGCTCCAGGGATCGCTTGTAAAGAACGACGACAGCCAGGACACTCATGAAACTGCACACCTTTGCCGCAATCGTCGGTTCAGCAAATTTAAATATAGACGTGTCTCGCGGAATATAGTTGCGCCATTTCTAAAATTTCCATAAAGTTGCGTCAAGTGATCCTTCATCAAATTCAGCTCGCTTAATTTGCCGGGCGGGATTGCACGTGAGCCCTCAGGAGATCGACAAAGCCTTTGATTCCCACCTTCCGGCCCCATTATCGGCAGCAGGAAATCGAGTCGGTCGTCCGGGCACTCACCGGCGGATGGCCCGCACTGGGACCCGTAGTCCGACAGCTTGAGGCGGAATTCGCCACTCTTTCGAACAAGAAGTATAATGTCGCGCTCAATAGTTGCACGACCGCCCTTTATCTTGCCGCTCGCTGTATCCTCAAGCCCAGCGATGTGGTCGGCGTTCCAGCCATAACCTACATCAGCAGTGCCTCGGGCCCCGCTCTTCACGGATGCCGCATCGTCTTGATTGACGTGGACCCGGTCACCCTCCTGATGGATCCGGTCGACTTGACGCGGAAGATCGTGCGGGAAGGAATCACGGCCATTGTCCCGGTGCACCTCTTTGGCAACGTCGCCATTGGCTTGGAACCTGTGATCCGCCGTTTCAACTTGAAGGTCATTGAAGATTGCGCTCACGTGACCTCCAGCGTGTATGCGGAAAGCATAGCTTGTTTCAGTTTTGAAGCGAAAAAGGTGCTTTCGTCGGTAAACGGGGGTATGTTGTCGACCAACGATCCGGAGGTGGCTGCCCGGGCCCGGCAGCTTCGATTCAACGGCCTCGAGGCCGAAACATTCAGCCGCGGACCGTTGCGGTGGGACTACGACGTGGTGGATCACGGGGTCACAGGGGAACTGGACGACCTGCGAGCGTCTCTGGTTCTGCCTCAATTGCCCTTCGTCGAGCAGAAGCGGCAGATGAGGATAGCGAACATCGAGCAATTCCAACAGGCTGCCTCCATGAGCTTCGTTCCCCACCTGGCGGGGAGCAGCTTTTATATGCACGTGATCCGGGTTCGAAACCGGGCGCACTTTATGGAATACATGATCGCGCAAGGGGTGCGGTGCGGCGTTCACTACAAACCGTTGTACAAGCACCGAGTCTTTTCCGATCATCCAGCGGACTGCCCAAACGCGGAAAGGGAGTGGCCTCACCTGGTCACGATCCCTAATTTGAGTGACTTTTCTGCGGTTGAGAGAGCGACGGTTTGTCAGGCGCTCAGCAGATATGACGACGAGGTCTTTATCTACGACGCTGAGACGGCACTCAGTAGTTCGAATCATCCCTCATGATGTTCGGGATGAGTACATCCTGGGTAAGACACCAGGTAAGTATTGCCGACGTACTCCATTTCTTTGTGTATGCCGACGACGGAAGTGTAGTAGCCGTTGACCGTCATCTGCTTCAGTAACACAAAAAACCTCTCCAGATCGGTTTTGGTATTCTCTTCGCCGGCTGCGGCTTTGCTGAGCGTCTCGGCTAGAGATGAGCCCTTCGCCTCCTCGCGGATGAGACGGAGCCCGTCTCGCCACTGCGCCTTGATGGCAGCGTCGCTGCTCGCCACCATCAGGTCGGCAAACAGGTTGGTCGCGGCCTCGTGTGCCCCCGGAGAGTGGTCGTCAGCGGGGATGATCATTTCCATAAGCTGATCGAGAACGCGGCTTTCCTCCTCGCTGAAGAACTGCAGGGTGTAGGGGCCCGCTGCTTCGGCCGGGCTCATCGGACTCATCGCATGCATGGCGGCATTTGGCAGCGCGTTCAGCTTTTGCGACAACGCGCTGAGGGCGACCAGTTTGAGCACCGCTCTTCTTTCCATAGTTCTCCCTCGCGGTTTTAGAGTTCGCCTCTTTTTCGTTGATCCTTGATATAGTCGGCGGCGCGCAACGATAAGGCCATGATGGTGAGGGTGGGATTCTTCTCGCTGGAGGTGGTGAAGCAGCTGCCATCCGTTACGAAGAGATTCTTCACATCCCGCGCCTGACAATAGCCGTTGAGCACCGAGGTGCGGGGATCTTTTCCCATGCGCACCGTGCCCACCTCGTGGCTGGCAAAGCCGGTGGGCCCCTTACCGAAACTGGGAAACACCGTGCCCTTCATATGCGACGAGACTTCAAGAATGCTTTGGCTCGACGCGCGCCACAAAGCGTGGTCGTTTTCACTGAAGCGAAAACGCACGACCGGCACCGGAATTCCATGAGCATCCACCCGGGCCGGATCGACGGTCACGTAATTCGTTTCGTCGGCTGTGACCTTGCCCCAGCTCCCGAAAGACAAAAATCCCGGCTGCATTCTGCGCACGCGCTGCTTGAAGGCAGCTCCATAACCTGGCACTTTGGCGGCCTGTTGCGGGAACAGGTAACTCGAATAGTTGACCTGGAATCCCCATCCTCCGACGTAATCCTTCTTGCCGAAGAGATGGTTATAGCGAGGCACGTAGACATGATCGGTCGCGCCATCCTGGTTCGACGGCTTCTGCCCTTCGAGCTCTTCCAGGTAGATGATCACCGACTCATTGAGGTGGCCGTTGAGGTAGTGCCCGACCTTGCCGTTGGAATTGGCAAGTCCCGCGGGGTGTTTGGCCGATCTTGAATTGAGCAGCAGTCGCGCGGACTCGACCGTAGAGCAACAAACCACGACAATCGATGCTTTGATCTGTTGTTCGGTGCGGGTTTCGGTATCGATGTAGGAGACGGCGTTTGCCAGTCCCTCGCCGTCGACCAATATCTCGCGAGCCAGGGCGTTCTGCTTGAGGGTGAAGTTGCCGGTCGCCTGCGCTTTCGGCAGCATGCAATCGGGAGAGCTGAAGATGGATGCCACGTCGCATCCATCCATGCAGTGGCCGCAATAGTGGCAAGGCGGACGCTGGTCGTAGGGCCGGGTGAGCACTGCTTTGCGCACTGCGATCAGCGGGATGCCCATCGAGTCGGTGGCCCGCTTCATGATGTGTTCGCTGCAGCGCCAGGGAATGGCGGGGAGATAATTTTTGCCCGCCGGCAAGATGTCAAGATGGTCGTCGTTGCCGCAGACTCCGATGATCTGCTCGATGCGATCGTAGTAGGGTGCGATCTCTTCGTAGGTCAGCGGCCAATCTTCTTCGATGCCCTGCAGCGACCACTCCTTGAAATCTCTGGGAGCGTAGCGCAGGGTTACGGCGTTCCAATGGAGGGTTCTGCCTCCGAGGGCGCGCACGCGGTCGATGGAGATGTGATCGGAGTCGGTATAGGCAATGGATTTGGCAATGTCCCCTTGATAAAAGGGGGCCTGCTTTTCGCCGCGGAATCCGCGAAAAGGAAGTTCGTACGGCCATTTGTGGGAGAGCAATTCGGACAGGGGAACTTTCCGTCCCGCTTCCAGCATGACCACTTTGGCGCCGCCTTCACAGAGTTCCTTAGCCATGACGCCGCCGGCGGCGCCGGATCCAATAACGCAGACGTCGAAGGTATCAGGGCTGCTCAATTCATCCTTCCAGGCACGCCCCCACTGTATTTGACCGGCCGCGGGGGTGGCAAGGCCGAGCGCTCACGGGCTTGCAGAAATTTTGCGGACATTTCGCAGGCCGTCAGATAGGATAAAACGCGTACGAAACGCATTTGCGCCAAGACCGTTCTTCCCTTCCCCGCTTGGCTTCGCATTTTAAATTTCATCCATGAGGTATTGATGGGCATTTACCGTTCGTTTTGCGTAGCTACTGTTGTGTTCTCGTTTGCTGTCTCCGCACTCGCCAGCGGTCCCAAGGGCGTGAACGCGCGCGCGCAGGATGCGCCCCAGAGCACACAGACCGCGACCCCCATCAAGCACGTCGTCATCGTTATTGGAGAGAATCGGAGCTTCGACAATCTTTTTGCTACCTTTCAACCAGCGGACACGACACAGCACGTTTGGAATCTTCTATCCCAAGGAATTGTGACCGCGAGCGGGGGACGCGGCCCCAATTTTGACTCGGCCGCTCAACATGAGGCTTCGGATACGGCAAGCGATGGCTTTCTGCTCTCTCCGCCGCAGACGGTCCTCTATACGGTCCTGCCTCGGCCCAGCACGACCGAGGGAGACATCCTGTTCGCACCTGCGAAGATACCGTCGTACCTTTCGTTTCTCTATGGCAAGGCCATCACGAACGAGCCTGGACTCGCTGCCTCTGACCAGAAACTCCTGAACGATGGTGGACTCTTGGACGGGACCCCGCCGCTCATCAATATGATTCCGGATGTTCGATTTCCAAACAATCTACCGAATGGGCCGTTTCAGATCACGTCCTACGCCAAGTATTCGGATACCACGGGTGATCCGATGCACCGCTTTTACCAGAATTGGCAACAGCTGGATTGCAGCGCAAACAATATTTCCAGCACGAATCCGAGTGGATGCGCCGCCGACCTCTTTCCCTGGGTGAGCACCACGATCGGTTGGGGACCCATCGTACAAAATACGCCTCCGCCGCAGCCATTTACGAATCAGTCGACCTTCATGGGCGGGGTCGCGATGGGTTTCTACAATATGGCCGCTGGGGATGTGCCCTACTTTGCGTCTCTGGCGAACCAATATGCATTGAGCGACAACTACCACCAGTTTCTACCCGGAGGCACCGGCCCGAACTCCATCTCCATCGGAACGGCCGCGCCTTTGGTTTATAGCGACTCCAAAGGTACTCCGGCCAAACCGATAGCGTCGCAGATGGAGAACCCCAACGCCTATCCCGGAAGCAACAACTGGTACCGGCAAGAGGGTTGGGCAATTCAAGATTCGGGCAACACCAGCAATGCTTCCTACACCAACTGCTCAGACTCGACGCAGCCTGGTGTCGCCCCCATCATGAACTTCCTGGGCTTACTGCCGTACAAAGCATTCCACTCCGGCAATTGCGCGCCGGGAGAGTACTACCTCCTGAATAACCAGTATCCTGCCTATCTCCGGGATGGCACGTTGCGCGCGGATCAGACGTACAGTGTGGGACCGTCGTCGGTGCCCACCATCGGCGACAAGCTTTCGGCTGCAGGAGTTTCCTGGAAGTATTATGGCGAAGGATTCAGCGCCACCAGCCCGGTCACCAAGCATTACTGCGACATCTGCAATCCTTTTCAATATTCCAAATCGATCATGACCAGCAGTCTGAAGAACAATATTCAGGATATCGATAGCTTTTATTCAGATCTGCAGAACGGCACGCTGCCGGCGGTATCGTTTATCAAGCCGGACGACATTCTGGATGGCCATCCGGGCACATCGCTGCCTCTTCTTTTTGAGGCATTCACCCGCAATATCATCGACAGGGTACAGGCGCAAGACGCGACCTGGAAGGACACAGCAATCTTTATCACTACGGATGAATCCGGCGGTCTCTATGACTCCGGCTACATTCAGCCCATTGATTTCTTCGGCGATGGACCGCGGATCATGCTGCTTGCCGTGTCGCCTTATGCCCGGAAGCACTACATAGACCACGCTTACGGCGATCACGCCTCACTGCTGAAGTTTATTGAGACGAACTGGGGATTGAAGCCGTTATCTCCGAGCAGCCGCGATAACTTACCCAACCCGGTAAGTTCGTCCAATCCTTATGTTCCCAGCAACAGTCCAGCTGTCGGAGATTTGATGACGATGTTTGATTTCACTACCCCGTAGGGTGGGCGTCAGGGACTTGCTGGTGAGGGACCTTGGGAGATTTCTGTTACCATAAGAACTGACTAGTCAGACCAGTTTCATTGGAGGCGATGGTGACCAAGAGGCCTGATCGCACCTCGACGCCCCACGGAGAAGCTTCGCGAAGTCAAAGCTCCTGGCAACTGCAGACGGCCAAAGCCCGCTTCAGCGAGGTGTTTCGGCTGGCTCGAAGCCGAGGCCCGCAACACATTACGAGGCAAGGGAAGGAGGCAGTGGTCATGATCTCGGAAGAAGAGTACGAGGAATTGATGAGAAGATCTCGTCAGCCTAAGAGTCTAGTGCAGTTCTTCAGAGAGTCACCGCTTGCCGGTGTCGATCTGGACCTGGAGCGCGACAGAGATGAAGACCGTTCCATCGAACTGTGAGCGGCTACCTGCTCGACACCAATTGCATCTCTGAGATCGTACGGCCAAATCCCGAGCCACGCGTGCTCCGCTGGCTGGAGGCGACGGATGAGCGACTCCTTCACCTTAGTGTGCTGACACTCGGAGAGATTCGCAAAGGAGTAGCAACTCTGCCACTAAGTAAGCGCCGGAGGCATCTCGAGTCGTGGCTTGAACTTGACCTTCAGGCCCGATTTTCCGGACGGGTTCTACCGATCGACGCTGCCATAGCAGACCGGTGGGGAACGCTGGCTGCCGACGCCAAGCGGAAAGGGGTCAGTATAGCCACGATTGACGGCCTTCTGGCAGCCACGGCTCTTCACTTGAATCTCACCCTGGTGTCGCGGAACGTAAATGACTTCGCGAGTACTCCGGTATTGTTGTTTGATCCTTGGACGGCGTAACCGACGGGGGGAAGCTTCCACATAACCTGATGCAAGCCGTAATTGCGATTAGGAAAGCAGGTAAAAGATATCTGTTCGGAGCTTCGTGGGATCGTCGTTCCAGTGTCCGTAGACCTCCCACGATGTCCCGCTAAGTCTGGAGGCCGTTCTCGCGAACCCAGGTGTGAATCGCAGTGTGCGCGGGCCTCATTTGATCATAAGGACCGATGTAGACCGTGGTCGCCACGCTTCCCCGGGGAGTGACGGCAGCTGGGTTGCCGACTCAGACGAAAGGTCGATTACCTCGAACGAAGAATTCTGCGCTCGTTGTTTCATGAGTGCCCCTGGTAAACAGCAGAAAACTACCGCAATAGGTATCATGGCGCGTGCACCTTCTCAAGGTAAAAGACGAGATGAATTTGAAAAGACGAATTCTGGAATTGGCAGTTCTGACTGTGTCGACTGGACTGGTCTGGGCTCAACAGACACCACCTGTACCGCAACCGCCGCCAGCCGCCCGGCCTACTCCGCCCACCCGCGATCCCCACACTCCAGGTTACGTGCAGGCCACAGAGCTGCCCGACGGAACGGTGCCGCCGGCAGATAAGGATGGAAACTTCCTCCTTGGGCCGACGCACACCCCGCCGCCGGAAATGACGGCGCAGGAATTAACCCATGGGTCCCTGGTGGAATTCACAATGGAGTCGGCTGACAGCAAATACTACCCAGGCATCGCACGCGACAAAGGCACATTCGGCACGCCGGACCCGAATGACCCGGCAAAGCTGGTGGTGACGACAAGTCATCCCGCTCCGTATACGCGGAAAGTTACGGTGTATGTGCCGAAGGATTATCAGGCGGGCACCGTGGCCCCGTTCATCGTGAGCGCAGACGGCCCGGATCGAATCCTTTTCACCGCACTGGATGGCCTGATTGCCGAACACAAGCTGCCGGTCATGATCGCCGTCTCCATTGGAAACGGCAGTGGCGACGCGCAAGGCAGTGAGCGCGGCCTCGAGTACGACACCATGTCGCCCCGCTATGCAGAGTTCGTCGAGCACGAGGTTCTCCCGCTGGTTGAGGACAAGGCGCACGTAAAGCTGACACACGATCCCGATGGACGCGCGACCACCGGCGGAAGTTCAGGCGGGTCGTGCGCATTAATCATGGCTTGGTTTCACCCGGAACTGTATCATCGCGTGCTGACCTACTCGGGAACCTACATAAACCAGCAGTGGCCTCCCGATCCGAAGTATCCGCATGGAGCCTGGGGGTTCCACGAGAACTTGATTTCGGCGAGCCCGCGGAAGCCGATTCGGCTTTGGATGGAGGTGGGCGATCGAGACCTCTACAATCCGAATTCGATGCGCGACAACATGCACGATTGGGTCGAGGCGAATGAGCGCATGGCCAAGGTGCTGGCGGCGAAGGGATATCACTACCAGTTTGTGTTCGCAGAAAATGCCGGGCACGTGGACCGCCCCGCGAAGACGCAGACGATGCCGGAAGCACTCGAATATGTGTGGCAGGGGTATCACCCTCAAAGCAAGGAGAAATAATGCGCAGATTGACCGCGTCGTTGGCCGTTGGGCTTCTCGTCGTGATTACCGTCTGCCAGGCGCTGGCGCAGGGGGCTTCGGAACGGTTGACACCCTTCCCCGCCTTTCGTATCGCGGGCAACCTCTACTATGTCGGCAGCAAAGACCTGGCGTCGTATCTCATTACCACGCCGAGCGGAGACATCCTGATCAACAGCAGTTATGAGGCTTCGGTGCCACTGATCCAAAAGAGCATCGAGAGTCTCGGGTTCAAGATGAGCGATGTGAAAATCCTGCTCATCAGCCACGCCCACGACGATCATGACGCCGGCAGCGCCCAGATCATCAAGCTCACCGGCGCCAAGTATATGGTCATGGATGCCGATGTTCCGGTGGTGGAGAGTGGCAAGGACTACTTCTACACCGACAAGAAGAACCAATACCCGCCTGCCAAAGTAGACAGAGTGCTGCACGATGGCGACCAGGTGAAGCTGGGGAATGCGGTGCTGGTGGCCCATAAGACTCCGGGGCATACCAAGGGATGCACCACCTGGACCATGAAGGTCACGGAAAAGGGTAAGACTTATGACGTGGTGATCGTGGGGAGTTGGAACGTAAACCCCGGCTACATACTGGTCGGCAACAAAGCATACCCGGAGATTGCCGCCGACTATGAAAAGACCTTCCGCATCTTGAAGTCACTGCCTTGCGACATTTTTCTCGGAGCTCACGGCGCATATTTCGGTCTCGTCGAGAAGTACGACCGGATGAAAGCAGGGGATGCGCTTGCTTTCGTTGATCCGGCGGGATACAAAGCAGCAGTGGCGCAGAAAGAGATGGATTTTCGCAAGGAGCTTGCGCGACAGCAGGCCGGTGGCAAGTAGCTACGCTTTGACGGCGGAGACGAAATACATCCTGGGGGCAAGGATGGTTACGCCGGGCGCGTCCACCGCCCGCTGCATTTCGACGATCGTATTCGCCAGCTGTTCCTCGCTGATGAGTCCTGCTCCGACAAAGGCCGGGCCCGCTTCTTCTACGCTCCACTTCGGGAATTGTCGATGCTCATAGGTGATGCAGGCCGGCTGATGATCCACGTAGTAAGCGCCTGAAATGGGCGCGGCTTCTACCAAACGGCGAAGGTCCTTGCCTACGGTGTAGTCCAATCCGCGCGTCGGCCCTAGCCGGCCAAACAGGTCGGAAAAGGCAGTCGTCGCGGTGAGGGGTTCACTGGTCGCGGTCGTGAGATCTCCATCTTCAATCACCAGGATGCCGCCGGGTTTAAGAACAGCCAGCATCTCGTGAATACAGGCCAACGGATTGGGCAGATGGAGTAGCAAGAACCGGCAGTATGCGAGATCGAAAGAGGCGCGCGGCAGATTGGTCTTACACGCGTCCGCCTGCAGAAAAGATATGTTGCTGAGGCCCTCGCGAGCGGCGATTTTTCGCGCTTCCTCAATTTGGTCGGCGCTGAAGTCGACTCCGGTTACTGAGCCTGCTGGACCAACCATGTCCGCAAGCATGCGGGTGGTCATGCCTACACCGCAGCCAAAGTCGGCGACGTTCATTCCCGGTTTTAGACCGGCGTCGGCCAATACGCCGCGCGCGAAGGGTGAATAGACTCCGTGTAGTGCGTGGAGACGGCGAACCGCGGCGGAACCCGTCGCTAACGCGTAGGGAGCGTGAGTCACACTGGAGTTGGACATGGCGGTGAGTGTACTCAACGCGGGGACCGAGAACAACCCCACTCAAGCAGACATAAGGGCCTGAGTGGGGCATCATCGGGTTTTAGAAGGCCAGTTTCAGGGCCAATTGAATGAGTCGAGGATTGTTCACGGTGGACTGGACATAGCCGAATCCGGGTGAGCTCACATCGGCTACAGGCGAACCGTACTGAGTGTGATTGAAGAGGTTGAAGAATTCCGCTCGGAAATTCAAGCCCATGCCTTCTCTGGGCAGCGGAATCTGCTTAACGACGGAAAAGTCCGTGTTGACAAAGTCAGGTCCGGTGGCTGGAACGCGCGATGCGTTCCCCAACTCGCCCGACGGGGGCGCCACAAAGCAGGCCGAGTTGATCCATTGTTGCTTGCCATGGTCCACATTACCGGCACTGCAATTCGAGACCCGGTTGGGCCGGTTCCAGTTGTAGTCGTTGCCGCCGTTGGCGAACGTATTGCCCGCGTTGTTGATGGTGTCGATCAGAGGAACAGGGAATCCCGACAAGATCCTTTCGATGAGAGTTACCTGGAAGTTGCCGAGAATAGCGTTGGTGATTGGATTCCAATTGCCGCCGAACTCCTTTCCACGGCCGAAGGGCAAGTCGTAAATCACGCTGCTAGTGAAACTTTGATTGAGATTGATCTGCGATAAGGCCCAATCGAGGTTCTGCCAGTTGGGCAGCGGGAAATACGGTGCGCTGACCACGGAGCCCAAGCCGTCCGTGAGTCCGTTGTCATAGGTACGGGAATAGGTGTAGGCCAGGAGGGCGTAGAGGCCATGATTCGGCGTCCTGGTCTCCGCCTTGATCTGCAGCGAGTTATAGCTGGTCTTACCGACATCTCCGTAGAGAAAGATGTTATTGAAGTTGGGCGCGACATAGGGCGATTCATACGCCGACCCGTTGGGATTGCATCCGAGCGTGTAGCCCTGGACCGTGCCGCAGGCGCTAGGGCTGCCCGTGGTGAGGTTATTACCGGTGACCAGGATGTGCGTGCCCTGGGCGCCGGCAAAGCCGGCAGTCAGTACCAGGTTGCCGACCAATTGGCGCTCGACGTTTACGTTGTACTGCTGCACGATCCCGTGCTTGATATTCGTGGGCATGTAAACGAAGCTTCCGGGGAAGTTCGCGGCGTTTTGCGGCGTAGGCAGGGCCTCAAATCCTCCGGAGAGAGGAACGGCAGAGGTCGATTGTTTGAGGACAGTAGAGCAATATGAGGTGGCATAGGCGCAGCCCTGGGCGCCAAAGGCGTCCGATTCGCCCAGGAAGGGCGGGTTCTGCCATAGGCCCTGAGCACCCTGGCTCCAGGAGGCGTCGTGATAAAGGCCGTAACCGACCCGGACCACGGTTTTGTCGCCGCCGCCAAGCTTCCAGGTGGCGCCGAGGCGGGGCTCGACCATCGTCCAATCCATCTTGATGCCACCGGATGCGCCCACACCGTTTTGATTGGCAATCAAAAGCTTGCCGGTGAGGGGCAGGTAGTCAGCCTGGCGTCCGGCATTGTCTTTGACGGCCGTGGTCATATTCCACGCCAGGCCGAGATTGAGGACGATGTTGGGTGAGATCCGCCAATTGTCTTCGCCGAAAGGACGGAAGCTTTTCCAGCGGCGGCCGGTGACCGCGCCCTGGTATGCCTGGTCATGAACGGCGAGGCCGGTGATGCCCATCAGGAAATCGGCCTCAGAATTACCGGCGATGTTGAGGGCGCTGTTTCCGGTGAAGTTACCGGCAACGCCGACGATCCAGAAACCATCCCCAAACGCTGCCGTACCCACGTTCATCTGATTGGCGCGGTAGTCGATGCCGAACTTGAAGTCGTGCTTCCCGTGGGTGTAATCAAGAGAGTCGCGGAAAGTGAAGACGTTGGTTCCGCCCTGGAAGGGGGAGTAGCCGCGATCGCCGAGGGACCAATAACCGCCCTGGAACTCGGTGGAAACCAGGCCGCAGCTGTAGAAGTCGGTACAGGTCGTGCTGCCGTTGGCGCAGCCCAGGTTGGCGTTGGGAATGCCAAGCTTGGCAGAAGCGCAGGTCCCGGTGCCTTGCGAAGTGATGTAGTTAAAGATGCGGTTGTAACCGAAGCTGGCCTGATTGACCAGGTTGGCGGAGAAGACGTGGGTCTCGCCCAAGGCGGCGTTGCGCGCGTGATTCCGGATGCGCTGGTTGCTGCCGAAGGCATTCGCTTCGGCAAATCCAGGCGAGCCGCCCGGCACATAGGAGAATGCCTGGTCGTAGCTGAACCGGGCAAAGGCGCTATCCGCGTTCGAGAAGTTCTGGTCCAGGCGGCCATCGAACTTGGTTTCGTCCAACTGGCGCACGGGCTGACTGAGGTAGTTGATGCCGGAGCTGGCGTTGTTGGTATTCGGCGCCGGGTACAGGTTGATCATGGCCTGGCCGATGGGGTTGACCAGGTTGGAGGGAACCTTATTACAGGCAGTGCCGTTCGCCTGGCTTCCGTCGGCGAGGGCGGGGAGAGGATTTCCGGCGCTATCGCAATGGAAGAAAATGTTGGGAAACACGAGCGGATTCGTGCCTGCTCCTACCATGTTCGGGTTGACGATGCCGGTGGGCTGGTTGGCAGCGGGCGTGCCGATGGCGGCAAGATTGCCAAAAGCGTCGTGTGAGAAATCACCGGTGCGCATAGCCAGCGACGGCACCAGGCCGGTAAAAGGAATTTCGTGCAGCTGATATTTTTGCTCCCCATCGACGAAGAAGAAGGTCTTGTTCTTCTTTATGGGTCCGCCAACGCCACCGCCAAATTGGTTCAGGTTGAACTTTTCCGCGGATTGCGCGAAGAAGCTCTTGGCATCCAGATCGGTGTTGCGCACAAATTCAAACAGAGTGCCGTGGAAGTCGTTGGATCCGCCTTTTGAGGTGACCAGCACGGTCGGGCCTGCGCGGGTGCCGTATTCAGCGGAGTAGGTGTAGGTCAAAACCTTGAATTCCTGGATGTCATCGATGGAGGAGAAGATAGCGATACCGCCGGCGGTGAGCTCGTTGTTGTCGACGCCGTCCAGGAGCCAGTCCGTGCTGTTAGGGCGGGAACCGCCCACCGAGAGGGAGAACGAACCGCGCGCGGCCACTTCACTGCTGGCAGCGGAAGTGAAAAAGCTGTTGGGGTTGGTTTCGGCGGTAGCCCCCGAGGTAAGGGTGGCCAGCTGAACGAAGTCGCGGCCATTCAAGGGGAGCTGCGAGACCTCCTGCGAGGTGATGACCTGGCCGAGGGAGGGATTCGCCGACTCGACGGCGACTGCCTCACCGGAAACGGCCACAGTGGTGACCACGGTTCCCGGCACGAGCGCAAAGTCGAGCTCCCGGGCTTCATCCACTTGCAATTTCAGATCTTTGGATTCAGCGCTTTGAAAGCCGTTGGCGTCGACGTGCACGGTGTAATTGCCGACCGGCAGCAAAGGCAGCAGATAGTGGCCGGCAGCGTCCGTAGTCACAGTGCGCGCCAAGCCGGTTCCCACGGAGGTCGCGATGACGGTAGCTCCAGGAATGGCCGAAGATGATTTATCCGTGACGTTGCCGGAAAAGCTCCCCGTGGCTTGGCCGTACATGGCGGGCCCGAAGGCAAGTGCGAGAAGTAAGGCAACAGCGAAAACGTGTATTCGGGAAAGCATTTTTACGGCCTCTTTTCCTTAAGTTGGGGCCCATCACTGCGCCTTTATAGGCGTTTTCTCTTCGATAGCATCTGCTAACGCGGTTGGCGAGCTGAATTTCACCGGATGGGTTTGAGTTACTGTAAGAATTTGCCGCCGGAACGTCAACGCAAATCTGGACTGGCGGGGACATCTCAGGTGGTGGCTTTAGAGGTAGTATAGCGCCGTGGACACCCTGGATTGGCTCCTCGATGCGGACCCCGCCATCCGCTGGCAAACGATGCGCGATCTCACGGATGCATTCCCGGCGGCGATCGCCGCAGAGCGCGCACGCGTTTCTCGCGAAGGGATCGGTGCGGAGATTCTCGCCCACCAGGAGCCTGACGGCTCATGGCGGAGACCGGAACGTCCCCTCTGGTTAGCCACACTGTACACTTTGCTCCTGCTGCGCGCGACCGGCGTCGACCCTGCTGAACTTACTGTGGTGTCCGCCGTGTCGCGTCTTGAAACGTCCTTGCGATGGAGCAATCATCGCTTCTGGGAACTTCGCGGGCCGGAGTTCGGCGGGAACCCATTTTTTGAGGGCGAAGAGGAGCCGTGCATCAACGGGGGCGTGCTCGCGCTCGGCGGCTACTTCGGGCGTCCGGCCGCGCGCCTCGCACACCGTCTCCTCGGCGAGCAGCTTGAGGACGGCGGTTGGAACTGCGAAGCGCCCAAGAGTACGCGCTCGTCATTCCACACTACGATTTGCGTGTTGGAAGGGCTGCTCGCGTACGAGCGTGCCGTGGGGTCGGCGCCGGAGATCGCGGCAGCTAGACGGCGCGGCGAGGAGTATTTGCTCGAGCGCGCCCTCTTCCGGCGGCGTTCCACCGGTGAAGTGGCCAATCCGGAGTTCCTGGAACTGGCCTTCCCACCGCGCTACCACTACGACGTCCTCCGTGCGCTCGACTATTTCCGGGACGCTGACTCGGGTCAGCAGCCGGACGCGCGCCTCCATGCGGCCGTGGATTACATCGCAAGCAAACGGCAAGCCGACGGCCGATGGCTCCTCGACCGCGCATATGAAGAGGCGCTTGGCTTGTCAGTCGGTGAGTCGGTAGGAGAGCCGAGCCGGTGGAACACGCTTCGGGCCTTGCGGGTGCTCCGTTGGTATGAGCAACGAAGAGCCTAGAGATTTGGGTGCGATCTACACGCGACCACAAATCTCGATCAGTAGAAATCTCGACGGGTGCCCCATGTTCGCACCAGCGTACGTGGGCCGAAAAAGACGGGCGAAGCCCTTCCAACGCTTCTAGTCCTTGAGTGAAAGCATTCGAAGAATTCTTTTTCGGCCCACGTACGCTGGTGCGAACATGGGGCACCCATCGAGAGCCGTGTAGGCGTATGGTTTGGTTCTCGCGCAGACTTTGCTGCTTATGCCGGGCCCTTCGCTGCTACTGCCGATTGCCCCTTCGACAGGGAGCGGAGATAGTTCACCAGGCTCCAGGTGTCATCGGGCTTGACCCGCGCGCCCTCGCCCTCCATCTCTCCCTTGCCGTTCTTGATGATGTAGAACAACTCGCCGTCGGTGTGTGCCTTAAGCGTCGTGGGATCCCGGAAATCACCCATTTTCGCCTTCATATTTTTGGAGAGGTCGCCGGCTCCGGCGCCATCCTCACCATGGCACATGGCGCACTCATAGCCGTATATCTTTTTGGCCCGGGCCAGCGATTCCGCGTTGGCTTTGATCGGGTTAACCTGGTTCACCGCTTCGGCGGGAATTGGAGCCAGAGTTGCCGGAGGGGCGCTAGCGGGCTGTTGCGGAGTTTGCGAAGGCGCAGACGCGCCGCTTAGGACCAAGGCGGAAAGAATCAAGAAAGGCTTCAACATGGAGCCCCCTTAGATTGAAATCGAATCCGCCGAACACTCTACACCTAATAACTAACCTTGGGATAGCTAATTCACGCCCGGGTTAGAGTCGTCATCGCCTCATCCACCGTCTTACAGATGGTAAAGACACGATCCATCCGGGTAAGCATAAACATACTGGTGACTGCCTCATTTAGCCGGCAGACCAGCAATTCACTCCCCTTCGGCATGCGCTTCAACACCGACAGGATGGCGCCAAGTCCGGTGCTGTCGATAAACTCCACCTTAGCCAGATCGAGGACCAGGGAAATCGGCCCATTGGAAAAATAGCGGCCGACAGATTCCTTGAAGGCCTGGGCTTTGTCCGCAACCAGGCGCGGCTCCAGCACCGCGAGCACTACATTGCCATCAATCGTTTGTTCTATAAGTCTCATCGTTACCCCCGTCTCAAGGCACTATCGACTTGATCGCCCAAATATCTTTGGCGTATTCAGCAACTGCCCGGTCGCTGGTGAACTTACCACTGCGCGCGACATTCAGAATCGCTTTCAAGGCCCATGCCGGCGCATCCTGAAAGTCCGCGCTCACGCGATGCTGGGCGGCGAGATAACCGTCGAAATCCGCCAGGTGAAAGTAGTAGTCGCCCCCATCGAGCAACGCATCGACAATCGGTTGGAACAACCCCGGCTCGTTGGGACAAAAGCGATTGTCTCGCAGAGCATCCAACACCCGGCGAACATCCGGGCTCGACTGGTAGCGATCCCAAGGATGGTAGCCCTCACGGCGGACCTCGATCTCCTCCGTCTTCAAACCAAAGATGTAGATATTGTCGGCGCCTACCTCTTCCATAATCTCCACGTTGGCGCCATCCAACGTGCCAATGGTCACCGCTCCGTTCATGGCAAACTTCATGTTGCCGGTTCCCGAGGCTTCCATGCCGGCAGTGGAGATCTGTTCGCTCAGGTCCGCGGCGGGAATAATTTTCTCCGCCAAACTCACCCGGTAGTCGCGCATAAAGACCACCTTCATCAAGCCATCCGCCCGTGGATCATGGTTCACCACCGAAGCAATGTTGTTAATCAGCTTGATGATGAGCTTGGCCATCCAGTATCCCGGTGCCGCTTTGCCGGCAAAGATGTGGGTACGCGGCACCACCGGTTTGGCGCCTTCGTCCACCAGGCACAGGTAGGCATGCATGACGTTCATGGCGTTCAGAAGCTGCCGCTTGTATTCGTGGATCCGCTTCACCTGCACATCAAACAACGAATCCGGATCCACCCTCACCTGCTCCGTGTCATGGATCAACGCGGCCAGATGGATTTTGTTCTCCCGCTTCAGGCGTTGAAACTCGTGCTGAAACCCTTTATCCCGGGCAAACGCTTCGAGGCCTCGAACGGCGCCGAAGTTGGTGATCCAACCTTCCCCGACCGAATTGGTGATTAACTCGGCTAAGGACGGGTTACAGCAAGCGAGCCAACGCCGGTGAGTTACCCCGTTGGTCTTGTTGTTGAATCGTTCCGGCCAGAGGGCGTAGAAGTCAGGAACGAGGCGAGTTTTCACGAGCTGCGAATGGAGCGCAGCCACGCCATTGATGCTGTGACTTCCCACGATGGCCAGGTTTGCCATCCGTATCTCCCCGCCGAGGCTGATAATCGACATCCGTTCCGAGCGTGCCTCGTCGGCTGGCAATTTCCGCGCCACCTGAACCAGGAAGCGGCGATTTATTTCACAAATGATTTGCAGATGCCGGGGCACCACTCGTTCCAACAGGCTGGCCGGCCATTTTTCCAGAGCCTCGGGCAGAAGCGTGTGATTGGTATAGCCACAGCAGGACTGGGTCACCGTCCACGCGGCTTCCCATGCCATGGCGTGCTCATCCACCAGCAAGCGCATCAGTTCCGCAACCACCAGCGCAGGGTGGGTGTCGTTCATCTGGAACGTGACATAGTCGCCCAACCGCTCCATGCCGCCGCCGGGTATTTCTCTCGCATAGCTGCGCACCGCGTCGCGCAAAGCGCAAGCCACCATGAAGTATTCCTGCACCAGGCGCAGCTCTTTGCCGGCAGGCGCGGTATCCGAGGGATACAGAACCTTGGAGACGGTTTCCATCTTGATCTTGTCTTCGACGGCGCGCAGATACTCTCCGCTGTTGAAGATCTTCATGTCGAACTCGTCTGACGCGCGCGCCGAGTACAAGCGGAGATAGTTGACGGTGTGGCCCCCGAAACCTACCACCGGCAGGTCGTACGGAACTCCGACAATGATCTGCCAATCCACCCACATCGGGTTGTAGGTGCCGTCCTTGGCCAGGGCGTCCTCAATGCGGCCATAGAGCGGTATGGCGCAGGTCTCAGCAGGACGCTCGATCAACCAGGGAGAGTTGTAGCTCAGCCATTGGTCGGCCTTTTCCTTCTGGAATCCATCTTCGATTTCCTGCTTGAAGAGGCCAAACTGGTAGTTGATACCGAAGCCATAGGCGGGCATTCCCAGGGTAGCCAGCGATTCCATGAAGCAAGCCGCCAAGCGTCCAAGGCCTCCGTTGCCCAGGGGGGCGTCCGCCTCGGCATCGGCAATCTCGTGCAAATCGAAACCCAATTGCTTGGTCGCGTCTTCTGCTTGCTGCAGCAGTTTCAAATTGAAGAGATTGTTGCGCAGGGACTGGCCAATGAGAAACTCCGCGGAGAGATACACCAGACGCTTGGCTCGAAAGCGGCGCCGGCGTTCTTCGCTGGCAATCAGCCCATCAATCAACCTGGCACGTACCGCGTAGCCGAGAGCCTGCAATATGTCTTGTTTGGAGACGGCGCCGCTGGAGTTTCCCACTGAGTAACGAAGGTGATATTGAATCCCGGCGCTTAGGGACTCGTGACCGGAAGCCTGGCTCGCCAACGGCATATGTGTCCCTCCGCTGCTGTTCCCCAAATCGGCGAAAAGCGACAAAGGATGAGAGAACACCGGGAGTCAATAAGTAACTTGACTGGCCGATAAGAGTCTGCGTGAGCACCGGTGAAAAGCTAGGAGCACCTCGGAAATGAAGATCTTGCTGGTGGACGACGATTCTGTCGCACGCGGGATTCTCTCCGCGCTCCTCCAGCAGCAGGGCCATGAGGTGGTGGAAGCAACCGACGGAGAGTTGGCCTGGAAGCTGGTGAAGGACGGCGACATCAGCTTCATCGTGAGCGATTGGCTGATGCCCCACCTGGCCGGTGTTGACCTTTGCCGGAAAATTCGCGCAGCCGGCTTCGACCGCTACATCTACGTGATCCTCTGCACCTCCAAAGGAGCCAGGTCCGATCTCATCGAGGGCATGGACGCCGGCGCCGATGACTTCCTGGTCAAACCCATCAGCCCCGAGGAACTGCGGGTTAAGGTCCGCGCCGGCGAGCGAGTCCTAAGCCTGCAACAGGGGCTCGCCGAAAAAAACCGCGAGCTGGCAAAGATCAACTGCTCGCTCGAGGCTGCGCATCAACTGCTGGAGAAGGACCTACAAGCCGCAGCATGGATGCAGAGAAGGCTGTTGCCTTCGCCCGCCGTCATGGCGCACGGCCTCCGCTGCGAATGGCGGCTCCAGCCGTCCGGTTATGTTGCCGGCGATACATTCAACCTGTTTGCCATAGGCGAACATCAGGTCGCCTTCTACCTGCTGGATGTTTCCGGTCACGGAGTTCCGGCGGCCATGCTGTCCGTTACCCTGAGCATGATGTTGACTCCCGATGAGACGGCGGGGAATCCCCTCAAGCGTTACAACCGCGACCATGAGACCTTCGATCTGCTGTCTCCCGGGGAGGCCATTCGCGTGCTGAACCAGCGCTTCCCTTCCCAGGACGATCGCTACTTCACAATGATCTACGGCTTGTTCGACAGCAGCTCCTCCACCCTTAGCCTCGCCCAGGCCGGGCATCCCAGTCCGATCCTGATCGGAAAAGGGGGAGAAATCAAGGTGCTGGGAACGGGCGGAATGCCGGTGGGTCTATGGCCCGAAATAGAGTTCGATTCTTTCCAGATTTCTGCCGATCATGGGGACAGGCTTCTGCTCTATTCCGATGGCGTCACCGAGTGCGCGAACCTCCAAGGCGAGGCCTTTGGCGTACCCCGGCTGCTTTCATACCTGGAGCGGGAAGGGGCACGGCCGCTGGATGAGCTGCTGGGTGGCTTGCTGTCGGAAATCAAAAACTGGCACGCCACCACGGAGTTTGCCGACGACGTCTCCCTGCTGGCCATTGAAATGGCATAACCATGGCAATCCGACGGAGTTTTCAGTGAGCCGCCTCAAGCTTTCCATCGATAGCAACCTGGCCGATGTCTCCCTGGTGGCGGCGGCAGTCAGCAGCGCGTGTTCCTATCTTGGACTGGACACAGCCAGCGCAAGCCAAGTGGAGCTGTGTGTTGTCGAAGCGGTCACCAATGCCATTCAGCATGCCTATCACGGGCAGCCCGGTCAGGTAGTCTCGGTCGTGGTTTCGAGTGAACTCGATCTGCTGCACCTGGAAGTCATCGACAACGGAACTCCCATGTCCGCCAAGAACCTGGAGCGCCTCCTCCAGGGTAGCGATGTCTTCGAGGTGCACGACATCGACCAGCTGGCGGAGAGCGGGAGAGGGCTGCAGATCATCCACGATCTCATGGACGGTATCGCCTACAGTTCGGAAGAGAGCGCTAACCGTTTGCATTTGACCAAGCGCGCGACCTGTTCTCAGCCCTGCTGAGCCTGGCTTGGAGTCAAATCCCCCTTTGTAATACCATTCGAGCCGGAGAACTATGCGGCTACCTGGCGTCGCCTTAACGTTTTGGCTCGGACGATGACGGCGAACGCCATCATCACCGGGGGTACAACCGGCATCGGTTTTGGCATTGCCACCGCGATGGTCGAGGCCGGCTACCACGTCACGGTGACTGGGATCACCGACGAGCAAGTGGCGGCCGTCGCGACGAGCGAGCGGCTTTCGGCGGTCAAGCTCGACGTAACCTCGGCGGCCTCGGTCGCGGCGGCTCTGGCTCCGTACGATCAGTTAGCCGCGCTCATCAATTGCGCTGGAATGATCGTACGTAACTATGCCGAGTACGATATCGAGACCTTCCAGAAGGTGATCGATGTCAACCTGACCGGGACCATGCGCATGTGCGTCGCGGCGCGCCCGAAGCTTGCGGCCGCTCGCGGGGCCATCGTCAATACCGCATCGATGCTTTCGTTTTTTGGGGGCGCCGCGGTGCCCGCTTACACCGCGTCAAAGGGCGGAGTCGCGCAATTGACCAAGGCGCTGGCAGGCGCCTGGGCGGCTGAGGGTATCCGGGTGAATGCGATTGCCCCGGGCTGGATCGCGACCGAGCTAACCCGGGGCTTGGTGGAGGATGACGATCGGTCTGCCGCCATTCTGAGCCGCACACCGATGCAGCGCTGGGGTCAGCCGGGAGATGTCGCCGGTGCGGCGGTATTTCTTTGTTCCGAAGCGGCCCGCTTCATCACCGGAGTGATCTTACCCGTCGATGGCGGGTACGCAGCAGTCTGAAAAGAGAGGATCTACCATGAGCACCGTTGCCGAAGCACGAATTCCCTACCGCCACCCGCAGCCCAAGGAGAGCTTTCCAGAGCTGGTTGTACCCAACGCGATTCCTACAGATGAGCGGCTGTGGGTGCCGCAGGCGGAAAATGTCTGGTTTCGTCCGCTATGCCTGTCGGCCAGCCGGGGGTATTGGATGAATCTCCTGCGGGTGCGCAAGTCGGGCGTGCTCTCCCGCCATCGCCATCCGCAGCCTGTCCACGGATTCGTGCTGAAGGGCAGTTGGCACTACCTGGAGCACGACTGGACAGCGACGGAAGGATCGTACGTCTACGAGACTCCAGGGGAGACGCACACCTTGGTGGTGGAGGACGATGTTCCGGAAATGATTACGCTCTTTCAAGTCAACGGGGCGATGATCTACGTCGATCCCGATGGGAAGGTCCAGGGATACGAAGATGTGTTCACCAAGATCGATCTGTGCCGCAAGCACTTCGCGTCCGTTGGACTGGGAGAAGACTTCGTGGAGCAGTTTTTGCGATAGACCTACACGAGGCGTATCGGCCCGGAATATTGGGCTATTTGTAGATCGCCCGTGAGTAGCATGATACCTTCAACCGTCGCCTGTGCGATCAGAATGCGATCAAAGGGATCTTTATGGAGGGAAGGCATGTCGCCGACCGCAATGGCGTGATCGCTGCTAACCAGCAGCTCACTGTAACCGTTGTCTAACAAACCGCGTCGTAACAACCGAGGATCTATCTGGATACGGCCAAGCGCCCGCTTGATAGCAACTTCCCAAATACTCGCCGCACTGAACACGAGTTCGTTGCCGCTATCACTCATGAGACTCTTGGCGGTTGTGGAGAGGCGGCTCGATTCCCTCGAAGCCCAAACAATCAGATGGGTATCGAGCAACAGTTTCACTCATCACCGTAAAACATCTTTTCGATCTCTGCGCTGTGCATCGTATTGAAATCGTCCGGAATTTCGAATTGACCCGCCAAAAAATCAAAACGCCGCATCTGCGTAGGGGTGGGAGCATCGAGAGCACTTACCTTGACGAGCGGCTTGCCGGCTTTCGCGATGATGAACGGCTGCCCCTTGACTGCCTGATCGACCAACTTGGAAAGGTGCGTCTTCGCTTCGTGAATATTGACTGTAGGTATGCTCTTCTTCATAGACTAAGTCCAGTTAGTTTAGTTTAGCACAATATGCAGATTCGAGTTCAGTCGATCTTCGTAAATACCCCGTTGTTTAGGAGGACATCGTTCTCCGTCTTGGCGAGGCTCTCCACCAGGACCTTGCCTCCGCCGAGGAACTGGACCCCGCGGCGAGCGACTCCGATGCTCTCACTGGCGAAATAGTAGGTAAACGTGTCCCCATCCCAGTGGGTCAGCTCGTAGTAGGCATCGCGCGGCGGAAGGCGAAGAATCAGCTGATCCTTTTGCAACGCGATCTGGAGCTTCCCGTAATAAGGGTTCACGTAGGTTCCTACGTAACTGGAAAGTGCGCCTCCGGGCGCCGGATTCCCCGGTGCCGGGAGCTTTCTGTAGTCCTTGGAGCCGTCTTGCGTTTCATCGATCATGGCCTGGAATACCGGCTTGATGAGCGTCAGATAGTCGTTTTTAGGAGCGCCGTAGTGGAAGTAATCCAGAAACGTCAGGCAGATGGATTCCGGTATGCCGGTCGGCGTCCCATTCGAAAGGACTACGATGCCGATTTGCTCGCTGGGCAAAAGGTATACGGAAGTGGCGGTTCCCAGGAGGAAGGCTCCGCTGTGGCCAAGTTGCAGCCGCCCCTGAGCGTCGTGGTTCACGTTCCAGCCCAGCCCATAGTAGGCATCGCCCTGGCACTGTCCCGGCGGGTACGGTCCCGGGCCTGCTCGGCAAATTTCCGGTTTGTAGGTTTCCTCGAGGGCTGTCCGGTCCACGATCTGCTCACCATTGAAGGAGCCCCCGCCAAGCTGCAACTGCATCCATTTCGCCAGGTCCCGAACGCTCGAGCTCACACCACCGGCCGGCGCTTCCGAATCGGCTTCGCGCACAAACCAATTCTTATAAACCCCATTTTGCAGGTAGTGCAGCGCAGCTTTATCCGGGTTGTTCTCATAGTCGGAGTAGCGCGAGCTGGTCGAGGTCATACCGATCTTCGAATAAAGCCGTTCGTAGGCCAGTTCTTCCCAGGTCTTGCCGGTCTTGAGCGACGCCGCGATCGCAGCTTCGGTGAGCCCGAAGTTGCTGTAGTGGTAGGTAGTGCGAAATTGGCCAGCCAAGGGAACCAGACGCATCTTGTGCAGGATCTCAGGACGGCTGTAGCCCAAATCCTCCAGATAATCCCCCGCATCGGTAGGCAGGCCGCTGCGATGGGAGAACAAATCGCGCAAGGTGACCTGCGCTGTAACAGAAGGGTCACTGAGCTGGAAATCCGGTTCGAGGGCTTGAATCCGATCGTCCCAACTCAATTCCCCCGTACCTACCAAGGAGGCCATAATCGTGGAGGCAATGGGCTTCGAGAGCGAAGCAATCTCAAACACCGTGTCCGCATCGACCTTCACTGGGTCGCACGTCTTGGGTGGGTCGCACACTTTCCGGACCCCATATCCCCTAAGAGCCACCACCTGACCTTTGTAGACGACCGCCACGGCGATGCCCGGAACTTTGGTCTTATTCATCGTATTTTTGACATAGGGATCGAGAGCGCCCAAAGCGATCGCGATGCCGGTGGGGGCGGACTGACTTCGAGCATGCGTGCACAGCAGGCCGGTGACGATAACAACCAACAGGGCTTTTTTAAGCATGAACTTCCTCGAACGGTTCTCAATAGTTTGTATAGGGAAGGCGACTAAGGCTACCAACCTCGGCCGGATCAGACAAGGTAATTCGCCTCAAGCTAAGATCGTAGATGTATCCCTAAGCATGCCGATCACTGAGCCGCAGAAAATCGAAATTGCCGCCGGCTGGTTCTCTATGGGATCCGATACCGGACAGGAAGTGGAAGGACCGATCCATCGGGTTTGGGTGGACTCATTTGCTATGGCCGCCACTCAGGTCACGGTCGCTGAGTACGCACTTTTCTTAAGCGCGACCAGCAACGCGACCCCTCCGAATTGGGGCGACGCCCACTTCTCTCATCCGCTGCAACCTGTGGTTGCAGTTTCGTGGTTCGATGCCGTCGCCTATTGCGAATGGCTTTCCACCATGACTGCCGCGCACTATCGACTACCCACCGAAGCGGAATGGGAAAGAGCTGCGCGGGGTGGGGTGGAAGGACGGATGTTCCCTTGGGGCGATGCTCCCCCGATGTCGCGGCCTGACTATAACGCTCGTTGGCAGACAGGACCGGAACCGGTGGGGCAATCAGAGCCCAACGCTTTCGGCCTATTTGAGATGTGCGAAAACGTCCACGAGTGGTGCAACGATTGGTTTGCAGGCGGCTATTACAGCATTTCACCCGATCGAAATCCGACGGGACCCGACGAGGGCAGCCGGAAATCCTCGCGGGGTGGCTCGTGGCGGCACCAAATCAAGATTTCGCGGTGCTCGGCGCGCTCGAGCATTCCACCGGAATTCAAGTACGCGGACTACGGCTTCCGGGTGGCGGCGTCTCTTAGGGTGAGTTGACGTTGCCCGCTCAACCCTCGTCCGCCGAAGGACCGTACATACCTGGGATCGGGGCGCCGAGTGTACGCAAATCGCGGCCCAGTTGGGCACGATGATGGATCAGGTGATTCAGCACCCAGGTGCGAAAGACGTGGTAACGTGAGTCGTCGATCCAGGTTTGATCGCCTGCGGTCATCTTCCAGTTGTCATCCCATCTGGCCGGATCAAGATCCGCAAGAGACTGTCTCGCTTGCGGCGTATCCCGATCAAACTTCTGCAGGATCTCAGCCTTGTCGGTTGGGCTCCAGGGCTGCCACGTGGCCATGTCGAAGTTGAAGCCGTTCTTGGAGATTGTGTCCAAAGCCCAAGCCCCGGCCGTCTCCGTCACGTGCGCGGCAAGGCGGCCCAGGGTCATGGATTTGGGGCTTGCCTTCCAGCTCAAGTCAGCGTCGGCGGGAATCGCGTCCAGCATTTTTCGCGTTAGGGTAAGCTCACGATCGTACTCGGCGGTCAGTTCTTTTTGCAGCTCCATCGGCAGTCTCCGCAATTTGACGCCGGACCAGCATACGAGACGTGGCGCTTATCTTGCCACCGATGTTATGGAAACTGCGTCCTTGCCGAAGAAATTCATCCGGATGAGCGTCTCCCTTTCCCCGTCAGGAGCCGAGGATGGATTTGGAGCGTAGCGCCAGCGGCGGACGGCGCCGATGGCGGCTTGGGCCAATTTTGGGTCCCCACTCACCAAGGTCACTTCCTTGACCGAGCCGTCGGCTGCGATGAGCGCTCTCAGATCCAACTGACCGGTGAGTTTAGAATTCGACAGGACTGGCCGCACCAAATGACCCGGGGGAAGCTCGGCTATAAAGAGCCGCGGGGAGGCGGGGGCGGGAGCAATCGAGGCCGTGAGGGCCGGCGCAGGTTCAGGCGCTGGCACCGACACTGCCGCAGGCGCAGGCACCGAGACTGCCGCAGGCGCTGGTGCGGCCGCAGGCAGGGCCTTGATCATGGCTTTCCGCAAATGGATGACGGGCGCCGATATCCGGGAGACCAACGTGGGCTCAGGGGGCACTGGGGAGGGCTTGGCGATTTCGGCCGCGGGGTGGATTGGCGGCGCAGCCTGCACGGCCGGCAGAGACACCACCGGGGCTTTCTTCTGGTGGGTTGGCAGTGTTAACAAGCCGTAGGCGATCCAACCAACGGCCGAAACCGTGGCCGCAGCCACCAACCACCGCGGGAAACGGATTGCGCGCACGCCATCCCGCAGGTCTTCCTGCACCACCTGAGGTACAACATGGAGACGTCTTGCCGTGGCCTTGGATTTTGACGGCGCCGCAGAGGACACGACCGCATGGTCCGACTTCGGGCGCACATTCTCGACCACCCCAAAGATCGTGCTCCTAGGCACCGGCAGCGAAGGGCTCACCCGTGCCGAATGGGATAGCTTCTCAATCAAGCGCTGGTCACCGCGGCTCAAAAGCTGTGGGGGAAGAACGTGAAAATGGCGGAATATCCAACGCAGGCGAATGCGTTGCCATCCCGTGGGACGAACGTAGAGAAGTCCTGCGTCCGTGTGCAGTTCCAGCAAACACGCGTCATCCGCGGTAGCGCCCAGAAGGCGTCCTATGGAAGGAGCGGCGTACGGTTCTTGTACTGTTTGAACAAGGGGCCCAATGTTCATATAGGTCTCCGCCTCGAACACGGATATGGGGGCCTAACTGCGTGTAACTATTTTATCTTACTCGTCAAATGCACGCCGTAGCAGGGCGACGGACTGCTTCCCTTCCGCCACTAGATCTTTGTTCGAAGCTTCCACGCTGATCAGCCGGTCATAGTGGAGCTGACGCAGCGCCGCGAAAAATGGCGCGTAGTTATATTCGTCCCACTTCAACGGCATCACGCGGCCGTTTGGATTCGCCATATGCAAATGCCGCAGGTGGTCCTTAACTTTGAAGATATCGGACGTATCTTCTTTCTCCACCGAAAAATGGTAGAAGTCGATCATCAACTGGATGTTGGGATCGTTCACCGCATTGACCCATTCGAGTCCATCGAGGCTGTTGTTGATGATGTTGCTTTCCTGGTGGCGTAGCGGCTCAATGGCGATAATCATGTTTCGCGATCGAGCTTCGGGGGCGAGGCGCTTACCAAAATCGACCAGTTGCTGAAAGGCCTCTTGCTTGGAGAAGCCGTCAGGGACCTGGCGCGCGCCGCCGCTGCCAAAGACCACAAGCCGCACACCTAAAAGGCTGACCCGATCGAGGGCCCGGCGGACGTATTCCATCTGGCGGACTTTGTCGATGTTGGGGCCGGTAACTTTGATGTCGCCGGGGATGAAGAGATTTGCCGACAGCACGGGGAGCCCAACTTGCTTGAACTTGGCGACCGTCGCCACAAAATCGGCATCGGAAAGCGCGGCTACCTCAGACACGCGCACTTCGAGGTAATCGAAACCCGCGGCCTTCACCGCATCGATGTCTTGCAATCGGCCGCAATATCCGACCCTGACCTTGCTGGCCGAATGGGCGGGGATGGTGAGTGCCAGGCAGACCAGCAAAGTTGCTACGGCGGCGAAATAATTCCGGATTCGCTTCACAGCTGAAGTTTATATCAAGACCCTGAAGGTTCTTTTACTACCTGAGTTTCGCTCCCACATCTCGCAAAAAGCGCGAGATATGGGCCACCCCCTATTTCTCTGCGCGAGAATTCCCGTATAGGCCGAGAATAGATGGGGGGCGAGGCTCAGATAGAAAAAGAATCTTAGGGAAACAAGTCAAGGGGCCGGATAGATGCGTGCGGCATTGTCGTGGAGATAGCCATGCGCGAATTGTAAGGCCTGCGGTTCGCTGACCTCACCGTTGAGGATCATCCGCGACAGGGCGGTGGCCAGGGCCTTGCGCGCCGACTCAATCGCCAGCCAATCGCTCTCCTCCGCCCCGATGGCGTCGCTGAAGGGGAAAGCATCGGAACCGAAGACCACCTTGTCCGGGTAGAGCAATAACCAATGGCGCAGTACTTCGGCGAAATCCGCGGGATAGAGATACAAGCCCATCAACGAAGAGTCGAGATAGACATTTTCTCGCGCGGTCAGCCAAATGGCCTGCTCCTGGAACGGGTAGCCGCCATGCAAGAGCACGAAGTTGACGTTGCTGTATCGCGGATCGCGCAGCACGTTTTCCAGGTTCAGGACGTTGCCGCCGCTTACGCTGAAAAAGTCACCGGTGCCTACGGCGGTGTGTATTTGCACCGCAAGATGCAGGCGGCCCGCTTCCCGCAGCAGGTAGCGAAACATAAAGTCTTCGAATGCCGCGTGCTCCGCCTCGGAGGGCTTGCCCCCGGCGTGAAAGCGGTCGTAAATGCCGGCCGCCAAGGCCTCTGGCGGATCGTCGAAATGTAGGGTACGAAAGTAAGCGATCTCAAACTTGATCGAGACTCCGCCGTGGCTGCGGTTCTGCTCGAGAACCTTGCTGACAAAGGCCAGATAGCCGGGGAAAGTCTTGGGCAAGCTAGTTAGGCCGGTCTGTGCCAGTTCGCGTTTTAGTAACTTCTCCTGCAAGGGAATATAGACGCCCTCGTCTATGTTGCGCGCGGTCAGATCGCTATTGTCCAAGGGGAATAGAAACGAGTCGACAAAGAATACCCAATGGAAGCGTTTGGGGTCGAGATAGTCCGGCATAGCGACCCGGTTCGCCATCATGGTCTGAACATTTAGCTTGTCGAGGATGCGATCAAAGTATTGGTACCCTGGATAGCTTTTACGCAGCTCCGCTTTTTTCGTAACGAGCCACTTGAGATGCTCCGGGCTGTTGTCGTTATAGGGATAGTTGAAGAGATCCTTGGAAGCGTCGATCAGTTCAGGATTGTCAGAGCGCAGGCGAAACGGGGCGTGCGAAGGAGAGGACGCCATCGCATCCACGTCGCTGTCGTCAGCAAAACCAGGATGGCCATGATCGTCGAAGATGGCAATCTGGCGTATCTGCTGCAACATGCGGTCGTAGGTCTGCTGAGAGCTGGGGGTGGATTTGCAACCGCAAGTAATCAACAGCGCGATAGTCAGACTCAGACGACGCATAGGCTGAACGAACTCCGTGACTCTAAAGTCTGCGCGAGAAATAGCAGAACCGGTTCTCACTCAAATTCTAGAGCCCCTTAAATAAGCCGCCGTCGACCAGCACTGTCTGGCCGGTGATGTAGGAAGCACGGTCCGAGGCCAGCCACACGATAGCGTCGGCAACTTCTTCCGGCTGTCCCACTCGCTGCAGAGGGGCCTCGCCTACAAGGCGCTTTTCAAAGTCCGCCGGACTGATTCCCAGATCCTGCGAGCGCTTGGCGATCAGCTGCTTCAGGCGCTCGGTTGCCGTGTAGCCGGGTCCTACGTTGTTGACCGTGATGCCGTCCTTACCGAACTCGTTCGACAGGCTTTTCACCAGACCCAGAACCCCGGCCCGCACCGCATTGGAGTAAATCAAATCGGAAATCGGCTGGCGTACGGTAATGGAGGTAATCGTCACCAGCCTGCCCCATTTCTTCTTCTGCATCCAGGGAAGAACAGCGCGCGCAAAATGGACCACGCTCATGAAGTTCAACTCCACCGCGCGATGCCATTCCGCCGTGGTGGTGGCCAAGAACATCTTGGCCGGCGGACCACCGGCGTTGGCGACGCAAACGTCCACCCCGCCGAATTCTTCCGCTACATACTTTACGAACTCCTCGACAGCCTTTTCATCCGTCACGTCCAGCGGCTGGGCGAGAACCTGGGCACTGTAACGCTCGCGAATTTCGGTTGCGGTTGCATTCAGCTTGGCGGCGTCGCGGGAACAGATTGCCACTTTTGCGCCTTCGGCCGCGAATTTCTCGGCCGCTGCGCGCGCGATTCCTTCGCTCGCCGCGGCCACAATGACGCTACGGCCTTCCAAACCGAGATTCATTTGGCGGTGGCCTCCTGGCGCAGATAAGAATCGTCTTTATCGAGCCAATCCTGGCGCGGGGGATTAAAGATGTCGAGATCAACCGTATCTTCAAGCGCCACTGCTTCGTGTGGCACGTTGGGCGGAATGCACAACACTTCGCCGGCAGACACCGTGACCTCACGATCGTCGAGCGTGAATAGGAGCGCCCCTTCCAGGATGTAGGCGATCTGCTCATGGAAATGACTGTGCCGGGGCACGTGAGCGCCCTTCTTGAGGAAAACGCGCGCCATCATGACGTTGGTGCCAACCACGATTTGCCGGCCCAGGAGCGGGGTCAGTGCTTCTACCTCGATATCGTTCCACTTGTAATGCGTTGCCATGTCTCGAAAACTTACCACATTCAACATGGACCTTGTCGCTACGCCTCGGAGCGAAACTTCAAAGCCTGATGAACGATGAACAGCAAGATAATGCCAACCGGCAACAAGACATAGAACCACACCAGGGTTGCGCGCGAGGTATCCGGCTCAACCGTACACTCGGTGCTCAGTTGCGCCGAATCGTTTTCCCGCTGAACGGAAATGGCCAGACGCCACGAACCAGGCTTTGAAAAATGCACCGTAGCCGCCTGCAACAGACGGTTGGTGGCCTGCCCTTTTTGAAGACGTACGGTCTGTTCGGTTCCGACGGTAAGAAGGATGGTTGGGTCCAAAAGGACTTCCCCGCTGCTGCGATCCTGCACCATCACGCTCAGGTCTGCGTCGCCCGTGCGCAGTGGCTGCGGCGCGGCGAATAGAGTGACGGTAAACGCACCGGAATCCTGGTGGAGCAACATTGTCCCGCCATCTCCGTAGGCCGCGGCTGCCCACATCAGGAGAGCGGCCAAGGGGAAAAGGCGTTTCATGGATTCATCATGACACCACGCATCTGCATGGGCTGAAGCACGATCCAGACCGCCGCGGTGTAGCCGGCGGCAACGATCGTCGTCCAAGGCAACATCAGCAGGAGCGCCGTCTGCTTGGCCAGTCTCCAGCCCAGGTACAGGGTTAACAGCAGGCCGGCATCGAGTGCCAGGAGCTGTACCGAGAGCACCGTGTTGGCGGCCAGCAATGGCGGCTGCATCGCCCAGTGGGCGGGAGCCAGAAAATGCCAGCCGAAGTCTGCCGCCGTCTGATGAAGAGAGGGACCTAGGGTCCCCCAACCGGTGACCAGGTGAAACAGCAGGTGGGCGGTCCACATAGCCAAGCCCAAGGGAAGCAGTGCCTGCGAGAAGCGGCAGAAGATTTCCCTCTTCCATAAAGCAGAGGCAACGGCGACCACCACAGCCAGGCAGAGCGCCGAGGCTACGTAGGCAGGAGGCGCCACCATCAGTCCGGCGCTGGCGAAGGCGCCGAGCACGACTGCCAGGACGAGCGCGGCGATATCCACGCGCGACGAGAACCTTCCGATCGAGGAGCGTACGGGGTCGCGCAGCAGGTCCTGCACGGGAACCACGGCGAAGAGGCCAATGTTGTCATGGGGGCAGGCCTTGACGCAATCCATGCACAGTGTGCAATCCATGTTCCCCACCTTCTGCGGCATGTATAGCTGCAGTTCGCAGCCACGCTGCTGCGGATTACCCCGAATGCAATCGTGCGTGGTGCAACGGTCACATGTTGTCTTGCTGCGCGCCTGCAGGGTGAAGGGGGAAAGCAGCGAGCCGGCGAAATTGAATTGCCCTAGGGGACAGAGGTATTTGCAGAAGCTGGCGCCACGGAACAAGGTGTCCACTGCAAAGGCCGCGGCGAAATAGGCGATGAGGAGCCAGGCGGTGCGCTGGGGATGGTCCCAGATGGCAAATGCCTCGTAGGACCAGAAAAAGAGGATCATCAGGACGATGGCGATCCACTTGCTGCGCAGCCAGCGTGGCCACTGGAAGCGGGCCAGCCCCAAGCTTCGCCCCAACTCCCGCGGCAGCATGAAAGGGCATGACAAGCAGAAGATGTTCCCCAGCACCAGCAGAGCGATCACACCGAAGGCGCGCACGTAGGTCCATGGAAGTATTCCGGCCAAGTTCATCGCCCCCATCGGATGGCCCAGAAAGCCGTCGGCAATGACCAGGACTGCAGCGATAAAGGCAACGCTCTGCAGAGTCATCCGTCCGTATCGCCAGCGCAGCAAACTGCCGATCAGAGGCATCTGCAGTAGGTCAAAGCGGGTTGGTTGCGGCGTGACCACGTTTCCCTTTGCAGGCTGCACGTTGACACGGCGCGATCGCGGCGAGAGCAGATGGATGGCAATTGCACCCAGCGGCACGACGTAAAAAATAGAGCCAATCACCCACATGAGCGCGCCTGCCGCAACCTGGTCCTGCAGCGCCGAAAGCCCGAAGAGTCTTGGTCCGCTGGCATAGCTGGGGTAAATCACCCTGCCGGCGAAGGTGAGGAACCCGGAGAATGCCGTGTTTACCAAATCGGCGCCGACAAGATAGGGCAACATGATCCAGCGGGAACCAACGCTTTTGCTCGGCCATGGCTGGATCACGGGATACCAGAAGAGCAGCGATGTGCCCAGGAAGCAGGCGTGCTCTATCTCGTGCCAGCCGGGAGAACGGAGGGCGAGTTCGTAGCCCTGGGGAACGTGCCACCCGAGGTAGGCGATGTTCATTGCCAACCACGCGAAGACGGGGTGAGTGAGCACACCGAATACCTGATGGAGGCTCTTCGTGCGGAAAAAAGGTCCGAGACCGTCGCGAAGAAAGGAGCGCGGAAGGCCACGCAAGAGGGGGACGGCCGGCGCCCCGAGCAGCAAGAGCGGGGGCGCCACCGACATCAGTATCAGGTGCTGTGTCATATGGGCGACCAGCAGCAAGCCGTCCAGGGTATTGAGTGGGGAGGCGATGGCGATCCACAGGGAAATCAGGCCGGCCAAGAAGGACCACGCTCGCCAAGAAGGAAAAAGAAGCGGCCGGGTGCGGCGGATTTTGCTCCAGCCCCGCAGATAAAGCAAAGCAGTTACGAGGAGCCCAGCTGTGGCCCAAAAGGGAAAAGTCCACGAACCCCACGCGGCCTGTGATATCCCGTTGGACATTACTCTCACTATAGTGGGTTGTTCTCTTCCAAGAACTCAAGATCGAACCGGCTTAAACCGTAGTCGTTTTCCAAGCAAGATTAGCCGTGGCAGGGGCTAAGAGCGTGCGTGAGAACACGAACCGGAACTGAAGGACCAAACTAAACTTGACGGGTGCCCACGTTCGCCTCAGCGTACGTGGGCCGAGGATGAATTCTTCGAATGCTTTCACTCGATGATGGAAATCGTTTGATGGGCTTCGCCCGTCTTTTTCGACCCACGTGCGCTGGTGCGAACATGGGGCACCCGTCAGGTTTTGTTTGGTCCTTTAGTTCCGGTTCGCGCGCAGACCGCGTTTCTATAGTCCTCACAAACCCTCTAAAGCCGTTCAAATTCTTTCGCAGGATGTTGCCCGTAGTCACAATGACCAAGCTTCAGGCAACTATCGCGGTGGGTCGAGCTCTCCAGTGGCCAAATATTGCTGTGAGGCATCCCGCGCGGGCCTCTGGCCCTGGGGGTGCAATGTCTCCAGGAAGCTGACCAGCGCTGTCACTTCCGGTGGAGACAGATTTTTTCCGTAGGCCGGCATGTTGCCGCCGCCCTGCAGCACCTGCCGCACCAGCTGGTCATAGGTAAGCCGGGTCGCCACTCCGTCCAGCGCAGGTCCACGCTCGCCGCCCAGGCCGCCGATCATGTGGCAATTGCGGCACTGCTTCTCCTGAAACACAATCTGCCCTTGCCTGCCCAGCGGCGTTGCCGTATGCACATAGCGGACGGGAACAATGTCTCCGCTCCACGCCTGCATCTTTGGACTCCAGGGGGTATAGGTTCCCAGATGTTCGCACACCGCAAACCCGACCGCGAGAACGGTGATCGACAGCACCGCCACCGGCCGCCGGTGCCAGCTCTTCTCCCCCTCCCCGGCAAAGAACGGCAATGCCAGGAGGAAGCCAATGCCCAGGATCGGAGCAATCAAGATGAACGGCGTCTCCAGGTTCTCAGGGAGGAAGGAAAGCACGGTGTACAGCCAAAGGAAGAAGAAGTCCGGCTTGGGTACCGTCTGAATGATAGTCGGATCAGGAACCCCAGTCGGCCCGAAGGGTCCAAGAACTACTGCACACACCGCAACCGCAAGCAGGATCGCGGCGGAAAAGAACATGTCCTTCCAGATCGCTCCCGGGACAAACGGAATACCGTCCTTGTGGGTCAGCTCGTGGTACTCCTGGATATAGGTGCTGCGCCTCACAATGCGCCCGGGCATCGGCCAATCGTTGATGCCGAGCCCGATCACCATCCAGATGTGGAGCGCCGCGAAACCCAGCATCATTCCCGGAATGACAAACACATGCAGGGCAAAAAAGCGGCTCAACGTAGCGCCCGCAATGATAGGCCCGCCCAATAACAACTCGACCAGCGGTCCACCGATGAACGGAACCCGGCTGACAATCGACGCCCCAATGCCGAGCCCCCAATAGGCATCCTGATCAAAGCGCATCACCTGCCCGGTGAACGCCATACCCAACGTCATCAACAGCAGAAAGACACCCAGGATCCAGGTCAGTTCGCGAGGAAACTTGTAAGCGCCAAAAAGAAAGACCTGCGCCATGTGGATCAGCACCACCGCGACCATGAAGTTCGATCCCCAGCCGTGCATGGCACGCAGGAACCAACCCAGCGGCAGCTGCTGGTTCAGCACCTGCAGGCTGTTCCATGCCTCGCCCGCCGAAGGCACATAGACGAGGGCCAGCAAGATACCCGTGGCAATCTGCAGCATTAACAAAACGAAACTGGCGCTGCCGAACACATACCACCAGCTCGCCGTATTCCTCGGCACCGGATGAAGAACCGAATCCTTGATCGGCCCTTCCAACTTCAAGCGGAACTCTAACCAGTCGTAAATCTGCTTTAACCGGTGCATTGGGAACTCTCCTTCCGCACCGAGGCGCTGTTGGCCAGTGTAGGCATCTGGCCGCCATCAATCATCAGCTTGCCGTTTTGTATTTTGTATTTGTACTCGAACAAGCCTCGCGGCGGCGGACCCGCGGCCCGCGAACCATCCGCGTAATAGGCCCCGCCGTGGCATGGGCACATAAACAGCTCCGACTGCGGGAACCAGCGTACCGGGCAACCCAGGTGAGCGCAGTTGATGGCAAAAATCTGGAACTTCTGGTCTCCAATGCGGCGTACCCAGCAGGCAGCTTTGGCGGTGGCGCCATCCCACGGCATGCTCTGCGGGTTCACGAAACTCGCCAGCCGCGTCTCTCCCGTGGGAAATTGTCCAAGGTCACCCAAGTCGATCCAGGAATTGTAACCGCCATTCTTGCGAATTGGCCCCAGCAGGTAACCCACAACAGGGGTGGCGATCAGCAGCGCCACCGCGCCATTGAGCAAGACGCCGATCGACACCAGGAACCACCGCCTGCTCTCTGCACTTTTGTCGCTCATTGCGATCCTCCTGCGATCGTTTTCCGTTGGCTCGAGAGCCAGCCCACGACATCGGTCACTTCCTGGTCGGTCATCGGGTGGCCGGGCAGATCGTTGCGCCAATCCGGTTGGCCGATGTCCGGACGTCCGGCGATGGTTACGGTGCGCAGCACCTGATCGCTCACCAACGCCAGGAACGCGGGATCCGTGATGGACCCGGCTTTGCCCTTATCCCCGTGACACGTGCCGCAGTAAGTCGCGTACACCTGCTGCCCGTGGGCCGCGTTCGCGGTCTTGACTGCCTTGTAGGGCGGTGCGTCGGCGAGCGTCTCCGGCTTCCACGCGGCGCGCATCCCCTTCACCACTGCGTCGATCTGCTGGTCGGTCAAGCTGCCGCCGGCACTGATGGCGAAGGCAGGCATGTGGGTTCCCGGCTCCCCGTTGGCCACGATCTGATGCAGGATCTGCTCGTCCACCAACGCTTGATATTTAGGGTTGGCCAGCGGATACGACGGGCCATTCATTCCCTTGTCCCCGTGACAACCGGAGCAGTTCTCACTGTACAAAGTCGGAAAGTCGACCACAGCGTCAGGACGCGGCACCTCCGGCCCAGGCTTGGGACGGCCAGGTAGTTGGTCGCAGCCGAGCACCGTCATACAGCAAATCAACATCAGGAGGCGCGCGATCACTTGGGTCCGTCCTCCGGGTGGCGCTCCTCCATCATCCCTGGAGTCTCCAATCCCATGCGTGCGGCAAAGGGTAGAAATTGCTCGGTGCGAATGTGCACCTGCTGCGCTACGACATAACCCGCCACCAACCCGAAGGTCACCTGGGAGACGACAAACCACCACCAATCGATGCGCGACGCGAGATAGGGATTAATCAAAGGCAGCGCGGAATGCAGCACCCCGGTCCACAAAACGGGGGCAATGAGGCCGCCCAGGATCATGGGGTGCTTGGGCAGCATCGGGAGCATCGCGCCGTAAAGCAGCCCGATCAGCAACGAGCCGATGGCGTGGATGATGGTGGCCGTGATCAGCGCGCTCAGGCGGAAATGCAGAATCTCGCTCAGCGTAGGATTCAACCAGCCGGCAACGCCGGCTCCTCCCAGGAGATTTACCGCGTACCAGATACTGTGGTAACGGATCAAGCCATACAGGAGCGCGGGAAAGATCATCGCCGCGCCACCGGCAATGCCTCCCTTGACGCCGGCTAATACGGAAGGGGTGTGGATAGGCAGGCGTGCGCGATGGCTCTCGTCCACTTCGATACGGGCGACCTTCGTCCGGGTGGTGGTATAGGCGTACTTCTGAACCTTGACCGGGACGGCGACGTGCTGGGCATGCGGCCATACCTGGCCGAACCATCCCACAACGCCGGCAACAATGAGTACCCCACCCAGCATACTTATGCCCACATTCGTCACCAGACCGGCAAAGGTGAACGTCAGACCCAACGCCAGCACCAGCGGCCATGCGGTCGGGGCCGGCAGCTGTACCACTTCCTCAGAAATACTTTCGTGCTCTTCCATGGCTTCAGTCCTCTTTTGTCAACGGCCAATCACGTAGACGACGGTGAACACGACCACCCAGACTGCGTCCACAAAGTGCCAATAGAGTGCGAGCGTTTCGACCTGCTTGAAGTGTGAGCCCTTCAGCTTGCCGGTGAGGGCAAAGATCAGCACGATCAAAATCATGGTGAGACCAATAATCACGTGGCTCGCGTGCAGGCCCACCAGGGAGTAGTACGTGGTGCCAAAAAGATTGGTGCTGATGGTGAGCCCGTCGTGGTAAATCAACTTCTTCCATTCGAGCGCCGTGCCGCCGAGAAAAATCAGCCCTAGAACCGCGGTGAGCGCCCACCACAAGCTAAAAGCCCCGATCGCGCTCCGCTTCAGGGCGCGCTCCGAAATCATGATGGTCAAGCTGCTCGAAAGCAGGCACACCGAGTTGAAGATGGGCAGCTCCAGCACCTGGCGCGGCGTCGGGCCGGAGACGCTCTTGCCGATGTAGTAGATATAGGCGACCACGAAGATAGTGAAGATCGCAGTCTCGGCTACGATCAAGGCCAGCATGGCGACTGTGCCGTGATAGGGCAATACCCAGTCTTCGCTTGCCTGTCCGTGAGCCAGGGGAATAGTGCCGGCGCTCATCTTTTATCCTCGTCTAACTAAAATCATTCGTAACGTGAATCGGGGTCTTCGGGGTGCTTCAGGTCCCACAGCGGGCGGCGGCTCTCGACTACCGGTGCGCTGGCGAAGTTGTACTCAGGGGGCGGTGATGTGGTGGCCCACTCGAGCGTCCAGGCATCCCACGGGTCCGGACCGGCTTCCGGGCCTTTGAAGTAGGAGTACACGAGGTTGTAGGCAAAAATCAGCGTGGCGAAACCTTGAACGAAAGCGCCCACGGAAACGATCATGTTCCAACCGTCCCAGCCGCGGCCAGGTTCATAGGTATAGATACTCCGCGGCATCCCCAGCAGCCCCGGGATATGCATGAAGTCGAACGTCATGTGGAAGCCGATCACAAACAGCCAGAAACCCCATTTGCCCAGCCGCTCGTTGAGCATCCTGCCGGTCATTTTCGGGTACCAGTAGGAGAACCCGCCCAGAAAACAGAAGACGATGGCCCCGACGAGTACATAGTGAAAGTGGGCGATGACGAAATAGGAGTTGTGCAGTTGCCAGTTCCACGGCGCAGTCGAAAGCATGATGCCGGTCAAACCGGCGAACAGGAATTGAATCAAAAACGCGGTGCAGTAAAGCATCGGTGTGGCGAAGCGTATTTTGCCTCCCCACATGGTGGCGATCCAGTTAAAAATTTTGATACCGGTGGGAACACCGACCAATCCCGTGGAAAGCACGAAGAAGGCGTTTTGCACGGAAGTCATGCCGATCGTGAACATGTGGTGGGCCCACACGCTCAGGCTGATCAACCCAATGCCGGCCGACGCGGCCACCATCGCCGGGTAGCCAAAAATGGCCTTACGTGAGAACACAGGAATAATTTCGTTGGCAATTGCGAATGCCGGCAACACCAGCACGTAAACCTCAGGGTGGCCGAAAACCCAGAAAAAATGGGCCCAGACAACGGGTGCGCCGCCGGCCTGGGAATCAAAGAAGTGCCCGCCGAGATAGCGATCGACGGTCAGCATAATCTGCGCCGCGGTCAACGGGCTGATGGTCACCAGGATCATTCCCGAGACCACCAGGTAAAGCCATGCCATGAGAGGCATACGCATCATGGTCATGCCTTTGCAGCGCATGCAGATGGTAGTCGCGATGATGTTGACGGCGGCGCCGATGGTGCCGAATCCGGAGACGATCAGCGACAACGCCCAGTAGTCGGTGCTGTGTCCGCGCGAGAATGCTTTCTCCGTAAGCGGCGCGTAAGCCCACCAGGTGACGTCGGGCGCGCTTCCCGCCCCCTGCAGTCCCACGCCGCCGATGAAGCTGTAATACAGCATGAGGCCGCCCAGCGCGGTCATCCAGAAGCTGAAGGCATTCATGCGCGGAAACGCCATGTCCCGCGCGCCGATCTGCAGGGGAACCAGGTAATTGGCAAATCCAATGATCAGCGGCATTCCCATAAGGAACACCATGGTGGTTCCGTGCATCGTGAACAGCCGGTTGAAGACTTCGGGGGAGATGAAGTTGTTGTGCGGCACCGCCAGCTGAACGCGAATCAGGAGCGCCTCGGCGCCCCCTACCAGCAAAAAGATCAGGGCGTAGACCATGTACATGATCCCGATCTTTTTGTGGTCAACCGTAACCACCCAACTGTGCACCTTCTCGAGCCACGTCCCGTACACCTCACCGGGCGGGGTAAGGTCGATGGCGCCTCCGATGGGTAGAGCTGAATCTGCCATAAGGGAAACTCCTGTTATTCAGGCCCGTGACGCCGTTACTTCAGGGTCGTAAGGTAAGCGACAACCTGGTCGATCTGCTCATCGCTCAACTGCATCGACGGCATTAAGCTGCCCGGCTTGACGTAGTCCGGATCCTTGATCCAAAGCTTGAGATCCGCGACTGTATTGGCGGAGGCTCCAGAGGCCAGCGTGTCCCGGCTCATCAAATGGGTCAGATCAGGCCCAAATTTTCCCTGGGCTGCGGTGCCGCGCACCACGTGACAACTGATGCAGGACTGCGATTCGAAAACCTGCCTGCCCTTGGCCACTGCCGGATCCTGAACCCCGGGCTGTTGCTGATTTTTCACCCAGGCAGCAAAGTCTTCGGGAGTTTGGACGTAGACACGCAGCAGCATCTTGGCATGTTCCACACCGCAGAACTGCGCGCATTGGCCCACGTACATGCCTACCTTGTCCGGATCGAACCACATGTGATTCATCTGGTTTGGAATGAGGTCAGTCTTGCCCCCCAATGCGGGAACCCAGAAGCTGTGGTCCACATCGGCGGAAAGCAAGTTCAGCGACGTGGTCATGGGCGCCTGGGCTGTACTGAGCGGTACATGCAGTTCGTTCGCGGTGGTAAAGCCGTATTTCGGATAGCGAAGCTCCCACCAGAATTGATGGCCCACCACATCGGTGGTGAGGGCCGTGGGCGGCATCTTCTGATCTTGAATGGCGAACAGGATGCGAGCCGTGGTGAGAAACAGAACCACCACGATGATGACGGGAATGACTGTCCAGGCAAGCTCGATCTGGGTGCTGCCGTAGACCTGAGGTGGTTCACTGTCATCGTGAGAGTCACGTTGCCGGTAACGCACGATCACATACACCAGGAGGGAGGCGACTACGATGAAAATGGCGCCCGTGATTTGAATCACGAAAAGCGACAAATTGTGAATCATCTGCGCCGGACCGGAGTGGGGGCTGAATGTGCTTGGCGTTTGGTAGACGATATTGTCGTTGGGGGCAGCCCAGGCTGCATGTCCCGCCAGGCTTAACAACAACAAAAGGGCATACGCGCCTGGGCCGGGTTTTTGGCGCAGCAGCCATCGTCCAAGCATCATGGCGAAACCCTCCCTTAGCAAAAGAAAATTCATTGTAGCGCCCCCGATCCGAAGACCGTATGAATACTCTCCGCCTTTTTGCTCAAACCTTCGATGTTTACAAACACAAGTTGGTCGCTTGTTACACTTGCGGAAATGAAGCGCCTGATCATCAACGCAGACGACTTTGGTCTCGCGCCAGGCGTCAACCGGGCGATTGTGGAGTTGCAGCAGGCGGGCGCCCTTAGCTCCACCACGCTCATGGCGACTGCTCCGTATTTCTCGCCGGCCGTGTATATGGCTTTCGCGCAACCGCAGCTGGCGGTCGGTTGCCATGTGGTCCTGGTAGACGGCTCGCCTTGCCTGCGCAAGGACCAAGTGCCTTCGCTGCTCGACCCGCGCGACCGTTCCCGCTTTCGCAACACGGTGGGCAGCTTCATTGCCGACGTGCTTCGAGGCCGTGTCCGGGAACAGGAGATTGAGGCCGAGGCCGTGGCCCAGATACGGCGGATTCAGTCGAGCGGTCTCACCGTGAGCCACATCGACTCGCACAAGCACGTGCACGCTCTCCCTTGGGTGCTGGCGCCGCTCCTCCGCGCGGCGCGTCAGTGCGGGGTGCTGTGCGTTCGCAATCCGTTCGAGCCGTCGTGGAGTTTACGCGCCACCCGGACCGTCAGCACGTGGCGGCGAACCCAAGTGCGTGCCATGGGAACCCAACGCCGGGCGTTCCAGCGGTTGACTGCCCAGCACGGTATGACCACCGCTGACGGCTCCATCGGGGTGCTGGCTACCGGGATTCTTGACGATGCTGTGTTGCGTTCCCTCCTGCAGGCTATGCGTCCGGGAACGTGGGAGTTGGTTTGTCATCCGGGGTATAACGACGCGGCGCTCGACCAGGCGCGCACTCGTTTGCGGGCCTCGCGCGAGACGGAACGCGGCGCTTTGCTGGAGGTTATTCCGGAAGCGCTGAAGGGTGATTCGACATTAGCGCTTATCGACTACCACCAGTTGGGCGTGAAGTGACACAGCAGGTCCGCTCCGGTCCCCCGATTTCCTGTTGAGTGCAGTGGCGTTGATGGGGCGCGTGCGGCCCTCTTTGCGGAGAGCCGCATCCGTGGTCGTTGCTCGGTTCGCGAGGTAGGACATCCGGGTAGGCTCCGGTCGAAAAATAGAAAAATATTTCCCCGAAAGGTCCGTAGAACTGCAGGTCCCTCGGCTTCGCTCCTAATGAACAACCGTACCCTGGAACGACCAAGAGCGTTGGAGGGGCTTCGCCCGTCTTTTTCGGCCCACGTACGCTGGTGCGAACATGGGGCACCCATCGTGTGCGCGGCGGCCGGTACTGTTCATTGCTCCCTTAACTTGCCGCAGGCAAGTCGGCTCCTCGGGAGGACAAGGGGAGGGCGGCGCTTCCATTGGGGATCGGTTATTGGGAGGGAGAAATTGCAGAGCGTGACGCTTCCATTTGGGATCGGTTATTGGGGTGGAGAGCTGACAGACGGGAGCATGACGCCCATGGAGAGTGGTCGTCGGACGGAAAGCGGTTTTCATCCCCTTGGGTGGACCGCAGGGCCATGACCTCTCCGGTCGAAAAACATTTCCAGGAGGGGTACGCTGAACAGCAGGGTTTCGAAAATGAAGATCGGCATAACGTGTTATCCGACGTACGGCGGCAGCGGGGTGGTAGCAACCGAACTCGGTATCGAATTGGCCGCGCGCGGCCATCAGGTCCACTTCATTACCTATTCGCAACCGTTCCGGCTGACCGGGCGCGAACAAGGCATCTTTTATCACGAGGTCCCGGTCTCGAATTACCCTCTTTTTGAGTACCCGCCCTACGACCTGGCGCTGGCCACCCGCATGTCTGAGGTGGCCGAGTATTATGAGCTCGACCTGCTGCACGTCCACTATGCCATTCCCCACTCCGTGTGCGCGCTGCTGGCACGCCAGATGCTAGCGAAGCGCAAATATCTGCCGTTTGTCACCACGCTTCACGGCACCGATATCACCCTGGTGGGGCTCGACCGCTCGTACCTGCCCATTACCCGCTTCGGCATCGAAGAAAGCGACGGGGTGACCTCGATATCGGCTTATCTGCGGGAGAAAACGGTGCAGGACTTCGGCATCCTGCGGCCCATCGAAGTCATTCCCAACTTCGTCAACTGCGATGAATACACTCCCCTCGGTGAACGGCGGGCCGAGGCCCGCGCGCGCTACGCGGATCCGGGAGAAAAGATCCTGATCCATCTTTCCAACTTCCGTCCCGTGAAGCGCATCCTCGACGCAATCGAGGTGTTCTCCCGGGTGGCACGGGAGGTCCCAGCACGTCTCTTAATGGTAGGTGACGGACCCGATCGCTCCTCGGCAGAGTGGCTGGTCAACAGCAAAGGGCTCCAGGATCGGGTTCGATTTCTAGGGAAACGGGAGAGTGTCAACGAATTGTTGCCGGTGGCCGACCTGATGCTCATGCCCAGCCAATTGGAATCCTTCGGCCTGGCAGCCCTGGAAGCCATGGCTTGCAAGGTTCCCACCATCGCCACCCGCGTCGGCGGGGTCCCGGAATTAATAGACGACGGCGTCACCGGCCGGCTTTTCGCAGTCGGCGATGTGGATGCGATGGCTGCCGGGGCGATTGAACTGCTCACCGACGAGGATCGCCTGGCTGCGATGGCGGAAGCGGGTAGACGCACAGCCCAGGATCGCTTCTGCACTTCGCGCATTATCCCGATCTACGAGGAGTACTACGAGAAGGTCCTGGCCCGGGCCGAGGTCTGATCGGCCAGCACCAGTACATTGGGCGCCTTCGGTATCTCCAGGGTCACGCGTGTTCCCCTTCCCGGCCGGCTGAAAACTTCAAAGCGGGCGCTGTTGCCGTAGAGCACCTCCAGGCGCTCGCGCACATTGCGCATGCCAATGCCGGATCCGCGGCTGACAAAACCTACCTCGCGCGCCCGGCCCTCCGCCATACCAATGCCGTCATCCTCAACTTCGACGATCATTTTGGATCCCTGGATCCGGCTGCGGAGAGTGATGGTGCCACCTTGCAGGCGCGGCTCCAGGCCATGCTTGATGCTGTTCTCGATCAAGGGCTGCAGCAGCATGCAGGGCACCAGCAACTCCAGCGTCGCCGGGTCGATCTCCTTCACGACGCGCAGCTTCTCAGCGCCGAATCGCACCACTTCGATGCCTAGATAGTCGTCGGTAAAGGTCAGCTCCTCGCGGAAGGGCACGTACGAGTCGTGATCCTTGAGCAGGGCGCGCAGGATGTTGCCCAACTGCACAATCATCTCCCGTGCCATCTCCGGGCGGAAGCGGACCAGCGAAGCAATGGAATTGAGGGTGTTAAAGAGAAAGTGCGGATTGATTTGCCGCTGCAGGGCGTCAAAGCGCGCCTCCAGCACCAGCCGCTTCTGTTCCTTGAGCTTGATCTCAATACGGCTTGAGTTCCAGATCTTCAGCGGGATCGCCACCACCACGGCGGGGCAGAGCCAGACGCACACCTGGACGGCGATGCTGGAGGAATCCAGGCTAAACAAGCGCCCCGGGTAAAGCCGGGCCAGCGACATGCGAATCATCTGCATGCCCAAAATCAGGATCAGCAACAAAACCTGGCGATCGAAGCGGGGTTTGCGCAGGTTGCGGCGCACCCAGCGATAGATGCTGAGGTCGACGAAGGGGGAGAAGGACCATACCTCTTCCGGCTCGACTGCCCGCCCGTAAAGCCCGGAGACGATCGCGACCGCCAGGAAGAAGGGCAGGGTCAGATATTCATGGTGCAATATGGCGGGGACGGAAAGCACCGCTCCCCCCAGCATCGCGGCGAGCGGGCCCAACAACACGCCCAGAATAATCACTGTTTCGAAACCGATATCGGCGCCGTAGAAGTTGCGCACGGTCAAGCGAAACCAGACCCCAAGAGTCAGGGGAACACAGAGGAACGCCAGCAAGCCGATGGTCTGACTGGTGGTACGCCGCTCAGCGAACAACAGGCGCTGAAAGGTAAGCGCCCTGGCCGTGACCGCGGAAACTGCGGCCGCTACGCCCAGCTTGATCAGGAGTGAAATGAGGACGAGCTTAGGCTCAATCACACTCATACTTTACGCCGCTGGACATCTGGCTGGCATAGACGCTCTAATTGACTATGCCATTGAAAGAAGTGAAGAAGGTGGCGGATGCGGATTTCCCGACCCGTTGGGGTCATTTCCGCATTCTGGGCTTTGAAGGTACCCGGATCGACCCGGAACCCTGCGCGCCAGGAACCGCTGTGGTGCACACAAAGATCGAGGGCGCAGTTGCCCTGGTACTGGGCGATTTGAAGGCAGGGCCGCCGGTGGTTCGCATCCACTCCCAGTGCCTTACCGGGGACGTGTTCGGGTCTTTGCGCTGCGATTGCCGGCTGCAATTGGAACTCGCGCTGCGCCTGATTGCCGAAGCCGGTGCCGGAATTCTGCTTTACGAGCAGCAGGAAGGCCGCGGGATTGGGTTGATGGCGAAACTACGCGCCTACGAGCTACAGGACCAGGGCCTGGATACCGTTGAGGCCAACCTGCGACTCGGCTACAAGCCCGATTGCCGGGAATTCGAGCTGCCGGCCGAGGTTTTGCAATTGCTGGACGTCCATGCGGTACGCCTCATCACCAATAACCCGGAGAAGGTGGAAGCGCTGGAATCCGTTGGCATCCAGGTGGTAGAACGCATCTCCGCCGAAGTAGAACCGTTGGAAAGCTTCGAGCGTTATGTGCAGGTGAAGCAGGAAAAGATGGGCCATATCGTCGACCGCTAACGCGAGAGGCAAACGAAGCTTGACGGGTGCCCCATGTTCGCGCCAGCGTACGTGGGCCGAAAAAGCCGGGCGAAGCCCTCCATTGCTTGTAATCCTAGGGTGAAAGCATTCGAAGAATTCATAATCGGCCCACGTACGCTGGTGCGAACATGGGGCACCCGTCGACCTTCGTTTGGTCCCGGGCCTAGGCGCGCAGCGCAACGATCACTTTGGCCGTCGTAATTGCTTGACCTACGTGGCGCTGGGTGTGCTCAGCGGCGTGGATCAGCAAGCCCACCAGCGTGGTGGGCAGGCGTTTGCGCCCGATGGCTAGCGGCAGATCAGGCAACTGACGGACGATGGCGGGGAGGCGTTCCCGGGTCTTCTCCAGGCTCTGTTCCAGCTCGCCGAAAATCGATTCCCTGCTTCCTACGCTGTCCATTTCGCTGGCCAAAGCGGCCAGTTGCTCCTCAGTTAAGGATTTGCCCTCGGCATAGCAGCAAAAGCGATCCAGGCTGCGGGCAATGTGACGCACCTGAAAGGCTATCGAGGGCAGTTCAAAAGGGCGGGCGTGTAATTCAGAGTCATCGAGCCCCCCACACCACTTGGCTATATCCTCCTGCGCCATCTGCAGCGAATGAAACAGAGCCCGCTGCAGCAGCGGCAGATTGGTTAGGGTGCCTCTAAGCCAGGGTTCCATCGTTATAGACCATGCGCCTGGCGGAATTCTCTCACTACTTGGGCCGGATCGCGATGCTGCCCATCCACTGCTTCGTTCATAGTCTGCATCTGCTCGGCAGAGACCTTGCCGGCCAGGCTCGCGAAGGCGGTACGCAACTTCGGCCAGCGGTCCAGCGCTTCCTGACGAACCAAGGGAACAGCCTGATAGGGAGGAAAATAATGCTTGTCGTCCTGCAGCACAGCCAAATGAAAGGCCTTGATGGGGCCATCGGTGGAGTTGCCGGCGATTATGTCTACCTGGCGCCCATTCAGGGCGCGGTACAACAATCCTAGATCCATGAGCCTGGGCGAACCGTCAAACTTTAGGCCGTACGCCTTCTGCAGGCCGGGCAAGCCGTCCGGCCGCTGTTCAAATTCGTAGCCAACCCCGAGCTTCCAGTGCGGAGTAAACTGCGCGGCCTGAGTCAATGTCTTGACGTTCGCGTCCTGGCCCCGGACCACCATGGCAAACGTGTTTTCAAATCCCAGCGGCTCCGTTACCGCGACCTGGTAGCGCTCCTGGTAGAGACGGCGCACCGTGTCCAGAACCTGTTGGGGATCCTTGTTGACCGGCTGCTTCAGGATGGCAGTCAACGCCGTGCCGGTGTACTCGACATAGGAATCGATGCGGCCGGCGATCAGCGCCTGGTTGCAGATATAGCTGCCGGCAAGATAGAAGCGGCGCTCCACTTTCATACCGGTCGTCGCCTCGATTTGCTGGGCCAACAGCTCGCCGAGAACGACCTGCTCGGTAAAATTCTTGGCGCCGATGATTGGATAATCCGGGCGTGGCGGAGCACATGCCGTAATCAGCAGCAGCAAGAGGCTGGCGGCCACGCGCAGCATCAGGTGCGTCCCGGGGCAGGCACGCGCAACCGGCTCTCCACCCAGCCAAGTCCGGCATCGGCCGCAATCGCGAGTAGAGCCGCGGGGATTGCTCCGGCGAGCACCAGCCGGTTATCCACCGAAGCCACGCCGCGAAAGATGAACTCCCCCAGTCCGCCGGCGCCCACCGCTGCCGCGATGGTGGCGATGCCTACCGCCAGCACGGTCGCGGTGCGGAGACCGGCAAGAATAAAGCCCGCGGCCAGCGGGAGCTCCACCTTGCGCAGCCTCTGGCCGCTGGTCATGCCCAGGGCTTTGGCCACCTCGAGGACCGTCGGATCCACCCCTTCAATACCGGCGTAGGTATTGCGCACAATCGGCAACAGCGCATACGCGGTCAGCGCGGCAATGGCGATACGCGCCGCGCGATCGCCAATCCACGGCAGGGGCAACAGGAACCCAAACAGCGCCAGGCTGGGAATCGTCTGAATGATATTCACCACACCCAATACCGGCTTCGCCCAGCGCGGATGGCGGGTGAGCCAGATTCCAGTCGGCACGCCGATGGCCGCGGCCAGAAGCATGGCCGATCCAGTCAGCCACAGATGTTCGAGGGTTAGCTCGAAGATTTCCGACCCGTGCTGCGCCAAAAAGCCGGTCATTTCGCTACTCCCCGATGCACAGCTCGCACATAGCTCTGCACCTCCGGAATCTGCGAACCGACGAATTCTCCCACTGGCAGGTTCGCCACTATTTTGCCGCCTTCCAACAGCACAACGCGCGATGCCAGGTAGAGCGCTTCGTTCAAATCGTGGGTCACCAAAATCACGGTCATGTCGAGCCGCTGCAGCAGTTCGCGCAGCATGTCCTGCATCTCCGCGCGGGTCAGCGGGTCCAGCGCGCCGAAGGGCTCATCCATAAGTAACAATCTTGGTTCGGCCGCCAGCGCTCGCCCCAGGCCCACACGCTGCCGCTGTCCGCCGGAAAGCTGGTAGGGCAGGCGGTGAGCGAAGTTTGCATAATCCAAGCCCACTTGCGTGAAGAGCTGTCGCGCCCGCTCGGCAATCTGCTGCTTGGATCGGCCTTCGATCTCGAGCACCGCTCCGATGTTGCGCTCCGCGTTAAAGTGGGGAAAAAGACCGGTCTCCTGGATCACGTACCCAATCGACCTCCGCAACGCGATGGGATCCCAATCGGTGGTGGCCTTGGAATCGACCACAACCCGTCCAGCAGTCGGTTCGATCAGCCGGTTCACCATGCGCAAGAGCGTGGTCTTGCCTGAGCCGCTTCGGCCCAGCAAGGCAGTCATCGAACCCGCTGGGACCTCCAGATCGATGTGGTCGAGAATGACGCGGCCGTCGGACGTCGTGAGCCCGACTTGCTGGAAGGCAATCGCCGCGCTTTCGGTCAAGAGCTGGGCGGCTCCACTACGACCCCATCCATCTTGAGCGGAGGTGCGCCTTTGACGCGCACCATCGTGATCTTGGTGAAGCCCTCTTTAAAGCTGGGGGCACGGAGACGCTCTGCCATCTTGCGCATGATGTCATCGCTCACCGTGCGCTCGCGCCGGCTATTGCGCTCCATACAAACCTCAAGTGGAACATCAAAGAAAACCGCCTGCGCCTCATAGCCAAAGCTCTTGGCCATCTTGATCCACTGGCGCCGCTCATGCGCCGACAGATTCGTAGCGTCGACGTAGTTCCAGGGCATCTTGGCGATCAGGCGCGCTCGCAGCAGCGACCGCAGCGTGGAAAAAACAAGTCCCTGGTAGCGCTGCTCGGTAATGTCATCGAACAGAATGCTGCGCAGCATGTCACTGGAAAGCGGGGTGACTCCGCGTCGCTTGAACCAGGTCGTCTTGCCGGAACCCGGCAAGCCGATCGCCAGCACCACGTAACCTTTAAGATCCTTCTGCGCTGAAGGCGCTTCTGGAGGAGGGACGGAAGGCGATTCCGGCTGCGTCTCGACTACCAGCTTTCCCTCAGCAGGTACGGGCGCGGCCGGCTCCTCGGGCGCGGCAAGTTCCGCACTGGGAGTGGCAACTTCAACCGGCTCGGGCTCTTCATTCACGATGGGATCCCCGGCGGCCGCTTCTTCGGACGCCCTTCTCCGTTGGTCTTCCGGGTACATTGGCTGTAAAGGCGTCGGCTGGTTGGCTGGAATCTCCTGCCCGATTTTCCCGGTCGATTCCGAGTCGTTCACTCCGCGCTTGCCACGTTTTCTCATTTGGGCGCGCATCCATAGGCGCATGAAGAGGATGTAACACAAGTTCCGCCATCGCAGCAAATGGCTCGGCCCATTCGCAACTGGCGCTCTTTGGTACACTGGGCATTCGCGCTCATTCACTTTCCACGCAGCAAAAACGTCACCCACCCTGAAGGAGATCCCAAAGATTATGGCGGTAAAGGTTGGCATCAATGGCTTTGGCCGGATAGGCCGCAACGTGTTCCGGGCCGCACTCGGCAATCCTGAGATTGAATTTGTAGCGGTCAATGATCTGACCAGCCCGGCCACGTTGGCTCATCTGCTCAAGTACGACTCCATCCTGGGGAACCTGTCCAACACCATCGTCGCCGGTGACGACTTCGTCTCGGTTGACGGCAAGAAACTGAAGGTCTATGCGGAGCGCGATCCGGCTAAGCTCGACTGGTCGTCTGCCGGTGCCCAGGTGGTGATCGAGTCCACCGGCCATTTCACCGATGCGACCAAAGCCAAGGCCCACCTGCAAGGCACGGTCAAGAAGGTCATCATCTCAGCGCCTGCGACCAACGAGGATCTGACCATCGTGTTGGGCGTGAACGAGAAGAAGTATGACCCCAAGGCGCATCACGTGATCTCGAACGCTTCCTGCACCACGAATTGCCTGGCGCCGTTGGCTAAGGTTCTCAACGACACGTTCGGTATCGCCTCCGGCATCATGACCACCATTCACAGCTACACCAACGACCAGGTGATTTTGGATTTTCCGCACAAGGATATGCGCCGTGGTCGCGCCGCCGCTCTCTCCATGATTCCCACCTCGACCGGCGCCGCCAAGGCTCTGCACCTGGTGGTCCCTGAGCTCAAGGGCAAGCTGGATGGCTTTGCCGTGCGCGTTCCCACACCGAACGTCTCGGTCGTCGACCTGACCTTCACTTCGGAAAAGCCGGTCACCAAGGAGTCGATCAACGAGGCGCTCAAGGCTGCTTCCGAGGGCCCGATGAAGGGCATCATGGGTTACGAGACCAATGAGCTGGTGTCGAGCGACTTCAAGGGCAATCCCCTTTCTTCCATCGTCGACAGCCCGCTCACCAAGACGGTGGGCAGCAACATGGCCAAGGTCATCAGCTGGTACGACAATGAGTGGGGCTATTCCAACCGGGTGCGGGACCTGGTGCTGTTTCTAGAAAAAGCGGGGCTCTAGAAAAAGCGCATGGCGAAGCTATCCATCCGGGATCTCGAGCTGCACAACAAATACGTCTTTATCCGCGTAGATTTCAACGTTCCGTTGTCAGAGAACGGGCTGCAGATTCTCGACGATACGCGGATCAAGGAAACCCTGCCGACGCTCGAATACGCGCTACGCCATCACGCCAAAGTGATCGTGGCTTCGCACCTGGGGCGGCCGAAGGGCAAGCCGAATCCCAAATACAGCCTGCGGCCGGTGGTGGACCGGCTGCGCACCTTACTCGATCATGCCATCGGCGAGTCGATCAACGTTGCCTTCTCCCCGGATTGCGTGGGCGAACTGGCCACCGAACTGGCGCGCCAGCTGGAGTCGCGGCAGGTGTTGCTGCTCGAGAATCTACGCTTTCACGCCGGAGAGGAAGCGAACGACCCACACTTCGCGCGCCAACTCGCCAGCCTGTGCAATGTCTATGTGAATGACGCCTTCGGGAGCGCCCACCGGGCGCATGCTTCGACCGAAGGCATCACCCATTTTGTCTCCCAATCGGCCGCCGGGCTCTTGCTCGAAAAAGAGCTGAACTACCTGGGCGATGCCCTAAAAGCTCCAGAGAAGCCATTTGTGGCGATCCTCGGAGGGGCCAAGGTTTCTGACAAGATCGGGGTTATTCAAAACCTGTTGAGCAAGGTCGACGCGCTCCTGATTGGAGGAGGCATGGCGTATACCTTTCTCAAGGCCAAAGGGCAGGATGTCGGCAAGTCGCTGGTGGAAGCAGACAAGTTGGACGTAGCCCGCGAAGCGATCCAGGAAGCGGAAAAGAAAGGGGTGCGCTTTCTTTTGCCAGTCGATCACGTCCTGGCCAACAAATTTGCGCCCGATGCCGAGACTCAAATATTTGAGGGTGACGGGCCCTTCCCTGCGGGTTGGATGGCTCTTGATATCGGTCCGGCGACCGTAGAGTTATTTACGACGGAGGTCGCCCGGGCTCGCACTATTATTTGGAACGGGCCGATGGGCGTGTTCGAAATGCCGGCGTTTGCCCGCGGCACCACCGGCGTGGCTGAGGCGTTGGCGGAGAATGCCGCCGCCATCACCATTGTGGGCGGCGGGGATTCGGTTTCCGCCATCAAGCAAGCTGGGGTGGCGGACAAGATCAAGCACATTTCCACCGGTGGCGGCGCGTCACTTGAATTTCTTGAAGGCAAGCGCCTTCCCGGCGTTGAGGCGTTATCCGAAGCACCTTGAAACATGGCTGTTGTTAACCTCGAACTGCCGCTGCTGATCCTCATCGCGGGGATGGCACTGGCATTGGCCGCTTGGCTTTTGGCCACGTTCACGCAGTTCCTGCGCGGTTACCGCTATCGCGTCACCCTGGGTTTGATTGCCTTCCCGCTGGGCGGCCTGATGGGGTTCATTTCGAGCCTCAATGCGGCCAGCTTTTTCGGTGACTGGCTCGCGGGCAAGCCGATGTCCTTTGTCCTGGCCATTGGATGCCTGGGTTACGTGGTATTCGGCTTCCTGGGTTGTTGGACGGCAGTGCGGGCTGCTGGACGGCTCGATCGAAAACAAACCCTTTCTGTACTCTACAATCTGGTCAAAGAACGCAAGGACCGGGAGAACCCTTGAGGACGCATGCGTAAGCTCCTGATTGCCGCCAACTGGAAGATGTATAAGACACCGACGGAGGCACAGACCTTCCTAAGGACCTTTTTGCCGCTAGTGAAGGATCATGTGCACGGCGAAATTCTTGTTTGCCCTCCCTCCGTGGATCTCGCGGTGGTGCTCCATTCGACCCGTGGTTCTGAGGTCAAGGTGGGGGCGCAAAACATGTACTGTTCGGAAGAGGGCGCGTTTACCGGTGAGATCTCGGCAAAGATGCTGGTCGATCTGGGTGTGAGCCACGTGATCATCGGCCACTCTGAGCGACGCCAGTATTTTGGGGAGACCGACGAGTTGGTCAACCAGAAGCTGATCACCGCGCTCAAGCACCACTTGGTGCCGATTGTCTGCATAGGTGAGCGTGAGGAGCAACGAGAGAGCGGCATGACGGCGGAGGTCTGCTGCCGTCAGATCGGCCGCGCCCTTGACGGGATCGACCCGGCGAAGCTGCACAAGCTGGTCATCGCCTACGAGCCCATCTGGGCGATTGGGACGGGCAAAACAGCGACCCCGCAGATCGCGGCCGAAGCTCATCTCACGATCCGCAGCGAAGTAGCGCGCCTGGTGGGCAGGCCGATCGCCGATGCGATGCGCATTCTCTACGGCGGCAGCGTAAAGCCGGAGAATGCCGAAGCCCTTCTAAGCCAACCGGAAATCGACGGCGCGCTAGTCGGGGGCGCCAGTCTCGACCCCCATTCCTTCGCAACCATCATCAAGGCCGGAGATCCGATTTAAAGGAAAGTTCAAGACGAAACATCTGACTTAGACTAGTCTTGCTTTTGTACCAGGGCGGGCCGTGGCAGGGGCTAAAGCCCATCCTATTCTTCAGCCGTTACGGCACGACTAAAGTCGTGCCCTGATACAAAGCATGGGGTTTTCAGCGCCTCTAAAGTCGTGTCCTGATACCGAAGCGTGAGGTTTTCCGTAGCCTCTAAAGTCGTGCCCTGATACAAGCATGAGGTTTTCCGCGGCCTCTAAAGTCGTGTCCTGAGTTTCTCGAAGCCCGAAAAGCCCCGTCATGGCAATTCCCGCCAGAAATGCGAGTCCGGAGGCCGTGCTCAGCACCACTCGGGTGTTTTTTGCCACAACGAAGACCAGCATGGCGAGACGCATATTGCAGTCGGATCGCAACGCTGATCTTTTGATTGATGTTCTGCGTTCGAACGTAGCGGCCGGAAAATTCGAATTACATGACTTCGTCGTAATGCCCGATCACGTACACCTTCTGATGACGCTTCCCAAAGACACAACAATCGAAAAAGCGATGCAGTTCATCAAGGGTGGTTTTTCATACCGCCTGAAACGCGATTTCGGCTTTCAAGGAGAAGTCTGGCAGCGTGGATTCTCCGAATTGCGGATAAACGACCGGGAAAGCTGGCTGCAATGTAGCGAATATATAAAGCAAAACCCGGTAAAAGCAGGCTTAGCCGATTCGCCCGAGCAGTACCCTTACAGCTACAAGTACTTGGTCGAGAAACGCCGGCAGGGGCTGAAGCCTAATCCTTCCTGAGCCACGGAAAAACTCATGCCTTTATCAGGGCAGGATCTTCAGGCTGCGGAAAGCTCTTGCTTTGTATCGAGGCACGACTTCTAAGGCCGCGCAAAAAGCCCATGTTTTGCATCAGGGCACCACTTTCGAGGTAGCCGAAAGCTCTTGCTTTGTATCAGGGCGCGACTTTAGTCGTGCCGCTCAACAGCAAAAAATGATGGCCTTTAGCCCCTGCCGCCATTCATTGGCGAGCCAATTCCGCGCGGGCTAGATCTTCACAAAAACCTCTTCTCCTTCGATAGTTACGGGGAAAACTGCAACTCTTTCTTGAGAGCTGTCGCTCGCCCCGGTTGCGGCGTCGAACGCCCAGGCGTGCCAGGGACACACGATCTTGCCGTCTTCGATCATTCCTTCGGCTAGCGGGCCCCCGCGGTGCGGACATTCGTTATCCAGGGCGCGGATTACCCCAGCGACGTTGGCAATACACAAAGGCATGACGCCGGCACTGAATTCCTTCATCTGCCCCACTGGAGGCAGCTCACGCTTCAAGCAAATCTTCAACAATTGACTCATAGTGTCAGGTAGCCGAGCATAGGCTATGGCCAGTATGACACCCCCTACGCCATCTCCGGCGCCCAGCACCGACCTTTGGTGCCCCACTTGCGCGCGGCCGGTTCCCGATCCGCTGGTTTGTGGCGATTGCTCTGCCGTCCTTTGCCGCATTTGCGGAACCCCGCTCGAATCTGCCGACGAACTCGCCTTCGGCTAGGCCATGGCCATCAAAAAGCACACGCCTCCACCCGGGTGGAAGAACCCTCTGGCGCCGCAGCAACCACTGACCAGCGGCCGCTGGATCGCCGGCGCTCTCGCCGCCACCCTGGTCTTTGCTGCGCTCTGCGTGTACATCGTGTTCTGCCTCCTCTTTTGGCAAGGCCAGTGGCAATTGGTCTTCCATCCCTCACGCATCGTAACCACCACCCCAGCCTCCGCCGGCTTGCCCTACGACGAGGTTTCGTTCGACGCGACCGAAACCGGCACTCTGCAACTCAACGGCTGGTGGATTCCCGCCGAACCTCACTCCACCAATACCCTGCTGCTGCTGCATGACGGCTCGGGCTCGCTCTCCGACACGGTGCCGAACTTGTCTGCCTTACATAGCTTGGGCATCAACATTTTTGTCTTTGACTATCGCGGGTTCGGAAAGAGCGCGACCCTCCACCCCTCAGAAGCCAGCACGTATGAGGACTCGGATGCAGCGTGGCGCTACCTCACAGAAACCCGGCATCTAGCACCATCCTCCATTGCCCTTTATGGCGTCGGGCTCGGCGCGACGATCGCGGCCGAGACCGCGCGCCGTCATCCCCAGACGGCGGCGCTTATACTCCAGGACCCTCAGCCGCCCACGCTGACAAAACTGAAATTTGACGCGAAAACGCAACTGTTGCCAGTGCGCCTGCTCTTCCATGACCGCTTCGATCTGGCAAAAACGCTCGCCGCTGTCCACACGCCGAAATTGGTTCTACCCGGCAATGACCTGGCCGGCGTGCAGACTTTTCTGGCGAAATATCTGCCGGGAGCGTGAACAGTTCCCTGCTAAGCTTGCCTACATGTTTAGCTGGCTCGATCGCTTCCAGGGTTTAGGAGCCCTGGTCATGCGCTTGGTTCTGGGCATCATCATGGTCGCCTACGGATACACCAAGATCATTCCCTCAGGCGCGCTCTACACATTTGCTCACAATGTAAGCCGTATGCACCTGCCGCTCTGGCTCGGCTACGTGGCCGCCTTTACCGAATTCTTCGGCGGGATGCTTATCTTCATTGGCTTGTTGACCCGCATCGCCGCCTTGATGACGGCCGTCGACATGGCGGTGGCGGTCATTAAAGTTCACCTGCACGGCGGCGTGGTGGGACCGAACTCGTTTTCGCTGCCGCTGGCATTATTTGCCATCGCCCTGATGCTGGTGTTTACCGGGTCCGGCTGGCTGGGACTGGATGATTTTGTGGGAAGAGGCAGCACAACTCGCGCCAAAATGGTGGGCCGCTAAAATTCTTAGCCGAACCCGGCGCCTTCGCTGTGCCAGATAGCAGATTCCACAATGCTCTCAACCCCTCGGCATCGTCGCAAGCCCCCCGACTCCGATTCGGCCTGTAAGGTTTCATGAGCCCGAGAATCGTGATTTCCCTATCTGACACAGCGAAGGTGCCGGATCCCGCGGATAAATCAGCCCACCACGTTTAGAAATTGCGTTGTCTTCAGCTGTGACCCTGGAAAAACGAGTTCCAGGTTCCGTGCCCCCACTGTCTTATAAGCCGCTTCGCCCAAAACCTGCCGGAAATCGGTGGTGATGGCCAAATCGCGGTTTTGGTACAGCTGCTCGGTCGCCATTCCTGGCCACCTTCCGTAAATCTTGCCACCCTTTACCGTGCCGCCCAACACAAACATCACATTTGCGTGTCCATGGTCGGTGCCACCCGTCCCATTCTGGTGCGCAGTACGCCCAAATTCGGACATGGTCACCAGCGTCACGTTCTCCGCATCGACCCCCATATCGGTCCAAAAGGCGGCGATTCCCTGGCTGAAATCGCGCAGGCAATTGGCCAGCTGTCCATTGACGCTGCCCTGATTCTGGTGCGTATCCCATCCCCCGATATCGGTAAAGGCCGCTTCCACCCCTAAATTTGCCTTCAACAACTGCGCAATCTGCTTCATGTTGTCGCCGAACGCGCCGGCGGGGTAGTTCGCCCCGGAAGCCGGCTGGTAATGCGCGGGATCGGCCGCCTTCAGCATCTTGACCGCTTCAAAGGTTTCCTGGCCCGTACCGTGGAGCACCGTATCGCCCGACCCGGCATACATGGCTTCAAATGCCGAGCTGATCGGCGCGGCATTCGGATTCCTGCCCGCCACCGCGAAATCCTGAACCCGGTTGACCGCAACTGCCGCGATCTTTCCGTCCAGAGTGCGGGGCACCTGAGACCCCAGCGCCACCGCACGAAAGGCGGTATGGTTCTGCCGATTGTGAAGATCCTCGGCTTGCAGGGCGCGGTTCAACCAACCGTCTGCCGTCGCCTTCACGCCGGGGGTTCCGCTTTCCATGTAGTCCTGAGCGTCGAAGTGGGAGCGGGTGGTGTCGGGCGAGCCGGCTGCGTGGACCATTGCCAGGTGGCCCTGATCAAACAGCGGCTTGAACGATTGCATGGCGGGATGCAGGCCAAAAAATCCGTCCAGGTCAATCAGTTGATTTTTGGGGATCGCGATGGTTGGCCGAAGCTGGTAGTAGTTGCTTTCGGCATGGGGGACGACGATGTTGAGCCCATCCGCAGCGCCGCGCTGGAAGATCACCACCAGCTTCTTGCCCTGAGCCTGGGCTGTGGTGCTCTGCGCGAGGACGGAACGCTGCAGGAACGTTGGCACCACCGAGGTGCCCACCAGAGCCATCGCTCCGCCCTTCATGAATGCGCGCCGTGTCGTCATCAGTAAGGCCCCCAAACCGGACCCGCATCCGCGGGCACATCCATTCGAACGCGTTGCGGAATGGAAAGTTGTGGTTGGGGAGGAGAGATTTCGATCTAATATTTGCCGAGGTCGGCGACGGCGCGGAACAAATCCTCAGGTTGGGGCAGGATGGCATCCTCCAGGATCGGCTGGTAGGCCACAAAGGAGTCCATGGCCGCGACCCGCTTCACCGGGGCATCCAGGTAGTCAAACAGCTCGTCGGCGATGCGCGCCGCAATTTCCGCTCCGTAACCCCAGCTCAACATATCTTCGTGGGCGACGATCACGCGGCCGGTCTTTTTGACGGAGGTGGCGATCGCCTCCCAGTCGTAGGGATTCAGCGTACGGAGGTCGATCAGGTCCACCTCCAAGCTGAGCTCGCTGCTCGCCTGCTGCGCGGCGCGCAGCGCTCGGGGCACCAGGGCGCCGTAGGTAATGATGGTGACGTCTTTGCCGGTACGCACCAAGTTGGCCTTGCCGAAAGGAATCGCGTAATCCGGCCCAGGGTAGGCCGCCCGGCCATAGCTTTCGCGATACAGCCGCTTGTGCTCGAAGAAAAGCACCGGATCGTCACAGCGGATCGCGGTGCGCAACAAACCATTGGCATCGAGCGCATTGGAGGGGAAAATCACATGGATCCCCGGGGTATGGGTGAAGATGCTCTCTCCGCACTGGGAGTGGTAGACCGACCCGCCGGTAAGGTATCCGCCAATGGCCACCCGGATGACCGCCGGCGCGGAGTAGCCGCCGTTGGAGCGCCACCGCAGCAGGCTGAGTTCGTTGCGTATCTGGTGCATCGCGGGCCAGATGTAGTCGAAGAACTGAATCTCAACCACCGGTTTAAGTCCGCGCGTGCCCATGCCGATCGCGCGGCCGACTATATCAGCCTCCGCCAGCCGGGCGTTGTACACACGATCGGAACCGAACTCCTTCTGCAACCCGGTGGTCAACTTGAACACGCCACCTTTCCCCTTCACCAGGCCCTGGCGCAATTCCTCGTCGTGGCTGGTATCAGCCACATCCTGGCCAAAGACTACGATCCGGGGATCACGCTGCATCTCGTCCTTGAGGCAGGCATTGATCAGGTCGGCCATGGTTCGTTCCTGCCCATCCGGCGTCTGCACCGCCGGCCGGGCCAAGCTTGGGCTGGTTGGGTCAAGGTCAGCAGAATAAATGTGCCGCTTGATAGAACTGACCTCAGGCAGCGCGGCACGCAGCACTTTTTCCGCCGCGCTACGGACTTCCTCGTCAACCTCCCGCTCCAGCCGGTTGATGGCCGTGGGGTCGAGAATGCCATCCCGCAGCAGGCGCATCTGAAGCTTGGGCAGAGGGTCCAACGCCGCATCCCGCTTGCGCTCCGCCTCGGAGCGGTAGAGTCCCTCGTCGTCGGAAAAGGAATGGGCGTATTGCCGGATCACATGCCCGTGCACGAAGGCCGGTCCCTTCCCTGAACGACAATGCTTCACGGCCTGGGTCAACGCTGCGTAGCTTTCGACCGGATCGGTGCCGTCCACCTCGGCAAAATAAAAGTGAGGGAAATTGGCCACCAGGCGGGAAATGTTGCCCCCCGGGGTGTTGATGTCCACCGGCACCGAGATGGCATAGCCGTTGTCCTCCACCAGGAACAACACCGGCAGGCGCATGCTGGAGGCGGAACCGATCGCCTCCCAAAACTCTCCTTCGCTGGTGGCGCCTTCGCCCAGCGAAACGAACACCACCTCGTCGCCATGAAAGTGGGTGGCCTTGAACGCGCTGTAGTCGCCCTGGCGCTGCCCGGCCGCGGCTGGATGGGTGGAAAGATATCTGCCCGCCTCGGCGCAACCCACAGCTTGCAGGCACTGGGTCGTGACCGAAGAGGACTGGCTCACGATGTTGAGGCGCTGGATGCTCCAATGTGAGGGCATTTGGCGCCCGCCGCTAGAGGGGTCGGACGCCGCACCGACCGCCTGCAGCAGCTGCTCCTCAACCGTCTGGCCCAGGGTCAGGCATAAGGCGCGGTCACGATAGTAGGGGTAGAACCAATCGTAACCCGGCTTCATTGCCATGCCCGCGGCTACCAACAGGGCCTCGTGGCCGGCGCCGGAGACCTGGAAGAAGATCTTTTGCTGGCGTTTGAGCAGGATTTCCCGGTCGTCGGTGCGGCGCGACAGATACATCAGCCGGTACATCCGGACTAGCTGCTCCGGCTCCAAACCGGCATACGATGCGGCGGCGCTTTGCTCGGTACTAGCCGTCTTCGCCATGCCCAACCCCCTCGGTCAAACCCTAGTTCAGAAAGGATACACGTCCAGGCGGGGATTATTCCCGCTTTAGCTTTCGCCGGTCAACGTTATTGAGGAAGATGCATCCCATCGTGGCGTTGGGTTTCGCTCCGGTATGATGACGGTGCGACGTTGACCATCTTTTTCTAAGCATGCTCTAATCAGCCGGTTTACAGGTATTTGCGCTGGAAGGCGGTTTCCCGATTACTGTGTCCTATCTGACCTCGGCGAGGTGGGCTTTTCTTGGAGGAAAAGCTCCGTTGGCGTTAATCTCGCCGGATACACCTGTCGTGAAGCCGTCGTAACCCCGACAATGAGTAGCTTTTGGGAGGCGATTGAATGGTTTTCTCTTTTTTATCGGCCACTGTTCTTGAACAGGGCTTGACCGCTCCCACCGACACCGGTGGCAGCGTTTTCCTCTGGATTGCCCTCATCGCCGGCGTCCTCGGCCTTGCTTTTGCCCTTTTTCTTTCCCGCTCGGTGCTGGCCGCCGATAACGGAACGCCCGAGATGCAGGCCATCTCCAATGCGATCCGGGAAGGTGCGGAAGCTTTTATGTCGCGCCAGTACACGTCCATCGCCGCTTTAGCGGTGGTCCTGGCAATCGCCCTTTTTGTGGGCTACAAGTTCTCTGATTTCACCGCGCCTTTGGCCGGCAAAGTGGTCATCAGTTTCCTGATCGGCGCGATCTGTTCCGGTTTCTCCGGATACACCGGCATGTTTGTTTCCATCCGCACCAATATCCGGGCCGCCAGCGCCGCCCGGTCCAGCTTGGGCCAAGCCCTGAAGATTGCGCTCCACGGGGGCGCGGTGACCGGCATGGTGGTGATCAGCCTCTCCCTGCTCGGAGTGGGCGCCCTGTTCTTCCTGTTCGGCGGATTGAAGGATCCGCAGCACGTTCCGTATCAGTTGGTGGGCTTCGGTTTTGGCGCATCGCTGGTGGCGCTCTTCGCCCAGTTGGGCGGCGGCATCTACACCAAGGCTGCGGATGTGGGCGCTGACCTGGTGGGCAAAGTGGAAGCGGGCATCCCGGAGGACGATCCTCGTAACCCCGCCGTGATCGCCGATCTGGTCGGCGACAACGTGGGCGACTGCGCGGGCCGCGGGGCGGACATTTTTGAGTCCACGGCTGCAGAAAACGTCGGCGCCATGATTTTGGGGACCGCCCTCTACCCGGTTTTTGGCATTAAGGGCATCCTCTTTCCCTTGATCGTGCACGCCATCAACCTGGTCGCGAGCTTCATCGGCGTGCTGGTGGTCCACAGTCGCGAAGATCAGGATCCGATGGATGCCTTGAATCGCGGATACTACGTCACCACCCTGCTCGCCCTGGCCGGTTTTGCCGTGGCGGTCTATTACATGCTGCAGGGGCGCTGGTGGCTGCTGAGCTGCGGCGTCGTCGGCATGGTGACTTCGTTTCTCTTCGTGCGCATCACCGAGTACTACACCGAGACCCGCTACCGTCCGGTTCAGTCCATCGCCAACGCTTCGCTTACCGGGCCGGCAACCAATATCATCAGCGGCCTTGCTGTGGGAATGGAGACGCCGGCGATGCCGGTGGTCGTGATCAGCGCTGCCCTGCTGCTCAGTTATTACTTCGGCGTGCGTGGGCTGGCGGATGCCGCCATCTCCGACTACGCCAAGGGCATTTACGGGACCGCCATCGCCACGATGGGAATGCTTTCCTCCGCGGCCTACATTCTCGCCATGGATACCTTCGGGCCCATTACCGACAACGCCGGCGGCATCATTGAAATGTCGGACCAGCCGGACGCGGTGCGTGAGAAAACCGATAAGCTGGATGCGGCCGGCAACACCACCAAGGCCCTAACCAAGGGGTACGCCATCGGCTCCGCCGCGCTGGCTGCGTTTCTACTCTTTTCGGCTTACCTGGAGACGGTGCACGGCATCGTGGCCCAGCGGTTCGCCGATGCCGCGCAGGTGCTTCCCCCCAACTGGAGTTTCACCAACATCAACCTCGCCAGCGTGCCGGTTTTTGTTGGGGCGCTATTGGGAGCGATGCTGATCTTTCTGTTCTCCTCCTTCGCCATCAAGGCTGTGGGGCGCACCGCGCAATACATTATTGAGGATGTGCGCGCGCAATTCCGCGAGAATCCCGGCATCATGGCGGGCACGTCGAAACCGGATTACGGCCGCTGCGTGCGCATCGTGACTGGCGCCGCGCTCAAGCAGATGGTTCTGCCCGGCGCCTTGGCCGTGCTCACGCCTTTGGCTGTGGGCCTCGTCTTCAGGAATTTGAGTGGAAGCTTTCACATCCACATTCCCGGTGAGTACTCGCCTATGCTCAACGGCCATTCCATCAACCTGGCCGGTGCGGAGGCGGTCGCTGCGTTACTCATGGTTGGGACCATCACCGGCATCCTGATGGCCATGCTGATGAACAACGCCGGCGGCGCTTGGGACAACGCCAAGAAGTACATCGAGACCGGCGCCCACGGTGGCAAGCGTTCCGAGGCGCACAAGGCAGCGGTGGTCGGGGATACGGTGGGCGATCCGTTCAAAGACACGGCGGGTCCTTCGCTGCACGTGCTGATCAAGCTGCTGGCAACGGTCACACTGGTGTTGGCGCCGCTGTTCTTGTAGGATCCGCGAACCATCCGGAGCACCGCGAACGCTATGATCGAAACATGGGCTTTCGGGTGCTCCGTTCTCTCTCACGGCCATCTCTAACTGCCGTTGTATTGCTTTTCTTCTTCGCTTCGCAGGCTTGGGCCTGGGGAAACACGGGCCACCGGATCATTGCCGATATCGCCTGGGACCACCTCGACGCCGCCACGCGTCAGAAGCTGCGGCCGTTCCTGGGCGACTACAACCTGGCGTCAATCTCGACGTGGCCAGATGACGTTCGCAGCGGCCGTTCGGAGACTGCGCCCTGGCACTACGTGGATATCCCCAAGGATGCGAGCGGGTATGAGGCCAAGGACTGTCCGGACGACAACTGCGTGGTGGAGCAGATCAAGAAATTCGCCCGCATCCTAGGTGATCCGCAGCGGCCCTTTGCGGAGCGCAGTGAAGCCCTCAAGTTCCTGGTTCATTTCGTAGGGGACATCAGCCAGCCGCTCCACGCCGTTGCTGAAGCGCGCGGAGGCAACGACATTCACGTCACGGTTTTTGGCTCAACCCAGTGTGGAGATTATGCGTGCAATTTTCACAGCGTTTGGGACAGCTCGTTGATCGACCACACGGGCCTGCGCGAGCATGCGTATGTGCAACAGCTCGAGAAACTGATCGCGGCCAAGCATCTCAAACCGGGTTCCGGCGATCCGGCCGCGTGGGCCAATGATTCGTTGCAATTGGCGGGCCAGGCATGGGTGGAGCCGCAGGCAAGCATCGATGAGGCATATTACCAGCGCGAGCGGCCTGTGGTGGACACGCAACTCGCCTTGGCTGGTTTGCGCTTGGCGAGATTGCTGAACGAGGAAATGAAGAACACTGGGAAGTCTTAAACGAAGAATCCGAACATATCCAGCACTTCGTCGCTGACTTCTACATCGTTCAAGTTGGCTTCTTCAATGAGCCTTAATTTCTTCCGGAATCCGTCGAGGGTGCTCGCATTGATATTGGTTTTTTGGTCGAGCGTCCAAAGCAGGTCGGCAGCGGTGGTGCGATGTTCACAACGAGCAGCCAGGCCGTGTGCCGTTTCAATCGTCAGCACAAGGGGCAGACTGTGAAACTCCTGATACAGATGCATGGGGATACGGGCCTTGATGTTCACTCGCATCGTAGGGAGAGAATGCCACGCCCAGCCCTCCGCCGCCATACTACCTTCGGTCTGAGCGGACCCACAGGGGTTGCACCGGCGGACTAACCGTAACATCTATCCTGTTATCAGAGCGATAGAAACAAATTTGACGGCGCCCCATTCAAGCCGTTCATCGGCTTGAATGGGCTTGTTCGCCAGTTGCCATCTCCCAAACACCACTTCCGTTATCAGGCCCGTTAGGGGGCGACAGAAGGCCCGGCAGGAACATTAGAAGTTGCGTGAATGATCGGAGTTTTGATCGAAACCGGGCTGGTGGTGTTCGCAGTTTTCACCCAGGTCGATTTGTTTCCCTGGAAATATAGTGTCGCCGGTGGTTCGATCGTTACCGTGTACGCTCCACCAGGTTAAGTCTTATCGTTGGTAAATACTAAATGCGCGGTTTGTGGCGCAGCTTTCTTATGAGCTTTAAACTACTTTGCTGTTATCACTAGATGGGTTATCCGCGGCAGATCCGGGACAATGACCCACTCTCTCCGGAGGCACAGCCCCTTTGTCAGCATGAACTTAACGCGGCCAAGATTGCACTTCCCGAACGATGGGCAACATTGTATCGAGCGGGTGCGCGGTCTCCGCCGGCGTAACGGAGGCCGTTTGATCGGTTGGCAGCCGCGGCAAACGACTTGTTGTTACGTGCAGCGGGGCCAGGGAAGCGTTTATGTCCTCACATAACAGTTCTCCTGCAGCTTTTGCCATTGTGTACTCCGTCATTCCCTCCGGGCGCTCGGCGACGGAGATGGAGGACGGATAAAAAATGGATACCCGGGGCTGGCGTGCGCGCAGGGCTTGCGTCAACTGCCAGAAACCTTCCACATAGAAAGCGAGGAATTCCTTGAATCGCAAGGGTGCGAAAATCTCCGCTTGGGGACGGAAGATGGGTGGAGTTGCGAGGTAGTACGCGTGGGTGGGCGTCTCCGTAAGCGATGCGAGTTGTTCGTCGGCGGAATTACATGCGTCGTAGGCGAGTGTGGCACACTCTCCGCCGGCAGCCCGGATTTCCTCTGCCACGCGCTCAGCGTCGTCCTTGCCCGATTGCCACGTAACAATCACGCGTCCACCCCCCGCGGCAATCAACTTGGCGATAAGCTCGCCCAGTCCGCGCGACCCACCTACAACCAAAGCTAAACTGCCGGCGAATTCCTGCGGGTTTACGATGCCCATCAATGACTTCATAGTTGCCTGCTCGACGGGCGGTGTGCGCGCAAAACTCTGCACCGTGCCCATCAGCCCTCCGCCGCCGATTTCCTGCTCGACTGAACGAAAACGCTTATCGACTTCGGTTACGCGAAACGCGAGAGAATCCTGCGGGCCGGATGAACTGCAAGTCTGAATGGAGAGTTCACTGTAGATGGAATGCAGGCCTGGGCAGATCATGCCGATCAAGTGAGTGGTGGCTGCTAAGGAGGCAATTCCTTTAGCGCCAATCCACTTCGAAGCCGCTGGAAACATCCCCACTGCATCCGCGGGAGTCATGACAAAGGCAACACGCCCGGACAGGTTCTCGATGTTGCTGAAGTCCAGGTTTGATGACTGTTTCGCAAAGGGTACGGTCTTTAGGGATGAAACTGACCACGCGGGGCAAACCTGAGTGGAAACTCCAAAAGTGAGGGAGACTTTGGACCGCGGAGCATCATCGACCGAGAGCATCAATTTAGCCCCGTTAGGCCCCTGTTGAGCGAGAACGACCTGGACAGACTCGCCGAGATATACGAATTTTGTGAAGTGAACGCGGAGCGCACACAAGGGAGGCAGATCCGGTTGCACCGCCGCGAGAGAATCGAGTGCCCAAAGTAAAAGATGAATGCCATGTACCAGGGGAGCGCCTGCCTGGGTGCGCCGTGCCTGAAGTGGATCGAGATGCATGGGGTTGTAATCGCCGGACGCTGATGCAAAGCGCTGCTGATCGTTCAGGTGGAAATTTCTCTGCGCCAGCTTGATCACGCTGCTGCTCCTTCTAGGTGACATCAACCAAGGGGGCTAAAAGGCTTTGTAGACAATACCGGGGGCGGGTTGACTGAGCATAACGGTCATGACGAATGCGACCAATCCCAGCGCGGAGGCGTAAACGACCCGCGCATAGCGGTTGGTCAGCACAGGCGCCTCGGAGATCTTGATTGATAGCAGTGTCGAACGCAGCCATTCCCAGGCCGCCAGCACCACTGTCGCGCACAGCCAGATTGCGAGCCAGAGGCCAAGCCATTGGAGAGCGGAGAGGGCCGCAAAAATGGTATGGATCTGCCGCCAGTCTGCCCAAAGCCAAAAGAGAGTGAAGGCAAACCAACTGAAAGTCAGGCCGCGGCCGAGGGCAACATACAAGGGATTCCTCGCCAGAGCCTTGTAGCCTTTACGGCCCATGACTTTCGTCAACTCTACCTGCCACAGTTTGTTAACCGAGATGCCTCCGCCTTGCAGCACACCATACATTACGAATTCCGAGGTGCGTCCATGCCAGATACCAACCAGAAAGAACGTAACAAAAAAGCAAAGAACACCGAGGAATGGCTCCATGGTCAACGACGAGATACGCCGCATGAGAATAACCAGCAGCGGGTTATATACGTACGTTTTGAACCACGTAGAGAGCGTAATGTGCCAGCGGGTCCAAAAGTCGAGGAAGGATGATGCGGAAAAGGGACGGTCAAAGTTCTCCGGTAGATGCACGCGCATGAGCCGTGCTATAGCAATCACTATGTCAATGTAACCGGAGAAATTACAGTAGAGAAAGAGGGGATAGATCACCGCTAGGCGAAACGCGGCCCACATCTTGAACCATGAAGGCAGCGGCTGGGAGAGCTGAAGAAGGGCATCCTCCTGCAGTGCATGCAGCAGCATTCCCAGGACATTCACTTTGAAGAAGCCGCGAATGATGCGGTCCAGTTGCAGGCCTACCACTCGTGCGCCAAGCAGGGGTGGAACCGCGCTGAACTGGTCTTCAGCAAACTCGTCATAACGCTGAATCGGACCCGAAATAAATGTGGTGAAGTTCAGGGTATAAATCAAATAAGAATCAAATCCGATGTGCCGCTTCTGTTTTCCATCTCCGGTTTCGATGAGAAGGCTAACCACGCGGAAGAAGATATAAGACAGCCCCAAAGTCAAGTAGAACGAGTGGAGGAAGAGGTCGTGGGGAAGGAACGTATACTTTTTCAGCCAAACATAGACTGAAACAACAGCCAGAACGCTCCAAATCGCCGCTCTGGACCAGCCCCGGTCCAGGAGCGTAAGAGCGGCATAGCCCAGAAGCAGAAAGCCGATCAGCGGGACAAGAACAATAGGGTTATGCGCAAGCAACGCTAAAAAAACAAGGCTCGCAACCAGGAGTACAACATTTCGCCAACCGCGCGAGCGGCTGAAGTTAGAGATCACCGCAGCCGTGAGGCCGAAGAGGACAAACTGGAATGAAGCTGAATCCATCGCTATCGTCCGTGGTCCTGCGCAACTTGTGCCGTCGAGGAAGCGGTTTGAGGTATGACGCCGTTCGTAAGCTCCTTGGTTAGCAGCGCGGCAATCATGGCGTGGCCCGCTTCGTTCGGATGGCTATCCACGGGGAAGTACATTCGCTCGGGGTTAGGAATCGTCCGGTAGTCCGGGAAAATGTCGATGAAATTTGCACCATGGGTGGTTACGATGGAGCGAATTTCGTGGTCCAACTTATACGGGTCGAAGTCGTCGGGCCACTCTCCCATCGAGATCATCGCCGCTTCAACGCGTTCTGGAACGAGCGCTACTACCAGAGGTACGTTCGCCGAGTGCGCCTGGGAAGCTATATTTGCGAAGTCACTTTCGAAGTACTGCAAACGGCTTTGCCATTTTGCATCGAACTGCTTCTTGAGAAATCCTACATCGTCCCCACCCATGAGCTTGTTCTTCACGTACTGGCTTTGGCTTTGATACAAGAGATGTTGAAGGAGAGATCCCAGCGCAGAGTCGTCGAACGTGGTTATGGCGTCATCCCACAGATGCTTGGTTCCATCTGTAACGGATCGATTGGAGAACGCGAGACTCAGATGCAATCTGATCTTCGCTACCAAACCTGCAGGTGGAGGTGCTATTGGTTGCTCTGAATTCTGTGATTTGAGCCACAGATCCGGCGAATCCCGGCTGATGTCGTATGGCACCAAAATCCAAAGAATCATGTCGGGGTCGGCATCGAGCACTTCATGAAATCGCAGGCTGAGCTGATGCGGATGTACCGTAAGCAGACCCTCGTTGTAAACCTCGATCTTGCTTCCTGTCTTGCGCGACAGCTCCTCAGGCAGCAGCGCGGCGAAGGTCTTATCCCGCGCCATTAGGTGTCCCATTGGGTAGGAGGTTCCAGTCATCACTATCCGGTACACGCCTGGCGACTTTGGTCCGCATTCCTCGCCGGCCCGATGTCCGCAGCGGTTGAAGCGGTATTGAACCCATTCACTTTCGTATTTCTTATCCCAGCAGACCGAGTTCGGGGGTGCCCAAGCCCCCTTTAAGGGGTCGTTGTTACCTAAGCAGTTCCCTGTAAATGGGCGTGACACTTGTGACATCCGGTTCGCTATCGATTCACAGGAGATGGCCAATCCACAGATGGTGACCAGGCTTAGCAGGGGCAGCAGTATCCAGTCTCGTCTGGGAAGTTTCTCTCCCTGCAACTTCTCAAGGCTGGCGGCGTCGGGACCTGTCATGCCAGCAAAGCCTCTTTAGCGGATTCGAAACCGACGGAGAGAACTTTCATCGGGGCACTTTCAAGATCTGTCCGTTCCGTGAGCAGTTCCCATCGTGTCAATCCAGATGGTTCTTCGCTCACCTTAGTGAATCCCAGCTTTTCGTAGTGGTCCACGACCAGCTTGTTCCGGTCTGTAGGGCTGTAAGTTCCAACAAGTGTATGAATGCCGGCCGAGCGTGCGCACTCGACGATTTTACGCAGAGCCATGTGCTCGACCTTACGTCCCAAAACCCGGCAACTCATCAGCCAGGTATCGATCTCCCATACTCCCAGAGCACCTGGACGGCAAATGATGACGCTGATCATGCCGTTATCTCCGAAGACATCCGATAACCTGACCTGCAGAGTGAAGACGTCCGGATCGTTCTCTGCCTCTGCTACTTCCGGATCGGTATAGCGGCGCGTAGTGAGGTTATATTGGTTGGATTTGTTGATGAGTTGGGTGATGCGCGCTCTCCCGGTCGAGTCAAAGGGCTGAAAAGTAATGATCATGTCCAGCGATGCCAGGTAAGCGTCCACGCCTCCCAGTCGCTTTTGCAGGTTGGCGCGTTTGGCATTGTCCTGGTAGAAGCCTGCCCGCTTGAGATCGTCGGAGACAAAGGAGACAGCTTCAAAGTAACCAGCAGCCGCCAGGGTTCTGGCGTAGTAGGCCGGATCCTCCGGTAACTCCGGTACAGCCACCTGTGGAAGCAGGCTACGCACCAGTCCTCTCTCCACCGGGTTGTCGTCGAGAAGAACCATGGCGTCCAAGCCTAGAGAAAGCTCCTCGGCGATAGCCTGAATGTTGCTTGCTTTGTCCGTCCAATTGGCCTGGAATACGGCTATATGTTCCAGTTTCAGCAGCATCTCCGGATGTTTTTCAAAAGGCTCGCGCGCCACTTCGTCGGTATTCTTTGAGGAAACGGCGAGCACAATGCCGCGTTGACGCAGATCCAGAGCCAGCCGCTGTACCGCTAGATGCGCCTCGCCTCTCGCATCGCCTTGGGCGATCTGGATTCCCGCCAATCCATCGTCCCCAATCACCCCACCCCAAACTGTATTGTCGAGATCGAGAACGAGGGCCTTGCGGCTCTTTCCGCGAATGGCTGCAATTGTCCTGGCTACGTGATCGGAATAAAGAGGAATGAGTTCTTCGGAAAAGGGGAACTTAGCCATGTTCCACAGATGCGCACTGTGCCAATCGCCGAGTCCCACTGTTTCGGCTAACGTGGCAACATCGAGCAGAACATCGCCGGCGCCAAGGGCGAGTTCGGTCAACTCCCGGTTGATGTTGTCGACGATGTTTCTCAGCGTTCCGGGCAGCGCGCAGTCCAGGCTACCAAAGAGCGTCTCCGGTGGCGGGGCCAGCGTCTGAAATATGCAGACGGCAGTGGAGTTCGCCTTGATCCCATTGCGCAGCAATTGCAGGTAACCGATCGCTCCCTGCACAGTGGCCAAGGATTCTTCAAGATTTCCCAAGGATAGCTTTAGCGGCAGCGCACGATAATCGAGCGCAAAAAGCACCGCATCCGGGTTCGCGCGGTTGACTTTAGAATCCGGAGTCAGAGCCTCCTGCGCGACCTGGTCATAAGAAGGTTGAATAACCTCAAGGGCTACACCATATCGAGCTGCACTGGCGATCAGTGCCGGCACGATCAAGTCGATTGTCGAGTTGCTTAGTACGGCTACGCGGAATGGGATCATCGGGTCGAGGGACGAGCCTTCTGCTTGCGCTTTGCCGATCGCCCTGGCCAGCTTCGTCAACTGATTCAAATCCAACGCATGCGACGCCAGCTTTATCAACTCTCGCCCTGCTGTCCCAACCGATGGTTGCAAAGCCTTTAATTTTTCAGTAAAGTCCTTCGGCGCCCGCGGCAGCCAGCCCAGCTGCGCGTAAAGTGGATTCATCGGAGACCGCCCTTTCGGATTTCTGTCTTTGTGGATTAAAGACGACTCAGGAAGTTATTCTCACGCATACGCGTGCGCTTCGATGAGCGCTACGAGATCGCCAACATTTTTCAGACTGGCGATTTCGGAGGTTGAGAATTTTATCTTGAACGCTTTTTCGATGGTGAGCAGTAAGCGGATGTGAGTTAGGCTATCCCAACCGTCAACATCTTTAGCCGACAGCTTCGGATTCAATTGAGGCGACTCCTCGAATACATCTTCGAATATCTGAGTTAAACGAGCGTAAATCGATGACTGATCCATTCTGTTAACTCCCTTTTGACGCGCTCTCGCTGATCGCCGCACAGGCGAAGAGGTGATGCCCTAGACGCAACGCAGCAATGCTTGTCACAGCTCTTAGAGCCGGCAGAAGCACAGGCTAACACACCGATATCGGTCTTATTCGAGGGGTAACGTGACAGACGTGGTACGCAGAGTAAAGCGCGACGCGATTCCGTCACTAGCAGGGTGCTGAAAAAGTCACTTTCGCATGCTTTAAGAGTTGTTTAAGAAAGGAGTATGCGTGGAACTGATCATGACCAGGGCGATATGTACAGTTATCTTTCTCCCGAAGAGCGAGTGAGGAAGGATCATCCTCTGCGAGCGATTCGGGAGCTGACGGACGAGATATTGAAGCGGATGTCGCCGTTATTTGATGCGATGTACGCGGAAGGTGGTCGGCCGTCGATAGCTCCGGAGAAGCTGCTACGAGCACAGTTGCTGCAGATGCTGTACTCGGTGCGATCGGAGCGTCTGTTGATGGAAGAAATTGACTACAGCATCCTGTTTCGCTGGTTCGTGGGGCTGAACTTGGACGATGCGGTATGGGATGCGACGACGTTCACCAAGAATCGTGATCGTTTGCTGGAAGCGGCGGTGGCGAAGGAGTTTTTGGCGCAAGTGGTGGAGCGGGCGCGGGGTGCGCGGTTGATGTCTGACGAGCACTTCACCGTGGACGGGACGCTGTTGGAGGCGTGGGCGAGCCTGAAGAGTTTTCGGCCCAGCAATAGCAAGCAGGATCCACCGGATGATCCAGGCAATCCGACTGTGAATTTTCACGGGCAGACGCGTTCCAACCAGACTCACGAGTCCAGCACGGACGGGGACGCGAAGTTGGCGCGTAAGGGGGCAGGCAAGGAGGCGAAGTTGAGTTACAGCGGCAATCTGCTGGTAGAGAATCGCAACGGTCTGATTGTGAACGCGGAGTTGCTGGAGGCCAACGGCCGCGCTGAGCGCGACGCGGCGTTGCTGATGCTGGAGCAACTGCCAGGCGATCAGCGCCTCACGGTGGGCGGTGACAAAGGCTTTGACACCACAGAGTTCGTCGCCGAATGTCGGCATATGAACGTTACCCCGCATGTGGCGCGAAACGACAAGCGACCTGGCGGCAGCGCCATCGACGGGCGAACCGCACGCCACGCCGGTTATGCCGTAAGTCAGAAGAAAAGGAAGCGCATTGAGGAATGCTTCGGCTGGATGAAAGATATCGCTCTGCTGCGGAAGCTGAAACATCGCGGCTTGCGCAAGGTGGGATGGATCTTCAGCTTTGCAGCCGCAGCTTACAACTTGGTACGGATGCGAAAGCTGCTCTCGGTTGCTGCTGCGGTCTGATAAGGCCGTAGTGTCTCTGCGAGCGCTAAAGTAGCTCACAGAGCACTGAAATCAACCGCGCTAGGCCACAAAATCAACTGAAAAAGACAACAAATGACCTACAAAATCAATTAAGTCGGCAAAACAAGCGCTTTTTCAGCAGCCTGCTAGGGCGAATAACGTTGCATTGGAAGGAGAGCGGACCGACCTGCGCCAGGTTGTTCTCTCCCACCCTTCAAGATGCATATGGTGTTCTGCGGCCGCAATTGACAATCTTGTGATGACTGTTTTCTATGTCATTGTTCATCTTGGCCTCAGGATTCAGGTGATCATAAGTGTCATTATTAGACTAATGGGGGATTGACTTATTCGGTACGCGATTGTAAACCCCTTCGGGGCCCAAGTTATCCCAACGTCCGAGGGTCAAGGTGGAAGACATGAGGCCACGAGCTAAGATCCTCTCCCGCCAAGCACCGGCGTAGAACTGTTCGCAGCAGCTCTGGTCCGCGCTGACTGCGGGTCAACCATCTAGCCATCATCCTCACGATCCTTGACTTGTGTCTGAGCACGCACGATGTCTGACCAACACAGAGAACTCATACGCGGCCCACAACACAGTTCGCTTATGGGGCCGTGACATACCAATCACGACAATTACCGCAAAAAAAAACTGAGTGAGGTAGGTTAGATTATTTTGTTTAGGTAGCGCGTTACCCTGCAACTGCAGTTGTTGTATTTCCTAACACCTGATACTTTGACGCGTAATTATGGACAATCTGGTTAAGTGCAAAGGCGTCGCCGCTCTAATGCAGGTCGACTACAAGCAGGTGCAACGCCTGGGGAGAGAGGGTGCTCTCCCCTCCATCAGGATAGGAGCTCCTTAACAATTCAGTCCCGCGCTGCTCGAAGCCTGGGTGAACTCAAGAATCGTGGCATCTTCTAAATCCCGCGCGTAAAACACCACTGCCTATCGCGTCGGCCGTTTCGGTTCCCGCTCGGCTAGCGGCAGCTCTGCAATTAGCAAGCTTATCGACGCCGGCACAGAAGCACTCATCATTGCCGAACTAATCGTACCCAATGCACGAGCGCGCTTGAGACCGCGCTGTACCTCATTCTCCACCGCGGTCTGCGGCGCATCGAGATTGGGGTTCTCAAAATGGAGGAACTGCCTTCCTCGAGGAAGGGGCTCCCTGATCCGGGTGAACCAGAGCAAGGGAGCGCTAGGTACCGATGACGGCGCGGGTCCGACGGAAGCTACTTGCGGTCGTACGATCGCGCACCTCAGGCTGGGTACTGCGTTCGCCGCAGTATCCCCGTCAGCATGTTCAGCGGCAGGCTCTCACAGCGTCCTGGCGCCGGGTATGCGATCGCGTCGGTATCAGCGATGATTTGACTCTGTATCGGACGGCACATCTACAACACAGATGTGATGAAAGAGACGAGGAACCCGTTCCTGGCCATGAAACTGTTGCGCCATACCAGGTTCGACTCTACCCGGCGCCATCCGCACCACGATATTGCCGGCGTGGGCAAGCTCATGGACCAGCGCAACGAAACAAGGCACACTTTAAGGCACACCATCGAAACCCTGCCTTTACAAAGTGAGCTAACCCATTGATAATAAAAGCACGGAGAGATGGCAGAGCGGTTGAATGCACCTGACTCGAAATCAGGCATACCTTCACGGGTATCGGGGGTTCAAATCCCTCTCTCTCCGCCAGCCTCACATCGAACCTTTGTTTAAGGTGACGACCGGCCTCTGAACTGAATCTTTCTAGCTGCCCTATTCGTCTAGCACCTGGATCTATCGCCATTGAAACGAAAACACCCGGGCGATCACCAACCGGGGCGAGCACGGTGAAGACGACGATAGGAGGCATGGTTATGCTTGAGCTAGTTTGGGTGACCTTTGCGGTTTCAGTAACCAACGTCGCTCAGTTCAACGGAGCTGTCCGGTGTGACGCCTTCTACACCAATGACGATCAGGACCGGCATGTTCTGGTAGCCACATCCTCCGACCTTTGGGAGGTCTTTTACTCCTACAGAGGCATCGCGACCGCGCATCTTAAGTCCCTAGATAACGCGCCGAACGATATTGCCGGTTTCTATACCCCGAACACCAAAAGCCGCCACGCGTTGCTCCAAGATCCGGGTGGCGACTTCTTCGAGATCGTCTATCATCCTGCTGGTCCATCTCTAGAATTGTTAAGCCTATATGGCGACATCCCTTTGCGGATATCCTCACTCTACAACCCCGTCACCAACTATTGGCATGCACTTCTGCTCGGGCAAGATGGAACCATTCATAACCTGAGCTGGAACCCAAAGTTCAATTTCCCGAATTATGCAAACGGTGCATCGCCCCTGGGTCACTTCGGCCCCGCTGTCGCCGATATCGGGGCGTTTTTCACCTCGGATGATGCGACCAAGCACACCATCGTCGCCGGGTTCGATGGGACTATCACAGAAATCTACTGGTCCACCAACAAGGACGAGATGGATCAACTTGGCGATCATTTTAGCCAGGTGGTTCTTGGTCCTATCCCCGGAGGTGTGAATGCCGTGGCCGCGTTCTTTATCCCAGGGGGGCTCTACACCAGGAGAGTCGTCGCGGCCGGCCCGCAAGGTGTGTTCGAGTTCGCTTACGACCCTGCTATCGCTGGCGTCAGAGCAGCGAAGCTGTTGGTTCCCGAGAGTGAGGTTCTTGATATCGGTGGATTTTACTCACCCGACGATAATGTCTGCCATGCGATTCTCTTGCTCAAAGGTGATGGAATAACGCAGATCGTTCAAGAGGTCTACTACCCAGCCTAGGATGGCGGCCGATCTCCCTCGCTGCCGGGGCCAGCGACGGCGACAATTTGATTTCTCTTCAACGCCCGAATCCCTCACGGGAAGATTCGAGCCAAGCATGCTTTCCACCGCATTGCGAGGTTTTCAGCCATGTTGTCGACGCTACATATCGCTCGCGGCCTCGTGCATGGCGGCGATGAGGCGCGGGGTTGAGGTTTCCAAGTGCATCAGCCCGTCGCTGTATCGATTGTGGTATGCATTACCGGGATAGACGTTTCCCCGATTGGCGAGGATGTCCTTCACGAAGTCGTCCTCTGCCAGGATGGCATCGATCTTTGGTGACCCGAGAGATTTGAGTGCTTTATCGAGCCGCGGCCACCCCCAAACACACTGATAGCCTGTTCGCCTTTGGTATTCGATGGCAATTTCCACGAAGACTAAGAAGTTTTTCTTTATCTCCACCTTGGCCGCCGTGGCTGCGATGAAATCCTCCATGGCAGCTTTCAATTTGAGTTCGAAAACAAGGTCTGCGACAAACCGGCGCGAACTCCCAAACAGCAGCCCGCCGAGAGGCCCTGCCGGTAACTGGCTTGCGTCCAGTGCTGCCAGTGGAGCAGCTGCGGCACGCATGGCGACTGGATCAACTCCAGCGAGAGCTTGCCAGCCTGCGACAATGGCCGCCCCATGTTTTGGGATGAGATCATTGGCGAATTGAATGTAATCGCCATGCGCCGGCAAACTTTTACCCTGAGCGCCCCGAGCGAACGCAAACGTGTTGGGCAGCTGCATGCAATGCGTTTGTGCATTGCCTACAACCCCACCCGGCGCACTGCGCTTCCCAGCCTGGAACGCGGAATCTCCGCCGAAGTTGGTCAGCGGAAAAGAGGGCTCTGCTTCCAACGCGCCATAGTTGAAGGTGAGTGCCGAGGAGGCCAACCCCATCCTCTCCGCCAGCGCCAAGTCGGTCCCATTGGGAGGCGAGTTATAAGTGTGGATCGTGACTCTCCACGGATCCAAGTGGAGTTTCTTCAACCGGCCGAGAAGGTCTTCCGCTTCCGCAGGATCTCCCCAGTGAAAGACGCCGGAGGATTCGTAGCGCGAAAAGGCTTGCCAGCCCATATGCATCCAGTACACCAGTTCGATGTGAGGGCGTAAGCGGTCGAGCATCGTACGATACTCACGCAGCATATTCGCAAAGGCGGCGTTGGTGGAACCGGGATATCCGCCCGGGTCGCTATCGATGAGCACCAACCCATCCATCTTCGCCAGGGGACGTAAGAGATCTTCCTGGCGACGCATCATCTCCCGCAGCGCGACCTCGTTGCGGGGATCAGCAAGGGTGATCGAAGCAAAGAGTGGCCGCTCGTCAAAGTTGTATCGTTTTCCGACCTTCGGATAAGACACTACATTGGGGCACAGGGTGATGTACACGCGGAGACCAAACTCGCGGCGCAACATATCGACTACCTGCGCAGTGGTCTCCAAATGGCTGCGATCGCTGGGAAGCAGCGGATCGAGCATGATCTCAAGTGCAGGCCAAATGATGATGGTATTGAAACCGAGCTTGCTTAATCCGTCGGCGTATCCTCGCCAATCGTTGACGGTCCAGGTGCGTGCGGCGTAGGGGCGATTGTACGGCCAACCCTCATGCACATACATGCCGATGACGCGAGGCGCGGGCGCCGCCGCGGTCGTTGCCGGCCAGATAAGCCGCTGCCCCACGGATGGCATCCCAAGTCCTGCGGCAGCGGCCGACTGCAAAAAACGCCTTCTGTTCATGCGGGGCCTCGTCTCAGGGATCGTCCACCGGATAGCATTCGAGCGTTCGTTTCAATCAAGGAATGCAGGTTCCCTGCTTGCTGAAAGGATTCTTAATGGCCTCGCTACACTTGTCAATTCAGTTTTTACTTGACAGACGCGGAGGCCCGTTTAATCTTGGCAAATGGCCGCGTAGGTTCCTTCTGCTCACATGCGTTTCTCTATAGAAATAGCGGAAGGAGCGGCAATTCGTTCGGGGTCCGAGTTTCTGCCTTAGTGCATACAAATACCGCGAGGGAGAGGGATGGAACTGGCGAAGGATACAGTAGTGATCGTCACCGGGGCGGCGGCCGGAATCGGCGCTGGGGTGGCTCGACTGTTTGCGGCCGAGGGTGCCCATGTATTTCTGGTGGATGTCGATGGGCCCAAGGTAAAGCACGTGGCTACTAAGCTCCAGGAAGAAGGCGGGTCAACCTTCGCATTCGAGGCCGATGTTCGTGATCGCGCCGCGATGGCCAGCGTGGTTGCGGATGCCGTCTCCCGCTTTGGACGCATCGATACCCTGGTGAACAACGCTGGCGTTTACCCCCGGCAGGCATTTCTCGAAATGACGGAAGATCAGTGGGATGCGATTCAAGATATTAATCTCAAGAGCGTTTTCCACTGCACGAAGCTGGTTCTGCCGCACATGATTCGCCAGCGATCCGGCGCCATTATCAACATCTCGTCGGTTACTTTCTTCCTGGGCTTGAAGAACCTCACGCATTACATCGCCTCCAAGGGAGCCATCGTTGGGTTTACGCGCGCGCTCGCCCGGGAGATCGGAGAGCACGATGTTCGCGTCAACTGCATAACTCCCGGGGCGGTGGAGACCGAAGGGGAGCGGAAGATTGTTTCCAAGGAGCAGGCCGACGGTGTGATGGAGTTACAAAGCTTGAAACGAAGGATCAGCCCGCTGGACATCGCTCGTGTCTGCCTGTTTTTAGCATCGCCGCTCAGCGGCGGTATGACGGGCCAGACTTTGAATGTGGACGGCGGCTGGGTAATGTACTGACTTTGTGTAGAACCCGGTTACGGAAATGAGTGGAGCCATGGAAGAGAGAAGCGCTCGGGTAGCCATCGTTACCGGCGCCGGCAGCGGGCTTGGCCGGGCGATGGCCAAAGCGTTCGTCGATCACGGCACTCGCTGCGTGCTTACGGGCAGGCGCCCTGATGCCCTCGCAGAGACGGCCGCGATCATCGGCGGCGATCGGAGCAGGCTGCTCCTGGTACCGAGCGATGTTACGGTCGCAACCGACCGGGCGAAGATTGTGAGCGAATGCCTCGCCACATTTGGGCGCGTCGACATATTGGTCAACAATGCGGGAATTTCGTTCATCGCTCCGCTTCTCGCCCACGAGGAGAAAGAATGGCGACAGGTGATGAATACCAATCTCGACAGCCACTTTTTCATGGCCAAGGAAGTCATTCCCTGCATGCGCGATCAGCGTTGGGGCAGGATTATCAATATAGCTTCCATCTACGGCACGCTGGCATCGAACAACGATCTCTACGGTGACCTGATGCCGGCGGACAATGAGGGAGGACTGGGGCCGTCCCGGCAACCCGGATATCACACGTCGAAGGGCGGAGTGCTCACCCTGACCATCGATCTCGCAGTGGCGGTTGCCCGTTGGGGAATCACGGTCAATGCCATAAGCCCAGGCATGTTCATGACCGAGCAGACGGACCATATTGTGAACGACCAGGTCAAGAAGAGAATCGCAACCATGACCCCTATGGGTCGATTTGGCGAGCCTTACGAGGTCGCCAGCGCAGTACGCTTTCTCGCTTCCGAAGACGCCTCTTTCATCACCGGGGTCAACCTGCGCGTCGACGGGGGCTGGTCGCTTTGGTAATACAAGGAGCACGACACTAATGCGCGCAGTCATGGTTTCACAACCGGGTTCAGCGGCTGTGGAGCGGATACCCGACCCTGCTCCCCTACCGGAAGAAGTCATCGTGAAAGTTTCAGGGTGTGGCATCTGCGGCACCGATCTGCACATCCTTCACGAGGGCCTGCCCAACATGCCCTATCCACTTATTCCCGGCCACGAGCCCTGGGGTGAAGTGGTTGCCCTGGGCAAGGGTGAAAGTCGATTGCGTCTCGGGGACCAAGTGGCCGTAGACCCCTCGCTCCACTGTGGAACATGCCCTCCGTGTCAACGCGGGCGTGGCAACCTCTGTCACTATTGGGGAGCCATTGGCGGTACAAGAAGCGGGGCATGGGCTGAGTTTGTTGCGGTCCCCAGAAAGAACATCCATCTCCTGGAAGACGATTTTCCCCTGGATTGTGCTGCCATCATTGAGCCCGTTGCGTGTGCTCTCCGTGGCTTGGCGCGGCTCAAGCCACAACTTGACACGCCGGCCCTGATTTTTGGTGCGGGCACGATGGGGATGCTTCTCGCATTGTTGCTGGATCGGCAAGGGATCGGCCCGTTGACGGTGGTGGAGATGAGCGCAGATCGCGCAAGCATTGCGCGGCAGTTGTTGCCGGCCACGGTAATCCATCCCGATGAGCTTGGGGATTTGGAAGCCGAGATCGTCATTGACGCCACGGGAAATCCGCGGGCAATCGAGACAGCCTTGCAGCATGTCGCGTATGGAGGCACGATGCTGGTGTTTGGCGTGGCGTCTCCCGCCGCGAGAGTGCCCGTGTCGCCTTATCACATCTACGAGCGGGAGATCACGGTGGTGGGATCCAAGGCAATTCTTCATACGTTTGCCCCGGCGGTAGATTGTGTGCGCCGCCATGCTTCCCTGTTTCGACCGCTGATCAACCAATCGGGCTTTCCCTTGGAGCGCTTTGACGATGCGCTGGCGGCGCTACACGGCGGCTCGGGGGTCAAGATCGTTTTGACTCCGAATGCATGACCGGCTTACCAGATTCTTTGCTGTGGAGGAACGAACCGTGGGAGATTTCGATGCCATTGAGGTACTCGGCGAAGCGCGCGAAAAAACCTTGGCCGATATTGACAAGCAGATCGCAAGGTGGGGCTTGGCTTTGCCGGCGGTAACACCCTTGCCGCTTCATTTTGGACTCGACAACTTTACCGAAATCGGGGAGACCGAATTCTGGATTGCCAACGAAACCGGCCATGGCTACTGTGGCAAGTTTCTTTTTGTCTTCGATGGCCAGACCTGCCCGTATCACCGCCACCGGATCAAGCACGAAACGTTCTTTGTTCTGAAGGGCGCGTTAAAAATGAAAGTGGGCGAGGAAGAACGTCTCATGCACGAGGGCGACTTGCTGGTGATGCCCCCTGGACTTGGCCACTCTTTCACGGGCATCGGGCCGGCGCTGATTCTGGAGATTTCCATGCCCTCTGTGCAGGGGGACAGTTTCTTTGAGGAAAAGAGCATAGGCGACAACGGAGTGATCTGAGTCTCACCGTCAGCTCTTAGCAGTTGGCTTTTCCGATAAAGCGCGTTCTCATTCAGTACTCAAGTTGCTCCAGGATCCTACAGGTCGCGATCGCCATACGACGGCCGCAGCGACGAGGTGAAGCATGGATTACTAAAGTCGGTGACCATCTGTTTGAAGTTCAGTTCGCAATGGCTCTGAGGCCTGGAAACCCCTATATATTCGAAAGACCGCTGAGTTAGGATTTGTGGCGAAATGGGAAATGACATCCACCAGACGACAGCCGATTGCATGACAGGCAGCAAGGAAGCTCACCATGCGAAACATCAGGCGAGGGTGGAGGAACTCAAGCGTAAGGGTTATCCATTGTGGTGGGCCGAGAGCCAAGCTTTGAGTGAGCTTAGGATTGAGGCGGAGTGCGTAGCGGTTGATGGTCGCACAGCTCAGGAATGGACAAGGTTTGTTGGCCGTTCGGAAGATCGGTTGGAAACAGCTTACCCCGGTCAACAGGAAGTGAATGGCAAGTAAAACCTGAATTCATTCTTGCGGCCGCGTGCTCAGAGGACCGAGACAACAATAAAACCCGTTGATCCGGAGATGGTGCCGGAGGTCGCAGTAATCGTGCCTAAGCCAACTCCCAGGGGCGAGAAGCTACCGGTCTGCGAGATGCTTCCAAGCGCGATTCCAGCCGTAATCGCCCAGTGGCAAGTGTTCGTAATGTTCTGTGTACTGCCATCGCTGAAATACCCGGTAGCATTGTACTGGGTCGCGGCCCCGAGCACGTTCAAGATGAGCTGGTTGGCCGGCGTTATGGTGATCGACTGCAGGACAGCGCTGGTGACGGTGAGCGACAGCGTGCCGCTTACACCGCTCAGCGTAGCCTTGGCGGTGAAGCCTCCCGTGTTCACGCCGGTGGCGACGCCCGTATAACTCACTACCCCGATCGAGGCCGGCTGCGTAGACCACGAGACAAGACTCGTGAGGTTTTGCGTGGAATTGTCAGAGTACGTTCCGATGGCCGTAAGCGGCAGCGATAGCCCGAGAGCGAAGCTGGTCTGGCTGGCTTGCACCGTAATGCTTTCCAGCACCGCTGAGGTTACGGTGAGAGGAATCTGCTGCGAAATTGAGCCCAGGGTCGCCGTGATCTGCGTGGACCCAGCGGATACGGTCGACGCCAAGCCGCCCGAGCTGACCGTGGCAACCGCAGGGGCCGAAGAGCTCCACTGCACCTGCGAGGTGATATTCGTCGTGCTGCCATCGGAATAGGTTCCGGTAGCCAGCAGCTGAGTTTGGACCCCAAGCGGCGTGGTGGGGAATGTAGGGGTGATGCTGATGAAGCTCAACACGGCATTGGTCACGGTGACCGCATCTTGCTTCGTAACCAAACCGTTGGCGGCGGTGACCGTAGTCGTCCCGGGGCTGACCGCGTGCAGCACTCCGCTCACGTCGACCGTCGCGACCGATGAGGCGGAAGATGTCCAGGTTGAGCTTGAGGTGACATTGGCACTACTGCCATCACTGTAGTTGCCGGTGACGGTCATTTGCTGTGTTGCGCCGGATGGCACGGAGACCGGACTCGGCGATACCGTGAGAGACGTGAGCAAAGCAGTGGTAACCGTGACTGAGGTAGAGCCGGCGACGGAGTTCAGGGTAGCGGTCACGATCATATTGCCCGCTCCTGTGGCGACCAGGAGCCCGTTGGTGCCGGCAACATTGCTAATGGTGCCCTCGCTCGCGCTCGACGTGCTCCAGGTTGCCGAACTGGTGACGTTCTGCTGGGTGCCATTGCTCAAGGTTGCCGTCGCCGTGAACTGTTGGGTCTGCCCGAGACCGAGCGTGACGGACGTAGGGCTGACGGCGATGCCCGTCACTACCGCAGTGGTGCCTGTAACCGTTGTCGAACCGGTCGTGAGACCATCGGTCGCAGTGATGGTAGCCGAGCCCGTCCCATTGATGACGACGTTGCCGGTTGCACTGACGGTAGCGATCGAAGTTGCGGAACTGCTCCACACCACGACGTTGGTAAGGTCCTGCGTGCTGCCGTTCGAGAAGGTTCCGGTGGCCGTCATCTGCTGGCTTTCGCCGACCGCCAGGCTGGCGTTCGCCGGTGTCACCGCGAGCGAGAAGAGCGAGGCGCTGGTGGTCACGACCTGAACGGTGGTCTGTGTGGAACCCAGGCTGACCATGACCGAAGAGGACCCCGCGCCCGTCGCGGTCACCAGGCCGGTGGCGCTGACCGTGGCCACACCGGTGTTCGCGCTCAGGTAGGTAGCGCTTGCGGTTACGTTCTGCGCGCTGCCATCCGAGAATTCCGCCGTCACCGTCAGCTGTTGCGTTCCACCGGCCGGTAAGGTGACGACGGGTGGAATTGCCTGCAGCGCGACAACCGTAGCAGCGGTTACGGTCATGGCAGCGGTGCCGCTCACTGAGCCGGCCTGCGCGGTGATAGTGGTTCCCCCGATGCCGCTGGCGGTGGCTAAGCCGCTGGCATTGATGGTTGCTACGCCGGTGCTGCTCGAACTCCAGGTAACCGAATTCGTCAGATTCTGGGTCGACCCATCCGAAAGTGTGCCGGTCGCCGTGTATTGCTGCGAGGTTCCGCTGGCCAGGGTGACGGTTGCCGGAGTGACGACTAACGAGACCAGGGTTGCCGGACTGACGGTAAGGGCGGCAACGCCGGAAACACCGTTGTAGCTTGCCGTTATCTGGGTATTGCCGCCGGAATGGGTGGACGTGAGACCGGAGCTGTTGACGGTGGCGACCCCCGTCGCAGAAGACACCCAGGTTGCCTGGCTGGTCAGATTTTGCGTGGTGCCATCGGAATAGACTCCGGTGGCTGTGAACTGCTGTGTGTTGCCGATCGCCACCGAACCGATGGTGGGCGCGACGGTGATCGCAGTGAGCGTGGGCGCAATGATCGGGGTTACGGTAAGCCCGGTCGATCCAGTGATGCCGTTATACAGCGCTGCGATGGTGGTGGAGCCGGGCACAATTGCCAGGGCGTACCCGATAGACGTGATCGTGGCGACGGTGATGCTGGAACTGCTCCAGGTGGCAGAACCCGTGACGTCTTGCGTGGACGCATCGGTGTAAGTAGCGATCGCGGTGTATTGAATGGTGGATGCCGTCACCACGCTGTCGGCTGCGGGCGTCACGGCAATCGAGGCAACCACCGCAGGGGTCACCTGCACTGACGGAGTCGTCACTGACCTGCCCTGGTAAGCAGCGGTCAGCGTGGCCGAGCCCGTGCCGGCGCCCGTGGCAAGCCCGTGCGTATCGACCGTGTATACGGCGGGGTTGGAAGTGGTCCAGGCCACACCGGAGGAAAGATCCTGCGTGCTGCCATCCGAGAAAGTGCCGGTAGCAGTGAACTGTTCCGTGGTGCCTTTCGCAAAGCTGGTCGGCACAGACGGTGTGATGGCTATCGAGACCAGCGTGGCGGCACTCGTAGTTGCGCTAAAGCTGTTGGTCTGCCCATCTACGGTCACGGTTACGTTACTGGTGCCGGGAGCGACGCCGGTGATCACTCCACTGCTATTCACTGTGACCGCGGCAGGATTTGACGAGGAGAATACAGCAATGCTGGTGAGGTTCTGCGTCGAGCCGTCGGAGAAGGTACCGGTGACTGTGACTTGTGCGCTGGTTCCGGCGGCGACGCTTGGATTGCTGGGGCTGAAGGCGACCGAAACCAGGGTGGCCGGGGTCACCTGGAAGCTTGATGTCGACGCACTGCTACTGCCGAAGGCAGCGCTAATCTGGGTTGCGCCGATGCTATTGCCGGTCGCAAGGCCGCTGGCGCTAATAGACGCAACGGTCAGGTTGGAACTCGACCAGGTCGCGGATGATGACAGATCCTGCGCACTGCCGTCCGAAAAGGTCCCGGTGGCAGTGAACTGCTGAGCCGTCCCCTTGGCGATCTGCGCGGTGGCAGGCGAAACGGCGAGACTGCTCAGAACTGCCGGCGACACATGCGCTGTTCCGCTGGTTCCGGTCACGCCCTGGAAGGTTGCGGAAATCTGGGTTGAACCAGGCGTTTCGCTGCTCGCAAGGCCATTGTCATCGATCGTAGCCGTCTGCGGGTTGCTGGAAGTCCATACGACCTCGTTGGAGAGGTCTTGCGTGGTGCCGTCAGAGAACGTGGCGATCGCCGTAAACTTCTGTGGCGTGCCTTTGGCGAAGGTCGGGCTCGATGGGGTGATCGCGATCGAGACCACTGTGGCCGGAGTCACGGTGATAGTTTGCGTGGTGGTGTTTTCGCCGTCGGCAGAAATCGAAACCTGCGCCGTGCCCGCGCCGGCGCCCATGGCCAATCCGGTGGAGGACACAGTGAGGACGTTTGCCGCCGAACTCAGGAAGGTCGCTTGCCCGGTGACATCGTGGGTGGTGCCGTCTGAGTAGGTGCCGATCACCGCAAACTGTTGGGTTGTCCCCTTGGCAAACGAAGCCGAGGCAGGTGAAACCGCTATTGAGACCAGCGTGGCGGCAGTAATCTGGACCGTCGTGGATGTGGTCTGCGCGCCGTAAATCGCAGAGATCCGCGCCGTGCCGGCTCTCACACCGGTGACCAAGCCGGTGCTGGATACCGTGGCAACCGTGGTAGTCAAAGCGGTCCACGTAGCGGCGGATGTTACATCCACATGGCTGCCATTCGAAAATGTGCCCGTCAGCTTGAGTTGTTGCGTTGCGCCCACAGCGAAACTGGCTCCGGTGGGGCTGATGGCCACTGATTGCAGCGTTGCGGTGTTGATGATGACCGTCGTCTGACTTTGAAGCGAGCCGGAAGTGCACGTGATCGTGGCCACACCCGCGGTGAGGCCGGTGACTTGGCCAGTGGAACTCACTAGGGCGACGACCGGGTTCGAGCTGCTCCAGGTGGTGCTGGAAGAAACATCGCGCGTTGTGCCGTCGCTGTATGTGCCGGTTGCGGCAAACTGTTGGGAGAGGCCGGTCACAATCTGGCTGCTGGTGGGTGTCACCACGATCGAAGTTAAGGTGGCGGTGGATGCGGTAACCGTCAGCGCGGCCACGCCACTAATTCCTTCACTTTGCGCTGTAATCGTGAAGGCGCCGGCAGCTACTCCGGTAGCCAGGCCCGCGGTCGTGATGGAGGCTGTGCCTGAACTGGAACTCGTCCAGGTGGCGGAGGTGGTGATGTTCTGAGTGGAGCCATCACTGTAGATACCGGTCGCCACATATTGCTGGGTCGCGCCAAGGGCGATGCTGGTGGTCGCCGGCGTGATGGTGATCGCGGTGAGGATGAGGTTTCCGCCTCCGCCGGTTCCGCCATTGTTGACCACCAGGGAAGCATTGCCGGTCGTTCCATTCCATGTGGCGGCAATCGCCGAACTTCCTACGGCTACACCCATAGCCAAGCCGGCTTGGTTGATCGTGGCCACGGATGGTGAGGAACTTGACCAGGAAGCGGCAGTGGTCACGGTCTGTGTGGCGCCACTCGAGAGGGTCGCCACCGCAGTGAATTGCTGGGTGCCATGTGTGGCAATGGTGGCGGCCACCGGAGTTACGGTGATGGCAGTCACCATGGTTCCAGGTGGGGTGGGCGGATTCACGGTGAGGGCGGCCGTTCCGGAGACGCCGCTTAATGAGGCAGTCACGGTTGCAGCGCCCGCACTCACGCCGGTGACGACGCCACCGCTATTGATGGTGGCCACAGCAGTATTAGAAGAGTCCCAGGAAGCACTACTCGATACGTCGGTAATGGTGCCGTCGGAATAGGTGGCGGTGGCGGTCAATAGTTGCGTAGAACCAGCGTTGATGGTCGCGCTGGAGGGCGCGACAGCAACGGACCTAAGCGTGGCGATGGGCGCCGCTGCGCTCTGTACTGTCAGCGTCGCATTCGCTGAGACGCCATTCGATGTTGCGGTAATGACCGTACTGCCGGTACCTACTCCGGTCGCCAAACCACTGCTGTTGATGGTTGCCACCGCGGGCGTTGAGGAGGTCCATGTCGTCGTGCCCGAGACATCTTGGGTGCTCCCGTCGGCGTAGGTCGCGGTCGCGGAGAATTGCCGGCTGGACCCGGCTCCGATGGTAGCGCTGGCTGGCTGAACGGCGAGCGCGGTGATACTTCCCCCGCTGCCGGAATAAGGGGAAATCGTCACCGTAAAAGACTGCGTAACGCTGCCTATCTGCGCGGTCACGGTGACGGTGCCCGGCGTAGAGGACGCATGCGCAGTGGCCAATCCGTTCGCATCAACACTTAGGACAGCGGGGTTGGAGGAGGTCCACGTCACTTGCTTTGAGAGATCGGAAGTCGAGCCATCGGCGTAGGTACCGGTCGCGGTAAGCTGTGCCGTACCTCCGGCCGGGATCATTGGGTTGGCAGGGGTCAGCGCGATCGACTGTAGATTTCCGCTCAGTACAGTAAAGTTGGTCGTGGACGCCTGAAGGTTGTGAAAGGTAGCGGTGATCTGCGTAGAACCAACCCCGGTGCCGATCGCCAGGCCCTGTTGGCGGATATAGACGAGCGCAGGATCGGTTGCGCTGTAAACAGCATTCAAGTAAAGATCCTGCTGGTATCCATCGCTGAAGGTCCCGATCGCATTCATTTGCTGCGAGCCCTGTTGGCGAATGGTGTTGCTCGCAGGCGTTAGAGTGATGCCCGTCAGGGTCACGTTGGCGACGTTCACCTGGGTGGACGAGGTGAAGTTGCCCAGTTCTGCGCCGATTGTTCCAACGCCCGGACTCACGCCTAAGCCAAACCCGCCCTGCGTAGCGAAGGTGACGGAAGGCGTTGGAGAGAGCCAGATGGCGTCCGCGGACATATCCTGCGTGGTACCGTCAGAGAAGGTGCCAACTAACCAAACCTGGCGCTGCAAACCAAGCGGCAACTCAAAATTGCCCGGCGTTAAGAAGGTCGATACCAGGGTGGCACTGGTCACGGTCAACGGCACGCTCGCGGTCACGGATTGCGCGCTGGCGGTCAGCGTCGCGGTGCCCGGCGCGACCCCATAGACGGTGCCGTCGAGATCGACCGAGACTACCGTCGGAGCAGACGTAGTCCATAGCACATCGTTGGTCACATCTTCTACCGTTCCGTCGCTGAACCAACCAGTCACGGCGAACTGTGCGTGAGTAGACGCGGCAAGACGTGCGGACGTAGGGCCGATGGTAATCGTGGTGAGTGTGGCATTGGTGACGTTGGCCGTCAAACTGGTTTGAGAAACGCCCTGGAAGGATGCGGTCACGGTTGTACTCCCGACCTTGCCGCTCTTCGCCAATCCGTTGGCGTTGATGGTCAAGACAGTCGGATCCGTCGCGCTCCAAAGAACGAGGGACGATAGATCGAACTGCGCACCATTGGAGTAATGACCCAGGGCAGTGAACTGAAGACTTGTTCCCAACGCAAAGTTAAGATCGTTGGGCAGAATATCGATGGACACCAGGGTCGCAGTCACCCCGACGATGCTGGTGACCGTGGTGAAATTTGCTACCGTTGCGGTGATCTGCGCCCTGCCGGCGCCTACCGTCTGCTCAAAGCCGGTCTTGCTGACTTGCAGTACCGAGGTATTTGACGATGCCCAGGTGGCAAGAGAAGTGAGGTCCTGTGTGTTTCCGTTGGCATAGGTACCGATCACGCTCAGTTGCTGTACCGATCCGACGTTCTCAACTGCGAACGGCACCCTGATGGTGAGAGACACCAGGTCGGTGGTTAAGACCTGCACGTTCCCCGTGGTTTGGGAGAGGCCGCCGAAGCTGGCGGAAAACTGCACGTTGCCACCAGTGACAGCGGTCACCACGCCACGACTGGAGATTGTGGCCACAGCCGGGTTCGAACTCTGCCAGTTTGCCGTCAGGCTTAGATCCTGCGTGCTTCCGTCATTGAACAACCCGGTTAGCGAAAGTTGCTGCGTGGCCCCTACCGGGATCGACATATCGGGCGAACCGATCATGAGGGATTTGATGGTTGTGTTCCGCACCAACAACACGCTCTGCGCCTGGAGGGCTCCGAGGCTGGCCTGCACGTTGGCCGCGCCAGGCTGGTTCGCAAACGCTATGCCAGTCTGGTCCACGGTGGCGAAGCTGGTCGAGGTAGCCCGCGGAGCATCCAACCTGGCGCCCGCATGCTTCAGGTTGCCGCCGGGAAGGTTGGAGGCGCTCACGCTCCACGTCACCTGGTTGGTCACGTCCTGCTGTGTGCCGTCGGAGTAAGTGGCGGTCGCAGTTTGCTGTTGCGCGCTGCCTTGCGCGATGCTGCTGCTCGTCGGCTTCACCACGAGACTGGTCGCATTGGCCTGAGTGACCACGTTGACCGTAACGGAAGCGGATAAGGACCCTATTTGCGCGGTGACATTCGCGGGGGTGGAAACGGCGACACTGGCGGCCGTGGCGAGACCAGCCGCGTTGATGGTGAGCGCGGACGGGTTGCTCGACGCCCAGGTAACACTGCGGGTAAGGTCTTTCTGCAACGCGCCGGTGTACGTGCCTGTGGCCGTGAATTGCTGGGTCGCCCCTGAGGCAAGTTGGGCGGTCGCAGGGGAAACAGCGATGGACAGAAGCGTCGGATTCGTAACCGTGCCGGAGGCATTCGCAGTAAATGCGCCGTTGGTGGCGGCAATCGTGAAGCTACCCGCCGCCACCGCTTGCAGCAGACCGGTGGAGCTGATAGTGGCCACCGTCGCCGGCGCTACCGACCAGGTAACGGCGCCCGAAATATCGCTGGTGCTGCCGTCGGTGAAAATTAAGCTCGCCTTGAATTGCTCCTGGGCGCCAGTGAAGAGCTGTGGCGTAGCGGGTGTGATGGTCAGGCTTTTGGGGATTGCCGCGCCAATGGTCAAGGAGAGAGACCCGAAAGCGCCTCCGAACGTAGCTGAGATATTGGCGGTCCCGGCGGCAACGCCGGTCATAAGGCCGGTTGCGGTCACCGTGGCTACGCTGGCATTCGACGAACTCCAGGTGGCGGCGGCAGTCACATCGGTCGTCTTTTGCTGAGAGTTGGTCAGGGTGGCTTGGAGCTGGGCAGTCTGTCCGGCAACGACGGAATTCGCCGCAGTGATCACGATCGTGCTGCCGGAGGAGGAAGACGAGGCAGAGGACTGAGAGGAGGAGTGGCCGCCACACCCGCTGACAATTGCAGCCGTTAACGCTGCTTGCAGGACGAGGTACACGCGGAGCATGCGGCTTTTCGGGCCCAAGAATATCCCCCGCTCTGTGTATCGACACTACAAACCGATTCAACAAACAAAGCTTTCCCTTGGCGCCGTTTACTCCGCTAGACGGTGCTTCTTGTGAGAGTGGCCAAAATGGTTCATGTTCGTGAAGCTCGCAGGGGCCTCGCCGATATTGAGTATGTCTCGTAGAAGCACTGACGACCTGAACATTGTGGTACCTGCAAAGAAACGGGGGGCTATGAAAGTTGAGCGCGGTTTAGCGGTCTGCTGCCTCATCGGGTCGTTCGTGTTATTGGAGGGCTGTGTTTCCAGAGCTCTTACCTCGCTACAGATTCTTCCTGCGACTGGTAGTGTGACGGAGTCGATTGGTCGATCGGCGCAGTTCCAGGCTCTCGGTCTTTTCACAGCAGCCAACCACGCCAGCAAAACGCAGGATATGACCGATGAGACGACTTGGACCTCATCGAACCCCGGCGTCGCGACCATTAATTCAACCGGACTGGCGACAGGAGTGTCGGCAGGTACTGCCACCATCACGGGTACGGTAAAGGGCTACTTCGGGTTAGTGACTGGTTCCTCGAACATTACGGTCACAAGTGCTCCAACCGCCCGCGCGCTTACCGCGCTGACCATAATTCCCAGCTCCCAGACGGTGAATGTGATCGGGGAAACAGCTCAATATATTGCCATTGGCACCTACAATGCCACTCCATTAACTCAGGACCTGACCAATCAGGTCAGGTGGGTATCAAGTGACGTCACGGTTGCCCAGATAAGCGCGGTAGGTTTGGTGACAACAGTAGGTTCCGGGACGGCTACCATCACCGCCCTGGCCACAGACCCAAACGCGGGGGTTGTTACTGCAACCGCTACCATCAACAACGCGACCACACCGCCAGGTGCAGTCCTGCTACCGACGCTTACGATCTACAAGGTTGGGAACGGATCCGGAACGGTAACCGCCATTGGGGCAGTGACTTCAACTGTCGTTGTCAATTGCGGGTCAGGAACAGGATGCATTGGAAACTTCCCCTTGGATTCGATCGTTACACTCGCGGCGGTCCCTGGCGCTGGCTCGACATTTGATGGATGGTCCGCGAACTGCATAACTCTTACAGCCAACTCTTGCACGCTCACTATGGATAACAACGACGCCGTGGGAGCCATCTTTGATCTAACCAATCCATAGATCAGGGCTGTGTATCTCGACTCTGCCCTTGCTCTTGACGGTCGCTCACCCTGCATAACGCTCTCATTTCCCCTGCGGTTTTAGGCCGATTATTAATTCTTCGAATTCTTTCACTCAACTAGTAAGAACAATGGAAGGGCTTCGCCCGTCTTCTTCGGCCCACGTTAGCTGCGCGAACATGGGGCACCCGTCCGGGTTCTGTTTGGTCCTCAGATCCGGTTCCCACGCATTCTGCTTCGTCCCTGCCACAGCCGGAGCCGCAACAAAAATCATGTCCTGTATCACTGCACGACTTTAGTCGGGCACATAACCAAAAATAGCTAAGAAGATGAACCAGCGCGATCTTACGGACCGAGTGGCAATCGACAGAAGCCCGTGTCCAAGGGTTCCGCATGGTTGCGGTGTTTCAGGAGTTCCTCGGCGCCATTAGCAGCTTCAAGAAAGAAATCGCCGAGATGAGGCACTACGAAGTGTCTGACGTTATCAAAAGAAGCCGCACCGGGCCTTCACAACGCCGGGCAAGGAAGACCCGCGGAAGTCCAAACGCGGACCTGCTGCAGGAACAGATCCTGATCAACCGGAATAGGTGTGCGTCCCTTCCCCGGACGCCAGCCCCAGAGCACGATCGGAGTGTGCATATGCTCGTCGATGGCTCTCGCATCCCGGCCACCGTTGCGCTTCGGGTCCACCAGCAATCCGCACAACTGACGGTTCGATAAACCCTCCCAGATCATCGGATCGCCGGCCGAAGGCAGATGCCATCCCGGCGCCCCCGGCGGCATGTGTGTGCCTTCGAGATTGTGGTTCTGATGACAAGTCGTGCAATAGACCGGAGCTACACCAAGGCCGTAGCTTCCGCGCCGGACATCCATGAGATGCGGATGCAGATCATCTCCCTGCCGCGGGTAGTCGCCCGTGGAATGGCATACCATACAGCGCGGATGACGCAGAACAGGAAGCATCGCCTCGAACGCAGCAATCCCTGCTTCCCGGCTGGCGGCTGGTTGCACCAGTGGATGCTGAACGTGCGCGGCCTTCATAAGAAAACAACATGCCGCCAGAAGAAGAAAATACCTCACGCCGGCGTGGCCTCAACCGCGTGAATCGTCCTCAAAGCAGCGAGCACTCGGTCCGGGGTGAACGGGACCGCCCGAAGACGCGCTCCAACGGCATGAAAAACAGCATTCCCGATAGCAGCCGGAGTCACCGTGATGGAGGTCTCCCCGGCGCCGGTTGCGCTCACATTCTCTGGAACCACGAAAACAGTCTCGATGGCCGGCATCGCATAGTCGAGGCGAAGACTTGAGTATCCCTCCCAATCGACCGACGTCACGCTTTTGGAATCCCAGGTAACTTCCTCAGCGAGCGCTCGACTCAGGCCCTGCAGAATTCCGCCTTCCACTTGATTACGCAGGCCGTCAGGGTTGGAGATGGGACCGCAGTCAATTGCGACCGTAAATTTCATCGGCCGAATCACACCTGTGCGCGGGTTCACAGCGACATCCGCCACCAGTGCCGCATAGCCGTTGTCGCCTTCGTAAGCGACGCACGCAATCCCCCTTCCCATCCTCTCATCGCCGTTTGCCGACGGCCTTTTATCGTCGCGCTGCGAGTTCCAATTTACGGCCTTCGTAACCGCCTGCAAGACCCCGCGCACGCGCTCATTTCGCAGATGACGGAGACGATATTCCACGGGATCTGCCTTGGCCGCGGCTGCCAGCTCATCCAAAAAGCACTCGTTCGCAAACGTATTTTGGATGCGCAATGGCGACCTTAGCGGACCGGTGTAAAACGGCGAAGCAACCGTATGCGTGAGCACCCGTTCGGATTTCACGACACCGCTGCCATTACAAACTCCGCCCGCGCAGCCGGCCACATATTCGGGAACGGTGTTGCTCCCATTGCGCAGTTTCCGCACCGGAGGCTTCGCCGGACCTGGCTTAAGCGGTTCCGGCTCATAGCCAAGCAACATTCCGCTGATGACATTGCCCGGCCTGTCGTAGCCGGGACGGCTTCCTCGATTGGCCACCCAGTTCTCGCGATGCCACACCACGATGGACCCATCTGGTCCCAGCCCCGCGCGATGTTCGATAACGCACGCATTGCCGAAGTTCTCCCACATCATCTCGTCCTGCCTTGTATATTGCAGGCGGACAGGCCGGGCCACGGCCTGCGACAACACCGCCGCATCGAACGAGACCGCGTCGGCTCCATTGAGACCGTAGCAGCCGGCGCCGCGGGCGAAGATCACCCGCACCTGGTCGGGCGGCATACGCAGGAGTGTAGCGATGCAGTTGCGCGTGGGATAGACCGATTGCGTGGGTGACCACACCGTGGCTTTGTCCGGCTTCACATCCGCCACCGCGCAGGATGTCCCGAGCGACCCGTGCATCTGGTACGGGTAGGTATAACGAGCATCTATTATCCGGCTAGCATTTTTCAGCGCACTGCTAGTGTCTCCCGAATCCACACTAAGCTCATCGTGAGAAGGCTGCTTCTGCATGAATGCAAAGAAGCTCTCCTGGGGCGGCAAAGAAGGGCCGGGCTGCCACTGGCAAACCAACTTCTCGGCGGCACGTTGCGCAGCCAGTTGAGTCTCTGCGACTACGCCCACAAAATCGTTGCGAACGACTACCTTTACGACTCCCGGAATGCCGGCAACCGACTTCTCATCCACCGACAATAACTTGGCTCCCATTTGCGGTGGACGGACAACGCGGCCATGCAGCATCCCTGGAACACGAACCGTCTGCACGAACGCAAACGTACCCGTCATCAAGGCCACATGATCGACGGCGGGGACAGGCTTGCCCAGGATCGTCCATTCGTCTGGAGACCGCCGCTTTGCTTGCTTGTTTACCGGGAGGCTGAATTGCCTGGCGCCGATCAGGTCGGCGTAGGAAACGCGCTTGCCGGAAGCGGAAGTAACCACTCCGGCCTCAACTTTCATGCCGGCCGGATCTTCGCCGAACCGGCTGGCGGCCATGGCGATCAGGGCTTCCCGTGCGGTCGCACCGGCAAGAGCCAAATCCTCCACGTTGAAATTGGTCGGCGTCGACTGGCTCCCCGACGTGCTCCCCTGGTCAGGAGTGACGGCCGTGTCACACTGCACCAGCTTGACAGCCAGGAGCGGGACGCACAGCTCTTCCGCAATGAGCTGGGTTTGCACGGTCGTCATCCCCTGCCCCAGATCGCATTTGCCCGTATAGGCGGTCACTGTGCCGTCAGCATTGACGGCAATCCATGAATCCAACTTTTCCGGATCGACGTGCGATGGATGTGTTCCAAACTGCCCCTGAGCGAGCGATGGGCGTGCGGCATAGCTGACCACAAGAGCGCCTATTCCTTGAAGGAATTCTCGCCGCGTTGTCATGAAGAGCGCCTGGACTCTGCGTACCGGTGGATCGCACGCAGGATACGGGTATGCGCGAAGCAGCGGCACAACACGCCGCCCAGGGCCTCACGTATCTCCTGTTCCGACGCGTTCGGTGTGGCATCGAGCAGGGCTTTCGCGGTCAGAATCACTCCGCTCATACAGTACCCGCACTGGGCCGCTCCCTCCTCAACGAAAGCTTGCTGTATAGGATGAGGCTTTTCCGGTGTGCCGAGTCCCTCAAGCGTAGTAATCGGCGCCTGCCCAACACTCCCAACCGGCTTCACGCAGGACCGAATCACTTGCGTCCCCATCAACACCGTGCAGGCTCCGCATTGCGCCATGCCGCAGCCGAAGTGAGGTGCGTTCAAATGGAGTTCGTCCTGGAGCACAAAAAGGAGGGGCGTTTCCGGATCCACATCGACGGAATGCAGTTGACCGTTGACCCGAAGAGTTTGCTTCACAGAACGTTTACACCCCGCGTCAGGCGATGTTTGTTTTAGGCGCCTTCAATAAATCTTCGATTCGCACTGGTAGATCGCGAACGCGGACGCCCGTTGCATGATAAACCGCACTCGTAATGGCCGCGGCAATGCCCGCCAACCCAATCTCGCCCACTCCGCGAACGCCAAGAGCATTCAGCTTGTAGTCAGGATAGTCGAGGAACGTGACATCGATCTGCGGGGTATCCGCATTCACCGCCATCACATAATCGGCGAGGTTGTTGTTAATCGTAGCGCCGGATCGACTGTCATACATGGTTTCCTCAAACAGAGCCATTCCGACACCCATCACGACTGCCCCTTCGATCTGGTTGAGCGCCGGCTTCGGATTCATGATCCGTCCCGCATCGATCACCGTCACCACCCGGCTCACGCGCAGCCGGGCGATTTCCGGCTGCCAGGTCACCTCCGCAAATTGTGCGCCGTAGGAGTGAAATGAGAACTGCGGCTTGCTCTCGCCGAGCGTTCCCTCTGACTTCCCTACTCCCGAAACAGATTTAACGTTCGCAATGCGAAGAATCTCGGCCATGGGGACAGCGCCTTGCGTCTGCCCTTTGAGGCAAACCATCCCGTTAGAAAACTCGAGATCTTCGATTTTCTTTCCTTTGAAGGGAGAATTCTCCGATTTCACCGCAGCCAGTAGCAAGGTCTTGCTTGCGTTCTGCGCTGCATCGAGAACCGCCGGCGTCACCGACGCCGTTACCCACGACCCGCCCGAGATGGGACCGGATGGCAGAGCAGAATCTCCCAGAACAACATCGATCCTGCCGACTGGGATGCCAGTAGCATAACTCACAATCTGCGCCAAAACGGTATAGGTTCCGCCCCCAATATCCTGCGTTCCGCAGGCGACGCGAGCCGTACCATCCTGCCGCAGTTCGACGCTTGCCTGCGCTTCGCTGCGCGCCGCCAGCCAGGAGCACGCCGCGACTCCCCATCCCAAAATCAATCCATCGCGGCGCATGGAGCCGATCTCGGGCTTTCTATTCGCCCAACCGAACTTCTCCGCTCCCGTGGTTAGACACTCCTTCATGTGGCGGGAAGAAAAAGGGATGTTGAGGCTCTCATCGATCTGCGGCTCATTCCTGAGTCGCAGCTGAACCGGGTCCATCTTGAGACTGACCGCCAATTCATCCATGGCCGATTCGAGCGCAAAGAGTCCAGGAACCGCGCCCGGACCACGCATCGCCGTGGGCGTTCCCACGTTTCGGCGGGCCAGCCCGCCGGTTACCAGCAGGTTTGCCGTGCTGTAGATAAAGGGAGTGATCTCGCCGCATCCTTCATCGTAGTCGTCCAGCATCGAAGTGTGGTTGACGTAATCCTGCTGCACCGCGGTCAATTTCCCATCCGGCTCCGCCGCCAACTGGAAGCGCTGCTCGATCGCGGGCCGATGGCCGACGCTCTGAAACATCATTTGCCGGCTGACAACCAACTTGACGGGACGTTTTAGATTGCGTGCGCACGCGGCAGCCAAGGCGCTCTGGGGCCACGGCCAAAGTTTGCCCCCAAACCCCGAACCAAGAAATCGCGTAATGACCTGGACCTGCTCCGGAGGAACCCCCAACATTTGCGCCAGCACATCGCGATGATTGACGACCGCTTGTGAAGTCTCATACAGAGTGAACTTCTGGCCGTCATAGACCGCTACCGAGGCATGCAGTTCGATGGGATTGTGCGTCTCGGTAGGGATCGTATAGACCTGGTCCACCTTGAACTTCGCACTCTTCAGCGCGGCAGCGGTGTCTCCGCGTTTGCTCTTCTCATCGGGCTTATCTGTCGTAAGCGGCGAACCGATAAGCTTGCTGCCGGCATCGGCCTTCTCCCGCTTGTAGGTGACCTTGACACTCTCCGCCGCCGCCCGTGCTTGCTCCACTGTATTTGCTACCACAACAGCGACATACTGGCCGTGATAGCGAATGGCGTCGTCTTCAAAGGGCGGGCGCCTCTCGTCGAGAATCAGCGACATGCCCGCGGAAGGGGGAACACGGTAGAGCTTTCCGATGTTGGCGCGATGATAGACAGCCACCACTCCGGTCATCTTTTCCGCTGCGGTGGTATCCAGGCTCGTGATCGAGCCATTCGCGATGGTGGAGCACACCGGCCACGCATAGACGAGACCCGGAAAATGGTGGTCGGAAGCGTACATCGCCGCACCGCTCACCTTCCGCGCACCGTCGATGCGGCGAGTGCTCACCCCGACAATCTTCGATTCGCTGATCTGATCCATGATTTTGCCTCCTAGGCGAGTTGGCTTACCTGCCCCATTGTGTGAACCAAGCAGCGTTTGGCGAGTTCCACTTTGAAACCATTCTGGCTTTGCGGCTTGGCGCCGTGCAGCGCGGCCTCGGCTGCCGCGCGAAAATTAGCCTCGGTGGCGGCCTTGCCCATGAGCGCTTTCTCAGCTTCCACAGCACGCCACGGCCGCGTGCCTACTCCGCCCATCGCCACCCGAATAAAGCTGATGCGTTCTCCGTCCTTCTTCATCACGATCGCGGCTGACGCCAGTGCGAACTCGTACGATGCACGGTCCCGCAATTTGAGATACGCGCTCTTCGCACCGGTCATCGGCTTGGGCAACGTGATGTAAGTCACCAAGTCCCCTGGCTGCAACACCGTCTCCCGGTCTGGGGTCGAACCGGGAAGAAGATAGAACTCGGAGATAGGCACGGCGCGCTGTCCGTTTTTCCCTTCGATATGGACAACTGCTTCCAGCGCAGTCAGTGCCACATTCTGGTCGGAGGGGTTGGTCGCAATGCAGTGCTCGCTGGTGCCGAGAATCGCCAGCATTCGGTTGTAGCCGCCGATCGCGGAGCAACCCGAACCCGGCTCACGTTTGTTACAGGACGACGCGGTGTCCCGATAATAGACACAGCGCGTTTTTTGTAGAAGATTGCCGGCGGTCGTTGCCATGTTCCGCAACTGGGGCGAGGCGCCAGACAGGAGCGCCTGGGATAGGACGGCATACTGCTCTTTCACCATCGCATCCTGGGCGACATCGGCATTGCGCGCGAGGGCGCCGATCTTCAGCCCGCCCTCCGGGGTCCGCTCAATTTTGTCGAGCGGGAGGCGGTTGATATCGACAAGCTGGCGTGGGTGTTCCACGTTCAACTTCATGTAGTCCACAAGATTCGTTCCGCCGGCGATGAATCGAACCTCGGCTCCATTTTGAGCAGTGGCTGCCTGAGCCTGCGCTTTGATGGCGTCGGGAATGGTCTGGGCGGTTACAAGCTGAAAGAGTTCCATGGCCGATCCCTCCTTTAGGACGTCCGCCGAGCTGCCTGTACTGCGGAAACAATGTTGGGGTAGGCGCCGCAGCGGCAGATGTTGCCGCTCATTGCCTCGCGCACGTCGGCATCTGTCTGCCCCCAGGGCTCTTTCAGCATGGCGACTGCGGACATAATCTGTCCCGACGTACAGTAACCGCACTGGAAACCGTCGTGCTCCACAAACGCGTCCTGCATCGGATGCAGGTTCTCCGGGGAACCGAGACCTTCAATTGTGGTGATCTCCGCGTTCTGTTGCATCGCGGCGAGCGCGAGGCAGCTATTGATCCTGCGTCCATTTACGTGGACTGTGCAAGCTCCGCACTGGCCATGATCGCAACCCTTTTTTGTCCCGGTCAGATGGAGAGTCTCCCGGAGCGTGTCCAGCAAAGTAGCTCGCGGGTCGATCTGCATGGCGCAAGATTCTCCATTCACACGCAGTGTGATCGGGATCATACCCGGAATAGCGGGCGGAGTCGCCACTTCGGCCGGATCGGTCTCGGCCAATACCGAAGAAGATGCCAAAGGCGCCACCGCGGTGGCAGCAGTCGCAGCGCCAACATGAGATAAGAATGACCGGCGTGTCAGCCGGCCCAAGGACGTGTTTTGATCGTGTGTTTGGTCGTCGATTGGCATGATTCACCCTCCCTGGCCGTCCTGATGGAACATCGCCAATGTCAGCTCATACCAGGCTGAGCCCACATTGGGTCTGGAGGAACGTATGAGAGCTGTCATCGAGCAGACAACTCTGTACCTCTTCCGCGGAAAGCCTGCGGCCGTCGCCGTGCTTACCCATGCAACAGGCCTGGGCTTCGGCAATGATCGCGAGCGCAATCGCTTCCGGTCCTTCGCCACCGATATCCAGACCAATAGGAGCGCTGATCTGCTCGCAGCACTCCGTGATCGACCAACCCAGGCTGGTTGCTACTTCGGAAATCATCACGGAGCTGCGCCGGCGCGAACCCAGCAGCCCTACATACCTCGGACGCAACGGCAAAATCGACGTCAGGTGGTCTCTATCCTGATGATAGCTATGCGTCATCAGGACCGCCACATCCCGGGTCTGCATCTGCTGGATCGTGGCGCCGGTGTCGGTAACGACGAGGTTTGCCTCTGGGAACCGTTCCGGACGCGCGAGGTGAGCTCGCCCATCGACGACGGTGACGTTCCAACCCAGTAGGGAGGCCATCGTAACGAGCGGCTTCGAGTCGTCCCCGGCGCCAAAGACGAACAACCGCTGGGGTGGAGACAGCCGCTCCACGAAGATTCCGGGTGACTCGACTTCGTTCCAATGTCTGGTTCGAGCCTCGACGAGAGACTGGCTATCCAAATCCTCGCTGGCGAAAATCAACTCACCATCCGCCGCAAATACCGCGCGCAGCAGCGGACGGCCAGACGCAGGAAGCCAGGTCACCACCACAAGTTCACGGCCTGCAAGGGAGGATTCGAGCGCCTCGAGCAGAGCTTGGCATTCGGGCGTCTCGACTGGCTCCAGGAGAAGATCGATGACGCCGCCACAACCTAAACCGAAGGGAATTTCGGCGGTATCGTCGAGTAGAGTCGAGTACCTCTCGGTGGCGGCTCCGTTCCGAATAAGCCACCCAGCCCGTCGAAGCACATCGGCTTCCAGACAGCCTCCGCTGATGTTTCCCTCGTACTTACCGCTCCCAGAGAGCAGCAACCGTGCGCCCGGCTGCCGGTAGCTGGAGCCCTGAACCCGCACCAACGTAACCAGAGCGGACGACGTTTCCCGTCGCCATAGCTGAACGATTTGCCGGCGTTCCCTCACTCCAACACTATGATGCTTGCATCCGGTCCTGCACAAGGCCCGATTTCCGGTGCGGGCAATCGCAGGATCAAATTCTTGTAACCCTAAATGAACTGAAAGCCGGGCTTTTCCCGAGCAGGTCGCAGAAAAGCCACGGCTACGCCTGGCCCGAGCGTCAGAGGAAACGGGAGAGGGTGGAAGCAGGCTTCATGCGGGACTTCCCTGAGTCGCCACTGCATGGGTCTGCACAACCTGAAGGTGGGGAGCAAGAAATGTGTCCCGGTCCTGCCCATGATTCAGTGCCATCGTTCCGCCGGCCGTCAGGAAGGTTACGTCTGTCAGCCCGAGGAAGCCAAAAAGTGACCGCAGATACGGCTCCACAAAGTTGAGCGAGGCCATCTGCGTTTGGGCATCGTAGACGCCGCCGGTCGCGATGATGAACGTTGCCTTCTTGCCGATGATCAGACCCTTCGGCGTCCCGTTCGCATAGGAGAAGGTCTTGCCGACACGGGCAATCTGGTCGATCCAGAGCTTCAAAACGGAGGGCACGCTGAAGTTATGCATCGGCACCCCGATGACGTACTCGTCGGCCTGCTGGATCTCGGCTATCAAGGTGTCTGAAAGCGTAAGCAGCTTCTTTTGCTCTGGGGTTTGCGCCTCCTCCGGCGTGAAAACGGCTCCGACCCATTCCGCACTGACTGGCGGAATCTGAATTGCGTTGAGATCGCGGTAAACGATTCTTCCGTCCGGGTACAAAGCCTTCCATTGGTTAACAAATGCGCCGGTCAGCTCGCGAGAGACTGACCGTCCATAGAGCGGACTGGAATCGATATGGAGAAGTGTGGGCACGGTGAAACCTCCTGATAGACATATGACGATTAACCTACACGCGTCGATTCACAATTAGTAGACAAATGTCGCATAAGCGTCTCTTGCCGAAGAGAGTATCCTAAGCTGCAGATGTCCGAAGCCCTCCAAACTGCATCGGCGATCACCGATCCGCGCGTTCTACGCAGCCGCCGCATGCTCACGGATGCTTTGCATAACCTACTGACACAAAAGGATTTCGACGATATTTCAATACAGGACATCGTCGATGAGGCGACCCTAAACCGCGCTACGTTCTATCTCCACTATCAGGATAAGAATGCTCTCCTCCAGGCCATGACGGCGGCTCGCTTCCGCGACCTTATCGTCCGCAGGGGGCTCTCCTTTACGGACTGCGATGGAGCATTGCGCGCGATTGCCCTCGGCGTTTGCGATTACCTGGCCGAGACCACGGTCTGCCCCAGTCAGCTGACAAAGATGCCTTTGGAAAGCGCCATCATCTCAGCGGTCGAAGGTATGTTTTCGGAAGGCGCTGCCAGTCATCCGGTTCTTCCTGACGTCGATCCGGCATTGCTGGGAACCACAGCCGCTTGGGCTATCTTCGGCGCCGCGCGCCGTTGGTTGCAGACTCCGGATCGGATACCTGCGGAGGAGATGGCCGCAAAAATTGAGGCGATGGTGAAGCCAATCTTTCTTTCGGCCTCCCGATAACGCTAACGCTTGGGCAAGACCCGGATGGTCCCCATCATGCCCATGTCTTCGTGCTCCAGCAAATGACAGTGATAGACAAGGGTTCCCACCGCATCGGGATTGCGAAAGTCCATGCGCAATGTGACGCTGGGATAGCGCGCGCTCTTCCCGTTCCAGTACGGCACGTTGATTGTGTCTTTTAAGAAGGGTTCTTCCACCGGCACTCCGTCCCACTTCATGAGCATGAAGTGGATTTGGTGAATGTGGAATGCGTGCGACTCCCGCGAACGGTTTTCAATCACCCAGTCCTCGACATCTCCCTGGTTGACCGTGAGGTTGGGCTGCTCGGCTGCCGGATCGAATGGCGTGGGAACTTGCCCGTCCACCGTGATCATGAAGGCTGTGGGGCCGTCGGGATGATTGGGGTCTTGCGGGCGTTCGGAGAAGTACAGCGTCCGCGTGCGCACAGGCTTTGCATCCCCCAGCCAAACTGAGCTGCTACGCGGGAACGGCGCGGACGAAGCAGCCAAATGTACCGCTGGTTCCGCGGCCTTCTCGGACGCCACGATATCTGCCAAGGGACGCACCGGATCGTTCTCCCCGGCCGGGCCCGTGTCGACGCTCCGGGTGATGAGGCGCGCGTGCGCTCCTGCGGCCACACCTTTGAAGATCAACTCCACCCGGGCTGAGGGCGGCAGGAAGATGTGGTCCACCCACAGCACCCGGTCCTTCGCCATCCCGTTCTCATTGATCGGCGCGCCATCGAGGGCTACCACGCCCATGGGTTGTGGCTTGTCATTGACCACAACCTGCAGATCGAGATACGTGATCGCCGAACTGTTCAGAATCCGCCACAACTGGCGCTCCGCCGGCCTCACCATGATGGTCGCCGGTGGGTAGTCAGGATAAGGGACCGGAACAAAATTGATGGAGAGATCCTTGTCTGGTTTTCCTCCACCCGTTCCCGTGTTCAGAATGTCACCCTCAGGGTCGCGCAATTCAGGCGGAGCAACGCCGGACTTGCTTGGGGGCGCATCTGCGTTAAGCAAGGCTTGATCGCGAATCACAAAGACACGCTCCGGAAGCCCGGCTACCAACTGGTTGGCGCGCTCGAGCCCGTCCACGATCAAGGCTCCGGAAGCTCCTCCCAGCACTTGTAGCTTGGTGAAGCCATGCACGTGCGGGTGGTACCACTTCAACCCGGGCGATTCGTCTGCCGGAACCCGAAAGCGATACTCGAACGGCGGGTCCCCCGGCTGAATTACCGTATGCAGAACATCATCTCCATGGCACACCGGCGGCACGGTCATTCCGTGAAAATGCAGGTTGGTGGAGAGCGCAGTCATCTGCGCGGCGGCGCATGGCTTCGGAATCGCCATTGCGCCTGCAGCGGAATGGGCTCCATCTCCCAATGCCGTTAATCGGCTCTTCAGCCGCAACGTGACCAGGTCGCCGGGTTCGACATGGAGCGTGGGAGCTTCGCTGCCATCCTTCGATTGATAGCAATAGTGCTCTTGCCCGTCCGCCGTGAGGAAGTTGCGGTAAGTAAGATCCACTTGCAGCATGCCGTTGCGGCTGTGGAGATCTTCGGGCTCGCCGACGATGCTCCCTGGGACGGGCCGAGGACAAACAGCAGCACACAGTGAGAGGGGCGCTAACCCGAAGAAAACGGCAACTAATACCCGGAACGTCAACGACCGTCGCTGCCCCCGCAAAGTATCGATGAACAAAGCATAAACGTTGGGAGCCTCATTGCTAACTCCGTCCTGCAATTTCATCTTCGTGCAACAAAGGCAGTTTAGGTTCTTACCGTCCCTTCTGAGAGAGGTCTTCCACAAATGCAAAAGTATTCTTCCTCCCTGGCTCTCGCTCTGGTGGCCTTGCTTTCCAATCCCTGCACATCGGTGGCTCAGCAAAGAAACTTCGCGACCACAACGCCTATCAAGCATCTGGTCGTGATCTACGACGAGAACATTTCCTTCGATCACTACTTCGGCACCTATCCGAAGGCGGAGAACCCGGCCGGCGAACCGTCTTTCAAGGCCCGCCCCGATACGCCGGCGATCAACGGCCTCACTTCCACTTTGCTCAACCACAACCCGGACGCCAACGCGCCCTTTCGTCTCGACCGCTCCGAAGCGGTCACCTGCGATAACGACAATCACTATACCGACGAACAAAAGGCTTACAACGGGGGCCTGATCGACCAGGTCTCGGAACTGTTGAGCGGCACCGGCACCAACTGCACGCCCAATCTCTCGATGGGCTACTACGACGGCAACACGGTGACCGCGCTGTGGAATTACGCTCAGCACTACGCCATGAGCGACAACTTTTTCGGGAGCAACTTTGGCACCACGGTCATGGGGCATCTGAACCTGGTTTCCGGGCAGACGCATGGTGCGACACCTACCTCCGTTTCCGGCAAGGTGGTGAACGGCAGCGTTATTGCCAACATCGACCCCACTACGGATGACTGCTCCACCGGCACGACCATTGAGATGACGGGCAAGAATGTAGGCGACCTCTTGAATACCAAGGGCGTTACCTGGGGTTGGTTTTATGGCGACTTTACGCCCGCTTCCACCAGCGGAGGCATCGCCACTTGCATCGCCCAGGCCGATGCGCATTACACGCCGTTTCAGTATTACGCTTCGACTGCCAATCCGCACCACCTGCCGCCCTCTTCCATCGGAGCCATCGGTTATACCGATCAGGCAAACCATAACTATGCTCTGACGGACTTCTGGAATGCCGTGGCCAAGGGAAGCTTGCCTGCGGTCAGCTTTGTGAAAGCTCCGGCCAATGAGACGGGGCACCCATCCACTTCAAGCCCCCTGCTCGAGCAAACGTTCCTGGTGGACACCATCAATCAGTTGCAGAAGAGCCGCTACTGGAACGATATGGCGATTCTCATTGCCTACGACGATTCCGACGGCTGGTACGATCATGTCCTTGCGCCGATCGTGAGCAAGTCGAATGATGCCGCCAACGATGCTCTACTGGGATCGACGGGGTTATGCGGCACTCCTGCATCGGGAGCCTACCTGGATCGCTGCGGATATGGGCCTCGGCTTCCCTTCCTGGTCATTTCTCCGTTTGCCAAGGAGAATTTCGTCGCTCACACAGTTGCGGATCAGAGCTCGATTCTGCGATTCATCGAAGACAACTGGCAGCTTGGTCAAATCGGGGATCAATCCTTCGACGCGCTGGCCGGTTCTCTGCTGAATCTGTTCGACTTCAGCACCTACGGTGGGGGCCGTCAGTTCGAGCGGGTTCTCCTACTCGATCCGGATTCCGGTCAGCCAACAGGACAGCAGTAACGCGGGCGCCAGGACTATCCTGCCATTTTGCCGACCCAATCGTGGCATAATGTGTCAGGATGGTCCTGTGAACGCTAGTCATCGGCAGATCGGTAGTTGGCTTGGGGTTGAGTCTCCCGCAACGGAGACGGAGATTCTGCGCATCGTTGAAGAGCGCTTTGCTCCTTCCGTCATCAAGCGGCTTGTGGCGCTTGGATTAGAGCGCTCAGAGATCGATGATGCGGTGATCCCATCGCGAACGCTGCAGCACCGCCGCGCCCGCCGCGAGAGACTCACGTTGGAGGAATCTGATCGCGTCTTGAGGATCGTGCGGATTCTCGCCTCCGCCGAATCGGTATACGGGAGCCGCGAGCGGGCGTTAGCTTGGCTTCGGAAACCGCACCCCCGGCTTGAAGGACGGTCGCCTCTGTCTCTGGTAAAAACCGACACCGGCAGCCGGATCGTTGAAGAATTACTCATTCAGATCGATGAGGGCATGTTCGTCTAGATGGTGCTCTGGCGAATCAGCCGGCACCGCGATCTAAGTGGTTTTGGTGGTCTGCGAGCCGCTGGTCGATGGCACTATTTGGGACAGCCGGTCGTTTATCTCAGTGGAAACCCCGCGTCCGCTCTTCTTGAAGTTTGCGTCCACACTGCCGCGAACGACGCCCCGCCGGAGTTCACTCTACTGAGAATCGAGGGACCCGATCTCACGATACCTGCGATCGCGGGGAGTGATTTACCTCAAGATTGGCAGACCCGATTTGAAATCACGCGTGGTCTCGGTACAGCGTGGCTGCGGAAGAAGGAAGCAGTCATTCTGGCGCTTCCGAGTGCGATCGTTCCGCATACAACAAACTTCTTATTCAACCCTCTCCATCCGGACGCCGTTAGATACCAGATTGTTGAAGCGCTCACTTATCCGTTTGACAGCCGTATCAAGCAGTAATCCGAGTGACTACTCTACGTTTCGAGAGTGGACACTTCGCGCACCTTTGCTTTCGTGTGTTTTGATGACTCGATGCGCAGCGTCTTGAGTTCCCACGGATTGAAAGAGGCATCGTGACTCAACTGAAGCAGCGATGACTCAATGTGCGCAGTGGTTTTCTTTCCTGACCGTTCCTGGAGGCGAAGAATCAGCGCGCTCGATGAATCTTCTGCCTGCTTGATGGCCAGGACCGACATCGTACTGGGAGCTACATCCAGGTACGACTTATCCCACGCCTCCGTGCCACCGTGTCTTGAATCGGTGACATACTCGGCCGGCGTCTGCAACTCGTTCGCCATTTGGTCCAGGTGGAGATCGGTGTAGGAGCCCTGCCTCCCTACAAGCCAGAAGATGCGCTCCTGGCGGCCCTGATCCTGCCAGGCATCCAGACTTTCCGGGTCTACGGGGCTCGGATTATGCCGGGCAAACGGGGCCGATCGAATCAGGATGGTCCGCAGGAGACCGTTCAGACAATCGTAGCTGTAAGTCTGATTATTCAAGAGCGCCACCGTGTAGTCGTCGCCGCCCTTCTTGCCTTGCACGGCGACCCAATCCTGATAGGGCTCTTCGTTGCCGTTGGTGACCTTTTCCGTGACCGCGCCTGGAACAGCCGCGAAGACTTTTGCCTCGGTCAGAGCGGTTGGAATTTCCAGCTTGAGTATCTGCTCGTGCTGCTGCCAATTGATCACAAAGTGCAGTTTGACGATGTCCTGCTCCGGAAAAGTCCAGATATCTACGGCGATTTCCGATTGCTGCCAACGCAGCCTCTGGCGCGTGATTCTCAGCACCGGTCCATTTTCCACTTGCTTCGAAGAGATCAGCTCAGGCCGGCCTATCTCCTGACGAAAGGCATCGATGCCATGCGACCAGGTATCGCTCGGGTCCGCAATGGCCACCAAGCCGATCTGCGAAGCTAGCAGTTCCGCGCCGCCTGGGGCTTTGAGCGAAGAGATGCCGAATGCGTTTTCCGAGACCGTGATCGATGATCCATAGGCCGGGGCCGGCGGTGCGGCGTCAAAGCCTTCAGAGAAGACCTTGTAACCAAACGCAGGCAGATCTACCCAGGCACCGAGCCGAGTGTAGAACGTGGTCATGCTCTCAGACGGCCTCACCTGGATCGCAACCTTGCTGCCATCTTGCGCTTTCAGACACGTGATCGGCGCTTCGCGTCTGCCGGGAATGTATTCCAGGTAGACTTTGCGTTTCCACGGCAGCGAATTGAATGCAAACACCAAGCCGCCTTCCGCCTGGCTCGTGTTGACTTGCTTCGCGATCGATTCCAATGCTTCGATCTTGGTGGCGGTAGCGGTTTGGCAAGCGGTTCCCAATCCGTCACGGGCATCCTGATAATCCGAGTACAGGGCCGTGCCCGCCATCAGATCGTGGAATTGATTGAAGAGGATGTTCCACCAGGCATCAGTGAATTCAGCGCGTGGATACTTGCGTCCCAGAGTGACAGAGGTCAACCAGGAAAGGCTCTCCACCTGTACCATGGCGCGCTCGGCCCTGCGGTTCTGGTACTTCTCGTCTCCATCGGCGGAGTAGCAACCGCGGGAGTGGTGCTGCAGATCTCCGCGGATGACGGGCAGCTTGGCCATGGCGGGCGAAGCCTCGACTGCCTGAAAGAATTCCGCGGTTGTGCTCCAGCGAAGTTCCGGCAGGCTCTTGTCTTTGCGCATCTCGAGCACCTGCTGAATTTGCGCCTTGGTTACGGCGCCGCCATGGTCGCCCACGCCTAGAAACAACGCGCCATTGGAGAATCCTTCGGCGAAACTGTTCGGTGCAACGGTTAGGATTTTTGCCGCAGAACTGTCGTAGGATCCCAGAATCCTCAGCGTCAGCACGCGGGAGCCGTCCGGCCCTTCCCACCAGAAAAGCAAAGGTAACTTTTTATCGGGCTCCTGCTCCTGGTCGCCCGGCCGCATGAACACGTAATAGCCGTAGCCCGATTGCTTGAGGATGGTCGGCAGCCCAGCGGCATGACCGAACGAATCCGGGTTGAAGCCGATCTTCACATCCGCGCCCAGGGCTTCTTTGCAGTAGGTCTTTCCGTAGAGCCCATGGCGAACAAAACTCTCTGTCGCCGGAATGTTGCAGTCCGGCTCTACTGGCCAGCCGCCCACGACTTCCCATCTGCCTTCGCGTATGCGGTGCAGAATCTCCTGAAACATGGCCGGGTCGGCTTTCTGGATCCAGCGATAGTGACTCGACGAAGACGCACAGTATTTAAAGCCAGGAGTTTCGCTGATTCTATCCAGCGCGCTGCGGGCCGTTGTGAGCGCCAGGTTCGAACTATCTCTCCAGGGCCACAACCAGGCAGCGTCGACGTGCGAGTAGCCAATGATGTGCAGGACGCGCTGCTGCCCTGCACTCTGGCCGAGGATGTCGGTCGCCGCCAAAGTGCCCATCGCGGCGGCACTGCTGAGGAGGAATTTTCTTCTGGTTATTTCGTTTGCGCTCATTTCTCCTCCTGCCGATTCAAAGTGTCGTACAGCGGTGCGGCGGCCTTCAGCGATGGATTGTCTTCGGCCACCGACACGGCGAGAACGCGGATCTTTTCGTTATTCGGCAGCGTAAGCGTCCGGGTTCCCGCCGGTACTTCTATCGTGTACGCGAACAGGTACGAGTATTGATACGGCTCGTTCAACCCATCTGCCGTGTGATGATGCGAAACGTACCAAGCCAGGGTGGCCGGCTTGACGAACCCCGGATCGAGTCGGACGTAGTCTTCGGGATAGCGCGGTGATGGAATGCGCGCCTCGCGCTGCTCCTCATTGGGGGGTGGCCACGGCGCATGGTTGGCAGAGATCGCCCAATGTTGCTCCGGCTGGTTTTTCCAGACGCGGTTGTCCCATTGGCCGACGAATCCGGTCCACGACTCGATGTTCAATTCGGTGGCTTTGTCGCCGGCGCGGAACGTGGCCTTCTGATCCTGATCCCCGGACGCGGCCAAAATCAGGATTCGGTTGTAATTGCCTGCGGGCAGAGCGATGCTCTGTCCTTTAGCGATCACCGCATTCGCCTTGCCAGTTCCCGCGGGAGCAAGCTGGAACTGGACACCGTTGAAATTGAGCTGTGACGGAAGCATCTCGGCTGGAATGGCATCGCCTTTTCCATCGATGCCCCCGCCCTCGGTCTTCGTATCATCATTGCTTGCGACCGCGAGATCGTAATTCAAGGTGACTGGCTGGGAGCCAGGCGCGGTGAGGCGCGTGGGAGCCGCGCCGAGCTTCAAAGCGAAAGTGCGCGGTTGGTACGCGGTAAACGATGTAACCAGCGCGCCGTTGGTCACGGTGGCGTCACCCAAAGGCTGTTCCTGAGCGTTCACTTCGCGCGCCGCCGTGATGGGTCCGGCAAACGAAACCCGCACGTTGGACGCCGGCTTCCCGTCAAGCTCGACCATGCGAAGAATCACTTCGTCGCTGCCTTCCGCTTTCTTGAGCGCCAACACGCGGATACGCGCATCGCTCAACTGCAGTAGCGAAAAGCTTTTACCCAACGAGCCAGGATGCTTGGCCGTTTCAAACGCCAGCATGGGATCGGCGAGGCGATGGCCCTGCCAATCCGTTTGGGCTTGGCGCCAATCGCCTGCATGACCGGTTAATGCAAACACAAACTCGTGATGGCCCCAGTCCTGATTGGCCTGATCGGTATAGCCCGACGGGCTTCCGTTGGCCGGAGGAGTTATGCCAGGAGAGCGCAAGAGGGTCAGGCGAATGGTGTTGTCGGTGGGCTTGTCAGAGCCGTTCTTGCAATCGGTCAGGATCGTTGTACCGAAGGTGCCGGTCTTATCGGTTAAATCAATCCAGCGATGCGAGGCTACTTCAAATTGCCGCTCCATGGCATTGGGCCGCTGGATCGTTCCCACGTCCCAGTTGTAGGTCGCATCCGGATTCGATGCGGCGAGAGGAATGGTCGCCTTCAGATTGGCGGAGAGGGTCTTCCAGTCGATGGCGTTGGCGAACTCCACACGATTGCCAGCGTCCCCGGTGGCCAGGCTGATCGTCTGGACAAATTTCGAACCCTCGCCTTCCCTTGCGACTTCCAGCGAGACCCGCACCGGACCCTTCTCCTTGATGCGTACCTTGGCCGGGCCGCCGATATAGGCGCGTGGCGCTGCATGCACCTGGTTCCAATCCATATTCCATGCGGGATAGACACTGGGTGCATCGTTCGAAATGGCGAGCCGCATCGGAGCAGAGAGTAACTCTTTGTTCAGGCTCTTGTCGAAGATGCTGGAGACGTCGCCATCCGAGTTGAGCTGCACTCGATAGCGGGTATTTTCGAGCGAGGACTCGGTTACCTTCAACTCCGAATTCGCACTCTGCTTCTCCGCCGGCGACACGTCGTAAACGGCATATCCCACGGAGGGCGCTTTGGCCGCGAAAAGCACTTTGCCGTTTTCCAGTTGCGCCGGGACTTCCTTGCCATCGGGGCCGGTGACGCGCACCGCTTTGCCCGCGGCAACGGGGATGTTCGCCTCCACCAAGTCTTCGCGCGCGACGTTGAGCGGGTTATAGACGACGACCGGTGTGCCCTTGGTTTGACTGTTAAGACCTGAGGCGACAGCGGTGGTCGCACTAGTCAACACATCGGCGAATTGATTCGCAGCAATCAGGTCGTCATTCCAGCTGAACTGATACGCGCGTGGGGTTGCGGTTCCGGCGGCGCTGTCGTGAAAATGTCCCGCGAGCTCGAGCATCCAGGCATCGTTAAGGCGCTGTTGCGGGTAGGTGCGGCCGCCCATCCATTCCGCGGCGACGGAGGCTTTTTCGGCCGCGTCGGCGAGGTTTTCATTCTTGAGGATCCAGCGCTTGTGATAAGCCTGCGAAGTCAGTGAGCCGGCGGAGTGATTGATCAGTTCCAGATCTCCTTGGTATTTCGGCATCCGCGAGCTTAGGTCCGGCGTGATGTCGTTGAACATCTGATCCGCCGCCGACTCCACCACGTGCACCGGCCCGTCGCCCACGAGCACTGGGCCGCCCTCAGGCGCAGGCGGAGGCAAGACATTTCGCAGGAAGGGCGGAACCGGATAGGGTGGCAATACGGTCTGGCTCTTGGTGACGATGGCCTCCATTAGCTTCACCGTCGATTCCTGGGTGGCGCCGCCGATATCTCCGGTACCAATGTATTTGTAGTCAGCAAACACTCCGGTTGCTTTGCCGTCGATTCCGATCCGCTCTACCCAATCCACCTCAGGGGTACGGGGACGGCTGAAGAAGCGTAACTGTTGCGGTGTCAGCTTCGCCTTCTGCTCGTCGGTCAATGCCGGCTCCGGCGGCGGAGGTCCGGGCACTTTGCTAAGGTCGGTGTAGACGTTGCTCCCGTAGCCGCCAGGATTGAGCGCGGCGAGCACGGTTTTGCCATCCGGGCCTACCCATATTCCGACATTGAACGGGATTCCTTCGGGCGTCTGCTCGGGAGAATCGGGACCGCCGACCTTCGCCGCCGGCTGCCAGGCAGCGCTCAGCTTCTGCGTGGAGAAACCTTTGACGCCGGCATGGGCAAGGATACTGGGCAGCGACGCGGGAAAGCCAAAGCAGTCGGGAAGCATGTATTCGCTGCTGGCTTTGCCGAATTCATTGCGGAAGTAGGTGTTGCCGTAGAGCACCTGGCGGAAGATTCCTTCCGCACTGGGGAGATTGACGTCGCCTTCCTCTACCGAGGAACCAGCGGGATACCAACGGCCGGAAGCGACGTACTGCTTCATCCGCGCATAGTCGTTGGGGTAATACTCCTTCATCAGTCGGTAACGGTTCGCGCCCGTCCAGTTGAATACATAGTGCGGATATTTGTCGATGTAATCGAAGTTCACACGAAGCGTCTTCAGCAGGTATTCGCTGATGGTCTGCGGGAACTCCCAGCGCCACTGGGTGTCAAGGTGGGCGTAGGGCACCACATATAAGGTAGGGTCCCGGGTGATGTCAGGTGCCTTCATGGTCTGGCCGTTGGTCGACAATGCGATGGCGGGCCAAAGGCAGCCGGTTAAAATTAGCAGCCGTGAGGACAGTTTCGTGGTCATTCTTTACTCTTCTTGCTCCCCTGATAAGAGCATTTGATGGCTTTGCCCGTCTTATTCAGCCCACGTACGCTGGTGCGAACATGGGGCACCCAGACGGGTCCGATTGGTCGTGTAAGTTGTTATGCGTCCGTAACCGAGCAGCAGCTGTCTATAAAACCAAAGGACTCCCGCGCAAGTGCGGGAGTCCTCTCGGTTTGGCACTCAGCTAGAACTGATAGCGCAACCCGACCTGCAGGGTGCGTGGATTGCTGGTGGTCTTCTGCGTGATTTCCCCGAACGTCGAGGAAGTGGGAATGTAGTTCGGGGAAGCCCAGTTGGGGTGGTTGATCCAGTTGTAAGCCTCAGCGCGGAACTGCACTGAATTCTCACGAAAGACCGGGAAATTCTTGATCATCGCGAGGTTCCAGTTCTGCAGGCCGGGAGCGTATATGTTGTCGCGAACGCCGCGTTGGAGGTTAAAGGTTCCAGCCGCTGGCGCAGTAAATACCGGGTTGTTGCCGTTGGTCGTGCTGAACCACTGCGCAGCACCTGCACCATTGTGCACACCAGCGAACTGGTGCGGAGTTCTCACTGGTCCGTTCTTGACCCAGAACTGGCCTACGCCTGTCGATCCAAAGTTCGAGAGCAACGGAGGTTGGCAGTTGAAACTGCCGACTTCGCCGACCCCGGCGTAGTCATTGGCAGCTCCCACCGAGCAAGGCAGGCCGGATTGCATTTGGGTGCTGCCACTGAGTTCCCATCCACCCGCTACCTTGCCCAGCAGCGACTGCTGTCCCTTAAAGAAAGGCAGCGAGTAGGAGTAGTTGGCGACGAAAACGTTGCGGATGTCGTACTCGCCAGGCCCCCAGAGGTTGGTGGTGTTGTAGGTGTCGGGGACGATGGTGTGGTAGTTCGAGCCGTTGTCCATGTCCTTGGACCAGGTGTACGAGACCTGCAGGCTCCAGGTAGCAGCGCGGCGTACGAACGCAGTCTGTAGAGCATAGTAACTTTCGTTCACGCCGCTCTGTGCCTGCTGGATGGAGCTAAACCCGCGATAGGGGCGGAGATTGAGCACGTTCACACCAGGATTCCTGGTGAGCGCACCTGCCGTCGGCTGGTTGATGTCAAACACGTCCCAGTTGTGGTTTCCGCGAGCGCCTACATGGGAGATCTGGAAGGAAGAATGCCAGGGGAGCTCCTGCTGCACGGTTACGTTCCAGTTCCATCTGTTGGGCGCCCGCATGTTGCCATTGATGGAAGTGAGCGTGATCGCAGGCGATGTCGCCGTCGTTAACCCAGCCCCGGGGTTATCGACTGAGATGTTGTTGACGGTCACCGTCGGCTGGAAGGGAGAGTTCCCGCCAGGGAAGATGTTGTCAATGATTCCCTTAAATTCGGTAAACCTGCCACCGCCAAAGCGGAACACCGTCCCAGGAAAGAGCTGGTAGGCGACTCCGATGCGAGGATTAACAGTGGTTGAGGTCGGATAGAACCCTTTAGGCAGGTTGGGAGCAAACAACCCGTTGCACGGCTGGCCGGCGCAAGCATTGTTGGCCGGGTTCGCAGCCGGGACACGGTTGCCGTTGATGGCGGAACTCGGGAAGGAACTGAAGCCCGGAATCACCATGCCGTTGTAGGGGTTTCCTGTACCTGCGATGACAAGCCCACCCGCGGTAAGCTGCGGCGCCGCCGACGCGACCCACTTGCTCGGATCGAAGTAGACGGCATTCGCCCACTCCGCGTGAGGAGCAATGATCGTGGTGAGGCGAATACCATAGTCGAAATTGAGCTTCGGGGTAAGCTGCCAGTTATCCTGCACGAACTCCTCGAACAGTTGCCCCCGCCACGCCGTGTATGCCCTGGTGCCGATTTCGGTGTAGCTGTCAGCTAGACCCAGCGCGAGGTTGGCCAGGCCTACCCCCGAGGTACCGCCCAGACCAGCGCGGGTATCGGTGAAGTTGAAGGTGCCGTTCTGATTGCTGGCGCCACCGGGAACAGTGGAAACGTTGATCTGGTCTTTATCGTTTTCACCCATCTTGCTATAGAAAAAGCCTGCTTTGATGGCGTGATTGCCCCAAATTTTGGTGAAGCTGTCGGTTGCGGCATAGATGACGCCGGAAGACTGGGAAGGATACGGACCACCGGCCAGGCTCTGGAAAGTGGGCAGACTTACCGTAGGGATTTTCTCTGGAGCGGACTTCGTGCCGGGAACAATGTAGGGAAAGTTGATCCCATACTGCGTGCGGTTCAAACCAGGACTCGACGCTAACAATGAGTTATAAACGTCGTCGATGCTGACGCTGAAGTGCGCCTCGTTGATCATGGTGGGACTGATGGTTGAGGTCAAGCCTAGCGAGATGGTTTGGTTGGGACGGGTTTGGAACTCCTGAATCAAACTGAGGGTGGTGCTGAAGGGCGAGAGACTGCTATAGCTGTTGTCGGAACGCCGGAAGATGAGGTGTTCGTTCGGCGTAATGATTAAATCCCCGTTGATTTGCCCAATGCGCTGGTTTACCGGGGCAGCGGCGGTGCCGGTCCAGTTGTTTGCTCCCGATTGGTATCCGGGAGTGGGCGTGGGATAAGCATTGATGATCGCCATGCCATTCTGGCTCCATTGAGCCTGGGGAATGATGTTGTTCGGGTATGCCTGGCAGGTGGCGGCGTTGTCGACCGGGCAGGTGCCGGGCACGTAAATTTTTTGGCCGCCGGCATAGTAGGGATTCGTCGGACTCAGCAACTCGCTGAAGTTGCCTTGGCGCATCAGATTGCTGGGGACGGTCGCGCTATTGGTGGTGGCAGAGCGGTAGCGGACCCAATCCTCATTGACGAAGAAAAAGAAGCGGTTGCGGAGCTTGTCGAGGAAGGGCACTCCCGGCGCCCAGATAGGACCACCCACGGCGAATCCGAAATTGTTGTAGCGGAATGGCGTAGGGAATAGACTCGCGGGATTCTGATTGCGTAGCCAGGTATTGGCGTTCATCGCCGAATTGCGCAGATATTCGTATGCGGCCCCGTGGAAGTTGGTGGTTCCGCTCTTGGTGACAATGCGCACCTGGGCGCCGGAAGCACCGCCGTACTCGGCCGAGTAGTCGGCGGTAAGGATCTGCATTTCCTGCACTGACTCGCTTTTGACACCGGCGATGATTTCGCCGTCGTCGCGGGTACGGACTGCCGGAGCACCGTCAATGGTGTAGATAGTGTCTTGTGGGCGGGCGCCGTTGATGATGAATGCGTCACCGCTGTTGAACGCATAGTTGAAATCGCCCAGGGTGGCGGTGCTGACGACGCCAGGAAGAAACTGCGTCATGTAAATCGGATTGCGGCCGTTCAGCTCCTGCTTTTGAACCTGATCGCCCGTGACTTCGCTTTGTACGGCGGCGGACTGAGTTTGCATGAGCGCTGCCGTGGCTGTCACTTCTACCGTCTGGCTCGCCTCACCGACGGTCAGCTTCGCATCGATGTCGATGGTGCTGTTCGATGCCAACACGTTGTGGGCGCTCTCGAACTTCTGGAATCCCTTGGCCTCGACCGAGAGGGTGTACCCGGTAGGAACCATGTTGGGTAGCGTGTAACGCCCTGCCGAGTCTGAGGTGACGGTGCGTTTTTCGCCGGTTCCCTCGTTGGTTGCGACGATGGTCGCCCCGGGAACGGCTGCTCCGGACGGATCGGTGACGAAGCCGACGATGGTGCCGACGTCGTTCTGAGCCAGCGCGAGGTTAGAAGAGAGGTTCAGCAGCAGCGTGGCGCACAGGCAGATGATGCCGGCGCGAATGATTTTATGGCTACGCAGGTTGTACAACCTGCACAGAAGCTTGCTCATAAACAGGGCCTCCCAAAAAAACGCTTAGAACTTTAGCTGACTTAACCCACTCTGCGGGGTCTTTCAGCCACGAAAGTCGAGCGGTCTTATGCCCGACGGCAGAAAAGCTTAAATCCTTTGGTGATTCTTAAATCTTCTCGTTCCCACCGCCGTGGATGGTAGGAGAGTTGCTTTTGCGTTGTCAAGGCAATTTTCGGTTACTTGTAAGTACAGCATAGGTGGACAAAAAAGCGGTAAGCGACCGGATGTAGATATGTCACTGTCACAGTCGAGCCAGCAAGCGAAAAACCGCTTATTCCTGAGGCGCGGCTTTGCCTTGGGTTCGCTGCCGGCCTCTTCCCGTGCGCGCCTTATGAGCTTCGGTAGCGGCGGCGCCGCAGGACTGGCGGACGACGAGCCGAAAAGGAAGCAGAATTTCCTGCGGCGTACGATTTGGATGGCGGATTCGCTCCTGCATGGCGCGCACGGCTGCCCTGCCTATCGCTCTGCAAGGCATGCGGATGGTGGTTAAAGGCACGCTCAGGAGAGTCGCGTAACGCACGTCGTCGAAACCAACGACGCGGACATCCTGTGGCAGGCGAACACCGAGCAGAGAGAGGGTTTGGATCAACTTTGCCGCAGTCTGGTCATTCGAACAGATAATAGCGTTCGGCGGGGTGGGCGAAAGCATATTTTTGATGAATTCCGCGTCATTGGGCTCGCCGAACCATGCGAAGCGCTGTGGCTGCGTCAGCCCGGCCCGATTCAGGGCCTCCCGGCACCCGGCAAGACGCAGATCCGTGGTGGATGGATAGCCCGGCCGGGCCAAAAAGCGGAAACTGCGGTTGCCGAGTTCAATCAAATGCTCGGTGAGTACGTATCCAGCGGTGAAATTATCGATGCCGATCAGATCGTGCTGGCTGCGCGCAGGAAACTCCGAAGCGTCGCGATCGAGCAACACGATGGGGATGCCCGCTTCATGAAGCATCTTTGAGATTTGCAGATTCACCGCGGCGCGATCGGGGACGGTCTCGATCGGCGCGAGGAAAACGCCATCCACTTTTCGATCGATATACTGGCGGCAGAGGGCGAGTGCGTCTTCGGCCGTGGTCACGGGATCAGCGGAGTCACCCCATAGGACCTCGGAGCCGAGACTCTGTGCAAAACGTGTGATCTCATTGCAGACGGGGTCAAGGATTTCTGTGTTCCCCAACCCTGGGACCAGGAGGCCGAAGGATTGTTTGAGTCGTTTCGAGGCCCATGCGACAGAGTCGTTCAGGTAGCTTCCCGAGCCTGCCCGGCGGCTGATGATTCCCAGAGCCTGCAGATCGCGGAGCGCACGGGCCGCGGTAGGGCGTGACACTTTGTACCGCGCGGCAAGCTCGGCCTCGCTAGGCAGGCGACGTCCTTCGGCAAATTTGCCTGCGGCAATTTGCTCTTTTAAAGCTTCGAAGATCGATCGATGCTTAGCGATCACTTGACTGCGCCCCTGTTAGAGTTTGTGCGAAAACCGGGCAAATAGGTCCAAACCTGAACTCGACGGGTGCACCCATGTTCGCTTCAGCGTACGTGGGCCGATTATGAATTCTTCGGAATGCTTTCACTCAGAAGGAGAAGCGTTTGATGGGCTTCGCCCGTCTTTTTCGGCCCACGTACGCTGGTGCGAACATGGGGCGCCCGTCTGGTTTTGTTTGGTCCTTCGGTTCCGATTCGCACGGAGATTTGTTTGCCTGGTACCTGTAAATACAGGTTATAAACGGGATTTAATGCGATCGCCAATTTTTCGTGAATCTATTCGTGGTGATAACCAAGTTGCACAGTGACGATCGAATAGGGGTGCACCGGCACGGTAACCTGATCTGAGTCGATTACCTTCAACGGTTCGCCCTCAGGCTTCTCCATCAGGTTGGTCAGGGTTGCCGAGGTCACGCCTTTCGGAGCGGTCAGCTTCACTTCCCCGTCTTTCCCGGCCCATTCGTAGAAACGTACGATCAGCGCGCTTGCGTCTTCGGCCTTCTTGGTGGCGGTCAGGATTACGTTATCGCCTTGCACAGACACAAATGAGTCCTCCAACGGGAGCGTTCCCGAGTGGGCCTGCACCTGTGTTGCCTGGAGTCCGTAGTTGTATTCGTAGCCATGCCGCACGGTGAGAGCAGCTTTCCAGTCCTGGGCATGGGGGTACAGGGTAAAGCTGAAATGCTGGTGACCGCGATCCGCGTCTGGATCCGGAGAGAGCGGAGACCGCAACAGCGTAAGCCGTAGAACGTTGTCCTTGCAGTCGTATCCATACTTGGCTTCGTTGATCAGCGAGAATCCGTGCTTGCCATCGCCCAGATCGGCCCAGTGCAAGGCAGAGACCTCATACTTCGCCTCGTCCCAGCTGTTGGTGCGGGTTGTCGGCCGCTCTATGGTTCCATAAGGAATCTCATACGTGGCCATGCTGTTGGAAACCGCAAGAGGAAAGGCGCTCTTCAGCAGGACGTGATTCTCGTGCCAGTCAAAATCGTTGACGATGTCCAGCTGGTCTGAGTCCGCATAAAGGGTAATGTCCTGGACGAACTTCGAACTCTGCCACGTCCGCGACACGCGGATGACGGCACGAAACGGGCTGCTCTCCACCAGTTTTACAGAATCGGCCTGGGTGATCGGGGTGACGTGATCCAACGTGCCGGGATCGATATTCCATGCGTCGTCATTCAGTGGGGTGTCTTTAAACGTCTGCAACTGGTTTCCGCAGGCTCCGGAGGCCAGAGACTCGAAATTGGATTTCTTATCGTAGAGACTGGTAATGCAGCCGTTGTTCGGGTCTACCGTTACCTTCAGAAAGCTGTTCTCGAGGGTCGTTCCGTTAGCTTTAAGATCGCTGGGGAAGGGTTTCTTCCCCGGGACGACGTGCAAGACCTCATAGCCGAGGGAAGGGATATCCTTAGCCTCGACCATCAGGTGAAAGGTATTCGTATGGTTGTCGCTGGAGATGATCTCCGACGGCAATACGCGATTGTTGTGGTCCAGAACCGAAACCTCAGAGCCGCCCGCTGCCGGCATCTCGACATCCATGGTCACGCGGCCGGATCGGTTCCACGCCAAGGGATTAAACACCAGCACCGGAACATCTCCGGCTGATTTGGTGTCGATGCGAGCCTGGATGGTCCGCAATGCCTTCGCCGATACCTCCTGCGTCGCCCAATGCACCTGGTCGTAATCCCTTTGGGCATCTTTGTAAATAACGCCGATCCCCGAACCGGCGGCAAGGTCGTGGAACTGATTGAAGAGGACTTTTTTCCAGGCTTCCGTAAGCTCCGTAGCGGGATAGGGCTGCCCATCGAGCCATGCGAACGAAGAATATTTCTCTGCGTTCAGCATCCACTCTTCGCTCTCACGCACGTTCCGCTTTTGCTGGGTTTGCGTGGTGTACGTACCACGATGGTGTTCAAAGTACAGCTCGTCTTTCCAGGTGGGGATGGTTATCTGGCCCGGAGGCGGGGTGGGCAAAGCCGCCACTCCTTTGCCCATCGCCTGGTAGTTCCAGGTCGGTGAGTCAGGAGCGATCTTGGTTTCGATGCTGGTGAAGTAGCTCTGCGCGGTGCCGAACTGCATTTGCGGAACAACTTTGTCTGGCTCCATCCAGTGCAGTCCCTGGTCGAGGATGGCGCGCGTCGGTCCTCCGCCGTGGTCGCCAATTCCATAGAGGTCCATGATTTCGGAGATGCCCGGCGCGAGGGTTTTTGCTTTCACCAGGTCATTGGACAAACGAATCGGATCGAGATCGCGATTTCCGTAGCTGTGGGGGAAGTAGGTGAGGACCTTGCTTCCATCCGGAGCTTCCCACCAGAAAAGCTTGAAGGGTAGCGGGTTGGTCTCATTGGCTGAGAGCTTTTGGGTTACAAAATAGTCCATGCCCGACTTTTTATAGATTTGGGGGAGTTGCCAGTTGTAACCGAAGGTGTCGGGATTCCATCCGATCCGGGTCGTCGTGCCGTAAAGCTGGTTCATCGCCCGCCGGCCGACCAGGAGCTGGCGAACCTGTGATTCTCCGCCGGGCATGTTCAGGTCCGGCTCCACCCACATGCCGCCGACGATTTCCCATCGCCCTTGCTCGATGCGGCGCTTGATCTCCGCATTCATTTCCGGATATTTCTCGGCCATCCACTCGTTGTACTGCAGCGCGGATTGGGTGTAGGTGTAGCTGGGATATTCATCCATCAACTGCAGGGCGGTGCTGAACGTGCGCCTCACCACATCTACCGTCTCGGTCCAGGGCCATAGCCAGGCGGCATCGATGTGCGAGTTGCCGGTCAGGTGAAAGGTTGATTTCTGGAGAGTGGGCTTGATCGGCTCCAGATCCTGCTGCGATTTGCGCAGAGAAGCATCGAAGGTCTTTTGGTCTCCCGCATCGAGGGATTTCAGGTCGACATCTTCTATCGCGCGATCCAGTGTTTTTGTGTCTGTAGGCGCCAGGAGAGCGGCGGTGATGAACTCGGTGTACATATCTGCCGGGTTCGGGCGCGAGGGAGAGAAATCGATGCGAATACGAATGGGCGGGATGTTTTTGGGCCGGTCGGTTCTTGCTACCCTCACGGCTACCAACATCTTGTCGCCTGGTTTTGCGGAGCTGAAGAGCACCAGGGGTTCCATCCCTTCGCCCTGGGCGACCCGCTCGCCGTTAAAGAAAACTGCGACGCCCTCGTTGCGAAAGCCTTCGATCCAGAGCTTGGCTCCGGTGAGATCGTAGCCGTCGAGGAGTTTTGGGACCTCGACCTCTCCCCGAAGCCAGATCACGTCGGTGGTGTTGCTGCGGTAGGGGGGCTGGATGACTTGCCACGAGGAGTCGTCGAATGCGAGGGATTGGCCTTTGGGCACGTCTCCGAGGTGGTATTTCCAGCTTGCTACCGGGAGTTGATCGAGTTTGGAGATGCGCTCAATCACGATCCGCGATTGGGGGGACAAAGCGCTTAGCGCCGCGGGGATCTGCTGGACACCTGGATGGTCGAAGTCTCGGGCGCGCTGATTTTGCTGCGCAGGTGCGGTCAAATGTATTGACAGGATGGTTACAGCTATGACCCAACGACGAAACTGTGGACCGGAGGCAGAATAGCAGCAGGTATCAAATGGTTCGCAAGGCACGACGCGAATTATAGCGCTGTAGGGTGACGGGGTTGTGGTGGGCTGGGTAAATAAGCTGTCATAGCAGCTTTAGAGGCGACAAAACGGGCGAAGCTCCCGGGCGAAGCCCTTCCAATGCTTCTTGGCCTTAAGTGAAAGCATTGGAAGGATACATATTCGGCCCACGTACGCTGGTGCGAACATGGGGCACCCATCAAGATTTGCTATTGGTGAAGGTTGGCTCTTTGGTACAGAGCGCGTTGGATTACGATTCAATCCCTAGCTTTCTTCCCATTCCCTCCAGGGTGGCGCCCTTTGTTTCGGGAAATATGAACAAGACTACAAAAAATTGCACGAGCACCATGAAGTCGAAGAAAAGAAAAGGAACAGCCGGTGAACCGGTCGCTACCAGGGGGAAAAGCTGCGCGATGATGGCATTCATCACCCAGTGGGTGGAGCTGCCAAGACTTTGACCCTTGGCCCGCACGCGATTGGGAAAGACCTCGCTGAGGTACACCCAGATCACCGCTCCCTGCGAAATGCCAAACGAAAAAATGTAGCCAACCAGGAGCGACAACAGGCTTGCACGGTGGTGACGGGTGAGAAAAACCACAGAAACACCGGAAAGTGATACCACCATGCCAACAGAGCCGATGAGCAGCAGCGTCTTGCGGCCGATGCGGTCAATCAGCGTCATCCCCAGGAGCGTCGCCAGCAGGTTCGTTAATCCAAAGACCACGGCTTGCAATTCGCTGGAGGCTTTACTGAAGCCGGCCATGGAGAAAATGTCGTTCAGGTAATAGGTGATCGCGTTGATCCCCGTCATCTGGTTGAAGATGGCCAACGCCATGGCGAGGAAAATCGGAAACCGGTACTTCCACTGAAATAGCCGCTCCACCCCAGTAGAACGTTCAGGATGAATCGACGCCACGATTTCCGACAGCTCCGCCGCGGAGTCTTCTGACCCGAGCCGGTTGAGGACCTGCCGGGCTTCTTCAATGCGGCCTTGCGTGACCAGCCAGCGCGCACTCCGGGGAATACCAAAGAGCATCACCAGGAACAGGGTGGCCGGCAGGGTCGCTATCCCCAATTGCCATCTCCATTCATTCGCGCCCAGAGCAGCGAGACCGATCAAATAATTGGACAGGTAGGCGGCAAGGATGCCGAGCACAATGTTGATCTGGAAGGTCCCAACCATCCAGCCGCGCCATTTGGCAGGAGAAAGCTCGGCGATATAAACGGGGCCCAGGACCGACGAACCGCCGATGGCAATGCCGGCCACGAACCGAAAGAACAACAGGGACAACCAATCCGGAGCAAGCGCGCAGCCCAGCGCCGAGACCAGATAACAGGCGGCAAAGATCCTCAGGCTCTCCCGGCCTCCCAGGCGTTCGCCGAGACTCCCGGAGAGCATCGAACCGAGCACCGTCCCAACCAGCGCGATCGAAACCGTCAGGCCAACCTGCAAGGGGGAAAGGGCAAACAGAATCCGGAGCGACCGTAAGGATCCGGAGATGACAGCAGTATCGAAGCCGAAGAGAAGACCGCCTAGAGCGCCGACAATGACACTCTTTAGCAGGTAGGGGTTCAGGTTTTTAACCAATCCTTCACTTCCCGTTTCAAAAACGACAGAAATCTGCACCCGTCATAACAGCAAAATACGGGCCTTTGCCCCTGGCCGGTTGATTTTACGTTATCGAGTACGCACAATAATTCCTATGCTTGGATTGGTCAACTACGCAAAGGAGCCGAACTCGGTAGAGCTTCGCGAGCTCCCGGTTCCAGAAATTGGGGAAGAAGACGTTTTATTTAAAGTGCAGGCCGTCGGCATCTGCGGCAGCGATCTGCATCAATATTGCGGTAAACAGAGTTGGCCGGTAAATTATCCGGTGGTGCTGGGACATGAGTTTGCCGGTTACGTCGCCAAGGCCGGCAATCGCGTTAGCGGCTTCAAGGAAGGCGACCGGGTGGTGAGCGAAACGGCTGCTGTCTTGCCCGCCGATTCGGCGTTCCTCCGCCAGGGACTCTACAATCTCGAACCGAAGCGGCTCGGTTTCGGATATGGGGTGAATGGAGCGATGGCGCCTTACGTAAAAGTGCCGGCACGCTGCCTTCATGCACTTCCCGCTTCGTTGCCCTTCGAAAAGGCAGCGTTGACCGAACCATGCTCTGTGGCCTATAACGCGGTGTGCGTGAATTCGCGAATACGGCCGGGCGATACGGTAGCGGTGATTGGGCCAGGACCGATTGGCTTGCTGTGCACGATCATGGCCAAGTTGTGCGGAGCGGGACACATCCTCGTGATTGGCATTCCCGCCGACGCAAAGCGGCTTGAGGTCGCCAAGGGGATTGGGGCAGATACCATTCTAGGTACGCAGGGTGAAGATGTTGGCGCTTGGGTGAAGAATTTCGGCGACGGATACGGAGTCGACCTGGTCCTCGACGCCGCGGGAGTTTCCGCATCGCTCAAGCTGGCCCTCGATATAGTGCGGCCGGCGGGGCAAATCACAAAAGTTGGATGGGGACCACAGCCGTTGAATTTTTCGCTCGATCCTTTGGTACAAAAGGCGGTTACGCTTCAGGGCAGTTTCTCCCACAATTGGCCCATTTGGGAAAAGGTTATCTCCCTATTGGCCACAGGCAAGATCGATCTCGATCCCATCCTCAACCGCATTTCACCCCTCGGCGAGTGGCACGAAGCATTTGAAGAGATGCATTCCGGGGTCATCGTCAAAGGAGTGCTTCTTCCATGAGTGATCGCCCTTGCGCCTAAAAGACAAAGTCATCTTAATCACCGGTTCGACCACAGGCATCGGCGAGGGCATGGCACGGATCTTCGCGCGTGAAGGCGCGAAGGTCATGATCCACGGGCGGCGGGCAGACGCGGCGCAAAAACTGGTGGACGAAATCGGCGAGCCGGCGGCGTTTGTGATTGGGGCTCTCGACGATGCCACGGTCCCGGCCAGGCTCATCCAGGAAACCGTCGATCGTTTTGGAAGAATCGATGGCTTGGTGAACAATGCGGCGGCGATCGTGCGGAGCAATATCGAAACCACCGACTCCGAATTGTTTGACCGCACGGTGGCGGTGGATCTGAAGGCGCCGTTTCTTCTGATTCAGGCGGCGATTCCCCACTTCCGCAAACAGGGCGGCGGCAGCGTGCTGAACATCGGATCCATCAACGGATATTGCGGCGAGGCCAACCAGTTTATCTACTCCATCTGCAAGGGCGGCCTGATCACGATGACGCGCAACCTTGCCGACGCGCACGCGGTGGAGGGGATCCGCGTGAACCACTTGAATGTCGGCTGGACGCTCACGCCGAATGAGTTCGCGTTGAAGATGAAAGAGGGTCTGCCCCCCGACTGGCCCAGCCGAGTGGCGCGGACGTTTGCTCCTTCCGGGCATTTGTTGTCGCCTGAGGATATTGCCTGGGCCGCGGTTTATTTTCTTTCCAATGAAGCGGCGATGATCAATGGAGCCATTCTCGATGTGGAGCAATATCCGGTGATTGGGAGAAATCCTGTGAAAGAAAGCGCGGCCGGAACTCTTTCATGAAGCCTCGATTGGCCGCGTTTCCGAAATGTTACATGGATCAATTGTGTGTGGATCACACCATGAGTGTGTTCGAGTGGATCGAACTGGCCGCGACTCTTGGTGTGGATGGGTTGGAATTTTATTGGGGATTTTTGGAGGACGATCGCGGATTTTTGGAGAGCATAAAGGCGGCGCTCGAGAAGCATCATCTTGCCATGCCGATGCTGTGCTGCTCTCCTGATTTTACGCAGCAGGACCCGGTGCTGCTGGAAAAGGAAATCGAACGCGAAAAGCGGATGATTGAGATCACCGCTTTTTTCGGAGGGAGATTTTGCCGGGTGCTTTCCGGGCAGCGGCGGCCTGAGCTCTCGCGCGAGGCGGGGGTGGCGCAGGTGGTGCGGGTGATCATGGGCCTGTTGCCGTTTGCTGAAAAGCATGGCGTGGTTCTGACGATGGAGAACCACTACAAGGACAATTATTGGCAGTACCCGGAGTTCGCGCAGAAGATGGATGTGTTTGCGGAGATCGTGGATCAGATCGATTCGCCTTGGTTCGGGGTGAATTACGATCCTTCGAATACGATCCTGGCAGGCGAGGATCCGCTGGTCTTGCTGGAGCGAGTGAAGCATCGTGTGGTGTCGATGCATGCCAGCGACCGGTATTTAAAGAGCGGCACGATCGAGGATTTGCGCAAAGAGGAGAATTCTGTGGGCTACGCAAGCCGTCTGTCGCACGGTGTGATCGGCAAGGGCATGAACGACTACGACAAAATTTTCTCGACGCTGGCTTCGGTTGGGTTTAATTCGTGGATTTCGATCGAAGATGGGTTAGATGGGATGGAGGAGTTAAAGGAGTCGGTTAGGTTCTTGAGGGCAAAGATTGCCCGACATTGGGGCGGGTGACTTACACGCTTCGAATGCTTTTACTCCATAAACAAAAACAATGGATGGGCTTCGCCCGTCTTTTTCGGCCCACGTACGCTGGTGCGAACATGGGGCACCCATCGAGATTTTCTGCTGATTGCGGCTGGTTCTCGCCGTAAATTCCAGTTAGTTAGGTTGTCACGCAGACATTAGGGTTCATGATGAAAACAATTGTACAAATCTCGCTTGACCTTATTTCTATTCCCGAAGCGCTTGAGACCGCTCACCTCGCGTTGCGCGCTGGGGTTGATTGGCTCGAAGCGGGCACACCCTTGATTATTGCGGAAGGGATGAATGGGGTTCGTGCTTTGCGGGCGGAATTTCCTAATGTGCCCATCGTTGCTGACTTGAAAACTATGGACGGCGGTTGGCTCGAAGCGGAGATGATGGCGAAGGCGGGCGCCACGCATGTGGTCGTGATGGAACGGGCGCATCCCGAGACAATAAAAGTCGTCGTAAAAGCAGGCAAGGATTTCGGCATCAAGGTCATGGGCGATAACCTGGCCGCCGAGGACATGGTCGCAGCCGCTAAACGGCTAGAGGATTTTGGCTGCGACTTCGTGATCCATCACGTGGGGTACGATGAACGCCGCGGCCTGGCAGCTATGGGAAAACCTTATCCCAGCCCGCTCGATCAGTTGCGTGAGGTCGTGGCGGCGGTTCAAGTGCCGGTGCAGGCGGTCGGTGGCCTCTCGGTTGAACAGGCAATCCGCACTCCCGAATATGGCGCTCCCCTGGTTGTTCTCGGCGCTCCCCTCACCATCGACGCCGACTCATTCAAAACTGCCTCCGGCAATCTGGAAGATAAGCTGCGGTTGGTTTGCGAGCGGGTTCACGCTTACAACCACTAAGCGGGCGGCGCGAAGAATTCCTTGCGGGACTGCACTATCAATTTCTTTTCCTTCGTTTTTAATTCCAGCTTGTGATAGCTGTTGGGTTTTGTGTCCGGAGGCGGCCTGTAGCCTAACTCGTACTGGTAGCGCAGATCCTGGCTGATCTGGGCATAGATCTCTCGCAGGCTCAAGGTTTTCGAAACAGTAAATACATGGCCGCCGGTGCTCTCGGAGAGCTTCTGCAAAGTTGCCAGGCCCGGATCCGGCAGCGGCGCACGGCCGGGGGTGCTGTTGTTCAAATCGTTCCACAGGCTGTAGAGAATGGAATAAATCTGCACATCCCCGCGCTGCGCCTGCTCGATCGCTTCCGCCAGCGACCGGTTGCTCCCGTTGTCGCCGCCATCGCTGAGGATCACCATTGCTTTCCGGCCGGTCTCGTTCGCCAAGGCGTCCTTGGCCACCAGATAGACCGCATCGTCCAGCCGGGTTCCTAGCTTCGCGTTGCCACGCGCACGCACGCTCGATAACGCCAGGTGCAGAGCATTGGCGGAGTTGGTCATGCCCCTCAGTTGCAAAACACTGCTGTCAAATTGCACCAGCATCGCGCGGTCCTGCGCACGCCCCAGCATGGTCTCGAAGAAAACGTCGCTGGCTATGGATTCATCGCCAATAAAGGTCTCCTGGCTGCCGCTGGTATCGACCATGAGGGCTATGCTCAGGGGAACATCGGAACCCCGCGAACAATACTGGATGGGCTCTTCCTTGCCATCCTGCTTCAGGACAAAGTCGTCTTTGGACAGACCTTCCTTCGGCTCACCGTCTTTGTTTTTTACTACCGCGGAAATGGCGACCAAGCGTGTGGTCACTCTGAGCGTGGTCACATCTTGTGCCGCGAGCAGGAGAAGGCTTAGCACCGCGGCTAATTTTGCGCCCACCCTGTGCCTCCCTACTCACTTGACCATAGCAGGAATGGGCTGTTTTACTCATCTGTCGAACTCGAAACCCAGTCCCCGGCGAGGTACCTTCGATGACTGCGTCCAAGCGGCGTAAGTATTCGATCCTGTTATTACAAGTTGCTTCCATTTTTCTGCTTTCCTTGCGCCTGCTTCCCGCGCAGGATACCGCCACGATTGTAGGAACCGTCAGCGATCAATCGGGCGCGTTCGTTGCCGGAGCGAAAGTGACGCTGGTGAACGAGGCCACGCAATTCACGCGCAGCGTCGATACCAACAGCACCGGACAATACGTTGCCTCCTCGATCCCAACCGGCAACTATGTCATCACGGTAGCGAACGCCGGGTTCAAGCAGCTGAAACGCAGCGGGGTAGCTTTGACCGCGGCCAGCACGATCACCGTGGACCTGCAACTGAGCATGGGCGCGGAGACCCAGACGGTCGCAGTTTTCGGAACGGCCCCGCTGTTGCAGGCGCAAACCGCGGACGTCTCGGCCCTGGTCGACAGCCGGCAGATGACGGCTCTGCCCCTGGTGAGCCGCGACTTCACCGACCTGGTCCTGCTCACACCCGGAGCGCACATAGGATCAGCCACCAACCTGGCCCAGGGGGCCAGCGGCTACTCCATGCGCGGGGGCGGGGACTACAGCATCAACGGAGCGATCGCCGGCGGGAACAGCTACCTGGTCGACGGCATCTTCGATCGCAACCTGTGGCTGAACACGCTGGTGATGGTCCCGATCGTAGATTCCATCCAGGAATACCGGGTGATGACCAGTAACTACTCGGCGCAATACGGAGAAGCGGCGGGCGCCGTCACGGAGGTGGATACCAAATCGGGCACCAACGAATTCCACGGGGATGTTTGGGAATTTTTGCGCAACAACAAGCTGAACGCGAACAACTATTTCAATAATCTGAACGGCGTGGCCCGGCCTGCCTTTCATCGCAACCAATTCGGCGGCACTTTCGGCGGCCCGATTGTGCGCAACAAGGCATTCTTCTTTGTCGATTACGAGGGCATCCGGGCATCGCAGCCGCAGACCTTTACCTCTACCATTCCCACCGTCGCCCAGCAGCAAATGGTCGCGACCGGCAACTTCGCCGCTTTCGGAACCACCATCTATAATCCCTATTCCACAACGACGACGGGGGGAACTACGGTTCGGAATGCCTTCCCTGGAAACCAGATTCCAGCTTCGTTGCTCGATCCCGCTGCCGGCCGCATTGTCCAATTGTTGCCCGCGCCCACATCGTCGAAGACGGCGAACAACTATGTCTTCAACGCTCCCAGCAAGCAGCAGACCGACCAGTTCGACGTTCGTATCGATGAGAACCTGGGCGCGTCGGATCATCTCTTCGTCCGCTACGGATACGACAAGAGCAATTTTGTCACCCCCGGAATTGTCCCCTCGCCGGCCAACAGCCCGGTTCCCATCGGCCCGTTACCTTTCCACCAACGCTTCCGGCACCACAGAGCCGCTTTTCAACCAGTCCGCAACCGTAGGCTATACGAAAGTGGTGGGCACCAAGTTCGTGAGCGACTCCCACCTGGGCCTGGTGCGCTGGCATGCGGAGATCACGCCTCTGGATGCCAGCTTCAACACCGCCACCGCCCTCGGTATCCCTGGGATCAATTTCAACCAGCACTCGGGCGGTTTGCCCGCATTCACGATTTCAGGGTTAACCGAGATCGGGGATAACTCGACCTATCCGGAAGACAGCGCGATCACTTCTGTCCAGCTTGACTCGACGCTGACGGCCATTCGCGGATCGCACACGATCAAGGTGGGAGTGGTTGCCATTCGCCACTGGTTCAATGGCTTCTCCGCTTTCCCGACGCGCGGCACGTTCGACTTCAACGGGCAGTTTACGCGGCAGATCGGCAGCTCAAGTTCCACAACCGCGCTGGCCGATTTTGCGCTGGGAGCCATGGACACGGCCAGCCGCAACAGCCTGGTGGGCACCTTCGGCATGCGCTTCTGGCAGCTTGCGCCCTTTGTCCAGGACTCCTGGCGAGCCACCGATCGCCTCACCTTGAACGCGGGCATCCGCTGGGACATCGATGCACCTCCCTACGAGGCGCATAACCATTGGGCCAACCTTAATATCGCGACCGGGCAGCTTGAGGTGGCCGGGGTTAACGGCAACAGCCGGCGCTTGCGCAACTTCGACCTGGAAACCTTCGGCCCACGCCTGGGATTAGCCTATGCGGTTACGTCCGACCGCAAGACCATCATCCGCTCCGGTTTCGGGCTCTCGTTTGTGTACACGGATGCCGGTGGCGCGCAGCTCTACAAGAATCTGCCCTACTACGTCGCGCAGACGGTGACCACCAACACCAACAGCCCCCCTACCCAGACTCTGAGCCAGGGACTTCCCCTCCCCGTTCCCCCCAGCAGCAACAACCAAGCCGCCCTGTCGATCGGCAGCCCGCAAAGCTGGAACATGAATCTGAAACAGTCGCTGATTGCTTCCTGGAGCCTCGGCGTGCAGCGGCAGTTGACGTCGAGCCTGATGCTCGATGTCACGTACCTGGGGACGCGCGGCGACCGGCTTCTGATTAACAGCGTCAACCTGAACCAGGCTGTGCCCGGCTCGGCTGCCACCGCCCTGCGCCGGCCTTATTACAACATCAACCCCAACCTGGTGAATGTGCCCTACCTGAGCAGCTGGGGCCAATCGAAATACCAGGCATTGCAGGCGCATCTCGAACAGCGCCTCGCGAGCGGTCTCACCTTCGGGGCTTCTTACACGTATTCCGCATACTTTTCCGATGCCGGCAATCCAAATGGGGGCGGCAACAGCGATTATCAAAACGACCAGTGCATCGCCTGCAACTGGGGACCGACACCCGACGACTATAAGCATGTGTTATCGGTCAACCACGCCTATGAGCTTCCGTTCGGCGTGGGACGCAAGTATGTCAACCATGGCCCTCTGGGTTATGTTCTTGGGGGCTGGGACATCAATGGAATCTGGAGCGCCTACAGCGGGGGCCGCTTCACGGCGACTCTGGGCACCAATGTCTCCAATCAATCGGGCGGTGGCACTCAACGCCCCAACCGCATCGGGCGCGGAACCCTGCCCTCGGGGCAACGAAACATCAACCACTGGTTCAACATCGCCGACTTTGTGGCGCCGCCGCAGTATACCTTCGGCAATTCGGGCACGGGTATTCTGACTGGTCCCAGCTTTTTCGATGTCGACCTCGGGCTGCATCGCACCTTCCGGCTCACCGAGAGGTTTCGTTTGACCTATCGCTCGGAGTGGTTCAATTCCTTCAACCACGCGAATTTCAGCAATCCGAACGCCAGCATAGGCACCGCTCCGGCAGGCACTATCAGCAGTACTGTGAACGGGACCTCCGGCAATTCGGCGCGAATCATTCAGATGGCGTTGAAGCTCGCATTCTAGGATGACTGCATGAGCGAAATCGATCGCAGAGACTTTTGCCTGGGGCTCGGAGCCCTGTCCGCGGCCCACAAAGGACTCGGCCGTTCCTTGTTACAGCAAGCCCCGCCCTCCAAGCTGAAGAATGTGCTGCTGATCATGACGGATCAACACACGCCCCACGCCTTGGGTGTTCGCGGAGATACCGTTGCCAGGACGCCGCATCTCGACGACCTGGCGCGCGGCGGAGTGCGTTTCGAACACGCCTACTGCGCGGACCCCATCTGCGTACCTTCGCGCGCTTCCCTGTTGACCGGGCTCTATCCCCACAATCACAAGGCGTACGACAACACCCGACCCTGGCCGTTTCAGCACAAGACCGTCGCCCATGCGTTCAGCCAGGCCGGCTATATGACGGGCCTCATCGGGAAAATGCATTTCGTCGACGCGCAGACCCACGGCTTCGATTACAAGCTGGATTTCAACGATTGGTACCAGTATCTCGGACCCAAGACCAAGCTGCGCGCCGAAGAGATTGTCGATCCGAATTCCGGCTCGGGACTGCCCCAGATCGATGATCTGTGGCGCGATCATGGAGATCCGTGGACCGGGGTGATTGAAAACGATAATCGCCGGGGATTGGTGGCGGTGGGGAAGATTTCTCCGCTGGCCGAGGAAGACCATTTCGAGAGTTTTGTGGCGCGGGAATCCATCCGGTTTTTACGGAATCACGGGAAGGAGCAGCCATTTTTCCTGATCTCTTCGTTCCTCAAGCCGCATGATCCTTTTATGCCGGTGGAGCGATTCGCGCGGATGTTTCACGGGCAGGATATGACCCTGCCTGCGAGCTGGAACAAGGTGGATCTCTCGACTGTGCCCAAATTCGTGGCGGAGAATATCCGCTATAACTCTGCCACCCCGGAGCTGTCGGCCGCCGAGATGGCAAAGGAACGTCTCGCCCTTTACTACGCGGGCCTGGCCCAGGCCGATGATTGTATTGGCAAGCTGCTTAAGGAACTGCGTGACCTGGGCCTCGAGGAAGACACGGTCGTGCTCTATACCTCAGACCACGGCGAGATGATGGGAGCGCATGGTCTGTGGCAGAAGAATTTCTTTTATGAGCCTTCCGCGGGGGTGCCATTGATTGTGCGCGCGCCCGGCGTTGCCCCGGCGAATGCAGTGTGCGGTACACCGGTGAGCCTGGTGCAGGTATTTCGCACCCTTACGGATTTGTGCGGGCTGCCCCCACGCGCGGGACTAGACGGAGAAAGCTTTGTCGATGATCTGCGTAAACCGCAGCGGGCGCGCGAGACGGAGGTCTTTGCCGAGATCAATCTGCCCGGCCCGCATGCCGGGTACATGATGCGCAAGGGCAATTTCAAATACTGTTATTACCCCAACGACAGCGCGGAGCTCTACGATCTGGCGGCGGATCCCGATGAGATAAAGAACCTGGCTCTTTTGCCCGAGTACAAGGCGCGGGCGGCGGAGCTGCAAGCCAGAATGTTCGCCTGGCATCGGCCGGCGGAGGCATAAAGGAGATCTATGACGGAATCAGGGGTTTCACGACGGACGTTTCTGCAAGGGATGGTAGCTACGGGAGTGGCGTCGCAAGTCAAGACATCGGAAGCCTTCCGTCCGAATATTGTCTACATTCACTCCCACGATTCCGGACGGTATCTGCAACCCTATGGGCAGTTGGCGCCTAGTCCAAATCTTGCGCGCCTGGCCCAGGAAGGAACCTTGTTCCGCCAAGCCTTCAGCATGGCGCCGACTTGTTCTCCCAGCCGGTCTGCTCTTTTGACCGGGATGTGCCCACACAACAACGGCATGCTGGGGCTGGCGCATCGCGGGTTTTCTCTTAACGACTATCAGCAGGTGATCATCCACACGCTCAAAAAGGCGGGGTACACCTCGGTGCTGACGGGCATGCAACACATCGCCAAAGATCCGGTTACTATCGGCTATGACAAGATCCTTCCCCACAAAGATACACACGCGGTGAACGTCGCACCGGCTGCCGTCGCGTACTTAGACAGCCGCCCGGCATCTCCCTTTTTTCTTGATGTCGGATTTTTCGAGACACACCGCGAGTATCCCGAACCGACCGCCGAGGACATCGCAGAGTATTGCCCGTTACCCAGGCCGATTCCGGATGAGCCGGCGGCGCGAAAGGATTTTGCCGCTTATCGCGCCAGCGCCAGAATTATGGACGCGGGCGTGGGCAAGGTTCTGGAGGCGATCGAGAGAAATGGATTCGCAGAGAATACTCTGATCCTGAGCACCACGGATCATGGCATCGCCTTTCCGCGGATGAAGTGCAACCTTACTGACGACGGTTGGGGTGTTTCCATGATTCTGCGCGGGCCAAAGATTCCCAAGGGTGCGGTGTGCGACGCGTTGATCTCGCATGTGGACTTCTTCCCGACGGTTTGCGATTACATCGGTATTGAGAAGCCGGCTTGGCTGCAGGGAAAATCGTTTCTCCCGGTGCTCGCGGGGCAGACGACGCAGATTAACGAGGAAGTGTTTGCGGAAGTGAATTATCACGCTTCGTATGAACCGAAACGTGCGGTGCGCACTGCGCGGTGGAAGTACATCCGGCGTTTTGGGGATAAGAAGACTCCGGTTCTGCCCAATTGCGATGACAGTCCGAGCAAGGATTTGTGGGTGCACGCGGGGTGGGGTTCGCAGATTTTGGATGAGGAGAGTTTGTACGATTTGCTGTTTGATCCGACGGAGCACGCGAATCTTATTCATGATCCGGCTCATCAGCAAGTCGCCCAGGAGATGCGGGAGCGGTTGCACCGGTGGATGGTTGCGACTAACGATCCGCTGCTCAAGGGTCCGGTTGCGGCGCCGCCCGGAGCGGTGGTGAACGACCCGAACGGGATATCTCCCCAGGAACCCACAATTCCGGCCCGTTCGACTTAAAGGAGTGTCACTCCGTTCAAACCCGGTTTTTGGCGCTGCTAATCCGACGAGCTTGATGGAAGCGCCACCCTCTGTCACCCCCACAAGTTGAGAGTGGCGCTTCGTTTGAGTGCTGTTCGTAAGATTGAGAGGGCAGCTGGCTGCAAACCGAATTAATTCACAACCTCTCGTAATGAACAACCGTACCCTGGACCGACTAAAGGCGTTCGATGGGCTTCGCCCGGCTTTTTCGGCCCACGTACGCTGGCGCGAACATGGGGCACCCATCGAGTGCGCGGTGGCCCGTGCTGTTCATTGCTCCCTTAACTTGCCGTAGGCAAGTTGGCTCCTCGGGATGACACGTTGAGCGTGGCGCTTCCGTTGAGTGCTGGTCGTGGGATTGAGAGGGCAGCTGGCTGCAAACCGAATTAAGTCGAAACTCCTAATGAACAACCGTACCCTGGACCGACTAAAAGCGTTCGATGGGCTTCGCCCGGCTTTTTCGGCCCACGTACGCTGGCGCGAACATGGGGCACCCGTCGAGTGCAGCGGTGGCACGTACTGTTGATTCCACACTTAACTGGCCGCAGGCTCGTCGTCTCCTCCTAATGAACAAACTCCACCGTCGATCGACCAAAAGCGTTTGAGGGGCTTCGCCCGGCTTTTTCGGCCCACGTTAGGCTGGCGCGAACATGGGGCACCCGTCGAGTGTGCGGTGGCCCGTACTGTTGATTCCACCCTTAACTGGCCGCAGGCTCGTCGTCTCCTCGGGATGACAAGGGGAGCGTGGCGTTTCCATCAGGCATTGGCTCGTCGGATCGGAAGTGCCAAAACCGGGCTTGAATGGGGCGGCGTCCGGTGCCCTGTGGTTCCCATATTGACAATCTTCAGGGCAGCGTTGCTCTGCTATCGTTTGACCCATGCCGGGCCCCCTCGTGCAATACGTTTCTAGCTTGATGCAGATTGCGCGCCGGCAGTTATTGGCTGCGGTGGTCGTCATGACCATCACTTCCCTCACCGAAGGCCTGGGAATCGCTTTGCTGTTCCCTATCCTGCAGGTGGCGGGCTTCAACCTGGCGAATCAAGGACACGTGGGGCACTACACCGCTGAGGTACGGGCCCTCCTCGTGCGCAGCGGGTTGCCCCCTACCTTGTGGCTTGCCGTGTTGCTGCTGATCTTTTTGTTGTTGATGGCGATGCGCTCGCTTTTCAGCCGGGCCCAGTCGGTACTCACCTTTCGCACCGCGCTCGGTTACGAACTAGCCTTGGGCAAACGCCTCTACCAAGCCATCATCCACGCCGACTGGCTCTTCCTGGTGCGGCGCCGCTCCTCTGACTTTACCCATGCGCTGACCGGGGAGCTGACGCGGGTGGCAACGTGCACCTATCTTCTGATCGGCACACTGGCCAACGCCATTCTCGCGTTGGTTTACATCGCGGTGGCGCTGAAACTTTCCGCAGGAATGACCTTCCTCGTCCTGGCAACCGGGGCGGCTCTGCTGTTGATTTCCCGGCGATGGTTGCGCGCGGTGCATGAGAGCGGGACCGCGGTATCGGAGAGCGTGAGCGAGGTATACGCGGCGGCCACCGAGCACCTGCAGAACCTCAAAGCGATGAAATTCAGCGATGCGCAGAACAGCGATCTCGCCATGTTCTCATCGCTCCAGTCCTCTGCCCTGCAGCAAAGTTTAAACAACACACGGAGCCAGGCAGCTGCCGCGTTCTGGTTCGAAGCCGGATCGCTGATGGTACTCGCGGCAATCATCTTCGCGTCGCTCGAAGTGCTTCGCGTTGCGCCGGCGTCGGTTCTTCTGTTGCTGGCGGTCTTTACCCGGCTCATCCCCCGGCTGGCGGCAGGACAAAGCCAGTTGCAGGCATTCTTAAGCGAACTGCCCGCATTCGAAAACGTGATGGAGGTGTACCGCGACTGCGTGGCCAACGCCGAAGTGCCGGGCGCTGCTGGCCCTGCGCCCGTATTCGCGCGGGAGATTCGGCTGGAACACGTTGGGTTTCGCTACGACGCGCTGCGGCCTATGGTGCTCGAAGATGTGTCGCTGACCATCGCAGCGGGCAGAATCACCGCGCTGGCCGGTTCCTCAGGCGCGGGAAAAAGCACTGTCGCCGACCTGGTCAACGGCCTGCTCTCTCCTCTGCATGGACGTGTTCTGGTGGATGGCGTCGAGCTAACTCCGCAAACCGCCAGGGCATGGCGACGGCACGCCGGCTACGTGGCCCAGGACACGGTGCTGTTCCACGACACGGTTCGCGCCAACCTCCGCTGGGCTTGCCCCGATGCCTCCGAACCGGAGATGAACGAGAGCTTGCGGCTGGCCGCCGCCGAGTTTGTTCTTGATTTGCCGCAGGGGCTCGATACCGTCGTGGGAGATCGGGGTATGCTGCTTTCCCACGGGCAAAGACAGCGTATTGCGCTGGCTCGCGCACTCTTGCGCAAACCTGCGCTCCTCATTCTGGATGAGGCTACCAGCAGCCTCGATTTGGAAAACGAAAAGCGGATTCTTGATTCGATTGAACGGCTTCAGGGCCGGTTAACGATTCTGCTGATCGCCCACCGCGTGTCCGCCATGCAATGCGCGGATATGATCTACGTGATCGAGAACGGGCGGGTGGCGGAATCAGGAGACTGGGAGAGCCTGAGCCATCGCCCGGAGTCTCGCGTAGGCTCGCTGTTCCGCCTGCAAGATGCGCTGGCCTGATTATTTCGGATCGGACCAGCCGCCAATCGCTTCCACCATCTGGCCGGCTTCCCTCGGTCCCCAGCCGCCGACTTCATAGGGAAACACGTTGGGTTTATCCAGGATCGGGTCGACGATACGCCATGCTTCCTCGACGTAGTCTTCCCGTGCATACCAGGTCTGGTTGCCCGCCATGGCGTCGCCCAACAGTTCCTCGTAGGGCAACATCTCCTCAGTGCCGCATTCCTGGTCGGCAATGAGCTCGATGGGGCAGCCGCGCAGCTCATCGCCGGCGGTTTTGATCGAGGCTCCGATGGCGATGACTGGCTCGCCACTGATGCGAAAGCGCACGTAATTGGACGGTGGCGCCTCGGCGGAGAAAATAGGACAAGCAGGACGGAGTTTCGCGATGACCTCAGTCTCCGTTTTCGCCAGCGATTTGCCCGCACGGATAAAGAACGGTACGCCTCTCCAGCGCCAGGAGTTGATCGACAACCGCAGGGCCACATAAGTCTCGGTTGTCGAACCTTTCTTGACTCCCCCAGTCTCAAGATAACCGGCGTATTGGCCGCGAACCACATCCTCATCGCGCAACGTCTGCACGCTCTTGAGCACCTTGGCCCGCTCGTCGCGCAGGCTCTCGATGCTCAAGGTCGGTGGAGGCTCCATGGTGATGTTGCTGAGCACCTGCAGCAAGTGGTTTTGCACCACATCCCGCACCGTGCCCACGGCGTCGTAAAAGCTTCCGCGATCCTGGACTCCGAACTGCTCCGCCATCGTGATCTGGACGCTTTCCACATAGAGGCTGTTCCAGATGGGTTCGAGAAAGGAGTTGGCGAAGCGGAAGTAGATCACATTCTGCACCGTGTTCTTGCCCAGGTAGTGATCAATGCGAAACACATCTTCTTCGGCAAAGACTTCATGCACCACTTTGTTGAGCGCGAGGGCGGAGGGCAAGTCGTGACCGAAAGGCTTTTCAATCACCACTCGCGCACCATCGGACGAGCCGGACGCCTTTAACTGGGTGAGGACCTCGCCGAAGAGGACGGGGGGAATGGCGAGATAATGCAGGGGATGCTTGGCAGCGCCGAGCTCTTTACGGACACTCGCAAAGGTCTGCGGGTCTTTGTAGTCCCCATCGACGTAGCGCAGCTTTTCGAGCAGCGTGGCGAAACCCTGCGGGTCGAGTCCGCCATGTTGCTCAACACTATCTTTAGCACGTTTCTTAAGCTGGTCAAGATCCCACCCCGCTTTGGCAACGCCAATCACGGGGCCCGCCAGCTTACCTCGCTTAGCCAGCTTTTGCAGAGAGGGGAAGATCTGCTTATAAGCGAGGTCGCCGGTAGCACCGAAGAACACCACAGCATCGGAATACGGTTGAGCCATGTAACTACTGTAACGTGTTCAGCGGCTTGAACGTCACTTCTTCACCGTGGCCCGTTTTGGGCGCCGGTTAGATGACCCTCAACAGCAAGAGGATGATGACAATCAGAATAATAAGGCTGATGCCACCGCCGCCGTAATAACCGATTCCGGGGCCTAGACGATAGCCGCCAAATCCAAAAACAAGCAGCAAAATAATCAATACGATCAACATAATTTTTCCCTCCAGGGATATTTGTAGAAGATTCAAACTCGCGAGCTTTGGATGTATGGTAGGCCGCGATACTCACTTATTTCGCCTAAGACTCGGCGGCCACACTAGAATACAGGCTGCCATGAAGCTCATCTTGCTGGCTTTTGTCGCCTGCGCTCCGCTACTCGCGTCGGCGAGCTGCTCGTCCTCTCAGCAGGGAAATTACCCGAAGGCGTCCATCTCCAATGGGGCCGTGGACGCGGTACTGTACCTGCCGGACGCGAAGAATGGTTACTACCGTGCCCGGCGATTTGACTGGTCAGGTATCATCCCGTGCCTGTCGTATAAAGGGCACACTTACTTCGGCATCTGGTTTTCGCACTACGATCCCATGACCGCCGATGCAGTCGCTGGTCCGGTGGAAGAGTTCAGATCGGTCGACGGTGCGCTGAACTATGACCACGCGAAGAGCGGGGAGCTCTTCGTCAAGCCGGGAGTGGGCGTGCTGCGCAAGGTGAATGCTTCCCCTTATAAGTTCATGTATCCCTATCCGCTGGTAGACGGGGGCAAGTGGACGGTACACGCAAAGCGCAGCGAGGTGTCCTTCCGGCAGCAGCTCCATTCGCCGATAGGTATCGCTTATGATTACGAAAAAACAGTCAAGCTCGACGCGCATGAGCCAGTCTTGATTCTGGAGCACCATCTCAAAAATACCGGCACAGAGACCATCGATACCGAGGTCTACGACCACGACTTTTTCATGTTGGACTCCGCTCCTTCGGGACCTGATTTGGTGACCACGCTGGGCTTTGCGCCCAAGGCTGAAAAGCCTTTGGAGCCACTAGCCAGGATCGACGGCCGGCGGATCCTCTATCAGCAGACTTTGCAGCCTGGCCAATACGTGGAGAGCTATTTGACGGGTTTTTCCGCCAGTCCCGCGGATTACGACATGACCGTCGAGAATCAGAAGACGGGGGTGGGTGTCGAGCAAACGGGCGATACGCCGATGTCGCGTTTCAACTTCTGGTCGCCTCGCACCGCGATTTGCCCCGAAGCCTACATTCACTTGGTGATCGCTCCGGGGCAAACGGCGCATTGGAACATTCGCTATCGCTTTTTTGCAAAATAACCGTAGACGAGGATGCAATTGAAAACTGATCTTGCAGGTAAGGTGGCGATTGTCACCGGGGCGAGTAGCGGAATTGGGCGCGCAGTGGCGGTGATTTTGCAGGCTGCAGGGTTTTCGGTAGCTCTGGCAGGGCGGCGCGCGGCTGAACTGGAAGCGACTGCGGCTATGGCCGCGCCGGGGGGCGGAGACATGCTTGTGGTCCCGACGGATGTTCGGCAGCCGGATTCGATCCGGGCGTTGTTCACCGCCACGCGCGACAAGTTCGGGCGGCTGGATGTTCTGTTCAACAACGCCGGCGTGAGCGCTCCCACCATTCCGATGGAAGATTTGAGCTATGAGCAATGGAACGAGGTGGTCAGTGTGAACCTGACAGCCTGTTTTCTTTGCGCTCAGGAAGCGATCCGGCAGATGAAAGCGCAGCAGCCCCAAGGAGGGCGCATTATCAACAACGGATCGATTTCCGCGCATGTGCCGCGGCCTCACTCCGCGCCGTATACGGCGACTAAGCATGCGATCGAGGGGCTGACTAAATCCATCTCGCTCGATGGCCGCGCGTACAACATTGCCTGCGGGCAAATCGACGTTGGCAACGCGGTGACGGGAATGACCGGGAAGATCCCGGTCCCAGCTCTGCAGGCCAACGGGAGCACGATGATTGAGCCGAGGATGGATGTGCAACACGTGGCCGAGGCCGTGCTCTACATGGCCAGCCTGCCGTTAGAGGTCAACGTCCAGACCATCACGGTGATGGCGACGACTATGCCCTACGTCGGCCGCGGGTAAACACCTTTCACTAAAGGCCTAGAAGCGTTTGATGGGCTTCGCCTGTCTTTTTCGGTCCACGTACGCTGGTGCGAACATGGGGCACCCGTCGAGGTTTGGTTAGGCCTTCAGTCTATTTGGCCGGCTTCAAGATTAGCTTCTGCACCCGCCAATTGAGAAGCTCCGCGACGTACAGTTCGTTTTCTGAGGGGCAGGCCATCTCGTGGATCCATCCAAACTGTTTCAACTGCTTGCCGGATTCGCCGAGGTAGCCCAGCACCTTGCCGTCGAGGCTTAGCTTGTAGATCCTGCCAGGGTAAGAGTCGGAGCTGAACAGCACCTGATTCGGTCCGGGCGTGATGCAGATCGCCCACGGCGATCCCGCTTGTTGGGTTCCGTTCGCTGAAGCGGATTGTACCGGCTTGGCTCCGATCGCGGGACGAGCGTTGGGATCGAACGGCACATCGATGGTGATCTGCCGCTGGAAATTTCCGTCACCGTCGAACACCTGGATGCGGCGGTTTCCGCGATCGGCGACATAGACATTCCCCTTCGCGTCGACGGCGATGCTATGAGGCACACTGAACTGACCCGGCTTGTTGCCTGGCTCGCCCCAGGACTTGAGCCAGTTGCCGTCCTTATCGGCCTTGGCCACGCGGGAGTTGATGTAGCCATCGCTGATGTAGGTGTTCCCTGCTTTATCCCACGCCATGTCGGTCACCTGGCGAAACATTCCGTCCACCGCAGGCAGCGGCGGCTTGGGATGTTTCAGGGGTTCGGTGCCTTCATCTGACGCTTCCTGCTTGCGCCCAAACACCATGACGACCCGTCCTTCAGGATCGAACTTGATCACCATGTCGGAGCCCTTGTCCGCTACCCAGATGTTGTCTTGGGGGTCGATCTTCACAGAATGGCCGAAGGACCACGCGTACAAGTTGTGGCCGATCTCGCGGATGAACTTGCCGTCGGGACCGAATTCCAGCAGTTGCGCTGCGGCTGCTCCGTAGGCGGGGCCGGTGGTGTTGCCGCGCGACAAGGCAAAAACGTGGCCCTTGGAATTAACGGCGACGCCGGCCATCTCACCCAGATAGCGATCCGGGGGAAGCTTGATGAAGTTCGGGACTGAACTATACTCGATTGCCGGTGGTTGCTGCGCGAATGCGGTTAGGTTAAAAAGCAGGAACGGTAGGAAGATCAGGCGTTTCAATTTCACCTCCCGGCACGGTTTCACTCTAGTGGACGGCCGGAATTATGTAAACCGATGTTAAGGAGCAGGATGCCGCAGAATTATCAAAGCCAGGATGTATGGAGCCGGGCGACCTCAATCAATGGGTATGCGTTCGACGAGCTCCGCTCGGTGCTGCAGAAGTCGATCCGCCGGGGCTTGATTGAGGAGGCAGTGCTGGCCGCGTACGAATTCTTCTCGAGCGGTCCCGAAGCCGAGGAGGTTTTGTGGCGGCGGCTGGAGATCATTGCCACCGAGGACGTCGGCTTCGGTCTGATCGAAGCTCCGGCGATTCTGGAAGCGTTGAACCAACAGCGGCTGCGCATGGCGGATCGCGGTGACCGGTGGATGTACTCGGTGCATGCCGTGCGCTTGTTGGCTTCGGCCAAAAAGGACAATACGACGATGGAGCTGGCATCTTGGGCGCAGTTCGCTGTTGCCCGGGGGGAGCGCCGGGTCGAAGTGCAGGACTTTCATGTGGACCTGCATACACGGCGAGGCGCAGCCATGGGCCGGGATGTAGCTCACTGGTGGACGCAGGGGGCGAGGCTGGAAAATAAACTCGACGAGACCCAGACGCCGTGGGGAAAATATCTGGACGATCTCTACATGGGGAAGAAGTCTCTCTAGTCCCTTCTCAGCGATAGCGGGATCGGATGCGCGTCTCGAGGGCTCCGGCAGATGTATAGAGGGCGACGGAGAGGATCATCGCCACTAAGCTAGCTCCCCAGGCGCGCTCCGTCTCGAAGGCCTGGCTCGTGAGCGCGAACATATTGCCCAGCCCTCCGGTTTGCATGAGGTATTCAGAAATCATCGTCACCATTACGCTGTAAGCCGCTCCGATGCGCAGGGCAACGGCAAGCTCCGGCACCGCGGCAGGCAGAGCGAGGCGAAGCAGCCGCTGGCCTCGAGTCGCCGCCAAAACGGAAAACAATTCGCTCGAACCGGCAGGCGGCGTCCGCAGGCCCTTACCCGCAAATACGAAGCCGGGGAAAAACGTCATGATGGCCACCGTCACAAACTCGGTCCGGCTCTGATAGCCGAAGATGCGCGCCAGCAAAGGTATCAGGCAGACTACCGGCGTCGAGCTCAGCAGCAAGGCCGCGGGACTGATGGCTCCCGACAACGCCTCCGATCTCCACGCGGCAATGGCGAGGAGCAGCCCCAGCATGAGACCGGCGGCGAGGCCGCTGATTCCAAACCCCAGCGTCCACAGGGCCGGCAGCAGATAAACCATGGGATGGAGCACGATATCGCGAACCACGGCAACGGGAGTTACCGCCACGATGCTGTTGTAGCCGGACGCCATGACCCACACCTGCCAGACGGCGAAGATCAAGAGCAGGCCCCAACTTTCTGCAAACACGCGCCGGATCATGAGAATCTCCGCGCGACCAACCGCTCTGCCACGTGCACCGCTCCGTAGCCTGTCAGCGAAATGGAAGCCACCAGCAGGACCGCCGCCCACATAAGCGGGATCTCGAAGTTCTGCATCGTGTTCAGAATGACGATGCCGAGCCCAGTCGGAGCACCGAACCACTCGCCGACGATGGCGCCGATCATGGCAGCCGTGACCGAAACTTTCAGTCCACTCAACAAGGATGGGACCGCCGACGGCAGATCCAGATAGCGGAGCCGTTGCCAACGCCGCGCCCCGAAGGTCGCCAGCATCGCAGACAGCCCGGCGGACGCGGCCCGCAGGCCGGACGCCACGGCAACGTAGACGAGAAAGAAAACCGCAATGGCCGCCAGCAGGACCGGGGTCAACTCCCGGCTGACCAGCAGAATGAAAATAGGCCCCAACACAATGGCAGGGATGGCATTCACGGTCACCGCCAGCCGATCCAGTCCGGGCCGTAGCGGCGGCAGCAGATACGCAACCAGCGCAGTTGCTGTTCCCAGCAGGACGCCGGCGGCGAGGCCGGCCGCGGCGGCGCTCACGGTGGCCATCGCGGACCGGTAAAGCAGCGCCGCGAACCGAGGCTGCAGGTAGACGCGCACGACGCTGGTGGGCGTGGGAACCGTGAGCCCGGCAGCACCAGAACGGGCTAGCAGCTGCCATGCGATGAGGATACATAGCTGGCCCAGAACTACGTAGAAGATCCTCTTCACGTCAGTGCTCCAAAAGCAACGTCAGATGGTCGGTCAACTGGTGGAACTGCTCCGAACGCATGATGTCAATGCCGCGCGGGCGGGCAAACGGCACCGCGACCGCCTCAATGATCACGCCCGGGCGGCCGCTCATCACGACGACGCGGTCGGCCAGAAACAGAGCTTCATCGACCGAGTGCGTCACCATCAGCGTCGTCAGAGATTTCTCCAGCCAGATCTGTTGCAGCTCGAGATTCATGCGCCGCCGGGTGACCGCGTCGAGCGCGCCAAACGGCTCGTCCAGCAGCAGCAGCGAAGGTTCGAGGCTCAAAGAACGGGCAATGGCAGCGCGCTGGCGCATGCCGCCGGAAAGCTGGGCCGGCCGCGCCTCGGCGAAGCCCTGCAAGCCGACCAGTTCGATCAAATGCTGTACCCGCGCCTGGTCAACAGGCCGCCCGGCGATCTTGAAAGGCAGCGCCACGTTGCCCCGCACCGAGAGCCAGGGCAACAAGGCGTGCTCCTGAAAGGCAATCCCCAGACGGTGCTGGTCGCGCAACAGCGCAGGAGCTTTGCCTTCCACCAGGATGGTTCCGGTGGATGCTTCTTCCAGCGCGGCAACCAGGTGCAGCAGGGTGCTCTTGCCGCAGCCCGAGGGACCGAGCAGCGCGACGAATTCGCCATCCTCGATGGTGAGGTCGATCGCTTTCAAGGCGAGCACGGAATCGCGACGATTCAGAGGATACGATTTGCTGACACCTCGAATCTCGACCTTAGCCATCGATCAGGCAATCGCCCTTTCGAAGCGTTCCATCAGGATCCCATATTGCCGGCTGACACGCTCCTTCATCGACGCCAAGTCGACGGTCAGCAATACCCGGTCCTTCATCACGACGCGGCCATCGATAATGACGGTGCGCACATTGGGCCCGACGGTGCTCTCCGCCAAGGTAATCTTCGGATCATAGTTGGGGAACTGCGCAGGACTGTTTGACTCCACCAGGATCAGGTCGGCAAGCTTCCCTGCTTCGAGGGAACCGATTTGCTGTTCCAAGCGTGCAGCGCGCGCGCCTCCGCGAATGGCGGCGCTCAGGATCTGCTCATGCGTGATGGGCGGAATGACGTGGTATGGAGTTCCTGCGACAGCCTGCTGGCCTACCGTCGCGGCATGGACCACCTCGAACATATCCAGGCTGCCGCGGGTGGCGGCGCCATCGGTGCCCAAACCCATGCGAATTCCTCGGTCGATCATCTCCAGCACACGCGGCGCGCCCATGCCGTAGTTATTGAACGCACAGTGGCAGGCGGAGACGTCGCGCTTCTGGTAGAGGTCGAGCTCTTTCAGGCTCAAAAGCACGGAATGGGCCGCGTGAACATGCTGGTGCAGCGCGCCGAGGCTCTCCATGTATTCGGCGGGCCGCAGGCCCCATTTGGCGATGGAGTAGTCCACCTCGTAGGTTCCTTCGGCCAGATGCGTATGGATGGGGGTGCCGAGCTGCTGGGCTAAATCACTCATGCCTCGCGTCAACTCAGAGGTGTTCACCATGATCTGGCGCAGGGAGAGCCAGGCGTTCACGCGAGGATGATTTTGCCAGCGCTTCACGAGCGCTTCGTTTTTCTGGAGGGCTTCGTCTGTGGTGAAGCGCGAGCCGCGGGGGATGCTTTCATCCATGTCCATGGTGGAGAGGGCAATGCGGCCGCGGATGCCGATTTCATCGGCAGCCCGCCCCATTTCGTCGGGGAACGGTCCGCCGGCTTCGAGAAAGCACGTCGTGCCGCTGCTGATCATCGAGGCGTAGGCGGCAAGCCCGCTGCAATACACGTCCTCAGGTTCCAGACCGCTCTCGAAGGGAACGAGGTAGCGAGACCAGACGGGATCCTTGAGCTGGCCGCGACGCCGGATCGCGGCGAGTTTGCCGTGCAAAAATTGCTGCGCGGTGTGAACGTGCGCATCGACAAAGCCGGGCATGGCGATCAATCCAGCGCCGTCGATGGTCTCTTTGGCGTGGAAGCGTTCCCTGCCCTTAGCAGCCGTCCCCATCCAGGCGATGCGGTTTCCGGCAATCGCAATGGCTCCGTCGCGGATCTCGGTGCCGGCATCGTCAAAGGCGACGAGGGAGGCGCCGTGAATCAGCAGGTCGACTTCTCTTGTTTCAGTCATAGGCCTCCTGGAGCAATGACATATCCATCAGCCGCGAGGGATCCGGCAAGTTGGTCCGGCCGGCGGCGATCGCGGCGCCATACATGTTGCCTACCAAGTCCCGCTCGGAGATCCAGAACGGCCCGGGAGAACCCGGCGATTGGTACAAGGGCAGTTGCAGTTCATTGGTACGCAGTTCGTGATGGTAGTTGAGGCCCAAATCCGCACCGTATTTGTCGACCGAAAGCCTTGCCGCATAGGCCGGATCAAGCGCATTGCCCGCTTTACCGCGCAGCCTGGCTCGTAAGAATCCGACCAATTCGGGCCGCCGCGCGTGCAGGGTCCGCCGATCGACAAACAACAGCGTGGACGGAACTTTATAGCCGAGCTGATCAAGCCGGGTCACGAAGAAGTCCACGCCCTGACGCATGCCCATGGCTTCGAAGGCCAGCGGCTGATTGGTGATGAAGCAATAGTATGCGTCCCCGGCGCCGTTCAAGAGCGCCTCCGGAGAAAAGCCCACCGGGATGAGCTGGTAGTTCGCCGGCAAATGGTTGAGCTTGAACATGGCCTCAATGGCCGTGCGTTCGCTGGGCCCCTGGACGAGGAAGCGGGCGTGGGGCAGGTCTTCGGGCCGGCGGACGGGCCGGCGCGGCAGAGACATTAGCGCGGCGGGGTGCACAGGAAAGATGGACCCGATGATGACGAAGTCATTGCCGCGCAGGCAGGCGTCCAGCAGCGGCAGCCACTCCGCCTCGCCGACGTGGGCTTGTCGAGCGGCCACCTCGACCACGGGCTGGGGTGCGTTGGGACCACCGGGCCAGACCTTTATTGGAACCTTCTCCTGGGCGAAGAATCCTTTTTCGAGCGCGACCCAGAGGTCGGCGTACTCCACGTTGGGCACCCAACCGAGGGCCAGGATGAGGTCATGCTGGTTCAGAGAATTGCAAGCGGTTAGGCAGGGAACGGTAGCGGCCAGCGTTGCCGCAGACGCACGAACTTTCTCCGAGTCCAGCCCTGATCCATAGAACTAATTTAGTCGAATGTGCGCAGCCAGATGTCGCGCACGGAAATCTTGCACGGCTGGCTTTCAATCTCAAACCCGATGAGCCCCGGCTGGTTGTTGACGGAGTCCTTATTGTCATCGATGAAGACCGCCATCAGCTGGCCGTTCATGATGTGCATCATGACCCCGCCGCGGGCGATGATCTCGTAGTCGTTCCATTCGTTGACGTTGACATAGCCACCCAATGCCTGTTTGTCCCCGATGGTGGCCACCAGGCGATTGGTCTGACCCGGTAGCGCCTGCGTCACCTGCCCGCGGTAGGCGAGGATCCCCTGCATCGTGTTCTCGGAGTACCACTGGCCGCTGTAGGACGCGGACCTCGCAGTCACGGGGAACCAGAAATCCGCCTGCGGGCCGGTCATCATGAACTTGAGGTCGTAGGGCGGTTGGCCCTGCGGCTGCGGCCGGGTCCACGGCAAGCCGGTGACGCTGCGGTACTGGATACCGCCACCACCGCCCTTTTCGATTTTCATCTGCAGCTTCAGGTCGAAGTCCCGCGTCTTGTCGCCGCGATAAACGATGTAGTTATTCCCTTTGGGCTTCCCCTCGAGAGTTTCGCCCACCATCAGGCCGTCCTCGACGCGCCAGATGGTTGGGTCAGCGTCCCATCCGGTGAAACTCTTGCCGTCAAAAATCTGCTTGTAACCGGTGTGCTCGTCGATGTCGTAAGGGGCCGGATCATGAAACTTTGGCATACCCGGGATCTTTTCTCCATGGGGACCGATCTGGGGTGCGCGCGCCGGCGGAGACTCGAGCGCGGGCGGGACCGTCTGGGCCGGCAGCAGGGCCGGTAGAAAAACTATCAGCAACCAAAGCGATGAGGGCATGTGGATTTGTGCCTCCAACAGGAGTTTAGCGGATGCACTCAGCTACACTGGCGCGTATGAGAACAACCATGGTCTGCCGGCTACTGGTGATGGCCGCGGTCTTCGCGCCGGTCGTCCCGGCGCAGGTCCTGCCCAGCTTCCCTTCCACGACGATCCATGCCGACCACAGCATCACTTTCCGCTACCGGGACCCGGACACCAAGGCCGTGCTCTGCTCCATAGAAAATGTTGCCAAGGCGCTGCCCATGGTTAAGGACGCGGAAGGCATCTGGACGGTCACATCCGCTCCGCTGCCAACCGGCATCTACCGCTACCACTTCGAGATCAACGGAATCTCGTTTCTCGATCCCGCCAACCCGGTTATTTCCAACTCGCTCATGCGCCCGGCAAACATGGTCACCGTCCCCGGTGACAAGCCACAGCTTTGGGACGCGACCGATGTTCCCCACGGCACGGTCCATCACCACACCTACACCAGCTCCATTGTCCTGGGCCTGCCCGGCAACCAGAGCGACTACTACGTCTACACTCCACCCAACTACGATCCCAAGGGCAAGCCGTACCCTGTCCTCTATCTGCTGCACGGATGGACCGACTCTGCGTACGGCTGGCTCTACAACGGGAAGGCGAACCTCATCCTTGATAACCTGCTGGCCCAAGGCAAAATCAAGCCCATGGTCGTCGTCATGCCCCTGGGTTATGGGGATCTCGCCTTCATCCACAGCCCCATTGACGTGTGGCACGACCCGCCCAGCATCGACCACAATACGGAGCTGTACACCAAAGCGCTTCTGACCGAGGTGATGCCCCGGGTCGACTCCGGCTACAACCTCTCGAAGGACCGTGCTGACCACGCCATCGCGGGTCTATCGATGGGCGGCCTCGAAGCGGTCACCATCGGCCTCGCTCACACGGACTACTTTGCCTCAGTGATTGGTCTCAGCTCGGCGGTGCAGCAGCTCGACTTTCAAAAGCAATTCGCCGGCCTGGATGCCAAGCAGGCCAACCTCCGCTTGCTGTGGATTGCCTGCGGCAGCGAAGATGGTCTGGCGGCGCCCAATCGGCGGATGGTCGCATTCCTCAAGCAAAAGAATATGCCGGTCACCCAGGTGGAAATTCCCGGCCTGCACACCTGGCTCGTATGGCGCGACAACCTGATCCACTTCGCACCTTTGTTGTTCCAAGGAAGATCCCAATGACCGCACGCATGCTCATCACTGCTCTCGCCGTATTTCTGCTGGTCCCGGCGTCCCACGCTCAGTGCATCACCGAGTGTTCTCCCCGGTTCGGCATCGTCTCGGCATTCGGAGGGGAGGCAGCCGTTCTGCTAACCGAAACCACCCAAGCGCATAAGTACGTAATTAACGGCAACGAATTCACGACCGGCGTCTTGCGTGGAAACCGGGTGGTCATCGTCCTGACCGGCATCAGCATCGAGAACGCTGCCATGCTGACCCAGTTAATGATTGACCATTTCAAGGTGCACCACCTGCTGCTCAGTGGAATCGCCGGCGGAGTGGATCCCGGCAACAATATCGGGGACGTCGTCATTGCGGATAAATGGGCTTTCCCGATGGAGGGCTATTTAAGCGGCGACAGCGGAGTACCCTCGCCCTGCGGGGCTCCCAAGGATCTCTCCTGCCTGGGACTCCAGCTATCGACCTTTACCGAGACCGCCAACTCCGACTACCAGATTCCAACCGCGAACGGTTCCGTAGGCACGGGCCTTTTCATGAGGAACACCGAGGTACGGACAAGCGCCAATCCCAAGGGGGAATTCAAGTTCGACTACGCCGTCGATCCGGTCCTATTTCGTGTGGCGCAAACGATCCACCCTACTCTTCTCCGCTGCGGCCCCCTGAAACCAGACTCCTGCGTTACCACGCAACCGGTGATTCGCCGGGGAGGACGCGGCTTGAGCGGTCCAGTCTTCCTCGCCAACGCGAATTACCGTAGCTACGTGTTCCAGGTTTTGAAGGGCCAGTCCTTCGATATGGAAACGACCGCCTTTGCCCATGTCGCCTACGCCAACCAGATCCCGTTCATTGCTTTTCGGAGCCTCTCCGATCTCGCCGGGGGCAGTGACTCCAAAGATCTAACCGCCTTTTTCGGAAGCGGCCTGGCAGAAGCTAATTCGTCGGCGGTGACCCTGGCTTTCCTGGAAGCCTGGGCGGCGCAGCGATGAGATCGCTCAATTTGCGGCGGGCAGCCGGGCGACCTGGGCGGCGGCGGACATCGGCGGTAGAGAGAACTCGACCTCGGGACGCACCTCCCGATGCACGACCGTGTTGCGTCCTGCCGCCTTGGCGCTATACAGGGCCTCGTCGCAGGTGCGGAGCAAGAAGTCGATGCTTTCGATGGCGCCAGTCGCCGTGACGACTCCGGCACTGATGGCAAGCCGGATCGACGACCACGCGTCTACCCGCCCGTCATGCAGGAGGGAGATCGATTCAATGCACAGGCGCAACCGCTGGGCTACTTGAATTGCCTGTTCGCTGGTAGTTCCGGGAAGCAGCACGATAAACTCTTCGCCGCCCCACCGGCCGAGAACGTCGTGCTCCCGGATGGCGCCCCGCAGTTGACTGGCGACCGCGCACAGAGCGGCATCTCCGGCGTCGTGTCCGTATATGTCATTCACCTGCTTGAAATGGTCCAGATCAATCAGTACCAGCGAAACCGGCTCGGTGGCACGCGAGGGCTGGGTGAATTCTTTTTCGCAGTAAGTAAGGAAAGCTCTGCGGTTGTGCAGGCCGGTCAAGGGGTCCGTACTGGCCAACCTTTCGAGATCGAGGCGAAGCTGCATGCCGGCCATCCAAAAGACAGAGAACCCCAGACCCATCGCGCTGACGAGAAACACGATGCCACTGGCCAGTTCCAGCGGGTTGGGCCCCCGCGGATCGGCAGGAAGTCCCACCTTCAGGAGAACCATACTTCTGACCACGTTGAAGACCGCGAACCCAAGAAGAAGAACGATGCTGAGCGACATGGGCGCCATCATCCCGTCTTTGAGCTGCTTTCTCAGATAGTCCGCAGTTTGCAAGGCCTGGATTGCCAGCACCAGGCCCAGGGTCACCATGGCCAAGGGTTCGGCCAGATGCACCCACTGAAAGATCGGGTACAAGCCGGCTTGGATGCCAACCAGGATGAGGCCCAGCCTGGGGATGAGCGACTCGCTGGCGGTAATTTCCAGAATACTGACGTGGAGCGAAAGGTACGCCAGCAGCAGCAAAGTGTTGGCGACGAGACGATAGGGCACCGGCGCGCCGTGCATGGCGAGCAGGACCGCCACGCCCAGAGCACCCGCGGTGAAAGCGCCAGCCAGCCAGCGAAGGCCCTTTAAAACCCGGCTGCCCATATGGGCGATTACCAGGCCCAGGCAAGCGCAACAGAGCAAGATTGTACCGACTAAGAGGACATCACGGATTGCCATGAAAGACCTAGATTCGAAGCTTACTGTAACGATAAAGCACGTTGTTGTCACAATGTCTTTTGGGGTGAAGTGGTGACCTCAAAGACGTATGCGACCCGCAAACCGATGACGAAATTTCGTCTTTTCAGGGCTGAACGTTGGTGATGGTTTGCTCGCCTGCCTTGGGAAAATGCTTCTCATACCAAGCGATTGACCGATCGGTCGAGTCGATCTGATGCTGGACCTCGGTGAGGCCGTGCCCCTCGCGCGGATAGCGAAGGAAAACCGTTTCGACCCCTACGTCTTTTAGTGCGATGAACATTTGTTCCGCTTCCGCGATCGGAACATCGTTGTCATTCTCGCCGTGGATGATAAGGGTCGGCGTATGGGCGCCGGCGATATGCTTCAGGGCGGAGCGTTCCCAGGCCAGGTCCATCAGGTTTCCCTGGTGGAGGAATTGCCCGAACTCCATTTCCTCATATTGGTTGTAGTAGGTCATGTAGTTATAACTGACGAGATTCGCAATCCCGGCGGTGGGAATGGCGGCCTTGAATTCGTTGGTTTGGGTGATGAGCCAGTCGGTCAGCTGGCCGCCGTAGCTCACTCCCTCAATGCCCATGCGCTCGCGATCGATCCAAAGATAACGCCGCACTGCGGCGCTGACCCCGTAAAGGACGTCCTGCCCCTCATTGCCGTCCTGGTCGCCGAACACGGCATCGGCGAACTTCTGGCCGTACCCCGTCGAGCCGCGATAGTTCACATTGAGCACGCCGTAACCGTGCGCGGCATAGACCTGTTGTTTGAAGTTGAAGGCCGGCCCATTGGCTCCATGCGGGCCGCCATGGATGACAACTATGAGCGGGTGCTTGGACTCCGCCGTCATGCCGATCGGCTTGGTGAGATACGCTTCCACCTCGAACCGGTTGTCGTTGCTCACGAAGGTGAAGGGCTCAACGTCGGCGATGGTCTTGTGGGCAAGAAGTTCCTGGTTGAGGTCGGTAAGTTTGCGCGGCGCGGCGGCGCCCGAGCGGTAGTAAAGCTGAAAGCTGTCACGCGGGGTGCTGAAGGAGTAAGCGAGGACGCCGTTGCCGGGGGAGAACCCGGCGAGGCTGCCATCGTCGTTGACGACGTATTCCGGCTGGCCGCCGGCGATGGGCAAGCGCACAAGATGCATGCTGCCGCGTTGTTGCACGGCGAAATAGACCGCGCTGCCATCAGGAGCCCATTGCGGAGCTCCTTGGCGGTTATCGATCACACCGCCGATTTCCCGGCGATTGCTGCCGTCGGCGTTCATCAGCCAGACATGGGTGTCTTCCATGGTGGTTTCGCGGTCGGTAAGGCCGCGGCGGGTGGCCCGATAGGCGATGGATTTACCATCGGGCGACCAGAGAGGCTCGTATTCGCAGAACTCGGTGGCGGTTAAGCGATGGATGCTGCTGTCGGCCAGCTGCAAGGTGAACAGGTCGTAGTTGAAGAACTCGTCCTGATTTGGCTCGCGGTTCGAAGCGAAAAGGAGCTGCTTGCCATCGGGCGACCAGTCGATGGAATGCTCGTCGAAATTGCCCCGGGTTAGCTGGCGAACCTGCTTTGAAGCCACGTCCACGACGAAAAGGTGCAGCCGTTGATTATCGTTGAAGCGGCCCATCCCCTCGCGCAGGTCGGGCTTGTACAGGTAGCGGGTGATGACCCGCGGGTCGCCGCTCGCCTCGGCGGCCTGGTCCCCAGGCGTGGAAGAGACGAAGGCGATCTGCTTTCCATCGGGCGACCAGGTGAAGTCCTTCCCGGTTCCCGGCAGCGGCGAATTGCTTCCTGCCACCGGGGCAAGGAAGGTGACATTGCTGCCGTCGGCATGGGAAATCAGCAGGCCATGCTTTTCTCCGTCTGCGCCGTGGAAGGCGATCCACTGGCTGTCGCTGGACCAGAGCGGATTGCCGGCGGGTTGTTCTCCTCCCAGGCGAAGGGTCTTCTGTGTACTGAGATCCATGACCCAAAGCTGGCTATAGGGCCTTCCCGGATGGTCATGCATGGTGATGGTGTAGGCAACATGATGGCCGTCCGGCGAGAGAGCGACAGTGCCAACGGAGCGCAAGCGGGAGAGCTCATTGCTGGTGAGCAGTTGGGCTTGCAGAGTTATGGCCGTAAATAGGAAACAGAGCGACACGGCCTTCAGGCGCATGAAAGTCCTTTCGAGGGCAAATTCGCAGGAAAGCCCATGCTAGCTGGGTGCTTCTGCCAGGTCAAAAAATTCTGCCAACGGCGCGGCCGAAGAGTCTGCGTGCGAGCAGGATTCCAGGACCAAACAGAACGTGGCGGGTCCCCAGGTTCGCATCAGCTAACGTGGGCCGAAGGAGACAGGCGACCCGAATTTCCTGCTACGCAGCACTGGGTGCACCTTTCCACAAAGGCGCATGAATTGCATCAACGCCACCAAGTCCAACAGGAAATTCGGGGGAAGCCCATCAAACGTTTCGGCTCATGGGAGGAAAAGCATTCGAAGAATTCATATTCGGCCCACGTTAGCTGGCGCGAACATGGGGCACCCGTCGAATTTTGTTTGGTCCTGTGGTTCCGGATCTCGCGCAGACTCTTCAGCCCGCACCCTGCAAGAAGAAGGGTTCCGCGACCGCCAAAACCGCCGATCGCTCCAAAAGCTGGAATCTGGCTGGAATACCTATTCTCAAAATAGGTATTCCAGGCCTATAATGTCCATCATGGCCAAGAACCCCGAACATCGAGACCTTTTTCCTGGTGCATTGGAAATCATGATTCTGCAATCGCTGCGGCTCAAACCGATGCACGGCTACGCACTGGTGAAGCACATCAAGCAGGTCTCGGACAACCTGCTGCAGGTGGAAGAAGGTTCCCTTTACCCCGCACTGCAAAGAATGCTGAAGGAAGGCTTACTGGAGTCGGAGATGGGAACCTCGGCCAAAGGGCGCCCCACCCGGATCTACCGGCTTACCGAGGCCGGCACACGGCACCTCGAACGCGAAGTCTCGAGCTTCGAAAAAATGTTCGCCGGAATCACCCGCGTACTAGCAGTGGCAAAAGCATAGGAGATTTGCGATGCAATGGCTGACTCAACTCTTCGCCCGCGATCGCCGCTATGACGATCTGTCCACCTCCATCCAGGAGCACCTGGAAGAACGCACCGAGGAGCTGATGGAGGAGGGGATGGCGCGTGAAGATGCCGAGCGAACGGCACGGCGGGAGTTCGGCAACGTGACCCTGATCGAAGAGCACAGCCGCGAAGTATGGCAATGGATGCCGCTCGAAGCAATCGCCTCCAACTTGAAATTTGCTCTGCGGCGGCTGAGAAAATCGCCCGGATTCGCGGTCACCGTGCTGCTGACACTGGCGATTGGGATCGGCGCCAACACCGCCGTGTTCACGGTGCTCAACACTGTGCTGTTCAAGCCTTTGCCCTATCAAGACCCGGAGCGCCTGGTTTCCCTATGGCTGCAGGCGCCAGGAGCCGCAGGCCTGACGAACTTCACCGACGGACTGCTTCTCTCCCCTTCACTGTATTTCACCTTCGCCGAGCATAACCGCACCTTCCAAACGTTGGGTATATGGACAACCGACACGGCCAACGTGACCGGACTGGCGAAGCCGGAAGAAGTCCACGCCGGGATGGTCAGCGATGGAGTGCTCGAAACCCTGGGTGTTCCTCCTGCGGCTGGCCGCTGGCTTTCGCATGAGGACCAACAACCCCACGGCGCGAAAAGGGTGATGCTGAGCTACGGCTATTGGCTGACCCGTTTTAGCGGGGACCGCTCGATCATCGGGCGCAACATCACGATTGATTCGCAGCCTCGGGAGATTGTAGGGGTCATGCCCCGCGGCTTTCGACTGGTAAATCGGGATTTCGACGTGCTGATCCCTCTCGCCTTTAATCGCAACGAACTCAAGCTAGCCGGTTTCGGCTACCAGGGTATCGCCAAGTTGCGGCCGGGTGCGTCGATTGCGCAGGCGGATGCGGACATCACGCGCATGCTCCCCATCTGGATGGATTCCTTTTCGAACGGCCCAGGCAGCGATCCGCACTTCTATGAGACCTGGCAGATTACCCCTGCACTGCGCCCGCTTAAGCAGCTGGTGCTGGGCAATGTGGGGAATGTGCTCTGGGTGGTGATGGCGACCATCGGGCTGGTAATGCTGATCGCCTGCACCAACGTGGCGAACCTGCTGCTGGTGCGCGCGGATGCGCGGCAGCAGGAGCTGGCGATTCGGGCAGCCCTGGGCGCAGGCCGCCGGCGCATTGCGGCCGAGTTGCTGCTGGAGAGTGTGCTGTTGGGAGTGCTGGGCGGCCTGCTCGGTGTGGGCGTTGCCTATGCGGGTTTGCAGCTGCTGGCAGCGACCGGGCCGGCGAATCTGCCGCGGCTGAATGAGATCTCGCTCGATGCCAGCTCCGTCGGCTTTACCCTTCTGCTCTCGCTATTTTCCGGTGTGTTGTTTGGGGCTATACCGGCGTTCAAATATTCCCGCGCCGGCAGCGCTCTCTCACGTGGAACCCGCGGCGCCAGCACCAGCCGGGAACACCGGCACTCGCGCGATGTGATGGTGGTGGCGCAGGTGGCCATGGCCCTGGTGCTGCTGGTGAGCGCGCTGCTCATGATCCGCAGCTTCCAGGCATTGCGCACGGTCGAGCCCGGCTTCGGCGATCCCGCGCACATGCAGACGATGCGCATCTCCATTCCCAATTCCCTGGTGTCTGATCCGCAGGCGGTGACCCGGATCGAAAACAATATTGTGGACAAGCTGAACGCCATTCCTGGTGTTACATCGGTGGGATTCATCACCGCCATGCCGATGCAAGCTACGGGATCCAACTGGGACGAGATTCGCGTGGAAGGCAAGGATTACACGGGGACGAATCCACCGCTTCGCTTTTTCAACTACGTGTCGCCTGACTATTTCCGCGCGGCCGGCACCCGATTGGTGGCGGGACGCGATTTCACCTGGGACGATGTCTACGGTTTGCGACGGTTTGTGGTGGTCTCGGAAAACTTCGCCCGCGAATCGTGGGGATCGCCCGCGGCCGCGGTCGGGAAACGCATCCGGCAATTCAGCGATCAACCATGGTTGGAAGTGGCTGGGGTGGTCGAGGACGTTCGTCAGAACGGAGTGGATGAAAAGGCGCCCGCCATCATCTATTGGCCGGCGATGCTCAATGACCCTTACACCCCGAAACCCACCATCGACGCAGCCCGCGGGATAACGTTCGCGATCCGCAGCGATCGCACCGGGAAGGAAGGCTTTCTCGGCGAGGTGCAGCAGGCGGTTTGGTCAGTGAACGCGAACTTGCCGGTGGCTGGTATGGAGACCATGCAGACGATCTACGGCCGGTCGATGGCCCGGACTTCGTTCACGCTGGTGATGCTGGCGATAGCGGGCACGATGGCGCTCGCGCTGGGGGTGATCGGGATCTACGGGGTGATCTCGTATGCGGTGTCGCAACGCACCCGGGAAATTGGGATTCGCCTGGCACTCGGGTCGCCAAAAGGCGAGTTGCGCTGGATGTTTGTGCGCTCCGCGCTGCTGCTCACGGGGGCCGGGGTCGTGATCGGTGTGGCCGCGGCGGCGGGAGTGACGCGTTTTATGAAATCGCTGCTGTTTGGTATAAGTCCATTGGACCCGTTTAGCTACGCTGCTATTCCTCTGATTCTGATATCTGCCGCGGCGCTGGCCAGCTATTTGCCGGCTCGCCGCGCAGCCGCGGTGGATCCGGTGGAGGCATTGCGAGCGGAGGGCTAGCGTCCAAGGACGAGATGAATCGAAGAGAGTTCGTTTACTCTGCCGGCGGTTTGGCGCTCAGTGCCCACACGAAACCGGCGTGGTCAGCCGCCGCCAGCCATGTGGTGATTGTGGGAGCCGGCATCATGGGCGCCTCTATTGGCTATCACATGGCGAAGCGGGGAGCGCGGGTCACCATCCTTGAGAAGGAGCGTCCGGGTGCGGGCGCTACGAAGAACTCGTTTGCCTGGCTGAATGCGGGGGAGAAGCGTCCGCGATCGTACTACGAGCTCAATTTGTTGGGCATGATGGGGTGGCGACGGTTGTCCCTGGAGATTGGGCCTGAGTTGCCGATCCAGTTTGGTGGCGGCGTTCAGTGGCAGACGGATCCGGCATCGACGGAGAAATTCACCAAGGCCATCGCCGAGCAGGAATCGCTGGGGTATTCGGTACGACTTATCAGCCAGCCCGAACTGACTAAGCTGCTGCCCACGGTGACTCCCGGGACGGTTTCGGTCGCGTCCTTTGCGGACCAGGAGGGTACCGTCGATCCCCTCCAGGCGGCGCAAGTGCTGTTGAGCAAGGCAAAGGCTCTCGGCGTCGAAGTGAAATATCCGTGCGAGGTGACGGGGTTCGACACATCCTCAGGCCGTGTGCTCAGCGCACAGACGAACCAGGGAAAGATCGAAGCCGACCACTTTGTCCTTGCTTCGGGCAACGGCATTCCGCCTCTTGCCCAGCCGGTAGGCCTCACGGTTCCGCTGGTACTGTCAACGGGCGTACTGGCCCACACGGTCCCGCTGCCGCGCTTGCTCGATCGCGTGGCCATTACGCAAGGCATGACCGTCAAGCAAAACCCCGACGGCAGAATTGTCACCGGGACAGATTTCGTGGGAACACCAGGCGTAGAGGGCTCGCGGGAAGAAGGGCAAAAGCTGCTGGCAACCGCGTGCGGATACTTACCCGCTCTGAAGGACGCTAAACTGGACTTCGTTACCTTGGGACATCGGGTACTACCGAAGGATGGGCACTCGATTGTCGGGCCATCCCGGACCTTTCCGAATGTCTACGTGGTGGCCACACATAGCGGAATGACCCTTGCCCCTATATTGGGTCAACTGGCTGCTGCGGAAGTGTTGGACGGCGTCAAGGTTGACTTGCTCGAGGCGTTTCGGCCAGACCGGTTCACCTGAAATCGTCACGGCATCATGGTTTGCGTAAAAGATGAGATAGGTGTCCAAGCCACGACTGTTCCCTGGAGAGCGTTTAGCCATTCCATGAGGAACGTTCACGACGGATATAGTCCTGGGCATCGGCCTCCTGCGCCTAACAGCAGGTCCCCGGATTTCCTGTCGAGTTTTGTGGCTTTGATAAAGTTCATGCGGCTCTCTTTAAGGGGATCCGCATACGTGGTTGTTGTCAGGGTTGCGAAGTAGGAAATCCGGGTCCGCTTCCGTCCTAATGAACAACCGCAACCGGACCGACCAAAGCGTTTGAGGGGATTCGCCCGGCTTTTTCGGCCCACGTACGCTGGTGCGAACATGGGGCACCCGTCCAGTGCGCGGTGGCCCGACTGTTCATTGCTCCCTTAACTTGCGAACGGAAAGCGATTTTCATCAGTTTGGGTGGGCCGCAGGCCCATGACCTCTTCAGTCGGGAAATCCGGGGGAGCGGCGGGATCTGCGGTTCTACGAACCTCTGCGGGAAACCGGCCCCGTCAACGAGACGATGCGGCATAGGCGAAATAGGCTTTAAGGCGTGTTTGCTGCAGTTTGTGTTTTCTGCGTGGTTGTGTCGAAGAAGGTGGTGAACATGTTGACCACAGAGTGGATGCCGTCGGCTCCCCCGGCCAGCAAGCACGCCGAAAGCACTACATCAAATACCTTGAACCACAGCAATTGCACCGGGCCCACCGGCGGGGTTGAGGGCAGAAACGGCCCAAGGGCGCGCACGCCGACCATCGCCGCGCCCAGACTCATCGTGATGGACACGCTAAACGCAAACCGCTGGGTCTGACCTTTGTAGCTCTGAAATTCCGACTGCGCCACAACCAGGGCGCTCTGCGACGCGAGCAGGGCTACCGGATCGCTGGGCGCCGGCAGGCTCTTCAGTGCGTCCACGCGATTCGCAAGCACCGTCGCTCCAGCGTCGCGCCACGGACTCACGATGATCTCAATCGCGCGCTCAATGAACCCGGCCGTCAGCAACAACGGCGAAAGGAACGTAAGCACGGTCTTCGGATCCATTACCAGACCCGCGCCAGGCCACTGCGCGTGATGCTCCAGGATCAGTACGAGGAGCGCAACCGCTACACAAAATAAGAACAGCGCGTGTCGCTTGATACCGGACGTTAGCTTCGCCTGAACCGGGACTCCGCCTCCGGTAGGGAGAACGGCAGTTGTGGTGGACATAAAGGTCTCCGCACAAGAAAGTCGCTAAAAACATCCCAAAATCCGCGGCCCAACACGGGTTTTCCCAGGTAAGCGATCGTAACAATAACAGGCGACGTTATGTGCGTCAACACGGACCATATCCTCGAGCTGACCATTTGGCTATGCCGTGGCCCTGCTGAAACTGAGGCCATTCTGAGGTTTGTGGTCAGACCGGAGCAGATACAAATGCCTCGCCTTGGGGTAATACCGCTGCCCATCGGCGATCGAGGGTGTGTGAGAAGACTAACCGGAACTGAAGGACCAAATGAATTCTTCGAATGCTTTCACTCAAGGAATAAAAACAATGGAAGGGCTTAGCCCATCTTTTTCGGCCCACGTACGCTGGCGCGAACATGGGGCACCCGTCAGGTTTGGTTTGGTCCTTCAGTTCCGGTTCACGCGCAGACTGCGTTTCTATAGTTCTCAGACATCCTCTAGAGTCGGCCCGACTAAAGTCGTGCCCGGATACAAAGCATGAGTTTTCGGCGACCTGACAGACTGAGCAAAGAGCTCAACTGCTGGAAGGCCACGAACGCCGCTGTGTGCCGGGCCGGTCGAGGGTATCAGTCCCTAGCGCAGCTTGCTCCCGCACACATGAATTTTCCGTTGACCCAGTCATAGTAAAGAATGACGTAGGACTTCCCTTCCTCCGGGCGGAGGTTCAGGTCTAGTTTTTTCCCGGGGTCAATGGACGCAATTGCAGTCTTATCCACCGACCCGGATTCGGTGACATGTCCTTCTGGCAAGCTATAGGCGGCAAAATCGCCCCGTGAAAGGACGCCACGAAACGCTGGAACAATCGTCGAGAGCGGTACGCCATTAAATTCGTAGCTTGCGCATTCAGGCAAAACCGAAACGATATGCACTGCGTTCCCAAGTTGCTGCACCATGGGCCGCTGGGCTCGGCCCTCGTTAACGCAACCCTGCGCTTCGCTCAGAAGAATTAATTCTTCAGACGGCACGCCTGCCAGACTCGCGATGCTCGATGGAGTCGCGTCCGCTGGCGCGGAATTCAGCACATACACCACGTCGGCTCGGTGCCGCTGAAGAGAGTCCACAAGACTTCTCATGGCGAACATCGGGAAAGAATCCTGGTGGGGCACGATTCCATCGTCGCTCGGCTCCAGGGTCGATGCATTCCATAGAAATGCTGCTCCCAGTAAACCAAGCGCCACGACGGAGAAAGCGCGGGTGAGCCTCTGCCGGTTGCTGTGCACCATCACGACACAGGCAAGAACCTCGAGCGGATAAATCGAACCGCCGAACCGCGAGTGGTAGCCGACCAGAATGCCAAAACTGAGCGCTCCTGCCAGCCAGATAAGAACTGCCAGTACCAACTTGTCCTGTTCTGAGAGTGGACTCGGACGTAAGGCTGCTTTGGCGAATTTGACTGCGACCGCCAGGAGAAGGACCCATAAAGAGAGATTGATCAGCAGAAGAAACAAACCCGGCAGATTGGCCGCGATGGAATGCTCGACGAGGATCTTCCACGCGACACGGGCATCGACAATACCCGTCGGCCACCTCATGAACCCCTGGATCGCTCCTTTGATCAGCACTCTTGCTGGGTTGCCCTGCAACGCATAGTTTCCGTTGGGTGTTCCTACAAAGACGAACTTCCACACACACGCCCACAGGAACAGAGGAAGAAGCATGATGGCAGCCAGCAGCCTGCGACGATGAAGCAGGAAAACAGTGATGGCCGCAGCGACCGGAGCGTAGAGAGCCGGCTCTTTCGTAAAGACCGCTAGAGTGAGACTGAGAAGTGCGAGCCCATACCATTGACGAAGAATTAGATAAAGGGCGGCAACCGCAAACAACCCGCACCAGATATCGAATTGGAACGATATGTTATAGAGCCCTTCTCCAAGAAAGGCAGGGTTGATCGCCACCAGCAATCCAACAAAAAACAGCCATGGTTCCTTCACACCCATACGCCGGGCGACGAAAAGGATCAGCGCACAAATCAGAAATTGAGCGAGAAAGAAGCTCGCGAAATAGAGAAAATAATGGTTTCCGAAGAAAGCTCTCGTTCAGGCGGAGGATGAGATTGACGACAGGACGCATAAAATCCGTCCGAGGCAGATTCCATTCCGGGTAAACAACGAAGTACTTTGAGTATCCCTCGGTAACCCATTTCGTCGCGTCCCCACCACTCGCGCGGAGGAGTGCAGGGTCGTCTCCATACGGAAAGTAAGTCCGATAAAACGAGAAGTGGAAGCAGTAGATGGCCAGCAGAATAACAGTTGGGACAAGCAGTACACGAATCATCGCGGGCAAAGACTTCGCGATTGGCTCGGATTTTGGAACTACCGCGGATGGGGTCGTGCTTATCGTGAGCATGCGAAAGAGAGTGATTCGGCGACACGATACGTATCTTGACCTGGTTGGGAGATCTCGAATCGCCTGGTTGCCCCAATTATCCCCCGGAACATGTACCTGGATAGCGGATGCTGCCAAGCAGTTACGTTACTTATGGGTAGGTTCACCCAAACGGAGGGTCACCTGCCATTGGAATCGAGTTTTGGCAGGCGCCGTTATCGCGTAGCACCTTCTGGACGTCATGGCTGTGCAGGAAATAGAGTCTAATGATCGATTGGTTAGATATGCTGGTTCACGGACGCTCCATGGAGTCGACCGTCTTGAAACAACAGCGGGCCAGAGCCGAATGCGACCCACAGGAGAAGAGAAATGGCTAAGTTTTGCGGAAACTGCGGTTCGCCCCTAAATAGCACGGCAGTCTTTTGCGGTGGGTGTGGCACCCGGGTCCCCTCAGCCGCGCCCCCGCCGGTACCAACAGCATTCACCCCGACGTCCGTCACCGCGCCCGATGCCGGCTGGGCCTCTGTGCCTGCGGCGTTCCCGCCGCCGGTGGAGGCTGCTCCCGATCTTGCGGGGTTTAGCCCGGTACCGGCGGCATGGAATCCATCTCCAATTCCTCCTCCGGCGATATCCACACCGCCGGTGGAGGCTGCTCCCGATCTTGCAGGGTTTAGCCCGGTACCGGCGGCATGGAATCCGCCTCCCATTCCTCCACCGGCGACATTCACACCGCCGGTGGAGGCTGCTCCCGATCCTGCGGGTTTTAGCCCGGTACCCGCGGCATGGAATCCATCTCCAATTCCTCCACCGGCGACATTCACACCAGCGAATGCGGGCTATACCCCGGTGGAAGGCGCGGGACCCACCGCAGTCCCGTACACCCAGGTTCCGGCCGCCTACGCACCGGCGCAGGCCTCCTATAGCCCGGTGGCCGCCACCGCTATGCCGGCCGCGGCCTATCCAGCGGCAAAGAAATCGAACGCTCTGCTCATAGCGGTCGTCGCAGTCGTGCTCCTGTTTTTTGTCGGAGGCGCACTCGCAATCGGCGGCCTCTGGTACGCCGCGAAGAAGATCAAAGCCAAAGCCCAGACGGTCGCTGCGCAGGTAATGGGGGACTCAGGACCCTCGGCATCCAATGGGTTTGGCAGCCTGTCGGGTAACTCTTCGGCACGCGAAAACGGCGAAGGCGGCATTAAGGGTGACCCATGCCGCTTCCTCAGCAAAGCAGAAGTCAGCAAGGCCGTTGGGTTGCCGATCATTCGCACGGAATCACAAGAGAACGGCTGCAGCTATATCGCCAAGGGCGACCCCGCGGATGTAACCGCAAAGCACTTGTCTTCCATGTTGGGTGGCATGGGAGCGGATGCCCAGACGCAAAAGCTGGCTCAGAAGTTTGCCGGTGGCTTGTTCGCTCAGCAGGAGGCGACCGATAAAAGCCTCTCTGCGGAAGCCGCAAAGGGAGAGATCCCAGTGCTTGGACTGTTGTTCACGACGGGACACGCCGCTACAGAAATGAACATGAACCGCCGCGCATTTGAGCACATAAACGGAGGCGCCCCAGCCAGCAACGAGACCAGTACGGATCTCAGCGGAATTGGTGACGAAGCCTATGTGGCTGGGGGTAGCATGCTCTTGCTTCGTAAAGGCAACGTCCTGGCCCGCATGACCTACGTCAGTTGCCCCTGTAACACAGACAATATAAAACCGCTCGCAAAAACCCTGGCCAGCCGTCTATGACTCGTCTTTTCGGTCGCGGCGTGGAGCAGGACCAAATTAGAAATTGACGGGTGCCCGTCAGTTTTGTTTGGTCCTACAGATCCGGTTCTCACCCAGACTCCTGATGCGCAGTCGCGGGAAACCGCACGGGAACATTCGCAACTTTCCTGGTGTCTGAGAATACAAGGATGTCGGCCTCGCCTATGGCACTTTTCGACGCACCTGGCCTTAACCAGAATCGTTCCTTCCAGAGCTGGAAGGTGCTGATCAGTATCTTCGTGTTGTGCGGGGTGGTTGGAGTCGCAGTGTTTCTCTACTGGAATGTGTCGGCGGAACATCGCGTGGATCGATTTTTTTCGGCTGTGGAAGCAAACGACTTTCCCGCAGCATTTGGCATTTGGAATAATGATCCCGATTGGCAGGGGCATGCGCAACGTTATGCCGGCTACTCCTACGGCCGTTTTACCCTCGACTGGGGCCCGGCAGGCGAATACGGCCGCATCACCAGCCATAAGATCCTGCATAGCACCTCAAGCTACGGCAATAACACTCTACTTGCAGTGGAGATCAACGGCCGCGAATCGGAGCCGATTGTTCTCGCGGTGGCTCGAAACACATACTCCATGAGCTTCCCGCCCTTCAACCTGACGCAGATGAAGAACCTTTTCGGATGGACATACTGGCAGCTCAGCTATCGCTGAAGGAATCAGCCGGACATACAATCATTCCATGCGAAAAGGCGGGGTGACCTTCGAAGCGGTTCGGCAAATCGGAACCGCGTTGCCTGGCGTTGAAGAAAGTACTGCGTATGGTATGCCCGCGCTGAAAATACGCGGCAAGTTGCTGGCCACGCTTCCGGCGAATCGCCAGGTGGAACCGAATTCACTGGTAGTTTGTGTCAGTTCTGAGCAGCGTGATGAGCTGATCGCGACGGATCCGGATGTCTACTACCTGACAGAACACTATGAGGGTTATGACAACGTACTCGTTCGCTTGTCCAAAATAACCGCGGAAGCCTTGCAAGGTTTGTTGATGATGGCCCACAAATTTAGAACCAGTAGCGCCCGCCGCGCCTCCCGTTGAGGAACCTCACATCATTTCCACATTATCTGGTCGAAGAGAGCACGCAACCGCTTGCCCTTCTCAGCATGCACGCTTTCTACAAAGCTGACGCGGCCCATAAGATGTTCCCGAAAATGCGGATGACCTTCGCGGTTTTGGGTAGCGGGCGAGTGCCGCACGCAGTTCGTCAGGGTCGCTTTGAGTAAATCGAATTCGCTTCGCGTTACATTCAAGCGTTGGTTGGTCACCATACCGGTAAGGTGCTGCCGCACCGAGGCACGCATGATTCGCGTCTTGCGATGGTTCGCCACAAATCCTTCTTCCTTCAGGATCTCAGTCACATAGGTAGAGAAACGGCTGACTTCGCGGGTAAACGTCTCCCCGCCGGAAAACGCAAGGTCATCCGCGTAGCGGGTGTACGTCGCCCCCGCGTGTTGAGCGAGCCCGTGCAGACGGCAATCCATGCGATAGCTGCAGAGGTTCGCCAACGCAGGCGAAGTGGGCGCACCCTGCGGCAGATGAGGCCGCGCATACATTGACTTTATCTGCCGCAATTGCCCCTGGCCGGGGCCAGCGTTGCATTGCGCGGCCGCGAGCAAAGACGGCCACGCGCTCCAGGGAACAGCATTGGTCGTCAGACCGCCGAGAAGATCGGCCACCGGCTCGGGGTAACCGGCGGTTCTGAAAAAGCTCTGGATTCGGGTTCCAGGAAAGCTGGGAAAGAAATCCTGAAGGTCCATGCGCAGCACGACCCGCTGGCCCACGTGAGGAGCCGCGAAGCTCCGGATGGAACGGCCTTTCACGAACCCATGAACAGCCGGATGGGAAGGGACGCGGTCGAGAATGGCGCGCAGAATACGTCTCTGCAGATCTTTAAGCCGCGGCTTGGGACTTTCAATGACACGTACGCTGCCCGTGTTTTTCACGTGCGCACGGTAGTGATAGTGCTCCAGCTTTTCCTGTGGTTGTTTGCAACCGAGCCCCTTGAGGTCGGCAAACCATTGCAGTTCCGTGGGTGTCACCTGCATCCACTCCGCCAAGGCTCCGATGGTGGTGATTGGCCGAACAGTCCACCCCGCAGCCGCGTGTACGGGGCGCATCGGTTGCGATCCTGTGACCCAATGGGCGATACGAAGCGGGCGGTGGGGTTGGCGGGCGGCGTCCATCAAGGAGGGCTCGCTACGCAAAAACTCGATCAAGTCGCGCCGCCGGGGAACGGCACTCCCGGGAAAGCTTTGTGTGTAACGCAACGCGAGCTGACGAATCCAGCGCCCCTTGCGGCCCAGAACATAACTCAAATGATCTGCGATGGCGTCTGCGTTGGGCTCAACAGCCAGAATGGCATTGGCCAGCAAGCGAAGGATCGTGGGATTAAGCATGCCGGCAGGCGGCGGGATGCTCCAACGAGTCTTGCTCTGCATGAGCAGATCTGCGCATGCGCGCAGTGTAGCTCAGGCGATGGAGTGCCAGTTTCTACCATGCCCCAGGGTATCCCTGGAGATGCCCGTGAAGGCCGGGCTTGGAGCATCCGCCGTCGTGGCCATGATAGCAGGCGGCGCTTAGCGCAGAGCCGGTTTTAGTGCACTCAAGGGGATCCGATCATTGCTCGATGACTTGGGTCCGTGTGTGCCCCGATCTTCGGCAGGCACCTTCTTGATCGCGGGGCGATGCTAAACTGGCAGCCGAACGGATGGGATCACACGATCCGCTAAAGGAGGTTTCTCCCGGTGTCCAAAAAGCAGGTTTTGCGTGAAACGAAGCGTGAGGAGACGGCTCCAGAAGGATTTGGATCCATCTGCAGCGTTCTTGCGGTGGGGCTTTTTATGCTGACCTTTGTTTTCCAGAATTTTGTGATCCCGTCCTCCTCCATGGCAAGCACCCTGCTGGTTGGCGATCATGTTCTGGTCGAACGCGAGACGCTGGCTCCGCCGGCGAAATGGGCGCCGTTCCTGCCCTATCGCGACGTGCATCGAGGAGATGTCATCGTCTTCTACAAGCCGACAGAAGAGCAAATTGGCGAGCACATCTTTCTGGTGAAGCGTGTGATCGGAGTACCCGGCGACCACATCCACCTTCGCAAGGGTGTGGTCTACCTGAATGGGGTTGCTCAGGATGAGCCCCAAACCGCCAAGCCTACATCCGCGAACTATGATTTCTACGTCAACGACTTCCCTTCTGGAGATCCGTCGACTGAGCCCGAGGTTACGCCGGAGTGGTCTGTCTCGCTGCGCAGTCACATGGATGGCGCCGACCTGGTCGTGCCGCCGGGCAACTATTTCGCCATGGGCGACAACCGCACGAATAGCATCGACAGCCGATTCTGGGGCTTTGTGCCACGACAGAACATCTTGGGCCGCCCGCTTTTCGTTTATTGGTCGATTGCCATACCCGAATCGGGTTCTGAGGAAACGCCCCTGAGCGAGCAAGCGGGATCAACCATTCATGAGTTCATACACTTTTTTGACGAGACTCGCTGGAGCAGGACGTTTCATCCGATTCAGTGACCGCTCAGACCGTGATGCGATCCGGGATGGCACGACTCACAGAGTTCTGTGAGGGAATCCAATAAGATTGGCTCGCATCGATTTGCGGCCTGGATTCACGCGATGCTCCCCGAAACAGAGCTGATGAAGAATGGCTGCCGGACGGAGATACCAACTCGCCCAAGATAGCGGCGTGTCGCCGTTGGCGTCGCGCACATCCCGCTGAGCACCGGCGTCCAGGAGCATCTTCACGGTTCCTTCCTCACCGAACGCGGCCGCACGGTGCAGCGGGGTCTCTCCCTTTGTCCGTACATCCCTCATGAAACCACCAGTCGCTACGCCTTGCGCAGCTGGAAGGTTCGGATTCGCTCCTTTGGATAGAAGGACCTCCACGACTCTGTCATAGAGAATTCGGTCAGTGGTGCATAGAGACGCGTGGAGCGGCGTCTCTTTTGTCTCTTCCGATTGATCGTTGACGTCGGCTCCGTGCTCAAGCAGGAAAAGGCACAGACGCCAATGCCCGTGAAAGCAAGCTCCATTCAGTCCAAGATTCCGGCCAAGCTCCTGGAGTGAGGCGCCCCGGGCAAGCAAGCCGCGTATCGCGCTCACATCACCGTAATAGGCGCAGGTCTGGATGAGCGAAACACCGTGTTGGTTTTGGAAATTGGCAGCGATACCCCCCTCCAGCAAAGGACCTACCAGGTCGGTACGGCCATCTTCAAATTCCGCCATCAGGTGTTCTGTAAGCATGGTTCTCTGGACCCCGCCGCAACAATATACGCCACCGAGAGGAAACTCCAGCCGCCGCGGTTTGCGAATGCCGTATCTTCGATTTGCACGGTAGACTGTGCTGGCGATTCCAGGAGGGACTTTCATGGACGTAAGGCGATGCGGGCGGGAGCTTGCCATTCTTTTGTTGTGCGTGGCAAGCGGGAAGATGATGGCTCAGGGAACGCGTTGGGTTGGCACATGGGCATCGGCTCAGATGCAGGTGGATGGACCGGATCTCGGCCCCGACGACTTCAAAGACGCCACACTGCGGGAGGTAGTCCATGTCTCGACGGGCGGCACGCGCATTCGGGTGCATCTTTCGAATGCGTTTGGCACCGCGCCGTTGCAAATCCAAATGGTGCACTTGGCCAAGCCAAGCTCTGTGGCCAACTGCCGGATCGACGCTTCCACCGATAAGCCGCTCCGGTTTGCCGGGAATACGGCGGTGGTCATTCCTCCGGGTGCGGAGTATCTTTCCGACCCCATCGATTTTCCCGTCGGGCCGCTGACGGACCTCGCGGTCACCCTGTATCTCGAGGGGCCATCCCTGCACCAGACGGGGCACATCGCGGCGCATACTACTTCGTGCCTGGGCGCGCGGAATGTTGTCTCCGCAGCCGACATGCCCGATGCGAAGAAGTTCCAGCATTGGTTTTATCTTGCGGGGGTTGAGGTCGAAAGTTCCGCGAACGCTGCTGCGGTTGTCACCCTAGGCGATTCGATCACCGACGGAAGCGCTTCCACCCTCAACGGGAATGATCGCTGGCCGGATGTGTTGGCGGCGCGCCTGCAAGCGAACGGCGCAACCCGGCAATGGAGCGTGCTCAACGCCGGCATCGGCGGCAATCATTTGCTGACGGATGGTGTCGGCCCGAACGTGTTGGCGCGGCTCGACCGGGACGTGCTCGCTCAGCCCGGAGTGCGGGCGGTGATTGTGCACGAGGGAGTGAACGACCTTGGGGGATGGACGCGGAATGGGCCTATCTCCAAAGAGGAGCATGAGGTGTTTGTGGCGAGATTGATCGCGTCGTACCAGCAGGTGATCGAGCGCGCCCATGCGCATGGGTTGCTGGTCATCGGCACGACGGTCCTCGGCTACCAGGGCGCACCGAATTACCACCCCGATGAGGCCAACCTGGCGGACTGGCAACAAGTGAACGACTGGATCCGGCAGCCGGGACATTTCGATGCGGTGGTTGATCTTGATAAGGCAACGGCAGACCCGGCCCATCCGGGCCGCATGGCGGCGGCTACGGGGACTGCGGATAATTTGCACCCCGGGCCGCCGGGTTACAAGATGATGGGTGATGCTTTTCCGCTTAGCTTGTTCCGGTAAGTGGATCTTTCGTCGAATCTGTAGCTTTGTTACCCAATGAGCACTTGACGCGAAGATTCGTTCATCCACCTATGAATTCTTCGAGTTCATTCACTTGACGAGTAGAAGCATTGGATGGGCTTCGCCCGTACGCTGGTGCGAACATGGGGCACCCATCGAGTTCCGTTTGGTCCGGCAGTGTTCGTTTCACCCTTAACTTACCGCAGCAGCGCGGAGGCTGCCCATAAGACAGGGGCTTGCCCGTGGAAGTCTCCGGTGAGGCGCTTGCGCTCCATATAGTACTCGTAGCTGTTCTGTTTGCCGGTGCCTATGCAGACGTTGGTGATGTTCTGGTTTTGATCGATGTAGCCGACCACCGCGATCCAGGCCCTGCGCGCCGCCGGACCATAAGTGGCAGCGTCGAGCCAGCCGTTTTTTACGCCGGTGATCATCGCAAATGTAAACATGGCGGAGCTTGAACTCTCCGGCCAGGACTCTTCATGATCGATCAGTTGGCGCCACATGCCATCCTTGGCCTGGTATTTCAACAAGGCGCTCATCATCTTTTGATAGCCGGCAAGGATGCGCTTGCGTTGGGGATGGTCCTGGGGCAGGTCCCGCAGCATCTCCGCCATGCCTGCAGCCACCCAGCCATCGCCTCGTCCCCAATAAAATGGGACGTCGGGCGCGTGATAGAACAGGCCGTTGGGTTGCTGCAGCTGATCCAGGTAGGCGCTCATCTCTTTCGCATCGCGATCCAGGTACTTTTTGTCGTGCGTCGCACGGTAGGCTTCGAGCTGCAGGATGGTCAGCATGTACATATCGTCGATCCAGAAACGGGTTTCAGCCGACAGCCCATCGGGGCGAGGGTTCTCCCATTGACGGTCTGCCCAGCCTTTTCCGACCGCGAGATATTTCGGGTCTTTGGTCTCGATGGCAATCTCCAGCGGTACCGTACCAAAAATGGAGTCGTCGACATGGTGCCGCGTGGGTGTGCGCTCCGCCGCCTCCGCGCCGCCCGGCATGAGCGGCTCGAATTTGTGGATCAGCTCGGTGCGCAATGCGTCATCGTGGGTGAGTGCGGCAAAGGTGAGCGCGCCATACCAGGTGGCCACCTCAGAGTAGTGAATCGTTGGCCCATACTGGTGCGGGCTAGTGACGAAGTGCTCAGCAACTCGCTTACCTACATCCTGCGGAGAAACCCCCTCGGGCCAGTTGCTGAAATAAGTCGAGTTTTGCGCGTACACGCTTAGGTTCAGCGCGAAAAAAAAGAGTGTGAGCTTGAGCCTTTTCATTTTGCTGTTCCTATACCCAAAACCATCTTGCTGATGCCAGAGTATGTCACTTCCGCCAATCCATTTTCGGCGTGAGCCACGAAGTTTTTGGCGTCGGAGTTCACCTGCACGTTGAGCCCCGGGAGAGCCCACAGCTTCCGCTGCAACTGGCTGGAGGTTAGGCCGGGAGCGTAGATGCGAAAGCTGACGTCCCCCGCGGCCGTGATGACGATTTGGCCCTTGGTCGCCTCGGCGTCGATTGGCGGAGTGCGCGTCAGCTGAATCCAACCGATCTTGCCTCCTGGCATCTGCCACTGGACAGTCGCGGGATGGAATTGGCTTTGCGCATCGACGCCCCGGGTGTGGCCGGTGATTTCCCCGCCGTAGATCACGTCCTTGCCGATCCAGGCGGTTGCGATGCGCTTGTCATCGATCGGCCGGCGCACCTGGTGCTCAGCCTGCAAAGCGGAGAAGCTTTTCATGGCGTCGGCGGGAATTTTGGTGTCGAGGACAACGAGGTTGGGGACAAAAAACAGATCTGCCACGTGATCTACGGGCGCATGATCCAGATTCGGCAGGGGCCACTGCTTCTGAGGAAGAACCGTGGCCACGCAAAGGCCCACGACGCTCACGTAGCTCTGCATATCCATTCCGTAGGAACGGTCATAGGGCCCGGAGACATTGCGCAGGTTGGCGTTGTAAAAATCGGCGGTGGCGCGCCACAGTGACTCCTCCATTTCCACACCCATAGCGCGGGTGCGCGGAGTGGCTCCGTAGTCTCGCCACAGCGCCAGGCCAAAGAAGTCCGTCCCGGCATAAGTGGGCGAGTTGTACTCCATGAACGCGTCGTGTTGTTTGAATATTTTGTATACGTCTTCCTGCCACTTGGTCGCTTGTTCGGCCCAGTCCGCACGATGACTTTGCGCGGCGGCGTATTCCCAAAGATAGCCATACATGAGAGCGATGTTGGTGTAGGAAGGCGACAGCCGCCCTTGCTTCATCTCCCCCTGGACCGCGTGGTTGATCGAGGCCAGCAGTTCGGCGGCCAAGCCAGCGGGCAGACGGTCAGGATACTCGTTGAGGATGACGGCAAAGGTGGTTCCTATAAACTCGCGCCAGTTAGGGTCGTAGGCATGCCACATGACCGCGTTCGCGTCGGGCTCGGGCTCTTCGGGAGAGCGGCGGAAGGTGCCGTCCCACACCTTACCCGGGTCGTTGTATTGCTGCTTTAAGACAGCGCGAAGGATTTGGGCAGCGCGGTCGGCATCATGGGGCTGATTGCGGAGCAGCAGCCCGAGCGCATACCACGTCGAATCCCGCACCAGGAAGTGATTTGGGGTGTGACCGTCCGCGGCATGGGTCTCGGCGGGAATGGCGACGTTAAACGCTTGGGGGGCGCGTAGAAATTTAGTTTCAGGATCCCAGGATTCATCTCCCCAGCGCATGGAAACCCGAAATAGCGCCCGGCTGTTCGGATCGAGCGATTCAACATCGAGATGACGAGTCTTGGCGAACATAGAGACACCGGTCAGCAATATCCCGGCGACCACCAGACTCATGCTGACCAGAGAAGCAGGCTTGCCCATGTTTCTTCCTTTAGGCTTTCCTATTAGAAGGAAAGCTTGGCGGCAAATTCGACCGTACGATTTTCTGCGCCGCTGGCCAGTCCGGTGACCACTCCGAAGTTCGACGGATTGCTGACTGGCGGAATTGGGAATGGCGAAGTTGGGATGGTTAAACACGTTGAACGAATCCATTCGCAAGTTGCAGGTTGATCCTTTCTCTCCACACTGTGTTTTTCACCAGGCTCATATCCCAGTCCTGATAGTGAGGCCCCCACAGCATGTTGTATGCTGAGTTGCCGTAGGTGTAGGGCACTGGCGCAGTGAACGCCGCGGGATTGAACCACTGGTGGATGATCTTATTCGCGGGATAAAGAGGAACACCCGGCACGCGGTCGGCGCGGCCATATCTGGGCGCGGCTTAGCAGAACTGTGACGGAGCCTGAAATGTGATGTAGGTTACGAAAGGCTGTCCGCTTTGCCATTGCGGTGATTCCGGAAAGCTGCCAACCGCTGATGACCTTGTCACCAGGTTGCCCGCATTCGAAAACAGCAGTTGTCCTTTCCCAAACGGCAACAGATAGGAGTAGCTGACTTCGACAACGTGCGGGGTGATGCCGCCGATGTTTCCGTAGGAATCCCCGACGGTGAGCGGATTCTGGAAGTTCTCGGTTCCGAGAACCCGGGTGTACTGGTATTCCGCGTTGATCATGAATCCGGAACTGATATTGCTTGTGGACCCCGACCTGCAGAGAGTTCAGGTTGGAGTGAAAGATCGGATCGTCTAGAAGACTGATGGTCGACCAAGGCTGAACGAACCGCCGCGGCTGCACCGGCCCGGCGGCCAGGTGTGGGCAGGTTAATGTCAGGGGCCGTATTGCCAGTGCCACTCGAATTGTTTTGTTTCATGTTGTTTTGCCCCACATAACCGATGCGCAGAGAGAGGGCTTTTGGAAACTGGTGTTCGATGGCCAGGTTGTAGGCTTCGGTATAAGGAGTGACGGTGGAGTGCTGCGCGTTCACCGATGGGTTTGCAGCGAAGGATCCTGTCGCCGAGAAAGGCGCGTTCATGGTGATGGTAGGGCGCCCGCCGGCTGGGAGAAGGTCTGCGATCCCTCAAACGGAATGTTTCCGGCATAGTTGTTCCCGAAGTACGATGCCGGCAGCAGGTTGTAGTAAATACCGAAGGCGCCGCGTACCACTGTATTTTGCTGGACCTGATACGCAAATCCGAGCCGGGGGGCCACATTGTTGGTGTCCTGCCCGAGATAGCTCCAAACGTTGTTGGGCAGCCCGGCCTGCGCAGCAAATTCAATCGGCAAGCTAAGGAATTGCAGGGATAACCTGGATCGGGCTGGTGGATGGAGGATATCCACCGCCGAACACGACAACTTTCTGCAGGCTCGGGATGTAAAGGGACTGATTGCCGTAAGGGCTGGGACGGAACCACTGCAAGTCATAGCGAATGCCGGCATTGACGGTAAGCCGCGGCGTCACTTTCCAATCGTCTTGCAGGTAGAACCCGTATTGGGCCGAGATATTGCGAGTGATGAAGTTATTCGGAGTGGGTTTGGAAAGGGTGGAAGGATAGCCCAGCAGGAAGTCGGCGTAGCCTACGCCCGAATATTGGCCGGTGAACGAGTACGATCCGCGCTGGGGAGAAACCGCGCCATCATTCCAGTGGTTATCGTAGAGGACGGAAAATCCGGCCTTGATGGTATGCGTCGCCAGTACCTTAGTGACCGAAGTGTTGAGTTGGACGTCGTAGGCTAGGTCTTTCGATCCTTGCTCGGCAACGCTGGTGATGTTTTTGATGGTGAGCTGCGGCGCCCCTTCGATCAGCTCCGTACCCAGGCCGGGGATGACCGAAGAGAACGGCACATTGTAGTTCTGCGGAGTGCGGTAGATCGGTATGTGCAGGTAGGACGCGGTGGTATCGCTAAGCAGAGTAGGGCGAGAAAATATGTGTCCAGCCGATGATGATGTTGCTGTTGTGCTCGCCAATACCCGCCATGCCGCCAAACTTGCTGGACGCACCGACGGATGGGTTGGGCCCGTAGAAGGCTCTCAGGTACGAACCACGAATCTGGTCCCGCTCGCTGAGCTTGTGATCGATGCGAAAAGAGACCCGGCTAGCCGTGCTGACGTAAGGAACAAGCTCAAAGGTGTTGGTTCCCGTACCCGCCGCCGTGGGCAAGGGAAAGAGCAGGTTCTGCAGTTGCACGTCCACCGGATTGATCCGCGCAGCCGGGATTTGATTATTGGCGAACGGCTGCCCCGTAAGCGGATCGATAATGGTGCCGACTCCGGCAAAGTTCCCCGAGCGTTCGGCTTGCGTCGGCATCTGGCTGTTCACGTTCGAGGCCTGGATCAGGCGAAAGCCTTCATAGTTGAAAAAGAAGAAAGAGCGGTTCTTGCCGTTGTAGATTCTGGGAATGAAGATCGGGCCGGAGAAATTCCCGCCATACTCATTGCGAATGTACTGCGGCTTGCGCAACGCGCCTGCGAAATAGCTCTTGGCTGCCGTGGCTGCCAGGCGATTGAATTCCAGAATCATGCCGTGGACCTGGTTCGTACCGCCTTTGGTGATCACGACCACCTGGCTGGGCTGATTGAATTCAGCGGGAGCCGCCGAAGTGAGCACTTTAAATTCCGCCAAGCCATCCAGCGGGGGGACTTCCCCCTCACCGCGCTCGAGCGTGACCACCATGTTGACGGCGCCGTCCAGGGAATAGCCGACTCCGCCGTAAGAATTGCGGGATCCGGTTCCGATGGATGGGGTGACGCCGTAGACGGGAATTTGATCCTGCGCGCCGGCGCCCTGCACACCAGGGGCGAGCGCTACCAGCCCCAGGATGCCTAAACGCCCGTTGAGGGGGGTGTTCACGATGGTCTGGCTGTCGATGACCGAACCTATGGAGGAGTCTTGAGTTTGAATCACGGGTGCGCTGCCGGTCACGGTGACCTTCTGCGCAGCGGAGCCAACCTGCATTTGCACATTGATCTCGGCGACCTGGCCGATCACCAGCACAATGTCGCTTTGCTGATACGATCCGAAGCCCTGCTTATCAACGGTGAGGTTGTACTTGCCCGGGGTCAGTTGGGTCAACGCGTAGTCGCCGTTATCCGCCGTCGTAATGGTGCGGGTCGCGTTGGTATCGGCCTCACGAATGGTCACGGTCGCTCCCGGCAGCACCGCTCCACTTTGATCGGTGACCGTGCCGGTCACCCTGGCCGTGGTGCCGGTTTGGGCCATACCAGGGTGCGCAACGAATAGAAGGCATGCAATTGCCAGGAAAGCCTTGGCCGTTGACGAACGAAAACCTAACGTAAATGACTCCGGTCTTTGTTGTTTCATAGCCTCTCCCAAGCAGTTCTCGACCCAAGCTTAGCTCTAAGCTTCACGTCCAATTCGCGTGAAGTTACTCCAGCGTTCGGAATCTAAATGCTCATTTCCACGGCTGTCAACCAGAACTCAACTTTTCCTGTAATAGCTTTCTGATAGCAGGATGGGACAGCAAAATCGGCTACGCCCGCGCGGATAGGCCGCATTTGGGGGCTTGACGGCTTCCGCGCGCCGGGTTTCTACTATCGGCCTGAGAATACCTTTATGAAAGCTCCTCTGCTCTCCCGGCGGAAAGAGCGGATTGAACCCGTGACCCAGAGAAGTCAATCGAAGGACGGCAAGAAGGTAGTTCTGAGCGCGCACATCGCGGATTTATTGGAGGCGACTATCGCCGGCGGGGAGTTCAATGGGCAGGGTAAGCTCCCTTCTCAAGAGGAACTGTGCACTCGATTCACGGTGAGCAGCTCGGTGTTGCGGGAAGCCATCCACTTGCTGAAGGCCAGAAACATTATCTACACCGTGAATGGGGTGGGATCGTTCATCGCGGAAAGAAGCGTTGACCCGCTGAAACGGCTTCTGCTCCACTATGCTTCCGGCGCTCAGGAAGCACACGACTACTCCGAGCTGCTGGAATTACGTCTCGCCATCGAGACTACCTGCGCGGAAAAGATCGCCGAGCACAACTCTCCCGAGGCCCTCACGATTCTGCATCGCTGTCTGAGAATCATGGAGACCTCATTCGATCGGCTGGAAACTTTTTCGGATGCCGACCTGGCCTTTCATAGCGCGATCGTCGATTTCTCCGGAAACTCCCTGATCAAAGCGATCCATTCTTCCCTGAGGCCCACGATTCGACGCTTTATGGACCTCACTTGCACCAACCTCCAGGATTGCGAGCGCAATTGCAAGGAGCACGGCCGAATCTATTCCGCCGTTAGCTCGGGAAATGTGGAGGAGTCTTCACAAAGCGTTCGCGATCACATTCTGTTTGCTCGCCGCAATCACGGGTTGCTCGCGGCCTCTCCGGACAAAGCGGCCGCGACCGCCGGGGTAAGGCCGGCGAAGCGAAAAGTCCCTGCCGGCAAATCCAGAGACTAGTGCAACAGATTGGTGTGGTGCGTGGCTATCAGGAGAGCGCCGTAGAGCCAGCCCAACACCATATATAAGAGGGCGATGATGATGCCTGCCGGAATGGAAGCGAGCGCAATCTTGACCAGGAACGTAACGAGTCGCCAGAATGGCATGTCGAAGCCGACGACCACAACCGGTGTGGGTGGAGAGATCTGTGACATGAAGGCCAACCTTCCTGGATTTCCTCTGAACCCTTCGGCCGCCGTTGAGCAGACCGAAGAGAATGTTTAGCAAGGCAAACCGATAGCTATCTCGCTATTCCCGATTCGGCATCCAAGCTATTGTTGATCATGATAATTGCCGATCAACCGGTTGAAGTGAGACTGGTCAAGGATCTGGGTGCTATGGCTTGGGCCACACTACTGATTTTTATCCTGGTAATTTTCAGGCACAGAACCCAATAAAACCGCGAGCAAACTGTAACGCACATCAGGCCGAAGCGCCAAAGTTCAAAATCCCCACGCAAATTTTCAATTGAAAGTCAATAGACAAAGGGTGGCGTTAAGGGCTACCGGTTTTTCGTTGGGTATCACTTGACTTTCGCTCGGAATTCCTTCAAAATTAAGCATATCTAAAGGTCTGGACTTCTTAAAGAGCTGTCCGCACACGAGACCCCCGCAACGAACGTCCATCCTTGTTGAACTGCGTATTCCCGGACCTGCCTAGCTCTCGCCGGACAACTTAACCGAACGAGAACGAGGAAATGATTCAAACGACGAGTGTCACGGACGTGCTGGCCTCCAGCGCGAAGGGGAAGCTTTCGTTTCCTAAGCTTGAGGGTGAGCTGCAAGGACCGGCCCGCTCTTATCGCAATGATATCGATGGCTTGCGGGCAATTGCCGTGATCGCGGTGGTGTTGTTTCACGCCCGTGTTTCGCTTTTTTCGGGCGGCTTTGTCGGCGTCGATATTTTCTTTGTGATCTCCGGCTACCTCATCGGCGCGCACATTTACCGCGACGTGAGCAAACGGCAGTTCAGCCTGGCACGATTTTACCAACGGCGGGCGAAGAGAATTCTTCCAGCACTCTTCGCGGTATTGATGTTCTGCTACGGAATTTCGTTTCTCCTGCTCTCGCCCATCGAAATGAAGCGGTTCGGAGGATTTGCTCTTTCCAGCCTGCTTTCGGTTTCGAATATCGTGGCCTGGCATCAATGGAACTACTTCACCCCTTGGGCGATGCAGTATCCCCTTCTCATGACCTGGAGTCTCGGGGTCGAGGAGCAGTTCTACATCTTCTTTCCCATGGTCGTCCTTCTGCTATTCCGGCTGACCCGGGCGCGGGGGCGGGACGAAGAACAAAATCGAAAATTCATATTTAGAGCGGTCCTGGGATTGGCAGTGCTTTCCTGCGCGCTCAGCGTGCTGGCAACGTTGTCGAATACTCCGCTCGGGATTCAGCACTCCTGGATGCAATTTGGCGGTGGGTCCAGCGAGGCATTCTATCTTCTGCCCCATCGTGCCTGGGAACTTGCCGCAGGCGTGCTGATGGCCATCTATGAAGCGCGTGCGGATCGCGACTCGAAGGCCGACGATCTTTACGGAGGATGGCGGTTTGCGAACCTGCGCGCGGCGGCCGGTGCGGTCGCGCTGTTCGTGTCGATATTCCTATATGGACCAAGCACCATCTTTCCCGGCGCGTCGGCGATCCTGCCGGTGATGGGGGCGGTACTGGTTCTCTCGGCGCCGGATGCGTGGCTGAACCGCACGATATTGTCGTCCAAGCCGTTCCGCTGGATCGGGCTACTCTCCTACTCCTGGTACTTGTGGCACTGGCCGCTGATGAGCTTTGGAAACACCGTCACGGACAGACCCTTGAGCAGTGAAGCGATGGTGGGGATTGCGGTCGTAGCCCTCGGTTTTGCGTGGTTGTCGTACCGCTTCGTCGAGCAACCCTTTCGCACCTCCAAAACCGCCCCGGCCCCGCTGCTATGGCGCTATGCCGCTGCTTCCTTTGCGCTTGCGATTCCAGGTCTATTCATGGTGCTGGGTCAGGGATTTCCCAGCCGCCTCCCAGCGCTCGCAGCCGAGGAGCGGCCGGTCGCTTTTGATGAGCATTCCTGCTTCGCGGATGAGTCTCCCCGGATGACCCAGGCATGCTTTCCCAAACCGGACGGGCGTCCGGCAGTAGCGGTCCTGGGTGACAGTCACGCCATGATGATCACGCCGGCGATGACAGAACTTGCCAACGGATCGGGGATGCGACTTCTGACGGTGTCCCACGCTGCCTGCGTTCCCTTGATCGGCGTGACGCAAAACGTCCCGGGCTTGGCCTTTGATCCTACGTGTGAACCTTTCTACGAAAAGGCGCTGAAACTCCTAGCCGACGATCCCACCGTTAAGACGGTGATCTTAGGCGGCCAGTGGGCTAGTCCGGCGGTCCATTATTTTCCTGATTATGGCTTTGTTCCCGTGGATCGTCGCGAGGCGGTGACTCCCGCTGAAAGTGATGCCAATCTGGAGCGGGGTCTGAGCGCGATGGTCTCGGGGCTCAAACGGGCGGGCAAACGGGTTATTGTGCTGCAGGATATCAATACTTTGAAGATTGACCCACAGCGGCGGATGCGCACCTACCAGATGCCCCTGCGCCGCTGGTTGGCGCGACTGCTGCAGGGACCGAAATCCGCACCCGGAGCCGTGGCCGCCGACGAAATGTATGCCAAGGAAAATGCCGCTGCGGCAGTCGTGGTCGACCGGGTGGCGCGCAAAGAGGGCGTTGAGACTTTTAGTTTGCGCCGAAATCTCTGTCGCAATGGGACGTGCTCGGTATACGCCGATGGACACCTGCTTTATGTCGACGATAACCACGTGTCGCGTCGAGGGGCAGAGGTGGCGTTGTCGGGTTTCCCGATCACTGAGCCTATACGGCAGAAGGTTGACAGGGAGAATTAAGGCCGTCTCCCTTGGCCGAGCAGTGATCGATACCCGAAATCCGAATGAGGATTGCGGCTGGTAAGTTAGACCGGTATGGAGATTTTGAACAGGGTTCCGCTCCTGCCAGGGCGGCAACTGCTTCGCATTCTGATGGTTCCCCGGTGGTGTTCTACGATTCTCTTAGAAAGTGCTAGACCGAGGCCGGTCCCCCGATCCTCTTTGGTTGTGAAGAATGGCTCAAAGACCTCGTCCGCGTATTCAGGCGGGATGCCATGACCGTTATCCGCGATGAGAAGGTGAACCTCACCTTCAGCCTTCCTTAGCCGAAGACAAATGGTTCCATCCTGCGGCAGTGCATCGAGGGCGTTATGGATTAGGTTGGAAATCACCTGAAGCATCTCGCCGGTGTAAACACGAGCTACGGTATCTTCTTCCAAGTCCTTCAGCAACCGCACCCTCTTGGCTTCAATCGCCCGCTGATGGATTCGCAGGGCAGCTTCCGCCAACAGCACTAGATTTACCGGCTTGGGTTGATTGGCCGACTGGGCAAAGGCGAGAACGCTGTTTGCGATGTCGATCACGATGGCCATCTGCTCTTCAGCCAGTCCAGCGACCCTTCGTACCTCCACCGGATCGTCTGCCGACAACACCGACAGATAGTTGAGGTTCCGGAGAGCCTCGATCGGGTTCCTGATGTCGTGCATCACTTCCAGAGCCAGGCGGCCAGCCGTGGCCTGCTCATCGCATTTCCGTAACGCTTCTGCCGCTTGCGCGAGCTTTAATTGGAGGTATTGGCCCGCTCTTTCATCCATGAGTGCCTCCCGGGGTCGATGCCCAGCTGGAGTGCACGCCATCATGGCGTAAGTCGGAGAGATCCATTCCCCGCAGACCAGTTGCAACTATCTATTACGATGCCATAATTGAGGTTCGCATGTCGGGTACCCGACATATTTCTCCCCCGATTTCAGTATTCATTGTTTACGGGGGGTTGAAGTTTGGAGAGGACAAAGGTGTGCGGAGGCGCTTTCTTGCTGTCAAAACGCGGCAGACTGGCGGCCTAAGATATGATTCACCGCCAGAAGCAGGGCCTGCGGGCCCTTGGATACGAGGAAAATTCCTGTTGGCTTGATCGCAATTTCCAATGATTCGTTGTGCACAAGAAGAAGCGTTTTGCCAAGCGGTTTCAGTCGATGTGCCGCTGCCAGAAAGTAATCCCTCTCCTCCTCTGAGAGCGTATGGCACAGGATGGTCAGGTCGATAGGTGTGGTCGCCAGGATGTCTTCCGCCGCAGCTTCCGTCATGACGAATGAGACCTTCAGTCCACTGAGCTTCAAAAGGGCGGCACGCGATTCCAGCAGCACACGGTGGAGTCCATAAATGAGGACGCAAGGAGGTTTAGCCGTGGTCTGTTCCATAGCCTGAGGTCAGAAACGGTCGAAGCAGAAAGCTTCATTCCACTTCGGCAGTCTCGATTTTTGGAAGTATACTCGCAATGTAGTTAGTTTTGATCAGGCGTGACCTGCTTCCGTTTGTCTAACGGCGGTCCTTTGCGATCTGAAGCAAAGGATGCGTCATGGCCGGTCAGATTTCCAATCTGCTTTTAGCATCTCTCTCTGCGGGAAGCCGCAAATCGCTCCTCCACCATTGCGCCGATCTAGCATTACCAGTACGGAGCATGCTCTATAAAGCCGATGAGGTGCCTGAATTTGCCTACTTCATCACATCGGGCATGGCTTCCGTGGTTGCCAGATCGAAGGATGGCGGCACAGCGGAAGTCGCGGTCATTGGGAATGAGGGGATGGTTGGTGGACTCCATTTACTCGGGCCCGCCCCGATATCGACAGAGGCTTTCATCCAGCTCGAAGGGACGGGACTTCGCATCCCGCTGATCGAATTACGAAAGGCGTTCCGGTCCTCCGAGGAGATCCGGGATCGCGTTCTGGAATGCATACAGGAGCAGGCACTGTGCGTGAGCCAGATAGCCGGTTGCAATCGCCTTCATGAGGCGGAGGCACGTTTAGCGCGATGGCTGCTCATGGCGCAAGACAGGACGCAGTCTGTCCAACTCGACTTCACGCAGGAGTTTCTCGCGATGATGCTGGGTGCCCAGCGGACGACCGTCACCCTGGTAGCCGGAGGTCTTCAACGGAGCGGGCTGATCGACTACAAACGAGGTCAAGTCAAAATATTGAACCGGGAAAGCCTGGAAGAGGCTGCCTGCGATTGCTATCAGATCACTAAAAGGCTCCACAACAACCTATATCGATCCGTTGGGGGAACACATTGAGCAAACGATCCTGACTACCCTCCAACCCCGGAGAGAGGATCGAACGCAACTCTCATGCCAGGGTGGAAGCGAAGCGGAAGGCTGTCAGGGCGCTCGATGGGGTGAGTTTTGAAACGGACTACTACCAAAATCCACCACAGTCAGGCGCGAGCGAACACCTGAATATTGTGTAAGTCTTTTGGAGTCATTGGTGGGCAGTGAGGGACTCGAACCCCCGACATCCTGCTTGTAAGGCAGGCGCTCTAACCAACTGAGCTAACCGCCCAACCCGAGTTTGATGGTAACACGCTGAGGCGCGGGGTAGCCCGCGCCCATTTGGCTTGTTAACGTTAAGGAGGCAAAATACAGCGATGAGGCGGTAGGTTTGATCAGCCAGGAAAAATCGTCAGCAGCTCCGAGCACAGCAAAAGACCCGATCACCATCGGCATCGACATGGGCGGCACGAATTTGCGCATCGCGGCCTTCGATGCGACGTGGAAAAGGCTGGCTACGGTGAACTTGCCTACGCGGGTGGCAGCCGGCCCCCAAGCCGTGGTCAACGATATGGGCCAAGCCATCGATCGCGTGCTCGCACAGTGCGGTCCGAAGTATGAACTTTTAGGCGTGGGGATCGGTGCTCCCGGTCCCCTGGAATTGCCGTCGGGGCGATTTCATAGGCCACCAAACTTGCCCGGATTCGATGCCTTCGTTCTGAAGGATGCCATGGAGTCAACTCTGCACACCCAGGTGATCGTGGAATGCGATGCGAATGCGGCGGCGTTCGCGGAATGGAAGAGCGGGGTGGGCAAGGAGATGCCGACCGACTCCATGTGCATGCTGACACTGGGTACCGGGGTGGGCGCAGGCATCATTCTGAACCGGAAGATGTGGCATGGGATGAATGGCATGGGGGGCGAGGGAGGCCACATTCCGCTGGTAGAGGATGGCTTCGCCTGCGGCTGCGGGGGACGCGGATGCCTGGAACAATACGCCTCGGCAACCGCGATTTGCCGGGCGGGGACGCTGGCGGCTGCCCGCGGCGCCGCTCCCCGCATCGCGCGGCTCATCGCTCATCGTATCCAAAACCAAACCGAGTTCACCGCCCGCGATCTTGCCGGCTTGGCTAGAGAGGGGGACAAGGTCGCCCAGGGAATTTTCGCCGAGGCGGGTAAGTACTTGGGAATGGCCTTGGCCACGTTGGTGAATGTTTTTAACCTGCCGCTTTATGTAATCGGCGGGGGCGTAGTGAGCGGTTGGGATCTGTTTGCCCCGCGGATGTTCGAAGAGCTGCGCGCTCTGAGTTATATTTACGCCCTCACGGAACCGGGGCTCGACCAGCCGTTCACCGCCGGCAAGACGTATGTGGTCCCGGCAGCAACCGGACCGGATGCCGGACTGCTGGGAGCCGCCATGCTGCCCTATTTCGAAGGTTCCGGGGTGAGTCGATAATCCGTGGGCATCGAGCCCCGGAAACCGTAATAGGCAATGTAGATGTAGCACAGCGCGGGCAAGATGAAGGCGTGGTGGATGCCGATGCGGTCGGCCAGCGCGCCCTCGGTCACCGGGATGATGGCCCCGCCAACGATCGCCATCACCAGCAGGCCTGAACCTTTTCCCGTGAGCGGCCCCAACCCTTCAATTCCCAAGGAGAATATGTTGGGGAACATCACCGAGTTAAAGAGCCCCACACAAATGATGGTACCCATCGCGAGCCAACCGGTGCTGAGCATGGAGGTGACCACGAGCAGGCAGGCCACCACCGCAACCGTACCCAGAACCATCCGCGTAGGCAGCTTTTGCAGCACGGCTGCGCCTATGAAGCGACCGACCATGGCGCAAAACCAGTAAAGAGAAACCAGAGCTGCCGCCGCCTTGACGGTTAGGTTCCCTATCTCGGGCTGGGTGAAGTAATTGATGAGGAAGCTGCCGATGGCTACCTCGGCGCCCACATAAAGGAAAATACCCAGCGCGCCCAGCACCAGTTGGCGATGTTTCCAGAGGCTCGCCGCGGCTTCATCCGCATCGCCCATAGGCCTGAATTCGCGGGTCGCTTCAATCTTGGGCAAGTTGAACATGGCGATCGCGAGCGCCAAGGCGATAAGGGCGAGGGCGATGCCGATGTAGGGCATCTTGACCGAAGAGGCTTCCTGCTGCCGGTAAGCCAGCAGCGCCGGTGCAGAAAGCTGCTGCAGTTGGGACGATGACAACGGGGCCGCGGCGAGAATGAGAAGGCCGCCCACATAAGGAGCAATCGTGGTTCCCAGGGAGTTGAATGCCTGGGTTAGGTTCAAACGGCTGGAAGCGGTCCGCGCCGGGCCCAACACGGTGACGTATGGGTTGGCAGCTACTTGTAAGGCGGTGACGCCTGCGGCGAGCACGATCAACGCGGCCAGAAATAGCTCAAAGGAGGGGACGTTGGCTGCGGGAACGAACAGCAATGCACCGAGCGCCATCACCAGGAGCCCGGCCACCATCGTTTTCTTGTATCCAATCTTCTCGATCAGCTTGCCCGAGGGAATGGCAAAAATGAAATAAGACCCGAAGAAGGCCGAGTTGATGAACATGACGCGGGTGTAGTTCAACTCGAAAATGGACTTGAGGTGGGGGACCAGAATGTCATTGAGCGAGGTGAGGAAACCCCACATGAAAAACAGGGTGGTTACCATCGCCATGGCTCGGTAGTTGCTTGGGTTGTTGGATTCGCTGCTGACTGAGGTCTTCGTTACCGCCGCTTGAACCATGCCAATGTGCTCCGCCGGTTTGTGTGGTCCGTCTCGAACCCGGGCGGATCAGCAAACGTCCAAGTTACCACAGGGATAGTTCGCTCGCCGGTTTGAGGCTGAAGCTTGGATGCGTCCGATGCACGAAAGGGCGTGGCCCCTCGCGGCGCGCAGCTGCTAAGCTGGTGCCGTCATGATCCCGCTCAGGTTTTTCCGTGGTGTTTCTGGTGTCCTGTGCCTTGCGAGTTTTCTTGTCTGCCAGTGTAGCGCGCAGAATAAAGAGACTCCGCTGCCTTCCCTGCTCACGGCGCAGTCCCAACAAGTGCTGAATACACTGGCGAGCCTGTCGGCTCTCCCCCAACCCAGCTGGCGATACCATGTGGGCGATCTCACCCACGGAGAGTCACCCTCAGTGGACGATACGAGCTGGCAGCCGGCGGCCAGTTCCTTGCCCGCGGAAGCGATATGGTTGCGGGCGACGATCGAGGTCCCGAAGACCTTAAATGGTTACGACCTGAGCGGGACCCAGATTTCGTTTCGCATGCGGATCGGCGCCAATGGTCCTGTTACCCAGATCGTTTACTTTAATGGCCGCCGGGTGGCTATGGGAACGGACCTCGAGCCCATCGTGCTGTTTCCGGATGCTCACCCCGGAGAGAAGGTGCTGGTGGCGGTGAAACTGCTGCACAGCGAAGACCAAAAGCACTTCCACGGTTCGCAGCTGAAGATCCAGTTCGCTGCCAACCGTCCGAACCCGCAGGATTTTCATGATGAGGTGGTGTCCGCCGGTCTTTTGCTGCCTGCCCTTGGGGAGGGTGGCAGCGACCGGCAGCAGCAACTGCAATCCATCATCCAGCAGGTGAGCTTAACCGCCTTAAGCTCATCGAATCAGACAGGTTTTGACGACTCATTGCAGCAGGCACAACAACAGCTCATGACCCTACGGCCGTTGCTGCAAAAGGCAAATATCCACCTCACGGGGAATGCCCACATCGACGCTGCGTGGCTGTGGCCGTGGACGGAAACGGTCGAGGCGGTGCGGCAGACCTTTGGCACCGCCCTGCAATTGATGGACGAGTATCCAAAATACACCTATACCCAGTCGGCTGCGGCCTACGACGAATGGATGGAGCAGAAGTACCCGTCGCAATTCAATGAGATCAAGCAGCGGGTGAACCAAAAGCGATGGGAGATGGTGGGCGGGATGTGGGTGGAGCCAGACCTCAACATGCCGGATGGCGAGTCGCAGGTGCGGCAGTTGCTGGTCGGGAAGCGCTATTTCCAGTCTCGCTTCGGCGTCGACGTGCGCATTGGGTGGAATCCGGATTCTTTTGGCTATAACTGGCAGCTGCCGCAGATCTACAAGCGCTCCGGAGTGGATTACTTCGTGACCCAGAAGATGGCCTGGAACGACACCAACCAGCTGCCGCTGAAGCTGTTTTGGTGGCAATCTCCGGATGGCAGCCGCGTGCTCACTTACTTCCCGCATGACTATGTGAACGAGATCGAGCCCATCAACATGGCCACGGCCTATGCCCACGCGATGCAGGACAATCCGGGGACCACGGAGATGATGCACCTCTACGGCATCGGCGACCACGGCGGCGGCCCAACGCGGGCCATGCTGGACTCCGGGGAGAGGTGGATGTCCCCCGATAAGGCTTATGCCCAACTCGATTTCGGCGATGCGCAGAGCTTCTTTTCCGCGGTCGAGAAACAGGTGGATACGCCGCACGCCCCGGTTTGGAATTACAAGACTCTGGCCGCCGGTGACACTAAGCTGCCGTCACCTCCGGCGGGGTTGTTGAGCCTGCCGGTGTGGAACGATGAACTCTATTTTGAGTACCACCGGGGTGTCATGACCAGCCAGGCGGCGCATAAGCGCAATATGCGCGAGAGCGAAGAGGAAATGCTGGACGCGGAGAAATGGTCGGCGCTGGCTTGGCTGGGCGGCACACCTTACCCGGCTTCGCAGCTTAACGAGGCGTGGAAGAAGGTGCTGTTCAACCAATTCCATGATCTCGCGGCGGGATCGGGCATCGGCGTCATCTATAAGGATGCGCAGAAGGATTACGATATGGTCCGCTTTACCGCGGACGCGGCCACCAACCAGGCCTCCGCGGCGATTGCCAGCTACATCGATACCCAGGGAGGTAGCAAGGGCGTGGGGGTGCTGGTCTTCAATCCGTTGGCGTGGGAACGCACCGATCTGGTCGACTTTACGGTACAAATGCCGGGTGCGGTGTCGTCCATCGAGGTGGTCAATGGGGCGGGCAAGGTTCTGAATGCTGAGACCTCGCTCCAGAATTCTGAGACTCACACCTTCAGCGTGAAGGCACTGGTGCCGGATGTTCCGTCGTTGGGTTATGAATTGATTTATGTGCGGCCAGGCGGGTCAAGCAAGCAGGCAGCGGTTCAAGTCAGCACAGACGGACATACGATCGAGAACCAATTCGTGCGGGTCACGGTGGATCCGAAGACCGGCTGCATTACGAGCCTGGTGAATAAGAAGACCAATTTCGATGCCATCGCGGCCGGGGGATGCGGCAACCGGCTGCAGGCGTTTGTGGACACTCCGAAGGACTACGACGCCTGGAACATCGATGCCGGCTTCGATAAGGTATTCACCAATCTGGACATGGTCGATTCCGTACAGCTGATGGAGCATGATGCGCTGCGGGCTGTTTTGCGGGTTACGCGGCATTGGCAGGCGTCCACGTTCGTGCAGGACATCACGGTGTACGATGGGCTGCCGCGGGTGGATGTTGTTACCGATATCGACTGGCACGAACGGCACAAGCTGCTGAAGGCTGGGTTTCCCTTGGCCGCCAGCAGTTCGGAGGCCACGTATGAGATTCCTTATGGTTCGATTAAGCGGCCGACGACTCGCAACAACAGTGTGGAGGATGCCAAGTTTGAGGTGCCGGCGCTGCGTTGGGCGGACTTGGGTGATGCCCAGAATGGCTTCAGCTTGATCAACGAGTCGAAGTATGGGTATGACGCCGTCGGGAATCTGCTGCGGCTTTCCCTGCTCCGTTCGCCCACTTGGCCTGACCCCGATGCCGACCAGGGCCGCCAGCGGTTTAGTTATTCGCTTTATCCCCACAGCGGCACTTGGAAGCAGGCGCTTACCGTACGCCAAGGGTATGACTTCAACTATCACTTGAGTGCGGTGCAGGTGCCGGCTCACTCCGGAAAGTTGCCGGGGAGCTTCTCGTTCGTGAAGGCGGAGCAGGAAAATGTGGTGGTGACGGCGGTGAAGAAGACCGAGGATGGCGATGGGCTGTTGGTGCGGTTCTATGAGTGGGCGGGTAAGGGAGGAAATGTCACGCTGACTCTACCGCCGGGTGTTGGCTCAGCCACCTTGGCGAATCTTATGGAGAAGCCGGAGGGTTCTGCTCTGCCGGTTTCTGCTGGACGGCAGATTACGGTTCCGGTGACGCCGTTTGAGATCCAGACGGTGATTGTTCATTACGCGGCGCCGGGGCAGGGTTTCCTGGCTGGTCTGGATAAACGATAACGGGCGGGTTACGGGCTGCGGCAGGGGCCCTAATCAGGGCACGACTAACCAGATTGCGGAAAAATACTGCGCGAGTCCCGACGGGACTTGGGTGTTTACCGCAGCCTGTAACTCGGACCCTAACGAGAAATAAAAACGATGGAAGGGCTTCGCCCATCATATTCGGCCCGCGTACGCTGGCGCGAACATGGGGCACCCGTCAAGGTTAGTTTGGTTCTTTCAGTCCGGTTCTCGCGCGGAAGCTTTGCTTTTCCGCAGCCTGTTAACCCACGACCACCCGGGCCATCGCTAACTCCAGGATCTCTGGGGTGAATACCAGGTCGGTTGCTTGCCGGCTGCGCTTGCGATACAAGGCCGTGGTCTCGCAGAGGGCGACGATGTCTTCCACTTCGGCTGGGTTGATCACGTTTTCGAGGATGCGGTCGCAAAAGGATTGCTCGGTCATGTCCTGCAGGACAAAGCCGCGGCGCTTAGCCTCCTTGAGGTAAAAGGTGGCCACTTCGGCCAGCATGCGCTGCGCGTCTTCGGGAATTTCGAGGCGATGCGTCTTGCCCACCTTGGCTCCCGGCAGCACCAGCTTGATGCCGAAAATGTTGTCCAGATCGCTGTTGGCTTCGAAAGAGACCGTGGTCGCCGCCACCAGCACATTCTGCCGCTCGGAAGTCGTCTCAATCAGGGCGTCGAGCTCGGTAAGGACCTCCGGGTCCCCCTGCAAATAGGCCAGGTCGATGCGGGGCAAGAGCAGCATCACCTTCTGCCACTTATAACCACGAACCAGGCTCTTCGCCTTGGCCAAGGCGTCGCTGTCTCGCGGGTTGAAAACCGTGACCACGCGGTCCATGCCGGCCAATTGCGCGATTTTCTGCGCCAAACTCTTCTTGCCGGTCTGGTTGGGGCCGATGATGAGCACCTCGTTGCCGATCTTCAAATCCTGATAGGCAGCGGGATTTCGGGCGCGATCGATCAGGTCGGCGATGCTATTGAGCAGGTCGTCCATACCGGCAATGCGGGGCCGCAGCGAGCTCGCCACCTCGTCTTCGAGGCTGAGATCTATGCGCTCCTTGCGCTTGCGCAATTCGGTAACGAACTCAAAGAACGCCGGCAAGGCCGCCACCGAACCCACGAACACGGCGAAGACCAGCACCTGCTCGGTGATGAGGAGTGCCGACGTGTTGCCTGCCGCGGGGTCATACATATGGGCAGGATAGCAGGGCGAAGGTCAAGCATTATTTCCCCGGGCTGCCTACAACCAAAGAGCGAGCGTTCCGGCGGGTGTTCCATTAAACTTTCTAAAGGCGTGGGAATTCGAGAGACAGCAGTGCTCGCGGCTCTGCTTTGCGGGGCTTCCGCATGGGCACAAGCGACAACAAAACAGGTAGTGAGCGGTACTCTTACCAGGCTCTCCGGCAACACCAGCCAAAGGGCACGGCCGGAGTTCGACCAGGGCCGGGTGCCCGACACTCTGCCCCTGAATCATATTTTGTTGATGTTGCAGCGCACGGACGCGCAAGAGCAACAGTTGGAGCGGCTCATCGGCCGCCAGTACGACCCTCACTCCACCGACTTTCACCGGTGGCTGACGCCGCAGGAATTTGGCGCGCGATTCGGGCCTTCTGCAGGAGACACGCAGAGGGTCACCCAATGGCTCACGCAGCACGGATTGATCGTCAACCGCGTCCCCGCCGGGGGCCTGTTTGTCGACTTCAGCGGAACCGCAGGGCAGTTCACTAAGGCGTTCCACGCCGAGATCCATCATTACCGTGCCGCGGGACAGGACCACTATGCAAACGCCGGCGACCCCTACATCCCCACGGCCTTGGCGCCGCTTGTCTCCGGTTTCCGGGCATTAAATGATTTTCATCCGCAGTCGCATGTCCGCCACCTGGGCACCGCCCATCTGGATCAGTCCACAGGGAAATGGAAGTCGCACCTGACCGCGAGCACGAACCCCTTGTACATCGCCGGACCGCAGGATTTTGCCACCATCTACGGAGTCAACCAGGTCTGGCAGCAAGGCGTGACCGGGACCGGGCAAACCATCGCCGTGGTGGGAGAGACCAACCTCAACAGCCCGGATATCCAGGCCTTTCGGGATGAATTCGGTATCACCGCGCTTGGTCCCAATGGCTCGGTTCAGATGGAGAATCCCCCGTCAACGGTTTGCATGGCGCCCGGCGCCTCGGACAGCGAAGCAGAGAGCTATCTGGATGCGGAGTGGTCCGGTGCGATGGCTCCGGACGCGACGATCGACTATGTCTCCTGCGGAAGTCTGGGCGTCACGTCCGGCGCGGATCTGGCTGCGGCCTACGTCATCGGGGATGCGGCGCACGTGCAACGAGTCTCGGTGCTTAGCACCAGCTACGGAGATTGCGAAGCCCTGCCGCAAAGCGAAGCCAACCAGTTTTATGTTTCGCTTTGGCAGCAGGCCGCCACCGAAGGCATCACTGTGGTGGTGGCCGCGGGTGATACCGGCGGCGATGGCTGCCAGGACGTAGACACGGACGCGACCGACGGCCTCTCGGTGGTGAATGAGGCGTCCACGCCCTACAACATCGCCGCCGGGGGCACGGATTTCAGCGACGTGTTCAGCGGGACTACCTCCACCTATTGGGCGTCCACCAACGGCGCGCATCTTCTCAGCGCGCGGTCGTATATTCCGGAAACGCCTTGGAACGAAACCTGCGCCAGCCCGCTGGTGCTGGCGACTTTTGGCCAGGGCTTTACCAGCAGCTTTGGCCCCAGTGGATTTTGTACCCACGCGGCGCAACAACCGGTGGATCCCAATACCGGGTATTCGCCCTATTTTTTTGCCTGGGCGGGCAGCGGCGGATTGAGCACGGTATCGGCTCGCCCGGCGTGGCAGACGGGGGTAGCGGGGATTCCCTCGCAGGGCGGCCGGGCGGTTCCCGACATCTCCATGTTCGCTTCCGGCGGCTACACCTGGGGGCAGACGCTGATTCTGTGCGACTCGGCGCTGTCCAACATGCCTCCGGGGACGGCCTGCGACTTTACCAATGCCAACGATGTGTTCGCCAATTACGGCGGGGGCACCTCGTTCGTTGCCCCTGCCTTCGCCGGGATCATGGCGCTGATCGATCAGAAGAGTGGGGACCGCCAGGGGCAGGCGAACTACGTGCTGTATCCACTGGCGGGGGAACAGTACGTGAGCTATGGCGGCGCGACCCAGCCGAACCTGGCCAACTGTGCTGCATATCTCGGGACCCAGGCGCAAAGTGGGTGCTACTTTCATGATGTCAGCGCCACACCCAACGTGGTGGCTTCGCCTGCGTTCGTAAGCGGGAATACGGCGGTTCCCTGCACCGGCACAGCCAGCGCCCCGGGAACTTATACGGACAGCAGCACGGATCCTGCTTCGAATAATGAGAACTGTTACAGTTACCAGATCACGGTTGGGGCAAATCTGGGCATTACGGCTGCCTATTATGGAGTGCTTTCGACGACGGAAGCTTCCGTTGCTCCCGCTTTTGCGGCCACTCCCGGATATGACCTGGCCACCGGCTTGGGCAGTCCCAACGTTTACAGCCTGGTGAACGCACCTCAATGGGCCGGCGGGGGGTTGGCAACCAACGTCAGCCTATCGGTGGACAATGCCAGCATCAGCTCCACTCAGAGCTTTACCTTGACAGCAACGGTGGCCGGCCAGGACAGCGCGCCCGTCCTGGGGGGTACGGTTACCTTCTACTCGGGGACCGCGGTATTGGGTACCGTGACTCTGCCCTGCGCGGCGGGCGGCGTTTTTACCTTGCAGTTGGCGGGCTCAGCGCTGGGACCCCTGGGTACCTATCGAAACGTTTTCGCGGCCTACGGGGGCGGCGGTCAACAGTGCCAGGAGAAGACCGCCGCCTACTATGGGTCATACTCCGCTCCGGCCACGGTTGCGGTGCTGGCGGAGAGGCTGGGTAGTAGTCCTTTGCTTTTGACGCCGCATGTGCCGCGTCCTCCCGGCGCCAGCCAGTGATGCTGCCTTGCGTGCCGTGAGGAATAGAGCTTGCGACTTGGCGGAGGCGCTTGTATCTCCCATAATTCTTGTGGGCGATGAATCCTGAATTCGATCTCGTGCTGGCATGCCTTCGCTGGCCGCAAGAAGCAGCGGATGGCGAGCGAATCCGGTGGCTTGCCGGGCAGGCGATCCGCTGGGAATATTTGCTGGAGATTGTCCAGCACCACAAAGTAGTTCCGCTATTCTTGCGCAACCTGGAAACCTTCGCCGCCGGCTGTATCCCCGACGATGCCGCCGCTGCGTTGCGCGCCGAAGCCGCAGCCAATGCCGAAACCTGCCTCGAGCGCAGCCGGCATCTATTGCTGCTGAATCGACGGTTCCGCGAACGACAGATCGATTTTCGAATCTTCAAAGGCATCCCTCTGGCGATCACCGCTTTTCAGGACGCCAGCTTGCGCGATTCCGGCGACATCGACCTGCTGGTCGCGCAAAAGGATATCTTCGTGGCCGGGGAAATACTTGAGGCGGAAGGTTACCGTCGTTGCGAGCCTCAGGCACGACTGACGCCACGGCGGCTGCGCTCCTACATCGCCCATCAAAAAGACTTCTCCTACGAACATCCAAACGGCGCAGTCATCGATTTGCACTGGCGCCTTTTTCGCAACTCGTTTCTGCCCGCCAATGCCGGGTTAGCGGAGGCCGGCCTGCAGTGGCTCGACCTGGACGCAGAGCGCATTCCGACCTTGCCCGTACAGCGACTGTTACTTTATCTATGCGTGCACGGGGCACTCGATGGCTGGCTGCGCCTCAAATGGCTGGCTGATATTGGCGCCCTGCTGCGCACCATGCCGAAGGAAGAACTTGCTTGGACCGCTGCTGCGGCGGCGGATCAGGAGGCGATGCCGCAGTTTAGCGCCGCTCTCCTGCTATGCCAGGACCTGCTCGGCGTTGCTCCGCCTTTAAGCCTTGACCGGAATAACCCCGGCGTCGCGCGCATTCTCGGTTTCAGCAAACGGTTGATGGGGTTGAACCACTATCGCCCGGTACGCGAGCAAGTCTCCTCCAGGCAATGGTTTTTGAATGAGTGGCAGCTCCACCGCGGGTTGCGCTATCGGCTCGATCTCCTGGAGCGGTCGCTGTTCCGCGCCCGGGTCTGGCAGCGGGTGGATCTGCCCGATGCGCTCTTCCCTCTCTACGCGGTGATCAGTCCGTTTGAGCGTCTCTACTTTCACCTGCGAAGCCGGTTCCGTATCTTGCAGCTTACCCCCGCTGACATTGGCCTGGCGATTGAAGCAGGGTGCATGCTTACTTTCTTCCGCGTCGCCCTTCGTTTTCTCCCCGTACAAAAGCTGACCGCCTGGATGGGTAAAGCCACAAGCAGGAACGGCTTCTCGCTTTCGCAGCCATCGGAGGCGCAGACTCTGCGCCGGGTCGAGTGGTCCATCAACGCGATGGTGCGTCACTTCCCTCTCACCTTCGTGTGCTTTCCTCAATGCCTGGCGGCGTACTTCATGCTTCGCCGCCGGCACATCGCGAGCAAGCTCTTCTACGGCGTGACCCGCGAGGCAAATCAGCTCAAAGCACATACCTGGGTGAAGGTAGGAGATCGCACCGTAGTGGGCGGGGACGTCGCATCGGGCTTTACCGTTCTGGCTACTTTCCCATAATCGATGTCTGCAGAACGTCCGCCGTGGCGTCCAGATTCTCGAGCCCCCAGGGACGGATGAGCCGGTAGGCCTTGGCTTGCGCCGAGACCCGGCTGCAACGTAGAAAGTTCTCCTGGAGTTGGCCGGTGGCCTGCAACACATAAGCCTGATGCGTAAGATCCATCAACAACGGGATTGCCTCCAAGGGAGAGAGTTCCTGAAGGGTGGGCTCCGATCGGTCCTCGAATTCGAGGAATATTAACGTGCCGATCGGTTCCGGATGGAGCGGGCTCTCCACTGGCCAGCGATATTTGTCATCTTCACTAAACACTCGTTCCAGTCCTCCCGCGTGGCGACCCAGGTGCTGCAGTGAGTTGCGCCAAAGCTTCAACCATGGGGCGGCGGGAATCACCATCGCCTGCTTGCCCAGGGTGAGGTCGATGAGGCAAACGTCATCCGCCACAACCGGAAAACCTCGCTGCACGAGGTGTGCGGCCAGCGATGACTTGCCTTGGCCGGAGCGAGCCAGAAAGGCCACAACTCCTTGCGTGCTAGCGACCGCACTGGCATGGAGCGGCAACAACCCACGCTGTTGGCAGAGCACCACGAAGAGAGTGCCCAGCAGGTAGGCGCGTACGTCGAGAGAGAGGGCTCCGGTTTCCGGGCACACGACGATATCTCGCCCGTGACTTACCAGATAGGAAGCAAGACCGGGGATACGCAAAAGATATTGCTCGGAGGTGGCAAAGCAATCGGGATCGAGTTCGGCGGCGCCGGGGATAAGGTTGGGGAACTCACCGAGTCGAATGCTGACCGGATGCGGCGTGGCGCTTTGCTGTTGTATTAGGGGTAATTCGGGGAGAGCAATTTCAGAAACAAAAGTAATCCCGCCCAGCAGATACTTTCCGGCGATTTTCGTCATGCACTATCCCCAAAAAGTATCAGACCCGCCCATGGCAAGTTAACCTAAATACAGTAGAAAAGGCCGTCTACAGGGTTTAGTATCAACACTAGTAACGATCAGGTAGAAGAACGCATTGACGGTCATTACCTCCTGGGTTAGGCTCTAGCTGTACCGAGCGACAGGGGTGTTTTAAATCCACGGGGGTTTCCAGGGAGCTTTCATGAAGAGCTACGATGTTCAAGATCACGGTGTGTCTGGCCAAATTGCAGGGCAGGCAAAGAAGCCGTGGGTCAGTCCATCGCTCGATATTATCGCCCTTAAGAGCGCTGAGAGTGGTACAAATCCTGTGAGGGTGGATGGCCACGGCGGCCACTACAATCGCCCTCGTTCTTAACTGACTCAATCCCACCCTTGCGGAGATTTGCCTCCGCGTTCTCGTCCGAGAAGTCGATATCAAAATAAGATCCCGGTATGAGCGCAATTGCGGGCATCTGGTCTTTCGATGGCGAAATCTCTGTTGCCAGCGCGTGCCAGAAGATGCTCCAGGCGCTCAGCCTATATGGCGCTGACGACCGCACGCAGTTTGCCGGCTCGTCGCTCGCGATGGGTCGTTGCCTGCTTCGTCTTCTGCCTGAGGATTGCTTCGATCACCAACCGCTCGCAGGTCCTGGCGTCACCTCACTGGTGGCGGATGTACGTCTTGATAACCGGGGAGAACTTGCAGACGAGTTAAGGCTCTCCCGGGGGCGGATCGCTGCCATGGCCGACAGCGATCTGCTGCTGGCGGCGTGGGAGCAGTGGCGCGAGCAGTGCGTCGAGCATCTCTCCGGCGCCTTCAGCTTCGCGGTTTGGAACCAGCCGGAACAGCATCTTTTTCTGGCGCGGGATCACACCGGGGAGCGTCCTCTCTTTTATGCTGCTTCGGCCGGCAGCTTTGCGTTTGCCTCCATGCCGAAAGGGTTGCATCGTTTGCCCTTCGCCGCAGCGGAGGTGGATGAGGATTACATCGCCCATTACCTTACGCTGGCCGACATCCCCATCGAGCAAACTGTCTTTCGCAACGTGCGTCGCCTGCCGGCGGGTTGTGCGCTCAGCATTCACCGCGAGAAGAGAAAGTTGTGGCGTTATTGGCGGACCGATCAGTTGCCGGAACTTCACCTGGGCTCGCCGCAGGCGTATCTGGAATGTTTCCGGGAGCGATTCGATGCGGCCGTGCGCGCGCGGTTGCGCACCCGGGGTAAGATTGGCGCGCACCTGAGCGGTGGTCTCGATAGCGGGGCGGTGGCCGCGACCGCAGCCGAGCCTGCTGGGCGCGGAAGGCCGCGAACTTAGTTGCTTTACCGCGGTGCCCCGGTCCGGTTTTTCCGCCACACCCGGCGAGACTCACTTTGACGATGAGGGCGCAGCGGCTGCGGACGTCGCGGCACTCTACTCCAATGTGCGGCATGTGCGAGTGGAGTCCAGTGGGACCTCGTTTCTGGATGTTCTGGATCTTAATAACAATCTCTACGATCACCCGTGCTTCGGACCGAGCAACGAAGTTTGGTCGAACGCAATTATGGCGCGCGCGCGCGAGGATGGGATTACCTTGCTGTTGAATGGATACTGCGGCAATGCGACGTTTAGTTACGACGGCATGCAGGCGCTGTCCGTGTGGTTTCGCAGTGGGCATTGGGGGAGGGTGTTGCGGGTCGCCAGGCAAATTTCCAGCACGGGCAATGGCACGGTGCGCTCCATGGTGCGGAACGCGGTGTGGCCTTCGCTGCCTTTCTGGCTGAGGAGATGGACCGATCCTCACTTGCGTGGATTCTCGCTTGAGTACAGCGTTTTGCATCCCGAAATTGCGCAGCGACTTGATTTGGAGCGCATCGCCCTTCGAGATCTCAATCGCAGCTCTCCCGATGGCCGCAGCATGTTGCGCACACTGCTGGAACATGGCGACGTTGCGGACACGCCGATCGCGGCGCAGGGAGGATGGCAGCTGGATTTTCGTGATCCCACGTATGACCGCCGGGTGGTTGAGTTCTGCCTCACGGTGCCGCTGGAGGAGTTTCTCCGCGGCGGACAGCTGCGTTCCCTGGCCAGGCGCGCGATGGCTGGGAGGCTTCCGGCGAGCACGCTGCAGCGGACGCAGCGCGGGCGTCAATCCGCGGATTGGCATGTGAGTATGGGTGCGGTCCGGGGGCGAATGAGCGCGGAGGTAGAGCGCTTGCAGGGCTCTCCGTTGGCCAGCCGCATGCTTGACCTGGCACGGATGCGGAGGTTGATCGAGGACTGGCCGAGCGGTGGCTTCGAACGCGCGGATCTGAACCGCTCCCATCATATCGCGCTGACACGCGGTTTTTCGGTGGGTAAGTTTCTGATGCAGTACGACCCGGGTGTGAAGCGATCGTGATTTTGAGTGGAACTGCCTGAGTTGCTTATCAGCCATCCAGGTCCGCTGTCGAGGAAACGCATTCAGAGGTGCTGCTTTACGGCCCGAGTTTCAGGAATGATTCGGGTTCATTTCTTCGTGAGTAGCCAAATCAATCCGAGATGTCCGCTGCACTGCAGGTCCCTCGGCTTCGCTCCTAATGAACAACCGTACATTGGATCGACTAAAAGCGTTTGAAGGGCTTCGCCCATTTTTTTCGGCCCACGTACGCTGGTGCGAACATGGGGCACCCGTCAAGTGCGCGGCGGCCCGTACTGTTCATTCCACTCTTAACTTGCCGCAGGCAAGTCGTCTCCTCGGGATGACAAGGTGGAGGGTGGCGCTTCGATTGAGTGCTGTTAGTGGGATTTTGAGGGCAGCTGGCTGCAAACCGAATTAAGTCACAACCTCTCCTAATGAACAACCGCACCCTGGACCGGCCAAAAGCGTTTGAGGGGCTTCGCCCGGCTTTTTCGGCCCACGTTAGCTAGCGCGAACATGGGGCACCCGTCGGGTCCGCGGTGGCCTGTACTGTTCATTGCTCCCTTAACTTGCCGCAGGCAAGTCGGCTCCTCGGGATGACACCGTCGCCTTCGCAGGATGGAGGGATCTGCTGTTCCGTCGATCCCACGGGCCAATGTCCAATGGAAGAACCACCCTTCCCTTGTCATCCCGACCGGAGCGTAGCGGAGCGGAGGGACCTGCAGTGCAGCGGACCTCTCGGTTGATTCGGATACTCACGCAGACATGCCGTGGCAGGGGCTGAACAGGCTGCGGAAAAACTCTACTAGAGTCCCGAAGGGACGGCTGAACTTAGCCCATGTCCTGAAATTGCATGCAGCAGGAATAGTCCCGTAGGGACGGCTGAAAATTGCCCAAGACGGCGCCCTGCTTGACTTTCAGCCGTCCCTACGGGACTGAGTCATTGTGTCGAATCTACCCAGGATTCCTGGCACATTCAACCGTCCCTTCGGGACTCTCGTAGAGTCTTCCGCAGCGTGTTTAGCCATCATTTTCTCCAGCCTGTAATAACCCGGCTTTAGAGGCTCCGGAACAACTCGGTTTTGCTGAGGTTCTAGCTGTGGCAGGGGCTAAAAGCCCATCCTATTTTCAAGTGTTTACGGCACGACTAAAGTCGTGCCCTGATACAAGACCGAGTTTTCCCGCCACACTTTATCTCGTTGCTGCCTATCAGGCGAAGGCAAGGCAGACCGGGTGGCTTATGGGGTAGCTGTTTGTTGTGGGTGTCAGAAGGCCAGTGTGGCCATTGCGGGCGAAGACCACGATGTTCGACGAATCTTCGTTGGCGACGAGCAGCCATTGATTGCCGGGATCGAGGGCGAAATGGCGGGGGGTTTTGCCTCCCGTTTTCACGTTCTGCACTACCTTAAGCCTTCCATCACCGTCGCCGATGGAAAAGACCACTATGCTGTCGTCGCCCCGGTTGGAGGCATACAGGAAACGGCCAGCGGCATCGACCGCCAGCTGGGCCGCAGTATTCTCTCCGTGGAACCCCTCCGGGAGGGTCGAGATGTTCTGGAATCGGGTCAGCATGCCTCGCTCCGCATCCCACGTGAGGGCATCGACCGTGTTGGCAACCTCGTTGAGGGAGTAGGCCCACTTGCCGACGGGATGAAAGGTGAAACTTCTTGGGCCCGACCCGGGCAACGCCTCGTAAAAGGGCGGGTCGTTTGCAGTAAGTTGCGCGGTCGCTGGGTCGAGGTGGTATACGGAGATGCGATCCAACCCGAGGTCGTTGATCAGGACATAACGATTATCGGGGGAGACCGTGGTGCAGTGCGTGTGGGGAGCTTCCTGGCGTTCGGCGTTGGCGCCATGACCGGTGTACTGGAATCGCGAGACGGCGTTGCTGAGCGCTCCATTGGGCAACACCCGGAAGGATGCGGCGCTGCCCCCGTCGTAATTCGCTACAAAGGCGGCTGTCCCAGTGTGATCGACGGTAATCTTGCACGGTCCCGCGCCGCCCGAAGCAACGGTGTTGATCCGTTTTAGCTTGCCAAATTTTCCCTTGACCGCAAAGGCGGTCACCGAGCCGGTCTTTTCTCCCTGGTACTGGTCTACCTCATTGACCGCGTACAGGTAACGCCGGCTGGGGGATACCGTCAGAAAACTGGGATTGACGGTGGCGGCCACCAGTCCGAGGGGCGACAACGCGCCCGCATCTGCATCCCACAAAAAGGCGTAAATACCCTGGCTTGTGCTGCCCTTATCGTTGGTGTAGGTGCCGGCAAACAGGGTTGGCTGGCTGGCCCAGGAACGGATAGGCGTAGCGAGGGCTAGCGCCGAGAGCTGCGCCAGAAAAGAACGGCGGCTTGAAAGATTCATCCCCGTCATACTACTGTAGGTTCGGTCGAGTGCGAGTGCAGAAAAGAGGATGCGATTGCGAGTAGGACTCTTTACCCGGGAATACCCTCCTCACGTTTATGGCGGGGCTGGAGTTCACGTGGAGTATTTGAGCCGCGAATTGGCGCGCAAGGTCTCGGTGGAGGTGCATTGCTGGGGCCGCCAACTTTCCGATGAAGGCAACCTTCACGTGCGCGGCCAGGAGCCCTGGACCGAGATCAGCCAGGGGACGGAAGAGAAGTTCAAGGGCGCGCTGGAAGCGTTCTCTCTCAATCTGACCCAGATCAAAGCCCTCAGCGGCATCGACGTGGTGCATACCCACACCTGGTATGTATCCATGGCTGGTTTTCTAGCCAAGAAGCTGTACGACGTGCCTTTTGTGCTGACCACGCATAGCCTCGAACCGCTGCGTGCCTGGAAGGCGGAGCAGCTGGGCACCGGCTACGCCATGAGCTCGTGGATGGAACGGACAGCGATTCTCGATGCGGACGCGGTGATTGCCGTTTCGACCGGGACCAAAGAGGACATTCTGCGCGCTTACCCCGTCGTGGATCCGCAAAAGATCCATGTGATTTACAACGGGATCGACCTGCAGCAGTACCAGCAGACCGCCGAGACCTCAGCACTGTCCGAGCATGGCGTTGATCTCTCCATACCGTATGTGCTTTTCGTAGGGCGAATCACGCGGCAGAAGGGCGTGACGCACCTGGTGGATGCGATTCGTTATCTTCCTCCCGATGTGCAGGTGGTGCTGTGCGCGGGAGCTCCCGACACTCCGGAAATTTCTGCCGAGCTGAAGCTCAAAGTCGCAGAAGCGCGCGGGTTCAATCCCAGGGTGATTTGGATCGACAAGATGCTGAGCAAGCAGGAGGCCATCCAGCTTTACAGCCACGCAACTGTGTTTTGCTGCCCCTCGGTGTATGAGCCATTTGGGATCATCAATCTGGAGGCGATGGCATGCAGGGCGCCAGTCGTCGCCAGCGCAACCGGCGGCATCAAGGAGGTAGTGGTGGACGGCGAGACCGGGTATTTGGTGCCCTTCGATCAGGACCCGGTTACGAGCTTCCCCCGCGATCCGGAAAAATTCGCGCGCGACTTGGCGGCAAAACTGAATGATCTGCTGGCTGATCCGGAGAAATGCAAGCTATTTGGACAGGCCGGACGAAAACGCGCGGAAGAGAAGTTCAGCTGGACCAGCATTGCCGACCAAACAATTGCGCTTTATCAACGCTTGATCGAGAAACGGAGGTAGTGGCCTTCACGGTTATGAGAGCAGTTGCGCTTGTTGGCCCTGCTTCGCAACCAGGGCCACAGCCTTCTTATCGAAAGAAACGAACGTGTCACCGCCCATCCAACGGCCCTCATAAGCAATGGCCCCATCGGCGAAGTCACCACCTGCTTCCAGGGTAGCCAACCCGGCCTCCACTGCCCCACGGTTCATGACAATGTTCCCAGCATCGAGCAATGAATAGAGGATTCTGGAGATTTCCTCCTTGCCGAAGCGGTACACCCCTTTCAGCACCCAAACCATTTCGCACAGGCAGCTCAGAGAAATCGCGATGAGTTCAGCGTTTTCGAGAGCTTTAGTGGCCGCTCGCCACTGATTCTCATCATCTCGTATTGCGAGCCGTACGAGAACATTCGTGTCAACGGTGATTTTCACTCTTCTTCTGACCAACCCGCGGCTACTGCCCCGTTGATCTCCTCAATGGTCGCAACTTTGCTGGTCTTACCTGCGAGAAGGCCACTGAGAGCCATTATGCTTCCCTTGGGCCGCGCAGCCTGGAGTGCAACTTTACCTCCGGGAAGCAGGTCCACCTCAACTTTTCCGCCGGGCGCGATACCCATGTGCTGCAAAAGGTCTTTCTTAAGTGTGAGTTGGCCCTTGGCGGTGACAGTTAATGTAGCCATTGTCAGCACCTCGTTTCCTAACTTCCATTGTAATGTATTTTTACATTACTTGGCGGTTGGGAAACTTACCGGGGCTCCGTATGTTCGGGCGGACGAGGATTTTCCTCCCTCGGTCTTGGTTCCTGCTCCGGCCGTGCCTGTGGGGCAGGATGAGCCTCCGGAGCTGGATGCGCCTGCGGCGCGGGATGTTCTTGGGGTGCGGGGTGCGGCTGTGGCGCCGGACGTTCCTGCGGTGCCGGTGCTGCGGGGTGTGCCTGTGGGGCGGGGCGCTCTTGCGGCGCGGGGCGCTCTGGAGCCGGATGCTGTATCTGGGGCGCGGGACGCTCCGAAGCTGGGTGCTGTACCGCGGGTGTGGTTCGCTCCTGTTGAGCGGGCCGTTCTTGCTGGGCTGGGTGTGCCTGCTGCATCGGGTGATCTTGCGGGGCCGGTTGGTTTACCGGTCTGGCGAACTGACGGGGCTGAACGGCCGGCGCAACGGGCTGCTGCCGTTCCGCAACCAGGGGCTTGCTCATGACCACGTTCTGCGGCCGGCCGTGGTTCTCGGCTGCAAATTGGGCTCGGTTGGTGCTGGCTTGCTCCCTGTGTTGCTGCTGGACTTTGAGCTCCGGCAGACGCGGCTGCCGCAAGGCGGCCAATTCCGCGGGGCTCGGCCGGACATCCACGCCCCCGCGGCCTCCGCTGTAGCTCACCCGGTTGTAGGTCGTGATGTTGGTCACGTTGGTGATGTAGGTGTTGTGAATGATGGTGGTGTTCACGTTCGTGACTTTGCGGTTGTAAGTGAACTGATTGCGGTTCCAGTAGCCACCGTAATAACCACGGCCCACATATCCGTTTCCGTAGTTCACTCCGCCGTAGTAGCCGATGTAGCGGCCCCAGAATCCGCGGTGCCATCCGTAGCGCCCGCCCACAAATCCCCAGTAGCCGGGCGTCCATAAAGCACCCACGTACGGCGCGGCTGCCCAAACTCCCGGCACCCAAAAGTAGCCGGCCGGAGCATACGACCAGTAGCCGGGCGTCCACAAATAGTTCGGTTCAGGGCAGGGCGGCTGTTCGTATTCCGGCAAAGGGGGCGGAGGCTCGGGCGCATAATCGGCGACCTGGTCGTAGTCCTGGTAGCCCTGATCGGTGGATTGCTGGCCCTGATCCTGATACTGGGGCTGCTGCTCTTGCTGCGGGTATTGCTGCTCGGTCTGGGCGGGAGGACTAGCTTGACGCACGGGCGCCGGAGACGCTGGAACACTTGCCGGTGCAGGTGCCTCGCTTTGGGGGGCCGGAGCGGCCCCACCGGTATCAGTGACCGGGGCCAAATTTCCGTTGGCGGCGGAGGCATCGACCGCATCGTCCTTATGACAACCGGCCAGCACGGTTACGATTGCCAAAACAATTGCAGGTATACGTCCGGATCTTGCCCTGTTCGTCATCTGTCCCTGGCCCCTCTCGATGCTAACCCTTCCTGCGCCGCTAAGTTCTTACACTTAGATGGGGTAACCGGACTTGGCGACGAGAAACGGAAAATGCTTTCCTTTGGGCCAGGAGAACAAAAGTGGTTACTGCTTTTCCATAATTACGGCCGTGCTGTCGTAGTCGCTGCGCAGATTGAGACGAATTCCGTGGTGCATCAGGTACGCTCCGCTTACGGTACCCACGTCCAAAACCTGGCCGGGATCGATCGCCTCCACTTTGTACAGAGCAGCTTCGTCCAAACCGCGCAGAAATACGGTTGGGAAAGGTGTGCCAAACTGTTGCGAATGAAGGAAGGCAAAGAGCACGGCTTGGCGTGCATCTTGCCCAATATATTCGGTGGCGGAAACCTCGCTGCCTTGGGGCGCGATGAGGCGATAGAGCGCCCCTCTCTGCACCGTCGGCCGGATGCGCTTGTAAAACGAAACGTACCGGGTCGAGGCCTCCAAGTCTTCCGCTGAATATTTGTTGAGATTGCCGCCCAGCGCCAGCGATCCGCTCATGGCGACCATAAAGCGAAATTTGAGGGGCACGACGCGATGATCGATCCCGCTGGGAACATCCGTCACCCAGGCCATCATGATGCCCGGCGTATAGGCTTGGCTGAAGCCGTCCTGCAGCGTGAGCCGGTCCAGGGCGTCGGTGTTGTCGGAAGGCCACACTTCATCGGTCCGCTTCAGAATGCCCAGGTCCACCCGGCCACCGCCGCCGGAGCAGGACTCAATTTCGAGCTTGGGATGCTTGGCGCGCAGCCGATCGAGAATGTCGTAGAGGTTGCGGACGTAGGCGACGTAGATTTTCTTCTGCTCCTCTACCGGAACCGCATCCCAGCCGGGTTCTGACCAGTTGCGGTTGTAATCCCACTTGAGGAAGGCAATGTCGTTATTGCTCACCAGCTGGTCGAGCCAGTTAAAGACGTATTCCTTCACATCGTTGCGAGCCAGGTTGAGCAGCAGCTGATTGCGGGCCTCGGTGCGCGGGCGGCCGGGGAAGTTCATTGCCCAGTCGGGATGCTGGCGATAGAGATCGCTGTTTGGATTCACCATCTCGGGCTCTACCCAGATGCCGAAATCCATACCCAGAGCATGCACACGGTCAATGACCGGTTTTAGGCCGTGCGGGAATTTCTCCTTGTTCACGTACCAGTCGCCCAGACCCGCGTGGTCATTCTTGCGCTGACCGAACCATCCGTCGTCGATAACGAAGCGCTCGACACCGAGCTTGCTGGCTTTTTCCGCCAGGGCGATTTGGCCTTCTTCACTGACGTTGAATTCGGTCGCTTCCCAGGAGTTGTAAAGGACCGGCCGTAAGCGAGCGCTGTCGCCTCCCGGCAGAATATGCAGCCGCTCGAAGCGATGGAGCTGGCGCGACGCCTCGCCCATACCCCCACCCGTGTATCCGGCATAGAAGGGCGGGGTCTCCAGCTGCTCCCCTGGCTTGAGGCGGTAGCCGAAGTCGAAAGGGTTAAATCCGCCGGTGACCCGCACTTGCTGCATGGCTGTTTGCTCGACGGTGATGCGCCAGCTGCCGCTCCAACCCAAGGCCCCAAACCATACCGGCCCACTTTCCTCGGTGGTCTGGCCCGGCCGGTCGATGGCAAACCACGGATTCGCCTGGTGCGATGTGCTGCCGCGGCGGCTCTCGATGACGTGTTCTCCGGTTTCGAGACGCTCGGAATGAAGCTGCCACTCCGACCCCCAGTGGCCGGTAAGGTAGTGCCAGCCATAGCCCTCGCCCTGGGGTAAGGTCCAGGCGGCCGATTGCGCGCTCTCCAGGGTGACGGCCTGGTTGGTGGCATTGTCAATGCGCGACCACCGCTCGATGATGCCGGTGTCTTCATAGACGCGGTAATAAAGATGAACCCGGAGGTCGGAGGCTACGTCCTTCAGTTCGACATCCAGTTTGTCGCCGTCGATGTGCTGCTCAACGAAATGCAGCACCACGTCGCGATTGCCGTCCGCGTAGGTGGCCTTCAGTGCGGGCTCGTTGTAGAGCTCGGCGCCCCAGCCGGGATACTCCTGCGGAGTGGTGGTGGTGGAGAGGTCAAAGGAGGCTACTTCACGGCGGCTGTGGGCGGCGGCGAAGTCGGCATCCCGCGCGACCCTCGGCCCCCAGTAGATTGCCTGTAGCTCACCGCGCTCGTTCACTCCCATGGCGTAGGTCGCTCGCCCAGCCTGCAGTACCCAGACTTTCGGATCGGAATAATAGCTGATGCCGGCATGTGCCGCCGCCCAGGAACTTAGCAGAAGAAAGAGAGTGACGAACTTCATTGTGTTTTCAACTCCAATACTTGAATGCCGTAACCGGGAATGGTGTGCGACGCGAGATCGCCGAGCTTGCTCTCTACCGGCACGATGAACGTTGGTTGGCTGATGCTATTCGTCGCCGCGGTGGTCTTGGCCGACAGGGTGATGAGCTTGCCGCCCGCGGCAACTTTGCCGCCGGTGAATTGGATGGGCAAAGGCTGCGGAGTGGAATTGGCGTTTACCAATTTCACATAGACGGTTCCGTTGGCGGAGTTGCGTGTGACCGAATAGAACAGCCTGGGTGACGTGCCTTGGTATTTGGCATTCAGGATTTGGTCGCCGATATGGTTGCTGAACATGACCTGGGCGTAGTAACTCGGCGAGCCGTAACTGCGGATGGCGTCGTATCCGATTAAATCGGACTCCCATTGCATGCCTCCCGGGTTCACGTTGACCAGCAGGGGCGCATAGCTGGCCATGATGACGATGTCGCTGTTCCGCTCCATGCCCGTCATCCAGGCGGCGTCACCGAGCGCCGAGCCGAAGTTCGGCGTGGGCGTGCCCTCACGGGTGGCCCACTCGCCGACGAAAATCTTTGGCCCGTTGCGATCGGTTTGATCGTAGTGGTGGACGTCCTCATAGAACTCCGCCGCCCGGCGGTAGAAGTGGTCGTCCACAACATCGGGTTTGATGGTGGTAACGGGCGTAGTTGCTATCAGTTGGAGATTGGGGTATTTGGCCTTGATGGCTTTGTAAAACTGCGCGTAACGGTCGCCGTAGCTTCCGGACTTGTCGAAGAAGTCCTCGTTGCCGATTTCGACGTAACTCAAGTTGAAGGGCGCGGGATGGCCGTTTTTCACCCGCTCGGCTCCCCATTTTGTGTTGGCGTCGCCGGTGACGTACTCGATTTCATCCAGCGCATCCGCGATGTAAGGGTCAAGAGCCGGGCCGGGCTTTACGAACTCCTGTTGCATGGAGTAGCCGGCATACACGGCGAGCAAGGGCTGCATCTTCAGGTCTTCACACCACTCGAGGAATTCGAGCAAACCCATACCATCGCTGGAGCGATAGCGCCATGGGCTGGGATGGGTGGGGCGGTCGACGAGTGGACCTATAGTCTTCTTCCACTCATACCGCTCGTTGATGTGGTCGCCCTCGAGGTAGTTCCCGCCAGGAAAACGCAGGAAGGCCGGTTTCATTGCGGCCAGCTTCTCCATCAGATCGATGCGAAATCCGTTGCGCCGGTCATGATAGGTGGGGGGAAAGAGCGATACCAGGGTGAACCAAACGGTTCCTGGTTTGGCGACGGAGAGCACGAGGTGGTAGTGAGAGGATTCCTTGTCCGCATTGGAGTGGAGCGTGAACTCGTGCTGCTGCCATGCGGAGGTGAGCGAAGCTACGGTGGTGGTGAATGCCTTACCGGTTTCATCCTCAACCAGGCTCACGGTCACGGGGCCTATCGAGGGATCGCTCGCCTTGGCGTAGAACGAACCATGGTAGGTGGTTTGCGGCTTTACCGGATAGCCCCAGTAGCCAAGGTTGGTGATCCCTGCCTGATCTTGGGCGCTGGCGCTTTTGACCTTCAGTTGCAGGCTTAGCGGCAAGGCCGTGCTTGGTCCGGTGGTGGGATCGATGGCCATGGATGCTTCCGCTTTGCCCGACACGTAGAGGAACCAGCTGGGGGGAACCTTGCCTCGATCCTGAAACGTGCGGTTTCTGACCAATTCGGCGTACAGGCCGCCGTCGTAGGAGTAGTTGATTTCCTCCGTCATCAAGCCATAGAGCTGAGGACTTACCTGGGCTTTAACCTGCGCCAGGTCGATGGTCAGACCCTCTTGCGCCGCGGCAACGGAGCTGAGGAGTAAAGTTGCCATAAGCCAACGCATCTGCATAGTGGATCTCCCGATCGGATCTACGGTCCTATTTATACCCCATAGGCATCGGTGTCTGGGTGAGAACCCGAACCAACCGGCCCTACATTTCCAGTGACACCCCGTTGGACTGCAGGTCCCTCGGCTTCGCTCCTAATGAACAACCGTACCCTGTGCCGACCAAAAGCGTTTGATGGGCTTCGCCCGTCTTTCTCGGCCCACGTACGCTGGTGCGAACAGGGGGCACCCGTCCAGTGCGCGGTGGCCCGTACTGTTCATTGCTCCCTTATCTTGCCCCGCAGGGCAAGTCGGCTTTCGCTCGGGATGACAAGCGGAGGGCGGTGTTTCCAGTAGGCATTGGTTCACTGGGATCGAGGGACCGCAGGTCGGCTTCTTTCGATTGGGCACTCGTTCAGTCGGATCGCAGGAACGGCGGGTTCCTCGATCCGATGAGTCTGCCTTGAATGGAAGCGCCGCCCTCCGCTTGCCATCCCGACCGATGCGTACCCGGATTTCTACCTCACAGCGGCCGGCAACGACCACGCATGCGGCTTTCCGCAAAGAGAGACGCAGGAACTTCATCAGCGCCACAAAACACGACAGGAAAATCCGGGGGAGCGTAGCGAAGGGATCTGCAGTGTAGCGGGGTTCTTTGGAAGGATTGCGGTTTGTATAAATTTCCACGCAGATACATGTGGCGGATTTTAGGTTTATAAAGGATGGCTGTGCCGGAGGCCGACACTCATGAAGCTCTTGTCCGCATTGCTCTGCTTATTTTTGGCGCTGCCGCTGGCAGCGCAAACCCCTAAGGCGCCGCTCTACAACACTACGCGGCAGAAGCTTCTCGACGGCAAGAAGGTGTTCAGCTTTACCCAATCGAAGATGGATATCGCCGACTATTGCGAGCACGCCAAACATTACGATTTCACCTGGTTTGAAATGCAGCACAGCACGCTTGAATTCGCGGACGTCGAGAAGATGATTGCCGCCTGCCCGCACGCGAAGGCAACTCCAATGGTCCGGTTGCCGGATGCGCAGGAATGGCATATCCAGCACGCCACCGACATCGGCGCATTGGGAATAGTGGTTCCGACGGTCGATGATGTTGACCGGGCGCGGGAGGCAGCCAAGTGGTCTCGGTATCCCCCGGTGGCACGGCGGAGCACTGGCCAAGGCCAGGCACCCAGCATCTGGGGAATTAATGGCATCAATTACCACCAGACCTTCAATGACAACATGTTGGTCGTGGTCATGATTGAGACGCCGACCGGCGTGGCCAACGCCTACGACATCGCGTCGGTTCCTGGGATCGATGTTGTGATCATTGGCAACAACGATCTGAGCTGGTTTTCTGGATTTGCGCAGACCGACGAGCGCTACCACCAGCTGGTCGACAAGGTTCGCGCGGATACGTTACGGGCTGGGAAGATTTTCGGCCAGGCCAACGCGACCTATGCGACCGGGCCCTACAGCAAAGATTCCTATTTCTTCCAAAATGGCCCCTCCAACGACGGCTGGCAGCCGCCAAAGACTGGCGCCGGCCAGAGTGCCCCTCCCCCCGGAGAACGATAATTCTCGTAGTTCTCTACCCAACAGAGGCCCAGATTTCGCTTTCAGCATGGCTTAATGTTAACCAGGGGATACTGGGCTATGCGGGTCCTGCTGGTGGAAGACGAGGTGCGTCTGTCCGAAAATGTGGCAGCCGCGCTGCGCGAAGGGCCCATTTTCGCCGTGGACTGCGCTGAGGATGGCCCGACCGGACTCGATCTTGCCGAGAACCTGTGCTACGACCTCATCATCCTGGACCTGATGCTGCCGGGGTTCGACGGAATGAGTTTGCTCAGGAAGATGAGAGCGCGCGGGGATTCCACCCCCGTGCTGATCCTGACCGCCAAAAGCGAGGCCGGCTCCATCGTCGCGCTCCTCAATGCCGGCGCCGACGACTACCTCACCAAACCCTTCGACCTCGGCGAATTGATCGCCCGGGCCAAGGCGCTCATCCGCCGCGGCAAAGGAGTCGCCGATCCCATCCTCCGGCTGTCGGACCTCGCGGTCAACACCGTGGAGCAAAGTGTTCACCGCTCCGGCAAGCTGGTGGACCTTTCGGCAACCGAGTACCGGATTCTCGAGTATCTGATCCACCGCCCGCGAGTCATCGTGTCGAAACGCGAGCTGCTGGAGCATCTGTACGACTACAACTGGGAACACCACTCCAACGTAATCGAAGCGCACATTTCGAATTTGCGCAGAAAACTCGAGGCGGCCACACAACAGCCAAGCATCGAAACCCTGCGCGGACGAGGCTACCGCCTGCTGTGAAACCTTATTCCATCACCCATCGCCTCATCCTCACCATTCTGCTGGTCGAACTGCTGGCGGCAATATCGATCTCGGGAGCAGCCTTGCTCTATGAGCGCCATGTGCGTTTTCGTTCGTTCGACGTTATGTTGCGAGGCCGGGCCGATTCCCTGCTGGGCGCGGTGCAGGACGCGGAAGACACCAATGACAACGTAATGCTGGACGGGACCGAGTCCAAGCTACCGCAGGAGGATATTTACCAGGTGGAAGACGCGCGCGGCCGCGTATTGGGCCACTCGCAGAATTGGGCAGGCATGCCGGCTAGCGAGACGGACAGGTTTTTTAGTCTCTCAGCGGGCGGCACACATTATCGGTCGCTCAGGATCGAGGGTCTAAGGGTGGTCGACCCGGGAGATAAAGGCGGCGGCATTCCCCGCCGCGTAACCATTTTTTATGGCGCTCCGACCGATCGCGTGTGGTCGGAAATTTGGGAAGCCGTCGGCTTTTATGCAGCTACCAGTTTGGTTTTATTGGCGATTTCTGGAACCTTAATCTTTTTCCTTCTGAACAGCGGTCTCGCTCCATTGCGAGAGCTGGCGGCAGAAGCAGGCGGGGTTTCGGTAGACTCCTGGAACTTTGTTCCTCCTCCGCGGGCGCGGATGATCCGGGAACTTGCACCCCTCACGGCTGCGATGGAGACGGTGCTTGCCAGGCTGGAGCGATCGTTTGTGCAACAACGCCAGTTTACCGGGGATGCTGCGCACGAGCTCAAAACGGCCGTGGCGGTCCTGAAGTCGTCGCTGCAACTCCTCACGCTGAAGCAAAGAACAGCGCTCGAGTATGAGCGCGGCCTGGAGCGCTGCCAACTGGATTGCGAACGCGTGGAAGAAACTGTAGCCAAAATGCTGACCTTGGCACGGGTAGAGGCGGATGCTGCTGCTTCGAGCACCGTCGCTGACCTGAATCACTGCTTACGACAGGCGGCACAGCAATTCGAATCCATGGCGGAACTCAAGCGCCTGCAAATTTTGGTGACGGGTGACGGCCCGGTGATGGTGGAAGCAGAGCCGGAGCAGTTGCAATTGCTGTGCGGGAACCTGCTTTTGAACGCCTTGCAACATAGCGCGGCCGGTTCTCCCATACGGGCATCGGTGCAGCAGAATGGGACACGCGCTGAGTTAGCGATCGAGGATGGCGGAGACGGCATCGCCCCGCAGGATCTGCCCCACGTTTTCGACCGCTTCTACCGCGGCGATCCTTCGCGCAGCCGAAATACGGGAGGCACCGGGCTGGGCCTCGCCATCTGCAAAGCAATTGCGACCAGGTTCCAGGGAAAGATCGAAATCAGCAGCAATCTAGGGGTCGGCACCAGGGTCATCGTGGCCCTACCTTCAGCTTCCGTTAAGGTTGCTATGCGAAATTGAACTCGTGAGAACAATCCGCATTTACCCCCTCGTCGCGACGGTGTTGCTTCTGGCGTCCGTCGCCGCTCTGGCGCAGAAACCATTCAGTGTTCTGACCCGTTGGAAAATCGGCGGCGAGGGTGGCTGGGACTACCTTACATCCGACTCCTCGGCCCACCGGCTTTATGTCACGCATGGACCCCGGGTCGAAGTGCTGGACACCGATTCGGGCAAAGTCGTGGGCAGCATCACCGGGCTGAAGGGCACCCACGGTGTGGCCCTGGACGACGACGGCAAGTACGGCTATGTGAGCGACGGCGGCGCCAATGCGGTGGTGGTGTTTGACCGCACCTCGTTCGCCACCGTGGCGTCGATTCCCGCAGGCACGAACCCGGACGGCATTGTGTTTGAACCGGTAACCAAGACCATTTGGGCCTTTAACGGCCGCAGCAATAATGTAACCGTGATTGACACCGCACAGCGGAAGGCCGTGGCCACCATCGCGCTCTCGGGTAAACCCGAGTTCCCGGTCGCGGATGGATCGGGCACAATTTTCGCCAATATCGAAAGCAAGAATCAGATTGTCCGATTGTCGGCGACGGCCAAGGCGCTGACTGCCGCGTGGCCGGTGGACAACTGCGATTCGCCTTCCGGCCTGGCTATCGATGTCACCGGACGACGCCTGTTTGCTGTGTGCGATGGCGGCAAGATGGCAGTAGTGGATGCGAAGTCGGGTAAGACGCTGGCCAATCCGGCCATCGGCGAAGGACCGGACGCCACCCGGTACGACCCCAAACGCAAGCTGGCTTTTTCCTCGAACGGCGGAGGCACGCTGACCATCATCGATGCCGATAAGGATAGCTATCCCGTACTGCAAAACCTGGCCACCCAACGCGGCGCGAGAACCATGACCTTGGACACAGCTACGGGGCGTATTTACCTGGCGGCGGCTGAATTGGGGGACCGGCCTGCGCCAACCGCAGCCAACCCACATCCCCGTCCGGCGATTGTTCCCGGCAGCTTTACCATACTGGTGGTGGGACAGCCGTGAATGCTTAGAATTTTCTTGTTCACCTTCGCGCTCTCGTTGACCTCGGCGATGGCGCAGCAACCAACCCCGAACACTCCCGTAACCTTGCAGCAGGCGATTGCCCGGGCGCGGGAAAACGAGCCGAACTTTGCCGCCGCGGCAGCGAATCAGCGGGTCGCGTCGCTGGACCGTTCCATTGCGCGTGCGGCCCTGTTACCGAATGCCAGTTATCACAACCAGGTGCTCTATACGCAACCCAACGGCTCGCGCAATGGGAGCGGTCCGGTCGGAAGCCAAGCGGCGCCGCGCTTTATTGCCAATAACGCAGTGCGTGAATACGCCAGCCAGGGTGTGGTCAACGAGACTCTGGGCTTGGCCCAGGTGACAGCAGTCTCACGCGCGGCCGCGGCCTCCGCGGTGGCTACCGCAGAGCTCGAAATCGCCCGTCGCGGACTGGTCGCGACCGTGACCAGCCTCTTCTTTGACGCCTTGGCTGCGGAACATAAGGTGGACGTGGCCCGCCGCGCCGCCGGCGAAGCCGGGAGTTTCACCAACCTGACCCAGCAGCGGGAGAGTGCCCGCGAGGCTGCGCATGCCGACGTAGTGAAGGCGCAACTACAGCAACAGCAGCGCGCCCGCGATCTTTCGGAAGCACTGCTGGGCGCACAAAAGGCGCATCTGGATCTAGGTGTACTGCTCTTCCCTGACCCGCGCGCGGCTTACACGCTGGCGCCCGATCCAATGGCGGCACTACCTGCCCGGGCCGACGTGGATGAGGCTGCGATGCGGCTCAATCCGGAGTTGCACCAGGCGATGGCTGCGCTTCGCGTCAGCACCTTGGATGTAACTGCGGCACGCGCCGCCTATCTTCCCGACCTTGGGCTCAATTTCACTTACGGTATCGATGCGGTGCAGTTTGCCGTGAATGGCGGGGATGGGGTGAAGAATCTAGGCTACTCAGCCAGCGCCACGCTGGATATACCGGTGTGGGACTGGCTCTCGACCCAGCATCGGGTTCGCCAGAGCGAGATCGTGCGCGATTCGGCGCGCATCGCGCTGACCGCGACCCAGCGCCGGCTCATCGCGCAGCTGGACGAGTTCTACACCGAAGCGTCCACGGCACGCGATCAGCTTCAGTCTCTGGAGCAGAGCGTCCAGACGGCAGGCGACAGCTTGCGCCTTACGCGGCTCAGGTATAGCGCCGGAGAGGCTACAGTGCTCGAAGTGGTGGATGCGCAAAATTCTTTGACCTCGGCAGAGATAGCGCGTGAAGACGGTGCGGTTCGCTATCGCTTGGCGCTGACGAACCTGCAACTGCTGACGGGGGCGATTTAGATGATGGGTCGTATCGCTGTCCTGATGTTAGGTGTCGCTTGCCTCGGGGTAACCGCCTGCAGCAAGAGTGCCGAGACGGCTCCCAGTGAAGTCGATGTCCAGGCTGCCCATCCGCAACGGGGCGAAATCTCGGAGCAGATCGCGGCCGATGCGACGTTGGCGCCGCTGGCCCAGGCCGCCATTTCTCCCAAGGTGACCGCGCCGGTGAAGAAGTTTTACGTACAACGCGGATCTCGTGTCAAAGCAGGTGAGCTCCTGGTGACGCTTGAGAATAGTGACCTGGAGGCCGCGGCACTCGACAACCAGGGCGCCTACAAGGCGGCTGAAGGTAGCTACGACATTGCGACCGGAGCCACCGTGCCTGAGGACACCGCCAAGGCGGAACTGGACCTGGCCCAGGCAGTCGCCAACCTGAATCTGGCACAGAGCATTGTCGATAGCCGGACGCAGCTCTTTGGCCAAGGGGCGATCCCGGGGCGCGATTTGGATACCGCCAAAGCCGCACTGGTTCAGGCAAAGGCGGCCCACGACATTGCCAAACAGCACCTGGAAGCGGTGCAGAAGATCAGCCGCAAGGCTGCGCTGGAAAGTGCACAAGGGCAACTCACATCCGCCAAGGGAAAGTACCTGGGCGCCCAGGCGCAGCTGAGCTACACGGAAATCCGCAGCCCCATCTCAGGCGTGGTCACAGACCGGCCGCTGTTTGCCGGGGAAACGGCTGCCGCCGGCACTCCAGTGATCACGGTCATGGATACCTCAGGATTGCTAGCCAAGCTGCATTTGTCACAGTTACAGGCACAGGAGCTTACGCTCGGTGCGGCGGCTTCCGTGACCGTCGCCGGAATCGCTGATCCACTGCCGGCCAAAGTCTCGCTCATCAGCCCTGCCCTCGACCCGGGAAGCACGACCGTCGAAGTGTGGCTGCGAGTGGAGAATCCAAAAGGAGCGTTGAAGGCGGGCACGCCCGTGCACACGACGATTACCGGCCGTACAGCGGCTAACGCTTTGCTCCTCCCCGCGGACGCGGTGCAGGTTGGGCCGGACGGAGAAAGCAAATTCGTCATGGTCGTCAAGGCCGACGGAACGGCCGCCAAGAAGCCGGTGACTCTGGGCATCCGAAATTCCGAATCGGCCCAGATCCTTACCGGTATCAGCCCTGCCGATACGGTCATCACATCGGGCGGCTACGGACTCGACGAGGGAACCAAGGTCAAGGTAGGCGCGGCTACGAAAGCGGAAGGGGACAAAGATTGATGGCCGGCACACCTGGCGAACCGCCGTTCTGGCTTGCGGCCGCAGCCAAACCGATTTTCTTCTTTCTCGCACTCTTGACCCTGGCTGGAATCTACACCGCGTTCCAGGTGCCGATCTCGGTTTTTCCCGAGGTGAATTTTCCCCGGGTGGTGATTGGTGTGGACAACGGCGTGATGCCTGTGGAACAGATGCAGGTCACCATCACCAAGCCGATTGAAGACGCGGTCAACAGCGTTCCCGGACTGGTTACCGTGCGCAGTACCACCAGCCGCGGCTCGGCAGAGATCAGCCTGTTCTTCGATTGGAATGTGGACATGTTCCGCACGCTGCAACTGACCGATGCGGCGCTCGCCAGGATCTCTCAATCTTTGCCCGCGACGGCGCACATCACCACCAACCGGCTGACCTTCGCAACGTTTCCTATCCTCGGATACGCGCTGACCTCGGACACGGTTCCCCAGACCCGGCTGTGGGAGATCGCAACCTATGACTTGAAGCCGCCGCTCAATCGGGTCAACGGCGTCAGCACGGTCCTGATCCAAGGCGGCCAGATTCCCGAATTCCACATCGTGCCCAACCTCGCTCGTCTTCAGGCCGCCGGTGTCACTCTGCTGGATCTGGTAAATGCCGTACAGCAATCCAACATTATTGACTCGCCCGGGCTGTATGAAGCCAACCATCAGTTGATCCTTGGCCTCATTGGCGCCCAGGCGCATAGCGCTGCCGAACTCAGCAACCTGATTGTGAAGACCTCGCCCGGCGGCGTGGCCATTCGGGTAGGCGATATCGGAACGGTGGAACGGTCGATCATGCCGGTGTACACCGCGGTCCGGTCCAACGGCAAGCCCGCGGTGCTGATCAACATCACCCGCCAGCCCTCGGGCAACACGGTCGCCGTGGCCAATGGCGTGGCTGCGGAGATCGCTCAATTGCACGCGAAGCTGCCGGCTGGGGTGCACCTGGAGCCGTTTTATGACCAGTCGGAGCTGGTACGGGAGAGCATTCTCAGTGTCCGCGACGCGATCCTCATCGGCTTGGTGCTGGCGTGCGTCATCCTTTTCCTGTTTCTCCGCGATTGGACTTCTTCGCTGGTCGCCGGCCTGGTCATCCCGGTCACTGTCGCGGTGACGATTCTGTTTCTTCGTATTACCGGGACAGAGCTTCAACCTGATGACGCTGGGCGGACTGGCCGCGGCCATCGGGCTGGTGATCGACGACGCGATCGTGGTGGTGGAAAATATTGCGGTCCATCGCGAAGCGGGCGAGTCGCGAACTGGATCGGTGCGTAAAGCGATCCGCGAGATCAGCCGGCCGCTGTTTTTCTCCACCATCACACCGGTCATTGTCTTTCTCCCCCTGATCGCAGTGACTCAGGTGACAGGAAGCTTCTTCCGCGCGCTGGCTGTCACCATGACGGTGGCGTTGCTCACTTCCCTTCTGCTGGCTCTGACGTTTACTCCTGCGCTCTCGATGCAGCTGGAGCGGAAGGTGCACGCCGGGCCTCCCAGGAAAGAAGGAAATGCTCTCCGCCGCCTTTTGCACTACCACGAGCGTGCGCTGGAGTGGTCGTTCCGGCGCCCTCTCGGCATGATCGCGGCATGCATCGTGCTATTCGCCGCCGGCTATCTGAGTTATCAGGGACTGGGGTCGGACCTGCTGCCGGAGATGGATGAAGGCGCCTTTGTGCTGGATTACCTGACCCCGGCGGGAACATCGATCAGCGAAACCAACCGAATCCTCGAACACGTCGATCAGATTCTCCGGCGAATTCCTGAAGTCTCGATCACCTCCCGGCGCACCGGTCTGCAGTTGGGCCTCGCGGCGGTGACCGAGGCTAACTACGGTGACTTTACTGTCCGTTTGAAAACGGATCGTTCCCGTTCGATCGATGACGTAATCGCCGATGCCCGGGAACAGATTCACGCGGCCGAGCCTTCGCTGGACATGGAGTTCACCCAGGTTCTGCAAGACATGATCGGCGACCTTTCCAACTCGCCGGAACCGATCCAGATCAAGCTCTTTTCCAACGACCGCAATCTTTTGCTGACGTTGGGGCCTCGGGTTCAGCAGGCCATCGCAAAAATTCCCGGGGTAGTGGATACGCAAAATGGCGTGGACAACACCATCAGCGGACCGGCTACGAATTTTCAGATTGATCCGGTGGTGGCCGGGCGGTTGGGATTTACTCCGACAGAAGTTGCCGAGGACGCAACCTCAATTCTGGATGGTCTGCCTACCACCGATCCGTTGATTGCGGATGGCCGGCCTTACACCATCCGAGTGCGACTGCCCGACGCGAATCGCGCTTCTCTCGAAGCGATTGAGAACACAGTCTTCAACAGCAGCAGCGGGCACACGGCTACTCTGGGCGCCATGGCCACGATCACGCAGTTGCCACCGCAAAATGAGATTCGGAGGGAGAACCTGCAGCAGGTTGTACTGGTGAGTGGACGGCTGGAGGGGTCGGATTTGGGCGGAGCCATGGCCCAGGTCAAGGATGTGGTCAGCCGGCTGCAATTGCCGGCGGCGGTTCGGGTTGATTATGGCGGCACTTACCAGGAGCAGCAGCGGTCGTTTGCCGACCTGGCGCGGGTCTTAGTGCTGGCCTTGGCACTGGTGTTCGGGGTGCTGCTGACGGAGTTCCGCAATTTCGCAGCACCGATTGCGATTCTGACCAGCTCGGTTTTATCGCTCGCGGGAGTGGTGTTTGCGCTGCTTATCACCGGGACAACCTTCAATGTGGCCAGTTTCATGGGTCTCATTATGGTCATCGGCATCGTGGCCAAGAATGGGATCCTGCTGCTGGACGCCGACGAGCAACTACGAGCGGGCGGGATGAACGCTCGTGAAGCGATGCTCCACGCTGCTGAGCGGCGCAGGCGGCCGATTCTTATGACTGCCATCGCGACAGTTTGTGGGATGTTTCCTTTAGCACTGGCGCTGGGGGCCGGGTCGCAGATGTTGCAGCCACTCGCGATCGCGGTTATCGGCGGGCTCTCGATTTCTATTGTGCTGAGCCTGGTCGTGACGCCGGTGGTTTACTACCATCTCACCGGGAAGGTTTCGTAAGAGTTGGCGCGAGAATTGGAACTGCAGGACCAAACAAAACTCGACGGGTAACAAAACTCGATGGGTGCCCCATGTTCGCACCAGCGTACGTGGGCCGAATATGAATCCTTCGAATGCTTTCACTCAAGGCCTAGTGGACTGTAACAGCCGATTTACTAGTCTCTCCAGTTGAAGGGTACGGCCTTTAGGCCGTACGTTTAAGCATCGAGAAGGAATCGGCTTTAGCCGCTGAGGAAGCGGGCCTCAGCGGCTAAAGCCGGAGACGTTTTCAAGCATTACGTACGGGCTGAAGCCCCGTACCCTTCCACCGCGGTACTACTGAATCAACTGTTACAGTCCACTAGAAGCGTTTGATGGGCTTTCCCCGGATTTCCTGTTGGAGTTCGTGGCGTTGATACAGTGCATGCGCCTTTCTTCACGGAAAGGCGCACACGCGGCCCTGTCCAGTTCAGCGTGGCAGGAATCCGGGTCGCCCGTCTTTTTCGGCCCACGTACGCTAGTGCGAACATGGGGCACCCATCAAGTTTTGTTTGGTCCTTCAATTCCAGTTCTCGCGCAGGGTCCAAAAGGTTAGGCCCCACCCTTGGTTAAAGGATGGGGCCGTGGGCGCGCTTTACTACAGCGCAACGTTAGAAGATTATTTTCAGAGCCAGCTGCGCGTTGAAGGGTTCACCCGCCCCGATTCCAGGCGCGCCGTTGGCACTTCCGATTGTGGTAGAGAGAGCCAGCGCGTTGTCCAATGTGTAGTTAGGATTGACAAAACTTTCGTTGGAAGCCGGCGAGGCAAAGTTGGTGCGATTGAACAGGTTGAACATCTCGACACGGAACTGAGTCGATATTCTTTCCGTGATCGGTGTGTTCTTGAATACTGAGAAATCGACATCCCCATAGCCGGGACCGAGATATCCATTCCGCCGGGTATCGCCGAACGTACCCGCCGGGGCATCGACAAACGCCGCCGGATTCAGCCAATTTGCATTGATCGCCTGTTTCTTAAAACCGGCATACGGGACTCACACCGGGCACAAAATTCGCCCGCTGCACGCCCTCATCCGTGCCCGAAGTATCGGCTGAGCTAAAGACCGAGAACGGGTTGCCGCTGTGGAAAGTCATCAGGGTGTTGAGCTGCCATCCCTTGCTCAGCAGACTCAATTTCTGAGTTCCCGGAACATTGTAAGTGGCTAATCCGACAAAGGTATTGCGGGAGTCGAAATCACTTGGACCGTAGTCTCCCCTGAAGTTTGTGCTGTCCTGCGGCAGAGCGCCGCGGTAGGCCGTTACCTCATCGAAGTTGTGCGACCAGGTGTAGGCTGCCTGTGCCGTGAAGCCATGAATATCGGAAACACGCAAGGTAGCTTGCAGCGAGTTGTAGTTCGAGTTACCGATACTTTGGATCTCGTTGATATAAGTAAACGCGGGGAACGTGGAGAAATAAGGCCGGCTGGCGTTCTGCGCCGCCGAAGTGGCGTAGATCCCCGGTTTCGCCTGGTTGATATCACGAATCGAAAGCAGGTGCCGCCCGGCTGAGCCGACGTATCCAACTTGCGCCACGAGCTTGCTGGACAGGCTCTGCTCAATCTGCAGGTTGTAGTTCAAGTTGTGCGCGGGGACAAATCCATTGGCGATAGAGAAGATGCTATTGGATCCCAGGCCCGGAGGAAAGATGTTAACCCCGCTCACGATTTTGTAGCTATTCGCGGTCGAAGTCGTCACCGGATTGGGGCCCCCTGGATTGCCTTCCACACCATTCGGCGCGCCATTACCGGGCCGATTGTCGAGAAACGGGTTCAGGTTGGGAGTGTCGAAGTACAACCCGACGCCGGCACGCACCACTGTACGAGGCATGGCCTGGTAGGAGAAACCCAGTCGCGGGCTGAAGTCGGTGTGATCCGGGCTATACAGCGAACTGATCTGATTTCCCTGGAAAACCACGCCGCCAAGATTGGGCCGGAATACGGAAAGGTTCTTCCAGGAATTATGCAGCGGGCCTTCATAGTCGTAGCGCAAGCCGTAATTGACATTCAGCTTCGAACTCAACTGCCAGGAGTCCTGCGCGAAGAGGTCAAAGGTATTCACGAAAACCTGGCGCTCAGGGTTACCCAAGGCAATCGAGGAGGCAGACACATTCCCGGCCAGAAAATCGGCCAGAGCATCAATGCGCGAATTGCCCGAGTTCCACGCTACGCTCCCCCCTGGTGTGGGTCCTTGCGAGCCATCGAAGGTAAAGCTTCCCAGCGCGTGACGATGATAAAACTCATCCAATTGCGCCTGGCGGAATTCTCCGCCAAATTTGAACTGGTGCCGTCCCACCGTCCAGGAGTAGTCGTCCGTGAGATGGCCAGTAATATCGTTGCGTCCCTCCGGAGGGGTCTCGCCGATCGGGTCGAAACCCTTAATCGATATGTTCGGGGCGCCCGGAAGCGTGTTGCCGGTCACAAGGCCGAGAGCAGCCGCGTCGAAGCCATTGTTGAAGTCGTTGAAGACCTGGTTGAAGTAGTTGACGCCCAGCAGCAACTGGTTGGCCATCGAAGGCGAAATGACGTGGTTGTACACGATGGCGTAATTCTGCACGTGGATCGGCGCAACCTCGTAATAGTACTTGAGTGAAGAGCCGACGGGAGCCACCTGGTTACCTTGACCTGCGAACCAGTGCGCAGACAGGCTGTTTTTGTCGTTGAAGGTGTAATCAATCTTGGCCAGTCCGTTGTAACTGTAGCCATACTCGGGGTCTGTGCTGGTAAAGTCGTTTACCGTGGGAGCACCGCCCACGTCGCCGGCAAGATTTCCCGTTGCGGTCGACGGCCAAAGCGTTGCGAGAAGTTTCGTGGACACCGGATTCACAGCCACGTTGAACTTGGCCAGAGTCGCTTTCGCAGCTGCCTGCCAGGCTTGCGACGGCTGCGTCGACTGATCTGGAACTCCAATGACGAACCGTTGGTGCTCAAAAGTAAGGAACCAGAACAGCTTGTCCTTAATGATCGGGCCGCCTGCCGAGAACCCGTAATTATAGTTACGGACTTCTTGCTTCACCGGCGCGGTAAACGGATTGGTAGCACCAAAGAACTCGTTGCGATTGTAGTAATAAGCAGTGCCATGGATCTGATTGGAGCCGGACTTGAGTGACAGGTTGACGCTGCCCCCCGGATTACGTCCTGCCTCGGGAGCCGCCTGGGTCTGTGCGGAAAATTGATCGACTGCGTCGATGGGCAACACAATACCGGCGATTCCGGAGACGCCCCCCTGGTTTACGGCCGGGATATTGTGCCAGAGATCGTTGTTATCGATGCCGTCGATCTGCCAGTTGATCTGGTTGGCGCGCGTGCCGTTCAGCGAGCCATAGCCACCGGCGCCTGAGTTAGAGAAGCCCGGGGTAAGGATGATCAACTGGGTAAAGTCGCGGCCATTGAGAGGCGTATCCTGCAACTGCTTGCCGCCTACCCCGGCGGTCTGCGTGGTGGAGGTGGTATCCAGAGCCAGAGCACTCGCCATGACCTCGACCGTTTCGCCGGTGGACGCGACATTCATCTTGATCGGCAAGGTGTAAATGTGGCCGGCCGTAACGGGAATACTATTCACCTTTTCCGGCTTGAATCCGGTCGCGGTGACGTCGATGGTATAGGTGCCTAAGGGCAAATCCTGGAACAGGTACTCGCCGCCGCTGGAGCTGATACTGTTGAGAGCAACGCCAGTGGCAACATTTGTGGCGGTAACCGCCGCACCGGACACGACCGCTCCCGATTGGTCGGTAATGGTACCATTCAGGCCACCGCGAAAGGTTTGGGCAAAGAGGGATACAGCGCCCTGGATCAACAGGAGAGACACTAAGAACTTAGAGACACGAAGTCCCAAGTAGGAACGTAGTTGCATGAACGACCTCCAAAGATAATAGGCCCTGTTCGGCGATGTAGATCGCAAAACCGGAATAGGACGCCGCCTCCCCAATTCGCGAAGCTCGAGGGGCAGTTGGTCTTAAAAAATTTTTCGGGGTCTTCGACTGGGAAGGATCCCTAGCTAATTAGTCGCCTTCGACGAGGAAGGTGCAGAATCGTAGAAGCTTTTCGTAACTTATTGCGACCTTATAACCGGGGCCCGTAGTGCGGACGGTACTGACAACGTGTGGAATCCTTTTATTATGAATGAAAGCGCGGGGGAATTTCAAGCACTTTAAATATGCGGTTGTGAGGCCGGATGGCTGCGCCGCCAATAGTTCAATTTGGAACCTTTTTCCGGGTACTTCGTTCGCGTAACTGATCCACCAAATGTTTGGTGTAGACCCCTGAGGCCAGGATGGTGGCTCCGTCAGAAATCATGATGGAAAGGGCTTCCTCGCCACTTTTGTCGATGGAGGTTATTTGGTCGAGATCCACGATGCGGCTTTTGGTGGCAGAAGAGGCTATCGATGCCCTCCACGTCGAGATCAACTCGGCGACCGAGCTTTTGGTCAGCTTGCCTTGAAGGATCCACCTTTCCTCAAGGCCGTCTTCTTTGACAGTGATTCTTAACATCGATCCGCACAGACGTGTATTTGCCTACGATGATGCAATCGTCGGGCCCATTTTTTGCCAGGAGCATCCAAAAATTCAAGTGGATTTTCTGGTGATTTTTTGGGGTTCGCGCCAATACGCTGGCAGGGTGCCAACATCCTGGCAGTCTCTCTACTGGGGCTTGCGCGGCCGGGTGATCCCGAGCTTTTGCATGCGGAATTGAAGCGTGGGGCGCTTGATTCCCAGGCGTGCCGCCGCCCCGTTCGGACCGGAGAAAACCCAGTTGGTTTGCTCGAGAACCGAGAGAATGTGCCGGCGCTCGACTTCATCGAGGGTCGAGCCGCCGTTCCCCACCTCGGCCGCCCGGGGCTTGAGGTCGGAGAGCGGCACCTTGAGCACCGGTCCCTTGGACAGAATGACCGCGCGTTCGATCACGTTCTGCAACTCACGGATGTTGCCCGGCCAGGGATAGCGCACCAGCGCGTTCATGGTTTCGGAAGAGATGGTATCGATCTGCCTCCCCATATTCAGTGCGAAGTGCTGGGCAAAATGGCGTACCAGGAATGGAATGTCTTCGGTCCGTTCGCGCAGCGGCGGAACATGGATGGGGAAGACATTGAGCCGGTAGAAGAGATCGGAACGAAACTTTTGCTCCTCCACCATGCTCCGCAGATCGCGATTGGTCGCCGCAATGAGCCGGGCATTGCTGCGTAGCGTGCGCGAGCCGCCCAGCCGCTCGAACTCCCGTTCCTGCAGGACGCGCAGCAGCTTGGGTTGTAGTTCCAGCGGAATCTCGCCTACCTCATCCAGGAAGATAGTCCCCTGGGAGGCCAATTCGAATCGTCCGATGCGCTGCGTCACGGCCCCGGTAAAGGCGCCCCTCTCGTGACCGAAGAGTTCGCTTTCCAGCAGGCCGGTAGGAATGGCTGCACAGTTCAACTTAACGAATGGGCTCGACTGGCGTTGGCTTAGGTTATGCACTGCCCGGGCGATGAGTTCCTTGCCGGTGCCGGTTTCGCCGTGGATCAAAACCGTTGAACCGGTGGGCGCCACTGCTTCGACCTGGCTCAGGACCCGGCGAAGCACAGGGCTATTGCCAATGATCTCCTGAAAGTTCATTTCGCTACGAAGCTCATCTTCGAAGTAGAGCTTTTCCTGGTTGAGCTTGTCTCTGAGTTCCTTGATCTGGCGATAGGCAAAAGCGTTGTCGACGGCGATCGCGACCTGGCCCGCAACCTGGGACAGGAACTCGAGCTCAGACAGGGTGAAGGCGTTCTTCTCGGTGCGCACCAGGCACAGAACGCCGGACACGCGACTGCCCCGGAGCAGAGGCAACATACATATTGTCTCGACTCCGGCCTTGGACGCGATTCTGAAGTCCAGCCCGGACCTTTGCAACTGGCCGGTGTCCCCGATCCATGGCTTGCCGGTTCGAAATACCTGGGTGGCCACGAAACCGTAGAGCGAAGCGGGGAGATCCTGACGCACAGAAGCCGTGAGTTCGGCAAAATCCAAGGCATAAAGCTGCAGCGGGCCATCCTCGGCATCAGGCAAAATCAGGGCCGCCCCGTCCAGACGCATGGCTTTGCGAATGCCCGGAGAAATGGCGTGCAGCAAGTCGCCCAGCTCGAGATTGGAAACCACGCTGTTGTTCAAATCGAGAATGAGCTTGAGCTTGGTTCTTTCCTCGTCCAACTGCGCGCATGCCAGTTCAGACTGGGCAAAGTTGAGCCGGTCATCGATGGCCAAAGCGGCATAGTGGCTGACCAGCGAAAGCAGAGAAGATTCGCGGTCAGAAAACGCGTCCGGACGCCGGCGGCCGATACAGATGGCGCCCAAGCAGTGCAGGCGCGTGGTGAGCGGAAGGATGCAGAGCGACTGGCTCCCGCACTCGAGGAAGAACCGGACCGCCTCGGGAAAACGCGCATCCTGATCAAGCGAGGCGATGACCAACGGATGATCGTGCTGCGAAACCGCGGACCAAATCTCCTCCGGCCACTTCTTGGCCGAACGATCTGCCGAGAGCACAGACCCTTCCGAGTCGACGACGTGGCAGGAGAGCTCACCCTTACGCAGATGAATGACCGCGGTGGTGGTGCAATCGAGCAGAGCGCAGAGCTCCGAAGGCAACGCCCGCAACAGCTGCTCGGGGTGACTGTGCATTCCAAGTTTCTGGGCGAAACGCAGCACCTCGTCGACATGCTGTGACGCCAAGCGAGCAATTCGGCTGTTCGTGTTGTGGGACCCCTGCATGGTCCGGTAGGTGACCTCCGCCTCACGATGGTTCATAGATGAAAAGGCACAGGGCTCGGTATCAAGAATTTTCCTAACGCCATTTAACGCCATTTCCCATCTAAAGGTTCGATTGCTGGAGTTGAACAAGGATGCCAAATAGTTGACAGGCAGTCAGTGGATTGGCATGTGAAACCCGTTGCACTTTTTGCTCTCGATCGCTTGTGCTTGCGTTTTGAATGTTTTACCGCAGATTGCCAGGAAAATTAATCTGTGGCACTCCGCTTGCAGGAGTGGGGTGGTCCGGGCTCGCGATGCGACGCCCACGATTCCGCAAAATTTCACTTGTGCTTAGTTGCTGGGGGTGTAGATGCAGGTTGAACAGGAAAGCTCGCAAACTTCGAACTTCAGGCTCGATGTCCCGCTGCACAGTCTCTTAACCAAACCTTCAGCTCCCGTACCCGGACTGCAGCCGGTAGGGCAACCGCAGCGATTTCCCGATCCTGTTTTTCCGCAACGCCCGGAACTCCTCGGCGCCGTCGACTTCGACGCGGCTTGGCAGCCGCCGGAAAAACGTCATTGGAAGCCCGGCCAGATCTATCACGCGATGCGCGGATGGCTTTTCCCTTATATCCGTTCCCGGGTGACCTCGGGCGACTTCCATCCTTTGATTGCCTATCTGTTCACGGAATTCAAATGCAATCTCGACTGCCACTATTGCTGGGCGTTCGACAACAAGGTCAAAGGAATGTCCGAGGATACGGCCAAGCGATCGATTGACTGGCTTCACGGAACGGGAAACCGAGTGCTGGCCTTCATGGGTGGCGAACCGCTTCTGCGGCCGGACTTCATCCAACGCATCACTTACTACGCGGCGAAAAAAGACTTTTGGATTTACCTGCCCACCAACGCCCGCTTGCTGCGCACCGACGTCATCGATAAACTGGCGGACGCCGGCATGTCCACTTTCAATATTGCCGTGGACGCAGTCGACATCAAGCAAGGGCTGCCCAAGGCGCTCGCTCCGATCAGGAAACAATTCGACTACCTGGTGCGTAAACAATATGGATACGGCTATTCAGTCTTTCTGAACATTAATATCTGCCGCAACAACCTGGACGATGTGCGGCAGCTCACCGAGATTGCGCATGATTGCGGTATTGCCACCGACTACCACATCAACGAGTCTCCTTTGCTCGAGCAGGACGAACACTTCAAGCATGCGGACGACAATGTCACTTACATTTCGAAGAATGACTGGCCGCAGGTGGAAGAGACAATTCAGTGGTTGACTGAGAAGCAGGATAGCGGTTATAAAATGGTCAATTCGAACACCCGCCTTTGGCAGATGGTCGACTTCATGAAGGGAAATCACTTCCCGTGGAACTGCCGTGCCGGTCAGAATTCCATGATCATTCGTGTCGACGGGACCTTAGCGCCGTGTTTCCCCATGTACACCGCGAGCTACGACTGGGGTGTGGTCGAAAATCACAAGTTCGAAACCAAACAACTCGATCATCAAAAGGAAACCTGCCAGACGCATTGTTTTTCCACACTCAACCATATTTTGGGGTGGTGCTACAACGATCAGCGGGTCATCAAATATTTCTTCAAACAGCTAGCGCACGGATTCCAGGGAATGTCGGGCCAGATGTAAGGACGGGGTTAACACCCCTCAGCGGCTAAAGCCGGCTCAGATTGAAGAAGAGGGATGTACGGGCTAAAGTTCGCTGCGGCGAAGCTGCCCGTACCCTGCAGGGCCAAAGCATTTGCGCCTCAGGGTCGAACTTACCCTTCAAGGCGCTGAACCCGCTGGAGGAATATTCACTGTCCTTCGAAACATGATTGGTACAGGCTTTAGCTATAGGCTTTTAGCCATGAAGGGTACGGGCAGCTTCACGGCAGCGAACTTAGCCCGTACTTAAGACATCGCACATATGTTCGGCTTTAGCCGCTGAGGGATAAGTCTCCGGCTGGGGCCAGCAAGCAATGATGTTCTAACCCGGGAAAAATATAGGAGCTTCCCCATGCCGGTGGTCGTGAACGAGATCGTACAAACGGATTTCGAAGTAGAGATCCAAGCCCGCATCGATGCCGAACGTGCGCGCCTTCGTGCGCAAGCCGGACTGGCGCGTATGCGCGAGTTCAAGAAACCGGTAGAGCGTACATTCACTGGTCCTGAACGGGATTATGTGACCATCCTATTCGGCGGCCTCACCTGGAAGCACGAAGAGATGATCAAGGCCGTCTTCCATGGCAGCGGCTATAAGTGCGAAAACATTCCCACCCCGGTGGTCGATGACTTCCAGGCCGGCAAAGAATTCGGCAACAACGGCCAGTGCAATCCGACCTACTTCACGGTGGGCAACCTGGTCCGCTACCTGCAGAAGTTGGAGCAGGAAGGACAAACCCGCAAGCAGATCATCGACAATTATGTCTTCTTCACCGCCGGATCCTGCGGACCTTGCCGCTTCGGCATGTACGAGGCCGAATACAGGTTTGCATTGCAGAATTCTGGTTTCGAAGGCTTTCGCGTATTGCTCTTCCAGCAGACGGACGGCATCAAGGCCGCAAGCGGCGAGCCGGGATTGAAGTTCTCGGTGGACTTCGGCATGGGCATGCTCAACGCACTCAATCTGGGCGACGTCATCAACGAGCTGGTCTACCAGATTCGGCCGTTCGAGGTGAACAAGGGGGAGACTGACCGGGTGATTCGCGAGTCGGTGAAGACCCTCACCGATACTTTGCGCGACCGCAAGCGGTGGCACATCATGGAGGCCGCTCCCGAGTGGGCACGGCCTTGGATTGCCAAGCATAAGAAGGTCGAAGGACTCGGCTGCACCCTGGGCAAGATCGCCCACAACCTGTACGGCAAGGAATATGTGGATGCCTTGCACGCCTGCCGCGACAGCATTAACGCAATCGAAGTGGACCGGCTGCGTGTGAAGCCGGTCATCAAAATCACCGGTGAGTTCTGGGCACAAACCACCGAGGGCGACGGCAACTTCAACATGTTTGCTTTCCTGGAGAAGGAAGGCGCACAGGTTCTGGTAGAGCCCATCGCTACCTGGATCGCTTACATGATGTACGTAGCCAAGGAAGGCGCCAGGGCTCGCATCGCCGCTGACCTTTACAAAGACCCTAAGTGGTACGAAGTGAAGAAGCGGATGGCCAACAAGCTCAAGGTTTTCAAAAAGACCGGCGGGCTCAGCGCGGGGAGCAAGATGTGGAACCACTTCTACCATCGCACCATCCGTCACATGGGCGACACAGCCCACCACCTGATTCCGCAGAAGGAACTTTCCCGCCTGGCTCACCCCTTCTACCACCAGCTCGCCCGCGGCGGTGAAGGATTCATGGAAGTAGGCAAGAACGTCTATTACACCGTGAACCACCTTTGCCACATGGTACTGGCGCTGAAGCCTTTCGGCTGCATGCCCTCGACCCAGTCGGATGGGGTGCAATCGAGGGTGGTGAACAAATTCAAAGACATGATCTTCCTCCCGGTGGAAACTTCGGGCGAAGGCGAAGTCAATGCCCACAGCCGCGTGCAGATGGCGCTGGCCGAGGCCAAAGCAAAATCGCGGGCCGAATTTGAGGGTGTGCTGAAAGAAACAGGCAAGTCTCTGGAGGAGCTCCGCGCTTATGTGGCGGAACATCCGGAGCTGCGGAAAGCCCTCTATAAATTCCCTCACCGGCACGGTCTGGCAGGAACAGCTGCGCAGTTCGCTTGGCACGTGAGCGAACTGATGAACAAAGATCGCGTATACAACCGGCGCGCCCGGCCCTCCATGGCCAAAGCGCAGGTAGCTTAGGGCGGTTTCACGATTACTGTGTCCGATCTGACCTCGGCGAGGTGGGGCTTTTCTCGGGGAGCCCCGTCGAGCATAATTTCGTTGGATACACCGATCGTGAAACCGCTGTAACGCACGTTTGCTCGCAACGTAGTTCCGGGGAAGGTGTATGCAGGAATTCTTTGTCGGCTTGGATGTCGGCTCCACTACGGTCAAGGCGATCGTGGTGGATGCCGCGACAGATAAAACTATCTGGCAGGATTATCAACGGCACGAAACCAGGCAGCCGGAAAAGTGTCTCGAGTTTCTGCGGCGGATGGAAGCGGACACGGGGATTAACCCGCGGAACACCCGGATCTTTATCACCGGATCGGGAGGCGGCACCATCGCAGAGATGGTCGGCGCGAAGTTTGTCCAGGAAGTCCATGCTGTCTCGCTTGCTGTGGAGAAGCTTCACCCCGAGGTTTACTCGGTCATCGAGCTAGGCGGGCAGGACGCGAAGATCATTGTCTTCAAAGACGATGAAGAGACGGGACGCAAGAAGAAGATTCCTTCCATGAACGATAAGTGCGCCGGCGGCACGGGCGCAGTTATCGACAAGATCAATGCCAAGCTGAAAATTCCCGCGACCGAATTGTCCAATCAGGCCTACCACGGCGTAAAGCTCCACAAGGTCGCCGGTAAGTGCGGTGTGTTTGCGGAGACCGATATCAACGGTCTGCAAAAGACCGGTACTCCCTCCAATGAACTGATGGCTTCCCTCTTCGAGGCTATTGTTCTGCAGAATTTGAGTGTGCTCACGCGCGGTCATACCTTGCGTCCCCACGTGTTGCTGTTGGGTGGGCCCAACGGGTTCATCAAAGGCATGCGCGAGGCGTGGCAGACGAATATCCCGATCATGTGGAAGGAGCGCAAAGTCGAGCTCCCGGAGGGCGTGAAGCCCGAGGAACTGATCAAGGTTCCGGAAAATGCTCAGTATTTCGCGGCGCTCGGCGCGGTCGAATTCGGCAAGGATGAAGATCTGGAAGTCGGCCAGTATCTTGGCGTTGACAAGCTGGAGTATTACATCGATTACGGTCGCGCCGAGGAGAAAGCACTCTCCGGCGGCAAGGCCCTGGTGACCGATGCGTCAGAACTGGAACAGTTCCGCCAGGAATTCAAGAAGAAGAAGTTCATTGCCGCGGAGTTCTATCCAGGGCAGAAGGTTTCAGGTTTTATCGGTATCGATGGCGGATCCACATCCACCAAAGCGGTGCTTCTGGGTACGTATGGCGAGATCCTGTGCAAGACCTACCAGCTTTCAAACGGCAACCCGATCGAGGACGGGATTGACATGTTCGAGAAGCTGCGGGAGCAGATCGAAAGCAAAGGGGCAACGCTGGAGGTTTTGGGCGTCGGCACCACCGGGTATGCCAAAGATATTTTAAAAGACGTGCTGAAGGCCGATGTCGCGCTGGTCGAAACAGTCGCGCACACCGAATCTGCCCTCAAGTTCTACGAGGACCCTCACGTCATCATCGATGTAGGCGGGCAGGACATTAAGCTGATTGTCCTCAAAGACGGACGGGTCAAAGACTTCAAGCTGAATACGCAGTGCTCGGCAGGCAACGGATACTTCTTGCAGTCCACCGCGGAAGGTTTCGGCAAAAAGGTGGAGGAGTTTGCGGACATCGCCTTCTCCGCCAAGTCCATGCCTCAGTTTGGCTACGGCTGCGCGGTGTTCATGCAGTCGGATATTGTGAATTTCCAGCGCCAGGGGTGGCGGTCGGAGGAGATCCTTGCCGGCCTTGCCGATGTGCTGCCGAAGAATGTGTTTCTCTACGTTGCCAGCATTCCCAACCTGGCGTCTTTGGGTTCGCGCTTTGTGCTGCAGGGTGGCACGCAGAACAACCTGGCGGTCGTGAAGGCCGAAGTCGATTTCATTAAATCCAGCTTCCGCGCTAAGGGTAAAGTGCCGGAGATCATCGTCCATGAGCATTGCGGTGAGTCAGGGGCGATTGGGGCCGCGCAGGAAGCGCTACGGCTGTGGAACAACGGCATGCGGACCACGTTTATTGGTCTGGACGCGGTGCGTAATATTCGCTACCGCACCACCCGCAATGAGGACACGCGGTGCTACTTCTGCAAGAACAATTGCCTGCGTACTTTTATTGATGTCGATGTAAGCGCTACGGCAACTCATGACCACTCCACTGCGCCGGCATTGACTCCGCAGGTGGTGAATCAGCTACCCAGCTTGGAACAAGTCCAGGCCAATGTTCCGCAAGGATCTTCTTGCAGCACTGGCACCTCCTTCAAAGCCAAGGTCGAGCCTCTCATCCAAATTCAGATGTCTCCCGGCTCCAGCAAAACGATCGAGCTTCCCAAACCGGTTGACTTCCAGCCCAAGAAGACCAAGGTTCCGCTGCGCGTCGGCGAGCAGCGGCTCATTATCGCTACCTGCGAAAAGGGAACGGTCGAAGATCTGGCGGACATGAAGGACATCAAGGCTGATATCGACAAGATCAAGGATGCCAATCCAAACTTTGTCGATATCGCGGCACGTGATTTCTTCCGTCATCGCAAGGTGGACGTAGTTTCGGATGCCGTGCCCAGCACCAAGGGATTGTTCGTTTCGAAGAGTGTCAAAGAACGCGCCGCTCTGATGCAGAAACGCGCGGACTTCCGGGTTGGTATTCCCCGTCTGCTCAATACGTACAGCTATGCGCCGCTCTTCAACGCCTATTTCGCCAGCCTCGGGATGAAGGCCGAGAACATTATCTACTCCGACTACACGACCCCGGAGCTTTACCGTGCCGGTGCGAGCCGTGGGGCGATCGATCCTTGCTATCCCTCGAAGATCGGGATCGCGCACGTGTACAACCTGATCGCTACCAAACACAGCAAGAAGCCGCTGCATGCGATCTGGTTCCCGATGTATGACGTGCTCCACACTCCGCTGGTGAACCTGACCGGATCGAATGCCTGCCCGACGGTTACGGCGACTCCAGAAGTGGTAAAGGCGGCATTCACCAAAGAGAGCGACATCTTCACTGAGAATGGGATGCTGTACATGGATCCGATTCTGAACTTGCAGGACCGGAACATTTGCGCGGAGCAGATGTTGAAGGCGTGGGGACCGGTCCTCGGACTGTCCCGCGAAGAGAATGAGCGGGCTCTCGATGCCGGATTCAAAGCACTCGCCGATTGCGAGGGTGATATTCGGCGCCACGCGCGGGAAACGCTCGATCAACTGGAGCGTGAGGACCGCATCGGCATTGTGATGCTTGGCCGCGTGTATCACCATGATCCAGGTTTGAACCACGAGATCATGGAGGAATTCCAGAAGCTGGGGTATCCCGTCTTTTCGCAAAACACTCTGCCTCTGGATGAGGACATGCTGGACAGGCTATTCGGCGACGAGGTGCGGGCTGGGCTTATTACGCATCCGCTGGATATTCAGGATGTGTGGAAGAACCGGTATTCCACCAGCACCAACCACAAGGTTTGGGCGGCGAAGTTTACGGCGCGGCATCCGAACCTGGTGGCGCTTGAGGTGTCGAGCTTCAAGTGCGGCCACGATGCTCCCATTTACGGGGTCATTGAAGGGATCATCGAGCAGTCAGGAACGCCATACTTCTCCTTCAAGGATCTGGATGAGAACAAGCCTTCCGGTTCGATCCGCATTCGTGTGGAGACGATCGATTACTTCCTGCGCCGCTATCGGGAGGACATCATCAAACGGCGTGCCATTGAGGGAGATATCGAGTCACAGCTGGCTGCATTCGAGCAGAGCCTGCGTGGTGAGGTAGCCCTAGCCGGCGACTAGCGCGGGAGCAGCCGCGTACACAACCGCGAACCCGACGGGTGCCCCATGTTCGCGTCAGCGTACGTGGGCCGAAGAAGACGGGCGAAGCCCATCAAACGCTTCTAGGCCCTGAGTAAAAGCATTCGAAGAATTTCGTATTCGGCCCACGTCACGCTTGGCGCGAACATGGGGCACCCGTCAAGTTTAGCTTGATCTTCGAGGTCCGATTTTCACTCGGAGTTTAGGGCAGCTTGCCTCGAATCGCGTCGTCCAGCGAGATGTTGTTCTTTTCCAGGAGATTGCCCAGGGTTTGGTCCAGGGTGATTTGGGCTTTCATCCAGTCGGAGCGGGCCGCTACCTCAGTCGAACGCGCCTGCGCTAGGTACGCTTCATCCTGCACCACCAGATAGTTCGTGCTTTCGCCTACAGAGAATTTATCCTTCTCCGCCTGCAATAATTGCTGCTGATAATTGCGGCTCTCGACCGCCGCTGCGTAGGCTTGGTGCGCATTCTCCACCGCGATTGCGGCATTTTCAATTTGCTGGCGGATCTGGTTTTCCAGCTGCAAACTGCGGCCCTGTGCCTGGCGCAGCTGAATCTGATCGCGAGCCGCATCTGCCTGCGCGATTCGGTTGCGCAATGGCAGCGAAAGCTGCACGCCTCCCTGGTAGACCGTCTCCAAGCGCAACCCACCTTGGGTGATCGCCGATGGGACGGTCACCGAGCCGGTGCCCGGCGAACCTAAATTCACGATGGGTGCCAACGACGAACCACGCGTCTGTGCGTTGGCATACACGGACAATCCGGGTTTCACGGAATTTCGGGCGGCATTGGCCGAGATTTCGTCCGTCTTGACCTGCAATGCCGCTTGCGCCAGATCAGGACGATGATCGAGCGCATCCTCAATGAGCGCCGGGACATTCAGCGCCGGCGCGGCATCGGGCACAACGATGCGATCCTGAGGAACGATCGACGCAAAATTTGCGGCCGGGTCCCCGAGCTTGCGCAGGAGTTGCTGGCGCAGAATCGCTTCCTGTTGGCGGTACTCCGCCTGGGCCTGAATGAGGGACAACCGGCTCGACGACAGCAGAGCCGCCGTTCGCGTCAACTCAATAGGCGCCAACGTTCCCTGGTCCACTTGGTCCTTGTCGTCCTGGTAGAGACGCTGCGCCGCCGCAAGCGACTCCTCCTGTACACCAACGTTTTCGCCAAGAGACACGAGGTCGTAGTAAAGCCGCGAGATACCGTAAATAGTCGCCAGGAGTTGTTGCTCGAACACCAACCGCGATGCATTCCGATCGAGTTGCGCAATGCGGATAAATCGCAAGTTAACGCCGCGGCCGGCCCCGCGCAGCAAAGGCTGCGTGAGGGTGATCGAAGTGCTGGGAGCATGGAAGGGGTTGTACTGGTTCCCATTGGCGTAGAGCACCTGCGCCGCATTATTGACGAAGGCATCGAGCTGCGTGCCTGGGGAAAATCCTTCCTGGTAATCGATGCCGGTGCTGACGAAGTCTTGCGGGCCCGTGTCTGTCGCAGCGCTGCCGGTCGCCGCGATGAGGGAGTTCTGATCGGAGCGGCGAAAGTAACCGGCCTGACCACTCAGAGTCGGATCGTAGAACGGAATCGATGGTCCGGCAGAGTACGTGGAGGTTCCGTTCTGCGAAATGTTCTGCTGCGTGCCGCTGCCCGCCTGATTCACCTGCGAAAGATCGGCGATGGTCGCGCTGGTGGTCGAGACATTCCCGGTAGTCGCGGTGTTGAGCAGAGGACTGGTGTCCGCTCCGACCCCCGAAGGCGGCTGCGTTACGGTGTAGTCGATGCCACGCAAATTTCCTCCGCCCTGAGCCCGTGTGAGGTCAGTATCGGCCACCAGCAGGTTGTAACGGCTCACCTCAACATCGAGGTTGTTTTCAATGGCCAGCGCGATGGCGTCGTGGAGGGTGAGATAAAGCTTTCCATCGCGTATCAGAGATTGCAGGCGCGACAGCGAACCTGCCGGGATCGGGGGCACCCGCGGCGCCCGGTAACCAGCCAACGAAAACACGCGGGCGTGAAAGGCAGAAGGTGCTTCTGCATCCGGCCGTGCGGTCGAAGCGGTTGCCGGCCGCACGCCTGGAGACAACGGCTGTGCGCTCAAGGGTTCCAGCTGGCGCACATCAATCGTGGTTTGATCCGGTTGCGGTAGAGGCGCTTCGGGTGCAACTTGCGGCCGCTGTTGCGAAGGCACCGGCTGTTGGCCAGGAGATTGCGTCGCCTTCGGCATAGGGGGCGCCGGCGCCGTAAAGGGCGGAGGTTGCTGCCCCTGCTGCGCGCCGCAGGTCAACGACCCCAGCAAAAGAGCGGCTGCGGCTGGAGAAAAACGCATCATTGACCCGATCCGCTCTTGCTCTTGGGTTGCTTTTGGCCACCCTTGCCGCCTTTTGGAGTGGTGCTGCCTCCCTGCTGATTCACGATGGATTGATCTCCATATTGGCCCGGCCCGCTGTCCGGAGTTGCATTGGACTGCGGAGCTTGCGCCACCTCAGGTTCCTCTTGGGGATGAACCTTGGCGCCCGGCTGCACCACATCGGTGACCGTAGACACCACAACGTCACCCTCATGCAGCCCACTCAGCACCTCGACCGAGGGGCCGTAGTCGCGGCCTATGTTGATGGGAACCAGCTGGATCTTCTGGTCGCGGACCACGGCGACCATATTCTGATCCTGGCGCACCACCACGGCGTCGCCGGGAACGGTCAGCGGGGCCACTCCATGTACCTGCACAAAGCTCACGACCGCGTACATACCGGGAAAAAGATCGCCCTTGCGATTGTCGACATCGACTTCGGCCAACATGGTGCGCGTGTTCTGGTCGATCGAATTTGCAGTCCGCGTTACTTTGCCGGTGATCGGCACGCCCGGACGCTCCTGGATGAAAACCCGCGCCGGCATGCCCGGGCGAATGTCAGACGCATAGCCCTCCGGAACCGACACCAGGATGCGCAGCGTGTCGATCTGCGCTATCGCAAATATCGGTCCGCCTTGCGCCTGGCCGGTCGAGGGCGTCGCCGCCTGATTCGCTGTGCCGCCGGTGCCACTGGTGTTGGTGCTGGCCACGCTCGCCGATCCCCCGGTGGGGGTTTGGGATGAACTCGCCGGGGCGCTGGAGGCGGCTCCCGACGATCCCACCAGGGCGCCCACATCGGTATTGCGCTGGGTCACGATGCCGGTAAAGGGCGAGGTCACGCGTTCATATCCTTGTAGAGCGATAAGCCGCGCCAGGTTGGCACGATAGCTCTGCACGTTGCGCTGGGCGGACGCGACGACGGCAGACTGGGTGTTGAAGTCCGCTTCGCGCTGGTCCCCGTCCTGGCGGGAGAAAACACCCTTTGCAACCAAGGTCCGCCAGCGCTCCCAGGTAACGCGGTTCAATTCCAACTGTGCTTGCTGCTGCGTCAATTGCGCTTCGGCCTGGCGAAGCTGTTCCCTACCCTGCTCCACCTGCTGGTCGAGATCGGGCGCGTCGATGAGCGCGAGCAGTTGGCCCTGACGAACGTGGTCGCCGATGTCCACATACCGTTTGCGCAGGTAGCCGTTGGCGCGCGCATAAATATAAGCCTCCGTGAGGGCGGAAGTGGTGCCCGGAACAGTAATCGCACCCGGAGTGCTGGTTCGCTTTACGCGGATGACCTGCACCGTCGGGTCCTCTTGCTCACGCTGCTTGGCGAGCTCTTCCGTTTTTTTCGTTCGTTCGTGATGGGGCAGATAGCCCAGAACGAAAATGACCAACAGCACCACAACTCCGAGCCCTACCCATAGAATCAATTTCCCCCAGTTGCGGTGCTCTTTGCGGTGCTTGCGGTCGTACTCCTGCTGCACTTCGCGGTCGTGACGCACCTGTTCATGCTTTTTCCGCGCGGCCTGCCGTGCCTGCGCTTCTTCGTGCTCCCACTCGGCTCGCGTCATCCGGCGGTCGGGGTCCTGCTGCAGCTTCTGCAGGTGCTCGTCTTCCGGGTAAACCCTTTGTTCCAGATCGTCGCTCATTGCTCGCCTTCGCGGTATGCCTCATCAATCTCTTTGTCAAAGTCGCGAGGCGGATCGGTGCGCAGCCAGGAATACATCACCGGGACCACGAACAGGGTGCCCAGGGTCGCCAGCAGTAATCCGCCAATCACGGCCCGCCCCAGCGGAGCATTTTGCTCGCCGCCTTCACCGAGCGCGAGTGCCATGGGCAGCATGCCGATGATCATCGCCAGGGCTGTCATGCAGACTGGGCGCAGCCGGGTGAAGCCGGCATTGATAGCAGCCTCCATGCTGCTCTTGCCGGCGTTGCGCTCGTCGTTAGCGAACACCACCATCAGAATGCTGTTGGCGGTGGCCACGCCGATGGTCATGACTGCGCCCATCAGTGACGGTACATTGAAGGTGGTGCTGGTAAGGAACAGCATCCAGAGAACCCCGGCGAAGGCCACCGGCAGCGCCATCAAGATAAGCAGCGGGTCGAGCCAGCTCTGGAAGTTAACCGCCATCAGGAGGTAAACCAGGATGATGGCGAAAATGATCCCGATACCCAGGCGGAGAAAAGAGTCGCTCATGGTAGCGACTTCACCCCGTAAAGCCAAGGTAGTGCCCACGGGAAGCTTGCCTTGCGCGCCGTTCATGATCTTGCGCACTTCGGTGGCGACGCCCCCCAAGTCACGCTGATCGGTATCGGCCTCGATATCGTAGACCGGTTGAATGTTGTAGTGGTCGACGATGACGGGGGTCGCGTCTCGCTTGAAGTTGGCTACGTTGGTAAGCAGCTGGCTGGCGTTGCCGGCCGTGGCAGTGAGCGGAGTGCGGCCCAGCGACGGCAGCGAATCGATGCGGTAGGTTGGTGTCTGCACCACCACCTGGTAATTCACTCCGTTCTGCGGGTTCAGCCACTCGTTGGGCGCCGTCTGCCCGGTACCGGTAAGGGAAATCAACATGCTCTGGGCGACGTTCTGCTGGGTGAGTCCGATTTGCTGCGCCTTCATCCGGTCGACATTGACGTCGATGGTTGGCAGAGCGATTTCCTGATGGATGTGCGCATCAGCGATGCCGGGGATGGCCCGCACCTGCTTGAGCAGTTGCTGCGCCAGCTGGTAGTTGTTCTTGCCCCGGCCCAGAATCTGCAAATCGATGGGCGCCGGCAAACCAAAATCCAGGATCTGGTTGGTGATATTGGCCGGGGTAAAGAAGAAAGTGGCGGAAGGAAATTTGCTATGCAGATCGGCGCGCAGCTGGCGCATGTAGAGCTGGGTGTTGCGCTTGCCAGGGTTCAGCGAAATCAAAATGTCGCCGTCGGAGTTTGAAATGACCGCACTGGCGGAGAAAGCCAGGTTGATGCCGCCGCTCGGCAAACCGATGTTGTCGAGGATGAGCTTGATCTGATCCGGCGGAATGACGTGGCGGATCTCCTTCTCAATCGAAGCAAAATACAGCTCCGCATCTTCCGGGCGCATGCCTTGGGGCGGGTAGACATGCAGATCCATCTGGCCAGAGTCGACGTAGGGAAAGAAATCCTCGCCGATAAAGAACAGGAGCGGCAGCGATAAAAGCACGAAGAGGCCGAAGATGCCGACGGTCAAGGCGCGATTTTCGAGCGACCACCCGAGTGCGGCCCTGTAAGTATCGCGGCGGCGGTCAAACCAGCGCTCAAATTTGGAGTGCACGCGCCAGATCCAGTTCTCTTCCTCCTCCTTCTCGGCGGCGCCTTCGTCCTGGTAGAGCCCGATCTCACTCCCCAGCAGGTAATGCATCATGGTCGGGACCAGGGTCCGTGACAGGAAGTAGGAGGCCATCATGGCGAATACCACCGCCATGGCGAGCGGGGTAAACAGGTACTTCGCAGGGCCGGTCAACAAGACAACGGGGGTAAAAACCATGCAAATCGAGAGCGTAGAAACAAATGCCGGGGCCGCCACCTGCTGGGCGCTGTCGAGAATGGCCCGAACCAAGGGCTTTTTCTCGCTCATGTTGCGGTGGGTGTTCTCGATCTCAACCGTCGCATCGTCGACCAGGATGCCGACTGCCAAGGCCAATCCCCCCAGGGTCATCACGTTGATGGTCTCTCCCAGGGCATAAAGGATGACCAGCGAGGTGGCGATCGAGAGCGGGATCGAGGTGCAGACGATCAGGGTGGACCGCCAGGAGCCCAGAAACAGCAGGATCATCAAGGCGGTCAGGCCGGCGGCGATCACGGCCTCGCGCACCACCTCGCTAATGGATTCCGATACAAAGATGGATTGATCGAACAACGGCGTGATCTGCAGCGAAGGCGGAAGGCCGGCCTTCACCTGGGGCAAGATATTCTTCACCCCTTTGACGATGTCCAGGGTCGAGGTTTTGCCGTTCTTCAGAACGGTGAGCAGGGCCCCGCGTTTGCCGTCTTGACGGACAATATTCTCCTGCGGGGCGTAGCCGAGGCGGACTTGGGCAACGTCCTTTATGAGCACCACGGCACCATTCGCGGCGCGGACGGGAAGGTCGTTCAGGGCGGAAACAACTGCAGGTGAAGAGTTCAGCTTGACGACAAATTCCCGATCGCCAATGCGGGCCAGGCCTGCGGGCAGGATCAGGTTTTGCGCATTGACAGCGTTCGATAAGTCCGTGGCGGAAATATGCTTGGCATACATCAGGTTGGGATCGGCATCCACCTGCACCTGCCGAACCTTTCCGCCGTAGGGCAGTGGAACCGATGCTCCCTCTACGTTGGCCAAGCGGGGCCGGATAAACGATAAACCGAGGTCGTAGAGATCTTCCTCGGTCAATCCCTGGCCGGATAGCCCCAACTGCACGATGGGTACACTCGACGCATCGTAGACCAGGATGGCCGGCGGAAAGGCGCCTGGCGGCAAGACGCGGAGCACGGTTTGCACGATGGCCGTGATTTGTGACAGCGCGAGTTCCACCTTGACGCTCGGCTGGAAATACACGCGGATGATGGAAACTCCCTGGTAGCTCTCGGATTGCGTATGCTCGATGTCGTTTACGGTGGTGGTCAGGGCACGCTCGCAGACGGTGACGATGCGGCCTTCCATATCCTGGGGTGGCAGGCCCGTGTAGCTCCAGACGATGGTGACTACAGGAATGTTGATATAGGGGTAGATGTCCTTGGGGGCCTCAATACAAGTGCCGATTCCAAGCAACAGCATTAGTAGCGAGAAGATAACAAAGGTATAGGGGCGCCGGAGCGCCAGCCTGACAATCCACATTCCCTAATTTTCCTGTCCGTTGGTTTATTGGATGCAATTCGGGAGAATTGGTGAGTAAAGGTGTTGTCGTGCGATGAAACTGGAAGGGTACGCGGCTTAAGCCCGTACGCTTTAGGTAACAAAAATGGATCGCCTCCGCACGCTGCCGTATTCACACGCCGCCATAAAAACTATGAGAGGACTGGAGGGACGGCTGAAAGTCAGAGCTGTCGATATTTTGCGATCGTGAGATAAGAGCAACGCAAAGGCAAAGGGGCACCGAAATGTAGAGCTGCTGCGGCTTGGCGTTTAGGGCCAGTTTCCCTACGGGCAAAGGCCATCCCCCTGCAAAGCTTTGCCCTAAACCGGAGCGACCACTACTTCCTTTTTCTGCAGTTTCTCCAGGAAGTCTTCGCCGGTTTTGAGATGCTCGTTCACCAGGCGGGACGGAGTATGCGCCAACCACTCTGCGGCGGAGATGTCCTGGTACACGCCTGTGGGGAAGACCTCCAAGAATAGAAGATCCTCGGTTCCCACGTTTTCGACGTAATGAGGACGGGACTTCCGGATATAGCCAACATCGCCCGCCTGGAAGTCAAAGGTGCGCGCTTTGCCCCCCGCGACAAAGACCGTCATGCGCGCCTTCCCGTTCACGTAATACTGCCACTCATCGGATTGCGGATGCCAATGCATCTCGCGCATGCCCCCTGGTTTCACCCGCACAATCGCCGCCGCAATATCCGTCGCAGGAAAGGCCTTCTTATCGATGACGCGCACTTCCCCGCCCGCCGTGACCTTGGTTGGCGCCATGGTGCTGGCCCGAAATACGTAATCATTGTTGATCGCACCCGTCCCCTCAGACGCCGCCTTCTGCTCATCCGCTAAGGACCGCGGCATATCGGCCGCGAAAATGAACAGCTCCCTCTTGGGCACGTTGGCAAAGGTCGAAGCGGGCACGGAGAAGTTCTTGGCTAGAACCTCTGGTGGCGTGTGCTTGAACCAGTCGGTCAACAGAAAGGTCTCAAACTCGTTGAAGCCACCGTCGTTAAACACCAGCAGGAACATGGCACCGTCGGGCCCCAGCCCCTGGATGGAGTGCGGGATGCCCCCCGGAAACAGCCATAGATCGCCCTTGGTCACATCATTGACGAAGCTACGCCCTTGCGCATCGACCGCCGTAATGCGCGCATTGCCGTAGATCATGAAGGCCCACTCGGCACTGGTATGCCAGTGCAGCTCGCGAACTCCACCTGTTACCAGGCGCATCTCCACTCCGGCCATGGTTGTCGAAATGGGCAGCTCGCGCTCGGTTACCTGGCGGGTCCACCCGCCATTTTCGATGCGCTTATGGGCGAGCGCGAAGGAATACTTGAACGGCTCGACGGTGCCGTTATCTGTCTCCGGCGCCCATACGGAACTGGGGTTTTCCTGGTCGAGAGAGTGGTTGATCTCTTCCGGCTGCTTCTCGTTGGGCTGGCTGTGATCGTCAGACCGCACTTGCTCTGCATTCGCCAAAGGCACCATCGCCGCCGTAGCCAAGGCGGCTCCTAAAAATTTGCGCCGAGAAACATCATCAGACATATCAGAATTTCTCCCCCGAGACAGTGTAGTCTCACCAGTGAAACAAGGTCCCATCTTCCTTGCGGTTCACTGGCAGATAGGCCCGCTGATAAGGAAAACGGGCGGCGACCTCTTCGTTGATATCCACGCCAAGACCGGGGCCATCGCCGGGATACATAAAGCCATCGCGGAAAGCATAGGCATGGGTGAAGGTCTCTTCGGTCTGCGCGTTGTGCAGCATATGCTCCTGAATGCCGAAATTGTTGATCGCAATATCCAAATGCAGCGCCGCCGCCATGCACACGGGAGACATGTCGCTCGCCCCATGGCAGCCAGTCTGGACGTGATAGAGCGCGGCGAAGTCGGCCACCTTCTTCATCGCGGTGAGGCCGCCTCCATGCACCACGCTCATCCTCAGATAATCGATGAGCTGCTCGCGCACCAGCAGCTCCGCGTCCCAAATGGAGTTGAATACTTCGCCCACAGCCAGCGGCGTGGTGGTGTGCTGGCGGATAAGGCGAAAACCATCCTGCAGCTCGGCCGCTACCGGGTCTTCGAGCCAGAAAAGATGGTAGGGTTCCAGCTCCTTGCCCAGGCGCCCCGCCTCAATGGGAGTGAGCCGGTGGTGGGCATCATGCAGTAAGTGCAGGTCGTCGCCCAAGGTTTTGCGCAGCGCCTCAAAAAGCTTGGGCACGTGGCGCAAATACTTTTCCGTGGACCACAGGCTCTCGGTGGGCAAGCCACGTTCGGCCGGCTCGTAGTAGTTCTGGTCCTTGGAAACACCGTAGGTCGATTTGAGGCCGGGAACTCCACTCTGGACGCGGATGGCGAGATAGCCCTGCGCCCGGTAGCGCTCTACCTCATCGATGGTCTCGGGAATGTCGCGCCCGGTAGCATGGGCATAGACCATGGCGCCGGTCCGGCTCTTGCCTCCCAGCAGGTTGTAGACGGGGGTGCCGAGCGCCTTGCCCTTGATGTCCCACAGGGCCATATCGATGGCGGCGATGGCGGTCATGGTGACAGGACCCCTCCGCCAGTAAGCGCCACGGTAGAAATAGTGCCAGATGTCTTCCGTCTGAAACGGGTCACGGCCGACCAGGCAAGGCACGAGATGCTCTTCCAGATAACTGACCACGGCCAGCTCGCGCCCGTTTAGCGTGGCGTCCCCTAAACCGTAGATTCCCTCGTCGGTTTCCACCTTTAAGGTCACAAAGTTACGGCCGGGACTGCAAACAATAACCTTCGCCCCCATGATCTTCATTGATTGACTCCGCTGGCCAGGAAGCCCCCATCGATGACCAGGATTTCCCCGGTGACGAAGGAGGCGGCGTCGGAACACAGGTAGATGGCGCCGCCGGCAAGTTCTTCGGCATCGCCAAAGCGCCTCATGGGGGTACGCATCTTGAGCTCCCGGCCGCGCTCGGTATGCAAGATCAGTTCCCCATTGAGCGCCGTGGGAAACACGCCTGGGGCGATCGCGTTCACGCAAATCTTGTGAGGGGCAAGCTCAATCGCCAGCTGCTTGGTGAGCGCCCCAACGCCCGCCTTACTAACGCCGTACGCGGCGACCTGGTTGAAGCCGACGAAGGTCGAGAGCGAGGCGATGTTGAGGATCTTCCCGAAGCCCTGGTTGACCATGGTTTTGCCGAACACCTGGCAGGCACGCAGAGTGCCGTTCAGGTTTATATCGAGGACGCGGTTCCAATCCTCTTCAGCACACTCCAGGGTTGGTACCTTGAGGGTAATGCCGGCGGCATTAACCAGAATGTCAACTTTTCCAAAACTGTTGAGGACGGTGGTGTGCAATAGCTCGATCGAAGAACGGCTGCGCACATCGACGGTCGCGGTTAGACTGCGCCGCCCTAAGGCCTCAATTTCTCCCGCCATCTGGCGGCTCTCCTCCAGGCGGCGGGAGGCGGCTACTACATCCGCTCCGGCCTCAGCCAAGCCCAAGGCGACAGCTTTTCCCAAACCAGACGTGCCGCCGATGACAACGGCGCACTTACCTCCGAGATCAAAGCGGTTCTGACCCAATGTTTACTCCACGATGCGGATTAAGTACGATGATCCCGCAGCTTATCACGTACAAGAAGTACCGGGGAGCGGGACCGTGCAGGATGCAAATGTGGGGATGAAAGCAACAACACGCAGGGATTTCCTGAAGTTATCGGCATGTGCAGTGGCCGCGGTTGGCTTTCCCACCATTGTGCCTGCCAGCGTCTTCGGGTCCACGGCTCCCAGCAACCGCATCAATGTCGGGGCGATCGGGGTGGGACGCATCTCCCGCGGGCACGATCTACCCGGGATATGGCAGTTCGACCAGGCACGCATCATGGCGGTTTGCGATCTGGATGCGAATCGGGTGGAGCAAGGCAAAACGCTGATCAATGGCGTTTACGCCAAGAAGACCGGCAAGCCGTATGACGGTGTCACCGGGTACCACAACTATCACGAGTTGCTGGCCGATAAAGATATTGATGCGGTGGTAATCAGCACCCCCGACCACCAGCACGCGATCGTCGCGGTGGACGCGGTGCATGCGAAGAAGGACGTATACCTGCAAAAGCCGGCGTCGCTGACCATCGCGGAGGGACGCGCGATGGCCAACCAGGTGGCAGCGTCCGGCCAGATTCTGCAGATTGGGTCGCAGCAGAGGTCGTGGAAGCAGTTCCACCGCGCCTGTGAACTGGTGCGCAACGGGCGTATTGGCGAGATCAAGCACGTGGAGATTGGTTTGCCGGGCGACCCCAGCGGACCGGACGCGGCGCCCATGCCGATCCCCCCCAACCTGAACTACGACGCTTGGCTGGGCTCGACTCCCGAGGTTTATTACACCGAGATCCGGGTGCATCCCCAGAATGATTTCAGCCGTCCCGGCTGGCTGCGCTGTGAGCAATTCGGCGCCGGCATGATCACCGGCTGGGGAGCGCACCATGTTGACACGGCGCACTGGGGTATGAATACCGAGTATACCGGGCCGGTCGAGGTCTGGGGCACGGCTGAGTTCCCAACTCACGGGCTGTGGAATGTTCACGGTAAATTCCTGACCCATGCGATCTATGCCAATGGCGTGACCATGGACATCAGCGGCGACTTCCCCAACGGGATCAAGTTTTACGGCACCGAGGGCTGGATTTTTGTTACCCGGGACGAGATGGTGACGCCGACCGATCCGGGTGGCAAAGCGGCGGCGCCTCCCAAACCGCTGGTAGCCAGCGATCCGAAAATTCTCGACAGCGTCATCGGCCCGAACGAGGTTCATCTTTACGAAAGCAGCGACCAGCATGGCAATTGGCTGGACTGCATCAAGAGCCGGAAGGCGCCCATTGCGCCAGCGGAGGTCGGACATCGGGCTTGCTCTACTTGCTTGATCCACCACATCGCGATGAAGACCAAACGCCGGCTCCACTGGGACCCGGTCAAGGAACATTTCAAAAACGACGACGATGCCAACTGCATGCTATCGCGTCCTCAGCGTGCGCCGTACATGATGGACGTGTAGACCGTTGATGACAGCAACGGCCAATCGATCGAATCTGCGGTGGCTGATCTGCGGCCTGCTGTTCCTCGCCACTTGTGTCAACTATATGGATCGCTCGGCACTAAGCCTGGTAGAGCCCATTTTGCGGCATATATTGGGCGGCGACCAGGACCCGGCCCGGTACAACCATCTCTACAGCAATATCGTGAATTGCTTCATTTTTGCCTACGGTGTCGGCTTTCTGGTTGCCGGCCGGGTGGTCGACCGCATCGGGGTAAAGAAGGGCTATGCGTTGGCCATCGGGGTGTGGGCTCTCGCCTCCATCAGCCATGCGTTTGCCCTGACAGCGCTGGGATTTGGCATGGCCCGGTTCGCTTTGGGGATCGGCGAGTCCGGCAACTTTCCCTCTGCGCTGAAGGCGACGGCGGATTGGTTTCCGAACGAAGAGCGCGCACTCGCGACCGGAATTTTTAATTCTGGGACGAGCGCGGGGGCGGTGATTGCTCCGCTGCTGATTCCTTTCATGGCCGTTCGGTTTGGCTGGCAGGCTGCTTTTTATACCACCGGCAGTTTGGGTCTGCTTTGGCTTTTGATCTGGCTGTTGTTTCCTTATGACCGGCTGCGCGCCTCGTTTGGGAATCCGGCGCCGTCTGTTTCGATTGCTGTCGCTAAGGCGACCTACAAAGACCTTCTCTTTAACTCGGGAACGTGGAGATTTGCCCTATCGAAGGGGACCACAGACTCCATCTGGTGGTTTTATCTCTTCTGGTTGCCGAAGTATTTCAATGAGCGCTTCCATGTGGATATGCAACACCTGGGGTTGCCGCTGGTCGTTGTGTACGTCGGGGCTACGATGGGCAGCATTTTTGGCGGGTGGCTGGCAGGGTTCTTTATGCGCCGCGGACTTTCTGTCCGCATCGCGAGGCGGTCTGCCATGCTGTTCTGCGCACTGTGCGCTACTCCGGTGGTGTTTGTTCCCTTTGTGCATTCCTTGTGGCAGGCGATTGCGTTGTTATGTCTGGCCACAGCGGCACACCAGGGATGGTCTTCAAACCTTCTTTCCACGCCGTCGGATATGTTCCCTTCGAGTTCCGTAGGAACGGTGGTGGGCATAGGAGGAGCAGCCGGCGGGGCGGGCAGTGTCGTGTTTACCTTCCTGGTAGGACAGCTCTGGGCCAACTATTCGCTGGTCATCTTTCTGGCCTGCGGGTCTATGTATTTGCTAACACTATTCGCCTTTCAATGGCGTGCCCCGGCCCGGTTCGTGCCGGAGCACGTCTCCGCGGATTAAAGTATGTGATCTCGACGCGGGAACCGCCCTGAACCAGCATCAGAACTTGACGGGTGCCCCATGTTCGCACCAGCGTACGTGGGCCGAGTAAGACGGGGCGAAGCCCCATCCAGAGCTCTTACTCTTTGAGCAAAAAGCATTCGAAGAATTTCATAATCGGCCCACGTACGCTGGTGCGAACATGGGGCACCCATCAAGTTCTGATGCTGGTCCAGGGCGGTTCCCGCGCGGACACTGAAGTCCGGCGGCTGTTTAGCCCGGAACCGGCACTTGTGCGCCGCCTTGCTCCGCCGACAGATAGCCGGCGTAGATCGTAGCGATGGTGTCGCGGGCCAGGTCTATTCCCGACAACGGCTCCCGGTCGTGGTAGAGACTCTCCATGAAGTCCTGGAATTCCTGTGGGTACCCATGCTGCCAGCCTTCATCCGGAGCGGGGGAACTCCAGCCTTGCTTGGTGTTGATCTTCTCCACCGTATAAACGTCGCGGAAAATGTCTTCCCGCGGATTGAAGCTCTCGACGGCGTTCACCGGGTTCATATTGCACCGCGTGCGGTGATTGTTACAGAAGATTTCCATCCAGTTGTAAACCCCGCCCAGGACCACTTCCGAGGAAAAAATATCCGCGACGGTTCCATCCGTAAATTGAACATGTATTTGTGCGTAATCCTCGATGTCATCGTAGCCGGTGCGTAAAAAGCCTTCATCCCGGTAGTTCGGCAGGCGGGTGAGTTCATGGGTGCGGCAGCTGACTGTGGCTGGCCGAATGGGGGCGCCGTCCCGGGCTTCTCCCTCTGCTCGCTTCAAATAGAGCGCGGCGCTGAGCGGATGGCATCCCTTACCCACCAGCGAGCCGCCCCCGGAGAATTTCCAGCGGCCGTAGTAGGGAGAATGCGAGCCGCTGTGCGACTGCTCCCCCAAGATACGAAGAATCTGGCCGCCGCTCTTCTGGATGATTTCGCGCTCCTTCTGAATCGCCGGAGCATACACCCAGTTTTCGGCATAGCAAACGCGCTTGCCGCTGGATTTGGCCGCACTGAGTATGCGGGTACAACTCGCCGTGGCTGCGGCCAGCATCTCTTGCTTGGGAAAGGTGCTGGCGCCGTAATATCCGGTGAACGGCTTTTCGATAATCACGTGTTTACCCAAGCCGAGGGCCTCCACAGCGAGCTCTTCGTGGGACGAAGGAGGAGTGCAAAGATCCACCACATCGACTGAGGAACAGAGCTCAGCAAATGAATCAAAAGCGCGAATGCCGGTGTCGCGCGCAAAGGCGTCGCGCGCCTCGGGTGTCTTTGACGTGACACCCACGATATCGACAGGCACGCCATACACGCGCCGGATTGCCTCCCAGTGAAACTTCGCCGCAAAACGCGCACCAACAAACCCCACCCGAACCGGTTCCCTCATAGGATTTGGTTGTAACACATCGAATACGAGTTGACAGACTCTCGATCGATGCGGTATACCAAGTTCCGCGGAAAGAACTGCGTTTTCCCGTGGCTTTCTGCGAAAACTTTTTCTTCTGACCGGAATCAAATAACGAACAGTAAACAGAGCCCATAACGAGGCACGAACAGGTACCGCAAGTAAACGTTTTCGTACCGCACCGCTGCGGCCACCCCGGTGGTCGATTTAGGAGAGGTCTGTATGCGCGCTTTTCGTTTCTTGTTGCCTACCCTTGTCAGCACAGTGGTTTTTCTCGCACCCCATGTCTGGGCGCAGGAAAACGCAACCATCACGGGGACGGTAGCCGACCCAACCGGCGCCGTTATTCCTAGTGTCACCATCACGCTCACCAATTTAGCCACGGGGCAGGTCCGGCAGGGCGTATCGAACACCTCGGGAATCTATTCCATCTCGAACCTCGGCGTCGGCCGCTTTAACCTCGAGGCCACTGCCGCCGGTTTTGAGAAATTCAGCCTCACCAACATCGTCCTGAACACCGATCAGACCTTAAAGGAGGACGTCAACCTCACGGTCGGCAACGCCGCCCAGACAGTGACCGTCCAAGCGGACGCCTTACAGGTTCAATCGGAAACCAGTGAGCTGAGCACCCTGATTACCGGCCAGCAGGTCAGCCAATTGGCGACCAACGGGCGCAACGTGACCTCGCTGGCGGCCCTGGGCCTGGGAGTCGCCAATAACCTCTCCTCGTTCAGTGGTGTCAATGCGCTCACTTCAGGCACCGGCATCAGCTTCAATGGAACACGTTCGCAGCACAACATCTACATGTTGGATGGAGGCGAACTGAACGACCGCGGCTGTGGCGGCTGCTTTAGCTCCTTGCCCTCCGTAGATGCCTTGTCGGAATTTCAAACCCTCGACAGCAACTACGCACCGGATTACGGCATTGGCTCAGGCGGCACCATCCTTATGGTGATCAAACATGGCGATAAGGATTTCCACGGCACGCTTTACTACTTCAACCGCAATGAGGACTACGCCGCCAACAACTACTTCACCAAGTTGGCCGGCAAAGCCAAGCCCGAGTTCCGGCTGAACGAACCCGGCGGCAATATCGGCGGACCGCTGTTTATTCCCCATGTTTACAACACTTCGCGAGAGAGGACTTTCTTCTTCGTGAATGAAGAGTGGCGCCGGCTGATTCAGGGAACTTCGCCTACCGTCACAAACACCATCCCGGCCAACGATTTTCCGACGCTCGGAAGTCCCTTGGCGTACAGCCTTTTCGCGGGCGGGAAGGCGCCCATCGTTCCAACCACCAGCGATCCAAATAAACTTGCGCTCTATCGCGCCGACGGACTGGTTGCCGGACAGCCGTTTCCCGGTAATATCATTCCCGCCAACCTGATCGACCAAAATGCCGTCCTCTTACTGAATGCGGGCACTTTCCCCAAGCCTAACTTCGGCACGTCCCAATACGTTTCGTCGATCCCACAGACCACCAATGTTCGGGAAGATGTGGTGCGCATCGATCACGCCATCAACAGCAAATTGCAGTTGATGGGCCACCTGCTGCACGAGCCAGTCAGCGTCAACTTCTTCCCGCCGCTATGGGGGGATAGTTCCTATCCCACCGTCGGTACGGCTATGCAGAATCCGGCCTGGTCATCGGTGATCAAACTTACGCAGACCATTTCGCCCAACCTGCTCAACGAAACCGCGTTTCTCTATAGCGGCAACAAGATCACCCTGACTCCCGTCGCCGGAGCGGGAGGTTCATTTGTCCAGCCCAGCGGGTGGGCGGCTACCAGCTTCTTCCCCGTGGCCAACAATCAAGGCAGCCGGCTGCCGGAGATTCAACTTCAGGGTGCACCGCTGAACACGACCTGGAGCTCGAGCTACTTTCCGTGGAAGAACGGCTACGAGGGTTTTGAATATCGCGATGATCTCTCGTGGAACAAAGGACTCCATCAACTCAAGTTCGGAGCCAGCTGGCTGCACGACTACAAGAACCAGCAGCTGCAATACAACACCCAGGGAACCGCCATCTTCAACGCCAGTTCGTTCTCGGGAGACTCCTATGTCAATTTCCTGTTGGGCGACGCTAACACCTTTGAGCAACTCAGCTTCCTCTACGGCAAGCACTGGGTCAACAACAACTATGGTTTCTACTTCAACGACAATTGGCACCTGCTTCCGCGGTTGACGCTCAACTTGGGCATCCGGTTTGATGGGCTGCCGCACGCCTTTGAACGCTATAACCAGTTTGCGAATTTCGTTCCGGGCAACTACAGCGCTTCCGGGGGCAATCCGGTCACGGCTGCGGGCACACTCAATCCTGCTTCGCTCACCAATTTCAACGGGACGCCGTTTTATCTAAACGGCATCGGGCTGGCCGGCGTCAACGGCTTCCCCCGCGGAAATGTCAAGAACAAATACAACACCTGGGAGCCGAGAATCGGCTTCGCCTACGACCCCACGGGCGATGGCAAGACGGTGATCCGCGGCGGCTTCGGCATGTTCTTCGAACGCGTCCAGGGCAACGATGTGTATAACGCCGCATTGAATCCACCCTTCGCGTATATTCCAACGGCCACCAACGTTTACTTCTCCAACCCGAATACCAGCGCCTTGACGGGAGCTACGACAGCACAGACCTTTCCCTCCAGTCTGACGACTCTGCAATATAACTACCGGCCGCCGGGGACAGCGACCTACAGCTTTGGCGTTCAGCGGCAGGTTGCCCCGTCGGTGGTGGGCGTCTTCCAGTACGCGGGCTCTGTGGGCTGGGACCAGAACGATGACCGGGGAATCAACACATTGCCCCTGACCGATCCTGCCAACCAGGCGAATCCTTACGATCTCAGGCAAGGCGTTTCGAATGGAACACTGAATGCGAATCTGTATCGTATTTATCCTGGGTACAGCTCGATTACTCAACAGGAGAACCAGACCAATTTCAGTTACAACTCACTGCAGATAGGTCTGCGGGTCGAGAAATGGCATGCGATTACCACCCAGATCGCCTACACCTATTCTCATGAGATCGATGAAACCAGCAACGATCTTGTTGCGGTTTCAAATCCGTTCAACCTGGCCTACGACCGAGGTTCGGGAACCTTCGACCAGCGTCATATCTTCAACGTGAACTACATCTACACGTCGCCATGGTTCCAGCACAGTTCAAGCCTGTTGGCGCGCACGGTGCTTGGAGGCTGGGAGTTCTCTGGCATTACGGTTGCGCATGCGGGATCGCCCCAATACATCAAATACACAGGCGCTACCGACACGCTCGGTTTAGGCGGGGGCACCACCAACCGTCCTGACCTGGTAGCGCCGATATCGTACCCGAAGAAGCGGCTGGCATGGTTCAGCACCAGCTCCTTTGCCAATCCCGCCCCGCCCTGGCTTGGAGGCAGGAATCAAGGGTTTGGCACCGCAGGGAAGGACGTGGTGGTGGGGCCTGGCTTATTCAACAGCAACTGGTCCCTGTACAAAACGATCCCCTTCCGACCCGAAGGAACGCCGTACCTCGAACTACGTTTCGAGTATTTCAACGTCTTCAACCACACAGAGTTCGGCGGCTCAAACAACGGTCTCGATGCGAACTCCGGGGACGCGAACTTCGGGCAAGTGGTCGCCGCCTACGACCCGCGCACCCTGCAGTTGGGGGCAAAACTGCACTTCTGAGCACAGGGGGGTGGCCCTCGGGCCACCCCCTGTTGTTTAGGCGCGATATTTCTGTTTGGGGCGAACCGCAGATCTCTCCACTCCGCTAGTGCCGTGGAAGGGCCTGACGGGAGAGACCCTGACCTTCCTTGATGGTCACAAGCTGATTGGCCGGAACGGAAGAGAAGTGCTCGACCAACCCGTTCGTCCAGTGAACCTCCAGATCGGCGTGGCTGCTGGAGCCTAGCCCGAAGTGCAGGCGACGGTCGTTCACGGAATAGAAACTGGACTGCGCCATGACCGCTTGAGCTTGGACCTTGCCGTCATACCTGGCAAGCACCCTGGAGCCAATCGCACTGCGGTTGGATTTAGTTCCAACCAGAAAGACCTTGAGCCAATTGCGCTTTCCGGAGACGTCGTTCCGAAGCAGCGAGGGAGGCTCATTTAAATTGACAACCACCATATCGACATCGCCGTCGTTATCGAAATCTCCGAACGCGCAGCCGCGGCTGCAATGAAGCGCGGCAATTCCTGGGCCAGCCTCGTCAATCAACTCCTCAAACTTTCCATTGCCCAGATTGCGAAAAATAAACCGCGGTGTCTTTAGCGGGTAATCGGGAAATTCGGCTTCTACTTCGGGATAGACTGAGCCGGTGACGACGGCTAGATCGGGCCAGCCATCGTTGTCGAAATCGGCGAAGCCGGTGCCCCAGCAAATGTAGCGCGTCTCGACTCCGAAGCCCGCGGCAAGGGTCACGTCGGTGAAGCCGGAAGCACCGTCGTTGCGGTAGAGCACATTGGTGTCGTCCGAAAAATGGGTTTTGAAGATATCGAGCTTGCCGTCCAGGTTATAATCGCCGACCGCAACCCCCATGCCTGCTTGCTCCGCACCGTCGGCGCTGAAGGCTGTTCCCTGCTCCGCGCCAACCTCGGTAAAGGTTCCGTCACGCCGGTTGTGAAGGAGAAGGCTGGGAGTGGAATCGGAAGCCACATAAATATCGGTCCAACCGTCGTTGCTGAAATCGGCAGCAACCGCGGTCATGGAATACGTACGTTGGGCTTTGGCAATGCCGCTTGATTGCGATACATCGCGAAAGGTGCCGTCGCCTTGATTCCGATACAGGTAGTTCCGCGGCGTAGGCAAACCGCGTGGACCACAGTTGACCGCGACCCCTTTGAAATTGCAGTAAGGATTTGCTCCCGGCTTCGGCAAACGATCCAAATGCAGATCGACATAATTGGCGACGAAAAGGTCAAGGTGTCCGTCGCGATCGTAGTCGAGAAAAGTGCATCCCGATCCCCACCGCGGACTACCCTCGTAGAGCAACCCGGCTTGGGCCGTCACATCCGTAAATGTGCCGTCGCCGTTGTTGCGATAGAGAACATTCTGCCCGTAGTAGGTGATGAAGATGTCTTCGAAACCGTCGTTGTTATAGTCACCCACGGTGACTCCGCTCGCCCAGCCCGTGCGCAGCAATCCGGCCTTTTCTGTGATATCGGTGAACGTGCCATCACGATTATTTTTGTACAGCCGGTTACTGGACCCTGGGACCGGCTGCTCCATGCGCGTCCCGCACAGCACGAAGATATCCAGCCATCCGTCGTTGTCGTAATCGAGAAAGGCAACTCCGCAGCCTACGGTTTCGACGATGTAGTTCTTGCGTGTGAGACCGCCGTAGATAACGGGAGCGGTTAAGCCGGCCTGCGCAGCTACATCGGTAAAGCGAGCAAGGAACGGAATGCCGGAAGGCTTGCCACGGGGTAGAGGCTTCACGTTGCGGGTGCTGATTCCCTGCCCCAACGCCAGCGTAGAGGCGGCTGTCATCCACAGAAACTCCCGGCGCGTGATGGCAGCTTTCTGCATGCGCTATTGAGGCGCCCCGCCGGAGACTTTCTGAATCAACGATTCTTCCGTTTTGCTGTGCAGCTCTTTGGTCCGGGCGAACTCCTGTGCCGCCTTTTGCTTCTCTCCCACCAGAGAGTACAGCCGCGCCAACCGGTAATGAGCGTCGGGCTGGGTAGGATCGAGCTTCACCGCATGCTCGAACGCGGCGATCGCCTCCTGGTTTCTATGTTGATCGGCATAGATCCGTCCGATGTCGAAATAGGCCAGGCGAAGGTCCTTCTGCAATTGCATCGCTTTTTCAATCAGCGGCTGCGCCTTGGCATTGTCATTAGTACGGAGCGCTATGTCGCCCAGGTAGAGGTACGCCTGGGCGTAACCCGGATTGTTCTCCACCTCTTGTTGAAGCTCTACCTGCGCTTTGTCAAAATCTCCCTTTTTGAAGTAAAGATAGCCTAGCTCGAAGTGAAGCACTGGTTCATGCGGAGATATGGCGGAGGCGTTCTCTAACTCCTTGATCGCGTCCTCGGTTTTTCCCATACCGTCGAGTGCCTCGGCCAACAGCATGTGCGCTTGCACGGCATCGGGATTGACGGCGAGAATGCTTTGAAACTCCGCCAACGCGCAGTCGTATTTGAGGCTCCACAAGCAGCTCTGCGCCAGCACGTTGTGCAACTCCAGGTTCCCAGGATCAGCCCCACTCGCCCGCTGCAAATAGGGAGCCGCTAAGGAATACTGCCGCAGGCCGTAGTAACTCATGCCCAGCAGCACGGTGCTCCGGGCATCTTCCGGCTTAAGTCTCGCTACCGTCTTGAACACAGGAATTGCTTGCTGAAAGTGCCCTTGCTTGAACTCGGCGACACCAAGATTGAAAGCGACGTCGGGTTGGCTGGGATTGAGAGCCAGTGACTTGCGATACTCGGCCGCAGCCGATGGAAGTTGGCCCTGCTGTGCAAGCGTAACTCCCAGGTTGCTGTGAATGACGGGGTCTTTGGGGCGACGCTGCTCCAGCTGCCGCCACAGCACTTCAGCATCATGGAACCGATTGGCCCGCATGAGATCGAGAGCCTGATTGGCGGCGTCATCCTGAGCCGCCCAAAGCACGGAAAACAAAATCAACCCGATCATCTCATTGGAGATTATCTACCCCAGCGCGATGGTCAGTCGCGTCACCGACGACGGCGGCAGGGTGAATGGCACCGTGCTGCCCGAAACCGTGGCCGTCGAGCGCTTGGTGGTCACCGCATCCGGCTGCTCGAAGGTGTTGTGCTGGTGGACATCCCCGCCACCCAGCACTTCCGCCTCGGCTGAGCTGGCGGTCGCACCGCCCCGCAGCACAATCTGCGCCGGGTGTGCCTCCGTCAAATGAGGGTTGACGACAGTCAGGGTCAACGTTTTGCCGGTCAGCGAAGCAGAGCCGTTCAGGCCCCACAAGCGCGCCTGGGCACCACCAACAGTGGCCTCATCGCCGACCGAGCTAAGTGCTTTCCGGATGTTCGTGCGGGGAAAAGAAATCTCCGGCACCGAGAATTGGACACGTACCGCTTGCCCGCCCTGGTGGCCCTTATACATATCGAAGACATTGAATACCGGGGTGGTAATGAAGTGGTCCTCGTGGGAGAGGAAGGGCGAATCAATGCAGTTGATGAGCTGGGCACACGCAGCGATGGCGACCTTATCCGGATGACGGTTGAAGGTGTCGAGCGTGAGCGCGGTCATGATCGCATCCCGAACTGTTAATTGCTGGCCCAGCACGTGAGAGGGATCGAGCTTGCTATCGCTGAACCGGTACCAGGGGCCGTATTCATCGACCACCAGCTTCACCCGGTGGGTCCGGTCATAGACGCCCATCGCCGTCCAGTGGTCGAGCATGATCTTCTCCATGCGATCGGCCAGTTGGTAGCCCGGATAAACATCTGCCTCGGTGAATTTGAGCGCCTCCGGCAGGTCGGTGTAGTAATGCATGGACCAGCCAAAGGGAGGCTTGATCGCGCGGCCGGCGGCGAAGATATTCTCAAAAAATCGGGTGGTCCAGTCTACGTCGTCCTGGTTGGGTCCGGAGGCAATCAGATTCAGATCGAGGCCGTATTTGGGCAGCCATGACTGGTAGCGGCGATATTCGCTGGCATATTCCTCCGGGGTGAAGTTACCGCCGCAGCCCCAGCTCTCATTGCCGACTCCCCAGTAGCGCACGTTATATGGTTCCGCCGAGCCGCCGGCCGCTCGCACCTCAGACCAGGAAGTGCTGCCTGCCGGAGAGTTGCAGTACTCGACCCATTGGTCGAAGGCGTAGGCGTTGAGACTGCGCACATTCGCTGCGAGATAGGGCTCGGCGCCTACCGCTTTGCAGAAGTGCACAAACTCGTCGGTGCCGAACTGGTTCGGGTCGTAGCTAGGTAGACCTTTTGCAGGAAGGCCTTTCGCATCCGGATCGTCGACCCAGAAATCGGTACGCTTCGGCCGCTTGTCTTTAGGACCAACCCCATCGCGCCAGTCGTAGCTGTCGGCGAAACAGCCGCCGGGCCAGCGAACCGCAGGCGCTTTAATCTGCCGCATTTTCTCGATCAGCGCAGTGCGGATCCCGCCGGTGTTGGGGATCTTCGACTTCTCACCGACCCACACACCGTCGTAAATCACAGCCCCGAGCTCTTCGGTAAAGTGGCTGTAAATCAGCGGGGAGATGGTTCCTAGTGGCTCGTCGACCATGACTTCGATGACCGCGTCCCCTGTGGTTGCAGAAGGAAGACTGCGGGAGAAGAGAAAAGCGGAACCCGCGAAGGCACCTGTCTTGAGAAAACTGCGTCGTTGCATGCTCATCCCTCTAGGAACTGGCTGCGGGGGTCATAAGAAAACATTTACCGATGCCTGTCAATCATCGTTTATTCTGCGTGAAAACACGAACCAACCGCGCTCAACCGCACTTTATGGGTGCCCCATGTTCGCACCAGCGTACGTGGGCCGAAAAAGATGGGCGAAGCCCTTCCATTGTTTTTACTCCTTCAGTGAAATCATTCGAAGAATTCATACTCGGCCCACGTACGCTGGTGCGAACATGGGGCACCCATAAAGTGCGGTTGAGCGCGGTTGGTTCGTGTTTTCACGCGGACACCGAAGCCGTCGACTACCACCTGCGCCCACCATCATTCCAGCGCAGCTCCTGGCGGAATTGATACAACTTAGTATCCGCATCGATGCGCACAAACTCTACGCCCGCAATTTCAGCAAAGTCTTCCATGTGCTCCAGGGTAAGCGCCTGGCTGAAGCCGGTATGATGCGCTCCTCCGGCGTAGATCCATGCGGCTGCGCCTATCTTCAGGTTGGGGCGCGGAACCCACAGCGCCCGAGCGACCGGCAGCTTGGGCAAATCATGCTCCGGCGCCACCACATCCACCTGGTTCACCAGCATACGAAAGCGGTCGCCCATGTCCATGAGGGAGGCATTGATGGCCGGGCCGGCAGAAGCCGTGAACACCAACCGCGCGGGAGGTTCCTTCCCTCCAATTCCGAGTGGATGCACCTGAAGCGAAGGTCTTGCGCCCGCGATGGAGGGACAAATCTCCAGCATGTGCGCGCCCAGCACCTTCGGCGTTCCGGAGAAATCGTAGGTGTAGTCTTCCATGAAAGATGTGCCACCGGGCAGGCCGCGCGCCATCACCTTCATGATGCGCACCAGGGCAGCGGTTTTCCAATCGCCCTCGCCGGCGAAGCCATAGCCATCGGCCATGAGCCGTTGGGCAGCGATACCGGGTAGCTGTTTCATTCCGTGCAAGTCTTCAAACGTATCGGTGAATGCGCCGAATCCACCATCCTCGAGAAATGCGCGAAGGCCCAATTCGATTCTCGCCGCATCGCTCAGCGACCCGGGCCGGTTATGTTCCTTGGCAATGGAGTATGCGTCCCGATATTCGCCGACCAACGTGTCTACTTCCGCATCGGTGAACCCGTGGATGCGCTCCACCAAATCGCCTACACCATAGCCATTCACCGAGAATCCAAATTGCGCCTGCGCCGCGACCTTGTCCCCTTCGGTGACCGCGACCTCACGCATGTTGTCGCCGAAGCGCGCGACCTTAAGATTCTGCGCTTCGTGCCAGCCGGCAGCAGCGCGAGCCCACGCGGCGACATCGGAGACGGTGGCATCGTCCTGCCAATACCCCACCACCACTTTGCGCGCCAGTTTCAGCCGCGCGCTGATGAACCCGAATTCGCGGTCGCCGTGCGCGGCCTGATTCAGGTTCATGAAGTCCATGTCGATGGTCGACCACGGCAGTGCCTGATTGAACTGGGTGTGCAGGTGCAGGAACGGCTTCGTCAATAAACTCAGGCCCGCTATCCACATTTTTGCCGGGGAGAAGGTGTGCATCCAGAGGATCAGGCCGATGCAGTTCGGAGCATTGTTCGCTTCCCGGCATAGCCCGCGGATTTCCTCCGCGGTGGTGACCACCGGCTTGAAGACGATTCCAACCGGGATGGCCGGCTGCTGCGCGAGAGATGCTGCGATCTGCTGTGCGTGGGCGCCCACCTGCTCAAGTGCCTCAGGCCCATAAAGGTGCTGACTGCCAGTAACAAACCAAAGCTCAGTGGTGCATGGATCCGGCATAAGAGACATCCTATTCCGTCGTGTTCAGTAAACGATTTCCCAGAAACTCGAAAGTAGTTTCTGTCTCCACCGAATGTCAAGTCTCGATTTACCATTTCCGGGTGATGGGATATGCTGAAACGTATTCTCAGCTGTCCTTATGGTAAAGGGGTCGTCGAAAAAAAAGCGCGGCTCCGCCAGGAAGCCGGCACTGATGGACATACGAACCGTGGCGCAGCGGGCCAACGTGTCCATCGCCACAGTGTCCCGAACCATCAATCACAATCCCAGCGTCAACGCCAAGATGGCGAAGCGGGTGTGGGAAGCCATCCGCGAGCTCGACTATTTTCCGAATACCCAGGCCCGGGCGCTCGTCTCTGGACGCAGCGGGATCTTTGGCCTCATCGTTTCGGAAATCACCAACCCCTTCTTCCCCGAGCTGATCCAGGGTTTTGAAGATGTCGCCGTCGCCAATGGATACGAGATCCTGGTGAGTTCGACCAACTATGACCCCAAGCGCATGGCGCTTTGCATACGCCGCATGCTTGAACGCAAGGTCGAAGGCGTGGCGGTCATGACCTTCGGCATCGAAGAACCGCTGCTCGAACAGCTGGCGGAGCGAAATATCCCCTTGGTCTTCGTTGACCTGGGACCGGATCGCCCGGGCATCAGCTTACTGAAGGTCGATTACCACCATGGGATTCGCCAGGGGGTGCAACATCTCGCCGCCCTGGGTCATAGAAACATTTCGTTCATCTCAGGACCCAAGCGGTTGCACTCCGCGCAGTCCCGCCTAGATGCTTTTTCTCAATCTCTCCGCGAGTGTGGCATTCCACTCGACCCGGCATGGCTGGTCGAGGGAGACCACACCCTCGAAGGCGGCATCCGCGCCATGGAGGCGCTGCTCGAGAGCAAGAAATTGCCCACCGCCGTCATGTGTTCGAACGATATGACGGCGATCGGAGTCCTTCACAAGCTCTACCGGGCTGGCCTGCGCGCACCCGACGATCTGTCGATCATCGGCTTTGACGACATTCACATGGCACGGGTGACGATTCCCCCGCTTACCTCGATTCAGATGTCGCGGCTCGAATTGGCACGCGCTGCCGTAACGGCGCTGCGAGCGCATGCCGAGGGCACGGCCCCGCATCGCGATTTCAAGATCGACACTCATCTCGTGGTCCGGGAATCAACCGGGTATCCGCCCGGGACCATGGCGAATCTCGGTGAAGCCAAGCCACGGAAGACCAGCAAGCGAGTGGCGGCAGCGACGGGGACCAAGCGGTTGGTCTGAAGGGGCTTTCCCAACGACAAATTCGTGCCCCTGTTCTGGTTCCGCTGGGCCGCTAGAATCGCTTTGTGACTCCTCGACGCGCCGCTCTTCTCGCCAGCACACTGACGCTTGTCGTCCTCCTACCGCTTTTCTGGTTTTTCCGGTTCAAGACGTGCCAGCCGGCTTCGTCTACTTCCGCGTTGGCATCCCACGCCAACGACCAGCCGTCGGCACAGGACCGTTCCCCCACCGTCGTCTATGCCCATAATTTGCGGCTTCTGAAGGGGCCTGATTTTCGTGTTTATATCCGGTGGATTCGCGGACAGATGCTCCGCACCCACCCCAATGTCAATCCGTCCTTCGACGACCCTGATTCTTTTGTGCTCGATGTCCAAAAAGGAGTGATTCACGTCAACATCGGGGACATCAGCCATTACCTGAACACCAGTTCGCCCGCGGGAGCGCCGCTCAAAAACATCTCCATTCAACCCGACGGCAACCAACTGAAGATCGATGGGACCTTGCACAAGATTGTGCCCCTGCCCGTCGAACTGATCGGGACGCTCTCTTCTACTCCCGAGGGCCTGGTCCGATTTAACGTTTCGAAGGTCAGTGTGCTCAAGATCCCGTTGAAGGGTCTGCTCGGCACGTTCCATGTACAGCTGAACGACCTGGTCAGCACTACCAAGGTCCCGGGCATCACCATCGCCGGCAACGACATCACTTTTGACACGCAGGAGCTGCTTCCCGCCCCGCACATCCGCGGGCAGATCACCTCGGTGAAAGTGAATCCGCCCGACATTGAAGTCATCTACGGCAATGCGCCCAATGACGAGGCCAAGCTGGCCCAATGGCACAACTTTCTGCGGCTGACCGGAGGTTCGCTCGATTTCGGCAAGCTCACCATGCACAACGTCGATCTTACGATGATTGACGCCACGCAAGACCCCTGGTTCACCCTGGACCTGGTGAACTACCAGTTTCAGATCGTGAACGGAACCACGCGCATGACTGCGGATGCCGGCCTGCAAATATTCATGCCGGATTCTGATGAGAAGGCCGCGAAGCCTTCCCGGGAAATCACAGTTCAGTGGCTGAAGAACCGGAATCTCTCCCTGCCCCCGGACGTCCCGGCCAAATGAGCCGTTATGAGGGCGAAGCTGGCGTGCGGAACGACGAAGAATCTCCGGCCAGAAGAAAATGGGTAGAAAATAACGGCTCAAGGGTGCGGAGAAGATCTTCGCAACCATAGACCACGTGAGCACGCATGGCCGAGTCTGCCGTTTCCAGATCCCCCGCCACCAGCGCTTCCGCTAATCTCCCGTGATGATTGGGGGGAAGATTGGTTCTCTTGGCGGCCGTGTCGTAGAGCCAGTTGAAAGTTAAAACCTGGTTCCGTTCAATTGCCTGGCACAGCGCAGCGTGGCCGCTACACTCGGCAACCCGCATGTGAAACCGGAGATGCTGCTCATGAAGCTGGAAATTCTCTTCGTTGGTCAGCTGTCCCAGGCCGCAGAGGAGGTAGCGCTCGTCGAGCCGGGCAGCCAGGCGCACGATTTCGTTCCGTTCCTCCGGGGACGCCTTTTGCGAGAACAGCCTGGCCGATTGCGACTCTAACGCTTCGCGAACTACGTAGTGGCCGCGAACATCTTGCCGCGTCGGGACCCGAACCCGAGTGCCGACCCGGGGCCAGCTTTCTACCAGACCTTCCGCCTCTAACAACTGCAGCGCATCGGAGATGGGGACCACGCTCATGCCCAGACTCTGGGCGAGTTTTCTACGGGAGATTGGGCTCCCGAGGGCCAGGCGTCCGCTCAGAATGCCGGCGCGAATCTCCATGTAAGCCCGGCGTCCCAGGCTGAGTGCTTCCGGGTTCCTCTTCATGAGTCGCGACTACTATATCAGTTTAGATCAGTTATTGACAGGCGCACATTCCAGTGTGTACCGTGGCTTCTCAGTTGACCTCCTGATATACCAGTCAACATCAGTTCGTGTCACGGAGATTCGTCATGCGCTTCGCCCCCCGCCTAACCCTGCTCCTCGGTTCCCTCTTCCTCCTCTGCACCGTCGCCCTCCAGGCGCAGAGCAATCTCGGAACCATTCAGGGCACGGTTTCCGATTCCAGCGGCGCCGCCATCGTGGACGCGCAGATCAGCGCTACCAATACCGCCACCAACACGACCGTCGAGTCGCGCACCAACAACAAAGGCATCTACGCCTTTCCTTTCCTCCAGCCTGGCAACTACACCGTGACGGCAAAGCAAAACGGCTTTGAAACCGCCACCCACACAGACATCGTCCTGCATGTCGCGGACGGCCTGACCATCGACTTCACCATGCAAGTGGGCAGCACCACCACAGCGGTCACGGTCGAGGCGACCACCCCGCTCATCAACACCAATAGCGCAGCCCTGGGCCAGATCATCGACAACCAGCGCATCGTCGATCTGCCTTTGGATGGACGCGATCCGATCTCGCTCGCGGGCCTCTCCACGGGCGTGGTTCCGGTGCCGCCCAACGCGAATATCCACCAGGGAGATAACACCCCGAGTATCAACGGCGCGGCAAACTTTACCAGCGAGGTGATGGTGGACGGAGTGCCCGACACTACTCCGCGCAACTCAGGACTGAACAATTTTCTGATTTACACGCCGACCGTCGATACGGTGGCCGAGTTCAAGGTGGAGACGAATTCTCTGAGCGCGCAGTATGGGCGGTTCAACGGAGGGGTGATCGACGTCATTCTCAAATCCGGCTCGAACACTGTGCACGGATCCGTCTACGAATTCATTCGCAACTCGGCCACGGATGCGAATTACTTCTTCAACAACCGCTCCCACATTCCCCTGGCCCCGCTCAAGCGCAACCAGTTTGGGTTCACGCTGGGCGGGCCGGTGGTGTTTCCACATTTGTACAACGGCCGCAATAAGACCTTTTTCTTTGGCGATTATGAGGGGTACCGGGAAACGCTTGGCTCCCCGACGTCATTCACGGTTCCCACGCTGCTGCAACGGCAAGGCGACTTCTCACAGACCTTTACCTCGTCGGGACAGTTGATCAAGATCTACGATCCCAACTCGCTCACCACGGTGAATGGTGTTCAGCAGAGAAGCCAGTTCCCCGGGAACGTCATTCCGCAGTCGCGGCTCGACCCTGTGGCGTTGGCTCTGCAAAAATATTTCCCGGCTCCAAACAACAACAACCTCACCAGCAACCTGGTCCTGTCTCCGACGGCGCCGAATACGAACAACACGGGTGATGTCCGCATCGATCGCCACTTCGGGGATCGCGACCAGGCGTTCCTCCGCCTTTCCCTGGAATACCCGTTCACCGGTTCTGCCAACTACTATGGGAACATCGGGAACTACGGCAATCCTCCCCTGACGCAAAAGCGGCAGGCAGGCACATTCCAGAACACGTTCACCATCAGCCCGACGCTGATCTTTGAGGTGAGCTATGGGGTGGCTCACCAGTACGGAACCAGAACCGCGTGGTCGAACGGATTCGACATTACGACCCTCGGTTTTGCTGGAAACTTTGCCGCCGGCCAACAGGTGAAGGCGCTGCCCTACATCACCATCTCGGGCATGTCAGGCATCGGGAATGCAAGCCAGAATTACAGTACGCAGTTGAACCACACCCTCATCGGTTCGATCACAAAGATTGCCGGCAGGCACTCACTCCAGTTCGGCGCTGATTTCCGCACCTACTTCATCAACCAGCTACAGAATACCCAGGCCGAAGGCAATCTTTCGTTCGCGACCACTTATACCCAGGGTCCCAACCCCCTGCAGGCCAGCTCCACGGCGGGCAATGCCTACGCCGACTTCGTCCTCGGGATCCCTGGCGGCTCGATTGCGGCTCAACCGGCGGTCGCGACCAAAAGCACCTATCTGGCTGAATTCGTGCAGGACGATTGGCACGTAACCGATAAGCTGACCTTGAACCTGGGTCTGCGCTACGATGTGAACTTCCCGCGCACGGAGCGTTACAACCGCTTCAGTGCGTTCCAAGCCAACGCGACTTCTCCTCTCGCGGGCCAGGTACCGGGATATCCGAACCTTACTGGAATCATGACCTTCGGAAGTTCCAGCCATCGCGCGTATACCTCCACCGACTGGAACAACCTGGCGCCGCGCCTGGGAGTTGCCTACCAGGTGAGAAACAACACGGTGATGCGCCTCGCGTACGGCATCGTCTACGGGCTCTCGCCCACCGATGCCTCCGGTCCAAGCGGCGGCTATGTGGATGGATTTACCGGCAGCACCACGATCAACACCTCTTTGGATGGGGTAACGCCTATCATCCACTTAGCCAATCCATTTCCCGGTGGGGTGAATCCGCCGAGATCGGGATCCCAGTTGACTCCCTCCATCGATCTTGGCCAAGCGATTAGCTCGGTGAATATCGGACAGCTCACTCCTTATATGCAGAACTGGAATGTTTCCATACAACATAGCCTGGGAAATAGCATGCTGTTCCAGATCGCGTACGCGGGCAACAAAGGGACAAGACTGCCGCTGAATGCTGCGCTTAACATCAATTCGCTGACCACGGCTCAATTTGAGCAAGGAGCGGTCAACACGCAACTGGTCGCTAATCCGTTCTATGGGGTTATCACCGACGCGACCAGCATCTTGTCGAAGTCTACCGTCACCCGGGGGCAGTTAGCGCAACCTTACCCTCAGTACACCACCATGAATGCGGTGTATGCGACCATCGGCAACTCCATCTATCATTCGCTACAGGTGAGCGTCGAAAAGCGACTTTCCAACGGATTCTCGATCCTGGGCTCGTTCACCGCGTCCAAACTGATCGATGACACCAGCGCCGCCGGGGCCGGTACGGTGATCAGTACGATTCAGGATCCGACCAACCTCAAGGCGGAACGCACCATCGACGCGCAAGATGTTCCCGAGCGGCTGGTAGTGAGCGGCGTGTGGTCGCTGCCAGTCGGCCATGGGCGCGCTTTTCTCACCAACATCAATCGGCCCGGAGACGCGCTGCTCGGCGGCTGGCATTTCAACGGCATCACGAGTTTCCAAAAGGGCCAACCCTTGGTGATGAGCAGCATTGGTCAAGCCGGCTTGCGGCCCAATGTCGTGAAGCCGACTCACCCGCTGGGCGGCGCCATCGTCCCACGGCTGACCCAATACTTCGACACCACGGAATACGCGGTGCCCGCCGCCTTTACCTATGGCAACAGCTCACCCACGGCGCATAATCTTCGCGGACCGGGCATTGCCGACTACGATCTTTCCCTGTTCAAGAACTTCACCATCAAAGACCGGCTGCAGGGAGAGCTTCGGGTCGAATCCTTCAACGTCTTCAACCGGGTGCAATTTGGCCAGCCTGGAACACAGGCCGGGACGACGAGCTTTGGCGTCATCTCTTCGCAGGCAAATACGCCGCGCGAACTGCAGGCCGCGTTCAAGTTCCTCTTTTAGGTGAAGGAATGCAGATAACACGACGGGAAATGATGAGTATGCTGGCGGCCGCGGCGGCTGCCGAAGGATTCGCGGTGGACCCACCGGTGGCAACGGCGGAGCAGGTTGCGTCGCCCTCGCCGGCCGCAAGAAGCGACTGGCGCAACATCGTAAACGGCACGCAGATTCCCCGCGAGAACTATAGCGATCAGCCCTACGTGGTAATTACCAAAGACGGAAATTGGCTCTGTGTGCTGACGACCGGGAATGGTAACGAGGGCGCGCCCCACCAGCACATTATTTCGACGATCAGCTCCGATAAGGGAAAAACCTGGTCGAAGCCCGTGGATATTGAGCCGTCTACCGGGCCGGAGGCATCCTGGGTCATGCCACTGGCTGTCGCCAGCGGCCGGGTCTATGTGTTCTACACCTACAACTCGGAAAACCTGCGCCTGGACACGAAATCCAATAGCCCGACTTATGCCAAACGAGTCGATACACTCGGCCAGTATGCGATGAAGTACACCGACGACTATGGACGAACGTGGTCAGCCGACCGCTTCGATATTCCCATGCGGCGGATGAGAATTGACCGCGAGAATGCATACGGAGGCAAGCTCCTCTATTTCTGGGGAGTGGGCAAACCTATTTCTACCCGCCACGGCGCGATGTTCGGATTTGCCAAAGTGGGTAAATGGGGAAATCCCGGCGGAATGGTGACGTCCCAGGGATGCGTCATGCACAGCCCCAATATTCTTACGGAAACTGACCCGCGCAAGATCAAGTGGAATCTCTACCCGGAGGGAGACGAAGGATTGCACGCGCCGAAGGGGCAGGTTTCGGACGAAACCAACCTGGTCGAGCTCAGTGACGGATCGCTTTACGCGACCTATCGCACCATTGACGGCCACAATTGCGCCGCCTACAGCCGCGATGCCGGCCGCACCTGGACCCCTCCCGCCTATGCGACCTACACGCCAGATGGGCAAAAGATCAAGCATCCCAGAGCCGCGAACTTCGTCAAGAAATTTAGTAATGGAAAATACACGCTTTGGTTTCACAACCACGGCGGCGAGTGCGTATTAACCGGGCCTTGGGATTACTACAACAACCGGAATCCCGCGTGGATCACCGGAGGCGTGGAAAAGGACGGACACATCCACTGGTCCCAGCCGGAGATTCTGCTCTACGACATGGACCCGAAGACGAAGATAAGCTACCCCGATTTCGTGGAAGACGGCGGAGAATTCTATGTTACGGAGACAATGAAAACCTTCGCGCGCGTGCATCCCATCGACCGCTCCCTTCTCGAAGGCTTGTGGAGCCAAGCCGAAGCCAACAGCCTTTGCAAACGCGGGCTGGTGTTGACTGCAACCGCGCAACAACTGCGCGGCGGTGGAAGCCTTGCCATGCCTTCGCTTCCCTCCCTCGACCAGGGAGGGTTTACGATTGACTTTTGGCTTCGCCTGAGGGAGTTGTCATCGGGGCAAACGATCCTCGATACCCGCTCCTCCGATGGCAAAGGAATCGCGATCACCATGACCGATCACTACACCCTCAGACTCACGCTGAACGATGGCACACGGGAAGCGTCCTGGGACAGCGATCCCGGCTTCCATTCGGGCACGCTAAAGACCGGAGCCTGGCAATACGTGGCCTTCGTGGTCGACGGAGGACCGAAGATCATCACGGTCATGGTGGACGGAGTGCTGAACGACGGCGGCCCGGTGCGCGAGTACGGCTGGGGACGTTTTCCCGCGGAGTTGCACGACGTCGACGGCCTCGCCACGGCCCGTGTCAACGCCGGCGTGTTTGGGGAAATCAAACTGCTGCGCGTCTACGACCGCTACCTTCGCACTTCGGAGCTTATGGGTAACTGGAGAGCTGGAGCGTCTTGATCGCAACCCGGGCCTTCTATTCAGGAGTGCGGTCCCGGGTGCTGGCCATGACCGTCGCCCTGGCGTTTCTTACCTACATGGACCGGGTGTGCATTTCGGTGACCGCTCCGGCGATTATTCGCGACCTTCGCTTGACCACGGTCCAGATGGGGTTCGTCTTCAGCGCGTTTACCGCGGCGTATGCGCTGTTTGAAATTCCCACAGGCTGGTGGGCTGACAGAATCGGGAGCCGCCGCGTTCTAGCCCGCATTGTGGTGTGGTGGTCTGCCTTTACCGGGTTGACCGGGGTGGCATGGAACTTCCCTTCTCTGCTCGCCTTGCGGGCCTTGTTTGGTGCGGGAGAAGCAGGAGCGTGGCCAACGGTTGCGCGCGCTTTGTCCCGCTGGTTTCCGGAGCGGGAGCGAGGAACTGCGCAGGGCATCTTCTTTATGGGCGCACACCTGGGTGGGGGTGTTACGCCGATCGTGGTGGCCGCGATTGCCCTGCGCCTGGGATGGCGCAGTACCTTTCCTCTGCTCTCTGTGTTTGGATTCATCTGGGCCGCTGTGTGGTTCCGCTGGTATCGGGATGAACCGCGGGATCATCCCACCATAACCACGGAGGAGCTTGCCTGGATTGAGGGAGGCCGGGGTACCGAGGCAAAAGGAAACCTGGTTAAAGAGGCATTCCGGACGCCGGGTGTGTGGTTCCTCTGCCTGATGTATCTCACCCAGACCTACGGCTTCAATCTATATGTAACCTGGATGCCTACATATCTGCAGCACGAGAAGCAGCTGCACGGGGTAGCGCTGGGGATTCTCTCCGGGTTACCACTGCTGCTCAGTGTTCCGGCAGATTTGTTCGGAGGCCTGCTTACCGACTGGCTTAGCGGCAAATTTGGGTTGAGGTTCGGACGCTGTTCGGTTGGCTTTGGCTCCCTGGCAGCGGCCGGCATTTTCCTCTTCAGCGGGGCACTGGCAGGCGGAGTACTTGCCGCTGTGCTGATCGCGCTAGCTGCAGCGTCAGCAAATTTTCTCCTTGGAGCCAGTTGGGGAGCCTGTGCAGATATCGGCGGCAACCAGGCAGCAACGGTGGGTGCGGCCATGAATACCTTTGGCCAGATCGGCGGTGTTCTCAGCCCGATTGCGTTTGCTTTCCTCACGCGGTCGAGCGAGTCATGGGCCGCGCCTTTGTACGTAACGGCGGCGTTGTATCTAGCCGGCGCAGTGTGCTGGTACTTCGTGCATCCCGAGCGGCCTCTTGGAGTAGTTTAGGTCGAGGTCCGTGAATCCCGAAGAAAACTGCAGGTCCCTCACTCCGCTCCCCCGGATTTCCTGTTGAGTGCAGTGACGCTGATGAAGTGCGTGCGGCTCTCTTTACGGAGAGCCGCATCCGTGGTCGTTGCTGGCTCTGCGAGGTAGGAAATCCGGGTACGCTTCGGTCGGGATGACAAGGGGAGGGTGGCGCTTCCATTTGAGAGCTGTTAGTGGGATCGAGGGACCTGCTGTTCCGTCGATTCCATGAGCCCATGTCCAGTAGAGACACCGCCCCCCAATGTGTCATCCCGAGAAGCCGACTTGCCTGCGTCAAGTTAAGGGAGCAATGAACAGTACCGGCCGCCGCGCACTCGACGGGTGCCCCATGTTCGCACCGGCGTACGTGGGCCGAAAAAGCCGGGCGAAGCCCCTCCACCGCTTTTGGTCGGTCCAAGGTGCGGTTGTTCATTAGGAGAGCTTGTGACTAATTCGGTCGGCAGCCCGCTGCTCTCTCGATCCCACTAACAGCTCTCAAATCGAAGCGCCACCCTCAACTTGTCATCCCGACCGAAGCGTAGCGTAGTGGAGGGACCTGCAGTTTTCTTCGGGATACGCGGAACTCGAGGTGTTAATGCGAGTGGCGCGGAATCACCTTACCCAGATCGTGATACTTCACGGCAAATTCTAAACAAGCCCCCGTCTCCAACTGCCCTACGTTGGAGCGATAGATCTCCTGCCAAGGTGAATTATTTACCAACTCCGCAGGCTTGAGCTCGCCGCGTCGCAATGCAATTTCTTCCTCAGACAGCAACACATCCACCCGCCGCTGCTTCAGGTCGACCTTGATCCGATCGCCGGTCTTCAAAATCGCCAGATTCCCTCCGACCGCAGACTCCGGAGAAATATTCAAGATCGAAGGACTATCCGAAGTACCACTCTGCCGCCCATCTCCCATGCAAGGAAGCATGCGAACTCCCTCGCGAATCACTCTCCCCGGGGGCGTCATGTTCACCACCTCGGCAGAGCCCGGATAGCCGATCGGACCCGCCCCCCGCACCACCAGGATGGAATGCTCATCAATACCCAGCGACGGATCTTCAATCCGCTTGTGATAATCCTCCGGCCCCTCAAAAACAACCGCCCGGGCCACGAAACAGTCCTCACTCCCCGGTTCGGACAAATACCGCCGCCGAAACTCATCGCTGATAACCGAAGTCTTCACCAACGCCGAGCTGAACAAGTTCCCTGAAACCACAAGCAGCCCAGCATCCTGCTTTAGTGGATTGTCATAGGATCGGATCACATTCGAGTCCAGGCTGCGCGCATCTTTGTAGTTTTCACCAATGGTCGCGCCGGTGACCGTGAGGGGACCAGTACAAATCTTCCCCGCCTGCATCAGCTCCCCAACCACTGCACCCACTCCACCCGCGCGATGATACGCCTCACCGAGAAATTCTCCCGCAGGCTGTACATTCACCAGCAAATGAATCTGGTGACCGATTCGCTCCCAGTCCCGAAGTTCGAGATCGACGCCAACATGGCGGGCGATGGCGATGATGTGCGGAGGACAATTCGTAGACCCACCAATCGCGGAATTCACCACGATCGCATTGGCAAAAGCCTCTTTCGTAAGAATTCTGGAAGGGGTGAGATCTTCCCTCACCATCTCCACGATCCTGCGCCCTGTGAGGTAAGCCATCCGGCCCCGTTGAGCGTAGGGCGCCGGGATAGTCGCACATCCCGGCAACGACATCCCCATGGCCTCAGCCAAGGAATTCATGGACAGCGCCGTCCCCATGGAGTTGCAGTGGCCGGCACTCGGTATCCCGTCGAGAACCTGATCCACCAACTGCTCGCCCGTGATCTTGCCTTCAGCCAACAAACGGCGGGCCTCCCAAAGCACGCCTCCAGTCCCAGCTAGCTTGCCGTTCACATAACCATCGAGCATAGGACCACCCGACAGCACAATCGCGGGCAAATTCACGGTCGCTGCGGCCATAATGGCTGCCGGAGTGGTCTTATCACAGCCAGTGGTAAGCACGACCCCATCAAACGGATATCCGCACAGAATCTCGACCAGGCCCAGATAAGCCAGGTTGCGATCGAGGGCCGCCGTGGGCCGCCGGCCCGTCTCCTGAATCGGATGCGTGGGAAATTCGAAAGGCACACCGCCGGCGTCGCGGATGCCCGCCTTCACGCGCTCAGCCAGTGAGACGTGAATGCGATTACAAGGGACCAGGTCGCTACCGCTTTGCGCGATGCCGATAATCGGCCGGCCCGACTGAAGCTCACTACGAGTGATGCCGTAGTTGCTGTAGCGCTCGAGATAAACGACCGTTTCGCCGGGTTCGGCCTTGGAATTAAACCACTGATCGCTGCGAAGCCCTTTGCGTTCGGTCATCGAATCCTAATATCCCAGGCTCTTGTCGACTACATTCTGGAGCGCCTCGCCATTCGAGAAGCGGCGATACTGGTCCAGAAAAAACTGCATGGCCTCGTTGAGCCAGTCCGACGTGTGATCCGCGGTATGCGGAGACAGCAATACGTTCTCCAGGCTATACATCGGGTCTCCGGCCGGCAGCGGCTCATGCTCAAACACATCCAGCCCAGCACCCTTGATCTGCTTTGCCTTCAAGGCGCGCACCATGGCCTGTTCATCGATCACTGGCCCCCGCCCGACATTGATCACCACCGCGGTCGGCTTCATGGCAGCAAACTCCGCGTCGCTGATCATGTGATGGGTCTCGGCCGTCAGGGGAAGACAAACCACGACGTAGTCACAACGGGGCAGCATTTTTGCCAACTCGGCGTTCGGGTAGAACTGATCCACCAGCGGATCGGTCGCCTCCGGCGGGTGCCGCTTCAACGCCAACACCGTCATTCCCATAGCGTGTACCCGCTTGGCAACGGCGCGGCCGATGTCTCCATAGCCCACGATCCCCACCGTCTGGTGGGAAATCTCTTCAATATCAAACTGCTCCCACACACCGGCGGCCTGGTTGCGAATCATGCGCCGAAAATCCTTGGCGAAGTAGAGAATCGCGGCCAGGGAAAATTCTCCCAGCGACTGGCTGAAAACACCGCTCCCGTTGGTGAGCGGAACCTCACTCGCAACCATTTCCGGAAAGAGCACGCTGTCGAGGCCTGCCGAGCGTGAGTGCACCCAGAGAACCTGCTTGCACATACTAAAGACATCGTGCAGCAGCTTCTTGGATGTCGACCAGGCAAGGATGATGACGGGGTCGTTGACCGCGCCGGCAAACGCCTGGGGCTCGTGACCCACGATGTGCGGCAGCCCCTGCAACATGCTTAACTGCGGATCGACATCTCGGGATAAGACCAAAACCGTATGCTGGATAGCCATGCCTCCTGATGCTATCAAAGTCCTCTACCCTTAACGGAAGACGGACTGCAGAGGGTCAGCGGTGCTTTCCCGCTGGAGCACAAAGGCCTCCGCCCGCTTGTACCCTCCTTCAACGCCGCGAAAGGCGGCTACTTTATCCTGCAGATCGTAGTACCTGTCCGGGGTTTGGCTGGCGTGGGCATAGCAGGCGGCGCGTTTGCGCGGTTCCGTCCCGGTAATATCGACGTAGTGGGTGGGAGAAAACTGTAACGTATCCTCTCCATCCGAAACCTCATAGTAGTAGAGGGCGAATTTCTTCTTCGCTTGCCGCCATGTGTCGTAGGTCAGCATGGTGATCGCCCGATGGTCGCGGTGATTGTCGATGGGCCATTGCGTAAGGACCAAGTCCGGATTTTCTGCGCCCAGGATTTTTGCGTACGACTCATAGTGCGCATTGTCGACGATAGCGTTGCCGTTGATCTGGCCGGCATAGACCGGCCGCGCGTTCAATATTTCACAGGCCTTCCGGGCCTCCGCGATGCGGGTGACAGCGGGAGTAGGGGGCCATGCTCCATCATTTAAGTACAGCAGCACCACCTCGTGACCGAGTCCGGTAAGGCGGGCGATGGTTCCGCCGCAGCCATATTCCGGGTCGCCGGGGTGGCCGCCGGCAACCACCACCCTGAGCTTCTGGACGTCTGCGCTTGCGACCATTCCGGGAACGGCCAACGCACACGCGATGCCGCTCAACACGTCTCTCCGGGTCATTTGCATAGGCACCCCTTGCACAAAATACGAATTCCTTGTAATGTAGGTACGTTGCTACATCGGAGGTTTCGTCGTGGCCATCACAACACTTTCCAGCCGGGAATTCAATCAGGATGCCGGCAAAGCCAAGAAAGCCTCTGAGCGGGGGCCCGTTTTCATCACCGATCGTGGCCGCCCAGCCCACGTTCTCTTAACCATCGAGGAATACCGGAAGCTTACGAATCAACGGGAAAGCATCGTGGACCTCCTCGCCATGCCCGGAGCCGATGAGGTTGAATTCGCGCCTCCTCGTTTGACCGGCAAGCTTCACCATGCCGCAGATCTTGACTGATGTATCTGCTGGATACCAATGTAGTGTCGGAGTTGCGAAAGACAAAGACCGGCAAGGCGGATCGTAGAGTCGAGGCTTGGGCAAAAGAAGTGTCCACCTCGACTCTTTTCCTTTCTGCCATTACGATTCTTGAACTCGAAGTGGGAATCCAGCTCCTCGAACGCCGCGATCAGTCGCAAGGGGCGCTGCTTCGAGTTTGGTTGGAACATTCGGTACTGCCAGCTTTCGATGGGCGCATCCTGGCTGTCGATACCCCTGTCGCGCGCAGATCCGCCGCAATGCACATCCCGGTCCGCTGCTCCGATCGAGATGCCCTGATCGCCGCCACCGCCCTGGTTCATAGCATGACCGTTGTCACCCGCAACGTGTCGGACTTCGCTCCTACGGGCGTCGCCATCCTCAATCCGTGGCAAGGATAACTGCGTAAGCATCGCCCGAACGGGTTAGAATCTAGCTCCGTGCCGACCAAGCGCCCCATCTTTCTCTACAGCCTGCTGGCCGCTCTGGCCGCCATCACCTTGGTGTACGCGTGCGTTTACGTTCCCGACCTTCTTGATCGCGAAAGCAAGCACTTCCCCTTCTTTTTTGTCGAAGCCGGGAGCAATACGATTGCCTACACCACGATGGAAGCCGCCGGCCTCGGAGTTCACAACGGAGACCAGTTGCTCGCTGTCAATGGGACTCCTTACACCGGCAGCGCCCTGCTCGCCCGCGCGTTCAAGACGGCAAAGCCCGGCGTCCCGCTGGTGGTTACGATTGCACCCGCCGGTGCTTCCGCCGGCAACCAACGGGTTATCTCTTTACCGGTCACCGGCCAATCGCTCAATTCGTGGGACGTTTGGAGTGACTGGGTGGTGGCATTGCTGCTGCCAACGGTGTCTTTGCTGCTGGGCTTTTGGGTGGCCTTTCGCCGCCCTCACGACCCGATGGCATGGCTCCTGCTGGCGCTCATGCTTAGCTTTCCCCATATCCTCACCGAGTTCTTCCCCCAGGGGTGGGCCCCTGGCTTGCGGGAAGCGGGCACATTTTACGAACTAGCGCTCGAGGCCGCTCTTCCCTGTCGCCCTCTTCCTGTTTGGCCGCTTCTTTCCCGAGCCCTTTCCCCCCGGGAGTCTCTACGCCAGGATTTGGAAAGGCCTGCTTTGGGGGTGCGCAGTCCCCTTCGCGATCCTGAGTCTCGCCGGAGTCGTGGCCTCGGTCGTAGGGCTGACCAACTATCGGTCCGTGGCCGGTCTGCGCGCCGTACTCAAGCCCCTGGGACCAATCGCAGAAGCCTTCGCTTACACCTTGATTGGCAGTTTTTTCTACGCCATGGCCACCAAGTTCGGTCTGAGCAAATCGCCCGACGCCAGGCGAAGACTGCGTTTTCTTTACTGGGGCGCCATCGCGGCCTTCACCCCGGTGATCTTGTGCGTCATATACGCGCGGATCCTGGGCAAGACACCGAACGAAATGTATCCGCCGTGGTTTATCGGGGCCATGGTCATGCCTCTCATCCTGTTCCCGCTCACGCTGACCTATGTCATCGTGGTGCAAAAGGCTATGGGCGTGGGCGTTGCTCTACGCCAGGGTCTGCAGTACACCCTTGCCCGGGGCGGCATACGAGTGCTGCAAATGATAGCCGGGGGAACCGTCATTGCCGCTGCGGTGACCATTGCCAACAACGCCAGCCACAATCTCTTGCAAAAGAGCGTCATCATCCTGGTGGGCATCACGGCTTACTTCACCACCCGCCGGCTGGGAGACCGCGTGCGCACGTGGCTCGATCGCCGTTTTTTCCGCGAGAACTACAACGCGGAACAAGTGTTGTCGGACCTAAGCGAGCAGGTGCGCTCGATGGTTGAATCGAAGTCCTTACTCGAAACCGTGGCTGGGCGTATTTCTGAGACCTTGCACGTGCCTCAAGTGGCCGTGCTTCTGGGCAGAAACGGTTTTTATCAGCCGGCATTCGCTATGGGGTATCCCAGCGCACCTGTGGTCGCCTTTCCCAGCAAAACCGGCACCGCCAAGCTGTTGCAAAGCCAGAGAGAGCCGGCCCGGGTTTTCCTGAACGATCGCTCTTCGTGGCTCTACCGCGAGGACGACATCGGCGATGAAGAGCGCGGCAAACTGGCCACTCTAAAGTCGGAGCTGCTGCTGCCGCTGGCGGTGAGAGACAAACTCCTGGGCTTCATTTCCCTTGGACCCAAGCGGTCGGAAGAACCGTACACCGGCTCCGACGTACGCTTGCTCAAGTCGGTGGCGGCGCAGACCGGGCTGGCACTCGAGAATGCCAACCTCATGTTGACGATCGCGGACGAGGTGGCGCACCGGGAGCGCCTCAACCGTGAAGTGGAGATTGCCCGGGAGGTGCAGGAGAGGCTCTTCCCGCAGAAATTGCCGCCGATCCAGGGAATCGATTACTCAGGCCATTGCCGCCCTGCGCTGGGCGTAGGCGGCGATTACTACGACTTTCTCGCCCTGCCCGAGGGAAACCTGGGTATCGCGATCGGCGATGTTTCCGGCAAAGGGATTGCTGCTGCCCTGATGATGGCTAGTCTGCAGGCGTCGTTGCGCAGCGAAGCAACGCGGGTTCCTGAGAACCTGGCGGTCGCCGTAGCGAACATTAATCGCCTCGTGTACGAGGCATCCTCTTCCAATCGCTACGCGACCTTCTTTTATGGCCAGTATGACCCCGCGGAATTGAAATTCTCTTTCGTAAACGCGGGTCATAATCCGCCCCTGCTGTTTCGCGGGACGAGCGGTGATATCGTCCGCCTGGAACCCGGAGGCACGGTGGTGGGTCTGCTCGCGGAAGCCTGCTATGAGCAGGGATTCGTGCACCTCGGCCCGGGGGACGTGCTGGTGTTCTTCACCGATGGCATCAGCGAAGCCATGAACCTGGACGACGAGGAGTGGGGTGAGGAGCGCCTGATCGAGTGCGTGCAGGCGTCCAGTGCGAGCTCGGCGCGGGAGTTACTGGACTACATCTTCGCCGCCGCAACCCAGTTCGCCGGCGCCGCTCCGCAGCATGATGACATGACGTTGGTCGTGCTGCGCGTGCGTCAAGGTTGATCATTGACCGCAGGCAGCGACGCGAGCAATCCGCCCAGATCACGCTTGAGATAGGAGATCCTGGCGCGCACGTCTTGCAGCATGGCTGCCCGATCCTCGAAGTCATCGATGGTCAGCTTCAGATTTTGCGACGGCTGGCTGGTAAGCCGGTCGATTTTGCCGGTGCTCGAAAGCGAATCAATGCGTCGCACTTGAACCCAGGTTTGCAGCAGTTGCTGCTCGCGGGTTAGACCGGCCGGGCCCGTAGGGCTGGTTTGGTTCAGGAAGATCCATATGGTTTCCGGATAGCGGCTGTTCGGAAGTGTCGGCCGGTCGAAAAACTCCGCCAGCATATTCGATTCGAAATCGAATTCGCTGGTCCTACCCTTCTCCTCATAAATCCCGGCTAAAGCCAACCCGGCGGAAAGAGTACCGGCGCCGATCCCAACTCCCGCCGCGGGCTTGGTCAAGTTAGACGAAAGTTGGAGCCCGGAACTGGTCGCTCCCACCGTTCCACCGATCAGGACGCTGAGCAGATTCGCGCGGCTGACTGCGTGGTCGCGGCGGTCGGCCAGATATCCTCGCACCTCGTTGGCGCGGCTAACCTCGTTGTCGATCTGAGCCAAGGTGGCGTCGACTTGCAGTGACGCAGCCATCACTTGTTCCGTGATGTGCTGATGCAGCCATAGGATTTTCCACCGGTCCGCGTCCGCGGTGCTGGTCGACAGTTTCTCCAGCTGCTTGATTTCGGAGGAGACCTTGATGAGTTCGGCAGTATTTTCCTTGACCGGCAACTCGACAGTTTGAGCTGAAGCAGCCAAGGCGAAAGTGGCCCACGCCACGAGGGATAGACCGCGAACGAGGCTCATGTGAGTATGGTATCGTCTCTCGGAGTTCCTTCAGAATGCATCCTGCTCTGCGGAGGTGAACCCATGCCGTGCGACCCGGCTGAGCTCAAGCATGTTCCACTTTTTGCCTTATTGGATGACGACGAGGTTGGCGTGTTGGCCGCCCAGGTTGACCTTAGAACATTCGCCGCCCGCCAGCGCATTTATAAGGTGGGTGAGCCCGGTATGCACGCTTACATTCTCATCTCAGGCAGCGTGCAGGTCACGATCGTCGACGAAGACCACCAGGAGGTTCTGGTCGATGAACCCGGCCACGGCGAATTTTTCGGCTTTGCTTCCATGCTCGAAAAGACGCCCCACCAGACGACTGCCATGGCGATGGAAAAATCGACCTGCGTCGAGGTCAGCCGCGACGACATTGCTGTCCTGCTGCAACGCAAGCCGATGGCGGGCATGGATATGCTGACCGTCCTCGGCCATCAATTCCATGCCTCGCAGCAACTGGTGCGGATTCGCGCGATGCGCAATCCCAACGACTTGATCGAAGAGGAATACACCTTAGGGGAGCACATTGCCGACCGTGTGGCCAGCTTCGGCGGTTCCTGGAGCTTCATTATTGCGTTCGCCGTGGTGCTCATCGTTTACACTTGCGTCAACATTGCTCTAAGAGGCCGGGCCTGGGATCCTTACCCATTCATCCTGCTCAATCTGTTTCTCTCCATGTTGGCGGCCATCCAGGCGCCGGTCATCATGATGAGCCAGAACCGGCAGGACAAGAAGGACAGGCTCCGCAGTGAACTGGACTTCGAGGTGAACCGGCGTGCCGAAGCGGAAATCCAAAACCTTTCTCGAAAGCTGAACCTGATGACGGACAAGATTGACGACCTGGATGGGCTGCTGCGGGCGGGTGTCGAAAGGCGGCCCCAGTGACCTCACGCCGGGAATTCTTACAAGCCTCTGTGATCAGCGGTGTGGCGGGAGTTCTTGCGCCCGTTGGCTGCTCCGCGCCGAGTGCCACACACACCGATCACCCTGCGCCGGAGGTGCCCACGTTCGAACTCGATGAGATCACCGTGCATGAACTTCAAGACGGCATGCAGTCCGGAAAATTCACCGCGCGATCTCTGGCGGAGAAATACCTGTCGCGGATCGATGCCATTGATCGGGGTGGACCAGCACTCCGTTCCGTCATCGAAACCAATCCGGATGCTTTATCGATTGCCGATGGTTTGGATAAGGAACGCAAAGAAAAAGGGCCGCGCGGTCCACTGCATGGCATTCCCATCCTGATCAAGGACAACATCGACACGGCCGACGGCATGATGACAACTGCGGGTTCGCTGGCCTTGGTGGGGGCCAAGCCGCTGAGGGATTCTTTTGTGGCTGAGAAGCTGCGAGCGGCGGGTGCGCTGATTCTGGGCAAAACCAATCCCAGCGAATGGGCAAATATCCGATCGAGTCATTCCATCAGCGGCTGGAGCGGCCGCGGCGGGCTTACCAGAAATCCTTACGCGCTGAATCGCAATGCCTGCGGATCGAGCTCAGGTTCGGGGGCCGGGATATCGGCGAATCTGTCTGCGATCGCGATCGGCACGGAGACCGACGGATCGATTATGTGCCCCTCCTCGATCAATGGGGTTGTCGGCATAAAGCCGACCGTGGGGCTGATCAGCCGTCGAGGCATCATTCCGATCTCGCACTCGCAAGACACCGCGGGGCCGATGGCGCGCACGGTGCAGGATGCGGCGATACTTCTGGGTGCGTTGACGGGTGTCGATCCCGGCGATAGCGCCACTTCAGAGAGCCAGGGCAAAAGCCTTCCCGACTACACGCGTTATCTCGACGCCAATGGTTTGAAGGGAGCGCGCATCGGCGTGGTGCGCAAATATTTCGGCTTCAGCCCACGGGTGGACAAAATCATCCAGCAGGCGCTCGACGCCTTGAAGCAGCAGGGTGCGACGCTGGTGGATCCGGCTGATATTGAAACCATTGGCAAGATGGGTCCGAACGAGAGGCTGGTTTTATCCTACGAACTAAAGGCCGACCTCAATGCGTATCTCGCGGGCCTCGGCCCGGCAGCGCCGGTACATACCCTCGCTGAAGTGATTGCCTTCAATGAGCGTGTTCGCGATAAGGAGATGCCGTATTTTGGCCAGGACCAATTTATCGCGGCTGAGGAAAAAGGTCCCCTGACAACGAAGGAATATCTGGACGCACTGAAAGACAACCATCGCATGGCGCGCGCCGAAGGAATTGACGCCGTGATGGATAAATTCAAACTGGACGCGCTCGTCGCCCCCACGGGTGGTGCGGCTTGGCTAACGGATCTTGTGAATGGCGACTCCCATGGCGGCGGAAGCTCGCAAGCCGCCGCGATTGCGGGCTACCCCAGTGTTACGGTGCCCGCCGGCTTTATTTTCGGACTTCCAGTGGGAATGTCCTTCATCGGCCGCGCCTGGAGCGAGGGCACGCTGATCAAGCTTGCCTACTCCTTTGAGCAAGCAACCAAGGTGCGCAAACCGCCCAAGTACCTGCCAACCGTGGACCTGAAAGCCTAATATCGATTCGCACCACAGGAAAAAAACCGCAGATCTCTCCACTCCGCTGCGCTCCGGTCGAGATGACAAATCTGTTGCGCAACCGACAACACCTTACGCAACAATCTGTCATCCCGAGGAGCCGACTTGCCTGCGGCAAGTTAAGGGAGCAATGAAGAGTACGGGCCACCGCGGACTCGACGGGTGCCCCATGTTCGCGCCAGCTAACGTGGGCCGAAAAAGCCGGGCGATCCGGATTTCCTGCTACGTTGCACTGGACAGAACCGCGTGTGCGCCTTTCCGCGAAGAAAGGCGCATGCACTGTATCAACGCCACGAAGTCCAACAGGAAATCCGGGCGAAGCCCCTCCAAGGCTTTTGGTCGGTCCAGGTTCGGTTGTTCATTAGGAGAGGTTGTGACTTAATTCGGTGACCAGCCGGGTGCCCTCTCAATCCCACTGACAGCACTCAATCGAAGCGCCGCCCTCCCCTTGTCATCCCGAGGAGCAGACTTGCCTGCGGCAAGTTAAAGGAGCAATGGACAGTACCGGCCGCCGCGCACACGATGGGTGCCCCATGTTCGCACCAGCGTACGTGGGCCGAAAAAGACGGGCGAAGCCCCCTCAAACGCTTTTGGTCGGTCCAAGGTGCGGTTGTTCATTAGGAGCGAAGTCGAGGGACCTGCAGTGCAACGGACCTTTCCCTGAAACGAATCAGCAGGCTACTGGATATAGTCAGGAGCCTTGGGCAGCCGATTAAAAGTCACCGGATCGTGCTCGATCCATAACTGCGCGCCGCTCTGTTTGATGTATGCTTCCATCGCCGCACGGCTGGCCATCGTCTGCTGCGGGTTTGCCTCACCGAGCGGAGCCTGGGTGGCTGTCCGCTCAGCCGCGTAGTGCCACAAATCTCCCGCAATCAGCACAGGCCCCATCTTCGGCAGCTTCAACGCTAAAACCTGGTGACCCGGCGTATGCCCCGGAGTGTACTTAATAACGACCGTTCCATCGCCAAACACATCGTAATCACTATTCGGCAGAATTACCGTCTTGCTGCTGCGCAACTGACTGTACGAAGCTTGATGCTCGGGGCTGGCAGCAAACATCGCATCCCGTTCCGCCGCGTGGACGAGCCACGTGCACCCCGCAAACGCATTCGCATTCGCGGTGTGATCGAAGTGATAATGCGAGAAGGCAATGTAAGTGATGTTCTCCGGGCGATAGCCGAGCGCGGCCAATTGCGGCAGCAAGGGCTTGGGAGCACTCATCGTCTCGCCATCTTCGGTGTGGGTTACCGGTTCATCCCCCTTGAACTTACTATCTGGAATCAAGCCGACGTCCCACATCAATGTGCCTTTGGGGTGCACGATCAAATAGCAAGGCACCACCATATCGGTATTTTTCACGTCTTCATTCTTCAGTCCATAACCCGTCGGCCGCTCACCCTTAATCAGGCCGCAGTTAAACAGGTATACGCGCAAGGACTTTACCGGCGCAGCTGTCTTTTGCGCAACCGCGGTAGAGATAATCAGGAAGAAAACCGGGGCCCAGAAAATCCGGCGTCGAGTCATGATTTCTGATACTACCGGGCCGGTAAGTTCCTGGCCAAATAGTCGATCACTCGCTGGAAGTCGTCATCCGTCCCGAGGGCGCCCTTATCCTTCATAGCCTCCACCTCGTCTGTCCAGCCCTGCCGGCTCATGCGCAGCGTGGAGAAATTTGCCGGCCCATGACACTTGGTGCAGATGGCGAGGACGGTGGCCTTCCCCTGCCCTTCGGGTAACGTTGCCGAAGTGGGTGCCGCAGCCGTCAAAGGAGGCGCCACACTCGTAGCAAGCTTTTGACTCTCCTCCTCATCGCCCAAGGCGAAGGCAATGAGCGCATCGGAGTTTTTATCCGCCGTACCGGCAATCATGCGAAAGCGATTGGTGCCCCCTGCCGCGACCACAACGTACTGCTTGCCGTTCCGCGCCAAAAAGGTCATGGGAACCGTCGTTCCGCTGGCATCCATCTTCGTGACCCAAAGCTCGGCGCCGGTCCGTGCATCGAAGGCCCGAAACTTGGAATCCGTGGTGGCGGCAATGAATACCAGGCCGCCGGCAGTCACGATCGACCCACCAATATTGGATGCGCCGGTATTCTTCAGCCCCTGCGCCTCCAATTCGTCATAGCTACCGAGCGGCTTTCGCCAAACAATATCTCCGGTGTTCGCATTGACAGCCGTCAATTCGCCCCATGGAGGACGCTGGCACGGATAACCCTCCTGATCGATAAACCGCGTGTATCCGCCGAGGTTACGATACGGCTGAGGCGAGCCAGGGGCAGCTGGAGCCATCTGACCGACCGTCCCCAGACTGCTCGTGTTGACAAAGATGTAGCCGAGCTCCGGATCGAAGGAAACACCGCCCCAGTTTCCCCCGCCCATAGTCCCCGGCAACGACAGCGAGGCGGTCATGCCAAAGGGGGTGTAAGGTCCCTGGACACGCAGCCGGCTAAACCATGCAGCGCAGAACTTCTCCGCCTCGGGCGTTCGATTAGAGACGTCCTCCTTGGTCATGGTGGTGCGAGACAAAGGAGGCGGCTTGAGCGGAAAGGGCTCGGTCGGCGAATACCACTCCCCCGGAGTGTCGCCCTTGGGAACGGGACGCTCCTCGACGCCAAAAATCGGCTTGCCGGTTGTCCGGTCCAGGATGAAGAGCAGGCTCATCTTGTTGGTCTGCGCAAGCGCCGGAATGGTTTTGCCGTCGCGTTTGACCTCGATCAACGCCGGCGGGGCATTCATATCGTAATCCCACAAATCGTGATGAACCATCTGGTAGTACCAGCGCAGCTTGCCGGTGAGCGCATCGAGGGCAATCACACTGGCCGAATAAAGATCCGGCCCTGGGCGGTCCGCACCGTAGTAGCTATCGGACGCGTTGCCGACAGGCAGAAAGACCAGGCCGCGCGCCGTATCCACCGTGTCGATTCCCCACTGGCTGGGGCCGGAACGATCTTTCCATCCCTGGGGTCCCCAACTCTCATGCCCCGGCTCACCGGGCCGCGGCACGGTGTGGAAGGTCCATAGCAGCTTGCCGGTACGCACATCAAAACCCCGCGGATCGCCGCTCGGGCCCACACTGCCGGACTCCTGCGTGGATGGGCCGACGATGACCACATTGCGATAAATAGCGGGTGGCGAACTGAAGGCATACGGCGATTTTGGATATAGATCCGCCACGCCGGCCCGCAGATTCAGCACGCCGTTGTCCCCGAACCCGGGGACGAGCGTGCCCGTCTTGGCGTCCAATTCGAGAAGGCGCCCGTCGCCAGTGCCGAAGACGATCCGCGGCCGTGTGTGCTTGTCGCCAGGCCAATAAGCAACACCCCGGCTCTCGGAACCTCGCGGCGTAGGGTTGGCGTATTTCCAGATTTCAGTTCCGGTCTCCGGATTCAGCGCGACGACGTTTTGATTCTCGGTGGGAAGGTAAAGGACATTGTCGACAAAGATGGGCGTTGCTTCAAAAGACCGGCCATGCTCGCCGGTGTGATACGTCCAGGCGCGCTGCAAGCGGGTCACATTCGAGGTGTTGATTTGCGTGAGCGGCGAATGACGGGCTCCGCCGGGATCGCGGCCATAGACTGGCCAGTCGTCGGTCTGCGGAATGATCTGAGCGAATGCCGAAGCAGCGGCAAGGACGACCACCGGCGCTATTTGCTTGAACATCGGGGATCCACTTTCCGAAACGTGGAACAGTGTATCGCATGCAAACCGGGACGGCCTCAGTTGCTCCAGACCTACTTCGATGTCATGCTCGACATATGAAGCATGACAAACTGCTGGGTGCCATCGTGGCATCGATGCTGGCCTGTTCTATACCGGCCACGGCTCAGGAAAACGGCCCGTGGCGAGCCTCGAGCTCGACCGCACAGTCCATTACAGGTGATATTGCGTTCTCCACAGACAGGATAGCGATCAACTTCTCCAGCTTTACCATCGCCCAGATACGCGGTCTCAAACCTGACGAAGCGACCGCAGTTTTCGAGGGAGATCCCGGCGGAAGCGGAGGCCTTTACCGGGTCAACATTCCGGGTGCAAAGAGGTTTCTCCACAAGAACACACTCTGCGGGAATGAAGACGTGCAGTGGATGACGACCTACGTCGCGGGCCACTTCTTGCACGTGGCCTTCTTCTCCGGAAGCAAGATGCCGGTGCTGACACCGGAGGCAATTTCGAATTCGACCGATCTGTGCGGCACGTTTACCTATGCAAGATAAATAGCTATTCGCGGAGCGCCTGCATGGGATCTACGGATGCGGCGCGCCGCGCAGGAATCAAAGCTGCCGTCATTCCAGTGATCGCCGCGAGCACCGAAACCACCGTCAGTATCAGATAATTATGGGTCTCTGTCCCATACAACATGCTCCGGATCGCCGATGCTGACAAGATTGACGCCAGTACGCCAATACCTATGCCGGCGGCTAACACGACGCCGGCCTCCCGCAAGATCCCACTCAATATGTGCCCACGCCGCGCGCCGAGCGCCATGCGAATACCGATCTCACGCGTCCGCCGCGAAACGGAATAGGTCATGACGCCGTAGAGACCCACAACCGTTAACGAAATACCGATTGCAGCAAAAACACCCAACAATACCATCGCGAATCGAAGCTGAGACAACTCGATGCTCATCAATTCCTGCATAGTGCGCACGTTGGTCACGGGAATACTCTTGTCCATGGAGGCGACTACCTCCTTCACGCTGGGCTCCACGCTTCGGGGCGCAACCGTTGTCCGTATTACCGTGTGGAGGCAGCACCACCGGCCGAGTTGGGCTGCCGGCAAATACATCTCAGGACGCGCTTCGCGCTGGGTGGCGGAGAGACGTACGCTGCCCACCACGCCGATAATCTCCCGCAATTGAGGTTTGTTTCCGGAACCATTGTTCGCTCCGGGTTTGATTCGTTTCCCGATGACATTCTCTCCAGGGAAATATTTCCGGGCAAAAGCTTCATCTACGATCATGACCGGAGCCGACCCAGCGGTATCCTGGCGAGAAAAATCGCGCCCCTGTAATTGGGGAATCTGCATCGTCTTGAAGTAATCCTCGGTAATCAAGGTTGCGTTGGCGGTCGGCGACTGACCCTCGGGAACAGGGTGTTCCGGATCCTCAAATCCCAGATCGACCCCGTCTTGCGTCATGGGCATGATCATGACTCCGGCTGCCGCGCGCACGCCTGGAACGGCTCGGAGTTTTTCAAAATACTGGCGATAGAACTGCGGCCGGGTGTCGTTGTACCGCGAATCCGGCGTCTCAAATAGAAGCGTCAACAGATGGTCAGGCGTAAATCCCTCGTTCGCATGAAGCAGGTGCAAGAAAGTGTAGATGAGAGCCCCCGCGGCGGCTGCGAGCAAGAGTCCTATCGCCACCTGGCCAACGATCAGGGATGGGCGCAGCCAGTCTCGCCCACTTGCTTGCGTATGGGCCCCATCTTTGAGCGACGACAGCAGATCGTTTCTTGTCGCGGAAACCGCGGGAATAATCCCGAAGGTAAGTCCCGCCAAACACGAAATCGCCATCGCGAACCCCAGGACGCGCAAATCCACCTGCGCATCCTGGGCGCGCGGAATACTGCTTCCGATCAGGGACAGCATCGCAGGAGTGCATGCGAATGCCAGCAGGCACCCCACCGCACCTCCCGCTGCACTCAACACCAGGCTCTCTATCAAGAGCTGGCGGAAGATGCGGCCCCGCCCCGCTCCTAGAGCCGAGCGCATGGCGATCTCCCGGTGACGATCCCGCATGCGCGCCAGCAAAAGGTTGGCGATATTGCCGCAGGCAACCAGCAATACCAGCGCCACCGCGGCCAGCACCATCACCAGTTCCGTCCGCGTATCGCCCACCAGCGCGCTGAGCTCACTTCGCACCTTAGCCGAATCGTTATGACTGTTCGAGATTGGGTACTGCTTGGCCAGAGCGGCCGCAATCGTTTTGAAATCCTGGTCGGCCTGAGCAAGCGGCACACCCGGCTTCAGCCGCCCGATTGCATTCAGAAAGTGCATCCCACGATTGGTGGTCGACGAGTTCCCCGGTTCTTTGTCGACCGCCAGGGTCGTCCACAGGGCGTTCTCCGGTGCCGTCATGGGGAAGCGAAAGGAAGCGGGCATAACCCCGATAACAGTGAAGAGATGGTCGTTCAGTGAGATGCTCCGCCCAACGATGGCGGGGTCTTGAGCAAATTGCGTCGTCCACAGGGTACGGCTGATCAACGCCACGCGCGTTCCTGGCGTCTCTTCCTCCGGGAGAAATCCGCGGCCCAGTTCGGGTTGCACTTGCAGCGTCGCCAGCAAGTTCCACGACACGATCTGGGCGTCGAGGTGGACAGGAACACTGGATCCCGTCATCGTGAAAGCTGTGTCGTGGTAGGAGACCAGGTGGGTGAGACTATGATTGCTCACTCGATAGTCAAAATAATCGGGATAAGACAGATTGTGGCTGTGGTCCTCGGGGAAATGGGGGTTCATCGGGACCACATCGACCAGCTGCTCGGGAGCGCGGTACGGCAAAGGCCGCAACATTACGGCGTCCACAACCGTGAAGGTTGCCGTATTGGCGCCAATGCTCAACGCCAGAGTGACAATCGCCGTGATGGCAAAGCCCGGAGACTTTCGCAGTAGCCGGCAGGCTACCCGTATATCACGCCATAGCTCTTCCAACCGTAGCGAGGAATTCTCAGTCGCAACCTGCTCATGAATCGCAGCCCGGTTCCCAAAACGCGAATACGCATCTCGCCGCGCTTCCTCGCGGGACATACCGTGAGCTATGTTGTCCTCGATTCGCATCTCAAGGTGTGACATGAGTTCAGCGTCTATGTCCCCCCCGGACCCGGTCTCCCCAGATCCGTGTCCGGAACAAAAGCTGTGCGACGCGGCGTAAAATGGCTTTTCCGTCAGGCATAGCGAAGCACCGCCTGTACGCCTTTCACCAACTGCTCGAAGTTCTTCTCTTCCTTCGCCAACTGCCTTCGGCCCGCAGCAGTCAAACGGTAAAACTTGGCTTTCCGATTCGTCTCGGTCATCGACCATTCCGAGCCGATCCATCCCTGGTGTTCCATGCGGTGAAGAGCCGGATAGAGCGAGCCTTCTTCGACGCGCAGCAGTTCCGCCGACGCGCTTTGGACGTGGAGCACGATTCCATATCCATGTAACGCGCCCTTCTGTGCCAGCGTCTTAAGTACGAGAAGGTCCAGCGCTCCCTGCAAATCGTTCTTTGCCATGACCCTCTACCCATAGACATCTCGGCATAGGCAAGCATAAGCCTAGACGTCTATGGGTGTCAAAAGAAGGGGAACCAGAAGGCGAGAGGCAAAATGAAAAGCGATGCCAAGCCGTAGCGGCTCGGCATCGCCAAGTGCGAGTTTAGTTGCGGGCTACGATGGTTTCCACCTGCGGTTCAGCAACAGCGTTGAAACGGCCAGATGGTTTCAACCCAGCCAAGATATTGGCCCCATTCGGTGAGCCAAGCCCCGTACATGCATCCCAGCCCTCTGTGGCCGAATAACCTCCCAGTCTCCCGGTGACGTCGTTCGTACCTTGAGTTATGTCGCGGAACCCAGAGGATGCTGCACGAGAGGCTGCATTGGTGTAGAGAATAGGATTTACGAATCCAACCGGCACCCCGAGCTGCTGGTTCAAGCGTGCCACCAAAGCAGCGTACAGGGGAGCGACGGCACTCGTTCCTCCCGCCACACCGTCCTGACCGTGGACGCGAATCTTGTACCCTGTATCGGGATCAGCGTCCGCGGCCACATCAGGCACTCCTCTTCCGTTAAACCCGGTGTTGATGGAAGGAGGCACACCGAAATTCAACTGCCAGGTAGGAATCGGAGTCAACTCGCTGATGCCACCCCCTGTCGCACCCCCGCCCTCGCTTCGCGGGCCGTGGTCCCAGACGACTTCGTTGGTGATGCTTGACTGGTCGTGAGAAACGCTCAGTGTGGTTCCTCCACACCCCAGCACGTAGGGGCTCGCCGCGGGAAAATCGACATGGGCGTGGCCATCCGTGATTTCATCCTCCGATCCGTCGTCCCCGGAGGCGACACAGACGGTGATGCCCGCCAAGGACGCCTCCAGCAACGTCTGGTTCACCGCATCCATCGCCTGCTGTGTCCAAAGATCCTGACTCTCCGGCCATCCCCAACTAATCGAAAGCACAGTGGGCTTGTTGATGGAGTCCTGCACCGCTGTCGTGAGTACATCCACCCAACCCTGCTCGGTGAACGGAGCGAAGTACACCACGATCTTCGCTTTTGGAGCCACCGCACCCGCCACTTCGATATCGAGCATAACCTCGCCATCAGCGTCATTATCGTCAGGGTTGGGAGAGTTAGGATTGTTCGCCACTCCATCCACCGAAGTGGTCGTGATCGAGGGCAAATTGATCCGCTGGTCACCAAAATATGTTTGTAAGTCCGCGGTATCGTAACCACCCCCGAACTCAACGATGCCGATACATTGGCCGGCGCCGTCTCCATTGGGAAAGTTATAGATTCTGGCGATCTGCTCCGGGGAAAACGATATGCCCGGAGAACCGGACCGTCCCGGTTTCGGCTTCCCCATCCTTAGAACCGAATGGGCGCGAGCCTGCCGTCGATCATCGAACCCAAAGATTGCCTCGACGATACCGGAAAGATTGGTTGGGATCTGAATGGCCGCCGTTCTTCCGCGATGCTCTCCCAGGTCCGAGTCATAACGCTTCAGTTCCGTAGGGAACGCCTTGGTGAGGTTGGCCACGGTTCCTCTGAGCATCACACTCCGACGCGGAATGCTGGCGCTCACGACAGTGAGGTTGTTGTCACGTGCATAGGAAGTCACCTTCTCGATATCCGCAGGCTCCGCCCCGAAACGGCTCGCCAACTCGGCTCGGCTCAGGTAATGCCGGTCCGCCGGAGCCTGCTGCAGCATCTCTGCCAGCAGCGCGGCCCGGTCTTCCGAAGTGCGCGAACGAACCCGTACGGTGATCTCGATAACTTCCTGTGAATCGACATCGCCGATGAGGCGACTGCCGGGCGCCGGTTTGCGGTGGCTCTTAGCTAGTCCTACTGTCTTCTTAGCTTGCATGGCAACACTCCTTCTCCCGTTTTCCATTGCTTGTTTCAAACCCCCATGATTCTTAGCGAGGAGCGTAGCCCAGATTCTTCAAATTAAACGTGCTTAAATCATTAAAGTTTCTTTAGCAGTTACATTTATCGTGCAGCCGGAAGCCTGACGAGTTCAAAATACTTGGAGCAGGATCGCGGAGATGGCGGGAACGTAGCAGGTGACCCAGGAAGAAGAAATATTCAGCGCCGCGTAGGGCAAGCCCAGAGTTATGGAACCGTCGGTGGCTACGGTCGCACCCTGAATCGTCTGCCCCGAGGTTGCGGTAAGATCTGTGTTCATCAACTCGATCACAGTTGCGCTTTTGATTGGCTTGCCGCAATCGATACTTATTTTGAGGCTTGAAAACTCCTCTTTGTTCACGATGACGATATTGATAATTCCTGAGGCGGTAAGTACGGCATACATGGTGGCGTTGAAGTTGGTGTTGGAGAGCCGGGTGCGCAGAAGTGTTCCGTGGCCGGCGAGCGAGAAGAACAGCAGGCCGTAATACTCCGGTCTGACTTCCAGGATCGTTGCGCCCTGGTTGGCTATGGGTGTGTAATCGCCGCTTTCTCCGCCTTGCATGTTCACCCCGCTGCCGCCACCAAGAGCAATGTGGAAGAGGTGATCGATGACCCAGAGCGCGGAGGCGTATGCGTCACTCACTCCGGGAGATCCCCCATAGACGTAGGAGTTGGTTTCGGTCAAGCGGAAGGGCAATTTGCGCGCAGACGCTGCCCACTTGAGGGCAACGCAGTCGGCAATGATGGTGGGATCCGGGGAAACGAGATTGGCGACGGTGGCATTCACGTTGTGTCCGTTGCCGCGATAGTAGTGTTGGGTAAGGAGCGAGATGAGCCTGCCTGTCGGACCCAGGACGAAAGGAACGGTCCAGGTAGTGACGTTTCCGCTCGCGGCCGGTCCCGTGATTCTGGCGGAGGGTGTGGCGGCAACGATGGCACGGCGGAATTGCTCCCATAACTTTCCGAACGCGAAGAAGTCCCAGCCTCGGGGAAAGTAGCTGAGAGGATACTCGTCGGGCTCATTGCCGATTGTGAAACCGGCCACAGATGCCCCCAATTTTGCCTGGACGTACGCGACCTCCGCGGCTGCAAGCGCGGGCGTAGAAGTCGCTAAATTCACTCCATAAAGAACCTTCCAGTTCGTGAGCGCAAGGAAGGCAGCGAGGTGGTCGACATCCACGGGAGAAACTTGCCCGGAGGTGTTGCCCGCTCCGCCCGGCGTCCAGATCGTTGTGTCGAGGGAGTTGCCGCCGATGGAAAGAACTCCATTGCCGAGGCGATTGAACAGCCCTGCCAGCGATGTATTGGCTCCAGTGAAGAGCGAAGTACTGACCAACTCGTCTTTTTCGTAGGCGAGTCCCATGAAGTAGTCGGGAAGATTTCCCACGGGAGTCGAGATGACACCGACGGCGTGTACCTGGACGGCGCTGGGAATGGGTTGTACAGCCGCGAACAAGGAAGCGACATCTTCGAGCAGGGGGAGCCCGAGTGAGGCGCCTAGACTGCCGAGAACTCTTCTCCGCGAGGGCCCAGAGCTGCGCAAGAACGCTCTCCATTGAAGGAATAGTGACGCGCGGGCCCGAAGGACACAATGGTCATCGGCAATAATCCACTCCAGGACATGTTTTGTCCCAGGGCACAACAGTTGCGGCCCTACTACGCCGGTGAGTCCCGTCAGGAACGCCTGAAAGTATTCAACCGCAGGAAGGATCTCTGTTCTACGGAACCCCTCATGGAAATGTTTTTCTCACTTAGACTGCTACTGCCCAGGCGACAAACACTGGTCGAAAAAGGCAGAGCTCCGCCGCCATGCGTCGCGCAGCACGTAAGCCCGGCGGAAGAAATGAATTTCACCCGGATAAATCGCCATATCGAACGGCTTGCCCAGCTTCTCCAAAGTATCGATCACCTTGAGAGTCTCCCAGAACGGCACATTCGCATCGTTAGTCCCCTGCAACACCAACAGCGGACGCGACAACTTATCCAAGTGTTTCACCGGCGCCGAGCGGTCATAAAACTCCGGATCCGTTACCGGAGTTTCCCCAAGCCGCCCCAGAATCATGCCCCCGGTGGTCCATGTCTCCCAATCCCCCACCCCCGCCACATCGATGCCGCACCGGAACAGCAAAGGGTCGGTCACCATGGACTGCAAAGTCATAAACCCGCCATAGCTAAGCCCCCAAATCCCAATGCGATCAGGATCGACATAACTCAGCGTCTTAAGGTAATCCGCCCCCGCATTTACATCCTGAGTTTCAATGCCCCCAAGATCGCGCGACACACCGGTGGCCCAGTCCCGGCTATAACCCGAGCTTCCCCGGTAATCCGGAGTCAACACCACATACCCCTGCTGCGCCAGGTACTGCGACATCGAGTAGTACATCCGGTAGAAACCCGGATGCCAGCCGAGATAGTTCTGGTCGGCGCCGGACCCATGGATCCAAATAATCGCCGGGTGCTTCTTGGAGCGGTCCAGCTTCTTATCCACCATCAAGGTGGCAGGCACCGGCTTGCCATCACCGCGGCTGGGATAGTGGACAGCCACCGGCGCGATAAGGTCCTGCGGCAACAACCCCGGAGGAAGCGAATCGGTAAGGCGACTCGGAGCTGCGCCGCTACGCAACGCAACGGAGTAAACCTCCAGCGGATGCTCGACAGCACTGCGTTCATACAGCAGCGATCCACCGTCCGGAGAAAACGCCGGCGCGCGATTGACTCCGGGCTGCGTGACAACGGGCTCGATGCGCCCGGTCGCCACCGTGGCCACGGAAATAAACCGTTCCATCTGGTTGCCGTCCGAGCTGTGGGCGAACGCAAGGCGGGTGCTGTCCGGGGACCAAGCCGCATACCCATCCCCGAAATTACCCTTGCTGATCTGCTTGGCCTGAGACTCCGAGGTAGCATCGACCGGGATGACATAGAGATGCGGCCATCCAGTACGGTCGCTGATGAATGCCAGCCACTTGCCGTCAGGAGAAGCAGCGTCCATGGCCCCATCGGCGGGAGAGATCCATGCCGGATCGTGATCCTTCCACAAAGTGTGCGTTTCACCATCGAGCGAAGTGCGCTTGATCTCCATCGTCTTGTGATCGGCGGAGTACTCGACGTGCACGATCGACGGACCCGCCGCCCACTGCATCTCCGTCGACCCATAATTGCGCGCGGAGACCGGAATCCACATCGGTTCCGCGGCATAGTCATAAACAGAAACGACGCCGATGCGATCATCCCAGCTCGTACTGCGAAACACCTTCACCAAATTGCCGTTATAAGGCAGCGGCTCGGGCACCGACTGATGACGCGCCGCGGCGAAAGCCACGTATTGGGTGTCCGGGGAAAAAACGGGATCGGCCGCATGCAAGCCCTCGGGCATATGGCTCAGGCGGCGCCGCGTCCCCGCACGAAGCGACGCTACCCAAACATCGTCGTTCAGCACAAAAGCAATCTGCTTTTTATCGGCGGAGAGAGAAAAGCTGGTAACACCCTCGAAGCCAGGCAAAGGTTTAGGACTGGGAGCCGTGGTGGAAACCGTCCACAACGCCCCGCCCCGGGCGAGGATGATCTCGCTCGCAGAAGACCACTCAAAGTGCCCAATATCCGATTGAAGCAGATTAGGGTCGACCGGAAAATTCGTCAGAGCAACGGGAGCAGCGCCCGGCCGAACCATAAACAGCTGCTGATTCCCGGCCGCATCCCAGAGAAACGCGATCGTCTGGTTATCCGGAGACCACCGCGCCTCGGTTGGATATTTGATATCCGCAATACGGTCAATGGTGATGCTTCCCCGCGGCGCCTGTTGAGCCGGCGCCGCGAGGGAGATGGACAAGCCCGCAAACAACAGCAGGCAAAGCTTTCGCTTCATAAGAAAACGCTCCACAAATCAGAAGCTAAACCGCAGGGCAAAGCGGGCAATGAAAGGATTGAGCTGGTTAGTCGGCTTCTCGAAGTTGCTTCCCCCCGTAGGCACCTGGCTAACCACAGTATTCGCGTTAAGAATATTAAACAGGTCAGCCGTCGGTTCGAGGGTAAACCGCTCCCCGAAATGCGTCGGGCGAGAGAGCCGCAGGTTGACGATATCGACATTGGGCAGCCGTATCTTGCCGATCTGGTCCGCAATCACGCCCACCTGCCCTTGATTGAGGTTTTCAAAATAAGCCGTCGGCGGCCCGTTATTCGGATCCAAAGGATAGCCGGTGTAATGCTGATAGTTGATGGCCGCGTTGATTGATTTCGGCAGTGTATAGCTGCCGAGCAGCTTGAACATCTGGGTGGCATCGTAGTTCAAGTTGGCATTGGTGCGATTGATGTTGTTGTTCGGATTGTTGAAGTCGTCGCTAAGCGCGCGAGTATAAGTCCCCTTCTGTTGCTGCAGGGTATAGCCCGCCTGCAGCTGCCAACCGTTGCTCATCCTCTTGGTCGCCGTCAACTCCACCCCGTTGTAATGGTTGGTGTTCAGCGCGGGAATGTTGGTAATGAGAAACGCGGTCAGACCCACATCCGCCGGATTGAGGTTGTAGAGCGTGATGGGTTGGTTGGTGATCGGGTTGATCAGCGGAGCGCCGGTATTGTCCTTGGTCACCGCGGTGTAGTCAGACGCCGGATTGTCGAGATTGTACGCGGCAATCTGGCTCTTGATGTTGCGGAAGTAATAGTTCACGCCCACCATGATCGAAGAGCTTAACTGTTGTTCGTAACCGACATTGAACTCGTTGGTATACGGCCGGCTCAAGTTCTTGTCGACCGTGGTCACGACGCCGCCGGTGGCAGAGACGAGATTGGCGGGGGACTCCCACTCGCCGGGCTGCGGGATGCCGTCGCCGTTGGTATCTTTCCAGGTATAAACCTGCGTGCTGAGGCCGTTGGGGTTGACCTGCTCCGCCAGCCCCGCGCCGGCGAGGATGTCGAACTGGCCGAAATAGGCGCGAATCACCGACTTTCCACGGCCGGTAAGATCGTAAGCCGCGCCCAGCCGGGGGCGAAACGTATTCCAGGTGGCGATGTTCGGCGACTGAGGATAAGTGCGAGTCGGAAAGAGCGCCGGGAAGGTAGCCGCCGGACTGGTCTGCTTCGGGTAAAAGGTATTGAAGTGATCGTAGCGCAAGCCCAGATTCAGAGTGAGCTTGCGCTTGATGGTCACCGAATCCTGCGCATACCCTGCCGTCTCGTGATAGATGCTTCTGACATCCACTGGAGTGTTGTAGGCATAAACCTGGGTAGGTGTCCCGTTGTTGTAAATCGCATTGATGCCATTGTTCACCGTGTAGTTATAGCCATTGCGATTGACCGAGGTATCCAGCCCAAACTTGAATGTGTGCGAACTCCCCCACAAGTGGCCCTTATACCACGACACTCCTTCGGCAAAGGCAAATACACTGGCCGGGTTCACGAAAGAGTAAGGCGGCGCGCCGCTCTCCGTCGAAAGCGTCACGTCCTGGCGGTTCAGCGCTGTGACCGGGGTGGTGGGCTGATTCGAAAGAGGAAAGATCTGGTGCATATACCCGAACCGCGTATCGAACAGAGTGTTGCCCACTGTGCTCGTCCACTCGCCTTGCACAATGTAAGCCGGCTCGATCTGGCGCCAGGAAGCAGCGGTATCGACGAACGCATACGAGGTATCGCGGCGGAAGAAGCGGTTTTGCTCATTGAACCACCAGACAAAATCAAGGTGATTATTCTTGCTGAGCTGATAATCGCTGCGTAGCATGGTGTTGCTCTGGTGGTTGGGGTCGGTGGTCGGGGTCCCATCCGGATTCGTAACCGACAGAACGCTTTCCTTCAGGTCATACAGCCGCCAGGAACCGAAAACCCACCACTTATCCTTGATCAGGGGCGCACCCAGGTTGGTGGCGATATCGCGAGCCATGATGAATGGCGTGCCTGAGGGAACAGGAACCGCTTTGTAAACGGGATCGGAAATCGTGGCCTGCGTGCCCGCCGACTGATAGTAGAACGCGGCCAGGCCGTGCATCGTGTTGGCCCCTGACTTCGGCACCAGGTTCATATACACGCCGCCCACGGCCACTTCGGCCGGAGCGCTATCCGTGACCACCTGCAGCTCCTGGAGGGAGTCGTCGTCGGTGTAGAACGACGTATATCCGCCCGTTGAACCCGGCCAATTCAGGCGCAGCCCGTTGAAGCTGTAGACCTGGTCACCCGGCAAGCTGCCGTGGACCTGCATCACCGACTGCTGGAAACTCTGGCTGCCGGCAATATCGAAATCGCTGGTCGCAACCCCCGGCGCCTGAGCCACCGTAGAGAAAATGTCGCGTCCGCTCGGGATCCCCTGCAGCAGCGCATTGTCGAAGGTCGTCGTGGAGGTGTTATTCGTGGTATCGATCACCGGCGCGGTGGCAGATACCAGCACCGACTGCTCACTGCCTCCGACCTGCAACTGGGGGCTGACGGTAGCGGTGAAGCCAGGAGTAATGGCGACGTTGGACTGAACCTCGGTCTTGTAACCCGTAATCGTGTAAGTGAGTTCGTAAGTGCCCGGAGGAAGCTGGTCGAACAAATAGCCTCCACCCACATCCGTCGTCGTGTTGCGCGCGGTCATGAGCGCAGGGCTCTTCACGGAAACGGCCACGTGCGGCAAGACTCCGCCTGAGGCGTCGGTCACGACACCGCGAATCTGCCCGGTGATGGCCACCTGGCCCAGCAGAAAGCGGGAGCTTGCGCTCAGCATAAGGGTAAGCAAAATCAGTGCTAGCTTCTTCGCCATGGTTCCTCCTAAATGGATGGGTGTTGCTGATGCCAATCGGTATGAGTCTGATACAGTCGTGCGGCTTTGAGCACTGTGGCATCGTCCAGCGCGCGTCCCATGATCTGCATGCCATAAGGGAGGCGCGTCGGGCTGAAGCCACAGGGAACGCTGATTGCGGGCAGGCCGCAAAGGCTCGATACTCCGTCGGGAGCCCGGCGGTCCAAGTGAAATTTCTTTCCCGGTTGGGGTTCGTCGGGATCCTTTGCCTTCAAAGGCTGAGCAGCCGTCGACTGTGAAGGCGAAATCACGACCGAATAGCGATCGAACACGGAATCCGCCGTGCGTTGCAGGAAGGTGCGGACCCGTTGCACGTGCAGATAATCGGGCGCGGAAAATTGCTCGCTGACATATCCGTTGATCCGGCCGAGAGGGTCGGTGAGCTGCTGGCAATGACCGGAGTGGATGAGCTCGCGGAAAGAGCTGGCGGCTTCCATCAAGATCGTCAGCTCGGCGGCTTCTTCAAACGGGCCATCGGGAAATGCAAAATCCTCAACCGTAGCCCCGGCCTTTTCAAACACGCGGCATGCATCGTCGACCGCTTTGGTCGTTCCGGGGTCGCCGTGGCTATAGACGTTGGTCAAGCGCCCGATGCGCAAAGGCGGCCCTTGCGCGGGATCCGTTTCGGCAAGAACGAAAGGCCGGCCGCTCGCTGGGATGGAGTCGTGATCGAGCGGGTCGTGTCCGGCCATAACGCTCAATGCCAGAGCGCAGTCTTCGGCGGTGCGCGCCATAGGTCCCAGCTTGTCCATGCTGTAGGCGATAGCCATAGACCCGTAGCGGCTGACCCGTCCGAAGCTGGGGCGCAAGCCGGAGGCGCCGCACCAGGACGATGGACACAGGATAGAGCCGCGCGTATCGGAGCCAATCGCCCACGAGGCCAGGCCTGCGCCCACAATCGCCCCCGAGCCACTCGATGACCCGCACGTCCAGCAATCGGTGTTCCACGGGTTATGCGCCGCGCCGGTGAGCGAGGCATAGCCGTTGGTGTAGCCCAGGCCTCCGGCGAGTTCGATCATCGCCGCTTTGCCGATCAGCACAGCGCCCGCCTGGTTGAGCCGTTCGATCACCGTGGCGTTGTAGTCGAAGCTCTGGTGCGCGTAAGGAACCGCTCCCCAAGTGGTTGGGTAGCCCTTCACGGCCACCAGATCTTTGGCGGCGTATGGAATGCCGTGCAGAGGTCCGCGATCGTGGCCCGCCTTGAGCTCCGCATCGGCGCGGGCGGCTTGTTCGAGGGCCAGATCCGGGGTCAGGGTGACGTATGCGTTGAGCCGCGCGCCAAGCGTGCGGCTGCGTTCGAGATAAGCCTGTGCGAGGGACACTGCGGAAAGGCGTCCTTCGCGGATGGCGGTTCCCTGCTCTCTGATCGACAGAAAATAGGGCTCCGGTGAAGGCATACGAGTTCCTCCAGAGAGATTTACAAATTGAGCCCGGGGCCTTTGATCGATCAGACGGGGATCGACTGGATGAACTACACGCCGTAGAGGCGGAGCGTGCAGGCTGATGGATCTTGGTTCTGCACTGCGAACGTACGAATGGAGGCCAGCATATGTTGATGCGTGGTGAGGACAGTGATCGCGCGCCGCTTCTCATCCGGCGTGAGCCGTGAGCCGTAGACGCGCAAAATGTTTTCGTATTTCGCCCGCACCTCGGCCCAGTCTGCGAGCGAGAGGTCCGGCGGCTTGGGGCCTATTTCCGGGGGACCCGTGGGCTCGGCGGCGGCAAGTTGGGTGCCCTGCACCAGGGCGCCGGCCGCGAAGGACGCGAACGCTCTGCGGCTGAAATGGGCGATAGGCATGACCGCTAAACCTTTCCGTTCGATGCTGCGGGTAAACGCTTACAACTTGCGTACAAGTTGCATACAATCTGTGTTGCGGTGATCGTATACCGCAATCGGCGGCCAAATCAAGCACTTTTAACCCCAGGCATTTTGGAGGTGAGGCAAAGCTATCGGGACATCGCACTCGAAGGGGTTGAAGAAATTGCGCTAAAAGCGCTATAAGCGCCAAAAGCCCCTACTACGTTTTTGATTGTGTTCCTGCTCGTCGATGGACGACCGACGGGTGCCAGTGGTTGTTTGCCTTAGCATAATTAGATACTATTACCGTTCCGTATTATGCACCAGGGATAAGTCGTTTCGTTATGCACCAATGGTGAGGTAGTAGTGGTAATTCAAGAAAATTTAGACTTACAAGTCCTTTGCCCGAAGGGCAAGCCACCAGAAGTGAACATGCGCTAGGCCCAGCTAAATCCGCTCTTCTGCAGCGGCAGTGTCCGGATGCGCTTGCCCGTGGCCGCGAAGATCGCATTTCCCACCGCCGGCAGAATCGGTGGCAGCGTCGGCTCTCCCAATCCCGTGGGCGCGAAGTTTGACTTGATCCAGTACACCTCGATCGGGGGCACCTGGTTCATCCGGATCAGCGGATGCTGATGGAAATTCGTCTGCTGCACTTTTCCGTCGACCAGCGTGATTTCCTGCGCCATGTGGCTCATGCCTTCCACCACTCCGCCGAAGCCCATGCTCTCCGCCGCTCGGGGATTGATGATCTCGCTGCCGACATCCCCTGCCGCCCAGACGTGGTTCACCTTTACCTTGTTGTTCTTGTCCACACTCACATCCGCTACCTCGGCAAAATAACCGAGATGACAGAAATAGCACGCGATCCCCATGCCGCGGCCCGGCTCCCGCTTGCGATGGGCCCAGTTGGATTTCTCCGCCACCAACCGCAGCACCCCCTTGAACCGCTCAGGGTTCAGGTCGCGGGGGCCCTTCGGTTTATTTTCCTCACCCGGCACCGGCACCATCGGGTTGCCCAGCAACTCCAATTGAAACTCCAAAGGATCGCGGCCCGCGGCCACGGCTAACTCATCCAGGAACGACTGCCCCACCCAGGCATAGGCGTTGCCTCCGGGCGCACGCAGATATCCGGTCCGCAACATCAAAGGGATCGCCGAGGTGTAGAGCGCATAGTGAGGCGCCAGGCCGGAGGGAAATTCGTCACTGCCAATGTTCGCGCCCGGCGCGAGCTTGCCGCCGTCCCCATAGGTGACCAGGTGGTGGCGCCAGGCAACGACTTTGCCCTGCGCATCCAGGCCGGCCTTGAGACCCACAAAGCCGCCGGCCCGGTAGGTGTCGTGAGTCATGTCGTCTTCCCGCGCCCACAGAAGCTTCACCGGCGCCTTGACATGCTGGGCCAACCAGGCCGCCTCCACCATGTAGTCGTTCATGAGACGACGGCCAAAGCCTCCTCCCACGCGGGTGAGGTGCACCGTGATGTCTTTCTCTGGAATGCCCAGCGACTTGGCGACCAAGGCGCTCCCGGCGCCAGGATTCTGGCTGGGCGCCCACATCTCGAGTTTGCCGTCTTTCCAATGGGCGGTGGTGTTCATGGGTTCGAGAGTTCCATGGGCCAGGAAGGGGAAGGTGTAGGTCGCCTCCACTACTTTGGCGGAGCTCTTCAGGGCAGCGTCGACGTCGCCATAGGTGCGCACGGTCGTCGTGGGCGGGGCCGCGAGTAGGGCCTCCGCTTGTTTCTGGAAGCCGTCACTGCTTTGGGCCTGGGCCGGGCCGTAGTCCCACTCAATTTTGAGGGCCTTGCGCGCCTTTTGGGCTTGCCACCAGGAGTCGGCCACGATGGCGATCCCCGGGTCCAGGCCCGGCTCGGGTGCGGTGTACTTGGCCAAGGTGATGGTTCCGTCGATGACCAGAACCTGGCGGACGCCCGGCATTTGCTTGATTTGCTCGAGATTCGCGCTCTTCACTTTGCCGCCGAAGACCGGGCACTTCTCGATGGAGGCGTAAAGCATGCCGGGCAGGGAGACGTCGATGCCAAACAAGGGCTTTCCGCTGACAATGGAGTGGGTATCGACCCCGGCTTGGGACTTGCCGATGATGCGGTAGTCTTTCGGATCTTTGAGGGTGACGGCGTCGAGGACCGGGCAAGGAAGCGCGGCAGCCTTGTCGGCCAACTCTCCGTAGGTGGCTTGTTTCCCGGTGGCTTTGTGGAAGACGCAGCCCGCGTCCGTGGTGCACTCGGAGAGCGGAACGGCCCACAGGGTCGCAGCCGCGGTGACCATCATCTGGCGGCCGGCCGCACCTACGCGGCGAAGGGGCTCCCAGGATTTGGGAGTGGACGTGCTTCCACCGGCGGATTGGCTACCGTAGGTGGCCTCATCCAGATCCGCTTGCTCCACGCGAACGTTCTTCCAGTCGACGTCGAGTTCTTCGGCGATCAGCATCGGAAGCTCGGTCTTGATGCCTTGGCCCATCTCGGGGCCGCGGGCTTTGATGGTGACAGTTCCGTCGGGCGCGATCTTAATGAAGGCGGTCGGTTTCAGATCGGCTTTTTTCGTGGCCTGCGCCTGGGCTTGCGGGATGTAGAGCCGGAGGGTGAGTGCTCCGCTGGCCAGGGCGCTGACTTTCAGGAAGGAGCGGCGATTCAGGCTCATCTTTAGGCTCATCTTTTGGCTCACGGGGGTTTCTCCTAGCTCTGGATGCTGGATGCGGCTTCGCGGACAGCCTCGCGGATGCGAGGGTAGGTTCCGCAACGGCAGAGATTACCGCTCATGGCGGCGTCGATTTCCTGGTCCGTAGGGTGCGGGGTTTGGGCTAACAGGGCGGAAGCGGTCATGATCTGGCCTGCCTGGCAATAGCCGCACTGGGGGACGTCTATTTTTTCCCAGGCCAATTGGACGGGGTGGGTGCAGTCCGGGGATAGGCCTTCGATCGTCGTGATCGGCTTGCCGACGGCCTGGGAGACCTGCGTCAGGCAGGAACGCGCGGGCTTGCCGGCAATGTGGACGGTACAGGCTCCGCAGAGACCCATGCCGCAGCCGTACTTCGTGCCGTGCAGGTTGAGTGTGTCCCGGAGGACCCAGAGGAGAGGAGTATCCGGGTCGACGTCTACCGACTTGGCGACGTTATTGATGGTCAGTTGCAGGGGCATGGGATCGCTCCGTTGACAGCTTTTGGGGTTGGGGGAATTCTACGCCTTTGCTAGGGCGGTCATCATGCGGGAGCTTGTCTTTGGTCCCGTTCACACGCCGCTGAGGGTCATGGCTGTCTGTCACCTGTCAGAGCAGTCACCGGTCAGAGCAGTCGCCTCTGCTGCGCGTTCCCAGCGCCATCGTTCCAGAAACAATGAATTATCTCTTCAACCCCGCACATCCGGGCGCCGCCGAATTTCGGATTGTAGCGGCGATCGGCTATCCTTTCGACCTGAGGCTGAAGAAATGCGGTAATCAAAAGATCGCGTTGATCGAGGTCTGCTGTTCGATTAAACAGATAGGGGTTGAGGTCCGCGGTATCCCGCATCTCCCCACAGCGGGCAAGATATGGGGCGCCCTTTGGTCCCTAAGGATGGTCCGATGCACCGAATGGACGAGCAAACCGGCGCCTATTCATTTTGTCCTCGGTAAGGATCGCGTACCCGTCCCCGCCGCAGCAGCAACTTTTTCAATCGCGGACTCTGCCAATGCAGTCATCACCGCGTACCCTGCGGCATTGGGCACCAGCTGATTCGTCGTATACGCGGGATTCCACGCACACGCCTGGCCTTCGTTCGAGCAGCCGTAGCCTAAAGTGCCCGCGTAATCGAGAATCGTCACGCCGGTATCCAAGGCCGCAGTATTCAAAATCCAATGATTCAGCGTCGCCCAGGTAAACATCCGCCGCTGTCAGATCCTGCCCTCCGGGAGAGGCAGGGGGTGAAGGAGCGGTCGTGCCCAGGATGACTGGGATTCCAGCGTTCTGTGCCGCGGCGATCATCTGCCCGATCTGATCTGTGGTGTAGGTGTAGTTTTGGTGTCAAGTCACTTCCGGCCCCTCTGAATCCGCGTTCCCGAGAATGATATGGATCACGTTAGGTTTCTGCGCGGGACTGGCTTGAGCCAGCGCGGTCGTAAGCTGCGCCGGCGTGCTGCCTTGGTAGATCCAAAGCGGAGATACAGCGCTAAGTGGCCAGGACGCGGTGATAAAGTCGCCGAGGAACCACACGGTCGCATTTCCCACCGGAAGCGGCTTGAAGCTACCGGACAAATCAAGAATAAGCTGCGTGGGACCGCCATCTGCAAAGGCATCCATCGCGCCGCCACTCCCTGTGCTGACAACGGCCATGTTGGATGTCACGGTTGCATCGTAAGAGTTCAGCGTTGAAACAAGCGGCTGAGCGATGCCGTCGGGATACAAAGTCAAATACCACAGCGGCGCAGAGGGGACTACGGTGGCGTTTAATACATTGACCGTGGGGCCACTCGAAACAGGAACAGTTTTCTCAGCAGTGAATCCCGTCGCCCCTCCTGTGCGTGTATCCAGTATTCGCTCAGGGACGGCCGTAGGGTAGTAGGCCATTCCGGTCGTTGCTTCACTAAAGTAGCCGGTCACGTCAACGACGAGATCAGTATCGTTGTAGGCATATGCACTGATCGACGTATCTGTGCCAGGATTGATAGTCAGGAAAGCAGCGTTTGCCACTACCGTACCTGTCGGCGAGTTAAGGGTCGAACTTATTGGCGTTGTATTCTCGGTTTCCGAGGTTCCCCACACCGTCAAATAGCCTAGGGTGCCAGATTTCGGAACCGCCGTCACGTTTACCGATAGCACTCCGCCATCTGAGAGGTCCGGCAAGCCGCACTGGCCCGCGAGAGAGAAGGTACGCGGGGTATTGGCTGATAGATACGGGCCTCCGAGCGGTCCGGTGGGGTTTCTGGTATCGATCAAGCGACACGGCGTGACCGGCGTATATAGCATGGCGGGACCCCTCTCTGGTGCTTGAACGAAGTACCCGCTCACGTCCAGGATCACGTCTGTAGCGTTGCTTGTCCAAACGCTCACGTCCCCCGTACCCGCACCACCAGCGACCAATGCGTAGTTCGACTTCACCCGGCCGTCATACGAGTTCAAGGTCGATGCGGTCGGTGTTGGCACTCCCGCCGGATATACCGTCAGCGCTCCCAGCCCTCCGTGCGGGACTACCGTGACGTTCATGGCAAATACGATGGTGTTATTCCCTTGGCTGGGGATACCGCAGGTTTGGCCGGGGTCGAAGACCTGGATGCTATCATCCGCCAGTGCACCGCTAGTCAGCCTCGTATCGACAGCCCGGCATGGCGTTTGCAACGGGACGTAGTGCAATTGAGCCAACGCTGGCAAGCCGGCTACGGCGAAGAGAAGCAGGGCGAAAGAACGTACAGTAATCATGAATTTCCTGGGATTGCGCAGATCGACACCGTTCATGTTTCACATCAATCCGTTGCCGGCGAGAGGAACCGATAAGCGGATTTTGTCGTATCAGGACCGGCCCACAGACAAGGTACAGACGCCAGGACATTTCTGCAACGGCGTATCAGCGGAATCGGTCCCAGCTGAATGATTGACGAGTCTTAGGACATTCCGAACCCGGTTGCCGGTGAGTGCACCTAGAGATTTAGGGGCCACGACCGGGCTTCAGGCCGAATACGGCGCGCCCAACACCGCGACACGATATTTATTTACTGTTCTTGGGCGTAGGGTCAATTGAGTATCCTGTCACCTATTCTGCCCCACCATTTACCCAGATCAGTTACCCACCATTTACCGTCCACCATTTACCGCATAATAGTTAGGAGGCGTTATGGGTAGGCTCATCTTCGGAATGATGCAATCGCTCGATGGCTATATCGCAGGGCGTTCAGGCGGACCGCAGCCGGACGGCCTTTTCTCCTCACAGGCAGTAGCAGAACTCCCACCACCGGGTCCGATCCTCAGTCGCCATTTCAATGATCTGGTCCGTGGCTCTGACAGCTTTCTCTACGGCAGACGCATTTATGAGGTCATGCGTTACTGGGATGAGGACCAGCCGGATTGGGATGAGATCGAGCATGATTTCGCCCAGGTCTGGCGTTCGAAACCGAAGTGGGTTGCATCACGTTCTTTGACGTCCGTTGGTCCTAACGCCACACTTGTGCAAGGCGATTTGATCGACTTTGCCGCAAAGCTCAAGTCCGAACGAGAGGGAGACATCGACGTCGCCGGCGCGGAGCTTGCGAACGTGTTGTCCGCTGCGGGTCTCATTGACGAGTATCGCCTGTACTTTCGTCCGTATGTGCTCGGCACCGGTAAACCCTACTTCGCCGGTCCCCTGCCTCCGCTACGTCTGGTAAAGCATGATGCCATCGGAGAGGACGCGGTCCGATTGACCTACGTGCCCGCCTGATGACCCTTATGAACTCAACCGTCGTTTGCCGATCTAACCCTTCCCTGCGCGCGGCCCTTCGGCTCGCCTTCCTCTTCGCCGCCTTCAAGCTCCTCCTGCAGTTCACCCTGACACTCTGGACCCAACACATCGGCTACAGCTACTTCCGCGACGAGTTCTACTACATCGCCTGCGGCCGTCATCTCGCATGGGGCTTCGTCGACCACGGCCCCATCGTCGCTCTGCAAGCACGCCTCGGCGAGCTCCTCTTCGGCGACTCTCTATTCGCCATCCGCATTCTCTCCGCACTCGCCGGAGCCGCCACCGTTTTCCTCACCGGCCTGCTCGCCTGGGCCCTCGGCGGCCTCCGCCCCGCACAGGCGCTAGCGATGCTCGGCGTCCTCGTTGTTCCTGTCTACATCGCCCTCGACGGCTTTCTCTCCATGAATTCCTTCGAGCCCGTCTTCTGGATGCTCTGCGCGCTCGCGCTCATTCGTCTCATCGACGGCGCTCCGCAGCCATTCTGGTGGACCATCTTCAGCCTCTCCGCCGGCATCGGCCTGCTCAACAAACCCTCGATCCTCTTCTTTCTCATCGCCGCCGGTATCGGCCTGCTCCTAACGCAGCAACGCCGCATCCTCTTCACTCGCTGGGCCGCAGTCGGCATCGCATTCATCATCGTCATCACCCTGCCCTACGGTTTCTGGCAGATTCACAACCACTGGCCCACTCTCGAGTTCTTCCACAACGGCAAGGTCGGAAACAAGAACGTCATCCTCGGCCCTATGGGCTTCTTCCTCGCCCAACTCTTGCAGATGCACCCCACCAACGCTCTGCTCTGGATCACCGGCGTCATTTCTCTTCTGCGCGCACGCTCTATCTCCCACGGCCGCTGGATCGGCTTGACCTTCCTCATCTTCTACATACTCATGTTCGTCCTGCACGCCAAGGACTACTATCTCGCCCCCATTTATCCAGTGCTCTTCGCCGCCGGGGCCATCGCCTGGGAGCGCCGCGTCCCGGTAAAGGCCCTCGTCGCCGCAAACCGCGTCTTCGCCTTCCCCATCTTGGAATGCGCGCTCATCCTCACCGGCCTTCTCGCCCTGCCGATGTCCTCGCCCATACTTCGCCCCGCCGCCTGGGTCCGTTACACCACGGCGCTGCACCTGAAGAGCAGCAAGAACGAAACCGCTGCCAGCGGTGAGCTCCCGCAGTTCTACGCCGACCGCTTCGGCTGGCAGCAACAGGTGGCAATCGTCGCTCGCGCATTTAACTCCCTTTCACCTGCGGAGCAGCGCCGCGTCTGCATCTTCGGCAGCAACTACGGCGAGGCCGGCGCCATCGACTTCTTCAACCGCCGCGATCAGCTCCACCTTCCACCTGCCCTTAGCGCACACAACAACTACTGGCTCTGGGGCATGCATGGCTGCGATCCCGACCTGGTGATCGCTGTCATCGATGACTCTCCGGACGATGTCTCTAAGAAATACGAGTCCGTCACCATCGTCGGCGTGCGCGACACGCCCTACGCCATGCCTTTCGAGCACGGCAACATCTACCTGCTTCGCGGCAGACGCCCCTCCGCGCCCCTCAACTGGGCCGACGAGCGCCATTACTACTGAGCGATACCCAGCTCTTCGCCCGCGAATCCAGGTCGTTATGCGTCGCGTTGGGATTTATGCGTCGGACGGATCTGGCACTTTTCTCCTAACGTTTCCTGAAAGTACCAGTCCCGTCTGGGCCACAAATTTTTGGCCACAAATTTTGGGCTGATCGAGTGCGATCGGAATCGCTCTGGGCGGAAGCGGCGGCGGCGCCGACGATCATGACCGCGGCCAGGGTGGTGAACTTAAAAGTCTTCATGCCCCAATGGTTCACCCTGGCGCGCGGCCCGGGCCCAACAAAATATGCCCTCCAGGGTAGCGGCTGGGCGGTCCGCGCGTCACGGCGGTAATGATGGTCCTTCATCGAATCTTGGTCCCCTGATTCATTCCGGGCACTTAGCCGCCGCTTGGGCAAACAATTGCGTCCACCTGTGGTAATCAACTTCCCCTGGCACGGCATGCGGTATCGTTGGGGAGGGCATTTCGCCATTCGATGGTGGATGATCCGAGGGGCTCGGCCGAAGGGACGCGTTTACCTTGACGAAGGCAATGACCGCGTCCGCCGTTTGCTGGTCAAAGGTTCCCGACGGTTGCCTTTTGTAGCAACCGAGTTCCGCCAGCCTGGCTTGAATTCTCCTTACGCCCTTTCGGGTATCACCGAGGCCGTAAGGAGCGATTTTGTCGGGGCCGGACCCGGGTACGTCGATAAATAGCTTTCTATCGAACTGACCGATCGGCGTGTTGGGGTGCAGCTCGCGGGCCTCGTTGAGGGCCCTGAGTTGTCTCCTCGCAAATTCAAGGTCAGCCGTTGCACCTTCAAGGCCGGCCTTTAGACTCGATATTTGCTCTTTGTCTTTGTCGAGTTCGAGGTTGCTCGCCTTCGCTTTTGAGGAAACGCTCCCCGATTGTTGTCCCATCTGGGATATAGCATTTTGAGAAGCCGTATTGACGGCAATGACGGCTTCCGCAGAAGCTTTGGTGGCCGCTTGGGATGCATCGTTGATTTTGTTTAGGGCGTCAGTGAAGGACCTGATACCGAAAATCGTCAATGTCACGCAAAGAATGGCCACTGCCGAGCCTAGAATCTTGGTCCACACCCAGATGCGATTCTCAACTTTGGTAGCGACCCTCTCACATAACGATGCCGCGACCAGATCCTGATCTTTGAACTCTTGGCCGATGACCGTGACGATCTGTTGCCGGAGCGTTTGATTTGCGGGATCCAGCGGCGCGGCGCACTGGCCGCAGTAGCGATCGGTGTCCGGATTGGGCGCATTACAGAGCGGGCAATTCATGGTCGTTGAACGCGAACCAACAATACCCGTCGCGCCCGCTCCGTTCAAGGACTACCTGACCCTGTGGATCCCCGCCGGCAATCCGGGCTACTCTCGATGGATGTCCCGGTACGACCGCCCGTCCAACCGCGTCTACATGGTCTTCTTCCATCGTTCAGGCTGGCATGTCCAGTTCCTAAAGCAAGACTGCCGAACCCCACTCCCGCGGAAGTTCACGTTCCGGGACCCGGAGAAGATCCGGGAGCTGGCGCGCCAGGGTGAGGCGGTGGGTACCGCGGATGCGCGGGAGGAGCTGGACCGGGAGATTCAGAACGGTCGCGGTAGCTTTTATCTCCGTTTAACGCCCGCACCGGAAGCTGCGATGAAGGAGAAACGGTCTATGCTTTGGTGGGGGTGTGATTCGTGGCAACTTTATTCATAAGTTTCATTCATGAGGAAGATACGCCCGCCTTGTTTATGAGGCATTTCATCAGTGACGTCTTTAAGGGCAAAGTCGACGTATTTCAGTCATCTGACCAACGGGCGATATATGCCGGTGACGAGTGGATGGCGAAGATATTCGAAGCTCTGGAAACCGCCAAAGTCCTTATCTCGATGTTGAGCCCCGTATCGGTGACCAGACCATGGACAAACTTTGAGGCTGGCGCGGCTTGGATGCGGAAAGCAAAGGTTATACCGGTGTGCTTCGGAGGCCTCACCATCGCTGGTCTACCGAAGCCATATTCCAGCCTGCAGTCGGTTGAGATAGACACGCCCGAGGCATGTTATTATCTCGCGGATTCCGTCGCTCAGCATCTGGGGCTGGAGCGACCTGAACACCCTGACTTTAGCGCCAATACCAAAATCACCAAGGGTAGTCTGTTAGGCTCTCAGCCGAAAATTAGGGAAGCCGCAAGGCAAACGGAGTTGGGTCGACCATACAAACGACTGGCGTCCTGGGTTGCCGTTTCCAGGAAGCTGAGCGGCACCGACTCCCCCGGTTTCTAGAGTTTTCTTGCCGCCTTAGCGACGCTACGGTCGGCGCCCGGCCTAACTCAACCGTTGGAGAGGACCACGCGATCCACCCCACATCGGCGGGCGATCCGGTACCTGGAAGGTGGTCGCTGCCCCTGCGAAAATAAATTTGAAATCTTTGTAGCGCGAGCTTGCCGTCTCAGGATACGCGGGGGATCATGCTGGCTAAGGAGCAACAACAATGAACTTTCCAGTAGATCCAACAGCAGAAAACCCTATCGAAAAAGCCAACCGGGTGGCCACAGTTGGCCAAGCCGCTCTTAGAACCCTGTACCCCGGTGCCCGAGCCATGCATGCCCAAATGGCAGGTCAGCAGTTTTACAGGTTTGAGGTCTGCATCCCAAACGACAGATTTCCGGAGCAGGGGGAGACATTCGTGATCCAGTTCAGCGCGCTGGAAAGCCAGGCAACCGGGCAGACCGATGAAGGATGGGGCAAGGCATTCCTATACGAGGTAACGAAGCGACTGCAGGAAGCCGTATGAGGGTGGTTCACCGGCGCAGCCCACGCAGCTACCATCGAACGAGAGGACAATTACATGGGCGCGTTCTTATGGTTCGGATTCGCCTGCATCTGCAGCTCTTTGTTTGAGAAGCAGGTATCGGTAGAAATTTTCTCGGTCGGGATGGGTATAGCAATTCGTCTTGGAGGTGTCGCAGGTGATATCACGTCGGACTTGACCGCGGAAGTTAAGAAGCTACGGGAAGGTAGAGCAGGGGGGAAAAGGGACAGCCGCTGTCCACCATTTACCTCCCGCCACGGCTGACAGACCCCTCTCGCATCGCGTCTTTAACTGAAGAGCAGGCGACGCTTCAGTCGTACAAGGACAAGTGGGATATCGACAATTCGGCACTTTTCCCGCTCGATTAGAGTCTCGAACGAGTCTAGGGACAGCCAAAATGACCCCGCCTTATTGATAGACCGGAGCTCGGGGTCGTTTCGTCCCTGACCTTCCCGTATCTTCCGGTATCTTCTCCGCCGACGGGACAGGCCTCGATTTATCCTCGAGATTCGGAGTTTCGGGGACAGCCGAAGTAATCACCTTCCTTCGGGGTCGCAGGAGCCGGAAGCAACACGGACTAGACAGGCTCAGTATTGGAGCGGTTTTATCGGGACCGACACTGCTCCTGGGAGGCGGCGGCGCGCCGCGGTTCGAAAGGCTTCAGATTAAAACCGCTTAATCTTTCCCACATGCGAACTTCAGCCACGCTGATGCATGATCAACACGAGTGCGCCCTGGCCATGCGACAAGGGCGGCGTTCAGACGGATTCCCCTTAAAGGACCCCGGGAGCAGGTAGATGGCCCGTCTCGCTCGTGTGATCGCGGTCGGAGTTCCCCATCACATCACCCAGCGCGCGAATGCGCGGCACTTTATCCTGCAAGAGGAGGCGGAGCGAAAGGTTTATCTGGATCTACTCCGGCATGGCATGGAGTTGTGGGGAGTAGGGCTCATCGGCTATTGCCTGATGTCGAACCATATTCACCTTATCGCCGTCCCACAGGGAGCCGATCGACTGGCTAAGGCCCTACAGGAGACACACGGCCGGTTTGCTTCCTACTGGAACGCACTCCACCACTCCACCGGGCATGTTTGGCAGGGCCGCTACTATTCTTGTCCTCTGGATGAGCCCCATCTGTGGGAGGCCTTACGCTACACGGAACTGAATCCAGTACGCGCTTCCCTGGTGACCAAAGCCGAATCCTGGACCTGGTCCAGTGCGGCTAGTCATTGTGGCGCAAACGCGACAGAAACATGGCTGGCGATGAGCTTATGGAGTGGGCGATGGTCCGCAGCCAGTTGGCGCGCTTATCTGGAGGAAGGCATAACCGATTCGAACTTGGCCGCGATTCGTCGTAACACCTATAGCGGCCGGCCGCTGGGCTCAGCGGAATTCACCGGTACGCTGGAAAAGGAAACCAAACGCCGCCTAACGCCCCAAAAGCGTGGGCCGAAGAAGAAGACCGATACTTGCGACCGCCAGCAGACATTTTCCTTCTACGCTTAGTGACTGATTTTGTCTTTGATCGAGCGCATCTTCCGTCGCGTGTGCAGCCGCGAAGTGTTTTCCAATGGTGGTTACTTCGCCTGTCCCCGAAACTTCCGAAACTGCCGGGAACGATCTTGCGAGCCGACATTCTCCTGGCGATTTATCTGAGAGCGCACTTCCCAGTCAGCTGGGAGTAGTCAGTTTATATCGCCGTCCGCGAACCGAACCTCCATCGGTCCGCCGAACTGGAAGGTAGAGACGAGCACTTCGTATCGCAGACGACCCGTTTCACTCACCGCCCGCGATTTTCGTCCCGGTATTCCTGGATTACCTTGTCCACGTATTCTTCGACCCGCTCATCAGTCATGTTGCCCCGGCGGGCAGTGGCTTCGGTTTTCAACCGCTCTAGCGTGCGCCTGGCGACTTCACGCTTCATGGCCTCGGCGGTAAGTTCGTCAGCCGTTTTTCCCTCTTTCGCGGCAATGGCCTGCACCTGCGCGAGGAGGTTGGCGGGGAGCGTTATGTTGGAATCGGTGGCCATCACTGTCTCGTTATTGTAACCTCGCGGGTTCACAGGGCGCCCCCTGCACGATACGGGTATCACTTTCGCATTTCCAGAGACGAAATGCACCTCCTCGTTTCTGCCGTGCTTTCGGTAGCGCTGGCTCGTCCACGAATCTTGCAGGCAGAGCAAACGTCTTGATCGCCAAGGCTATAGCCCTTTATGTCGGGATATACGGGGACGTGCACCACTTTTCCTTAACCATGGCGGTTGCTCTGGGAGCCTTAGCCGGGCCGGTGAAGCGAACGCCGAAAACCATATTGAATAGGATTCGGACGGCGGACCGGATGCGAACGTGGTGAACGTCCCCGGTTTACCTATCCGGACAGAACCCGATTTCCGGGTAACTTCCGATTGCCGGTGATCTGGGCGTAACACGCCAGTGCCGTAGGCGCTGGCAAAAATTTCTTTGAGCGCTGGACGCTGCCTTCAGCTAAACTTGCGACTCCTCTGACTTGCAATTAAGCTAACCCGCCAACGTGAGGGTGATCAAATGGCGAGATTTGTCCTGGTACACGGTGCATTTTCCGGCGCGTGGATCTGGGGGCCTCTGACCGACCAGCTGAAGGCGGCGGGCCATACCGTTGATGCCTTCGATCTGCCCGGGCTGGGAGACGACAAGACACCAGCCGGCGAAGTCACTCTGGAGAGTTGCGCTGCGCGATTTTGCGAGGTGCTTGCCTCCAACTCCGAACCGGCGATTGTAGCTGCGCACAGCATGGGTGGGGTGATCGCGACCCAGGGTTCGGCGCGCTGTCCGGAACGGGTTGCAGCTTTGGTGTATGTATCGGCATTCATGCCAAGGGATGGCCAGAGTCTTCTCGACTTAACGAAGCTTCCAGAGGGAGCCGACGATCAGGTTCAGGCCAATCTCACAATCGCAGGAGACCCTCCGGTCGCCGTCCTGTCTGATGCGGCTTCGCGTGCCGCTTTATACGGGTGCTGTGCGGAGGACGTCGCGGCCTGGGCGATCGCACGTCAGATGCCGCAACCGCTTGCGCCTTTCGGTACACCAGCCTCCATACCGCCCGAGGCCCTTGCGGGGACCAAGCGATATTTCGTGCTTTGCACGCAAGATCGGGCAATCCCTCCGGCGCTGCAGCGGCGGATGATTGCCGAGAGCGGATGCGACGAAGTGATTGAACTCAACACTGATCACACACCCCACTTGTCGATGCCGAAGGAACTGGCAAGCGCCCTGCACCACTTCGCGAACCAGTCAATGCTCGCGCTTTCAACTTTCAACGCCGAAGACCGCTAGTTCAAAAAGAGATATTGCTGCTTGCAGCGATATACCGGTTTGCTCGTCAGCGGCGAATCGGAGAGCTGGAGGACACGTCGGACTGAAGCGGCGAATTGGGGAGATACGGGGACATGATTCCTATCCCCAGTCGAAGAAAATCTGATGCGGTCAGAAGGGAACGATTTGAAGTCCCGGAATCATCTGAAAGTGACGTATATTAGCCGTGGCAACGCGATAGCCAAGCTCTAGCGCTGCGACCCCAATCAGCAGGTCGGAAAGGGCGATACGCACGCCCTTGGCCGTGCTCTCGCCGTCGATCTGTCCTGCCCGCAGGGCCACCGAAACCGTTACCGGATGAACCGGGAGAGCGGTTATCAGCTCGCGGAGGAATTGCTGCCGCAAGGTTTTTCTCTCCGGCGTATCGGCACGAGCTGCACCATGCGCCAACTCGATCAGCGTCACAACCGAGAGGGCCACGTCTTCACCGGCTGCACGAGCGGCGATTTCGTTCAGTGCCTGGCGTGCGTTGCTCCCCTTGCGCTCTGCCACAATGAGTACGCTGGAGTCGAGGATCAATCCCGTGCAGTGGGGCTCAGAGGCTCACGGTGGGCGGCCACTGCCTTAGCGACATCCCGGGCGAAATCCTCATCGATTGTGGCCGGCGAGTCCTCCGGTAATAGGCCGATGCATTCCTCGATAGATCGGCGCGGCGGAGCCGGCGTGTGCAGAACTGCTACGGTCAGTGGGCCATCCTCGATGATGACTTCGGCGCCCGCGCGCACCCGGGCTAGCAGCGCGGTGAAGTCGCGCGCCGCTTCGGCGGCCGATATGTGGATGGTTGCCACACTCTCATGATACCTCTGTTCCTTTCAGGGATGATGAGTTGTTTGAGCCCTCCTCAGTTTGACAGACGATGCGAGACAGACGCACGCCTGGCATGCAGTTGCGAACCTTACGCTACGATTCTTGCGCTGAGCAGAAAACACCCCGAGCTGGAGAGACAAGCAGTTGGAGGGACGAGACGTTTGCTGATCCAGTCAATCGTTTAGCGGAAAACTTGACCACGGGCCGACTTACCCTTATCACTTTGCGCGACACATTTCGAGCGAGTAACCGCCATTTCTCCTTAGGGTGATGAGCCCAAAGCCAACCTCCAGGATTTTTAACCAAACCGTCTCGTGCCGAGCTGCTATGGCTTCCAGCGCGTTAGACGTCGCTCTATTCCATCTACGGCTGAGCCAACGGCCAAGACGCCGATAGCCAGGATCGTCATGCCTGCAAAGACGCCCGTACTGTCAAAGACACCTTCCGCCTGCGCGATCAGATAACCAATACCCGCCGAGGAGCCCAGATATTCGCCGACGACGACAGCAATGATGGCGAGCCCAATGCTCACATGCAGACTGGAGAATATCCACGTGAGAGCGCTTGGAACAAGTACGTGTCGAAGCAGTTGACGCTCCGATGCGCCTAACATTCTGGCGTTGTCGATCATCACCCGGTCAACCTCACGTAGTCCTCGGAAGGTGTTGTAAAAGACGACAAAGAACACGACCGAGACACCGAGCGCAACCTTTGACCAGATACCCAGCCCGAACCAAAGCAGGAAGATGGGCGCAAACACGACGCGCGGTAAGGCGTTCCCGATGCGAAGATATGGTTCAAAGATGGACGCAATCAGCGGGGATCGCGCCAGCACAAAGCCGCTCAAAACTCCCAGAAAGCCACCAATAGTAAATGAGAGTGCAGCCTCGAGAAACGTGACCGCGAGATGTGGCCAGATCGAACCGGAGAAGACCAGATGCGAAACGCGCAACGCAATCTGGCTGGGACGGCTGAACACAAACGGGTCCAGGACTTTTGACCAAACACCCCACTCCCAAAGGAGCAGGATGATGGCGCCAAGCAGGATCTGCCACACCACCGTGGGTATCCGCGGCTTATTGATTTCGTTCATACGACTTCAGTACCTCCTGCCGCAGATCGGTCCAGATAGTACGGAAGAGTTCATGGAAGCGCGGTTGCGTCTTAATGTCGATAAGATTCCTGGGACGTTCGAGGTCTACCTGGTACTTTCCGACAAGACGGCTGCCTGGGCCAGCCGAAAGCAGAAGAACTTCATCCGAGAGTGAGATGGCTTCCTCAAGATCGTGGGTCACGAACAAGACAGTGTTATGGAACCCCGACCAGAGACTAAGAATCTCCGACTCCATACGAAGCCGGGTGTGAACGTCCAAGGCCGCGAACGGTTCGTCCATAAGAACCAGATCGGGCCGTATGATCCACGACTGCGCCATCGCAACGCGCTTTCGCATACCGCCGCTTAGCTGGAAGGGATAGCTGAGACCAAAGCCTTCCAATCCAACTCGGTGAAGCCATGCTTTTGCCTCGTCCAGTGCCTCTGGACGCCTGCGCCCGCGAAAGCGAAGGCCGAGTTGTATGTTGTCCAGGACAGTCTTCCATGGAAGAAGGGCATCCTGTTGGAACATATAGGCTGCATGTTGATTGATGCCCCTGAGGGTCTCGCCGAATATTTCGATTTCGCCGGACATCGGGGTTGCCAGGCCGGCAATTAGATTCAGCAGTGTTGATTTCCCGCAGCCACTCGGGCCTACGATCGAGACAAAACGCCCGGGCAGTACTTGAAAGGAGATGTCCCTGACAGCATCGTAGTTCGCAAAACGCTTGGCAAGGTTTCTGACACTGATCGCGGGGGTCACCGGGCCGTCACAAATTCATTCGTATACACCTTTGTCAGGTCGATGTTGGCGCCCCTTACCTTCTCATTAGAAATGGCAACGTACTTTCGAACCAGTTCGAGACTCGAGTCCGGGAGGACGCCGTCTGGCGAGAGAGTCTTTTGCGCCTGGCGGATTGCCTGGAGATCCGCTTCCACGTCGGGGAGGCGTTCGCTCTCGGACATTTTAGCCCGAATGTCTTCGGCAGTGTGGGTGCGCATCCAGGCCATCGCCTTCAGCACGGCGCCGGCGAAAGCGCGAGTACTATCAGGATTTGCTTTGAGCCAACTGTCCTGTGCGATAAGAACGGCATTAGGAAAGATCTCGGAGCCGCACAGCTTGCGCGAGCCCTCTGCCGTGCGCGAGTCGACGAGAAAAACTGCGCCAGGATTTCGACGTTCGAATGTCGTGATGGCGCTGCCTACCAGTACCGCCGCGTCGACCTGCCCATGTTCGAGAGCGGCAAGAGAGGAGGCGCCCGTTCCGATGGAGACAACGCTCACGTCTGCAGCCGAGAGCCCGTGGGTGGCGAGTTGATAATTGAGCTGCTCTTGCGTCGGGGAACCCGGAGAGCTGACTCCGAAAGTGTGCTTTTTCAATCCAGAGATATCCGTGATCTTGCCTGTCATTGCGGGCGCGACTGCTATCGCCATGGTTGGACGTGTATAGAGAGCTACCAAAGAGCGGACGCTTCGGCCCTCGGCAGCGACTTGAAAGACTTGATCAAGGCCGGCGGCGGCGATTTCTACACTACCGCCCAAAAGTGCCTCCATGGCTTTGCTTAACCCTAAGACGTCCGAAGTAGAGACCTTGAGGTTTCGCTCTCCGAAGTATCCCAGGGTATTGGCCAGACGAACTGGTAGCCAGGTAATTCCGTCACGGGTAAGAGCCACACGGATTTCACGAGCCTCTACGCTCTTTGACCGCTGACAGCCGGCAAGACAGACGACAAGAAGGAGCGAAATGAGCTTACGCAATCGGCGTCCTCCACGGTATTGTTCTCTATTGTTGGTTGCCTGTTGCCTTATCTTACCTGAGACATAATAGCAACCGAAGGAGAAACGTATGAATGAGGCACGGTCCAGGATGCGGCAGGCGATTGGGGGCTTCAGTTTGTCGCAGATGATCAGCGTCGCGTCGAAGCTAAGGTTGGCCGACTTATTAAGCAAGGGTCCGCTAAGTGTGCCCGAACTGGCACAGTTGACGCGGTCCAACGAAGATTCTTTGTACCGCCTTTTGAGAGCTTTGGCAGGATCCGGAATCTTTGCCGAGGTGCAGGATCGAACATTCGGCTTGACACCCGAAGCGAATTATCTACGAACCGGGGTTGAGGGCTCCTTGCAAGTTTTTGCCGAAGTAATGGGGGCGCCTTGGATGTGGCAATCCTGGGGTGGGCTGATACATAGCGTGCGTACAGGAGAAACTGCTTTTGACAAACTCTATGGCAAAGATACCTGGACCTACTTTGCTGAAGACCCGGAAGCATCGAGCCTGTTCAACGAGTTCATGGAAGAGGCCAGCATTGCGGACGCGCGTGCTGTTGTCAATGCTTTCGATTTTGGCAAGAAGATAGTCGTGGATGTAGCTGGGGGGCAAGGGGCGCTTTTAGCCACAATCCTGGAACATTACCCCGACGCCCACGGTGTTCTGTTTAATCTGCCGCATGTGATCGACGCCATCGAACTTAAGCCTAAGACCAGGTTTGAGCTTGTACGCGGCAGCTTTTTCGAAACCATTCCGCCAGGGGGTGATCTGTACGTTCTAAAGAATATTCTCCACGATTGGGAGGATTCCCGGGCGCTGGATATCTTGACGCAGTGCCGTAAGGCGATGAACGAAACGGCCAGGTTGCTGATCATCGAAAATCTTGTCTGTGGCCCAAATCAACCTTGCAACGGAAAAATTGTCGACATATTCATGATGGTCCGCAACGGCGGCCGAAACCGAACGAAAGCAGAGTTTGAGGAGATGTTGTTCGCGAGCGGTTTTGAGCTACTGCGGATCATGCCCACTCAAAACGGGCCGGATCTCCTGGAGGCATCGGTGTCGAGCACCTACCGCCCACCAGTTACGAGAGCCGGCCATTAGCAAGATGTTTGAAGATTTAAAGCAAGGAGAAGCTGAAGTTGGCGCCTTCCTCCACCGGGAAACAGAGGGTTACAAGGTCACTTTGCCCGCAGAAATAGATGTGAAGAGTATCCGCAAGGGGCTGCGTATGACTCAGGCCGGATTTTCCGATACTTCCGGTTTCAGCCTGGATGCGGTGAAACATTGGGAAGGCGGCCGCGCGGGCCTTTCTCACGGTCATCGCTCGAAACCCTCAAGCGGTGATTTCCGCACTTCATCCAGAAGAGACGCCCCAGATCGCATCCTGTCCGGAGGCACACGCCATGGCTGCACCCCAGAAGACGCGCTCCGTCATCAGACATAAGTAGATTTGCGGAGTCATCTTCGCCCGATCTCTGGTCCGGGGATAGGTCTGTGCTGTCACCGGGTCTTCCCATCATAATCACAGTGACCAATGGGGAGTGGACGTAGAATCGTCTGACAAGCCAATGCCCCTGACGCCTGGGAGCCTGACGTCCGGAACAAGGATCGGACCCTACGAGATTCTCTCGGCCTTGGGAACTCGGGGACGTTCACCTCGTTTACCTGACGACGAAAACCAGGAAAACCAGGGCCGAAGAACCCCCATCCTTCGGAGTTGTAGAAACCGGAGGCAACACGGACTAGACAGGCTCAATCTGGGAGCGATTTTATCGGGACCGACACTGCTCCTGGGCGGCGGGGTCGCGCCGCGGTTCGAAGGGCTTCAGATTAAGAGCGCTTAATCCTTCCGACACGTGAATTTCAGCCACGCTCATGGATAATCGACGCGAGTGCGCCCTGACCTTGTGACGAGGGCGGCGTTCAGACGGATCCCCCTTAAAGCATCCCGGGAGCAGATAGATGGCCCGTCTCGCTCGCGTGATAGCGGTCGGAGTTCCCCATCACATCACCCGGCGCGCGAATGCGCGGCGCTTTATCCTGCAAGAGGAGGCGGAGCGAAGGGTTTATCTGGATCTACTCCGGGGCGCGTTGGTATATGCGCGATGCTCTCGACCCTCATCGGGTTATATCGTTATATCGGAAAAGAAACAGGGAGGGCTTCAAGCATGCCCCTACGACGGAACATTTAGTTGCTCGCTCAATCGGCGGGACCGATGGCAGGCGCAATTGCCGCCTCGCCCACAGGCTGTGCAATATCCGCGCTGGCAGTATGTCCGTTGAGGAGAAACCTCGACTCAAAAAGCAACTGCATGCGGAGCCATAGCCTGATTTTTTAGCTGCCGCCATCGAGCGCGCTGAACGACGTAAACATGCTAAGGCTGCGGCAGCATGAATGAATGCCCTATCCTTTTCCAGCGCCACAGCGGGAGAGCCGTGCCCGCCAAGCACCAATCATGACCAGGCCTTGTTCAGGCTTTGCCTTGCCCGCGTTGAAGGAAATCACGAACGCGCACCATCTCGATCTCGTTGTAGCTGCCCATGCGGAGGAAGTGTTTGTCGCCCGGGATGATGGCCTCGCACTGCCCCGCGACAGCCGCCTCAATTATCGAGTTATCCTCCGGGTCTGACATAACCACATCCAGCTTCTGCGTTGGGGCGACTCTGATGCCGCAGCTTTCGATGATGCCGATCGCTTCATCCAAACGGGCAGCGCTGTAGCCGAATTTATCCCGCAGAATGCCCGGGTTTCGTCCAGAATCGGCTGGGAGTAGATCAGCTTTATATCGCCGTCGAGAGCCAACCGCAAGACGTCCATCGGCTTACCGCCGAACTGGAAGGCAGAGACGAGCACATTCGTATCGCAGACGACCCGTTTCACTCACCGCCCGCGATTTCCGGCTCGGTATTCGTGGATTACCTTGTCCACGAATTCTTCGACCTGCTCATCAGTCATGTTGCCCCGGCGGGCAGTGGCTTCGGTTTTCAACCGCTCTAGCGTGCGCCTGGCCACTTCACGCTTCATGGCCTCGGCGGTAAGTTCGTCAGCCGTTTTCCCTTCTTTCGCGGCAATCGCTCGCACCTGCGCGAGGAGGTCGGCGGGGAGCGTTACGTTGGAATCGGTGGCCATCCTGTCTCGTTATCATAACCTTGCGGGTTTACAGGGCGTCCCCTGCACGATAGGGGCATGACTTTCGCATTTCCAGGACGTTCCGGACGATCCGGACCATCAAACAGACGAGGCAATCCCCAACGGGCCGACGCTAATTTAGGAAGCTTTCCTCCCGAACCGTCCGGGGGATAGGTATCGTGTCCCCACGACCCCCCGGATGGGGCGGGCTTCGTCTCAACTAAGCACAGGAATCCTCAACGCTTCCTCGGGATGAATCTTGTTAGGATCGGCGAGATTGTTCGCCTTGGCGATGGCTTCGTACTTATTCGGATTGCCATAGAAGAGGTTGCTTATTTTGCTGAGATTGTCGCCGGACTGGACGGTGTAGGAGCCATCCTGGCCGCCCGTGTTGGTGATCTCATGCTTGAGGTCGGCGTACTGGGGATCGACCTGCTTGATTGTGTCCCAGACGCGGTTGAGGACAACCTGGGAAGGCACTTGGGCGACGAGATGGTATTGCTCGCCCGCGAGCTCGGAGCCGACGAACTTGGCGCCATGAGGCTCGAACTTCTTGATGGTGTCCACGACGGGAGCATATTTCTGCTGCAATGCCTGAAAATCGGCCACTTGGAACTCCTTGGAAATGCCGGTTGAAATGCGTTAGAGAAGCTTGCCGAGGAGCTGGGAGGCCATGCCGCTGTACCCGCTCTGGGGCGGAGCCTGCTGGCCGCCGTTGGTGAAGTGAGCCATGACCAGGGGAAGAACGGTGGCCATGGCGACCTTTGCGACCTCTGGCGAGATGCCGGCCTTGGCAGCGACATTTTCAATGAAGCCACTGCCGCCGAGACCCTGTTGGATCTGGTCCGGAGTGGCGGTGGGCTGCTGGCCCGTGGACCAGTTCTGGACGTGGTCGCCCATGCCGTTGTTGCGGAAGGACTCCATGACGCCGGAGAGTCCGCCCGGATGCTGTTCGAGCGCCTGCATGATGCCGCCGGCCACGCCCGCGTTCAAGCCGGGATTCGCCGGCTGACCCTGCTGGCCTGCCATACTTTCAATTGTGTCGAGAAATCCCATGCTGTTACCTCGAGGGTTGAGATGCCGATGATGGCGGATGCGATAGCCTAACCCTGGCCGCCCATCGATCAAAGCCTTGAAATCAGCCCCTTTTACCAAAGACTCGCCGGGAAAACAACGACCCACAAGCACCTGCGTCCACGTCCCACTGGATGACTATGTACTGCGCGCCATGAGACAGCCTATGTGGTTTGAGCCGACCTTCCCCCCTCGCTGAAGAAATCAATCATGAACAGAGCGCACCCATCGATGGGATCGATCACGGAATTCGGGGAACAGGTTGTCACCGGGGTTCGTGATCGCCGAGCTCAACCACGGAAGCGTTATGCGAGAGCGTAGCGCTGTCAATCTCAGTAGCTGAATGGGAATGTGGTTCTGGCTCTAGAAATTTGGTTTTTGGCTGTCAAGCCATGTGTTTCCCTGTGTATCGATGAATATCCTGAGTTTCCTGTATATCTGTGTAACACTTGGCTCCACACGTCCGAACGATTTGTGTGACTTCGAATCTGAGGCATTGCACAACGGTCTCGACGGCTGTATCGTTTCGTGGGCAACCCTGATTCGACGAGACCCCACCCACGGTCAGCTCCCCTTCCGGCAAGGGATTGGCTTGAAACATGAACAGTGCCAATCTGAGCGGATCGAAGACGCCGGCCCTACGAAATTCATGAATACTGTACGTTGTCGCTCTGCTTCTCTTCGCCGTCACATGTATGCCAGCGTTTGCGCACCTTCAGTGGATTTCGCTCACCGTCACCATGACGTGCTGCTTGGTAGACAGGCTTCGAGCTGCTTACTCACGGTCGATATTGTCGCCAATTTCCCGGCGGCCCATTGGGGAGCGCCGGCCTCGCGGCTCCGCGGAGGGTCGGTACGGAGTAAGTTACAAGTACGTCATAAGTACCGCCCTTGCCTCCCAAAACAAAGTCGTCGAGATATCTCGACGAATCCGGCAAGGCGCATTACAATAATTTTAGCCATTCATCTGCCAGCGTCGTCTATTCTTAACGACTCTGCCCGGCTCAGCACCGAACCATCACTCCGTGCCGCCGCAACCAGCTTACAGGGACTGCTCTTGCCAACAGCGCATTTTCGCGCTTATGGCCGGATGTTTGCTCGTCCGTCATAAGCTGTTCATCCTGAAACAAAACTGGCGTTCGACTCGTTCCAAGCTGCATTCCGCCGTCTGCCGAAGACTCGCGGAGCGCGCACGAGATTGGTAAGACACCAGGGGTGCGCTTAGGCGCAGCCTCTTGAGACGGGCAGATCTTTGACAACTTGGCGCACAATATCACCGGTCATCAGCCGGCCGCGGGGAAAGACTGTCCTTCATAAGTCCTGGAGAAGCAAGCCGCCCATCCGCTTCTATCTGGAAGAACTACCTTTTAGCGCAACATTTCTCCGCTGCCGAGGCATTGTGCGGGAACCACAAGTAGCGAAAACTTCACACGACGGTTACGCATACCGAACGCAACGCTTTGGGGAGCCGGATCAACCCTTCCAGGAAAACCAGGACGAAATAGTCCAGTCCAACCCTCCCGCTCCAGCCAAAACTTCCTTCCCCCGCTGTCCGGGTATAATTCGCGGGGTCTGGTCAAACCTGTGTTCCTGCGACGTAGCCGCAATGACTTCCTCGCACAGCGCACCCATTTTTTGCCAGACGTGTTCAGAAAAACGAGGGGGAACCAGGCCGGTGAGCATACCCAGGGGCGTCTATGTTTTCTATGAGTTGGATGACGGTTCGCAAACCATGCAGTACGTCTACTTCGATGGCGGTTCCTGGTCAGATCCCCAGGTCGTGCCGGGAACCACCACCACCGGCGCGCCGGCACTTATCTTTGCCAACGATGTTCTTTACTGCTTTCATGCCGGCGCCAACATCAACGGGCAGGATAACTCAAATAACTTGTTCTACAACTACTACGATGGAGCGAGCTGGAAGGGCGATCAACAGGTTCCCAACACCACGCTGACCTACTCACCCTCCGTGACGATATCTAACGGCTGCGTGCAGGTCCTTCATAATGGCGGCGGCGGAGGCGAAGGGAATATCTATGTCAACGTCCTCTACTATGGCCCCACCGACCAGTGGCGCGGCGACGAGCCCTTTTCCAATCCCTCCGGCATCGAACACTCTCCCGGTATCATCACGAACGCAAACGACCAGATTCTTTGCTTCTATCAAGGCGGCTCCAATGGGCTATATGTCACCTTCGGGGGAAATAACCAGTCTCAGGTGACCGGAATAGCCCTGACGAATTCTCCGGCGCCCATCCTTTATAACGGCGCCCTCCAATGTTTCTATCAAACTTCCGACGGCTCGAATGATCTCCATGCTGCTCTTCTAAGAAGCGACAATCAGCAGTTGATCAGCGACCAGGCTTTTTCAGGAAACAAGGTATGGTATACCCCCGCGATCTGTGAATTCATTGGGCGGCTATTCTGCTTCAGTCACTCGGCGGACCACCAGAACCAGCTGAACTGCCAGGTCTTTGTGGGCACACAATGGACCGGCCCATTCCTGATACCAAATGTGTCTACCTTATACTCGCCCGCCGCGATTGGGATCGACCAGGGAGCTTCCGCATAATGACTGAACCAGCAGTAGCCAATCTACAGATCTCTGCGAATCTGATCGAACATTACCTCTATATCAAGGACGCGCCCATCAGCCCTGGGCCCTCGGGACGCTTTGTGTCGGTCTTCGATGGCTCGCTGAGTCACCTCTTAACCGTAGACTCCTCCGGGCAAATGATGCATTTCATGCAGGACCAGACATCGCAGTCCGGTTGGAGCGTTGACACCGTCAACATTCCAGTCCCCAGCGGTTCCCAGGGCATGTTCTCGCTTACCGCGTTCTACGCCTCGGGCAGCTTGCAGGTCATTGCCCTGTTCGCCGTGGGTGGGGGTTATGCGGCCACTTGGGTCACTCGTACCGGCGCGGGTCAATGGCCTCAAGTGCCAATGAGCTTTGCGGCTTCCAGCCTCCTCAGCCTGGTTTCCCAAGTCGGTTCCTATATAGATGGAACTGGGGAGTCGGGGGTTCCATACGTATTCGGAAGGGTGCCGCCATGCCTCGGAGCCATCCATACTTCTCTCGCTTACCAAAACTCAGCTCAGTTCTTCCTGCTCTATTTTGATGTCGCCAACCAGCTGTGGGACGTCCTTTTCCAGACGGCGACGGCGACCCTGGATCCCTATCTTGCGCCGAGTCACTTTCACATCGTCGCCAGCCAAGACTCGGAGGCCACCGGTACCCTGATTCTCTATGATGGCGTCACCGCTTACTTCTGCCCGTTTGCCGTTGGGCAAAATCATTCCGTCGATTGGCTCACTCAAAATAACTCACAGCTGAACCTTCCGACTGGGGAAGCTCTGAAAACCATGATTCCCTTCCCCGGCGGCACGTGGTTAGACTCGTGCATTCTTCTGAGCCAAAGCGGAAAAGCCATCGCCGTCAGTCCAGATGAATTCATCCTTTTGCCGTTGCCGGGGGAAAAGGGAATCGAAGCTCTGACCATCAGTCAATGTCCGGGCCAATTGGTCATGTTTGCGGTTGAGAAAGCGAACGGCGCCCTCTGGATTGCCCGCCAGCAGGGACAGAGCAAGAACCTACCTCAGTTCGGCAGTTGGGTGAGCCTGGGCGATACTGTCGATGCCTTCGCGGCGCCGGCGACCACTTCCGGAGGGCCCGAGGTATACTTCGCGGATCTCAACAATCTGAACGTCTACCATCTGGCGCAAAATCTGACCGACGGCATCTGGTCATCGAAAGCCCTGGCGGCGCCCACCGATCCTACCGGCGCGACCATGACACCGGTTTCCGGCATCATGATGGAAGTCCGTGCTCTCGACGCCAATGGCGTCCTGGCCGGCAACCAAGTATTGCAAATCGCTTCCGACCAGTGGGCCAACGTAATTGTTAACGAATTTTGCTACACGCCGGGTCCAGGCAGCCCGGTCTCCATCAAGATCGATCTAACCGGAGTCGCGAGCGTCTTTTATCACGCCACCAGTCTTGCGATGCCCATCTTCACCTTCAGCATTGGGAATGTCTCCAACACCTGCCAGGGAGACACCGTCGCCACCACCACTACGCCCGTCAATCCCAGTTCCGTGGCCAACCGCTTGGCTAACAAAGACGCTAGCCTACCCTGTACTGTGTCTGGGCTGTCGTCGCCGGCGGCGCCGAGAATGCCCCTGATCCCTGCCAGCACCGACCCCTCGTATGTTTCCTACATCAACACCTTGGGCCAACAGATGGCGACCACCCCGCTGACCCTTGCTGGCGCTCGCTTCCTCGCCGGCGCGGGGCAGGCGAGTTCGGCATTGGCTCCGGCCGCAGACTTCTCCGAGGCTAACTTGTCATTCAGTTGGAGCGACATTGGTGACCTCGTCCACGATTTCACCCACGATGTCGACAAGATTGCATCCGTGGCGGTGACGGTTGTCGAAGACGGACTCCAGATCGTGATCAATGGCGTGGCCAAGCTACTCACGTCGGTCCGCCAGATGGCCGCCGTCGTGCAGATGATCTTCGTAAAGATCAAAAACATCACGCAGGATGTCTATGACTTCATTCAGGCGGTCATCCAGTTTCTGGAACTGCTCTTCGATTGGGACGACATCCTCAAGACGCACGAGATTCTTAAAGCATTTGTTCGCTCCTTTCTCGCCGCTGCCGGCAGTTCCCAGAGCGATCTTAGATCCATGATCGGCAGCACCATCGCTGATCTGCAGCAAAACATCGATGCCGCGTACGCCAGCGTGCAAGCGAAGCTTGGTTCCGCTTCGGGCAATCAGTTTGCCAACAGCAATCTGCCCCTTCCCCCCACGCCTCCGGGAGCTTTGTCTTCCGCCACCAACGCAATCGATGGCAAGATGGGAAGCGATAAATATCAGCAGAATCTCTCCCGCTGCCAATATATCTTTCACCAGGCGAAGAACCACTTGAGTCTTCCTTCCGCCGCGGCCGCGCCGGCTTCGTCTGGAATTGACCTCAGTACCATCGAAGCGCAAGTGAAAGCTGCGTGGGACAGCAGCATCATGAATAACACCCAGCTTACTAACTTCATTTCGGTCTTTAGCGAGATCCCAAGCGGGGGCAACATCCTGGATGTAAGCATGAGTAAAGTACTGGCGGCCGGCAACGTGCTCACTCTTCTGGCCCTGGATGGTCTTGAACTCGTGGTAACCGCGATCTTCGACGTGATTGCGGATGTTCTCAGCGCATTGCAGGATATTCTCGATCCTGCCAATGCCATCTATATCCCCGTGGTCAGTTGGCTCTACAAAAACATCATCACCGACGGAGATACGCTTAGCCTCCTTGACTTGTTGTGTCTGGTCTTCGCTGTTCCTATAACCATTCTTTACAAGTTACTCTACGATGACAAAGCTCCGTTCACCAGCGAGGATGTCTCGCATTTCCAGACCAACCAGCCGGCTTGGCCGCTCTCCCGGCTGGCGGCCTCGGCCGCGCGTCCTGCGGCCATGCCCGGCAGTCTCGGGTCAAATTATTCGCCCGCAGTTGCCTATATGACGATTGGAACCTGCGCGGCACTCTTGAATCTCATTAATGGAGGAGTCAGCGCGATCTCGGACGCGTTAGTCCTGGCGGTCGCCAACAACGACATCGGGCCTGAGGACGCGCCGGTTGTGGCGATTTCCTGGATAAGTGTATTAGGCAGCACGTTGGATCAAGTGGCCGGAGCGCCCTGGAGCTCATGGGTGGAATCGGGGGATTGGAGCGCGGGCGACACCTGCGACACGATCTATTGGGCGGCTTCCACACTTCCCATTTTTTACCAGTTTGCCTTTACGATTGCGAGCAACCAATTGGCGGACTTCTCGGATGCTGGGATAGCACTCGATACAGGCGTTGGCGCTGCTCTCGGTGGTATAGGTTTAGTTTGCGTCTTTGAGGGGGACGTAAACTGGGACAATGTCGCCAATAACCTGAACATGCTCCTGACGCCGCTTGAGAAACTCTCGAGGTTCCTGCTCTTCTCTAAAGACAATGAAGAGGTTGCGCCCGTAGCATTCCCATTGCTCATCGGCGCCGACCTGGTTCTAGGGTATGGAACCATGGTCACTGAGCTGTTGTCGTCGGTTTACAGTTGGTCCCACCAAGCTTGAGTTTTGTAGTCAGACGGAAGTGAGAGCATATGCGGTTGTCAGAACTTGGAGAACGCATATGCATTTTGGGACCTTCCAACAGCGGCAAATCGACGCTTGCCGAAGCCATTGCAAGAAAGCGTGGCTTGAAAGCCATCCATCTGGATCAGCTTCACCATCTCCCCAACACAAACTGGCAGATGCGTCCAGAGGGTGAGTTCCTCGCTTTACACGATGAGGCGATCGCAAGCGACCGCTGGGTGATCGACGGCAATTACTCGAAGTGCTTCCCCCAGCGCTTCCAGCGTGCGACAGGGATCATCCTTTTAGATATCTCCACGGTCGCAAGTCTATTACGATACATTCGCAGAACAGTCTTTGATGACAAAAGAATCGGCGCATTAGAAGGTGGGCAGGACAGCATCAAGCTGGCCATGCTTCATCACATCGCTGTGGTAACACCAGGAAACCGAAAGCGCTATGCGGATATATACGGGCAGCTCCGCTTGCCAAAGGTTTATTTGCCGTCCATTCGCGCGATCAACGCGTGCTATCAAGATTGGGAGCTGGAACGTATGCCGCGTGAACGCGAAAAACCGTACCCCAGCGGGTAAACAGGCTGCTGAAAAACTCCATGAGAGTCCCGAAAGGACGGCTAAACTCTGTTACCGGAAGCCGCTGCCCAAGAAAGCGTAGCCTATTCACACCATGCTGAAAACCGCAAAATTGCTTCTGCCCGCGCTGATTCCCTCCTGGCGCTTCTTCGACACGATCGCACCTTCGCCCCGGATCGAATACACATTGTTGAAAGCGGCACACGATGTACCTGAAAGCTGGCAGGAATTTCGACCCAGACCGGCACACCTATCGCTGGGCAGCATGCTCAAACGCTTGTTCTGGAACCCACGCTGGAATGAGACGCTTTTCCTGGTGAGCTGCGCCGAACGCCTGATGGAAAACGGGGCGAAGCATGACGCTCGCGAAATAGCAAAACGCGTACAAACCGATCTCGAGCAAAAAGCCGTGTTGGGCACAGAAATACCTTATTGGAAATTTCGATTGGTATCTGTGCATAGGCAAGGAATGCGGCTGCAACAAGACATTACGTTTACTTCCATGGCTTATCGCTATTCAGGAAACCTTGTTGCATGAGCCTGGCTGTTGCCATCCGTGCGACGGAAATGCTGGTGGCCCTGGCGTTTCTTCAGCAAAGCTTGGAACATCTGCAAGGCGCCCGGGACGAGCGGCTTCTATTCGTGCCGCGTATGATTCTGAGCGTTTTGCTTTTGTGCGGGTTTCAGACGCAGTGGGTTTGCCTGGCACTGATGGCTCATGCGATGTTCATTTTAAAACGATTTCAAGGGCCTTATAACGGCGGCAGCGATCGCATGGGTCTCCTGCTTCTGGCGTGCCTGGTTCTCGTTCATTTCATCCCCGCGCCGCGATGGCGGGAAACGGTGTTCGGGTATCTGGCGCTGCAATCGTTGCTTTCCTATTGCTTCGCCGGCTGGGCCAAGGTGCTGAATCCCGACTGGCGAAACGGGCAGGCGCTTCAAGACGTGTTCCGTTTCTCCGCTTACCCTGTAAGTGAATCTCTGCGAGCATGGGCGGAGCGACCGAGATTGCTATGGTGTATGTCCTGGATGGTCATACTGCTGGAATTACTTTTCCCGCTGACCTTGCTTACGCATGCCACGCTCATGATCGGGCTATTGATGGCCGCTGCCTTTCATTTCGCCACTGCATGCTTGTTCGGCTTAAATCGTTTCTTCTGGGTTTGGCTTGCCTCCTACCCTTCCCTCCTCTGGTTTCAGGAACGCATTTTCGGCATGCGATAACGCCGTCGAGGGCTAAAGCAGGATACCGGCAAGGGGAACGCGGTTCTGGAAACATGCTCTGGCGTTGAAGCAGATTTTAGAAGATCATTCCGATACATCCTCGTGCGAGGTTTTTCGGCAACATGACCCGTGATTCGAAACGTAAGCTGGTAATCGCTGGTGTCGCAGTGCTTTGCCTGGTAGTCCTCGGCTTGATCTTCGCGGCACGCCCAAACTCGGTCTCGGGAGCACCGCCGGGCGCACCGATCGATGTCGAGGTGGTTCCGGTCGAGCAAAAAGACGTCCCCATTTACGGCGAATGGATCGGCACCCTCGACGGACTCGTCAACGCCGACGTCCGGGCCCAAGTCACCGGCTACCTGCAAAAACAGGGCTACCAGGAAGGAGCCTTCGTAAAAAAAGGCCAACTTTTATTTGAGATAGACCCCCGCCCCTTCCAGGCCGCCCTCGACCAGGCCCAGGGCCAACTGGCCCAGGCGAAGGCAGCCCTAGCCAACGCCATCGCAGTCCAGGGACGCACCGATCTAGATGTCAAACGTTACAAGCCCCTGGCCCAAGAACAAGCCGCCAGCCAGCAGGACCTCGACAACGCCGTGCAGAACAACCTGGCCGCCATGGCCACCGTGGAAACGGCAAAGGCGCAAATCAAGACCTCTGAGGCCGCGGTCGAAACGGCGAAAATCAACCTAGAATTCACCCGGCTGGTTGCCCCCATCGATGGAATCGCCGGACAAGCCCAGCTCCAGGTAGGCGCGCTGGTCAATCCCGGCAGCGGGCCGGTCACCTCGGTTTCCACCGTTGAGCCGATCAAGGTCTATTTCACGGTCGGCGAGCCCCAATATCTCGCCTGGCGCAAGCGCTTCCCTACCGAGACCAGCCGCCAGGCAGCCGACAAAGCCCTGCGTCTGCAACTGATTCTGGCCGACGGCTCAACCTATTCCCACGAGGGCCGGTTTTTCTTTGCCGACCGGCAAGTCAACGAGAGCACCGGGGCCATTCGCATCGCTGGACTATTTCCTAACCCGGGCAACATCCTGCGTCCTGGCGGCTACGCCAAAGTGCGCGCCGTGGTGAGCCTGCAACAGAACGCACTCCTTGTTCCGGAACGCGCAGTATCCGAGTTGCAAGGCGCATTCCAGGTTGCCGTGGTGGAGGGGGACAACAAGGTGAACATTCGAACCGTCACCGTCGGTGACCGTGTCGGTGGCATGTGGGTGATCGCCAATGGATTGAATCGGGGAGAGAGGGTCGTCGCCGAGGGAGTACAAAAAGTCCGCCAGGGCGCGAAAGTAAACCCCAGGCCGTTTACGCCCGGAAGCCAGGGATAGCCAGCTCAATGTCAAAATTCTTCATCAACCGCCCGATCGTCGCCATGGTCATTTCCATCGTCATGGTCTTGGTTGGCTCGCTCACCGTCCTGACGTTGCCGGTAGCCCAATTTCCCAACATCACTCCGCCCGAGATCCAGGTCCAGGCCGTCTACGTAGGTGCGGACGCGCAGACCCTCGAACAAGCCGTGGCCACGCCCATCGAGCAACAGATGAACGGCGTCGACAACATGAACTACATGTATTCGCTGAACGCCACGGCGAATTCACAAACCAGCCTGATTGTCGACTTCGATGTAAAGACCGATCCCAACACCGATTTCATCCTCACCCAATCTCGTGAGACGCAGGCTGCTTCTCAGCTTCCGCTCGACGTCGCCAACTACGGCATCACGGTACGAAAATCCGTGACCGCCCCGCTCATGTGGATTGCCCTCAATTCCCCGCATGGGACCTATGACGCCAGGTTTCTCGCCAACTACGCCTACATCAATCTGGTGGATCCCATCCTCCGTTCGAAAGGCATCGGCAACGTCACCGTATTCGGGGCCGGCCAATACGCGATGCGGCTTTGGGTAAGACCCGACCAGCTGGCCAAGCTGGGGATTACCGTCCCTGACATCGTCAACGCCGTCCAGGCGCAAAATACCGTGAATCCCGCGGGCAAGGTAGGAGGCGAGCCCGCTCCCAAGGGTCAGGAATTCACCACCGCCGTTCTGGCCCAGGGCCGCCTCACCTCACCGGAAGAATTCGGCAACATCGTGGTGCGCGAGACTCCCGACGGCGGCACCGTTCGCGTGCACGATGTCGCCCGTATCGAGCTTGGCGCCCAGGACTACAGCAGCGCCGGGCCGTTTTGACGGCAGGCCCTCCGCCATCATCGCCTGCTATCAATTGCCCGGCTCGAACGCCGTCGAGGCCGCGGCCGCGGTCAAAAAACTGATGGCGCAAATGAAACAACGCTTTCCGCAGGACATGGACTTCGCCGTGTCGCTCGACACGACCCGTTCGGTTACGGAGGGCGTGAAGGAAATCATCAAGACCCTTGTGATCGCCCTCGTCCTGGTGATCCTCGTCGTTTATCTTTTCCTGCAAAGCTGGCGTTCCACGTTGATTCCTTTGCTGGCTGTGCCCGTTTCCCTGCTGGGCACGTTTATACTTTTCCCCCTCTTCGGTTTTTCCATCAACACGCTTTCTCTCTTTGGTCTGGTACTCGCGATTGGCCTGGTCGTCGATGACGCCATCGTGGTGGTGGAGGGCGTGGAGCGTCACATCGAGGAGGGGCTAACTCCCAAAAACGCCGCCTTCAAAGCCATGGAAGAGCTCTCCGGGCCGGTGGTCGGCATCGCGCTCGTGCTCTCCGCTGTATTTGTGCCGACCGCCTTTATTCCCGGAATTACCGGAAGGCTTTATCAGCAGTTCGCGGTGACGATTGCCATCTCCGTGGTTCTCTCCGCGTTTAACGCGCTCACGCTCAGCCCCGCGCTTGCCGCGCTGCTTCTCCGCCCTCGGCAACCGAGCCGCGGACTGCTCAGAAGATTTTTTGATTGGTTTAATCGCGTGTTCGAGCGAACGACTTGAGGGGTATGTCCATTGGAGTGGAGTGTTGCTCCGCAAAAGCCTTGTCCTGGTGGTCCTGCTGGTGGCCTTCGGGCTGGCCGCAGGCTTCTTCGCCAGCCGCCTGCCATCGAGTTTTCTCCCGGATGAAGACCAGGGCTATGCCTACGTCAATCTGCAACTGCCCAACGGAGCATCGTTGGAACGGACCACCGCGGTTGCGGCGCAGGTCGAAAAAATCATCATGAGTACCCCCGGAGTGCAGCACACGACCAGCGTCGTGGGCTTCAGTCTGCTTAGCTTTGTTCGTATCAGCTACAACGCCTTTTTCTCTGTGGCCTTCTATCCCTGGGACACGCGCGAGGAAAGAGTCCAGCAATTTCAATCCATCAAGGCTCATCTCAACCAGCAGCTAAGTAAGTTGCCGGGCGGAGTCGCCTTCAGCTTTTCGCCGCCTGCCATTCCGGGCGTCGGCACCTCCGGCGGATTCACCTTCCTCCTCGAAGACCGTTCCGGAGCCGATATTCCGTTCCTTACCCGGAACCTCGCCGTTTTTCTCGAAGCTGCGCGCAAGCGGCCGGAAATCGCCACCCTCACCACCACGTTCCTGCCCAGTGTCCCGCAGCAATTTATCGACGTAAACCGCGACAAGGTGCTGAAGCAAGGGGTGAACCTGAGCGATGTGTACCGCACCATCCAGGCGTTTATGGGTGGTTACTTCATAAACTACTTCAATCGTTTCGGCCGCCAGTGGCAGGTGTATGTCGAAGCCGAGGCTGACTACCGCGGCAGAGCGGAGAACGTGGGTCAATTCTATGTGCGCAACAACAAGGGAGAGAACGTCCCCCTATCCACGCTCACCACGCTCAAGCCCCGCTCCGGGCCTGAATTTACCATGCGCTTTAATGAGTATCGTTGTGCGCAAATCAACGGGAGCGCCGCGCCCGGCTACAGCTCGGAGCAGGCAACGGCCGCGCTCGAAGAAGTGTTCAAGCAAACCATGCCGGGAGAAATGGGGTTCGACTACTCCGGTATGTCATTTCAGGAGCAGAAAGCCCGGGAGGGAGTTCCGCCCACGCTCATCTTCGGGCTTTCCCTCCTGTTCGTTTTCCTGATTCTGGCTGCACTCTATGAAAGCTGGACCTTGCCCTTCAGCGTATTGCTCAGCACGCCGGTGGCTGTGTTTGGCGCCTTTCTCGTGCTGTGGCTGCGTCGTGTACTTTTAAGCGCGTTCTTACCCGCTTACCTGGTACAGATCGAGGCCGACGTCTTTTCGCAGATAGGGTTGGTGATGCTGATCGGCCTGGCGGCCAAGAACGCGATTCTCATCGTCGAGTTCGCCAAGGATCAGTACGAGCACGGAAAGCCGCTTGCCGACGCGGCGCTCGATGGAGCGAGGCTTCGGCTGCGGCCGATCCTGATGACTTCCTTCGCGTTTATTCTCGGCTGTGTGCCGCTATGGACTGCAACCGGAGCCGGCTCGGTTGCGCGCCAAATCATGGGAACGACGGTGATCGGGGGGATGCTGGCCGCGAGCGCCATAGGCATCTTCTTCGTCCCCGGCATTTTCTACCTGGTAGAGAAATTATCTGGAGGTCAAGAGCATGTGGCCGAGCCGTTGCCGGAAACGCCCGCGCACCAACCAGGAGATTGAATCCGTGGCGATGAAACAAGGGTGCCGCATATCTCCCGACGGGGATGAAGAGAAGATTAGGGGCTGCGGAAAAAGTCACTGGAAGTCCCGAAGGGACGGTTGAACTTAGCCCAGGACGTTAGTCCTGGGTAGTTTCGAAAACATGGCCCAGTCCCGTAGGGACGGCTGAAACACTCGGGTGATGGAGATGCATTGGGTCACGGTCAGTCCGGCGAAACACAAACGGAGTTACTGCTGATGAAGCGCGCACGATCGTTGATTGCGTTTTTAGCTCTCAGTCTGCTTGCCGGCTGCATGGCCGGCCCTAACTACCACCGGCCGGCCGTTCCCACTCCACCCGCATTTCGTGATCTCTCTGACAATCCCCAGGCTCAGGCTCAGGCTGCCTCGTATGCGGATCTTCCCTGGTGGCAAGTCTTCAAAGACCCAAAATTGCAAGAGCTCATTCGTCTTGCACTGAAACAAAACTACGATTTGCAGCTGGCCACCGAGCGCATCGTGGCGGCACGCGCCGAGCTTGCCATTACCCGCTCCAACCTATTTCCGCAAGTGGGAGGCAACGGCAATTTCACCGGTGGACAGGAAAGCAATGCGCAAAGCAAATACAACTTCCTTACCTTAACGGCCGATGCAGCCTTCCAGTTAGATCTCTTCGGCCGTCTGCGTCGCGCCACGGAAGCGTCCAGAGCCCAACTGCTCGCGACGGAAGACGCGAGGCAAACCGTTATCTTGACCCTGGTGAGTGATGTGGCCGCGGACTACTTCACGCTCCTGCAGCTCGACCTGCAACTCCAGATTACGCGCGACACGGTGAAGACGCAGATCGATTCGGTCAAGCTCACCAATCTGCGCCTGAGCCACGGAGTGGCCACAAAACTCGACGTGCTCCAGGCGCAGCAAGTCCTCGACACGGCGAACGCCTCCATTCCCGACCTGGAGCGGCAAATCGCGCAAGAGGAAGATGCCATCAGCATCCTGCTTGGCAACTACCCGCAGGCTGTGCCGCGCGGGCTTCCCCTGGTGGCGCAAACCCTTCCCCCCGAAGTACCGCCCGGTCTTCCCTCCTCCATCATCGAGCGGAGGCCCGACATTCGCGAGGCGGAGCAGAACCTGGTGGCCGCGAACGCCGAAATCGGCGTAGCGAAGGCCGCCTTCTTTCCGCAAATTTCGCTCACGGGCTCCGGAGGCGGCGCCTTCGGCAGAAGCAGTACCTTTTCGAGCCTCATGGGTTCGCAGCTTGGCATCTGGTCTTACGGTGCCCAGGTAACCCAGCCGATTTTTACCGGCGGCGCGTTGCGCGGCAATTTGCACCTGGCCGAATCGCAGAATCAGCAAGCCCTGCTAGCCTACCGGCAAACGATACAGCGAGCCTTTGGCGACGTCTCCGATGCGCTCATCGGCTACCAGAAGCTCCATCAGGTGCGGCTGCGCCTGGAAGAAAGCGTAGCGGACTTACAGGAATCTGTCCGCCTGTCGACCATGCGCTACAAAGGGGGAACCACCACTTATCTTGAAGTCCTGGACGGCCAGCGCTCGCTGTATACCGAAGAGCTGACGCTCGCCGGGGCCCGTGGAAGCGAGTATCAAAGTCTGGTGCAGCTTTACCGGGCCCTCGGCGGGGGCTGGCAATGAGGGGGTATTTTAGATGACCTCGCCCTCCAGGGATGTGACGGTCCAGCTTTGTTGTGTAAAAGCTACTGTAACAATTTTCGCGCATAGTCCGGTGCGGATAGAAACCTAAGTCTTCCCAGTTTTCCATTGATCTCTAGTCTGGGTCTGTAGTACGTTCCTCCTGTCGGGTGGCGCGCGTCCTGTTTCCGGGTAGGGTTGGTAGTAAGTCGAAACCAAAACTAAGGATAGATAGATTCTGCCGTGGCCGCTCAACTGTAAGCCAACGTCACATCTCTCAATTCACCGAGTATGACAGTGCGACCTCGCGATCCTGGAGGATTAGCATGATGTGGCTTACCCGGTACCTACCGCTCGCCGTAGCTCTCGCGTCATTCTCGCCCCAGCTTGCTTTAGCAGACAATCCCCAGGAGCCGGGTCCGGCATGCTCAGTGGCCGCCGGCGGCGCGCAACTCGGAGTCGTTGACGACCACCTTTCACAGCGCACCTTTGTGAACTTGGGGACTTCTGAACCTGGGTCCTTTCTTGACCGGCTGAATACAACGGGATCATCCGGGACGGTCAGAGAATTTCTCCGTGCGCCCCAATTGCTGGGAGCAGATCAAACGTCTGCCGGTTATATCCTGCTGATCAACGGCAAGGAGTTGGGCACAGATCTGGATAAGGCCGGTGGGTGGCCAAGGGGGAATAGCAGCAACGCGCAAGCGATCTCCCTGGCGCTGGCGCTGAACGTCCCGATGGTCCTGGAACAGTTTGACGCCCCCAAGCTCAAGGCGCTCACCGGCTTGGGCATTCCCCTCCCTTCCGTTGCCACGGTGGTGCAGTCGCAGCCCGGTGGCCGGGCGTTTGTCGTAACCGCGATTGAAAAGCCGAAGGGCGGCCTCAACCAGGAGTTCGTTCTCAATTCGGTCAACCGGGCGTTAACCAAGGGCACCGGGCTGGGTACGACTGCGATCGACCCCTCCATGCTGCCCTACGCGATCAAGGTATGGGATGTGTGGCTGCAGAATGGCAATATCGTTTGCGGCCAGACCTACGGAGCGGCCACCTCCCTGCAGCAGACGGGAAACGTCGACTTCGGCCTTGAATTCACCTTAGTTGCTGGAAACCAGCCGGAGCAAAAAGCGCTGAACGTGCAGTATATCGGCACCGGCTTCACTCCCCTGGCCCCTGGCAGTACGCCCCTCGGCGACTCCACCAGATTCAAGGGGGCAAACACATTGGAGCTCGACTACACCGGAGCGCTCGTCACAGACTCTTCCGCAAAGTTGACTGGCACCGCGCAAACGGTCGCTCCGGCCACTGCTGTTGGGCAACACTCGGTGGCCAAGACCACCGGTTGGGGATTTACCGTCGGCGGTAGTTGCGGCTATGCAAAGGCGGGTCCCGGCTGCATGGTGAACGCCAGCTTCAGCTATACGAATTCGAAAACCACTACAACGACTGTGGCGGAACGAGTCATCAACGCGCGTTCTTCCTTTGGCCAGAATGCCCGGAACAACACCGAAGCCGACCACGAAATCAGCTATCTCCTTTCCAGCACATCGCAGACAAGCGATACCGGCAACCCCATCAATCTTCCGAACAATAGCTGGTATGGCTTCTTCCACCACGGGACGAACGAACAGGACTGTTTTGTCAACGGGGGCTGGAGTAGGGACGGCGGACCCTTCGGTTTTTGTACGGGTGGCGTGTGGCGAGACGGGCGAGAGAAGTTTCCCAGCGACGACAACCCTTCAGTGGCCAATTGGCCTCTTTGGACCTCAAGTTCGGCGGTGACGGAGGGCGAGGCCGGATATTCGATGGATCCCAACTTCGTTGGCGACCTGATGTATACCGCTACCTTCACGGCGAAGGAAGGGGCGTTTGCGTTCGGCCATGGTTCCCCCTCAGACCGCCAGGCCGACGATTTTTATCTGGGCTTTTGCCCGCATATATTCGGCTCATGCCCCTGGTATGAGATGCACCTTTACACGAACGCCTTTACGGCCACCAAGCCAATCACCATCTCAGCCAACGATGTGAACTTCTCCGGAATGCCCACCTGTGCCGAGGCCGGCTTTCAGCAGCGCGACGTCGGTATCTGGGAGATCCGCAACGAAACAGATTCCATTCTGTACTTCCCCACCATGAGCGCGGCGCCGTTCAACGCAGCCACGCCTACGCAAGCCTACTATTACGCATCGACCAACCCGCAGTATGCGCTTGGTGTGGCGGAAACGCTGCTGAGCTCCGGGCCACCGGCAGTGTACGGAGTCTCGCCCGGCCAAAGGGGATACGTGGCGCTCTGCTCCCTGGTGAATTCCTCCGCCGACGCGATGCGCGTACATTACAACAACTCCACAAACACCTTGAGTGGAGCCTTGGATTTCGACGGCTCGGGCAATTTCATACCCAACACACAGCAGCCCCAGAACACCGTTAACCCTGCAGGCCGGGTGATCACGTTGAATGAGCCGGCCGCCGTTAAAACTGCGACCGGCACCACGTTGTCCACCTCACCAAACCCTTCGGCGGTGACTGAGCCTGTCACCTTTACGGCGACCGTCCTTCCCCAGTCAGGAACCACTCAGCCTTCGGGAGAGGTAATCTTCATGTCCGGCGCGTTCCCTCTCGGAACCGCAACCTTGCTCGTTTCAAGCTCATGCCCAAACGCAGTTTGCGCCTCATTGATGACCAACTCGCTGCCCCCGGGCAGCAGCTCGGTCACCGCGGAGTATGAAGGGAGTGTCCGGTTCGCGCCGAGCACTTCGGCTCCTGTCACCCAAATGGTGAACCAGCAGGTTATCTCGACCTCCACCTTGCTTATGTCGTTACCGAATCCCGCGGCCGTAAACGCGCAGGTCACCTTTACCGCTACGGTTACGCCCCAGGCTAATAGCGCGGCACTGTCGGGCGCCGTAACCTTCAACGACGGCGCGACCCAGCTTGGGGTCGGCAATCTTGCCGCAGGTGTCGCGAAACTGACTACGTCGGCGCTTACCAGAGGCCCCCACACCATAACCGCGTCTTATCAGGGCAACACGACTTTTGCGGCCAGCCAATCGAACCCGATCGAACAGATGATCCAGTCTATAGTCAGGCCGAAGGTAGTGCTAACCGTGCGGCCCAACACGGCGACCGTTGGCAGTGTGGTGACTTTCACCGTCGAGGTCAGCTCGCCCGGCGGCCCCGTGCCCACGGGCAATTTCACGATCAGCGACAGCACGAATGGGGACAATCGGTATGGAAACGCTAATCTCAGCAATGGGATCGGAATGGTGATGAGTTCCGCCATACCGGCTGGAACCCACAATCTGGTCGCAACCTATGGTGGCGATGGAGGCCAGTATTACTCCGGAGCGCAGTCAAACACGGTGTCTTTGCAAATCAACCCGGCCAGTCAATGAGGCTTGCTTTTAGGATGGCCTAGCCCGCAAAAGGAACCGATAGGCCGCGGAGATGCACACGTCGAGCACCGAGGGTCAGATTTTGTGACCAGACGCAGATTTTGTGACCAGATTTTGTGACCAGACGGGACTGACACTTTGCATATCCACGCGGGCTCGCAAAAGCGCAAAAGCCCCGGTTCCGTCTGGCGACAAAACTC
>CAWITT010000013.1:0-260403 GCA_963839025.1 uncultured Acidobacteriaceae bacterium
ATGAAGCGCTGGGGGACGTCGGACGAGATCGCCAAGGCCGTCCTCTTCCTCGCGTTCGACGCGACCTTCACGACCGGCGCAGAACTTCCGGTAGACGGAGGATGGTCTCAACTCTGTGGGACTCCGGGAGGGTAAGCCGGCATGTAGAACGGTCTTCAATGACACGCATAGCATTGCGCAATTGATGCAATAGCGAAAGCAGTGGCGGCTCGGCTGTCGCCACCGCGCTCCGCCCAAGAGGAAACATCGTGTTCGGCGCGACCATGACGACCAGCGCGGACCTCCCGCGGGTGGGCACAGCATGAGCAACACCTCAGAGGATTACTGCCGCTCCTGTAGGCCGCTCCACCACCTGGTCGATGCTCCGCCCGTGAAGCAAAGAGATTACCCAACCGAGTGGACCTTGTCTGTCCTCCTCAGAGCGCTCCAGCGATGAACTGGAGCGAATTAGCTGACATATTTTGAGAGCCCCAAAGGAGTCCTATGAAAAGAGTTGTTTCGAGTCTTTCTTTCGTCCTGTTCGCCGCTGCTACGGCCTTGCGAGCGCAGAACCCCATGACCGCCGAGGTAACTGCGGTCTACAAGGGAGTGAGCGCTAATATCCTCAAGGCAGCTGAGAAGATGCCAGAAGCGGATTACGCGTTTAAGCCAGCCCCTGAGGTCCGAACTTTTGGACAACTGATTGCGCGTGTCGCCGACGCGCAGATGGCGATGTGTGGCATAACGAAAGGTGAAATGAAGCGCGGCGACGCCGCCTCAAAAACAAGCAAGGCCGATCTGCTTGCCGCGCTCAAAGCGTCCGGCGAACTCTGCGACGACGCTTACAGCGGGATGACCGACGCCGACGGGGCGGCCATCGTCAAGACGCCGCTCGGCAATAAATCAAAACTCGGCCTGCTTAATTTCAATGTGGCCCACGATAACGAGATGTACGGGACCATGTCGGTTTATCTGCGGATCAAGGGATTGTGCCGCCATCTACAGAGGCTGCGGCGGCTGCGCGGCAGGCAAAATAAAGGTCCCTCGTTAAACTGACGGGGCACCAAAGAGGCCACCCGAGCAGCGACGTCTAGCGCCGGACAACGTAAACGCCTCCTGAAATTGCAGACGCTTGCGCCTGAACATGTTTCGCGCCCTATTCCACAGGACGAGATGTCGATCAGCGGGAAGACGGTCCTCATCACGGGGGCAACGAGTGGACTCGGGTTGGCCACGGCCATGCTCCTCGCGGAACGTGGTGCGGAAGTCGTGATGGTGGGACGTGATCGAACCCGGTCGAATTTCATGCGTACGGAAGTCGCGAAGTGTGCTGCGGGCAACGCGCCGATCCTGTTCCTCGCAGACTTGTCGTCGCAGGCAGAGGGTCCTGAAGGAGCGCTGATCGGCGTGTCACTGGATGCCAAACAACATGGCCACTTCCCTAAGTTGGAATGACGGCGACAAAACGAATAACAACCATTCGCACGGAGAATTCACATGAAACGGCACGAAGGTAAAAAAGTGGTCATCCTTGGCGGCACGAGCGGCATGGGGCTCGCTACGGCGAAGATGCTACAGGGAATATTCCGGCGAGATACAGACGTCAGGAGGCATATGGACTCGCATAACCTGGTAATGAACTGTTTGGCGGCCGCTTATCTCTCAGCGAACGTATACGCCATCGTAAAGATGCGGGTGTTTGATTTAGCCCGTTCGCGCAAGCATCTCCTACTCTATGGCGCCCCCTTCATATTGTGGGGTTCCCTCATCCTGTTGGGATGCAAGCTCATGGAGATCATGTGCCGATTCGATGAATGGGCCGCCTAATGGCCCATTGAGATGACTTATACAGCGGACAAAGCTCCGAACAAGTTAGCTGAGAACTGTTGTGCATTGCTAACTCTTATACGAGCAGCCTGACCAAGTGTTCTCAATTGACGACAACAGCTCGAACTCATTGAGCAAGTAACGACAAGCGTGTTTAGCGTTACTAATCGCGGAACGAAGGAGTCGCAGGCATCTTGAGGTTTATCAACTAGCAGGTCTGGGTCGCCCGCTGAAGGGGTGGTGAAGTCCAGTCTTAATTTTTGAGTCGGCTACTCCCGTCGATGTCACCGCCGAGGGTTGACAGTGGTTCAAATCGGCCTTCATTATGTTACGACTGTGGATTATCCCGTGGAGGAGTCCTTTTATGACTGAAACTGCATCCGGCGGGGCCGCGGGCGAGGGGATACGTATGTCTCATGCGAATACAGGGGACGGACTACAGGCGAAGAGTCTCTTAACAAGGATTGCGGCGTTTGTCGCAGATCGAAATATCCCCTTCCTTATTTGCAGCATTGGCATGATCGTGATGTTGCTATGGGCGGGAAAATTCAAAATGACAGCACCCGGAGCCGAGGGCATCATCCCGCTAGAAAGTAACAGCCCACTGACCAGCTTGCAGTTGAAGGCCCTTGGACCATATCGTCTGGGGGATATGATCGGGATCACTGAATGGGCAGCAGCAATCCTGCTGATCATCGGCTACATCAAACCGAAGGCGGGCATTGTGGGTGGGATTATTCTGGTCGGCATGTTCTTCACCACAAGCACCATGTTGATCACAACTCCAGATGACACCGTAGTGGTGAACGGCATCCACTACATGAACAATCTCGGGCTGTTTCTATTCAAAGACATTATCTCTTTCGGAGTTGCGTTCTATCTGATGAGCTACTACGGCCGAAAAGCGATCATGGCTGAGAATAAGAGCTGAATACTTGCTATGGACCGTAAACATCTAGCTCTACTGGCTTGTGACGGCATGGATGGCGTACGGATCAAACGTAGCTCGGCGAAATAAGTCCCGGGAAGTCGGCTTGTGGGAAGCAATCCAGCCGCTCACTGAGTGAATCGGCGATTTCGCATCAATCCAGCCACGTCACTTCCGAGAAGCGTGTTTATCGGGACTGATCGTGGTCTTCTAATCCACGTTTGAGGTATCCCCCTGGACTGGCTCCAACAATTCGCTTGAACGCCTTACTGAACGCAGCATCCGATTCGTAACCGACTGACCGGGCAACGTCAACGAGCTTCTTGTCACGCTGTTCGAGTAACTGTATCGCCTTCTGCATCCGCCACTCGGTTATATATTGCAGCGGTGTTTGTCCGAGCAGCTCTTTGAAGCGCACTGCAAATGCGGAGCGAGACACACCCGCTGCTACGGACAGAGACTCAACGGTCCATGGCCCACCTACACGATTGTGAAAGGCAGTCAGGGCAGTGCCGATTTGAGGATCGAAAACAGCACGAAGCCATCCCTGGTTGCGTTCCGGTTCTGACGCGATGTACGCCCGGAGTACCTGGATAAATAGAACCTCGGCGAGGCGGGTGGCGACGATTTCAGACCCCGGCACCTGGTCAGCCATCTCTGACGCCAGCGCCTGCATGGTGTTGTGAAGAGCAAACATGCGTGCCTGATCGGCCCTGATCAGAATGAAGCTCGGCAATAACTGAGCGATCGGTTTCAAACTGGCGCGGTCGAAACTAAGAGACCCGCAGACGATGGTCGCCGGTGCGCCGCCACCTCCACAGTGAGCGACGTTGCTCTTGGCCTTGGCCGCAATCTCGCGGAAACTCCACTTCGGAGATGTTCGAGGGCTATCACGCATGACGATCGAAGTATCCCGGGCCAGCAACATGCAGTCACCACCGGTGAGTGGAATCGGCTTCGCAATCCCTTCAACGTTGAGCCAGCAATTGCCGCGCGAAAGCATGGCGAAGTGCGCCAAATCTGCCGGTGAACTCTTCCTGCCGGCTTTCGGCGCTTTCTCTTCGTTCTCCGCTCCTCCCCCTTTGAGTCCCCACGGAGCGGTGGCTTCGAGCCTGTGCTGACCGAAGGCGGTTACGTGCAACGTTCGGAAGACATCGGTTATCGGATCCAATACAGCCTCCATTTTTGGACGAATAGACAAAAAGTTTGGACGCCTGAGCAGTTCTCGTCCAAGGAAAGAGGAATCTACTCCTGTGTATCGAATGTTACACGGCACGCAAAGGAGCAAGTATGGGAAAGCTTGAAGGTAAGGTTGCCGTCATCACGGGTGGATCGAGCGGTTTGGCACTGGAGAGCGCCAAGCGCTTCGTTGAAGAAGGTGCCTACGTTTTCATCACGGGCCGCAGGCAGGAGGCGCTCGATGAGGCCGTCCAGCTGATTGGGCGCAACGTCACCGGCGTGCGGGGTGATGCGGCGAATCTCGACGATCTCGACCATCTGTTCGATACGGTCCAGAAGCAAAAGGGCAAGATCGACATCCTGTTCGCGAGCGCCGGCAAGGGCGAGGCCGCTGTACTGGGTGAGATTACCGAGCAGCATTTCGATACGGAGTTCGGCCTGATTGTGCGGGGGACGCTGTTTACGGCGCAAAAAGCGTTGCCGCTGATCAACGACGGTGGATCGATCATCTTGACCGGATCGGTTGCGTCGTTGAAAGGCTTCCCTGGTTTCGGCGTGTATGCGGCGAGCAAGGCGGCATTGCGGTCCTTCGCACGCACGTGGCTTAACGAACTGAAGGGCAGAAAGATCAGGGTGAACGTGCTGAGCCCGGGGCAGGTCGACACACCGGACTCTCGGCGACTCGACAAGGCAACGAGGGAGATGTTCGAGTCCCTGATCCCCCGCGGAAAGATGGGTCGTCCCGAGGAGATTGCGGCGGCAGCGCTGTTTCTTGCTTCCGACGATTCGAGCTACGTGAATGGAATGGATTTCGCTGTCGATGGCGGCTTCTCGGCTATCTGAAATCGCGCTGAACAGGCAAAGGTGGCTGATCTGCGCGACCGCCGCCAAAGAACCTTATCGCACTGAATATCACACATCTATCAAAGGAAAACTTATGGGAAAGCTTGAAGGAAAAGTTGCCGTCATCACGGGTGGATCGAGCGGTATGGCGCTAGCGAGCGCCAAGCGGTTCGTCGAAGAAGGTGCCTATGTGTTCATCACCGGCCGCAGGCAACAGCAGCTCGATGAGGCCGTCAAGGCAATTGGTTGGAACGTAAGCGGCGTGCGCGGTGACGCAGCCAATCTGGAGGATCTGGACCGCCTGTTCGATACGGTCAAACGCGAGAAGGGCAAGATCGACATCCTGTTCGCGAGTGCCGGCAAGGGGGAGCCCCTGCCACTGGGCCAGATTACCGAGGAGCACTTCGATGCGGCCTTCGACCTGAATGTGCGCGGCACATTATTTACGGTTCAGAAGGCGTTGCCGCTGTTCAGCGATGGCGGATCGATCATCATGACCGGGTCCAACGCTTCGGTGAAGGGTTTTCCCGGTTTCGGTGTGTATGCCGCGAGCAAGTTGGCGTTGCGCTCCTTCGCACGCACGTGGGTCAACGAACTGAAGGGCAGACATATCCGGGTAAACCTGCTGGTGCCGGGGGCTGTCACCTCCCCGATGCAAGAAGAAGTTCTCACCAAGGAAGCGCGGGAGTTCTTCGAATCGCTGATTCCGCGAGGAACGATGGGCCAGCCTGAAGAGATTGCGACGGTTGCCTTGTTCCTTGCTTCAGACGACTCCAGTTACGTGAACGGGGTGGAATTGTTCGTCGATGGCGGCATGACGGCCGTTTGAGACCGGCGGGGCCCGGTGAGTGGATGGTCGCTACGAACTCATCGGGATTCGATCAGCGGAAAGCAACAGCAACAGGTATCGGAGAAAATTATGAGCTACGCAATTGTTGGATTCGGCAAGATAGGCCAGGCTCTCGCCCGCGCTTTTGCGCGTAACAACATCGAGGTGACTGTCGCGAGCCGCCGCCCGCCCGAGGAGTTGGCACCGCATGCTCAGGCGATTGGACCTACGGTCGTCGCCAAGTCGCTGCAGGAAGCGCTCAAGGCCGACACCATCTTCCTGGCAATGCTGTTCGATCAACACCGCGACGTTGCGAAGGTTCTACCTAGCTGGGCGGGCAAGACGATCATCGATGTGACAAACACGTTTGGAGTTCCACCTGAAGACTTGGATGGTCTCCCGTCCTCAGCTTTCTTGGCGAAGTCGTTCCCGGGCGCCAAGGTCGTGAAGGGGTTCAACCACCTGGTTGCGGCTACTCTGGCGACCGATCCGATTGTTGAGGGCGGCTATCGCGTCGTCTTTCTGTCGAGCGACGATCAAGACGCAGTCGCTCCCGTGGCGGAACTGGCCAAACAACTCGGGTTCGCACCCGTCCAACTGGGAAAGCTGAGCGAGGGCGGATGGCTGGTGCACGCACGAGGCCGGACTTGGGGGCAGCTCATATTCCAGGATGTTTTAAAGAAGCAGCAGTAACCGGTTTGCGAACGTGTGATTTGTGCCGAGAAGGATGATTCCGAAAGGTTCCATTCAATCGGACACGCTTAGTGAAGCAAAGGAGAGATTCGATGAGCATTGATGAGAATGTGCAGGTTGTGAGAGATTTTTTCGCAGCAATAGGCAGCGGCGATAAGCAAGCCCTGCTCGCGCTGGCCGCCGAAGACATTGAGTGGATAATTCCAGGCGAGGGATGGCCCTTGGCCGGTACGCACCGCGGGCACACGGGATTAGCGGCTGCGCTTCGGAAGGCGTCCGAAGAGGTGGAAATGACTTATCCAAAGCCTCCCGAATTCGTGGCGCAGGGAGACCGGGTTCTGGCCATCGGCGTCGCCACAGGGAAAATGAAGGCCACCAATAAGATGTTCAGGGACGACTGGGTTTTCGACATCACTGTTAGAAAAGGCAAACTGACGAAGATTCGGGAGTACATCGACACCCAGGCGCTGGCCCGCGCCTCCGAGAGGGCCGCTAACTCCGGGCTTTAACCCATTTGAAATTTGCGGATACCGGTGAGTGCATCGCCAATGCACTCACTGACCGCTGGGTGGCCGGCATTGGGCAACCCGGATACGGCTCCTGTCCTGATATCGTAGCGGCTACGAAAGAGTGCGCTCGGATTGGTGAGGGATCGACTGAACTGCAGATCCCTCGGCTTCGCTCCTAATGAACAACCGCACCTTGACCGACCAAAAGCGTTGGAGGCGCTTCGCCCGTCTTTTTCGGCCCACGTACGCTGGTGCGAACATGGGGCACCCGCCCAGTGCGCGGCGGCCGGTACTGTTCATTGCTCCCTTAACTTGCCGCAGGCAAGTCGGCTCCTCGGGATGACAAGGAGAGTGTGGCGTTTCCACGAGGCAATGGTTAGTGGAATCGAGAGTGCAGTCGGCTGCAAACAGAACTAAGCCACAAACTCCGCTAATGAACAATCGTACCCTGGACCGACCAAAAGCGTTGGAGGGGCTTCGCCCGGCTTTTTCGGCCCACGTTCGTTGGTCGAACATGGGGCACCCGTCGAGTTCAGTTTGGTCCTTTAGTTCCGGTTCGCGCGCAGACTGCGTTTCTATAGTTCTCACACGCCCTCTTTAGCTCCTGCTACGGAAAATCTGCTTAGCAAATGACGGGGGCAGGGGCTAAAGCCCGGGTTTTTGGGGGCCTGTGCGGCACGACTAAAGTCGTGCCCTGATACAAAGCATGAGCTTCTTCGCAGCCTGTAAATGTAGTGCCCTGTCCAAAGCAGGAGGGATGACAAGGAGAGTGTGGCGTTTCCACGAGGCAATGGTTAGTGGAATCGAGAGTGCAGTCGGCTGCAAACAGAACTAAGCCACAAACTCCGCTAATGAACAATCGTACCCTGGACCGACCAAAAGCGTTGGAGGGGCTTCGCCCGGCTTTTTCGGCCCACGTTCGTTGGTCGAACATGGGGCACCCGTCGAGTTCAGTTTGGTCCTTTAGTTCCGGTTCGCGCGCAGACTGCGTTTCTATAGTTCTCAAACACCCTCTTTAGCCCTGCTACGGAAAATCTGCTTAGCAAATGACGGGGGCAGGGGCTAAAGCCCGGGTTTTTGGGGGCCGTGCGGCACGACTAAAGTCGTGCCCTGATACAAAGCATGAGCTTCTTCGCAGCCTGTAAATGTGTGCCCTGTCCAAAGCAGGAGTTTCCGCAGACTCTAAACCTGTGCCCTTCCAGGGAGAGTTTCTGCAGACTCTAAACATGCGCCCTTGCAGGGAGAGTTTCCGCAGACTCTAAACATGGGCCCTTCCAGGGAGAGTTTCCGCAGACTCTAAACATGGGCCCTTCCAGGGAGAGTTTCCGCAGACTCTAAACATGGGCCCTTCCAGGGAGAGTTTCCGCAGACTCTAAACATGTGCCCTTCCAGGGAGAGTTTTCCGCAGACTGTTTAGCCTCCGCGTGGTAGTAGGGAAGAGGAAAAGATGCCCTCAGGGGCTAAAAGCCCTCGATGTTGCATCTTTACGTACGGCCTAAAGGCCGTACCCTTCAATAAAGACGGTCTTCTACCGCGTGTTTATTCGCACGGAGTAAAGCGAGTGGTCGCTGAGCATGTAGAGCGTCCGCCCACCTTGACCGCCGAAGAGGATGTCGTGCGGGCGCTCCGGCACATCGATGCGGCTTAACAGCTTACCTGCGGGAGAGTACTCAAAAACCTGGCCGGCTGCGAGATAGATGTTTCCGGCGGCGTCCTGGGCCAGGCTCTCTCCACCCTGTTCTACGAAAGGCTGAATTTTCGCCAAAGACCCGTCGGGTTGCAGGATTCCACGGTAGGTGCGCTGCTCTGCTTCATTCGTGGCGTAGAAGGGCTTTCCTTCCTCGCCCTTGACTAAGCCGTAGGCTTCGAGCACTGGGGCCCACTTGGTGCCGAAGTAGGGCTCTCCCTGCACGATGGGAGCATTCGTCGGGATGAAAAGGCTGTTGTCAGGAGAGACAAATTGGAAAGTGGTGCGGATTCCGAGACCTTTCTCGAACATTTGTTGCAGTGACGTATACGTATAGGGCTGCGTAGCGGAGAGGGTCCCGGCAAAATCTCCGTTGAACCAGTAATCGACCGGCAGCGCTGGCGTGAGTCCCGGGTGATCGGTCGCCGGTTCGAGGGGAAGAAGGGTCAGCTGGGCGGTGTCCAGGTGCAAGGCATAAGCGGTGAGCGTTGTGCCGCCGGAGGAAACGACGATGAGGTCTCCGGCTTTGTCGAAGACCAGATTTACCGGGTCGATGGGCGCGTCGCTCACCACCACGGCATTTTTTGTCTCGGGTGACCAGCGGTAGATGCGCTGGAAATGGGCATCGACGAAGTAGAGCTGGCCCTTGGCGTCAATCGCGCCTCCAGAGATGTTGTAGAAGCCCGTGGCTAGACGCTCGACCGGCTGGCTTGGCTCAACGGGAATCGGCTTGTTATCGGAGATATCGAGCCAGGCGAACTCACGGTCGCGCACTTCCGCGTGAAGCGTCTGATCGAGGATGGCGTCCTCAAACGGAACCTTATTTGAGCGCACAGCTTGGCGGCAATTGCCATCGGCGTCACATAGGCCGATGGAGCTGTTGGCGTCCACGTGCACGTTGCGGAAATGGATGTTGTTGGAGCTTGCTACCCGCACCGCGTAGGGGAAAGGCTTCTCCATGTGGGTGACGCGATAACCGTGGTAATTGGCGATGGTGATATTGGTGGAGTGGTCAATCTCGAGCGAAGACGCGTCCTGGCTTTCGCCGCTTTCTTCTTCCGTCTGCAGCGCGTACAGCTCCCAGTTCGCTACATGCTTCAGCTTGAATTCCGCGCGGACGTGGTGCTCGCTCGAGATCTCATACGCGAAGCCTGGAATGGTTGTGTTGGACACGAGCATGCCGGCCTGCGCGAAGGTATCGGGCGTCCAGATATTGGCGAAGGTGCCACCGCCCCCATCAATCCATAGGCTGGGATATTGCGAGTCCCAGGGGCGATGCGGGTTGGGGTCGGCGCTATGGGTGGCGTTGTAAGGATTCATGCGAGTGCCGTCGGGGTTGTTGGTTCCGTGGCCGCCTAAAAAGCGGACGTCGTCCACTCGCGAGTCCTTGCCCGCATGCCATAGCAGGCCGACGGCGCGGGGATTGAAGCCTCCAGTGAAGATGCCTAGGCCGGTGATGATGTTGGAGCCGCCGGCGGGCGCTAGCAGCAGCGGCTTGGGAGAGTTCGGGCCCTCAAATCCGGGGGTGCCGTCGTTCAGATCGAATTGGGTGGTGCTGGGGTGCAGGCCGATCAACACGGTGTTGGGACGGAGGGTTAACGTGTCGTGCAGGAGATAGCGGCCACTGGGGAAATAGAGCGCTGGGTGCTCGTCGATGGCTTTCTGCAGGGCGGCCGTGTCGTCGGTGGTGTTGTCGCCTTTGACGCCGAGGGTGTGGACATCCACCCAGGTGCTGGGGTCGGGCAAGGGGGTAATCGCGGGCGGCATCGGCGGTAAAGTGGCGAGGGGTGAGGGCTCGTACCGCGTCTTGAAAGCAGCCTGCCCGCCCGGATACGGGAGGGTGAGGCCATGCGAGAAGACGTTCACCTGGTACGTATCCGCAGCCTGTTTGAACTCGCGGCCGCTTTCGCGCAGCTTGGCAAAGACAGGTACGTGACTGCAGAGCACGTTCTCGAAATTGATTTCGGTCATGCGGCTGGTCTCGTTGCCGATGAGGACCGCGGGGCCGGTGATGTTCTCGAAGCGGCTGTTCTTGATCCATAGCTGATCGGAGTAGTGAGGATCGATGGAAACCGCGGTGGGCACGTTACGGAACTCATCGTGCACGAGGGTGAGCCCGGCTTCGTTTTCGCGAATGGCGGCTTCCCGCTGCCCGTCGAACGTGGAGTCGATGAGCGTGAACTGCCAGGCGGGCGAAGGCTTGCGCGCCATGATGCCGTACCGGCCTCCGTGGAAGTGGAGGTCTTCGGCTTCGTTGGCTACCTCATGAACGCCGGCGAATCCGGAACCGATGGAGAAGTCGATGTGGCTCAGCAAGGCATGTTGCGCCGCATGGAAGCGAATGGCGACCGCGCCGGGGTTGCCGGGGCCGATCTCGAAGTCGACATTGCTGATGGCCGAGTAGAAGGTACCAGGGTTGGCGTCGGGCACGGTGCGGCTGGGTGGCACCACTCCGCTTGGGGTCGGCGGAAAATGGAATGGAGACGGCCGGCTGCCTGCAGTGCGGGGGCGCGCACCGGCGAAGAAAAACATGTAGGCGATGCCGTCCTGGTAGCCCGGGGTGTTTTCGCCCAACACAAAGACAGGCCGTTGCGCGCCGTAGCCAATGACCCGTATGCCAGGCCAGAGATAGATGGTGCGAGTGATGCGATAACGGCCTTGCGGGATAAACACGATGCCTTCGCCCTTGGTGGCCTGCAGCTTGTCGATGGCCGCTTGCACCGCAGCGCTATCGTCCTCTTTGCCGTCGCCGTGAGCGTGGAATTCTTCCGCGGTGAGATACACCGCTGCGGGGTCATTGAGGCGCACCGGGTAAGTGGACGCGGCCAGGCAAGGGATGCTGAACAGAAGAATGGCGGGTACCAACAGTAAGGGCTTCATCGGTAAACATGTTACGCGAGGCGGGGCGATGCGGTATCCATCTTCTTCCCGATCCGTGGGACGGAAGCGCAAAACTTGAAGGAGGTAACGTAACAATGAAAGATTTTATAAGTTCTAAGAGTAGAAGCGTTCGATAGGCTTCGCCCGTCTTTTTCGGCCCACGTTAGCTGACGCGAACATGGGGCCGAGAGTGCGGTGGCTTCTGCGGTGATTTCCGCACAAGGTTCCGTTAAGTGGCTACAGGGACAGTTGCTGCTCCTATTCGTCGGTTACGCAGCCCAGGGCGGCGCTCTTGACGCTGCGGATGTACTTGGCGAGCGTGCCGCGCTCGGCTTTGTAGGGGGGCATGCGCCAGTCCTTGCGGCGGGCGGCTAGTTCTTCGTCCGTCAGCGCTACCGAGAGCTCGTTCTTTTGGGCGTCGATGGTGATGACGTCGCCGGTGCGAACCAGGGCGATCGGACCACCCTCCTGGGCTTCCGGGGTTACGTGGCCGACGATGAAGCCGTGGGAGCCGCCGGAGAAGCGGCCGTCGGTGATCAAGGCTACGTCCTTCCCCAGGCCGGCGCCCATGATGGCCGAAGTGGGGGTCAGCATCTCCGGCATACCCGGGCCGCCCTTCGGCCCTTCGTAGCGGATCACCAGGACTTGGCCTTTACTTATTTTGCCTTCCTCTAGCGCCTTCAGCATCAGCTCTTCAGAATCGAATACGTTGGCCGGACCGGAAAATGTGAGCCCTTCTTTGCCGGTAATCTTCGCTACCGCGCCTTCCGGGGCAAGATTACCCTTGAGAATTTGCAGGTGGCTGGTCGCCTTCAAAGGATTCGACACCGGCCGCACGATCTGCTGCCCGGCGCGCAAACCGGGTAGATCCTTTACATTTTCATTGATCGTTTTGCCGGTGACGGTGAGGCAGTCGCCGTTCAGCAGGCCTGCTTCCAGCAGCATCTTGAGCACCGCCGGTAAGCCGCCCACCGTCTGCAGGTCCTCCATCACGTAGGAGCCGCTGGGCTTGAAATCAGTCAGCAGCGGGGTCTTGTTGCTGACTGCCTGAAAGTCGTCAATCGTCAGCGGCACGTTGACGGACCGCGCCATGGCGATCAAATGCAGCACGGCGTTGGTGGACCCTCCCAGAGCGGCCACCACGACCATCGCGTTCTCAAAGGCCTCACGGGTCATGATGTCGCGGGGTTTCAAATCCAGCTCCAGCAGGTTGCGGATGGCGGCGCCGGCGCGGAAACACTCGTCAAGCTTCAAGGGATCTTCCGCGGGCGTGGAGGAACTGTAGGGCAGACTCATGCCCAGAGTCTCGATGGCCGAGGCCATCGTGTTCGCGGTATACATTCCCCCGCAGGCGCCGGCGCCCGGGCAGGAATGGCGGACGATCGCCTGCCGCTGCTCGTCGCTGATGGCGTGAGTGATGAATTGGCCGTAACTTTGGAAGGCGGAAATAATGTCCAGCTTCTGGCCATTTTGATGGCCGGCGCGGATGGTGCCGCCGTAGACCATCAGGCTCGGGCGGTTTAGCCTGCCCATGGCAATCAGGACTCCAGGCATGTTTTTATCGCAACCGGGAATGGAGACATTGGCGTCATACCACTGGGCACTCATGACGGTTTCGATAGAGTCGGCAATCAAATCGCGGGATTGCAGAGAAAAGCTCATGCCATCGGTGCCCATCGAAATGCCGTCGCTGACGCCGATGGTGTTGAAGCGCAGGCCAACCATGCCGGCGGCGATGACCCCTTCTTTCACTTTCTCGGCCAGGTGCAGAAGATGCATGTTGCAGGGATTGCCCTCGTACCAGACGCTGGAGATTCCAACTTCGGGCTTGGCCATGTCCTGCTCAGTCAGGCCGGTCGCGTAGAGCATGGCCTGCGACGCCCCTTGCGCCTTGGGCTGTGTAATGTGAGAGCTGTACTTGTTCAACGTTCGAGTCATAAAGATTAGTGTATCGGCGTAGGAGCGCCTACTCAAAATGGCCGCGACCCGTTGGTGGCAGTATGGGATTCTTTATGAGGTTTATCCGCGGTCGTTTCAGGACGCGAATGGCGACGGCATTGGGGATCTTCAGGGTATTGTGCAGCGGCTCGATTACCTGGCAGGCCTGGGGGTCAAGGGGGTTTGGATTGCGCCTTTTTATCCTTCGCCGATGGCAGACTTTGGCTACGACATCGCGGACTACTGCAATGTCGATCCCATTTTTGGGGATCTGGCCGATTTCGATCAGCTACTCCGGGCTATCCATGAGCGCGGCCTCAAGCTGATTCTGGATTTCGTGCCCAACCACACTTCTAACCAGCATCCGTGGTTTTTGGAGAGCCGCTCGTCGCTCACCAACCCGAAGCGTGACTGGTATCTGTGGCGCGATTCGCCCAACAACTGGCTGAGCAACTTTGGGGGGCCTGCTTGGACCAAGGACGGCAGCCAGTACTACTACCACTCGTTTCTGCGGGAGCAGCCGGATGTGAACTGGCGCAACCCGGAGCTGCGCGAGGCCATGTTCAACGTGCTTCGTTTCTGGCTCGACCGAGGCGTGGACGGGTTTCGCGTGGATGTGATGTGGATGATGATCAAAGACGATCAGTTTCGGGATAATCCGGTCAATCCTGCGAGTGCTCCGGGCAGCCCGGATTCTGTTCGGCTGCTGCCGGTTTACAACACCAATCGGCCGGAGGTGCATGAGATTGTCGCCGGGATGCGGTCGGTGCTGGACTCCTACGACGACCGCTTGCTTATTGGAGAGACTTATCTTCCGTTCGATCAGCTGGCGACGTACTACGGCCGTGATCTCAAGGGCGCGCAGTTGCCGTTCAATTTTCATCTCATGCAGTGCCCCTGGAATGCGGATGCGATTGCCGGGGTTATCAAGGAATATGAGGCTGCGTTGCCCGCCGGTGCTTGGCCGAATTGGGTGATCGGGAATCACGATCAGCCGCGTATTGCTAGCCGTATTGGTTCTGCTCAGGCACGCACCGCTGCCATGTTGCTGCTCACGCTGCGAGGGACTCCGATGATGTATTACGGCGAGGAAATCGGCATGACCGATGTCGCTATCCCGGCGGCGGAAGTACAGGATCCAGCGGAAAAGAATGAGCCCGGCAAGGGGATGGGGCGCGATCCGGAGCGCACGCCTATGCAGTGGGACCGGTCTGCGTTCGCGGGATTTACGAAGGGCACGCCTTGGCTTCGCCTGGCGGCTGACTACGAGGCCGTCAACGTGGACACGCTTTCCAGGCAGAGAGAGTCGATGTTGGGCCTGTATCGCGCTTTAATCAGCTTGCGCAACGCCAACACGGCATTGAATAGCGGGCGGGTGGCACAGGTGTCCAGCAACGGCAGCGTTCTTCGCTACAAACGCATTGATCTGGAACAGCGGTTTCTCATCGTGCTCAACTTGAGCCAGGCGCGCGAAGTGGCGCCGGTTGATTCGGGTGAGATTGCTGTCTCCACTCACATGGACCGTGGCGGGGAATCGGTGGGTGGGAACTTGTCGCTTCGGCCTTTTGAAGGGGTCGTCATTCAGATGAGATAAGAACGTTTGAGGGGCTCCGCCCGACTTTTTCGGCCCACGTTAGCTGGCGCGAACATGGGGCACCCATCGAGTGCGCGTGAGTGTGAGCTTTTGCTTCGGGGTTGGGCGTTAGAATGCGCCTGTGTCGAAACTCGCCGGCAGTTCTTAACCAACAGCTCCCTTGGCCTTGTGGGGTGAAGATGAGCTGAAGGCATTTGACGGGCTCCGCCCGACTTTTTCGGCCCACGTTAGCTGGCGCGAACATGGGGCACCCGTCTGATTCCGCTTGGTGCGGAAGGTGGCGAACCACCCCGGCGTTTAGAATGCGCCTATGCCAAAATCTCGCCGGCAGTTCCTGACCAACAGTTCCCTTGGCCTTGTGGGAGTCGCTGTCACCGCTTGTAAACAAGAGCAGAAAGCTGCTTCGTTGCCGCCCGGAAGCCCTCCAGCGTTTGGGACGGCAACGCCGGTGGGTCCGGAAGTTTCGGCGGCTACCTTCGCCGAGGCGGAGAAGCTCGTAGAGGTGGATTTGAATGAGCGCGACCGCCAACAAGCCGCCGGGAACTGGCGTAGCGCGATGGCTCCGCTCTATGAGCGGCGGGTCGGCCCGCGCAAGGTGGCGCTGGAACCGGAACTGGCCCCCTACTCTCGTTGCGAAGCGGCATTGCCGGGGCAGACGGCTGGCCCCGATCGCAACTTCTTTCTGCGCAGCGAAACCGATCCGGGCCCGCTACCCTCGAGCGACGAGGATATTGCCTTCGCTCCCGTGACCCGGCTCTCGCGGTGGATTGAGAGGCGCCAGCTTACGTCCGCGCGGCTTACGAACATTTACCTGGAGCGGATCGAACGGTTCAATCCCACTTTGCTGTGCGTCATCACGCCAACGCGCGAGCTGGCCATGGCGCAGGCCAAACAGGCGGATCAGGAGATCGCCGCCGGGCACTATCGGGGTCCACTGCATGGCATTCCGTGGGGCGGCAAGGATCTGCTGGATACTGCCGGCATCGCCACCACGTACGGCGCCGAACCCTTCCGCAACCGCGTTCCCAGCGAAGATGCGGCGGTGGTCAAACGTCTGCACCAGGCGGGCGCGGTGCTGATCGCCAAGTTGAGCCTGGGTGCGCTGGCGCTCAACGACGTCTGGTTCGGCGGGCAAACGAAGAATCCCTGGCTGCTGCAAGAAGGTTCCTCGGGTTCGAGCGCCGGTCCTGGCGCTGCTACGGCCGCGGGGCTGGTGGGCTTTTCCATCGGCAGCGAAACCGGCGGCAGCATCATCGGGCCCACCATGCGGTGCGGCGTCAATGGCCTGCGGCCGACCTACGGCCGTGTTCCGCGGACGGGCGCAATGACACTGTGCTGGTCGCTCGACAAGCTCGGTCCCATGACGCGCAGCGTCGAGGACACGATGCTGGTGCTCAACGCCATCACCGGGCCGGATCCAGGCGATGTTGCGAGCGTACCCAGCAAGTTCGATTACGACGCGGGCGCGAAGGTGGAAGGCCTGCGGGTCGGCTATTTTCCGCAATGGATGAAGGAAGCCCCGGCCACCGACGTGGATCGCGCGGCACTCGAGACGGTAAAGAAGCTGGGCATGGTGCCGGTGGAGGTGAGCATTCCCGACTGGCCCTATGATTCGCTGCAGTTGATACTTTTCGCCGAAGGGGCTGCGGCTTTCGAGGAGCTGACGCTTTCGCACGGGGTCGATCAACTGAAGATGCAGGTGCCGGACGCTTGGCCCAATTCGTTTCGCCAGGCGCGCTTTCTTTCGGCGGTGGATTTTGTGCAGAGCGATCGCTTTCGGCGCAAAGTTGCCAAGGAGATGGCCCGGGTTCTCTCCCAGGTGGATATGCTTCTGGTTCCCTCCCTACGCGACGAAATGCTCACCATCACCAACTTCACGGGCCAACCGTCGCTCACGTTGCGTGCCGGGTTTATTGAAGTTTCTGAGGAGCGTAGCGACTGGGCGCCTGACCCGGCGCATCCGGCGGCCAAATTTTCCCCGCCGCGTCGCGTGCCGCACGGGGTTACGCTCATCGGCCGGCTTTTCGACGAGGGCAGGTTGGGGAGCGTGGGGTTGGCGCTGGAGCGCAGCTTTGGTGTGGTTGACCAGCGGCCGCCTGGGTTCTAATGCAGGTCCTCGACGGGATGCGGGTGATCGAGCTGACCGAGGCGCTGGCCGGACCCTATTGCGCCATGATGCTGGGCGACTTTGGCGCGGATGTGATCAAGGTGGAGCGGCGGGAGACGGGCGATCAGTCGCGCCGATGGGGGCCTCCGTTTGTCGGCACGGAATCCGCTTATTTTCTCGCTGCCAATCGCAATAAGCGTTCGCTCTCGCTCGACTACGATCGGCCGTTGGGGGCAGAGATTCTCCATCGCCTGCTGGCCACCGCGGATGTGTTCCTCATCAACCAGCGGAATGTGAACTCGCTCGAACGGCGCGGCCTCGATGCGCAGACCATTTGTGCTCTTTATCCGCGGCTCATTTACTGCGCCATCTCCGCCTATGGGCACTCGGGACCGAGATCGGGGCTGTCAGGCTACGACATCATCGCCCAGGCGCAGGCGGGGATCATGAGCTTCACCGGAGAGCCTGCGGGGGAGCCGGTTCGCTATCCGGTTGCGATTGCGGATATGGCTTGCGGGCTCTATTCCGCATTGGGGATCCTGGCGGCATTGCTGGCGAGGGAGAGGACAGGGGTGGGACAGGCTCTTGACATGGCGCTGTTCGATTCTCAGCTAACGCTTCTTATCAATGCGGGAAGTAATTATCTGAATGCGGGCGAATCTCCGCGACGATGGGGAAATGCGCATCCGAGTATTGTTCCTTACCAGGTGTTTCGCGCTGGCGACGGGCGCCATTTTGTCGCTGCTATTGGTACAGATGGGTTGTGGCTGCGTTTTCTTCGCGTGATCGACGCCGTGGAGACGCTGGGAGCGGATCCGCGTTTTCGCAGCAATGCATTACGTGCGGAACATCGCGACGTGCTGATTCCGGCGTTGTGCGAGATCTTCGTCAAGGCGCCGGCGGAGGCTTGGATCAGGCGGCTCAGCGCGGAAGATATTCCCACCTCCGCCATTCAAACGGTCGGGGAAGCATTGAACGATCCGCAGGCGTTGGCGCGAGGGCTTATCGTGGAGATCAAGCACCCCACGCTCGAGGTGGCGCGGAGCATTGCTAATCCGGTACGGCTTTCTTCCACTCCTGTGATGTACCGGCTGCCGCCGCCTTTACTCGGGGAACATAACGGCGAGATTCTGGAGAGTCTGGATTATTCGAGTGCCGAGATTGCGGACGCAGTTCATGAAGGCGCAATCTGAGCTTTGGTTCTGGCGGTGGCAGGGGCTAAAGCCCACTATTTTTTAAGCCTTTACGGCACGACTAAAGTCGTGCCCTGATACAAAACGTCAGTTTTTTCCGCAACCTGTAGGGTCTTCGCCCTGGCACAAAACGTGAGTTTTTACGCAACCTGTAGGGTCTTTGCCCTGGTACAAAACGTCAGTTTTTCCGCAACCTGTAGCGTCTGTGCCCTGATACAAAACTTCAGTTTTTCCGCAGCCTGTAGCGTCTGTGCCCTGATACAAACGTCGTTTTTCCGCGACATATAGGGTCTTTGCTCTGGCACAAAACGCGAGTTTTCCGCGAACTGTAAGGTCTTGCCTTGAGACACAGCGCGGATAAGAGCGCGCCGGGTTCAGGGTTGGCTGTTTACGTGGGAGTAGCGGACGCTACGCTATATTCTTAGCAAATGGGTAATGAGGTTACAGATCGCGACGTTCTGCTGGTGGTTGATGTACAGAATGATTTTTGCGATGGGGGCGCGCTTGCTGTTCCGGGCGGCCAGGATGTGGTACCCGTCATCCATCGCATCGCCGGCTGCTTCCGCCATGCGATTCTCACGCAGGATTGGCACCCACCCAATCATCATTCTTTCGCTTCGCATCATCCGGGGCGGCAGCCGTTCGAGACGATTGAGACCAGTCATGGAGCGCAAATGCTTTGGCCCGACCATTGCGTGCAAGGGAGCCTGGGCGCTGCTTTCCATCCCCACCTGCAGTTGGATAACACGGAGCTGATTCTGCGCAAAGGATTTCGCCCGGACATCGATTCCTACTCCGCTTTTCTCGAGAACGATCACCGCACCCGTACCGGTCTCACCGCCTATCTGCGCGAACGGGAACTGACGCGGATTTTTATCACCGGCCTCGCCTATGACGTCTGCGTCCGCTATTCCGCCATCCACGCCAGGGCCGAGGGCTTCGAAACGTATGTGATCGAGGACGCCTGCCGCGGCATCGACCAGGGAGACTCCGTTCCTTCCGCCAAGCATGCGCTTCGCGAAGCCGGCGTGCATCACATCACCAGTGCGGAACTGCTGTGAAGCCATCCGTCATCGTTCTGGCGTTTAACTCTGTCGACACTCTGGGAACCACGCTTGAGCAGGCGCGGCAAATTTCCGACGACCTGCACGTGGTTGACTCCTTCAGCACAGACGACACCGTAGCGCTCAGCCAGCAGCATGGCGCCCAGGTCGTCCAACACGCTTTTGCCAACTATGGCGCGCAAAGAAACTGGGCCATCGATAACGTCGTGCTCCGTTATCCATGGCAACTACACCTGGACGCGGACGAACGGCTTACCCCGGAGTTGATCGCGTCTATACGCGCCCTGCCGGATAACCCACCCCAGGCCGGTTTTCTCATCGCCCGCCTGGTGCAGTTTTTGGGCCGGGAAATGCGGCATGGAGGCATGTCGCCCACCTGGCATCTGCGGCTGTTCCGTAACGGGGCAGGCCGCTGCGAGGAACGGAAGTACGACCAGCACTTCTACCTCACCCAGGGGTCCACCGGAGAACTCAAAGGCTACATGATCGATGAGATCCGCATGTCGCTTTCGGAGTGGACAGCGCGGCACAACCGTTGGGCCGATGCGGAGGTGATGGAGCAACTCTCCGTACAAGAGGGTGCGCGCGTGCGCCCCCGGCTGTTTGGGAACCCAATGGAGCAGAAGCGTTACCTGCGCGGGCTTTACAACGACGCGCCGCTTTTTGTCCGGCCTTTTGGGTTGTTTTTCTACCGTTACTTCTTGCGCCTGGGCATTCTGGACGGATGGGAAGGGTTCATCTTCTGGACCCTCCAGACGTTCTGGTTCCGTTTTCTGATCGACGCTAAACTCTTCGAGCACCGCAAGAGCAAAAAGATTTAGACTGTTCTCACTATGCTCGAAGTGGTTGTGATTATCAGCGGTTCCGTGATCGCGTTTATGGCGATGGTGTTGTGGGCCAACAGCGGTCGTTTCAAGAGCGACAACGATACCGATATCGTCTAGAGCGGTTTCACGATTACTGTGTCCTATCCGACCTCAGCAAGGTGGGCTTTTCTTGGAGAAAAGCCCGTCGGCGGTGGTTTGGCTGGATATAGCTATCGTTAACCGCTCTAGCGCCCGTAACCCTTCTCGTACCCGCGGACATAGGCTTCACGGTAAATATTTTTGTACTCGTCCCGGTTGATCGGCGGGCGGCCGTACTCCGGGGCATGTTTGTAGGCGCTGTCGTGGGTAGGGCGAAAGCTGTGCCCGGTTGCGCGATCGTGGCTGCCGTCGTTAAACCCATCCTGAAAGCCCCAATGACCCGGATCGCCGGGGGCCTGTTGCTGCTGCTGGTAATTAGAGCCGTAGCCTTGCCCATATTGGGCAGACGCGATCCCAACGCTCCCTGCTAGAAGAAGAACCGCTGCGGCTGTGCGACTGTGTTTGTGGATGTTCATATCTTCCCCCTTGCTCACCAGATAAAACGCAGCCGGGGTAGTAAGGTTGCGGCGTCTTTTCTGTAGGTTTGGGGTTGGCGATCGCAGGAAGTGAAAATGACCTCTCCGGTCCTAATGAACAACTGTACCGTTGATCGAGCAGAAGCATTTGATGGGCTTCGCCCGGCTTTTTCGGCCCACGTTAGCTGGTGCGAACATGGGGCACCCGTCCAAGTACGCGGTGGCCTGTACTGTTGATTCCACCTTTAGCTGGCAGCAGACTTGTCTTCTCCGCCGGAGCGAAGCGTCTGCGGTTTTAGGAAACTACAGGGAGCTTGATCGTGAATTCCGTCTTGCCGGGGATGGAGTCCAGGTTGATTTCTCCCCCGAACTTGTCCAGGACGATGTGACGGACGATGTCGAGCCCTAAACCGGTTCCCTGCCCCGTGGGCTTGGTGGTGAAGAAGGGCTCAAAAATCAGCTTCCGGTTTTCTTCTGGAATGCCCGGGCCCTCATCGGCGATCGCGATGCAGACCTTATCGGCTTCGACCCAGGTCCGTACGCTCACGGTACCCTTTTGCGGAGAGGCGTCGATCGCGTTGTCGAGCAGGTTGGTCCAGACCTGGCTCAGACCTACACCGCAGGTCGAGATGGGCGGCAAGGCGGGGGAGAAGAGCTTCTGGACCACTAGCTCTTTTTGCCGGAACTTATGCCCCAGAATCACCAGCGTGCTCTGAATACTGTCATGCACGTCGAGTTGATGGCGCTGCGGCTTGTCTTCATAGGCGTACTTCTTCACCGCGGAGACGAGGTCGGTTACACGGGAAACGCTTTCTTCGATCGTGCCCACCAACTGTACGCTCGAGACCAGGGCCTCCATCCAGTTCAAGGGATCGGATAGGGTGCTGCCGGTGAACTCATGCTGAGCGCACTCCAACGTTTGCTCGTTGAAGCCGATGGCGGAAAGAGTAGGCGCCAGTTTCCAAGAATTCTCAATGCCGTGCTCCTCCAACCAGGAGGCCAGTTCGTCTTCCGCATCGGCCTGGTCCAGAGAACTCATCGCAGTTGGCTTGCGAGGCTCCAACGCCATCTCCTGGAGGACGCGCATGCAGTCGGCCTGGCCTTGCGTCATGGGGTCTTTCCGGCAAAACCGCAGGCTGATCTGTTGCAGACGGCTCAGGTTCTCGCGCATCTGGGAGGCGGCCCGGCGGGCGGCGGCGCCGGGATTGTTGAGCTCATGCATCAGGCCGGCGGCCATGGTGCCCAGGGAGATGAGCTTTTCCCGATGCAACTCCTGGGATTGAAACACCTGGAGCCGGCGCGCCATATTGCCCAAAACACCCATACGAACCTGGGGGCAGGCAAACATGAGCTGCCAGAAAAGATCCTCTTTCAAATAAACCACGGAGCAGGCTTTGAGGACGGTAATGACCACTTCGGTGTCCTTACCTGCCAGCAAGGGGACTTCGCCGAAGGTTTCTCCCGAACTGATGGTGCCAATCAGTACCAGGTCGCCGTCTTTCTGGATCTTCTGCAGCCTGAGCTCGCCGTCCAGCAATATCCAGAAACCGCGACGCGCCTGGTTGATCTCGTAGAGGTCGGCACCCGCCTCGGCATGGATCAACTCCGCAGCGCCGAGGCACCGAAGGTGCTCGATCGATACGCCGGCAAATACCGGCACTTTTTGCAGCTCTTGGGCGAGGCTCGCGACCTCGACCATTTCCACCTTCGAACTCTGTTGAACGTCGGTCATGTTGTTTGTGTTTAAAAGCGCGCCAGGTACTGATGAATGAACTGCACCGAGATCGAGCCCTCTCCTACCGCGGATGCCACCCGCTTAATGGAACCGTGGCGCACATCTCCCGCCACGAATACTCCCGGCAGGCTGGTCTCGAGCAGATACGGCTCGCGGTTCTGATTCCAGCCCTTCACCATTTTCCCGTCCACCTTCAGGTCCGGTCCCGACAGCACGAAGCCATTGGCGTCGCGCATAATCGTGTCCGGCAGCCAGTCAGTATTCGGCGCCGCCCCGATGAAAATGAATAAACCATTCGCCGGTACGGTTTCCTCGCCCCCAGGCCCGCAGATTTTCAGGCAAGACAAACGGCCATCCCCGAAAGCCTCCAGAACCTGGCATTCCGTTCTAACCTCTATATTCGATGTAGCCGCTATCTGATCGATTAAATATTTCGACATGCTGTTTTTGAGGGACTCGGCTCTGACCAGCATGGTGACCTTTTTCGCATGCTTGGAGAAAAACATGGCTGCCTGGCCGGCGGAATTGGCTCCTCCGACAATAAAGACGCTCTCGTCGGCACAGGACTTGGCTTCGGTCATGGCCGCCCCGTAATAAACTCCCGCTCCGGTCAGACGCTTCCACGCCCGGCGTGGTCAAACGCCGGTAATAGACCCCCACCGCGATGAGGCAAGCATGACACGAAACTTCGCGGCCATCCGCCAATTGCACTATGTTGTAGTTGTTTTCGGTGCGGATGCCAGTCGCCTTTTGGGTCATGATTTCGGCCCCAAGACGGGTCGCCTGGATGAGCGCACGCTCGGCCAGCTGCTGGCCGCTTACACCATCGGGAAACCCGAGGTAGTTCTCAATCCTGGAACTGGAGCCTGCCTGCCCTCCTGGCGCTTCGTCCTCGATCACCAACGTCCGCAGACCTTCTGACGCCCCGTAAACCGCGGCGGCGAGCCCTCCCGGACCCGCGCCGACGATCACCAAGTCATAGAATTCCTTGGCCGCCTGGGTCCGGAGGCCGATCTTTCCGGCCAGCTCCATTTGGCCCGGTTGGACCAGGTAAGAGCCATCCCCAAAAAGGACCACCGGCAGTTTGTGGTCGTCCAGCTTGAAACGGGTCAGCAGATCCACTGCTTCGGTGCTTAGCTCGGGGTCCATCCAGACGTAGGGGACGCGATTGCGGGAAAGGAAGTCGCGCACCTGGTGGTCGCGCAGCGTATAGCGCGGTCCGATCACCCTTAAGCCCTCAAAGGGAGGTTGATAGCCCTCCTTCCAGGTTTCGAGAAGGTCGTTGAGCACCGGGTAGAGGCGCTCTTCCGGGGGATCCCAGGGCTTGGTCAGGTAGTAGTTGATTTTGGCGGTGTTGATGGCCTGGATGGCGGCTTCGGTATCCGCATACGCGGTCAGCAGCGCACGCTTGGCATCGGGGTAGATTTCCATCGCCTTACCGAGAAACTCCACGCCAGACATGCCCGGCATGCGCTGGTCGGAGACGAACAAGGCGATGGTATCCCCACGCTTTTTCAATTGGTCACAGGTGTCGAGCGCCGCCTGGCCCGAAGCCGCTCGCTGGATGCGATAGTTCGCGCCATATTGGCGGCGCAGGTCCTGGACCACCATCTCCAGAACACTCACATCGTCGTCTACCGCGAGAATCACTGGTTTGCCCATGCTTCTTTAGTGTATTGCCTGAGCCTCTCTTAGTCGCTTTCGCACCACTTTCGCTGCACTCAAATCCAGTGGCGACAGCAACTTGGGAGCGTCATCCTGCCACTTTCGTGGGGTTTCATTTCCTGGCTGACCGGCTAGGCTTGAGATCACCAGCACCTCGTACGACCCGCGTAAAAAGCGAAGAGAAACGTACCAGAGGTGTCGCAAGACAGAACAGTTTAGAACGACTGGTGGCCAGTGGTCGATAGCGTGAATAGCCGCCGGTACAGGTTGCGAACAAAAGCGACACGAGGCACAAGGCAGCACGATGAATAAAATTATTCTGGCTGACAATCAAGCAATCTTTCGCGCCGGCATTGCCAAGGTTCTCGCAAGTGAAGAGGACTTTCGCGTAGCCGCACAGTGTGCGGACCTCGAACGTCTCATCCTGTCCGTGGACGCGTATCGTTCATCGATAGTTCTGTTTGCCTCGGCGTTGCGGCCGGAATACCAGGACCTGATGTCGCACGTGAAGGCGGCGGGAAGCCGGGCGGTGGTGATCGCGGAAAACGGAGAGCCGGCGCAGATTTTCACGGCTCACGACATCCGCGGGGTGGTCTACCGGAACACCACCGGGCAGGCGCTGGTGGAATGCGTGCATCGGGTCATCAAGGGGTTCTCGTCGATCCAGCGGCCGGCGGAGGCGATCGGGTCGGAAGAAGAGGATTCGGTGGGAGCGCGGGTGCGGGACCGGCTCACGCCCAAAGAGATGAAGATCGTCGCCCTGATTGTGCAGGGGTGCAAGAACAAAGAGATTGCGTTGCGGTTGGGCACGACCGAGCAGGTGATTAAGAATTACCTGCGCAGTGTTTACGACAAGACTGGGGTTTCTGATCGGTTGGAGCTTGCGTTGTTTACGATTCACCACCGGATCCTGGCAGCGGCTGCGGCGGAAGCCGGCAATTCCGTTCAGATGCGCACGGCGTAAGGGTTTGCTGAAAAGTGGTTCCTGTATCAGATTTAAAGTTTGAGTCGTCGGCAATGACGGGTACCGGCTTTAGAACCCCTGCGCCGTCATTTGGCAAGCGGATCTGCCGTGGCAGGGGCTAAAGAGGCTGCGGAAAAAGGCATATTTGTTGTAGTTCTGGCGGTGGCAGGGGCTAAAGCCCATCTTATTTTCAAGCGTTTACGGCACGACTGAAGTCGTGCCCTGATACAAAACATAAGTTTTTCCGCATCCAGTTTAGTCGACGTCCAAGCCAGCAAGAATGAGCGGTTTCGGCCTCTGAGGGAGCGGCCCTCAGTGGCTAAAGCCTAATTTTATTTAGAACCGTAAATGTACGGGCTGAAGCCTGTACCCTTCCATGCTGGTCCAGTTTGGTCCGACGGTTCCGATTTAGCCGGCGACCCAGCCCAATTCCGGCGGAATGGGGGAGGGTGATCGGGAATCTTGCTGTGTTACTGTTGCGTTAGACCAGGAAAAATGCCGCAACAGTCGAACCTGTTTTCGTCCGGTGCTCCAGACGGCTCGACCGTTGAATACCGGAAATCTGCGCCGCAGCGGCCCTCCCGGGTTCCACTTTGGCTTCGCCGGGTGGAGCTATACCTTTACGTGATCATCCGCATCTACATCGGCATCATCGTACTCGTGCTTCCCTGGTACTCGCCGCTGTGGTCGGACAATCAGCTCCTGAACCATTTCCCCCGAGTCTCTGCCTTTCTGATGTACGGGTCGGTGCGTGGCGTGGTTTCTGGCCTGGGGTTACTAAATCTGTGGATCGCGATCGTCGAAGCGGTGCAGTTCCGCGGGTCCACTTCTTGAAAGCATGACGGAAAAAACCGGCAAACCGCCCCACCTTCATCGCGCTCCGCTCTCTTACCAGAATCCTGCCTTCGTGAATAGCCCGGATGGACGGCTGGTGCGCATTATCTCGGAATATTCCGAACCGCTGGCCCGATTCCGCCGGGAACGGATTCAAGACACCATCGTGTTTTTTGGTTCCGCGCGGTTCCGTGCCCACGAAGACGCGAGCCAGGAACTTGAACTCGAACTCCTCGAGAAGCCCGGTTCCGCGGCCGCCGCCCCGGACGCAGAGCAACCGGCCACCGATGAGCAGATCGCCGAAGGAACAGCGACCGAACTACGCCGCCGCCGGGCCGAGGCTGGTGTGGAGATGGCCCGTTACTACGAAGACGCCCGCGAGCTCGCCTCCCTGGTGACCAAGTGGACGCAGACCCTCAAAGGGCGCCGGCACCGCTTCGTCGTCACCTCCGGCGGTGGTCCGGGAATCATGGAAGCCGCCAATCGGGGTGCGTACGAGGCTGGGGGCAAGACCATTGGCCTCAACATCCGGCTGCCCTTCGAGCAGGCGCCCAATCCTTACATCACGCCTTCCCTGAATTTCGAGTTCCACTACTTCTTCATGCGCAAGTATTGGTTCGCTTATCTGGCAAAGGCGCTGGTGGTTTTCCCCGGGGGCTTTGGGACACTCGACGAGATGTTCGAAGTTCTCACTCTGGTGCAAACCGAAAAGCTGGCGAAGAAAATCAGCATCGTGGTGTACGGTTCCTCCTACTGGAACAGCATTTTGAACCTGGACGTGCTGGTGGACAAGGGCGCGATATCCGCCCAGGATCGTGCTCTTTTTCAAATGGCCGATACACCAGCCGAGGCTTTCGAAATCCTCAAACGCGACCTCACTCGAGATCATCTCGAACCCGAAGCGCGCCGTCACATGCACCCGAATGTAGAAGAGGAGCCGCTGCTGAATCCTGATATTACCGGCACGCGATAGAGCTGGAAAACCGGTTACCGTTTGGTAACAAAGCGTGTTATCCAGACTGGTTCAAGCCGAAATTGAATGTCAATTCGTGTGCGTGTAACTCGTCATTCATCACCTGCACTACATACTGGGCACATGAGAGCGATCACACAGTTACTGTGTGGCAGCAAGGGCCCGGGTGCGGTTGCTCCACGCAGGAGGAAGAGATGACAGGTTCCCGTGTCTCGTATCTGTGGACTAACGAACGCGCCGCCAAGGGCTTTGCTTCCGGTGTCTCACTTCACAGCCACACCAACAAATCGAAGGAAACGCTCGACTTCATCGCGAAACTCGCCTACGAGAACAGCGCTTTCAGGACAATCATCGACCGCGAAGAGAAACTTTGCCGTTCGAAACATTCCTTGAAGATCGACTATGCGCGAAGCTATTGGACGCCGCCGCTTACGCCGCGCTTGGCCTTCGATCTTGAAAGCCGGCAAATTGCGGAGTCGCTGCAGTTACAGCCGCTGGTGTCGATCACCGATCACGATGATATCCAGGCGCCGATGCTGCTGCGCACGGTGACGAGCGCCCGCCACATTCCGGTTTCTGTGGAGTGGACGACCCCGTTTGGCAAGGATCAGGCATTTCACCTTGGCATCCACAATCTGCCCAGTGCGTCCGGCGCCGAGTGGATGCGAGAATTCGAAGCTTTTACCGCCAACCCGAGCGATGCACGTTTGAGCGAAATGCTGGCGGCGCTGCACGATCTGCCCAACGTTCTCATCGTGTTCAATCACCCGCTTTGGGATCTCTACAAGATCGGCCACGACCTGCACCGCCAGCGCGTGGAGGAGTTTCTCAGCCAAAACGGCAGTTGGATCCATGCGCTCGAGTTGAATGGTTTGCGCAACTGGAACGAGAACCGGTCGGTGAAGCAGCTTGCGCCGCGTTGGAATAAGTTGCTGATCTCGGGTGGCGACCGGCACGGCCTGGAGCCCAATGCCAACGTCAACCTGACGAGTGCGACGAGCTTCAATGAGTTTGTGGATGAAATCCGCCGCGAGAATCGCAGCCACGTGCTCTTTATGCCGCAGTATGCGGAGCCTTGGAAGCACCGGATTATGAAATCCACGCTGGATGCGATTCGCGATTATCCCGACTTTCCCGAGGGATCGCGCACCTGGGATGAGCGTGTCTATCACCCGGACCAGAACGGCGTGGTTCGCCCTCTTACCGAGATTTGGCCTTACGGCAGGCCTCCGCTTTACATGCGGATGATGATCAAGTTTGTCAGGATGCTGGGGAGCAACCCAGTGAGCAACAGCCTGCGTTACGCCTGGAACGAGTCGCACGAACTGCAGTTCGCTCTGGGCGAACGGGAAGCGGTTTAAAATCCTCCTTTTGCGTCGTGGCGGCGCAGAATAGACTTTGCCTATGCGCACGGTCAGCCCGCGGGTGGCGTATCTCCCGGATACGTTTTACGAGATCAACGGGGTGGCCCACACCAGCCGGCACTTCGAGGCCTTTGCCGTGCGCCGGGGGCTGCCTTTTTTTTGCCTCCATCCCGGCAAGCGGGGCGGCTCGATCGAGGAGCGGCAACAGGGGGAGCTGACTACGCTGGAAATTCCCCGGGGCAGCGCGATTTCGTTCCCGTTGGAAAAGGACCTCACGTTCGACCCGGCGTTCCTGCGACACAAGAAGTTTCTTGAAGAGCACTTGCGTGCGTTTCGCCCTGACATTATTCACGTGACCGGACCGAGCGAGCCGGGTATTTTGGGCGCGTGGCTGGCGCGGAGCCTGAAGGTCCCGTTGGTGGCTGCCTGGCATACCAACCTGCACGAGTACGCCGCGCAGCGCTCCGCATGGGCTCTGCGCCTGCTTCCGCAGGAACAAAGAGTCGCTGCGGAAAAGAAGATCGAAGAGGCCGCGCTTTTTGCGTGCGCGCGGTTTTACCGCATGGCGGAGGTTCTATTTGCACCCAACATCGAGTTATGCCGCCTGCTGGAGAAGGCTACGGGGCGCCACTGCGCGCTGATGCCTCGCGGGGTCGATACGCATTTGTTTTCTCCCTCGTTTCGCGACCGCAACGGTACCAGGGATCCTTTTGTGCTGGGGTTTTGCGGGCGGCTGTCGATTGAGAAGAATGTGTTCCTGCTGGCGCGTATCCGGACGGAGCTGATCGAGCGGGGCATTAGCAATTTTCGTTTTCTGATCGTGGGGCATGGGAAGGAAGAGGGTTGGCTGCGGGAACACCTGCCCAATGCCGACTTCACTGGGGTGCTTCGCGGGCCCGAGTTGGCTCGGGCTTATGCGAATATGGATCTTTTTGTGTTTCCGTCGCACACCGATACTTTCGGCAATGTCGTTCTTGAGGCGTTGGCGTCGGGGGTTCCTGCGATTGTCACTCCCGATGGGGGTCCGCGGTACATTGTGAAGGATGGCGAGACGGGCTTCATCGCCGATGATGCCGGATTTTCGGGTGCAATCGCCAAGGTGATGGGAGATCCGGAGTTGTATGGGCGGATGAGCCGGGAGGCTCGGGCCTACGCGCAGTCTGCTTCGTGGGATTCGGTGTTTGAGGGGGTTTATTCCGTTTATGACGAGGTGCTTGCCGGGCATGGAAAAGCTGTTGGACAGGGCGAGGCTCGGTCTCTCAGCGGGTAAAGCCTCAGGTCTTGCGAGGGACAACAATGGATGGGCTTCGCCCGTCTTTTTCGGCCCACGTACGCTGGCGCGAACATGGGGCACCCATCGGGTTCTGTGTGGTCCTCGGATGCGGTTCTCACGCGGACTTTTTAGCCCTTGCTTCCACGGCCTGTAAAGGCGTGCGCCGATACAAAGCGGCGGGGTTTCTTATTGGATTTGGCCGATGTAGACGCCGTAGGGCGGCAGTTTGACAGCGGCCGGGGAGTCCGGGTCGGCGCTGCCGGGCGTCTTCATCAGGGTCTTGAGCTTTCCGGTCAAATCGAAGGTTGCCGTTTGGGACTCTGCCGTGAAGTTGCAGGCGAAAAGAACAGAGTGGCCATCCGGCGCTTTTCGTAACCACGATAGAACGTTTGTGTCATTCACGTTCAGCATGGTCAGGCTGCCGTCGTGCAGCGCCGGATTGTCGCGGCGCAACTGTATCAGCTGCTGATACCAGCTGTACAGGGAATCATCCTCCCGCGATTCGATGGCCACATTGACGGTCTTGAACGACGCAGGGACCGGCAGCCAGGGCGTGGCAGACGCGGCGGTAAAGCCGGCGTTGGGCGAGCCATCCCACTGCATCGGCGTGCGCTCCCCATCGCGGCCCTTTTCCTTGGGCCAGCCGATTCTGCCGATGGGGTCCTTCACGTCTTCTACCCGGGTGGGCGTCGTCGTGGTCATGCCCAGCTCTTCGCCGTAATACATCATGGCTGTGGCCCGGGTCCCGAACAAAAGGGTGGCGATCACGCGCGCGATATCTGTGTTGTGTACTCCGTCGCCGTAGCGATTCCAACTGCGGGGGTTATCGTGGTTGTCGAAGACAAACAGCGGCTGATCGTCATCGAGATCGTGCTCGGCTTGTTCAATACGGGTGCGGAACCCGGCGGCATCCAGTTTGTTGTAGAAACCCACCATCATGTCCATGGGCAGGTTCAATTCATCGTGGTCCGCACCGTACCACTTGCGTAGCTCGGTGATGTTCGGCAAATAGGTCTCTCCGATGAGCACACGATTGCCGGGATAGCCGCTTGTTACCTTGTGCAGCGAACGCATCACCTGGTGTACTTCGGGCAGATTATTCGTCAGCGAATCGTCAAGGTTCGGGTCTCCATAGGCGTTGGTCCCAGGCAGCACCTTTTCGTCCCGCAGCTGCTCGTCCTCAAACATGGTCGGCACGGCGTCCAGGCGGAAGCCCACCACACCCTTGTTCAGCCAGAAGCGGAAGGCGGAAAATACGGCTCGCTCGACTGCCGGATTTCTCCAGTTCAAGTCAGGCTGTTCGGCGTAAAACATGTGGTAGTACCACTGTGACGTTTTGGGATCGTACTTCCACGCGGAATGCCCGAAGGTCGATTGCCAGTTATTGGGCGGCACCCCGGGACCCTTGCCGTCGCGCCATACATACCAGTCGCGCTTGGGATTGGTCTTCGAGCTCTCGGACTCAATGAACCAGGGATGTTTGTCGGAAGTGTGGTTCACTACCATGTCCATGATGACGCCGATTTTCCGCTTTTTGGCCTCGGCCACGAGATGGTCGAAATCGGCCATCGTGCCATACTGCGGATCAATGGCTTCGTAGTTAGAGACGTCGTAACCAAAGTCGACTTGGGGCGAAGGGTAGATGGGGCTCAGCCAGATGGCGTCGACACCGAGATCCTTCAGATAATCGAGGCGCTGGGTGATTCCATTGAGATCGCCAATCCCGTCGCCGTTGGAATCCTGAAAGCTGCGCGGATAGATCTCGTAGATAAGCGCGTGCTTCCACCAGGGGTCAGTCTTTTGTGCCCCGGCGCTGCTGAGGCTAAGAATGAGACCGCCCAGGGCTGCCAAACCAACTTGCCAGATTTTACGCATACTCTGCGCCTCATTTCTTCTTGAGACGACCGAAGTCCAGTCCGAACTGGGGATCCGACCGCGTGCCATCGATCTTGAAGGGCACTTCCGCGCCCGCACCGTTCTTCTGAAAGATGCGATCGAACGGCATGAGCAATATACCCCTCCAGCCTCCAACCATGCGAGACACAGTGGCTTTCATATCCGCCGTTCCAGCGAAATTGAATTTGGCACCATCAAGGCTATAGATGCCGGCAAGCTTGATACTCGTTCCCGGGATGTCGTAACGCAGATTGGCCAGATTGAGACGGGCGTCCAGCAGGTTAAAGTCGCCGCTCATTTGGGACTTGGCGAGTTCCCGTCTCCCTTCCCTGGCCTGCTGGGTGGCCAATTCCACCTCGCCCTGGCTGCGCAGGCTGAGCTCGTCGATGCGGTTTTGGATCTTGTCGCTGCTGAAACGCGCGTTCACGATATCAAAGTTGCCTTGCAAGTGGAGCCGGTGGGCCACGTCTTCTTTTCCCGGCGGCAGGTCGAGCTTGGTATGCAGTTTGACCTGCCCTTCCAGCACGGGTGGATCGGTGCGGACCGCCAGCCGCAGCAGGTCTTCGATCCGAGCCCGGTCCATGGAGACGTCGAGGTAGAGGTGACGGCCGGACTCCCCCTGGACGTGGGCCACATATCCCCGTGCGACCAGGAACGTGTGCAGGAAATGCGCGTTCACGGGCTGCAGATAGGTGTCTCCGTCGGTGCCGTCCACGATGGCGTGGAACTCGGTGTGGAGAGGCACCTTATGGCCGCTGATTTTCACCTGGAAGTCGGGTGTATCGGTCTTGCCGTCCACCACAATCTTGTCCAGGACACCCTGGTACTTGCCCTGGGAGGAGAGGCTGCCGCCTATGCCCTTGATCGTGCCCAGGTCAGCATTGTGAAAATCGTAGGTCCCACCCAGCGCTGTGGCCCCGAGCTGGTTGGTATTCCAAGGCCCGAAATAGCCTCGGGTTTCGATCTGGCCCAGGGGTTTGGGATTGGTCAATGTGGCGGTGAAGTCCAGTGGCTTACCGGGGCCTACGGATTGTAGAGAGATGGTCTGGATGATGAAGCGCGTTGGGACCTTGCCGGGCTTATCCGTACCCAGGGTCAGCAGGGTGTCGGTGCAGTCCAGCTCATCGACAAAGACGGTTACTTTTCCCAGTTTGGGGTGATCGGCGGACGGTCCGGAGGAAGGTTTGCGCTGGCTGCGCGGGGGGAGGTTGATCCGCAGCCCGTCGACGTCGACGTGACTGATGTGCAAGGGGGAGTGGAGGAGGCTGAAATAGCCAGTCCGGAAGGCAAAATGACGCACGGAAAAGGTCGGGGAAGTGGACGCAATGTTATAGGGATAGACTGCCAGGTCATTTCCCGAGACCTCGAAGCCGCGCAGGAGGGAGACGTCAAAGGATCCCAACTCCACCCGGCTCTGGAAACGGGCGGAGAGGCTTTGCAGCAAGCGCGCCCGCAGGATTGGCGCGGCGCGGGACAGAAGGATCTCGAAGGTAGCCGCCGTGACGACGATAGCCACCAAGGCGACCATGCCTACCCAGAACAACGGCCTATGCCCGCGGCCCCACACGACCCCATGCTACATGTAACATCGCACGCAGGAGCTCGAGCCCTATGGCGACTTTTCGAATTCTTGCCTTCTTGATGCTTCCGTTTGCCGGGCAGCAGATTTGGGCCCAGGCTGCTCCCCCGCCTGCGCCCACCATCGATGTCTACATTCACCAGGGATGGGATAGCCTGTCGCGCTCGATGTCGGAATGCCAGTCCCTGATCGACCCCAAGGTCACCACACCTCCGGTGCTGTACCTGCCTCACGGGGCTCCCATGCCACCGGAGCTGAGGCGCTTGAGTTCCCAATGCAAGATCGATGTCGAGCACTTACCGCGGCGCATCGTTCACCTCGGAGATGTCAAGCAATCCGAGCTTAAACCGGGGTTGCTCTACCTGCCCAAACGCTACGTGGTTCCGGGAGGCAGGTTCAATGAGATGTTTGGCTGGGACAGCTACTTCATCATCCTGGGATTGCTTAGCGACGGCCGGATCGATCTGGCCCGGGGCATGGTGGAGAACTTCTTCTACGAGATTGAGAATTACGGGGCGATCCTCAACGCCAACCGCACCTACTTTCTCACGCGGTCGCAGCCGCCGTTCTTGAGCTCCATGATCCGCGTGGTGTACGACGCCGAGCTGGCCCATGACCCGTCGCCGGCCAACCTGGCGCGGCAAAAGGAGTGGCTCGCCCGCGCTTACACCTATGCCCAGCGCGATCACGATTTCTGGCTCAGTGGAATCCACAAAGCCGGACAGACCGGCCTGGCCCGCTACCTGGATATCGGCGAGGGGCCGGTGCCCGATATCGCCGACCATAGCAGTTACTACATCGACGTGATTGAGTGGCTGGTGGCTCACCCTGACGTCCACACGAACTACCTGCTCGCCGCGCCGGAACATCCCTCGGCGGCGGAGGAAACCAAGCTGTCCCAGACGAGTTGCGATGCCAGCCAATCCGTGGTTTGCGGTCTGGCTTGGGCTCACGGCTACCGCCTGACGCGCGACTTTTACAAGGGGGATCGGGCTGTACGCGAGTCCGGCTTCGATATCGCCTTTCGCTTCGACCCCTTTAGCGGCTCCACGCATCACTACGCTCCGGTTTGCCTGAACAGCCTGCTCTACAAATACGAACGCGACTTAGCGGACTTGGCGGTCATGCTGAAACAGCCGGCGGCCGCCGCGAAGTGGCAGCAGGAAGCTGAGGCGCGCCGTGCGGCTATCAACAAATACCTCTGGAATCAAGAGAAGGGGATGTTCTTCGACTACGACTTCATGGCGGGTAAGCAGTCCAGCTACGTTTACGCCACGATTTTCTATCCTTTGTGGGCTGGGTTGGCGACCAAGGAGCAGGCCGCGGCAGTGGACAGCCATTTGGCTGAGCTTGATCGGCCCGGCGGGTTGGCTAGCAGCAATTTCGTGAGCGGCTTGCAGTGGGACTTGCCGTTTGGCTGGGCTCCGCTGAACTGGCTGGCGGTCGAAGGCCTATGGAAGAACGGCTATGTCGACGATGCCCGCCGGGTGGCCGAGCAATTCACCGGGACCATCCGCACCAGCTTCGAGAAAGAGGGAACGATCCATGAGAAATACAACGTCGAGACGGAGTCGTCGAAGGTGGAGATAATCGCCGGGTATCAGAACGTGATTGGTTTCGGTTGGACCAATGCGGTTTATGTGGAGATGGAGCACTTGCTGCATGCTCACTAAGCACGTGCTTCGTCCTGCCGAGCGTCGGGCTTTTGGTCAGGCACGGCGCAAGCAGTTGAGGCGGCAGGAGCAGAATCGATGGCGTTCGGCAGACCGGCAGACCGATCCCATCGACGCTTTGGCGGTTTCCGCGATCGGCCGGGTGCCTGCGCTACTGGGGATCAAGTGGCAGCGCATGGCGGCTTCACCGTTTGGGTTTTTTCGTGGGGCGGTTCCAGTCATGGCTGCTGACTTGGCGGCTCTACCCCACACCGGCATCTTGACCCAACTCTGCGGGGATGCCCATGTCCGGAACCTGGGCGCTTTTGCCGCACCCGATGGACGGCTGGTTTTCGACGTTAACGACTTCGATGAAACCATTCGTGGCCCATTTGAGTGGGATGTGAAACGGCTGGCGACCAGCGTCATCCTCGCCGGCCGGGAGTGCGGCAACAAAGCTGCTGCTTGTAGCGACGCAGCGGCCGTTTTATTGAGGAGCTATCGGCGAGCGATGCGCGCTTTCGCCCGCATGACGGTCATGGAGGTGGCGCACTTTCAGGTGCATCGGCTGCAACGGATTGCGCCGGTGTCGCAGGTTCTGCGTAAGGCTGAGCAGGCGACGCCGCAGTACAACGCGCAGCGCTTGTTGCAGCCGGCAGGGCCGGATTCCAAGCGTATGTTTGTTGAGAACAAGCCTCTGCAGTACCGGGTTAAGCCGGCTGTGGCGAGTTTGGTTCTGGATTCGCTGGTCACGTACCGGGAAAGTCTTCTGCCCGAGCGTAAGCATTTCTTCGATCTTTATCGTCCGCAGGATGTCGCTTTCCGGGTGGTGGGCACGGGCAGCGTTGGCTTGCGCGATTACATTGTTTATCTGGAGGGCAACAGCGGGGATGACCCGCTGTTTCTGCAGATTAAAGAGGAGCCGGGGTCGGCCTATGCCCCTTATTTGGGGGAGATGGGCGCGCCGCAGCATCAGGGCCAGCGAGTGGTACACGGGCAACGGGCGATGCAATTCCTCAGCGATCTGCTTTTGGGATGGACCACGATTCACAATCGGCATTATCTGGTGCGGCAACTGAATGATCACAAGGCTTCGATCGAGATGACCGATCTGCAGGGGGACGGCCTGGTGCAATACGCAGAGATTTGCGGAGAGCTTCTGGCCAGGGGACATGCGCGCTCGGGTGATCCGTTGGCTCTGGATGGGTACATTGGGACTTCTGACCGGTTTATCGAAGCGATCCATGACTTTGTGGTCGATTATGCCGATCAGACCGAGAGGGATTATCAGGACTTTCTGCAATCTCGCTTCGCGCCGAGTAAGCTGCCGACGTAAAAGGGGGGTAGGGGGCCCTACCACGGGTTGTTGGGTTCTGTCCTGATAACGGACCGGAAAACATCCACCGGTCCGTTGTCTATCTTGGGCAATTTTCAGCCGTCCCTAACGGGACTACTCCTTTTGCATACAATTTCCCAGGACTGCGTCCTGGGCTAGTTTCAGGCGTCCCTTCGGGACTCTGGTAGGCTTTGGCGCAACGTGTTTAGCCACTGTCCCCCTCATTTGCCAAGCAAATTTGCCGTGGCAGGGGCTTAAACAGGCTGCGGTAGAATTCGGTTTTGTTGCGGCTCCAGCCGTGGCAGGGGCTAAAAGCCCTTCATATTGTCAAGAATTTACGGCACGACTTAAGTCGTGCCCTGATACAAAGCATGAGTTTTTCCGCAGCCTCTTAAAGCCCATCATTTTCTTTGGCCGTGAGCACAGTCGAAACCACCCGCAACCCTAGATGGAAAAACCGTACCTCCGCGGATAAAGAGGCTCCGGAAAAATACCACGGAAGTCCCGAAGAGACATGTGAGAGTCAGAACTGTCTAAATTAGATATTTGCGATCGTGAGATAAGAGCAGCGGAAAGGCACAGGGGCGCACGCATCCAGAATTGCTACGCCTTGGGTTTAGGGTATCCCTCAGCCTCATGGGGATTCCGAAGAGAACTGCAGGTCCCTCGGCTGCGCTCCTAATGAACAACCGTACCCAGGAACGACCAAAAGCGTTGGAGGGGAGTTCCCCCGGATTTCCTGTTGGACTTCGTGGCGTTGATACAGTGCATGCGCCTTTCTTCGCGGAAAGGCGCACACGCGGTTCTGTCCAGTGCAGCGTGGCAGGAAATCCGGGTCGCCCGTCTTTTTCGGCCCACGTACGCTGGCGCGAACATGGGGCACCCGTCGAGTCCGCGGTGGCCCGTACTGTTCATTGCTCCCTTAACTTGCCGCAGGCAAGTCGGCTCCTCGGGATGACAAGGGGGGGCGGCGCTTCCATTGGGGATCGGTTATTGGGATTGAGTGATGACAGGGGGGAGCGTGACGCTTCCACGGAGAGTCGCCGTCGGACCGAAGGCGATTTTCGTCATCTCGGGTGGGCCGAAGGCGTGTCCTGAGACAGAGGCTGAGTTTTTGTGGCTCTTTTTAGGAATGCGACAATAAGGGCAGACTATGCTCCAACTTTCTGCTGCTGGTAAACGATTCGGTCCCCGTATTTTGTTCGAAAATGCCGATTGGCTCATTACGCCCAATGAGCGGACTGCCCTGGTCGGCGCCAACGGCACTGGCAAGTCTACCCTGCTCAAGGTTTTAGCCGGCTCGGAGAGCTTGGACTATGGCGGCGTGCAGCGGACCCGCGGGATGACCATGGGTTACCTTCCCCAGGAAGGTCTGGCCCTTTCCGGCCGCAGCGTGTTCGACGAGTGCCTCTCGGTTTTCGCCGAACTGCAAAGCATGGAGCAGGAACTCGAAGTCCTTTCCACGAGCTTGGCCGAATTCGAACCAGGCAGCCCTGAGTACGATGCGGCCGCCGATCGCTTCTCCTATCTCGACTCCCACTTTCGCGCCCACGACGGCTATGCTCTCGACGCCCAGGTCGGCAGCGTTTTGGGCGGTCTGGGTTTCAGCAAGCATGATTGGTCGCGGCAGACGGAGGAATTTTCCGGAGGCTGGCAGATGCGCATTGCCCTAGCCAAACTGCTGCTGCAGAAGCCGAGCCTGCTGCTGCTCGACGAGCCTACGAACCACCTCGATCTCGAGACCCGTAACTGGCTGGAGGGGTATCTCCACGACTACCCCAACGGCTATATCCTGATATCCCACGATCGCTATTTTCTCGACGTCACCGTCGACAAGATCATCGAGATTTGGAACAAACGGCTGCACGTCTATCACGGGAACTACGAAAAGTACCTCACCCAAAAAGAAGAGCGGCGTACCCAGCTGCACTCGGCGTACAAGAACCAGCGGGAGCATATTGAGCATCTCGAAGCCTTTATCTCCCGCTTTCGCTACCAGGCCACCAAGGCCAAGCAGGTGCAGAGCCGCATCAAGGAACTGGAAAAGATCGAGCGCATCGAAATCCCGGTCGAGGAGGAGGCGATCCATTTCAACTTCCCCCAGCCTCAGCCTTCGGGTCGCACCGTGGTGGAAGTTTCTGGCTTGGCCAAGAGCTATGGCCCCAAGCAGGTGCTGGAGGACGTCAGCTTCACCATCGACCGCGGCGACCGCATTGCCCTGGTAGGAGTGAACGGAGCGGGAAAGTCAACCCTTATTCGTATGCTATCGGGGATGGAGCCGCCCACTAGCGGCAGCTTGCGCCTGGGACATAACGTTACCGCGGAGTACTTCGCTCAGGATCAATACAAGGTTCTGGATCCCGACGCCCGCATGCTCGACGACATCAGCAACACTGCGCCACGAGTGTCCACTACCGACCTGCGCAGCCTGCTGGGTTGCTTCCTGTTCTCGGGTGACGACGTCTTCAAGCGCCTGGGCGTGCTCTCCGGAGGAGAGCGCAACCGGTATGCCCTGGCGCGCATTCTGGTGAGCCCGGCGAACTTCTTGCTGCTGGACGAGCCCACCAACCACCTCGATCTACGCGCCAAGGATGTTTTGCTCGACGCCATCGCCCGTTTTAATGGGACCGTCGTGATGGTTTCCCACGACCGTTACTTCATTGACAGGCTCGCGAGCCGCATCTTCGAGGTCGAGGGCGGGCACGTGCATGTCTATCCCGGGAATTACGAAGACTATATGTACCGTAAAGAAAATGCCGGGGGACCCCAGTTGAATGGTCTGATAGCAGCGGCTCCGGAACTTGAGAAACCGGCGGTCGAAGTTGCCGTCCCCAAGGGCCGCCGATTGAACCCGATCAAGTTGAAGCAGATGCAGGAGCGGTGCAGCTTTGTGGAAGCAGAAATTCCGCGGCTGGAGACCTCCATTGCCGAAGCAGAAGAGTCCCTGGGCGTGTATGAGAGCGCCGAGGCTACGCAGCGCTTGACGCAGCGGCTGGAAAGCCTGCGGGAGCGGCACGCTTCGCTCAGCGCGGAGTGGGAAGAGTTAGTGCTACAACTGGAGCAGCAGGCGTAGCCGGCGGTTTTTCCCGGCCCAAATTGCCAGCGTCCCAAAAGGGTAAGTTGTTGGTACGCTTCAAGGTTCTAACGATAAAGCCTTGAAAACCATTTGCATTCGGTGCTACAAGAAGCGCATGGATAAGATGGTTCATCGCTTTACGAGCTTCGACGAGCTGAAGGCTGACGAGTATCGGTACTGGCAAAGCCGCCCGGTGTTTGAGCGGGTCAATGCCGCTGCTGAGCTTTCGTTTAGCCAATTCCAATGGAAGGAACCCGCTCGCGATGTTCAGTCAGGACTTCAAAGAACTCTTGTCCGCGTTCGCCGAGCACCGGGTTAAATATCTCATCGTGGGCGGTTATGCCGTGGGTGCATGCTCAGCCCCGTGCGACGAAAGATCTTGATTTGTTTGTACAGCCGGAGCTGGAAAACGCGAAAGCCATTTTACGGGGCTTTATCGGAATTCGGAGCGCCGCTCGGCGATCTGAAACCGGAGGATTTGATCGATCCAGAATCGTTCTTTCGCATGGGTGCTGCGCCGCATATGATTGAGATCTTTTCGCGGATATCGGGCGTCAGCTTCCAGGATGCCTGGGTGCGTCGGATTGAGGAAGTCATCGATGATCGGATCGGCCTGAAGGTGTTCGTAATCTCTGCGGAGGATTTTGTTGCAAACAAACTGGCGTCGGGCCGGCTGCAAGATTTGGCCGACGTGGAGGCCGTACAGAAAGCCCAGCGGGTGCGAGCCAAGGGAACGAAAAACAATGACTCCTCCGCAAGCGGCCCGGAGCAATGAGGCATAGGCCCTTTGACCACATTGACCCAGCGTAAGGCTTCTCGCTCTTCCGCAGTTGCTGTCAGCGCCGGCATTCTTTTCAGCAGACTTATCGGCCTGGTGCGGGACCGGGTATTCGCTCATTATTTCGGCAACTCCGACGCTGCGGATGCATTTCGCTCGGCGTTCCGCATTCCTAACTTTCTTCAGAATCTTTTCGGTGAAGGCGTTCTCTCTGCGTCCTTTATCCCCGTGTATGCGCGCTTGCGGGCTGAGGAGCGGGACACGGAAGCAGTGGAGTTGGCCAAAGCAATCTTCGCCATCCTGTTTGTCATCACTTCCCTGCTTGCGTTGGCCGGGATCTTGGCGACTCCCTGGCTGATCGACGCGATTGCGCCCGGATTTGAGGGCGAAAAGCGCCTGCTGACCATGCACCTGGTTCAGATCCTGTTTCCCGGGGCTGCGCTGCTGGTCATTTCAGCGTGGTGCCTTGGCATCCTCAACAGCCATCGGAAGTTTTTCCTCTCTTATTCCGCCCCGGTGATATGGAACGTGGCCATCATCACTGCGTTGTGGTGGAAGGGGGGACATGTAGGCGAAGCCCGGCTCGCAGTGGTGATGAGCATCGCTTCGGTGATCGGCAGTGGGCTGCAGTTTGCCGTGCAGTTGCCGACGGTGATGAGCTATCTGCGTCCTCTGCAGTGGAAGCTCGTATTCGGTACGGAGCAGGTGCGCACCGTCACGCGGAACTTCTTCCCGGTGTTTGTGAGCCGAGGGGTGGTGCAGATAAGCGCGTACATCGACTCGCTCTTGGCCAGCTACTTGCCTACCGGAGCGGTGTCCGCCTTGGCCTATGCGCAAACGCTGAATTCGCTGCCGGTGAGCCTGTTCGGCATGGCGATCTCAGCAGCAGAGTTGCCGGCCATGTCGAGTGCGTTGGGAACTCACGAGGAGATTGCCGTGGTGCTGCGGCAGCGGCTGGAGAATGGGCTGAAGAATATTTCCTTTTTTGTGGTTCCCTCGGCGGTTGCTTTTGTTGTTTTAGGGGATGTGGTTGTGGCCACTATCTACCGGTCAGGACATTTCGGCAGCGCCGATGTGACGTTCGTATGGAGTGTGCTGGCAGGTTCGGCTGTGGGCCTGCTGGCGACGACTTCGGGGCGGCTCTATTCTTCTGCTTTCTATGCGCTGCGGGACACGCGCACGCCGCTGAACTTTGCCATCGTTCGCGTGGTGTTAACGGTGGTGCTGGGATATTTGTGTGCCCTGCCTCTGCCGCGGCTGCTGGGCATCGATCGCCATTGGGGCGTCGCCGGGCTCACGCTTTCCGCTGGAGTCGCCGGCTGGCTGGAGTTTGTGTTGCTGCGCCGGGCACTGCAGGCGCGTATTGGCGAGGTGCCCGCGCACGTGTCGCGGGTGGCACGGCTATGGGTGGGCGCTTTGTTATCCGCCGCAGTTGCGTATGGCGTGAAGCGGGAGCTTCCATTTCACCGTGCCGAGTTGGTCGGACTGGTTGTTCTCTCGACGTTTGGGCTCGGTTATCTGGCGTGTACGAGGTTGCTCGGCGTCGCACCGCCGGCGAGCTTGAGCCGTTTGTTGCGCCGGCGGTGAGATGAGAACGAGGTTGTGCTCAGTCGGGCAGAGCGAACACGAGGATGTTCGGCCCCATCGCCACCGCAACGTATTGCTTGTTGTCGAACAGGTAGGTCATTGGGGAGGCACGCGGTTGCTCGTTGGTCTGAAAGCTCCATAGCGGCTTGCCGGTCTTTGCATCCGCCGCGGCAAAGGAACCGTCGTCGGCTCCATACATCACCACGCCTCCGGCTGTGGTGAGCACTCCGCCAAAGCTCTCGGCCGCGCCAGTTTCGGGAAGCTCCCAGACGGCTCTTCCGGTTCGTATGTCGAATGCGCGCAAGATGCGCTGACCGGTGTCGCTTGGGTCGGGGCTAAACGATCCTCCCATGTAGCCCCGGCCAAGCTGAAAGGGAGCATCGTTGCGGGTGAAGATGCCGCACTTGTCATTGGTCTGGACATAGTAAAGCGAGGTCAGCGGGTCCCAGGAGGCTGAATACCAGTTGGACGCGCCATTGAGCCAGGGGCAGACCACGTTGCCCTCAAGCTTCGGATCATGACCGGGAGCGACGATGGGCCGCCCTTCCGGAGTGAGACCGGTCGCCCAGGTCAACTTTGAGGTGAAAGCCTTGCCGAACAGAAACTTGCCATTGGTGCGGTCGAGCACGTAGAGAAAGCCGTTCCGGTTGGCTTGCACCATCAGCTTACGCGGCTTGCCGTCCCAGACCGTATCCACCAATGATGGGGGCGCCATGGCATCGAAGTCATGCACGTCGTGAGGCGTGAACTGGAAATACCACTTCAGCTTGCCAGTCTTGGGATCGAGGGCGAGCACCGAATCGGTGTAGAGATTGTCACCAACCCGATTGTCTCCGATCATGTCGTTGCCGGGATTTCCAACCGGCCAATAAAGGGTGTCAAGTTCCTTGTCGTACGTCCCGGTCATCCAGGTGGCTCCGCCCGGATGATCGATCTCGCTCCCTTGCCAGGTTTCTGAGCCGGGTTCCCCGCGTTTCGGGGTGGTCCAGAAACGCCACAACTCCTTGCCCGACGCCTGGTCGAACGCGGCAAGAAAGCCACGCGCTCCGGCATCGCCGCCGGAGACGCCGGAAATCACCATCGTTCCCACAACCAGGGGTGCTCCTGTGGCGTTGTAGTTGTCGTGCCAGTCGGCCATCGGCGTCTCCCACAAGAGGGCGCCGGTGGATCGATCGAGGGCAAGGAGATGGGCGTTGTCGGTGGCCATGAAGACACGATCGCCGGCAATCGCCGCACCGCGGTTGGCTCCCTGCCCGGCGTTTCCGTGAAGTCCCGGGGTACGGGAGCGCTGAAAATGCCAAATCTGCCGCCCGCTGCCGGCATCGAGTGCGAAGCACTGGTTGGATGAGGTCACGTACATCACCCCGCCGGATACGATCGGGGTGGTTTGCGCTTGGCGGATGTCGTTTAGAGTGAAAACCCACTTGACCTGCAACCGCGGAGCGTTGCCGGGGGTGATCTGCGCCAGCGGGCTGTAACGGCTGCCGGCAGTCTCTCCGTTATAGCTCGGCCAGTCGACCTGCGAGGTCACTACCCTATACGCACCGGCGTCCGTCTTGCGCAGCAGATAGAGCTTGTGATCGTCCCCCAGCAACTGCATATCGTTGGCGGAGCGATTCAACTCGGCGCCTTGCAGGGTTTTTCCGCCCTGCAGCGTAACGGTCGATCGAGGAGTGGCGGCAGTCTCGGGCGGCTTGAGGGTGCGCAGAAAGCCGATCAGGTTGGTGCGCTCCTGGTCAACAATGTCGGGGAAAGCGGGCATCCCTGAAGACGGCAGACCATTGTGCAATAGCCTTACCAGGTCTTCATCGGAACGATGCGGCACACGATCCACGATGGAAGGAGCAAACTCGCCGCCGGTCGCTTTGGTGCCATGGCAGGACGCGCACCGTGTGGCAAACACTTGCTGACCGGCTGCCTGAGAAGCGGACACCTGGGCTTGCGCGCCGCTGAACATCATTGCAAGGAAGACTTCGGCTACCATTTAGACCCTCTTCAGAATAAATGACAAATGTCAGCCATTCTTTTTGACAAAAGACACTACTGCCTGTGGCTTGGCGGGCTTGATGATGGGTTAGTCAACACCTGGAGGAATCATGGCTGCGAGCGTCCTGGTTGAGCCTTGGCATAAGGCGGTGAAAGAACGGATCCCGATCGCGTCGCTACGGGAGGTAACCAAGAAATTTGGGGCACACGTTGCATTGGACCGCTTTTCGCTGGATCTGCACCCGGGAGAAGTAGTCGCCCTGCTGGGACCGAATGGCGCCGGCAAGACAACCGCCGTGCGCTTGCTGTTGGGGTTGAGCGAGGCCACTTCCGGTGAGGTAGAGGTTTTCGGCGGCAATCCCAGAGACCGCGCCAGTCGCATGCGCCTGGGCGCCATGCTGCAGGTGGGCCGCATGCCAGACACGCTCCGGGTGCGTGAGCATCTGCAGCTCTTCACTAGCTACTACCCAAATCCGCGGCCGATCGCTGAGTTGGTGGAGATCGCCGGACTCGATGGATTAGAGGAGAAGCGCTTTGGCATGCTGTCCGGGGGACAGAAACAGCGCATGCTCTTCGCCCTGGCGCTCTGCGGCAATCCCGACCTGATCTGTCTCGATGAACCCACCCTCGGCATGGATGTGGAGGCGCGGCGGTCGATGTGGGAACAGGTACGCAAGCTGGCGGCGATGGGAAAGACAATCCTGCTGACCACCCATTACCTGGAGGAAGCAGACGCGCTGGCGAGCAGAATTGTCGTGATTCAAAAAGGCAAGGTAATCGCTGAAGGGACGCCCGAAGAGCTCAAGACCGCCGATGGCTCGCGCACGATCCGCTGCGTTACTTCGCTTGCGCCGTCGTTTGTTTCCGCCCTCCCCGGAGTAACCAGCGTGGAGCAGGACGGCAATGCCATGCTGGTACGCACCCACACCCCGGAAGCTGTGCTGCGCACCATGCTGCACGAGGACGCTGCACTGAGCGGATTGGAAGTACGCGGGGCGGCGCTGGAAGACGCGTTCCTCGCTCTCACCGGGCTTTAGCAGGCTGCGGAAAATTCGGTTTTGCTGTGGTTCAAGCTGTGGCAGGGGCTAAAGCCCATCTTTTTTTCCAGCATTTACGGCACGACTAAAGTCGTGCCCTGATACAAAGCATGAGTTTTTCCGCAGCCTCTAAAGTCGAGGTCCTGATACAAAACACGAGCTTTTCCGCAGCCTCTAAAGTCGGCCTGATACAAAATATGAGCTTTTTCGCAGCCTCTAAAGTCGGCCTGATACAAAATATGAGCTTTTTCGCAGCCTCTAAAGTCGGCCCGGATTCAAAACACGAGTTTTTCCGCAGCCTCTAAAGTCGGCCTGATACAAAACATGAGTTTTTCCGCAGCCTCTAAAGTCGGCCTGATACAAAATATGAGCTTTTTCGCAGCCTCTAAAGTCGGCCCGGATTCAAAACACGAGTTTTTCCGCAGCCTCTAAAGTCGGCCTGATACAAAACATGAGTTTTTCCGCAGCCTCTAAAGTCGGCCTGATACAAAACATGAGTTTTTCCGCAGCCTCTAAAGTCGGCCTGATACAAAACATGAGTTTTTCCGCAGCCTCTAAAGTCGGGCCCGGATACAAAACATGAGTTTTTCCGCAGCCTGTTTAGCAGATTTAGGGAGGGGATTTATGGCCACGACGGGAACTATCTACTTGAACGAAGCGCGCTTCGAGTTGCTCAAGTTGTCGCGCAATCGTAGTTACCTTTTCTCCATGATCGGTTTTCCGGTCGTCTTTTATCTTCTCTTCGGCGTCACCAACAAGAATGAAGTCTTTCACGGGCACACCATCGCCCGCTACCTGTTGGCAGGGTACTCATGCTTCGGGGCGATGGGCTCGGCACTCTTCGGCATCGGCGCCGGGCTGGCGTTCGAGCGGGGCCACGGGTGGCTCGAGATGAAGCGCGCCAGCCCCATGCCCGCCGCCGCCTATCTGCTGGCAAAATTGTGCGTCAGCATTACTTTCGGGGTGGGTATCACCATCCTGCTGATGATTCTGGGCACGGCGTTGGCCGGCGTCCACATCACGACGGTCGAAGGTTTTAAGCTGCTCGCGGTCATTACCGGCGGGGTCTTGCCGTTTGCCAGCCTCGGCCTGGTAATTGGCCTGTTGATGCCATCGAACGCTGCGCCGGGAGTGATTAACCTGGTGTACTTGCCGCTCTCGTTCTGCGGAGGCTTGTGGGTACCGTTCGAGTTTTTGCCCCACTGGCTACAGGTGGTCGCGCACGGCTTGCCTTCGTTCTGGTTCTCCCGGCTCGCGCTGCGGACGTTGGGTTATAGCGCTAGTTCCGCTGTATTGGGCTGGGCTCTGCTTGCGGCTTATACAATAGTATTCTTGCTAGTTGCGGCCTTTATCTTCCGCAGGCAGGAGGCTCAGGCGTAAGGATGGACTGCGGCCGAGACACTCGAAGCCAGTCTGCCGAGCGCGGCTGGCGTTACTGGTTTGATTACGACCATTGCATCTGGCTGGTCTACCTGGGTTTCTGGTTCCTGCAACCCTGGCTTGACCGCGCACCTTTGCGCAACTGGTTGTGGTTAGCAATCGCACTGGCTGTCTTTCTTCCCTGTTACATGCTTGCGCACAAAGGCCCACGCAAGTCACGGTGGGTTTGGGTGCTGGCTATGCTCGTGATTGGCGTGGTTTACACGCCCTTCAACCCATCGGCGTGGGGGACGTTTATTTACGTCGCCACCGCGCTTCCGGAAGTTACTGAATCGACCAACACGTTTATTGTCCTGCTGGTCATGGAATGCGGAGTGATCCTGGTGGAAAGCTGGTTTCTGCATTTCAATTCCTGGGTGTGGGCTCCGGCCACTGGCATGACCGTGCTGTTGGGAATGAACCGGCTGCGCATGGCGCAGAAGGAAAGAGTCGACGCCAAGCTACGTATGGCCCAGGAGGAGATTGAACACCTGGCCAAGACTGCTGAGCGGGAGCGGATTGCCAGAGATATGCACGATGTGCTGGGCCATTCCCTCTCTTTGATTGTGCTCAAGAGTGAGTTAGCGGGACGGTTGTTGTCGAGCCAGCCATCTCGCGCGGCGCTGGAAATCGCTGAGATTGAGGTGACCGCACGGCAAGCTCTGGCTGAGGTGCGCAAAACGATTACCGGCTACCGCTCCGAGGGCTTTGCCTCCGAGTTGACGCGGGCGGCACAGGTACTGGAGACGGCGGGTGTTCGCGTGCAGCGGCCGGAGAAGGCACCGTATCTCACCCCGCGGCATGAAGCCACACTTTCGCTGGTGCTGCGTGAGGCGGTCACCAACATCGTGCGCCATGCGGGCGCCAGTGTGTGTTCGATTGAATTGTCCACGGCAGAAAACAGCACACAGATGGTGATCGCGGATGACGGGCGCGGTGACATCCGGCAGGAAGGCAATGGATTACGCGGTATGCGGGAACGGGTTCGGGAGTTGGGCGGGCGTTTATCTCTCGAGTCTCATAGCGGTACGCGGCTCAGCATCGAGCTGCCGCAATGAGCAAGCAGATTCGCGTGGTCCTGGCGGAAGACCAGGCGATGGTGCTGGGTGCGCTCGCTGCGTTGCTGGAGATCGAGAAGGATATTGCGGTGGTGGCACGGGCGCGCAATGGCCGGGAGGCTCTGGCGTTGGTGCGGGAGCATCAGCCGGATGTACTGATCACCGATATTGAAATGCCGGAGATGAGCGGGCTCACGTTGGCGGGCGAGGTGCATGGGAATTTTCCGCGGGTGCATATTGTGATTCTCACGACGTTCGCGCGTGCGGGGTATTTGCGGCGTGCCATGGATGCGGGCGCGCAGGGGTACATGCTCAAGGATCGCCCTGCTGCGGAATTGGCAGAGTGTGTGCGGCGGGTTTGCCGTGGTCTGCGCGTAGTGGATCCTGAACTTGCAGCCGAGGCTTGGGCCCAGGAGCCTGACCCGTTGAGCGAGCGGGAGCGGCAGATCCTTTGGCGCGCGGGCGAGGGGAAATCCGGGGCTGAGATTGCTCTGGATCTTCATTTGTCCGAGGGCACGGTGCGGAATTATTTGTCCGAGGCGATTAATAAATTGGGCGCGGCGAATCGTATTGAAGCTGCTCGCTTGGCTCGCAGCAAAGGGTGGTTGTAAGGCTGCTGTCCTTACCTGAGGACCAACCGGAACCTAGAAGTTAACTGCAGGTCCCTCCACTACGCTACGCTCCGGTCGAGATGAAAGATTCGTTGCAGGACCAAACCAAGCTTGACGGGTGCCCCATGTTCGCACCAGCGTACGTGGGCCGATTATGAACTCTTCGAATGCTTTCACTAACGGCCTAGAAGCGTTTGAAGGGCTTCGCCCGGCTTTTTCGGCCCACGTTAGCTAGCGCGAACATGGGGCACCCGTCAAGCTTGGTTTGGTCCTGCAACGAATTTTCATCTCGACCGGAGTGAAGCCGGATTTCTTACCTCACAGCGGGTGGCAACAGCCACGCTTGCGGCTCTCCGTTAAGAGAAACAGCAGAATTTCATCAGCGCCACAAAACTCCGCAGGCAATCCGGGGGTGCGGAGTGGAGAGATCCGCGGTTTTCTTTAGGTCTCGCTTCGACCTGACAGTTGTCATCTGATTCCTGTGACAACATGCACTGTTTCGTTCTTATGCCAATTGCGATTCTTTAGTCATGAATCGATGGATTGGCAGTTTGTTTTGCTTAGGGATGAGTATGGTCGCGGGGGCGCAAAGTTGCACTGTCACCGGCACTGTGCTCGACCCCACCGGAGCCGCGGTTGCCGGCGCGGAGGTTGCTGGTGCGGGACAGAAAACCACTACCGGTGAGCATGGCGGATTTGCGTTCCCTTGCAGCGGCAATGAGCCCTATCAGGTGACTGTCCACGCTGACGGATTCGCGGATAGCCAGTTGACGGGCCGGGGCTCGCGGAATGTCACCGTTCATCTACGCATCGCCGATGTTCACACCGACGTTGAGGTGGGCGAAAACAACGGAGTTTCGGTCGACGCCGACCACGGCGCCGGCACCCATACGCTGACCGCCCAGGATCTTCAGGGCATGGCGGATGATCCCGATGACTTTAAGCGAGAACTCCAGGTGCTCGCCGCCACCAGCGGCGGCGCTCCCGGTCAGGCCATTATTACCGTGGACGGATTTCAGAACAGCAGCACGCTGCCACCCAAATCGTCCATCGCGTCCATCCGCGTGAACCCCGATATGTTCTCCGCCGAGTATGATCGCCCTCCGTACGCCGGTGGCCGGGTCGAGATATTCACCAAGCCGGGCCGCGACTCGATGCACGGAGCGCTCTTCTTTACGGACAGTGAATCCGGGGTGAACGCGACGGATCCCTTCGCGTTGAGCTCTACTCCCGCCGGCAAGCGGCGCTACGGATTTGAATTCGGCGGCCCCATCCGCAAGCAGAAGAGCGACTATTTCATGGCTCTCGAACGGCGCGATATTCATGAGTTCAACGTCGTGAATGCGGTCGTGCTCGATAGCCAGGGAAATGAGACGCCGCTCAGTGAGAATATTTCCGCTCCGCAACATTTGTGGATTGGTAGCGTACGCACCGATTGGCAGTTGAACCCGAAAAATATGTTGGCAGCCACCTATTCCGCTAACGTCAACAACTCCGGCAACGTGGGCAGCGGCGGACTTGTGCTTCCCGAGGCAGGTTATGACTCCACGGTCAGCGAGCAGAACGTGCGGCTGACCAATCTCTTCAGTGTCAGCCCATCCCTGCTGCACGAAACCCGTATCGGTTTCACTTGGAAGAACACCACCGACCAGCCGCTCTCGACCGCGCCCAGCGTGCAGATTGCCGGCGCGTTCACGGGAGGGGGCGCTACCGCGGGCTATCTGCGGAATCGCGAGCGCGACCTCGAAGTGGATGACGACGTTCTTTGGACCCACCACAAGCACTCCATAAAAATCGGCGTCACGTCGCTGGGCATACTGGCCCACGACTTCGATCCGGACACGTTCAACGGAGCCTTCGTATTCGGTGGGGGACTTGTCCCTGGACAGGGAACGGCCATCTCGGGGTTGGAACAGTATCGGAGAACTTTGCTCGGCTTGCCCGGCGGAGTTCCTACCACCTACAAAGTCACGCAGGGAGAGCCGCTGGTTCCTTTCGCGCAGTGGCGGGTGGCACTGTTCGCCCAGGATCAATGGAGCGTCCGGCCGAATCTGTCGCTGGCACTGGGATTTCGATACGCGCTTCAAACCTCACCCGGCAGCTACGGAAATCTGGCTCCCAGAATTGGCATGGCGTGGTCCCCGGACCACAAGCAGCGCTGGGTGATCCATGTGCGCGGCGGCCTGTTCTCGAGTCCCGTCACGCCGGATGTCACTACGGAGGCCTACCGCTTGAATGGTCAACGCCAGACCCAGGAGCTTCTCTACTCACCTTCGTTCACTCAACCACTCGTGCCCACACCCTCGACGATCGCGGTTACCACCACGCGCCAGTTCGCTCGGGGCCTGGGACAAGACTGGTCGTTCCAATCTCAGTTTGGCGTGGAGCATGAGTTGCCCCAACACTGGCATGCGCAGGCTAATGTCTTTGACGCGCAAGCGTGGGGCACGCTTCGCTCCCGCAATATCAACGCGCCGCTGGTGGATAACAACACGGCCAATCCGCTACTCGCGCCGCGGCCCTTTGCGCCTGGTAAAAATATTTTTCAGTTTGAGCAGTCCGGTCACCTCCATGGACAGGTGGTCTTCCTGGGCGTGGATCAACATAGCTACAAACGCTTTGGCATCTTTGTCGGTTACTTGTATTTCAACCTTAAGACGGATGCGGACTCAGCCACGCTGTTTCCCCAGTCCAGCTACTCCGATCAGGGGGAAACTGGGCGTGCGGCCTGGGAATCGACCCATCGGCTGTTCGCCATCGGGCAACTGAATCTCCCCGCAAAGCTTTCGTTTACCAGTCAATTCGATGCGTCTTCTGGCAATCCGTACAACGCCATCACCGGGATCGACAACAACGGAGACGGCGTCTTCAACGACCGGCCTTCGCTTACCAACCAAGCGGGGGCGGGGACTTATCAGACTCCCTTTGGCCTGCTTAACACCACTGCCGTGAATGGCTCGCTGGCACGAAACGTAGGAACCATGCCCGCGCTCATTCATCTGGACAGCAACCTAAGCCGCACCTTCGAACTTCATTCTCGTGGGTTCTCGGCCGACCGGCATCAGAGTGTCACCCTGAACGTGCGGTCGGCGAATCTGCTCAACCACACCAATGTGACCACGGTCGGCAACGTGGTCGGCTCGCCGACCTTTACCCAGCCATTGGCCGCGGAAGCTGCGCGGCGGGTGGAGTTCGGTATTCGCTACACATTTTAAGGAGAACTTATGCTCAAGGCTCTTACCGCTTTGTTTTTGCTCGGCAGTGCGGTCAGCATGTACGCGCAGCTCCCTGCTCCCGTTGCTCCTCAACAAATCGTCTACCGGCATTGGCCGGAACAGTTCGTGCAATGGATCGGGCCTGAGCTGCCGTACACCATGATTGAGCTTTATGTCGACCCGACTGCCGGCTCTACACCACTCTATGAAGTTGTGCTGACCGAGCGCGCCAGTGGGAAGCGCATACACTACTCCAACCAGCAGCAGATGGTCGACATCAACCAGCGCTCCGGCGCCCCGGCTTATCTCACCAACATGCAGTTCGACCGGCCGGCCAACGCGGGCAACGGCGGTACTTATTTGCTGCGCTTTGTCGATCATGCGGGTCAACCGGTGTCGTGGCAATTTGTCCAAGGCTCTGACATGAGCGAGCGCGGCGGTGGAAGCTCGCCCGCCGGCGTTGATCCGCCGGTGCTCGTCTATCGCCAGCGTTCCGCGGTGGCCGGAGAAGGTACGGCGCTCAAGATCGGCAGCACGGTGAGCACGGCCGACGTATGGACAGAGATCAGCCAACCACCCTATTTTGTGGCTTACCATGGTGCTCACTCAGAAAACGTGGAGATCGCCGTCTTTGCGGGCGCAAAACAACAGTGGGCCACGCTCAGCGCGCCCCAGACTCTGGCCATCGGATCTGAATGGAAGCTGAAAACGCAGGACGGGCTAGGATGCACGTTGCTGGTCAAGACGGTGGCCGGCGATCATGCCACCATACTCGATACAGACGAACATCTTCCCGGCCGAACGATCACGATCGAAGCGTCCTGGACTAATGGGGCATGGTCGATCGAGAAGATGCACTACGCTGCCGCGGGCGGAGATGCGGACCAGGGGTTGACGATCTCGTTCGCGCAATCGAAATTCGAGGTCATCGCCGGACGGAAAACGCGCATTGCGGCCGGTACGGTGCACGCGGATAACGCTCGGGTGGGGTGGGAATTCAAAGATCCGCAATGGTTGAAGGGCAAGACTGCGTGGGTCGATAGCGCGACCGTGAACCAAAAGCCGGCGCCGCCGCAAACGGCTTCCAACTAACTAGCTGGCGGGTCGGGCAGGTATTGGCGTAGCTCGTGTTGGTTGTAGCAGTGCGACAAAGCGGTATCCCGCGCGATCCTTCCGGAACCAACCAGTTCGGCCAAGGATTGCTCCATGGTCATCATGCCCTCGGCGCGCCCGGTCGAGATATGGGACCGGATTTGGTGATCCTGGCCGGTGCGGATCAGGTTGCGGATGGCGCTGGTGGCCATCAAAATCTCGACTGCCGGATAACGGAGCGCGCTGTCGGCCGCAGGCACCAGTTGCTGAGTGACGATCGCCAGCAGAGCCAAGGAGAGCTGTTGGCGAATCTGCGACTGATGCCCGGCCGGGAAAATGTCCAGGATGCGTGAGATGGTCTGCGACGTATCGTTGGTGTGCAGAGAAGACAGCACCAGGTGCCCGGTCTCGGCGGCTGTCAACGCAGCGGACATAGTCTCGCTGTCGCGCATTTCTCCCACCAGGATTACGTCGGGATCCTGGCGCAATACCGCCCGCACCGCATGGGCGAAGGAGGGAGTGTCATGGCCGACTTCAATCTGCTCGACAATCGAATTCCTATTGGTGTGTTGATACTCGACCGGGTCTTCGATGGTGATGATGTGGTCGCGGCGGCGGGCGTTGACCAGGTCGAGCAGGGCAGCCAAGGTTGAAGTCTTGCCGCAGCCGGTGGGGCCGGTAAGTAGCACCAGCCCTTGCCGCCGTTCGCTCAGCTGGGCCAGCGCTGCGGGCAGATGCAGCGATTCGAGAGAAGGAATATGCGCCGGCAGCAAGCGAATGCTGGCCGCCAGAGTGCCACGCTGGTAATGGAAATTGGCGCGGAAGCGGCCGATCGAACTGCGGACAAAGCAAAAGTCCAGCGACTTGTTGGCCTCTAACTCGTCGGTCTGGCGGGGCGTAAGCAGCGGCAGCAGCAGGCCGCGCAGCTCTTCCGCCGACAATGGCTTTCCCGCGGAGGGAGACAAGGAGCCTTTGACGCGCAACGCTATGGCCGACCCAGCCGCCAAAATGATGTCGGAAGCGCCGCGATGCACGGCGACCGCGAGCAACCGGTCGATCGACGCATTCTCGCCGGTTTTGGTTGCGGTCGAACGGTTCAGTTCGTCAACCAGCCGCGAGAGTTCACTTCCGTAGGCAGCCATGGAGTCCCCTAGGCAAGACGCCACCATCAAGAATACGTGAGTGGCGGCAAAAACAAATTGACTTGACGGTAACGCAAGGCTAGGGTCTTGTTGGAACCCTCCCCCAACATCTCTTCGGATAGACTGCGATGCACGCTGCATTGATCGATGTGCTCTACGGATTCATTCTGCTCATCGCCGGACTGGGTTGCGGACTCGTCAATACGCTTGCCTCGTCGGGCTCGGCAATTTCGCTCCCCACACTGCTCATGTTCGGGTTGTCGCCACTCGATGCGAATGCCACCAACCGCTTGTCGGTGCTGTTCGGTTCGCTGATGGCCTTACGCACGTTTCAGGCCAGGGGGCAGGTGGAGTGGCGTCCCGGCCTGAAAATGGCGATTCCGGCCACCTTGGGCAGTGTGGTGGGCGTACTGGCAGCGGAACGCCTTCCGGGACGCGGCATGGCCCTAGTGATTATGGGAGCTGTCATGGCGGCCCTCATCCTGCTGGTTACAAGGATGAAGCGGGTTCTGGAGCGAGCAGTTTCGGGCCCGGCCGGGATTACTACCGCGGGCATGATCGCCCTGGTTGCTGTGGGATTCTGGCTGGGCTTCATCGTGCTCGACGGGGCGACCTATTTGCTGTTGGTGCTTATGCTGGTGTTTCACTACGATCTGGTGCGGGCCAATGCGCTGAAAGCGCTGCTGGGGGTGGCCACGACGCTGGTTCCTATCTTGATGTTCGCCGGGCATGGCAGCATCCGCTGGCCGGAGGGATTGATCATGTCGGCGGGCAGCATTGGTGGAGGCTATATCGGGGCCCGGCTTACCATGCATGAACGCGCGAAGTTTTGGGTATTTCGCCTTCTGATTGCGGTGCTGCTGTTGGAGGTCGTTCACCTCGGCGTGCAGTATGCCGCGCCCTACATCCGGCCTTTGTTTCCCCATCATTTCTGACTCGAGTGCTCATAATAGAGTCATGAAAGTTGCAAGCTGGAATGTAAACTCGATTCGCGCCCGCCTCGACCACGTTACGAGGTGGCTCAAGCTGCAGCAGCCGGATGTGCTCCTGATTCAGGAACTCAAGGCCACGGAGTTTCCCTCCCTGGTGTTCCAGGCGCTTGGGTACGAGAGCGTCGCTGTTTTGCAGAAGTCCTACAACGGGGTCGCGGTTTTATCGCGCCTGCCGATGGAAACTATTCACACCACACTGGCCGGTGACGAGGCCGACAGTCATGCACGTTTTCTCGAGATGACGATCGAGGGGATTCGCATCGTCAATATTTATCTTCCTAACGGGAATCCGGTCGGCACCGAGAAATTCGCCTACAAGCTGGCGTGGATGGACAGGCTGATCAAGGTCATGACCGCTTGGCGCGAGGAGGGTGTGCCGGTGCTGATCGGCGGTGATTTCAACGTGATTCCCGAAGACATTGATTGCCACAAGCCGTCTTCATGGATCAAGGACGCGTTGTTTCAGCCGGAAACGCGGGCGCGGTACCGGGCGCTGCTCGATCTCGGCTATGTTGATGCGTTCCGCTCGCTGCATCCTGGCGAAATTGGCCAGTTCACTTTCTGGGATTATTTCCGGCAGGCGTTCGAACATAATCGCGGCATTCGTATCGATCATTTCCTGTTGTCGCCGAATGTCGCGGATCGTCTGCAGAGTTGCGAGATCGATCGGGGGCCGCGGGCCGAGGAAAAGCCGTCCGATCACACGCCCATCATGGTGGAGCTGCGATAGAGATGGACATCCTGTCGCGGCCTGTACTGCCTGCGGATCATCGGATCCATTATGGTGCTGGGCCTTGTCAGTTTGGCGATCTCTGGATCCCTCAGACAAGAACGAGTTCCCTGCTGCCGCTGGTCGTCTTCTACCACGGAGGATGGTGGAAGTCGCAGTACGATCTGGGCTATGCGGGCTACCTCTGCGCGGCTCTCAAGAAGGAAGGAATCGCATCCTGGTCGGTCGAGTACAGAAGAGTCGGGGAAACGGGCGGAGGTTGGCCGGCGACGTTTCAGGACGCGGGCGCGGGTTATGACTTCGCGGCCACCCTGGCCAAAAGCTATCCGCTGGACCTTGCACGCGTGGTCACGATGGGCCATTCGGCCGGCGGCCACCTGGCCTTCTGGGTGGCGGGCCGGCATCACATTGATCCAGGCAGCGAGATCTATCAGCCCCGGCCGCAGGTTCCCTTGCACGGCGCAATCTCCCTGGCAGGAGCGGTCGATCTAAGGCTGACCATCGACCTGTCGGGATACTTTACCTTTGCCCACGATAAACACGAGGTATATGCCCTCATGGGTGGTTCCCCTCTCGATCTGCCTGATCGATATAAGGCCGGCAATCCAGGAGACCTATTGCCCTTTCATGTGCCACAGTTCCTGTTGCAGGGCACGGCGGACGATCAGATTCCACCGGAACTCCCGTCGCGATGGGCCGACCGGTCGCGTCACTTGGGCGATACAGCGACCGTAACTATGATTTCTTCCGCAGACCACTTCGATCTGCTCGATCCAGAGAGCCGGGCGTGGGGAGTCGTGCGCGATTCGATACGAAAGGCGGTTTTTTCTTGAGCGTCGTGCGCATCTTGGTAAAGCTGGCTGTTGCGTTGCCTCTCCTGACGATGGCCGCGGCCGCGCAGCAGACGCTCAGTATTATTCACGTAACCGTGATCGATACGATCACGGGTAAGACCGAGCCTGACACCACGGTGATGATCGAGGGAAACCGCATTACCGGCATCATCCCCTCTGGCGCTCTGGTCCCTACGGCCGGTCAAATTGTTGATGCGCGGGGCGAATACCTTATTCCCGGACTGTGGGATATGCACACCCACGTGTACTTCGACAGCACGTTTGCCGACGGAAGCGATCTTGTTCTTCCGCTGTTCCTGGCGAATGGAATCACCGGGATTCGGGATATGGGCAGCAAACTTGACACAGTTGTCGAGGCCCGGGACCACGTCAACGCGTACGGCCTCTTTGGACCCCGCATGGTGGTCTCGGGACCGATGCTCGACGGACCGAAATCCACGTACAAAGCCGTCATCCCCATCGGCACACCTGCGGACGGCCGGAGAGCGGTCGACCTGCTGAAGGATGGGGGAGCCGACTTCGTCAAGGTTCAGTCCGGAGTACCGCGGGACGCGTACTTCGCGATCGCGGAGGAAGCGAAGACGGTGGGCATTCCCTTTGAAGGGCATGTTCCTGACTCGATTCGCGCTTCAGAAGCAGTCGCCGCCGGCCAGGTCACTTTTGAGCACCTTATCGGTATCTTCGAAGCCAGTTCTCCCGATGAAGACAAATACCTCACCGGCAAGAAGACGGTGGGGATGTTCCTCGCAACATACGATCCTGTGCGGGAAACGAAAATAATTCAGCTGCTTGCGCAGAACCACGTCTGGCAGTGCCCCACGCTTTACTGGGAGAGGGGCCAATGGCTGGTGGATGCGATCGATTACACGCGGGACCCGGATCTTGCCTATGCCGCCCATAGCTGGGTCACCAAGCTGTGGCCTGAATCGCAGGCGGCTATCCTCAAGTCTCTCGACACTGATCCACTTCCGGTGCGGGAGAAATTTGTCGAGCACGAGCTTGATATCGTGCGCAAACTGCATGCCGCCAACGTGCCTTTTCTGGCGGGCACTGACACTCCGGCTGGAGTCGACGTCATTCCTGGCATCAGCCTGCATCTCGAATTGCAGCGCTTTGTCGCCGCGGGTTTCACGCCACTCGAGGCCTTACAAACTGCAACGCTTAATCCTGCGGACTTCTTGAATCGGCGGGGCGATTTCGGCACGGTTCAGGTAGGGCGCATCGCTGATCTGGTCCTGCTGCGGGCCAATCCGTTGGAAAACATCGCCAATACGCGCGCTATTGCCGGCGTGGTGGCGGATGGACACTACCTCTCAGGCGATGATCTCGCGCGACTCCGAACCCGGCTCAAGCAGCTTGCGGCCACTAAATAGCGGTCAGGTTGTAGATCAATCCGAAAGGGTCCTTGATGTAACAGCGGGGAAACTTCGGCTCATCCTTTACGACGATGCAGCCTTGTTTCACTAGCCGAACCTTTGCTTCTTCGAGATTGCCTACGGTCACTTCCAACACTGGCCCGAGCGCAGGGCCTCGCTCGATGTAGAGGTTGATATGGTTTCCGCGGACGCTGACCATATCTGGAGTGTCCTCTGTGATCTCGAATCCGAGTTGGTCGACATAGAAAGATGCCGCACGCTTCGGGTCCTCGGCCTGAATCAAAATGTCTGCACTAAAGTTGTTTGCCATGCGCCTCAACCAATTCTTTTAGTCTTCCCAGGGCCAGGTCCCACTGCTTCGACACCAGTTCCAGATACTGCTTCATCTCGATCACCGGGTTGGGATCGAAGGTAAACAGGCTCTCACGGCCCTCGCGCCGGCGATGCACGATACGCACCCGTTCCAGCACCCGCAGATGCTTGGTTACTGCCTGACGGCTTAGCCGGGTGCCCTGGGTCAACTCCGAGATCGAATAGCGTTGCCCGTCACACAATCGGGTCAGCAGCAATAGACGTGTCTCGTCCCCAAGGGCGGCAAAGACGGCCGCCCTGGAGCGCACGGTGTTAGGACGTTTTGATGACATAAGTCTGAATGTTCTTCATCTGCTGGGCCCAACCATTGTCGTTGCGCAGAAACGCCTCGGCCCTGCGGGCTGCCGGAATCTTCTCGAAGCCGGACTCGGTCACCGTCAGCAAGGTCCCGCCCGCAACAGGCTGCAGCCTAAACTCGATCAGCGTGGACTCCTCCTGCGAGTAATCCACCTTGGGGTCAGTTGCGTACGGGTGCCAGGTAAAGGAGAAGAGCGTCTCCGGCTCAATCGCTTGCACTACGATCTCCATGCGCAGATGCTCATATCCCGGATGAGTGATCTGGCCGCCCACCGGCTGACCCGCCACAAAGGGCCCATCCATCCGGGTGAGAAACCATTCGCCAAACTGGCGAGAGTCGGTGAGTGCGGTCCATACCCGTTCCACCGGCGCCGCAATTTCAATCTGCTTTCGGATCTGGTTTTCCATTCATGCAACCCCCGCGTTGCATATTAGAGGAGTCGCCGATAGAAGCGCAACCATAAAGTTGCTCTTTAAAAATACAGAATATGGGTGGCGTCGGGGTTGGAGATGGGAACAAAGCCCAGCCTCTCGTAGAGGCGTGCCGCCCGGTCGTTTTCGGCGCTCAAACGTACGCAACTGAAATGCCTCCGTGCCTGGTCGATAAGGTCGCTCACCAATGCTCTCCCGATGCCTTGATTGCGCCAGGCTGGCCGTATATAGACCTTGCGTATTCGGCCCATCTCCGGCAGGCCGGCAAAGGGATCACAACTGAGGGCGCCCACGGCCACCAGTAGATCCTGATCCAGACCGCCGCAGAGAGTTTCGCCGGGGCCATCGAAGCGATTTTTCGCGCTGGCCCATTCCTCCACCAGGGTGTCGACGAAATCGTAGCCCTCCTGCCGCGCTTCAGATAGCAGAAACTCGATCCCTGGGACGGGCAGCTGAATTTTCCGGATCGAGATCATCGCTTCCTCGCAAAGGTTCCAAGCGGCGCTTCTTGGGGGCCGAGCGACGCCAACGCTGGAGACGGCCTAAGGATAACGCGTAGCCGGTGATGGCCAGCATCATCGCTCCGCAGGCGGTCAAGAACGCAAGCGTCTGGCCCCACCAGCCGCCGGCTTCGCCGGTGTGGGTAAAGCGCACCCACATGCGCCAGCGCTGTCCTCGACTCAGCGCTGCGAAAGGCTCGCGACGGACAATCTCCACGGTTCTCGGATTGATCGTCACCTGCTCGCGCAGATTCGGCTGCCCGCCGTCGCCGCGATCGACGGTAAAGTTAAGCCCCGGACCAGCGGGCTGCAGCCGCAGTGTTACGGTTTGCCAGTCCTTCCTCTCGCCGGCCGCCAAAGCGAATGCCTGGTCGAGATGGGTGGGAAGCGCGTGTTTTTCCGAGCCGCCGTGACGCCGCTGATTGGGCCTCTCGCCGCGCACCGGCACTGGACTTCCCGCAATGCGGAAGAGCAGCGCGTTGGCCCACGGGTAGGCCATGACAACACCGGTTCCGGCTATGACCGCGAGCGGAAGAATAAACCAGAATCCTGTTACTTTGTGCCAGTTATAGTTACGTGCCCGGCCCGTCGCGTCGAAGCGCGGCACAATACCGCCACGGACGGAGTGGTGCGCCCAGCGGGCCGGCATCCAAAGAACGGCGCCGGACGCGAGTAGAAACAGAAACAGCAGGACCACGACTCCCTTCACGGCAGTCGCGGCGGCGTGGTTCGCGTTGGCCAGACCGAACCAGCGATGCAAGGCGGTGACCTCGACGAAGAAGGCCCGGGTGCGCGGGGAGGCCGGACCCTGGACGCGGCCAGAATGCGGGCTCACAAAATAGACGGCGCGGTCGGCGGTTTGGATTTCCACCGGCCAGTTGGGATCCTGATGGACGCTCAGCATCTCCCAGGGCGGCGGCAATGATTGCGCGGCTCGGGCCACAATTTCATCGATGGGCAAGCGTGGCCCAGAATCCGGCTGGTAGAAGCGCTTGTCCGCGGCGTGAATGATCGGCCGTTCATAGGCCAGCAGCGCGCCGGTGATGGAGAAGAAAAGGATCAGGGCGCCGACCAGCACCCCCGCACTCAAATGCATCCAGAAGAGGACCCGACGCACTGTGCTACACCTCCGCCCACTGCCGCAGCAGGTTGTGATAAATGCCGGTGAGCTGAACCGCAGCGGGACTCGTTGGACTATCCCGGTTCACGCGCTGCGTCGCGTTGTCCAAGTCGAAAAGCAGCGTGCGCTGCGCATCACTACGCACCATGCTTTGTATCCAGAAAAACGAGGAGATGCGGCGGCCTCGCGTGACCGGTTCCACCCGGTGCAGGCTCGAAGAGGGATAGACCACCATGTGTCCCAGCGGTAGCTTGGCTTTATGAATGCCGTAGGTATCTTCGATGATCAGGTCGCCTCCGTCGTAGTCTTCCGGTGGAGTGAGAAAGAGTGTGGCGGAGAGGTCGCTGCGCACCCGGTGCGAGCTTCCCTTCACGTGGCGGATCGCGTTGTCTACGTGCAGGCCAAAGGAGTGCCCCGTTCCATAGTTGTTAAAGAGCGGGGGGAAAACCTTCATGGGCAAAGCGGCGGAGATAAAGAGCGGGTTCTGACCGAGGGCATTCAGGATCATGTCCCCAATCTCCTGCGCCACGGGGTGACCCTCAGGAATCTGCAGGTTGTCTTTGGTTTGCGCCGATTGATAGCCGGCGGTTACCCGGCCGTCTACCCACTCCGCGGACGATAAGCTCTGCCGCGCGTGAGCGATCTGCGCGGCAGTCAAGACGTTGGGAATCGTAATTAACATTTCGGTTAGAACCTGTAGGTGAGGCCAAAGAGGCCGGAGGTTCCCGCCCCAGGCACGATGTGCGCGGGGTGGATCTCGTCGATGTAATTGCGGTTGGCGAGGTTGAAGACGTTTACCTGCAGGGAGAGATTGTCGCTCAAGCTGTAGCTGGCCATTGCGTTCACGACAACATAGCTTGGGACCTGCTTAATCAGGTGCGTGGTCGGGTCGAGCGGAACCGTCGAGCTGGCGGTGCGGCTGTCCACATAGTTGCCGCCGGCGCCGATCGACAGGCGATGGATGGGCTCGTAGATCGTCCACAGATTGAAAAGGTTGTTGGGCACGTTGGCCAGCCGGTAGCCAACAGCAGCGGGGTAGTACTGCGATTTCACTACCTCACTGTGCATGTAGGTGTAGCTCGAGAGGACGTGCCAGCGATTTGTGAGGCGGCCGCTGATGAGCCCCTCGGCGCCCATGACCCGCTGCGTGCCAGCCAACACATAGATCAACGAGTTCGTGGGCGAGGCCTCGCGGGCATTGTCCTTGGTGGTGCGGAATAGGTCCGCGCGCAGGGATAAACGGGAATTGTTCAGGTCCCATTTGGTGCCGATTTCATAGGAACGATTGAATTCCGGAGCCAGGTTTGCGGTGCCCCCCGTGCCGTTCGCAGCGACGGTCAACGAGAGCGCTTCAGCGGATGGATTGAAGGAGGTACCGTAGTCGAAATAAATGCTGCCGTAGCTGGTTGGCTTAAAGACAGCCGCAGCGCGCCAGCTCGGCTTGCGGTCAAGCCGCGTGGGATAGGTAATCACGGGCGGACCTTGCGAAATTGCGCCCCCGGCAGCCATGACCGGCGTGGGGTAGGCAATGCTCTTCTCCTGGGTGTAGAAGCGGTCGAACCGCGCGCCCCCCACCAATTCAAAGTAACGGCCGAACTGCATGGTATCGAGGAGGTAGAGGCCGTAGCTGGTGGAGGTCAAGTGGACATTGGTAGAAGGCGCCGAGGTGCCACTGAAACTCTGGTTTTCATTCGGACTCAACAGGTTGGTGGTGGGTACCGTGTTGATGGTGGACCCGGCGGGATTGACATAGTTGAAAGTTGGACGGACAGGGTCAGAGGTTTCCTTCCCGCCTTCTGCTCCCAGAACCACCACATGGCGAATGCCGAAGGTTTTTAGACGAGCGGTGCCGTCAAGTTGATCCCACAAGAAGCTCTCGTTGCTGAAGACGGCAATCTGATTGCGATTGACATTGATTCCGGGAAGCGGAGTCGAAGGCGTGATGGCGCCCGAGGTGGCGGTGTTCAGCTGTGGCTCGGTGATGCGCGCGTCGCGCTGGTTATTTGCGTAGCGGATTTTGTTGCGCAGAATCAACCAGTCGGAGACGTCGTGCTCCGCTTTGAGCGTGACCATGTCGACGTCGGTGCGCAAGTAGTTGCCATCGCGAAAGCCGTAGTAGTTGTGGCGCGGGACAGGCGAAACGGTGTTGAAGTACCAGGGAATGCCGTAGTCGGGAATATCGTTTTCGTTGAAATGGAAATACCCGGCAGTCACGCGGGTGGGCGTGCCCAATCCTATAGAAACGGTGGGCGCTATTCCGAAGCGCCGGTTCTCGGTCACATCCCGTTCGGCCACGTTCGATTCGTTGCCCATCAAGTTCAAGCGAAAGGCGGCTCCCTGACCCAGTTGGGCAATTGGTTGATTGATGTCGGCGGTGAAGCGGCGGGTGAGGTCGGTGCCTGCCGCACCATCCACGACGACAAAGGGGCGGGTTTGGGGGGTTTTGCTTTCCTGGTTGATTACGCCGCCGGTGGAACCGCGGCCGAAGGTGACACCCGTCGGGCCCTCCAGTACGTCGACTTCCTGATAGTTGAAATTGTCACGGTAGTAGCTACCGAAGTCACGCATACCGTCGAGGAAGATATCGTTGCGGGCGGTGAAGCCGCGCAGGGTGAGGTTGTCTCCCTGCGAACCGCCTTCGCCGGCCGCCAGGCTGATGCCCGGAGCATTGCGCAAAGCGTCGCGCAGGGTGGTCGCGCCCTCTTCGTGCATGGTGGCCTGGGAGATGGTCGAGATCGACTGCGGAGTATCGAGCAGCGGCACGGGATACCGGTCCAGGCTCAACTGCGGAGACGCATCTTGCACGATGACCGACTCGTTGGCGCTTACGCCGATCGTCACTTTGCCGGTATTGTCGATGCGGTAGGACAGTCCGGTGCCGCCTAGGATCGCCTTCAGTGCCTGGTCTTCGGTATACAGCCCGTTTACCCCTGGAGAGCTGAAACCGGCCACCGTCGTTGCGTCGATGGCAAAGGTGACTTCCACCCCGGTCACGTGCTGGTAGGCGTTGACGGCGGCGTCCAGCGGACCGGCGGGAATCTCCAAACGGCGCACGGTGAGGCCTTGCTGACCCTTGTCATTTCCGCTCGGCGTCGCGGTCTGGGCCCAGGCGGGGACAGACTTGGTGAGCGAAACGGCGGCGTAGGCAGCGACGGTACCCAGGGTGAGCCAAGCTTTCCCGGCGCTTTTGCGACCCAGTCGCATCCTTCGGGACGGGGAAAGGGATTGGTCGTTCATTGCTACTGGTCTCCTTACTCACAACTGGCTGTGGGGCTTAATTCGCCCTGGAGCCCGTTGCCAAGTTGAAGGCGTGCGCGCGGAGACCTATAGTAGGAGCATCTGCGGCTGCCAAGCTGTGGGTTTCCCCGGGTCCTCGCATCGCTCGGCCAAGAGTCTGGTGCGGGGACTTGGGAGTTGTGAACTATCGTGAAGTCCGACTCTTTCGGTCTGGTTTAATATACGAGCGTTCCAGTCGTATATCAAGTCTGTTACCGAATCTTTACCGAATTAGCTTTGCTGGCTCGGCCGGTGCTCCATACCCTGAGTCTCTTCGTGGGGAGGTTCATCTAAGCGTCATGGGTAAGAAACTCGCGGTTTCGGTTCTGGACTTGGTGGGCATGCGGCCGGGGGAGCTTCCCGGTAACGCTATCGCCAGATCGGTGGATTTAGCGCGTCACGTGGAGGAATTGGGCTACCAGCGCTACTGGTTGGCGGAACACCATTCCATCGCCGGGCTCGCGTGTTCGGCGACGGCAGTGCTGATCGGCCACGTGGCGGCGGCAACCAAGACGATCCGAGTGGGCAGTGGCGGCGTAATGCTACCCAATCATGCTCCGCTGGTGGTTGCGGAGCAGTTTGGGACGTTGGAGGCGCTGTTTCCCGGGCGCATTGACTTGGGGTTGGGTCGGGCTCCTGGCGGCGACTTCGCCACCATGCGCGCGCTGCGGCGCGATTTGCACCAGAGTGGAGATGATTTTCCGGCGCTGCTGGAGGAACTGCGGGGATACCTGGGACCGGAGCGGCCGGGACAGGCGGTGCGAGCGATCCCCGGCCAGGGTACGAATGTCCCGATCACTCTTTTGGGTTCGAGCGGATTCAGCGCGCAATTGGCGGCGATGCTTGGGCTTCCCTTTGCTTTTGCCGCCCACTTCGCTCCTGAGTATCTGTACACGGCGGCCCAAATGTACCGTGACCGGTTCCAGCCTAGTGCCGTGTTGCGGCGGCCTCACCTGATGGTGGGGGTGCAGGTGATCGCGGCGGAGACGGATGCGGCGGCGCGGCGGCTGTTCACTACACCGCAGCAGCGGTTTTTGCAGTTGATCCGCAATCGCCCGGTGGAGTTGCTGCCCCCGGTGGATTCCATGGAGCCGCTTTGGCAGGAGTGGGAGCGCGTGGCTGTGGAAAGCAAGCTGGGCGCGGCGATTGTCGGTTCCGACGCTACGGTGAGGGAGGGTATGGAAGGATTGGTGGAAGATACGGGCGCGGATGAATTGATTGTTGTCACGGATACGTATGAACCTGCTGATCGGTTAGAGTCGTATCGGCGGTTGGCCGGTATTGCGGAGACGATTGAAGTGAAGTCGTCGCTGCAGGTGGGAGTTTAGAATCAGCCCCACTGAAGCCATGTTTTGTGTCAGGGCACGACTGAAGGGCTGGGGTTTTGATTTGGTTCTAGCTGTGGCAGGGGCTAAAGCCCGTTCTATTTTCCAGTGTTTATGGCCCGACTAAAGTCGTGCCCTGATACAAGACCCGGTTTTTCCGCGGCCTCTTCAGTTGTGTGCCCTTTTCTTCCCCCGGTTATCGATTGTGTTAGAGCCTGGGGAGAACTGTATGTCGAAGGACCAAACAAAAATCGGACGGGTGCCCCATGTTCGCGCCAGCGTACGTGGGCCGAACCAATTCTTCGAATGCTTTCACTCAATGGGCAGAAACGTTTGATGGGCTTCGCCCGTCTTTTTCGGCCCACGTACGCTGGTGCGAACATGGGGCACCCGTCGGGTTTTGTTTGGTCCTTGAGATCCGGTTCCCACGCGGACTCTGAAGCTTTCACCTACCCGTTTTTTTGTTTTCACTCAGACGGCTCCGTCGTTTGCCAAGCAAATCTGCCGTGGCAGGGGCTAAAGCCCCTCAACTTTCAACTTTGTAAGGCACGACTAAAGTCGTGCCCTGATACAAAGCATGAGTTTTTCAGCAACCGGTGAAGTCGCGCCCGACACAAAGCATGAGTTTTTTCAGCAACCGGTGAGGTCGCGCCCGACACAAAGCATCAGTTTCTCAGCAACCAGTGAGGTCGCGCCCGACACAAAGCATCAGTTTCTCAGCAGGATGTGAAGTCGCGCCCGACACAAAACGTCAGTTTCTCAGCAGGATGTAAAGTCGTGCCCTGATACAAAACATGGCTTCCGTGGGTTGTTCGTCAAGGTTGACGCGTGAGGTTGCCTCGCGCCGGGTAGCAAGAGCCTGCATAATCAGAGTTAATGACTCTACTTTGGAAACCGGAGAGTTGGTCTCTTCGCCTGGCTGAACTCGAAGCCCGGACCGACGATATCAAAGAGGCGCCGCTGCGGCGCGACGTTCGCTCATTGGGCATGCTGCTCGGCCAAGTGCTGCGCGAACAGGCCGGCGATCAGCTCTTTGAGGAAGTGGAAGAGCTGCGCCAGATCGCGATCCAGCGCCGCGAATCCGGGCTGCAAACCGAAGGTGGACAGGCGTTTGCCGCTGCACTGGAGGGGGTCCACTCGCTCGACCCGCTGCAAGCGTATCGCATGGCGCGCGCGTTCGCCTTCTACTTCGAGCTCATCAACATGGCGGAGACCAACCATCGCAAGCGCCGACGTCTCTCGCTGCAGCTCTCCGGTGAGGCGCAGCGCGGTTCCCTGCGCGGCACCTTGCGTGCCATGCGCGCCTCCGGCATTTCGGGCGACGAAGCCCTCGAGTGGCTGCGCTCGATTTGCGTCATCCCAGTCTTTACCGCACATCCTACCGAAATAGCGCGGCGGGTCGTGACGTTCAAACGGCACCGCATCGCAGATCTGCTCGAACAGCTGGATCGCATCCCGCTGTCCGATGAACAGTTGGAACAGTTCGAAGAAAGCCTTGCCGCCGAGATCACAGCTCTGTGGGAGACGGACGAGGTTCGTACGCGCCGACCCACCGTCGGCGATGAAGTGAATATGGGCCTCGACTACTTCGACGCGTCCATTTATGAAACCCTGCCCGGTCTATATGCAGAGGTCGCAGCCGCTTTTGAAGCAGAGTACGGGCTATGCATGGACCTGGCCGAGATGCCGCTGTTGCTTTCTTTCGGATCCTGGATCGGCGGCGACCGTGACGGCAATCCTTTCGTGACTCCGCAGGTCACGCGGGACGCACTGCAGATGGCGCGCGAGAATCTGATGACGCACTATCAGCGCAGGCTCGGCACGATGCTCGACCTGCTCACCAGTTCGGCGCAGCAGGCTCCGGTCAGCAGTGCGCTTGAGCAGCGCCTGAAGAGCTATCTCGAACCCGTAAATGCCAGCTTCGGTGAGCGCTATGAGAATGAGTATTACCGGCGATTCGTGAGCTGTATTCGGGCGCGGCTGGCCGGCCTCGGGTCGCATGCTGCCCCGGACCCGGCTCTGGCCGGACTACCGGCCTATAAGTCGGCGGCCGAGTTTTTGGAGGATCTGCAGGTTCTGCACGCCAGCCTGGTGGAGAATCGCGGCCCTCGACTGGCTCATGCGCTGGTGGATCCATTGATCCTTGAAGTACGCACCTACGGCCTTCACCTGCAAACGCTCGACATCCGCCAGCATGCACGCCTGCATGCCGCGGCACTTGAAGAAGCAGGAGCGTGGAAGTGTGACGCGTCGCGTGCGTCGTCGGTGCCGGCGCCGCTGACTGCGGCATCGGCCGATGTGATCGATACCTTCCGCGCGATTGCCGAGCTGAAGGCATCGTCCACGCCGGAAGCGATACGTCATTACGTGATCAGCGGCGCTGCCAGCGCGGAAGATGTCATGAATGTGATCTGGCTCGCCCGCCTGGGTGGCGTCCATGTGGAGGGCAGGGAGGCCGATCCCGGGTTGATGCCTGTTCCTTTGTTTGAGTCGATTGAAGATTTGCGCAATGCGCCGGCGATCTGCCGCGAGTTGTGGCAATCACCCAGCTATCGCCAGTTGCTGGAGTCCTGGGGGAACAGCCAGGAGGTGATGCTGGGCTACTCCGACTCGAATAAAGACGGCGGTATGCTCACTAGCACTTGGGAGATCTTCCGCGCTCATCGCGCCCTGCACCAGGTCGCTGCCGAATGCGGAGTACGCCTGCGTCTGTTTCACGGGCGGGGCGGCACCGTGGGCCGCGGCGGAGGGCCTACGCACCGCGCGATTTACGCCCAACCGGCCGGTGCGTTTACCGGCGCCATCCGGATTACCGAGCAAGGCGAAGTGCTGAACTGGAAATACTCCGATGTGATTCTTGCCGAACGCAACCTGGAGCTCATGATCGCAGCCTCTCTCGATGCTCTGGCGCGACCCAATGCACGTGATCCACACGGCCATTTCACCGGCGTGCTTGCGCCCGAGTGGGAGGCCGCGTTTGGCGAGTTATCCGAGACCGCGTTCTCTTTCTATCGCGAGCACATCCTGGACGATCCGGAGGTGCGGCAGTATTTCGAAGAGGCCACACCTATGGCGGAGTTGGAACATGCAAAGATCGGTTCCCGGCCCTCGCGTCGTGGCGGGCGGCCGAGCCTGAGTGCGTTGCGCGCAATTCCATGGGTATTTGGATGGACGCAGAGCCGGCAACTTGTTCCGGCGTGGTTCGGCGTGGGTCGGGCGCTTGCGTCCTATGCTGAGAAACCTGGCGGGGCGGCTGTGCTGGCGACCATGACGCGGGAGTTCCCTCTCTTTATCGATCTGGTGCGCAATGTGGAGATGGCTCTGGCGAAATCCGACTTCGGGATCGCTGCGCTGTATGCTTCGCTGGTAACCGACAGCGGCGTGCGGGATCGGGTGTTTACCAAGCTCGAGGCGGAATTCCATCGCACCCGGGAAAGCATCCTGGCTATTACTGGCCAGTCGGAGCTGCTGGAGAATAACCAGGTGCTGGCGCGATCGATTCGTTTGCGCAATCCTTATGTCGATCCTATTAGCCTGATTCAGGTGGATTTGCTGCGGCGCAAGCGCGCGGGTGACAATTCAGACGCTATTAACCGTGCTCTTTCCGCAACTATTAACGGGATTGCCGCAGGCTTGAGGAATACCGGGTAACGGGTCGTAAGTTTGGTGGGTACCTCATGGGTAGAAACGTTGGAGGGGCTTCGCCCATCTTTTTCGGCCCACGTACGCTGATGCGAACATGGGGCACCCATCAAGATCGCGGTTGACTAGTATCCAGAGTCGACCACGTTCAGCAGGGGCTCGCCACGGGCAAAACGTTCGGCTTGGTCGCTGGCTAGCTTCAGGGCGCGCTGGATGAACTTTGCGGTGGATCCCGCCACGTGGGGCGTGATGAGCAGGTTGGGCGCTTTCCATAAGGGATGCCCCGCCGGCAGCGGCTCCGGGTCGGTCACATCGAGGGCGGCGCGGATTCGATTCTCACGTAAAGCCTGCAGCAAGGCGTCCGTATCAATGACCGGGCCGCGGGCGGCATTTACCAGCAGAGCTCCGCGTTTCATGGTCGCGATCCTGTCCTGATTCATCAGGTGGCGGGTTTCCGGTGTCAACGGGGTGAGGATCGCCACAATATCGGCCTGCGGCAGAAGTTCGTCGAGTTGCGAGGCGGGGAAGACTCCTTCGCGGGCACGACGCGCTACGCGCAGGAAGCGAGGGCCAAACCCCGCAAGCCTCGTCTCGATGGCTTGGCCGATGGAGCCGTAGCCTACGATCAGAACGGTCTTGTCCGCTACCTCGCCTACCAATGCCGTCGAGCGAAGCTCTGCCGGTGAGGCGTCGGTTTGCTGGTACAGCTGTTCGGCCTGGCGGCGGCCGCTCCAGTTTTCCTGCTGCTGCAGCTCGAAGTAGAACGGTAGATGCTTCTGCATGGCGAGGATTGCGGTCACTACCCACTCGGCAGTGGGAATATCATGCACTCCTTGCCCGTCGCACAGGGTTACCCCCGGAGGCAGAAGAGGCTGCAGCATATCAATCCCAGCCCACAAAGCCTGCACCACTTTGAACCCGCAAAGATGAGGCAGTTGACTCCGCACGATCTTCAGACTCGTGGGCGCGATCCACATGTCGATGTCAATCGCGCCTTCAGGCTCGTCTGGGATCCGCACCAGCTCCACTTCCCGGGTGAAGTCGCCGAGGAGTGCTGGGTTGATCGACTCCCAGATGCCGACGCGAACCAATTTCTCAGTGGCTCCCCAACATGAGCTTGGCGATGGTCGCCAGCTGCATGTTCGACGTGCCCTCGTAGATCTTGCCGATCTTGGCGTCGCGGTAATACTTCTCCACCGGGTAGTCCTTCACGAAACCGTAACCGCCAAAGACCTCGACCGCCTGGCTGGCAACGCGCTCGGCTACTTGGGAGGCGAAGTACTTGCACATGGCCGCTTCCTTCAGGAAGCTGAGGCCGTTGTCCTTGAGCCGGGCGCAGTTGTAGACCATCAACCGGGTGGCTTCGATTTCTGTGGCCAGCTCGGCCAAGGTAAATTGCACCGCTTGAAATTCGCCAATCGGTTTGCCGAACTGTTTGCGTTCGAAAGCATAACGGGCTGCATGCGACCAGGCGCCTTGCGCTAAGCCAAGCATTTGTGCGCCGATTCCAATGCGACCCTCGTTCAGGGTTTCAATGGCGATCTTGTAGCCTTTGCCCGGCTCGCCCAGCAGATTGGCCGCAGGCACTTTGCAATCTTCGAGGACAATTTCGCAGGTGGAGGAGGCGCGGATGCCGAGCTTGTCTTCCTTCTTGCCGATGGAAAAACCGGGGGTGCGTTTGTCCACCAGAAAAGCGGTGATCCCTTTGTAGCCGGCGCTCGGATCGAGGGTGGCGAACACGATGAAGAGGCCGGCCTCGCGGGCGTTGGTGATCCAAAGCTTCTGCCCGTTCAACAGGTAAGAGTCCCCTCGCTTCTCCGCGCGCATCTGCAGGGCAAACGCATCGGAACCGGAACCGGCTTCGCTGAGCGCGTAAGCGCCTACGGTGTCCGTTGCCAGACGAGGGAGCCAGGCGTTCTTTTGCTCCGGCGTGGCCCAACGCAGCAGAGCGTTGATGCATAGCGTGTTCTGCACATCGATCAGGACGCCGACCGAAGGGTCTACTGCGGAAATCTCTTCGACCGCCAGAATGGCTTCGAAGAAGGTTCCACCGGAGCCACCGTATTCTATGGGGATTTCGATTCCCATGAGGCCGAGGTTGAAGAGCTGCGGAATCAACTCGGCGTGAAAGTGCTGCTGCTCGTCCATCGTGCGAACCAGAGGCCCGATGTTTTCCTGGGCAAACTGGCGCACAGTCGCGCGAAAAAGTTGTTCGTCTTCAGAAAGCAGAGTGAGAGGGGACGCAGGTTGGGAGGCAAGCAGAGAATCAGACACGAGACTAAGCTATGCGCTCCTATGCCCGCCTGTCCAGCGAGGTTACAGGGGTAGCTGCGGCTTGGGGACGGCTTCGAGACGGGGCACGGTGCGCGTGCGGCGCAACGCGTAGTCGTGACGCACCGAGGAGCCACGATGCACGATGGATAGCTGTTCGCGCTCGAGAATCTTGCGGGCTTGCATACGGGCGTGGTTCGACCAGGGGCCTACCGGGTCGAGTTTGATGTAGGTGGTCCAGTGGCGCAGGGCGGCCCGCCGGTCTCCGGTCCGTTCGTAGGCCAAGGCTACGTTGTAGTGCGCATCGCCATAGTGGGGGACCAGGCGAATGGCTGTGGTGTAGGCATCGATGGCCTCGGAGAGACGCTGCAACTCGTCCAGCACATTGCCTAGATCAAAAAAGGCCAAGGCATATTTTGGGTCGGAAACCGTGGCGCGGCGATACAGCGCTTCTGCTTCGGCAAATTGCCGCTGGTTGTACTGAATCGTCCCCAGATTGATGCAGGTCGGTGCGTGACCGGGATCGAGATCAAGAATGCCCTCGTAATGGACCGCGGCCTCGAGCGTCTTGCCCTGCTCCTCCATGCGCACCGCTTCGAAAAAAAGTCTCTGCACACGAGCGGTCCTGGCCGCCTGATGGCTGGCTGAAGAACTCACCTGGGCGAGGCGGCGCGGCGAGTCGAAGTCAAATACGAACTGCCGGGCGATGGGCTCCATGGTCGCACCGCTCAAACGGAAGGCAAGGCGCGCTCCGCTGCGGACAGCGCCCGCTTCCAACAAAGGATTATTGACTCCGGAAACCTGCTGCATCGCCTGAATGGAGGCGCGAATATTGGCTACGGAGAGTCGCATCGCACGCAGGTCCCGCAGCTTACGCAACTGCACCAGATCTTTAAACAAGTAAACTTCGCTGTGACCGATGAGCCCGGAACGCTCCCAGGAGCAAAGCTGCTTCAAACGAATGCGCAGAATGCGGAGAACATCCTGGCGGCTGTATTGGGTAATTTTCTCTTCGGAGGCCGTCACCCTCACACCTCAGCTTCTGAGGCGATTATGCGGAGGGATTAACACCGGCCGCAAGCGTAAGCCAAAGAAATCAGTGGATAAGCGGGGCTAAATTCAGTGAGTGAACAATGATAGGAAACAGGGAGGTTTCCGCAGTCCGAAATGGAGCCGACGATCGGACTTGAACCGATGACCTGCTGATTACGAATCAGCTGCTCTACCAACTGAGCTACGTCGGCGCGCCCGGGTTGCACGTGCCTTGTCGGATTGTATCTAGGCTCGGGGAAAACGAAAAGGCCACCCGGCAACAGGGCGGCCTTTTCTTCAGGGAGAATAGTTCCAACGGAGGCAAGGCCATCAGAACTTTCTGGCGAAATCTTATGGTTGGCTCCCGAGGGTGTCAAGGCAAAATCAAGATCGCAATAAATCTAGCTGTATGAACAGGTTAGCGGGATCCTCGAAAAAATAGGGCAGGATAGGGGCTGCCAAGGGCGGCCGGGAAAAAGTTCCAAACCTCTGCAATCGGAGCACTTAGGAGTTCCGGTGCACCTGGGATGGTTCAGTTTTCCGCTGGCAAAATTGCCTGCCCGAAAGGGTAACCCCCTCGCTAAGCCGGCCTAATCCTCGAGGTTGAGACGGATGAACTCGGTCTCTTCCTGGAAGGCCGATGCGGGCTTGCCGCGCAGGACGCGAACGATCGCCCGCCCCCCACCCAGGAAGAGGCCCAGGAGGATCGCAGCGCCGCCCAGGATGCCGGTCAGGGCGAAGATACCCAAAATCAGCCGTGCGACCTTGGAGCCGTCGCTGATGTAGCCCTGCGGGTTATTCCAGACGACGTCAGCCTGGTAGTTGACCTGGTTGATGAGCTTGTGGGCGGTGGCTGCGGGAAACGATCCAGTGACCACGGCAACCATGGGACCGCTGCGGCGGGTCAAGAGTGAGTCTGGACGGCTCTCCGCCAGCGCCTGGGGCCAAGTGGCCCGGTCCGCACTGGTCTTGAGGAAGGCATCGATATCCCGGAGGCGGGCCGCCGCGATTTGGGGCGTGGGGTACATCAGCAGGGTCACCCGCCCCTCACCGTCGCGGCCTGAGTAGTTGGCGGTAACCGCCTCGGCGCTGGAAGCAAAGCCTACCAGCGTCACGGGGAGGACCCCTCCGGCACGGGAGTAGGCCTCCGGCCCCAGCGAGTAGTGGGTGAGGCCGATGTCGAGGCCCTGGCGAGGAAGATAGCTGGGCAACGGAGGGGCAACATTCGCCGACCCTGAAGGCGCCGGCAGGTCTTTGGCCAACTCGCGCAGCTCCGCTGGGGTCATAGGCGTGACTTTGTCGATGGTGGCGTCGACTAGCGTAGCCCCGTTCCAGAACAGGACGTGGGTGCCATCCCAGGCTGCGGTACGCCCAATCTGCTCCTCGATGCTGCCCGGGCGGCGGTAGAAAGTGAACGCGCCATAGGCGCCGCTCGCGTCGGAAAAACGGATGGCGCGGACGTTGAGCTTGTTATCCCCGTTGGCGTAGTGGGCGGTGGCTAATTGCTGGAATCCGTATTCCTTCAGAACGCCAGCGTTGGCAGCATCCGCAGCTTCGGGCGCGGCGCTTTCCTGGGCGGGCGCGGTCAGGCTCCAGCCGGCAAAATCGGAGGGTAGGAAGGGTGGCGCGGTTTGGGTCGGAGGCTCGGCCAAGGCCGGCGAGAGGAGCAGCGGAAATAAGAGAACGGAGGCCGAAAGGGCACGAAGCATACGCACCTGTTGAGAGACTAGAGCATTTCTGCTGCGGGTGTCGAATGGAGGACTCAGTTTCCGGTGGGATGGACAGGACCCTGGGCCAGGCGGACTCCGCTCAGGCCGCTGATGTAGCGGGATACTCCGCGGTAGAGAGACTCGGCGATTCGCTGCCGGTAGGCAGGCTGCTGTAGCTCGCGGGCGTCGTCGGAATTGGTGAGGAAGGAGATTTCGGCGAGAATCGATGGCATGTTGGCGCCGATCAGGACAACGAATGGGGCCTTCTTGACTCCGCGATCCCGCAAGCCGGGGTTGCCGTCCTCCAGGTCGTCATAGAGGGATTTCTGGACGTCGGCGGCGAACTCGCGCGATTCGTCGATCTTGTCTTTCAGCGTGATTTTCTTCACCAAGTCAGAAAGCTCGTGGATGGACTCGTTGGAGACCGCATTTTCACGGGCGGCCACTTCGAGGGCGTCGGGCGAGGTGGTGAAGTTGAGGTAGTAGGTCTCGACTCCGCGCGCTGAGGAGTCGGGGCTCGAGTTGGCGTGTATGGAAAGGAAAAGGTCGGCTTGGGCCTTGTTGGCGATGGCGGTGCGCGTCTCCAGTGGAATGAACGTATCGTTGTCGCGAGTAAAGATCACATCCGCGCCCAAGCGCTGTTTGAGCAGCTTGCCGAGACGCAGGGCGACGTCGAGAACGATTTCCTTTTCCTGGATGCCGCCTGGCCCCGTGGTACCCGAGTCATGTCCGCCATGGCCGGCATCGATCACGATGCGGCCGATTTTGAGGCCGAGGGCCCGTACCAGGGAGCGTTCGCCGGCGGCGGTGGGCTCCGCTTCGTGCATGGGGGAGGAAAGACTCCCGTCCTCGACCACTGCGGTCGTCGTGGCGGTGGCACGAATCGGGCTTGGCTTCTTGCGGGCCGGGGTGGGCGGCGGAGTGGTGGACGCGAGCGAACCGTCATCCGGCTGTGGCGCGGGAACGGTGCCGGCGACCGAGGCCGCGATCGGATGGGTGGTGGGACGATCGGTGGCCTGCACGCGATTGGGTTGTTGCCCGAGGTTGGCGATTTCCTGCTTAGGGTTGGCGGCGGGCGGCGGGGTTTTCACCACGACCGGCGGTGCGGGCGCAGGAGCCGCGACCGGCTGAGTTGATGGTGCCGGAGCCAGGCTGGCTAGATTTGTGGTGGGGACGCTGCCCGGCTTGAGGCCGTGGATGTCGATGATGAGGCGCCATGGATTGGGAAGCAGAAAGGCCGAGTAGTCGGATACGGAGCTTACGTCGAGCACAATCCGGGTGACGTTGTTGGAGAATTGCGCGGCGCGGATGCGTTTGAGAAAACCGTCGTCGATCACTTCGACGGACCTGCCGTTCAATCCCGCTCCCAGACGGGCGCCGTAGAGATCGAAGTAGATGCGGTCAGGGCCAGGGACACGGGCTGCCTGGTAGGCTACCTGATCTTCGAGGTCAATGGCGATGCGGGTATAGACGGGTGTCGACCAATGGCGGATTCCGCTAACTAAAGCGACGGTGCCCGGATGCAACGCGGCGGGCGCCAAGACGGGGATATCCTGGACCGGCGGATTGGGCTGGATGGCCGCCGGGGTCATGGCAGGCGGGGGCCTTGAGGGCGCGGGAGTCTGCTTCGGCTGAATGGCCGGGGGCGTCATGGATGGCGCAGGCTGTGGCTGCTGCGAGTCAAGGGCCGCGGCCAGAACTGCATTCCGTTTCGCGCGGGCATGCGGGGTCGCCCGGTGGAGTGCATTGAGGTCGTCGTTGGCTTGCTTTTCGCCTTGGGCGATAAAGGCCGCGAAACGAGTTCGGCTGTCGGGATATTGCACCCGCAGAAATGCGTATTGCCCCATGGCGGCGTGGAGCAATCTCACATCGGCGAAGAGGTGACCTTCCTCGCCCAAGAGCTGGGCCACGGCGAGTACGCTGGCTTCGGCTTTGGGAGAGGCCGGATCGATGTGGTAGACGGTGCGGTAGGCATCCAGCACCCGGTCGTACGCTGCCCGAGTGCGTTGCGGCTCAGGACGGGATTGCAGGGCCTCGCGGAGTTCCTGTGCTTGTTCGTAGGGAGGTAGTCGTGAGAGCTGACGAGCGGGAACGGTAACGGAGCCGAGAATAGTGATCGCGCAAATCACGCGTGTTCGCCAAGCCGTCGTCATGCGGCTTCGAGAGCAGAACGCACGGAGGAAACGCACGGCATGAACCATAGCGACTGAGCGGACCCAACACCCGCACGCCAGAGCTAACCCGATTATAGGTGGGCAAGTTGCGAGCAGCAACGAAGGATAGGCGGAAGTACCCGATCATGGACGTACCGGGGAGGCGTCCCGCATAAACACTGAACCCACAGGATACCGTCTTCGCTTCAGTTCCAACGAACACTACAGGGCCAAGCCGATCTTGACGGGTGCCCCATGTTCGCACCAGCGTACGTGGGCCGAAAAAGACGGGCGAAGCCCATCAAATGCTTCAAGTCCTTGAGTGAAAGCATTCGAAGAATCCATATTCGGCCCACGTACGCTGGTGCGAACATGGGGCACCCGTCAAGATCGGCTTGGCCCTGTAGTGTTCATTCCACTCTTAGTTCCTAGAGCAAGGCGCGTACGACCTCTGGTGCGCTGGCCAGGGCAGCGTTCAGCGCCTGCGCGTCTTTGCCTCCGGCCTCTGCCATGTCGGGACGGCCGCCTCCGGAGCCGCCGACCTTCTTCGCCAGTACGCCGATGATCTTGCCGGCTGAGAGCCGAGCGGTCAGATCCGCTGTGATGCCGGCGATGAGCGCTACCTTCCCATCGTCTTGTGCGGAACCCAGAACCACGACACCGGAACCTAGCTTGTTGCGGAGATTGTCGACCAGGGTGCGCAATTGACCCCGATCGAGCGAGTCTACCCGCTGCGCCAGGACCTTGATGCCTTCCACCACAATCGCCTGGTTCGCAGCCGATGCGACCGATGTGGCGGCGGATTTCATGCGCGCCTGGTCAATCTCACGGCGCAGCTTCTTGATTTCTTCGTCCTGCGCGGAAATCTTGCTGCGCAACGCTTCCGCAGGCGAAACGTGATCGGTGGCAAATTGGCCGGCAAGTTGCACTGCCTCGTGGCCACGCCGGAACTCACCCAAGGCGCCAAGACCTGTGACCGCCTCGACACGGCGAACGCCAGAAGACACGCCGCCCTCGCTGAGCAGTTTCACCAGCCCGATCTCCCCGCTGGCCCCGGTGTGCGTGCCACCGCAGAGCTCAGTGGAGAAATCGCCGATCTTCACCACCCGGACCTTCTCGCCATACTTCTCGCCGAATAATGCCATGGCGTGATACTCGTTCACCGCCACGTCAATGGGCACGTCTTCCAGGGTTTCGACTTTGGTGTTGTCCAGGACCTGGCGGTTGATGATCTCTTCCACTTCCGCCAACTCCTCCGGAGCAACGCCGGTGAAGTGAGAAAAATCGAAGCGCAAATGTTCTGGGTCGACGCGGGAGCCGGCCTGCTTCACGTGCTTGCCCAGCACCTCACGCAAGGCCGCATGCAGAAGGTGGGTGGCGGTGTGGTTGCGGCGAATTGCCCATCGGGTTTCTGTATTTACCACGGTGTCGATATAAGTGCCCAGCTCGATGGGCTGGCGAAGATAGACCTTGTGCGCGCGCACTCCCTGCACCGGCTGCACACAGCCTAGAACGTCGGCCACTACGACGTTGTGATCATCGGAGTAGAACCAGCCGGTATCTCCCACCTGGCCGCCAGAGTCGGCATAAAATGAAGTGTGATCGAGAACGACTTCGACGCTGTCGCCGGCATTTGCGTGGGGCACGCCGACGCCGTCCTTGATGATGGCAAGCACTTCGCAATGGTGCGAGTTCAGCTGGCGATAGCCTTCAAAGATTGTCTTCGGCAACTCACGGAAGGCCGGACTGACAGAAGCTTTCGATCCTCCCTTCCAGGAGGCACTGGCGCGCACCTTCTCCTCGTTGAGAGCCAGTTCAAAGCCGGTCAGATCGAAGTCGACACCCTGGTCTCGAGCCGCATCCACCATGAAGTCCAGGGGCAAGCCGTACGTTTCGTAAAGGTGGAAGGCGGTCGCGCCCGGCAGCATGGCTCCGTGCACCCGCTCCATGGCGGCGTCGAGTTGCTTGGATGCCAGCGCGAGTGTCCTTCCGAAACGCTCTTCTTCCGCGCGGACTACCTTGGCCACACGTGGGGCGCTCTCCACCAGCTCCGGGTACGCGACCTGCATCTCGTCACGAACCGCATCGACCATTTGATACATGAACGCATCTTCCTGCCCGAGCATCCGGCCGTGACGGATGCCGCGACGCAGGATCTTGCGCAGGACGTAGCCGCGGCCTTCGTTGGCCGGGAGCACTCCGTCCGAGATGAGAAAGGTCGCCGCCCGGGCATGATCGGCGATGATGCGCAGGGATGCATCGCCCGGAGCGCTGCCGTCTTTGTACTGAGTGTGGGTGAGTTCTCCCGCACGCGCGAGCAACGGAGTAAAGAGGTCGGTTTCGAAGTTCGAGAGTTTGCCTTGCAGCACGGCGGCTATGCGCTCGAGGCCTGCTCCGGTATCGATGGATGGCTTGGGCAGTAGATGCAGCTCTCCTTGTTGATCGCGGTCGAACTGCATGAAGACCAGGTTCCAGATCTCCACGTAGCGCGCGTCGTCCTGCCCGAAAGGCTTGTCTTCCCCGGTCTCCGAAGCGGCGAGTCCCATGTCATAGAAGATTTCTGAGCATGGTCCACAGGGACCGGTGTCGCCCATGGCCCAGAAGTTGTCCTTCATGCCGATCTCGTGAATTCGTTCGGCAGGCACACCCTGAGCGCGCCATAGTTCGTAGGCTTCTTCGTCGCGGGGAACTCCCTGTTCGCCCTTGAAAATGGTGACGTAGAGCTTGTCCTCGGGAATGCCTAGCCACTCCTGCGAAGTGACCAGCTCCCATGCGAGAGCGATCGCTCCGGCTTTGAAGTAGTCGCCAAAGCTGAAGTTACCCATCATCTCGAAGAAGGTGTGGTGACGGCGGGTGAAGCCGACGTTTTCCAGATCGTTGTGCTTGCCGCCGGCGCGTACACACTTCTGCGACGTGGTGGCGCGGTTGTAGTCGCGGCGGTCGATGCCGAGAAATACATCTTTGAACTGGTTCATGCCCGCATTGGTAAACAGCAATGTGGGGTCATTCGCTGGAACCAGCGATGAGGAGTGCACGCGACGGTGACCCTTTTCGGCAAAAAAGCGCAGGAAGGTTTCCCGTATTTCCGAACCAGAGCGATACTGCATGGCTTAAGTTTAGTTCATCGCTCGCTGCGGTAGACCACTTCGCCGTGGTAAATGGTCATCTCGCATTTGAGGTTGCGCAGCTCGGCGGGCGGAATGGTGTACAGGTCCTTGTCCCAGACGGCGATATCGGCCTCTTTGCCGAGTTCGAGCGAGCCTATTTTGTCTTCCAGAAATAATTGGCGCGCCGCCCAGGCGGTGTAGGAACGTAGGGCGGTGTGTACGTCGACCGACTCCGCCGTTCCGAAGGGATGCGATCCGTAGACCCCTTTTTCGGTTTCTCGCTGTACCGATGCCCAGATGCCGTAGCGGGCGGGCAACGGAGTGACGGAGTAATCCGAGCCACCAGTCCAGAGGATGCCGCGGGATTGAAAGGTGTGCAAGGGATTGAGGCGGAGCGAACGCTCGGGGCCAAAGTTGCCGGCGTAGGTATCGCCGATCCACCAGGTGAAGCCCGGTTCTACTTCGGGGTAGCCGGCGTCGTAGGTTTTTTCGAGAGCGGCCATGGTGGCGATGGCGTGATCGCTCGGTATGTTGGCGTGAATGATGCTGTGGCGGAGCCCTGGCGTTGGGTTTTCTTTCAGGACTTGGGCATAGGTGTCGACTACCCAATCGATGGCGTGGTCTCCGATGGCATGGGTTCCCACGGATACACCGGCTTCATTGAAGAGGCGCACCATTTGGCGATAGGTTTCGGGTTCGATGAGGGGATAGCCACGGTTGCCCGCGACGACGCCAGTGGAATGTTGATTCCATTCGTCGTAAACCCATGCGGTCCGGGCGCCTCCGCTGCCATCCATGAAGAGCTTCACTCCGCAGGAGAGCAGGTTGCCGTCGCCTAAGGATTGGGGTGGGTGGGGTAGAGTTTTCACCCGGGCCAAGGTTGCGCGCGCGGATTTGAGCGTCGTCCCGGCTTTCCAAAGAACGCAAACGTGCACGGTGAGCTTCTTGTCTTCGAGTAAAGCGCGATAGGCATCCCATGCCGGCTGCCCGATGGCGGGGTCTTTGACAGCCGTCATGCCTTCGCGGTGCATGGTGTCGACCATGCGGAGGATTCCGTTGCGTAACTGCTCCTGCGTTGGGGCTGGGATGAGCTTGTTCACCGCGTCCATCGCGGATTCTTTCAACACGCCTGTTGGGACGCCCTTAGGATCGCGATCGATGGTGCCGGCTGGGGGATCCTTCGTTTCGGCGGTGATGTGGGCCATTTGTAAGGCCTGGTGATTGGCCGCGCCGTAGTGCCCGGTGGTTTGCATCAGCCAGACAGGGTTGTGGGGTGCGGCTTTATCCAAATCGGAGGCGAGGATGTAGCGGCGCTCTGATAATTTGCCTTCATCCCAACCTGCGCCGGTGAGCCATTGGCCGGGTTGTAGCTTGGCGGCTGCTGCTTGCACGCGGTTGACTACATCGCTCACTGAGGTTGCATCGCTCAGGCTGACGGCGTAGAGCTCGTCGTATCCTCCTTCGGCTAGGTGCGCGTGGGTGTCGATTAGTCCGGGGGTGGCGGTTCTTCCCTGCAGATCGATCCGCTGTGTTTTCGGTCCGGCCAGCGCGAGAATTTGTTGGTCAGAACCGGCGGCTGAGATTTTCCCCTGTTGGATGGCTACAGCCTGAACGATGGAGTCCTTGGCATCGACGGTCAGAATTTTGCCGTGGAGCAGGATCAGGTCGGCGGTTTGGGCGTTTGCGGAGAAACCGCACAGTACGCAAGCGAGGGCAAAGGCACTTTTACGCATGAGAGTGAGTTCACTCTAATTCAATGCTCAAAGGCTGCTAGCTGAGCGGGAAAAGAAAACCGCAGATCTCTCCACTACGCTCCTAATGAACAACCGTACCCGGAAACGACCAAAAAGCGTTTGAGGGGCATCGCCCGGCTTTTTCGGCCCACGTACGCTGGTGCGAATATGGGGCACCCGTCCAGTGCCCGGTGGCCCGTGCTGTTGATCCTTAACTGGCCGCGGGCTAGTCGTCTCCTCGAGATGACAAATTTGTTTGGGTATTGGCGAACAACGTTTCCCCGAAAGGTCCGTAGAACTGCAGGTCCCGAGCTTCGCTCGGGATGACAAGGGGAGGGCGGCGCTTCCATCGGGCATCGATGAGTGGGATCGACGGGACAAGAGGTTCCTCCACTTCCCTTCGGTCACGCGTATTCCCGGGTCCATTCAGTCCCGAAGGGACGGGTGAACGAATCTTACTGTCGATGGGATCGCGGAATAATTCAGCCGTCCCTGGCGGGACTTGGTCTGTTAGCCATCGGTACCCGGCACTGCGTGATGGGCTAAAGTTCAGCCCGTCCCTGCGGGACTAGACGAAAAGCGGGAAGACGATTAAGTCACAGGCTCTCCTAATGAACAACCGTACCCGGAACGACTAAAAGCATTGGATGGGGCTTCGCCCGGCTTTTTCGGCCCACGTACGCTGGTGCGAACATGGGGCACCCGTCGGGTCCGCGGTGACCCGTACTGTTCATTGCTCCCTTAACTTGCCGCAGGCAAGTCGGCTCCTCCTAATGAACAACCGCACCCTGGACCGACCAAAAGCGTTTGAGGGGCATCGCCCGGATTTCCTGTTGGACTTCGTGGCGTTGATACAGTGCATGCGCCTTTCTTGGCGGAAAGGCGCACACGTGGTTCTGTCCAGTGCAGCGTGGCAGGAAATCCGGGTCGCCCGGCTTTTTCGGCCCACGTTAGCTAGCGCGAACATGGGGCACCCGTCGCGTCCGCGGTGACCCGTACTGTTCATTGCTCCCTTAACTTGCCGCAGGCAAGTCGGCTACGCGGGATGACAAAGGGGAGGGCGGCGCTTCCATGGAGAGTGGTTGTCGGACGGAAGGTGATTTTCATCACCTAACATTGGGCACCCGTCAGGTGCGGTTGTTCTTCAGAGGTTAGGCTCGACGCAGGCGGATCGGTCCTTTTGCTCGAGCTGGGTCAACCTTTTTGCCTCGTTGCGTGACTACGATCTCTCCTCGGGCAACTAGACGCCGGGCGGCTTCTCTTGCGCTTTCCATGTATTGTTCCCAGCCTTCTGGGTGAAGCAGGCGCGCCGCTTCCGATGGACAGATGGTCTTTCCTTCGCCGCGACGCGCGAGCAGCTCCAGGATCGCGGATTCCAGAGCGCGGTCAGTTTCGGTGAGGTTCATTCCTCCAGGTCGACTTCGCTGCACTCGATGTCCCAGGTCTTAAGCAGCTTGGTGATGACTGGGAAGGAAAAGCCCGCAGCTACCAAACGGCGAATCACGCGCGCGGTCTGCTTGTCGTCCTGCGGCTTTTCGATCCGCTTGCGGGTGATGTAGCGTCGCGCTAGCTCGTCTTCGCTTAGCTCTGCGTAGGCGGTCTCGATCGCACTCGCGACCAGCTCAGCCTGGACTCCCTTGCGGGTAAGCTCCTGCTGCACGCGGCGCTTGCCGAAGCCTTGATTCTCCTGGCGCAGGCGGGTGTAGGTGGAGGCAAACTTTGGATCGTCCAGGTAGTGCTGGTCCAAAAGGCGCGCGACTACGGATGCCATTTTGGTCTCGCCCGATTCTCCCGCCTCGACCCGGCGGCTCATCAAGCGTTTAAGCTCAGCCACGGTGCGCATTTGCCGCCCCAACGCCCTTACCGCGTACTGGTAAAGAGCGGCCTCATCGAGCAACTGCGGGGGATTGCGCACCTTGAACCTCAAAGGCCAAGCAGCCGCCGATTGGTCTCACGGTCCGCCTGCCCACCGGCAAAATCATCAAACGCGTGCTCGGTTACCCGAATAATATGGTCGCGAATGAATGGCGCACCCTCGCGGGCTCCGTCTTCCGGGTGCTTTAGCGCGCACTCCCACTCCATGACTGCCCAGCCGGGAAAATCATACTGCGCCAGCTTGCTGAAGATACCGCCGAAATCGACCTGCCCATCGCCCAAGGAGCGAAAACGCCCGGGCCGATTTATCCAATCCTGGTATCCGCCATATACGCCCGATCGCCCGGTCGGATTGAACTCCGCATCCTTTACATGGAAGGCGCGGATGCGCTCATGGTAAATGTCGAGGAAGGCCAAGTAATCCAGTTGCTGCAGCACGAAGTGGCTGGGGTCGTACAAGATGTTCGCTTGGGGATGGTTCCCCACCGCAGCCAGGAAGCGCTCAAACGTGACTCCATCGTGGAGGTCTTCTCCAGGGTGGATTTCAAAGCACAGGTCGATCCCCGCGTCTTCAAAGGCATCCAGAATCGGCCGCCAACGACGCCCCAGCTCAGCGAAGGCCTCCTCGACTAACCCCGCCGGGCGCTGCGGCCAGGGATACATGTAGGGCCACGCCAGGGCTCCGGAGAAGGTCGCGTGCGCGGATAGCTTCAGGTTCCGGCTGGCCTTCGCGCCCAGCAGAACTTGTTGCACCGCCCACTCCTGACGAGCCTTCGGGTTGCCTGCCACCTCGGGCGGCGCAAAGGCGTCGAATTGGAGGTCGTAGGCCGGATGCACCGCAACCAACTGGCCCTGCAGGTGGGTGGAAAGCTCAGTCAACTGCAGGCCCAGGCCGCTCAGCATGCCCAGGAGTTGGTCGCAGTAGTCCTGGCTTTCGGCCGCCTGCTTGAGATCGAAAAGGCGCTTATCCCAGGAAGGGATCTGGATGCCTTTGAAACCGAGTCCCGCAGCCCAGCGGGCAATATCTTCAAGGTTGTTGTACGGTTTTTGGTCTCCAGCAAACTGGGCCAAAAAGATTGCGGGCCCCTTTACGGTTTTCATAGTGAACACCACCCGGCACGACTGTTCTTCACCGCTCGCTCCACAAATGTCATACTGCGCACGCCCTCGCGGATGCCTGGCACCAGTTCGCCCAACAGCGCAGCCGGATTGGTTAGACGCGCCCGAACGGCGCTTGCGAAGTCGCGATAGATATTAGCAAAAGCTTCCAACAGCCCTTCCGGATGGCCGCTCGGTAACCGGAACTCGCCGCGAGTCGCAGGCGACAAATAGTCGGTGCCGGCGTGGAAGGTTTGGCTGGGCTTCCCTACCCAATTGAAATGCAGATAATTGGGGTTCTCCTGCCACCAGTGGAGACCGCCCAACTCGCCGTAAAGATGAAGCTGGAGATCGTTGCGATCGCCCGCAGCAATCTGGGAAACAAACAATACCCCAGGCGCCCCATTGTCGAGCTTGAGCAGCACGTTGCAGTCGTCGTCCAGTTTCCGGCCGGCGACGACCGAGGAGAGGTCCGAGCAGATTTCCGTTATCTCGCGGCCGCTCACGTATTCCAGAAGATTGAAGGCGTGGGTGCCGATATCGCCGATGGCTCCGCCCATGCCGGACTGCTTGGGGTCCGAGCGCCACGCCGCCTGCTTGTGACCGGTGGTTTCCAACTGGCTGCTCAACCAACCTTGATGGTAGTGCACCACGGCTTTGCGGATGATGCCTAAGGCCCCGCTGCGAACCATGCGGCGTGCCTCGCGTACCAGGGGATACCCGGTATAGGTGAAGGTCAAACCATAAAGCAGGCCGGTGCGCTCGACCACGCCCTGCAATGTCTTGGCTTCTTCGAGGGTTGCCGTGGCCGGCTTGTCGCTCATGACGTGAAAACCATGCTCCAAGGCGGCAACCGCAATCGGAAGGTGAAGATGATTGGGGGTGACGATGCAAACAAAGTCGATGGCATCATCGTTCGCCGCACGGCGCTTGCTCTCCTGCTCCATCATCTCGTTGAAATTGGTGTAAGCGCGATCGGCGCTCACACCGTAAGTCACGCCGGCTTGGCGCGAACGCTCCGGATCCTGACTGAAAGCCCCCGCCACCAACTCGATGGCGCCATCCAACTCGGCGGCCATGCGATGAACGGGACCAATGAACGAGCCCGCACCGCCGCCAACCATCCCCATGCGAAGACGTCTACTCAACTGCATGCCTACCTTTCTTGAACAAAGCCGCGCTGGGCAACGGCAATATTGCCACGCGAAGAGTTTTTCACCAAATACATCATCTCGTCGGCAGCGCCGATGATCTCCTGGATCGAGTTGCCGTCTTCGGGATAACTGGCGATCCCGAAACTCGCCAGAACCGTCAGATTCAATCCCTCCGATAACAGATAACGCGTCTCGCGCAAGGAGTGCAACAGGCGCTGGGTCACCTCGAGCGCCGCATCCTTGCCAGTCTGTGGCAGGAGAACAATAAACTCATCTCCGCCGTAGCGAAAGGCCGAATCGATACCGCGAACATTGTGCTTGATGGTTCCGGCGATTTCGGCCAGCAGCCGGCTGCCGGTGAGGTGGCCGTAGAGGTCGTTGACCCGTTTGAAATGGTCGAGGTCGATGAAAATCAAGCTGAAGGGAAGATTAAACCGGCGGGAGCGCTCGATTTCGCTTTCGGTGACAGAAAACAGGTGCCGCGAGTTGAACAAACCGGTGCAGTCATCGGTGATGGTCAATTCCTGGATGCGCTCCACGGCGCGCACGTTCTGAATCGCAATGGCCGCAAAATCGCACAGCACCCTGAGAAACGCCATGGTTTGGTCGGTCAGCGTAGAGGCGCGATAGTTGAGCAGCTCGATGACGCCCAGGGTGCGATCTCGCGAGCAGAGCGGTATGCAAATCACGGATCGAACGGACGGGCCGGTGTAGCCGGCGAAGCGCGGATCGTTGCCGGGATCGGACACGATGACCGGTTCGCCGTGCTGCGCCACCCAGCCGGCGATACCTTCCCCCATGTCGACACGCAGGTTCCGGTCGCCGGAGGACCTGCCGGCTGCCACGGCGTAGTAAAGATTGCGCTCCTGCTCGTCCACGATCAACAGCGACCAGGATTCCGGCTCGAAAAACTGCTCCATCTGCTGCATGATGGCGCCCAGGATGGAATCCAGATCGAGCGAGGAGGTCAGCGCACGCGCTACGTCGTGAAAGACCCGAAGATCCTTGGGGAATGGCGGACGCTCTGGGAACGGACCATCGACCATTTAAGCTAGCGCCCTACTTCCGGCGGCTGGGGTAAGCATTTCCCTTCTACTCTGCACAAGAAAGTTCGGTCATGCGCGTTTTTTCTTGAGGAAAAATCGCGGTGAGCATTCACTCTCTCATCCACACCAAAGGGGAATTGCTTTTTAGGCATTTTTACTTCCACACTGCACGGTGAGCTCGGTTATGTGCGGCTTTTCTTGAGAAAAGCCGCGTTGGGAGCGGTTGCCCTGTATGCACCACGAGTAAAAATGCTCTAGCCCCCGATGTGGACCATGCTGCGGGAAGGCTTCACGAAGCCCGGCTCGCCGATATGGTGCCGCGCCTCCTTGGCTTCGACCGTCTTCTCAATAAAGGCGACAAGATCGTCGTCCGAGCCGCCGCGGGCCAGCACTCCGTAAAGATCGTGATCGAAGTGGGAGAAAAGACAGGTGCGGATCTTGCCGTCGGACGTGAGGCGAATGCGACTGCAAGCGCCGCAAAACGCCTGGGACACGGGCGCGATGATGCCGACCTCTCCTACGCCGTCGTCGAAGGTGTAGCGGCGCGCGGTTTCCGCGGGGTGATTCGGAGCCAGGCTGACCAGGGGACGGAAGCTATTGAGCTTGCTGACCACCTCGCTCAGGGGGACAACTACCTCCGGAGTCCACAAGCGGTCTTCTTCGAGGGGCATGAACTCGATAAAACGAATGATCACGCCCTCGTCTCGCGCGAACCTGGCGAATGGGACGATCTGGTCGTCGTTAAAACCGCGTAGAAGGACGCAGTTCACCTTGACGGGACCGAGTCCGGCGCGCTGAGCGGCCCGTACGCCGGCCAACACTTTTTCGAAGCTGCCCGGCACCCGGGTGATGCGGGCAAAAATCGCGGGGTCGACGGCATCCATGCTGACGGTCACGCGGCTGAGGCCGGCGTGAGCGAGCGGGGCGGCCATCTCGGCCAGCAAATGACCGTTCGTGGTCAGGGCAAGATCGAGCGGTTGGCCTTCAGGGGTGCGCAGCAGGAACAGCTGTTCCACCAACGAGATAATGTCTTTGCGCAGTAAGGGCTCGCCACCGGTCAGACGTACCTTCTGAATGCCCAGGCTAACGAAAACCCGGATCATGCGCAGGTAGTCGTTCATGGACAACTCGGCAAACTGGGCGCCGACGGAGCCGGTGCGGCAATACACGCACTTATAGTTGCAGCGGTCGGTGATAGAAACCCGAAGGTCGGTAATGGTGCGCCCGAACTTGTCGGCTAACCGCCCAGCCGGGAGAGAGGTCTCGTGCGGCGGCCTGTTAAGTAGATCTGCCGGACTGTTCAGTAACACTGACATATAACTCCGAAGACACCTGGGCGCGAGGTACCGTACGTCAATTAGAGCATTTTTGCGACTTTACGGCTTGTCCGCGCGCGGCAAAAGACGCATCCTCAGGGGAGAAATGCGCTAAACCGTGCCGGGACAGCAACTCCGGACTTCCCAATGCCCTGATCCTGCACTATAGTCAGTTAAATCAATGGATACTCCGACAGAGACGAAATCAAAAGTTCAACACGGAACAGTAGGATTTCCTTCTTCCTCCGGCAAGGCGTTTAACGGTTATTTCTCCGAGAAACGCTGGAACTTTGGCAAAAGCGACCTTATCGATGCACGCGCGAGGCGTCTTTTCGAGACTACCGCCTTAGCCTGCGAGCACGATGCCTATCCTTTCCAGATTCCTTTAGAAGGACGGACAGGGCCTCAGGTGCAGGCGGACGGCCACACCATGTTGATGCTGTCATCCTACGATTACCTGGGACTGATCGGCGATCCAAGGATTGATGCTGCTGCTATCGAAGCCATTCGAAAATATGGCACTGGAACCGGCGGCGCCCGTCTGCTTACGGGAACCACCGACCAGCACATCCAGATGGAGCGGGATCTCGCCGAATTCAAAGGCACCGAAGCGGCTATTACGTTCAGTTCAGGGTATTTAGCGAATGTGGCGGTGTTGGGGGCGCTGCTTGGGCCGGCGGATCGGGTGATCATGGATTCGCTCTGCCACCGCAGCCTTACCGATGCCTGCCGGTTCGCTGGGGTCCAATTACAGCGGTTTCGCCATAATGATGTTGATTCGCTGCGCCAGGAATTGCGCAACGGTTCTGCGGCGAACCGGACTCTGGTGATCTCGGACGGAGTTTTTTCGATGGATGGAGATGTTTGCCATCTGCCGGAGATCCTTGAGGTCAAGAAGGAGTTCGGATTTTTCCTGCTGGTGGACGAATCGCACGCTTCCGGGGTACTGGGAAGCCGTGGCCGGGGAACGGACGAGCACTTTGGGATTCCAACGGAAGAGGTCGACATCTGGACGGGTTCTCTGGCTAAGTCCATTCCGTCTACCGGGGGCTTTGCCGCGGTTTCGCAGGAGATGGCGATCTATTTTCAGCACGGCGCCTCGCCTTATATTTTCTCCGCGGCTTTGAGCCCGGCGGCGGTGGCGGCAATCCGGGAAGGTTTGGCGATTTTGAAGGCGGAGCCGGAGCGGGTGGCGCGTATCAAGCACAATGCGGATTTCCTGCGTAGCGGACTGTGCTCGCTCGGTTACGATACGGGTCTTTCGGAAACAGCGGTGATCCCGGTGATATTGAACGATGAGACGACGACGGCGTTGTTCGCGAGGCGGCTGCGCGATCACGGGATTTTGGCTACGCCTGTGCTGTTTCCGGCTGTCCCGCAGGATTCGGGCCGGCTGCGTCTTTGCGTGACGGCTGCCCATACCCAGGCTGACCTGGAGTATGCGCTGGATGTCTTCGAAAAGATGGCCCGCAACCGGAACTAGACGGTTCGGGTGGCGAGAGCAGACGGTTCCCGCTTGGTAGCAGGGATACGACTAGACAGGTTGCAGAAAATTTCAGTTTTGTTGCGGCTTCGGCTGTGGCAGGGGCTAAAGCCCATCCTATTTTCAGGCGTTTACGGCACGACTAAAGTCGTGCCCTGATACAAAACATGAGTTTTTCCGCAGCCTGTAAAGCCCATCCCATTTTCAAGTGTCTACGGCACGACTAAAGTCGTGCCCTGATACAAAACATGAGTTTTTCCGCAGCCTCTATAGCCCATCCTATTTTCAAGTGTCTACGGCACGACTAAAGTCGTGCCCTGATACAAAACCGAGTTTTTCCGCAGCCTCTATAGCCCATCTTATTTTCAAGTATTTACGGCACGACTAAAGTCGTGCCCTGATACAAAGCGTGAGTTTTTCCGCAGTATTTAACCGCGAACGGCGCGCGAATCCAGGGGACCGAAGTGGTGGTGTCCAGGGCAGCTTTCACGAAATTCGGGTCGCACCAGCGGACGTGGGCCGAGTATGAATTCTTCTAATGCTTTTAGTCACTGAGCCACAATCATTGGATGGGCTTCGCCCGTCTTTGTCGACCCACGTACGCTGGCGCGAACATGGGTCACCCGTCAGGTTCCGTTTGGTCCTAAGATTCGTTGTCACGCAGGCTTTTACGGCTCGACTGAGGTCGGTCCTGATACCCAAGCTGGGGTTTTCTGGTTCTCGCCGGGTTGTTCGTTAGTGCCAGGCGCGGAAGGCTAGAACGGCGTTCAGGCCGCCAAAGGCAAAGGACTGCGATAAGGCAACGTCCACGTTCGCCGGCCGAGCTTGGTTCGGGACCACGTCCAAGTCACATTCAGGATCCGCTTCTAGGAAGTTTATTGTCGGCGGTAGCATGCCGGCGCATAAGGCCTGCACCGTGGCCACCGCTTCAATCGCTCCCGCCGCACCCAAGGTGTGCCCGTGCGCGGACTTGGTGGAGCTGACGGGCAGGTCGGCGGTGCGGTCACCGAAGACCATACGAATGGCCGTGGTCTCCATCCGGTCGTTGGCCTCTGTCGCTGTACCATGGGCGTTGATGTAGCCGACCTGCTCCGGAGCTATGCCGCCGTCCCGTAAGGCAGCCCGAATCGCGCGGGCTGCGCCCTCCGCGGAAGGTTGAGTCACATGGCAAGCATCGGCCGACATACCAAAGCCCACAATCTCGGCCAAAGGCTTTACCCCGCGCGCTAACGCCCGCTCGAGCGGCTCCACAATCAACATCGCCGCGCCTTCCCCCAAAATCATTCCAGAACGCTTGGCGGAAAAAGGCCGGCAAGTGTCAGGGCTGACCACTCGCATCGCTTCCCAAGCCTTCAGGCCTCCCAGGAAAAGAGGAGCCTCACTCCCCCCCGCGATGGCCAAGGGAGCCGCTCCGGAACGCACCATCCACAGTGCATGACCGATCGCGTGGGCGGAGGAAGAACATGCCGTGGAGATGGTAAAGGCGGGGCCATGAAGCCCGTACTCCATCGAGATATGGCTGGCGCCGGCGTTGCTCATTCCCAGGGGAATGGTCAATGGGTGGACACGGTGCCGCCCATGGTGGAAGAGCTCCCAATAACCCATTTCCTCAGTGAACCTGCCGCCCATACAGGTCCCGGTGATGATCGCCGCGCTCTCGCGCAGTTCATCGTCCCACTCGATACCCGCCATGTTCACGGCTTCGCGCGCGGAAATGACGGAAAATTGCGCGAAACGGTCCATGAAACTAAGCGCTTTGCGGGGAAAGTAAGTGTCTGCGTCATAGCCGCGCACGGCAGCGCCGTTCTTGAAACGGACCTGATTCATGCCCATTTCTGGAGTGGGGCCGACGTCGTTCGGGATCGGACCGATTCCAGATTGACCGTTGACCAACGATTGCCAGAACTCCTGCTGGTCAAGGCCTAGAGCGCTGATGACGCCCATACCTGATATGACAACTCGCATCTACACCATTTTCAAAAGGACTGTTTGCTGGATCGAGGGTAACTTAATCAGTTGCCGCTTGGGTATTTTGTTTGGAATTCACCAGGTAGGTCACACCGTCGATCATTTCCCGGATAGTTTGGATCTTCTTCGCATCCTCGTCTTTGATCTCGATATCGAATTCGCTCTCGAGGTCGAAGAGGATATTGATGCTGTCCATTGAATCGATGCCCAGTTCTTCGAAGGTGCTGTCGGGCTTGACCTTCTCCACGGGGATGCGTTGAGTGGTGGCAATCACTCGAAGAACGCGTGCTTGGATTGTCTCAGACATAAAGGGCCTTCATAAAAACCACAGTTCTGCTCCCAAAAAATTTGCCAGGGCTGAATATCGAACTGTTTCAGTAAAGTTAAACCGGCAGCCAAGTACTAGCAATAGTTTGTCATGAAAGCGATTTTTTGGGAGAGGATTAGTGAGCCTCGACGAAGGCGAGACGCCGGGCTGTCCGCCACGCGTAGTGCACGGCGGATACGACGGTGAGGACTGCCGTAGCGTCGAGCGCCGCCGTCCGCACCATGATGAACGGCGCCGGGGTGTAGATCTGGCAGAAGAGGACGGCGACCAGCGCCAGGATCTGGGCACAGGTGTTCGCCTTGCCGTAGATGCTGGGGCGAAAATCGCGCATGCCAAAGCTGATGAAGAGGAGGGCGGCCACGATCAGGATGCCGAGGTCGCGGCTAAAGACCAGGACGGTCACCCGCCGCGGCACCAACCCCTGGTACATGAGGACCAGAAAGAGCGTGCTGAGCAGGAGCTTGTCGGTGACGGGATCGAGGTACTGGCCGATCTGGGTTTGCTGTTGGAGCAACCTCGCAGCCATGCCATCGAGCCCGTCGCTGAAGCCTGCAACCACGAAGAGGCACAACGCGGTCCGGTAGTGAGACTCGAGCACCGCGATGACCAGAAAGGGTATAAGGCAAAGGCGGAGAAAAGTAAGCAGATTGGGGGCGGCGCGTAATTCTTTCAGCAAAGGGTTCCGATCCTCATGGCTCCAGCCCGGAAGTCTTGATGGTACATGAGCTTTTGATATGATAACGAGATGCACCGCGCAGGCGCGTAGCTCAGTTGGTTAGAGCGCTACCTTGACACGGTAGAGGTCAGGAGTTCGAGTCTCCTCGTGCCTACCATTTCTTGTCAAACGCATATTCAGTCCCAGCGTTCGGTATAGGAATTGGCCCTGCGCCAGAAGCTTTTCGAGTTGAGGGCGTGACCCCGCAACCGGTCAGGACGTGCCCATGAGCCGTTGAAATGTTGGCTCGTCGGCAGAATGAAGATCCACCCATTGTTCGTCCGTCATTCCCCTCCGCCAGGCAATCGTGGGCTCAGCGCCAGGGCCAACCAGATGTCTTAATTGCCAGGTTTCGCTGCCTGCGATTTCAAGGATCTTGTCCGCCACCAGGCTTGGCGGTACCGGCGCATTCGCCAGCGTCGCCGTGAATAAGGCAGCAGCCCGCGCCGCGTGCGGATAAAGCAGACTCTCGTTCTTGCTGATCCTCTGTGCCATCGCGGTATCGATGATCCCCGGCTCGACCAGCGCCACACGAACACCGAACGCCTTCATTTCGCACGCCAGTCCCTCGCTCAGGGCTTCCAACGCCCACTTCGAGGCGCAATATGGTGTTGCGGGCGGTTGGCTAAACCTTCCAGCGACCGAGCTGACGTTAATGATTGTGCCACTCCGTCGCTCGCGCATCTGCGGCACTAGAGCCTTGATGCAACGTAATGCCCCAAAATAGTTCGTTTCCATCACCGACCGAAAATCTTCCATCGATTGTTCTTCAATCGAGCCGAAGCATTCGATTCCAGCATTGTTCACCAGCACATCCACCGGGCCGTGATGCGCCTGAATGGCAGCAATGCCGGATTGCACTGATTCATCGCTATTCACATCCATGGAAGTGACGGTTAGCGGCAACTTCTCTCGTGCGGCGATTTCAGACAGTGTGGGGGACTTCGATGGATTGCGCATGGTCGCATGCACGCGATATCCGGCTCGCGAGAACGCAAGCGCCGTCTCGTAACCTATCCCTTGACTCGTTCCCGTGATCAGAACCGATTGCATCGCCATTCGTTTCCTCGTCGCCCCCGTACGGACTTGCGGGGAGAGTATACATTGGTGGTTGATCCACGGGCATCGGCAAACCGCCGGGATGGCCTGCTTCCACCGCATCGCGAGGTGCAATTTGGCTACGATCGAACTGACCGATACTTCGTCTGTCTCCGTCAAGGCGAGTTTGTTGGATGACTCCGTCATTGGAAGAACTCCTGGCTCGGTTCTTCACTTCTTGCGTTCCGATGTCATCCACGCGTTGGACCAAACTCTGGACCAGGTTCAAATCCACTCACTGTCGATTGGCTTTGACTACCAGCCGTCTTTTCCCATGTCCGCTGGTCCGGTTACGTTCACGGCGGGTGGCGGTCCGACGGGAGAATTGGATCTCTTCGCACCCGATCCCGGCGGTGGTTCGAGCCCGCTGTTTCCGACCGATCAATTCGGAACCACGATTGAGATGGGAAGCAACTATTATCTGGCGCTCTCGTTCCAGCTGGGGATGCCAGCAGGAGCCAGTGCTGCGCCGGGTGCGTTCACCCTTACGCCTTCGAGTTCAGCTTCCAGAAGCGCGAAGATGTATCTGCCCTTCGGCCGAGGCGCCAACGGAGCCTACCCGACTTTGAAAAACGCGCTCCAGACGACATTCGAGTCGTTTTATTTTCCGGCGTCCGCGGGCGACCTCAGTAAGCTGCCCGTGGGAGCCGTTTTTGCGTATGACACGCAGGGTTCGGTTGGTTTTCAAGCCGCGTTTGACTTCCTGACGGCGGTGAATCCGACGGCAACGCCAGGACTAAGCACGAGCTTTGGACCGATCAGCGTCACCGCGGGGCCGAGTGTGACGATCAGCGGGGGCTTTACGCTCAGCGGCGAGATGGAAACACGAGTTTGGAAAAAGTCAGCGACCGTGGTCCAGATCGGCTACTACAAGCAACAGGGATCGAGTTTTACCGTCTCGTTTGACGCGAGTGCTGGAGCCGACGTGACGCTGGAGAGCTACGACGTAGTCGCGAAGGTTTATGGTCTGCTGGGAGACTCGGGCCAACTGGACTCTGACTGGCTAAAGGCGCATGTGCCCAGTTCGGTTGCTGACGACGTGCAGGCCGCTTACCAGTCGGCGGTTCAGACGAAGCTTTCGATTGCGCTCGATGAAGAATGCGATACGTCGGTCAGCAAACAGGTTGCGTTTTCGTGGAACTTCGATTTATCGGCTCTGGATGGGCCCGGCCAAAGCGCGCTCGACAATGTGTTCAAAGGAAATTTCACCGCCCTGATGGGCACCGGGGGGTTGCCCGCAGGCATCAAGAAGGCGGGAAGCGTTCTCGATCGGACGACGGAGAAGAAACACACTTTTTCATTTAATTTTCTAGGTCTTTACGATCACGCCAGCGTGAACGATGCGACACTCGACATGTCGGCCAAAACTTCCGAGGACGGTCAACTGGTTCTCACCGACACGGCGCACGTGACGCGTCTGGCGGCAACGACGACTCCGTTCGTGAAAAGCGATCAACTACGGAATGTCTTTACTGAAGATTGCGTTGCCACCATCGGCTACGCTGTTTCCTTTGGGGGCTTTGTTACCACGGTTAAGGTGGGCTACAACTATTTCTCCTACAAGAGCAAGGCCCGCAAGGCCGATTTGCAGTTGTTCGTGGAGACGGCCACTCAACTGGGCGAGGCGACCGCGGCAGGCGGCTGGGCAGGCATGCTGAACTCCAATGCGGTGAGCCAGGCTGCCTCATTGTTTGCATCGCTGAACTACGACGCAATCTCAGGCAGAAATTTGTTTCTGGATGGGAATGGCAATCCGCGGACCGTGCCGGATTACCAGGAGGTTGGCCGCAAGGCTTTGCTGAATACACCGGGCTTGGGGCTGAGTCCGGAATTTATTGCTTACCTGAGCGATGCGGCCAAGTGGCAACAGCTTCTCAATGCAGGTTCGCCCCAGAAATTCGATCAGATCCTCGGAGTCGATTTGGGTGATCCGCCGCCGTGGGCGAAAGTTGCATTTGCATGGACGATCCATGTGGTCTTTTGGGCCTCTGCCATGCACTCTAGCGGCCAGGCGCTCCAGAGCGTGATGCAGTATCTTAAGCAAAATCCGGGAGTCCATCCCCTCGAAGAAGCGGAATTCCTGAAACGGCGCAAGGCGTTTGCCATCCAAGTGCAGCGTGCTATTCAGAAGGCGCCTTTGTTCAACGATGCGCTGGGGCTGTTGACTATGTTCCACACCGCTACACCCCTAAGCAAAACAGTGATCATTACGTATGCGGGCAAGACAGAGGCTTACACGTAGTTAAGCAAGGCTCAGGAGATTGTGTTTAATGTCTGATGAATACAGTTACCGTGACGCAAGACTCTCGATATGGCAGGCAGCGGCCGGTGAGGTGCAGGGCAAGCGCAACCAGCCGGATAAAGCGTCGCTGGGGGCCAGTTCGCCGAAATCGAAGGCGCCAAACCGACTGATGGATCCGGTTCATATGGTCGCCCACACCATACAGAGTGCCGGGAAGCCGTTCAAGTTCTTAGTTGACGAGGTAAAAAGGGGCATCCTCGACCTCAAGGCAAAGTTCAATCCATTGGAAGACTGCGCGAACGCAGCGGCCCACTTCCTGTGGGCCGAGCTTGAAGGAGACGAGAAGAATTCGGAGATCTACGCCGGCGAACTGAAGAAGTCGGTTTGCGATGCTGTGGGTTGGGCGGAATGCCTGACCACGTATTTCGAATATAAGTTGCTTCTCGAGAAGCCGATGTACCGTCCGAACGAGAATGTTGTTGTGGATATCCCGCTGAATACGAAGGTGGCCATTATTGGCGACTGGGGCACAGGCGACGATGTAGCGGCCAATCTTCTGCGGCAGGTCGCCGAGCTGCACCCGGATATTCTGCTACACGTGGGAGATATTTATTACGCGGGAACGGAAAACGAAGCCAGGAAGAATTTTCTTGGCATCAGCCGGTCTGTGTTGGGAAACATACCGCTCTACAGCCTCTGCGGCAATCATGACATGTATTCCGGGGGAGAAGGATACTACTGGCTCCTGGACCAAATTGGTCAAAAATCGAGCTATTTCTGTTTGCAAAACGCGGATTGGATGTTCCTTGCCATGGACACAGGATTCCACGACAACAATCCGTTTACGGTTGCCACCAATATGACCCAGTTGGTTGCGCAGCCGGGATGGTCCGAGGCGGACTGGCACTTGAACAAGATTGCGCAAGCAGGGAGCCGAAAGGTCGTGCTTCTTTCGCACCATCAGGTCTTCTCGCCTTTCAGTTCTGTTGGTTCGGTTGATGACACACCCTATGCCTACAATCCAAACCTGTATAAGACTTTTGCTCCGGTTCTGCCTAAGGTCGAGTGGTGGTTCTGGGGGCATGAGCATACTTTGGGCGTGTATGCGCCTTATATGGGGTTAAAGCGGGGGCGTTGCGTGGGAGCCTCGGCGGTTCCGGTTTTTGCGGACCAACAGTCCTATGCGAGTGCTTCTGGACTAACGACTCTCAACGGCACGCCGATGCCGACTTGGGATGCCAATGCGGTTCTTGGCACCACGCGAGATATGTATAACAACTGCTTCGCCATGATGAGCATTAACGGGCCATCGGCAACAGTGGAGTATTATGAGGTTCCGTTACTTGGAAAGTCGCGCAGGTTTAATGTAACTGATACTGTGTAAGAAGTTGGATCAAGTCGGTGTCCCGGAGACAGGAAGCCTACAGGCTAAAGAGCTGCCCGATAACGGGACTAAAGGACCAAACCGAACTTGATGGGTTCCCCATGTTCGCACCAGCGTACGTGGGCCTTCGAATGTTTTCACTCAAGGAGTAGAAGCGTTTGATGGGCTTCGCCCGTCTTTTTCGGCCCACGTTAGCTGGTGCGAACATGGGGCACCCATCAAGGTTTGTTTGGTCCTTTAGTTTGGTTTAATCCCTTTAGTTTGGTTTGATCCCGTTGGTTCGGTTTGAGCCTTTTAGTTTGGTTTGGTTTTTTAGGGCCGATTCACCGCAGAGTCTTCAGGCTCTTTGGAGGGAAGGTCGCTTCGAGGGTCCGTATTGTCTTGAGCATCTCAGTCATCGCGGGCTTGCCGATCTCCCGCTCAAAGGCTCGCTGTAGTTTCTCGAAAGCGCTGATCACACGCAGGGCGGATTTTTTTCCCTGAGGCTTGAGCGACAGGAGATAGGCCCGGGCGTCGGTGGGATCGATCTTCCTCTGCAGCAGACCTTTTGCCTCCAGGGAGGCAACGCAGTGGCTGACATTGCTGCGCGTGGTCGCAAAGGTCTCCGCCAGGTAGGATGGCTTGACCGGCTTCGGCGCTTCGAAATACACGGCGGCCAACACCAAGCCCTCAAAGAAACCGAGTCCGTCGGCTGATAGCGTTTCCGAAGCAAGCCCATCAAACCGGCGAGCCGCCCGGTTAATCGCAAACATCGGGCTCTCCTTCAGGAATGCATCGATGCGCATCAGATAGTTGACCTCTTCAACTATTTATATATCGAAGGAGGTTCTAGCCTTGGGACCAGCCCGGATGCGCGGCGTCAAGCGATCTCTTAATCGCTTCGAAGTGCAGTAGGGATTGCTGCCGCTCCTGGTCGAACTGCGCTGCTGTGGCTTTGGCGATCGAGTCGGGAATAATCCGCAACGTGCGCCCTGTGCTCTGGGCGATGATCTGCACCATGGCCGCACGCTCCAGGTAGTAAAGATCGTCGAAGGCGTTTGCGATCGTCTCGCCGCAGATGAGCACGCCGTGGTTGGCCATGAAGAGTACATCGGCGTTCTTCAGTTTGGTCGCAATGCGGCTTCCCTCGTCCTCGTCCAAGGCAAGGCCACCGTATGCAGAGTCGTAGGCCACACGGCCGTAGTAACGGAGGGAATTCTGGCTGCACCACGCCAGGCACCCGTCCTCAAGCACCGTCAGCGCTGTGGCGTACGGCATGTGGGTGTGCAGGATGCAGCGAGCCTCGGGCTTGGAATGATGCGCCTGGGAATGAATGAAGAAGGCCGTCGCCTCTACATCTCGATGCCCATCGAGTTTGCGGCCGGCGGCGTCAACGGTCACGATGTCGGAAGGAACCATCGCCGACCAGTGAATTCCCTGGGGATTGATGAGAAAGGCCTGCGAAGGACCATCCTGCGGCAGAGCATAACTGAAGTGGTTACATACTCCTTCATGCAGGCCGAGTTGTGCGGCCGCGCGCAATGCCGCGGTGAGGTCGATCTTCGCTTGCTGTATGCATTGCTGCGTCGTCATTCCGGGTAACTCCATCCTACTTGACGGGAGAGAAAACCATGCTCACGGGGGTTTCCGCCGTCACTTCGGGACTAGCAGCACCTAATTTTCCGTCGGATTCACTGCGTTTGTAGACAACGATCTGGTCATGCAGTTCGCTCGCAACCAGCAGGTATTGACCGGTTGGATCGAGAGCAATGCTGCGCGGCATAATCAGCGTCGGATGCTCTTCCACTTGCGTCAGGTGTCCCGTGGAGGGGTCAATGGCATAGACGCCTATGCTATCAGGACCACGACTGCCGTCGGGCGCGACACGCCGATTGGATTCGTAGAGAAAGCGGCTATCGGGGCTGATCGCAATTTCCGCGGAGTGGTTGTCGGTCACCAGTCCCGGGGTCACGGTTTTGACGACCTCGATCGGCACCAGCTTGCCATTCGCGGCATCCCAGCGAAATGCATCGAGATGGCCGCTCATTTCACTGAGCTGATAAGCGAACCGGCCGTTCGGAGTGAAGAGCAAATGGCGTGGTCCACTCCCCGGTTCGATGGCTGCGAAATCCGGCGCGGGCGGGGACAATTCTCCCGTCTTGGCGTCGAAGTGATATTCGAAGACCTTGTCCAGCCCGAGGTCGGAGACGATTACATATTTATTGTCCGGCGAAGCGATGACCGAGTGCGGGTGCGGCTGGTTCTGAATCTGCGGGTCTTTGCTGTGGCCGATGTGTTGCATGAAGGCTGTCAGGCCGCCCACCGATCCGTCGGGATGAACGTTGAGGACGCTCACGGAGCCTGAGCCGAAGTTCGCCAGCATGACATAGCGGCCGCTCTTGTCCATGGAGATGAAGCAGGTGCTGGTGCCCGCGGTCGGCCTGCTGTTGAGGAATCGCAGTTTCCCCGTCGTCTGATCGATGGCGTAGCCGGCGACATAGGAGGCGTGGTCCAGAGGCGGTCCTACCGAAGTTGGGTCTTCACTTGCCGCATACAGGAAGCGCCCGTTGGGCGACACTACAAGAAACGAGGGGTTGGCGATCTCGGCAGCTAAGACTGGCGGATCGAGCTTGCCTGTCGCAGTATGGAACCGCGCCACATAGATGCCTTTGCTGTGGCTTTGGCCCGCCATCTGGGGCAGGTTATGGCGGACGAACTTGAATCCGGTATACGTGCCGATATAAACGAAATAGTCGCCGTTCGCTGCTGGAGCGACCGACTGGGCTGGCGAAGCCGTCACGAGAAGGGCAGAAAACAACAGAAGAAGACAAGAACGAAACGATTTCATAAAGCTCCTGCTACTGGGTTGCGCCGGGAGAGGCTTCATGGGCGAAGACGAGAAAGCGCACCGGATTGTTCTCGCTGGGGTCGATGGCGCTATGCGGAGTCTTACCGTCCGGCACCTCGAGAAACGCTGTTCCCGGGTGTTGGTGGCGCAGCTCGTTGGCGACGAAGTTCAACGGTTCCCCCTCGAGCGTCGTCCACACGATTTCCGAACCGGCGCCTTGCGTCAGCTGCGGCCTGCCGATGGTGAGAGCATCGAGCTCGATGGTCGACACTGACGTGAGCGTTGCCAATCCATCGGCGGCGTTGAAGATCGGCTTCACGATGTAAGACCATTGCTCGCGCGTGGTGCTTACCGGCAGTGAGCCTTCGTCCCGTACCTTCACCGCGGAGTTGGAGTGAAAGCCGGGGGTCACGGGCTCCTCAATCACGTACATTTCCAGCGGCTGGGACGCAGTATTGCGCAGCGTGAGGGTCATGCCTGCCGGCGCCAGCACGCAGCTATTGCGCGCCAACGGGATGGGGGCAGCCCCCGCGGGAACAACCTCGCCCTGGCCAGACAGGATGAAATAAATCTGCTGCGTATCAGTCAGTTGGATGGGCTGCGTGGCCGCGTGCCCGGGCAGTGTGGCGTGGCGGAAGGAATGCACGAAGCGCAGCACCGCGCCTTTCGATGCAGGATGAAGCGGATCACCAGGAGTGAGCAAATCCTGCTCACGCAACCCACCGTAGACGGTGTGGGCGGGCGCGGCATGCCAATCGGCGAAATAAAGATCGACCCGGTCACCATAGGTCTGGGCGGAAAGAAGGCCAGGCGTCCACAGGGCGAGAGAACACACGATGTTTCGCAGTCCGGCAAACTGTGTGCGCTTGACACCCATTCTGCTTAGTTCACCAGTTTGCCCGGTAAGGTCACAAGCGAAATTGTACGAAACCGCGGACGGCGGGGTTGACGGGGCGGGCTGTCAAAGGCAAGGTGGAATTATGGGGGCCAGGTGGAAATATGAGGCAAGGGAGATCAGGAATGCGAAAGACATTGGTAGGGGCGACGTTGGTCATGTTGAGCTTTGGCTTGTTCCCGGCGCCGGGTTTGGGACAAGCACCGGCTTCTGCGAGCCCGGCAACGCCAGCGGATGCGCTGCCTGACGGCCCGGGAAAGAAAGTTGTGCAGCGTATGTGTACCAGCTGCCATGATCTGAAGACGGTCACGTCTAAACACGCAACCCACGATGAGTGGGCCAGCACTGTCGACCTGATGATGTCCCGGGGCGCCGATGGGTCCGATGCGGACGTCGAAGCGGTGGTGAAGTATCTCACCAAAAATTTTGGTCCGGAAAAAAGCGCACCCGCGCCGGCCCCGCAGCAGTGAATCACGAGGATGGCGACACATTCCGCGCGCGGAACAGGAAATAAACGGGAACGCCGATGACGACCAGCCCAACGCCAGGAAGAGTCGTCTGCGGACGGTAGATCAGCAGGATGGTCAGGATCACCGTGGCGGTCACGATGTAGAGCGCAGGAACAACCGGGTAACCGAAAGCGCGGTAGGGGCGATGCACGTTGGGACGGCGACGGCGCAGCAGGTAAATGCCCCCAAGAGTGAGGATGTAAAAGAGCAGCGCCGCGGAAACGACGTAGTCGAGCAGGTTGCTGTAGAGATTTCCGTATGTGTGCGTGGCCGGCTGATAGGTGCGCGAGAGCACCAGCACTCCTGCCCAAATTCCCTGCATCGTCAGCGCGGAGCTGGGCACATTGGTGCGGTTCAAGTTCGCCGCCTTGCGGAAGAAGACTCCGTCGAGCGCCATGGCGTAGTAGGCTCGCGCGCCGGAGAGGATCATGCCGTTCATGCAGCCGAAAGCGGAGATCATGATCGCCACCGCGATCAGCGCACCGCCGATATGAGGAAACACTGCGGCAAGCATGGCTGCAGCCACGCGGTCGGAGGGCGCATGTTGGATTTCAGAGAAAGGCAGCACCGTGGTATAAGCCAGGTTCGCCGCCATGTACAGCCCGATCACAATCACCGTGCCTAGCGCCAGGGAGAGAGGCACATTGCGCGCCGGGTCGCGCACCTCACCGGCGGAGAAGGTGATGTTGTTCCAGGCGTCGGCGGCAAAAAGAGAGCCGATCTGCGCGGTCGATAGCGCGACCAGCATGCCCAGTGCGGTCAGCGGAGTGAGCCCAGGAGCCGCGGGCGTGAAGCTCTGAGGGTGCCAGGCTTGGGAGAAGTTCTGGTGAACTGCAAGCGCGTTCCTACCGATAAAAAGGCCGACGATAATCACGCCCAGCAGAGTCCCGATCTTCACCGTGGTGAAGACGTTCTGCACGCCTTTTCCGTATTTTAGGCCGTTGCTGTTGGTCCAGGTCAAAAACGCAATCAACAGCAGCGAGACTAACTGCGCGGTCGAGAGCGAAACTGCATAGCCGGGCAATACGTGGAATGGAGGAATCAGGTAGTGCGACTCAGAAATGACTGGCCAGAGCACACCGAGATAGCGCGAGAAGCCTACAGCAGAGGCGGCGATGGTGCCTGTCTGGATGACTAAAAAAAGCGTCCAGCCATAAAGAAAACCCCAGAGGGGTGAGTAGGCTTCCCGCAGGTAGACGTACTGGCCGCCTGCGGTCGGCATCATCGCGGCCAGTTCTCCGTAAGAGAGCGCTGCGGCCAAGGTGAGCACGCCGGCAATCAGCCACGCCACCATCAGCCAGCCGACGCTGCCTACTTCGCGGGCCATTTCGCCGGCAACGATAAAAATGCCGGAACCGATCATCGAGCCGGCCACGATCATGGTGGAATCGTAGAGACCCAAGCCACGGAGCAGCGTGCGAGGCGGTGCGGAATCGCCCGAGGCAGAAGCAGCGAAGTTTTCGACCCTCGCTTCACTCATGAAGTGCGCGCCTCACTGGTTGCGGGCTACCTCCAGAGAAGGATAGGTGCTCGGGCGGGCGCTCAATCCCAGCAATTCGCGCGCCTGGGACGGGGTGGCTACTTCGCGGTTGAGTTCGTGCGCGATGCGTGCCGCGCGGCGCACAAACTCCACATTGCCTTTGGCCTTCTGTCCCCGCGCGTAATAGATGTTATCTTCCAGGCCGACGCGCACGTGACCACCCATCAACGCGGCGAGTGTGGTCAAAGGAAGCTGGAACGGCCCAATCCCAGAGCATAGCCAAAGCGTATCCTCAGGAAAATCTCTGAGCAGATCGAGCACACCCTGCACGGTTGGTGGGGAGCCGGTTTGGGTGCCCATGACGGTTTGAATCCAATAGGGCTTCTGTAAAAGATCGTTTTCGATCAAGTAGCGCACCACCCAGGAGCAGCCACTATGATAGGCCTCCAACTCAGGCTTTACATGGCGCCTTTTCATCTCCGCGGCGAAGTGGTGTATCTGTCCGTAGGTAAACGAAATGCACTGATCGATCTCCAACTCGGGGCGGGGGCTCGGTAAGGGAGCGCGGCGCTCCTTGATGCGGAATTTGCTCATATCCGGGCATAGGTTCAAAGAGGCAACTTCAGGCCCGGCGAATACCGAGGATAAGCGCTCGTCCATAGTCATGTTGGGCCCGGCGCCAGTGGTGGCGTTGATGATGATATTGGGGCAGCGCTGGCGAATTTTACCCAGCACCTCGACCCAGTCCTCGGGCGAACTCGCGCCGCGGGTCGGATTCTGGGGATCGCGCGCGTGCACGTGCACCATGCAGGCGCCGGCGTCGTACGCGCCGCCTACTGACTCCGCTATCTCCTCGGGAGTTTCCGGAATATGCTCGTTCGCCTCTTTGCCCTGGATTCCGCCGTTGCAGGCGACACACAGAATCATGGGAGGCATGCCGGAGCGGATCCTTTCCATGAACTCATAACTATCGCTGTATCGAAATGTAGATTTCAAAGACTTGCCGGCCTGCGTATCAAAGGATTTAGCTCTGCTTACGGGACAGAAGAACAGTTAAGAGCATGCTGCCTCAAGCGAAAAGATGCGAAAGCCGCGGAGGATTCGCGAAACGCTGATATTGCGCGTAGTTTCACCCCATGCTAACCTGAGGGCAATCTTGACCGGTTCTCCGGCCTATGTATCTCCGCCATTCTTGTTCCGGTTAAGCTTTGGTCTCACCCGAAAATTCAGATTCAGGAGCAATCGTTCACAGGAGTATGCCAATCCTCCCATGACGACCGATCTCAAAGGTAAGACCAGCCTTTCCTTTCCCGCGACTCGCTTAGGGGCGAGTCCTGATCGCCTGGATTCCTGGAAAGAGATTGCCAGCTACCTGAAACGCGAAGTGCGCACCGTGCAGCTGTGGGAGAAACGGGAAGGTATGCCGGTGCACCGTCACTTCCACCGCAAGTTGGGGACGGTGTTCGCGTTTCGCTCAGAGATCGAGGAATGGAGCAAACGCGGCCTGGGCGAGGTGGGTGCTCGTCCGCAAGCGGAGAGCTTGGCTGCTCCCCTGCAAGCCACGCTGATCGAGATTGAGGTTCCGGACCTAGCTTCTGTTGGCAAACATCGGGAGTTACGTCTTCTGGCGGAAGAAGTGCTTACACGCCTGCAGCGCCTCGAACAATGCCATGTGGTTGTGACCCGCCCGCTGAGCGAGAGAAGGCTTGTCTCCGCAGACCGGCCGACCGCAAACTACATTATCGATTGGAAGATGACCCGCGGGTTCGGCGCGGAGGCAGATGGGGAGTGTAGGCTGCAAGTGAATCTGACGGCTGGATCCAACGGGCCGCCGGTCTGGGCGCATACTTATCTGCTGCCTATAGACGCAGAAGACGCCTGCGCCTTGGCGGACCGCATCGTGCAGTGCATATGGCTCAAGATTGTCTCGTTTTCGCGCTCTGCCGGCCGGGTGGTGCATGAAGAGAAGGCGAGTGCCCGGGGCGCTTACCTGCGTGGCCGTTATTTCCAAAATCAACGCAATGCCAGCGGGTTGCATAAAGCCACGGAATGGTTTCGTAGGGCCATCCAACTGGATTCGCGCTCGGCGCCGGCCCATTCCGGCTTGGCAGACACTTTGACGTTGCTGGCCTTTTACGAGTTTGCTTCCCCGTTCGAAGCTATTCCCGAAGCGCGCCGGGCAGCGCTGCGCGCCATCGAATTCGATGCGGGTCTGGCGGAAGGCCATGCCTCGCTGGCTGATATTCATTTCCATTTCGATCGCGACTGGAGGAGCGCCGAGCGACAGTACCGCCGGGCCATCGAGTGCGATCCGAGCTATGCGCTTGGGTATCACTGGTATGCCAACCTGCTCACGGCGCGGGGCCAACATGAGGCTGCTCAGACGGCAATCATGCACGCGGTCGAGATAGATCCGGTGAGTGTGATCACGCAGGTTTGGGCGGGCGTTACTTCGCACCTGGCGAGTCATTTCGACGAAGCGATTGCGTACTACCGCAGCGCGCTCGAGCTCGACCCTGGCTTCGCTTGTGCACATATGTATCTCGCGCAAACCCTGGAACAGAAGGGCGAGTTTGGTGAGGCGCTGGCCGGCTTCGACACGGCGATGCAGCTTGCGGGTGGGAGCCCTTGTATTGCGGCTATGAAAGCGCATACCCACGCCATCGCGGGAGACCGCAAATCGGCGCAGGAGATTTTGGGGGGCGTTGTGTCTTCAGGAGACCTGGAGTGCATGCCTTCTTACGACATCGCTGCCGCGTACGCTGCACTGGGCGAGTTTCCGCAAAGTTTCGAGTGGCTCCGGCGCGCTTGCCTGGAGCACAATATGCGGCTTTATTCGCTGGCCCAGGACCCCCGATTTGACAGACTGCGCTACCGGCCGGAGTTCCGGGAGATTGTGGCCCGGATTGGATTGTCGAGCTAACCACCGCGATTCCAATAAACTTCCGGCGAACCGCAGGATCTCTCCACTCCACTCCCCCGGATTTCCTGTTGAGTGCGGTGGCGTTGAGAAGGTCCTACGTCTATCTTTTCGAAGAGCCGCAAACGTGGTCGTTGCCAGCCGCTGTGAGGTAGGAAATCCGGGTACGCTCGAAAAACAGAAAAACATGTCCCCGAAAGGTCCGTAGAACTGCAGGTCCCTCGGCTTCGCTCGGGATGACAAGGGGGAGGGCGGCGCTTCCATTTGGGATCGGTTATTGGGATCGAGAGATGACAATGGGGAACGTGACGCTTCCATGGGGAGTGGCCGTCGGACGGAAGGCATTTTTCATCACCTTGGGTGGGCAGCAGGCCCATGACCTCTCCGGTCCTAATGAACAGCCGTACCCTGGACCGACGAAAAGCGTTGGAGGGGCTTCCCCCGGATTTCCTGTTGGACTTCGTGGCGTTGATACAGTGCATGCGCCTTTCTTTGCGAAAAGGCGCACACGCGGTTCTGTCCAGTGCAGCGTAGCAGGAAATCCAGGTCGCCCGGCTTTTTCGGCCCACGTTAGCTAGCGCGAACATGGGGCACCCGTCGAGTCCGCGGTGGCCCGTACTGTTCATTGCCCCCTTAACTTGCCGCAGGCAAGTCGGCTCCTCGGGATGACAAAGGGAGAGTGGCGCTTCCATTGGGTATTGGTCATTGGGATCGAGGGGACGGCTGCGGAGTAATTTGTGCTTTGTGTCAGGCACGACTTCAGTCGCGCCGCTAAGGTCTATAAGCACTTGGCTAAAGAGGCTGCGGAAAAACTCGGTTTTGCTGTGGTTCTCGCTGTGGCAGGGGCTAAAGCCCATCCTATTTCCAAGTGTTTACGGCACGACTAAAGTCGTGCCCTGATACAAAACATGAGTTTTTCCGCAGCCTTGGCAGATCCTTTGACCCCATAAAGCAATGCCATACTCTCTTTTGTCATTCCGAGCGGCAGCTCCCCTAGAAGACGAACTTAGCGCTCACTTGGCCTATGCGGGCCGGTGATGCGGCTGTTACCTGGCCAAATTGGCTGCTGGCGAAGTTGCCCTGGACGGCGGTGAATTGGGCGTGATCAAAGATGTTGAAGAACTCTCCCCGGATTTGTACGGAATAACGCTCCTTGATTTGCACTGACTTGGTTAGACCGGCGTCGGTGTTCAAAATGCCAGGCCCGTGGATCGGACGAGGGTTGGAGTCTCCGATCACGCCCTCTATTTCTGTAGAGAAGGCACTCTTGTTGAAGAATTGATGTGTCGTGCTGGAACGTGGGTTCGATTTGCTGATCGGCAGCCCGGAGTAGTTGGGGAAATCGAAGGAAAAGCCGGTAAGAGCCAAATCGCCCGACTGGCTGACCGTGACGGGGAAGCCAGTCGCAAAGCGCGTGATTCCGCTCAGACTCCAGCCCTGCGTCAACATTTTCGGAGCGCTGCCAAACATGCGGGCAAAGGGCAGGAACCAGGTGTAGCTGGTGACGAAATTTTGCTTGATATCAAAAGGCGAGACGGCATAACCGCGAAGCATGTTTGAGGGCAAAAATACCGTCGAGACGTTATCGAGCGATTTCCCGTAGGTATAGGCAGCCAACAGGGAAACGTCGCCGGCCCTGCGCTCCAGCGAAACCTGTAGCGAGTTGTAATTGGATGAGCCGATGTTGCTGTATAAGTGCACGTGGCCGAAAACTACGGCACCTAATTGCTGGTTGGCCATGCCTTGCAATGTGCCGTAGACCTTGGTTCCGTCAGCTGCGGTAAATACCTGCTTCTCGTTGTTCGGGCCGCAGGCCGGGGCGAGCGAAAGGCACAATGCCGCATTGCCGATGTTGAGGTTCAAATCCCCTTGGAGGCGATGGCTTTGCGTGCCGACATAGGCAACCGTTAATACGGTAGATCTGGAGAGCTGGCGCTGTACCGACATGTTGTAGTGTTCGGCATAAGCAGTCTTGTTGTGGGTATTAAGACCTGGTCCGACGATGGGCTCGAATACCTGAAAACTCAACTTGGAGTTGTTGGGGTCACCCGCAACGGGGAGGGTGAAGGGAAAGCGCTGGGTCTGCGATACTCCGTTGGAGCGGGTGAGAAAAGGCTGGTCAAGCGTGGGCTGGGCGGAACTGGTCCAGTAAAGACCGTAGGGAGCGGAGCCGATCACGCCGAAGTTGGCCGAGTCCGCAGCGCCGAGATAGTACACGCCGAACGCGGCGCGAATGCTGCTTTGCCCCGGCGCACCCAAGACAGCCCGTAGCAAGCCGCTCTCGGCATTCGGCCCGTAGGCAATGCCCACGCGAGGCCCGATGTCGTCATAGCGAGTGCCGGAGATGGTGCGCTTGACTCCTGGATCCCCGGGAAAGAGATTGCCTATAGGAGCCAGCGGGAAGACTGTGGATTGAACACCGGGGATAAAGGTATCCAGGCGGTTGTATTTGTCGTACCAGGGCACCGGGATTTCGTAACGAACGCCGTAGTTCAGCGTGAGGTTCGACTTTGCCTTCCACGTATCTTCCAGGAACGCGCCCGAGTAACGAGCACGGTTATCCAGCAACTGTTCGGAGCATTGCACATAAGTGGCTGGGGCGCCCACCAGGAAGTCTGCGAAGTCGCTGTTGGTTTCGCCGCCGGTGTAGGTGAATTGACCGTTGGGCGCGCACACGTTCCGCACATTCAGCTGGTAGTAACGCGATTCGCCGCCGAACTTGATGGAGTGATCGCCTAACTCCTTGGAGAAAGTGTCGGTCACCATGTAGTTGTTATCGACCGCCTTCATGTTCGTGAGCGGATTGCCGAAGGCGAAGCTGTTGAAGATCTCGGGCGGCACAGATTGAGGATAGCCCGACGGGCCTGAGGGAACGATGCCTAAGCTGCTGGGGCTGGTGTTATAGCCGAGGCTCGCCAGCGTGGTCTTGTTCCCAACTTGTGAAGTATCGGGCTGGGCAGTATGGATCGCCGTGCGGAAGAAGGTGGCGCGGGCTTCATTGACCATCGAGGCGCCGATGACCTTCGTGTTGCTGAACATGAACATCTGCCCGCGGGTGGGTTCGCTGATGGCGAAGCCGGGCAGATAGTTCGAGGCCGACGACTGATTGTAAGAGTCCGAGTCGTCGTATAGGTAAAAGAACGACCAATCCCCGGTTTTCACGTTATGAAAGTCGACACGTTGGCCGGCCTTATCGTCGTGGATCATGTTATTGAGCGCGGAGGGCGAATAGTTGCCATTGGCCAAATTGCCGGCGGGAATGAATGAGATTTCCTTCGCGGCGATGGGATCGATGGCCGCGGCCAGGTTGCCATCAGGAAAGACTTTGCTGTAAAGCTCGCCACTGGTGACCGGGCGGCCAAGACGCGCACTCAGAGCCGCCGCGAAGGCTGCGCCGCCGACGGTTTTCGTGCCGAAAGCGGTGGTCGCAAATTGCCCCGTGCGTTGCGCAGCCGACGGTACCGCGATGCTGGAGGAAGGCACACCAGCTGTCTGGCGCGAACCCTGGTAATCGGTGAACCAAAATAGCCGCTTGCGCCAGAAGGGCCCGCCGACAGCATAGCCGAACTGCTTACGGTTCAACGTGGCCTTGACGGGGTCGAGATAGCCTTTGGCGTCCATGGCGTCGTTGCGGTAGAACCAGAATCCGTCGCCGTGGATCTGGTTGCCGCCGGACTTGGTCACGGTGTTCATGACAGCTCCGGTGAACTTGCCGTATTCCGCGTCATAGCTGTTGGTTAACAGGCGAAACTCGGCGACCGAATCAATGTTGGGAATCAGGCCGGCGCCGTTGTTCTTGGTCTCGCTAACGTCGCCTCCGTTGACGAGAAAAGCGTTGGAGTTCTCTGGCTGGCCATTCACGGACAGGTTGCCTGCGTTGGTGGAGAGGCCGCTGTCGAGCGGACGGTCGGTGGCTGCGGCGGAGCTGGGAGCAGGAGCGACACCGGCCTGCAAACTTAGCAGATCGAGATAGCTGCGGCCGTTCAATGGAAGCGCCAGCATTTGGTTCGATTCGATGGTGCCACCTAAAGATGTGTTCTCGGTTTGCACTTGAACGGTATTGGCTTCCACCTGCACATTTTGGGTGACGCTTCCGATGGCGAGCGTTACGTCATAGCGAAGGCGGTCGTTCACCTTTAGATCGATGTTGTTGATGGTCTGGGCTTGAAAGCCATTGGCCGAGGCGGTGATTTTGTAATGCCCCGGCGGGAGCGCGAGGAAGGTATATTGGCCTTGCGCATCGGAAACGGCGGTTTGGCTTATGTTCGTGCTTGCATCCGTGATGGTTACCGATGCTCCTGGAATGGCGGCCCCGCTGCTGTCGTGCAAAGTGCCGGAGACTTCTCCCGTCACGTCCGCGCGAAGATGTCCTGCGAAAGACAGCAAGAGTACGCAGAGAAAAAAGAGTCGTATCCAACGGCTTTGCATGTACAGCCTCCGAAAGGTATTGGGTGTGAGTAAATCGCGTAGAGGCTTGCGCAACAAGCGAAATAGTGCGAAAGGCCGGATAAGCCACACCAAACACAGTGCCGAGAGGGACGGCGGAACGGTTCAGCCGTCCCTGCGGGACTGCTCCAATGGATTCCGAATACCCAGGACTACGTCCTGGGCTAAGTTCAGGTACGGACCGGGAGGATGGTTGACACATTGTACCGGGAGCATGGTTGACACTTTTGTCTCGAACCGAGTGCCTGTAGAAGCGAGGCATGGCCTGGAGAGCGAGCGGAGTGGCAGATCAGCGGAAGAAGTTTGTCGAACAGTATCAGTGTGGGGAGTGGACGATGGCGGAGTTATGCCGGATCTACGACATTTCCCGGCAAAGCGGGTACAAGTGGTGGAAGCGCAGCCAGCAGGAGGGTGAGGCAGGCCTTGAGGATCGCAGCCGAACTGCGCATCATCATCCGCTTCAGATAGCGGCGGCGATCGAAGAGAAGATTTTGAACTGTCGTTACCTCCATCCCAGCTGGGGCGCGCGTAAGCTGCGCAAGTATTTAGCGGATAAGGACACGCAGACGCGTTGGCCTGCGCTGAGCACCTTCGGAGAGATTCTGAAGCGCTCCGGGCTAACCAGGGCACAGCGAAAGCGGCGCCGGACTCCACCCTATACGCAGCCCTTCCAGTCGGCTACGCAAGCCAACCAGGTATGGTGCGCTGATTTCAAGGGTTGGTTTCGCACCTCAGATCAGCAGCGCGTGGATCCATTGACCATCAGCGATGCAGCCAGCCGCTATCTGTTGCGCTGTCAGGTGGTGAGCAAAACAGATACCCCTCACGTGCTGGCGGTCTTTGAGACTACGTTTCGGGAGTTCGGCTTGCCAGTGGCGGTGCGTACCGACAACGGGGCGCCATTTGCCACCCGCGCCATTGCAGGTCTTTCTCCCCTGGCGGTGTACTGGATGAAACTGGGCATCATCCCGGAGAGGATTGCCGCCGGTCACCCGGAGCAGAACGGACGCCATGAACGGATGCATCGCACGTTGAAGGCGGAAACGGCCAAGCCGCCGGCAGCCAATCCGCGGGCGCAGCAAAAGGTCTTTGATCGCTTTCGCACCACATACAACCAGGAGCGTCCCCATGAGGCTTTGGAGATGAAGACACCGGCGGCATGCTATCGTCCCTCAACACAGAGCTATCCGGATCGAATACCACAACCGGAATATCCCGCGGACATGATGGTGCGCAAAGTGGGACCCTGCGGAACGTTCGGCTGGAAGGGAGAGAAGATTTTCCTCAGCGAAACCTTGCCCAATGAACCGATTGGCCTGGAACGCATCGACGAGGATCTGTGGCGGATTCACTTTGCCGCCTTTCCCATCGCCTTCTTCGATAGCCGCTGCCTTCGTACCCAACCCTTGCCCCGGGAAAACAAAACCGCAGGCCACCCTCAAGCAACGGAAATGACGTGAGTATGGAAAGGCAGGAAAAGCAAAACCGGCTTTCCCTCGCCTTCCCACACTCACTTGGAAATCTCGCCCAGAACGCGAGATTCCCACATTCCCGTTGCCCGACGACGGGGGTAAACCTAACAAGAAAAAATAAATTGTTAACCTTAAACCCACGACAAAAGTGTCAACCATGCTCCCGGTACAAAGTGTCAACTATCTACCCGGCCGCACATTCAACCGTCCCTTCGGGACTGATCTTGTTACGGCTCTTAGCCTCTTACTTTGCGGCGGGGCGGTTCCCTAAATTTGTTGAGAACCATAGGAATTTTATCGGCTTGTCGCTTGTGTTGAGGTTGGAGTGAATTAGATTTCCGTCGGGCCGCAGCATGTAGGCCGTGCCGGGATGTTGCACGCGAAGCTGCGAGCCATAGAAGGCCAGCGAGTCGCCATCCATCGCTAACCAGATCTCCTCATGGCGGGGCTGATGCGGATGCGGCTCTCCCATGCTCATGGGATTGATCTCTACCGTAATCACGTCGCCCACGGTGGCCAGTCCGTCGCGCTTGTTGAAGAGGTCGCGAACTATGTGAGCCCAGTGGCCGGAGGCGCCTGGCAGCGTGTAGGGCGAAGGCACAAGAGGCGTGCGCAGGGGCACGGTGCGCTCGTCGGTTACCAGCATGTCGGCGATGGGATGAAAGCCGGCCGGCACCGGATCCTCGATCACATACATCTCCAGCGGCTCGGCGCCTGTGTTGTGGATTGTGAACGGCACACCTTCGGGCATGAAGAATGCGATGTCGCGATGAAGGTCGGAGTGTTTGGCGGCGGTCGCTACTTCTCCCTGTCCGCGGATGATGTAAAACACCTGCTGCACTCCGTGGAACGTGGTCCGCTCGGTCGAAGCGCCAGGAGCTAGGTCGCCGTGAGCCAGAAAGTTCGCGATCTCGAGAACTGCCCCGCGCTGCGGAGGATTCATGTTGCTGCCATGGGTGAGAATGTCGCGCAGCACGAGCGAGCCGCATTCCACGCGCGGCAGGGATTCACGCCAGTCGGAGAAAAACATGTCGACTTCCCGGTCGCTGTCGTTCAGTTTCTCCGGGTAGCGCACGTCGGCCGGGCTGGCGAAAGTATTGCCGCCGGCTCCGTTGGTGGCAACGCTCTGGTGCGGGGCGACCTGCGCCGCCACGGGAAGCGCCAGGAGAAACGCGGCGAGGATGATTTGGCTTGTCATAGTTTAGGGCAATGCAAAGGCAATCACTGAGTCACCGGCTGTCCGATCGTAGTAGCTTGCTCCGGTTGCCACCAGCGTGACGTACTGTTTTCCATTCCTGCCCATATAGGTGACTGGGATGGTATAGGAGCCTGTGGGCAATTTGAAGTGCCAGAGTTCTTTTCCGGTCGCAGCGTCGTAGGCGCGGAAGATCTGATCATTGGCCGCCGCGATGAAAACCAGGCCGCCAGCGCTGGCGATGGAGCCGCCGTAATTTGGCGCGCCCGTTCCGTGAATCCCCTGGGCTTCGAGTTCCGGCACGGTGCCAAATGGGATTTTCCAGGCCACATCTCCGGTGTTTGCGTTGATGGCCCAGAGTTGGCTCCAGGGCGGCGCCTGGCAGGGGTAGAACTTCTCGTTGTACCAGAAGCGCGCATACGCTCCCCACGGGCTGGTGCGCTGGTAGGGTGGGTCCTCTCCCGGAGTGGGCTTGATCTGGCCAACGTCTCCGAGATCCATCGTGTTCACGAAAAGATAACCGAGCTTCGGGTTGTACGACATGCCTTGCCAGTTGGTGACACCGATCGTTCCCGGGAAGATGATGGTGAGCTTGTTTCCGAAGGGTGTAAAAGGGCCGCCGTAGGCCATGCCTCCGTCGGTGGCCAGGAGCGCTTTGCAGGCGGCGGTCGCCTCGGGAGTCAGCGTGGCTAGGTCATTCGGGGAAAAGCTCATTCGCCCCAGCGGCGGCGGCTTGAGGGGAAATGGCTGCGTTGGTGAGCTGTGCTCTCCCGGGACCGGGCTTTGCGGAATGGGCCGCTCCTCGACGCCGAACACCGGCTTGCCGTTTCTGCGGTCGAGGATGTAGAGAAGACCGGCCTTACCGATGACGGCGACGGCCGGCACAGTGCGCGCGCCTTGTTTCGCATCGACGAGAACGGGGGCGGATTGGAGGTCGTAGTCCTGTATGTCGTGGTGAACGGTTTGGAAGTACCACGCCAGCTTGCCGGTATCGGCGTGCAGGGCTACGAGCGAGTTGCCGAATAAGTCATTGCCCTTGCGGTCGCCGCCGTAAAAGTCGAAGCTTGCTCCGCCGATGGGTAGAAACAACAGGCCGCGCTTGAGGTCGATGGTCATGAGGCCCCAAACGTTGGCCCCGGATCGATCTTTCCACGCGTTGGGAGCCCAGGTATCGTTCCCGGTTTCCCCAGGATGAGGCACCTGATGGAAGCGCCAGACCAGTTTACCGGTGCGGGCATCCCAGGCACGGGTGTCCCCTGAGGCGCCGAGCTCCGGGGTCTCCTGCACTTGCGCGCCGGTGATCACCAGGTTCTTATAGATTGCTGGAGGCGAGGTGAGATCGTAGCGGGCATCGGGCTTCCCATTCATTACGTCGGGCGTCCTCATGTTCAGGATTCCGTTGGCCGCAAAGCTGGGCTGCGGCTTGCCGGTGGCCGCGTCGAGGGCGATCAACAGTCCGCTGTACGTAGCGCAGAAGATGGTGGGGGAGGTGGTCTTATCTCCCGGCCAGTAGGAAACGCCGCGGGTGGAGGCCCTTTCGGCCTCGAGCTTGTAGCTCCAGACTTCCGCTCCTGTTTCGGGGTTGATGGCCACGACTGTTCTGTAGGGTGTCGCCATGTACATCCGCCCGTTGGCGACGATGGGCACGGCCTCGGAACCGCGGCGTCCACCGCCGTGGCCGACCGCGCCCGCTGTGGTGGTCGCCTGGCCTTCGCGGTTCAGGTGGTAGGTCCAGGCAGGCCGGAGCTGCTGCACGTTTTGGGTGTTGATCTGGTCCAGCGGGGAATAGCGGGTGCTGCCGTCGTCGTGGCCAAACATTGGCCAGTCCTGCTGGGCTTGAGCGACGTTAAATGAGGCCAAAAGAAAGAGGAGCAGGCCGAGGCGCTTGAAGACCGCTGGCGGCAATGGCTGTTCCTCCGACTCGTTATGGGAACAGTTTGGCATGCCGGCCACAAGCGAAAATGTACGAAATAGCGGGTGGGAAATAGTTAAACCTCCAACTATTAAGAACCGTACCGAATCATCGTTGCCGCCGATCGGCCGGGCATCCAGCATGGGAGACGGGGAACATGATGAACGGTTGGTGGGGCGGGTTTGGTCTGTTGTTCCTGGGAACGTTGGGCGCTTTGGCGCAGGAGCGGAATGCCGCGCTTAGCGAGACCGTAGTCGTCGTGGGGAACGTAGGGCCTGTGACCCAGGGCGAGTCTGCGCGCACGGTCACGACTTTTGACACCCAGCAACATCGGCTCGCCTATCAGGATCTCGAAGATTATCTTCGTGGCGATCCATCGGTCGACATCCAGCAGCGTGCGCCTGCTGGCGTGATGGCCGACATCTCGGTGCGCGGAGCGTCTTTCGAGCAGACCCTGGTGCTGCTGAATGGGCTGCGCATGGATAACGTCGAGACTTCGCATTTCAATCTCGATTTGCCGGTTCCGCTCGAGGCCATCGGCACTGTTAACGTTCTGCATGGAGCGGGGTCTACGCTTTATGGCTCCGACGCGGTTGGTGGAGTCGCCGATTTTGTCACCTGGACGCCGGAAGCGGATACGCTGCGGCTTCGCGCCGGGGGTGGCAGCTTTGGGGAGAACGAGCAGGCTTTTCTCGGAGCGCTGGCCCGCAGGCGGTGGAGCGAGGTCGTCGCCGGCAGCCGCGAGTTCTCCACCGGATTTATCGCCGACCGGGATTATCGGACCGAGGACGCTAGCACCGAAACCCGAGCCACCTCGCGACTCGGGGCAACGGATCTATTGTTTGCCGGCAACGACCGGGCTTTCGGGGCTGCCCAATTTTATGGCAACTACAACTCCTGGGAACGGACCAAGGGTTGGTTCGCCGGGTTGACACAGCAGTTCAACCCGCACACGCAGGCGGCGTTCGGTTATCGGCGGCATTCGGACATCTTTCTTTTGGAGCGTGAGCAGCCAGAGGGGTACAAGAACCAACATATCGACGATGGCGTTGAAAGTTCACTACGCGATCGCCGTGATCCGTTCAAGAACGTTACTTTGCTCTATGGTCTGGAAGAAAGTGCCGACCAGATACGAAGCAGCAATCTTGGCCAGCATGGCCGGAATCGTGGAGCGGGCTACGCGCAGGCCGAGTGGCGCGCGGCTCAGCGGGGGTCGGTTGGGTTCGGATTTCGGGAGGAGGTCTTCAGCGGGGGGCGCTCCGTATTCAGCCCTACGGCCGCTGGAACGCTTTGGCTTCCGCACTCGGTCAAGCTGCACGCGGCGGTGAGTCACGGATTTCGGCTACCGACGTATCTGGATCTTTACTACTCGGACCCTTCGACACTCGGTAATCCGAATCTCAAGCCAGAGTCCGCATGGAATTATGAAGGGGGAGCGGATTGGTATCCGGGCAGCCGCGTGGCCGCTACGGTCACCGCGTTCTATTCCAAACAAAAGGACACCATTGACTACACGCGGGCTTCGCCTGCCTATCCTTGGCAGGCCACCAACCTCTCGGGTTTGAGTTTTACCGGTGTCGAAGCGGGTCTGGAGTGGCGCGCGAGCATGAGCCAGCAATTTAAGGTTGCGTGGACGGTGTTGGAAGGGGCTCAGAAGGCGCTTCACGGTTTGGAGTCGGAGTATGTGTTCAACTATCCCGTCGACAATGCCAGGGCTCAGTGGACTTGGCGGGTGAAGGAGCAGTTGTTGGTTCTGTCTCGCGTGGGCGTCGTCGAGCGGTATCAGCGAGCTCCGTATGCGGTGTGGGATGAGTCCTTCGTTCGCGAGGCCGGCCGCATCCATCCTTATCTGCAGATGACCAATCTCTCCAATACCGGGTATGAGGAGATCCTAGGCGTGCGCATGCCAGGCCGCAGTTTTGTAGGTGGCATTGAATTTGTTCTGCCCGGGAAGAGATAAGGGAAAGGACCGTGGCACTGCGGAAAACTGCAGATCCCTCCCTTCGGTTGATGACAAAGGGGAGGGTAGCGCTTCCAGTGGCGTTGATGGGCGGGATCGACGGAACAGGTCCATCCGCTCCGGTTCCTGACGAAGAACCGTACCCTGGATCGACCAAAAGCGTTGGATTGGCTTCGCCCGTCTTCTTCGGCCCACGTACGCTGGCGCGAACATGGGGCACCCGTCGAGTGCGCGGTGGCCCGGACTGTTCATTGCTCCTTTAACTTGACGGAGGCAAGTCGACTCCTCGGGATGACAACCGGGGAGGGCGGCGCTTCCATCAGGCGTTGGTTCATGGGATCGACGGAACAGCAGGTACCTCCGGTCCGGCCGGGATGACAGGCGCTGCAGGGAAGCTTTGATGTAACGGCTTTAGAGTCCGGCTTGTCTTTGGAAAAATTTGGGGCTGATGCCGAAGACTTGCTTGAATTGGCGGCTGAATAAATATACGTCTCGGTAGCCGAATCGGTAGGCTACTTCCGAAACACTTATGCCGGGCTTCGCCAATAGCACAGCGGCTAGCCGGATTCGCTCGTTCAGCAGCCAACGGCGAGGGGAAACCGAAAACGTACGGCGGAAGATGCGCGAGAAGTAGTCCGGCGACAGGTGCAGCGCGTCCGCCAATTCCCTAGGTGTCGGCCGGCCAGTCACATGCTCTCTCACATAACGCAGTATGTGCCTGCGCTGTGCTTGGCTAAGAAGTGCACCACCGGGGATTCTGCTTGCGCTTTCCCGCAGGACACGGCTGAAGAGAATTGCAAGCAGTCCTCGCAAATGAGGATCGTGATGCATCAGCTTTAATTGCATCGAATCGACGATTGCAGCCATGCTGGATCGGAGCGCCCAACAGCTGTTCTGGATTATCTGTTCTTGAGCGAGGCGTACGGGACCATCTATCTTGAGCTTGAAGAAATAGAGCTTAAAGGGCCGCGCGCCTTTGGGGATCCAGAGCTCGTGATTGGCGCCCGGCATGATCCAGGAGAAGGTTCCTGGTTCCAGACGGAACTTGCGATCTCCCACCCGGCCTTCACAGGCGTTGTTCACTACAAAGTAAACCAGGTGCTCGTCTATCGAGCGGGGTTCAACTTTCCATTCGGGAGATACGGTGAGATAGCCAAATAGCGGGATGGAAAGGCGCCGGACCAGCAGCGCAGCCAGCCATCTTTCAGGATCGACGATCGCATGGCTGGATTTCCGGCGCCTCATCTCACCACCGTTTCAGTGCAAACTTACTACGGTCGATTCCATGGAGGCAATGAGCCTCCCGGCATAGCATCACCTAATGCTTGGATTAGAAGAGATCGACAGATTCCACGAGCAAGGTTACCTGGGACCTTATGTTCTTTGTCCTCCAGAAAAGATGGCCGTCATTCGCGAGCGGATCGGCAACGAGGTTCTCGTCAAGGACGGCCCCAACAAAGCCAGCCGCGAACATGCGCGGCATCTGGATTCACGCTTGATGTACGACCTTTGCGCGGATCCTGCCATTACGGACCGCGTCGCTTTCCTGCTCGGACCGGACATCGTTCTCTGGAGTTCCAACTTTTGGACCAAGCAGCCGGGCGGCAAGGAAGTGCCCTGGCATCAGGACATCAATTACTGGCCGCTCGATCCTCCCCTGAACGTGACCGCTTGGCTCGCGATTGACGAGGTGACCGTCGAGAATTCGTGCGTTCGCATCATTCCGGGTTCTCACAAAAAAATGCTGCCCCATGTTCGGGCTGGGGAAGGCAAATGGTTCGATGAGGAGGTGGACAGGGACTATATCGACGAAAGCAAGGCTGTCGATATGGAACTTCACCCGGGGGAATTCTTCCTATTTAGCGAACGGCTCCTGCATCAATCCAATCCCAACCGTTCCAACAAACGGCGCATGGGCCTATCGATCCGCATGACGACTCCGTTTGTTAAGGTCTACCATGATCAGTCTCCGCCCCTGTTCGCCGGGCATAAGAATGTAATGATTCGAGGTGAAGATCGCATCGGCATCAACCAACTGGCACAGCCTCCGGCTGGCGCAAATAGGGCCTGAACAAAACAACAAGGATCACGGCGGCGATCGGTTGCAGAGCCGAGGAGAAAATGAACGCCGCCGAATAGCCGAAGTGTTCCACCAGGACGCCCAGAACCTGGCTGAACAGAATTCCCCCCAGGCTCCCAACAGTCCCCATCAGGCCGATGACCGACGACGTCTCGGACACCGGCAGGGTATCGAGTGCCAGAGTACCGATATTGGTTGACCAGCTTTGGGTGAGGAAGGCGACCAGGCAGGTAATCGCTATCGCCACTGCTACGTTATTGACCAGGCCGACGAACGCTCCTAGCGGGCCAAGGCACGCGCCAGCTACCAGGACGATGATCCTGGCGTGCGCCGGCGGGCGGCCGAGGCGCACCAGCCGATCTGAGGCCACCCCGCCGAGAACATTACCCATATCAGCAAACAGGAACGGAATCCATCCGTAGAATCCCACATCAGCAAGAGTGAAGTGACGGCTCCGCTGCAAATAGTCGGGAAGCCAAAACAGATAGAAGTACCATACCGGATCGCTGGCGAGACGCGGCAGCACTACAGCGAGCACCTTGCGATCGCGCACCAGGCTCAGCCAGCTGCGGCTTGGCGTGGTGCTTTGCGGCTTTGCCGATTGCGTGGCGCGCGGCGTGCGGTAGAGCAGGAGCCAAACGGGAAGCCAGAACAAGCCGATGGCTCCCGGGAGCAGGAACGCGTAACGCCAACCGAAACGAAGCGCGAGAAATGCGATTAGAGGAGGAGCGACCAAAGCGCCCACCGCACTGCCGGAGGAGAAGATGCCTGCGGCCATGGCTCTTTCCCGCTGCGGGAACCATTCGGCCATGGCTCGCAAGCCTGCGGGATAGACTCCCGGCTCTCCTACACCCAAAGCAAAACGCAACCATGACAGGCTTAATCCTCCAGTCGCCAACGAGGTGGCCATGGTGGCGATCGACCACCACAAAATGGAGGCGGCCATGCCCAGCCGAACACCGATTTTGTCGATGATTCTGCCGGACACCGCATACATCACGGTGTAGGACAGGAGAAAGGCGCTGACTACACGCGAATAGCCAATTTCGGTTAGATGGAACTCGGCGCGTATTGTGGGCGCAAGGATGGACAGTGTCTGGCGATCGACATAGTTGATGGTGGTCGCCAGAAAAAGCAGAGCCAGGATGAACCAACGGATTCGGTTAGTGCTCACGGAGGGCGGAGGTGGCATCGAATTTTTCCATCAGCCGCGCCGCTTGTGCGTCGGCCCAGGCGAGGACCGATTCCTGACGCTTGGGATCATCCTTGGCAACCACTCGGAGCCACTGCTTTCCATTGCGGACATGCGGAAGCTCGTCGGCCAGCAAAAAGTCGAGGATTTCTCCCAAGGTGTCGCTTCCATCGGCCCGGCAGACGCCAATCCAATCGCGGAGTTGCGAGCAAAGCTGTCCCTCGAACTTTGCATTTCCCAGGGCCAGCCGTTCCAGCGGATCAGGCCGATCGACGTGGACCTTCCAGATGGTGCAGTTGAACGGATACTGACCCCACTCTCCTCCCAATTCGCGAACCGTCGATGCCACGATACCAATGTGCCGGGCTTCATCCCAGGCTTGGCGCGCCAATGCGAAGCGCATGGCCCAGGGAAGATCGGGAAACTCGGTAATGATTTTTGCCATGCGCTCCACGGTGCCAATCTCGCCATTCAGCAGCGTGTGCATGGCCAGGATCTTTCCCTCGCGGCTGGTGAAGGGCCGGGCCGGCGGCAATTCGGAGGCGTCAGCCGCATACCAGAAGGGCTTTTCGCGGGCGCCCACGATGCCGCGGGGGAACTCTTTCTTGAACCGATAGGTGCCTCTCTCTCCGCGAGCGTGAATGCTACCGGTGGCTGCGAACATCTCAGACAGATTCTTAATCCAGACTTCGAGGGACTCACGCGCGGCAATGGTTGAGTTGAGCCTCTCCAATCGGCTTGCTCCCTCGTCGACTTGCTTGCTTTCCTGTTGCGCGACTTGCAATAACAGACGGGCCGTTGGGGCGTCGACCAGGGGTTCGGTGGCGTGGGCGAGGGCCATGTAGGACGCGGCCAGACGCGGTTTCAATACGAGATATACGCCGGCCAAGCGGGTCGCGGTGTCAGGGGCCTTCCATATCTGCTCGCAGAGCCCGCCCAGTTCATCGCTTGGAGGCGAATCGTCCTCTTGCCGGGCGCGTAGCTCCAGCAGTCTTGTTCGCAGCGCGTCCACATGTTGCGCGTCTTCGTAGAGATGCTCGCCCAACATGATCTTGACGCTGGTTTCGGGGGTAAAGAGGGTCCAGCCCGCCAGCATCTCCATAAGCTGGGTCTCGAGATAGCGGTAATCTCGCAGAGATTCCGTGATGGCTGCGAGCGGCGGAAAGGGTTGGATTCTTTTCCAAACTAAGTCCATAGAAACTCCTTCCATTACTCGGGCAGGGACAGGATTGCGCCCTGCTTGAGCAGCTGTTCCTGCAGGCGTCCGATCGGCAGCTTGCGCGGAGTTGTTCCCATGCCGCACGCCATGGCCGCTGCCGTGCCAGCGGCCTGGCCCAAGGCCATGGCCGTTCCACTCACCCGGGTCGAACCGTGCGCTTCATGCGTAGCCGAGATGCACCTGCCGGCGACAGACAGGTTATCAAGCCCAGCTACGGTTAGACAGCTGAGGGGGATGGGATAAGGAAGCGGCGGATTTTCCTTGTGCGGGTGAACGCCGACGCGGCCATCCGCGGGATGGATATCGATCGGCCAGCTACCCAGGGCAATGACGTCGTCGAAGGGGCGGCAAGCGAAGATGTCCTCGGCTGTGATTTGATAGTCGCCGACAATGCGCCGGGTTTCCCTCACCCCAATGTGGGTCGCCGCGGCGAGCAGGTAGGCGTCCTGCAACTCCGGCACGCCTTCGCGAAGGAGGCTGACCAGCGTCATCATGTCGCGCCGCCCATCCCGCTCAGCGCGCGAGAGATCTACGGTCTTGGTGCCGTCGCCGTAGAGCCTGGTGCCGTTGATGGTGACTTCGCCCTCGCGGATGCGAATGATCCATGGTCCCCCATATTTGGGCGCACGACCGTCTTTATATGCCTCACCCATCACCCGCCGGCTGACCTCCTCGAGATAGGACCAGTTGGTTCCCGGCTTCACGCCGCCAACGCGAAAGTGCATGGACATGGACTGCATCTGGTCATGCTTCTCGAAGCCCGCGTCGGCAAAGGCAGAGATGTCGCCGTCGCCGGTGGCGTCGACGATCTGCCGGGCCGAGATCTCCCACAGGCCTTCTTTCCCTGCCGCCACCACGGACTTGACGCACGCACCTTCCCGCTGCGCCGACGCAGCAAAGAGGTGATAGAGCACCTCTACGCCCGCATCTTCCAGCATCTTGTCGGCTACGATTTTGAACACCTCGGGATCGAAGCATTCGACTTCGGGAGGGTTCTCCACATTCGGCAAGCCGCGTTCCTGCCCGATGCGTGAAACCATCTCAGATCCGATGCCGCCGACGACGATTTGATCATTGTTCCGGCAGCTGCGAAAACCGTCAAAGGTGTGTACCAGCGCGCCCACGGCAATGCCGCCGCAAAAGCCGTATCGCTCGAGAAGAATGGTCCGCGCTCCATTGCGCGCCGCCGAAACTGCTGCCGCTACCCCGGCAGTCCCACCGCCACAAACCAGCACGTCGCACTCGCGTCGCTCTGCAATCCTCAGCATTCAGTTTTTCTCCGTTCGCTTGTACGTTTCGAAGCTGTAGCAGCCCACTGCGGCGGCGCCTCCGTCGATGGTTAATGTTTGTCCGGTTATGTATTCCGCACCCGGCGAAACGAGAAATGCGATCAGCCCTGCTACTTCCGCCGGAGCAGCGAGGCGATGGAACGGTATCGATCGGCTGCGCTGGCGGTATTTTTCTTCATCGTTGGCCGCCCTGAATCCCTCTGTATCGACGGGGCCGGGGGCGACGGCGTTCACGCTGATGCCATGCGGGGCCAACTCGATGGCAAAGGTGCGGGTGAGGGAGGAAACAGCGGCCTTCACTGCTCCGTAGGGGCCATTGCCGTACATGGCCATGGAAGCGGCGATGGAAGACAGATTGACGATCCTGCCCTTTTTCCCGTCGGCCACCATGTCACGCGCAGCCGCTTGGGTACAGAGGAAGGTTGCGGTTAAATGCAGATCAAGAAAGTTTTGCCAGGCGCCAAGCTCTGTCTCGAGTAAAGGCTTGGGCTGGGCAAAGCCTGCGGCGTTGACCAGGATGTCGAGAGTGTCGAAGGAGTCGTGTGCCTTTTGCACGAGCAGGTCTGGGGTGCCGGCAGCCCTGAGATCGACCGCGACACAGACGGCCCGGCCGCCGCGCTCTGTCACCTCACTTGCGACGTTTTCCAGAGTATTCTCTTCGCGGCCGGAGAGGATAAGACCACAGCCACGCTCCGCCAAGCTGAGCGCGGTGGCTTTTCCAATGCCGCGGGCCGCGCCGGTGATAATGGCGGCTTTGCCGGATAGGAGGCGCTCGGTCATACCAGCTTCCTGCCTTGCCGGGCAGATTCGTAGCAGGCCTCTACCAGGCGGACGTCTTCCCTGCCCTCTTGCCCGCTCACAGGCGCCGGTTTTCCGGCCGCTAAGGCGGCGAAGAATTGGCGATGCTGATTGTAGGGATTCTGCGCGTCGTCCCAGGCCGGAGGGATGCAGGGCTCGATTACCTCACTGGAGCCATCGCCGCGCAATTGGATGGTTTCGCCTTGAAATGCTCCTCCCTCGCCGATGAATTCGACCCGCCGGTTGTCCCGGTAATGCACCGATCCCTTGGTTCCCATCAGCGATATATGCTCTTCCTCGGTACACCAGCTGGTCTGGATTTCGCCCAATGCGCCTCCGCTCAATTCGTACTGCGCCAGTGTCAGATCGTCTCCTTCCAGGTGCGGGCAGGCGAGGTTCGTGCTCATGGCCTGGATCGCGGTGACGCTCATGCCGGTCGACCAGCGCATGAAGTGTTGGTAGTGAACCCCTAATTGCACGAAGGAACCTCCGCCGGTAGCTTTGCGGGAAGCGCGCCAGTTGGTTTCCGTGCCGCCCCACTTGAGTCCTCCGCGATGCGCCAACCTGGCGCTGTAGAGAACCATGCGGCCGAGATACCCCTCCATCGCCATCCGGCGCAGATCGTGAAAGAGCGGGTGATCGAGCAGATTCATGTAGATTCCCAGGGTCCGGTTGGCTTTGGACTGGGCGGCCAGAATCTGATCGCATTCTGCCACGGTTGTCGCCATTGGCTTCTGTAACAGTACATGTTTCCCTGCCTCTAATGCCTGGGTCGCCTGCGCGCAATGCAGATAGTTGGGGGTCGAGATCACCACTGCATCGATTTCGGGTTGGAGCGCATCCTCAAAATTGGCAGAGGACCGTTCCGCACCGATTTCGCGAGCTGCAGTCTCGGCCTCGGTGGCGTCCGCGTCAATGGCCGCGACCACGTGCACGTCCGGGAGCGCCCGGTATGCTTTCCGGTAGCGCCGCACCACGCCGCCACAGCCCACTAGCGCGACTTTGATGTCGTTCTGGCTCATCCGTTATCCCTACTCCTTCGGTGTCGTCGCTGTTGCTGTGGCGGATTTTACTCCGCGCAGTCCGGACCAGTTCTCAGGAAACACCTGGTAGGAGTATTGCCGGCCGGGCTGCAACCCCTCATCGATAAATGTTTCGAGGAAATATCCGCTCTTGTCGAGCACCTTCAATGGGTGCATCGCTTGCGGATCATCTCCGCGGTATAGGTAGTATCTGGCGGCATTCTTCTCCGGGCTTTTGCGCCAGCTGATCATCAGACGCGTGGGAGACATGCGCACCACGCTCAAGTCTGTCACGGGCGCCGGCGGTTCGGTGGCTGTGGCTGACGTGGTCACTTCTACCTGAGCCGACTGCGGCCCGCCGGCATTTTCCGAAGTCACGGCAGCCACCCGATAGTAGTACTTTGTTCCGGGATCGAGGCCGTCATCGTGGAACTCCGGGGCGGTGGTCGTGGCCACTAACGTGTATTGTGTCGCCGGATCCCGGGCATCTTCTGAACGAAAGAGCTGGTAGCGGCTGCCGGCCGCTGCAGCAGCCCATCGAAGAAGGACTTTCTGCCCCGATTCCGCAGTCGCGTTCAGATTTTCGACTTGCGCCGGATTACTGCCGTTGGCCAGGCGCAAGGTCAGATAACCAAAGGGCAGAATTTTCGCCTTCACCGTCCGCCCGCTCACCGGCAGTTGCTTGATGTCGTTTTCCGCGAGATCGGTCTCATAGGCATCCGCGAGCGGGAGCAGAACTGACGTCAAAACCAGATCGGTGGGTTTGCCCTCGGTTTCCACCAGCCTTACGATCCAGCCGTTGCCTGGCTTTTCACTCTGCTTCAAAACAGTTATCTGCACGTTCGGTGCGTCGAGGCTTAGAAAGCTGCCTTGCTTTGCGTCGAGTACTCCTTGCGGATTGGATCCCGTGGTGACCGCGAGTAATGGGCTTGCCACCGACCATCCGAACCTGGAGGTTTCGCCGGAATTCCAGTCACCGTCATGGCCTCGCAGCGAGTAACGGAAGGTGGCGTTGCAGTCGTCGCCGTTCAAAGTGAGTAACCCGGCCATGCGATTGGACCATGCATAGCTGAAGAGATAAGGTTTGGTTGGCTTGTAGTCGATGGAGAGCTGATTGTAGCGGATCTCACCAAAGCTTACGGTCGCTTCATTCCAGGGTGCGAGGGTTACGCCGAAATTCGAGTTGCTGACGTCGGCCCAACGGTTGGCCATGAGATAGTCGTGCGAACCCCAGCGTAGTTGATCCAGGTAGGGCCGCACCACTCCCCCGGCATACTCCGCCCTGGGCTGGCCACCCGGCACATTCACGGGGAAGGAGTAGAAGATGTTTTCCCGATAGCGATCTTCGTAGTTTTTCGAGAACATCACGCTTGCGTGCTCTAACGTGTCGACGATGTCGATCCTGGGCAAACCATCGTAGAGAGTCACGGTTTGGTGAATGGCTGCGCCGGTCTTGGGATCGTCAGTCCAGCTGTCGAAGGCGACGGCGACAGGACCTTTGCTGGACTTTACTTCGCGGGCCTGTTTAGGCGAGTATTCGAAGCCTTCTTTCGAGAGGCTGCTGTTCTTGTGCACATAGACCATCTGGTTGAATTGATAACCGGCTTTGGGGTCGACCAATTCACGGCCGGATTTCTTGTCCACGATGGAGACCACGTTGCCCGTCTTTTGATCGAAGCGGACGGCATAGAACTGGTTGGATATTTCGTTTTGTGTGGCGGAGATGCTTTTGGCGGCGCTGATTGTCTGCGAGGACAGGCGGTAGACTTTGTATCCGTATGCAGGAACCGCGTGGGCAATAAAGATTGTCTTGCCTTCGCTGGTCTGCTGGCACGGCTCCAGCTTGCCGGTCGAGAGGTCTTCGAGCACACTGCAACTCCTGCTCAGCGTCACCAGGTCGTCGCGCTGGTGCGCCAGAGAGTTGAATACAACTACCCGGTCACCATCGGAGTGAATGTGAGAGGCAAGCGACTCCATGCCCGCATCGAGGAGCTTGTTGGAATCGCGTAGCGCCCGTTCGCCGCCTTGCTTCTTGACCCATGCCGCGTTGAATAGCTGGAGGTCGGTTGCTTTTGGCTGCGTAGGCCAGCTGTGTTCGTCGTAGTCGAAGATTTGGTTCCAAATTGCCGCGGCGCGAGCGCCTGTGGGTTGATAACCAGGATCCAGGTAGGAGTCGAGCGCGGACAGACCCTCCGCAACCGGAAGTGCGCGCGATGCTTCCCGCTTCCAGCCCTGCGATTCTGGATCGATGGTCGCGTAGTCGGCGGAGAAGTTATTCAAATCTCCCGAGAGCGTGGGCAGATCCTTGCTGTACTTCTCCTCCACATAGGCAAAAAAGTCCGAGGGACTGGCAATCTTAATTTCCGGGTAGGCATAGGCTTTATTCCAGGCGGGCAGCACGCGCTCATCGACCGAGGGGATTCCGTGATCCACATAGGAGGGGTAGATCACTGCATCGTAGGGATACGGCCCCAGGAGCGACCCGTCCTCTACCTGCTTCAGTTCCTGCGAAACATGTTCGCTGGCCAGGTCTTGCAGGTTGCCATAGCCACCGGCTCCCTGCCCATACCAAAAAGCAAGGCCATAATGGCTGCGCCAGCCGAAGAGAACTTTGTGGACTCCATCCGGAGCAAGCCACCAAAAGAGCGCCGGCAGATGGGTGTGTTGATAGTCGTTATTTCCTCCGCTTCTCCAGCTCTGTCCCCAGCGGGCAACATAGCGAAAGCCCGCGTCGGCCAGCACTTCCGCTCCTGACCAGGAGAGGCTCGGGTTATCGACGATCTGGAAGGTTTTGATATCCAGGCCGAAGCGGTCGAGGACCTCGCGCCGCGCAGGATAGGTCATGCGCGCCAACTCTTCGTAGTCCATCCAGTGCGTGTGTACGCCGCTGGGAGCACCCATTAACTGCATTTGACCGTTCTTGATATGCTGCTCCACCAGGTCGCGCCATTGGCTCTCTGAACGTTCATCCACGTAGTTACGCATCAAGAGCATGGTTTCGAGGGTGTAGTGATACTGGCCACCACCCATTGGCTGGTTCGGATCGCTCAGCCTGCTGGCCAGGTCGATATAGTTCGCGATCTCGTGCTGCTTTTTGTATATGAAGTCTTCGTATCCCATGTCCTCGTGCGAGGACTTGACGATGTAGACTTTCCATTTTCGCTGCGGGGTCCAATTCTGAGTAATGGTGGCTAGTACCTTACCGCCTTGCTCCGGCTGAATATCGACATGTACTGGCTGCGGTGAACTAATATCCGGAATGGGAATGCGCAGGGTTGAATATCCCGCCGCAATCTCTGCGATCGGCTGCGATTCGGGCGCGGCCCCGGATAGCTGAACCTGCACCCGGCAGCGGAGCACGCCGCCGGTGGAGTTCAAGACATCCAGCAGAGCCACTTGATGTAACGGCTGGCTGTTGGGAAACAACGCGGTCGGCTCGAGCTTGAGGATCTGAACGCCAGTTTGCGCGGCAGAGAGCAGGGGAGCACAGAGCAGTCCTAGCAGAGTAACGCTTCGAGTTAGGCGAAGAGATGGTTTCATTGCTCTAGAAGATGAACTTAGCCGCGAGTTGTCCGGTTCGATTTCCAGTCTTGCTTGCGACAATGCCGAAGGCGGGTGTGCCCACCTGTGTGCCTGGCGCAGCCCAGACCGGGTGATTGAAGAAATCGTAAAACTCGGCTCGCAGCTCAAGCTTGGTGCGCTCGGTGATCGCCGTATCCTTGAAGAAACCTACGTTCCAGGTATTGGCGTGGGGTCCGCGAAGCACTGGATTATATGGGCCCAGGTTACCGAATGTATATTGAGCCGGCACGGAAAAGACTGAGGTATTGAACCACTGAGCCGGAGTACGGGCCGAGGCGGAAAGCTTCGGGTTCTGCCCGTTAGTATTTGGCCGCGAGCCAGCGCCGAAACCAACAACATTGACGGAGTTGGTAATCGCCAGCGGGTTCCCGCTGCCAAAGGTATAGTCACCCGTCACGTGCCATCCCGAGACTAGCCTATCGCCGTACCAAGGCAGCGCACCTCCGATGAGCCTGTTTCTGCCGAAGGGCAATTCCCACACCCAAGCGACGGTGAACGCTTGGGGAGTATCAAAGGGAGAGAGAGAACGCTCGGCATGCAGGTTGTACTGATTCTGCACCGTGAGCGGGGTCCAGTAGCGTTCGCCGACGTTGCCGATGTTCTTTGACCAGGTGTAATTCGCCAAGTAGGAGAAGCCACTCGAGAAGCGATGCTCCGCCCGCAACTGAAGGGAGTTGTAGTTCATATTCCCGGTGCTCTGGTACTGATCTTGCACGTCCTGGAACTGGGGAAAAGGACGCAGGAGTTGGCCCTGGCTGATGGTCTTGGTAGATAGTGTGCCGCTGGTGATCAACCCATAGAAGGGGTTGGCTACCTGGGTGTTCAACGCGCTTCCCATCTGGTAGTCGGCGACCGGCAGCTGATCCAGCTGGACGTTTACGATCTGGTGCACGCCGTGCGAGCCGACATAGCTGGCTCCGAAAAGGTAGGACTTGAGCTGGTACTCAAATCCGACGCTGTATTGCTGGATGTAGGGGACAACCACGTTGTTTCGCAGGGTCGTAGCGACGATCTGGCCGGCATTCGTCAGCAACCCGAGTGAATTTCCCGTGGGCTGCAATAAGCCCTGGGGGAAGGGATTGTGGAGAAAATTGGCCGGGGTGAGGCCGCCGTTACTGGTGGTTATCTGGCTGGTGTTCGATCCATATCCGTTCGCGCCCCAGGCGCTCGTGGCCACACCCGAGGCATTCAACGCGGTGTAGCCATACGAATTGAACGGAGCGTAGTAGATGCCATACGCCGCCCGTCCAACCAGCGCGCTGGTGATCTTATAAGCCAAGCCAACCCGCGGAGCAATGTTGTTCCAATCCACCGGCTCCTGGTAACGGGACATACCGTTTCCCATAAAGACGAGGCCGCCCACCGCCCCGGGATAAGCAGCGGTGAGAGCGCTCGTACCCGTGGGACTGAAGGTTGAGGACTTGTTGTACCGCTCAGTAAACGGTGACTCGATATCGTAGCGAATTCCCAAGTTGAGGGTGAGCCGATCAGAAAGTCTCCAGTCGTCCTGGAGATACCCCGCGTAGTAAAACCACTGTACTGAAGTCGCGGCCGGTATCGCATCGGTGCCGCTGGTCGCTGTGCCGAGCAGGAAAGAAGCAAGACTCCAACCGGCGGTGGAACTGGTGGCAAATGGATTCTGCTGCGTCCAGGTCTGATCGAAGCTAAACGCGGGGCTTATGTTGTAGGCCTGCAATTCGTTGTAGCGGAATATGCGGAAGTCTCCGCCGGCCTTGAGGGTGTGCCGGCCGTAAAGAAGGGTGACGCTGCCCTGGAAAGCGCCGGTGGTGTCCCCGCGCCGTAGATAGTCTCCATTGGAAGGAGTGCCCAGGCCCTGGTAATTGGCAATCGTGGTGGGCGGAAACTGCTTGTAGAAAACAGAGCTTGCCAGTGCGGACGGCAGGCCGATGCTGGTGAGGTCGAAATTGCCCGATTGCGGTAGCCGCTGTAGGAACTCGCGGTTCAACGAACCGCGAAGGTCGAGAACGGTCCGGGCGGAAAGCGAGTCGGTGTAACCCACCACGGCGTTCTTGGGGTAGACATACAGAGCCGAGCCCCCACCGCGGGGAGAAAAGGCGCCCGCCGGGTTGCCGTGTACCAGGCACTCGCCGCAGGTTTGGGTATTGGGAAAGTAGTTGGCCGCTCCTCCGCCTTGCGCGCTTTGCGAGTAGCGCACGAAGAGGCGCTTGGTTTCGGTGAGATTGTCGTCCACCCGAACGGACCATTCGGTTTGAGAATCGTATCCAGCGGCGTCGGTGAAGAAATTGTTGATCTGGGTGTTGGCGTTGGTCGGGGTGGTGTTGGGCAGCGGATAGTACGCCATCATCGCCGCGGCCGTGGGGTCAAAGCGAGAAGCGGGAATCACGTTGCCGGGAAAGGGTTGACGCGTGTATTGCGTCGTCGAACCGGGGACGAGCGCCGTGGTCAGCGGGTCGTAGATGATGATGGGCGCGCCGCTCGAGGTTTTTAGCTGCGAGAAGTCGCCTGTGCGCTGCGCCGCCGTAGGCACGGTCAGGAATGTCGATACGGGAAGCACGTCCCGATAGCCTTCGTAATTGGTAAAGAAGAAGAGGCGGTTTCTGCCGTCGAAGAGTTTGGGCAGAAACACCGGTCCACCGAGGGAGCCGCCAAAGGTGTTTATGTTGCTGAAGGGCTTCGGTGCGTGGCTGTGATTGTTGACCCAGGTGTTGGTGTTGAGCGAGACGTTCTTCCAGAATTCGTAGACGGTTCCGTGCAGAGCGTTGGTGCCTGATTTGGTGGTGACGTTGATGATGGCGGCGCCGGTTCTTCCGTATTCCGAGCTCATGAGACCGGTTTGGATCTTGAACTCCTCGATCGCGTCAATGGTCGGGATGAGCGAGGCGGCGTTCATGTTGGCGTTTTGCGCGGAGGCTCCATCCATCATGAATGCGTTGGTGTTCGTCATTCCACCGTTGGCACTCCAATGGCCGAAGGCTACGGCGCCGGTGGTCGCCGGCGCGACATCGGCTCCCCGGTCGATCACTCCGGCGACGAGGCCCGTCAGCTGGAGAAGATTGCGATTGGATATGGGAAGGTCGACTACGCCTCGATTGTCCACCACTTCGCCGAGCGCTGAGGTCGTGGTTTCGAGTAGCGGAGTTTCGCCTCTCACCTCTACCGTCTGCTGTACCTGGCCCGGCTGCAGGGCTACGGGCACTTCGAGCTTTTGGTCGGTATCCAGAACCAAGCCGTCGCGTACAAAGCGCTTGAAGCCGTTCTGCTCGACGGAGAGCTGATACTGCCCGGGCGGAAGGAAGGGCATTTCGAAGTAGCCCTGACCATTGGTCTGCTTGGTGGTTCCCACTCCGGTTTGTACCTCGGTCACGGTGACCTTCGCCCCTTGTATGACCGCTCCGCTTTGGTCGTTCACCGACCCCAGAATTACGCCCGTAGACGTTTGCGCTACGAGGCCGGCGGGCCAGAGCAGCAGCGCGACCGTTAGCCTCCGCAGATGCGTATGGATCCTCATTGAGCCATTCCTCCTCAACGGGGGACCATATAAACAGTGGTATATACCACATGTCAATATTAAAGTTTACTGGTGGTTTTTTTGGGTGATATAGAATCTAAAAGTGGCGCGATCAGGGCGATCTTCAGCAGGCGCAAAACACGGGATTATCGCCGCCGAGATTGAGCGGATGCTGGACGGGGGAACGTTGAGTCCTGGGGACTTCCTACTGCCTGAGAGGAGCCTTGCGGATCAGTTTTCGGTATCCAGGCCGACCGTGCGTAAGGCCCTGGCGTCGCTGGTCGACCGTGGTTTGCTGGTCAACCATCCTGGTTTAGGCACCAGCGTTCGCAGTGTAGCGGGGAAGAGGCAGCAGGAGCGGTGGCGGGTGATCGGGCTGCTGGTTCCTAATTTTTCCAATCAGTTTTTTATTGAGGTTACCGAGGCGATTGAGCAGGCGGCTCTGCAACGGGGCTACCAGGTGTTGCTGGCGAATACGCGGCACCAGGTGAGCTTTGAAGAGATGCACCTGCAGCAGCTGGCGAATGCGCATGTCAGCGGGGTGGTTCTGGTGCATGATCCGTATTCTCCCTTTCCCCAGGCGGTTTCTTTGTTGGGGGCGGCTGGGATTCCGTATGTGGCGCTGTTTAATTCCCCGTCGGCCGCGGATTGCGACAGCGTTATTTTGAATGACCATAGCGGGATTACGGAGGCGATGCGGTATCTGTGCTCCTTGGGTCACCGGCGGATTGCTTTCTGCCGGGCGGTTAGCGGGAATTATGCGCATCCTCGGGAGCGGGCTTATTGCGAGTTTGTGGCTCAGAATGGGCTTTTGTCTTTACCGCAATACCTGGTTCCCAGCGTTGCTGGGGGAGACGGCTTGCAGATTTTGAGGGATTTGTTCCAGGGAGAGCGGGCCCCGACTGCTTTGCTCGCGGGCAATGATCATACTGCTTTGATATGTCATAAGATTTTGACGAGTTTGGGGAAACAGGTTCCTCGGGATGTGTCTCTGGTGGGGTTCGATAACCTTCGGTTCACGGAGCATCTGCCTACTCCTCTTACTACCGTCGATCAACCAAAGCGCGAGATGGGGCGTAGGGCGCTGGAGATGCTTTTGGAGAAGATTGAGTTGGGGGTTTCTTCGACGCCTCGGATTGAGAAGTTCCGGCCGCATTTGGTGATTCGTGAGTCTTGCGGGATTGCCCCGAATCAAGCGGAAGATGGCGAATTGGCGCGGGCGCGGACGGCGTAAAGCTATGAGGGTTACGGGGGCGGGGCTCGACGGGCTGCGGAAAAAGCCATGGTTTGTTGCAGTTCTGGCCATGACAGGGGCTAAACGGGTTGCGGAAAATCTCAGTTTTGTTGCGGCTTCCGGCTGTGGCAGGGGCTAAAGCCCATCTTATTTTCAAGTGTTTACGGCACGACTAAAGTCGTGCCCTGATACAAAGCGGAGCCCAGGTTTTACGGGCAGCTTCGGTCGAGATGACACGGGGAGGGCGGTGCTTCGATTGGACAGTGGCTTGTCGGATCGATAGAACCGCAGATCTCTCCGCTGCGCTACGCTCCGGTCCTAATGAAGAACTCCACCGTTGATCGACTAAAAGCATTGGAGGGCTTCGCCCGGCTTTTTCGGCCCACGTACGCTGGTGCGAACATGGGGCACCCGTCAAGGGCGCGGGTGCCCGTCCTGTTGATTCCACCCTCAACTGGCAGCAGGCTAGTCTTCTCCTTGATGACAACGGCGAGGGCGGTGCTTCGATTGGACAGTGGCTTGTCGGATCGATAGAACGACAGATTTCTCCACTGCGCTACGCTCCGGTCCTAATTGAACAACTCCACCGTTGATCGACTAAAAGCGTTTGGTGGGCTTCGCCCGGCTTTTTCGGCCCACGTACGCTGGTGCGAACATGGGGCACCCGTCAAGGGCGCGGGTGCCCGTACTGTTGATTCCACCCTTAACTGGCCGCGGGCTAGTCTTCTCCTGGGATGACAACGGCGAGGGCGGTGCTTCGATTGGACAGTGGCTTGTCGGATCGATAGAACCGCAGATTTCTCCACTGCGCTACGCTCCGGTCCTAATTGAACAACTCCACCGTTGATCGACCAAAAGCATTGGAGGGCTTCGCCCGGCTTTTTCGGCCCACGTACGCTGGTGCGAACATGGGGCACCCGTCAAGGGCGCGGCGGCCCGTACTGTTGATTCCACCCTTAAGTGGCCGCGGGCTAGTCTTCTCCTCGGGATGACAACGGGGCGGACAGTGCTTCGATTGGACAGTAGCTTGTGGGATCGATAGAACCGCAGATCTCTCCATTGCGCTACGCTCCGGTCGAGATGACACATCTGCTGCACAAATTTCCGTTCTTCTGGGGATACCTTTGACGGTTTGACAGATTTGTCATCTCGACCGGAGCGTAGCGCAGTGGAGAGATCTGCGGTTTTGTCTAGTTTGAGGCGGCGAAAATAATTGGTTTTTCTGGGAGCCGCACGGGCTATCCGCAGATAATGGAGGGAGTGGGCTATGTGAACATTCTCGGCGATGGGTTGGCGGCTTGCTGCTGCGCGCAGCTGCTTTCCTCTGGGGATCTTTCGCTTCAGGTGGAGCCGTTCAGCCGCTCCAGACCGGCCCGGCTTCTGCTCAGCGAACAGACACAGTCGTTGCTACGTGACACGTTTGGGGCGCCGCAACTGTTTCGGCAGGCGCAGCAGATTCGCAAACGGATTGTGCGCTGGGGGAATGCGGAGACCGTGGAACTTCCACACTCCGGAGTTGTTGTTCATGAACAAGAGCTTCTGAACGAGTTGTGGAAGAGAGTGGCGATCCCTAAAGCTGCTCCCACGGAGGCGGACTGGACAGTGATTTCTGCCCGGAACGGCGATTCCGGTGCGCAATTCCGTGGTTTTGGTTCTCGCGTCGCCACCGTCGCGATGGTCGACCTTACTCCTCAGGCGGCCGGGGACTGCTGCTGGGTGGAGTCCCTGCCCGAGGGATGGTTGTTTCTGCTTCCTTCCGGGGCGGGGCGGGCAGCGCTGATTCGTTGTGGCTACATTCCGGAAAAGCTGATGGCAGAGAGCCGCTTGATCGGCAGGCTGGTATCCAACCTGGAGGAGACTACGGGGGCGACCCAGCATCCCGCGTTCCCGCAAATCCTGGGCGAGTTGTGTGGGCCGCAGTGGCTGGCGTGCGGATCGGCGGCGATGGCCTTTGATCCACTATGTGGCGAAGGAGCCGGGCATGCCGTGCGTGAGGCGCTCCTCGCTTCGGCCGTCATACGCGCTTCCGCCAAGGGGTCTTCTGCCGAGACGCTTCTCGCCCACTATGAGACCCGGTTTATGCAGGCTTTTCTCAAGCATCTCCAGGTTTGCCTGCAGTTCTATACGAGTGGCGGGAGCAGCGATTTTTGGAGAGCGGAAGTGGCTGCACTGGAGACGGGAATTGCCTGGATGCATCAACGTCTGCGGGGGCAGGCGCCGCCACGGTACCGGCTCGCGGGATACGAGCTACAACCCATTTAGTGGGTCAGACCCGCGCGCTTTAACAAGTCCTGATATTTGGCGTCGGCCTCGGCGATGCGCCCGCGCAGCAGCTCGCGCTGTTTGGGCCACTCGGCTACCAGCAGATCGTGGGTTTGAAATTCTTCCAGATCTTCATCGGGAACCAGGGGGCCGTTCAGAATGTCCTGGAGCGCCTCGTGTTCGCGTTGCACCAGCTGCGGCAGGGCTTCCAGCTTCCAGAAGGGCTGGTCGTCTACCACCACGTAGATGGGAGCGCTGTGGGCCTCGGTGGTGTTGCGCGGTTCATGGCGATTGCCAAAGGCGCGCGCGGCAATCCACATGCTGTGATCGGCCTTGATCGTCGTGTGCAGGGCGACGTGGTCGCCGCCTGCCGAGGGCTCGGTCTTCGCCACATCTCCCTGCACGACCAGTTCCAGGCGGTCCAGCTTGTCCACATCGGGGTTGAGCTGCGCCTGTGAAGATATGTCGAGTGTTGTGCCTCGGGCGACATGCAGCTCGTCGCCCATCTGGTGGCCGTTGACGGTGAATTCGAGGAACGGGCCGTTGGTGACAAAGGTGTGGCCGGCGCGCATGGAGGTGTACCACCCGTCCAGATCTTCCGGGTGCTCGACTTTGACGTAGTTACGCGAGACGCCGGGCAAATCGGTGTAGGGGAAGTCTGATCCCGCGGATGGAGTGAGCTTATAACCCATGTTGAGGAACGCATACCACACGTCGGTCGCGATCATACCTGCCTCGCAGACCTCGATGAAATCGACTTGGCCAAACGGCACATCGATGGCCAAACCACGCTGGGCATGGAACCACTCGCCCAGGTGCGCGAAACCGGAAACTCCGCCTTGGCGATGAGACTCTTCAAAGACCGTGTGGTAGATGAAGTAGTTGTCCGCGTCTGTATGCATCGGCTTTTTCAGATTTTCGTGGATGGTGTGCCCCAGCTGGCCGGTGCGAGGATCCTCTTGGCCTGATACCAAAGAATGCTGCTCGTGGGTGTAGCGCCCGTCTTTGCCCCATGCCGGCTGCTGGAAATTCACTCCGGTGATATTTCCCATTTGCAGGAGGTTGGCCACGTGGACATCTTCCGCCGCGGTTTGCCACCATACGCTGCGGTCGGCCACTTCTTCTCTCTGCAAGTGAACGTGGTCGTCGCCGGAAATCCATCCCTTGGCGGGCATGTCCGCGTAGCGTTTCAGGGAGACGGTGACCTCCGCGGGCGTGTCTCCTTCGTGTACTTCAAATTTGCCACAGTAGCTGTGATATTCAGGACCGCGGGTGACGGCCAAATCGTAAACGCCTACCGGCAGCTTGGCTTCATATTGGCCGTAGACGTAAAAGGCCTCACGGTTCGGCGTGGGCCAAAAGGCGTGCGTATTCACTGACAGCATGCGCACCTTATCGCCGAATCGCTGCACCAGCAGCGCGTCTTCGGAGGGAAGCGGAGCGCGGCCGGTGGCGTCATACACGCCGACGCGCGCCGGGACGCGTTGGCCTGTGGCTTCGTCCTTAATCGTTAGCCGCACGCGGCCGAAGGCGGTGGGGCGTTTGGTGGTCCCGGAGCGCTCGATTTGCACATCGCATATGGCGACCTGCCCTTTGCGCTGGGCTCCGATTGCCAAGTCGATTCCACGCGTTCCCTGGCCGGCAAATCTTGCTCGTTCCAGCTTCAGCGTGACGGTGCGCAGGGGTGCGCCGTTCTCGGGTTTGACTTCCATATAGCCGTGGCCTTCGCCACCGTTCTGATCCCAGACCACCACCAGCGGATCGGTGCTGAGCGACGGCACATAAGTGATCGTCAGCTGCACGGTTTCATCCATATCGAAAGCGTAGCTGTCGTCGACGTCGAAGCCGACACTGGTTCCCACCACGCACGACCGTTCGCCGATCTGCTTCACTTCGGCGTGGCTCTGGTTGATTCCCGAACCGAGTTCGGTGTAGCCCACCGCGAGGACGTGGGAGAAATGGTCTTTCTTCCAGTCAAGCTCCTGAATATAGCGTGCTTCCGGGTGGGCCCACAGCCGTGGGGGTGCGGCTATGAGCGCAAACAGAAGCACGCTGAAGAGAAAGCGCATGGCTATTGCAGCTTTCCGTAAACCACTTTGCCGCCGACCATTGTCGCCGTCACGGTGGCAGTTCCGATTTGTTCGTGGGGGAGGGAGAAAATATCTTTGGACAGGACGGCCAGATCCGCCAGCTTGCCAGCTTCGAGAGTGCCTAATTTCTTTTCCGTGTGATTCGCGTAGGCGGCGCTTCGGGTGTAGGCGATCACGGCCTGGTCTACCGTGATCTTTTCTTCCGGCTCATCGTCGGAAAGGACGGGTCCGGTTGGACCGGTCGGTCCTACTGTCTGGCGAACACGCCGTAAGGTGGCTTGTTGCACTCCGAGGATCGGACTTGGCGGCCAGGAACAAGGCCAATCGCTACTGAACTCCAGCGTGGCGCCGCTCTTCTCAAATGATTCCCATTGATTCGCTTTTCCCTGAGGGTAGGGGGGAGGCATTCCGCCCTTGTAACAACAAAACGCGGGTTGCATGCTGGGGATCACTTTGAGCGAAGCGAACCGGGGCAGATCTTCCGCATTCACGCGTCCCGCATGCTCCATGCGGAAGCGGCGGTCTTTGGGACCATCTTCCTTCTCGACGATCTCATCGCCGTCGAGCACCACTTTGGCGGCCGCCGGGCTGAGGGCGTGGCTCATCACATAGAACCCACGTTTGTCGAGTTCGCCGACGATGTGCGCATAGTCCGCGGTGGTGTACAAAGGAGCGGATGGTGCGCCGTCCATGAAGAACTTGACCATGTTCGCGGAGATCCAGTCGTCGTGATAGGTCGTCCGCGCCTTCTCGATATCCGCCAGGAACTGCGGGTTCCAATGATGATTGACGGCTACGGCCCCGAAAGATTGCCGCATGCGGAGCGTCAGCTCTCCGCGCTTGCGCAGCTCGTTGTAGGCAGCCAGGTCGTGCAGGCCTCCAGTGGCCAGCACCACGCTGGTAATGCCGAAGCTGTTCAGGAAGTGCTCACCAGCGCTGAGAATGGCCATCTCTTCATCGATTGGAGGATCGGGGATGGCGCGCTCCATGGCTTCCATGGACGCTTCGCGCAGAATGCCGGTGGGTTCGCCTTGGGCATCGCGGATGACGTAGATCTCTTCCGCCTTGTCCGGCAGAGGCTTTTTGGTGATGCCCGCCAGTTCGAGGGCCTTGGAATTTACCCAAAGGGTGTGCTCGCTGGTGGCGTGGATCACCAGCGGCCGGTCGGGAATGATCTTGTCTAACAGCGCTTTCGTGGGCGCCGGTGTGGTTACGCCATTGCTGAAAGCCGCCCGGCCGATGAGCACCTTTTCCTTGGGATGGCTTGCGGCATAGGCCTTGATCTTGCTGGCGAACAGATCGGGGGCGTTATCTGCGGTGATGTTGTACTCGGGGGTAGAAAAATTGAAGCCATGCAGGGCCAGCGAGCCGAACCAGAGGTGAACATGGTTGTCCGTGATGCCGGGCAGAACAGTCTTGCCTCCCAGATCGATCACTTTAGTCGTGGCGGTTTTCAATTTCTCGATGTCCGCCTCACTGCCGACCGCGTCGATGTGGTCACCGGTAATCGCGATGGCATCCGCCCATTTTGGACCTGAGGCCGCGGCTGTGTAGACGTGGCCGTGTAGGAGCAGCAGATCGCTGGCGTGGAGCGCGGGGGCGAAGGCAAATGCTCCCGATAAGATGATGAGCCCGGCAATTTCTTCGACACTACGTCGCATCAGGCGCCCTCCCAGGCTGGGTCTGAAACTAGAACGAGGATGAGGTTGGTTATCCGCGGTGACAGCAGGCTTCTCTAGCGAACTCTAGGCTAGGGATAGCGTGACTGCAAATACTTATATCCGCTGAACTAGATAGATTTTTGTTATGGGTTTGAGTAGAAGCATTCGATGGGCTTCGCCCGTCTTTCTCGGCCCACGTTAGCTGGTGCGAACATGGGGCACCCGTCGAGTCTGTTCGGTCCTTTGGTCCATCTCTCGCGCGGACACTCTAGCCCGAAACGGCGCCTATCATGTTGCGCCAGGCGGGGACGCCCGCGGTGGCTGTTGCCTTCACTACGGCGCGCAGAATAGCTTCGGCCAAGGCCTCTGCGGCAATGGCCCCGATCGCGCCGTGGGACATCGGTGTGTCGATGGTTCCAGTGGAGAGTGCAAAGACGGTGTCTCCATCGCCTGGACCCCAGGCGGGGTTGATGCATCGCGCGTGCCCGGCGGAAGCCATTTCGGCAATCTTGGCCATCTCGGCCTTCGTAAAGCGAGCGTTGGTCGCCACCGCAGAAATCGTCGTGTGCGTGCCCGGCGGGGGCAGCTCTACGCTGAAGCCCTGGCGAATGCGCTCCATCACCGGAGAAAAATGCTTACCATCGGCGGTGCGCGAACCGCTGACGAACTCACCGGTCTTTGGATTGTAGACATCACCCGAGGCATTCACAGCACAGATGGCGCCAACCACGATTCCGGTGTTGCCGACGCGAATGCTGGAGGTACCCAGCCCTGACTTGGTTGGATTCTTTCCCCAGTGGCCGACCATTGCGCCCGCACCCACGCCCACGCAGCCTTCCTCGACCTTACCCCCGGCTGCAACCTGGCAGGCCTTATAGCCTGAATCCGCGGTCGGGGTGATGCGCCAATCCTTACCGAGGCTCAAGTCGTAGATCACTGCGCCGGGCACGACGAATACCTGGGGCTTAGGAATGGTTCCCGCCGGTTGTGCCGCGAAATAGCGCTCGCGAAGGAAGCGCTCCACTCCAGACGCCGAACTCAATCCGTAATCGCTGCCACCGGTCAGTACGACGCCGCTCACCTTGACGGAACCATCGGCGCGCTTCACCGGATCCAGCATGTCGGTGAGCCGAGTTCCCGGCCACCCGCCCGGAACAAACACGCCGCAGATGGCTTCCGGTTCGCACAGAATGACGGTGCAACCGGTGGGCCGTTCTTTCTCAGTGAAATGCCCGACCTTGATTCCATCTACATCGGTGATCCAGCCATCCTCGCGGACAGCAATCGGATCACGCCCCACCGCGAGCGCAGCCGGCATCGTCAAAGAAGCCGCCATCGCCACCAACATGTCTCTTCTGCGCATAGATTTCAGCTCTCGTAAACCCAGCGGCCGCCGAGCATGGTCCGTTCACACCGTATCTGCGACAGCTCCATCGGGTCGGTCTTGAATGGATCATCGCTCAGCACCGCCATATCTGCCAATTTGCCCGCCTCGATCGAGCCTTTGATCTTCTCTTCATACGAGGCGTACGCCCCATGAATGGTCAACACGCGCAGAGCTTCTTCGACGGTAATTCTCTGATTGGCGCCCCAGGTTTTTCCCGAGAAGTCGGTCCGCGTCACCATGGATTGCAGACTCAGCATAGGATCGAACGGCGAAGCTGTGTAGTCGGAAGAAGCGGATGGTTTCAAACCGGCATCGAGAAAGCTGCGCAAGGCAAACATCTGCGTCAGACGCTCTTCCCCGTAGAAGTGCATTTTCTCTCCATGGTGAGTGACATAACAAGAGAAGGGCACCGGGATCACGCTCAGCGCGCGCAGCCTCGCGATCAGCGACGGATTGGTCACCGTGCAATGCTCGATGCGATACCTGCGGTCCGGCTTCGGATTCTCCTGGTGGAGCTGCTCGTACACGCTAAGCACATGGTTGACCGCTACATCGCCGTTGGCATGGATGGCCAGCTGCCACCCCGCCTCATGGGCATGTTTACAAGGTTCGTATAACGCCTCCCGGTCTGCCACCATTAGCCCGTGATAGCCGTTTGTCCCCAGGTAAGGTTCCGAGAGCATAGCCGTGCGTTCCGAGATAGACCCGTCGCAAAAGAATTTTAGCGGGCCGAGGCGCACCCACTCATTTCCGAAGCCGGTCCGCATGCGCGCGTCCCGGAAACAGTCGAAATAGTGGCCATTGATGAAGCAATAGACGCGGAAGCGAAGGACGCCGGCCTCCCACGCATCCTGGTACGCGCGGAGATCGTCTGGTCCATGCAGCGCCGCGTCGGCCACGGAGGTGATCCCCGCCCGCGACATCATGCACGAAATCAGCTCTACTCCCTTGCGAAAGTCATCCCGGCTGTACTCCAATTTCATTCGCTCGTAGAAAGGCTCGCGTGCTGCGTCATCTAGCCGCCCAGTCAGCCTGCCGGTTTCCGGTGAGCGCACGTATCTTCCTCCCGCTGGGTCGGCGACAGCATCATCAATGCCCGCCAGGAGAAAGGCTCTGGAGTTGGCCATCGCTGAATGTCCGCCGCGGTAGGCAACGAAGACGGGATTATTGGGCGCCGCCCAGTCCAACTCTTCGGCGAGGAGAGGCGGCTCATGCTTGGTGTCGTCGTAAAGGAAGCAGGAAATCCACGGCCCGGGGCCGAGTTCCTGGCTTCTTTTTCGGATGTGGTCGAGAATTTCCGCTTTGCTGGACAAGTCGCAGTTGACGCTGCGCAAATGTTGGCGCCCGGCGAAGGCAGGATGGCAGTGGGAATCGATGAAGCCCGGCACGAGGGTTCTGCCCTCGAGATCTACGCGGCGCGTGCCGGGTGTGGCCAGCCCTTCTACATCGGAGTTGCTGCCAACGGCAAAGATCCTGTCCCCTGCCACCGCAACGGCCTGCGCTCGGGGGTATCGCGGATCGATTGTAAGGACGTTGCCATTCAACAACAGAAAATTGATCTGGGTTCTATTCAAGTGCCCCGCTCCATGGATGTCGCCCAGCGACTCTACAGCGCTGGAGAACGCACTTGCAACCAGACAGCACGGGCCCTTCCGACGAAGGACCTGTGCCGCTCAGCTTCCTAGAATTGGACGCGCAGGCTGGCTTGGATACGGCGCGGCCCGGAACTAATGTTGTTGCCCCATGCGCTTTGATCCTGGGTGATCGAGCCAAAGCCGGATTGAGCGTTGTAGTTCAGCGCCGGCGTGATCAAGTTCGCGTGGTTGAACAGGTTGAAGAAATCGAGGGTGAATTTGGTGCTCACCCGTTCCGTCAGCTTGGTGGACTTCTGCACATTGAAGTCGACGTTCCACTGCCCCAAGCCGTGGAAGGCTCCGCGGTTTGAGCGGAATGTATCCGTCGAGAGATTGATGTATCGCATGCTTGCCAAGGCTGCTGTCGGGTTGGCGAACACGTTGTAGGAACCGGTCGAAAGATGGTGAACGCTCAGAGACGGAATGGGTCCGGTCCTGGCGACGGTCGGTCCATCGGTATTGCCGCTGGAATAACCGGTGGTGTTGCCTTGGGTCACTTCCAGAGTGGAGCCGGTGCTTCCGGTGACGATGTACGCAGTGGACCATCCGCCCAATGCGCGGCCGACCAAGCCGCCTCCCTTGGCGTAAAAGGGTAGATCATAGCTGCCGTATGCCTGGCCGACCTGGCGCACATCCGTCATGCAGGCACCGTACGCGTAGGCCGGGTTGTACGGGTTATCCAAGTGACCATTCAAGCTGTCACTTTGCCTGCCGTCTGTATCCAGGCACTTCGACAGGGTGTAGTTGAAGACCACGGAAAGGCCCTTGGTGGTTCGCTTCCGGAAGCTGACAAACCCCGCGTTGTAATTGGACCAGCCCATGTTCGTTTGAAAGGTCAAGGTCTGATACTGGCGGTTATCGATCGCTGCCTTGCCCGCCAGTTCCAGCAACGCATCGACACCTTTGGCCGCGGTGAAGACCGACGACACATTGTTCTGGACGATTGCGGTGCTGTTATTGGTCGCAATCGTCACCGTCGCCCCTTTTCCGATGCTGTTTTCAAACCATGGCTGTGCGGTTACGTTGGCGGCAGTGACGCCGGATCGCAGCTGGGCGGCGAGTGCATCGAACGCAGCGGCAAAGGATTGCGACGCCTGGCCCGACAAATCGCCGATCATGGTTGGGGGAGCATTGACGTTTGCGCTATTGGCTAGCTCCCGGCCGAGCCGCCCAATCCATCCGATCTCGACGAGTGCGCCTCCGGGAATTTCGCGTTGCACCGAAAAGTTCAATCCATACACCTTACCCGGGTGGAAATTGGGGTCCAATCCGTCGCCGCCAGTCACGCCGAACGAGGCTCCGGTCACGGCATTTGCCGCGCGCGGCGTGTAGGGAATGGAAAAGGTGGTTGGGTTGCCGGTGTAAACCTGGCCGTCCACGCCTACGCGGAAGGGCGAACTTCCGGCGACGCATCCGGGGCCCGGTGTGCCTGCACTTTCGCACGTAGGCGCCGTGGTCAGGTTTTGCGTGGCAATAAGCTGGTTGCCGATAATTCCGTAGAGTTCCGTTTGGATGCCGAGGATCTGGTCGTGCATGAGAGCCAATCCCCCGCGTATGACCGTCTTGTGCTGGCCGAGGATTGGGGCAAGGAAGGTTTTCTTCAGCGCAGGATTCCAGGCAACACCCACGCGCGGTCCAAGCGTGAAGGATGCGGGGTAGATGGCTCTTCCACCCAGCTGTGCCGGATGAACAAAAGATATGGGTATGTTATAGGCTGCACCTTTTTGGGCCGCCTGTAGCTTTTGGGCCAACAACTGGGCGGGCTTGATGAGGTTGTTGCTGCCATCCACGAGTAAATAGTCCTTGCCGTTGATGTCGCGGTAAGGGGTCTCGTAGGTTAGATTGATCCCGTAGTTAACGGTCAGGGAGGGCTTTGCCTGCCAGGTGTCCGAAGCCATGAATTCAAAATGTTCATTGGTCTGATCGTACGATGGGGGGCTGGTGACCGAATTCACCACGTTCCCCTTGGCGTCTCTGCTGTTGAAGAACGAGGTGTAATCCCACTGTCCGAGCAGGGAGGCGTAGAGTTCGTTCCACTCCGCGAGCACGCCGGTCGGCAGGCAATGCGTAGTCAAGGATGCGCTGCAGGTTGGAGGACGCTGGGAAGCTGGGATCTGCGTGTAGCTTCCGCTGGTGATCTGAGCCACGGGACTGGCGATCGATCCGCCCTGCGTCAGCCGGAAGTGATACTGGTTGGAGTGGATGTAGTTGAACCCGCCGGTAATCAAATGCGAAGCCTTCACCCAGTTCAGCGAGTTGTTGAACTGCCACTCTTTGACGGTTGCCGCTTCTTTAGGGAGGGTGTTAATGCTGTCGTTGCCGGGAGCATCCAGGTACTTGACTCCCGAGACGCCATAGCCAAGCTGGATGGGATAGCCGGCGGAGGGAAGAATGTTCTGGGGAATTTCGCGGGCGAAATTAAACCCTTGCTGGTTAAATCCAAAGCGGAAATCGTACGTCAGGTTTGGAGTGATCTGTCCCGTTGTTCCGGTGACAAAGACGTACGGGTAGAGCGGCAGGGAGGATGTGCTGACCAGCAGTTTGCCCTTGGTGACGGCGGGGTTGAAGTCAATCTGATCGGTCGTCGCCTGGTGCTGCTGCGAATCCAGAAAATATACGAACGCGCCCCAGGACTGATTGACGCGATAGTCGAACCTTGCGACCCCGAAATCGGTGTGGGCGGGGATCGAGACCGGCCCTTGAATCCCGGCGGTGTTGATGCCGCCATCGCCTGCCGTCAAGCTATTGGCCACAGGGTAGAAGTTGAAGTACTGCTTGATGATCGGGCTTAGACCTACCCCGCGCGGATCGCAGGGCGAATTGCCCGCGGGACCGCAGGCTGCGGATAACGGGCCATTGGCCGGATTGAAGTTGTAAGTGTTCAGGTTTCCTGCCGCATCCTTAAACCGCAGGAGCCCGCTGCGCATCGTCTCTGTAATGCCAAGCTCGGTGACGTTCGCGCTGTTGGGGAAGCGGTAGCCCTCGTAGGCTAGAAAGAAGTAAGCCCTGTCCTTCCAGAAGGGTCCGCCGAAAGTTCCGCCAAACCGGTTAGAAATGAGCCCCGGGCGGGGCGCGGCGGTTCTGTTATTGCTCCAGGAATTCGCGTTGAGTGCAGCGTTTTGATAGTAGTCGTAGGCCAGGCCGTGCCAGTCATTGGAACCGCGGCGCACGGTGAGGGCGAACTGGCCGCCGCCGGAGCGGTTCTGATCTTCGGTGGGGTTGGAAACGGTTCCACGAAACTCTTGCACTGCATCCACAGGAATGGGAAAGGACGCGATGAGGCCGTTGACCAGGTAACCGCCTTCCGATTCATCGGTGACGTTGATTCCGTCCAGGGTCATCGAGTTCTGGTCAACCCTGCCGCCGGAGACACTGCCCCCGCCCACTGTTCCTTCCGCTCCGCCGATCAGAGGCGTGGTTCCAGGCTGCAGATAAACCAGTTGCGTGATTTGGCGCTGCACGGTGGGCAAACTGGCGATCTGCTCGTGGTCCATCACTTCGCCCACCGACGAGTTGGTGGTTTGCAGGGACACTTCCGACGCACTGCTGGATACCTGAACCGTCTGCGATGCTCCACCGACAGCAAGAGTGACATCTGCCAGGGCGGACTCTGCGACGCTGACCGTCACCGATAATTGCGTCGCCTGAAATCCATCCGCGGTCACCTTGATCTGGTAGGAGCCGGGCGGTAGTTGAACGAATTTGTAAGCTCCCTCTGAGGTGACAGAGATCTGACGACGAAAGTCGACCGAAGCGTTTGAGATCTCCACTTGCGCACTGGGCACGACGGCCCCACTCGAGTCGCGTACCGTACCCACTACCGTCCCAGTGGAAGCGGTTTGCGCCAGACAACACGCAGGGGCAAGCAGCAGCACACTGTAGAGGATCCTTACCATAAGGCTGGTGGTGACTCGCCTGAGCGTCATACTTCACTCTCCCCACTTGATCTCAAATTCTTCTAAACGCATACACTTCGGCGCTTGCATGGAGGCCAGCAAAAACCTCAATTGGAGGCTGAAAAGAAGACCGGAAAACGTACCTATTGCTCTTGCGGCAGCCAAGGCCGGCCGGCAGCCGCTATGGAAAGTGCTTGCGTGGTGATGACGACGGTGTTAATCTGCGGACATTCTAGGGCCCCGTCGCCCCAGCTCCAAATACATAAAATTGCTGAAGTGAAGACATTTTTCTTATAGGGAAATGGCCATGGACTATACCCTCCAGCAGCTTCGTTATCTCGTGGCTGTTGCAGATCACGGAAGCGTGTCGGCGGCGGCGAGATCGCTCTATGTTTCGCAACCGGGTGTATCTGCGGCAGTGTCGTATCTCGAAGGAGTTTTCGGCGTGCAGTGCTTCGTGCGCCATCATGCCAAGGGTGTGACGCTCACACCTGCAGGCCACTCCTTCGTAGCGGCAGCCAAGAATGTGCTGGCCCAGGCGCAGGAGTTGCATCATCATGCGGAGGAACTGAACCACACTATCCGCGGCCGCATTACGTTGGGGTGTTTTTGTACTCTCGGTCCTTTTTTCCTGCCACGAATACTGGCGACGCTTCGATCGACTTATCCTGAGCTCAGCGTGCAGATTCACGATGGCGATACAGAATCGTTATTGCGGTGGCTGCGCGACGGCACCATCGAAGTGGGCTTGATGTACGACATGAACTGCGATCCGGGTATTTTTTCCAAGCACCCTCTGACTTCTCTTCGTCCCTATGCTCTCCTGCCTCGTTCCCATCGGCTAGCGAATCAGAAGTCGGTCAGCCCTTTGGAGCTTGTGAACGAGCCGCTGGTTCTTCTCAACTACACGCATAATGCGGATTATTTGTTGTCTGTCTTCGACGGGATCGCGTCGCCTGCGAACATAAAATATCGCGTGAACAATTTTGAGCTGGTGCGTGGGCTTGTGGCTGCCGGCAAGGGATACGCGATTCTCAATCTGCGGCCGGCCGCCGACCAGACTTACGATGGCGGCCTGGTGAAATGCCTTCCGATCGAATGCGACACGCCCGCGGCTTCGATTGTTTTAGCCTCGATGCAGAGTTCGAAGCCGTCGGGAAGGACGGCGGCCTTCGTCAACGCGTGCAATAAGGTGATGAAGAATTTTGATCCGGAACTTTGCAGGTGGGTGTCGTAGCGTAAAAATTCGAAACATTTCGAGGGAAATGCGGTTGAGCTGCAGATCTCGAGACATGCTCCCCGGGATTAAGCCCTCTCCGCTACGCTCGGTCGAAAACATTTCCGCTAAGGCCCGTAGAACTGCAGGTCCCTCGGCTGCGCTCAGGATGACGAGGGGAGGGGCGGCGCTTCCATTTGGGATCGGTTATTGGGATTGAGAGGACAAATTCGTGGCAAAAATGGCGATCTTTATCCGGAAATAGAAGCCACTACTCGGAAAATTTGTCATCTCGACCGGAGCGTAACGGAGTGGAGAGATCTGCGTCGTTTTCTTTGTTTAGGCCCGGGGTTTCCGCTTGGCCCCAACTTGCCCCCAAGTCACATCCTCCTAATGAACAACCGTACTTTGGATTGACTAAAAGCGTTTGAAGGGCTTCGCCCCGGGCTTCGCCCATCTTTTTCGGCCCACGTACGCTGGTGCGAACATGGGGCACCCGTCCAGTGCGCGATGGCCCGTACTGTTCATTCCACTCTTAACTTGCCGCACCCGCTTTGCGTTCATGCACGACAAAAGGCGAACCGTTCGCTGGTGCTGGCGCATCCAAAGTGCGAAACTTCTCGTCGATTGGTAAAAAGGCAGTCAAATGGCCAGGACTTCAAGACAGTTCTTCCTGCTTGTTATGCTCGCTTTGTCGGTTTCTGCGTTGCACTCACAGACCCCACAGCAAATAATCCAGCAGGCGGTGGACAACGAGCACGTGGCCGACCTGAACGACCACTCCAACTGGATCTACCTGGAAGAGAGCGATAAGCCGAAAGAGCACATCGTACAGTGGGTCGCCGCCACCCAGAAAGGCAGCGTCGAGCGCATTCTAGAGAAAGACGCGCAGGAGATTCCTGAATCGCAACAGCGCGAAGCCATCGATAAATTTCTGCACGACACGAAAGCGCAGAACAAACAAATCTCCGAGGCAGATCACGACAACAAACAGATTGATGACCTGCTGAAGCTTCTACCCGTTGCCTTCATCTGGACGCAAACCGGAGCGACCGCAACTACTACGTCCCTGCACTTCGATCCCGCACCAGGGTTTCATCCACCTACCCGCGAGGCACGCGTGTTCAGCAGCATGACCGGCGACCTCGTGGTCGATAACCAGCAGCACCGCATTTGCAAAGCTAAAGGCCATCTTTTCCACGACGTCACCTTTGGTGGAGGTCTCTTGGGGAGATTGAAGGAACGCAGCTCCTTCGCTTTGGAACAGCAGCAGGTAGCCCCAGGCGTTTGGGAGTTGACAGGCATCCACGTACACCTGGAGGGCAACGCGCTTCTCTTCAAGAGCGTCTCGCTGCAGCAGGACGACAAGCGCTCAAGGTTCCAACCCGAGCCCGGGAATACAAGCCTGCAACAAGCGGCGATGGCGGTGATGACCGAGCCAGAGTTGACTGCCTGCAACGGGGCGCTCAGTACCCAGACAGGCAGTCCCCAGACAGGCTGCCCCGATAAATTGAACAAAGAAATGGCGGGAAAGCCCTAAACCTGCACCGAAGCGGCAATCACCAAGCCAGCAGCCGCGCACTCCGCCAGGATGCGGATTCCCAAGTGAGCTTCCGATATTCCCAAGAGCCAAATGGAGCCACCGACCGCGATGCCCGCCGCCAATCCGGTCAAAAGCCGCACGGACCAAGCGCTTGGAACGCCGCTTAAAGCAAAGATCCCCAGCGAGAACAGGCTAGCGAGAAGCATCTCGGCCCCACCCAGTTCGATCTCTCGAACTGGCAATGAACCTGGAAGCCAGGACAATATATGCCTGCCTAAGCGCGGCCTGCTGGCGCCGAGATCCGCCGCCGCAACGGATTTGCCGTCCACATACAACCGGGAAATACGCCCGTCGTACACCGCGGCCACCAGAGAGGTGTGGTTGGCCGAGAGAACAGCGCCGGTGTAGAGAGCTGGGTCGACACCGTTGGGACCCGAGGACGGTGTCCGCAGGCGGAAAGTAAGCGTCCTGTTGATCTGGCCCAGGGTGAAGTTTCGATTAAAGGCATCCTTCGAATAGGTGACGATCCGCGCCGGTCCGGTTTGGTCTAGGTTGCTCGGACGCATGGCAACGACGAGCGTGAATTGGTTCCGGCTCATCAGCGTCTCACCAAGCCTGATCTGCCCTTCCCTGGACAGCGGATGAGCGCTCAGCGCGCCGGAATCAGCGGGTGGCGTCAGGTCGACCACGGGCTGCTCGGCGGCCGGAGGAATGGGCCCTAGGCGGCCTAGATCGCTAATTTGGGAGGCCGACATGGCATAGGGATAGATCGTCAGCCGGGAGACGCTTCCAGCCCAAGGCCGTTCCCCGTTCAATTCGTTCCCGATTGCCAGTTGGAACCGGGGATTCCAGTTGGAAAGATCTGAAACCGTAGGATGGTGGACGAGCAGGATTGTTCCCACGATCACAATGGGAATAGCCGCAGCCGCGAGCGGCCGGGAAATCCTCAGGGTATTCGGGTTGTGCCCGGTGGCCTTGAAAAAAGCTACCGCGACCAGATAGCCAACGACCGCCCCACAGGTATTGCCGGCGACATCCATGAGTGAGGGAATGCGGTCAATGCAAGCGAGCTGCCACACCTCAGCACCCGTCGCCAGGAAAAAACCGAAGAGCAACGCGCGCAGCAGCGAGGTCCCGCAGAGCGCGATCCCCAAAGGCATGTACAGAATGATGTTGTTTATCGTGTCGGCGAGGTCAAACTCGTTATCGATGAATCGCAGTGAGGGATGTCGAAGCCCCACCGGAATCATCGTGGCCGCGACAATCAAGGCGATTGTGGGAGCCAGCAGCCGAAGACGCAGTGGCGGTTGGCCGAAGAGCCTCAAGCGGCTGCCCGGCCTGGGACCGACGTCAAAGGATCAGGTGCGAGCATGCCTTCTGATTCTATAGCGAGCACGGAGGCGTTAAGGACGAGCGGGAACCTCGAACCACAATGCTCTTCCCGCGAACGAACTACTTGTGAACGGTCTCCGGCTCCAACTGTGCGGAGTTGTTGGCAGCCGCATGGGCCTGCTGCAACCGATACCCCGCGCGCGTGCGCACGTGGTACTTCTGCATGTCCTTCCCGACCAGTTTGACGGTGATCGTCCGCCACCCTTGGCTGGGGTTGGGCTGCGGGTAGTAGCTGAGCGAGTAGAGATGAGCCAAGTCCTCCTGGATGAAGGCAAACGCCTTCTTTTCATCATTCCAACTGCGGGCGAAATAGGCCTTGCCGCCCGTCGCTTTGCTCATGCGCTCAAAGACCGCGGTCGAGATCGGCTCCAGTTGCGCCTCCCGGGTGCTGATCATGTAAATAATCGTGCCCGTCGATTGGGCCAGTTCCGCCACATCCTCAGGCGGCACCAAGCTGGCGTTGTCAGGACCGTTGGAAAAGACTACGACCACTTTCCTGCCCGTCAAGCGCGCCGCATCCTCTACCGTCATGAGCAGGCAGTTGTAGAGCGCGGCATCGTCGCCGGCGACTGTGCTTCGCACCCCTCGCAGCACCTGCGCCCGGTCGGCCGTCAGCGCTGAATTGCGCGAAAGATCGCGACTATACGAATAAAATGCCACCTTGTTCGCGGCCTCCAAGGAACGAACGAAATCGGTGATGGCATCCTGGGCAAACACAAAGCCCCGGTACATGTAATTGCTGGTATCAAACAGAACAAACACGTTGGCGCCGGAAACCCGGGACGGGAGCGTCGCTGGATCCTCACCGACTGGGGAACGGTTTGGCTCATCCGCTTTGGCCGCAACCACGGGTGGGGTCAATTTGGCGGCATTGGGGCTTGCGATAGCCGGCGCGGAAAGCGGGCCCGGCTTGCCCGAAGCGCCACTCGCCGACGGCTGAACCACCTGGCGAGCCGGCTCGTTGCCCTCTTCAAAAGTGGAAATGCGCTCGGGAATTTTGTCCTCGGTGATGACAAAGTTTTCCGGGCCAAGACCCGAAATATAGTTTCCCTTGCTATCCGTTACGGCAACGTTCAATTGCACCAGGTCAACGTTTACCCGGATGTTCGTCGAATCGTCCTGGGCACCGATGAAACGGCTGCCAACAAGCAAAAGAGCTACCAGCGAAAGAGCAACTAAGATCGGAACAGAGAGAAGTCGTCGCTTTGCCATGCTGTGTCCTATAAGTGGTTTATTGGTGGCCGGGTGCCGTCGAATTTACTGGAGCCTGCTGTAGCAATACACCATTTTCCTGGCCCGGAGAGGACACTTCGGCCACTTGCGGCAAAGCGATCTTCCCTTGGCGAAACTCTTCACCGGTCTCCCTCATAGCGCGGGTAAGTGCCGGCCAATCCTCAATGTCGGTGGCGAAGATATTCGCCACCATGTGGCGGGTGAGTTCCGGAACCAGCCGATTGAGCATCACGGGCGAGTAGCCTTTTTCATCGGCCAACCGTGCCCAATACAGATTGCTGGAATCCCAAGACTCACCCAGCAAACGGCTCGAATTCCCTCCGAAGGCTGGGAACGGCTGCACATTCAAAAGCTCGCACATGTAGTTCTGGGCGAGCACCGGATGAGGGGTACCGAAATCGCGCGAGATACGCTGCAGATTGACCTCGGCCGGGAACTGGCGGACGAGTGTATCCAATTCCTTGCCCGCCGCTCCCCAAGCTGCGTTCTCCTGCGGGTACTTGTGGCGAAACTCCGCAGCCAGGTAAAAGGTGTCTGCCGGGGTCAGGCTAGCGATCGTAGCGGCCGCATCGCCCGCCTGTAACTCTTGCTCTACCTCTCCCAGCCGCTGCGGCTGGAGGCGGTGGGAGAGGATATCGATTACCTTTCCGCGCAGGTCATCATTGTTACCCGCCGCGGCGCTATCGTTGTTACCCGCCGTTGCGCTTTTGCTCGCCGCCGCGGTGACCAGATCTTCCCCTGTGGCCTGGTACAACGCAACCGCTCGCAGTTCGTTCCGGGACACATTCCACCAGCGGGGCAGCATCGCGCTGACCAGCAGGTCGGCTGTCACTTCCTTCCAGATCAGGGCCTGTACGTTTTTCGGAGCTATGAAGTCTTCCTCAGTGCTCGCAAGCACATAGGGCAGTTCGGCCAGGGAGCCCACCAGGTAAGCGCCTCCACCGGCAGGGGAGCCCTGGTTGAACAATTCAGAAGCCTGCCAGAGCTGGGTTACGCCCATAATGGTTTCTCCCGAAAAGTCGTGGGAGCGCACGAAGAGCGGATTGTTGTGCAGCAGTTGGGCGCCCGGCGGTTCGTAGTATGCGTAGTTGAGACCGACCAAGGCATCCCGGAGAAACGGCGTAAGTTGCCCGCGAGCCGTCTCCAGTTGTGCGCGCGAAGCCGGAGCCTTGATCACCTTGGTGATGTCGACGTGCACCTGTAACTGGGCATGACGGTTGGCGTACACTCCGGGCGCCCATTCCGTCTTTTCGCTTTCGGTAAAGATGGGGCGAGGCAGCTCGAACTCCCGCAGTTCGTTTGCCAAGGGAAGCATGTTGGCACCCGCCGGTGCGCCCGAGGCCATGCGGTTGAGGCCGTCCCCCAAGGCGAAGAGCGTATCGAGCGAAACCAGGCGCTGGTCCTCGAGAACCGTCCGCATCCTCATGGCCATTTCCTCGCGCATACGCTGGCCTTCCGGAGTTTCCTGGGGAGGCCCCGCGAGCCGCTGCACCAGTTCGCCCTGGGACAAATCGGGCTTACCGCTAGCTGCCAACATCACCGTTTTCAACGAGGCGTGCCCGGCATCGAACAGTTGCGGCAGAGAGTCGACCGAAGTAAAGGGTGCGATCGCTTGCTGCCAGGATTGGTTTAAATTCGCGGTGCTGATTTCTCCCTGGCGCGCGAGAATTTGCCAGATGCCCAGGTTCGCCTGGAGCATGCCCATGGCATTGCCGCGTACGCTGTGGTTGGAAATGTTGTCGATGCCATCCGCGACCTTCACAAAGCTTTTGATCGACGTGTCATCGAGCTCAGGAAATTCGGCAAACACCAGGTACCAGTTACTAAGCTGGGTGAAACGCGTGGCGAGCAAAAGAGCGGTTTCGGGAGTCAGCCGCTTGCCCGAAGCACGTCCGCTGTCGATGGAGTCGAGCGTCAGGTAGATCTGCAGCGGCCCGAGATCGGTATCGATGCGCGACATCGCAGCCATGGCTTCCAGCAGTTGTTCCGGCCTTTTCCATCCCCGGGCCTTCTTACCCCACTCACGGGCGATTTTCGGCTCCGATTTCTCGGCTAGTATCTGCTTCCAAACGTCCAGGCCGCCCGGGATTGTGGGTTCGCCATTCGCCTCCCACTGCACCCGGGTAAACAGCATCAAGAGCGCGGGGGCTTTACGAAAAACAGCCCGGGCTGGATAAGCCTTTGGTTCCGGCTCGCGAAACGCCTCGTAGAGGCGCCGCAGCCGCGGAGTGGTTGTCAGGAATGCCTGCTGCTGCGCGCTCACTCGGGCCAGCGTATCGAAATACACTGCTAACCAGCCGTTGTCGGTATCCGCCAGTCGCAGCACAAAATCGCCCGGCGACCTCGGGCTAACGCCTACCAAGTCTCTCCAGCCCGCTTCGGCGGAGGCTCCCCCGGGCACAACCACCCGGCCGGCGCGCACGTAAATCCGGGTCCCATAGAAATCCAGAATCTGGCCATAGGGAAGAAGTCTTCCTAAGCCAGGCGAGCGCTGCAATGCGTTTCGGGTTTCTGTGTCGGTGTTGGAAAGCGCCCAGTAGAGCCGGTCAACGGCTGGCTCATGCAACAGGATGTCCACCACCGATTCCGAGCCCCTGATCTTGGAAGTGCTGAGCGACTTCCAATCAGTCTCGTTGAAGAGCACCGGCACACGAGAATTGGGGAAAGCGTAGGTGAAGGGCTGACCCTTTTCGAGCGCCTCCTCGAGCGTGGTGAGCGGGAAGCCGGAGTCCGTGGTCAGAAACGCGCGCTCCGGGTCCGCGGTCGTCAGAGTGGAACCCTTTTGCCCGCAAGATGGCCGGGCGTGGTACCCCAGAATACTTAGCAATGGCTCCGCACTCGCGCAATTGGTGACCCTGATCGTGCCGTCCGACCCGGCCAGCATCTGCAACTCCCTCGCCTGATGAAGATACCGGTCGATGAGACGCAGGTACTCCGTCGGCACCCCGTTCAAATAGCCGGTGGCATAGGCATTGCGAGCCACCAGGGGCAGCACATCGTCCGGCGAGATCTGCTGGCTGATGCCGGCCATGCGCAGGAAAGAGCGCAAAGGTCCTGGGATGATCACGGTGTTCGGTGGTGGCCCAGGGCGGGTAACCTGGTGCGATGGCTTAGCGGGAGACGTGCCGCCGGCCTGGGCCTGGGAGGTGCACGGGCACATGGCAGCGGCAAATAGAACGGAGAGACAAATGAGAGACTTCACGGCGGGACGCCTCTTGGAGAAACTTCGGAACATGCGGCAACCACGGCTTCGACAGAATTTGTACCTGGAAAGTGGCCCGAGCGAAGTTAAGAACCCCGAGAGTTGTCACACTTTTGTCACAGTTTTGTCTTTTGCGACAATCCCCTGGTCCGCAGCTTTCGTGGACAAACGATACACCACCCGTTGGTGTGTGGGGTGAATATCTCTTCACCGCATCAAAAGGGTGACCCGAATATGGAAATGCACCCAAAATAGTGCAAACGTTACCAGCCATTTGGAGTTGCTGGGCCTCCGGGGGTATGGTGGCAAGGTCTTTACCGGAGCTTGCTTATGCGGATGATCCGCTTTGTTGTGCTTTACTCGGTTTGCGCCCTTCCCTTCCTTCCTTTCACAGCCGTTGCCGCCGTGCAATTGCCGATTCTCTTCTCCGATCATGGTGTGCTGCAACGCGATCGGCCGGTACGCGTCTGGGGTTCCGGTCAAGCGGGAGAAAACGTAACTGTCCGCTTCCATGACCAGACCGTTACCGCGCAAAGCGATTCTTATGGCAATTGGGAAGCATGGCTGCGGCCAGAACCGGCCGGAGGGCCTTATACGCTTACGGTGAGCGGTGATGCCACGTCCACACCCCTGGAGCGCAAGGACATCCTGGTGGGCGATGTATGGCTGGCTTCCGGGCAGTCGAATATGGAGTTTCCGTTGGCCGGCTTCGGCGGTGCTTCCCCTGCGCCGATGAAGGATAGCGAGAAAGAGATTGCGGCGGCGACCCATCCACGGATTCGCTTACTGGTGCAGAAGAAGGCGACCTCCGACGTTCCCTTAGCGGAAGCTTCGGATCCCTGGACGGAATGCACTCCGGAGACGGCCCGCCATTTTTCAGCTGTCGCTTATTTCTTTGGGCGGGAAATTTCGGAGCGGCAGAATGTTCCGGTTGGGCTCATCGACACCACCTGGGGCGGTACTCCTGCGCACTCGTGGATCAGCCCCAAGGGCTTGGCGGCCGCGAATCTCGCGTCAGTCTTCGACGATGGAGGAATGATCGCCCAGGAGCAGGGGCGTGCGGACCAGATCAAGGCTAACTATGCCCGCGAGGATGCGGCTCTGCAGGCGGCGGGAAAGCCGGCAGGCACCCACCCGCGGATCGCGACGGACCATGGAGGAGCTTGGGTGCCGGGCACTCTTTTCAATGCCATGATCGCGCCTTATACGCGCTACACCATCAAGGGTGCGCTTTGGTATCAGGGGGAGACGGACAGCGACGCTCGACGCGCGCCTTATTATGTTCGGGTTTTTCCTGCGCTGATTTCTGACTGGAGACAGCAGTGGGGGGAAGGGGATTTTCCTTTTTTCTTTGTGCAGATTTCCAGCTTTGGTTCGCCCGCTCCCGGTTGGCCGGTGGTTCGGGATGCCCAGCGGCGGACGCTTTCGTTGCGGCAAACGGGGATGGCGGTCACCTTGGATGTGGGTACTCCGGGGAATGTTCACCCGCCTGATAAACAGACGGTCGGCCACCGGCTTGCGTTGGCTGCACGGGCCACGGTTTATGGCGAAGGGATCGAATACAGCTCGCCTGAGTTTCTTCAGGCGACTACTGAGCCCGGCGCCGTGCGGGTTTGGTTCACTCACGCCGGTGGACTTACTTCCAAGGGCGAGGAGGTCGGCGGGTTTGAGGTGGCTGGAGACGACCACGTTTTTGCGCCGGGAACGGCGAAGATCGAGAAGATCGGGGAGAGTAATACTGTCGTGGTCTCTTCGCCTAAGGTGGCCTTTCCTCGGTTCGTGCGGTATGACTGGTCGGGAGTGGTTACGACGTTTCTCTATAACGGCGCGGGACTTCCGGCGGGTACGTTCACGTCCGAGTAGGTTCTAACACATTTCCACGAAAGGTCCGTAGAACTGCAGGTCCCTCGGCTTCGCTCGGGATGACAAGTTGAGGGTGGCGTTTCCATTGAATGCTGTTAGTGGGATTGAGAGGGCAGGCGGTCTGCAAACCGAACTACCTCACAACCATTTTTATTGAACAACCGTACCTTCGACTGAAAGCGTTTGATGGGCTGCGCCCGGCTTTTTCGGCCCACGTTAGCTAGCGCGAACATGGGGCACCCGTCCAGTGCGCGGCGACCCGTACTGTTGATTCCACCCTTAACTGGCCGCTGGCTACGCTTCTCCTCGGGAGGACAAGGGGAGGGTGGCGCTTTCACTCGAAATAGCGCGAACGGAGCGTAGGCGAGAGATTTGCGCTTCGGCGGAGCTGGCTTCGTTTACTTGCCCGTGTTCTCGGCGAGAAACAGCCCTGCCTTGCCGCCGGCGACGATGTCTGGACGCCCGTCGCCGTTCATGTCGGTGACTACCAGCTGGAGTCCGCCGCCCATGCGGCCGCCGTAGTCGACGATGTGACGGATCCACTCCACCCCTCCGTTCGCCGCCGTGGGCGGTACCTTTCGATACTCGTACCAGTAAAGACCAAGCGGCTCGCGTGCGCCAAGGTCGGCGCCGTTATGGGCGAAGTAACGCTTTCCCGCGACCAGGTCCAGCTGACCATCGCCGTTCATATCCACCAGCTCGGACGCGTGCGCCTGCGACCAAGTGTTATCGATGATGTGTTGTAGCCACTGGGCGTCAGCAGTTTGCTCGTACCAGGCGATGCCGTAATCATGCGCCATGGTGGTGAGCATATCCTTGCGCCCGTCGCCGTTGATGTCGATGAGATACATGTACCCGAAACGCACCGCGTGCGATGGAGTAGACGGCGCGCCCGGCCCAGCCGCCGCGATTGGATGCTCAGCCCAGTCCGTGGGATGGAAGACCCAGTTGCCCGGCGCCCGCACATCTGCCGGCGCTTCAAGCCAGCCTTTCGGGGTCAAGATGTCGTTCCTGCCATCACCATTCACATCGCCCACGCCGATGCCATGCCCGTAGCTCTGCGGCGAAACAACGTGCTTGATCCACTTGCCGCCTTGTAATTCAAACCAAGCCAAGGGCACTTCCGGCCGATCGAATTCCGGCAGCAGTTCGAGCGCCTTGCCGTCGTTGTTCAAGTCGACCAGGAACGCAAACTCGGTAGGCCCGCTGTTATCGATCTGCGAGACTTTCCAGGCACCGCCCTGCTTTCCCGGATTCTTGAGCCAGACGATATTGCGGGCGAAATAACTGAACTGGACAATGTCTACCCAACCGTCGCCATCGACATCCAGCGGGAGATCGCTGAAGTTATCGATATAACCGGCGGTGTAGTCGATTTGCCGCAGGGGATGCTTGATCCAGTTAGGCGCCTCATACCAGCTTTCGCCGGAAATGATGTCGGGCTTGCCGTCGTTGTTCAGGTCCGCGACGGCGGCGGTTTCGTTGTATCCCGGATCGATCATGTGCGTGCGAAAAGCAATGTCCGCGGGCCGGCTTGCCCCCAACAAAACCGCCGAACAAAAGACAGTCAGCAAAATTCCCAGCCATCTGCGCATCGATCAACCCCCTGTGTCAATGTTTCGTGAATCAATTCATGGCCCGTTGACGCAGCACCTACGCTGCCATAAATTCGCAAGACATGGAAGATAAAGATTTCGACCAACTTCTCACCCGCTACAAACAGGCCATAGATGCCTGGGTATCCGCGATTCGAACCGAAGAGGCTCTGGCCAACGACGATCACTCGATGGTCGAGATGGAAAAGTGGGATGCGGCGGGTTTTGTCATCCACGATGCCGAAGCCACGGCAAAGAAGGCGCGGGATCAATACAAGAATGCTCTGCGCAAGAAGAACTACGGCTTCTAGTGACCTATCCCTGAAGTTCATCGAAAAATTCGACACGTCGAAGAACAGCCTCAGGGGCTAAAGAGGCTGCGGAAAAAAGCATATTTGTTGTAGTTCTGGCGGTGGCAGGGGCTAAAGCCCATCTTATTTTCAAGCGTTTACGGCACGACTAAAGTCGTGCCCTGATACAAAACATGAGTTTTTCCGCAGCCTGTTTAGCCCATCCTTTTTCCAAGCGTTTACGGCACGACTAAAGTCGTGCCCTGATAACAAAGCCAAAGGAACTTTTTCAATGAACTTCATGGACAGGACACTAGCAGTTAAACACCTGCCTGGTTTCATTGCCGAAAATGTCGATCACGCGTACGAGGATACGTCGTCCGCCTACCGTTTCATAGGTGTGCGGACCGGAGACGAGTGGGAGCTCTGTCTCTTTTCGCGTGCGGTACGCGGCCCAACCCTGAGTGAAGATTTCGTTCTGGAAATTCCAGTCCACTGCCCAGTAGTCAATGTAGTTTGACCACGGGCTGCGCTCGTCCGCAGAGTCGCAATGTGGAATGGCAAAGTTTGTCAGCGCTACCTGCACCGTAAGTGTGCCCAGAAGCCTGATTTCCGCATCGAGGCAGGCGAGGGGAAAGAAGCGCACGTCGCCTTTGTGGGCGGCTTGCGGCTCCATCACCTCCAGAGGAATTTGCAGCAACCGCAGCTTCACCCCACTCCGGCCGGCGAGCTCCGTCATCGCGTCGCAGCGCATGGTCTCCCAATCCCAACCGAGCACGTGCAATTCCTCCTGCTGCAACCGGGCGCACTCCTGCAGGGCGGCTTCGATCTCCTCGATCGTGATTGGCCTATCCACCGCACCCACGTGGATTACGGCCTTACCCTTCGTACCGTGGATCTGAGTGAGACCAGCAGCGGGCTGGGCGCCGTATAGATCTAAAATGAAGCCGAGGTACGCATACGGGCCTTGGGGGAAAGTCATTCCCTGCCAGTATTGGCGCTCATACTTGCCCAGAGTCAGGACCTCGAACGGCGCGCGTGCCTGAATGCCGAGCAAGCGCTTGCGCGTGGTGTGTATACCCCAGCGGCCTAGATCACAGGCGATCCAGCGGCGATTGAGTTTCTCCGCCACCGCCGGCATGGTGCCGGATCCGCAGAAAAAATCCGCTACCAGATCGCCCTCGCTCGAGGCCGACTGCACAATCCGGCGCAGCAGTGTTTCCGGCTTCTGCGTGGGAAAACCGCAGTTCTCTGTGAGATCGGCAGGCTGCAGCATCGAGATGCGCCACACGTCGTCCACCGTTCGCTCCTCGGTCTCGCGGTACATCACGCGCCCATCCGCACCCTTGGCGTTGACAATGGATCCCTTCTCCTTGTCCCACTGGCGAACCAGTTGCTTTACCTTGCCCTCGGTGCGTTTTTCAAGCTGCGGCTTGAACTGGTAGGCCGCGCTTTTCCTGTACCAAAACACGACATCGTGATTACACGCAAAGCGTTTCACGTTGCCTTGGAATTTGTTGTAGTAGTACCAAACGATTTCGTTGAGGAAGTTTTCTGCGCCAAAGACTTCGTCGCCAATCGTGCGCAGCAAATGACCCACGTGCCAGTCGCAATGCAGAAACAAGCTGCCCCGGGGCGAAAGCAGTTCGCGGATCAGCCGCAGACGTTCCGCCATCATCGTCAGGTAGGGGCCGAGCTTCCAGGTGTCCCGGTACGCCACTTGCTGGGCGAAGGAGAAGTCGCCCCCCGTGGCAAACGGAGGGTCGATGTAGACGAGGTCTATTTTGCCGGCGAACTCTGGCAGCAAGGAACCCATCGCCAGCAGATTGTCACCCCAGATAAGCTTGTTGCGCCACGCGGCTTCAGCCCCGACGATCTCCATCGTCTGCAGCGGCAGGTGAACTCTCGGAGTCTCGGCCAAAGCGCCGTCTTCGCGGTACTTGCCCGGCCACACCAATTCTGGTTGAGTTGATTGGGTCGGGAGCAAGCGAGGCCTGCTGCCCGGAGCGGTCACAAGCTACGCAATCTCCGCGCGGTATTCCGTGAACCACGTCTCATGTGCCTGTAAAAGCGAAACCGCAGTTTCGACATCTTCCTCGCGTGACCGGTGGACACTGCGCTCAAGCTGGTGCTTTACCAGGTCTTCGAGTTCGGGACGGCTCTGGGTATCCATACAGCAAGGCTACCCCAATTCGGCGGGGAGGCGGCTTGATTACTCCAGGCGGTACCGCCTTGACAAATGGCCCCGGGGCAGACTCATATCAAACGGATGCCCGGCGCCCAGCTTATCCACTTATCCGCAGTAGACATTCTCATCATTGCCATCTATTTCGCGATGGTGTTGTTTATCGGCTTCTACGTCCGCGGGGCCACCAAAACCAGCAAAGAGTTCTTTATGGCGGGCCGGGAGATGACGGCGTGGATCGCGGGCCTCAGCTTTGTCTCCGCCAACCTGGGCTCCCTCGAGTTGATGGGATGGGCGGGATCCACCTATCAATACGGCATCCTTTCGCTCCACGCCTATTGGGCCGCAGCGATACCGGCTATGTTGTTTCTCGGCCTGGTGATGATGCCGTTCTACTACATCTCGAAAACGTACTCGGTGCCGGGATATCTGCATCTGCGCTTCGGGAATCCCACGCGGGCTTTCTCCGCTATCAGCTTTGCCTTCATGACGATTCTGATGAGCGGCATCAATATGTACTCCATGGCTCTGGTGATGAAGGTGGTGCTTGGCTGGGACCTGAACTTTAGTATCTGGCTCTCGTCCGGCGTGGTCGGCATCTACGTTGCGCTGGGTGGGCTGCGGTCCGCGATCTTCAATGAGATTTTGCAGTTTGTTCTGATCTGGGCCGGAGCGCTTTTGGTTCCTATTCTGGGCTTGATCGAAGTAGGCGGGTGGAAAAACTTAACCCGGCAAATCCAAACTAATCTGGGCCGATCAGACTACACACATCTCTGGAGCACGATGGGGCATTTCAAGGACAACCCCATGGGCGTTCACTGGACCGGGTTGGTTTTTGGCTGGGGGTTTGTTCTTTCCTTCGGCTATTGGACTACCGATTTCCTGGTAGTGCAGCGAGTGCTCGCGGCAAAGAGCCTTCGTGCCGCGCGCATGGCGCCGATTATTGGCTCCGCTTTCAAGATGATGGTGCCGTTTATTGTGATCCTGCCTGGTCTTCTGGCGTTGACGGTCTTGCCGTATCACCTGCTGCCCGAGAGCGTGGCCGTTGCCACCAATGGTCATAGCTACAACGAGGTGCTGCCGCTGATGCTGGTGCGTTACTGCGGACCCGGTCTGATCGGGCTGGGCGTGACCGCGTTGATTGCCGGGTTCATGTCCGGGATGGCCGGCAATGTGAGTGCGTTTTCTACTGTGTGGACCTACGACATCTATGGCGCCTTTCTAAATAAAAAGGCCACTGACCGCCACTACGTCGCGATGGGTCGCTGGTGCACGCTGGTGGGTGTGCTGGTGTCAGTAGGCACGGCGTACCTGGTGCAGCATTCCGCGAGCATTATGGATTATGCCATGCAGCTCTTCAGTTTCTTCATCGCTCCCCTTTTTGGAACCGTGATTTTGGGCATGATGTGGAAGCGGGCTACCAACCAAGGCGGTTTCTGGGGGCTGGTTGCCGGCACCCTGACCTCAGTGGGGTTATGGATCTGGGTGAGTAAGGATCCATCCGCACTGCGTTATGTGGCGCTTTCGCCTGACGCCAAAGAGATGGCGGAAAATATGTATCGCGGATTGTGGGCTTGGCTGGTTTGTGTGGGGGTTACGGTCGTGGTTAGCTTGGGTACAAGACCCCGGCCGGTCGCAGAACTGGACGGCCTGGTGATGGGCGCCACCGTGATGCCGGCGAAAGAGAAATGCCGCTGGTACCAGGAACCGGTTTTTTGGGGAGGCGTTGTTGCCGCGGTCTTCGTGGTCTTGAACATCGCGCTTTGGTAGCAAGCGAACAGTGGAATGGGTTTGATACAGGCTGCGGAAAAATTCAGTTTTGTTGCGGCTTCGGCTGTGGCAGGGGCTAAAAGCCCATCATATTTCAAGTATTTACGGCACGACTAAAGTCGTGCCCTGATACAGAACATGAGTTTTCCGCAGCCTGTTAGTAGCCCGTTTCATGGCACCGGCCTTTAGCTCCTGTGTGAGAACGCGAATCAACCGCTCAACAGCACTTGACGGGCGGCCCATGTTCGCCTCAGCGTGCGCCGGCCGATCATGACTTCTTCGAATGCTTCCACTCAAGGACTACGAGCGTTTGATGGGCTTCGCCCGTCTTTTTCGGCCCACGTTAGCTAACGCGAACATGGGGCACCCGTCGAGGTTTGTGTGGTCCTTTAGTTGAGTTCTCGCGCGGAGGCCAAATAGCTGCGACAGGTCTCAACCCTGCAGCAGATCGATCGTAGCTTGGTCTGGTTTTCCGTCGAAATATTTGCGCAGCGCGGCGACGAATACGTCGTCATCGCCGGCTTGGGCGAAGAGCGTTACGGAAGAGTGAAACTTTAAGTCGTCGGGATAACCGAAGATGGTGCCGATGGAACGGCCCTCCACGGCATTCACCAAAGCGGTGCAGTCGCGCAGACGCTCTCCGAGGACCGGGTGCTGGAGATAGGCCCTGGCCTCGTCCACGCCAGAGATGGCGAATCGCACCGCCATGGAGCTCGCGCCCAGACCTCTCAGCTGCGGAAATATAAACCACATCCAATGCGTGCGTTTTTGCCCGGCGGCAAGCTCGGAGCGAACCTGGGCAAAACAGGAGGCCTGCGCCTCGACAAAGCGTTGCAGATGGAAAGGGTCCGTCATGGCTACCCAATTATGATTCAGTCAATGGCAATTCTCGCGAAAGCCCGTCGTAAGGGCAAGCAATACCTGAATCCGGTTCCCACATCTGTAGGTTCTTTTTCCACGTTTTTTAGCGTGCTGTGGCGGTATCTCACCGTTCGCTCGGAACGGATTCCCAAGCAGAGCCTGGGACCATTCCGAACCGACATCCGAGTGTACGAAAATGCGCCGCTGAGCGGCCTGCGCGTGACCTGGATGGGACACTCGTCCTCGTTATTGGAGATCGACGGCATGAATGTCCTGGTGGATCCGGTTTGGGAACAGCGCACGGCGCCGGTGGAGTGGTTTGGTCCCAAGCGATTCTTCGCCCCGACTCTGCGCCTGGAGGAACTGCCACGCATCGATGTTATTTTGATATCGCATGACCACTACGATCATCTCGGCGCACGTACCGTGCGACGCTTGGCGCAGGTTCAACCGACTGCCCAATGGGTCACGACCTTGGGGGTTGGCGAGATCGTTAAGAAATTGGGTGCGCAACAGGTGCGCGAAATGGACTGGACAGAAAATGTGCGCGTGGGGCAGTTGGAGATAACGGCGCTGCCAGTGCGTCACTTCTCTGGGCGCGGCCTGGGCCGATTCGAAACGCTTTGGGCTTCCTTTGTTCTTGCAGGCCCGAGACATCGCGTTTATTACGGAGCTGATTCGGGAGAATGGGAGGGGTTTAAGGAGATCGGCAAAACCTACGGACCGTTCGATCTGACCATGTTGGAGATTGGCGCATTCGATCCCATGTGGGCGGATATTCACATGGGTCCGGAGGGGGCAGTCCGCACCTTTCGGGCTTTGGGCGCTATGGGACTGATGATGCCGATTCATTGGGGACTGTTCAGTCTCGCTCTCCACGCTTGGCGGCAGCCGATCGAGCACGTGTTTTCCGTGGACGGCCTGAAACTCTGGGCTCCCGAACCGGGGTTGCCTACAGAAGTTGTCGCGGGCGTTGAGCTGCGGTCGGCGTGGTGGCAGGAATAGACTATCCACGCATGCGCGCTCACTCTCTCTGCCTCGCTCTGTTGTTAGTCACGCTACCCGCCTTTTCTCAGACTCCCTCTGATCGTTGGCGCACGTGGGGTTCTTTCGGGGGTGGCCCGGACAATATCCATTTCTCGAACCTCGACCAGATCAACCGCGAGAACGTCCACTCTTTACAAGTCGCGTGGACATTCGACACCGGAGACCAACATCCGAAATCGGAGTTCGAGTGCAATCCCATCGTTGTGGATGGCGTCTTGTACGCAACGACGCCCAGCGGCAACGTGGTCGCGCTGGATGGCGCCACCGGTGCCCTGCGCTGGCGATTTAATTCCAATGAAGGTGTCAGAGACATCGGCAAGGTGCGCAGCCGGGGTGTCACTTATTGGTCCGATGGAAAAGACCAGCGTATTTTTGTGGGGGTTCGCCAGTACCTGGTTGCGCTGGACGCACAAACCGGAAAACCGGTGCCCGGGTTCGGAAAGGACGGGCGCATCGATCTGCGGGAAGGTTTGGGGCGTGAACCGCTGAACTGGGTCACCATGACGAGTCCGGCGGCAGTCTACAAGGATCTGGTGATTGTGGGCGGCGCGATGAGCGAAGTGCTGCCCGCCTCTCCCGGAAATATTCGCGCCTTCGACGCGCATACCGGGGAGTTGCGGTGGGCGTTCCACACGATTCCTCGGCCAGGCGAGATTGGCTACAACACGTGGCCGAAAGATGCCTGGAAGTATACCGGTGCGGCCAATAATTGGGCCGGCATGACGGTCGATAGTAAGCGTGGCATCGTGTTTGTTCCCACCGGCTCAGCGGCTTCCGATTTCTATGGCGCCAACCGTGTGGGAGACGACTTGTTCACTACCAGCCTCCTTGCCCTCGACGCGGCGACCGGCAAACGGATCTGGCACTTCCAGTTTGTGCATCACGACATCTGGGACCGCGATCCTCCGTCCGCGCCGGCGTTGGTCACGGTCAAACGCAATGGGCACGATGTGGACGCGGTGGCGCAGACCTCCAAACAGGGATATGTCTATCTCTTCGACAGGCAAACGGGCAAGCCACTGTTTCCCATGGAGAGCCGCAAATATCCAGCCTCGGATGTGGAAGGCGAGGTCACGGCCAAGGAGCAGTCTTTGCCACTGCTGCCTGCGCCTTTTGCGCGGCAGAAGTTGACCGCGGATATGATCACCACGCGCACTCCGGAGGCGCACCGGGAGGCTCTCGATCGCTTCAACAAGTTGCGCAGTGACGGGCAGTTCATCCCTGCAAGCACCCAGGGGACGATTATTTTTCCCGGCTTCGATGGAGGAGCGGAGTGGGGCGGAGCGGCGTTTGATCCAACCACCAGCCTGTTCTACGTGAATGCCAATGAGATGGCCTGGGTGCTGCGCCTGGTGCCGCAGAAGGCCCGTACCGGAGAAGCCAACGGGCGAGACATTTTTCTGCGCAACTGTTCCTCTTGCCACCGCGCTGACCGCACCGGTGCTCCGCCGGAGTTTCCCTCGTTGATTGGCGTGGCGGATCGCTACGAAGAAGGCACGGTCAAAGGACTCATCGCGCAAGGAGCGGGCCGCATGCCGGGCTTCGCCAGCCTCGGCCAGGACCAACTGGAAGCTGTCTTCGAGTACGTCTACTACGGCAAGGAAAAGGTGGTGAAGGATAGCGGCCCCTCGCCGCTCGACGCTAAATATATCAGTGATGGATACAATAAGTTTCTTGACAAGGATGGTTACCCGGCGATCCAGCCGCCTTGGGGCACCTTGACGGCGATTGACCTGAATAGCGGTAAGACCGTTTGGAAGATTCCCCTGGGAGAATATCCTGAGTTGGCGGCCCAGGGACTCACCAACACGGGCAGCGAGAACTATGGCGGACCGGTGGTCACGGCGGGGGGCCTGCTGTTTATCGGCGCCACTAACTACGATAAGGTGTTTCGCGCCTTGGACAAGACGAGCGGCAAAGTGCTCTGGCAGACCACGCTGCCGGCGGCGGGCAATGCTACTCCTTCTACGTATGAAGTGAATGGGCGGCAGTACATTGTGATTGCCGCCGGTGGAGGAAAATCATCAGCGCCGACAGGCGGCAGCCTGGTGGCGTTCGCACTGCCGAAGTAGCCGCTTCCCACGAAAGTTCCGTTGAACTGCAGGTCCCTCGACTGCGCTCGGGATGACAAGTTGAGGGTGGCGCTTCGATTGGGTGCTGTTAGTGGGATTGAGAGGGCAGCCGTCTGCAAACCGAATTAAATCTCTCGGGATGACAAGGGCAGAGCGGTGTTTCACTTGGAAATTGGCTTGTGGGATCGACAGGACTGCCCACGGCGCTCCGACGATAGTGCTGGCGTGGGGTTCTCTGCTACGATGCAGCGCATGTTGACTCGCAGAAGTTTCGTAAGCATGGCGGCGGCTTCGCTCGCCGCGCATACCCTTGCGGCCCGGCAGATCTCTGCCGCTGGGCCGGCAAACGTACAGTTCTCGGTGATGATTTGGACGCTCAAGAAGCTGGGCAGTTTTGAAGAGAATCTTGAGCGTGTGGCCCAGGCCGGTTATTCGCACGTGGAGTTGGTGGGCGAGTTCAAGCAATGGTCCGAGGATGATTGGCGTCGCACCCTCGCCCGCATGCAGGCGTTGAAGATCTCGGTCGACGCCACCTCAGGGGTGAGTCCTGGCTTTGCCGATCCTGCTGGGGGCGAGGCGTTTTTGACTGCGCTCAAGGAGTTGATACCGGCGGCCAAGCGGCTGGGATGCAAACAGATTATTCTGCTCTCGGGTAAGCGCGTAGAAGGAGATGCTGCCGGCAGCCAGCACGCAGCGGCCATCGAGGCGTTGAAGCGCGCGGCGGATGTGCTGAGCAACGCCGGCCTGGTGGCTGTGATTGAGCCCATCGACCGGATTGAGAATCCGCCCATTTATCTCGATGGCGTGACGGAAGCATTCGAGATTGTCCAGGCTGTGGGTAGTCCCAACGTCAAAGTGCTTTACGACGTTTACCACGAGCAGCGCGAGTTCGGGAACCTTATCGAAAAGTTCGAGAAGAACATAGGTCAGGTTGGGCTGATTCACATCGCTGACGTTCCCGGGAGGCATGAACCCGGCACCGGGGAAATCGATTATCCCAACATCTACCGCAAACTCGCGCAGTTAAATTACAAAGGCGTTATCGCGATGGAGTTTTATCCTACAAAAAACATTGTCGAAACACTTCGCCAGGCGCGGGAACAGGCGCAATCGCTGCTTTCCTGAGGTATCGTCTGCATCCCAGTCAAAAAAGGAGCAGGCATGGCTACTAAATCCTACGCTAAATCATCGCGGTGCTGGCCGGGGTATGAGCCGGTTCCAGGCAAGGGCGAACACGATGAGGGCAGTTGCCGCAAGAAGCCGGCCACCCGTAACGGAGGTAAGGAAGTCTCTCGCGAGACTGCGTGAAAGAAGCAGATCTCGCTTGGCGGAAAACGCGCTCAGCAGGCAGAGTCCAAGTCGCCTAACGGGGGGAACGCCGCAGCGTGAGTAAGCGCAAGAAAGCGGCTTGACCTGGGATGTGGGAAACCGCAGGTCTCTGCGGTTCCTCTTTAGGGCCTACTCTTCGCTTTCTTCTTACCGGCCTGGCCGTTCTTATCCAGCCGTAGTTTCCAGGCGGTGTGCAGCGCCCCGGCAAGCACGTCCTCTGTAGCAGCGGCCAAGCGGAGGTGCGTTGCTCCGTTCCTCCCCCAGCCCCCGGCAACCGGCAAGAATATATCGGGCTGCTCGCCCACAAAAGCGGCTTGCTGCTCAGGCGAAAGCATCAGGTTGCCGTATCCCTGATGCACATGAGCCAGGGTGGCGAAAATCCTCCCACCGACCCGGAAATCGGCCGAGCCCATGTGGGAACCTTCTTCCGCGCCATCCAACCGCAGTGCCAACCGGCGAAAATCAGCAGGTTTCATGTCAACGAAACAGAGTAAGGTAAAGAGCCATCGCGATTCCCAGCGCCGCGAGCAGCAGTCCTAAAATTACGGCATCGGTCGATACTCGCCCCGCCCTCCAAGTTCCCGACCGTAATTCACGCACCAGCTGGAAGTGCCGCAGTACGGCGGAGAGTGTGACCACCACTCCCAATCCAACCAGGATCACACCCGACCATAGGGAGAGGCCCGTGGTTTGAGCGGGAATGTGGGACGCGCCGGCACTTAGCTCGCGCAGAAACAGCCCGAACCGGCTGACGGCGAAACCCACTCCCATCAATCCGAGCCCGGTGCGAATCCAGGCAAGGAAAGTTCTCTCCGCCGCAAAGTATACCCTCGGATCCTGCTCCGCCGGACCATCCATGCAGGGATTGTAATCCGTTAGCGTCGACCCACATTCGTGCGGGATGGGATGTTAGTGTCCTGTCCCTGCCGTTCATGGAAAAATTCGACACGTCGAAGAACGGCCTCAGGGGCTAAAGCCCAACCTATTTCCAAGCATTTACGGCACGACTAAAGTCGTGCCCTGATACAAAGCCAAAGAAACTTTTTCAATGAACTTCAGGGACAGGACACTAGCAGGCGGTTGACACGCTCGCGCAGTTGCTCTGCATCAAACGGCGCGTGGACTTTCATGTCATTATCAAAATAAACATATACATCGCGGCGGTTGCGTTTTGCCGCATTGCGCTTGCTGGCTTTTCTTCCGCTCTCCACTTCCCCGCCGGTAGCCCAAGTGACGATGCGGTGAGCCCAGACGTCGAGGTCGTCGCCCTCATAACGGCTGGAGTACAACTCCGTGCTGCCATGAAGACGGCAGTAGACAAAACTGGAAGTCACATCCATCAACAACGGCCACTCCACCGTGTCCGCCACGACCAGGCCTACGGCATAGCGCCGCAAAAGGCGGATGAACTTCTCGTTGACAAAGCTCTCGTGCCGGATTTCGATTGCGTGACGCACGGGTGCGTCGCGGCGCACTTGGAACCAGGAACGCTCCTGGAGACGGTCATCGTGCTTCCGGGCCAGCTCTGCCGCCTGCTTTTGAGTCCTGGGTAGCAAAGCGAGAAAGGACTCGAACCCTTCCGGTTCGAAGGCAAAGTTGGCTGGAAACTGCCACAGAATTGGACCGAGCTTGTTTCCGAGCCGCAGAATTCCTTGCGCAAAGAAGTTCGCCATCGGCCCCTCCACGTTCCGGAGGCGAAGCATATGGGTGATATACCGGGAGCCCTTGATGGCGAACGTGAAGTCCTGCGGGGTCTCAGCATGCCATTGCAGAAAACTCTCGGGTCTCTGCAGGGAGTAAAACGACCCGTTCAATTCGATGCTGTCGAACCTTCGGGAGGCAAACTCGAGTTCCCGGCGCTGGGGTAGCTTTTCAGGGTAGAAAACTCCACGCCAGCCCTTGTACCGCCAGCCGGAAATGCCGATGTGTATCTTGCCGGTCACTGCGCGGAAACGTTGCTTTTTTGCTGCTGGCGCTGCAGCGCGGTGGTTCTAATTTTTTCGTACGTCCTAGCGAGCTCGTCAAGTTCCAAGTCGGAGAGATTTTCGACATCGATCATCTGATTTTTAGCCTTGTCCACGGCATGGATCAGCTCGTTGAGCTTGAGATGAATTGCCCTGGCGTCACGGTTTTGGGTGTTCTGGATGAGAAACACCATCAGAAATGTCACAATGGTTGTGCCTGTATTGATGACCAGCTGCCAAGTGTCGGAGTAGTGGAACAATGGACCGGTCAGTGCCCAGGCCAAGACAATTCCAATGGCTACGAGAAACGACCAACGAGAGCCGAGATAGTACGAACTACGGTTGGCAAACCTGCCGAAATAATCGGGGTGGACCGGAACTTCAGTCTTGGCGACTGTTTGCTTGGTTACCTTCACTGTAACTTTGGCTGTTTTCACCCGGCCCTCCGTGCTGTCATGTGCCCAGCGGCTGCTCTAAGATCGGCGACCAGGCTCGCGACCTCCGCTTCTCGCGCGTCTGGCTCGGGCATGCGGAGAATGGCGGAGGGGTGAATGGTCGCGGTGACTGCTCCAAAGTCTGTTGGAAACACCTCGCCGCGATGCTTGGTTAGGCGAAACTGTGGCCCCAGCAAAGCCTGTGCAGCGGTGGCGCCAAGGCACACGATGATGCGGGGATGCACAACGGCAATTTCCTTGTCGAGCCAAGGCCGGCAGGCGGAGATCTCCAACGAATTCGGCTTCTTGTGCAGTCGAATTCTGCCCCGGGGTTCCCACTTGAAATGCTTGACGGCATTCGTGATATAGACTTCGGCTCGATCTATCCCGGCGGAGTGGAGACACTTATCGAGGAGCTGGCCAGCGGGGCCGACAAAAGGTTTGCCCTGCTGATCCTCATGGTCGCCGGGCTGTTCGCCGACTAATAGCATCGAGGCCGGAGACGGGCCTTCGCCGAATACGACCTGTGTCGCGTCCCGATACAGATCGCATCCGCGGCACTTCTCTGCTGCTGCTCGCAGGCTGGCAAGGTCAGGTTTCGAAGGGAGAAACTCTAACGCAGACCTCGGGCTGGGGTCAAAGAGATTCATTGCCCACTTAGGATGCAATTCTGCGGGTGGTGGGAGGGGTGTGGTGACTTTTGTGTAACCTGGTTCCTCAACTGGCCTTCTTTTTCGGTACTTTGGCGCCTTTCTTGCGCGCTTCGGATAATCCGATCGCGATCGCCTGTTTTCTGCTTTTCACGGTTCCGCCCTTACCGGCTTTGCCCGACTTGAGGGTGCCGGCTTTTTCCCGATGCACGGCGGTTTTTACGCTCTTACTCGCTGCCTTGCCGTAATTGGCCATTTCTTGCCCCCTCTCCTATCGGAGGCGGCCTGCGGTGGATGGCCGCAAGCCGCCCGTAAAACTAGGCAGCGGCCTGAAAGTTCACCCGCTCGGCAATCTCGCTGAGCAATTCATCGGCGTGGCCTTCGTCTTCCTCGATAGATTCCAGTACCAATACGTCGTCACTTAGTCCGAGAAGCTCGGCCCAGCGGCGCAGCGTTCCATAAACAGCAATCTCGTGATGCTCCACTTGCTGAGCCGCACCGATGAGGGCGATGTCACGGATGGACGGGTCGGTGACGTCTGTGATGGTGTCGGAGGCCTCTTTCGTAAGGCCATCGATAACTTTGCAGGTTTCGGTCTTGCTTTCGCCGGTGGCGCGTTGCAACAGGCTTTCCACCTGCGCGACGTGGCCTTGAGTTTCAAGCAGGTGCGCTTGGAAGGCCGTGGCTAAATCGGGATCCGATGCTTTTTCGATAAGGTCTGGGAGCGCCTTGGTTATCTTTTGCTCCATATCGAGCGCTTTTTTCAGATTACTGATGTAGAGGGTCTGTAGATCCTGAATATTGGCTGAGAAAATTTTCATTGCATTCACTCCTTGAACAATGCTGTTGGTCTGTCGTGCGCGGATTGCCGGAAACGGCGGCACTAGATAGTGGGATGCAAGCGCGGTGTGCGGGTTGGTCAGCAACCGTGTCTGATAGAGTTCCCGTCGAACAAGCAGCGGAAAATTTATGTTGTTGGAGTTCTAGCGGTGGCAGGGGCTAGACAGGCTGCGGAAAAATTCAGTTTTGTTGCGGCTCCGGCTGTAGCAGGGGCTAAAGCCCATCGTATTTTCAAGTATTTATGGCACGACTAAAGTCGTGCCCTGATACAAAACATGAGTTTTTCGGCGACCTGTGAAGCCGGGTGGCAAAGAGCATCAATAAGCGCCACCTGCGAGAGCCTGATTGCACTCGTGGGCGATTTGAAGACCTTCCTCGGTCAGGACTACCAGAGCTTGGGGTGTTGAGGCGGGGGTGGAGAGCTTGCCGTCAACGTCGATCACGGTCCGGTTCTTTTCGGCATCCATCTCCAGTCCGGCCCAGCGCAGGGAGGTACACACCCTTTCCCGGACCAGCGGGGTGTTCTCGCTGATCCCTCCTCCAAACACGACGGCATCCGCTCCCCCGAGGGCACAGAGGTGCGCTCCAACCGCCTTCACAAGCCGATAACAAAACATATCCATGGCCAGCGTCACTCGAGGGTCTGTACCGTACTCCTTCATCAGCACTCGCGTGTCCAGGGATTTTTGCGAGATCCCCAGCAGGCCGGATTTTTTATTCAGCAACGTCATTACATCGTCGATCGCCATTTTCTCCTCGCGGAGAAGGAATGGAATCAGAGCGGGATCGACATCTCCAGAGCGGGTGCCCATCATCAGCCCCTCGAGGGGAGTGAATCCCATGGAGTTGTCCACCGACTTGCCTTGCGCGATGGCTGTCACCGAGCAGCCGCTCTCCAGGTGCATGGTCACGAGATTTACTTCTTGCGGGTTTTTGCCCAACAGGTGGGCCGCCCTCTCCAGCATGTAGCGGTGGGACGTGCCGTGAAAGCCGAAGCGGCGGATGCCATGCTTTTCCGCCAGATCGGCGGGTATGGCATACAGCGAAGCGACATCCGGAATGGTGCTCTGGAACGCCGTATCAAAGACGGCATAGAGGGGAGCCTCGGCGAACCTGCGGCGGATTGGGTCTACTAATTCCAGCGAGCTTTTGTTGTGCAGGGGGGCCAATCGTTCGAAGTCATGTATTTGGTGTTCCACCTCGGGAGTGATTTGTGTGGCCTCGGTGAATCGCCTTCCCCCGTGAACTACTCTTACCCCGACGCACTGGATATCCTGCCGAGCGATGTGCTTTTCTTCTTCCAGCCAGGAGAAGGTGCTGCTTGCAGCTTCACCGTAGTCCTTCGCCTGCATCGGCTGGGTGTGAATGGTTTCTTTGCCTTGCAGAACGGATAGGCATGGATCCTTCCCGATGCCTTCCAGGATGACGCTGGCTAGCTTCTTGCCTTCGGAAGCCAGCCGTTGCCCTGGCCTGCAGGAGACGACTTCGACCTTCAAGGAATTGCCACCCGGATTCATCACCAGCACATTCATGCAGGCTGTGATGAGATCCGGTGTCCGGAGGCTGTCCTAGGTCTGCGCGAAGAAGGAACTAGATTCTGTTCGGGTCCCCCATGTGGAACCGGAGATCTATCAACTCCGGGTACGCTGTCGAAAAAGCAGAAAAACATTTGCCCGAAAGGTCCGTAGAACTGCAGATCCCTCGGCTGCGCTCCTAATGAACAACCGTACCCGGAAACGACCAAAAAGCGTTTGAGGGGCTTCGCCCGGCTTTTTCGGCCCACGTACGCTGGTGCGAACATGGGGCACCCGTCGGGTCCGCGGTGACCCGTACTGTTCATTGCTCCCTTGACTTCCCGCAGGCAAGTCGGCTCTCGGGATGACAAGGGGAGGGCGGCGCTTCCATTGGGGATCGGTTATTCGGATTGAGAGATGACACAGGGGAGGGCGTGACGCTTCCACGGAGAGTGGTCGTCGGACAGAAGGCGATTTTCATCACCTTGGGTGGACCGCAGGCCCGTGGCCTCTCCGGCCCTAATGAACAACCGTACCCGGACGGACCAAAGCGTATGAGGGGCTTCCCCCGGATTTCCTGTTGGACTCTGTGGCGTTGATAGAGTGCATGCGCCTTTCTTCGCGGAAAGGCGCACACGCTGTTCTGTCCAGTGCAGCGTAGCAGGAAATCCGGGTCGCCCGGCTTTTTCGGCCCACGTTCGTTGGTCGAACATGGGGCACCCGTCGAGTGCTCGGTAGCCCGTACCGTTCCTTGCTCCCTTAACTTGCTGAAGACAAGTTAGCTCCTCGAGATGACAAATTCGTTGCAACACCCGCTCGTCTTGCGAGGAAGGAGGTTATTGCGCAACAAATTTGTCATCTCGACCGGAGCCTACCCGGATTTCCTACCTCACAGCAGTTGGTAACGACCACGCATGCGGCTCTCCGTAAAGAGAGACGCAGGATCTTCATCAGCGCTACAAAACTCTATTGGAAATCCGGGGGAGCGGAGTGGAGAGATCTGCGGTTATACAGATTGAGGTTGAATCTAAAACTCAAAGGCTGACAGATTCACGGTATGAAAAGCTGCAGTCACGCCGCAGTGCCAGATGCATCTACTTAAATGCAATGATTCCCCTCCGCAGTTTTGGCAAAACAGACGTTAAGATTTCTGCGCTGGGCTTGGGTGGCCACCACTTGGGCGCGGCGAAAGACGAGGCAACCGCGGTCGAAATTGTCAGCCGCGCTATGGACGGCGGTATCAGCTTCTACGATTGCTGCTGGGAGTACAACCGGGGCAAGTCAGAGGACTGGCTGGGTAAAGGTCTCCGCGGAAAACGGGACCGAGCCTTCGTTATGACCAAGGTCTGCACCCACGGACGAGACGCCTCGCTGGCCATGCAGATGCTGGAACAGTCACTGCGGCGTTTGCAGACCGACCATCTGGACCTTTGGCAGATCCACGGAGTGACCTTCCAGAACGATCCCGAGCTGTTCATTCGGCCCAATGGCGCGGCGGAGGCATTACACAAAGCCAAACAGCAAGGCAAAGTGCGCTTTGTGGGCTTTTCCGGGCACAAAGATCCCGATATTCACCTGGCGATGCTCAATACAGGCTTCCCGTTTGACGCCGTGCAAATGCCCCTCAACCCATTCGACGCCAATTTCTTTTCCTTTGAGAAGAAGGTACTCCCGGTGCTTAACAGCCGGGGAATTGCGCCGTTGGGGATGAAGCCGATCGGCGGACATGGCGAGCCGGTGCAAAAGGGCGTCTTCACTGCAGAAGAATTGCTCCGCTATGCCATGAGCTTGCCGGTGGCGACGACCATCTCCGGGGTCTCGGAACTGCCGATTCTGGAACAGAATCTACGGATCGCGCAGAATTTCACTCCGCTCTCCGCAAGTGAGATGAAGGCCTTGAGCGACCGGGCGAAGCCGTACGCCGGCGATGGCCGGTTCGAGCTCTACAAGACCTCGATCAAGTTCGACAACCCCGAAGCACGCCTCGCCCACGAGTTTCCGCTCGACCTGCAGCAGGTGGAAGTGAAGCAGATGGTGTATGCCACGCAGAATTCGGGCCGGCCTTATCCCCAGGTGTCTGACTAAAGTGAAACCCTATAGTAAGAGCGGCGAAAGCCGCCGATCCTTCCTCAAAGGCGTGGCTATGACTGGAGCAATTTCCATGATGTCGTCCGGTTCCGCGAAGGGCCAAACCCCCGTCGCACCGCCAACGGCGGAGTTTCAAGTACCGCATCGCCCCATGGGCAAAACCGGCGTCGACGTTTCCATCCTCGGGGTGGGCGGCTTTCATCTGGGCACCGTAGCCGGGCAGCCCGAGGTCAACGATATGGTCGCAAAAGCCCTGGACCACGGGATCAACTTCTTCGACAACGCGTGGGAGTATCACAAGGGCGCGAGCGAAGAGCGCCTGGGTACCGCACTCAAGGGCAAGCGGGACAAAGCCATCGTGATGACGAAGGTCTGTACGCACGGCCGCAAGAAGGATGTTGCCATGCAGATGCTGGAAGAGTCGCTGACTCGCCTCCAGACCGACCACCTGGACGTATGGCAGGTGCATGAGGTTGTGTACTACAACGATCCGGAGAAATGCTACGCCCCGGACGGGGTTCTGGAAGCATTGGCTGCGGCCAAGCAACAGGGCAAAGTGCGCTTCGTCGGTTTTACCGGACACAAGAACCCTTCCATACATCTCGCGATGCTGAATGGAGGTTTTCCCTTCGACACCGTGCAGATGCCGTTGAACCCGTTCGATTACACCTATCGAAGCTTCCAGCAGGAGGTGCTGCCGGTCGCCGCACAACGCGGCATGGCTGTGTTCGGCATGAAAAGCATGGGAGGATCGGGCGAAATGATCACCCACGGAGCGCTCACTCCTACGGAGGCTCTGAGCTTTGCCATGAGCCTGCCTGGGGTTTCCACCACCATCAGCGGTATGGATTCCATGGGAGTCCTGAACCAGAATTTAGAAATACTGCGCCACTTTAAGCCGCTTTCCCAGGACCAGATCTCCGCCCTGCGCACCTATGGAAAGCACTTTGAGGACGGCCGCTACGAGCTCTTCAAAAGCACGGTCAAATATGACGGCGAACTCGGCCGCGCCCAGCACGACTTCCCTCCGACGGCGGATCTACCCGCCTGATTTTCATCTTCGGCAGCTATATTGAAGACGAAAAATCGTCGCGAAATCGGTCATAACGTTCTATACTTGCACAGATACCGATGCATTATTGTTTTTCCCGGGGCATCTCGTGCGCCCCGAATTTGTTCGGCGCATGGATCCTCTCCCTCTTCCCCGCTCCTCCAGAGCGGCCGGCCCCCGGAGCTTGATCATGAAAGTTGTGTTTTATGGGCTGACGATTACGTCTTCTTGGGGCAATGGCCATGCCACAACCTATCGTTCGTTGTGCAAGGCGCTTGCCCGGCGCGGTCATCAAATCCACTTCATCGAAAAGGATGTGGAATGGCACCGGAACCATCGCGACCTGCCCGACCCTGAATTTTGCCAGGTGCAGCTCTATGACGATTGGAGCAGCAGCGCCTCCGTACTTCTGGAGGCCAGCAAGGATGCCGATGTGGTCGTGGTGGGGTCCTATTTTCCTGACGCCATCGTCGCTACCGCTGCTCTGCTCGACGCTGGGGTCGGATCGATTTTGTTCTATGACATCGACACCCCCGTCACGCTGGCCCAGCTTCGTAGTCACGGCAGCACGGCCTACCTGGATGCGAAGCACATTCCTCACTACGCCGCGTATCTGAGCTTTAGCGGTGGCCCCGCCTTACGAACATTGCAAGATGCATTCGGTTCTCCGCAGGCGGTGGGGTTCTACTGCTCGGTCGATCCCAGCCTGCACAAGCGCACCGACTCCCATGCTTTGTACCGCTGCAGTCTGAGCTATTTGGGGACGTACACTCCCGACCGCCAGCGCAAGCTGATGCACTATCTGAATGGGGCCGCGCGACTCATGCCGCTCACCAGCTTTGTGGTTGCCGGGCCGCAGTACCCGGAGAGTGCTCCGTGGCGCCCTAACGTCCGCCGGCTGGACCACGTGGATCCCCCAGACCATCCGATCTTCTACTCGTCCTCGCGCTTCACCCTCAATTTGACCCGCAGCGATATGGTCAAGGCCGGCTTCTCACCTTCGGTGCGCCTGTTCGAGGCCTCCGCATGCGGGGTGACGATTCTCTCCGACGCTTGGCCGGGAATGGAGGAGTTCCTGACACCCGGGAAGGAAATCCTGCTGCCCCGGGACGAATACGATGTGGCGCGCATTTTGCGCGATATGCCGGAAGAGGAATCGGAACGGATCGGGCGGGCGGCGCAGGAGCGCATTCTCAACCTGCACACCGCCGATCATCGCGCGACCGAGTTTGAGTCCATTGTGGCTGGCTTGGGCTCCAGGCAGGCTGTTCCCCGTCCGCCCCGGAGTACCTGGGATGGGAAAGAGGGACAGGCGCAGGCGATTGGGTCTCCCACCGCGTACGGGGCTCATCCGTCCTAGGTTTTGCTTTGCAGCGGCGCGGAGATCGATTCGAGCGATTTCCCCGCCGCCTCGACTCCGATGAAATATTCGCACACACCCCCGGCCAGCATCAGCAGGCCGCCAGCGATGTAGCCCAAGCCGACATTGAGCCGGGATCCGCTGGCAATGAGAAAGCCGAACAAAAGCGGCGCTCCTACTCCTCCAGCCAAGGTTCCCAAGGAATAGAAGACAGCGATCGCAAACGCCCTGATCTCCAGGGGGAATATCTCGCTCACGGTAAGGTATGCGGCGCTGGCGGCGGACGACGCGACGAAGAATATCAGGGTGAAGCAGATGCCCATCCCGCGTAGTCCCAAGCTTCCGTGCACAAAGGGGTAGGTGACGCCGAGGAGCAGCAAGCCGGCGGTACAGTAGGTCGCGGTGATCATCGGCTTACGCCCGATTTTGTCGAAGAGCGGCCCCAGCAGGACCGGACCGAGGAAGCTGCCAACCGCAAAGGGCAGCAGATAGAGCGGCAGGGCGTCATTGCTTACGTGAAAGAATTTTTTCACGATCAGGGCGTAGGTAAAGAAGATCGCGTTGAAGAAGAAGGCCTGCCCCACCATGAGCGTCAAAGCCAGAAAAGAACGCTGACGATTTTCGCCCAGCATGTTGCCGAAAATTTCCCGCATTGGCGTGTGGTCGCGGACGGTGATCTTGAGCTTCTTCCCTTCGATCGCGGGCAAAGTGTCCGGATGCCCTTTGGACACTTCGTTCTCGATATCGTTGACCACCTGGTTGGCTTGCTTTTCGAAACCGCGCAGCATCAGCCAGCGCGGGCTTTCTGGAACGTAAAGGCGCAGGATGAGAACGGCCGCGCCCAGTGTTCCACCGACCCCAAAAGCAAAACGCCACCCGGAGGCAGCAGAGATGACGTTGCCACGGAGCAGGAATATCGAGGCGAGTGAGCCCAGGGTGGCTCCGACCCAGTAGGTTCCATTGACCACCAGGTCCACAGTACCGCGCACTTTGCCGGGAATGAGTTCGTCTACGGCCGAGTTGATCGCGGAGTATTCGCCGCCGATCCCGCAGCCGGTCAAAAAGCGGAAAATGGAGAAGCTTAGATAGTTCCAGGAAAATGCACTCGCAATGGTCGCGAGCGAATAGGTCGCCAGGGTGACGAGAAAAAGCTTCTTCCGCCCCAGCCGGTCGGTCAGATACCCAAAAACAATCGCTCCTAGGACGGCGCCGGCCAGGTAGAAGGTAGCGGCGGAGGTGACCTGCGGATCCGTGAGAGAGAGCCCATTCTTGCTTTCCAAAACGCCGGAAAGCGACCCCACCAGCGTCACCTCGAGGCCATCCAGCAGCCAGGATGTTCCGAGCGCAAGGATGATGCGGGTGTGCCAGCGGCTCCAGGGAAGACGGTCGACGCGGGCAGGGATGTCCGTCTCGATGTCTTGATTCTCGGCGACTCGATCCTGCGCGCTCGGTTTAGCCATCATTTCTCGTTCTTTATGATGCTGATGGCGCCGTTACGTTCGAGGACGGCGTAGGCCACGTTATGGATGGAGCTCACGCCTTTAGTCCTCGCAGCCGCCATCACGTCTTCGGGATCGATGCGCATGCCTTTCATCACTTCCAACTGCCACTCGCCGTTTTTCAGAAGGGTGAGGGGGGTGCCATCTACCACAGCCCCGAAGCTGGGAAATCTGCTCTTGATGGCGGACACCGTGTAGTGCAGGAGGCCGACGGTGAGAATGGCGGTGGCACAGTTCACCACCGAACGGTCTTTGCCTACGGTGCTGAGGATAACGACGCCACCGATAAGAAAGACGATCACAAATTCGAAAAGAGTGAGTTGCCCACCGGGCCGGCGGCTGAGAACCCGCACCACGAGGAGAAGGAAGAAGTAACCAAAAATAGCGTGAAGGATGGTGGGCAACTTTGCTTCCTCAGGGGACGACAAATACTTTTGCGTGGATCGGCGCGGCGTTGACGACGCCGATCGTGAAGTCGTAGAGACCGGGGCCGGCTGGCTCGAGGGCGAGGTCTACACTTGCCGGCAGTCCGGAAGCAGGAAAGGTGTAAGTCAATCCCCCGTTTCCAACCAGTGTCTCGAGGGGTGCCGGGACGACACGCTGTGTGCCCAATCCCTTAACCAGGCTTTCGCTGATATAGAGACGGATCTTTCCGTCCTGGATGGCCGACGGCCCGAATTGTATGGAAAGAATGGACGGCGAGTCGGTGCGCTCGATGCGTTCATACTTCACGTCGATGGTGCCATCTGTTGAACGGCGCTCGGCTTTGGCTATCGGACCGCGTCCGAACAGGCCGGCTAAATCAAGGACAATGATGAGGGTAAAAACAACCCAAACCACGTTTTCAAAGCGCCACCATTTCCTCTGAAAATCGAGGTTTTCTCCTATTTCGATCTCGTTGTTGACCTTGGCGACGGAGTCCTTCACCGGCGTGGTAAACGGTTCTGTAACCATAACGGATTTCTTAGGCCTTCCTGGGGGTGGCTTGCATGGGAGCGACACTGATTTCGCCGTTACGTTCCAAAACTGCGCGATCGATTTGCTCCAGGGTTTTGAGCCCTGAGTCACGCGCGGAGGCAATGACGTCGTCGGGATTGATCCGCTGATAGCGAAGCGTCTCCGCCCGCCATTGTTGGTCTTCCAGAAGGATCAGCGGGGTCCCGTCAATCAGTCTGGCAAAGCGCGACGACTTGGTGCGAGCCCAGGCGAGAGTGTAGTGAGCCAGACCGATGGTGATGATCTGGCAGATGGCGTTGGTGAAGGACACTTCGTCTCCCACGATGGCGGTCAGGGCGAGTCCGCCGATGAAGAAGATCAGCACGAACTCGAAGGGGGTCATCTGCTTGCCTGGACGGCGTCCCACGATGCGGACGATCATGACCAGAAAGAAATAGCCAAAGAACGCTCGCACCACAGCAGTCATGCTTATCGGAGGACTTGAAGAGGCCAAAGGTTGCCATGCGTGCCGCGACAAAGGAAAGGGCCGGCACAAGGCCAGCCCACGTTTTCCCTACCTCTCCGCAATTCAAGAGGTCAACCTTGTGTATGTAGCGTTGGATGCAGGGCGATTGAAGATTGTCGCCTGCGAACAGGGCCAGACGAGGGAGGCAAAACATATCCATGAGGGGTTCCGTGGAACTGCAGATCCCTCCACTCCGCTACGCTTCGGTCCTAATGAATAACCGTAGCCCGGACCGGCCAAAAGCGTTGGAGGGGCTTCCCCCGGATTTCCTGTTGGAGTTCGTGCATTGATAGATTGCATGCGCCTTTCTTCGCAGAAAGGCGCACACGCGGTTCTGTCCAGTGCAGCGTGGCAGGAAAGCCGGGTCGCCCGGCTTTTTCGGCCCACGTACGCTGGTGCGAACATGGGGCACCCATCCAGCGCGCGGTGGCCCGCACTGTTCATTGCTCCCTTAACTTGACGCAGCCAAGTCGGCTCCTCGGGATGACAAGCGGAGGATCTGCAGTTCTACGGGACCGCTCATGGATATGTTTTGCCTCGCCTGTGCACGGTGAAAGCTCTTCCCGGTTTTGACGACCTGCCCAAATTGACAGATTTCCAACCTCTACCCCTTGTTCTATAGTCGAGGGTGGAATGCGTCATTGCCGCGCCATCTTCGCCGCACTTCTGCTGACTGTAGCCGCTGGCCGCGCGGACGTGGGATCTACCAAGCAGTCGGAGGCGGCAAAGCTCAACAACCTTGGCACTGCGCTGATGAACCAGCAGTTGCTGGAACAGGCCGCGGCCAAATTCGCCGCGGCCTACCAGCTTGACCCGGCGTTGGTCAGCGCCCAGGTGAATCGCGGCATCGCTCTCATCTATCTGCAGAAAATGCCCGAGGCGAGACAGGCGCTGGAACAAGCAGCCGCACAGGACCCAAAGGACCCGCATATCTGGTACGCAATGGGAATTGCGTATCGTATCGAGGCACAGTATCCGCAGGCACTGGAAAGCTTTCAAAAGGCGGAGGCTCTGGACCCCGAAGATGCTGACACCCACTACTTCCTGGGTTCGGTCTATCTGGAGTTGCATCAACCGGACCAGGCTCTGACCGAGTTCCAGGCTGCTCTCCGGCTCAGACCCACCCACGCGTCGGCTCAGTTTGGCCTGGCCAAGGTCCTACAGCGGTTGGGCAGGCGAGACGAGGCTGCCACGGCTTTCCATCGCTTTGAAACGTTGAACCAGGAAAAGATTGGCTCCCCGCTCGCACACACCTACGGAGATGAAGGCCACTACTCGTTGGTGCAAGATGCGCTCAACCTGAATCCGCAGGTTGGGCCGATGATTCCTGTCACTTTTGCTTCGCAGGCCATCGACCACTTCACTCTACCCAATCCGTCCCAAGGGGGTGCGTGCCTCATCGGGGGTGAACCTGCCTATCTGCTGGTGATGGCGTCGGGAGAAGAGGCGATCCGTACCTACGCCCACTCCGGAAGCGGGAGCTTCGCGCTCGTTCCCAGCGCGCAGACCGGGCTCGCAGCCAGCGGAACCAGCGTAGCTTGCACTGTCGGTGACTTCGACAACGACGGGCTGCCTGATGTTGCCGTAGCCATGAGCGATCGCGTGCTGCTGTTCAAGAACCATGGCGGTGGCAAATTTTCCGATGTAACCACGGCTGCCGGCTTGCAACCGTCCAACCATCCCGCCGGCATCACCTTTGTGGATTACGACCACGATGGCGACCTGGACCTTTTCGTTACGGGATCGAAGCCCAACGTGCTCTGGCGCAATAACGGCAACGGCACCTTTACGAACTGGACCGAGCAGGCGGGATTGGGTGGAGACGGTCCGACTGTGTCGGCAACGCTGTCCGATCTCAACAACGATCGCGCTGTGGATCTGCTGGTGACAGGCTCCGGCTCAGCTCCGACGTTTTTTGCTAATCCTCGCGAAGGGCTGTTCAAGTCTGCTCCGCTTTTTGCCGATGCTGGCCTCCCCGCAACCTTGGGAGCGGTGGTATTGGATTTCAATAAAGACGGGTGGATGGATGTCGCCCTCACGCACGCCGGCAGTCCGGGTGTGACGCTGTGGCGCAACGTGCAGGGCAAGCGTTTTGAACGGGTTCCTTTGCCAGTGGAAAATGTGACCTCCGGCTGGGGGTTGACCGCCATAGACATCGATAACGATGGCTGGCTCGACCTGGTTGCGGCGGTTGCCACGCAGCATGGTCCGGAGCTGCGAGCATTCCGCAACTTGGGCCCCAAGGGCTTTGCCGATGTGACGCAGCAGCTGAAACTTGACCAGGTGAAACTGACTGATCCGCGGGCCCTGATTGCCGCTGATGTCGATGGCGACGGCGCTGCGGATCTGATCGTCACCCAGCCCAGCGGAAATCCGCTGCTGCTGCGCAACGTAGGCGCCAATCATAATCACTCTTTGCTGATTTCGATGAAAGGCGTTGCGGATAACAAGTCGGCGATCGGCGCGAAGGTGGAAGTCTTCGCTGACGGAGTCTGGCAGAAGTTCGAAATTGCCGGAGCGTCCGGTTATCTCAGCCAAGGCTCGCAGCAACTGCTTGCCGGACTGGGCACTGCCGAGCACGCCGACCTGGTTCGGATCCTGTGGCCGACGGGTGTTCCCCAGGATGAAACAGACGTGGCAAAGAGTTCGCTCAACCTAACGGAGCTGGACCGCCGGGGAAGCTCGTGTCCCACCCTGTTCGCTTGGAATGGAGAGAAATACGAGTTCATCTCCGACGTGATCGGCGCCGCCGTCATCGGGCACTGGGTTTCGCCCATAGCAAAAAACAACGCCGACCCGGATGAGTGGATCAAGGTGGAAGGCTCCCAACTCCGCCCGCGCGGAGGCAATCTCAGCCTGCGCTTTGGCGAACCGATGGAAGAGGTCAACTACATCGACCAGGTTCGGCTGGTGGCCATCGACCATCCGGCGGGCACCGAGGTGTATCCCAACGAGCGCTTTCTCAATGAGCCCCCGTTTGCTTCAGGCCGGCCTGTTATCAGTACCGCCGCGCATCCGCTGGCGGGCGCGTGGGATGACGAAGGCGGCGACGTCGCCGAACTGCTGCACGCCCAGGATCACCAATACGTGCGCGACTTTCACAACTTGTCCTTCGCCGGTTTTGCTAACCAGCATGCGCTCACGCTCGATCTGGGAGCGTGGACACCGGCCCATCCGCTTCACCTGCTGCTGCACGGCTTCATCGAATACTTCTCTGCCAGTTCGATGTATGCCGCCTGGCAAGCAGGTCTGACGCCGATGGCGCCTTACGTCGAAGCGCAGTTGCCGGATGGCAGCTGGAAGCGCATCCTCGACGACATGGGTTTCCCTGCTGGTTTACCGAGAACCATCGTTGTGGATCTCACCGGCAAATTGCCACCGGGGACACGACGCATTCGACTGGTCACCAATTTGCAGATTTACTGGGACCAAGCCCTGGTCGACAACGGAGCGGAGGCGCCGCAGCTCATGCGCCGGACCGAGTTGCCGCTCGCGTCCGCTCAATTGGCCTTCCGCGGCTACCCCGAACAGCTGGACGGCAAAACGCCTGGAGATCTGACGTACAACTACCAGCACATCAGCCAGACGGGCCCCTTCACTCGCTCACGCGGCAGCTATACGCGGTACGGAGAAGTCACTCCGTTGCTGAAGTCGATCGACGAGGCTTTCGTAGTCTTCGGCAGCGGTGAAGATATCGACGTGGAATTCAGCACGGCCCCACTGCCTCCCTTGAAGCCGGGGTGGAAGCGGGACTACTTCTTTTACGCCAACGGCTTTGTCAAGGATATGGATTTTTACGAGGGTAGTCCCTTCACTGTTGCGGATATGCCGTTCCACGGTATGAGCACTTATCCCTATCCTGCGAGCGAGCATTATCCGCAGGACGAGCAGCGCATGGACTATGAACTCGAGTGGAATGACCGCTTCGATTCCGGCCGCGGTGCGCAGCACTATGGATTTCGCTATCGATGAACGGCCTTTCGGTGATGCCGGCGGTTGAGCTTTTGTCGATGTTGCGGCGGGGGCAAATTTCTCCCCTTGAACTGGCGGAAGAATACATCCAGCAGATCGAACGCCTGAATCCGCAGCTTAACGCGTTGGTTGATTTTGACCCGGAGCGGGTGCGGGCACAGGTACGAGCGCTCAAGAACCCTACCGGTCCTCTGTTCGGTTTGCCCATGACGATCAAGGCCTCCATCGCTGTTGCTGGGCACCGCTGTGAAACCGGTAGCCTGCTGAATAAAGGCCATGTTCCTCGTGAGAACGCAGTAGCGGTGGATCGTCTCCAGCAAGCCGGCGCGGTGATCCTGGGAACCACCAATTGTCCCGAGTTTCTGATGGCCTACGAGACCGACAATCGGCTTTACGGACGGACCTCGAATCCGTGGGACCTGGAGCGGACCGCCGGAGGTTCTAGCGGCGGCGAATCGGCGGCCGTTGCTGCCGGGCTCTGCGCTGCCGGATTGGGGAGCGACAGCGGGGGCTCGGTACGCGAGCCCGCCCACTTTACCGGCATCTGCTCACTGAAACCCACGCCGGGACGGATCCCGGGGCGCGGCCATCTTTCGGGAGGGGATGGGCCGTTTGCCATTCTTGGCGCCACGGGTCCGATGGCGCGTACCGTCCGCGATGTCACTCTACTTTTTCTCACACTTGCCGGGCAGGATGTGCTGGACCCGGTGACGCCTCCGGTCTCGTTGAGAAATGAGAGCCTCGAAGATTTAAAGCGCGTTCCTATCGCTTTCTTTGAAGATGATGGCCTGATTCCAGTTACTCCGGAGACTCGGCAGGCAGTGAACGATGCGGCGCGCACTCTCGCAGGCCACGGCTTCCGCGTAGTCCCATTTCGTCCCCACGCTCTTGAAGAAGCGCGGCAAGTGTGGTGGAAGTTTTTTGTGTGCTGTGGGGCTATGCTGCTGGAACCGCTGGCCAAAGGCAGGGAAGCGCAGCTGAGCCCGACCTTCCTTGATTTTCTCTCTATCGCGCACCGCGAGCCTCCGCTCTCCGGGGGTGAACTTCTTTCGGCATGGATGGAATGCGATCACGTGCGCCGCAAACTCCTGGCAGAGATGAACCAGTTTCCCATCCTTCTCTGCCCGGTCTGCGCGATCCCCGCTTTTCGCCACGGAGAACGCAGCTGGGAGGTGGAGGGCAAGCGGGTTGAGTATCTGGATGCTATGCGATATACGCAGTGGTTCAACCTGCTGGGCGCGCCGGCGGCGGTGGTGCCGGTAGGAAAATCACCTGAGGGCTTGCCAATCGGGGTGCAGATTGTGGGACGTCCCTTTGAGGATGAACGGGTTCTGGGCATCGCCGCGGCCGTAGAGGCGAGCTTCGGTTATAAGCCTCCGCCTTTAAGCATTGGATAACCGGCTTGCATAGTTATTGTGGTTCTAGCGGTGGCAGGGGCGAAGGTCGCGGAAAAACACCGCGGAGGTCGCTGGGTGAGAACTAGATCTTAGGACCAAACGGAGCTTGACGGGTGCCCCATGTTCGCACCAGCGTACTTGCGCCGATTATGAATTCTTCGAATGCTTTTAATCATTGGGCCACAATCATTGGAGGGCTTCACCCGTCTTTTTCGGCCCACGTACGCTCGCGCGAACATGGGGCACCCGTCAAGTTCCGTTTGGTCCTAAGATCCAGTTCTCACGCGGGCTTAGAGCGTCCATTCTGGACTGGAGCCTGGTTGGATATACCGTGGCCGGGGTAGGGGCTTAAAAGCCCATCATATTGTCAAAGATTTATGGCACGACTAAAGTCGTGCCCTGATACAAAGCCAAAGCAACTTTTTTCAATGGACTTCAGAGACAGGACACTAGGTGCTCAAGTGGTGCCGGACGTCGGCGCCGCGGACCCAGAAGATAACGTCTTCGGCGATGTTGGTCGCGTGGTCGCCTACACGTTCCAGGTTGCGTGCAATCATTAGCGCATGCAGGGCCTGCGGGGTGTAGTGAGGCTTTTCTTTGATCAGGTTCGAGAGAGCGAAAAAGGCCGTGTCGTTGAGCTTGTCCACGCTGTCGTCCATCGTCAGCACAGTGGTGGCGAGCTCCGCATCCGCCTCAATGAACGCCTGCAACGCTTTGCGCACCATGGCCGACGATAACGAGGCCATGCGCGGAATGTCCACCGGCAAATCGATCACCGGAAAAGCCTGCAGGTCCCGCACCCGGTCGCTTATGCTCACCGCCTGGTCGCCCACACGCTCCAGATCTGCGTTGATCTTGATCACCGCCAGGATGAAGCGCAGGTCAATCGCCATGGGCTGTTCCATCGCGAGCAGATCAAGCGCCATCTGGTCAATCTCGCGCTCAAAACTGTTGATCGACATTTCGCTGCGCTCCACCAAATCGCAAAGAGAAATATCGCGCACACGATACGCCTCAACAGCTCGCTGGATCGCCTGCTCCGCCATGCCGGCCATCACCAGCAAGCGCTCCTTAAGATCATCGAGTTTCCGGTGGAAGCGAATCCTCATCAGCCAAACCTGCCCGTGATGTAATCCTCAGTCCGTTTATCGGTGGGGTTGGTAAATATCTTATGGGTCGCGTCGAACTCCACCAGTTTCCCATTTAAAAAGAAACCTGTATTCTCAGCCACCCGCGCCGCTTGCTGCATGTTGTGGGTCACGATCACAATCGTGTACTGCGACTTGAGCTGAAAAATCAAATCTTCAATCTTCGCGGTCGAAACCGGATCGAGCGCCGAAGCCGGTTCATCCATCAGCATCACTTCCGGGTCCACCGCCAGCGCCCGCGCAATGCAAAGCCGCTGTTGCTGGCCTCCCGAGAGGCTGGCGCCGGACTTTTTCTTGAGGTCTTCCTTGACCTCGTCCCACAGGGCCGCCTGCTGCAGCGACCGCTCCACCACCTCATCGAGGACCTTGCGATTGCGGTATCCATTCAGGCGCAAGCCAGAGGCCACGTTGTCGTAGATCGACATGGTAGGAAACGGGTTCGGCCGCTGAAACACCATGCCGATGCGGCGGCGTATCTCCACTGGCGACGACTCGGCATAGATGTCCGTCGAACCCACCCGGACGCTTCCGGTAACACGGGCGATGGGGTTGGTTTCGTGCATGCGATTGAGGCAGCGCACGAACGTCGACTTACCGCAGCCCGAAGGCCCAATCAACGCCGTGGCGTGGTTCGCCGGAATTTTCAGGCTGATGCTCTGGAGAGTGTGATTGGTGCCGTACCATGCGTTCAGGTCCGACACTTCAATAGCTTCACCCACTAGTTTGCCCCTTTCAGAACTCCGCGGCCCGCAACATACCTGACGAGGGCAACCGATACAACGATGAGTACAATCAACACCAACGCGCCGGCCCAGGCAAGGCGATGCCATTCATCATAGGGCGAGAGCGCATACACAAAAATCTGCAGGGGAAGAGCGGCGATCGGTTGCGTCAGGCTAGTGCCAAAGTACTGGTTGCCAAACGCGGTAAAGAGCAACGGCGCGGTCTCTCCCGCCACCCGGGCAAAGGCCAGCATGCAGCCGGTAATCACGCCCGGCGAGGCGGTGCGCAGAGTAATGGAGAGCACCGAACGCCAGTTCGGAACACCTAACCCGAGTGCGGCCTCTCGCACGTTGAGGGGCACCATCAGCAGCATCTCTTCCGTGGTACGGGTGATGGTCGGAATCATCATGATGCCGAGTGCTACGCCGCCCGAAAGTGCGGAATAGCCCTTGCCCGCCACCAGGAGGGTATAGATGGCAATTCCCATGACGATCGAAGGCACACCGTTCAATACATCGGCGGTGAACCGGACCATGTTGGCCAACCGCTTGTTGCGGCCAAACTCCGCGATGTATATGCCGCCGGCTATGCCGATCGGCACGCCCATGAGACTCGCGACGGCCAGCAGAACTCCGGATCCAATGATCGAGTTGGCCATGCCGCCACCGGTCTCACCAACGGGTTTCGGTAACTGGGTAAAAAAGGCGACGTTGAGCGAGCTGGCGCCTTTAAAGAGGAGATAGCCAAAGATTGCAATCAGGGGCGCCATCACCAGGATCGTGCTGCCGACGGCGCCGGCCGTCGCCACCCAGTCCATGATGACGCGCGAAATTCGATTCGAAGCCGACGCCCTCCGTGGGGGCGGCATGCTGGTGGTCGCTGCCATGCGCTAAGTACCTCTGACCGGCGCGCCGCGGGTTACCGCCCATACCAGCACCCGGGCCAGCGCGTTCACGATGATAGTGACGATAAACAGCGCCAAGCCGATTTCGATCAAGGCGCTCAGGTTAAGCGGGTCAGAAGCCTCGTTGAACTCGTTGGCGATGACACTGGCCATGCTGTAGGCCGGGGCCAGCAACGAACGCACAATCTGCGGCCGGTTGCCGATCACCATCGTGACGGCCATGGTTTCGCCGAGGGCACGGCCAAGCCCAAGAATCACGGCGCCGACGATGCCGATGCGCGCATTGCGCAGCACACCCATACGGATCATCTCCCACCGCGTCGCGCCCAGGGCCAACACCGCTTCTCGTTGCGCGTGGGGAACAGCGGACATCACCTCACGGGTAAGCGAAGAGATGATGGGCAAGATCATGATGGAAAGGATCACCCCGGCCGCGAACATGCCGATGCCGTAATTCGGCGGGGCAAAAAGTCCCGACCAGCCCAGGGTCTTGATGAGAAACGGGTTCGCATATTGGCGCAGCAGGGGAATCAGAACAAAAATCCCCCAAAGGCCATAGACCACGCTAGGAATCGCCGCCAGCAACTCGGTAAAGAACGCCAGGAACCCACGCAGCCAGGCGGGGCACATCTCGGTGAGGAAAACGGCCAGGCCTACGGCTAGCGGAACCGCGATAATCAGCGACAGGATGGACGAAACCACGGTGCCATAGATAAAAGGTAGCGCACCGAAGTTGCCGTTGACCGGATCCCACGCTGACCCGAAGAAGAACGGGATGCCGAATTTTTGAATGGTGAGCTTGGATCCTGTAATCAGCTCGACCAGGATCAAAAGGACAATCCCGAAAATGCTGAGCGCGCACAGCAACATCAAAATGCTGAAGGCACGATCGGCGACCGCGGAATTCCCGCAGTTCAGTAGATAAGTACGTACGGGAGACGACGATGGCTCAGCGCCGGGAGGCAAACTACTATCTTTACGCTGGGTCACGTCAGCCTGGCTAGACACTCGCGGCACCTGAGTTTCTGATTTCACCATTCTCACCGTAGCGGTCTTTAGTGAATTTCAGGTTAAACCGGTGCAAGGGTAAGGATAACATCTGATAGTTCTCCTACCCCACGACCAACCCGCGCGCCTCGTCTTCTTAAGGCCGGGCCCAAGCCAAAGTTTCGCCTGTGTCTCATCGAGGTAAGCCCGGGTGCCCCATCCTTTGCATTTTTAGCGAAGGACGGGGCACCGATTGATTAAGCTGAGCGCTCAGATGGCAGGGCTGTCGTTCGATACCGGGGCTATTTCAGCGTATCGATGGTTGCGCTTACCTTCTGCGCAACAGAAGTTGGCAGCGGAGCATAGAATAAGGCGCTCGCCTCGTTCTGGTGCTGCAGCATCCACTTCAGGAAATCGACCAATACTTTTCCGTTGGCCGGATCCTTGGCCGGGCTCGGTATCAAGAGCCAGGTGAAGCTGGAGATGGGATAAGAATCTCCCGGCGCATTGACAATGGAGACGCGATAGTCGGCCGGCATGTTCTTCACGCTTGCTGCCGCTTCCGAGACTCCTTCGACGGATGCCTTGACCCAGGTTCCTCCGCCGCTCTTCACGTAGGCAAAGGGAATCTTATTCTGCATGGCGTAGATGAGCTCGACGTACCCGATCGCGCCCGGCGATTGGCGAACGAAACCAGCCACGCCCTCATTTCCCTTGGCGCCGATCCCGCGAGGCCAACTGGGTGCTTGACCCTTGCCGGGACCGCCTGCCCAATCTTTGCTGACCTTGGAGAGGTAATCGGTAAAGATATACGTTGTGCCGCTGCCGTCAGAGCGGTGCACAACAAAAATATCCGTGTTGGGTAGCTTTACGCCCGGATTGTCCTTCGCGATGCGGGGGTCGCTCCAGTTGGAGATCTTGCCCAGGTAAATGTCGGCCAGAACATCAGGCCCGATGCGCAGATCGCTGACTCCCTCAACGTTGAAAATCGGAACTACGGCTCCAAGCACGGTGGGGATGTGCACAATCTTGATTTTGGACGCCTTAAGCTGTTCGTCGGCCATGGGCCCGTCACTGGCGCCAAAATCGACCGTGCCCGAGGTGACTTGCCGAATGCCGCCACCACTGCCGATCGACTGGTAGTTGATCTGCACGCCGGGATGCGAGGCACTGTACTCGCTGAACCACTTGGAATAGATGGGGTAAGGGAAAGTCGCTCCCGCCCCGTTGAGCTTTTGCGCGTGTCCCGCGCAAACCGTCGCACTCATGGCAACAGCTAATAACCAGATCTTCTTTCTCACGTTCCACCTCAAATAAGTACTCCGATTGTCGAGGCCGCCCGTGAATGTTTCTTTACGGAGTCATGAATTTGAGGAGAAAAGCCTTACTTAACAGGGCAGCAAGCATTTATTTTTCAATGGCTTGCGCGGACACCTGAGGAGCAGCGAGGGGCCCGGAGAGGGCCGCGCACGGCAGGCGGAAGAGAAAGGTGGCGCCAAATCCCAGTTCGCTTTCACAGCGGATATCCCCGCCATGGGCGTGAATGATGTGCTTGGCTATGGCCAGCCCCAGCCCCGTGCCTCCCGATTCCCGCGAGCGAGCCTTATCGACCCGATAGAAGCGCTCAAAGATGCGAGGCAGATGCTCATAGGCGATGCCGGGGCCGAAGTCCTGTACGTAGAACTCCATCATCGTGTCCTGCCGACGCGCACCCACGCTGACCCGCCCCCCAGCCTTGCCGTACTTCATGGCGTTCTCCACCAGGTTGCCAAAGACTTGGCTGAGCGCATCCAGATCTGCCATAACCGGCTCGTCGGTGATTTCGCCCACTTCCAGGTTTACCGGCGAGTCGAGGACCAACCCGGCCAGGGACCCAACCGCCTCTTCGACCAGGGTGGACGCCTTGACCCTCTGTAGACGCAGCTTGTAGTCGCCTGACTCCACGCTGGCTAGAGCCAGCAGGTCTTCCGTCAACCGGTTCATGCGCGAAGCGTTTTTGAGAATAATCTGCAGAAACTCCCGCGCCTGAGGGTTGAGGCTTCGGTCATCCAACAGGGTTTCAACATACCCGGTGATGCAGGTGAGCGGAGTGCGCAGCTCGTGGGAGACATTGGCCACGAAGTCCCGGCGCGTAGTCTCGGAGCGCTCTTTTTCCGAAACGTCGTGCAGCACGGCGACTGCGCCTCCGCCGGGCATGGGAGCCGCATTTACCTCAAAGGTCTTTCCCGGGGCAATGGAGATGGCGCGGCGCCGGCTCGCCTGGCGTTGAGTCAGGGCAAGCGCGACCGAGGAAAGAACTTCGGGGTCGCGGATGGAGTGTACCAGGGCTCGGCCTTCCTGAACCGGGCTGAGAGCGATCCGTTGCATGACCGCATTGCACCAGCTCACCTGGCCCTGGGGATTGATGGCGATGACCGCCTCCTGCATGCTGTCGAGCAAGGCAGTCAGCTCGCTCCGGCTGCTTTCCAAGGCGTGAAAGCTTTGCTCCAGGCGGCTCGCAGTCACGTCAAGGGCATGCGCGACGGCGGAAATCTCATCCAGATTTCCCTCCTCCACGCGGGCCGACAGATCGCCGGATGCGATCCGCTTGGCGAACACGACGATCCGGGCCAGGCGCTTGGCGGCCCGCTGAGCCAGCAATGCTGCCAGCAGCGTTGCCAGCACCAGCGAGAGCAGCGAAGCCAGCACAATCCCACGACGCAGCACCTGCACCGCCGCAGGAATTGCGGTCGGGGATTCGGCCGCCAAGCGCACAACCAGAGATCCGGCGGGAACGGCCACATAGTATGTGTCGCCGCGACGGGCATGCCCCTGAGGCTGATGGTGATGGAGGACAGCGCCGACTTCGGGCGGCAGCGGGGCCGCCTCGGAACCTGTATTCGCGCCGCTGTCAGGGGCCGATGTGGCCACTAACTGGCCGTCAGCGTTGTAGATGGACACGCCAGCCCCGGCAGCCGTGGCATCCTGGCGGGCAATCTGCTGCAAGGAAGCATCGTCCGGCGCTGGATTGATGTGGGCTGCGAGCAGGCGGGCTTCGCTGGCCAGGGATTCTTCCGCCTGGGTCCGCAGTGACTGCTCCATCACCTGGCGTAGGGAGAAGCCAAGAACCGCCATCCCCAGGGAAAGCACCAACACAAACGCGAAGAACAGCTTCGTGAAGACTCGGCCCGTCACTAAGCTATTCTCTGACATCTGCTAGTGTCCTGTACCTGACAGTTTATTGAAAATTGGGCATGCCTAAGAACGGCCTCAGTGGCTAAACAGGTTGCGGAAAAATTCAGTTTTGTCCGGCTCCGGCTGTAGCAGGGGCTAAAGAGGCTGCGGAAAAACTCGGTTTTGCTGTGGTTCTAGCTGTGGCAGGGGCTAAAGCCCATCCTATTTTCAAGTGTTTACGGCACGACTAAAGTCGTGCCCTGATACAAAACCGAGTTTTTCCGCATCCTCTAAAGCCCATCCTTTTTCCAAGCATTTATGGCACGACTAAAGTCGTGCCCTGATACAAAGCATGAGTCTTCCGCAACCTCTAAAGCCCATCCTATTTTCAAGCATTTACGGCATAGTCGAAAACCAGCTGCAACCGTAGATGAAAAACCGTACCGCAGCGGCTAAAGCCGGTCAATTTAGTAAGCTTGTTCGGCACGGGTAAACCCGGGCCCTTCGTTGGGAGCGGCACTCCGTGCAGCAAATAGAGCGCAGGCGCTCACCCGGTTTTCATCACCTTGGGTGAGCCGCAGGCTCATCGGGACACGACTAAAGTCGTGCCCTGATACAAAGCCAAAGAACTTTTCAATGAACTTCAGGACGGCCCACTAGGAAGCTGTCTTGCGCGGTTCCTCAACAAGACGGGGAACCTCGAAGCGGTAGCCGGCGCCACGAACGGTCTTTAAATAACGCGGGCTCTCGGGATCGCTTTCGATTTTTTCACGGATGCGCCGCACGTAGACATCCACCGACCGTGGGGTGACAAAGCGAGCATCGCCCCAAACGGCGTCCAGCAGGTGATCGCGGCTGAAAACCCGGCCGGGATGCCGGGCGAGATAGTCGAGCAGGCGAAATTCGGTAGCGGTCGTCGTCGTCAGTTCCCCCCGTACCTTCAACTGCATGGCGCTAGCGTCGATCACCACCTCTTCGAACGAGATGATGGCAGGCGCGGTCGGCCGTTCGAAACGGCGCAGCACGGCCTTCACCCTGGCGACCAGTTCACGGGTAGCAAATGGTTTTGTAATGTAGTCGTCAGCACCCAGTTCCAGGCCGAGAACGCGGTCATTTTCGCCTGCCCGGGCAGTGAGAAAGATGATCGGTACCGTGCTCAGAGCGGGATTGCTGCGCAGCCGCCGGCACACGTCCAGCCCGTCCCCTCCGGGAACCATGATGTCCAGCAGAAAAAGGACCGGCGCCTGCCGTTCCGCGTCCGGCACCAGGTTGGTCGGGGTACTGTATAGGCGAACCCCAAAACCGGCGGCTTCCAAATGATGCTGTACTAGGCGGGATATGTCCGGGTCATCTTCGAGGACACATATGGTCTGACTCAACTGGCTCTCCCTCGCGTTCGAGCTGCTCATGGGTACGGCCAAAGCTCTGGGGGCGCCGGGCAGCACTACGCGGATGCGTTTAGCGTACCCTATGTGGGCGCTCGGAATGCGAAACTACGGTGAATCCTTACGTCATTGGAGGGAGCAGGGGGTTCCTCTTATGAGCAAGTTACGGAGAAGGGACTCGCAGGCTACATTATGGCAGTTGTAGATTAGATCTTTGTTTCGAGGGACGGTACCCGTGCGGCGTCCAGTCATCCTGTGCATCGACGACGAAGATCTAGGGCTGGAGATCCGGAAGATGGTTCTGGAACGGGAGGGTTTTACCGTGCTCACAGCCCGCGACGGCCTTACCGGACTATCCGTGTTCGAAACCGAGCCGGTCGATGCCGTGGTTCTGGATTACGCCATGCCGGGAATGGATGGCGGCCAAGTGGCCGTTATCCTGCGCCAGCGCAGGCCTGATCTCCCCATCCTGATGCTGTCCGCCTATGTGGCGCTTCCAGAAGACGTGATGCGGGTGGTAACCGTGGCCGCGACCAAAGGGGACGGGGCGTTCACCCTGGTCGACAAATTGAAGGAGCTTCTACGGTTAAGTGAGCTGCACCGGGCCAATGCTCCCCACGAACCAGGAGCGGACCGGTGAATCTGCATCAGTTCCGGCAGATATTGATCCATACCGTGCTGCTGCCCCTGGTACTGCTGCTGTTCCTGGCCCTGGTGCTGGCGTGGCAGATCCAGCGCACCTTGATGGAGCAGCGGCGCATCGACCATACCGATCAAATCACCGCCCAACTGAACGAGCTGGAACGGCGGGTGGTGGATCAGGAAACTGGCCTCCGGGGATACGAGCTCACCCACGATCCCACCACATTCGAAACCTACAGGGATGCGGAAGGCCCGCTCTACGACACGTTCGACCGCCTGCTGGCGCTGGTGAAGGACGATCCCGACCAGAGTCGCCGGTTGCGTCAGATCCGCGACAGCCATGAGCTGTGGATGGGTTTCGCCGCCAAGGCATTGGACAATGCGCGAACGACGAAATTATATGGAGACACGACACTCGACCTGAACGGGGCGCAGTTGATGGCCGCCTTGCGCACCCAGTTGGGCGCCATGAACCAGATTGAGATTAAGCGACGCGATGAGGAAGTACGGTCCACCAATTCCCAGGTGCGCACGCTGATGGCTATCCTGATCCTTTTGTCGATCGGGGTGGCCTTTGTCCTGGGCATATTCACTTTGAGCAATATGAGAAAGGTTTCGGCTGCCTTCCGCACGTCCCTGGAAGAGGCGCATGAGCGGTCCAGGGAGTTGATCGAGAACCGGCAATGGCTGCAAACCACCTTGGAGTCGGTCGGGGACGCATTGATTGCGTGCAACCAGGGACGCGTGGAATTGATGAATCCGGTGGCGCAGCGGCTGACCGGCTGGACCTTAGAAGAAGCGAAAGGAAAACCACTCGAGACGGTTTTCTCAGCTCTGGATGAGCAGACGCGGGAGCGGGTGAATCTCACCAAGCCCGGCGGTCCCGCCGCCAAGACGTACGCGCTCCTCATATCTAGGGACGGGACAGAGTATGTGATTGACCAAAGCGCTGCTCCCATCCGTGACGCAAATGGTGAAGTAGCCGGGGTGGTGCTGGTCTTCCGCGATATCACCGATTTGCGCAAGCGCGAAGCGGCCCTACTCGCCCACGAGAAACTGGCGGTGGCGGGGCGCCTTTCCGCGAGCATTGCCCACGAGATTCATAATCCGCTGGATTCCGTCGCCAGCCTGCATTACCTCATGTCCAAGGAGTCGGATCCGGTTTTGCAGCAGCGCTACCTCGCCATGGCACAACAGGAGCTAAACCGCACTCTCCAAATCAGCCGCGCCATGCTCGGGCTCTATCGGGAGCCCAAGGCGCCGGTCGAGGTGGATCTGCGCGATTTACTGAGGAGTGTGCTGTTGCTGCTCGACCGGCGGTTGAAAGAGCAGTCCGTCACGGTCGACCAGCAACTAGGCGAAGGCGTTTCGATTCAGGGATTTCCCGGCGAATTGCGGCAGGTCTTCACCAACCTGATCGCAAACGCTGCCGAAGCAGCGGGACCCGGCGGGCGGGTCCAGATTATGCTCGAGGCCGGGTTACCCGGAGACATTCACTCAGGCGCCACGGTGACGATTTCCGACAGCGGTCCCGGAGTTTCGGAAGACCAACAAGCCAAGCTCTTCAAGCCCTTTTTCACGACCAAAGGGGAACTGGGGACTGGACTTGGCCTTTGGGTCAGCCGGGGCATCGTGGAGAAGCATGGGGGCAAAATCGAGCTTACCAACAGCACGAATCCTCTATTTTTGGGGGCTGTGGTGCGGGTCTATCTTCCCTGGCTTGGGCCGGCGACGACCGCTATTCCGGCCGCCGCGCGCGAAAGCGGAGTCGCACATAGTCAGCTGTCCAGTTCCCCTCTTGATCGCATAGAACAGGCCTGAGCAGGCGAACGATCTCGTCCACGGTATCTGGCCGCTGTGCAGGCGGCAGCTGTTCGAGCACGCTGCTGCGGAAGGTTTCGAGCCAGGCTGCCATGCCGGAGGCTAGCGGGGTGAGGCGCGGCGTGAGTGTGATTTCCTCGACAACGAAGCCTTGGCGATGCAAACGGGCCTGATATTCCTGGCTGCTGAAGAAACGATTGTTTTCAATGAGTTCCGGGGGAATTCCGCGGGCGGTCAAAACCGCCAGCAGGGCCACGCGAATGGCTGCGATGTTGCCCTGCCCGCCAAATTCTGCGACGAATCGGCCCCCTGGCTTCAGGGCCCGAAAAACTCCTTTGAGAACAGCATCATGGTCTTTCATCCAGTGCAGTGCTGCATTGGAGAAGACGGCGTCGAATTCCTGTTCGAAGGGGAGCGCTTCTCCAGTGGCGAGGCGGGCGTCCACACCTTGCTTTTGGGCTGCGGCAATCATCTGCGGCGAACTGTCGACGCCGACGAGGGTGGCCCCCGATTCGGCGATCCGCCGGGTAAGAAAGCCGTCGCCGCACCCCAGGTCGAGGATGCGTTCGTGGGGCCGGGGCTCCAGGGCTTCGAGCAGTGAGTCTGCCATTAGGGCTACGAAGCGGCCATTGTTCGCATATAGAGCTGGGTCCCAGGTTTGCATCGCTCACCTCCACAGTTGAGTCCGGTTAGGGACGGGCTTACCAAGTTAGATATTTTGCGATCGTGAGATAAGAGCAGCGTAAAGGCAAAAGGGGCGCGCCCGAATGCACAGCTGTTGCTCCTTGGCTTTAGGGCACATTTTCCTCAGCTTCATGGGATTCCGTAAGAGAACTGCAGGTCCCTCGGCTACGCGACGGTCCTAATGAACAACCGTACATTGGATCGACTAAAAGCGTTTGAAGGGCTTCGCCCATCTTTTTCGGCCCACGTACGCTGGTGCGAACATGGGGCACCCGTCAAGTGCGCGGCGGCCCGTACTGTTCATTCCACTCTTAAATTGCCGCAGGCAAGTCGTCTCCTCGGGATGACAAGGGGAGGGTGGCGCTTCCATTCCACATCGGTTTGTGGAATCGACAGAATTGCAGGTCCCTCCCTCCCACAGCTGTCCAAATTACTTTCATCCGTCGTTGGGGGACTTCAGAAATGCGGGTTCCGATTTTAAATAGACGAGACGGGGAGCAGCGTGAGATCGTCCACCAAGCCGACTTCTTTTTGCACGAATGGCTCCGCGTACCGGACGCCGCCCAACAAACCGTAGTGCCGGGCGAGCGAAAAGGTTCGCTCGCGAATCTCGTTATGGGGCACAAAAATTCCCTCGCCGGCAGGCTGGTCGGCATACTGAGAGCGATAGGCAAGCAGAGCTCGAAACCGCTCCTCTACGAATGGCGTGATGTCCACTACGAAACTCGGACGGACGTCCGCATACAAACTGGCGTACACGATTTTGAAGGGCCGGAAAGGCGGCTCACCCGTATCTATTTTGGCCAAGCCGGACAGAAAGCACGACTCATATCCGAGAGTCGAGCTGTTGTAGTGGTCAGGATGCCGCCCCTGCCAATAAGGCAGAATCACTACTCGGGGCCGCAGCTCGCGCAGTTTGCGCACGATGCTGATCCGGTTCGCCCAGGTGTTTTCCACCCGGCCGTCCGGAATTTCGAGCGCTCCCCGCCACGCGACGCCCAGAATGCGGGCGGCTTCTTGCGCTTCGTTGGCGCGCTCCTCTGCCGAACCGCGGGTGCCGGCTTCGCCTTGGGTGAGGTCGAGAATCCCCGTATGGAGCCCCAGCGATCGCATCCGCAGCAGGGTTCCACCGCAGGTCTGCTCTACGTCGTCACGATGAGCAGCAATGGCCAGAACATCAATAGGTGGTGTTGTTGGCATCCGTGGACGCGTCCATGTAGGCCACATCGTAAGCCGTGCCGGTGACGGTCACCTGCGAGTTGTCGATCGACGAACCATCGACGGTGTTGTAGATGTACACCTGCCCGCCCTCGGCGGTGTAGACCTTATGCAGGGTGGTCACAGCAGCGATCCCGCTCGCGTCGCCTTTGTAAGAGTCGATCATGGTGACCGAGTTGGTCGACGTGTTGAACATCGTGAGGCAGCCAAGATTGGTGGTGGCGCCCTTGTGATAGCGTTCGCCCTGGGTGCATAGCAGAGACCCAACCCACAAAGTATTGTCATCCGCAAACGCCATCTTCAGATGGGTTCCATCGCTGATGGAGTAGGAACCAGTGACCTGCTTGGCATTGGTGTCGAGAATAGAAAGATAACCGGCCAGGTAGCCGTCGGGTTGCAATTGCTGTCCGGCAAGGTACAGCAGATTTGCATTCTGAAGGGCGTCCGTCGTCCCTCCAGGGACGGGGACGGTCGCGGTCACCGAGGTGGGCGCGCCGGGAGGGATGGGAGCTCCGCTCTGAATGATGATCCCGGCGACTGGTAAAAAGCTAACGCTGGCCTGGGTTCCGCCGCATTCCGGGCCGCAGTTGAGCACAAACGCCGTGGTGCCATCGGCGGAGAAGACTGCTTTGGTGGGCCGGTCAAACGTGCCGGGCACCGGCAGAACGCAATAAACGGGCAGGTTCTGGGGCTCACAATCCACCGCGTTGGACGGCGTCTTCTGGTTGGTTTGCAATTTATAAATGCTGTAGACCGTGTTGCTGTCCTGTACGAATACCAGGGCCGCCGTGCCGCTGGGGTTGATGGAGACGCGATAAACATTGGGCACGTTCAGCCCGTAGCTGGACCCTAACGTCCGGTCCAGAACGGTGACGGTATGCGCCGTCTGACTGGCGGCAAAGACATACCTCTGATCGTGGGATATATAGACGCTGGAGGAAGCCCCGGGCAAGCTGACCGTGGTGGTCTGCTTCTCGGCCGCATAATTCAGCAAAGCAAAGCTTCCATCGCCCGCGCCGTAAGCCGCGCCGGCTTGCTCCTCCGGCATGTTCTGAATGGTCTGAGGATCCGCTCCTGAATATCCTGCCATGGAGAAGGAGGCAACTTTGTTGTTAAAGCTGTGACGGATATCGTAAAAGGCGTCGACAATCTGGAGCGAGCCCTTGGTCAGGGCGCCCGGGTTCTGGACAGCAATCAATACCCGGTTGAGAATCCCGCTGGGGGGCAAAGCCCGGCCCGCAAAGTAATAACTCTGACCGCATCCGGTCACAAGTATCAATGCAGTGCAAGCTACCGCAGAAAGGGCACACAAATACCGGAGACTTCTTTTCTTCAACTAAAACCTCACCAGAATCACCACGCGGCGGACAAGCGGGAAAGGCCAAGTATAACAAAGCGGCTGCTGGCTTTCGCGGGGCGGGTGGCTTAGCATAATTAGACGGACTGTATGAACAATCGGCTCACGGAGATCTTCGCCAATCGAACCGTGCTATGTGATGGGGCCATGGGTACCAGTTTGTACGCGCGGGGCATCTTCATCAACCGCTGCTACGACGAATTGAATCTTTCCCAACCGGAACTGGTGCGCACCATCCACGAGGAGTACCTGCAGGCCGGCGCCGAGATCATCGAAACCAATACCTTTGGCGCCAACGCCCTACGTTTGCAGCGTTATGGCTTCGCCGACAAGGTGGCGGATATCAACCGCGCCGGAGTCGAACTGGCCCGCAAGGCGGTGAACCAGCGCGCCGACAAGCAAAGCGGAAAAGCCTGGGTGGCAGGCGCGGTCGGCCCCTTGGGCGTGCGTCTCGAACCCCTGGGCAAGACCAGCCTGGCTGAGGCCCGCATCGCTTTTGCGGAGCAGATCCGTGCCCTTGCTGCGGCCGGGGTTGACATGCTGCTGATCGAAACCGTGTCCGCCTTGAACGAGGCCGAACAGGCGATCCTGGCCGCTCGCGAAGTCGCCCCTGAGCTTCCGGTGCTGGTGATGGTGACTGTCGACGAGGACGCCAATTGCCTGGACGGTTCTTCCCCGGAAACGGCAGCCGCGCGCTTGACTGAGTGGGGCGCCGACGCCGTCGGTTGCAACTGCAGTGTAGGGCCGGCCACTGTGCTCACCGCCATTGAGTGCATGGCGGCGGCGACGGATCTGCCTCTCATCGCGATGCCCAACGCGGGCATGCCGCGCGAAGTGGATGGCCGCAACATTTATCTCTGCTCGCCCGAGTACATGGCGAGTTTCGCCCGCAAGTTGATCAAGGCTGGAGTGCAGTTTGTCGGGGGCTGCTGTGGCACTACCCCGAGTCATATCCGGTCTATGAAATCTTCTCTGCGCGCGATGGATGCCATGGAAACCCATCACACCCAGGTAAAGCAGCCGCCGGTTGTGTCCGAGATCGAACCTGCACCGCTCGCCGAGCGATCGGGTCTCGGCGCGCTGATTGCCGACGGCGCCTTTGTCACCATGGTGGAGATGGTTCCTCCCAAGGGCATTACCTGCGAGCGCGAGCTCGAGGGGGCGCGGCTGCTGCTGCAACACGGCGTCCACATCATCAATGTTCCGGACTTGTCACGCGCGGCGCCGCGTATGAGTTCGCAGAGCCTGTGTATCCAGATTCAGCAGAAGACGGGCATGGAAACGCTGCTGCACTATACCTGCCGTGACCGCAACCTGCTGAGCATCCAGTCCGACTTGCTGGGAACCTCGTCCATCGGGATCAAGAACATCCTTTGCCTGACCGGGGATCCGCCCAAACTGGGCAACTACCCGGATGCGACGGCGGTTTTTGATGTCGATGCAATTGGGTTGGTGAATATCGTCCGCCGTTTGAATCATGGATTGGATTTGGGGAGCAATCCGGTGGGTGTCTCGAGTGGCTTGACCATAGGAGTCGCTGCTAATCCGGGGTTGCCGGATATGGACACCGAGATTCGGCGTTTTGCCTACAAGGTGGAGGCTGGCGCGGAGTATGCCATCACTCAGCCGGTGTTTGATTTGCGGCTGTTGGAGGCTTTTCTCAAGCGGATTGAGGGTTTTCGGATTCCTGTGATCGCGGGCATCTGGCCTCTGACCAGCTTACGCAATGCAGAGTTTATGAAGAACGATCTGCGCGTGTCCATGCCGGACGAGATTCTGCTGCGCATGCAGAAGGCGGACTCGCCGGATCGCGCCCGTGCGGAAGGAATTCAAATCGCGCGCGAGATGCTGATAGCGGCTCGTCCGATGGTTCAGGGAGTGCAAGTCAGCGCGCCGTTCGGGCGGTATGCCGGCGCGGTTGAGATTTTAGAGGTTGTGCTACCTGAGGGATCAAGCATTGGCAACGTTTGAAGAGTCGCTGAAACAGCTCGAAACGATCGTCACTCAACTGGAGCGCGGGGATTTGGCGCTGGAAGACTCGATCAAGATTTTCGAGGAGGGGATGCGGCTGTCGGCGCAATGCAAGAACGAACTCGACAGTGCGGAAAGCAAAGTACAAATTTTGCTGAAGCAGCGCGACGGCTCACTCAAACCTGAACCTTTCCCGTTGAAGTAGGCTGGGAACTGGAAAGAAAACCGCAGATCTCTTCACTCCGCTGCGCTCCGGTCGAGATGACAATTCTGTGGCGACCTCGGTGGCGTTTTTCATCCCCTTGGGTGGGCCGAAGGCCCATGACCTCTCCGGTCGAGATGACAAATTTGTTGCTTTCAGGCGAACAACGTTCCACGAAGGGTCCGCTGAACTGCAGGTCCCTCGGCTGCGCTCCTAATGAACAACCGCGCCTTGGACCGACCAAAAGCGTTGCATGGGCTTCGCCCGTCTTTTTCGGCCCACGTACGCTGGTGCGAACATGGGGCACCCGTCCAGTGCGCGGCGGCCGGTACCGTTCATTGCTCCCTAAACTTGCCGCAGGCAGGTCGGCTCCTCCTAATGAACAACCGCACCTTGACCGACCTAGAGCGTTGGAGGGGCTTCGCCCGCCTTTTTCGGCCCACGTACGCTGGTGCGAACATGGGGCACCCGTCCAGTGCGCGGCGGCCGGTACCGTTCATTGCTCCCTAAACTTGCCGCAGGCAAGTCGGCTCCTCGGGATGACAAGGTGGAGGGTGGCGCTTTCCTTATTGGTGAGTGGGATGGACGAAACAGCAGGTCCCTCCATCGCCCCGAAAGCGATGCCCGATAGAAACACCATCCTCCCCTTTGTCATCCCGACCGGAGCGTAGCGTAGCGGAGGGATCTGCGGTTTCCTTTCTCTAGGCGTTACTGTTCCCTCTTGAGCCTGGCCAGCATGGCTAGCTCCTTCAGGTACTGCCTTACTGGCTTGGCTGGCGTTCCCCAAAAGACGATTCCGGGACCTAGCAGCTTTTTCTTGGGCAAGATGCCGGCTTGGCCTCCGAGAATGACCCCTGGGCCTACCAGCGCGTGATCGCCCATGCCGACCTGGCCGCCCAGGATTGCGCCATCGCCCACCGTGCTGGATCCGGAAATGCCGGTTTGGGCGGCGATGACAACGTTGCGGCCAATTGTGCAGTTGTGGCCGATGTGAATCAGGTTGTCGAGCTTGGTCCCCCGAGCAACCCTCGTCTCTTCGAGCGCCCCGCGATCTATGGTCGTGTTGGCGCCAATCTCTACGTCGTCCTCGATGACCAGCGTGCCTTGTTGGGGAAATTGCGTGTACTCCCCCGTCTTACGATCTCGGACGTAGCCGAAGCCGTCCGCGCCCAGCACGGCGCCTGCGTGAACCACCACCCGGTCGCCGAGCGTAGCGCCGGGGTAGATCACCACGCGAGGATAGATGCGACACTCCTTGCCGATGCGGACCCCGGCGCCGACCACCGCCCCACTCCCGATCACAGTGCCTGCACCGATGCTGGCTGCCTCCTCCACCGAAGCGTGGGCGCCTATCGAGACGTTGTCACCCAACTGCACTCCCGGGGCCAGCGCCGCCGTCGGATGAATGGCTGCGGGGGGCTGTGGCCCACGTAGCCACACCGCGGCACGAGCAAATGCCAGGCGCGGCTGCGGGGTGCGCAACACAGGCTTGGCATCGGCGTGAATTCCCGGCCCAACCAGGACCGCGGCGGCAGAGGAGGCAAAGGCAGCCGCCAGCGCGCCTTCGTCTTCGGCGAATACCAGGCATCCCGGCCGAGCCCCGAGGATGCTCGAAACAGCGGTGATTTCGATGCCGGGGATGGGTGGGTCGACTTCCGCACCGAGCCGGTCAGCCAGTTGACTGAGAGTGATGGGCATGGGTCAAGTGTAGATGCCCGCCTCCCCCTGGGGACGGGTCTTCCAGCGGCGGTGCACCCAGAGCCATTGGTCGGGATATTGGCGGATGTAGTCCTCAATCACCTTGGTAAACAAGGCGGTATGAGCCACCGCGTCGGCCTCGGTGTTTTCACTCAGAGCGAGAGTCAGCGGGGCGCCGAAGCGCAAGACGTAGTGCTGCGTTGCTTCTTCCCACAGCAAAAACCCAGGCACCACCCGGGCGCCGGTCTTTCTGGCGACCCGCGCCAATCCTGATCCCGTGCAGGCAGAATGGCCAAAAAAATCTACAAATGTTCCCTGCGGCGGGGTCATGTTGGTGTCCATCAAGATCCCCACCGTTTCCCCCCGGCGCATGGAGGCCAGCAAGCCCCGGGCGAAGTCGTCCTTGTGCAGCACTTGATTACCGTGCAGGCAGCGAATGCGGTTGACCAGGTTGTCGACGAGAGGATTATCCAGACGGCGGATCACAATGCTCATGGGATAGCCCATCAGAGAGTGATAAAAACTCGAGAGCTCCCAGGCGCCCAGATGGCCCGTCAGGATGAGCACCCCTTTGCCCTCGTCGCGTGCAGCTAAATAGTGCTCCAAGCCCTCATAACGGATGAAACTCCGCGTCACCTCCGGAGTGTAGCGAGGCATCTGGCAGAACTCGGCTAACAACCAGCCCAGATTGCGGTACAGCTTGAGCAGGATTTGCTCGCGCTCCGCGGCAGTCTTGGCGGGAAAAGCCAGGCGAAGATTCAGATCGCCGGCTCGCCTCAGACGCGGGGTCAGCAGAAGGGCGATCCGTCCTATCCACGCGCCGATGCTTCGGGCGACCCTCCTTGGCGGCAAGCCGAGAAGCTGCACCGCCGTCCACACCAACACGAATTCCAGTCGTCTCCGCAAGCAGTGACCCTAGTCTAAATCGCCCAAAAAAAGACTGCCCGGCAAGGAGTGCCGGGCAGTCTTGGGAGGAACAGCGCTTCAGGAGCCTACTTCTTGACTTCAGAGAAGTACTTGGCCACCGTGCGAACGAACGGCCGCGCATCTTCCGGAGTGGCTACTGAGCCCTTCAGAATCTGGGCGCCCGGGTAGGACGTACCGTAAAACGCCTTGGTGGCATCGACGTTCTCTTCCACCACGGCTCCAGTAAGATCGATCCCTGCGAAAAGGCCTTTGGCGCGCGAATAGGTCAACAGCTCAGCATTCAGCTTCCAGTCGGTCGCGGCTTGAGAATCGCGGCCAACCGGTCCCGCAGCGGCGGAGGCGTCGCCCCCAATCTTGAACTTGCTCTTCAACAGATCCTGAAATCCCTTGTCGTTGACGGCTACCAAGACCAAATCGGTGGCTTGACCGCCAATCTGGAAACCAAAGCTTCCTCCCGCGAGCTTGATGAAAGCCGGCGCGCTCCAGCCATGTCCGGTGCGGCAGGTAACCACGCCTTGTCCGTACTCCGCGCCCACGATGAAGGCACCCTTCTTGACACTGGGGATTACACCCACGCAAGTCGCCTGAGACATAATCTGGTTCGGAATCGCTTTGTCCGGTGTCGCCATGATCGCGTCCAGGACATCTTTCGCGCTGACAATGCGGGCGTCAATGCCCGCTTTGTCTTCCGCGGCGCCGGCAGACAGCGTCGTGACGGCCATTCCAACTGCACAAATTACCGCAAAAATCTGTTTCATAGTCTTTCAACTCTCCAGTGGGGACGATCGCCCGCACATTTCCCAAAATTCGCTGATGTTGACGCAGCCTGTTGAGGTAACCGCCTAAGCTGCTTTCTTTGGTGGCGTCAGTGCGTAAGATGCAGGAATTTCGGAAGGAGTTGGGAGCGGGATGGCAGCGGGGCCAAAAAATGGGGGCTGCTGATTGCAAACTTCGCCATCAAGAGCCCCGTCCCCAGATCTGCGTTGTTTCTAAAGTAACTTTGCTTCAAGTAAGGTAACCAAGCAACGTCACTAAGGTACCCTGCACTAAAGTACCATGACTGGGAAGGAACTATCCGTGATGGGGGGTGACAATCGAATGCGTGACCGCGTAGATGGAGAGGGCGATCCGGTTCTCCACTCCCACCTTGCGCATGAGCTTGGCGATGTGCGCTTTCACGGTGCGCTCCTCAATCCCCATAGTGCGGGCGATCTCGCGGTTGGAGCGAGCGGCCACCAGGAGCTTGAGCACCTCGGTTTCGCGGGCGGTGAACTGGGCCAGGGTCTGAGTCGCGGAACGGGACGGCTTGGTCGCCCGGTCGACGAAAATCGATAGGACCCGCCGTGGCGCCCAAATCGACCCCTGGTTCACGATCATGATGGCCTGCTCCACCTGCTGCGGGGTGGAACTGGCTTCAAGATAAGCTTTGGCTCCGGCGCTGATGGCTTGCAAGATCGATTCGTCGTCCGCCTCCGGGCCCATGACGATCAGCCGCACGTCCGGCCGCAGACCATGGATCGTGCCCACCAGGGGTAGCGGCAGCTTGTCTCCATGGAGACCGACCAAGGCCAGCTTGAATTCCTGATCCGCCAGGAACTGCGGCAAGTCGAAAACTACAAATTCGATCTGGGGATGGTCCTGAAAAAGGGTGATGAAACCCTGCACCCGTATGGGTTCGTCTTCGAGCAGCGCGACCCGCAGGCGGGAAGGTGTTTTTGTGGTTTCCAGCATCAGAGCTTGGGCAATACGATCCCTTGTTGCTTTTGGTATTTACCCTTACGGTCCGCGTAGCTGATCTCACATGGCTCGTTGGAACGGAAGAATAGAATCTGGCAGAGGCCCTCATCGGCATAGATCCGGGCGGGGAGGGGAGTGGTATTCGAGATCTCGAGAGTCACGAAACCTTCCCATTCCGGCTCGAACGGGGTGACGTTGACGATTATGCCGCAGCGAGCGTAGGTGGATTTCCCTACACAGATGGTGAGCACGTCGCGGGGAATTTTGAAATATTCGACCGACTTCGCCAAGGCGAAGGAATTGGGTGGAATCAGCACCGACGGGGCAGTGACCGTAACGAACGATCGCTCATCAAAGTTCTTGGGGTCAATCACCGCGCTGTTTACGTTGGTGAAGATCTTGAATTCGTTGGAGACCCGAAGATCGTAACCGTAGGAGGACAAACCGTAGGAGATAACGCCGTCTCGCACCTGCTTTTCACTGAAAGGATCGATCATTCCCTTTTTGGCTTGCTCCCGGATCCACCGGTCGGACTGAATGGACATGCAACTCCTAAATAATCCTTTAGTTGGAAACTGAAATCTTACGGGAGGCAGCGTTGCTTGACAATCTTCATCCCGCCGAACCCGCTGGACCACACAGGAAGCACGCTATACGATGAATAAGTAGTTCCGGCCATTGCTGTTCCCTAACCATCCCTCGGGGTAAAGGCATTGATTAAACAGGACATCATCCACCAGGTCATCGCTAAGACCGGACTACCGCGGAACAAGGCGGAAGCGGCTGTCGATACTGTTTTCGAGAGCTTGAAAAAGGCTTTAGCCTCGGGCGACCGGATTGAGCTGCGGGGCTTCGGGGTATTCAATGTCCGCCCGCGCAAGACGGGGATCGGGCGAAATCCGCGGACTGGGGCCGAAGTCACCATCACTCCGGGTAAGGCGGTACGCTTCAAGCCGGGCAAGGAATTGCACTTGCTGGATTCGTAGCCTTCGCGCGATGCCGACCACAGCGGACCATCCGCTCCTTCCGGGCCCTGCCGACCACTCTGACATACCTCCACGGGCGTCGCAACCGATCGTCTGGCTGCCGTTGTGTCTCCTGGTGGTGAGCGTTTTCACCACTGCCAGCACCGGGGCGTTGCTGATGCAGAATTTCCGCCTCGGCCAGCCCCCGTTGGTCAATGATGGCGATATTTTTCCCCTGCACTGGATCTGGCAACATCCCGGGGCGCTGGCCAGCGGCTGGTCCTTCTCGCTGACGCTGCTGGGGATTCTGCTGGCCCATGAGGCGGGCCACTATTTCTTTTGCCGGCACCATGGAATTCAGGCTTCCTGGCCCTACGTTTTGCCCGCTCCCACCTTGAGTGGAACGGCCGGGGCGGTGATCCGCATCCGGTCCCGCATCCCCTCGCGCCGGGCGTTGATGGAGGTGGGCATCGCGGGACCGATCGCCGGGTACCTGGTGGCTCTTCCTGCCACCATGCTGGGACTGCTGCTCTCCCGGCCGGCCGGGAATGGATCGGCTCCGGCCCTGGTTCAATTTCACCAGCCGTTGACTATCGCTTTGCTTGACCGGCTGCTGGCGGCTTGGCTTCCGGGGGTGCCGGCGTTGAATAGTCTGCTTCCCCACCCGATTTTGATCGCCAGTTGGGTCGGGCTCTTCGTGACCTCGCTCAACCTTATCCCCGCGGGGCAGCTGGATGGTGGTCACATCCTGTACGCGGTTTCGCCGCGTTGGCACCGGCGAATGACTATTGCTGTGCCCGTGGTTCTACTGTTGATGGGCATCACGCTGTGGACCGGATGGATCCTGTGGGGGGTGATCCTGCTTCTGCCGGCAATGCGGCATCCGCATGTACCTTATTTCCCGGTCATGCCGTATAACCACCGGTGGCTCTGCGTCGTGGCGTTGATTTTGCTGGTGTTGACCTTCCTGCCGGCTCCCTTTGCCGGCACTAGCGTGCTTGACCTGTTCCGATAGGGCCAGAGCCTGCGTGAGGATCTACAGGACCAAACAAAACTGGACGGGGGCCGCCCATGTTCGCGCCAGCGTACGTGGGCCGAAAAAGACGGGCGAAGCCCTGGGCGAGGCCTCCATTGTTGGTTTTTATTTCTTGAGTGAAAGCATTCGAAGAATTCATAATCGGCCCACGTACGCTGGCGCGAACATGGGGCACCCTTCAGGCTTTGTTTGGTCCTAGAGACCAGATTCTCACGCAGACTCTCTAGCCCTGCCGCGGCAAATCTGCTTGGCAAATGACGGGGGCAGGCTCTAAAGCCCATCATTTCTCCAGCCGTTAAGGCACGACTAAAGTCGTGCCCTGATACAAAGCAGAGTTTTTCCAGCTACCTGTCTAGTCGTGCCGTAAAGGCTTGAAAAATTATGGACTTTAGAGCCTGCGTAGCCCAAGTCTTCCTACATCAGGTTGACGGCGTCGACGTCGACGATTAGGTTCCTGCGGGGAATGCCCATTTCCTCCGCCTGCGCCAGCCCGGCACGTAGGGTTCGAGCCAAGGCCTGGCGCTGAGTCGCCTTGAGCAGAAGATGAAAGCGATAGATGCGCTTGATGCGCACAATCGGTGCGCTCGCCGGCCCCAGCACGCGCACATGCTCCAGCGACATGCCGGCAAAGCACTTGCCCAGGGTGGTGGCCCAACCTGCGGCCTCCTCCAGCCGTGGGCTGTGGATGATGATGTTGGCCAGTACACCGAACGGCGGATAGTGCATCCATTTCCGGTATTGCAGCTCCTTCTTTACGAAGGCGCGATAGTCGTGCGTGGCGGCGCACTGGATGGCGTAGTGCTCCGGGTAGTAGCTCTGGACCAGGACATTGCCCGGCAAATCTCCCCGCCCCGCGCGGCCGGAGACTTGGGTGAGCAGCTGAAAAACGCGTTCCGCGGCGCGGAAATCGGGCAGTCCGAGAGCGTGATCCGCACCGACCACCCCGACAAAGGTGACGCCGTGGATGTCGTGGCCTTTGGCGATCATTTGCGTCCCCACCAACAGGTTGATCTGCCCGTCATGCAGCCGGGCAAGCAGATGCTCCATGTCGAAGCGGTTGCGGATGGTATCGCGGTCCATGCGGCCGATACGGGCTTGGGGAAACAACTCCTGCAGGCGCTCTTCGCCTTGTTGCGAACCCGCTCCCAAATAAAACAGGTGCTCGCTTTCGCATTTGGGGCAGTGTTTGGGCACGGTTTTAACGTATCCGCAATAGTGACATTTGAGCCGCTGGCCCGCAGGATTCACGGCGGCGGCATGGGGATCTGCCGGGACGATCGGCTTGTGATGGGTCAGGGCAATGGCGCAGTTCTCGCATTGCATCTTTTCCCCGCAGGCGCGGCATAGCACCGCAAAGGAGTATCCGCGCCGGTTGAGCAGGATAATGGCCTGCTCTCCGCGATCGAGGGTGGCTTGGGTCCGCTCCACCAGGGCGCGAGAAAAGAGGCTTTCCTGCCCCGTCTGCTGAAACTCGAAACGCATGTCCACCAGGTCCACCACCGGCAGCGGCCTGTGGTTCACTCGCTCCTTCATCTCGATCAAACCGTACTTCCCGATCTCCGCGTTGCGCCATGTTTCTAAAGACGGCGTCGCCGAGCCGAGCACCACGGCGGCGCCGCAGATCTTGGCCCGCACGACGGCGACATCCCGGGCATGGTAGCGGGGAATCTCCTCCTGCTTGTAGGACGTATCGTGCTCTTCGTCGACAATGATCAGACCCAGATTCACCGCGGGCGCAAAAATGGCGGAACGGGTGCCGACAACAATGCGCGCCTCGCCGCGGCGGATGCGATACCACTGCTCGGCACGCTCATCCGGGGTGAGCGCGGAGTGCAGCAGCGCTACGCTCGACCCAAAGGTTCCGTGCAACTGGGAGGCCATCGCCGGCGTAAGGCCAATCTCCGGGACCAGCAAGATGGCAGAGCGCCCATCCAGCCGCGCGTGTTGCATGGCGGCCAGATAGACCGCGGTCTTTCCGGAGCCAGTCACGCCGTGCAATAAGCTGGCGCCAAAGGCATGTCCATCGAGCGTAGCCTCAATATTCTCAAGTGCCGCCTGCTGCGCCGGGTTGAGAACGTGAGCGGCGACGGGTCCGGTTGCGCTGGTGAGATGAAACGCCGCCGGCCGCTCTTCGATGGCGACCAGACCGCGCTTGACTAAGGTCTGCAGGGTGGTTGCGGGCAGGTCCAGGCGGCGCAAGGCAGGAACCGGCAATGCTCCGCCCGCACCTGCCAGTTCGGCCAGAATGGCCAGCTGATTTTCGTTCAGCTTGGGCGGCCGCGCATCCGGCACCAGCACGGCCCAGCGAAGCAAACGGCGGGCATCGCGAGGAGCGGCTTCGGTTTCCCGCAGGAGCCACTTCTTGCGCAACATGCTGGTCAGGAGTTCGGCCGATGCGCCGGTCGCACGGCGCAGGGTTCCGCTTTTGGCTGGCTGCCCGTCGGAAAGGTAGTCGAGCACGGTGTATTCGATGTCCTGTTCGTCCGGGCTGCGGCGGGAGCGGCGCGAGGAACCCTGCTGGGCGCCGTCGAACAGGATGGCCTGGCCGGTCTCGTTGATCCGGTAACTCACGGAGCGGCGCACCTCGGCCATGAGCGGAAGCATGCCGCGCAACACCTCTCCCAGGGGCGCCAGATAGTACTGCGCGATCCAAGCTGCCAGCTCCATAAGCTCGGAGGTCAGGATCGGCTCTTGATCGAGCACCGCTACGATCGGCCGCGCCTCGACCGGCGGAGCTTCATCATGCAAGCGAGTCACGATGCCCGTCAGCTTTTCGTTGCGAAAAGGCACCACGACCCGCCCGCCGATCGGCGGATCGTCCTCGGGCTTCAGCTTGTATGTAAAGGCCCGGTCGATCGGTACTGGCAGAACAACATCACAGAAAATTGCCATCAACGCGATGGAGCGGTTAGTCCCAGTTCAGCCATGGCCAATTTGAGGTCCTGCCAGGCTTCTTTTTTCTGACTTGGATCCCGCAACAGGTAGGCCGGGTGAAAGGTAACCACCAGCTTGGCGCCGCGGCAGGTATGCAGCCGGCCCCGCAGAGCACGCAGCGAAGATTTGATCCCGAGCAGGTAAGTCGCGGCGGTCGACCCGAGCGCCACGATCACCTCAGGGCGGACCACGTCGATCTGCTGAAAGAGAAATGGGGAGCAGGTGTTGGCCTCTTCTGGTTCGGGCGTCCGGTTCTGGGGGGGCCGGCATTTGACGATGTTGGCGATGTAGACCTGTTCCCGCTTCAAGCCGATGGCGCCGATCATATTGTTGAGCAGTTGGCCGGCGCGGCCGACAAAGGGCAGGCCCTGCGCATCCTCGTCCGCTCCTGGCCCTTCGCCTACAAACATGAGCCGCGCGTTGGGGTCGCCGTCGGCGAAAACGATCTTGTTCCGGCCGCGGCTCAGGGCGCAGCGAGTGCAGTCACCGATTTCATACTGGATCGCGCGCAGCGCTTCGGCGCGGCTTGGCGGGGCAACGAACGAGCCGATACTCGGCTGCGGAGCGATAGGCTGGCGTGGGGGGATAAAGGGCTCCTCAAGAGTCTCTGGGACTGATTCCGGCAGGGCCTCCGGATCGCCACGACGATAAAGGTCAAAGATGCCAAGATCGCGCAGATACTGCACGTGCGCGGCAATGGCCTGTTTTTGTTGCGGATCGAGCGGCATGGTGAACCGGAATTCTTCTAGCTTACGAGAGAACCGCCCCACAACCAACCGCGATCTTGACAGGTGCCCGTCAGGGACGGCCTGAAAACAGCCCAGGACGTATTCCTGGGTATCAATTCTCCATCGGAGCAGTCCCGTAGGGACGGCTGAAACGGGTGGAAGAATTCAGCCGTCCCTCTCGGGACTGAGTCATTTCTTATAAGAGGCTGCGGAAAAACTCGGTTTTGCTGTGGTTCTAGCTGTGGCAGGGGCTAAAGCCCATCCTATTTTCAAGTATTTACGGCACGACTAAAGTCGTGCCCTGATACAAAACCGAATTTTTCCGCAGCCTCTATAAGCCAACCCTGGACTGCGTCCTGGGCTATTTTCAACCGTCCCTGACGGGACTTGAGGGGGTCGCTCCGGCGCTTGATGTCCGTACGGAGAGCCTCCCTCAGGAGCCGGCGGAACGAGATCGCGGCTGGACGTTCACCTACTCCTGCAGCTTGGAGTTGCTGGACACCAAGCCTGTCTCGGCAACCAGGGAAACCGGCCGGCGGAGGGCGATCACCTCGTCCAGGATCCGGGAGGCCAACGCCTGCTTTGTCATTTCCGGCAGCTCAATCGCGGTGCGCGGCGTCAGGAACGTGGCCGCATTGCGGTCGGAATCGAACCCCAAACCGGGCCGCGAGACGTCGTTCAGGACAATTGCGTCGGCGCCTTTGCGCAGAAGCTTGTCGCGACCGTGCTCGAGGAGGTTCTCTGTTTCCGCGGCAAAGCCAATCACCAGCGTACCCGGCCGCTTGGCAGCTACCACTTCGCGCAGAATGTCCTCGGTCGGCTCAAACTCGATGGTGATGGGCCCGGTCCGTTTCATTTTCTGCTCGGCCAGCACCTTGGGCCGATAATCGGCAACCGCCGCGGCCTTTACGACAATGGTGGCCTCAGGTAGACGGCTTAGAACGGCGCGCCGCATCTCCTCCGCGCTGATCACGGGAACCAACTCGCAATTGGCAGGGGGTCGAAGGGCCGAAGGGCCGCTCACCAACACCACTCGCGCTCCCCGGCGTTGTGCCTCCTCGGCGACGGCATAACCCATCTTGCCGCTGGAGCGATTGCCCAGAAAACGCACCGGATCGATGGCCTCCCGGGTGCCGGCCGCCGTCACCAGGACCGTCTCTCCGGCCAGATCGTTGCGGTGGTGGAGCTGCCCCAAAACTGCCTCGACGATCACTTCCGGCTCGGCCAGCCGGCCGCTCCCGACCATGCCGCAGGCCAACGCACCCTTCTCCGGGGCCACAACCCTGACCCCGCGACCTTCAAGAATTGCCATGTTGGCTTGGGTCGCCGGATGCTCCCACATGTTGACGTTCATCGCGGGAGCCACAATCACCGGCGCCCGAGTGGCCAGAAACATGGTGGTGAGGAAATCATCAGCCAGCCCATGGGCGAACTTGGCCAGCACGTTCGCGGTGGCCGGAGCCACCAGTAGCGCTTCCGTCGTCTGGGCTTCGCCTATGTGCTCAATCGAGGAGTCCAGATCACCCTCGCCCGGAGTGGTGGGCCAAAGCCCGGTAATCACTTTGTGTCCAGTAAGGGATGCAAACGTGAGCGGAGTGATGAACCTTTGCGCCGCTTCCGTCATCACGACATGGACATCCAATGCCTGGCGCTGCAGGGCTCGCACCACTTCCGCGGCCTTGTAAGCAGCGATGCCGCCGGAGACACCGACTGTGACCTTCATAGCTCCCCGTCTTGAGGTGGTTCGAGAACTTCTTCCTCGACGGCTTCGGGCATCGACTGCGCCGCCTTGACCTTACCGGCGGCAATCTCTTCCTGGGCGACCCGGCAAGCCTTGTTCGAGCGTGAATCAATCAAGGGCTGGGAGCCATTCTGCAATTGGCGCGCCCGTCGGGCGGCCATCACTACGTAACGAAAATTGCTGTCAACTCCGTCCACTGGCGTCATCTTGCCTCCTGTCGAGAGTGTCGCGCCGCAATTAAACGCGAGTGGCGTGCATGTCCAGCACGCCGAACGAGGAAAGCACCGGATACAGGCGATCGGCGGCGTTCGCCTGCCGGCATTTATCAGCGAGCAGCATCATTCGAGCAGTTTCAGGGTCTGGCGGCGCTCCCTGGCGCCTTGCCCTTTCGGCGATCACAATGGCGGTCAAAGCTTCTACCGCGTCGTCCAGAATGTCATTCACAATGATATAGCGGTATTGGCGGTAATTCTCGATCTCGTCCCTGGCCTTGGCCAACCGGCGCGTGATCTGGTCCTCGAGCACATTGCCTTCGGCGCGGCTTCGATTGCGCAGGCGCGTGGCCAAAATTTGAGGGTTGGGCGGGAGAACAAAGATGCTGACCGCACCCGGGATTTTTTCCCGCACCTGGGCGGCTCCCTGAACGTCTATGTCGAGCAGCAAATCCTTACCCGCTGCCTGGGCGTCGTCCAGGGAGCGGCGAGCCGTGCCATAGTAGTTGCCAAAAACGTCGGCCCACTCCAGAAATTCGCCGCGCCCGATCATGTCTTCAAAATTGGCGCGCGAAGTGTAGTGGTACTCGCGATCCTGCTGTTCAGAGCCGCGCCGAGCCCGGGTGGTCCAGGAAATGGAGAATTCGAGATTGGTCACCAGCGAGCGCAACTGGTTTACCAGGGTTGATTTGCCGGAACCGGAAGGAGCCGAAATAATGAACAGAATGCCCGCCAAGGTGTTTTCCTGATGATACAGCGCGCAAGTGCTACTCAAGATTCTGCACCTGTTCGCGTGCTTTTTCGATCTCCGATTTCATTCCCAGGCCCAAATCAGTAATTCGTTGGCCGTTACCAGTAACCCCTCCCGTCTTCGACAGCAGGGTGTTGGCCTCCCGGTTCATCTCCTGCAGGAGAAAATCGAGCTTCTTGCCCACTTCCCCGCCAGTCTTGAGGAGGGAAAGGAAATGCTGGATGTGGGTCCTTAGCCGGGTGACCTCTTCTTCGACGTCACTGCGCTCGGCGAGCATGGCCGCCTCCTGTAGCACGCGGTCGCGGTCTACCACCCCGTTGCCGTTGAGCAACGCTGCGAGACGCTGGCTGATGCGTTCAAAATAAGCCTTCTGCACGTCTTGCCGCATTTGCCCCACCTGGGCCACGGCGGCATCGAGACGATTCATCGTCGCCCCCAGTTCCTGGGAAAGCGAGGCGCCTTCCTGCGCCCGCATGCTGTTCAAGGCGTCCACCACGGGGCCGGTTTGTGCGGCCACGTCTTCTTCCAGCGTCTCCATCTCCGCGTCGGTGAAGCGGGATTCGCCCGTAAGGACGCCGGGCAACCGGAATATGGCGTTCAGGTCCGGCTCCTGCTCCAGCGCGCTCTCGCTCGCGGCAGCGCGAAAGGCAGCGATATACCCCTGCAACAGCTCCCGGTCGAAGTGTGCGCTGGGGCGAAGACCGCGCTCCACCGTCAAGGTGACTTCCAGATGCCCGCGGAGCAATTTTTCTTTGAGCAGCAGGCGCAGGCGCATCTCCAGCCTCTCGGCGCCGGCCGGCATACGCATATGCAGGTCCAAAAAACGATGGTTCACGCTTTTGAGAGAAAGATTCCAGGACAATGCGTCGCTGATGCGGCCGCTGACCCGGGCAAAGCCCGTCATTGAATAAACGGGGGAATAAACGGGATTACTCAAATTTCCACCTCGGCCGTCACGCTCAAAGCCGGCTCGAGCGCTTCCTTGGGAAGGTCCATAAACTGCAGCTGGTACAGCCGCTGATAGGTTGGGGAAACGCGGAGGAGCTCCTCGTGGGGACCGATGGCCGTGATGCGGCCGTCCTCGATGACAGCGATGCGCGAAGCGCTACGGACCGTCGACAAACGATGGGCAATCACAAACACCGTGCGCCCGTTGATGAGGTTGGAGAGCGCGATCTGCACCAGCGACTCGCTTTCCGCATCGAGGGCGGAGGTGGCCTCATCCAGAATCAGGATGGGTGCGTTTTTAAGCAGCGCCCGGGCAATGGCGATGCGCTGGCGTTCCCCACCAGAAAGGCGAAAACCTTTTTCGCCGATCACCGTATCGTATTTTTCCGGTAAGCGCTCGATAAAGTCATGGGCCAGCGCCGCCTGGGCAGAGGCGATCACCCGGCTCATAGGGATACCTGCTTCGCCATAGGCGATGTTGTTACGGACGGTGTCGTTGAAGAGGATGGTTTCCTGGGTAACATTCCCAATATGGGAACGTAACGAGGAGAGGGTCAGATCCCGCACGTCGTGTCCATCGATGCGGATGCTGCCTGCCGTGACGTCGAAGAAGCGTGGGATCAGGTTTACCAAGGTGGACTTGCCCGCCCCGCTGGGGCCGACGAATGCCACTACTTCGCCGCGCGGGACCACCAGGTTGATCTCTCGCAACACCTGTCGTTCGCCTTCTTCGTTACGGTAATCGAAACACACATTCTCGAAGCGGATCTCCTGGCGAAATTCCTTGATCGCATGCGCACCAACCTTCTCCCGCACCTCGTCCTGGGTGTCCATAAAGCGGAAGATCTCCGAGGATGCGCCCAGGGCTTGTTGGAAGTTGTTGTAAAAGAGAGCGAATTTGCGCACTGGCTCATACAGCTTGAAGACCGCGATGATGAAGGCGAAAAAAGTCCCTGCCGTCAGGACGTGGGAACGGATGCTGTTGCGGCCAACCCATAGCAACAGGGCGATGGCCACCGCGCCGATGGTGTCCATCAGCGGGGAACTGATGGCCTGCGCGCGCACCGAGCGAAGATTGGCATCGAACAGCCGGCGAGCGGCCTGTTGAAAGCGCATCATCTCCCAAAGCTCCATGTTGAAAGCTTTCACGATGCGGTTGCCGGTGATGGTCTCGTGCAGAATGTTCTGAATCTCGGCCAGCTTGTCCTGACCACGGCGTGTGGTCTGCCGCACCTGGCGGCCGATCTTGCGCGCGGAGACCAGGACCACCGGGACAAAGAGCAGTAACACCCACGCCAGCTTGCCGCCCAGGGCAACCACCACGCAGGCAGTAAAGATCAGGGTGAAGACTTGCTGCAAGAGCTCGGATAGAACGGAGGACATGGCAAACTGCACCCGTTCTATGTCGTTGATCAGGGTCGATACGATCGTTCCGGTGGCATGTTGTTGGAAGAAGGAGACAGAGCGCCGCAGGATGGCGTCGTAAAGATCGTCGCGCAGGTCTGTGATCATGCCGAAGCCGGCATAGTTCACCAGATAGGTTCCGCAGTAGTCGAAGATTCCCTTGAGCAAAGTGGAAACGACCAAGGCAAAGGCGACGATGGTCCATGCATTCTGGAAATGAGCGGGAACGAGCTGTTGCAGGCTTATGCCACTGAAACGGGGGCCGAACAGGGGAATGGTCCGATCGGGGGCGTTGGGATTGAGCACGCGATCGAAGATGGGGCCAACCAGCAGGAGGCGGAAGGCGTCCAGGAGACCCACGCCGGCCATCAGGATGACCGACGAAAACGCCTGCAGCCAGTAGGGCTGCACGTACCCCAACAGGCGCAGCACCTTCTTCAAGCGAAAACCCCTAAGGCGCGGCGCTGCATGGAACGCATCCAGCTATTGTAATCGCCCGTAGGAGGGCACAAACATACCCAGGAAAGTGGCGTTGAACCGCAGATCTCTCCGTGCCTTCTATCAGGGCACGACTAAACAGGCCGCAGAAAACTCCGCAAGAGTCCCGAAGGTAGCGTTTCGGGCGCCTTTCAGCCGTCCCTACGGGACTGGATCATGTTTCGAATTTACCCAGGACTGCGTCCTGGGCTAGGTTCAACCGTCCCTTCGGGACTCTCGCGGAGTTTTTCCGCGGTCTGTTTAGTCAGCCTTGATGAAAAGCAAGAGTATTTCCTCGGTCTGTAAAGTCGTGCCCGGAGACAAAGCGTGGAGGGTTCTACGCGTGGCGGAATTTGCTGTTCAGCGGGAGTCAGTGGGGTATGTCGCGGTGGACGGCCTTGACCCTGTAGCCTTCCTTGGCCAGACGCTTGCGTACTTCTTCGGAAATCATGACGGAGCGGTGCTGGCCGCCGGTGCAGCCAAAGGCTACCGTCAGATAGCTCTTTCCTTCTTCAATGTAGTGGGGCAACAGAAAGAGCAACAACTGCGTGATCCGGTCCAGAAACTCCGCGGTCTGCGGGAAATCGCGGATGTATTTCGCCACCTTGGGATGACGACCAGTCAAATGCCGAAATTCCGGGACGAAATGGGGATTGGGTAAAAACCTGACGTCAAAAACCAGGTCCGCCTCCGGAGGCACCCCGTTCTTGTAGCCAAAACTGATGGACGACACCAAAAGATTCTTGTCCGTGCCCCCGCGCTCGAACTTTTGCAGGATATAAGCGCGCAGCTCGTGAACGTTGTAGTTGGAAGTGTCCACACTGATGTCAGCCAAATTACGGATTGGATCCAGTACTTTCCTCTCCGCATGGATGGCGCGCACCACGGTTTCCGTTCGGCCCATGGGATGAGGGCGGCGGGTTTCGGAAAATCTCCGCAACAATGAGTTGTCAGAAGCGTCGAGAAAAACGACCGTAGTCGAAAGGACTTTTCTTACCCGTTTCAAGATCGCGGGAAAGCGGTCAAGAGACTGTCCCTCACGAACGTCGACTACCAGCGCCGCGCGGTTGATCTCCGCCGATTGGCGCACCAAGTCGGCAAACGCGGGAATCAATTCCAGCGGCATGTTATCGACCGCATAGAAGCCCAAATCTTCGAAAGCCTTCAGGGCGGAAGCCTTACCCGAACCGGAGAGGCCGGTGAGGATCACCAACTCGGAAGCGACCGCAGCAGCCGCTTCCTTGGCGGCTTTCGGAGAAGCGGTCTTGGAACGTTTCCTGGGTGGCATGGGGCCATCGTAGCATTAGAGCGTTTTCGCTTCAGGTGCATACAGAGCAACCGATCCCAAGGCGGCTTTTCCTCAAGAAAAGTCCCCCTCACCGCGCTTCCCTGTGCAGTAGAAGTGAAAATCGTCTAGATACGCCAGCGCCCCTTCTCCAGCAGATCCTGCGCATCTTCCTGGGACACAGGAGCGGAAAATAAATGCCCCTGCACCAAGTCGCAGCCGAATTTGTATAACGCGTCCAACTGCTCCCCGCGTTCGATACCTTCTGCCAACATGCGCACTTCGAGCATGCGGCCAAGATCGAAGATGGTCCGCAGAATCGCTGCCTGCCTGCCGGGAACCGGCAAGTAAGCAATGAGACGGCGATCGACTTTCACCAGGTCAATCGGCAAACGGATGAAGTGATTCATGGAGGCCAAGCCCGCACCGAAATTATCCAGGGCGACACTTACCTTGAGATCCGCCAGAGCCTGAAAGACCGCTTGCGCGCCCTCAGGATCCTGATTGACGGCCGCCTCCGATACTTCAAGGCGTAGCTGCCCTGGGAAGACGTTCCACCGGGTCAGCAATGCCGAGAGACTCGGCAGCAGATTCGCATCCCTGAACTGCCGGGCCGATAAATTCACATCGATGGTCGGCTTGGCGTGGGGCACCGCGTGCGCCCAGCGGTTCAATTGGCGGCAAGCCTGCTCCAGCACAAAGGAACCAATGGGGACAATCAGTCCCGTCTCCTCAGCCGTGGCTAAAAAATCCTGCAACGGGACAAACACACCATTGGGACGCCGCCAGCGTAGCAGCGCTTCAAAGCCCTCGATGGCGCCATTCTTGAGCCGGTAAATGGGTTGATACCAAACTTCGAACTCCTGGTTTTCCAGCGCCGTCTTGAGCTCCTGCTCCTTCCTCATCTGGGCCGCTACGTGCACGTGCATGGTGCCGTCAAACACCTCGTGGCGCGCGTGACCATTCGACTTCGCCTGGTACATTGCATAGTCCGCGTCGCGCAAAATTTGCTCCGGACTGGTGTGGTCGAGGGTACCGAAAGCGATCCCGATGCTTGCGGAAATAAAAATCTCGTGGCCGTTCAACTCAATTGGCAGACGGATATCGTGCTGCGCGCGCTCAGCGATTTTCGTGACATCCGAGATATTCGTGACGTCTTCGAGCAGGATGGCAAACTCATCTCCGCTAAAGCGCGCCACCGTATCCTCGGGGCGAAAGCAGGCTCGCAGACGAGCGGCTGTACGCACCAGCAGATCGTCGCCGCAGGCATGCCCCAGGTTGTCATTCACTGCCTTGAAGCGGTCCAGATCAAGAAACATGACGGCAAAATTAAGCTGAGAATGCCGCTGCTGCCGGGCCATGGTGAGTTGCAGGCGGTCGAGAAACAAGGCCCGGTTCGCCAAACCCGTCAGCGGATCGTGAAAGGCGTCATGCTGCAGCCGGGCGTCGGATTGCTTCTTTTCGCGGATGTCGCGATAGCTGACAAAATTCCCCACTTCCACGCCGGAAATCCTGATCGGAGCCACCAGGATAGAAACGTCGATGAGCTCACCGGACTTATGCAGACGCACCGTTTCCATGGAGGCGCGGCCGTACAGTTGCATGGTGTGCTCAAGCATGTCGAACTCATGGCGCCGGGTTTCGGGAATCAGGATGTCGTAGGTTTTCTGACCCAGCGCTTCATCGGCACTGAAGCCGAAAAGAGATTCAAACTCACGATTGATGTGCAGAATCTTCGAGCCGCGGGTGATCATGATGGCTTCCGGAGCAGCATTCAATAAGTGCTCCAGAAAGTTCGACGGACTCTCGTCTGAATCGCTCGCCTGCTCTTCACGATGTGCCTTCAGCGCGACGATCAGCAGCTCCGGCTCTGGATCCGCACGGAGCATGCGAAAGGTTCCGCGCACCGGCACAGACGAGTCCAACGGGGTGCGCATCTCGCAATGGAAATCGGAAGAGTACGGGTGGCTGGCGGCGGTGACGGCAGGAGCCGGGCCGCGTGTCGATTCTTCGTAGACAAAGCCGGGAAAGCGCCCGCGGAAGAGCTCGCTCACGGGCAACACTGCCGCCGGATCCAAATGCAGGATCTCGCGGGCTACGCGATTGGCATAGACCACGCTCCCGCCTCGCTGCACAAAAACATAGCAGGGTAAAGCTTCGAGAAGCGCTATTTGCTGGGCCGTGAGTACGGCGACATCAGCGTCTGAACTCATATGGATAACCGCAGCGGAACGAGCCCCCATAGGGTTGAGTATCAGGGTCCCTTTCCAGGCAGGAGTATCCCCAGAAAGAAGTACCGGCAAGCTCCGAGGTCGCAGTTACTTAGGTCTTTGAAACCAAGAGGGAAGCGCAACTAATTCAGCACTGCGTTTGCGACATATTGTCAGGGGGCTTCGATCAGTTCCATCTTCCCGTCGCGTTTGCGGTGCAGCACCTTCACATTACCTTCGTTATCGCGAAAGACGAAGACATCGCGGTCGCGAAACTCCGCTTCTTTGACGGCTTCTTCCAGCGTCATGGGACGCATGGCGACCGAATCAAGAGAACGAACCACGTGAGGTTCCGTGATCGGCACCCGCGCGGGAAAGGAATGTACAGTGACGGGAATCGCCGGCGGCGTGTGGCTTTTGCCGTTGGTGGCTCCGTTGCCCGTGGACTTGCTTTCGGCCGTACTTCCACGGCCGCTACGCGCCACGGCCGTCTCTTCTACCCGCTTCTCCGGCTTGGGTTGCCGCTTGCGGGTACGCTGCCGGTCTCTATGCCGCGTGGCTTGGGTTTCTGCTTTCACTAACGCATCCCGCAGCGCGGACTCCATGCTCGCGTTGGATTCGCACAGGGCGACCAGAGTGCAAGCACGGGTCTTGACGGTGACTTCGGCGATCTGACGGTATTTTTCCGCGGTGAGAACTATGTGAGCGCTACTGATTTTGCCTAGGACCCTGGCGATTCGTTCGATACCATCTTCTGCCAAAGCGCGTAGTGGCTGGGTGATTGCCACTTGCCTGCCCGTGCATTCAACCGGCATGCTGAAGCTCCTGCGATGCCCGAATTCTATAGCATTTTTACTATCACTGGCCGTGGACATTTTGGTTAGGTGCAAGCCTTCTTTGACAGAAGACCGTGTAGCGTGCCACTTCTCCAAAATGCGGCATAGCAAAAAATGCTTAACTCAATCGCGCACTCGCCGTTGATGGGTGCTGGGGATGCGCAAATCTTCACGGTACTTGGCCACGGTACGGCGCGTGACGTCAATACCTTGAGCCTCGAGCATGCTGGCGATCAAGTCGTCGGTCAGAGGCTTGCGCGGATCTTCTTCATCGATCAATTTTTTCACTTTGCGCTTGAGCAGCATCAGTGGTGTGCTGCTGCCCTCTGGCCCATGCACCCCCTCGGAGAAGAAGAAACGGAGTTCAAACACACCTTGCGGCGTATGCACGTACTTGCTCGACACCGCCCGGCTGACAGTCGAAGGATGGACTCCTATTTCTTCCGCAACATCCTTGATCATCATGGGTTTGAGAGCGTCCACGCCGCGCTCCAGGAATTCTCCCTGGCGGCGCACAATGGCCTCGCAGGTGCGCAGGATCGTGTTCTTGCGCTGCTCGATATTGCGCATCAACTGCAGGGCCGAGCGATAGCGTTCTTTTACATAATCCTTTACGTCTCGCTCTGTGCCTTCCTGCGACAGCAGCTTGCGATAGCCGTGGTTGAGGCGCAGGGTGGGCAAATCTTCCTCATTCATGGCCACGACAAATTCGCCGCCGCGCTTCACGAAGGCTACATCCGGTTCGATCAAGCGGGCATCGGTGCGGTTAAATCGTTGGCCGGGACGAGGATCGAGGGTGCGGATGAAGTCGATGGCGTGCTGGATCGCCTCCGGCGGCGCACCCAGTACTTTAGTCATTTCGCGCAGGTCCCGCTTTTGCAACAGGAGTAGATGCTGGTCGACGATACGCGCGGCAAGGGTGAAAACTTCCGCGTCTCCCCCGCCGGCATCCCGGCGCTGCACTTCGATTTGCACCAGCAGGCATTCGCGCAGGCTGCGGGTGGCCACACCCACAGGATCCAGGTTCTGCACCAGTTGGATGGCCTCGGCGAGAAGCTCGTCGGCGGTCACGGCCCCGGGAGCCGGTCCGAACTCTCCGACAAAGCCCGCCAGCAACTCTTCGTCACCGGCAACGAGGTAACCATCTTCGTCGAGGTTGCCTACCACATATTCGGCGGCGGCACGGACATCTCCGCTCACGTTCAGCGAACCCAACTGCCAGAAGAGGTGGTCGGTCAGGGTACTGGGCTGGGAGAGAAAGTTTTCAAACGACGGCTTGTCGGTTTGTTCGAAACCGTTCGGGCTGCGGAAGCCGGGATCGAGATAGTCCTGAAAGTAGGAACCGAAGTCAATCTCGTCGAAGGGGTCCTTTTTGTCGCGTTCCGCCTGGGCTGCAATGTCTTCCAGGCTACGATCGCGCTCCGCCTCTTTATGAGCGACCTCGTCAATCAGGGGAACGCTTTCTTCCAACTCTTCCAGCACCGGATTTTCCACAATCTCGGTGTTGATCAACTCTTTGAGCTCCAACTTGTTCAGGGCCAGTACGCTGACCATCTGCATCAGTCCAGGCGTCAGGATCTGGCGCTGCGATACTTTCAGACTGAGCTTTGGTTGGAGAAGAGCCATAGCGTTTCACCACATCAACATGTAGCGGCCTTAGTTTACCTTTTCTAAGCCTCTAACGTGGAAGGCTTTTCGTTACGGGTGTCTGGCCATCTCTTATCATCCCGGTAACCTTGGCACGAATCGTGTGCGTTGGAGTCACTGGTCAGATGCTTCTTTTTATGATTCGGTCACAGCCAACCTTAGTGCAGAGAAAATCCTTCTCCCAAATAAACCCGCCGCACTTCCGGGTCTTTGCCCAGTTGTTCCGGTGTTCCGGTGCGGAAGATACGTCCTTCGTTGATGATGTAGGCGCGATCCGTCACAGAGAGAGTTTCACGCACATTGTGATCCGTAATGAGCACCCCAATGCCGCTGGCTTTGAGGTCGAAGATGATCTCCTGGAGGTCCAGCACGGCGATGGGATCGATCCCCGAAAATGGCTCGTCGAGCAGGATGAACGAAGGCTGGATGCACAGACAGCGGGCGATTTCGACGCGGCGGCGTTCCCCACCGGAAAGTGCATAGCCGCGCGTCTTGCGAATGTGCCCCAAATTTAGTTGATCGAGGAGTTTTTCTGTCCGCGAACGACGCACTTCGAGCGAAAGCGACTGCACTTCGAGCACGGCGAGAATGTTTTCCTCAACCGTGAGCTTGCGAAAAACTGACGGCTCCTGGGGCAGATAGCTGATGCCATACTGGCGGGCGCGCAGGTACATTGGAACCCGGGTGATGTCGACGTCATCGGCAAATACCTGCCCGGTATCGGGAGCGATCAAGCCGACAATGATGTAAAAGCTGGTGGTCTTGCCGGCGCCGTTGGGGCCTAACAAACCGACAACTTCGCCCTGGCAGACCTCGAGGTTTACACCCCGAACCACCTGCCGCCCTTTGTAAGACTTGCCGATTTCGTCTGTACTAAGTTTTTGCATTCATTTTGCAACCCTGGTTTGGGTCACAGCCTTGCCATCGCCGCCGCTCACCACGACGCTATCATCGCGATCGTTGAAAATCAACGCGTTCCCGGTAACTGTTCCCCGTACCTGATCGGTGAGGTGGGGGGGCGCGGCGGTGCTGCCGGTGAGGACGAACTTGCCGTCCGCAGCGGTGTAGGTGAGCTCCTCACCGCTTCCCTTGCGGCCGGGCTGTTCCAGCTCCACCGCCCCCCGGGCAACAATTCTGGAGACCTGGGTACTCTGAGGGGTTTTGCCGGGCGGTTGCGGCCCACCCGCCGGGGTGAAATAAACGTCCATAAAGTTCGAGCGCACCCGCCCCGAAGAGGTCTGAGCCAAAACTGCTCCACTGAACACCGCCTTGTGATCGTTATCGGCGTAAAGCAGGGTACGGCTCTGCAGGCGGACGACCGAGGGTTGGGCGGAGGGCTGGCTCTTTTGGTCCTTCGCGTTGTTGGCGGCGTCCTTTGCGGAGCTGGTAAAGACGGCGTTCACGGCCGCTGCTGCTCCCGAAGGACCATGCGCGGAAAGAGTGGCATGCGCCCGGGAGAGCTCCAGCACCGGCGCGGCTACGGAATCACTTCCCTGCCACAAGCGGGCCGGCTCGCCGTCCTTTCCGTAAAACGTGGTGAGATCGGCTGGTTTGTCCAGATGGGCGCGATCGGCGACCACATGCACCGGTCCGGTTCCGCCCAATTGAACATTTTGCTGGCCATTGCCTTGGCGGTAGGTCGCTTTGACTCCCCCGGTTGCGTTGGCATTGCCGGTGGCGCGCTCCATCTCGATTGAGGCGGCGCTCAGTTCCCCGCTGGGATCCTGAATGCGTGGGTTTCCCGACAACTGCATCACTTGGGTGGCAGCATCATAGGCGGCCCGCTGCGCCGTGGCGGTGGTTGGGGGCGGAACGGGGCCCCCGGCGGTGGCCGCGACTTGCTGAACTAAAGTGACGTTCCCCAGCTGCACCGCAGACTGGAGTTGCGCCGCAGGCTGCGGGGTGGGTTTGTTGTCCTTGGTTTTCTTCGCCGGTGGCGGCGGGGCAAAGGTGAGCAACAGGTTGTCGCCTTTGCTGCTCTGGGTTACGCCACTGGAGCTTACGGTAACCAGGCTGGTATTTCCGGTGCCCCGCAGACTGGAGAGAACCTCTCCGTCCACCAGCGTGGCAAAGAGCTGATCGCCTTGGACGGTTGTGTCCTCCGGCTGGGTCTTGGTGTAGATGGTGTGCACATTCAGCCGCGCGCCTCCGGTGGCGAGAATCTTTTGCGCCTCCGGGGAACGGTCCGGTCCGGGGGCAAAGTCGATGTCCACCTGCGCAGCTTGCACCTGGCGGGTGGTGGATTCAGCCACGTTTTGTTTTGCCGTGCCGGCATTCACCTGGGGCAATTTCTCCTCATCGACGACCGAGACAGCCGTACGCAACTGGGCGTGGCGGATGGTGGGCTGGGGGCCAAACAGCAGGGTGGCCTCAGCAGCAGACCCATGAAGCAGGCGTGCCGGCGTATCGGCCACGTACAGCACTCCTCCCTGCACAATCGCCTGCTGGGGCTCGCTTTTCGGTCCCAAGTCGATATGAGCCAAGCGGGCGTTGACCTTCTGGCCGTTATCTCCGGTGAAGATCACGTTTCCTTGGGCCAGCACCTGGTAGGCCGATCCGTCGGCGCGGAAGGAGACCGTCGCCTGATCGGACGAGCTGTGGTTGTCGGCGTAATCGGTTACGTCCTGCAAAAGATAGAGCAACCGGTTGGTGCGATCGAATTGTGCGTGACGGGCACGAACGGCCAGCGGGTTTCCGCCCACACTGGAATTGAACGCTACGTCGGCGGTCAGGATCATGATGCCGGTTTGCGAGTCAAAGCTGGCGCCGGTTGCACTGCCGGCGGCCTCGGGCGTCCGAAACTCGATCCTCTCCTTGGTGCTGGCCAGACCCGTTTGCTTGTTGAACTCCAGCCCGGAGGTCTTGATGTGGACGGTGTTCTTGCCTTCCCCCTCATCCTCAGGTGCATTCGCGGCTGGCGCGACAGGGGCCTTCGTACCGGCGGTTGGCGAGCTCCGAGTCGGGGTCGCTGTGCCTTGAAAATCGATCTGGACCTCACCCATGGCGCGGGCGATGCCGTGGGCTGGATCCCAATCGAAGGCCCGGCCGTAGATGCGGTTGGGGGGTGCTCCCTGCGCACCGTAGAGGGTGATACTCACATCATGCAGCTCGGCGTGCCCGTCGGCTTTGAACTGCACTGCCTTGGAGGCGTGAAGGGTGTAGAGAGTGTGTTCGCCCTTTGATTCCGAGTAGGTAAAACCTTGGGTCGATTGTTGGATCGTGCTGCTCAGTCCGTCCGGAATGTCATGGCCAAAACGGCGTCCCTGCCAGCGCCCGTAGAAGAAGAAGACCGCAATGGCGGCGATCAAAACGCCGGCGAGCACGAGGATCCAGATACGGAGACTGGACAGCGTCACCCTGCCATTTTCTCACCCCAGTTCACCGGCCGCTAGAATGGTGAGATGGCTGATAGGTTGTATTTGAGTCTGTGGTTCCCTAATTTTCGCCTGGCGTCGCTGGCGCCGGCCATGGTTTCGGTGATCAAGCAATTTGGCGGGACAGGGCGCGTGCATGCCGCCGTAGCTTACCCAATCTCGTGGAACGAGCCGCCCATTTACCAAAGGATTTATGAGGAAGATGAAGTGCAGGAATCCGCGCCGGAACGGGCTGTTGCCGAAGCGACGGAGATCCTGCATGACGACTTCGCTTATGAGTTTGAACTCAAGTGGGATTTGTGGGCTGCGGAGGTGGTGGGAGGGCTTGATCCAACGTGGAGACAGGAGCCCGTGATCGCACGGGTAGTGGGATTTGGGCCGGAGTTCGATGAAGGCGCTTACGAGCAAAACGGGCATGTGCGGGTGGATTTTGGCCTGGACACCCCATTTCTGTTGGACGAGCTCGAGCTGGACGACGTAGGGGCTGAACATATCAAGCGCAATGTGCAGAAGCTCGTGGATGTCACCAACGCGATCCAGGAGAACTGCGGGATTAGCAGCCGGTTGCTCTGGTCCGACTCAGGTGAGAATCTGGCGCAAAAACTGATCGCCCGTCTGCAGAGGGTGAATTAGGGGCCGACCGGAAGAGAGAAACTTCCGGTCGAGGCCTGCCCGTAGGTCTAATTGACCTGGATTTGTAGCGCGTAGCCGTGGCGCACGTCGGCTCCGCGCACCCAGAAGATTACGTCTTCCGCCATGTTGGTGGCGTGGTCGGCGATACGCTCCAGGCTGCGGGAAATGAAGAGCAGGTTCACTGCCGAGTGGGCGGCACTCGAATCCTTGGTGATGCACTCGAGCAGCACCGTCTTGCCGCGGCGATACATGTCGTCCACGGCGTCGTCCATGGCAAGGACGCTGGTGGCTAACTCCGCATCGCGGGTAGCCAAGGCCTGCAAGGCCTTGCGCACCATGGTCATCGATAGCTCCGCCATACGCGGGATGTCGAGCGGGAAATCGCACGGCTGACTGCTCGCCAGCTCCTCGGCCAACATGGCAATGGTCATCGCCTGGTCGCCCACCCGCTCCAAGTCGGAGTTGATCTTGATAGCGGCCAGAATGAAGCGTAGATCCACCGCCATGGGCTGCTCCATGGCAAGAAGGTCGAGCGCCATCTGGTCGATCTCCCGCTCCGAACGGTTGATAATGGCCTCATTCAAACGCACTTGGGCGCAGGCAGAAAGCTCTCCCCGACAATGTGCGTCCAAAGCAAACCTTAGGGTTTGCTCAGCAACTCCCGCCATCTGCAGAAGGCGTTCACGAAGGTTGTCGAGTTTCTGATGAAACGAGATGCGGTGCATGGCGGGCCCCCCCAAAGTGAATTTCTCCTTCGCTCCTGTGCCCTAGTTTCAAGGAGGTTGCCATAATATACAGCCTTTAACACTCTATTCACATAAGTCTTTTCACGCCGGTGTTACGCGAAAGTGTTACCCGCAACAATCTCGGAAAAGTCTGCGATGCGGGAGAAATCTCTGAGCACGGAGGCAATCAAAGCCAAGCGGTTGCGGCGCAAATGAGCCTCAGGAGACATGACCATCACCTGATCAAAGAACAAGTCGATGGCGGGGCGAAGAGCAGCGATCTGCTCCAGTGCCTCGACATACTGCTGCTGGGCAAAAAGCGCGTCTACCCGCGGAGCAATGTCTGCCATCTCGGCGTACAGCCGTTGCTCCGCCGCGTCGGTAAGATCCTCAGCGACGATGGCGTCTCCGTATTTCTTTTCTGCCTGGCGAAGGATGTTCTTGATCCGCTTGAACGCGGTGGAGATGGCCAGCATATCTTCCGAACCGCGGACCTGGGTCAGTGCCTGTGCCCGGGCCACCGCGTCGGTCACCGTGGTCAGCCCGGCGGAGAGCACGGCGTTGACTACGTCGTAGGCGTAGCCACGGACTTCGCGCAGGTAGAAATCCAGGCGTTCCCGAAGGAATGCGCTCACCGAGCCGGCGCGGGGCAGGCTTTCCCGGGCGATGAGGTCGAGGCCGGTGATGGTGAGGGGCAGGCCCGACTCAGCGAGGATTTTAATAACCCCGTTCGCGGCGCGGCGAAGCGCGAAGGGATCTTTGGATCCGCTGGGCTCCAGACCGATGGCAAACATCTCCGCGATGGTTGCCATGCGATCCGCCAAGCCGAGAATCTGGCCTTCTACGGTTGCAGGGATTGGATCTTCCACTGCTGCCGGAAGGTACTGGGAGTAAATGGCTTGCGCTACTGCTTCGCCTAGCCCCTGGGCACGGGCATAGAGGCCCCCGACGATACCCTGCAGCTCGGTAAACTCCTTCACCAACTCGGTGGTGAGGTCGGTCTTGGCCAGCAGCACGGCTTGCTCGAGGGCCTGCTGGTTGAATGAAATTTCAGGGACCGCCGCGGCGATTGCTCTGGCCATGAGCAAATTGCTTTCGGTCTTGGTCGAGTAGCTACCCAGATCCCGCTGGAAGGTAACTGTCTTGAGCTTTTCCAGGCGCTGCTCGAGAGGGAGTTTTTGATCGTAGTTCCAGAAGAACCGTGCGTCGTTGAAGCGGGCGCGGAGCACCCGTTCATTCCCATGGCGGACGATGGCCATGCCCGTGGCGTCGACTTCGGTATTGAGCACGGCCAAAAATTGAGGGGCCAGTGCATGCCTCTCGTCTTCGACGGCGAAGTACTTCTGGTGGTCGCGCATGACCGTGACCAGAATTTCCTCCGGCAAGGCCAGGTATTCCGGCTGAAAGCTGCCGAGCAAGACTGTGGGCCACTCGGTTAAGTGCGTCACTTGGTCCACCAGTGGCTCGTCCTCACGCCAGCGCGCTGCCGGGAGGGTTTGGGTCGCGGCGTCGAGGGCCGTACGGATGCGATGGCGGCGCACGGCGACATCTGCCACGACAAAAGCTTTCTCGAGTTCCCCCAGATAATCCGCAGGGCGGGCTATAGGGACCGGCTGGTCACCGTGAAGCACGCGATGGCCGAAGCTCACATGGCCGGCGTGGATTCCGGCAAACTCCAGGGGAACTACGGCTTCATCCAATAAGCAAAGCAGCCAACGCAGGGGGCGGACAAAGCGCTCTGGTTTCCCGGGCCGCCAATACATGGTCTTGGGCCAGGAAAGCGCAGCTATTTCCCCCGGGAGCGCGTTCGCCAGCACTTTCCCGGCGTCTTGCCCGGGACGGTGGACGGTGGCCGCAGCATATTCGCCTTTAGAGGTAGTGATTTTTTCCAGCGCTTCCACCGCAACCCCGGCTTTTTTGGCGAAGGCCTGGGCTGCCGGGCCAGGCTGGCCGTTGGGGAAGGCAGCCTTCCAGGACGGACCGGTGAGCTGTTCCTCAATGTCGGGCTGGCTGGCAAGCACGCCTTCCACGCGCACGGCCAAGCGTCGCGGAGTGGAGTAGCTGGTAATCGCGCTGCCGCCCAAACGATGCTTGGTGACCAATGCCTCGACACGCCGGGCCAACTCAGCCTGCGCTGCCGCGATCATGCGTGCCGGGATTTCTTCCAGGCCAATTTCCAACAACAGCTCAGCCATGCGACTCCTGCGCGATCATCTGGGCGTAGGCCTTGGCGATACTGACGGCAAGAACCCGGATGCGGGCGATGATGCCGACGCGCTCAGTCACCGATATGGCGCCCCGGGCATCGAGCAAATTAAAAATGTGGGAGCACTTGAGACAGAGGTCGTAGGCGGCCAGCACCGGAAAGCGGCGCCGCTCTGCCAGGCCCAGATCCTCCGGCTGCTGTGCGGCCAAGCTCAGCAAGTCTTTGCATTCCGATTCGTAGAGGCGTAAGTGTTCCCAAAGCTTCTCCACATCGGCGTATTCGAAGTTGTAAACGGAAAACTGAACCTCCTCCAGATGGCGGACTTCGCCGTAGGTGACCCGGTGGGGCGTACGCGCCCACACCACGTCGTAGACGGAGTCGACATCCTGCAGAAAGGCGGCGAGGCGCTCCAGGCCGTAGGTAATTTCCGCGGAGATCGGGTCGAGATCGAGGCCCCCGCATTGCTGGAAGTAGGTGAACTGGGTGACCTCCAGGCCGTCCAGCATGACCTGCCAGCCGATGCCCCAAGCCCCCAAGGTCGGCGCTTCCCAATTGTCTTCTTCAAATTTCAGGTCGTGCTGGCGCAGGTCGATGCCGACGGCGGCGAGCGATTCCAGGTAGATCTCCTGCACATTGACGGGCGGCGGTTTGAGCACGACCTGGAACTGGGTGTGCTTGAAGAGGCGGTTGGGGTTCTCGCCGTAGCGTCCGTCGGCTGGACGGCGGGACGGCTGCGCATACGCCACCGAGAACGGCCGGGGATCCAGAACACGCAGAAAGGTTTCCGGCGACATGGTGCCGGCGCCTACCTCCACGTCATAGGGCTGCTGCAGCACACATCCACGGTCGGCCCAGAAGGTTTGCAGACGGAAGAGGAGTTCCTGAAAGGTAAGAGCGCTGGTTCCTGGCGAAGCCACCGTTGGATTCTAAATGAAACGTTCGGCTAAACTAGTGCACCGTTGATTCTTGGAGGAGTTTGCCATGCAAAGCCGTATTGTCGGCACTACGCTGCCGGTGCTCGAGTTCGTGTTGGAACCCAATGAGTCCGTGATCTCGGAGGCGGGCGAACTTTCCTGGATGAGCAGCTCCATCCAGTTGGAGACGCACACGCAGTTTGCCGGAGGCGGAGGGTTCTTCGGCGCCCTAAAGAGAGTGGCGGGCGGGGGAAGCCTGTTCATGACGGAATATCGTGCGATAGGCGCCCGGGGAGAGATTGCGTTTGCCACGCGCGTTCCGGGGCATATTCAGCCGGTTCAGGTCGGTCCGGGAATGGAGTATCTGATCCACCGTCACGGATTTCTCTGCGCCACGTCGCAGGTTTCGTTAGGGGTGGGTTTTCAGCAGTCGCTGGGCGCGGGTGTGTTCGGCGGAGATGGATTCCTGCTGCAGAAAGTGACTGGGCAGGGCGCTTGCTGGATCGAGTTGTCTGGGGAGTTGGTGGTCAAGGATTTGGCGGCTGGAGAAATGTTGCGGGTTCACCCCGGACATGTGGGGGCGTTTCAATCCAGTGTTTCGTTTCAGATCACGCGCATTGCGGGGATCAAGAACATGATTTTTGGGGGCGATGGGATTTTTCTCGCAGCGCTGACTGGCCCTGGGCGGGTTTGGCTGCAGACACTTCCGATTGCGAAATTGGCCCACCAGCTGATGCATTACATGCCCTCAGCCACCAGGGAGAGGACGGAGGGTGGGGTCGTGGGCGGTATCGTGGGATCTCTGTTGAATAATCAGTGAGCGGGGGATTGGGGGGCTGACCCGGGTGGGAAAACCGAGGGTGCACCACATCTCGGTGCCATTGTCAGGGCACGAGTAAGGACATTGGAAGGCCTTCGCCCTGGGCTTCGCCCGTCTTTTCGGCCCACGTTAGCTGGCGCGAACATGGGGCACCCATCAGGTTTGTTTTGGTCCTCCAGTTTCAGTTCCCGCGCGGAGTCTTTAGCCCCGCATGTCAACAACGGACGATGTTGCGGCTAGGAACCGCCCAGCCTTGACAGCGCTGCTACCGTGCGGAGTTTTCTCTCCAGGTGGCGCTCCAGGCTCTGTATGGCAAACCGCCGCAGATCGGCGCCTCGGGTGCGCGGCCAGGCCTCTGCTGCTAGCGCTGAAGCCGGAGAACGAAAGATTCGGACCGCCAATAGCTGCGAATCCGTAGTCAAGGCTGCGCCCTGCTCTCCCTGTTGCCGGTGCTCGATGCAGACCAAGCCGTCGGAGAAGAAATGAAAATAGGCCGGCTGACCGGTCAGCGATACACCGCAAAATAGGCAGCGGCCCAAATCAGGGAGCCAGCCCAGCAGACGAGTGGTCCACAGGGCGAAGTAAGTGATGGGCATCCAGATGTGATCGACACGGGTTTGGTCCAAGACGGAGAGCAACAGTCGAAAAACCGCATCGTGAGGATCGTGGTCGGGTAGGGTCTGCTCCAGAACTTCTGAGAAGAACGCTAGCGCCGCAGCTCGCGCATAATCGACCGGCTCCGCCAAAGGGGAATGGAGAATTTCAAAGGAGTCAAGACGCACCAACTCCTGCGTGGGCTTCTCGGCGTAGTGGGCACGCACGTACGTCATGGGTTCGAGCGCGCCGCCGAAACGGCGCCTCGACCTGGCCGCTGACTTGGCCATACCCTTGATCTTGCCGTACTCCCGGGTGAAGAGTGAGACGATCTGGTCGGCTTCATGCACGGGCCAGGTGCGCAAAACAATTGCCTCGCCCTGGCGGACGGTCATGGAACCAACGGCCTAACGGCCGAAGTGGCCAGAATTCTTGTCGGCAAACGTCGACCACTTTTCCGGCAGGTCGTCGCCGGCGAAAATGGCCGACACTGGGCAGACCGGAACGCATGCACCGCAGTCAATACATTCCACCGGATCGATGAAGAGCTGATCGGTCTCGGAATATTGAGTCTCATCTTTTTTGGGATGAATGCAATCTACCGGGCAGGCATCGACGCAAGCTGTGTCCTTGGTTCCGATGCAGGGTTCTGCAATCACGTAGGCCATAAGTAGCGATCTCCGGGGAGGGGAAATGAATGAAAACAAATTGTACAGCAGGAATCAGCGGGCCAAGCGACGAGCAGCAAACTCAGCCGGCGTGGGTACGGGCTCGATCCCACGGCCCGCAAACATATCGTCAAAGAAGCGCAGAATTTCGTCCGTGAGTACACCGTTCGTGGCCATGACTTCCTGACTATCAAGGCGAAAGGGAGCATGGTCAAAGCGCACCACTTCCCCACCGGCCTCCACCACCAACAGCACGCCGGCCGCAGTGTCCCAGGGATTGAGATTGAATTCCCAGAAGCCATCGACACGACCGGCCGCTACGTACGCCAAATCGAGCGCGGCCGCACCGGCCCGGCGAACGCCGTGCGAGCGCAGCGTCAGTTGTTGATAGAAGTGAATGTTGGGGTTCAGGTGGCGCTTGTGGCTGGGAAAGCCAGTGGAGAGCAAACTCTCCTGCAAATACCGGGTGCGCGAGACGTGCAGCGGCCGAGACGGCTCCGCTGCTCTTTGCAGCCACGCGCCGTGGCCTTTTTCCGCAGCGAACAGTTCGTCGTGCACCGGGTCGTACACCACGCCGGCAACAATTTCTCCGTCCTGGTCCGGCGCCAGTCCCGGCGCGCGATGCTCCAGTCCAAGCGAAACATTGAAAAAAGGGAAGCCGTGGGAAAAGTTGGTGGTGCCGTCGAGCGGGTCGACGTACCAACGATACGCGCGATCCAGGCCGGAGCGGGTTCCCTCTTCCCCAAAAATGCCGTGAGCGGGAAACTTTTCATTGAGCCGGCTCACGATCAGTTTTTCCGAAGCCCGATCGGCTTCGGTCACCAGATCGACATCGCCCTTGTATTCCGCGGTGACGCCGCGCTCGAAGTAGCCACGAAGTAATTCCCCGGCCTCCAGAGCAATTCCCGCGGCTCCAACGGCAAAGCCAAGATCAAGCTGTCTGGGAAAATCTCTCAAGGGGCGCCGGTCTCCATTCCAGAGACGCGCCGGCCGCGCTCGCTGATGGTCCGGATCTGGTTCTTGTAGATAAACAGGTTTGGCTGCCCTTCGCGGGTAAGCCGGATCATGGTGTCATCGAAATACTCGATCCAACCAGAAACGTTCTCACCGTCCCGTAATTTTACGTTCACGCGCACCTGCTTCTCGCTCAAGAAGCGCAGGTAAAGGGTCTCCTGGCCGGTCTCGCCAAGAGGCGGCTCCTTTTTACTCCGCCGTGATGGATTGTGGCTTGCCAAGAATTTAAATGATAACTGCTCACAGAGATGCCAGTATCGAGCCGGTTGGATGCACCTGAAAATCAACATGGCCCTCGTTCCGATTGTAGTCTGGCTTTTCTATTGCGGGAAAGGGCGTCCACACTGGCTACTGCAGGGAGGATGGATAGTAGCCGGGGCGATGACGCACCACGTAGCTCCCAGCGGCCGCAGGGCCCTGCAGCTTGACAGAGATGGTGCGGAAGGCCGTGCCGGATCGGTTTGCGGGATAGTAACCCAGCAGATATTGCGTGCGCAGGTCTTCGGATAATTGGGCGAACGTGCGGTCCAGCGAGGTCGCGTCGGCGTAATAGTATTTGCCGCCGGTCTGCTGAGCCAGCGTGATCAAGGCATGCTCCCCGGCGAGATCGCGCCCGGCGCTGGCAGAGATGGGCACGTCGATGATGGGGTAGACCATCGCTTCCCCGCGCAAAGCTTGCTCCAAGGCCTGGTCATAGGTTGTGCCCTTCACCGTGTTGCCACCATCCGAAATGATGACCAGCACCTTGCGGCCGGAGCGCGGGGCCAGGCTCTGCGCAGCAAGGTAGACGCCGCTGTAGAGCGCCGTTGCCGCACCTCGCTGCATGTAGTTCAGACCTCGCTCGACGCGGCCGGCATTGTTAGTGAAGAAAATGACTTCGCGCACGGTATCGGCAAATTCCATCAGGTCGAGATGATCCACCGGGCGCAGCAGCGATCGAACAAAATGCTTCGCCGCCTCCTCCTCGACTCCGAGATCCTTATGCACACTGCCACTCGTATCAATGGCCAGGACAATTTCCAGCGGCAGCTCGGATTGGCGCTCAAATACAGCGATTTTCTGCGGGTGTTCGTCTTCCGAGAGGAGGAAGTCGTCGCGCGTCAGGCCGGGGACCGGAGCGCCCTTGTCATCTGTAACATTGACAAATACGTTCACCAGCCGGACATTGACGCTGATGGTCGGCGCCTGGGCAAAAGCGCAGCAGGTGAAGGCAAAACAGAGTGCCGTCCAGAGGACTTTCACAATCCGCCCATTTCGCCGTCGGCCCAGACCTCTCCATCCTCGAAGTGTTCCTTCTTCCAGATAGGCACGGTTTTTTTGAGCGTGTCGATAAGCCAGCGGGAAGCCGCGTACGCATGAGCTCGATGAGCGGAAGACACGGCGATCAAAACGCTGGTTTCCCCTACCTCCAACCGGCCCAGGCGATGCACCAGGGCAACCTCGCGGACACCATGGACGGCAATGGCTTCCTCGGCTAAGGCCTGCATTTGCTTGAGCGCCATCTCCTCGTACGCCTCGTACACCAGGAAGAGGGTGCGCCGGCCACGGGTGTTGTTACGGACGATGCCGTCGAACACGACCACCGCCCCGTCTTCTCCCTGCTTGATTCCGGCTGCCAGGGATGCGGAGTCGATGGGTTCTCTCACCAAGGCGACAAACGGGGCAGGTGAGCCGCCGCTGACTGGAGGCAACAGAGCTACCTCGTCTCCCTCACGCAGCAGGCAACTGCCCTTGGCGTAATTCTGGTTCACCGCTACTGCCAGCGTGGACCATAGCTTTGGCTGGTGTGGCCATCGCTCCCGGTAGTGGCCAAGAACCGTGTCCACGGTCGCGTTCTGAGGAAGGTCGAGGGTCTGGTCCTCGCTCGAAAGCATTTCCTTCAACATTCCAAAGAACAGGACCTTGACCCGCATGCAAAGAGGATATCTGACAACAGGTTAGACGGGGCGAGAGGCAAAACGGCTTGCTCTTGAGAATCTGGGTGAGAACTGGCAGGGCCGCAGATCTCTCTAGAGCCTCTGCCACGGAGATTTGCTTGGCAAATGACGGAGGCAGGGGCTAAACAGGTTGCGGAAAAATACCGCGCGAGTCCCGAAGGGACGACTGAAACCCAATAACGATGCGGCCTTAGGTGATATTCAGCCGTCCCTTCGGGAGGAGTCAGAACACTGGAAGGGCTTCGCCCATCTTTTTCGGCCCACGTTAGCTGGTGCGAACATGGGGCACCCGTCAGGTTCTGTTTGGTCCTTTAGTGCCGGTTCCCATGCAAGAGTCTTCACACAAGGACGGGTATGTGGGCCACCCCCGCGGTGCCAAAGACTCTGCGGTAACGCGCAATTTCCGAGCGCAAGCCGGTCGCCTTGGAGTAGTTGTCGGAGAGTTTCACCGCCGGGCGGCCGTCGGCTTCGGTCATTTTGCAGATCAGGCTGGCGGGGTGCAAGCCGTTTTTGCCGTTAGGATGGCAGCCGCGAAAATCATTGGTCAACAGCGTGCCCCAACCAGCACTGAAGCGGATGCGCCGGCCGGAAGTCCACTTGGCCGGATCATTCAGATCTGCTCCGCTGTGAAAATCTTGGGGGGTTAGGCCAGGCGCTATAGCGCCCATGAAATAGGCGTGGAGGCCAATGATATCTTCCACATCCATCGCGTCGGAGGCGATGATCAGTTTTTGCTTCGGGTCGCGGCCGCGATGCTCCAGCCAGGCAATGTATTCATCCCCACCCACGTAAGGGTCCTTGCTGTCGATGCGCTGGCCAGTCCAATCGGCAGTCCAGTCTGGAGCGTCGGCCAGGAATTGGGTGGTGCCGTAAGTGTCCGGCAGCATAATCCGAATTTCTCGACCATAGGTGCTTTGCCATAGCTCGAGAATGCGGTACTGCGAATTTTTCAACTCGGCGTCGCTCGTGGACATGGCCGCCAGCGCCATTGGTAGTTCGTGAGCATTGGTGCCCACCGCCTCAAGATTGTGCTTGTAGGCCAGATACGTGTTCGACGTGCCGGTGAAATGCTCCCCCAGGGCAGTGTTCATCGCCATCACTACGTATTCCTGCCAAAGGAAGCTGTGGCGCCGCCGGGTGCCGAAGTCTGCTACCCGCAGTTCGGGAATGCCAGTCAATCGTTCAATCTTGCCCCACAGCTTCGCTTTGGCCTGGGCGTAGAGGATGTCGAGCTCGAACTCGCTCATGCCTTTAAATGCGGCGCGGGATTTCAGCTCGTTGATGATCGAGAGTGCGTAGATCTCCCACATTGTGGCTTCAGTCCAGAGCCCATCGAACTCCAGGTGAAACTCTCCATCGCGTACCGTGAGGCGGTAGCTGGAAAGCCGGAAATCGTGACCCAGCCAGTCGAGGAAGTCCGGCTCGAAGATGCCGCGGCGGCCGAAAAAGGTGTTACCGGCGAGCCAAATCAGCTCAGACTTGAGGAATCGCAGGCTCCGCACGTGCTCCAGCTGCTGCACGACCTCGTCGCGCGCGATCTTGTCAGCCAAGCGCAAGGACGAGGAGCGGTTGCTAAGCGAAAAGGATACTTGCGTGGTGCGGAAATGCTTCCAGATGAACTGCAGCATCAGCAGCTTGTAGAAGTCGGTGTCGAGCAAGGAACGGACAACCGGATCCAGATCCCAGTTGTGGTTATGCGCCCGCTCTGCAAAATCAATGATCATCGATTAAGTTCCTTGATAACCCCTCCTTCGGGCACTTTGCTGTTCGATGACTCAATCCGTAAAGAAGGTTCAGGGACGGAGATTTCCCAAACGCTCTGTTATTTTACCGGGGACAAAGAAAAGGGCCCGCTGGTTAGCGGGCCTTTCTGATGCGACGGTGGGACTCTAGACCTCGGCGTGTTCGATGATGTCTTCGCGCACGGCCTCGTCCTTCTTCTCTTCGCTCGGGGACTTGGGCAACGCCACGGACAGAACGTCTTCAATCCGGCTGGCGTAGTGGATGCGGACATTCTCGATTTGATCCGCGGTCAAGTCCTCTTCCACGCTCTGGCGATTGTCCGCCGGCAGAATCACGTCGACGACACCCGCACGCTTGGCAGCCAGGAACTTCTCCTTAATCCCGCCTACCGGCAAAACGTTGCCGCTAAGAGTGATCTCACCGGTCATCGCTGTGAGCGGGCGAACGGGAGTGTCGGTCATGAGCGAAACCAGGGTGGTTGCCATGGTTACGCCGGCCGACGGGCCGTCCTTGGGAATCGCTCCAGCAGGCACGTGGATGTGAATGTCCAGGTCCTTGGTGAAGTCTTCTTCCAGACCTAAAGTCGGAGCGTTCGACCGCACCCAGGTAAGCGCAGCCTGCATCGATTCCTGCATAACTTCGCCGATCTGGCCGGTCATCTTGAAGCCGCCCTTCCCCTTCATCCGGTTAGCTTCGATGAACAGCACATCGCCGCCGGCCGGTGTCCAGGCTAGACCTACCGCGACCCCGGCACGCCGGGTGCGCTCCGCCAGCTCAGTGTCGACCCGCACCTTGATACCGCCCAGGAACTCCTGGATCACGGCTCGGTCGACGACCAGTTTGTCGGTTTTGCCTTCCGCGATGCGGCGTGCCTGCTTGCGGCAGACCGTACCGATCAGCTGCTCCAGTTTGCGTACTCCCGCTTCGCGGGTGTAGTGGCGGACAATGTAGCGAACCCCTTCTTCCGGGAATTCGATCTGCGGCTCGCCCCCCTCCTTGGTCTCGATGCCGTTCTCCTTGATCTGCCGCGGGATGAGATAACGAAACGCGATGTGCGCTTTCTCGTCCTCGGTGTAGCCCGAAAGATCGATGATCTCCATGCGGTCGCGCAACGGCTCCGGGATGGGATCGAGCATGTTCGCAGTGCAGATAAAGAGCACCTTGGACAGATCGAACGGGACATCCAGGTAGTTATCGCGGAACGAATTGTTCTGCTCCGGATCCAGAGTTTCCAGCAACGCCGAGGCCGGGTCGCCGCGGAAATCGCGGCCCAGCTTGTCGATCTCGTCCAGCATGAAGACGGGATCATTGGCGTCCGCACGGCGCAGGGCTTGCATGATCTGCCCCGGCAGAGCACCGATATACGTACGCCGGTGACCGCGAATCTCGGCCTCGTCGTGCATGCCGCCGAGCGAGATGCGCTGAAATTTGCGACCCAGCGCGCGCGCGATGCTGCGGCCGAGTGAGGTCTTGCCTACGCCCGGAGGTCCGACAAAGCAGAGGATGGGACCCTTCATGTCAGGCTTCAAGCGGCGCACGCTCAGGTAGTCGAGGATGCGATCCTTCACCCGCTTCAGGTCGTAGTGGTCCTCATCGAGGATTTCCTTCGCCTTGGCAATATCCACTTCTCCGCCGGTGGATTTGGTCCAGGGCAGGATGGCCAGCCACTCCACGTAATTGCGGGTGAGCGAGTAGTCGGCCGCCATGGGAGACATGCGCGAGAGCCGGTTGAGCTCCTTGGTGGCTTCCTTCTTCACGTCCTCAGGCATGCCGGCGGCTTCGATTTTCTGCCGCAGCTCCTCGATGTCCTTTTGGCCTTCGTCGAGCTCGCCGATTTCCTTCTGGATGGCTTTGAGCTGCTCACGCAGGTAGTAGTCGCGCTGCGACTGCTGCACCTGGTCCTGCACTTCGGTCTGGATCTTGTTGCGAAGTTGCTGGACCTCGGCTTCTTTCGCCAAGTGTTTGTTGATGCGCTCCATGCGCAACACGACATCGGGAGTTTCGAGCAGCTCCTGCTTGTCGGTCGTGGCCAGGAAGGGCAGCGAGGAGGCAATAAAGTCCACCAGGCGGCCGGGATCTTCGATATTCAGCGCGATGGTCTGCAGCTCATCGGAGAGGGTGGGCGAGGTGGTGACGATCTGTTGAAACTGGGCGAGGACGTTCCGTTGCAGAGCTTCGAGTTCGGCGCTCTTACCCGGATCGATCTCCGGCAAATGATCGACCGAGGCCATCATGAATGGCTCAAGTTGGGCAAATTCTCCCAACTTAACCCGCTCGGTTCCTTCGGTAAAGACGAAGAGGCTCTGGTTGGGCATTTTGACGACTTTGTGTACGGTGGCCAGAGTGCCAACGGAATACAAGTCGCTGGGTTGAGGACTATCCATCCGCTCGTCGCGCTGAGCGACGACCACGATGGTCTTTTGTTCTCCCAAGGACTGAATGAGCTGAATGGAGCTCTCCCGTCCGACGGTGAGCGGCAGCACCGCATGAGGAAACAGAACGGTGCTGCGGACAGGCAGGATCGGAAGGACTCTTCCCTGTGAGCTACCTTGGTCGCGCTGACTGGGGTCGGTAGGATTGATGATGCTTAAAAAATCGCTAGCCATGAGTATCCTTCTATCAGATTATCGACTATAAGATGCTGCAGATATCTAAAAGTCGCAAAACGCAGTCCTTCCCCCTCTATCGACTCTCGTGACCCCTCTCAGGAGAGCGCGCGTGCGGCAGGATAGCGGCCCAATTCCTTGACTAGGAGACATTGGCCTCGAAGTTGGTGCAAAACGGCACTGGGCGCCGCTGGATCGGCGAATTGGAAGTCTACGTAGAAGATGTATTGCCAGGGTTGGCCTTGCACCGGCCGCGATTCTATCTTGCACAGATTGGTATTGTGTTCGGCAAACACCTGAAGCGCCGAAACCAGGGTTCCGGGGCGGTTTTCGACACTGAAGGCGATGCTGACTTTGTCCGGATCGGGTAGCGGCCGGACCTTGGAGCTAGGGCGGATCAAAAAGAAACGTGTGTAGTTGGCCGGGTTGTCCTCGATGCCCCCCGCCAGTACCTTCCCGCCGTAGGCAAGAGCGGCCTGCTCGCTAGCGACAGCGGCCTTTTCCGGGTCTCCGAGACCCATGATGTGCTTCACGGCGCCAGCGGTGTCGTAAAAGGGGGTCGGCGTCATGGCCGGGTGGGCGGAGAAAAAGCGCCGGCATTGGGCCAAGGCGACGGGATGGGACAGAACCTGGCGGATATCGTCGCGGCTGCTGCCCGGAACAGCGATGAGATTGTGACGAATGCGCAGCAGGGACTCGCGCTCGATTTGGACGTCGGACTGAAACAGCAGATCGTAGTGTTCGACTACGGAACCTGCTAACGAATTCTCGATGGGAATGACCGCCGCGCAAACCTCACCGCTTTCGATCAGCCGGAAAACCTCCGGAGAGAGAGCACAGGGTACTAGAGTTGCTTGGGGTTCGATTTGTAGAGCGGCTTGATGGCTGAAAGAGCCGAGCTCTCCCTGAATGGCGATCCGCATGAAAAAGCCCCGCAGACTTTTTTTGATGATACGGCAACCTGCGCCGTCACAAATGCACCAAAGTACAGCGTAACAAGACTTTATGGTGAGGAGAACACGATGCTCTGGACGATTTTCCTGGTTCTGCTGGTACTTTGGCTGGTAGGTTTTATCGGCTTTCATGTGGTTGCCTGGTACATTCACGTGCTGTTGGTGATTGCACTTGTGGTGTTGCTGATCCAGCTGATTGGCGGGAGGCGAGCGATATAACTTTTTTCCTTCGGGCGAGTATGCCGGGTCGAACGGGCCGGCATCCTAGTTTTTAACGCCTGAGCAATTGCCGGGCGGAAGGAGAAGCAATCATGAACAAGGACCAAGTGACCGGGAAGGTAGAACAGGTAGCAGGCCGCGTGAAGCAAGGGGTCGGCGAGACGATCGGCAATCAGAAACTGGCCAACCAAGGCGTCGCGGACCAAGTGAAGGGCGCCGCGAGAGAGACTTGGGGCAACGTGAAGGATGCTGCCGCAGTCACCGCTGACCGCCATCAAACAGAGGCGGAACGCAAAGCCGATGCAGCGCGCGCTGAAGTTCGCGGACGGGTCGAGGAGGTTCATGAAAACGTCAATGAAAAGATTGACGCTCACAAGGCTAATGAAAGAGCCAAGACCAAGACGGCATAGCGGGGATTTGAAGAAGGGGGGCCGCGACGCGGCCCCCCTTTGTGCTTTTTCGATGAATAATGTCCGGCGCTCCGATCAGGGCACGTTTCCTCCTACGGAACGATCCGACCCGTCAGGCCTGTCTAGGCCTAGAGGTTAATCTTGGGCAGGAGCAACGCGGCGGCTACAAAGACGAAGAAAACCATGGATATGATCCCGTTCATGGTGAAGAAGGCCGCGTTCAGCCGGCGCAGGTCCGTGGGCGAGATGATCAGGTGCTCGTAGCTCAGCAGAACGGCCACGGCCGCCACACCCACCCAAGCAATCGCATTCAGAGAAAAAAGCTCCAGCAGCCAGCACAGCAGACCTAGCATGATCAGGTGCATGGTGCGCGCTATCCAAAATGCTGCCTGTATTCCCCAGGTTTTCGGAATGCTGTTTAAACCGGCGTCGCGATCGTGGGCCATGTCCTGGCAGGCATACAGCACGTCGAAGCCTCCCACCCAGAAAAGAACTGCGAGTGTTAACACCACGATGCGCGGATCTAGCGTGCCGCGGATCGCGATCCACGCCGCCGCAGGAGCAATGCCCAGCGCCAGACCGAGTACCAGGTGAGACCAACGGGTGAATCGCTTGGTGTAGGAATAAAGCAGCAGAACGGCCAAGGCCACCGGCGACAGAAAGAGCGTCGTACGGTTTAGTTGCGCCGCCGCCAGAATAAATGCCAGAGACATAAAGATGGTGAAGCCGGCAACGAAACGGCGGCTTAGCCGCCCGGCCGGAATGGCGCGGGTCGCGGTTCTGGGATTCGCCGCATCTAGCTGAGCATCCGCCCACCGGTTGAAGGCCATCGCTGACGATCGCGCCGTGACCATGCAAACAATAATCCAAAAGACTTTGGACCATGCCGGCCAACCGGCTGCAGCCAGCATGGCGCCCGAGAGAGCAAATGGGAGGGCGAAGACCGAATGCTCCCACTTGATCATTTCCAGCGTCGTTCCTACATTGCGCAGCAGGGCCATAACCTAATTGTACGGGTCACCCATTTCATCCCACGCACATCTCGCAAAAGCGCGAGATGTGCGTGGGACGTTTGTTTTCACCCAATTCCGGGGGCCGGGCCGCTACTTCTCGTTGGATGGATTAGCAACCTGGAGATTGTTGATTACCTTGAAGATTCCAGGAACCCCATTGGCGCGAATGCCGGCCGTGTTTTTGTCTGCCTGGCTGTCAACCACTCCGTTCAAGGTGACGTTGCCATTCACGACGGTGATCCGGATGGGTTGCGCCGGATCGATCGCGTACTTGTTCAGGCTGGGGAACCCGTAGATTGCCCGGTAAACCTGCAGCCGCGAGCGATCATCCATCGGCGACAAGGGGTCAACAGTAATTTCGTTGTTGACATCCTGAACCCCGGGGAAATGACTGGCTAGTGAAACCGCGGAGTCAGCAGCCACCGGTCCGAGGGCATTGCCACTCAAAGTTACCTCGCCGTTCTGAACGGTGACGCTAATGGCGTTGAACGCGTTGCCATAGCCCACACGGTCATACTGCAGCTTTTTGACGATGGCCGCCTGCAGCTGCGCATCCGACATCTGGCCTGCCCCCGCGATCTTCAGGTTGTTGCGGACGGCAACTACGTTCTTGGTACGATGGGCCTTCTTGTCAAGCTCTTCCTTGGTGGCGAAGTCCTTGACGGTGCCTTCCAGATCGACGACCCCGTTCTTGACGGTTGCAGTTACACCCTTGAATTTCTTCAAGCTATTCGTCAGATCAGCTTGGATGTTGTTGTCGGTTTGGGCACTTTGCCCAGCGGCGTAGGAAGCCTGCGGAATCAAGACCTGAGAACCCAGAACCAGAACAGCAGCCAGCGCCATAGTCAAACCATATCTTACGTTTTTCATCTCTATCTCCATTTGTTAAGTCAGCTATATAGACACGAAAGGGGTCCCACGGTTGCCCTCCCTGTTTACTACGACTGTTTGGCGGCGTCAACGATAGCGCTTACGAACTTTTAGCACCATGCTGAAGACACCCGATTCGTCGCGGACGGCCAATACCGAAACGCTCTGAGTTATATCTACCTGGGCCTGAATCAGCTGTTGAGCGGTGGCATTGACGTTGGTGGCGTAGGTGACCTGAACATTTTTGGAAATGTTTTGCTGCACCGTAATCCGTGCACTGGAACTGCCGATGCTGCCCACGTAAGTGGGATCGATTTTTACGCTGCCTCCACCAAAGAGTTTTTGCACCCGGCTCCCGACCGCGGCGTTCAGCGCTCCACCCAGTAAGGCGTTGGTGGTCGAGTCGGAACCGATCGACTGCTCCTGCTGAGAGATAAGCGCCTGCTCCTCCTGGGTGCGGCCCAGCGCCAGCAACGAGATGACGTCCGCCTGGGCTAGCGGCGGCTCGGAACGAAACGTCGGTGTGAGCTGGCTGAGATTGCCGTGCAGGCCGATGGTCACGTCGTATTCCTCCACTCGCGTGGTGGCGTCGATGTCGATGAGCGGCTGAATCATCACCGGGTTGGTAAAGAGGATCTGGCCGTGTTGCAAGCGGTAGGTGGCGCCAGCAAAGTTGGCGGTGCCGTCGGTGATGTTGATGCGCCCGAGAATAGCCGGCTGGGCGAGAGTTCCGCGTATGCGGAGGTCGAGGCTGCCGGCCAACTGGGCGTACGAGTTCTGAAAGTCGAGCTGCGGCGCAGAAAAGATGTGAACATCCAGTCGCACGCGGCTGGATGGCGAATTGGGATCCGGAGGCACGGCGGCGGCAGGACTGGGGGCAAAGCTGGCAAAGTCGAGATTGGGGCCGATGATGAAGCGGGTAATCTGCACATTCCCGCTCAGCAACATGTTCGTCTCAGTGCCCTGCAGGTGCAAAGTGGTGTCGGCGGTGGCGCTGATGCCGGAATAACGCACGCGGACATCTTTGCCGGTGGCGGTGAAGTCTCCGTACAAGCCTTGTTGGTAGGTTAAAAAACCGCCAATCCTGACTTGACCACCACCCGTCATCCCTACCAGGTCCCGAACCTGGAGGCGGTTTTGATCGAAGACCATGGTCCCGTTCAATCGGCTGATGCCATTAGGCACGCCGTTGAGCGCCAGGGCTACATTAGTCAATTGCATGCGGCCGGAGAAGAACGGCTGGGTGATCGTGCCGTTGACATTGACATTGAAATCCACGTGGCCGGAGGAGGTAATGCCGGGATCGAAGGTCTGCGCCAGCTTCATGTTCACCGAGCCGTTGCCGGTCACGGTCACCGCCTGTGTGGTCCACAAATCCGCGCTGCCGGTGAGCGAAAGATTCGTGTCCGTGCCGGTAATGTGAGCCTGGGTGAGCCGGACTACCCCCCCGTGAAGCGAAGCCTGCAGGGGGCCTTGACCCTGCAGCGCGATGCCTTGCAATGTGACGTTGAACTGGTTGATTTGCGCGTCTCCGCTGAATTGCTTTGGCTGACGCAGCGGGCCGGCAACGTTGATGGCGCCATTGATGGAGGAGTTGCCGCTGACCGACGCCACGTGAAAGGCGCGCAGGAAGGGCGCGATATTGAGATTGGTGAGGACAGCGTTTGCCTGGGTATCAAAATTGCCGCGCAGGACGGTCTGGCCTTTCACTTGTAACTGCGCCGCTGCGACGCTGTTCTGAGCGGTGAAATAAGCGGTGCTGCCCTGGGTGTTTGCTACTACCTCCAGTGATCCGGCTGGCTGGCCGCCGAGGACCAGGTTGCGCAAATGAATGCCCGCCAGGATGGAAGGCGCCTCGACGGTGCCGGAGGCGTGGGCGTCAAATTTTAACGCCCCCGATACCCCGAGCCGGGGGTCTTTCGGCTGAGGGAAATGGGAGAGCTCAAAGTTGCTGCCATCCAGGTTGGCCAGGAAGATTTGCGTTTTCAGGTTTAAGGTTCCGTTGACCACCACCACGCCACCGTCCTGCAGGAGCGTGAGTTTTGTCAGGTTCACGTCCTGCCCGGAGAGAACGACGGCGGCAGTCAGGCTGTGGTACGGCTGGCCTGCGATGGTTCCCCCCTGGACGGCAACATTGCCTCCGCCCACCAGGTCGCCGAGAGTTCCCCCGGCATGGGCCTGCAGGTTCACGGTGCCGGTGAGAGGCACCTCTTCCGGGAGGTTTGGGTCTGCGATCCCCAGCAGGTCGGTCAAGGATGCGTTTTGTATCTGGGCAGTGGCATTGATGGGGGATTGATCGTCAAACTCCTGCCGCCGCTTGTTGATGCGATGGGCTTGCAATTGGCCGGAAGCGTGAATCACGGTCTTGCCCCGGGTAAGCGTCCCTTGCTCCACCGAGATGAGGCTGGAGGAGTAGCCGGCGGTGGCGTCGAGCTCATCCCAGTTGATATTCAAGGGGGTACCGGGCTCGGTCCCAGAACTGGATAGGGGCGGGAGGACAAACGCGGTAGAGAAGTGGTTGGCAGTCACATGGCCCTGGAATGCCGGATCGACCAGGGAGCCGCTCGCCGTGCCGTCGAAGGTGGCGTTCCCATGGAGCTGGAGGGGAAGACCCGAGATGCCGGGCTTTCCGCCTACCCCCAGGTCCAACACCTTCAGCACGTCGTCAAATTCACCTAAGTTATCGTTGACCAGATGAACCGAAAGAGTGGACGGCCGTTCGAGCGGATACACGCCGAGTGACCCGCTAAGGTTGAGCGTCGTCGCGGGAGTATGGGCTTCCAGGCGATTGATCTGAACCCTGCCCGCCCGCTGGGAATACCTGGCGTCGACTGCCCCGCTGACCGGAACCAAGCCGGGCGCGACGCCATTCGGGACGGTCATGGCGAGAACGGCGCCAACAGTTAAATCATCCGGGGAGCCGGTCCAGTCGATGCTGACGGGCCCTTCGCCTACGGTATCGAAGCCCAGATTCCGGTAGCGGGGCTCGAGCACGGTTTCCAGCACCGAGGTCAGCCGCACGCCGCGGACGCGCGCACGAATACTCATCACTTGCGCCCCTGGCGTCTTGGGAGAACTGTCGGGGGCACTCCAATTCAGGAAGCGCAACGCGGCGTAGACGGTTCCGCCGGGGCGCGGGTGGCCGATCAGATCGGGGAGTGCGATCTCGTTCGGAGTGATGTGCAGGTGGGTGGTGGCGCTCGCTCCGTCGATCCAGAAGTATTCCATGGCATAGCTGGCGTTGGTCACCCGGGCGCTGCCGTCCAGTACGTACTGGTCGCTGCCTGTGCCTTGGCCGGTGAGAGCAAGGTCTACAGTCCCACGCCGGAAGCCGTCGACGGCGCCCAGTGCGGTGATGTCGGGCAAATCGACCGTACCGTCCGCGGAGAGCTTCCATTGCGGGTGGGACAAATGGGTAAGACTCCCGGAGGCCTGGAGCCTGGTTTTCCCGGTGATGAAGTGGAGCGTCTTGATATCGACCTGGCTGGGGGCCGCTTCCAGGCTCAAGTCCAGTCGGCTCCGGACCACTGGGGAGCGCCCCTTCTGGAAGGCGATATCAGAGCATGAGATTTCCCCGAGGTAATGGTTGGTCGCCGGCGCGTAGGTGATGACGACGCCGACGTTGTTGGCGGCCAGCTGCAACGGAATGGAACGCTCGTTGAACAGCGCCACCCCGTTGTGCACTTCGACCCGGCCCGCCTGAAGATCGAAGATAGTTCTGATCTCGCCGCCGCCGCCGCTGCTTTGTTGCCCCCTGGGCTTGGGCTGGTTGGTGCTGCCGTCGGGGTAAACAATGAGATGGATGGACGGGCGGTCCACCTCCAGAAAGTCGAGACCCAGCCGGGCGTTGAGGAAGGATAGGACCTTGACCCGCGCATAGAGCCGGTCGAGGTGGGCGTAGGGCAATTCGCCGCGGCGTTCCAGGCCATGGATGGTCAGCCCATTCACTTCGACGGAGAGATGACGCAAACTCCAGTGCAAGGAATTGATCTCCACCCTGCCGCCGGTGGCGTCCTCCAAAACCGAAATGACCTTCTGCCGGACCTGGTTGGAAAAATGCGCGGAGGAAGCATAGAACAGCAGGCCCACGACCAGCGCCACGACCAGCAGCAGCAAGGCTCCGCCCACGCGCCAGATGTATCCCCAGGCAGTCATGACTGCCCTCCGGATTCATCGCCGGAGCCGGTGGTCCCTACCTGACCATAGGCAGGATCGAGAATGCTTACGCTGCCTTCGCTCTTGAGGCTTTGCAACCACTCCAGCAGCAGGGAGCTGACCCGCTGTTGCAAAAGGATTTCCTGGATGCGGCCGGAAACCGACGCCAACGGGGGTGGTTTCATTGCCTTGGCTTGAAACTGAGGAAGCAGGGTCTGCTTGTAATAGGTCTCGATCTCGACCGGGGTGATGTGCACCCCGGCGCCGAAACGTGACTCGATAAACGAGAGGATGAGCAGGCGCTGGGTCCAACGCTTCTCGACCTCCGCCTCCGTCAGCCCTTTGGCGGCTAGGAATGTGCGCCATCCGGCATCGGTTTGGCAATGATATTGCGCACATTCGGGAATCAGGTCGTGCAATTCCGCGACGCGCTGTTGCACCTCCTGCGTCGTTGGCGGCGTGACGGGCGCCGCCACTTTCATTTGTTGCAGGATAAGGTCGCGATCGATGAGACGCTGCAGCGCTCTCTGCGGCGTGTTGCGTTGGCTACCGGTACTAAATGGCTGCAAGGCACTGTAACGCAACTCTTCATCCACATCGCTCTGGAGGATGACGCTACCGTTGATGACCGCGACTACGTGGTCGAGGACCACCGCACCTTTGGGGATAGGGGACGAGGGAATGGTTTGCGCGGCAGCTGCCGTTCCCAGCAGGGTGACGATTATCGCCAACTCAGCCGCTCGTGTCATCAGAAACTCTGCCCGATACTGAAGAAAAAGTTGAAATGACCGGCGGAACCGACGTGGGGGTTATTTACCGGAACGCCGGCTGTGTAGTCGATAAATATGGGATAGATGGGCGGATTCAGGTTATAGCTGAAATCGGCGCGTATCGGACCAATGGGCGTGTGGTAGCGCAAGCCGAGCCCGGGGGCATGGGAAAAATCGTTGAAGTCGCAGGTCGTGGACGTGTTGTAGGTGGTGTAGGGCACGGTCACATTGCGGCAGGTATAGCTGTGCGGCTGCTTGATACGCAGCGCGCTGGGCCAGACCTGAGAAGACTTCTGGAAGGCGTTGCCCATGTCATAGAACAGCACAAAACCGAGGTCTGTGCCTACCCAGCGCAAGGTCGGGGGCGGGGGGCGCAGCTCCACAGTGTTGACAAAAACGCCGGCCCCGCCGACGGGAAAGCCGGTCTGCGGATCGCGCGGCCCGGCGGAATTGATGCCGAAGCCACGATGCGATGTGGCGCCGCCGGCATAAAGCCGCTCCGGGAGCGGAAGCAGCTGCTCATCTCCGTCACCGAACGACCGCTCCTGTCCATAGCGGGTCTGCCGTGCAATCACCCAGTGACGCACACCGAAGTCATAGTAGGTCGCATTGCTCAGGTCGACGCGGTCGAAGTTGGCTTGGGACCCGAATTTACCGTCGGCAAAAAAGATTTCGCCGGTGGTGAAGGACCCATGATGGGCATCGAGTGCAACGTCGCGGGTATCGCGGATATAGGTGATTCCTGGCCCTCCCACGCGCACCGGTTGAGCCAGCAAGGGGATCTGCGGCAGGCTGACTTGAAGAGTCGCGGCATTTACGGAGACGCGGCGGTACGAGAAGGAGTAAATCAAGGTGGTGGGTTTTGTGATCCGCTGGGAAAAGCGCAGCGCGGCGGAAAGGATCGCGGCCTTGTACGTGGTAATCACCGCGCTGTTGTTATAGCCGCCGGAGAGGGTCAGATTGAGCGATGGCTTATCGCGAAAGTGGGGGTCCTGATAAGTGAGGAGGGCCACCTGCTCCAGGGTTCCGTAGTTGGTGCGCAGGGAAATGGATTGATCGGTGCCGCGCAGGTTGGTACGGCTCACGTTGAACAAGATGCGAGGGCTGGCCCCGGTATGGCCGTTGGGACTGCATGTCGAGCCCGATTCCTTGCAGTTATTCGAAGGCGTTCCCGTCTGCACCTCGAAGCCGAAGCCATAGCTGACGTCCCAGCGCTTGGCTTCGGTCAAGTTGAGCAGGATGTTCTTATAGGTTTCGTCGCCGTTCGGATTCTGAATCGCGGCATTGACCTCATTGAACAGGGCGAGGTCGTAGAGTCTGCGCTGCATTTGCAGCAAAGCCGTTTGGTCGAGCGGATCTCCCGGGTTGAGCGGAATCCGCCGCTGGACCACTGCCGGCCTGGTCAGCTCCAGACCGGAGATGATCACCTTGCGCACGAAGAACTGCTTGCCCGCGTCCACCTTCATAGTGAAGTCCACCGCATCCGGATTAGCTTTTTCGGCCTCCTGAAACAGGTTCACCGTGGCATTGTCATAACCCTTGCCGTAGAAGTAGGTCTGGATCAGGTTGCGGTCCTGGTTGATATTGACGGCGGAGTAGGGCTGCCCTACCTGGGTATTCAAGTAAGGGTGGAGGTCATTCAACTGCTCGGCGGTGACACCCTCAATGTTGTATTTGCCGATACGGCGCTGCGTTCCCTCGTCGATGACATATTCGATCTTGAAGTGAGAGATCTTTCCTTCCTTGCCGGCGGTGGTATCGCTATCGGTGAATTTGGGGGTCACCGTGGCAGCGCTGAAACCGCTGCCCAAATAAAGCGCCTTGATGCTGGAGACATCCTGAGCGACCAGCGCCTGGCTGAAGGCCCCGTAGCGATCGAGAAAACTGTTGGGCCGGACGTTGAGACGCTCGGTTATGAGCGCCGTACTGAAATACTTGTTACCTGTGACGCTGACGCTGTCGACCACGTGGCGCTTACCCAAATCGACGGTATAGAGAGCGGTCACGTGCTGGGCGTCAGTACGTACCGGGTGATGGGTGACCTTTACATCGAAGTAGCCCTGCCCCTCGTAGTAATTGCGCAGGTTTTGCGCGCCTTCGTTGAGCAGGTCCTCGTCCACCGTGCCTTCTTCATAGACAGGAACCAGTCTCTCCAGCGTGCTGTGACTGATCTTTGCCCCTTCCACCTCCACCAGGACCACCGGCCCCTGGTGGGCCAGGAAGGTGTAGTTCAGCCGGTTCGTGGTAGGGACGTAATCCCTGGAAGTAAGGCTCACGGTCGCGGCCAGCCGCTCCCGCTTGTTGTAATGCTTACGCAGGTTATTCAGCGCGCGGTTGACCGTATTGCGGTTCACCTTGGAGTTCTGTTTAAGTTTTCCTTGTCTGCGAAACTGGGCTTCCGTCAGCCCGCTGTCGCCGGTTAAGGCTACTGCGCCGATTCTGGCCTGGTCTCCGGTGGTGACTTCGAAATCGATATCGACCAAAGAGTTTTCATGGTCGATGACCCGGGTGGTGGCGATTTGGGCCCGGTAATAGCCGTTATTCTGGAGCGCTGCATTGACCGCGGGCGCCGCGTCGGCAGCCTTGGTTTCGGAGTAGGCCGTTCCCGCCTGCAGTTGCGTGGCGCTGTCCAGCACGGCATCCAGGCGATCGTCTTTCACGCCTACCACGTTGACCCGGCCGACGAACAGCCGCGGGACCCCGGAAAAGATGATGGATACATTGTCTCCGGTGCGCACCCCGGCGACCTCAATGGTTTGGTAGAGACCTGTGGAGTAGAGGCTGCGCAGGCTGTCGCGCACCTTGTCCGGATCGAGGGGAGTTCCCGCCTGCTGCGCCAGCTGGGAGGGCAGTGGCTTCAGCAGATCTTCACGGACGCCGTCGAAGGCGATGCTCACCACCTGCAGTCCGGCCCAATCGTTGAGCAGCCCCTGGCCGGTATCGGTTGCTGCGGCCGGCGGCGCGAGCGGAGGGGCTTGGGCGGCGGCCACCGGAGAAGCAGCCAGACCCAGGATCAGGGCAGAGTAGAGCGCGAGCACATACACAGGAGCCATGCGGCTTCGATAAGCGACGGACCTCTTTCTTGATGATGGCCGGAACAGGTGCGCCGACGGAAGCAGTGGGGTCACCAAAACTCTATACTATGACGTGATCCGCAATCGGGATGTTACGGGAGAGCCAATGGAGCGAATTGAGGAGCGCTACTCGCGCCAGGTGCTTTACCCGGGGATCGGGGAGCAGGGTCAGAGGCGGTTGGCCCAGAGCCGTGTGGCGGTGGTCGGCTGCGGGGCCACCGGGGCTGCGGCCGCTGCACTGCTGGCCCGCGCCGGGGTAGGCACTTTGACCCTGATCGATCGCGATTTTGTCGAGGAAAGCAATCTGCAGCGGCAGGTTCTTTTCGACGAGGCGGATGCCCGGGAAGCATTACCCAAGGCCGAAGCCGCGCGGCGCAAGATCGCTCAATTCAACAGCCAGACGGAGGTGCACGCGCATGTGGCGGACCTGGTGCCCTCCAACATCCACGCCCTGTTGGACGGGGCGGCGATTTTGCTCGACGCCACGGACAATTTTGAAACTCGCTACCTGTTGAACGACTACGCAGTGGAGCAGGGGCTGCCATGGATTTATGCGGCAGCGGTCGGAGCGTACGCGGCCACTATGAATATCCTGCCGGGAGAGACGGCTTGCCTGGCGTGCCTGTTTCCCCAGCCGCCGCGGGGGATGGTGGAGACCTGCGACACGGCGGGTATCTTGAATACCGCGGTCAATTTTGCCGCTTCGGTGGAGGTTACCGAGGCGTTGAAATTCCTCGTGGGCGCGAAGGAGAAGATGCGGCGCACGCTGCTGGGCCGGGACCTGTGGACCAACGACCAGGCGGAGATCAGCGCCGCCAAGCCCAGGATGCAGTGTACCGTCTGCGGGCAAAGGGATTTTGTCTATCTGCGGGGGGAGGACCGGCCTCAGATCACGCTATGTGGCCGCAATTCGGTGCAGATCCACGAGCATCATCGGCCAGTGGATTTTGCCGAGATGCAGCGCCGCTTGGAGCCGCACGGCAACGTCAAGTTCAATCGCATGTTGCTTCGTTTCGAGCGCGGAGAGCACACCGTCACGCTCTTCGCTGACGGCCGGGCCCTGGTGCAAGGCACGACCGACGTAACCGTCGCCCGCAGCCTGTATGCCCGCTTCATAGGCGCCTAAACAGGCTTAGGTTGTGCCACTCAGCGATCTGTACGCGAGAACCAAGCCTGGAATCTGCAACAAATCTTGACGGGTGCCCCATGTTCGCACCAGGCGTACGTGGGCCGAATATGAATCCTTCCAATGCTTTCACTCGACGAGTAGAAGCTTTGGAGGGGCTGCGCCCATCTTTTTCGGCCCACGTACGCTGGTGCGAACATGGGGCACCCGTCAAGATCTGTTGCAGATCCAGGCTTGGTTGTCGCGCACAGATCGCTGACACAGCAACACGAGGCGGACGAACTCCATCTGTCAAGCAACTCACACGCCCTATTGTGCTTCCCACCCTAAGGTTCCTTCTGTTCAACGAGTGAGTTTCAATGGTGAACGCGGATAGCGGTGGTGTAACTTCTCTCTTAGAGGTAGCAATGTCCATACCCAGCAAGGACTTGGCGACGACGCCCGGACCAACGGCGCCAGCTAAGGCACCAAATCAGCATTTGCGGCGAAACCCGCCCATCGCGGGCGAGGCCGAGGCCATTCAGAAAGCCCAGGCGGGGGACGGCGCCTCATTCGAAATGCTTTACGCCCTGCACAAACGCCGGGTGTACTCGCTGTGCCTGCGGATGCTGGGCAATGTGGCCGAGGCGGAGGATCTGACCCAGGAAGCGTTTCTCCAGCTTTATCGCAAGATAGGCACCTTCCGTGGAGACTCGGCGTTTTCGACCTGGCTGCATCGCCTGGCAGTGAATGTGGTGCTTATGCATCTGCGGAAGAAGGGGCTACCCCAGGTTTCGCTGGAAGAAACGCTGGAACCGTCGCAAGACGACGGGCCACGCAAAGATATCGGCGCACGCGACCTGACCCTCTCCGGTTCAGTGGATCGAGTGACTTTGGAACGGGCGATCGAAAATTTACCTCCGGGTTACCGGCTGGTATTCGTGTTGCACGATGTGGAAGGATACGAACACAATGAGATTGCGGGGATGCTGGAGTGTTCTATAGGAAACAGCAAGTCGCAGCTGCACAAGGCGCGCATGAAGTTGCGCGACCTCTTGAAATCCGGGCAACGGAAAGAGGCGGTTCTATGAGTAATGTCCGGAAAGCAGCCAACGAGACGACAGTCGATTGCGCCGTTTTTCAGGACCAGCTTCCCAGCTTGTTCGAGTCAGGCGAAGATCTGGCCGGGCAAGAGCACCTGAAGACCTGCGAGAATTGCAGTTCGCTGGTGCGGGATCTGGAGTATATTGCGCAACAAGCCAAGTTGCTTCTGCCGATTCACGATCCGAGCCCGGCGGTTTGGGAAAACATTCAGGATGCGCTGAAGAAGGAAGCCCCGCCGGTCAAGTGAGGGCAAGCCCGTCCATTCCTGCCGCTCTATAATCCTCAGACGGCATGAGCACCCAGTTACAGTGGATTTCCCGGCTGATCCTGACCGGGTTTATGGGCGCCGGCAAGTCCACCGTGGGCGCGATGCTGGCCCAGGACCTCGGCTGGCGGTTCGTTGACTCGGACCGCGTGATTGAAGCCTCCAGCCAACGCACAGTCGCGGAAATATTTCGCGATTTTGGGGAAGCGGAATTCCGCGAGCGGGAGCGGCAGGCGGTGCTCCAATTGAGCGGCGAAGAGCACATGGTGCTGGCGCTCGGCGGGGGTGCGATCGAGAATGACTCCACCCGGGCTCACTTGGTTCAATCGCCGGGCAATTGCCTCATCTTCCTGGACGGTGAACTTTCTGAACTACTGGCGCGCTGCTCGGTCGAAGGAAGAACGCGACCTCTGCTGGCTTCCGCGGAATCTCCCGAAGCGCGCCATCGCAGGCGCCTGCCATACTACCGCGCCGCGCATCTTACCGTGGACACCGGCGGCCTGAGCCCGCGGGAAGTAGCCGACCGGGTGCTCGAACAGGTGTCCCTGCAATGGTTCGTACAGCCAAAAAACGGGGCTAAGAAGAGGTAAGGAACGCATGGCAAATCCGGATTTGGCGCGAGCCCGCGCGGTGCGCGGTCACATTGTCTTCGCTTTCGCCGTCGCGCTCGCCCTTATCGCCGCCTACCAGATGCGCGAAATCCTGTTGCTGCTCTATGTAAGCGCACTGTTCGCCGTGGTCCTGTCGCCGGTGATTCGCAGCATCACCCGCATCCACATCCGGCAGTGGCACCCCGGGCGTGGATTGGCCATCTTGTTCCTTCTGCTGAGTGTGGGCACGGCCATGACCCTGTTTTTCGCCTTTGCCGTGCCTCCAGTCCTGAAAGATTTGCAGTCGTTGATCACTGAGCTTCCGACGCGCGGGCCACAATTGCTCGACCAATTCCATCGCGTCCCCCTCGCTTCGCACATCAATCTTTCCGGCTTGTCCGCCAAGCTCCAGAATTTCGCTTCGAATTTCGCGGAATATTTGTTTCTTTCGATCAGCGGTTGGGCCACCAAGCTCGCCGATCTTGCGGCCGTCGTCTTTCTGACGATCTATTTCATGCTGGAAGGGGACGAGGCTTACCACTGGGTGCTCTCGTTTTTCCCCCAAGGTCCAGGGGGCGGCTCAATACGACCCTGCTGCGCGCCGACGTGCGCATGGGCAAATGGCTCGTGGGACAGGGCAGCCTCATGCTGATCCTTGGGCTTTGCAGCCTGATCGTCTTTGTTTTGCTCAAGGTCCGGTACGCCTATGCGCTGGCCGTGCTGATGGGTGCACTGAATATCATCCCCATCGTGGGCGCCATGGTCTCGATAGCCCTGGTGTTGCTGGCGGCGGCCATCGACTCCTGGGAAAAAGTACTGGGAGTGGCGATTTTCTGGGCTATTTATTCCCAGGTTGAGACCTCTTTCCTGACGCCACGCATCATGAAGAGCAGTGTGGACCTCTCGGCCCTGGGCGTCCTGGTTGCTCTGCTGATGGGTTCCAAGCTGGCTGGCGTGATCGGGGCCATGATCGCCGTACCCACGGCAGTCCTGGTTTCGGTCCTGGTGCAAGAATACCTGGTGAACAATGACGATACGGAAACAACGGTTGCCGAATCAGCCCCCGTCGAACTTGTCCCGTAACAGCAATCTCAGTGCGCTGGCGCTTGCTATCATGAAGGTAGCTGCTCACATATGACCCCCGCCGCCCAAGCTGTTGACCGCCTTCCGAAGGTAATGATGCCGGCGGTGGCCAAGCCGTTGACACGGCATTCCCGTTGGGCCGATTACCAGGAGCTTTTCAAGGTCCGGGTCACCACGATGGTCGTGATTACGGCGTGGGCCGGATTTTATCTCGGCTCCGTGAGATCTGGTATTCCCAGCATCCAGTGGGGCTTGATCGAAGCCCTGTTGGGCATCACTTTGGTTTCGTGCGGGGCCAGCGTGTTGAACCAGGTGATCGAACGCAAGACTGACGCCAGAATGACGCGGACGGCGCAACGCCCCTTGGCCGCCGGCCGATTTGGGATGATTTATTGCTTATTTTTGGGCTTGGCGTGTTTTGCCGCAGGAGCGTGGGTGCTGGCGTGGTTTACCAATCCGGCCACCGTGATGCTGACCCTGCTGACCGGGTTTGTATATGTCGCGATCTACACGCCGCTCAAGCGCTACACCACGCTGGCCACCTTCATAGGCGCGTTCCCCGGGGCCCTGCCTCCGTTGCTGGGCTGGACCGCCGCCAGGGGAGTGATCGAGTGGCCGGCGGTGGCGCTGTTTGCCATTCTCTTCGTGTGGCAGTTTCCTCACTTCATGGCCATCGCCTGGCTCTATCGCGACGACTACGCAAAGGCCGGCATCCGCATGCTTCCGGTGGTCCAGCCGGATGGCTGGTCGACGGCATCGGAAGCCCTGATTTACGCGGTGCTGATGATCCCGGTTAGCGCCATCCCGTTCTATCTGCATCTAACCGGGCGGATCTATCTGGTCACCGCCGTGATTCTGGGCTTGGGCTATCTGGCTTACACCATTCGCTTCACACGTATCACCAGGGCGGTCAGCGTGATGGAGTCGCGGGGTTATGCGCGTGACCTGCTGCGGGCCAGCGTTATCTACCTGCCGCTCCTGCTCACGGTGATGATGCTCGATGCCAGCGGAGGGAGATAAGCGGATTGGCGACCCTGAGTGAACATCCCGCGGCCAACATTGGGAGCGGCGACGTGCCGTCGCGGATGCCGATTGAACTCGACCGGCTTTCGCACGACTACGGCGGCCGCCTGGCGCTCGACAATTTGAGTTTTGCCGTGCGGCCAGCCGAGATTTTCGGTCTGCTGGGGCCGAATGGTAGCGGCAAAACGACGTTGTTTCGCATTCTTTCCACGCTGATGGTGCCGACCGGGGGAGCCGCCCGGATCGAGGGCTTCGACGTAGCCCGGGAGCCCAACCGGGCGCGGCAGCAAACCGGCATCGTTTTTCAGGCCAGGAGCCTGGACCTCAAACTGACGGTGGCCGAGAACCTGAAGCACCAAGGGCATCTGTATGGCCTGCGGGGGGAGACGCTCACCCGCCGGAGCCAGGAAGTGCTGAGCCGGGTAGGCCTAAGCGACCGGGCTAAGGATTACGTGGAAACCTTATCCGGCGGCATGCAGCGGCGGGTGGAGCTCGCGAAGGGGCTCATCCATTCCCCGGCCGTGCTGCTGCTCGACGAGCCATCGACCGGGCTCGACCCCGGAGCGCGGCGCGATATGTGGCAATATCTGCGGATGCTGCGGGATCAGGAAGGGGTCTCGGTTCTCGTGACCACCCATCTGATGGAGGAAGCGGAATATTGTGACCGGCTGGCGGTTTTAAACCAGGGGAACCTGGTTGCGCTGGGCTCCCCGGCACAGCTCAAGTCAGCCATCGGCGGCGATGTGGTGCTGTTCACGACTGCGGGCCCAGAAGCTGCGCGGTCGCTGGCGGAGCGCATGGGCGCTCGCTTTGGGGTCGATGCCAGCGCGCTCGGCAAGTCCGTCCGGCTGGAGCAAGCGGAAGGCCATCGCCTGGTGACCAGCGCGATCGAAGCCTTTCCCGGCGAGATTGATGGTTTCTCAGTGGCCCGGCCCTCGCTTGAGGACGTATTCATCCAGCGTACCGGTCATCGCTTTTGGGCGGACACCGGGGAGAAGGAGAGCTAATGGCCAGCATCGCTGTTACCGCGCCGCGCACGCGGCAGACCACATCGCCGGGCATCTGGCTGCCGGCGTATAGCTTGTGGCAGCGGGAGATTGTCCGTTTTTATCGCCAGAAGGCGCGGGTGGCAGGCGTAATCGCCTCGCCGCTCATCTTCTGGGTTACGCTCGGCGCCGGCTTCGCCCACAGCTTCAGCGCGGGTTCCGGATCTTCTTCCCACTATCTGGCTTACTTTTTCCCGGGATCGGTAGCCATGATTGTGCTCTTTACCGCGATCTTCAGCATGATGTCGCTGATTCAAGATCGAAATGAAGGTTTTCTTTTATCGGTGCTGGCGGCGCCGGTCAGCCGGTCGTCCATCGTCCTGGGCAAAGTGCTGGGTGGCGCGACCTTGGCGGCGGTGCAGGGGGTCATCTTCCTGGTGTTTGCGCCGCTGGTGGGGGCGCACCTGACGCCGGCGTCGATCGGCGTAAGCATACTGGTGGTGGCGATGATCAGCTTTGAGCTGACTGCCTTGGGATTTGCCATCGCATGGCCGATGGATTCCACCCAGGCTTTTCACGCGGTGGTGAACATCCTGCTTCTGCCGGTGTGGATGCTGTCTGGATCCTTGTTCCCACTGAGCGGGGCCGCGGGCTGGATGCGCTTTTGCATGATGCTGAACCCTTTGACCTATGGAGTGGAAGCACTGCGCGGCAGCTTGTTTCCGGATGCGGTGACGCAGTTTAGTTTGCCCGTTAATCTGGCGGTGACCGCCGTCTTTTGCCTGCTGACTTTTGTGGCCGCGTGGGCGATTGTGAACCGGCGCAGCCATAAGCCGTCCGCTTAAGTAGAAAGGAAGTTCATGTTAGTTGCGGAAACCACGCCGCGCCCGTCTGTTGCTCTGCCGGTGGTGTTGATCTGCGCCGTTAGTGCCGCCGCGGTTTGCTTTTTGCTTTGGCTGCTGTATTTGCATCATCCCCTGGATGCGGCAGCGGTGCGGTTTCGTTTCTTGCCGGCTCTGAACGCGACGTTTAATGGACTTTGTACTATCGCTTTGCTGGCTGGTTTCTACTTCGTGCGCCGGCGCAATATTCCCGCGCACCGGTTGTCGATGATCATCGCGTTTGTTTTCTCTTCCCTCTTCCTGGTGAGCTACATCACCAATCACGCGCTGCACGGAGAGACGCACTTTCCCGGGTTCGGGACGGCGAAGACGGTGTACCTGTCCATTTTGATCAGCCACGTCTCGCTTTCCGTGGTGGCGCTGCCGATGGTGCTGACCACTTTCTTCTTTTCACTCAGCGGGCGCATCCGCCAGCATCGTAAAATCGCGCGTTTCACGCTGCCTATCTGGCTCTACGTCTCGGTGACCGGAGTGGTGGTCTATGCCATGCTGGCTGCGTGGCGGTAAGCGTAGCCCGGGCCGTGGAGGAGGGGCCCCGCCTGGTACGAGCGAAGCCCATGCCGGACGATGGCACCCGGCAACTGCTGCGCGCCGGCATATGGATCCTGGTGGTCGGGGGACTTGCCGCGTTGTTGACGGCGACCGTCTTCGGCGGTATCGGCATTCACGGCCCGCACACCAACTCCGGCTGGTTGGCCCTGCTGCTGGCCATGATGTGCCTGCCCTTCGGCAGCATGCTGACTTTGCTGGGCGCAGCGAAGTGGCTGCGCAACCGGCGCCTGGCGCGGTTGAGAAAAACTTAACCTGCAGTTCTGCTATGCTTCTGCCTTACCCAAAACGAAGGAAGCATCATGCCAAAAAGCGTTAATAAAGTCATTCTCCTAGGGAACGTAGGGAAGGACCCGGAGGTCAAGTTTTTACCCAGCGGTTTGCCAGTCGCGAACCTTACGCTGGCAACGTCTGAGCGATTCAAGGATAAGACCGGCGAGTGGCAGGACAAGACTGAGTGGCACAACCTGACCGCCTACCAGAAGGTGGCGGAGATTATCCGGGACTACGTCAAGAAGGGGAATAAGCTGTACGTCGAGGGCCGTATCCAGACCCGCTCGTGGGACGACCAGGCCTCAGGTCAGAAGAAATACCGCACTGAAATTATCGTGAACGAATTGGTCTTGTTATCCGGGCGGGGCGATGACGGCGGCGGTGGCGGCGGCCAGCGCTCGAACACGACCTCGTTCGATCAACGGGCGCCGGTGCACCACGAAGAGTTTGCTGGAACGGAGATTACTGACGACGATATTCCCTTCTGAGATCGTGCCGGAGTTGGGTCTGGGGTTCGCTTTGAGATAACAAAACCGCAGATCTCTCCACTCCGCTGCGCTCCGGTCGAGATGACAAGCTCAGGGATAGAGGCGGGTGCTCTTCCAGGTGTTCGAGTCGCGGGTAAAGAGGAAGCGGTCGTGGAGACGGTTCGGCCCATCCAGCCAGAACTCAATTTGCTCCGCATACAAGCAGAACCCGCGCCAGTAAGCAGGGCGCGGGACTTCTCCTGGATGATCCTCGGCAAATTTACGGACACTTGTCTCCAACAACTCACGGCTCTCGAGCGGACAGCTTTGCTGCGAGACCGCGGCGCCGATCTGACTGGCGCGAGAGCGGCTGTGGAAGTAGGTGTCCACATCGGCCGGGTCCATCTGCGATACCGTGCCCTCTACGCGCACCTGGCGGCGCAGCGACTTCCAGTGGAAACAAAGGGCTGCCTTGGGATTTGCTTGCAGCTGCTTTCCCTTCTTGCTTTCTGCGTTGGTGAAGAAACAAAAGCCGCGGTCGTCGACTTTTTTTATCAACACCATGCGAACGCTGGGAGCACCGTCCGGGGTGGAGGTGGCCAAGGCTGCCGCAATCGCGTCGTTGGGTTCGCTGGCCTCGGCTTGCTTGAGCCACGCCGCAAACAGCTCGAGAGGATCGGCTATTTCGAGGTCGTGGCCTGCATCCATACTTCGATGGTAGCTCCTGTCGTCGATAATCGAGATTGGCATGTTGACTGAAGAACAAATCCGGGCCGTACTTTTTTATGAGGACCTCATTCCTGCGATCCGGCATGCGTTGATGGACTTTTCCGCCGGCCGGGTGCGGCAGCCGGTGCGCACGATCGTGCCTGCCCAGGGAGGCTGGTTCGGTGTCATGCCCGCCGTCTATGGCACGGTGATGGGGGCCAAGCTGGTGACCTTTTTTCCCGGCAATGCGGAGCTCAACAAGCATACGCATATGGCGATGATCCAGCTGTATCGCTCGGATACAGGCGAGCCCTTGGCAACCATGGACGGGCGGTTGATTACCGAGATGCGCACCGCAGCCGTGTCTGCGGTGGCGATCGACCAGCTTGCGGCACCCGACGCCAAGGTGCTTGCGATATTGGGCAGCGGGGTACAGGCCCGCTCGCACGTGCGGGCGCTGGCGGGTATTCGTTCTTTTACCGAGGTAAGAGTTTGGAGCCGGTCTAAGGAGCATGCGCAGCAATTCGCTGGGGAGATCGGCGCCCGGGTGACGACGGCGGAAGAAGCGGTCTCGGGAGCGGATGTCGTGCTGACGTTGACGAGTTCCCCGGAGCCTCTCTTCAAAGGAGAATGGCTGAGCCCGCACGCTATGGTGTGCGCGATCGGCGCCGCCACGCCCGACCGGCGTGAATTAGACACAGAGACGATGCGCGGCGCTGTGGTGGTGGAGTCCCGTGAGGCTGCGGGGAAAGAAGCGGGCGATATTGTTCTGGCCGGCGCCCAGGTCACGGCGGAAATCGGAGAGCTGCTGAACGGCGCACACATGGATCGTGGTGACCGGCCGGTAGTGTTCAAGTCCGTTGGAATCGCGGTTGAAGATATCGCCGCGGCCAAGCTGGTCTACGACCGCCTGCAACCGTAGCGGTTGCGGAGGTACTTTCGATTCGTCGAGTCGCCTTTGATGTTCGCGCGCGGATCGGAACTGAAGGACCAAACAAAACTCGACGGGTGCCCCATGTTCGCACCAGCGTACGTGGGCCGAAAAAGACGGGCGAAGCCCATCAAACGCTTCTAGCTAGGCCTTTAGTGAAAGCATTCGAAGAATTC